>CAVUHB010000018.1:0-13458 GCA_963741165.1 Candidatus Acidiferrales bacterium | reverse complement strand
TGCTAGCCCTCGTTTGCCGGAGAGGGGGGCTTCATCCATCCATGCGCTTCGCGACCCAAATTCTGATTCTCATTTTCGCTTTCGTTTGCTCTTGGTCGCACGCCATCGCGCAGGATCCCGCTCCAGCCCAGCCGTCGCAGACAATTCGCGTGGATGTGCAGCGCGTCAACGTCGGTGTTATCGTCACCGATTCTCGTGGGCAATTTATTCGTGGACTGAAGCGCGAAGACTTTCGCGTCTACGACGACAACGTTGAACAGCCGATCACCGAATTCGCCACGGTGGACGAGCCGGCGCAAATCCTGATGCTACTCGAAGCTGGACCTGCGGTATATTTCCTGCAAGACGCGCACATTTTCGCCGCCGATGCTATGCTGCAGGGACTGGCCCCTTCCGATCAAGTAGCCATTGCGCGCTACGACGTTTCTCCTGCCCCCATTCTTCCCTTCACCAACAATAAGGCTGCGGCACAGGCCGCTCTTTCCGGCATCCGCTTCAATCTTGGATTCAGCCAACTCAATCTCTCGTCCAGCCTGAACACTGTTCTCGATTGGCTTGCGAACCAACCGGGAAAGAAAACCATCGTTCTCCTGTCCACCGGGGTGGACACCAGCCCGCAACAGGCGATTCAGGCTGTGCAGTCTCGCCTGCAAACGGGGGACGTCCGTATCCTTTGCGTTTCCGTCAGCGGACCCATTCGCAATGGCAAAAAGGGCAGCGCAAAACAGCTCCAGCAACTCGCAGAGGATTTTGATGAAGCCGATGCCCGCTTGCGCGCTCTGGCCGAAGTCACCGGAGGCCGCGTCTTTTTTCCCGAAAATGCCAAGGCCATACAGGATATTTATCGCCAGGTCGCCCAACTCGTCCGCAACGAATACAGTCTGGCCTTCATCCCTCCCGCAAATGACGGCGCCATCCATTCCATCGAAGTGAACGTGAGCCTCCCTCCGCCACCACCTAATGCAAAATCTCCCCTTCCTACCTACCGTGTTGACCACCGCAAAGCCTACGTAGCACCGAAACCTAACCCATAACAAACTCCACTGGTTTCTCCGCCCAATGTCGGCTTCCAGCCGACACTTCTTTTTGGCTTCTCCTTTCGGGTGCCAGCCCCTTCGCCGTTGTGGGTGCGAGTTTTAATTCTGCACGTTGCATATCGTCAAAGTTTCGCTCAGCGGCTAAAACGCCGACATCCTGAGCAAGCGCCGTTAGCGGGCGAGGGATTTCAACCTTCGATCCCGGCACGCACCTTTCACGCACTTCCGCATTCAGGGTTGTGGATCCAAACGCAGCACAAACGAAATTCGATTTGCCTCGCCAAACTATCGCCATAGGCGCGGTACGAGTTAGCCCGCGGTGTACGCCGTGGGTACACTATCTGAATTTGAATCGGACTTATTTCCGGCAGGAACCAAAACAGAACTTCTACTCATACTCCTTCATCATTCGCGCCATATTCCGTAACCGCTCGTCCACTCTCGCAAATATCGTCTCCGCGGGAAATGCCCCATCTCCATTGCGTTGCCCTGCCTTCACTCCCGTTAACAACTCAATTCCCTGTTCGATCCGCGATACCGGCCAGATATGGAAATTGCCGCTGGCCACTGCATCCAGCACATCTTCGCGGAGCATCAAATCTTCTACGTTCGATGCGGGGATCAACACTCCTTGCGTCCCGGTTAATCCGTGGATGCGGCACGTATCGAAAAACCCTTCGATCTTCTCGTTCACCCCACCAATCGCTTGAATATCGCCGCGCTGGTTCATCGATCCGGTCACGGCAATTTCCTGCCGCAATGGCAATTCCGAAAGCGCGGACAGCAGCGCATACACTTCTGTGGAGCTCGCGCTGTCTCCGTCCACCCCTGAGTACGATTGCTCGAAGCAGATGCTCGCCGCCAGCGTCAATGGCTTGTCTTTCGCAAAACTGCTGCGCAGGTACCCTGAAATAATATGTACGCCCTTGTCATGAAACCTACCGCTCAGGTTCGCTTCGCGCTCGATATTGATCAGGCCCGCCTTGCCAAGCGCCGCGCTGGCCGTAATTCGCACTGGCTTGCCGAACGAGTATCCGCCAATCTCCATCACGCTCAAACCGTTCACCTGACCCACGCAGGTGCCGTGCATGTCCACCAATAGCGTTCCCTCTTCCACCATTTCCCGTATGCGCGTTTCGATCAGATTGTGCCGCTCGATTTTTGACGCGATCGCAGCGCGCACATGCGCAGCGCGTACCACGTTTTCGCCCGCCCCCGCCGCCGCGTAATGCGCTTCGCGAGCCAGGTCCGCAATGTCCACAAACCGGGCCGTCACCTTATTCCGTCGGCCCGCTCGACGAACTCCATACTCCAGAATCGACGCGAACGCTCCACGGTCGAAGGGGAATAGATTTTCCTTTTCGCTTAGTCCGCGTAGCCTTCCGGCATATTCTTCGATGACGATATCACTCATCGGCATCTCTTCATCGAATTCCACGCGCACTTTGAAAATCTTCCGGAAATCCTCTTCGTACTCGTACAACATTTCGTACAGGTCGCGGTCGCCAATCAGGATCACTTTTACGTTGATGTCTACCGGCTCAGGCTTCAGCGCCGTGCTTGTAAACGGATAGAACATTTCGAGCGGCTGAATTTCAAGACGGCTGTGGTTCATGGTGCGCTTTAGTGCGCGCCATACCCCCGGCTCGGAAAGGGCTTCAATCGAATACATGATCAGAAATCCGCCGTCCGCGCGCAGCAGCGAGCCACCGCGCAGGTCCATGAAATCGCTCGACCAGCCGCCGCGTGTGTCATAGGCGCGCTGGATGGTGCCAAAAAGATTTGCGTACGACGGTGTCGTCTCGAAAATCACGGGCGATTTGTCTTCCGCGTTGTGCGCCAGAATCACGTTCACGCCGTACACCCGGAACGGATCGCGCTCCATTCCAGAAGGCTTCTGCAATCCCTCCGGAACTTCCGCGGGGGTCTGCTCTTCCTCGCCTTCCCTTTCCTTGAAAGGCCCGAGGTTGTCCAGCAGGTGCTGCCTGACTTCTTCCAGATATTCGGAAACGCCGTTGCCTGGATATTTTTCTTTCAACTCCTCAATCACGCCATCGACCAGCACCGACGCCGCTTCCTGCTCCAGGTAACTCAGTTCGCTGGCCAACTCACGCGAAAGCGTCAGCGTTTTGCGATACACCACTGTAAATTCCTGGCGAAATTGCTCGTATTTCCGCTCGATATCCTCCGCAACGACCGTTTCCAATTTGCCTTCGTGCACCATCTTCGTGATGTCCTCGATGGGCACCATCTGTCCTTCGAGCACGGGGAAGATTTCCGGCAAGGCCACCGCTCCCACCTGCATATGCCCCAACGCAAACTGCTCGCGTGCGATTCGGCGCGTGAAATCGTCCATCAACTCTTTTTCGCGGACCGAAAACCGCTCTACAATCCTGCTCTTCTGCCGCTGGAAGGGTTCGCCTTCAAATACTTGCGGGATGCGTCGGCGCAAAAAGTCGATTCCGGCCTGCATATCTTTCCGGAAAATGTTGGCGGATCCGCGTGGCAGCGACAGCAACCTGGGCCGGTCCGTGATCTTGAAATTATTGACGTAGCAGCGATCCAATGACGGCTTGGTCTCGGGATGCAGCTCTTCGATCATCTGTGCGATCGTGCCGCCTCGGCTGGTTCCCGCCAATCCGCACACAAATACGTTGTAGCCGGGCGCGGAGAGTTCCACGCCCATCTTCAAGGCGCGCAGCGCGCGTTCCTGCCCCACAAATCCTTCGCGGCGCGGTGCCTGCGCCGTCGTTTCAAACGGAATGCGAGACAGATCGCAGCGCCACCGCAATTTCGTTGCGGTCAGTTCTTGCAGTGTTGGTTCCGAGATTTCTTTCATTAAACTCATTGACGCCGTACTCTAGCACACGGCACGGCAACTCGCCCCAAATTTACCCTGCGCGTTACGCAAGCAGTTACGCTGCCTCGCGCTCCATCTCCTCGCGATGGTCCATGTACACCCGTAAGACCCCTAAGGCCGCGGCAACAACCGTCGGCCCTACGATCAATCCCAGCAAACCAAACACCTGCAGGCCCCCCAATATGCTGATGAACAGAAGCAGGTCGTTCAATTTCGTGCGATTGCGCAACAGCAGCGGCCGGACCAGATTGTCGGCCAACCCGGCCACACCGCCGCAGATGACCAACACCAACACGGCTTTCCCCCAGTGCCCTTGCACGACCAGCCACGCCGCCGCTGGAAACCACACCAGCGCGGAGCCCACCACCGGCACAATCGAAAAAAACGCAATCAGCACCGCCATGAACACCGGCGCGGGAAGTCCGGTCACCGCAAATGCAACGCCTCCAAGAAAACCCTGAATTACCGCGATCAGCAACGCCACCGCCACGCTCGCAAAAATCAGGTCGCCCGATTCCTGCAGCATGCTGTCTTGCAGATCTCTCTCAAAGGGGATCAGGTGGCGCACGCCGCGAAGGATGGCGGCACTATCGCGAAACATGAAAAACAACGCAAACAACAAAATGAAAAGATTCATCACGAACGAGAATGCATTTTTCAGCAGTGATCCGACGCTCGATGCCATGTACGATGCGACTTTTTCCGCGGCCTGCCGCAGCGGTCCGATGATGTCCACGTTCTGTGCAGATTCCGGCAGGTGTGCCCGAATCCAGGCCATGGCGTCACTCGGCGCCAGACTCGCTCCGTTCGCCACCATCGCCTGAATCTTCGCCGAAGACTCGATCGCCTGGCGCGTGGCAAACAGCAGCACCAGCAACACGGGCACAATCAGCAGAATCGTCACCGCCAGTGTGCTGATTACTGCCGCGCTCGTGGGCGAAAGTCTCCTTCTCAGATTGGCATATAGCGGTGAAAAAAATATGGCCAGCACGGCCGACCACGCCAGCGGCACCAGAAACGGACTGATGATCTCAATCACCAGGTAGCCGAGCAGGAGCAGCGCTCCATAGGAAAGTACCGTTGTTACCCGGTCGCTAGTTGTGGTGCCCCGCGTAGTTAAGCTCATGTCCGATATATAATCCACCAAATGGTGCTGTGCGGTACACTTCCGTTTGCAGTCAGGTCGCCCGCGTCAAAGGAAGCCAGGAATACATGAGTTCCACCCCAACTCGCTTGACCTATGCGCACGGCCGACTCCTTGCTGTACTTGCTTTGATCAATTTTGTCAACTTCGCCGACCGCGAGATCTTCAATCCACTTGTTCCTCTATTGCGCCAGCATTTCAGCGTGAGCGACGCGCAACTCGGCGCGCTGCAAACCGTCCTGCTCATCGTTCTTGCACTTGCCAGCATGCCATTCGGGTTTCTTGCTGACCGTTTCAGCCAGCCAAAGATCATCGCGTACGCGGTGTTGTTCTGGAGCGTCGCTTCGATTGCCTGCGGACTTGCTCCCACATTCATGCTCCTGCTGTTCGCTCGCGGATTTGTCGGCATCGGCGAAGCCGCTTACGCGCCTGCGGCCCAAACCATGATTTCTGATTCCTTCTCCTACGAGCATCGTGCGCTTGCGCAATCCGTATTCGCCGCGGGCATGTTGCTTGGCGGCGCTGCAGGATTTGCGCTCGGCGGAATTCTCGGTGCGCATTATGGTTGGCAGTTGGCAGTGATTATTGTTGGCGCAGTCGGTATTCTTCCCGGGATCACCGCTTTCCGGCTGAAGGAACCGCGTCGGCGTCCGCGTTCCGAACTCACCGGGATTTGGGAACTCCTCAAGGTTCCTGCCTTTGTAGCGCTCATCGTGGCAGGAACATGCATCGCGTTCTCAGCGGTGTCTCTGGTCAGTTGGGGCGCGGACTTCGTAAAGAACTACAAGGATTTCACGTTGCGCGAAGCCGCTATTTCTATCTCCATCATTACTCTGGTTTCGCTGGTGCTCGGTGTTCTTTCCGGCGGTTACTTCGCGGACCTGCTGCAGAAGCGTTACACTTACGGCCGACTTCTGGTGATTGCCGCGGCGTTTTTGTGCGCCGCTCCATTTCTACTGCTGGCCATTCAATCGGATGAGAAGTGGGTGGTCTTGATTGGGCTGTTCGTTTCCGGCTACTTCATGTCGTGGTATCACGGACCAATTACCGCGGTGATTCATGACTTGACGCCGCAACGAGCGCACGCGACCGCCATTGGAATCTATATGTTTGTGACGCAACTGATTGGCGCGCTCGGCGCGATTCTGGTTGGACGGATTTCGGATATCAGCGATTTACAGGTTGGTTTGCAGGCTGCTGTTGGTGTGATGGTTTTTGGATCGCTGCTGTTGTTGCTGGTGGTTTATTTCGTGCGGCGCGATGGAATTCATCATCCACGATTGGCCGCGTTTCGCACCGAAGACGAACTCGCGCGTTATCCGCGTCCCGCAAATTAAGAAATATCCGGGAATACTTAGGCCAAAGAGGCAGGGACTACTTGATTCCGACCTGCGCAATGAGTCGTATCACTTCTTCGGGCGTCACGTCGTACAACGGTCGATCGTCTTCTTCTTCCAGGCGTTCACGCAGATATTCGGCAGCGACAAAACTGGCTTCGCGGTCGGTCAGATCGCGTCCGGCCTTTGAGCGGAATTCCACGAATCCACTGTGGTGCAAGCCGACGATTTTTCCTTCGCCATCGACCAGAAATTTCGCGTCGATGGTGTCGCTGTGCCGCGTGGCAATTCCGTTCCAGATGTGCGAGAAGCGGCAGTCATACGCATGGCCGCTCAATTTCGAGGTGACTTCAAATGCGCCGATGAAGGTGTTCATGGCGCCGGTATTGGCTAGCAGGGGAACGGAAGGCACGATTTCTCCTCTTTCGTTGGCGGAGCGTTTGGTAAGAAAAGCTCGCGGCAAAGCGAACTACCAGTCTTCAATACTCGCGGCGCAGTGTCAATCCGCCGGGCGCCGCGCCGAACTAGACGAAGAGGAAATGGACAGCGGCCAAGGGCGACTTCCAATTGGTCAAACTGCAAAGAACCGTTCGGGTCACCGTGTGCAGTCACTCTCCCCGCCCGGGAGACATTGGCCGCCATTTACGTCAGTTTCCAGCATGGCGGAAACGAAATATTATGCTATCCCAATTTCGCCGTAGCAGCCTATCAGGAAATTCCTGAAATTTAGTGCGCGGCGGCGACGGGCACTTCCGCGTTCACATAAGCGCCAACGGCAGCCCCAACACCCGCTCCGGGAGACATGCGGTGCCCTTGATCGGTAAGGACCTTCTCCATGGCACCGAGCAATTGCAGGACGAACTGTTTCTGGCTGCAGTAGCCCATCAGGCCGAGGCGCCAGATCTTGCCCTTGGTGGCACCAATGCCACCTGCGATTTCAATGTTGAACTCGTCGAGCAACTGGTTGCGGAATTTTGCGTCGTCGATCCCTGCGGGAATGACAACCGCAGTTACAGTCGGCAAGCGGTCTTTCGGATTTTCGACAAACAGCTTCAAGCCCATCGCTTCCACGGCGGCGATCAGCGCGTGCTGGTTCAGGCTATGGCGTTCCCAGCGCGCTTCCAGGCCTTCTTCGAGAGTGATGCGCATGGCTTCGCGCAAGGCGTAGATCAGCGAGATGGGAGGAGTGTGATGGTAGAGGCGATCCTTGCCCCAGAAGTTCATGGCGGTCGAGAGGTCGAAATACCAGCTCTGCACTTTGGACTTGCGGTTACGGAAGGCTTCTTCGGCGCGCGGGCTGACGGTAATGGGAGACATGCCCGGTGGCGCGCTGAGCGCTTTTTGCGAGCCGCTGAAGCAGATGTCGATGCGCTGACGGTCGACGTGGAGAGGAACAGCGGCGAGTGTTGCCACAGTGTCGACGCTCAGTAGCGCGCCACACTCATCGGCCACTTCGCGGAAGGGATCAATGTCGGTGATCACGCCGGTAGACGTTTCGCCCTGCGCGAGTCCGATCAACTTGATTTTGCGGCCCTTTACGACTTTGCGTACCGCTTCAGGATCGATGGGTTTTCCCAGCGGCGCCTCCACCAGGTGAAGTTTTGCGGGAGTGTGCTGGGCAATCACGTGGAAGCGTTCGGAGAACATTCCGTTGACGCAACAGACGGCTTCATCGCCGGGTTCGAGCGAATTCATGATAGAGGCTTCAATACCGCCGGAACCGGAAGCCGAGAGCGGGAAGGTAATGCGGTTTTCGGTCTGAAATACATCGCGCATCATTACTTGCGTTTCTTCCATGCAGCCCTTGAACCAGGGATCGAGGTGGCCAACGAGCGGCGAGGCCAAGGCGCGATAAACGCGTGGATCGATCGAGGAGGGTCCGGGGGTCATCATCAAACGAGTTGGAGGATTAAGCTCTCCAAAGTGGTGGGTCATGGTCATGTCCCTTCTAACAACGCGGTAGGCACTTCGGGATTACAGTTTCCCGCAGCAGGGGAAGGAGCGCAACGGTCAAATTGGCAGGCGGTGAGAGCCGGGGCGCAGAGTTCAACGCCGTAAGTTTCCAGTAAGACGTTGGTAGCGTCTATCTGCGGCGCGATGGTATCGAACGGATTGTTCGCCGTGCTGGTCATGCTTTTGGTTGAGCTGTCAGGGACGCCCGGACGCGTGGCGATGTTGGCAAGAAAATCAAGCCCCACCCCCGGGGGATCTCATAGGTGCGGGAATGATTGGAGTTAGGTGAAGGGGGTCGCGCATGTGTGGGAATGATTGGACTTAGGGGGATGGAGGAAGTGATGGTGTTTGCAGGGATGGTACTCCCCCACTGCCCCCAGATTTGTGGATGTATAGCAAAGGAAAGGGGTTGCGGACACAGGTTGATGGATGTATGTGAAACGAAAGAGTTTATAAAGCGAGTGAATTGGTAGAGATGCGAAATGGAGCGCGGGAAGTGCGCGGGAGGTTGGGCGGGAGTGTCAGCGTATACGGAGAAAAATATAATCCATAGATTATATTGCCAATATAGTATTCTTATTCGAATGCAAATAACGCGAATGGGTAAACAGGGTTGGGGTGGAAGTCGCAGCGTGGTGTGGTGTGACGCGCGAATCTTGGTTAGCCCGGTGGCGCTAACTCTAAACCCGCACCCTTAAAACCGAAAGGTGCGGCACCTGAAAAACTACTGCACCTCCGAATTGCAAGTGATTCGTTGTTTAGGGGAAGAAAAAATGAAAAGAGGTTGACGCTAAGCCCACCTATTACATAAGCCAAACATGCAAATGCTACGCCGCCCTGGAGAATCGCACGGTGGGTGTGCCTCCCGCCTCTTCATCTTCCAGGGCTAAAGCGAGGCAGTCGAGGAATGCCGGACATGAATGTCCGCCCCCCCTAACAGAGCAGAGAGACGAATAGACAAAGGGACGATTGCGGATGGAGAGGTGTCATCCTGACGAGAGGGCCACATCTTTGGTGGCTTGGCGTGAACGGATTGCGGCACGATTTCGGGAAGACCCAAAACTCCGCGCGGGCTACACGCGATGATCGAGGTGAAGTAGGAAAGGTGCCACGATGCTTTGTCTGCGACCCAACTGAAGAACGCTGGGCGCTCGCTCAGGATGAGATCATTGCGGCAGTTCGTGTCGCACACATTGATCACGATGAAGTGGAGACTCTGCCACGATCCCTCCACTGTGCGCCGCGAAATACGCGGCTCTACGGTCGCGATGACAACTTGGCGGCGGTGCGTGGTGGCCTGCCCTGGCGGGTGGGCCACTCTGGGAAAATTGCACGGTGCTTGTACTACCCGCGGAGCACAACAATCCTTCGCCACTCGATTGGCGCGTGATCGTTGCCGAAGTTGTTTTCGCAATTTGGGTTTAACCGAAGAACAGTAGTCCTTAACACAACTCACTTTTCCAGTATCGGGGTTTGTATGGCGATGCTCTCCTGCTGGGCATGGTGCTTCCTTACCTTCTCGACCCTGGCGGCCAGCATCCCCCGTCTGACCCTGATCTCCAGCCTGCCCTGTCGTTCCCTGCTGTCCTGTCTGTCCCGGGTCACCCGTCTGACCAGTTTGACCGGTCTGGCCAGTCTGCGCAGACTGTCCTTGCGGTCCCGCTGGTCCTTGCGTTGCAGCCGGCGTTGGACTCATGGTGAAACCGGCCACAGATAGCGCTGGCAAGAACGCACCCGTAACTAGCAATGTCTTCTTTTGATTCTCCCTTGTGATGTCGCTCGACGCAAAACACGGACACCGCACACAGCGAGGATAGACCCGCTGTGTCCGAGTGGCCGCTGTCCCAATCCGCAGTGTGGTAAAAGAACAACAATGGCAGGAAGCAATCTTGAATGGTTGATTGCGGGGAAGCGGAATACTTGCCACGATCCCTCCACAACATACGTGGCTCTATGGCCGGGACAACGACCGGGGAAGGTGCTGGGTGGGACAGGCGAAAAGGGTGTGCGGAGAGATTTCAGAACGGGCGGATTTCTCAGGGGCTGAAGCCCGATTTGAAGACGCATTGAAAGTCGGACATGAATGTCCGACCCCCGAGGAACGGCAAGAGCAGGAGTAAACGGGAGGGCTAGACAGCCTTGTGTCTGACGCTGGATTGCGCTTCGTAGCCGCGAGTCAGGTAGTAGAGAGCGCGATCGAAGAAATCGCCGACTAGGTAGTTGAGTTCCTGAATACCGTAGAGTTCGAAGGGAATCATCTCGTTGGGAGCGATGCGATCGCCGGAAAAAGCGATCAGACCGTGGTCGCGAATGTAACGGCGCAGATGTTTTTTGATGATCATCTGCGTGAAGATAATTTCGCTGAGAGGAATTCCCCGTCGCTGTCCGACGCGACCTAGTTCTTCATACTCCTGGCGAACCGGGCCTTCGTTGGGATTGCCAATCCACGTTCCGAGATGAGCGAAGAGCTTGAGTACACGCGGATGTAGCTCCGCCTGGGAGAATTGGCCGTAGGAGCGGGTGTGCTCGTTGGTGAGTACATCGTCGACGGTTTCTTGAGTCAGTGCTTCGGCGTGAGTTTGGATCAATTGAATAAGTCGCGCGGAGAGCATAAAACTACCTCCTTGCAAGGAAGGCGACGCCCAAAATGTGAGAACCGATTGATGGTAGAAACAAGCACAGTATAGACCTCGGTAGGGCGCGAGGAGGTGATGGCGCGCAGCGAGAAGGGTGACGGCCGCCACTCCGTGGATAGGCACTCGCGTAAGTCGGGTGAGTAAGGTATAAATTCTGCCAGAGGAAAGAACATGATGAACCGGCGAAATTTTATCTGGACTACTGGGGTTACGGTTGCGGGGTTGACCGCGCTGCAAGAGCGGATTGCTGTGGCGCGGACACACGCGGAAAGCGATGCGGCGGGGAAAATACCGCTGCTATTCGGCACCGACTATTATCCAGATCAGACGCCGGAGAAATTGTGGGAGCAGGACGCGGCGATGATGGCAGCGTTCGGGATTACCAACGTGCGGATTGCGGAATTCGCATGGGCGTTGATGGAGCCATCTGAAGGAAAATTCGATTTTGCATGGCTGAATCGCGCGGTCAAAATTCTGACAGCGCACAACATCGCTGTGATTTTAGGTACGCCGTCGGCGGCGCCTCCACCTTGGTTAACGGCAAAATATCCGGAAGTGATGCTGGTGAACGACAAGGGGATGACACTGGCGACTGGGGCGCGGCGGTTCACGTGTCCGACAAATAAGACGTACAGGAAATTGTCGCTGACGATAGCGACGGAGATGGCGAAGGCCTATGCGTCGACGCCGGGTGTGATTGGCTGGCAGATCGACAACGAATTTACGCTGGGAGATTTCGGGCGATGCTATTGCAAGGCTTGCCGTGCGGGATTTCAGGAGTGGCTGAAGGAAAAATATAAGACGCTCGATGCGATCAATGAGGCGTGGGGCACGGCGTTCTGGAGCCAGACCTACACAGACTTTTCGCAGATCCCGGTTCCGTTGCCATCAGGATCGTGGCCGAATCCAGGATTAGCGCTGGATTATGACCGGTACCAGAGCTATGCAAACGTATCGTTCATGGAAGAGCAGTTGGTATTGCTGCGCAAGGCGTGTCCAAGCCATTTTGTAACGACAAACAATGTGGGACTGGTGGACACGATTGACATGCGAGACCTGTTCCGCAATCTGGACTTTGCGTCAAACGACAACTATCCCGGATTCTTCTCGGTGGTTTTCAACAGCCCGGATTCGGGGATGAGTCTGGCCCCTGAAATGATGACACCGATTATTTCGCTCGGTCACGACTTCATGCGCAGCGTAAAGGACGGCAAACCGTTCCTGGTCATGGAAGAGCAGAGTGGAAAAGCGGGGCAACCGTTCTTCTCGCCGCAACCGGAGCCAGGACAGTTGCGATTGTGGTCGTATCAAGCCGTGGCACACGGAGCGATGGGGATTAATTATTTTCGTTGGGACACGACAAATTTCGGTGCCGAGGAATACTGGCACGGAATACTGCGGCACGACCGTTCGCCGAGTCCGGGCTATGAAGAAATCAAGCGAACCATGGGGGAGCTGAAGTCATTGGGAGAGGAAGCACTGAACGCAAAATATGCGGCGGAGCTGGGGCTGTGCTTCGATCCAGCTAGCGGCTGGGCGTTTACCATCCAGCCGGGACAGCCGAAAGTGAAATACTTCAGCGAGATCGTGACGTGGTACGGATCGATTGCGGCTTCGCATGGGGGCGTGGACCTGGTGAATGCGACGCAGAATTTGTCCGCGTACAAAATCGTGTTCGCTCCGGCGATGTATATTGTTTCCGCGAAGCAGGCGGAGCGGATTCGCGAGTATGTGCAGAACGGAGGCACGTTTGTTGCGGGATTCCGGCTGGGGGCGAAGGACGAGCACAGCCGGATGGTGGATACGCCACTGCCAGGATTGTTGCGCGACGTGATGGGCGTGGAGTTGATCGACTACCAACCGGTTTATTCTGACAAGCAAGGCGTGAAATTCACGGGGATGCTGGCGGGAAAGGATGCGGAGTGCCACATCTGGGCCGATATTCTGGAGCCGAAGCAGGCGGAAGTGTTGGCGACCTACACGGATGGTGCTTACGCGGGAAAAGCGGCGATTACCACGCATAGCTTCGGCAAGGGCAAAGCGATTTACGTCGGAGCGCATCTGGAGCCGGCGGACCTGGCGCGCGTGCTGCTGACGCTGACGGCGGCAAATGGAGTGAAAGTTCCGATCGAGGCGCCGCGGGGTGTGGAAGTGACCACACGGGGCGAAGGCCGGCGGAAGTGGATCTATCTGCTGAACCACACGGCAACGGCGCAGACAGTGAAGATGGAAGGAAGCTATAAGGATGTGATCAGCGGGACGGCGCAATCTGGCAGCGTGAGCCTCGACGCGTACAGCGTGAGTGTGCTGCAGCCGGCCTAGCAAGATGAAGTGTCGTTTCGTCTATGCCTCCCTCGAGGGCTAAAGCCCAACTTGAGAAGGGTGGCAATGTCGGAGCTGAACCTCCGACCCCCCAAAATTCCTCAAAGAGCGGGGACTAAGCGGTAGGTGAAGCAGACAATCTGACGACCAGACATTGTTGCTGGTGGGC
>CAVUHB010000017.1:0-47324 GCA_963741165.1 Candidatus Acidiferrales bacterium | reverse complement strand
CGGTGATCATACCGCGAGGGTCACACCCGTTCCCATCCCGAACACGGAAGTTAAGCCTCGCCGGGCCGATGATACTGCACGGGCAACTGTGTGGGAACGTAGGTCGTCGCCGGGATATAATCCAAAAGGCCCTGATCTGAAGCTCAGGGCCTTTTTTTCTTTTCCGTCTGTCTCTGGGGTGGGGTGCCTCGCCCCAATCGCAGAAGCAAAGCAGTGCTACCGTTAGATAGCGGAGCAAGCGGAGGCGGGATGGACGCAAAGG
Source organism: Candidatus Acidiferrales bacterium (assembly GCA_963741165.1). GTDB lineage: Bacteria > Acidobacteriota > Terriglobia > Acidiferrales > UBA7541 > Acidiferrum. The sequence goes on along the minus strand of CAVUHB010000017.1, from coordinate 47,062 downwards.
CAGGTTGCCGTCGCTTGAGCGACGACGAACTGTGCGAACAATTTGAATCGTTGCGCTTGTCCCCGGCCGGTTTCCATCACGTCGATCACATCCGCCTCGCCTGGATCTACGTACGACAAGTTGGTGCAGCGTCGGCCGAGCAGCGTTTGCTCGAGGGTATTCACAGGCTGGCAGTTCATGCCGGAGCGCCCAACAAATTTCTTCACACTGCTACCGTAGCCTGGGTGCGGCTGGTTGCCGCCGCAGTTGAAAAAGATTCTGTCGAGCGACCATTTGCAGAATGGATCTCGCGTCACCCCGAACTGCTCGACAAAGATTTGCTCGACCAGTTTTACTCCACGGGCCTGCTCAAAAGCGATCCCGCACGGGCGCACTGGATGGAACCAGACCGCAAACCGCTCACGCCATGAGAAGCGATTCCCCCACCACTTTGCGGGGCGCGCGAGTAGCTCCATTTGGTGTATAGTGCCCGCACGAAATCAGCGCTGACGCCGCCAGCCATGAAACGCACAAAGCCCAAATCCCTAGCCGCGAAGGCACGCACGGAGCTCGTCAAAGTCGCGGTCGTGCAAGCCGCTTCGGTCACCTTCAATCGCGAAATGACCCTGAAAAAGGTGCACGCACTCGCGCGTGACGCAGCGCGACAGGGCGCACAACTGGTGGTTTTTCCCGAAGCATTCGTCTCCGGCTATCCGCGTGGACTTGATTTCGGCGCAGTAGTCGGTTCGCGCACGGACAAAGGGCGCGAGGATTTCCGCCGCTACTGGGAAAGCAGCGTGGATGTACCTGGTCCCGCAGTAGAGGATCTAGGCCGTAGTGCACGCGAAAACAATATTTATCTGGTCGTCGGTGTTGTCGAGCGCGAAGGCGGCACGCTGCACTGTTGCGTACTTTTTTTTGCTCCCGACGGCAGCTATCTCGGCAAACACCGCAAAGTGATGCCCACGGCGTCCGAGCGGCTGGTGTGGGGATTTGGCGATGGTTCCACGCTTCCCGTATTCGACACCCCGCTTGGAAAACTCGGCGCCGTGATCTGCTGGGAAAATTACCTTCCCCTGCTGCGGGCGGCAATGTATGCAAAGGGCATAGAGATCTATTGTGCACCCACCGCCGATTCACGCGATTCTTGGCTCGCCACAGTGCGGCACATTGCCGTCGAAGGTCGCTGCTTCGTACTTTCCTGCAATCAATTTAATCGACGTCGCGATTTTCCCGCGGATTACGAGGCTGCATTTGGAAAGGATCCCAAGGCAGTGATCACCCGCGGAGGTAGCTGCATCGTCAATCCGTTCGGCAATTTTCTTGCCGGTCCCAATTTTGAGGAAGAAGCTATTCTGATTGCGGAAATCGATCGCGCGCAAATTATTCACGGCAAATATGATCTCGATGTCGTCGGCCATTATTCGCGTCCCGATATTTTCCAGCTCTATGTCGACGAACGTCCCAAACGCCCGGTAACCATTCAGCCAAATGACGTGAAACCTGCCGACAGCGGAAAACCCCGCACGGATGGGCGCGCCGCGTCCCGAGAAACGGACCACGCGCAGTGATTTTTCCTTTCGCCGCAATCTGGCCGCAGCCGCTGGACCCGCTCCATTCCATCCCCCTTTCGGCTCTTGTCGCCGTGCTCCCGCTGATTCTGCTGCTGGTCTTGATGGGAGGCCTTCGCAGAAGCGGGCTATTCTCCTCGGTTTGCGGTTTGTGCGCCGCGGCACTGCTGGCAATGCTCGTCTGGCACATGCCCCTCACGCTGGTCCTGTGGAGTTCAGCCTACGGTTTTATTTATGCGCTGTGGCCGATTCTCTGGATCGTGTTGGGGGCGTTGTGGCTCTACAACCTGACCCAGGACACGGGAAAGTTTGACCTGCTGCAACGCTGGATGGCGGAACACGCTTCCGGCGATCCGTGCATTCAAGCGATTCTGGTGGCATTTTGTTTCGGTGCGTTGCTCGAAGGTTGTGCGGGATTCGGAGCGCCTGTAGCGCTGACCGCATGCTTGCTGGTTGGAATGGGCATGCAGGCGCGCTTGGCTGTTATCGTGTCGCTCATTGCCAACACAGCGCCTGTCGCGTTTGGCGCCTTAGGTATTCCGGTAGTAGCGCTTGCCGGAGTGACGGGACTCGATCTCGGAAAACTTTCGTCCATGGTTGGCAGACAGGTTCCGTTTCTCTCTTTGATTCTGCCGGCCTACCTGGTGTGGGTGGTTGCCAGAGGCAAAGGATTACGGCGGGCGTGGCCTGCAGCACTCGTTGCCGGTGTCACCTTCGCACTGGCGCAATTCCTGGTTTCCAATTTGTGGGGACCTTACGCGACAGACATTATCGCTTCCAGCTCCTCGATTGCAGCAACGGTCACATTTCTTCGCTACCGGGGTCTCTCCGGGGCGGATGCGGTATCGCAGCAGAAAGCTCCTTCCTCGCTCACGCTGCAGCAATCCTTTGCGGCCTGGATTCCCTGGGTGATTCTCTCCGTGGTCATGATTTTGTGGTCGTACTTCAAAATATTGCCGGTGGGCCAGTTCCTCATTCCCATTCCCAGCCTGCACAATGGCGTGCTCATCACCTTGTATGAAAAATCTTATGCCGCGCTCTATACATTTCAGCCGATGGGTCCAGGCACGGCAGTATTGGTAGCCACGATCATCACCGCGATTTATTTCAAGGTGCCGCTAAATGTTTTTTTTACCGCCGGCAAAAAGTCATTCAAACAATTGCGGCTCCCGGGCTTGACGGTAATGGTGATCGTCGGCTTGGCGTACCTCTACAACTATTCCGGAATGGCATACACACTGGGGGCTGCCGCGGCGCGCATTGGCCCGGCATTCCCGCTGGTCAGCAGCTATCTGGGTTGGGTGGCGTGTTTCCTGAGTGGTAGCGATACCGCCAGTAATCTGCTGTTTGGAAATCTGCAGGTAGCCGCAGCACATCAGTTGAATCTGAGCCCCATTCTCCTGGCCGCGACGAATTCGACCGGCGCGGTTACGGGCAAAATGATTTCTCCGCAAAACATTGCGGTTGGCGTCACAACGGTGGGATTGATTGGGGAAGAAGGCAAAATCCTTCGGGCAACCTTCCTGCACAGCATCCTGCTGGCGGGGTTGCTGAGCGTGGTGGCGTATGCGCAGGCGTACTGGTTTCCGTGGATGGTGCCGAAGTGACAGGGCGGGATATTTTTTGCCCGGCCTGCTTGCTCGTCGAAGTTGTTTAGGCCTATGGTTCGCAGATAGAATCGCGCGTTTGTGGGGGAACGATGAGCAGTTCTCAAAAAGTTGTGTTGATTACCGGCGGCACCGTTGGATTAGGACACGCCGCGGCAGTCCGATTGGCGGAACACGGGTATCGCGTCTTTGCGGCAGGCCGTTCGGAACAAAAGCGGCATGAACTGGATCGTCTGGCCGAGGGGAAAAAGCTGACACTGGAAACCGTGGCGCTGGATGTTTGTGATGACCGCTCGGTGCATAACGCGGTGGAGAGCATTTTGGGCAAAGCCGGTGCCATCGATGTGCTGATTAATAATGCGGGAATCGGTTACATGGCGGTGGTGGAAGACCTGCGCCTGGAGGATTTGCGCCAGCAATTTGAGACGAATCTGTTTGGGGTGTTGCGGGTGACACAAGCGGTGCTGCCACACATGCGAGAAAGAAAAAGCGGACGAATTTTGATGATGAGCAGTGTCGCGGGACTTGTTTCACCGCCAACCTACGGAGCGTACAGCAGCAGCAAGCACGCCCTGGAAGGATTGTCGAACGCATTGCGACTGGAAATGTATCCATTCGGCGTGGAGGTGATTCTGATCGAGCCAGGCTACATCGTTACAAATTTCCAGCAAACCGCGAAGGATCTGTCGCAGCCGTACGTGGAAGCCGCTTCGAGCGGGCCCTACAGAAGAGTTTATTCCGGTGCGTCGGAAGGCGCGAACAAGGGCCGAGGCGGTTCGAGGACTACTCCCGAAGATTGTGCGCGGGTCATTCAAGAGGCTATCGAAACCCCGCATCCGAAGGCCAGGTATCCGGTAACACCGCTGGCCCTATGGGTTTCCTTTGGACGGCGTATATTGCCAGACACGCTGATGGATTCATTCTTGCGGCGAAAATTCGGCATCACGCGCGCACGCCTAGCCGGGCGCTCGACACTTAGTTGGAAACCTGGAAGGATAGGCTGTTCTCGCGCAATTGTTCCCACTTCTTCCGCCACGTATCGTGTAGCGGGCTTTCGGCATAATCCGCCGCGGTTTCCGCGCTCGTAAATTCAATTATGTAAACGCCGCTGAAATCGCGGATCTGATTCCGTTCGGTTTTCAACCAGATATTTTTTATGCCGGGGATCTTCGCCGCCATGTCTCTGATCCCCGCGATGGCCTGCTGCTGGTCGTTCAGCGAAGTCGTGTCCTTGAATTTGTAGGCCACCACATGGACCACTGTTTTCGGCTGTCCAAATTTGTTGACTGCACTAACCCTTGTCGTGGCAATGGAGCCGGTCAGAATCCCGCTTACAAAAAGTGCTGCCGCTGCTGCATATGGGAACAGACGGCGCTTGGAAACATCCATGTTGTACCTCCCCTGAAAAACCCAATCAGTGTAAGCAACGGAAGCGAACACAGCAAGGCAACGGGAGTTTGGGGAGCGATTGTGCGGGTAGCTGGACAGCTCGGACGCTGCACCCCCCGAAGAAAGCGAAATCGAACCAAACAGGATTTGACGTACGGACGTGCTGCGAATAGGCTGTGACGTTCCGAGGAGAACTGAATGTACGCTAACAGGCGTTGGTTGGTGGTGCTGATAGGATTGCTGGTGTTTACTAGCTGTGCGTCTGCGCAGAATCGCGAGGCGGTGAATCAGGAAGCGCGCGCAATTTTCAAGGAACTCATCGAGATCAATTCCACGGATTCGGTGGGCAGCGTGACGGCGGCATCGGAGGCGATGGCCAACCGGCTGCGCACCGCGGGATTTGCCGAGCAGGACTTGCTTGTGGCTGGACCGAACAGTCGGAAGAAAAATATGGTGGCGCGTTTCCGCGGATCGGGGAAGAAGAAGCCGATCCTGTTTATCGGGCATTTGGATGTGGTGGAAGCAAAAAGGGAAGACTGGACAACGGATCCGTTTCAATTTGTGGAGAAGGACGGCTATTTTTACGGGCGCGGCACGCAGGATATGAAGGAAGGCGATGCCCTGCTGGTGATGACTTTCCTTCGGTTGAAGCGCGAAGGATTTGTGCCGGACCGCGATTTGATTCTGGCGTTGACGGCGGATGAAGAGGGTGGAGATTACAACGGCATCGACTGGCTGTTGAAGGTGCACAAGGATTGGATCGATGCGGAATTCTGCATTAATCTCGATGGCGGGGAATTTGAGAGGCTGAAAGGGAAGCGGGTGCTGGCGGGCTTGCAGGCAAGCGAAAAAGTCTACGCCGACTTCCAGTTTGAGACTTTCAATCCCGGCGGGCACAGCTCGGTGCCGGGCGCGGAAAATGCCATTTACGAGCTCAGCGCGGCACTGCTCCGCGTCCAGTCATTTTCCTTTCCCGTGAAGAACAGCGAAATAACGCGGAATTATTTTGCCCACGCGGCTACCTTGACCTCCGGCACCTTGGCGGAAGATTTGCGCGACGTGGCCAAGCAACCGCCAGATGCATCTGCCCTCAAACGACTATCCGCGATTCCCTACTACAACTCGCTGTTGCATACGACATGCGTGGCTACCATGCTTTCCGGCGGGCATGCGCCGAATGCTTTGCCGCAGAAGGCGCGAGCAAACGTGAATTGCAGGATATTTCCGGGAGACGAACCGGAAGAGGTGCGCAAGACGCTAGAACGGGTGGCGGGGGATACTAGGCTAAAGGTCACCGTGGTTCCGGAGAAAACTTCGGATGGTAAGTTGATTCCGATCGTGGCGGTGCCGCCGTCGCCATTGATCCCGGAGGTAACGACGGCGCTTGAGAAGACGCTGGCGACGATGTGGCCGGGGCTTCCGGTCGTGCCGTCGATGTCGACGGGAGCGACGGATGGGAAATACTTGCGGATCGCGGGAATGCCGACGTATGGGATCGCCTGCATGTTTTTTGACATGGAAGACCATCGTGCGCATGGGAAGGACGAGCGAATTGGGGTAGAGGATTTCTATGATGGGGTGGAGTTCAGTTACCGGTTTATGAAGGCGTTGGCCGGAGGATCGTAATGGCGGGTGGAGTTTCGATTCTGAGCTCGTTCGCATAGGAAGACCGTCGCGGGAGAAAGACGGCGTCTCGCGGCGGCCACCTGAAGATGGCCGCTAGCGGAAAATGGGAACAAGCAAACGTTCTGGCAAGAAAGTCAGCTCTGCGGCTCGATGCCAAGCTGCCGGTCGGATGATTGAAATTAGGTAGGAAAAAGAAAAAGCCCCCGAGAGAGCAGGGGCGTCTTCCCCATGAAATGGATGAGGGTTATGGTTTGGTCGGGTCGGGTGGTTCGCCCGGCTTCGCGTCCTGAGGTGCGGCGGCACTGGCGGCCACTGGCTTGCCAGTATCCGCACCGTATCGCATCAGGTAAGGCATGAAGGGGGTGACCTCAAATGGCATCTTTTCGCGTTCCGCGACTGTACCAACGGGCTTGCTCTTGATCATGCTGAGGTAGTCGTTCCAAGGATCGATCTTGACGCGGCCGCCGAGAGGCAACGCGGCGATCTTTTGCGGATTTGATTTGGGATCCATGGCCATCGTGGACTTCAGATCGTTAATCTGGGGAACGCGGTTGCCGAGGTGTCCGCTGATAAGGTTCGGAATTTCTTTCTGGCGTGCGTCGAGGGCCTGCAGGAAGAGGCCAGCGTTTGCCAGTTGATTCTTGTAAGGAGAATTGTTGAGAAGCTGGATCGCTTTTTCATTGGCCTGATGTTCTTCCTCCGGAGTGCGAGCAAAACCGAAATGGCGGAAGGTGTCCTTGTCTTCGACCATCAATTGGTCGAAGAAAGCGTACTGAGAATCGATCCGATGGCCGAGAACGACGTGGCTGAGCTCATGGGCAATCATGGTGGCCAAGCTGGCTTCATCGGGGAGCACATCGATGAGGCCGCGGCTGAGAACGATGGTGTGGCCGACGGTAAAGGACTCGAGAGTGGAAGTCATCAGGACGCGGCAACGAACTTCAGGATCAACGTCGATGTTGTTGGTGACTTCCAGGTTGTTGACGACGGTCTCAAGAACTTTGTCGACGTCACCCTTGGGAGCCATCAGTCCGATGCGCTCAAAGCGATCGGTGATGTTGTCTTCCGCCTGACGATCCCAGGAACGCTGAGCCTGGATGGGAGAGAGATCGTTGTTGGTCTTGGTGTCGTCATTGACAGGGGTCTCAACAAGGATCTTGCTGAGTTCTTGTTCCTTGCCGCTGGAACCGAGATTGTAGCCCCAGAGACGAGTCTGGGCCTTGAAGTCCAGTTTCTTGGAAATGGCGTAATGCAGATCCTTTTCCTCGCTATAGACAAAGGCAGGCATCCACAGGCCCGGCTGCACGTTGGTGCGCCAGCTATCAAAGTGGAAATACCAGCTGGAATGACCGTTACCGCTGTAGGAGCCGTTGAAGCGAACAATCTGGAAATCCTGATCTTCAACCCAGATGCGTCCAAGGAAACGGCCCTTGTTGTCTTTTCCGGCCGGAGTCACGTCGAAAACTAGGCAGCGCACCTCGCCGAGGAATTCGCGGCGAACGTAATCAAACTTGTAGTGCTGGCGGTCAAAACCGTTTGTATCGATAAAGATCATCTGCAGGAAACCGTCGGGAAGGAACTGCATGGCAAAGCTGAAGAAGTTCCCGATCGAACCCACAACCTTCCTACCCTTGCTGCCGGTGTCGGTCAGCGGGACCAGGCTGACACCCTTGCTGAAATTGGCGCGGCCAAGGAAGTATTTGTCACCAGCCGGAATTTGTCCGAGATCCTTGTCTGGCTTCAAGTTCTGGATATAGGTTTCAACGAGCGGCGTGTAGTTGTGCATCTGGCCATAGAGCCGCTGTTCATTGCTAATAAAACGGTCGATGACCTGATCCGGGGTCCGTGGCTGGTCCGGCGCCGGAGTAGGTGCGGGCGTGGGTGCTGCCAGGGCCGCTGCACTGACGGTTGCGGTTAGCGCCAGAGTCAGGATGTGTTTATACAGCTTTCGCATGTTCATTCTCCCTCAGTAAGCCAGCCGGAATTCGATACGGACGCGGGCCGGAAAGTCGACCGGCTCGCTTTGACGAAGTGCCGGCTTGAAACGAATACTTTGCGCAGCGCGCGTTGCCGATTCGTCAAGACCATGGCCTAGGCCGCTGACGACACGATTGATTTGCACAGTTCCGTTTGCAAGGAAAACCAGGTCGATCACAACATCGCCTTCAACCTTGAGACTCCGCCCTTCGGCGGTGTACTCCGGTTTGGGCTTGTCCAAGAGTTGCACAGGGGTATCGGCAGGTCCACCGGCTTGGTTCTTTTTCTTGACCGGTTCGGCCGTGGCCACTTCCCCAAAACCGCTGGCCACCACGGTACCCTTTTTGCCGCTGCCTCCCGCGGGAGGAGTAGCAGTGCCATTGCCGAATCCAGTGCTGGCCACGGTGCCGCGAATGCCTTCTTTGCCTCCGGTGCCGTTTCCATAGCCTTCGCCGCCAGGAAGAGCGGGGGAGCCGAGACGATTGACGTTGGTGGCGTGGTTCGGATCGCCCTTGCCAGGCATGCCATTGGGATCGCCGAAGCCGCCGGTCTGAACCTTGGATACCGGTGCATTCACGGTGGCCGGAGCGGCGCTACCGGAACCGATCAGCCCTACCTTCACGTCGTCTTTGGGACGCTTGGGGCCGTTGTCCTTAACGTCGATCTTGGCTTGTTCGAAGACCGGAGTCATATCAGGGACTTTGACTTCGACTTTTTCAACCTTCGGCTGAACGACTTTAGGAGCGAGGTTTGAGAAAATGTGTGGCTGCTGCGGATTGAGCTTTACAGGTTCCACAACTTCGGGCTTGACCTCAACCTTGGGGGCAACGGCCTTAACCTTGGGCGGAGGTGGCGGGGGAGGCGCCGTCGGAATTTCGGTAACGGGAGTTGTCATGGAGATGTTGATGAACTTCAAGCCGGTCTTCATCTGATCCGGGTAGAGGAGCGGAATTATGATGATGGCGGCAAGCAAGGTGAACTGGACCAGAGCACTGATGCCGAGCCAGTTCCAGCGTGGCTTCGCTTCAGGAAGCAAGGCCAGGCGCGCAGGGACGGATCTAGTGCCCATGTGCTGTTTCCAGGCATCCGGGTTAGAGCGGCTGCGACGCGGGTCGAAACCTACGCCAAGCGAAGTGCTCGATGGTGGATCTGCGATCATAGTGGTCATCCGCTTTACCGCCTCTGGCAGAATATTCATCCTCAGCTCGATCCCAGAGAATCGAGCTGTTTTCGTGCGATAGGACGTGTGAATTCCCAGTACGAGAGTACTTGGGGGGAGAAAGTGCCCGAATAGGACTTTCGTACTAACGTCGCGTAATCGCTAATGTCTTAGCGAGTGCACCCTCACACGCCTACGTTTACGGGAATGAACCCGCCGAGGCGAATTTCGTTGCGGGACGGGTTGGCGCAACAGACATATAGGATACCGCATTACGGGGTAACGGTATCAGTTCATTTCGCCACGGTTGACTCCCGTAAGGTACCCTGTAGGATGCACAGAGATAGGGAAGCGTTGGTCCAAGGTAGGTTAATGTCATCGTGATGGAAATAGAGAGTTTAGTGTAGGGGACAGGAATAGAATGCCCCGTTCGCCCAGCGAAAATCCGGCCGAGGACCCAGGCACCTTGCTCGCCCAAGCAGGGAAATTGGTGGGCGCTCTGTACGTGCAATCGAGGGCTTCGGAATGGGGACTAGCGGTCGCACAATTCACGGGCGGTCTCGAACGGAGCGTGCGAAAACGCTTTGTGGACGGGGGATGTACGCCGGAACGGGTCGAAGAATACCTGCAATCCTTGTATGTCGAGGACCTAGCACTGGTCTGCGCTTGCATGGCGGGATCGGAGGTGGCCTGGGAATATTTTGTTGCAGAATACCGCGGATATTTGAGGGCGTCCGCCGGAGTAATCACCAAGCACAGCAGAGCGGGAACGGATGCCAGAGAGCTGGCGGATTCACTGTTCGCGGAGTTGTACGGGTTGGCGGACGGAAAACGCGGCGAGTATTCGTTGTTTCGGTATTTTCACGGGCGGAGTTCGCTGAAGACCTGGCTGCGAACCATACTGGCACAGCGACATATCGATCGACTCCGAGAGAGTCGAAAATGGGAAAGTCTGGATGCGGAAGACGGGGAGCAGAAGTCGGCGATCAGAGAGAATAAGCACTCGGTAAAGCCGAATCTTGATCCGCACAGAGAGCGGTACGTCGGGCTGTTCGTAACGGCACTGGGAAATTGCCTGGCTTCGCTCAGGAAGGAAGACCGCATGCGTCTGGAGCTTTATTACGCAAGACAACGGACGCTGGCGGAAATTGGGCGAAACATGGGAGAACACGAGTCCAGCGTTTCGCGACATCTGGAACGGATACGACGAGAACTGCGCCTAGCGGTGGAAGATCATCTGCGGTGCAGTCAATCGTTGAGTGAAGCGGAAACGGAACTGTGCATGCAGTATGCAGCGGAAGAGGCCCCGATTGATTTCCGGAAAATGTTTCCCGAAAAAGATAAAGGAAAAGCAGGAGAGGAAGGAAAGGGAACGTCGTGAGCGGGTGCAAGAAAAGAGGATGCGGACGTTCTAAGAAGGGAGCAAGCCATGCCGTCTGAGGAACGCGAGCGGCAATTTGAGCGGGCGCTAGAGCGGCACCTGCGCGGCGCGTCGCCGGATGCGGCGTGCCCGGATGCGGAAACGCTGGCGGCTTATCACGAACAGACGCTATCGCTGGAAGAATTGGCGAACTGGAAGGAGCACATTGGGGGATGCGTGCGGTGCCAGGAGACATTGGCCCTGGTGGAGGAAACAAATACGATTGCGGCGCACGGTTCGGAAGATCGCGATTCCACAAGAGATGCGGCGTTGCTCGGCGAAGCCGCAAATAGGCGAAGGCTTTCCGCCCTGCTGCGGGAAGAGACATTCGGGCAAGCGGAGGAATCCTTGCCCGAGGTGCCGATAGTGTCTGTGACCAAGCTGCCGGAATCGAAAAAGGCTCTGGGGCGGAGTTCCTGGAAGTGGATGGCACCAGTAGGGGCGCTTGCGGCGGGATTGCTGGTATTTGTGGCGCTGCGGGAAACCGATAAGAATGCGCCGCAAACGACCAAGGTTGAAGTGGCACAAAATCGCGAAGTCGCGGCGCCAATGGAGAACCAGAAAGCAGTTCCGCAAACGCTCAACCGAGAAGCACCGGCCGAAACTAGGCAGGACGCTCCGGCGCCTGCAGAAAAAACTGCCAGACCGGGTAGAAGGGCAGCGCCGGCGGCGAGTAGTCCAGCTCCGAGTCAGGATTCGGGAACTACCGCCGGCGCAAAAGATCTCGATAAGCTGACCCAGGGGGACGAAGCTAGTTCGGGAGGTATGGAACTAAAACCTGCCTCGCCCGAAGTTGCGCGAGCACAGGCACAGCTTCGCGCGGAACTTGGCGTCTCCCGGGACCAGAGTGCTGCAGCCAAGAATGCTCCAGCGCCGGTTGCTAGAGTTGCAGGTGGGTTAGCGGCCGCGGGAGCATCGGGAAGCAAGAAAGAAAGTGCGGCGGAAGCGGACAAGGTAAAGGCGGCGGCAGCGACAACAGAGGCTGTGATGAATCTGGAAGAGAAGCCCGCCGTGCAGTCCATGCAGTATTCGGCGCGTGTCAGCGCGTTGCGAAAAATCGCTGCGACAGACCCACGGATGATCCTTGCGCCGGATGGAGAACACGCGTGGCGCTTGGGAGCAACTGGAGTGATTGAAGCGACCGAGGATGGTGGGAAATCGTGGAAATTGCAGACGAGCGGAGTATTGAGCGAGTTGAGGAACGGATCAGCACCGTCGGACAATGTCTGCTGGATTGTGGGTAAGGTGGGAACAATATTGGTGACGGTCGATGGCGGCAGGCATTGGAATCAGATAAATTCGCCGCTGCAGGAAGATCTGGGCGGAGTGCACGCGGTAACTGCAAAGCATGCCAGCATCTGGAACTTGTCGAATACCCGGAGCTTTGAAACCGCGGATGGCGGTGTCACCTGGACGCCCGCAGCTAACGAATAAACTCCACTGCAAGAAAAATCCCTGGCGCCGTTCTAATTCCGAAGGCAAATTCAAGGTGAGGTGGTTCCATGAAGGCTTCGGCAGCGGTAAAGAACAAGGGATTGCGTTGGGCGGGTGCAGCGGCGGCCATCATATTGGCGGCAGCGGCGACCTTCGTGCCGGGTTATCAGGCGGAAAGAAAAGCGAGCCCGCAGGAGCGTCTCGCGGCGCGGGCGGAATCTGATTCGAGCACTACGCTCAATGACCAGACGGAACTGGCGGTCACGGTATACAACTCCAACATTGCGCTGGTGCGAGATGTACGGCAGCTGCAAATGCCCAATGGTGAATTTCGGCTGAAGTTTATGGATATCGCGGCGACCGTGAATCCCGCGACGGTACATTTCCGTTCGCTGTCGGAGCCGGAAAAAGTGGGGGTGATTGAGCAGAACTATGAGTACGACCTGCTCGAACCGGCGAAGCTGCTCAACAAATATGTGGGCAAGGAAGTGACGCTGGTGCGGTCGTACCTGGAGAATGGCACTACCAAGCGCGAGGAAGTGAAGGCGACACTGCTGGCCAACAATAATGGGCCGGTGTGGAAGATCGGGAATGACATCGTGACTGGACTTTACGCGGAGAGCTATCGATTTCCGGGAGTGCCGGCGAATCTCTACGACCGGCCAACACTGCTGATGTCGTTGGAAAATTCCGGTGCGGCGAAACAGAGGATTGAAGCCTCGTACCTGGCAACGAATTTGAACTGGAATTCGGACTACGTGTTGACGGTGGCACGGGACGATAAGACCGCGGACCTGGATGGATGGGTGACGGTGGTGAATAATTCGGGTACGGCTTTCCACAACGCGAAGCTGCAATTGGTGGCCGGAGATTTGAATCGCATACCGGAGGCCTATGGGAGAAATGAAGCCATGGATCGGGCGTCGATGAAAGCGATGGCTGCTCCGGCCGCGCAATTCCAGCAGGAAAACTTCAGCGAGTATCACTTGTATTCGCTCGGACGAAAGACATCGGTTGAGGATAAAGAGACCAAGCAGATCAGCTTGCTAGCGGGAAGCGGCGTGCCGGTAGAAAAGCTGTTCATTGTGAACGGGCAGAATTTCTACTACCACAATGCCCAAAATCCGGGATCGCCGATCAAAGATCAGGTGATGGTCTATTACAAATTCAAAAATGAAGAGAAGGCAGGACTGGGGATACCGCTGCCAGCGGGGAATTTGCGCGTTTACCAGAAGGATTCCAAGGGCGGCGTGCTGTTTGTGGGCGAGGATCGCATCGAGCACACTCCGAAGGATGAATTCCTGAACGTGAAAATTGGAAATGCGTTCGATGTGGTTTCCGAGCGCAAACAGACGGACTTTAAAGCGCTGGGCAGCCGGACCTGGGAGATGGAATTTGAGATTAAGATCCGGAACCACAAGGATACTCCGGTGACGGTGGAAGTGAATGAGCCGATTGGAGGGGATTGGGAGATGTTGTCGTCGAGTTTTAAATATGACAAGACCGCGGCGTTTGCAGCGCGGTTTGCCGTGCCGGTAAAAGCGAATGGGGAGTCGGTGCTGAAGTACCGCATTCGCGCGCACTGGTAGAGACTGGGGGAGAGCGATGTAGATGGCCCGCCTGAAGAGGCGGGCCGTTTCCTGTTTTGGGTGAATGTGAAAACTACATCCCTTGCTTCGCTCGAGATCACACGTTCATGCGAAAGGGTAACGACAAAAAACGAGGGCTTCCATGCCACCGCTACGGTTCAGTTTTCTACGATGGCGTCGGCTTCGATTTCTAGGAGGATTTCGGGGGAGATTAGTTTGCTGACTTCGACCATGGAAGTGGCGGGGCGAATGTCTTTAAAGAATTCACCGTGAGCGCGACCGATTTTTTCCCACTCGCCAATGTTGGTCACAAAGATGCGGGTGCGGATAACGTCTTTCAGACTGGCGCCGGCGCGTGAAAGCGCGGACTCGAGGTTACGAATGATCTGGACGGTCTGGGCGTAGGCGTCGCCGATGCCGATGATCTTGCCGTCGGGTCCGGTAGCCGTGGTGCCGGAAATACTGATGTGATTTCCGATGCGAACGGCTCGGGAATAGCCGACGATGGGTTCCCAGGGAGTTCCGGTGGCAAAATTCTGTCGTGGCATATAGGTCCCCTAAAGCTGGTGTTTTATAGCGTTTTTAGGCCGCATGTTAAACTGGTGACAAGTATGCCATAGGCTGTTCCAGGTTTGGCATCGCCCAAGAGACCAAAAAATGCGCTGCAACAATATTCTTGAAGCTGTTGGACACACGCCGCTGATCCGGTTGAGCCGGATGAGCAAGGAGTTGAGACCGCAAATCTGGATAAAGGCAGAGATGCTGAATCCGGGCGGATCGGTAAAAGACCGTATCGGCATTACGATGATCGATGAAGCCGAGAAAAAGGGCTTGCTCCAGCCTGGCGGCACAATTATTGAAGGAACTTCAGGGAATACCGGGATGGGGCTGGCGCTGGTAGCGGCAGTGCGCGGCTACAAATGTGTTTTTACGACCACCGATAAACAATCAAAAGAAAAAGTGGATTTGCTGAAGGCACTGGGTGCGGAAGTGATTGTCTGCCCGACGGCGGTGGAGCCGGAAGATCCACGCAGCTACTACAGCGTAGCGAAGAAATTGGCACGGGAAATACCGAATTCCTACTATCCGAACCAGTACGACAATCCAAGCAATCCGGATGCCCATTACCAGACGACGGGCCCGGAAATCTGGGAAGACTCGGAAGGGAAGATCACCCATTTTGTTTGCGGGATGGGGACAGGCGGAACCATCAGCGGCGTTGGCAAATATCTGAAGGAAAAAAACCCGAAGGTGAAGATTGTGGGAGTCGACCCACAGGGATCGCTTTATTACGATTTTCACAAAACGGGGAAAATCGCCAAGGCGCGAACGTATGTGGTGGAAGGAATCGGGGAAGATTTTTTTCCAACTACGATGGATATGCAGATCTTGGATGATGTAATCCAGGTGAATGATGAAGAATGCTTCGTGGTGGCGCGACGGCTGGCCAAAATGGAAGGCTTGTTCACAGGTGGATCGGGGGGCGGATGCCTATCGGCGACGCTGCGACTGGCCAAGGAACTGGGGCCCGAGGCCTACCTTGTTGCGCTGCTGCCGGATACCGGGATGCGGTATTTGAGCAAGGTGTACAACGAAGAGTGGATGCGGGAGCGTGGATACACGGAATCACATGTGCCGATCACGGTCGAGCAAATTGTGACTGCAAAGAAAAAGTCAGGCAAGGTGCGCGAGTTGATTATTGTGCGCCCTTATCAAACGGTGTTCCACGCGCTGAAGACCATGCAGGATCAGGACATCTCACAGATTCCGGTGTTTGAAGAGAATACTCCGATCGGCACAATGTATGAGGACCAGATCCTGACGCTGGCGTTACAAGGGAAGGAATTGCAGAAGCTTACCGTGCGCGAAGTGATGAGCAAGCCGATGCCGGTGATTTTGAAGAATGCGCCGGTGGAGCGCATAACGCATATGTTGAGTCATGGCGAGCCGGCAGTGTTCGTGGAAATGGAAGGATCGAAATTTGAGATCCTGACGAAATACGATTTGATGAGCACCGTGACAAGCTTGATGGAACAAAAACGCTAGTCGCCCCCCGCGCAGCGGCAGCAGAAGATAGGAAAACGATTCGTGAAAATACAGGATTTTAACGAGCGGTTGAAGAATTCGATTCTGATTGCCGATGGAGCGATGGGATCGCTGCTCTATGAATCGGTGGGAGCGGTGCGTTGCTTCGACGAGCTGAACATGACGGAGCCAGAAGCGGTGTTTCGCGTACATCAGGCATATATCGAGGCAGGGGCGCAAATCATCGAGACGAATACGTTCGGGGCAAACCGGTTCAAGCTAGAACCGCTGGGATTGGGTGAAGAGGTACAACGGCTGAACAGCCGCGGAGTAAAGATTGCACGAGAAGCGCGGGAATCCGCGGCACGCGAAGTGATCATTGCAGGATCGATCGGACCGCTCGGAATTGGCGTGCAGGCACGGCATCCAGAACCCGAACAGATTCTGTCGGTATTCCACGAACAGGCGCTGGCGCTGGAAGAGCGTGGCGTGGATATCTTCATTCTGGAGACTTTCTCCTACATTGAGGAGTTGATGCTGGCGATTGACGCGATCCGATCGTTTTCGGGGTTGCCGATTGTGGCGCAGCTTACCTATTCGGAAGAAGGCACTACCTACGGGGATGTTCGGCCGTTTCTGGCAGCAAGCCTGCTGAAGGACAAGAATGTTCAGGTGATTGGTGCGAATTGCACACTTGGGCCGCAATCGCTGTTGCCGATTTTGCAGGAACTGTCGAACGCGGGAGATATCCGGGTAAGCGGAATGCCCAATACGGGCTTCCCGAAGCGCGAAGGCGACCGGGTCGTTTACCCGAAATCATCCCCGGAATATTTTGCTTCCTTCGCGCGGGATGCGGCAGAAGCGGGAGTCCGAATACTGGGTGGGTGCTGCGGAACTACTCCTGCACACATCCGGGCGATGGCGGAAGCGGTGAAATCGCTGCGGCCGGTTGAAGCACAGCATGCCTCGGTCGTGGTGGCGAAAACGCAATCGGCGACGCCGGTACATGCGAAAGATCCCGAGAGCAATTTCTGGAAGAAGCTGCAGAAGCAAGAATTTACGGTTTGCGTGGAGATCGATCCACCCAAGGGAATTGCGCTGGATCGAATTTACGAGCAGGTGAGCAAGGTGATGGCTTCCGATAAGGTGGACGCCATTGATATCAACAGCGGGGCCATGGCGAGGGTGGGAATGGATGCACTGATTGTCGCCGGAGCGCTCGAGGCGCGCGGCGTAGAGACAGTGCCGCACCTGACGACGCGGGACCAAAATATCATTGGATTGCAGGCGATGCTGCTGGGTGCGTGGACAGTTGGTGGAGTACGCAACGTGCTGGCAATTACGGGGGATCCACCGTCGGTCGGTGATTACCCGGAAACCAGCGGCGTGTATGAGGTGGACTCGGTGGGCCTGGTGAAGATTCTGCACCGGCTGAATCAAGGCACGGATTGGGCAGGAAAAACACTGGGCGGACAGACCAATTTCACGATAGGCGTAGCGCTGAATCCGGTGGCAGACGACCTTGACAGCGAGATCGCGCGGTTCCACGCGAAGGTGGAAGCTGGGGCCCATTTCGCAATGACGCAGCCGTTGTTCGATCCAGAGCACTGGCACGGATTTCTGAAGAAGTTGGGTGGAAAGCCGGCGATTCCGGTGATGATCGGCGTATGGCCGTTGAATAGTTACAAGCAGGCGTTGCGATTGAATAATGAGGTGCCGGGAATCATGATTCCGGAGCCCCTGCTGAAATCAATGGAAGCAGCCGGGGCCTCGGCACGAGAACGTGGATTCGAAGTGGCGCGAGAGATGTTGAAGTGGGCGCGGACGGAGATTGCGGGAGCATATCTGATTCCTCCGTTCAAAAGGTATGAAGAGATTTTGGAGATTCTGTAAAGGGAAAGCAAAACCCAGAAAAAATCCACACCCGCAAAAACTGAGAGTGGGGCACCCGAAGGGAACTCCATCGGGGTCTGGCGGGAAGGTACCGGGAGAAGAGCCATTCGGTGCCAGCGCGGTAGCCCAGAGTTCGGCACAGCCATGAAGAAGATTCGCGAGCGAACCCACCAGCGTTTGGCTTGATCTGCGCCCTAGGTGCCGGCGAACAGCGGCAACATTTCGGATTTGGCGCAGTCCATGTTGCGAAGCCTGGCTTCGGAGGTTTTCTGGTAGTGTGTGCCGGGAACCTGCCAGTGCTGCCGCAAGCGCAGACGAACGCCGAGCTGGGTGAGTAAATCGTCGCTGGGCATCATCCCGCCTGTGAAGTAGCGTTGGGCCCCGGCGTTGCGGATCAGGAGATGAACGATCGAAAGGCACAACATCAGGATGGCGACAATTGCGGCACCAGCTGAAAGCAGCGAAAAGGCTTCGCGAAGCATCAAGTGGCTTTCACCTCGGTGGTGGGGAGCGAGATATTCTGGCTGCGAAGGACTCGTCGAAAGAGCGGAGCGAGCAAGGCGTAGAGGAAAGCGGTGAGGAAAGGCGCAAGAATTGCCCAGACAACCATGGCGTGCCAGGTGGTGATCCAAAGAAATTTGATAGCGCCCCAGAGGTCTGCGTGAGCCCGAGCATAAATTTGGGCAACGGAAATAGGGAGATGGGGAGCTTGAAAGAGTTTCTCACCTAGGCGGAAAAAGGGGAGGAGGAAGGCGATCTGGATGGGATACATAAAATAGTTGACGAGCTGGATAGCGGGAAGATTCAACCGCCAGACAAAGCCGATGAGGGCGCAGAGGGCTGTGGTCCAGCCAAGGGCGGGAAAGATGCCGAATACGGCGCCCAGGGAAACGCTGAGAGCGAGCTTTTCTGGCGTCACACCTTGCTTGAGAAGATCGAGCAAGGGCTGCACCAGGCGACGATAGATGAAACCATCCTTCATGCAACCTTCTGGCGAAAAAGGGCGGAGACGGAATCTTCCCGTTTGAGCGCGAAGAGTCGGAGCAGAACGCAAAAGGACATGGCGATGTTGCCTTGCAGCAGGATGAAGATCAACAGCGGAGTTTCAGAGCGAGGGACCGTTCGCGCCAGGCAACCCAACTGAAGAAGGTGATAAAGCCGAAATAGGTGTCGTAGAGGGTGGCCCAGGCCCACGCGTCACCGGTGAAGGAAGTCTGCCAAATAGGGACCTGCAAGCTAGTGCACAAGGTCATGACGATCATGAACAAGAAGATAAAACCGAACAGAAATTTGAGAAAGGGCTTCACGGCAAGAATTCCCCACCTAATGGAGGTCCGGACTGACCAACGACTCGTGCAAATGGTCCCCTACAGCGCTCCGAAAAACGGAATCTAAACAGCGGTCTCTGGGCGTATACCTAGTGTGATGCCCAAGGCCGGTTCAGGTCACACAGCGAGCACATGGCAGAGAGGGATGTGACGCCGGGCAGCGTGAAACTGGTGATACAGGATTACCGGTTGCCGGATGGGGAATACCACAAGATTGTCAGCTTCGAAAGGTTCGAAGTGTTTGAACTCGCGGACTACGACGAATTTTAGAAGACATGCGACCACCTGCTCACCTGCGATAGGTCGATGCGTATGCAGACGATCACGATTCCGGACCGCGAACTGGCGGACGTTTGCGAGCTACAACGATTGTTGGCGAAGGTGACACCAATAAGACTGGCTAATCTCGAGAATTTCGGGTTGCCCGAGGCGAGGACACTCTCGCTGTGAAGAGAAAGATTTTTTCAGCAGCTTGACGAAGTGCAGAAATTGGGATTTGATGAGCGATTCGAGCGGATGCGGGATTTTTACCTGGCATGGCGCGAGGGCGGGTCTCAAGAACGATATATCAACGTAGCGCTTCCGCTGTTGGCGAAGCATGGCGCGAACAAGGCAGTTCTGGGGGAGCCTGTTTGTGGGCAGCAGGCGATCGGGATAAAACCGAGCTGAAACTGGACGCTGCGAGTCCTGGTTAATTCAAAAAAAAACCAACCCCGAGAAAAATCCTCTCCCTACTTTCCCAAAGCGGAGGAGACCGACAAGCCCTTAGTGGTGGCATGTACCAGCGCATTTGGAAATAGCGCAGCGTCGGGGCAGGAGTGAGAGCCTTTATGAAACAACAGAGTGGTTACGGGTTGCTCGGCTGCACCTGGCTGGTGTGGTCGTGGATGATTTTCCAGCCATCGGGGAAGCGTTGGAAAATGAGGGTAAAGACACCGCCTACGTTGCCAGAATCTCGTTTCAAATGCCACTTGCCGAGGACCATGGCAGCGGAGTCCCCGAGGGTGTGAATTTCGAGGTCAGAAAAGTCCAAATGGCCCATCGCGGACTTGTCCGGGTAACTGTGCTGATAGCGGGCTAGCACGGCCTCCCAGCCGCGGGACACCCCATTCGAACTGGAGAATGAGAGTTCGGTAGAGTTCCAATAACCCTTCATAAACGCCGGAATGTCGCCAACATTCCAGGCAGCTTGTTGCGCCGTGAGAACCTGCGTGACTGCCGTGCTGACGTGGCCGGCCGCTTCTTGGGGGGAGGCCGGGTAGCCTGCAGTTAAAGTCCACAAAATCAATAATATAGATATGACAGAAATGACCGAACTGCGGTTCATGGATCCCTCCAGACAAGGTGCGCAGGAGCATAGGGTGAACGCGAAGGGTAGTCAAGAGTCGCTAAATGTGGGCCTGAGGAATGCTCCTGGTGGTGAAAAGGTTCAGGCGGCGGGGACTATCCGGGTGGTACTGGCGGGCTATTGGAGACGGACGCGTGTGGCGAGAATATGTGCGTGGAGGCTGAGGGATGTTCGCCGCTATGCTACTTACGATCTCGATCCTGGCGCTGCTCCAGTTCGCGCTCTACTACTGGCGTGCCCTGCTGGCAGGCGTGGCGTCTCAGCCCGTGTCGGAACGGGTTCTGGAAGCGGCCCATCTGCACGATGAAAATTTCTGCGGAGCCGATTACGAACGGCTGGCGAATCTGCATGAAATGACGCCGGCACTGAAGAGTGGAACCAGTGGGCTCGGCCTGGTTGGTGCCTATTATGAGATGGTGAAAACGATGAGCGCGGCGTTCGGCAAGATGTCGCCGGCGGTGGCAAATTGGGGCGAGCGCGAGAGTGCATTGTGCGCACGGTTTGCGGCGGTGCAGATTGACCGTCGGTTGCATGCGAATCTGGCGCAAGCCGCATCGATTCGTTCCTGTTAGAGATTGTTTAAGCGAACCGTCCTGGGCGGACGGAAGAACCGGTGACCGAACCCGCGCGTTCCTACCTCTATAGTAAAAGAAAAGAATTCAAAAAAGTCCGCCTCACAAATCGAGAATGAGCCGCCCCCATTTTTAAACTTCGCCATGTAGCTACCAGCGGTCAAACTGCTGCAACTCGCCGGCGGCCGGGAATCTTGGCGCCCTTGTAAAGAAATAGAGATTTGAAAGAGAATGCAGACGGCGCGTAGGGCGCGGTGAGATCGGAAGAAACATGAGCCTGGCACAGAAATCATTGCAGAGTGCACGAATCATCCACATAGCGTTATTGTTTGCGGCCATTGCCTATGTGGTGGTGGCATGGTATGTGGCGAGTCCAGCCAAGGGGGCGGTGCCCATTGCGGCGGTGGGAGGACTCGGGATTGGTGCCGTCAGCCTACTGGGGGTGGCGGTATTTTTTCGGACGAAATTTGTGAAATCGGGCGCAGAGAAGTTACGGGTGAATAGGGATGACGAGATAGGGGCGCGCTTGTGGCGAACGGGCACGATTGTTTCGCTGGTGTTTGCGGAGAGTATCGTGATGTTCGGACTGGTGATGCGGATGATCGGAGCATCGTGGAACTTCAGTGGAATTTTTTATGTGTTGGGGATATTCCTGATGTTGGCGTGGTGGCCGAAGATGGAGTGGGAGGCATGAGTGATTGTCGAACAATGCCCGATGAGACCTAAGAGCCGAGTGCCTTCGCCCTGCTCAGGATGACCGGCAAACCCCACTCGACAGGCAAACCCCGGGCAGCAATAACCTCTCACGCCTCTCAATGCTTGAAGAAGGCAGCTTAAACCTGCCGCTAAACGCAAAAATTCAGGTACCCAGATTGTCATGTGCGGGGAAATGCGGAGTGGTATGCTCTAGGTCCGCCCCGTTGTGCAATAAAAAAAGAGAGGGAAATCGTTATGGCCGACCTAGAACAACTGAAGCAGAAGTACGCTTCCGCACTGAATTTGATCAACCAGCTTGGGGTGAAGTTGACGCATGTACACATCCAGGACAATAAACTTTACCTAGAAGGCGCTGCGGGCACCGAGGCGATCAAGAACAAGATTTGGGATCAGGTGAAGTTAGTGGATACGAGCCTGAGCGACATCACATTGGACCTGAGCGTAGATCCATCCCTCGCCCCGAAACAGAGAACGTATACGGTGGCAGCGGGAGATTCACTTTCAAAAATCGCCAAACAATTTTACGGGAACGTGAATCAGTACATGAAGATTTACGAGTCAAACCGGAATGTGTTGACCGACCCGAACGTGGTAAAGATCGGGCAGGAGCTGGTGATTCCGGATTAAGCCCTAGAAGAGAAAAAATGCGCGGGCGGAATACAAATTCGCCCGCGTTTTTTTTGCTGAACCAAAATCAGTAAGCCCAGCGAAGGAGCATGCCCCCGGTGGTGTAACCGGCACCCACAGCGGCGAGCAAAACAAGATCACCCTTCACTAGACGCCCTTCCTGGACGGCATCACGGAGGCCGAGAGGAATGGTACCGCCGGTGGTATTTCCGTAGCGATCGATATTAACCATGATCTTGGAGTCGTCAACGCCAAGGCGTTCTTGTGTGGCGCGGATGATGCGGAGATTGGCCTGATGAGGAACAAGGAGCTTCAGATCGTCTTTGCAGAAGCCGTTACGCTCGAGAAGTGTCGTGGATATTTCGGCCATGCGGCGGACGGCGTACTTAAAGACCTGTGAGCCATCCTGATGGACTACATGCATATTCTTATCGACCGTTTCATGGGTGGGCGGATTCAGAGAACCACCGCCGGGCATGAAGAGATAGTTGCCGCCGGAACCGTCGATATCGTGCGTGAAATCGAGGATGCCTTCTTGGGGGCCGGCCGCCTCGACCAGAAGAGCCCCGGCGCCATCGCCGAAAAGTACGCAGGTAGCACGGTCCTTGTAATCAATGATAGAACTCATGGCGTCAGCACCAATGACCAGCGCCTTCTTGTGAGTTCCCGCACCGATAAACTGAGCGCCGACGGTTAGCGCATAGGTTAAACCGGAACAGGCGCCCGATAGATCAAAGCCCCAAGCTTTTTTTGCACCAATGCGATCCTGAACCAGACAGGCAGTGGCAGGAAACATCATGTCCGGAGTTACGCTGGCGACGATGATGAGTTCGATATCTTCGGGATTGGTGTTGGTCTCGGCGAGAAGTAGTTTTGCGGCTTCGGTGGCCAGGTGCGAGGTAGCCATGCCTTTGTCGACAATGTGACGTTCGCGAATGCCGGTACGGGTGCGGATCCACTCGTCGTTGGTATCAACCATTTTTTCAAGATCGGCGTTACTGAGTATTCGAGGTGGAACATAGCCGGCTACACCCGTAATTTTGGCAGCGATGCGACGAGACATGATGCTCCTTGAAGAAATAGGAGTCCAATAAATTAAAAATGATTGTATGCGAGAAAACTTGAAAGAAACAAGCTGGGAAGAAGATTTAGAGCGGCGGAAGTAGCTCCAGACGCCAGGTGATTTTGGCGGTTTTCTGAAGGGTGGCGGAAACAGAACAGTATTTTCCCTCGCTAAGGGCAATGGCGTGGCGAGCGGCTCCTTCGTCAATATTTCCGCGCAGACGGAAGAGGATTTCAATGTTCTTCCAGACCGTAGGAGGAGTGCTGGCGCGTTCACCCGAACAGATGACTTCGAGGGATTGCAGCTTCTGGCGCTTTTTTTCAAGGATGACGACGATGTCGGTAGCGGTGCAGGCCCCGAGGGCCATGAGTACGAGCTCCATGGGACCTGGAGCCATGTTCGAGTCGCGATCGGAATCGAGCGGGACGGAGTGGCCGGATGGGCTGATGGCGACAAATTTCTGGCCGCCGGTCCATTTTACGGATGCGGTTTGCATGGAGAGTTCCTTTGCGTGAAAGAAGTGTCGTACGCAAGAGTAGTTTAGCAAGAGCGGGGCGGACGAGTAGAGGGAAGAAGGTGCAAGGTACGGTAAATTCCGAAACGAGTGTTTTAAGCCTGCGGACCTCGGGCACCGCTGTGCCTAATAGAGAAGGGAGGCTGCTCGGTTCGGACAACTACCAGGCTGAACAGCGCTGGCCCGGCAGCCAGCACTATGTGCGGAGGGCTGAAGCTGGCCGCAATCAAGTTACGGTGCGAGTGCCGAGGCGAACAGACTATAAGTTGCGGGCGATCAGAGAGGCAACTTCGATGATGGGGTTGGGAAGTTGACGCATGGCGCGGACGAAGGCTTCGACCAAATGGGCGTCGAATTGGGAATTTGCACAGCGTTCCAGTTCGCTGAGGGCTTGCTCGGCGGTGCGTCCCTTCTTGTAGCTGCGGTCGCTAGTGATGGTGTCGTAGGAATCGGCAATGGTGATGATGCGCGCGCCGAGCGGAATTCCGTCGCCGGAAAGGGCATTGGGATAGCCGGAGCCGTCGAAAAATTCGTGATGATGCAGGACCATCTCGCGAATGCGCGCGAGTGGAACGAGAGGCTCGAGAATTTTGGCGCCGAACAGGACGTGGGTCTTCATGGTTTCCCACTCTTCGGGATTCAACGGGCCGCTCTTGTTGAGAATCGCTTCCGGGATTCCGACTTTGCCGACGTCGTGGAGGACGGCAGCCAGGCGAATCTCTTCAACTTCCGGTTCGGACATGCCGAGGGCTTCGGCGAGCAGAGCGGCGTAGGCGGAAACCTTCTGAGAATGGCCCTGAGTGTATTGATCCTTCGCATCGATGGCATAGGCTAGGGAAGTGACGGTGTCGAGGATCGATTGCGGAAGGGCCGGCGGACCTTGGTTCGCGTCTGCACCGGAATTTTCGGTTTCCGGCAGAGAATCCGTGAATTGGCGCAGACGCTGATAGATTTCTTCAAAAGCTTCGGGGCCAGTTGAGAAAAGGCGCTTGAGTGTGACACCGAGATAGGCCTCGAGGACGTCGCGCTTCCAGCGGCGCGTCTCCTTGGGGTCGACGTGGTCGGCGGTGGAAACGGTGTTGCCGCCTTGATGCTTGGAGAGATACATGGAGGCATCGGCGACCTGAATGAGTTCCTGCGGAGAGGACCCGTGCAGCGGGTAGCAGGCAATACCAAAGCTGGCGCTGATATTTTTTTCACGAAGGAGCGGATCGGCGGCAACCCAACCACGAAGCTTGGAGGCAAGCTGGCGAGCCTGCTCCATGGTGGTCTCGGGCATGAGGATGACGAATTCGTCTCCACCGTAGCGGGCGACAACATCGGAACGGCGGCAATTGGTTTCGAGGATCTGGCCGACACGTTGCAGGACGAGGTCGCCTTCAAGGTGTCCATAGAAATCGTTGACAAATTTGAAGCGATCGAGGTCCATCAGGACCAGAGCGAAGGAACGGCCAGCACGGGAAGAGCGTTTCCATTCAGAAGAGAGAGCTTCCATGAAAAAGCGATGCGTTTTGACGTTGGTCAGGCCGTCGGTGATGGCCTGCTCCTGAGCCTTTTGGAAGGTGAGAGCGTTGTGAAGGGCGCCGGAAATCAGATCGGCTAGAGTGTGCAGGAGCAGAGAATCTTCCTCGGAAATTTCCCGTAGCTCCACCGTTTCAACGTAGAGTACGCCGTGCAGATGATCGGCGTAAAAAATGGGCAAAGCCACGGCAGTGAGGGATTCGGGTAGGACGGGTTTGGCCATGGATTGATTGGTGGCTAAAGAGCGATAGCACACGGTCTTCCCGGTACGCGCGACCTGACCAATTAGCCCGCTATCGAGTGGAAGTCTGCGACCGATAGCTCCACGACGCGTGCCACCTTCCGCGTGGACCACGAGTTCGCGGGTGGTGTAATCCATCAGGGCGATGCCGATGTGATCGTAGTTGAGGCCGGTTTCCAGCTGCTCGGTCATCTTGGCGAGAACTTCGTCGGGATTGAGCGTGGCGATGGCGTCGCGAGAGATCAGGTTCACGAGTTCAAGATGGCGAGCCTTGGTGCGCTCGTCCTGGAAGAGCCGGGCATTTTCGATGGCAATACTGGCTTCGCTGGCAAGAACGCGGAGGAGTTCGAGATGACCTTCATCGTACATGCGCTCGGTTTCCGAGAAGATGCAGAGCGCCCCGATGGTGTGGTCGTAGGCAACCAGGGGCACACCACAAAAGGAACCGGAGGTACGGATCGGGTCAACGCCCAATTTTTTGACTTCGTTTCCAAAATTCTCGCGGATCAGAACCGGCTGACGGGTGCGCAGGATATATTCCGTGATGTGGTTGCCGGCGGGACGTGAGCGCTTGGGCATGCGGACAGAATCGATCATTTCCAGCTCAAACTGGATAGCGTCCCGGAGCGGATCGAAAGAAGCGAGATAAAGGTTCTGGACGTCAAACAGTCGACGCAATTCTTCCCAGATTTTGCGGAGAAGGTCTTCGCGGTTCAGCGTAGAGCTGAGCGCGCGGCCGATTTCGTTTAGAACATGGAGTTCCTCGGAGCGGCGTGAAGTCTGCTGGATCAGATAACTATTCTCCACAGCCATGCCAATCTGGTGGCCAAGGGCCAGCAGGAGGCGGAGCTCCGGAGGGGTGAAGCGGCGGTTGTCAGGAGTACCCAGCAAAAGAAGGCCAAATGCTTGATCCTTGGCCTGGAGGCTGATTACCACAACGCTGCGAAGACCCTGACGTAGAGCAAGTTCCCGGAAGCGGCGAATGGGTTCGTCCTTTTCGAGAGCGGTGAGCTTGTCATCGCGAAGATCGCGAAAACCGAGAAGGCCGCCAAGGCGAGACACGAGGCCGACCAAATAATCGTCGAGGCCCTCTTCCTGGGCGATGCGACAGAATTCGTCTGGAATTCCAGCGGAGACCACGGAAGTGGGTCCAGCGGGATCTCCATGATGGAGGAACAGAGCGCCGGAAGGAAGCCGAACGACGCCAAGAACGCGATCGAGTGCTTGCGCGAGCATGCGCTGAATTTCGCCGCCAACGAAACTGGAAGTGGCGAGGTTGAGATTGGACAGGGCCAACATGTTGCGTTCAACGCGGCGCTTCTCTTCTTCGTAAATGGCCATAACCAGAAGCATGGAGACAAAGACAGTGGGAATCCCGGTGATCGGACGTATGCCTTGGCCGAGAGACTCCGGCGTGAGCTTCAAGAAATGAAGCGCGAGGAAGCCAACCCCCCAGAGAGCAAAGGCCACCCCGAGGAGACGATCGGCAAGTGTTTCGAAGCGCTGGCTTTCGCGCCAGAAAAGATAGCCAACCACGACATAGAGCAACGATCCAGGAACGATGAGCGAGACAGAGAAATTGGATGCTGCGTTCGCCACGGCCCACAATG
Organism: Candidatus Acidiferrales bacterium; assembly: GCA_963741165.1. Lineage (GTDB taxonomy): Bacteria > Acidobacteriota > Terriglobia > Acidiferrales > UBA7541 > Acidiferrum. The sequence continues at coordinate 19,852 of CAVUHB010000017.1, read as the reverse complement.
CAAAGCCGATGGAGACGCCAACCGCGGGAGCGATCGAGAGCTTAAGACGAGTGTAGACCTGCGTACCGAGCAAGAAGGCGACGCCGGCCAGCGCAAAGAGCAGGTGATTGATCGCCGAGAGCGCGGTGGAATTGCCAACCCACAAAGAGAGTCCGGGACAGAGGTAATGGAAGCCGTAAAGGATCCAAGCGGCAACCCAGAAAAGAATGTATTGCTGGCGCTTGAGTGTGTAGATGTAGGCAAAGAAAACGGCGACCAGCAGAGTGGCCACAAGAAAGCCGAGCGCGATAATGGTCTGAGCTAGCAAGAGATGCGGATCCACCCTCCAGTGCCGCAACGCATGTCAGAAAACCTATAGACAAAAATGCGCGGGAGCATCCGTGGAAGAAAGAAATCACAGAAACCCGTGAGAATACGCCCGCTAGCCTGAACCTGACACGTCAAGGACACTCAAAATAGAGCACTTAGATTATGGGGGTGTAAAAAAGCAAGGTGCAAGCGTACCGATGTACTGGTTGCGAAAAAGATAGTAGAGGCAGGGACACTTAAATGGAAGCCCAGAGTGAGGTTGGACGCGGATGGGAGGTTTCGCTAAACTGAGGGATTACGTCAAGAGAGCGGGACGCGACAAACCATGATTGAAGCAAACACGGCAGGAAAATCAGGGGTACGGGTACGATTTGCGCCATCGCCCACGGGATATTTGCACGTGGGAGGGGGGCGAACGGCGCTGTTTAACTGGCTGTTTGCGCGCAAAGAAAACGGAATGATGATTTTGCGCATTGAGGATACCGACGCGGAGCGCAACAAACCGGAGCTGGTGGAAGGCATTGTCGAGGCGCTGAAGTGGCTGGGCCTGGACTGGGATGAAGGGCCGTATTACCAGTCGCAGCGGACGGAGTTGTATAAAGAGGCGGCGAAAAAGCTGTTGGCGAATGGTACCGCCTTTTTGTGCTACTGCCCGCCAGAGAAATATGTGGGCGGTGACCACACGGTGGATGGGACGGAGAAGACGCAGGTGCGACGAGTGGTGCGGTGTTCGTGCCGGGACGGAAAGCCTTCGACAGAGGGAACGAAGCCGGCGATCCGGTTTAAGGTGCCGATTGGCGGAGTAACGAAAATCCAGGATGCGGTTTTTGGTGAGCGCGAATTCTCGAATGACGAGATCGAGGATTTCGTGCTACTGCGTTCAGGGAAAGACGGGGAAGATTTCGGTCAAGCAATGTACCAGATGAGCGTGGTGGTAGACGACATTGACATGCGCATTACGCACGTGATTCGGGGTGCGGATCATATTTCCAACACGCCGAAGCAGGTGCTGCTGTACCTGGCCCTGGGCGCACCGGAGCCGGTCTTTGCACATGTGCCCCTGATATTGGGGGCGGACAAGTCGCGTCTGTCGAAGCGGCACGGCGCAACGGACGTGAATATGTACCGGAAGGAAGGATTTCTGCCGGAAGCGTTTCGGAATTTCCTGGCGTTGCTAGGATGGGCGCCTGGAGCGGACGAGCAGTTTTTGCGGACGAAGGAATTGCTGGAGAAATTTTCGCTCCAAGGCGTGAGCAGGACAAATGGAGTGTTCGACCGAGCCAAGCTGGAGTGGTTCAACACGCAGTATCTGCAGAAACTGCCGATCGAGGAACTACTGCCGTTTGTGGAAGCACAACTGAAGCAGGATAGTTTGTGGAAGGAAGAGTGGGCAAGCGGCGCCGGGCACGAGTGGTTCTCAAGGACGGTGGACATGCTGCGGCCACGCGTGCGACTGTTGCCGGATTTTTCAAGTTGGTCTCGGGCGTTTTTTAGCGACGAGTTTGAGATCGAGGCGGTAGCGAAGGCAAAATTCTGGAAAGACGAGAACGTACCGGATTTGCTCGGGAAGTTGGCGGATAGACTGGCCGCACTGCCTGACTGGAATCATGATGCCTGCGACCACGCCTCGCGCAAGGTTGCCGAAGAGGGTGGTGTGAAGGCTGGAGTGCTGATTAACGCGACGCGTGTGGCGATTGTAGGCCAAGCCGTGGCGCCGCCACTTTTTGATACCATGGTGGTGTTGGGGCAAGAACGCGTGGTTCGCCGGCTACGAGCGGTGTTGGGCGAATTCCAGAAATAGCGTATCCGTCGTATTCGATCAACCTCATGGACCAACCAGAACTGAGAACCAGATCGCAAAAGGCTTGAGTCCTATAGGCGGGCAGCGAGAAACCGCGCGCTTCCAAAGATTGCCGTGTGGTTGCGTTTTCTACCTCTATCTGTAGGAATGCCTGAGTACCTGATCTCGAAACTTATTTTTCTGAATTTGCCGGATATGGCCGTTGGGGCGACCAAATGCTCGCCGGGCCGCGCGAAAAAAAATTGTTAGCGTTCGGCAGCTCGCAGGGCAGTCTTACTTCGATCGACATCCACAATCATTTACGACCCCGCTTACCGAATCAACTCCCGTGCTTCGAGCATGTTTTGAACTCCTTGGGGGATGCGCAAAACACTTCTTCCCATATGGAACGGTACCCTGTGGCCAGGGCTAGGCTAGCGGTTCGGCGAGTGTAAATCGCGCTTGATGGTTTTGTGGAAGACCGAGACAGCGAACACGGGGTGATCGCGGGTGCCGGAGATGGTGATGGGGATTACCGCACCGGAGTTCCCCTTTTTGAACAACGGATCGAAGGGTTTGAGGAAGAACGATTTTGCGCCGGTCATGGTTTCAGAAAGCTTGGCTTGCAGCTTGAGCTGGCCGTGAAAGTCGAGTTCGCCGCCGTGGAGTTGGTAGCTGCCATCTAGGAGTACAGAGGCACCTTCGACACTGAAATTGAGATTGCTGAAGGTGATCTTGGCCTTTTCGAGATGAAAGTGGCCTTTAAGGTTGGAGCCCCCGCTTCCTGCGTCCGGATTTGCGGGTTCTCCCAAGCCATGGCGACTCAGGGATTCCAACTTTTCGCGAACCTCGGCGCTGGTGAACTGGGCATCGTCGGCGCCGAAATCGCCATCCAGAAAAAGTTTGTCGATGGCTTTTTCTTTGGATGGGGGGATGATGATCCTGGTGCGGAGTTTGACGGTGCCGGTCATGGGAGGTGTATCGGATTTCACTGCGAGGTTAAGAATGTCTTCCAGGCGAGCGGCGGGAGCAATGACATCGAGCGTGATGAGGTGGCCTTCGCTGGCGCGGACCAGAACAACGCTGCCGTTGGCGATGAGGAGAGATTTACCGAGTTCGGCGCGGACGGGGTGGAGGTAGGTGTCGCCATCGGTACCATCAACGGTGGCGGAATAATCGGTGTGAAGCGGGACGCCGCGACCAACGGGGTCGAGCGAGAAATTGGGTGTGTCCGTCTTGCCCTTGACGGAGAGGTTGTCGAGCGGGCCGTGGTAGCTGCCGGTGGAAGAGAGAATGCCGCCGATGCCGGGAAAAGGATTGAGATCGGCATGGGAGAATTTGTACTCCCCCAAGACGGGGGTATTTCCGGGCTGCTCGATGTCCCACGGGCCGAACTGTCCGTGGGTGATGATTTCTCCTCTGGGCTTGGCGTTGGTGAGATTGCCGTGAAACTGGAACGGGAGATGGACGCCAACAGCGAGCAGCGTCAGATCGTGGATGTCGAACTCGAGGGGGTCTTTGCCGGGGTTGCGGGACAGAAAGGAAAGCCGGGTATCGTCGCAGAAGATTTTGTCCACGAGAACATTCGGCGGGGCAGTGGAATGGATGGATGCTTCCTGCTTCTCGCCCTTGCTGCGAGGAGGAATGGTGATCACCATACCGCGTATTATCACACTGTCGATGCGCGTCAAGGGACGAAACAGCCCAGAGAGGCCCACGCTAAAATCAAATTCACGAATGTGGATAAGAGGCGGAACATCCGATTGATTGTGATATTGGACGCTGAGTCCCTGACCTTTCACGGTCATATGCGGCCACATTTCGACGTGCAGGGAATCCAGCTCAATCTGGCTGTCGAAGCGGCGGCTGAGTTCGCGGACGATCCAGGCGCGGGTGGAGTCGTCGAGATGACGGAGGCGGGAAGCCAGCAGGAGAGCAGCTAGGGTGACAAGGGCAAGGGAGATGAACAGGAAATAGATCCACCTGGGAAAAAGTCGCGCGTCAGCGGCCATTGCGGCTCCGGGAATTTGGAAATGCGACTCGGTAAAATGGACTACTTAGAAAAGATATCGGAGTGAGCGGGTCGGGCGGTATCAGGTTTATCCGTTACGTGGATGACGGCTTCCAAAGAGAGCGTGACAGGCGGGAGACAGATTTCATTGCTGCAAGCCTGATAGTGCAGCTTGAGCGGCAAGTTGCTGTCACCGACCGGTGCGGTGGGAAGAGCGGTGAGCGGAAGAAGGATGACGACGGAATCGGTGTACACGTTCAGTTGTTTATTTTTGGAGAAGGTAAAAGTTTGCAAAGTGCCTTTCGGATAAGCGATGTCGCCAGGCTTGAAGCCGGCAGGAACTTCGGCGCGAAGATCCGTGGGGATCAGGTACTCGGCGGAAACTTCCCGGGCGTTGACGTGAAAACCGGGACGTATTTTCATGACCACAGCAACCTGGAAGGATTTGCCACGCGCCACGGGATCGAAAGAGACGAAGGCTTGCGGAGCCACGACATCTTTGCCGGAGGGGGCCTGCGAAGCGGCGAATGCGGGCAAGAGAACAGCAACAAGCAAAAGCAGGTTACAGAAAAGAGAAGTAGGGAATTTCATACCGTCACCGCGGTGTTCAGTTGTTGCGAGATGACACGACTCATGACGGCGAAAAGGTCTTCACCGGTCTTGGAGGACACAAAGGCGTTGCGCTCGTCGGACCAGGAAAGCTTGAAGCTGGTGGAAAGCGCGGAAACCCAGATTTCCCGAATGGGCGTGTTGGGAGAGACCACGAAACGGGCCGGTTCGGGTTCCTCGAAGATGATTTCGAGTTTACCGCTCTCGCCTTCCACATCAAATTCGTGAATGTCGCCCTGAAGCAGGAGCCGTTTTTTCAGGTCCTCAAAGAGGGCGTCGGATTTCTTTTGAAAGTCGTGTTCCGAGAGCATGTGCTGGATTCCAATCAGAGCTGAGATTCGATAGCTTGCGTGAGTTCGTCATAGCTCTTGAGGCCCTGAAATCGGGTGACCTGTTTACCATCACGAGAGATCAGAAAGCTGGTGGGGTAACCGAGGATGCCGCCGAATTTGTTGGAGGCGTCGTCGTTGCCGATGAGGATGGGATAGCTCATGGGGAGTTGCTGGCCGTTTACCTCGAAGCGTTCCTTGTCGACAAACGGGGCGACGACAGATTTACCTTCGTCATCCATGGCGACGCCGACGACCGTGAAGCCCTTGTCGGCATATTTGGCCTGCATTTCGATGAGCCAAGGGATCTCTACTCGGCAGGGATCGCACCAGGTAGCCCAGAAATTAACGAAGACGACTTTACCTTTGAAATCGGCGAGGCTGACGTCTCGGTCGTTGAGGTCCTTGAGTTTTATGTCCGGAGCAGGTTTTCCAGCGCCGTCGGTCGAAGCGTGAGAAATGGTAGAAACACTGGAGGAGAGACGAGTGGCCCGATCGGCGTAAATGGTCAGGCCTATAAGCCCAGCGACGGTTCCAAGAATAAGAACAATTTTTTTCATATTCAATTCAACCTGCACATCAAAATTTACCTACATCGAAAAACGATTCAGAAACGTCAGCTTACCGGAGAGCCAGGTCAGTTTGTTGAAGAAGACGAGACCACCGATAAAAAGCAAAAGTGCGCCACTGAAAATCTCCACGGCGTGGAGATACTTGCGGAAATTCTTGTAGAAACGAAGAAACTGGCTGAGGCCGACGGCGGTGAGCAAAAAGGGGACCGCGAGTCCGGCGGAATAGACCGCGAGGAGGAGCACGCCGCGACCGACCGTATCACTAGCTGCGGCCAGGGCCAGGACAGTGGCCAGTATCGGGCCGATACAGGGAGTCCAGCCAAAGGCAAAAGCAAAGCCGAGAAGGAAGCCACTGACGATGCCGGGCTTGGTGTCGGTGTTTCGGAGACGCACGTCCTGGTTGAGCCAGCGAGCAAGTTGCGGGCCGAAAAAGCCAATGATGGAGAGCGAAAAGAAATGACTTGCGCCAAGGCCGAGAAAGAGCGGGCCATGATGAGTATAGGCCGCCACGCCGAGCGCAACCAGCACGCCACCGATAATCAGGCCAGCGCGGATATTCATGCGGATGAGTCCGCCGAGCAGATGCAAACCGAACAGAATAATGAGTGCGCCTGCCACGGGGGCGAGTAACGCTCGATTCTGGCGGAGGAAGCCGCCAACGGCACTGGCCGAAGCACCGAAGCTGATGAAGACGACAGAAAAACCGAGAACGAAGGCAAGAGCGGAAGCGAACAGGCCCGTTTTCGGTTGTTCACCCTGGCGGAGTTGTTCGACACCGATTCCGGAAAGCATGGAGATGTAGCCGGGTACGAGGGGGAGCACGCACGGGGACAAGAAAGAGATGAGACCAGCAAGAAAGGCTCCGGCCAGGGGAACGTCGGTCATTTCAAAAGTGTCCTTTGCCTTTCTATTCTCGCATAAAGAGCGGTCAGGTTGGGGGAGTCGGGGAGGCTGGGGATCATTTGTACGGGGACAGTTTCCTCAGCGGCTAACGCTTCGGCCCTTCACGCTAGCCCCGCCGGAGAGGAAGCTCCGAGCCCTGAAACACACTCCAAAATGCCAACCGCTATTTAGACGCGCAAAGCACAGGAAAAGGCACTCGGGAAGTAGCGGGGAGAAGGTGTTCGAACTGCGAGGCGAGGGCGAGGAGATAGGGCTCGGAGTGGAGCGGACCGATGAATTGCAAGCCGACCGGGAGATTGTTCGGGGTCATGCCGCAGGGTAGGGAGATCGCGGGGACGCCAGCTAGATTGGCGGGACGATTCAACCGCAGGAGCAGGGCACGCGTTGGATGGGATTTGCCGTTGATAAAAAGGGTTTCTTCATCGAGCCGTGGAGCGGCGATGGGGGTGGTGGGCACAACCAGGGCATCGAGATTTTCCTTCCTGAGAAGAGAATGGAATTCGGCGAGGAAGCGATCGCGCACTTGCAGCGCCTCTAAGTACGCGACCGCGCTGACATTGGTGCCCATTTCCAGCCGCGAGGCGACATCCTTGCCGTATGCGGAAGCGCGCTTTGGGAACCAACCGGATTGCTGGTGATAGAGGAGGGCTTCGGACCAGGCGATTTGGTTGCCGGCGTTTTCCGACTGTCCAATCAGGGGCAAAGAAACTTTTTGAAACTGGGCGCCATGTTTTCGGAGAAGTTTTACGGAGGAATCAAAGGCGGCGGCGACATCGGGGGAAAGGATATCGAAGAAAAATTCTTTGGGGATTCCGAGACGGGGTCTTTTGGAGCGCGCCGAAATGGATTTGGCGTATTTCGGGATATGTTCGAGGTTTGAGGAAGTTCGAAGCACATCGAAGAGTATTGCGGCGTCGGCACTGGACCTGGCCATAGGGCCGACGACATCGAGACTTGTAGAAAGTGGGACAACCCCTTCTGTATTGACCGTGCCGAGGCTTGTCTTGAGCCCAACGACACCGCACAGAGAAGCAGGTATGCGAATGGAGCCACCGGTGTCTGTTCCGACGCTGCCGTAGCAGAGCCCAGCGGCGAGGGCCGCAGCGGAACCTCCGCTAGAGCCGCCCGTGATGCGAAACTGATCCCATGGATTGTGTGCGGAGCCGAAATGGGGATTGATGTTGGTGGTGCCATAGGCGAATTCGTGCATGTTGGTCTTGCCAAGGAGGACGGCGCCGGCTTGCTTCAGCGCGGTGACGACGGGAGCGTCGAGCGTAGGAACAAAATCGCGGAGGATTTGCGAGCCGGCCGTGGTGCGGATGCCAGCGGTGTAGATATTGTCTTTGAGAGAGATGGGAATGCCGTGAAGGGGGCCACGATCGCGAAGGGCGGTGCGGCCATTTCCTTTGGCCAATTCTCTTTCGGCAGCAGTGGCCTGTTTTAAAGCCAGCTCTGAGCACACGGATAAGTAGGCGTTCAGCTGCGGATTGATCTCATTGATGCGGGCAAGAAGGAAGCGAGTGAGTTCAACGGGAGAAAGTTTCCGAGTGCGGTACAGCCTGGCGACGAGCGGGATGGAAGCGAACGCGAGTTGGTTGTCAGTGAGCATCAGAAGATTTTGTCGATACGGCGAAGATTTCCGAATGTACCGATGTTGGCGACGATGAAGGCCACTCGAAACTGATTTTCTGTGCGGACCGCGCCCAGATTGATGCGCCGATATTCAAACGCCAGGCCGCAGCAACCACCATTGTAATTCAAAAGGACAAATTGATTCTGGAGCGTGCTGGTCTCGAGATTGTAGCTGAGACCTGCGGAGGCGTTGAAACCCTGGCGCGTGAGACCGCCGTATCCGAGAATGGCGCGAATCTGATTGGAGGGAGGCTCGACGAGGGGATCACCTTGCAGACGGAAATGCGCGGCGGTCATGAAGAATTCGCTGTAGGGCTTTATTTTCAGCAAAGTACCGATGGTGGTGACTTTCTGAAGTTGCGGATCGTATTCGAGAATCTGCTCGGCGTCATAGCGGCCGCCGGGAGTAAGTTTGAGATCGCTAACAATGGGAGACCAGTTTCGGGGGCCGGAAGCAAAGGCGAAGGCCGTGACGGAATCGAGAGCTTGAAAAACGTTGCGCTGTCCCTGAACGATGGCGCCGCCGAAAGTGGGATCGAAATAGTGTTTTTGAAGGACGCGCCAGGAAAGGAAATCGACCGGCTGGTCGCCATTCGATTTTACGAACAGGTGCTGTAGGAAACCGTATTCGATTTCGTTCGTGTTGGTGATGGTAGCGTCGCTGTCGAAGCGGATGAAGTCCGCAAAATTGTGAACGCCGGTGACGTAGCGATAAGTAAAAAACGGTTCGATGGTGTGTTTGTAGCGGCGATGCTTGGCGGGGCGATCAAAAAAACGCTCCAGGGTGGCCGGACGGAATTCGACGGCAAACTCGCCGGTGTTGCGGGAGATGGAATTGCCGGTCAAGGCGCCCAAGGAGTTCAGGGAGTCGCCATAGTAGGTGGTGCGCAGGGTGGCGGAGGGAGTGATGCCAAGTAAAGTGCCAAGGTGCAGTGGGATGGACACCTTCGGAGCAAATTCGGCACGGGGAACGAAATTAGGTGTGTTGATGAACTCGTCGTCGCGATAAACCGCTCCGGCGAAAGAATCGAACGAAAGATAGACAGGCAGCTCGTGAAAAGGAGCTTTTTCGACGGAGGAGAAGCGTACTTCGGGAGAGCTGCGAAGGACCACGCTGTTTTCCGGATTGATCTGAAGAAAACTGCGGTCGTTGAGGTTGGCAAAGTTGAAACTGTAGCCGCGGAAATTGTTGGTGAGAAAGACGGCGCTTCTGACATCGGAGTTGATGGCGTCTCCGTAGCTGTCCGCAAACGCCAGCCGAAAGGTGAGGGAAGAGAGTTGGTTTAGGTCGGTGACGAAACGCCAGCCGTGGTTCCAGAGTGACTGGATTTCCAGTTGCTGCTGGTAGCCACCCTGGTTCTGAATGGTGTCGTTCGGACCAGGGATGCCGCGATCCTGAACCCCGTAGTAGGTGTACTTAATGACGGTGTTCTCAAAAGGACGTGCACGAAATTCGGCGCGTTCTGCGGGGCCACGGCGGCTGAAATATTCAAAGCCGACAGTAGCATCCATCCAGGATTTCGGGGCCCAGTAGAAGGCATCGCCGATGATAAAGCCTTTGCTGTTGCTGTTACCGACGATAGGAACAAGAAAGCCGGATTGGCGGATGTGGTCCCCGGCAGGCGCGGTGGCAAAGGGAAGCCAAATCAGCGGAACGCGATAAATACGAAAATTGGAATTGATGAGCGCGACACTTTTGTTCAGAGAGATTTTGGCTTCAGGCGCATAGAACTGCCATGTGGGATGCTGAGGATCGCAGACCGTGAACCAGGAGTGGCGAACGATGTAGTTGTCTGCCGAGATGCGCTCGACTTCCTTAGCTTCGAAATAGAGAGGATTCTGGGTGATGAGAACGGAAGGATTGGGGCGGCGTTCCAGTCGGACGGTACCGCGTACGTTCTTGAAGGTGCCACGACCGGTACTGATGTTGAGATCAGCCTCCTCACCTTCGATGTGCTGATTGTCGAAATCGAACTGGACGTGACCGCTGGCAGTGGCTTGCGAGGTGATGTTGTTGTACTCGACGTGGTCGGCCTGTAGGCGGAGATTGCCATAGTGGATGTCGACGTCTCCGTCGGCTAGATAAAGGTCACCCTTTTTGGATTGAGGGCCACTGGAAGAAATCTCGGCAATTGTGCCGCTGGCGGAGGGAATGCGGACCTGCTGGCCGCCAGAAAGAGTGGCGGAAAGGAGAAGCAGCCAAGACACGAACAAGGTACGGTGGGCGGAATTGGAAACGAGTGTGATCACGCGGTGAATAGGCTCGAGAAAATTAAGAAGTAGCCTAGCACGCACACAGGTCAAATTGTAGCGGATGCGCATTTTTCAAAAGATATAGATGCTGCAAGGTGAGTTAAGGCAGTATCATGCGAGCCGAAATCGTATAGGGGGAAATTGTGCAAACTAAAAAGCTGAGCGTGCTACTGGGGCTCGGACTGGCGATCCTTTTGATGAGAGTGGAAGCGGGAGGAACGGATACGCCGGCGGGAGCCGACAAATGGAAGGCCATGGAATTTCGGGAGCTGGGACCGGCAGTGATGGGCGGACGGATCGATGACTTTGCCGTGGTGGAAAGCAATACCAGCATCGTGTTCGTAGGCGTAGCTTCAGGCGGCGTGTGGAAAACAACGAACAACGGAACGACCTGGGGGCCAGTGTTCGATAAAGAAGGTGTGTCAACGATTGGAGATATCGCGATTGCACCATCGGACCCTTCGATTGTGTGGGTCGGAACGGGTGAGTCGAACAACCGGCAGAGTTCTTCGTGGGGAGACGGAGCCTACAAATCGCAGGATGGTGGCAAGAGCTGGCAAAAGATGGGGCTGGCCGCCACGCACCACATCGGCAGAATCGTGATTCATCCAAAGAATCCGGATGTGGTGTACGTGGCGGCACTGGGGCATTTGTGGGGACCGAATACGGAGCGCGGCGTGTACAAAAGCGTGGACGGGGGGAAGAACTGGGCGCAGGTGCTGAAGATCAACGACGACACGGGCGTAAGCGATATCGCAATGGATCCGCAGAGTCCCGACACCCTGTATGCAGCGGCTTATGAACGACGGAGGACGGTCCATGGGTTCAACGGAGGAGGGCCGGACGGAGGAATCTACAAGAGTGTAGACGGTGGAGCAACGTGGAAGAAATTGTCGAAGGGATTGCCTTACGAGAATGGCGGCGATGTGGGGCGAATCGGGCTGGATATCTATCGCAAGGATCCCGGCGTCGTGTATGCGCTGGTGCAAACCGAGAAGAGCGGGATTTATCGCAGCGAGGATAAGGGCGAAACCTGGAAAAAGATGAGCGATACGAATCCGCGGCCCTCGTATTACAGCCAGGTACGAATCGATCCGAATAATGACAGCCGTATCTGGGTTCTGGGCGCGGCCATGTATTTTTCCGAAGATGGTGGAAAGACATTCACGACCGAACGGGTGCAGAAAATCCATGGAGATTTTCATGCTCTGTGGATCGATCCTGCAAATTCAGATCACATGTTAGCCGGAAGCGATGGGGGTATTCACGGGAGTTATGACAGTGGACGGACGTGGGATTTTGTTAACACCCTGGCGATCGGACAGTTTTACGAAATCGGACTGGACAACGAACGGCCGTACCACGTTTGCGGGGGATTGCAGGACAACGGGAGTTGGTGCGGGCCAGCGGTTTCGCTGACCAAGGACGGAATCATCAATTCCGATTGGGTCTTGATTCATGGAGGAGACGGGTTTTATGCACAAGTGGACGCCGTTGAGCCGTGGATTGTTTACACCGAGTCGCAAGACGGTGATCTGGCACGAAGAGATTTGCGCACCGGCCAAGAACGCGGAATCGGGCCGGAGGCAAAATTGGGTGAACCCCATTACCGATTCAACTGGAATTCGCCGGTACTGGTGTCTGCGCATGATCATCAGACGATCTACTACGGGGGAAATTATCTATTCAAATCGACCAATCGTGGTGATTCGTGGGCGCGATTGGGAGGGGACCTGACGACGGGAGTGGATCGCAACAAATTGCCGGTATTTGGGAAAGTGCCGGATAAAACGACGCTTTCCCGGCATGATGGCGTGGAGGAATTTCCCACTATTACAACGATGAGCGAATCACCGGTGGCGCCAAACGTGTTGTGGGTAGGTACGGATGATGGGAATCTTCAGGTGACACGGGATGGCGGAAAGAGCTGGAAAAATGTATGTGCCCGTGTACCGGGATTGCCGAAAGGTACGTATGTGAGCCGCGTGGTGGCCTCGAAATATGCAGAGGGCAGCGCTTATGCGACATTTGACGGACACCGCACGGATGACTATGGCATCTACATTTTCTTCACGCCGGATTACGGAGAGACGTGGAAGCTCGTTCGGAATGGAATTCCGGACTCGGCAGGGAGCGTGCATGTGGTGCGCGAGCACCCCCGGAATGCGAATCTGCTGTTTGCGGGGACAGAATTCGGATTGTGGGTAAGCTGGGATCGCGGAGCAAACTGGTCGGCACTCAAAAACAATTTTCCGACCGTACCGGTGGATGACCTACAAATTCAGGCGCGGGAAAACGATCTGGTGCTGGGGACCCATGGCCGTTCGATTTGGGTGCTGGACGATCTGACACCAATCGAACAGATGGACAGTAGCATTGCCAATAAAGAGATCACATTTTTTACCCCGCGCGCGTCGACGTTGTGGTTTTTGCGCGGACGGCGATGGAGTAGTGGACAGAAAGAGTTTACGGCGAAGAATCCTGCGTACGGGGTGCTCCTGAATTATTACCTGAAAGACGCGGTTCCGCCGGAACCCGTGAAGGTGGCGAAGGAAGGGGACAAGGATAAAGATAAGTCCGCGCCAGAAACGAAGAAGGACGAGACCGAGGGAAAAAAAGAAGGAAAAGTAAAAATCAGTATCTATGACAAAGACAACAAACTGGTTCGGGAAATGGAGGGACCGGGCGCCGCGGGATTAAACCGTACGAACTGGCCGCTGCGCTACGACGTGCCGAGCGAACCGACCGACGAGCAAAAAGAAGCGATTGCTGCCGGATATTACGATGGCCCACAGGGGCCCTTGGTGGACCCGGGGGAATACACGATAAAGATAACCGCGGGAGCGAAAGAAGCGACCGAGAAGGTAACGGTGGAGGAGGATCCGCGGATCACCCTGTCCGTGGTGGACCGGGCGATGCGACGGGCGGCGCGGGACGAACTTTATGCGATGGCGAAGGCTTCGACTCGAGATCGAACTACAATTGTGGGCTTGCAATCGGCGTTGAAGGCGGCGATGGAAAAGTGGAAGAAAGACGCCGAAAAGAAAGACGGGACGAAAATTCCGGAGGACGTTCAGAAGCAGGCCGAGGCATTAGAGAAGAAAGTGGATGCGATAGCCAAGAAGTATCAACGGGAGAAGCAGGGGTTGGGAAATGCGGGACCTCCTTTTGAGTGGCGGCCTGCGCCTTTGCCGGATCAGGTAGAGACATTGATGGAAGACATCGATGGATTCGCGGCCGCACCCAGTGTGCAACAGACAGAGAAAATCGCCGAACTAAAGCCGCAGGTTGCCGACGGGTCGATTGAGGTGAAGCGACTGCTCGAACAGGATCTGCCGGCGTTGAATAAGAAGATGAATGAGGCGGGGATTCCGCACATCGTGCCAAGTCCCGATGAAGCTCGGAAGGGTGGAGAGGATGAGGAGCGGGACTAGCAGGCGGTGTTTTCCTTAGAAGCCAAGGTTTTTGGCAGAGGAAAGACTCTGGCAGAAAAGCGGCCAAGTGCTCGAGGCGGGTTGCAATCTTAGGAGCAAGGCGGAAGCTATTTTTCTGCGGGTTTGGCGTGGTTGGCCCGATACCACTCGAAGGTGCGCTGAAGGCCTTCCTCAAAGAAAACAGTCGGCTCGTAGCCGAGTAGTTCACGGGCGCAGGAGATATCAGCCAGAGAATCGCGAATATCGCCCTCGCGGGGAGATTCGTAATTGGCCTGAAGTGTCTTGCCGGAGAGGGGACCCAGTAGTTCAAGCACCCGGTTTAACGAGATGGCGTGATTCGTGCCGATGTTGAAAACGCGGCCAGCAGCACTGGCGGCTTCGCATGCGAGAAGATTGGCCTGGACGGCGTTGTCGACAAATGTGAAGTCGCGGGTCTGATTGCCGTCGCCGAAGACGGTGGGTCGGGTACCATCCAGAAACGCGGTGGCGAAGCGGGATAAGACGCCGGAGTAGGGTGAGTCGGGATCCTGCCGTGGTCCGAAAATATTGAAGTAGCGTAAAGAGACGGTATCGAGGCCATAGCAGCGGCCAAAAGTCTGGGCATACAGTTCACCGACAAATTTGGAAACGCCATAGGGAGAAATGGGCTGCGGCTGCATGGATTCAATTTTGGGGAGAGTCGGAGTTTCACCATACGCGGAGGAAGAAGCGGCGTAGACGACACGTTTGACTTTATTGTCGCGAGCGGCGACGAGGACATTGAGAGTACCATCGACATTCACGCGATTTGTTTCCAAGGGGTCTTTCACAGAACGGGGAACCGAAGTGCGCGCGGCAAGATGGATGACGAAGTCGGCCTGGTGGCAAGCCTTCTGAAGTGTCTCGATATCGTTGATGGAGCCTTTTAGGAAGGTAATTTTGTTACGAAACTCCGCGAGATTGTCTTCCTTACCGGCTGAGAGATCGTCGAGGACGACAACACTGTGGCCACGGCGGACGAGCTCGTCCACGGTATTGGAGCCGATGAAGCCGGCGCCTCCGGTGACCAGGTAACGCATCGGGAGACCTCCTGCCGCGAATGCCTTCTTATTGTACGATGGTAAAGGTAGCAACTCTGGCAAGGAATCGAAAGCACGACGCAAAAAAATCATGAGCAAAAAAGTTCAGGTAGCGGTTGGGATCGTGTGCGTGCTGCTGGTTGTGGGTGGCTACTGGTACTACCGGCAGCACGGGGCAGCGCAACCGGTGATTGGCCGGCCTCCGGAATCTTTGGCCAAGAAAGAATCGACTTCACCTGCTGCAAGGGGAACCGCCCCCGCGATGAGTGAACCGAACGCGGCAGTCGTGAAAAAGTCGCCTGCCTTGGAGCTTCTTCCCGTGCTGCGGACCGGAGAGACGCTGGAATACGCGGCGAATATTTCGAAGCTGAACAGCACGGTTGCGAACCTGAAGATCGTGGTCGGGGAACAGAAAACGCTGGCCGGAAAACCCACCTGGCATCTGCAGGCATTTCTGCACACGGAGAACCCCTACCGGATGGTATTTGAGCTCGATGATCAATTTGATTCCTACAGTGAGACGGGGCCACTGACGAGTTTGCAATATGAAATGCACCTGAGTGAGCGCGGGCAAAAAGTGGATTCGGTGCAGCGAATGCTGCCCTCTAACCAGGAGGCCGCGCCGGCAGGGTTGACCGCTGCGCGAGTATTGCCGGGAACAAGAGATCCGCTCGGGATGCTGCACTACTTGCGCAATGTGGACTGGGAGAAGACGCCGGAACTGCGTTCGCCGGTTTACGACGGGCGCAAGCTTTATGAGGTGCGAGCCCGGAAAATCACCAAATCGGAAATCGTTACCGTGCCGGCAGGAAAATATTACGCTTCAAAGATAGAACTTCGCGTTCTCGAGAACGGAATGGAGATGAAGGACGCGCATTTCTTTCTCTATCTGGCGAATGATGATGTGAGGACGCCTGTATTGGTCGAAGCGGTATTGCCGATTGCCACCGCGCGGGTAGAATTAACGAAAAGCAAATAGATTAACATCTGCCAGAAAGTCGAATGGCCGTCAGCAGGGAACGATGCGTTCACGATGACGTATGACGCGGCGCGTAGCATTGCGGGAGTCGACAACCAGCTTCGAGGCGTCCACGATTGCGCCGAAATCGTAGCTCGAATGATCCGTGGCAATGAGCACCACGTCGTATTTCCCCAGCGTTTCCGGACTGATCGGCACGGACTTCATTTGCGAGTAATCGTAATGGCGCATCTTGTGAAGCTGCGGAAAATAGGGATCGTTGTAGTCAAAATTGGCCCCGCGCTTCTGCAGGATTTCCATGATCTTTAGAGTGGGGGATTCGCGCAGATCGTCGACGTCTTTTTTATAAGCGACACCAAGGATGAGAATTCTGGATCCCTTCAGGCTTTTGCTGTGCTGATTTAATGCGTCGGAAATGGAATCCACCACGTGGTAGGGCATAGCCGTATTGATTTCACCCGCCAACTCAATAAAACGCGTTGAGAAATCGTACTCGCGAGCCTTCCAGGAAAGGTAGAAAGGGTCAACAGGAATGCAGTGTCCGCCAAGACCGGGGCCCGGGTAAAACGGCATGAAGCCGAACGGCTTGGAAGAGGCTGCTTCAATGACTTCCCATACATCTACACCCATGCGAAGACACAGCATCTTGAGTTCATTGACCAAGGCGATGTTGACGCAGCGAAAAATGTTTTCCAGCAGCTTGGCCATTTCCGCAGCACGGGTGGAACTGACGGGAACGACCTTGGCGACGACTTGGGCGTAAAGAGATACCGCTGCGCGGCCGCTCGGAGGATTTACTCCTCCAACCACTTTGGGAATCTGAGCCAAGCCATACTGTTTGTTGCCGGGATCTTCGCGTTCCGGCGAAAAGGCCAGGAAGAAATCCAAGGGGGCATTTTCGTTTTCCGGACCCGAGACGATTGGGCAACGAAGATTGCTTTTCTGAAGTATGGGGAGAACTAGTTCTTCCGTGGTGCCTGGATAGGTAGTCGATTCCAGAACAACGAGCTGGCCTTTTTGCAGATGAGGCTGAATGGACTTGGCGGTTTCTTCCACATAACTGAGATCCGGTTCGCGATATTCGTTCAGGGGTGTGGGGACGCAGATAAGTATGGCGTCGGCTTCGCGAAGTTTCGAGAAATCCGTGGTGGCGTTGAAAAAGCGGCTGTTGACGTACTGCTGAATCTTGGTCTGCTGAATATGCTCGATGTAGGACTTGCCGGCATTCAGCAGTCTGACTTTTTCGGGATCGGTATCAAACCCAGTAACCTTGTGGCCGGCTTCTGCAAAGCGGAGGGCCAGCGGGAGCCCTACGTAACCGCAACCAATAATGGCAACCTTGAGCTGGCTGCCCTTGAAGAACTCTGGTTTTCTATCTGTAGCCATGGAATCGAACGCGCTCCTAGTCGTCTAAGCCCGGCATCTTCCCGAATCGCAATGGGGCAATGGACATTAGGAAGTATAACTGACTCGAGAGCAAGCTTCGAACGGAGGGGAGTACTGTTTCCAAAAGTTGATCGGCCCGTAGAGACAAAGGCAGGTTGCCAAGCAGGGGAAGCAAGGCGAAGATAGGCAGAATGGAAAAAGGTCAGCACAGCCTGAGCGGGGCCCGACGATCGAGATGCTGATGACTCTAACGGTGCTGGCATTAGGACTGGCGGTTGGAGTTCTGGTGGGGCTGCTCGGAATTGGTGGAGGAGTCGTCCTGGTTCCCGCCATGGTGTACCTGCTGCATTATGATCAACACCTGGCGCAGGGAACATCGTTGTTCATCCTGCTTCCACCGATTGGATTGGGCGCACTGCGAGGGTATTGGAAAAATGGCCAGGTGGATCTGCGGGCGGGGATTCTCTGTGCGACAGGATTTCTGCTGGGTGGCTACGCTGGAGGGCGTGTGGCTGTGCCGATGCCTTCCAAATATTTACAGGCCATCTTCGGATGCTTTCTTATGATATCCGCTATCCTGCTGTGGGCGAAGACAAGGAAAAGGGTAACAGCCTCTGAAGCGAACCGAGAAGCAGCAAAGCAAAGTTACGGCCGGGATGCGGGGATATTTGTGTTGGCGGGGTTTTGCGGAGTAGCAGCCGGAATGGTTGGAATTGGCGGAGGGGTGCTGATGGTGCCGCTGCTGGGATTACTATTCGGATTCGGGCAACATAAGGCGCAGGGCACGAGCCTGGTCGCGTTGATTCCGCCAACCGGTTTGCTGGCATTTCTGACCTATGCGGGTGCCGGCTATGTGTCGTGGCGATCGGGGTTTTTGCTGATCCCGGGAGTATTTTTGGGGGGGATACTGGGGGCCAAGCTGGCGCGGCGTCTGAATCCCAAGGTGATGAGGCAGGTATTTGCGGGGCTGATGTTCCTGCTAGGAGTCTGGCAGGTCTACTCGGCTTCCCGAGCCTGACCCTAACTGGAAAAGAATGATAGACCTTCACTGTCATATTTTGTACGGATTGGACGACGGGGCGCGGACGATGGAAGACTCTCTGGCGATGGCCGAAGATGCAATCGCCGATGGGATCACGCATGTGGTGGGGACGCCGCACTCCAGTTCGGAATACAAATTCGATTTCGCAAAGGTAAGGGCCGTACAGGACGAACTGAGCGCCAAGCTGCGAAACCGCCTGGCCTTGGCAACCGGTTGCGACTTGCATCTCAATCCAGAAAATATGCAGGCGGTACGATTGGACTCCGCGCCCTACTGCATCAATCAAAAAGACTACCTGCTGGTGGAGTTTAGCGAGTTTTCGATTCCCCCCTCCATGAATCAGACGCTTCACGAATTGCATCTTCAGGGACTGCGACCCATCGTGACGCACCCCGAGCGAAACGGAATACTGCGAACGCAAGCGGATCGATTGCGCGATTGGGTGAACCAAGGTTGCTACGTGCAGGTGACGGCGGGTTCGTTGGGCGGTATGTTTGGCCCACTAGCCATGGAGAAATCGTGGCAGTGGATTGAGCAAGGATTGGTGCACTTCGTTTCCAGCGATGCGCACAACATCGCACGAAGACCGCTTAAATTGAGATTTGCGTATGATGCCGTAGCCGAACGTTGCGGAGTAGAAATGGCAAGAGCGTTGTTCATCGATAATCCGAAGGCGGCGTTCGAAGGAATCGCATTACCGTACGTCCCGGAAATCGCGCAGGAAATAAAATCAGCAAAGCGGAAACGCTTCTTTTTCTTCTAACCGAGGGCTCAAGTCGTGGGTCGTAGCGACAGACCTGACCATACATTCAGCAAGCCAAGAACTTCGCGAACCACATCAAGTGCATCGCGTGTCGTGCGCCACCAATGAGAAGGATCAAAGGAATCGTCGGAAACCCCGCGGACAATCGCCTGACCTTGTTTGGAAGCGTAGCGATTCCACAGGGATTTGGCGCGACGGGTGTGAACTCGGGAAGTGACGAGGATGACTTTGTGATCCTGCTGGTGTTGCAGATTCTCACGGATCGCGAGAATTTCGTCCGCGGTATTCAAGATGGGCGGATCGATAATACGAATGGCGCTTTCCGGTACACCTTCGTGGATCAAGATGAGTTTGCAGTAGGTGTCCTCTCCGGTGTACGGAACGGAGAGTTTTGCGAGTGCGGCACCAGGTTCCGTGGAATGGGTGAGCCAAACTTCGGGTGCGTAGCCGCTGCGATATAGGCGAGCTGCTTCTAGGACCCGGTCGGGAAGCCTGCCGCTCAAGACCGCGATTGCCGAGGCGTGTGAAAGAGGATCCTCAACGACCAGCCAACGCCCGAGGTTCAGAAAGATTGAGAGTAAGGAAAAAAAGAGAAAACTGAGTAGCAATGGCCACACCCGGGCTTTACGTTCCGGGCCGCCCGGCAGGATGGATCCGAGGAGAAAGTTATGCATTTGCGGCGAATCGTAACCCGCGGGTGAACCGACGTCAAACCAGATGGGCAGAAGGGCGCAACAGGATATTGCCATGGTTAAATGGCGGGAGTGCACGATAAAATAGGGGTTTGAGATA
>CAVUHB010000016.1:0-15546 GCA_963741165.1 Candidatus Acidiferrales bacterium | reverse complement strand
GACGAAGTAAACAATCTCGCTGTGTTACATCAAATTATCTTCTTCCCGCCATTTCTTTTTTCCCTGCTCAAAAATCGTTTTTTCAGCAACATTTCGCACTCCGAAAACGTCAAATAGGTGAGACAAGAAAAACCTCCGCAGATTGGCGGTCCTCAATTAGGCCGCTGGCGATGAGGAATCACAAAGGAGATGTATATGAAAACGTCGAGGATCATTACCACTCTATTCGGGGCTTCACTCTTTCTCGCAGCGGGTGCCTTCGCTCAGGAAAAGAGCACTCTAAAACTCACGGACAATATCAACGTCCAGGGTACCGAGCTTAAAGCCGGAACGTATGACGTTGAATGGGACGGCTCCGGCCCGACCGTTCAGGTCAGCATCCGCAAAGGCAAGAACAACATCGTCACCGTGCCTGCCACCTTGGTCAGCAAAGAAACTTCAAACGCTGGTGGCGGCACGCGAGCCAGGAAAGAAGCTGACGGTTCTCGCTCGCTCTTCGCCATCTTTCCCCAGGGAAAGAAGATTGAACTGGAAATCGGAGACAAGCAGGCCTCCGCAACTTCAGCAAAGTAATTTCACTTTGATTCGCAGGATCGCAAATCCCCTGGGCGTGGTGCGCTCGGGGGATTTGCTTTCAATGTCACACTTTGTATCCGGGGCTTGCACCCCAACGCCTTACCTTCCGCCTGCCCGCCCCTTAAAGGAATTGGAATCAGCACTCAATCCCTTCTTTCTTACTCTTCCCTTTATGCTTTATCCTAATTTCAATGAACCTCTTCCGAAGAGTTGTAGAATGGGTTGACCGGAACAAACAAATGACCAATCTTGTGTCTGGACAAGTTGCGCCTGATTTTTCTTTGAATGCCCTCGGCGGCAAAGAGTACTCTCTTTCCGAATTCTCGCTCGGGGCCCTGCAGTATTGGCCTTTTTCAAAATCTCATGCCCCGTATGCCAGTTTACTTTCCCTTTCCTGCAACGGCTTCATGAGCGCTTTAACGATTCCAACGCCACCTTCGTTGGGATTTCCCAGGACGATTCGCGCCCCACTCGGCGTTTCAACGACGAACATGGCGTAAGCTTTCTCACCCTTCTCGACACTCACCCCTATCCTGTCTCAAACGCCTACGGACTTACCAATGTTCCTACTATTTTTCTGATTGAACCGCACCGGACCATCACCTCAATCTGCATGGGCTTTAATAAATCCGATCTGGAAAATATCGCCGCCAACTTGGCGGAACGTACAACAATCGCACAGGCGCCTTTGTTCCGCTCCGACGAAATCGTTCCCGCATTTAAACCTGGTTGAGGGAGCAAGAACTAGACCCGGTCGGGTCTCTCAAAGCTTGAAACACCGTTTAGGCGCGCTCCGATAGAAAGTCGGGTAACCCATAGCTATTCTTCAATAATCAATTCTTTGCCTTTATGCTTCGCCGGCTTCTTCCTCTTGTCCGGGATGACGCGCGTCGTCGCGGGCGCAAGTCCGATCTTCCGCGCTAACCGTCTCGCCTCGGTTCCTTTATCCAACATTTTCTTTCGCGATCTTGCCATGGCAACCTAACTCTTCTTCGTTACGATCTCTTGCACCGCGCGGTGTCCCTGATCAATGGCTTCGTTCGTGTACGCAAATACTCCGGCATCCGAGTTTGCGATATGAATTCGCCCAAAGGCTTTGCGCCCAATCTCATTCGGCGCTTGCCCCTCCGGCCAGACCGGATCGTAGAGCGAATTATATTCGTACGAATATCCGTGCGGCCAGCGATTCACGGTGATCGCTTCGATATCGCGCGCGGCGTCAAAACCTCCCGGCGCCAGAATGCGTGTCATCTGGTCCCGAATATTCCGCTCAAACGTCGAAAAGTCCAACCCGAGTAAGATCGCCCGGCCAGTGCGCTGTTGCTCTCGCGCCGTTCTTCCGGGTCCAACTGGCACGTACTGTAAATGCACCAAACAGGGCTCATCCGAAGATTGCGGAAATTTGTATTCTCCCATGCTGACTGGAAAATCCAGATCAACCGCCCCGAAAAAACTCCCGGGGCACCGTGCCCCGTGAATCTTCAATTTCTCAAACGACTTCCAGTCCCTCAGTTGCACATTCGTGTAGGCCAGGGGTACTTTCACGTTGTAAGCCAGTCCCTCTTTCTGCGCCTTCGGCATTTCCGGGCACATGGTCGGAATCACCATATTCCAGCAGGCCAGAATGCAATGAGTCCCCTGCACTGCATACGCCTTTCCACCACGCACGTACGTCACTTCTGCTCCACTCGCATTTTCTGCACTGCCGATATTCCTCACATGCACTGCCGTGGAATTCAGTCGTATCCGCGTCGCAGACTTGTCGTCATCCAGTTTCGAGTAATCGAACTTCGCGGTTACTACATCTTCCATCGAATTCCCGGGCGCAATCCCGGGTATCAGCGCACGCACCAGTAGACGCGGCACGGAACCGATTCCGTCCGGGAAATGGTAAATGTACGCCTCATCATCCCTGCGTGTAACTTCAAACCCAATCCCCGGTCCATCCGTATCCTTGAATCCCAACCCGCTAAATCCAGGCATAAAACCAAACCCCGCCATGTCGCCCGCGGGAATCGCATCGATCCCCACGCCATACAGCCCGTACATGGATGTCTGCATGTACGTAATCACTCCCGGGTCCACCTTCGCATTCTTCAGTAGATAGTCCTTGTAACTCGTCTTCGCCAGATACTCCTTCTTCTCAGCGACACCCATCCCAGCCAGGTAATCCACTTTTTCCGTCTGAATTCGCAAAAGATCTTTTTGTACAGCGGCCGAGAGTGGCGTATTCGCCAGCGCTTGCGCCGAAAGCTTCCCCGACAGGCCGGTTACCAGGCGGTCGTCTCCGAAGGTTTCCTTATCGAAAAACACTCCCTCCGTCAGGCCGCGCGAGGAATAATATTTCTGGTCGTAATATTTATCGAATCGTTGTACTTCAATCCCCAATTCCTTGAACAATTGTTTTCCCACCGGGCTGTACAGGTTGGGCGAAGTGATCGTCTGCGTCCCGCCGTAACCAATCAACACGCGGCTGGAAGTGTGAAATTCATTCCGTTTCGCGTGTCCCCCAAAATCATCATGATTGTCCAGGACCAGTATCCTGGACGCCGTTCCTGCCGCCTGACGGTAAAAATACGCCGCCGATAGCCCGCTGATGCCCGCACCTACAACGATCAAATCGTATGTCTGTTCTTCTCTGACAGCACTGTCCCACCTCTTACCGTCGCGCGCCTGGTGCGCAACTTCCCACGATCCGTCGTGGTCTCCTCGCATCCCTGTTCTTGTCGGTGGGTAATATCCGGGCTGCTTCTCCGGGGCATAAACTTCCCCCGCGCCAGATAACAGCTTGCTCGACGCGGTGCCGGGAGCCATCAGCGCCGCTCCAACCGTCATGCTGACCCCGTTCAGAAAATCGCGCCGGGTGATCGGCCGGTCCATCCCAAGTTCTCGATCGCTTCGTTTTGTCTGCTTTTCACTTTTCGTACTGCCAGCCTTCTGCCTTTTCACGATGCGATCCTCGCTGCAAAAAATCTTAGCTCACTTCCCCATCCTCTCAAAATCGAGGCTCCCCACTGATGGTGACTGTGCGATCCCTTTTAGGGAGTTGGAGCTTGCGCTCCGACATTCGTGGCCTGAGAGTGAGGCCTTGAACCCCTGAGAATCCATAATCTATGTTGATTCCGGGAATTGGCAATTCACCCGATTGCTTCACGAAACTCAAATTTACCGGAAACTTGACGTCGCCCCTTCGCCCACGTAACTTGGTTTTAGTGCCGATTCCAAGCATCTTTCTCAGCCGACCATCCTATCTTCGGCACAAGATCACTCTGATCCTAGTGTTAACCATTTCTTTTGCCTCGGCATTTTTTTTTCCAACTTCCTTGTACCCGGAGTTGCGTGCCGCCTCGCCCGCCTCTGCACCTGTTCCTTCCACACCGGGCTGCAAAATTATCTACGCTGGCTTTGTGGGTGCTCTCGAAACTTCCAATCATAAACACTCCGGCGTCGTCCAGATTCGCGACACCCTTCGCGGCGCCGATTTTCCCGACGTCTGCGCAGACTCATTCATTCCCATTTCCTGGACTTCCGGCAGGGATTGGATTCTCACGCACTTTCCATCGCACTCCGGCGTTCTCACCGACTCCGAGCTCGAATACGCTCCACGCATCATTCTCGTGGGCCATTCCACCGGCGGTTGGGCCATGCTTAGCGTCGCCAGAGATCTTCGCGACAAAGGTATCCCTGTTGAGTTAACCATCCAGATCGACAGCATCGGTTTCACCGACTACACCATTCCCAAAAACGTCTCTACGGGAGCTATTTTCCATGCCTGGGACGCACTCATGTTTATGACCACGAAACACCTTCACATGGAAGATCCGTCGCACACCAAACTCATTGCAGATGTGCTTGTGAAAGATGCCTCGCATCTCTCCATCACTCGCGATCCCCGGATTCGTGGATTAGTTTTGGATGCTGTCAGCAAACTCCGCCAACAAATTGCCGCTCTCCCCGCTTCTGGTACTCATTAGTCTCGGTTGTTCCGAGGATGGATTCTCCAGGCAAAGACAGTAGGGCACAGCACTGTTGCACGCCTTTTAATCTCGAATTCTAGATAGTCACACTCGTCGGCCCGCTTTTAAAAGCTAAACGTCAATTGCAGGTCAATTCTCCGGTTCGATGTCGAATCGCTGAATGGCCGCCCTGCCAATCCATTCGATTCGCCAAACTGCGGTGAGGTCAAACTCCCGATCGGCGTGGCCAGGTTCACATTATTGAAAATGTTTCTGACATTGACTCCCAGCGTCAAACTGTACCGGCGATTCGAGGCGACCGGCGGCCCGCCTGGTCCGCCTCCAGGTCCTCCGCGCCCCGGTCCGCCGGGACCGCGCCCAAATGTTCCGCCGCTCATCGGCCCACCGCTCGTCCCTGCACTCGCGCCTTCAATCACCGGCCCAAACCCAAAGGTCTTGCTGAATCGCAAATTCAGCGAGAATCGTCCTGGCCCCTCCCCGTAATTGATTGGAATTGGAACATAACCCGGCCCCGGCGTGGCCACATTGAAGCAGCCAAACGTAGTCACATAAGTCGCTGTTGAGCACGACGGCGCAAACACAGGCCGCAAATTAAATTGCGAATCCTGATATGGATCCGTCCCCGTCGTAACGTTAAATGGTACCCCCGAGCTTGCAATCAGAAATGGGCTGACTCGAATTCCTCGCATCAGGAGAATCGATCCACCCATGAACACTCGATTCCTGATGTCCTGGCTTGCCCTTCCATAGTCCTGACTCAGATCGTATGGATTCGACGGAAAACTC
This sequence comes from Candidatus Acidiferrales bacterium, assembly GCA_963741165.1. Classification (GTDB taxonomy): domain Bacteria; phylum Acidobacteriota; class Terriglobia; order Acidiferrales; family UBA7541; genus Acidiferrum. The sequence goes on along the minus strand of CAVUHB010000016.1, from coordinate 10,207 downwards.
CCCGCTCCCGATGTGTTGCTGTTGTAGTAGTTCAGCGTGTAGTAGCCGAACAGCGATACTCTCGTCCCCGCCCGTATGCTGCCGTTCACGATCAACTGGTTTTGCTTGAATGTTCCCTCGGACTGGTACTGAAAAATATTGTTATCGCCATCCGGTCGAATCCCGGTGACGGGATCCGCTGGATTCAGGTTGTTCGTATAGAACTGGTGTACTCCCCGCGAAGTTAAGTACGTAACCGCAATATTTGCGCTCTTCGTGAGCTGCCTTTCCAGCGTAATTCCTGTCTGCATTGTGTATGGCGCGCGTAGATTCGCATTCGTCTGATAGATGGTCTGCGCCGTTCCCAGCGGCAACTGGTCGACCGGCGGAATATTGTTCAAATAAAAAGCCGGATTCTGCACCTGATAACTTAACTGCGTGACGCCGTTGAATCGTTCTTGTTGCAGCACCTCGTTGTACAGAAAACGGTCGTAAAAGATTCCAAATCCGGCTCGCAATACCATCTTCGGCGGTTTCTTCGCGTTGCCGCCGATCCCCCACGCCACTCCCAGTCGCGGCGCAAAGCTCGCCTTGTCGCTGAAGTTATTTTGCGTCTCGAACCGCAAGCCGTAGCTCACCGTCACGTTCTGCCGGACCTTCCAGTCGTCTTGCGCAAACAATCCTCCGTCCATCCACGTCACCGCAGACGTGGGAGTTCCCGCCGTCTGCGTGTAATACGTCGGCAATGCCAGCCCTTCCTGGAACAACTGGTACTGGTCGATGCTGTTGAACGAAAACTGCCCCGTAAAATTTGCCAGCGTCGAGTTCGTATCGTTTGTCACTCGCAGCCGGCCGCCAAATTTCATCGCGTGCTTGCCGTAATTCTCAAACAGTGTGTCCTGCAGCTCGTACCGGTTCTGAATGTCCTTTTCGCCTCCACCACCGCTCCCATTCCCCGTGAAAGCGCCATCCACTCTCACCGTGGTGGCCGGATTGACCGGCGTTGTTTCCGAGTTCTCCCGGATGAACTGGAATCGGACCTCGTTGATCCTATGCGCTCCAAAAATTTGCGTATCCGTCAGTTGAATGGTCTGCTCTGTATTCAGTTCATTTACGCCAGTCTCGGCCAGGTTAAATTGCCCAACATCGTTGTTCTGTTCAGAGTCTCGAAAGTACTGGTAACGCGCCGTCAGTGTGTTATTCGGCGTTAATTGAAAATCGAATCGCGGGCTCAGATTCGTTCGTGTCTGCGGATTTGCCACTGAGTCGCTAAACGGCACGATCTGATTACTCGCGTCCAGCACCGTTGCGCTCACAATCCCAAGGTTCTGGATTTGCCGCCGGTCAATATTGAAAAAGAACGATGCCTTCTTGTTGATCGCTCCGCCGACATTCCCGCTGTACAACTCCGAATGATAACTGGGCGGCGAAGTCCCCTCCGGCACAACTTCAAACGGATTTCGCGCATTGAACGCCGACGAATTGCCGTTCACCGACAACTGCCCGTGGAGCTTGTCCGTGCCAGGCTTCGTCAGGATCTCCACGCGTCCGTAGCCCAACTTGTCGTACTCCGACGAAAACGGATTCTGATTCACGCGGATTTCCCGGATCGAAGCTTTGGGCGGCAATTGTCCACCGGTAAATCCATCGATATAAATCTGTCCGCCATTCGGTCCTGCCGAGGGTCCCGCCAGCGCTTGCAACTCGCTCTGCAACTCATCTGGATCATCCGATAGGGCGTCCAGATCTTTCCCCTGCAGCACAATTGTGTTCGCGTTGTTCGATGGATCCACATTCACCTGCGTGCTCGTATCGTTCACCATTACTTTTTCTTGTTGCACCTGGATGCTCATCTTCACATCCGCGCGTGCCGCCTGCCCCGCGGTCACAACTACTCCCGGCTTCGTAAACAAGGCAAAACCCGGCGCCGTCACCTGAATCTCGTACGTTCCCGGCGGCAACTCCTTAAATTCATAGCTCCCATCTTTTCCGGTCGTGGCCCCCTTGGCATCTCCGGCACTATTCGTCGCCAACACCGTCGCGCCAACAATTTCTGCACCCGATGGATCGGTCACAAGTCCGCGCAAGATTCCCGTCGACCCTTGTCCCTTCACCGCGCCAACCACGCACAGTATCGCGATCGCAGCGATACACCATCCGCGTACAATTCCTTTGCAATGTCTCTCAATCATTCAGGTATACCGGTTCCTTCAATTGGATTGGCTTCTGTCGCCCGTCGTGCCTCACGGCGTTCCCGCATCTCCACCGCCGGCGTTACTCAGGCTCCATGGCGACAGAATCGAGGCTGCTTGCCCTTGTGACGAGGCTTGCAGGATCGGCTCGACTCCGCCCAACAGCGTGATTGCTACAACCTTTGAATCGCTTTCGCCGGTTGTGGCCACAATTACCACCGCATCCCCCTTCTGAAATTCGCTCAACGGCGTTGCTGGCAATCGGCCCAGCATCTGCTGCAAATCGCCGCCACCGTTTCCTCCGCCTCCAAAATTTCTCCCTTGACCGCCGCCGCTGGCATTCCCCGTCGAATTACCCGCACCGGCGCCAGCACCAGCGTTGGCATTCGCATTTGGCGCGGCGGCGTCAGGTTTTCCTGTCGCTCCGTTTGCTGCCGCGCCCTCCGCGGGAGTTCCTTTCAATCGCGTCGCAATCCGTTGCGCCATCGGCGCCGGCAACTTCCGCACTTGCGACTCCGCCGTTATCTTCACTTCTACCGGCTTGTTGTTCGATAAATCCGTCACTGTCATTGTTCCTGCGTTGGCATCCACTGCGACGATCGTGCCCGCAATATTCCGGAACGTTCCCGCCACAACCTCGTCCGCCGTCAAGCTTCCACCGTCCTCACTCTTCGTTCCGCGCGCTCGCAACTGGTCTCCCGCGTGAATCTCCGCCAGCGAGCTCGGCTTTGCATCATCAAATTTCACTGACCCAGGCGCGTACCGGCGCACAATCGTGGTTTTCCCCACGTGTACTTCCACATCCTTCTTCCCTGCCGCCGTCATCGTTCCTACAGTCACGACGCCTGCGCCAGCGTCCACGCCCTTCACCATGCCGCCGATTCCCTTTTTCTGCCATTCTTCCCGTTCGCGTGCCTGTTTCGCGGCCAGCTCCTCTTTCTTCATGCTGATAATCGTGCTCGCTACAAATGTTCCCGCATCATCGCCTTGTTTCCCTCTCACCAGGATCCGGTCGCCCGGTTGCAGATCGCTCAACTGTATCGGCGTCGCGTCTTTCAAATCCTTCGACCCTGGCGGCACACGCAAAAACTTTACGTCCCCGCCTACCTGCACCTTCACCTCTGTGCCTGCTTCATTCGTCAGCACAATCACACCGGCGCCAATACTCTTGATCGTTCCCACTGCAGGAGGAGTTTTCGCAGGAGCCGCGCCCACTTGCCCCGCTGTTTGCGCTGCTCCCGCCATCGGCACCGACCACATCGCGCACAATGCCAGTGCTAATGCCATCCCTGCACTCGTCCTCAACCAGCTCTTCATCTCACACCACTCCTGTCCATTGTTCCCATCCGCCAGTTCTAAAGTTCCTTTACATCCTCAGCGCATTCGCTCGTGCGAACCTGCGGATCATCACTGCGGTTGTGTGAATTAGACGTCTCGGGCGGGAGCATTCGTTACATGAATCTCGAACACGAATTCCAATTCCTGGCGCAGCGAATTGCTTTGAAGCAGACAAATAAATCCGAAGTGGGCGTCTCTGCACCACTGACAATTTCAGAGCAACGCTCGCATCGGCGAATTGCCAGCGTGGGGCCCGCTACTCCGCGGTTTGCTGTACCTGGGATTGCTTATCCAGAGTGGCGAGTACCCATTGCTGCAGCACCGCTCGAAACAGTGGCTCGATCTCTCGAAATACCAGGCCCAGTCCCGAAGGTTGCACGTAAAGGACAGTCGCCTCGGCCTCGAAATATTCACCGGAATGATGAATCTTCAACAAAACGGGTTTCTGCATCTCGTACGACGCCAAACTCTCCACGAAGCACCCACGCAAACTAATCTCTGTCACACGTCCCGAAACAAAGGAAGTGGGAGAGTTTGCTGGAGCGATCTCGGCATCTGCGCGGAACGGAAACCTCAACCCTCGACGCTCTTGGTTCATATCTTCAGCCTAGTCCAGCGCACCGCGCATGTCGAGGTCCTACGGATGCCCCTGCCACGAATCGGTTAGCAATTCTTGCCGACGAGCAGGTTGGCGCCCTGAATTAGAGAAATTCGTACGCTTGAGGATAGTAGGGCTCTGTTTCAATCCGAAGTCAGCACAATAGAACGCGGAGGGAGGCGGGTGGTCCTCTGAATTCTGAGAATTAGTTTCCCCGATGACCGGCCGACCAGATCACCAGCACCTACCCGGAGATCCGAACCACACCGACACCAATCGTCTTCCGTTCTCGCTCCGGGTATTTCTCCCGTGCCTTCTCCGCCTGCGCGCGAGACTTAAACGGCTTCGACAACGGCGTGAATTCAACTCCCACATATTTGTAGAGCAACCACTTTTCAATGGACTTTGGCATCCAAACTTTATAGCACAAGCTCGCAGCGCGCTGCTATGTGTTGCCCGCTGGCCTCAACTGAATGACTAGTAACCGTGCCCCATGACCAAAAGCCATCTCCCAACTGGTTTTCAAGCAAATCGGGAGCATGGGGCCAGGAGTAGGAGGCCGGAGCTTCAGCCCCGACGTACAAGCGCAAAAAAACGTGGGCTCCAACCTCGTAGCGACGAGAGTTCCCAGACGTGTCGATTGCTATTGCTAAAAAAAACTCTGCAATCGCAGGGAAATGGTCTGGAAGCGGTTTGCTAGCCAGCAGCAATGCGCTTTCTGTGCGCGGTGCATGACTGCGGAGGTTTGCTTGATCTTGCTCCACATGGTTCGATGGTTGAAGTCGGGGAATAGGCGGCAGATACCGGAGCCGGCACCAACGGCTTCGATCGCCTCACGGATCCCCCGGACTTTGTGGTGGCCAGGTCGTCCAGGATCACCACGTCACCTTTTTGCACGCCGGTGCCAGCCCTTGCTTGACTCAGGCCAGAAACATCTCTCCGTTCATGGCCTTCGAAAAGCCAAGGGCGCAAGGACCATGCAGACGTATGCCGGAGATGAGCGTGCTGGTCCGATAGGACCCGTGCGGGATGTGGCCACCAGTCTTTGCCCTGCCAGTGCCCGGCCGCGCAACCGCGTCATTTTGGTGTTGGCCCCGCTTTCATCCACAAATACCAGTTGGTTCACAGGCTCGGCAGCCAACTGCTCATGCCAACAAGCTCTTTTCGGCCACGTCGGCCGGTTTTGTTCGCTGGCGAACAGAGTTTTTTTTATACCTCGCTTCGCCTCTAATGCTTTGGGCCGCGATTATTCGCGGGAACCCAGAAACTTCCTTCCGGCACATACCTTCTCTTCTTCGGGGAGCCAAACAGGGGCAGAGCTACAAGGTATTCAATGGCTGACGAGAGCTGCGAGCGTATTTTCTTGTACACATTCTCTCTTCATCTTTTGCAGTGCGTTGTGTGCTTCGTGGATGAAAGGGTGCAGCAACGAGCACTGCACCCTCACCCAGCGATGAACTGGCTGGCTGCAATCGAGTTTGCTAGAAGCGGAACTGAATGCCAGCTTGATAGCGGAAGTTGCTCTGGTTGTTGTTGCCAGCCGTAAAGCTGTTCCCAAAGCGAGTCAGGATGTAGTCAAACTCCACCGGCCGGATGGCGATTTTCGAAGTGACCGGAATATCGATACCGCCGCCGATGATGAAATCAAACGCATTGTTGCTCGGGGACTTGCTTAGGGTTGTGCAGCCAATTGTGGTGCAGTCCTTGTAAAGATTCCCGTAAAAATTGCTGTGGGCTCCACCGAACAGCGCCTCAACAAATGGCTCGAAATGCTTGGTGCGGAATTTAGCGATGGGACCGACGTTGTATGTGAATAGGTTGCCTTGAACGTTTACAACGCAGGCACCTTCACTCTGACAGTCCGCAGGAGGTACAGTAAATGAGTGCGTATAGCTGCCGTAACCCTCAAACTCCGCCACGATTCCGATGTACTTGCTGAAGTAAAAAGCTCCTGACCCACCGCCCCCGTTCAAAGAGAACGTAGGGATGATGTTGTTGTTTTGTGGATTTGCGTGAATGTACGAATAGTTGCCCGTAACCTCAATCTTGTGGTCTTCCTGCGCAAACAGTGTCGTTCCAAAAAGTAGAACGATTCCTAGAATCAATACACTTCTGATTTTCATGCAAATCTCCATTCTGATTTAATGTACTTCTCGTGTTTCCCTAAGCAAGGGTCTGAAGTCCCGGAGAAGTTCGGGGTGGAGGAGGGAGCTCATTCCAAGCCACAGACGTTCTGGACTGTGTCAAGGATAACCGAGGTACCAGTACTGAGAGAACTGTCAGAACTAACAGGCGGCAAGCATTCTCGCGAGATGCGATCGCCGCTAGTGTGGGACATTTGACCGGCGATGCGATTCGAACAATTACAACAGACCGAAACAGTGCCGGGTGCCGCACCCTTTGCTGCAAAGGGTGCGGGTTTAGAGTCAGCCTCAACAAACAACTAACAAATATCAGCTTTAGACCTCTTTGCTTGTCTGGCGGAGGCGTGTGGAAGTCGAATCCACCATTCGACCCGCGAAGGGCCGAATCGCCGGCTTTGAAGGCCGGGAAGGTCACCGGACCCCATTCGCCTCCACTCCTATTCTAAGCTATACACAATCCCGAACGGCAACTCGCTCCATCTTCGAATTCCCCGACTACACTCATGAACTCGGTGTCCGCCGTTGCATACTTTCCTGGTTGCAGGTACGGTATTTGTCGAACTCGAAAGCCAATTCATCTCCCATGCCCTCGACCAGCGAAATCATCCTTGCTCTTTTTCCCCCGGCAGAGCGCTCCAACAAATCCCTACGCGAACTTGCATTGCTTGTCGACCGGCTCACCAGCGCCACCACGCTTAAAGCGCGCCTCGACGCAACCGTGGAGCTCGCCACCTTTAACCGCACGGGCGATCGTCACATCTCGCCACCACTTTCCGCCGCCGTGGGCAGCGAGTTTGGCCAGGATGCACGTTGGCGGCGTCAGGCCGTCTGGCTCTCCATCCTTGAACTCTCTCCGGAGATTCGTCGCCGCTATCAGGAGTCCGTTGCCGCCCTTCTCGCCGAGACAAACGGTGTATCCCTGTTTGCCGATTCCGGGTTGCCCAGCGATCGTGGCCTCATGTCGGAACTCTCGAATCGCCTGTTCGCGCTTATACTTCCCGCGCCTCGCGACTATCGCGAGTTGGCTCGGCTCTTCGTCCGGATTTTTCCCACGCGCGATGAGGTGGAACATTTCTTCAGTCTACCTCCCGAACACTTTGATCGGATCGTTGCGCTCGAAGCGCCTGAGGACCGCGCTTCCGCGTGGAAGCCCGTCGTGCAGTCGCTCCTCGACTCGTTCAGCCTCCTGGGCGCGCGCGTGCAGGGATTGGGTCTTTCCGAAACTCTTCGCGTTCGCAGCCTGCCCCGTCCCGTGCAGCAATCGCCTTTCTATCAACTCACTCACGCCGGCGATGATTTCATTCATGCGGTTCAGGAAGGGCAAGACACTTCCGCCGTTGAGCAGGAATGGCGGAACTCGGTTCATGCCTGCAGAAATGAATTGCATACAATTGAACTGAATATGGACAAGCGCGGCGTCAATCTCGACGTCGTCTATGCGCTGGACGTAATTGCGCAGTGCCTGCATCGCATGGAATCCATCGCCGCCGTGCTTTCGGCAACGCCGGGACACCCGAAACTCCTGGCCGTCCAGCATTTCTTAAAAGAAGTAATTCGAGGCCGTCTCTCCGATCGCAGCATCACCGTGCTGCTTCGCAACAGCTTGAGTTTGCTGGCGCGAAAGATTGTGGAATGGGCTGGAAAAACGGGCGAGCACTACATCTCGGCGACTCGAGCGGAATATTGGGCGATGTGGCGCGCTGCGCTGGGCGGCGGGCTGCTGACCGTGGGTACGGCCGCCATCAAGATGTTTGTCACGCATGCCGATCCGCGCGCGTTTCCTGAAGGCTTCCTGGCTGGGCTCAATTACGCCATCAGCTTTCTAATTCTCCAGACGTTTCATCTGGCGCTGGCTACGAAGCAGCCGTCCATGACCGGCGCAACACTAGCCCAGATCGTGCTCCGCCGGGAAAAAGATTCCAGCGACGACGAGCTCGTCACCTACGTTGCCCGCATCTTTCGCACGCAACTTGCCGCCGCTTTCGGAAACATTGTTGCTGTTGGTGCGGGTGCCGTCGGTCTCGCCTTTCTTTGGCGCATACTTTTCGGCGCACCGATACTCAACACAGAAACCGCGGAATACGCGGTGACTTCTCTGAATCCTCTGCACACCGGCACGGTTTTCTACGCTGCGCTCACAGGCGTAATTCTTTGGCTTTCGAGCATTATCGGCGGCTGGATCGAAAACTGGGCCGTATGTCACCGCTTGCCGGAAGCCATTGCCGATCACCAACTCGGCACTTATCTGCATCCCGAACGGTTGCAACGCTTGTCGCAAACTTTTTCTAAGAATATTTCTGGCTGGGGCGGCTCCATCGCTCTCGGCTTCATGCTGGGACTGACCCCCTCATTCGGAAGATTCTTGGGACTGCCACTCGATGTCCGCCACGTCACGCTCTCCACCGGCACGGTCGCGCTCGGCGCTGTATCGCTCTCCCGGGAAACCATGCCAGAGGGCGGTTTATTCTGGGCCGCACTCGGCATCGCCGTTACCTTCGTACTCAATCTTTCCGTCAGTTTTTATCTAGCGCTGCGCTTGGCGCTACAGGCTCATGGCGCGGACTTGGGAGCGAATCGCGCGATTGTTCGCACGCTCTGGAGCCACTTCCGCCACTCGCCTCGCCAATTTTTTCTTCCGCCACCCGCACAAGTCGACACTGCGCCGGCCGAAGCGGAACAATAATCAAGTCGTCTGGATTTAATCGGTCAACTGGGGAGCGACCACCATTTCACTCATGGCCTGCACGGAGAGCGGCCGCTCGTGCAAAATTCGTTCTGTGGCCTCTACGCGCACTTCCTCGTGAAATAGTTTCTGGAAAACTGAATCCGAAAGCAGATTGCAGATGGAGAGCAGAATCATTCCCTGATGATGCGCCATCCACGAATGCACAATGGCGAACGATCCTTCACCACCATCCGTTGCCGTGGTGTACTCCGCCGATTCGTGAAAACCGTATGGCCCGTTCCATCCCAATTCGTCCATGGCTCTCAAGTTGTGAAGCGCTTCTCGCGGATTGGTATTCAGGGCCAATGCGCTGGCATAGGGCGTTATCACAATTTTGGTCGGCGGATTCGCCTTCAATGCGAGCGGTGGAATCCCAAACGCGTAGTACTGAAAATGGCCACTGTCATTTTTTGCGATGCACGCGCCTTCCGAAATCCCCCACGGAATTTTGTGCTTGTGAACATAGGCTTTCTGACACGCCACTGCTCCGTTCAAGCTATTCTCGAGCAAGGTGGCGGGAAAATGCTTCAACCAAAGCGATGGCATCAAGTATTCAAACATCGTGCCGGTCCATGAAAGCAGCACGGTACGTTTTGCATAGCGCGTATGTGTACAGCCCAAGGTAACCAGGCATCCTGCGGAATTTCATTTTTGGCGATGGCCACAAATACGGCGCTCCTGGCTTCCGAAGCCAAAAGGTCATAGAAACTTCTCTGCAGTTGATCCTGAGTTACGTCGTATCCGACGGAGAGTGCTTTGCGCATAGGATCGTAAAACAAACTGAAATCCATTTCGCTCACGAGCGCGTCCGCTTCTTCCGCAATGTGCCGCAATCGCGCGCGCATCACCGCCACATTTTCCGAGCATTTCCCGAGCGTGGCCTCCACTGCCTGTACATCCGTGCCCGGTGGCACATTCTGCATACCTTCGCAAGTTGCGCATAATTCCGGAGCGTCAGGCTGAGAATCGTTTCCACTCTGCGCAGTTGCGGCGGCAGATTGCGAAACTCGGCAAAGTCCAGCAGGAACCAGGGTGTGAACAGTTCCGCTTGAGCCACAAGATCTTTCAGTTTTGCGCTTGCTTCAGAAAGCCACCAGACTGCCTCATCTGCATACTTACCTTGTTCTGGAGAGATAGCTGAATCGATTCTCGTGACGAACTTCGGTGCGGTCGCAATCCATCGCTCGACATCGTTGCCCATCGCGCTGATTTCGGTGCGGATCCTTTCCGT
>CAVUHB010000015.1:0-19456 GCA_963741165.1 Candidatus Acidiferrales bacterium | reverse complement strand
CAACGCGTGACCACGATGGTTTTGTCGTGGAGTGGATAGTCGATGTCGGGCAGCCCTTGGTAGGCACGTGTGGAAGCTTGATAGACCTCCGCCGGGCACTTCATGTCCAGGGCTTCGTGAGGACGTTCGTTGTTGAAGACCTCGATGAACTTGTCGAAGCGGGCCTGCTGCTGCAAGAAGTTTCCCGCAGCAGGCTTGGTGGCTTCTTTTTTCAGGGTCAGATGCATGCGCTCATGGCGGCCGTTCTGTTGGGGGTGGCCAGGCTTAATCCGTTCGATGCCAATACCGAGCCTGAGCCACCAGACCGCGAGCTTACTCAGATTAAACAAGGCGTGCGCGGAAGCGAAGGGCACGCCGTTATCGCTGCGGATATTGGCAGGCAGGCCGCGCTCCTTAAAAAGCCGCTCAAATACAGTGAAAGCGTAGCTCTTCACGGGTAGAAGAAAGAGCCTCACAGGTGACAGAGAAAACGGCTGGCATGGTCGGTGACCGTCAGCGGATAGCAGTACTGACGATTGGCGAGCAAGAACTCGCCCTTGTAATCGGTGCACCAAAGTTCATTGGGGCGCTGGCCTAACGACAGCGGTGTCCCTTGGGCGCGACGTCGCAAGCGGCCGCGGCGCTCCACCAGGCCATGACGATCCAGCACCGCATGGATGGTGCTCTTGGCCGGGATCGGAATTCCGGAGAATCTGCGCAGGAGGCGCTCGCGAATCTTGCGGGCACCCCAGCTCGCGTGCTCGCGCTTCACGTTCAGGATGAAGTTTTCCACCTGGAAGGGAAGTTGATTCGCGTAGCGGTAGGGTCGTCGGCTCCGGTCCGTCAACCCTTCGACCCCGCATTCCTGGTAGCGGTCGAAGATCTTGTAGCCGGTCTTGCGCGCGATCCCAAACTCCCTGCATAGATCCGCCATTTGCTCGCCGGCTAGCCGGCGAGCAACAAACTGCATTCTTTCATCCATCACCGAACACTCCTTCCAAGGCATAACTCCCTCCCCTCTATGGGGAGAAAGTGTCCGTGGCCTCAGTGGGTGGGCGAAACATTCGTTTCGAGAATATACGCTGGAGTCTTCCAGTTTAGGGTCTCCCGCGGTCGGGTATTCAATTTTCTAGCCACAGTATCCAGCTGAGCTTGGCTAACCCCTGAAAGATCCTTTCCTTTTGGATAGTACTGCCGTAGCAGCCCGTTCGTGTTCTCATTGCTGCCGCGTTGCCACGGGCTTGAGGGGTCGCAGAAGTAGACTTGTACGTCGGTGGCTACCGTGAAGCTGGAATGATTGGCAAGCTCCATCCCCCTGTCCCAGGTCAGTGAGCGACGTAAAGCAGTAGGAAGCTTGCGGACGGCTTTGCTGAGAGCATCGACAACAACCTCTGTTCGTTTGTCGCGAAGTTTGACGAGAATGACGAATCGCGACTGACGCTCGACCAGTGTGGCGATGTAAGTCCCGCGGGAGCCTTCCACCAAATCACCTTCCCAGTGTCCGGGGACCGCTCGATCGTTTGCTTCTGCTGGCCTCTCTCGTATGGAAACTGCACCGACGATCTCACCGCGGCGGTGACCAGAATCCGTGGCGTGCCGCGATCGTCGGATGCGCCTCCGCGACCGGAGATGGCCGGTCAGCTCTCTTTTCAAGGCGCCGCGCGCCTGAACGAAAAGGCTCCTGTAAATCGTCTCGTGTGACACCCACATCTCCGGGTTCCCTGGATACTGCTCTCTGAGCCAACGCGCAATCTGCTGTGGAGACCAGTCTTGCTTCAGTTTACCCGCCACGATCCGTCGCAACTCCAAGTTCTTGGCAAGCCGACAGCGTTTTGGACGACGCGCCGACTCCCAAGCTGCCGAGTCTGCTGGAGCGGCCCGATATTGCGGCCGTCCCCCATGCCGGCCCACTTCCTGGCTTACCGTGGAAACGGCTCGGTGCAAGCCCCTAGCGATGGCGCGGAAGGCGTAACCCGCGGCGACACCTCGCGAAATCTCTTCACGCTCACTGAAACTGAGGACTCTTGAAGAGCGACTCCGGTGGGTAGGAGCAATGCCGCCGGTCGCCTGCAGCAGGCGGTGAATCGTCGTCTGACGCTGGTCAAGCGCACGTCCGATCCCAAGAATCGTCTCGCCCGCCTTATACCGTCGCCAAAGCTCCTCGCGCAGTGCTCCCGTAATTTTCGGGGGACGTCCCATGCAGAACACCTCCTAGGCCAAGATTAACCGAGGTGTTTCGCTGACCTGTTGAGACCACCTCACCTATGTGTCCGGTACAATGTGTTACCTATGTCTCAGGCCGCTCAACGATGTTTCAATTGCCCTTACACGGCTAAGTTCCCTGAATTCGACCAAAAATCGGCTCGTTTTGGACGGTAGTTGGACGGGAGTGAATGGGGTGAACCCCTTGGATGGCACAAATTATTTGGACACAGCTTCCGCTTTCCTAAAAGCGTTCTTGCATCTCCTAGCAGGAGAAGGGGTCTGGGGAAGGGGACGGCATTTGAGTCCCTTTCCCCAGCAGTCCTTTAGAAATCCTTCTGCTGTTCTCGTTGTTCTCAAAGAACACCATCGTTGCGCTTCGCGATTCGGCCGAACCTGACGCCTCGATCTGTTGCTCGAACTCTTCGGGAGGTCGATAGCCCAGCGCCGAGTGCAAGCGCAGCCGATTGTAATACTGCTCGATGAACTCTTCGATGTTCGCTCGTAGATTTTCTAGATCATCGTACTTGTTGGCGTAGATTTCCTCCCGCTTTAGCGTCTTCATGAAGCTTTCACAGCTGGCGTTGTCATACGGGTTCGCTGGGCGGCTCATGCTCGGAATCACGCGGTTGTTCTCGAGGACTTTTATGTACTCTTCGGAAGCGTATTGCAATCCTCGATCCGAGTGATGCACTAGGCCAGGTTCTGGTTTTCGTCTTGCGATGGCTTGCTCCAGCGCCCCGATCGTCAGTCGCATTGCCAAAGTTCGCTCCAGTGCCCAGCCCACCACTTTGCGAGAGAAGCCATCGAGGATCACCGCTAAATAGACAAACTCAGCTTTCAGCCGGATGTAGGTGATGTCGGCCACCCAGAGCTGATTGATGCCCGTTAGCTTCATACGGCCGGCTAAGTTGAGATATATCTCCAGCTTGTGATTCGAATTGGTGGTGACCACGAATTGCTTCGGCTGCATCCCCAGCAGGTTATCTTCTCGCATGATCCGTGCCACCCTCTTGTGGTTCACTGGCATGCCCCGTCGGTGTAGCTCTGCCGTGATCCGTCGATAGCCGTAACGGCGGCGATGCTGCAAAGCAATTTGTTGGATCGCCGATCGCACTTCCATCTCTTCCTCAGCAGGTTGCTGTTCCTTCAGCGACCGGTAAAAGCCCCGGCGGCTGACCGGCACCATCTGACACATGCGCTCGATACTTAGGCTGCCTTGCAATGACATCACTTCTCGGATCTGGTCGTAGATGCCATCTCGCCAGAGCCGTTGCTGCGCTGGCGTCGAGCCTCGATTTTTTGCAAGGCACCTCTGAAAAAATCCACCTCCAGGGTCTTCTCTGCCAAAAGCTGCTTCAAGCGATGGATTTCCTTGCGGTGAGCTGAGGCGTGCGTGCTGGGCCGCGACGCTTCTTGTCCTGGCTCAACCATCTCCAGTTTTCTGCGCCACTTATAGAGGCACCTCGGTCGTACCCCGAGTTCTCGCGCCAACTCACCGACATCTTCACAAATCTCCATGCGTTCGACAGCCCTTCGTTGAAATTTCCGGGAGTATCGCTTTCTCTTCACTGTGGTTCCTTTCCCGGAAACTGTGCCCCATTTTTGTGTGTCAGTTCAAGGGTTCACTCCATGAGTTCAATTGGACCCCAACGATTTGCAGAGGAAACCGGCCAGTCGTTCGATGGCTTGCTCTCGGTGGGACTAGACCAGCGCGACCTCGCGGTCGAAATTGGGCTTTTTCTCCGCATGGAGCTTGAGGGCAATGCCGCAGACCGCAGCGATGCGTTCCAGCATCGTGAGCGAATGGCCCGTGTATTCGGCGTCCTCCAGGCGAGCAATCACGGACTGTGTCGTGCCCACCTTCTTCGCGAGTTCGGTCTGAGTCAACCCCGCATCCTCCCGCATCTCGCGCACCAGTAAGGCCAGGTCAATCTGGTGCAGGGTGCGCCCGAAGGTCTTACGGTAGGTTGCGCTCTTGCGCGCACGCTGTTCGACAATTTCACTGTGTTTGTCGCGCTTGACGGTTTGTTTCATAGGCCCAACTCCTTCAGGATGGCTTCCCTTTCCTTCTGTGATCCCGTGTAACGGTTTCGGTACTTCATCCAGAGCTTTCTTAGCTGCTCCGCTCTTGTAATCTCGCCCGGCGGAGTCTGTTCCGTCTTTTTCTGAAACCCTGACGTAATCACGATCAGCATTCCCGGCTGGTAGAAGAAGAGAACCCGGAAAATCCGGTCGAATTGCTTGACCCGTAGCTCGAATATGTCATCCGTAAGCTTCTTAACGAACTTCCCTTGCATCCGGTTGCCATAGATGCGCAAGCGCTCGATAAACGCGTCTATGCGAGCGGCAGCCTTGTCATCCAGCGAATCCACGAAGTCTCGGGCCGGCGCTCGCCCGTTCGGCAGCTCCACATACTCAATCGTGAATTCGTCGCTCAATTCTGAAGCTGCCTCGTCTATTGGATTATCGCATAATTGCTATATGCCGTCAACGGACACGAAATTCGAACGGGAAGTGGAACACTAGCTGTTCCCGCATTCCGCAGGACTTTTAAGGCATTGTGACAATCCGTTTCCTGTGATATTCCCTCAATAGGCAGAGACTCGTGACGGCAATGCACCACCGAAATCGACCTTTTTGCTTTCGATCATTCATGGTCAAACATCAGTACAAAGTCATGTGTGTCTCACTGTTTGCGGGGATCGTGCTAATCGAAATTTATCGCTTACTTGCCACATCTTGGTTCCTTTCTCGACTAAGCCTCCTGCTTGCGATCATTTCTCTTGTGCCTGCCGGGCTAGTTATCCTTACTCACCTCAGAGAGTTCGGTCCCTTCATGTGGTGGGACAGAAATGATGTGGTCTTGACGACGCATCGCTCACCGAGAGTAGAAAGGATCGAATTGGTGGCGCTGGGTGTACTTGCATCAGTAATTTTCATCTTCGTAATAGTCGTAGTTTTTGTCTTGTCCCGTTGACCGCTGACGTCATGCTGGACAGCGCTGGAGACGTGGTGAATAGAATAAATTCCAAAGTCAAGCGAGTGGCAGCAGCGGTTGCCTTTTCGCTGTTAATGGCCTTCGTCCTGGGACTTGGAGGACTTCTTGGAGGCGATTACGTTTGGAGCCACTTCGGACCACCAGCAAACGACCCCGATGAAACTAGCGCTCTGCTTTGCGGACTACTCGTTGGTGGGCTCTTGGCCGTTGGCGGAGCTGTAGTGATCTTGTGGAAGTTCTGGCCTCGCACCCCTCTAAAATCACCACAAGCCAACCGCAAGGCTAACAACGCCTGAGGTAATCACGTACGACGATTCGTCAGAGCACCGTAAGAAGTTCTCGTTCGAGTCGAGGGCAAGCGAAGCAGGTCAAAACAACACCTCAGGACAAGAAATATCAGATTACCCGCTCACATTTTCCATTTTTTCTGCCTCTCTATAGATAGGGGACACTCTCGCCGGTTTTTTTGATTTTTCCGGTGAGGTTTGGCGGATTTTCCCCCTCTATATAGTAGGAGAGCTTTGTCGATGCGTGGTTCGGCAGATACGGCTGGGATGCCTGATGTCAGGAGTCGCCGGGCTTTCTTTCGCTTTGAAATTGCGTGCCAAGATCAGCCGCTGGAAATGAAGCTTGAATCTACTCCCGATTTTTCCCATTCAGAAATGCGTGCAGCCTCGCGGCCCATTTTTCGGCATGAGGTTCGGGCGCATTTTTTCTCTGGCATTTCTCAGCTCTTCTTCTGTGGCCGCGTTTCGTGGCCCCAATTCCGACAGCAGAAATGGAGTGTGTTTTGCGACCTCGCGGCAGGCACGCGAAATCATCGCGCCAGAAGCACTCCATTCTCATGCAGTTTTTCTAAGCACCCGCCCGAGATTCTTCTTCCGAGGGTGAACGGTGCATGAAAGACACAGTTCACCCTATCGTTCACTTTTCGGTTCACCTAGGATTTTCGGAAGAGTCCGAAGCAGAAGAAGTTGCGCATGGCACGACGATCAATTTGGGCGCGGACAAAACACCGGATTGGGCTGGAGCGACCCCACTTTTGTGCACGTTTCCGTGCCCAAAGTAATTCGTGGGGTCGCTCCAGCCCAACTGCGCGGTGACCGCGCAGAGTGTTTTGTCCGCGCGGCATTTCGCAGCAGGGGGCCACAGTGATGAACAACGGAGATGGAAACCACACTGAGCTTTTGACCGTGCATGAGATCGCCAGGCTTCTGAAGGTGCCGGTTTCTTGGGTGTAGCGGGCACTCTTTTCGGCGAGAGTAAATGTCGCACAATTCCAACATCGCGGAATTTGGTACACTCTGTCCCCATAGGGCAGTTGGGACATCGGGAAAAGAGAACTCGATGGCCCGAAAGCGGTATCAGAATGGACGTGTATTCCTGATGACTTCGTCAACTTGATTTGGCCCCTTTTGATCTTTTCATTTGGCCCCACCCCCAGTTGAATCAACTCCCTCATCCCGGCCGGAGCGAAGCCCTGCGGCGCCCGTAGGGCGGCGCGTTTAGGGCGTAGCGTAGACCGGGATGAGGGAAAAGTTCTAGAAGCGTGGCGTCAGGATCTCCCAGGAACGACGATCTCCAACTCGGTCGGCCCGTAGCATCCCTGTTTTGCGGGGAGTTCGCTGCCCGTTGCCTCATCCCTTGCCGCCTTTCTTCTTATTCAGGGTTCTGCGGAAACGATACGACTCCGTCCCGGTCTCGATGATGTGCGCCTGATCGGTCAACCGGTCCAGCATGGCCTTGCACAACCTGGCGTTCGGGAACATCGTGGTCCACTCCGAAAACGGCAGATTCGTTGTCACGATCACCGCCGCTCTCTCGGCCCGTCCAGCAATGATCTGGAACAACATCTCGGCAGCTGCTTCCGGCATCGCCACGTACGCCATCTCGTCGATCACGATCAATTCATAGCGCGTCCACCGGTTGGTCACACGGTTCAGTTCGCTCTTATTCTTGGCTTCCGTTAGTTCATTCACCAACTGCGCTGCCGTCGTGAACCGTACCCGCTTCCTCTGACGGCAGGCGGCTATCGCTAGTCCCGTTGCCAGGTGCGTTTTACCCGTGCCGGCCTCCCCGAGAAAAATAACCGGCTCGCTGCGGCTCAAGTACCCGCCTTCGGCCAGGTTCCGGATCTGCGCTGCAGGAAGGTGAGGCACATCACCGAACGCAAAGTCTTCCAGTGTTTTTACCTTGGGGAAATGGGCATCCGTTATCCGCCGTGCTACCCCATGCTGATAGCGATCTTCCACTTCCGCTCCGAGCAGCGCTTCCAGATAACTCAAATGCCCCTGCTTCTGCTTGGCTGCTTCTTCGGCCATCGACAGAAACTGCCCTCCCACCGTCGCCAGCCTCAGCTCTTTGGCATACTGCCGGATCGTCGCCTGTTGCACGGGAACCGTCGCGGTACTCATTGAATCACCCCGCTTCCGGAATAGTTCTCTAGTAACTGGTCGTAGTTCCTGGTGGTTGGTTGTGGCCGGTCATACACTCGCAAGGCCCCCACCTCGACCGCTTCACGCGGCGCTCTCTCTCCGTTTCGTTCCGCCTCCAAAAGCAGGCGCACGGCTTCCACATCGAAACAACTCATCTCCAGTGCTTTTTCAATCGACACTTGCAGCTGCGGATAGCCGTGCTGCCGGCCCAGCAAAAGCACCTCGATCATGGCGCGTGTTCCCGGCTGCTGGCCCCGTCGCTCCTTCAGCATCTCCCAGTAGCGATCGAAACTGGCCGGCCAGCGTCCTTGCGCTCGCCACTGTTCGAGCGGTGTCGAACCGGCGAACGCTCCGGGCTTCTTGGTCAGCGCCTCCAGGTAGTGCTCCAGGTTGAGTACTTTCTGCTGGCGGTTGAAGCACCGCTCGTGCCGTGCCACACACTCTCCCTGGTGCCAGATCTCCACGTAGGACGAATGCACCTTGGCTTGCACTTCGACGCCAACAGGCAGAGGAACCGAGTAGAAGTTGGTCAGCACCTTCACGCAACCGCTGGCGTTTACATGCGGAAAGTGAATCGCTGCCAGATCAAAGCCTTCCTCCGGTAGGGCCCGCAGGTGTTCTCGCTCCAGATTCATTCCTACACCCACCGTCTGGGTTCGCTCGCCGATCAAACGCTGCTCATCCTGCCGGGAAGCTTCCAGCAAGAACAGGTTCAGTGCTTCCCAACTGGCAACCTGCGGTACCGGCACCAGGTGGTTCCGGCGAAAGTATCCACCTTCTCCTTCCACTCCGCCCTTTTCGTGACCTTCGCCGGGCGTGCAAAACTCTGACGCAAAGCCCCAGTGCGATCGAAAGGCGATGAATCGCGTGGTCTCCTCTCGCTGGTGCCCACGCAAAATCTTCTTCACTGCACTCGCAAGGTTGTCATAGCGACAGAGAGCAAATACGCCGCCAAAATAGGTAAACGCCCATTCGTGTGCTTCCAGAAACGCTTGCTGGCTGGCGTGTGGGAAAGCGCAATGGAACGCTCCTCCACTGGCCATGCTGCGCATGCAGAATACGTAGGCCAGCTGTCTCTCTCCGCCGATATCCGCGTAAGCTTCATACCAGTCCACCTGCCCTTCTCCGCCCCAAACGTAGGACTGCGGAATGAACGTATCGCGATGAATCATCGCTAATGCGACCTTCCGCTTGCGAACGTGGCGCCGGATCGTGGACTCGGCCACTTTCACTTCCGGCATCTCCGCTCGGATCCGGCACCAGATCCGGTGTGCCGTGTGTCGCTGCTTCCGGGGAGCCTGCTTGTCCGCTTCCAGAACCGCGTCGATGAAGGCCACCGCCGGTTCCAGCTTCGGTCTCTCTCGTACCGGGGTCTTGCGCTCTGCGGGAACTGCACTCTCTACCGCTTCCCGCACCAGCCGCCGATGAATCCCCAACTTCTTGGCAATCCCGCGTATCGTGCCACCGCCATGCTCGTACTCTCGTCGAATCTGCTCGTATAGCTCCACCTTGGCTCTCCTATCCACCCGGTCCTCCCTTGGGGCGACTGAGCCCGAAGCAGAGTCCACGGTATATGGTTTTCTGTAGGGTGGGGCCAAATCAAAGTATCGAATGGGGCCAATTCAAAGTATCGAAATCAGTATGACGGCGACCAGAGCACGCCTTTCCAATAGCGGCGTACAAGGTCTGGGTCGTTCGAGCCGTAGCCCTGCTGGAAACGCCTTTCAAGCTGTTCACCAAAGCTGATATCGAGTGCTTCGGTGGGTAGTTCACAAGCAGGTGAACGTGGTTGCCTTCGCCATCCATCTCCACCAGTTGCGCCTCGAAGTCGTTGCAGACTTTGGTAAAGATGGCACGAAGGCGGTTGATAGCATCTCCGTCAAATATCCGATATCTGTACTTTGTGACGAAGACCAAGTAGACGTGAAGTTGAGAAACACAGTGTATAACGTATCGAATCTCACTTTACAAAAACATAGACCAATTGTATAATGAGCCTAGGAAAATGGCAAGGAAAACATTCAAATTCAGGCTATACCCGAATCGCCAACAGCAAGAGCGATTGACAGCGACACTAGATGTGTGCCGAGAACTGTACAACGCTGGCCTGCAAGAGCGAATCGGCGCGTGGAAGTGTCGTACCCCCGTTCGTGTGTTCGACCAGATTAACCAGTTGCCTGATATCAAGGCGATTCGACCAGACATAGCGGGCGTGTTCAGCCAAGTGCTGCAAGATACGCTGCGCCGTCTGGACAAGACCTACAAAGCCTTCTTTGGTCGAGTAAAGCGTGGGCAGAAAGCTGGCTTCCCTCGCTTCAAGGGGCGCAATCGCTACGATAGCTTCACCTACCCACAGAGCGGATTTGAACTGAGCGGTAAGCTGCAATTATCAAAAATTGGCAACATTAAAATCAAACAGCACCGAGACATCGAAGGCGAAATCAAAACCCTCACCATCCGTCGTGAAGCAGGGTGCTGGTATGCGTGCTTCTCTGTAGAGTTCGAGCCAATGAAGCTGCCGCACAACAGCAACAACATCGGCATTGATATGGGGCTGGAAGCATTCGCAACGCTGTCGGACGGCACACGCATCGAGAACCATCGCTACTACAAAGCGGCGCAAGCAAAACTTCGTCGTGCCCAACGCAAGGTAGCTCGACGCCAGAATAAGAAATCAAAGCGCCGCCGTAAGGCAATTCTGTTGTTGCAGAAAGCGCACCAGCACGTTGCCAATCAGCGCAAAGATTTTCAGCACAAACTGTCAACCCAACTGGTGCAAAAGTTCGGCATGATTGCCGTCGAAGACCTGAACATCAGAGGTCTGTCGGCGGGAATCCTCGCCAAAGCAGTTCACGATGTAGGGTTGTCTTCCTTCTTCAATATGCTCGTCTACAAAGCTGAAAACGCTGGTAGACAGGTAATCAAGGTAGACCCGAAATATTCGAGTCAAGAATGCCCCAACTGTCACGCCTTGGAAAAGAAGTCGCTGTCGGAACGAGTACACCGTTGCGATTGCGGTCTAACTATCGGGCGTGACCATGCGGCGGCGTTAGTAATCTTAGGGCGTGGACTACGCCTTCAAGCGTTAACAGCGGGGCAGTTAGCCCCTGTCGCTTGAGAAGCCCCTGCCTTCAGGCAGGGGAGTATGTCACAGCTTCAAGGTTGTGCCAGGTTCCGTCGGTGCCGATGAAGCCATTCAACACCACGCGAGAAGGCGGCCCGCCCGTGCGGAGCTGGGGCGGGAAAGCGAGGTTCAGCTTCATCGGTGACGATTGAAGTTTGGGGAGTTCCAGATGGGGGCACCACCTAATCCAGTGTGCATCATCAGGGGGAACAAAATCACTTTCCCGATAAGTCGCATCGATCCACTCTTGAACCTGCACAGAAACTTTGAGTACATTCGACTCGAGCCGACGCAAAGTCCGCGGAAACTGCAGCCCGTGAAATTCCATGTAGTCTGCTAATTGGAATTTCAAATCAAAATCCTTGTAGGGATATTGCGTCCCAAGCGCAGCGCCCTGAAATTCTATGCGACTCGGAACGGGAGCGGAGCGGTCGAAATAGACCTTTTTCCAGGGCTTCCCAGCCATGGCGATCTTCACCCGCTTCTCAGCGGATCCATCCTTGGTTTTCTCCGCAGTTTTAGTATCTGGTCTTTTGTGCCTAATTGTAACAACGAAGAAAAGTCCAACAATTTCCCGACCCGGTAGGCCTGCTCGGAGGGGCTGGGCGGATCACGGCTGATCAGAAGCTTATCGATACGGGCGAGCCGAGTCTGCGAATAATCGGGAAAGGTAATCTGTTCTCGCCAGATCGTAGGTGAATTCCAGAACAGGCTATATGTTCCTTCTTTCTTTCCGCCTTTCTCGTCATACACCTCGACCCGAGCGGTCAATCGAAAGGAAGGAGCATTTCCAGCGCGAATCTCGGTGAGCTGTTTAGCCTGCTGGAGAAGTTCTCTACCTGTTTGCACTAGGGATTGTCCGCCCTGGCTCTGAGCGCGCACCACAAGGTGGGCACCCGGGACGCACAAAAAGAAGGTTAAGGTTATGCCGATCCTGATCATCGACGGTCTTCTCCGCACCGTTCGAGTTGAACCTCAAAAGGGCAAAATGTCCGTGATTCTCGACTAAGACCGGAATCAGCTTCGGTCTCTAACTCCACCTCAATCTACCACCTTCCCCTCGGTATCCCGAATCTCCATCTTCCCCAAACCCAACTTCTTGAGCTCCTCTTCGATCCGCGCGCGATCTCCCACCGCCAGCACAATCACCTTCTCCATCTGAATATATTTCTGCGCCACGGCCTCGACCTGTTCCGCCGTCACGGCTCCAATCTTCTCTGGCAACGTCGAGAAAAAATCCAGAGGCAAATCAAACGTGTACAACTCCGCAAACGTCGCCCCCGCGTCGGTCCCCCGCTCGAACCGCCCGGGCAGCGACCGGGCCATCGAATCCTTTGCCAACGCAAGCTCTGCAACAGTCATCTGCGTCTCCCGCATCCGCCGCAATTCATTGAGCATCTCGGTCGTCGCCGGGCGGTCGCATCCGTCCTCACGGGTGCATAGGCAAAAAACGGTCCAGAGTCCTTGTGATAATTAAAGAGCGATCCCGCGCCGTACGTGTAACCGTGCGCTTCTCGCAGATTCAAATTCAGCCGGCTCGAAAATAAACCGCCGAGCCCGGTGTTCATCACTTCGAGCGGAACGTAGTCCGGCGTCGAACGTCCCGGCCCCAGCAAGAACCCCAGCACCGTCGTCTGTTGCGCGCCCGGACGATCCACAAGGATCAATCGCGCGCCGGTCGTTTCTGCCGTCCCCACATCGGCAGTCCCTGCTTTCCCCGCCTTCCACCCTCCAAACTGTTTTTCAAGGAGCGGTTTGAGCATGGCGAGTTTGATATTTCCGGTCACAATCAGCGCCGCATTTTCCGGCGCGTACTGCTTTTGCCAGAAATGGAGCAAGTCTTCGCGCTGGAACGCTTTGACCGACTCAGTCGGTACCGCTCTCCGGCACGCCGTAGGTGTGTCGCGCGCCATAGAGCGCGGCGGCCATCACCCGGCTGGCCAGCGCAAACGGCTCGTCCTTCTCTTGTACCAGATCCGTCAACCGCTCAGAGCGCACTCGTTCCAACTCTTTTTCCGGAAACGAGGGGTGCAGCGCAACGTCTGCCAGCAACTCCAGCGCTTCCGGAAAATTTCGCAAAAGCGCGTGTGTTGAGATTCCCGTGGTCTCTGACCCCGCACCCGCATTCAGCGTCGCTCCAAGTTCCGCTGCACGGTCTGCAATCTGCAGCGCCGAACGGGACGTAGTTCCCTGTTCCAGCATCCGAGCCGTAATTCCGGCAAGTCCCGGCTGGTCCACCGGATTTACCGATCGCCCGGCTCTGCACGACCAGATCCGCTGCTACCAGCGGAAGTCCCGGTCGCTCGTTGAAGTACACCGTCAACCCATTCGAGAGCGTGAACTTCCCCGGCACCGGCAAATGCAGAGCACTAGCTGGTCCAGCTTTCGGCGCTTCATTCCTCCACGCCAGCATCCAGGTTCACCGGCTCACCATTATTCTTTGAAGGGTCCTTCTCGGCGGCTTTTGGCGTTGCCACCTCCGCGCCCAAATCCTGGTTTCCCGGGCACGCCGTAAACCACCGCCCGCTGATTCGGATTCAGCTGCCCTTGCGCAAACGCTTGAATCGCTTCGGCCGACGCAGCTTCGTACCGCCCAAGATCCGCCGCCAGAAACTCCGGCGTTCCCAGATAATGGTTGTAACTGTTCAAGCGGTCCGCCACTCCGCCAAATCCTCCCAGCGTCTCTAACTGTGAAATAATTCGAGACTCGATGACGTTTCGCGCGCGCGTGAGCTCCGCGGCGCGTCGGTCCGCTCTTCTGAAACGCTTCAAGCTCCGCGTCGATCACCTTCTCCAGCTCTTCCGGCTTGGTCCCCGCCTTGGCCGTTGCCTGAATCTCAAACAATGACCCCAGCATCAGCGATTGTTGGCTCACGGAGACGTCCTGGGCGATCTGCTTTTCGTACACCAGCTTCTTGTACAATCGGCTGGACTTCCCGCCGCCCAGAATTGTCGCCGCCAGATTCGCTTCCGCATCGCCCGGTTTGAAAATAGGCGATGTCAGCCAACCCATATAGACGCGCGGCAACTGCACCTGGTCCTGAATCGTTGCCCGGCGTTCTGCGGTAATCGGCGGCGTTTGCGCTTTGATCCGAGGAACCGTTTCTCCCCGCTTCAGTGATCCAAAATATTTCTCCACCAGTTCGCGCGCGCGCGCGGGATTGAAATCTCCTACGATCGCCAAGCTCGCATTATTCGGCGCGTAATAGAGCTTAAAGAAATTCCGCACATCCTCCAGCTTTGCGGATTGAATGTCTTGATGCGAACCGATCACATCTCCATAGTAGGGATGTCCTTTGGGAAAAAGCCGGTGATAAAGATCCTCTTCAACAATGCCGTACGGCGCGTTCTCCACGCTCTGCCGCCGTTCATTTCTCACCACGTCCTGTTGATTCGAAAGATTCGCCTGGTCCAGCTTGTCCGGCAGATAACCCATGCGGTCCGATTCCAGCCACAACGCCAATTCCAGTTGGTTCGATGGAAGCGTCTCAAAATAATTTGTCCGGTCAAAATCCGTCGTGCCGTTGATGTCCGAAGCCCCGGCGGCTTCCAGATGGTGAAAATGCGAACTCCCCGGCACGTGGCGCGACCCTTCAAACATCATGTGCTCAAACAGGTGCGCGAATCCGGTTCGCCCCGGCAACTCATTCGCCGGACCAACGTGGTACCACAGATTCACCGCCACCAACGGCAGCCGGTGGTCCTCCGAAAAAATCACCTCCAAGCCATTGTCCAACTTGTATTTTTCGAACTTCAACTCCGGCACTTCAATCGCCGCGTGTTTGGTCATCGCACCTTTCGCCGTCCCCGGTCCCGCAATCTGCCGAGCGGGTTTTGCCGTAACCCACCCGGCGCCGGCGCTTGTCCGCCAACCTCGCCCGCCCAGATGGCGAGCCCGACGAAATACAAAAGCAGTCAACACAAGATTCGGTCGCTTCATTTTCTTTCCTCTCTAGACTCTCGCGCCATCAACGCCTTCCACGGCAACATTGCGTCCCGACCTCCATTCGTAGCCTGCCCAAAGTTTCAGGCTTCGCAACCTTGTGCCGATCCCGGTGCCCCCCGACAGGGCCAGGTTAGACCGCCAAGCACCGCGCACCGAGCGCGGTTCCCCAACTCCCCCGCGGTTTTCTATCCCCCCGGATTCGAAAAGCTAGGGAGCCTCTTTTTGAGAACCGGTTGAGCGCATAGAATGCAGTGCCGCGGATGCCAGCAGCACTACCGCTAATCCCAGCGCAATCCATAGCAAGTTCTGGTGACGCTCGGTAAACGGCCGCGGGTCCAGGTAATTTGACGTCTCCACCTCGTCAAGCAGCTGGAGACGCGCAAACTTCACGTTCGGCTCGATTCGCAGTGTCCGCGCAAGATCGTACCGTGGCCGAGCGGCCCGGGAATTGCCGTACATCAACCGGTAAGTTCGATTTTCCTGGGTATGAAAGAGCACAAAGCGCTGGCTCATGGCCAAGGATAACCGGACTCCGGTCAGCGGAGCGTCATTGGCATTCAAAACTTCCACGCGCCAGTATCGTGGCCCCCAAAATTCCAAACAGCTCACCTGCAGGGACTGTTCGGTCTTTCCGGCAACCGCGTACCGGTAGATTTGGCCACTACCACCGGGTTCCCATTCCTTCCCGTCCGAACTTCGCAAAATCCGCACGCCCCGATAAAATTCCTGCTGGCTCGTTTCAAATTCTATTGTGGCAACTGGAATCGCGTCGCTACCTAGATCAACGGTCCATGTGGTCTCGGTCAAGTCTCCGCCAGCATCTGGCACCGCGGACTGCGCCAACGTAATTTTGCCCTCCGGCACCGCTTCGGGCTCCCCAGCCTTCGAAAAGTATACGTCAACTCCCGAAACTGGAAATTGCCTCTCCGATTCCTGGATTCTCAATCGAAGGAAGTGCGCATTGTTTTCCGAATACCTGATCGTCTGAGTTCCCTTCCAAGTCTTCTTTCCGAAAGCGGGAAATCGGCGCCCGCTCCTTCACGATCCGCCAAAGCCGCGCATCATCGCTCGCCGCCACTTCCACCCAGTTGATGAAGTCGGACTCGGGCGTGATCACCCGCAGGTTGTTGTGAAATCCCGGTTTCGCTCCAAGATCCACGACCAGCTGCGTGAATTGCCCCGGCACAAAACTTTTTTCCCGGATATTCCCTGCCACCGGTACCGGTTCGGCCGGCGGCGTAATCCGCAATCGCAAATCGTAAGGCGTCTCCTGCCCCGAATTATCGATCAATCGCAAGTCCGCGAACTGGTTCTCGGAATGGACCGTCACACCCCGGTCTAGCGTTACATAGCTCAACGCCCTCCACCGGTCCCGGTTCAATCGCCCGTGAATACTTCCAGGAACGCCAAGCCGTCGGCAAATCCGCGGACAGCACCGCGGTGCCCGCAGCCGCGATCAACAGGGACAGCAAAAAACTCTCGCTTCTCATGATGATGATTTCTCGCGCGCAATCTTGCGTTGATACAGGAACGAAACCGCCAGCAGTACTAAACCCAGGATCAAGAACGAAACGATCCGGTAGAATCGCTCCAGAAACGAGCTGTCATAGAGAAATA
Organism: Candidatus Acidiferrales bacterium; assembly: GCA_963741165.1. Taxonomy (GTDB): domain Bacteria; phylum Acidobacteriota; class Terriglobia; order Acidiferrales; family UBA7541; genus Acidiferrum. The sequence goes on along the minus strand of CAVUHB010000015.1, from coordinate 3,152 downwards.
CCTTGACGGCCACCAACCCGAACAGCGTTAGCGCTTGCCAGCGGAGCAGCGCCGATTTCCTTTGAATTCCAAATCCGATCAGCGCCGATCCGTAACCGGTCCACAACAGCGAGAGCGAAAGGTGCTGAGCAAGCTGGTAATTGATCCCCATCCCATGCCGCCGGCCAAACAGATCCCACAACTCAAGCGAAAGCGCGAGCAGCGCAAAACAATGTGATGGCCACGGCAAGGAACCCGAAAAAACCTCGTTCCGTGTCACCGGCCGATGATTTCGCTTCATGGGCCATGTAAAGCACCGCCGCCATGCTCGCAATGAGCGCCGCGTAAGTACCGAACCGCTCGTTCAAAAGGAAATGTTCCGCCGGGAGCGGGAATGCCAGCAAGCGAAAAGCCGAGATGGTCATCAAAAAATACCCCGCGCCCCGCAAAGCAATCGCTGCCCAGCGGAAGCCGGTCCCCACCAGAACCACTCCTTCGACGGCAAACGCCAAGGTGATCCATTTTCCATCCAAGCAGATCGGTATCGCCAGCGTCGCAAAGGTCAGCGCGAGTCCCGCAAAAGCGTAGCGCAGCAAGGGCGACCCTTCCGCTTTTGGCGGCGGAATCATCTGCGCCGCCAGCAGGTGTCCTGCGGAAAGCCCCAGCACCAGGATCGTCAAGCTCCACCGGCTCTGGGGCCAGAGCATCGTGTAAAGCCCGCCAAAATACGCGAAAGAATTTGCCAGCACCAGCAAGACGTCCGTCTCGCCGGAATTGCCAGCCCTGAAAATCGGCACGACCGCATACAAGAGCAGAAACAGCGTCGCGAACAACAGCGTGCGGTCAAACTTCGCGGCCGTGTAAAACCTGTCATGCCAACCCCAGAAATAGACCTGCGTAAACACGAACGATAACGGCGTAAGCCAGCGCCAGTCCCGCCGCAGTTCGGTCGCCAGCAGCCCCGCTCCCAGAATGAGCAGGTAGGTGAACAAGACGATTTGCGCATCCCGGCCGGTGCTGACAAGTTCCGGCGTCAGAAATCCCCCCAGCAGCGAAAGAATCGCGATTCGCTGGGAGTTCCTCCCGAGGGCCACCGCCGCCATTCCCGCCGTCACTGCGATCATGGCGTAAAATCCGACGTTCTGGCTGTACAGCGTGTAGTATTGGCAACCCGCCCAGATTGACAGGTACATCACCGCGGCGCCCATCCCCGCGATGCCCTCCGAGAAATAGGAGTAACCGCGGCCGAGCAGCCACTGACTCCAAGGCAGCATTAAGGCACCAATCACGATCCCGATCGCCACTCGCCCACTCGGCCCGATCCAGTTGTTATCAAACGCATACTTCAAAAAGAAACTCACCGCTCCAATCAGCGCCACGATGGCCACGCGATTCAGCAAACGCCCGCCGATCAGCGATTCCAAGTCCGAGGATGCCCTTTCTATTGGCTTTGAAGCATGCAGCGGAGGGGCCGCGAAGACGTTAAACTGCGGTCTGGCTGCGGGAGTTTCGGGCGGTTGGGGAATTTCCGTAAGCGTTGGGGCTCGCAAGGGGGCTACCGGCGTTTGAGGCCTGACGACGGGAGCCGCTGGCGGAGCTTGCCACGGCGGCTCTGCCGGCGCGTGCGCCGGCGATTCAGCGCTTGGCGCGCTGGTCGGTACCATGAGGGTGATGGTTTTCTCCAGCAAGCCGAGCTGCCGCTCTAGCGCGGCCAACCTCGCCGGCGAATTGTCCGCCGACAGGTTCCGCAGTTTCTCCGCAAGGGAATGCACGCGCGCCATCGCCACCAGGGCAAGGATCGGCGTGCCCACCACCAAAATCGCCACCAGCATGATCAGAGGTTCCATGAGGACTGCTGATACCTGAATCGGATTAGAGCACAGCCGCAATCCCCAAGCAATACGACCTTCGGTTGCGAACGAACCCGGAAATTGCCAAGGAACGTCGCTCCCGAAACGCAAAACCCCCGCTTTCTTTGCGACTTAGCACACCGACCACGATTGATTCCTCCACTGGCCACGACTGTCCTTGCTCCTCCCTGCAAGGATCCGCCAGTTCGCACAACTGCCGCCAACTCTCGTATACTGTCCACCGGATTATTTGTACTTTTTGTTTTGATCGTTTATGGCCAGTCGGTAACTCCGTGAGGGTGCTTCGTGTCTGATTCCGTTCTGAAAACCAGCGCAAACCCGAACTCTCCTGAATTCGAAAGGAATTCGCGCCGCATCATTGATCTGCTGACCGAAATCAAGAATCAGGAAGAACAAATTCGCCGGGGAGGCGGGGCGAAAGCCGTTGAGTCGCAGCACAAGAAAGGTCGGCTCACTGCCCGCGAACGCGTCGCCAGACTCATCGATCCAAATTCCAAATTCTTCGAACTTGGCGCTTATGCGGCTTTCGAGATGTATGAAGAATGGGGCGGAGCGCCTGCGGCTGGCAGCATTACAGGTTTGGCAAAGGTTTGTGGCCGAACTTTCATGATCATCGCCAACGATGCCACCGTCAAGGCTGGCGCCTTTTTCCCCATGACCGCGAAGAAAGTTATCCGCGCTCAAAATATCGCCATCGAAAATCGCATTCCCACAATCTATCTGGTCGATTCCGCCGGCGTTTTTCTCCCGCTCCAGGAGGACGTGTTCCCGGACACAGACGACTTCGGTCGCGTGTTTCGCAACAACGCGGTCATGAGCGCCATGGGCATCCCTCAAATCACCGCCATCATGGGCATGTGCGTTGCCGGCGGTGCTTATCTTCCGGTAATGTGCGATCACATCCTGATGACCGAAGGCTCCGGACTTTTCCTCGCCGGGCCAGCGCTGGTGCAAGCCGCGATCGGCCAGAAAAGTTCCGCCGAAGATCTGGGCGGCGCGAAAATGCATTCACAAATCAGCGGCACCGTTGATTTTCGTGAACCGGACGACCCCGCTTGCATCACTCGCATCCGAAACCTGGTCGACAAAATTGGCGCCCCCAATCCCTCCCCGTTCAGCCATTCGAAATCCCGCGCCCCGCTTTTTGCCGGGGAAGAAATCTACGGACTTTTTTCCAGCGACCCCGGCAAACAATACGACATGCGCGAAATCATCGCCCGCATCGTCGACGCCAGCGAGTTCGACGAGTACCGCGCCGAATACGGCGAAACACTGCTTTGCGGTTACGCCCGCGTCGGCGGT
>CAVUHB010000014.1:0-86429 GCA_963741165.1 Candidatus Acidiferrales bacterium | reverse complement strand
ATTGAGAATCTTTAAGCGAATAACGGAGTTTATCGTGGCAAAAGAGCAAAATGCGAATGCGGCACCGGACGCCGTAGCAGGCAAACCGGCAGCAGCGACAAAACGGAAGAAAGAATTCAAGAAAAAGCGCGAGCGCCGCATCGTACCGCACGGACTGGTGCACGTAGCTGCGTCGTTTAACAACACGCAGATCACGATCACCGATCCGGATGGCCGCGCCATTTGCTGGTCCTCGGCCGGAGCGATCGGTTTCAAGGGTTCCCGCAAAGGCACCCCCTACGCCGCGCAGCAGGCTTCCTTATCCGCTGCGGGCGTTGCACGCGATCAGTACGGCATGAAGAGCGTCGAAGTTCGGCTGAAGGGTCCGGGTTCCGGACGCGAATCCGCCGTGCGCGCTCTGGCCGCCGCCGGTTTGCACATCGTGGCGATTCGAGATATCACGCCCATGCCGCACAATGGCTGCCGTCCGCCAAAGCGCCGTCGTGTCTAGCCGGATCTAGCTGTCTGAATTCAGCCAGACCTGCGTTGTCAATTTGAAAGAGTTTGCTTCGTCAAGTTTTCGTTCTAGAGAGATTTGGGAAGGGAGAATAGAAGTTGGCAAGACATCGAGATGCAGTCTGCCGCCTGTGCCGCCGGGAAGGGCAGAAACTATTTCTAAAAGGGCTGCGTTGCTTTACCGACAAGTGCGCCATTGAAAAGCGCAACTTTGTGCCGGGTCAGCACGGTCAGTCCAGGCGTCCAAAAGTTGCAGGCTACGGCCTGCAGTTACGCGAAAAACAGAAAGTAAAGCGCACCTATGGTTTGTTGGAGCGTCAATTCCGCAATTACTTCGAAAAAGCGGAACGCGCCAAGGGACCAACGGGCGAAAACCTCATCATCATGCTGGAGCGCCGCCTCGACAACGTCGTGTGGCGAGCTGGCTTGGCGTCCTCGCGGTCGCAAGCACGGCAATTGGTGCTGCATGGTCACGTGCGTATCAACGGGAAAAAAGTCAACATCCCGTCCTACCAGGTGAACGTTGGAGAAGAGATCGCGATGAAAGAAAAGATGCACCAGAACGCGATGGTCCTGGAAGCGCGCAACGTTGCGCAAAGCCAGAGCGCCGTACCCTGGCTCGAGCAAGAGCGTGAGCTCTTCAAGGCCAAGGTTGTCGCACTGCCGAAGCGCGTAGACGTGCAGACTCCGCCGATCAACGAACAGCTGATCGTCGAACTTTACAGCAAGTAATCGCCATCGCTCTTGTGGCTTGCTGCTGGCAAAGCAGCAGGCCGCACGAGGAAAGCCGCTGGGAAGGCGGCGTAATTCCCGGAGAACTGCTTTGGGGCCAACACAGGTTGGCCAGAAGGAAGGAACACGATGTGGAAGGGATTTCAGAAACCGAAGCGTCTTGCGCCTGAGTTTGAATCGCTGACGGAAAAATACGGGCGGTTTTCGGCACAGCCTTTTGAACGCGGCTGGGGGACCACGGTGGGGAATGCGTTGCGGCGCGCGCTGCTTAGCTCGATTGAAGGCGCGGCCATTACCGCCGTCAAAATCGAGGGCGTCTTGCACGAATTCTCCTCGATTCCCGGAGTGGTTGAGGATGCGACCGACATCATCCTGAACCTCAAGCAGGTGCCCATCAAGTTAAACAGCGACCTGCCCAAGACGATTTACGTGAACGTCGAGCAGCCAGGCGTGGTGACCAGTGCTCAGATCGAAGAGGACGCGGACTTCGCGATTCTCGACAAGAGCGTGTACATTGCGACCGTCAGTGAAGGCGGCAGGCTGCAGATCGAAATGCGCGTCAAGAACGGCCGCGGCTACGTCTCTGCCGATCGCAATTACGACGAAGACCTGCCCATCGGTTACATCCCGGTGGACAGCGTTCACTCGCCTGTCCGCAAGGTCAACTACGCCGTCGAATCTGCCCGTCTCGGACAGATGACCGACTACGAAAAGTTGATGTTGGAAGTTTGGACCAACGGCGCGATTACCCCGTCGGATGCGATCGGGCTGGCTGCTAAGCTCGTCAAGGATCACATGAGCATCTTCATTAACTTTGAAGAGCCCGTCGAAAACGTCGAAATGCCGACCGACATCGTGCACGATCCGCGTCTGGAACATCTCGATCGTTCCGTGGAAGAGCTGGAACTTTCTGTACGCAGCTACAATTGCCTGAAGAACGCCAACATTCAGTCCATCCGCGAACTCGTGCAGAAAAGCGAAAACGAGATGCTGAAGACCAAGAACTTCGGCCGCAAATCGCTTAACGAGATCAAGGATATACTAGTGAAGATGGGCCTCGCGCTGGGCATGAAGTTCGACGAGCATGGCCGGATCATCTGGCCGCCACTTCCGAGCCAAACCTCTACATCGAGCTCGGACGAAACCATCGGCCTCTAATAAGCTTTGCTGTGGATACGGCCACTGAACAATTTATGGGGCCGTATCTTCACCTGAGATCAGGAATAAAGGGAACATACGATGCGACATCTGAAGTCTGGTTCAAAACTCGGACGCAATCCCTGGCACCGTCGGGCGACCCTGCGCAATCTCGTGACCAACTTGTTTGAGCACGGCCGAATCACCACCACTCTCACCCGTGCGAAAGCTGCACGCCCTGTGGCGGAGAAGATCATCACTCTCGGAAAGCGCGACACGCTGCAATCCCGCCGTCAGGCTGCTGCCTACTTGATGACGCCTGCGGTGACACAAAAGCTGTTCAGCGAAATCGCGCCGAAATTTGCCGACCGCGCCGGCGGCTACACCCGCATCATTAACGCCGGCATCCGGGTAGGCGATGGCGCAAAGGTTGCCATTCTAGAACTTGTGACCTACGAGTTCAAGAAAAAGGAAAAGAAAGAAAAGACCAAGAAGGAAGAACCGGTCGAAGAAGCCAAGGCCAGCTAAACTCCTTTCCAATCAAAATTCAGCAGCCCGCTCTGACCATGTCACGGCGGGCTTTTTTACCCATTGGCCAACTTACTTCGGCGACCACCTCACGAGCGGGTCCGCCAGACCTTCAACCAGTCCGTTTACCGCGTTTCCATTTCTAAAACCTGAATCGAATACCCTGGAGCCGTATGGCGGAATTTCTCCGCCACGTTGTTGAGTTTGTTTATTACCGGGACGATTCGCCCCGGTTGGGCGATCGTGTTCGTCTCCTCGTTCGTTTGCGCATGCAACGTGCTGAGAATGCCCTCGCGGTTCACTTTAGTCGCGCCCTCCAACTCAATCTCAATCTCCTGTGCGTAGGAATCGGCATTTACTATTTTCAGGAACAGCTTTCCGTTCCTCGAGTCGCGCGTAACGGAATAAAACAGGCGCGGCCCGTTTCCCGTTATCGAGCTCGTGACAATCTCATCCCCCAGATACTCTCTGAAAAGAACCTGCGCATAGTAGCTGGGGGAGCCGTAACTTGTCAGTGCGTCGTATCCGATCAGGTTGGTGCCCCACTGCGGCCCGCCGGGATTCACGTTCACCAGCAGCGGTGCGTAACTTGAAAGAATGATGATGTCGCTATTCCTCTCCATGCCTGTCATCCAGGCCGCATCGCCCAGAGCCGCGCCAAAATTGGGAGTCGGTGCACCTTCCAACGTTGCCCATTCCCCCACAAAAATCTTCGGCCCGCTTCTATCCGTCTTGTCGTAGTGCGTGACGTCGCTGAAAAACTCTTCTTTTCGCTTGTAATAATGGTCGTCGATCACATCCGGCTTCATGCCGGAGATTTTGTCTGTCGCAATCAATTGCAGTTCCGGATATTTCGCCTTAATTGCCCTGTAAAATTGCGTATACCGCTCCTCGTACGATCCCGATTTGTCGAACTGGTCTTCATTCCCAATCTCCACATAGCGCAAAGCAAATGGTGCTGGATGTCCATTTTTCGCACGTTCCCCTCCCCATTTTGTGTCTGTTCCACCGGTAACGTACTCAATTTCATCAAGCGCGTCTTGTACGTAGGGCGCCAGATCCGACCCAGGCCTGACGTACTCGCCTTTCAGCGAAAACCCCGCATAGACCGCCAGGACTGGTTGGATTCCCAAGTCCTCGCACCACCCGAGAAATTCCAGCAAACCCATACCGTCGGACGATTGATAGCCCCACGGGCTGCGGTGAGTTGGCCGGTCAACCGGATCACCGATCGTCTTTTTCCAGTCAAAGCGTTCCGCAACAGTGTCGCCTTCCAGATAATTTCCACCCGGAAGTCGCAAAAACGCCGGTTTCATGGCCGCAAGTTTCTCCATGATGTCGATGCGATTTCCATTCGGCCGGTTCTTGTAAGTCGGCGGAAAGAGCGAAACCAGGCTGAACCACACATCGCCTGGTTTTTCCACGCTCAGCACGAAGTGATTCGCCGGGCTGCTCTCGACCGAAGGCGAAGTCTTCAGAACCACTTCGTATTGTTTCCATCCGTCGGTCAGTGGCGCGGCCGTAGCCTGCGCTGCAACTTTTCCGGTGCTATCGTTCACCAATTGCACCGTTACTCCTCCAACGGCGGCGCTCCGCGACTTCGCGTAAAAGTAACATTTGTATTCCGTGCTCGGCCTGACCGCGATTCCCCAGTAACCTTCATTTTCGAGCCCAGCGGGATTCTGTGAGTCTGCCTGCTCCACGCTCATCTTGATGCTGTAGTTCAACGTGGCGCTCGGTCCGGTCGTCTTGTCTTCCTTGATCGTCGCCAGAGCGTTGCCCTTCTGGACCAATTGCCAGTGTTCCGCCCCCATCCAGCTATTGCGAAAGGTTCGATTACGAATCAATTCCGCATAGATCCCACCGTCGTAGGAATAATTTATCTCTTCAGTCATCAGGCCGTACAAAGTCGGGCTCACTTTTCCCACCGGTTTGCTTGTCTCGATTCTCAAGACAACGGGCGATGTGGACGAACTCTCCTGAGATCGAGCCGCACCAATCGACAAAAGCGCCAGCAACGCCAATAACGCAGCGCACTTCATGATCTTTCCGCAAAACATATACTTTGCCTCGAATGGAACAGTGGTTGGCAGACTACCCTTTTACAGTACGCATATCTTACGCCGATTTTTGACCAGTCGGGCTTGCCGCTCTGGACATTTCGTTGACCTTAGCTTCCCGCTCGAATCTCCCCTACACGTTTTGATGATTCATCCCTACTCGGTATTGCGTATGGTGACCCGGTCACCGAAATAGATAATTGAATAAGATTCGACACCTGTAATCTACGAGTAACAAGCGGGATTGGTACCAGATTCCGGCCAACTGGAGATTCACGTGAAAGCAAATCGATTGTACCTCCTTTATGTTGGGGACTGAAGCATACTGCGGCGCAGCTCATCAAAGCTTTGCCAAAAATGGCCAAAGCCGCGAAATCCGAGGATTTGCACGCCGGTTTTCAAGTGTATCTGGAACAAACCAGAGCGCACGTCGCTCGTCTGGAAGAAATCTTCAAGAACCTCGAAGAGGGCCCCAGCGTAAAAAGTGCGCCGACATGCAGAGCCTGATCAAGGAGAGAGCGCAAATGTTCGAGAAATATCTGTCTCCGGACGGATTGGATGCCGGACTGCTCGCTGCCTCGCATCGCGTCAAGTACTCTGAGATTACCTCTTACGGTTGCGTCCGTTCCTAAGCAAAGTCCCTCGGTGAGGACCAAGTGCTGAGGCCGTTGAGATAGGCGCTCCACGAGGAGAAGCATGCCGACAATAAATGGAGCGAATTGTTTGATCGCATACACGTACAAACTGTCGAACCTGACGAAGGAGTCCTCGAAAACGGTGCATCAATAAGGCCGGGCGCCATGAAATCCAGCACCGAAAAAACATAACGATCCGATTCCGGAAAATTACTCCAAAGGAGGAGTATTCATGAAACGAAAGATTCTCAGTTTGCCGCGATTGTTTCTGGCCTTTGTCTCAATGATTTTTGGCGTCCCGATAATGGCTGCGACTGACACCGATTGGCAGGACGCTCAAGATCCGATGCCGGATAGTGCCAAGCAAAACAAAGACCATTTAGAACCGACTGGCCACCTGCAAAAGGCGAATCCGTCGGACCGCGTCATAACGCCGAAGATTCTAAAAACCATCCAAGAGGACCACAGCCCGTCTACCGGTAGGCACAACATCAAAGTCATCATCCTGGACGGCAACTAACGATACGCGGCCCCGTTTGGTCCGAAACAAGAAATAGTAGTGTGCTGGCCAAAGCGGTAGCCGTTGTGGGCGAAGAGAACGGAAGCAATCAGTTCGAGACTACACCCCCCCGAGCAAATGAATTCAGTCCGATCGCATTAGAAATTCATTCAAGGAGCAGAATCGAATGACATCAAAAAACGTAGCGGTATTTGGTATCTATTCCACTCGCCCTTCGGTTGAAAGTGCAACGGAATCTCTAGTCAGGTCAGGCTTTCCCATAACTGCCATTTCCGTCCTCCTGCCGGAAGGTCTCGGCAGTAAGCACGATCTCGGAACGGAAAAAGCGACGAAAGCCCCGGAAGGTGCCACGGCAGGTGCAACGACCGGCGGCATTATCGGTGGCACGCTCGGCCTACTGGCTGGTGCTGGATTGTTGGCGATTCCTGGGCTCGGTCCCTTCATCGCCGCCGGACCAATCATAGCCGGCCTCGCCGGGTTGGGTGTGGGCGGTGCGGTTGGCGGATTTACTGGCGCCCTGATTGGCATGGAGATTCCCGAGTACGAAGCCAAACGTTACGAAGGTCTTTTGCAGAAGGGCAGAATTCTCCTTTCCGTACACTGTGATAGTTCCGAGGATATCTCGCGCGCCAAAGAAATTCTCAGAAACACGGGTGGCGAAGATGTTTCTGCAACTGGTGAATCCTCATCGGATTCGACGATACCAGATCGAAACGTGGGCACTCGGGCCGCTCGCGGGAACCTTTAGCATAATCCAACCGGAAGCGAGTCCTTTTTAAGGTCTTCCTCCCGTGTTTCTGTTGCTGTCACTTTCCCTTAGCCAATTCAATCGGTTTCGGGAGGAAACTCGCGATGAGGGATAACGATGTTTCGGGAATGGCTTTGATCTTTATTGCAGATCTTGGCGTGGGCGTCCTCGCCGCTTTCTTTCTTGCGACTAAGACACGCGAACAATTGCACGGCAAGATTGTGGACGGTCTGAGCGATGGAATTGAACAATTCCGCGGTACTATCAGGGACTTGCACCGAGGCGGCCAGAAACTAGTCAGCATGGCCATGGATCAAGTTGGTGACGCGATCGATGCCGCAAGCGATGCGTACGTACCATCAGGCCATGCCTAGCTGATTCCGCGACAACACCAGACCGCTTATTTCGCGGGCTTGAGGTAGCTGTCGTACCAGGCGAGGTACCGCTGCAAACGGTCGTGGATATAACTCGGCCGCGTGAAGATATGGAATTGCCCGGGATAGACTACCAATTGGGTGGGAACGCCGAGCGTGCGAAGTGCCTGATACATTTGCTCGCTTCCTATGACCGGAACGTTGAAGTCTGCCTGCCCTCCCATAAAGAGTGTGGGTGTGTGAATACGATCGGCGTGGAAAAACGGGTAGGAAACCTTGAGCCAATTCTCCAGAGTCTTCCAGGGCGGCCCCATTTCGTTGTTGTACTGCACGATGTATTGATCGCTGCCGTACATGGAAATTTCGTTACCGATTCCCGCACCGCTCATCGCCACCTTGAATCTTCCATCCGAGGCGATGAGATAGTCGGTGAGTATCCCACCGTAGCTCCAGCCGCCAACACCGAGGCGATCGGGGTCGGCAACGCCGCTCGCCACTGCATAGTCCACTGCAGCCAGCAGGTCGGCCACCTCTTTATTTCCCCAGTCCGCAAAGATACTCCGTGTGAACTCCGCACCACGCCCGCTGCTGCCTCGATAATTTATTGCCAGCACGACGTATCCACGAGTGGCAAAGATCTGTCGCTCCAATTGCAGCGGATAGAGGTTGAAAGCAAGCGCGTGATCGTCTTGCCCGTTCGGCCCTCCGTGAATCCACAATATTGTGGGGTATTTCTTCGAGGCGTCGTAGGACGGCGGTTTGATCATCATTCCATGTACTTCGGTGCCGTCCTTGCTCTTGAACGAAAAATCCTCCACCGCACCAAGTTGCCATTCAGAGAGAAGCGCTTCGTTATGCGAAGTCAACTTCCTCAGCCTGCCAGCGTCCAGCGCGTAAATCTCCGGTGCGGAAGCATCGCTCGCGGCAAGCAAAGCGATGTGTCCACCAGCGCTTGACATCGCCGAAACCAACCGGTCGGTCCCGGTCAATTTTTCGACGGCTCCGCCGCTCACGGACACCTTTGCGGAATATTGCCGGCGATCATCTTCCACCAAAAAGGTAATCGCCGAGCCATCCGGCGTAAATTCCGGTTCAGAGATTCCGCGATCCAGTTTTTCCGTTAGCATTCGAGATGCTCCGCCTTCCACCGTCACCACTGCAAGGCGCGCCTGATTGTAAGCCCAGTACTTTGCCTCGAAACCCTCTAGAAACGCGATCTGCCTGCCATCGGGGCTCCACGCCAGATGCTGGCCGCCGGGCGAACACACGGTAATCACTTTTCCCGGAGTTGCCCCGGAACGTGCCTCAATCACGAAAATATCATCCATGTTGCTCTGATCAGGATCTTTTGCGTGATTGCTGATATAGGCAATGTGCATGCCATCGGGCGACCACACCGCATCGCGATCGTCGAATTGTTTTTCCGTAGTGAGCGGCTCCAGCTTTTTGCTCGCCACATCAAACAGGTACAGTTGGCTGCGGGAAGCTTCCGTAAGGTAACCCTCTCTGTCTTCTTTGAAGTGATAGCGATCGATGACGATCGGCTTCGGAATTTTCGCCGTGCCTGCCGCGGCTTTTGGGTTGCCCGCAGACGTCTCTTCTTCGTCGCTTGAGCTCATCTCCATCACCAATCGCTTGCCATCCGGCGACCATGCATATCCCTCGATTTCCTCTCGCACGTTGGTGAGTTGCCACGCCTCGCCACCCCGCCGATCCATCAACCAGACTTGGCTCCTGCCTTCGCCCGCACGCGCGGAAAGAAATGCCAGATATTTCCCGTCGGGGCTCCATCGTGGAGAGCTGGAAGAGTCGGTCCCATAACTCAGCCGCAAAGTCTGCGTGCCTTCCCAATTCACCATCCATATGGCTGTAACGCGTTTGTCGGCCGTGCGGTCAAATGTTGTCACCGTATAGGCGATCCAATTGCCGTCGGGTGAGCACTGTGGATTGCCAACTTCCTGCATTCGATAAATATCGTCGATACTGATGGGTCGCTTGGCCGGGGCCTGCGCTTGCGCGGGAACTGCTGAAGTTACAGAAAGAGACAGGGCAAGAACCATTGTCGATGTAATTCGCATGCGCGCATCCTCTCCCGAAATGCGCTCCACCGTCAAGTTTGTCGACGAGTTTGTCGACGAGTTGGTAGTTGATCTAAGCCAGACCGGATTGACGCGCGAGCTTCAGGGCTTCGATGGCTGCCCCGCGCGCTCCCGCCGTATCGCCGTTCGGCATTATGTAGATGGGGATGTCCGTCTGTTCTTCCCGTTGCGGTGGCATGCCATTGCGAATCTCGTTCAAGAACCATTGCTGGAACCGCTCACCTGTTTCGATGGCCCCGCCACCCACAATCAGTGCGTCGGGATCGAATGTGTTGATCATCTCGTCGAAAAACAAGCCCAGAGCATGGGCTTGCACCCGGAAAATTTCCCTTGAAAGCGGATCGCCTTTTTCCGCCAGGCCGCGTACCAGTTTTGCCGCTTTAGACAGGTCCCCCAGTGTTTGCAGTTCGTGTCCGGGAAAGCGCGGTAGAAAATACGGCAAGAACGTCTTCTCAATAGCGGTTAAGGAACAAACCGATTCCAGATCCCCCGTTCGCCCGCAATTGCAGTTCGGCCGCATGCCTGCCGTCCCGCTGATGCTCTGGTAGGGAATCAGCACGTGGCCCAACTCCCCGCCGAATCCTTTGCGCCCTTTGACCACGTTCCCTTCGATAATGACGCCGCCACCCAATCCCGTGCCGATCACCACCGAGATGGAAGTTTCTCGACTGTTCGCGCCAAACAGCGCGAAGTGCCCCCAAAGTGCACCCGCGTTTCCATCATTCAGATAGCTGACCGGCTTACCCAGCCGTTGCGCCAATTTGTCGCGAATATCGAAGCTGGCCCAGTCTGCATGGACGAAATTCGTAGATCCCGTTGAGCTGAGCTGTCCGGCCGCGCTGGCCGGACCGGGAGTGTCGAGGCCGACGGCCACAATCTCATCGAAAGCCACATTCACCTTCTGTGCAGCGATTCTCAGTCCGTCTTCAATCTGCTTCAGGCAGATTTCCGGTCCCTGTTTGGCAAGCGCCGGATGTTCGCAGAGCCCCTCGATCAGGAATTTTTCATGCTCGTTGACTAGGGTGTAATTGACGGCAGTTCCGCCAAGATCGACTCCGGCGACGATTGACACGATGATCTCCAGTTAGCTGAGTTTTTGTTCTCGACAGTTTATCAGTTTTTGGGACGAACCAGCGGTCTCGGGATAGAATAATAATGAATTCTGGTGAAGATTGGAGGGTAAACGGTGCTTACTGAACCGCGCTGGCAGTCAGAGTTTCAAGAGTTCGGGCGTATATCTCCTCCGGCGAGCCGATGGCCGGAATGGAGAGCAAAAGTCCGTGAAGCTTATAGAACTCGATCAGCGGGGCGGTATCGCGCTCATACACCTTCATGCGAACATTGACTGCCTCCGGGCGATCGTCCTCACGCTGAAACAATGAACCGCCACAATGGTCGCAAATTCCCTCCGTCTTTGGCGGCTGCTGACTGACGTGAAATACTGTTTTGCAATCCTTGCAGGTCCGGCGGCCTGCTAGACGAGAAACAACTTCGGGTAGAGGTAATTCATAGTCGATTACTGCAGAGAGTGGCAGATTCTCCGCTTCCATCATCTGTTTCAATGAACTCGCTTGGGCCAGCGTCCGGGGAAATCCGTCCAGGATGAAACCCCCGCGACAGTGTAAACACGCACTTCGCTCCTGCACCATTTGCCATACCGTGTGATCCGGTACCAATTCCCCTCGCCGAATATACGCAAAGGAAGCAGCCATAGCTGGCGATAATTCGCAGGCTGCGCGTCCCCCTGCCGCGCGAAAAACGTCGCCGGTAGAGAGATGACAAGGCCCCAGCCGGCAATGCAGGAGTTCCGCTTGTGTCCCTTTGCCTACTCCCGGAGCTCCTAGCAGGATGAGCCGCCAAGGGTGCGAGGTTTTCCCCGGCGCCACCGAACATTTTTCATCCTGTCCGTGCAGCCAGGCGGCGCGATTATTCTCTAATGGCGGGTGCATGGAATCTCCTTGCAAAAGACTGTGTAAAGCCCAAAAGGGGAGGCCTGCTGGGCTATAAGGAGCGAGCGTGGCAACCACATCGTCTCATTATTGCTGTCCGATCTGGACCGGTACAAGGTCACCTGTCACGCGACGTCTCACAGGTGAACAAACCGACTAGGCGTTCACCGAAGGTCGCTCCAGGCCGAGTTTTATCTCGGAATGCACACTTCCCCAGTCGCAAAGCTCCTCCATGATAGGTACAAGCTTTTCACCATCCACATTCAGGGAATAGCTCACCGCGGGAGCACCGGACTGAATAACTTCCCGATGGATTACCCCGTCGCGTTCCAATTGCCACAAATGCTCGGTCAGGACTTTCTCGGAAATGGGTGGGGTAGCTTCATGTGCAGTTCGGCAAAACGCAGTATCCCAAACGAGAGGTGCCAGAAGATCCGAACTTTCCATTTCCCGGCGAGCAGGGCGATGTCAGCTTGTGCCGGGCAACTTCGAATGTGTTCCATTCTCATGGCCAATTCTTTCCGTAGACAGAGCGCGTCCCCTTTCGGGCTTAATTTTTGTGGGTACTTCCGCGACCCCAACCGTCCTTATACCATGACCCGGCTAGAGCGAGAGGCTATGAGGGTGCAACCTTCCAGAAGTTCCGAGATATCCACGGGAATATTATGGAACTGATCAGCGAGGGCGACCGCGTAATCGTGCGCAAACGATGGACAGACCGGGAAGCGGCCATCGGAAACAAGATTGAATTCTCAGAAATTGACATCCGGCCGATCGCCAATCACCAATTCGACGAACGGTAGACCTACTGAACGCCGCCTGCGCCGTGGCACGCTGAGTCCCTAGATCAGACCGTATGCAGCAAATACCACGAGAGAACTTACTCCCAGGGCGGAACCCAGTATCGCTCCCGCAAGGACATCGCTTAAGAAATGCATTCCGAGTACCACGCGTGAAACGGCGATACTGATCGCTAGAAAATAGAGCGGCCCTTTGAGCGAAGGATAAAAAAAGCTGACCACCAAGGCGATGGAAAATGCCGTCATGGTGTGTCCAGAAGGAAACGAATATTGATCTGGTGGGAGAATCTTGGCCCAGCAGTGCGGTTCCAGTTGGCAAGGCCGTGGGCGCCGACTCAGAGTTTTCAGTACTTTGAATACCCCGATGCCTACCACAGCGGCTCCCATCGCAGCTCCCACTGCTGCATAACGCGAAGGCCAGCCACCGACCAGCACAATGGCCGCCAGACTATACCATATCCATCCATCGCCCATGCGCGTCGCTGCCAACATCCAGAAGCGGATCCACCGCGGCGCTTCCCACCGGTTCATCCGATGCATAACGCGGTGATCGCGGTTCTCAATAAAGTTCCAGACGGTTCTCGCGGCAGTCATGGCTGTACCTCAACTCGCCCAGTTAGCCTCGAATCGTGAATCCACATCCCACAACATGCGGGGTTGCTTTTCCGGATGTTTCAGTTGCACAGTCCATTCTCTGCAGAAGTGGATTTCATTCAGCCAGTGCGCCGCGGTAATCAACGGAACTAGTAGCGTGAGCGGGAGAAATAGCGCGATCCAAGGTTTCTCCTGAACGCACGCTCCGGCAAAGCGATAGATGTCGGCCGTTAATTTTCCGTAGCCACCATGTTCGCCTTGGATGACGCCGCGTCCGGCGCGTAGTCCCGCGAAAAACTCTTCCACTGTGCCACTGTCGATCACTTCCGTGTACGTCAACCCCACACCCGCCAGAGTGTGCGAGTCGCTCCCGGCAATGCCCACCTTCTTCAATCGCCTCGTCCATCGTTCCGCGCTCCGATTTGCCTCGCCCCACATCTGCCCGTTGCGCACTTCAATTGCCGGCAGGTAGGAGGCAAACCAGTTGAAATCGTCCTGCACTCGGCGCCCGGTAAGCCCAGAGAACACGTGATTCAGGCTGAAAAAAAGTTTACGTTCCGTCAGATACATGAGCAGCGAGATGAAATCGTTTCGTCTCGACTGTATCTCTAGGTGATCTTTTTCGCTGATCCCGTACACGCCCAGGTGCGCTTCCGTTCCGCTGGGCATGCGTACAGTGACTTCCTCGCTCAGGAAAAAATCTGCGTGCTTGCGAAGGGTTTCCGCCGATTCAATCGAGTCGTGGTCGGTTAACGTGACGATGGACATGCCGAGTCGCTTACATCGTTCGTAAACCTCGGCTGGATGGTTGTAGGATTCCCTGCAAATGCGGCTGAGCCCGGGCGTGTTACACATGCCCGAACCGGAGGAGTGGACATGCAAGTCGCAGCGCATGGACATAGCTTCGATGCTAGATATGAACAGGGCATGAAGAAGATACAAATTGATCGTAAAAGAACGCCTGGAACTCATTGAGCACAAAAGGCTTTGATTGTTTTCCACATGGCATGGTGCGTGCTCTAGTTCCGGTTCATTCATTCTGTGTAACAATGCCATCAATGAAAAAAATCCACGTCCTGTTCCACGATGCAGGTGGTGGCCACCGGAATGCCGCCGTTGCACTGCAAACCGTGGTTGCCCAGCAGCAACGCAACTGGGAGATGCACCTGATCCAGTTCCAGGATTTGACCAACAAACTCGACGTCTTGCGAAGATTGACGGGAATCCAGATCCAAGAGCAATACAACGTCCTTCTGCGCAACGGATGGACTCTTGGCGCCACGCAAATTCTGAGGGTCCTGCAGACCACCATCCGGCTTTTCCATGGGCCTATGGTAAAACTGTTGGCCGAATATTTTCGCCAAAATCCAGCGGACCTCCTCGTCTCCATCATCCCTCATTTCAATCGCGAAATCTGCGAAGCATGGATCGCCGTATATCCGGACCGCCCGTTGGTCACCTTGATTACCGACCTCGCCGATTTTCCGCCGCGATTCTGGATTGAGCCGCTCAAAGATCAATACGTCATTTGCGGCACGGAAAAGGCCGTGCAACAGGCCCGCGCCATGGGCAAAGACGATTCCCACATCTTCGCCACCTCTGGGATGATTCTCAGTCCCGATTTCTATACCACGGAACACGTAGATCCGGCGGCACTGCGCAAGGAATTGGGCCTTGGCGCGGATCTACCTACGGGTATTCTCCTTTTTGGCGGCTTTGGTTCGATGGTTATGTACGATATTATGCGGCGCCTAGAAGCCGCGCACTCTCCTGTCCAGTTGATTGTGCTCTGCGGCAGAAATGAAAAACTAAAAGCAAAGTTCCTCGCCAAAAAGTGGAAACTGCCAATCCTTGTTTTGGGCTTCACAAAGGAAGTTCATCGGCTGATGTGCGCCGCTGATTTTCTGATTGGCAAGCCCGGCCCGGGAAGCATCGCGGAAGCTATGGTCAGGCGCTTGCCCGTAATCCTCGAATGCAATTCCTGGACTCTTCCGCAGGAGCGCTATAACACCGAATGGGTCAAGGAGAAGCGCGTCGGAATTGTGCTGAATAATTTCACAGAGATTGTAACGGGAGTGAATCACCTACTGGAGCCAGCGATGTTCAGCGAGTTCCGACGGAATGTCGCCGCTCTCGACAACCGCGCTGTATTTGAAATACCAGAGATACTCTCAAAACTTTTGCGGGAACCGGCCGCATCCCATTGAGCCCTACTGAAGCGACCAGATCGCTCAATTTGCAGCGCGTTCGGCCTTTGGTGGATGCGCGAAGTGGGGGCCCGCGCCAGGAGTCGCCACCGGAGTCTTGGTTCTTGGTTTCGCGCAGGTGACCGCCCACCAGCGCGAAGCGAATTTAGGCAGTTCGCACATCTTCCCGCACCCGGCAGCCGTCTTCGATTGTGTGCAACCACAATAACAACCGCCGGCAGAGACTTTACGCACATTGCTGGAAGTGTCCGCCCACACGGAAACGGTGACGGCAGCGGCAAGGACCAGAAGCTCAAGTAGGAGCCACCCGCCTAGCCGAAGGACGCGTTGCAGAATTGGAGAAGCCATGGCGAGGCCAGTTTCAACCCGGAGCAGAAAAAAACCGATAGTCCGGCAAGCTAAAAATAAAATGGGACTAGGGTTCCGGTACTACATATCGAATCAGCTTCCCATGTAAGGACCTAGCTCATTTTTGGACCAGAACCGAATGTTCTTCAATGTAAAGCACGCAAAATAAGCGAGATAGAAGGTGTCGGCCTCCTGCTTGGTTGGTGCTGGTGGGGAATCCTCCACCCAGGTAATGGCGATGCAATTGACGGCCCGCCGGATTGGCATCGGAGGGGAAGCGGTTTGCCGACTGCTGTTCATGGGCCGCTCCCATCTGTCCATTGGGCGGAGCCTAGCGTGGATATCCCCACACGGCTGTGCAAAGGACAACACTGGCATCCGTAAGGTCTCTACGGGTGCTCCCGGCCCAAGAGGGCCGAGCTCTTAATTTTCCTAACGAACTGCACCTCAACCGCATTCCTGCTATGGCCGAATCTGCGGGTGGCCCATTCCCCCGTAGCGAAGATAAGGTCTTTCCTGCGGTTTTCTTGGAAGATCTCCTGAGGTGTGTTGGGGAGCGCTTGGGGCGTTCGATGCTTTCTAGCGGCGGGCTCTGAGGTGGGCGTTTCACTAAAACTAGCCCGTAATCGCCACCCGCAGAATCAAACCTGATTCAGCGGGCTTTCTTTCCAAGTCGGTGCCAGCGAGTCACTCGGCTGACGGCTCACAGAAATTCCCGCTTGTCCGAGAACCTGCGCGACTTGTGTTTCACGCAAACGTGACGCGTCATATTCCAGTGAAATCGTATTCTTGTGTTCATCCACTCGGATTTTCCGCAGTCCGTAGGTATTCGAGAAATTGCCAAGGCTCGCCAATTGCTCATTGCTCAGGGAAGAGTGCAGGTTGTAGGTGATTTCCAGGAGTGTCATGGCTGAATTATACCAGTCGCACGAAAGATTTATGAGTGCACGCCAATTTAAGATCTCCAGCAGTCACCCAATCTAAAACCCTGGTCCGCCCGAGCCTCCAGTGTGGTTTTCACTGACAAACTTCTGTTTCTTCGGCGGCGTGTTGTGCAAACTGTCGAGATAGGCCGCTATTCCGCGATATAGCCCCTCGGCTACGCGCTGCCGCTGCCCACCTTCCAACAAAAGGTTCTCGTCGCTCGCGTTGCTGACGAAGGAAATCTCCGACAGCACTGCAGGCATGTTCGCTCCCGTCAAAACGACGAAGGGGGCCCGCTTGACCCCGCGGTTGAGCTCTTGCCGGCTCACCAGTTGCAGCCTCTGCGAAAGCGCATTCTGAATCTCACCGGCCAGTTGCTTCGATTCGGTGATCTTGTCGCTGCTGGCAATCTTCTTCAACAAGTCCGGAAGATCGTGCAGTGAAGCTTGCCCAAACATGTTTTCGCGTGCAGCTAGTTCCCGTGCTTCCCGCGAAGTCGCCATGCTCATGTAATATGTTTCCACGCCGCGTATTTCGCGGCTCGCGCTCGAATTTGCGTGAATCGATATGAAAAGATCTGCGTTTGCGTCATTGGCCATTGCCGTGCGTTCTTCCAGGGGAACGTGGCGGTCGTCCTTACGCGTATACACCACTTGCGCTCCAGGAATGTTTTGTTCGATCAACTGACCGAGCCGCAACCCCACATCCAGGCAAAGATTTTTTTCCAGCAGACCTCGTGGCCCCATCGTTCCCGTATCGTACCCACCGTGACCCGCATCAATCACGATTCGGTTAATCTTCAACCCCAATTCTCGTGCCAGCGAAAGTTGAGCACCCGCCGGGCGATTGGCTTCCGGGTACAGCACGCCAAAATTCTGGTTTACCGCTTCCGTCTTCGCACTGTTCTGCAAGGCATCTTTCTCATTGCCATGGACCTCGATGACCAGCCGGTACGGGTCGGAAAGGAGTTGCGCGGAATAATCCTTTGCTCCGTCCGCTTCAAGAACCAGTCGGACCACATTGTCGCTGTTCTGCGCAGCACGCACAAATTTTAGCAGTCCTGCCTCCGCTGGAACTGTTCGCTGTTCCACCGAAGCGCCCAACCGCGTCTTGTGCAGATCGAAATAGATACGGTCGGGCGAATCCAGTCGCGCCGAATCATACTGCACCGGTTCGTCCAGCAGTACCACGATCCGTGCATCGTTCGCTGCACTGGATGCCTGGATCGCCGTGACACTTGGCATAGCCTGTCCATTTAGCCCTGATCCGCTCGATACTTTTCCATCGAGTGTTTCCGCGCCAGGCCGTGCTTGTTTCCCGCTGTTCCCAACTCTACGTTCCACCAGATTCCTTGTGGCAGTCATCTGTCGGCGCATTTTCTCCAGCGTTTCCTTCAGCATGTTCCGCGGCAACGCGAGTCCCGCCGACAGCAACAAGACAGTGAGTCCGGCAGCCCACAATCTCCAGCGGGGCTTTCCGAATTCCGCGCGCGGTTTGTAGGAAAGTCGCAGCGAAGGCTCGGAAGCGGGCAAATCCACTCGCGACTCCTTAACGACCGCCGCGGGTAGCAGGAATTGTCCAGGCAGCGTCGCTGGTGTCGACAGGGAAGCCGCCGCCGGTCGAACAGTTTGGGTCACATCCAACTGGCGCTCCGCCTTCTCAACCATCTCCCGCGATACTGTGTATCGCCCTCGGGCATACGCCTCCAGCATTGCACGGAAGCAAATCTTGTTGACGATTCGGGGAATCCCGCCGCTCAGTTCTGCAAGGAGCTTCATAGCCTCAGGTTCAAACAGTGCCCCACCGCGATAGCCAGCCACCCACAGCCGATGGTTAATGTAACCCGAGATCTCTTCCGCTGTCAGGGCTTCCAGAAACTTCACCGTGGTGATCCGCTGCCGAAGTTGCGATAAGTGGGGCCGCCCCAGTTTCTCTCCGAGTTGCGGTTGCCCGGCCAGAACAATCTGCAGCAATTTGGCGTGCGGCGTTTCGAAATTCGAAAGCATTCTGATCGTTTCCAGAACCGCATCGTCCAGGTTTTGCGCCTCGTCCACGATCAGCACAAATCGCCTGCCGGCCAGCATTTCTGCAAACAATAGCTCGTTCAGCTTGGTGTGCATGGCGACCATTCCCATGCCCGTAGCATCGACTCCCAGTTCACTCATCAGATATTGGAAGAATTCGCGAGAGTTGCATTGCGTCTGAAACAGGAACACTGCGCGCGCACGGTCGCGCAGCCCTTCGAGCACTTGATACAGCAGCGTTGTCTTGCCCATGCCCGGCTCTGCGATCAAAGCCAGAAAACCGCGGTCCCCCAGAATTGCTTCCGTCAGGGAATCGAGCGCTTCACAATGTGTACGGCTGGGGTAGAGATATGCCGGGTCCGGCGTGACGCCAAACGGCTGCTCGCACAATTGAAAGAAATCCAGAAACATCGGCTTGACCTCCGTCCTCCGGCCGCACAGACGGATAACCCTGCCAGTCGCACTGTCCGGTTCGGTTCTACAATGTTGAGTTGCAGAACTGCTGCCTTGGGAGTTAGCGTCCGTTTTGCGAGGGCGAGAATACCGATCCGCGCGTCTCAGCCGGAACTTCCCTGTACATTTCCCGGCAGCCGATACTCTACTTCCGACCGGCGCAGCTTGCAATGCTTACGCCAGTTTTTAGAGTGCCACGCCCGTCCGAGGGTCGCAAGTGAGGCAGAACGACTTAAACGGCGCTCATCGTTCCGCTTACCGGAGACGGCTCCGCCTTTCCCACTCTGCCCTTGACCATTATAGGGGGCGGGGGTATATATAGGGGGGGAGGGTATAACGAATGTCTGTGAATAAACCCACTCCGGCCCCTTGTTCCGCGTTGCCGAACACAAATGCCCATGTCGAGCCTCGAAAGGCGATCGGCGTGAATGCCAAGCTGAAAGAGTCCAACACCAAGCGTCTCCGCCGCATCGAAGGGCAGATCCGCGGTTTGCAGAAAATGGTCATCGAAGACCGCTATTGTGCGGACATCATCGTTCAGATTGCTTCGGTGCAGGAAGCCTTGCGCGGCGTGGCCCGTACCCTCATGAAGAATCATCTGCTGCACTGTGCTAACCGTGCCTTTTCCGGTGGACAGCAGGAAGAATCCGCCGCCATGTACGACGAACTCTTGGAACTGATCTACACGCATCTTCGCTAAGGGCGGGCGATGGACGACAAACGTCTAAATTCACTTGCGGGTGCTAAAGAAGGTGAGGGTGCTTTGGCGACTACCTTAAGACGCGATCCGGTCTGCGGCATGGATGTGAATCCGGAGACCGCTAAAGCGAAGTTGGAGCATGCCGGAAGAACTGTTTATTTTTGTTCCTCAGGTTGCGCACAGAAGTTTGCCCAACAACCGGACAAGTATTCGGCAGCAGTGCAGACCCAGGAAACGGCCACCAGGAACTCGCCCGCGTTCTTGGCCAGCCAAGGCAACCAGCCTCTCTCGCTCCTCGCCGGCGAGGAGAAAGAAAAAGATCCCGTCTGCGGAATGTTGGTATCCCCGAAAGAAGCGGCAGGGAGTTTTGATCACCTCGGTAAGACCTACTATTTTTGCTCCACTCGCTGTGCCGAACGCTTTGCCACGGATCCAGAGAAATTCTTCGCCGCTCCCGGCACGGCGGGTATGGAGCATGAGGCCCACACCGCCTTCGGCAAGGGATCCTCACGAAAAGGCCTTCGCTACACCTGCCCCATGCATCCGGAAATTGTTCAGAACGGCCCCGGTACCTGCCCCAAATGCGGCATGGCCCTCGAACCGCTGGATATTGTGGCCGAGGAGCAGGCCCACCCGGAGTACGACTCCATGCGGACCCGCTTTTGGATCAGCTTCGTTCTGTCCGTTCCGATTTTGGCTCTCGCCATGTTCGGCGAACTCCTGGGTCTTCACCTTTCCCCGACACTCCAAGATGGCATCGAACTCCTGCTTGCTACTCCGGTTGTCTTGTGGTGTGGCTGGCCCTTTTTTCAACGTTTCTGGTCTTCGCTAACTCATGGTAGTCCAAACATGTTTACCCTGATCGGCCTGGGCGCCGGCGCGGCTTATTTCTACAGCGTTACCGCCACGTTATTTCCGCAATGTTTTCCTGATTCGTTTCGCGCTATGAACGGTGGCGTAGCCGTGTATTTTGAAGCTGCAGCCGTGATCATCACACTCGTTCTGCTGGGACAGGTTCTGGAGCTGCGGGCACGGGAACGCACCAGCGGCGCAATTCGCGAACTTCTTCATCTCGCGCCCCAAACTGTTCATCTGGTAGAAGGCGACGTGGAGCATGACGTTCCGTTATTACAACTGAAACCGGGCGATCGCGTGCGCGTGCGTCCAGGCGAACGCATCCCAGTCGATGGAACAATCCGCGATGGAGAAAGCACGATTGACGAATCCATGCTCACGGGCGAGCCATTGCCTGTCGAGAAAACTGCCGATGATCCCGTCACGGGCGGTACGCTCAACTCCACCGGAAGTTTTGTGATGGTGGCGGGGCGCGTGGGCAACGACACCCTTCTTTCGCAAATTGTAAAACTGGTTGGTGAAGCCCAGCGCAGTCGCGCACCGATGCAGAGCCTGGTCGACAAAGTGGCCAGGTATTTTGTGCCGGGAGTTGTTTTGGCGGCGATTGGCGCCTTCGCAGCCTGGGTGTTTTGGGGGCCAGAACCACGTTTCTCCCACGCTCTGTTGGCTGCAGTGTCCGTCCTGATCATCGCGTGCCCGTGCGCTTTGGGATTGGCCACGCCGATGTCCATTCTCGTTGCCGTCGGTCGCGGCGCCTCATTAGGTGTCCTGGTCAGAAACGCCGAAGCTCTTGAAACACTTGCGCGTGTCGATACGCTGGTCGTCGATAAAACTGGCACCCTCACCGAAGGGAAGCCCGCCGTCACAACCATTTCTCTACCCGCGCAAAGCAAATATTCCCAGGACTCTTTTCTCTCTCTTATTGCCAGCCTCGAGCGTTCCAGTGAACACCCCTTGGCGCGCGCCATCGTCCACGCTGCAGAGCAGAAAAAGCTTCCCCTCGCTTCTGTCTCGGAATTCAAAGCCATGCCGGGTGGAGGAGTGGAAGGCCGCGTCCTTGGAAAGAAGATTGTGGCAGGCTCTGCAAAATTCCTGCAGTCCCAAAATCTTTTCGTCACTCCAGGCCCGGCCGATCCGGATTCCGCAGCGAATGCATCGGTCGCCACAAGTGTCTTCTGCGCGATAGATGGCCGGGTAGAAGGCATGCTTCTCCTCACTGACCGTGTAAAGCCCACGACTGCTGAAGCCTTGAGACTCTTGCGAGAAGATGGCTTGCGCGTCGTAATGCTAACCGGAGACCGTCAGGCTGCCGCTGCGAACATTGCCCAAACATTGGGAATCGACGAATTTGAGGCGGAAGTCTTACCCCAGCGCAAAGCGCAGGCCATCGAAAAGTTTCGCCAGCAGGGGCGCATCGTGGCCATGGCCGGAGATGGTATTAACGACGCTCCAGCGCTTGCAGCTGCGGACGTGGGTATCGCTATGGGCACCGGCACAGACATCGCCATGGAAAGCGCTGGCATCACCCTGGTCCGAGGCGACCTGCGTGGCATCGTGCGCGCGAGACGGCTGTCTCGTGCCACAGTCCGCAATATCAAGCAGAATCTGGGATTCGCATTCCTCTACAACGCGCTGGGAATTCCCATTGCTGCAGGGGTTTTCTTTCCGATCTTCGGTTGGATGTTAAGCCCCATGGTCGCCAGCGCTGCGATGAGCTTCAGCTCCGTATCCGTAATCACCAACGCCCTGCGTCTGCGCAAAGCTCCGTTGTAATCCCGATGCATTTCTATTTTTTCTGCCATAACCACAGATCAGCTATTTTGTCGAAGGTTCGCCGCCAATTGCTGTACCTGCGCCAGCGTCTCCGCGATCGTCCCCGAGCAATCGATGCTGTAGCTAGCCCGCTTCTTTTTTTCTTCCACCGGTAATTGCGCGCCCACTCTTTGCCTGGCTTCCAGTTCGCTCATACCTCGTGCCAGCAGGCGTTCTATTTGTTGCTCCGGCCTGCACCATGCCACCACCAATCCATCCAACTTTTTGTCGAAGCCGGCTTCAATCAGCAGTGCCGCCTCGACAAACGCCGCATCGCGTGTCCCGGCGCTTTCACACTCATCAAATTGCTGCATCATCATTTTTTCCACGCGCGGATGGATGATTTCGTTCAGACGAGCCAGTTTCGCAGGATCAGAAAATACGATTCCCGCCAGTTTCGGCCGATCGATGTGCCCATCGGGCGTTGCAACGCCCGTACCAAACTCCTTCAGTATTTCGGCATGCGCAAGTTGTCCGGGCTCCATCAACTTGTGAGCAACCGCATCGGCGGAGAGTACGGGGAATCCCACGTCGCGCAGCATCGCCGCAACCGCACTTTTTCCGCTGGCGATTCCTCCGGTCAGCCCCAGTCGATGCATGGTATTACGGCTCCTCTCCAACTCGACCGTTTAACGACCAGCCTTTGCGGCAGTTTTGATTCGCCGCAACCGCGCTGCTTTCACCGTATTGCTCATCAGCATCGTAATGGTCATCGGGCCTACGCCGCCGGGAACCGGCGAAAGATCGCCGGCGGCCCGAACCGCATCAGGATGCACGTCGCCGACTAGCACGTTACCCTTCGCACGGAATTTGTCCAGCCGTTCCGGAAAATTGCGCAACAACCTCTCCGCCTCGCTTGCGTCAGTGAGTTTGTTCGTGCCCACATCAATTACCGTGGCGCCTGGGCGGATCCAGTCCGGCTGCACGAATCCGGCTCTGCCAATCGCGGCCACCAAAATGTCGGCGCGGCGCAGCACACCAGGAAGATCGCGTGTTTTCGAGTGACAAATCGTGACCGTAGCGTTGCCGTGGAGGAGTAGCAGCGCCATCGGCTTGCCTACTATGTCGCTTCGCCCCAGTACCACGGCGTGCGTTCCTTCAACGGGAATCTTGTACCGGCGCAGCATTTCCATGCAGCCCGCTGGTGTGCAAGCCACCAGTCCTGGACGGTTGCTGACTAACAGGCCTACGCTTACCGGATGGAACCCGTCCACATCCTTTGCTGGGTTCACCGCTTCTAGGATTCGCTTCGAATCCACTTGCGACGGCAGCGGCAGCTGCACCAGTATCCCGTCGACGTTATTGTCTTCGTTCAAATGCTGCACCAATTGCAGCAATTCTTCCGTGCTTATGGACGCCGGTGGCGTGTGCAGCCAGTGCGCCATGCCCAATTGTTCGCACGCCGCGATTTTGCTCTTCACATAGATTTGTGACGCAGGATTCTCTCCCACCAACACCGCCGCCAGTCCGGGGCATACCCCTTGTGCGGTCAGTTGGGCGATTTCGGTTTTCAGTTCCGCGAAGATTTCATCGCGTATTTTCAAGCCATCCAGTATTCGAGCTGTCATGTGAAAAGAATAACACGCAGATTCCCGTATTACGCATGCATCAAAACTCGGCTTGGCCGGCGCCTATCCAGTCACCTCATCGGCTATCCGCAGTATTGCTGCCAAACTCTGTTCCACATCCTCTGCGTTCGTTACCCAGGAAGAAACGCTGATCCGCATCGCAGTCTTTCCTTGCCACACCGTTCCGCCACACCAACAGGTGCCGTCCTGCTGCACGCGGCTTATCACTTCTCGTGTTTGTTCCGGAGTCCCAAACGAAACCAGTAGTTGGTTGATCACCACCTCGTTCAGAATACTGTAGCCTGCATCTCGCAGGCCTGCGGCGAATCGCTGGGCATATGTACAAGTCCGTTCGATCAACTCCGCCAATCCCGTTCTCCCCAGCGATTTCAATCCTGCCCACAATTCAATTGCGCGAGCCCTTCGCGAAGCATCCGGAGTGTGGTTCGTAGGCTCTCGACGCTGGCCCCGCTGAAGGTACGCCGCTGAAATGTGCATGGCTGCCTGCAAGGCCAAACCATCTCGAACCAACACGATCCCACAGTCATAATTTATATTTGGCCACTTGTGCGCGTCAGTAGCCCATGAGTCGGCCAGCTCAAAACCCTTGACCAGCTGGCGATATTTGGGAGATGCTGCGGCCCACAACCCAAACGCACCATCCACATGGACCCACGCACCGCTCTCACGAACGCGTTTGCAAATCTCCTCGGCTGGATCAAATGCTCCGCTATTCACATTTCCTGCCTGAATGCAGAGAATCGTGTTGCTCTTCAGCTTTGGCAGTTTGTCCGCTCGCATGCGTCCCTGCATGTCCACCGGAACCGCCGTGACCCGTTTTTGCCCGAATCCCACCATGTTTAACGCCTTGAGCATCGAGGCGTGCACCTCCTCGCCTACCACCACGTCGATCGGAGGTGCCCCAAACATGCCATCTTCGGCCACGTTCCATCCGGCTCTGCTCAGTAATGCGTGGCGTGCCGCTGCCAGCGCGCTGAAATTTGCGGTCGTTGCGCAGGTCACCAGTCCGCCCGCGCAGTCCGTAGGCAAATTCAAGAGGTCGCACACCCATTGCAGCACCACATCTTCTAGTTCTGCCGCCACCGGTGACATCACTCGAAACGCGGCGTTCTGATCCCACGCATTCGCCAGCCAACTGGCCGCAAGCGCTGCAGGCAGAGTCCCACCGATAACAAATCCGAAGTAGCGCCCGCCTGTCGTATTGACCGTCGCGTGTGATCCGTAGTCGTCGAGCATCCGCACCACGTCTAACGGCTTGCCCGCATGGTCGGGGAATGGTTCGTGAAAGTGGGATAATAATGCCAAGCTGGATTCATCCGGATATACTTTTTCTGTTGCCCGTTCCCACAAATACTTTTGCGACCGTTCCATGGCAACTTGGAGCGCTGCTGCAAAATCGTTTCTTTTTTGTGTCTTCCCATCTGTGGACATGCTCTCCTCGCTTCCTGCCGTCGCACCGGTAATAAAAAGGGAATCGCAATCGGTCTGTAATTCGGGCCGTACAGCAACCACTAGGATAGCGGCAACTAGTAGATAGACAACGACGGAATTGGCCGCCGCGAAGATGGAGTAACAGCGTCTCCCGGAGGGTACAAAGGAAGAAACTTTTTCTGACCGGAATGCTCTAATCAACCAGGGGTAATCACATGCCACTATCCGGAGATGATGGCGGACGCCGAGAAATGGAGAAGCAAGCCAGGAGCGAAGGCCGTCTGCCACCCGGCCAATCCCTCACGATCAAATGGCCGGTGCTCCACGCTGGAAGCGTTCCACGGTTCGACCCCTCTCGATGGGACTTCAAGATCGATGGTCTGGTCGAATCATCTTCACGCTATACTTGGCAGGAATTTCGAGCCCTTCCGCAAGGGGAAATCACCTCTGATTTTCACTGTGTCACACGCTGGAGCAAGCTGAATAATCTCTGGAAGGGGGTGCTCTTTACGGACGTCCTGCAGCTCGCAAACGCTAGGCCATCAGCAACACATGTGCTCGTCCTGGCCGAAGAGGGTTACACCTCCAACATCCCGTTGAAGGATCTCGAGCGCCCCGACGTCTTATTCGCCTTCGAGCATGATCACGAACCGCTTTCTGCGGAGCACGGCGGTCCTGTTCGCCTCGTCGTTCCGCATTTGTACGCCTGGAAGAGCGTGAAATGGGTGCGCGGCTTCACCCTTCTTGATCATGACCAACCCGGTTTCTGGGAACGAAATGGATACCACGCCTACGGCGATCCCTGGAAAGAGCAGCGCTACTCCGAAGGCTGACTACGCCCGGCGTGCAACTTTTGTTCATCTCCGTTGTATAAGAAATCCCATATAATGCGGCAATGCGCCTCTTGAATCGATTGTCAATTTTCTTGTTGTTCTTGATTTTCTCAATTGCTACACAGTCACTTCTCGCTCAGAACGCCGCGCCCCCGTCAGCCCCGAAGCAAATGTCCAACGCGAAATGGCTCGGCGAAGTCCCCGGCCACCCGCAGCCCACTAACAATTTCCCCACCGCTATCGCACTTTCTCCGGAAGGCCGCTTTGCCGTCTTGCTTCACAGCGGTTATGGCTCCTACAGTTCCGACGAAAAACAGTCCCTCTCCGTGCTAGATCTGAAGACGAACGTACTTACGGACTTTCCAGATGATCGCCTCGGCTCCTCGGCGAAACAGACTTATTTTCTTGGTCTGGCGTTCAGCCTCGACGGCCATCATCTTTTTGCCTCCATGGCTTCCTACACAGACCCGCTGGGCAAACAAAAGGGAAGCACCGGCAATGGCATTGCTGTTTACGGTTTCGAAAATGGAAGAATCACCCCAGAGAGATTCCTTCCGATCGCGCCGCGAACCAAACTGCCCGCAGGAAAGGCACGCCATGATGAACTGCGGGACGTTACCTATCCAGCTGGTTTGAGCGTGGCTGATATCAGGGGTGAAGTGCGCATCTTGGTTGCTTGCAACAATTCTGACGAGGCCATTCTCCTAAACGCTTCCGACGGACGCGTCATTTATCGCTTCGATCTTTCCACGTTCAAGCAACTGCCCGGCTCGCTTCCCTACACCACACTCATCAGTAAAGACGGCAAGCGCGGTTACGTCTCGCTCTGGAATGCTTCCTCCGTCGTCGAATTAGATCTCGTCAAGGGCCACCTCATCCGCATGATTCCGCTTCGCAAACCCGCTGCGCCACAAGCAGGCGGTTCGCATCCCACCGCTCTACTTCTGAATAAAGATAATTCCCAGCTGTTTGTCGCTCTCACCAATCGCGACGAGATCGCCGTTCTCGACACTCGCTCCGGCAAATTGCGCTATTCGCTGTCCACGAAACTCCCGGGTCAGAAATATGGGGGGAGCGATCCGGAATATTTGGCACTGTCTGCCGATGAAAAAACACTTTTCTCCGCCAACGCGATTTCCGATTCCGTGGCGGTCTTCGATGTCGGTCATCCCAGCCCCGGATCGCAACTTAAAGCCCAAGGGTTCATTCCCACAGAGTTTTATCCCACGGTTGTGGCTGCAACTTCAGAAGATCTGCTCATAGCCACTGCCAAAGGCCGTGGCTCCAGGGCGAATCCCAGCGTTCTGAAGCAGGATGAGAACGGCCGGCCGGAATATCCTTACGTTGCCGCGATTACTGAAGGTTCCTTGGCGCGCATTCCACTGCCTGAAATTTCTGCGAAGTTAACTGACTGGACCGCGCAGACCCTAGCCACCAACGCCGCGCAAGGCAACACCGATAAAATTCCGTTTGCCACCGGAGAAAACAAAATCCGACATGTTATTTACATCATTAAAGAAAACCGCACTTATGACCAGGTTCTTGGCGATATTGTAGGTGCCAACGGCGATCCTTCGCTCACCATGTTTGGCGAAGAACTTACTCCGAATCAACACAATCTTGCCCGACAATTCGGCATTCTCGACAATTTCTTCGACAGTGGTGATGTTTCCGGAGATGGCCACGTCTGGTCTAACTCCGCCTCCATTTCGGATTATGTAGAGAAGACCTGGCCGATTGCTTATCGTGGTGGCGAGCACACCTACGACTCTGAAGGCCAGTTTCTCGGCGGTATCGCCGCCGAGGAAGGCTTACCCGATGCGAGCGAACCAACCGGCGGCTATTTGTGGATGAATTTTGCAAAGCACGGAATCTCCTACCGTCATTATGGCGAGTACATCGTGTCCAGGTGGTGCAACGAACCAGCTGGCAGCAACTTGCCCACCACCGGGCCGCCGAAAGTTGCCGGCGTCACCTGCACTCGCACGGTCATCAAAAAGGGAGAGCCTCTCGAACCAAATGTCGGCAATCCCCGTGGCGGACCCAGCCCCTACGCTTGGGAAATTCCTGTACTTGCTAAGAATATTGCCGCTCAAGTGGAATTGCGCGGCCACTTTGATCCGCTATTCCCGGATTTTGAGGTTTCCTATCCCGACCAGCTTCGCGTTGACGAATTCCTCAATGAATTCAACTCGTTCCTTGCATCTCGCAAGTCGGGAAAGGATACCATGCCGCAGTTCACACTACTGCGGTTGCCTAACGATCACACCGAAGGTGGTCGAAAAGGCAAACCCACTCCTTCGGCTTCCCTTGCCGACAACGATCTCGCTGTCGGTCGTGTCGTTGAGGCGATCTCGCATAGCCCCTACTGGGAAGACACCGCCATTCTGATTCTCGAGGACGACGCGCAGGATGGCCCCGACCATGTGGACTCACATCGCAGCATTGCTCTGGTCATCAGCAAATATTCCCCGCTGCCTGGATCGAAAGAAGGGAAGCCCGTACCCTTCGTCGACCACCACTTTTACACCACCATCAATATGGTCCACACCATCGAGTCGTTGCTCGGCGCTCCTCCGATGAATGCCAATGATTCACGCGCGGCCGTGATGACGCCACTATTCAGCGGTGCAGGCAATCAACCGCCGTTCGCCGCTGACTACCGCAATCGTGATAATGGTCTGCTCTATCAGGCCAACACGAAAGAGTGGAAGGAAGGTAGTGCTCTCGACTTCAGCCACGCCGATGCTGCGGATACGGCCGTTCTTAACAAGTTTCTCTGGAAAGACCGCAAGGGCGATGCACCGATGCCTGCGCCCAAATTCACCGTTTTTCCACCAAAGCTAGCCGGATCTACGAATTCTTTACGCGAAGAACATGATCGCGACTAGCCCCTGACTCGTTGACAGCATTCGCCAAATTACACTTCGTTTAAACGCACTCGCCTCAGCCCGAAGGCAATCATCCGCGGCGGCAGGTCACGTAGAACTGGGATTTGCGTAAGCAATCGCAGCTGCCACGGCACATTCTGCGCTTGTTGAGACAGTAGTACGCCGGCAATCAATCTATTTTGCAGGAACGATTGAAAGCGCTGTATCGTCCGCGTTGGCCATTCTCGCTGCCGCTGCACCTCCGCGAGATGTTCATCTGTCACCTGACCCAACTTCAGCGGACCAGTCAACACGTTTGCAGCCACCACCGCATCCTGGATTGCGTAGTTGATCCCCACTCCACCCACGGGTGACATTACATGCGCCGCATCCCCAATTAGTAACAAACCCGGTTTGTGCCACAACGGGCAGCGGCTTGACTCCACCGAAAGCAGCGACAATTGTTGCCAATCGGTCAGTGCCGCTGCGTGTCTTGCAAATCGTGGATCAATCTCGCAGATTTGCTCCCGCACCGCCCCGATACCTTTCGCGTGCAATTGCTGATACTGCCCCTTCGGAAACACCAGGCCTGACTGCCAATAATCATTGCGTTCCAGCAGCACAAGAATCCGCCCTCGTCCAATGCCTCCGAACGCACCTCCGGAAATTTCTGGCTCGCCAGGTAATTTCGGCAGCCGGAACCACAGCACATCCATGGGTGCCGATGTTTTCACCGGTTCGAAGCCTGCCAGTCGCCGCATCTGCGAGAATCTACCGTCGGCTCCCACCACGAGCGGTGCTCGAATCTCCTGCACGAGTTCACCTTGTGCGTAGCGAACCCCACACACCGCGCCGTTCTCCTCAATGGTTCGGTTTGCGTTTGCGTGCAGTACCAGGTTGAAATTTGAAAATTTCGCGGCTTCGTTTGCAAGAAATTCCAGAAACTTTGCCTGCGGAACCAGCAAGATGTAAGGGAATCGCGTCTTCAGTCGCCCAAGGTCGAACGGTGTAATCGCTCCATTCGCGAACTGCAGCGTCGGGCCGGAAATTTTCGTATGCGGTATCTCGTGAAGTTTCTCCGCTAACCCGATCTGGTCCAGCACCTCGATCACCGCAGGATGGATCGTGTCGCCGCGAAACTCACGGTCAAAATCCCGGTGCATCTCCAGCACCGTCACCTTTACTCCACGCCGCGCCAGCAGCAGCGCCAGCATCATCCCGCCTGGCCCTCCTCCCACGATGCAGCACGAAGTTTCCTGTGCGCCACCAACAGGCTTTTCCGTTGGCTCTGTCCGAGCGGAAGGAGAGCTCGTCATATGATTTCTCCCACCGACTGGGAATGTCCGAAGGGTGCGCTACCGCGAACACTTCCGATGGCCACAGAATCTACCTGAAAATACAGGTTTCTGGCAATAACGCACCGCCTATGCCCTCCCCTCTATACCTAGAACCCAAACATGGGGCCGCACTCCTGGTGATGGCCCTCGGGCAGATGTGTTTTCCGGTCACATAGAAGTCACGCCCGTGCATTTAGGATCTCAAATGCTTCAGTCTTTAGCGCAGCAGGGAACGATATGGAATTTCAGAACGCATTCCTAGGCAAATCTGAAAAGCCCACCAAATTGGAGCTTTCATCGGTCTTAGGGAAAAGCGCAAGCATCTGGGATCAATTGGTGAACTGGTTCGCGAAGGAACACGATGTGACCATTCAAAAATGGAATTCCTATTCTCCAAAGCACGGGTGGTCGCTGCGTTTGAAACTCAAAAAACGCACCATCGTTTATCTTTCTCCCTCGAACAATTGCTTCCTCGTGATGTTCATTCTTGGTGATCGCGCCGTAAAAACTGCGCTGCAGACTGCTCTTCCAAGGGCCACAAGCAAAGCCATTAAAGGCGCTCCCCGTTATCCCGAAGGCACTGGAATCCGTCTCATCGTGCGACGCCCGAGTGATCTTCCCGCGATTCGAAAACTTGCCATAATCAAGCTTGCCAATTAACCGCGGTCCGGACTCCGATTTTCTGCCTCTCCGCTCAACCTATCCGCCATCGCTTGCCAATTTCGCAGTCTCAAGCGGCTATGACGCACACTACGGAGGCTCTTTTGTCGAACAATACTGCTGTTGATTTCATGGGTCAGACCGATCATGAACGCCGCCACCTCGCTTTGCAGGCGGCGGTGCTCAATCCGTTCACGGGTGGCTTTTTGCGTCGTGGAGGAATCTCCGCGGGATGCAAATGCTCGAACTGGGCTGCGGCGTCGGCGAAGTTTCATTACTCGCCGCAAGACTTGTCGGCCTACATGACCGTGTAACTTGCCTTGACTTCGACCCAACCAGATTGCAGATTGCTCGTGGCCGAGTCCCTTCCGCAGGTCAGGATCACGTCAGCTTCGAGCAAGTCGACGTCAACGACCATTCTCCTTTGCGTCCATTAGGTTGGGGCGGGGCTTGCACCCGCGAGCTGCCGAACATGCACGGCGTAGAACAAAAACGCCCAAACCTTTCGGCCCGGGCGTTTTGCTTTAGTTAGGACTATTTGGTGAAAGCCTAAAACTAGTAGATGTCGTACTGTTCCCAATGCAGCGTGGGATCCGACTGAATGATGATGTGTTTGTGCGAGTTCTGCTCTAGTTCATCGACCAGCAAAGACTCGCGCGTCTTCAGCGCCTTGGCGATTTCCGGGTGTACGCGAAGCGTCAGGTTCGGTCCTTCGTGATCTGCCGCAGCCATTTTCCGCGCTTCTGCCTGAATTTCATAGCACAGTGTCGGCACGGACTTTACCATGCCGCTACCGGAGCAAGACGGGCAAGGCTGGCACAGCACGCGTTCCAAAGCCTGCTTCGTGCGTTTCCGCGTGATGCAGACCAAGCCAAACTCGTTGAAGGAAAGTGCCTTCGAGGGCGCCTTGTCCTGATCCAGCGCAAATTGCAGTGCGGCCAGAACTTTCTCGCGGTTGCGGCGCTCTTCCATGTCGATGAAGTCCACCACGATGATGCCGCCAAGGTCGCGCAACCGAATCTGCCGCACGATTTCCTTCACGGCTTCTAGGTTGGTCTTGACGATCGTGTCTTCCAGTCGCGTGGAACCCTTGCCTACGAATTTTCCGGTGTTCACGTCAATCGCCACGAGTGCCTCCGTGTGATTGATGACGATGTATCCACCGGACTTCAACCACACCTTCGCGCGCAGGGCCTTATCGAGCTCGTGCTGAATCCCGAACTCTTCAAAAATCGGCTGCTCCTTGGTGTACAGCTTGACGCGATTCACCAGTTTTGGCTGGAACCGGCTCACAAACTCAACCACCTTGCCGTATTCCTCTTCGTTGTCGATCCATATCGCGGTGAAATCATCGCTCACGTAATCGCGAAGGATGCGTTCGACCAGGTTCAGGTCGCGATGCAGCAGCGCGGGAGACTTTCTCTCCTCGCTCTTCTGCTTAATCTCGTTCCAGGTCTTGCCCAGGAACTCGATGTCGGTGCGAATCTCCTCATCCGTCGCTTCGCCCGCGGCTGTGCGAACGATGAATCCGCCGGGATAGCTGCCGCGCGCTTCGCCAACCAGACGCCTCAAACGCGAACGGTTGTCCGCGCTGGCAATCTTCCTCGAGACTCCGATGTGATCGATCGTCGGCATGTAAACGAGGAAACGCCCCGGCAGCGCCACGTGGCTAGTGATTCGTGCGCCCTTCTTGCCTAATGGCTCCTTGGCGATCTGGATGACCACATCCTGACCCGCCTTGAGCATTTCTGAAATCAATTGCGGCCTGCGCGAAGGTGCGTGCCCGTGTCCGTGGCTGTGTCCACCCTGATGGCTGCGTTGATTCCCGCTATGGCTCGGTGCGGTGCCACCGCTGCTTCTCCGGGGTTCGAACCGCCCACGTCCTCCACGTTCGCCACCGCGCCCACGATCTGGGCGTCCGCCACGATCTCCACCACGTCCACGATCGCGTCCGCCGCGTTGTGGGCGTTGAAAACGCGAACGAGGATTGCTGCCGATACGCGCGGAATCTCTCCGGACAAATTCCTCTCTGGGAGCGCTGGGATTGCGCGGTGCACGTGTTTCGCCCGGCAGCAGTATCACCTCGTCTTCGAGGATCGCTTCGGCCGTCCCGCCTTCCGCCGAAGTCGCGAAGCCTTCTGTCTGCTCCATGACCTCGCCAGCTTCGCGCTGTCCATCGGCCTCCGTCGCCTGCATCTCTTCGTGTTTTTCTTCTGCAGCGCGATACGCTTCGGCGGCCTCGTGCTCCGCATCGCGCCGTAACTCGGCTTCTTCTTTTGTTTCGCGCCGGTCAGAATCTTCGCTTTGTGCCTCTCCGTGTTCTGCCGCTTCCTGAAGCTCGTCTTCCTCCTCCTCAGCGGGCTCCGTGGAATCTTCTTGTTCCACTTCTTCTGTCTGCTCCTCTTCTTCTTCAAACTCCGCTTCTTCCACAACCGCATCCGCTGCGGCACGAGCCTGCGTTTCTTCGTGCTTTGCTTCCACCAGCTGCGCGGATAGCGCGCCAAGTTGTTCTTCGCTTAGAGTCGCAGCTCCGTTCTGGATCGGCTCCGCCAGAGTTTCTTCCGTTACATCCGCCGCCGCTCCCGTCGCATTGTCCACCGCTTCAGAAACGCTTTGTTCGTTCGAAGCCTCTTCAGCTACCGCTTCACCGGCCGGCTCGTTGTCCGCGAGCAGCCAGTGCGGCAGACTGCCAGAAAATCGGCGGGGAACTCCTCCCCCGGCGGGTAACCCTACGGCTGGACGCGATGGTGCCTCTGTAAAATCTGGTTGCCGCTCTTCCGGCTCATGCTGAACCACGGGTGCAACCGGCGGCTGAACGGGACGGCTGCGATACTTTGCCAGCGATTCGCCCGGTAGCACGATTTCATCTTCCATACTCGGCACGGGCGCGCTGGGCCCGCGATCTCCGCCACGTTCCGGAGCACGATCATTCGGCCGACGATTTTCGAAGCCGCCACGTGAATCGCGATCACCCTGTGGTGACGCGTATTTCGATGGTGGCAAATTCCGTCCGCCAACTTGATTCATGGGAGGCCGATCACTTCCTCCGCGACGGCGTCCGAATCTTCCGCGACGTCCGCCGCGTCCGCGATCTCCGCCGCGGTCTCCACCCCTGTCGCCACGATCGCGGGTTGGACCACGATCATTCCCACGAGGAGGGTAATTCCTTGTGGGATTGTAATTCGGTGCAAAGTTCTGCGGTGCCGATGCGTTCGATTCTGGCTGACGCTCTTCTGGCTCGGCAGTTTCACCGTTGAACGCGGTTTGTGCGCTCTGCTCGCCGTTGGCTTTGCTCTGGCGAACTTCGCCCGGCAGACCTTCATTCGCAATGTCTTCGACCAGCGCGTGCTCCCCACCGGCTTCGTCGAGGTGCACGATCTCCTCATGAACCGTCCCGGAAGAAAGCGTTTCGCCAGGTAAAACTTCTCTCGGCGCGTGTGCGTGACCATTTACGATGGTCGGAACCGGCGCATCATGCGGTCCGTGCCCATGATCGTAATCTTCGAGGTTTTCGAACACATCGCTCACGTAAAGAAACGCGTCGCCATCCAAGCCGATGTCGACGAAAGCCGACTGCATGCCTGGTAGCACTCGCGTTACTTTTCCTTTGTAGATGCTGCCGACGAGAGCGAATTCTTTTTCGCGTTCGATGTAAATTTCGACTAGCTGACCTTCTTCTAGAATCGCGACTCTACGTTCGTGTGAGCTCGCAGATATTACCAATTCTTTTGACATACAACTCCTTGTGGAGCATCGCCGCGGGACCCTCATAGGAAGAGGCGGTCCAAGGCACGGCGCCGTTCCGGTTTTTACCGGAACACGTTGGCGACAACAGTGTTGTGGCTTGGCGTTCGTAGCGGGAGGGAGTAGCCGCACTGCGGCTCTCAAAATACGTTGACCCCATGCTATCGAGGCAAGGCCGTTGCCGGGAATCTCCCGGGGTAACGGCGGACGATGCTTTACTCACTCTTAAAATCCTTCTTACCTAAACCATGACTACTGGCGGCTTAATTTCAGTCGCCCGACCGGCGCATCCCCCCTGAACTGAGGCGCGCTCGGCACTGACCAGCAGCTAATTGACGAACCGGCGGAGCCGGACATTCATCACCAGGCCGATGGCCAGGAATACAAACAACGTGGCCGATCCTCCGTAGCTCATCAACGGCAATGGAATACCGGTTACCGGCATTGCCCCGATGACCATGGCCACGTTTACTAAAACGTGAAACCCGAGCGCTGCTGTCACGCCCATGACCAGAAACATTCCCGCGCGATCCTTGGCGCGCTGGGCATTCTGTACAAGACGCAACAATAACGCCATATACAGCCCGAGTGCAAGCAGCACACCCTTGAATCCCTGCTCTTCCGCCCAGGCTGCCATAATGAAATCCGAATACCTGACCGGAATGTAGCCCAGTTGATTCTGGGTGCCGTTCCCGAAACCCCTCCCCCAGAATCCGCCAGACCCTACTGCTATCTTCGATTGCAACACCTGATAGCCTGAGCCCTTCGCGTCTTCTTCGGGATGCAAGAATGAAGTAACTCTTTCCTTCTGATACGGCTTCAAGAAATGCCACCCTACCGGCAACATCAACACGCCGATCAATACAATTGCCGCTGCATGTTTCCATTGCAACCCGGCGAGGAACGCGCCAACTATCAACATGGGCATCAGCACTAATGCAGTGCCCAGATCGGGCTGTTTCAAGATGAGAACCAGCGGTACTCCAACCAACAATCCTGCTTTAATCAAATCCTGCAGGGATAGCTCATCGGTGCGCACCTCTGCAAAGAAGCGCGCCAACACAATGATTATAATCAATTTGACCAATTCCGACACCTGAAGAAATTCCCCCAGCACGGGGATCCAGCGTTTGGCCCCGAAGCGCGTATGTCCCACCAGCAAAACAGCCGTAAGTGCCGCTATTCCAATGATATACAGGACGGGGGCCTGATCCAAGATTAAATGATAGTCCAGCCTGGAGAACACGAACATCAGCACCGTGCCGATCAGCAGCCACCGCAGTTGACGCGTGTGCATGCCGGCCAACGCGCTGCCGTGCGTTGCCGAATAGATCTCGATTACGCCCACAGCACAAATGGCGGCCACGATAGCCAGCAGCCACCAGTCGTAATCGCGTGCTCCTGCAGCGTCTTTGTTCAACGTACTTCCCTCAAAAATCCAGAATCTCTAATTCTCCGCGGACTTCCTAGTACTCTTTACCGGCATCACGGCATGAGCCAGTTCCGGCTTTACCGCAATCTTCGGTTCTTGCACCGTCTCGGTATTTTTCGCGAGCGTCGGATCGTCTTTTAAATTTTCTGTAGTCAGTTGGCCGGGCAACTTCTTGTTCTTTTTTTCGTAATACGCTTTGATAATATCCCTCGCGATCGGTGCAGCGGCTAGATTTCCGTGCTCACCACCTTCCACCAGGACGCTGATCACAATCTCAGGATCGCGTCTCGGTGCGTAACCCACAAACCACGCGTTGTCCTTGCCTTTACTCGCAGCCTTCCCGAGCTTGTCTCGTTCCGTATTGCTCATCACTTGCGCACTTCCGGTCTTTCCACAGAACTCGATGCCTTGCAGTTTCAACATGCCCGCGGTACCGCCTTCATTCACCACGCCATACATTCCCCTTGTCACCTGCTCGACCGTATTCTCGGAGAGCGCCACATGCATTTCACCCACATTGGGCATATCCTTCAGGAAGTGCGGTTGTTTGAACTCTCCGCCGGATGCGATTCCCCCAATCGCATAGGCCAGCTGCAGTGGCGTCGTTGTGACCGCACCCTGCCCGATGGCCACCGAAATTGTAGAGCCGGGATACCACTTGTGATGGAAAAGGCGTTGCACCCATTCTTCCGAAGGCACTAGCCCTGACTCCTCCGATGGCAGGTCTATGCCCGTCTTTGCACCCAATCCCAGCATCTTTGCGTATTTTGAAATTGTGTCGATGCCCATGCGTTGGCCAATGTTGTAGAAAAAAATGTCACAGGAGTGGATGATTGCGCTATGCAGATTCACCACTCCATGGCCCCCCTTGCCGTAAATATGGCACTTGAACATGCGCCCATAGAAGTTCGCAAAGCCCGGGCAAAATGCCGTGAAACTCTCTTGCGGAGTTTTCGATTCCAGCATTGCCGTCGCCATGATGATTTTGAACACAGAGCCGGGTGCCAACTGCGCCTGGGTCACACGGTTCATCAATGGATGATCTGTGTCTTCATTGAGCCGCTGCCATTCTTCCTTCGATACACGTATGGCGAAATCGTTCGGATCCGGTGCTGGTCGGCTCACAAACGCTAGCACCTCTCCT
Organism: Candidatus Acidiferrales bacterium; assembly: GCA_963741165.1. Lineage (GTDB taxonomy): Bacteria > Acidobacteriota > Terriglobia > Acidiferrales > UBA7541 > Acidiferrum. Next base: position 49,395 of record CAVUHB010000014.1, on the reverse strand, counting down.
GTGCGCGGATCCATGGCAACTACCGCGCCCTTCTTTCCTGCCATGTCCGTTTCGGCCACTTGCTGCAAATCGTAGTCGATCGTCAGTTGAATCTGTTTGCCTGGAATTGGTTCTTGTTGTGGCAGGTGGTCGACTTCTTTTCCCACGCTATTTACAATCACGCGGCGCAATCCGTCCGTGCCCACCAGCAGATCGTTGTATTGCCGTTCCAGCCCTGATTTGCCGCCGAAGTCGCCGGGCCGCAATTTCCCGTTGCTCGCTTCAATCTGTTGTTCGCTGACTTCACCCACATATCCGCTGGCATGTCCCATGAATCCACCCGGCAGATAACGCCGGCGATGCACCATCAGCATTTCCAGCAGCGGAATATCTGAGCGGTGCGATTCGATGAATGCCACATCCGCGGGCGTCGCTTCGGGTTTGATCACAATGGGCTGAAATTTCGGAAGTTTTTCCGTGTTGCTCAGCTGCTCTTGCAGATCGTCCAGCGACAATCCCAATCCATCTGCGATCGCCGGCAAGCCCTTCTCCACAGCGGCCATGTCATCACGCAACAGGATCACGCTGAACGATGGGTAGTTATCTACCAGTACCCGTCCGTCACGGTCCAGCATCCGCCCACGCGGCGCGATAATCGGAATCGACCGGACGCGGTTACGTTCTGCCAATTGTCCATACCTATCGGAATCGATGATTTGGAGTTTCCAGAAACCGAACAACAGCAACGTGATTATGCCCACAATCACGTAGGAAGCGGCGGCCAGCCGTTCTTGCGGCAATCGATTATCGTTACGAAACCAGTACGACACGCAGACCCTGCGCGCGAGCCCATTCTTGCTTACTACTGAGCGTTTTACGCTCGCGCAATTTCTTTTCCAGCAGCGAGTCCTTCAGTTCTTTTGTTGCAGTTGGCCGGCAAATGTACGGCTTCTGACTACACCACGAGTCAACAGATTCGCCGCGAAACTCCCGAAATTCGTCTGTTGCGGAAGTCGTTACAAAATTAGCATCTGGCTCACTCCCCTGCAACCCGTACCGTGGGACAGGTTTCTCGCTGTTAAATAGTCGTGTGCCCAATGAGTTGCATCACCTCTTTCTAGAATTGTGACACGCACTAAAGGCAACTTCTGCTCTCTATTTTCTGCCTCCGATCACATTCTAGATTTTTGAGTAAACGGTACAGTTATCGATCGAGGGGTTCGCCTGCGCTTGATAGTCTTCGCCCTAAGATGTTCTGGCGGCCACCTATTCCCGCTTTAGCCATTGCCGTCATAGTCGGTATCTCGTTTGGTGTCATGCGCTTGCCTTCGGTCTCACCCTCGGTTTATCTTAGTGCAATGCAATTTGTCACCGTAGAATCCGGGTCGATGATTTGTCGCGCACAGGGTCTCGGCTCGCTCGTGCCTGAAGCAGTAGGTTGACTCGCAGCCAGCATCGATGGCCGCGTCGATTCGATTGTTCTTCGCCCCGGCGCCCAGGTAGAACCCGATTCCATCATTCTGCAGTTGAGCAATCCGGCCCTCCCCTCGCGTTACCTCCCCGTCGCTCCGCACCCTTTTCTTTGCCGCCAACTCTCTGAATCCATTAACATCTATGGTTCTGCATGATGCGAACATCCGATCAACCTCTTCGTCTTGCTCTTATCGGCATGTCTGGTGCCGGCAAGACCTATTGGACCAAGCACTTGGCCTCAGCGAACTATCCTGCCATTTCCTGCGACGATCTCATCGAAGCCCGCCTCGCCCCCACCCTCAAGGCCGGTGGGTTCCGCGGCATCAACGGCGTTGCCGCATGGATGGGTTGGCCTGACAGTCCAAGCTACGCGGAACGCGAAGCCCAATACCTCTCTGAAGAAATCTCTTCTCTCGATGAAATCCTGACTGGCCTCGAGAAAAATCCATCGAGCGCCCTGCTGCTTGACACCACCGGTAGTGTCATTCACACGGGAAACAATCTATTGTTCCGTCTTCGCAAACTCATGACCGTCGTCTATCTCGCCGCTTCCATCGAAGAACAACAACTTCTCATCCGTCGTTTTCTTGAAGATCCCAAACCCGTGTTGTGGCGTGGTGCGTTTCAGCCGCGAACAGGCGAATCCCCCAACCAGACCGTTGCGCGCTGCTATCCCGCGCTACTCGCTGCTCGCCGTCAAAGCTATGAAGCTCTCGCACACTGCACCGTACCTGTTGCGGAACTGCGGGAACTAGCCGCAAGCGCCGAAGGCCACGGCGAATCTTCCGCCGAAGCCTTTTTGAAACGAATTCGGCGATAATCGGATGAGCGACATGCACAGCTCGAGCGCACTCTCAATCCGCCAAAGTGTTTGTTTCAAAGTCACTCCTGCAGATGCTCCTGGCTCATTCCGCTCCTCCGCTGCAAATCTCAGCACCGAGCTGCTCCGGGCATGAGATATCGCAGCACTGGTGGCAAAGCTCCCCTCACCTCGTTACGAGGCGCGGTTCTGCGCGGCCTAGCCCCCGATGGCGGCCTGTACATGCCCGTAGAAATTGCCCGTCATAGTCCTGATGAGCTCGAAGAATTTCGCCGCCTGCCCTTCACCGAAGTTTGTTTTCGGGTAGTCCGGCCCTTCGCCACTCCAGATGTCCCCGAAGAAATTTTGTGGCAAGTAGTTGCCGAAGCAATCAATTTTCCCGTGAAGCTAATTTCTCTTTCCCCGGCCTTGCATGTTCTTGAACTTTTTCACGGTCCCACGCTAGCCTTCAAGGATTTTGGCGCGCGTTTCATGGCCCGGCTGATGGGCTATTTCGTTCGCGGAGAATCTCGTACTCTTACCGTACTAGTAGCGACTTCCGGTGACACTGGCAGCGCCGTCGCCCACGGCTTTCTCGGCGTTCCGGGAATTCGCGTCGTCATTCTCTATCCGTCCAGACGCATCAGCGAAGCCCAGGAAAAACAGTTCACTACTCTCGGCGAAAACATCACCTCGCTCGAAGTCTCCGGCACCTTCGACGATTGCCAGTGCCTAGTCAAGCAGGCCTTCTCCGACGAAACACTCAATCAGCGGGTTTTTCTCACCTCCGCTAATTCCATCAACGTGGGCCGCCTCTTGCCGCAGATGTTCTACCACGTAGCCGCCTACCGCCAGCTTCCCGTCGCTTCTGTCCCTCTCATCGTCGCTGTGCCGAGCGGAAATTTCGGCAATCTTACCGCCGGTCTGTTCGCCAAGCGTATGGGTTTGCCCGTCACCCGATTCATTGCCGCCACCAATGCCAACGATGTCGTCCCCGAATATCTGCGCAGCGGCGAATATCATCCTCGCGCCGCGGAAGCCACCTACTCCAATGCCATGGATGTGGGTAATCCCAACAATTTTCCGCGACTGCTCGATCTCTGTCGCGGACGTCTCGAAATTGTGCGTAAGGAAATCTGGGGCCACGGCGCCACCAATGCGGAGACTCTGAGGCAAATGAAGGAAGTTTGGGAGCGTTATCGCTACATCACTGATCCGCACACCGCCGTAGGAATGCTCGCCTGGGAAGCGTATCGCAAAGAACATCCCGAGCCCGCGCAGGGTCTCGTACTCTCGACCGCACATCCCGCCAAATTCGCCGATATAGTGCAGAAGGGAATTGGCATCGCCCCGCCTCTCCCCTCGCGCCTGGCCGAATATCTGAATCGCCCCAAACTTTCCAGGCCAATGAGCAGCGCCTACGACGACTTCAAGCAATTCCTCCTCAGCCACTAGCACTCATTTAGGTTCCGAAGGGAGGTTCTGCAGCCGCCTCCTTCTGAGGTGGGCGTACATTCCGGTAGGAAAGCTACGAATTTCTCCTCAACCGATCCAGCAGCAAAAACAATATCGTTCCCAGTACCGCATTCACCGCCGCCGCAATCGCCAGATGCGCATTGAGCCACGACTCCGGTTCTGCCAGCAGCAACCGCCGCACCAACACCAGGATCGCCTGGTGGGTCACGAAAAATCCCATGATCAGCGCGAATCGAGCCGCGGGATGCTCCGTATCCAGACGCGCGCCAATCGACGACGCCAGATATCCGATGCAGGTTTTTCCAATTCCATAAAATCCCAGCGGCACCGTTGGCCCGCTCAAGCTGTCCTGCAACAGCCCAATGACCATGCCCAGCAATAATCCCGTCGACGGATTCCGCCGGCTCAATCCAAAATAGATCGTGATCAGCAGCGGCAAATCGAGTATTCGAAAGCCTGGAAAATATGCCGGCACCATCGACTGCAATATCAGCGCAACAGCCGCCACGAGGGCGATCGCGCCAGGATAAAACTTGTGTACTTCGATGTGCGTTTCGCCGCTGCGGAGTTCGTAAGCCTCGTTCATGGCTTCTCCGGTTTGGCGGCCTGTGAGGCTGGCACTGCGGCCGTTCCCGCGGATCCCGCTGCATTCTGCGCTTCCGGTTCCTTCGAAAATTCCACCGGATCCTGGCTCAGCAAAACGATTACTTCTTCCAGTCGTTGGAGCTTCGCCGCAGGTTGCAGCCATATCTGCTTAAACGGACTCCCGGGCTTTACTTCCTGTACCGTCCCAACCGGAATATCTCGCGGAAATATTTTGTCCATTCCGCTGGTGACCACTTTTTCCCCGATGGCTACCTTGTCGTCCGTCGCTACATACTTCATCGTCAGCAGCGGCTCTCCGCTCCCGCCCACGGGCCCCTGAATCCGTGATTCCACAAGCATCGCGCCCACTCCGCCATCCTTATCGGTCAACAACAGCACCTGCGCCGTATCGCGATAAACTTCAATTACTTTTCCGACCGCTCCGTCCGGAGTAATTACCGCTAGATTGCGCCGTACTCCATCGCGTTCGCCGCGATCGATCTCCACCATCCGGCTGGCCGTTCCCGCGCTGGCCCCGATTACCCGCGCGTTGACCATCGGCAACTTCGGATGGGCCTCCCGGAATTTCAAAAGTGTAGAAAGCCTTTCGGCTTCTGCTGCTTTGCTTTGCAGTTGAGAGATGGCCAGCTTCAGGGAATCATTTTCAATTCGCAACGCTTCATTTTCACGTGAAGTCGATTGCAGTGCGAAATAGTGATTCCACACTCCCCGAATCTTCCCGAAACCCCACGAACCACTTCTTTCAAACGGCGACACTGCCCCCACCGCCCAGACGCGGATCAGGCGTCCTCGTGAATCGCGCTTGATCTGCACCGCGAGCATCAGCAGTTGCGCGATCAGCACCGCCGTCAACAGTGCCACCGACTTATGTCTTGAAGGTATCGCCACCATAAGAAATCGTTCTCAGTAATTGGTTCTAAGTTTTAAGTTAACCAATGAAAATTCGAATTCAGGAACTCCAGCCCCGAACTCATGGCAGGGTGAGAATGACGAACTCGGGACCTCCGAAACATTCTTCAACAATCCTTTTACGGAATACTTTCTACTCAAGTCCTACGACTGCCCTAATCGATGCAAACCTGTCGCAGCAGTTTGAAATCGCTCAGCATCTTTCCGGTTCCGAGGACCACCGACGCCAGCGGATCATCTGCAATCGAAACCGGTAACCCGGTTTCTTCGCGAATGCGCTTGTCCAGATTCTTTAGCAGTGCGCCTCCGCCCGTCAGCACAATCCCGCGATCACTGATGTCTGCGGAAAGTTCCGGCGGTGTCCGCTCCAGCGCCACGCGAACCGCATTCAATATCGTTGCCACGCATTCGCTCAACGCCTCGCGAATTTCGCTGTCGTCAATTGTCACGGTCCGTGGTACGCCCTCGATCAGGTTCCGGCCTTTCACTTCCATGGTCAGCGGCTTTTCCAGGGGGTAAGCCGACCCAATTTCCATCTTGATCTGTTCGGCCGTGCGCTCTCCGACCAGGAGGTTGTACTTCCGTTTCAAATATTGCATCACCGCTTCGTCCATCTCGTTGCCCGCCACGCGCACCGACCGCGAGTACACAATTCCACTCATCGAGATGACCGCGATGTCTGTCGTGCCTCCGCCGATATCCACGACCATGTTGCCCGACGGCTCTTCGATGGGCAGTCCTGCCCCAATCGCCGCTGCCATGGCCTGTTCTACTAGGTACACTTCGCTGGCGCGCGCACGATACGCAGAGTCCTGTACCGCGCGTTTTTCCACCGGCGTAATTTCGCTTGGCACCCCGATCACAATTCGTGGATGCACCAGCACGCGACGGTTGTGCGCTTTCTGAATAAAATACGTCAGCATCTTTTCCGTCACTTTGAAGTCGGCAATCACACCGTCTTTCATCGGCTTAATGGCCACCACGTTTCCGGGAGTCCGCCCCAGCATTTCTTTCGCTTCGCGCCCGACCGCCACCACTTCACCGTTGGATTTATTAATGGCCACGATCGACGGTTCGTTTACGACAATTCCTTTGCCGTGAGAAAACACCAGCGTATTCGCTGTTCCAAGATCGATGGCCAGGTCGGAGGAAAACAGACTGAATACCGACCTGAGGTTATATCCGTTCTTATTCATTACAACTTCCCCCTCCGGACGGACTCTTGCTTTGCCTGGAGTCCCGCGCACGAAATTCTATCTGTGCAATCTTCCATTGTCGCTGGAATCGGCGCAGCAAGCAAAAAACCGCCTCCGCGTCCCCCAATTTACTTCGGCACCACGATGGAAACTTGTTGTTTTGCCGTGCCGCCACGGCGGTTTGAGCCAATCACCACTATTGTGTGTTGGCCCGGCTCCAGCGGCTCCGTGAAATGCCGGAACCCGCCGTCTGGCGCAATATTCGCCACTGGCTGTCCATTTACAATCAGCGCTGCTCCCGGTTCGGCTCGTCCGATAATTTCCGCAACCCGGCCGTGAATCTGCGTGCTCTCGATTTCCAGTACCATGTCCTGCGATTTCGCTTGCGACACCAGGGAAAACTTGAATGTTTCGCTGACTTCGCTGGTTTGTTTCTTCGCGTCCGACGCCGTCACGTTCCAGAAGTAATCTCCGGCCTCGAGGCCACTTACTTCCGCTGCCAGTCCGGACACTTTTACTTCCTTTACCAGCTTTGTGAACATCGTCGTTGAACTGATTCGCAACGTGTAGGAAATCGCTTCATTGACCGGCTGCCACTCAAATCGGATTGGCGCTGTTTTCGGATTCTCGGAAATTACCGGTGCCAGATTCAATGGCGCTACCAGTGCTGGAGGCGCCAGCACATTCGACTTCGTTGCTGGGCTTCCCGATGCGAAGCTTACTTTTTCGTATTGAGTCAGCTCGATCTTTTCTGCTCCGCGTCGCACTTCCGCCGCGCCGGTGTTCACCACGATCTCATGCTCGTTATTTTTCGGGTCATTCTTCACTGTCGCCCGGCTGTTCTGCTGCACCATCGCCGTCGCGTCTTCCACGCTAACCGCTGCCTTCGAATTTGGAGATGACCAGTTCGGCGTCGCCAAGTCCACTTGCCCGGTATTGATGCGCACCGCCGTGTTTGATTGCTCTCGCGTCACGTTGTTTTCTTCCACCGTGACCATCGACTCCGCCTTCACCGTGTACTCGGTCCCGTCAGCAAACGTCATTCGAGCGGCACCATCGCCGCCTGTCTGGATCAAATCTCCTTTGTCAAGCGCCGTGTGGTAATCCGCGTCCACCCACGTCACCGAATTCACCTTCTTCACTTGCACGCGCCCGTCCAAGTTCACGAACTTCGCCTGCGTCTGCGATATCGTCAGGTTTTCGTTTTCCGTGTTGCCGATCGCGTTGTTGACCTTTTTCGTGATGATCTCGGTCCAGTTCGGCATCGCCACATACAACCCGGCAATAATGATAACGAACAGCAACAGCAGGTACACCGCTACCGTTTTGTAGGTTACCGCGTGCCAATACACTTCGACGTGATGGATCTTCGGCGCCTGTTGCGGCGCTGGAGGGGCGGACGGCCGGCGCGGTTCGATGGGAGTCTGCGTGGTCACGGAAGTTGAGGCGTCACTCCTCCAATTCTGCAATCTAGCACAGCGCTTTGTACCGGGGAGAAGTCTCCGTTGCAGGCGTACTCAATATACAAACAGCGCTGCCAAAAAGTTGCCTTCTAGTTAATGGGCTCGCGGTTCTCGCGCTCGAAAAACCTCGGTTTGTCAAAGTCCGCCCCTACCGCCACGTCAAAAAATCCAACCATCATTTCATCAGAAGTCTGCTCGCCCCACCTCACCTCGGCTTCCGGATCGGGGTTGTGCATGTTCTGTCTGGAATTGTCGAAACGCGCTACCGCCTGTAATTCCGTACCAGACTTCAACTCTCGCGGCTCGGCCAACTGGTAGGTCATTTGCCAGTGAAAGTGATAGTCCACCCTTAGCAGCGGCTCAATCGATTTGTCCGGATGAACAATGTTGTACTCAAACTGTTTTCCTCGCAGATGCATGTGAGGAAAAAAGCCCAACAACAGCGCATCGTTCGGAATCGTTCCGCGCGCCTCCACCCGGTAATTAGGTGCTCCGGGAGGAATTGCAAAATGATCGTTTGTCAGCTGTAGTGTCAGCACCCGTTTCACGGGCGGCTTTTTGGCAAAAATCAGCCCGATGCGTGTCTCATCCTCGCTCGCTTTTCCGTTGCTTGTGTAATGCATCTGGAAAACCAGGTCCGATCCGGCAGGGATATACTTCGCCATACCCGCGGGCCAATTGTCCGGCGCGCTCCCCGGCGCATACACCAGCAGGATGTCACTGTCGGTCCACATCGCCTCCGCGCGGTCCCGCTCCGTACTCAACATCGATGCCGTAAACGGTTTTTCCACCGGCGCATGTCGCAGCCACTTCGACTCCGGCGGCCGTACATACACCACTGCATGATGCACATTCTGTGGCATGCCTGGCAGAATTTCAGACCGCTGCACCCAGCGCCCTTCCCTGAACAGGGTGGGCATAATTTCGTAGGTATAATCGATCTCTCCGTCAGCGGGAATCTTCACTGCCTGCGCCATCCTTACTTGAACATCCGGCACAGGAATCGTCCACCGCCCTGTCCATTTTCGCTCCGGCGGCGCCTCGGATGCGTGCCCTTCCGGTGCGCCCGCCTTTACCCAGGAAGTGAGCTGCTCGATCTCCTCGCCGCTGAGCGAAGGATCGTTCGAGAACTTGCCGATATTTTTATCTGCAAACCACGGTGGCATCGTTCGATTCTGTGTGGCCTTCTCGATTGCCGCTGCATAGTTGCGCGTTTCCTTGTAATTCTCAAATGGCATTGGCGCAATCCCGCCCGTGCGGTGGCACACCTGGCAATGTTCCTGTAATAAAGGAAGGACGTCTCGAAAGTAAGTGGGGGTTTTCTTCGCTGTCTTTTCCCGCGCGCAAAGCGCCGCGGCCAAGCACAGCAAAATCGCACAAGTACCGATGAGCTTAGCGTTCACTCCTCTATCCTACGCTAACCTCCGCTAGACTTTTTTCTGGATGCCCCACTTACGGGTTCTGAGGGTGTGCTCTCTATCTGACCGCGCGTGTGGATAGGGGCCAACTCATGATGTCCTGCTGCCGTAGGCCACCGCCGTCACTTCACAAATTCCGGCTGCTCGCCCTTCCCCCACGGATCGTAACGCAAACAATATTTGATCCGGTCCGGTATCGCCGGATGATCGTAGAACAAGAAAATTCGCAATGGACTAGGATCCGGATCCGATAGACCCACATTCCCCAATATATTGAACGCTTGTGCCGCTACCTGGCCGGAATCCGGCGTCAATCCGTGCGTAACTTCAAGTCCGTATTGATCCGCCTGGTGTTCCTGATACCGCGAAAATGTGCTGCCAATCGGCCCAACAAAAATCACAATCACCGAAAGTAGCAACAACAGCGCTGGATACGAAGCCCAATCATCCAGTCCTCGAATACCCCATTCCGGTCCCCACTTCGCCAGAACCCATCCAATCGTTCGATACCCGATATAGAAAACCACCAACAGCAACGCTGCAAGGAACGCAAACCCTTTCTGAATATGGTTGAGCACGTAATGTCCCATCTCGTGTCCTGCGACGAAAACGATCTGTGGCGTGTTCATTTTTGCGATTGTCGTGTCCCACACCACGATCCGCTTCGACGCTCCGAAGCCTGTCACATAGGCGTTCAGCGTCGTCGTCTTCTCGCCAGCCCCCATCCAGAACATTCGTTCCGGCGGTATTTCCTGCCCTGCCTGCTTTACCATCTTTTCCATTTCCGCGGTAAGCGCGGGATCTTTTTTCTGTAGCGGTTCGAATTTGTGGAACAGCGGATCAATTACAAGAGGTTGCAGAAAGATCATTATTAGAATTAACGGCAGGGAAGCCAGCCAGAAATAGAACCACCACCGCTTCGGCGATTTCCGAATCACGAAGTACAAAATCGCGACCACCATCGACCCGAGAATCACCGATATGATTTCGCCTTTGGTCCAGTCCCAAAACCACGAACTCCACCCCTGCACCGATAATCCGTACACTCGCTGAATCCAGTTTCCATAAATCCCTGTCGGCAGCGACAGGATGTCCATCACCAGTGTAATCAGCGGCACGAAGAGGATGACCTGCAGCCCTCGCCGCGAACTCAACTTCTCCGCTAAATCGCGAAACTTTGGCGCCCACTTCCATCGTAGAACCAGCAACAGCACCACAATCCCATACACCAGCTCCACGATCAGCATTCGTAGTCGCACCTTGCTGAGCGCCCGCGCCTTCTTGTCGCGGTCCGGTGACAAGGTATAGGCGGTGATACGCGTCTGCGGTTCAGCCTCTGCCTTCGCTTCTGGCACAGCGGCCACCGCGCTGTTTGCGGGGGAAGCTTGTTCGCTCTTTATCGAGGAATCTGAACTCGCCTGCTTTCCCTTCACCAGAGGAGCCGGTATCGAGCAAACCGTAACGAACGATAAGACAAGCACTAGGGCGGGCTTTCTCACTTTCTCCTCCAGGTCAGGGAATCTTACGCTTCGGCCATCCGTATGCTTCCGCGGAGTATGTCCCACACCATGTCCTTTCTGCAAGGAATACCAGTCTCCTTCCTCCTAGCCACTGCACCCTCGGCAGATCACCACGCTTTTGCTCGTTCGAATCATTTGGGCCTTTCATAGGAATTCCTCTATAATCCATAGTTTGGCTACACACTAGGGAGAAACCTGTAATGGCTGGCGCATTCGAAAACCAGAAAGTCGGCGTCCGGATACTCTTCGGCGTCATCATCGGCATTCTTGCATTGAGCATGTTGCTCTATCTTGTGCCTCAGGGCACCAACACCGCGGAGAGCTCCACGGACGTCGTGGCGAAGGTCGGTGATCAGTCCATCACCCTTGCCGAAATCCACGATCGCCTCAACCAGATTCGCCGTGGCAATCAGATTCCCACGCAACTGGAGGGACTCTACGCCCGCCAGATCCTGAGCCAGATGGTTTTTCAGAAAGAGGTGGAATACGAAGCCAAGCGCCTTGGCATCACCGTTAGCGACAAGGAACGCGCGGACCGCATCCGCCAGTATCTGCCGACCGTTTACAATGGAGACACTTTTGTTGGCATGGACACCTACGCGCGCGAAGTCCAACAGCGCTTTCAAATGACCGTGCCGGCCTTTGAACAAGCCGTGCATGACGGCCTGGTCGAGGAAAAGTTCCGCAAACTCCTTACCGACGGCATCAGCGTCAGCCCCGCCGAAATCCAGGAAGAATTCCGCGTCCAAAACGAAAAGATCAAGCTCGATTACGTCGTCATCAAACCGGAAGACGTCGCCGCCAAACTCACCCTCACCGACGATCAGATCAAAGCGTACTTTGAACAGAATCGCGCCAAGTATCAGATCCCCGAGAAACGCGTTGTGCGCTACGCCCTCGTTGACATAAACCAGATTCGCCAGGCAACCCTGGTCTCCGACGACGAACTGAAGGTCATTTATCAGCAGAATATCCAGAACTACCAGGTCAAGAACCGTGTCCACGCCGAGCATATTCTTCTAATGACTGTCGGAAAGACCGACGCTGAAGTTACCGAAATCAAAAAGAAGGCTGATGACATCCTCGCCCAGGCCAAAAAGAAGGGCGCCAGCTTCGAGGATTTGGCCACCAAATACTCGGAAGACCCTAGCTCGAAGGCCAAAAAGGGCGATCTTGGCTGGATTGAACAGGGCCAGACGGTTCCCGAGTTTGAAAAGGCCGCTTTCAGTTTGAACAAGGGTGAGATTTCCGACCTGATCAAGACTCAGTACGGGTTCCACATCATTAAAGTCCTCGACAAGGAAAACGCGCACACCAAGACCTTCGAGGAAGTGAAGGACAGCCTCCGCGCTCCTTACCAGGCGAACAAGGCCGAACAGGCTGCTGGGGCTGTCGCCGACAGGCTCTCCTCCGACATCCGTCAGTCGAGCAAACTCGGCCTCGATGAACTCGCTTCCAAATATCACCTGCCCGTCGCGGATACCCGGCCTATCTCACCGACTGAACCCGTTTTTGAACTCGGCACCTCTAAAGATATCCACGAACAGATCCTTCAACTCCGCAAGGGCGAGCTTTCCTTGCCCATCCACACCGATCGCGGTTATGTGGTCCTCCAGTTGAAAGAAATCTTCCCCGCCCACCCAGGCACCCTCGAGGAAGTGCGCGACAAAGTCACGGCCGACCTCAAGGATCAAAAAGCATCCGAATTGGCCAATGCCAAGGCTGCCGATCTCCAGAAACACGTCCAGCAGGGTGAAAAATTTGCCACTGCCGCTAAAGCAATGGGCCTTGACCCTAAAACCTCCGACGAATTCTCTCGCAGCGGTTCAATCGCCAACGTCGGCAGCGGCAAGCAGCTTGCCGGAGCCTTCCAATTGAAGGTTGGAGAGGTTGGAGCACCGGTTACCATCGGCCAAAACTGGATTGTTTACGATCTTGTCTCCAAAACTGAAGCCAATCCGGCCGATTTCGAAAAGCAACGCCGCACTGTCACCGACAATTTGCTTCAATCCAAGCGTTCTCTCGTCTTTGAAGCCTTTCGTAGCGCTCTGGAGGAACGCATGAAGGCCGAGGGAAAGTTGAAGCTGATGCCTGATAAAATGCGTGGCTTTGGCGATTTTTCGACCCCTATATCATAGAAAATAAAGTAGTTAAAATTTAAAGGCACGCCTCTTGCCCTTCTGGGCCCCACCCGCTAGCCTACTTCTGGCTGGATTGGGTTATGCGCAGGGCACCTCTTCGGAACTTCTCACCTTCGTGGGTAGGTCGTTCGCATTCCCGTCGGTCAACCATTAATCTCATTTCTAATTCGCTCGAATCCAAGGGGATATCCATGTCAGGCCGCTCGTCAAACGTGCGAAATGATTATCGTTGCAGCATCGAAAAGAATCAGAATGGGAAGTATTGCGTCCGCATCCAGGTCCAATACCCCCGCCACGCCTGGAACCTGGGCGTATTTTTTTTAGCTTCTTCCTTTGACCGCGCAATGAAAAAACTCGAGGAATCCCTCCACTTCCTCCAGCGGAACGAAGAAAAACTCTGGTTCTGGGGCGTCGACCGTGGTGAAGACATGGGCTTCTCCACCGAGTTCCTTAAGGAAGCCGGACTTCATCTCGACCGCCGCAATGAATTCCCCCGCAAGGCCGCCAATCTATCCGTAGCCCCGGAACGCGATGTTCCAGCCTTCGTTCTTGGCCCCGTTCGCCGCGGGCTCGCCGAATCGGTCGAGTTCGCACGCTTTCAACCTTCCGGCGACTAATCCCGCTATCCCCGCTGGCCAGTCGCCGCGCCCGACTAGCCTTATTCTTTCTTGACTTGCCTTCTGTAATAATCCATCATGCGCGAAATCCACGGGCTTTGCCCCAAGTGATGCGACGTCATCTGCTTGCCTTGTTTCTCGTGCCCCACGCCCGGCACCAGACAGAGGACTCTGGATCGCTGATTGTGAAAGGAAATTTCAGAGATGAATCGTTCTTACAAGAATTTGTATCTAGCTCTGCTCGGGTCTCTGCTTCTGGTTAGCGGCAATCTCACCGCGCGTGTTGCCGCTGCCCATGAGTCTCAGAGCACTTCCTCAGATCAGACGGATACCACGAAACCCAAGCAGAAGTCGAAGAAAGCCGCCGACGATACGGCAGCAGCAACCACCGATGCCGCTACGACCGCCAAGAAGAAGTCGAAGAAAGCCGCCGACGATACGGCAGCAGCAACCACCGATGCAGCTACGGCGACCAAGAAGAAGTCGAAGAAGGCCGCCGACGATACGGCAGCAGCAACCACCGATGCAGCTGCGGCGACCAAGAAGAAGTCGAAGAAAGCCGCCGACGATACGGCAGCAGCAACCACCGATGCAGCTACGGCGACCAAGAAGAAGTCGAAGAAGGCCGCCGACGATACGGCAGCAGCAACCACCGATGCAGCTGCGGCGACCAAGAAGAAGTCGAAGAAAGCCGCCGACGATACGGCAGCAGCAACCACCGATGCAGCTACGGCGACCAAGAAGAAGTCGAAGAAAGCCGCCGACGATACGGCAGCAGCAACCACCGATGCAGCTGCGGCGACCAAGAAGAAGTCGAAGAAAGCCGCCGACGATACAGCAGCAGCCACTACAGGTGCTGCTACGGCGACCAAGAAGACATCCCAAAAAGCCGCTGAGGATGCGTCTGCCGCCACCGCAGAAGCTGCTGCGACCACCACAAAGAAATCCAAAAAAGTTGCTACAGACACTGCTGCCGCCGGTGGAGCGGCTACAACCTCAACCGTAGCCCCCGCCGCCAAACCTGCTCCGGCATCGACTCCCGCCGCAACTCCTGTTCCGGCTCCCAAGTCTACCGCCCAACCGGCCCCATCTGAGCAGAATCCGCCCGCCAACAGCAGCGGAATGGTCTGGGTGAACACTGACACAAAGATCTACCACAAGCCCGGAACGCGCTACTATGGAAAGACCAAGCAGGGCAAGTATATGACCGAGGTCGACGCTCAGAAGGCTGGTTATCGCGCTGCCGAAAATGAAAAGTAGTCGGGATACAGCAGTTAACAATACCAAGGAGGAAGTCCCAATGAAGAAGAATCTCAATCGTTTGCTACTTGCTGTTCTCGTTGTGCTCTTGGGCGTCAGTGTTGCCGTTTCGCAGCCTCATCAAGCTCCGAAAACCACCACCAAACCCGCCGCCACTACTTCTACCGATCTGCTCGATATCAATTCCGCCAGCAAAGAACAGCTCGACGCTCTTCCGGGCATCGGCGCCGCTTATTCCCAGAAAATTATCGATGGCCGTCCGTATGCCAAGAAAACCGACCTAGTAAAGAAAAAGGTTGTTCCCCAGGCCACGTATAACAAGATCAAGGACATGATTATCGCCAAGCAGAAGTAATCCTTTCCGTCCTCTGCTCCAGGGGAGCAGCTTTCTGGCCGCCTGGCTGCTCCCTAACTTCTATTCAAGGAGAACTACCATGGGTCTTTTAGATGATGTTCTAGCAATGGCATCGGGCAGCCTCAGTAGCGGTGGAGTTCCGCCTACGCAACATGCTACCGGTCTTGCCGCAATTCTTGAATACATAAACAGCCCGCAGGTTGGCGGTGTCGCGGGCCTGCAGAAAATGTTTCAACAGGGCGGCCTCGGCAGCGTGATCAGTTCCTGGATTGGCACCGGCCAAAATATGCCGGTTACCGCTGATCAGCTGCAAAACGTTCTTCACAGCGGCGCCTTGCAGCAGGTCGCGCAAAAAGCCGGGCTCGATTCCTCCCAGCTCACCGGAATGATGGCCAGCCTGTTGCCCCACCTGGTTGATAAGATGACTCCCACCGGGGAAGTCCCCAACGCCAGCGCCCTCCAGCAAATGCTTCAGGGCCTAACCGGCTCCGCCTCAGCCTAAATTTTTGGAGTTGCCGGAGCGTTGGCAGAGGCAAAAGGTCCTCCGCCCAAAAAGGCGCGCCGTCAGTCTGCGCCTTTTCTCATGTAGGAATGGTTTTACCCCGCCCACTTTGCATTTGCAGCGCAGGCTTTTTGGCTGCGCTTTCGCAGTTTTCCGTGGCCGATCTATTAGCTCGGCGCATACCCTGATTCTCTTACTGACCATTTTCTGGGGCACGCACCACAAACGTCCCCCGCATCCCAGTCTCTGCCGCCCTTACTTCTCCCGAATAATCACTTCTCCCCGCCCTACCATCTGATCGTTTAGCCACAGCCGGTACTTATACGTTCCCGGCTTCGTACCCGCTGTCGGAGGACCGCTCAACAATCGCATGCCCATCGGAGCCTGAAAAATATTCGACGAAAACGGCGACCGATTGGGGTCAAATTCCACGCGCAAGTTCCCCGCATCTGAAATCCAGCTGATCTGGTCTCCTGGATCAAGCACCACCACCTGCGGTATCAAGCCTACAAGCACAGGCCGCTCTGCCATCTTATTTCCTTCCTTCCACGACCATTCCCTTCGCACGATAGCACACAACTCTCTCCAGCTCCTATTGAGCAGCCAAGTTGCACTTTGCATTGCTGGAACAGTCACCGTTGGACGTGAGCTTGGGTTCGTTTTTTCAACGGGTGAGCGTTCAAGCCACTCGCTTGCTTTTGCTTTGCTTGTCACCATTTGGGGCGCGTAGTCCGCGCCCCGAAGGACCTCAACTGATCTGGGCTAAAAAACTGACAGCTTACTCCTCATGCCAAGCTGCCAAAACATTCCCGCCAGGATCGCTGAAATGAAACCGCGATCCTCCCGGAAACGAAAAAATCTCCTTCACAATTTTCCCGCCCGCATCCCTTACACGCTTTTCCGCCCCTGTTAGATCATCCACATAAATCACAATCAGAGTCCCCGCCGGCGACACATTTCCTTTACTGAATCCCCCGGCAATCCGTCCATCTTCAAAGCAGGTATATTCCGGTCCATAATCCGTGAACTTCCACCCGAATACTTCGCCGTAAAACCTCTTTGTCGCGGCGATGTCTGTAGTATTGAACTCGATGTAATCGACTTTTCTGTCGCGGGTCATGACGTCTCCTCGTTAGTTTTGATTTCACCGGGCGGGGAAGCCAGAGCCGCAGCACACCACGCCAGTGTGCTCGCAACTCCTCCGTCCATGCTCTCTGCGAGGGGAGAACGTAGGTAGGGCCTCCTCTTCGGAACCGAAGAGGCCGCCGAGGTACCAACGCAGCCTACGCAATCCCCTTTTCTCCGTCAACCGTAATCAGATTCGAATTGCAAATAACACGGCACGCTACCCCTCACGGCTGAAATCCCGCCATCCGCCACAGTTCTGCGCAGTCGTACAACGTTCCATTCGTGATTACCGTTTCCACTTTCCGGATCTCATGGATCGATTCCAGCGGGTTTCCATTCACTACGATCAAGTCCGCTCGCTTTCCGGCTTCCACGGTCCCCAGTTCTTTATCCAGTCCCATCACACGTGCCGGGACAATTGTCGCCGCTTGAATCGCTTCCAGCGGCGTGAAGCCAGCCTGCACATAAAGCTCCAGTTCGCGGTACAGCGAATGCCCCGGCACTGTTTGATCGGTCCCCGCCACTACTGGAATCCCGGCCTGATGGAGCATTCCCGTTATCTCAATCATTTTCTGCATCACTTTTTCACGAACATCCACCGTCGGTGAAGGCGGTCCCACGTCCATCAGCGCTTGTCGTAACTCCAAAGGCGCTTTGTTCACGCCCGGCTCGAAACTGGCCGGCGGTTTTACCGTGCTGGCCGTACCAAACTCATACACGGCCAGTGTCGGGTCCACGACCGTATGGTGCTCCTTTAAGAACGCAATCGCTTTTGCGGCTTCCGCAGAATGCAGATCTATCCCTGCACTTGCTTTCATTCGTTCCGGTCGGTCCATGCTCTTCGGATACGGTGCATGCATGATCTGCAGCACGTACGGAATGTGGTTGATCTGATCTTGACCGGCCTCCACGGTTTGGAACGCGTCCAGGCCCTCAGGCACGTGGCCCGTGACCGTCATCCCCAGCTTGTGCGCCTGGGCTGCCACGATTTTCAATTCCTCCAGCCTAACCGAACTATAGATCTTTATCTGCTCAAAACCCGCTTCGTGATACCGCCTTACCCAATTGCGCGCCTGTGCCGGTGTGTCCACCCTTGCCAGTCCCAGTTGCAATGGACCGCTGCCATCCACCACTCCCGCCAGCAGCATTCGCGGGCCAAGCCCCTTTCCTTCCGACACTGCATCACGCACAGCCGTGATGAATTCAAATTCGTTTCCACAATCGCGCACGGTCGTGGCGCCCGCCGCCAGGTAGATCGGTCCCCATTCCACCTGTTCAAAATGGGCATGCATGTCCCACAGCCCCGGCAAAATTGTTTTTCCGTGCACATCGATTCGCGTAGCCTCTTCTGGTATTTTCGTTTCATTGCCCGGACCTGCCGCCACAATCCGGCCATTCTCGATCACCACCACCGCTTCTTTGATCGGTTCGCGGCCCGTGCCGTCCACCAGTGTCCCTCCTACCAGTACCATCGACTTCGCCCGGTTCCCGGAGGTTTTCTTCGAGAGTTCCGCCAGCGCGGCCATTCCATCGGCTCCCGCCTGCGTAACGAAGGTACCCAGCCCGTCTTCGTACCCATCCCGCAACGCTTCAAAATGATCGAACTCTGCATCCACCGAAACAAGCGCGATCAGATTGCTTTGCCGGTCAAACCACATCGTTTCTCTTCCCCAGATCAGCCCCTCCACGCTGTAGCGTTCAAAGGTTTCTTGCTTTCCTTTGATGGTCACCGCATCTTCGCCTCGCCTCTCGATCCGGACTACCCCTGTCGGATAAGTCGTCAGCTCGTTCGGAGTTCCGTGCGAGCTCCAATAGCGAAACAGCAGCATCTGCATGGTTGCCGGAGCGTAACCTGCAATGCTGAAGAACTGTTTTGGACGCGCGGACTCTGCCCACTTCTCGCGATCGCGCACGCGTACTTTGTCCGCCTGCACCTCCACCGCTTCATCAATTTCCACCGACCGCGCGTTCTTGCCTTTTATCGAAAAACTCGCCGGCGTCAGCTCTTCACTGCCGCGAAATTCTGCCTCCAGGGGCACGTCCGTTCCTCGATCTGTAAACTTAAATTTCACATTTACCACTAAACCTGTGCCATCTTTTAGGACTGCATAAGTTTCTTCCCCAATCGGCTGCTCGAACTTGTGCAGTATGAATTTCCCCACTTCAACAGGCGTGCTCGCTGCCCTTTCCCGACCACTCGCCGCGAAGCCATATGCGCATCCCATCAGGACCAAAATCATTCCGGATCGTTTTCGAGCTCCCACCATCCCCATACTCCTACCAGTTCATATTCAACCGCCGGTTCGACCAAAGAGAATATCACCGCACCGGCTTGTGGACCTGGCTTTCCTGCCGGCGCTTTGCCTCTCCCAGATGCCGGTCACCAGCTTGGCTATTTCATTCCACCGGTTGCCGCACCTTTCGCCCGCAAGGCTCCGGCTTGTGATTTTTGGAGCCGCTCCTTCACAAATTGCAAGACCAGTTCGCCCCGTCAAAAATCTCCAGTCCCCGAGGCGCGAATCTAGTCAGTCCCCGCGCAAGGGATGGGAAACAGAACCACGAACGCCTAAGCGCCGCAAGTGCGGCAGAATTACCCGATGCGATTTAAGCCCATCGGCCTTGCCACCTGGCTAAGAAATCTTCACTTCCCGTTTTTGTCTCCAAACTGCAAACAAGCCACTTACATCACTTCTTGACCCACTCTCTCGCTCCCCGTAAAATTATGTTTGTAAGCGCTGAGCACGCTCGACTCTTGCGCGCATCTAATCATTAGCTGTTAGCGCGTCTAACCGCGCAGGAGTTTCACCGAATGGCATCCGCAGTTACACCTCTGTCGATACCCTTGCCCAACGGCGCAAGGCTTCCCTTAATCTCTTGTATTCCGTTCGCTTTCTTTCACCTTGCTGCACTCGGCATCTTTTTCGTTCCTTTCAAGTGGACTTATCTTCTCGTCAGTTTCCTCGCCTACGAAGTACGCATGTTCTTCGTCACCGCCGGTTACCATCGCTATTTCTCGCACCGTTCATTCAAGACCAGCCGCTGGTTCCAGTTCCTTCTCGCTTGGATGGCCATGTCCTCTTCGCAAAAAGGTGTGCTCTGGTGGGGTGCACACCACCGCCATCATCACCGTTATTCCGATCAGGAAGAGGATCTTCATTCACCCACTCTTTTTGGCTTTTGGTGGTCACATGTTGGTTGGATTCTTTCTGATCGTTACAACACCACGCGCTTCGATTACATCGGCGACTTCGCCAAATTCCCAGAGCTTCGTTGGCTCAACAAATATTACCTTGTTCCTCCCGCCGTTCTCGGCGTATCAATGTGGCTCATCGGCGGATGGGGACTCTTTTTCTGGGGCTTCTGTCTCAGCACCGTTCTGCTCTGGCACGGCACCTTCACCATCAATTCGCTTTCTCACATTTTTGGTAATCGCCGTTTCAAGACCACCGACACCAGCAAAAACAACTGGCTTCTCGCGCTAGTAACCCTCGGTGAAGGTTGGCACAACAATCATCACCATTTCATGGCTTCTGCACGTCAGGGCTTCTACTGGTGGGAAGTTGACATCACGTTCTACGTTCTGAAGATTCTTTCCTGGTTCCACCTTATTCGCGAACTCCGTAAAGTCCCCGATCATGTCTTGGCCGAAGGCCTGGCCGCCGACGCTACTGGCTCTGCTGGTTAGCACACTCGCGACTAACCAACATTCCGACTCTTGCTTGCCGCGAAACGAACCAGGAGCAATGTCTGGTCGTCTGTTTGCCGTCACTTGTGCCCGGCTGCCTCAACAATACCCGTTGCAATTGTTTCCAGCCACAAAGTGGCGACCCCTACCGTCACCGCTGTCTGGCATCTTCCCCCTCCGCCCCGCAAACGTCTATAATACTCTTGCTTAGACCATCACTGGTTCCCGCAATGGGGCTTTCCTTCTTCGCAAGGAGGTGTTTTATGCTTTCTGCCCGCCTCATTGAATTAATCCAAACTCATGCTGAATCTCTGGCGAGGGAAACCGTAGCGGACTTGTTCGCCGACGAGCACACTCGTTCGTACGCCCAATTTTCAGAAGCCGAACTGCATCCGCGCGCTCTCAAGCTCTATTCCAATCTTGGAAGTTGGATTGGCAATCCCGATGAGGGTCCGGTGCAGAGAGAATATGAAGAGCTCGGCAGAGTCGGCCATCGACGCGGAATTCCACTCAGTGAAATTGTCTACACACTGGGCATCATCAAGAAACATCTGCGCCGTTACATTCGCGACCACGGGCTGATCGCTTTTTCCGGTGATCGCATTGCCCCCGATGAGATGATTCCTTTCGAGCTCTACGGCATCCAGGAACTCAACTACCTCGTCGGCGATTTCTTCGATCGCGCGCTGTACTACTTGACGTGCGGCTACGAAGCAGAATCGATGGCGAAACACAAATTCGGCTAGCTCATTTTTTATGCGTTTTTTATTACGCGACCTTTAGACTGGCGTATTCGCTGCTTTCTTCTCCCCGCTCTTATTTCCTGGTTTTTCTCTCCGCGAGGGGTAGCAATTTATTCGGGATCGGATTTTGCGCGTCTTCCGTCTGCCACATCACGCTGGCAATCCACCACCGAATCCCATCGAAATATAGTTCCAGACTGTTCACCCCGCGTGAACGCTTCGGCGTCCCCAGTCCCACAAGCGTCTCGTACGTGGAATCGATGTGTACCATATTTCCGTATCGTCGCGTGGTGCGGAAAATCTCGCGCTCACGAAATCCGTTCTGCACCATTGGATCACTCTCCTCTACCAGTTGCTGGTGCGACAGCACCTCAGGCTTCATCCCACTTTTTCCATTTGCTACAAATCGTATCCAAGGGCTGTACAGAGTGCGGTCACGGTCCCACTGCCGCGGCGCGTCTGCAGCCACATTCACCACCTCATAAAACGCCTTCATGATTCCATCGATGGATTGTACGTCTTCGGCCTTGGCCGGAATTGTGTCGACCTTTACCTTCGCAGCCGCTTGCGCGTTCAGCAACCCCGGCCAGAGCACCGCGATCATCAGAAAATTCCAAGCCTTCCTAATCCATCTGCTAGATCTCATTGCTCCTCCGTAAATTGTGTCATTTGCATTGCTTGTGACAGTGTCAGTCAAACTAGTCCCTCTCCACACAATTTCGTCCGTACCTCACCAAAGCAGGATAGACGCCTTTCCCGCTTGTTTGTAAGCCGGACTCTCCCACGAACGGGCCCCCAGCATCCATGAGAGCGGACATTTCTACTTTGCATAAATGGGACATTCTGATTTTTTGGCAACACGCTCTCCCCGCAGTGGTTGTTGGCCTACTAACCGAAGTGATATCCTCTCCGCGCCCACCATGGCCACCGACGGCGATCCTGTGATCTCCAAACCGCCCGCACCGGCGTCCGCGGCACCTTACCCAGCATTTGTTCTGAGCCTCCTTGGTTTTTGCCTCCTCGTGTCTGTCCCCATCTTTGTTCTGTTCGAGCCTCTTCCGCACAAAAGCATCACCTCACCGATCTTCGGGATTTCTCTCTTGTCCGCTTTAGCGTTGGGCTGGAATGTGCGAATCGCCTGGCGACTCATACTTACGAGCGAACCGGAATCGGTAATTGGCGCAAAGGAAACTCACCGGAGTGTTCTGCGCACCACTGTGATCATTGTTCTTCTGTCGTTTGGCCTGGCGGCGTTCCTCGGTCACATCATCGGCCAGAATCGCAAAGAAGCTATTCAACTCAACGTGGATATCGAACACCAGCGGGAATTGGTTCGCCGCATTTCAGCTACGCGTGAAGTAGAGAGTGAAGACCTTCCTTCCTATGTCAGCATGTATCTGGGTCTCGAGCCGCAGGTCGCGGAGTACAAGTCGACACTCCTCCGCATGCGAACTGAACTGGTGATTTACGATGCAAAGTTTCCGGAACAAAACTCACAAACTCAAAAATTCAAGGCTTCCGTAGAGAGAGAAATTAGGCGCAGCAATCTGCTGGACAAACAGATTGCTGTTGCCAAGCGCATGGCGCAATTGGCGGAAACCGAACAACGGGTACTTTGGAAAACCGAAATGGTTCCCCTGCTTGAAGAAGAAGACAAACTCGATCTAGCCACCGAGTAGCGTCTGGGGTTTCAGGGGGTAGATCGTTTCCACCGCTTCTTCCCAGTCATGCGAATGGAACACATGCTTCACCCGCACCGAGCGGTAAAGATACGCCAGCCAGATCGATTCAGGCACAATCGTCAACACATGCAGCCCGACATTATCGGGAAGATTGACCGAATCAATCACCATGGCGGTCACCGACATCGCAATCTCCGCCGCTATAATCCAGCGCAATAGTCTCAGCAGATCCCATCGTTGGACCGAGAACAGTAGGGTTCCGACGACAGTCTTCGCCAGCAGCAGAACCAGCACGGGAACCGTGCTCGCCAGAAACAAATAGTATTTTCCCCTGTCAGTAAAATTTTCGGGAACGTAACTCTGAAGATTGAGCGTGAAGAATAGTGCGGTCATCAGCAATCCGCCGTACATCTGCCAGTAATAAAACAGCAACCATCCTCCGAATGCGTTTCGCTTGGTTCGGTTGCAGACCCACCAGGCGATCAGCGCGCCGGGAAATCCCGGCGCAAACGAAGGAGGATTTTCTACATTCTTTGCTAGCAGAATGATTTCTGCAAGAATGGGCAAGGGCTTCCCTCCACTACCGCAGTCGCTGGATTCTGTCCCAAATCACTTCCGTTGCCAACTGTTTTGACCTCCGCGAGTAGCAGTGTCCCTTCCTGATTCCAGTCCGGCCGGTAAAGAGTCTGCCCGATGGCCGGGATGATCTCACCCGGCGGCACGCCACATGGGGTCTCATTCTTATTTCATCTTTCGCCTGTATCCTTCCTCGAACATTTGGAAGTTTTGTCTTTGAATTGCTACTTGCCCTCTGGCACGTTCTGCGTGGTCGCTCGCAGGCGATACGCAAATATTCTTCCTATTCTTCCCGCACGACTCGGTAACTGATCATTCGTTCCATTTTGAACTCGGATTGAACTCTGGCCCTTCTCTTACTGTCCGTTTCGCTCAGCCGCAGCATCAGCAGGCTGCCGATAAAAGCCACCCGCACGCCCGTTACCATCAAGAAAACTCGTTTCCTTTTTCTTCTGTTATACCTTTCACCCAGTACAAGTAATGCGCAATTTGTTTCACGGTGAATTGGGCGATTCCCGTCCTAGTTGCGCTTCGCTTGGCTTTCGCAACTTGCAGACGCCGGAGACATTAGGCTCCGCAGTGCCCTCACAATCGGCACGAATATATTCCCTTGCAGAAGGAAAAAAGCCCACCGGAGATGTGATAGATTCAGGCGAGTCAAAAGGATCACAGAGTGCGCATCACTCCCGAGTTTGCAAAAGCACTGAAGAGCAAAAAAGCGCGCCAAAAGGGTCACATCAATGAACTTCACCGGTAGAGTGGCGCTCATCACCGGCGCAGGTAGCCCGCGGGGAATCGGTTTCGCCGCGGCCCGGCTGCTGGCGCAGCAAGGCGCGAAAATTGCCGTTACTTCCACCACCGACAGAATTAACGACCGTGCTCACGAGCTCGCCTCAGAGGGTGCCGAGGTCTTTGCCTTCTCTGCCGACCTGCGAGATAAAGCCCGCACGGACCTGCTTGTCCGGGAAGTCCTCTCCCACTTTGGTCGTCTCGACATTCTGGTGAACAACGCCGGTATGACCCAGCTCGATAAGCCTGCCGAGACCCTCTCCTTGCCTCTATGCGAACTCACCGAAGCCGGGTGGGATTACAGTCTCGCCATTAATCTAAAAACCACATTCCATATGACCAAAGCTTCCTTGCAGCCCATGCTCACAGCAAATTACGGCCGCATCGTGAATATTTCCTCAGTCACCGGCCCTCTCGTCAGTAATCCCGGTTCAACCGCCTACAGCACTGCCAAAGCGGGAATGGTGGGGCTCACGCGTAGTCTTGCCCTCGAGGTTGCCCGCAAGGGAATTACGGTAAACGCTGTCGCGCCTGGCTGGATTGAAACCGCGTCCTCCACCCCACAGGAAATCATCGCCGGGCAACATACTCCTCTCGGGCGCCCCGGCCATCCTGACGAAGTTGCCGCGGCCATCGCATTTCTCGCCTGTGAATCCGCCTCCTATGTAACCGGTCAACTCTTTGTCGTCGATGGCGGCAATTCGATTCAAGAATACAAAGGCCCACCAGATCACTATTACTAAACGTTCTGTCGCGTCTAAACGCAAAACAGGGAGGCCATGTGGCAGAATTTGATCGCCATCCGAGGAGATCAGCCGATGAGCGCGTACATGATTGTCAACGTCGATGTGAAGGATCCTGCCGCTTACGAGGAGTACAAAACCAAGGTTCCTGCCCTGATTCGGAAGCACGGCGGGGAGTACCTCGTCCGCGGAGGTAAGTTCGTTATCCTCGAGGGCGACTGGAAACCAACTCGCCTTGTGCTGCTTCGCTTCCCCGACCTAGTCTCTGCGCAGGCCTTCTTCGCTGACCCGGAGTACCATCCGCTGAAGGCGCTGAGGCAACGCATCTCGGAAGGCGACATAGTGGTTGTCGAGGGAACGTAACCGCGGAAGGCGCAGCCCACCTATAAATACTACGTCGCCTATAAAATGACGCTCGAGCAACAGAAAACTC
The DNA here is from genome assembly GCA_963741165.1 of Candidatus Acidiferrales bacterium. Classification (GTDB taxonomy): domain Bacteria; phylum Acidobacteriota; class Terriglobia; order Acidiferrales; family UBA7541; genus Acidiferrum. Next base: position 23,902 of record CAVUHB010000014.1, on the reverse strand, counting down.
GCGATCAAGCCAGGCAAACCGTCAAGACAAATTGACCAGCATGCACACGTCATCCTGGGCACAGCGGAGGATCTGCTTTTCTCTTCTCGCTGTTCGTAGGGCAGCGTCGCTTTCTGACGCGTCCGCGCTATCGTTCGCCTGGCAAGGGCCGAGTAATCGCTACATTCCGCGATTCGCGCAACACGAACGCTGTGCCACCCTGCGTTTATTGCGGAAACCTTGTCCAGAAACGGAGAATCTGCGCTTCGACTTTCTGCTATTCATAATTGGTTCTCACGTTCAAGAATATCGGCCGCTCTGAAGCCACTCTCGGATCTCATATTCCACCGAGAACTGGTCGGCGGGATCTCGCGTGTACCGTGCATCCATTTGATAGGCCTGTTCTTCGAAAGGAACAACCATCCATAAACCCGAATCATTTAATACCCGGAAGTAGACTTCCATGCACCTTATTATCCCGACGATCTCGAATTGAGCAACATGAACGAGCGCGTGGAAAATGGTTCGCAGCGTTGGTTCTTTGTTAAAGACGACCACGTCGATGAATGGGATTGCCGCCATATGGGCAGAGTCCGGAACTAATCGATAACCGCCGGCTCGGACTCTCTCGTAAAAGGGAGGATACGGGATAGTTTCGCCGGTCTGTGCCAGGTTCACAATTCTCACGCGATCAAGGATTTCCGCACTGAAAAAGGGAAGCAAGCTCTCTTTCTGGATGTTGGTGAACGAACTGCCTGAAGCCCGGAATTTCTCGCGCTGCTGATTCAGCCAGAAAACCGCCTCTTCCGTGAGTGCGGTCACTTCGGCTGCAGTGAATTTCTCGGTATCCACAATTTGCGGTCCAAGGCCGAACTCAATTCTGCTCCAGACACGCGCTTAGTTCAATGAATAGCGATCAGCTGGTTCGCGCCCCGATTTTGATTCGCAAACATCGGCCTGCCGACTATTCATACCGCAGAGCGACGATTGGGTCGACCTTCATGGCACTGCGCGCCGGGAGGTAACAAGCCAAGGTGGCGGCGCTCGCCAAAACCAGAAAAACACCCACGAAAATTAGCGGATCGTGGGCGCTTACTCCGAACAGCAGACTGGATAGCATCCGCATGGCCGCCAAAGCAATCAGCAGGCCCAGAATCAGTCCGGCGAATGCCAGACGCATTCCCTGCCCGACTACGAGTTGCAACACGCGGCCTGTTTGCGCCCCCAAGGCCATGCGAATGCCGATCTCGCGCTTCTGCTGGTTCACTGAATAGGAAAGCACTCCGTAGACGCCCACCACGGCGAGAAGCAGTGCGAGCGCGCCAAACACGCTGAGCAGTGCGGCACCGACGCGCGGTGCCCACAGTCCCTGATCAATCAATTCTGCAATGGTGTTCACGTTGGTGAGCGCCAGGTTTGTGTCCAGCGATTGCACCTGACTGCGCACCGGGGAGATCACAGCTTCAGGCTGGCTGCTGGTGCGCACCTGCATGGTGACCGCGGGGGAATAGTCCTGGGTAAGTGGCAAATAGGCCAGCGGCTGAGCTTCTTCCCCGATATTATTCACCACTGTATTGCGCACGACTCCCACCACTTCACGCAAAACGGTTTCTCCGAAGAAGTGAAAGCGCTTGCCCATGGCATGTTGATTGGGCCAGAACTGTTTGGCCATGGCCTCGTTGATGATCGCGACTTGCTTCGTGTCCTTGCGATCGCCATCGGTGAATGCGCGCCCGCTGACAAACGGAATTCGCAAGGTTTCGAAAAAATTCGGCGCGATGTCGTTGGTCTCAGTCAACGTCCCCCGGTAGCCGGACACTTCGTCCTCACCTTCTGGGAACACGGTGCGGCCGAGTCCTCCGCCGAGCGGAAAATTCGAGGCGATGGTGGCCGACTCGACACCCGGAGCGCTCTTGGCGCGTTCGATGGCGGCCCGAAAATATTGCTGTGCGTGGGCCTCATCATAATGCAAGGCTCCGAGATCGAAGGCGAACACGAACAGTTTCCTAGATTCAAACCCGGGATCGATGTGCTGGGCGTTTTGCATGCTGCGGATAAACAGACCTGAGCCAACGAGGGCAACCAGCGCCAGGGCTATTTCCAGCACCACGAGAAGGCTGCGGAATGAATTTCGCGTCCAGCCTACGGTTCCGCATCGCCCCCCCAATTTCAGTGTCTCGATCAAATTCGGCTTGGCGGCCTTAATTGCCGGAACAGCGCCAATGATCACAGCAGTGAGCAGTGCCACGCTGACAGTAAAGCTAAGAACATGTGAATCGAAGCTGAGGTCGATGTCGCCATCGGCGATGAAGGGCGGCCGGAAGGACCACAACGCCACGCGGCCCGCATACGCGATGGCAAAGCCCACAATCGCCGAGAGCATCGCCAGCACCAGACTCTCGGTGAGCAGCTGCCGAATGACTCGGCCGCTGCTGGCCCCCAGCGCCGCGCGCAGGCCGATTTCTTTTTCGCGGCTGGCGGCTTGTGCAAGTAGCAGATTGGCCAGATTCGCACAGGCGATCAGCAGCACCAGTCCGACGATGCCCATCATCATTCCGCCGGCAAGGGCGATCTGCTCGTGGTTGTTCACGCCCACCGCGGCCTCGGCCATCGGAGTCAAGGCCACGCTTCGGCTAGCGTTATCTTTCGGATAGGCACTCTCCAGCTGAGTTGCCGTGGTCTTCAGCGATGCTCCAGCGACAGTCAGGTTCACACCCTCTTTCAATCGTCCGAACATGGTGGTCGTCAGAAACCTGCGGTCGTTAAAGTTTTCTTTGAAGAAACCCGCCAGCACTTGTGGATACATACTGACAGGAATCCAGATTTGCTCGGCGTTGCCAAACGTGAAAAGACCCTTGAATCCTCGAGGCGCCACGCCAACGACGGTATACGGAGTGGCATTGATTGTGAGAATCTTCCCCACGGCATTGGGATCAGAGGCAAATCGATTGGTCCAGAAGCTGTAGCTGAGCACGGCCACGTCGTTCCCGCCCAGTTTTGTGTCTTCGTCAGGCAAGAAAAATCGTCCGGCGGCAGGGTGCATTCCCAGAATGTCAAAATAGTTGGCGCTGACCATCTGGCCGAAAATCTGTCGCGGCTCCTTGCCACCGCTCAAGGTCAAGGGAAGCGGACCAACCGTGCAGCCGAGGGCAGAGAAAACGCGATTATCCCGGGCGTAGTCCTGGTAATTGGGAAACGACATGCCAAGCTTGGTGGCATTCGCCGCGGTGACCAGCGTCTTGGAATCAATCGTGTCCACCTGCACCACGCGGGAAATATCCTTGACCGGCAAGGGGTGGAGCAGAATCGCGTTGATCACCGTGAAGATCGAGGTATTCGCGCCGATCCCGAGCGCGAGAGAGAGGATGGCAATCGCGCTGAATCCAGGATTTTTTGTAAGGAGTCGCAGCGCGTAGCGCAGGTCCTGCCAGAGACTGTCCATGTTTTCTACCCCCTCGGCACAAAAGGGCACAAAAGTCGAGGGGCCATGGAAGGACCAAACCGCGACGTGCCTACAATAGCAAAGTCTTTAGACGGATCAAGACCCTTTCTGCTCCGACAAGGCGTTGAAAGGGGGCTCACACCTCGAAAGCGCCCGACGCTCGTTCGTTTTCATGGTGGCGTCACGATAAATCATGCTCTCCAGCATTTGCGCAAAACAACAGATGTGACGACTGGCTCGTCCGGCTTAGGAGTTTATTGGTTCAGGCCTCCTGGTGGGATACACCGTCCAGGAAGCGCGACTGTAGGGGCGCGATTAGCGCGCGAGCCGGAAAAGGGACGACCTCAGGTCAGGGAACGGCGCTAGACCGATGGGCCACGGATATCGTCAGCTTGGATTTGTCGTGACCGTGATACTGTACGCGGTGAACAGGTTCCTGGCGGCGGCTGACGCGACCTCCATCACAACTGTGCAGCCGCCATCCAAACCTCGTTTTCCGATTCGCGTCGACTGGGTCTGCATAAGAATACTACCTGGATAATCGAAAGGATGTATTCTAATCTTGGCTGTATACGCACATCCTTCCACCGGGCATCTCCACCTCCCCTGCCCCTGCTGTCAACTCGATCAACCAGAGCACGCTACGGTCTACTTGGTTTCACAGTTATCCACCTACTTGTACCCACAACTGCTTTTGTTTTCTATACATCTGCAATGCAGGGTGGGTTGGGGAGTAGCCAGCTCTACCGCTACAGGGTTAAATGCAGTCACTCCCGCACTTACGTGACGCCCCGGAGCGGCGGTAATTTCACTGCCAACATCGTTTCGTCGCGGGGGCGCTCAGTCAAATGAGTCTTGGAAGACTTCTGACAAAGCGCACCAATGTGAAACGGCATTCGCTGCAAAACAGAAAGCATCCGCGCCTTGCTAAAAACCCATGACGAAAAATTGGATACCCATGTTCATGAACTGAACACTGCACTGGTGCTCTCAAGCCAATTTGACCGTTGCGCTCATCCCTCTGCTGCGGGAGACTGTAGTCCCGTTGTGCGTACCGAGCTTTCAGAAGGGACATGACCATGACTCACCGCTTTGGAGAGCTAAATCCTCCCACTCGTTTGATGATGACCCCGGGACCCTCCTCTATCGATCCACGCGTCTATCGCGCGTTGGCAAGCCCGCTCGTTGGTCACCTGGATCCTTGGTTCAAGGGTTGTATGGAAGAAACCCAGGTAATGATGCGCGAAGTGTTTCAGACAGAAAACCGCATCACCTTTCCGCTCTCGGCCTCCGGCTCCGGCGGCATAGAGGCTTCGATCATGAATTCGCTCGAGCCCGGCGACGAAGCGGTCTGTTGCGTGAACGGAATGTTTTCCGAACGATTTTACGTGATTGCGCAGCACACTCCCGCCAAGCTGCATCTGGTGGAGGCGCCTCTTGGAAAGCCCATTGATCCAGAGGATGTGCGCAAGGTTGTGAAGGGCCGCAAGATCAAATTGATCGGTCTCGCGCAGGGCGAAACTTCGACCGGCGTGGTTACCGCTCTTGATCCATTCCGCCAGGTGGCCGACGAGTGTGGCGCGTTGTTGAGCGTGGACGCTGTGGCAACGCTGGCCGCCGTGCCACTTAACGTGGATCGGCAGCGAATCGACATCTGCTTTAGCGGATCACAAAAAGCCCTTAGCGCGCCGCCGGGCATGTCTCCCATCACCGTCAGCCCGCGCGCGGAAGAAGCCTTCCGCAACCGCAAGAGCAAGGTGCAGAGCTGGTACTTTGATCTGTCGACAGCGATGAACTTCTGGGGCAAGGATCGCCTGTATCATCACACCCCTCCCATCTCGCTGATTTATGCCTTGCGCGAAGCGATGTGCATCACCCTTGAAGAAGGTCTCGAAACGCGCTGGGAGCGTCACCGCCTGAACCAGCACGCATTGATCGCAGCCGTGGAAGCGATGGGCTTGAAGTTGTTTGTCGATAATCCAAAGGATCGTCTGCCAACTGTAACTGCCGTTGTAATCCCCGCCGGCATCGACGATGCGAAATTCCGTAACCAGTTGCTGGACGAATTCAATATTGAAATCGCCGGCGGCATTGGCGCGACGAAGGGCAAGATCTGGCGGCTCGGCCTGATGGGCTACTGCAGCCAGAAACAGTTTGTGCTGCAATTGCTGGGAGGAATGGAAAAGGTCCTGACCGATCAGGGCCATCGCATGTCTCCCGGAGCGGGCGTTGGCGCAGCGGTGAGCGCGTACACCCACGCAGAAGTGCCGGTGACTGCGGCACACTAGATTTCAGGAATTTCCTGACAGGTCCCTACGGCGAACAGTGGATGGCAAAATATTTTGTTTCCTCCATTCTGTAATTCGACGTAGATGGCGGCCAATGTCTCCCGGGCGGGGAGAGTGACTGCACACGGTGACCCGGACGGTTCTTTGCAGTTTGACCGAGTTGGAAGTCATCCTTGGCCGCTGTCCATTTCTCCTCGTCGGGCGTACACAGCCCAGGTACGTTGACACTGCGCCGCGAGTATTAAAGACTAGTAGTTCGCTGGATGGCGAGCCTCTGCTCGGAATCTCGTCGCCACTGAAAGAGGAGAAATCGTGCCTTCCGTACCCCTGCTACCCAATACCGGCGCCATGAGCACCTTCATCGGCGCGTTTGAAGTCACCTCGAAATTGAGCGGGCATGTCTATGACTGCCGCTTCTCGCACATCTGGAACGGAATTGCCACGCGGCACAGCGACACGATTGACGCCAAATTTCTGGTGGATGGCGAAGGAAAAATCGTTGGGTTGCACCACAACGGCTTTGTGGAATTCCGCGCAAAGGCGGGACGCGATCTGACCGACCGCGAAGCAAGTTTTGTGGCAGCGGAATATTTGCGTGAACGTCTGGAACAAGAAGACGAGCGCCCGCTCTACGACGTGACGCACGAAGAAGTGACGCGCCTGATTTTGCAGGTTGGCATCAAGTAGTCGCCGTTTCACCAGTCAATCGATAGATCCAAATTGGTTCAGTTTGCGGGACGCGGATAGCGCGCTAGTTCATCTTCGGTGCGAAACGCTGCGAGACGCGGATGATGGATTCCATCACGCCGCACGAAATAAACCACCAGCAACATTAGCAACGATCCAAAGACCATTACGGCAACAGCAGCTTGCAATCCGATCTGGAGATTGCTGATGTCGGAAATCCTGCCGATTAATTGTGGACCAAGCGCTCCCAGAAGTTGCGTCACAAACATGTAGATTCCGATTGCCGTGGCGTGGGCACGCTGCGGCGTTAAATCGTGAATCACTGCTGTAATTGGTCCGTGATACCACGACATGAAATAGCCCGATACAAAAAGTCCCATCAGCACCACCCACTTCTCGTCGGATTGAATGGCCATCAGCAGAAATGGAGCAGCGACCAGAAAAGCGCCGGCGATGATCAGAATGCGTCCAAAGGTGTAGCGCCTCTGCAAGAGGTCAGCAACATAGCCGCCGGAAAGCGCGCCGAGCACGAGAGAAAGCAGCGCGATCACGCGAGAGCGAAAGGGCGGCTTCGCGGAGGCTGAAATCCTTGTAGCTCATCGCGTAATCGACGCCCCAGGTGACGAGCGAGACAGCCGAGAAGGTGATACAAGTTCCCGCGATGATGAGCGCAATGAAAGCGGGCACTCTGAGCAATTCTGAAATTCCAGTGAGTTCGGAGCGCGGACGTCGCGGGGGTTCGTGGAGCTTGAATGCCGATAATCCGGGAATGATTCCCACAGCGCCAACTATGATAAACGCGTACTGCCAGCCGTGGCGCGCGCCCATGATTCCGCCAAGCGCAAGGCCCGCAGCACCGCCGAGCAGCATACCGGAAGCGAAGATGGCTTGTGCCAACGCACGGTGTTGGTACGAGAACGAATCGGAGATCATCGTTTGCGCGGCGGGCGCATAAGCGGCTTCGCCGACGCCAACAAACCCGCGCGCGAAGAATAACAGCATGAAGGTGGGGGCGAGGCCGCTAGCGATGGAAGCAAGGCTCCAGAAGAGCACGCCGCAAGCGATGATTTTAGGCTGGCTCATGCGATCGGCCAGGAATCCGGAGGGGACGCTGGCGAGCGCGAGGACGATGAGGAGCACGGTCTGAAGCGAGCCGAGTTGCGTGTCGGTGACGCCGAAATGCTGACGCAATAAGGGAACGAGGGGATTGAGGACCTGTCGATCGGCAAAGTTGACAAAATTGATTAAAGCCAGTACAGCAAGGAGTCGGCCTTGCGCATAGCTGAAGGGATTCGGGATAGACTTCATGAATGCTTGGCTTCCTCTGACGCGGGCGACCTGACAACAAACGGAAGTGTACCGCAGAACCGCAATTGGTGGATTATATAACGGACATGAACGCAACTATGCGAGATCGCACGACCAGTGACCGAGTCACAACAGTTCTATCCTATGGAGCACTGCTGCTGTTGGGCTATTTGGTAATCGAGATTATCAGTCCGTTTCTGGTGCCGCTGGCGTGGTCAGCAGTACTGGCGATATTTTTCTCGCCGCTGTATTCAAATTTACGAAGGAAACTTACGCCCACGAGTGCGGCGCTGGTCAGTACATTGGCGGTGACGATTCTATTGATCTTGCCGGTGATACTGGTGCTGATGTACGCCACGCGCGAGGCGATCGAGTCTTCGGCAAAGATTCAGGCGATGGTAGCGACCGGAGCGAGTTTGGCTCCGGGTGATGCCATGGCGTGGATGAGAGGACACCTGCCGGAATCTGCGCAAAATGTGGATTTCATCGGGCCGCTGAGGCAGGCTGCGGAAAAAGTCGCGGCATACATGGCGTCGAACTTTGGTTCGCTGCTGAAGAACGCTTTCTCGTTCGTGATGAATCTTTTTATTCTGCTGTTTGCACTCTTTTTCGTGTTCCGCGACGGGGATGCCATTCTTCGCGGAGTACGGCATCTGATCCCATTTGAAAAAGACTTGCAGGAAAGTATGCTAACGGAATCGGGCGATCTGATCTTCGCGAGCGTGGCGGTAGCGCTGTTGATCGCGGTGATCCAGGGATTTCTAGGGGGAGTAGCGTTTGCGTTGACGGGGCTGCCCGCTCCGGTGTTCATGGCGGTTCTGATCGCATTCTTTTCGATTGTGCCGGTGGTGGGTTCCGCGCTGGTCTGGTTTCCCGCGGCGGTGTGGCTGGCGATGCAGGGACATTGGGGAAAAGCACTGCTGGTGCTGATTATTTGCGGGGGGGTGGCGGGACTTGCCGACAATCTGGTGCGGCCTCTGCTGTTGCGAAATCGTACAAAATTGAACGATCTGCTTTTGTTCATCAGCATCCTGGGCGGGTTGCAGGTGTTTGGTTTGCTGGGACTCATTGTGGGGCCGACAGTTGTCGCCGCGGCGCTCGGAGTCTTGCGGGCCTATATGGAGCACCGGGAAGAGTTGGAGGGGGAGACAACGTAACTGCTTGCGTAACGCGAAGGGTAAATTTGGGGCGAGTTGCCGAGCTGTGTGCTAGAGTACGTCGTCAATGAGTTTAATGAAAGAAATAACGGAGCCAACGCTGCAGGAACTAACCGCGCCGAAATTACGATGGCGCTGCGATCTGTCCCGCATTCCGTTTGAAACAACCGCACAAGCGCCCCGCCGCGAAGGTTTTGTCGGACAAGAGCGCGCATTGCGGGCATTGAAGATGGGCGTAGAGCTTTCCGCACCGGGCTACAACGTATTCGTGTGCGGATTGGCGGGAACCAGCCGAGGCGGCACGATCGCGCAGATGATCGAGGAGCTGCACCCGGAGACCAAGCCGTCGCTAGATCGCTGCTACGTGAACAATTTCAAGATCACAGACCGGCCGCGATTGCTCTCCCTGCCGCGCGGTTCGGCCAACATCTTCCGGAAAGACATGCAGGCGGGAATCGACTTTTTGCGACGGCGAATTCCGCAAGTATTTGAAGGAGAACCGTTCCAGCGTCAAAAGAGCAGAATCGTGGAACGATTTTCGGTGCGCGAAAAGGAGTTGATGGACGATTTCACGCGGCGCATCGCGCGTGAGCAGTTTGCGTTGGGGCACATGCAGGTTGGTGCTGTGGCGCTTCCGGAGATTTTCCCCGTGCTGGAAGGGCAGATGGTGCCCATCGAGGACATCACGAAAATGGTGCACGAGGGTAAACTCGAAACGGTGGTGGCGGAAGATATCGAGCGGAAGTACGAACAATTCCGCCAGGAATTCACGGTGGTGTACCGCAAGACGCTGACACTTTCGCGTGAATTGGCCAGTGAATTGAGCTATCTGGAGCAGGAAGCGGCGTCAGTGCTGGTTGATGGCGTGATTGAAGAGTTGAAGGAAAAATATCCCGGCAGCGGTGTTTCGGAATATCTGGAAGAGGTGAGACAGCATCTGCTGGACAACTTAGGGCCATTCAAGGAGCGGGAAGGCGAAGAAGAACAAGCGCCGTCTGAAGCTCCTGAGGGATTGCAGAAGCCGTCGGGGATGGAACGGGATCCGTTCCGCGTGTATGGCGTGAATGTGATTTTGGCGCACAACGCAGAAGATAAATCGCCAGTCATTTTCGAGACGACGCCGTCCTACGCCAATCTCTTTGGGACGATTCAGCGTGCGTATGACACACGCGGCGGCTGGTCGAGCGATTTCATGGACTTGCGGGGGGGATCGCTGCTGCGAGCGGATGGCGGATTTCTAATCATGTATTCCATCGAAGCGCTTTCGGAGCCGGGCGTGTGGCGCGCCTTGAAGCGCACCATGAATCACAGCCGCTTGGAAATACAGCCGCTCGAAATGTTCTATCCGTTCACGAGCACGGCGCTGAAACCGGAGCCGGTGGACATTAACGTAAAAGTGATCTTAATCGGCGATCGTGACCTTTACGAAATGTTATACGAGTACGAAGAAGATTTCCGGAAGATCTTCAAGGTGCGCGTGGAATTCGATGAAGAAATGCCGATGAGCGACATCGTCATCGAAGAGTATGCCGGGCGGCTGCGTGCACTTAGCGAAAAGGAGAATTTATTTCCATTCGACCGAGGAGCGTTCGCATCGATTCTGGAGTATGGAGTTCGTCGGGCCGGGAGGCGCAATAAAGTTACCGCGCGGTTCGTGGATATTGCAGACCTTGCGCGCGAAGCGCATTATGCCGCGGCTGGAGCAGGTGAAAACGTGGTGCGCGCGGCCCATGTACGTGCCGCAATCTCGTCCAAAATCGAGCGTCACAATTTAATCGAGACGCGCATACGCGAAATGGTGGAAGAAGGAACCCTGCTGGTGGACCTCCACGGATCCTGCGTTGGTCAGGTGAACGGATTGAGCGTAATGGAGATTGGGGGATACGCATTTGGCAAGTCCGTACGGATCACGGCCAGCGCGGCGCTTGGCAAGTCGGGCCTGATCAATATTGAGCGGGAAGCAAACCTGAGCGGAAGGTTTCACGACAAGGGTGTGCATATTATTTCCGGTTACATGCGAAGCAGCTTTGCGAAGGACAAGCCGTTGACGCTTGCGGCGAGTATCTGCTTCGAACAATCGTATTCGGGAGTGGATGGGGACAGCGCGAGTTCCACGGAAGTGTATGCACTGTTGTCCGCGTTATCGGAATTACCTCTACGGCAGGATGTGGCGGTTACGGGATCGCTGAACCAGCGTGGAGACATTCAGGCGATTGGCGGAGTCAACGAAAAGATCGAAGGATTTTTCGATACCTGCCGGATTTACGGATTGACCGGAACGCAAGGCGTGCTGATTCCGGCAGCGAATGTGGAAGATCTGATGTTGCGTGAAGATGTGCTGGACGCGGTAGCGAGTGGGAATTTCCATATCTGGCCCGTTTTGCGGATCGAGCAGGGAATTGAATTGTTGACGGGAGTGAAGGCGGGACACCGGGACGTAGAGGGAGCGTTTCCGCCGGGAACGGTATTTGCTAAGGTGGATGAGCGGTTGCGGGATATGGCGCGAATGATGAAGGAATATGAATAGTAGTTTCCTCGTTGTGAGTTCCAGCCGGAAATACATTTCAATCTAAATGGAGCGAAATGTTTTCCTAGACTTCAATGGACATTTCCTTTGCACTCCCACGCCTAGTAGTTGCTGCCGTGTACCCACGGTTTAGACCGTGGGCAAAGTCGTGCCGCGGCTCTGACGCCGGTTTGAGTCAGGCGGATCGAATCTTGTTTCTGTTGAATATAAGCTCGCGCCGTTGATGGCGAAGGGTTGAGCGGCACCCGAGGAAAAGAGAAGTTAGGCAAAGTCCCCCCTCAAGAACCGAGAGTGCGGTATCCGAGGGTGAGTCACAATCCGCAGCTTTCAGAAATCATAATAGAGTGGACGTTTGAGGACTGGCTCGAAGGCAGCGCTGCTTAGAGCAAACTCCCTAAGGGATCTAGTTAGGGTTTGGTCTTGGAGCCACGTACGCACTGCGGTGGTCTACTCGGTAGGTCGGGGTGAGGGATCTTGTATTGGGCGGGAGTGGGGGAAGATTCACTTTTAGGTCAATGGAGTGGACGGCACCGTCGTTTGCAGGGGGTATGAAGGCGAGGCTGTACTCGCTGCGAACAAGTTGGGCGACCTGGCGATAGATTTCCTGGATGGTTTTGGCATTTTCCGGGAAAAAGACGCGGCCCCCTGTGGCCACTGCCAAAGCGCGCAAGCGTGCATCGGCTTCATCGAAGTCCTGTGCGAGTTGCTGAAGTTGCCGACTGCTGCCTTTCTTGCCATTGCGCAGGGGGCCGCTGACAGCAACGCAAAGAATTCGAACATCGCCGGTCCGCAGCCGAGTTTGCACCGAATGGATTTCCTGCTGCGTGCTGGTGTCCACTCCCGTGGAGAGGAGCACGATGGTTTTCTTTCCGGCGAGATTTGCCAACCAGTCGAGAACTGTGTTGAGGCTGGAAGATAGATTTAGTTGACTGAAGCCTAGATTGAAGTGAATACCGGAGAGAGCGGTTTGGGCAGCGGCTTTATTGCTGGTGAACGGAAGAATCGGTGCGGGCGCAACATCGTAACGGGCAATGGCAACCTGGTCAGAGGGCGCGAGTCCCTGAAGCATGGCATCGGCTGCGAAAATATGGGTGTCCTCGAGGAAATAGACGGCGGGGCCGGCTTCGACAAGCAGTAGAATCTGCGCAGGCTCATCTACTGCGGCGAATTCGGTGATGGCCTGTTCGACGTTGTTGTCGTAGACGTGAAAATCTTCGCGCTTGAGTCCACGAACGAATTGGCCGCGAGGGTCGGTGACAATGACGCCGACGTTTACGCGCTGGACGTCCACGCGAATGGTCGCAGCAGGTACGCCGGTAGGAGTGGGCTCTTGGGCGAATGCCACCAACGAACCAGAAAAGTAAACGAGAACAGTAAAGAGAATCCAGTTCGCAGAGCGCATGGATGGATGAAGCCTCTCTGAGAAGGGCGAGGGCTAAGGGAATCGTAACGTCACGGATACAGAGAAAAAAGCGCTGTCCCAAGAAATGTTTCCAGAACCGGGAACAGCGCCAGACGTTCAGTAGAACTTCAATTGGGGCACAAGCTCCATTCGCAAAAATTAGGGCTTTCCGGCTGGAGCGGGAGCAGGCGCTGGTCCGGAACTGCCAGTGTCCTTCGGAGTAGCGAGGTAGCCAGAGATCTGGTTCTTGCCTACGTCGAAGACCACGATTTCATAAGGGGATTGTCTAGCGGCACCCTTGACATAGAACTGGATCGGTTCGCCAGAAGTCTTGTCCTTTTTTTCGATGGACTTGTCGTCAACCAGAACGGTCATAGTGTATTTAGCTTTTTTCTGATCGGTCTTGTCCAATTTGATCTGGACGGGGCCAACGCGCTGGGCGGTCTTGGACTTCTGCAGCGTGAATTCGTAGTAATTGCGATCGCCGCGGCGCTTCAACTCTTCGAGGTCGTCTTTGTTGCGGGCAATCAGTCCGCTCATAACGCCCATGTCTCCAGTGGCGCGGTCGAGCTTAGACTTAGTGGCCTCGAGATCGGTGCGGGTAGCTTCGATATCTTTCTTCGCACCGGTAACGTCGGTGGCGACGGCGCCAATCTTAGCTTCGCTTTCCTTCTGAGCTTCGGTGATCTGCTGGGTCAACTTGGCGTCCGAAGCGACCTGATTCTTTCGGATGGCTTCGGCGCGGCTCTTTGCTTCCGCGATTTCGGCCTGAGTCATACCGATCTTTTGTGAAGTGACTTCGACCTGGCCCTTGATATCCGCCAAGCGGGCGTTGGCCTGTTCGAGTTGTGCACTGAGTATCTTGTTCTGATCTTCGGACTTGCTGAGCTCCTGTTCCAGACGAGACTGGACGGAGTGCCCGGCGTAGGCCAACAAACCGAGAGCGACAAACAGAAGCGCGAAAAGAACGGGAATCCAGCGGGGGGTCCCGAGATTCTCGTAATGATAGGACTCCTGCGGATTCGGAACATTTGGAGAAATACTCATTCTCCCTCCTCAGAATAGATTGTCATGGCCAAGGGTCAATAACCTTGAAATTATCCACTGCAGTTGCAAACAAGTCCAATGCAAGTCAGCTATGCGTGCCTCGTTGTCTACGTGACGGCGTGGTTGAGGGAGAGCGTTCGGGCCAACGAGCGAAGATGGAAGTGTTCAAACCGCCGCGAGGAGTGAATTCGCCTTTCACCACACACCAGATTGGATTGGTGGCTTTGACGACGTCGCGGAGCATCTTGTTGACAGCATTTTCGTAGAAGATGCCGAGATTGCGGTAGGCAAGCAGGTACATCTTGAGGGATTTAAGTTCGATGCAGTCTTTGCGCGGTTTGTATTGAATGGTGATGACGCCAAAATCGGGTAGGCCGGTTTTGGGGCAGACCGAGGAGTATTCGGGGAATCGAGTGGTGATGACATAGCCGGGGAACTGGTTGGGCCAAGTCTCCAGGGCGGGTAATTCTGTGTCAATACCCGCTTGGGCATGATCTTCGGTATAGTTCGGCACGTTATGCTCCTGGAAAACTATTGTACTGGAAAGCGGTACTTCGTTCCTCTTGCCACGGCGCTCCCATTGGCCTATGATGCTGCGAAAATACGGAGAACCCGAGCGACCGTAGATGACCTGCCCCATCTGCAAGAAACCAGGAGCACGGCGGTCCCGTCGCCAGACGATTGCGGATTACGTGATGAGTCTGCTCGGCGTGTATCCCTGGCGCTGTCAGGATTGCCACGCACGATTTCACTCCCGATTGATGCCGTTGAGTTTCCTGTTTCGCGCACACTGTCCACAGTGTGGAAACCTGGAATTACGGCGAATCTCCCCGGAATTTGTTGACACCCCGCTGGGTGGAATATGGAGGTTCTTGCAGGTGCCCGCGCTGCGCTGCGATCCCTGCCGGCACAAATACTTTACCGTACTGCCCTTACGTGAAACGGAAGCACGGTTCTACAACACGTCTTCCGCTGACTGAACTTTCCACAGGTAGAGAAAACGAGCGGGTAACGGCTTAGAGGGGGCAGTCGATCGCTCTGCTCTGCCGAATTACGCCGCGCTCGTCCGTTACTCCCGCATAGCCACACTTCGGATCGGTAACGTCTTCAAGAAGGGCATCGTAGGACTTTCCGTTGTTGGAAACGTTAAGTCGCAACTTCCATCCCGGCACAATTTCCGGGCCGCGGCCGTAGAGGGCGTGGGCAACGGTGGGAAAATCCGGCGAAGCGTACCTGGTACCGGATTGATCGAAGTAGCCATCGGCGAGCAGCGCATCCCAATTTGCATAGACACCATGCTTTTTCTGGTAATCAAATTCGGAAGTGTTGAGTGCGCGGAGGAGATTGATGGCAAAGCTGCGGCGCTCATTCTCGTGACTGTTCAGGATAGGGGATGTTTTTTGAGGGCCGGCTGCTACAGTGATCACAAATATCAGATTGAAGAGCAGAAAATCGGTAATGGATGGTTTGCGCATCGAAATCCTCCCGGCGTCGGATTGACAGTGTAATGCAATAGGGACAGCAGGTACACATTTCGAAGTAAAGCAGCAAGAACAGCAAAGACTGTGCAGTTGCCTATCTCTGGAGTATGATTCGTTTCCTGCCCGGCCGCAGGGAGCGGTTGGAGCTCGGAGCTGGATATGGACGCGCCTGCAAAGACAGAATCTGCCCGAGTACTGGCCCTGAATCGCTACGCGATTTTGGACACCGAACCGGAACAAAGTTTCGACGATCTGGTTACGTTGGCATCCTATGTCTGCAAAACTCCAATGGCATTCTTGTCGCTGGTCGACGATCACCGGCAATGGTTCAAATCGAAGGTTGGTGTCGAAGTGCGTGAAACGCCGATCGAAGCGTCGATATGCGCTTATGCCATACAACAAGGCAATGAAGAGTTGTTCATTGTCGGCGATACCCTGAAAGATCCTCGGTTTCGGGATAATCCGCTGGTGGTAAGGGAGCCAAACATACGATTCTATGCGGGTGCACCGCTGATCGATGAAGATGGTTTCGGGCTGGGTACGCTTTGCGTTGTCGACCGGCAGCCCCGGGAACTGGACCCCGAACAGAAAGAGGCACTGCGATCCTTGCGAAGATTGGCGGTCGGCCAGATGGAGCTGCGACGCAATCTCGTGTTTTTGAAGGACGCGTTGAACGACCGAACGAGGGAAGAGCACGCGCGCGAACTTGAGCTCCAGAAGGTACAAGAGAAATTGATACGCGTACTCGGATTGAAATTGTAGATCGAGATTGAACGGATTGGGGCAAAGCAATAGGAGCACACCAAAGGGGCCCCGGTGGACGGTCGGGGCCCTTTTTTAAGGGTTAAAATGGCACAGATGCGGAGTTACGCCGCGTGTTTGCAGCAAACGTCGTCTGGGGAAGCACAGCAATTCATGCTGGCTTTGGTGTTACCGGCGGTGGCATTTTTGCCGCAGCAAGATTTTCCATCCCTAGATTCACAACAGGATTTGCCATCTTTGGCGGCGCACAGTTTGGTGTCGTGACCCTTGCAGCATTCCATGGCGGTTTTGTCATCGGCAGTCTTACCATTGCAACACGGCTGTTCACCAGAGGATTTGCCATGGCAGCAATCCATGGCGTGGTGGTCGTGCTGTTCAGTCTTGGCCTGATCCGTTGCGGCGGGATCGTGGGCACAGCAGTCACATAGGGACTTGGCGTCGGTCTTTGCCGCCTTCGGCGAACTAGAAGTTGCAGGCGCAGAGGATGGAGCGGAAGAAGGTTGTTGCGCCGCGAGGGGTAGCCAGGCGGCGAGAGCGAACATCAGGAGTACAGCAATCCATCGAATTTTCATAACAACTCCTTAATCGTGTGTGTGGATCGGGGTGTAGGGAGCACGTCCTACGCGTTGACACAATTGGGACAGGACAGAAGCGGGGAGAGAGTCTCAGAGACGAAAAACGGACGTTGGAAAGTGTGGTGATGTGGGGGGGGAAGAATTGGATACGAACAGTGGTTCTGGAACGCTGACTAATCCTGGGAGCGGATTGGAAGCGGAGGCGAACAGAAATTTCGAAAGAATCGGCTTGGTGAGGATCTGCGGCAGAGGAGTCAGAACGGGATTAGGGGAGACAGAGCAGCAGCCGGTATCGGGACTCGTGCGGAAGGTGCAATTACGATCGATCAGCTGGGCTTCGGTTTTGGCGACTTTCTGTGCTGGGCAGCAGCTATGACGCAAAGGGGAAGGTTCAGGTTTGGGGGCAGGTGAAGCTCCTGCCTGCACCATAACTGCTGCCCGCGAGTGCATGGCCGGACACACTATCGCTGGGAGGTTGACGGACCAAGCCAGCAGCGTGACGATCAAGACCACTCCAGATGATCGTTTGACCATAACGGGTACAATTGTGGGATAAACGCGGCGGGCTCGATGTGACCGTCGTCACTTAGCTCCGTGATGGTCAAACGTAGTGCTGTGCTCGATAGGATTCTACCGATGAGAAAAATGGTGAGCCGATTCAGCGTGGTCGCGGGTGTGGGGATGGCCCTCTCCGGATTCCTGCTGCCCACGAACTCTTTTGCGCAAGCGTTCAAGAAGTGTCCCGGTGGACTGACGATGAAGTTGAATTCGGCGTTTACGGTACAAGGCAGTTTGCTGCTTGCAGAAGTCACGGCGGCGAAGGTGATGCAGGAAGTCAGAGGGGAATGGAACGGACGGGCGATGGCGTTGTGGACGGAAGGCGGATCGAACAAGACCCTGCATGGATTGATTGGTGTGGACTTAGAGAAGCCGGCGGGAAATTACGAGTGGAAAATTGGTTGGGCTGACAAAGATGGGAATCCGGTCTCTTGCAGCGCGGTGGTGACGGTCAGACTCGCAAAATTTCCAACAGAACAATTGAAAGTGGAAAAGCAGTTTGTCCAGCCGGATCCTGAGCAACAGAAACGCGCGGAGGAAGAACAGAAGAGGATGCGCACTATTTTTGACACGGTGACGCTGGAACGATTGTGGGACGGGGCGTTTCACCTTCCGCTAAAAGATGTGAGCACGGGAGGAAATTTCGGGCGGCGAAGGATCCTAAACGGACAGGCACGATCACCGCATGCGGGTGTGGATTTTCCAGCACCTAAGGGAACGCCAGTATTTGCGGCACAAAGTGGCAAAGTGGTGGTGGCGGAGGATTTGTATTATTCGGGGAATACCGTCGTGATCGATCATGGATACGGGATTTATACGCTGTACGCGCACCTTTCGGAGGTGGAGGTGAAGGTTGGGGATCTTGTCGCGAACAATGCGGAGATCGGGAAAGTGGGAGCGACGGGGCGAGTGACGGGGCCGCATCTCCACTGGGGACTTACTGTACAGCACGCGCGCGTGAACGCAATGCAGATCGTGCAGCACCAACCATAACGAGAAATGCATGCAGATCAGGCACGAAGGCATCCTTAGCGAGAGCCCCCCGACGTCTCTGATGTTTCCTGAGCTTCTCCGTCTCTCTTCAAATGTTCCGTCTTTAACGTGGCGCTAATGATAAAGAGGAGAATCCTAGGGCATGTTCCCGTGTGGGGCCGCTGCGGAATAAGCGGGATGGTTGTTGACAACCCGAGAATATTAAGTATAGTTATTATTTTATATTAATCATAGTTAATATAAAAGCGACGAACGATTTGACTGGTTCGGCACCAAAGCACTGTGTATGAGCGGTCAGGGACTGGCAAACGGTGAACTTGAGGGGCGAAGGGGGCTCGCTGGTAGGCTGCTGATCGTGTGCTTGTTTGCCGCAACCTTCGCGAGCACGGAACTCGCGCAGCAGGGGAGGGAAAACGCTAGCGCGTCGAACCAGGAAAATGAAACTGCCGGGGATACCGACAATTCGCCTACCACGATGTTTCACCACGCGGAGTGGGACCGTTGGTGGCTTTCCGGTCAGGTTAATTTTATATCGCAATATCACCCCACGTTCCATTCACCGTATCAAGGGCAGAACAGTCTTACGCCGGAAGCGCAGGACGCGACCTCGCGAGTGCTCACACTATTCACTGGTTGGAGGGCGACGAATACCGCCGAGATTCTGTGTGCCGTGCAAGAAGCCGGAGGACACGGGCTTAGCGAAGCGCTTGGCATGGCCGGAGCGTTCAACTTGGACGTGGTGAGAAATCCTTCGTTGAGCAAAGCTCCGTATATTGCGCGGTTGATGTGGCACCAGATCATTCCGCTTGGGAAGGCAAAGGTAGCAAATACGCGAAGTCCCTACAGTTTGTTCCGAGAGTTGCCGGAACGACGATTGGAGCTGCGCGTAGGCAAATTCAGCATGCCGGATTTTTTTGACCAGAATACCTACGGGACGGACACGAATTTCCAATTCATGAACTGGACGGTGGATAACAACGGAGCGTATGACTACGCGGCGGATACACGCGGGTTTACATTCGGAGCAATGGTCGAATACCACGAGCGTAATTGGACGTTGCGATTTGCGGAAGCGTTGATGCCGAAGGTGGCAAACGGCATACACCTCGACGCGGACATGGGCCGCGCGCGCGCCGAAAATGTGGAATTGGAATTACGGCAGCGCATGGTGGGGAAGCACGAAGGGACACTACGTTTCTTGAGCTATGTGAACCACGCGAACATGGGCATGTACAACCTCGCCGTCGACAACTACCTGGCAGGAACCACGGCAACGCCGGACATTACTGCACATCCGTTACAGACCACCGTCAAATATGGATTTGGAGTAAATCTGGAGCAGCCACTAAACGACTGGCTCGGGCTCTTCGCGCGGTGGGGATGGAACGAGGGCCAACACGAATCGTTCGCGTATACGGAAGTCGATCAGACGTGGCAGGTCGGTTTAGGCGGCAACGGGTCGCGGTGGCGGCGCCGTTACGATCGCGTGGGTTTAGTTTTCGTAAGCAACGGGATCAGCCATGGGCACCAGCGATATTTGGCCTATGGAGGTAACGGATTTCTGCTGGGTGACGGCCGGTTGAAGTATGGCCGGGAAAATATTCTGGAGAGTTATTATACCGTGCACTTGTGGCGGGGAATTTTTCCGGCGGTGGGAATACAGTATGCGGTGAATCCGGGATACAACAAGGATCGCGGGCCGGTCATCGTGCCCACGGTGAGGTTGCATTTGGAGTTTTAGGTCGGGAGTGAGTTAGGGTTGTCGTGCGATGTGTCAACGACCATGAATCGAGTTCCCGTACTTCGCCCAGGATGACAATTGATCAGTCAGCGCACGAAGCATAAAACTTCCGAGAAAAATCTCTGCATGTGAAATTGACGTTTGGGGCAGCAGAAAGAAAAGTCAAAATCAGCACACCTACAAAACAGAGGAGATGGCCTGGGCCTGGGCTTCGGCCAGGCGGGCGCGGGAGGTGCGAACGATGCTCGCAAAGCGGCGTGGTAAGTTCGCGGATGCGATCGGGTTTGTGGAGAAGCATGGATTCGCGGGGAATGAGCTCTTTGCCGACGCTGAGCGCAGAGGCCCCGCGAGCATATAATGAGCGGCGTTCTGCTGATTGATACCACCACCCGCGATCAGGGGAATGTCGCGGGAAGGGGCGCGAAGCGCGCGAATGTAACTGTCCGCGCCGACAAGGAACAGGGAAAGAGCTTGACCAAGTCGGACTCCGGCCTTCCAGCCCGCTGAGAACCTCCGTGGGGGTTAGCGCCCCGGCCATCATAATCACGTTTGGCATTTTTCGCGATGAAATCCACGGTTAGGAGGTCGAGCGCGGGCAGCCGATGAATTGTGCGCCGGCATCAATGCAGAGTCGCGCCGTTAGGACGTCGAGAACGGTTCCGGCACCGAGGATGACATCGGGAACATGCTTCGACGACGTCCCGAATGACGTCAATGGCGCCCGGGAACTGTCATGGTCACTTCGATAACAGGAATGCCACCGTGAGAAATTTCTTCCACTGCAAAGCGTGCGTCCTCCGCTGAGGAAGTGCGGATAACGGGTATGATGCCAACTTCCTCCACTCGGGCACGCAACTGTTCTTTATTCATGGCGTGCGGATCCTCCAAAGAGCTGACAGCCAACGGGAGCTGCTGTGGCACTGAATGTAGGATGAATCTGTGAACATTATAGTTATCGAGGCGGAAAATTCCCACTGTGATGCGTGTTGAAGCAATCAGCCCGAGCCAGTGGTACACTCGGCGTCGAGGATGGGCATAAAAAATGGCTACCAAAAAGAAGAGCACGAAGACAGGTAGGAAGCAGAAGCCGACGATGCGCATGAGGAGAGCCGTAAAGCGCGCGGCGCCGAAGAAAAAGGCGAAGAAAAGTGCCAAGACGAGCCTCAAGCGGTCGGAGAAAAAGGCCGTGATGAAACCGGTGGCAGTCAAGAAAACGAGACTGACAAACGCTCCGGTGAACAAGGCTCCAAAGCACAAGGTTCGCGGCAAAGCGGATCGGGTGGGCGAATTGACGATTGAAAACACGGGGTTGGGCGCGCGAACCGGCGGGCAATCCGGAGATACCCAGGGATTGTCTGGGCTTGCGGAGATGGACTCGGAAAGCGTGAAAGAGTTGCTGGAAGAAGGGCAATCCTTCGAAGCGGAAGTTCTGGAAGGCGTAGAAAATGCTCCTGACGCGGATGAAGGCGAGGTTCGGACCCACGAAGTTCCGGAAGATGACGTGCCGGGAGAATATCTGGGGAAGGATTGAACGGGGACGGTTATCATAGCCGGTGAGAAACAGGAGGCCGCGGCGAGGATGCGAATTGGGGTAATTTCCGATACGCACGGGTTGCTGCGGTCCGAAGCCGAGAAGGCTTTACACGGTGTTGACCTGATTATCCACGCGGGGGATGTCGGCGATCCGGGAATACTGGCACGACTGAAGAGCATTGCGCCGTTGTTTGCCGTGCGCGGCAACGTGGACAGGGAGGCATGGGCACAGGAATTGCCGGAAACAGCCGTGGTAGAGGCCAACGGCGCCAGCATTTACGTCGTTCACAATCTGCGCCAGCTGGGTTTAAGTCCCGAAGGCGGCGGATTCAACGCGGTGATCAGCGGGCACACGCACCAGGCGGAGAAATGGGAACGTAACGGCGTGCTCTATCTGAATCCTGGCAGTGCGGGACCGAGGAGATTTCGGCTTCCCGTGACACTGGCGATGCTGGATCTGGAGGAAGAGCCGTGGAAGGTAGAAATCGTGGAGCTGCTGCCCGAAATTCCAGAAGATTGAAAGGGGAGCTATACCTTCCGATAATTTTCTACTAAGGTCAATTAATTCAATTGGATAAAGACCGAAGTCAGCAAGCTAATTCCGGTTGCTGTGGGGTGGAAGCGGAATGGCTTTTTCCAAGTTCGCGTTGTTCACCGGAACTCAGACCATTCTCCGGGGTATAGGACTAGTCCCCGGTCCGAAGCTGAACTTCTGGTTGAGCGTTTGCGGGGACCGCACAAGATTGACAGGACCTTCGCGGAAGTACTAGCGTACTGGAAAATAAGAGAGTATTTTGGTACGGCTCAGCTATTGTCCTGTCGCAAAGCCCAGGGCAAACTGTCGGTAGGGCAACTGCTTCGAGCTGGTAATACTGGCTCGCGTAGTTTGACTGACTCTGCTGGGAATTCGATTCTCAGGAAGCTCGGTTGAATGCGGACCGAAATATCCGAATCGTAGGAAAGCCCCCATGGGCGTACTCCATTTTCGATATCGAGAGCGGCGAAGGACGCTACGAGTGGCGTTGGCATTGCCCGTACTTGTGCGTGGACAAAATGATATGGGCGACAAATTCTGCTACAAGGGAGTGACTCGCTCAGTGAACCGGCAAGGAGCGCTGGTGGTTTTGGACGAAACACTGGCCTTGGGCCAGGTAGTGCAGTTGGTCAATGAAAACACCAATCGGCCTGCGGAAACCCACGTCGTGAATGTGAAAAAAGAGCGCGATGGAAAATATCTGGTGGGTCTGGAATTTAGCAACCCCGAAGTGAATTTGTGGAAGATGACTTTTCCTGTGCCTGGAGCACGGCCGTTGCGGCGACCCTCTGGATCAAAGGCGATGGCTTAGGACGTACTTCTCCCGAATTGAAGTGGGGCCACAATCTGCAATTCCAATAAGCGAATCAATCACTGCGGAATCTATAAGCACGCTTAAATCTCTGTGCGTAAAAAAAAGCACCGTGACCGGATGCTACCACGGCGCTTTTTGCTTAGCGTGGAAGCTAGGGCAGGCTGCGACGAACTGAACGCTTTCGACAGGTTTGTGTTTGGCCTCGTCGATGGGATCGAAGGCGCGCTGTGACAGGCCTCGGGCAGCAGGATTGTATTGCTTCGCGCGCAAGATCCCGGTATTCGTCACCGAACAATTCCATGGAACGATGGAGACGGCGAGGGTAGTCGGGCTTGGCATCGACAAGGGATGCTATGTGATGTGGCTGCCATGTACGAGGCCGCCTTCCTGATTTCACCAATCGTGTCGTTGAGCCCATGAATGGTCTCTTTCTCCGCATGGCGGAGTTCACCGCATAGGTGCTCCTTGGGTTGTGGAAGATTTGTGTCGCGAACTGCCCTGCAAAACTCAACCGATTGGCAAACCACTTCCGGCACCTGCCGACTTTAGCCCGCGCGGCAAGGAGAAGTTTCGAACGATACAGTCCAGATGCGGGAAAGTATTGCTTCACTGTACGACGGGGAGAAAGAAACTATTTGCGCATCGCTTTGCGAACAATCTTCGCGAGCTTTTTCGACTTGCGCTTTGACTTTGCTTTTGTCCTCGACGCAGCTTTCAACGATGCGTGCCTAGCAGGTTTGTGATCGGCAAGGGAATCACGAAGTTTGCGAGGAAGCTTCGCAACGACTAGATCAAGGAACCGCGCAGCAGCGCAGCAACTTCGGGAGTGGGCAGAATCGTCGGCGACTCGATGGCAATCCAGCAGGCCCGGGGCAAGATAAGGGGCAGGTAGGATGCCGGGGCGCTCGAGAAGCTCGACGAAATTCTCTGGTGTAACTTTCAGGGACAACCAGACGGGTGCGGGTTCTAGTGGGGTGACGGCAAACATTTTACCGTGAACCTTGAACAGGAGATCGCTGCCCCACTGGATTTGCTCGGTGGCACAGGGAAAAAAAAGGCAGAGATGGGGCGAA
>CAVUHB010000013.1:0-1067239 GCA_963741165.1 Candidatus Acidiferrales bacterium | reverse complement strand
GCCTCGATCGTCGCGGCCGACGGCGCAGAAAAGAGCGGCGTCTCCGCATGCTCCCGGTTCAATTCCGGAAGGCGATCGGCAGCGCGCCGCAGGGCGGCAAGCGCGGTCGAGCGGAAGGTCGTCAGCTTGCCGCCGGTGACGGTGATGAGCCCTTTTTCTTCGAGAATGAGGCTGTCGCGCGTCTCCTTCGAGGGATCGACGTTCGAGCCGGACGCGATGACGGGCCGCACCCCCGACCAGGTTGACACGACGTCCGCCTCGGCAAGCTCCAGGTTCGGAAACTCCGATCGCGCCGCCTTCAGAATATAGTCGAACTCGGCCCGCGTGATCCCGGGCTCGCGATCGAGATCGTCGCGATAATCGACATCCGTCGGCGCCGATCAGGGTCGATCCCTCCCAGGGAACTGCGAAAAGGGGGCGGCGGTCGTCGGGATGGAACAAAGCGACGGCCTGCGCCAGCGGAAAGCGCCAGGCCTCGAACAGGAGATGGCTGCCGCGCAATGGCCGCAGCTTGGGTTCACCCCCGACTTCGGCGCGAAGGCGATCGGACCATGCGCCGGCGGCATTGATCACGCAGCGGGCCTTGACATCGAACGGCACGCCCACGACTTCGTCATGGAGGCGGGCGCCGTCGACTTCGTTCGCTCCGAGCGTAAGCGACTCGGCCGCGACGCGATTGACGGTCGTGCGCCGCGGCGTTCGCGCTTCCGCCAGGACCCGCAAAACCAGGCGCGCATCGTCGGTCTCGGCGTCGAGATAGGACCAGCCGCCCTTTCAATCCCTTCGGAGACAGAACGGGCGCGTCCGCCAGCAGCGATTCCGCGTCGTGCCAGCGGCGGGTGCGGCCGCCGGCGAAGAAGTCGTAGGCCGCAATTCCCAGGCCGAGGACAAAACGGCCGTACTTGTCGCCCGCGCGCACCGGCAGCAGGAAACCGAGCGGCTTCACCAGGCCAGGCGCGGCGCGCAAAAGTTCGGTGCGGTCGCGAACGGTTTGCGCGTCAGGCGGATGTCGCCCTGGGCGAGATAGCGCAGGCCGCCGTGCACCAGTTTCGACGAGCGCGAGGACGTCCCGCTGGCGTAGTCGCGCGCCTCGACGAGCCCGACGCGCAGCCCCGCACGCGCCAATTCGAGCGCGACGCCCGCGCCGGTTATGCCCCCGCCGACAATCAGCGCGTCGAGCGGCGGGCGGACCATCCCGCAACCGCCCGAGACTGTCGGACCGGTTCATTGCAACTGCTCCGGCAGGAGATCGCCGGAATCGAGGACGCCCGCCGGATCGAAATGTTCGACCATTGCGCCGAGCGCGCGGACGCCGCGTTCCCCCTTCTCAGCCGACAAATACCGGGAATGATCCTTGCCGACCCCATGCTGGTGGGAGATCGTGCCACCCTCGCGCACGATCGCTTCGCTGACCGCGGCTTTGAGCGCGCGCCAGCGCGCAAGGCTCGCGTCGAAGTCTGGTCCGATCCGGAACACGAAGGTCGAATAGACGCTCGAACCCTGCGGGTAGACGTGAGAGAGATGGGTCTGGGCGTGGCATGTCTCGCGGAACCTCGCCATGGCGTCGCGGCCGGCGGTCTCGATCGCCTCCATCGTCGCCCGCACCCGCGGCCAGTCGACCGCCGTCTCCATCGTGTCGACCGCGTAACCTGCCGACCACAGGGCGTTCCGGAGATAGGCGCTCCTGAAGCGGCTCGCGCGCCATTTCCTGCCAAGCAGCGATCCGGTCGAAACCGCGTGATGGCGGCGCAGCACGGCGGCCGCCTGACTTTGCATGGCCTCGACCTGCGCGGAGCTTCCGGTGAGCCCGGTCAGGAGAAGGACCTTGTCGTGGCGGCAGCCGCGCAGGGAAAGGTAGCGTTCGAACCAGTCGACCGCGCGTCCGCCGCCCGCGAGCCGCAGGGTTGCCAGGGTCTCGGTCGCGTTGGCGAGGCGCGTCATCGACAGACCGATCCTCGCCTGGGCCAATTCCCGCGTCGCCGCCTCGCCCGCCTCCCAGCCGGGCAGGAAAAAGCCGAGGAACGTCTCCCGCTCCGGCAGAGGGCGCGACCCGCACCGTCGCGCGGGTGATGATTCCGATCCCGGCCTTCCGACCCCAGAACCCATTGGCGCAGGTCCGGGCCGGCGGCGGAGGCGGGGACAGTCGGGATTTCGAGAGCGCCGGTCGGCGTCTCGATCCGCCCGCCGGCGAACAGCCCCTCGATCCGGCCATAGCGCGCCGATTGCTGGCCGGACGAGCGCGTTGCGATCCAGCCGCCGAGGGTCGAGTAGTCGAAGCTTTGCGGATAGTGGCCGAGCATGAAGTCTTTGGCGCGCAACTGCGCTTCGAGGTCAGGGCCCGCCACCCCGGCCTCGAAGGTTGCAAGCTGCGACAGCGGATCGAGCCTGATGAGCCGCCGAAGCCGCGTCATCACGATGGCGAGTGATGGGCGCTCGCCGCGCCCGGGCGTCAGGTGGCCGACGACGCTCGTCGCGCCGCCGACCGGAATGGCGATTGCGCCGGTCGCGCTGGCCCAGTCGAGCGTCTCCCCGACCTCGTCCTCGGTTTCGGGAAAGGCGACGCCGTCGACGATCGGCCCGACGCGACCGAAGCGAAGGCGCAGCCAGTCCTCGAGGCTCTGGCCGACGCTGGCGCGCAGACGCGACTTAGCGTCCCGGCTGACCAGGCGGTGGTCCGGCAGCCGGGAAGGGCGATTCCGCGAGGACGTCGGCGAGGGCCGCATCCTTCGGCGCCGCCGTCTCGCCGATGCGTTCACGAAGGAAATCCCGGCCCGCGTCGGGAAAGCGCGCCTCGATCGTCTCCTCGCCCCAGCCGTTCCATCGCCGCATCGCCCGCATCCGAGTCTCGCCCATCCGCATCGTCCGCCTTCGCGCCCGTCAGGGTCAAGGCGGCGCAATTTCCCTGCCGGAGCGGGCGACAGGGATAAGGCAAGGCTCGGTCAAGCTCCGGCGGGTCGAGTCGCGGGCGCCTGGGGTCCCGACCGAAGCGATTCGAGAACGGCCGGCTGGCGAAGCGACGGGAGAGCACCGTGCGCGATATTTTTGCCTTGACGAAACGGGCGACCCTCCTCCCGGCGATTTTGGCGGGTTTGCTTTCCGGATGCGCAGCGACCTCGCCGTCCCAGCCTCACGGCCTGGCGCCAGGGCTGCCCTTCGCGCCGGCTCCTCCGGCCGGCTGCCGTACAGCCTGGCGCCGACGCTGCCTACGCGGCCTGCGGCGACATGGCGACGGTCAGGGCCAATCTGACCGGGAACCGCGACCCTTCGCCGGAAAGCGACGCCCGGTTGAGGGCGCTAGGCGTTCGCTGCATCGGCGAAGGCCCGGCCGCTCTCCGCGCCCGATACTGAAGATCGCGCTCCCTCGACGTAACGCGCCGCTCACAGTCCCACTCGACAGAACGCTGTTCCTGTCGCACTTTGGACTTCGCCCGACTGACCCGGGCGAAGAGCGAGGAACGGAACCTCGCCTCCAAAGCGGGAGGGAGCGGATGTATCCAGGCCTGCATTCGGTCGCGCGCGCCGATCAGCCGGCTGTCATCATGGCCGCGTCGGGCGAGACCGTCACCTACCGACTGCTCGAGGCGCGCAGCAACCGGCTCGCTCACCTTCTGCGCTTCGCCGGCCTCAGGCGCTTCGATCACCATGCGATCTTCATGGAGAACCATCCCCGCTTCTTCGATTGCTGCGCGGCGGGCGAGCGCTTCGGGCTCTATTTCACCGCCGTCAATTCCTTCCTGACGGCCGGCGAACTCGCCTATATCGTCAACAACAGCCTATCCAGGGTGCTCATCACGTCGGAGGCGAAGCGCGAAACCGCGCTCGCAGCCATGGCCGACTGCCCCAATGTCGAGCTCTGCCTGATCGTCGATGGGCCCGGGCATGGAGATCGCGTGCTCAACCTCGACGAGGCGGCCTCGCGCTTTCCACCGACGCCGATCGCCGACGAGTCGCTCGGCGGGGCGATGCTCTATTCCTCGGGCACGACGGGCAAGCCGAAGGGGGCGCTCGCGTCCTCTGCCCGACCAGCCGCCGAGGCAAATGGCGCCGATCGGAACCGCCCTGTCGAAGCTCTGGCGGATCCGCGAGGGGCAGATCTACCTGTCGCCTGCGCCGCTCTACCACTGGCGAGCCGCTTGGCAGGAGGTCCGTGCCACCGCCACGAACAGCAGGGAGGCCGAACTGAATGCAGGCAAGTGCAAGCGTGTTTTCGCGGGTACCGCTGATCATCTATACCGCTTGCCACAGGTTTCGTGATGGTCCGATACTCCTTGACGTACGGGAGTCACCCGATGACAGCGGCAGATTTTCGCAGGATTGCACTGAGCCTGGAGGGCGTGGAAGAATACTCCCGCGCAGGATTGCCGGCCTTTCGCATAGGAGGCAGGAAATTTGCTTCGCTGGCCTCGCAACCAGTGGGCCACGGGAATCGGATGCTTACGCTGGAGCAGCAGGCGGCGATTTTGGAGGGGGCGCCCGAGTTTTTCCTGCCGATTCCTGGCGGCTGGGGCAAGGTGGGACAAATGCATATTCGGCTGGCGGCGAAGCGAGGATGTATTGACGGGGCACTCCGAGCGGCGTGGACACTGCGAACGGATAAGAACGCAAAGACAAGCCGAAAACAAACGCATGTGGCGGAGCGCAGTAGAGTAACTGCTAAGAAACGCGGAAAGCGACGACTATGAGAGCAACAAGAGCGCGGAACATCAATAGCAATAAAAAGGAGTTGTCACCAGAACAACGTGAAGAACTACTCAGAGCATTGAAAGCCCGTTTTGAGAAAAACATGAACCGCCATAAAGGTCTTGAATGGGCTAAAGTACAAGCAAAGCTGGAAGCTAATGCTGAAAAACTGTGGTCACTCAATGAAATGGAAAGAACTGGCGGTGAACCGGATGTTGTTGGTCATGATAAAAAGACGGGCGAATACATTTTTTATGATTGTTCAGCGGAAAGTCCTAAAGGCCGCAGAAGTGTTTGTTACGACCGTGAAGCGCTGGAGTCAAGGAAAGAACATAAACCAGAAAGATAACGCTATTGATATGGCAGCTGCCATGGGCATTGAGCTTTTAACGGAAGAACAATATCGAGAGTTGCAGAAACTTGGAAATTTCGATACGAAAACGTCGAGCTGGGTGAAAACACCTTCTGATATCAGAAAACTCGGCGGCGCCCTCTTTTGCTGATCGCCGCTACGACACATGTCTTCGTGTATCACAACGGTGCAGAATCTTACTATGCCGCCAGGGGGTTCCGTGGCTCGCTAAGGGTCTAAATTTTGCATGCCCAGGCGATGGAGAAAACGCAGCGTGCGCGGATCAAAAACCCGAGGGCACAGGCAAGTTTGATGGGTCCGCCTCAGCTCCACGGCATCGAGTGGGCGTAGTGGGTGGGGATTCTACACCCTACATGTCTGGGCTTGGATGAAAACAATGCCAACGGTGCTGACCACACAGGGGTTTGTCTCGATTGTTGGCATCCGGAAACTATCCAACCGACGTTCAAGGAGATGCGAACTCAAGCGAGCTTCTCAGAGACTTCACTTCCCATATCCGGACTTGGACCAGAATAACTTCCGTTTTGGCCACCCAGAATCCGAAGCCAGTCGTTCCGTGGAGCGAGCGCTATGGCCTGGTAAGCGAAGCTACCCGCCACTGCTCGGCTTGGTGCAAATTGTCAGGCGCCTAAAGACGTATTCCGATATATACTTCCCCGCCCCTTCAGGACTGAGCGAGGAGTGTTGAGAGGCAATAGCTGCCTCCACGGTGATGACGCCCAACGCGACACAAATCGGCGAACACACTCGCCGCATCGTCGGCTTGCGGCTGCTGCCCTTTCTGTTCATTCTGTACATCATTAATTACGTAGACCGTACAAACTTGGCATACGCGGCGATGGGCATGTCGCGCGATCTGGGGTTCAGCGACCACGTCTTTGGCCTGGGCGCGGGGATCTTCTTCATCAGCTACCTGGCATTACAGATTCCGGGCGCGCTGCTGGTAGAGCGCTGGAGCGCCCGCCGCATGATATCGTCCACCATGATTGCCTGGGGCACCCTCACCGTGCTGACCGCGCTGGTGCATACTCCCTCGCAACTCTACCTGGCGCGTTTCGTGCTGGGCGCAGCGGAGGCGGGTTTCTTCCCCGGAGTCATCGTCTATTTAAGCCACTGGTTTATTTTCGAAGACCGCGCCAAGGCCACCAGCAACTTCATGGGCGCCATTCCGCTGTCAGCAGTGCTGGGATCACCGCTGGCGGGCTGGATTCTGGGCCGCGGCTGGCTGGGGTTCCCGGGATGGCGCTGGTTGTTTGTCGTCGAGGGAGCCCCGGCGATTCTGCTGGGAGTAGCTGCATTCTTCTTTCTGACCGATTGGCCAAGGGAAGCTGCATGGCTCAACGCCGAGCAGCGGAAATGGCTCGAACAGAAACTTAAAGTGGAGACACCGCCTTGCACTGTCGCCATCACGGTGTGGCAGGCCATGCGATCGCCGACGATTGTGTGGATGGCCGCACTCACCTTCCTCGCCTACATCGGCCAGTACACTTTCGTCTTCTGGTTTCCCACCATGCTGAAGCGACTGACGGGCTTTACCGATATGCGCGTTGGGATGGTGGGCGCATTACCGTTCCTGGCCGCTTTCCTAGCTATGCAGGTCAATGGCTGGCACTCCGACAAGCAGGCGGAGCGACGGTGGCATGCTGCAATGCCGCTGTTCGTTGCCGGGATCGCCTATTTCTTCCTCTCCTTTCCGGGCCACTCGGTTGTGCTCACCATTGGTTGGTTCACGGTCGCGGGCGTTCTGACAGCCTATCTCTCCACCTTCTGGGCGATCCCCACGGAGATTTTGAGCCAGGCAGAAGCAGCCACGGCGGTGGGACTAATTAACTCGGTCGGCAGCATAGCGGGATTTGCCGGTCCTTACATCTTCGGCTACGTATATACCCGCACTGGAGCGTCATTCTCTTTGGGACTGAGGTTTGTCATGGCGGCGGTGCTCATCGCAGGGTTGATGATTCTGAGAATTCCCAAAGCGGCCCCCAGAATCAGGGCAAGTCAAACTGTAAGACCTGACTCGGTCAGTTCTTAGCAGGCTCGCCTAGTAGAGGGAGAACACGCCAGCCGGTTTGCCGACGGGGCGTGACCTGCCCGAAGTGTCGCCCGCATGGTTGGTGATAAATCGCTTTTTGTGGTCTTTGATTGCAACCGTTTCCGCATGGGTGGAACAGTCGCCGTCCAGTGTGATGATGGGCGCGGCCAAAGTAAACGGAGTCGGTAGTATGAACAGGGTCGCGTCGGTCTCCGACGGCTGGACGTTTTCTTGCTTCGCAGCCCACTTGATTGAGCAGGATCTGTTCTGACCTGTCGCACACTGTGCTCGGTTGCCGGGCACAGGGTCCGGGCAGTTTGTGTTTCCGCTAGCAGCGGTTTTCATTCGTGCTAGGGCACGGTGATAGTGAGGGTGCCCAAGTTGACGGTGGTGTTGCCGGAAGAACCTTGAATAACGACGTGTACTGTCGCTGCAGAGAGGCTGCCTCCTCCGCCCCCGGACCCGGGACCCACGACACTTGCGCTGGTGCAGGAGTTCAGGGTGAGAGTTATTAGAAGGAGAATGAACAGGCCAGAAAAAAGAGAAAATTGGCGAGAAGGTCTAGCGAAGACGGAGAGACGGCGGAAGCCGTTCAGCGCCAGAAGGAGAACGAGGAGCATCAGAGGTGCCCATTGCCAAGTTGCCCGGTACCTTTGGGAAAGTGGGGTGTTCCACGGTCTGTTTAGCGGAGTGAGTCTGCCGGATTTGGGTTTGGCACTCACGGAGATGGTGAGCATGCTAGTCGAACTACCATTGTCCGTGAGGGTCACCTGGTTCGTGGAAAAATTGCAGGCAATGCCCGCGGGAGGATTCTGACAAGCTAGTGATACCGGACCGACGAAGTTGGTGGAGTTGATGGTGACGCTGAAAGATTGCGTGCCGCCAACCTTTATGCTTGCGTTGGAAGGAGAGACCGAACCGCCGAAGGAACCGGCAATTACAGTCAGGGGAACGGCGGCGCTAACAGAGTTGTAGTCGGTGGAATCAGTGGGTGTGAAGGTGACGTTCAACATTTGTGAAGTACCGCTCGACATGATCGTTCCCGTCGGCGGAGTGTAGGCGAAAGTACCGGGGACGTCGGCGGTGGCATTGAGTTGAGTAGCGCCGAGAGCGGTACCCGCAGGAGCAGCAGGAGGATTATTCCAAGTGATCTTCGGGGTAGCCTTATGAACGGTAAGCAACTGTGTGGAATCGCTACTCTGTAAATAGACCGAGGTGCCGCTATAGGATGCTTGCAACTCGTAGGTTCCCGCATGTGTACCGGCGGGCACCGTAAACGGGACGCTTGCACTACCTTGTGTCAGTGGCACGGATGTCACGGAATTGCCGACACCTACCACCGTGAACATGATGGTGCCGCCAGTTACGGTGCCCCTGGTACTCGAAATCGCGGCACTCAGGCTGATTGACTGGTCGGCGGGACTGAAGGTGATGTTCGCAGATGTCGCGGTGGTCGTGGTGGCCACCGGCGGTGAGCTGGTGCTGATGAAGATCTGATCCCGCAGGCTCGATGCCAATCGCAAAAGAAGCGTCGGCGGCTCCTGGGGATTTGGATCCTGCGCGTACACATTATCCAATGCCTGTTGCGTGGCGTCCAATGCAGCTTGTAGCTGTCCCATGCTTGTCAGCACGGCCCCCTTCAGTTCCAGGGCTCGGATCGATTGCGGATTCTGCGAAAGCAACTGGTCCAAAGCGGTGATGGCTTGGGTATCGTTTCCCAAAAGGTGTTCCGCAACGGCCTCGGAAAACAGCTTTTGTTCCGTTTGTGCTTGCGTCGGCGTATTGGTGGCATTCACCTGCACCACGGCCACATCGCTGGTTGACGTACCATTCCATCCTGTTGTTCCTGCCAAAGCAGTCGTATCAATAGCAACGAATACCCGATAGGTCCCGGCGGCGATCGTGTTGGAATCCGCCGAACTCACGACCCACTTGAGCACTCCAGTCTGATGCCCATCAAGCGCGAGTGCTCCCGGGGGAGCGCTGACCAGTTGTGCAGGAAAAGTGACCGCCGTGCCCGTGTTGTCCGCTACGGTGAGTTTCACGGTGTTTGCCCAGCTCCCGTTTTGGGGATTGATTTGCAACACGGTGACATTGGTGCTGAAAATCCCCGGATTCGAAAGCACCGCCGTGATCAGCATCGATTCCCCTTGCAAAACCTGTGCTTCCGGTGACTGATTCACTGTGACACTGATCTCCGGTGCGATTCCCGGCGACGTGGTCTGGGCGCAAGTCAAGGATCCGCAGGCACAAGCAAGCCAACCGGCAAGAAGAGCAAACGCGAATGAATTATTTCTTACGAGGCCCATGAGTTGCGGCTCCTTTCCTTAGTTCGCCCCACAAGAACTCGGGGCCCCGCGAGACGGCGGGTTCGTGAGATCATTTACATCGACCTGGCTCAGGCACTTGCCTCGTTGGTGGGCAGTATCCGCGTCGCCGTAGCGTGAAAGCGGTCCCAACCCCGTCGAATGACTCGGATCATTCACTCCCGTTCCGTCCGCCGTATCTGTCAAATGCTGACCCGTCGTTTCATCGACCAGGTACCTCACGTTTGGGAAACCGCTCGGAATGTAAGCTTCCGCGGCGTCGTAACGCATGTAGCAATCCTGATCGCCGCCGTACTGGTTGTGAAGCTCCACAGTGACCCCGCAAACGCGATTACCCAGAGTCAGCGAGCGGCCGCTGTCCGAAGGTGGGCAAGTATTGTCCATGGCCGCGCATGGGGAAAGCAGGCCCACTTGCCATGCCCCGGATTGCGTCACGGTACGCGGGTCTTCGTTTTCGTTGAGTACTTGAATGGGCACTCCGGTTCCTGTCACGGGATGCTGCAAGGCGCTAACGAAAGTTGTTTCCCAGATCTGCCCTGCGTCATCGGCATACCAGAAGACCGTTCGCGAGCCATTCTCGCCATGATGCCAAACATTTACGCCGTGCGAGAGCTCATGAGCAACCGTCGCTGTGAAGTAATTGTTTCCGTCGTCATTGCCGGGCGCTGTATTCTTCAGATTGTCGTCACCACCCGCGAGGAATACCGTGTCGATTTGCCTCGGCAGTCCGGGACCACCTACCGCCGAAGATGTGCCTCGCCCCGCGTCCCAACGAACGTACAAGGCATGCTGCCCCAACGTCACGCCATTCTGCAGATGTGGCCCGGCACCGAAATTGAAATTGATCAGGTGGTCCGTACCGATCTCGTCCTTTGACAGCCCTTTGTAGTGGACATTTAACTTCGTCTCTTGCTCGAATTTCTTGATGCCCAGGCTCTCCTCGGCGGAGAGGTCGCTCGCCACGAACAAATCTTTTCTCTTCGCATCGCCCTGCACATGCTTGCACGCCGCGCCAGGATTGCTGCTCTCCGGGACGGGATACCCATTGCTTCGTGAACAGCCCATGTAGAAGCCGCGATATTCTTCGTACAAAGTCAGGCCGTCTCCCGTACTTCCATCTCCCACAGGATCGTTTTCCGAGTCGTCCAGATCCGGTGCATCCAACGGAAGGCCCTGGTCGATTTTCCAGTTATCGGCGATCAACGATCCTGGCTGGCGCTTGGGCAGCAGAATGTCTGTTGTCGTATCACCCGCAAAGTGTGCCTTGATGGTTTGTCCGGCAATCGTCGTGGTGATGTTCAGCGTTCCCCATGCCCCCCAGTCGCGCGAGTTCATGAAAAACGCCAGCTGATTGTCGGTTCCGGGATCCGGCGTCGCCTGCAAAGTCAATCCGTCCGCCGAAACTTTTACGTTTGGAAATATCGCGTCGTTCAAATCCTTGAAATCGAGATCCGCAGGCGCGGGAAATGCCAGGTTTACTTTTGCGGGCCAATTCAGCGCTACACCCGGCTCGTGCGACACGTTCTTCAGCTCCACCGTCCATCCGTCCACCGAGATATTTGTTGCCGACTGTCCGGTGTCTTTATCCGCGATGTACACGTTAACGCCCAGCACGCCCGCTGAAACATCCTTCTCGCTGCGCCCCGCCTGTGGCCTCCAGGCGGCATAATCCGGCGACGTGATCAGCAATACGTCCCAGTTGATATGCGGTATCAGGTTCCACGTCACCGTCCAGGTCCCCTGTGCCCCAAAGAATCCGGCGCCCGAAATAGTCGTGCTCCCCACGAGTGGACCGATCACGCTCGGCAACGCAATGTTCGTTGGGGGGAACCCCGGCGGCCCCCAGGTCACGGAACCCGTAGACGTACTCGAATGCCCGCACCCGGAAAAGTTTTCCGGCACATTATCCACGGTTTGCGCGGCGGAGATACTGAAAGTGCCCGCCGTGGCGCTGTTGAAATTCATGTTGATTTGCGCGTCGGTGAAATTTGCCGTGCCATTGTCGGTGTCAAAGTTGGTGGTAACCGTGCACGGATTTCCGTTTTGATCTCGTTGCTGGCTTTGAAAAACATCATGCGCGCTGACATGATACGTCGCCTGGACCCCCTGCGCATCCCAGCCCCAAATGGCTCCACCACTGCCAAAGCTCCCATTCACGTCGCAAGGTGAACTGCCTTTCGCCATCGTGAAGTCAATCCTCACGTTCTCCGAAAACGACGCTGCGTCGCCATTCGACAGTGCGGAACTTCCCGAGCCGGTATATGTGTACGTGCCGCTCCAGCTCTGCACCGCGAACCAGTCCGCGCACGTTGCCGGCTTCTGTTGTGCTGCGGCGGTGCAGCTGAACGACAAAAGGAGAAACAAGGCAGCCAATAAGATGGTTACAACGCGCATTGATTTGCTCCATGGCCGGTCTGTGCGGACATGCTTGCCGCCGTACAGTGTGAAGGTCCCGTTCTGAGTGTGAAACCCATCATGAGAACTTCTCCCAGCAGTCAAAAGATATTCGGCAATCCGGGACCGAACGGTCACACAAATGTGCAGTTAAGAATCGGGGAAAGTTTCGGGATCATAGTTCAAGGTGCCATTGAATACAAGTGGGTCTAGCGCGCTAACCAGTGAAAGTACTGAGAATAATAGCAGCGGCGTCAGGGTCACGGTGCCTCGAAAACATCATGGAGCGGGATTAAACGAGACAGGGACCTCGAAGATACCTCAATCAGCAACGGCCCGGGTTGGCTTGACTGAGAACAAAAACCCGCCCATCCATGATTATCTTCGGGCCGCATTTCTCCGCTTTTGCTCCCGCCTCAAGTTTTTTCGGCGTGGAGTGTTTCGGCACGGATTGCCTGGCTGGCTATAACTGTGACATCAGGAACAACCCATAAAATCAATGCGCAAAACACCTGTGGCTGAGCCAGCCGTAACTCGAAGCGGCTGCCCGTTCGAGTCCTTTGAAGTCATCAACTCTGAGGGAATACAGTCTGGAATGCCGCCACTCTGCGGAATGGAGGCTCTGGCATCTACCGTGAAGAGCACATCGCCGCCAGCCGGAACAGCGTAACTGAATCCAGAAGCGGAGAACACACCAACCATTGGATTACTCCCGGGAACCACAAGAGTGTACTGTGCACAATTGGATACAGCCGGGCTCCCCGCCGGGCAATCAGTGTTTGTCTCCACCGATATGAGCCCAGTCGAAACTACTGCGGGAGTCGTAGCGCTGGACTGAATTGCTTCTAAAGGAATGTTCAGTTGCCGGGTAATAGTTGGCAGCATTATGGGTTGCAATGCCGACAAACTGACGTCTGCCAAAGCAGCGGCCGCGGCTCCGCTCGAGGTTACAAATCCCTGCAGAATGGCGGGAGAGTTCACACCTGTTTCTGCCTGGAGTGGGATAGTGCCGAGATTGGTTCCATTGGGAACGTTTATCACCGCAGTCGCATTGTAAGGAAGATTGTTTGGCCCTACGGCCACTGCCACGATATCAAAGGGCCCCGGCGGCAGCGGACAGAATCGGAAATTCCCGCTAGCGTCGGCCGCGGTCTCCATAACGATGCGATTCACGCCAGTGCCGTCGGTTTGTTCGACGGCGACCAGCACGTTTCCGACGATCGGGATTTTAGCAGTGGAGTCTATAATCTGTCCGGAAATCCCAGAGTTGTTGGGGCTCACTTGCCCCGCCGTCAGCGTTGGCTTGAGTCGATACTTGCCATTACCCTGATGAACGATGGACGCGCAGCCATTAAAGTCGATATTCAGATCCACACTCTGACCTTGGGATACTTGAATTGGGCCACCTACGATTTGACCCGGAGGAATCTTCAGCCCGGTATTGTCCTGGCTACTCAACTGAAGCTCGTGAATGGATGTATCGTCCAGAATCACGCAATTGTAGCCGTTACCCGCGCATGCATTCACAGCAGGCGTCGCAGCCCCTGCACTGGGTGAGTTTGAGAGCAGTAGGAGACGGATCTGTTGATAACTGCCAACGGGAAGGTCGGCAGACCCAAGCTGCGCCAGTACACAGTTGGTTTGCGAGATAGAAAAGAGATCGATCTGCATGGGTTGGTTGATGAGCTGTGGAGCCAGTTCCTGCCAACCGGAGCTGCTGTCATTTGCGCCGGCGTCTATGTGCGCCTGCACCGATCGAACGGTGATGTAGACATGAGAAAAATTGCCGTTTGGGTTCCTGCAGCTTGGAGGATCACTTATAGAAAGCAGAACAGTGCCAGTCTCCGACATCGGGGAGGAGGGGGTGCCAGTGCCGCAGCCGAGTACGAGACCGGCGATCGCAAAGATTTCAAGCGCACACGCCAACGCAGCGTTTCCCCGCAGTGGAAAGATGTGAATGCTTTTCATGTATATCTCCTCGGATGGGAGGAGGCGGGGGATCTTCCCAATTGTCAACGCTTGCATCGAGCTAACACACGACCCAAGCAACGGAATGTGTCCGGCGATCCAGTTAGCCGTTCTTCGTCACTAGTATTACACACCTGAGTGACGAACGATTGAGCTTCGGAAATCCAAGCCCTGATCAACGCTGGAAACAGTGGAGGACCGGTTCTGGATTCTCAGAACCGTCTGATCGGCATTGCTTCACGAGGCCCAGCAGACAACGCAGAAACCGCGGACAAAACAATGAACGCCGCAACGAGCATTCTGCATCTTCCCTTATATCTATAACCGGACGAAAACCTGGCTCATGGGGTTCGAACTTCTCGTTGTGCCCTGTTTTAGCGGCTAAAACTCATTATTGGACACCGTGATCTTTGACAGCCAACGGGAAGAGAGTTTGCCCAAAAACCTCACCGCTCCTCTGTCGGCAAATTGTTGATTCCACGCATCCGATTTTTGCGAGTTTTCGATGCCCAAAATCACTTGTTTGTGGGCATCGAAAACTTGGTCGTGTGCCGGACATCTGATGTACCATTACCGATTTGTCAGATAAGCGCGTGAGAACGTTACTCAGGAGTGAGCCACGCTCGAACGAGAAGGATCGACAGAACTGCGTGAACGGCAACGGCTGGCCACAGTAGAATTCCCACCACGCCGATGGCTCCGACGTAAGCGAGATAGATCATTGCGAGCGTGCTATACGTAAACATTCCGTAGAGCGCCTGGTGCGCCGTGTTGCCCGGCCAACAAGCGATTCCCAGAGCGATCAGGCAAATACCTGCGATCCGGCTCATGATAATTCCCGAACCCATGATATCCGCGCCACATAGCAGTTTCACTACAATTGGAGGATACACGAGCAGTAGCAGTCCTGTTGCTGCTTCGCTCACCGCCGCCAAGCCCAGGAGTTTCTTCTTCATTGCACTGCCTTCTTATCACAGCCATGAGTCGGGCGCTGAGGGATTGTTAATCAATCACTTTAGACAAGAGAACCCCACAATTCCCACTGTTACTTTTGCCAATTCCTTCTACGTCCGAAGCCACAGAGAATATCTGCGGTATAAGGGATACTCTCGCCTAATGTTCAAATGAAGATACTTGAGGTGACTCATTCCGAACTCAGAAGTTCCTAAATTGTTGAGTTTATGAGGTACAACGCGCGTGCGCTCCACGCGCGCGGGATCGTGTACGTGCCATTCTGTTCCCCAGAAAGACGGAGGCATCATGAAGACGAGGATTGCGGCAACCGCGATTTTTGCGTTAGTCCTGCTCTGCATCGGCGTTCTGAGTTCTTGCAAAAAAGAGGAGAGCCCACAAACGGCATCGACCGGTCAGACTGCTCGAACGTCGAATACGGAGCCAGCGCCTCCGCGCAACCCGGATCGCAACGCGTACTTCGGTGAGGAGCACATCCACACCAGTTGGTCGGTGGACGCGTGGGTTATAGGTAATCGCCTCACCGGACCCGACGACGCCCTCAAGTTTGCTCAAGGCCAAACTATCAAGCATCCCATGGGCTACAACATTACCATCGACACGCCAATGGACTTCATGGGTGTGACCGACCATTCTGAGTACGTTGGCGTAACCAAGGAAGCCAACACCCCGGGCTCGGCGATCAGCAAGATCCCGGATGCACAACCTCTAATTTTGAAGGATCCCAATAACGCAGCAGAACAGCAGAAGGTCTTCCTGTATCTCCTGTCTTTAACCAGCAGGCCGCCGATCAAGGCGTTTATGGCACCAGAGGTGGCGGGCACTATCTGGAAAGAAAACGTAAAGATTGCCGAAGAGAACAATCATCCAGGCAAGTTCACTGCGTTCTGTTCCTACGAGTGGACCTCTATGCCGAACAACCACAATCTGCATCGCAACATTTTCTTCCGCGACTGCGCCCATTTGCCGGAGATGCCGTACAGTTCCTTGGATTCTAACCATCCCGAAGATCTATGGAAGTGGATGGACACCCAACGCAGGGCGGGCAACGAGTTGCTGGCGATTTCGCATAACGCCAACCTGAGCGACGGCTGGATGTATCCTATGGATCTCGACAGCTTTGGAAGGCCCATCGACGCGGCTTGGGCGTCTTCGCGTGACCGCAACGAGCGGCTTGTCGAAATCAAGCAGATCAAAGGTGCCTCGGAAACACATCCCTTGTTATCTCCCACTGACGAATATTCCAGCTACGAGATGTTCAGTGGCTTACTCGGTCTTCCTCCAGAGAACGGCCGCATTGATCACATTCAAGGAAGCTTCGCCCGGCAGGCATACAAAGACGGCATTGCCATGCAAGACACTCGCGGCTACAACCCTTACAAATTCGGAATGGCTGCGGGCTCCGACTCTCACAACACAGGTAGCCCATATCGTCAGGACAATTTCTTTGGCGGACATGCTGAGATAGACGGAACCGTTGAACGGCGTTTAGCTGGGGTGATGCTGGGAAACACCATAGATTCGCGACTTGAAAACCCGGGAGGACTGACCGGCGTGTGGGCCGAGGAAAATACCCGCGCTTCGCTCTGGGACGCCATGTATCGCAAGGAAACTTTCGGTGTCAGCGGTCCGCATATCAAAGTGCGCTTCTTCGGCGGCTGGAGCTACAGCAAGGACCTTTTAAACGGAAAGGAATGGGTGCATCAGTCGTATGCGAATGGCGTGCCTATGGGCGCCGATCTGCCCCCGATAAAGGGCACGGCTCCGACGTTTGTGGTGTGGGCGGTGAAAGACCCGACTTCCGGCAATCTTGACCGCATCCAGATCATCAAGGGGTGGACGAAGAACGGCCAGAGCTTCGAGAAGATTTTCGATGTGGTCTGGTCTGGCGATCGCAAGGCCGATAAGTGGACAGGAAGGGTTCCTGCCATCCAGAGCACCGTGGACCTGGAGAAAGCAACCTACACCAACACAGTTGGTTCGGTGGAACTCAAGACAGTCTGGACCGATCCTGAATTCGATGCCAGTCTGCATGCATTCTACTACTCACGCGTGCTGGAAATCCCTACACCGCGCTGGACTCTCATCCAGGCAGTGAAGGCCGGGATTCCACCGTCCGACGTAGTCCCACTCACTGGACAGGAGCGCGCGTGG
Source organism: Candidatus Acidiferrales bacterium (assembly GCA_963741165.1). Lineage (GTDB taxonomy): Bacteria > Acidobacteriota > Terriglobia > Acidiferrales > UBA7541 > Acidiferrum. The sequence goes on along the minus strand of CAVUHB010000013.1, from coordinate 1,050,339 downwards.
ACTTCGCCGATCTGGTACACGCCAAGTACTGAGGCACGCAAGAATGCGCCTGCGGGGATGACGGTGGCCGACCTGAAGCAGAAAGGTGGAACGGCGCTCGGTGACACCCAACTCAAGACGCTGGTTGTGGGCAAAGCCTTCTGGGTGCGGAATAACGTGACCGGTGAGCAGTTCAGCGTCAGCTACACTTCGGAAGGGCAGAGCAATGTCTGGCATGTTGGCAGGAGCGCCACACTTCCGAGCCTTACGGGTAACCCGCTGCGCGACGGTTATCAGGGAACGACCTCTTCGTATAGGATTGAAAACGGCAAAGTGGTGACCATGGTTTCGCAGGATCCGATTGCGGTCACAATCTACAAATTGGGTGACAGCTACTACGGAGCACGCAGCAACGAATTTGGCTATGCCAACTACGAGATTATTCCGACACCGCAAATCGTAGCCAATCCGCTTACGGCGATGATCAGCCACTTCGCGATTGAATTGGGGTTAACGGAACAACAGAAAGAGCAGATTGTTCCGTTCCTGAAGCAGGAGCTGCCGCAATTGGCGGCGCTCAAGAAAAACACCTCTCTGACTCCAGTGCAGAAGGTAGAGAAGTTGAAGGAAATCAGCAGTGCAGTCGATGTGAAGATCACGCCACTTCTGGATCCGGCGCAACAGCAGAAGTTTAAGGAGATCCGCGAAGAGAATCGACGGAAAATGATCGAGGAGATGGGGAGCAAGTTGATGCAGAAGGTTGAGGGCGAGCTCAAGAAAAAGATGTAGGGACTGAAGCAAGAAAGAATCGCTGATAGAATGCCCACACTCAGCCGAGGCGCCGCCGGTAAATCCGGCTGAAGCACCAGGAGCTGTTCTGAATGGATGAGGTTTCTGCTGAAGTAGCCTCGGATCGCCAAAACGCTTTGTTGCGCCCAGAATTGCAAGATTCTCTCTTTTCATTGTTGAAGCGCTGGCTGCGCGAACCGCTCGTGCACTTCCTGCTCATCGGGCTTGCAGTGTTCGGTCTTTACTCCTACATGCATCGAGGTCGCGGCGGAGTCGAGTCCTCGCGGCAGATAGTTCTGAGCGTTGATGAACTCCGGCAGATGGACGTGATTTTCCAGTCGCAGTGGCATCGCCAGCCGACTCCTTCAGAGTTTCAAGCCATGGTGGAAGACAAGGTCCGCGAGGAAGTCCTCTATCGCGAAGGTCTGGCCATGGGCCTCGATAAAGACGACACAATAGTGAAGCGTCGCATGGCGCAGAAGATGCAGTTCCTCGCCGAGGACGTCGCGGCCGCACACGAACCATCCACCGCAGAACTTAAAGCATGGTTCGACAAGAACACCACAAAGTTCGCCCTGCCCAGCCGCTACAGCTTTCGTCATCTTTACTTTTCCGTCGACAAGCGCGGAAAGAACGCTCCGGACAATGCTACTGAGGCGCTAAACAAGATCGCCGGCCAGCCCGAAGACTCAAAGCTCGCAGTTTCGCTCGCCGATCCGTTCATGTTTCAGGACTATTATGGCGACCGCACTCCCGAAGCGTTGGCCAAGGAATTCGGACCACAATTTGCCGTTGCTCTTGAGAAAGTAAAGCCTGGCTCATGGCAAGGTCCGATTGAGTCGGGATACGGATGGCACTTGGTGTTCGTCGATACCGTTGTCCCAGGCCGCATTCCGTCCCTTGAAGAGATTGAATCCGAAGCGAAGATCGCGTGGCTGGGTGAGCAAAAAGCAACTGCGTGGAAAAAGGCGTATAAGGAAATGCGCGCAAAGTACGCTGTCCTATTACCTGGCCCTTCCGACAGAGAAGCCGCTCAAGTGCCGGCTCCTCTTCCGAAGAAACAAGTTCCAACTCCGTCCGGTGAGGGGCCGCTGTGACTTGGTTCCGAGCCCGCTTCCTCTGGCTCGCAGTTTGTTTGCTGCTTGCCGTTTCGGTCGTGTCGGCTCACGAAGCCCGCCCATGCTATCTCGAACTCAAGGAAACTTCATCCGGACAGTTCGAAGTACTCTGGCGCACACCAGTCCTTGCCGGCATGCGCGTTCCTGTCGCACTAAGACTTCCCGCTAACAAAAAGGACCTAAAAGATCCGCAAGAACAAGAACTCATCGACTCTCATGTGGAGCGTTACTGGATTGACGCCGGACCGAACGGATTGGCCGGCAAACGCATCGAGTTTCCCGGACTGCAGCTAACCATTACCGACGTTCTCGTGCGCATCGAACTGCTCGATGGCCGCTCGTGGTCCACCATTATTCATCCCTCGCAGCCCTATATTGAAATTGCTGCACCGCAGAGTCATCTGGCTGTCGCGGGCGGTTATATCGTTCATGGAATTCGCCACATCTCGCTCGGCGCGGACCATCTCCTCTTTCTTCTCGGCCTTCTGCTGATCGTCAAAGACCGCTGGATGCTCATCAAGACCGTCAGCGCTTTCACCGTCGCACACAGCATTACTCTGGCTCTTGCCACTCTCGGTTATGCCAACGCTCCCGTTGTACCCCTCAACGTCGCTATCGCCCTCAGCATTCTTTTCCTTGGGCCGGAAATTGTTCGCGTCTGGCGGGGCGAGTCCAGCTTTACCATTCGTCATCCATGGGTTGTCGCTTTCGCTTTCGGACTGCTTCACGGCTTCGGCTTTGCCAGCGCCCTCACCAGCGCCGGTCTGCCACGTACGGAATTGCCGCTCGCCCTTTTGAGTTTCAACGTTGGCGTGGAAATCGGTCAGCTCGGGTTTGTACTGCTAATTCTTTTGCTGGAACGCGCTTTTCGCATACTGCAAATCTGCTGGCCTCGATGGGTGCAAGCGGTTCCCGGCTACACCGTCGGATCGCTCGGCGCGTTTTGGGCGATCCAACGGGTTCTCATCCTCCTCGGCGGCGCGCAATGAAAACATCAAAGGAATCATCCACGCGTTTCGCGGTTATGTTGTTCACGTTCCTCTTCAATGCCCCAGCGGCGCAGGCTCACGTCTATAAGGAGAAGCCGTGAGCTTTTTCAGCGGCCTCAAGCATCCCATTTCCGGCCTCGACCACGTTGTCGCTATGATCGCCATCGCGCTTTCGGGCGCACAACTCGGCGCTCCAGCGATCTGGGTGCTGCCCGTTGCGTTTCCCATGATGATGGCCATGGGAGGAATGTTGGGTTTGCTGAGAGTGCCTCTTCCCGGCATGGAAATTGGTATTGCGGCTTCGGCCATCCTTCTGGGTGCGGCTGTCATGACGGAACTTCGCCCACCCATCGCAATGGCCGCCGCGCTGGTCGGATTCTTCGCCATCTTCCACGGCTACGCGCATCGCAGCGAATTACCTCCGGGCGAGAGCGGTTTGCTCTACAGCATCGGCTTCGTCGTGGCCACCGGATGTTTGCACGGCGTCGGAAATTCCATCGGTCTTGTTCATGGTTGGAACTGGGGTCAACGGGCGCTCCGCCTCGGTGAGCCTGTGATAGCCCTCGCCGGAATGTTTTTTATGCGGAGGGTGTTTGTATGACATGCGCTCGCAGACACCGTCGCTTAATCACTCTCGCCATCGCTCTCTTGTCCTTGCTCCTGCCCGCTCGCGCTGAGGCGCATTTGCCGTCCATCGGCCTCGGCCCGGTCTACGACGGCATTTTTCACTTGCTGCAGAGCCCGGAAGATTTGATCCCGGTTATCGCACTCGCTCTTCTTGCCGGGCAAAGGGGAGCAGGGTCTTCTCGCCGCGTACTATGGATTCTTCCAGTTGCCTGGTTGGCGGGTGGTTTCACCGGAATGTTCATCGGAACCCCGCGAGGATCCGCCTTGACCTGTTTCTCATTTCTCTTGCTCGGCGGCCTTATTGCCGCGAACGCGAAAATCTCCGTGCCTCTCCTGACAGCATTGGCCGCCGTGCTTGGCTTCTTCCACGGATACTTGAACGGATCGGGCGTCAATCGCCACAACGATGGCGCTTACTTTCTCTCGGGCCTCGCTCTCGCCGTCTTCGTCGTCGTTGCGCTGTTCACGTCTTTCGTCTTACCGCTTCGTCGGCAGTGGGCCCTCATCGTCGTTCGTGTCGCGGGAAGTTGGATTGTCGCGAGCGGCTTGCTCATGCTTGGCTGGGCACTGCGTTGACCGAAGCTGTCGGGGATTCGCGCTGATCTGCGTTGCAGGCGAGCACTTCCACCCAACTCGTAAATGTAAATGTTTGCCAATGTTTCTATAGGTTTTATATGTTTTTGGGAGGTTCTGAGCCGAATGGAGGGTGAAAAAAGGATCCGAAACCGTAACCCTGCGTCTTCAACGAAGCCTCTCAGATGTCAATAAACTCGCTCTCTTCTCCCTCTTTTTCTTTTGTCTTCTTTTTCCCGGGCTTCTTCTATTCGTCTAATTATGGAGCCGTAAGTCATTCCAAGTTCATCGAGGAGCCCAGGCATTTTCCTTTGAATGTTTTTGAACGCTCCGTATTCACTCGATGAGCATACCATCGACGGCGACAGCCTTCTTCGTGATAACGGTTCTCGCCCAAAGTCCTGACGCGCTTACCGGAGAAGTGGTTCCCAGTACTTAGGAACGAACTCTGTACCGTCGAATGAGTCTCCAAACAACGAGCACAAAGACCAAAAGCAGAACGCAAAAAACTCCAAAAAAGAAATTGCCACGAGCCCTGTAAAATTCCGGATGTTCAACTGGTGGGCCACCACTTGCCCACCAGTTATAAAGAGTTAAATTCGCAGACCATGCCAGCGTGAGGAACAGCGCCACGGCTGATGTCCACAATACTGCTGTCCCGAATCTGGGTGACATGATGATTGGAATATACCAAGCCACGATGCATGAAGGGAATCTGCGTCAACTCCTGGTAAACGAGCTAACCGGTAACTTAGAGTACTAGGCCGAACTTGTCCGGTTTCACGACTACACAGGACGTGACCGATTCGTCGTTTGGCGGCGCAAATCCAGCCGAAGGAAATCTACATGCTTAGTGCTCAAACTCTTCGATTCGGAGCAGTGGCTTTTTCACATAGTGCGACGGCAAGGAAACAATTTGTTCTGCTAGTTTGACATCGTTACGCCGACCCACGAGTCGTGTGTAGCCGAGATAACTTCCTTGATCAGCTTCGAGTGTCTTTATTTCATCTTCGTTGTCCGGTGCGATCACTCTTAGCCAGTCCAACCAAAATTTCCATCCATCGGTCATGGCGTCGGCCACGTCAATCTGCATGATCCCTGTCCGTTCCCAATGCCAACGCCACCAATTTGGTGAATGCAGGCACCACAGATCCTGGGTCCACCACTCTCGAAGGTGCTCGGGAACTGATCCCTCGATTTCTCGCATCAGTCCGGCTCCCGCTGTGGCTATCATCCCTCCGGGCTTCACGAACCCAGCGAGGTAATTCAGGTATAAGTCATCCGTCCCGAAGTAAGGGAAACAGTCAACACATACAATGGCATCGAAAAAGTTGGGAGCAAAGGGAAGATATCTCGCGTCGGCATGGAGCGGAAACACACCTCCCTCTGCGCCCGCGTCTCGGATGCGTTCTTTGTTCTCGGATGCGCTGAACCAAAGGTCCACGGCCCAAACTTGAACTCCGAACTCTCAGTCGGAAGAAAGATGGATGACATGGCCCGCCCGCAGCCAAGATCTAGGACGTTCATGCCCGGACTTAGTTCCATTGCGGTTATAGCCAGCTCGGTGACCCACAGTGCATTGGACGCCCCGCTGGCATGGCAACAATCCATTCTGGATTGTATTTCGAAGAGCGAGGAAATCGTCACTGAGATGATCCGCTTGTCTGAGTTCATTCGAGCCCGCCAGGTCGAACAGTCATCTTATGATTTGTCTTCATCCAAAACAGGAACGCTGTCGTGAGAGCATTGGACCGTACCGGACATCTTAACCTATGTTCTTTTTTTTACCTTCCGGGCATTTTCAGAGCAAACCGGAAAAATGGGTAATAAAACCCGTTCACAACAGTGACGTTCAGTTCGGCAATCGGCGACGAAGCACCAGTGGAATTACAAACATCGTCCACGCTACTTGCTCTTTGCTCCGGGCAGCAAAGTTTTTACGAACTCGGAAATCGCTTTGGCTTGTGCGTCGCTGATACCCGATATGCCCTTATTGTGAGGTGCCTTTGAATTGGCTGTCCCCTTCATGATGTGCTCCGTGATTTGGTCGGCCGTCAGGAGCGAGCCTCTCAGCGCAGGCGCTTTCATTGCCGGCTTTCCCTCACCGCTCGCGCCATGGCAAACAGCACATTTTGACTTATAGAGTGCGGTCCCGTCCTCTGCTCCCCACGATAGCGTTGGCAACACCACCAGTGAGGTAACAAGGAATGAAACTCGAATTAATAATTTGCACTTCATGTTCGGTAGTCTCCTTCCGGCAAGTTGGTTGCATGCTAAGCAAGCTTTTTATACCACCGCTCGCCAATCGGTGGGGAGTTGAAATTTAGACCGGGCGCGGTAAGGGCCTGATTAAAGAGCTAATCGGTAAGGTTAAGTACTAGGAACCAAGTTACCGATTTCGCGAACTAATCAGGCCCCAGGGGCGCGAGACTGCTGTAAATCGACGCCCAAATATCGGAGAAACATCGTCGTGAGTTCGCGAGTAAGCAGCTCGTCGTCGATTGGCAGAACCGCTTCAAAAATGTGTGCGCGGTTGAACAAAATCAGCTCACGCGAAGCCAAAGCAACCATGACAAATGCAAACCGGATCGCAAGTTCCGGGCTTGGATGCTTTATCTGATCACGCCAGATCAGGAACGCCCCAACCATCTGGTCGAATGAGCGAGCTTCCGAGGCACGCGCCTTCCTGACAAAACCGGTGTTCCAATGCTTTTCCGAGTATTCCAATGCGGCGCGGCTTAGGCCCGCGTCGGCGCGAAAGTTGCGGATCATTCCTGCGATGACGTTGCGTGAGAACTGCTCGAGCCCTAGAGGGCGAACCGCGTCGGGATTGACCGCCGCGGTGGTCTCCGAGGAACTGCGTTGCGTGAGGCGCTCAAAGACAGCGGCCATGAGCGCGTCCTTGTCGCGGAACCGGCGGTAAACATTGGCCGGAGAAACCCTGGCGCGAGCGGCAATTCGGGGAAGAGTGGCACCCTTCAGGCCGTGCCGGGCAAGAATAAATTCCGCGGAGTCGAGCATGCGCTGCAAGGATTTCCTGCTGCGTTCCTGAACGGGCGGGCATTCGACCTTCTTCGGAGCCATGTGAAACCTATCTTTCTTCTTGACAAAATGTGAAACCGCAATTACATTATCGCGCACATATGTGAATGTCAATTTACATATGCTATGAGGAGGTTCTTATGGATGGAAAAGATCCCTTTGCAGGAAGTTGGAAACTCAATCCGGGCCGCTCGCAGTTCAGCTCCGGCCACCACCCCACGAGCGCCACTATGTGCTGGGAGCAAACGCGAGAGGGGTATGTAATGACGGCCGAAGGAATAGCGCACGACGGAAAACAGGTCAAGGAACGACCACGGGCATTCAATTTGGATGAGAAGGAACACCCCATCCAAGGTGACCCCGGCCTCGTCGAAATTGCACGCCATCCGGACGCTAACACAATTCACGTGCGAGCAAAGAACGTCGACCAGGTGGTCGGCGAAGGAAGTTACATTGTATCGGCAGACGGTAGCTCGCTGATCGCTGCTGTCTCAGGCACGGACGCTCAGCAAAGGCGTTTTCTGACCATCGCAATTTGGGATCGTCAGTAAACAAGGAAGGGCGCAACGGGGCTCTATCACCGCAGAAGTATGCGGAGAGACCACCTCTAAGTCCCTGTAAACGGGGTAACCTGGTTAGACTATCTATCCACGATCAACTGACCCTAGACTACAGTCAACTTTTCGGGCTCCAAGAAACATAGCTAAGGGGGATGCGATGTCCATAGCCGTTGCACATCCGAGCAGCGCTGCGAAGCCTTCCGTGAGCGTGCCGGGCCGCCGTTACGACCATCTCTTTTTCTCGGCCCTGGCCCTGCTTTTGCTGGCAACTGTTTTTGTCGGCTTCGCGCGTTCATACTATCTCGCAGGAGTATTCCGAGCGCCGTTACCCACTCGGATCGTTCACCTGCACGGGGCAGCGTTCTCCTGCTGGATTCTCCTATTGGTGGTACAAACCTCGTTGGTCTTTGCCGATCGTGTGGACATCCATCGCCGGCTCGGCATCGCTGGATTCCTGCTAGCCGTTCTTATGGTAGTCCTCGGTGTTTTGGCGGCGACGGATTCACTCGTCAGGGAAGCTGGACCTCCAGGCAGTGATCCAAAATATTTCTACATCATCCCCCTAACGGGTATGCTGATTTTTGGGACGCTCATTTTTTTCGCCTTCCGCTCTCGCTTCAACCCTCCAGAGCACAAGCGACTCATTATCGTCGCCACGATCTCTTTGACGGTTGCAGCGATTGCCCGTTGGCCTCTGGCCATAGTGCTTGGGAGTCCGCCTAGGGCCATGTTGTTCTCGTACATATTCCTGCTCATGTTGGTAGCTTACGACTTGTGGTCCACACATAAAGTTCATCGCGCGACAATCTGGGCGAGCGTTTTTGTCATCTTGTTGCAGCAGATATCGATGCCTATCGGCAAAACCGCCGTTTGGCATTCCTTCGCAAGTTGGGTCCAGTTCGTCGCCCGGTAAGCAAAGAGTCCTCGACGCAAAATAAAAAAGCTGCCCCTCTAACGGGGCTGACGTCCTGATAAACGTTAGCGCTTACCGGTAACTTGGGTACTGGAACCGCGACCTATAATTTTTTCTCAGTCAGCGCTGAGGCTTTGCACGTGCTTGTGCGAGGGGGAGGGGGTGTTCCTGCCGGGGAGCCTCTTGGGGCCCCTCGATAAAAGACCGCAAGCGCAGCAGCGTGAGTGTACCGTGCGCAAGAGTCTGAATGGTCTCATTCGACACGACCGAGGAGCAACGGTTCGCAGGCCGTTGAGTCTGTCCAACACGCTGAAAACGACGCGCACCCGCTACAGTTTCCGCTACACCGTCCAAAAGTCTACCCGAGAGATTCTTGTAAGTTCTTGAAAGAAGTGGTGATCCGGGCAGGACTCGAACCTGCAACCCGCTGATTAAGAGTCAGCTGCTCTACCATTGAGCTACCGGACCATAAACAATTCTTTATTTTACATAGTTCTGAAATTCTTGTCGATACTTGTGGCGGAATATATTTTCCGCTGCTCGTTGGTCCGTCAACAGCGAGTATCTGAAAAGTACCGTATTGCCTTGGATGAACTCATTTCTTACGCAGAACGATAGCCAGGTCGCGCGCCACCTGCCGCGCGCGCTCAAGATCCTGAGGCTCGAATGAAATAGCGGAAACACGTGGGTGACCGCCGCCGCCGTACTTCTCCGCCAGCGAAGCAAGGTTCTGATCCGCGGTGGCCTGATTCCAAGGATTTGTTCCCAGTGAAACCTTCGCACGAACAGCGGATGCGCTTACACTCACGGAATATACGCACTCTGGGTGCAACAGGTACGGAATAAATTTGTTATAGCCCTCGAGATCAAGATCGCTGACATCGAAAAAGATAACGCCGTCCTTCGCCTCGCATCTTTGTCCTAGTATCTCAATGGATTTGCGGTGCCTCTCGAGCAGAGGTCCCAGGTGCTTCGCCACCAGCGGCAGTTTCACCATCTCCGCAAGTGATTTGTATGCGAGGTCTGGAATTAGTCTTGCGGGAATACCGTCCTCCGGCGCAGCCTCGATCACCAGAGCGATTTGCGTCGCTGGATCCGCCAATTCTGTCGCCGATTGTGGCGTCGGAAACTGTGCGCCGTCGATGATGTCGCCCCAATGAATCAGTTCTTCTAGCGGTTTGGTGTTGAACCCGAATTTTTCCCTTGTCACGTCGGCGATTAATTTCGTGCAAGACCTGTAATCCGGTTGGTAGTACATCTGCTTCCCGGGGTAGCGCTTGAAATATTCCGCATCGGCAGGCGTCAGAAACGCGCTCTGATGATGATCGAACCACCAGGTCACCTTCGGTGAATTGGAGTATTTGAAGTCGACGATGGCATTCTCGTCGCCATCAAAGAGTCCGTCTTCCCAAGGGTGCTTGGCTTTGTGCGTCATCCCGCTAAACTGGAATTCCGCCTTTTCGTCGTGACATTCCCGGTAAAAACGGTAGAAAAGTGCCGCCGAAGCGGTTCCATCGAAACAGCGATCGTGAAAGCAGAGTCGGACTTTGGTCATAGGTCGTATACTTGTTCCCTGGCATACTCTTGCGAGACTGGCAGAAGGAATAAAGCTATAAAAGATGAATGGCTTAGAGAAGAATGTCAAGGAGAAAGGACTTCACGGGCCGTGTTCGCTCGTTGACTCGAGAGCGTTGCTAGCCTAACATTCGTGCTGCTCCCCACGATTCATCAGGTGTACAAAGCATTGCGAGGTGGTTGCGCATGAGCGATTGGCAGTATGTTCAGGAAAACCCGGCAGAGCAATTGGCGCTTCTGCATCATTTCTCCATCGTCAAGCGCCAGCAGGGCGCGGAGATCCCATTCGTGATCACCGTGAAGGAGTTCGCGGTTCCTCCTCCAGGTCAACATGTGAAATTTTTCGCGGAAGCGGATAAAGCGATGAACCAGAAGACCGCGCCGTTCACGCCGTGCGGCTGGGGAAGTACGCTTTATGGAGCGCTGGGAGATTGCGTGCGGCTGATCCGGCAATTCCCTTACGAAGGTGACGCATGATTCTGCATTTGGAGAGGCGCCAGATCAAGCCGGGAATTGTAGCCATCGTGATGAAGGGTAGCATTCACGCGGGAACGGATTGCCGCCGACTGGAACTGGAAGTTGAGCAGCAGATCGCGGCGAAAACAGCGCTGGTGATTTTCGATTTCACCGAGATTGCTCATATTGATAGTTCGGCGATCGGGTCAGTGGTGCGCAGCTACACGCAGATGAAGAAATCCGGCGGAACACTGCGGCTCGCAGGCATCAAAGGGATGCTGGAAGGCACGTTGAAGCTGACAAAAGTGGACAAATTAGTGGAGATCTTTCCGACGACTGCAGCGGCGGCTGAACATTTCGTGGCGCCCGGTTGAGCTGTCTGCTCTAACTTTCCAGGAAACCTAGAAACAATTGGACAATCAAATTACGCACCTGCCGCATAGGATTGCTCACTGACCGCTCCTGAACGCAGCCGGAAATTCATGTTGAAATATTGAGCTTCTGAAAGTGCTCTTTGCAGTTCGGCGTCATCCGTGTAGCGCAACTTCGGAATGCGGCGCGCCAGGATGGCAAATTCCAGCGGATCGCGCCGGAAAGGATAGGGGGCAAGTGTAAATTCGTTACCGCCTGCCGAACGCAATTCCCAATCCACTTCCCCGCCCTGGTCATCGACCGGCACAGCTTCAATGGAAATATCATTGTGCGAGCCTATGCAGAAATAGAGAGACAAGCGGTCCAGCGCATCTAGGCGCTGCTGATTGGCCTTAATCGCTTTTTCGTCGGTATAGGGCTTCATCGCCGGATCGGCGCGTAAATCCACTTTCAGGCGCAATTGCTGGAGCCTAAGTCGCTGGATGAAGTCATTGGCGGTGTGCTGCTCTTCGCTCTTCACATATTTCGCGGAATATCCGGGCATGGTGGCGTGTGCACGGTCGTAGAGCCCCGCGCAATGGCCGGCAACAAGGAGTCCCGCATAGAGGTCCGCTTTAACCATACGCTCAATACCGCGCTGATAGAGTTCCACGTGCTCTGCCGTGGGCACACTCATGAACGTGAAGGGATTGAAGGATTTCGGGTCAATGCCGGGAGCCAATTCCCATTCCTGCCATCCGTTGTCGTGTTCGGCGGCGGCCAGACAAAAGGAAGCGAATGGTTCAGGTTTCTGAAAAGCCTCGTTGCCGAGTTCACGAGCAAAAAATCCTGCGAGATAGGCGTGGTCGGTTTGCCGAACAATAATGAGGGGATCGGTTTGCTGGACGATCATTCCAAGAGTGCCTCGGGCAGCGCGGCGGGGAGTCGCGTATGGCTATTATCCACGTTTGAAAGGAGATATGCCAGACAAACAGAATTGGCGAGGCAGGACTGCGGCACGAGCGAGCAGGAGTGAAGCCGGGGGCGCCCTCAATTCCAGTACTTTCTCTACGAGTGGCAAACCAAGAAGTTAAGTGGAGGGGTGTTTGTAAGCGGTATCCAAAGAACATTCGGACGGGCGAAAGTGTTCAGGCCCCGCAGCAGGATAACCGGCAGGAGGTTGGGAGACTCGCTTCACCGGGTATTTTGCAGAAGCATTTCAAAGGTAAAGGGGTGCGGGAATGAACGCCAGGAAATCGATGAAAACAAACGGTCGGAAAAATGAATGTTCAGGGAGGATCCGCGCGGCGAGAAGGGTCCGCCGAGTATACGAAGAAGGACCTATAATTCCCAAGCAATAATATATCTATTAAATTAATCCATAACTAATATTAACCACGAAGTATTCAGGAAAGGCGTATGACCCAAAACTCAGGTTCAAAAAGCGGAGCTAGGGCACCCAGCGCGTTTCAGTGCAACTGGGAACTTTTGAAATAGTGCCCTCACAAGGTGAGCGTGTGGGAATGAGCGTCAAGGTCCACCTTCCGTATCAGTTATGAGCCTTGATGGCGCTCGGCAATGGCTAAGAAGTTTCATTAGTGTATACAAGTGGACAGACAGCCAGGCGCATAGGGCATATTGTCGAATTGCTGTAAAGGGACTGATTTGTTGGCCAGTCCATCCCCTTCCGCTTAATACCCATCACCCGCAAAAGCGCTGAGGACATCGGACAACAATTCATTTCGGCATCCACTTAGGTTCGGCATTCATCCTAGGCTGAATCGAAGCGGTTCCACGAATTCAGGCAGCAGATAGAGCGTGAAATAAGCCGCCTGAGTAGCGTCGAAGTGTCTCGCAAAAAGGTTTGAAAGGAACAACAAAATGCCTCTTCTTCAAGTTTTCTTAGCTCTGATTGTAGTGGGCGTGCTGCTGTGGCTGGTGAATCGGTTCATCCCCATGGCAGGAAGTATTAAGTCGATCTTAAACGCCGTCGTAGTGATCGCAGTGGTGTTATGGCTGCTGAATGTGTTTGGACTGTTTCATTCTCTTTCCAATATCCATGTTGGATGATGAGCAGCAAGTCCATTCACAAAACGCAATTAGGGGATGCAAGTACAAGTCTGAATGTGCAAGCGCCTGAATTGAGGATTGCTGGGCGCAGAAGTAGCAGCAATGGAGGTAATACATGAAATCACCACGAATGTTAGGTGCGACGGCGGTCCTGGCGCTACTCGGAATTGGTCCCCCGGTTTACGCACACCAGGATGCGCAAGACAAACCCCAGCAACAACAACAGCCGGCCCAGACCGAAAAACAGCAGGCAAAACCTCAACAACAGGAGCAGGCGCCGCGGCAAACCAAGGAGCAGCACCCGAAAGAACAGGCAAAACCGGCTCAAGCTGAAAAACAGCAACAGCCACATGCGCAGCAACAAGCCAAGGGCCAACAGGATCAACAGAAGAAGCAGGATCAGCAGCAACAGCAGAATGACAATGCTGCCAAGCAACAGGCCAAGAGCCAACAAGATCAGCAGCAAAAACAGCGGCAGGAACAGAATGACAATGCCACCAAACAACAGGCCAAGAGTCAACAAGATCAGCAGCAGAAACAGCAGCACCAACAAGGCAATTCTGTAAATCAACAAGCCCGAGACCAGCAACAACAGGCCACAGCACCGCAGTACCGCCCTCAGAATGTCAAAATGCAGACGCAGCAACAGCAACGCCAGCAGCAAGGCGAGCAGCGGGAGGTTTGGCAGCAACATCGCGCCACGAACTGGCAGTCTGAGCACCGCGATTGGCACCAGCGCGGCGGATACAACGGATATCGTATTCCTGAGGATCGCTACAATTTGTACTTCGGCCCCAGTCACGGGTTCCGTATTTATAGTTACCCGGTGATGATTGTGGGCGGATACCCACGCTTCCAGTACGGTGGATTCTGGTTCAGCATGATGGACCCCTGGCCGGAATATTGGTCCAACGACTGGTACGACAACGACGACGTTTATGTCGACTACTCGGGAGACGGCTACTATATGTACAACCACCGGTATCCCAACGATCGAATTGCAATCAACGTTTACCTGAATTGACCGCGCAGTAATCGTATCCAACGAACTCGCCTCCTGCCCGGCGGCTTAGCTGCCTCTGATCTGCCGCCGGATTCAGGAGACCAAGAATCACCGAACAAAATTCAGTTTAGAAAGCGTGGAACATGCTTGGAACCGTCGCAATCGTCATTTTGCTCCTTGCCCTCTTGGGAGCTTTTCCCCGCTGGTCGCACAGCCGCGACTGGGGATACGTTCCGTCGGGAGGAATCGGGCTACTACTGCTGGTCGTGGTTGTTCTCGTTCTCCTTGGCCGCCTTTAGTTTGCTGCTAGGGAAATCAGACGCGACAGTCCGTCTTGTCACTTGACCTGCTAGAACGGAGTTGCGTTATGGATGAATTCAAGCGGCTTGTTGACAATCTCCTCGAAAAGAAATCAGGACCTGCAATGATCTTCGGTTATTCCTGGTGAAGACGGGGATCAAGGAGCAATCACGTTTGGGAGAAAAGCAAGTGCGCATCAGGCCGGGCATTTAGAAAGAACGAATGAAAGAAGCGAAGAAACTTGTTCACGAACTCAAGAAACCAGGTTAGCTTGCAGCTCCTCTACCGAGTGACTGCCCAGGAACTGCGTTCAGCATGCATCCGCCCGCTTGCTTTTATTCTCGTCATGCTACTTTGCACCGGAAGCTCGTTTGGCTACTCCGTGTTGGCCCATGAAGAGATCGTGGACCTGGTGTGGAGTAATGAGCTTTGCCCGCTTCTGTTGAAACGATTTCCAACTCTTACAGAAGATCAACTTAAGGAGGCCCACAGTTACGCGTATGGCGGAGCGGTAATCCAGGACCTCGGTTACTACCCTTTTGGGAGTGTGGAGTTCAGCAACCTAGTGCACTACGTTCGCAGCGGTGACTTCGTTCAGGAACTTTTGTTGCAGAGCCAGGACGCAAACGAGTATGCCTTCGCGCTTGGAGCACTGGCACACTATGCTTCGGATATCGCCGGCCATCCAGCCGTGAACTCGGCAGTTTCCATTCAATATCCCAAATTGCGAGCGAAGTACGGTGATTCCGTCCGATACGCAGAGGACCACACTGCGCATCTGAAGACAGAATTCGGTTTCGACATGGTGCAAGTGGCGAAGAACCGGTATGCCTCGCAGCAATACCACGACTTCATCGGTTTTCAAGTGTCCAAAGGCCTACTGGAACGAACTTTCCCGCTTGTATACGGCGTAGAGCTGAAGGACGTGTTGACACACGAAGATTTGGCGATCGGTTCGTACCGTTTTGCCGTGAGCAGGATGATTCCGCAGATGACCCAGATCGCGTTGCGGACGCACAAGAAGGAGATTGTAAAAGAAACGCCAGATTTCGCGAAACAGAAATTTCTGTACCGCTTGTCGCGGTCCGAATATGAAAAAGAATGGGGAAAAGACTACACCAAGCCGGACTTTGGCACCCGTTTCTGGTCTGTGGTCCTGCTTTACATGCCCAAGATCGGCCCGTTCAAAGCGCTGGCATTCAACAATCCAACGCCGAAGACCGAAGACCTGTACTTTAAAAGTATAAATACCACGGTAGATAAGTTTCGCGAATATCTTCATCAAGTTCGCGCCGGCACACTGGAACTTGCCAACTGTGATTTCGACACGGGCAAGGAAACTTCGGCGGCGGAGTACTCCCTGACCGACGAATCCTACGCAAAGTTGCTGGGTCAATTGGCAACGAGGAAATTCGATCTGACTTCCCCGGAACTTCGCGACAATATCCTGGCCTTTTATTCCGACCTATCTTTATCCCTTGCAACGAAGAAGGACACTGGGCGCTGGCAAACCGTGTTGGCAGACCTCGATCAACTGAAGTTAGCCACAACAGCACCGATTGTGGCAGCCAGTCCAGCAAAGTAACCTTCGGCAAAGGCGAGTTGTATTTCGGCACTTCTGGTGTTTTTGGCAGAGAATAAGCAAGCGCAAGTCGGAACTGGATCAAGCAAATGGTAATACTGTCTCCTAGTGAACAGACATGCAGAGTCTGGAAATGTAGGATGAAGCATCCAGGAAAAACGGAAGCGTTTTCCAAATGCGACACAAGCGCTGCAGAAATGGGTTTCTTGTGAGATTGGAATAGCAATGCTTTGGACAATTCTAGTTATTTTGTTCGCCCTTTGGCTCCTCGGTGTGGTCACGTCCTACACATTCGGGGGATTCATCCACGTCCTCCTGCTGGTAGCGTTGGCCATTTTCGTTGTCAATTTGATTCAGGGTCGAAGAGGAGCGGTTTAATCGCCGGACGGTCAATATGAAACCGACTAGTTTGATTGGAATAGTGTTGATTGTTGTGGGGGCACTGGCCTTGGCCTATCAGGGATTTACCTATACCCACCAAGAAAAGGTGCTTGATGTCGGGCCAATCCACGCAACCGCTGAAAAGCACGAACACGTTTCGATTCCACCGATACTGGGTGGATTAGCGCTGATTGGCGGGATTGTCATTCTCCTGATGGGCGCCAGAAAGAATTCATAATTTCAACCTGGCAGAGTGTCCCGCCTGAGGGTCGGGCAACGCATGACCCTCTCGAGACGCATACGTGTTGAAAGCAGTTCATCCAAGGATCCCTTGGATTTCTAAGAGTTACCATCGAAGTTTTGACCGTGGAGGTCAGTAATGAAGAAATACTTAGTAGTCGCAGCATGTCTCACACTGGTAGCGGGGGTAGTGTACGCGAAGAAACTAAACAAGGAGCAAAAGCGCCTGGAAGAATGCGGCGCAGTCATGCAAGAAGTGCTGAACATTCCGGAAAACATTCCACATGAGCTTCTGGAAAAAGCCGAGTGCGTCATCGTATTTCCATCCGTCAAGAAACTGGCGTTTGGAGTTGGCGCAGACTACGGACGTGGAGCAATGGTTTGCCGGACGGGTACGCAATTCAGAGGACCCTGGGGCTCACCCGCGATGTACGCCCTGGAAGGGGGAAGCATTGGATTCCAAATCGGTGGCGAAGCGACGGATCTTATCCTGCTCGTGATGAATAATCGTGGCATGGATTCCATATTGAGCAGCAAGGTAAAGTTGGGCGGAGATGCATCGATTGCCGGCGGCCCCAAAGGCCGGACAGCTACGGCAGCCACGGACGCCTGGATGAGAGCGGAGATCCTGAGTTACTCGCGTTCGCAGGGATTGTTCGCCGGAGTCTCTCTCGAAGGGTCTACGATTCGCCCGGACGATGACGCCAGTGCGGATGTGTATGGTCACCCCGTGAAAGCAAAGAACATCGTGCGAGGAACAAGCGTGCATGTTCCCAGTTCAGGTCGCGCCTTGGTGAACGTCTTGCAGAAGAGCGCCCCGCGCAATGAATCTGAACAGGCGGCCAGTCGGTAGAGATGAGCAGCCGGTAGCTTGCCGGAAAAGTACTCCCGGACGAGTTGCCGATCTTCCGTACGGTAGTATGGCGGCACGTTTCGCCATACCGCCAAAGAGGCCAAACTGCGAGGGTCGCTACACCTGACCAACTCTTTGCAGTTTGGCTTTTTCCTCTTACCCGGATGGAAGTCAGGAAGAAACCGACTTGGAGACTCGAGCCCGAATCGGGCTTAGTTTATGGAAGAGACCGATTCCGCTTTAATCGTGCAAGACTACAGTTAATAAAGACTTGTTGACCTTAATTTTGCCGTTGTATTCGATAAAACCCATTTTCCTGAATTTGTTCATAAAGAAATTGACGCGCGACCGGGTGGTTCCAATCATTTTCGCCAAGGTCTCCTGCGAGACAGTCGGCAACAGTCCGTCAGGCTGTTCTTGTATGCCGTAACGTGCCAGGAGCAGCAGGGTACGGGCGAGCCGTTTTTCACTGGAGTTGAAGAGTTGATCGACCAGATCTTCTTCGACACGGATGTTGTGAGCCAGCATATACCCAATGAAATGGTCCGATAGTTCCTGCTCCGCATGGAGTACGCGCAGCATCTCTTTTTTCTGGATGACCAGGATGGTGGTGGGGGTTAATGCGGTTGCACTGCCCATGCGAATCGCCTGGCCCGCCATGCAGCCTTCGCCGAAAAAGTCAGTGGGGCCAAACATCGCGACAACCGCTTCCTTCCCAGATTCATTTACAACGGCCAACTTTACTCCGCCCTTCTGAATATACATCACGCTTTCAGCAGAGTCCCCCTGGTTGTAAATCGACTCATTTCTGCGATATTCGGCAATTTTTCTAGACACCCCAGCCGTGTCGAGAAAAACCTTTGGGTCAAAATCAGCGACCTTCCCAACTCCCCCGCCGTTCTTGAGTATCTTTGGTTTCATCTTAGGAACGACACACCATCCTACTTTAGGTGCTATAGGCCCGCAATCACCTTAGCAGGTTGCGTCCCCCAATACTGTGCAAATGAGGACAGCGAGCGGAGGCGCATTGGGAAGTTGAACTACCCACCCCAGCTCCCGGTAACGCCGGGATTGGTAGCTCATCGCAGACTCTCGCGTGGAAAGCGGCGTCCCCGGTGGGCGAAGCTCGCGCTAGGGGAATTCAACGGTGGGAGCGGAAGCGCGGGCCGCGTTAAGAGACACAAAATACAGGAGTAACCCTAGATTCCACTGTAGGTTTAAGAATTATCTTATTAGGAAGGATTTTTCGACTGACCAATCTGGAAAACGGTATTACTCTATTCCGATAACTGGAGAGTGCAGGATGCGGGAAGGAAATTGGGATGGCGTACCAACCGATCGAGGACTACGGAATCATCGGGAACATGCGCACGGTTGCACTGGTTGGCATCAACGGTTCGATAGATTGGCATTGTTCGCCAAATTTTGATTCTCCCAGCGTTTTTGGCGCGTTGCTGGATGATGCCAAAGGCGGCCGATTCAAAATTGCGCCTATCGCTGATGATGTCCGGCGCAAACAATTTTACTGGCCCTCCACAAATATTCTGGTCACGCGCTTTTCACACGAAGATGGAATTGTCGAGCTGGAAGATTTCATGCCGGTGGGGTTTGCCGCCGACTCCAGCTCATATCATCAACTGCACCGTCGAGTGCGTTGCGTGCGAGGAACCGTGCGACTTTCCGTGGTGTGCCGTCCGGCCTTCGACTACGGCCGGCAGAGTCATCAAGTCCAGATGATGGAAGGCGGTGTGAGTTTTCGATCGGAGAATTTCCACTTCAGCCTTTCTACACAGGTCCCGCTTCATATCGACAACCAAGGCGGAGTCACAGGAGATTTTGTTCTCGAGGAATGTCAATCGAAAACGTTTGTGTTTCAGCATGATGGTCAAGCCACGCAGCGGCCCGCGCCGAGCTCAGAGCGAGAAGCGGAGGAGCCATTTCAACGCACGGTGAAATATTGGCAGGACTGGCTGGCCCACTGCACGTATCGTGGGCGGTGGCGAGAACGCATCGAGCGTTCTGCGCTGGTGCTGAAGCTGCTGACGTTTGAGCCCACAGGCGCGATCATTGCTGCACCCACAACCAGCCTGCCCGAAGTGATGGGTGGGTCTCGCAACTGGGACTATCGCTTCTCGTGGGTTCGCGATGCAGCCTTCACGGTATACGCGTTTCTACGACTCGGCTTTTCGGAGGAGGCCGCCGGGTTCGTAAACTGGCTGCAGCACTATGTGGCCAAGCACCCGCGAACGGGGCTACCGCTGCCCACCGTTTTCACAATCTACGGCGAGCCTGTTCCGGACGAGCAACCTCTTGAGCATTGGGAGGGCTACTTTGGCTCTGCGCCGGTGCGAATCGGCAACGCCGCCGTGGGACAATACCAAGCCGACATCTACGGCGAAATGATGGATTCGCTTTATCTCTACAACAAATATGTGGGGCCGATTGCATACGATTTCTGGGTTCGCATCCGGCGAAGGCTGGATTGGATTTGCGACAACTGGCAGGCACCCGACGAAGGAATCTGGGAGATTCGTAGCGGCAAACAACATTTTGTGTATTCGAAGTTGATGAACTGGGTAGCGCTGGATCGCGGCATACGGCTGGCGAACCAGCGCGCGTTTCCCGGCGACCTGCACAAGTGGCAACGCGAGCGGGATGCGATCTACGAAGAAATCATGACTCGCGGCTGGAACCCAACGCGGCGTGCGTTTACGCAGTATTATGGCAGCGCAGACCTCGACGCCTCCGTGTTGATCATGCCACTGGTTTTCTTCATGGCGCCCACCGATCCGCGCATGACGGACACGCTCAAAGCCATCCTCGAAAATCCGCGTCAAGGCGGGCTAGTCAGCGACGGACTGGTCTATCGCTATCCACCACAACCCGGAGCGGATGGGCTGCCGGGGGAGGAGGGGACATTCAACATGTGCTCATTCTGGCTGGTTGAGGCGCTGACGCGGGCAGGGCGGGCAAATCCGGCGTGGCTCGACCAAGCGCGGCTGCTGTTCGAACGCATGCTAGGTTATGCAAATCACCTTGGACTCTACGCAGAACAAACTAGCGCGCAAGGGCGGGCCTTGGGAAATTTTCCGCAAGCGTTCACACACCTGGCACTGATCAGCGCTGCATTCAATCTGGATCGCTCACTTGGGAGCAACTAGAACTGGCTGAGTTGAGCGGCCGTGCCTGCTTCCTCTGGTGCGTGTGGATTTAGGCATTTTTATGGAGAAGCAGAGCTTGCCACGCACTGTCATTTTCTGACAGGTATTTTGATCCACGTGTCGGTCCAGGGCTCATCGGTAGAATAGGGTCTCCCGAACCATCGGTACCCTTCCCTGTAAAGCATCCGGTTGCGATGGCAGTATCGCCAGAGCCTGTAGCCTTCCGATCAGAGTACTCAGTAGTCGCGAATTTGGTTGATCTTATAATTACCAGCGTCTCGGCCTTGACGGTGACCTCCGCTTCATTGCCCTTCTTCACGAACTTGTCGGCGAGCAGAGCCGTAAGTAGTTCCGAATTACGCTTTATTTGTGCCTGGGGCCAGTGATGCTCGATTGCGGCAACGGCTTTCTCTGCGTCGGCCCTCTGTTGGGCTTGCCATTGCGCGGCGATCTCCAGTGATAGCAAACCGATGAAACGCCAGATCAAAGTTTCATTCATGGACTGTTTCTAACTTTTTCGAAGATCCACTTGGATGGGGAGGCCCGTGGCCGGCGAGTGCCGGCGGAATTTTATATGTGCCAGTGAGCGTGGTGAGGACGGATCGTACCACGGTCCCTCGACTGTGTCCCGGCAAAATGCGCTGGCATAAAAGCCAGCGCTACAGGGGAAGCGCAAAATATTGCCACGTTGTGTCTTAGTGAAACGCCTGGTAGGCAGTCGAGAAATGTTATTCGTAACGAAGGGCCACGGTGGGATCGATGCGTGTAGCGCGGCGGGCGGGGAGATAGGCCGCCAGTAAGGCTATGGCGAGGAGGAGTGCGACGGCTGAGGCGAAGAGAACAGGATCGTGGGCCTGAATGCCGAAGAGTAGGGACCCTAGGAAACGCGCGGAGAGCCAGGCACCGAGTAAGCCCAGTAGGATACCGATCAAGACCCACTGAGTTACGTGCGAGAGAACTAGCTTGAGGACAGAGCGCTGAGAGGCGCCGAGAGCCATGCGAATGCCGATTTCCTGAGTGCGTTGCTCAACAAGGAAACCTACTACTCCGTAGATTCCGATGGCGGCCAGAAGAACGCCTAGTAAGGCGAAGATGGTAAGGAGAAGGGCGTTGAACTTGGGACGGTCGGCGAGCTTGCTCACACGTTGCGTCATGGCTTCAATATTGACGGGTACGGTGGGATCGAGCGCGGCCGATTCTGTGCGAATCCATTTTGCGATGGCTTCCGGAGCAAGCGGCGAACGGACGATGACGTGGGCGGTACGGAAATAGCCTTCGCGATCCTGTTTCCACGGTAGATAGAACTCCGGACCGGCAGGAACGGTAAGACCGTTGTTTTTGACGTCGGCAGCGACGCCGATCACGGTGTGCCACGGGCCGTTGGGGCTGCCAAAGCGAAATTGTTTGCCGATGGGATTACGGGAGGCAAAAAGAATCTTTGAGAGGGAGGCACTGAGGATTACGGGCACTTCAGAGGGAGAGAGGTCGGAGGGTGTGAACGCGCGGCCTTGGTTGATGGGGATGGAGAGAGCGGAAAAATAATCGGAAGTGACGAAACGGTAGCAGATCATGCCGCCGGTGCCTTGCGTGAGGTTGGGCTGGCCGGGAATTTCGATGGATGAGAGAAAGGTGGCCTGCGAGCCGCCGGAGGGAGGCAAGGTGTCGCTAAGAGCGAGCGACGTGAAACCGGGAGCGTGCTGAAGTCGAGACTGTAGATCGCGGAAGAAGGCGAGTTGGTGCGGTGAGTCTGGGTAGCGATATTCGGCGAGATCAATTTGCGCAGAAATTACGTGCTGGGCATCGAGACCAAGGGGAACGGACTGGAGATTCCAGAGGCTACGCAGGAGAAGTCCGGCGGCGGCAAGGAGGATTAGCGAAGCGGCAATTTGCACGGTGACAAGAGAGTGGCGCAGGAAAGAGCGCGCGGTAGTGCGAACGGTTTTGCCAAGGAGAGATTCGGTCGCGGGCGAGTGGAGGGTGGGGGCCAGTCCAAAAAGCATTCCGGAAAGTCCGGCAATAGTCAACGCGAAAAGGAGTACGCGTAGATCGACGGATGCCTGATTGAGGCGCGGAATCCCTTCAGGAGCGATGGAAATAAAAAAGCGGATGAGGATTGCGGCGAACAGACAGCCGATGGCTCCGCCGACAAGAGAGAGGAGAAGAGATTCGGTGATGGCCTGACGTACCAAGCGAACGCGGGAGGCTCCAAGAACTGCACGGACGGCGAGTTCACGTTGACGTCCGGAAGCGCGGGCGAGGAGAAGATTCGCAACATTGGTGCAGGCCACGAGGAGAACGGCGAAGACCGCAGCGAAAAGTATCCAGGAAGAGGTGCGCGCATCGCTGACTTGACGATCGCGCAGGGAGCGAAGACGGAAGGAGACTTCCTTGCGGAACTGTGGAGGGACGTAGTTGAGGGAATCCTGAAAGAGTGGTTGCATGGCGGCGGTCGCTTGCGAAAGAGACATTCCGGGCTTCAGACGAGCGAAGGCGCGAACAATGAGTTGTGCCGCATCGGGACCGCGATCGGGAACATCGGGTAATTGGAGGGGGATGAGCAGGTCGGCGGGCGAGAGCGTGGGCATTTCGAATTGCGGAGGAAGAACACCGATAACAGCGGAGGGGCGGCCATCGAGAGAAATAGTTTTGTCGATGACGGCAGGATCGGAAGCGAAACGCGCGCGCCAGAATCCGTAGGAAAGCAGGACTGTGCGCGGGGAGTTGGGGCGCATTTCTTCGCGAGCGAAATTGCGCCCAAGGATCGGCTGGAGACGCAGAGTGGGAAGGAGATTGGCGTCGACCTGACCGCAGCGGAGGCGAATGGGATTTTGTTCCGTGAAGTCGCAATCGATACTGCCGGGGTAAACAGCGGTGATGGACTCGAAGGGAGTGTTGCGATGGCTCCAGTCAATATAGTCGGGGCCGAGAACAAATTCGCGAGAATCGAAAGGCGCCATGACGCCGAAGGATACTAAGCGGTCGTCCTCGGGATAGGGCAGACTCCGGAACAGCAGACGATCCACCACGCTGAAGACGGCGGTGGAAGCTCCGATTCCAAGAGCCAGCGTGAGAATGGCGATTACGGTGAAGGTGGGAGAGTTGCGAAGAGTGCGCGCACCGTAACGGAGGTCTTGAAGGAAGGAATCTATAAGCGTGGCGGAACGAGCGTCGCGACACTCTGCTTTGGTAAGTTCGACGCCGCCGAATTCGATGCTGGCTTGACGAATTGCTTCCTCGCGAGAGAGGCCGCAGCGGAGAAGATCCTCGACCCGTGATTCGAGATGAAAGCGGAGCTCGGCGTCCATGTCGGACTCGGTCCGCGCTCGGAAAAGAGTAGCTCGCAGCCAGGAACGAAGTCGGAGGAGGATGGTCATACTCTCTCGGGAGCGCCCTGCAGAGCATCGATGGCTTTATGCATGCCCGGCCTCTCCTAGATAGCCTAGGAGGCTAACGTTTGACTCCGAGGCTGTCAAGGAGAAAAAAAGGCAGTGACATTTCTAATGCGGGCCGAAGGAGACGTTGTCAAACCGGTTTAACAGCGGAAAGAAAGGTCGGCAAACGCTGGAGCGGTTGAAAATCGGACGGCATAGAAGGAGGAGCTTGGCTGGCCGAATTCTGGCCGTTAGGCCAGCTTGTGGGGGTGCACAGGGGAACCTATTCTTTGGGCTTAAACGCGTGTGTTCGGAGGGCTTACCAGGAGCAGTGGAATGGCCTCTTGTCGATGGAATGGGATGCGAGTGCTGTCGCCATGGACGGCCGTGCCGTTGTTATTGCTGGCCGGATGCACCAGCGGGCCGGGAGGAACTGGTGGAGGGGGCGGCAACCCAACAATGCTGGGCGTGCCTGCCGGAGTTGTGGCTACGGCGGGTAATGCACAGGTGAGGTTGACGTGGGCGGCCAGCAGCGGCGCAACGAGTTATCACGTAAAGCGCGGGACGGCGAGTGGGGGACCGTATACGCAGGTCGGCGCGCCTGCGACCACAATCTACACGGATACTGGTCTAATCAATGGGACGACTTACTACTACGTGGTGTCGGCGGTGAATAAGGCGGGAGAAAGTGCAAATTCTGCGGAAGCTAATGCGAAGCCGGTGGCGCCTGTACAGATTCCTCCAGTGCCTACGGGAATAGTGGCAATTGCTGGAAACGCGCAGGTAGGTCTGACGTGGACGCCTAGCAGTGGAGCGACGAGTTATCACGTGAAACGCGCAACCACGAGTGGCGGACCCTTCGCGCAAGTGGGTGTACCCACGACGGCGGCCTACACGGATGCCGGATTAACGAACGGGACGACTTATTACTACGTGGTATCGGCGGTGAATACGGCGGGAGAAAGTGCAAATTCTGCGGAAGCCAGTGCGAAGCCGGTGGCGGGGGTGCAAACTCCATCGGTGCCTACGGGAGTAGTGGCTACGGCGGGCAATGCACAGGTGAGTTTGACGTGGGCGCCGCCCAGTAGCGGGGCGACGAGTTATCACGTGAAGCGCGGAACGGTGAATGGCGGGCCCTACACACAGGTGGGCGCGCCCACTCCGGCTTCGTACATAGATACGGGACTCACGAACGGGACGCCTTACTACTACGTGGTTACGGCCGTGAATACGGCAGGAGAAAGCGGGAACTCTGCGCAGGTGAGTGCGACCCCGACAGGGGGGACGAATCCCGATGTGACGATCACGATCGATCCGGCGAACAAACACACGATCTCCCCTTACATTTATGGATTGAATTTCTATGCGGGTATTGCGGAAGCACCGCCGCGTTTGACGTTTGACCGCGCGGGCGGAAATCGCTGGACGGCGTACAACTGGGAGACAAACGCTTCCAATGCGGGGAGTGATTATCTGTACGAGAACGACAATTATTTGAGCAGCAGTACGACGCCGGCCGAAGCGATGCGGAGTTTCATCGCGGGCGATCAGGCAAATGGTCTGGCCAGCTTGATCACCGTGCAGATGCAGGGACTGGTGTCGGGGGATGAGAACGGACCGGTAAGTACAACAAATCCACCGGATCTTACACGGTTCAAACAGGTGGTGTTCAAGAAGAGCACACAGTCTGCGGTGCCGTTCACGGTGGCGCCGCCTACCAACGACAACTTCGTCTATATGGATGAGTTTTTGTATGCGCTGGATCACCAATTTTCCGGGCAATCCATATTCGGATCAAGCCCGACGACACATCCAGTTTTCGTGCAATTGGATAACGAGCCGGAATTGTGGAACACCACACACCTGGAAGTGCAGGGCGCGACACCGATCAGTTCGGACAATTACATCGGCAAAACGATTTCGCTCAGTAAAGCGTTGAAAGATCAGTTCCCGAATGTGGTGATTTTTGGACCGGTGCATTACGGATTTGAAGGGATCTTTAATTGGCAGGGAGAGTTGAGCGCGACGCCTTCGGGAAATAACTGGTTCCCAGATAAATACCTGCCGGCAATCAAGACGGCTTCCACGACTTACGGAAAGCCACTGGTGGATGTGTACGATTTCCACTGGTATTCGGAAGCTACAGATGGAAGCACGCGCGTGACGAACTTGACGGGGGCAACGCTAACCGCAGCGCAAGTGCAGGCGATTGTGCAGAGCCCGCGCAGTTTGTGGGACACGACGTACAAAGAGAATTCGTGGATCGCAAACGATGTGCTGGGGGGACCGATCTACATTCTGGTACGGCTGCAATCGCGCATTGCGGCCCAAAACGCAGGGATGAAAATCTCTATCACGGAATACAACAACGGCGGCGGACAGCACATTGCAGGCACGATTGCAGAAGCGGACAACCTGGGAATTTTTGGCGCGCAGGGTTTGTTTGGGGCAAACCTTTGGCCATTGAGCAACAACGAAGCGTATTCTCTGGCTGGATTTCGCGCGTACCGAGATTTCGACGGAGCAAACTCGCATTTTGGAGATACATCGGTAAAGGCTACGTCAAGCAATGTGGCCAACGTAGTGGTTTATGCGAGCACAGATAGTGGAGTTGCGGGACGCCTCGTGTTTGTCGCCATTAATCGATCGACATCGACGCAGGTTACAGCGATTAACGGGATGGCACTGTCGGGAACCGCGCATTTGTTTCAGATGACAGCGAGTACCGCGGCGGGGCAAAGTACGATTCAGCCGGTAGCCGCGGGAACGATGCCTGTGTCAGGGACCTCGATGACCGTGATGTTGCCGGCGTTGAGTGTGACGACGATTGATGTGTATTAAGCCCCTTCCGTCGACAGCCGCGTCGTGAAATCAAACAACTCGTTTCTCTGGCGTCAGTTAGGGAGCGAAAGAGTCGAAAGATACCCTGTATCTTGCACCCAGGAACCGCCAATCGGCAAATGCGGAGAGTTTCGTTGAAACCGGCCTCTTGCATGAACGCATAGGCTAGCTATTCGCTTCGGAAAAGCAAACGCTCGTGAGACACCAGGCGGCTCGTCCTCGCATTGCGTGAGGCACCCTGTTCTTGACACTCGCCGGACGTCCAACCAATACCAGCTTCCCTAAGGTTTTCGGAGCGAATGGACCTGCGATGTCTTGCGCCCAAGGGGTCAAAACAGGCGCGCATGCCCAGCACTTTCCAAAGGTGCTCGACGGCGAGTCGTACCCAAGGGAAGATCGCAGTGCCAGCGGCGACCACTCCGAAGCAAACTTCCGCGCCGCCGGATGAGATTTTACTAATTAGGCCTCCGGCGTTTCCAGTTTCCCATTCAAGGCTTCGCGAACCTGTGAGGCCAACGCTTTGCGGGAGACGTACGTGCTCAAGCCATTCTCCGGATCGATAAATCCGGTGCAATTTGAAGCGGCATCATACCTTGCGGGAACTGGAACTCAAAAGCCCGATGAAGACGCTGGACGCGGTCCAGATTTTAGAACTCGCAAATAGGGCTTATTTTCTTTACTTTAGGCAACCACCCGCTGAAAAAGCAAAATTGTTTCGAAATCTACTTTCGAACTGCACAATTGATGACCTAAATGCCTATCCTGTCTATAGGAACCCGTTCGACGTGATCTTTAAACGTGTGCAATCTAAAGAAAGGCTCCCCGGGTCAGATTCGAACCAGCAGCCCTTCGGTTAACAGCTTGGGAGTCCAAACTTACAAATCACTGTCCGGTTGTCGCTGGGTGTTTCTGGGTACGGCAATCTTCTGCTGCAAATGTTCCAAAGCTATTCCAGGCTAGCCTCATGCAGCTGAACGGTAGTAGAGAGCTTCTTCCCTGCAATTAACAACTGAGGCAAGGCCGGCAAGCCAAATCCCCGGCGGAAGAGGAAAAGTGATTCTAACTGCACGCCAGCATCCCTGAGCTGTCAGGCGAACCGCGGAAGGGGCCGCGATGATTATTGGACCGCGGCCCGCGCGAATCAACCGGCGCGAATCGAGCTTGACACCTGTAGCCGGGGGCCGTATCGTTTGCGCAATTCAGAACTGAATTTGGGTTTCCAACCAGAAGGGCGCATTCATGAGACGGCGAATGCAGCTTCGCGAACCGATCGGTGTGGCGTTGGAAACCTTGCGCGCGCACAAGATGCGCTCCTTCCTCACTTTGCTCGGCATCATCCTCTCGGTTTCCACTCTTATTGTTGTCATCGCGTTGATTTCTGGCGTGGACCACTATATCGCCGATCGCGTCGCCAATCTTGGTTCCAATGTATTTCTGTTGACTAGATTTCCCATCATTACCGACGTGGATGAGTATGTGAAGGCCAATCGCAGGAACAAAAAGGTGACTTGGGACGACTATGAATCTTTGCAGAAGAATTTAAGACTGCCTTTACGCCTTGGTGTTGAACAGCGAAGTTCCGGAAAAGCTCGCGTGGGCTCGCAAAGCTTGGAAGACTGCAGCATCCGTGGTGTCACCGCCAATATGGGTGATATTGATATCGTGACACCCGCGTATGGCCGTTACATTTCCAATGGCGATGACGAGAGTCGCGCGCTCGTTACCATGATCGGCAGTGACCTGGCCGCCAAGCTATTTCCCAACGTCGATCCCATCGGTCATGAAGTACTCATCGACGGCAGGCCATTCGAGGTCGTCGGTGTCGCCAAAGCGATTGGCTCGGTTCTCGGCCAGTCGCAAGATAATTTTGCTTACATTCCCATTCAGACTTATTTCAAGATTTATGGCGCCTACGATGGAATTTGGATCAACGTCCAGGCTCGCGGCGCGGAATGGATGGAACGTACCCAGGACGAAGCGCGTGCGTTGATGCGCGCCCGCCGCCACCTGTCTCCAAATGAAACCGACAACTTCGGCATTTTCGATTCCGCGACGCTGATGGATCTCTGGAAGAATCTTACCGGCGTCATCGCCACAGCTATGATTGGAGTAGTTTCCGTCTTTCTGGTGATTGGTGGTGTGGTGATTATGAATGTCATGCTCGCCGCCGTCACCGAACGCACACGCGAGATTGGAATCCGCAAGGCGCTGGGTGCTCGCCGTCGTGACATCATGATGCAATTCCTGGTCGAATCCGCTGTGATGGCCGCCGTCGGTGGCGCATTTGGTGTTGCTCTTTCCTACGCCATCTCCATCTTGACCACCGCGACCACTTCTGTTCCCATGTCCGTGCCGCTTTCCGCGGTCCTGATTGCCGAAGTGATTTCCGCTGCCGTTGGGCTTTTTTTTGGCGTGTACCCTGCAAGAAAGGCGGCTAGCTTGCCGCCCATTGAAGCTTTGCGCCAGGAGGTTTGAATCCAGCAAAGATCGCCATGAGCATGGATATCAGCGAAAACGCCCGGATGGCACTGTCCACTCTTCGAGAGAATAAGATGCGCTCGTTTCTAACGGTGCTGGGCGTGGTCATTGGGATTACAGCACTGCTCTCCGTCGTCTCCATTCTCGTAGGTGTCTATGGCAATGTGAATGCCTACTTGAGCGACTACGGTCCAGAAACGTTGTTCATCTTTCGGTTCGATCCCGGGATCCATACGGGGCGGCTTTCACCTGAAGAACGCGACCGCAAACCTCTTAGCTTTGAGGATGCCGAGGCCATCAAGGAATTCTGTCCGGCCGTGCGCACTGTTACCGCCAGCCTATATCCGCGTTTTGTCGAGGACGGACCCCAGCGCGGACCCGTTACGGCACGCTATTTGAGCAAAGAGGTTTCCGGCGTGGACTACAACGGGACGCTTCCGTCTACCGAAGAGGTTTTTAATTCCCGGCCACGACGCGGACGCTTCTTCAGCGATGCTGAAAACTTGCATCGCACGGATGTCGCCGTTATTGGGGCGGATATTTCCAAGACTTTGTATCCAGGTATGGATCCGCTTGGTAAACCTATCGTGGTCGATGGCGTTTCCTACGAAGTAATAGGAGTCCTCGAACCGCGCAAGGGTGGCTTCGTCAAGGATCAATCTGCCGACAAAGCCATCATGGTGCCATATCGCTCGTATCGCAAGCACAACCCGGAAGATGACGAGAACTTCGTCGGCGCCAAGGCTTATCCCGGCCAAATGGCTGAAGCCGAAGACCAAATCCGCGCCGTGTTGCGCCGTCGAAGAAACGTGCCGTACAACAAGCCCGATAATTTCGGAATCTCCAGTGCCCAACAGATCGCCGATCAGTTTCGACAGATCACCGCTTCAGTCGCTCTTTTGATTTCAGTGATCAGCTCCATCGGTCTTCTGGTGGGCGGCGTGGGAGTCATGAACATCATGCTCATGTCCGTCACTCAGCGCACTCGCGAAATCGGCGTGCGCAAGGCCATCGGTGCGCGCCGACGCGATGTCATCTGGCAATTCCTGACCGAGGCAATTGTGCTTACCGGCGCGGGAGGCGTGATTGGGGTGTTGTTGGGAGGTGCCATCAGTTTGCTGATCAACCTTGCCGTACCCAGCTTACCCTCGTCTATTCCGCTATGGTCCATCGTTCTGGCAGTGGCCGTTTCCATGAGCGTCGGTCTCTTCTTTGGCATGTATCCAGCTATCAAAGCGGCACGCCTCGATCCCGTTGATGCCTTGCGCTACGAGTGAGCGACCCGTGATTGAGCTACCGTTGCAATGCCCGTCGAGTTTTCTGCCGCGAGAGCTTTTTTAGCCGCCACTGGGTCTCCTTCAACAACGAGCCCGCCGTGCTTACCGGAAAAGTCGAGGCTAGTGTAGTGTCCCGGAAATTCGCGCCCATTTTTGAAGGGAAGCCCCGTCGCCATCGCTGGTTTCAACTCGCTCGGATAAGTCAGCTATGTGCGAGACAGCACCCAGATGATTCGGTGACGCGAGGGACCTGGAGTCAACCGAGCCGCCCAGTCAATCGAGCCGCGTGAAAAAATGCTTCCTTGCCCCGCGTAAGCTAAACTGTCTGCAGGTTCGCAGGAATCGGAGGTGGTTATGCTGGCACGACTGATGATCGGTGCGATGGTGGTGCTAGGGGCTGGACAGTATGTGTTTGCTGGCTGCACTTGCAGTATGCCTGGTGGAGAGTGCGGGAGGGGTTGGAATTCGGGGCAGATTATCTTTCTGGGCCAGGTGACGGCGGATATCGAGACGGAAGCGCCGGTGTTGGAGGATTCCGAAGCGGAGCGTTCTGAATTAATTCTGGAGGGCTTTAGCGAACCGCCGGCTATGAATCATACGGTGCATTTCTTGATCGCGGAGAATTTTCGCGGCGCAGGTCAGCCGGGGGAAGAGATCGTTGTGCATACGGGTGTGGATGAGCGAGGACCGCGTGACGGAGATTGCAGCTACCCCTTCGTGGTGGGCGTCACCTACCTGGTATACGCCTCGGGCGTTGGTGACTCGCTCTCGACGTCCTTGTGTACGTTTACGAGCCCGGAGGTGGCCGTGGGCGGCGATCTGCGGGAGCTGCGGGCAATTCGGGATGGTCAGCCGGTCGACAGCCTATTCGGCACGGTCAGTTTGCTACCGCCTCAGGCGGGACGTTGGTTCTTGTCATTGACCAAAGTGCGTCCGCTCGGCGACGTTTCTGTGCGCGTAACCGATAGCGCTGGTCGAGTGCGCTCGACAAAGACCGACGAACACGGGATATATGCATTTGAGTGGCTGCCGCCCGACAACTACCGAATGGAACAAGATTTGCCCGCGGGATTGACGGCACTCTCCGACGACCCGGACAAGGTGTTGGCCGTTGATTTGACGGAAAAAGACGCGACGCGAATTGGATGTCGGGCTGACATTCGGGCACGTGCAGACGGGCAGATCTCGGGAACGATTGTCGATTCGCACGGCCGAAGCATCGTGGGATTTTTAGGAAACAAGTCCCTGAAAGCAAAGGAGCAGCTTTTCGCCCTGTTGGCTAATCAATCCTCATCGCCGACCCTTCACTCTCCTTAGAACCGAGCAGTCCCTCACCGCAGCGAATTGTCAAATGCCTGAAAAGTGGGAGTAGCTGAGGATGTCAGCATTTACCGTGATTGATAAACCAATTCCATGAAATTATACCAGGCGAGAGGGAGATGGCCGATGCTCGGGAGTGCGGAACCTGGGCGTGAACTGATCTGGGGAGTCGCTACATCGCTTCGATTGTTGTCAGTATTTTGTCACAATTCGTGGAGGTCAAAGTTTAACTACCTTCCTTTCACATAGTTTTGTGGCGGATGAGCCTGTAAGCCGGATTCTATCTAATGGCGGAGGTCAAGCTATTGTCGCCCGAAGACTTCTGAGTAACAGCTTGTGGCTCAATTACCTAAGCGAGCTTTCTGCATTCTCTTTTGTCTATTGAGTCCGCATGGTCCTCTGCAGCGTGGACACTAAATGGACACTAAAGGTCGTCTACAACTCGCCGAGCCCGCAATGGGATGGCCGATTTGCGCAAAACATTTCAATGCGCGGAGGGTTCATTTGCTACTCAGGCGACCAAAAGCCGGGCAGCCCGCAACCTAGCCTGATTGGACGCGGTTGAGGCGCTTCAAAATCCCGTCCAGATCGCCGTGTCGGGTCTAAACTGCCCAGTTCTGAACGTGGAGGCCCGGGACTCGGCGAAACTCTCGCTCATTATTCGAAACTAGGACGAGTTTGCGACCAACCGCCTGCGCCGCGATGAGCGTATCGAGTGGTCCAATGGGTGTGCCAGTGCGTTCGAGCTTTGCTCGGACTTGAGCATACGTTGCCGCGTCGCTGGAGGTAAATTCCAGGATCGCTAGCGGGCGAAGGAAATTCTCCACCAGGCGCAGCGTCTTCGCTGCGGAACCGCTCTTGGCCGCGCCTGTCAGCAACTCTGCCTCCGTAATGACGCTTACGGCAATGTCTTCGGGCTTCTGGGCAAGTAGACGCTCGAGCACTGCCGCGTTCTGCTTGAACGCATAGATGCAGGTGTCCGTATCGAGAAGGAATTTCATCGGAGCGAAGTCCGCTTTTCGAGTCGGCCCTGGGCCGGCCGGATGAAGTCCTCCTGCAACCCGGCGAACGACTCGACGTAACCCTCCGGCCACTCGTGGGAGGGCTCTAGAACGACCGTGCGTCCCTGACGGCGCACCAATACCGTATCCGTCTGGAAACGGAACTCTTTGGGGAGGCGGATCGCTTGGCTCCGGCCCGTCCAAAAGACCTTGGCTCTTTTGCTTTTCATTGTGTCACCGTAGATACATACCAATGATACATATCATTCCGGGAGAGGTCAAGAGCTGACCTGGCGCTGGCACCGGCCGTTGGCCATGACTCCAGCTCATCGCGAAATCAATGACATAACTATCCCCAGCGAGCCGCCTAGTTCGTATCGCCTCTCGGCTGATCTCTTATATATTTGTGCTCCACGCACACGCGGGCTCGCCCTCTTCAAAGTCCTCTCGCTGCATCGAGTCGATAGTCGTCTTCAGGACAACCCACCAAAAGCCACCCCGTTTCGTGCCTCGGCTGAAGTTTTGGCGAACAACACCTATAAAATGAGGTGCAAACCGAAATGGCTCAAAACGCCGCAACATAACAGCGCATGGTTTCTGCGCGAGAATGCGCTCCATTTTCCATCATTTTCCAATTACGAGAAATTCTATTTCAAATAAATGCCGCCAGCTCAGCGCGTTAGGGTTTGCTAGAGATAGCTTGGGAAGCTCGAATTAAAACTCTAAAAGCGATTGCCCTGGTGGCACTTAGCGTTGCCGATATCTAGCACGCATTTGCGACTCACTCTTCTTTCGCTACAGTCTCCATTCTTGAGGTACAGCTGCAGATAATTTTGGCCACTTGACAACTTCACGTATTGTGAAGTATCGTAGGACAGTGCACATCGTTACGCGCAAGCATCTGAGCGAGGCTATGGAGAAGCACCCGGATGCGGCGGACGAGATCAAGTCATGGATGGCTATCGTCAAAGAGGTTCGATGGCACAATTTTCCGGAGGTTCGCAGCACTTTTAAGGATGCAGACAATGTTAAAGGATATGTGATATTTGACTTTCGGCGGAACCGCTACAGACTCGTCACGGTCGTTCACTATGTGAAAACGATGGATCAAAAGCGAACCCAAGGGCATGTTTACATTCGGTCCTTTTTGACACATAAGGAATACAACAATCCCGGTAATTGGGATAGGAAATTTGGTACGAAATGAACACAGTTCTCGCAGACCCAGCAAGAATGATCGCGAAGGGTGCTCCCCACGTCATACATAATGACGAGGAGCTGGAAGCCTATACCAACGCCCTCTTCCAATTGACAGCTCTGGAGAGTCCGTCTCGCTCGGAAGTAGAGGCCATTGAACTTCTGACTCTGTTAGTCGAACGCTACGAAGAAACGCACTATCCGGTTCCTGCCGCGGACGCGGTTTCCGTCGTGCGCTTCCTCCTCGAGCGACAGGATCTCACACAGCGTGACTTGATCCCTGAATTTGGATCAGAGAGCGCCGTCTCCATGTTTCTGGCGAGGCAACGGAAGCTCACACTGGAGCAGGTACGGAATTTGAGCGCACGCTTCAAACTCCCTGCTGACGTTTTCATCCGAAGCCGATAGCAAAGATCGGCTTGCTGGCTGAGAAACCGAGAGGACGACATTTGGGCCTCCACGGCGCCACCGTAGGGTCAGGCTGAGCGGGCAACAAAAGTCGATGTTCCAAATTATTTGCCGGGCACTCCGAAATTAAGACGGTCTGGCCAACTTGCCGAGAAATCCGCTGATCACCCCCGCAAGACGTTCGGCACTAACGGACTCGGGCAGGGGGATCTCGAGAGTCGAACGTCGGGTTTGCGCATCCGTACGCAATAACGTGGAAAGAGCCCGTGCGATCGGTCCAATTCCCTCGGCGCTGCGCGGCGGACAGAGCGACTCCAAAAGGGTCAGACCTGCTTCCAGGAACTTAGCCACAGCCTGTCCGGCGTCCGGTACTAATAACCCGGACTGTGTATCGTCAACTTGTGTTGCACTCTGCGCGACGAACATGGTCCCATCCACAGGAAGCTGAGGCCTCGTCGCTGGCGGACCTCCATGGGTGTGGCCGTTCCTCGCCGCCGGTTTTCCATTTTGTTTCGCTTCTATTACGGCCACGGGTCGAGGCGCCTCCAGCGTGAGTACAGGCTTCGGCCTACCAGGCTGGTCGCAGAAGACATCATTAATCACGTGCAGCATGCTCTTCCGGCCAAGCTTCTCAAAGCTAATTTCGTCCTTCGTCTCATCGAATAATCCTTTGAACAACGCCTTTTTGAGCGTGAGAGTCTGCCAAACGCGTTCCTCGATGCTGTTCTCGGTCAGCAGATGGATCACTTGCACGGGCTTCGCCTGGCCGAAGCGATGTACACGCGCGATCCGCTGCTCTAATCTGGCAGGGTTCCAAGGCGGCTCAAAGATGACGACTGCCGAGGCCGCTTGCAAATTCAAACCCACTCCGCCAGCATCGGTCGAGAGAAATACCTTACAGTTAGGATCCTTTCCAAACTGGGCAATCAACTCGCCACGTTTCCGCGCAGGTATTTTACCGTGCAATGAGACCCAGCCGATCTTTAACTTCGTCAGTTCCTGACTTGCCAGGTGCGTCATGCGTTCGTACTCGCTGAAGACGACCACCTTGCGCTTCTCTTCTATCGCCAACTCGTGAACAATCTCGCGGAACTCTTCAAGCTTGGGAGAAAAATTTGTTGCCTTGTCAAACAAGAAAGTGGAGTTGCAAAGCATGCGCATGTTTTGGATACAGCAAGTGATGCGACGCAGGTCGATCTCCGAGAGCCAACCTTGTCGCTGCCATTTGTGCATCAGCCTCGCGAGGATGTCACTCTGGTCCCCATAGGGACCTGCCTGTTCGGGCGTCATGCGGACCCGGAAAACTTGATCGGTCCGCTTGGGAAGTTCAGGGAGCACCTCTGTGCGAGTCCTGCGGAGTAGGATGGGCTCGAGTTGTTTTTGAATTTGGTCCAGTCCGCGATATCCGAGTAATTTCCCTTCTTCGTTCTGCATCCGGTGTTCGTTGAGAAAACGGAAGGCCGGCCCCAGACGGCGACCGTCCACGAACTCTACGACCGAATAGAGCTCTTCGAGCTTGTTTTCGAGAGGCGTGCCGGTCAATACGAAGGCATAACGACTCTTCAACTGTTTGATGGTGCGGGCGGTCGCTGTCGCCCAATTGCGGATGCGCTGGGCTTCATCAAGGATGATCAAGTCCGGACGGAGGTTGTGCATGTCTTCCATGTCCTTCAAGACGAGCTCGTAACTTGTGAGATTGAAGAAGGTCGGGTTGGCGTAGAGCTTCTTGCGACGTGGCATAAGCCCGTCAATCACTTGTGCGGACAGATCGCAGAACTTCTCGATCTCCGTCTTCCATTGGTACTTGACCGAAGCCGGAGCAACTATTAGAACCCTCTCAATACCGCGATGGCGCCGCAGCAGCTCCGCCCCAGCAATGGCCTGAATTGTCTTACCAAGACCCATATCGTCGGCAAGGATCACCCGCCCGCGACAGGCGGCGAAGAGCGCTCCACGAACTTGGTAGGGAAAAAGCGGTACTTTCAGGAGGCCTTCGAGCGGGTGTTTGCCTTTCTTCAACTGCGCGAGATAGCGATGCTCGTCTTTAAGACCCGCGGTGAGTTCAGTTTCGCGGTCAATGAAATCCAGCACATCAGTGTACACAACGGCGGTCTCGTCCACGGTCCGCAGCTTCTCAAGGACTTGCTCGAATTTTCGAAGACTGTCCTCTCGAAGAAACCCACGGGAGTCGAAGTACTCGGAGACAATCTTGCGGAGATCCTCCGACGGCTCTGACGGAAGTCGGAGGCGCACGTTTAGGCTGTCCCCATAGTGGAGAGAAAGCGAGGCTCTTGTTCGTTGATACCGCTGACGATCGAAGGATCGACCAAAGCGGCGATGGAGACGAAGCAACAGGGATTCGATGTGTTTGCAAGTGCCGAGGGTATTCACCGCAAAATCGGCACACGAGCAGAAGTTTTCAAACAGGCCGGGACCGCGCATGGCCACCCTATACTCCCGGCCGCTCGCCGACTTTATCACATAGTCGCCATAAGCCTGTCCGGCCGGCTCCGTAAGAATGTTCTGAATCGCGTTCCGGGCGCGCTGTTGTCGGGCGGAGATCTGTTCCTCGACGATCATGTTGGCTGCTCCAGGAAGTAGCGAATCGCAAACATAGCAGAAATTGAACAAGCAATTAAAGAAGTGGCTGTGGAAAAAGCATTCCGTCGCTGTATTGTCCGACCCAAAATTCACCGACGTTCAGCGGTGTTCTCCTCCGAGTCGTTGGCGACGCACAGAAACGGGCCAGCCACAAACACACTGGCACGTTAAATTGAGCATCATGCAACAATTCAATTGGAGGCGATTTCTGGAGCGGGCGATGGGAATCGAACCCACGTTCGAAGCTTGGTAAGCTCGACGCGAACATACTTCTGTGCACTTCTGCCATGGGGCGTCCCAAGCTTCATTTTACCAATTGGTTATGAGAACGTAGAATCTGACGACGGCAGGTTGTGGACACTAAAGGGAAAGATGCCTCCCAAGTTATGGCAAAAAAAATAGTTGGCGGGCGAGCTTTGTAAGCCGGATTCTGTACGCTGCGGGGCCTTGCGGCGTAGCAGCGTGACAATCATTCCTCTAGCCCCGGCCTCGCGACCGGGATCAAGCGACCTACCCGAGGGTTGTCATCAAGCACTAGACCGAAGTCTGTCGCCTGAGCCCCTGCTCGCTTGCGCGCACAGGGTAGTGAGCCGGGCCAGCTCTCCCCTCCTATTTGGTCTTGCACCACGCGGGGTTTGCCATGCCTCGAGCATTGCTGCTCGAGCGGTGGGCTCTTACCCCACCTTTTCACCCTTACCGGAGAAGTGAAACGAAGGAAGATGTCTCGCAGGTTTTCCTGCGAGCTATCACCGGTTACACGACCCAGGCGGTATATTCTCTGTGGCACTGTCCGTGACGCGTCTTGCGGACACAGCCACGAATGACTGTGCTGCAAAAACGTCCCCTGGCGTTACCAGGCGCATTGCCCTTCTCTGCTTGCGCAGATGAGGTGTCCGGACTTTCCTCCCGCCCCGATGCTTGCGCAAAGGAACCAGCGATTGTCCAGCCCACCCGCCAAGATCTATTGTAACGCAAGTATGTCTAGGCAGCCGAACTGCCCAGTTGCGATTGCGGCAACTCCATTGCTTGCCTGATTTGCAGGAGTGGGATCAAGCCACGGTCTACGGATCGGGTAGAGCGGTCGGCCCAGGGCAGGGTCTTCTACTGCGCGCCTGCCTGAAAGCAAACGTTACATCGGATTACTTTAGGCCTAGAAGTTTTTCGAAATCAGCCTCGGAGAGGATGGTGACGCCGAGTTCTTTGGCTTTGTCGTGTTTGGAGCCGGGGTCAGTGCCGACCACGACATAATCCGTCTTCTTGCTTACAGAATTCGACACTTTGCCGCCGTGCTGGAGAACGAGTTCGCCGGCTTCTTCGCGAGAGCGATGGTCGAGGCCGCCAGTAAATACAAAGGATTTGAGGGCTAGCTTCTGGCTTTTGATTTCGCGTTTTTCGGCGATAGGACGGACGCCGGCTTTGTTGAGTTTCTTCAGGATGTTGCGGTTGGCAGATTCGGAGAAGAATTCGACGATGCTTTCGGAAACTTTGGGGCCGACTTCGTGGATGCCCTCGAGGTCCTCGGTATCAGCGGCGGCCAGTTCTTCGATGGAAGAATACTGTTCCGCGAGCAGCTGGCCGGTGCGCTCGCCTACAAATTGGATGCCCAACGCGTAGATGAGGCGCGAGAGGGGATTTCTTTTGCTGGTTTCGATCTCGTCGAGAAGATTCTGGGCGGATTTTTTGGCCATGCGATCGAGATTGGCGATTTCGTCGACTTTGAGGGAATAGAGATCGGCTACGTCCTTCACCAGGCCCTTCTCGACTAGTTGATCGACGATTTTGTCACCTAGACCGTCAATATTCATCGCGTGGCGGCCGGCATAATGGAGGAGAGACTCCTTGCGCTTGGCGGGACAGGCGGCGTTTACGCAACGGTAGGCCACTTCACCTTCGACCTTGTGAATGGTGCTGCCACACTCGGGGCATTCTTTCGGCATGCGGAAAGCTTTGCGGGGCTTCCCTTCTCGGACGACTTTCAAAATGTGCGGAATGACTTCACCGGCACGTTCGATGAGCACGGTGTCATTGATGTGCAGCCCGAGGCGCTCGATCTCGTCCATGTTGTGTAGCGTGGAGCGAGAGACGGTGACTCCACCGACTTGCACGGGGTGCAGGACGGCGACGGGAGTGAGCGTTCCGGTGCGGCCTACCTGGACGATGATGTCGTTGACCAGGGTGGTTTCCTGGCGCGCGGGATACTTATAAGCAATGGCCCAGCGAGGGGCCTTTGCGGTGAAGCCAAGTTCGTTCTGAAGACCAGTGGAGTTTACTTTGATGACGACGCCGTCGATGTCGTAGGGAAGCTTTTCGCGCCGCGAGTCCCATGCTTCGCAGTAGGCGGTGACGGCTTCAATGCCATCACAGAGTTTCCAGTCCTCGGAGGCGCGGAATTGCATCTGTTTGAGGGCCAGAAGCGAAGCAGAGTGTTTGGCGAACGGGACTTTGCCATCGACAAAGAGGTAGTAGGCGAAGAAATCGAGGCGGCGCTGGGCAGTGATGGACGGATCGAGGACACGAACGGCGCCGGCGGCGGCATTGCGCGGATTGACGAAAAGCTTGCCGCCAGTTCGCTCTTGCTGGCGATTGAGGGCGTCGAAGGATTTGCGGGTCATCATGACTTCGCCGCGGACTTCAAACGTGGCGGGGAGTTTCGCCTTTTTTAGGGCGGCGCTATCGACGCGGAGAGGGATGGAGCGAATGGTTTTTACATTGGGTGTGACGTCTTCGCCGGTGGTGCCATCACCACGAGTGACGCCGCGCACGAGAACACCGTTTTCGTATTGGAGCGAGATACTGAGGCCGTCGAATTTGTGTTCGGCAATGTATTCGACCGCTTCGCGGCCGCTGCCTTCGCGCACGCGGCGATCCCAGTCGCGAAGCGCGTCGTAGGAAAATGCATTGTCGAGACTGAGCATGGGGCGCGCATGGCGCACGTTGGTGAACCCTTCGCGGGGCACCCCGCCGACTCGGACGGTGGGAGAATCGGGCGTGACCAGATCAGGGTGAGCGGCTTCGAGTTCCTTGAGTCGAAGCATGAAGCGATCGAAAGCGGCGTCGGAGATTTCGGGATCGTCCACCACGTAATAGAGATATTCGTGATGGCGAATCTTATCGCGTAGGAGAGCGATTTCTTTTTTGACGGCGACGGAAGCCGGTTTCGACATGCAAGGCCCCTGAGAAGCTGAGATGGGAGACAATGTTTTTTATTATATAGGGATGTGGGAGGTTGGTGTCTTCGGGAAGAGAATGAGCAGGTCGATGAAAAAGTCAAAACCGCAACCTGAACGGCGAGGGGTGCGGCACCCGATCTTGACGATTCGGATCGGACGGAGATGAAAGTCGTGGTGAGTTCATGGTGGATAGGCGGTGGATAGTATATAGATAGGTTGTAGGCGCAAAGAGGAGGCTCGGCAAGAGTGGAAACCTTGTTTCGGAATGCGTTGCTGATCCACAACCCGAACGCAGGGAATGGAGGGAACGCTCGGCGGCGCGTGCTCGATGAAGCGCGGCGAATACTCGCGGCTAGGGGAATTGAGGTGGAGTTAAGGGAAACTACCGGTCCGGGGCATGCTACGGAGATCGCGCAACAGGCCGCGCGGGAACGGCGTCAGCTGGTGATTACCTGCGGCGGCGATGGCACGTTAAATGAAGTAGTGAATGGATTGGCTGGTTCGCAGAATGGAGATGGTGTCCCTCTGGCGCTGCTGCCGGGAGGTACGGCGAATATCCTGGCCAAGGAATTGAATCTGCCGTGGGATGTTTTGGAGGCGGCAAAACGAATGGCCTCGGGCGAGGTGCGGGAGATTGCGCTGGGGTTAGCGACTCCACTTCTGCATCCGGAAAAAAAGCGCTATTTTCTGAGCGTGGCGGGCGCGGGACCTGACGGAATGATTGTGTACGCTGTAGATTTGGGATTGAAGGCCCGCGTGGGGATTCTGGCTTACTGGTGGCAGGGGGCGCGCGAGGTCCTGCGGTATACGTTTCCGCGATTTCGAGTACGAGCGGGCGACCAGCAGGTGGAAGGAACGCTGGTGGTGGTGGGGCGGACGAAGAATTACGGAGGGCCATTCAAGATCACGGATCAAGCGGACCTGTTCTCGGATGAGTTTGAGGTGATGACACTGGAGACGCAGAGCGGATGGAAGTATCTGAGTTATTTGCCGACACTGTGGATGGGAAATTTGCGGAAGGAAGCGGGCGCGCATTTCTGGAAGGCGACTACGCTGGTCTGCGAGCCGCTGGATGCGAGTCCGGTGCATGCGCAACTGGATGGAGAACCGTTCGCGCGGTTGCCGGTGGAGTTTACGATCGTGCCGAAGGCGTTGCGCTTGCTGGTGCCTCGGGAAGCGTCAAGGAAAAAAAAGGATAACGCGGAGATAGAGGGTACACAAACAAAAGAATTCCAGAGGTGACATCTACGTGTGGGGCGCTCAGAGATCAGGATGACCCCGATGGCACAGTCAGCAATGACTGCACGATTAGAGAAAAGCGAGCAAAATTGGATATCGGAACGCATGCGGTAATGTCGTTGGCGTTGATGCGGGGATTTTTCCCGCGGCGCGGTTGGGGTGTGGGTGTAGGGATGGTGGTGGCGGGAACGCTGGCGAATATCGATGGGATCAGTGCGTTGTTCGGGCCGGGGTCGTATTTGAGTTGGAGTGGAACGTACACGCATTCGCTGGCGGGGACAATTGTGATTGTAGCGATTGCGAGTTTGCTGGTGCTGCGACTGAACAAGCAAAAGAAACAGAAGGCGGGGGTAGTTGTGGTGGCGATGGTAGTGGCCGCGACTACCCACGTGGGGATGGATTGGTGTGGATCGGGTGGCGTGGCGCTGTTGTGGCCTTTGCGGGGGACACGATTCGCGATGGACATTCTTCCCCGTGTGGATGCGTGGATTCTGGTTTTGCTGATGCTGGGGATCTTGATGCCGGAGATGTTCCTCCTGGTGGGATCGGAGATCGGGGCAAAAGACAAAGGGCCGCGCGGACGGAGCGGAGCGATCGTGGCGTTGGCACTGATTTTGGTTTATGCGGGGCTACGATTCGCTCTGCATGCCAGTGCTGTACTGGAATTGGATGCCCACGCGTACAAGGGGGAATCACCGCGGCGGGTTGAGGCGTTTGCGGATGCTCTCTCGGTGTTCATGTGGCATGGAATTGTGGAAACACAAACCGCGATTTGCCAGGTGGCGGCAGAGGTGGGGCCAGGGCACGAGTTTGATGCCGATGCGGCTAGTTGCCAGCATAAGCCGGAGAGTTCTGCGGAGCTGAACGCGGCACAGGAGACAGACGCGGCGGAGAGTTTTTTGCGAGTGGCGCGAGTTCCGAAAGCGACGATAGAGAAAACACCTGGTGGGTATACGGTGGTGATCCGCGCGTTGGAAGACGGAGCAGAGCAGGTGAGTTGGCGGCGAGTAGCGGCGCGGGTCACCTTGGATGAACGGGCCAGAGTACTGGAGGACGAATTGATTTGGAGTGAGGCGTTGAGCAGGCGGGAGACGACGCGATAATCCAACGTACACCGCAGTGGAACAGCGGGCCCAAGAGCGCCCAGAGAAAAATAGGACCCCCCAAAAGCCCGGTACCTCCACAATCGAGAGTGGAGCACCCGAAGAAAAACAAAGTCACCAGCACATCCATGCATAGCTGTGCCACAAAACATTACGCTTTGGATTGGAGATTGGGGCGGAGGATCAGGCGAGAGAGCAGGTAGCTGACCAGTACGAATAGAATTACAACGACGACCACCTGCAATTTGTGGTGAACGAGGAATGGCAGGGCTTGGTCGCCATAGCGGACGGCTAGATAGCCAACGCCGAAATAGCGGATCGCGCGGGCCAGCGAGATAGCGGAAGTAAAACTCCAGATAGGAACTTCAAAGACACCTGCAGCAAATACGAAAATCTTAAAGGGAGTGGGTGGCGGCAAGAGGGCAGCTACCAGCATTCCCAGAAAACCGTTGCATTCTACCCATTGACGGATAGAGTGAGCGCGTTCACCCGCTTTCCGATGGAAGAGCGCTTCCCCGCCCTTGCGAGCGAGAAAATATAGAAGGACACAACCAAGAACGGAACCTGTGGCGGCCATAAAGGCGTAGAGAGGCATACGAAGGGGATGCTGGATGGAGAGTTCAATCAGGAGAAGGTCATTGATGATGGGAAAGCTGAGAATGGAAGAATCGAGAAAGGAAATGAGAAAGAGGCCTGGGGCGCCTAGTGCGCCGGCAAAGGTGATGATTTTTTGTTTCCAGGGAGATGGCGGCAGTTGCAAAAAGAATTCCTCCGTCCTCGGTAGGAAATAGTTTAGCAGGGAGAGAGGACGATTTGCGTATGGGTAGAGGAAAGAAAAATCGCCACATTCATAAGGCACCTTCGGTCAGCGTGTTGGTTGCCGGGCTGCCCTGGCTGCCACGTTCCCTCTCCAGCGAGCCGCAGCGGGCGGGACTCCCTGGTCGAGGTGGCAGCAGTATCACGCATGTGCGCGGTTGAGATCGTTCGCTTCGCTCAGGATGAAAGCAAGTGAGCGGGCGCGGTTTCGGTAAAACGCGGAGACAGATTCCTAGGCCTCAGAATCCTCTCTTGCGGGAAACGGTTTGTTTCCGAACTGAAGGTCCTCTCCCTAAAAGTCCTATAAACAACCCGTTGTCTAATTGAGGTAACAACTAGAGCAGAGTTTCGATGGCTTCTAGGATTACGTTGTAGACGCAGTGGAGATCTTCGGCGGCGATGATATATGGCGGGAGAACGTACACTACGTTGCCCAG
Organism: Candidatus Acidiferrales bacterium; assembly: GCA_963741165.1. Lineage (GTDB taxonomy): Bacteria > Acidobacteriota > Terriglobia > Acidiferrales > UBA7541 > Acidiferrum. Next base: position 1,006,518 of record CAVUHB010000013.1, on the reverse strand, counting down.
GGGTCGCAGGAGGACACCGCGTTCGAGGAAGAAATTGTAGAGCTTGGGGCGGAGGCCAGAGAGGTAGCCGGGATCAGCGACACGGAGTTCGAGAGCAGCGATGGAGCCGATCTGCCGCGTATCGCCGACCTGATGAAGTTTGCGAAGCTGAGACAAACGTTCCGAGTGTATGCGCGCAATGGCGTTGATGCGATCGAAGACGGGTTCGTCATCGAATATCTGGAGGTTGGCGTTTGCGGCGGCGCAGGCCAAGGCGTTGCCGGTGTAGGAATGGCCATGATAGAAAGTGTGAAGACGATTTTCGCTGCGGAAGGCGGAGGCGATGCGGTCGGAACAGAGGGTAACGCCCATGGTCATGAAGCCGCCGGTGATTCCCTTGGAAACGCACATCAGGTCGGGAACGATATTGGCGAGGTCGCTGGCAAACATTTTGCCAGTGCGGCCAAAGCCGGTGAGAACTTCGTCGGCGATCAGCAAAACGTCGTAGCGGTTGCAGAGTTCGCGAATTTTTTGGAGAAATTCGACGGGATGGATGATCATGCCCCCGGCGGCCTGGACTAGCGGCTCGACGATGACGGCGGCGATTTGCTCGCCACGCTGCTTAAGCAAATCTTCCAGTTGGTTCGCACACTCGATGTGACAGGATTCTCGCTGCAAGCCGACCGGACAACGGTAACAGTAGGCGGAGTGCACGCGGTGCACGGGATAGCGCATGGAATCGAAGGGCTTGGTGAAGGGAGAGTCATCGCTGACGGACATGGCTCCGGCCGTATCTCCATGATAGCCGTGGGAGAAAGCGACAATTTCGTGTTTTTCGGGGCGCGAAAGGTTTCCGAAATATTGGACCGCGAGTTTTAGGGCGACTTCGACGGCGGTGGAACCATCGTCAGAAAAAAACATGTGGGTGAGTGGGGGAGCGACCCACTTGCGGAGGCGACCGCTTAGTTCTTCAGCGGCATCGTGCGTAAAGCCGGCAAGGATGACCTGCTCGAGTTTGCGAGACTGCTGGGCGATAGCGGCACTGATGCGAGGATTGGCGTGGCCGTGGAGATTGACCCACCAGGAGGAGATAGCGTCGATAATCTTGCGGCCGTCGGCGGTATATAGAAAAGCGCCTTCGGCATGGGTGACCCGAACAGGCGCAGGATCGAGCAACTCGTTGGAGAACGGATGCCAGATGCGAAGAGGACTGCTCATTGTGAAAAAGCGGATCTGTCGAAATGGTTCAGGAAGACCTGCATGAGTGCCGTGCGATGGAGATTGGGAAGTTTAGGAATTTCGCCGATGACGCGAACGTGTCCGAATTTCTCGATGGTGTCGCGATTTTCGCGATTCTGATCACCAATGAGAACTACACCGTGGACGGGAAGTTCTGCGGCATGAAGAGCAGCTAGCGTGAGCAGGGTGTGGTTGATGGTGCCGAGACCGCTGCGTGCGGCCAGGATTACGGGAAGCTTGAATTTCACCATCATGTCCAGCATGAACTGTTTTGGGTTGATGGGAACGAGGACGCCGCCAGCGCCTTCGACGATGAGCCAATCGTTCATGAGGCTGGTGGGAAGATTGATGCGACCGAGATCAATCTCCACCCCTGCCCAACGAGCAGCGAGGTCCGGAGAAACGGGTGGAACGAATTTGTAGACTTCATCAAGGGTGCGGTCCGTACCGATGCCAGCGAGACGCATCACAGTGACGCGATCGGAACCTTCCAGGGTGCCAGTCTGGATAGGCTTCCAGTACACAGCGTCTAAGGCAGCGCAGAGCAGAGCGGAGAGGGTGGTCTTGCCGACGCTGGTATCGGTGCCGGTGATGAAAAAGTGACGTCTCATGCGTGTTTGGCCGCCACGGTAGATTGTTGATGAGCGCGCCAGGCAACCAGAGAGTCAACCAGGTGGGTCAACTTTTGTTGATCGACCAGAGTGGTTAGGGAAAGGCGAATTCTGGAACGGCCCTCGGGTACCGTGGGAGGTCGAACCGCGCGAACGCCAAAGCCTTCCTGCTGAAGATATTCGGCGGCGGCGAGTGTGTCCTCATTGCCGCCAAGAATGACGGGCACGATCTGGCTAGCGCTGGCAGCGGTGTCAAATCCATGTCCACGAAGATCGTGAATGAGAAGCGCGGCGTTCCCCAGCAGTTCTTGACGATCGAAATCCATAGTGGCGGAAAGGTCGAGCGCCGCAGAAATTTGCCGCGCGAAGTAGGAAGGCAGCGCGGTACTGAAAATAAATGTGCGGGCGTGATTAATGAGATGTTCCTTCAGTACCGAGGGGCCACAAACGAATGCGCCGGCACTTCCAAGCCCTTTACCGCAAGTGTGAATTACAGCAAGAAGCTGCGGAATGATATCGGCTTGGGCGGCAATGCCGCGCCCGCAAGGGCCGTGAACGGCGGTGGCATGGGCTTCATCAACGATGAGTGCGGCGCCATACTTTTCGGCGAGCGTGGCGATTTCCTTTATCGGAGCAACATCACCATCCATGCTGAAGACAGTTTCAGTCACGATGACTTTGCGCCAAGGGGCGCCAGCTTCCTGGCGAAGGGCGTCTTCAAGGACCTGTAAATCAAGATGTGGATAGATGACTTTACGCGCGCCGGAGAGCCGCATGCCGTCGATCAGACTGGCATGATTGAGGGCGTCGGAGAAGATCACGTCGTCTTTGGTAACCAGAGAAGAGAGTAAACCCAGGTTTGCGGCGTATCCGGTAGTGAAATAGAGAGCCGCTTCTGTACCAGCGAAGGAGGCGAAGCGAGATTCGAGGTCGCGCCACTCGTCGGTTTGCCCGGAAAGCAGCCGGGAACCAGTGCCACCGATATGCCGAGACTCCTGTACAGCGATGGAGACGGCCGCGTGCAGGGTAGGATGTCCTGCGAGGCCAAGGTAATCATTGGAACAAAAATTGACACCGTGAATTTCGGCAAGGCTGCGGTACTGCTGGCGCTGGATGAGCGCACGAATACCTTTCTGCAGCCCGGATTTCCAGATCGCTAGGACGTCAGACGGCATGCGGCTCCAGGGATTTCATGCCCAGAGTCTGGAGGAGGAGATCGTCTTCATCAGGACCAGGATTGGGCGTAGTGAGCAGCTTTTCTCCAACAAAAATGGAATTGGCACCGGCGAGGAAGCAGAGCGTGACGGCTTCTGCAGAAAGTTGTTTGCGGCCCGCGGCGAGGCGGAGGCGGGAAGCAGGCATAAGGATGCGCGCGGTAGCAATGGCGCGAACCATCTCGAGAGGATTGAGGGGCGGAACGTTAGCCAGGGGTGTGCCTCGAACGCGGACAAGCATGTTGATGGGAACGCTTTCGGGATGTTGCGGGAGCGTGGCGAGTTGGTGGAGGAGACCGATGCGATCCGATTCTTTTTCCCCCAGGCCGAGGATTCCGCCACAGCAGACAGTAATACCCGCTCTACGAACGGAGGCGAGGGTGCGAAGTCGTTCCTCGTAAACGCGCGTGGTGATGATCGAGCCATAAAATTCGGGTGAGGTGTCGAGATTGTGATTGTAGGCGGTCAGGCCGGCTTCTTTGAGGCGGACGGCTTGCTGGTCGGTCAACATACCGAGGGTACAGCAGACTTCCATGCCGAGGTTAGAGACGCCGCGAACCATTTCGAGGACTTGATCGAACTGCGAGTTGTGCGGGGCTTCACGCCAGGCAGCACCCATGCACATACGGGTGATACCGCGCGAAGCGGCCTCACGAGCGGTGGCAATGACGTGGGCGGGATCGAGGAGGCCATTGCGCTCAATGTCTGCGTCGTAGTGGGCGCTTTGCGGGCAATAGGCACAATCTTCGGGACAGCCGCCGGTCTTGATCGAGATGAGCTGGCAGGTCTGGACACGATCCACGGCATGGAAAAGGCGATGGAGGGAGGCGGCTTGAAAGACTAATTCGGTGAGGGGAGTACGGTAGATGGCCGCGACTTCGTCTTTTGTCCAGTTGTGTCGGAGCGTAGCGTCTGCGTTTGCTTCCGTTACAGCCCGCGTCAATTGAGTGGTCATTATGCGATTCGCCCGGTTCAGACTAAAAGGAATGTGGCTTAGGTACTCATCTTATCATTGGTTATTGGAATGGGAAGAATTTCGGTGGGAGAAAGTTTTTAAGGAGCAGGGGTGATCGGGTAGCAAGAGAAAGCGGCGACAGAGGGGGGTGTAAGGTAGTCTTTCAATTACTACACCGATTAGTATTTGAAACTGCGGCTCGCCTTGGTTGCCGTTCTTGCTTGGTATTTTCTCAGCCAGTTCATTTCCCGCCGCTCTCTCGCCTCCGTTGCCGGAGTAATCGGACGGGTTAGGGAGCAGTCCCAAGCAAGGTAGATTTTGGGTGGATTTTTAGGGCCAATGCCCGGAGCCAAGGGCTTCGACCGGCATTGGTCATTCGCTTAAGAGATCGCCGAACTGTCCACGGGCAATTGCGCTCCGCCGCTGGCAAATCCTAAATGGTGCCCTTCAAGCTTGTACTCCGCATAACTGGAGGTGCTGCTGCACCGATCGATCCAAACGTCCTGCCCATCCAGAGACAGACCTTTACATGCTTCTTCCCCTTCAAAATGAATCAAGGTGCGTTGGACAAATTAGGCTGACCCACGATTGTCGGTGAAGCTGACTTTACCGACGAGTAGCAAAGTCGCCTGCCTCGCCTAACTTTGCACATGGTGCGGCAGACCGCATTCGCAGCAAAATGACGAAGCAGTGCGAAGAGAGCAAAGCAAGAGGGTGACGAGTGAAAACCGCGATGTAAAGGCAAGTCCATCAGACCGAGCAAGTACGGAACTATTGCGGGAGATCGGGCGATGTTCGCTCAATTCTTGGCCAGACCAGTTGCAGGGATTAAATCTACAGTGGGTTTTTCAGGGATTCGGCGATGCCGGCATCGGCTAGGGGGGCCATGATTTCGTAGCCGACTTTGTTGGGGTGGACACCATCAGAGCCGAGATCGGATTTCAGACCGCCTTCGGCGTTGGCCATGGAGGTGTAGTAGTCGATGTAAACGAGATTGTGCTTGGCAGCGTAATCTTTGAGCCAGGCGTTCAGGGCTTTGACTTTGGGGGCGGGCTCGAGGCCGGGATGCCAGGGAAACCCACTGGCAGGCAAAACGGAACAGAGGGCGACCCGAATGCCGTTGGCGCGGGCGATTTCGCTCATAGAAGAGAAATTATCTTCGATGGCGTCGAGGGTGGTTTTGCCGGTATTTTCTGCAATGTCGTTGATGCCTGCCAGGATGACGACGACCTTGGGTTTGAGGTTGACGACGTCCTGACGGAAGCGGACGAGCATCTGGGGAGTGGTCTGGCCAGAGATGCCACGATTGACATAGGGTTTGCCGGGGAAAAATGCAGGACGGTTGGGAGCAGGCGTGGCGCCCGATTGCCCCCAGCCTTCGGTGATGGAATCACCCAGGAACACGACGCGCGCCTCGGCTGCCTCTGCGAGCGGCAAAGCATTATCAGCATCGCGGTATTTCGCGAGGAAGGCCCAGTCGTTGTAGGTGCGCTCGAGATTGGATTTCTGGTAAGCAGTCAAGCTGTCATAGGCGGCTTGTTCAGGGGATTTGGGTGCTGGGACAGTGGCGGGTGCGGGTGTTTGCGAAAGGCTCAGGTGAGCAGGGGTCAGAAACATCAGGAGTAAAAGTAGGAATATGAAACTCTTTTTTGGATGCATGGCTGATTCCCCCTCTTTGGCAAACCGCAAATCCCGACGCAATTTCGTCTCGCTTCGAAACTGACATTCTACCGGGAAAGTTGGCCGAGAAGAATGTGGAGTGAAAAGAAAAGCGCCGGTCCAAAGACCGGCCACTCCCTTTGCTGGAACGGCTCACAAGCGCAAAACCAGGAATGGCTGTGCCACGGGTAGCGGAGACCCGTGAAAACACCGCAACTTCAAACGGGAGAAAGGGGCACACAACAAATTAGGTCAGGTGGTATTCCCGATCCGGCCCGCCATACTAAAAAGTTTGACCCGGGTATAAGGGGAGTGATATAAAGCGATGTTTCTTGCTGCCCATCGAAATGGCACAGGGTGAACTGGGGTGGTTCTGACCCGCAAGGGGTCTTAGGGTGCCACGAGGGCGTACGCGTTCCGTCCAGTCCATTGCGGGATATTTCCCATTCAGGGAGTGTTCCGTCTTACAGTAGGCCGTGACAGGCGTGCTTGTTCTAGAGGTTAAAATCGAGTAAGAGTGTGAACGACCAGAAATCCAGGGATCTCGACCAGTAGTCTGTGGTTGATAGCTCCGTTCCCCTAATCGAACAGGATTGTTCAGGAGGTTCCATGCGTATCTTAGGTACGACCGCACCAATGTGCGGTTGGATGGCGACACGAGTCGGAATGAGTTTATTGGTGGTGCTGGCGGGTGCAGCCGGGCTGCTAGCCAGGGCGCCGGAAGAAGCGGTAGGCGGCGAAGCCAATTTGAAACTTCCGGATTTGTCCCAGGTTTCCTTTCTGGGAATTAACGGACATACCCTGTTGCTGTACGGAATCGTGATCTGTGTCTTCGGGTTGATCTTCGGGCTGACGATTTACATGCGCTTGAAGAACATGGAAGTGCACAGCTCGATGAGAGAGATTTCCGAACTAATCTACGAGACCTGCAAAACGTACCTGGTGACCCAGGGCAAATTCCTGCTGCTGTTGGAAATCTTCATCGCCATCATCATCGTGTTGTATTTCGGCGTGCTTCTGAAATTCGAGTTTTTGCGGGTAGCGATCATCCTGGCGTTCAGCTTGGTCGGCATCGGCGGTAGCTTTGGCGTGGCGTGGTTCGGCATCCGCGTAAATACGTTTGCGAATTCGCGGACGGCGTTTGCCAGCCTGCGTGGCAAGCCGTATCCGTGTTACCACACACCGCTTGAAGCGGGCATGAGCATCGGGATGATGCTGATCAGCGTGGAACTGCTTATGATGCTGTTCATCCTGCTGTTCATTCCGGGAGATTATGCGGGCCCTTGCTTTATCGGATTTGCAATCGGTGAATCGCTGGGTGCGGCGGCATTAAGAATCGCGGGCGGCATCTTTACAAAGATTGCCGACATCGGCTCTGACTTGATGAAGATCGTATTCAAGATCAAGGAAGACGATGCGCGAAATCCTGGCGTGATTGCCGATTGCACGGGAGACAACGCGGGTGACTCCGTTGGACCAAGCGCGGATGGATTCGAGACATACGGTGTAACCGGTGTGGCACTAATCACCTTTATCTTGCTGGCGATCAGCCCAGTGCACTTCTTGCCTGCCGGAATGACGATGAGCACAGCGTCGGCGGAAACAATAGCGCAGGCGACCAAAATTGCGAGCACAGTGCAAGTACAACTGCTGGTATGGATCTTCATCATGCGCATCGTGATGCTGATTGCCAGTGCCGGCGCGTACTTCATCAACGGAATCATCGCCAAGGCCAGATATGGCAATGTAGACCAGATGAATTACGAAGCACCGCTGACTTCGCTGGTATGGATTACTTCGTTCGTGTCGATCGCGCTGACCTACGTTGTTTCTTCCTTGATCGTGCCTTCGCTGAATGGAGACACTTCGCTCTGGTGGAAGCTCGCGACGATCATTTCCTGCGGCACATTGGCAGGCGCGCTGATTCCAGAATTGGTGAAGGTGTTCACCTCGACGGAATCGCGGCACGTTAAGGAAGTCGTTAGCTCCGCAGAAGAAGGCGGAGCTTCGTTGGGAATTCTGTCGGGCTTTGTGGCCGGCAATTTTTCGGCCTACTATATCGGTCTGGCGATGGTATTGCTCATGTCCATCGGCTATCTGATCAGCAATCTCGGGTTGGGCGCGATGATGTTGGCACCGGCCGTGTTTGCGTTTGGATTGGTGGCATTCGGATTCCTGGGCATGGGACCAGTGACGATCGCGGTCGATTCCTACGGACCGGTGACGGACAACTCGCAATCGGTATTTGAACTGTCGCTGATTGAACAGATACCGAACATCAAGGCGGAACTGAAAAAGGATTACGGCATCGAGGCAAACTTTGAACGCGCCAAGGAGATGCTGGAAGCAAACGACGGCGCGGGAAATACCTTCAAAGCCACGGCCAAGCCGGTATTGATCGGCACGGCGGTGGTGGGCGCGACCACGATGATTTTTTCGATCATCATGGGGCTGACCAGCGGGTTGACGTTGAACGTGAACAAACTTTCTCTATTGCACGCACCCTTTGTGCTCGGACTGATTACCGGTGGCGCGATGATTTACTGGTTCACGGGTGCGTCCACGCAGGCGGTTACTACTGGAGCGTATCGCGCGGTGGAATTCATCAAGGCGAACATCAAGCTGGAAGGCGTGACAAAGGCCAGCGTGACGGACAGCAAAAAAGTGGTGGAAATCTGCACAAAATATGCGCAGAAGGGAATGTTGAACATCTTCATTGCGGTGTTCTTCGCCACCCTGGCGTTTGCTTTCCTGGAACCGTTCTTCTTCATTGGCTACCTTTTCTCGATTGCCATTTTTGGTTTGTATCAGGCGATCTTCATGGCCAATGCGGGTGGCGCTTGGGATAACGCGAAGAAAATCGTGGAAGTGGAGATGAAGCAGAAGGGCACGCCACTGCATGATGCCACCGTTATTGGTGACACAGTGGGCGATCCGTTCAAGGACACTTCTTCGGTGGCGCTGAACCCGGTGATCAAGTTCACCACGCTGTTTGGTTTGCTGGCCGTGGAACTGGCAGTTCACCTGACCGCTACACAGGGCAGCGGATTGACGCACATGCTGTCCGCGGCGTTCTTCGTGGTTTCCTTCGTATTCGTGTACCGGTCGTTCTACGGAATGCGGATTAAGGAATCGGCCGGAAACTAAACCAGCGCTTCATTTCCAATTCGGAAGCCAAGCGGGGCGCCAATCGAGCGCCCCGCTTTTCATCTGGGGATGTGAGTCCGCGGATTACAGCGCGTAACCACCGTCAATCGTCAGTTCCGCTCCGGTGATAAAACTTGCGGCGTCAGAAGCGAGATAGGCGACCGCTTCGGCGATCTCTTCCGGCTTGGCAAGCCGGCCAAGCGGTGCCGCACGGCCCAACTCCTTCCAGGCAGCTTCTTCGGTTCCCTTTTCCTTGACTAAAGTTTCGAAAAAAGGCATCGAACGCCACAGTGGCGTCTCGACTCCGCCAGGGAGAATGCAATTGACGCGAATATTTCTAGGAGCAGCTTCAAGCGCGGCACACTTTGCCAACATCAGGAGCCCCGATTTGCTGGCCGCGTAAGCGCTAGCACCTGCATGGGCTTTTGCTCCGGAGATGGACGAAATCAGAATGACGCACCCGTTTTTGCGCAAGATCGGAAGTGTATGGTGCAGTCCAAGAAATGCGCCATCGAGATTCACAGCCATGACCTTGCGCCACTCTTCCAGGCACATTTGCTCGATGGGCTTGGCAAAACTGACTCCGGCACTGAATACACAGCAGTCAAGGCCATCGGATTGTTGGTGGAGTTCGGCTGCCACGGAAGACCAGTTGTCCTGATTTGTGACGTCCAGACGGAAGAAAGAGGCGGTTCCTGAAAGCGCGCTAATCTCGTCGGCCACCTCACGTGCGGATCTTTCATTGAAGTCGGTGACAAATACGCGGGCGCCGTCTCCGGCAAGTCGAAATGCAGCGGCACGCCCAATTCCAGAACCTGCTCCAGTGACAAGGGCCGTTTTGCTCCTTAGCCGAAACAAAGTCATGGCGGTGTCAGGGCCCCCTTCGCATTCAAGAACCTACATGGGGAGTTGCATCCAATGATAGACTCCGAGTCAAGTCCTGAGGAGAAATCGATGAACCGACAACTTGCAGGGAGAATATTTGGAGTCGCCATGCTTTTGGGTGTAACGGTGTGCTTGGGGCAGGCACCAACGATCAAGTGGAGCATCCATGATCGAGAGAGGCCGCTTCCCCCGGTGGTGGAACCTGGTACGCCAAGTACGCAGGACGCGCCGGGCAAGCCGCCCTCCGACGCGGTCGTGTTGTTTGATGGCAAGGATTTGTCAAAGTGGGAGACAGGCACGAAAGAACCGGCGAAGTGGAAGGTGGAAAACGGCTACTTCGAAGTGGTGGAAAAAACAGGAAGCATTCAGACCAAGCAAGCCTTCGGTGATTGCCAGTTGCATGTGGAGTTTAGGGAACCTTCTCCAGCGAAGGGCGAGGATCAGGACCGCGGGAACAGCGGAGTGTTTCTGATGAACCAGTATGAGATACAGGTGTTGGATTCCTACCAGAGCAAAACATATGCAGACGGTTCTGCTGCGAGCGTCTATGGACAGTATCCGCCGCTGGTAAATGCTTCGCGGCCGCCGGGAGAATGGCAGATGTACACAATCGTTTTCCATCGGCCGCGATTTGACAGTTCCGGGGGATTGCTGAAGCCTGCGCGTGTGACGGTGTTCCACAACGGAATTCTAGTGCAGGATAACGTGGAATTGACGGGTCCGACCGGACACAAGGTGCGTCCGCCCTATAAGGCCGGGCCGGACAAGTTGCCATTGGGATTGCAGGATCACGGGCATCCGGTGCGGTACCGGAATATTTGGATCCGGGAGCTGGCGGAGGGCAATTAGCTTGAAGGAATGCAAAACGTAGTGCGTCCCAACCAGGAGAGCACCTGTTCAGGAGCGGATCAGGCCTAGAGACCTGCCGGGCTGTGCACTAAAGCCAGGGAACACAGGAGCCATATCCTTTACGCCTAGATGCTTGGTGAGAATTTCACTGACTACGGAGCGGAAATCGGTTGTCAGAGCGAGGTCGCGACCTTCGTTCAGTTGATGGTCGTCGAGGCCGGGCCATTTTCCGTAGACGCGCCCGCCTTTCACATTCCCGCCCATGACGAACATGCAGTTGGCGTGGCCGTGATCGGTGCCACGATTCCCGTTCTCCCTTGCCGTGCGACCGAATTCGCTCATGGTAACGATGACGACGTCATTCATGCGGTCGCCCAAATCCTGATGGAACGCGGCCAGAGACTGGCCAAGATCGCGAAGAAGGTTGGAAAGTTGGCCCTGGGCGCCACCTTCATTGACGTGGTTGTCCCATCCGCCGCAATCGACAAATAAAACTTCTACTCCGATGCGGGCTTTGAGCATGACTCCGATCTGCTGCATTTTTTGGCCGAGTGGGCTCTTGGGGTACTCCGCGCCGTTTTCAGGGGGAAATTTGCTGATATCGATCTGGCGGAGCATGTCGATGGCTTCAAACGTTTCCGCGCCGGTGCCGTGGAGTGCTTGATCAACGGACTGCGCGTACATGGCCTCGAAACTTCCCTGGACTATGCTGGCAGAAGAAGCGGACTGCGCTTGCACCTTAAATTGCCGGAGATCGGGGAGTGCGATAGCGCCGGTGCTGCCGCGCAACATGCGGGGGAGATTGGGGCCCATCGCGACAGCGCGGAAGGGCGAAGCGCTTTCTTCCGGGATGGTGCCAAGCGCGCGATCGAGCCAGCCATCTTCCGTGGCTTTCACTCCCGGCGTTCCAGACTCCATGTAATCCTGGGCATCGAAGTGAGAGCGCGTGGAATCGGGGGATCCTGCAGCGTGGACGATGGCAAGTTGATTTTTCTGGAAAAGGGGAACAAGGGGCGAAAGGCTCGGGTGCAGGCCAAAGAAGCCATCGAGATCTACCGCAGCATCGTTACCACCACGCTTTGGTTGGGGGATGGCGATCGAAGGACGCAGCCGATAGTAATTGAGCTCGGCGAAAGGAACGACGATATTGAGGCCGTCGGCCGCACCGCGTTGAAACAAGACGACGAGCTGTTTCTTGCCAGCGGTGGGGGCAGAAGCGATGGCGCGTTGGAGAAAGGCGGGGACAGTACTAAGCCCGACGAGGGCGATACCGCCGTGCTTCATAAAATAGCGGCGGGAAAATTTTGTGGGCCGAAGGCCTTCGCAGCAAGAGTTGTTCATAATGTAGTCCTAATCAAACCGCTCTAGACCGAAACATCGTGTCCGCACGATGGCGGCCTGAACGCCGTTGCTAGAAGAGTTCGCTCAACGACGTTGGAATTCGGGTGCGCCTAGAACTAAACCGGTGACTACTCCCAGATCTACTTGTTTGATGGGATCGTCGAGTTTCGCTTGGACTACTTGCGGGCTCACCAGTTGCTTTTCTAGAGTCTCGATTGTGGTAGGGGCAACCTGGCCGTCAAGCAGAAGTTGCACGGCGCGGTCGAGAGCGAGTTTGGGATCGCTGCTGGAATCGCTGCCCAGAAACGCAATTACATCACTGCGGGAGCCACGAACCTTGTTGCCCGCCAGAGCGAGAGAAAAATTCAGGCGGTTAAGAAGTGCGCCGGTGTTCACCCACGATTCGGCTTTGTCGGAATAGCCGGTGGGCGGCTGGCACTGGTAGAGTGGTTCACCGATGCGGTTAACCCATTGAACGAGGGGCATCGGTGTGTCGACATCTGTGCCTAGGGCGCGAGTGGAACTGACAACGAGTTCATAGGGCGTTTTGATTTTTGCGCGGTAGGCATCGCGCGACCAGAATTCCGGCGAATAGATCATGGTGCGCATGACTTCCCGGATGTCTCCGTTACTCTTCTGAAAAGTCTTGGACATGCGATCTACCAGAACTGGAGGAGGATTGTCGGAAACAAAGCGGCGAGCGAGTTTCGTGGAAATAAATCGGGCAGTATTCGGTTGCTTGACGAGAAGCTCGATGACCTGTTCGCCATCTTTCATGCCGCTAGCGTGAATTTTTTTACCGAGGACAAGTTTGGGAGCGGGGTCGTGAAGTTTTTCTTCAAATTTGAAGGCCGGATACTCGCGAGGCTTCTCGATAGTCCAGCCGGTGAAACATCGCGCTACTTCGGTAACGTCTTTTTGCGTGTAGCCGCCATCCACACCGAGCGTGTGCAGTTCCATTAATTCTCTGCCGTAATTTTCGTTCAGGCCGCGCTCTTGTTTTTTTGGTTTTTGTTGCCCGGTAGTATCGGGATGAGCAGGGCGGGGGGCGCCCCAGCCATAGGGATTGCGGTGCATCTGGTGCATGGCACGCTGCTGGGCCTGATGCTGCGCGGCTTTGGGATCGGCGCTGAGATAGTTGTCAAGATAGAACAGCATGGCCGGAGATTTCGCGGTGGCAGTGACGAGGTCCTTAAATTTGCCGAGCGCGTGCGGCTGGATGACGTCTCGTTCGTAGGAAGTGAGATACCACTTTACTTCGCCTTTATTTGCATAAACATTGAAATGGTTGAACCAAAAATCGTCCATGATTTGCTGGAGCTGACGTTCACTGTAAATAGCGCGGGTCAGTTTGGCCATGGCCAGTTCTTCGACGACGCGTTGCGGTCTCTTGCTGTCGTCAGAGATGGCCCTGGGAACGGCGTTGGGATCAACGCTGAGAGAATCTTTTCCGGCGGCACCCCGAGTGACCGGATTTTGCTTCATGGGGGAAGGCAGATCGGATGAAGATTTCATGTTTTCAACCGAACCGTCGTTCGACGTCGCGGCCCTCTCCTGATCGAGCGAGTCGTTGGCCATGGCCGTCACGCCGTCGTCTGCCCGTTTCCGGGCAAGCTGCTGCGCTTTAAATTCTTCTCTCGAAATACCCGCTTGTTTTGCGGCCTGCTTGGGATTGGGATACCCCGCGATAAGTTGTGCGATAGACATACCGAGAGTGGGATACACCTTGAGTCGCGCTTCAACGGCTGCGTCATTGATGGAACCAGGGTTCAGTTGCTGGTCAATCCACTTAGCCAAACCCATTTGCTTGATACGCTCGAGATCGCCGGGACGCGGACCGTAGGCGAGACGATTCAGTGTGTGAAAGATAGCTTCGTCAGTCGAGAGTTCGCTGATGGGAAGGTCTTTCAGCGCAGGATCGATGTGTTGTTTCCTGTCGTTGGCGGCCGGCGCAGTGGCCAGTGCCGGAAGATCCCATTGGGCCGCTAGAAGCGAAAAAGCCAACGTTAAAGCGAGGATCGAGTGATGGGGGGATGGCCGGGTGGGTCTAAAAACGGAGGATTGGGAAAACAGGTACATGTCTGAGAGTAACCCTCAGCGTATGGAAAAGTTGCAGAAAATGAGAACCTTGGTCACCCAAGCGCAACAGGCTGCGGGAGAATGTGGTTACAATTCGGCCCGGATGCGGGGAGGGGGATACTCGGAGCGGGCCGCGCCTTCCACCCGGCCGCACCACTTCACTCACGCAAACCGAGCGTGGAGCACCCGAGATTCAGTCCAAATCGAAGGATTCAGTCTGCATTGCGCGGGCAGGGGGAGCAGCATTCTGCACCCCCCGGGATTGCCCGAAGCTATTCGGTAACAGTGAACTCCACTTCCCTCTGCTTTGCTTGATTCTTGGCGCTGTCAGTGGCAAGGAGAACCAGACGATACGCACCCGCTGGCAAATCCTTGATCTGGAGTTTCAAACCAAAGGGCACGACGGTGTTCCCCTTCTGCACAAAAGCGTCGAGGGGAATGGCTCCGGTAAAGAGAACCTCCTTGTTGGACTTGTCGAAGATGCGGTAACCTGCGCCGACTTGCAGGGGTTTATCGGTCGCCAATTGGGGCGCGTAGAGCTGGGAATAAAGGATGGCATTGTCGGATTTCTTGAACTGGTATTTTGCGGCCGGGGTGACCTGCATACCCTGGACAATGAGCGGAGTACGGTCCTCGAGCAGGATAGAGTCAACGTCCGTGGTGGCGATCTGATCGACCCGCTGCAGGTTCGTAGAGAGTACGATGCCGCCGAGAGTGAGTTTCTTGCCGTCGTAGGGATCGATGGTGAGTGGGGTTTCAAACTTACCAAAGTGGTCGCCGCCTGCGCTCAGGACCACGCTCAGCTTGTAGGTTCCGGGAGCGGCATCAAACTGATTCTGGTAGTGATACGTGTCTTTGGTCAGGTCTTTCCACTCGTCTTTCTCAAGATTCAGGTCAAGGGTGTCGCTAAAGCGCGCGCCGACCGATCCGTCCGCTTTATAGGCAATGCCCAGAACATTCACATTGGAATGATACTTCCCTTTTTCTTTGTTGAAGTTTAACGAGTCACCGGGAATATCCATCGCCAGATTGATGCGTGCGATGTTCGGGCCAGAGTAGAAATAGGGAACCTGCATGGCGCCTTGAATGGAGCCAGGCTGAGTACCGGAAGCCTGAATCTCCATCTGTTTTTCCAACGGTTTGCCGACCAGGGGATCAACCGGCCGGGCATTGCAATAGCCGCTGCGCGAGCGAACTTCGGTGCCACCTTTGTTGAGCTTTACTTTCAAGGTATGGCAGGAGCCTTCCGAGGAAGCGGGCGGAACATAACCCAGGAGATAAAACTCGTTCTGTTCTCTGGCAATGCGATCCAGTCCACCCAGAAGATCGTTTGTGTTGTAGATGGCGAAACCGCCCGTACCTTCCGCCAGCGATTGCAGGATTTGCTGATTGATGGTTACCGACGGGGGTAGCTGCGGAATAATGCTCCGAGGCTGGTTCATCGGATTGTTGTAGTAGTTTCCGACATTGGTCGGGCGGCCACTAGTGCCGCCAGGAGTACCACCTTTTCCGCCGGTAGGATTGCCTCCACCAGTCCCGCCAGTCCCGCCAGTGCCGCCTTTTCCGCCACCAGGTGCGCCACCCGTACCGCCGCCCGTGCCGCCTTTGCCCCCTCCGGTACCGCCAGTGCCACCTGTACCGCCACCGGGAGCGCCACCACCGCCTCCGCCCGGACGACCCCCTCCACCGCCTCCGCCAGGAGCACCGCCACCCCCGCCACCAGGTTTCTGCGGATCAGCGAAAGAAGTGGGTAGCGGATAGCGTGCCATTAGCAATCTCGGTTGATTGGGCTGGACGGGCTCGTGAGCGGCCGCGTATGGATCGCTCGGGTTGGCAGGATCAAGCTGGCGATGAGCGCTGCCGCCTGGGGCAGTTGCGACCAAGCCACGAACGTCGAGCGAATAAATGGCCACGTTGGCCTTGTTGCATGCGTCAATCGTGGCCGTAAGCTCGGACATCCGTTCCGCGTCCAGGGGAAATCCTGCAGAGAACAGCACCAGCATTTTGCGTCCCGGAACACTACGGAGATTCTTGGCAAGGCTACGAATAGCCAGCAACATCGAACGGGCGCCAAGATCGGCTTCGGCACTTCCGAGAGCGCCAGGGATCATGGGATTGGTAGAAGCGACCAGGGAGCTCTGCGGACCACTCTGGTTATTCGTCTCAAGGTTTGGAGTTTGAACACCACCGACAGCGGCCTGGAGAAGTTCGGCGTTGGCGGTGAAATTCTGTTTGATCCGGAGGCTGCCTCCAAACTCCGCAAGGGCCATCAAGCGATCCGGAGCAGCATTGTTCTCGATAAATTTCTTGGCAGCTGCACGCGCCTGAATCTGATCGGGCTTGTCCATGGAGGAATTGTCGAAGAAAAGTACAAGGTAATGCTTCTGGCTGGAGCCCTGAGGCGAGGTGGGGTCGGAGCCAAAGGAGAAACTAGTGATGGCTTGCTCTTTATTGTCCTCATAGACTTTGAAATCCTGCTGACTCAGATCGCGAAGGTAATTGCCCTTTTTGTCCCTGACCACGACATCGACCAACACGATACGCGATTCGGTTTTGATGACGGGAACAGGTGCCGCAGCAGATTGTTCGGCAGACTCCGGGGGCTTCGGCGCGTCCTGCGCGCGTGCGGGTAGCTCGGTGAGGCAGGAGGCAAAGAGGAGAGCACCAATTTCGAAGAAAAACTTTCGGCTGGAAACGGATGAGTTCAGGGTGCGCATCGGGGCCTCCTCAATTGGGTATTTCCACGGCGCCATTTCGCGCGGCCATCTGGGCTCCTTCGGAATCCCGGACGACCTGGCGAATCATGTACCTACCAGGCTTAACATCGAAACTGGATTTGACCGTCAAACCGGAGCGAACCAATTTTTCATACGTGGTGTCGAGAAGTTTCATGGTGACAAGTTTTTCACCTCCGACAACAAAATTGCCATTGTCGTCGAAGATGACCGTGGCGACCACAAGATTGTTGAGATTGCGGCCGTCGGCCTTGCGAAAGTGGATGCCCTTCAGCTCGAGACGGGAAACGACGCTGAGGTGAACGGAGGTGTCATCCACTTTGAAATATTGTGTCTGAAGCTGGAGCGGCATCTCCAAGATTTCATCGCGGGAGAAGACGGCTTCCTGAATTTCTTCACGGGCTTGTTGACCAGGATCGGCAACCTTTCGCGGAGCGAAATAGCCGCGGCGCGCCTGAACGCTGTACTTCCCTTTCTGGGAAAGGGTTACTTTCAGAGTGTGGAACTGTCCATCCATCTTCTGGTTTTGAGGGGAAAAACCAAGTACATAGGAGACTTCGGGAGCAGAACCAACCATTTTGAGCCCGGCAGTCAGGTCATTGGAGTTGTGGAAGAAAGTTCCGCCGGTGCCGTATGCCCAATCGCCGAGGATATATGCTTGTTCCGTTTGCGCATCAACGCGGTAGCTGGTTTTGTAACCCATGGTGCGATAGGTGTCTGAAGAACGTTTGGTGATATCTCCCAAAACATCAGGCGCATACAAGCCGCGGGAATCGATCGTGTTGATGACAATACTGGAACGATTGGCCTGATCGATAAGGGACGATCGCTCCGAGAATTGTGTCGTGACAAGGAAACCGGGTGAAACCATGACCAGGATGCGCTCCCCGGGCATGCCTGAAAGCCGTTTAAGTATGTCTTCCGTGTAGCTGTACAGGAACTGGTTTTCAATGTCGGTGTCCGTAAGCGCTCGCTGAATGGCGGACTGCGCCAGTTGTTGAGCAGCGCTCATTTGCCTGGTGTCACCATTAAAGGCGCACTGTAGGGTCTCCTCGAGGACGACATTGAAGACCTGGTTGTTGTGCTTGTTTTCGACTTGATCAGCTTCGTACGCGGAAACGTCGGGGCACTCTGTGCTGGAATGATCAAATTTGGGGCGGGGCACAAGCCCGAGGAGGGTTTTCTTGAGAGATTCCTTGTCGCTCGTGAAGTTGTGAGTAAGCTCGCCCGAGGTGGAATAGACGGCAACACGATCCGTGGGAGCCAAGCCATCAAGAAATTTGTCTACCTGGCCACGAACGAAGTTGGTTTCGTCCAAAGCCATGTGAACATCGTCGAAGGAGATGGCGACAAAGCGATCGGGTAAAACGGCGGAAGGGGCTTGTCCCGACTCCACATTCTCCTCCACCTGCGTCTTGGCGGCTTCTTCCGCTTTAGCAAGGCGAGTTTCTCTGGTTTCCGCTGCAAAGGTGGTGATGGGCTGGAGTTTTCCTTGGTCATAGAGCAAGAAATCTTCCTTGCGGAGGTTCTCAACGGGGTTGCCCTTGGCATCGCGAACGACAACGTGAACCTGAACAAGATTTACGCGGAGGCGAAAAGTGGTTCCTGAATCCTGAATGGCGACTTCGCTTTTTGCATCGGTCTTTGCCGTTGCTCGCCCCTCACCCGGAGGACTGGGGGATTGGGGAGTAGAGGGCTTGCTTTGCGACGAATTGACAGAGGGTGATGGAGTTGCGGTTGGCGCCGCGATCGCCGGAGGATCCTGAGAACACAGGGAGTTTCCGCAAGCCCCCAGCAGCAGGAAGGCCAGCAAGGCGCGTGGCACCTGACGAAGGTAGGAGTGACTAAAAGCCTGTACGTTCATCAGTTCCCCAGGTCCCGACAAAACTAGCATTGCGGCAAGCAAGCGGTGCTATCTCGCCCGAAGAAGACCGCGTTTCACCGACTATACGCCTTCTGCACGGAACACGCACGCGCAGGTCAGTTTTTTACATGGTGTTGACAAGGGGAAAATGCGAGCGAACAACGGTGTCGGTTAGCGGGAACCGCGACGCTCGGTGGCAAGTTCAGCGTTCCAGGCAGCCCCTACAAAAACAACCACCGAGGAGATCTGCATCCAGACCAGCAGACCAATGACGGCGGCAAGACCTCCATAGACGATACTGTAGGGAACGCGCCGCATGTAGAAACCGAAGATGACGTTTACGACCCACCAAAGGAGAGTGGCCAGAGCAGCTCCTGGCAAAACGTGACGGAGTTTTTGTTCCTTCGGCCGAGCTACCCAGTACAGGAAAGTCAGTGCGGCCATGGCCAGAACCATTGCGGCAGCGGGAAAAAAGACGAGCCATGCGAAATGCACGTGCATCTCTTTACCAAATTCTTCAGTAAACCAGTGGCGAAGCTGTCGGCCAAACACGCCAAGGATGCCGGCCAAAAGGATAGGAGCCATGGTGATCAGGAGGAGAGCGAGACCGCGAAGTTGACGATGGAGGAAACCAAGGCGCTCTTCATCTCCGTAGATCAGGTGGATTCCATCCATCAGGAGTTTCATCACTTGTGAACCACCAAGGAGTGTGCCCGCCCAGCCAAGGATCGCGTACTTCCAGATGTCGGGGCCGCGGCGGCTGAGAAATTCGGAAACAATACTCTGACTGCCGGGCGGCAAGAAACTGATGAAGTCCTTGATGGCATCAAGGGTGGCGACTTTCGTGCCAAGCCAGCCGGAAGCAAATCCGACGGCAAACAGCAGTGTTGGGAAAAAGGCGAGAAAAAGGTTAAAGGCGATGGCTTGCGAGATCATGCCGCATCGCGGATAGACGCGAGCGAACGAACGCAAGATTCTCTTGAGCAAGTAGCTATCCGAAGGCATTGTGAATAGTATATCCGGATAGAGCTAAGGAAAAAGTTGAGCTGAGAGGGATCAATCGGCCGAGTCGGAAAACAGGACGGGATTTAAGGGGGAAGCAATGACTTCGCCCGTCCCCACACCCGGACACCAGCGTTCGGTATCGGCCACCTGATTCTTATTCTTGGGTGCGGCAAGCCGAATGTTTTTGTCCATATAGATCACCGTCATCACTTCACGAGGGCGGGTGGTCGAATTTGCGCCGGCACGATGAAACGTCCAACCTGCATGAAAGCTGACGTCGCCGAGTTCGAAAGGACTTTCTTCCATGCGGAAGGAATGCAAGGATTCCTTGAGAGTCATTTCACTTTCATCGCTGATCTCGAGGTCGCGTCCGATCTGAAATCGATGACTTTTTTCGCAGAAGGCAAGCGGCCCCATTTCGAGCGGTGTATTTTGGAAGGGGACCCACGCCGTGATGATCTTGTCGCTAGAAACGGGCCAGTAATACTGATCCGCGTGCCAAGGAGTGAATCCTCCGCCTGGCTCCTTGTAGAGCGCCTGGTCGTGGTAGATACGGACACCTGACACTTGAAGCAGTTCGGAGGCAAGGCGGGCCAGGCGTTTGCCGAAGACGAACTGTTTGATCTGTTCGGATTTGGTCCAAAGATTCATGATCTGAAGAAAGGCCTTACCGTAGGTATTGCGCTGCTCCATGGAAGGCACGTCGGCAGAGAGCTCAGCGACGCGAGCAGTGATTATCTGGCGATAATGCTCGAGAACGGCCGGGGAGAGGATATGCTGCAGCTTGATGTAGCCATTCTCGTTGTAGATAGTCACTTGTTCCGGAGTGATAAGAAATGGAGCGTCGAGCTCCTGCCGCAGGTTGCTGAGATTGGATGTGGCACTGCTGGTCATTGCCGATCTCCGAGGACAGTGGTGAAGCGAAAGGTGAAGTTTGTTGCGGACTGCCAATCGATGTCAAGCGATCGAAATGGGGGTAGCTGAGTGGGCAAATACTTCCTTAGCACCCCCCAGCCAATTGAGCAGGTGGGCTATCGTGGGGATGGCAATCGTGCGGCCCTTTAAGGACCAGCCCAAGATCATCGACCGGCGAATTTGGAATTATCCGAAGCAAGCAATTAGGTGGGAGAGATACGGAATGAAAAAGCGATGGGCCATATATCTTGGAATGATGTTTTTGGCGCTGAACTTAGGAGTGTCGGCGCAGATCAATGCGGAACGGGAACGTGAAGAACGGCTGCGGAGAGAAGCCGCGGAAGCAGAGATTCAGCGGGAAGAATTGATAAATCTCCAGCAGGAAACGGTGCGCGCCATGCTATTGCACAACAGCACCTTTTTCAATCGGGTATATGGCGACGATTTTATCGGGACATCTCCCTCCGGGGCTACTCTCGACAAGGCGGCGTTGGTGTATGCGGTGCAGGATACCTCGACACAATACACTTCCTTCGTGGCCACGGACATCAAGATCCGCGTATACCAGAACACTGCGGTGACAATGTGCCTTTGGAGTTCGCGTGGGACACTACGGGGAACGCCATTTTCAAGACAATCGAGAGTCACCACAGTGTACGTATACGGGCATCGCGGGTGGCAAGTCGTCGCCAGGCAAGAAACACAGTTGCCCGGCTGAAGATCCACGGCTGTCTCGGTCCGAATGGAAGTCGCAAAGCGGCAACTCAGCGAGTTATGGAACCTATTCCGCGCAAAAGTCGGAATCCCGCGCCTACAGCAACCGCAGTAGGGTAAGCGCGGACTTGGTAGGCATATACTTCCCACTTATACTTGCGAAGTTCGGTACCCCTTTCGGCTCTACGCGTATCTAAGCCTTTGATTAGAAACTACACGAGGAAACTCATGGCTACGCTTCTACCTCCAGGTACGACGGCCCCCGATTTCAGCTTGTACGTCACGCCCGATCAAAAATTATCGTTGGAAGAGTTGCGCGGGAAACCCGTGATTCTGACCTTCTACCCTGCGGATTGGAGTCCGGTGTGTGGTGATCAGGTGGGGCTTTACAACGAGATCTTGTCGGAATTCCATAAGTTCGGCGCGGAATTGCTGGGGATATCGGTGGATGGCGTTTGGTGCCATGAGGCGTTTGCGAAGGATCGCCATCTACACTTCCCTTTGCTGGCGGATTTTGAACCGAAGGGTGCCGTAGCGCAAGCCTACGGGGCCTATCGCAGGGAAGAAGGGGTGTGTGAGCGGGCGTTGTTTGTGATCGACAAGAATGGAGTCATTGCGTGGAGTTACCGTTCTCCCGTGGCGGTGAATCCGGGAGCGGATGGAATTCTGGAAGCGCTGGAAAAATTGCCGAAATAGGAGAACGGCTATGAGCTTAAGGGTGGCTGTCGGCGAAAAAGATCATCTTCAGGGCGATGTCAATGCAAAGTGCACGCTTGTGGAGTACGGGGACTATGAGTGCCCTCATTGCGGGAGGGCCTATCCGATCGTAAAGCGCATACAAAAACACTTTGGGAAGCGACTGCGGTTCGTATACCGGAACTTTCCATTGAACGAAGCACATCCCCACGCGGAGTCTGCGGCAGAAACGGCGGAATTTGCTGGGTCGAAGGGAAAATTCTGGGAGATGCACGACCTGCTGTTTGAAAATCAGGCACAGTTGGGTGGTGCCTTATATTTGAAATTGGGCGGCGAATTGGGCCTAGCGCCCCAGGAATTGCGCGGTGCGTTGGAAAAAGGAGAATTTGCAGCGAGTGTGAAGAGCGACTTTACCGGCGGTGTGCGCAGCGGGGTGAATGGAACGCCAACTTTCTTTATTAACGGGGAGCGACACGACGGCGCGTTTGATTATGAGGACTTGATCGCGGCAATCGAAAGCACGTTTACCTTGACGTAGTTCCGTCGAATAAATTCAATCTCTGAACAAAGCATTGAAACTGGCGCCGGGCTGGTCCCCTACTCCTGCGCATCAAGCTGTCGTACACTTTTCAAATACGCCCGAGGGACGAAAATCATGAAAACCGCGGTTGTCCCGGGAGCAAAGGTTCCGGTTATGGAATTCAAGAAATCACTTCTGGAAAGTTTTGGTGTGAACGCGAAGGCCAAACGCGAACGAGCGCACCTGGCGTTGAAGGCGAGCGCGGCGACGATTGAGAAACTGCACGAGAGAGCCCTTGAGGATTTGTCTGCAAAAGTGCCGAACATCCGAGCAGATGTGATCAGCTTTATCGGATACTTGAGCGGGCACGACCCGCACCACCGCGGACAAATCGCCATGCTGGCCCGGGAGATAGGTCATCCCGTTCCACTGAAAGCGACTTCCGGGCTTTCGGAATGGGACACACTGTGGAAAGAGTGCGGGTACGGCGGCGGATCTACAAAGTGAGGCAAAGGATTTGGATCATTGCCGGACTACTGCTCGTGAGTGCTTGCCTGTGGATGACGGAACGTGCTGCGGGGCAGACCGACGGCGGCAAGAAGTCGTCGTGGCACTCCATCGAGTTTGGAATCGTCAAGTTTAACGATCAAGCGCCAAATTCCTGGAACATTTATCACGGAGAGAAAAAGGGACTGCTGCTGGTGCGCTTGTGGAAGCGTTTTTTGTTCGTAGATGTACAAGAGGAAGAGGTGTACGACATCGACCCCGCTAAAATAAAGGTACTGGGGGACTCGGTGGAGTGGTCCCTGGCGGATGTGCCAGACAAGCCGATTGAAACGCCGGAGTGGAAATCACGTGATATCGGATTGGTCGAACGGATACGATTTCGGCTAGGCAAAGAGGGACATTTCTTGGAATTGCAAATTCCCCTGGCCCCGACGGGGAAGCCGCTTTATTAGGGCGAGTGGATGCTGCACGCGGAACTGCTAATGATTTCTGATGCTGTTGGTTGAGATCGCCCGCATGGCTCGGGCTGACGATGATGCGGTTTGCATAGTGCAGGAAGACCGGAGAGCACCACCAGGAGTGACGTTGCCACCCGGAAAGTCCCGGGCATGACAATCTCCACCATTACGCGCCGAGAGTCGGGCGATCAGAGGAAATATAGAAACTACTGTCGGTAGACACCGTAGTACCAGGGAATGCCCAGAGCGCCCGGTTCGACGCCAACCACTATTTTGTCACCTTCGTGGAAACGATCGAAATCATCCAAGTCGACGGCGAGGCGCTCATAGCGGCGATCTGGCCGCCAGGAATAGACAAACAAACGTCGGGTTCCGCGGATGATTCCTGTCATCTGGTAGCGACTGTCGACGGTGCCGGGGTGATATTTGATGTTGGCGGGCGAGTCTAGCCTACCGTTGAGAAAAAGAGCGATGCAAAAAATAAAGGGGATGGGAAGTAAGCCGGTGAACAGGTGACGGGCCACTTCGATGTCTTTGCGGGCTCGGGCACGCCGATCTAGATAAACGGCAAGAGCGAGCGCGAGAAAGAAAACCACACCGAAGAAAACCAGCATGGCATCCAGGTCAAGTGGCGGATAGATCTGGCTGATGTAGGGAAAGAGCAAGGACCCGGCGAGAAAAGCAGTCATCTGAATCAGCAAGCGGCGGCGGAAAACGAATTCGGCGGCATCGGAGGTGAGACCGCAGACATGGCATTGGTCGGTGGTTCGCTGCGAACCACAATCAAGGCAACGGGTCATGAAAAATAGTATACGGCGGGTTTACGCTGGAGAAGAAAGTTTAGAAAGCAAGTCCGCAAAGTGCTGTTGGCTCTGATTTTCAGGAAGGGCGATGGTAACGCCCATGCCGTGGCCGGGCTCCACGCGCTTGACGGAGCAGTCCAGCCAAAGCGAACGTTCCGCGGTGAGACAAGCCCGAAACCCTGCGCCGACCCAGAGCACGTCCTCCGATTCGATAAACATTCCGCCGGCGCTGATGTCGCGGGTGCGGCCTTTCAGACGAGCGGAACCCCATTCAATTTCGAGACTAGCTTGATAGCGGTAACGCGGGGCGCGACGGCGTTCCTTGCCACGCGTGCCGAGATCCTCCGTTTTCATGGACCGAGCGCTCCTCGAGGCGGCGAATTGCGCACGAAAAATCGAGCCCGTGCAAAGAGCCTTCCCATGAAGATACGCGGAGAACCACGACAATGATAGGACACCGGGTTCCGATGTTTTGTTCCCGTCATTTTCCAGTTGGGCACACCGGACGACATCCGCTAGAGACTATTTTACGTGAGGCTCGTAGCAACCCGGCCCCGGGGGAGTCGCCAAGGGTAGAATAGAGTTACAAAGCGGGATGAACTTAACCTAAAGAGAGCGGAACCGATGCCAGACCAGGGACTGTTTACCACCTTGATTGCGGAAGATTACACGACAGAGCGTATTGCCAAAATTAAGGAAGCGGTCGTGGCTCATCGTGTTCATGAAATCCGGCCGGTGCCTCATGGATTGTACGCGGCCAGCGGCAGCCAAGAGCCGGATTCGGTAACCGGGTACCAGAATGTGTGGGTGCGCGACAATATCATGGTGGCAAATTCCCTGCGTCTGCGCGGGATGACCAAGTCAGCAATCGCCTGTATGCAGGGATTGACTGGATTTTTTCAGAAACAGGTCCCCAGGTTTCGCGAAATCATTGACGATCTGGTCCGGGTCCTGAAAGAGGACGCTAACCGGCGGCCGCACATACGATTCACGGCAGAGAATTTGAGCGAACTGCCGGAGAAATGGCCACATGCACAAAATGACGCTTTGGGACAGGCACTGTGGTTCCGTTTGGCGCTGGCAAATACGGGAGTGCTGGCGATGACACCAGCGGATTGGAACATCTACTCGCTGTTTCCGGAATATTTTGAGGCCATTGAATACTGGCAGGACAACGACAGCGGGGCTTGGGAAGAGGACCGCAAAACAAATAATTCAAGCGTGGGCGCAGTGGTGGCCGGCCTCGAGGAGTTGCTGAAATATCTGACGGCGGCAGGTCGGCATAGTCCCGCGGGCGTGGCTTCCCTTGCCGGCGGGACCATTGGGAAAGTGGAGAAATTGATTGCCGTCGGTCGTGAGAGGCTGGACAAGACGCTGCCGTTTGAGGCACCTCCCGAGAGGCTAGTGGATTCAGCACTGCTGTTTTTGATTCATCCCCTGGGCACCGTGCGTGCGCGTGGGATGCAGGACGCGATTATCAATCTGGTACAAGCACGGCTGAAGGGTGAACACGGAATAAAGCGGTACGCAAACGATTCGTATTTTTGCCAGGATTATGACGAATGGTTTGCGCCAAGTGAAATGAGCAGCGACTTCAGCGAACGAAATGATTTCCGCGATGCGTTTTTACAGCCAGGCTGCGAGGCGCAGTGGTGCATATTCGATCCGGTGCTGTCGATCATTTATGGCGAGCGCCATTTGGCTGACCCGAGTGATGTGGCGAGTTACCGGAAGCAGGTTCACTATTTCAATCGTTCACTTCGTCAGGTCACACCGGAAGGACACTGTCCCGAGCTTTACTTCCTAAAGCAGGGGCGTTATGTTGCGAACGCGCACACGCCGCTGGCCTGGACGCAGGCGAACCAGGCGCTGGCGCTCCATTTACTGGAGAAGTCGGTCGCGAAGAAGAGGGCATAGTTTCAGAACGTTGGCCACCTGATAGTGCCCGCCAGAAAGCGGCTAACGTAGCCGATCTAAAGAGCAGTCAGCACATCAGAACTTGAGAGGAGTGGGTGATGAATCGAATCTCGAAGCCCGTCACGATGGGGATGTTTGTTTTGGTAATGCTGGTTATCTTGCCGACGCGTAGCTTTGGGCAGATCGAGCGGAATTCCCTGGCGCAGACGCCCCCGATGGGGTGGAACAGCTGGAACAAGTTTCAATGCAATGTTAGTGCGGAGCTGATCAAGACCGTGGCTGACGCGATTGCTACGAACGGGATGAAGGATGCCGGCTACGAATATGTGGTGATCGATGATTGCTGGCAGGTAAAACGCGACGCGGTCGGAAATATCGTGGCGGACCCGGAGCGTTTTCCCGACGGCATAAAGGGCGTGGCGGATTATGTGCATTCTAAGGGTCTGAAGTTCGGCGTTTATTCCGATGCGGGCACGAAGACATGCGCGGGGCGGCCAGCCAGCCAGGGGCATGAGTATCAGGATGCGCTGATGTACGCGAGCTGGGGCGTGGATTATCTGAAATACGACTGGTGTCATACGGATACGCGCAACGCGCAAGAAGCGTACACGACGATGAGTAACGCGCTCCTTTCAACGGGGCGGCCGATCGTATTCAGCATGTGCGAATGGGGCTCCAACAAGCCGTGGTTGTGGGGTAAAGGGATTGGGAATCTCTGGCGCACCACGGGGGATATCGGAGATCACTTCAAGGGCGGAGGAAAATTTCCCGATGGCGGTTGCTGCGAACTCGGGATGGTAGATATCTTGGATTTACAGGTTGGATTGGAATCCTTCTCTGGGCCAGGACATTGGAACGATCCGGACATGCTGGAAGTTGGCAATGGCGGAATGACCACGCCGGAATATCGCGCGCATTTCAGCTTCTGGGCGATGCTGGCGGCTCCGTTGATGTCGGGGAACGATGTGCGGTCGATGTCGGCAGATACGAAAGAGATTCTAGCGAACAAGGAAGTAATCGCGATCGATCAGGACGCATTGGGTCGGCAAGGGCGGCGCATCAAGAAGGAAGGCGACCTGGAAGTGTGGGGCCGCCCGTTAAGAGATGGTGGACGGGCGCTGATTTTCTTCAACCGAGGGGCTGGGGATGGCGAAATCGGCGTGACGTGGGAGGAGATTGCCTACCCGGGGCATCTGTCGGCAAAGGTGCGTGATCTATGGGAACACAAGGAGCTGGGATCGTTCACGGGGAGCTACAAGGCGAAGGTTGCGCCGCATTCGGTGGTGATGGTGAAGCTATTGCCATAGACGGGCCACTAGCTCAAGAACAGAAACACGAGTTTTGGTTCCAGAGGCGGGAGCTCTCGGCTTCCGACTCATTAGTTTGCAGCCACGAGTTGAGACGATCCAAGCGACTGCTGACTCCCGCACTTCCATCCTAAAAACAGGCGAAAATGAGAGTTGTTTGGGAGATAGCGGCGTGCTAGTCTGAGCGAACAAAAGGCGAATGACTGGAGATACCCACTATGGCTGAATCTCTCGCGGTGCGTTTTGCCAAGGCTGCCTCCTTGAATGCTGACAACGAGCTGAATCACGGCTCGTCTACGCTAGCCCGGGTGACGCAGGTGCTGGACGGGTTTGCGGCGCGCGATAGCGCGGGGGAGATGCTGACGGCCGTGCGGCATTATCCGGCACGGGCAGCGCAGTGGGCAGAGTTTCCGGAGTGGGTGCATCCGGAGCTGCGCGCTGCCTACAACGGCAAGGGAATCCGGCGACTGTACACGCACCAAGCGGCGGCAGCGGAAGCAGTGCATACCGACAAGAACGTGGTAATCGTCACGCCGACGGCTTCGGGGAAGACGCTTTGCTACAACTTGTCAGTACTAAACGCGATTCTGAACGATGACGATACGAGGGCGATGTACCTGTTTCCGACAAAGGCGCTGGCACAGGATCAGCTTGCGGAATTGCACGATCTGAATGGAAAGCTAGAAAACAGGATCGGGGTATTCACCTACGACGGGGATACGCCGAGCGACGCGCGTAAGGCCATTCGCGAGAAAAGCCACATCGTTCTGAGCAATCCGGACATGTTGCATACCGGAATTCTGCCGCACCACACGCGGTGGACACGGCTGTTTGAGAATTTGCGCTACATCGTGCTCGATGAGCTGCACACCTACCGGGGGGTATTCGGCAGCCACTTGTGCAATGTTCTGCGGCGATTGCAGCGGATTGCCAAGTTTTATGGCAGCGAACCGCAATTTATCTGCTGCTCGGCGACGATTGCGAATCCCGGCGAGCTTGCGTCGCGACTGATTGAGGACGACGTAGAAGTACTGGCGGCAAATGGGGCTCCTGCGGCCGAGAAAACCTTTGTGTTTTATAATCCGCCGGTTGTGAATCGCGCACTGGGAATACGGCGAAGCTACATTAACGAAAGTTCACGCGTAGCACAGGAATTTCTGAAACATGACTTGCAGACGATGCTGTTTGCCAACTCGCGGCTGCACACGGAGTTGATGCTGACGTATCTGCAGCAAGCGAATCCACGGCTGCCGGGAAAGCCGGAAAGCATCCGCGGGTATCGTGGTGGCTATCTGCCGACGGAGAGGCGCGAAATTGAGCGAGGATTGCGAGACGGAAAGATTCGCGGCGTGGTGACGACTTCAGCGATGGAACTGGGAATCGACGTGGGTTCGCTGGACGCGGTGGTGATGGCGGGGTATCCCGGCACGATCGCGGCCACTTGGCAAAGGGCCGGGCGAGCCGGACGGCGCAGTGGGAGCTCGTGCGCGGTACTGGTGGCGTCTTCGGCTCCGCTCGATCAATTCATTGTGCGGCATTCGGATTACTTTTTTGGGAGCACGCCAGAGCATGCATATATCCAGCCGGACAATCTGGAAGTGCTGATCAATCACCTGAAGTGCGCGGCCTTCGAATTGCCGATTGGACCGGGGGAGGTGTTTGGCGAAGTGGATGTGCGCGATTTGTGCGCGCGGCTGGCGGCGGCCGGCTATCTTCACCTTGCGGGCGAGAACTATCACTGGACGCACGAAGCGTATCCAGCGGATACGATCAGTCTGCGATCAGTGACGAGCGACAACTTTGTGATTATCGACATTACCGGGCAGCCGCTGGTGATTGGCGAAGTGGATTTCGTAAGCGCGCTGACGACCGTGCACGAGAAAGCCATTTACATCCATGGCGGGCAGCAATACCACGTAGAGCATCTGGATTTCAAGGAGCGGAAGGCATATGTGAAACAGGTGGACGTGGATTATTACACGGACGCGATTCGGTACACACAGGTGAGGGTGCTGGAAATTGCAGAGACGGAACGGCGAATGCAAGCGGCAGTAACAGCCGAACTGCCCGGACAGGAGTGTCCGTACCACTGGCGGTCGCACGGGGATGTGCTGGTGCGCTCGCAGGTGGTGGGTTTCAAGAAGATCAAATTTTTCACGAATGAAAATATTGGCGCGGGGCAACTGGAATTGCCCGAGAACGAAATGCACACCACTTCTTACTGGATCACCCTGGAAAGGTCGCTCCTGGACTCTCTTCACTACTCAATCAGCGAGCGGCAGTCTGGGATGTTCGGATTGCTGCACGCCCTGGAGTCGGTAGCCACCTTGCTGCTGATGTGTGATGGACGGGATCTGGGAACAGCAATCGGAGAAAAACCGCCGGCTCCGGGCGTGGAATCGGAAGAGTTGACGCCGATGCGTATGGAAGAGGCTGTTGGGCCAAATGCGAAGGAATTCTTCGAGCCTAATTTATATCTGTTTGATGCGTACCCGGGGGGGATTGGGTTTTCGGCGCCGCTGTTCCGTGCGCATGAAGTATTGCTGGAGAAGACGCGCGAATTGATTCAGGCGTGCCCGTGCGAGGCGGGGTGCCCGTCCTGCGTGGGGCCGGCGGGAGATCTGGCGCCGAAGGCAAAGGAAGCAGCCTTGGCGATCTTGAGCAGCTTGTGCGGATAGAGAAGAGCACAGACATCGAGAAGGACGCGGATGGCCGAGCTAAACATCGACCACTGCCATGGCTGTGAAGCGGTGGAGGCGGGTTGGATAAATTTGCTCGATTGGCGGCACTGAAACCGGCGCGCGCGATGCCACAGCGGCAGGCAAAGCTGCGCGACCCCGACGATACCGATCTGGTGGGACGTCTGCTTGGTGCGGGCATTGCTCGCAACGAATTTGGAGAGCATTTGGCGATTCGGAACTGGTATGCGACTCCGGAATTTACAACGCCGTCGGAAGTGGCTTTAGATCTGCTTTCTCGAGTGGCAGGATCGGCCAGGAAGCGAGTTTGTTCGAGCGGCCCTCTTTTCCCGAACGCTAGTCAGGAAAGTGCTAGTTTGAAAACGCGGGCGGCTTTGGAGAATCCGGAAAAATGGTTGTTTTTGGATACGGAGACGACGGGGCTCGCGGGTGGGACCGGCACATACGCATTTCTGGTCGGGCTCGGGTGGTGGGATGCGGGCGGTCTGCAGGTGGAGCAGCTATTTCTGCGCGACTTTTCGGAAGAACACTCGATGCTGCACGAACTGGCGATGCGCCTGACAGAGCGGCCGGTGCTGGTTACCTTCAACGGGAAGTCATTTGATTGGCCGCTATTGGAAAACCGATTTACCATGACGCGAAAGATTGCCGTGCCAAAACTGATGGCTCATCTGGATTTGCTGCATCCGGCCCGGGCGCTCTGGAAGCTGCGGCTGGGATCGGTGCGACTGGTGGAACTGGAGCGGCACGTGCTGGGTGCCGAAAGGCTGGGATGGCATCGCGCCGACGATATCGCGTCTTCGCTGATCCCTCAATACTACTTCGATTATTTGCGCGGGGGAACGGCGGATCCGTTGGCGGGTGTGGCGAACCACAACCAGATGGACTTGCGAGGGCTTGCCGCGCTCTATGGAAAGATCAATACGCTGCTCGATGAGCGCGAGGGAAACCTGGCCGAGACGGACTCGCTGGATTTGTTTGGATTGTCGCGTTATCTCCACAGGCGCGGAGAAAAGCATCGAGCGCACTCCATCTGTAGACGAGCATTGGATGAGGGATTACCGGCGGCGTTCCGCCCACAGGCAACGCGCGAATTGGCGATGTTGGCGAAGAGCCGTGGCGACATGGCAGCGGCAGCGACGCTCTGGAATGAACTTGCGGGAAACGCACAGGACGGAGTTTTAGCTTGCGAACAACTGGCAATTTATTACGAGCGGCACAAGATGGATTTAGCACGGGCTGTTGAGTTTGCCGAGCTGGCGCTGGCTAAATTGCGCCGGGATCGGAGCCAGACCCGTGACCATATTGCGGTGGCACGGATGGCCCGAACCGAAGAGAAATTCGCGCGACGGCTCGAACGCCTGCGGCATCGAATGAGTCTGGGAAAATTGCCAGGACCCTTAGTCCTGCAGACTCCCGGGCGGGCAGCCGGCTTACCCAGACGGCGCGGTACCCGTTAGCTTTTCCTTTTCCTCTCGGCGAATTGGCGAATTTGGAGGCGCAAATCGGATGGACTCTCCAGGTACGAAGCAGCAACCTATCAACGAGGAAATCATGGCCACTCCAGAACTCTCATATTTCAAGACCGAACTCGAACATCGCCGCCAGCATCTATTGAGCGCCACGAAAACGAGTGCGACCGACGCTTCCCTGCAGCAATTGTTATTGAATGTGGATGAGGCACTGTCGCGCCTGCGGCAGGGTACATTTGGCATCTGTGACGAGTGCCACGAAACGATTGAAGCCGACCGCTTGTTGTGCGATCCGCTTCTGCGGTTTTGCATTGATCATTTGTCGCAGGCAGAGCAGCGCGCGCTGGAAGCTGACCTGACGCTTGCGGCAAAAATCCAGCGGGGATTATTGCCCCGCATGGACTGGGGTGTAGATGGATGGCAAGCGCGGTATCACTACCAGCCAGCCGGATTGGTGAGCGGCGACTACTGCGACCTGATCGAAGAGGATGGTGGATTTTTGTTCTTACTCGGCGATGTATCGGGGAAGGGCGTGGCGGCGTCGATGCTGATGAGCCACCTGCATGCAACTTTTCGCTCGTTGGCCGGACAGAAGTTACCGCTGCAGAAATTGGTGGAGCATGCCAACCGCCTGTTCTGCGACAGCACCATGGCGGGACAATTCGCCACATTGGCGGTGGGGCGCGCGAAACCTGATGGCAAGGTAGAGTATGTCAGCGCGGGTCATTTACCCTTGCTACATATTTCAACCGACGGAGTTTCTTCACAAGAAGCCACAGGCGTACCTCTGGGGATGTTCTGCACCACGAATTTCCCGGTTCGCGAATTGCGAGTAGCGCCGGGCGACAGCCTGTTTCTCTACACCGATGGACTGACGGAAATATTCAATTCGGCGGGCGATGAGTATGGAATGCATCGGGCGAAGTCGCTGGCTTCCAAGCACAGCACGTTTTCTCCGGAGGACATGCTTTCGGCATGCCTGGCAGAGATTGGTGTTTTCTCGCAGGGAGTGAAGCGGTCCGACGATCTGACGTTGTTGGTGCTGCGAAGAACAGAGTGAAGGGGTTGCGCGCCGCCGGCAACGGTTGGCCCGTGCCGGTTACATTCGGCGGCGGTGCTGGCAGAAAGTCAGCGCGACAGGCTGAGCTCTTCTGCCCATGGGGCGCAAAACTGCGGCGCCCTTACCGGAGAGTAATCGTCTACGGGCTGCAGGACGTCGGGGAGCTTGGTGGTTTTGATTTCGACGGCAGAAGGTTTCTGCGAATCATCGGGAGTTGGTGGCCAGCCGAGAGCTTTTACCCATTGAAGCAACAGAGCGCGATCGCCACCTTCGAGCGTGATGCACTCTTTAACATAACATCGCAGGAAGACACCGCCCTCGAGCGTATGGAATGAGAAAAAGTTTGGTTGACGGAGTAGATTTCTGCGATCGGCGTGCTTAAGTTCGAGAGCTTCTGAATATTGCCCAAAGAACCGGGCAGCCATTTCTGCACTCGCCAGGCGGATGTGGGTAGCCAACACGATACGCTTGCTTTCCTTTTGTTCCCAAGTGGCGTAGACGTCGCCATCCCACGCGACGGAAAGCTGCTGGGCACGGTCTTCATCCAGAAACTGCTTTAGAATTTCTTTCCAGCCGAACTCGCCCATGGAGTTCTCTTCAAGCCGGGTCCAGGAGGCGTCGAGGAAAGTTTCAGGCAACCCGAGTTTCAGCGGTGCGGGAACGGCGTTGGAACGGTAAAGCTCCGGATGCAGAATCTGCTGGGTACTGGCAGGGGGCTTGTCAAATACGTTCGAGAAGCCGCGCCATCCGTCTGTCTTGAGAACGGTCATCGAGAAGGTCAGGCCGCTGAAATAAGGAAACATCAGCGAGTCTTTGATGAAGGGAGGGGCCTTCTTAAGCATCGGCGTATCGCTGAGATCGCCAATAAAGAGCGATGGATCGATATCAGGAAGATCGCGAAGTTTCAGTCCCTTGTCTTTCAGCATGTACTCGAGCATGGCGGCCATCGCGCTACCTTCGAGAACGGCTTCACGAGCCAATTCCGCGTCATCGTTGGGCCGGGCGGCTTTTACCCATGGTTCAATCTGGAAGTGTTGATCTTCCAGGGCATGGGTAAGTTCATGAGACATGACCATGCGCTGCTCCTCAGCCGGAATCCAGGCCGCGATATAAAACTCGTGCGATTTCGGGTCATACAGCCCGGCGATCTGCTCGGTCAACAAATCAACAAGAAAACTATCTAGATCGAATCCCTTGGGAATCAAGCCAAATGCCTCAGCGCTGCGGGTGGAAGCGTAGCGTTCTTTGGCGTCCTTTTCGTCGTCCATCTGGCGAAGGACGTACGCGTGAATTTCTTCGCGGGAACGAATGGATTTCTTCAGCGGGGATTTGAGCTTCCAGCCTGTGATCTCGCTCATGTCCTTGAGAACTTCGTCGGCAGTGGCTAGAAATTCAGGATTGTTGCTCGCAGAATGTGGAGTTGAGGAAGTAGCGCTTTGCTGACCACGCGAACCGGGACACGAGAGAAGAGAAGGGGCGAACAATAACGCAATACAAAAGGCAAAACGGAAGAATTGTCGTTCCAAAGGCATAGATAGGCAGGATACCAGATTCGATGGGATTCCACTTTTGAGTGGCAGGAACTGATCAAGACGGTTCAGCGTTCCGGATCGGATTCTGGCTGGAAACCAGACGTTGCAGCGTGTCCGCCAGATCACTGCGAGTGAATATGGCAACCAGTTCATCTCCCTCTACAACGGGGACGTAGCCGAAGCGAGATTGCGCTGTCCGGATGATGGCGGCAGATAAGGCAAGTGCGGCAAAACCGAAAGCGGTTCGCGAGTCATGACCCTAGCGACGGTAGTGCCCCGAAAGACAGGGTTATCGCCTTCCTCGCGGATAGGAATCAGCCGCCAAGGAGCACAGCATTGAATGTCTCGATCGGTCCGTCGTCCGACCAGCCTTCCGTTTCAGACGACGGGGAGATGGCAAATGGCACCGGTCCCAGGAGTGCGAGCAGCAGCGAGCAGCAAGGTAGCGGGGGTGACGGTAATGGCGGGTCAGGTCATTCCGTGGGGTACTAGCCAGGCGTCGAGCGGCACCCATCCTCCAAAAAAGTAAAAAACGAACAAAAGGGTCAGGAGTTTCATGGCGAGAGCGGAGAAACAAGGTTGCGTCAGGCGAAGTACCAGAAAGAAAAACTGCCCAGGCGGACAGATGGCAAACCTATTTTCCACAGACGTCAACTGTTCCGCGTTCGTAACATAATTCTAGTTTGGTATAGTATACCGATTAGTTGTTACTTTACGAGTAAGGAGAGTACTATGTACTCGCCCGGGCTACGATTGAGGCAAGCGCGCGAAAGACTTGGGCTCACCTATCGCGAGGTGGAAAAGGCCAGCGTCGAATTGGCCACCAAACGAGGGCGATCCGATTTTATCCTGCACATCAGCCGCCTTGCTGACATTGAAAATCGAAACGTAGTGCCTAGTTTGTACAAGTTGTACTCCGTATCTGTAATTTATCACCTGAGCGTTGCCGAGATCAGCGGATGGTATGAGGCCCCCTTCCCGCAAACATTTCAAGATGGAACCAGCTTCCCTTCCCCACGAACTCATTTGAGCGATTTCCTGAACAGTCCGGAGTCTCCAGCGCTTCAAGGTGAACTGCAAGGCTCTCCGGCTACCGGCTTGCTAAAGAAACTTCCGGCAGCGATCGGGGGAGAGCCGGGAGGAGAAAAGGCCGCGTCCTGCCACTACCGCTATGGATACATCGGCTTGTCGGACCGCCGGATGATACCGATCCTGCGGCCGGGGAGCGTAGTGCTGGTAGACACATCCCTCTGCAGAATTGAGGACGCGGATTGGAGGAATGAGTATGACCGGCCAATGTACTTTGTGGAGTTGCACGATGGATACCGGTGTGGATGGTTCCACAAGAATAGAACACAGCTGATTATGCAACCGCATACACTTTCGCATTGTGCGCCAGAGTCTTGGCGAACTCCGGACGATGCAGAAATAGTAGGGAAAGTCGTGGGAATGGCTACTTATCTGAACTCGCCTTGGACTTCCGTTCGATCTGCAATTCGCACAACGCGCGAAGATTTGAACCGAACAATTCCTTGAGGTAGCTAGGCGCACCCGGCGGAATCCATGACTTTCTGGAGTCTTCGACGCGCTGCAAGCCCTGCTCTTTGCCGCCAGGCCACGATGTAAGGTAGATCAAGAACTCAGATTCCTGCTGAGCCAAGGGCAGCTCCAGTAAACGCTCAAAAATTTCTTCGTGAGATTTGGCGATGGCTTCGTTGACAGGCCGATCTCCGTAGATCACTCCAAGTCGTTCGTGTCGATAGATTCCTGTCGAAGGATCACGAAGACTTGCGACATAACTCA
This sequence comes from Candidatus Acidiferrales bacterium, assembly GCA_963741165.1. Lineage (GTDB taxonomy): Bacteria > Acidobacteriota > Terriglobia > Acidiferrales > UBA7541 > Acidiferrum. Next base: position 970,553 of record CAVUHB010000013.1, on the reverse strand, counting down.
GCCGCTCAAAAACCCCATTCAGCGGTTCGAGGTAGTGAGTCGTCAGATTGAAAAGGATCTGACGATACAGTTGTAGTTCCTGAAGCATGGTTTATCTGAAAACGTCCTCCGTTCCGCCAGCAGAACTTTTTTCTCCCTTCCCAGCCGATTTCACTCTCTTCGTGCATGGTGGCCGACGGAGGGTTCCCATGAAGAAAAGTTGGCAATTTCTTGCCGTTGCGCTTTCACTCAGCCTAATCGTACTTTCAGCCGTTGTTGAGGTCAATTACCCTAGAACGGCGTTCCGTTGGAACAATAGGACGCAGATGGCGGATGGTATCCCGATGCCACCACCGCAACCGCCGCCCAAAAAGACGCTCGGAGTAAACATCCTTGTGGCAGACGGTATTCCAATGCCGCCCCCACAGCCACCGCCGAAGAAGACTGTTAGCGCAGGTTGAGCCCGGCCAAAGCTGCGGGCTGCCAGGCGTCGGGCCGACGTTCCAGCTCGGGACTGACCTTTCTGCCCGTTGTATTTACCTTGCAGTTATATAATGCTAGCCTAAGCTTACATGACGGGGCTGCTCACACTCCGCAATTTCCTGTGGCTAACCACAACTTCAGCAGAAGTCGTGTTGTTTTTTTCTCTATGCTGGCGAAATCTACGGACAACCTACACGGCTTTTTCTGTCTACATTCTGAGTACGATTGCCCAGAGCGCTCTCGCCGTCTTTTGTTACACGTACTGGGGATTCAATGCACCCCGAACTTCTACCGTGATCTGGGGAAGCCAGGGAGTTGTCATTTCCCTAAGGTTTGCGGCGACCTTTGCATTGGCCCGTGGAATTCTTTCCACATATCAGGGACTATGGTCATTGGCGAAGCGAGTGCTGGGTACGGTGGGTGTCTGCACGGTGTTCTACTCACTGGTAGTAGCAAAGAAACAGGTCTCCTACCTCGTTCTGAATCTGGATCGCGGGATGGAGTTGACCATCGCCGCTTTTGTAGTTGGCCTGTTGCTGTTCGCGCGTTTTTACCTGCTCCCGGTATCGCGGCTGGACCGTGCTTTGGCCATTGGCTTTTCGTTGTATTCCTGTTTCTACGTTGTCAATGACACTCTTTTTGAGACACTACATAACAGCTTTGTCGCCCTATGGGGATACCTGGATATCCTGACCTTTTTGGCCAGTTTGTTAATTTGGATTCAAGCCGTGTACGTCTACTCGGAACTCACGTTTACGGAAATGGCGCCAAGGCGCATGGCAGAGGGATCGTATTCCACCATTTCTCCAGAGCTGAATGTCCGCCTGAAGCATTTGAATGACCAAGTGGCGCAACTACTTCATGCGGGGAACCAAAGGTCATGACCCTCATCCTTACTTTCTTTGTCACGGCCGCTCTACTGCTGACTGGCCTGCTGTTGTGGGCCATACGCCCGGTAAGAATCCGGTTCCATTCCACGGATACGGTGTTTGAAGCGCTTTCCGCTCCGAGGCACCATTACCGCTTGCCGCAAATCCTGCTTGCCCTGCAAGCCAAGGACACAGAGTTTCTAGAGGAACGCGGATATCCAAAATTACGTCAGCGCATACGAGCAGAACGCAAAAACATCGCGCTGAACTTTCTGGAATTCATCGAGAACGACTACAGAACATTGATGGAGGCCTCACGGGTGCTGGCGGCAATGGCGCCCGAAGTGGTCGCGGCACAGGAATGGGAAAGGCTTCGGTCAAGCGTTGGATTCACCTGGAACTGCAGACTGTTGCGATGGCGACTGATGACCGGACTGAGACCATGGGATAACTTTGCAAAGTTATCGGAGATGGCTAACGATCTTTCCTACCGCCTGGAGCAGCTGACCACAAAAATCGGAGAGCGTGTCGTACTCGCATCAAAATTCCCTTCACTGCTGGAGGAGCGGGGCAGCGAGCCGAGGTAATTTAGCCTCGGTGGCAGTGTGCAGGGGTTCTCTGGGCAGTTCGATCCGAAAGGTGGCGCCGCGTGGAGGGACGTTCCTGACCAATATTGTTCCGCCATGTTCAGTCACAATGCCGTAGCAAATACTCAATCCTAGTCCAGTTCCCTTGCCTACCGGTTTCGTGGTGTAGAAAGGATCAAACACGCGCGAAGAGTCCTGCACTCCCGGGCCGCTGTCCGTAAATTCGATGAATATTAAATTGCCTTCCACACCGGTCCTGACCCACAGGTCGCCATCCTCGCCCTTTTCCAGAATGGCATCCACGGCGTTGTTGATCAAATTCAAAAATACCTGCTGGAACTGATGCGGGTCCGCGGGGGTTTCCGGTAGGTCGGAAGCGAGATCGAGATGTACGCGAATTTTGCTCATGCGCAAGTCATAGTCGCGCAGGGCAAGGGTGTCTTCGATCGCAGTATTTAAGCGGACAGGAACGCGTTCTGGCTTATGTTGGCGCGCAAAACTGAGGAGGTTTTGCACGATCCTGTGTGTACGTTGAGCCTGCTTGTAGATTTTTTCCGTGTATCCAAGCCCTAGCGCTCCCACCTGGCCGCTGGAGGTCAGCAACTGGCTATAGCCAAGAATCGCAGTCAAGGGATTATTCAGTTCGTGAGCGACGCCGGAGATCAGCTGACCAACGGCAGCGAGCTTTTCACTGTGAAGCAATTGTTCCTGCGTGCGGCGCAGGTTATCGTAAGCTTGTCTGGCCTCCTCATACAGCGTGGTGCGTTCTACGGCGCTGGAGATTTGACCGGATACGGCAATCAAGAGACTTATGTCAGCGCTTGAGAATTCGCGCACAGCCCGGCTCCCAACGGTCAGCCCTCCAATGATTTTGTCTTTTGACCACAAGAGAACCAGATAGGCTGACTCGATGCCTTCCTTCAACTGCACTTCCCGGGCGATAGCCGGCAAGGGTAGGCCCTGAACCGAGAGGAAAGTGGCATGAACGGAGCGAAGTTGAACTACAAGTTCCGGAGGCACGGTAACTACAGGAAAATTGCGCGAGAATTCGGAGCGATGACCGACGGAAGAAACGCGCCGTAGGGTAGTGCCATCGCCATCGAACAGATAAAGTGCTGCAGCGTCCAGAGAGAACAGTTCCAGGATCTGGCGAAGACTGCGGTGAATGGAATCCTGGAAATCAAGCGTGGAGACCAGGGTTTCCGCGAGCGAATTGAGAACCACCAGCTCGCGATTCCTACGGCGAATCTCCTGCTCGGCATGACGTCGTTCCGTGACGTCCAGGAGAAAGCCTTGGTATGCCGTGACCACTCCGGCGGCATCACGAACGGCTGTGGAGGATTCACTTACCGTGCGGATATCGCCGTCTTTGCGGAAAATTTCGTATTCGTAGTCGTTAACGGCCCCATGTTCGTGGAGTAGTTTTTTCAAGCGCTCACGGTCGAGCGGATTAACGTAGAGCCCCTGAGAAATGTCGATTTGCATCAGTTCGTCGCGATTCTCATAGCCGGTCATACGCATGAGGGCGTCGTTGAAATCGAGATAACGACCCTGCATCGTGGCGATGAAGACGCCTTCCTGAACGCTGGCAACGAGCGTTCTATATTTCTCCTCTGCTTTCTTGCGCTCGGTAATGTCTTTCAATACGTGGATGGTGCCTAGCTTGTGGCCCCCGTGATCGGTAAATGTGGATGTAGAGGCGAGAAAATAACCATGCAGCCAGGGATCGGGTGAGTCGGCATCGCCGGCAATGCCCTCGCAATAGGGACAAATATTGAACGGGACATCGCGCGTGCTAAAAAGATCGTTGACAGAACGGCCAATCAGGCTGGGGTTCTCGCGACCGAGGAGGTTCGAGAAGCGAAGGTTCCCTCGAACGATCCTACCCTGCAAGTCGTGAACCAGAATGGGGTCGCCAATAGAATCGAAGGTGTATGCCCATTGTTGTTGGACGGTTTTTACACGATCGAAAAGGCTGACATTTTCTACCATCGTGCCCAGAAAATTGGCCACGTTCACCAGGTAGTCGATTTCATCTTCATGGAATCGCTTGCTCGAGGTCGCCCCAATCTTCAGCATCCCGACTGGACCTTCCTGGCCACGAAGGGGGATGGTGATCAATTGGGTGATACTTGCCTCCGCCATGCTACGACGTGCTTTCGGGTCTTTCTCGGTTTCAAAACGAGAGATGGTATAAGGCTGCTCGGAGATTTCCCGTGACCAGGTTCCGCGGAGAACGTAGCTCTTCAGATAGCTGTCTGAAAAACCGACAGCGGCACGAACGACAAACTCTTTGACTTCACCCTTGCCCTCGAGCAGAGAAACGATTCCGTGACTCGCGTTCAGGCTGCTGACGATCTGACCAAGAACTGTTTGAAGAAGTTCTGTCAGTGAGACGGACTGGCTGCTGGATGCAGTCAGCATGGTGAACTGCTGCATCTTTTCGCTGATTTCCTTCGAGCGCATGCGGGCGTTTTCCAACAGCAGAACGATCATGCCGATCCCAAGGCTGGCGTTCAGAAAATGATCGAAGGCAAATCGCAGAAGATGGATTTCCCCGTGGGTCCACTGGGGGCGGTCCATGTTGTTCAGTGCAAGAAGTGTAAAGGAACCTGCAAGAAGCTTCGTGCCGTGCCCCGAATCGTGGCGCGCCGAACGCAACAGCAGCACTCCGGATCCGAGGCAGATGATGCTCTGCAAGATGGCCGTCTCCCACCTGGTGTCAATCCAGTCTGTCGCTCGACTCTCGTAGTAACTCGTGACCAGACCAAGAACTCCCGCAAGCCAAATAGTGGGCCAATAATAGCGGGTGGGGCCAGCCACGAATTGGACGATGGAGGCTAGGAATAAAACATAGGCAGCCATGCTGGCCCCGTCAATCAACGTGGGGAGCAGGGGAACCTGGGCGAAATACAGAACCAATTCACTTGAAGAAGAGACCGTGAGAGAAATCCAGCCGAGCAGCCACAACCGGTAGAAAATGGCGGCATTGTCTTTCTGCAGATGAATGAACAAGACCAGCAGGGTCAGGCACGCCGTAGCTTCAAAGAACGCGATGCCTTGTAGGCCTTGATTCGGAACCACGGCCGCGCCTCCCGGCAAGATTCAGGGATTGGAAACTAAGGAAAAGAGGGTTCCAGCTGGAAAAACACCTCGGACCCCTCACCTCCAGTGACGCTAACACGCTATTTTCTGACTGGGCAAGGCTCCACAAAAGCAGGTGTGACGTCCTCTATAATAGTGCTTGGGAGAACCTCACCGTGGACCTAGGCAATATACTCGTAGTGGATGACGAAGAAGCCATCCGAGAAGTTGTGTCGACCATGCTGGAGTCCCGTGGCTACCAGTGCACTTCGGTAAGCAATGGCCGTGCTGCGCAGGAGTGCGTCAAGAAGCAGACGCCGGACCTGGTACTGAGCGACATGATCATGCCGGAGATGGATGGCATCAAGTTGCTGGACTGGTTGCGCCAATACGACGCGGACATCCCGGTCATTATGGTTACGGCAATCCACGATATATCTACCGCCTTGGAGGCGATTCGCCGGGGGGCCTACGATTACATCCTAAAGCCCTTTGAGAAGGACCAACTCTTCCACGGTGTTAAGCGCGCACTGGATTGGCGTCAGGTAGTACGGGATAACAAGAATTTCCAGCAGAACCTTGAACAATTGGTGGAAACGCGCACAGTGCAGTACCAGGAAGCTCTGGCCAAGCTGGAGCAATCCTACGACGATACCCTGGAAGCGCTCGGAAGTGCCCTGGACTTGAAGGATGCAGAAACCGAGGGTCATTGCCAGCGTGTAACCGCGTTCACGATTTCGATCGCTAAGGCTGTACCCGTTCCTATGGAGTATCTCCCAGTTCTGGCGCGGGCGGCGTTCTTGCACGATATCGGAAAAATGGCTATACCGGACTCGATTTTGCGTAAGCCCGGCCCGCTCGACGACGACGAGAAGACCATCATGCGAACGCACTGCGACATTGGCTACCAGATGTTGACGCGCATCCCGTTTTTGCGTGACGCAGCTGAAATTGTGCTGGCACATCAGGAATTCTACGATGGCACTGGCTATCCGAGAGGACTCCGCGGGGAACAGATCCCCCTGGGGGCTCGCATATTCTCGATTGCAGATGCGCTGGATGCGATGATTAGCGATCGACCATACCGCAAGGCGCTTCCCATGTCTCACGCGCGAGCAGAGATCAAACGGTGCGCCGGCACGCAGTTCGACTCCAAGGTTGTCGACGTGTTTATGTCGATCCGTGAAGAGCATTGGGTGGAATTGCGGGAAAACCTTGGCTCGCCGTTCCGCCTGACGCATTTGAAGAATTTGTAAGCACGTGACGTAGCTCGTGGTATCTTACGGGGAGTCATTACTATGGCACTCGTTCCCATAAAGACGGCATCAAAAACTGGCTGCTGTGATTGCGTATGCGGTTGCTATGAGCTCGCCAGCCTCCGCGATGACGATACTGGTAAAGGCTATTGTCCTGTTTGCGGAAAGGACCATCTAGAGGCGAATGCGGGGGTAGGGATCCCGAGTCCAGCTCCCGTAAAGATTGAGCCAAATTCGCCTCCCGGCCATCCTCTGCAACAACTCCTCCCTTCGGCAGACCCACCCGCGAGGCTGCGATAGGGTCAACTCTGTTTGCCTCCTCGGCAATTTATGTGAATTTTTCACCGAACCCTTACAACTCTTTTCATCTTTAGTCATCTATATAACTAAATTAAGTGGTAGATACCGATGTTGGAATCAACAACAGTGCTTTTATCGCCTCGTTTGTGTGTGCGGTTCCCGTCGCACTCGCCCTGTTGCGCGGGGAGATTATCTAAAATTCGTGGAGGATACCATGAAGGTGAAGACCCTTATACTATGGGCCGCTACAGGGATGCTCGTCTGCCTGCTTGTGGGGAGGCCGGCCATCGCCCAGACCTCCAGCGTAGTGGGAACGATTACCGACCCGTCGGGAGCAATTGTCGACGGAGCAAAAGTAACTGCCACTAATCCGCAAACAGGTGCTGTTAGGGAAGTCGTTTCAAACGAAACGGGCCTATACCGCGTAACCAACTTGGTACCGGGTAGCTACACGCTGACGGCCGAAAGAGATGGATTTAAGACTTCCAAGGTCGAAAACCTCCTACTGACCGTGAATCAGACGTTAACGATAGACTTGGCGCTTGAGATCGGTGCCGTCACAACCACGACAGAAGTCAACGGGGCGGAACTCCCGCCTGTCGAGTTGGAAAATGGAGAGCTCAGCAACCTCGTGGATTCGAGGAGAATCTCGGAATTGCCACTACTGACGCGCGACCCATACTCCCTGGTGCTGCTAAGCCCCGGCGTAGTGCAAAGCAACAGTGGATTAGGTGGCTTCTCGGTGAACGGGAGTAGCGAGCGCAGCAACAACTTCATGCTCGATGGCGTGGACAACAACGACACGGAAGTCCCGGGAATCCCCGGCGGGCTGAACGCCTTGAACCCGGATTCCACTCAGGAGTTTCGCGTGATCACAAACAATTTCGCTCCGGAGTATGGCCGCAACAATGGCGCTGTCGTCGAAGTAATCACCAAGAGCGGCACGAACGACTTGCATGGGTCTGCCTACTGGTTTGGACGGTACAACGCCCTTGGTGCGCGAGATTTTTTCAACCCGGCCGTAGATGGCTCGCAAAACCCGTACGTGCGAAACGATTTTGGGGCCTCAGCGGGCGGGAAGATCATCAAGGATAAATTATTCTGGTTTGGTAATTACGAAGGGCAACGATTTGTCACCACGATCACAAACAGAAGTACCGTTCCAACAGCCGACTTTAAGACCGGCAAGTTCACGGCAGTAGGCCAACCGGTTGACGTGAGTGCACCGGACAGTCTGAACAACTTTCAAGCTCTTCCCCTGGATCCCACGATGCAGCAGATCTTTGCCTTGTACCCCACACCCAACGGTCCGGACGCAATCCCCGGTGTTACAGGTACATTGTTTTTTCCGAGTTCTTCTCGCCAGCAAACTGATGACTTCACCATCAAGGTTGATGACAATCTGACGAAAATGCACGTGCTTTCCGTTCGCTATGCGTATAACCGATTCACTGATCCTAACCCGTTTCACTCCGATTTCTTACCCGGTAATCTCGGCGCCATCGATTCCTACCAAAGAACGCAAAACGGAGCCATCGCCCTTACCTCCACAATCAGCGACAGGTTCATCAACGAATTTCGTTTTGGAGCGAACCGGACAAACCTGCAGTTCAACTGCTCAGGCACCAGTACCTTCGACAGTTTTGGATTTGTGGATTCCTTTGGAGTGGGGCCTGATTTTGCCATGCCCGCAGGAATCTCTGGCTTCGGTTGCCTGACCCTGGGCGATTCGAATGGGCAAGCTCGTTTTACGGGGACATACCAGACGCTTGACAACATGAATTACAGTAAGGGGCGCCACTTGCTTAAATGGGGGGGTGAGTTCCGCGCGGCGTACTCAAATTCGTATGACAATTTTAGCACGCGGACCTATCTGGACTTCTCGGCGAATCAGAATTTTCAAACTCAATCCATTTATAATCTGCCGGACAACACGCCACTTACGGGGGGAACGCTGTCCAGCGTGCAGGATGCCGTATTTGGACTCCTTGGATATGTGGACTTCCAGCAGCAGAACCAATATTTCAATAAGAGCCAGGTCCGGACATCTACCGATTTGCGTGGATTCCGCCAGCGCGAATGGGGTGGGTTTATCCAGGATACCTTCAAACTCCGGTCCAACCTGACGCTTACCTATGGGCTGCGCTATGAATATTTCGGAGTTCCCTTCGAGGTAAATAACAATCTCTCAAATCTGTTTGCCGACGCGAGCGGAAGTGCTCCATTCACATTCTCAATTGTCGGGCCGGGTGAGGCCCATAATCTTTATAACAATCAGTACAACAACTTTGAACCGCGCGTAGGTTTTGCCTGGGACCCATTTAAGAAGGGGCGAACGTCAATTCGCGGCGGCTACGGCATCTTCCACGATCGCGTGTTCGGCAACCTGGTCGGAAACGCCCGGGGGAATCCACCATTCACGCAAAGCTATTCGGCTTTGCCTTTTGCAACCCTTCCCGATGTAAGCACACCCAGCTCAATGGAGACTTCTGCGACCATCGATAATGGCGCCGCACTCTTCGCCACCCTATTCGACCCCAATTTCAAGACACCGTACAGTCAGAACTGGAATTTTGGAATACAACACCAAATCACGAACACGCTCAGCATCGAAGTGAATTATGTTGGTGTGAAGGGTACCCGATTGTTCCGGGTAGTCGATGGAAATCCACCCCAACCGGACCTGGTGAACAGTCTCCTTGCCTATTGTGTAGTTGGAAATGCATTTGGTTGTGATAGTTCGACTTTGACCTTTGGCAATCTGTGGTTTGGGGAGGAAAATGGAGTACTTCCCTACAATGCGGTCAACAACAATGCCTTCAACGCTGGGGGAAGTTCGCCCGGAACGACCTTGAACAAGTCCATCGGCAATTCCAATTATCAAGGGTTACAGGTGAACCTGGAAAAGCGGATGGGCCATGGACTGCAATTTCAGGGGGCTTATACCTACTCGCACGGTATCAGCGACGTGAACGACCCGTTAAACCCCGCAGCCGGGAATTTTTCATTCCCACGCAACTCGTTTGATCTGCGGGCCGAACGTGGCAATTCCGATTTCGACATCCGGCATCGCGGCGTAGTGAACTTCATTTACGAGCCGAACATCGGGCGCGGTCACGAGCACCTGAGCAGCGGCATTGTTGGCAGAATTCTGGAAGGTTGGTCCATCAACGGGCTAGTGCAAGCGCAGACAGGGCATCCCTACGACATCCTCATAAATGTGGATAGCAATCACACGGGCCTCTGGAGCCGAGGAACTTTTCTGGGAGGCGGAGCGCAACCGGCCGGAACGGACAAGACCTACACGGGGCCGAACGCTTTCGCTTTTGAACTCACCCCACCATATGATGTCCAGCCCAACACCGGGAAGAATGCGTGGTATGGACCAAATTACGTGAATGTCGACACGGCCGCTCTGAAAAATACCAGCCTCACGGAGAGGCTGAAGCTGCAATTGAGGGTGGAAGTATTTAACCTATTCAACCATACCCAATTTTCGCAACCGGATAACCTCCTGCAGGATTCTGGCACTCCGGACCAGAGGGGATCGTTCGGACAATCTCTAACCACGATTACGCGCCCAGACGGCACCACCAGCGCGCGCCAGATCCAGGTTGCGTTGAAACTACTGTTCTAGTTGGCAACTCGCTCGATTCGAGTTGCGTGGACGAAATCGCCTCCAGGAACTCATTTTCTTGGAGGCGTTTTGCGGTCTAAAGCAGGAATTACCTTCCGAGATAAAGCAGAGCCAGGAGAAAGAGCCAAAGTGCATCCATAAAATGCCAGTAATAGGAGGTGACTTCGGCGGCGACGGAGCGGGTCACATGGGCAGCGTCGTAACTGCGTCCGGCTACATAGATGAGCGCGGCGATACCGGCGACTAGGTGCAGGGCGTGGGCACCCGTAAAAATATAGAAAAAGCTGCTGGCAGGATTGGTAGCCAGGTAGATTCCCTGAGCATTCAACTGACGCCAGGCCGCGACCTGTCCGATGAGAAAAAGCACGCCAAGGGCTGTCGTCACGAGCCAGAACTTCTGGAAGCCGATGGAGTCTGCTTTCGCAAGCCGTTTGCGCGCCACTTCCAGTGTGACGCTGCTCAGCAGCAGGACAGCCGAATTGAACCAAAGCAGTGGTGGAAGGTGAACCGCTACCCAGTCGCCGCTGGTTCCCTTTCGCACCAAAAACGCGCTGGCCAGCGCCATAAAAAACATCAAGATGGAAACAATCCCGATCGCAATGCCGGTGTAATAGCGATTCGGAGAAGGTTGAGGATTGTTACGACCAGCTCTACCGTCACCGCCCCCCCCACCGTTGCCACCTGCAGTAGGTGGCGCTCCTTCCCCACCCCCATCTAGATTCTCAATGATGAGTTCGATTTCTTTTGTTGGTAAGGCGCTTGGCATATTCTCTCTTCCGAACTCTTAAAGATCCTTCTGGACCAGCAACTCGGGCGAGAGGTGCTGCGGCAGGAAATCTCTTTCAAAGCCCGCGTGAAATTCGTAGGCTCCGCGATACACAACAGGCTGAAGAGAACCGAGATTATTCTCTGGCGCAGGAGAAGTAATGCTCCATTCAAGCGTGGTAGAACGCCAGGGGTTGCTGACTTCGACCTTCTTGCGATTGCGCAGAAGGAGTGTGCCAGCAAAATTAAGGACGAAAAGTATCTGTGCGGCCACCGTGGCGACGGTCGCAATGGTGACAAACGTGCGGAAAGAAGACCCGACCGAAGCCAGTGCCATTCGCTGCGTGTCAGGAAGCATGCGAGACTGCGTCAAGAGTCCTAGCCAGTGGAGGGGCATAAAAATCGCGTAAACCCCAGCGAAGGTCACCCAGAAATGAATTTTCCCCAGCGTTTCATTTAGTCGGCATCCGAACATTTTGGGAAACCAGAAAAACATCGCTCCCAGTATTGCGAACGTGGCAGCTACGCCCATGACCAGATGAAAATGGCCGATGACGAAGTCTTCACTTACAGATGCCTGGCTGAGTTCGTGTCGTGCGAGAAAAATTCCCGACAACCCGCCGGCCACGAAAAGTGAAATAAACCCGAGTGCAAACAACATGGCGGTGGTGAGCTGAATGCGTGCGTCCCACAGCGTGCCTACCCAACTGGCGAGCAATAGCGCAGCGGGAACGCCGAGGGAACTTGCCAACACGGAAAAGACCAGCGGTGCGTAGGGATTCATGCCGGTGGCAAACATGTGGTAGCCCCATACGCAGAATCCGACGACCCCGACTGCGCACAGCGCCAATACAACAAGACGTTCTTTCCAAACGGGCCGACGCGAAAAGGTGGCAATCAGATGAGTGGTGAATCCGAAGCAGGGGAGCATAGCCACATAGACTTCTGCCTGCGCAAAATACCAGAACAATCGCTGCCAAAGAATAGGGAGACTTCCCTGTCGGACGAGATTTTGCGGCTGACCCGCAAGAAACGACACTGTGGAAAAGAAATTCGTACTGAAAAGCCGGTCGGACAGGACCGCGCTACTCCCTGCTAGCAAGACGCTGAAGATCAACATGCTCAGTATGGCGTTGATAAACCACGCCCATACGGTGGCGGGGAGCCGCGGAAGAGTCATGCCTTGGGTGCGCAAGTCGATCGTGGTGATGGTGAAGTTGACAGCGCTCAAGAGCGCGGCCAACGAAAAAATTGCTCCACTGATGAGCCACAAATTAATACCGGAATTGAGCGAAAGAAAAAATGAGCTGGTCATTCCCAACAAAGATGCAAACGTCATCCAGAAGGAAAGCCGATTCAGAGAAGGAAAGGCCATCTCCCTGGCGCCAATCTGCAGCGGGAGCAGATAATTGCCGAAACCAAGTTGCGGGGCCGCGGTTAGGACGAAAAATATCATCAGAGAACCGTGCAGGAGACGCATCGCGGCGAAGCGCTCCGGTGTAGCACTTAAGTTGCTAAGGAAGGGGATTGCAGTTGTTGGCCAGGAGGCGTGCACGCGCAACAGCGTCGAGAGAATCATGCCAACCAAAACGCTCGCGAGGGCTAGCCAGAGATATTGCAACCCGATGGTCTTGTGATCCCTAGAGAATACATAACGGGAGAAGAATCCCGGTCCGGCATGCTCCGGCAGATTGGCGCCATCGTCGTAAGTGACCATTTTAGAAGTAGTTCCGTCCCATGCGGGGCGCTGAACCAGATGGTATCTTACCGTCTGTAAAGGAAATTGCAACAAAGGCAAGCCGATTGCCGAGGAAGGATTCAAACGAGGAGGGAGCGATGGCTCAGGGAGGAAAATCCGATCCAGCGGAGATGTGGAACGAGCGATTTGGCAGGCCGGAGCCGGTTTACGGCGAAGCGCCGAATGCTTATCTCCGGACACAGGCGGAGCAGCGATTGACCGCTGGCATGAGTGTGCTGGTGCCAGCCGATGGCTACGGCCGAAATGGCTTGTGGCTCGCGAAACAGGGCATGGAGGTCACCACCGTAGACGTTTCCCCGGTGGGGGTAGAGCGTGCGCGGAAGACGGCTGCGGCCGCTGGCATTTCCGCAACGATCTTACTGGCCGATCTGAATTCGTGGGACTGGCCAGCGTCGGCATTCCATGCGGTCGCTTCGATCTTTTTGCATCTGGTACCGGTAGAACGGTCGATAATTCACGCGCACATGCTGGGTGCACTGAAACCGGGTGGGATCCTAATTTTGGAAGCATTCTCGCCCGCGCAGTTGGCATTTAGTTCCGGTGGGCCAAAGCAGGTGGACATGCTCTATAACGCGGAACTCTTGCGCAGGGATTTCGCAGGTGCCGAAGTGCTGGAACTGTCGGAAGCGGTGGTTGCGCTGGAGGAAGGAAGAATGCACAGCGGAAAAGGAGGCGTAGTGCGAGGAGTGTTTCGCAGGAAATAGGTGCGGGCAATACTACTGAAATTGTTTCTGGAAATTGGCAAACTGCTCGCGAAGCGTTTCTAGATCCCTTCGGAGTGCGTCGACTTCCAGTTCGAGTTGGGCGATGCGTTCTGGGTCGATCGAAGTCTTTGCAATCGCGGCCCCCCCCTCCGTGTGTTCAGATTCCGCGCTCATGGCAGCGATATCTTCCCCGGCAAAAAGATGCATGTAGCGCGATTCCTTGGTACCGGGCTGGCGCGGCAACACTCTGACGAGCGGCGGGTCGCGGCGCATCAGCAGGCTGAGCGCGGAATGCACAGCTTCGAGATCCTCGAAAGGATGCATACGCTCCCCTCGGGTGCGCAGTTCACCGGGGGTTTGCGATCCACGTAATAGCAGCACGCAGAGCACGGCTATTTCGTGACGATGGAAATTGTATAGTTCGTTGACGCGATGCTCGTATTTGGCAACGCGAGAGTCACTACTAGCACTTCGCACAAGCGCCTGGTCCGACAACGAGCGCAGCGCGTTGCGCACGGCTGCTTCATCCAGGGACATAACCGGCTCACGATTCGATTTCTGATTACATGCATTCAGCAGCGCGTTCAGGGAAAGTGGATAATATTCCGGCGTAGTTATCTCTTTCTCGATCAGACAACCAAGCACGCGAATCTCAGATTCGGAAAATTGCAGGGCCATAGAGAAATCATAACAGTAGATTAGCGCCGGGCGAAGAAAGGGAAACCACCAAAAGTAGCGATGGTGACTCGCATTCGGGCTTTTTCTCGTTTATACTTGTGAAGTTCTGAAACGCGGTCGTGGCGGAACTGGCAGACGCACCAGCTTGAGGGGCTGGCGGTAGCAATACCGTGGTGGTTCGAATCCACTCGGCCGCACCATTCCCAAGTTACAAATCCCCGAAAAATGCAAAAGTAGCGCATGTTCGCAGAAACTTTGCGGACATGGGGCGTAATGCGCTGGACCTCAAGTCTGCGACCGAGGCGCGCAGGCAGGAGTGACCTTGCCACAACGAAGGCAGTGGCACAAAAAGAACACGGCCAGGCTTGTAGGCTGGCCGTGCGAAGATATTCGATGAAAGCAACCTGGCGGTTACGGCTTCGGTTGTGAAGCCGGGGGAGTCGTCTGCGGCGTTGAGGACGGAGGCACTGCAGGCTGCGGAGCCGGAGTTGCTGGCGCTGACTTGGTAGCAGGTTTCGAGAATTTTTCTAAGACGGAACCGCCTTCACCGGCTGTACGATCGACGCGAACTGCCAGCGCCAAGGCACAGACCATAAACATGATGGCGCAAAAGGTGGTCGCTTGCGATAGGACGGAAGCGGCCCCGCGCGGTCCGAAAGCTGTCTGGCTGCCAGCTCCGCCGAAAGCACCGGCCAAATCAGCCGCTTTGCCGCTCTGCAGCAGTACTACGATGATAAGCACAAGGCAATTCAGCACGAAAAACGCGGTGAGCAGCGGGCCCCACCAGCGAAAGCCAATGACAATGATCCCAAACCCTATGAACAAGGAAAGCACCCATTTCAATCCAGACGGCATCTCTTGCACCTCAAACGTTTCGTTCTGATAGCCGGTTCGTGGCCGGCAGCGTTCCTCGCGTCAGCGAGACCAATCTTTTACCAGGCTTGCAAACGACTTCGGATCTAGGCTCGCTCCACCCACAAGCGCACCATCAAGTTCTTCCTGAGCCATCAACCCCTTGATGTTGTCGGGCTTGACGCTTCCACCGTAGAGAATACGCACGGCGGAGGCATGACTACTGGAGAACTGCGCCGCGGCACAGCTACGCACAAACTTGTGCACCGCCGCTGCGATTTCCGGAGTAGCTGTGCGGCCTGTACCAATAGCCCAGACCGGTTCGTAAGCTATTAGAATACGGGAGAATTCCTCGGGGGTCAACGCGCCCACGCTGCCCGAAAATTGCGCTTGGCAAACATCGTCCGTACGGTTGGCCTCGCGGTCCGCCAACATTTCTCCAATGCAGACGATGGGTGTCAATCCAGCCGCAAGCGCTGCTTTCGTCTTCTTAAAAACGGTTTCATTGGTCTCGCCGAAGAACTGCCGGCGTTCTGAGTGTCCAATAATTGCGTACTTGCAGCCTGCTTCCACCAGCATGCTGGTGGAGATTTGTCCCGTGAAAGCGCCTTCCATCTCCCAGAAAACGTCTTGGCCAGAAATGGCAATATGGGTGCCCTTGGTGGCTTCGACGGCCACCGGGATGTTGGTAAACGGTGGTGCAATCACAATATCGCAATCATGGATGCCAGCCACAAGCGGATTGAGCCCGGCGAAGAAGGCACGCGTGTCCGATTGAGTCTTATACATTTTCCAATTGCCCGCGATAACGCGGCGACGTGTTGTGGTGCTCATTTGTTGGTAAGGGCCTCCACGCCCGGTAATTTCGTGCCACCTAAAAATTCGAGAGAAGCTCCACCACCGGTGGAGATGTGGGAGATCTGTTTGGCAACGCCAGATTGATGAACCGCGGCTACGGAATCACCCCCGCCAACGATGGAAATGGCGCCTGCGGTAGTGGCGGCGGCAACGGCTTTCGCTACTTCGAGTGTGCCTTTGGCAAAGGCCGGCATTTCAAATACCCCCATAGGGCCGTTCCAAACAATGGTCTTGGCCTTGGCGATTTCTGCACTGTACGCAGCGACGGTCCTCGGCCCAATATCGAGCCCCATCTGATCGTCGGGCGTGGCGTTGACCTCCACAGTCTTCGCAGGCGCATCCGCCTTGAACTCAGGCGCGACGACATGATCGACAGGCAGCAGCAGCTTGAAATTTTTCTGCTTGGCTTGCGCCAGTAGCTTCTTGGCAAGATCAATCTTGTCCGCTTCCACTAGCGATTTGCCGATGGGCAAGTCTTGGGCTTTGAGAAATGTATAGGCCATGCCACCACCGATGAGCATGCAATCGGCGATCTTCATCAAGTTTTCGACGACTTCGATCTTGTCGCTGACCTTTGCGCCGCCCAAAATCGCGACGAAGGGACGTGCGGGATTCGTGATTGCTTTGCCGATATAGGCTAATTCCTTTTCCATCAGCAGCCCGGCAGCGGATTGCCGCACAAACCGGGTGATGCCCACAACCGAAGCATGAGCGCGATGCGCCGAACCGAACGCATCGCAAACAAATACGCCGTCGCAAAGAGCAGCAAGCTGCTGGGAGAATTCTTCTCCGTTCTTTTCCTCCTCGGGGTGAAAGCGCACATTTTCGAGGACCAATATATCGCCATCTTTCAGCGCCTTACTCTTGGCTTCCGCTTCCGGGCCAACGCAATCAGAGGCAAAAGCTACGGGTTTGCCAAGCAACTGTTCCAGCTTCTTGGCGGCGGGCTTCAAGGAATATTTCGGATCCGGGCCGCCCTTTGGACGCCCGAGGTGTGAGGCCAGCACCAGTCGACCACCCTTTTCGATCGCTAACTTCAGTGTGGGTAGCGTTTCCCGGATACGAGTATCGTCCGTGACGACACCGTCCTTTAGGGGTACGTTGAAATCCACACGAATAAAAACACGCTTACCGCGGAGTTCGAGATCTTGAATCGTAAGTTTGGTCATGGTGATTCTACCTTAAGGATCGAATTTCGATTCGGAACAAAGAGCGATGCTTCCTGCGGCGCCAAACTCAGCGCCCAGCTTTCAAAGCGCCGAGCCAACAGAGAGGAACTTGTACCATCCTCGACGAATGTACCTCGCAAATTCCTCTTGTTGTTCGGATTATTAAAAGGAGGAGGCGGGCTTGGTTTAAGCACGCCTCCGACCTGTTAAGACTTTGACGCCATCAACTTGAGCAGGTCGCGCACACGGCAAGAATAACCCCACTCATTGTCGTACCAGGAAAGGACTTTGACGCACTTGTCGCCAACAACCTTGGTGTAGCCTGCGTCCACGATCGATGAGTGCGAATTGCCCTTGAAGTCGCAGGAAACCAGCTCTTCTTCGGTATAGCCCAGGATTCCCTTGAGCGGACCTTCTGCGGCCGCCTTCAGGGCGGCGTTTACGCTCGCTACCGTAGCTGGCTTCTCGACGAAAACGGTCACGTCCACCACGCTGACATTCGGCGTGGGCACGCGCATGGAGTATCCGTCCAGTTTCCCATCCAATTCCGGAATCACTAATTTCAGCGCCTTTGCCGCTCCCGTAGTGCTGGGAATCATGTTGAGCGCCGCTGCGCGCGCACGCCGCAGGTCTTTGTGCGGCAAGTCGAGCAGTTTCTGGTCATTGGTGTAGGAGTGGATCGTCGTCATCGTGCCGCTGATGATCTTAAAGGTGTCATGCAGAACCTTTGCCACTGGCGCCAGGCAGTTGGTGGTGCAAGAGGCATTTGAGACCACATGATGCTTGGCCGGATCGTAGGTCTTGTCATTAACACCGAGCACAAACGTGGCATCTGGATCGGTGGCCGGCGCTGAGATAATTACTTTTTTCACGGAACCGCGAATGTGTTTGCGGGCATCGGCACCCTTGGTGAACAAACCGGTCGATTCGATGACGATATCAGCGCCCACACTGGACCAATCAATTTCTGCGGGGTCCTTGACTTTGAAAACTTTTATTGCTTTACCCTCGATGCTGATGGTGTCTTCGGTGTGGGTAATGGTGTGCGGCAGATTACCGAGAACCGAATCGTATTTCAACAGATGCGCGAGAGTCTTGGAATCGGTGATGTCGTTGACGGCAACGAACTGGATCTCCTTATCGTCAAGCGCCGTGCGCACAATATTCCGACCGATTCGGCCGAAGCCGTTGATACCAACCTTAATAGGCATTACTTCCTCCGGTGAGGGTTTGTAGGATAGCGGCGAAGAGCAAGCGTGGAAGACGCCGCGAGTAGAACTAAAAATGCTAGGTGTAGTGTAAGGAAAAGTCAACGAAAGACGTTGTGCCGTGGGTCACATCGCTCAAGAATCAACAGGGAGTACTGCACGTGCCGTTCGCCACTCGAACGAGCGTTCGAATTTGGCCACTCAGCGCTTACTGCCCCCCAATAGCGAACCAAGCACGCCGCGGATAATCTGACGACCTACAGAGCTTCCCATTGCCCGTGCCGCGCTCTTAGCCATCACGTCCACAATGCTGTCGCCACGCCGGCCGCCCGACGAGCTGCTCATGCCGGGAATATTTTCGTACCAGGGAGGCGCGGTCTGCGCTCCAGGTACGTTTGAACTTCCGCCAGATGAAGAAGGCAAGGCGTGACCGGCACGGCTCTTCAGCAATTCGAAAGCGGATTCGCGATCTACGGCCGCTTCATACACACCCGCCACGATTGATTTTTGGACCAGTTGCCTCCGCTGTTCCGGACTAATTGGACCGATCTGACTGTGCGGCGGATAGACCAGCGCACGCTGAACAATGCCCGGCGTACCGCTATCATCAAGAAAAGAGATTAACGCTTCACCAACCGCCAACTGGGTGATGGCGTCCTGAATATTCAATTTCGGGTTCGTTCGAAACGTGTCCGCAGCAGCGCGAACCGCTTTTTGATCCCCGGGAGTGAATGCCCGCAAAGCGTGTTGGACACGGTTGCCCAATTGTCCAAGCACAGTTTCGGGGAGATCGAGTGGATTCTGCGTGACGAAATATACGCCGACGCCCTTCGAACGGATTAAGCGAACCACTTGTACGACTTTGTCCTCAATCACTTTCGGCAAATCGGCGAAAAGCAGATGCGCCTCGTCGAAAAAGAAAACTAATTTTGGCTTGTCAGGATCGCCCACTTCGGGCAGCCGCTCGAATAACGCGGTCAGAAGCCACAAAAGGAAAGTGGCATAGAGCTTTGGAGATTGGATAAGTTTGTCGGCGGCCAGTACATTGACCACGCCGTGGCCATTCGAATCGGTCTGCATCAAATCGTCCAGATTGAGCGCCGGTTCTCCGAAAAACTTGTCGCCTCCCTGTTGCTGGATGGCCAGGATGCCGCGTTGGATCGCACCGATGCTGGCAGCGGAAATATTTCCGTACTGCGTTTGAAACTGTTTTGCGTTTTCACCAACATACTGAAGCATGGACTGCAAATCCTTCATATCCAAGAGGAGCAAGCCATTGTCGTCTGAAATTTTAAAGACGAGGGCAAGCACACTCTCCTGCACGTCATTCAGATTCAAGAGACGCGACATCAGCAGGGGGCCCATTTCTGAAATCGTGGCGCGAACGGGATGCCCCTGTTCGCCAAAAATGTCCCAGCATGTTGTGGGGCACGCCGAAAATGCAAAATTGGACAATTTCATTTTTTTTTCGCGTTCGGTGAGTTTTGGATTTTCGGTCCCTGGTTGGCTAATCCCAGAGAGATCACCCTTCACGTCCGCTGCAAAAACAGGAACGCCGATCCGGCTGAACGCTTCCGCCATGACCTGCAGCGTCACGGTCTTCCCCGTGCCCGTCGCGCCGGCAACCAGGCCATGGCGGTTGGCCATGTGTGGCAACAGGCAGAGCGGGTCCGTGCTTTGGGCAATCAGAAGAGGGTCGGCCATGGCAGTTGTTCTCCGAATAATGAAAATGAGATCACGCGAAACGGGCGGCGGGCGATTTCCGCAGCGACGAAAAATCGTCTCTTCGCGAGAACGATTGTACGCATTTTTTGTGTGCCAGAGAAAGCTTGGGAATCAAAACAGTTGACCGCTACTGGGGAAACTGTTTGATGGCAGAAACTTTGTCGGTAGTGAATCGGACGAAAATCGTCTTATCGGGAGGATGACCGTAGATCCAATCCTCAGTGTCGTTGCCATTCGGGTCGCGCTCGCGCACTTTACGATCAGGCTTGCCCATGGCAGCGATCACTTCGTCGCGATCCATACCCAAGATTGCGTGCCGCTCCGTAATTGCCTTCTTGGTAGCAGGCGGAAGGGTGTCAATCCAGTGGACCGAGGCGCTGCGTTCCCTTGCAAAGTCCAGAAATGGAGCCAGCAGGACCTTCAACTGATCCGGAGTCAGATCCGGAATGTGCTGAGTGAAATCGATGTAGATAGTGCCGCCCATACCAGGCTGGAACCCCGGAGGACCACCTTCCTGCTTCGTGGTCGTCTGTTGCCCGTCGGTTTGTGGCATCGGGTTTGCGCCGCCCATGCTGACCTGGATGCGGTCGCGCCAATGTTTCTTCGGCCTTCCGCCTCCGTTGATATCCACGATAATGCTATGGTCGCGGAATTCCAGGCCGGTAATCTGCACATTATCGCCAGTATTTACCGCAGCGCCGTGCGTAGCCACCGCACGGTCGAGATATTCCTCGTTCAGCGGTTTGTCCGGAGAAATGCTAATCCCTTCTTTGCCGCCCGGGACCGGTTTACGCGCCTTAGCAAATTCCCCAGAGACATAGCGGATCAGCGTGAGTTTGGAACTCTCCTGTAGCGTCGATCCTTTTTGGGGGGGTGGCGGGGCAGACTTCTCCTGCTCTGGCGTCTGGTCCGCAAACATGATCGGAAGCACGGGAATGTTTTCCCCGGACGGAAACATTTCTGCTGAGCTCGGTTGTGGCGGTCGCAAGGAGCTCAGGCGCGGTACATCTGCCGTGGCCAGGCAGAAAAGAACGAGCGAGATGGCGTTGCGGTAAAACATAAGTAAAGGGTTGGCGGTAGCCCATCCCTATCTTAACGTATGATGCCTCGAGAGGCGAGAATGCTGCCGGAAAAATATTAGCGGGAGACCACGGTAACGCCCTGCCGGTCGATGTACATGGGGAGAAGTTTGCCTCCTGCATCGAGCACCGCTTTTTCCACCTTTTCCCGGGCATCGGGGTTAATCAGCAACACCAGGCAACCTCCACCACCTGCCCCACATACCTTCCCCGCCAGTGCGCCCTTGCGTCGCGAACTTTCAATAATGCGGTCAATTGTCTTTGTTGAAATTGTAGGCAGATTCCGACGCCGGAACATCCACTCGTCGTGCATCAAGCGCCCGGTCTCTTTCCAGTTGGCAGATTCCAGTGAAGCCCTCATCTTCTGGGCTATCTGCGAGATACGTTCGATGTTATTCTGCACCGATTTCTTCCCGTCAATATGGGCCTTGAACACTTCCCAGTTGTTGATCCCGGATTGCCGCGGCTTGCCCGTGTAGCAAACCAGCAGCCGGCGTTGCAGTTCATCCAGGTTCACACGCAATTCGATGCGTCGCTCGCCACCTGGCGTCAACTCAATGGCTGCAACCCCGCCAAACGCCGGCGGATAATGATCCTGTGTGCCGGTCGGGACGCGGATGACTATTCCTTCTGCATCACGGCTGATGTGAATCCAGTCAACCTTACTCTTCCCCGTTCCGGTAAATCGATCGAGCGCCGCGCAGATCGCAACGGCCATAGCGCTCGATCCACCAATACCCGCACCGGCGGGTGCTTCGGAATTAGTGGTCAGTGTGAACCCGCCCGTCGGTCTAAAAAATTTCACAATCTCGGCAAGCAACGGCAACCGATACTTTTTTGCACGAACCAACTTTGCGAAAGACGAGAATGATTCGGACCTACTGGTGTCCAGCGAAACCAGATTGATGTTCTCGTCCCCCGCCGGATGGGTTTCGATAATACATTTGGCGTAGCGCGAAATGGCCACGTTGAGCGTCAGTGCCCCAGGATGGAAAAGATAAAGCGGCCAGATATCCAGTGTGCCGCCCGCTAGATCTACTCGTGTAGGTGCTTTCGATTCGATGCGCATGGCAATCCTGAGAGGAGAGATTTTGCCCCCGGTGCAAGGTGGTGAGCGATGAACACAATCTTACCGGGAAAAGGATGACAAGATCAGGGGGATTCTGGGAGCAGTTGCTAAAACCAAGGAAGAAAAATGGGCGCCCTATGGCACCCTCAACTGATCTATGACATCTTTTGCGAAAAGTTCACGCTTGACATGCCAGTTGATGCTGACGCACTACATCTGGCAATTCACCCAGTGATTTGAGCAACGCCCCTAGCTCCTCCGAATTCGACAGGATGGCGAGCGGCGGGCAGGGTGGCCGCCGCTTCCAATTCATGAATGGCTCGCCGACCGGCATTGCCGTGCCCCGGCGAACGAGCTGAGCCGGGTGCCTTCCCTGACGTTTTGCTAGTGCCCCGCGACCTTGAACACGAATTCGATGCTCTTGGCTTCTCCGGGCGCAATCACCACTTTTTGTTTCAGAGTCCCCAACTTTTCGTGCCACGCTTCCACGGTGTATTCGCCAGGAGGGAGATTCCGCAGGTCAAAATGGCCGTCCATACCGCTGATGGCGAAAAATGGATGTTTGAAAACAGAAATGTAACTCCGCATCCACGGATGAATGTTGCACTTCACCGGGATTGCCACCTCTTCCCGTGCGAAAGTTTCTTCCACCGTCGATCCGGCTGGTTCGGCCTTGTTCCACTCCCGATTGTTTACCGGGATTGGATGGATGTTGTGAGTGGTGCTGTCATTGTTGGTGACCTGTAACTTTTGGTTTGCCCGTACGCCAAGAACGTGGGGCAAATAAACACATCCTTTTTGTTCTACAACTACCGGCGAAGATGGAACGTCGAAGCTGCGATCGCCAAGCCCATCCGCGATAAACACAAGCACATTTCCCAAGGTTCCCTTGGTGCCGGCAACGTAGTCTTCCGCCGATACGGAACCACTGTGCGTCTGCGCACAACTCGGATCAGCGTTCATATTGATGCGAGCTGACTGCGGTAGTTGTCCATCAATCTTAACCAAACCGCTCACCGTACCGCCGGCACCACTGTCCCCGCGTGCCGAT
The DNA here is from genome assembly GCA_963741165.1 of Candidatus Acidiferrales bacterium. Lineage (GTDB taxonomy): Bacteria > Acidobacteriota > Terriglobia > Acidiferrales > UBA7541 > Acidiferrum. The sequence continues at coordinate 947,441 of CAVUHB010000013.1, read as the reverse complement.
GCCAATTTCATGGCAGTTGAGTTCTCAAAACTCGAGAAAACAATAAAAAAACCTATAACCATGGCCAAGGTTAGACGATTAAATTGCATAACTTCCTCCTCCTTCTGGAATCTTTCCCGATGGTCGTAGACCCCGTGGCGCGCTGTCGCGAGGACATGCCGAGCCAAGATCAATCCTTCAGTCTTTCAACTGCACTTAGAGACTTGCGGAATCTTTTCACTGTGAATAAGCACACCCGGGACGATTGGCTGGCGGTCCCAAGTTGCTCGGCAATCCGCAGTTCAGCCCGTTCGATCGGAAATGCTTGGACGTCTCCTACTTGACGGCCTTCAATCCCTCCTACTTTGTCTGCGAGTAATAAGCCTGTTGATACCCGTTGGAATACCCTGTGCGGTAATACCGCTTGTAGAGCTCACCATCGGCATTTGCGTCTAGATAGGCCAACCCGGCATCACGAAAATTTGCTGTCTTCTCGGGTTGAAACGGTTGGGATCCCAAGCGATGCTTGGCTCCATCGAGCATCCCGTCCCTGTAGCCGGTCGCAGCCAGCTCGGCGATACTGATTCCTGTTACTTTTCCGGTACTGGTTGCGGAAGACTCCCGGTAGCCCTTTTGGTAGCCGGCAATGTATAAAGCGCGTGCATTTTCCGTATTCCAACGCCCAACGGAAAGCCGCGGCCTTCTGCCCTCTTGAACGTCGATTTTTGCCTGGTACACTCCGTCCCGAAAGGCAGCGTCAATTTCAGGGGTGCCTTCGCTTGCTGCGAGTTTCGGCTTCTGAGCCGATCCTTCGACGAGCATGCCGGAAGCAAAGCTCACGCATAATGCCAAAATCAAAAAGATTCGTTGCTTCACGTTTCCACCTCCCAGTCTAGGGTTGCGCGAGAGGTGAGCTTGCGCGCAGTTATACTTTGCGACTCAGCAGCACACCTCGAGTCGCCCGGGTTGAACTCACTACCTAGTTACTCCGCTACGGAACGAACACACACCCAGGGGGATCCGTCCAATCGGACGATTGCGGAGTTCGAAATATCAGGATCGGGGGAACGCGATCGCAGAAGTAAGCGACGTGACCACGAGCATGCGATCCTGATCTCAGCTAGTCCGCATGCGCACGTTGCAATAAGGTTGGTCGGCGGTCTTTGCGCCTCAACAATTAGCTTGTAAACAAATTGTCTCTTTTCCTATTAGCTCCTCTCTTGAGTTCGCCGATCGAGCGACTGCCGTAGACCTATTTCCTTGCGATGAAGTTAATCGCGCTCTGTGTTTGGAAATTTCCCAATGACCGTGGGCGGGTTTGTTCTTTGGTACGAAAATAGTGGTAATCATCTGGAGACAGCCAGCTGATTCCGTTTGGATGAGTATCTTCCCTCACGCAACTTCGCCGTTACTTGTAGCGCAAAAGACGAGCGACCAGGGACATTCCACACAAACACCAGCTGCAGTAGAGCGAGACAAAGCCCAAACGACGGGGCTGCCAAGAGAGTTTTGGGGTGAACCCCTCTGTTGAGACAGTTTGGGATTGGCAACGAAAGCTGGGACTGCGGCGGCAACATGACACCTGACTACTATCTGAGCCAGCGTAAGATCTATAGCCGCTTCGTCCGCAACTTCATTCCTGCGCAGCAGGACAAGCAGCAAATGTTGAAGATCGCCGTAGGCCCCGGCGGCGGCGAGCCCAGGTGGACCGAATGGACGGAAGCTATCATGAAGGCCTACCAGCATCACTCGTGGAGCTGGGATATGAATGGCCTTTCGATGCACTCCTACACCGTTGTGCGATGGCCGCCCTCGTTTAAATCCATGGGATTCGGAGAGGACGAGTACAGTCAAATCCTCAAGTCCACTTTGGAAATGGAGGACCTGATTACCAAACATTCCGCGATCATGGACAAGTACGACCCGGAAAAGAAGGTCGCCCTCGTTGTGGACGAGTGGGGCGCCTGTTATGACCCTTTGCCCGGCAGCAATCCAGGTTTCCTGGTACAGCAGAACAGTCTGCGGGACGCAGTTCCGGCGGCGCTGAACCTGAACATCTTCGCCCGCCATGCGGACCGAGTGCGCATGGCCAACATCGCCCAAATGATCAACGTGCTACAAGCTATGACTATCACCGACAAAGAAAAGATGGTGCTGACGCCAACCTACTACGTCTTCAAAATGTATTTGCCGTTCCAAAATGCCACGCTTGTACCGGCGTGTTTCGAAGCCGGCACGTACACACACGACAAAATCACTTTGCCGCGCGTGGATGCTATGGCAGCTAAGGACAAGGCCGGGAAGTTTTGATTGGAGCTAACCAATGTCGACCCCATTGAACCTGTCGAAATAGAAGTTACCCTTGCTGGCATAAGGGCCAAGTCTGCGACGGGAGAGACGCTGAGGGCTCCCAAGGTTGATATCGTTAACACGTTTGACGCTCCCCACACGCTTCAACCGAAGCCCATTTCAGCGAAGGTTCAGGGTGACAAGCTTGTGCTGAAACTAGAACCAAAATCAGTAACCGTAATCTCGGTTGAGCAATGACGCGAGCCCGGGCGTCAGCACCTGGGGCTACAGATACTGCTTTGCCAGTTACGGCGACGTGCTTTCCGGGAGCGACGCACGACTGCAATCGGGCGAACTCGGAAGTCCGTAAGGGGGGGTTTGCCAGTTTGATTGCAATGAAGGTATTCGTCCGAACATTGGACAAAGTTTTCTCGCTTCAAATCGATTAAAACGAACTCGAGATTATGATTGTGCGCACATGTCTACACGTGGAAGAATGCACCGCAATGTGGACCGAACATAATAATCCAAGCTTTCGGAAAACCGATACCTCCTGGATGGCAAGCCCCAGACTCTGACATACGCACGCACTATGGACATGGATCTCATTTTGGTCGGCAAGCTTGGACGAGTTGGCGAATGATGCCGGGGAGTGCGCTACAAGGTTCGAATGACGTGCAACGTAATTGGAGTCCGATGAGCGAGGAAACTGGGAATGAAAAGGCTAGGAATCGCACTACTTCTTTTAGCAAGCACTTGTCAGGCTCAACATGCGGGCGACTTTGAGCCCGCTTCGACCAACGTTTGGGGAGCGGAATATCCCCGCGTCGATAGCGCAGGAAGAGTACAGATTCGTCTGAAAGCTCCCGATGCCGCGAAAGTCAGGTTAAATTTTTGGAGTGGACCGAAAGTGGATATGGTGAAACAAGCGGACGGATTCTGGACTGTTACTACCCCTCCGCTTGTTCCCGGTTTGCACTATTACACGCTGATCGTCGACGGCGCCGAAGTAAGCGACACCAACAGCCAAGCATTCTTTGGTGGAGGTAAGTACGCGAGTGCAGTGGAAGTTCCAGAGCCGGGCTCCACTTATTATTCGATTCAAGAAGTGCCGCACGGACAAGTGCGAGAGGTCTGGTACAACTCGAAGGTGACGGGAACCTGGCGGCACGCGCTGGTCTATCTGCCACCGGACTACGATACGCAAACCAAGGCGCGCTACCCAGTACTCTACCTCCAGCATGGTGGCGGCGAGGACGAGACGGGTTGGATTCGGCAGGGGCGCGCAAACTTCATCCTTGACAATCTGATCGCGAGCGGAAGTTGCAAACCGATGATCGCCGTGATGGCGTATGGGTACGCCCGGCGTGTCGGTCAAACTCCACCCGATCTTGCCGGAAAGCCCTTTGGTTCTCCCGAAATGTTGAAGGCGATGCAGGACATGGCAGCGGCGTTTGAAGACGATGTGACTGAGGTTCTGATTCCATACGTTGATAGCGCCTTCAGGACGCTCCCGGATCGGGATCACCGCGCCATGGCTGGACTCTCAATGGGAGGGATGCAGACCTTCCAAGTAACTCTGAATCATCTTAATCTTTTCTCCTACATTGGGGGATTCAGTGGGGCTGGAGGGATGCTTGTGCTTGGGGACAGGAAACTCGATCCCAATACCGATTACAACGGCGTATTTGCCGATCCGGCTGCGTTCGCCAAGAAAGTGCATCTGCTCTGGATCGGAGTGGGAACTGTAGAACCCGAGAGGATGCGCGCAGGAATTCAGAGACTGCATGCTTCCCTGAACGAAGCAAGTATTCAGCACGTCTTCTACGAATCGCCAGGGACGGATCACGAGTGGCAGACCTGGCGCCGCGATCTCGAAGATTTTGCTCCGAGACTATTCAATAGCCGCTGAACAATGGCTGTAGAGTTGATTTGGCGCTCGATCAAAGACGGGGCAGAAAAATAACCTGTGAGAGGGTCTGGATGATGACTACGAAATTTATTTATCTGATGATTTCAGGGATAACTCTCGCGCTCGGTCAAGGGCTTGCCGCGCAAGTCCAAACCGACGTACCTCAAGTGGTTCCAGGCGCAAAACCCGTCTCCGCGGAACACAACAAGGTGCACGGAACGTCGCTGGAAGGCAATCTGGAGGGGAACGCCACGGATCGCGACGTTTTCGTTTTTTTACCGCCCAGCTACGCCAAGGAGAAATCCCGTCGCTATCCAGTTGTGTATGCACTGCACGGTTATTCCATTGGCGCTGAGCAATGGACCCACGAAATCCATGTGCCGCAGACGATAGAAGGTGCTTTCGCTCAGGGCGCTCAAGAGATGATCGTCGTGCTTCCTGATTCGAAAACCGTACACAACGGCTCCATGTATTCGAGCTCCGTTACAACGGGAGACTTTGAGCAATTCATTGCTCGAGACCTTGTCGGTTACATCGACGCGCATTACCGGACGATTCCAAACCGACGCAGTCGCGGTCTGGTTGGCCACTCCATGGGGGGCTATGGCGCGACCCGCATCGGCATGAAGCATTCCGATGTGTTCGGAAGCTTGTACATCATGAGCCCGTGTTGTTTGTCCGCCCGCGCAGCTGGGTCGCTGAAACCGGAAGATGAAAAGGCGCTTGAGGCCGTCAAGACAGCTGAGGACTCGGCGAAGCTCGGGTTCTTTCAGCGCGCCCAGCTTGCAACGGCAGCGGCTTGGTCACCTGATCCCGAGAACCCGCCGCTCTACCTTGACTTTCCTATGAAAGATGGTGCGGCCCAGCCGGACGTTCTCGCAAAATGGGCTGCCAACGCTCCGCTCGCCTTCATAGATCAGTACATCGGAAATCTGCGCGAGTACCGCGCGATTGCAATCGATGTTGGCGATCAAGACGGCTTAAAAATCGATACCGGCAAGCTGCACGATGTCCTTGATAAGTATGGAATCGCGAACGGCTTTGAAGTGTACGAAGGCACGCATACCAGTAAGGTGGCCGACCGTTTCCAGAATCATGTGATTCCCTTCTTCAATAAGAATCTCTGTTTTCAGAAAGATTGCAGATAGCTCCTGCGGTGATATCGAATGTGGTTGTTCTGGTGTTGAACCATGTTTCGAGAAGAATGTATTGACCTCTGGCAGTAAAGGCGTTCGATTTGAAAAAAATGAATCGCCGGGAGTTTGTAACAACTACCGCTGGTGCTACTGTTTTCGCCTCCAGGCATATATTCGAATTGCCAGGCGAGGCATCTAATCAAGTCGGCGCCTCTTTAAACCAGGCAAACCGCGAGACTGTGCCGGTCGTGGCAGTTCCGTTTCCGATGAAGAACGTACGCCTTGGGCCTGGTGCTTTCAATGCGGCCGCTGATGCGAATCGCCGCTATCTCAAAACCTTGTCTCCCGACCGCCTGCTTCACACGTCCCGCCTGACAGCCGGTCTGCCCTCTTCCGCTGAGCCCTTGGGGGGACTGGGAAAAACCCGATTGCGAACTGCGCGGCCATTTTGCCGGTGGACATTGCTTGTCCGCAGGTGCCCTCGCGTTCGCCAGTTCGAATGACGAACAACTCAAGAGTGACGGCGACTTGATGGTTGCGGAATTGGCAAAATGCCGGGCGCGACACAAAAATGGCTACCTCAGCTCATTTCCACAGCAACTCTTTGACCGATTGCGTGATGGTGTGAACGTCTGGGCTCTTTTCTACACCATTCACAAGGTCATGGCCGGTCACTTGGACATGTACACGCTTGCAGGTAACCCGCAAGCGCTGGACACCGTCGAAAAAATGGCGCAGTGGGTGCGAAGCTGGAGTGATCCCCTTAGCGAGCAACAAATGCAGCGCGTGCTTCTGGTGGAATACGGAGGCATGGGCGAGTTGCTGTGCAACTTATGCGCTGTCACTGGAAAGCGCGAGTATCTCGACCTGGCAAAACGTTTTGACAAGAAATGGTTCTTCGATCCGTTGGCTGCGCACCATGATGAATTGAAGGGGCTGCACGTCAATACGCATATTCCGCAAGTGATTGCGGCCGCTAGACTGTACGAGCTAACGCGCGACAGGCACTACTGGAACATCGCCGACTACTTCTGGAACGAAGTCACGAGCGAGCGATCCTATTGCACGGGAGGCACCAGCAACCTCGAAACGTGGAGAACGGAGCCTGGTCTCCTGTCACCGCAGCTGAGTCCGTACACCACGGAAGACTGCTGCGCGTACATCATGATGAAACTGACGCGCCACTTGTTCGGCTGGTCGCCGCAAGCCAGCTACATGGTTTACTACGAACGGACACTGTTCAACCATCGCATGGGCACCATCGATCCGGAGACTGGCACCACCGTCTACTATCTTCCGCTCGGGAACGCTTATTCAAAAATTTTCGCCAAACCGTTCGACTCCTTCTGGTGCTGCAACGGAACGGCTGCCAAAGAATTTGCGAAACTGACCGACACCATCTATTTTCATGACGACAATTCGGTATTCGTAAATCTGTACATCGCGGCGGAACTCAATTGGCCGGAAAAAGCTGTCCGTCTTACGCAACAGACAGCCTTCCCGGACGAACAAGGCACGACCCTGATGATTTCAGTGCCGAAGCCAGTCGACATCGAGTTGAAGTTCCGCATCCCCTACTGGGCGAAAACTGGCAGCGTGAAGGTCAATGGGCAAAGACTGCCTGCTTTCGCGGAGCCAGGTAGCTATCTTGTCCTTCGAGGGCCATGGAAGGATGGCGACCGCATTGAGTTGCATCTGCCGATGTATTTGCATGTGGCACCAATGCCCGACAAGGAGAATCTTCAGGCAGTGATGTACGGACCTTTGGTGATGGCTGCACGTTTCAAAGAGGAACCTCGCGAGAAATGGTATCGACATTTTACGGCAGACGAGAAACAGGAAGCCGCCCCCAGCTTGCAGTTCAAAGGGAAGCTCGACGACCGGTCTAGCTGGCTTGAGCCCACCGGCAACAAACTGACTTTCCGCGCCGTCGGGCAAACGCAAGCTGCCACATTCGTTCCCTTGTCGAGCATCGTCCACGAACGGTACGCCGTCTGTCACGAGATTAGAAACTAGTTCCTGATTGGACCTCGGGCATCGCACCTCCGTCCACCCGTAGGTTTTGTCATCCCGCAAGCTGTATCGACGATTGCTAGCGGGAGGCACAGGCTAAGTCCTTCGCCTCTTGTGTTTACTGGCTATTTGCCGGTGTCGGTAGGGGCGGGTGGTGGGCTAAGGGCGATGCTAATGGTGCCGACGTTGCCGGAGGCGGGTTCATAGAGCCCGGCGCGGAGGTAGACCTCGCGGTTGGGCAGATCGATTTCTTGGTGGGCGTGAATTTCGACGTTTTGATTGGTCTCATAGAGTTTCGCCGGGACTTTGAATTCGTTGGTGCTGGTGACCAGGTTGAGAGGCCGGCCATTCTTTTCGTAGGCGACGAGCATGAGTTCGACGAAGCAGCGGCGCAGTTCGCCCTCCGCAGTAGGCAGTTTTAGTGCGTGCAGCGGAATGGTGAAATCCACACCAAAGCGGGTGACCGGCCCGGAGAAATCCTGGTTCACGCCTGCTCGCGTTGCTCCGGGAGCTGGCTGGTTTTGCTCTGGCGCCACGCGCACACGATAGACGATCTGGTCGAAGTCCGGCAAGCCAAAGCGCATCAAGGCCAGCAGGGGATCGGCTTCTTTTCCTTGGGATACGACGGCCGCGCGCTGGGCTTCGCTTTCCGCGTAGTAGCCGCGGCGGTAAGAGAGCCGGTAGTTGCTTTCGGCCAGCTTGACTTGAATGGCACGAAACCTTCCGTTCCTGGCAGCGTTGCTGGGGGAATAGCTCAAGGTATAGTAATGCGCGGCGTCCTCGACAGCGCGGGTGACATCCCGATCGAGAGCGTTGGTGTTGTAGAAGGCTGCGCCGCCGGTTTCTTTGGCAATGGTTTCCATCGCAGCTTGCTGCGGACCGGACGAGACATCAGTCCTCTGATCCGCCATGGTCGAGCCGGCGCGGCGGTCCAGACCCTGGCTGGGATCGGACCCGGCGACTTTGGTCATGCCCGCCGCAGAGATCGGATAGATGGCGATGCGGTCGGGTCCAAACTGGTCGGCAGTTTGGCGGAGCGTGCCAGAGAAATTGATGATGGGTCCGCCACCGGGGCCAGCGCCCGGAAAAGACTTGATCGGAAATTCGCCGGCAAACCAGAATACGTTTTTTCGCCCAGGAATCGCGGAAAGGTAACTCTGGAGCTCGCGCAGGCCAGCGATAGTCAAGGCGGAACGACCGCCGGTCTCTTTGTTGCTGGTGGTGCTCTGAAAGTCGCGCACAGCATCGATGGCCACGGGAGCCGCGTCGGCCTTGGTCATCATTTCAATCAATTCTTGATCGGCGGCTTTGCGGGACTGGGTGGCGAGGAGGCCGACGGACTTGGTGGTGGCTCCGGCTTTCTGATCGTTGATGGCAGCCAGCAGGCGAGCCGTTTCCGTGGTGAAGCCCTGCACGATGCGCAGCTCCGGCGTCAGAGCGAAAATCGCCAGGCGCGTTCCTGGGGACACCGTCTTGAGATACTTGACGACCTGGGTGCGCACATAGACCTGATCAGCAGGCTGAGTATTGACCCAGTCAAGGAGCAGCACGTTCATCGAATCCGAAGGCTGCACGGTCTGCGAACTGGTGTAGGTATTTGGGGGCAGCGGCGCACTTGAATTCGCAGTGGCTTGTGGCGGCGAGACATGGGGAGTGTCGTAGTGCTCCTCGAAAGAAGCGATGTGCTCTGGCGCACCATCTTCGAGTACCGTGAACTGGTCCTTCTTGAGGCCGGTGACGGGCTCGCCCTTTTTGTTGCTTACAACGACGTCCACCAGGACGACGCGGACTTCGACCTTGAAGACAGGTGCATTTTGTGAAGACTGATTCGAGTTTGACGCTTGCGCATTGCCACTTTGCGGACGCGAGGCGTCTTGGGAAGACCAGGATGGAAGCGTTGTAGCGAGCATCGCGGCAGCGACGAGCGCCAAGCAAGGTCGGGAGCCCATCCAAGACATCTACTTCTCCTAGAGGGAAATCTATCACATGGCTTGGCGGCAAGGTAATTATGTGCTCCAGTGCCTATCGTCATTTTACTTTTGGCCGCTAAGATGCGATACCTCGCAGCATTTGGGCAACTATTGTGTTCCAAACTGCCGGACAGCCCACAGTGGCTGTTCCTAGATGAACTGGGATGTCCCCAACCTGCTATGAGTTCGTCTCAGTTGCAGCGGTTTACTCATTCTATCTGACCAGTTCTCACGGACCGATTTTCGCTTCTTTTGTTTGCGTTAGACACTTCCTAGTCGCGGTGAAACACCCGCATTTGCGGTCCATTGTTCAGGAAAAGTTCAGCAAAGATCGGACTATATCGCTGACAGTTGCTCTTTTGGTGCTCAAAATCGGCAGGGCTGTAACCGTCGTTGGAAACTAGCGGGAATCGTAACTGCGGTCATTCGTCAGCAGATGGGTCATACCACGGCGGCCATGACGAGGCTTTATTCCGGTGAGATTCCAATCGAACAAGTACGCGCGGAGTTTTCCAAAAAGAAGCAGTTTTCAATTGAAATGGAAAATATGGAAAATGAAGCGGTGGCTTAAAAGCTTGTAATCGCTTGCTTTGAATGGAGCGGCCTATCGGAATCGAACCGACACCTGAACCTTGGCAAGGTTCCGTACTACCACTATACTAAGGCCGCTTAACGTCCTCTCTTTTATAGCATGGCTGCGCAAAAAACCGCAAACATCGCGAGAATAAGACACTCTCAAAAGGCTTTGGTCAGGAGACCTGTTTAACTTGTGCCGATTTGACCACCGGTGAGCGCCGCTGACGTTCGGCAAATCGGGTGGCTTTCGCTTTGTCGGTATAGACCCGTCCGAAACTCTCTCCGTCGGCATAGCTTACGGTAACCAAGAAATGGTGATGTTTACGGCGGCGATCCTTACCAAATTGTGATTTTTCGTCTCGAACCGACTTTTTGGGAGTTTTCGTAGGTGCTTTTGCCACGATTAGGGGCCTCAGTGTCTGAACATTTCGGAGCGAGCACTATGGCAAGAAACCAAAACAAGCGCAAGTAGCTAACGAGATAGTAACGGGTGACGTATAAGTTTTATATTCAAGGAATGTAGATAGTTCAGTTTTCGCAAGAGGACTGCGTAGGACCGGCCGACCTTCGCCACATACTATGATTCCTGTAGTTCGGCATTCTCTACTCGTTGGGCATCCTCTCGCGCAAGTGTAAACGCTGTGTGAATTCCGCCCATCGGAAGCTGGCCGTCACGTCCTTGTACTTATCCCCTGAAACCTGCAGCGAGCCAGGAGGCCTCTCCTAGAATCCGGAGTGGCGACGCCAAGGGAACAAATGCCTTAATAAACAAGAATCGATCCATTTCTTTGAAACATTTCACCAGATTTTACGTCTTACCAATTGAGGAACAGCCATGCTGGTTGTAAAGGCGAAGGATAAGCCAATGTTCAATCTACAGAAACTACCGCCCATCGTTGAGGATCTGAGGCACCACACCCAGGAACAGCTGCTGGAGTTGCGCTTGCTGTTGAACGCTGGCGCGAAAGGTCGCGAGGACGGCCGCCGGCCCGGCTTCTACGAATATGATGGAGTTAACAACGTGTATTACGTTTTTCGTTATCCATCAGGCCACAAAATTCTCCTGGTTGCCGCTTGGGATCGCCGCAGCGACCCAGTCGCGGAACTAATTGCCTGCTCCTGCCCTGCCGCCTAATCGCAAATCCGCCTACTTTTGATCGAATTTCAGCGCGAGCGAATTTATGCAATAACGGAGCCCTGTCGGCCCAGGGCCGTCGTCAAAGACGTGCCCCAAGTGGGCATCGCAGCTGCTACACAAGACCTCCGTCCGCACCATGCCATGTGAATGATCAGTGTGCTCCTGGACGGATTGGGAATCTGCCGGTGCGGTAAAACTTGGCCATCCACAGCCTGAATGAAACTTTGCTTCTGAGGCAAAAAGCGGCTGACCGCAGCATACGCACCTATAGGTGCCAGGAGTTTCCGTGGATTCGTATTGGCCAGTAAAGGGCGGCTCCGTGCCCTTTTGCCGCGTCACATGATATTGATTCGGCGTAAGTTGTTTTCTCCATTCGGCTTCGGACTTGTGCACTTTATCGGCCATGGGCTCTTTCTCTCCCCCTCTTTTGATGCTCCAGAGTCAATATCGGATTCAGCGCAAGGTCTTGACCTACGCCCCTACACACCCAATTATGGAAGCACGCAATAGCCTAGGTAAGCCATGGCTGAGACGCCAGAAAATTTTCCTAACAAACGACGCAGTCGTCGCGCCAAAATCGCGAAGCCTCTCCGTGTGCGCCCTTCCGAGCCCCGCGACGAACATTTTGAAGACCTACCGGTAAGCGTCAATGCCTCTAAAGAAGGCATCTATTTTCACTCCCGGCGCGACAATTACTATAAGGGAATGCGCGTCTTTGTCACCTTCCCGTTCACCTCCGCGCACGACCCCATGAATTGCGAGTATGTAGCAGAAGTCGTTCGTGTGGAGAACCTGCCCAACGGTCGGTTTGGCGTCGCCCTCCATCTGATCATGACGATGAACTTCAACTCCGGTGCCCCGCCCACGAAGATCACTCGAGCCTAGAATTCAAATTTCTGATTCATGAAAGGCGGTTTTTCGATTGGCTGAATACCTCTCGTTAGGATAGCTTCATCTGGAAATGATTTTTCGGGCGCATCGACACCACCTCCATCACGGCCACCTGCCGCGCCCGTTCAGGACTGTCTAGAGCTTTTCGTACAAAAAGCATGGATCAGCCCGCTGGCGCGAATCGCTCCAGCGGGATTTTTGTTTTTGGGGAGGTTTTCGTGAAACTGGCGTTTGAAACGATGGGTGGACTGATTCCGGCCGTTATCCAGGACCACACAACAAAAGAAATCCTGATGCTCGGTTTCGTCAACCGGGAATCGCTTGCCCGCACCCAGGGAACCGGCGAAGTTCACTTTTTCAGCCGTTCACGGAACAAGTTGTGGAAGAAGGGCGAAACCAGCGGTCATGTCCTCAGAGTGAAAGAAGTCCGTGTGGATTGCGATGCAGATGCCGTACTCATTCGGGTGGAAGCCATTGGTCCCGGTGTGTGTCACCAAGGTTTTCGCAGCTGCTTTTTTCGTGAATTGCAGACGGATGGAACTGTACGTGTCGTCGAGCAGCGCCAGTTTGATCCAAAATCTGTCTATGGACAAAAGGGGGTTGAATGAGCCTGTTGAAATTGGGCATTCCGAAAGGCAGCCTGCAGGAGGCAACGATTGACTTGTTGGCGCGCGCCGGCTGGAAGGTCACCTTAAGTTCTCGAAGCTACGTACCCGCCATCGATGACGACGAAATGGAGTGCCTCCTGGTACGTGCACAGGAAATGGCCCGTTATGTAGAATCTGGCGCGCTCGACGCTGGCATCACCGGGCACGATTGGGTTGTCGAAACGAAAGCTGATGTTGTGGAATTGGCAGAACTGGTTTACGCAAAGCAGCGGCTGTCGCGCGTAAAGTGGGTGCTTGCGGTACCGGAAGACTCGCCGATTCGCTCCGCGCTTGACCTGGAGGGAAAGGTGATCGCCACCGAAGTTGTAGGAATAACACAGGAATACCTGGCAAGACACGGAGTAAAATCGCGCGTTGAGTTTTCATGGGGTGCCACCGAAGTGAAAGTGCCTCAACTGGCGGATGCAATCGTGGAAGTGACCGAGACGGGATCGTCTTTGCGCGCAAATCGCCTGCGCATTCTGGACACCGTAATTGAATCCGCGACGGTGTTTATCATGAATCGCAAGGCCGCCGAAGATCCGGCGAAACGCGAGAAAGCGGAAAACATCGTGCTCATGCTGCAAGGGGCTATTGCCGCAGCCACCCGAGTAGGTCTGATGTTGAATGTCAGACGCGAAGACCTGACAGCCTTATTGGAGGTGTTGCCTGCGCTAAAAAAACCGACCATTTCAGAGCTCAGCGATTCAGATTGGGTGGCCGTGAATACCATTATTGAAGAATCCGTTGTCCGCCAGATATTGCCGAAGCTGAAGGCTGCCAGGGCCCAAGGCATCGTGGAATACCCGCTGAACAAGATCGTGCTCTGATGAAAATACTCAAGCTGACTCCTGCCGTCGAAAGGTCTCTCCTGAAGGTGCGCGAGAGCGAAGATCTTGAAGCACTGCGCATCGCGGGGCGTATCGTGCAGGATGTGCGGCGCCGCGGCGATCTCGCTGTGAATGCCTGGACCCGAAAGCTGGACGGTATCGATATCGCACAAACAGATGTCTGGATCACCGCGGATGAATTTGCCGCTGCCAGCAAACAGGTGAGCAGCGATTTTCTTCGGGCAGTAAAACATGCGATAAGAAACGTTCGACGAGTGGCGGAAAAGCAAAAACCAGTTGATTGGAACCTCCAGGTAGAGCCCGGAATCATGGTTGGGCAGCGCGTAAGACCAATCGAATCGGTCGGATGTTATATCCCTGGCGGCCGTTTTGCCCTGGTCTCCACGCTAGTCATGACGTGTGTGCCGGCACAAGTAGCGGGGGTAGAGCGGATCGCTGCCGTTTGCCCACATCCAAACCAGGAACTTTTGGCTACCGCCCACTTATTGGGCATAACTCGGTTCGCACGGATCGGCGGCGCGCAGGCGATCGCGGCATTGGCCTACGGAACGAGACATATCCCGCGGGTCGAAAAACTCTTTGGACCTGGCAATCGATTTGTGACCGCAGCGAAGCAAATCGTCAGCGCTCATTGCGCAATCGATCTTCCCGCCGGGCCGACCGAAGCAGTGGTATTGGCCGAACGGGGCAATGCTCGCTGGATTGCCGCAGACTTGCTGGCGCAAGCGGAACATGCGCCAGACGCGGGCAGCTATCTGGTCACCTCCTCGGCGAAATTAGCACAGCAAGTTGCCCTTGAACTGAAGCGTCAGCTCAAGGAACTGCCGTTCGGCAATCCCGCGCACGCCTCGGTTGCCAAGACCAGCACCATATTGTTGACAAGCTCACTCGACGATTCCGTTTCCTTTGTAAATCGATTCGCGCCGGAGCATCTGAGTCTTCCTGAAAACAATGTCAATTTTCTGGACAAAATCAGAAGTGCCGGAACAATATTTCTTGGGCCGATCAGTGCACAACCATTTGGCGATTACGCCAGCGGCAGCAATCACGTTCTACCGACTGCTGGATGGGCCCGTCGGCGCGGCGGATTATCGACGGGCGACTTTGTAAAGCGGATCAGCGTGCAGACCATCGACAGGAGAGGCTATCAACGTCTATCGAAAGATGTGCAGGTAATGGCGCGCGCCGAAGGCCTGACGGCGCACGCAAATGCCGTTGAGGTGCGTCGATGAAATCCCGGCTGCCCGTTCGCAGCGCGATTCTCAATCGCCATACCTACGAAGTGCCCGCGGAGGGTCGAAGGGACAAGATACGACTGGATTTTAACGAAAACACCACGGGGTGCAGTGAAGCTGCGCGAAAAGCCCTGGCGCGCATGAGCGGTAAAGAGTGGGCCATGTATCCCGAATACGACCCACCAACGAAGACAATCGCACGCTACTTCTGCGTTCAACCGGAAGAAATTGCACTGACCAACGGCGGTGACGACGCTTTGCGCGTCTTCTTCGACACCTTTGTCGAGCCCGGCAGTCACATCCTGATCTGCGAACCCACGTTTCCCATGTATCGCTACTATGCGGAAATTGCCGGAGCAGAAGTGCTGGCTTTGCGCTACACAGACACCGTCGAATTTCCCGCTGAAAAAGTGCTGAATGCCTTGCGGAAGAAACCTCGTCTGTTTATTCTGGCAAATCCTAATAACCCTACCGGCACTCTCGTGAGAGAAGCGGTGCTGCGGAAAATCTTACACGCGGCGACGGATACTGTCGTCATACTGGACGAGGCCTATTCCGATTTTTCCGGTCAGACCGGTGTGCCCTGGATTCGGCGCTACCCCCAATTATTCATCGCGAAGACCTTTTCCAAAGCAGCGGGCATGGCGGGACTTCGCCTGGGCGCAGTGATTGGACAGCGCAAATCGATTGCCCTGGTGCGCCGCGCGCTCCCACCCTACCCGGTCAATGCTGCCGCCCTGGTCGCAGGCGTTGCCGCGATAAAAGAAGGAAAGACCATTGCCAGTTATGTCTCCGGCGTAAGGCGCTTGCGCGCATGGCTCTCGACCGAATTAGAAAAGCGTGGTGCCAAAGTTTTTCCCAGCGCTGGAAATTTCATTTTGGTTCACTTTGGCCCGAAGGCTTCCCAGATTTTCCGTTCGCTAGACAGGCACGGGGTCCTCGTGCGGCAGCGAAAAGATGTCGGTCCTGGTTTTGCCAGAGTCACTGTTGGAACAGAATCCGAACTCAAGAAATTATTGCGAATCGTATCGAAATCGCTCGGGAATGACCATGAATAGAATTTCTGAAATCCGCCGCCACACCAAAGAAACTCAAGTCCATTTGCGGTTGAATCTCGATGGCCTTGGGAAATCGGACACCTCCACGGGTGTTCGATTCTTGGATCACATGCTTGATCTGGTGGCTCGCCACGGTGGTTTCGATCTGAAACTCACTGCCAAGGGCGACCTTGATGTTGATCAGCACCACACTGTCGAAGATGTTGGCATCGCTCTGGGTGAAGCAGTGAATGCCGCCGTAGGAAACAAGCGAGGCATCCTGCGCGCTGGATATTTTTTGATGCCGATGGACGAAACGCTGGCTGTGGCAGCCGTCGACCTGAGTGGCCGGGCGTTTTGTGTGATCAAAGGTCAGTTTTCCGCAAAGCGTGTCGGTGATTTTCAAACTGAGCTTTTAGAAGATTTTTTCCAGGGATTCGCGTTCGCCGCGCGTGCCAATGTGCATCTAAAAGTGCTATACGGCCGTTCCTCGCATCACCAGATTGAAGCAATTTTTAAAGCGTTCGCGCGTGCACTTCGTTTTGCTGTTTCACGAGACAAACGCTTGCGCAAGGTCTTGCCAAGTACCAAGGAGCTCTTGTGAATGTGACCGTAATTGATTACGGGGCGGGTAACATCACTTCCGTGGGACGAGCGTTTCGCAAGCTGGGTGCAACCGTCCTGTTGACGGATCGCGGCGAGGACATTCGTGCTGCAAAATGCTTGATACTCCCGGGCGTAGGACATTGCAGCGCGCTGATCAAGGCACTCAACACTCACCAACTGCGGCAGCCATTGCTCGAAGCCATCGGCAGCGGGGTCGTCTTCCTTGGCATATGCCTGGGGTTGCAGGCTCTTTTCGATGGAAGTGACGAAGCCTCCGATCTCCCTGGCCTGGGCCTGTTTCGCGGCCGCGTCTCCCTCCTCCCAAACGATGTGAAACATCCGCACATGGGTTGGAACCAGTTACGCGTCGAGCGTCCCACTACCCTGCTCGAGAATATTCCACCGGAAGCTTATTTTTATTTTGCACATTCCTATGCCGCGCCAGCATCAGGCCGTGAAACTGCTGCAGTCTGCACCCACGGACGGGAATTCACGGCTGTTCTCGAGCACAATAATATTTTCGGGGTCCAATTCCATCCCGAAAAGAGCGGCGCGCCCGGAGCAAAACTCCTCGAAAACTTTTTGCGGCGGGCCGCATGACCCTCGCGCACCGCATAATTCCCTGCCTAGACACAGACGGCGCCCGCGTGGTCAAGGGCGTGCACTTCGAGGAACTCCGCGACGCCGGCGACCCCGTGGAACTCGCGGCCCGTTACAATGCGGAAGGTGCCGACGAACTGGTGGTTCTGGACATCGCTGCTTCACGCGATAATCAGCCGACGTTTCTTCAAACGATTCGCCGTGTTGCCGCGGAACTTTCCATACCACTTGCAGCCGGTGGTGGAATCCGATGCTTGAATGACGCACGGGCGGTTGTGCGAGCCGGCGCTGACAAGGTTACTGTGAACACGGCGGCTGTCGAGCGGCCCGAGTTAATCAGCGAACTTTCCCAAGAATTCGGTGCGCAGGCAGTGGTGCTGGCGATCGATGCGATACGCGCTGACAGGCAATGGCAGGTACGGACGCACGGAGGTCGCACCCCGACTAACCTCGATGTGGAGACCTGGGCTTTACGCGGGATTGAATTGGGCGCCGGCGAGATTTTGCTTACCTCCATGGACCGCGACGGAACGCAGTCTGGTTTCGATACTCGACTCACCTCCGCGATCAGCCGCCGGGTCAGGGTGCCGGTAATCGCCTCAGGGGGCGCGAAACTGCCCGAGCATTTCCTCTCTGTTTTCACAGAAGGAGCGGCAGATGCCGCGCTGGCCGCATCGATTTTTCACCATCAGGTGCAGTCGATTCTCGCTCTCAAAGAGTATTTGCGGAAAAACGGTGTGGAGGTTCGCTTGCCGTGCTAATTCCCTGTATCGATCTTCAGGGCGGGCAGGCTGTGCAGCTAGTTCATGGCCGCAAACGCGCGCTCGCCGTCGCCGATGTGTTTGGTCTGTTGCAGCGCTTCGCCCAATACCGCTGGCTGCATGTGATTGATCTAGATGCCGCGATGCGCAAAGGACAGAACAATCGATTGGTCCGCGAACTGTGCTGGCGAGCCAGCCACGATCAAAAGATGAAAGTTCGCGCGGGTGGAGGCATTCGCACCACAACCCGGGCGGAGTCGCTCTTGCAATGCGGGGTGGACCAGATCATTGTTGGCAGCGCGGCATTTCGCATGGGTCGCCCTAATCTTCGTTTCCTGAAACAACTGAGCGGACGTGTCGGGCGCAAACACCTATTGGTAGCCCTGGACACGGCCAACGAGCGGATCTTGACACACGGTTGGCGCAAAACGCTCCCCTTGACCCCGGCGGAAGTGATGTCGCAGCTGGAGCCCTACTGCGCGGGATTTCTTTGCACGGATGTCGATCGCGAAGGAACGATGCGCGGAGCCAACCTGCACTGGTTTCGTCAGTTACGAACCGCCACTAATTTGACGATTGTCGCGGCCGGTGGCATCTCAACGAGACGTGAACTTCGCGAACTGGAACGAATTGGCATGGATGCCGCCGTTGGCATGGCCCTCTACAAAGACCGTCTTGTTTGATATCACTGCCTCCGGAAATACCAAAATTGCGGTGGCTTTTCAGTCTAGCCCTAAAGCAGTACGATATTGAGCGATGCGAATTTGCTTCCAGCTGCTCGCGTTCGTTCTACTCTACGTGGCAATTACTGCCGCGCAGGCCTCTCCAACCGCACAATCTCAACTCCCATTCCAACTAAAGCTCGTCGGGCCGAATACTTGGGCCGCGATTGACGACGCCAAAGGCGACGCGGGAGCAAACGCTGGCTTTGTAATTGGCGATAGTGGCGTCGTTGTAATCGACACCTTTGAAAATGAAGCTTCGGCCAAGGCATTGCTCATCGAGATTCGCAAGCTCACACAATTGCCGGTAAAATTCGTAGTGAACACGCATTACCATCTCGACCACGTCGCTGGGAACCGCATTTTTTCAAACGTCGGCGCCATTATCGTTGCCCACGACAATCTCCGAGGATGGATTAACACCGAAAACCTGAAGTTCTTCGGTGAAAAGATCAAACCGGAGGAGAAAACTCTAGTCGGCCAATTAGCAGGGCCGGAAGTTTCTTACGAATCAGCTGTTACCCTGTATCTCGGCCGTGGGCGCGTCAATGTACAGTTTTTTGCCGGCCACACCGGTGGAGATTCCATAGTGAGTATTCCCGATGCTGGCGTGGTCTTTTGTGGCGATCTGTTCTGGCGCAAGACTCTTCCTAATCTGATTGATGCCACCATCAGTACATGGATTGACACTCTCAGCGATCTTGCGGCTCTACCCGCACAACTCGCAAATAGCTCTCCTGCGGCCCACTCCACGGTATTCGTCCCCGGCCATGGCGATGTCGGAACGTCCACTGACGTGCTCGACTTCCAGAAATATCTCCGATATCTTCGGACGACAGTTCAGAAGCCTGTAGACGGCGGCAAAACCGGTGATGATCTTGTTAACGCCGTTCTTCCCGACCTGGAAAAATCTTACGGCTCCTGGGATTTTTTCAAGGATTTTTCTCGTACCAATATTCTCGACGCAGCGGCGGAACTCCGCGGTACAAAACGCACTCCGCCTCGCGACAAGAAATGAGGCATTATGCTGGTTACGTTCCGCCCGTGCAGACCCAAAGATCACGCCATCCTGATGAAATTTGTGACTGAGTATTATCGCTTCGACAAAATTCCGTTTGATCAAAACTCACTCAGCAAGGGGCTCGACACATTGTTGCGAAACGTCTCGCAAGGGCAGGCCTGGATCATGGAGAGCCACAAGAAGCCCGTTGGCTACGCTCTTCTGACCTACAATTTTGATCTGGAATATGGCGGCATCGAGGGCATGCTGACCGATCTCTACGTCAGCAAGCGATATCGTAATCATGGTATCGGTTCGCTGGCGCTATACGAGATCGAGGATTTCTGTCGCGAACGTGGCATCCGCGCCATCGAATTGCAGGTTTTACACCACAATCCCGAAGCCGAGACCTTTTATCGCAAGGCCGGTTTCAAGATCCTTCCTCGCAAAGTGATGTTGTTCGAAGTGCGGGCGGAGAAAGCGCATCGCCCCGTTCGCTCTAGCGCAGATAGGCATCCGTAATATATTGCTGCACCATGCGCTGCGTGTTGAAGAAAGATCCGTTGATGGCGATGGCGTGCTGCATAACTTCCAGGTAGCGGTTCCGGCCTTCATAGAACATCGGTAGGATTACGCTCTCCAGTTTTGAGTAGAGATGCTCGGCGTCGGCTTCATTGTCGGCCACGGACTCGTGTGAAGGTTCGCCACGGTGGGGTTCACCGATAGACCAACCGGTAATCCCCTCGATGTGCCCTTCCACCCACCACCCATCCAGGATGCTCAAGCTCGGGACGCCGTTCATCGCCGCTTTCATCCCGCTGGTGCCGGAAGCTTCCAAGGGATATTGCGGGGTATTCAGCCACAAATCTCCGCCGGAAGTAAGCTTGCCACCAAGCTCCATGTTGTAATCGTCGAGGAAGACGATCGAAACAGCTTTCTTCAGCGCTTTCTTCGCCTTGAAGATACGCTTGATAATATCTTTTCCACCGCCATCCTTCGGATGCGCTTTCCCAGCGTACACAATTTGAAATGGTCCCACTTTTTGCGCGATCTGGCGTAACCGGTCGAGGTCACTCAAAATCAGGTCAGCACGCTTATAGCCTGTCGCGCGGCGCGCGAAACCAATCGTGAACGCCTCCGGATCCAGCTTCAATCCAGTCTTCATGCGGACGGCTTCCAGCAAATCATGCTTGGACAACAGGTGCGCTGCCCAAACTTCTTCTGGAGGCAATCCAAGCGCACCTCGCAGGCTGTAATTATCTTCGCGCCAAGAACTGATGTATCGGTCAAACAAGTCGCGGAAGGCTGGAGAAGTCCACGTGGCCGCGTGCACCCCGTTCGTAATCGCCTCAATGTGCACGTTCGGGAACATACGCCGCGATACTTCCCCATGTAACTTAGCCACGCCATTTACGAAGTTGCTCAGGCTCAGGGCCAGGTACGTCATATTGACCGAAGCACCTCGTCGGACGGCTTCCTGAATGTCCGGATAGTTCTGCTCCACCTGCATGATGTTTCTGATCAAGTCCGCTGAAGAGGCGTCCTTTACATCGAAGAAGCGCATCTGGTCGGGGAAAAGTCGGGTCATAAACTCGACCGGAAACTTGTCGTGGCCGGCAGGCACGGGGGTGTGGGTCGTAAATACGCATTTGCTGCGAACTTTCTCGATATCTTCGCCCTTAATGGAACTGCGGCCCGCCCTTTTGGTCTCCTCGTCCAGCAATTCCATGGTCAACAAAGCCGCGTGCCCTTCGTTCATGTGGTAACGCATCAACTCCGTATGGCCTAGTGCGCGAAGCATCCGTACTCCGCCGATTCCCAGCAAGACCTCCTGCGATAGCCGGTAGTACGGATCGCCTCCATAGAGCGCGCCGGTCAACTCGCGGTCCCGCGGATCATTCCCCGAAAGGTCTGCGTCCAGGAAGTAGATCGGCACCTCATACCCGCGCACGCCGATCGCGGTATAGCGCCAGGCGCGCAATTCCACTGGACGGTTCTCAAGGTTTACCGTCACCCGAGGCGCTTGCTCCGTCAGAAACTCTTCCACATTCCATTCAACGGGCTCTTCGGTCTGCATCCCTTGTTCAGACAACCGCTGGCGAAAGAACCCCTTTCGATACAGCAAGGAGACCGCCACCATGGGCAGCCGGATATCAGCCGCGGCGCGAATCGTATCTCCCGCCAACACTCCCAATCCTCCGCTATAACTAGGCATGTCATTTTCCAGGGCAATTTCCATGGAAAAATAAGCGACAAAGCGCTTCGGTGGGTGGGCAACTGGCGACATCGTTCTAGGTCTCCGTCAGACGCAGTAATGGCGTCTCAGTGAATTAGGGCGCGGATTTGTTAGCCCTCTATTGTCTGAAAACCCCGCCCGTCAAGCAAGGGAGTTGCTCAGTTCCGTTTCCGAGCTCCACGGCCTAACCCCTTTACCAGGGGTTCGCTATAATCCCTGAATATGCCCAGCGTGCTCGACGGTATCCGGGTAATCGAACTCACGGAAGCACTTGCCGGCCCCTACGGCGCCATGTTGTTGGGGGATTTAGGCGCCGATGTCATCAAGGTCGAACGGCCAGTTGTCGGCGATCAGTCCCGCGCCTGGGGACCGCCATTTGTCGGCTCAGAATCGGCCTACTTCCTCGCTACCAATCGCAACAAACGCTCCATCGCCGTCGACTACAATGAGCCTCAGGGAATGGAGATACTTATTCGTCTCCTTGCTTCCGCTGATGTGTTCCTCTGCAATCAGCCCTCGCCGGATTCACTCCTGCGACGTGGTCTCGATTGTGCCGCTATTCGCGCCAAATTTCCCCGGCTGATTTATTGCAGCATTACCGGTTATGGCTTCACCGGTCCAAAAGCCGGCTTGCCCGGCTACGACATCCTCGCGCAAGCTGAAGCTGGTGTGATGAGCTTCACGGGTGAGCCTGATGGCGGCCCGATGCGATTTCCCATCGCCATCGCGGATGTGACCACAGGCATTTACGCTGCGATGGGTATTCTGGGCGCACTGTTTGCACGTGAGCGCAACGGTGGCCGAGGGGATTTTCTGGATATGTCTCTTTTCGATTCGCAACTCACCTGGCTGGCCAACGCGGGCAGTAGCTATTTGAATGCTGGTATTTCGCCAAAGCGTTGGGGCAACGCGCATCCCAATATCGTTCCCTATCAGCCATTCCGGGGCAGCGACGGCCGCATGTTCGTCGTTGGAATTGGCACCCAACCGGCATGGCAACGGTTGCTAACGCTGCTCCAGGTCGAGAAAAGGTTGGGCGAAGATTCGCGATTTACCGATAATGCTTCTCGCGTGCAGCACAGAGAACACCTGATCCCCTTGCTGCAAGCACTTTTTGATGCTCTGCCTGCCACTGCCTGGCTTACGAAGTTGGCGGACGCAGATATTCCGGCGGCGGCAATTCAGACCGTCGGCGAAGCACTCACGGATCCGCAGAGCATTGCTCGAGGACTGATCGTCGAAATCGAGCATCCCACTCTGCAAAAAGTCCGCAGCATTGCCAATCCGATTCGTTACCAGCAGCAATCCATCGAATATCGGCTTCCTCCTCCGCTTCTGGGAGAGCACTCCCGGCAGATCCTGATGGAATTGGGATTTTCCAGCTCCGAATTGGCGAGTGCCCCCGTCAAGGAGAATCGTTCGTAGTCAGTCCCGCCTGCCCGTAGTCATTCCCATTTATTGCCTGATACCACTCTGACCTGCGGATGACTTGATTCAAGCTATCGTACGGGCCAGCCTCCCAGGCGAGCGACCAAGTGGTAGCAGTTGTACCTTTCCGCAATCATGGGTCCGGCTTGTGATCCCCCATGCTGAATGTTTATCGCCAACCACCTTTCGCAACTTCCATCTTTGTCCACATTGTGAATTTCGGTGCAGGATAGCTCGCCCTGCCGCATGTGCGAGGGCATTCCGATGATCTCGCATTCCGACGACAAACAGCTCCATCTGTTGTTGGCAGACCAACCGTTGCCTTACCCGGGCGCAGCGCAACATAAAGCGCATACACCTTGTTTCGGTGTGTTTTTGATACGTTAGGCCGAACATTGTCATGCGACGCTTTCCCCTGTGGTTGTACTGCCCGGAAAGAAGAGGGCTGGGCTGCTTTTTTCGAAAGATCAAGCATGCTGCAGCACTGTTGGCGTACAAGTTGCAAACCTGCCCGCGGTTATCCTCCCTGTATGAATTGGAGAAAGGAATCCTCGTCGACGCACTCCCGTGGAAAGGATTGATTCGTTCAGTGCCAGAAGCTCCTGCCTGCCCTGAAGTTTCCGCCCGGCAATGTGTTTTGTAAGTGCGGGGCAATTTTGGAAACATCGACGCAAGCGGCATTGGCGCTTGCGCATCGCTATCCGCTAGGTCCCTTGCTTCCCGATCCGTGGTTGGATAGCGTCGAATAGGCGGGGTGCCTCTCCACTCCGCCTTCCGAAGCACTTCAATTCACCCAAGGGGAGAGCGTTTTGACGAATCCAATCATCACTCTGACTACGGATTACGGTCTCAATGACCATCTTGTTGGCGTCATGAAGGGCGCCATCCTGAAGATTAATCCTGAGGCGCAGATTGTCGACATCACTCACCAGATCGCGCCCTTTGACTTGCTCGATGGTGCGCTCGCGATTGCCTCGGCGTACCCGTATTTCCCGGCTCGCACCATTCACGTGGTGGTTGTGGATCCCGGCGTAGGTACGGAACGCCGTCCGTTGCTTGTGAGTGGCCAGAACCAATACTTTCTTGCGCCTGACAATGGCGTGCTCTCTGGTGTATACGAACGAGAATATCCTGTGATTGTTCGCAACATCACGAGCGAGCACTACTTCTCCCAACCCGTCAGCAAAACCTTCCACGGCCGAGATATTTTTGCACCGGTGGCCGCGTGGCTTTCAAAGAGTTGGCAGCCGGGAAGCATGGGCGAAGAGATCACCGATTTCAAGAAATTCGCTATGCCCAAACCCAAGCAGGCAGACGGCCTGTTAAAGGGGGTGGTGTTAAAAGTCGACGCTTTCGGCAACTTGATTACCAATTTCCGCACCGAGGATCTAACTCCCGAATGCCTGGAAAAAGGCGCGATCAGTCTACAAGTGGGAACGCACCTGGTGACCCGCCTCGTTTCCACATTCGCCTATGGAAATGCAGGAGAAGCAGTCGTCTATTTAGGCTCCAGCGGATATCTGGAAATAGCAGTGAATAAAGGGAGTGCAGCGAAGACCCTGGGCATAGGTCGCGGCGCCTCGGTGCTGCTCGCTTCGAGTTAGTTTAATTTTCTCTTATAATTGCCCGGACATCAGCGCGAATGTTCCAGTGCATCCATTTGTGAACGCATACGCGGGTCCAGCCAATCGCGCCAGGCATCTCCCAAAAGATTGAATGCAAGTACCGCAAGCATCACCGCAAGTGCGGGAAAAATGACCATGTGGGGGGCATCGAACAGATGGTTGCGCGCGTCATTGAGCATTGCGCCCCAGCTTGGCAATGGCGCCAGCACGCCTAATCCCAGAAAACTTAAGGTAGCCTCCGCGAGAATAGCCCCTGCCATACCGATGGTCGCTTGAATCAGCACCGGTTGGAGTATGTTTGGCAGCAGATGGTGGTACAAGATTCGCAGAGACGTGGCTCCCAAGGAACGGGCCGCCAAGACGTATTCTAACTCCTTCACCTTCAAAACCTGTGCGCGAGCCAGCCGTGCATATCCTGCCCAACCGGTGATGATCAGCGCAAGAATGACCTTGCCAATTCCCGGGCCGAAAAATGCCGCGAACGCAATCGCCAAAAGTATTCCAGGAAAAGATAGAAATGCATTGATGACCAGGAGATTCATGACACGGTCGAAAGCTCCACCCCGATAGCCTGCAAGCATGCCAATGGTCAAGCCAATGCTGCCGCAACCGAGAACTACGCAAATGGAAACCATCAACGATATCCGCGCACCATACAAGGTGCGCGACAGGATATCTCGTCCAAGCTCGTCTGTACCCATCCAATGGGTGTGAGACGGCGGCTGCAAGCGCACCGCTAGATTTTGCGCGGCGGGATCACTCGGCGCAATCCACGGAGCAAACAATGCGAGTAGAACCAGTATGCACGCGATCGTGAATCCGATTTTCGCCAGCATGCTGCGTCGAAGAAATTCCCCTAACGGATTCCGCTCGTTCATGACAGACGTACCCTGGGGTCGACAATCGCATACAAAAAATCCGTCAGCAGGTTGACCAGGACATAGGAAAGTGCAATCACCAGAATGCAGCCCTGCAGTAGTGGATAATCTCTTGCAGAAATGGCCTGGACCGTAAGCCGCCCGATGCCCGGCCAGGAAAAAATTGTTTCTGTCACAATGGTTCCGGCCAACAATGTTCCGAATTGCAATCCAAGTATCGTGATGATTGGGATCAGCGCATTCCGCAATGCATGGCGCACCAGGACAGCAGCTTCTGAAAGCCCTTTCGCTCGAGCCGTTCGTACATAATCGCTCGATAGCTCCTCGAGCATTGCTCCGCGAACCATCCGCGTCAGAATTGCTGCCAGTGCTGCTCCTAATGTGGCCGCGGGCAAGATGTAATTGAGCGGACCACCACGCCCGGACACCGGTAGCCAGCCAATTTCAATGGAGAACAATGTGATGAGAAGCGGCCCCAAGGCGAAATTTGGCATCGCCAACCCGAACAGCGTGAGTACACTGATTGCTCGGTCGGACGTGCCGCCTCGTCGGGAAGCAGCTATCACTCCCGCAGGGATCGCAATGGTCATGCAAACCATCAGCGCGAGAAGCGCTAACTGCAGCGTAGCGGGATAGCGTTCAAAAATGATTCGTCGCACCGGGACTTGAAATTTGAAAGACTGCCCCAGTTCTCCATGAGCGATCTGCCACAAATAATTTCCATATTGCATCAGGAGAGGCTTATCGAGACCGAGGGTGTGGCGCAACTGCTCGATCTGCCCGGGAGCAGCACCCTCACCGAGCATTTGCTCGACTGGGTCACCGGGAACGATATGGATCAGAAGAAAAACCAGCGTCAACACCAGCCACAATGCCGGCAGTGTCAACAGGAAGCGATGGAGTATGTGACGTGCCATTGTTAACTGATCCTATGTTCCTTTTCGGCCATTTTGCGTTCTTTTGCTTTCTGCTTTTCCATCTTGATGTTTGGTTTCAGCTCGGTCGCTTCCGAAACAGGTTCGCTGGCCGGCGAACGCAACTGCTGGATCTTCACGCGCGCAACACGTCGGCCATCCATTTCAACGACCGTGAACCGGTAGGTGCCAAATTCGAAGCTTTCTCCGCCACGGGGGATAAACCCCAATTGATCTAGTACAAAGCCACCAACGGTAGCGTACGCCGGATCTTCCGGCAGCACGATGTTGTACTGACTGTCTAGATCCCTTACATTCAGCGCCGCGTCAAAAATGATCGCCCCATCGGCAAGCGTTAACGGCCGCTCCACCACATCAAATTCGTCATGAATCTCGCCGATCAATTGCTCGATCACATCTTCCATGGTGACCAGGCCGAGCACGCTTCCAAACTCATCCACCACGATAGCCATGCCGATATGCCGGGAACGCAACTCGGAGAGCAGTTCACCAGCGGGCTTCGTCTCTGGCACAATCAAGATTTCCCGCAGCACCCGCCGAAGATCAAACGGTGGCGGTGGGGGGAGTTTCTCCTCCAGGCGCCGTTCGGTGTCCAGCAGTGCCCACATCATGTCTTTTACGTGGACAAACCCGAGAACGTGGTCTTCGTTGCCCCGATACACAGGGACCCGCGAACGTTGCGTCGTCGCGAACATACTCATCACCTGGTCTAGCGTTGACTCCACGGGCAGCATGAACATGTCCGGGCGAGATACCATTATTTCTCTCACCTGCAATTGCCCGAGCTCAATGGCGCTCAGAATAAACTTCTCTTCACCCACGGCCAACAAACCACGCTCGCGCGCTTGCTGTATTTGTATCTGCAATTCTTCTGTGGTGTGGGCCTGACCGTGACTGACAGGCGCAGCAAGGCCTAGCGCCTTGACCAGTACTCCAGAAATTCCATCCAGCAGGTCGATTGCCCAACGAAACGTGTTCAGGAACCACTGAAAAGGGCGCGCGACCATCAGCGCGACTCGTTCCGCTCGAACCAGGCTGATGGTTTTGGGTACAAGTTCACCGAAAACAACGTGCAAAGCACTCAGCATGACAAACGCAATGGTCAACGCCACCGCATGCAGAAGCAGGATCGTCCGCACACTTCCTTCCGCGGGCATGATCTGCTGCACCACAATGACCAGCGTGGCTTCACCGAGCGCGCCCAGAGCCAGGCTCGCCAGAGTGATTCCGACTTGCACTCCCGACACAACGCGATGGAGGTCGCCCAGCAACTGCTCGACAATTCTCGCTTGGGCGTTCCCTTTGGCTACCAGTTGCCGTACTCGCGACAATCGCACGGCCACAAGGGAAAACTCCACGGCGGCGAAAAACCCATTTAATGCCACCAGCAGTAGCACTCCAATCAGTCGCAGCAAGATCATCTTGTTCCAAAATCCCCAAAAGGGATTGTAGCAGTAGACGGAACCAGCGCGACGGTTTTGCAGCAGCACACGCCCGGACCTAACCGCCACCGCATACCCTTTCGGTCAGTTGCGCGCTACGCCTGCGTCCACTAGACTTTTACTCTTCAGCTTGAGGTTGGTGAAGCTTGCGCACCATTCTGCGTGCAATTCTCTGGATCGTCGGAATTCTCCTGATCGTGTTGGCGGCCACCGTTTGGTGGCTAGTCTATCGTCCCTTGCCTCAGCTTGACGGCAATATCAGCGTAGCTGGCCTCAGTCAACAAGTTACAGTCGAGCGCGACAATTGGGGCGTCCCCCACATTCGCGCAGCCTCTGTGGAAGACATGGCCGAAGCGCAAGGATACGTTCTCGGACAGGATCGCCTGTGGCAGATGGATCTGCTGCGTCGCGTAGCTCGTGGTCGATTGTCTGAGATTCTTGGCTCCGCCACTATCGAAATCGACAAGGAATTTCGCGCCTTCAATTTCAGCCGTACTGCTGACCGCGAAGTTGCACAGATGGATCCCGAAGCCCGCAAAATAATGGAAGCCTACGCCCGTGGGGTGAACCGCTTCATCGAGCAGCACCCCTCCCGGCTCCCACTGGAATTTACGTTGCTGAACTACAAGCCCGAACCATGGCAAGTTTCGGATTCCCTGGTAATCGCCGGATACATGTACCGCACACTGACCGACACCCGGCATACGGAATTACACCGTGCCGCCGTGCTGGCCAGAGTCGGTCCGGATCTGGCAAAGGACCTCTATAACGAGGAAGCCACTCTTGATCATTTTGTAGTGGGCGATCCAAACGCTGAGAAAAATCCGCACGTCCTGTCGCAAGCCGATTCCGATGACGAAGATGACGATGAAATGGATTACGATGATGTGCTGAAGGCCAACCTCATTTTGCCGCAAAAACCTGGCACCACGTTAGGCCCCGACATCACCAGCGCCATGGCCGCAAATGTTTCCGATTGGCTCGAAGTGGGTCAAGCCGATGTCCGCCGCATCCTCGGCAGCAACAATTGGGTCGTGAATGGTGCACATACCGCCACCGGAAAACCTCTCCTGGCAAACGACACGCACCTTGAATTGACCATCCCGCCCATCTGGTACGAAGTTCATTTAACCGCACCTGGTTGGAATGTAAAAGGTTTTACATTGCCGGGCGCACCGATGGTGGTGATTGGGCATAACGATCGCATCGCTTGGGGCTTCACCAATAACGGCGCGGACGTTTTAGATCTCTACATCGAAACATTCAACCCTGGCAATGTCGACGAGTACCGCGTCAACGGCCAGTGGAGAAAGGCGGAGGTCTACGACGAAGTCATCCATGTCAAAGGCTCAGCCGACGAGCACATGAGACTCGTTGTGACTCGTCATGGACCTGTGGTGGAGCAGGAAGGTGACAAGTCTTATGCCATGCGCTGGACTGCTCTCGAACCCGGCGGATTATCGAACACCTATAACTGGCTAGGTAAAGCGCAGAACTGGAAGGAATTCCGAGAAGTCCTTAGCCACGTCTGGGGGCCGGGCCAAAACGTTGTTTATGCGGATGTTGACGGCAACATTGGCTACACGGTTGCCGCGCGGGTTCCCATTCGCAAAAAAGGCCACGGGACCATTCCCGTTCCGGGCGATACCGATGAGTACGAATGGACAGGTTACATCCCGTTTGAACAAATGCCGCAGAGCTTTAATCCTGAGGACGGCCTGATCGTCACAGCCAATGCTCGTATTTCGGGGCCTGATTACAAACCCTATTTGACCGATGACTGGGAAGAACCCTACCGTACCGCCCGCATCTATGACTTGCTCCACGACAAGCACGATCTGCGCCCAGAAGACATGATGAAGGTGCAAGCGGACACATACAGCTATCCCCACGTGTTTATCGCGGAGCAATTAGCGGCCGCCGCAAGAGTCGCGCCACCGAAAGATGCCCGCACCGTGAAACTCATTCAGGAGGCCAAAGAGTGGAATGGCACTGCCGACGCAAATTCCACTGTGGTCCCCTTCCTGAATTCAACTCTGTACCGTGCTCTCGACCTGATCCTGGAGCCGCACATCGGAAAAGATACCGAGCTATACGACTGGCGAAAGGTTGCGTTTCTTCAGCGTACCTTGACGGAACGACCTGCTCGGTGGCTGCCGGCGGATTTTAAGAGTTACGACGAACTGCTTACTGTCGCGGCAGACCAGTCAGTGAAACAACTCGAGCAGCGAACCAAAGACCCCAATCCCGAAGATTGGAGCTGGAAGCGATTCAATTATCTTGACATGCTGCACCCCATAGGCCAGCAAGGCATTCTGAAGAAATTGCTGAGCCTTGCGGATCAGCCGCAGTCCGGAACTTCATTCAGTCCACGAGCGGCTTCCCGGCATCATGGTCCATCGGAGCGATTTGTCGCCAACCTCGCGGACTGGGATCAATCGATCATTCTCATCACCGCTGGACAGTCCGGCCAGCCCGGGAGTGAGCATTACCAGGATCAATTCCGCAATTGGTTTGAAGGCAAGCCGATCTATGGCCCATTCAGCGACGTTGCAGAAGCCAAATCGAAAAAGCACACGCTTATTCTAAAGCCGGCGAATTGATTTCAGGCACCACAATTTCTAACGCGCAGTTGCATTACCTATGCAGTGACCTGAACATTTCCTGAAAACAAATGCCAGAACTTCCAGAAGTTGAAGCGGTTGCGCAAACTTTACGCCCGCTCGTACGCGGCCGAAAGATTCGCTGCATACATCTCTTTCATGCCATTCTCATCCAACCGCAGACAGTTGTTCAGTTTACCCGAATGGTGCAGGGAGCGCGCATCGAAGAAGTCTTTCGTCGCGGAAAATACCTGTTTTTGAAATTTGATCGCGGCCTGATGGAAATTCATTTTCGTTTCGACGGCCAACTATTGTGGTTTTCAAACGCCCGTCAGTTACTGAAACGGGCCAACGGCAAGGCTGATGGCACGCACGTCGACCTCGCCTTTGAATTGAATTCAGGCATTCTTGGCGTCGTTGATCCCCGGCATCTGGCCAGAGTTCACGCCTGGCCAAGCGAATCCGAGTGTCGCCCCCTAAAGACTCTCGGTACCGACGCTCTCTCGAACGAGTTCACGCAGCCGGCATTGCGGCTGGCTCTCTCGAAATCCAAGCGACCTTTGAAGAAGTTCCTTCTGGACCAGACCCGCTTCGCGGGAATCGGAAATATATACGCCTGCGAATCCTTATGGCACGCCCGTCTCGATCCGCGTCGTCGCGCTGATTCACTCACCCCCGCTGAAACTGAAAAACTTTATAAAGCGATTGTGTCTGTTCTCCACCGTGCTTTAGAATGCTGTTTGGATCCAGCGCCCGAGTTTCATGACCCGCACTGGTGGTTTCAGGGCCTGGAACGCGTCTTGCGCGTCTATCAACGTGAGGGTTCACCTTGCCGGCGCTGTGGCGAACCGATTCTGCGCGTAAAGCAAGATGGGCGCTCCACATACTGCTGTTTACAATGTCAGGAATAGTTTTTGGCAAGATTAGGCGGAAAGCGTGAATTTACCTGTTCAGAAAAAGTCCGAGCCTCCCAAAAAACCGGATTTTGAGCGCTCATTGGCACGACTGGAAGAAGTGGTTCGCAAACTCGAGAGCCCTCAACTTTCACTCGATGAAGCTATGAAACTGTTCGAGGAAGGTGTCGGTCTTTCCCGCGAGTGCCAGAAGCAGCTCGAAGAAGCAGAAGGCCGTGTGGAAATTCTTCTGAAAAAAGCCGACGGAAAAATAACTGCCAAACCTTTTGAGGCTGAGGGCGAACTGGCAGATGAATGATACGTGCACAACTCCACAGCTGCTTCCAATCAGCCGATGAAACTACCCGAGTTTTTCGAAGAAGATCGCCTGGCAGTAGACGCTTCCTTGGATCGCCTGCTGCCCTCGGAAAATGCTGCACCAGTTTCTATTCACACGGCGATGCGTTATTCCGTCTTTGCCGGTGGCAAACGCATCCGCCCGATTCTCTGTCTGGAAACGGCGCGCATTTTTTCGGAAGATGTCTCCCACGGCCATTTCCCCGCTTGCGCCATCGAATTCATCCATACCTATTCCCTGATCCACGACGACCTTCCCGCGCTCGATAACGACGACCTTCGTCGTGGCAAGCCTACCTGTCATAAGAAATTTGGCGAAGCCATCGCCATCCTGGCTGGCGATGCTCTGTTGACTCTCGCTTTTGAAACCATCGGCAAGTCATCGGTCTCCGCGGACCGCCGCGTGTCAATGCTTACCGAAATTTCCACTGCCGCAGGCACCGTAAACGGTATGGTGGGCGGCCAGGTCGCCGACATCGAGGCCGAAGGCCATCGGGTTGGCCCTGAAATGCTCGAATACATTCATCGTTCCAAGACGGCCGCGTTAATTCGTGCTTCCATCACTGCCGGAGCGATTTCTGCAGGAGCACCGCCGGAGGAGGTCACACGCCTCCGCAGTTTCGGCGAAACCATCGGCTGGGCGTTTCAGGTCACCGATGACATACTTGATGTGACAGAATCTTCTTCCGTTCTCGGAAAAACTGCCGGCAAAGACATCGCGCAACAGAAGGCCACCTACCCTTCCGTATTCGGACTCGATCGCTCGAAGCGGATCGCTAACGAATTGGCAACCAAGGCCATTTCAGAATTGGCCACCTACAGCGAGAAGGCAGCACGGCTGCGTTCCATCGCGGAATTTCTCGTTCTCCGACGCACCTAGAGTTCTGGACTAATCAAGCATAGATGAAGCCCAAATCCTCACGTAAGCGCCTGGATATCCTGCTCGTAGAACGAGGGCTTGCGGACTCTCGACAGAAAGCGCAGGCCATGATCCTGGCCGGCGAGGTAGAAATCGACGGAAAACGCGCCGACAAAGCCGGAATAAGCACGGACGAGCATGCGCGCGTCGAAGTCCACAGCCGGCTGCAAAAATACGCCAGTCGCGGCGGATTCAAGCTAGAAGGCGCACTTGCTGATTTTGATGTCTCAGCAGCTGGAAAGATTTGCCTCGATGTAGGAGCGTCCAACGGCGGTTTCACCGATTGCCTGCTGCAAAGTGGCGCGATTCGCGTCTATGCCGTGGATGTGAACACCGACCAGCTCGCCTGGAAACTGAGAGAAGATCCGCGAGTCGTTCCCATCAAGAAAAATGCGCGCGAACTATCGGCCGCCGATCTCCCCGAGTACGTAGACATAGTCGTGGCTGATGTCTCCTTCATCTCTGTCAGGAAGATTCTCCCCTGCGCCGTACAATGCGCAAGCGCCCTTGCCGAGTTCCTCATCCTGATCAAGCCGCAATTTGAACTTGAACGCGAAGAAGTTGGTAAAGGTGGAATAGTTCGCGAGGCTGATCTCCACCAAAAGGCGATTGCAAGTGTCCGTAAAGCTGCGCAAGCGCTTGGCCTTACATCTCTACAGATTTCGCCTAGTAAATTGATTGGCGTGGAAGGCAACCAGGAGTATTTTCTTCACGCTAGAAAAGGCCCTGAGGTAGAATCGCACTAGTACATGCAACCCACACCCGCGTTTAAGACTATCGGTATCATCTCTCGGCCCCGGCGCTCGAATCTGGCAGAGGTTGTGCCTGCACTCTTGCTCTGGTTGCAGGAGCATGGCGTCAACGCCGTTTACGACGCAGAAACAGCAAGCTGTCTCAAAGGAAATGGCACGGGTAAGACGCGGCATCAGATAGCGCAAGAAGCCGATCTTTTCCTCGTGCTGGGTGGAGACGGTACACTGCTAGCCGCCTCGCGCGAAGCCGCCTCGCGAGGTATTCCAATTTTGCCAATCAATATGGGCAGCCTTGGGTTTCTCACTAGTTTCACCGTGGAAGAGCTGTACCCCGCTCTGGAAGCCGCTCTATTCGGCACTTACGCTGTCGACGAACGCGTGCTCCTTCTCGTCGAACGCATCAACGGAGCAGAGGTTCTCACGCAACAGCGCGTTCTCAATGATGCTGTGGTGCACAAGGGCACGCTCGCCCGTATGATTGAGTTGGAGTTGTACATCGATAGCGGATTTGTATGCCGTTACCGCGCTGATGGCCTTATCGTTGCCACGCCGACCGGTTCGACCGCATATTCCATGTCAGCCGGCGGCCCTATCGTCCACCCCGCCGTGGAATCCATCTTGATTACACCAATCTGCCCACACACGCTCAGCGACCGGCCCGTAGTCGTTCGCGACACTTCTAATATTGAATTGCGACTGGCAGAAAGTTCAGACTCCATCTTCCTCACGCTAGATGGCCAGACCGGCTTGCCAGCGCAAGTGGGCGATCGGATTCGAATCACCCGTGCAACAGAACGTCTGAAACTGATCCATCCACCAAACAAGGCTTATTTTGAAATTTTGCGGAATAAATTGAAGTGGGGCGAAGTCTGAGCGCTTACCCTAGAACGTCGGTGCTCAACAGGTCGTCTCGTGTTTCGCGTCGTCGAATCAGCTTGGCGCGTTTGCCATCCACCATAATTTCTGCTGGTCGGCATCGTGCGTTGTAGTTGGATGCCTGCGCCATCCCATACGCCCCGGTCGCCCAGATCGCCACTAGGTCGCCCGATTGCGCGTCGCCCAGGGGCCAGCCTTCGAGAAACAGATCACCCGTCTCGCACACCTGCCCCACGATATCGACCCGTTTCTGCGTCCTAGGATTTGATGCTCCTCGCTGGACGATTTTTGTAATTGGGTGTGGCGCATCGTAAAGCACGGGGCGCATCAAATCATTCATTGCCGCATCAATGATGACAAAACCCTTCTTCCCATTGTGCTTTGAATAAATCACCCGCGACAGCAAAACTCCGGCCGGTGCGATAATCGAGCGCCCTGGCTCGAGCAGCAGATTCACGCCCAGAGGCCTCACTATTTCCGCGACCATCTGCGCGTAAACTTTCCTCGACGCAGGCCGCTCTTCGGTATATCGCACTCCCAGTCCACCGCCAAAATCCAGATACCTGAGGTTCACACCTTCCCTGCGCAACTCCAGCAAGTAACCCGCAAGCCTCTGAAGCGCTTGGCGAAACGGATTCAACGAGACAATCTGCGATCCGATGTGTGCACTGATGCCCTGCCAGCGGATATGCTTCGAGTCTCGATGCGCAATATACAGTCTCTTTGCGCCGGACCAGCTCAAACCGAATTTATGCTCATACAAACCAGTAGAGATGTGCGGATGACCACCGGCTTTCACGTCCGGGTTGACACGAATAGAAACTCCCGGCACTCTTCCTGTTTTCCATCGGGTTCGCCCCGCTTCTTCCAACAAAAGTTCCAGTTCCGCGGGGGATTCAATATTGAATTGCAGAATGCCATAGGCGGATTTGTCGCCAACCTTGTAGTGGAGCCCCTCGCGAATTTCTTCTCGGGTCTTGCCGACTCCAGAAAAAACGATGCGTTTGCCCGGCACGCCAATTCGACGAAGGTGATCAAGCTCGCCACCCGACACAATGTCGAATCCACAGCCGCACTGGGCCAGCAATCCCAGTATGGACAGGTTGCCGTTAGCCTTTACCGCGAAGCACAGCAGGTGGGGGAGTCTGCCGAGCCCTGCTTTCAATTCGCCCAGCGAGGTTTCGATTGACTTGCGGCTGTACACATAAGCAGGCGTGCCAAAATCATTAGCAATTCTTTCCAGTCCAACGTCCTCGCAAAAAACCTCTCGCGAAGAATTCTTTTTGCCTTTTCTCCACACGAACTGCGGAGTGAATGTAGCCGGGTCCACAAACTCCAGATCTCTCCGTGCTCGGGTGTGTGTGCTCATTTCACTTTGACGATGACCAGTGTGCGGTCGTCGGAAAGCGGTGCATTCTGCGAGAACCAATCCACTTCGTTCAAAAGAACATCAGCAAGCTCCGCGGCCGTCCGCTCGTGATTCTTCTCAATCAGTGCGCGCAGGCGTTCCATTCCGAACAGTTGGCCCTCGTTGTTGGCTGTCTCAGCCAATCCGTCCGAATGGAATACCAGGATATCGCCAACGTCCAGCGTGACGCCCCATTCGTCGTACTGAACTTCTTCAAAAATACCCAACGGAAAACCCGTCAACTCAATTTTGTCGCAATGACCGTCTTTATAGAGCAATGGCTGGGATTGTCCCGCATTCGCAACCCTCAGCTTTTGCCGCCCTTTTTGCCAGGTTGCGTAACACGCAGTCATAAAGCGCCCTTCAATCCGGCGTTCACTCACCAGATGGTTCATCTGCTTCAGCATTTCGGCGGGCTGCAGTTTCTGCGGCGCAAGGCTGCGCATGATGCCAATCGCCACGGCGCCGTAAAGCGCGGCCGCGGTTCCCTTCCCGCTCACGTCGCCCAATGCGATTCCCAATTGCTGAGGTCCGTAGCGCAGGAATTCGTAGAGGTCGCCACACACTTCCCGTGCGGACAAATATCTGGCCGCCACATCCAGTCCGTAATCATCCGTAGGCACCGGCCTGAGCAAGGCACCTTGGATTCGCTTCGCCGCCTGAAGGTCGCGATCGAGCCGCGCCTCGTCTCTCGCAACCTGCTCATAGAGTCGCGCATTCTCCAGCGAAACTGCCAGGTTCGCCGCCAAAATCGAGAGCGTCTGCACATGGTCGGTGGTGAAATAGTTCAATTGCGGGCTCTCCAGATCGAGCACG
The DNA here is from genome assembly GCA_963741165.1 of Candidatus Acidiferrales bacterium. GTDB lineage: Bacteria > Acidobacteriota > Terriglobia > Acidiferrales > UBA7541 > Acidiferrum. The sequence goes on along the minus strand of CAVUHB010000013.1, from coordinate 910,910 downwards.
CCAATCACTTTGCCCTTGTGCATCATCGGAATCGCCAGCTCCGAACGCGTTTCTGGATTCACCATCAGGTATCGAGGATCCGCCGTCACGTCGGGCACGATCACCGGTTCCTTCAGTATCGCTGCCGCGCCCACGATTCCTTCCGTCGCGGCCACTCGCAATTTACCTTGCACGCGTTGCCCGTGTTTCACGTCAATTCGATGACGGAATATTTTTTGTTCCTCGTCATACAGCATCAGACTCAAAATCTGATAATCGATGACGCGTTTCACCGCTTCTGCCGCGCGTCGCAAGAGCTCCTCAACGTCAAGAATAGAACTCATCTCGCGGCTGACTTCGTTCAGTACCAGCAGTGTTTCGGCCTGATTACTTACCTGCTGAAAGAGTCGCGCGTTTTCAATTGACACGGCCAGCCGGCTAGCTAGCAACGTAAGTATGTGTTGCTGATCCTTTGTGAAGTAATCCAGATGCCGACTCTGAATATCCAGAACTCCAGTGCACTTCCCGCGAAGCATCAGCGGCACAGCCAATTCCGAACGCACCGCTTCTATAGCATTGATATAACGAGGGTCTTGCGAAACGTCGCTGACTCTCACGGAATGCCCTGTTGCCGCGGCCGTTCCTGTGATGCCTTGTCCAATGGGCACCCGTAAATTCTCGGCCAGTCCGGGAGGGTATCCAGTCGCGAAGCGATGCTGCAGGTATAATCCGTCGCTATCCACCATCAACACGCCAAACATCTCGTAGTCGATGTGCCGTTTAATCAGTGCCGCCGTATGAGCAAGCACTGCGTCCAGGTTCAGCGACGCGTTTACCTCTTCGCCGATCTCCGTCAGCGTGGCTAGCACTTCCGCCGGAACTTCCGGTTTGTCGCTCGTAATCTTGATGGCTGTCTTAGGTTCTGTCGATTCCATGAAGTCCCATTATTATAGCAGGCGGCTTCACTCTCTCGCGGCTGATGTTATCGCTCTTTTGGTCTTTTATTCGAAGAAAGGCGGAGGATGCACACCGCGGGGAGGTTGCGATAGCGTTGGTCGAAATCTAGTCCGTAGCCCACCACAAATTCATTTGGTATTTGAAAACCGGTGTAATCCGCCTTCACGTCGGCGATCCGGCGCTCTACTTTGTCGAATAGCACCACGGAACGAAGATGCTTGGGGCGCCGCTCCTCGAAAAGGCGCAGGAGATACTTCAGTGTCAGGCCGGTATCCAGAATATCCTCGACCAGGATTACGGTTCGTGATTCGATACTCACGTCCAGATCCTTCGTGAGTTTCACTTCCCCCGTAGAATCCGTGGTGGAGCCGTAGCTCGATACTCCGATAAAATCGAAAGAAACTTCTCCTCTCAATTCACGCGCCAGGTCGGCCAGAAAGAAGACCGATCCTTTCAGTACTCCGACGAGATGAAGTTCACTCCCGGGGAAGTCCCGCCGGATTTCGCGAGCGAGCTGCTTCACCCGCCGCTGCAGCCGAGCTTCCGAAATCAACACACGAAGCGATTCTCCCGTCCGGTGTCCGGGTTTTTCGCTTCCTTGCGCCGCCTTCCGTTTCTTTGTTAATGCCAACTGGCCCTCACGCTAGGTTAATCTACCCAATCCGCCAGGAACACATTGGTCTCGTGGGGTACTTTTCCATTCCGGTTGGAAGCCCACACGAGTCGCTTACCATTGGAGGTAAACATCGGAAATCCATCGAAATCCGGGTGAAATGTGATCCGCTCCTGCCCCGAACCATCTTCGTTGATCAGATACAAATCAAAGTCGCGTCCATTCTTTGGGTCCGCCTGGTTCGAAGCAAAAACAATTCTCTTCCCGTCGGGCAGCCAGTACGGTCCGAAATTCGCCGCACCATTGTGGGTCACCTGGTGTTTGCCCGAGCCGTCCGCATTCATCACCCATATTTCCAGATTCCCAGGGCGAATCAGGCCTTGATTGAACAAATCCTTATAGTCCCTGATTTCTTCTGCAGTCTTCGGATGTTCCGAACGATAAACGATTTTACTTCCGTCATACGACCAGAATGGCCCGCCATCGTATCCCAGTTCGTTAGTCAGTTGCCTCACATGGCTGCCATTCGCATCCATCGTATAGATATCCAGATCTCCATTGCGTGTGGAAGTGAACACGATGTGCTTTCCGTCGCGTGTGATTGTCGCTTCCGCGTTGTATCCCTTAGAATGGGTCAGTTGCTTCAGTTCCGTCCCGTCGATCTTCGCGGTATAGATCTGATACGTGCTGTAGATCGGCCAGACGTATCCATGCGAATAGTCGGGCTTTGGCGGGCATTCGGGACCGGAAGCGTGCGTCGACGAAAATAAAATTTTATCGCCAGATGGAAAGATATAACTGCAGGTCGTGCGGCCTTTGCCCGTGCTCACTAACTTCGGCGTTGCCGGCTTGCCATCGTCAGTCTCTACGGGTATCGTGTAAATCTGATCGCAGTACACCCCATCTCCCTGGTGCTGGAAGATGAGTTGTTTATCATCTGCTGAAAAGTAAGCCTCGGCATTCTGCCCCCCAAACGTGAGCTGGTGGACATTCTTCAAGTGTTTCTCCTCTTCCGGTAAAAGAATAGGTTGTGCCGATTTTTGTTGTGCGTGCAGATTGAACCGCCCCGGCAAATACAGTCCGGCCACCGTCAGCGAAATCGTCAGTCCAAAACCAAGAATGCTCCCTGTTCGCACGTCATTTCTCCATCCTAATCTCGATGCCACGGATCGATTTGAAGGTTACCTTCTCTGCTCCAATTTAACGTCCACTTTCAATTCTTTTCCATCGCGCAGTACCGTGACTGGCACCACATCGCCCACCTTGCTTCGCCGCAACGCGTCGGTAAAGTCGTACAAATTCTTGATCGGCTTGTTTCCGAATTGCACCAAAACGTCTCCCGCCTTCAGTCCCGCCTTTGCCGCAGGGGAGCCCGGCTTGACGTCGGAAAACTTCACACCGTTCTCTGTCTGCCCAAAGTCAGGAATCGAACCAAAATAAGGTCCGTATCCACCACCGCCGCTCACCGAACCGCTGTGTGGATTGGATTCTGCAACCACCACAAAGGTCGGCCTGTCCGCTTCCGACGCAATCTCCAGCGTAGCTTTCGCCACCACGTTCAACAATTGCGCAGCTGACACTCCATTGATCTTTTCCCATGTGTCGGACGGCTTGTGATAGTCCGAATGCAATCCCGAAAAAAAGAACAACACCGGAATTCGTTTCGCTACAAATGACGTATGATCGCTTGAAGCATATCCGCCTTGTGAAGTCTCAAACTTCAACGGCGAATCTCCTTCCGCCAGCTTCAAGACGTTCACGAAAGTTGATCCTGTCCCTACTCCTCCGATATACACTTTGTCCCCGTTGATCCGCCCGACCATGTCCATATTCAGCATGGCCACGGCCTTGTCCAAAGGTTTGGTCGGCGCCTTCACCCACTCTGCCGATCCCAGCAGGCCCAGCTCTTCTCCCGCAAATGACGCAAACAAAATGCCGCGCTGCAATTGTCCCTTCAAAGGTGAAAGTAATCGCGCCAACTCCAGCACGCCCGCGGTTCCCGAAGCATTGTCATCGGCACCGGGATGAATCTGCCCAATCTGCGAAGGCGCAAGTGAATCAAAATTGCCACGTCCAAGATGATCGTAGTGGGCACCCAGAATGATGTACTCGTCCGTCTTACCCGGCAGGTAGGCGAGGACGTTGTTCACCGTCGCGTGAGTATTCTCAATCCCAACAGAAAGTGAAAGATGCAAGGTTTCCGGAAGAACGAAGGAAGCTGGCTTCGTTTCGCTGTTGATCTTGTCTTCCGCCCCCCTCAGCGAATTCCTCGCTGCATGGAGCCATCCGTCCGCCACCGAATCTTTCACTTGCAAAAACAAAATTCCCACGTTCTCCGGACCATGCACGCTGCCGAACCGCGTAAGCAGGTCTTGTTCGTCTTCCTTCAGTTTCCCGTTGGCCAATATGATTGCCTGCGCGCCATGATTGCGTGCGTTTATAGCCTTCGTGATGAATTGTGCGTGATTCGTCTGTCCCTGATTGCCGCTCTTCGCTAAGAATCCGGCTGGCTCATCTCGCAATACGACGACAATTTTGTCTTTGACATCCAGTCCCGCATAGTCGTCGTAGTCAAACTCTCCCGCTGTAACTCCGTATCCGGCAAATACCAGTGGTGCATTCGCCACGCCGGAAGCGGAAAAACTGAATGGTACATAATCTTCGTTCAGCTTGAGTTCGGATTTGTCTGCCCCATTTTCAACTACAAAATGGTTCTTACCATGCAATTTGGCCCCTGTAGTAACAGTGAAGGATTGCAGATAGCCGTGTTGCCCGGCTGGTTCAAGTCCGTAACTCTTATATCGATCGCTCAACACATGCTCGGCGCGAATCAATCCTTTCGTGCCGTCGCCACGGCCTTCCATTTTGGGCTGTGTCAGAGCTTTTATGTCACTGACGTACCTCTGCGCATCGGCGGTTCCAATCTCAGGCAGGTTGGTAGCGGCCAATGCCGCTCCAGCGAGCACTAGCATTCCCGCAGTGCGCAAGGTCAGCGATTTTTTTTTCATTCCAAAAATCCTTCGGGTTATAGCTTTATTTCTTGCCATCACAGAATCGTCCATCGTATGTCCCGCCCGCGCACCCTGTCAATGAATCGACGCTCTCGACGCTCTCGTCCTCAAAATATCCTCTCTGCGGTAGTCCTCGGTTATACTTTCTCCCGGACAAACGTATGTTCCGGATTGCAAAAGCCACTTTTCTAATTGTTTCCGCACTCTTCCCCATTGTGAATCCTCTCGGCGGGGCTCCCATTTTTCTTTCACTCACCAATTACTATTCAACGGAACAGCGGAAAATACTGTCCCGCCGGATCGCCGTTAACAGTTTACTCTTGCTTGTCGGGGCCTTCTTTGTCGGCACGCACATCCTGGCCTTTTTTGGCATATCCATTCCCGTTGTCCAAGTGGGCGGAGGCCTCGTGGTGATGTCCGCGGGCTGGAAAATATTGAATCAAAATGAAGAAGACGTCGCCCGTCAAGACGTCCATCGCACGGTCGACCTGCGCGACCTTTTTAGCCGCGCTTTTTATCCACTTACGCTGCCATTGACCGTCGGCCCCGGCTCTATTTCCATTGCCATTACCCTGGGCGCGAACGAACCTCCGGAAAACTTTATTTATTCCATCATCGGGGCAGTAATCGGAATGTTCCTGATCGCGATTAGCGTTTATCTTTGTTACGGATTTGCCGACCGCTTGGCTAGAGTCCTGGGTGCCACGGGCATGACCATCATCATGCGCCTATCTTCCTTCTTGCTCGTATGTATCGGCTTTCAGATCCTGTGGAATGGCTTATCTGCGCTGCTCAAGTCACTGCCTCTCATCCACCAATAAATCCTAGGGATTCGCTTTCACCAATTTGGCAGCGATCGTCTTCCGAGCAACACTTCCGCTGCCCAACTCCCGAGATAAACGGATTGCGCCACTCCGTGTCCGGAAAATGCCCCCAACACGAGCGCGCTCTGCGATTCCGGGTGACGTTCAAACACTGGCCGCCATCCCTCCGTCATGCAGATCGGCCCACCCCATCGATGCGCAAACGACACGCCCTTTAGAGCAGGATGAAGTCGCTGAATTCTCGTTTCCAACCGCGCAAGCATACCCGCTGCTGTTCCGCAATTTATGTCCAGGGCATCCAGGTCGCGCCAATCATCCAGATGAATCAGTCCGCTACCGAAAATGATGGTGTTTTCCAGCAATCTACCCCATAAGTAGGGTATATCCACGGTGTAAAACGGCTTTCTTTCCGACAATCCAATCTCGGAAATCACATCCTCAGGCAGGACTTGTGTCCCGATCGCAAGCGTGAATTTGGATTTGGCCCTGTCGCGAAGCCCGTTTAACTCCAGAGCATACGCATTGGTGGCAAATAGAACTTTATCTGCGCGGACGTTTCCGCGCTTTGTACGCAATTCCACGGCCTTAAAGAATCTTACTTCCGTAACACCACACCGTTCACACAGCAGAACCCCCATTCGTTCGGCTGCCCGGGCCAGTCCGTCTACCACTTTCCCCGGATTGATCGTGCCCCCAGCTACGCTGGTCACCGCGCAAAGGTCGCCGGAATCACTCCAGCGAATAGGCGAGTGCGGTAATGGCGAAGACCGCCCTAGTTCGTAAACTCCAGGCAGTAGCAGGTCACCTTCGACACTCAGTTCCCTCAGGATCTTCTGATAGCCGGCTATTACGTCGCCGAGTCCCGGCAATTCTCCCACCGCGCTTTCTGCCAACACCATCCCGCCCGTATGTCTGCTGGACCCAGCGCCAAATTCTTCCGCTTCCAATACGCACACGGTCGATTCCGGCGAGAATTGTTTTAGTCTGGCCGCTGCAGCCAGGCCTGTAAATCCGCCACCCACGACCGCATAATTAACGGCTTCCGGTAATTCTCGCCTAGTCGGGACAAAATCGATTGTCCACGGCCGGTTACCCCAATTTTTCGTCATGGTTCGTTCCATAACTCCATTGCCCATTTTCAAAACAATTGGACGCGAATCCCCAGGCTTCTGGCAAACTAACCCATGTCTATCACCGATGCAGACGCCTGCTCTCAGGCAATCTCCAGATTGGAACAGACATGAATGAAGATAAAATTGCCCCAGCCGAACCATGGCTCAGAGGCACGCTCACCGAAGTTTCCGCCGTCCCTCGCGCCGTGCTTCACGCATTTGAGCTGGCCCGGGAAGATCTTACGCATTGGGCCGGAGATTTGACCGACGACGAGTTGCATCAACGCCCACATGAAATTCCCTCAGTCGCTTTTCATCTTCGCCATATCGCCAGAAGCCTCGATCGAATGCTGACCTATGCAGAGGACCGGGCGATTTCACCACACCAGATTAATCTTTTGAAAAGTGAAACGGTACCTGAAGGAACTCGCAAGCAATTGATCGATGAACTCTCAGCTGCCCTTGATCTGAGCGCCGCGAGAGTTCGAAAGCTGGCAGATTCGGAATTGAGCGGAAGTCGAGTTGTCGGTACAAAACAATTGCCCACAACCCTCGGGGGCCTTCTCGTTCACCTTGCCGACCATACCCAGCGTCACGTGGGCCAGGCGATCACCACGGCAAAAATTGTCACGGCCATGCGACGATAAAGTCATTCTCGGAGCACGACTGAGTTCTCCGCCTACCACTTAATCCTCGCTTTAAGAAAATGGCCTCGAATCGCAATGAGTGACTCGAGGCCTCAACCCTCTTCAGAATACGCCGAGTACTTTTAGAACAGGGTGGTCGGGCGTCGTGTCCAACTCTTCCCTTTTGCCTTGGAAACCTCTTCCACATCCTTGACGTACGCGCCCGTCTGCGTCAGCACGTGATGCAGATCATTTCCCAGACTGATAAAGGGAAATCCCTTTTCCAGAAATTCGCCCACGCGCGCAGTGCCGAACAAAAATAGGCCCAATATCAGGTTGTTCTTGCGCGCCGCCGCCACCAGTTTGTCGGTTGCCGCCGCCAATTCCGGGGATGTGTACATATGCGGAAATTCATATTTTTCATACAAGCCCATCGACATGCACAAATCATTCTGCCCGAGAAACAGAATGTCGATTCCCGGCACGGCCGCAATTTCGTCGATATTCTTGATGCAGTCCGCGGTCTCCACCTGAAGCGCCACAATCAAATTCTGATTTGCGCTTCCTGCATAGCCCAGCAATCCATCTTTGTTCATGCTGCGTTGTGGAAAATACACCGAGCGCGTCCCGGCCGTCGGATACTTTGTGCAGCTTACCGCCGCGCGCGCTTCCTCCGCCGTGTTGATATATGGCACCAGCACGCCATCCGCACCCAAGTCGAGTGACTGCTGAATCCCCGGTCGATCACTGTAGCCGCCCACGCGGACCAGGGATTTAGCACCGCCACTTGCCACGCCACATAACATCGCTGACAGCTTTTCATAGCCCATCGGGCCGTGTTGCGAATCCACAAGCAGCCAGTCGTAGCCACTGTGTGCGAGTTGTTCAGCAACCGTTGGCGAATGCGAGTTCAGAAACAGTCCCAATTTAGGGGTGCCTGCCTTCAATTGCTTCTTAAATTCGGCTCCACTTAACGTACCTGACGCCATATGCTCTGCTCCTTAACCAAATAGAAGTGCGTAGAGATTCGAGACAGTGTACTAGAGAACGATTCGTCCAGGCCAACTCATTTGAAGTTACTGGCAATCACCGATTCGGCGGGATTCTTCGCTGAATATTACAGGTACTTTACAAGCACGACTGAATTGCGCGACTCGTTGTAAACAAGCTCGTCAACCATTTGTTGAGTTAGCAACAATCCGAGTCCACCCGGTCGAAGTCCTTTTTCTTCGCGTGCCTTCATATGTGCTATGGGATCTTCTTCGGGATTATTCACAGCCGCGTGACTTAATTCTTCGATCTTGAAACCGGGGCCAGGATCGTCGAGCCGATACATCAGCATCTTCTTAGTTCGCACGTAGGAAATTCGTACTTTCAGATTCGGATCCAGCCGGCCGCCCCATTCAATTGCGTTATTCAGAAGCTCCCGAAATGCATACCCTACTTTCTCAATCACATCCGGTGGCAGGTCATTCTCCATGTGCAGCAGGAAACTCTGCACTCGGCCAACAACCGATTGCTCGCAGGGTACAAGCAATTCGATCCAGTGCGGGTTCGCTGAAATAATTTCAATCGGAGGTGCGGAAGAGTTTGCAGAAAGCGCGCTTTCCACTGTCAACAAAAGCGAATCCGCGTCCAGGGGCTTGATCAAGAACTGATAGACTCGACCGCGCAATGCACTCAGCACTGTGTCCGAAGTCTTGTCCGTGGTCATGACGATAATCTTCGGAATATGTGTTTCTTGCTGCAGCTTTCCAAGCAACCCCAGGCCCGTCAACTTCGGCATCCAGATGTCTAGCAGCACAAGGTCAAATTTCTTTTTCTGAATGGCACGTAAAGCAGCAATTCCGTCAGAAACTGTTGACACGGTGTAATTATTCTTTTTCAGTACACCACGGATCATCTGCCGCGTCGTGGCATCGTCATCGGCTACTAGAATATGGGGCATTGAAAGGCTCCGGGGACGTGATCTATGCCGCTTCGACATGGATATCTTCAATGCCTGCGGCTCTTGGGCTTCTTTGGTTTTCGCTTTTCTTGCCGGACAGCTTGGGAATCCCCAGCACTGACTCGCTCGGCGTATCCTCTCAGGTTTTCCTGCAATTTCGCAATCTCTTCCTGTAGCCCTGTAAACACTCGGTGGCCCTCCCGGAAATCCGGTATTCGTCCCAGTTCCTGCAACGAGTGCGAATATTGAGCCGCGCGCGTCGCTCCAAAAATACTCACGGACCCTTTTAGCGCGTGGGCTCTGGCCGAAAGTTCCGGTCCATCACTGCGCTCCAATGCTTGCTTCAAGGTCTCCATACGTTTTGGCGTTTCCCGCAAGAACGTTCGAATCATCTGTCGCAGCAGCTTTTCGTCACCGCCAACCCGTTGCAGCAAGTCTTCCACGCTCGCACTTTCTTCGATCGCCCCCTTCTCTGGAAGTACCCCAACAGTCCCGATCTTTCCCGGATTGCGGAGAAAGGCTTCGAGGGATTCCATGCGGAACGGTTTTCCAAGCACGGAATCAAACCCGGCCTGAATCAGTCGTTCCCGGTCATCTGGCGTATTATTTCCAGTCAGGGCTATCAACACGCTGCGAGATTGTTGCTTCTTCTGCAGGTTAAGAATTCCCTGCGCCGCTTGCACGCCATTCACCACTGGCATCTCTTCGTCAAGAAGAATGACATCAAAGTGCTTGCGGTGTGCCTCTTCCAAAGCTGCTTTGCCATCGGCTACCGTCACTACGGTATGGCCGTTTCGCTGTAACTGGTGCGTGGTTAACGTGCGAATATCTTCCTGGTCGTCAGCCAGCAATATGTCCAAAGCACGCGGCGTTTCTGTATTGTCTTGTTTGGTTTCGTCCATCGATGTTTCCAGCTTCTCCGGCACAACCGAATTCTCTGCCACAACCGCACGGGGCAGTCGAAACCAGAATCGTGCTCCCCTTTCTGGCAGCGAAGCACAGCCTATCGACCCTCCCCAGCGCTCCACCGTGATTCGGCAGAAATAAAGTCCAAGCCCCGCTTTGCCTCCGGTTGCTTTCCCCTTCGTCAAGAGCCCGAAAATCTCGGCCGGCCGAAGTTCCGCCGGCAGCCCCGGCCCTTCATCGTCTATGTATGCTTTAAAAAAGCTTCCATCATCCTCAATTCCGATGGTAACGCTTGCCCCTTCGGGAGTATAGCGAAGCGCATTCTCCAGCAGGTTCGTAAACACCCGTCGTAATCTCGTTTCTTCCCCATGAACATACCAATTCCTTTTCGCCCCCCGATCGCCATGAAATGTCAAACGCACGCTCTTAGCTTCGAACGCCGGACTCAGCGTTAGCGCCGCGGTTTGTGCTGCGAGCAGCAGATCAGGTGAATCATTTACAGTCTTTTCAGCATTCAAGGTGGTCTGCAAATCCGTCGAGAACGCCTTCAGAATTTCGCCAATCATGTTTTCCTGCTGTTCGCTCGCATTCATCCCTAGATCGATGAACTTGGCAATCCGTTCCGCATCATTTTCCTTCGCCAGGCAGTCGAACGACCCGCGCATGGCGCTCAACGGCTGCGACAAGTCATGGACAATACAATGCAGAAGGATTTCCTTCTTCTGAATTTCGCTTAGAAGCCGTTCGTGTTCCAGCAGAGAATTCCGGGCCGCCTGCAGTGTTCTCAACTGCTCCGAATATTGTGGATCGGGGGAATGAAGAGCCAGAATCTTTTTACCCTCCGATAGCACGGCCTTCGCTGCCAACGGAATCCGTTTGCCAGAGCCTATGTCTTCAATCCAGGTACCAGACTCGCAAGCGCCTAGCTTCGCTGCATTCCAGAATTCGTTTGCATCCAGGATGAAATTATCCAGGAATGGAGACACTTCTGCGATCGAGGCCGTTTCGCCCGCCAAACTCAACCGGGGAAACAATTTCACAAACCATGTCGGCGCGTCCGACAGTAGCGTGAATTTGTCGCCGCTTCTTTGTTGCAGTACGACGAAATCCAGTTGGCGAAGGCTGCTTGCGAGTGGCGCGAACATGGTCAGGGTAGCAACTTCCCGGCTAGCTGAGTAAAGGCTTCCTCAACGTTTTCTCCCGTTTTGGCACTGCAGTGGAGTACATTCCATTTTTTGGCAACAAATTGTACTTCCAGCGACTGGTCCAGTTGCCAGTCTGCAACCAGATCGCTCTTATTGATCAAAAACACAAATGGAATCTCTCCTACTTCCTCCCGTACTCTCTGTTCGAGCAGAAATGCCTTGTCGAGGGTTGCGCGCCGTGTTCCGTCCCCAACTAAGAGGTATCCTGCGGTCCCGCGCAGGTACGACCATCTCATCTTCTGGAATTCGTCTTCGCCATACAGGTCCCACAGAACCATAGTCATTTCCGTCGAAGCCACCTGGACCACTTTCTTGTCTACCTTTACTCCGACTGTGGTCTGATAGACCTCGGAGTAGATGCTCTCCACGTACCGTCTCACCAGGCTGGTCTTCCCAACCGCAAACGACCCAAGCATGCAGATCTTCTTCTGGAGCATGGATATCAGGGGACCGTTGAAATCAAGACACGTATCGTGACGCTGCGATTCATCTGCCGAGCCTCTTCATCCTCGCCAATTCTCAACGGTTCTGCCGTTGCCACGCCTCGCGCCCGCAAACTACTTGGCAGGCAGCCTAGTTGCCCAAGTTCCGCAGCCACACGTTCCGCTCTTCTCTGGCTCAGCGTCTGATTCGTAACTTCGGCTCCGGTGTCGTCGCTATGGCCCACGATCTCTAGCGCTACATTTCCATGCAACGCCTTCGGTGCATCCAGCACCTGTTTCAAATCTGGCATCAGGGCTTCAAGCTCCGCTCGTTCTCTTGGCGAGAGCGTCGCACTCGCTAGCGGAAATTTGATCAATGCACCCTGGATCTTTTCTCGAGACTGGTTGAATGCCAGGCGCTCCGGGCTGAATGGGCCAGATAAATCGATCGACCGGATCCCCGGTATCAGCATCGAGCGCACCGAAATTTCTTTGACCCACCCCAAAGGTGGCTGTCCGCCCAAATACAACACGCCTTCCCTCACCGTCAACATCGTGCCATTCGGCGGCGCAAGCACCTGCGTCGCTCGCTGCTGCACGATTGCGTCATCCAAGGCATAATATGCGGCCCAATGAAATTCTCCGTTCGCAGGTTCCAACCCGGCGGCCTTCACAAATTGCGCCGGATCCACCGCCAGCGGATCGCGCATTCCGCGTATCACGAATCTCCCACGTTCTCGGGTCAACGAGGTAATCACTAATCCTGGCTGCTCACGAAGCGTCTCCACCAATTCCGTCCAGCGGTGGTGTTGCCACTCCCGCCACCCGAGCCAACCGCCCACCAGCAAAACCAGAAATCCCGCCGCCGCCCATGTATAGGCAAGACTTTTTCGATTTCCGGGTGTCTCCTTATACTGCATCTCCAGACACCGCGTCAGTTCCTTGTTCATCTGCACAAACGGTGCGGCGTCTCCCGAAAACCGATCCAGTTGCGCTGAATATTCCCTGTGAATATTTTCCAGTACTTCCGCCATTCGATCTCGCAATGCCCTCGGCGCCACGCCCCGGATTACCGTCGCCAGAATGGCGTAAGGCCCGCTCTCCACCCAAACATCCAAGTCTCCCACATTCATCCGTTCAACGACCTGCCCTGCGCCGGTATGAAAAGAATCGCGCACAAAATCTTGTATCGCGGAAAGCATGCCGGAGACGATGGTGGGATCCTGCATCGCGACGGCCGGTGCGGCAACGTGTCCCAACGACAAACCCGTATTCTTATGTATCAGAAAAACCTGCTCGACTCGAAAAACCAGACTATGCAGCAGGACAACTTCCGTAAACGATCGCCCTGTCCTTATCCCTTCCATTCTCCACTTCAGCCCTTGCCAGGACAGGCTCTGATCCATGATCTGGTTGAACGACTGCAGATAGGATCGCAAGGTTTCCAGAATCGATCGGCGTATAGCCGGACCCATCACCGGAAACAGCGCGTCCGCCATCGTCCCCGGATCTTTGCGTACGGACTCCCGCAAAGCCGTTTCAATAGTCGGTGCTAAGGCATCGCTGAGCGCTTCATCGCCCCCGGCCGCTCGTCGTCGTTGAATCGCTTCCGCCACCACAGAACTGACGTCTTCTGTCCGTGAATCTGGATTCGTCACACGGTGGTGCAGCCGCTCTAGCGCTTCCTGCTCGGGCGCGAGGATTAAGTGCCGCAGCTCATCGAGCGTACCTGCACCATTGGCGGTTGAATCGTCCGCAGGATCGAGAGGTTCCCGATTTGTCGGCGTATCAGCCATCGCGTCTGGGGTGGGTGTTTCGCTACAAACACATTTCCAATCGGGCCACAGCAGAGCTCCTGCCCGACAGCACCAGCCTGCTTATTTCTCCGGCAGTTCCAACTCATCTTTCAGCCGCAGCGACAATTCCGTAAACAGATCCGCCAGCATCGCGCGATCCGTTTTGTCAGTTCGCAAAGTTTCTGCCTCGCGGTCCAGCGCTGTCTCCAACTCATCCTTTGCCTTTTGAATCTGGTTGCTCAGCGTCTTAGATTGTTCCAAAATCCGCGCGCGCAAATCTGCCTGTGTCGAAGAAAGCTGCTCTTCCAGCTGAGACAGCTTCTTCTCCAGCGATTTTGCGCTATCTCGAGTCTCCCGAGTTAGTTCCTTCAGGCCCTCGTTGCGTTCGGCTTTCTCCGCCTTCAGACGCTGGTTGTTCGATTCCATCTCCTCGCGCACGTAGGATTCTAATGTGTCAAACCTCTTCTTAAGGTCATCCCGCAGCGCGTCTGAGGATTTCGTCAGGCGCTCCTCCAGTCGGGCAAAGCGCTTCTCATACTCGCGCATGTTCGAGCCAAAGAGAATGTCGCGGATTTTGTCGACGTTTGCGCCCTCCCGCACCTCTCCGTTGGTGGCGTTCTTTTCCTCGTGATCAGCAGACATGGTCGTCCGGACCCCCTTCTTGCGTGTCTTCGGCTTCTTGGCCATGCGGGGACACTACTACGACTGCTGCAATTGGGCAACTCGCTCTTTAAGAGCAGAGGCGGGCGCTTCATGGGAGATTCCGAGCTCGGCCTAGTTCGGGTACTGGAACTGTATTAGATCTGCGGTAAGCTTTCTTCAAGAGCAAGAAACGTGTTTTCTTTAGTTTGTCCCTGTGGGGACCGCCTTCGGAAGGGTCTGCCAGCTCATTACTACCACTCGGCAAGCCAATCATCGCTAGAATGGCTCGCCGCATTCTCGTCTTTGATGGTGCGGTTGTTCATGGAATCCCCCTCGAGCCTTTGAACTCCCTAAGGCGCGACCGAAGTCTGTTCGCCTACCCCGACCACCAAAGGTACCAACTTGTATACCCCGTGTTGGTTCCCGGCCGCATCGAACGAAGCAACTCCCCCGGTCGTGTGACCGATCAACCCAGCAGCCAACTGGTCCCTAACGTGCGCCCGGTTAGTCCCAGCGCGCCGCACTGCTGCAGTGATCGTCCGTACAGCCTCGCTGATTCGTCGAGTGGCTAACCCGGGATCATCTCCCGCCTTGTCCGAATACCATCTCGAAAACTCGCTGGTTTCGATTTGGGGTCCTGACGTAAACACCTGTCCGTTCGGCTGCTTTGTGCTTTCGCCGCCAGATCGTGGTAAGAAGTCGGCGGCTTTTTGGCACAGATATATCGGCGCCGACGCGCTTGTCGCTCGCACCTCCGGCAACAATTGGTTCGCTAGGTGCGACCCAACCCAGAGAACAATCGCTTCCGGCCGGGCCGCGCGAATCCTGTGCTCAACCGCCGTCAGCGAAAGATTCTCAGGATTAATCTCGAGGTGCTCGGGCGTGACCTCGTGAAGCGCAGCGGCCGCTTTCATAAACGCTTCGCCGCCAATCCGCCCATCGTGGCCTGATTCCGTTATCAGCAAAATCTTGTGCATTCTGCGCGGACCGTAAATCTCCGCCGCAATCACTCGTGCCTGTTCCGTGTCACTTGGTCCAACCCGGAATATCCACGGAATATTGATCCGCGTAGTCGTCGGATCACTCGAAAGTGTCAACACAGCTACCCCGACTTTGTTTGCGATCTGTTCGGCCTGGTGCGCAATGTTTCCGTCACTCGTTGTAATCAGCGCGATGGCTTCATCCTGCAAGATCAGCCGGACCATCGAACTGCTAGCCTGCCCCCACGGCCCACTATCGTCGCCCACAGCAAGAGCGAATCGCTCGCCATTCGCCAGCGGCCGGGATCTGTTTTCCTCATCAATCGCTACCTGCGCAGCCTGCAACAGCAACTCTCCTTCACGCGCACGCTCCCCCTGCATCGGCAGTATTAACCCGATCCGCACGATTCCATCCTGAGGATAGTTTACTTTTTCTCTTCCGGAGCCTCGATAAGCCACATTCCCCGCGTCCATTGAGGCATAGGGCGTTACGGCAGACGTTTCTGTCTGAGCCAGCACTGGCGGCGGACCAGCACCTATCACGAGTCCCAACAGCAACAACAAGTGCAGCGGATCGTTGTGGCGCATCTGCCCTCGAGCATCCATTAGGGGGTACCCGCGCCGGATGGACCTTTCACCAAACCAGTTTTCTTGCCACTCATAAATACGAATTTTCCGTTTTCCACCCTCGCCATCGCCACCGGTGCAATATTGTTCAGGGTGTGGTCGAATTCCGCCCGTCCCGTTACTCCCTCATAGCTTTTTTCTTGATAGTCGCGGAACGCATCCATTATTTTCCCGCGGTTCAGTCCCGCTTTTTCGATGGCCGCTATCAGCATGTTCATCCCATCGTATGCATACGCAGCGTAGGCATCAGGCGGCGCCCCATATTTCTCACCATACTTCTTCCGGAACTCCTGCCATTTAATAGCTGGCCGGGATTCGTCCAGCGCCGCGGTCACTACCAAGCCTTCCGCGGCAGGTCCCGCTCGTTCGAGCAGCAGGGGATAATTCATACGGCTCGCGCCAAACACAGGCTGCTTCATTCCCATCTCCCGCATCTGTTTCAAAATCAGTCCGGCCTCGCCCGCTTCTCCCCAGATCACCATTCCATCGATACGCGCGTTGTTCAGCATTTTCAGCTGGGTCGTAAAATCCTGGTCTCCCCGATCGAATTTCACTTCCAACACCGGAACGTGGCCAAGGCGTTTCGCAGAGTCAACAAATTTTGCGACTCCCACACGCGCATACCGAGATTGCGTGCGAATCACCCCGATGCGCCTTAGGTTTCGCCTCTTGAAGACATAGTCTGCAAGCGCATAACCCTGTTGCCGGTCGTCCGGAAAATTGTGGATCACCCACGGAATGCGCGTTTCGGTCACCGTGGGATCCGTCGTGCCCGTATCCATAATCGGCACTTCCAATTTCAAATTCACCCGCAACATGATATGCGTTGATGCCCCATCGACGGATCCCAACACCGCCACTACATGCTCATCGAACGCCATCTTGACCGCTTCTGTGGAGGAAGCTCCCCATTGCGCCACGTCATCATGAATCTTCAGTACATACTGCTTGCCCGTCACTCGATTGTTTCCACCAAATCCACCCCTCGCATTTGCTTCTTCCAGCGCCAGTCGCGCTCCCTTCAACATCGCCTGGCCATACGGCGCTTCCGGATTGTTCTGCAACGGTCCCAGAAAACCGATATTCACCGTAGTTGAATCGGCGATCTCCTCAATCGTTCGCTCTCGCGCTGCTCCGTTATACGCCAGGGTGTCATCGGTGATGTACCACTCTTTGTATGGTTTCGAAAATTTCCGGTAAGGAACTGCTTCCTCCGGCATGTTTGCATAGCGCTGAGTGGAGGGCGGCTGCTCGACGGGAACCTTTGTCTCAGGCGCCTGGCCAAAAGTCAGAATCCCAGAAGCAAAAAGCAGTGCAACGGTTACCCGTCCGGATTTATACCGCATGAGCTTTTACCTCTTCGGATTCGGCCGAACGGTTCCGTACGAATTCTACGATTCGCGACAATGTTGCCGAACCGATCGCTTGTGCCGCATCGCACTTGGGCCTTACGGCATCCGCTCTGTCGCTCGCAATTTCGATCAGCAAACCATGCGCACCGGACTCGATCGCTGCGCGGCTCGCAGACTCCACCATCATCGCAACACCCGTCGCATGGCTCGGATCTACAATCACGGGTAGATAGGTTTCCTGTCTTAGGGCCAGCAGCACATTCAGATCCAGAATAAATCGGGAGTATTCCCCCGCCGGATAGGCCTTAATCCCTCGCTCGCAGAGTACAATATTCAAGTTGCCTTCCTGGGCAATGTATTCCGCTGCCCCCAGCCATTCGCAGAGACTCGCGGCCATTCCGCGCTTCAGCAAAACGGGTTTCCCGTAGCGGCCTACTTCGACCAATAGCGGATAATTCTGCATATTGCGCGAACCGATTTGCAGCATGTCTGCATACTCACCCACTTTTTCCACCAGCCGTGGATCCATCACTTCGGTCACTATCGGCAAGGCCGTCTGCAAACTGGCTTCATGCAAAATCTGCAATCCTTCGATTCCCATGCCCTGAAAGTCGTGCGGTGATGTTCGCGGCTTGAATGCGCCGCCTCTCAGCATGGCCCCTCCGCATTGCTTTACAACATGCGCGAGTTCCATGGTTTGCTCGTAACTCTCCACCGAGCACGGCCCCGCGATCACCACAGAACGCGGCCCACCGAAGATTACGTTCTTCACTTCCACAGTTCGCGTCTCTACCGCCGCATACTCATTGCTATGTGTCCTCCGGCTCAACAACGGACAGATCTTTGTAAAGTCAGCCGTGGCTGCAGCTCCTGCGATCGCCATATCAACCTTCCTCGGAGTACTTCCACTCCCAGGCGAGTGTCGCTTTTTTCCTCACGCGCACCCGCCTCAGAACCATCACTCAACCGACGTTCTTGCTTACTATCGGTTCGAATCAAAAATAGCCATTGCTTCCATTTCCACCAGCAGGTCCGGGCGGCACAAAATCGCCTGAATTCCGGTGGAGGCAGGCAATGGATCCAGCCCTTGTTCCTTGAAAAACTGAGTACGCACTTCATTAAATGCCGCGTAGTCCCGCTCGATATCCCGCAAATAGCAAGTGGTGCGCACGATGTCTCTCCATGTCGCCCCTTCTGCAGCCAGCAGCGCCGTTATGTTTTGGTACGTACGTAGGGTCTGGGCGCGGAAATCGCCTTCATGTATCGTCCGTCCTTCTTCATTGATACTGGCCGTGCCTGAAATCAACAGAATGGTCACACCCTTGATATCCAGCCTCAGCCCTCGCGAGAACGAAGACGGTTTCGCATAGTGATAGGCCTCGTTCAACACTTGCTTCGCAACGATCGCCTTCTTCTTCACCGTCTCCTTCTCCACCTCTGCTACTGCATCAACGGCTGTTTGAGTTGAGCTCATTTCTTTTCCCTTCCTTAGTTGTGTGAGTTTCACGAATTCCGTGGCTTAAGCCGGTAGCTGTAGCCACCCAAATGTCTTCACCCTGAAATGCCAGGTTTAGTATGTAATTGTGTGCAATCGATGTCGGCGTCTGGAAAGTTTTGACCTTCTTGTCCGGAGTGGTCACCACCACTTCGCCCCCTTTGCCTACTTTTGCCGGGCGATAGGTGCTCCAGGTGTTGGTTTTGAAATTCAGATAGCTAAGTCCCTTATCCGTACACGCCCATACCTCGTCGCCGCGCGATTGCACCGCGTTGATGAAGTCCGACGCCACTCCGCTGTCCGTGGAAAGATAGTTGTGCCAGTTGTGTCCGTCATAACCGCTCAAACCAAAATACGTTGAAGCCCAGACCATTTTTGTATCTGCGTTGTACGCCACATTGCTCACGATGTCGTGAATCAATCCCTGGTTTTGGAAAAGTACGATTTCCATTTCTCCATCCGGATCGTTGTATGGTTTCCAGTACCCGCCCGCGATGTCGTATTCCAACAAGCCGCCACCCCACACCGCCGCGTACACTTTTTTATCGCTCACCGCGATCCCGTACGACCACGGCTCATGCAACGGTGTATTTTTCTCGCTGAAAATCGTCCATTCCCCAGTTCGCGTATTTAGTCGGCTGATTCCCGCTGTCGTCGCAGCCCATACGAATTCACCCTGAATCCCAATTCCGTACACAATGTCGTTCGCTAATCCGCTTGTCAGGTTCGTATAATTCTTGAACTGACCGCCACTCAACCGGCTCAAACCCCCAAAGGTTGCCAACCAAACGTCGCCGGTCTCGTGGTCCACAGCCACGCCGGTAACCATCCGATTTACCAACCCATCCTCCGGCTTATAGACCTTCTTGATTTGCCCCTTGTTGATCAGCACCAATCCGTTTTCGGTTCCCGCCCATACGTTGTCGCCATCTACCGCCACGCAGAGTACTTTCTCGTCCGGCATGCCGTTCACTGTTCCAAAATTCTCCCAGTGCAGAGAAATCGCCGGTTTCTGTGCCACCGCCTGCATTGCCAGCGAAAGAAACGCGATTATTACCATCAAGCTCTTTCCCGCTTTTTCAAATTCCATGCCCACCTCACGCACTCCTTCAATTCCGCCTGCTTCACGCATTTCTTCAGAGTGTTTTCAAAAATTCCACTAAGTCATTCAAATCTTCTTTGGACATGTTGGAGGTCACACCGTGCTTGTCGCCGGCGTTGTATATCGTCCAGATTTCTTCCAGAGACAGCGCTTCGCCACTGTGTAAGTAGGGAGGCCGCTCGTAGATCCGATCCAATTGCGGAATGTCGAATACCGCCGATGTGTCGTACTTGTTTGCGGTCCCAACATCAAAGCTCGTCTTCGCCGTGTAGTGCGTTTCGGGCGGATGACAGGTATCGCAGTTTTTCTTGAAAAACACTTCCTTCCCGTGTTCTTGCGATGCCGACAACTGTCCATCTGCGGCAAGGTGCCGGTTCGGCGAAAGGGGAATCGATTTGATGAACGCCACTAAATCCGCTAACTGTTCCTTGTTAAACCCCTCGGAGTGAAACAAGAATTTAGCAATTCGCGGCCCGCACTGTGTCTCCAGGTCCGGGTTATGGCCGTTCCACTTATAGGGAGCCGTCTCCGCGACCCCACGCAACGTCCTATTTGCCACGCGGTCTCGGCCTAACTGCGGCGTCTCCAGATTCCAGGCTACGCCGTCGATGTGATTGTCCGGATGGCACGTGATGCACGCAAATTGCTTTTGAAAACAAAATTTCGCAGAGTGAAACAGTTGCTCCCCACGCCTCAGTTGGGAATTTTCCTTCGGCCCACCCAGGTCAATCGTTCCGCGAATTCGTCCCCGTGAAATATCGACCACCGTAAGGCTGTCGCCCAGCCGGTTTATCACGTACCCAAGTTGTCCATCGGGTGCAATCACCACACCATTTGGATTCGCCCCCGTCGCCAGTCGTCGATCCACGAAGGTTCGCGCTGAATCCAGTCGATTCGCTAATTGTTCAGCAGGAATCTCGTTCACACGCCGCATCAGCTTTGCGGTATCGATCACTGAAACCACGTCCGCTTCCGAAGATGTCACCAGCGCATGTTTGCCGTCCGGTGTGAACGCCACTCCATTCACCCCCGCGTAATACGCGTCGATCTCATCGGTCAGCACTTGTTTCGTTTCCACGATCTCCTTGCCGCCCACTCCCGGTTTCACCACGAGAATCCCGTGCGTCAAAATCCATCCGTTGCTTACTTGTATCAAGGGATTCAAATTCTTCGGCCGCATGAACGGCACCAACAGATATCCGCCGATCGCCGCAGGTGCTTCGGCAACATGCCGCAATTCCAGAACTCCTGGAACCGGAATGCGCTGCGACACCTTTTGTGTTCCTGTATCGATGACTGTCAATTCCGAAACCGGCGGCAGATTCGGCGGTCCCAGACGCCCAAGAATATTCGCCACATACACGTGACGCCCATCGCGCGACAGTGCTACATAATGCGGCGAGCGCCACGAGGCCAGTCGCTTCACTTCCGCACCTTTGATCAGATCGATCACCGACACATCGTTGCTGATGCTGTTCGCAACATACAGAATCTTTCCGTTTCGGTCCGTCGTTACCCCGATCGGACCCCATCCCGTAGTCAGCGTCCGCTGCACCTCGAACTTCGCAGCGTTGATTTCGCTTACGCTGTCACTCCACTCATTCGTGACGTATAGAGTTCTGCCGTCCAGGGAAACCGCGACGTCTTTCGGTCTGTGCCCAACCTTTATTCGCGACACAACCTTCTGCGTCTTCACGTTCACTGCAAGCAGCGAGTCGTCGTCTTCACACACCACGTAGAGCAGCGCGCCATCGGAAGAAAACTTTGCCTCTACAGGCGTCAGATAGTTTGCCGCCTTCGCTAATTCGCTTTGCGTGCTCCCGTCAGCTTGCGCCGCTCTTGTCTCCGTGAACAAGTCCACCAGGGCGAGCATCCCAACGATCAGCACCACGAACGTAATCACATTTCGTGCTCTGATCAGCTCCTTGGGCCGGCTTCTCATGGCTTTCCCATCGCCGTTGCTCCGCTTAGACGCTCCCCAGGCTCCGTCACCGTCAAAATCTGATCCGCTTTCACATGCTCCAGCGTCTGCACCGTCCCGCTCGGCCACCGAATTGTGAGCCGATCCAGCTCTGCATGTGATCCAAGCCCAATGTGCGGCCGCGGATCATGTTGCGAGAGATACCCGGACTGCGGCGTGTTCTCGACTACTTGCCGCATCTCTCCCGCCACTGCCTCAACTCGCGCTCCAAATCCATCACGGTTGCTCTTCGTCCCCGCCAACTTCAGCGTCAGCCAGTGATTTTTTGCATTCCCTGCCGGTGGATTTGCATGAATCAGGATTCCCTGCCCGCCCAACACCACGATGAATGCATCGATGTATCCGTCATTGTCGTAGTCCGCGAAGCACCCGCCTCGCCCTACTTTCTTCAGCTTGAAGTAATTACCCGCATCGCTCGACACATCCGTAAACGTTCCATTCCCGTTATTTCGCAACAGCGAATCTTCCATCGGCACCAGCCAGTGCAAGCCCCCGTTCACCACAAACACGTCTTTCCATCCGTCATTGTCAAAATCGAGCAGCGCGTCGCCCCACCCTACGTATTGTCCAGCCATCCTCGCGATTCCCGATTCCGCGGTGGTATCGATGAACGATCCGTCTTTCAACGAATTCCGGAACATCCTGTGATACCGCATGTCCGAAACAAATAAGTCTGGAGCCCCATCGTTGTCGTAGTCCGCAAAAATCGGCCCCATCGCCGACGGTGTATCCCCATTCGTCCCGTACGCAACGTTCTGGTCCAGCCCTACGTTCGTGAATGTTCCGTCGTGATTGTTGTGCCACAGATAACTTTCCATCTGGTCGTTCGCCACATAAAGGTCCGGCCAGCCATCGTTATCAAAATCGCCTGCCGTAATACCCATCGCGCGCCCCGAAACGCTTGCGATACCGGACTTCTCCGAGGCATCCGTGAATGTCCCGTCCCCGTTGTTGTGAAACAGCCGGCTTAATTCCCCTTCGTAATCCAGCGGCCCCGCAAACGCGTCCGCCGTGTAGTAAAGCCGCTTCGCGTCCGGGTCATATTTCAGATAATTACCAACGAACAGGTCCAGTCGTCCGTCGCGGTCGTAATCCAAAAATGCCGTTCCCACTCCGAATTGATTGTTCTGTACGCCCGCTTTTTCCGTAACGTCGGTAAATGTCCCATCGCCGTTGTTGTGATATAAGATCGCGGAATTCCAGTTCGTAACGTAGATATCCTCGTGGCCATCGTTGTCGTAATCGCCGGCCGTCACCCCTATTCCAAAACCCTTTCCGGCCACGCCTGCCTTCTCCGTCACGTCCGTGAACGTTCCATCTCCGTTATTCCGGTAAAGATGATTCGTCGCGTCCTTGCCATCCGCCTTTGAATGTTCCGTCACCCCTTCCAGGAATTTCCCGTTCACTACATACAAATCCAGCAACCCGTCATTGTTGTAGTCGAGCCACGCGCAGCCCGTTCCCGTGGACTCCAAAATCGAGCTCAGTTTCGTCTCGCCAAATGATTGCCGGAACCGGATTTTCGATTTCTCGGTCACATCCTCGTATGCCGGAAAGTGCGATTGCGTCGCAGGCAGGGACGCAGACGCCTTTACCGACACCGCAGCCTTCTGCTGGCCCGTAACTGTCAACGCACTCAACAAACAGGTGCTGAGTATCCCCGCAACAAAGAATCCCCGAACTCTCTCAATTCGCATGTGACCCCGCACTCAGCCCCTGCTGTCCCCCAAATTGTGTGGGCGAATCGAATCTCTTCAGAGTCATCGGCCAGCGGTTTTCCGGCGCCAAAGCCTTATCGGTGTGGCAACCCGCGCACCCCCGCTGCTCTCCCGCGCGCGACCAGATCCAACCGCGCTCCACTCGGATCGTCGCCCCACTTGCATCGAGCATCTCGAAGCGCACCGGTTGATCCGCCGGTACTTCCACGTAGAACGATCCGTCTTTCTCCACAGGAGCTTCACCAAGTGCCATTTCTCTTCGTGTACCCGGTTGCAGCGTCCAAACGCGGACTTTCGCGATCGGCTTACCGATCCGCCCACTCTTCTCATCGGCCGAAGCGTAACTATCCAGCGAGATCAGATACCCCGCCTTCGATTCGCTGTTCACCGTGCTCCAGTATTTTTTCGGAACGACGTGTTTCGCAATGGGGACTGCCTGAATGCTGCTCAGCTTCGCCTCGCCATAAATTTTTTGCGACACTGTCTTATGTTTCAGGTCAAACGCATACAACTCGAATTTTCCATCCGGTATCGCGGCGGATTTCACCTTCCTTGCCACAATCAGGATTTCCGCAGACAGTTGCGACGGCGAACCATACGTCTCGCCTCGCCCGCTTGCTGCGGTTTCCTTCAAACTCCCTTGTTCAATCTCCATCAACGCGCCGCCGTACTGCCCCGAGTTCAGACTCTCTGTAAAAAAGATCGAGCCATCTTCCAGTTCACTGGCTTCTCCTCGAAACACAAAGTCCTTGTGTGCACACCGCAGTGAATCAAGTGCCGTACCGTCCGGCCGCATCGTGTAAAGCAGCCGCTTCCGCGAGTCCGCATCATCTTCCGTCAGGGGTGACGCAGCGGACGCCACGATCCTTCCGTCACGCAGAACCGTCTCCATCCGCCAATTTCCAGGCCCAAACGTAATCGGGTGCAGTTTGGAACCGTCTCTCTTTGCGACCGCTAAGTAGCTCGACGTTTCCGTTCCGTGCGCACCTGCCACGGTAAACACAATGTCGTCATCTGGCAGATAGCCAGGACGGAAACAATCCTCTGTGCAGTTTGTAATCTGACGCTTTTCCGTTCCATCAGCACGCATTTCCCATATCTGCCACGGTTCCGTACTCAACTTTTGCCCGGAAAAAACTACGCGTTCTGCGTCGAAACTAATCTCGGGATCGGCAGCGGCAAACAATTCCGCGGTCAGGTTTGTCGGCTCGCCCGCACCATTCTTGACGGACAACCGTACCAACCTGCTGCCCGCCGGAAATCGCAGGTGTATCGCATTTCCTTCCACTTTTGTCGCCTGAACAAAAATCAGATCCGGGCGCTCAAGGTTTGCAGTGAGATTCGTTGTAGAATTTGCGGTGCGAGAAGGAACGGGGTTTTTCTCTGCGGGTTCTGTCATCGCGCCCGACGTGAAGCCTCGCGAACTGGCACTCAGCAAGACCATTACCCAGCTAACTATCCAAACCCTGGAACCCCGGTGGCGTCCTTCCCAAGTCATGAACTAAGAGCGGCGCACTCCCCGCATCCCCTTTTTCTTTAAAAGAGATTCTCGACACGACCATCGGCCCACCCACACGAAAATGGTCCCGACGTGCTCTGCCATCGAGTTAAACGCGGCAAACACGCACCGACAATAACGGAAAACTACTAGATAACATACTCGTGTGATAATTATCACAGGCAGGTGTGCTCCCTGACCGTTGCCATTGTGACGACCATCACTTCGCCCCGCCTATTGTCATTGTTTAGCCGAATCCCGAACTGCTCAC
Organism: Candidatus Acidiferrales bacterium; assembly: GCA_963741165.1. Taxonomy (GTDB): domain Bacteria; phylum Acidobacteriota; class Terriglobia; order Acidiferrales; family UBA7541; genus Acidiferrum. The sequence goes on along the minus strand of CAVUHB010000013.1, from coordinate 885,845 downwards.
AGTTTTGTGCCGCGACGGGGCGGGGCTTCAGCTCCAAGATTAGGCCCTTGGAAAATGGGGGTTTACCCCTGGGCAATTCCTTCTCATGCCCGAACTCACGAGTGTTCTACTAAACTGTAGCCTTGCTTGGCACACCAAGGGAGGCTTCCATGAACGCTAAACTTATAAGCTCCGCCATCTTGCTCCTCTGCCTTCTCTTGATCGCCATAGCTGCCCACGCCAACGACTATCCCACTCCCCGCTCGGCGGAATTCCAGGTGACTGACTTCCAATTCAAATCCGGCGAAAAACTTCCCGAATTAAAGCTCCACTACTACACCCTGGGCACGCCACAAAAAGACGCTACCGGCAAAGTGCGTAACGCCGTCCTCATCCTCCACGGAACCGGCGGTTCCGGGCACCAGTTCCTCACGCCTACCTTCGCGGGAGTCCTCTTCGGTCCCAACCAACTTCTCGACGCCACCAAATACTTTCTCATTCTGCCCGACAACATCGGCCACGGCGATTCAAGCAAACCGAGCGACGGCCTGCACATGCGCTTCCCGCACTATGAATATGACGACATGATCGAATTGCAATATCGCCTGCTCACCCAGGGCCTTGGCGTCAACCATCTTCGTCTGGTCATGGGCACCTCCATGGGTGGCATGCACACCTGGTTGTGGGCCGAACAGCATCCCGACTTTATCGACGCCGCCATGCCCCTCGCTAGCCTGCCCATCGAGATCGCCGGTCGCAATCGGATGATGCGCCGCATGATCCTCGACGACATTCGCAGCTCACCTGACTGGGACCATGGCGAATACACGCAGCAGCCTCACGGTTTGGCCGCGGCTCTCGGCATCCTCTTGATCATGGGTAGCAGCCCTCTCCAGATGCAGCACCAGGAGCAGAGCCGCGAGAGTGCCGATGCCTATCTCGAAAACTTCATCGCCACCCGCATGAAGACCACCGACGCAAACGACATGCTTTATTATTTTGACGCCTCTAGAAATTACAACCCGGAACCGCAACTCGATAAAATCATCTGCCCGCTCACCGCGATTAACTCCGCCGACGACCAGATCAATCCTCCGGAGCTGAAAATCATCGATGTCGACATCCTTCACGTCAGGCAAGGACAGTTCATCCTTTTACCTATCACCGAGGCCACTCGCGGACACGGCACCCACTCCCTTCCGGCGATCTGGAGGATCGATTTGAAAGAATTATTAGATCGATCAACTAGGCGATAGCGGGAGGCATAATTTCTTCACGCGAATTCCTGGTTAGCTTCGTCCCCGGGGACAACCAGGCGCTGCTCCATAAGGTGACACGCCAGAGCGTCAAAACAATCTGAATACAGCCTCTCCTGCGCGGACGCGAATGGCAATTTCCTGTCCCTTTGAATTTTCGTCTTTATTTCCTGGAGGAACAACCGCAATGCGTGACTAGAACGCGTATCGCACGGAGAGCATTACCAAATTGCCCTGAAAATTTCTCTGCGCCAAAATGTCCTGATACGCCGTGCTCGCGCTTTCGTGATAACCGTAATAGTCCCACGTTGCCCTGCCTGTCCAGTGCTTGGCGAATCGAACATCGAAACCACCAAACGGTTGGTACCAGTTGGAATTTAGGGGACCAGGCACGGATGTCTGAATCGGGTTCTGCGGTGTCAGATTGAGTTCCGTCCCACTTACGCCGGAAAGACTCGCACCGCCGCGAAGGGTCAGCCGCGGGAATGGTGTCCACGAAAAATCAATGAACCCCGTATTCACCTTGCTGGAATAAGGTGAAAGTTGCTGCACCAACCCAGTGACATCTGGACATGCAGGTAGTCCCGGCTGTGAGCCGGTGGCCACAAAGCAGATCAAAACCTGAGATGAAATGTTGTTGTAGTTGTAGCCAAGGTCCACGCTGAATTTTTCAGTTGGCTGGAGCTGCGCGGCGAAACCAAAGCTCTCGTTGTGTTGCCGGCTATTTACGGTCGGCACGTCGTTCTGCGCGTACCACAGATTTAGGTTGCCGTTCAGGCTGATCCACGTCGCCGCCCGGTAATTTGCCTGGAAGCGGTATTCTTGCGAGGTCAACGGACTAATGCGGGTAAACGTGTTGTCAGCGCTCATGATGTCCACATCCGCATTTAATCGTAGTTTCTGCGTTGGACGTGCCCAAAATCCCAAGATCGCGTGATTCTCATGAATATGTGTCACGTCAGGTGCTTCGAATGTAGCGTCAGGGGTTAGGAACGAAATCGAGCCATCCCCCGGATTCAACGTGCAACCATTCGGAAGGTTGGCTTGCGTAATCGGAAGCGTAGAATCCAGTGGCGCACAATTCCCGCGCGCAGCGTTGTTCGGGAAGTAGACCGCACTCAGCGTGTTGTAGAAGTTGTCTGCGATGATTCGGTTACGATACTTATACCCGATATAGACACCAGCTACCTGGCTGAGATTTATACGTGCTTGAATGATATTGGTGACGTTTTGATTCTTGAGGAAGTTGCTATCCAAATTCAGAGAAGCGTCTGCTCCGGAACTGGTCGAATGATTGGGAATCGCGTTCGGAATTCCCGAGACCGGCGGAGCGCAGCTCACTGGAAGGGTAGACGTCGGCGTGAAAATATTTACCGGCACGATCAGGCTGCTGCTGAAGTACGCGCACTGCGAACTGGTGAACTGTGCTGGCTCTCTCCAGCTGCCATAGTGAAACGATTCGACGATGCTGATGTCACGGTTGATATGCCAGGTCAGACCAAAATCCCCGATGGAGGCGACGTGGCGGCCGTTCGTCGGGCCCGATTCCGCAAAATTTGATAGAAATGTTCTGGATTCCAGTCCCGCGAAGTTTTGTTGATAGTTGTTGATCGTCAGATCCCCTCCCGTATAGGAGAACATCCCGGCCATGTCGATATTCTTGAAATAAGTGGATTGCAGTGTAAACTTTTCCGTAGGACTGTCGAGTCGCGTGCCGGCATGAGAGAAGTAACTGTAGTACGCACTACACGCAGGATTCACGATGCTACCGGAGCCGAAGGTATCGCGGCACGGTTGATTCGCGCCGGGATTAAAAGAAACACCCAGATCTACAGTGGGGAGTCCGGAACCCGGAGAAAACTGCTGATTCGCATCGTTGCTACCCATATCATTTTTGTAGTAGCTCCAGATCTGGTCGTAGCTGATGGTCGTTCGCAGCAGAAAACGGAAATCTACGCCCAAGCGATACTGCTGCATGTGGGTTGAATAATTCCGCAATAAATATTGTTCCGTTCCCTGGTGAATCGTGCTGTATCCCGGCCCGTACACCGTATTTTGGTCGTAGCCGAGGCGGAAACGAATCTTCGCATCCGGCAGCACCGTCAGATTGTAGTTCTGCATATTCCTACGCGTATAAAACGAATGTGGCGAGGTGCCGATCAGCGAGGTGCCAATCACGTTTGAAGGGGCGTTGAGTATGGGATTGAAATTCAGAGGCGCATTTGGCACAGGCGTCGTTGGGTTCAGCGGATTCGCCAGCAGCGAGTAATCCCAGTAATTCTGGTCCTTCCGAAACATTGCGTTGAACGCATACCACTTGTTCTTGCTGATTCGAAGTTGAGAAACATTATTCGGATCGCCCCCGTAACCAAAATTGCTGAAATAGAGCCTGTCAAAGAACGTGGCATGTTGATCGAGTGACCGCAGCTCGGTCGTGAAGCCCAGCAGCCGAGGACCCTGCTGCAGATTTACCATCGTGTCATAGGTTTCCTGGCTTCCATTTATGCTGGTGAACCGGTAGCCGAATTCAATGGACTGTTTATAGTTGTAATTGCCCTGGTCGATACCTTTTTGCTCCTCGGCCTGCTGCGCGAGCATGATCGGGACCAGCAAACTCACTGCGACCAGCAGCGTGAGGAGAACACGCGAAACATTCCTACAGATTCTCAGAATCATTTTGTTTTTATCTCTATTGTTCAACATGGTCGTGTTCCTACTTCCTCATGGCGTGAAAAACACCGCACTGCTGTTTGATCCGTGAATGGCCGTATGGCACAGGGTGCAGGCCTGATATTTCTGCGCTTGGTTATGGAATGTCGGCGTAGCGGAAGGCCCCGCTTCTGCGTTCAACGAGTGGCAACTCATACACAACAGATTCACCTGATTCTGTTTCAACATCCGTGCGTTGGTGGAGCCGTGGGGCGAGTGGCAGACCTGGCAACCCTCAATCTTTGCTTCATGCTGATATACGAATGGCCCTTGTTTGTCCGCATGACACTTGTAACAGACTTCGTCCTGGCCGATCGCGGTGCGCAATTGGTGCCGCTCAAATCCTCCGTGGGGATTATGGCAGTCGTTACACTGCATTAGTCCTTCATTGACTCGATGATGGAATGGCCGCGCGAATTGCGCCCGCACATCCATATGGCAGCCGTAACACAGCTTTGGTGACGATTCTTTCAGCAAGAACTCGGCTTGCTTGGGGTGATGGGGAGAGTGGCAATCAATGCACGATACGCCGCTCTGCAAGTGAGCGGAGCGCCCGTAATTATTCTGCTCGTGGCTGCTTTGATGGCAATCCAGGCATCGGGCACTGATCTCTGAGGGAGACGCATTCTTGAAGGTGAAGATCTTCGTCTTATCACCGCCACCGTCAACATGTTCCTTACCGGGACCATGGCAAGCCTCGCAGCCATGCCATTCGGGACCCTTGTGGGCGTCGATCCTCCCCTCCATCGTTGTGGCGACATGGGGCGTCGTCGCAAAATTCACGTAGATTTCTTCGTGGCAGGTCTTACAGGCTTCCGCGCCCACGTACAGCGCGGGATCCGTGGGCCGTGCGTAGTTTAGGGTCTGCGCAGGTTTCGTCTTGTCGGTGGCAGACTTCTTTTCGGCCCCCCAGGTAACCGGCAAGCCAAGTGAAGACACAACCAGAAGCAGAGCAATTGTATTGAAAGCATAACGTGCTGGTTTCATGAGACTTCTCCGGCGTCCGCATTAATCTTCCGTAAAACTCACGGAGATCTTTGAGTAATCACAGTAAAGCTTGCTGGCTTCCAGGGGCGGAAAGTGGTGTATTCCAAGCCGCTCGATATCCTCAGCCACAGCTCTTGCGGCATTGTAGAGAGACTCATTATCTTATACTGTCCTATATCGAACATGTCTCTTTTTAGCGTTCCGGAAGCTCTCAGGGACTGGCCTCCTGCCGCTCGCCATAATCCCGGAATCTGGCAACAGCGTAAATTCGAGATGTTTGTTTATGACTGGTGGGGCGTTCCGTCACGTGCTAAACAATTGGTATCAACGCAAACTAGAAATGTCCTGTTTTCTGCCATATTGAAATGTCCGCCATGGATGGTTCGCAGGAGTATTGTTCTAAACTCTTGCTTGTGAACAATTGGAACAATTGGTTGACCCACATTGAGCTTGCGGGTAGTTTGATACCCATGGTTTTTGCTTCTGCGAATGCCCGTTGTCGTTCTCTCGACGCTGCTTAATAGGCTATGCACGCGGCCCGCTGAAGCTCAGGGTTGCCCGAAAGAGGCGGCTGGGTTTTTTATTTGGCTCGCTCATCAGGAAGCCTGCTTAGGAGACCATTTTATTTAGGCGGCTTATTTCGAAAGGAGAATCAGCATGGATCTTTGGCGACCAGACCCTAGTTTCTATCCTTCCGCGAAGATGGCAATGCAAGCACCACCAGAAAAACTTGCCTATGTGGCGTTGCTGAATCCACGCCATACCGGCCGCCCTGATGCGCTCGGCGTGGTGGACGTCGATCCGGCTTCTTCCGCCTACGGCAAGCTAGTCGGCCAGGTGGACATGCCCAACGCGGGAGACGAATTGCATCACTTTGGCTGGAACGCCTGCAGCTCGTGTCTCTGCCCCTATGCGCCCCACCCTCACACGGAACGCCGTTATCTTGTCGTCCCGGGCATCCGTTCCTCCAGAATTCACATCATTGACACGAAGCCCGATCCGCGCAAACCGAAGATCATCAAGGTAATCGAGCCAGAGACAATCGCCGCGCGCACTGGCTACAGCCGCCCACACACCGTTCACTGTGGTCCAACCGGAATTTTCGTCAGCGCACTTGGCGCTCCGAACGGGGATGGACCAGCCGGCATATTCATCCTCGACCCGGAAAGCTTCGAGGTTCTCGGAAAATGGGAATTCGACCGCGGTTCGCAATATCTTGGCTATGACTTCTGGTGGCATCTCGGGCACGACACTCTCATCTCCAGCGAGTGGGGCACTCCCAACATGGTCGAGAACGGCCTCAATCCAGAAATTCTTTTGAAAGGAGGGTATGGCCACTGCTTGCATATCTGGGATCTCCGAAAGCGTCGCCACCTGCAATCCTTGGAGCTCGGTGCTGAACAACAAATGGTCCTCGAGCTTCGGCCCACGCACGATCCCGCTAAGGCCTACGGATTTGCCGGTGTAGTTGTTTCGCTGAAAGATCTATCTGCTTCTATCTGGCTCTGGTATCGAGACAAAGGCTCCTGGGCCATTACAAAAGTAATCGAGATTCCCGCTGAGCCCGCCGATCCAGACAAACTTCCGCCCATGCTCAAGGGCTTCAAAGCCGTACCGCCTTTGGTCTCGGACATCAACTTATCGCTTGACGATAAGTTCCTCTACGTCTCTTGCTGGGGAACCGGTGAGTTTCAGCAATACGATGTTTCCGATCCATTCCACCCTAAACTCGTTGGTTCCATCCATCTCGGTGGAATCGTCCGCCGCGCCGCGCACCCCCGCGCTCCTCAGACACCGCTCAACGGTGGCCCGCAGATGGTCGAACTCAGCCGGGATGGAAAGCGCCTTTATTTCACCAACTCACTCTACGCTTCCTGGGACGAGCAGTTTTACCCCGACGGAATTCGCAGCTGGATGGTCAAGTTCGATGCCAATCCGCAAGGCGGTATGACCGTCGACAAAAACTTCTTCCTGGAGTTCAACGAACTTCGCAGCCACCAGGTTCACCTTGAAGGCGGAGACGCTTCTTCCGATTCGTACTGTTATTCATGAATCACGCACCTCGGTGGGCTTGGGCCGCTTTTTTTCTTCTCGGCGCGTATCACGGAATCAATCCGGCCATGGGATGGCTTTTCGCCGTTGCCTTAGGCCTGCAAAAACAAAGCAGCCGTGCCGTTTGGCAATCCCTTGTCCCCATTGCCTTCGGTCACGTGCTGGCTATCAGTCTCGTCATACTGCTAGCTGTGATCGCCGGCGCGGTCCTCCCTCTTCACATCATGAAAATTTGTGTCGTGGTCCTTCTGGTAGCTTTCGGTCTCTACCCCATCATCGGAAAAAGTCACCTGCGTTGGGGAGGTATGCAAGTCGGATTCCGCGATCTTACAATCTGGTCATTTCTCATGGCTTCCGCACATGGCGCTGGATTCATGCTCTTGCCGGTTCTCCTCGGTATGGCCTCAACCGACACCGGTCATGAAACGCACGCGATGGCGCTCCCCGGCCTGGGCTCGCAATTATTCGCAATTACAATTCACACCTTCGGGTATCTGAGTTTGACAGGAACAATCGCCTGGGTTGTTTACAAATGGTTTGGCCTTTCCCTGCTGCGAAAGGCTTGGCTCAACATGGATTTGCTGTGGGCATTGGCACTCCTCATTACCGCAGGATTGACGTTGTTCCTCTAATCGATTGATCTAGCTGTCCAAATTCCCTGGCCGCAGAGTAATCCAGCCACCAAACAGCCGACCCCATTCAAATCCCGCTTGCTGATTCTCAGGGCACCGGTAACGTTGCAATCGAACCCACCTGCACGCTCCCGCCAATCTGTGGTATACTTCCTTTGCGCTTAATCCCGCGGTTGTGTTGTGCGGTCCCTCTGCTATAAAACGAGAATACCCGCCATCAGTTCCCTCCGTAAGTTTTACGCGTAATCTAAATACTAAGTCTGGCTTAGCATGTCGCCACGCTCTCGCACACTTCGTGTGTGTCTAGGCAGCAACTGCACCAGCAAGAAAGCAAAATGCAAAATTTCTCAGAATTACCGATTTCTCCTTACATAAAGGAGCGGCTCTCGTCGGGCGGTTTCTCGAAACCTACGCCGGTGCAAGCTGCGGCCATCCCACAAGCCCTTGAAGGCAAGGATGTGCTTGCTACAGCGCAAACTGGAACCGGCAAGACCCTGGCGTTTCTGGTCCCCATTCTCGAAAAGCTGTTGAAACAGAAGACCAACACTGTTCAGGCCCTGGTGCTCGTTCCCACACGGGAACTCGCCATGCAGGTGCTCGATCAATACAATGCCCTACGTGGCAAGCAGCTCTCTCCTGCAGCTCTAGTCGTCGGCGGTTTGGCTGAAGGCGGTCAGATAAATGCCATCCGCAAGGGTGCTCGCATGGTCGTTGCTACTCCTGGCCGTCTTCAGGATTTCATCGATCGCAAACATATTAATCTCAGTACCGTACAGACCCTCGTCCTTGACGAAGCCGACCGCATGCTCGACATGGGTTTTCTGCCAGCAATCCGCAAGATTGCTCAAATGATCCCCAAGGATCGCCAAACCTTATGCTTCTCCGCCACCATGGAAGGCTCTGTCGCCAACCTCGTGAAGGACTACACCCGCAACGCCGTCCGCCTTTCCTTCGGTTCCACTCTTAAACCGGCCGAAAACATCCGTTTACAGGCTTATGAAGTCACTGTCGACGGTAAAGCAGACATGCTCCACCGCTTACTCACTAAGGAAACCGGCCGCACTCTCGTTTTCTCTCGCACCAAGCGCGGAACAGAGCGCATAACCAAGAACCTGATTCGTCAGGGAATCCCGGCCACAATGATTCACGGCGATCGCTCGCAATCGCAGCGCACCACGGCCCTTACCGCTTTCCAACAAGGGCGTTTCCGCGTACTGGTTGCCACCGACGTCGCTTCCCGCGGAATTCACGTCGAAAACATCGCTCACGTCATCAATTACGACCTGCCCGAAGTGGCAGAAAGCTTCATCCATCGTGTTGGCCGTACCGGTCGCGCCGGTGGGCACGGCTCCGCTTCCACGCTCTTCGTGAAAGAACAACGTACTGAATTGTTCCAACTCGAGCGCACTCTCGGCATCAGAATCGAGAGAATGCGCCCAGACGGTACCAATCACGTGCCGGACCAGCACACTTCTCCTGCAACGGATAGACACCCATCGACCCAGCACAAGGGCCGCGGCTACATCAGCGCCGAGCATTCCGCAGCCAAAAACGCCGAGCGCGCCCAAAGAATGGTCCAGCTCCCTGGCGAAGTCCTCCAAGCTCAGCTGGAAGGCTAACGCCCGGGCTTGAAGTTTATGTTTGGCCGCAGCCGACTTCCGGCAATCGGGCCCCCTTGCCTATATAGTGGCCGGCCCATAGACGGTCTCCTTTGTCTTTGTTTATTGGGGGGGATGGACCTCCAGCGCCGACATTAAAGAACTGAGAAACTGGACTTTAGCCCTCGCGGACTCTGGCTCTCTGTACTCGGCTTCGGCGCCAGATTCTAGCAACTCCAGACTGCCGGTGGTGAATCTAACTTGTCGGCAGCCACATTGTTACCAAATGAACAGCTTCACTGGCTTCTCTCACTTTTTTCTTTCATCCGGCGAAGCTCAAAAAACGCCCGCCTGGTGTACAATGGTAAAGGTGGGGCAATAACCAGGGCATTCCATTCAGATCTTTCTGTTCGGATACACCGCTGTAGTTTTCGGTAAAACATCTCTCGCCTCTTGAGCAAAGCGTCCAGGTGTTTTCTTGGCGTATGAACGTCGGTTTGGAATTGTGCGTGAATTCCGCTGGTAGATTGCGGGGGAAAATTTGTCACTTCTGCTTCAGGAAAAAGATGATCAGTTCCGTTCCCTTCTTACTCTCGGTAAGGAACGCGGTTATTTGCTGATCGACGAAGTCAACGATTTACTCCCCGTCGAAGAACACACTCCCGAGGAAATCGAGAGTGCCTTTTCCGCCATCCAGCGCGATGGCATCGACATTTACGAAGACCTTGCCGCTGCAGAAACTGGCCGCGCCGCACTGGAAATCGTCGAACCGAGCGAAGCCGACGTTCGTATTGAGCCAACCCACGGTGAAGAAGCGGAAGTTGAACATCTACCCCGGCCCGCCGAAAAAACAAATGATCCGGTTCGCGTCTACTTGCGCGAAATGGGTATCGTCCCTCTCCTCACTCGTGAGCACGAAGTCGCCATCGCCAAGCGCATCGAACGCGGCCATCTTCGCGTGCTGAAAGCCATTTCCCGCTCCCCTCTGGTTCTCAAGGAGCTGTTTTCCGTTGCCGTCGAACTGCGCAGCGGCGACCAGGCCATCAAGAAAATCATTCATTTCGATGATGAAGAGTTGACGGAAGACAAGATCGCGGAAAAAACCAAGCAGACGCTTCGCATCATCGACAAAATTGAAGCTCTCTACGCCATCGGGCTGAAACAGGCTTCTCATCTTGCGGAAATGCCGCGCGCGAACAAACGCATTTATCTCCGAGCTCGTTACAAGCTATCTCGGACGCGCGTCGAAATGTCCCGCCTGGTCCGTACCATCGAATTCAACGAACGCGAAAAAAAGCGGTTGATCGAAATTATGCGCCACACTGTCGAGCGCCTGCATGCCCTCGACAAGGAAATTATCGCGCTCGAACGGCGCACTGTTACTGCTCGTGGCGAAACTGCTGCCGCGGCGCGCAAGGATCTTCGCGCTCGCAAATTGCAGCGCACGCAACTGGAAGAATCGAACGAAGTCACTTCCGCAAGCTTGAAGCGCACCCTCACTGTAATTCTTCGCGGTGAAGCCGACGCCGAGCAGGCCAAGCGCGAACTTACCGAAGCAAATCTTCGCCTGGTCGTTTCCATCGCCAAGAAATATACAAACCGTGGATTGCAGTTCCTTGACTTGATTCAAGAAGGCAACATCGGCCTCATGCGGGGCGCCGATAAATTCGAGTGGCGTCGCGGCTACAAATTCTCCACCTACGCCACCTGGTGGATTCGTCAGGCGATCACCCGCGCGATTGCCGACCAAGCACGCACCATTCGCGTGCCCGTCCACATGATTGAAACCATCAACAAGCAGGTACGCACCAGTCGCCAGATGGTTCAAGAACTCGGTCGCGAACCGACCGCCGACGAAATTGCTAAACGCATGGATATTTCTGTCGACCTCGTGCGCAAAGCTAAGAAAATTGCGCAACAACCCGTATCCTTTGAAACGCCCATCGGGGAAGAGGAAGAAACGCACCTCGGCGATTTCATCGAAGACAAAACTGTCGTACCGCCCTCCGAAGCGGTCATCAATCTCAATCTCAAAGAACAGATTGCCTCCATGTTGCGCACGTTGACTCCTCGGGAAGAGCGCATCATCAAAATGCGCTTCGGCTTGGATGATGGCAGCGAGCACACCCTGGAAGAAGTTGGCCAGACTTTCGCCGTTACCCGCGAACGCATTCGTCAGATCGAAGCGAAAGCACTTCGCAAGCTGCGCCACCCTTCGCGTTCGCGCCGCTTCCGCATTTTCCTGGAAGGATCGATGTAATTTAGTTTTGCTGTAATGGTTTGTATCGGAAGAGTTCGTCAAAGAGAGGCAGTATGAAGAATCTATTTGTTGGCAACATGAGTTTTCAAACCACAGAGAGCGAACTCACCGAACTCTTTAAACCCTTCGGCCAGATCACTCGTATTCGCGTGGTCATGGATCGCGAAACTGGACGTGCGCGCGGTTTCGCCTTCGTTGAAATGCCGAACGACGAGGAAGCCACCAAGGCGGTCGCCGCGCTTGATGGAAAATCCCTTGGGGGCCGCAACATCAAAGTAAACGAAGCACGCCCCAAGGAAGCTGGCGGTCCCCGCTTCAGCGGACCTGGCGGCGGCCGTAACAACGGCGGCGGTGGCGGTAATGGTGGCCGAGGGAAAGGCCGCGGCGGTTTCTCGAATGAAGATTACAGCGAAGCGGCGCGGCAACCTCGCGAACCTCGCTGGTAGCACTGCCTGGTAGCCCGCCGCTGCTCATCGCGGCAATCCAATTCAAAGGAGGCTTTTATGCCAACGACTTTTCAAAAGCGCCAAAAAGAAATGAAGCGCCAGGAGAAACAAAAATTAAAACTGGAACGACGGGCCCAGAAGAAACTCAACGACGGCGAAACTACCGGTGATCAGGAAGAATTACAGGTTTTGAATGCTCCGCAAATCCTCGAGGAATTCATGGATTTGCCAAACGATCCTCGTGCCAAGCACTGACGGTCCGCTTCGCGCTCTTTAATGCGCAGCCGGTCCATTGGCATTGGAGGCGGCCCGGGTTTCCGCATCGTGCAGCAGATTCTCAAATCGCGAATCACCCCGCAGGGATTTTAGGTCATCATCAATCCTAATGTGGGCGAAGTCCGTGTATCCGTGTTCGATGGCCTGCCTGAGGTATTCCAGGGCTTCGTCTTTTTGTCCCGCCAAAGCGGCGCCGCAGGCAAAATCGTACCAGCCATTTTCCAGATCGCCGGTATTTCCGCTTTTCGCCAGCTCTTCCATTCGTGCGCTGTAATATTTCTTTGCTTCTTCGTATTTTCCGCTGCTACTGAGGGTCGCAGCCAGCTCTCCGGCGGCTTTCTTCGTCTCGGGATTATCCGCTCCTATAACCCGACGCTTAATCTCCAGCGTCTGGCGCTGTAATTTTTCCGCTTCGGCATATCGTCCTTCTCTTCGAAGCGTATTGCCCAGATTGCTGGTGGTCATCAAGGTATCGGGGCTTTCCGCGCCCAACACGCGCGTTTGCACCGCAATGGTCTCCAGGTACAACTTCTCCGCTTCGGGGTAGCGACCTTCGGAATCCAGGGTGTTGCCGAGATTCAGCTTCGTGGCCATCGAATCCGGATGGTCCGGTCCAAGCACGCGAAGCCGGGTCGCTAACGTTTCCCGCTCCAGCTTCTCCGCCTCTTCGAGTCGTCCTTGTTCCTGCATCACCGCTGCTAGATTGGAAGCTGTCGTCAACGTATCCGGATGATCGGTACCCAGGGTCCTTTGCTGGATGGACAGCGTCTGGCGATAAAGTTCTTCCGCCTCCGGTAGTTTTCGTTCGTCATCCAGAATATTGGCCATCACATTCATCGAAAGCAAAGTTTCCCAATGCTCAGGCCCCAGCGCTCGCTTCGCGATCTGTAGCGATTCGCGCTGCATTTTGTCGGCTTCCGTGGATTTGCCTTGGACATCCAGCGTATATGCCAGATAACGGGTGGCGGTCAAGGTTTCGAGGTTGTCTGCGCCTAGCACGCGCCGGTCCCCGTCGACCGCCTCGCGCAGTACTTTTTCAGCGTCCGCGTATTTGCCGTCGCGCAGTAGCGCAAAACCTAGGACCCCCATAGCATGAAGCGTCGAGCGGCTCGGAGTTCGTTCGGTCCGGCGGCCGATTTCCACGGCTTTTTCCAGCATCGATCTTCCTTGCGGAATCAAACCCAACGTGGCATACACCTGCCCCATGGTGGCCATCAATTGCGATTGCAGTTCCGGATCATGGGACAAACCGGTCTCAATTTCCTTCGAGGACTTGTCTAAGATCTCTCGCGCCGTCACGCTATTGCCCCGCGCTTCGCTGGGATCAGACACTTTGAACATGCTGGTCATGAAATCGGTGATGCGATTGGCTCGATCCCGTTCCCGCGTGATACGCCGAATCTGTATACCCTGCATCACCACGAATGCAATCAGCAACACCAGCGCTCCACAGGCCACCGCGACGGCCACTCGATGACGTTGGATGTATTTGCGTAAACGATATCCGGCGCTGGCCGGCCGCGCATACACCGTCCGATTTTCCAGGTATCTCTCGAGATCAAGGGCCAGCTCGTGCGGAGATCCGTATCTTCTCTCTCGGTCGCGCTCGAGTGCTTTCATCGTTATCCAGTCGAGATCACCGCGAAGCAAACTTACGAGTTCTTGCTGATCGACCCCCCGCAATTCCGCTTGCGCCTCGGAATTTTTCCCGTCCGTACTCACCTTGGTACTCGGTGAAGGTGGTTCTTCCTCGCGCAATACCTGCAAGACTTTCTCGAGCGGCTGTTTTTTCAATTGCTGGGCATCGAACGGGAGGGCCCCGGTTAACAATTCGTACAGCACCACGCCCAGGGAATATACGTCCGCACGTGTATCAATATCTGCGACCGCCGGATCTGTCTGTTCCGGACTTGTATAGCCGGGCGTACCCAAGAACGCTCCCGCTTGCGTGAACAAAGTCTCTCCCTCGAGAGGGGGGGCGACAGTTTTTGCCAGTCCGAAGTCGATAATCTGGGGTCGCGGGTTTCCGTCTACCTCGATCACTAGAATATTGGCGGGCTTTATGTCGCGATGAATGATCGCTTTTTGATGGGCATGCTGAATTCCCTCGCACACCTGAATGAACAGTCGCAGACGATCCCGGATGGAAAGCTTTTTCTGATCGCAGTATTCCGTGATTGGCGGTCCATCCACATACTCCATTACAAAGTATGGTTGCCCGCTGGCAGTAGCGCCTGCATCCAATACTTTGGCAATCGCCGGATGCGCCATGATGGCCAGAGCCTGACGTTCCGATTGAAATCGTTGCAGCACAACAGAATGCAACATGCCGACTCGAATCAATTTCAATGCAACTTTCCGGTTTACGGGGGAAGTCTGCTCGGCGAGCCACACCTGGCCCATGCCCCCTTCCCCCAATTTGCGGAACAGCCGATAGGGGCCGACGAAATGGGATTCGGATGGAGTATCCAGCAACTCGCCGATCAAAGCGGATTGCGAAAGGTCGCCGGCCTTCGCGTGCGCTGAAAGGAGAGACTCTACCTGGTCGCGAATCGATGCGTCCCCGGAACAGGCCACAGCAAGGTACGCGGCCCGCTCGCTCGGCGCACGCTCCAGAGCCTCTCCGACAATTTCCTTGATCCTATCCCAGTGTTCGGGTTTGTTCATCGCCAGCTCGCGTCATCTCTCGCGTCAACCACGCCTTGGCTACATTCCAATCGCGCTTCACCGTTGATGTGGAAACGCCGAGAACCTGCGCAGTTTCTTCCGTGGTCAAACCACCGAAAAATCGCAACTCCACGATACGGCTTTGTTGTTCGTCCATTCGCGCCAAATCCGTCAGAGCGTCGTCGAGTGCAATTACGTCCGCGCTTTTCGCTTTTGGTAGCGCCAGAGCTTCTTCCAATTGCACTTTGCAATCCGGGCCGCGCTTTGCCGCTTTACGCGTTCGCGCATAGTCCACCAGAATTTGTCGCATCAGGCGCGCAGCAATCCCCACAAAGTGCGCGTGGTTTTCCGTGTCTGCAGGCCCCTGATTGGCCAGTCGCAGATAAGCTTCATGGACCAGGGCAGTGCTCCGCAAGGTGTGGTTGCTTCGTTCGCGTTGCAGGTAGCGATGCGCCAAATCGTGGAGTTCCTTGTATACGATTGGAATCAGTGCCTTTAGGGCATCCTGATCACCCTTCTTCCATCGGACCAGTAGTTCTGTGAACACTTGCGATTGCATCGGGGAGAGACCTTTGGGACCGTCGGCGCCTGGCTGGGTCCAGTGAAAATACCGTCTCCTGCGGCTCAAGTCAACCAGATCAGGAGGGCAGTTTGATCCCAATTCTGCGCGCTAGCGGGATGCGCTTGCCAAGCGTTTTTGCATTGATTCGGTGATAATCTTGCCTCTGGATGGAGTGCGGAATTCAATTTTCAAAGCTGAATTGACCGCGCACGCAAGCGAGGAGGAATTCTTGAGAATTCGAGGCCGAGTGAGTAGGATCGTTGGCTCTCTCCCGGCTGGATGCGTCCTTCTTGTTTCCCTGGAAGTTTTTGCTCAGACATCGCACCCGGATCATGATCCCCCTCCCGTCCTGCATTTGACTGCCGAGCAGGATCACCAGCGCACGCTCGATCTGTTGCACATCCGTTCGCTTCGAGCTGGACCAGACGGTGATCCGAGCTCTCCAAACTCCGCCAATTACGACGAAAGCAAAGCCATCACCTATAAAACTATCCCCGATCCGCTCATCCTGAACGACGGCAAGAGAGTTACCAACCCCAAAATCTGGTGGGACAAGCGCCGCCCGGAAATTGTGGAGTACTTCGGTCGGGAAATTTACGGACGGGTTCCGCCAAACACTCCGAAAGTTAATTGGGAAGTAAGCCGCGTATCGAAGGAAACGGTTGGTGACATTCCTGCCGTCACAAAGAAGCTCTTGGGGCACGTCGACAATTCTTCCTACCCACTCCTTGCAGTGAACGTGGATCTTACGCTTACCGTTCCTGCAAACGCATTGGGTCCTGTGCCGGTGATCATGGAGTTTTCCTTCGATCCGCAATTCCTGGCAACTCTCAAAAAACGCATGACCGAGTCGCAGTGGGCCGCGATGGTTGGCAGCGGCATTCCCTGGCAGCAACAGGTTCTGGCTAAGGGATGGGGGTACGCGATCCTGGTTCCCACCAGCTATCAAGCCGACAACGGCGCGGGCCTTACCGAAGGGATTATCGGTCTCGTCAACAAAGGGCAGCCACGCAGACTGGACGATTGGGGAGCGCTGCGCGCATGGTCGTGGGGAGCTAGCCGCGCGCTGGATTATTTTGAAACCGACAAATCCGTCGATGCAAAACAGGTTGGCATTGAAGGGCTTTCTCGTTACGGAAAGGCGGCGCTGCTCACCATGGCCGACGATCCGCGTTTCGCCATCGCGTTTGTCGGATCTTCAGGCGCAGGAGGAGCAAAACTCCTGCACCGCACCTTTGGCGAGCAGGTGGAAAATCTGGCAGGAACGGGTGAGTACCACTGGATGGCCGGAAATTTTCTGAAATATGCGGGCCCGCTCACACCCAACGATCTGCCGGTTGATGCGGATGACCTGCTCGCGCTGTGTGGCCCTCGACCAGTGTTCATCAGCTCCGGCTCGCCGGAAGTGGAAGGCGGCTGGGTGGACGCGAGAGGAATGTTTGTCGCCGAAGTCGCCGCTGGGCCCGTGTATGAGTTGCTGGGTAAGCAAGATCTGGGGACCACGAAATTCCCACCGATGGAAACCGCGCTCGTCAGCGGAGAGCTTGCGTTTCGCCAGCACGCCGGGGGGCACACAACGGGGCCAAACTGGCCCACATTTTTGAGCTGGGCCAGTCGATATATCAAGACTTCGTCGAACTCGCCCGCCCGATAATCTCCGCTGTTGTGTCAATTCCATTTCTACGCAGAGCTGCGCGAGTACCCGAATCCGAAGCAACGTACCCGCGAAGACGGGGCCTACTGTCAACGAGGCGGTCACCCGCCCATCGATCATTGTCCTTTCGAGTCCGGCATCCTGATCATCGGACCAGTAGGCTGCAAAGCAGCCTTGGGATAGGCTTTGTCCTCTTGGGCGGTCTCGTCACTCAGAAACGAAGTGGGGTCGCCGTGTATTGCGAATATTGCGGATTGAAAATATTCCCTGAACGGCGTGTTTGCACACGCTGCCGCCGGACGCCGTCCTACGAATGGGTCCAATTTATCAGTCTGGCTTTACTGTTCCTTGCAGTGATTGCAAATTCGGTTGCCGGCCTGTTCCTTCTCCCGAGACTATGTACGCTGCACCCGGCCGTTCTATTTTTTCGAGGATGGCTGTGGGTCGACCGGGAAAGCTCACACTATGGATGGATACCGCTGGCAGTCGCGTTGTTGCTTTGGGAGTACTTCGTGTGGCGCAAGATTCGCAGGGCAAAACCCGTTCCAAAGATCAAGAGGTGGGCCAGCCGAAAGATCCTTGCATTTGTGCTCGCGACAGGCTTTGCACCCATCCTTCCCTGGTGGGTCCCCGCGAGTCAGCCTTCGGTGAAGACGCTTGCAGCAATCTCGCAATATCCCGGTTTGCCGTGTGCAATTTCCTGGGGCGGGGTGCTGCTGGTAGCGGTTGTTCTGTGTATCAAGGCCGAGACGCGCGACTGCCTACTTGGAAGTGGGAAGGTGCTTTCCCTCATCAGTCTTGGCGCAGTGACCCTGTTTCTGGCACTGACACTCTATGGTTGGTCGCTGATCTGAGCCAACAGAAGCAAGGCACTGATAGGCACCGCTGTGGGCAGGTTGGCCTGGAGCACGCCGGATATAGTGGGAGGCGGGGAGGGCCTCACACAACGCGCGTTGCTCGGCGCAGGAACCATCGCGTTCATTCCGCTCTTGTTTCTAATTCGGCTTGCACGGGGAGCAATCTCCTACGCTTCCGAGAGGCCCGGCAGTTTGATCGCGCCGATGCTCGTTCCGGGCGCGCAACTTGGTTTGTACTTTGGAGTGAATTGCAGGCCCCTGCTTCCGATTACAAGTATTCAGCCAGAGGCATTCGCGATCGTCGGGATGGCTGCGTTCTTTTGCGGAGTGGTGCGCGCACCGCTTACCGGAATTGTTCTGGCAACGGAAATGACCGGAAATGTCACGATGCTTCTTCCGATGCTGGGGGCCCGCTTTGCAGCAATGCTGGTGCCTGCGCTGCCTGGGAACGCGCCGAATTATGATTCGCTCCGCAAGCGTAAAGTGCAGATTCAGTCGAAGTAGCTGGTTAGTGTTTGTCAAACAACGGCCTAGCCATTTCTTCGGGGGACGCGGTCTCCGGGTGCTCAGCCTTCCAGCGCATGGCAGCGGTGATCCGAGTGCGCCCGCTCGGATGATCGAAGAAGATGATTTCTTCCATGAGCGCCGGATCGAGCTTGCGATATTCGCCGAGCATCATGTCGATGTTGGCCTCGCCATCTGGTTGACGCGCAGAGTTCAGGCCATACATGTCGGCTTCAAATTCCATAGTGCGAGAAATGGTATTGGTCACCGGAGTCATCACGAACAGGAAAATGGACAGACCAATAACCGCCAGAGGCAACACGGCTGCATCGGAAACGCCTCGGATACCCCAGTTGTCTCTGGAGCGGGCTAGACCGAAGTTGATCCATTTGCCGAGGAAAGCGAACATAAGCACGACGATGACGCCATAGAGGACCAAGCCCTTATAGGCGTGGTTCAAGACGTAGTGGCCGATTTCGTGGCCCATGGTGGTCTCAATTTCGGGCAAGGTGCATCGATTCAGGAGATTGTCATTCAGCGTAATTCGGAGCGTACCGGCAAAGCCGCTGACGTTGGCGCTCACACGGTTGGATTGACGGGAAGCGTCGTTCTCGTAGACGTCCGTTGCGGAGATTCCATTCGCGCGCGCCATGCTGAGGATCGGGTCTTTGATGCGCGCGTCTTGCAACTTCGTGTACTTGTTGAATAGGGGAAAGATGTAAACCGGGGCAATCAGGCTGACGAGAATGAGAAAGGCGATACTGACAACGGCTCCCCAAACCCACCAGTTTTTACCAAGCCGCCGAACCAGCCAAAAGAGCGGAATTATTAGCATGCCGCCAAGGATGACACTGACAATCAGCATCACCATCTGGTCGCGCAACCAGGGGCCGAAGGTCTGATTTAAAAGCCCGTAATTGTGTTCGCGGAAATAACTTTCGTAAACAGTCAGAGGAAAAGTGAGTACGTACACCACAATAACGAATTGCAACCAGTAGAGCGCGGTTTGCAGAGAGCGAACGGGTGTGCTTCGTTCTGCAAAATCGCGCATGCGTATCGACCATCCGAACCGGAGCAGGAGCCACATTACAGTTACGGTTGAGAGAAAATCCCACAAGAGCATCCAGTAACTGCCTTCAAAATAGGCGTTGGAGCGGCCGCGCTGGGCAGGAGGCATCTTGGCCAGATAGGTTTCAACGGCAGCGTTTATGTCAAGTGTCTGCGGCGCATTCTGGGGATTGCCAACGGTCAATGCGGAGACAGGATTCGCACTGGAACTCTGTGCAGAGCCGTAGACCGCGAATACAGAATACAAAAGAACGAATAGAACGAAGTATTTCATAGCGCGAGTCATCTGTTATCCTTCATGCGATCATGGAGCGTCTCGAGTGTTCCGAGTTATAACACGGGAACGGGCGTTTCTCTCAAAGGTGTGGATTGGAAAATGCCGCCGTCGGAACGGGGCAATCCTCTAAGCTGGGAGAGCCCCGCTGCAAATGCAATGGAGGAGGACGCTTTGTTCAGTAATCCGAACCCGATGCTTGCATGGTTGTGGGGAGGGTTTGCGTGCGGGACCCTCGACATTACTGCCGCTCTTCTGGTGTACGGATATTGGGGGTTGAAGCCGATGCGCCTGCTGCAAGGAGTTGCCAGCGGATTGTTGGGGCCGAGTGCATTCTCCGGCGGAACTGCAACAGCCTTACTAGGCCTGTTCTGTCATTTCCTCATCGCCTTCGGGGCGGCGGGTGTTTACGTCTTGGCCAGCCGGGGTATAGGTTTTCTGATCGAGCAAGCAATCGTTTGTGGAGTTTTGTATGGGGTGATGGTTTATTTCTTCATGCAACAGATTGTGTTGCCGCTCTCTGCGGCAGCCAAACGGCCGTTTTCACTGCAGATGATGATCATCGGCATCGTCATCCACATATTCTGTGTTGGTCTCCCGACCTCGTTGACCGTGCGCCGATTTTCGAGATGAGTGTGGCCGGCTAGACGAGTCTCGGCTGGCCTGTATTGAATACCGAAACCCGCACCCTCAGGAAAACCAAAGTCCAAAGGATGCGTACCCGCAGGATGAACCCGTACGCGCTGCTGCTTGCGACTCAGCTGGCAGCGGCGTCTGCGGTTTTTCCTGCTGCTGCCGTCGATGATGCATCGATGGGCTTCGCGGTAATCTCAAGTCCGCTCTTGTTCATATCGAAACGCTGCTTGCGGTCCAAGCCTTTGACGAATTCACGGACGGCTTTGCCGACCGCGCCCGGTAGACTCGAAGCATCGACCTTGATCGTCGATGCGGCTACTCCGTCTTTGCGATCCTGATAGCGAAAGTTCACTTCAAACGATTTCATGTTACAAGCCTCTCTTTCTTAACGTTAAAATTAGCCAGCAACTCGCGTACCTTCCGCTGCCGAATTTCACAGTGCTCCTACTTCTTATGATGCTTCTTGCTGCTGGTTTTGGTACCGGAGTGTTTCTTCTTCAGGGAAGCCAGCTGCGCTTTAAGCGCGTCATTTTCTTTCTGCAACTCGTCGCGGGCCGCAGTCATGGCTTCAAGATCGTTTCCCACTTGGCCATTTTCTTTCTGAAGTTCCGCCACATGGGCCTTCAACTGCTCGTTCTCCTGTAAAGTTTTTGTGTCCTTACAGGCGGCCAGAGGCAAACAGAGCAACACCGTCATGCCAAGTCTCGCCCATGCATATTTGTACGTCATACGTATTCCTTCGCCAGAAGAAACTGGACTGCGATTTGAACAGCTGATTGCGGGGAGGTGGGTGCCACCGCGGGCAACATTTTTAGCGTAATGGAGTTTGCGAGTTCGCGCAAGAGTGCGTCGCCGTGCTGAAGTATTTCAGCTACACTTTCGCCATATGAAATTCCGGTACATCGGCGTGAAGCTGGTATGGTTGGCCGCACTGTTTGCCAGTCAAGCGCTAGCTGCAAGACCACTGCCAGCGGAAAGCGGGGTGGCTCTGCTTCAGGCGGTTTCTGAGGAATACGAATCCATGCCGAGCTTTGAATTCGAGGGTCTTCAAGCTACTTCTCTCCCTGACTCGAATTGCACAATCGAATTTCAGTTCCAAGTAATTGGCGGACAGGGAGCGGTGGGATCTCCCGACGGGATTCCCAATCTCCCGCCGACTACTATTCGTTTTACGGGGTCAAAGCTCACTCGGGAGTGCACTAAGGCAATTGAGAAATTGGGTGTTATGACCTCTCCTGGGTGGTGGATAGCCTTCAGTGCTTTGCAGATTGGTGTGACTGCTGTTCGGGAACTTCCGCCAGAGACTCTCCATTTTCCTGATCGAAATGTGCGGTGTGCGGTTCTTGAAGCCCGATACGACGCGTACACCCAAGCGATCAATGGCTTTGCGGGAGCAGTGAGATATTGGGTAGAGGGAGAAACACGGTTGGTTCGACGCGTGGAATTTGATGAAGTCATCGAGCAGGGGCTGCGGCGATGGGTTGTTCGGGTCGACAAGCTAAAGAAAAACACAAAGTCACCATGGCCGTTTCCAACGGGAACAGATTCATATGCGCGACCGCCACTGGTCGGCAAACCCGCACCGGATTTCAAATTGACCACCAGCACTGGGGAGACCGTCCATCTGGCGGAATTGCGCGGTCACGCCGTTTTGTTGGCATTTTGGGCGACTTGGTGCACGGCGTGTGAGGTAGAGACTCCATTGCTTGAAAAATTCCAGAGAGAAGTGCACGATTCCTCGGTCATATTGGGTATCACGGATGAAGATTCGAGTGTCCTGGGCGAGTGGATGCGCAAATACAATCGGGCGTTCCGGTCTGTGACGGATGGAAAAGCGGTCTTTGAAGCATATGGGATCAGTGCCCTTCCGGTTCTAGTGGTGATTGATAGTAGTGGGACCGTTCGTGGGTACTTGCAGGGCATGCTTTCCGAAAGAGCGTTGCGCCAAACCATCGAAAAAACCGCCAGCGTAAGGGAAACGACCGCCCGTTAAATTTTCGCGTCCGTGAGAAAGCGCAATTCCCATGAGGTGCTTGGTTCGCCGGTCTGTTCTGCGACGGCCCGCAAGGTGACTGTTTCTTGTTGCTCGGGGAATTCGGCTGGTATGCAGGCAAATGACCTGGCCGCTACTGGAACGGTGAAAGGACCGATAGGATTTTCTTCCACCTTCTGGTTCTTCTCGACGATGAGTTTGTTTTCGATTGTCAACTCGTTGAAATATGCGGCGTTGTGAGACGCGGGCGCACCCAGCAACCAGGGCCCATAGGAGAAAGTCGTTCGTTTCTGCTCGCTTGTTTTGGAGCGAAGCGACATCACATAGCTTACTTCGACAAGATCACCGCATTGCCACTGGCGATGAACTCGTACGTATTCCCTTTCTATTGGAAACTGGCTCGTCCTGCCGTTGAGCCGGATCGCAAGAGTTTGTGACCAGTCTGGATTGCGGATTCGCAGAGATGCTGGATTTTCATCTGCGGAAGTGATGGTGATCCTGACGGATCCGTCGTTGGCAAGGGATGAGGTGGCGATGGCGGATAGCCGCGCGGATGAGGTGCGATCATCATTAATGGCGCTGTCGATTGGCAGGTCGTAGCACAACGCCCCTGCTTCCTGTCGAAACGCGGCGGTCTGAACATCCGGAAAGTAGCGCAGGCCGTGTAAGGTGCAACACCACCACGCGCGCGCTGCTCCGTCACCGGAAATCCCGGTAGGGGTAAGAACGCGATGGCCAAAATCGCCGGTGGCGAATTGATTGAGTGCGAGTTCGTTGAATGCGACTCGTTCTGCCGCGGCCAAATACTTCGGATTGGCGGTGGCCTTCCAAAGTGAAAGATTCAGGCGTAACCAGTCGACTTCCGCACAGCCTTCCGTGCGATGCTTGTTGGGGCTCCAACCCTCGGGCACCCCTCCGGTGACGAGCAAGTCCTCTGACTCCACCACATCGCGCCACGCGAGGTCGCAGAGATGAAGCAGTCGAGCTTCCTGCGTCGTGTGATATAGATCCATGACGCCGCGTAGGCTGGTGAGGTAGCCGTGCACATGATCGCCAGGGCGCCTCTCGATAAGGTCTGCAATCTGCTCCGCAAGCAGGCGGTAGCGCTCGTCGTGAGTGACTGTATAAAGGTTGGCAAGGCCTTCTGTCTGTTGCGTCCAACAAATGTAACCGGAGGCAAAATGCGCCGAGCCAAACTCATTACGAATGTCTTTGGAAAGCATCAGCGGAGCAATCCGCAATAGAAACTCTCCGAGTCGCTTGCAGGCTGCCAGCACAGCGGGTTTACGCTTATAACGGTAATATTCCAGTAGACCGACAAGAAGCCGACCGTTTCCCCAGAGAAGCGCAAGATCGTTGTCTGTGGGTTTGTCGTAATGAAAGGTGCTGCCGAAATAACCATCGGACTTCTGGAGTGCAATCACTTTTGGTATCAGGTGCTCGAGTGAGGCAAAGTTGCTGCCATAAACGCGCGCGGCGGTGGCCAGCGCACCGATGTAGCGGCCGGAAAGATCGCCGCTATATTCAGTAAAGCGTCGACTGGCGGTTGGGTGAAGGTCGGCAAGGAGAAATTCTTCCGTGTAAGCCGGTGAAGTTCCGCGGAGCACTCGGTTTAGCGTGAGTTCATAGCGGTCGTAAACGGGGACGACTGTCTGCGAAGTCGTGGCTTTCTGCAAGGAATCCAGCGGTGGCGAGGATAAAGAGGAAAACGGTGCCGTGCCTGCGATCAACGGAACAGCAGTCGCGTTTCTGAGGAAATTTCTGCGGTTCATTGTAGGCCTAACTGAAGCGATGTCAAGTTTTCGCGTACTCGGCATCTAGCCTACACCACCGACGAGCGGTTTGGTTATCGACGGTATTCCTGATGCAAGGCCGTCCTTGCGTGAACACCAGGAAAAGCAACGGGCGCCGGCTCAGCGCGTGCTAGCGAATCCGGCTATGAGTACGCCGTAAGGAGAAACGCGAAAGCTGGGATTGGTGGGGACAGTGGCCAGGGGACTCGATAACAAAACGCGATCAAAGTTAGGCCACTTGCTGGGCATACCGATTATGGTGATCTGCTGTTCCTGGTCGCTGGTGTTGAGCACGATCAGCGCTCCGCGAGTACCGGCAATCGTGCGAGCAAAGGCAAAAACATTGGGGTTGCCAGATTCCAATGGCAGGTAGGCACCATTGCGGAATATGGGATCGTCATGCCTCAATTGCAAGAGTTTGGCGTACCAGTTGTAGATGGAGTTTGCATCGGCTTTTTCCGCCCTGACGTTATACCGGCGCACGCCGGATTCCACGGGAAGCCATGAAGCACCATCGGTAAAGCCTGCACCTTTTGCGGAGTCCCACTGCATTGGGGTGCGTTCGCCGTCGCGTGCGTCAGCGCGTGGGCGTTTCGGACCAAGCGGAAATGAGTTCAACTCAGACGCTGGCATGGTGCCCATTCCGATTTCTTCGCCGTAGTAAAGCAAAATGGTGCCGCGTTGCGTGAGCGTCAGAGCCGCGGTGAGCTTGGCGATCTGATCGTTGTGCGTGCCATCCCCGAAGGTGCTCCACTGGCGGGGATGGTCATGACTGCTGAAGAAAAACACGGGGGTCTGCCCGCCTAGCTGCAGTTGCGCAGCGTCAACCTGCTTCTTGAATACGGAGGCGTCGAGAGTGGTCAGGTTCCCGAATAGAAAATCCATAGGCAACTGGATTTCGTCGTGATTCTTGCCATAGACGGCGGCCAGGTCTTCGATTGTCGACGTGGAGGATTCACCGAGCAAAACCGGATCTCCGGGAGACCCATCTAGGACGGTTCGGAGTTGACGCAGCAGTTCATGATTTTCAGGACGCGCGGAGTTGTAGGGCTTCAAAGCAACCGGAGCACCCGACTCCGGATGCGGATCGTCGGGAAAATTCGGGTCTTCAAAAAGATACGGTGTGGCATCGAGGCGAAATCCGCTGGCGCCATGACGCAACCAAAATCGAGCCACATCAAACATGGCATTTCGCAAATCGGGATTCGCCCAGTTCAGGTCTGGCTGCTGCGGAAGGAAGATGTGGTAATACCACTGATTGGTGACGGGATCGAGAGTCCACGAATATCCACCGAAGATGGAGAGCCAGTGCGTGGGAGGCTGACCGTCGGGACCGCCGTCTCGCCACACATACCAGTCGCGCTTTGGGTTCGTGCGGGAAGACCGTGATTCCTCGAACCACGGGTGCTGAACGGAGGAATGGTTAACGACGAAATCCACCAGCACGCGAATTCCTCGCTTGTTGGCTTGCCGCACGAGTTCATCCCAGTTGGCGAGGGTTCCGTATTCTGGCGCGACGTTCGTGTAATCGGAAATGTCGTAGCCAAAATCTGCGTTTGGCGAAGGAAAGAATGGTGTCAGCCAGATCGCGTCGATTCCGAGCGACTTGAGGTAGTCAAGTCGTTTAGTGACGCCTTTCAGGTCGCCGATACCGTCTCCGTTCGTGTCCTGAAAACTTCGCGGATAGATTTCATAAATGACGGCGTGCTTCCACCAAACGTCAGCATGGTTTTTTTGCGTTAAACCGGGAGCAGAACGCGCGGGATCAGAGATTTGCGCTGGCGAGGGGAGTACAGAAAAACAAATAGAGAAGAGCACGGTTTTGATCGTTTTAGCGAACATAGCCAGGTTCGTTCCGATAATTTGAGAAGGCGAGGGACTGCGCCATCTGGACGTATACCATATTCAACGGCAACGTGAGCGGGCATTCGAATATTTTTAACGCGAATTGAGATCGTCAACTATCAGGCGAACTGGAATGTGGATTGACAGCAATGGGTTGAGTGGAACCTGAGGCGTCCAGAAGACGGCATCCCTCGAGCAACAGCGGTGGCGCGCCGCAGGCCCGGGAGACTAGACGAGGAAAGTGGATCGAGCCAACGATATGGAGAGAACCTTCGCACACCCACGACGAGGGCAAGCGGACTGGAAGCGATGCGCAACCGGAATGCTCCCCCGGGCCGTGAATGGGGAAAGGCAGAGCAACAGGTGAATTGCGGTGCTAAGGCTGGCTGGCCATGCCGGAAACGTAGATGTGGGCAAGCGAAGACAAGACCAGCGTCCGCGAATGGCGTGAGCGCTGGCGTTAGGAGTGGTGAGGAAATCGTGGGTGGCATCAGCTGGGTCGTGAAGGGCGAACGCGTTGTGCGCAAGTATTGGACATGCCCTTTTGGAAGAATTGCTTTCAAAGCCCGCATCTGGTCGCTCCATGAGCGACCAGCGCAAAGACCAACCCCAGAAGGATACTGTATCGTGCCGTTACGAAGGCGCGGGTGCTGCCCGGGCTGAAGCTTGGCACCTTCATGCAGCAGTGTCGATCAATTCAGCTGTGCGTCGGTATGAACGGACACATGTTCCAAAACCAGGCCACCAGGATTCCGTAATAGACACCAACGATTCCGAGGCTGATGACAAGGGTGCTGGCAGACTTACCCAAGCCACCGTATTCCTGCTTCCAGCGCCGGGCGCAAGTCGCAATCATCAGCAGGCCGAGGAGCGCAGATACGGCAGCGACAAAGCTGACCGGATTCGTCACGCCGTGCCCTTCGCCAAGTCCCAATATTTGTCGGGCGGCGCCACTGAGTAGTCCAGTCGAAAATGTCAACAATAGCCATACCCCGGGAGCGACCATCCGGATCATGTAGGCCCAACGATCTTCCATGTAGAACAGCATGATCATGATCGCGAGGTAGACAATGGATTGGTAGAAATGGAGCAGGAAGAAATCCGGCTCCAAATGGGTAAGGAGCAAAAAACAGGTGACTTGCAAGCTCGCGAGGGCGGCAATTTCCCGATCAGGTTTCATAGCATCCCCCTGCAGGGCAGGTAAACCCTAGGGAAGGGACACCAATGTCATCACGATTCGATAGGGCAGACCTCACGCCCGATAGCCTGGGAGCACGCGCCACGCCACGGGATGTTTCGACATTGCATTGAAAATGCGCGGATTAGGATGAATCGGGCAAAGAATGGCTGCGCGAAAGCAGCCACTTCCCTCCCCGCAATTAACTTTCGTGCACACCTTGGCCTATCTCCACCGTGGAGGTGGGTTACGGTACAATGACCGGGCGACGCGCGGGTCCAGACCCGACTAAGAAGTTTACGCTCCTGAAAGTTCGAGAACTCCAGTGAAGATACTGAACGAAGACAGATTGTTTCCGGCTGACCCAACTACGCGGGCAATCGCCCGGCGACTGTTCGCCGGTGTACGTGACTTACCGATTGTTAGCCCGCACGGGCACACCAATCCGCGGTGGTTTGCTCTCGACGAAGCGTTTCCGGATCCCGCGCAGCTGTTCATCGTGCCGGATCACTACGTATATCGAATGCTGTACAGCCAGGGAATCCCGATGGAGCGGCTGGGAGTCGGTTGCAGCTCACTGGAAGATCCACGTGGGGTGTGGAGGATATTTGCGGAGCACTATTATTTGTTTCGCGGAACTCCGACACGATTGTGGCTGGATTTTGCATTTCAGGAATTGTTCGGCTTGGAGGAACGGCTAAGCGGTAAGAATGCGGATCATTATTACGACCGCATCCAGGAAAAACTGCGCACGCCGGCATTTCGACCGCGTGCATTGTACGAGCGATTCAAGATCGAAGTGTTGGCGACAACGGATTCTGCTCTGGATTCGCTCGAACACCACAAGGAGATTCGCGCGTCGAATTTTCGCGGCCGGATCATACCTACGTTTCGACCCGACTCCGTGGTAGACCCGGATTTTCCGAAGTTTCGCGAAAACATCACTCTCCTGGGAGAGATTACCGGGCAAGATACA
Source organism: Candidatus Acidiferrales bacterium (assembly GCA_963741165.1). GTDB lineage: Bacteria > Acidobacteriota > Terriglobia > Acidiferrales > UBA7541 > Acidiferrum. The sequence goes on along the minus strand of CAVUHB010000013.1, from coordinate 857,644 downwards.
ACGCGCTGGACCGGATATCTTGCGGCGCTGCGAAACAGACGTCAGGACTTCAAAACGCTGGGCTGCACGGCTTCCGATCACGGCCATCCGAGCGCGCAAACTGCGGATTTGAGCGTCGGATCCGCAGAGCGGCTGTATCGCCGAATTATTACGGGGATCGCAGACCCAGAAGAACAGGAAGAATTTCGCGCCCAGATGTTGACGGAAATGGCAGCGATGAGTCTGGATGATGGCCTGGTGATGCAGATTCATCCCGGAAGTTTCCGCAATCATAATGCGCAGGTGCATGAACGATTCGGGCGTGACGTCGGTGCGGACATCCCTACGGCGACGGATTACGTAAGGGCGTTGCAACCTCTGCTGAACCGATTCGGAAATGAGCGCGACCTCACAATTATTCTGTTTACGCTCGATGAGTCGACCTACAGCCGCGAACTGGCGCCGCTGGCAGGGCATTATCCCTGTCTGAAGCTGGGGCCCGCGTGGTGGTTCTATGACAGTCCCGAGGGCATGATGCGTTTCCGCGAATTCACAACCGAAACGTCCGGGTTTTACAACACCGTGGGATTCAACGATGATACTCGCGCATTTCTTTCCATTCCGGCTAGGCATGATGTCGCACGGCGAGTGGACTGCGCATATCTTTCGCGACTGGTAGCGGAACATCGCCTGGAAGAGGACGAAGCCGCGGAAATTGCTAGCGAACTGGCGTACGGATTGGCGAGCAAAGCGTACAAACTGTAGGAAAAGAAAGGTCTGCAGAATGGCTCATGAGCCTGCTGCCGCGTCACGCTTGAACGCTTCATCCGAAACCTCTGAATTTCCGGCACCGCGTGTACGCTGGACCATTTGCGCGCTGCTTTTTTTCGCCACGTCCATCAATTACGTCGACCGGCAAGTGCTCGGGCTTCTGGAACCGACATTACGGCAAAACATCGGATGGAGCGAGGCGCAATACGGATATATCGTCGCCGCGTTCCAAGCGGCCTACGCAATCGGGCTGCTAGGGGCAGGTCGTCTGGTTGACAAACTGGGCAGCCGTGTGGGGTTCGCCATCTTGATGGCGTTCTGGAGTTTGGCCTCAATGGCGCACGCATTCGCGTCCACGGCATTGGGATTTGGATTCGCTAGATTTTTTCTCGGGTTGGGTGAATCCGGAAGTTTTCCGGCAGCCATTAAGACAGTCGCCGAATGGTTTTCAGCTAAAGAACGATCGTTAGCTACGGGAATATTCAATTCGGGTGCGGGTATTGGGGCGATTCTGGCCCCGGCGTTGATTCCGTGGATTACCCTGAGGCTGGGATGGCGCGCGGCATTTCTGGCGACGGGAATCTTCGGCGCGCTGTGGCTCGTATGGTGGCTGGCCAGTTATCGTAGGCCTGAAGAGCATGCCTCAGTGACTGCGGAAGAGTTGAAATCGTTCACAGAGGAAACAATGAAGAACCCGGCTGAGGGAATGCCGGGAACGTCGTGGAGAACGCTGTTGGGCTACCGGCAAACATGGGGATTTGTGTTCGCCAAATTCCTGACTGATCCGATCTGGTGGTTCTACCTGTACTGGCTGCCAAAATTCTTCGACGGAAAATATCACTTGGGATTGAGCAAGATCGGCCCGCCACTCATCGCGGTCTACACGATTTCGATGGTCGGAAGCGTCGGAGGCGGATGGCTCCCCGCAGCGTTCCGCCAGCGCGGTCTGAGCATGCCAAAGTCGCGGCTCGCCGCGATGCTGATTTGCGGGTCGCTGGTGCTACCCATGTTTTTTGCCAGTGGTACCTCGTCGTTATGGATGGCAATCGGATTGTTAAGCCTTGCGGCGGCGGCACATCAAGGCTGGTCGGCAAACCTGTTTACAACCGTGTCTGACATGTTCCCCAAAAGTGTTGTAGGCACAGTTGTAGGGATTGGCGGAACGGCCGGAGCGGTAGGCGGTGTATTGTTTTCGTTGAGCACGGGATGGGTGCTGCAGGTGACGCACAGCTACAAGCCACTTTTCGCAGTGTCAGCATCTGCTTACCTGATCGGATGGACGCTGCTTCAATTGCTGGCGCCTGGGTTGCGACCAATTTGCAGCGTGCCGGTGGTGAAAGCAAACGCATGAGCATTTTCCTGGAGCTTGGCAGCGAACACGCTGATCTCTCTTACACTGATTTGCAACAGAATCTTGTCTGCGTGCTGGATAAGTTGGGGAAGCGGGAACGCGTTCTAGCGATTCCACCGGACATGAGCCGGTTCCACTCTCGTGCGGGCGAATTAACTCAATACACCCATGGATACTATGCTGAGCGTTTGCGAGCAGTCCTACCCGCGCTCGGAACGCACGCCGCGATGACACGGCAACAACTTTCAAGGATGTTTGGCGAAGTGCCGCAGTCACTTTTTCGTATGCATGATTGGCGGAAGGATGCCGTCACTCTCGGAGAAGTGCCGGCTGAGTTCATTCGCGAACAATCCGAAGGAAAGCTGAATTACACGTGGCCTGCGCAGGTGAATCGGCTGATTGCGGAAGGCGACTTCGATCTTATTCTGTCGATTGGGCAGGTTGTTCCGCACGAAGTGATCGGCATGGCCAACTACAACAAGAATATCCTAGTGGGCACGGGTGGGCCTGCAGGAATTAATCGCAGCCATTATCTGGGCGCGGTCTATGGCATGGAACGGATCATGGGACGCGCGGACACCCCGGTGCGGCGCGTATTGAATTACGCGTCGAATCGTTTCCTCAAGAATTTGCCGATTGTATATGTACTGACGGTAGTTGCAACCGATGGAGCGGGCCGGTTGGTCACGCGCGGGCTTTTTGTTGGCGACGATGAGGAATGCTTTCAGAAGGCGAGCGCGTTAAGCCTGAAGGTCAATTTTGTGCTGGTCGAAAAGCCAATCTGCAAGGCTGTGGTCTACCTTACGCCGGAAGAATTCAAAAGCACGTGGCTGGGAAATAAGGCGATTTACCGGACGCGTATGGCGCTTGCCGACAATGCGGAATTGATTGTGCTTGCGCCGGGAGTGAAAGAATTTGGCGAAGATCCTCGCATTGATCAATTGATTCGAAAGTACGGATATTTTGGGACGGAAGCCAGCCTCGCGGCGGTGACCAAGAATGAGGATCTGGCTGGTGACCTAAGCGCGGCAGCGCATCTGATCCATGGATCGTCAGAAGGCCGATTCAAGATTACCTATTGCCCGGGAGGGCTTAGCCGAGCAGAGATTGAAAGCGTTGGATACAACTATAGGGATTTAAACGAAATGGTGAACTGGTTCGATCCCTGCAAAATGAAACCCGGATTCAACGATGTGGCCGGAGAGGAAGTTTTCTTTGTGCCCAATCCTGGCCTAGGTCTGTGGGCGCATTCAGAGAGATTTAGGGTCTAGACGATTAGACTATTCGGCGTGGCCGATCGTGTTTTCCTTGTAAGCCTTCTGCAAAACATAAAATGCTTTCTTCTTTTGGCCTTCCGGAGAGATCAGGCCTTTGCGATTAAAGTAGTCCTGCATTTCAGGCAAGAGACGTAGCGGCGAACGAAAATCCATTAAGATCCACGGGCTGATTCCTCGCAATTGCGGAATTTGATTCAACATCGTTAGTTGGTGTTCGTAGATGCTGGCTTGGAATTCTTCGGTCCAGCGTGTGGTAGCCTCGCCATGATTGCCAGCCCTCGCGTCGCCGCCGAATTCGCTCATGATCACCGGTTTTTGAAAGCGGATGTCCCAGCGAAAATAGTCAGCATCCGGAGGAGTGCGCTCGTACCAGCCCACATATTCATTGGTCCCCAGCACGTCGAGCACATTGCCTAGTGGGTCATCCACAATCTTGATATCGCCATCTCCCCGGACAAGCAGCGCGGCCGTGACCAGTCGAGAGGGGTCAAGATCGTGCGCACTCTGCACCAACGTCGTGAGAAACTTCGTGCGTACGGCAGTGCTGGGAGTTTCGTTGGCCACCGACCACAAAATCACAGAGGCTTTGTTGCGGTCACGGCGAATCATCTCTGATAATTGCGCTTTAGCCTTCGCAAGAACGAGCGGATCGCCAAAATGGCATTCCCAATACACAGGGATTTCTGACCACACCAGAATTCCCATTTTGTCGGCAAGACGTGTCATGCGTTCGCCGTGTGGATAGTGGGCGAGCCGGACAAAATTTCCGCCAAGTTCACGCACCCACCCGAGCAGTGTCTCCGCGTCCTTATCGCTATAGGCGCGACCGGTTCGGATGGGAGCTTCCGCATGAATGTTGATTCCCTTCAGGAAAATAGGTTGACCGTTCAACAGGATTTCCGCCCCGCGTGTTTCGATCGTGCGAAAGCCAATGTCATCTTCCAACTTGTCGTCGACTACTGACAAGGTAACGTGATAGAGCGTGGGGTGATCCGGTGACCAGAGTTGAAGTTTGTCGTCGTGCAGATGAATCTCCGCGACACCGTCGGCGCCTGTCTTGGCATTTACCGTTGAATTGTGCGCATTATTTGCGATCGTGATCTTTATATCCGTACCGGCAGGCACACCCTCCACATGTGCCCAGCCGTCGATTTGATCCTTGGTACCTCGCTTGAGATGGAGGTCAAAATCATCGATGAAATGTTCGGGGAGTTCGACCAGCCAAACGTCGCGGGTCAAGCCCCCGTAGTTCCACCAATCGGTCTTCAGTGTGGGGATTCCATCGGCGAGACGGGTGTTGTCGACTGCAATAACCGCAAAATTGTCCCCGTCTTTCAGTGCTTGGGTAACTTCGCAATCAAAACTTGTGAATCCGCCTTCGTGATCACATACGCGTTCGCCATTGATCCAGACGTAAGAGCGGTAATTTGCAGCGCCGATATGCAGAAAGACGCGCTTATCCGCTGGCTTGTGGTAGGAAAAATCCTTCTGGTACCAGAGGGGACCTTCGTAAAAGAAGAGCGAATCACGCTGTGTGTTCCAATCGCCCGGAACCTGCAGGGTGGGTGAGTTTGCGAAACTGTACTCGATCAGGCGATTCTTGTCGGCGGATTTCGCATTTTGCGCGAAGCCTGTATCGCGGATATTGCCTTCTCGATCGTAGAGGCCATTGCCGTAGGGATCGACAATGAAATGCCAGGGACCGTTGAGGCTGATGGAATGGCGGTGATCCGCTGCGGCCAGGACAGTGGCACGACGGGTCTGTGATTGTTCGGTTGCAGATACACTTGTGTGTGCCAGGAACATAAAGAGGGCGAGGCCAACAAGAAACGATACCATCCGTCGAGCAAGTGGGACGCGACCCGATGTGACTTGTGTTTTAAAACACTTGGCGAATTCGGACATGCAAATCTCCTCCGCTTGAGCGGAAGGCGGGTCACCACCAGGATGAGCAGAGCAAAAAATGGTGACCGGTCGTGTGGCGAGAGAATCGTACTACGCGGGGAATTTCAAAATCAATCGAACACGTAGGCATCCGGGAAGCGGATCTCGGTTACCGCTTAAACAATCGCATCTTACTTTTCTTATTTCGCCCGGGAATATCCCGAGTCGGTCACGTGATCGCGCCCGGGAGTGGAACCGAACAATAGATTTCCGTTCCTTCCTGAGGCTTCGATTTTATGGCGATCGTCCCATTAACCAGAGTGATGCGTTCGCGCATACTGATCAGGCCAAGGCCACCGGAATTTATCGCCGTGTCCGGGTCAAAACCCACCCCCTTATCCGAAATGGACAGGTGAACATCTCCGGTTTCCGTGAACAATCGCACATGGAAACGGTCGGTTCCGCTGTGCTTGACGCAATTGCGCAACGCTTCTTGGGCAATACGAAACAGGCAAATCGAAACATCCTTCGGCAATGGCAGCACCAAATCTGGATGCACAAAATCGATCTTTGTCTTGTGGTCTTCAGCAAACTTCTTGCAGAGACTCTTGACTGCGGCGTTGAGGCCGAGCAGTTCGAGCTTAGAAGAGTGCAGTTCGTGGGAGATGGCCTCGACATCGGTCAAGATTTCCGAAACCCTCTTTTTTAACTTGTTAACCTGCTTGCGGACAACGGGTCGCGAATCCAGCGGTGTCTCGCCCAAAGTCTCCAATTCGATGGCCAGGAGTGCGAGCCGTTGACAGATATCGTCATGAAGATCCCTGGCAATACGGGTTCGTTCTTTTTCCTGGGCATCAATCAGTCTGCCGCCAACTTTGGCCAATTCCTGCTGCGCAATCTTATGATCGGTGAGATCCACAAAGCTGACCAGGTTGATTTCCCCGAGAGATGCGAAGTGAAACTCGATATACCGAAACGTACCGTCTTTGCAGTAGACTTTCGCATCCATTGGAGCGATTTCGGAGCTGTTCCTCACCGCCTCGGCCACGCGTGCGTGCCATTCTTTTCTCACCATCTCCCGGTAGAGTTCATCCGGATATGCGAAAGTCCACCAACTGTCGACGCTAGGAATATGTTCTATGGAATAGCCAAATAGGTCAGTAAACTTGTCATTAATCAGTTCGTTTTTTTGCCCCGATCCATCGGTAACGAGCATTGCCACAGGTGACTTGAGCACGATGCGGCGAATTCGTTCTTCGCTGTCGCGCAGTTTTTGTTCCGCCATCTTTCGCTCGGTAACATCGGCCGTCATGCCGATCAGACGGATCATCTTCCCGGCCTTGTCAAATGTGGCGCGGCCACTCTCCTGCAGCCATACGATCCCTCCATCCGGGCGAAAGCGGCGGTACTCGGTCCGGTAGGCCGCATTTTCCGGAGTTAATGCTGTGGCCAGGTTCCATACGCGGTCGCGATCTTCCGGATGCACCAATGTGAAATAATCCTTCGCGGTATCTTCCTGAACTGACTCCTTCAGTCCCAGAATCTCCGCACATTCGGCAGAACGCAGCACCGCATCCGTGAGTGGATTCCACTCCCAGGCGTACATCCTGCCAACCTCCGCAGCGACACGCAGGCGTTCTTCCCCCTCGCGTATCTCCCGTTGTGCCCGCAAAATTTCCGTGTAATCGTGCGCCATCCCCTGCACGAAAGGCGTGTCTACCCCCTCGGTGCGCAGCGTGCTGGTGTACTTCCAGATTCGCGTTTCCCCACTCTTGGTCCAAAGCTCGATGAATCCAGAGGCCGTCTTCTGTTCTCTGAGCGAAGCGAGATAGGCATTCAGATCTTCGTGAACACTTGGGTGAAGGAGTTCACGCAGGCTTCGGTTCACCAGTTCGCCCGGATCGTAGCCGAGGGTCTGGGCGGCGGCGAGATTAACGGTCAGCAGAACACCACTCAAGTCGTGAGTACAGATCAGGTCGCGGCTATTTTCAACCAGTCCTCGATAAAGTTGTTCGGTCTCGATCAATGCTACAGCTCCGATCTAGGATCAAAAAGTACCATACTACTGGTGGTGAACTACACATTCTGGATGGGAATGGCCCGTCGGAACCCGCGAAGATTAGCTTTAGCGGCTGCCGGGCAAGCTGTCAACTGGTAAGCGCGGAGGAGATGGCAGCGAGGTTACCCGCAGAACGCGGGAAGAATTTGCCATGGCTCGAACAGTGCGACTATAACTCTATCGAAGCGATTGTGACGGATATCATGGTGCGACTCTCTGCTCTGGACATATAATTTGAAAATAATGCGTAAAGCGATCCTGGGTGGACCCCTCGCAATTCTTCTCCTAGCAATCTCGATGACAGGTCCCGTTGCACGGGCGAATTCTGGCGGCAATTGGAGTGGAATCTTGCGCGACGATGCAGGCACCCCGATCGCGGATGCCACAATCACACTGCGTGCTACTTCGGGCGGTACGGAGTACACCGCCAAGAGCGCCACGGGTGGCAAATTCACATTCTCGGAAATTGCCACAGGCAGCTATGAACTTTCCGTGGAGAAAGACAAGAAGATCTGGAAATTAACCGATCGCCTGGTGTTCACAGAGGGGACCAGCCTGACGGAATGGCTGGAACTGCCCCTTCAGAAGCGGGAAATTCTGATAATTCCGGGTACGGATGAAGTTTCTCAGCAGGCCAGTGGCGGCGAACATCTTTCCGGCGGAAAAGTTTCCAGTTTGCCTTTAAATGCACGCGACTTCAGCAAGTTGTTGTTGCTGGCGGCGGGCACCATGACCGACACCAACGGAGCCGCTAATTTCACTCAGCAGTATTCCGTCAATGGGCAACGGGGCACGGCAACTGTATTTGCCATGGACGGTGCAGATACGACCGATCCGGAACTGGGCGGGGCAACATTTTCAAACTTCAATGTGGATGCGATCCAGGAAGTGCAAGCCAGCGCGGGCGTGATGCCGGCAGAGATCGGTCACGGGGCCGCAAGCTACAGCAACGTGGTCACCAAGTCCGGTACGAACGAGTTGCACGGCAGTGTGTTTGAATTCCTGCGCAACGCTGCGCTCGATGCCCGTAACTTCTTTGACCACTCCACCGCGGAAGACCCCCGACGAATTCCGCCGTTCATCCGTAATGAATTCGGCTTTACCCTCGGCGGCCCGGTGGTGCTGCCGAAGATTTACGATGGGCGGAACAGGACATATTTCTTCGGCGAGTATCAGGGATTTCGCCAGATTTTGGGGACCACGCAGGTTTTCGCCGTGCCCACTGCCGCCGAGCGCGAAGGGATCGACACCACAACATATCCGGGTGACACGCTGACAGTCCCGGTTAATCCTGCGATCGCTCAACTAATTGATCGTTATCCGTTGCCGAATTTGCCAGAAGGTGCATTCGGTGATCGCACGTTTGCCGGGTCGTCGAAAGTTACCACCAACACAGATCAGTTTTCGATACGGGTCGACCAGCGCATTTCGGATAAGGCGGAATTGCTAACCCGATTCAGTTTGAACCAGGTGACTGGACCGGTCACCAATCCCGACCAGATCGCGATTGATCCAACTTTCGGCGTGCAGTTCTTCGATCATCAGAGAAATGCCGCAGTGCGCTACACCCGAACGGTGACTTCCCATTTTTCGTTTGATCTGGCGTTTGGCTACATTCGCAGCACACCGTTTTTCCCTGCGAGCAACCACACTGATCCGGCGCTGGCCTTCGCCGATGGGCTGTATCAATCGTTTAATTCCGCTGGTGGATCAATCACCGGATCTTACAGCAACCTCTACCAGATCAAAGCGAATGCAAATTATGTGCATGGCACGCACGTATACAGGTGGGGGTTCGAGTCGCGCTGGAACAAGGATGCGACGATCTTCGGCATCAATACGAATGGACTTTACAGTTTTGGAGGAGGAAGAAGCTACGCGCCCGTAGCTATCCCTTCGGCCAGCGGCACTCACAATATTAATGTTGGCGATCCGCTGCCGGATGCGCTGACCGGCCTCCTAACCGCGACGCCTTATGCCTATAGCGTGACGGGTGCCGCGAGCGTGACTCCGACAGGGGACAAGTTCGATGAGGCCGCGGTGCGCCGTGAAGCATACAACTTTTATTTCCAGGACAGCTGGAAAGTAAACCCGCGCTTCACAGTGAATTACGGGCTGCGTTACGAAGTGAACAGCCGGATTCACGAAGCTCATCATCGAACTTCATCGGCACAATTCGTTGGACCAGACGGCAAACCCGCGCCGTACTGGGACCATACCGCATCGCAGATATTTGTTTACAATCCGCAACCTCCCTACATTCAGGACTGGTCCGGATGGGGTCCGCGCGTGACTCTGGACTATGCGCTGAGTAGCAAGACAGTTCTGCACGCCGGCGGAGCTATCACCACAATTCTTCCGAACCTTTGGCAGGATAATTTCCTGACCGGTGGCGTTCCTCTGGCGACTACACTCTATTCCACAGCGCTGCAGGGGATTCCGCTTCCCTTTAGTCCCACCGTGGTTCCCGTTGTTCTTCCGACACCCTATTCGACCGAGGGCCAGGTGCTGTTTCCCGATGGAAATGCCACGAACGTGGCCGCGAACACACAGGTTGACCTGGTACGCTATCAAAATGATTTGACTGCCCTCACGCCAGGGAATCAGGTGCAATTACTATCCGTGGCTGGCATCGCCAGGAATTTCAAGAATGGATACATCGGCAGCTGGACGGCGGGAATCGATCACGATATTCGTGATTTTCATTTAAGCTTGGCCTACGTGGCCACGGAAGGCATCCATCTTGCTGCCGGATACTCGCCGAACAGCTATGGAGGCGCGGAGCCGGCTTTCGCACCATTTACACAATTCGATGCACAGGGACGAGCCATCGGGGGACTTGGACCCGAGAGTATTATGACCACCAGCGCGCACTCGTCCTATAATTCACTGCAGGCCAGCGTGACGAAAAATTCTGCACGGGCTGGGTTGGGATTGCAGGCCAGCTATACGTATGGGAAATCACTCGACGACACCAGTACTGTGCTGGGAGGAACTTTCGGAGCGAGCGGCGTGGTACTGCAAACGGCACCGCAAAACCCCTGGAATCAATCGGTGGAAAAAGGGGTTTCGACGTTCGATGTGCGGCACGTGTTCGCAGTCAGCGTGATACAGTTGCTGCCCTTTGAGCGCGTCGGATTCCTGGAGCCGTTGAGCAAAACCATCACGGGGGGATGGCAAATCCTGAATATCACTACGGTGACCAGCGGTTCGCCATTCACCGTTTATTCTGGAATTCAGCAAACGGGGGTTGGCTCTGGTGGGGCAGATCGCCCGGATTTGGCGGAAATGCCCTCGTTTTCCACCAGCCGGACCGTCCGCGAAGATTACTTCGGGCGCGGCGCTAATAATGCCTCGTTTTTCACTGTTCCCATCAACATTCCCGGTGGAACTGGGCCGAACTCCGGAGATTTCGGCACGCTCGGGCGCAACGTGTTTCGCGGACCGGGCTACTTGAATTTTGACATCGCGTTGATCAAGGACACACCGTTCGGACATCGCGGCAACGGCGAATTGGGCACACTGGAATTTCGCGCAGAGTTCTTCAATATTTTCAACAAGGTGAATTTTGGCTTGCCATCCAACGTGGTGCGCGGAAGCGGTTTTGGATTCATCAGTAAAACCGCCGGAACCTCACGGCAGATTCAATTTTCGTTGAAGCTGATCTTTTGACCTAGCCTCTCAGATATAGTCCAACAGGGTCATGAAACCGAAATCCATGTGCAATTGCTGATGACAGTGGAACAGCGTAAGGCCGGGATTGTCGGCGATGAACTCGACTTCAAGTTCCTGATATCCCCCCACCATCACCACATCCTTCAGAATGCCTCCAGTCGATTCGCCCGCCACACTCACTAGTTCAAAGCTGTGCCGATGAAGATGAATGGGATGAATATCATCGCTGGCGTTGCGCATGCGCAGCCGATAGCGGCGGCCCCGATGAAGATGAAACCGCGGAGCAGAACCATCCATGGCGAACGCTTGATCGTTAATGGTCCATTGATTGAAACCGTGGTCGAAAGCATTCCTCTTGGCAAATACCATATCGAGGCGCTCGTCAAAAGCCGTTGTGGTGGCGTTCGTTTGTCCAAAGCGCGCGTAGTTCCAGTGGAATGGTTTGGGAGCGAGCCATTGCGGCTTTTGGTGCTGGCCAGCGTATTCAATGACGATGCCCATGCCGTGGGCACGGTCATCATCTGCAAGATCGCCAAGTATCCACACGCCGGGATGCTTCATTTCAACGATGGCAGAAACGCGTTCCGCGGTACCGAGCCAAAGGACGGGAACGTCCGTGGGCGTCGGAACGGCATTGCCGTCAAGGGCAACAACCTTGAAGGTGTGCCCGGGCAGCGCGAGGCTACGAATTTCTGTGGCGCTGCCGTTGAGCACGTGGAACAGAATGCGTTCGCCGGATTTTACACGGATGGGATCGCCGTGTCCCAACATTCGTCCGTTGATCGTGAAGAATTGATAGCCAACTTCGTACCCGTGTGGCATGCCATTGGAGAGCGAGGCCGTCATCTCGGACTCGCCAGTCTCTTTTAATTCCGTCACCCGCGTGACTGGCGCCAGAAAATCCGTGGCCATATCTCCACCGCGGCTTAGTGACGGCTCGAACTCTTTTAGAACCAAAAACACTTCTCTGTCGTAGCTGCCCGGCTCGCGTTTCGGCTCGATATACACGGGGCCGACCTGGCCACTGTACAGCCCGGCGTGAAAGTCGGCACCGGCGCGGTTGTGCGTGTGATAGAAACGGAATCCCGAAGGTCGCGGCATGAACACAATGCGGCGCATTCCACGAGCAGGTATGAAAGGGGTGCCCTCCTCCGCGGCTCCATCGACATCCGGAGAGAGCAATTGCCCATGCCAGTGCAATTGTTCAGGCGTGTCCGTGTCGTTGTGGACGTCAACAATCGCTTGTTGACCCTCCTGGAAGCGTAGCAATGGGCCTGGAAATTGGCCGTTGTAAGTGACACAAGAAACGATGTGCTTGGGTGCGATTTCGATGGGCATCGCCGCGATGCGAATTGTGTAGTTAGCCGAAGCCTGGTCGGAGGCAGAGGGAACCAGTGCGGGAGTTGAGCATACGTTGCGAGCGAAGCTGGTTGAAAGCAGACTGGTGCCGGCTACGCTTCCGGCCAATTTCAAGAAATTGCGTCGTGACCTCTGCATGCGTCCTCTCCCGCCTCCTACCTACCGTCTGCCTGAAGTAATAGGATGCAGGATGCATGGTCACAGGAGAAATTGATTTTTTCGCTTTTCACCACGCAGCCAGTCCACTTACAGCGCCGGTATTAAAGCCCGCGGCACACAGACGTGTTCGAAGCAAAACCCAAGAAAATGCCCCACACCCGAAAGGCGAGAGTGGGGCAGCCGAACTTGAACTAGTTGCAAACTAGAAGTGGTTCCAGAGGAACTGGTTGTAGACCTCGTGGTGGTACTGCACCTCGGCTGGTTTGACGAAGGTGCCAAGCGCGCGAGCACAACGGTCCGCGGAAGCCTGCTTCAGATCCGCGTAACGGACCTTTACATCGGCGCCGAGCAGCTTGGTGGTCCATTCCGCATTCTGGAAATTTTCTAGCGCTGTGTAAATGTTGTCCGGCAAGTAGCGTTCGGCCTGGCGCAGATTCTTCAGTTTGGCGGTTTCGCCGTCCAACCCGGTCTTGAAGATGGAATGCAGCACCAGGTACGGGTTGGCATCGGGCGCGACCGAACGCACTTCCACGCGCATGCTCTTTTCGTTACCGATGGGGATACGGATCATGGAGCCACGGTCAACGGCAGATGCCTTGATCTGGTTCGGCGCTTCGAAATGCGGATCCAGGCGGCGATAGGCATTCACGCTTGGATTCAAAAGCAAGCACAGATCGTTGCCGTGCGTCAGAATTCGATCGACGAATGACCATCCAAACTTGCTCAGCTTCTCCTCGCCCTTCGGATCCCAAAAAAGGTTCTTGCCATCCTTGCTAATGGAAACGTTGGTGTGCATTCCACTGCCGTTGACACCGACGACCGGCTTCGGCAGGAACGATGCCGTGAAGCCAAGTTTGTTGGCTACTTGCCGGCAGATCAGCTTGTAGAGCTGTATCTGGTCGGCCGCCGCGACAACTTCGCCGTAGCTATAGTTGATTTCAAACTGCGATGGTGCGACTTCCGGGTGATCCTTTTCATTCTGGAAGCCCATCGCGCGTTGCACTTCGGCGGTGGTATCGATAAACGTGCGCAACGGATCGCCCGGGAGAGAGTGATAGTAGCCTCCGGTGTTCACATATTCGAACTTGCAGGTCTCGTGATAACGGCGTTCGGCGTCCGGCCCCTGGAACAGGAATCCCTCGATTTCATTCGCCGCATTGAGTGTGTACCCTTCTTTCTTATGCAAGGTTTCGGCGTAACCCTTCAGCACGCCGCGAATGTCGGCAGTGTAAGGCGAGCCATCTTTGTCAATGACCTCACCAAATACTAGAACCTTGCCGCTGCCAAAAATGTCGGCGGGAGCCCAATAGAAAGAACTCCAATCCATGGCCAGTCGAAGATCGCTCTCGCGTTGCGCGGTGAATCCGCGAATTGAGGAACCATCAAAGGTGAGGTTATCCCAGCTCTTCACTAGAAATTTCTTGTCGTAGTCGAGCATGTGCAACCGGCCTTCGAGGTCGCTGAAGAGCACGGTGACGGCTTTGATTCGTTTTTCGTCGGTGAGGTACTTGAGGCGTTTTTCTTGAACTTTGTTGATCGGCGTGCGGTTCCTGCGTTGTTCTTTGGCTTCCAGATTCAGATCTTCCAGCTCATCGTATGTGAGAGCTAGAAAATTACGAAGTTCAGTCGACATGGATCTCCTTGGAATGGAGCGTTGAAATCAATTGTTTTCATCTCGTTTAGCCACAGGATGGCCTGTGGAGAGTAAGTTATCGCGTGGGTATTCCGAGCGTCAATGGCAAATAGGTTTTGGCACCTGAGGAAAAACGAATACTGAGGATTGAAAAAGTGAATAAGAGAAGTAGCCAATAAAGACGCGGACAAACGTTGTGCGGGCGGATTCTGATGATTTCCACAGGTTGTGTTTCGACCTCCACCGCTGTTTTACAGCTACTGCAAGAATTGTTCAGATCGGCTTTGGTAAGCCTCGCGTTTGCAATAATTTCTCCCCGGTGCACACTGCTCATGCGCCTGCAATTGATAACACCGAATACGCTTCTCGGCTTGCGGAGCTCCTCGCTTGGGGATTAACCGGCCGAGCCCTATTAGTGAGCTAGGTCACCCGCGCTGCGATTTGCTCGAATTCGACCGCCAATATACCGACGGGCGTCTCGAGTTCCCCTCCAATGGACTCGCGGGGCCAACTTTTTTGGCAGCCGCAACTTGGATCCGATTCCGCTGCTCCACTCTCCGGTCTACAAGCGTATAGACGTTTCCCGCTTCCAGAGGGCCCACGGAATAGATTCTCTTACTCATTATTCGATTGCGGACCGCTTTCCGAAGCGATCCCTACAAATGAAAGAGAGCGCTGATAGGTTCACCAGCGCTCCCAAAATGAAAGATTGATCGGCCGTCAGTTCGTAGGTGCAGAGTAGCTAGCGTTATTCGGTCCATTGCTGGCCGGGAAATTCGGCACCGTGAGCGGATTGTCGAGTCGAACCAGCATGCCGGTCTGCGCCGGCATTTCTAGTTCCTTGCCCTTGCGAGACACCACATAGATTGCGCCGCCCGCCATGCCAATGCCGAAGCCGCGGAGTGCGTTGCTGAAGATTAAGCCGACCAGCGAACCGCCTCCACCGCCGATAGCCATGCCGATCGCGTCACCCTTGTAGTCGTGCTTTTCCTGTAGCACTTCACCTTCGGTAATTTTCACGTCCTTGCGTTTCTTGGTTTCATCACCCATGCGCGGTTGTGCCAGTCCGATGATGCTCATCTGCACGGGTATCAACCTGCTGTCAATCTCCATGGTCTTGAAAGAGATGTTCATATAGGCCTGGCCACGAAATAGTGAAAAGTTCTTGGCCTTCTGGATAGTTCCGATAACCCCATTGATACGCGTACCCGCGGGGATCAATAGTTGATTGCCCAGAAAAACGGGTTCGCCAATGACCGCAACGATGGGATCGCCTTCGTGCGCGACGGCAGTGCTCACACCATTCAGCAGCGTGAGATGAATCTGGGTTCCTTGCATCACCTGGTGCGTCTCGGCATAGATGGGCGGCGTAAACGTGCAGAGCAGAGCAACGATTAATACGAGAGACAAAAACACCTTCATTTGAATCCTCCAACTGCACGGTCCGTGCAGGCTTAGTCTTCCCCGTAACGTGGGGCAGCCCGCAGTGCGGGCGATGCGCTGGCGCGCGGACCTCGAATCTGCTGCGAGCAGAACGAGGCAGGTTGAGGAGGAACTTCAACCTAGTACCAGAGTAACGGATGGAATTTTTCGCGTGCAATAATTAATTGGCGCTAGGCGCGAAAAGGTTCACACGGCTAGAAACCCGGCGGACGTTCTCCGGCGACATTGAAAGCGCGTTCCAACGCAATACCCACCTGAGCCAGTTTGCCTTCCTCGAACAAGCGGCCGATCAGCGTGATCCCATGGGGTACGCGGCGTGCCGGAGAAAACTTTGGCAGCGGCCGTCCCGGGTCGGGAGCCCAATCCGTGCGGGCTTCGGAAACTTCCACAAAACCGGCGCGGAGCGTCAGCGACGGATGTCCCGTAAAGTTGGTGATCGTCAACATTTCATCACGCAATGACGGCACCAGCAGCACATCGACCTGCCCGAAAACACGCGCCATTTCTTCCGCCACTTTGCGACGCAGGCGATCCGTCTGTACGAAATCAACCGCGGAGAGGAACCGCGCCTGACGAAAAAGATTTGGCCAAGCATCGTGTGTCTGGATTTTAAGTTGATCGACACCGTGCGAAAGCGTCAGCTCTTCAAACGCAGCGGCGCTTTCAGCAAAGAGAATGAGATTGAGCGAATTGTAAGGCCAATCTGGAATCGAAACTTCTACGGGAGTCATCCCGAGTTTCTTAACCGCGTCTAAAGCCGCTCGATCGACAGGTGTTGCGGGATTCTGCTTCATCCACTGAGGAAAATATCCCACGCGCAGGCCGGTAACCGGAGCAGTCGAATCGAATTCAAGTTGGCTTGGTACGCTGGAAATATCGCCTACGTCCGGGCCAGAGATCGCTCTCAGCACAAGTATAGAATCTTCGACACCACGCGTCATAGGGCCAAGTTTGTCGAGCGACCAGCAAAGCGTCATGGCGCCAGTGCGTGGCACGCGTCCAAAGGTTGGGCGCAAGCCGGTGATGCCGCAACGCATGCTGGGGCTAACGATGCTGCCTCCGGTTTCGCTGCCAATGGCAAAGCCCACCAGACCCGCGGCCGTTGCAGCGCCTGGACCGGCGCTTGAACCGGAAGACCCTTCCTCGAGAAGCCAAGGATTCATCGTTTGCCCGCCAAACCAGACGTCGTTCAGCGCAAGCGCGCCCAAGCTGAGTTTGGCCACGAGCACCGCGCCTGCTTCCTGCAAGCGGCGAACGACGGTGGCATTTTCGGCAGGGATGCGATTCCGAAATGGCTCCGCGCCATAGGTAGTGGGAATGCCCGCGGTGTCGAGCAAATCTTTGGCTCCCCACGGAATGCCATGCAGTGCGCCGCGATATTTTCCCGCAGTAATATCCGCGTCGGCCTGTCTCGCCTGTGTGAGGGCAAGCTCGCGTGTCAAGGTGATGACGCATTGAAGCGCCGGATCGAAGCGTCGCAATCGTTCGAGATAAATATTTGTCAGACGTTCGGAACTGAGTTGACGATTTTGGATCCAGAAGGAAAGATGCGTCAGCGGGGCAAACGCGATGTCTTCGTCTTTTGCCGGCAGTGGCCCGGGCCGGATAGTACTGGCTACAAATTGATTGCCGTGTGGGGCAGAGGGTTGTCCAGGCAATATGGGATCCCAACGCGAATAGGGCGGCAGCGTGGACGGCAAGTTAACTTTACGTGGACCGGTTCGACGTTCATAGATCGGAGCCATGTCACTGGCCCATGTGCGTGCGGCCAGTTCCCTTTCCGCAACCGTCAACTCCACCTGAACAAGCTTTTCCGACTGCGCAAAAGTGCCGGGTGAAATGGCCGGACCGACCGGCGGAGCTGTTCCGAAGGCTGGAGGTGCTCCAGGCGTCTGCTCGGTTAGATTTTGGGGATGAACTTTCGCGGTGGGCAAAACAGCCACGGCCAACAGCCTGAGAGAAGTTTTCGTCAAAAATTCTCTGCGCGATTTTTGCACGGTGCCTCCGGGAAATTATTGTACTCGCATTAAAGAACTGGGATGCGCGCCAGGCGGAAATAAGCACCCTCAAGCTGAGTCTGCCAGCGGAATTCTGACCGCGATGCAGAATCCAAATGCACATAACTTTCTCAGATCTTCCGCAACCGTTGGCCACTTGCAGGCGCATTACACCGATACTTGCAACCAGCTCATCTAGAACTCCAACGAAAATTGCAGTAACCAAGTAAACGAAAAGCGCTCAACTGTTGCAAGAGATCCATGGACCGAATCGCGAAGCGCGCGGTAGTTGGAGCCCCCCTTTTTGGATGGTGGAAGGGAATCTTGGCTTTAGGATGTGCTAACATGAGTTAGGCAGTCGCGAACTGTTCGGACTGTTGAAACGTGGAACTTCGGGCTCTGTGCAACGAGGTCCCGCGAACCCCGCCAGGCCCGGAAGGGAGCAACGGTACCGGGTAAGCCAAGTGTGCCGCGGAGTCTCCGAAGTTCCTCGCTTATTACGCGAGATCAGTGAACATGCCTCCGGAAACAAGAGATCGTTCACTCACCGTCTCGCTTGCGCATTCCTTCTGAGTAAAGCCTCCGCCATCCCGACGATTTGATATCCCTTGACTACGATCTGCAAACGGCACAGATCTCTACTCGGGCTCAGAAATAGCGTGGGGAGTTTCCTCTCGTCTCCATTTTACTCTCAGGGATGTTTTGACTTTTGCAGTGGACCCGCCGAAAATGCAAGTCAGCTATGACCTACCAAGTGATTGCGCGAAAATGGCGCCCCCAAACGTTCAGCGACCTCGTTGGACAGCAGCACGTAACCGAAACGCTCGCGAACGCCATCAAGAAAAATCGTGTGGCGCATTCCTACATTTTCTCAGGTGCACGAGGCGTAGGCAAAACCACGGCCGCCCGAATTCTGGCCAAAGCGC
This sequence comes from Candidatus Acidiferrales bacterium, assembly GCA_963741165.1. Lineage (GTDB taxonomy): Bacteria > Acidobacteriota > Terriglobia > Acidiferrales > UBA7541 > Acidiferrum. Next base: position 839,131 of record CAVUHB010000013.1, on the reverse strand, counting down.
TGAATTGCGTGAAAGGGCCAACCCCGGAACCTTGTGGGGAATGCGATGCTTGCAAGGAAATTGCCGCGGGCAGTTCGCTGGACGTTATCGAAGTCGACGCGGCCTCTAACCGCGGTATCGATCAGATTCGCGAACTCCGCGAAATGGTGCGCTACGCACCGGCTGCCGCACGCACAAAGGTCGTGATCCTTGACGAAGCACACATGCTCACCGGCGAAGCTTCCAATGCCTTGCTAAAAACTCTGGAAGAACCGCCGGAACGCGTGATCTTCGTTATGGCTACAACCGAACCCGAAAACCTGGTCGACACCATTCGCTCACGGTCGCAACATTTTCATTTTCGTGCGCTCACATTCCTCGAAATCACAGATCGTCTGAAATATATCGCCGAAAAAGAGAATCTCCAGATTGAAGATGGCGCACTCTCCGTAATTGCTCGCATGGCCGAAGGAAGCATGCGCGACGCTCTCTCCCTGCTGGAGCAGGCACGCGCGTATTGCGGCGACGACATCAAAGATAATTCCGTTCGTGAATTGCTTGGCGTTGTTCCGGAAGATGCGCTTCAGGAATTGGTGCAAGCGATTGTCGAGCAGTCTGCAGAGCGCGCTCTCGGCCTGGTCCATCGATTTCAAAAAGAGGGGCGCAACTTGCAACACTTCTGCCGTGAAGCCATCCGTCACATGCGAAACCTGCTGATTGCTCGCGTGTGCGGCGCGGATTCCGATCTGATTGCCGCCACAGCTGAACAGCGACCTGGATTGGCGAAAGCGGCAGAACTGTTCAGCGAGGAAGACCTCACCAGATATTTCCAAATCTTGCTGCACACCGATGATGATCTGCGACGCAAGATGGATCCCCGCGTGCACCTGGAGATGGGATTGCTGCGTTTGGTAAATGCGGCACGACTTGCTCCTCTGGAAGAATTGCTGGGCGAGACGCGCGGCGGCGGAAAATCAGGTTTAGGCGGAGGCGGTGGAAACACAAAACCTGCGCCGTCAGCTTCTTTCCCTTCTCGGACTGCCACGGCCTCAGCTTCGGCGCCTGGTAGCGCGTATACAGGTGCCGTTTCGATGACAGAAGAGAAAAAGCCTGCGCTTAAGTCGGGCACATACACGAACGAGGCAACTGATTCGCATCCGAACGCCCCCTCGTTTAGCGGCTCGGCTGCGCCGAGTGAAGATCCGCGCATTGCACTGCTGGCAACTTCCATTTCCGTCAGCAGCAGCGGTGGCTCCGCCGCCGCAGTAGCACCAGCGTTAGCCCCGGCAACCAATTCACCGGCGCCAGCTTCAGAACGTAAACCGAAGGTCACGACGGAAGGAATAGAAGCAGCCCAAGTGGCGCAAATCAAATCCTCCCTGCAAGCGCAACAGAAATTTGTCGGCGAGCTACTGGAGCATGCCACGCGCTGGGAACTGGAAGGCGCAGAACTGCGCATCTGTTTTACTCCGGATAAGAGTTCCTTTGCCGGTTTGATTGAGGGACGTGACACACTGGAGAAAATCCGTAACGCTGCCGGCAAGGTACTAGGGCGCTCGGTACGCGTATGTGCTAGACTCGATTCAAGTGCGGCGAGCGGTGGAATTTCTCCGAGCAATGCACTCAATGCGCAGGAATTACGCGCGAAGTTTGAAAAGGATCCGGTGGTGAAATCCATGCTGCAGCGCTTCGGCGGTAGAATCTCGGAAGTGAAGCGGCAGGCGGAGTAAGAGTCGCACTGAAAGGTGGGGCTGATCATGAACATGGAAGTCAACGCACTCCAACAAATGCTCTCGCGCCTGCGGCAGGTGCAGGAAGATCTGCAACAGCAGGTGAATTCCGTTGCGGTGGAAGCTTCGGCAGGCGGCGGAATGGTGACCGTAAAAATGAACGGCCAGAAGCAGGTGGTGGACGTCCGCATTGAAAAAGACGTGTTCGCGAGCAAGGACCAGGAGATGCTCCAGGATTTGGTGCGAGCTGCCGTGAATGAAGCCGGCCGGCGCGTAGACGAGGAACTAGCCACACAAATGAAAAGCCTAGCAGGTGGAATGCCGGGAATGGCTGGACTGAAAATACCCGGATTGTTTTAATTCGAACATCCATTCAATAAGCGTCGCAACCCCAGAAACAGTTTATTGCTGCAAATCTACGGAATGATGTCGTAGAGTTGTGGGAAATCAGTTGTCACCCGGCGCAGCATTTCTGCCGAAAGCTCACGCCGCTGGTGCTCACAGGTACATGGAAACTGACGGGGAACGAATCGATGGTTAAGGTGGACTACGGTAGCTTGCCGTTGCAGGAAAGCGAAGAACGGATCCGCCAGATTGTCAGGGCATCTCCGATGGCCATGCTCGTCTCACGTGGCAAGAATCAGACCGTAGAAATAGTCAACGACAAGTTCATCCGACTATTCGGCTACACCCCGGTAGAAATGCCGGATGTAGAGCACTGGTGGCCACTGGCGTATCCCGACGAAAGATATCGTGAAGAAATAAAATCTGCCTGGACCCTGCGGATTGAGGAGGCCCTCCGAAATTACGCGGAGATCGAACCGATGACCGCGCGCGTACAGTGCAAGAATGGATTAAAACTTCTCATCGAATTTCACCTCGCCATGGTTGGCGATGCCTTTCTGGTTAGTTGCGTGGATTTGACTGCGCGCAAGTCCGCGGATGAGGCACTGCGCGTTAGCGAAGAGCGCTTCCGCCTAGCCGCTGCGGCCGGCCGGATGTACGCTTACGAATGGGATGTGCCATCCAACATCGTGATCCGATCGTCGGAGTGCGCCAATATCCTGGGTGCACCCGTGGCCCTGCGTGCGCCGCTTCCAGAAATCACCGCGCATATCCACCAGGACGACCTCCAGCAAATTGCTGCGGTGATTGCTACGTTGACACCGGAGCATCCAGCCAGCCGTGTAAGCTACCGAGCGCGCCGCTCCGATGGAAGCGAGGTGTGGCTGGAACAGAGTTTCCGCGGGCGTTTCGACGCGCATGGCAGACTTAGGAGCCTCATCGGGATGGTCGCGGACATCTCTGAACGCAAGGAAGCGGAGCAGTCGTTGACAGAACTTGGTGGACGCCTCATCGAAGCGCAGGAACAGGAGCGCCGTCGGATTGCCCGCGATCTCCACGACGACATTAATCAACGATTAGCTATCTTGAACATCGAACTGCAAAGACTTGCCGACCATCCACCGGATTCAAAAGCCGCATTGCGGGAACGGGCGGAAGAGCTATGCAAGAAAGCTTCGGACATTTCCACGGAACTTTCCGCAATCACGCACGAATTGCACTCGCCCAAACTTGAATTGCTGGGGATAGTTTCCGCCATGCGTGGATTCTGCGAAGAGCTAGGCAAACATCAGAACATTTCCGTCGATTTCCGCGCCCATGACGTTCCCGCAAACTTGCCTCGGAACATTTCACTCTGTCTGTTCCGTATTTTCCAGGAAGCGTTGCGGAACGCCGCAAAGCACAGCGGAAAACAGGACTTTGAAGCGGAACTTCGCGGCGCCCCGTGTGACGTTCATTTGAGAATTCGCGACCACGGAGTTGGATTTAATCTGGAAAGTGCGATGAGTGGTCGCGGACTCGGGCTGGTCAGCATGCGTGAACGAGTCAGCCTGCTGAAGGGCACGATTTCGATCGATTCGCGGCCAAATGGCGGCACATTAATTCAGGTGCGTATACCGGTCAACGGGTGATCAGGGCCTTGGCTTTCAGCGGAATCGGCACGGCCTGCAAGTGGCTACGCACTTTCTTCAGCCCAGCTTCCGCCGTCAATCCGTATTTTTCGCGAAGCTGCTCGGGCTTCCCGTGCTCTATAAACTGGTCGGGCCAGCCGATGCGCTCCACCGGCGTCGCTATCCCCAAGTCGCTCAATGATTCCAGCACGGCGCTACCGAACCCACCCATCAGGACATGATCTTCCAGTGTAAGAATGACGTTGACACTGCGGGCAAAAAATTCCAGCGTCTGGGTATCAAGCGGCTTCACGAACCGCGCATTGATTACCGCTGCGCGAATACCTTCTTTGCCAAGTTCGCGGGCAATTTCCTCGGCCACCGGCACCATCGCGCCCAACGCGAATAAAGCCACCGCATCATTTTCCGAGTGCTGCAGAATTTCTGCGTTACCAATCGGAATCGCTTTTGGAAACAGCTTGCACGGCACTCCGCGTCCAACGCCGCGCGGATATCGCACCGCAACGGGTCCATCGTGCAGTACGGCGGTCTGCAACATGTCGGCTAATTCGTCTTCGTCTTTGGGAACCATGTGCACGATATTCGGAATGCCCCGCAAGTAGCTGATGTCGAACAGGCCGTGGTGCGTAGGACCGTCATCGCCAGAGAGACCGCCGCGATCCATGCAGAACACCACCGGCAAGTTTTGCAGACACACGTCGTGAACAATTGGATCGAACGCGCGCTGTAGAAATGTCGAATAGATCGCGACCACCGGCCGGTAGCCTTGCGTGGCCAGGCCCGCGGCAAATATCACCGCATGCTCTTCCGCAATGCCCACGTCGAAGTACTTGTCAGGGTGTTTTGCCTGGAAACGATCCAACGCGGTGCCGTTCGGCATAGCGGCGGTTATGGCCACAATTTTATTGTTCTGCTCGGCGAGTTTGCTCAGCGTATCGGCAAACACTTCGGAGTACGTTGGCAGGCTGGCCGGCTTCGTTTCACCTGTTTCCGGATCGTAGGGTCCCAGTCCATGGAACTTCTTCTGTCGCTGGATCGCGGGCTCGAAGCCCTTCCCTTTCGTGGTCAACACGTGGAGCAGCACCGGACGTTCCTGGCGCTTGGCAGTCTCCAGCATTTGAATCAGCCCGGAGATATCGTGTCCATCGGATGGTCCATAATATTTCAATCCCAACTCTTCAAAGATCAAGCTGGGAAGGAGCATTCCTTTGGCCGCCTCTTCCGCCTTCTGTGCCAGGCGAAACGCAAGCTTGCCGCCAACCATTTTAACGAGTTTGCCGGCGCGGTTGTGGAGCACGTCAAAATTCGGGTGGGTGACAATGCGGTTGAAATACGCGGCGATCGCCCCCACATTTTTGTCGATGGACCACTCATTGTCGTTCAGTATGACGATCAGCTTCTTGGTGTGGTGCGCAATGTTGTTTAGGGCTTCAAATGTGATCCCGCAGGTAAACGCCGCGTCACCAGCCAACGCCACAACATGATTCTTGCCACTCTGTTTATCACGCGCTACCGCCATTCCGAGCGCTGCAGAAAGTGCCGTACCCGCATGACCTGCTCCGTATGCGTCGTGTTCGCTTTCCGTGCGCAGCATGAAGCCATTCAGTCCGCCCGGAGTCCGTATGGTGTCAAACCTTTCGCGTCGTCCGGTCAGCAGCTTATGTACATAGGCCTGGTGGCTGACATCAAAGACAAAATGATCTTCGGGGGTATTAAAAACGTAATGCATTGCCAGGGTCAATTCCACTACACCAAGGTTGGGCCCGAGGTGACCACCCGTTTTGGCTAGAACCGTGATCAGTGTTTCACGGATTTCTCCGGCAAGCTGCTGTAATTGGGGGATGCTTAATTTTTTTACATCTGCCGGACAGCGGATACTGTCAAGTATGGACGTCATAGTCTGGTAGCAAGCATTTCCTTGCTCAGTTGGATGAGAAGGACTCTAAAAAGGATAGCTGGGAAAGTTGCAGCCTTGCGCCCGTGCCAATTTCACGATTATCGGAAACTGGAAAAGCAAGTCTGTTCTCGCGCTCTAGTGCAACAAAGAGCGCACCTTTGCCCGCAGCAGATAAGCGAGCAGTGCGCTCACGAGCACAGCTCCTGCTAGACCCTCCGCAAAGTGCCCCATGCACATGTTGGCTAGGTCTCCCAGGAGTTGCGTGGCGATTACCCCTGCGGTCAATCGCCACGCCCGGCGGCGGCGACGGAACCATCCGAATGAACCGGCAGCGAGTGCCGCCGAGAGCAGGAGAAAAGGGATGCTTACAAATTTGCCAATTGGTGCGAGTTCTCCCTAGGCACCTCGATTCAACTGCCAGATCCGGTCAAGACTCGTTCCGTGCCACCCTAGGGTAATTCCAGCAAGTAGGGCCGACGCGGTACCGAAGATCAAAAACACGCCTACGGCCATAATTCCTGCCGGGAGTGCGGCTGGTGCGGTTTCTTGAGGGCGAATTATCCACTCACTATATTCTGGAACCTGTTTGTACCTAAGTGGTGTTCGATGTCCATTCTGGCAACTTGCTTCTTGTTCTCTCGGTTTGCGCGAAGATGCGCGCTTATGCTACACAAGAGACATGCCTGATTTTGCTGCCCCTATCGAAAAACTGATCGAGGAATTCAAACACCTACCCGGAATCGGGCAGAAGACCGCTCAACGCCTCGCATTCCACATTCTGCGTGTCGCTCCGGAGGATGCACTCGGATTGGCCGAGGCCATTCGCGACGCCAAGGAAAAAATTCGCACCTGCTCGACCTGCCATAACATCACCGACTCCGACCCGTGCCTGTATTGCATCGGCCCAAGTCGCAACAAACACACCATTTGCGTGGTGGAAGAGCCGCACAATATCATGGCCGTGGAAAAAACGCGCACCTATGACGGCATGTACCACGTCATGGGGGGCTCGCTCTCCCCTCTTCAGGGCCGTGGGCCCGACCAGTTGAATATAAAATCCCTGATTGAACGGCTGAAAGGTGGCACGGTCGAGGAAATCATCATCGCCACGAATCCCACCGCCGAAGGCGAAGCCACTGCCGTCTATCTCTCAAAATTATTGAAGCCTCTGGGCGTGCGTGTAACGCGCATCGGCGTAGGCATTCCGGTTGGTGCGGACCTGGAGTATGCCGACGAAGTGACTATGTTGAAGGCCATGGAAGGACGCCGCGAACTGTAAAATCCAGTTTTGAATTTTGAACTTATGCAGGTAACCGAGCGTCCATAATTGTTCGCCTCACATGGAAATGCCCTGAGAACTTTTCAGGGCTTTTTACTGATACCTGCTGGGAAATACGGAAGGAAACTAGTGGTACTAGGAGACTAGGAAGTACAGGATGTTTCTACCTCTAGGCAAGCAGAGGATTTCAGGATACAGTTTGGTTCCCGCGGTGGAAGTCCCCACCATTGGTTCAGCGAGAACCAGAGTAGGAGGTGCGCTATGCCCGGGTTGGCGCACTACATGGCGCAGTACGACCATGAACACAAATCGATTTGGAACAAGGTCCTTCACGGAATTGGAATTCCGCTGATTTTCGTGGGTCTTGTTTTGTTGGCGCTGACGCATTGGCGCTGGGGCCTGGCAAGTTTTGTTAGCGGTTGGGTCCTGTTGCTGGTTGGTCATCGAATCGAAGGAAACAACCCGGCATTCTTTCAAGGCCCGGTCTATCTTCTGGTGGGGCCAATTTGGGTGCTGAAGGAATTGTGGACTTCGATTGCGGGAACCTCCTCCACCGATCACGTGGAAAGCGCGACGGCACGAAAATCTGATTTGTCGAAATAAAGAAACAAGGAACAGGCCCCATTTACGATGCAGAATGACGACCGAGGCCCTGAAAGTGTCGACGAATCGAGCGCGCACATGACGGAAAGCGCATTGAACTCCAACACCGAATTGCGAAAGCGGCGCAGCACCAGAATCGTGCAAGCGGTACCCCTGAACGTTACCGGTGTGGACGCTCTCGGCCGGCCTTTCACGGAACGCACTTCTACCCTGATCATTAATTGCCACGGTTGCCGCTACCAATCAAAGCACTACGTCCTCAAAAATATGTGGGTGAATCTGGAAGTGCCCTCTCCGGAACCCGGACGCGGCCCGCGACGCGTACGCGGCAAGGTCTCCTGGATTCAGCGTCCGCGAACCGTTCGCCAACTTTTTCAAGTCGCTCTCGAACTGGAACTTCCCGGTAATGCCTGGGGCATCGCGTTCCCACCTGAAGATTGGTTTTCGTTCCCTGAGGAACCGGGAATGATGGCGGTTGGCGGTGTACCCTCGGAAATGCCTCCGGGCATCGCATCCCCCCCGACGGAAGAGGCAACTTTTGCACACGCCGACGCCGAACCCATCGGTGGTGTGCCCGATAATGTGCGCGTCTTCCCCAACCCGGCCAGTCCCACAGACGCTTCGCTGCAACTCGCACGTCAGGTAGCGCGTCTGCTCGTCGAAGCTAAACAACAGATTCAGACATTGGTGCACGAGACCGCCACGCAAATGGTAGCCGCCGAACGGCGCATTGCCGCGGAACAGTGGGATCAAAAATATGCGGCGTTCCGCGAAGAAGTTGCCCGTGAAACCGCTCATTCCCTCGACAAGATACAGCAAGAGTCCACCAGTTCCGCGCATACCGCGCAGGCTGCTGCGGCCGAATCTCTCAAAAATGAGTTGCCACGCTGGCTCGCTCCACAACTGGAGCAGATGACCCACGAATTGACTGCGCAACTAGCCCGCGAAGGCGCTCTACAACGCGAGCAACACGAGAAACAGCTTTCGACAGCGCATGAAACTCTGCAGACACTTTGTGCACAAGCGGAAGAAGCCGCAGAGAAGCTTCGCACCCAAGCCGAAATTGCGGAAAACCAGGTCTCCGCGCGCATTGAAGAAGCGGCGCGGAAGGCCGAAGAAGTAGCCCGGCAGCGCGAAGAAACAGCTGGCAGTCAACGCGAAACTCTTGCGGCGGGTTTGAGCCAGATTCAGGAGCGCGTCAGCGGTTCGCTTGCGGAAGCACAGAATGTCCTCCGCGATCAACTCACCCGCGAACGGGACACGGAACAGGCGCGCTGGCAGAGTTCCCTCGATGCGGCCATACAGATGGCCGAACAGAAAGCTGCGGAACGGTTGCATGAGAAAGCGAAGAATCTTCACGCTGAATTCCGGGAAGAGAGTGAAAAACAGAGTGCCGCACTGCGGCACTCGCTTGAGGATCGCTCTCAACAGCTGGAAGAAACGCTGGCACGCGCAACTCGTGCCACGGAAAAGCTGGAAAACTACGCGGGCCGCATCGAGACCGTGCAGCAGCAGGCTCTCAACGGCTTTCAATCGCAACTAGACGACGTCCTGAGCATTCATCGCAACGAATTGCATCGGCAGTCCGACAGCCTGTTTGAAGAGATTCATGGACGCATCCGGAGCAGCTTCGAAACGGCCAATAGCCAGGCGCTCGAAACCTTCGAAGTGCAGATTCAATCAATGATTCAGCCTCATGTCACCAAGGCAGAGGAGGCCGTTCATCGCCTTGCTGGCGGACGCTCTCTGCTCGATGCCGCCATGACCATGCAGCAGGACCGTATCCGCAACTCAGCGGATGAAGCGTTCGCCGATTCCCTGGCGCGTTTCCGCGATAACCTTGGCACCGTGGAGCAGCTTCTGAACGAGTCCGCACAAACCATTACGGCACGAAACATGGAAGAACTGGAAGCCAAAGCCGTCGACTTGAAGCACCACACCATGGAAGAAATGTTTAAGTCAGCGGAGTGGTACGAAAAGAAAGCTCAGACGCAAGCGCAGACACACACCGAAAAACTGGTAGAGCAGGCCGGTGCACAACTTCGCGAACGGGCCGGTGAAATCTCCGCTCTGTTCACCAACGATTTGAATCACGCCAGCCGCAGCTATTTGAGCCAGACGCAGCAGCAACTAGAAGAAACCGTGCGCGACTCCTTCGAGCGCGTGCGCATGCTGTTCACGGAGGCGGCGGACACCACTTCGGCTGCCTTTACCGACGAGATTCAGCGCAACGCGCGACTGGAACTCGACGGCTTCAGCGAATTGATGCAGAAGTCGGTCGAGATTTCCCGCGAACAACTGGACAGTACCCGCGCTCAAGTCACGCATAAGACTACGGTCGAGCAGGAGGAATTCTTGCGGCGCTTCCAGGCTTCCATGACCGGCGCGGTCGAAAAGGGCTTGAGCGAAGCCCAGCAGCAGGTCGAATCGAGCTTCGCTGCAGTTCTGGATTCCTGGAAATCTATGAACGAATCAAAACAAACGGAATTGCGAGGTTCTTTCGGCAAGATCAGTGACGAATCGGCGGAGCAATACCGCAACCGGCTCGAAAATATTACCAACTCCTGGATGGTGGCGACTGTGGCGACCCTCGATCATCAATCACGCGACGTTATTGCGAAAATTGCGACCTCGGCTGAAGAACGCCTGCGCGAGGCCACTTCTGAAGTCTTCGCCAAATTCGGCGAGACCCTACGGGAGCGCCTCCAACAAATCGCACTTGGGTTCGAGGCGGATAAGAGTCCGAAAAACTAAGCGGCTGCAACTTCCAAAGCTTAAGCAAGTGCGCCATGGTGCCGCCCCCGGTGGTTGTATGCCGGACACCTTCAAGTGGCCACTTTCCGCTCAACCATCCGCCTTTTTACACCAACCGGCCATTGGCGCATCCAATACCTGAACCTGTATAATTCGAAAGTTTACCCATGGCCAACAGAGCGAATCTGCGCGTCTGGACGCGCGACTTTTCCGAACAAACCATGATTTCGGAATTTGCGCGATTCCTGACCACCGTCCCCCTTTCCGCCACGTGCACTGGATTCGACCGTCTGATTGTACAGGCCGTCGACGCCACGGAGACGCCGCTAGAAGAATGGGATCTTCGCGAACAGAAATACGGCCCCGCCGAAGTGGCCGCACTTGCGATGCAACACCTCAATCCAGACACCGCCTACTTTGTCAGTGGCCGGTGGGATTTATGGACCTTTGATATCGATACACTGAAGTGGCAGAAAGGCCCGCAACCGCTGGAACTCGTCCTTCACGGGGCGATCTACGACGACAGTATCGCCACCAAGACCGGGCACCTCATGGCCGATCTCGGCTTTGAGCACATGTTTACCGGCCACGGCGGACTGCTCGCGCCGGGATTGGCCACCAACCCGTTCGACACCTCCGACCATCCGTTCGAGAAAACCTTCCGCAATTGGATGGCGAGCACCGAAAATCTGAAGCTCTATCACCAGAAGACTCGAGAGAATATCCAGCAGCTGTTCGGCTGGGTGGAAGCGATTGAAGCGGCTCTTCCCGTAGAACGCAGCGAACTATGGAGCGAGGGTGAAGAAAATTTCGAGGCGCGTCTGGATGCGATTCTCTCCCAGCGCTAATCACGATCTGTGGACCGACCGCCTTCTGAAGCGGGCGTTACTAAGTCTGTCCTTGGTGGGCACAATCACCGCGGCGCAGTGTCGAAAGCCCGCGCCCAAGAAGAGTCCGGTGCAAGGGCGGGCTAACGAACTCACTCTGGCAGGCTTACGCCCTGGGCGCGATAGCATCACGAAGGCCAAAGCGAAATTTGGCACGAAGAACATGTCCACAGACAATGAATCTGTAAGTTGGACATGTGCTGGTTGGAGGGTCACGCTCGACCTGGCAGACCAAAAACTGATCCGCACCGTAATCCTCCAAGATAATCCCTCCTACGTTGAAAAGTCGCCCACGAACAGAATTACTGGCCTGCCCACTCCGTGCTATTTGAAGAATTCCACTGCAGGTGTGCAGCTTGAGCAAGGCAAAGCCTTTGCCCTCAAGAATCTTTGGATAACTGGAAAAGGAGTGGCGCTCGGAGATTCCACGGACCGGTTGCTAGGGATTTACGGCAAGCCCGACTCGTTCAGTCCTAGCACAAGAGGCGGACAGTCGTTAGAATTATGGTATTACGCGTTTGATTGGGCTGGCCCTGACGTGCCTCAAGTGATGGAAGTGCTTTGCACCAAGGAAAAAGATGGGAAGCCGGGGCAAGTGATCGAAATTACACTGGCGGCTCCGAGCCTTTGAATGCGAGCATCGCCGAATGATTGGTTACGGCTGGCTGCCCGGCGCGTCTATTTTGGAAAGGATTGGAATGATTCGCTCCCTTCTCGCCACTCTCATTTTGACCTTTGCCCTCGCTCTTGCCGGTTGCGATTCGCAACCCACAAGAACAGGAACTGTTGAGAAAAAGCCTGCGGAGCCTGTCGTGCCCGAGGAATTGCAGGACGCTGGTAAGGCGTTGCTGGGAAGTGACGCCCAAGTGCTCCTGTTCGGCGATCTGGCGAAAAACGGGAAACAGGAACTTCTAGTCGCCAACGTACTGCCAAACACTCCGAAGAGTGTAATCGCCGGCACAGTCATCACGCGCGCCGTCGTCGCAGAGAATCAAGACGGCAAATGGGTAGAACTGGTGCGCTGCGACGAATACTTAAAGAACACCAAAGGCTTTCTCGCCCTCACGCCCCTGCAACCGGTGAATGGATGGAAATTACAGTATGAGGAGAGCCCCGGGAAGGGTATGTCGTTGTACTTTACCCCAGTTAAGGCCGGTTCCAGCGAACGTACCCTGCCCATTGCGGTAAGATGGAATCCCGCCGCCAAGCGGTACCAATCCATGGACGCAAGTTATCAAACATTCTTGGGAGAGGCTCCCACTCTGGAGAGCCCGAGGGCCACGTCTACGATGAGCACAACGCCAACAGCCAGGCAATCCACGGAGAAGAAGAAGGCGCCCAAAACATCTTCGTGGAAGAACTTGAGTGGACTGCTGCCCTACCTTGGCAGGTACAAAGCAGCAATTGTCCTGGGATTGCTCACGCTGTCGCTGATGGGCGTTATCGGCAATGTCGTCCCCCTTGCTACCGGCATCATTACCGATACGCTTTCCGGCAGCCCTCGTCCGTTCGCACACACACACTCTCCCGTGGGATCCATCGGAGCCGACACGCTCGGCAAGTTGGTTCCCTACTACGAACCAAGCAGCCGCAGAACACTGCTGATCTACTGTCTTGTCGTAGTCGTTTGCATCGCCCTGAAAGGCTTGTTGTCCTTCGCCACGCGCTGGATTCTGATCGGCATTTCCCGCGATATTGAATTCGATATTCGCAACGATCTCCTGGATCACCTGCTTTTGATGGAACCGGAGTTCTACGTGCGCAATCGCACGGGCGAGCTGATGTCTCGCGCCACGAACGACCTGAACGCCGTGCGCATGGTCCTCGGCCCCGGCATCATGTACAGTGGCACCACCATCGTCACCATGGTCCTGGCCATCGCCCTGATGGTAAGACTGTCTCCCTCATTGACAATGTGGGTACTGTTGCCCGTGCCGGTCGTCGCGATCGTTGTGCGCCACTTCGGGAAAGTCATTCACGAACTTTATGAAACCATTCAGGCCGCACTCGCCACGCTTTCCGCAAAGGTGCAAGAAAATCTTTCTGGCGTCCGCGTCATTCGCGCTTACGCACAGGAACAGTCCGAAATCCGCGGCTTCGACGAGCCCAATCGCGAGTATGTCGCCAAAAATATGCAGTTGATCCGCACCTGGAGCTTGTTCATGCCCTCGCTGCAGGCCATGATCGGCACGACTTTTTTGATTGTGTTATGGCAAGGCGGTTTCCGCTTTCTGCACGGCCAACTTTCCCTCGGTGCGCTGATCACCTTCAACACCTATCTCGGATTTCTGGTCTGGCCGATGATTGCGCTTGGCTGGGTAACCAACATTTTCCAGCGCGGTGCTGCCTCCATGGGCAGGTTGAATTACATTTTGACCGCCCAGCCACAAATCGACGACCGCAACGCCAAGGTGGAGCCGACGACAAAGATTGAAGGCAGCATCGAATTTCGCGACTTGAATTTTGCCTATCCCACCTCGGTCGCTGCAAACGGCGCTGGCAACTCAAATGGCAACCACACGGTCGAGATCCGGCCAGTCCTGAAAAACATAAATTTGACAATTCCGGCCGGTTCCACGGTGGCCATTATCGGCCCGACTGGAAGCGGAAAAACGACACTTGCGGCACTGGTCGCACGTCTATGGGAAGCCCCACCGGGTGAGCTTTTGATCGATGGGCATCCCATTAACCAATGGCCACTTGAGACCTTGCGCCGTGCCATCGGTTTCGTTCCGCAGGACACCTATCTGTTCAGCGAGACCGTCGGCGAAAATATCGCCTTCGGGCTCGAGAACTATGTCGCGGACCAAGTGCGGGAAGCAACGGATATTGCCAGCCTCGACGGGGACATCCAGGATTTTCCTAAGAAATATGAAACCATGGTCGGCGAGCGTGGAATCACCTTGTCCGGCGGACAGAAACAGCGTTCCGCCATTGCTCGCGCTTTGATCCGCGATCCACGAATCTTGATCCTCGACGATTCCCTTTCCGCCGTCGACACGCAAACTGAAGAAAAGATTCTTGGCCGTCTGCACGGTGTGATGCAAGGACGTACCACCATCCTGATCGCGCATCGTACCTCGACGGTCCGCGAAGCAGACCAGATTGTGGTGCTGAAGGACGGCACGATTCTGGAGCGGGGCACGCACCAGGAATTGCTGGAACGCAACGGCTATTATGCGGATCTTTATCAGAAACAGTTACTGGAAGAAGAACTCGAGCGCGCATGAGCAACGTGCAACAAGAAGAAGAGGCATTAGGTAAAGCGTACGACTCGCACCTGATGAAGCGGTTGCTTGAGTACATGCGGCCATACGCCTCACGCGTGTTTCTGGCCCTCGCGCTGGTGGCGGTCGTTACGCCACTGGAACTCGCGCCACCCGCGCTATTTCAGCGTGCCATCGACAATTATCTTGTTCCAGGCGTGGGCGGCAAGCTGACGGAAGCTCTAGCTTGGCACGGTATTCTGCTGATCAGCGCGTTTTACTTTGGCGTATTGTTGTTCGATTTCCTGGCGCAGTACATTCAGATTCGCATCATGCAGCGCGTGGGCCAGCAGACCATGTATGACATGCGCAAACAGATTTTTGCGCATCTGCAGCGCCTGCCGATGACCTATTTCGACAAGAATCCCGTAGGGCGCCTGATGACCCGCGTCACCACCGACGTCGATGCGCTGAACGATCTGTTTGCCGCTGGCGTCGTCACCATGATTAATGACTTCTTCCTTCTCGTGGTCATGGCCGCGCTGCTGTTTCGCATTGATGCCAAGCTTGCGCTCGCCGCGTTTGCCGTTTTGCCATTCATTCTCGTGGTCACCCTCGTCTTCCGCAAATTCGTGCGCGATGCCAACCGCCGTATTCGCACCGCCATCGCGCGTATCAACTCATTCTTGCAGGAATACATTTCCGGCATGGGTGTGGTACAACTGTTCAATCGAGAAAACAAAGCCCGCGCGGAATTTTCCAAACGCAATAAGGACAACATGCTGGCTTGGCGGGACGCCATTCTCGCCTACGCCCTTTTCTACCCCGCAGTGGAATTCCTCAGCTTCGCGACTATCGCGCTCATTTACTGGACCGGTGGCTTGCGTATTCTCGGCAACACCTTATCCCTGGGAGTGTTGATCGCTTTTACCATGTACGCCCAGCGATTCTTCCGTCCTATCCAGGACTTGAGCGAAAAGTTCAACATCTTGCAGTCCGCCATGGCCGCGTCGGAACGCATTTTCAAGCTTCTCGACGAACCAGTCACCATTGAAACCAATCCTGATGCAACTCGCCTCGATTCGCCCCGCGGCGCTGTTGAATTCCGCAATGTTTGGTTTTCCTACCGCAACGTTGCTGAGCCGAATGAGGAAGACTGGGTTTTGCGCGATGTTTCTTTCCGCATGGAACCCGGCCAGACCTTCGCCATCGTGGGCCACACCGGCGCCGGCAAAACCACTCTGATTTCACTGCTATTGCGCTTTTACGACATGCAACGCGGCCAGATCCTACTCGACGGCATCGACATCCGCCTGCTCGACCTGCAGGAGTTGCGCAAGCAATTCGGCATCGTGTTACAGGATCCATTCCTCTTCACAGGAACGATCGAATCAAACGTGCGTCTGGGAACCCCCGGCATTACCCGTCACGATGTGGAACAGGCTCTCGATGAGATTGGCTTGGGCGATTTTATCCGCACATTGCAGCAAGGGGTAAGCACCGAGGTAAACGAGCGTGGCTCAACACTTTCCGTGGGCCAGCGCCAACTGATCAGCTTTGCCCGCGCGCTGGCTCACAATCCGCGGTTCCTCATTCTCGATGAAGCTACTTCCAGCGTCGACACCAAGACCGAGCTGCTTATTCGCGAGGCCCTCAATCGCTTGCTCTCCGGTCGCACTGCGCTGGTCATCGCGCACCGCTTGAGCACCATTCAGTACGCCGACCGCATTCTGGTATTTCACAAAGGCCGTTTACGCGAGCAAGGCGCTCATCAGGAATTGCTCGCGGTGCGTGGAATTTATTACCGGCTCTATCAGCTGCAATACAAAGAACAGGAATTGCACGACACCAACGGGTCCAGGCGCCTGACAGATACCTCTGCGTTTCCCGCGCCGTCGCCCGCCAGTGATTAGCTCTCGAAATTTTCATGGCGCCCATCCCATTACTTCTCTCTGCCGGTGAGGCTTCCGGCGACATGTATGCTGCTCGGCTTGCAAAAGTGTTGCAATCGCGGCTAGACGTGCATCTGTTCGGCATGGGCGGCCCGCTGATGCGCGAGGCGGGCGTGGAGATCATCGCCGATTATTCTGAAGTTTCCGTCGTCGGTATCACCGAAATCGTCAGGCATCTGCCTTCTCTTGTTCGCGCCATGGATCGCCTCGTCAAGGAAGCCGAAAGGCGCAAACCGACGCTAGCGATTCTGACGGATTTCCCTGGATTCCATCTTCGCCTGGCCCGAAAACTGCAGCCGCTTGGCATTCGCAATGTCTATTACATTTGCCCGCAATTCTGGGCCTGGCGTCCATGGCGCGCGAATCTGGTTCGCCGCCGTTTTGCCAAGGCGCTCTGTATTTTTCCGTTTGAAGAACAGTTTTTTCGGAATGCGGGCGTCTCCACCGAATTCATCGGCCATCCCCTGGTCGGCGAAGTAAGCGCGACAAAAGATCGCAAATCATTCTGCGTGGGGCAAGGACTCGATCCCGCACGCACCATCGTGACGATTCTTCCTGGCAGCCGCGTCGGTGAACTTACTCATCACCTGCCCGTACTGCAGGAAACCGTAGCGCGGATCCACGCCAAAAAGCCTGCGCAATTTGTGATCGCGGCCGCACATCTCAAAGACGTGGAATTTTTACGCCATGGCTGGCCTGCCGGGCTGTCGATTCACGTCGTGGTGGACGAAACCTACAACGCGCTTGCCGCTGCCGACGCTGCCATCGTCTCCAGTGGCACCTCTACCGTCGAGGCCGCCTTGCTGAATGTACCGATGGTCGTGGTCTACCGCGTCTCCCCGCTAACCGCCGCCTTAGCAAAACCATTGGTCCGCACACCTTTTTTTGCCATGGTGAATCTAATCGCGGAACGCCAGGTTGTCACTGAACTGGTACAGGACAAGTTCACACCAGAGCGGGTGGCCGCCGAGACTCTCAAGATATTGCAGGATCCCAACGCGCGAACGGCGATGAAAGACGGCTTGGCGGATGTCCGCAGACGCTTGGGACCACCTGGCGCTGTCGAGCGGGCGGCAGACCAGATTGCCCTTTTACTCGCGAAGGGCGCTGGCAACGCTTCCTGAGCCATTGATATCCTATATACGATGGATAGCTGGGCTGGTCGGGCGTTGGCCTGGTCCTTGGTCGAGGTTCCCGAAAGGAATGAGATGAAGCGACGCGGTAAGGTTTGGGCTGGAGTTCTGCCAACGCTCGTATTATTGACCGCGTTTTCCGGTCCAGCGCTACAGGCGCAAACTACACATCCTCCCAGTTTTCTGGCTGAAAAATATGAGGTCTCCGCGTATGTGGACACGATCGCCCAGGGCATCAATGCCGTTGCTAAAGTCGACTTTCGTGCCCAGGAAGTTTCCGGAACGGTCCGCGTCGAACTTCACGAAAATCTCGATGTGAAAGAAGTGAAAGGGCCTGATGGAAAGCCTCTTCCCTTCCAGCGCGAAAATGATAACCCTCTGTACCTGACTGTAAGTTTGCCGACCCCTGTGGGCGCAAATAAGACCGTCACGCTAACTTTTACATACGGTGGTTATCTGGCTAACGAAGAGAACAGTCCGGTACCCAACATACGCGTGGCCTCCATCAACAAAGAATGGGCCTATCTCCTGCTTCCCTCGCGTTGGTTTCCGCTGACCAATTTCCCATCCAATCGCTACACAGGCACCTTCCATCTGAACGTGCCCGATTCCATGGCCGTTGCCGGAACTGGAAAAGCGGAGGCCCCACAACCACTTCCCGCGCGTTCGCCCGCAGAATCCTCGCGTTTGATGTACACGTTTCGTTGTGAGCAAGCCGAGCCGAATGGATCATTCGTAGCTGGTCCGCTGCAACTCAATCCGAAACAGGCGGAAGGTATCAGCGTCGCCGTTTACGCACCACGCGCCGATTCCGGCAGAGCCCAGGAATTCGCCAACATCGTCGCTCACCAGGAAATAATCTTTTCCGATTTGTTTGGATCGCTGCCCGAGCCAGACCTGACCATAGTGCAACTCCCCGATGGAACGCTCCGCGATTTTGCGGCTCCCGGCGTAATCATGCTGAGCCATCGCATCTGGGATCCCAAAATGAGTGATCGCACCATGAGCCGCCTGGTGGCGTCGCAATGGTGGGGCAACCAGGTGCTACCGGCGTCCACCAGCGATGTGTGGATCAGCGATGGCCTGGCCCGCTATTCAGAAGAGTTATACGCCGAGCAGAATTTTGGAAAAGAGGCTGGACTGAAAGCCATCGACGAGTTCGCCGTCGGTTCGCTCATGTACGACAATTCCGCTCCTGTCGCACAATCCGCGCGGCTGATCCCCTACTCCAGTGAATATCGCTCCGTGGTCATGAACAAAGGGGCGATGCTGTTTCACATGCTTCGCGTACAGATGAGTGACCTTACGTTCAAGTCGCTGCTCCATGCGTTCTATGCAAAATTTCAGGGGAAAACCGCCACCGTCCAGGAATTCGAGCAGATGGCCATCGAAGCTGCGACGAAAGCCGCCAAGCCCAACGAAGGCGCGCCAAATCTGGCGGGCTTTTTTGCGCAGTGGATGAATTCCACGGGTATCCCGGAATTTACCGTGGAATATGTCACCTACCGGACCCGCAAGGGCTTCCGTGTAGTTGGAAAAATTCACCAGCCGCTGGATACTTTTGAAATGCCCGTGCAATTGCGCATCGACACGGAAGGAAATCCCGAAATCAAATGGATTGAAGCTACCGGTCTCGATTCTGAATTCATGGTCGAAACCTTCGGCCGCCCCAAGCCGGCTGGTATCAAGGTTGACCCGAACAACTACATTCTGAAAAGCACCCCCGGCCTGCGTGCCCGCGCCGCTATCGCGCGCGGCGAGGAGCTCGCCGAAGTTGGCAAGTATTACGACGCTGTGCAGCAATATCAGAGGGCGCTCAGCATTCAGCCGAATCGCTCACTCGCCAACTTCCGCATGGGCGAAGCGTTTTTCTATCAGAAGAACTACCAAGCTTCCGCCAATGCGTTTCGTGAAGCACTGCAAACTGTACCGGAGCCTTCGGAAAAGTGGACCGAAGTCTGGAGCCACATCTATCTTGGAAAAATATTTGATCTGCTTGGTCAACGCGAGCGCGCCCTGAACGAATACAGCAAGGCCCGTCAGACCAACGACAACACCGGCGGAGCGCAGGAAGTGGTCGAAATTCTTGTGAAGAAGCCTTACACCGAAGCAGGCATGCCCACCATAACACCGGGAACCACCGCCGATGCGAAGACCGCACCGGCAAAGGGTAAGTCCGCCGACGTAGCGCCACCGGCCGCCGGCGACAAACCAACGTTCAAGAAGCCCTGAGCAATTGTTCACAATCGTCCAGGCAATTTCATGACGCAACGGAACTAATATCCGCTGATTTCGTCTATCGAAGAGAGTTGGGTGTGACGCTGCGAGCAAACTGCCGCTAAAATTGTGGATTCCACCCACACGGGGGTAGCATGCGACGATTGCGCGACGGTTTTGCAGTAGCCACTGTTTGCCTGCTCTCTGTTTCATCCAGTCCTAGCCAACA
This sequence comes from Candidatus Acidiferrales bacterium, assembly GCA_963741165.1. Lineage (GTDB taxonomy): Bacteria > Acidobacteriota > Terriglobia > Acidiferrales > UBA7541 > Acidiferrum. The sequence goes on along the minus strand of CAVUHB010000013.1, from coordinate 819,289 downwards.
AACTATCGCAAGTCAGGACTGGTCTGGGAAACATGCCCCAACGACCACGAAAGCTCGGCTGGAACAGGCCATTCCCGAACTCATGCGCAAGGGTGAGGTTCCTGGCCTGCAGATTGACTTGATTGAAAGCGGAAAAACGACCTGGCTTGGCAATTTTGGCGTAAGGAATTCCGCGACCAATCAACCCGTCACCGATAACACCATCTTTGAGGCCGCCTCCCTCAGCAAGACAGTTTTCGCATTTAGCGTCTTGAAACTGGTCGATCAGGGCAAGCTCGATTTGGATGCCCCGCTTACAAATTATCTGCACAAGCCCTACATCGAAGGAGACCCTCGCCTGAATCTCATCACTGCGCGGATGGTCTTGAGTCATCGCACAGGATTTCCTAACTGGAGGGGCGATGGCAACGCGCTGACCATTCGATTCACGCCCGGTTCCCGTTTCAGCTACTCAGGTGAAGGCTTCGTATATCTACAAAAGGTTGTCGAGCAGATCACCGGAAAGTCCCTAAACGAGTTCGTCACCGAGGCAGTATTTGTGCCACTTCGCATGAAAAGCAGCAGCTACACCTGGCGTCCCGAATTCGATGACCAAACCGCCACGGGCCACGATTCCAACGGCCAAACGAGCACGAAGAACAAACCAGCCGAAGCCAACGCAGCTGCCAGCCTGCATACCACTGCGGCTGACTACGCACTCTTCCTGGAAGCGGTGATGAACGGAGTCGGACTAAAGCCCGCGACACTGAAACAAATGGAGAGCCCTGAGATTGCCGTGGACCCCGCCTGCACAAACTGTACGGGGCAGCCGCAAGGGGAACTCTCCCACGAACTGTTCTGGGGGCTGGGTTGGGGAATTGCGAACACCGATCGCGGACAGATGCTCTGGCACTGGGGTGACAACGGCGCGTTCAAATGTTTTGTCGCTGCCTATCCCAAGCAGAAGAAAGGCGTAGTCTTTTTCACGAACGGTGAAAATGGCCTCTCGATCGCCGAGGAGATTGTACGCCTTGCTCTCGGCGCCGATCCGCCTCTATTTCGCTGGATACAGTACGACAGCTACGATTCTGTTGCGATGAGATTCTCTACCGCAGTTCGCGATAAAGGTGCGGCCATCGCAATCGCTGAGTTCGAGAAGGACCTTAGAGCAGGGACCATCCGAGAGAATTCCATCGCTGCATCCGGGTACCGCTTACTGGACCAGAAAAAAGCAGCGGATGCCATCACCATCTTCCAATTGAATGTCCAACTTCATCCGGATTCATGGAATGCCTACGACAGTCTGGGTGAGGCCTACATGGATCAGGGAGACACACAAAAGGCCATCGACAATTACGACAAATCGCTGCAGCTTAATCCGAATAACAGTGGAGCCGCACAAGCGTTGAAGAAACTTCGGACCAGGTAATCAGAATCCCGCAAACGCACTCAGTTTCGCTCCGGCGACGCCTTTTTGCTGGATCAGCACCTGAAATCGTTCGCCCATGCCTTCCGGAAAAATCAGCGTTTTCAGCTGCAGCCGCGCGCGCAGGCGGTCCATCTCACTCATACCATCCTCATACAGATCGCCGAACTCGTTTCCCTTCCCGAGCGCAAGCAGAAATGCCGTCTGCGAAGTCAGCCCCGCCGTTACAAGGCCAGCGCGCTCGCCCCACTGGCGTAGTGCCGTGAAGTTTACGTGTGCCGTCAAATCCTGGTCTCCCGGCGCCGCATAAAATTCTTCATTCGCACTGTGCCCCCGGTAAGCCAGCGCGGTTCCCGCCATGTGCTGCGCGTCAAAAAGATCCGCCGCCTCGTGTCCGTAATCGATCGTTAGCACAAAACCGCGATCCAGCCTCCGTGCTATCTCCGTGATCCAATCGCAGGCTTCCAGCCCTGCCTCGGCAAGCTGGCCTTCCCGCAATGCAATTTGCTGAGCCGCAAAATACTCGGTGATGGCGCATGTGGACAGCGGTTGGAGCTGCTCCCCAAAACTTGCTCCGTCGTGCGTGACAAACAGTTCCAGCAATTTCCCGTCTTTTTGGACCACTCGGTGAACCGCGAGTGCATCCAGCAATTCATTCGAGAAAATGCAGCCTTCCGAAATTCGCGAGGGAATTTCCAGTGCAGCCTGGCACTTACCAGACTGAATAAACTCCGCCAAGCAATTGCCAAGCTGTTCGCTGCGCAGCGGCGAACGTTCTACCGCAACATAGTGAAGCGCCCCGTGAAAATCAGGACATTTCGCCCGTACAAACTCCAGAACGTGCCGCGCCAGCCGCCCGACACCTGCCCCCACTTCCACCAACACGAATCTGCTCGGCCGGCCCATCTGCTCCCACATCTCCGCAAACTGGCGCGCCAGCAGCCGGCCGAATATCGGGTGAACATCGACGCTGGTGTAGTAATCGGCGAATCTGGTAGCTTCCGGTTTAGAGTAATACCCATGCAGCGGGTGATACAGGGCTTCCCGCATATACTCCGCGAAGGTGACGGGACCGAACCGGCGAATGCGCTCTGCGAGAATTGCCGTCAGCGGCGTGGGCGAAGAGATCACGCCGTTGCCGCTCCGGAGGAAAGCTCTTTCTTCAGTTGTCCCCAGGCGGTCTGAAAAATATGGAAGGCCGTCGAATCAAACAGTACGAAGTACACTGTCTCCAGCGAAGATCCGTTCTTAATGTGCTGAATCGCCTCAAACAGCATGACCTGTGCGCATTCATCGATCGGAAAGCCGGCTACCCCGGTCCCGATTGCGGGAAACGCGATGGATTTAAACTTTCGCTCGGAAGCTAGCCGCAAGGAATGCGCTGTTGAAGTGCGCAACGTTTTTGCCGTCGTAAGGATCCCGCCGAGTCCCATGCTCGCTGCGTGAATCACGTGGCGCGCCTTCAGTTTTCCCGCGCCAGTAATCGCTGCATAGCCCACCGGTATGCTTCCGATTTCGTTGCACTCTTCCTGAATTTCGTTCCCGCCCTTGCGAAGGATGGCGCCGGCAACGCCGATTCCCATCATCAGGTCGTTGTTGGCGGCGTTTACGATGGCGTCGACATCCATTTCGGTGATGTCGCCCTGCTGTATCTGAATACGCTCAGCGATCGGTTTCATTGAGAATTATTCTAGTTCATTTGTCCTGACAGGCACGAAAGGAGTTCTATGATTCCCTTTTCCTCTCGTGGTACTCGTAGACGCCGCGACCTGCTTTGCGCCCCAGCCGGCCTTCCTGCACGTATTTTCGCAGCAAATCATTGGGTCTATATTTTTCGCCAAGTGAACTGTGCAAGTACTCGAGAATTTTCAGGCGTACGTCCAACCCGACAAGATCGACCATCTCAAAGGGTCCCATTGGGTGATTCAGGCCCAGCTTCATAGCCTTGTCAATGTCAGGCGCGCTCGCCACACCGGCTTCAAGCATTGCGAAGGCCTCGTTGCCGATCAATGCGTTTATGCGCGACGCGATGAATCCCGGCGCCTCATGCACGATCACCGCCTCCTTGTGCATGCGATGCGCAACCGTACAGCAAGTGTCAACCGTTTCGTCCGATGTATGCTTGGTGCGCACGATTTCTACCAGACGCATCTTGGGTACGGGATTGAAGAAGTGCATTCCGATACACCGATCGCGCGCTACAACGATGTCCGAGATTTCACTGATGGAAAGTGCCGAAGTATTACTGGCAAAAATCGCGCCAGGCCTCGCGAATTTATCGAAGCTGCCGAAGATCTTAAGCTTCAGTTCCAACTCTTCCGGCACTGCTTCAATGATCAATTCCGCGTCGCGGATGGATTCCGCGACGGAAGTCGAAGTCAATATCCTCGCCAGTGCCGCGTCACGCACTGTTGGTTCAACCTTGCCTCGTTCTACTCCCTCCTCGAACGCATTACCAATCCACGCCATCGCCTTGGTCAGAACCGTGTCCGACAGGTCTTCCAGTATTGTCTTGTACCCACCGAGAGCCGCGGCATAGGCAATGCCACGGCCCATGGTGCCAGCGCCAATCACCGCGATTGTGTTTATGTCCACGCCAGTCTCCGGAAACATCTAAAGCTTCTTATACACATCCTCAGCAAAGCCGAACACAATCTGGGAACCACGAACCAGCAGTGGTCTACGAATTAGATTAGGTTCCCTAGCCATCAGCCTGATAGCCTCGGCGCGCGTCGGCGGGTGCAGCTTCATGTTGTGTTTGCGATAAAGCTCATTCCGCGTGTTCAGGAACTTTTGGTAATCGCGGGTACCAATCAGCTCCTCTAGCTCTTTTTCACTCAAACGCTGTTTATCCAGATCCCGTGATTCAAAATCGATTCGCATTTTGAGCAAGAGACCTCTTGCTTTTCGACAGGTAGTTCAACTGGGCTTCTGATAAAACGAAATTTTAGCGGCCATCTTTTCCTTTCCTATCTTGGAGTGCGGCAGTCCCGCCGACGCTATTTGGAAATCGCCGGCTTGGTGTGAGAGCAATCTTCAATGTCAGTACCTTGGCAGTTTCGGATCGATCTCCGCAGACCAGCGTTCAATTCCACCCGCCATCGATTTTGCGGATGCAATTCCCTGGCTGCGCAACCAATTCGCCACGTCGAGACTGCGCATGCCGTGGTGGCAGTAGCAGATAACATCCTCGTCGGTGTCCAGCTTCTGAAGATTTGCGGGAATCGAGCCCATCGGAATGTGCAGTGCATTTTCCAGGTGGCAGTGCGCATATTCCCACGGCTCGCGCACATCCACCACCAGCAATTTCTCGCCGCGGTCCAACCTCTGTTTCACTTCCAGCGGTGTTATTTCCAGATCCTTCATCACTGTTCTCCATTCAGCAACCCGCCCAATATCATAAACATCATGAAAATCATGACGCCCACCACCAGGCAGCCAAACAGCAGTCCAACCAATTTGCCTCCACGAAATGTCGACAAGAAAGTTCCACCCTGCATAACAATACCCTGACTTTCAGCTGCTATTCGACCTCAGCCCAACCACTCCGTCACGCCCAGAGACCGCCGCCTGAGTTCACCTACTGAATGGCGCCCTTCGGTGAAATCCATTGCTTCTCCAACAATTCAATCTCGCTGACAAGCTGCAGATCTTCCGCCTGCGGAAGCTTTTCTTTCATATATTCTGCGTAGGCTTCTTCTGGAATCAGTTCGCCCGTGACGTTGTATGCCTTCCTGGCATGCTCCCCAATGTAGCGATTGAATTTCACATCTGGAACGTACAGTTTCTCGTGGCCGGCAGGGACATTCTGATTGATCATTTCAACCAGCTTCTTGCATTCCTGATGATAGAGTTCACGGCTGTGTTCGTTCATCCGCTCCAGGTTCGCTTCCACCTTGGCAATCGGTTCGTCGTAGCGCCCTTTCAATCCCCAAACGTAAAACCAGTGGGCCGAACTCGAACGGTCCACGCCAAACAGATCCAGGCTGACCGGAACCCATTTATTGATGTATTTCTGAATCACATTCGTGGGGACCACGCCCGCTTTCACAATCCGTTTGATGCCGTCCTGCCCGGTTCCCAGATGAAACGATTCTTCTTTCAACATCGGAATCATCGATTGGGCCAGTGGCGCAAAACCTGAATAACTCAGCATCGTGAGCTGATACTTTCCATCTCGATCAACAAAATCCGTGTACACAAAGAAGTCCAGCCAGTTTTTCACGTCCTGATTGAATGCGCCTAGCAGCCGCTTTTGCTCAAACGCGCGGCGTTCGAGCATCTTCTGCGCTTCCACTTTTCCGCTGTACCCGAAATGATTCATTAGCAGATAGCACATTTGCCAGCCATGGCGCATCTCTTCCGTCACTACACGGCAGAGTGATTGTCTGTCATGCTCGCTTGGTGCAGTTTGAAAAAGCTTGCGTTGCTGCTCGACCGAAGCGAACTCCGTGTCGCCCTGATACACGATTAAATTGAGCAGAGCATCGCGCATGCGCTGATCAGGAATCTGCATCACACGTTCCCATTTCGGACGCCCCTTATATGCGCCGAATTCCACTTCATTCGAGCGCGTCGGCCCGAATTTTGCCTCGAACTGATAATTGGTAATTTCCGGATAGTCCACTCCAATATCTTTTTGCCACACGCGAAATAGGTCGACCCAGTCATCGAACGTCGCTAAACGTGTAGCTGGCATATTTCTTCCTCCTGGTTTCTGTCAATCCGCCGCCTCGTGGGCCCGACCGTTGGCACCCTCAACGCGGAACTTTCCACAACTCATCGCCCCGCAAACTTCGGCGGCCGCTTTTCCAGGAATGCCCGTATGCCTTCTCGGCAATCTTCGGAATGAAAACACTTCATCTGGAATTTCACTTCCTGCTCCAACGCTTCTTGGAGTGCTGAGTGTTTCTGCGAAAACAGCGTGTGTTTTACGGCACGGATGGCCACTTGCGGTCCGTCCGCAATCTTCTTGGCCAGCGATTGGACTTCCGCCGCAAAGCGATCCGCCGGCACGACGTGATTCACCAGTCCTAACTGGTGAGCTGTCTTCGCATCTATCATCTCGCCGGTGTAGAAAAGTTCTGCCGCGATCGACGGCCCTACCAACTCTGGCAGGAAATAGGTGCCCCCATAGTCGGGAAACAAACCCACCTTGGCAAAGTTCTGTCCAAACACGGCGTTTTCCGCGGCGATGCGAATATCCGCAGCAAGCGCCAGATTCATGCCCGCACCTGCCGCGGGACCATGCACAGCCGCAATCACCGGCTGCGGCATACCGCGCATGTTGAGCACGGCCTGCATCCCCGAACGTAGTATGGGTCCAAGCTCCGCCGTCTCCCCACGCTCGCGGCCTTTCCCAATTACGCCCAGGTCTCCTCCAGCACAGAATGCACGGCCCGCCCCAGTCAGAATCACGACATGCACACTCAGATCGTTGGCGATGCGCGTAAGTGCCGCATTTAAGGCCGTGGACAATTCGTTGTCGATGGCGTTCAACCGGTCCGGACGGTTCATCGTCAGCGTCACGATGGTTTCATGTCTCGTTTCCAGCACGACCGCCGCGGCCGATTGCGGTGATGAACTCATAGGAATTTCCTTTTCGCGGATACGCTCCTAGTGAGCTGGATTTGCAGGCGCCTTCTCAGACTTCGCCACAAGCTGGGCGAGCTTTCGGAAATGTTTTAGGCTCTCTGCTTTTCCGCGAGCGGTCTGGCCTACCGTTGAGGGCACCACAAACACCTGCGCTCCGTAAAGCAGACCCTTCTGCAGTCCATAATTGCACTTGCGTTGCGCAAACTGCTCGTAAGTCAGCCTGCCATTGAAGGCCACCACGCGCGGCGCGAATTCTTCCAACTTCTGCGAAAGCACGATGCGGCCTTCCGCGAAGTCCTCGCGCTTCAATTCCTCAATGGCCTTTGTAGGTCGTTTCACCAGATCGGTCAGCCCAATTCCAAATTCGATGATTCGCCGGTCATCGGGATAATCGAACGGTTCCGGCACGACGCCACTTTCATAGATGGTTGGCCAAAACGGGTTCCCGCGTCCCGCGTAATAATGCCCCGCGCGCACGGAGGATTCCGTCGGGTTGCAGCCAACGATAATGAGTTTCATTCCTTTGCGAAGATAGTCTGGCAAGGTTTTCATGCGGTTTTGTTCAATCTCTCCGCCCCTAGTCTACTTCCCTTTGAAATTCGCGGCTCGTTTTTCGACATACGCGGCCAGTCCTTCCTTGGCATCCTCACTGGTAAACAGCAATTGCTGCAATTCGCGCTCAATGCCCAACGCTTCCGCGAAGGGAATCTCCATGCCTGTCACTACGGAACGCTTGATGCGGCCCACAGCGCGCGAAGCCTTGTTTGGCGGACAGAACTGTTTCGCATACGCCATCACATCTTCCCAGAAATTTTCTTTTTCGTAGATGTACTGGATCAGGTCCATTTCCAGCGCTTCTTCAAAACTGAAGGTGCGTCCCGTGACCATCAATTCAATCGAACGCGCTCGTCCCACTGCTCTCGCAAACCGTTGCGTGCCGCCGGTACCTGGCAACACTCCCAGATTCACTTCCGGAAGCCCAATTTTGCCCCCTTCTTTTTTCGCGATGCGAATATCGCAGGCCAGCGCGATTTCCAGTCCGCCTCCAACCGTGTGGCCATTCAGCGCGGCAATCACCAGCTTTGGCGTCTGCTCCAAACGGCTCAGCGTTTCGTTCGCGTGCAAACAAAAGTAATATTTGAATTGCGGATCCGCCTTGGTCAGCATCGGAATACTGGCGCCCGCTGAAAAGAATTTCTCGCCCGCCCCCCGGAGCACGATTACGTGCACGGTCTCATCCATGCGCGCTTTCAGGATCGCGGCGTCCAGTTGCAGCATCATTTCGTAGGTATACGTATTTGCCGGCGGGTCATCCATCTCCACAATCCCCACGCCTTCCTCTACACGATATTTGATCAACTGCTTTAATTCCAGGCTCGTTGTCGTTGCCATCGTGTTCTTTCCTCCTCACTTTTTTTTCACAATTTCGTCGGGTTTAATAGGAATGGACGGCAGCAGGAACCTTTTCAGAGATAGCGGTCGACTTTGCAGCATCGGCCACAACTCCGTGCAGGAAGATTCCCACGATTGTGTCCGTCAGTTCTTCTGCACCCGGATCGCTGGCAGGCTTATGCCACTGGTAGACCCAATTCATCATGCCAAACAGACTGAGAACTGCCACACGCGCGTTCAGACCCGGAGCCGGAGATTCTGCAACCACATCGTCAAAAATCTTTCGCGCCAAGGTGAAATACTTCCGCTTGATGGCGGCAATCTCTTGCCGGAACGGTTCATGCAAAGCATCTTCCTCATGCGACAGGACCTTCATCTCACTTGGATGAGCCAGGAAATACTCGACGTGGTTTTGCACCAGCATGCGTAGACGTGCTACGGGTGACTCACAGCTTTCCAGTCGCCCCTGTAGCCTCTGCACTATAAGCCTAAAGGCATTATTTTGAATTAGATAAAGGAGGCTCTGCTTGCTATCGAAATAGTAGTACAGACCGGACAGTGAGACCCCCGTCGCCCGACTGATATCGCGAATCGAGGTGGCTTCGAACCCATCCTCGGCAAAGATGCGCGCAGAATGCAGCAAAATGTGCTGCAGCTTGGCTTCCGTATCGCGCGGATTGGGTAATGCCCGAGTCATCCGGCACTCTCTCGAACGTTCGTTCGAGTCGAACTCTAAAATGCGGCGCCGGAACTGTCAAGGCCAGAGTCGTCGAGTAGCTCTCGATCAACCCTGGCCTCGATAAATAACTTGGGTGTTATGTCCGATTCAGTCTGCGCAACTCAGTCCTGATATGGCAGGTAACGCCATAGATCGTTGAGGTAGCCATTCCCCGATGCACTCGTCGAATCATAGCCCTGGCCACCAAACAGCCAAAGTTGGCCGTTATCGTCAACCCAGCTCGTCGCGCCTCTGCGGCCGCCGGGCGTCCAGTTTACGAACGTCAGGTAGGGGCGCGTCAGAGTGCCATAACTCCCGTTCGGGTTGCCTGTGTTCGATCCCTTCACCCAGCTCCAGGTCCCTGGTTGACCAGCGACCGTAGCGGGGGTGTAGACCCACATGTCGTTCAGAAATCCATTGCCATTGGTCCCAGTCGAATCCTGGCCCCATCCACCGAACAGCCAGAGATTGCCACCGGCATCAGTCCAACCCGTAGCCCCCCAGCGCGAGCCAGGGAATGTCCCCGCTGTGCCCGAGAGTCCTACCGTTCCGGCCGCTCCTATGGTGCTCGGAGGGCCGATGACGGGCTGAGGTCCATAGACGCCTGTCTGGTTTGCAGTGCTGGAGCCAGTCACATAGGTCCACTGATTGGTCGCAATATTGTATTCCCAGAGGTCGTTTAGAATTCCGTTCGCCGTGCCGACGGAATCTTCGCCTTCTCCGCCGAACAGCCAGAGATTTCCTGTAGCGTCAGTCCAGCCAACGGCTTCCTGGCGTCCACCCGGAGCATTGCCTGCGGCGGAAGCTCCCTGGGTGCCATAAATGCCAACTTGATTGGCCAGATTTGAGCCAGCTACATATTTCCAGCTGCCACCCGTGTACTCCCAGAGGTCGTTGAGGTAACCGACGTTCCCGGCTGAATCGTAACCCCATCCTCCGAAAAGCCAGAAGTTTCCGGACTTGTCGGTCCAATAGACGGGAGTCCACCGAGCACCAGGAACTTGAGTTCCTGAGTAAACTCCTGCTTGGTTGGCATTCGGTGAACCGCCAACCCAAGTCCAGGTGCCAGCAGCTATGTTGTATTTCCAGAGATCGTTAAGCAATCCGCCTTGATTCGCTGCATTTCCCTCCCCACCGAAGAGCCATAGATTTCCGACATTGTCGGACCAGGTAGCGCCACCCCATCTTCCGCCTGGGACTGGGCCTACACCCGGCCGGATGTTCACATAGAGGGGACCATGTTCCTCCTGCTGGGCATAGGCAATTACGTTCGGGCCCACAGGGGCAGGATCCCAACCGTGGACTAGTACCCATTGGCATTCATCCCCAAACATCTGGCACTCCCAGAGGTCGTTCAAGTTTCCAAACAGAGTGTCAGGCGCGGTGCTTCCGGATAATTCCCAGCCTAGCCCACCAAAGAGCCACAGATTCCCTGCGGTATCCGTCCAGCTCGCACCCAAATCGCGCGCGCCAGGGGTGTTGGTATAGGGATTTGGAATTGTGGTCGGCGGAGTCGTAGGGAAGGAGCCATATTGAGGCGCCGTAATGTTGCCGGCTGTTTTCGTGCCATCGATCCAAGTCCAGTCATTATGAGCGCAGTCGATTAGGATGTCGGTGATATTGCCAGTTACCACACCCTTATAGTCCCACGTCGTGCAGCCCTGAGGCTGCGTGGAAGGGTCTGTAAACACAGAGACGTTGTAGGCACCATTCAGTGCTACTGGGGTCGCAAACACGAATGGACCGTTTTGGCTGATGGCTTCGTTATTGCCGGTATTGTCCTGCAACTGGAAGCTATTGTCGGTGAGCGGGAGATTGATCAGGCTCGGGGGGGTCGGGGTCTTGCCGGCAAGTCCCACCACGGTCCCGCCAAGGCTGAAAGTTACTGCAGGGCAGATGATCGCCACAGTCGTAACGTTAGCTGTGGCAGTGCCACTTCCGGTACCTGTCGTAACAACGCAGGTCTGTACCGGTCCGGTGGGCTGAGCGAAGATTGATACAGTGTATGCAGTACCTGTTGGAATGAGTTTTTTGAACGTGAAGGCCTGATTCCCATTGGCAGCGCTAATCGGGAGTTGTTCGCTATTGCTGCTGTTTTGCAGGATTAGTCCCGAGCCAACGAGGCCGGTCACCGTTCCACCTAGGGTGTAGCTCAGCACGCAGGTCACCGCGACGTTGGTCACATTCGCCGTAGCTACTCCGCTGCCATTTGTCACCGTACAAATCTGGTTGGGAGTCGTGGGTTGGGTCAGCACCGTGACCGCGTACGCGTCAGTCGGACCCGTTACTGCCGTCTTGAAAGTAAACGCTCCGTTCGCAGTAACCGTCAAACTGTCTCCGCCATTGTTCTGCAGGATTACGCTCGCCCCATTTTCGAGACCGGAAACAGTACCGCCAATTGTGGCGGTGACATCGTGACTGCCGCCACCTCCGCCGCTTCCACCGGAACTTCCGCCGGGGATACCGCTACAGGCGACCACCACTAAACAAATTGTGATTAATGCAGCAAAATTCAAAATTCGATTGACGTGCTTCATGACTGGGTCGGCTCCTTTACAGTTCCGGCTCCCCGCTTCGGGCAATCCCGGTTCCTCCGCCTTGCCTGCGAGCGCTGCAAGACAAGGCCAAGCGCGAGGCTCAAGCTTTGTGCTGACTCGGAAAGCTCCGATGTGCCTCTGAAATGGCGGCGTCAAGTACCTCGCCACTTGACCTTAGGATAGGGGCGGCTTTTTGGAATTAGTACTAAAACTTATAGAACATGTGTTCACCTATGCACGATATTCTTCGGGAACATGTTCACGCGTCACAAATTAGCTACGATCTGAAGTGGACCTTCGGTTCGTGGTTTTACTTAGCCCGCCGAAGCAAATAGCGGAAGCTCCCTGCCGAGGTGCCGTTCGACGGCCAGCCTGTACACGATTATCGCTACGGCCAAGTCCCAGGAAGCTATCCCATTGGATTTAAACAGTGTTACCTGTGATTCGGATCTACGGCCAGGCACCTTACCACCAACCAGGTCGGCCAGTTCAATCACGTTTTCCCATCGCTGCGGATGATTTGCAAACGGCAGGAGCAGGTCTCCTGCCTCCTGTTTCGATTGCTCTACCGAATCAACAACGACAAGGTCGGTTTTGCCGATCGCTGCATCATCCAACTCGCGTTTGTGCGCATGGTTCGCGCCAATGGCATTGATATGCACGCCCGGTGCTAAATCAACCCCGCGCAACACTGGCTTGGGCGAAGTCGTCGCGGTCGTCACGATATCCGCCTCGCGGACCGCTCCGGCGGCGGAATCCGCGGCGCTCACCGGAATGCCCAATCGTCGCGACATCTCCTCGCAGAATTCTGTACGGCGCTCCGGGTCGCGGCCATAAGCCCGCGCCGATTCTAATTTGCGGACCGCCGCAACAGCCTCCAATTGAGTTTTGGCCTGACCGCCGGTGCCTAGGATTGCCGCTACCTTGGCTCCATCGCACGCGAGATATTTCGTTGCCACACCAGAAGCCGCCCCGGTGCGTAATTGGCCCATGTAATCCGCCTCCATCAAAGCCAGCAATTCACCGGTAGCCATTTCATAGAGGGTTACGAGAAATCGCAGCTTGCCCTTTACATACGTATATTGCTTCATGGCCACGAAGCCTGCTTCCGTATCCATTGCCGCCATGTAATGAAAAAATCCGCCCCCCGGCAGCTCAAATCGCCGCCGTGGTTGCACCACCACCGTTCCAGCCGCCTGTTTACGTGAAACACTTTCGACGGCGTCAATGGCCATCTTCATGTTCAGCAACTGCCGCACTTCCGCTTCATTAATGTGCAGTGTCATGATCTGGTATCACCAAATTTCAAAATATTCAGCCAACCTGGGGAGCGTGTATTGTGTGCCCTAAAGATCTCATTCGATCCGCAGCTTTGCAGAGACCATCGGCATTGGCTACTTGCGTTTCGTCCCGGTCACGGCCCTCTTTCCCAAACCTTCTTCGCGCAACCGCCGCACCACCGTCTGGATCAAATGATAAACGCGCTCTTCTTTACCCGCGTCCATCACATGAAAACGAAACTCCGGCTCACCCTTCGGCCCTTTTCCAACCTGTACCGGCAAAGTTCCACATAAATCGTTTTCAATAAACGCGGTTTCGTATCGTGATTTTTTCGGGTTCCATGTAAACACGCGCATGGTCGTGAAATCGCAAGGCTGCCCTTCCGGGCTTCGTGTTCCCGTAAGAAGATACTGCGGATGCTCGCCATCGGCATCCGTGACGCGGTTCAGTTCAAACCACGCAATCGGCCGAATGCTCGCCGAACTGGCTCCATCCCGCACTGCGTCCGGCATATCCAGCGAAAGGAATCGCCCCACTACCCATCCTGCGATCGGGACGGTTTGATCACCCGGTTGGGTTGTAGTTGTCACTGCCGAGTTCCGTACCGTTCCTTCTCCCGGCGGCCGCATGGCCGTGCCCCGTACCAGAAACCAATCTTCTTTCTTGCTCTCTTCCGGCTCACCTGCAGTTTCTCTTTCGTCCGTCACCTGCACCCAGTCCGCCACGGTGCGTCCCACAATTTCCACCGGCACACCACGACTAAACTGGTAAATTCGCGCTTCGGTGCGTCCGGGATGGGCACGCAAATTCGTCGGCACTTTGGTACGTCCTCGCGCTTGCACTGGCATTGCCTTGGCTTGCTGCAGCAGTTTTTCGCTACGCTGCCATAATTCCGGCTCCATCAGGTAGCGGCCATCCACCCAGCCAACTACACCACTCGCCGTGCGGACCTTTACGTTTTCGTTCCGCCTTGACAACACCTCGACGTGATCGCCGTATAACAAGACGCCCAACTGTTCCCGCACCTGGGCCACACTGCTCCACAGCGTTATGCTGCGTTCGCCAACATACGCTTCACCAAGTGTTTCGTGTTTAGGCCGGAAGAACCAGGCCAGCAGCGCCACTAGGCAAAGCAGTGGCACGGCGACCAGAAGCTTTCGCTTCATGCGCCATCCCCGAAGGTAGCTCCGACCGCTCGTGCTGCGTGCACGATTTCGTTGCTCGGATCGATGAAGTTCATCTTTTCAAGGGCCTCGTCCAGTAATACAGATTCGATTTTCCCAGATTGCAGGCACACCATGCGACCAAATTTTTGTTTGGCGACCAAGTCAGTAGCTGCCACCCCCAGTCGCGTCCCCAGAATGCGATCAAATGGTGTGGGCGAACCGCCACGCTGCACGTGCCCAAGCACGGTAACGCGAATTTCCTTGCGCAGCATTTCGCGCAAATAGTCGGCAATCGCGTTAGCCACCCCGCCAGGACCGACTGGCGGAATGACCTTTCCTGACGGATCCTTCGCGGGCATTTTGACGCCTTCCGCCACCACCACCAGGCTGAAACGTTTGCCACGCAATTCGCGTGCACGCACTGCATCGCACACCGCTTCAAAATTGAATGGAATCTCAGGCACCAGAATGATGTGTGCGCCGCCCGCTATTCCAGAGTGCAGCGCAATCCACCCCGCGTCCCGCCCCATTACTTCGATCAGCATCACGCGGTGATGACTCTCCGCCGTGGTGTGCAACCGGTCGATGGCCTCGGTGGCAATCAGCAGGGCGGTGTCGAACCCGAAGGTCACTTCCGTGGCATCCAGATCGTTGTCAATGGTTTTCGGAATGCCCACAATGTTCATTCCCTGGCGCGCAAAATCGCGTGCGATGTGTTGGGTGCCATCTCCTCCGATCACGACCAGTGCCTCAATCCCCAATCGCCGCGCATTGTCCATGCACAACCTGGAGTAATCGGTGGTCATTTCCTTGCCATTCTCGGTGGACTTGTACGCAAAAGGATTCCCGCGGTTCGTAGTCCCCAGAATCGTGCCGCCCCGCGGCAAAATTCCGCTGACAGATTGTTCTGTCATCTCCGTTGCGCCCTCCGGCCAGATCAATCCGTCAAACCCATTTCGAACGCCGATCACGCGCATCGCATGCATGTTGATCGCGCAACGCACCACCGCACGAATGACTGCGTTCAACCCCGGTGCATCTCCTCCACCATTCACGATTCCGACTGTGCGTACTGGTTTCATGAGGCCTCGCTCTTGAACTGCACAATGTTACCCGAACCGGAGTTGTCACCTGTGTGACTTGGCTCACGACAAACTTTCTAGTTACCAGTTAGAATAAGGACCTTGCGAGTTTAGCGAGTGTCAAAATGAAATTACTGAATGGCCTCCAGCCTTTGGCTCTCCTCATTCTCCGCCTGGCTTTGGCTCTCATTTTTATTTATCACGGTTATCCCAAGCTCGTGCATGCCAATGACAGCATGCGCGAATTCTTCATGCTGCACGGTCTTCCCGCCTACCTGGTATCAATGTCAGGAATTCTGGAATGTTTTGGCAGTCTGCTTTTGTTGGTTGGCTTATTTACGCGGCCCGCCTCTCTGCTGCTCTCCGCAGAGATGGTTGTTGCCATCTGGAAGGTTCACAGCATCCATGGGGCTTTGCTCGTGAAGGACTACGAGTTTCCGCTGGCCGTGGCCGCTGCCTGTTTTACGCTCGCCAGTGTTGGAGCCGGATCACTGTCAGTCGATCATCTGTTTTTGGGAGAGGGCGGTACCAAGCGTCGAAAATTAGCAAAGAACAGCAAGGACTAAATCGCGATTACCTTAGACTTGCGCCACGGAGCCGGGCATCGCGACTGCCGAGGTTGGAGGTGCCTGCGGCAGCACAATCCAAAGAATGAGGTAAACGAGCAAGCCGGTACCGGCAAACAAGATCGCAAGCAGCCAAACTACCCGCACGATCGTCGGGTCAAGATCAAAATACTCCGCCAGTCCTGCGCAAACTCCCCCAATTTTCTTGTCGCGGATTGAACGCATCAATCGCTTCGCGGGTGGCGCCGCCGCTGCACCCGGGATTCCAGTATAACCGGCCTGTTGGGCGCCGCAGTTGTAGCAAAACTTCGAACCGTCCGCGATTTCCTTTTGGCATTGTTGGCATTGCATGGCGAACCCTCCACAGAGTACTTCCAACCGTGATTCTAACTAAAATACGAACGGCGCATCCAGAAAGTTTCGTGCGCCCAGGGTGGCCTAGTACTCCAGGCACTCAAACGTTGCGCTTACCCCGCCCGATTCGCAATCTGCAATAAAGCTCCCCAGGGGAACCATCCATCGGGCGCTCTTTGGCCCCTTTTCCATACCGCTCCGACCAATTCTTGAGGGTGCTCCCGCTTTGATTTCTAAAAGCGGGTGCCGGCGACGAAACGCCACAATCTTTCCTCTCTTCGATTCTTGTGCTGCGTTGAGGAGACTACCTCCCACCTCGTTGAAGTGGGATCAACTTAGTTTCGTTAATGTAGCAAAATCTTTTTCACCGCTGCCGCAATGTCATCTGTCTGCGGCAACGTCGCATGTTCGAGCTTCGGCTGATATCCGCAGAACGTGTCCGTCGCTGCCACACGCTTGATCGGTGCATCCAGTTCGTCAAACAATTCTTCCGCAATCCGCGCCGAAATCTCCGCGCCATATCCCCAGCTCAACATATCTTCATATGCCACGATCACGCGATGCGTCTTGCGCACCGACGCCGTAATGGCTTCCCAATCGTATGGAGACAACGACCGCAAATCGATAATCTCCACAGAAATTCCTTCGCGCAGCAGCGTCGCCGCGGCTAGTTCCGCACGGTGCACCACCGCACCATAGGTGATGATGCTGACCTCTGTACCCTCTTTCACCACGCGCGCCTTGCCAAACGGCACTGTGTAATCAGGGCCTGGATATTCCGCGCGATTATATGGCTGGCGATAAAGATGTTTGTGCTCGAGGAACATGACCGGATCGTCGCAACGAATCGCCGTACGTAACAATCCCGCTACATCCAGCGCCGTCGACGGCATCACCACACGCAAGCCGGGGCAATGCGTGAAAATCGATTCACCGCTTTGGCTGTGATACACGCCGCCGCCCGTCAGGTAGCCGCCAATGGCCACGCGAATTACCACGGGCGCCTTGAACTTGCCGTTCGAGCGCCACCGCATCACGCACAGTTCGTCGCGGATCTGCATCATCGCCGGCCAAATGTAATCAAAAAATTGAATCTCAGCCACTGGCTTCAGCCCCCGCGTCGCCAAGCCAATGGCGCGGCCTACAATACTCGCTTCCGCTAACGGTGTATTGAATACGCGATCAGACCCGTATTTCCGTTGCAATCCGGCGGTCGCTTTGAACACGCCACCCTTTCCTTTTATCTCGCGCAGATTTTCTTCGCGACTGGCGTCGGCCACATCTTCGCCAAACACCATAATCCGTTCGTCGCGTGCCATCTCTTCGTTCAATGTGGCAGCAACCATCTCGACCATGGTCTTCGCCGCGCCCTGCAGTTTCGGCTCGCTCGCAAAGTTCCCAGAGGTCGGGTCGATGTCCGGCGAATACACATTCTCGAAGATTGTCGCCGGGCCGGGCACTTCCGCGGCCAATGCATGGTCCGCAGCTTCACGCACCTGGCGATCGACCTCTGCCTCAATCGCTTCAATTTCCTTCTGGTCCAACAACCCCTCGCGGATCAGGAAAAGCGAAAACTTCGAAAGAGGATCGCGCCGTGCCTCCGATTCGCGCTCTTCTGGCATCTTGTAAAGTTTTTCGTCGTCGGATAGTGAATGTGAATATGGCCTCGTGACGTGCGCATGCACCAGCGCCGGTCCGCGTCGGTCTCTTACGTATTGGATCGCTTCCTTGCAGATGGCGTAGCTTTCCAGCGGGTCCGTTCCGTCGCATTCCGCAATGTGCAGCGAAGGAAATCCCTTGGTCAGCTTGGAAATGCTGCCCCCCGCGGTTTGTACTTCAATCGGAACGGAAATCGCATAACCATTGTCTTCCACCAGATAAAAAATCGGTAATTTCTTCGCACACGCCGCATTCAGGGATTCCCAGAATTCGCCCTCGCTCGTTGCGCCGTCGCCAGAGGATACATAAACGATCTCTTCCGGTTCGTGACCGACGAATTCGCCCATCGGCGCTTTTTTCGCCTGAGTCAATGCTTTTGGCCGGTGCTCATAGAACTGTGTTGCTTCCGCGGCGCCGATTGCCTGCACATACTGGGTGCCGGTGCAGGAAGACTTGCTCACGATGTTCAATCGGTTATTGCCCCAGTGCGAAGGCATCTGGCGACCCCCGGAAGCAGGATCGTCTACCGCTCCCACCGCTTGCAGCAGCATGTCCAGTGGCGAAACGCCCAGCATCAGGCACAGTGCGCGGTCGCGATAATAGGGGTAGAACCAGTCGATACCAGGCCGCAGAAGTAACCCCGCAGCGGCCGTAACGGCTTCATGGCCTGCACTGGATATCTGGAAGAAGATCTTGTTTTGACGTTTCAGCTGGATTTCGCGGTCGTCGAGGCGCCGCGAAAGAAACATGATGCGGTAAAGCCGGATCAGCGACTCGCGGTCGAGCCCTTCATACTTCGCAGATTCTGCTCTTGTTGTCTTGACGCGGGTTTGTACCGCCATTCAGCCTGACCTCGAGTTGGAATGGGAGCGATTACGTCCGCGATTTCTGATTATACCGGAGGTCGGCAGCGAATCGAAATAAACCTTCGCTAGCCTGTTCACCAAAACAACGGGCCGCTACTCCAATTCCTCGAAGTGCTTTTCGACCTCATCGAACTTCGCATCGTCGGACTTTACTGTCAGCGGCGAAGCCGAAACAAACGGTTCTTCGGTCGGAATGCGTTCCACCCAACGATGTTCCGTAATCTTTTCGTGGCTCGAAAAGCCGAGTCGCACCAGCAATTGCACTTCGTCACTCGACGCTGTGGTCGCTTTTTCGCCATCTGGCTTTGCGCTGCTCGTGCCTTTGCCCTTCCCTTTGGCGGATTCCGCCTTGGCAGCCTTCGGCTCTTCAGCCGACGCCGTTTCCCCGCTTCGTTCAAATTTGTACAGGAGCTTTTTGTCCAGTCGGAATGCCTGCTTCCAGGTTTCCAGCTTGTGCCGTGCCAACTGCGCTTTTTCTTCGTCGCCGCCAAAATCAAATTGTAAATAGATGTGAGCCATACATTCAGTTTGCGTTCTGCCCGCCAGCCAAGTCAAGCGCAGTTGGACTGGTATAGCGTGGAGGTCGGATAATTCACTCCCGGCTTCTTTCAACTTTTCACCCGTTCGCGCAGGCTTTGTTGCAATCGGTGCCTAACTCTCATATAAATCCTTTTCTGAGTCGTCCCGGGAGACCTCACGATGAAACGAATCGCCCGATACTTAATTGTGTTTCTCTGCCTGGTCAATAGCCTTCGCGGGCAGCAACAATCACCCCTCCCCGAGCTCCCGCCAGACATTCCAAAGGATGCGATCATTCGTATTGTGCTCAGCGACATGACTCCGTCGGGACAAGACGCTGTTTGGCATTCTCCCGACGGCGCGATCCATGAATTTTTTCAATTTAATGACCGCGGACGCGGACCGAAAATCTATTCCACCTACCGTGTAGACGCCGACGGTTTGCTCATCTCCCAACAGTCGCAGGGCGTCGATTACATGAAGAGCCTGGTCCAGGAGCACTTTTCGATCGTTGACGGAACGGCTTACTGGAAAAACCAGGCTGAAGAGGAAAAAAGGGCCGGAGCGAGCGGCAAATACTACGTCGATCTGGATGGAGGCCCGGAGGGGTTTTCACTCCTGGTGCGTGCGCTATTGAATCCCAAGCACAACAGTAAACTTTCCATTTTGCCGGGTGGCGTCGCGACCATTCGTAAACTGCAGTCAGTTACCGTTGAGGTGGCAGGCAATAAGCTGACTACAACACTGTATGAACTCAATGGGCTGGCGTTCACGCCCAGCTACATCTGGCTCGATGAACAGAAACAATTTTTTGCTACCGTCTCTGGGTGGTCCACGACGATTCTGCGCGGATTTGAATCTGCGGTGCCCACTTTGCTTGAATCCCAACAAAAAGTGGAAAGCTCGCGTGCCAGCGAACTCGCCAGGAAATTGACGGTAAAACCTTCAGGCGATGTGGTCATTCGCGATGTCACGGTGTTCGATTCCTTAACGGGCCAACTCCTGCCCCACCAACGCGTCACCATTCAGGGGCCGCGCATCACTGCCGTTAAGCCCGATCAGGGGCAGACAATTCTGGCTGGTTCGCAGGTGATCGACGGTTCAGGAAAAATTCTCCTGCCCGGCCTATGGGATATGCACGAACACATCGGGGCAGACACCGCATTCCTCGATATCGCGACCGGTGTCACCACAGTCCGCGATCTTGGAAATTCCATTGAAGAACTTGCTAAATTGCGAAAGCAGATCGACGCCGGAACCCAGATCGGTCCCCGAATCGTTCTCGCTGGATTTATTGATGGCCCCGGCCCCTACGAAGGCCCCATCAAGGTTCTCGCCGCAACTCCCGAAGAAGCCCGCCAGCGCGTCGACCGCTACGCCGACCTCGGCTATGTGCAGATCAAAATCTACAGCTCCGTAAAGCCGGAGCTGGTTCCCGTCATTATTGAAGAAGCTCACAAGCGGGGGATGCGGGTCAGCGGCCATGTCCCGGCCAACATGATTGCCGAGCAATTTATCCGCGAAGGCGCCGACGAGATTCAGCACATGAATTTCATCTTCCTCAACTTCATGCCTGATGTGAAAGAGACGCGCACGCCTGCTCGTTTCACCGAGCCTGGCAAACGAGGAGCTGATCTCGATTTGCATTCACAACAGGTGACTGATTTCATTGCGTTGCTTAAGCAACACCACACAGTCATTGATCCCACCATGGGTGCTTGGGAATCCACCTACCTGAGCCGGCCGGGGGAAATTCCGCAAATTGATGCTCCCATGTTTGCGCGCTTGCCCGTTCAAGTTCAGCGTGGCATCAAAGCCGGTGGTGACGCATTGCCTGCCTCCGATCCGCAAACCGATAAGCAATATCGCGGCTCTTACGCCAACATGGTCCGTATGTTGAAACTGCTTTACGACAACGGAGTCCAGATCGTCGCTGGCACTGATGCAGCCAGCGGCTACGCCTTTGATCGGGAACTGGAGATTTATGTGGGAGCAGGAATTCCCGCGACTGAAGTCCTTCGCATGGCAACCATTGAGGCCGCAACCCTGATGCACAGAGATCGGGAACTTGGCTCAATTACTGCCGGTAAATTCGCCGACGTGATCCTGGTGAATGGTGACCCTACAAAACGGATCAGCGATATTCGAAACATCGACCTGGTCATAAAAAATGGCGAACTCTATACGCCGTCCGAAATGTATCCCTCATTCGGCATACGCGCGCAGTAGCGCGGCAAGCCGGAATATGCACGCTGCCTGCCCGCAGATTCATTCGGTCTGTGGTCTCACTCCACAGAATTCTTCTCGACAAGATATCGATCCAGCCACTCCAGAATGAGTTTCCTCATCTCGGGCAGCTCCACGTGTGCCGCCTCGAATAACTCGATACGACAATCCGACTCCGTTCCATATTTCCGGTACAACGGCAGTAAGGCGTCGCGAACTTTTTCCACGCCCGCCGGCGGCGTCAGCGGATCCTTTCGCCCATTCACGCTAAGCCGTGGCCGCGGAACAATCAATTCATTGATATCCACCGTTTGAAAATGTTTTAACAGCGACGGTACATAGTAATAGATTCCGTGCTCGCTCAGGGCTTTCGTTCGGATTAGTTCCTCATACTCCGTCAAACAGCACACATCCACACACAAACGCACTCGCGGATCGAGGGCCGCAAGCCACCACGCTTTCGTTGCTCCCATCGACATTCCCAACGCGCCCAATCGTTTCGAGTCAACTTCCGGACGGTTCACCAGATAGTCCAGCGCGCGGAGTTCATCAAACATCATCATTCCGTACAAAACCTGTCCGTTCCAAAGCATTCTCTTGAAGGTATCCTCTTCGCCCCTCTTTCCATTCGAATCATGTTTGCGCTCGCCAAAGCACCAGCTATCAATCGCCAATGTCACCAGGCCTTTTTCGACGCACACCGGCGCGTACGCGGGCTCTACTTCAACTCCTTGCAGCAGTTGTTCCTTACCCAAGTCGTACATCCCTCCGTGCCAATGGATGTATAAAAGCCCTGGAGCGGGCGATTGTCGTTTGTCGGGAATTAGCAGTAACGCCGGCACCGGCTCGCTACCGTTCAAGTCGAGTACCAGTCGCTCGAGCGTGTATCCTTCATGCTTTTCTGTCCTCACAATTCTTGGCGCGGTAGTCTTGTACTGCCAGGGTAGTTCGCCGAGCAAACTCCATAGCTCTTCTCTTTGCAGTTCTTGATGCGCAGAAAACGCCTCGTCTACGGGCCGATTTCCACTTGAGATTAATCGACCTCCCACAGTGGAATTCCACGTCAGCGCCGCAGCGCAATATTGAACAAATTGCCTTCTGGATGGTGGCGGCATAGCAGCTCCCGGCAGACGCTTCGACAAATTGCGGGTTGAATTCAGCCGAACGAATCACGCTAGATATACCACAGCCCCCTGCCACAGAAGTAAATTTGCCGCCGAGCCTGGCTGAGGAGACTCGCGCTTCCGCTCTCAGGCCTCCTTAGGTGCATCATTTGTAAAATTTTCTCTTCCACGTTGGTGATTTCCAGCGACTGCGGTATCCTTTCTCATTACACAATGAGTCTGTCGCTCCACTCTCCTATCGCTCCAGGGAAGAAAATTGCTGCATTCCTATGCCTGCTAGCGGTCATACTTCTCTGGGCTCCCCTTTGGGCGGCTGCTCTGCAAGCGAGTGGTATGGCCTGCTGCACAGGCGCGATGTGCCCAGCGCATGGCCACTCGTCGAAGAACCATGAAACCGCGCACGATGCATCGAGTTCGAGCGAACCTCCCATGACGTGTCTTCACACTGGGAATAACGAAATGATGAGCTGTGACATGTCTTGCTGTCACGATCCGGGCCAAACCTTTGTCGCCTCCATTCATTTCGTGCTGCCCGCCTTGCCGGCAGTCATGCTCCCGCAGCATGAATTGATAGCCGTCGCGACGCTTGCACCAGATCAGATTTTGCAGAACTCCGATCCTCTTTCTCCCCCTCCTCGAAACATTTTTCGCTAGTGTCAGACTCCTTCTCGCTGACAACCAAGTCATAGCGGGTGCATTTGCTCCGCTGCGGTCAGTTGCCGCCTATCAAACAAGGAGAAAACATGTTTCGCAAGGTTTCGCCCGTCGTGGCGGCTGCGCTATTTCTGGCCGGCACCCTGCTCGCCACTATCTTTGGTTCCGTTCGTGGAATTGTGCACGATCCCCAGCACCGCCCCGTCGCCGGAGCACAAGTAACGCTGCAAGCCGGAAACTCCGCGTTTAAAATGGAAGCGACGACTAACGCGGAAGGGGTCTTTGAGTTTTCTGCCGTACCTCTAGGTCAATACACGGTGGCTGTCGAAGCCAAGGGCTTCGCGCAACAAGCCCAGTCCTTGCAGGTAGTCGCCGACAGTGCCCCGGTCCTTCATTACCAACTCGTTGTTGCACAAGCTTCGCAGCAGGTAAACGTCATCGCCACCGCGGAAGAGATCGACACCGATTCCCCGCGCCGCGATCTTTTCATCGATCAAACGCAAATCTCACGCTATGGCGGCGTGGATGCCAGCAACAGTTTCAAGATCATCACGGAGTTTGTCCCCGGCTCCTACATGGTCCACGACCAACTGCACGTGCGCGGCGGACACCAGGTCACCTGGGCTATCGATGGTGTCCCTGTTCCCAATACCAACATCGCTTCCAATGTCGGACCGCAATTCAACCCGAAAGATGTCTCCTATCTGCAGGCTGAAACTGGCAGTTACGCCGCGGAATATGGCGATCGTATCTATGGCGTCTTCAACGTCGCGCCCAAGAATGGATTTGAACGTGCCAAAGAAGCCGAGCTGATCACCAGCTACGGTAGCTACAACACCACCGACAACTGGCTCAGCTTCGGCGATCACACCGAAAAATTCGCTTACTATTCAAGCTTTAGTGGAAACAGCACTCAGTGGGGCCTCGAACCGCCCGTGCTCGAAAATCAGCACAACGACGCCATGGGCGGGGGCGCCTTCACCTCCCTGCTCTACAATCCATCGGAAAAGGATCAGCTCCGGTTTGCCGGGGGATTCCGCCTCGACTACTACCAGGTGCCCAACGATCCCAATCAGTCCACCGTCGGTTACAACGATCGCCAACGCGAACAGGATATCTTCGCCACAGGCACCTGGGTTCACACTTTCAATCCCAGTTTATTATTCCTGCTCTCACCCTTTTACCATTTCAATCGTGCCGTTTATCAGGGTGGCCCTACCGATCAACCGGAGGCGGCGAACAATCGCGGTTCCAACTACGAAGGCGGGCAAACCACGCTTTCATGGATTAACAAACGGAACAATATCCGCACGGGACTTTACGCCTTTGCCCAACAGGACAACTCTTTCTTTTCGATTTATGCCAATGACGGCTCTGGAGATTTCTTCAGCGAACGCGTGAAACCTACCGGAAATCTCGAAGCATTGTTCATCGAAGACCAATTCAAGGCTGTTTCCTGGCTCACGCTAAGCGGTGGCTTGCGCTTCACGCACTTTTCTGGGCAAATCAGCGAGAACGCGACCGATCCACGCATCGGGGCGGCCATTCAAATTCCCAAACTCAACTGGGTTTTGCGTGCTGCGTACTCTTATTACTATCAAGCCCCACCCCTCGACACTGTCTCGGGTTCTTTGATCGACAACACCGGCTGCGACGGTTGCGCATTCTTGCCGCTCTACGGCGAACGCGATATCCAGCAGGAGTACGGCGTCACCATTCCCTTGCGCGGCTGGACTATCAGCGAAACCTATTTTCATACCTCGGCAAAGAATTTTTTCGACCACGACGCCCTCGGCAATTCAAATATTTTCCTACCGCTCACCATTCAAGGCGCCGTTATCAAGGGTCTCGAAACCGCGGTTCGCTCCCCCCTGCTCTTTCACCATTGCCGCGCACATCTCGTTTACTCCAATCAACGCACGCAGGGAGCCGGAGCGGTCAGCGGGGGCCTTACAGAGTTCACTCCGCCCGAAGATGGGAACTTTTTCCTTGACCACGACCAGCGCAATACCTTCTCTGCCGGGTTTGAAGGCGATCTGCCATGGCACAGCTTTGGCTCGCTGGCCATCAACTATGGTTCGGGCTTCCTCAGCGCTGACGGACCCGGCCATCTCCCCAGCTATTACACGCTTGATCTTTCCGTGGGCAAAAACTTTGGCGAAAACTTTACCGTGCGTTTCACGGGCACCAACATCACCAATCAGAGGTATATGCTGGATACCAGCAACACCTTTGGTGGCTCGCATTATGCCGATCCGCGTATCCTCGCGGTCCAAGTTCGCTTTCGATTCCACTACTGAGGAAAGATGATGAAGACGTTTCTGCTCGCCATAGTAATTCCTTTCTCTTTTGTCGGCTCAGGTTGTCAGCCTCCCCCAGAAAAGCACTATACGATTCAGGCTGAAGTCCTCTCGACTGAACCGCAGCGCCAAATGATCACCGTCAAGCACGGTGACATCCCCGACCTGATGCCCGCAATGACCATGAGCTACATGGTCGCCGAGCCCAAACAGCTCGAATCGCTCAAGCCTGGCGACAAAATCACCGCCGATCTCGTTGTCTCCGACAGCAAAGGCCGTCTCGAGAAAATTACATTAATCACGAACACGGGCACAAAGCCTTCGACCGTGAAATGAACATCGTCTCGGCTCCAAGCTGCGACACGCGGTCTGCTTCTTTTCTTGCGCCTCCCCGATATGGGCGGTTACACTATTTTTGAAAATTTATGGCGATGGAGTTCGCCAAAACCGTTTCGGCGCATCTCGCCGGAGCTGATAACTCCTGGCTGCCACGCGGCACCAGGAGTTTTTTGTTATAGCCATGCGCAGCCAAAGGGAGAGAAAACTTGCGAATATTATGGATTGCTGTTTTCGGCGCCGTCGGCACACTGGCCCGCTTCGGCCTGCAGGGCCTTGTGCAGACAAGAGTGGGCAGTACATTTCCCTACGGCACTCTGCTCGTCAACCTGACCGGCTGCTTTTTTCTCGGACTCATCGGCCAATTCACGCTGAACCGCATGGTAGTCACACCGGAACTGCGCATGGCCATCGCCGTCGGCTTTTTCGGCGGCTACACCACGTTCTCCAGTTTTGGCTGGGAAACCGCAAAAATGCTGGAAGCCGGCGAATGGCTCCGCGCCACTACCTACGTCACTGCCAGTGTGTTTCTCGGACTGATATTCTCGGTTGCAGGCATTCGGCTTGCCAGCCGCTTCTAGGAGGAGATCATGACTCATCAAAAATTTGTAGGAGATCGCACCTTGATGCGCATCCACATCGGCGAATCCGATAAATGGCACGGCAAGCCACTCTATGAAGCTATCGTCGAAGAACTGCGCAAGGAAAAGTTTTCCGGCGTCACCGTCCTGCGCGGCGTCGGTGGGTACGGCGGCTCTAGCGTCTACCACACTGATAAACTCCTGCGTCTCTCACAGGATCTCCCAATCGTCCTTGAGGTAATCGAATCCCAGGAACGCATTGACGAGATTCTGCCCCATCTCGACGAAATGGTGGATGGCGGCCTGGTCACCCTCGAGAAAGTTCGCGTAATTCTCTACCGACCCGCTACCCGATAGCCTGTTCCCGGCTTTGGACGTTACTCGACCTTCAGGCTGGAGTCATTTTTTGACTTGTGCATTCTTCGCTGCACTTCCGCCTGTAAATACTTACGCAGATTCTCTGGCACGATGCCCGGCGACGCCAATTCCCGCAGATCACTCACGGTCAACTCCGGCAAAAACGCCAATATAGCGGCCAGCGGCGCCGAGGGATTCCGCACCAGCGCCAGCCTTACGTTGTACATCTGCGACCACTTCGGATGCCGGCATAATGCTTGCACCGCAGCCACCGGCACTTTTTCGCGCGCCAGAGTTTTCAAAATGTTCGCTTCCGTCAAAAACGGATTTTCCAGCGCCACACGCAGTACCTCTGGATGACCTTCCGCCACTAACGCACCCGCTACACGCCCCGGCCCGCGCCGCGCCAGAGCAATCTTCTGACCAAGCGGCAATTGCGGCAGGCGCCCTAGGATCTGCGCTTCCGCCTGCAATTTTATTTCCGCAGAAGCCGAAGGCGAAAGCGCGAATTGTACCAGATCCATTAGATATAAATCGCGCAGCAACCGAAGCCCGATCAGTCGCGGGGTTCGCGGATGAAACATCAGCGCCTTTTTCACCACATAGGGCTTCAGCAAATTCTTTCTTGTTGCAATTTCTTCTAAGACTTCTGACGGCAGATCCTTGCGCGCCAGCAGCAGACATACCTTTTGC
Organism: Candidatus Acidiferrales bacterium; assembly: GCA_963741165.1. Classification (GTDB taxonomy): domain Bacteria; phylum Acidobacteriota; class Terriglobia; order Acidiferrales; family UBA7541; genus Acidiferrum. The sequence continues at coordinate 791,878 of CAVUHB010000013.1, read as the reverse complement.
TCGTCGAGCAACGGATTGTGCGCCACCGCTAGCAGTACTTCCGTCGCGTAGTGGTAGACCAATTCCGTCAGCTCATCCCCGCTGGCGGTACGAGCGCGTTCTATCTCTTTCTCAAATTCCGCCACGTTCGCTTCCCTCGACTCCTTCGCTTTTTAACATCCGCAGCGCAATTCGGGCCGCTGCCTCTGCCGCGGTCATCGCCAACGCGCCGAATTCCGCTTGAGGGGCTGCTTCACGCAGCCGCTGATTTAACTGGTCATCGAAATACCGTGATCGCTGCAACATTCCCCCGGTTTTGACCAACAGGAATTTCAGATCACGCAAATTCAATCGATCAACCAGATCGTTCGCCAGCCAAGCTAGTTCCCTGGCCGCCGTGTGCAGCAATTTCTGCGCCCCGAGTTCACCTTCATCTGCCGCTTGCGCCACTACTGGAAATATTCGTGGAAACACTTCGTCCGGCACGGCATACACACGAGTCTGAAACTCCTGCCAATTCTCGAATCCCAGTTCTTTTAGAATCTTCGCTCCCAACGCAGAGTTCACGCCATTGCGGTCGAACTCTCGCAATTCCGAAATCGCCGCACGTTTCCCAATATCATATGCGCTCCCTTCATCACCAAGCAGCGGCCCGTGTCCACCTACACGTGCAAACTTGCCCTGGGCATCTCGTCCCACCGCCGCGGATCCGGTTCCCGCTACCAGCACAATGGCTGGTCCTTCCCCTGTAGCCTCTAACGTCAGGTCCAGATCCGTACAGACGTGCACAATTCGGCCGGAATATTCTTCACTCAACAAGTTCTTCATTTTCCGCGCTGCTTCCGCTTGCCCGGCTCCACCCAGCCCCGCGCAAAGTCCCAAAACCTCTTCCAGAGGGACCCTTGCGCTCTGCAGTGCCAGTCGACCCGCCTCACTGACCGACGCCAATGCTCCGCCAAATCCCACGCGCATCGGGTTGGAGGGCCCGCTTCGGCCTTGTGCGCGCACAGTTTTCTCCAAATCCATCACTACGCACTCCGTTTTGGTGCCTCCACCGTCGAATCCCAGCACATATTTCATGGCTCCAGAATACGCGACCAGAATCCATTGTGGGGAATCGTGCCAACCCACGTACCGAAAGTGCATCTTGTCTGCAGCACCCCATTGCCACTGTTTTCTTGACGCGCCTGCGCTCCACCACTATTCTCAACTCGCCATTCGCGCTATTCCGTTTTATGCCGTGGCCTGGATTCATGCGCATTCATCCACTCGATCTCGCCATCGTCATCGCCTACCTGCTCGGCGTCACCGCGCTCGGACTCCACTTTCGCCGCAATCAGCACAGCACCACCGATTATTTCCTGGGCGGCCGCACTACCCCTTGGTGGGCTTTGGCCTTCTCCATCGTCGTTACGGAAACTTCCACTCTCACTATCATCGGAGTTCCCGCTATCGCCTATTCCGGAAACCTCACATTTCTCCAACTGGCGTTTGGTTATTTGGTCGGCCGCATTCTGATTTCCATCGTGCTGCTACCCGGCTATTTTCGCGGCGATTTCTTCACCGCCTACGAACTCATCGAAAATCGCTTTGGCCGCCGCATGCGCTCCGTCGCTGCATTGACATTCCTCATCACTCGCACCCTAGCCGAAGGTGTCCGTGTCTCCGCCATTGCTTTGGTGATCAGCGCTGCACTTGGCACCAGCGAGCGTCTCGCCGTTTTCATCGTCATCGCCCTCACTGTTCTTTACACCTTCGAAGGCGGCATGAAAGCCGTGATCTGGACGGACGTCGCGCAGTTCAGCCTTTACTTGGCTGGCAGCATCGCCACCATCTTTTTCCTCCTTCATCGTATTCCCGGTGGTTGGCACGAAGTCACTCAGGTTGCCGCCGTCTCAGGCAAGAAATTACAGGTCTTCGATTTCTCTTGGAATCTCTCCGCGAAATATACTTTCTGGTCTGGAATTATTGGCGGCGCATTCTTAACCATGGCCAGCCACGGCACAGACCAGACCATCGTTCAGCGCCTACTGGCCGCGCGTACACAAAAAGATAGCAGTCGCGCGCTGATCGCCAGCGGCTTCATCGTCTTGTTTCAGTTCACCGTGTTTCTATTGATCGGCTTGCTCCTCTTCGTTTTCTCCCAGCACATAGCCTTGCTCGCGTCCGGTGAACGCACCGATCGCATCCTACCCAATTTTCTGGTGCGCGAAATGCCAACAGGTCTGGCGGGGATTCTTCTCGCGGCAATCATTGCTGTTGCCATGTCCAATGCCAGTGGTGCTCTTAACTCGCTCGCCGCCAGTAGCGTCCTCGATTTTTCCATCCTTCGCCGTGGCGGCAGCCCCACGGCCAACGATTCGGCAAAACTCTTGAGATTGTCTCGACGCATCACGTTGCTGTGGGGCGCGGCCCTTATCGTTTTCGGCTTGGTTCCTTGGGGCCCCGTTCTCGAAGCCGGGCTCACCGTAGCATCTCTTCCATTCGGCAGCCTGCTCGGTCTTTTTCTTCTTGGTACCTTCGATCCGCACTCAACTTCCAATGGCTCGCTCGTCGGCATGTTTGCGGGACTCGCCGCCGTCTTGCTTGTCCTCCGCTTTACCCCGATCGCCTTCACCTGGTTCGTACTCGTTGGCACCTGCGTTACATTTATCGTTGGTGCCACTGTCAGTCGCGCATGGCCGGAACATTCCTCATCTTCCGGAAAGACGAATAAAGCTCGATAGGATACACTCGGCTGCACACTTTTCTGCGGAGAACTATGAGCGAGCAACGCCTGGAACTTGTTCGAGGACTCGGCCCCTGGGCCTCGGCCGCCATCGTAGTTGGCACGATGATCGGCACAGGCATTTTCCTGAAACCTGCAGAAATGGCGCGCGAAGGTCATGCCATCTCCGTGGTCTACACTGCATGGGTCGTCGGTGGACTCCTCTCCCTCTTTGGAGCGCTCTCCTACGCGGAACTTGGCGCGGCCATTCCCGAAGCAGGCGGAGAGTATGCCTATTTGCGTCGTGGGTTCGGCACCGTCTGGGGATTTCTCTTTGGCTGGATGCATTCCATTGTGGGTCGCCCATCTTCTGCCGCTTCCATCGCCGCGGGCATGATGCGCTTTCTCAGCTTTTTTGTTCCCGCCGTGGCAACTCCCATGTTCACCTGGCACATCGCCATACCCGGCCTCACCCGCTGGATTCACCCGTACGATTTCGTTTTTACCTGGGCGCAACCGCTGGCCGTTTTCTGGTTAGTGGTCATGACCGCGGTTAACTACATCGGTGTACGTGTCGGTGGGGGAGTCCAGGTATTCCTCACCATTATCAAAGTAATCAGCGTGATCATCGTCATCGGCGTGGCTTTTTCACTCGGCAGTAATTTACCGAACACTGCCAGCCCGGTCTGGCCTTCGCCCGTGGACGCAAGCTTGCTGAGCGCGTTTCTCGGAGCACTAGCGGCTTCGTTGTGGGCCTACGACGGCTGGGAAGATCTCAACCTGGTTGGTTCTGAAGTCAGGGATCCCCAGAAGAATTTCCCGCGCGCCCTCATTGGCGGCGTCGCGTTCGTCGCTCTCATTTACATTCTCTTCAGCGCGGCTTGCATGAAAGTTCTGCCCTTCGACAAAGTTGCCAGTTCACCGCACATCGCGTCCGATGTTGTCGAAGCTGTGGTCGGTCACGGCGCCGCGTTCTGGATCACTCTCGCCATGGTCATTTCCGCCCTGGGCTCCATGAATTCTTCGATCCTCAGCGGCGCGCGGGTGGATTACGCCATGGCTCGCGACGGAATCTTCTTCAAAATTGCCGACGGCATTCATCCCAAGTACCGCACCCCGGGCCGCGCGCTTATTTTCCAGGGAGTGCTTGCCAGCGTAATGGCGCTCAGCGGCACATTTGAAGAGCTGACCAACCTTTTTATTTTTGCAGGCTGGATTTTCTACGGATTGGCGGTGGTCGCGCTATTTCGACTGCGAAAAACCGAACCCGCTCTCCCTCGTCCCTACCGTTGCTGGGGTTATCCTTGGGTTCCCGGTCTTTTCGTTCTCGGCGCTCTTCTGCTCACCATCAATATCTGGATCGAGCGCCCCGGCCGTTCCACCATCGGCCTGGTCCTCATCCTCGCCGGCCTGCCATTCTACCGACGCTGGCGGAGATCCGCTCCCATAAAAGATACGAAGTTATCCTGAGCGAAACGAAGGATCTCAACTATCCGCCCTTCTACAGTCATCACACTTCGCGGGTCAATACAAGAATGCCATGCCGCCCAACAATCTACGCCCTAGCGATTTGCGCATTCCGCGCTGCCGGCTTGATCGGGAGCAGCGCTGCTTCCGCTCCCGCCCTCACCTTCACGAACGGATGAATTGCTTTCGCCAGTGCTTCCATGCCCGTCACCAGCCGAGGTCCCGGCCGCGAAATATAACTGTTTGCATCCATGGCATACACCCGCCCGTTGCGTACCGCGGGGATGCTTTCCCACTGCGGCGAAAACGTCAGTGACAGATACTCGTCGCGCGATTTCTCTTTGTTGTACCCGCACGGCGCCACGATGATTACATCCGGCGCTGCCGCAACAATGTCTTCCTCTGCCACGCGGAAAGATGGCGTCTCGGCTTTCCCCATCACGTCCACTCCACCGGCACGCTCGATCATCTCCGGGACCCAGTGTCCGCCTACGTAAAACGGTTGCAGCCATTCCAGCACGGCCACGCGCGGACGCGATTCGATCGCGTCCGTCATGATCTCCAGCTCGCCAATCCGTTCACCGATCATGCCGACAATCTGCTCGGCGCGTTCCATGCGCTTGGTCTCTTCTCCCACCCACAAAATATCCCGCCACACATCTCGCAGATCTTGTGGATTCAGGCACAGCACTTCCGGGCGCTGTTCGAATTTTGAGAGCGCCATCGCCAAATCGTCCGGCGAAGCCGCACATACGTGGCACAAATCCTGCGTAATAATTAAGTCGGGCGCCAGTTTTCGCAACATCTCCGCGTCCACCGCGTACAAACTTTCTCCTCGGGAAATATATTCCCTCACAATTCGATCGATTTCCCCCGGCGTGGCGTCGTTCGGGACGCGTGAATGGATGACAGCGGCTTTCGTCCGCGCGCGCAGCGGATAATCACACTCGTGGCTTACCCCCACAATTTCGTGGTCGAACCCCAACGCAAACAAAATTTCAGTGGCTGATGGCAATAGGGACACGATGCGCATGTTGCGGACTCTACCACAATGGATTGGAAATCGAATCGTGCAAATTCAAGGGATGGACTCTTTTTCGGCGTCCTTAGTACATATAGTACTTTCGACGCACCACATCGAACGTCGCCAGGCTTTTCGCCCAACCGGCTACAATCTCCTCCGGCGCCGTTCCGGCCTGCAACAGCCGCACAGTTTCGTCATTCCCCAGCAGATCTATCATCTTCGCCACATCGAACTGTGCCGGGTATTTCTTCTCGAGCAGTTCAGCTATCTCCAACCCCATGCGCATCGACCGCACTGCCCCCCGGTCTGTAACTTTTATTCCCACACCGCCGCAGCGCTGCCCTGCATACAATCCGCTTACGGGAATAAATGGTTGGTTTGCAAAGCGCAATCCCGGCAAATTCTTTGCATTCAACTCCGCTGCCACCTCTTCTCCGTCGATCCACGGCGCCCCGAATTCTTCAAAGGGCGCTTGCGTTCCTCGCCCCACGGAAATTCCAGCGTTCTGCAAAATTTCCAGTCCTGGATAGAGAATTGATCCTTTTAACGTACGCAGGTTCGGCGACGGTGGAAGCCAGCGTATTCCCGTGTTCTCGAAAAAGTAATTTCGGTGCCAGTTCTTCAGTTTAATTACATGTAAGTCCGCGTTGATGTGATTCTCTGCGTTATAGAGTTGCGCCAACTCTCCGATCGTCAGTCCATAGCGCACCGGCACGGGGAAATAGGCCACGAAACTGGTCTTTTCCGTATCCAGCATCGGTCCTTCCACTATTTCTCCATTAAGCGGATTCGGACGGTCCAGCACGTAAAACTTGATTCCCCGCTTCGCCGCTTCTTCCATGCAATAGCCCATGGTCGTGGTGTAGGTATAAAATCGCACGCCTGCATCCTGCACATCGAACACCAGCGCATCAATTCCCTTCAGCATATCGTCCGTAGGCCTCAAGTGCTCTCCATACAGGCTGTAAATCGGCAATCCCGTCGAGGCATCTTTTGATGAAGCGAATTTTTCATCGGCATGCCCAGCGATACCGTGTTCCGGGCTGAACAGTGCCACCAACTGCACTCCCGGCGCGTGTGCCAACAACTCCACAGTCGACCGTCCCTGAAAGTCCTGGCCCGTGTGATTCGAAATCAGCCCCACGCGTTTTCCGCGCAGCGAGGCATACTTCTCCACTTCCAAAGCGTCAAGCCCCGTCTGCACTCGTCCGGCTCGTCCCTTAGATGTGCCCGCTGATTTCGTGTTTTTAGTGGGTTTCTGCGCAGCGAAGGAGTCGCGTGGGCCCATCGTCCAACCCGTCAAGAACAAGGCCAATCCCAGTCGCATTACGCGTTGAAAATCCATTCACACTCTCCCGCACTGTTTCGTAATTCCCAATGATATTCTGGAACGCGCCGTCCGCACCCTGATTGTTCGCGCCCAGTGTGCGTGTTATATACAGTCAAGCAGTAGTGAAAGCGGCCGCCGGGAGAATTTACAAAAATGTACAGGCGTTATGCCGGTCTATGGCTACTGTGCCCACTTTTCCTTTTATTTATGACAACGAAACTAGACAGCCACAACCGCAACGAAAAAGCTTCCGGCGCGACCGCACCCGCGCCGGCACAACTCTCTCCTGAGCAGCAGAAATGGGTCGACGTCACTATCGGAGCCATGGCCCTCGAGGAAAAGGTTGGCCAGCTGATCTTCGCCACCTACCACGGTAGTTTCACATCGGCAGATTCCGCAGCATACGCGCAACTGATGCACGCGGTCGACGATCTGCATGTCGGCGGCTTCATCAACATTACGCACGGTTCACCACTCGGCATTGTGAAGAGCCATGCTTACCCCACGGCCGTTCTGAACAATCAGTTGCAGGCAAAATCCAAGCTACCGCTCCTGATCGGCGCCGACTTCGAGCGTGGCACCGCCATGCGCCTGGATGAAGGCACATCCTTCCCGACCGCGATGGCGCTTGCCGCCGCTGGCAATCCCAAAGACGCATACACGGCAGGAAAAATCACCGCTCTTGAAGCCCGCGCCGCTGGCATTCATTGGATTTACGCGCCCGATTCCGACGTCAACAATAATCCCGGCAATCCCATCATCAACACGCGCTCCTACGGCGAAGATCCCAATCGAGTTGCCGAATTCGTCACCGAGTTTATTCGTGGCGTGCAGGAAAACGGTGGCATCGCCACCGCAAAACATTTCCCCGGTCATGGCGACACCGCTGCGGATTCTCATATCGATCTTCCCGTCATCAAGGCCGACCGCTCTCGGCTGAACAGTCTCGAACTCGTCCCGTTCCGCGCCGCTATCAGAGCCGGCGTCGGCAGTGTCATGACCGGCCATCTGAATGTGCCTGCGCTTGAACCGGATTCCAACACACCAGCAACGCTTTCTTCCAACATTCTCACCGGAGTCCTGCGCAAAGAACTCGGCTTTCAGGGCCTGGTCGTCACCGATGCCATGGACATGGGTGGAATCACAGTGCGTTTCGCGCCGGGTGACGCTGCAGTCCGCGCCATTCTGGCGGGCGTCGATGTTCTCTTAATGCCTCCCGTTCCCGATGCTGCATATGACGCATTACTGGCTGCCGCGAAATCAGGAACCATCACAGCAGAGCGCCTAGACGCCTCTGTGCGTCGCATCCTCGAGGCCAAAGCCCGCCTGGGCCTGAACAACGAGCGTCTCGTAGACCTCAACGCGATGAATCAGAAATTCGGCCTTTATGCGTGGCAGGCCGAATCGCAACAAATTTCCGACCGTGGTATTACCCTGCTCCGCGACACCGCGCACCGTTTGCCGTTCGATGGCACGAAACCTGTCCGCGCACTTCTCGTCGCTCTTTACGCCGATCCCGAGCCATATCCCGGTGAAGACCTCGAACGCGAACTGAAATGGCGGTTTGATTCCCTGACCACCCTTCGCGCCGACACAAAGTTTGTGAAAGCTGACATGCTGAAGCTCCCTTCTCCAGACAGTTACGACGTCGTGATTCTTGCTCTTTTTGTGCGCGTCAGCGATCGCAAGGGGGACGTCGACGTTCCTGCCGACCAGATTCCTCTCATCACTCAGCTCTACAAAAGCGGCAAGCCGGTAATCACCGCCGCGCTCGGCAGTCCCTATCTCATCGAACGATTTCCTGAGGCAGAAACCTGGTTGTCTGCCTTCGGCATCAGCGATGTAGCGCAAATTTCCATTGCCCGTGCACTGTTCGGAGAAATTCCCGTCCGGGGCCATCTTCCAGTCACGATCCCAGGCATCAATCTCAGGGCCGGCTATGGCATTGAATTGCCAGCCAATCCCATGACCTTGCAGCCCATGGACCTTCGTGGGGAAGCACAATTCGAGCCTGTGTACTCCACGATCGAACGAGCCATCGCCGATAAGGCTTTCCCCGGCGCCACGATTGCGGTCGGATTTCGGGGCAAAGTTTCCCTCCATTCCTTCGGTCATCTCAGTTACGACCCAGCTTCGCCCGCCACTAAAGTCGACACGATGTACGACATCGCGTCGCTCACCAAAGTTGTGGTCACTACCACCCTCGTCGAAAAGCTGGTCGAGGGTGATTTCCCATCGCCTCTGAATCTCGATGCGCCTATCGAGCGTTATCTTCCGGAGTGGATTAATGCCCCATTGGCGCATGCGCAGCACGCGGTCAAACTCCGTGACTCCCGCGAACTTCCCGATCTTTCTGGTGCCGCGCAGCTGGAATGGCGCCACAAGGTTACCGTGAGAAATCTGATGACCCACACTTCCGGCCTGCCGCCCTTCAAGGAATACTGGCGCACCTCTACCGGTAAGACCGATACGCTATCTCGCATTTTTGTCGAGCCGCTCGAATACGAACCGGGCACAAAAGTTGTCTATTCTGATCTTGGAATTATTTTGATGGCAGAAATTATTCAGCGCTTAACCGGTAAGCCGCTGAACGAATTGGCCCACGATTATCTGTTCAATCCGCTAGGCATGCAGAACTCTATGTATCTTCCGATGAAAAATATCTGGCCCGAAATCGCGCCCACGGAAATCGATAATGAATTGCGGCACCGTCTGGTGCAAGGCGAAGTCCACGATGAAAATGCCTTCGCTATCGGTGGGGTTTCCGGCCACGCCGGTGTATTCAGCACCTCGCCGGACCTAGCTGCATTTTGCCAGATGCTGCTGAACGGTGGCATCTATGCTCATCACCGTATCTTGAAACGCGCAACTGTCGCCGAATTTACCGTACCGCAATCGTTGGCGAGAAATACCCGTACACTTGGCTGGGCAGTTCCTACCGAAGGCAGTTCCAGCGGCCACTATTTTTCCAGCCACAGCTACGGCCACACCGGCTTCACTGGCACGACGATCTGGATCGATCCCGATCGCCAACTCTTCGTGGTACTACTGACCAACCGCGTAAATCCCACACGCGAAAATCACAAAATCGCCGATGTCCGCCCCGCCGTCCACGACGCCGTGATGAAAGCCCTGGGCTTCGCCACAACTCCACAGAAGTAAGCAAGTTTTCGAACAGACCGTGGGCTCGATTTACTTGACTATGCCAACGCACACACTTACTTGAGGGCGCCCCAATATTCACTTTTAAGGGTAGGTCCCGATGACTTGACGCCAAAATCTTTTTTTCCTCCAGATTGTCAGTGTGAAACATCGATCGACCGCGTCGTCAAACTACGAAATCAACTTCTTTGCGTAATCCTGGCCCGCTTGCTCCAAATCCGCCAATCTTCCCAGGTCCCGCCAATAATATTCATCCGAACGAAACGACTGAATCCTTTCGGCCTGGGAAGCGAGCTGAAGGTAGGTATCAATAATCGAGAACGCGCCTTCTTCTTGCATCTCCACGATCAAGCGAGGCGAAATGATATGAATTCCGCAAAATGCCAACTCCTGCATTTCGCTAGCCGGTCGAACAATTTCTGCATCCTGCCCGCGCGTATGACGGCCGCAAAGTTGTCCAGTAACATCAAAGGAAAGTTGTCGCGAACTGTCGCGCTTCATGGTCGCAAGCGTAACCAGCGCCTGCCGCTCTGTATGCATTTGCACCATGCGTCGCAAATCGATGTTGCTGAGCACGTCCACATTGTGCAGCACGAACGGCTCGTTATTCGCGGCAGCATCGGGCGAAAAGAACCAGCCTGCCTGCTTTAGCCCACCGCCGGTATCTAGCAAGACGTCTTCGCGTGAAACTTCAATCCGCATTGCAAAATTGTTTTTAGCTTTCAGGTAGGCGAGAACCATCTCTGCATAATGGTGAACATTGACGATCACCTCACGAATTCCAAACGTACGCAATCTGGTCAGTGTGATCTCCAGCAGCGTGCGCCCATGAATCTCTACCAACGCTTTGGGCCGGTCCACGGTAAGCGGCCGCAGGCGCGTGCCCAGGCCTGCCGCAAGGATCATTGCCTTCATTTGCTTAGCTTTTCCAGTTCGACATGTCGCACCACCACTTCTAGCCCGCTTCGCCCGCGCAGTCGTTTCGCCAGTTGTTCCGCGAGAAATACCGAGCGGTGTTGCCCGCCGGTGCATCCGAAGGAAATCATCAAATTCTTAAATCCGCGTTGCTGGTAATTGTTAATGCTGGCATCTACTAGCGTTAGCACGCTGGCCAGGTACTGGTGCACGCTGTCTTGTTGGTTCAAATAGTCGATCACCGGTGCCTCGCGGCCCGTCAGCAGCTTGAATCGCTCTTCACGCCCCGGATTTGGCAGGCTGCGCCCGTCGAAAACAAATCCGCCACCGTTCCCACTTTCGTCTTTCGGTAATCCTTGGTGGAACGAAAAGCTGTAAATACGCACAACCAGTTTCTGCGCTTCTGCCGCCAGCCCGTTCAACTTTTCTGACGCCAGCATGCTCCTGAACGCATCCATCAGGGTCGGCAGTTGGATTGGCAACTTTACGTTGTGCAAAAGCCACCGTAAATTTTTCAGCGCAAATGGCACACTCTGTAGAAAATGTATCTTGCGCTCATAAAATCCGCGAAATCCATAAGCCCCCAGCGCCTGCACGATTCGCACATAAACGTACGCGTAGTAGTAGCGCAGGAATTCTTCGCGATCTACCTTGATAACTTTCTCTAGGTTATCCAAGTAATGTTCCAACAACTGCTGCCGAAATTCCGGCGAAAGGTCGGCTTTTGCATCGAACAGCAGCGAAGCGATATCGTACTGCAGCGCCCCTTTGCGCCCACCTTGGTAATCCACAAAATAGGGCTGGCCATCACGCAGCATTACGTTTCGCGACTGAAAATCGCGATACAGAAAATTGTCGTGCGGTGCGCTCAACAGAAAATCAGTCAGCCTGCCGAAATCGTTTTCCAAGGCCTTCTCATTAAACGGAATTGCTGCCAACCTTAAAAAATAGTATTTAAAGTAGTTCAGATCCCAGGTAATCGATTGTCGGTCAAAACTCGTACAGGGGTAACACACCGAGTAATTGAGATCGCGTCCGGCTTCCACCTGAAAATGCGGCAATACGGCGACCACTTGTCGGTACGCTTCAATCACGGAGGGAGCAATTTCCGCACCGTGTCTATTCTTCGTTAGAAACTCGAATAGCGTGGTGTCCCCCAGGTCCTCTTCTAAATACGCGCCTTGTTCCAGGTCTTCGCCATAAATTTCCGGGACCGGCAGGCCGTGCCGTCGAAAATGTTTCGAGAATTCCAGGAATGCCGCGTTTTCCTCGCGTACACCATACAGCACGCCTATAGCGCTTCCCTTCGAGCTCGACAGCCGGATGATTTTGCGGCCGGAACCTCCAAGCTCTCCCTGAAGCGGCTCAATGCGCTCGACAACAGTATGAAAGTGTTGCTCAAACAGTTTTTTTAGAACGTCCATGTAATCCGGTTCCAGAGGTCCAGTTCATCCAACTTGTTTTGCACTTCTAGTTCATCATAGATGATTCCCGCTGACCAACCCCGCTCGACAATGGCTTGATGTCGTGGGCGTTAATTACACCTGCACCGGCCAACCACCCGCGCGGAAATCGGCATGCCTACCAATCCCGGATGCATGTTAACGGTCTCGCAGCAATATGCCCGTCATTCCGCTGCCACTGCTCCGCGCCGCCCGATCCACGGCTATAATTTAAGAATGCCCTCCCGCAGGAAGAATCGAAGCGAATTCGAACAGCGCCTTACCGAACGGAGAAATCCCGCGGCGAAGAATCTTGATCGTATGACTGCTCTTCAGATAGTGCGGCTGATGAATCGTGAAGACCACAAGGTCGCAGCAGCTGTAAGGCGTCATCTATCTGCCATCGCCAGAGCCGTTAACGAAATCGTGGCCCGCCTCCAAGTCGGTGGACGCCTCATCTACGTAGGCGCAGGTTCCAGCGGCCGCATCGCGGTGCTCGACGCCTCCGAATGTCCTCCGACATTTGGCACATCGCCACAACTGGTGCGCGCCCTGATCGCGGGCGGCAGGAAAGCGGTCACGGGTCCGGTTGAAGGCGCCGAAGATCGCGCGCAAGACGCGGTCCGTGACCTCAAAATGTTGAAACTTACCGGCGCTGACGTCGTCGTGGGCATCGCTGCTAGCGGCGCAACGCCATACGTTCTCTCTGCAATTCACTATGCCAACAAACAGAAGGCCCTCACCATCGGTGTGGCCTCCAACAAGAATTCTCCCCTGCCCAGATCAGCCCAAATCGCCGTCACACCGGAAGTCGGTCCCGAGGTATTGACCGGATCCACGCGACTCAAGGCCGGTACCGCGCAGAAGTTGGTGCTGAACATGCTATCTACCGCTACGATGATTAGGCTCGGATACGTATATGACAACCTGATGATCGATCTCGGCGTGGCAAATGCGAAGCTTAGAAATAGAGCCAGACGAATTCTGGAAGATGCCAGCGCACAAAATCTGTCCTCGGTGGAACACGCTCTGCGTCAAAGTAAACACGATCTCCGCATCGCCCTGATTATGTTGAAATGTGGAATCACTGCGAAACAGGCGCAACACAAACTCGCCGAATCGGGAGGACTTTTACGCAAAGCGTTGGGAGAATAAGGAGCCGGCGGTTCCGGGAATGCGCGAATGGATAAATTTAGAATACGCGGCAGAAAACCATTGCACGGAAAGGTGCGCATTAGTGGTGCGAAAAATTCCGCTCTGCCGATCATGGCGGCAACCTTATTGACCGGCGATCCCGTCGTTCTCCACGGTCTGCCGATGGTGCGCGACATTGTTACTATGGGAAAGTTGTTGGCGTTTATGTCCGCCAACGTTTCCACTACGGAATTTCCCGCATCGGATTACACCATTCAGGCCGTTTCACTTAACAACGCCGTTGCCCCCTACGAACTCGTCAAGACCATGCGCGCTTCCATCCTCACGCTCGGCCCTGCCATCGCGCGCGCTGGGGTTGCTCACGTTTCACTCCCCGGAGGCTGTGCCATCGGCGCTCGCCCGGTCGATCTGCATCTCGATGCGCTGAAGAAAATGGGCGCCGAAATCACTACGGAGCACGGCTACATCCAGGCCAAAGGGCCGAAGGGCCGACGCTTGCATGGGGCGCACATCATCTTCGAGAAAATTACCGTTACCGGCACCGAAAATATTCTGATGGCTGCTGCGCTTGCCGAGGGTGAAACGATTCTTGAAAATTCCGCGCGCGAACCAGAAATCACCGACCTCGTTCATCTTCTTCGCAAAATGGGAGCGGATATCCAGGGCGATGAATCCTCCACTCTGCGTGTTCGCGGCGTCGAAAAGCTCCACGGCACGGAGCACACCGTCATTCCAGATCGCATCGAAGCCGGCACCTTCCTGGTAGCCGGCGCCATCACAGGCGGCGATCTGACGATCACGAATTGCCAGCCAGCCCACCTCGGAGCGGTCATTGCCAAGCTCGAAAAAGCCGGTGTTCCTATCGAGACTATCGACACCACGACTCTTCGCGTTCGCGGAGCACGCAGACTTATCGCGGCTGACGTGACCACCGAAGAATATCCTGCCTTCCCCACTGATATGCAGGCGCAATACATGGCCCTCGCCACGCAAGCCGAAGGTGCAAGCGTCATTACGGAAACTATATTTGAAAATCGTTTCCTGCACGCCAGCGAAATAGTTCGGATGGGCGCGGACATTGCCATCGACGCACGTCGCGCCGTCGTCCGCGGCCCGTCGCAACTCTCCGGTACCACCGTGCAGGCTTCTGACCTTCGCGCGAGCGCCGGACTTGTTCTTGCTGCTTTGGTCGCTTCCGGTGAGACCATCATCGAACGCGTCTACCACATTGACCGCGGCTACGAGCACATCGTAGAAAAACTGTCCGGGGTTGGCGCCGACATCGAACGTCTTCACGTCACCGCCACCTAGCCCTTGTAGCGGCCGAGTTCGCAAGACGGCGCGCCTAATTTCCCGCTTGCCCGTCTTCCGGCAGATTCTCGCGCTTTCTGGTACACTCCTTCGGTCACATCCGAACGCGTTTGCCACGTCTTCGCTTGCCACTGAACTTGGGAGGGGACATTCATGAGCAACACCGAACTTCTAAACAAAATCGATGCCGCCATCGCCGAAAAAAATCTTCTCAAGCACCCGTTTTATCAGGATTGGCAAATGGGCAAGCTGAGCCGTGAATCGCTTCAGCTTTATGCCGCACAATACTACCGCCACGTTGAAGCATTTCCGAAGCATCTCCGAGTGCTACTCGCTCGCACCGAAGGCCCACTGCGCGACATCGTGATGGGAAACCTAGCAGAGGAAGAAAATCCGGGTGCATCGCACCCCAAACTCTGGCGTGATTTCGCCGCTGCCCTCGGCGTCAGCGAAGATGATGTGACCCGCTGCCCCGCGCTTCCCGGCACGCAGGCCGTTGTTGAAACGTTCCGCGAAATCGTTGGCGATCGCCCGGTGGCAGAAGCCGTTGCTGCGCTGTACGGATATGAATCGCAAGTGCCTGAAATTGCCGCCACCAAAATCGAGGGGCTGAAAAAATTCTACGGCATCGACAAACCCGAAGGACTGGCTTATTTCATGATCCATGAACAAGTTGACCGGGAGCATCGCGCGGCGTGGCGCAATTGGTTAGAAGAGCATGCCACCGGCAGTGAAGAAGAAATCCTCGCCACCACCAACCAGGCACTCGACGCCCTGTGGGGCGCGTTGGACGCGGTTCACTGCACCCACTCGAAAGCGGCCAGCTGATCCAACAGACTACAATTTACGGCTGCATCTGGTCCTGATTCCGTAATTAGCTCTGGCAATGTGTAGAAACCGAACAGCCCATCCGGTAATTCTGTGAGAAGATTGCGACTCCTTGCTTTGCCGGCGCCGCTCCGTCGTATTGTGGTTTCGATGATCCACCTAACTTGAACGATCCACCGTGTATCCCCACCGTCGCCGGCAGTTTTGCGTCGGCACTCCTGGCACCCATCCGCGCGTTCTACCTCAGGCAATCCCCGCTCGGGCGCGGATCACGCCACTCAAGCTCAAACGTTTTTCCCTGCAGGCAATGTGGACCAAACTCCGTCGTCATTTCAGGCTTGTCTAGTTCACAACGGGCGACGCGGCATATGGAATTTCTAAAAATATTCATACGCCCCCATCGGACTTTTCCGCAATCGGTCCGCTATAAATGTTCAGCTACTGAGCCTGCGAAACACCGCCGCGTAACGACAAAACAAGCAGGGCTCCCAAAACGATTTTCCGAGTGAGCCTTGCGTTCGATTGACCTCCTAGGAACGAGGCACTGCATCACGCCAGGTTAGATAAGAAGTTAGATATCTATCGAGGGACGGAGCGGCAAAGTTGTTGCACTTCACCTGTTACTGATGAACCATTTCGTTCGTGCGCTGCAAAAAAAAGCCCTCGAACTTCCGAGGGCCTTTCTCATCGTTTACGCTTTGCTCGGTCCTAGTTACCTTCGCCGGTCGGCACAGGAGTCGTATCGCTTGCCGGTGGCGCTTCCTTCTTCCCTAAACCCTGCTTTTCGCGTGCTTCTTTGATCAACGCCTTGCGCGATAGCCTGATCTTGTTGCCTTCAATCGCTAGCACTTTCACCAGCACCTGGTCGCCCAGTTTCAATTCATCGCGAACGTCGCGGATGCGATGCTCGCTGATTTCGCTGATGTGCAGCAATCCGTCGGTGCCTGGGAACAGTTCCACGAAAGCGCCGAACTCGGCGAGCCGCACAACCTTGCCCAAATAGGTCTTGCCGATTTCCGCGCTGGCTGTGACGTCGCGCACCATCTGCAGTGCCTGGTCGCCGCCCGCTCCGCTGGTTGAGAAGATGTGCACGGTGCCGTCTTCCAGCACGTCGATCTTTACGCCAGTCTGTTCGATAATCGACTTGATTTTCTTTCCGCCCGGCCCAATCAAGTCGCGGATCTTGTCGGTAGGAATGCTCAACTTGTACAGACGCGGCGCGTATGCCGAAATTTCTGTGCGATGCGCGCTCAGCGTGCCTTCCATGATTTCCAGAATGTGGAGGCGCGCTTTCTTCGCCTGGGCCAACGCTTCACGCATCATCGCAATGGTGATGCTGGTCACCTTGATGTCCATTTGCAGGGCGGTGATGCCTTCGCGCGTACCCGCTACTTTGAAGTCCATATCGCCGTAGTGGTCTTCCGCGCCGGCAATGTCCGTCAGAATCGAGTACGAGCCGTCATCACCAACCACCAACCCCATCGCGATTCCCGCGACAGGAGATTTCATCGGTACGCCTGCATCCATCATCGCCAGGGAAGCGCCGCAAACGGTGGCCATCGATGAGGAACCATTCGATTCCAAAATGTCGCTGACTACACGCATTGCGTACGGGAACTCAACCTCGGCTGGCAACAGGTTCGCAATTGCGCGTTCCGCCAGTGCCCCATGTCCGATTTCACGACGTCCTGCGCCGCGCATCATTTTCACTTCACCGACGCTGAAGGGCGGGAAGTTGTAGTGCAGCATGAAGCGCTTGAACTGGTCGTGCTCGAAGAGCAGATCCAGCCGCTGCATGTCCTCCTTGGTGCCCAAGGTCAAGGTCGCGAGCGCCTGCGTTTCGCCGCGGGTAAACAGCGCCGATCCATGCACACGTGGCAGCAATCCAACTTCGCAGGTAATCTTGCGAACCTGGTCAAATGCTCGTCCATCGGGACGCCGCTTAGCCTTTAACACGTCATTCCGGAAAATTTCTTCGCGCAAACGCTCGAATGCGCGCTTGGTCAGGGTCAGCTTTTCTTCGTCGTCCTCTGGCACGGCCTTGGTAATTTCCGTCAGCAGAGAGTCGACCAGGTTATAGCTTTCCTTCTTTGGGTGCTTTTCGGTGTTCACGGCGTCTTGCAGCTTCGCACCGTAACTCTTCTTCATGCTGTCGTAAATCGCTTTGTCGAACGGCAGCGGCGCGACATCCACCTTCTTCGGCTTCAATTGCGCGTGCAGTTCCTTGATCGCGCCGACAATGAGTTTGATCTGTGCATGGCCAAATTCCAGTGCGTCGGCAATCTGCTCTTCGGAAACTTCGAACGCGCCAGATTCCACCATGACGATGCCATTTTCCGCGCCGGCAATGATAATGTTCATCTTGCTGGTCTTCTGTTCGGCAATTGAGGGATTCACAACCAGCTTGCCATCCAGCAGGCCGACGCGAACGGCAGCGATAGGATCGGTAAACGGCAGGTCTGAAATATAAGCCGCTGCCGAAGCCGCGGTTACCGCAATGACGTCCGGATCATTCTCACTATCCGCCGACAAAACCATGGCAATGATTTGTGTCTCGTTTCGCCATGAATCGGGGAACAAGGGCCGCATCGGCCGGTCGATCAGTCGTGAAACCAGGATTTCGCGCTCCGATGGCCTCCCTTCGCGTTTGAAAAAGCCGCCCGGAATCTTTCCCGCTGAATAGGTATTCTCCCGGTAATCCACCGTCAACGGCAGAAAGTCCCGGTCGATTGGCTTGGTGGACATGCAAGCCGACACCAGCACCACGGTGTCGCCATATCTTGCCGTCACGGCGCCATTAGCTTGCTTTGCGATTTTCCCGGTTTCCAGGATCAGGTTACGGCCACCGAGATCGATAGTTACGCTGTGTGGAGCGGGTGTGTGATTGTTCTCTGACATGTTTCTTCCTTTGACTCCCCTTCAGAGGAGTTCTGTTGCAGGGACCTCCCTGCATTGCATGGAAGAAAAGAAGTGGGATTGCCGCAGGAGCCAGTTCGCAGCCAGTTACACCAATACAAACGCGCTTATGCCCGTTCGCACGGGCAGAATACGTTCACGCCCAACTGTCTGAAGGTCGGGGGACAGATTCCGTTGGGAATTTGCGTTTTCCGTGAGTTCGCAAGTGCAGCCGCTACAGGCGGTTACAAAACTACTTGCGGAGGCTAAGGCGTTCAACAATCTGGTGGTACCGATCCGGGTCTCGCCGGTTTAGATAGTCCAGCAGACGCCGCCGTTTATTCACCATCATAATCAGCCCGCGGCGTGATGCGTGGTCTTTCACGTGGGACTTGAGGTGCGATGTCAAATAGCTGATCCGTTCGCTCAAGAGTGCGATCTGCACCTCAGGCGATCCCGTATCTTTAACATGTGTCCGGAATTGTTCGATCAACCCAACTTTAACGTCGCTCAAGTGCCCTCACCGTCGTCCCTTTAAATTTCCTCTTTTCTTCGACGCATTAAAGTTAGCACAGGACCATTCTCAGTGTAAAGCCTCTGAAACATCACCCGGCGGTCACTACGGGTGGCTGGCGTCGCCATTTGCGCCCGATTTGCGGCTACCAAATAGTATGCATCGCAGACAAATCCGCCGTTTGGATTGTTTTCAGTCTGGGTTTCCAGGGGTGCTTTTCGCAAGTGCCGTTTAGGGGTCGGAGCCTCAGCTCGAACATCAAGCCGTTCCACGAAACAGGGCTGTAGCTCGGAGGACTCGGTTCCCTGCCGGCAGCTCCATGAGTGCGATAAGTTCCCGCTTCCGAGTTAAAAGACGTCGGAGTACACTCCCTGAATGCCGAAATGGTTCATTCCTGTCGGCCGCTGTTTCTACGCCATGGGTCTGATTGGCATCGGCGTCCAGCATTTCATCTTCTCCGACTTCATCCCCGTCATCATGCCCGCCTGGCCTTCCTGGATTCCCGGCGGTCACACAATCTTTGCCTACAGCGTCGGCGCTTTGTTGATAGCGGCAGGAGCTTGCATCATGTTCGACATCAATGGCCGTGCCGTAGCGGCCGTTACGGGAGCCGGGTTTCTGGTGCTCGTCATCACCGCGCACATCCCTGCCACTATGGCGCTCTATCCGCGCCACCTCGGCTCGTGGACAAACGCCTTCAAGTTGCTCACCATGTCCGGCGGCGCCTGGATGGTTGTCGGTTCGCTAGAGGAACGCACTGCCCAAAATATGGGATTTCTCGAACCTATCATGCCCATTGGCCGCTACTTTCTTCCCATCACCGTGGTTGCGTTCGGTTACGCCCATTTTCTCTACGTGGAATTTGTTCAGACTCTCGTCCCTGCTTGGATTCCCGGCCACGTCTTCTGGACCTATTTTGCAGGTGTAGCCCTCATCGCCTCGGGTCTCGGAATTATCTTTCACGTTCAGGCTCGGCTCGCCGCATTCCTTCTCGGCCTGATGATCCTTCTCTGGTTCATCATGCTGCACATCCCGCGCGCTATCGCCGATCCTCACTCTGGCAATGGCAACGAATGGACCAGCGTGTTTGAAGCCCTGGCCTTCAGCGGGATCGCTTTCATCATGGCCGCCCTTCCCGCCTCCAACCGTTTCTCCATTTCCAAGTCCGCTTGACGAAGCGCTGTTTCGTTCCGTCGCCATCCAGGCGACGGCCAAGAAGCGCATACAGGGCGAGGTACGGACTCACCCTTGCTCTCTGGCTAGAGTTCTCCATCCAGGGCAGCGGTCACTTGCCGTAAACGAGCAGGGTAAACGTGTCAGGAATAATTGCCGGACGCGGGCGAGGGTTATCCACCGTGGCGGCGGGCGCCGGCCCGAAATCTGCGGTAACCGTATAGAGCACGTGGGTAGCGTAGTCGATGGTCATGGTGCGCGCACCACGCTGCGTCTGGATGGTGTCCACGAGTGTGAATTTCGACGGCGAGTCTTCATGAGCCACGGTGATCGTGCCGTCCCCACAAGAAGCAAAGGCCAACCCGGTGACCGGGTCAAAGCGGTTTGCGTCCACTCCCTGTCCAATGGGCACCGTGCCGAGTACCTTGCCGGAATTGCCGTCGACAAACGCCATCATTTTGTTGTGGCAACCAACCACGAGGATTTCATGTGCTGCGTCGATCGCCAGTCCTGAAGGAGACTCGCAAGGCGCAAGCGGCCAGGTGTTCTCAAGCTTCAGCGTCTTCGCGTCAAATTTAACCAGCGCACTCTTGTCCTCAAGATTCACAAAGATCTTTCCCTTGCCGTCCGAGGTGCCGAACTCTGGACCACCGCCCAGCGCAAAGGTGCTGACCGTTTTCCCGGATGCGGCATCGATCGCCGTCGCTGTATTGGCGTCGCCATTAAAGGTGAATACCCGCTTGGAAAATGAATCGTAGATGATCGCGTCCGCATCCTTATCGGCTTTGGCATTGCCGGTAGTTTTCAACGAGGTCAAATCAAAAATCGTGGAATCGCCCGTCCTGCCATTCGATGTGAACCCCTTATTGAATTCGTCCACGGGTGCGATTCCATGGACCCCCTGCGTATCGGGGATATCGCCAATAATTTTTCCCTGTTCGGCGTCGACAACAATCACGTGCGTGCCGCGTGAAATAAATAGCCGATGCGTGAGGGGATCGACTTCTAGATAGTCCCAGCCGCCAGTGCCTCCGAGTTTTACTTTCTTGACCAGATGGTAGCCGGAGTTGCCGGCTGCTTGCGGAGCGGCGAAGAGGTAAGGGACAGCGGCTGTGAATACGAGGAGCAGTGCAAGAGCCACGCAAGCGATTATGCTTTTCTTCGACATGCGAAACCTCCAGGATCGTTCTGGGCAACAACGTCAAGCCAGAGCGACGATGTCATATGGAAGATAAACGCAACATTAATGGCGGTCGGCAAAGCGCGCCTCAGGACTCACCAAGATTCAGCAGCGCCCGCTCAATCCTTCGCGTAACTTCTCGCGCTCTTCGGGAGTCATCTGGGCGAAGCGCTCCTGCGTTCGTTTTCCGGAATGCATGGACCTCCCCGAGCGGCCAAACCACCCGAATCCGCCAAACAACAGCCAGCTCAAGCCCAGCAGCCCAAGCGCCTGCCAAAACGTAATCGCGTGCAATCCGAATAAAACTGGCATCAACCAGTTCCACAGGTGCAGCACCGCCTGGCCGAATCCGGCAACGACGATCAGGATCAGGATCATGAATCCCATTATTTTCGTGACAACTTTCTGCGTCATTCTTTGCGCCGTTTCTTGTGTCATTTCATTTTCATCCTTTCTTGAATTGTTCATAAATCACTTGCAGTCGCTGCCGTAGCTGAAGCACGGCATAGTGTTTACGCGAAATCAACGTGTTGACGGCCACACCAGACTCCACGGCGATCTCTTTGAAGCTCTTGCCTTCCACCTCGTGGGCAAGAAATATTATTCGCTGCTCCTCCGGAAGTTCGTCCAGAGCATCATGGAGCTCATCAAGCAGCACTCCCCTGGCATAGACCGCTTCCGGTCCGGCGTCTGGAGACGGCAACAAATCCTGAAGTTCCACGAGGCCCCCTCCATCCGCCGCTTCGATCAATTCGTTGATCGACCGCTCCGGCTTTTTCTTGCGATACAAATCGATGATGCGGTTTCGCGCCACACGAAACAGCCACGGGCCGATATGCTCCACCGGCCGCATCAAGCGAAACGTCTCCACCAGCTCGTAGAATGAGTCTTGCAGTATGTCTTCCGCATCTTCCGTATCGGCAACCCGCCTCCGTATGAAGTTACGAAGGCGAGACCGTTCCTGGACGATCGCTTCAGAGATCCGGTTGTTCTGCTCGGTGCTCATTCTGGCCGCGCGAAAACACCTGCTACTTATAGAGACGGATGAGTGGTGCGGATATTTTAGGGCGGTTCGGCAATTTGCCCGGGCGCTGCTGGCACCGCGCCATCCGCCTCAGCCTTTCGCTTGCAACCTCACTCCAAATCCGGTTCAATGCTTGCTGTGGGGTAGTGCATCGCGCTGGTTATCCTGTCGGTACTCTGCTCGGCCGGTACAATACAAAAGGAGAATTTATGCGTAAAGTTAGTGTATATGTTGCTGTTTGTTGCCTGGGAATCGCTATCATCGCCGTGGCTTGCGGTGCGCAAGACAAATCCAAGCGCCCCAGTCCGCCGGCCACAGCCAGCGTTGACCTCGGCGGCACAAAAATTACCATCGACTATTCCAGCCCGCGCTTAAAAGGCCGTCACGTCGGCGGAGAAGTTGCCACCTACGGCAAAGTGTGGCGCCTCGGAGCCAATGAAGCCACTACATTGGTGACCACCGGAAATGTCACCGTCGGCGGTAAAGCCGTTCCTGCCGGCAGCTACACCATGTTCGCGATTCCCGATAAAGACAAGTGGACACTGATCATCAGCAAGAAGACCGGCGAGTGGGGCACCGACTATCCCGGCCCAAGCGAGGATCTCGCGCGCATTGACCTAAAGGTTTCCGCGGTGCCAACTGTCGAGAATTTTACCATCTCGCTTGAGAAATCCGGGGCGGGGGCCAATCTGAATCTCGATTGGGACACCACTCGCGCTACCGTAGCGGTCGCGAAATAACAAACTTGAGCGCAAAAAATGATGTCATTCCTTGTCTGCGCCTTTTGCAACAAGGAATGACATCAATCTGGTTTCACACCAGCGCCCATCGCGTAAATCACCGACTCCGAAATTCCATCCAGCTTCAGCGCCTTTTCGATCGCCGTATCTTTCATCGCTATGGTGCAGAATGGCGCCAGCCCAAGCCATGTCGCTGTCAAACAAAACGTCTGACAGAGATGTCCCGCCTCCAACAGAATGGCGCGATACGCGCGCGCGTAATCGTATTTCCACTGCGTGCGCCCGAACAAGGCGGTAAGAAAGACTACGAGTGCCGCATCGCGATACCACCACTGCCCGGCCAAGTATTTTTGTAATTCACGGCCGCTCGCGCCGCGCCGCACCTCTTGTAATCTTCGCCCGAGCGCATCGTAATGATAAATCCCGGCCGCAATCCCTTTCACTTTTCTCACCAGAACATAAGCTTCCAGCGGATGAAGCGAACCTCCTGAAGGTGAAGTCTTCTGCGCCAATTTCCCAGCTTTCGGAATTGTCTGCCACTGCTGCACGGCAAACGAGAGCTCCAGCAGAGTGGCGAAGGATTGGAGGCTGACTTTCGCGTGCGAGAATTCTCGCCAGGTTCGCCGCTCGCGCAGCACGCGCGAAAACTCCGAGAACACTTCCCTGCCGGGCAAGTCAATGGTTCGCGTTCCCGTGTAGTGCTTCGCTGGACACGGCAGAGGGCGCCCCCGCATCAGATTTTCAATGTACTCGATTTCTTTTTTCTCAATTACCTCGGAATAGGCATCCTTGGTACTCATGTGGAAGAAGCCCGCCGCGGGATTCCAATCGCGCCACTTTCGAAGCGCTAGTACTCGCTTCGTTTCGGGCACTTGTTTCCGATTTGCCGATTCCAGGAGGGTTTGTTTCGCCAATTGTTGCAGCGAAGCGCGTAGCGATTTGGCCGTGTATTGCGGCCATCGC
Source organism: Candidatus Acidiferrales bacterium (assembly GCA_963741165.1). GTDB lineage: Bacteria > Acidobacteriota > Terriglobia > Acidiferrales > UBA7541 > Acidiferrum. The sequence continues at coordinate 768,069 of CAVUHB010000013.1, read as the reverse complement.
CGCCCCACCTCTGCCAAGGTCTTCCAATCATCAAAAAAATCGAGCACCTCGGCAGTTTCGGCCGAGGCGCCCACAATTTTTCCTTTCAGATAATTTTGGAACAGGATTTGATCGTCTTTCCAGTAGGACACCAGAAAGGGTGAGCGCCGGTAAAATTGCCTGGCAGAATGCCGACGCATCTTTTTCTGTACACGATTAGCTATTGCCGCCACGCTTCCCTGGCTTCTAGCAAACCTCTAGCTGTGCGCTGCGATAGTTCAGGAGCTGGTATATTTCGAAGTCATTCTTGCGTTCTTGCAGGTCTGGATGATTAAAGCCATGGCCTTGATCTGCAGCTCGAGATTAACTTTTCCCGCGAGGTTCACTTTTTTCTGGAGCTTTTCCAGCTCCTTCTTCTTAGCCTTTAGCACTTTGTTCACACTCTTATAATCAACCACAAAGGTTTTCTCGACGGCTTTCTTGGCCATGTCTTCCTCCAATTTCCTGCAGGCTGCCCCCATCCCAAGTCAGCGGAGTCTATGCGAGGCCTCTGGCGGCGTCAAGCATCCTGTCTGAGGGATCCTGTCTGAGGGATGGAGGGGAGTTAATTTCGGCGTTTGCGAGTGTCTCCTGGAGTATTACGCCGCTTTTTCCCAAAAGATCCAATCCGCTCTTTTGGCAATTTGCCGATCCTTGCGTCTTCATTGATCACCAACTGGCATATTGAAATTGCGCGTTCTTCAAACCTTTCCTCGCTGTCAGGAAGATTCAGCCAACCAGTAAATCCGCGGCGTCCCCGATCCAGAAAAAGTTCGATAGGCCGCAATTCCGGAAAATCTCGCAAAAGCGAATCGTTATGTTCCGGGAGGGAGGCGACCCATAGGCCATCGTCGCGAATCGTTTTGGCTTCGCCTTTCTTTCGCAGGATGAACACAATCTTGTCGTCAACATATACGGCATGACTCCCGAACATCGCGTGCACCTGCAACCTTGGCGAAAGCCAGGAGTTCTGCAGCTCCTCAAGAATGAATGGGAATTTTGTTTTGGTTGCCAGCCGCATTGCAAGCTATCCATCACATAATTATTGTGCTGTTAATTCTAACTCTCCTGCCGTTTGGCGTTGCTGCTCAATCTTGTCAGCTAGGGGAAGCGGATAATCCTATTTGCGCGAGCAAATTCTGAAATCTTGAGTCGCCGTGCAGGAACGCAAATTGTGGATGGACCATCATGTTGGCCAAGCGGGCATTGCGCTCTTCATAACTCTGTTCCAGCCACTTCATCGTCTGCGTTTTATCCCGTTGTCCGGCAAATATCATCGCCCAGTCGTAACTGGAGACGTATCGTTTTCCTTCCAGATGCCTGAATTCTTCTACGATTTCCTGCCCCTGCGCTTTCTTTCCAGCGTGGAAGTAGGCATTGGCCAACTCCGCTTTACGCGCTAGGTTTGCCGGCTCCAGAGAAACATTCTTTCGGAATGCTTCCAGCGCGGCGTCAAATTGCCCTTTTTCAAGGTAGGCCTGTCCCAGATAGCCGTAGGCAATTCCAAAACTGGGATCAAGGCGCAAGGTTTCCTTTTCTGCTTCAATGGCCTTGTCGTAATCACCCGCCAGGTAGTAGCACCAGCCCACATTCGCATTGATGATCATTGATTTGGGATCGATGTCTCTTGCCAGCTTAATTTCTGTGAACGACTCGTCCTTGCGCCCGGTCGCCGCCAAAAAGAGTGCATACCAGTGCAACCCCTGAGCAAATCCCGGATTCAGAGCGATCGCGCGTTGGTATTCGGCTTCCACCCCTTGTGGCTCCAGATTGTAAAAGCGAATCGCCGCCAGAACAGAGTGCGCTTCCGCCAGTCGTTCGTCCAACTGCAAGGCTTTCGCCGCGGCCTCTTTCGCCTTCGGAATGATTTCCTTTGCGGGCCGCATCTGATACGAACTCATATTCATATACGTTTCCGCGAGCCCGGCATATGCACCCGCGAAAGTATTGTCCTTCTCGATCGCTCTCTTGAAATAGTCTTCCGCAGAGATGAATCCTTCCTGAGTGCGTTTAGCGTTTTCAAACCGTCCCTTCAGATAGTATTCGTATGCTTCGGGAACTACGCTACGGTTGCGCGCTAGTTCGGTCTGTTCCGAACTACTTAGTTCGACCTGGATTCCACGGACAATCGCCGTGGCCACGTCGCTTTGTAGTGCAAGCACATCTGAATATTGCCGCTCGAAACTGTCTGCCCAGAGCGATCCTTCAATATTGGTTTGCACCAGCTTGGCGGAGATGCGTACGCGATCGCCGGCGCGGACCACGGAGCCTTCCACAATCGCGTCGACACGCAACTCCTGCGCAATCTGCTGCAGCGGCTTTTGTGCGTGCTTGTACTGCATAACCGTGGTGCGAGACATCACGCGCAATTTCTTGATTTGTGACAATTCCGTGATTAGCGCGTCGGTCATGCCATCTGCAAAGTATTCCTGCGCCGGATCACCCGAAAGGTTTTCCAACGGCAGCACCGCAATCGACTGGATGGCCCCAGGAACTGCGGCTTGCCGCGTATTTTTCTGGCCCTGCAGCCAAAAACTCAATCCAATCGCCAGCGCCGTCACGGCACAAAGCAGCAACGCGTTCTTCCAAGTCCAGAAGCCGGGGGCGGGCGTTACCACGGTTAAAAACTTTTGTGTCCGCGAAGCCGTCCCGGCGGTCTCCAGAGCCGCGCGTACTTCTCCCGCCTGCTGATATCGCTGCCCGGGATCTTTGTTCAGACATTTGTCGATGACGCTCTGCAGCACCATCGGAATCTTTTGCGTGATTTCCGGCGCCGGCTCGCGCATGATAGCCGCGCCCAATTCGTATGCGGTAGCGCCTCGAAACGGACGCCGGCCCGCCACCATTTCGTACAGCAATACGCCCAGTGACCAGATATCGCTCCGCTCGTCTGCTACCTGGCCTTTGAAAACTTCCGGCGCCACATAGGGAAGAGTTCCGGTAAAGGTATGCTGCGATTCCCAGGATTTGTCGAAGCGAGTGGTCTCATCGCCGCCGCTTTTGTCCACGCGGCGCGAGATTCCAAAATCCAGCACCTTTAAGAGCCCCGAAGGAGTGGTCATCACGTTCGCGGCTTTCAGGTCGCGGTGAATGATTCCGCGGCCGTGCGCATGGCTGAGGGCGTCAGCCAACTGGATTCCATAGCGTTCCACCTGATCCAGTGGCATCCCTGTGGAACGAATTTCCGTGCTGAGTTGGCGCCCTTCCACATACTCCATGGCAATGTAAGGTTTGCCGTCCGCTTCGCCCACTTCATAGACCGTGCAGATATTGGGGTGATTGAGCGCGGAAATCGCTCGCGCCTCGTCAAGGACTTGTTCATGACTAGCGGAACTTCCGGAAGGTAGATTTCCCAGGAATTTAAGTGCGACGTCGCGTTGCAGTCTTTCATCGCGAGCGCGGTACACCACACCCATGCCACCTTCACCCAGCTTTTCGACAATCACGTAGTGAGCGACTCTTTGAGCGATCATAAGGGCGGCTTCCGGGAAAGTGGAACACACCACGCCTCTCGGTAGCAAGCGCCTGTTTGGCTGATTATCGGTTATGCCAGGTGATGCAGCTTGCTTGTGCCACGGTCTACCAGAGCCACTGCGCCGACTACCATCGCCGCCGCCAGCGCCACCTTCAAGGTAAGCGCTTCCCCTCCATAGGCCCAGCCTAGGAACACGGCGACCACCGGGTTCACGTATGTATGCGTGGCGACAAGCGTTGGAGAGTAGTGTTCCAGCAACCAGTTGTAGGCGGTGAAGGCTACCACCGAGCCGAACAAAATGAGGTAGGCCAGAGCCAACCAGGATTTTACGGTGACTTGCGCGATCGAAAATCCCTTCGCTTCGCCCACGAGGGTTGCGGTGAAAAGCAGCATCGCCGAGCCCGACAACAGGGAGAGCGCCGAGAGCAGCAGCGGATTGCCGGACAAATGCGACTTCCGGGAATAGATGATACCGGCCGACCAGGATAACGCGCCGACCAGGATCGCAATCGTGCCCAGAGTGCTTCCGGGAGTACCAGCCTCGCGCGCCGCTGCGCTGACCAGCACGCCCACTCCCGCCAATCCGAAGAGGATTCCGGCTAACAGCATCCCATTCAATTTCCAGACTCGCGCGGCCATGGAGGAGAGCAAAAATACGAAGATCGGCTCGATAGCGATCAGCAGGGAAGCTTGCCCGCTCGGCACCACCTGTTCCGCCCAGTGGAGGGAGCCGTGACCAATCAGAAAGAAGAAAAATCCGATCACTATGCTGGCGCGAATCTGTTCCCGCGTTGGACGAATGCCTTTTGCTAGCGCCCCAATCAATAAGAAGGAGCCGGCGAGGAGATGACGAAAGCCAGCGGTGTAGAGCGGCGGGATGGTTTGCACGGCATAGCGAATGGCCAGATAGGTAGAGCCCCAAATCACGTATATGGAAAAGAATGCGAGGATGACGTGGACTCGACGAGCCTTCGGCCGTGCCCGCTGGGGGACTGCCTCGAGGGCAGGGGCGACGGCTTGTACGGTGTCACGCATGAATTCGAGGCTCCTGATGTAATGAGATAAAGCTGTTATACTCATTACATCGGGCGGTTTTCAGGCAGACCATGTAATGAGATAAACACGCTTATCCCATTACACGATATCGTGCCCGAGGTAACGGGTCAAGAGGGTTTACCTCAGTACAATGACCAAGAATTCCGATCCATTCTCGTTGCGCGGCTTTGGTGGCGTCGCACCATGGCTCGACCTGGTAAACAGTGAACTGTGGGATGGCTACGGCGCGTTCACGGACATGCTGGAAGACCGGGCATGGGTAACCTCGTTCTTGAAGTACTGGGATTTCCGCGTACCGCTGGAATCGTTCCCACAGCCGAAGTTCAAGATGCTTCGGACACAGTTGAGGCGACTGGTTGTGAAAGCCGATTCGGGCGAGCCCTTGGGAGTTCGGCAACTGCAGCATCTGAACGATTGGTTAAAGGTAGATTTTTATGCACGCATTGGCGAGGACCAAAATGGGCTGCGTTTGGACTTGATCCCGGTGCGCTCGGGATGGCCGGTGATACTGGCTAATCTGACTTCGGCATTCGTGGATCGCCTGATCGCAAGCGAACAGAACCGACTGAAAATCTGTCAAAACGAAGATTGCCGCTGGGTATTCCTGGACGCGACGAGGGGTAACGTGCGGCGGTGGTGCAGCAGTGCTACCTGCGGGAATCGGGCGCGGGTGCGGAAGGCACGGGCCGGAAAATAGCAAGTCGGTTCCAATTCGGGCTGGTCTCATCGAATGTGATCCCCGGGCAAGCGTGCCGCGATCCCCTACTCCCGCCGGGATGGTAGCAAAGACACATCAGTGAGATGCAGCTGGGGCTTTGCGGAAGATTACGCAGTAATTGTCGTTGGGCCAGTCGTTCAGAATATTTTCTACTGCAAATCCCGCCGCGGTTAGTTCATCGATCAAGATTTTTTGGGGAATGCCGTGGCCGCCGCGATTCGTGGGTACCCCTTCGACTGGATCGCTGCGGGTCAGATCGGGGCGTGGCGGAAAATCGATGATCGCTAGCCTCCCTCCCGGTTTTAGAGAACGCAATAGGCTGGCATCCATTTCTCCCGGAGCGGTCAGATGGTGGTAGACGCGGCGAAGCAGGATCGTATCGCAGCAAGACGCCGGGAGGTTGGTATCTTTTTCGTGTGCGGCTAAGACTACGAAATTGCTTAGGGCGCGCTCTTTCGCTTCGCGCTGCAGGGTCGCCAACTTTTTTTCATCCAGTTCCGTAGCAAAAACTTTTCCGGTGGGACCGATGTGGGAGAGCGCAGCGAGTGCGTAGGTACCATCGCCTGCACCGATGTCGGCGAACACATCTCCCGATTTCCAACCCATGAGTTTTGCGAGCTGGGAAATTTCGTCGTTGGGAGAGGCGAACGAGGCACTTAGGAAAAGAAAAGCAGGGAGGAGGAAGGCGGCGAAGGCGATCTGTACGCGGGATCTTAGCCGTGGATATGGCATTGGCGAATACCTCCTTCCCATTTTGACGCGATTGGTGGCAATGTGCCGCTAAAAGGTGGGTGATTTGCAGCGATTTCGGGCGCTGAGGCCAGAGGGCACAATTTGTTGTGCAATTACGAAGCGAACCCTTGAAAATGCCCACACAGGAAACCGACCTGAGTGACACGCACTCCGAGTGGATCTCATCGAACGAAGTTGCCGAGAAATTACACCACGATCCTGGCGCTTCGGCCGGGCCGACAAAGGAAAATGGGTTGAAGCCCGGTTTTGTTCAAGCCATTTGTCGGAACTAAAGCTCCGCCCTTGAAAAAGAAACCGCTAGTCAGAACAAAACAGTGCGGACACGAGGGCCGGCACTACGTTTGCCGGAAGCAGCAGTCGCTGAACCGTTAGGATTTTTGGTGGCGGACCAGCGAGAGGAATTCGTCACGAGTCTGCTTGTTGTGGCGGAAAGAGCCTAGCATGGCGCTGGTTACGGCCTGTCCGTGCTGCTTTTCTACTCCACGCATCTGCATGCAGAGGTGGCGCGCTTCGATGATTACGCCCACGCCTTCGGGGCTGATTTTTTCTTCGATGGATTGCGCGATTTGGCTGGTCATGCGTTCCTGGATTTGCAGGCGGCGCGCGAACATGTTGACCAGGCGCGCGATTTTGCTGAGGCCGAGTACGCGCTTGTTGGGAAGGTAGGCGACGTGTGCCTTGCCAAAGAACGGCAACAGGTGGTGCTCGCACAAGCTGAAGAATTCGATGTCTTTCACGACAACCATTTCGTCGTACGCCACGGCAAACGTAGCGCCGTTCATCACTGAGTCGAGATTCTGGTGATAGCCGCTGGTAAGGAACTTGAGCGCTTTTTCAAAGCGCTCCGGGGTCTTACGCAACCCTTCGCGGTTCGGATCTTCGCCGACGAGCGTAATCATTTTGCGCACAAGGTCCGCGACGCTCTCCTGCGGCATTTCCAGCTTGCTCTCGTGGAGCATAATTTCCGTTGGCTTTGTCATTTTCCCCATCCCCGTGTCAGACCGTCTTGAGATCCGCAGAATCTTCCCCGGCGTACTCGAAAGCGTTATTGCCCGTCTCTTCGACGCGCACACGTTCGAGTTTGGCAAGCGGGAATTCTTTCAGACGCTTGAAAATTTCCATGCAAACGTTCTCCGTCGTAGGCACTTGCTCGCGAAAAGCGGGAACCTCTTCGTTGAGCGAGCGATGGTCAAACGGTTCGAGCACCTCGCGTTCGACGAAACTATCGAGGTCCGCCAGATTCACGATCATGCCGGTAGCCGGATCCACCGTCCCTGACACGTTGATCTCCACTACGTAGTTATGCCCGTGGCCGTGCGGGTTATTGCACTTGCCATAGACACGGAAATTTTCCTCGAAGCTCAGCTGTTCACTGTGCAAACGGTGCGACGCAGCAAATTTGTAGCGCCTTCCCAATTCGATGTGTAGTCCTTCGCTCACGCGGATTTCGCTCCGTTCCCGTTGCCGTAGACATCTGCGAATAAATCCGGTGTTTCATAGAGCCTCACCTTATGCAGACGGCCTTGCGTAATTTTCGGCTCCAGCAGAGTCCAGATGACGCGCGAAATATTCTCGCAAGTCGGGATCTGCCCCTTAAGCTCGGGAACCTCGTAATTCAAGTGCCGATGATCCATGCGCTGGGTAATTTCGCGTTCCAGAATCTCCTTCAACTCCTTGAGATCCAGAACCATTCCCGTTTTTGGATCCGGTTCGCCCGCCACCGTGACTTCCAGTGAGTAATTGTGCCCGTGGCCGTGCGGATTGTTGCACTTGCCGAACACACGCTGGTTCTCCTCCGGGCTCATGGCCGGGTTGTGGTAGAGATGCGAAGCTGAAAACTCGATTCTGCGTGTCAAATAGACCATTATTTTGCTATCTCTTCGCTGCATCATTCGATGCATGGGGGGTACCTACAGGATACTCTCTCCCTTTCCACCACAGAGAGCCTTTTTGGTAGCTGCGGTAGGATGCCCAGAGGACCGCGGCGTACAAGAATTTGCCGGGCAGGCCGTAACAAGTGAGGGTCCTCGAGAACTGGTTGGCCGCTAATTCTCTGCTGTAGAAAAGGTGCCAGACGGCCAGGGCTATCACCGCGCCGATGAGGGTCGGCAGCCAATCCCTTGAGAGGATCGCGATCGTTACAACGATTGCTGCCCCCACCAGGATCGGCACCATGGCGATGGCGATTTCTGCCGTTGTTGACGCGGGATCGGCGCCCATCAGTCGGTAGAGATTTTTTTTCCATCCTTCCCACATCGCAGCAAACGTGCGGTACATGCGGACGCGGACAGATCCTTGGCCACTGCCAAACCAGATGCGATAGCCGGCTTGTTTCACTCGCTGCGCCAGCGCCACATCTTCGAGAACTTCGGAGGCGATCGAGGCGTGGCCACCTACGGCGTCGTACGCGGCTCGCGAGATTAGCAAGAATTGGCCGTTGGCTGCGGCTGATTTGTTTTGGGGGTCATTGACTCGCTCGAAGGAGAACTTTTTGGCAAGGCGGCAATAGATCGCGGGAATTAGGGATTTTTCGTACCAGGACTCGGTGATTTGTTTCGGGGAGAAGGAGACCAGTGAAGCATTCTGTTCACTAGCGATTTCCAAGGCCCGCGAAACTGAATGTTTTTCGTGCAGTACGTCCGCGTCAGTGAAAAGAAGCCAGTCGTCCTTGGCGGTGCGAGAACCTTGCCACACGGCATGGTTCTTGCCCACCCAGCGGGGCGGTAACGGCGTGGCTTCAATCAGCCGGAGTCGCGCATGCTTGCGCATCAGTTCCAGGACAATTTTTACGGTTCGGTCAGTAGACTGGTCGTTGATGACAACAATTTCGGTGATTTCCGGCTGCTGGGCGAGGGATTCCACGCACTGGGAAATGGTGGCTTCTTCATTGCGCGCGGGTACGATAGCGGCGACGGTAGGCTGAGTATTGGCAGTGATATTTGTCACGTTTGAGTGTGAGGCGGGGCTTTTCGCGGTCGCTGCTCTAGGCTATTATAGCGGTATTATGAAAACACTTTTCCGCAAATTTATGGCGTGGGGGGGCATGGGCTTTGCCGCCGCCATCCTGGCGTTTTTCAGCCTGCCGCACTACCGGCAGGGGGAATCGTCGATCGCCGGAAAGACCGCCGAGGATTTTCAGCTCGAGCTGAACGGGAAGCCGGCACACTTGTCGGACCTGCGCGGAAAAGTGGTGGTGCTGAACTTCTGGGCCAGCTGGTGCGGCCCTTGTGTCGAAGAAACTCCAGCGTTGATCACGTTGCAGCAGCGTATCGCTGCTCGAAATGGAGTGATTGTGGGCGTGAGTATCGATGAAGATGTGGCGGCGTATGCCAAGTTCGTCAAGGCTCAGGGGATTAATTTCCCGACGATGAACGATCCCTCGGCGAAGATTGCCCATGATTACGGCACTTCCATGTGGCCGGAAACGTATGTGATCGATCGCAAGGGCAAGATTGCACGGAAGATCATTGGACCGCAAGACTGGAACTCTCCGGAAATGCTGGCGTACTTTGATAACTTGCTGGCGAAAAACTAGTCCCTGAACAGAAATCTGCTCCTCGTCATTCGTTCGTTGCCATCCCCTCAAGGACTTGTGAATTGCAACGGTCTGACAAGCAACCTCAGCTGAACTGGATATACTGCGGGTGTGGTCCCGATCGTAGCAACAGTCGTAATAGGATTCATTGTTCGGGACACGACACTTCCTGCTTAGCGACGATGGGCTTCGGGCTTGCCGATCAGTCACCGATGAAATTGGCCCGGCATAATCGTCCTGGATTTGGGAACTCTCTTCCTACACTTTCCATGATTCTGAGGGATCTACTGCGCTGCGAAGACAAAATTGGAGAACAGGAGTTTTGTCAACTAGAGATTCCGGGTTAGCTACCAACCCATTGGTCCGGGATCAGTCGCGTAGACATTATTGGAACTGGAATCTGCTTCATTTCCGAAAATGAGAAGAGCGTATTGACTCCTTACTCGTATCGAGAGCCATGGGCGATAATGTCTTTGCTCGGGACGCGGGTTGCCAGTAACAAAGCCGGCGTAGCCCCTGAAACCTCGGATTCACGCTAAAACAGCTTGCTACCTGCCCGCCTGTTCCCCAGACGGCGTTGCGTGCGGGCATCTGTTACAATTTTGTTTTGCGATGCAAGAGTGACGCTGACCTGTATGATTACGCTTTTTGGAAAACCGGAACCTACACTCCTTGAACGGCTGAAAGAATCCGTTGTAAAGACCAAGGACGCCCTTGCGGACACCCTGGACACGATCACGCAAGGCGGGCGGCAGATCGATCCCACAGTGCTGAAAGAAGTGGAAACGGCGCTGCTCTCTGCAGACCTGGGCGTGAAAACCACCAACGAAATACTGGATTCTGTTCGCGAGCAGATGTCGCGAAACGCACTTTCGGATGGCGCGCAACTGAAGCGCGAGATTAAGGCTCACGTGTTCCGCACGCTGAATGTGTTTGGCGGCACGCCAAATCTGGCTGGCCCGGCGAATGGAAGTGATCCGCGCGTGATTTTCGTGGTGGGAGTGAATGGTGCGGGGAAAACCACCAGCATCGGGAAGCTGGCGAACCGCTTGCGGCAGGACGGCCGCAGCGTGGTGTTGTGCGCGGCAGATACGTTTCGCGCGGCGGCGATCGAGCAACTGGAAATCTGGGCGCAGCGCAACGGCATAGAAGTGATCAAACAGAAATCGGGCGCCGATCCCGCGGCAGTGGTTTTTGACGCGATGGCGGCGGCAAAGGCTCGCGGGGCTGATGCAGTGATTGTGGACACCGCGGGGCGGCTGCACACGAAATCGAATTTGATGGCGGAATTGGAAAAGATGAAGCGCACTGCAGCAAAGGTAATTCAGGGTGCGCCGCACGATGTGTTGTTAGTGCTGGATGCGACGACCGGGCAGAACGGTCTGAACCAGGCGCGCGAGTTTACCTCGAGCGTGGGCGTGACGGGAATTATTTTGACGAAGCTTGACGGAACAGCCAAGGGCGGGATTGTGGTGGCGATATCGCGCGAGCTGGGTTTACCGATTCGTTTTATAGGAACAGGCGAACAGATTAACGATCTGGTGCCGTTTGACGCGCAAACGTATGCGGATTCGTTGTTTGATTGAGGCACTTTTTTCGCGGATTTTGCTTGAGATTAGAGAGCACGGATTCCCTAGGGGTTAAAGCCCAGTCTGGTTTGATGTCGGAGCTGAGGCTCTGACCCCCTACACACCATCTAGGAGATGACTCCTAACTAGCGTCCACCATGTCGAACAGCCACGATTTGCACTTCCTGCAGCATGCGCTTGACCTTGCGCGTAAGGGCGTAGGGCTGGCTTCGCCGAATCCTACGGTGGGCTGCGTAATCGTGAAAGACCGGACAATTCTCGGCGAGGGATTTCATCAATACGAGTGGCGCGACCATGCGGAGATTGTGGCGTTGAAGCAGGCGGCCTCCCGGGCAGAGGGCGCAACGCTGTATGTGACGCTGGAGCCGTGCAATCACACGGGGCGGACCGGGCCTTGCAGCGAGGCCATTGTAAAGGCGGGGATTGCGCGTGTGGTGGCGGCGATGGAAGATCCGAATCCCAAGACGCGCGGCGGCGGATTTGCTAAGTTGCGAGCGGCGGGGATTGAAGTTGACTGCGGTCTGATGGAGAGCGATGCCAAGGTGTTGAATGAGGCTTTCGCGTGCTGGATTACTTCTCACAAGCCGTTTGTGACGCTGAAGTCGGCGTTGACGCTGGACGGACAGTTGGCGCTGTCAGAACCGGTCAAAGGCAAAAAACGCGAGTGGATTACCAGCGAGGAGGCTCGCATGGAAGTGCATCGGATGCGGCATGCGTCAGATGTGCTTTTGACGGGAATTGGGACGATATTGTCGGATAACCCGCTGCTGACGGATCGCAGTGGACTGGCGCGGCGACGGCGATTGTTACGGGTGATTGTGGATACGAGGCTGCGGTTGCCGGTGAAGTCTCGGATTGTGGAGACGGCAGAAGATGATCTGCTGGTATTTACAGCGGCTTCGCTGAAATCGGCTAAGGCGCGTGCGCTGCAGGATACGGGAGTGGAATTGGTTGAGGTGAGTGCTCGCAAGGGGAAGATCGATCTTGCAGCGGTGATGAAGGTGTTGGGGCAGCGAGAGAGTTTGAGCGTGTTGCTGGAAGCGGGGCCACGGATGAATGCAGCGGCGCTTTCGGCTGGCTTGGTGCAAAAGCTGGTGTTGTTTTATGCGCCGAAAGTGGCGGGGGATGCGAAGGTGCCGTTCGTAAGTGGCGAGTTGGCGGAAATGCCGGGGCTGCATCTGCGTGAGGTGCGGCAAGTGGGGCCGGATGTGGCGATGGAGTTTTCCGTACAACAGGAGAAGAAAAGGAAGTAACACAGGGAACCCAGAAGTCGGAGCCCAGAGAGCACCGGGAAGAATTAGACGAATCGAAGCGAAGAGGTTTGGTGTCCTTTCCTCGTCAGCACCCACCTTTTAGATGGCAATGCTGGGGCATCCCGAATTTTATTTGCGCCGGGCCGTTGCAGGGTAATGGCAGGTGCCTTGCCTTGCTCGGGGTGACACATACCAGGAGCGGTTCCCGCAGTGATAAAAATGGGGCGGACGGAAACGCCATCTGGCGGGTATAATTAGTCCCACAGTTCCCCCATGTAGGTAAATCTGACCGGGCCTTTGGCCTGAAAGCAACGACCTGATGTCTGACACCATTCAGAAATACAAAGATTATGTGATGACTGGGTTTGTGAAAAGCGTCGCGCCGATCATAATCGATCGCGCCAGTGGCGCTACCGTAACCGACCTAAACGGCCGGGAATACCTGGACTGCTTCGCGGGAATTTCGGTGGTGAACGCAGGACACTGCAATCCGGCGGTAGCGGAAGCAGCAAAGAAGCAGATCGATAAACTGATTCACTGCTCTTCGTATCTGTATCACGTACAACCTGTAGCAGACCTGGCCGAAAAGATGGCGGAGATCACGCCGAAGGGCTTGACGAAAACGTTTTTTGGGAATGGTGGAGCGGAAGCAATCGAAGGCGCCCTAAAGCTGGCACGACTTTACAGCGGGAAGCACGAATTTATTTCGCTTCAATCGAGTTTCCACGGGCGCAGTTTTGGCGCACTGAGCATCACGGGAAACTACGCGCGAAAAAAGAAGGGTGGACCGTACGGGACCGGGGTCTCATTTGCGCCCGCCCCCTATACCTACCGGTCACAATGGCCGAACAATCCGGACGAGTGCGCGCGTCAGTGTGCACGGGCGATTGACGACGTGGTGAAATATGCGACCTCGAATGATGTAGCGGCGTTTATAGCGGAACCTGTGATGGGTGAAGGCGGAATCATCGTGCCGCCGGCAAATTATTTCAAGGAAGTGAAGAAAGTGCTGGACCACTACGGCATCTTATTCATTGCGGATGAAGTGCAGTGCGGATTCGCGCGGACTGGAAAGATGTTTGCGATCGAGTATTACGGCGTGACACCGGACATAATTGTGACGGCAAAGGGAATCGCGGACGGCTTCCCCCTAAGCGCATACACCACGCGGCCGGAAATTGCGGCGGCATATACGCCAGGGGATCATCTATCAACGTTCGGCGGCAATCCCGTTTCCTGCGCGGCGGCGCTGGCGAATATTGAGTTCATGCGGAAGACGGATTTGCCGGGGCACACGACGGCGGTCGGCAATTACGCGATGGCCAAGTTGCACGAACTGGCGAAGACGAATCCGATCATCGGTGAAGTGCGTGGTTTGGGCTTGATGATTGGTGTGGAACTTGTGAAGGATTCGCAGAAGACCCAGGCAACCGCGGAAGCCGAAGCGGTGCGCGATTATTGCCTGAACAATGGGATGCTCATTGGAGTGGGCGGAGGCGGGAATGTGGTGCGTTTCCAGCCCCCGCTGGTGATCACCAAGGAGCAGATCGATCAGGCAATCGGCATCTTCAGTAGGGCGCTGCAGGAAGTGGCGCAACCGGCGCATGCGACGGCGTAGCCGGTTCCTCAGGAGCTAATGCCGTCTATTAGGCAGTGGGTGATGTCGGAGCTAAAGCTGCGACCACCTAAAAGGCGTCGCCAGAGAATCATCCCCCAGGAGAATAGAATAGGACGGTACGCCGCTATGGCGGACCGTTTTTGTTGCACTTCGTAGCAGAAAAATTGCTACTCATTCGGGGTATTCTTTGGGACCATTCTCTCCATGTCGCAAAAGACCCCAGCCGTTTCCAGTCCCGAAATGCAGATTGAGACTGAGCCGCACTCATGGAGGCTTGGGTTCTGGAGCCTGATCCTCACGCAGTTTCAAGGCGCATTCAACGATAACGCGCTGAAATTTCTGGTCATTTTCCTGATCATTGGCAATAACCTTTCTCCCGATGAAGAAGAACTGAAGGTGCTGCTCATCGGCTCGCTATTTGCGCTGCCCTTTATTCTGTTTTCAATGGTGGGCGGATATTTCGCGGACAAATACAGCAAGCGTTCGGTGACGATCTGGACAAAGGTTTTTGAGATCGCGGCAATGATTTTCGCCATCGCGGGGTTTGCGTTTCACAATCTGACGATGGCGATGGTTTCCGTGTTTTTGGCAAGCACACAGGGAGCGCTGTTTGGGCCGTCGAAATATGGATTGCTGCCGGAATTGCTGCCGGAAAAGAGATTGTCTTGGGGAAACGGTGTAATCGAGCTGGGAACGTTCCTAGCGGCGATTACGGGCACGGTGCTGGGTGGATATCTGTCGGTTGTATTTGCGGGGAGGCAATACCTGTCGGGAGTCGTGTTTCTCGGTTGTTCCGTGTTGGGACTGGTCACGAGTTTGGGAATCAGCCGGGTCCCTGCGGCAGATCCAGGGAAAACGTTCCGCATTAATTTTCTAGGCGACCTTGGGGCGCAATGCCAGCTGATTTTGCGCGATCGTGTATTGTGGCTGGCGGTGGCGGGCAACACGTACTTTTTCTTCCTTGCAGGGCTGCTGCAGTTTGCGATCGTCTTTTACGGGCGCGACATACTGCACGTGCCGGCGACAGAGAGCGGATTCCTGCAGGCTTCAATCGCTATCGGAATTGGGCTGGGTAGCCTTGCGGCGGGTTATCTAAGCGGCGGAAAGATTGAATATGGGCTGATTCCGCTGGGCGCACTGGGCATTACGACTTTTGGCTTTCTGCTCGCCGCTCCCGGGCATACGTTTTTAAGTACGATGATTCTGCTGGCAGCGCTGGGCTTTTTTGGCGGCTTCTTTATTGTGCCCATCAGCGCGTTGATTCAGCATCGGCCGGAGGAGCAGCATCGCGGTGGCGTGCTGGCGGCCGCCAACCTGCTGTCATTTGTAGGAATTCTGGGGGCCTCTGGAATTTTCTACTTTTTCAAGCATTTTCTTCACCTGGGTCCGGCCGCCATTTTCCTGTGGTCTTCGATCTTGACGCTGGGAGCCCTGGCTTATGTATTGTGGCTGCTGCCGGATTCTCTAATCCGGTTGCTGTTGTGGATTGCGGCGCACACGATTTACCGGTTGGATTTGAAGGGGCAGGAATATATTCCCACGCGCGGCGGGGCGCTGCTGACGCCGAATCACTCTTCGTGGGTGGATGCGGTGCTGCTGATTGCGGCAACGGATCGTCCGATACGCTTCCTGATGTTCAAGGGCGTGTACGATAACCCTGTGGTAAAGCCATTCGCGAAGATGCTGAAGATCATTCCGATTGCGTCGGACCAGGGGCCGCGCGAAATGATTCATTCGCTGCGCGAAGCGTCGGAAGCGTTGCGTAACGGTGAGGTTGTTTGCATTTTTCCGGAGGGCGAGATTACCCGGATTGGGCAGATGCTGCCATTCCGGCGCGGATTCGAGCGCATCGTGAAAGGAATCGACGTTCCCATCATTCCGGTAAATATTGACGGGATTTGGGGCTCGATTTTCAGTTTTTCCGGCGGACGATTTTTGTGGAAATGGCCGCGAGTAATTCCCTACCCGGTACGGCTGACGTTCGGCAAGGCGCTGCCATCAACGGCGACGGCCACGGATGTGCGGCAGGCGGTGCAGCATCTGAGCGTGGACGCGTTCCAGCGACGGCGGCGATACATGAAGCCGCTGACACGCGCGTTTCTGAAAGCAGCGAGGCAGCGGCCACGACAGTTTGCCATGGCGGATGGAAGCACACCGAAACTTACCTTCGGCGAATCGTTGATCAAGACAGTTTTTCTGGCGCGGCGGTTGAAGCCGCTTTGGCGCGAACAGAAGATGGTCGGCATTCTGCTGCCTCCATCCATACCGGGTGCGCTGGTAAATTGGGCGGCACTGCTGTTGGGCAAGGTGCCGATCAATCTGAACTATACGACATCGAGTGAAACGCTGGCATCTTGCGCGCGGCAATGCGAATTGAAAACGGTGGTGACCTCCAAGGCGTTCCTGGAAAAAGTGCCTTTGCAGCCACCGGGCGAGATTATCTTTGCGGAGGACCTGGCACTGAATCCACGAATTACAGAAAAACTGGCAGCGTTGCTGTCGGCAAAACTGTTTCCCGCACGGATGCTGGAATGGTTTCTGGGTGTATCGCGACCGGCTTCACTGGATGATACGGCGACAGTCATTTTCTCCAGTGGATCGACGGGTGAGCCGAAAGGTGTGGTGCTGTCGCACTTCAACCTGGCATCGAATGTGGAGCAGATCGAACAAGTTTTCCATCTGCACCATGGCGATCGGATTCTGGGCATACTTCCCTTCTTCCACTCGTTTGGGTTCACAGGTACGTTGTGTCTTCCCGCGCTGACCGGAATTGGCGTGGTGTTTCATGTAAGCCCGCTGGATGCGCATGGAATTGGGGCGCTAGTCAGCAAATACCAGGTCTCGATGCTGCTTTCGACGCCCACGTTCCTGAATTCGTATGCGCGGCGGTGCCCGCCGGAAGCTTTTGGCAGCCTGCGGATTGTGATGGCAGGAGCGGAGAAATTGCCTGAGCGAATTGCACAGTCGTTCGAAGATCATTTCGGCATCCGGCCGCTGGAAGGATATGGTTGTACGGAATGTTCTCCGGTGGTGGCTGTAAATACTTACGATTTCCGCGCGGCGTATTTCCGACAGGTGGGCGCGAAGCGCGGAACGATTGGGCATCCGCTACCGGGAGTCGGCGTGCGGGTAATTGATCCTGAATCTGGCGAGGCACTTTCGGTGAACAAGCCCGGATTGCTATTCGTGCGCGGTCCAAATGTGATGGTGGGCTATCTCAATCGGCCAGAAAAGACGGCAGAGGTATTGAGAGATGGCTGGTATAACACGGGAGACATTGCGACGGTGGATGAAGATGGATTTTTGCGGATTACGGACCGGTTGAGCAGATTCAGCAAGATCGGCGGAGAGATGGTGCCGCATATTAAGGTAGAGGAAAAGCTCCACGAGCTGTTGGAAGCCGATGGACAGGTGCTGGCGGTGACGGCTGTCCCCGATGAGAAAAAGGGAGAGCGTTTGGTGGTGGTGCATTCGTTGAAGGAAGAGGTACTGAAAAATTGTTTGGAAAAGCTGGCGAAGAGCGATTTGCCGGCGTTGTGGAAGCCGCGGCCGGATCAGTTCACGCATGTGGAGAAATTGCCATATCTGGGAACGGGCAAATTGGATTTGAGGAGGTTGAAAGAATTGGCGTTAGAGCATGCGGGGGCGGGGAAGCTGTAAATAGGGCGAGGCAGTTGGAAAAAGCAAGGGAATAAAATCCGCCGCTGCAAAAGCCACAACGCAATCAGTTTTCGGGTTCGATTTCGTGGAGGAGGCAGTTCATCGCACAGTTTACCTCGCCGTCGGGCATGAGGGAGCATTCGACGACGGACCAATCGGAGTCTTCAACCTGGAGTCTTGCGGCAGTAATCTTGGCGACTTTGTCTTTGTTGGGGCAGACGACATTTCGGAAACGAAAACTACAGGTCTGAAGAATACGGTCGATCAGTTCAGGATCCGACATTGCCTGCCTCCAAAGCGAAGTTTGCAATTCCCAAAGTCGTAGAATCTTGTCGCGATTCCCTACTAAGCCAACACGCTGTGCGTACACTTCGCACGGTACTATGGCCCTTGCGCCACGCAGGACAATCTATTTCTGATCGAGTCTGGCTTGCGACAAACAGTCCATACCGCAAGCGACCGCTCCCGGAGGAAGCAGAGAGCAATCGATCACCCGCCAGTCGCTCCAGCCCTCTTCACTGAGAGGCCAGTTAGCCACGACGATTTGGGCATCGCAATTCCGCAGTGCGCAATGAACGGTTTGCGGATAAGTTGTTGCGCCTTCGGGATGAAGATCGGGGAGTTTTGGTTCGAACATAAACCACCTCCGTGGACCAGGAGCGTGGCCTGCCCACATCTTACACTCGCGGATGCAGGCGTCAAGGACTTAGCGCACGAAACGAGTTATGCTAGCGGTCTGCTCCAACGAGCGGTACTTCCGTACGGGTACCAGTATCCTGCGAGGAAATTGTGTTTACCGGAATTATCGAGCATCTGGGTATTGTCGATTCACTCGAACTTCACGCCGACGGGGGACGATTGACAATTCACGCGCCGACGGTGGCGCCACATCTTGCGATTGCCAACAGCATCGCCGTGGACGGGTGCTGTCTCACAGTGGTGGCGATGGAAGACGGGCGATTCTCTGCAGACCTTTCCGGCGAAACCATCCGCAAAACTTCCATAGGCGAGTGGAACGAGGGAATGCGCGTAAATTTGGAGCAGCCGATGACCGCGGGAAAGGAATTTGGCGGGCATTTTGTGCTGGGACACGTGGACACGGTGGGAAGAGTGACGCGACTCGAGCCTGAGGGAGAGAACTGGTGGTACGGAGTACAGGTGCCGGAATCATTCGCGCGCAACATTGTGCCGCAAGGATCGATTGCGATTGATGGAATCAGTTTGACGGTGGCGCGGTGGCACGACCAGATCGCAGAGATCGCGATCATTCCGTTCACGTATGAACATACGAATGTACGCAATAAAAAGATTGGAAGTGCGGTCAATTTGGAAGGCGACGTATTGGGGAAGTATGTGGAGCGATATTTGGAAGCGCGTAGCGGTGCTGCGAAACCAGAGTTGAAGCTAAGTATCGGGCACCTTGTTTCTCAGGGATTCTGACAGTTCAGAAAGTCGGCTGGTACGTTGCTGGTGCAGCATGCGTATCGCTGGATTTCTGAGAATTTTCAACTGCCCGATGCCCAAGGCCATGGTTTCTGAATCAATGACTCCATAAATCCCTACAAAGTCCCCAAGAAAGTCATTCCCTGCATCCAGATTGGCGAGCGCCAGAATTCGCTTCCCCCTGGGATCGCTCGAGAGAATCTTTTTCCCCTTTGCGATGCAATCTTTCGCGCAATCAGCATTTGTGGTGGTATAGATTCCTTCGCGCGCTTGACTGGTGGCACACTTTTCATCAGAGATCCAAGCTCGAAGCTCCTGAGTTCTTTCTGTGTCTTGTGGCGGGGGGCGCCGCAGGGAGTGTTAGGCACAACGGGACAGCCGTCGAACACAAAAATAGAACAGGAATCATTTACATGGGATACCTCTGGAGCGAGTAGCATCACGGTAGCGAGGGGATCGATCGAAATGGATTAGTTTTTCGGAAGGCGCGAGGCTCAAGCAGCCCTTTTCGACCGTGCGCCGCGCCAATACAGGATCAGGCCCAGCGCGATGGAGGCGAGAGTGCCACCGACCAGCTTCAGTTCAAACATGACTTTATTGGCAATGTCGCCGGGGGGAACCAGTGAAACGAAGATTCCAATCAGTACGACGATGAATCCCAATCCAGCGCAAATCCAGACCCCTGGCATTCCGCCGGGGATTAGAACGGCGTGTTCGTCTGTACGCCGATCCTTGCGCCCGGCAAGCACGACAACGGCCGCAAACATGTACAAGAATGGAATGAAATAAAGAATGATCGCCGCATCGATCAACATTTGATAGGCCGCCTGAACGGTTTCACTTTTGATTTGACTGAGAAACAGGATGAATCCGGATATGGCGGCTTGCACAAGAATTGAAATGTAGGGAGTTTTCCACTTGGGATGAATCCTGCCAAACGCAGTGGGAAGATAGCGATCGATGCCGACAACGAAAGGAACGCGTGCGATGCCGGCAACGGTGCTGCCAACTCCACCGGCGTTGCCGACAGTGACCAATAAGGCTGCGAGAATACCGAGGAAGCCGAGCTTCAACGCCACGGCACCGAGGGTGATCGCGTGGAAAACGCCGCTTTTCGGGTCGAGGTCAGCGGCAGGTACGAGCGTGAGAATAGCGAACGTGCCGACGACATACATGAAAGCAATCATGGCACCGGCGCCAAAGACAGCACGCGGCAGGGTGCGACGCGGATCGCGGACTTCTTCGCTCATGGCAGAAACGAGTTCCAGGCCGGTGAAAGCGAAGGCAATTTGCGACCAGAAGTTTACGGTATCCCAGTTCCAGGTGGGCATCATGTTGGCCCAGGAAAATTGAGTCATCGAGCCGTGCTTGAAGTAGACGACAAGCGCAACGATGACCAGCATGCTCAGAGGCAGGTAGGTCCCCACGCCGCCTGCGTTTTGGAGCCATTTACCGATGTTCAAGCCGATGATGTTCAGCACTACCGCGACTACCAGCAACGCCAGCGAGACCAGCAGCAAGAAGGTTCGGTCTTGCGACAGCGGCGAGCCTTTCTCGCCGATGATATAGGCACTCATCGAAGCGCTAGCCAGCAGCAAGCCCGGAAAATAGAAGACCGTGTAGATCCAGTAAGTCCATCCGGCAATAAAACCGTGGAAATCACCAAAAGCTTCCTTGGCCCAGACATACAAGCCGCCCTCATCGGGGAATCGCGAGGACAATTCGTTGATCACGAATGCGCCAGGAACGAAAAAGAAAAGCGCGGCGAGAATCCACAGACTGATCGAGGAAGTGCCGTTATGTCCTGCCGCGGCGATCCAGCGGGGGCCGAGGACAGTGGCGATGTTAAAGAGCAAGACGTCCCAGAAACCCATGGTCTTGCGTAATTGCGATTTGGGATCGGGGGTTGACGGGATCCGGGAGGTCACAGAGTTACGTCCAGTTCGGGAATGAGTTCGTCCTGCAAAAGGAAATTGCGCAAAAAGGGATCTTTTGAGTTTTCAAATTCAGCCCAGGAGGCAAAGACTTGCGCTCTGCCGTCTTGCAGAAAAACTACCGTATCGGCCAAGCGGCGTGCCAGGTGGGTGTCGTGAGTCACTACGATGGACGTTTTGTGAAAAGTCTCCTTGAGCCGCGAGATCAGGTCGCCCATGTGGCCGGCCATGATGGGATCGACCATGGTGGTTGGCTCGTCGTAGAGAATTGCGTCGGGGTTTTGTGCCAGTGTGCGCGCGATGGAGACGGCGCGTTTCATGCCGGTAGAAAGTTCACTTGGCAGACGATCCAGAACTTCTTCCACTTCGAGCATTTTTGCGTATTTCTGAATGTAGGCATCGACGTCTTCGGCAGTCAGGCCAGATTGCCGTTCCATGGGGAAAGCAATATTTTCGGCGACGGTGAGCGAATCGAATAGCGCGCCGGACTGGAAGACCATGGTGACTTTGCGACGGATGGTCTCGAACTGTTTTTCGGTGAAATCGGTAACATCTTCACCGTCGATGAAGACGCGGCCGGAATCGGCTTTGAGGAATCCCATGATGTGTTTGAGAGAAACGGATTTACCTACGCCGCTGCGGCCCATGATCACGCAGGTTTCGCCGCGCTGGACTTTGAAGCTGACATTGTTGAGTACCGGACGGTCGTCAAAACTTTTGCAGACGTCTCGAAATTCGAAAAAGATGGGAGCCGCTTTTGATTCTCGGGGCGGATGAGCAGTCGTCGGGGGATTTTGGTAGATGGCCATTCGTTCCGCGCTGAATGATCTCTCGGAAACGCGATTCGTTCGCGGGAGATTGTAGACCTGGAAAGACTGTCTTCCGGTATCAAAGCGTTTCCGTGAAAGATCGTCAAGTACTTCTGTGGTTGTGGGTGCGGAGTACGTGCGAAGGACAAGGAGAATCGCATACGGTTTGAGCAGGATGGGCAGGCAAGGGCAGCCTCGCGCAATGGAACTGGCGCAGATCGGATGCAGCGATAGATGGAAATCAAAACCAGCGCCTTCAAAGGCGATGGGTGCAGGAGCAAGCAGGAGAACGAGCGCCGGATATCACGAACGGAGAACGAGAAGCGCTGGCACAAAGGCCAGAACTTTCTGACCGAGTATCATCGTAAGTAACAGATACAGAATGGCTTAATGTAAATACTGGAGACGAAAGCAGAATGTGAGTGAAAGGCACTCAAATCACAACATTACTGCTTGACTGCATCGAAAGGATTGCATATATTAGCACTCGGTGGCGAGGAGTGCTAAGTTTCGCAGTTCCTCGCAACCACCAGCTTGCAGTACCAATCATCAGTTCACAATGGAGGTTTTTCGACGATGGCAGTCAATCTGACACCGCTACATGATCGCGTGATCGTGAAGCGAATTGAAGAGAAAGAATCCGTAAAGGGCGGCATCATCATCCCCGACTCCGCAAAAGAAAAGCCGCAGGAAGGCGAAGTAATCGCCGCCGGCGCAGGAAAGCGGGAAAAGGGTGAGCGCGTGCCACTAGACGTAGTAGCAGGCGATCGAGTGCTGTTCGGAAAATATAGCGGCACGGAAATCAAGATCGAAGGCGAAGAGTATTTGATTCTGCGCGAAGAGGAAATCTTGGCAAAACTCGGCGGCGCAGCTAAGGCAGCGAAGAAGTAACTAAGACTGATATCAGAAACCAGAGATCAGTGATTAGCAAAATCCAGCCTGATAGAAAACGCAATGTGGGTATCGAGATTTAGCAATAAATTCTTAGGAGGAATTTAGAAATGGCGAAACAGATTGTTACCGGAGAAGCATCGCGCCAGGCAATTCTACGCGGCGTGAACGCTCTTGCGGATGCAGTGAAAATCACGCTCGGCCCTAAGGGCCGCAATGCAGTGATTGAAAAGAAGTTCGGCGCCCCCATCATCACCAAGGACGGCGTAACGGTAGCGAAGGAAATCGAATTGCGCGATCCGCTAGAGAACATGGGCGCGCAGATGGTACGCGAAGTGGCCTCCAAGACCAGCGACGTTGCTGGTGACGGAACCACGACGGCGACCGTGCTGGCGCAGGCCATCTTCCGCGAAGGCGTGAAGACAGTGGCGGCCGGCGCGAGCCCGACGGCACTGAAGCGCGGCATCGACAAGGCCGTGGAAGTGGCGATCGAAGAAATCAAGAAGCTGCACCGCGACGTGAAAGGCGACATGATTGCTCAGGTTGGCACAATTTCCGCCAACAACGATCGCCAGATCGGCAGCATCATCGCCGAAGCAATGAAGAAGGTCGGCAAGGATGGCGTCATCACCGTCGAAGAATCGAAGACGATGGAGACGACGTTGGAAGTGGTCGAAGGTATGCAGTTTGACCGCGGCTACCTGTCCCCCTACTTCATCACCGATCCAGAGCGCATGGAATGCGTCCTTGAGAACGTGCTGATCTTGAATCACGAAAAGAAGATCAGCTCGATGAAGGACCTGCTTCCCCTGCTGGAACAGATTGCGAAGCTCGGCAAGCCCCTGCTGATCATCGCGGAAGACGTCGAAGGCGAAGCCTTGGCGACTCTCGTGGTGAACAAGCTGCGTGGCACGCTGCAGTGCGCTGCCGTCAAGGCTCCTGGCTTTGGCGACCGCCGCAAGGCCATGCTCGAAGACATCGCCATCCTGACCGGTGGTAAGGCACTGACTGAGGATCTCGGCATCAAGCTTGAAAACGTGAAGATCGAGGACCTCGGCCGCGCCAAGAAAATCACTATCGACAAGGACAACTGCACGATCGTCGAAGGTGGAGGCAAGGCCGGCGAAATCGAAGGCCGCGTAAAGCAGATCCGCCAACAGGTGGAACTGACCACCAGCGATTACGACCGCGAGAAGTTGCAGGAGCGGTTGGCCAAGCTGGTTGGCGGCGTGGCAGTGATCAAGGTTGGCGCAGCGACCGAAACCGAGCTGAAGGAGAAGAAGGCTCGCGTGGAGGACGCCATGCACGCAACCCGTGCAGCCGTGGAAGAAGGAATCGTTCCCGGCGGCGGCACTGCTCTGCTGCGCGCGATTAGCGCAATCGACAAGATCAAGATGGATGGCGACGAACTGGTCGGAGTGGGCATCGTGAAGCGCGCTCTGGAAGAGCCTGCTCGTCAGATCGCATTGAACGCCGGCTTTGAAGGCGCGGTTGTAATTGGGAAGATCCGCGACTCCAAGGACGACAACTTCGGCTTCAATGCAGACACCGGCGAATACGTTGACCTGGTAAAGGCCGGCGTGATCGACCCAGCCAAGGTAACCCGTTTGGCGCTGCAGAACGCGGCGTCGATTGCGGGCTTGATGCTGACCACCGAAGCGTTGGTGGCGGAAATCAAGGAAGAGTCGAAGGCAGCGGCAGGTGCAGCAGGCGGCCCAGGTGGCCCCGGCGGCATGGGCGGCATGTACTAAGATTCGCTTAGCAAAATAAAATCAAGAGGGCGCCCGGAATCGGGTGCCCTCTTTGTTTTGGTGTTAGACAGGTGACTTGAGAGACCAGTGCCCGGATCCAGAAAAGCACCCGCCCGCAAAGGCGGCCGCGTGCGGGACAAAAATGTTGACAGGAAAGCCAGTGCTACAACCCCGGGACCGCGGTGTAGCAGCCCACCTCATCCTTGCAACAAGCGAGATGCAAATACGTGGGAACTAGCGTTCGTGATAGTTCAGGAGGATAAGACCGACGATGAGGAAACAGATGGGCCAGACCCAGGCGAGATACTTTCGGGCTTGATTGTCCTCGGGAAGACGCAATTCCAACCAGCGGGACCAGCCGGCCATGATGCCGAACAGGGCTAGAGGCGTGTGGCTGAGCTCGACCAGCATTTCTTCTTTGATGTTGCCTAGGGCATGGGTGTGGGTGAGCAGGACGATGCCACCGATGGCGCAGACGCTCGGAAAGACCAGTGCAGCGGCCATGGACTTTACGCGCTGAGTTTCCACGCGGTACTGGAAGATGGCGAAGACGATGATGAGGATCACCGCCGCGCGATGCTGCAGCACGTCTACGACGCCAAAACTCTCCCAGAAGCCATTGGGGCCGAGCGGCCAGTTTTCCGGGTCGGCGCGGAGAAAGAGAAAGACAGCCAGCCCCAGGAACGCCAGCGGCCAAGCCTTGGCCCATGGAAAATGGCGGCTGCGGGAGAGCAAAGCCAGGATGCCCATCAGAAAGACGATTACTCCCGCCCAATTGTGATTGTATTCAGACCAGGCGATATCACCAGGTGTGTCGGGATGCCAGGTCGATTGCCCGGGCACGTAGGCCGGAGGAAGGCTTTGTCCCGTGGCTTCCGCGCGTTTGTAGATTTGCCTCGTGGGCTCGGAAAGTGAATTCAGTGGCGGGCTCGTGAGTTGCGGCATGCGCGGGGCAAAACGGGTGGCAATTTCGTGGAGGGTGACGCGATCCTCGGTGAGATCGACACCGGGGGGTTGGGAGGTAAGCGAAGCCGCGGCGAGAATTACCGTCAGACCTATGCCAATTTCCGCTTCACCGAAGCGGACGAGGCTCTTGATGCCGGTCGTAGCTGAGAGCGAGCCAAGGCGCTTCACGATGTAATAGTTGGCGGCGCCCAGCAGCAGGAGGCAAATGAGCAGGGAGACCTTTGTGGTGACCATGATGCCGTAAGCCGTGCCATAGATTGCGGCAATCGAACCCAAATAGGCCCAGCTCATGCCGACGCCCGCGGCGATCAGAATTCCGACACTGATTTGCGCCATACAGGAAAAACGTCGCGTGACGGTATTCTTGGCTTCGCCTTCAGGCAGACGTTTGATGGCCAGCAACAAAAATGGCAGACCGCCGATCCAGCTGGCGGTGGTCAGGTAGTGAGCGACCGTAAGACTCAGGAGTACGAGGCGATCTTCCATACGAGAAGCGGAGTGGCTGGTCATGACGGAGGCAGCGAGCATCATCGCTGCGGGCAGTAGCACGAGCGGGTTCACGCTCTTGCGCAACCTCTCTGGCCACAGGAAAACAACAATTCCGGCGAAGATACCCATCAAGCCGGCATGGATGAAATTGGCACCGAGCACGTCCCGAAGGGGAATCTCCACTGTGGCACGCAAAACGAGCGAATTGGTGACGACAAAAAGGAGTTGTGATGCGGCCAGGCCAAAGGCGCTCCAACGGATTATTTTCCAGCCAGAGTTGAGTAGCGCCTCGCTGCGCTCGTCGGAACTGCGGGCGATGATCGAAAAAAAGAGAATGCCACCGATGGCGAGGCTCTGAAAACACAACGTGAAAGCACGCAGCAGGACAACCAGAAAACCGAAAATGCCTAACAGTTCGACCATGGCGCGGCTACGATCCGGTCACCGTGAACGGAATCTCGCCTCGGGTGATGTGGCCGTCGGGAGCCAGAACTTGCCAGCGGACGGTGTAGGCACCAGGGTTCAGCCCGGTGGCCTTGGTCGTTAGTGTATCCGCGGCGGTCTGCTGGTCGATGACAAGATCGGAGACAGAATTATCGGGATGCAACAGCTGTAATTTGGAGCGGACGGCGTCAATGCGCACATTGAATTTGAGTTTGACGGGCACGTCGGGACCGACGAGCTTGCTGTTCGCCGCTGGAGAGGTTTCTTTCAGAATGGCATGCGCGTGCACTACGCGTGCCACAACCAGAACTGTGAGCAAGACTGCGAGCCCTCCGATGATTCGCATTCCTCGGTTTGATTGCCGCATGGTCGAGCCTCCAGAAAATATTATAAGTCTGTATAGATACAACTATAGCAGCCGGGAGGGTTGGCGTGCTGCGAGGAGGGGGGCCGAGGGAGTTATAGATTCGGCTCGAGTTGTTCGAGAAATGGAAATGACTTCTGTCGCGCCTAGCTCTGCACCTGAGCTTTGGAGTGAGTCTCAGCGAGAGAAGGCCGAGGCAAGGGCCCTGACCCGAAAGCCAGCGCTCCAAATCGGCACAGGGGGAGCGGTCGCCCGCTCGCCCGGCACCGTAGGCCTCAGATCCAGTTCTTGTCCAGGGGCTCCCCAATTTGCTCTGCGCTTCTTTCAGACCCTTGCCCTTCGCAATCAGTTCGCCTCCAACAGGCTGTGGACAGAACTTTCACCTCCAAGCTATCGAGTATGCTCGACACACAGGAAGGAGGGTGGCAGAGAGCCGCCCCTTCCTCGGAAGAGATCTATTCGTAGCGGAGGGCTTCTACCGGGTCGAGTTTGGCGGCTTGCATCGCCGGGAGCCATCCGCTGATGACACCGACTACGATCAGGATCAGGGTCGAGAGGACCATGGTGGTCATAGAAAGGGTTAGATGGATGTCGACTTTTCCGCTGTCATCTTCATAGGCGGGGCCGAGGAACGGAAGGGTGCCAATCAGGGATGTCAGGCCCCAGGCGATAAACATTCCGGCAACGCCTGCGACCAGTGTGAGCACCAGGGCTTCCAACAGAAACTGCCAGCGGATATGCCACTTGCGGGCGCCGAGCGCGCGACGCAAACCGATTTCGCGCACGCGTTCGTCGACCGAAACAAGCATGATATTCATCACACCGACGCCGCCAATACCCAGTGTCATCGCACCCACGATAAAGAGCAGCCCTTCGATTCCAAGAGTGATGCCATCGTAGATTGGCTTGAACTCTTGCCGCCCGAACATGGTGATGGCGCGCTTGTCGTTCGGAGAGAAGCGCTGGCGGTTTGCCACGGCGGTACGAAACTGCTGCATCGCCTGCGCTTCAAACTCGGGGGCTACCGGCTCCATGATCATCACACTGGCATAGCGAGCATCCCAGAGGTCCCCTGCGGAAGTGTATGGGATGAAGGCGGACTCATCGTCGCAGTTGAAATAACAACTGTCGGAGAATTTCATGTCCATGGTGCCGATAACGGCGAAGCGCACGCCATTGATGCGCACGGTTTCGCCCACGGCTGGAGTGCCGCTGAAGAGTTTTTTCTTGAGCCGGGCCCCAAGGAAAACGACGCGACGGCGTTCCGCGACATCTTCCGCGGTAATCCAGCGGCCCTCGGATGGCACTTCATTGCGCATTTCACCGTATTCAGGAAACACGCCGCGGGTGGCAGAGCTAGAGAGACGTTCTTCGTGAGAGATTCCCTTCCAGCGGACGGTTTCCAGGGTGATGCGCTTGATGAGGGGAGATTGCGCTTTGGCCCAATCTGCGTCTTCCTGTTGGAAGCGCACCTCCTTACCGGCTCGCTCACCGCCAGCCTGTTCGCTGGTGGTGCCGGGCCAGCAGATGACGGCGGCTTTTCCGAATGTCTCAAAGGTGTACATCAAGACGTTGCGAAATCCGGAACCGTAACTGAGCAAAAGTGTGACTGCCACAATGCCCCAGGAGATGCCCGTCATCGTCAGCAAACTCCGGACACGATTGCGACCAAGAGCGATCCAGGCCTCTTTGAAAACTTCAATGAGCATTAGCCACCTGCCTCGAAGCGAAGGGCTTCAATGGGATCAACAGAAGCAGCTTCATTTGCTGGGTAGAGAGCAGAAAGCACGGCAATGAGGCCGAGGAGACTGATGGTGAGCGCCGCGAGCTTCCAACTTGCATCGAGGCCGTCAAAATAGGGAAATTTCGGCAGCAGGTTAACGAGACCGCAGAGTCCATAGGAAATGAGCAAGCCGGTGCCGCCGCTGAGCAAGACCACGATGACCGTTTCCAGGAAGAATTGACGAAGGATGGACTTGCGCGTAGCACCGAGGGCCTTGCGAACACCGATTTCCCGCGTGCGTTCGCGGACGCTGACAAGCATGACGTTCATCACGCCCAATCCACCGAGGAAAATAGTTGCCACACCAACCGCGCCCATAAAAATTTCCATGCCCACAAAAATCATGCGATTGGCCTGGGCATTTTTGACGGTGTCCCAGATGCTGGCGGCTTCTTCATCGCGCGGATCAAAATTGTGCAAGCGACCCAGGGTACGGCGAAGTTGCTTGACGCAATCAGGGTGCTGCCTTAGCGACCAGGGGGCCGCCAGGATGCGGTCAACCGAATGCTCCACGGCCGGTGGCTTATTGGGGAAATCCCGTTTCATGGAATTGAAAGGAATGAATATTTTGCGGATGTCGACGCCATCATAACTGGAATTCTGATCCTTGACCTTCATGACGCCGATGACGGAATAGGGAACGCCATTGAGTTCGATGGTCTGACCAATTGCTTCCCGATCGGCGAAGAGCTGTTTTTTTGCATCGCTGCCGAGAAACGCAACACGGCGCCCTTCTTCATTGTCCTGGTCGTTGTAAAAGCGACCCTGCGCGACAGTGATGCTGCGAATTTCCGTAAAGGGAGGGAGCGAGCCGACTGTGTCCAAGTCTCCGCTGTTGAAGGCGCTGTGAACTTTTAGGTTGTTGCCGAGTTCCGGCATTACGTATTTGCACCCTGGAGACTCTTTGGCGACCTGGATGTAATCATCTTCCATCCAGTGAATGGCACGGCCGGAACGGGTGCCGCCAGCCTGCATGCTGGTGCGGCCGGAGAAGATAATCATGACGTCTTTGCCGAAATTTTCCTGTTGTTTCTGGATGCCACGGCCTAGCCCTTCGCCGGCAGCGACCATCAAGGTGATGGAAATGATTCCCCAGGCGATACCAAACATGGTGAGCAAGGTGCGGCGCTTGTGTGCCCAAAGGGTCGCCAGCGTGTCGCGCAATAGATCCTTGAAACTCATGCCCGCACCCTTGTCACGAATCCTTACTGCAGAACGACTTGTTGTTTCTCGGTGAGTCCGGCAATAATTTCTGTCTTTACGCCGTTGGAAATTCCCAATTTTACGTCGACCTTTTTACGGCCATTGGGCGCCTTTGGCTCCGGCAGTTCCACCGAGGCCTTGCGCTCTTTGTCATAGATCAGTGCGGCTTCCTGAACCATCAGCACGTCTTTCTTTTCTTCAAGGACGACTTCGGCGTTGGCGCTCATGTTGGCCTTGAGTTCACCCGTGGGATTGGAGATGGAGACGCGAACCTCAAAGGTGGTGACGTTGTCCTTCTCTTTACCGAGCGGCGAGATCTTGGTTACTTTGCCAGTGAACTTCTTGTCTTTGAAGGATTCCACTACGATGCGTGCGGGCTGGTTCAGGTAGACCTTGCCAATGTCCGCTTCATCCACCTTACCCTGTACGTAGACTTCACTGATGTCGCCAAGAGAGAGAAGCAAAGTGGCTTGTGACCCCAATACCAGGATGGAGCTAACCGCATCGCCCACATTCACGTCCTTCGATAAAACAAGGCCATCGATGGGACTGACGATGGTGGAGTTGCGGAGATCTTCTTCAGCGTTGTCGAGGGCGGCCTTTGCTTGTGCAACTTGCGCTTCCGCCTTGGCAATTTCCGCCTTGGCAACGATCAGGCTGCGTTGGGCGCTGACCTGCTTGTTCAAAGCCATCTGGTAATTCTTTTCGGCATCTTCCACCAGACTCTTGGACATCACGCCATCTTTATACATCTGCTGGGCACGACCCATGTTGAGCTTGAGGAAAGGAACATCGGGGCCTTCGGCGTCGACTTTGCTGCGCTCGAGAGTGGCAACCGCGGAATCGCGCGCGGCCTGCGCTGCCTGATAATTTGCCTGCGCAGCGTGGAGGCTGGCTTCGAGCTGGATCTTGTCGAGTTCAGCAAGAACCTGGCCCTGTTTCACATGATCGCCATAGTCGACGTAGAGCTTTTTGACGATGCCGCTGGCCTTGGACTTCACTTCGATTTTGGACAGCGGCTGAATCTTGCCAGTGGCAACGACCACTTTGGCCAAATCGCCACGTTCGACGGTGGTTATTTTAGAAGGATCAATTTCGTGATTGGGACGCAATGCGGCGAAGACCCCGTAGCCGCCTCCCACCAAGACCAGAAGGGCGATAGCGCCTATGATAATGCGACGGCGGCGCTTCTTGGCTGCTTTGCCGTTGCCATTGGTCAAACCGTTTCCATTGCTTGACATAACGACCCTCGCTACGGACGTATCCGGGACTCACTTAGATGTACGCACAATGAAGCGAAATGTTCCCTACCTGCGGGTATAGACGTAAGAAGACCTCGCATGGTCAGGCCGCCCTAGAAACCAGACCGGAGCGAAGGAGTGCGAAAAGGAGCTTTGGGTAAAGAAGTTACATGTTCCTGCACGGAGAGCAGGCGGTCAGCGACGGATGGACCTTCCTCTGTGTGATGCGAACAAACCCAAACGCTGTAGGAATCCAGGCGATTGAGCCGATTCGAGCGGGGCTACTGGCAAGCCTCGCAGACCCGACCAACTGTGCCAATGCCAAGCAATTCGACCTGAGGGGCGATGTAATCGGGGCGAATAGGCTCTTCCTTGGTAAGCGCGGTGCTGAGATATTTCTTGTTGTCGTCGCAGAAGATGGTGACGACCGCGGCATCTTCCTCGAAAGTTTCGAGGACCTGCAAAGCCGCGAGGAAATTGCAGCCGGAAGAGATACCGACGGCCAAGCCGAGACTAGCGGCAAGTTTCTGGGCCATAAGGATGGCGTCGCCATCGGAGACGGAGATGACTTTGTTGAGTTCCTTGAGCTGCAAGATTTCCGGGATAAACTCATCCGAGATTCCCTGAATGCGATGGTTGCCCACTTTGCAGCCAGTAGTGAGCGTAGGAGATTCGGCTGGCTCGACCGGATGGACACGAATCGTAGGATCGCGATGGCGAAGGAATTTGGCAACGCCCATAACGGTGCCGCCAGTACCAACCCCGCAAACAAAGGCTCGCGGACGTTTGCCAACCGACATCATCTGTGACCAGATTTCCGGACCGGTGGTTTCCGCGTGCGCCGCGGTATTGGCGGGATTAGAGAATTGGCGCGGCAAAAAGACGTTCTTGTTGGAGGCGGCGAAGTCTTCGCACATCTGGATTGCGCCAAGGAAACCGCCTTCGGCCTTGCTGACAGAAATAATCTCCGCGCCGTAACTCTTGATCAATTGGACTCGCTCCTGACTCATCCAATCGGGCATGAAAATTTTTACGGGGTGGCTTAACATGCGGCCGAGAGCGGCGAAGGCGATGCCCGTGTTTCCGCTGGTGGCTTCAGCGATAGTGTAGCCGGGCTCGATCTTGCCATCTGCATAGGCCTTCTGGAGAATGCTGAGGGCCATGCGATCTTTGATACTGCCGGTGAGGCTAAGGTACTCAGCCTTGGCAAAGAGGAAACGGTCGCGGCCCTGATAACGGAATTGAATGCTGAGGAGTGGAGTATTGCCCACGAGTCGACCGAGGGCTTTAAACTTGGATGTAGAAGCGTCGATGAGTGTAGTCATAGCAAACTGGTTGTCGCACGTTTACGGCAATTCGGCAAGGGCGCGAAACACAGTAGAGAGAAGGGGTGGGAGGCGGGTACTTCGATTCCACTGTGGGAATTGGGTACAATTCTGGGAGTTGTTGGAATAAAGGAATTTAGCGGAATCCGGGGAATAGACAGGCGGAAACGTGATCCATCGATATGTATTCCATAACCAGGAATTGCAGCTGGTCGAGAAGACCAGATGGTCTCCGGGCCAGGCGGGACTGATTTGCGGCTGGGGACTGTTCACCACGCTAAAAATTGTGCAGGGGGAAGCGTTCGCGTATGAGCGTCATTGGCGGCGCGTTGAGAAAGATGCGGGGCTAATACGCCTACCGCTGACGTATTCGGGCGCGAAGGTGCGCGTGAATCTACAGGAAGTAATCCGCGCGAACAAAGTGGTAGATGGTTGCGCGCGCATTTACCTGGTTTGGAACGACGTGGGGATGTGGAAGAGCGACGAGAAAATGGCGGAAGTCGATCTGGTAATTACGACTGCGGAGCTGCCTGTGTATCCGGACCTGGTGCGACTGACGGTGCGAGAGCACGGGAGGCACGCCGCTTCTCCGCTATCCGGCGTAAAAACAATATCGTGGTTGAACAGCGTCTGGGCCGCCAATGAGGCACATAAAGCGGGGTTCGACGAAGTAGTGATGTTGAATGAGCGCGGCGAAGTAAGCGAGTGCACCGCGGCAAATCTGTTTATTGTGAAAAACGACAAGGTGCTGACACCGCCGCTAAGTTCCGGCTGTCTGGAGGGAGTAACGCGCGGGGTGCTGATGGAGCTAGCTTCGGAAGCAGGAACGAACGTTGGAGAGCAAACGCTACGAATAGAAGACTTGCTGGGGGCTGATGAAGTCTTTATCACCTCAACGAATCGGAATGTGATTGGCGTGAAGGAAATTGCCGGCCAGGCGATTGGCGGCGGAAAAGGGGGCGAACTGACCAAGCGACTGGACGGGGTGTTTGAAGGGTATGTACAGGAATATGTGAGCCGAAGGTTGGCGGCGAATCGCTAGTGTCGGTTAAAAATGAAGAGCAAAGCCTGCAACTTCAAAAGGCGAGCGTGGCGCATACCAAGAAAATCAAGTGCTAATGGTTGGCAGAGGTGGTGGCAGGGGAGGCAGCGACGGCTGATCCGCTGCCTAGAGTGGCACGGAGGAGGATGGGCGCCAGAACGGTGGTGACCATCACTAACAGGACGATAGCGGAGAAGAGGCCTTCGTCGACGACGCCAATACCCCTCCCGATTCCGGCAAATATCAGACCAACTTCCCCGCGCGGCATCATGCCAAAACCGACG
This sequence comes from Candidatus Acidiferrales bacterium, assembly GCA_963741165.1. Lineage (GTDB taxonomy): Bacteria > Acidobacteriota > Terriglobia > Acidiferrales > UBA7541 > Acidiferrum. The sequence continues at coordinate 734,425 of CAVUHB010000013.1, read as the reverse complement.
GCGAGCCGATTCATAGTCGGAGGACATCCCCAGCCTGAGGCTACTTTGCCAACGATGGCGACGATGGTGAGCAGGAGTCCCGCGAGGAGAACATCTTTATTGGCCATGGTTTCCAGTTTGACCTGAATACCCATCCACACAAAAAACAGAGGTACGACCAGCGATTCCACGGGTGAGAGCAGTTCGTGAAGTGAAGCGCCTTCCACTTCGCGGTCAAAGAAGCTGTTGAGTACCATGCCGGCTGCGAAAGCACCGACGATGGTGGCCAGCTCAGAAACATTGGCGAGCCACGCCAGCAGAAAGGCAAAGCTGACGCCAAAGAGTAGCTTAAGGTTTTTCACACCGAAGGTAGCAAGCCTGCGGACAAGTTTGGGCATGAGCCAGATGCCGATGCCGAGGGAAGCGACCAGAAAGATGGTGGCCTTGGCGGTTGTTAAGGCAATCGACGCAAGACTGATGGTGCCCGTGACAGCCAGGCCGCTGACCACGGCAAGAATGATCAGACAGAGGACATCATCGATGACGGCAGCCCCGAGAATGACGCGCGCCTCTTCGGTTGTGTCGCGGCCAAGATCACGAAGAACGCGTGCGGTGATGCCGACGCTGGTGGCAGTGAGAATGCCTCCGATGAAGAGGTCGACGGCAAGAGTGCCGTTGGGATGCAGAATCTTCATGGTACCCATGCCCAGAAGCATGGGGAGAATTATGCCGAGGACGGCGACGTAGGAGGCGGATTTGCCGACCCTACGCATCTCCACAAGGCTGATTTCCAGTCCGACAAGGAAGAGAAGAATGAGTATCGCCATGCGGGAAACGATGTCGATGAAAGAGTAGACGTTAAGATAGCTGAGACCGTTGGGGGATGACAGAATCGAAGCGATCAGGTCGGTGTGAGGACCGGGAGGAAGAATTTTGTGGGTGGCATCGGCGACACTAAGCGGGTTACCCAGGGCCAAGTCAGAGATACGGGAAAGATTGTCGCCTTCGCGAAGCACAGTCAAGACAGGATTGCCGAGGTAGTAGCCAAGATTGCCAGCCAGGAGCCCGACAAGCAGCTCGCCAAGGACGGATGGCTGCTTGACCCACTTCATGAGCAGGCCGCCAAGTGCCGCGCCCAAGGTGATGAAGATTGAGGCAATCAGAATAGGGACAACGGGATCGGCGTGAGAGAGGCCACCGGAAAAAAGAAAACTGGCGAAACAGAGAAATGGCATTCGATGGTCCTTGGGCGGCGAAAGCGTTGTTCTGGTAGGAAGATATTCTTGAGGAGGAGTCCCGGGGATGCAAGGGAAAAGTGGGCGGTGGGCCAGAGGGAGGGCTTGAGAAGGAAAACGGTAGAAATCGTCGAGAGACAGGCAAGGAAGGGCGAACGCGTGCTACAATGCGCGGTTTAGCGGAGCAATCTGGCATGACGGAAACGTTGTCTCAAGTCGAAGCGGTGCTTGAAGTTATCTCTCCGGATGGCGCGCGCAAGTATGTGCGCATATCACAGGTTCCCTTTCTGATCGGGCGGGGGTCGGAGACCGGAAATCATCTGCAACTGACGGATCGCCGCATATCGCGTAATTGTGCCGCGATCGTCATGGAAGCGAACCGGTATTACATCGAAGATCGCGGGCAGCGACGCGGACTGTTCGTGAACGGAGAGAAAGTAGAGAGCCGGGCGCTCAATGACGGCGACGTGATCACGTTTGGGTTGGAAGACTCCTACCAGATGATGTTCCGGTCCGCGACAGGGACTTCGGACGAATCCATTCCGCAACTGTTGACGCGCATCGACCACATGACCAGTGCGGAATCGACAGGCGGCGGACTGCGCAAGCTGAATTTGCTATTGGAAGCGACTTCCCTGCTTCACTCGCAACTTCCACTGGATTCGGTGTTGGCAAAGATGATTGATCACGCGGTGGCGGTTACCGACGCAGATCGGGGTTTGTTGCTGGAAGCGGAAGAGGGCAAGACCGAAAACATGAAGGTGCGGCTAGCTCGACGTACGGGGGCGCAACGACTCCCACCGGAAAGCATCACACCGAGCGGAACGGCGATACAGCTGGCGATCAAGCAGCAATCACCCGTGATTACCGAAGATTTGGCACAGGCGGAAATGAATCTGCAGGCGGCAGCCAGTATCGTATCGCAAGGATTGCGCGCGGTGGTGGTGATTCCGCTGTATGCAACTTCGCGCGCGAGCAGCGAAGGCTCCGCAGTGAACATGAAACGCGGCGAATTCCTTGGCGTCCTGTATCTGGATTCGAAGCGGCCGACGGCCTTCACGAAATTGGACCGGCAGATTCTGGATGCGCTGGCTGCCGACGCGGCGAGCATCCTAGATAACGCCCGCCTGGTGGAAAGAGAACGCGAGCGGCAAAGGTTGGAACAGGAAATCGGAATCGCCCGCGACATCCAACAGGCGCTGCTGCCAAAGAATTTCCGTGATTATCCGCACTTGGCAGTCTCGGGCATCAATTTTCCATGCTTGTCTGTGGGAGGCGATTACTACGATGTCTTTCCGATCGATGACAAACGGACGGCGTTCTTGCTTGCCGATGTGAGCGGTAAGGGCCTTGGCGCAGCGATTGTGACGACAATGTTGCAGGGCGCACTTTCTGCTATGAGCCTCGGGACCGACCCGGCATTGGTGTTCAATCACGTGAACCGCTTCTTATGCGATCACTCCGAAGTCGGGCGGTACGCGACGATGTTTTTTGGCGTGCTGGAAGTGGACGGAAAGCTGGAATTTATCAATGCCGGACATCCATCGCCGATTCTTCTACGCGGAGAGAAGGTGGAAGAGGCGTTCACGGAAGGGTCGTTTCCGGTAGGACTCGTGCCGGAAGCGGAATTCACGACCTCCAAGTTGCAACTGGAACCGAGCGACACACTAGTGCTGTTCAGCGATGGCGTGACGGAAGCCATGGATCCGGACGAAGAATTGTATGGAGTGCCGCGACTGCGTGAAGTTTTGAAGGGGCACCCGGAAAGCGCTCTGGAAGACATCCAAAAAGTCATACTGGAATCGGTGGAGAACTTTGCGCGAGGCGCACGGCAAGCGGACGATTTGACACTACTTGTGGTGCGCTATCGCGGTGCGGGCGCGCTGAATGTAATCGACACGGATGTGTCGGCGACGAAGGACGCGGCGGCAGCAAGTTGAGTCAGTGCTAGCTGATTCGAACTGGAAGTAGCGGAATAACTAAGAATTGGCAGTGCAGAAGGCGCTCGGGAGGATGGGGCGCCTTTTTGGTTTTTGCTTGTAGTCAGGAGACGGCGAATGAACGTCGAAGAGGTATTCAAGTTCTTGCATAGGGAAAAGTTAGGCGTGTTGGCGACCGTGGGGATTGATGGAGCCCCTGAGGCGGCACTCATGGGTGTGGTGGCGACGTCGGAATTGGAATTGATCTTTGACACGGTGAAAAGTTCACGAAAATACCCGAACTTGAAGAGTAATCCACGGGTAGCGTGGGTTGTTGGGTGCACGACAGAAGTTACCGTGCAGTACGAAGGGATTGCCGAGGAGCTCGAAGGAGAGGCGCTCGAGAAGTACAAAAAGATTTATTTTGCAAAGTTCCCCGATGGACCGGCGCGCGAAAACTGGCCTGGTATTGTTTATTTTGTGGTGCGACCGAGCTGGGTGAGGTACTGCGATTACCATCCGGAGAAGCGGAGGATCGAGGAGAAGAAGTTTTAGGTTAGAGTTCGCGAAGAGCAGTGGCTACCGGGAGGCTGGCTGCCCGGACAGCCGGGAGCAGGCCGCCAATTACGCCCATCGTAAGCGCAAAGAAGATGCCTTTCAGCAGGAGCTCGGGCGTAATTTTGAATGCGAACGCAAGATTTGAGAAGGTTTGGAAGTTCATGGTGCTGGTGGTGAGTCCGTTAAGCGGCAGGACGACCAGGCAGCCAATGATTCCACCAATCAGTGAGATGAGGAGTGCCTCCACAAGGAAAGAGAAAACCACCGAGGAGGCGTTAAAACCGAGAGCACGCATCGTGGCGATTTCCCGGCCGCGTTCAGCCACCGCGGAGTACATCGTGTTGAGCGCACCAAAGACAGCACCAATGGCCATGATCGCGGCAACAAGACCACCGAGAACGGTAATCAGTGTGGTCATGGTTGTGGATTGCTTGGCGTAGTAGTCGACTTCGCGCGTCACGTCCACGTTGAGGCGCGGGTCGGAGGTCAGCGAGTCTTTGAATGCACCGAAGGTATCCGGCGATTCAAGATGGACGGTGACGGATTGGAAGATATTCGCGGGTCGCTTCAGGATATCGTTTAGAACGCGGCTATCACACCAGACTTCGGAGTCGAAGGCAGAACCGCCCGCGTCAAATATGCCGACAACATGCCAACGGCCTCCGGCCATGTCGATGGTATTGCCTAGCGTGAGCCCCTGGTAGGTCTTGGAAGCGTTTTTTCCAGCAAGGAGTTCCGTGACGCCAGGTTGGAACATCCGGCCCTGGGTGATTTTCGCGAACTTGCGAATATCGAGAACATTGGGAGAAACGCCCCGAATCTGCACATTGGCGTCTGTGCCGGTGCTCACCAGTGGAATTGGCATCACACCGACAACTTCCTGGGTGACCAGCGGACCGTTGGAATCGTGAGCGATGCCGGGAGCGTCCTGAATGACTTTTACGGACTCGAGGGTGACCCCGCCCATCATTTCCGAGGGAGAGCCGGCGCGCAGGACCAAGGCGTTACCGGGGGAACCGGAAGCGATGAGAGTGGCTTTAAAACCACGGGCAAGCGAGAGCATAGCGACGAAAACGCCGACCGTTCCAGCGATGCCAAGGACGGCAACGATGGTGGAAGTCCAACGCGCTTTGACGCTTCTAACGTTATAGATCAGGGGAATAGCCACAGTTAAACCCTCCGAAGCGCGTTAACGACGCGCATGCGCATGGCGCTGAAACCAGGAAGCAGACCGCTGATAACGCCGACGGCTAGCGCAACAAACAGTCCGAGCAGTAGCGTTGAGCGCGTGAGTACGAGATTCGGCAGGATGCCGTTCAGCGCCTTGCCGATGCCGGGAACTGCCAGGTACGCCAACGCCAAGCCCAGCAACCCGCCAATGGCGGCGATGATCAAAGACTCCGCAAGAACGAAGAAGAGTACGGAACGGTCGGAAAAGCCAATGGCCTTGAATACTGCAAGTTCAGAAGTGCGCTCACGGACGGAAATGGCCATGGTATTACCGGTGACCAAAAGCAAGGTGAAGAAGACCACGGTTCCGATGGTGATGATGAGGAGTTTGATGTTTCCAAATTGTTTGACCCAACTGGCGGCAAAGGCTGATTCGCTTTGCGTTTTTGTTTCGTATGGTGAGTTGGCAAATTCCGCGTCAATGGCTTTGGAAACGCGAACGGCGTCGTCCGGACTTTCGAGCCGGAGGACGTACCAGCCAACTTGGCCTTTAATCGCCTGTGGAATCTTTTCCTCGAAATAATCCCATTGGAACCAGAATTGTGTCTCGTCGTCGATAGGGCGCTTACCGTGATAGATGCCAACTAGATTGAATTCCCACGAGCCGCCACCGTAAAGAGTGGTCTTGATGGGAATGCGGTCGCCAATCTTCCAGTGAAATCGTTCCGCCGTGCGGGCTCCGGCGATGGCACCCTGGCGGTCTTTGAGGAACGCGGCCCACTGGTCGTCCGGTACAACGAGTTCGGGCATAACCACGCGCTGCGTTTCCGGATTGATCACGAATTGGGGAAAGAAATTCTTTTCGTCCTGATAGACGCCGCCAAACCAGTTGTTGTGGGCAACCGCTTTTACGCCAGGGATGCGCTGGATCTTGTCGGCATAGGAAAGCGGAATGGTGTTGATGATGGAGGTACGGTTGATGACCACCAAGCGTTCCGCGGACGCCACCTCCGCGCCCATGTTGAAGGCATTACTGACCACGGCGAGGAAAGCGAACAGAAACAATGCCACGGCGAAGGAACCGATGGTGAGAAGTAGTCGAACTTTCTTGCGCAAGAGATTGGCAAAAATGATGCGAGCGAATTTCATGCGTAGCTCCCGGCGGGGGCGGCCTGCGACATTTTTCCTTCAACGAGTACACCCTTGTCGAGATGCAGAGTAGTGTTGGCGCGGGCGGCAACAAGAGGATCGTGGGTAACCATCAGTACGGTTTTGTTGTGATGAGCGACGAGTTCTTCGATCAGCGCCATAATCTCGCCGGCGCTCTTGCGGTCGAGGTCGCCCGTGGGCTCGTCGCACAGGAGGAAGGTGGGATCGGAGACGATGGCGCGAGCAATGGTAACTCGCTGCTCCTGTCCACCAGAAAGCTGGCGTGGATAGTGATTCATGCGGTCGGCGAGGCCGACAACGGAGAGAGCGGTCTCCACGTGAGCGCGACGCTCTGCCTTGGAAAGCTTGGTGAGCAGCAGAGGGAGTTCGACGTTCTGGAAGGCGTTGAGCACGGGAATGAGGTTGTACATCTGAAAGATGAAGCCGACGTGACGCGCGCGCCACTGCGTGAGGGAGCTGGCGGACATGTGGGTGACTTCGTCTCCGGCGACAGTAATACTGCCGCGGGTGGGGACGTCCAGTCCGCCGAGAAGATTCAGCAGGGTGGTCTTGCCGGACCCGCTGGGGCCCATGAAGGCAATGAACTCGCCGGATTCCACGTCGAGATTGAGGCCTTGTAGCACGTGGATTTCCTCGCCCCCGCGCTTGTAAGTTTTGTCGAGGTCGCGAACTTGTATTAGGCTCTTTGCGCTACCACTGCCATCGACTTTAACCATTGTTCCACTCCTATTGTTTTAGCTGGACTGCTTGACCGTCGCTAAGACCTTCTGGACCTTTGACCAAGACTGACGCGCCGGGTTGAATACCGGCAAGAATTTCGACATCCGCACCACGAGTGGCACCTAGCGTGACCGCGTGGCGCTCGAGTATGCCTCCCTTGACAAGGAAGACGTATTTCGTGGATCCCTCGGTGCGGATCGCGCTTTGCGGAAGTATTGCCACAACTTCCGGCTCACTCTTCTTTTTCTCGTTCGCAATCGGTTTGGCTTTTACCTCATCCTCGAGGAAAGTGACCTTGACGCCCATATCCGGAAGAATGCGTGGGTCGGTGGCCGGATCGCGCAGTTTGATGTGATTGTCTTCGGTAAACGAGATGCGAACCTTTACGGTGGCCTTCTGGCGGTCGGCCGTAGGAATTACGGTGCGGACTTTGCCAGGGAAAATTACGTCAGGATACGCATCAAGTACAGCATTCACGCCTTGATCCTGCTTGACTTTGGCAATATAGGATTCTCCGACATCTACTTCCACTTCGTTGGAGTGGAGGTCGACGATAGTCGCAATACCAGTGCGGGTGAAGCCGCCGCCCGCGGATACGGGCGAGACCATTTCACCAACCTGGGCGTCTTTGGAAACCGCTATCCCTGCGAAAGGTGCAGTGATAACGCAATTATCCACCATTTGCTGCTGAACACGGATGCGTGAATCAGCGGCAAGAACCTGCTGTTTGGCGAGAGTGATTTTGGCACGAAGACTGTCGGCAGCGGTGCGCGCGGCATCGAGATTCTGCTGGGTTTGCACGCCGCCCTTGACGAGCTCCTCGGCGCGGCGCTGCTCGATCACGGCGTTTCGTAATTGGACTTCGTAATCCTCAATGGCGGCCTGAGAGGCTTCGCGGTCGGCCTTGGCAGATTCCAGCCCGCGGAGCGTGTCGGAATCGTCGAGTTTTGCGAGCAGTTGGCCTTCTTTGACGCGCGTGCCTTCGTCGAAATAAACACCGATCACCCGACCGGTAATTTTAGCGGCAATAGTGGCCCGGCGCCGCGGAGTGATATAACCGCTGGCGTTAAGGACCCCGGCGGGTGCATTGGAAGGCTTGACGGCCGTCGTGACCTCCACTTCCGGTTTGCGGTTGCGGAAGGCAAATGAGGCGGCACCCAGTAAAGCTAGAAGAATGATAGGGATAGCAGCCCATAAAAAGCGCTTGCCGGAGCTCGTGCTTTTGCGCTTGGTGTCGGTAATACGCAATGAGGACAGGTCCGGCTTAACAGTTCTTGGTGGTGTCGCCATAATGGCGGCAACTCCTTCTTTGGGAAGGTCTCCGTCTAGGTATACGCGCCCAGTGCTTTAAAAGTATCGATGACGGGAAGCGCAAAATCGTTACGGCACATTTTACTCGAGGAAAGGAATTAATGGCATAGGAATAAACCGTGGAACGGTCAGAACCTTGAGCCGGGGTAGAAAAGATTCCCCAAGCCAAAGGCGAACAGGAGATTGCCGAAGACGGACTGCTCCAGGCAAACCGGCAAGAGAGATTGCGAAAAATGTTAGATGGCGAGGGCAAAGCGGAGGCCGTCCAGTACCTAGCGTCCCAGGGCGAGTCAAACCCCGAAGATGTTGTGGACAAAGCCCAACGCTCGAGCACTCGCCGCGATCGTCCCCCGTTGCCGAAGCGTGGTTCCCAGCGGCGAAACAGGAGCGCGGGGTAGAAGAGTTGCTCGGGAAAGGCAGAGAATCCCGGATCGAGCAGCATGACCAAGAGCGAGAATACGGGGGCAGGCTCCACGAACCAAATCAGTAGATCGCAGGCAAATGACGGACGGCCACACCAACTGCGGCCAGCCAGAGGGCATCCTGCACGATAAACGCACACAGGTAGTGTGAGAGGTTTGCCAGCGAGAACAACTCGGCGGAAGGAGATCCAGAGTTGCCAAGGAGTACCAGGTTGCTGGCCAACGCGGCGACCAGAAGGTGGGGGATCGGTAGTTTTCGCAACACACAGTGGTAGATTCGCAGAGGTAGAAGAGCGAAGTGGAACACAAGTCTAGGAATCCATTGAGACAAGCGTATAGCTTGCTACCAGTCGAGAATTTGATCAGACATCGGTTTTTTGATCGATGGCAAGTGGAGGCGGTGTGGAAGGATTTCGTAGTGAATTACGGAGGCTGTTGACGGCTGCCTGAGCACGATGTACCTGCTGCTGGATTTCCTGGGCGCTGGCGCGGTCATCGGGAGAAAGCGATGGGATGTCGGCAAGCAATTCCGAATATCCAAGAATGGCGGTGAGTGGGTTGCTAATTTCGTGAGTGGCTCCTGCAGCAAGCCGGCCAAGGGCAGCAAATTTCTGCGATTGTGTGATGCGGCTCTGGACTGCCTTAAGGTTTTCAATGGAGGACTGGGTGAGGTTGACGAGATAAACCAACTCACGCGCCAGAAGATTCAACTTCCAGAAGGCCAAGGCTCCGAGAAAAAACATGGCGCCAAAGACAATCTGCAGGCGGAATGCGGCCACGGCGGGGGGAACCTGATGTAAATAAAAACCGAGCAAAGCAATAAGCGGCAAAGAGAGTACGGCGAGCATAGCGATGCGTGCGGTGTACACGCTCTGCTTCAATTCGCGGCCCGGATGAGACTCTTCCACCGGTTGCAAGGAAGCGCCGTAACAACCGGCAATCACGAACCAGAGGAGTGAGAGGAAGAAAGGCGTGTCGAAGAATCCGCCGGCGTAATACGTGCCGCGATCGATGGATACGCTGAGAAGGAGATTACCGGCCCCAATCAGGATAAAGGCGAATACAAAGTGTGAGTAAAAGACGCGCCAGGTACCGCGCTTCCGAAAGGCTAGGGTGGCTAGCGCGGCGATCAGTACGAGGTGCTGTACAAAAGCCAGGAAGTAATACGCCGGATTGTACCTGGAGAAATCTCTAGTGACCGCCTGCCAGGGCAGGGCGAAGTAGCCGTAAAGGGCGAACCACCAGAGGGTGAGCAGGGCGAAGTCCAGCCGGCGAATGCGCAGATCTCGGCCGGCAGTAACCGAATGCGGACGCAGAGCCAATGCGAATATGAAGAAGACGTGGGCGAGAAGAAACATGCAATCGCCGACAACAGGACTGGGCGTGCCAAAACGCCGTAGGGAGTCGTAGTAGACCCAATAGCCTTGAGAAAGTAGCATGGTGGACAGCCCGGCGGCGGTTAGCTTCCAGAAAAGTGGAAGGAGGCCCCGGTCAATGTGAAAATTCTCGGCGCAAGAAAGAATAGCAAGAACCAGAAGTACACACGGCACGGAATCGCCAAAGATGGTCAAGGCAAACGAAGGTTTGGCCCAGGCGGCAACGGCAATGTGGATGAGAAAAACCGATACCGCGAGAATAAGATAGATTCTTCGGCGCGGGGCAAGCGTCATAGAGCACCCTCGACAATTACGGGGGAATGCTCGCCCTGGGCCTGCGCAGATTCCGGAGCCACGGGCAAGAGCAAGGTGAAAACCGCGCCACCGTTGATGCGATTTTGACAGGAAATTTCTCCAAGATGTTTTTGGATGATGCCGTAGCAGGTGCTCAAGCCAAGGCCAGTTCCCTTCCCTACTGGTTTGGTGGTGTAAAAAGGCTCGAAAACGTGCTCCGGTTCCTTCATGCCAACGCCGGAATCAGAAAACTCAACGCGGACGTGGGAGCTGAGAGAGACGATGGAAATATCCAGTGTTCCGCCATTGGTTTCTTCCAGCGCATCGACAGCATTGGTGATGATTTGGAGAAAGACGTGAAGCAATTGACTGGAATCACCCAGTACTTGAGGGACAACGCCACTCTGCGTTACAGAAACTTTGATGTTGGCTAGTTTTGAGGTACGACCAAGTTGCAGCGTACTTTCAACCAAAGGTTTGATGTCCAGCGCTGCAAGTTGGAGTGGGGTTTCCTGCGCGAAACGAAGCATGTTTTCAACAAGGCCGTCGGTGCGAAGCGCGTATTGGCCAATTTTCCCGGCCATGGATTGAATTCGGGATTCCGAGTCAGTGCGGGAAGTCATAATCTGCGAGCGCTCTCGAATGACAGACATGGCCTTCTTGATCTGATTGGCGACATGAGCTACGGACTGGCCTAGAGAGGCAAGTTTTTCGTTCTGCGTCAGCTGATTTTTGTAGCGATTGATGCTGGCGTAGGTTTCCGAAAGGTGCTGGAGCAAACCGATAAGGCTGGTGGTGAGCAGGTGCTGCTTAAGGGAAAGCAGCAGGGTCAAGAAGAAAATGGTGAGAAGCGTGATGGCCAGGCGAAAGGAGAAAATCTGAGAGTCACTTGAACCACGGGTCAGCAACCACAGACCGATGGCTGGAGTGGAGAGAGTGAAAAGCATGGCCAGATGTGAAGAGATAAAGCTGAACCGCGACTGTAAATTTTGGACGGGAGCTGTCGATTCCTGTTCTTGAGTAAGTGAATTGAGGTACGACCGGCCCTGCCAGACGAAAGCGACCAGCATGGCCAGAGAGACCGAGAGAGGAACGTCGAACAGGCTTCCGCTATAGTATCGGCCCATGTCGATGGCCACGTTACTGATGTCAGAGGCGAGGCAATATCCCGCAGCAGCGAGGAAATACCAGCGGTAGAGGGAACGCCAGGGCCCGCGGGAGCGAAGTAAGGCGATGGCGGCGATTAATGCGAAGATCTGGTTGCCGATTGCGTCGGCAACGTTGAAATGAAAATTGTAAACGTCTACGGCATTGGGAAGCAGGCGATAGCTATAGACATAGAATGCGTAGAGGTATAGCGCGTACAGCATGAGGATGGAAACATCCAACAAGCCAAAAGCCCGGAAGCGTGAATCGCTGGTTTTGTGCGGCTCCAATGCAATCGCTGCGGTGAGTGGCACCAGTTTCACGAAAAGCAGAATGTCGGCAATGGGAATGTCTGGTACATCGCGACGGAACCACAATTCATAGGTTGACCAGAGCAGAAGACTGAGCAGCCACATGGCGGTACCAAGTGAAACCAGGAGCCAGAAACCGCGAACGTGGGAATGGCTTCTTGCGGCATTTCGAATCGAGAGATAAGAAGCTGTGGCCACCAGTCCCATCTGAAGGCCGTCACCAATCAGCGCGAGAACAAATCCTTTCGGAAGCGCGACTGCGGCGACAAGTGAAACTACGGCTACCGCGACACAAAAGAGTATGGAGTTGCGCGCCACGCGAGGGGGGACGGTCGCGGAGACGGCAGTAGTAGGAGCAGGATTTAGGCCAACGAGCATGATTAGTTCGACCAGGAACGGCTCCGGACAAAATTGTCCGAAACGCTGCCAGGGCTGAAATGTCATACGCATACCAACCGGCCGAGCAGCGGTGTCTGTCCCTATTTTGGGTGGGAACGCTCCGCGAACCCCGGAAATCTTGCGGACATGAGGCCAAGGTTACACCGGACTTAGGTACCGGGGTCTTGTCGTTAGACCACTACCCAAACTGGCAAAAAGACGTGTCGTGGGCCCTTGCAATCCTGGTTGTTAGTAGGGGAACCTTGAAAGGAAATACCGCGGCATCGCTCCCCGCAGCAACCATTACCGTGCAATGAATGGGGATTCCATGGGATACAAAACACCACAGCAGGAATATTCAGCAAAACTGACCACTGCGGCGAAAGCCGTCGAAGGCATTGCAGACGGCAGCACGCTGTGCCTCGCCCTGGCCGTGGGCATGCCTGGAGGGCTGGCGCGCGCGGTTGCAGACCGCATCCTGGCAGGCAGCCTGAAACACCTGAATTTGTATTATCAACATTCGATGAAATACAGCGAAGAAACGCTGATTACGCCGGAGGTATTGTCGAAGGTGGATGCGCGCTGCTTCTTTATGGGCGATCCAGACAGAAGGATGGTGAAACTGGGGATTTCTGAGGGAAGGAAGTACCTGAGTTACATGCCCATCAACTTTTCCAATATTCCTCGGGCGCTAACCGAAAGCATTCATGTGAACACGTTCGTAGTGACCGTATCTCCGATGGATGCCTCGGGGCATTTCAGCCTCGGAACGAACAATGACTATGCTTCGACTGCGGTACGGAACAGCGATCGGGTTGTCGTTGAGGTGAACCGCAACATGCCACGCGTGTTTGGCGATTCACTGGTGCATATCTCAGAGGTGGATGCGGTAACCGAGAATCATGTACCGCTCGTGCAGATCCCGTACAAGTCGCCGGACGCGGACGCAATGACCATCGGCAAATATATCGCCGACCAGATTCCAGATGGCGCGACACTGCAACTGGGAATTGGCAATTTGCCGAATGCGGTGGCGATGCAACTTTCAGATCGCAGGGACCTGGGCATACATTCCGAACTCCTTAGCCATGCGTTCGTGCAGTTGGTGAGAAGCGGCGTAGCCAACGGGCGCAAGAAGACGATTCATCCCCGGAAGCATGTATTTACGTTTGCAATTGGAGATGACGACGTCTATCAGTTCATCAACGACAATCCATCGATGGAAAGTTATGCATCGAGCTACGTGAACGATATCCACGTCATCGCGCAACATGACAATCTGATCAGCGTGAACACGGCGATCGAGATCGATTTATACGGACAGGTGAACGGGGAGTTCATCAACGGGCACCAGTACAGCGGGTCTGGCGGCCAGTTCGACTTCGTGAAGGGTGCGTCTTTTTCCAAGGGCGGTAAGTCATTTATCGGGCTGAAGTCTTCGGCGAAGAACGGGACGATTTCCTCCATCGTGCCACATGTGCAGATGGCTACCGACACGCGCATGGATGTGGAGCACATCGTCACGGAGTATGGCTGCGTGAATTTGCGCGGAAAATCCACCAGGGAACGAGCGCTGTCATTGATCAACATCGCCCACCCGAATTTCCGAGATGAACTTTTGAAGCATGCCAAGTCGATCAACCTAATCTGATCGAGGCGAATGTGCCCGTCATGGATTGTGTATCGTGCCTGGCTCAGAAGGCAGCCGCTACAAGGACGATCCCAAGAATGCGGCCGAGTGCCACCTCTAGAAAACAGAGCATTCCTTGCTAGCATTCGGCTAAACTCATGCAGCACGTTCAGGCAGCAGGAGGTAAACGGATGCGTTGGCAATGGATTGCGGGACTGTTGTTCACCACGGCGCTAGGTGCTGGTACAGGCTGGGGGCAATCGACAGCACCGACCGGGTTAACAGTGCTTAAGGCGGGCAGGTTGATTGATGGCCAGAGTGAAACTCCCAAGACAAACCAACTGATTTTTGTTCGTGGCACACGGATCGAGAAAATCGCCGATGGTTCCTCTGTCATCCCCGCGGACGCCAAAATCGTAGATCTTTCTACATTCACAGTCTTGCCGGGACTCATCGATGCACACACCCATCTATTTCTTTGGGGAGAAGATCCCGCCAAGGGTGGGTACGACGCGAACATTCTGAAAGCGGGAATTGCGCTGCGCGCGGCTCGCGCGACGTATGCGGCAAAGCGGGCACTGGATCAGGGTTTCACCACGATTCGCGACTTAGAGACGGAGGGCGCGGGTTATGGCGACGTTGAAATAAAACAAGCCATTGAGGAAGGCACGATCCCGGGGCCACATGTATTTGGCGCCACACGTGGAATCTCCACGAGCGGTGGCTACAACCTGGAAGGCTATGCACCGGAATTGGCGATGCCAAAAGGCGTGCAGATTATCGACGGGCCAGTGGAGGCGCGGAAAGCGGCGCGCGAGCAGCTGGAGCACGGAGCAGACTGGCTGAAAGTATACATGACGCATCGCTCGTGGGTAGATAAGCAGGGGAAATTTTACTCGCAGCCGACACTGACGGTGGAGGAATTAAAAGCGATTGTCGAGGAAGCGCATGGCTGGAACAAGCAAGTGGCGTGCCACGCATATAGTGGCACCGGGTTGCAGCGGGCGCTCGATGGCGGATGCGATTCGATCGAGCACGGTCTGGAGTTAAGCGACGCACAGATCGAACAAATGGCACGGCAAGGCACGTGGTATTGCCCGACGTTGTCTCCGTATTACGACGATTGGGCACCGGAAAACACGCCGGAAGGCCAGCGCGATCGTGCGAGGGCTGCTTTGCATGAAGTGAGTTTCAAGAAAGCGCTGAAAGCACACTTGAAGATTGTGTATGGCACGGATATGGGTGGGATCCCGTGGCAAGAGCCGATGGCACAGGAATTTGCTCGGCTAGTGAATCTGGGAATGACGCCGATGGATGCCATTCACTCGGCAACTTCACGCGCGGCTGAAATGCTGGATAGCAAGGGAGAACTCGGGGTGCTGGCGACAGCCGCGTTTGCGGACATAATTGCCGTGCCCGGCGATCCGCTGAAGGAAGTCAAGCAGCTTGAGGACGTCAAGTTCGTCATGAAAGAGGGAAAGATCTACAAATCCGAACTGGGGAAATGATCAGCACCGGCAAGTGCCCAGATCTCAAATAGATTTTTTTGAGGAGGCGCGTGAGTTGCTCTCGCGATTTGGCATAACAACGGAGAGAAGCTTTTGCATCCAGCTTTGCTCAGACGCAGGGGAGTGCGCGGGCGCAGCCAAAACTGGTAACCGCAGAGACGAGGAGTGCATCCAAGTCGACACTGCAGAGTCTTCGTTGGAGCCATACATTATTCTGGCGAAACTGAGATTGGACATGGCGCTCTCCCGGCGGAGTGTGAATCCGCCTTACTGGCACTCTGAGAGTGTGCGCCAGATTTCCTGGAGCGAGAAAAAGTAGATAAAGCGCGCGGAAAGGTAGTTACTGTACCATGGGGCAGGTTGACCGGGTGCGTAGAGAGACTACGGAGGAGCAACGATGGCCGAGCAACAGAGTTTTAAAAGTCACACAAAATGGGTACCGGGATTTCACTATTTTATCATGCCGGTGCTGCTGCTTAATCTGGGCTGGTCCATTAATCGCTGTTACAAAGACTTTACGGCTGACACCTTCATCGCGGTGCTGACCGCGGCGGCACTCTTCCTGCTCATGATTTACGCGAGATTGTTCGCGCTTACGGTGCAGGACCGAGTTATCCGGTTGGAAGAGCGTCTGCGGCTCGAGAGGTTGCTTCCGGAAGATCTCAAGCCGCGCATCGGTGAATTCACGCGAGAGCAACTGGTGGGCATTCGATTTGCCAGTGACGCCGAACTTCCTTCGCTCGCACGCAAAGTACTGACCGATAAAGTGTCGGATCGCAAGTCAATCAAGCAGATGGTGCAGACTTGGCGTGCGGATCACCTGCGCGCTTAATTGCGGAGCGAAAAACTAGAAAATACTGCGAATGACCCGGTATCCGCTGGGACGGCCGGGCCATTGGTCCGTGGCGACCTGGGTGCTGGGCACCAAGGGAGCGACGGCGGCCACTTCCTCGGACGTCTGGAAACGTTTGTGGAGTGAACGGGGACGGGCTGTCGCAAAAAACTGTTTTTCAATTTCGGGGGTGCTGGGGTTTTGCTGGCGTGCCATGCACTCTGGAAAAGTTCCCACGCCGTCGGAAGCGGGAGAGCCAATCAGAGCTGAGCTGACGGTAACGCCGCTGCCGGCAACCGATTCTGCAATGCCCCTGCAATTGCTACCTGGGCGGTCTTGGTCACGGCGTAATGAATCATTTCGGCGGAAATTTTTTGGCCAAATTACTTGAGATGAAAATGACGCGGCCCCATTTTCTTTGCAACATCGCGGAAAGGCAGTGGCACGTCAGACGCTAGCCGCGCAACACATTAATTTCGAAAAAGGGCAGCCACTTCGAATTTGGTTACGAAGCGACCTTTTTGGCAATGCCGGAGGAAGCAGCTTCGATTTCGGATACTTCAGTTTCTGATAAACGGAACTCAGGGGCGCCCATCACTCCTTCGGCCTGCTTGGCACTGCGCGAACCTACGATGGCGGCAGTAACGGCTGGTTTACGGAGTGTCCAGGAGATGGCGACTTCGCCTGCGCTGCGATTGTGCCGAGCGCCGATTTCCTTCAATTTCTCGACGAGCGCGAGATTCTGAGACAGCTTGGGCTCTTTGTATTCCGGATTACGACTGCGAAAATCGTCGGCCGGAAGAGCGGTAGCACGCTCGCGGGTCATTGCTCCGGTCAACATCCCGGAAAACATTGGTGCATAGACAATCACGCCAATTCCCTGCTGCTCGCAATAGGGCAAAGTTTCCTGTTCAATCTGGCGGCGAAGGATGGAGTAAGGGGGCTGCAGCGAAGTGACGGGAGCAACCTTTTGCGCACGCTTGATTTGTGCAGCGTCGAAATTGGAAACACCGATCCAGCGAACCTTTCCCTCTTTCTGCAAGGCAGCGAGCGTCCGCCAGGCTTCCTCCAGGCCCGGACCGTTGTCTTGCGGCGGCCAGTGTATCTGGTAAAGATCAATGGCGGAAACCTGCAGACGGCGCAGGCTGTCCTCGCACTCTTTGCGAATCGATGCGTCGGAGAAAGAGGGTGAGATCTGTCCAACCTTATCCCACGTCAAGACGCACTTGGAAAAAATATATGGCTTCGCACCGTGCCACTTTTTCAGGGCGCGTGCGACAACTTCTTCCGAATGTCCCAACCCGTAAACCGCGGCGGTATCGATCCAATTTACGCCGAGTTCCAACGCGCGGTGGATCGCTGCAATGGAATCGGCATCGTTTTGTTCACCCCAGGAGTAGGCCCAGCCAGCTCCTCCGATGGCCCAAGCTCCAAAACCGATAGGAGTAATATTCAATTCTGAATCGCCAAGTTTGCGAGTGATCATGATCTTTCTTGACTACTCCTTCATTAGGGGAGTCCGACGTTCCAAGACAGTTTAAGACAGAAACGGCAAGGAATGGCGCTTGTTTATTGGATGGGACAAAGTGAAGAAAAGATTTGAGGACTTTGGTTACTGGGCGAACAAGTGCTGCGTCAAGCGATACGGATTCACCGACCGGAGTAGTGAGGATGAGCTTTTGTGAACCGGAGAGAGAGACGATTGTTGCGGGAGGCATCGATGGAACCGCGGAAGACGCCAGAGATAGTGACCAGGTCGTCAACGCGCTTCATGAGTTCGTCGGCGGCCAACGAGGGGTCGCCCGCAGGGCTATAGACGATAGGCTGGCGGTGAGGTTCACCCGCGGCAAATCCGGCGAGGCAACGGATTCGAGGCAGTGCAGGAAGGAAGACCAGTGAGAACGATAGAAATATCCGCAGAACAATCAATTTGAGGAGCAATGGAAATCGAAACCGGGAGACTAGAGCCGCCTGACGCAACGGATTCGTAAAGGACGGGGCCCTGCCCACTTTCCGCCCCACTCCGAAATCCTCCTCCACTTCCTGTGAAGGAAAACATCCGCGCGATGGTAGGAAGGCAATGACGGCGCGACGAGCGAGCCTTGGAGTACAAAAGAAAGAGAAACGGCGCGGACCGTGAGGATTCGCGCCGTGCAGATTGAAATTAGGATTGAACTGTTAGATCGTCTTGGGACCGACGCCGGCAGCCGCTGGAGCAGAAGCGGTCCGAGAAAACGCAGAAGCGCCAGACTCCTTTTCAGCAGACTTGTCGATCTCGATGGAGCCCTTGAAGTACGCTCCGTCTTCGATCATGATGCGTGCGGTGGTCAAGTCGCCATTTACAGATCCATCCTTCTTGATCTCAATGCGATCCTTGGCGCGAAGGTTCCCTTTCACGCTGCCGTAGACCACCACTTCGCGAGCAATGATATCGGCCGTAAGTTTGGCGGTAGCACCCACGGTCAATTTACGCTCGTCCAGTTGCACGAGGCCCTCAACTGATCCTTCGATCAGCAGGTCTTCGTTACCAGAGATTTCGCCTTTCACGTGCAGGCTCGGCCCCAGCCGCGCAGTCGCGCGGTCCGCGGTCGCACCTAACGGTCTCATCGCATCAGTACTCATTGCGGTTGTTCCCTCCCAGGTAGCCGCAGAAGGTTTCGGCGGCGGATTATTCGGCAAATTCTTTGTTTCCGTTTTTAATTCCGGTTGCGCAGGTTGAGGCGTATCCGGCTTCTTGTTACCCCACATCGGACCTCCAAAGGGACAGCACACCCCACGCAGATTTCCGGCCCGGGGTAAGCAAAAGATAGTCCGCGGGGGAGCACCTCGCAAATAATGTATAGGAACTGCGTGCTAGAAAGTAACTAGACTGAGGAACAGGTGGATCCCTGTCCTTTGGGACGCTGGCTGTGGAAATCTTTCCGACTCAAGAAGTGGGCTTGTCGGGGACAGGAGCGCGTGCAAGATAATCTGCGACAAAGCGCTGCTCATAAGCAGAAAGTAAGTCTTCGATGCGCTCGGCTGTGGCAGCTTTCAAAACAACGCCTGCGTGATGATACTTCTTCAAGCGATAGACAATTTCCGGGTCGTCGTAGGAGGAAGTATCCGGTTCTTCCTGCCTGGACAGCGAAAGAATTACTCCGGCGTAATCCTGGCTGACCGGTGGCAATTGGTAAGGCTGCTTTCCTGCACCGACTTCGAGATGCGCCCACTCTCGCCAGAGGCTGACGCCGGTGGCAGTTTCGACGACATTGGAAATGTAGGCGCCGCCGACACGAGCGGCAATCTCAATGAAGTAGAAGCGACTGTCGGCGTTGGCTTTCAGAAATTCTGTATGGGTCACTCCGCGAACGAGGCCGAGCCCGGCCACCAGTTTCTGATGAAGATCCTTGAGCGCCAGGACGTCTGCGGAATCGCGCGGCATAGTGCGCGTAGTAAAGACGCCACCATGATGCGAAACGTCCAGCGGCGGAGCGCCATAAGCGTGGGCTTCAGCGAAAAGCACCTGACGCTCCGAGACAATTCCGTCAACGTGAAAGACACGGCCTGGAATAAATTGCTCCAGCAGATAGTGCGATTGTTGGTCACCAAGTTGATCGAGCCAGGGCCATAGTTCATCCTGGGCCTGGATTTTCTTCATGCCGATGCCGGAGGCCTGTGAACGCGGTTTCAAGAGCCAGGGCCCGGGAACGCGCGCCATAAATTCGCGCAAATCATCGTAATTAAGGATGTGCATGAACTCGGGGACGAGAACGCCTGCCTCGCGCGCACGGGCACGCATAGCCAGCTTGTCGCGAAAATGGCGCATCGTGGTTTGACCCATACCGGGTAAGCGGAGGTGTTCGCGGAGGGCAGCTACGTTCTCCAGATCGAACTCATCGAGTGCGACGATGCGATCGATGTGGCGATGGCGCGCCGCGTAGCTCACTGCCGGAATGAGCTGAGCAAGGGGCATCTCGTCGGGCATGAAAAACATTTCATCGATGCAGTCGCGCGGCCAATCCGCGTTGCGCAGTTTTTCGACGGTGAGAAAGAGAACGGTGCAACCCATTTCCTTGCAGGTGCGCAGAAATTCCTGCCCTTTTTCATAAGAGCTGATACAGAGAATCGTCATGGGTCTGCTGGGAGACATTCGCACTCCCCAAGTGTGCCGCGGTGCATCGCTTTCACGGCGGCGGAGCGAACTGCGCGGATTATACCCGGGTTCAGCGCGCAGGAAACAGAAATTGCAGGAAGGGGCCGACACGTTGGGCCCACGCCGCTTCATTGTGTTCGGCGCCAACCACCCGTTCGTAATGCAGGTCCTGCTCCCATCGCCATCCCTTCCTAAGAAGGACGTCGCGGAAACGCTCCACGTCTTCGACAATGCGGCCACCTTCCCGTGTGCCGATGTCGAGCCAGACGCGGGGTCGTGGTTCGACTGGTGCGGCATCCGCGAACCGAAGAATGACCCGCTGGTTCCACCAGACGGAGGGTGAGAGCGCGGCAATCTTGCCGAACAGGTATGGCATACGAAGGCCGAGGAAAAGAGAGACAAGCCCGCCGAGCGAAGAGCCTCCGATCCCGGTGTTTTCCATCCCGCCGATAATTCGATAGTTGAATTGCACAAACGGGCCGACCTCTTCGATCAGAAAGCGTGCGTAGCGCGTGGCGCGCCCCCCTCCTAACCGGGGCATGCGGGTCGGCGTGTATTCCTGTAGACGCTGTTTCCCGGCGTTGTAAATACCGACAATAATCAACGGCTCGACGAGGCCCTGCTGAATGCAATGGTCGGCGGTGTGGCCGACATGCCAGTCCATACCGGGAATAAAGGAAGTGGCGCCATCAAATAAATTTTGCCCGTCGTGTAGGTACAGCACCGGGTACTGCCTGTGAGGCTGGGCGTGGTATCCGGGCGGAAGATAAATGATGAGGTCGCGCTGATTACGGAGAAAGCGCGAAGGAAATTGCTGATGCTTGATGAGATGCGGTCCGCTCACGGAGCAATCGCAACCAACAGATCTTTGGCTTCCACGTGCTGGCCCGGCGTCACGAGCAATTTTGTGACGCGCCCGGTAA
The DNA here is from genome assembly GCA_963741165.1 of Candidatus Acidiferrales bacterium. Classification (GTDB taxonomy): domain Bacteria; phylum Acidobacteriota; class Terriglobia; order Acidiferrales; family UBA7541; genus Acidiferrum. The sequence goes on along the minus strand of CAVUHB010000013.1, from coordinate 713,408 downwards.
TCGGCGCATAGATGTTAGATTGCATCTTCATGGCTTCAAGGGTGAGCAGTTTAGCACCGCGTTCGACCGGATGATTAACCTGCACGGCGATGCTGCTGACCAATCCGGCCGTAGGTGCGCCCACGTGGCCCGGATCTTCGGGATTTACCTTAGGGTGGCTGCGTTCGACGACGCGGAGGGCACGGTCGCGCACCGTGACTTCACGCGGCTGGCCGTTTAACTCAAAGAACAGCGTTCGCGTGCCGTCGGGATGGGCTTCGCCAACAGTGAGAAACTTCACGATCATCGTTTTGCCGGGTTCGATTTCGATGGTGATCTCTTCCGCGGGCTTCAAGCCATAGAAAAACGCAGGCGTTGGCAGAACACTCACATCGGCATAGGTTTGGCGGAACTTGTCAAACTTCAGAAACACTTCGGGGTAGAGCAGGTAGCTCAGCATCGCGTCGCGCCGAACAGGGTGTCCGGTCTTTTTCTCAATTTGCCCGCGTTCCTCGTCCCAATCAACGGGTCTCAGACTGGCACTGGGCCTGCCTTTCAGTGGTGCCTGGCCTCGCAATATGATGCGCTGCAATTTTTTGGGCCAGCCACCTGGAGGTACGCCAAGCGCTCCAGAAAACATCTCGACCACCGAGTTCGGCAAAGAGACATCGTGATGCTCATCAAGCAGAAGCAAGTCTCCCGGCTTCATTTCGTTGGCGAGGAGAAAGAGAGTCAGGTCACCGATGACCTTGCTGGATGGCGTTACCTTTACGATGTCGCCGCAGAGTTGGTTCACTTCTCTGTAGGTTTTTTCCACTTCGCGCCAGCGATGCCCCAGGCCCATGGACACAGCCTGCTCACGCAAATTCGTGAACTGGCCGCCGGGGATTTCGTGCTCGTATAAACGCGCAGAACCTGCCTTCGGCCCGGAGTCGAACGGGAGATAGTAGCTACGGACGGTTTCCCAATAGTCGGAGCATTCATTCAGCGCGGCCATGTCGAGTTTGGTATCACGCGGCGTATTTCGCAACGCTTCGACAGCGGAGTTTAGATTGGGTTGGCTGGTACCGCCGCTCATTGCTGCGATTGCCGCATCAGCAACGTCTACGCCCGCCTCGGCAGCTTTCAACAGCGAAGCCGTGTTAATGCCGCTAGTGTCATGGGTGTGGAAATGAACGGGGATCCCGACTTCTTCGCGCAGAGCCTTTACCAGCGTGAACGCAGCGTATGGCTTACAAAGCCCTGCCATATCTTTAATGGCCAGAAAATGCGCGCCAAGCTTTTCGAGCTGCTTGGCCATCTGGACGTAATATTTCAGCGAATATTTCGGACGGCCTTTGTCGAGGATATCGCCGGTGTAGCAGATGGCCGGTTCGCAGACTGCCGCGGTCTCCAGGACGGCGTCAATCGAGACGCGCATATTTTCGATGGAGTTGAGCGAATCGAAAACCCGGAAAATGTCGATTCCCTGTTCGGAGGATTCACGGACGAAATCGAAGATTACGTTGTCGGGGTACGATGTGTAGCCGACGGCGTTCGCGCCACGCAACAGCATCTGAAAACAAATGTTGGGGATACGTTTGCGAAGTTCGCGCAATCGCTGCCAAGGATCTTCGTGCAGGAAGCGCAGCGAGGTGTCGAACGTGGCGCCGCCCCACATTTCCATGCTAAACAGATTAGGCAGACGCTGGGCGACAGCATCGGCAGTAGCCAGCAGATCGTGCGTGCGCACGCGGGTGGCCATCAGTGATTGGTGTGCGTCGCGGAACGTCGTGTCTGTTAGTAATAGACGTTTTTCCTTGCGCGCCCAAGCTGCAAATTTCTTCGGACCCCATTTCTGCAGCAACTGTCGAGAACCTGCCGGCGGCTCGATTCCAGGGACTTTAGGCAGCACGGCCTTTTCAAAGCTTTCCGGTACTTGCTTTCCCTTTGCCTCCGGATTGCCATTCAGAATGACGTCGCCGACATAGGAAAGAAGTTTCGTAGCGCGGTCCGCTCGGTTGTTGAATCTAAAAAGTTCCGGCGAATCATCAAGGAAGGAAGTGGTGACTCCTCCAGCGCGGAATTGTGGATGATTCACAACATTTTCAAGAAAGGGGATGTTGGTTTTCACGCCGCGGATGCGGAATTCGCGCAATGAACGGTCCATGCGCTGGCACGCTTCGGTAAGATCGCGGCCCCAGGCCGTTACTTTGACCAGCAATGAATCGTAGTAAGCGGCAAGCACTGCGCCAGAGTAGGCAGTACCGCCATCGAGGCGAATGCCGAACCCTGCAGGCGAGCGATACGTAGAGATTTTCCCGTAGTCCGGAGCGAAATTCTTGGCAGGATCCTCCGTAGTAACTCGGCATTGCAGTGCAGCGCCGTAGAGCGGCACTTTGCCTTGTTCGGGAAAAGCCAACCGTTCACCATGCAGCTTTTCACCCTGCGCAATCAGTATCTGCGCGCGGACGAGATCCAATCCGGTGACCATTTCTGTTACGGTGTGCTCTACCTGGATGCGTGGATTGACTTCAATGAAATACCACTTGGTGGAATCGACGTCATACAAGAATTCCACGGTTCCGGCGTTCCGGTAATTCGCTTTTCGCGCGATCTGCACTGCAGCTTCGCAAAGTTCTGCGCGCACCTTTTGCGATAGGTTAAATGCGGGAGCAACTTCGACCACCTTCTGGTGGCGTCGCTGCACGGAACAGTCGCGTTCGTGGAGGTGCAGGAGATTTCCATTCTCGTCGCCGATGATTTGCACTTCAATGTGGCGCGCACGAGGCAGGTATTTCTCGAGGAAGACGGAAGCGTCGCCAAATGCGGACTTGGCTTCACCCTGAGCTTCTTCCAAGCGGCTGGCAAGCTGTTCGGCATCGTACACGACGCGCATGCCGCGGCCACCGCCACCCATCGAGGCTTTTACAATCACGGGGTAGCCAATTTCGCTGGCGATTCCGAGTGCTTCCTCCGCCGAGCGGACCGCCTTTTGCGTCCCGGGCAAAACGGGTACACCGGCGTCAATAGCCAATTGTCGCGCGGCAGTCTTGTCTCCGAGTAATTCCAGGAGTTGCGGAGTTGGTCCGACAAATTTGAGCCCGGCTTTTGCGCAAGCGCGAGCAAAGGCTGGATTCTCTGAAAGGAAACCGTAACCCGGATGAATCGCATCGACTTCGTGTTCCTTGGCGACAGCGATGATTCCCGGAATGTCCAAATAGGCTTCGACCGGCCCTTTACCGACGCCAACCTGATAAGCCTCATCCGCCTTGAAGCGATGCAGTGCCAGGCGATCTTCTTGCGAATAGATCGCCACGGTCCGGAGCCCAAGTTCGTTGGCAGCCCGAAAGATGCGTATGGCTATTTCGCTGCGATTGGCAGCCAGCAGTTTGCGGATGGGTCGATTCTTGTTCACGTCTCGGCCAGCTCCTTGCATATGTGAGGTCAACTATTGTTTCACGAAAGCGCGTCGATACTGAAATTATTGCAAGCGAGCGAGGGATGGTTAGGGCCGGAAGTTGAAACCTCCGGACTGATTCGTTCATGTTAAATTTCGATTCATAGAATAGAGTTCTGGTGAGCTACGATTCCGGACAGCAGGCATACTACTACTGGGATAACACACGGAGAGATTGCATCGAAGTGTACTAGACTGCAAACGCAAGTGAGGTGAAGTGATGGGCAAAAAGATTACGCGGGAGCCGCGATGGCCGGCATTTATCGCCATGTTGGCGGCCTCTGGAGTCTACCTGGCAATGCCGGAGCCGATGTCTGTGGGGCCAAGCTGGGGGCTACTGGGAATCATTTCGCTTTTGTTGATTGCCATTACGGTGTCGCACCGGCGCGAGCGGTTCGACGTCGCGAAGATTCTGACGCTCGTGGCGAATGGGATGATCACGCTGGCGATGATCGCATCGTTGGTCTTCCTGATCCAAGGCATACCGAAACACGCCGAAGCGCCGAAAGACTTGTTGCGGTCGGCTAGCATGCTGTGGATCGCAAACGTTTTGGTATTCGCGCTGTGGTATTGGAAACTGGATGCGGGCGGCCCGATGGGCCGCGACAACAAAGACGACGGTTTGAACAGTTCATTTTTGTTTCCACAAATGTTGGAACACAACATTGACAAGTCCTGGACACCGCACTTTATGGATTATCTTTTTCTTTCCTTCAATACCAGTACGGCGTTTTCACCCACTGACACAGCCGTGCTCTCCCGTTGGGCGAAGCTCGGCATGATGCTGCAGTCCCTGATTTCTTTGTCCATTGTGATTCTGCTAGCAGCGCGAGCAGTGAACATTCTATGACGCGCCTGATGGCGGAAAGCAATCGAAGGAAGGAAGGCGCAATGAACGGGATTAGTACTTCCGGAGAACACCGATAACGCGGCCCTGAATTTTTACATCGCTGGCAGGCACCAGGATCGGTGCCATCTCTGAATTCGCGGGCTGAAGTCGGATTTTGCCTGTACCTTCGCGATAGAAACGCTTCAGTGTAGCTTCTTCTCCTGCGAGAAGCGCCACGACAATATCTCCCGCGTTGGCGACCTGGGTCTGTTCACAAACGACAAAATCACCATCCATGATGTGATCTTCGATCATGGAATTGCCCTTGACCTGAAGAACGAAGGAATTTCCTCCACGCGCAAAATCTCCGAGGGAAATGGTTTCGCGCTCTTCTACGGCCTCGAGCGGACGGCCAGCGGCAATTCTGCCCACCAGCGGCAATTCCTGCACGCGCCGCTCGATAACTTGTTCCTTCACAGACTTCGGTAGTTGAACAATCTCGATGGAGCGACTCTGGTTATAGCCACGGCGTATGAAACCTTTCTTTTCCAGTGTGCTGATGTGCTTGTGAACGGTGGCGAGCGAGGTCAGTTTCAGGCCCTTGCCAATTTCTTCAAAGCTGGGCGCATAGCCGTGCCGTGTTTCAAAAGAAACCAGGAAATCGAGCACTTCTTTTTGGCGTTTTGTAAGGGCCATGGCAGCCTCCGCGAATTTCCACTTACCCAAAAACTGTAGGCGAAAAGAAAGCGAACGTCAAGTACTCTTTTCGCTACGCGCAACCGGACCGTACTCTACTCTTCCCCCGCTCACTATGCTCTTATCGGAAAGCGCTACTTGGACTAACCATGGACGAAGTTGTCTCGCAAAAACAGATCGAGAAATTCCGATCTGCCGGCGTTACGGCTGCCGCAGGACTTGGAATTCTTGGCAGCATCTCTGCCCTGATTGTGTGGGGCTGGTTTTTTCTCGGCATGCTGGGACTCCCGAGAGACAACGACGGGCGGCGTGCTTATGAGTCGCATCCCTTAGCCTTCTTTGCCATCGCTTTGGTGCCGCCTTTTCTGATCGGATTCGGATTAAGGATCAGCATCGGGCTGTTCCAGCTGCGGCCCTGGGCCCGGCGTGGGGCTCTTTTTTGGGCCGCTATCGCCCTGGCATTTTCCTCTGCTGTGATTGCTTTCCGCCCCTACGAGACCTTTGTGATTTCGGAAAACTTTGTGTCCTCTGAAGAATCCTTCCGGCAGCTGCTCGCGGTTTCGTTCGTGATCTTTACTTTCCCGTTCGGAGCGTGGTGGCTGCTGTTATTCACACGGCGCCATATCATTGCGCAATTTGAACGCGCAACTCCATTCCCGCCCGTGGATTCACCCAACCCGTAGCCAGAAACATTCTGGAATTTCCACACCAGATAAAGGTTCATAATCACAAACGACAGGAACCGGTGTGTGTTAAAACAATGCGGATGTGTGCGCACGCTCTAGCGCTGGCCACATCTCCAAAGGGACACATGGAAACTAAATCCAAATTTGGCAGAACCGGCCTGGTAATTCTGGTAGTTCTCATGCCGCTTTTTTCGCTGTACGGTTCGGACCTCAGATGGAGCCCACAAGACACCCTCGAAGAGCCTGGGCTGACCGTGTTGCTATTCCACAACGCGTATCACAGTGTGTTTGGCGACCAGAAGATGAGCGGCGTAGAAATTATCCTGCACGAACAGCGCATCGCCACGAATGGAGACGTGCGATTGTCGCCAACGCCTGAACAGTGGGATCCCATTCCTCAGTTTAAAGAGCGCAAGCGCGGACCCGCCGAAAACGAATTGAGCGCCTATTGCACTTATCCGGGCCGCGATTTGAGCTATCACGTCAACATACGACCGGAAGCAGACGGGTTTCGCGTGGCTGTCGATTTGGATCAGCCATTGCCGGCGGCACTTGCGGGTAAAGCAGGATTCAACCTCGAGTTCCTGCCGTCCACCTATTTCGGAAAGTCTTACCTGATGGACGATGCGCCGGGCATTTTTCCCCGACATCCGGACGGCCCAATGAAACAGGAAGCCGATGGCACCGCGCAACCGGCCCCTCTTGCAACAGGACACCATATCGTGTTCGCACCGGAAGCGCCGCTGTCACGTGTCAGCATTGTTTCCGATGATGTCCCGCTGATGCTATTTGACGGAAGGAACAAGGCGCAAAACGGTTGGTTTGTGGTGCGCAGCCTGATTCCCGCGGGCAAGACCAAAGACGTGGTGGTCTGGCAGGTTCGACCGAATGTTGTTTCTGGCTGGAGGCGTCCGCCGGTAGTGGCCTACAACCAGGTTGGCTATACACCCGAGCGAAGCAAGGTGGCCGTGCTAGAACTCGATCCGCTTTTTGACGCCCCAAAAACGGCGCGCGTGCTGCGGCTGACTCCCGATGGCGAGTACCGCGAGGCATTCAAAGGCGAGGTTAAGCCGTGGGGCAGATGGTTGCGCTATCAATATGCACGCTTTGATTTTTCGGCAGTGCAGCAACCGGGAATCTATGCCATCGAGTATGCGGGCCATCTGAATGGAGCTTTCCGAATCGCGCCAAATCTGTATGAAACGATCTGGCGGCCTTCCATGGATGTATACCTTGCCGAACAGATGGATCACGTCAAGGTACGGGAAGGCTATCGGATCTGGCACGCTGCTTCGCACATGGACGACGCCCGTCAGGCTCCACCGAATTACACGCATTTTGACGGATATGCCATGGGCGCGAACACGGATTCACCGTTTGCTCCCGGCGAGCACATTCCTGGATTAAATGTCGGCGGATGGTTTGACGCGGGAGACTTCGATCTACGAACGCAAACGCATACACGCGTGATTATCGACCTTACACTCTGCAGGGAAGTTTTCGGAATTTCCGGTGACGACACCTCCATCGATGAAAAGGCGCGATACGTTCAAATCCATAAGCCCGATGGCGTTCCTGACGTATTGCAGCAAATTCAGCATGGCGCAATCCTGTTACTGGCGGAGTATAAGGTTTTCGGCCACGCCATACCCGGAATCATCGAGCCGACATTGGAGGAATACACGCATCTGGGCGATGCGGCGTCCAAAACCGACGGACGAATCTACTCGTCGCGACTTGGCCCGCTCGAGAAGGATGGGGACTACTCGGGAGTGCCGGATGATCGCTGGGCATTCACCACGCATATTACTCCTCTGAATTATGAAGCCGCTTCGGCACTGGCTGCTGCCAGCCGCGTGCTTCGTGGTTATGACGAGACTATGGCGACAGAATGCCTGGAAACTGCAGTTCAAGTGTGGGACGAAGAGCATAAACATGCGCCCGTTTTGTTTCATTCTTTCAACACTACGGGCGGTGATTTGCCTGATGAGGAGACCAAAGTCGCCGTGGAACTTTTGCTGGCCACAAGCGGCGGAGCGATTTACCGTAAACGCTTGAAAGAGTTACTTCCCACAATCGAAGAGCGTTTCCATTCTCTAGGCTGGGTCGCGGTTCGTGCGATTCCTTGGATGGATGCGGAATACAAGAACGCACTCGCATCGGCGGTTCTTAAATACAAAACCAAAGTCGATAGCGACCTTGCCAAGAATCCATACCGCGTGCCAATTGCTACGGGGACCTGGGGCGGATCCGGACAGGCAGCGGGATTCGCAATTGAGATGTATTTCCTGCACGCAGCGTTTCCGGACATCATTGGGACGGAGTACACGCTTTGCGGTCTCGATTACGTGCTTGGCACGCACCCGGTATCAAATATTTCCTACGTTTCCGGAGTGGGCACGGAATCGAAGTTGATTGGGTATGGAAATAATCGCGCCGATTACACGTTTATCCCCGGCGGTATGATACCGGGCGTGACGATTCTTCAGCCTAATTTCCCGGAGCTCGAGGACGCGTGGCCGTTCCTTTGGTACGAACAAGAATACGTGGTTGATACCGTGACTGCTTTCATCCTGGCGGCTACCGCCGCGAATGCGGTGACAAAGTAAGCCGCGCATGCTCGCTGCTGGTTGTCTGTTGCGCCAGATGATATACAGCTACCTATGGACTCAGCAAAGCCTTCAGCCGCCGTCATCATTGCCGCAATTCTCGCCATGCTTGGCAGTCTGTTCATGATGTTGTGCCTGGGCCTTGGCTTGATGGGTCTTTACCTGGCGCCGGGTGGTATGGACGTGACTGGCGCTCCTCCTTTTGCGTTTGCTGCGGTAGCAACGGGGATGGTATTCACGTTTGCCGTGTGTGTTCTCGGAGTGTTCACCGGTATCGGTTTACTCCGATTGAGGAACTGGGCGCGCATTTCGGCGCTTATTTGGGCTGGATTCACGGTGTTGTTTTGCTCGCTTGTGCTAATCGGCCTTTTGGTTCTTCCCTTCCCTCCGCTGCCTGCGACGGGGCAAAGCATTAACATCGGTACTGTGAAATTAATGATTGCAGTTATTTACGGCCTGCCCATTTTGATCGGTGCATGGTGGCTTGCGTTGTTCAATCAGAAGGAGACCAAATCACTATTTAAAGGGAGTACGGTTTTGACCAGTCCGGAGGTTGCCGTGAAACCACGCTGTCCACTCCCTGTAGCGATCGTCGCGGGACTGATGCTGTTTTCTGTGACGGGAATGTTCATGGCGCCGCTCATGCACCTTCCCATTTCCGTAATCTTGTTCGGGCAACGGCAGCACGGAGAATTGGGCGCGTTCCTCTATGCCGCCTCGACGGTGCTCTATCTGGCAGCGGCTATCGGGCTTCTCAGGCTCAAGCGTTGGAGCTATCCGTTAGCCGTGGGTCAGTATGTCTTTTGGATGGTCAGTGGAGCCGTGACGCTCCTCCGCGGCAATTACGTACAAAACATGCAGGAAGTGCTAGCTGATATGCACATCACCGAAGCGCAAGGAAATATAACCCAGATAGTAAGCAATCGCTTTTTCATGCTCTTTTCGCTGATTCCAGGCTTGCTACTTCTTGTCATCCTGCTGTACTACCGTTCGCGATTCCTGCAGGCCGCCGCTGCCGCGGAATCCTCCCGCTCATAATTTGTTCCCGCAATTGAATATTATTGACTTGCACAACGAGAAGTCATACTGTTCAGCAAGTTCGGTTCAGGTTCCACTGTTCATTTCTGGAAGCAGATAAAGACAATCAGGCATCTTTTCAAAGGATAGGACCTAAGGAGGGTCACAAATGAAGCGTGTTTTCATGTTGATTGCAGTCGCAGTACTGGCTGTCGCTGGCGGTTCATCTCTCTATGCTCAAGGTAATCCGCTAGTGGGCACCTGGAAGTTGAACACTGCGAAATCCAAGTTTGACCCTGGACCAGCACCAAAAAGCATGACGCGAACGGTTGTTGCGCAGGGCGATGGAGTGAAATACTCCTTTGAAGGTGTAGGCGCTGACGGGAAACCAGTCTCCTACGGTTTCTCGGTAAACTTTGATGGCAAAGATAATCCGATCATGGGTTCGATGCCGGCGGGTGCAGACACCATTTCGGCAAAGCGCAAAGACAACAACTCTTTTGAAGCCACACTTAAGAAGGGCGGCAAAGTCATTGGCACATCGAAAGTGACCGTTTCGAAGGATGGAACGGTTACTACCGTCGAGACGCATGGTACCAACGCAGCCGGGGTGAAAGCCCACGATGTGCAGGTTTACGAAAAACAGTAGTAATTTCCGACGGCAAACTGACGACCAATACTCTTTATCATTTGAGGGCGGCGCTTCACCTGGCCGCCCTTTTCTTTTGTTTTGCCGCGAGCAACTAGGGTCCTACACGAATGTGGGCAAACGAACTGAATAGCCCAAATACATTCAAAAGCCACAGCACTACGGCAATTACCACCACACCGTTCAAAATGGATTTAATCGTGCCTTGCATCGGGATAAAGCGATTCACCAGCCACAGTAAGACACCAACAACAATCAAAACCATGACGACTTGCAACAGGGTCATGAACGGAAGACCTCCTTGCTCTGCGCCTTCGAGTGCTCCGAGCGAACAACCAAATTGATATTGCGCTTCGCCGCGGGCTCTAGCCATACAAGGGGGGCAGTAGGGTCTCTGGCTAAATTCATTGATAAATTGCTTTTTGAAATGGAAAGAAGCCAATGGCGGCAGACCAAAGCGTGTTCCTGATTTGTAAGAATTACAGAAAAACACCCGTCACCGGCGCGATCTTTCCTACTACGCCTTCGTTCAGAAATCCATCTTGCGACCGTAACTTCCTACGCGCGTGTCACTTAACTGGTCTGGTCAGCGCCATGCTCTTTGCCTGAGGTGGGAGGTACTCATGGTCAGTCAGCTTTCTTATGAGACCGCAATTTGCACGGAATATGAACAACTCCTTTCCGCGTGCGTGAAGGCGCTCGAGAGGTGGCGAAATCGCCGTGAAGAAATCACCGATTCTCAGGCGACGGGCAAGGAAGCCGGAGACGAACTTTTGGGCTTGCAGGCAGATTACGCCAAAGCCTATTCGCACCTGGAGAGGCACAAATACAGCTGCGGACTTTGCCATTTTGTTTCCAGAATCGCAGGACGAAACGATGCCAGTGTTTCCACTGCTGTGATGGAAAGAAAAAACTCCCCCTGATCTGCGGACACGAAGGATCAAAATTGATTCGTTCTACCCGGAGCGCACCCGTGGCTTGTTTTTGGAGAATCTTTCCTTCAGCCTATTGCTACCCTGAGATACGGAGCGCGTGATGACAACTCAAATCTCCCCGATGTTGGCTGTGAACGACGGAAATGCCGCGATAGGCTTCTACAAGTCCGCGTTCGACGCGGAGATTCTGTGGCACCTCGATGGAGGGCAGGTCGTCGCCGGCCTCGCGATAGGTGGCGCGCAGTTTTTTCTGGCCCACGAAGCGCCTCTGTACGGCACGCGGTCACCCAATTCCGCGGGTTTCACGACGGTAAGAATCGAACTGTTCGTAGACGATCCTGTCCGCGTACATAGACGCGCCTTAGCCGCAGGAGCGACGGAACACAGCCCGGTGTTGGAGCACCATCACGAAACGACAGGACCTAAGCCGATCAGCCGCATGCTTCAGGGAGCAGTGGTAGATCCCTTTGGTCATCTATGGCTCGTTGGAAAAATCCTGGAATAGTTTCTCCGCTGCCTCGCGCACTGGGTATCCGATTCTAGTGGTGGACGTGTTCGCTGCCGGTATCAGGGTTTGCCTCGGTCGTGGTGCTGCGAGGAATTTGCCTCTGCGATTCTGTCAATCCTTGCAAACCAAGCCGTCGACCAGGAGCACGGGCCAGATCCACTTCAAATGCTTTCTGGGCAGCGATGGGTTGTTTCGCGTGTAGATAGAGTTCACCGAGAATTTCGTGCGTGGGTTTATAGATAGATGGAGGACCAAATTCCAGGGGAAGGGCAACCTCTTTTGCCGCGACTTCTTGAAGTGCCATGATTTTTTCCGCTGCGTCCGGTTTTGGCGACATGAGTAATGCCCGCAATTGGTCAACCAAGACAGCAATATCGCCACGGGTGCCCGGATCGTCCACCTTTCGTTGGTCGAGTAAGGCAAGGGACAGCTTCGCATCCAGTTCCGAGCGTAAAAGCGCTTGGCGTGCAACAGTCGGCTGAGATGTGTAGTACGCCACCAACGCGTCCGTATAATCAAATGTGAGCTGCGCCAATGGAAAATCTCCCGAGAGGGAACTCCGGCGGGCGAGTTCATCCTGCCAGAGTTCGGAGTTGATCAGGAAATGGGCACGCATCCCCGCATAGGAATCGATGGAACTTGTGTTGGGGTTGGGGTTGCTGTTGACTTTCGGCGATTTAGCTAGATCGGAGGCCTGGTTTTCTGCTTCCTGCCGACACCCTTCAAGGACACGCCGGGCATCCGCAACGCGGCCTAACTGCAAATAACCGTATTCCAACCATTCATTGTAGTGACCGCAAAAGCGCGGAGTCCGTCCAACAGCCTCCCGACGGCGATTGACGACAGTCATCGCCGTTTCATTTGCTTTCACAACATCTTCCCACATGCCCATGGCCAGAAAAATGTGCGAAGTCATATGCTGGGCATGACCTGCTTCTGGCGCAATCTGGGAATAGATGCGTGCAGGACGCAATCCCAACGGCGCGTGAATGGGATCGTCGTAACTATGAATGAGGTAGTGGACAACCCCCGGATGTCTTGCATGTTTGGGAAACACTTCTTCCAACACGGCGGCGGCTCGCATGTAAGTAGCGAAGTCGCGGCCCTGTTCGGCGCTGCTCAAAATCGAGAGTGCGTAAAATGCCGCTGCGTCGATGTCCTCCGGATTTTGCTGATATAGGCGCCCCATTGCAGCCATATATTTCTGATCTCGCTCGTCCTTGGAACCTTCGCCATAAAGAATTTCGATGCAGCCGAGATAGTCCTGCTCCCTCTTCGTCGGAGCTTTTGCTCGTCGCGATTCTGGGGTTTCGCCGAGATTGGAAAGCACTTTGCGTGCTGCTGAAAGATCTTGCTCATGCCAGATGCCGTGATTTTTCGTCATGGCCTCGCCCCAGTAGGCCATCGTAAAACCAGGATCAATTTTCTGCGCTTCCTGAAAGTGTACAGCGGCATCCTCGTATTCAAAGTTGTGAAGTTGGGCCAGCCCGCGGAGAAAATCTGCCTGCGCCGCGGGAGATCCGGAGTTTGCGAAATCCACCTCGCCTACATCGTTCAACGAAGTGGATTGCCCCCATGCGACGGTCGAATAAATCAGAAAGAGTGCAGCAACGGCGATTTTCACGAAACAGTTCCACCTTTCCGGTAGCGTTCGCTGCATTGTACCTATTTCAGGACGCAGTCACATCTGCGGTGGCTAACCCCCAAAACATCGACAAAATGCCGCAAACGAAGCAATTCTGGGATTCCACACCATGGGATTCCACACCATTGACAGCTTGGCCCGGCAGTCGCATAATCCCTCGTCATGGTACCGCGAGTGGAGAGCGCCCGGCGCTAGTTTCTCTCGCGAATTCTGGGGAGCCAATCTTTTATTGCGAATATGCACAGGCAGGCCGGGTGTACAAGGCCGATTCTGCGCACTTTGGCGAAGGGAGCTGACATGGCCGTCGACACTGACAAACTGAACTCGTTTCTTGGAAAATTCGTCGGAGATCTGGGCGCTGCCGTACACACGGGAATGGTTGTAATCGGCGAGAAGCTGGGTTTGTACAAGGCACTTGCGACAGGGCCGATGACGTCAGCAGAACTCGCTGCCAAGACGCAAACCGACGAACGGTACTTGCGTGAATGGCTGTCCTCGCAAGCGGCCGGCGGATACGTCACCTATGACGAGAAGTCGCACCAATTCAGTCTGACCGAGGAACAAGCGTTTACCCTTGCGAATGACGACAGCCCGGCCTATCTACCGGGAGCGTTTCAATTGGCGTTAGGAGCATTGGGGGCGGTACCGCGGATCGCGGAATCATTTCGCAGTGGCGCCGGAATGGGCTGGCACGAGCACGATGACGGTGTGTTCCACGGCTGCGAAAAGTTTTTCCGCCCAGGTTATGCGGCAAATCTTGTTAGCTCTTGGATCCCGGTACTCCATGATGTGAAATCAAAACTCGAAGCGGGGGCACGCGTGGCGGATGTTGGCTGCGGCAAGGGCGCATCCACCATACTGATGGCCAAAGCGTTCCCCAATTCCAAATTTTTCGGATTTGACTATCACGACAAATCGATCGAAGGGGCGCGTGAAAGCGCCAAACGGGAAGGTGTGTCTGACCGGGTCACGTTCGAAGTGGCCAAGGCCAAGGAATTCCCCGGCAGAGACTACGATTTCGTGGCGGTGTTCGACTGCCTGCACGACATGGGCGATCCGGTTGGAGCGGCCAAGCACGTCCACCAATCCTTGCGTAAAGACGGCACCTGGATGATCGTCGAACCATTCGCAAATGATGAATTGAAGGACAATCTGAATCCGGTGGGCCGGGTGTACTACTCATTTTCGACGCTGCTATGCACGCCCTGTTCGCGTTCGCAGGAAGTGGGACTTTGCCTTGGCGCGCAATCGGGCGAAGCCCGCATACGCCAGGTCATCTCATCGGCAGGATTCAGTCGGTTCCGGCGAGCCACCGAAACGCCTTTCAACATCGTGTACGAAGCCCGTCCGTAGAGCTTGAAGCAGCTGAAGCAAACTCCAGGTTCGGATAATGACCATCAGCGGAATCTAGGACCCTCCCCGAGGGTTCATGCGCTTTGTCGTTTAGTTTGAGCGCATTAGGCTGAATCTAGCTCGAAATAGCACAGGCGGAGTGCTTAGTGCTAGAACCGATGCTCGCGCCGTGCGCTGCGTCACTCTCCTTCTTTGCGCTTATGCTATTCTTTAGGCTGCCGGCATCTGAGCGGCCCGGCCGTCGCTCCGGTTAATTGCACCTAGAGCAGCTTCTCTCGACCGGCCGTAACTCCTGAAGCTGGAATAGTTTCCTATGACGGGGGTCAGGCACCACAATGTCCACACTTACGGATGCACCTGCGGGTAAGGTTAAGCGCGAGATTATCGATCAAGCCGTGATTCGCTTCGCTGGAGATTCCGGCGATGGCATGCAGATTACCGGCAGCCAGTTCACCAATACCGTTGCCCTCTATGGCAACGACATCGCCACTTTCCCGGACTACCCCGCAGAAATCCGCGCCCCGGCAGGCACGGAACCCGGTGTCAGCGGCTACCAGATCAATTTTTCTTCCAATGAAATCCATACGCCCGGAGACTCGGTCGACGTGCTGATCGCCATGAACCCGGCTGCGCTGAAGGTCAATGTAGCAGACCTGAAGCCGAACGGAATTCTCATTGTCAATTCCGACGCCTTTCTGGAAGGCGACCTTCGCAAGGCTCGACTGACCACAAATCCGCTGGAAGATCACTCGCTCGACAAGTTTCGCGTATTCCCGGTAGAACTTGAGCGCCTGACGCGTGCCTCGCTGCAGCATTTGGGCCTGGACGCGAAGGCCATGGACCGCTGCAAGAACTTTTTTGCGCTGGGCATGTGCTACTGGCTTTACAACCGGTCGATGGCGCCCACTGTCCGCTGGATCGAAACCAAGTTCAAGAAGAAGCCGCTGCTCGCCGAGGCCAACGCCCTGGCGATGAAGGCCGGCTACTCCTATTGCGAAGCCACCGAGGCATTTCAAATCAGTTACGAAATTCCGCCCGCGCAACTGACTCCCGGGGTGTATCGCAATATCAGCGGGAATCAGGCTCTCGCTTTGGGTTTTGTGGCCGCTTCCGCCAAAGCCGGAATCAAATTGTTCCTGGGCAGCTATCCCATCACGCCCGCTTCGGACATTTTGCATGAACTTTCGCAATATAAGGATTTCGGGGTCCTGACCTTTCAGGCCGAAGACGAAATCGCCGCCATCACCTCTTCCATCGGGGCATCATACGCCGGTGCCCTGGCTTTAACTACGACGTCGGGCCCGGGAATGGCACTGAAGACCGAAGCGCTCGGCCTTGCGGTGATGACGGAACTCCCATTAGTGATTGTCGACGTGCAACGCGGCGGCCCTTCCACCGGTTTGCCGACCAAAACTGAGCAAGCCGATCTGTTGCAGGCCATGTTTGGCCGCAACTCCGAAGCGCCCATCCCCGTGCTAGCCGCTGCCACTCCCGGCGATTGCTTCTGGGTAGCTGTCGAGGCCAGCCGCATCGCCCTGAAATACATGGTGCCGGTCATCGTGCTCTCCGATGGATATCTGGCAAACGGGGCGGAACCATGGCAGATCCCGAGTGTTGATGAACTCCCGGCAATTCCTGTGCACTACGCGAGCGATCCGGCAACGTATCTTCCCTACAAGCGCGACCCCGATACGCTGGCGCGTCCCTGGGCAATTCCAGGAACGCCCGGCCTCGAGCATCGCATCGGCGGCCTTGAAAAACAGGACGTTACCGGCAACATCAACTACGAGCCGTTGAATCACGAGAATATGGTGCGCATCCGCGCTGCGAAGATTCAGGCCATTACGCAGGATGTGCCTCCGGCCGTGCCTGCAGGCGATGCCGAAGGCGATTTGTTGATCGTGTCGTGGGGTTCGACCTACGGCTCTATCACGCAAGCCGTGAATGCCCAGCGCAGCAAGGGCCGCAAGATTGGCCACCTTCACCTTCGCAACCTGAACCCGTTTCCGGAAAATCTGGGCGAAGTTTTGAATCGCTACAAGAAAATACTGGTTCCCGAACTCAACATGGGCCAGCTTAGCTGGATGCTGCGCGCCAAATACCTGGTCGACGCCATCGGACTCAACAAAATTCAGGGCCGCCCCTTCAAGCAGGCCGAACTCGATCAAAAGATCGAGGAAGTCTTGGGACTTTAGGAGACGCGAAATGACGACAGCTGCTTTTCCGACGCTCACGAAAAAGGATTTTCAGACTGACCAGGAAGTCCGCTGGTGCCCGGGTTGCGGTGACTACGCCATCCTTGCCGCAGTGCAAGCCGTTTTCCCGGAACTCGGCATTCGTCGCGAAAACTTCGTCATAGTTTCCGGCATCGGCTGCTCCAGCCGCTTCCCCTACTACATGAATACCTACGGCTTCCACTCAATTCACGGACGGGCCCCGGCTGTTGCTACCGGCATCAAGATAGCCCACCCGGAACTGGAAGTCTGGGTCGCCACCGGTGACGGCGACGCGCTCGCTATTGGTGGCAACCACACCATCCACATGCTGCGCCGCAACGTTGGCATCAAGGTATTGCTGTTCAACAACCGCATCTACGGGCTGACCAAGGGCCAGTATTCGCCAACCTCTGAATTTCACAAAGTGACTAAATCCACCCCGTTCGGCTCACCGGATCGTCCGTTCAATCCGGTTTCGTTGGCCATCGGCGCAGAGGCCACGTTCGTCGCTCGTTCCGTAGACGTATTCCAGTCGCAATTGAAGGATGTGCTTCGCGCGGCTGCCGTTCATAAAGGTTCGGCATTCGTGGAAATCCTACAGAATTGCAATATCTTCAACGATGGGGCGTGGGATGGTGTTACCGAAAAGGAAGCACGCAGCGAACAGGTTCTTCAGCTCGAGCACGGCAAGCCTCTGGTATTCGGCAAAAACAAGGACAAAGGTATTCGCCGCAAAGTTGATGGAGACATCGAGGTCGTACAACTTGGCAATGGAATTACGGAAGCCGATCTGATCGTACACGACGCGCACCATCCTCGGCCATCCTATGCCTTCCTGCTTTCGCACATGGAACATCGCCCCGGATTCCCAACTCCCATTGGCGTTTTCCGCGCCTGGGACGACCTGCCGCGTTTCGAGGACGTGATCAATGACCAAGTCCGCGAAGTCATCACAAAAAAAGGCCCCGGCGATCTGAACAAGCTGCTCCGGGCAGGAGACATCTGGGAAGTTAAGTGACATTCCTAACCAGCAAGTCGCTCCAAAGCGGATTTCCGCGCAAATCTGTTACCAATTGGATGGTTGGGGACTTTAGAATCTAATGACAAACGAATACTATCTTTAGTGACAGAGTGTTTTGCTCCATTTGCATGGAGAGAGAAACGGCCCGGTCCTTCGCGTTGTTTCTAGAGCGTACTCTCCGGGAGAAGACGAAACAGCGGCGCCTTCTGTCACTGGTAATATTATTCTTCGAAATCGGCTTCGCTTTTCGTTTTTCACTCCGTTCGAACTTAGATTCCACACCCCCGCTTTCCTGCTCCCCGTGCTATCAGCAGTTTTTCGCAATTGCTCAATAGCCTCCTTCCCTCGATGGCGTCCCTATCCCTCCGCTCTATCCCAATTTTGTAATTCCGAATGGCGTCTTCAGCGGCCAGGAATTACGGAACACGCTCGCAAGGGATCCCGTTGCGGCCGCTCATTACTTAGGTTTTCATCCGGACGCGGCCCGGGTCATTCGCCTGATGAAGGAAAAACAGGTCTTCGTTTCTTATCGATTGGGAAATCACATCTACTGGAGCACTCACAAATTGACGCTGCGTATTGGCGAAACGATTCTGACCGACGGGAAACATTTAGTGCGGACGCGATGCGGCAACAGAATCTCTGAAGTTCCCGCCAACCCCGTTTCTGCAGTTGCGCCAAGGGCGGAGCTTTCTGGCGCCCCATTCTCGCCATCACGTATCGATGCTTCGACGGGATTGCTGCCCTTCGCACCGATTTGTACGGATTCTCCGGCCACTCCGTTTGTGGCGACTCTCGATGGCACGTCTGCTTCCGGAACATCTGGGCCGGGGGCCGGATTCTTTTTCCCGCCGCCGCTATTGTGTTGCGGGCTTGGCCATAGTTCGGATCGTCCGGCTCCTCCACCCATCGTCACTCCAGCCGCAGTTACGCCGTGACCGGGCACAGTTTTCCTGCTGGCTCCTGGTTTGTTGTCGATCGCGCTCTTTCTTCAATTCCGCAAACGCTGAGACTCCGGGCTTTCCGGTGCATTGACCTCGCGAGCACCGGCCTCTAACATGGCGTATTCGTTCGGGAGGGCAATTGCAAACGCGACCCCTGTGGTGGCGGATTTTTCATGGCGTTGGGATTTTTCTTGGCTATGTTGCTGCCATTCTGCTGACCGCATGGGCCTGGGCGGCCTTGTACTTTGACCTGCCTCACGGCGCCCTATCGCCTGTGCTTCCATGGCTCTATCTCGCAGTGGTAGTTGTTCTAGCCATCCTTGTTCGCGGCCACCATCGCCGCGCCCTGATCTGTACCGCCATGTTCGGACTTGTTCTGGCCTGGTGGTTGTCGCTGAAGCCTTCCAACGACCGTATGTGGCAGGAAGATGTTTCTCGGGTGGCCTGGGCGGAAATGGCGCCCGATGGTGATACCATCACCATCCACAACTTTCGCTATTGCGACTACCGCGCTGAATTCGACTACACCTGCCAGTGGCTGACCAAAACCGTAAAGCTCTCTGAGCTAGAGGGAATCGACATCTCCATTACGTATTGGGGTTCGCCCTATATCGCCCACCCCATCGTCAGTTTCTGGTTCGGAGACAGTACGTGGGTGGCCGCTTCCATAGAAACTCGCAAGGAAGTGGGCGAAGGTTATTCCGCAGCGCGTGGGTTTTTCCGCCAGTACGAACTGATTTATCTTTTTGCCGACGAGCGCGACATTGTGCGGCTGCGAACCAGCTTTCGCACCGGCGAGGATGTCTACCTATATCACACTGTCGCGAAACCGGAATGGTCTCGCCAGCTCTTTCTCGAATATATTCGCCAGGCTAATCTGCTGCGAGACCATCCCGCGTGGTACAACGCCCTTACCCTAAATTGCACCACCGCCATATTTACCTCTATGGCTCAAATCGGCCCGCTTCCCAATGGCACTTCCCTCCACGACTGGCGGATTCTGGTGAATGGAAAGAGCGACGAGATGCTCTATGACGGTGGCAATTTCGCCAGTAAACTGCCATTTCCTCAGCTGAAAGAGGCTGTCCATATCAACGAAGCCGCGCGCCAGGCCGGCAACTCGCCTGATTTTTCCCTGTTTATTCGCAAGAATCGGCCGGGCTTCGAAAATATCTCCGGCGCGATTATTAATCATCCCGTTCAATAACCCCGGCGAGCAGCTAAATTTTAGATGACCTTGAAACCAACTTCGTTTACCTTCATCTAAGGAATAGACGTTAGAATTCTTTCCTATGGAACCTTCGAAAGAACTGATTCCTTTCTCCCTTTTGGGAGATGCGGATCCGGTGCCACCCTCCTTCTTCGTTTCGGAGCCGGAGCAGGCCCGTGCACTCACCTTGTTGTACGAAGTCAGCCACGAGCTTACCTCCACGCTCGATCGCGCCGAACTCTTGCGCCTGATTGCCCAACGTGTGAAGAAATTCGTCAACTACGACGTTTTCACGGTCATGCTTTGGAATGAATCCGCGCAGGTGCTGGAAAGCGTTTTCTCCATGCGTTACGAAGACGCCATTGCCGCCAGACTGGAAATGCCGCTCAATCTCGGAATCACCGGCATCGCAGCGGCGGAAAAGCGCACCATCCGCATCAATGATGTGCGGGAGGATCCCCGCTACCTAAACTGTAGCCTTGAGGATGGAGTCGAGGTGCGCTCAGAGTTGGTTGTGCCACTTTTGCGTATTGATCGTCTTGTTGGCGTCCTCGATCTCGAAAGCACCAAACCAAACGCATTCACTGCCGATCACGAGCGCCTCCTCAACATCCTGGGCTCGTTTGTTGCTGTGGCGCTGGAAAACTCTCGTCTGTTTGAAGAAAGCCGACAAACCCAGTTGCGTTTGCAGAATGATCTGGAAACCGCGCGCGAAATTCAGCGCCAACTGCTCCCCACAGGCGCAAAAGAGATTCCCGGGCTGGACCTGGCCACCGCGTATATTCCCGCACGCGAGTTGGGTGGCGATTTCTACGACTTGCTTCCCTACGGCATCGGCCGCCTGGGTATCACCATGGGTGACGTCTCCGGCAAGGGCACGGCTGCCGCACTTTATGGTTCGCTGGCCATCGGCATCCTGCGCGAAGTGGTGAACGAACGCCAGGGCTCACCCGCGGAAATGCTCGATATTCTGAACAACCGTCTCCTGGCCGCGCGTCTCGATGCACGCTTTATTGCCATGCATTTCGCAGTATACGATGCGGCGTTGCGGGAACTGAGCATTTCCAACGCTGGCGGTACATTTCCACTACTTGTCCGCAACGGAGTGGTCACGGAGGTCCAGGTGAGCGGAGTTCCGCTCGGCCTGCTTCCCGAAGTTGAGTACGAGGAAGTGACTCTGGCACTTTTGCCAGGAGACATCATCGTGCTTGCGTCTGATGGGATTCATGAGTCAACAAACAGAGATATGGAAGAATTTGGCAGCGAGCGACTAAAGGCCTTGCTTGCCCAAGTGGCGCCCTTTGATCCCGGATACACCATTGCCCAGCGCATTGTGAAAGCGACGGACGAACATGCTGGACCGGGAATGCCCCCGCACGACGACCGCACGCTGTTGATCCTGCGTGTGACCGAAGATCTTTCGGCCGATTACACCAAGCTCCCCATCATTTACTAGCCGAGGATTCTGTCTCTGCTGGGACTGCGCTTTCACTCGGTTTTGCTGCCTCGCGCATTTTCGCCGCATCATTCATCGAAGCGCGAGACGATACAAGCGGTACTCCTCCTGGGTGCCATACCAATCCGGAAAGTTCTGAACAAATACCGCCCCAAATTTCGCATTAAGCGCCTGGCTTTTCCCCGGGCGAGCATGCCCATAAACAAGTTCAAAACCAGCCGCGACAACCAATCCAAGCCAATGTGCTTTCAGAATTGCACCCCATCCGCGCTGCTGAAATTCAGGAAGGATGGTGTTGGAGTGGCAGTAGATCGCGTGTTCCTTTTCCTCGTCAGGCAAATTTTGTAACCCTTCTATATCTCGATGCGTTGTGGTCAGTGGAATACCATAAGATTCGCCAACGATTTCATCGCCGATAAACATCCATACAAAAATGGATCCAGGCACATCCCAAAGCTCCTGCTTTTCGCTCAAATCGAGCTGTAGCGGTTCCGGATAAATCGGCTCGAACATCATCGTCTCTGTCAATGGAAGGTCGTACCTGAATTTGATCGCGCGCACCCTGCCGCCCTCGCATTCCCCGCTCATAGATGCAACGCATCCATTTTAGGATTCTCGTATATATCGTCTTCTCCGGGGTAGCGAAGCTCTTTCTCGAATTTGCCAGTCTCCTTTGCAAGGGCCCAGAGTAAACTCTCACCGGCGGGAAGAATAGCTGGCTGGCGGTCATACACTGGATCCGCGTACGCCCACTCGGCATCGATAGGCTTCCAGCCTTTTGAGGCGAACATAGCGATCAGGTTGTCGAGAAATAGCGCATTCAGTGCGTTGTGATGCAACAAGAGCGTGTGCCGCACCGGCTTCCCGAGAACGCGCAGGCTGAGCGAGTCGTAGTACTGCGCGCGCTCCCAGATGTGCCGCAGGTAAAAATCCCGATATCCCGTTAAATCGGCTCGAGGATCCCTTTCTACTCGCGCGCGGAGTCGCCCATCGATCGCCCAGTCGGATGCATCGATGGTGGCTCGTCCGATACGATACCCGTGTTGGTGCAGGAAAGCACGCATGCCATCGCGCTTCTCGACGGTGTTCCCCTCCTTGAAAAATGGATAGCGGAACAGTGGGACAAACTGGGCATACCTGCGAATCTGCGGCTCGACTTTTAGCGCGTCCATCTCAAACGCAACCAGGGTTACATGCTCGGATGGGTCGCCCTCCGATTCCTTGCTTCCGTTAAAATACAGGTGCGAGTAGGAATGGTTGCCGATTCGGTGGCCGATCTGATCCCACGAGGCCATCAATTCCGTTCCCGCTTTGCTGTCCACCCGCTTCCCGCAAACGAACAACACGGCCTTGGTCTTGTGCTTGGCGAGAGAACCCAGGATTCGCTCATTCAACTCTCCCCAAGCCATGCCGGCGCCGCCTTCGGTGTTGGGATCGTCAAACGTGAAGGCAATCTGGGGTGCGGCCCCGGCACCTAAAATGTTTGGAGCTTTTACGAACGCAGTGCTAAAGGCTACCCGGCGCAGAAAATCTCTACGATGCATCGCGTGCTCCTCTCGGTATGCGGATGAACCGGCGAAACCAGTGTACCGGTCAGCCGCGAGATACATAGCCCAAGGATTGGCTACATCCCAGGGTATTTGCCCAGGAAAATCAGCAGACAATCGATGGAATCCTGCAATCCATGCGCGATAATCGGGACCGCCAGATTGCGGCCCGTCCTTAAATAAACAATCCCCAGCAAAACTCCCATGATACCTTCGTCGAGAATTCCCGTAATTCCCTGGTACGCATGGGCCAGGCCAAATCCAAGATGCACGACAATCAAACTAATGATCCATGCACGACGCGTCCGGCTAAAGATGTCTGCAACTCGATTCATCAGGTAGCCGCGATAGACCATTTCTTCACCAAATGCCGCAACAGTCCAGACCAGTGCAAGGAAAAGCAGTGACGTCTTCCAGTTGCCGGTCAGTGCGCGAAACAGTTCGAGATCCGGTTGTTTGCCCAGCACTTTGACCAGCATGGGTTGACTGATGAACAGCTGAAAGCCTTCCAACAGGAATCCAGCGCCAAATCCTACGAGCAGGGTGAACTTCCAGTCGCGAAAGAGGGTGAGCCCGACAGTACGCCATCGCAAATTCCTTACGCGCAGCGAAATCCACGCAAAAACTAGCAAAAACGGCGTTTTACTGAAGGGAATCAGGTGTCTAAAATCGGCGACAAACACAAGAGCCACTACGATCAATTCCGCAATCGCGAGCCACTTGCCCTGCCGCCAGTCGGCAGTAACAACAGGAGTTACAACGCTTGGCGATGCCGTTGGTGGTGTCTTTGGAGCGCCGTGTTCCGCGCTAGTATTCATGTCGAACTCCTCTTGCGGCATTGTGGAATCTCGAGGTCAGTCACATCGTGGCAATCGGGGTCGGCGGCGGACCTGGCGAACGCACCAGTGCGCAAAGGAATTAGTCAACAACAGGCAGACAAATCCCACACCCAATCCAAGCGGTACCATCCACCAACCCAGCAGTTCCCGCCCGTTTTGGGGCGCTGGGCCAAATCCCAGCCGCAGCGAAATACTGGTGTCTCCGGTTTCATCAAGGAACGACCAAAGTCCCGCGGACTGTGGGTGAAAGGGCTTCAAGACCGCGACCAGCATGCATAAAAGTCCGAAGCAATAACCCGTCAGCGATCCCAGCAGTGCGAATAATCCTGCCACACGCAAACTTGCCCATCGAAACAGCCCATCCAGGGTTCGCATCGGCGAACGGGTTGCGTCCATTTGCGACAGCAGTTCATCGGTCATGTATTCCTTCGCAAGTTCTCTCGGCGGACCTAGCGCCCCAAGCGCTGCATCGACACTCACTTCCGTGATTTCACCTCCAGCACCTGCTTTGTCAGCGATGTGGCTACGCAACTCTTTCAGAATTTCGTCGGTATCGGCCTCTTTCATTCCTCGCAACCCTTCGCGCAACTTTGCCAGATAGGTATCGATGCGTGTTTGCGGCTCGTTTGCCATACTCATCTACTTCCCCTTCAATAGTGGACTGGCCAGTTTGCTCATGCTCCCTGAAAAGCGGGTCCAGATTTCAGCCATCTCGCGCGCCCGATGTCTGCCTGTTGCTGTCAGCGCATAGTACTTTCGCGGGTGTCCCGCATCGGACTCCACCCACTCGCTGCGCACAAGTTCCAGAGCTTTCAACCGGCTCAACAATGGGTATACAGTTCCTTCCGACACCACCAGATCAGAGTCGCTTTCCAACCGGCGCAATATCTCGAGCCCATAGAGCTTGCCATCCCACAGGGCCGCAAGGATGGCCAGTTCCAGGCAGCCCTTGCGCAACTGCACTTCCCACTTATCCGTGGCTTCTGGCGCGGACGGCTCCTTTTCCTTCATGTCACGATCATGTTATACAAGGTATCTTGCGGTCAAGTACCTCTCCCCCACCGCCTCACGCAATCGCATCCAGGCAAAAAAACAGCCGCTCTGCTCGAGCGGCTGTTGCCGAAAGTCCATTTGCAATCAATTTACCGTGTGGCTGCTCGAGCACTTGGAACGACTTCAGCCGACTGTGTTCCCATGCCCACAGGTTTCTCCAGTATCGGCATCCACTGTTCACGGACCGCAGCAAACTCCGGCATGTTCTTCTTGGCCACCGGATCGGAGGGAGGTAAACCGAGTTTCTCGAAATTCTTGAATTGCCCTTTTTGCATAATCCGGAAATCCAGGTGCGGTCCGGTGGCCAATCCGGTACTGCCCACCAATCCAATAATCATGCCGATCTCTACGTGTTCGCCCACGTGGACAAACATCTTCGACAAGTGCAGGTACATGGTTTCATAGCCGTTGGTGTGCGCGACGTGCACCATGTTGCCGTCGCCACCCTTGCGCCCCGCGAAAACCACGCGTCCGCTGCCGATGGTTTGCACAGGAGTGCCGGACGGCGCACCATAATCCGTCCCTAAGTGTGGCCGAACGGTCTTCAGAATGGGATGAAAACGCGCCTTGCTGAAGTGCGAAGTCACTGGCGCGCCAAATTTCAGGGGCGAACGCAGAAACGCTTTCTGCAATGATTTCCCTTCCGCGGTGTAATACGCCGGATGCCCGTCCGGATCGTGGAACAGAAGCGCCTGGTAGCTCTTCCCGGCATTCACATATTCGGCAGCCAAAATCATTCCATATCCCGCCGTCTCGCCGGTGGTATATCGTCTCTTCTCCATCACCACGCGGAAGGTGTCGCCCTTGCGCGGGTCGGTATAAAAATCCAGGTCATAGCCGAAAATCTGCGCCAGGCGCATGGCCACATCGGCGCTTTCGCCCGCGGCTTCCACGGCATGGAACAGCGAATCGTCCAACCTGCCACTCACCAGAGTGACTTGCGTGTGCGTCGGGATTTCCTGCACTTCCGCGCTGAACCCAGAGGGTTGCGGAACGAGGCGCAGCATCCGTTCCGAGTCGATTTTGTAATCGATTTCCCGCAGCTTGCCCTCGAGCGACCATCCCACCGTGAGCATATTGCCCGCTCGCAATTGCCGCAGATTAAACGCGCGTTGTGCAGCGGCGGTAGCTTCATTCACCTGCGTTGGCGAGAGCCCCAATTTTTGCAGAGCGCCGGCAAAATTATCACCCGCAGACATTCTCTGTGTCGTCGGCACCACTACCTGCTCGCGATATCGCGCGGCATCGCCCTTGGCCAATTCCACTTGTTCGGCAAATTCACGATCGGTTGCCCTGCGTCGACAGAGCGCATATCCGCTCACCACCACTCCCACCACCAACAGAACCCCTGCTGCCATCAGAAAGCGACGATCCACGCGACCCTCAGTTCCGTTCTTTCTGCTTCCAGTTATTTGAAGAAAAATTCCTTCGATTGTCTTTAACAGAATAACCCACCGCTCGCTTGTGACCTAAACCAAAGGCCGCGTCAAATCTTTCTGTCGCGCCTAGCGATCAATCTTCTACCGGAGGCGTAGAGTGGTTTCGCGTGCTGCTGCGGGATATGACCCACTCCTCGGATGGAAGGTAAGGTCTAAGTCTTTTGTCGTCAGCGCTTAGCCCCAGCTAAATCTGGCAGCTCGCGTGCCCTTTACCCCTACGGGGAGTTTTCATGAAAATGCTCGAAGTTCATCCCGAATTCATCGCTTGCAAAGAACAACAAAACCCGGAATTCAACACCTGCCACGGATGTCATCGCAGTTTTCACGCCAAGTGCGAAGACCAGCTCAGTCTGGTACTCTGCGATCATTGCTTTGCCATCTTCCGCAATCATGGTGAACCGGTTCTCACCGTCCACGTAAAGGCTCGCCCGCGTCAGAGTTCCAGCCGCTAAGCGATTCCGGCCGACCTAAACGTCTCGCTCCAAAATCTTGTCCCGATCTACTGCTACCAGCAACTTATCCGCTTGACTTCTGATTCAGAATATACATACTGGTTGGTATGTTAGCAACAAAGAAGCGCACACGCCGTCACGCTCCGAGGCAACGCGATCCCGAGCGTACCCGCGAGCGCTTGTTGCAGTCGGCTTTTAAGGAAGTTCACAAATCCGGCTTCCAAAACACGGATGTCGATACGATATTGGACGCCGCGGGGGTAACCAAGGGTGCGCTCTATCACCATTTTGAAAATAAGGAATCGCTCGGCTATGCGATTGTCGACGAGGTGATTTCGGGGATCAACCTGGAGAAATGGGTTCGTCCACTTCGAAGCACCCTAGATCCGGTTGGCACACTGATTGAAATTATCGAATCAACACCTGACGACCGCGACTCGTTGCGACGCGGATGTCCGTTGAATAATCTGGCGCAAGAGATGTCGCCGCTCGATGAAGGATTCCGCCGGCGGCTGGCAAAAATATTCGACGATTTTCGCGGAGCGGTTGCCCACGCGCTGCGGGACGGCCAAAAGCGTGGTGTCGTGAAGCGGGACTTTGATCCCGAGGAAACTGCACTCTTTGTGGTCGCCACGTATGAAGGCTATATGTCTATTGCAAAAAACTCACAGGACCCGCGTGTGCTCGAATCGGGGAAACGTAGCATGGCCCGCTTTCTGGAAACGTTGCGCGCAGACCGTCTGGCTGCCAGGGAAGGAATCTCTGCATGAGCGGGAGAACTCTTTTTGCGCATAACTACATACCAACCGGTTGGTATTATAAAGCAAGCCCCGTCCCGGCCATCGGCTTCCCTACTTCTCCGGCCGTCTTGGCAACCCTTCCTTCTTTCGCAAAACCAGGAGATCTCTATGTGCCCCATGTGCATCACTAGCGCGGCCATGCTCCTCGCTGGCACCGCCTCGACCGGCGGATTAACAGCACTGCTGGTGAAAAAAGCTCGTGGAAGGCTTGCCTCGAATTCCGTGGTTCGCACTAGCAACCTCGCGACGCCGCAACAACAAGCAGTTGAAGGTGAACCGCGGAAGGCACAGGAACATCTTCCAGTCGACACCAAAGGAGAACGGCCATGACACAAAGCATCACCGAACTACCCAAAGTCGTATCGCGGGCGGAATGGCTCACGGCACGAACCGAACATCTTAGAAAGGAGAAAGATCTCACCCGCCAGAGCGACGAACTGGCCCGGCAACGGCGCGAACTGCCTTGGGTCAGGATCGACAAGAATTATGTCTTCGATACCCCCAGCGGCCGGAAGGCGCTTGCGGACCTTTTTGAGGGGCGCAGCCAATTGATCGTTTTCCATTTCATGTTCGGCCCCGGCTGGAAAGAAGGTTGCGTAGGCTGCTCGTTCACCATGGACCATATCGATGGCACGGTTGTGCACCTGGAGCATCATGATGTCAGCTTTGTCGCTGTTTCCCGCGCGCCGCTTGCAGAGCTTACCGCCTACCAGAAGCGCATGGGCTGGAACTTTAAGTGGTTCTCTTCCTTCGGCAGCGATTTCAATTATGACTACCATGTATCGTTCCGGCCGGAGGAGACTACGAACGGCGAAGTGGATTACAACTTCGCAAAGCAGCCGGCGCAGGTCGAAGAGATGTCAGGCGTCAGCGTTTTCTATAAAGATGAATCAGGCAACATTTTCCATACTTATTCCACGTATGCACGCGGCGGAGAAAAAATGCTCGGCACGTACATGCTGCTGGATCTGACGCCCAAAGGACGCAGCGAGAATGGTCCACACCACGGCCTGACCGACTGGGTTCGTCACCACGACAATTACGATGGCGGCGGTCACGTGGAACCGACTGGCCGCTATGTAGGCCCGAGGGCCAAGGCCACTGACTGTAATTGCGAGAAACACCCCGCCTAGCCATATTTAGAATGGCGCAGCGGAAGCTGAGGATCATAATTTAGGAGCGCGAAAAGGTGGGTGATTATTTGCCGGAAGAGATTGGCTGAACGTTGGTAATGCGCGACGGATCCGCGAAATAATTTTGTTCGCGCAATTTGCGGTAAATCCTTCCGGCAACTTCCGCCGCCGTCGGACCTTTCACGCGGCGCGTGTTGCCGCGCAGCAGTACTGCCAAAGCAATTTTGGGGTGCGTTTCATCCGCGTAGCTGACGAACCAGCCGATTCTTGAGGGATTGGTGTGGTCGTCGCAGGTGCCCGTTTTTCCCAGGGGAGTTTCTTCGCCGCCCGGATCGTAGCTCAACCGACCCGTACCATAAAGGACGGCTGCCAGCATTCCTTCGCGAACTTCCGGAAGCACGCTTGCGATATTCAGATCCCGTTTGACCTTCGGCTGGAACGCTTCCACTTCTTCCGTCGAGTGCGGGTACTGCAAATAATAAAGTGTTCCGCCATTTGCAAAAGCCGCCGCCAGTGCCGCTAATTGCAGCGGCGTAATCTGGATACCTTCACCGAAACTCGACATTCTGGCTACACCGCCATAGGCGGGGGCTGAAGTCGGGAAGCTTCCTGGATGCTCATCGCTCAGGTTATAGCCGGCCAGCTCGCCGAGTCCGAGCAATCGCCCGTACTTCGAAACGGTGTCGAAACCCATGCGCCGTCCCAACTCTTCAAAGAATACGTTGTTCGAGTGTGCCAAGGCTTCCGTCAAATTCATGTACTTGCGGCGCCCCACCTTCAGCATGGTGTCGCGTGTAATGACATTTTCACTGAGCGCCGCGATCGCGATGGTCGGTTTGATCGTGGAGCATGGAATGTATCCTTCGCCAAACGCAATCTTCTGGTTTACAACTGCCAGGATTCGTCCGCTGTTGGGATCGACAGCGACGACAGACCCGTTGTACTTACCCAATCCTTCTACAGCTGCTTGCCGCACCATCGGATCGTCAAATGCCGGATCGTCCGTGCTGAAAGAATCGGCGTAGGTCGGCACGCCACGGTAGCGTGAAGCGGCGTGGCGCGTATGCGCGGTAGATTTTGTTTTGGATTTTGAAGATTTCGATGTCGGAGCGGCAACCGTCTTCGACGCGCCTTCTGCCGCTGGCACAGGCACGCTCATCGTTGCGATCAGCCACGATGCGGTTATCAATTTTCCCAAATTCCTGATCATTCAGCCCTTAGCCCTGACATCGAGGTGAGTACGCCTAGGACGACTTGGTGGAAATCTAACCCAAACCAATCAAGCGGTCAATCTAGTTCCACTAAGTTTACCTGAACCAGGTCCGCTCGTCCTGCGTGCCGATGGTAACCGACCCCAATCTCAACTTCTCTTAGATCCGAAAGCCAAGCTGCGGTTCCAGACTGGCATGAAGTTTCCCATCTCACTGTTGCCAGAGCAATAGACATCTGGACCCAGTACCCAGCTATGTGCTTTATTCTGAACGACTGACCGCACGATCAGTACCTGTTCGCCTTGTCGGTGGCGTTGTCCTGATCCAGGACAAGATTCCTCTTGTCGCCTGAAGTTCTGGGTGCTGCAGTTCGTACCAAAGCAAATCGGGCGGGGTTCGTTTGAGGCACCCCGCCCGGTTCTCACTCGACCCAACTCTTGTAGCCCGATTACCTGGCGGCACGCCCCTTCGCATCGGCCGCTGCTGCAGCAGCCATCTTCGCCGGAGGTGCTGGCGCCTTGTCTGAGCTGGATGTTGTGTGCCCACCAGAACCCGGCATCTCTCCCGCGTGGCCCGCAAAGGGAACTCCCATTTTCTTGCGCAAGGAATTCTCCAATTTTTCGCGGATATCCTTATTCTCCTTGAGGAATACACGCACATTCTCGCGGCCTTGACCCATGCGTTCGCCGCCAAAACTCATCCACGTACCCGATTTCTCGATTACGCCATTCTCGACGCCGAGATCGATCAGGTCACCCTCTCGCGAAATCCCTTCCCCGTAGAGAATGTCGAACTCGGCTTCACGGAACGGCGCCGCCACCTTGTTCTTCACCACCTTGGCGCGTGTGCGCGAACCCACCACGCGATCGCCTTCCTTGATCGCCTGGATGCGGCGGATATCGACGCGCATCGACGCGTAAAACTTCAGCGCGCGACCGCCCGTTGTCGTTTCCGGATTGCCAAACATAACGCCAATCTTTTCGCGGATCTGGTTAATGAAGATCAGGCAGGTCTTCGATTTCGATACAATCGCCGTCAATTTCCGCAATGCCTGCGACATCAAGCGCGCCTGCAAGCCCATCTGCGGGTCGCCCATTTCGCCTTCCAGCTCCGCCTTCGGTACCAACGCCGCCACGGAATCGACAACCACCACGTCCACGCCGCCCGAACGGATCAGTGTCTCCGCTATCTCGAGTGCCTGTTCGCCGTGGTCTGGCTGCGAAACCAGTAAATTGTCGACATCCACGCCCAATCTCCGTGCGTAGGACGGATCCAGTGCATGTTCCGCGTCGATGAACGCCGCCTGCCCGCCCAATCTCTGCGCTTCTGCGATGATGTGTAACGTCATCGTCGTCTTACCACCCGATTCCGGACCGTAAATCTCAACTACGCGTCCGCGAGGAAATCCGCCAACGCCCAGAGCCGCATCGAGCGATAGACAGCCCGACGGAATCACATTTACAGGCACCAGCACATCTTTACTGCCCAAACGCATGATCGAGCCTTTGCCGTACGACTTTTCGATCTGCGAGATTGCAGCTTCCAGCAATTTTGCACGTTCATCGGTCATTTCTCACCTCGGTCGAGGAAATTGGGAATTTTGCGAATGAGGTTGCAGGGATCATCGTTCACCGTGGTGCGCCGGGACAGCATCACCACTTCTCCAAGGACGTTACGATAGCTTTAAATTACCTTTTCCTACTAAGTAAAGCTATTTGCACTTCCCTGCCGCCTCACCTAAAAGCTTTCATCCATTGCAGCCATGTGCCAGGTCATGCTCCACCAGCTCGGCCAGCGCCTTACGCTCTCGACGGTCCCACTCCGCCTGTTCTAACCGGCTGAGCGACCGCAATCGCGTTAGGTAGCGCGCCCTGGTGCGAACCTCGATCAACTCGAATTCGAGTCTCTCATGTTCGATGCAGCATAGAACACTGACCTGCGACTTGGGCATAGGGCACCTGTTGAAAACTTCTAGGCCTACCCTACCCAAAAGGCGAACAAAAAGCAAACTATATTTTCGCTATATGTTCGCCTTTGCCCACGGCCATTCCGTCACTTCCCACGCTCTCCCGAAGAGGTCGGCTTCTTCCGACGCACCCAGTCCCAGGTACATGATCAAGTGGGTTGCCCCCGTCGCATCTGGGACTGCCGTAAGGTCGGTAATGCCGTAGTCTCCCTAAACTAGACCCAAGCAACGATCATCGGGCCATCTGGCATTCCTGCCACCTTCTGTTCGGCATGCGCAAAGACTTGACCCATGACCGAGGTGTAAAGGGCTCACCCAGGCAAAGCGATTCAAGCGCCCTCGTCTGACATTTTTGTTTCCACGCAGTTGTCCGTCAGCCCTGAAAATCCAGCGGTTTGTTTCACCAGGGCGTTGGCAATCGGCTTGCCATTTTCATCGCTGACTAGGAGGCGCGAGAAGGGGATTACTTTCCACGAATGCGGAAAGTGGGCTCACACAGTCGCCATGCACTCAAGGATGGATCTGACGATGAGCACTCGAATCAGGCGTGTTTTTGACATCCACAGATTCATACTCGATTCCCCGTTCTGCTTTGCAACCCACCCATGATGGAGATCGCCGAAACTTAGTTCGCCCCCTTCCTCACTGTAAAGCTTCTTGCCAGTCAATTGACCTGCCGAAGTTTGGTCGTTATGATTCATCGGTAATTCACACCGCCTTACCGCCCGAGGTCTATGCTTTCAACCGGCACCAAGCTGGGGCACTACGAGATTGAATCGCCTCTTGGCAAGGGCGGCATGGGAGAAGTCTATCGTGCACGCGACACTCGACTCAACCGCCGTGTCGCCGTTAAAGTCCTTCCGCCGGGCCTCGCGGAACAGCCAGCCGCACGACAGCGCTTTCTTCGCGAGGCACATGCCATCTCCTCTCTGCAACATCCGCACGTCTGCGTACTTCACGACATCGGAACCAGTTCTGGAATCGACTACCTGGTGATGGAGTTCCTGGAGGGCGAGACCCTGGCGCAGCGCCTCGAACATGGACCTCTCGAACTCGATATGCTCCTAAAAGTAGCGTCTGAAGCAGCCGACGCGTTGGAGTCAGCGCACAGCCGCGGAATCATTCATCGAGATCTGAAGCCTGCAAACCTTTTCCTCACCACCTCAGGCCAGACAAAAATATTAGATTTTGGCCTAGCCACGACACAATTCCCGAATCCGTCGCATACACACCCAAGCGACTTTCAGATCGCTCTCGATCCCGACAAGATACTCACGAGCCCTGGTGAAGCAGTCGGAACGATTGCCTACATGTCTCCCGAGCAGGCAAGGGGAGAAGCGCTTGATCCACGGAGCGACATCTTCTCGTTTGGAGTCGTACTCTATGAAATGGCTACTGGGAAGAGCGCGTTCCGCGGCGCAACGCAGGCCATCACATTCGACGCCATCTTCAATAGCCATCCGGTCCGCCCAAGCACCTTGAACGCCGCACTCCCCGCCTCCCTCGATGCTATTGTTGTTCGCTGCCTCGCCAAACGCCGGAGCGATCGTTACTCGTCTGCCGCTGAACTGTTGACTGCGCTGAGGCATTTTTCAAGTCAAGCCGCGGTCGATGCGCATACGACGGTTCCATCTCCCAACAGAAAGATTCCTTCCATTGCTGTGCTTCCGTTCGCCAATCTGAGTGCTGACTCAGACAATGAGTATTTCAGTGATGGGCTTTCCGAGGACTTGATTAGTGCACTCGCTAAGCTACCTGAACTTCACGTCGCTTCCCGGACTTCCGCGTTTCGGTTTCGAGGGGGCGAACACGATATCCGTGAGATTGGACGCCTGCTCAATGTGGAGGCCGTTCTCGAAGGTAGCGTGCGCCGCTTCGGAAATCGGCTCCGCATTACTGCGCAGCTGGTCAACATCGCCGATGGGTTCCATCTCTGGTCCGAACGTTTCGATCGGGAAGCTGCGGACGTCTTTGATATTCAGGACGAGATTACGACCGCGATCGTAAACACCCTTGAGCCCACTCTCGCGGGCAAGCCGCGCACCACTGCCCGGCGCCACTCTTCCAACATTCAGGCCTACGAACTCTATTTGCGTGGCCGCTCGCTGTGGGAGCAACGCATGGAGAGTACCATGAGCTCGGCTATCATATGCTTTCGCGCCGCGATCGGCCTGGATCCTGCGTATGCACTGGCCCACGCGGCCCTGTCCGATTGTTACGCGCTGCTCTCTATCTGGGGCTACCTTCGCCACGCGGAAGGGCGGGCGAAAGCCAAGAACGCAATTGAGGATGCGATTAAGACCGGACCATCTCTTCCCGAAGTTTATTTTTCCCAGGGTCTCTATGACTGCGCATTTGCCGCCCTCGGCGGTCATGCGGAAAAATACTTTCGCACTGCTTTGCAGATCGAGCCACGCAACTCCACGGTCCAGGCATTTGCGGCCCTTAACTTCGCCGTTTTGGGTCGGGTGGAGGAAGCTGTCGCTGGCGCTGCTCGGGCCGTGCAACTGGATCCCTTATCTGCTCCCGCCTATGGTGCCGCGGCCTTGGCCATGCACGCTTGCCGCCGATTCGACGAAGCTATCTCCTATGCCAATCGCGCCCTTACCTTGCAGCAACATCTCGTCACCGGGCTGTGGGCGCTTACGCTTTCTCTTTGCGGCTCACGTCGTTACACGGAGTCCATTGAGGTAGCGCAGCGTCTAGTCTCGATTACCCGGCGGGCTCCGGTTTTTCTATCCCTCCTCGGCTTGGCCTATGCCAGAGCGCATCAAACGGATAAAGCGCAAGAGATTCTTAAGGAATTACACGATCGCGGCGCCACGGAATTCATCACGACCTGGAGCTTGCTCACGGTTCAGTTGGGCTTAAAGAACCGCGATGTAGCGTTAAGGCACTTCTGGGAGTACTACGAATCAGGTGGCCGTGGATGGGAAGTGCAAGTCGCTTTTGCGCCACTCTTTCCAAAATTAAGGGAAGACCCGGAAGTTCAGGAAATCTATCGTCGGATGGAGGAGAGCGGTAGCGTCCAATTAACACCCGACGATCCTACTTCCCTAAACTGAGATTGGCATCGCGCTGTGGTTACCAGCGCTTAGTTCAGCACTGCGTCCCTATAGACTTCTTTCCCGCCTACCACCGTCCACACCACTTTCGTATCCTTTAACTTGTCGGGCGCGATCGTGAACAAATCATCGGACAGGAGCACCATGTCCGCATACTTCCCGACCGTCAGCGAGCCGCGGTTGCGTTCCACAAAGTTCGCCCATGCTCCGTTGATCGTGTAGCCCTTCACCGCGGTATCAATATCTATGGTCTGCTCCGGGATCCACCCGCCTTCTGGCTTCCCGTCCAGGCCCTTCCGAGTCAGCGCCGTGTACATCCCGATCTCCGGTTCCATCTCCGCGACATTCCAGTCGCTGGCAAACGCCAGTGTCGCGCCGCTATCACGCAAACTGCGAAACGCCCACGCGAACTTCCAGCGCTTCGGCCCGGTCGCTTTCGCCCACTGCCCGGTAATGTCGGGAGCGCAATGCCGCGGCTGCATGCAAGCTGTTACGCCGAGCGCCCTGAAGCGCGGAATATCCTGTTCGTTCAAACACTCCACGTGGACAATCTCGTGCCGCGAATCGCGCGCTCCGTTCATCTTGCGTGCGTATTCATACGCGTCGAGGGCGGTGCGAATTCCGCGGTCTCCCGTTGCATGCGTAAAAATCTGAAAGCCGCGCTTGTCGAGCTTTGCCACTACTTGTTTGAATTCCTCCGCCGGATAATCCAGCACGCCGCTGGTATCCGGCCGATCGGCATAAGGGGCCAGCATTGCCGCCGTGTGCGGTTCGATCACGTCGTCGATGTAAAGCTTCACCGCCGCCACGCGAAACGTATCGTCGTTGTATTCCTTCACTGCTTCCGCAAACTTGTCGATCTCCGCGTCGCTCGTTCCGCGGCGGTGAAACAGCGCTACCTGCAGCCGTTGCGGCAGCTTCCCTTCCTTTTTCAACTGCGCATAGGTCGGCAGATTCTCCAGATAAGATTGCGGATCCACAACCGTGGTAATTCCCGCTCGGGCCGCTTGCTGCAGCAACTGCGCAATATTGGCCGCGGCGTTTGCGTGCGAATGCGAGGGAAGAATATTGCTCAACTCCACTTCCGCGCTTGCGGAGAGTCCAGTGCTGCCGAAACCCACGAGTATCCCCGTCGGCTCTCCCGTCTTTTTGTCCTGCTGCACATCCTCGGCAAAACTCACCGACTTCTTCTCCTTCGTAATGCCAAACGCTCTCAGCGCTTCCTTATTCATCCAGATGGTGTGGTAGTCGTACGCCACCAGGAACGCTGGTCGCCCCCCAGTCAGTCCTTCCAAGTCCTTGGCCGTCGGCAACGTCCCATCGGGAAACGCGGAATAGTTCCAGCCATCCAACTCCACCCATTTCAAGTCGGGCCGTTTATCCGAAAACTCCTTTACCTGCCCTTGAATCTCTTTGAGCGAATTGCCCGTGATGCGCAGAACGTTCGGGTCGTTTCCGAGCCCCACATGGAAGTGGCTGTCGATAAATCCCGGCAGCAACAACCGCCCTCCCGCATCCACCACGCGTGTTTTTTCACCAATATACTTCTGCGCGTCCCCGTCTTCACCCACCCACAATATCTTGTCACCGCGCACGGCCAGCGCCGTCGACCTGGGCAGTTTCTCGTCCATGGTATGTATGTTGGCGTGCCTGACCACCAAATCTGCGGCCATCTCCGGCGTGGCTTTCTGCGAACATCCCACGCCAAAGGCACATACCACAGCCAAAGCAGCTACTTTCCCAATCTTCATTTTTCCTCTTCCGGTACGAACTACATTTTGATGAGGCTGGTTAATTGCGGAGATTATACTCACTTGTAGCTGTAAAATCCTCGTCCCGACTTGCGCCCCAGCCATCCTGCTGCCACGTATTTTTTAAGCAATGGGCACGCCCTGTACTTCGGATCGCCCAACCCTTCCAGCAGCACAGACATAATATCCACGCAGACATCCAACCCAATAAAATCCGCCAACTCCAGCGGACCCATGGGGTGATTCATGCCCAGCTTCATCACCGCGTCCACCGCTTCCGGCGTCGCCACGCCTTCCATCACCGCATAGACCGCTTCATTGATCAGCGGCATCAAGACGCGGTTTGAAACGAAGCCGGGCGCGTCACTCACAGCCACAGGCGTCTTCCCCAGTTTCTTGGCCAACTCCATCGTGGTTGCAAATGCTTCCTCGCTGGTCTGCAGCGCGCGAATCACTTCCACCAGCACCATCATCGGCACCGGATTCATGAAGTGCATGCCCACAAATTTGTCGGGACGCGAAGTCATCGCCGCCAGCGTGGTCACGGAAATCGATGAAGTATTGCTTGCCAGAATCACTTCCGGCCGCAGCAGTTTGTCCAGCTCCGTCAACACCGCGCGTTTGATCTCCAATTTCTCCGGCACCGCCTCCACTACGAAATCCGCTCCCGCCAGCGCGCCAAAATCCATCACCGTCTTCAATCGCGCCAGCACTGCAGGCTTCTCCTCCTCGGTCAGCTTGCCCTTTTTCACTTCGCGATCCAGATTCTTCCCTATCGTCTCAATCGCACGGTCCAGAAACCGCTGCTCCACGTCGCGCAAAATCACGCTATAACCCGCCCGTGCAAACGCATGAGCAATTCCATTCCCCATCGTCCCCGCGCCCAACACTCCCACCGTCTTGATTCCGTCCACGATCACAAGTCCTCCCCGAATAGCGCAATCCCTATGGAAGCAGACACCAAAGCCAAAAATCGGTCAAGCGGCAGGCTCAGTTGGCTCGGGTCGCCAGGCGAGCCCGCCCTAGATCGCGACGGAAGCTCCACACCGCCTACGCAAAAATTAACCGCTGCGGCCCAACGGGAATCCCAAAAACTCGAACTCGAGTACCGGTGTTTACGATTTCTTTGAACTGACAGGGAATGCCGGCCTCATCAAGGGCACCAAGTGTCCGATCGAGTTTCGCTTACCGGTCCCCTTTCCCCATCCGCACTCGGCCGGTCGATGAATTAACCCATTGCGAAACGAGGTCCACATGGCATTCGCTGTACTAGGAAAATCCGCCGCGAAATTCCGAGGTGCAGAGGGCGCAGAACATTCCTCTACTCCGGCGGCTATGCTTCAAGAACCTCGCGGACAATTTCTCCTGCAAGATATGCATCGTCAGCAAGAACATATAATTTCGCAGCGTCCGCGGAAACATCCAGTCGACAGCGAATTCCGTTCTCGTGCATCGCGGCTACCAGAAATGCACCCGTCTTTCTGTCCAGACCATTCCAGACGAGCACCTTGGCATCCTCCAGATACCAGCCGTCTTCTTCTCCGGCGGTCGGCGGCCCAGGAATATTCTCCGCTTCGGGCGGCGTCATGGCGACGGGCAGTTTCCGGATGGAGGCTGGCCGCTCCTCGAGAAGCCGCGGAGCATTTTGTGTTTCACGATCTTCGCCACTCTCCGTTCCGTACGCTTCCTTCACGGCAAGCTCCGCCTTCTCGAAAAGCGAGAAAGGCACACCAACTTCGTAAGAAGGATAATTGCGCAGATTGAAAAGGTGATCGCGCCGAAAGACAGTATTGTGGGGGATTCCGGCTTCGTCCAGAACTTCGCAAAGATCAGCGTGAATGCGTGGATCTTCCCCTTTCCAAAAGGAGCAGAATGGATCCTCGTTCGGATCTCCAGGGATTGCGGCGCTCCCAGCGTTTCTCGACGAGTCAGAAGTTGGTCCGTGCACCAACTCCACGCCACAATCCGCGCAGCGCACGAATCCGTCCCGATATTCCACGTTGCATTGAGGGCAAATCATCTCGCCCGCAGTCTACACCTACCACCGAATCTCGTCGAATCCGCGTACAAACAGAAAAGCGCCCTCTCCCTGAGACCACCAGGAAGAGGGCGCCAATTGTTTGCGAATTAAGCCGGTCGAACGCTGATCGAAACTAGAAGATCAGTTTCACGACCAATTGCAGGTTGCGCGCTTCTCCCGGACCGATGCCCGGTGCGCCATTCCAGTCGCCGATGGTGTCAGTCACCAACCCCTTGTTGGTGAGATCCACCGATCCCGGCCCGCTGGCAAGATTCACGCGATTGAACAAGTTGTAGTATTCCGCGCGCAGTTGCAGTCTGAACCGCTCTGTGAACTGGAAGTTCTTGAAGATAGAAAAGTCCACGTCAGAATAGCCCGGTCCGGGATATGTGTTTCTCGCAATTCCCAGGCTGCCCCCCGTCGCGGGCGTAAAGCAGGCGGGGTTGACCCAGATCGTTCCACCCTGGGCTGCAGAGAATTGGTGATTCAGGCCCTTGAATGGATTGCAAGTCACATCCGAGCCAGAACGGGTTTCATCATACGGTTGACCCTTATGAAAGTTCATCAAGGTGCTCAGCTGCCAACCGTTCACCAGCATGTCTTTCCAGCCCGTCACTTTCAGTCTCGGCACGTTGTAGATGACGCTCGCAGTAAACAGTTGGCGCGTGTCGTAATCGCTGTTTCCATAGTCATACTTGCGGTTGTAGGCGTCGTCCAGAATCACGCCGCGGTATTCGCTGACCTGATCCAAGCTGTGGCCCCAGGTATAACTGATTTGCGAGGTCACGCCATGCCAACTCCTGACTCTCAGTGTAGTTTGCAGCGCGTTGTAATTCGAAGTTCCGGAGCTGTTCAACTGGAGAATCGAGCCATAGGCAACAGCTTCGGTGTTATATCGGCCATCCTGGTTGATATTGGAGACGATGTTTAACTTTCGTCCCTCGCTGCCGACATACCCGATGTCGAATACCACCGCATTCCCCAGGCTCTTCTCCACCTGCAGGCTGTAATTGTAGAAATACGGGGCCACAAAGTTCTGGTTCACAGAAAAAAGGTTCAACCCCGTCGTCGGAGAACTCGTCTGTGTGCAACCAGGATCAAGGCAAGTAATTACGCCAGGGAATACGGACCCATTTGGGTTGGTCCCGCTCGCCGGCCCGTTAATGTATCCGGCAGGGCAATTCGCTTGCTGTACGGCATCCCAGTTATAGGCACCGTTCTGAAGTGTTCCGCAAAGTGGAGCGCTGAATGTCGAGACGGCTGCGGGCCCGACCGGATTTCCCTGAATTCCTCCCGCTGCAGTAATCGGCGGACGGAAATCCAGGAACGGGTTCATGTTGATCTGGTCATAGAAAACGCCGATGCCGCCGCGAATCACAAGGTCACCTTTCTGGTTCGCCTGGTAGGCGAAGCCGACGCGCGGCGCGAAATTGTTCGGATCGCTTTGGTACAGTGACGATAGGCCCCCTTGTCCCGGTATCAGCAGTCCCTTACCCGGAACGAAGTTGGCGGTATCCGCGCTGTTGCTCTTCAGCACGCCGAAGTACTCGTAGCGAATGCCAAAGTCCAGGCTCAATCGCCGTGTGGCCTTCCAAGAATCGCCCGCAAAGAGACTGAACGCATTGACAGTTACATAGCGCTCCGGATTGCCGACAGCGATCGTGGAACCGCAAGCACCGTCTTTGGGCTGCAGGGTTACTTTGTCAAGGCAGCCCGATACGTCGCCCGCCATGAAATCGGCGAGGGCTTTCACTTCATCCGGGATACTGGAATTATTCGACCACGGTCCTTCCGTGCCGTCGAATACGAATTTACCCGTCCCGCGGCGATGGTAGAACGCGTTGACTCGTCCTTGCCGGAATTCTCCGCCGAAGCGGAATTGATGCGCTCCGGAAGTGTAGGAGAGAATGTCGGTTATGTGCCACGTCACATCGTTGCGGCCCGTTGGGGGGGTCAACCCGACCTGCTCGAATCCACTGATAGCGATGTTGGAAGCACCAGAGATCGCTTTACCGGAGATAGTGGCATCAGGACTCAGGTAAAGACCCAGCGCCTGGGTGTCGAAACTGCTATTGAAGTCGTGAAACACTTGGTTGAAATAGTTCACGCCGGTCAACACTTGGTTGGTCAGGCTCGGCGTAATCACCGAGTTCCACACCACGGAATAGTTGTAGACATGCAACGGCGCAACTTCGAAATAGTCCTTCAAGTTCGAGCTTGCCGTGCCCAGCGCCGGGCTGCCGCCGAGCGGAGCTGTCTGGCTGCCCTGTCCGAGAAAGGCGCGCGCATAGATATGGTTTTTTTCGTTGAAATTGTGGTCGATTTTGACTACGCCGTTATAGCTGTAACCCGTCGAGGCTACAGGGCTGAAGAAATTGTTTGGTGTGGCTGGCAGACTTCCAATCACATTTCGCGGCCAGAATCCAGTCGGACCCATGAGCGTGAGCGATAGTAGACTCGGACTCACTTCGTAATCCGACAGAACTCCAAGTGCTTGATTGACGTAAGCGTCGGAGGGTTCCGTTGCCAAGCCTGACAACCCGATCAGATATTGCTGCTTTTCATAGCTCAAGAAGAAGAACGTCTTGTTCTTGATGATCGGACCGCCAACCGAAAAGCCGTAATTTTCGTTCCGCAGAGGAGGAGCCTTGGTCACCGTTTCGGTAGGCAAGAAGAACGGTGAAGGTTCGCCAAACGCCTCGTTGCGGTTGTAGTAGTAAACCGATCCATGAAACGAGTTTGTCCCCGACTTGATCGACAGGTTGACCGTGCCTCCGGCATTTCGTCCGGCTTCCGCACTGGATTGTGTCTGCGCGGAAAACTCTTCCACCGCATCGACCGGGAACACTGTTCCAGCAATGCCCGACACGCCGCCCTGATTGACGGCCGGGATGTTGTGCCAGAAGTCATTGTTGTCCACGCCGTCGATCTGCCAGTTGATCTGGTTCGGGCGTGTGCCAT
The DNA here is from genome assembly GCA_963741165.1 of Candidatus Acidiferrales bacterium. GTDB lineage: Bacteria > Acidobacteriota > Terriglobia > Acidiferrales > UBA7541 > Acidiferrum. The sequence continues at coordinate 671,979 of CAVUHB010000013.1, read as the reverse complement.
TTAGCGAGCCGTAGCCGCCGACGGAATATCCTCCGTAGCCTGGCGCAACCGCCACCAACTGCGTGAAGTCACGGCCATTCAGGGGGATGTCCTGAACCGTGTCGGAAGACATCGTGGTGCTCTGCGTGGCAGTGGTTGTATCCAGTACCAGCGCGTCAGCGGCAATTTCCACCGTGGTGGCCTGCGTCTGCAGCTTCAACTTTACTTCCAGGGTATAAATCTTGCCGGCGCTAACTTCGATCTTGTCCACAGTGTAGGGCGGGAATCCTGTCGCAGTCACTGTGACCTTGTACAATCCGAGCGGCAGGTCCTGAAATGAGAATTGACCATCGGAAGTCGATACCGTGGAATGTTCGATACCCGTCCCGGTTTCGAGCGCCTTCACCTGCGCGCCCACGACTGAAGCATCAGCTGGATCGGTAACCGCTCCGTTGATGGCACCGCGAAACGTCTGCGCGTTTGAATTCAACGCCATGAGTCCCAATAAAACCGCAGCGAGCCACACGCCCTTGTGAATTAAACTGCCCAAGCCAGTCGATTGCCATCGCGTGGATACACGAATGCTTAAGAATCCCATCCTTACTCCCCCCTAAGGTAGGCTAACCAGCCAATTTGGTCCCGTATTGGTGAGGTAGTAGACACCGAGCCAGCGTTGCTGTCAATGCATTTCATTGGATTCACCCAAACGAAATTGTAGATGGGGCTATTTTGCTTCTTAGTTAACAAAAGGTCCGTCTACTTTCTCTGCTACACAGGAATGGCCATCCCGTGATTTTCTACCCAGGCGGCGCATGCGGAGGCGGACAGATGTTCGTGCCGGAATTCTGCGAACTACGGCGCGGGGCCAGAGTCGGCCGGATCTGCCTGAATTCTCTATCTCTTTCATTTTCAGCGGCTTGTTGGCATGCCGCGCCTCGGTCTCTCCCGTGCGTCTTTTTCCACTCTGGCCCGTATACAAGGTAGTATGAGCGCACAAGCATTTACCCTGACAGCTTCGAGGTCCACGGTCTTTTTCGCCACTCTCATGACCGACGACGCCAAAACTATTTCGCAGGGCCTCTCGCGCCGCGATCCAGACCTTCTCGATCATTTAATCGAGCAATACCAGCAACGCCTCTATCGCTACCTGATTTTCCTGACCAGTAACCCCGCGCTGGCCGAAGACCTTTTTCAGGAAACCTGGATTCGCGTGCTCGAGCGTGGCCATCAGTTCAACGGCAGGTGCAAATTCGAATCCTGGCTTTTCGCGATCGCTCGCAACCTGGTCATCGATGTTTCGCGCCGAAAGAAAATGGCCAGTCTCGAAGATCTCGCCAACCCGGAAACCGAGCTGGCTTACGATCCTCCGGACGACCACGCTATCTCGGCGCTACAATTGCTGGTCACGCGCGAAAACGAACAAGCCGTGCAGGTCTCGCTCGAGAAGATTGCACCCTACTATCGCGAAGTGCTATTGCTCCGCTTTCATGAGGAATTAAATCTGGAAGAGATCGCCGGAATCCTGGCCACGCCGGTTTCTACCGTGAAGTCGCGCCTCTACCGTGGCCTCACCGCCATGAAATCGGCGCTCGCTTCGGCCGCCCAGCTTGAGGGAGGTGCGGCATGACCGACAATCTCCATTCCAGAGCGCAGGAGCTTTTCGCCAAATCGCTCGTCGAAGGAATCTCAGGCGCCGATCGCGTATGGCTTGATGCCCATCTTCGCGATTGCCCGGACTGCTCTCGAAAAATTCTAGCCACGCAGAATCTGCTTGGCGCGCTGCGCTCGGTACCTGTTACCGTACCGCGAGACCTTGCCGCACGAACGCAGCTTCGCGTCCGGCTCCGCGCTCAGGAGACTTCGTCTGCTAGAGAGAGCAGCAGCATCTTGCTCTGGCTCATTACGGGCATGAGCTGGTTGCTGGGCATCTTCAGCGCTCCGCTCGTGTGGCGTGCATTTGCTTGGGTCGGCGTGCAGTTCAGCATTCCGAAGCTAGCCCTACAGATGGGATTTGTTTTCTGGTGGGTGGTACCGGCGCTGTTCGCCGTTGGCGCCATCCTCCACCAAAAAGCCCTAGCTAGCAGATCGTCGCGCGGCCAGCAGTAGTCCTCGTGCGGGTTTTATGTAGGTGCCCGGCGTTAACCCAGTCAGTGGTAGCAGATTTTGTTCGTTGCAGAAAGAAGGAAGAACCCCATGTCCGACGCATTCAATGAACGACTCCGCTTGATTCGCTTTCGCCGCAAACGTGAAAAATCCAAATTCACGGAAGAACTGCGCATCGTTCCGCGCTGGCTGGTCTTTACCTGCCTAACGCTCTGGATTCTCGCCATCATCATCGGGATTACCGTCAATCTGCACAACATCCAGACACTAGACAACATTTTTCCAGACAATAGTTTCCACGACCGGCCCTTGCTTTCCTGCGTTACTCTCGCCTGCGCGATCACCGCAGTCTCGATTGTATTCTCTAGCTTGTTATTCATGTGCGGCTACGTCTATCGTGACGCCAAGCGCCGCGGTATGAATCCCGCTCTCTGGACCATCGTCGCCCTGATCCTCTCACCGGGCTACGGCATCCTAGGCCTGATCATCTATCTGTTGATCCGCGAGCCGCTACCCTACGCTTGCCCGCAATGCGCGACGAGCGTCAATGCGCGCTTCAATTTCTGCCCCAACTGCAAGACCAATCTCCATCCCACCTGTTCACACTGCCAGCACGAAGTCTCCGACACCGACAAATTCTGCCCCTACTGCGGCAACGACCTCGCGCCCTCGAGCGCTGTAACTTCCTGATTGGTGCCTCGAGCCAACTCGCTCCCCGTTTGTCCTGGCCGCGACTTTGCCACTTACTGCGCCGCAAGGTCTTGAACGATTACTTCCAATACCACGTTTTTGTGATTCCCTTCCTCCAGCTGAACCATTTCTCCACGGTTTTCATTGGATTTCAGGAATTCGGGTTGCCGGACATCTTCGAGCAATTCCTCGAACGCAAACACCCTGTAATTGCCAGGATTTAAGCCGCGTAAGTTGAAATGGCCACCCGCGTCTGTCGTATCTCGTTGGTAAAGATCCGGGCGTGAGCGGTGCTCGGCGCTGGGGACGTCCACCACCGTCGCGTTCGCTACCGGTTTACCCTGGGCATCAACCACCGTCCCGGCAATGCTTGCCCCGTTCGCACTTACGACTACCTCCAGAAATGTTTCGGGAAGCACCTGAAATCCGGTATCCACAACGTCTCGGCCTCCGAGTGTGACGGACCTTGTGATCTGGTCGCACAAGTTCTTGGCATTGGCCATGATTATCAACTCGTAATTTCCTGCCAGCGCGTTCTTGATCTCGAAAGTCCCGTCACTGTTCGCTCGAGATGATGCCTGTTGGACCAGTATTACTCCCCACATCGATTCACTACCGCTACCGGGAGCCTAGACGAGCTGAATACGGGTGCCATGCTCGCGGTCAACCTCACCGGCGGAACGCTCTCGCCCTCTAGTTTCATTCTTAACGGGGCGACGGACCAAAATCTTTCTTCACCGGTGGTCACAGTTCCAAGCACGAGCATTTTCGAGCCATCGAGCCTGCTTTTGCTCCTAACCGGAATTTTCGGCAGTTTACTGGCTTTCAAACTTCGACGATAGACGCTTGTCAGATTCAATGGGTCGATCACCGTTTTGGGGTCATTGTGTCCCTATCGACCAGGTCGCCCGTTCCCATTTCAAAGTCCAAGCTGTCGCGGCGCTTTTTGGGTCAGCCCGACCGGAACACAGCGATCGCGGCAACTCCCATCCTTATACCGTTGTTCAACAGGTTCTCGAAACCCCCAAAAAACCTTGAAACGTTTTTCCTTGCAGCTTCACTACCCTAATGAATCCAACTAACGGAGGCGCAAGCTCCCACCCCAGTACTCTTGCTCCCCAGCTCTCCCCAGTTTCACGTCTAGTCTAAGAGGTGCACAATGGTGAAAGAATTTGAAGCCGGTTTCGTATTCCTCAGCTCGGGCGTCATCGCCGGAGCCAGTGGTGTTGGCTTTACTGCTGATGGGCGCGTTGTTCACATCCCGGGCAACAATCCAGAGGGCTACCGCATGGTCCAGTTGGGCTTTGAAATGGCCCACCTCTCCCAATCCATATCCGACGCGAACCTGAAGTCCGAAATTCAAAAGAGCGCGGCGAAACTCGTTCAGGTGGGAAAATTCTCGATCGAAAATTCTCTCAAATCCGCGCCGGTAGACGCAAAAGGCCACGGTGCCTGAGCAAGCGGGTGAGCTATTTTCTTCGGAAAATTCTATCGTGAAACCGATTTGAGCCTGCGGCGACCGAGTCAGTGAAGTGGCAGTTTTCTTCGAAAGACGGCCAATACGTACGCGACTCTCCTTACCAACTTCTCCACCAGTGGTGAATGTGCGGCACTGGCTCCTACCTCGATCAGCCGGCTACTCGCCTGAAAAATCGGCCCGATCGTCGTCGGTGCCAAGTGTGCGGAGCGCATTGCCGCGCGCTGCTCCGTGTTTCCCAAGAGCGGAATCAGCCGCGCACAGCCGAATGGGTACTCCACGAGGAGGCATTGAAGGAACTCTGCGAATCCTCGCCCGCCAACTTCCCACTGCGCAATCCGCGGCCAGTGATGCAAGGACCGATCTTTAGGTCGGTTCCAGTTCCCCGGGGTCGCATGGTTAGCTTCTAAGAGTGCGGAGATTACTTTCTGACCATCCCGCCTTCTACAATATGGCCTTCTAGTGACACGACCCGTCATCCACAAATTGTCCGCTAGTACTCATCGCTGCCAACGATCGCGCGCAGGTGATGATCTGCTGGTCGAGCGGATCGTTCTTGATCGCATCAGGCTCGATATAACTCATTGACTGGGCCTTCGCGAGAATCTTGTCGCTCAGCTTCCTCATGTTCTCAAACTCATTGGCAACCAGCTGCGCCGCGCTTCGATCGGATTCGGTCGTTGCCGCCACCCCCGCCATCCGCACCGCTTGTTGCGCATCCGCGCGATAATTCGGCAACCCTAAACTGGCCACCGGATATCCGTTCGCCACGCCATTGCTCAATACACTTCGCCATTCGCGAATCGCCGCCATCGCTTCGATTCCCGCGCGCATAAATTCCTTGGAAAACCCAGTATTCGCGGGAGGCACGGAAGAATCCCCGGGCGCAGCGGAAGCTGGAGCAGAAGGAGTAGCAGGCGCAGCGGACGAAGATGATCCCGGAACGGTCAGCAGCATCTGATTCCCCTGGAACGATAGCGTTCCATTCGACGCACGGGCCAACGCTTCCACTTCCACATACGACCGCCCATTCATCTGCGTCACCGCCACTTGCGATTGGTGACCGTTCAGATTCAGCGTTAAGGTAGGCCTTGCCGCCTGCGACAATGCCAATATCGGCAGGACCAGAGCTAGCCCGAGCGCGAGCCATGTAGTGACAGCTTTGTTTCTCATCAGTGGACTCCTGGGGAATGGCAAAGCATCAAGTCAGCTTGGTCATCGCAAACTGATTGGCTGCATTCTACCTCAAACATACTCCATCTTCTTGTTTTCCGCTGCCTGCCGGCCGCCCAGCCAGGGAACAAACTCAGCCCAAGCCCGGTATCTTCCCTTGACGACAAATTTCGCCTGCCGCGTTAGACTCAACGGGCCTTGTCGGTAGAAAACCACCATGACTACTGTTCGCTCCCGGTTGCACTTCTTGCTTTTGTTGCCAGCAAACGCCATTTTAATTCCTGTCCATCCACATCGCGCCGGGTACCGCTCAAACCATTCTGGCGGTCCATTTGTGCAAGCTTGGGCATTTCAGGCTGCTACAACTCCCCTAGCTACCACTGTTCGAGACACTACTTCGCGCAGTTGCTTTGCAGCCCACTCAGAGGAAAATAAGTGGCGGGGGTGTCGTTGGCTCCAGTGCTAAGCAGGTTAAAAATTTACCCGAGAACTCTGCGATCAATTTTCGGATGGGAGTGCGTAGTCGAATTCGTAGAAGTGTCTTTTGTCGACGATCTTGATGATGAACTTGCCGGTGAGGCCGATCAGCTGATCGGTGCCGGAATCAGGCACCACCGTGATAAGCATTTGTTGCGAACTACTGGTCATGGAAGCGGAGTGCTGCAAAATAAAAGTCCCCGCGCGGCCGTTCAACGTGGCAGTCACTTTTTCCAGCGCGACGTAGGCGGCAGAGCCTTTCACTTCGGTATTCGTGGCGAGCATTTCGCCCTTACTCGTGCCTTCCAGTTCGCCGTGAAGTTCCTTGTCGAGAGCGTACCGAGCCAGCCCCACAGAGGTCTCAAATTCGTTGGCGGTCTGCGGCGCAACTTTTACTTCAAACGTTCCGCTTGCGTGTGTGGCCATGGGATTCTCCTTTTGCGCTGTGTTTGCAGAGATATTTTTCGTTTGCGCCGCAGAAATCAGCAGCAGGCAAACGGCTGAAACTGTACCAGCTCCAAGCAGAGATCGCTTTCGCATAGATTCTCCTGGCAGTTTAGGTTACAGGTAGCGGTTGGGAAAAACAGTGTAGCAGAGGAATCGATTTCCTTCGGCTAGAAAAGTTCCACGGCCAGTGCGACGGCATTTCCGCCGCCCAGGCAAAGCGCGGCAATGCCCTTCCTCAGATTACGGCGTTGCAATTCGTACAGCAGCGTAACAAGGATGCGCGCGCCCGATGCGCCGATTGGATGGCCGAGGGCGACCGCACCGCCATTCACATTCACCTTTTCAGGATTCAGACGGAGTTGTCTCGTCACGGCAATGGCGGCGACGGAAAACGCTTCGTTGAGTTCCACGAGGTCAACATCCTTATCGCGGTCCCAGTTTGTCTTGGTGAGCACTTTTTCGACGGCATCCACCGGCGCCATCATTACCCACTTCGGTTCAACGCCGCTCACGGCTTGCGCGACGATGCGGGCGATGGGTTTCTTCGCAAGGCGTTCGGCGTTGCGCTGGCCGGTGACGACGACAGCGGCTGCTCCATCGTTTGTGCCAGGAGCGTTGCCTGCCGTAACAGTGCCATCTTTCTTGAACGCGGCCTTCAGTTTTGCAAGTGCTTCAAGGGTGGAATCTTCGCGTGGTGACTCATCGTACCTAATCACTAGCGGATCACCTTTTTTCTGCGGCACTTCGATCGGCAGAATCTGCGACAGGAAGAAGCCGGAATTGCGCGCCCGAACCGCTTTCTGGTGACTCTCGAATGCAAACTGGTCCTGCTCTTCGCGCGTGATGCCGTACTTTTCGGCAACCAGTTCGCCCGTATTGCCCATGTGAAAGTTCTCGTATGCGTCCCACAAGCCGTCCCAGATCATGGCATCAATAACTTTCTGGTCGCCGAGCCGATATCCAGCGCGCGCGTTCGGTAGCAGGTACGGCGCGTTCGACATGGATTCCATGCCGCCGGCGACAACGATTTCGCTCTCGCCAAGCGTCACAGCCTGCGCAGCAAGTGCGACTGCTTTCAGGCCGGAACCGCAAACTTTATTTATGGTCATAGCAGCAACGCGCGGATCGCATCCACCTTTGAGCGCAGCCTGACGCGCGGGATTCTGTCCGAGCCCGGCTTGCAACACGTTACCGAGAATCACTTCATCGACTTGCTTCGCAGCGAGGCCTGCGCGATCAACGGCTTCCGCGATGACTTTGCCGCCGAGTTCGGGAGCGGAGAAACTGGACAGTCCACCCTGGAATTTTCCAATTGGTGTACGAACAGCAGAGAGAATGACAGGGGTTTCCACGAGCAGCCTCCAGGATATGAATCCTTAATTATACGAAGAATTATTGGGAGTGATGGCGAGGTGATGGAAGGGCGGGAGCCCCTCGGGTCCCGAGGCGAGCGGACTCCCGCATCCCAACTGTTTCAAGGTTGCTCGTCGGCGCTCGGACCATAGAGCGCGGGGACAGGAATATCGAGCGTGCGCAGATACATGGTGAGCTGGCCGCGATGATGAACCAGGTGATTGAAGCAGAAACTACGAAGCACGGCGACGCGCGGCATGGTGAACAGCACTTGTCCGCCGTTAAGCAACGTCCACGGCTTCATCAAGGCTTCGTCACCCACGCCAGCGATTGCCGCGCGTGCATTGGCGGTACATTTTTCAAATGCTTCGAGAAGTTCCTTACGATTACGGGTTTTCGGTTGCTCATAGCGCGGCCCGTTCACGGGAGCGAAATCGAGTTGTTCGGTCCTGATGGTCTGCGTGGTCCAGTCGTTGAGCGTGGCGACGTGGCCGGCGAGCCATCCGAGGGTTCCAGATCTTGTGTGCGGCTTCCAGTCCCACTTGTCGTCGGGAACGCGTTCCAGAGTTTTGCGGGTGTTGGCTGCTTCTTGATCAAATTCGGGTAACAACATTTGACTGATTGGCATAAGAGGGTCTCCAAGGTGATCTCGTAGAGGAGGGATCGGGAAATCGATTTTACTACGAAAATGGGAATATTGCCTTGTTTAGCAAAGAGGAGCAGAATTTCGGAATGGCACACGAGTTCAGTACCTCCTATTTAAAAGACGCAACCGAAATTTTCCATTACTACAAAAAGTTGGCGGAACGTGCGATGGAGCAATGCTCGGAAGAAAACTTGTTTGCCAGGTTGGATGCGGAATCCAATTCCATCGCGATTGTCGTGAAGCATATGGCCGGGAATGCGCGGTCTCGATGGACAGAATTCCTGACGACGGATGGTGAGAAGCCTGACCGCAATCGCGACACTGAGTTTGAACAACCGCCGAAGACGCGAGCGGAATTACTGGCGATGTGGGAAGCAGGGTGGAAGTGTTTGTTCGATGCATTGGGTGGCATGACAGAAGCGGACCTCGGGCTCACGGTGGCGATACGCGGCGAAGCCCATTCGGTGATGCAGGCGATCAACCGGCAAGTGGCGCACTATTCCTACCATGTAGGACAGATCGCATTCCTCGCAAAGCATTTTGCCGCGCTAAGTGGAAAGTGGACGGCGCTAACGGTCCCGCGGAAGCAATCGGCACAATTCAACGCAGATGTTCTTTCCGGCAAGAAATCTCAGCGATAGCTGTTTCGATAAATCACCTCGCTCCGTTCCTGAAATTAGCAAGGAGACCTCATGAGCACACTTACGCGTCGCGAAGTGATTGGTTTGTTGCTGGTGGCACCAATAGGATCACATGCATTCGGTGAGGGAGCAGGCGAGTGGATTTCCTTGTTTGATGGGAAAACGCTGGAGGGTTGGAAGGCCAACGAGCACGCCGAGACGTTCAAGGTAGAAGAAGGAAAGATTCTGGCACATGGCGAACGGTCTCACCTGTTCTATGTGGGGCCACCCAAGGGTGGAGATTTCAAAAACTTCGAGTTCAGCGCGGAGGTGATGACGCGGCCGGCGGCAAACTCTGGAATCTACTTTCATACCCTATTTCAGTCTTCCGGGTGGCCTGCGGCGGGGTTTGAAGTGCAGCTGTGCAATACGGATCGAGGCGGAAGTGGTTACCGGGAACGGAAGAAGACGGGTTCATTGTATGCGGTACGGAATGTGAACAAGCAGTTGGTGAATGACAACGAATGGTTCCGGATGCACATTCTGGTGCGCGGAAAGCAAGTGCAAATTCGCGTGAACGGCATGCTGGTGGTGGACTACGTGGAGCCCAAACCGCCGTTTCGCGCCGATCCGAATTTTCAGCGCGTGATCAACCACGGCACATTTGCGCTGCAGGGACACGACCCCGGGAGCACCACATACTTTAAGAATATTCGCGTGCGGCCGTTGGCAGATAACCTGGCGGAAATTGCCGACGAACGACCGGAAGTGGACGAGCTATACCGTGAGACGATGCGGCTGGGGGCGGAGAATTTTCCGATGGTGGATTATCACGTGCATCTGAAGGGTGGATTGAGAATCGAGCAGGCGCTGGCGAATTCGCGCCAGGTGGGAATCAATTTCGGAATTGCGGTGAATTGCGGGCTGGGATTTCCAGTACATAGCGACGATAGCGTGCGGGAGTATCTGAAGAGTATGGAGGGCCAGCCGTGCTACGTGGCATTGCAGGGCGAGGGTCGCGAATGGATGACTCTGACTTCGCCAGAGTCGATTGCTCTGTTTGATTATTGTTTTACAGATGCGATGACGTTCACGGACGACCATGGAAAGCGTATGCGAATCTGGGTCAATGAGGAGATTGGGGAGATCCAGGATAAGCAGGCGTTTATGGAAATGTATGTGAACCGGATCGTGGCAGTGATGCGCGAACCGATCGACATTTACGCGAATGCAACGTTTCTGCCGGACCAGATCGCAGGTGAGTACCAGGGGCTTTGGACCGCGGAGCGAATGCAGAGCGTGATCGAAGCGGCAGTGAAGAATGACGTAGCGATTGAGATCAATGATCGCTACAAGATTCCGAGCGCAACATTCATCAAGACAGCGAAAGTGGCCGGCGCGAAGTTTTCATTTGGTACGAACAATGCGGATGCGAAGCTGGGACGGCTGGAATATCCGATCGCGATGGTGAAGCAATGTAGCCTAGGGTGGCAGGATATTTTTGTGCCGAAGCCAGATGGGCAGAAGCCAATCCAGATAAAGAAACAGGCGACGGAAAGAGACTAAAGCGTTGCAATCGGAGACGGTCCTGTATAAGTTACAGGGCAGCCCGTTGGAAGCGACCGGAAATTCCGGCTTTGCTCAGTTTCCCTAAGCGGCAAGGAAGAATTCTTTGTGAACAACGTCTCGCTCCTGGCCTTGTGTGGAATGGCAGTTTTCGTGGGCGGTTGCTCGCGCGCGATTGGACCGAAGACCATGGTTCGCGATCGCGCACTATACAGTGAATCTCTCTCTGATTCCTGGAAAGATCAGACACTGTTGAATATCGTTAAGCTTCGCTACATGGACCCGCCGACGTTCGTGGATATCGGAAGCATCGTGGCCAGTTACAGCCTGCAGCAAAGCGCAAGCGTTGGCGGCACGATCCAAAGCCCCAATGGGAGCGCGGTACTCGGGGCCTCCGGCAGCTACTCGAACAGCCCAACGATTACCTACACTCCATTGACGGGCAGTAAATTCATCCGCAGCATGATGACCCCGCTCCCACCGGAATCTGTATTCTTCAGTATTGAGTCTGGAACGCCGGCCGACGCGATCCTGTTCGCCACACTTGCATCCATTAACGGGTTGCGGAACCAGGAGCCCACTTTCGAGGGCATCATGCCGGCGGACCCAGAGTTTCACCACATGCGGCAGCTCGTGAGGAAAATTCAACTTTCGGGTGCCGTTCGGATCTATGTGAAGGAAAACGCCAACAAACAGACGAGCAACCTGGTTACCTTCCGTACGGAGCAAGTACCGCCGGAAACACTTGCGGATATAAAGGAATTGCGACAATTGCTGCACCTGAATCCCGATACGAAGGAATTTAAGCTTGTGTTTGCACCGGTGTCCTCGAGCGATACAGAAATCGCGGTCATGACCCGATCGATTTTGAGCTTGATGAAGACGATGGCGGCACAGGTGGAAGTACCCGCGGAGGACCTGGCACAGCACCGTGCGTATCCGGGGTTTGAGCAGGGCCAGGGGGAGAACGGGGTGATCCGGTTGATTCGGATCCAAACCTCAAAAGCCAAACCGGTCAACTCGTTCGTCACGGTAAACTACCGAGGGAACTATTTCTGGATTGACGACAGCGACCTCGCGTCCAAGCACATGTTTTCGCTGATGATGTTGTTCTTTACGCTGGCCGATACGGGAGAGCGTGAGAACCTGCCGTTGATTACCATTCCGGCGCGTTGAAATCAGGTTTGTAATGCCCAGCCTTGCTATGTATGAGGGCTTAATCGGTTATGCCGAGAATCCCTTTCAGGGCTTTCTCTTGCGCAGCGGATCCGGCAAAATCGTCAAACGCATCCTTAGCCGCTTCGATGATGTGACGCCGGATGAATGGCGCTCCTTCCCTGGCGCCCTGCTCGCTACTCTTGATGCAGCATTCCCATTCGAGAATCGCCCACCCTGGAAAATCGTATTGTGTGAGCTTTGAGAAGATAGCGCGAAAATCTACCTGGCCATCACCCGGAGAGCGAAATCTGCCGGCGCGGTGTTGCCATGGCTGGTAGCCGCCATAGACTCCTAGCTTGCCTGTGGGACTGAATTCAGCATCCTTTACGTGAAACATCTTGATCCGGTCGTGGTAGAAATCGATAAACTGCAGATAGTCGAGCTGCTGCAAAACAAAATGACTGGGATCGTAAAGCATATTGCAGCGGGGATGTCCGCCGACGCGCTCCAGAAACATTTCAAAGGTCACGCCGTCGTGCAAGTCCTCACCAGGATGAATTTCATAGCAGAGATCGACACCGGCGTCGTCAAACGCGTTCAAAATTGGCAGCCATCTTTTCGCGAGTTCGTCGAAGGCAGTCTCGATCAAATTTGCGGGGCGCTGCGGCCACGGATAGAGGTACGGCCAGGCAAGTGCACCGGAAAATGTGACGTGGGCTTTCAACCCCAAATGTGCGGAAGCGCGGGCTACAGAATGCATCTGCTGGACCGCCCAGCTCTGCCGGACCTTGGGGTTGCCACGAACCTCGTCGGGTGCGAATCCGTCGAACATGGTGTCGTAGGCAGGATGGGTGGCGACAAGCTGGCCTTGTAGGTGGGTGGAAAGTTCTGAAATAACCAGGCCATGCCGAGAGACTACACCGGCAATCTCGTCGCAGTAGGTTTTACTTTCGGCGGCGCGTTTCAGATCAAATAATCGTGCATCCCAGGAAGGAATCTGCACTGCGACATACCCAAGGCTTTTCGCCCAGGTGCAGATCGCATCGAGCGAGTTGAAAGGCGCGTTGTCCCTGACAAACTGTGCCAAGAAGATTCCCGGCCCCTGCATCGTTTTCATGTATCGGCTCCCGGTCCATTGATACAAAAGGATTAAACGTCCACTACTCGCAATGCTTCACAATCTGACGAATATTTAGAGAACGCGTAATCGCTTTCTTCTATCACGCAAATACGCGGTAGCATTTTATAAATAGATAGCCTATCCCCCCATACCAACTAAAGTTGAAAACGACGAAAAGCGTCCAATAGATACCAGGCTCCACACCCGGTGCGTGCAGATAAGCGGCATCCGCAAGTAGGGATGCGGGAACCACGCCAGGTAGCAAGACGAAAAACCAACCAATTTGACCTTCAAAACCGCCGGGATGAACTATAGCAATGACGAACTCGGCCAGCCCCAACAAACAGAGGCAGCAATGCATGCCCGCATTCCGTCCGTGAGTTGAAGACGCATGTGACTCCAGATCGGACGCCCACAATTTAGCACCACGGCCAGACTGGTGAACAGGAAAACCGACGCGTATGGCTTGCGGCTTGCCACGTGAAAGAGAATCCTAATTAATAAGCGCCCTAGACAGGCAGATGAAGTATTAGGAAACTGGGGGAACAGGCAACGCGACGCGTGGCGGAAGCCTGGCAAGGTCAAATATATTGTTCCTCGAGCATCTCGGCGGCGCTCTCATCCAACTGCTCCGCACGGCGAACATCTTCGAAGCGGGCGAGTAGGTCATCGGGCCGCAGTCGGCGTTTTTCGGCACCTTGAAAATCGTGAATGATTTGACCACGGTGCATCATGATCAGACGATCTCCCAATCTTGCCGCTTGGGACATCGAGTGGGTAACCATCAAGGTTGTTAGCTTGTCGCGAGTAACTACTTGTTCGGTGAGACTGATGACCAAGTCGGCGCTTTTGGGATCGAGGGCCGCCGTGTGTTCGTCCAGCAAAAGCAGTTCTGGGCGCAGCCAGGTGGCCATGAGCAGGGTTAAGGCTTGTCGCTGCCCCCCGGAAAGACTCCCAATGGCATTCTCCAAACGGTCTTCCAGACCCATGTTCAGTCGACTGACCTCGTCGCGCATGCGGCCGACCAGCGATTCTTTCAATCCCCAGCCAATCCCGCGTGCAAGGCCGCGCCTCGCAGCAAGACTGATATTTTCCTGGATGGTTAGGCTTGGCGATGTGCCGCTGAATGGGTTTTGAAAGACTCGTCCGATTAATTTCGCGCGCGAATGCTCGGGCCATCGCGTCACGTCTTGACCAGAGAGGCGGAGTTTCCCTTCGTCCACCAGAAATGTTCCGGCGACCGCATTCAGCAATGTGGATTTTCCGGAACCGTTGGTGCCGATGATGATTACCCAGGAGCCCGCGGCCAGTACCAAATTCACACCACGCAGCGAGCGCACCTCATTCGGCGTGCCCGCGTGGAATGTCTTTGAGACATTTTGAATTTCAAGCATGCGCGCTCCGCATGCGCTTCTTGCGCAGAAATTGCGGGACGATCAAGGCGCAGAAGACGAACCCTGCGGTGATGAGTTTGAGGTCATTGGGACTCAAACCCCAGCGCAGCGCCACGGCGACCAGCAAACGGAAGAGCACGGAGCCCATCACCGCGCCAACAATGGTCAGACCCAATTGGTTGGTCCCGACCAGAGCTTCGCCAATAATGACGCTAGCGAGTCCCCACACCACCATTCCGATTCCCATGCCCACGTCGGCGAATCCCTGATATTGCGCGAGTAGAGCGCCGGAGAGAGCGACAAAACCGTTGGAAATCGCTACACCGAAGATGATCATGTTTGCGTCGTTGACGCCCAGAGCGCGGATCATCTGCACGTTGTCGCCAGTTGCGCGCATGGCCATGCCGAGATTGGTGCGCAAAAAAAGGTAGAGCAATGTACCGGTCAGGGTGACCGCCAGAGCGACCGCGCCGAGCACCGATGCGTCGCGCACGCTGACGTCCCATCCAGCGATGTTCAAGGCCGTTGCTCCGCGCATGAGCTTTAAGCCGATCTGCTCCGATTGCGTAACCAGGGTCGTCACGGAAAGCAAAGGAACATTGCTTTTGCCCATGATGTGAAGATTGATGGAATACAACGCGGTCATTACCAGGATTCCGGAAAGCAGCGAGTTGATCTTGAACCGGGTATAAAGCGTCCCGGTGCAAGCGCCGGCAAGCATCCCGGCAGCAAATGCGGCCAGCGAAGCAAGGGGAGGACTTGTGCCATGCACCATCAAGGTTGCGGCAACCGATGCCCCAAGGGTGACCGAGCCATCGGCGGTGATATCCGGGAACGCGAAAATCCGGAAACTGATGAACACACCGAGAGCGAGAAGGGAGAGGATGCAGCCTATCGTGAACGTCCCGATCAGTAGGCTCATGCGCGTTTCACTCTCATCGAATCTCCGTCGCGGCACTGATCCAGCACGCACCTCGAACAAATTCGCTCTGCTGACGCCCGGCAGACTCGCGACCATCCGAAAGCAAGTGCAGAACTCCTTGTAAAGTTTCGGTCTCAAACAATGTCGTGACTGTAGCCTTTAGATCGATGCTACCTTTCTGCAGCGGACGATACGAAAACGCGGCGGCATGAAAATGCCCGGCCGGCCACGCGCCAGATCCGAGTGGCCGAAGCATAGCAGCCAGGGGCGCACATTCGGCACCGGCCGCCACTCCGGAAATAAGAGCCAGCGATCGCGAGAAGAGTCGCTCCGTCGAGAACGAGAGCCATCTGCGAACTTCGGGATATTGGAATGGAGCGCCCTTCGCCCCATCTGCGGCGGCGGGAGAGCGGCGTAGGGCGGCTCCAACCAATCCTGCTGATTCCGCCACCATTACCATCCCAATCGTCCTGCCGCCGGATATTTCTAGCGCCGTACGCGCCAGCGTCGCAAGTGAAATGGGACCCTCGGCCCCTGAGGCTTCAAAGCGCAGCTGGTGCGTGAATCCTCCTTCAAACCGCAGACCGTAGAGGACATTCATTTGCGGCACCAAATCGCCGCTGGTCACCATAAAATCCGGCACATTGGTTCCATCGGTCGGCAGGTATGCGGCCGATCCTCCCAAGGCCAGGAATTCTCCATAGCGTGACTTCGCGTCCTCAAAATCATCGCCAAAAGCTCCCAGACCGAAGCCAAAGCTTGCGGGAGGAAACCTAACCATCCGGGAATCCTGCGGACCAAAACGACAACCTTTGAGTGCACCTGGATCTCCGATTACCTGGCACGTCAGCGCTTTTTCCGCAACGCAATCGATTACTTCAAAAGATGCGGCTCCAGAAGAAAATCGGCGCGGTTCCTTTGCGGGCAGGGGCGCCACAACCGGGACACTCTCTGCAAGCAGGAGCGGTGAAAGATGGCAAAGATCAAGTACCATCTTTACGTGCTTTGAAGGGCTGGTAATCATGAAGCTGCCACCGATGCCTTTTAGTTTCCGGTGGAAAATCGCCAGCAAACCAACGCCAGCGGAACTGAGAAAGGTCATCTCTGAAAGATTCATGCGGATGACGTGGGCTCCTCCGCGGATGATTTCTTCCATATTCCCACGCAGGTGCTCGGTCCAATAGTTGTCGAGGCGGCCTTTTACCTTTACTTCCAGTGCATCCTCAAGCTGTTGCGTGAGTATCTCCATCTCGGGACCGTTACGGCTGCACGTACTTCATATATTCCGTGGGGATGGTAATGCCCAACTTCTCCGCGTTACTTCGGCTGATGCCCACCTGTTCCACTGCTACTTCGCCCAACGGCACGTCTTTGGGATTCCTTCCGAGAATCACCTCTCCGGCGAGCTTTCCAGCGGCCGTGGCTGCCTGGTGCAAGCTGATTCCGAGGCAAGCCAAACCTCCCCGGGGGAGTTCCGTGCATTCATCCGTGATCAGCGGCAATCCGGCATCCTGCGCGCCTTTCACCGCTCCTTCATATCCTTCAACCACGGTGTTGTCTCCAGGTGTCCAAACAATCTGGATGTCGCGACCAGCCAGAATCTGCACCGCTTGCAGCACCTCATTCGACCCTGCGATCGCGACCTCTTCGAGCCTTACGCCGCGATTCTGAAATATCTCGCGCGCCACGCTCAGTTCCTTCGCGGAATTTGCTTCCGCCGGGTTATACATCACGCCAACCGCGCGCAATCCCGGCACCAACTTCTGCATCATATCGAGCGAGCGGCTCACCGGAGGGAAACTGCCGACGCCGGTCAGAAACGATAGGTGGTCGGTTCGGCTCTTTCCCGCGCCGGCCGCGATGGGATCGGTAACGCAGGTAAAGACCACGGGTTTGTGTTTTACCTTGTTACACGCGCCGGCCAGACACGGGGTGCTGATGGTCATGATGAGGTCGACATCGGAATTGTCGTAATTCTGGAGGATGGCAGGAATATTGATCATTTCCCCTTGCGCATCGGTGCGGCGAACTTCCAGGTTTTTGCCTTCTTCAAAACCACTTGCCTTCAATCCGTCGATCAACCCTTGCACACACTGGTCCGTGCCCACGTCACGAGCAAAGTACACGACAGCGGCCTTGACCTTCTGTTCGGCCGCAGACGCTGATCCTCTGGGTTTCTCGGCGGCAGCTGAACCCGACTTGCGATGACCTAAATCCGAAAGCAGCAAGATCGCCGAGAATAGCGCGATCAAAGCAATTCCCATGGCCAATCTGTTTACAGCGGCCAACATTGCTTTACCACTTGTGTTGTGCATTGCGCCTGAGAGGACTCCGATAGTTAGGCGTCATTGTACACGCTTTGGTTCTGTTCCTTCAGAAGGAAATAAGGCTCGACGGGCACTTTCTTCCTTTACCCGGAGGAAGGTTCGTTGAAACAGACCTTGCTTAACTCTCCGCTCTTGAAATATGGAGCGACGTTGGGATCAACGAAAATGGAGTGAAACTCCGATTCCATCCGACTCGAGGTTCTCGGACTTGTAAAATGGGACAACCAGTTCGGGGATTGGTGCGAAACGGAATTGGCGGCCCGCTGCCGTGGGGTACACGATAGCAGAAAGTGTGACGGGGGTCGGTGCTGATCAAAGGACCCATCGGAGACAGCGTATCTTCCAATTCCAGTCCGAGTTTCCCGTTCACACGGAAAAAGGATAGGCTTTAAAAATATGGCTACTTTATTTGAGATGGATCCACTTCCCGCGAGCGGAATAGGACTGCAGTTGAATGAAGCGCAGCGGCGCGCGATGACGCATGGCGATGGACCGCTGCTGGTGATTGCCGGGGCGGGGACGGGAAAAACGCGTGTGATTACGGAACGGATCCGACACTTGCTCGCATCGGACTCTTCCCTGCTGGGACAAAACATTCTGGGGCTTACGTTCACGAAGAAGGCCGCCGGAGAAATGAAAGCGAGGGTGGTGAAAGCCTCGGGGGAACGCGGGGAAGACGTGGTACTGGCAACGTTCCACTCGTTCTGCGAGACGATTTTGAAAGAGGTGGACCCGAACCGACTGGCGCTCGAAGGGGTAGATCATTGGATTTTGCTGCGGCGGAATCTGGGAAGGCTAGGGCTGGAAAAATATCGGCGGCTGGCGGAGCCGGGGCAGTTTTTGAGCGACTTCACATCGTTTTTCTCACGGTGCCAGGATGAACTGGTGTCGAGTGAAGAGTATGGAAAGTTTGCGCGGATTCTTGCCGAGGAATTAGAAGAAGAGAAACAAGCGCTCGATGAGGATACGTATCAGCAGCGCGCAGAGCAGGTGGCGCTGCAGCAGGAAATCGCGCGAGCGTACCGGGCGAGCGAGCAGATATTGGGCGAGAAGCGGGCGGTAGCGCTGAATGGATTGATCAGCGAGACGGTAGCGCTACTAAAAAGTGATACGACGCGGCGAAAGCAATTGCAGGAGCGGTTCAAGCACATTCTTGTTGACGAATTTCAGGATACCAACATCGCGCAACTGGAATTGCTGCAATTGTTAAGCGGCCAGACGCGGAATATTGTGGTGGTTGGCGACAACGATCAGGCGATTTACCGGTTCCGGGGCGCGTCGTTCGGAAGCTTCAAATTATTTTTGAAGAATTTTGCGGGGTGGGAAGAAGGACAGGACTCGACACCATTTCGCGTGTCGCTGACGGAGAATTACAGGTCGACACCTAATATCTTGCGCGTGGCGACGCAAGTGATCGGACAAAACGAAGTAAGCCCGGAGTTTCCGAAGAAAGTGCTGCAACCTAGCCGAAAGGAAGGCGAGAAGATCCGGATCGTGGAACTAGATACGCCGGAGGATGAAGCAGCATGGGTGGCGGAGGAACTCGAACGGATACACGGGGCCGGGCGACGGTGGCGGGATTTTGCCGTGCTCTACAGGCAGCACGCGCATCGGGATCATCTGGTCGAAGAGTTGTCGGCGCGCAAAGTGCCGTTCGTGATTACAAAACTCTCGATACTGGAACATCCCTTAGTACGGGACGTGCTGGCATATCTGAAACTGATTGCCATGCCATTTAATGATATTGCCTGCGCGCGCGTGCTGTCTGCTCCCGCGTGGCATTTGTCACCGGAAGATCTGGTGCGGCTGACGGAGAAAGCAAAGAAAAAACGCGGGACTTCGCTCCATGACGTGTTGCAGACACCGCAATCGGAGTTGCCGTTTGATGCTTCGCCTGCCGCGTTGGGGTCATTGCTGGAGTTCCTGAAAGAACAGCGCAAGTGGATGAAACGTCGTACGGCGCGGGAGATACTGGGCGAGTTGACGGAATGGCTGGAGGTGGCGCAGAGGACCGGAGCACGGGAGCGCAAGTATATTTATCAATTGGTACAGTTTATGAAGGACTGGGAACCGAAAAGCGAGACTCGCGGCTTGCCGGAATTTCTGGAGTATCTGGATTATTTCGAGCAGGCCGGCGGGACGTTGAATCTCGAGGATGAAGCGCCGGGGGATGCGGTGCAATTGATGACCGTGCACGGGGCGAAGGGATTGGAGTTTCCCCACGTGTTCTTGCTGCGTGTGAACTCTGGGGCGTTTCCCGCGCGCAACCGGTCGCCATTGTTTGAGTTTCCGGACCGGTTGATGAAGGAAGAATTGCCGGAAGGAGATTTTCACATTCAGGAAGAGCGGCGGCTGTTTTACGTGGCAGTGACACGCGCGGAAGAACGGCTAACCATTACGACGGTGACGGATAAGAAGGGGAAAGTACCGGTGTTCATCGAGGACATCGTGATGGAGCCGGCGATCAAGCGGCGGGACGTGTCCCAGACGGCTCCTAGCAAGAAACCGGTAAGCGCGCGGGCGAAGGTGGAGGTGGTGGCGAAAGTCGCGGAATTGTTCCCTATCAAGGAAGAGCCCCCGAAAATCTTCACGCGGGTCGCAAAATGGGCAGAAACCTATCATCCTCCGTTGGGCGAGCCGCTGAGGTTGAGTTCGTCGGCAGTGGAAAATTACCGGAAATGTCCGCAGCAATACGCGTTCAGCCATTTGTGGTCCTTGAGGGAAGGACCCCGGGCGATGCTGAGTTTTGGCAGCGTGGTGCATACGACCATCAAGCGGTTCATGGACCAGTTGAAAAAAGGAGTGAAGCTGCCGTTTGAGGAGTTACGGCGGATTTACGAGACGGAATGGAGCAGCGCGGGATACGAGGACGAATACCAGGAACAGGAATACAAGAAGGATGGGCTGGAACAGTTGAAGGTTTTCCACGCGACGGCGTTAGCAGAGGTGCCATCGATCCTGGAGCAAGAAAAATCGTTCGAGTTGCCGCTTGCGAATGATGTGATTTTAACAGGACGGATGGACCAGGTGAATAGTCTTGGGCGAAACGATGTGGAGATCGTGGACTATAAAACGGGCAAACCGAAGAAGGACACGGAAGCGCGAAAGGATTTACAGTTGGGTATTTATGCCCTAGCGGCGAAAGAGATCTTTGAGTGGAACCCGGTGCGGCTGGTATTTCACTACCTGCAGAATAACCAGAGGCAAGAGACGACCCGGGATGCTAAGCAATTGGCAGAAGCGGAAAAAATTGTGCAGGAGGCGGCGGCAAATATTCGGGCGGGGGTGTTTCCGGCGAAGCCGGGATTCGCGTGCAGGAGTTGTGCGTACAAGTTGCTATGCCCGGAGTTTGAGGTGGCGTTGGGTATGAGGGAGTAGCGGGGGAAGAAAAAGATGCCCCGCAATGCCTGGAATGACGGTGTTGAAAGTTCGCTTGAACTGTTTGAGGGAACCCGCAAGAGAAAAACCGGAAAATGACCGCACCCCCAAGCGCCTAGAGCAAGCGCCCGTCGAAAGACCAGAGGCAAGGGAAGCAGGCGGTTGAACTCGCTCCTTGAGAAACTGAGTAAAAGCATCGACCCGAGGGTCGGCCACTCCCAACCGCAGCGGGAAATCGGCATAGGGGGAGCGGTCGCCCGCTCGCCCCTGCCACACCACCTGACATGCGGGTCCGCATCGGGCGGTTCAGGGGGTTACGCTGGACGGTCAAGCAAAGCTAGCTGGACGTTCGGTTTCGCATTTCGCCGTGAGCGATTCGGTCCCTTCCTGAGAAGCCTTCGGAGTTTCACTCCTCCCCTCCTCAGTAAAGGCCAGCACTAGCTGGTTCTTCTGCCGCTTGTCGCTCATCGAGTCCTGCGTCCTACTTGCCGCTCCCTGCTGTTTGATTTCATCGCTTACGCGACTAATACGCCCGCTGCTGACTTCTGCCGCACGGTCGGAGTGAATTGCTTCACCCTCAGTCACGGTTCCGTGACCTGCAGCAGACCTCCCGAGGTAAGTTCGATCGCCTTCCACGCACAGCCGCCAGATTTACCACCAGTGCCTTTGATGGATGTGGGCTTCGCGATCCTTTGCTCGCTCGCCCGGCACCGTAGGCCTCAGATCCAGTTCTTGTCCATCGGCTCGCGTGTTTGTTCCACGTTTCTTTCAGACCTCGCCTCGCGGCGACGCCCTTGCGCTTCACTAACCCTTCTCTTCCATCAAGGTGGGTAGAGGACTTTCACCTCCAAGCTATCGATCATGCTGGGCACACAAAGAAAACGCCCCAATGAATTGGGGCGCTTCTAAACAAATATTTTGCAGGTACAAGTGTTACTTCTTTTTTGCTTTCTTTGCGGGCTTCTTTGCTTTCTTTGCCATGAGTAAATCTCCTTTATTAACTGACTGCCCCCCAGATGAAAAGGGCGGGGATTGCGACCATAAGCCAAACATTCCCCTGCATCTCCTATACGAGTGTGGTGTTCAAGAGTCAAGAGATATTCGCAGAAATCGGAAGAGTGGAAAAAACTATTTAGGTGGAGCAGTGGCGAAAGTGCCGCCGTAATAACCTTCGCGCGTAAGGATGGTTAGGCCTTCGCGACGAACGCGGACTTCAAGCGTATGGTAATCGACCTTGCGCTCACCTTTCGGAGCAAAGGCGAGAGTGTACTGGTTCCTAGCTTCTTCGGTGATGCGGGAATAGAACTCGTCGAAGGTGTTGCTCTTCGCACCGTAATAAATATCGCCGCCGGTGTCTTTGGAATAGCTGACCAGGCGGGAGAATTTGCGATCGAAATAACTGCTGCCGGTGGCGACGGAGTAGACAGAGATATTGTTGCGAAGCAGGCTGGCCAGAGTTTCATCGTAACTGTGAGTATTGAACTTCGCGCCATTCTGGCCGTCGCTGATTAACAGGATGATTTTGCGGCGTTCGCGAGGGCGATCTTTGAGAAGTTCAGCAGCCGCGTAAACAGCGTCGTCAAGCGCCTTGGTCGGTTGAGATTTGATGGACTGCATGCCGGCATTGTTCGGAGGTGCACCGGGAGCGGGAATATTGTTGATGGTGGGACCTTCAAAGGGACCGCCGGGTGGAGGGACAGAAGGTCTGGAATCAATCTGGGTGCGACGGAGTTCGGTGAGAAGTTTGTCTTGATCCTTGGTGAAGCCTTTCCCCTCGTGGAAAAACTGATCGAAGCGGCAGACATAAGTTTCGTCGTACGTGCTGAGACCGCCGACGATGGCACGCAGGCTAGGCTCGACCTGGTCAGCGTCTTTGCGTTTGAGGTCGTTGTCGATGAGGACAACGAGAGAAAGCGGAAAGGCTTCGATGGTGAAGAAAGTGATTTGCTGTTCTACGCTGTCTTCAAAAACGCGAAATTCATCTTTCTTGAGATCGGGGACCAAGTTGCCGTTGTGGTCTTTGACGGTGACGGGCAAAACGACGAGGGTGGGATTGAGTCTGATTACCGCGGGCGCTTCAGATGCGGGAACTTGCGCAGTCTTGGGAGTTACCGGCGCACTGGGAGGCGGGATTTGCGGCTGTGGTTGGGTGAGGGGCGGTGCTTTAGGCGTGGGAGAGTCCGGCACGGGTTCTTGCGCGAGGCAAGTCGCGGTGAGCAGCGCGAAGGATTGGGCCAGGGCAAGAAACGCGAATTTGCGTGGACATTTAAGAGTCATGAGGCCAAACTTTCCAAGATTCGTTAGAATGACTGCGTTTACCCTAGTGGCTACGTTGGACGCATCCCGCGGGCTAGCTGGTTGCATCGAAGACGTCATAAGGTCGCCGCGGCGAGAGGCGAGTTCCCTAGCGAAAAGCTAACGGCCTACCAGGTAAAGACCTATTAAGGATACCGAGAAAACGTGAAATTCGGAAAAAAGATGGACAAGAGAATGACCAAACGAAGATGGATGCAAGTTTTGGCGTGGAGCGCAGCCCTGGCGCTGGCGGTTCCGGCGATTCCGCAGGAGCCAGGGCAGGGACCGGTAATCAAGTCGGAAGTAACGTTGGTAAACCTGTTCGCGACGGTGCGGGATAAAAACCACAGAGTGGTGACGGACCTGAAACAGGACGATTTCAAGGTGTCGGAAGATGGGAAAGACGAGAAGGTGGCGTTTTTCTCGAAAGAGATGGCGCTGCCGATCACGCTGGGATTGTTGCTGGACACTTCAGGAAGTGAGCAGTTCATGTTGCCGGCAATTCAGGATGCGGGCGGGCGGTTCATGCACCGGGTGCTCAAGAAGGGCGACGAAGCGATGGTGATCTCCTTCGATTCCGACGTGGACCTTCTTTCCGATTTCACGGATGACAAACAGATCCTGGACCGCGCGATCAATAAGGCGCGGATAAACATTCCCGGGGGCGGAAGTCTGGCGGGAAACCCGGGGCCCGTGGGGGGACAGCAGACAGGTACAGCGCTGTACGATGCAATTTATCTGGCTTGCGGAGACAAGTTGAATGGCGAGGCGGGGCGGAAAGCGATTGTGATCGTGACGGACGCGCAGGATGAGGGAAGCAAGGTGAAACTGGAAGAAGCTGTAGAAGCGGCGCAGCGCACGGACACGGTGATCCACATCCTGCTGGTGGCAGACCCGCGATTTGGCGGGAATACGGGTGTGGCGCACAAGTTGACAGAGGACACGGGTGGGCGGCTGATTGTGATCCGGTCCGAGAAGAATCTGGAAGAGGCGTTTGACCAAATATCGGAAGAGCTGCGGAGCCAATACACGCTGGGATACTACCCGACGAATACGGCGCGGGATGGAAAATTCCGGAAGATCAAGGTGGAGACGAATAACCACGATTTGAAGGTGTTGGCGAGGAAAGGATATTACGCGCCGAGAGGGTAGGATTTGCGGCGGGGTGCGAGAGCTGCTTCCTCACGATGCTCGAAATGACAAAGTACAGTTTATTGAGGTGGACAGTGAGAGCTTGTGCCTGCCAGTTGCCGGACGGCGAATCTTCGCCCAGCAGCAGCGGACTTGGGGCTTCGATTAAGTTGTGGTGCGGTTGAGTTGTCGGAACGGTTCGCAAGGTGGTTTCTACCGATACCCTAAAGACGGATTGACCGGACAGAAGGGCTTGGCTAGTATCGCAAAGCGGTCGTACACAACGACCAAATAGGCCCGATGATCAACGAAACAATTGGACACTATCGAATTCTGCGGCAGCTCGGAAGCGGCGGAATGGGGGTGGTGTATGAGGCAGAGGATAGCAAGCTCGGGAGGCACGTTGCGCTGAAGTTCTTGCAGGAAAGCGGGCGAACCGATCCGGCCGCTATGGAACGGTTTTTACGGGAAGCTCGTTCGGCATCCGCACTGAACCACCCCGGGATTTGCACGATTTACGCGATTGAGGAGCACGACGGACGGACCTACATCGCGATGGAATTGCTGGAAGGCGAGTCGCTGGACAAGTCGCTGGGGCGCGGGCCGACGACGATTTCGCGGACGATTGAGATCGGCATCGAAGTAGCGGACGCGCTCGATGCAGCGCATAAGAAAAACATTGTTCATCGCGACATCAAGCCCGCCAACATTTTCCTTACACAACGAGGAACAACGAAGCTGCTGGATTTTGGACTGGCAAAACTGATCGAAGAAGCTGGCTCGGAGGAAGGTGAAACAATTGCGGGATCA
The DNA here is from genome assembly GCA_963741165.1 of Candidatus Acidiferrales bacterium. Lineage (GTDB taxonomy): Bacteria > Acidobacteriota > Terriglobia > Acidiferrales > UBA7541 > Acidiferrum. The sequence continues at coordinate 646,913 of CAVUHB010000013.1, read as the reverse complement.
GAGGCAGCGTTTCTCACCAGTCCGGGCACGGCGGTGGGAACGATTGCATATATGTCTCCCGAACAGGCGCGCGGAGAGTTGCTGGATCCGCGGAGTGACTTGTTTTCACTGGGAGCGGTGCTGTATCAGTCGGTGACTGGGGCGCATCCTTTCCCGGGCTCCACGAGCGCGGTGATCTTCGGAAATATTCTGCACAAAGCGCCGGTTTCGCCAATCTCGATGAATGGCAATGTGCCGATCGAACTGGAACGAATACTAAACAAACTGCTCGAGAAGGATCGCGACCTGCGGTATCAGGTGGCGGCGGAGTTGCGCGGAGATTTGAAGCGACTGCTGAGGGAGATGGAGCCGGCGCGGCCGGGGTCGGATTCAAAAATAATGGCTAGCCGAGAATCAAGCGCGGCGGCGAAGGTAGCTTCAAGCTCGGGAATGCCAGTGGCGAAGGTATCGAGCGGAACACGGCTGGCCAAGGCTGCACAGAAAAATAAGTTGAGTGCGGGGCTGCTTCTTGTTGGCGGAATAACGCTGTTGCTGGCAGCAGGCTATGGGGCGTACAGCTTTTTGAAGAAACCGAAGGTGCAACCGTTTGAGAAATTCACAATTGAGAATGTGTCAAACAACGGGCACATTTCGCAGGCAGCAATTTCTCCGGATGGAAAATACCTGTTGCAGGCGCTGGAGGAAAAAGGAATGCAGTCATTGTGGCTGCACCATATCCCGACGGGAGCCAACAAAGAGGTGGTGGAACCGGCGGCGACGAATTATGACGGACTGACCTTTTCGCCCGACGGGAACTACATTTACTTTGTGAGACGGGAAGAGAGCGAAGAAGCGTATGCGCAGTTGTATAGCGCGCCAGTCCTCGGCGGTACACCCAAGGTGGTAATTAGGGATGTGGATAGCCCCATCACGTTTTCTCCAGACGGACTACACTTTGCGTTTATGCGGGAACTGCACGATGCGCCAACGTGGGACCTGATCGAGGCAAAACCGGACGGGACCATCGAAGGATCAATCTTCAGCAGGAAGACGGTACTGAGCGACAGCCATGTGCCTTCCTGGTCGCCAGATGGAAAGACGATTGTCATTCCGATTGTACAGCCGACGAAGGATGCGATTGGCGGATTGATGGCAGTCGATGTGGCCACCGGAAGAGATCATGTGGTGGCGATAACGCCGGACCGTATTTTTTATACGGCTTCGTGGTTGCCGGATTCAACGGGAATCATCGCCAGCGCTTCACGAGTGGAAGCGGCGCAATTGCAGATGCAACTGGGATACCTACCCTATCCGAGCGGAGAGTATCGAGCGTTGACGTCGGATACAAACAACTACGGGCGGCAGACGTTATCGAAAGATGGCAAAACGATCGCGGCGATCCAAGAACGAACAAGATTTGAGATCGGGATTGGACCAGCGGCAGAACCAGACCAGTTGCAGGTGGTTCCACTGGAATCGCGACTGCCGGTATGGAGATGGAGCTGGATGCCAGACGGACGCCTGGTATTGCCGCAAGCAGGGAACATCAAAGCAGTGGCCCCCAATGGCATGGAGAAGACACTCTTTTCCGATCTGAAACACATCTCCGACCAGGTGGATGTGTGTGGCGAGAAATATTTGGTATTTCGCCAGATTGGAAGGTCAAGCCTGGCTTCTGCGAATCTGTGGCGGACGAATTTGGATGGAACGAATTTGAAACAACTGACAACTGGTTTGAACGAGCAGACCCCGACGTGCACGAAGGATGGAGAATGGGTCTACTACATAGACAACGGTGACAGCCGGCGCGTGAAGCGGGTTTCGATCGAAGGGGGGACACCAGAAACGATAGTGAAGGCATCGATTGGTATGTTTGCGCTGTCGCCGGATGGGAAGGAAGTCGCGTCATTGGATGTACGGGAATTCGACCACAAGCTGATTTTGCGGAGAGACTCGACCGAAACCCAGGCGATGAGCTACCACGATATCGACCAGCGGGCTTTGCCGGCTGGGTTGACCTACACGCCCGATGGAAAGTCGATTGTGTATAAGGTGCGGGACAAGGGAGTAGAAAACCTCTGGGCACAGCCGCTAGACGGGGGCATGTTTCACCCGCTGACCCATTTCATGAAAGATCGGATCTTGCGGGTGGCGTATTCAAGGGACGGAATGAAAGTAGCGATTGCGAGAGGGGAAACCGAATCGGATGCGGTATTGTTGCACGATGTGGGGATGTAGTCGGGAGCGGAAAAAGTCAGAAATAGAAAATTGAATGAAGAACAAATCGGGTGTGGGGCCCCAAAACCAAAGTCGAAAGTAGAACCAGAAACGTATTCCGCAGTGGCTGCACCGTGAGAATCGCTGGGACAGCTAGGGCCCGGCACCTGTATGGTATCGGAGAATTATTTTACAGATCCGGCGGGCTTGGTGTTGTTGCCGCCTTCCGCAGGGGTGCGGGCGAAATAACCACGTCGAGCACGAGCCGTGTAGCCTTTGTGATCGGGCATTTCAATCTTGATTTTGTGGTAGCGACCGTCGTAGGCGTGATTGGAGGGATTGTAGGCGATGGAATATTGGTTGCGAAGTTCCTCGCCAATGTCTTGAAACGATTGATCCAAATCATCGACGTGATAGGGATAAAAAGCACGACCGCCGGTTTCTTCCGCGAGGTCCTGAAGAATCTTGTCTCCTTCGGTGAGATGGTATTTGCGATTGCCGGATTTTTCCTTACTGGGATCGTCGAGCGTTACCCATTGCGTGCTGGTGCTGATGGTGTAGATGACCACGCTGGTGCGCTGGGCCATTTCAATGGCCTCGGCGCGAGTGTGAGAAGAAAGATTGTCTTCCCCATCGCTGATTAGAATCATGACGCGGCGAACGACGTCGGGCTGATCGCCGGGCGGGCGAGGAGGGTGGCTCAATTCCTTATCGCAGGCCTCGTAAATGGCATCGTACACGGCGGTGCCGCCACCGGCGCGGGTGCGAAGGATCTGGTCGCGAAGTTTGCCGGTATCGGGAGTAAAACCTTGGATGACCTGAGGTTCATCGTCAAAGGTCATCAAGAAAGCTTCGTCTTTACCGCGACGGAGAACGCTGAACAGAAAATTGTTGGCGGCGTCCTGCTCGAACTTGATGCGATCGCGAATGCTGTTGGAGGTGTCGAGCAACATTCCAATGCGAAGGGGTAAATCGGTCTGCTTGCTGAAGTAGCGAATGTCCTGGGGAGCGTTATCGTCAAAAATCTTGAAGTCCTGCTTTTCGAGATCCGGGACGAGCTTGTTGCGGCGATTGAGAACGGTGAACAGGACGTCGACAAGGTTGACACTGGTGGTGATCTTGGTCCCGCTCTGTATGGGTGTTTCCTGAGGCGGAGGCGGGGTTGCGGGGGGATTGGTGGAAGGAGGATTCTGTGCTGGTTGTTGCCGGGCAGATACGAAAATGGTTCCCAGGAGCGTCGCAACGCAAATCAGGGCAATTGAGCGATATCGCATGTCGGTTGATTATAGGAAGCCAGTGAGGGCATCGTCAATTCGGAGGGGAGCATCCCCGGTGGCGGTTGCCAGTTTGTGGAGAAAATCGCGCAATTCGGAGGGGAGGGGAGCCACTAGCTGGACCGATTTGCCGGAGCGAGGCTGGATAAAAACGATTTTAGCGGCGTGAAGGAAATTACGATCGAGCGAAGGCAGCGTGGTGCTGCCAACCTGGAGTTCGCTATGAGCGCCATAGAGTGTGTCGCCGGCGACGGGGTGGTGTAAGGCGCTAAAGTGGACGCGAATCTGATGAGTTCGCCCCGTGTGCAGCTGAATTTCGAGCAGTGTGGTGGGACCGATACGGGCACGGACACGCCAGTCGGTGCGAGCGGGACGAGAATTGGGGAGCAAGCCGGCACGATCGGCGGTCATTCGCGTGCGGTGATTCGGATGGCGGGCAATGGGGAGTTCGATGCGGCCGCGATCTTCGGCGAGAAGGCCTTCCACCAGAGCGATGTAAGTTTTCTGAATGGTGCGATGGCGAAAACCGTCTGCAAGTTGGGCGTGCGAAAAATCATTTTTGGCAACAAGGAGAACTCCGGAAGTCTCTTTGTCAAGGCGATGGACGATGCCGGGGCGCAGTGGATCGTCGGATTGCGAGAGCTCAAGGCCGCGGCCGAGCAGGGCGTTGACTAGCGTGCCGTGGGAATTCCCTGCTCCGGCATGGACGGTCATACCGGCAGGTTTGTTGATGGCGATAACGTCGTCGTCCTCATAAAGGACATGGAGAGGTATGGATTCGGGTTCGGCCTGGAGCGGAGGCCGCGGTTGCGCATCGACCTGGATGAGGTCACGGGCACGAATTTTTTGCGCCCCTTTTGCTGGTTTGCCGTTGAGCAGGACGAGACCTTGTTCGATCAATTCCTGGACGCGGGTGCGGGACAGATCGGTGCAGCGGGAGGTTACAACACGGTCGAGTCGGAGGCCGGCTTCAGCGTCGGAGATGGTGAGGGTGAATTGGGGTGCGTCGGTCACCTAGAGAGTGTAGCGCGGGTGGTGTGGTTTAGGGACGAAGGTGAGAGCGGCAGATGGACGGTTGTTGAGATCGTTTGACGGCGACCCACAAAAGAGGTCGCGCTAGGCTCGGGATAACAGGGTTGAACTCGACTCAGGATTGGGGATGGCGGGTGAACAGGACGTCGAAGATCAGCAAAATGGCGCCGATGGTGATGGCGGAATCGGCAACGTTGAAGGCGGGCCAGCGGTAGGAACCCAGAAAGACCTCGAGGAAATCGGTGACGCCGCCGTGAAGGATGCGGTCGGTGACGTTGCCGGTAGCCCCGCCGAGCAGCAGCGCAAGGCCGGCGGCGTTCAGTGAGCTGAGATTTCTCCCGGAGACTAAAAGCCAGGCGATGATGGCAATGATTGCTACGGCTCCTGTGATCAGGAGGATGCGAAGAACGGGAGAGGTGGAACCGGCGAAAATGCTGAAAGCGATGCCGGGATTCCGGGAGTGGACGAGGTTGAAGAAATTGTGGATGACTTCGTGGCGCCAGGATTCGGTAGTTTGCGTTTCGATCAGCGCTTTGGTGAGGCGATCGAGGAAGACGATGGCCAGGGAGAGCCAAACCCACCGAAGACGGGTTGGGAATTTCATCGACAAGTCACTAAGGGGTTTAGATTGCAGATGGTCTCCGCGAAAACGCCCGCAGGGCGCGCAAAACTCGCTTCGCTCAGAATGAGCACCGTTTCAAGGAATGATGCCGTTGCGGAACGACTCGGCAGATTCCACGCCCCGCTTGGAATGACCACGTGGCACCCTTGAGTCACACGAAAATCTGAGCCGGCACTATGCATAGGGTTAGGTAGTCGCTTGCGGGGTAGATTCGATTTCCGCGATGGCTTCGCTACAGCGTTCACAAATGGTTGGGTAGCGGGAATTTTCGCCGACGTGAGTCGAGAAGTTCCAACAGCGGACACACTTTTTGCCATCGGCACGTTGCACGGTAACTTCCAGAGTGGGGACCACATCGGAGGCGAAATCGCCTTTGCCCGCTGTGATAAGGTCGACCTGCGAAACGATGAAAAGGCCCGGTAGACGCGGGAGATAGTGCTTCAGTTTGGCTTTCAGTTCAAGATCACCGTTCAGAAGTATTTTGGCCTCGAGGCCGGAGTTGATGAGTTTCTTCTCGTTGCGGGCGATCTCCAGCGCTTTCAAGACTTCGCCCCGGACTTTGCCGAGAAGATCCCATACCGCGGCTTTGTCCTCATGGATTCCGGTACGCAACTCTTCCTCCGATGGAAACACAGCGATATGGACACTATCGGGTGCTCCCGCAGCCTTGGGGAGAAACTTCCAGAGTTCTTCGGCGGTAAAGACGAGGATCGGTGTCATTAGACGAATCAAGGCGCTGGTAATTTTCCATACGACGACCTGCGCGGAACGGCGCGACTTGCTGTTGGGCGCTTTGGTATAGAGGCGATCTTTCAGAATATCGTAGTAAAAAGCGCTGAGGTCCACGATGCAGTAATCATGGATGGCGTGATAGATGCGGTGGAATTCGTAGGTGGTGTACCAATCGCGGCAACGCTTGACGAGGTCGGCAGTGCGCTCGAGCATCCAGCGATCCAGCTCTTCAAGCTGATCGTTCGGCAAAGCGTTCTGAGAAGGATCGAAATCGCTGAGATTGCCTAGAGCGAACCGGAAGGTGTTGCGGATCTTACGATAGGCCTCGCTCAGTTGCGTCATGACGCGATCGCTCATCTTCACATCGGCTTGATATTCCTGCGAAGCGACCCACAAGCGAAGTAGATCGGCGCCCCACTTTTCGCAAATTTCTGTGGGGAGGACGATGTTGCCGAGCGACTTGGACATGGGGCGGCCCTGTTCGTCGAGCGTCCACCCGTGGGTGACGACGCTCCGGTAGGGCGGTTTGTTCTTGAGGCCGATCCCGATCAGCAGCGAACTGTGGAACCAGCCACGATATTGGTCGGGGCCTTCGAGATAAACGTCGGCAGGCCATTCCTTACCGTGAAGTACGGCAAAGCTGGAAGAACCGGCATCGAACCAGACGTCAAGAATGTCGTGTTCCTTGCGCCACTTGGAAGCGCCGCAGGAACATTTGGTACCGGCGGGGAGGAGTTCTTCAGCGGAATGCTGGTACCAGGCATCGGCGCCTTCCTTTTCAAACCACTTCAAGACGTTGCGGAGCGCGGAGAAATCGTCTAGCTGCTTGCCGCAACCGTCGCAGAAGAAAACGATGATGGGAACGCCCCAGAATCGTTGACGAGAGACGCACCAGTCGGGACGCTTCTCGATCATTTCATAGATGCGATCTTCGCCCCAGCCCGGAATCCATTTGACGTTGTGAATCTCTTCAAGTGTCTCCTGCCGAAGCGTTTTGGTGGCCCCGCGAGCGACCTGGTCCATCTTAATGAACCACTGCTCGGTGGCGCGGAAAATCACTGGGTTATGGCAGCGCCAGCAGTGCGGATAGGTATGTTTGTAGGCGTGATGGCCGAGAAGTGCGCCGCGATCAGCCAGAAGTTTTACGATGATGGGATTGGCGGCAAAGACGTCTTTGCCCTTGTATTCGGTCAGGCCCTCGAGATATACGCCTTTGTCATCGAGGGGCGCATAGACCTCTAGACCATATTTCTGGCCTGAGACAAAGTCGTCGGCGCCGTGGCCTGGAGCCGTGTGCACGATGCCACTGCCCTGATCGAGAGTGACGTAATCGGCGAGGATCCCGGGAACCTGAATTTCAAGGAACGGGTGCTGAAACTCCATGCCCTCGAATTGACGGCCTTTGTAAGTGCCGATTACCTCGGCATGTTTGATTTCGCAATCAGCCTGAAGAGCAGATAGTCGATCGGCAGCGAGGAGCAGTTTCCCTCTTTCGGTTTGGACCACAACGTAGTCAAAATCGGGATGGAAGGCGAGCGCGCGATTGTGAGGAAGCGTCCAGGGGGTAGTGGTCCAGATCACGGCCGCAGTGTCCGTGCCGATCTTCGCGGCGTCACCGGAACCACCACCGGCTACCTTGAACGTGACCCAAACGGACGGGCTGGTGTGATCTTCGTATTCGACCTCGGCTTCGGCGAGTGCGGTGTTGTCATAGATGCACCAGTAGACTGGCTTGCGGCCGCGATAGACATAGCCCTTCTCCATGAAGTCGAGGAGATTTCCGGCGATGACCGTCTCGTACGGAAAACTCATGGTGAGGTAAGGATCGCTCCACCGACCGAAAACGCCGAGACGTTGGAAATCGCGCTTGTGCTGCTCGACGTAACGGGTGGCGTAGTCGCGGCAACGTTGGCGGAATTCGGCAGGAGTAACTTTACCTTTGCCGCCGAGCTCTTTTTCTACCTGAGTTTCGATAGGCAGGCCGTGGCAATCCCAGCCGGGAACGTACGGGGCATAATGCCCTGCCATGCTTTTGGACTTAACGATTAGATCCTTGAGAATCTTGTTGAGGCCAGTGCCAAGATGAATGGTGCCGGTCGGATAAGGCGGGCCATCGTGGAGAACAAATAACGGCTTTCCTGCACGGGCAGCAAGGATGCGTTGGTAGAGATTGGACTCCTGCCAAGTGGCAAGTTGCCTGGGCTCGTTGAGCGGCAAGCTGGCTTTCATGGGGAAATCAGTTTTGGGGAGATTGAGAGTCTTCTTCAATTCCAGAGGTTCAGACATGAGGCAGTATGTAATAGTCCCTTCTACGCCAGCCAACCCCGTGAAACTGGGAAGGTCTACAACAATCGTTGTAGGGCGGGAAACAACGGAAAACGATGTAAGTCAATATGTTACAATGAAAGGGAGAATGTGTCAGCCGAAGGGCCGCGCAACCTTTCCGTGCAAGCGCGAATCCTACTGGCTGGCAAACCTTTTGTGGGCAATTTGCGTCTAGTCTAGTCGAGGGGATGACGTGGCCGATCCAATCAATCTTCTCCCAGAAGAACTGAGCAGGCCGAAGCGAACGGGACCGGAAGAGGTAATTCCCGTGCCGCGCTCGGCAGTTCCGGAATTCGAGACGCCGGCAAACCTGATGCCAGATAATTTCTGGTCCAATCTGAAGCAATTCCTGTTCGAACGTCCTGTGAAATTAATTGAGCGAAACGATGTGCCGTTTACAAAGAATACGTTTGGCACCGGGGGCGTGCGAGACAATCTGAGGTATTTCTTTTCTGGACCCAAGGTCGGAAACCGGCCGATCGACAAGCGGTATGAAGTGGATTGGGGCGGAAGCTTTGGAAGCTTCAAGGAACGGCTGAAGGAATTTATTTCGCCAAGCAAGCCCGCGCCGCTGCCGCCGGGAATCCAAGCAGTAAAAGTAAAGGATATCTGGACGAAGGACGAAGATTTTGGGTGGACCCAGGCAATTTCGATCGGGTTCCACGCAGCACTGATTGCGCTGCTGATTTTTCCCTTCCTGAACATCTTTTTCAACCCGAAAGTTACGGCCAAGAACAAGGTGGAGTTAAATGGCCCGATCGACATTTCACCGTATATTCCGAAGTCGTCAGGCAAGGATAAAGCGGGAGGCGGAGGTGGTGGTGGAGATCATTCGCTGGTCGCTGCAGGAAAAGGAAAAGCGCCAAAGTTTTCAATGAATCCGTTGGCACCGCCTACCCAAGTGTTTAGGAATCCAAATCCCAAACTGGCAGTTGATCCGAATTTGCTGGGACCACCGGACCTGAAGGTGGCAAACCCGAACATGGACCGTTTTGGAGATCCGCTTTCCAACTCGATGGAAGCGTCCAACGGAACCGGTGGCGGTGGTGGAATCGGTAGCGGATATGGCGGCGGAATAGGCAGCGGAACCGGGGGAGGGCTTGGACCGGGAGAAGGCGGCGGAATGGGTGGCGGAATTTTCCGTGCAGGTACTGGCGGAGTAGGCTCGCCGAGCTGCTTCTATATGCCGAATCCACCGTATTCGGAAGAAGCGCGCAAGGCCAAATACTCCGGTGTGGTTCTGGTGGACGCGGTGGTGACCGTAGAAGGCCAGGTTACACAGCCGCGCGTAATCAAAAGCCCGGGGTTGGGTTTGGATGATACGACCGTGCAGACCATGAAGACCTGGCGTTGCAAGGCGGCGCTGGGGCCAAACGGGCGACCGGTACCCACGCGAGTGCAGTTTGAGGTGAATTTCCGGTTGTACTAGGCAACAAGATCGATTTCAGAACAGCTCAACCCCTTCGCGATTTGCGGAGGGGTTTTTGTTTAGGAAATGAAATTAATCCGAGAGCACGGCCGGAATCGGTTTGGCCACACCAACGCTGGCAGGAAAGCCAGCGCTAGAAGAGTGCAGCAAAATGTGGCCACCGGGCGGTGGTCGCATTGGACAACCGGAAGCGTAATGGCGGAGTAGTTTCGTGGGGTTCTGCTAGGATTTGTGTCATGCGAAACTTTTTCGTGGTGATGGCGATTGTTGCGATTGCAACACGCGCGTATCCGGTAGCAGCGCAGAGCGGTACGGGATCGCTCGAGATAACCGCCCAGATCGCGCCGACCGGCGGAAGACCGGAACCGGTACGGCAGTTTCCGCTTTGCGTGCTGACCAAGAGTTACGACAATATCAAAAAGGAAGTGGAAGCAAATTCTCCGCAGCCTTCCAAGGATGAATTCATCGAGAAGCTAAAGGTGTCTCCAGAATTGAAGGAGTGGATGAAAAAGCACGACATGATGGATTTGACGCAACTGGATTTCGATAAGCTAGTGACCGTAGATGACATCATGGGCGTACCGGAATTTTTGGCAGCCTACCAGAGATCAAATAGCGGTGGAGTGACATCCGGGCTTCCCACACCCAAGTTTCGAGAGGCGGACCAGGAAGCGAACCCGGAGAAATACGAAAAGCTGAAACAAGAATATTTGACCAATATGCGAAAGTTCATGACGGCACATCCCTCTACGATCAGCGGGATGGAGTTGGAATTGTCGGCAGTGAATCCTAAACTGGCGTGGGACAAGATGCTGGCGGAGCATCAAAGACGAGTGGCGCAACTGGCACCGGATACAGCGCAATCGAAATACCTGGCTGGAAGAGCGGATACAGACCTGGACGGGCATGCATCGCTGTCGGGGATGAAGCCGGGCGAATACTGGGTAAGTTCTTTGGGAGTTGACGCGGCGGCCGGCGACCGGCACATGCATTGGGACGTATCGACCAAGATCCTGGCGGGTCAGACCACCCGAGTAACTTTGAGTAATGTAAACGGTGCGGACGCAAATACACCTGCGCCCTGATTCAAGGAAGCAGCAAGTTGAGTTATTGTTAGTTGATGGGCACTCCATACCTGTGGATCGGGTTCAACCTCTTCGTACTTATCGCTGTCGCCCTGGACCTGGGCGTATTCCATCGCAAAGCACATAAAGTAGAGGTTCGTGAAGCGCTGCTGTGGAGCGCAATCTGGATCGGACTGGCATTGACGTTCGGGTATTTCGTCTGGCGCTGGTACGGACCACAGCGCGGGCTGGAGTACTACACGGGTTATCTGATCGAGAAAGCGCTGAGTATCGACAATCTCTTTGTGTTTCTGGTGATCTTCCGGACGTTTAAGGTCGATCCGCGCGTGCAGCACAAAGTGCTGGAGTGGGGGATCATTGGCGCGTTGATCATGCGTGGAATCATGATCGCGGCCGGGGCGGCGCTGGTTGCGCGATTCAGCTGGATTTTGCCGGCATTCGGAGTCTTCCTGGTCTACACCGGAATTCACATGATCTGGCAGCGGGACAAAAAGTTGCACTACGAGCGGAATCCCGTGTTCCGATTTGCCAACAAGCACCTGCGAATTTCGAAGGAGTACGAGGGTGGAAAATTTTTCGTGCGGCGCGCAGGCGAGCTGTTTGCAACACCGCTGTTTCTGGTGCTGTTGATCGTGGAAGTGACCGACGTGACGTTCGCCGTGGATTCGATACCGGCGATTTTCGGGATCACACGCGATGCGTTTATTGTGTACACATCGAATGTGTTCGCCATCCTTGGATTGCGTGCAATGTATTTTCTGCTGGCGGATGTGCTGGATTATTTCCGGTATCTGGGGATTGGATTGGCGCTGGTGCTGATGTTTGTTGGCGGAAAGATGGTGGCAGAACCGTGGTGGCATATATCGGTAAAGCTGTCGTTGGGGATCGTTGCAGGGATATTGGGAGTGATGATCGTAATATCGTTACTGGCAGGGCCGGAGCTGGCGGAACGAGCAAAGGATGGAGAGCAGCACTGATGCGCGGGATGGCCGAGCTCAGAAGAAGGTAATCAACCAGCAAGATAGAAAGGCAACCGGTCGAAACCGGCGGTCCGACCAGAGTCTCCTTGATGATCCGCAAATCTGTCAGTGATCGGAGTTGGCCGATAGGATTTGCCAGGCGCGGAACAGTTCAGCAACGCTCCAAGCCTGGGCGATACAACCGGCATCCGCGAAGGGAGAATCGCCCTGGAAGATTTCGCTGATGGTGCCAAGGCCGGCGGTGTAGATCGTCCTGCCGAGAGCTTCGAGAAAGGTCAGAGCGAGCTCGCGATCGGCATAAACACGGAAATGAGCCAGTGCGAACGGGCCGAGCAGCCAACCCCATGCGGTGCCCTGATGGTAGGCCGAATCGCGTTCACGAACTCCTCCCTTGCAGTGCCCTTTGTAGGCAGGATCAGAGCAAGCAAGGCTGCGCAGGCCGTGAGAAGTAAGTAATTGTTGAGCGCAGGTGTCGACGACCGCTTTTTGTTGACGTGCAGAAAGCGGACTTACGGGCAGAGAGACAGCAAGAATCTGATTGGGGCGGATGGAAGGGTCGTTGCCGCCGCCCGGGATGTCGATGACATCAAAACAACAATTGCGTTCCGGATTCCAAAACCTTTCAAAATTCTTGGTAGCCTTGGCGAAGAGTTTTTCGTAACCCTCAGACGGCCGGGCCAGCAGCTTGGCAAATTGGGTCATGGTGTGCAGCGCGTTGATCCAGAGCGCGTTGATCTCCACGGCCTTGCCAGTACGCGGGGTGACGACCCAATCGCCGATCTTTGCATCCATCCAGGTCAACTGAACTTCCCCCGTTCCGGCAAAGAGGAGGCCGTCGAGTGGATCGACCTTGATGTTGAATCGAGTGCCGCGGACTTGGGCGTCGATGATCCCGGCAAGAACGGGGAAAAGTTCAGTCAGCAGCTGCAGATCTTCGGTGGACAGAAAATATTGACGGATGGCTTCAAAATACCAGAGCGCGGCGTCAACCGTATTGTAGTCGGGAGCACCTGCAGCGTCTGGAAAATGGTTCGGAAGCATGCCTGCATTGACCAAGGGCGCGTAGGAGTAAAGAATTTCGCGGGCAATTTCCGGCCGGCCGGTAGTGAGGGTGAGGCCGGGAAGGGTGATCATGGTGTCACGGCCCCAGTCACCGAACCAATGATAACCGGCGATAATGCTCCGACCATGGGCACTACCAGGAATGAAGCGCTTCACGACAAATTGATCGGCAGCGAGAACCAGCTGCCACAACCAGCCGGGTTCATCCTCCGCAGGAGATTTAGAGATGCTCGCGTACTGCTTCTGCCAGACCTGAAAGAGGTTTAGGTCGTAGTTGGCCTGGGCAGCGCGAGCCTGATCACCATCGAGCGAAGGATTTAGATCGGTGGAGAGTACCAGAGTGATGCTCTGACCGACTTCGAGCCGGGCGTGAAAGAAGCCGGCGAAAAAGCGGTCTTCCCGGTCATCGAGACCACGTTCGCGTTCCGCAGGGAGGAAATAATCGCGGTACCACTCGTTCCGCGGCTGGAATAGAACGTTTGCAGATTTCATAACAAATGGGACAGCCCCGTCAAACGCGGTTACCTGCAGCCCGTATTCGATGGGTTCGACTCGGATGTTCCAGCCATCCGCATGCGTAGTGGAGTGGAAATCGCGATAGGTGACCAGGACTTTTGCATCTAGATCGATGGGAGCACTGGAGCGAAGCAGCGAGTATTGGACGTAGGTAGTGTTTTCTCCCTGCTTCATCCAAACGCGTTTTTCGAGTAACGCGTCGGCAAGAGCATAGCGCCAAACGGGCTTGGTGCCTTCTAGGTGAAAACTTTCGATCTGGAGATAGCCACTGGGCGAGATGAATCCGCTGGCCCAACGATTGGTAGCGAGAGAATGCGAAGCGTCGAGATAGCGGACGCTTTCATCGAGTCCAGAAACCAGCACGGTGCGTGCAGCCGGCGGTTGGAGAGCGGCGATCAGGAGGCCGTGATACCGGCGCGTAGCGGTACCCGCGACAGTGCCGGAAGCAAACCCGCCAATGCCGTTGGTGACCAGCCACTCGCGTTTTTCAGCGACATCGAGGTCACCACACACTTCCCTGCCTAGTTGGACTTCCGCCAGTATGGTCACGAACTACTCTCCACTCTGTTCGAGAAGTTTGGCGACCAGGCCGGTCCAGCCAGTCTGGTGGCTGGCACCAATGCCGGCACCATTGTCGCCATGGAAATATTCGTAGAAGAGGATGAGGTCACGCCAGTGTGGGTCGTTGTTGAACAGATCTTCACCGCCGGCAAAGGGACGCTTGCCGTCCTTATCGCGAAGGAAGATACGCGTGAGCCGCTTGGAAATTTCAGAAGCAACTTGCCAGAGATCGACTTCCTCTTTGGAGTGAGTGGGGCATTCTACCTTAAAGTCTTCACCATAGTAGTGATGATACTTCTGGAGCGATTCGATGAGCAGATAATTCATGGGAAACCAGACAGGACCGCGCCAGTTGGAATTGCCACCGAAAATCCCTGTGGAAGATTCGGCGGGTTCGTAATCGACTCGGGAGACGTGGCCGTTGACCTCGACTTCGTAAGGATGTTCAAGATGATAGCGGGAGAGCGCGCGGATCCCGTGAGGTGACAAGAATTCAGTTTCGTCGAGCATTCGGCAGAGAATGCGTTTGAGTTGACGGCGATTGGCGAGGCTGAGAAGCCGACGCACGCCCTGTGCGGAGCGCTGGGTCATTTCAATATGCTCGGGGACGTCAGGATGATTGTCCATGAACCACTGCATCCGGCGCTGAAAACCCGGCAAGCGCTCAAGAATTTCAGGTTCGAGAGTCTCGACAGCGAATAGGGGAATGAGACCAACCATGGAGCGGATTTTCAGGAAATGCTCGTCGCCATTGGGGAGGTGGAGCGTGTCGTAGTAGAAGCCGTCCTCGGGATCCCAGAGGGACTGGCCGGCATCGCCGATATCGTTCATGGCGTGAGCGATGTTGACGAAGTGCTCGAAGAATTTGCTGGCGACGTCCTCGTAGGCTTGATCTTCCTTGGCAAGTTCAAGAGCCATGGCGAGCATGTTGAGACAGAACATGCCCATCCAACTGGTACCGTCGGATTGTTCGAGATGGCCACCTGTAGGCAACGGGGCGGAACGGTCGAAGACTCCGATGTTGTCGAGCCCGAGGAAACCACCCTGGAAGATATTGCGACCATCGGGGTCCTTGCGATTGACCCACCACGTGAAATTCAAAAGCAATTTGTGAAAGATGCGTTCAAGGAAGCCGCGGTCGGCAACGCCTCGGGTGCGACGCTCGATTTTGTAGACCCGCCAGGCGGCCCAGGCATGTACGGGAGGGTTCACATCGCCGAAAGCCCACTCGTAGGCAGGTAATTGCCCATTGGGATGCATATACCATTCGCGGAGAAGAAGAATGAGCTGGTCCTTGGCATAATCCGGATCGACGATGGCGAGAGGAACACAGTGAAAGGCGAGATCCCAAGCGGCGTACCAGGGATACTCCCACTTATCGGGCATGGAAATAACGTCGTCGTTGTAGAGATGAGTCCAGTCCTTATTGCGGCCTTCCCAACGTTGTTTGGGAGGGACGGGGCCTGCGGGGTCACCTTCAAGCCAGGTATGAACATCATAGTGATAGAACTGCTTGGACCAGAGCATTCCGGAATAGGCTTGGCGGGTGACGGATCGCGCGTCGGCCGATAATTCCTTGGGAATTCTGGAGTCGTAGAACTCGTCAGCCTCTTTTTTGCGCTGTGCAAAGACCTCGTCAAATCCCCCAACGAAATCGTTTGTGCCGGGGATTCCCGGGACACGATCCCTTGCGCCCGGGGAGGGACTGGACCCGACCATGGAAGAATCGCTGTCCATTCCGGAGAGCGGGTCGGAATCGGTGAGCCGCAGCTTGAAGACGGCGGACTCGCCGGGGCCGAGTTGAGCGGAATAGAGAGCAGCCATTTTTGTGCCGCTCAGGGCAGGATTTACGGCGGATTTGTCGCCATGAATCAGGTATTGATGGAAAGCGTCTTTGACATAGGGAGTGCGATTGCGTGTATGGAACAGCGATTGGTAATTGGTCTCATTCTCGGTGAAGAGGAGCTGCGGCTGGCCGGAGGAGAGTAGCCAACGCTTACCGTATTGCCAGTGTTCCAGTTCGGCGGAGATTGTGCCGGGCGTATCCGGAGCGCGGCGTACAACGGGGCGGCGGAGATCTTTGCCCCAGGACCAGGTGTTGCGGAACCACACGGTGGGCAGCAGATGAAGCGAGGCGGCTTGGGGGCCACGATTGAAAACCGAAATCTGAATGAGGACATCTTCGACATCACATTTGGCGTACTCGACAAAAACGTCGAAATATCTGTTTTCCTTGAAGATACCCGTATCGAGGAGTTCAAATTCAGGACGGCTGCGATCGCGGCGCTGATTCTCTTCAAGAAGCCATTTATAAGGGAATTCCTCCTGAGGATATTTGTAGAGCATGCGGAGATAACTGTGTGTGGGTGTGGAATCGAGATAGAAGTATTGCTCTTTGACATCCTCGCCGTGGTTACCCTGGTTGCCCGTCAAACCGTAGAGCCGCTCCTTCAGAATGGGATCTTTGCCATTCCATAGAGCGAGCCCAAAACAGATCATCTGGTGTCGGTCGCTGATCCCGCCAATACCGTCTTCTCCCCAGCGATAGCTACGCGCGTGGGCATGTTCGAAGGGAAAGTATTCCCAGGCAGTGCCCGTCGCACTGTAATCTTCGCGAACGGTGCCCCATTGCCGCTCCGAAAGGTAGGGCCCCCAGCGCTTCCAATGCCTCTTGCGGAGTCTTGCTTCTTCGAGGCGGTGATCTTCAATGGTCAAAAGTCTGGGCATGGGAAGGAATCCTCGTAAAAGACACGAGATCCATGGTCGCATCTTTGCATGAAGGGTGCGAAAAAGGCTACCGGGAGTGTTGCTTGTTTTGGCAACGGCTAGGGGAGCGCCTCGAGGGTTACCAACGTTAGGAAATAGAAGGGCATGGCATCGGCCATCCCCTTAGCTTTTTCAAAAAATATGTGAGGCAGATCACATCAAAGAGGAACTGAAGTGCGATCTACTGTAGGAGGACCCCCCGAGTAAAACCTTTTCCAGAATGAGATGGGGGATTGTGTTAGCGTAGTTGGTGCCCGGAATGAAGCCAAACCTCTATCTTACGACCACCTGGCAAGGCCTTTGCCTGCTTTTGCTCGTGCTTTGTCTTGGGAATAACGAGCGGGCATCGGCACAAACACCCCCGACTGCGTCGCAACCCACCCTGTTCAGCAGCGTAAAGTTGTTGCCTCCGATGGCGTCGCCATCCACTTTACAGGACACCCTCCCGAGCACACCTGTCGCAAGCTTGTCAACCGGTGCGATTCCCTGTTCAAAGACTGCGACTATAGATTTGACGGCTGGGTGTCGAGCAGAGTTTCCGCGGAGTACGGCCCTGTGGGTGGGGACGTTTGACCCGTTGGTGGGAAACTCCGTTCTGAAGGCCACGATCCCGCGAGAAAAATTTCATTGGAAACCGGCGTTGTGGCAGTCACTTGAGTTCTTGGTATTTGAGCACGCATTTCGACTGGCGAATGATTCCTATGCCCGCTACTTGGTGTTGCACAAGCCGTTCTGGCATGACTATGAGGTATCCGCCGATCACTTCGACATGAATCGATGGGGCGATGGGGACAGTTTCCTGGTGAATTACATTGGACATCCCCTGCAGGGAGCCGTCTCAGGGAACATATTTCTACAGAATGATCCAAAAGGACGGTCGGCGCGCTTTGGAAAGTCTTCGGCGTACTGGCAGAGCCGGCTGAAGGCAATGGGGTGGTCGGCGGTATACTCCGCCTATTTTGAAATCGGGCCGCTTCTGAGTGAGACAGCACTTGGAAACGAAGGGGGCTACACGTACCAACCGGGATGCGGAATTACTTATCCGAACTGTACTTGGAAAGCCGGCCAGCATCCCAAACCACCAACGAACAATACGGGGTGGGTCGACTTTGTCATCACGCCGATTGTAGGAACGGGCTGGATCGTGATGGAAGACGCGATAGAGACGGAACTGGTGGACCGTCTGGCGAAGGATAGCCCCGCGCTCGGATACAAAATTCTGCGCAGCTCGCTGGCACCGAGCCACACGCTGGCCAATGCGTTTGCAGGAAAAAAACCGTGGTATCGCTACCCGACGGAAAATTCGATCGCAGCGGCGTTTGGGGCGGGCCCGGTACAACCAGTGACGTTGCAGCCAGAATGGAAAAGTGAACCGCGGTGGAGCACGGGAGTGCAGTTCGTATCCACGAGTTTGCCGATGGATCGGGAAAATTGTGCGGGATGCCGTAGTTTTCAGAGTGGCGCGGGATTCACTTTCAATTATAGATTCGCTCGATATGCTTACGTGGATTCAGAAGTGGATTTCCTGCCGGGGAATGGCGGCGGCCTGAATCAAAATAGCGGAGCGCGAGAAGCCCTGCTTGGGCTGAAAATTGGCCATACCGGGCGAACGTGGGGAGTATTTTCACAAATTCGGCCCGGTTTTATCCACTACGACAAGACGCTGGTGGTGGGAAGTGGCAGTTCCTATGAGAGCGCAACCCGCTTTGTATTGGATTTGGGGGGTACGCTCGAATATTATCCTTCACGCCACTCGACGGTGCGATTGAAAATGGGCACGACGCTGGTGCGGTATCTGCAGGCCTATGCGGATCCGGAACAGCGTCCGGTTACCGTTCTCTCGGATCAATATTATTCCGTACAAGGAAACTTTCAGATCGCCACAGGCTACCAATACCGTTTCTAGATTCTTCCCAAGCAAGCAAACCGACCTGTCAGCCCACCGCACCCCCAAGGAATTTAGTGCGCGATTGTGCGCGATTGTGCGCGTTGACGGTGGTAGGTGCGGATGTTAGGCTCGCCATTCCCCGGCAGGCGCAGAAAGAGATTTCAAAGCAAGCATGACCGACGGGAGGACAGGAAGGAGACCGCATGGGCAGATTCGTTGGAGTGCTGGGCATGGCCGTATTGCTCGGCTTGGCGTTTCTCTTCTCGTCTGACAGAAAGGCGATTCAACGGAAAACTGTACTGTGGGGACTTGGGTTACAGTTGGCGTTCGGACTGTTCGTACTGAAATTCGAGCCTGGACGAAGACTGTTTCAAGTAGCCGGAGATGCTGTAAATAGACTGCTGAGCTTTGCGTTTGCAGGATCGGAATTTGTATTCGGCGAACTGGGGAAGCGCGGTTCCTCATTTGGATTTGTTTTTGCATTCCAAGTGCTGCCGACAATCATATTTATCGCCGCAGTATTTGCGTTTCTCTATCACATCGGAGTGATGCAGGTGTTTATCCGGGGATTCGCCTGGGTGATGACGCGGGTAATGGGGGCGAGCGGAGCAGAGTCTCTGGACATCGCCGCGAGCATATTCATGGGGCAGACAGAAGCGCCGCTGACGATTCGCCCGTTCTTGAACAAACTGACCCGGTCAGAGCTGATGTGCGTGATGACGTGTGGTATGGCACATGTGTCCGGGGCCATTATGACGGCGTATATTATTGCCGGTGTGGAGGCGAAGCATTTACTAGCCGCAGTGATTATGACCGCACCGGGTACACTGCTGATCGCGAAGATCCTGGTGCCGGAGACAGAAAAGCCGCTGACTGCGGGGCAAGTGCACATGCCGCCGATGGAAAAAGAGGCGAATTTTCTAGGGGCGTTGTCGCGGGGAACCTCGGATGGCTTGCAGCTCGCGATTAATGTGGGAGCGATGCTGATCTCGTTTGTCGCGTTGTTGGCTCTGGTGGATTACATCCTGGGTGGCACGCACAATTGGCTGGCGTTTCACAGATTGCCGTGGTTCCCTTCCAGCCTGGAACAACTGTTCGGATGGATTTTTTCACCGCTGGCATGGCTGATTGGAATTCCGTGGAAGGACGCGGGAGTTGTGGGGAATTTGCTGGGAACGCGGATGGCATTGAATGAAGTGGTGGCGTTCAGCAAATTGGGGCCGATGAAAGGGACACTCGATCCGCGTTCGTTCACGATCGCGACGTTCGCATTGTGTGGGTTTGCGAACTTCAGCTCGATTGGGATTCAGATTGGCGGAATTGGTGCGCTGGCTCCAGAACAACGAGGGAATCTGGCGAAACTGGGAATACGAGCGATGCTGGCGGGAACCATGGCGAACCTGATGTCGGCTTGCATCGTGGGGATATTGACGTGAGTGCGGCGGGAAAAGGCCACACTTCGAGAAGAAAAAGTCCCAGCGTTGAATTTTCGGAGGCCGAGCGCGCTGCTGAATTTCTTAAGAGAAAGACAAATCTGCGGCCAAAGATCGCGTTGGTGCTTGGATCGGGGTTGGGCGCATTTGCGGATGAATTCGCGGGCGCGGTCCGGATTCCTTACTCCAAGATTCCTCATTTCCCGAGATCGACGGCCGTAGGTCACGCGGGACAATTGGTGATCGGAACGGTGGAAGGCGTGCCGGTCGTGGGAATGCAGGGCCGCGTGCACCTTTACGAAGGATATTCCGCGAAAGAGGTGGCGTTCCCCATTCGCGTATTTGAGCGACTGGGGGTGAAGGCAGTGCTCCTGACGAATGCGGCAGGTGGAATCAAGAGAGAGTTTAGGCAAGGAAAGCTGGTGGCGATTCGCGACCACATCAATTTGCAGGGCGTGAATCCGTTGATTGGTGCGAACCAGGATAAGTTTGGGCCGCGATTTCCAGACATGACAATAGCGTATGACAAAAGGTACCGAGAGTTGGCCCGCAGGGAGGCAAATCGGTTGGGCATCGAGTTGGGAGAAGGAGTGTACGCGGCGCTGGTAGGACCGAGTTACGAGACCCCGGCGGAGATAGAATATTTGCGAACAATCGGAGCTGACCTGGTTGGGATGTCGACAGTACCGGAGTCAATTGCAGCACGCCACAGCGGGATGAGAGTGCTGGGCATCTCCTGCGTTACAAATGCGGCGGCAGGGATTCTGGACCAACCACTCGATCACAACGAGGTGTTAGCAACGGCAGAGGGAGTGAAGGGTCAGTTTATCGGACTTTTGCGAGCCATCATTCCTGTCATGGCAAAGGAATTGTGAGGAGTGGATGAACTGAGGGAGTGACTGAGATTGGCTGGGAGACTTGGATTCGAACCAAGATAACCAGCTCCAGAGGCTGGTGTCCTACCGTTGGACGATCTCCCAGCCGAGGGAGAGACGACAGCGGAATAAACTGCATCGGCCACTGCACTCCAACCTTACAAGGGTAAATCAGGAGCCGAAGTTGCGTCAACACAGGGCTTGCCAGGACCAGGAGGAGAAGCGAGAAACCGCTAGAAAAGACCGCGTATTGCCTGGTTTGAGAGGTCGTGGTAACTTCCTTGGACGACAATCGGTGGAGCTCGCGATCGTCCGCGAGGTTTTTCAGTTCGCTTAAAGGAAGAATCATGAAGTTCGCTCCATACCGAAATACCCTTCTTTCAATTCTGTTGCTTCTGCTTGGTGTGGCGTCCTGTACCGGCGTGATCGAAGCACAACAACCAGCCGGCGCCGGTACTTCTTCGACAAAACCACTCCCGGATTCGCCTGAACCCAAAGCTAAGGACGTCACAGCATCGCCGTTGGGTGCAACCGGAACGATAATCGGTTATATGACGAACAGGTCGATAGCCTTTCCGGATATCGCGCACGACCCTGGCCCGTTGAGCGCAGGCGGAAAATTCAAGTTGTTTGTGAACCAGAGCATCTCTCCGGCGTACTTAATCGCGGTAGGCATGAGCGCAGGAGTTAGCCAGGCCCGAAATGTGCCATCGGCCTACGGGCAGGGTTGGGATGCCTATGGCAGCCGCTACGGAGCCACGCTTGCGCGCGCTTCATCAAGCAGTTTCTTTGGCACGTTTGCGTTCGCCTCGTTACTGCATCAAGACCCGCGAATCTTTCCGCAAGTGCATCCGACATTGTGGGGCAGCGTGAAGTATTCAGCGGTGCGGATATTTGTCACTCGCAAAGACAATGGCGAGGACACATTCAATACCTCAGGATTGCTTGGCCCCTTGGCGGCAGAAGCGCTGGCCAACGTGTACCTGCCGCGCTCAGAGCAAACTGGCGCAAAAAATGCCCAGCGGTACGGCACGGACCTGGCATGGAAATTTGCCGGGAATATGTTCAAGAACTATTGGCCGACGCTTTTTCATGATATGGGGCTACAGCGGCTGAAGGTGATCCCAGATCCTAGCAACGATCACCATTAGATGGCACGGACAAACCTACCTGTATCATTTTTCCTTTTCCAGCTGCCTGCGGGCTTCTTTAAGTTCTGCGAGCTTTTCCTCGGTGACCGCTGGATATTTCAAATCCATATCGTGCAGTGCATCGGCAATTGAAGCAACGACGAGCAGCCGGCTGAACCATTTGTTGTCAGCGGGGACAACAATCCAGGGTGCGTGCTCAGTCGCGGTATTGCGAATCATTTTTTCATAGGCTGCCTGATAGTCTTCCCAGCACTTGCGTTCTTTCACGTCTGAAGTGGAAAACTTCCAATTCTTCTCTGGATTCTCGAGCCGCTCCATGAAACGCTTTTTCTGTTCCCCGCGCGAGACGTTTAGGAAGAATTTGCGAACGGCAATCCCATTGCGAGTCAAATAGCGCTCGAAGGCGTTGATATCCTCGTAGCGATGCTTCCAGAAATGGTCCCGGCGGAATCGATTGGGAATTCTCTGCTTATCGAGCAATTCCGGATGAACGCGGACAACGAGAACTTCCTCGTAGTAGGACCGATTGAATATGCCGAGCTTGCCCCGAGAAGGCACGCAGCGAACGCTGCGCCACATATAGTCGTGGGCGAGATCTTCGCTGGAAGGGGCTTTGAAGGAGTAGACTTCCACGCCTTGCGGATTGACCCCAGACATAACGTGCTTGATGGTGCCGTCCTTGCCGGCAGCATCCATGGCCTGAAAGATTAAGAGCAATCCCCACTCCCCTTGAGCGTAGAGGACATCCTGCATTTCGGTGAGAATCTGGACGCCCTGAACGAGAAGTTTCTTGGCCTCCGGCTTGTCCTGGGAATTCAGATGGTGAGTATCGGCGGGATCGTGATCTTTCATCCGGAATTTGTGACCATCGTGAATCACATAAGGCTTAATGAATTTGCGAATGCTGGAATGTTTTATTTTTTTTGCTTCGGAGGCCATGAATGAAAGTTCCTTCTGGAGCGTTAACCGGGAGCGGGAGCATCCCATCTGTCGGCGAGATGATGACACCGGGAGGGGCTGTATTCAAGAGTGCCGCTACTGTTGACGGAAGGTCGCGGAGGCACACCTGTCGAGTGCGGTGCCAATTGGACATTCAACGGATTTTGCCAGTGGTTCCTCCTTTCGTAGTTTTCAATGCGGCAACTTTTGGGGTGTGCTCTGGCAGAGTTCGAGTGCTGCGTTTCACAGACAGCTTAGTCCTAAAAGTATCCGTCATACGGACAATCGCACGGACACCGCGGCTGTTCCAGACAATCTCGGGCGGGCTGCAATTAACTGGCTTGCGCGGGCGCTATGTTTCCTGTTCGAAAAAACGAAGCTTGGACAGCATTAGACCGTGAGATTCTGGCGGCCTTCAGAATCTTGGAACATCTAGGACTGAACTGCAGACAAATGACAGGAGGCCGAGGGTTTCCTATTCCAGAGGTAAGACTCAGTAGGCTGCCGTGACCACACCGGTAGCACCGATGCCGCTTTTCTCGGAATGTGAAAAGGCCAAGCCACTGGTGCCAGAACCGGATGGCTTCGCAATTACTGTGCGCCGTAAATAACTATGGCGTCACGATATGAAAGTCCACGGCGGCGACGCTGATTCCCTTACTGGCCGTGCCTGTCTCGCTGGTTGGTACGATTATCATTTTCCCAATCTTTGGGCTTACGATTAATATCCTATCGTTGTTTGGGTTAAATGCCGCTGTGCAAGGCTTCCGGATCGCGCGCGTTTTCCAGTAGTGCAATAAGCACGGCGGTAATTGGAGGAATATTGGCGGCCAGCGCCAGCGCCAGCGCCATCTTCATTCTTCCAGCCCTGTTTTACATGATGGAACGGCCCGGAGGTGCTAAGGTAGAAGGATGTTGCCGAAAGGCGCTGAGGGCCCGAGTAATTCGCCTAACCAGCCAGAGAGTGGGCACTAACTGTCTGTAACCGAATCAAAATGGAGAAATGAACCACCCCCGATGCCGATGAGAAACGCCAATTCGCCAATTCCAGAGACTAAGGTTTCACCAGGAGCCAGCGCAGCAGCTTTGGTTTCCACTTTTATCCTGCTGCTAGTGATGAGTGGGTGTACGGTCGGGCCAAAATACAAAAGACCGACGACAACGCCTCCCGACAAGTTTTACGCGGAAACGACGACGAATGTGGTATCGATTGCCGACCTGCCTTGGTGGGAAGTTTTCAAGGACCCGCAACTGCAGGGGTTGATTCAGGAATCGCTTAAGAACAATTATGATGTGCGGATTGCGGCTACCCGCATCGAACAGGCGCGCCAACAAGTAGCGATTGCCCATTCTCTTTACTATCCACAAATAGGGTATGGAGCGAGCATCACCGGGCAGCGTTCGCCCGGGATTCAGACGGGGACTTATTATGGGTACAATTTCCCGGTCAGCTGGGAAATCGATTTCTGGGGAAAGTTTCGCCGGATCAACGAGGAGCAGCGAGCGCTTCTGTTAGCATCGGAAGAGGGGCGAAGGGTCGTTTTTCTAAGCCTGGTTTCGGATGTAGCACAAGCTTATTTTGAATTGCGGGCGTTGGACGAGGATTTAGAAATCGCAAGAAACACGTCCAAGAGTTTCCAAAACACTTACGATCTGTTCAATAAGAAATACGAGGGCGGCGCCGCATCCGCGCTGGATACGTCGCGGGCAGAAGGCGCCCTTGCAAACGTAACGGCCCAGATCCCTGATCTAGAACGGCAGATCCTCGCCAAGGAGAACCAGATATCGCTTTTGCTCGGGCGCAATCCGGGCT
Source organism: Candidatus Acidiferrales bacterium (assembly GCA_963741165.1). Lineage (GTDB taxonomy): Bacteria > Acidobacteriota > Terriglobia > Acidiferrales > UBA7541 > Acidiferrum. The sequence continues at coordinate 622,234 of CAVUHB010000013.1, read as the reverse complement.
CGATTCCGCGTGGCGCCGGGCTGTCCGATCAGAACGATATGAACGAAATACCCGCCGGATTACCTTCCACGCTGTTGGAACGACGCCCGGATGTTCGCCAAGCGGAGGAGTTTTTGATCGCGGCAAACGCAGAAATCGGCGTGCAACGAGCGAATTATTTTCCGTCAATCGGATTAAGTGCCGCATTGGGAGGCTCGAGCATCGCGCTGTCGCAACTCGCTGCTTCGGGAGTGACTTGGGGACTCGGCGGCATAGCAAGCGGGCCGATCTTTACAGGCGGGCGACTGAAAGCTCAGGTAAAAGCCGCCTACGCTGCCCGAGATGAAGCAGAATTGAACTGGCAGAAGACGCTGACATCCGCATTTGGCGAAGTCTCAACCGCGCTCAATGCCCATCAAAAATTTGCCGAGTCTGTGAAAGAAGAAACACGCTCGGTGAATGCATACAGAGAGTCAGTGCGGCTTTCCACGATTCGCTACGACAGCGGTTTCGCGAGTTATTTCGAGGTATTGGACTCGCAACTGAACTTATACCCGGCAGAGCGGACGCGTGTGGACCTGGAGTTGGCGCACAAGGTGTCGCTGATCAATGTCTACCGTTCCCTGGGCGGTGGATGGAAACTGGCGGATGCGGATTGGGCCAATCCGTCCGGCGGCACTGCCCCGTCCGTTACGACGCCAACCCCCACGCCAGCTCCAAAACCTTGAGCGATATGCTTCAAGTACTGGCTTGAGGCGGGATTTCGATCATCCGGCCATCCTTAAGTTCGAACTGGGAACCACCCCAGGTAACACGGTTTGAAGCAAAGCTGGCGAGCCAGACGACAAAGTGCAGCGCATCGCGTAACGGTATGAGCCAGAATTTGCGGCGCAACACTTGATCGCCTATGCCCCAAACGCCAACAGTCCAAGCCATCACTGCGCGCAAAACCAGATAAGCAGACAAATAGGCGATTGCCAGACTGAGGTTCGGTGAAACGATCGCGGCGAGCAGAGCCCAAGGCAGGCCGTGGGTGAACAGCAACCCGAGAAAGGCAGCAGGGCGACAGAGGCGAATCGTCCTTGCCCAGCGCACCTGATGCTCCCAGAATCCCCTGACTGACTGCGCCGGATACATAGTCCAAACACCGTGTCGTGATAGGAGCACCTTGCCCCCCGCCTTGTGAATCCGATTCCCCAATTCATAGTCATCTGCCAGAAGATTGGCTAGTGCTTCGTATCCTCCAATTTTGGCGAGCCAGGATTTGGTAGTAGCGACGGATGCTCCAAGCGCGAAGGTAACACCCTCTTTCCAATCGGCGACAAGGGCACCAGCGAAGAAATCACTCGAAGCTCCGACGGCTTCCAACTCCGCACCCAGATTGTTTTCCGTGATGCCCCTGTAAAAACAGCTCACCGCGCCAACCGCGGGATTTGCAAAAGAGGCTACCACCTCCCGGATATAACCAGGGTCGACGCGAACGTCTCCGTCGCTCTGGATCAGGAAATCGTGTTGAGCTTCGCGCGTAAGTAACGCCAGATTGTTTACCTTGCGATTGGAACCGATTTGTTCAGCGCCGGAGAGAATACGAATGCGACGTTGCGGATATTCTCTTGTCAGCCGTTCAATCAGGGGAACCGCAGGGTCGGACATTGCATTCACGCAGAACAGAATTTCGTAGTTGGGATAGTCCTGTAGGCAAAAACTGGAAAAATTCTGATACGAGGCAAAATCGACGCCGCGGACAGGTTTCAACAGGCTGACGGACGGTGTGAATTCCGGCACTTTTCTGGCACGTTCGCGACTGAAAAATCGAATGGCAGCCAGGATGGCGACGACGTAGTAGCCCAGCGGGGCTAGCGCGAAAATTAGGATTGCTAGTCGCCAATAGGAGATAGACAAGTTCATGAGGTCAGGTAAAGCTTATTCCACCCGAGCCTGGTCCGCGACTGGGGATGCTTCGAGAGGTGGAATGAGAGAGGACCCTCGTACGTGGTAGGGCAAGCCTCGCCATTGGACGGTATTGGAGAAGAAACTGGCCACGTAGACGCACAAATTGAGTAGGTCGCGAACCGGTACCAGCCAAAGATGCTTTCGAACGACCGGATCACCAATGATGCGAATACCAATCAGCCAGGCAACGGCGAGCCTGAAGATCAGATAGCAGAACGCGTAGGCAAGCGAAATTTTCCAGGAAGGAACTATGCAGGCAACCACGAGAGTCCAGGCCATACCAAATGTCATGAACATACCGAGATAGCCGCCGGGGCGAATATTTTTCAGCATGATAGACCAGCGCAATTCATGCTTCAAGAAATCGAGGAGCGATTCGTCTGGAAATACCATCCAAACGGCTTTGCGCATCAGTTCGATGCGGTGGCCTTTCTTTGCTACTTCGTGGCCCATAGTGAAATCGTCGGAATGATGATTGACCATGGATTCAAAACCGCCGATTTCGGCCAGGCGCTGCCTGGTGATTGCCATAGTCCAACCCAGTGCAAAATCAACTCGCCCTAGTTGCTGCGCGATCAGAGTGCTGGCGGCGGATTCCGTAGGTGCACCGACAGCATCGACATTTGCCGCAAATCTGCCATTGGTGAGACCTCGGAAAAAAGAGGTGACCGTACCCACTTTGGGATCGGCGAAGTGAGCAACCACATCGCGCAGGTAGTCAATCTCAACGCGCACATCGCTGTCGTTAATCACCAAAAGATCGTAGCTGGCCTCTTTCACTAGCCGGCAGAGATTGTTCATCTTGGGGCTGACGCCGAGTTGTTCGACACCGACAATGAGGCGAATGGCGGCGTCGGGAAATTCCCGCTGCAATTTTTCGATCAGAGGAATGACGGGATCGCCCGCCTCTCCCACGGCAAAGATGATTTCGTAATAGGGATAGTCGAGTGCGCACATGCTGGCGAAATTCTGATAGGCCTCCCGGTCAACTCCGCGGACAGGTTTCAAAATGCTGACGGGAGGCGTAAATGATCTGTCGAATGGGGGAAGATTCTGAAGCTTATGCAGATACTGCCAGCCAGAGAAAAAAGCCAGAAGGTAATATACCAGCGGTCCGAGCGCCGGAACGAGTATGAGGTAGCGAAGTGACATCAGTGAGAACAACCAACCCTTTGCGTTGGCCCGGGTTTCAATCCTTATCCTATTATGCTTTGCCGCGCGGCGCAGCGCATCTCGTAATTCTCTGGTCGCATGGTACACTTCGGTTCGCGCCTAGTGTAAATTTAACCAGCTCTTGAACGCTGAGGACTTCTTGCGGGCATGACCAACTCGATAGGACGGAGTTTGTTGCCGAGCCTCGCCATTCTCACGCTACTCTGGCTGGGAGTATTTGGCCCGAGTCTGTTCACACCGCCGCTGTTTGATGATGCTGACGCGGCGCACGCCGAAGCCGGACGCGAGATAATAGTAAGCCACGACTGGGTTACGCTGCACGAAAACGGAATTCGCTATCTAGAGAAAGCGCCTCTACCCTACTGGGGAATGGCACTGGGCTACAAATTATTCGGGGTGGCGGCGTGGAGCGCCCGGCTGACGTTGCACCTGAGCGTTTTGCTCTTGGCCTTTTTCCTGTACCAATTTGGGCGGCGATTTCTCACACCGCAAGCCGGTTTCTGGGCTGGTGTTCTGTTTATATGCTCCATTGGCCCCTATCTCTTCACGCGATTCCTGATTCCTGACGTTTCGGTGGGCCTGTGGATTGGCGTATCACTGTATTTTTTCCTGGATGGGTGGCAGGAAGGAAATCCTTCCTTGCACTCGTGCTGGGGAATTGCAGCAGCGATTGGGCTAAACGTCCTAACAAAGAGCCTGATTGGGATTGTGTTCCCTTGCGCAGTAATTCTTGTATTCCTGTTGCTGACAGGAGACCTTCGGCATCTTCTGAAAATGAGGCTGTTTTCGAGCACCCTTGTTTTTCTAACAGTTGCTGCCCCCTGGCACGTACTTGCAGCGGTTCGCAATCCTGCTGCAGGGCAAGCCACGGGGTTTCTGTGGTTCTTCTTCGTGAACGAACAGTTCTTACGTTACCTGGGCAAAAGGTATCCCGTGGATTACGACACTGTTCCCATCCTTCTCTTTTATGGGCTGCTTTTGATTTGGTTTCTGCCTTGGAGCGCGTTCCTGCCGCAGGCACTGGCACAGGTGCGCTTGCGCCTTCCAAGAGTGCAGGGAATTCGTCGCTCCTCGGAGCCAGTCTTACTCCTATTGTTTTGCTGGGTTGCGATCATCCTTCTCTTTTTCAGCTTTTCGACGAGACAGGAATATTACCTGGCGCCCGCATTGCCAGCATTGGCGCTTTTGCTGGGGCATTGGCTGGCTCGAGAATCTGAGGCACAGATTGGCGAACCGATCGCGCGCGCCGGCCGCGTTTCTTCCACCGTCCTGCTCGTGAGCGGAATAATCGTGGCCGGAATTACGGGTGGGCTTGCAGCGATTTCTCATCCACCTCAACAGGGCGTGGAATTGGCTGACTTGCTAAACAAGAATCCTGATGCGTACACGCTTTCGTTAGGGCATTTCCTGGACCTCACGGGCGACGCGATGAGTCTGTTTCGGGGGCCGCTGATCGGAACGGCGGTTGCCTTTCTGATGGGCACGGGATTGAACTGGTATTGGCGACGCCAGGGCAAGCGCCAAGCTGCGAATTGGGCGCTGGTGGCACTGATCGTTGTATTTATCCAGTGTATGCACGTTTCGCTGAACGTGTTTTATCCGGTGCTGGGTTCGAAGGGTTTGGCCGTGGCCATTCAGCAACACTTGCAGCCCGGAGAACGGATTGTTTCTGATGGGGAGTACTCCAGAACCTCCTCAATCAATTTCTACACCCAGCAACAATTGCTGATTTGGAATGGGCGGATTAACGGATTGTGGTATGGCTCGCTATTTCCGGATTCACCGGAAATATTCCTGGATGACCGGCAGTTTTTTGTTCTGTGGACCGGGCCCACACGCGTATACCTGGTGACCGGAGATGACAAAAAGCGCGCCAGTTTATCGGAGTTTGGGCCTACCTACGTACTGGCGAAGTCTGGCGGCAAATTCGTGCTGAGCAATCGACCTGCGATTTCGGACCCTTGATTGGTCGAACTGCGTGGCTGTTAACCATCCCCGAGGGCGGTCGCACGCGACGTGAGGCTCTCCGGGCGGCGGTGAGCGGCCGGCTTCTGTGAAAATCAGGCCCATGGGAACTTGAGAGAGCGCTTAGCCGGCGATCAGGACCAGGGTCACTCCGCCACATACCAGCAACACACCCATCCATCGCTTTGCCGTGACATCTTCGTTCAGCAGATATTTCGCGCCGAATGTTCCGACCACATAATTAAACGCAGAGGCGGGAATAACCAGGCTGATGGGGGCCCAAGACAACAGAATCAGGAGTGAGTAGAAGGAAGCCGCCAGCAAAGGCATCGCAAGCCAAACCCAGCCGCTCTGAACGGCTTTTGTTAGAAATCGAAATAGGGCCATGGGACGAAAACTCTCTGGTTCGCCGACGCGCTTCATGCCGTAGGTCATGGCAATCTCTCCGCCGGTACTGCAGCAAATGAAAAAAATGAGCATGAGCACAACGCGAATCACGGCGTGAGATGCCCCGCAGCAGGAGTGGTGGTGTTTGGCTTGGTTTGGCCAACCAGCAATACGCCGATGCAGATCATGGCGACGCCGATCCAGCGACGGGGCGTGACAATTTCGTGCAGCACGAGCACCGCTAACAACGTCTGAATGGCGTAGCCAAAGGCTCCGGCCGGCATGACATAGCTGTAATCGGCCCAACTGACGGCGGTCATATAGGCCAACGTAAAGCCAATGAGGAAGAGAATCCCCAACCAGATCGTGCCATTGTGAAGGGTGGAAAGGAACGTGGCCAGCAGGCCTGGAAATGAGACGGTGACTTCACCGATTTGAAGCATCCCCCGTTTGAGCATGAGGTCGCCGGTGTTGGCACACACCACCATCAGCAAGACCATAATCAAGGTCTTGAGCCGCAGCCTGTGTTCGTGACTCATTCGTTGGGTTTAGTCGTTTCCGCCGGCCGAAGATACCGAGACCATCGGCTTGGCGGTGTCTCCGCCTTCGCGAGCCCACCGGAGGCGCTCAGCGCGGAGTTTCAGAAATTCGGTTGCTTCGGCGTAGAGACGCTTGCGCTCGTGACTGTCCCATAGAGCTTCCTTCACGATGCGCCAGACGACTTTCGGACGGAAATAGTATTCATCGTAGAAACGGTTCACGCCGGACATCATGTCGGCTTTGGAAAGGTGCGGATACTCGATGTGGGGCAACTGGTGGCCACCTGCATCAGCAAGGGCTTCCACGCGGAGAAAGCCTTCCTTGCTCATGGTGTCGTGCAGTTCGGTGCCAGGCATGGCGTGGGCGAGAGATACCTGAATCGTTTCGCAGTCGAGTTCCTTCGCGAAATCAATGGTTTTCTCGATGGTTTCCTTGGTTTCACCCGGCAAACCGATGATGAAATCGCCGTGGACCCGGATGCCGACTTTGCGGCAATTCTTCATGAAGGTGCGCGCCATTTCAACAGTGGCACCCTTCTTAATATTCTTCAGAATTTGAGCATCGCCAGATTCGAAGCCGACGATAAACAATCGTGCGCCCCCATCCGCCATGGCCTTCAGCGCCTCGTAATCGCTGTGAACACGAGCGGTACAGGACCACTGGAACTTCAGGGCCTTGAACTTGCGGCCAAACTCGATGGCGCGGTCCTTGCGAATGTTAAAGGTGTCGTCATCGAAGAAGATTTCCTTCATTTGCGGAAAGGTCTCGAGAGCGTATTTCACTTCATTGACGACGTTGTCGACGGAGCGAGTCCGCCAGGCGTGGCCGGAAATGGTCTGGGGCCACATACAAAAGGTGCACTGTGCCGGGCAGCCCCGGGAGCTATAAAAAGAAATAAAGGGATTGAGAAGGAATGGCACGTTATAGCGTTCAATCTGAAGGTCGCGTTTGTAGACCTCAGAAGCAAACGGCAACGCATCCAACTCCTCCGTGTGTAACTGGGGAGGCGAGGCATTGTGGACGATCTTGCCGTCCTTGCGGTAGCTAGCACCAAGGATCTGATCGAGCGGTTTGCCGTGTGCGTACTCAGTGACGGCGTGATCGAATTCACCACGAACGATGAAGTCGATGTCTTCACTGCTGTGCAGAGTTTGCTCGGGTTTAATGTGACCGTGCGGACCGACAAATGCCACTTTCAAAGACGGATTGGCTTCCTTGATCTTTCGAAGAAGCTTGATGTCGCTGTCGAATCCAACCGTGGAAGTGAAGAGAACCAGGAACTCATAGTCTTTGCAGATTTCTACAGTCTGCTGCCAATTGATCTTGTGCGGAGAAGCATCGAGCAGGCGACTACCAGGAATCATTCCGGCGGGATAGCTGAGCCAAACGGGATACCAATAGGATTCAATCTCGCGCGTCGCGGGCCACCGTGAACTAGCTCCGCCGTCAAAGTTCTCGAAGCTCGGCGGATTCAGGAGCAGCGTCTTCATTACATCTGGCATTCTTCACCCTCAGCCCAAGGCAAGTTTCCGGGTACAAATAGCACTTCATCGGCCCACACAAATTGACAGGCAGATGGCGCGGACTGCACCCCAAGTACTGTAGATAACAGTTTAACTGAGTTGGTTGCATGGCCGCACAGGAATTTGCCAATGGAGCGAAAGACGCATCCAACAGCTAAATAATGCATTAAGTGGGACTTGCAGGCGAGTGGAAAACCTCATCGGTAGCCTGTTCTAGAATGCTCCAGATCCGGGGAACCCATTCCAGGTGTTCGGGCTTCATCAACACCGAACGGAGGCAGGTAACCGTCTCCTGGTCTCTCTTCATTGATCCCAGGTTTAGGTCAAAGAAGGAAACCGGAAGCTCAGCGACAGCAAGGTGTAGATTCCTCGCGGCCGAGGCGTCAAAGATTCGTCGAGAGAGCACGGAGGATTCACGGATACTCTTGCCGCGAGGGATGAAAACGACGATGTCCAACTGGGGCGGAGCAGCGGGAACAAATCTCTGATCCGTCATGAGACGTTGATAAAATTCCTTGGCTGCTTCCCTGCACCGCTGAAGACCCTTGGCAAACTCCCCACCCCTTTGGAGTGGTAATAACCTCTGGGTGGCCCAGAGGGCTACAGCTGCGGCGCCTGCGCGGGAACATTCGAGGCTGATTTCGCCGAGGTGTAATTCCCGCGAGCTGAAGTACGTATAGGGTGAATCGTGTTTATAGAAAGAGCCAACTTGCGGGTCGCGGAATAGGATAGAGCCACAACCATAGGGTTGCAGACCATGCTTGTGCGGATCGATGACCAGGGAATCCACGTGGGCTAGATGGTCGAAGGCCTGACGCGCTTCGGGATCCAGATTGTCGGCTAGGCCGAAATATCCACCGTAAGCTGCGTCGGCATGGACACGAAAATTGAATTCCTTTTGCAAGGAAAGGATGTCAGACAATGGATCCACAGAACCGGTTGCGGTAGTGCCCATCGTGGCGACGACCGTACCAACCGTACCCAGACTCAGGTGCCTTCGTAGCGCATGCACGTCCATGCGTCCTCGAGCGTCAGCTGCAATTGATGCAAACGGCAATTTCAAAACACCGCTGATGCGTTGATGGGTATAGTGGGCCTGAGTACTGGCAACTATCGTTTTCCCGGGAGCCGACTGACCGGCGACCCAGAGCGCTTCGAGGTTCGCCATTGTGCCGCCGCCGGTGAGGTGACCGAGATGTCGGGACCAGCCAAACATTTGGGCGATTTCGGCGACTGCTTCTTTTTCCATCGCGGAGGAAGCCCGACCGCCGTCAAGGGCATGATTGTTCGGATTGATCCACTGGGCAAGCGCGTATGCAGTGCGGGCAATGGGATGCGGGGGCTTTAACATCTGTCCGGCATAGAGCGGATGAAAATAGGGAAAATTGTCGCGCAGCCGTTCGGCGGTAGCAGTAAGCACTTCGTTGATATCTTCACTTGGAGCAGAAGGCATATCGATAGGAGGAAGTTTGCTGAACCCCTGATCGAGCTTGTGTACCGCCCCGAGAAGAATGTTTATGGTGTCTTTTTCGAGCACGGGGGTCTCAAGTCTATTCGAGTACTTTGTCGAGTTGTCCAGCGGTCCGCAGAAGTTCCAATTGAGCCTGTTGGCGCAGGAAGGTGGCATCGAGGTATAGCATCCACTTTTCATTCTCATCGAGGCGTGCTTTTTCGACATCGCGAAGATTCAATTTGCCCTCCCCGAACAGCGATTGCATGACGGCAACATTTTGCTGGGCCAATTGCAGCTCGAGCCGGGCAACCTCCTTGCCGGCATCGGCTTGCTGCACTTTTCTGGATTTTTGGCGGACTTCGGCGCTCACCTGGCTGCGTTTGGCGGTAAGGTTTATCTTTGCGGCATCGAGATTGGCCTGGGCAAGAGCAACATTGGCGCGAGTTTTAGAACTGAAAAGAGGCACGTTGATGTTCACCCCAGCATTGAAATTGTTGTAGCGAAAATTCTCGATGATGTTGGTGTAATTATTGAAATTAAATTTCGCCAGCACACTGTAGATCGAAACAAGTTCCAGTGTTGGCAAGTAGCCGCGCTTCTCGCCTACCAGCCGAAATTCCTTGGCCTTCACATCAGATTCGGCAAAAGCGATGCTGGTGTTATTTGCCGACGCGAGGGCGATTAGGTTGGCGCCCTCTTGCTCGGCGGCTCCGGGTAAGTCTTCCGGAGTTACCTCGATGGCCTGCTCCGTGGCCAGGCCCAGTTGGTTGCGCAGGTAGACTTCCAATTCATCCTGGCGACCTTCCAACTGCAAAATCCGCTGAACAACCTGCGCACGCGTGAGTTGAGCTTTGGTAACTTCGACGGGCAGCTCAAACCCCTCGTCCTGGCGCTCCTGCGTAACTTCAACGATTTTCTGGGCGCTACCTTTTTCCTTACGCAGAAGATCCAGAGAATGACGTACTTTCACCAGTTCGAAATACGCAGTGGCAACCTGCGCCATGACGGCGCTTCGAGTTTCTTCCAGAAGGACACCTTGCGCACGGGCTTGTTCTTCCTGCTCTTTGGCTAGACCGCGGAGGGGCCCGTTAAAGATATTCTGGGTGTAGGTCAAGCTGAAGACCGAAGGAGGACGCCCACCCGGGGTTTCCGGCAAACCGTAAGTATAACCAGCACCGGAGCCTGCATAAAGATTGGGACGAAATTCAGATTTAGTGACATTGGCATATTGATCGGCGACGCGAACCTGAATCCTGGCCAGTTGAATATCCTTGCTGTTTTGAAGGGCGAGTCCCACCGAATGCTTCAGTGTGAGAACGATCGGTAGAGAACTTGGCACAACCGGTGTCGGCGCGTCCTGGGCAAACAAGGCCGGGATAATCCCCGCAGCGCAAAGTACGGCCAAGGCAGCCCTTGGTTTCCCACTCATTGTTCCTCCTGCTTAACGTCTAAATCGTAGAACACCAACAGGGGTATTGCTACTCGTAGCGCAACGATTCAACCGGTTGAAGTCTGGCCGCTTGACTGGCTGGCAGCCAGCCAAAAAAAAGTCCAGTGGAACAGGAGACCAGAAAGGCCAAGATGACGCTCATACCGGAGATGGGTACGCGCAAATTTCCCGGCAGCAATTGCTGGACGATAACAGGAATGGCAACTCCGATCAGAATGCCAATGACCGCGCCACCGCCACTGATAAGAAACGCCTCGATGAGGAATTGCGCCATGATTTCTTTGCGCGCGGCTCCAACGGCTTTGCGAATTCCAATCTCGCGCGTACGTTCCTTGACGGTCACGAGCATGATATTCATGATACCGATTCCGCTGATCAGCAGGGCAATCGCGGCGATGACGATGAGAACAATGCGCAAGGCGAGAGCGATGGTGCGCGCCGCACCCAGGATGGCCGTCAGAGTTTGCACGTTATATTCCGCTTCCGCAGGGTGCCGGCTATTCAGGATCCGGCCAATCTGCTTTGCCGTGGCACCGACTCTTTCGGGTGCAGGAGCCTGCGTATAAATCGTCGTCAGGGTATCGGTACCCGTGTAGTACTTCATCAGTGAGTGCGGGATGATGACAGACTCTTTCTGAATTTCGGATAAGCCGTAGGTTGAAGCGCGCTCGCGGAAGACGCCGATAACGGTGAACGATAGTTCGCCCATGCGAATCGAGCGACCGACGGGATTCTCTACCCCAAACACGCGGTCGGCGAGGTCTTTGGTAATCAGGCAAACTTTGCTGCCCGCTTCTGTATCTCCGCTGTCGAAGTAGCGGCCTCGAAGCATGATGAGCTTGCGAATGCGCTGGTAATTTTGCGTGACTCCGATGAGTCGGACAGGTCGCGCTTGCCCTTCCACGATGACGCTCATGGGCGCGTCGGAAAAGCCCATGACCGCCACGACATCCGGAATATTCGCCTCCACGGCCCGCATGTCTTCGACCGTTAATTCGTAACTGAGCGGCTGGGTCTTTTCGGGTGTCTTGACCAGTTCCACCCAAACAAGATTTGACCCGATCGCCTCGATCTGGGATATGACGAATTTCTGGCTGGTAAGGGCTACCGTGACGACCAGGACGATGGAGGCACTCCCGATAATCACGCCGATGGAGGTAAGGATGGCGCGTACTGTATTGGCGCGAAGGGCGTCGACGGCTACCGTTAGTGATTCCCTCAATTGCATAGTCGAATCTGGCTCTCCCAACGAACCTGCTTTTAGACAATTCCCTTGCCGGGCTAAGTTCCGCCCAATTTCTTCAACGCGTCCTGGGCGTTTTTGTATTTCGGGTTCAACTTGAGTGCAGTCTCGTACTCGGTCCGCGCCGCGGATAGATTTTTCTGGGCTTCGAACAACCGTCCCATCCAATAGTGCGCGGTGGACGGGCTTGGATAGTCGGATCGTGGCGAAGAAAGACGAAGGTACTCGCGCAGCGTCTTCTCCGCCTCCGGAAGGCTTTGCCCCTTGAGGATGAAGCCTACGGCACGAAAAAAATCGGTGCGAGGATCGTTGGGAGCCACTGCAGCGGCAGCATTAGCCGCAAGGAGAACTTTGTCGCCCTGCCCCCTGTTGGCAAAGAATGCAGCCATTTCGCGAAGCTGATCCATGGACTTGGGATTGCTTTGAAGCGCCTTGGTGAACTCCACATCCACACCGGCAAAATCTTTTTTTTGCAGTTGGCAATTGGCTTGTGCATAGTGTCCCTGGGCGGGGTCCATGGACAGCAACTTCTGGATCAGGGGTTGAGCTTTGTCCTCTCCGCCGCCAACGATGGAAGGTGCGGTGCAGTCGTACTCGATAAGATTCTGCATGGCATCAAAATTCCGCTCGTCTAGCTTTACCGCGGTCTCAAATTCTTTCTGCGTCTTTCTCGCCAAGGGGTACGCACTGAACATCGATGCATGAGAAGCCTTATCGCCGTAGGCCTGGCCCAGCCAATCATGGTATTCGGAATTGTTGGGGTTGAGCGATACGGCTTTTTCCGCACTTTTGACCGCAGCGTCGGTCTGGTTGGTCTCAAGGTATGCTTTCGTGAGCAGCAGTTGAATGTCGCCGTTGTTGCCATCCTTGGCAGAGGCCGGTTCGAGAATTGAAATAACCTTGTTGTATTCGCCTTTCGCAAAGGCTTGTCGGGCGATAGTTAAAGGAGGGTCTTCGGCAGCAGAAGGAAACGGGAAGATTGCAGACAGGCAGGCCCAGAGGATAGACCCGGAGACCAGTCGTCGCATCCTAGTCGCCCTTCAGGATGGAAGTTTCCATATTTATCACGCGAACATTCATACCGTCTTTATAGTCGGTATCCCCAGGAAGCGCGACAATCTCTCCCTGATTGAGCCCGCTGATTACTTCGTAGTTCGTGGCATCGGCAATGCCCACCTGGATCAGGCGCTTTTCGAGCGTACTTTTGCTGACTCCCTGCTTGACCACAAACACGAATTTTTGGCCAGCCATGGATTCCACCGCGCCACGCGGCACAGCGACTACATTCAATCGTTCCTTGGAATTGATGCGCACATTTACATTCGTGTTTGGAAGCAGCTCGAGTTTGTCGTTCTCGACAGAGCAGAGTAGCTCGCCGACGCTGCGCGAACCACGAGCTACGACCTGCTTTGGAATGACGTCGGTCTTTCCTTGCCATACGCGGTTCGGCAAGGCATCCCATGTAATTTTGACGGGTTGTCCCACTTCCAATACGCCCATTTCCGGCTCGTCGATGAAAGCGCGGACGCGGACCTTGCGGAGATCAGCCATTTCCATCAGCAGGTCGCCGGTCTTTACGAAATCTCCCGTTTTTGCCGGCATGGCGAAGAGAGTGCCATCCGAAGGTGCCAGAATTCTGCCCTGGCGAACTTTGTCCTGCCATGCCGCGATATCGCTTCGCGCCTGCTCCACCCCTAGAGTTCCCCGCGAAGCGTCGAGCCCGGCTTGCCGATCGAATTCCTGTTTGGCGGCCGAGAGGCGATTCACCTCTGATAACGCTTTTACGAGTGCCAAATCATTTGTGGCAAGTTCTTCCTTGGTGGCGGCACCCTGGGCGAGCAATCGCTCTAACGATTCGTGATTTCGCTGCAACCGGTCACGATCTGCCTGCGCCTTCGCCAGGTCACCGGCTACACGGGCAACATCATCGGCACGGCCGCCGGACTTGGCGGAGTGCAAGTCGTCTTCGGCGCGCAAGAGTCTGGACTTTGCCTGAGCCAGCTGAGCGACGGCTTCCTTGACGTTCAGTTCAAGAAGCAATTGGCCTTTCTTGATGCTCTGGCCCTCTGAGACGTGTACTTTTTCCACAAATGTATCCAGTTGGGCGCGAATGCTGAATGGGGCGATTGGCTCGACTTTGCCGTTGCTGCTCACGGAAGAAACGATGTTTTCGCGGACCGGCCGCATGGCGGAAATCTTGGCAACGGGCTGTCTGCCGCTAACGCGCACGAGGATAAACGCAACGATGCCGGCAAGCAGCAACAACAGCAGCACTCGATTTCGCAACTTTTTATACATAAAAGGTGGTGATCAATTCCCCGCCAGCGATACGTAGCATTCACAGATCAGAAAACGGCCAGTGGTGGTGAGTGCCACAACGTTCTGCAAATCCGCCCCGTTTCCGGGGAGAGGCACTTTCTGAAGTCAAGTCTATCAGGAGGTTGGCCTAATTCTCCACACAACTTGAAGACCTGCAACCGGCATGAGATGCGGACAGGCTTTGGAACTGACCCCATGATAGACTGTCGGAATTATGAGCCATTCCGATTCTCTCCTCTCGCAGAACTCCAAACAAAGTGACCCGAAGGGGAACCAACCAGAACTTCTCCATAGGGTGTGCATCCAGTGCAACGGCATGTTTCGTGTGCCCCCGGAGAAGTACGATGCCAAACAGTGCCCGAACTGTCACAAGGGATAAGGCAAAACGGGGCCGGTCGGAAAGACGAAGCTTTCAGAAGCTCGAGAGCTGGATTGCGTAATTTTCGTCTTTTCTCTGCGTAACAGTGATAGCAGTCGGTTTTTGCCGCTCGTCAACCAAGAATGAGGCTTTTGCATGATTGAGACTCGTGGTCTGACCAAACTGTTTAGGGATAAAAAACGCGGCGAAATTCGAGCCGTGGATAAGGTTAGTTTCACCTGCAAGCCTGGACAGATTTATGGATTGCTCGGCGCCAACGGGGCCGGAAAGACAACAACGCTCCGGATGCTGGCTACCATCCTGGAACCCAGTGACGGGACCGCGACGGTTTGCGGTCACGACGTGATTGATGCGCCGGAGAAGGTCAGGGCAAACGTCGGATTTCTCTCCACCGCGACGGCACTATACCCCCGGCTAACCTCACAAGAAATGGTGGAGTACTTCGGGCGTTTGAACGGTATTGATGAGACTACCTTAAAAAAACGTCTCGATGAGATCTTCACGCGGCTGGACATGAACAGTTTTCGCGACCGGCGGTGTGACAAGCTCTCGACCGGAATGAAGCAGAAAACCTCGATTGCCCGTACGTTGGTACATGACCCGCAAGTAATGATCTTTGACGAGCCCACCCTCGGATTGGACATCATGACGGCACGCACGATTATCGATTTCATCCGTGAATGTCGCCAGCAGGGGAAGACGGTGATTTTCTCAACGCACGTCATGAGTGAAGTGGAGAAACTTTGTGACGTCATTGGGATTATTCAGTCCGGAAAGCTGCTTGCGGAAGGCTCGCTTGCGGAATTGCGCGAGCAGTATCAGGAAAATGACCTGGAGGAGATATTCGTGAAGATCGTGGCCCCTCTCTACAAGAATGGGGAGAGTGCCTGAAATGTCCATACAAAACGTAGGCATCGTGTATCGCAAGGAATTGCGAGAAGCGCTTCGAGACCGGCGCACGCTCATCTCTTCCCTCCTGGTACCCCTGCTTCTGTTCCCTCTGCTGACGGCGGGGCTTGGGGCAGCCATATCTGCGTTAGTGGGAAAGGCCAAGGAAGAGATACCGAAGGTGATGATTATCGGTGGAGAAGACTCGCCGAAAATTCTGCAAGATTTGAGGGACACGAAAAGAATTGAGGTAGTCCCCCTGGCGATGAATTGGAAGGACCAGATCATTAACAAAGATGTTCGCGCGGCAGTGGAAATTCCAGCAGGATTTCAGCAGGATCTTGCGCAACAAAAAATCGCCGTGGTGAAAATTTACAATTATGACGGCGATTTAAAATCTTCCCTGGCCACCGGCGTAATCCAGGAGCATCTGGAGTCCTACCGCGGCAACATCGTAAAGGAGAACCTGTCGGCGAAAAATTTGCCGGAGGCCGTTTTGAAGCCATTTGATGTTCTAGAGCAGAACGTTGCTCCTCCTGAAAAAGTCGGCGGTGCGGCGTTTGGCGGGGTTATCGGATACATGGTGATTCTGCTGTGTATGACTGGATGTATGTATCCAGCGATGGACCTGACCGCAGGCGAGAAGGAACGCGGCACAATGGAGACCATTCTTTCCAGCCCGATTTCTCGTATGCACCTTGTGCTTGGAAAATTCCTTTTGGTGCTTACCACCTCACTTGTTACGGCGGGACTTTCCGTTACTTCCATGGGCGTGTCGTTCTGGGTTCTGGAGCGAATGCATGCATTTGATAAGGCGGGGAGCGGCGCCGGACAACTGCAACTGAGAATCGGATTCGGAACGGTATTGTCGATTTTCATCATGGTGCTGCCCCTCGCAGTGCTTTTTTCGGCCGGCGTTATGACGGTGGCGCTATTTGCCAAAAGCTATAAAGAAGCGCAGAGCTACATTACCCCTCTGATGTTTCTTGTCATCATCCCGGCGGTGTGCGCGATGCTGCCGATTGATTTGAGTGCAAGGCTTGCCCTGGTACCCATTTTGAATGCCAGCTTGCTTTGCAAGGAGTTGGTGACCGGAACCTATCACTGGAACTACATCGCCATTATATTTTCCTCCACCTGCATTTATGCAGCGGCGGCATTGTTCCTGGCAGTGAAAATGTTCCAGAGGGAAGACGTCCTGTTCCGCTCCTAAAAATTTCAGTCGTTGCCAGTTTCGGTTACCCCCTCGTTTCGTTGGCAGGAGTTTTCCAAAATCCGACCCACGGCGAACTGCCGTGCAGTGCACATTTCGCCGATTTTTGCGGTCACTTGGAGATACGGCGACTGCCCTGGATCCCGCGGATTGTTCTAGTTCCTCCGACACTGCTACTGCAGTTCTCGGTTGGCAGGGTGCACCCTCGTTTCTACTTCGCTTGAAACGGCCGCTGCCGGCTGATGTGATCCGCAAGAACGGACGCGAACTTTGCTCTGGTTGGCGCGCATCGGGCAGACCTGTGCAGTGCGTGCGCAGGCTGTTGTACTCGTCCTCCTCCACATTGAGAAAGGGAAGCGGGGTCCGCTAGCTTTCGGCCGGAGCGGTCGCGGCAAGGTCCGGAAGCCGTGCCCCGTTTGAAGTCCCGTCATTCATTGCCTGGGATTCGTTGTCAAGCAGGATCGCTGTCTCGCCTCGAGCGTGAATAGGAGCGATTGCCACGAAGATCCCCAAACTGAGCAGGGGACTGCATCCCATTGCCTGAAAAGCCTTATGTCCCTCCTGGTTTAAAGTCCTTGTCTCAGACGGCAGGTCGCTGTTGATTAGGAAAAATCCCAAAATAGGTACCCTCTTGGTATTTCTTGCCAGAAAGGAACGGAGGATGACTACCGCAATTGGCCTTATTTATTGTAGGTGCCAGATCAGGACGCCTTCACTCTGGGAGCCAATGGCCACGACTCCTGGCTCGGTCTCGAGCAAGCCCACGAAGCGACTTCGTTCAGCATCCGTGTCGACGCGAACCCAGCTGAGTCCCGCGTCGGTAGAAACAAACATTCCGCCTTGGCGAAGGGTGGCAATCATGAGGTGAGCAGACCGCCACCAGTTGTCGATCTCTCCGGCGGGCAGCCCACGCTCTTGGCGAATCCAGCCACCGTCTTCCTCGTTCGAGACCAAAAGGCCCCCTGGGGTACCGAGGAAGATCTTTGTCTTTGCCGAACTGCCTTCAGAATCGAGCCAGAGGGCCCTCGAAACCGCAGCCGGAAGATCACGCCAGACGGCTAGTTGGCCGCCATCTCTGGAAATAGCCAATTTATTGGCCACAACGAGGATAAGCAAGGTGCCGTCCGGCGAGATGTGCATGGCCTCGGGCTTGACAAGGCCGGTAAACGCTTTTAAGAGAGAACAATTCCCTTCTTGGTTGCAGCGCAGAAGTCCCTTTTGCGACGAGACAAAAACATCGGCGCTAGAAAATCCTAGAGGGTCTACGGTAGAGAGAATTTTTTCCGGAGGACTGCTCCCGATTGGTCTGCCGTTTTTGGCGGAACCGCTAGGCAAAACTGCGGCGTTTACGGGGAGCCGTAGTCGCCATTCCTGCCATGTGCTGGTCTGCTCATCCATTCGCCAAAGCTGGCCATTTTGCAGCCTCGCCACCCATCCCCAGGCACTCCCAAAGACCTTGTCAATCGCAACGGTTTCAAGGGGGACTGGCTTTCCGCTCTGCGATTTATCCGCCATCGTAAGTGCCGCCCAACTGTGACCTGCATCGTAGCTTTCAAGGAATCGTGGCCCGTTCTGCTGCATGACCATGAGCAGATGTTTCAGATTGCGCGGGTCGGCAATGAATTGTTTTACCACCTGATGGGTAAAACCATCATTGGAGGAGGTGAAAGTTTCTCCACCGTCTTCACTGACCATGACACCCTGGGCTTCCGTACCAAGCAGTACGCGTTCTGAACCAGCACTGGAACCGCGAACTACCAGCACACTATTGATGACCCAATCCTTCGAGGTGGTACGTTTCCAGGTTTCACCCGCGTCGCGCGTAACCCATAAGCCTTCCGTGGTGGCGGCATAAAGAGTTTTCGAACTTGCGGGGTCCTGCAAAATGGAGTGCGTTCGACGGGAAGCATAGGGAATGCCTTGCAACTTTGTCCATTCCGCGCCTTCATTTTCGCTTCGATAGATGCCGGAACAGGCACTCAGAAAGAGGCGCTGAGGATCGGTGGCATCGACTCGCAGACTCATGATGTCTGAATCGTCGATCAGGCCGGCGGCCACTGGATTCCAGGTTTTGCCGCCGTCGATCGTCTTCCAGGGAAGGTGATAGGTTCCCGCATAAATTATGTTAGGGTCGTGCGGATCGACGGCCAGGGAATCGACATTGCGTAATTCCTCATCGCCAAGTGGAGAGATACGCTCCCAGGTTTGCTCTCCGGGTGCAAGCCGAAAAACACCAGTCCTTGTTCCCGCAATCAACGTAAGTGGCTGCACCGATGCCACTTCGAGCGCTCGTACAGCCTCCACGGTGAGGCCAACGGAGTTCCAGGACAATCCGGCATCGTTGCTACGAAATACGCCGCCGCCAAGTCCAGGCTGCTGGTACCAAACCGCGGCGTAGACGACATTGGGGTTCGAGGGATCGGCGAGCAATCTGGAGATGACTGCGTCCGTACGGGCTCCTACGCGTCCGCGAAGCTGCCAACTGCTTGCATCGTCGTTGCTAACAAAAACATGGCCGTCGGCTGTGCCGAGATACACAGGTCCTGCTCTGGGGGAAGCATCCAAGGCCATGACCATTCCGCCAGGCGGTCCGACGCGTTCCCAAGGACTAGCCTCAGCAGGAAGTGCGGCGGGAGATACGCTAAAAAGCAAGAGCACGGGCAAGCTCAACCGCAAAGGGGATTCCTTTCCTGGGTGCCGGATCAGCGATCAAAACAAACCGGGCTCCCCGAAGTTTTCCTCGGAGAGCCCGGTCGTTTAATTCATTCTCAAGTCTCCCAGGGGGCGACGAACACTCCCCGGAGCCGATGAGTTTAGTAGGTTGCGCCTTCGGGTACAAAGACGGTGTCAATGTGACGGTTTTCCTTTTCCATGCCCTTTTCGGTCGAGGCCGCGCCGGTCCGGGTGCTGATGCGTGAAGCATCGATACCCTTCTCGCCGAGATACTTCTTGACGAGGTCTGCACGGGTCTGAGCCAGCTTCTCGGGCTTGGGTTCTTTCTTGTCCGCGAAGCCAACCACAACTAGCTTGGCATTCGGTTCATTCTTGAGGCGCAGTGCGACGTCATCGAGAATGCGCTTGCATTCGTTGTCGACGCGCGAGGAGCCAGCCGTCCGGTAGCCGCAGGTGCCAACCTTCGTCGCTTGTGGCGGCGGTGCTGGAGCCTGGACGTCTACGTTTGTGGAGCACGTTGCGGTGCCGCCGCGGCCGTCGTCTACCTTGCCGTTTACGGTGTAGCTGCCCGGGGCCAAACCTGTGGAATCAAAGGTGGCCTTTGCACCGGTGCCGGATACCTGGCCGCCAGTGGAGGAGTAGCTGTAGGTGAGCGGATCGCCATCCGGATCGCTTGCCGTCGCGTTAATCGCTACGCGCTCGCCGGCGAGAATTGGACTGCGCTCTACCGCGCAAGAAATCACCGGGTTGCGGTTCGGACGAACGGCAACGGCGATGTCTGTCGAGCAAGTCGCTGTGCCGCCACGGCCGTCGTCAACCTTGGCGTTCACGGTGTAGGAGCCAACGGCGAGTCCGGTCGGGTTCCAACGAACATCCGCGCCGGTGCCGTCAACGCTGCCGCCAGTGGCGGTGTAGGTGTACGTCAATGGATCGTTATCCGCGTCCGTAGCGGTCACGTGAACCGCAACCGGGTCGTTGAAGCCCTGATACACCGAGGGCTTTTCCGCCGAGCAAGCGGCCACTGGGGGATGATTTGGCTTCGGTGGCGCTGGAGGATATCCCCAACGCAGAACCACGCCGGAACCAATGCGGAAGTTGTTCTGCCGGCCGTTGGCGTTAAGCAGCGTGCCGGTGTAATTGGTCATGAGGTAGTCTGCCTGGAAGAAGCGCCAAGCAAGATTCTTCCAGAGAACCACGTCAACACCGCCGCCAGCCGCAAAAGCAAATGCGCTCTGACCGTTGTCGCCGGTTAACTGAGAACCACCGTGACCTGCGCCGATGAGAACCTCGACGAAGGGCACGAAATGATCAAATTTCCGCAAATTCAGGCGCGGCCCAAAAAGATAGGTCTCTTGGCTGCCCTTCAGGTGCGACAACACGAAATCTTCGCCATTCAAGATGGGAACTTGCCGATCGAAGCTGTACGCACCGATTTCTGCCGTCAATCCCAACCACTTGTTGGCATTGTAGGTGAATGAACCGGTGGCCCCGAGGTTGTTGAAGTTGCGATAGCCCGAACCTGGAGCAAAATTGATATAGCTGAACAATCCGGCAACTTCAAACTTCGGGGTCAAGAGGCCCCAAGCATGGCGGTTCCAAGGATTGTTGTCCCAATCACTAAAAATATCTGCTGGCATTGCTGCAGCGGCCGCCGGCATTGGGAACAGCTTGCTGGAAGCCGGGGCAATGTTGAAATCGCCCGTCAGGCTCTTGGCCGTCACCGCATTCTCCGATACTTCACTGCCGGTATTCGCTGTGCGCGCGTCTTTCTCCTGCGCACAAAGTGGCAGGGCGAGTAGAGCGCCGACTGCCAATGTTGCACACCATTTCCGCATAATATTCCTCCCTAAATTCAAACCTAGAAACCCCTGAAATTCACGCAGTGTTTCGTCCATTTACTCACCTGTCGCGCCGAGCGAAGCACGCAGGAAATCCCGCAGCGCAAAACTTGTTCCATTCAGTAGGCGGTTGATTACGACTGAATTCCTCCCACAAGTGGCGAGGTCCAAATTGAAACAAGCCGCAGTGGAGAAAGCATATTCTATAAGTTCATCATTCTGCAAGTATTTCCTATGCAAGAAAGGGGACCCGGCAGGTCCCCTTTCTTTCCTCTTCGGGCTTGACTGTGGCGCGAAAAAATGCGTTACACTGCAAAGCTGTGATTTCCACAATTCCACTTGACCTCAATTGGACAGGACGTCCGCGATCGATAGCCGCGGCGCTAGTGCGAGCTGGAGCGGCGAACGCAATTATCGATCCTGGACCTGCCTCAACCATCCAGGCGCTGCGGGAACACTTGACCGCGCAGGGATTGCGCGTGGCCGAGTTGCATTATATCTTTCTTACCCACATACACCTCGACCATGCAGGGGCCACTGGTTCTCTAGTGCGAGAAAATCCAAATCTAAAAGTCTTTGTGCATTCCCGCGGTGCAATGCACATGGCCGATCCCACCATACTTCTTCACAGTGCCGGGAGATTGTATGGCGAGAAAATGGAATTTTTATTTGGAGAGTGCTTGCCAGTTCCCGAGTCCAGTTTAGAAGTGCTCCACGGCGGTGAAGTTCTACCGCTCGGAAATACCACGCTTCGAGTTATCTATACCCCGGGGCACGCGTCACACCACGTCACTTACTTTGAGCCTTCCGAGGGTACCGCTTTTGTTGGCGACACAACCGGCATTTGCATCGAAGGCCACCCACTGGTGCTTCCCGCAGCGCCACCACCCGATATCGATCTGGAATTGTGGAATGATTCCCTCAACGCGATCGAGCAACTACAACCCAAGCGACTTTTTCTTACGCATTTCGGTTTTTCCAACCGGCCGGGGCAGCATTTGGCGAACTACAGGAACCGCCTGCGGCTGTGGAGTGAGATCGCCGCCCAAATCCTGGCGAGCGGTGTGGATGACGCCTTGGGCCTGCAGGAATTCACAAGGCGGGCTGCCGAGGAGGCTGATCGCCTTGTCGCGCCCGAAGATGCCCAACACTATAAGTATAACGGGCAGTTGCCGCTCTCGTGGATGGGGCTTGCGCGGTACCATCGCAAACGCGTGGCAGCGCCTGCGTCTTGAACGTCCGAGGGTGGAGTTGACCGGCGTTCCGCACGCTTGTATGGTCTAGTTCATGGTTTTCGCAACCTCGAACACCGGGTGTTGTCCCTGTCGGTTGGATCAAAGCCGTGCGGGACGTGTTCGATTGTTTTAGATCCTTAGCTTCCGAGGACGAATTCGTAGCCCGAACCCGCACACCGGTCCTTCCGGTCGGCGGGTTTTGCTTTTTGGGTGGCCAAGCGAAGTGCTGAGATCTTGCGGTGTCAGAGGGAGAAACAAAGATGTACCCGAGAAATGCAACACGCCAGGTTATCTTCACGGCTCTGGTTCTGCTTGCCAGCACTTGTCTGTTATTCGGTGATTCAGCCTACCGCCAGTCAGTTGAAAAATGGAGGCTGGACTATCAGACATCGCTGACCTCAGATAGCGGCTGGCTGACCGTTTCTGGGCTGTTCTGGCTGAAAGAAGGAGACAACCGAATTGGTTCCGCTGTCGGAAACGATATCGTGCTTCCTGCCACTGCCCCCGCTTCGGTCGGAGTGCTGACCCTTCACGCCGGCAGATCAACGTTACGTGTGACGCCCGGCGTTGCAGTGACCTTAAACGGACATGCCGTGCAGGCGGTCGAGATGAGACCGGATTCAAGCGAGGATCGTCTGGTCCTCGGCGATGTCACGTTTTACGTGCATGCCAGTGGCGATCGATTGGCGCTTCGACTTAGGGATAAGAATTCGCAACTCCGCAAAAACTTCACCGGTCTGAAGTGGTTTCCAATCGATGAATCCTATGTAGCGACAGGAAACTTTGTTCCCTACGATTCCCCGAAAGAGGTTGATTCCGAGAATGTGCTGGGCGACGCAATAAAGCTCAAGATAACGGGCTATGTGACATTCTCACTGAAGGGGCAGGAGTACCGCTTGGAAGGCGGGCCGACAAGTTCCGGTCGGTTCTTCATCGTATTTCGCGATCTTACCAGCGGGAAGGAAACCTATCCGGCTTCGCGCTTTTTGGATGTGCAACTCCCGACAGGGGCGCAAAAGGGCGGTCCCGTTCAAGTCGACTTTAACAAAGCCTACAATCCGCCTTGTGCGTACAACCCGTTTACCACTTGCCCGTTGCCATTGCCGGGTAATCGTTTGAAAATTGAAATTCCCGCAGGCGAGAAGCTCTACAAGCACGATCACGGCGCCTAGTAGATCGTGAAGCACTCGGTGACTACTTGCCGTTTGTCTCATTGCTGAGGCCGAACTCGCGGTGCAATGCCAGCAGTGCTTTCTTTACATCCTTTTCTTCGATCACGAAAGAAATGTTGCTCTCTGAAGATCCCTGGGCAATGGCAATAATATTGACGCTATCGCGGCCCATCGCGTTAAAGGTCCGGCCAGCCACGCCCGGTATCCCGCGCATATTCTCGCCCACAACTGCAACGATGGCGATATTGGGATCGACATTGACGTGTTCGACCGTCTGGTGCGCCAAGTCTTGCGCAAATTCTTTTCGCATTGCCTCTACGGTCCGCTGCGCATCGACGGCAGAAACAATAAAGCAGATATCGTTTTGCGAGGAGGACTGAGAGATCAGCAGAACATTCGCACGGACTTCCGCGGTTGTTGAAAATGTGCGGCCGACTACATCCGGTAATCCGACAATTCCGGGACCGCCGACACTGATCAAGGTAACGTCGCGAATCGCCGTCAAGGCCTTCACGCCGCCGCCAATGCTGCGCCCTTCTGGCGTGATCTTCGTGCCCTTTTGGTCCGGCTGGAAGCTGTTGCGAATCCAAACAGGGATGGCGGCTTGCACCACGGGCTTTAGCGTTTTCGGATGCAAAACCTTGGCGCCGAAATAGGCAAGCTCGGCGGCTTCGCGATAGGAAATCTCGGGAATAGTCTTCGCTTCGGACACCAGACGAGGATCGGCGGTAAGAACTCCATCCACATCGGTCCAGATAATCACTTCATCGGCATGGAGAGCGGCGCCTAGGATCGTCGCGGAATAATCCGACCCTCCCCGACCAAGGGTCGTGAGTTGACCGGTGCTGGTAGCCCCGATGAATCCCGTTACCACCGGAATGACACCCTTTTCGAGCGCGGGATAGAGCCGCGCCTGGGATTTTTCGCGGGTCAAATCCATTATCGGCTCTGCGCCGCCGTGGTAGGCATCGGTCACGATAAGATCTGTCGCGGAAAATGCTTCGCTCGGATAACCCAGTTCCCTGATCGCCAGAGCGACAAGTGGAGCCGACAGCCGTTCTCCGAGGCTCGAAATCGCATCCAGGGTGCGCGGCGTCAGTTCGCGCAATAACGCGGTACCATCGCAGAGTCGGCCACCTTCTGTAAGGACCTCCTCCAATATCCTGCGCACTTCCGCCCGTTCCGTTTCTTTGTCGGTGAGGGTTGTCAGTGCTAATTCGTGTTGTTTGCGCAATCCCACGAGCTCTGCCGCGGCTTCTCGTGCATTTCCGGATTGCGCCTGATTGGCCGCTTCAATGAGTTTGTTGGTTACGCCGCTCATGGCAGAAACGACCGCGACGCAACCGCCGTCGCGCACACTGCTGGCGATAATCTTGGCGGTCCGTGCGATGCAGGCCGCATCGCCGACGGAAGTACCGCCAAACTTCATAACCTGTAACCGACGCTTCATTGTTCTCCGAAACTGGCACTGAATTGCCGAGAAATCCTTTGCTGCTATCTAGTTTAGAGCTTGCCGCTACTCTGGAGTGTGATTGCTAGGTTCGAATTTTCGAATCCGTTACATGCTAATTTTTACGGAATGCAGTTAATCCGCGGAGGACGGCGTTTCTTCGACGGCAGGTGAAGCCGGAGCTGCTGGCGTTGTCAGTGCGGCCAGTCGTGCGGATAGAACACTGGCCAGCAGGTCGACCAGCTTTTTGGCGCCAGAGCCATCCTGATCTTTGTCCGGATTGTATTGTGCAACATCGAAACCGAGCAGATTCTTGTGCTTGGCAAATTCCGTGAGAGAACTTTGCACGTCTAGGAAAGAGAGTCCTGCACTGCGCGGCACATTTACGGCAGGAAATTCTTCCTGAGCGATCACATCGATATCGAGATGAAGGATAAATTCCCGCGAATCGGCGTGCAATTGTTCCAGTGCGCGACGCGCGGACTCAATGGCGCCTTTGCTACGAATATCGGTGGCCAGATTGTGGCGTACGGGGGACCGTGCCAGAAATTCCTTTTCCGGTTCATCAAGACGGTCCACGCCAAAGAGGACCGTGTCGGGTTCGCGCACAATTTGCGGTTCTCCCCAGAAGCGGACCAGCTCCGGCGAACCCCTGCCAATAATCGTGGCTAGCGCCATTCCATCCAGGCGACCGGACGGAGTGCTGGCGGGGGTATTCAAATCCGCATCACCGTCGAACCACAAGAGGCTAACATGGCGGTAGTAGCGCCGAGCTCCGGTAAGCAGACCAATAATTTGTGTGCAATCGCCACCAAGCACCAGAACTAAGGCACCCGATTTGATGGCCAATTCGGCGCGGGGCTTGAGGTCGTTGAGTGAGGCGACAATGGCCGGAAGGTTTCGCGCGCGCTTGTGTTCTTCGTCATCAGCGAACAGACGCGGGGCGCAGTCCCCTAAGTCTGTAACTTCATATCCAATGGATTGCAGCCGTTCGATCAGTCCGGCCCCCCGCAAAGCGGCCGGGGCTTTTTCACTCCCTGGCAAAAATGCAGCGGCGCTGGAAGGCGCGCCAATGATAGCAATCTTATTCGGCTGACGGACAATTTTGACCGCCAAAGTTCGCTCCTTTTCTGACTAACAAGAAAGTGCCAGGTCCGGCAAGATGCGCCGGTTTTCCCTTCCCGGCAAAAAACTTGTTTGTACTTGCCCGCTAAATGCGACGGGCAAAAATTGTCATTCGCTTTCGCTACCGGCGCGGAGCGGGAGCGATGGTTGCCAATTCCGGCGGCAGCGTGAATCGCACGTCTTCACGAATCAAATCCAGATCGCGCTGGTCCGTGAAACCGTGCAGTGCCAAACGCTCGCTTACCTGTTCTACAAGGACTTCCGGTGCCGAAGCTCCTGCAGTCAATCCGACACGACCGACTCCTTCCAGCCATGCTGGATCAATGTCTTCCGCAGAATCAATCAACTTGGCCTTGATATTTAGACGCTGGGCCAATTCAACCAGACGGTTTGAATTCGAACTATTCTGCGAGCCAACCACCAGGATCAGGTCAACATCCTTGGCTACCTGCTCTACAGCTTCCTGACGGTTTTGTGTGGCGTAACAAATATCGTCGCTTGCGGGGCCGATAATCTTGGGGAATTTCTGGCGCAAACGGGAGACGATCTCCTGTGTGTCATAAAGGCTGAGTGTAGTTTGCGTCAGAAAAGCCAACCGATTCGGGTCTGCAACCTGCAGTGCATCCACGGCTTCCACGGAATCGACCACAATCGTGCTATCCGGAGCTTCACCGGAGGTTCCGACAATTTCCTGATGGTCCTTATGGCCAATCAGAATGATGGTGCGCTTTTCGCGGGCAAATTTCAGCGCTTCGAAGTGAACTTTCGTCACCAAAGGGCAAGTAGCATCAATGACTCGAAGTTGACGTTCCTTGGCTTCTCCCCGAACTGTCGGGGGTACACCATGTGCGCTGAACACCAGCACCGCACCATGGGGAACCTCTCCGATAGTTTCGACAAAAATTGCACCGCGCCTCCGCAACTGCTCTACCACGTAGGTGTTATGGACGATCTCATGATGTACATAGACCGGCGCGCCGTAAGCCTCGAGCGCCAGTTCCACGATATCGACCGCCCGCACGACACCTGCACAGAAGCCCCGTGGCCGCACGCGCAATAAGGTCTTTGCCCCAGTTATTGTTGCCATCTTCATCCTAAACTGCTGAATTTGCAAAATTCTATCATATCAAAGGTGGCAATCCGGTGCATTTCCGCCCCACCTGACCCAAAAATCGCATCACACCTGTCTTGACGGCCAGTACCGCGGGCCATCTTTTCCGTTAAACTATCGGTCCAGGGACTATCTTCGATGGCTGACGGACCAAACCGGCGAAGGAGCGAACGCGTCATGCTACGCATGACCGTCTTCGTGCTTGCCGAGGACGAAGACCGTCGTCAGGTCCAGGAACAGGGGTTTACCCAGGTCGTGAACGCCCATGGCGGACTGCTCCAGTTGAAAACCCACTTGCACGTCGGCCAGTCGTTCCTGCTGACGAACCCCAAAACCGGCAAAGAGATGAGTTGTCGGGTGGTGCGAACCGAGGAATCCGGGGTGGAGTTCTACAATATTGCATTTGAATTTGATCGCCCTGCGCCAAACTTCTGGCCTATCGTATTCCCGCCGGCCGATTGGTGTGTTCCGTCGCCGGCTTTATAGTAAACCTCCGCATTCCCGTCCCTGCCTGAGCGTACAAATGCCTCCAACTTTTTCCCGGAAGCCGTGTTCAATCTAGTGGGGAGGTACGTTTCGTGGAACCAAGGAGATCTTTTTCAAACCTCTTGTTACTGTCTGCAGTTCTGATTGGTGGACTAACACTAGCTGGGTGCGATGACAATGTTGAAGTAATCCGCGACCCGGCTATACGAATTGCCAAAGGTATGACTTGGGCCTGGCGGCCAGCGAATATGCCAGAGACTGTGAAACGGGGACCGGATGGAAGGCCAATTGTCTCTCGCGACGTGATCAAACCGGAGCCACCAGCACCGGCGCAAAAATTTGAGAGCAATCGCGACTGGAATACCGAAGCAAATCGCACGCAACTCCAGCAGGCCATTGAACGCGCGCTCAAGAGCAAAGGACTGACGCAAGTGACCGATCCCGCTGTGGCTGACTTGCTGGTGGATTATCACGTGGCGGTAAAAACACAGACTTCTACAGTTCAGAACGGATATTCGGGCGGGTACCCCGTATGCGGACCCTATGGCTGTTGGTCAAGTTATGGTGCGTGGGGCGGGTGGGGCTGGGGTCCACCGGAACTGGGTTATCAGACTATCCGATACCACGAGGGCACCTTTGTGCTGGACTTGGCGCTAGGCAATCCGCGCAAACTGGCGTATCGGGCGATCAGCCGGAAAGAACTGAACAACAAGAGTTCCATTTCACCGTATCAGGCTGAGGAAGCCGTCAACCATCTGCTGAAGGGGTTGAAGGTTCAGTAGTCTCCGGGCGTGGATGGACAGGTCTGGTACTCAAGACGAAGGGCTGGTATTGTTTCCCGTCTATGCTCCTGGAAAACAAAGTCGCTTTGATCACCGGTTCAGGTCGGGGCATTGGACAGGCGACCGCAAGAGTTTTCGCCAGCCAAGGTGCGCGAGTCTTTCTTACCTCCCGCACCGAAGCAGAACTTCGCACGACAACCGACGAGATCGTGGGAGGTGGCGGCCAAGCAGCGTTCGTTACGGCGGATGTGGCCCGAGAAAATGATTGCGAACATTTAGTTGCCACCGCAAAAGCCAAATTTGGCAGGATAGACATTCTCGTGAACAATGCCGGGCACTATGGTCCTGTGGTGCCGGTCGAAGAATATCCGCTGGCTGAGTTCGACAACGTGCTGGCCGTCCACCTGCGGGCTGCGTTCTTGTTGAGCAAACTGGTTCTGCCGCAGATGTATGACCGCAAATCGGGAGTGATCCTGAATATCTCCAGCATATCGGCCAAAGCCGCCTACGGGTGGGGATCTGCGTATGCCGCCGCAAAAGCAGGGATACTCGGGTTGACGCGCGTGATGGCCGCAGAAGCGTCGCGTCAAGGAGTGCGCGTAAACGCGATTTGTCCGGGACCGGTGACGGAAACCATCATGTCAAAAGAATTGGGCAATAGGCTCGCGCAAAAGCTAGGCCTCAGTCCCGAAGAACAACTGCGGGGTTTTCTCAGTACCCTGCTGCAAGGACGTGGACAGACGGCGGCGGAAATCGCGCAGGCCGCACTCTTTTTGTGTTCCGAAATGTCCAGTGCAATGGTCGGGCAATCGATCAATGTAGATGGTGGTGCGGTTTTCTTTTGAACTATTCAGCGTCATGAATGGCGCGTCAAGCTTGCTCAGTGCAATTCATTCTTGAAAATGGATCCGGATTTCATTACGAATTTCACGCGCTGCAATTCGGTGATGTCCGTAAGTGGATCACCAGAAACGGCCACGAGATCAGCCCATTTGCCTGCCTCGATGGAGCCCATTTTATCGCTCCAGCCTAGCAGCTCGGCCGCTGTGGTTGTGCCTGTGCGAATCGCTTGCAGCGGGGTCATCCCGTATTTGACGTAATACTCAAATTCTGCCGCTTGGTTTAGTTTCTTCCAGTCAAAACCGCCCGCGTCCGTGCCCAAAACGATCTTCACACCCTTCTTGAACCTCCCCTGCCCTAAAGGGCGGGGATTCCTGACAGGCTTACACATGGCAAGCCTCCTCGTGGACTGTTCCAGCCCCGGCAAATAGCGTGTTACGAGCCGCATTGACATCGCGGTCATGCATCGTTCCACACGATGAGCAACGCCACTGCCTTACCGCAAGCCCACCCCATCCTGTCGGCCCCGTAGAGGCACCGCAGTCAGAGCAGGTCTTGGTGGAAAACTTAGAATCAGGTTCGTCGTATTGTGTACCGCCTGAACGGCTCTTGTACGCAAGCATCTGACGCAACTGATAGTGGGAGGAACTTGAAACGGACTTCCCAAACTTTCGGGCAACGCCCTTGTGATTGTCTCCGCTGAAGCGGATAACAACATTCTCTTGAACCAGTCGAAGCGACAATTTGTGGTTCCGGTCTTTGACTTGATTCGCTCTACCTTCCTGTAAGTGAGCCGCTAACTTTTTGTTGTGACCGCGCTGTGCTTGCGCCAAGCGGTGTTCGGTGGCTTCCAGTTCTCGCGGGTGTCCTACTTTTTCCCACTGCCCATCTAGTGCGGCGATGGTCAGCAAGCTTGTGAAACCGGGGTCGATGCCAATCTTTCCAGAGTCTTTGCGCTCGATCGGCTCCCGGTCAGTTGCGATACACAAACACAGATACCAGCCACTGGCACGCCGAACGATGCGACCACATTTGATTTTACCTTCCGGCAGTTCCTGCTTGTGGAAGCGAACTTTACCAAGGCCGGGGATACGGATGTGGTTTCCCTTCGGCGGCTTGATGGGGTCGGGGAACGGGATGCTGCTGAATTTATTCCGCACGCCTTTGAAGCGGGGCTTCTTCGCAAGCTTCTTGAAACAACGAGTCCATGACAAATGTGCTTGTGAAAGAACGCCTTGCAGCGTATGGCTGGGGATTTTAAGTTTCTCCCCGTGGTTCGCTAACAGGTTCTGAAAATCTTTCGCACCGTGATAAATCTTGTCCTTGGCGTCGAGTTCGATTTTGCGAATAGCCCAGTTCCACACACTCGTCAGGTTCCACAGCCAGCCCACCAATCGGGCTTCCTGTATGTTGTTGAGCCGAAGTTTGAGTTGCGCTTGAATCATACTTTCTTCTGGTTCTCCACATATTGCTTGATAACTTCCAGTGGTGCCCCACCGACCGTTGAAACGAAATACGAGTTTGTCCACAGACTGGGCAGCCTTGATGTTAGGCTGGGGAACTCTTTCCGCAAATCGTGCGACGTTACCCCTTTGATGTATTTGACCAAACGGTGTATCCCAAACTGTGGGTCTACCTCGACCAACAGGTGAACATGGTCTGGCATGATTTCCAACGCGATGACCTCGGCTCGATATCTCGCGGCAGCCTTATGTATCAACGTGAACAGTCGTTTTGCTATCGCACCCACAAGAACTTTGCGGCGATATTTGGGGCAGAAAGAAACATGGTATTTGTTGCTGTAAACGACGTTGTTGTTCGATTTGTATCCAAGCATCAGGAGAACATGCTACTCTTTCGCCTTTTGTTTGTAAATAGATGTCTATTAGCAGTATAGCCTTTTCTCGCTTGACCCCACACCTAAAGGCGGGGGATTGCGCTCGCTCTTGTTCAAGGCAAGCTGAAACGCAGCCTTCTCGCTCTCGACCATCTTTGGCCAATTGCCCTGGCGGCCGGGGGCAACATAGGCACCGACAGCAATCGTGGGTACCCAATACACCCCCTTGCGCACCATTTCGTCCAAGAGAGGTTCCGTGAGTCCGTCGCCATGCTCGAGGGTGTCAACGCCGGCTTTCAGTGCTGCGGCAATGCCGTCACTGCCGATGGCATGCGCTGCAACTTTTTTGCCCAAGCGATGGGTCTCCTCGACAATGGCTTTCGCTTCTTCGTCCGTAAAATTCACGTGGCTGTGAAGCAAGCCATCGGGTCCATAGAAATAACCGTGGTCAGAGTAATACTTGATCCAGTCCGCGCCGAACATCACCTGCTCGCGAACTGCTTTTCGAATTTCATCGACGCCGTCGGCATATTGCACACCCGTAGGCACTTTCAGCTCCCAGGAATAATCAAGCAACGGATATTGCCCGGTCGGCGTCATGCCTCGGGTGGCAACCTGCATACGCGGGCCCGGGATCTCCTCGTTTTTGATGGCCTTTTTAACATCGACGTCGGCATACATTGCACCTTCAGTTTCGAGGTCGCGAAGCGCGGTGAATCCGTGGGAAAGCGCAATCTGGGCGTTGCGTGCCGCCAGAATGGCTCTATAAGGGATGGACTGTTTGAGGAGTTGCGAGTCGTAGTCCTCGTTGGTGATGTCACCCTGCAACAGAACATGGGTGTGAGCGTCGACAAACCCCGGAAGCACGGTCGCCTTCGACAGGTCGATCAGTTCCACACCCGCAGGCGCAGCTCCGCCTGGTGTGACGCTAATGATTTTGTCGTCCATTATTACGATCAGTGCGTTGACGATCGGAGTGTCACTTTTCCCGTCCACCAATTTTCCGGCCCGGATCGCGATGCTCTTGGGCGCCGCTGTGTTCGGTTGTTGTCCCGCGGACCGGTACGCACACACGACGAGCAGCACTCCCAAGCCAGTTCGCTGTTTGAAGCGCGCATTCATATTGGCTCCTCCGTGAATCTCATCGGCACGAAAACAGGTCCGCTTGTACACGTCAGTGCAAGGACAGAAATGCAAGCGTGGGCAGAATGAAAACGTAGGCGCGATCCTGCGAAGCAGCAAAGCGTAGCAAACAGAGGTGAAAAAGCAAAAGAAAAAGGCCAGCCGCTCTCTCAGGACGGCTGGCCCCCACAACCTTTTCAGGATTTACAGAATCCCACGAGCAAATCCCAAATTGGCGTGCGCTGGCCTACACACTACGTAAAACTAGATGTTGCTCGGTACTTCGGGCCCGGTCCGACGAATCGGCCGGCGTCCCCAATCTTCCGCGAAAGCAAACCCGCGGCGGGCGGCCAGCACCCAGGGATTTTGACTGGCCAAGAGCGAAGAAAGGCCCGATTCCCAGACCTTTTGCGCCATGTAAAGGCTCATTATCACGGCTGCAACCACCGCGAATCCCAGGAGGAACAGAGCAAGGGCCGCCAGGAGTTCGCGCACAAAATACAGCTGAAGGGCGGCGAGTACCCCCAGAAACATCCACATCCATTTGCGTAGTGCGTCTTTGGTCTTCATCGGTCCCCTAACCCTCTTTCTGTTTCGCCGACCCTTGCCTCTCCGGTTCCTGTGGACTGAAGCTGCCTCGCCCTGTCCGGAAGGTCAATGCTCTCTACCTGTCCTATTAGACAGGAGCAGAGGGGGAAAGGCTATGGTACAGGGGTCACAAAAATGGACTAAAACTGATGCACTAGTACCCCTATATTTCGCCTTCGGATCTTCGTTATCCTGTTTAATATGAGATGCTTACTGAAAGTGTGAAATCGCTCACAATTCTACGTTTTTTCTTCGTACTACAGCCCTGTGGAAAACCTGTACCTTAGGACAGGGGACAGTCAGGGAACGCATGCCACCGCTACGCCGGCTCCCATTTCAGGGAGGTGATGGGTAGGGCTTGTTGTTTCAGGTTGCCTAACCGGGGAAACCGAAACAGAAGGGCAAGGAGACCGGGGCACCAGAACCTGAACGGCCGTGGCGACCTGTTCTAGTTCAATTTGAGGCTATAGCCAGGATCAAAGGGAAGCTTGCCGTCAACGCGCAGCACCTTGACCGAGCTGTTGATGGAATAGACGTCGACAAGGCCCACGGCGCCGGGCGTGGATCCGACGGCGCGGATCAGGTCCTCATCCGTATCGACTATTCTTAGGATTGGGCGCGATTCACCCTGCTTTGTGGGCGCTGATTTCTCCGATCCCCCACCACCGAATAGCTTCTCCATCGCCGTGCGCATTTCCGGAGATTCCGGATTACGGACGACCAACGTAAAAATTCGGCCGTCGGGCCAAGCCTTCTGGGCGCCCCTGCAATATTTGGAAAGGTCGGCCAGAGAAACATCCTGAAGTTTGCTACCCGCCGCGACAACCACGGCCCAATTCTTCATCGCGGCAAGTAAGGGAACAACTGCGCAGAGAAGTAGCGCGGCCAGCGTTGTGGTCCGCAAAGCGCTTTTTCGAGATTGTCCTCTCATATGCCCCACGCAATCTGTTTGGCTGGTGCAACAAGTTTCAGCAACGGGGTCACGCTGCACAAGACCGTCCTACAAGGGATGTGCCTAACCTGCTGACGCCCCAACTTGTGCCGTGTCCGTTACGCCCGCTGGAGAAATGTGCACAACTGGCCTTCTGTCCAGTATCCCTCTGCACTCGCTGATCGCTAACTTCATAGGACGCACAAACTATTCACGCAGGGGAGCCATCTCGGTATGAGAACCAACCTGACTCGCATCTCGCTGGTCTTATGTTTCTCTTTCTTCTCGACGAGGATCTGGGCCGAGCAGACCCCACAGATTCAGCCGGCAAAGACGGGCCCGGCGAAGTCTGCGGTAAGGGTTTCCGCGGGGACGCAGCTTCTCTATGGTTCGATCCCCCTGACCACCAAGTCACTCTCGGCACGACAAAACCTCGAAATGGCTCTGGACCAATATGAAAACGCTGGCTTTGAAGAAGCCATCCTGCACGCGCAGATTGCGACCGACAAGGATCCCAAGTTTGCACTGGGTTACGCCTTGTGGTCTTTTGCAGCAAGGCGTGCCGATCCTGCCCCGGAAGCATTGAAGAAAGCCAAGGAGTTCGCAACGAACTGCGCCGGCGATGAATGTCTGATGATCACCTTCCTGGTGGGCACCCAGGCAGCCAATGTGCTGCCGGCGATCACGGCGATGAACGATCTACTCGCCCACCGGCCGAAAGATAAACACGTCCTCTACCTTGCAGGCGAGTGGCTCTACTTTCAGCAGGACTTCGAGCACGCCAAAAAACTTTGGATAAAGTCTTTGGCGATCGATCCCGATTTCCCGCCAGCCTTGAACATGCTGGGTTACATTCACGTGGAAGCCGGCGATCCAGATCCGAAAGCAGCGATTGATTACCTGAGGCGCTACGCTGCTGTGCTGCCGGATCAGGCCAATCCCCAGGACTCGCTCGGAGAAGTGCTGCGCATGTCAGGCGATGACGGTGGATCGCTGGCACATTATGCCGAAGCGCTGCGAATCAGCCCACAACTGATTACCTCTCAATATGGGCGTGGCGATACCTACGCGATGATGGGCAATGCCAGTCAGGCGAAAATCGAGTATGAAAAGGCTCTCCAGATGTCGGACAATGTGCGAGACACCCTGCACATTCAACTCCAGTTGGCCATGCTGCACTTCTGGAGCGGCGACCTCAGCGGGGGGCGCGAAGCACTGGCGAATCTCTCCGATAAAGCGGCAAGCGAAAATAATGCGGCGGCGCAGTTCGAGATTAATTATGCCAGGGCCCTGACATCACCAGATTTGGCCAAAGAGCACCAAATTCTCAAGGCATTGGAATCCAGCTTGAGTGAAGCTCGGCCGGGGATGCAGGAAGCCGATCGCAATGCAGCCTTGGCCAATGTGCTCCGTGAAGAAGTCCGGATCGCAACCGTGGCCCGTCAATCCGAGGATGCCGCCGAATCCATCAATAAACTGCAGCAACTTTGCGACACTTCCCGGGATCGACTGGTAGAGAGTGTTCACGAGTCAGCGCTTGGCTACGTGCTGCTGGGCAGCCAGGATTATCTGAAATCTGCGGAGCAATTCTCGGCCGACCTGCACGCGCCACTCGTGGTGCGAAGCTTCATCGTAAGCCAGGAAAAATTGGGCAACTCAAAAGCGACGGAGAACGCGCAGCGGCGCCTGCAATATTTGCGCACGCCGACCGCCGAGTGGTTCGTGGCTACCCATGAAACGGGACTGAGTACCCAGATCGTGCCACAGTAACGCAATCGCTTTCCAAACAAATCGCGCTGCGATGGCCACCAACCTCCCTCACAGCGCGATTTTTCGTTGCTCAATCCCGTTTCAGGCTTTTTTCAGTAACCTGGTGATCCAGACCAGAATCACTGCGCCCACAAAGGCCACAAGAATCGATCCGATCAGTCCACCACCGGGCCAAATTCCCAACATACTGAAAAGCCAGCCCCCCACTAAGCCGCCCAAGAGCCCCAGGATGATGTCTACGAGAACGCCGTAGCCTCCACCCTTCATCACTTGGCCGGCCAGCCAGCCTGCAACTAACCCCACCACAATCCATGTCAGAAAATTCATGCTCATCCTCCTTGACTCCGTTTCCGGAACCGAACCGAGGGCGGTAAACGGCTACAGTTTGGCCTTCCCCCAGGTTACGCGCAAGCCCGTAGATAGAAGCAGATCGTTGGAGTTCAAGCCCGGAGGTGGATAGTTGATGTAGCTGTCGCTGAAAGTGATCTGCCAATTCAGCCAGGTTTTGAGCTGGGTGACGAGGGTGGTGTCAAATTGCGAACGGAAATCTCCCGGGTGCGAGAGATTTGGAAACAGGCCCAAGCGTTCCGTGAACGTGCTGCGCTTGTTCAGTTTAACGGCGAATTCTTCGCCGATGACCGCCGCGGCGCTGTTTGAAGTGGAAGCCGGAATAACCGAAATGGGGGGACCGAGAAGGACATACTCTCCGAAGGCATCCCGTTCGTAGCTGATGCCGCCAAACACATCAAAAATCATGCGTTCTGTTTTGATAACGTGGTAGCCGAAACCACCGCCATAGACTTGCCGGAGATCGAGGTGCTGCAGTTCATTGGTCTGATAATCGGCGAAGGCGAAAACGTACACACGAGGCGTCAGATTCAAATCACCGCGAATGCCCGCATTCAACTGGTTTGCGGTGGTCCGAACCGGCGGGGTGGAGGAATCCTTGCCATAAATGTAATTACCGTAGAGAGTGAGTTTGTCCTTGGGCGTTTCACGCACCGCTTTTGATGCCAGCGTAAATGTGGTTGTTGAGGAGTTGCCGCGAGTGAGCGCCAGACCGGTGTCAAACAAACCGCCCCAGAAGTAGGTAAACTTTGGATGAGCCATGCGCTCCGCGGCCAGATCGTAGGCCTTCTGCTCGGCATCATTGCGAACGGCTACCACGGTATCCTTGCTAGCCGCGGGAGCGCTGGTGACCGCAGTGGGCGCAGGGGCTGCCACCACGAACTGACCGTCCTTGGTGGTGATCTTTCCCGCCAACTTGCTCCCATCTTTCAACGTGAGATAGACATCTTCGCTGGACTCCATCGAGGTGATTGCATCCCAGTCGACAGTCACGTCGCCCGCAAATTCCGTCTTCAACAAAAGCGTCTTGCCATCTCCCTTGACGATTTTCCCGGTCAGCCGGTCGCCATTTTTCAAACTGACCTGGTCGGCTAGCGCCAGCGACGCCGCCAACGCAAGCAAAACTAAACAAATGAATACACGACGCATTTGCGTCCTCCTCAAGATGCCAAGAATCACTGCTTGAACTTAACGCGGGCGGGCGAAAAGTGATATTCCGAAACCTGTTCCACAAAGTGGGCGAAATTCAGTTTAATGAATTGTCCAAATACCCGCAATTACCCAATTACATTGGGCATGGCTAACGCTATTCGCTTCCTTTCCTCTATACTAACCGGGAGAAAGTTTGACGGAGTTGCCGCAAATTTTCGCGCAACCGGGGCCCTTCCCATCCAGCAAAGGAAACAGCCGTTCGGGGGTGAACGTGTCGAGTCGGATAGCGAGAGGTGTTTCTGAAGGACTTCTGTTTTTCTGCCTGGTCCTGGCCCTAGGATGCAGGCAAACCGAACTTCCCCGGGCCAACTCCGCCATCTCATCCGCCAGTGCGCGACAAACCATTGTATTTATGACTGATTTTGGTGCAGCCAATGACGCTGCTGCGATTTGCCGCGCCGTGATGGTGGGGATTGCTCCGGACGCCCGCATTATGGACGTCACGCATCAGGTCACGCCCTTTTCGATTGAAGACGGCTCTCGGATGCTGGCTGGGGTTACTCCTTACTATCCCGCCGGGACCGTATTTGTTGTCGTGATTGACCCGGGCGTCGGTACATCGCGAAAGGCCGTGGTGGTAAAAACCAAGAAGGGCCAGTATTTCGTGTTGCCCGACAATGGACTGGTCACACCGGTAGTGGAGCGAGACGGCTTCGACTCTGCACGGGAAATTACCAATACCAATTGGATGATTGGAGACACCATCTCTTCCACCTTCCATGGTCGTGACATCTTTTCTCCCGTTGGCGCACATATTGCCGCGGGATGGGACTACACGATGGTTGGCCCTGAGGTTCAGCAACTGGTAAGGCTAACTCCCAAAGTGTCCGTCACAACCGATAAAGGCATTGAGGCGGAAGTGATCGCGCTCGATGATCCCTACGGTTCCCTGATCACGGATATTCCCAAGGACGAGTTCCAGAAACTGGGATACACGCTGGGAGACAAGGTAACCGTCCAATTGAACAAGAAGCCTTTCACCCTGCCCTACGTCAAAACCTTCATGGATGTATCCGTCGGTGACCCTCTTCTTTTTGTAGATTCACGCGGGCGTATCAGTTTGGCACTGAACGAGCGCAATTTTTCTGCTGTCAATAAAATCACCCCGCCAGCACCGGTCTTCATTCCGAAGAAGGGCACTCCGACAAAGGGCAAGTAATGAATTTCTATTACGGGCGGGATAACGTTCTGCAACATTAAAGGCAGGTTCTACCGCGATATAGCGAAGCGCGGCGATGTCGCCACGGGGATCTAGCGCGGGAGGAATTTCCTCCACTCGCTCCGGTTATCCGCACTCGTTCTCTTATTACTTCCGCTGCACGGGTTTCATCCCCTGTAGGGAATCCATACAAATACGTGGATTCCCTTTCATAAAGGGACAGATCATGATTTCAAGGAATCGGTTCATACTCGATGCACAGTTTTTGGCCACACTGCTTTTGTTACTTGCATGGTCAGGCGGACAATTTTCACCAACGCCCTGACATCGTTCCCGGCGTAAATCCATTTCTACCCAATTGGACTCCGTCAACCGGATGTCGGAACCCGGCGGCATTCGCTGATCCCGCGGTTCGTGAATCCGTAGACGGCAATCTCGGAAGCCATCAAATCTATGGTCCCGGTTTCAAGAACGTAGTGTTCTCCTTGTCCAAAGACTTCGCGATTCCTGAAGCTCTAAGACTGCAATGTCGCTGGGAAGTCTTCAACATCTTCAACCACCCGAACTTTGCCTTGCCAAATGGTTTCCTCAGCCCTGGAAGCACTTCGGCTGGTGAGATCTCGCAAACCCCTGATGTCGCCCAAGGCAATCCTGGGCTCGGCGGGGGCCCTCGCGTCATAGAAGTGGGGCTGCGCTTGCAGTTCTAGCCCTAAAGCACGGTGGCATGCTGCGCCGGGGCGCAAGCCATTTGTGCCCCAGTTCATGGTTGGTCTCATCCTAGACCAATTCTCTCGCCTTCCTCCTGCGAACTTTATCTACAATGTATTCGATGGTGAAACCGCCGCCGTCGATGACTTGTTCGCTTCGCTCGTCACCGGTTGCGGGAAGGAACAGTTTCCATCTGCTGAATCTTGCTGCGGGTTGCTCGAGACTCCGGTAGAATGCCGCAGCCCCGAACACTTCGCGCTTTTCAAGGCTCCGGAGAAACCCGTGAAAAAACTCGCCTCCCCTTTTCTGGCTGCTTTTGTCCTTCTTTTCTTGCTCGCATCTCCCGCTTCGGCCCAATCCTCCGCACTTGCCGACAAAGACGAAGTCGCCTCCGCGATCCGCTTATGGCAAGCGTGGATTGAATCCCAAATGGCTTACCGCGGCCAACCCGGCTTGTCCGTTGGAATCGTATACGACCAAGAACTGATCTGGTCTCGTGGTTTTGGCTTTCGCGACCTGCAAGCCAAGCTTTCCGCTACGCCGCAAACCGACTATCGAATTGCGTCCATCACGAAACTCTTCACGGCTTCGGCAGTTCTTCAGCTACGCGATGCGGGTAAACTTCAACTTGACGACCCTGTCGTGAAGTATCTCCCGTGGTTCAAACTGCGAGAGGGGACAGAAGCTTCGCCGGTCATCACCATCCGTCATCTGCTCACCCATACTTCCGGGCTGCCACGCGAGTCAGATTTCCCTTACTGGTCCGATGCCAACTTTCCTACCCGCGAACAGATGATCGACATGTTGCATAATCAGGAAGCCGCTTATTCCGCGGAAACGCGCTGGAAATACTCGAACCTGGCTGTAGCGCTTGCAGGTGAAGTCGTTTCCGCCGTTTCCGGCGAGCCCTATGAGGGTTATGTCGAGAAACACATCCTTGCCCCTCTGGGCATGAACTCCACATCGTTTCCCGACGCACCGGGTCGTGATTCCCAGCTCGCAGCTGCCTATGGACGCCGGATGCCCGACGGCTCCCGTCGAGACCGCCCGTTCATGAATACCAAAGGTATAACACCGGCGGCCGGACTCTCCTCGAATGTCGAAGACCTCTCACGCTTTGTGATGCTTCAATTCCGTGATGGCAGAGCGGGCGACAAACAGATTCTGAAAGGTTCGACTCTCAAAGAGATGCACCGTCTCCAGTGGATTGAGCCGGATTGGCAGTCCGGGCAAGGTCTTGGCTTCGCCATCGATCGCATCGGAACCAGAACCATCGTCGGCCACGGCGGCGCGCTGGCAGGTTACCGGACTAATATTTCTTTTTCCGCCGAGGAGAAATTGGGAGTGATTGTCCTGACCAACTCGGATGACGGGGACCCCTTCTCCTACGCCAGAGAGTTTTATGAACTCGTTGCCCCTGCGATTGCCAAGGCCGTTGCTCCGGCCGCTAAACTCGCTCCCGTCGATCCTGCGTGGAACCATTACATCGGATTGTATCGAAGCCCTTGGAGTGATTTTCAAGTTTTGATCGTCAATCACGAGCTGGTGATGATCAATCCACAAGCACAAAACCTGAAACACAGCATGCTGACCCTCACTCCCGCTGGCCCCAACACATTCAAAATTTCCGGTGAAAACGGTGGTGCAAATGTGGGTGAGCTGCTTGTCTTTGAAATCGGGGCTGACGGCAAAGTTTCTAGAATCAAAATCGGTTCAAATTATGCGGACGCCGTCCGCTAGACCACATTTCTTTTGAGGCTGTTGTTTGGCCGATTGATCGGGAGCGCGCGGCCCCGATTTGCTTTTTCCGCATCACGGGCAGAAAATCACCCTTGCAAGAGAAAAGAGGTTCGTCATGCCCGAAGCGGTGATCGTTTCATCTGTTCGCACGCCCGTCGGTCGGGGCTTTAAAGGCTCGCTGCGCACAACCAGGCCTGACGATTTAGCCGCCCTGGTCATCAAGGCAGCGCTCGCGCGCGTTCCTGGTCTCGACCCTAGAGAGATTGACGACGTCATCCTGGGTTGTGCCATGCCGGAAGGCGAGCAAGGCATGAACGTTGCCCGGATCGCCGCTCTTCGTGCAGGACTGCCCGTAGAGACTTCCGCGATGACTGTGAATCGCTTCTGTGCTAGCGGATTGCAAGCGATTGCGCTTGCCGCCGAACGCATTGCTAATGGCGCTGCGCAAATTATTATCGCCGGCGGAACAGAATCGATGTCCATGGTCCCGATGGGTGGCAACAAAATTTCTCCGAATCCCTGGCTGGTCGATCACTACCCTGACACCTACATCAACATGGGGCTCGGAACCGAAAATATTGCCGTCAAATTTGGAATCAGCCGGGAGCAGGCCGATCAGTTTTCCGTTGAATCGCATCAGAAAGCCGCCGCAGCCATGGCCGCTGAACATTTCAAAGATGAAACTGTGCCAGTGGAAGTGAAGATAGTTTCGCTTCCCAATGGCAACGGAACAAAACCGAAAAGTTCAACAAAGCCCTCAACGCAAAGCTTCGTTTTTGACCAAGATGAGTTACCGCGCCCAGACACAACGTTGGGTGTGCTCGCAGGACTGAAACCCGCCTTCCACGTGAAAGGCACGGTGACTGCTGGCAATAGTTCGCCGATGAGCGATGGCGCCGCCGCCGTCGTGGTCATGTCCGACGGCAAGGCTGCGCAACTTGGACTCACGCCACAAGCCAGATTTGTGGCCTATGCCACTGCAGGAGTTAGTCCCGAAGATTTCGGTATCGGGCCGGTGGCCGCGATCCCGAAGGCGCTCAAACTCGCGGGATTGTCTCTGAACGACATTTCCGTTGTGGAATTGAACGAAGCGTTCGCTGCGCAATCTCTGGCCGTGATTCAACAGGCCAATCTGGATCCTTCGCGCGTGAATCCCAATGGCGGAGCCATCGCACTTGGACATCCACTTGGCTGTACCGGCGCGAAACTTACCGCCAGCCTCATCCGCGAATTGCAGCGTCGCCATGCGCGTCACGGCATGGTCACCATGTGCATTGGCGGTGGCATGGGTGCCGCCGGAATCTTCGAACGACTCTGATTGAGATTTGAATCCTAGATTGCTAAGACCAGGTTGTTGTCTGAAGACTGGCGGCTTACGGCTTTCGTGTCGCCACTACCTGCAGCACCAAATTTTCCGGCGCTTCTTCCATAGTCATGAATTCGTCGATGGTCATCTTGCTCGTCGCGTCGATTCGAGCGTTGTTGCGCATCGAGATCTTCGATTGCCCCATGGTCATTTCTCAGCGAAACACCAGCGTGTCACCCTCAAAAGTACCTTTCTGTACGATTGCCCCTGGAAAGTCATTTCCGAAGATGTAGGATTTATACACCTTCTCGTTTGGGTCCTAGGTCATGATCAATAATCCTTCGAAGTCTCCAACCGGGCCTTGCGAGTGAAAATGGTTAACCAGAGAATTTCCTCCCGGACCTAGCTCGCTCGTATACACGCCAGTGTTCACGCCACCTTGTGGCGCTGCCGGACTCTTCGGATACGTCTCCGTGTATTGCCAATCGCCGAGATAGAACTTTTTCAATCGCGCCATCTCTGGAGCGGCAGCGGGGGCCGCACTTACTGCTACGGGACACGACTTCTTCTCTACTCTGAGATGGCCTGACAACAATACGGCCGATGCAATGACACCTAGCAGCGATGCCGTTCTTAGCGTGCGTTTCATCGGCTTTTCCTTTCGCATTTCACTGAAAAATGTTTTTTAACCTGCCACTCCAGATGGAATTCAATTCATCCACCCGGGTTTGCGGTGTTCCAAAAGTCGAAATCCAGATTTGCGCGCTAACTTTGCCATCTCCGCCCTCTAGGCTTACCCAGAACAAAGCGTCGTCCCATTCCGTTACGCGCAGACAGATGCCGCGCGACTCTTTCACCAGTTCCGTATGGCCCGACAACTTTTCTCCGCCGACGGTGGTCAGTACAAACGGTTGACCTTCCTGCAAGGACGCGGCTGCGTCTTCTTGAAAGAGTCCGTCAGGCCGGAGCAGCTTGCGGTACGCTTCCTGGCGCGTCATGGTTACGGGTTGGCGCGGCCAGGCAACCTTTCGTTCCTGCCCGCGGTGCCGTTCCAACAACAATCGCAAACTGAGCAATATGAAATCCCATCCATAATTCGTGGACTCGTAGCACTCCTTTTCCCAGTCGGCGCCGGTAAGGAATCCGCTTTGCACCAATCGAACTAACGTTTTACCCCCGCGCGACTCAAGGGTGAATTCCACGAGCGCTCTTGGTTCCTGCCAGGCGAGCCTTTTTCCTGGTTCCCACTCAAGAATTTGCGCTTCCCCTTCGCAATCGGGTCCCCAGGAAACAAAAATCTTTCCATGCTTCCCCGGCGTCACTCGCGCTTCAAGGGGGAACCAGTCCGCCAGTTTCCGGGAATCCGTGAGGGCGCTCCACAGTTCCCCGATCGGCGCCGCGATCTCAATTTCTTTCTCCAGCCGGTGCGGGCGCTGGGCTACCGTTTTGTTCGCGGAATTACTCATTGCCGACCTCCTGCTTGTCTGAAACCTTTGAAGACTCCTTTGCGGGGATTGGATAACAACCGAGCACCAGCCGATACGGGCGGCCTTCCGCGGGATTGCCCTCGTCATCGGCGTACGCACCTGCGTGTCGGGCAACAATACCGAACACCGCTCGTTGAAGTTCCTCCACAAAATGTCTGCGTTCCTCCGCCGACCGGAAACGCAACTTCGTTTCCATCGAAAGCGTCGCTAACCGTTTCCCTGCCTGTGCTGCTGAGGCCGAGGCTTGGCCCAGTTCGCGCTGAAGCAGCGAGACCAAGGCCAAAAGGTGCCCAGCCGAAAATGCATCCTGAACTTGCGACGGGTCCGCAGCCACAGTTCCGAGCAGTTCTGGTGAAAGGACAAAACCGCGTGCCACTGCTAGATAACGCTGTTCGAAAAAATTCCGGTTGCGCCTCCTCCCTGCTCGCTTCAGCAGTTTCGCCCGCAACAATTCCCGAACATGATAGTTAAGGGTCTGCCGGGGAATGCTCATGCGTCTGGAAAGACCAGCTGCAGAATCCGGAGTCTGAAGCGTTTCAAGAATCCTCAAGCGGATGGGATGGTATAGCAACGCCGAGGCTTGCGAAGCCAATTCCAGCATGGCAATCCCGATTGCCTCCTGAGGAGGAGGTTCCCCTCCTGGCATGGCCGTTTTTCTCATCATCTCGGTTGGGTCGGCGCCGGCTCGACTGCCGCGGGACTATACCAATTGACTATTTTTATTGTCAAAACCATTTTATTGGTCAACTAGCCTCCGCAAAATCTTTGCGCGGCAGCTTTCCGAGGCTTCGCGGTCTACCTAGTTCCCCGATACGCCAGATCCGCTCGTTTCATTCTCTTGCCGCCGAACGTCATCGGGAGTAGAATCACAGAATTGTTTTTTCAAACGATTGTTTGAATTTCCAAACGGCTTCATGCCGGCAGGAGCAGCATCATGGCGACCTCCACTTTCAGCAAACTCGCGGCAAAGGGCGGCAGTTTCCTTTTGGAATCCCCTGCCCCCCAGGATGTGTTCACTCCTGCCGATCTGACCGATGATCAGAAACTGATCGGCCAAACTGCCGAAGAGTTTGTCGTGAAAGAAGTCTTTCCCGTGGTCAAGGACCTGGAGGCAAAGAAGCCAGGCCTCTTGCCGCAACTTGTGAGAAAAGCAGCCGAACTTGGCCTGATGAGCGGTGGCACGCCCGAACAGTACGGTGGAGCGGGACTCGACAAAGTCGCCACCACGATCCTGACGGAAAAGATCTCTATCTACGGAGGGTTTGCCACTACGCATGGTGCCCACGCCGGCATCGGCACTTTGCCGATCGTTTATTTCGGCACGGAAGAACAGAAGAAAAAATATCTCCCCAAGCTGGCGAGCGGCGAAATGATCGGCGCCTACTGCCTTTCTGAACCGCAAGCGGGCAGCGAC
This sequence comes from Candidatus Acidiferrales bacterium, assembly GCA_963741165.1. Lineage (GTDB taxonomy): Bacteria > Acidobacteriota > Terriglobia > Acidiferrales > UBA7541 > Acidiferrum. Next base: position 577,435 of record CAVUHB010000013.1, on the reverse strand, counting down.
GCGCAGAACTTGCTTACCCGCGCCGATCTGAATCCGGAAGGCACCCATTACATCCTGAACGGTCAGAAAATGTGGATCAGCAACGGGGGCTTTGCCGATCTGTTCATCGTGTTCGCGAAAGTCGGCGGTGAAAAGCTGAGCGCGTTCATCGTCGAAAAAACCTTTCCCGGCTGCAAACCCGGCAACGAGGAACACAAAATGGGCTTGCACGGCAGTTCCACCACTCCGGTGTTTCTGGAAAACTGCAAAGTTCCCAGGGAAAATCTGCTTCACGAAATCGGCCGCGGCCACATCGTAGCCTTCAATGTGTTGAATTCCGGGCGCTTTACGCTAGGCGCGTCCTGCGTTGGCGGTTCGAAGTACGTGCTGATGATTGCCGCGAAATATGCCAAAGAACGGAAGGCTTTCGGCAAGCAGATCGGTGATTTCGGTCTCATTCGCGAAAAACTGGCGGAGATGGCAATCCAGATTTTTGCCGTGGAATCCATGATTTATCGCAGCGCGGGCAATATGGAAGCCTCCATGCACGCCGCCGCCGGCTCAGGCGATAACGTGCAAAACACGATGAAGGTGCTCGAGGAGTATGCCATCGAGAGTTCGATCGCCAAAGTCTACGGTAGCGAAATGTTAGACTTCGCCGTAGACGAAGGCGTTCAGATATTCGGTGGTTACGGTTTCCATGAAGATTATCCCGTCTGCCGCGCGTACCGCGATTCGCGCGTCAACCGCATTTTCGAAGGCACCAACGAAATCAACCGCATGCTCATCATCCAGATGCTGATGAAGCGCGCCATGGGCGGACAATTGGCCTTAATCCCCGCTGCGATGAAGTTAGCAGACGAGATTCTTGCCGGCCCTTCCTTCGAGGAGACTCCCGAAGGGGTCTTGGCCGAGGAAACCAGGGTGGTCGCCAGCACCAAGAAAATGTTCCTTCAAGCCGCTGGAGGCGCTCTTCAGAAATTCCGCGAAAAGTTGGCGGAGGAGCAGGAGTTGATCGCCGCTCTCGCCAACATGGTGATGGAGATTTACGCCATGGAGTCTTGCCTGCTGCGTGCCCAAAAAGCTGCGGCCAACAGGGGAGAGTCGGCTAGTTCCGTTCTGATCGACGCGGCACGCGTGTTCATCGCGGAAGCCGCCGAACGCGTCGAGCACGAAGCCAAGCGCGCCATCGCCGCCGTTCACGAAGGCGATATGCTCACCACGCAAATGGCGGTGCTAAAGCGATTTGGAAAACGTCCTCCCGTTGACAGCATTGCCCTTCGTCGCCGCGTGGCCGCGGCAGTGCAATCCCAGGATCGCTATCCGTTTGAAGGACGCTAGCCCCCGTGTCCGCATTTGGGTCAGCAGCAGCATTCCCCTGGGCAGGCTGTACGCTCGCCGGGTTAACCGCTTCACGTTTAGTTCTTCCCCTGCTATTTCCCAATACGCCACTCCCGGTGAGGGGGGTTAACTCCTTTACAATGACGACACAAACACAGTAGTACCCTTCTGACCCTTTCCAAGTAAGGAATCTTCTAAACTGGTTAGACTCGCTTCATCGGGACGTTTGCGTGCTTCCGAGGCCCTTTCCAAGGTTGTTGGCCTACGTGGCCCTCACTGTCGTGACCCTTCACGTCCTCTCCGTGGTGTTTTTTGGCACGCAACCTCTCGGCTCCTTCATCGGCAACGCCCTCCAGATATTCAGCAGCTTTCTGGCTGCCTACTTGTGCTATCGCGCCGCTCGACGACAAGCGGGCTTCACGCGTTCCTTCTGGACATTGGTCGCTTTCAGCATGGCGATCTGGGGCCTGGCCGACTCGGGCTGGGCCTACTCCGAACTGGTCCTCCATACTGTTCCTAACCCAGGCTCGTTGGTTCGGTTTCTGTTTGACACGCATGGCATGTTTTTTGTCATGGCTGTGTTCCTTAACCAGGAAAAGACTGACTCCAACATCGACCTCGAAGAAATTCTCGACTTCCTGCAGATTGGCATCCTCTTCTTCTTCCTCTATTTCGGTATGTACTATTTGCCCGTAGCGAGCCTCGGCCCCAAGCTCGCCCTGGAACGCGAGATTACCGTGATGACGCTTGGTCAATTCGGCGTCGTGTTTCTTGCCTTCTTGCAATGGCAGCGGGCTCGCCTCCCAGAGGCTCGAAAACTTTATCGTGGCCTAACCATTTACTTCTTGATCTACTCCGCGCTTTCCAACATCGCCGCGCTGATGCAGGCCACCAATGAGACTCTCACCGGCACATGGTTTGACCTTGCCTGGACGATTCCTCTGCTGTGCGGAGCCTTCTGGGCCGCGACTTGGGAGCCATGCCAGCAAAAAATTCTGGCGACTCATTTGCGTCCGAAGAGCCTGCTGGAAATTCTGCTCAACAACGGGATGTTCACCTTCGCTCCGTTGATGATTCTGTATCAGGTGGCTCAACTCGGCCCCGATTGGAAGTTCATACGCTTCAGCCTACTCGGGGTGTCCTTCCTTTGCTATGCCGTACGCATCGGGCTCACCCAATTTCGCCAGCATCAGGATGAGGAGACCGTTCGACGACAGACACTGGCAATGGATTCCTCGGTCGATGGAATCAGTCTCCTAAACGAAAAAGGCGTGCACATTTACGCCAACACGGCGTATACGCAAATGTTGGGACTGGAAGGACTGGAACAGATCGTCGGCCTGCCATGGCGCAGTGTTTACTCACTGCAATCCATCGACAGACTGGAGCCGCAAATTCGGGCGGCGCTGGTGCAATCCCACAGATGGTCTTCGACGCTTCAACTCCAGAAACCGGATGGCCGAAGCGTTCCTGTCGAGTTCACCATAAACGCTATGCCCGATGGTTGCACGGCTTGTGTATGCCGCGATCTTTCTTCCCATCAGGAGGCCCAAAAAGCCCGCGCCGAAGCCGAAACAAAATACCGGATGTTGGTGGAACACGTAAATGCCATTACCTACATAGCGGAAATCGGTATTCATGGCCAATGGTTTTACGTCAGTCCGCAGGTGGAGGCGATCCTCGGCTACACACCGGATGAATGGCTGGCCATCTCTCGAGAATGGGACAAGTTGATCCACCCGGATGATTTGGGAACGGTTGTGGCAGCCGAAGAAGCCAGCAAGGATGGCGTCCCTTTCCAGGCGGAATTCCGGCTTCGCCGCAAAGATGGTCGCGAAGTCTGGCTAAACGACACCGCCGTAGTTGTGCAAGGAAGCGATTCGCATCCCGTGATGGAAGGCATCATGGTGGACATTACGGAGCGCAAGCAACTGGAAACGCAACTCCAGCAATCGCGCAAGATGGAGGCTGTCGGACGTCTGGCGGGCGGCATCGCTCACGATTTCAACAATCTTCTGACGATCATCACGGGGTACACCGACCTGGCCCTCAGCCGTGCTTCCATGCCGCTTGAAATTCGGGGAGACATCGAACGGATCGATAATGCATCTGGTCGCGCCGCAGCACTGGTGCGCCAACTCCTGGCTTTCAGCCGAAAACAAGTTCTTCAGCCGAAAACAATTGACCTCAATGGTATCGTCCTGAACCTGGACAAGCTCCTTCGACGTTTAATGGACGAAAACATCGAGATGCTCACGCGTACCAATGAGAGCGTTGGCAAGGTTAAAGCCGATCCCGCCCAAATCGAGCAGGTAATTATGAATCTGGTGGTGAATGCGCGCGATGCTATGCCCAGCGGGGGACGCATCCTTCTGGAAACTTGCAATGTCGATCTTGATGCTTCCTACGCCGACGATCACGTTTCTGTTAAGCCTGGCAGATATGTAATGTTGGCAGTTTCAGACTCGGGCGTCGGGATGAGCCAGGAAACCATCGCCCATATTTTTGAGCCCTTCTATACCACCAAGGAAAGTGGAAGCGGCACGGGACTCGGCCTCTCTACTGTTTACGGAATCGTGAAGCAGAGCGGTGGCTATATCTGGGTTTACAGCGAGCCGGGAAAGGGCAGCACCTTCAAGGTTTATCTGCCTCGGGTCGATGATGTACTCGAACCCGCTTCCGCGCCGAAACCTTCCTCGGTAGAAAGCAAACGCGGATGGGAAACCATTCTGCTCGTCGAAGATGAAGAAGCCGTCCGCGAGTTGATCCGAACGGTTCTTACCGAACATGGCTATGACGTCATTCCCGCGCGCGATCCGGAACATGCCGTCCAGCTGGCGGCCACCTACGCGCGCGAAATCCACATGTTGCTGACAGATGTTGTTATGCCGGGCATGAGCGGCCGCGAACTTGCCACCCAGGTCTCACAGCGACGTCGCGGGATTCGCGTCTTGTTCATGTCCGGCTACACAGACAACGTGATAACCACGGGCGGAATGCTGGAAAAGGGTCTCGCGTTTCTACAGAAACCATTCTCTCCCAACAACCTAGTTCAAAAAGTGCGAGAAGTGCTCGTACCCGCACCCGCCGATAAGTAAGCACTACAGAGTCCCATCACGGTTTGGCCGGAGATGTTCCCGTCTCCTTCGGCTTGTTGATTGTATTCAGAGTCTCCACATTAAACCGCTTGTAGTCCGAGTAGGTGGTCACGGCATTCACTCGGAACGCTTTGACGAGCAGTACCCGTACCCCCACATGCGCTTCCTCATACGTAGGTAACCACACTTCGTTGTTGATATAGCCTTGCTCCAGCACGAAGCTAGTTCCCTTTTGCAGGTTGGCCAGCAAACCGCCGCCGATGTGAACATCCCCCAGGAAATACCCTTCCAGCCGAGCTACATCGTGCGCTTTCTCGTCGACCCATACCACGCCAGCCAGTTCCTTTACTACGCGTTCTTCTATATTTTTCGGCTTGTATTCCGGATTTGGTTCAAAGTCGAAAACCAGGACATCCTGCCCACGGAATCGTTCGCGCCTCGGATTCACGAACTGGCACACCCGCAGGAAAATCTCGATTCCGGGCTCATCGTTTTTTTCTTCTTTTCCTTCTTCCTTGGCTTTCTGCGCCTTTTCTTCCTTCTTTTTGTCCCTCTTCTGAATTTCTTCTATGCGCTTTTTCGTATTTTCATTCTCTTTTTTCTGCTCTTCCTCACTCAGCGCCTTTCCGTCTCGCTTCACCAGCGTCGACACCTCTTCGCCGTCCAGATAGAAGAAGGTAGATTCTTTCCATTCTCTTTTAGTCACACTTCCGTTCTTATCGTATTCCGTCTCCACTTCACTACGCGTACCCGCGTAGTTTTCCTTGAGTTTGTCGATGACCTTCTGGTTTTCGTCGATTTCTGTAAACAATTTCTTGAGGTCAGGAAGTTGTACCTGCGACTTTTTGGGAAAATCAAAAACTCGCTCTCCGATCGTCTCGTTCACTGTCGCTTGTGTCACCGTGATGGAATACGTATCGCCGCCTCGATGCAATTCGATCTTGTAGGGCAGCCTGATTCCGCTCACGCTGCGGTAATCTTCGTAATAGATCTCTTGTGGAATTCCAGCCACTGACGCCTTTTCTCCAACGATTAGGTGGCTTTGTGCGTCGAAGAATACTTCCCATTGCACACCGGTTGGATAGGTAAGCTCCAACTGCAGTACGTCCCGTCCGCGCAGTTGGGTGTGCCCCTTGAACGCTTCGCCAATTTTCTTTTTCGAAAGGTTCTGCAGTCGACTGTTGTAGTACTGTCCGGCGGCTTCCAGTTCCACCGCCAGCGGTCCAAGTAGCGTGCTGATTTCGCCGCTCTCAATCTGATGCCAAGCGGATTTTCCGTTATACGACTCAATCAACGTGCTGCCGTCACCCCGTATCTCGGAGTAATAACGGTTCGGCTGTTTCACCCGAAGTGAGTAGGTTCCCGGTTTCGAGTCATTTCCTCCACCAATGGATCCGTCAATCGCAATCGATTGAATGTTGGACAAAGCCTTGCTCCCGCCAACTGCCTTGACGTATTGGTCGATGATCTTCCGGGCGTCCTGCGCCGGGCAAGCCAGCCCTCCTGCCAGAAGGATTGCAAGTGGGAATAGATAACGAAGAGGTTTGCACATAGGTCGCCCCCCTTAGATACGCAACCCCGGTCAAAAAGTTGCGTTCCCACAAACCTTTCCGAGACTGCCTTTGTAGGTCACGGACCTAAGCCCGGCCAGAATCCCCGTTACGGTCGGAGAATAAGTCAAATCACTACTTAGCGGCCTTGGGCCGATTCAAATACTTTTCGTAAAGGTCTTTGTGCTTGTTATCCGTGGGGGTCAATTGTCCTTTGATGAAAAGGTATTTCACCTCGGTCGTCAATTCCAGCGGGTCGCCAGTTGTCACAATCAAACTGGCAACTTTGCCGGTCTCCACCGTCCCCAACTGAGAATCCAGACCAAAGATCTGTGCTGGGTACAAGGTGATGGCCTTCAGCCCGTCTTCATACGACAGGCCATGCGCGACAGCATTTGCCGCCTGCTGTCCCAATCGTCTTGCGAAGCTGTTGTCGAAACTCCCGAACGCCACCTTAACACCCGCCGCGGTAAGTTCTGCCGGTTGCGTCAGCAAGCGGTCGTAGGCATCGTCTTCTTCCGCCGGTTCGCCTAGCACGGGTCGCAAGATCACCGGCACGCTTCGAGACCGCAGCAGGTCCTTCACTTTCCAGGCTTCTGCGCCGCCCGCCAGAATCATGCGCACCCGCTGTTTGTCAAAGAATTCAACGGCGGTGCGAATCTCTCGCGCATGGTCTGCAAATACCAGTACCGGCATCTGCCCGCGTAGCACTGGCACCAGGGCTTCTAGCTTTAGATCTCTCTCGAAACTTCCGATTTTTCCCTTTTCCATACTTTGCGAATAGTGCCGGGCCTGCTCGAGCCAATCCGCTAGCTGCTCGACTTGTTTGTCATAGTCTTTCTTGGCATCGGTGAACGACTTTTCTTTGTTGGAAAACGTCGCAAAGTCGAACGTCCGAGTCTCAATTTGCGGCCAGTCAATCACCAATGCCGCATTCTTGCGGATGGCCATCTCCTCCATCGTCCAGCCTGCAAGATAAAACGCCGAAGCCTGTCCTCCCACCAGATTCGTTGCCCCGCCACTGTCGAAGCCACCGCTTGCGGGAACCGCCAGCACTTCCGTGATTCCTGCTGCTCGCACCACGGGAATATGCGCGCTCGATGGCGACACGGCTGTCGCCGCCACGACGTCCGGATTGAACGCCCCCGTCTCTGTGGAGTCCACCGTCGCGCGCACCGCGCTGATCTCGCTCAATCCCATTTGTGTAATCGAATCAAAAAGCCCTGGATAAACCTGCAAGCCTTTGGCATCGATCACTTTTGCATCCGAGGGCACGGCGATCCCTTCGCCAATCGCCGCGATTTTCCCATCTTTAATGATCAACGTGCCGTCATCGATGGGCTGCCCCGCCAACGTGAAAATCTTGGCATGGGTGATGGCATACGTCGTCGGTGCTGACGTCTGCGCAGGAATTCCCGCAGACAAAACTCCACACCCAGCCAGAACCAATAGTGCACGCAACTTTAAGCCATGGAATCTCATCGCACATCTCCCTCCATCACAATCACTTGTGGAGGTTTTGGCTTTTCGTCAGGTTTCTTCTCGCTCTCTGGCTTCTTCTCTGTTCCAGGCTTGGCACCCGGCTTGGCGGTTCCCTCTTCCTTCTTTTCGGCATTTTTCTTTGCCTTCGCAAGAAGCTCTTTGCGTTCCTGTTCAAGAGCCGGGCGTCCGACAAGATCTTTCTCCCTATCGAAGTAGACTCGTCCGTCGATCAGCGTCTTCTGAACCACGGCGTACGCGCTCATGGGATCGTGATTATAGATCACCAGATCTGCATCTTTCCCAACATCGATTGATCCAACTCGTTTGTCGATACCAAGTTGGATCGCCGGATTCAGAGTCACCATTTTTAGTGCTTCATCAGGCGTCAAGCCACCGTAGCGGATCGACTTGGCTGCTTCTTGATTCAGGTGCGTCGCCTCCGCGGCATCGTCTGAATTAATTGAAACCAGCACCCCTCGGTGGGTCATCAATGCCGCGTTATACGGAATTGCATCGTATGCTTCGACCTTGTAGGCCCACCAATCCGAGAATGTCGATGCTCCCGTACCGGCCGCGGCGATCTCATCAGCTACCTTATAGCCTTCCAGTACGTGCTGAAATGTCTGCACCTTGAATCCGAATTCCTTCGCCACACGCAGCAGCATCAGGATTTCATCTTCGCGATAGCAATGCGCGTGCACGTATCTCTTCCCTTCCAGCACTTCTACCAACGGGTCCAGCTTCAGATCCCGCCGTGGCGGAACCAAGTTTTTCTCACCTTCAGCCGCTCGCTTGTTGTAGTCGCTCCAGGATTTCCTATAATCCTGCGCTTCTGTGAAGGCCGCGCGAATCGTCTCTTCAACTCCCATGCGCGTTGCCGGATACCGGTCCGTCGAGCCGGGTGTTCGAAAATTCGATCTCTTCGGATTTTCGCCCAGCGCAAACTTGATGCCCGGCAGCGCCCCCTCAAATGGCAGGTTTGCGGCCGACTGTCCCCATCGTAACTTGATCACAACGGTCTGCCCGCCAATCGAATTCGCGGATCCGTGCAGAATATTTGCGGTAGTCACTCCGCCGGCGAGGTCGCGATAAATACTGATGTCGTCCGGATCGAGCACGTCGGCAATATTCACCATCGAGGAAACAGAAACACTACCTTCGTTCACGCTGCCATCCACAGCAATGTGTGAATGGCAATCGATGATCCCCGGCGTCACAAACTGATCTGTCGCATCAATGACTTGCGCTTCCGCGGGGGCCTTTACGTCCTTCCCAACCGCAGCGATCTTTCCATCCTTGATCAGGATGTCGCCCTTCTCAATCGTTCCATGTGAAGCTGTCAGAATTGTCGCATTGCGGATCAACAGGACCGGCGCTTGGGTCTCCGAAGCGCGAATTGCGCCGGCCAGCGCCTGGAAAACCAGAAACAACACAGCCAGTTTGGTCACTCGGGTATGCAAGTTCACTTCGCACCTCCCGCTTGCATCTTCGAAGCATTCGGCTTTGTTCCCGTAAAATCAAACGAGTATCCGAGCACGCTGATGTTTCCTTTCATCGTTGTACCATCGAAAGTCCCGGAAAAATGTACGTCCTGGGGATTGCCCTCGATGGGGATGTTCATGTTGAAGCTGAATTTATCACTGCTCAGATAACCGCTGAAGATACTGGCCGTTCCCCTCTTGCCACTCACCGTCCCCGACAAGGTTCCGTCGCCGGTCATTACCAGGTCGGCAACCGATTCTTCATCACCCTCTGGGGTTGTGTACTTCAGTGTCCACTTTCCCGTTAGGTCGCCCTTCGGCGCATCGGTGGGCCGTATCGGTTCGCGTACTTCAAATTTGTACCCGTCGACAAAAACCATTTTCACTTTGGTCTTCTTGTCGAAAGGATTTCCGTCGGTCACCACGAGATTGGCGATCTTTCCCTTTTCAACCGATCCCAGCACATCCGCTACGCCAAAAATCTCCGCTGGAGATAATGTCAAAGCGCGCAGCGCGGCTTCCTGACTTAAACCCGCTTCAATGGCCTTATTTACGGCTGGCAGCAAATCCTTTGGCGCGGCAATGGCACCTGAATAAAAGGCGAACTTTACTCCTGCTTTTTCCAGGGCTCCCGGAGTTGTTGGTGCCTTGTCTCGAAACCGCAATGTGCGCAGGGGAGTCACCGCTTCCGGATCTCCATCTTTTTCGGCTTCCGGCCATTTTAAATCCACCAGCACTGGAATTTTTTTCGCCGCGAGTTCAGCAGCGACTTCATACCCCATCTGTCCGCCATAAATGAGAGCGTTCAGCTTCCATTCGCCCGCAAGCTGCATACTCCGCCGAATTTGCAGCGAGGTATTTCCCGGCAGCAACACTATCGCATGCTTTCCAAGCGCCGCCGCCAGTGTCGCATTCGTGCGGTCATATTTTGGTCGCTCGACGCCACGCGGATTTTTCTCATATATCGCCTCGGCTTGGGTACTCCAATTCTCATCCAGCCACACCTGTCGCACGTAGGCCACCGCCCCCATCAGCGATCCGGGATAATTTCGAAAGCCTCCCGGCGCGAGCAGCGATACTGGCAGTGCCACAGGCTCCTTTACCACCAAGTTGCCCGGCCGATCCCCTTCCAAATCGAGTACTGCCGCCTGTCCGGGGAACATCCCACCTTTGGGCGCGGCGACCACGGTAGTAAACCCTGCGGCCCGCCAACTCTCGATGCGGGGATCGCCAGGGTTGATCTCGTCAGCCGCGTTTCGCCATGGGGTAGTCGCCGGACGATCCTCTGGTCCTCTGGACACCGGCTGAGGCCTTCCGTTCCCTTCGCCACCGCCGGCGGCTTGCCCTGCAGCCATACCCACATCTGTGAACCCATCCACAAATCCCGGATAGACAGTCAGTCCCTTTCCTTCGATCACCCACGCGTCTACCGGAATCGTCACCTCCTTGCCCACCGCCACAATTATTCCTCGAGACACGACGATGTTTGCGTCATCGAGCGTCGGTCCGCTCACTGGCACCACCTTCGCACCTTTAATGGCGAAGCTTCGCGGCTCCCCACCTTGGCCATAGGTTCGCGATGTACTCAACAGACAAAAGCAGGCGACTACCAGAACCAGGGTCCCTATTTTCTGCCCAACTCCCCGCACACCCATTCGGCACTCCTTGTAGCGCATGAGATGACTCTCTTTCTCAGTGCGAGCAATTCAGGCTAGTGTCATTACTGCGGAACGTCAAGCATTCGGCACAAAAAAGGACGGGCAACGACGCCCGTCCTTTTCTGGTCCATGAAAGTGCTGTTTATGGCTTCTTCTTTTTGCCGCCCAGCAATCCACCTAACGCGCCAACGGCTCCTGCGGCTTCCGGGTTCTTGATGACCTGACTCGCCACACCCGTAGCCGCGTTACTGGCGCCGCCTGCGCAGCTCAACTGTGATTTCATCAAGCTGGCTGTCGCACCGCCGACATCCGGGGTGATTTGTGGATTTGCAGTAGTTCCATGAATTTGCAATGGCACTTTGACTCCACCGCTTTTGCAGTTCGTGCCGCCGAGAACGGAACCCATCGCCCCGCCCACTGCTCCGCCAGCCGCTCCACCTGCCATGCTTCCGGCAGCGTTCGTCAATAGCGCGCTATTCACGGTAGCAACTAGATTGAAATTCATATTGTTCTTGGAGTCGAGAGTGCCGCTGCCAACAACCGTCCCCAAAGCCGGTACCACCAAATCCAGATTGTCCGCCTTTAATCCGTCGGGTGCCATGTGCACGTTCGTAGTCAACTTTTCGATATCTAGATCCTTGCCACTCTTGATGCCCGCTAAAGATCCCACGGCAGACAGTTTTGAGCCCAAATCGAATCCGGACAATTTCCCGTTGTACAGACCTATATTGCCGTCGGTCACCAGTTTGTTGGTTGGTCCGGTGATGTGCAGATTCGTGCTCAATGTTCCCGCCGTCAACTTTGATCCCGTAGGCAAATTTATGCCAAGCGCAGGCAAGAATGACTCCAGGTCCGTCGCTGGTAATCCTTGGCCATTCAGTTTCATGTCCAGGACAAACTCATCTCCGGCGGATTTGTAGGTTCCGTCCAGATTCGATTTTGCATTCCCAATCTTTACCGCGGAGGGATTCAACACGCCTGCGCTTTTCGCGAGATCGTATTTGGTATCAAAGTCGATTACCAGAGGCACTCCTGCCGGCTGCCCTCCCGCTACCAGGACTGCCTTCGAGAGTTTCAACTCACCCTTCGTGGCCATTTGCCCGCCCTGGCTGACCAGTGTGGCCGCGATATTCACGATTCCGCCCAATCCGAGCTTTGGATCCAGGAAACCCGTCGATGCCAGGTTCAGATTGTCGACTGCCACTTTTACGTTTTGCGGTGTAAAGGAGGCGTCCTTCGGATCGACGGGGCCAACCTCTCCGTTGATCTTCATTGTGCCGCCGCCTGGCAAGCCCATCGAAAATGCTACCGGGAATTTGTTGATCATCGCCACGTCGCTCGCGGTCAGATCCACATTCGTGTACACGGAGCGTTTCTGCGAATTCGTGCTTCCTACTGTAATTTGCCCGTCTTTCAACTCCAGTTTCTTGATCGACACGGATTGCGTCGAACTACTCGAACTGGCCGCAGGCTTGGGCGCTGAACTGCTGCTGGCCCCCAAGGAAGAGAAATTCCATTGTCCACTTGGATTCTTCAACATCGCCACTTGAGGGTTAGCGATTTCAATGTTCGTGACATTAACTTGTTGTGAAAAAATCAGGGGCATCAGCTCCACGCCCACCTTGACGCTTTTCGCAGTCAGGAATGGGCCGTTGCCGAATTTTGGGTCGTCGGCAATTGAGATCGAGTCGATTCCCAGAGCGCCACCAAGGATGGACAAACTCAGATTTCCAAGTTGAACTTTCCGCCCAAGCGCTTCGGACGCCTTTTCTTCAATCGTAGGCCGGAATTTATTCACCGGAATCAAAAACGGCAGGATAAACAAAATCACGATCAAGGCCGCGATCACGATCGCCACCCATTTCAATTTGCCACTCATGGAAACCTCCAACTCGGCAGGCGTTAGGCGGGCGCCATTCTCGTATGGCCCGCATCTTATCACATCCCGAAGAACCCCCTCCGAAGTGGCGGAGAATTCAATTTCGGCGCGAGAAAGTACTCCGGCCGTTGTACAGGACTCGGCCCGAGCATTCCGGAAATGTACATCCAGTTCGCAATGCGGCTACTTTGATTTGGGCAATTGCAGAATCACTCCCCTGCCCTGCCCGGCTTCCACCTTCGGCAGTTGGCCTTTCCATATATCGGTGAGTGCGCGATTACTTTCATTACGGCCAAGATTCAGCAACTGTGGCGTGAGCGAATTCTGCCGGATTCGATGGGCATCGGCTTCCGCAATCTTCTCCGCCGCTTCCGTCGGTGTCGTTGCCAATTCGTTGCAAGCGCATTCCGGCTGCTGAATGGCCTGTGTCTTCGGGGTAACCGCCGCAGCGAATACCGGTGAGCCGCGCTGCGCGTCGATGAAACCATACTGTTGCGCTCTAACTCCAGCGGGTGCAAACTGTTGCTCGATCCTGCTCTGTTCCTTGGAATGTGACTTGGCCTTGCCCTCGACGTAGAAATCTTCGACAACGGCGCCAAGTGGTGGGGCTGGGGAGGCTCGAACTCCCGACCTAAGGTTTAGGAAACCTACGCTCTATCCATCTGAGCTACAGCCCCATCGATTTCATTCTACAACTGAAACTCCGCTCTCCAAAGAATTACCAGGGTCTAGGTCCCCGCACGGCCGGGCATCGCCACCATTTCCCGCGCCTTCTTCCTGCTTTCTTCCTTGACCGCAATTCGTCTAATGATTAGGCTTACTGCCTGTCTTGGGAGAAGGGAGCGGCTGCGTATGCCCGCTCGTGCAGTATTCTCGGGTGCGCTATCCCGGGTTTTGGCCATCGGAATTGCTTCCTTTGCGATTGCATTTCCGTCGTTTGCTCAAAGGCCTGTCCCGGGCCCAGTCTCCCACGGTCCTGGTTCTCAACCAATCGATAACGAAAGTTCGAATGTCAGCATCAGTGTCCGCGACCTCCACGGCCTTCCTGTCGGCATTGGAGCAATGGTGCATCTGTTTTCGACAGCCGGTAGTTACAACGTCTCCATGCCAACCAGGGAAGCCTCGACAGCTCAATTCTCTAATCTTTTGTCAGGCGATTACGAACTCGAAGTAACCTGCCCGGGATACAAGAAGGCCACCGATCGTGTCAGCATCATGGGCAGTCATTCGGACATGCCCGTCTACGTTTACCTGGTTCCGGAATCGGACACCTCGCATTCAGCGGTAGCGCCGCAAGGAGTCGCCCCCTCCCCCCAGCTTCGAACGGAACTCGAGAAGGGCTTGCAAGCACTGAAAAAGCAGGATTTCGAGACCGCCCGAAAGATTTTTGGCAAGGCTAGCCAGAAATCCCCCGGAAATCCGGATATCGCATTCTTTTTAGGCGTGGCCGAACTCGGATTGCAGCACATTGATCTAGCTCGCCAGGATTTCCAGCGCGCCCTATCACTGGATCCGAATCACGAATTGGCCTTGGTATCCCTTGGTGAATTGCAGTTGAAGAGCGGCGCCACTGCCGAAGCAATCGTGTCACTTGAAAAAGCGGTATCCACTGGCCACGCAGGCTGGCGTGCCCACTACGAACTGGCCTGGGCGTATCTGCGGTCAAAACGGTTCACTGATGCCGAAACTGAAGCAGCTCGCGCTGTTCATCTCTCGAAGGAGAAAGCTGCTGTTCCTTCCTTTCTGCTTGGGAGAATTCAATACGAAGAGGGGAAACGTGCCGAGGCAAAACAAACCTGGGAATCTCTCCTATCCTCGTATCCTTCCGATGCTGTCGCCCCTGAGGCCAAAGCCATGCTGGCTCGCATGGACGCGGATCTGTTGCAGCATTCGGGCGACAGTGCCTTGAATCTTCCGCCGCCGGCCACCCCCGATGTGAGTCTCGTTGCCGTTGTCGAACATCCTTGGACACCTCCGGACCTCGACAGCGCCGTGCACGAAGTCGCAGCCGGAGTGGAATGCAAGACAGAGCAGATTCTGGACGGGGCACTTCATCGAATGAAATCGGAATTGATCGATTTTGAGAAATTTACTGCGACGGAACACGTCGAGCATCAGCAAATCGACCGTTACGGCTGGCCGGGACCCGTCAAGTCCCACGATTTTTCTTATATCGTCCTGATCTATCCCTTCGGCAAGAATTCCTTTTACCTCGAAGAGTCACGGAGCGGAGGTAACAATCTTTCGAGCTTTCCCACTGCGCTGGCGACTGTCGGCCTCAACAGTCTTGGGGTGTCCGTGCTGCAACCGTTCTATCGAGGATACTTCAATTACACTTGCGAGGGGCTTACGGAATTGCGCGGTCAAGCGGCGTGGCAAGTTCGCTTCGAGGAGAAGCCAATTGGCGCGGGAGCCGGTCTACGCCAGTGGCGAAAGGACGGCAAGGTCTACGAAATTCCGATCAGAGGTCGCATTTGGGTCTCCAGTGCCAGCTATGCGGTTCTGCGTGTTGAAACAGAACTACTGAATCCCATCGCCGGCTTGGAGCTTACGAAGGATCATCTGTTCGTCGAATATGGCCCTGTCAAATTTTCCTCCGGAAATGAACAGCTCTGGCTGCCCTGGAGCGCCGACATGTACATGGAACTTCACGGCAAGCGCTATCACCACCGCCACTTCTTAACCGACTACATGCTGTTCGGGGTCGACACCACTCACAAGATCAGCAAACCAAAACAGTTGCCCCCGCCCCCGGAGGAATCCTCACCCTAGTCTCACCTATAGGTCCCAGCAGGAGACAATCCCCGCGCGAACTCTCTCAGCGAGAAATAGATTTCTCGGGTAGTCGTCCGGGCCCAATCGATTTCCTTCTTAATCTTCATTTCTGCAGACCGTCGGCTTTCCTACTGCAGTCTCCTCACTCGTGACTGTTCCAGTGCCCTCTACTTGACCCCACATTCGCGAATGCTTGGTCTTGATTTGTTGCTAGGGAGAAGGGAGCGGCCTCGTATGCCCGCTCGGTGTTCACGCTCGAGAACCTTGGCTTTTACCATCGTTTGTGCGCTGTCTCTTGCCTCCCTTGCTGTTCCAGACCGCGGTCAACAACCACCTGGCAGGGCCAGTGGTCCGCCTTCGGTTGAACAACTTAACAATCCAGACGCTGACATTGATGTTGCCGTCCGTGATGCGCACGGCTCTCCCCTGGAGGTACCCGCCTTTGTGCGGCTTCATTCCGTGACCATGAGCTATAACGAAATGTCGTCAACCCAGGGCGCCTCAAAAGCTCACTTTTCCAGAGTTCCCCCCGGTGATTACGAGGTGGAAGTTTCTTGTCCTGGCTACCGCAAGGCGGCCGAGCATTTTATTATGATGCAAACCAAGGTCAGTCTCCCCTGTACATTTACTTGGTGCCTGAAAACGTCACCACAAACCTCGGAGGACCGCCTCAGTCTGTAGTGATGTCTCCCCAATTGCAGACGGAGATGGAGAAGGCCATCGATGCCCTGCACAAACAACAATTTGAAAATGCTCTCAAACTGTTGGCCAAGATGCTCCAGAAGTCCCCAGCAAACGCGGACCTGGTTTACTATCGTGGTCTCGCGCAACTCGGCTTGAAGCACACGGATCTTGCCAAGCAGGATTTTCAGCAAACTCTCTCCCTGGACCCCAATCACGACCTGGCCCTGGTGTCCCTCGGCGAGCTTCAGTTGCAGAACGGAGCACCTGCTGACGCCGTCTTCTCGCTTGAAAAAGCAGTGGCCACAGGACGCGCCGGCTGGCGCGCCGATTTCGAACTGGCTTCCGCCTACTTCCAGGTAAGGCGGTTTGGCGATGCCGAGGCGGAAGCTTCCCGCGCCGCTCATCTCGCCAAGCAGAAGGGCGCTGCTCCTACCTTGCTCCTGGGGGAAATCCAATATGCGGAAGGTAAACGCGCGGAAGCACGACGTACCTGGCAAGCGATTCTCACCGCGTTCCCTTCCGATCCAAATATTCCCGAAACAAAGAAGTTACTCGCTCGTGTAGAGGCCGATCTTTCAACAGACGGAATCTCCTCGGGCACAAACTTCCCACTTCCGCGCGCCCCGGACATCAGCTTAGGTAATATCGTGGAGCGTCGATGGGCCCCTCCGGAGATTGATTCTGCCGTTTCAAACGCCGTACCGGATTTGAACTGCAGGACTGAGCCAATTCTTGATACCGCTCTTCGTCGCATGAAATCTCAACTGCTCGATTTTGAGAAATTTGCCGCTACCGAGCATATCGAGCACCAGCAGATCGATCGCTATGGCTGGCCGGGACCGACCAAGAAGCACGACTACTCCTACATCGTTTTCGTTCACTCTTTTGGGAACAACTCCGTTTATTTGGAAGAATCCCGCGACAGCGGAGGCGACTTTTCCAATTTCCCCGTGGCAGTCACCACCACCGGTCTCAATAACATGGGCATTTCAGTGTTGCAGCCCATCTATTGGGAGCGCTTCCACTACACCTGCGAGGGGCTAAGCAATGTTCGCGGACAGGCCGCTTGGCAGATCCGCTTTGAAGAAAAACAGGAAGCCAAGGGTGAGGGCGTTCGGAGATGGCATCGCGGCACCACCACGTACGAAGTGCCTGTCAAAGGCCGCATCTGGATCTCCAGTGTCAGCTACGCCGTCCTTCGCGTCGAATCGGATGTGCGCGAGCCGGTTGCAGGTTTGCAGCTCACCAAGGATCATCTCGTTGTCGACTATGGCCCCGTCAATTTTACTAGCGGAAATGTCCAACTTTGACTGCCATGGAATGCCGACATGTACCTTGAACTGAAGGGCAAGCGTTACCATCATCGGCACTTTTTAACCGACTACATGCTGTTCGGCGTCGACACCACACACAAAATCGACAAGCCCAGAGACTTGCCCAAGTCTCCCTCAGAATCCTCGCCCTGAGCTACTCGGCAATTTCAAAAGCTGCCGCGTGGCGCTTAGCTTCCTTCAGCAGGCTCTCGATTCTCTCCACCGATTGGATTCCGCCTCGTGCCCCGATAGCCGTACAGTTCAACGCGGCCGCGGCACACGCGAATTCCAGCTGCCGTTGCAGTGGCCAACCCTGCAAATACGCATAAATGAAGCCTGCGTGAAACGTGTCGCCCGCTCCCGTCGTGTCCACGGCCTGAACCCAATACGCAGGCGAGTAGTAAAATCGTTCGCCATTCCACGCAAGCACGCCTTCTTCGCCCAGAGTCGCGGCGGCCAGTTTGCAGCGGTAGCGGCTTGCCACTACCGGCAGCGATTTGCGCAAGTCCTCTTCCTTTGTCAAACGCAAGGGAATATCTCTGCTGGTGATCAGGAAATCGATGTTCGGTAACAACTTCTCGTAGCCTTCGTAAAGATCATCGAGGTCGGCCACTACCGGCACTCCTGCCGCGTGCGCCCATTGCGCTGCCTGCGTGGCGGCTTCCGTATCATGACCATCCAGATGCAGCATCTTCGCATTCACAATCCACGCGCGCTGCAACTCATCGCGCAAAAGCGTTAGCCTGCTATCGCGCTTCCACAACACCGTTCGCTCACCGTTCGGCGCAACCAGGATAAAAGCCTGTTGGCTCCCGCACCCCGGTGAAGTGAACAGATGTGCTTCCACGCCAAGCCGCTCGAATTCCGCTCGATGCATTTCCCCCGCGTGGTCCTGCCCAATCTTTCCCACATATCTTGTACGCAGCCCCCACTGCCGGCATGCCACCATCGCACTGGCAACTTGCCCTCCCAAATACGTTTTTGCCGAATGAATCTCGACCTTCGATCCCAGCTCGGGAAAATGTGGAACCGGAATGACGGTATCGGTTGCGTTCAGACCTACGCCAACGACATCCACTTCGGCAATATTCGTCATCTGTCTGACTTCCTCGATCAGTGAAACTGCGTCGTTCGCCACAGTTTCCGTGCGCAAAAGAAAAGCAGCACGAGCAGCGTTACCGTCAATACCAGGGCGGGCCCCCAACGAAACGAAAACTGCGGCACGCGTGCGACTGTCGCGAATCCAACCAGGATAGCCGTCGCTACGGCCACCAATAGCCAATCCACCAGGCTGCGGGACGGCCGCGCTTCACCCACCGCTTGACGCCCTTCAAATCGTGCCGTCACAAATTCAGCGGACACTCCGTACCGCTCACCTTCCCGCTTGGCGGCATCTTTCCAATGTCTCTGCTCTTCTCCACTTGCCGAGGAAAGGGCAATGGCGCCCACCCCCAGCGTCATTAGTAACGAACCGCCAATCACCTCCATATAAGTTGTCTGGCTCCTCCCGTGCAACTCGCCAAACACTAGGATTCCCCAAAGCATTCCCCACAGTTGGTTGGTGTTTGATAACGGAATTCCCCGGCTGATTCCGATATATTTTGCCGCGTACTGCTGAAAAAGATCACCAATCACCCAGATGAAACCGCCCAACATCAGCCAGAACACGACATTCCGCGCTTGCACCAATTCGTGCCACAACGGTGCAACTCCGATGTAGATCAATGCCAGCGCACCCATCATCCCCAATTCCCCAAACGTGAAAAACGTAACAAAGGACAGCGGGTTCATTCCCGTCAAATACGCTTTTCGATACGGAATATACATCGTGCCCCAAAGCACGCCGGCACCAAGCGCAGCCCAAACTCCGTGCAACGAGTGGGCCGTCGAGGCAGCCTGGGTGGCCGATGCAATCGCCAGCACCGCAGCTCCCACGCACATCACAACGGCTCCGCCCAACACCCCTGCCCAACGCTGCCACCCCGCCTGTCGCAGCTCATTAAAGAACAAAAATCCCCAGAATATTCCCAAAATGCTGTTTGAATTCCATAAAGGAAAAGCAATGCTCAAACCAATATCGCGAATCGCGAAAATGGTAAGGGTATTCGCCACCGCCCACAGACAACCCGCCAGCAACGCCCAGATGATCAAATGTGGCGCGCGCTTTACGTCCGCTCGGACCGACGATGTCCCCAGTACCAACGCGGGCAAACTCCATCGCGCAAGAAACACCCCCACCACCATAATCAGTGAAATCACAATCGGTGACACGCCGATCGACACCAGTTTGGTCGGCGCCTCCGCCGCTCCGAGCCATGCTCCCGCCGTGAAGCCGCACAGAATCCCCAGCAACTGCAATTTGCGTTGTCTTCCTTTGGTCTGGGAATTCGGCAGTTGTTCTGGGGCGGGAGTAGCGGACGCGGAATCGGCTGACATGATCCTCCCTGGAAAATTCAGTGAATAAACTTCAAAAGCAGCAATCCGCCAAAGAGTATCGCCGCCGGTACCCAGAAATGAATGTCCGTGAGGATACTGGCGACGAGGTTGCGTTTCGATTCAGCTGTGTTCATTGGTTCCCGTCTGTTTTTCGGTATCAACCGATTGCCGCGCATTATACATCGTGGTCAGGCCGTTCATGGAGGTCCATCTGAACGCCACTTCACGGAATCGTGCCCTCTCGTTCCGCCCAGTGCGCTACTAACTCGCGAACTACTTTATCACCCACTATTTCTGCTGCTTCCAGCGCGGGGAGATACGCCGAATAATTCCCAGATACCATCGCTTTCAGGCTCTCCGCTACAATGGCTCCCGGCGGTTCGCGGTCATAATTACTTACGGTGCGCAGTACCAGCACTCGTTTCCAATCCGCGCGACCGGCCTGATCGAGAAACTTCAACGCTTGCAGCGTTCCCGAATCTTCCATCGCGCAAACCATGTAATTCCCTTTTCCTTGCGTGTAGTAACTTGTCCAGGCATTTGCCCACTGGTTCATCTTCGATCCGTGCCAAAAGGTACTGGAAGAAAGCTGCGCTCCTCTGGTAATAAATGGGGGTTTCAAAGCATTTGGGAATCCGGCATAACGTCCTCGTGAATTTCGCAGTGAATCGGAATCCTGTAAGGGCACCTCGCGGGTCAAGTGGAAAGCCCACTCCGTCAACTGGGAATTCAGCGTATAAACCTCGCCGAAATCGTCCACCGCCGGTAGCTCATAGGGTGTCGCCTTCCGCAGCGGCACATAACCGGTGGTCCAATTTTCCGGAATCTGTCTCGCGTCAACTTCGTATGCCAGGTCTCCATCCACCACCTGATCGACCCACACCGCGGTTCCCAGGGAAACATCGGCGGGATCTCCTCCGCCGATGCCCGCTACCACCCAGTACGCCTTCGTCAAATCGAATCGCGGATCCAATCCGATCGCCATCACCGTCGCTGTCGCTTTGGCGGTACCCACGCCCGTCAAAATGCCGAGCACTCCCTGTTTGTTCATGCGCACATGGTGATAGCCGGAAGGCAATGGCAGCACTTGATCGAGATGTTCACGCTCCACCCAGAACTGATATTCTCCGGGCACATCACCCGTGTCTTCCCCTCGCTCGAACATAGTCACCACAACTACCTTAATTGGGATTGGCTTTGCCGTTGCCGGCCCCTGCGCCTGCAAGACAAAGGGATAGATCATCAACAAAGCCAATGTCTGCAGTCGTCCGCCCGCAAGTCTTTTCAATGCTGACTCCTTCTTGACCCGCCTGCTATGCTTCCTTCGAGTGGAAAAAGACTACCTCACAACTCATAACCTATAAAGACTGGATGTTGGGAACGAAATTCAACAGGACAAATTTCAAATGCGCCTAGCTCGAATTCTGCGGACACTTACAATTTTTTACCTGCTGGCAATTCTTCCTTGTTCTTGCTTGACGACTGTCGCGCAGACTACACCACAGCCGATTCCCATCGATCGTTCCGCGCACTTGGAAAAGAGGGCTGACCTCAACTTACAGGCCGCGAAGGCAAATCCACTGCAACTTCGTCATTTTCTGCTGGGCATGCCCAAGGGTGCGGATCTTCACAACCACCTTGGCGGAGCCGTCTATGCCGAATCCTGGATTCGGGTGGCCGCCCAAGAACATCTTTGTATCGATTTGCAGGGACATTCCATTTCGAAGCCGCAATCCGCTGTTGATTCCGCAACTCCGGTTTGCGGAGATGGCCGAGTTCCCGCCGATCAGGCGTTCAAGGATCAGCGGCTGTACGATGCACTGGTCGACGCCTTTTCCATGCGCGGTTTTGTGCCTTCCCCGGGCGTAACTGGGCACGATCATTTCTTCTCCACCTTTGCCAAATTTCAGGAAGTCTCTTTCATTCACATGGGTGAGTACCTCGACGAGGTAGCTTCCCGTGCTGCCGCCCAGAACGAACAATATCTTGAGCTGATGCACACGCCATCGTTCAATCGCACGGCAGTGATTGCGCATGAAATCGGTTGGCACGACGATCTTGGCGTTTTCCGACAGGAAATCTTGAAACGCCGCCTGACCGAAGATATTTTTCAAGCGCGCGAAGAACTAAACACTGCGGAAAAAGATCGCTACCAGGCCGAACACTGCGGCCTACCCAACGCAACGCCTGCCTGCAAGGTCGAACTTCGCTACCTTTGCCAGGTACTGCGCGGCTTTCCCAAAGAAATCGTCTTTGCACAAACTTTGTTTTGTTTTGAACTGGCCAGCGTCGATTCGCGTTACGTCGGGATCAACTTTGTCATGCCCGAAGACGGCTACACTTCCATGAACGACTATTTTCTCCACATGCGTTTGGTCGGTTTTCTTCACGACCTCTACCCCAGGATTCATATCAGTCTGCATGCCGGTGAACTTTCCCCCGGTCTCGTTCCGTACGAGGGACTTTGCTGCCACATCCGTCTAGCCATCGAGCAAGCACACGCCGAACGTATCGGTCATGGTGTCGATATCATGTATGAAGATCGGCCGCACGAACTCTTGCGAGAACTAGCCGCCAAACACGTCATGGTCGAAATCAATCTGACCAGCAACGATATAATTCTAGGGGTCGCCGGGAAAAATCACCCGCTTCCCCTCTATCGGCAGTTCCACGTGCCCGTCGCTCTTTCCACCGACGATGAAGGTGTCTCGCGCATAGATCTCACCCACGAATTCGTTTGTGCGGTGCAAACCTATGGATTTAACTATTCCGACCTAAAGCAGATGGTTCGCAGCAGCATGGAACATACCTTCCTGCCCGGAGCGGGTCTCTGGTCTGCGCCAGACAACTTCGCCCAACCCGTCACCCCATGCGCCCGTGATTCCGCCGGAACCGAAAAACCGAGTTCTTCCTGCGCCGATTTTCTAAAGGCCAATCCGAAGGCTTCCGCACAGTGGGAACTCGAACGCCGCTTTCGATTGTTTGAAAACTCTCTCTAAGAAACGTTTCGCCGGGCGCAACATCACTCCGGCCTGTCCTTGAGCAGTATTCCCAGAAGGAGTAGATTCGGGGGGTACAGAGCTACGTTTGATGCCCCTGGCGCTACCGCTCCAGTCCAGGAGACGGATCATGCTTTACCACTTAGCCATTCTCTTTTTTTTGCTCGCAGGCCTTCGTTCCGCGCAAACAGCTGAAGTGAAACTCAAAGTCCTCGTAGCCGTAGACGACCGGGACCTTACCCAACGCACGCAACCTCGATCACCGCTGCAATTCTCTCCCCAATCGTGGGAAGCCCCGCATGGCAAGCTGACAAGCGGGGCCTTCAAGTTTCCCTATCTGTTTTCTTCTCTGGTCGTTTTGTTTGTTATTGACGCAAACTTCACGCCGATTCTATTTCACAATCTCAACCACTAGAGATTCGGTCATGAGCATGTCCACGCTCTCGCCCGCTTTCAGTTGATCCAGATTGCTGACTTTGCTGCTCACCTTGATTGTCTTCTTCTTGCCATCGGGGTCCTCGAGTGTCACCTGGTGCTTCTGCGCATTTACCGCCAGCACCTTAGCACTCAGAGCCGATGTCTCCACCATGACGATACCTGGTTTGGCGCCCTTGGGCGCTACGCCAACTTCTCCTGCTGCAGCCGCGCCCGGAGTCTCGCCCGTCTTGCCGACCATGATCAGGATTTCTTCCGTGTACGACAGCTTCAGGTGGTCACCCACTTTCACCTGATCCAGATTTTGCACGCTCTTGTCTACTTTGTAGGTCTTCTTCTTCCCGTTCTCGAGCAGCAACGTAATCTTGCGGTTTTCGAGGTCCAGCTTCTCTACCGTGGCCGTAGCTTTCATCACCTCCACCGCGTCCACGCCTTGCGCGGTCGCCGCAGCCTGCGCTCGGGCGAGCCTGCCCGCTCCGCTGGCCATTACCAATGTGAGACACAACGCCACACTTGATATTTTCATGGCTTCTCCCGTCAATTTCCTGCTCTATGAATTGGCAGCTACTTGCCGCTGGCGACGATCAGATCGAGGTCCGAATTTCCGCACATGCCGTAGATCGATCCGGGATTGCAGGCGCCTACAGAATACTGGTAGCACCCAGCGGATTTGGTCATCACTGTGACCGGCCGGTCGGAACCGCCGTTGATTGTTCCACCCGGCTCAAAGGGAGACTTTTCGCCGAAGTCCACCATCAACCCGGTATTCTTGCCGTCGCCCTTCCAGGTAACACTGGTCCCGGTGTTAATGCAGATCACCGAGTTCTTCGGGAAGTTCGGAATATTCGGGGTCACGGAAGCATCGACACCACCGCCTACGCGCTTCACTACCAATTCGCATGGCGAACTGCTCGAACCGCAAGTATTCGCAGCCGTGCACAGTTGCTCCGGATGCGGGTTGGTACAAGCCGTCTTCCGAGGCTTCTTGTCTTTCGCAACCAGATGGCCCGCAAGCAGCAGCAACGCAACCAACAACAGACTGCCAACAATCGCTGGGATGGATTTGCCTTTCATGAAACACCTCAATTCAAAGTGAATTTCCTTGGTTCAACACCCACACCACCCCTCTCTGAGAAGAGAGGGGTGCGATGACAAAAAACTGTTCTGCTTCTGGAGTGAAAAGTAAGGGTCTGCAGTCAATGAATAGACTACAAACTTAATTGACTCCGGGTGTGCCCTTCCAATCCAGAATGTCATTCAGTTTCCACGCATTTTCTCTGAGTTCGATCTGCAGTTCGCCATCCTTGCCGATCACCAGTTGGCATGCGGGATAGAGTACGCCGGAGCTCTTTTTCTTGTCCTGATCGTTCACATCAAACTCGCCACCGGTCAGGTTGAATGCCGTGGACTGCGAATCCGCCCACACTTCTCCAAATCTCAGCATACGGTTGGTCACGAAACGGATCTTGCGGCCCGTCGGCGTGGGGATCATGTGAACGTAGGCCAGGTCATAACCCAGGGTGCCGGTGATGGAGATATGGCCGACGGCGGGCATCTTGGTAAGGGCATTGACGAGTCCTTGATTCTGCCCCTTGGTGAACGCTTCGACGAGCATCTGCTTGGCTTCGGGAGTCGAGTATTCGTAGATTTCGACGGAAATGCTGATGATCTGCCCCATTTGCGTCCCGGTGCCCATGGCGGTGGCTCCGATGGTTTCGGCTTTGGGCCGCTTCTCGGAAAACGCGGGAAACACAGCCAAAACGAGCATTCCAGAAACCATCAACCCCAAAAGAATCCACTTGTACGACTTACTAGCTAATTTTTTAGTCTGCGACATGCTTTCCTCTCCTTGCCTACTATAAAGAAACAGGGATTCCCCTAATGACCCGCATTCTTGCTCCTCGCAACATGTCGAGGGTATTGTCAAAAGGAACAGGGGGCCTAAGTTCCTGAAATCGCCAAATATCACTCAATCTCATCCCTTGCAGATCGCTAGATTAGTGCGAGAATGGACGGGTATCCTCGCTCCCTCGTGTCCATCGAGTCCGATTTGGCAGGCCGCCTTGTTCCGCGTGAATTTCCGCTGAGGTGTTTTAATGGATTCAGCTCTGGACGTTCATCGACTGCATTTCGCTTTTACGGTTACCTTCCACTACTTATTTCCACAACTCACCATGGGGCTCGCCCTGCTGATCGTTGTGCTGAAGACTCTCGCGCTGCGCACCGGAGATGAACACTACAATCGCTCGGCGCGCTTCTGGGCCAAGATTTTCGGAGTGAACTTTGCGCTCGGCGTGGTTACCGGGATTCCGATGGAATTTCAGTTTGGTACCAACTGGGCGGAATTTTCCAAAGCGGCGGGTGGAGTCATTGGACAGACACTGGCCATGGAAGGGCTCTTCTCTTTTTTCCTGGAATCCACATTTCTTGGACTGTTTTTATATGGCGAGACAAAATTGGGCCGGATCGGGCATTGGTGGGCGGCCTTCTTTGTGTTTCTCGGCTCTTGGCTGTCTGGCTATTTTATTGTCGCGACGGATGCATGGATGCAGCATCCGGTCGGATATCAACTGACGCAACGCGGGGATATCGAACTGACCAGTTTCTGGGGGCTCGTGCTAAATCCCTGGGCCGTGGCGCAGTATCTGCACAACATGCTGGGAGCGGTGCAGACAGGTTGCTTTGTAATGGCCGCAGTCGGCGCTTTTTATCTTTTGTCCAGGCGTGAAGAAATCTACGGAAGGACATTTGTACGCACGGGAGTGGTTGTTGGATTGATCGCTGCTTTGCTACAGCTTACGCCTACCGGCGACATGCAGGGAAAACTGGTGAGCCAGTATCAGCCGGCGACTCTGGCGGCGATGGAGGGCTTGTTTGAGACACGGGCTGGTGCTCCACTGGCGATTCTGGGCCAACCCGACGTGGCCAGCCGCAAACTGGAAAATCCGCTAGAAATTCCCAACATGTTGAGCTTTCTGACCTACAAACACTGGAACGCCGGCGTGCGCGGGTTGGATTCTTTTCCAGAAGATCAGTGGCCGACAAATATCGAATTGCTCTATTACAGCTACCACATCATGGTTGGGCTCGGAACGATTTTCATCGGCGTGATGGCGCTCTCCGCGTTCCTGCTTTGGCGGAAGACGTTATATAAGTCGCGCTGGATGCTTTGGATCTTGATGCTGGCTTTTCCGCTTCCCTACGTCGCAAACACCGCGGGATGGATGACGGCGGAACTGGGGCGTCAACCGTGGCTGATTCATGGGTTAATGCGCACGGCTCTTGGCGCTTCGCCGCGTGTGGGTGCGGGAAGTGCGTGGTTTTCGCTGCTCGGGTTTATGGGCATGTACGTGGTACTTGCAATGTTGTGGCTCTTTCTTGTTTATCGAGAAATTGAGCAAGGGCCATCTCACGGCACGGAATTGACGCCGGGTATAACAGCTCCCGGGGCGACGGACTGAGGAGAACGATATGGAAACGATCTGGTTCTGCCTCGTGGCGGTGATGATTGCGATGTACGTTTTGCTGGATGGATTCGATCTGGGCGCTGGGGCAATTCATTATCTTGTAGCCAAGACGAGGGAAGAGCGGCGGCAGGTGATCGCCAGCATCGGCCCGGTATGGGATGGGAATGAAGTGTGGTTGCTGGCCGCGGGAGGAGCACTCTATTTTGCGTTCCCCGCGCTCTATGCCAGCGGATTCAGCGGCTTCTACTTACCGCTGATGATAGTGTTGTGGCTGCTAATTCTGCGGGGCACAGCAGTTGAATTTAGGAATCATGTGAAAAGTGATGTGTGGATTCCGTTGTGGGATTTTGTTTTCTTCGCAGCCAGCCTGCTTCTGGCGGTGTTTTATGGAGCGGCACTGGGGAACGTGGTGCGCGGGGTACCGTTGGATGCCAGCGGCTATTTTTTCGAGCCGTTGTGGACGAATTTCAAGTTGGGCGAGCAGACGGGCATTTTAGATTGGTACACAATTGTTGTGGGCGTACAAGCCTTGATCGTTTTGATTATGCATGGTGGCCTGTGGGTTCAATACAAGACGGGAGGCGCCGTGAGCGAGCGCGCTGCGAAGGTTACCAATGCCGCGTGGTGGGGGGTTTTGGTGACGACGGCGTTGGTTACCTTTGTTACGTTCCGGGTACAGCCACAGGTTTCAGCAAATTTTCAAACCTGGCCGGCGGGATATATTTTGCCGCTCCTTGCAGTGGCGGGACTGGCCGGGGTGCAGTTTGAGTTGCGACGCAGAAACCAATTGAACGCGTTTTTCGCTTCCTGCGCATACATCCTTGGAATGTTGACGAGCGTGGTGTTCGGCGTTTACCCGATGGTGCTTCCGGCGAGAGATCCGACGTTCTCGTTGACGGTACATGGGGCTAAAGCGGGCGCCTACGGTTTACGGGTGGGACTGATCTGGTGGGTGATTGGTATGATTCTGGCCACCGTCTATTTCGTGTATGTGTATCGCTCGTTCGCCGGAAAGGTCGTGGCGAATCAGGAAGGTCAAGAAGGTGGCGACTAGTTTGCCGACAGGCCAACTCGAATTGACCCCTAGACGGTTCGGCGGTAGCGTAATAGAGAGTCCATGAGACTGCTTTGCACAACGCGACTGGCGACGCGACTTTTGATGGGCGTGCTTGCCCTGTGCCTAATCATGGCGCCGCTCGGGGCGAATTGTTGTGTACGCAGTGGGTGCGACAAATCCAGCCCTGCAAAATCTTCGGTACCGCCGTGCCACGGCGGAATGGCCCCACAACAAAACGATGTACTGAAGTGCCACTCGACACAAAGAATGTGCATGGATTCAAAGTTACGCTCGGCAATAGCGCAGTCCGATGAGTTTTTCAGAAACAGAAAGAGTTTACAGGAGAACTGTTTACAGCTTTTTTCTCTTTCCGCAGCGGAAACGCTCTCCGCCAGAGCTTTCCGATCAGCAAGGATGCAAGGAAACTCCGAGCATCCAATTCCGTGTGACCAATTCTCTTTCAACCTTTCTCCGCTGAAACTCTGAGCAGTTCCTTTCCCCCAATACTGGTTGGTCGAACAATTTTCATTTTGTTGCGCGGTCGCGTGACAGAAATACATTTTTGAATGCGATTTCCGCTGGAGGTAGGCATGGACGGTACACGAAGAAGATTTTTTCAGGATGCGGCAGTTTTGGGGGTAGGACTATTCGGGCCGAGCACGCTAGTCAATGCGCAGGCAAGAGCCGGTTCGCCGAAGTCACCGACAATATCGGGCATGGTGGATAAGCACGTGCCCATGGTGACACCGGATGTCCCTGATTTGCCGTTTACTTTGGACGGCGGCGTCAAGGTGTTCCGATTGAAAGCGGAACCACTGAGGCAAAAGATCGCGCCCTTCAAGTCGATCGACGTCTGGAGCTACAACGGAAGCTGCCCGGGACCTACCATCCAAGTGACGCAGGGCGACCGCGTACGGGTGATATTCGAAAATGGACTGCCGGAAAGCACTTCTCTGCATTGGCACGGACTGGAAGTTCCCCTCGACCAAGACGGCGTGCCGTACATCAGCCAAAAGCCGGTGCCGCCGGGGGGCGTGCACAGCTACGAGTTTACGGTGCACCAGGAGGGAACATTTTTCTATCACGCGCACAGTGCCATGCAGGAAATGATTGGATTGATTGGTATGTTCATCGCTCATCCGGAGCGACCATATCTACCGTACGCCGAGCATGATTATGGAATCGTTCTGCAAGAGTGGGCGGTGCTTCCCGGAAATACGGTGCCCAATACGGCAGCGATGGAATACAACTGGCTGACATTCAATGGACTGTCCGCACCGGCAACCACTCCATTGATTGTGAAACTGGGCAATCGAGTGCGACTACGATTTGTCAATCTCGGCATGGATCATCACCCGATACACTTGCACGGAAATCAGTTCGTGATCACGGGAACCGAAGGCGGCCGCGCGCCGGAGAGCACCTGGTATCCGACGAACACGGTTCTTGTCGGGGTGGCGCAGGCCAAGGTGGTGGAGTTCGAGGCCAAATATCCAGGCGCGTGGATGATTCACTGCCACCTGCCACATCACATGATGAACAGCATGATGGACCTACTACGCGATCGCCAGATTCAGACGGCGAATTCGAACGATCGACAAGCCATGCAACAGATGCAATCGCTTTCCGAAAGTATTGGGGTGGAGCATGTGCAACCTGCTCCGGTAGCGGGAAACGCGAACCGCGTGCCGGGATTTCCCCAGGATGCGTTCATGGAAATGGGGATGGATGCGGCGGTAGAAAAATCTGAAACGTATGGGCTGCCAGCGAATTGGAGTGCCGGCATGATGGGGATGATGACCATGGTACGAGTGTTGCCAGAAAAAGAGTTTGCGGAGATGCAAGAACGAATCCAGAACGGAAAGAACAACAAAACCTGACAGACATTTCTAGATTCGCAGCTATCCGGGAGCAAGTGCGTGGAAGCCATGGGCGACTTATCAACCTACACGTCGCGGCTGCGCGCAGGTTGTCGAAATTGGAGTTCGAGGAGAAGTGAAATGCGAAATTATGTGATCAATGCGGTTGCAATCTTCGTGGCGGGGCTCGGCGGCGCGCTTGGTGTGGCTGCGCAAGAGATGCCGAATATGCCGGGAATGCAACAGCAGCAGGCAGTGCACGAACACTCGGAGATGCGCGGAGTGGTGACCACTTTCCCCAGGATGGGGCGCGCTCAGGAACAGGCAGCGGGCAAACTTTTCACTCTGGAACAAGCCCAGCAGTTGGCCAACGAGTCAAATCCAACATTGCGACAGGCGGAGGCGGAAATCCGTGCCGCCAAAGCACGGCAACGGCAGTCGGGTTTGTATCCCAATCCCACGGTCGGATATGTGGGCGATGAAATTCGCGGTGGGTCGGTAGGTGGGGGAAAACAGGGATTCTTTGTTCAGCAGACGATAGTGACCGGAGGAAAACTAGGCTCCAAGCGGGCGGTATTGTCCAAAGAATCGCAAATTGCGGAGATTGAAGCAGAAGAACAAAAGATACGCGTAGAAACGGGAATAAAAACAGCTTATGTGAGGGTGCTGGCTGCGCAGGAATTGCTCGATGCACGACGAGACCTCGCGAAGATCGAACAGGAGTACGCGGATACGCAACGACAACTGGCAAATACCGGACAGGCAGATGAAACGGAACTGCTTCAGGCAGAAATTTCGGCACGAAGGCAGAGACTCGCTTCGCATATGCAGGAAAATACGTTACTCGAGGAGTGGCGTTCGCTTACCTCGTTGATCGGTAAACCGGAAATGCCACTGATGGTAGTCTCCGGGCAGCTGGAAAGTGGTTGGCCGGAAATCAACGAGGAACAGGTTGGGGAGAAAATAGCGACGCAAAGTCCGGCCGCGCGGATTGCCAGTTCCAGTGCGGCCAGGGCGGATGCAGAAATTATGCGCGCGAAACGTGCGGCCATTCCGGATCTAGAACTGCGCGGCGGGTTACTCTACAACAACGAGCTTCTGGGCACCGCACCTTATGCGAAAGGGTGGGAAGGGATGGCAGAAGTTGGCGTGCAACTACCAATTTTCAATCGCAATCAAGGAAACGTCGCCGCGTCACAGGCAGAATCGGAACGCGCAAGGCTCGAGACACAACGTGTGAGACTGACGCTCCGGCAGCGCAGCACGACTGTGCTCGATGAATATGCGAATGCCAGGTTGATGGCAGAGGAGTACCACGAAGAACTGCTTCCACGTGCCAAACGGGCATATGTGCTGATGAATGAAAGGTATGGGCGGATGCTGGCTTCCTATCCGCGGGTGATCGAAATGCAACGGAAGCTTTTTGAGCTAGAGTGGGAATATCTCCGGGCCCTGGAATCGGTCTGGACGACCGGGATTGCCTTGCAGGGATATTTATTGACCGACGGCCTGGAAGCTCCTGCCCGGCCCGGCGAGATAGACCGCCCCGTGCGAGAGGTGAATGTGCCGATGTCGGAAGGCTCGGGCGCAGGGAGTGCCCCGGCAGTCTCTTCTCACCCTTGAGGCCACCTGTACGGAAGGACATTAGAGTCGAGCACACTGGTACCTAGGTAGCGTTGACCCACCGAAAAATGGCCCGTTACTCTCTGCAATGGGGACAGTTGTCTCTCGACCGTGGTGTTTCCGCAGAGGGATCGAAGCCATGAAAACGAAGTATGAACAGGTGCTCCAGGACTCTCAGATCCGGACAAAGCTGTGGCGCGAGTTTGTCAGCAATTATCAAAAAGTTCTGGAGTCAGAGCCCGTAAAATTCACGAAGTACGCAGAAAAGTTCCACGATCGGTATTTGCACGCGCGGTAAAGCCTGGAATTGAGCCCCCCGGGCGCGATCGCTTCCTCCGTTTCACTGGAAGTGGACCCAAGCGGGGATGAGTTTCCAGGTGGTTCAGATGTATAGGGGAATCGACCAGTTCAGGCTGGCGAAGTCTGCATGGCGACAATGGTCAGAGCGGGGCGGTACGAAATAACCGGAGAACTCGGCCGGGGCGCCATGGGTGTGGTGTATCGAGCAGTGGATCCGGTGATCGGACGAAATGTAGCAGTAAAAACAATTCGATTAAGCGAAGAAGGAACCGGGCTGACGCGGCCGGAGTTGCTGAAACGATTTCAGACGGAAGCGCGCGCGGCAGGGTTGCTGACCCATCCAAATATTGTGGTGGTCTACGACGCAGGCGAAGAAAACGGTTTGTACTTCATCACCATGGAATTGGTAGAAGGCAAAAGCGTCCAATCGTTGCTCGATGCCGGCCACGGTTTTCCAGTGCCCAGGCTGCTGCGGATCATGGAGCAGACTTGCAGCGCGCTACAATTCGCCCACGAACGAAGCATCGTCCACCGCGATATCAAGCCGGCCAACCTGATGTTGACCGCGGATGACACCGTAAAGGTCACGGATTTTGGAACTGCAAAAATTCTGCAATTTGGCACGGTCCAGCAGACAACTCATGTTATGGGCACGCCCAGTTACATGTCCCCGGAGCAGGTAAAAGGTCGGCCAGTCGACGGGCGCAGCGATATTTTTTCGCTCGGTGTGATGTTTTACGAAATGCTGACGGGAGAAAAACCGTTTCCCGGACAGAGCGTTACCACCGTGATTTACAAGATTGTGAATGAGGATCCGATTCCCCCCCGGCAGCTAAACCCATCCGTACATCCGGGACTAAACGACATCGTGATGCGCGCTCTCGCGAAAGAACCGGAGGAGCGTTACCAGAGTTGCCGGGAGATGCAGGAGGATTTGAAGAATTATCGAGCCATGGGTGCCGGGGGAAATAATCCTGATGCCACCATGATTTCAGCACGGCCGAACGGGGCCGGAGGGCTTCTGCTAGCGGGCGGTGGACTGCGCGGTTTGCACGGGGAAGACCCGATGGCTTCCCCAACGTTGAGATCGCTGCAGAATCGCGCCAACAACCCGATGCAAACACCTCCGATTCGCCGAACCGGGGTAGTTCAAGCATATGAAGAGCCCAAGAAGAAGGGTGCCGCAGGAACGATTTTGGCGGGACTAATTCTGGTTGGAGTAATCATCTACGGTGGATATAAGTTACGTCCTGAGCTACAGGCGGCACATCAGCGCAACAACGCGGCGTCGAGCAATTCAATTCCTGCTACAACAAGCGGCCCTCAGTCGGCAACATCATCCTCCACTGTGCCCCCTAATTCGGTTTCGCAGCCTACAAATCTTCCGCTGGTCAGTTCTCAAGCGACTGACCTTGCAGTAACGCCTCCTTCCGGCGCGATTCCCGTAAAGGATTCCAATTCTCCGGTCGCGAATACGGCCGCCGATCAACCGCTCGAAGCCAACAGAAAACCGAGCTCCGTGGTGGTTCCCGATCCCGCGGAGAGAAAACCGGAAACGCCTGAAAAAGCGGCTGTAGAAACAAAACCTGCAGAGAAACCGGCTGCAGAGAGAAAAGCCCCTGACAGTACTCTTTCGCCTCTGGCTGCGGACTATCGAGGACGCATCGAGGAGGCAGTTTCCGAGCAAGGCTTGGGAAATCGCGTGAAAGTCACAGGCACGGGCAACACCCTTACACTCTCCGGAAAATTGCGGCCACAGGAACACAGCGCGTTATTGCACTTCATGCGAAATGCCCCTGCGGCGGTCCACGTTGTGGATGACATTCAGTACGACGACACTCCTGTGCCGGGAGCATCGAAGCTTGAGGATGGTGGGCATCCGGTACCAAACAAGGGGATGGCTGCAGTGCACATTGTGACCGACGTGCTTGGCGCGACGGCTACAGTAATCGGCGCAGCGGGACGGGTAATCAGCGAGTGTCAGACGCCGTGCGGCTTTAATGACCTAGTGCCGGGACGCTACAGTGTGCAAATCAAGAAAGACGGTTACCAGCCGCTGCAAACAGCGCTCGAAGTCAAGATGGGTGAGACGGAGGATCAGAAATTTCATCTGGAGTCTCTGGCGAAAGGGCTTTTCATCCGCACGCAACCACCAGGCGCTGATGTTTTTATTAATGGTGCGATTCAGCCCGGAAGGACGCCGGTCACATTGCCTCTCGCGCCCGGCCAGTTCAACCTGGTGATTCGGCTGAGCGGCTACGAACCCTATGTAGGACCTGTGCAGGTGAAGGAAAATAGCCAGACAGCGATGAATCTGGAGCTGGTCCCGAGAACGCTGTCTCAGGTTGCCTGGGCCCAGGTGAACACGACGCCAGAGGGGGCCGAGATTTTCATAGATGGCAGTTCGAGCGGCCAGTTCTCACCAGCGAGGGTGCAGCTCCCGGCCGGTGCGCATACCCTAGGGTTGCGATTATCCGGGTATCAGCCGGGGAAACGGATGATTCAGGTGACCGAAGGCGGAACTGTGTCCGTGCTGGAGACATTAAAGGCGTGGAACTGAGAAGAACGTAACTATATTTATTGACAATGTTTTACAAGAATGACGAGAATGAAGCAGGTTCTTGTTGTAACTAATTGTTACCTTAGAGAACTAGAAGTACTATAGCTTTTTCGGTAGTCTAACTCACAATAACAAGGGGTGTTGGACGTCGCTACCGCGTGATTCGCGCGGGAGAATTCGTTTCATTGGGCGATCGTTCCGGGGACGAGTTAGACAGGTAGCTGCGATTGACTTGGGACGGACCCTTGGTGTTCAGAGCCACAGTTCTCACGGACGAATTGAAAGCGGCCGCGCCGCGGAGTACTCGCGCAGAGCTGCAGGAAGCTGTGAAGCCGCGCCTCGAGCGAGGCGAATCCGGGGATTCACGCGTTACCGAGGTGTCCCACGCTTTGCGTTCGTTTCACCTGTTGTTGCGTGCACACCGGTTGTATGACGAAGCTCACCCACAACTGCTGGACAGTCTCGACATTGCCTATGACGCCATGAAGAAAGCCGCGGCGCAGTTCGGCGGATTGGAAGCATCGGTCGAACGCGGCGGAATCCTGGTGAGGAAGCTTCGCGACACACACTTGCCAGATGCACGAGGGGAATTTTATGCCTTGGCCACGGATCTGGCGCGTGCGGACATTCAAAGCATCTTTTTTGCAGAAAAATTTCATGTGGGCGAATTGGACACGCTCGCGCGCCTGATCAAAGCGACCTTGTTAAGATCGGAACAGTCGGCCAAGCGCATGGAACAAAGCTGGTGGCCACGCCAACTCCGGGAGCAGCGCGTGCAAGGGATTCAGGTCAATACGTTGACCGAACGAAAAGTCGATAGCATTCTGGCAAGCCTGATTGCTGCCCTGGTCGCCTATGGTGGAAATGCGCCACAAGAGAACGGCGATGCGCCGATCAGGGCGCCGCAGTGCGAACAGCTTACAGAGACGTTGGTTCTGATTGGGCGATTGACCCCGCCCATGGAAGTGGCGCGTGGGTTGTCTCCGGAGGAAGCCGCGCGAGCGATTCATGCCCCAATGGAAAGCGCACGCCGTGAAACGGTACGTTTGCTATTGGGGTCGATGAACCACTACAGCCCGCAAGAAGGTGAGACACCGCAGGGCTATCTGTTACGTTTATCGCAAAGCCTGATTCTGGAGTTCATGGGTTCGGAATTTGCGCTCGGAGCGCTGTCGCCAATTGCGGCGCGTCCAATGCTCCATCAGTTCGCAGAGGCGCTAGTGAATTCTGGTGGTTACCAGGGACCGCACGCTTCGCAGCATCTCTCTAGCCTTGCCACAGCCTGGGCAAACGACGCGTATCGCGAGCAGATTATTGAGCGATTCTGGCAAGAGCTACCTCCCCGGGAAAAATCTGCAGTTTTGCGCGGCCCGGAGATTTGGTGCGTGCCGATCACCGCAGTTCGACAAACGATTCGCGGATTGGTCGATACCGGAGCAGACGCCCCTCGGCGTGAAGCCCGCACAATTCTATTGAGTTATGCGCGACGGCTTGAGCATGAGGATTTCGCAGCACGCCGAACCGTTGCCGCTGGATTGAGCGAATTGACTTCCCTACTGGAATCTCTGTGGCCGAACCAGTTGCCAGAAGAATTGAGCCGCGGAATGATGGCTGCGTTGGCCAAGGAAACCGTGCCGGAGACCAGCGCGCTGCTTGCCTCCTTCCTCGAGACGCTGGGGCGAATCGCCGTAACACGAGGCGATTTTGCAGGATTTGAAAATATTTTGATCGGACTCGAAAGAGTTCCCAGAGACGCCGAGCACGAGCACATGACCGCACTCGGCCATCGACTGGTAGCCAATGACCGGTGGATGCTGCTGGTAGACGCGGCACTGGCGAACCGGGCGTTGGACGTGGCGTTGCCCCGTTTGTTGCAGCGCGACCCGGACCGACTGCTCGACCGTTTGACGCTATTGCTGACAGACTCGCGTGGCACAGAAATGGTGCCGGCGATGGCACGCCTGCTTCGAGCCATTGGTGTACCCGCGTTGACTGTGCTCGAGACTCGATTGTTTGAGGCACGACGTCAACGAGTTAGCGCTGCGATTAAGTTATTGGCGGCAGCGGACCCGGATCGATTGCTGCGGGGACTTACGCGTGCAATGGCAAGCTGGGAATGGAACCTTCAGGATTTAGCGGTCAGCGAACTGGCTCGGCCGACGAATTCCACGTCGGCACAGAGTACCGCCTTTGTTTTCTCAGCAATCTTAGCAGACGCGCACCCACTGGTCGTTCCCATGATGATTGACCAGATTGGCATTGGACAGGAAGCGACGGCAGTACCGATGCTCATGGAGATTGCCGCGGGTGAACATGAAACCTTGCGCGACCAATTTGTGCGCATCAAGTCCATTGAAGGTTTGGGACGTTTGCGGGCGTACGAAGCGGTAGATCTGCTGCGACAATTGGCAGGGCAGCGGGAGGGGCTCACCTTTGTCGAGCCAGCCGGCTTGCGAGCGGCCGCAGAAGATGCGTTGGCGATGATGGAAGAAGGACCGGCTTCCGCAAGAGCGCGCGCTGCGTTTGAATCGCAAGCGCCTGCTTTAGGAAACTTTGTGATACCACGCCGATACGCCCGCATACCGCTGGATTCCCCATTGCGTGCGCAAATTGCGGGACCGCACATCTCCATGGCCCGGGTTAAGACGATTAGCCTTGGCGGGGCCTATCTGGAGGCTCCCAACCGGTTAAACGTGGGCGATTCCATTCAACTAGAAGTGCGCTCGGGACTGCGCAAGATTCACTTCACGGCGGTGGTGCGCAATGTCGGGCCAGACGGTGGCGGAGTAGAATTTGTACATATGAAGGATGAAGACCGCGAGCGGCTTCGCCGCCTGGTACACAAACACCTCTGAAGACATCGTGACGCCGACAAGAATTCACTCGTTCTAGATTTCCCCAACCTAGAAGCGTGCTGGCGCGAGACCCGGTAGCAAGACCATAACGGGTTGAACACGCACGCCTGGTTTAGAGAATCGCGAGCAAGCAGCACAGTTTACAGTTGCAAAGGCTCGTGCATTGAAGTACAAGCCAGACTATACAGGTCAATGCTATAGCCATGAAAAGGCGGGTGAAGCTCGCCGCCGCTAGGGGTAGCGGAAGAGTGGCCAGGACCCACAAGGAGGATAGAAATGCACCGCAGATTGGGGTGGATTGCGTTCGTAGGACTGTGCGTGGTGTTGGTGGCGGGAAGCGCCATTGCTCAAGTAAATACGGCGAAATTGTCGGGACAAGTGACCGACCCGCAGGGTTTGGCGGTGCGCGGGACGAAACTGACCGTTACAAATTTGGCCACCGACGTGGAGCGAACTGCGACTAGCGATGAGGAAGGCCGCTACTCATTCCTGAATTTGGTCCCTGGCGACTATAAGGTACATGCGGAAGGCGGCTCGAACCTGGCGCCGTATGAAACCCCCTCGCTTCAGGTCAAAGTCGGGCAGGAGGCCGTCCTGAATATCAGGCTGGAGCTCGGGACACAGAATCAAACCATCGTTGTGAATACCGAGACGGCTCCGATCGAGACCACTTCTTCGGAAACCACGAACACAATTGATAAAAAACAGATCGACAACCTACCGATTAATGGCCGGAATTACATCAATTTTACGCTGATTGATTCGCGCACGACGCGGGACGTATCTCCTACGATTGGTCCGGCGCCTAACAGCGGTCTGAACATCAGCGGGGCGCGTGGGCGTTCCAACATGGTGAGCGTGGATGGGGCGGACGCGGTGGACAATTCCGTGAATGGTATCCGCTCCACGGTTTCTCAAGAAGCCGTTCAGGAATTTCAGCTCATTCTGAGCAATTACAATCCTGAGTATGGCCGGGCGACGGGTGGCGTAGTGAACATCGTTACCAAGAGCGGCTCGAACGATTTTCACGGCGATGTCTTTGGGTATTTGCGAAACAGTTCGTTCCAGGCAAGAAATCCTTTCTCGGGCGAAGTGAATAGCGCAGGTGAACTCGTACCAGTCAAACAGGCTTATACGAGGGTGCAGGCAGGCGCAACCCTGGGCGGCGCCATCAAGAAAAACAAGACGTTTTACTTTTTTTCCTACGAGTACACGCAGCGCGAAGAAACCGGTTTCTCCAGCATTGGAGAGGGAAATTTTGGTTTGCAGAACGTGAACCTGCCGGTGCCAAGCGTGCCGGGAGGAATTTTGCCGGTGCAACTGACAGCAGATCAGGCGGGTGCCGTAAATTCCCTGCTGAGTTCAGGCGTCCCTGCGCTGCAGGGCTTGGGAGTCAATTACGGCGTACTGATGGGATCGGCCTCAAGTGTGGCAACCAACAGACTTGATTATGGAGCGCTCGTCACGCAGTTATCTGGCGGCACAATTTTGCCGGTAAATGCGGTGATGACTCCCAACGGGCCATTGTTCGGAGAATTTCCATTCCCAGTATCTTGCCCTTTTGACACCACCGTGAATGCCATCCAGTGCAGTGGCTTTGCGGCCGTCGGATTGAATAACGCAACTGTCGCTGCAGGAGCAGTACCGCTTCCGGGTTCGTATGTAGGGTTGAACTCGATACGAGGGAATTTTCCGGTGATGGAGAAGACCAGTCTTTGGTCGGGTCGATTGGATCACAACTGGAACAGCCGCAACTCTTCGTTCTTGCGTGTGGGTGTGTCTCCCTCGCTGGTGACCGGAATTCAGTCGACTTCCCAGAACCAGGTATTTGGGCAAAACGCGGGATCGCGGACGGGCTTAAATCAATCGCGTGATTTCAACGTTACCTTTGAGCACAACACAACTGCGAACGACACCACGATCAATCAGTTTCGACTCCAAGTTGCCCGCCGTGGTCTGCACTTCGGTTATTCGAATCTTCCGGGTGGTAGCGATATCGGTGTAAATATTCCCGGCTACGCCTACTTCGGGCGCGAACCATACTCGACGGTGGATCGCATCGAAAGGCGCTTCGAGTTCACGGATGGAATCACCTGGACGCATGGGCGCCACACATTCAAGTTCGGTGGCGACATCAATCTCATTCAATTGCGCTCGTCGAAGGACCAAATATTCCAATTGGATTTCGGCGGCGTCGCCAATTTTGGCGGTCTGTCCGCTTCGACTTTTGGTTTGCCAGACAGCGTGGCAACCCCATCGGGGATTATCGCCCTGCCCGGCACAACCGGCTTTCAGTCCTACGGTCTGGGCATACCAACTACCTACATTCAGGGTATCGGTCAGTCCAATCAGCCATTCGACAATCTTCCCTTTGCCTTCTTCGCACAGGATTCGTGGCGAGTCACCTCCAAGCTGACTTTGAACTATGGCTTGCGCTACGACTTCGAAGTCTCTCCCCTGTTCGCGCCGGCTACGTCGGTCAACGCGGCAGCCGAAAAAGCGCTTGGAGTAATCGAAGGAATTCCCAGAGACAGCAATAACGTCGCTCCTCGGATCGGCATCGCTTGGGATCCGAAGGGCGATGGCAAAACAGTCGTCCGCGCGGGCTATGGGTTGTTTTACGATCACCCGCTCCTGGCGATTGCGTTTGACTCTGTCACTGCCGACGGCGGACGATCGGTGCAATTGATCTCTGCGGGGGGCCGCGCGACGGCTTGCGGCCTGGACACGGCAGTTTGTTTGCACGGGTTGGACGCGCCCACCAATCTGAACGGTTCGACGATCTTTCAAGGCGCGCTGAATGCGCTGCCCAGCATGTACTATCTTCCGGATCAACAAAGATTCGATCCGCTGCAAGCAAATTCCCTGTTTGCCAACCAGAATTACCTGACTGTCGGATTCCCGCTGCCGATTCTTCCCTTCACGTTGCCTGTGGACAAGAACTTTGTGTATGGCTACGCACAGCAGGCAAATCTCACCGTGGAACGAATGATTGCGGGAACCTGGAAGTTCAGCGCGGGTTACCAGTGGACGCGTGGCTTGCATTTGAACCGCCCCGTGGACATTAACTCGACGGATCCTGTCTTGCTCACGAACAATTTTGCGAATGCAACGGCTGCCGGACTCGAATTTGGGAGCCCTTTGACCGTTGCCGTTCCAAGTGGAGCGGCAAACTCCTGCATCAGCACGGGCGCGAACTCCAGCGTGTTTTTGATTGCGCCTAGTGCTCTGGCATTGGGTTATGCGGGAAGCCCGGCTTGCGGTGGAGCCCCGGTTGGCTACATTGGCACCCCAGCGGTGTTCAACTACTTCCGTCCCTCTGGCCCCAATCCTTCCTTTGCCGGACCAAATGCAGCAGGGTACGGAAACCTTGTGGCGCTGGCTCATCTTGCAGGCTATCCGGTTGGTTTCGGAGTGCCTGTCCCCTTTAACAGCGTGGACACGCAGAAGTCCGACGCCAGTTCGTATTACAACGCCTTGACGGTGAGTGTTGAGAAGCGATTCTCCCGCCATTTCCAACTACTTTCTACTTACACATGGTCGCATTCCATCGATGATGGCACGGACCTGCAATCGACGCTGGAGCCAGCCGACAGTCGCTTTCCGTATTTTGAGCGGGGCAATTCGGTAAATGATCAGCGTCATCGTTGGGTAACCAGCGGCGTGATCCAATCCTCTCCCCACAAACCAGGCGATTCCTTCCTTGAGAACTTCCTGAGCAACTGGACCGTGGCTCCGCTGATCGATGTATCCTCGGGCCGTCCATTCAACGTAATCACTGGCGAAGATTCGCGGTTGGACCTTGGTGCATCCCAGATTCGCCCGGAGTCCGGCGGTGCTACGAGTTCCCCATTCATACCCGGCGTGGCCTTCGGGCTGCCGCAGACGTGTCTAACGAATAGCAAACAGCCCTACACGGTGCCTGGCGTCACGCCCCCGTTCGGATGCATCGGCGATCTAGGCCGAAACAAATTTACAATGCCTAGCTTCTTCCAGTTTGATTTGCGGATAGCCAAAGGCATCAACATCGGAGAGAGGCTGCGTCTGGATCTCATCGCAGACGCCTTCAATCTGTTCAACCACACCAACATCCTGGCGGTAAACCAGTTGTGCGACCCATTTGCCGGAGCGACCTGCTCTGCGGGGCAGCCTTCCGCAGCTTATGATGCCCGACAAATGCAATTCGCCCTCAAGGTGAGCTGGTAACCCTCGTCCAACTGCGTCACGGATTCTTGGATCGGAAAAGCCCCTCTAGAACAGGGGCTTTTTCTTTTGGCGCGATCGCATTCTTTCCTCCAGCGGCTACACTTTCACGGTACTTGCGGGTAAAGTGGTCTTGCCGTTTCCCGTAGGAGAATCGGAGAGGCTATGAATGTATTGTGGATTACCGCGGCGATCTTCGCCGTCGTCCTGATCGGGCTGGTGGTGTGGGTACTCGTGCAAAACACCCAAGACCAGAAGAAAAACGAACAGCTCGAATCCCAAATGAACGAATTACGCCGAGACCTCCTCGGCCTCTCCACGGCGCAAACACAAAGCACCACCAAACTGGAGACTATCGCCGAAAGCGTTGCTTCCCGGCTCGAAGCGGTGACCACCGCGGTCCGGGAGGGACTGCAAGGTTCGGCGGAGGTGACGGGCAAGATCACCTCTGAAGCGCAGATGGCCATGTCGACCGAGCTCAAGAACACACGCGAACAGATCAGCCAGATGCAGAAGCAGATCGGCGAGGTCCAGCAGGCCGGTGAGCAGATGCATCAAACTGCGCAAACTCTGGAAAACATACTTGGCGGGACGAAATCGCGGGGATCTTTCGGAGAAGTGACCTTGGAGCGACTTCTCGAAGATGCGCTTCCGCACGCGCTCTATCAGACGCAGTACCGATTTCAGAGTGGAGAAGCAGCGGACGCCGTCATTTTCCTTAGGGATAAGAAACTCGTCGCGATTGATTCAAAATTTCCCCTGGATGCCTATCTTCGCCTAGCTTCGGAAGGCGAAGAAGCACGCAAATCGTTTGTTGCTGCGGTCAAGACTCATGCGGACTCCATCGCCCGGAAATATATCGTAGCGGAGGAAGGCACACTGGACTATGCACTGCTGTTCGTACCCAGTGAAACGGTTTACTACGAACTGCTGATGAGTGCAGATTCCAAAGGAGTGATGCTGGACGCGTACTGCCGGGAGAAAAAGATTATCGCGGTCTCGCCAAACACACTTTACGCCCATCTCTGCGTGATTGACATGGGGATGCGCGGCATGCAAATCGAAGAGAATGCCAAGCGGTTGTCAGAAAACCTTCGCGGAATGCGAACACAGCTTGACAAGTTCAGCGAGTCGTTTGAGAAAATCGGCACGCATTTGAAAAACGCCCAGCTGAGCTACAACGAGGCCGACAAACGCTTCGACAAGACCTCCAATACGCTCGACACCATGTTGAGCGGGGCAGAGCCGTCAGAAGTCGCACTGGAAGGCGGGCAGGCGACACTGGCACTGCCACCAATCTCCGCCCAAAAAAGCGCGTAAGGAATTTTTGAATGGGGACTGAATTACAGGTGGGGCAAGCTCTGCGGAGCCAGCAGACGGATGGAAATAACAAAATTTCCACGCTGCAGACCCTGGAGTTCAAAAACGGCAGTATTGTCTTTCCCTCCGCTTGAGAAGACCCGGACCGTGGTGCCG
Organism: Candidatus Acidiferrales bacterium; assembly: GCA_963741165.1. Lineage (GTDB taxonomy): Bacteria > Acidobacteriota > Terriglobia > Acidiferrales > UBA7541 > Acidiferrum. Next base: position 534,925 of record CAVUHB010000013.1, on the reverse strand, counting down.
CCCTTTAATTCGGCAACTCCAGGCGCAAGGTTTCGCGCCTCCAAATTAATTTTGGTGGTGCTTCCTGAGACGTGCACTAACAACGTGCGACGCTCACCGGGAGCCAGCGTCGAGGTCTTGGCATCCAATTCCAGAGAAACGAAGACGACACTGAATTCTGCTGAGCTTTTCTGGCCGCAGGTGACCTGAACCCGAGCGGGACCGGGGTCTAGCTCGGGCGGCGGAAGCACCGCCAGGTAGGCAGGCGAAGCGGCCAATATCAAGGCAGGAATGCCACCGATTGTGACGTGATTGGCGTCGGCGTCTCCACAGAAGCCATGGCCTAGAATCTCCATTCGATCGGTAAGCGAGGCTACGCGCGGAGCGGAGACAACCTCGAGCGACGCGGAAGGGATGGAAGTCAACGAGACTATCGTGCTGGCGACCCTGCCGGTACGACCTTCGATGCTTCCATAGATGTTACCCACACTTAGAGGCGCAACAAACAGCGCGCGACCAGTAGCGTCGGTGGTTACTTTATCCCCGTTTGAAAAAGTGATGTTTACCCCGGGGGTAAGTTTGCCACTGACATCCAGTACAGCCAGCGTGGCTCGTTCGCCGGTCACCAACTTCCGAGGCAGGATAAGAATGCGCGCGCCGGAAGCCAGAGGGACCTGCTGGGCGAGACAAAGTGGCGGAACCGCGCACCAGAGGGTCGCGACAAGAATCCACTTCTCAGCAATTCGCAAGAGTAGAGGCACACCGGGATTGTAAAGGAGTTCTCCCCCCTCTAAAAGCGTGGGTATCACCCTGGTTATAGGACCATCCAGAGGGAAAGGCGCAGCGCATCGGATTTTCTCACTGAGGCTGCTGTGATTCGGGTATTCTTGCGAACTGGCCTTCCGGCCAGTGTGGCTAATCAGCGAGTAATCAGTTGGGTGCAAAGCCTTTCGGTGCGAGTAGGTGTCTGCTAGCGTGGAGTCTAGATTGTCGGTAGGGGTGTGTACGCTGGCGGATCCACGCGTGCTCGCGGAAGGCTTGGAAGGAGAGGTCGTGGAGATCGTGAGTGGCGGTGTGAGCGACGTTGGGCGCGTGCGAACCAACAACGAGGATTCATATCTGATTCTCGATGCGCTGAACCTCTACGTACTCTCCGATGGGATGGGCGGCGAAGCTCATGGCGAGGTTGCGAGCGCGATGGCTGTCGACACAATCGTGAAGTATTGCTCAGATCACCAGCAAGATTCCGACGTCACCTTGTTGGGAGGTACTCCTGACAATTTTGGGGAGAAGACGAAGCGCCTGCAGAGTGCGGTACGCCAGGCCAATTTGAACATTTTCGAATCGGCACAGAAAAATCCCGCGCAAAAGGGAATGGGCGCTACGGTTACAGTGGTGTGGGCAAGCCCGGAAAAGCTAAGTGTCGCGCATGTCGGCGATAGCCGGGCGTATCTGCTGCGCACGGGAAATCTGCAACAGCTGACCAGCGATCACTCGTTGGTCGCCGAGCAAGTGCGCCGGGGCATTATTACGCCGCAACAGGCGGAAGAGAGCGAGATGCAAAGCGTTCTGCTGCGCGCCCTTGGTGCGCACCCGGACGTGGAAGTGGACGTGGACGAAGTCGGCGTCTATTCAGGAGATGTATTGTTGCTTTGTTCTGACGGACTTACACGCATGGTGACCGAGCCGGAGATTGCGGGCACTTTGCAAGCAGAAACCAGACCCGCAACGGCGGCTCAGAAACTGGTGGATCTGGCAAATGAACGTGGTGGACTGGACAACGTAACGGTTATCGTCGTGCGCTTCCAGGAAGAGTATCGAAGCTGGTTTTCCTGGTGGCGACGCGACAAGACGAAGAAAGATTAAGCCTCCCTAGGAGGATTTGCGTAATGGCGAAGCTCAGCCTGATGTTTGAAAGTAAACTGGTGAAGGAAGTGCCCATTGGCAGCCGCCCGGTAACCATTGGCCGCTCTCCGGACAATGACATTCCGATCGACAATCTGGCGATCTCCAATTATCACGCGCGCGTTTATTACGAAGCGAATCGCCTGGTGGTGGAAGACCTCGATAGTCTGAACGGCACATTCGTGAATGATCTACGGGTGGAGCGAGCCACGCTTCATGATGGCGATTCCATTTGGATCGGCAAACACAACATCAAGGTGGATGCCACCGGCGATGCCGCCATTCCGTGGGATTCAGGGCGCAAGGCTGCAGCACCCAAAATTAATGAAACCATGGTGCTCGATACCAAGGCACGGCGAGATATGCTGCAACAGGCCGCCGCCATGGGTGAACGTTCGCAGTTTTCACCTGGTCGCGTAAAGATGCCGACTCTGGTGGTCCTGAGCGGGAAAGTAAACCAGAAAGAATACGTCCTGACGAACCGGCTTACCGTGATCGGAAAATCGCCGATGGCTACGGTTCGGCTGCGCGGATGGTTCAAGCCCAAGATGGCCGCGCAGATTAACCAGCGAGACGATGGATATTATCTGGGAACAGGGGACAAAGTTCCTGCCGTAAACGGCACTCCCATCACCGGTACCGTCCGGTTGAATGACGGCGACCTGATTGATGTTTGCGGCGTCCGATTGAACTTCATCTTCCGGGAATAGCATTCCTCCTACGATGCCTACTCCGCCCGAAGGAGGTCGACAGGAGCGAAGCGCGTTCCGTCTACGCGAACTGTTCACCTCGTGGTGGGATCACCGGGCGTCTTTTCTAATCAGCGTCGGCATCACTCTAGTAGCGCTACTCGTCTATTACTACACATTCCTCGGCGAACGCCCCACTCCTATCTTTACCTTCCTGCAGAGACTTGAACTCGATGCCCTGGATATGCGCTTTACCTACCGCCCGATCACGGCGACTCCACACGATTCGCGGATTGTAATCGTCGATATCGACCAACACTCGCAAGAGGTACTGGGACGCTGGCCATTTTCGCGATCGAACTTTGCCAAGATGTTAGACGTATTGAAAAAAGATGATGCAAAGACCGTGGCCTTCGACATCACCTTCAGCAAGCCCGATCAAAGTGGTGCGGCGGTCCGGGAACTTTGGGGTGAATTGGAGGCCAGGAAAAAACGCGGCGAACACGTTGATCAAAAACTGGAGGATCAAGTCAAAGAGTTGGTCGCGAAATTCGATGCCGACAAGCAGTTCGGCGAGGCCATCAAGAATTTCGGGGCGGTGGTGCTCGGGAGTTATTTCCTGTATACCGATGCCGACATGCGGGGCATGGATGACGCTACCCTTGATAAATATGCCGAGCAATTGAGCTTCTTTTCATTTCCACAGATTCGCCCGCTGGATTCGCGGCCGGAAATCGGACAGCGTGACCGCATCAATTTGATTCGTGCGTTTGGGAATGAAAGTACGAGCCTCATTCCGCAGGGTGCGGAGGCGAATATTCCGAGGCTGGCGGATTCGCTGGGTGGCAATGCGTCCTCGACCGGTTTTTTCAACGCGCCCCCCGATGAAGACGGTGTGGTTCGACGCGCGACGATGGTGCTGCCATTTGGGCGCTCTAAGGAATTGAAGGATTGGGATCTGTACGGGTCGTTGGACGTGATGGCAACCTCCTCTTTCCTGCGCCTCGGCGCAAATGAGCTGATTCTTCAATATGGCGAGCCGGGAGTGGCAGTGATCGAGTTCGGCCCTGGTCTGCGCATCATTCCCAACAACGTGGGAATGAAGACAATTAACTACCGGGGACCAGCGGGTACCTTCCCGCACAATTCGATGGCGGACGTGGTTGAGGGTAAGTTCCCGGCCGGAACGTTTAAGGACAAGCTGGTGCTTGTCGGAGCGACGGCGACGGGGATCGGCGACCTGAAAACAACTCCCTATGGTGGCACCAACTATCCCGGCGTGGAGATTCACGCAAACGTAATCGACAACATACTGAATCAGCGATTCATGCAGCGTGGCCAGAAGCAATTCGAGATCGACGTCTTGCTGATCTTCCTCTTTGGAATTCCTCTTGGAATTGCGCTCGCATTGATATCTCCCAGGTTTATGTGGTTTGGCCTGGCGCTGCTGATTCCGTTTGGCGCGTTAAATTTTTACGCGTTCAACCGAGGATGGTGGCTGAATTTCATTATCCCAGCGGGCACTTTAACGGCGAATGTCTTACTCGTTTCCCTGTACCGGGCCCTTGTGGAAGAAAAAGAAAAACGAAAGGTGCGTTCGGCATTCGGTCAATACCTCAGTCCGGAAGTGATTCGACGCCTGCTGCTCAATCCGGAATTGGTGGAGCCGAGGAAGACTGAAATCACCGTAATGTTCAGCGACATTCGCGGCTTCACGACGATTTCGGAGAAACTGGATGCACAGGAACTGGCAATGTTTTTGAACAGCTACCTTTCCGACATGACGAAAATTGTCTTCGATTCCCGCGGCACGCTAGATAAATATATCGGCGACGCGGTGATGGCGTTTTGGGGCGCACCCTACGAAGATGAACGGCATGCTATCGATGCCTGCAACGCGGCGATAGACATGATGAGCCGCGTTCACGAGCTGCAAGCAATTTGGGCGGCGGAAGGTAAGCCAAAACTGGACATAGGGATCGGCTTAAACTCGGGAGTAGCCAGTGTGGGCAATATGGGCTCGGCATTACGCTACGGCTATACGGCTCTCGGTGATGCCGTGAACCTCTCCTCTCGATTGGAAGGGCTGAACAAGGACTACGGGACACATATTCTGGCGAACGAATCTACCGTCCAGGCGGCAAAATCGGGTGGATTCCTCTTCCGCGAGCTTGACGTTATCCGGGTAAAGGGAAAACTGCAGGGCGTGACAATCTACGAGCTCTACGGGCGCACTGAAGAATTGCAGAGAGAGGGGATCCTTCCCGACGTCCAGCAACGTTTCGAGCTATTCGCGGCGGCACGGGCGCTCTATGCAAAACGGAAGTGGTCGGAAGCGCAAAGCGCCTTTAAAACGATCCTGGATCGTTGGCCGGAAGAGGGACCAGCACGAATGTATTGGAAACGCTGCCAGGAATATCTGTTTGATGAACCGCCCGCGAACTGGGACGGCATATTCACCATGACCCACAAATAAGATTGCGGCCGGCAAACCTGAACAGGACTTGTTCTAGTTCGCGCGGCCGCAAAACTTAGATCCGTTGCAGCGGATCAGAGAAACTTGCATCCTCTGTTTGCCCGTCAGGGCTTGGGCTGTTCGACTTTTGGTTGTTCAGCCTTGGGTTCCGCAGCCTTGGGTGCTTCTTCCTTCGGCTTGATCGAGAGCAATTCAACTTCAAAGATCAGAGTGGAATTGGGCGAGATGTCCGGTCCAGCGGCTCGCGGACCGTAGGCCAGATCAGAGGGAACGAACAATTCCCATTTGGAACCTACTGGCATCAACTGTAGCGCCTCGGTCCACCCCTTGATGACTTGCCCGACGGGGAAGGATGCTGGTTGACCACGCTTGTAGGAACTGTCAAATTCCTTGCCACTGAGTAGCGTACCTTTGTAGTTGCACTCCACCGTATCGGCAGGCGTAGGCTTCGGACCCGTTCCGGCCTTTAAGACCTTGTATTGCAGACCGCTAGGGAGAGTAACGACGCCTTCTTTCGATTTGTTAGCCGCAAGAAACACGTCGCCCTCTTTTTTGTTTGCATCTCCCACGATTTTGGCTTTCGCCTCCTGCTTCGTCTTCACTTCTGCCTGTAATTCCGTCAGAGCCGCCTGCGCCTGCTCGTCGGTGAGTTGTGAGTTGCCAGCCAGGCCATCTTTCAGTCCTCTGGCTAAAATGGCGGGATCGATGTCCACGCCTTGTGATTTCATCCCCTTGGCCATGCTCACGCCGATGGCGTAGCTGGCCTTGTCTTTCGACGTTTTCAGAGGGAGTGGTGCGGGCTTCGCCACAGCCGTGCCGGTCTTGGAAGCAGGAGCTTTTGCGGCGGGTGCCTTGGAAGCCGGGCTAGTTGCAGGTGCTTGTCCCGTTGAAGTCTTGGGCGCGGGTTTCGCCGCAGGAGGTTGGGTGGTGGTCGCTGGCGCCGGGTCCTGCGCGCATGCTGGCAGAGCCAGAGCGATGGCGGCGAGGAATGTAACCATCAGTGAGATTAGAGATTTTGACATACTACTATTGTTACATTGCCGCGGTATGTTCGCAAATCGAGAATTTCGGACAAATTTCCTTGAAATACACGGGCTGAACGCCCGGACGCAGTAGAAAACAAGAACCAGCCGATTAATAAAACTGCTGCCGATCATCAGCAATAACAATGGGTTTGAAGCCTAACTTGCTCGTACCCAAAAGTGTGTCTTTTTGAGTCTAATAAAAAGTCATATAGTTAAAGCTATTGGGTATGCTGAAACTGCGCTTGCTCGCATTCCGTTGGCGAATGGTCAGATAGAAGGTCACTCACTCAAGTTATGTGGATTGTTCGTTTAGCCCTAGCCCGGCCTTATACCTTTATCGTGATGGCGTTGGTCATCATTTTGCTAACGCCGGTAGTCTTGCTTCGCACACCTACGGATATTTTTCCTGACATCAACATACCTGTGATCAGCCTGGTATGGACCTACACGGGCTTGCAACCGCAGGAAATCGAACAGCGCATCACTTCCCCCGTGGAACGCGGCGTGAAAACTCTGGTCAGCGACGTGGAACACGTCGAATCGCAATCATTGGGTGGCATCGCCGTCATCAAGGTGTTCTTTCAGCCCGGCGCGAACATTCAAACCTCTCTGGCACAAACCGCGGCCATCTCTCAGACCTTTTTGCGATTTCTACCGCCGGGAACTACGCCTCCACTCGTCATCATCTATTCGGCTTCGACCGTACCCGTGCTGCAGATCGGCTTGACCAGCAATACCATGAGCGAGCAGCAGATTTTCGACTACGGAAACAATTTTATTCGTACGCAACTGGCTACCGTTCCGGGCGCCGCAACCCCTTTTCCCTATGGGGGCAAGCAGCGACTGGTTTCTGTGGACATCGACTTCGCAGCACTGCAAGCCAAAAATCTTTCAGCGGTCGACATCGTAACTGCCGTGAATGCCCAGAACCTGATTCTGCCGACCGGCACGGCAAAAATCGGCTCGCTTGAATACAACGTAGAAATGAACGGCAGCCCGCGAAGCGTTAACGAGTTAAACGATATTCCTGTGAAAACGATAAATGGTTCGACCATTTACCTGCGCGATGTCGCTCACGTCCGGGATGGATTCTCTCCGCAAACCAATGTGGTGCTGACCAACGGACAACGCGGCGTGCTGATGAGCATTTACAAAACGGGGAACGGTTCCACACTTTCGATCGTCGATCGCGTGAAGCAGATGTTGATCGACAACAAGTCGGCGTTTCCCGAGGGTTTAAACGTCACGAATTTTTTTGATCAATCCGTCTTTGTACGAGCGGCAATTCAGGGTGTTTTGCGCGAAGCGTTGATCGCCGCGTGCCTGACAGCGTTCATGATTCTTCTGTTCCTTGGCAATTGGAAAAGCACGCTGATCATCGCGATTTCCATTCCACTTTCGATCCTGGTGAGTGTGCTTTGCCTGAGTGCACTGGGCGAAACGATCAACATTATGACCTTGGGGGGATTGGCTCTCGCCGTCGGCATTCTGGTGGACGACGCCACGGTAGAAATCGAGAACATCAATCGTAACCTGGCCATGGGCAAGGAGACGGTGCAGGCCATCCTGGACGGCGCCCAGCAGATCGCTGTCCCGGCCTTCGTATCCACACTATGCATCTGCATCGTGTTTATCCCGATGTTCTTTTTGTCGGGAGTTGCCAAATTCCTGTTCGTTCCCCTGGCGGAAGCGGTAATTTTTGCGATGCTGGCTTCCTACATGTGGTCGCGCACGATCGTGCCAACCATGGCGATGTACCTTCTGAGCGCCGAAGATGAATACATTGCAGATCTGCACGCCGGCGAGAAAATGGGATTTTTCCGGCGATACCAGCAGGCATTTGAGCATACATTTGAGCGATTTCGGCGCGGGTATCGCCACGCGCTGTCCGCTGCTCTAGACAATGCAGTAATCTTCTCTATCTGTTTCCTGGCGTTCTGTGTACTTTCCGGCGGCATCACCTTGTTCCTAGGCCGCGATTTCTTTCCACAGGTCGATGCGGGACAGATTCGACTCCATCTGCGCGCGCGAACCGGTCTGCGAGTTGAGGAAACTTCCCGGTTGGCAGATTTGGTGAATGCAGAAATCCGCCGGACGATTCCGGAAAAAGATCTGCTGACCGTTATCGATAACATCGGCCTTCCCTATTCGGGCATCAACCTTACCTACAGTAATTCCGGCACGATTGGCACTTCGGACGCGGAAATCCTCGTGCAACTCAAACAGGAGCGCGGCAAATCGACAAGCGATTACATCAATATGCTGCGAAAGCACCTCCCCGAGGAATTTCCCGGGACTCAGTTTTTCTTCCAGCCGGCGGACATAGTCACGCAGATTCTCAACTTTGGCACGCCGGCGCCCATCGATGTCCAAATCACCGGCCAGAATCAGGTCGGCAATTACCACGCAGCCCAGAAGCTGGCGAATCAGATGCGCCATATCCCTGGAGCCGTCGACGTTCACGTGCAACAGGCATTTGACGCGCCTACACTATTCATGGACATCGATCGGACACGCGCGCAGTACGTGGGTCTGCAAGCCAGAGATGTGGCGCAAAACGTGTTGGTCTCGCTGTCGTCCAGCTTCCAGACCGCCCCAAATTTCTGGCTCGATCCGAAAAATGGTGTGAGTTACAACGTGGCAGTTCAGGCACCGCAATATCGCATTGATTCGCTGCAAGCGCTGCAAAACACCCCGATTACCAATACTCAGAATTCCATAACGCCCCAGATCCTCGGAAACCTGGTTACCACTTCGACTGTCGCGCGCCCTGCCTCCATATCGCACTATGACGCGCAGTCCATGATCAATGTCTATGCCTCAGTCAATGATCGCGACTTGGGAAGCGTCGCCACCGAAGTTGCTCACTTAAGCAAGGAAATCGAGAAAGAGCTGCCAAGGGGAAGCAAGCTGGTCATCCGCGGACAGGTGCAGACGATGGCCAGTTCTTTTTACGGTTTGGGAATCGGACTGGTCGGTGCCATCGTCCTGGCTTATTTGTTGATTGTGGTCAACTTTCAATCCTGGCTTGATCCGTTCATCATCATTACAGCCCTTCCCGGTGCGCTGGCGGGAATTTGCTGGATGCTGCTGCTGACACATACGACTTTGAACGTGCCATCGCTGACCGGGGCCATCATGTGTATGGGTGTGGCAACGGCGAACAGCATTTTGATGGTATCGTTTGCTAGGGAACAGATGAATGAAGGCAAATCGCCTTTTGAAGCGGCCCTGGAAGCCGGCTTTGTGCGCATCCGCCCCGTGATTATGACGGCACTCGCCATGATGATCGGCATGATCCCCATGGCCATTGGACTTGGCGAGGGTGGAGAACAGAATGCGCCACTGGGTCGCGCCGTGATCGGTGGGTTGCTGTTTGCCACTCTTGCCACACTCTTTTTCGTGCCGTGTGTTTTTTCAATCATTCACGGTTGGCTAGAGCGTAGGAGACATCAAAACGCCGCAGCCCAGACCGCGACGACATAAGGGGCGCGATTTTTGTTCAGGGAGAAGCATTCATTATGACTGAACTGCCCAACCATCCAGGCCATGACCCGGATGCACAGCCTGCAAAGAAAAGCCGTGTCTTTGTGGTTTTTGTTGCGATAGCGGGTGTATTGCTCGTTGTCGCCGTTTTCCTGATGTTCCAACGGAAATCGCAATATCAGGCTTTGGCAAATGAGACGGAGGCGTCTACCATCCCGACGGTCGCCGTCGTTCGTCCGGTGCCAGAAGCCGGGAATGAAAATCTCGTTCTTCCTGGCACGTTGCAAGCGTATGTAGAGTCTCCCATTTATGCGCGCACCAACGGATATCTGCGAAAGTGGTACCACGATATCGGCTCGCGCGTCGCCAAAGGCGAAACGCTTGCAGACATTGATACACCGGAAGTTGACCAACAGCTAGCTCAAGCGAATGCCGATTTGAATACCGCCCAGGCAAACCAGCAACTGGCGGAAATCACCGCTGCCAGGAATGTGGAACTGCTAAAAACAAATGCAATTTCCAAGCAGGAAGCGGACAATTCGACCGGCGACCTGGCAGCCAAGCGCGCGATTGTGCAATCGGCAGAAGCCAATGTACGCAGGCTGCAAGAGCTGAAGTCGTTCCAGCGCGTTTCTGCGCCGTTCAGCGGAGTAATCACGAAGCGGAACGTCGATATCGGCACACTCGTCAATTCTGGCAACGGTGGAACAGCACAGCAGTTATTCGTACTTGCGCAAACGGATCCTATCCGCGTTTTCGTCAACGTTCCGGAATCCTCCGCCTCCTCCATTCGGCCTGGCATTGGAGCTTTTCTGGAACTGACGCAGTTTCCCGGGCAGAAATTTGAAGGAAAAGTGGCGAGAACCTCGGAATCGATTGATCTCTTGACGCGTACCTTGAATACCGAAGTCGACGTTCCCAACAAATCTGGTCAATTGCTCCCCGGTGGATTTGCGCAGGTGCACCTGCAGGTGAAGGCGACGGGACAGCGTTTACAGGTTCCCGTCAATTCCCTGCTGTTCCGCTCGGAAGGATTGCGCGCGATCGTCATCGATGCCAACCAGAAAGCTCGCCTGCGCCCATTGGTCATTGGGCGGGACTATGGCACTACGTTGGAAGTACTTGGCGGCATCAGTGCCGACGACTGGATCGTGCTGAATCCTCCCGACTCACTGGAGGAGGGTCAGGAAGTTCACGTGAAACAAATCGCCAACCCTACGGCAGCGACTCCTCCCGCGACGCAAACGAAGCCGCAGGAGGGCACAACTGCTCCCAAGAAACAATAGTCCAAAAAGCCAGAGGACGAGTAACCCCCAAGAAAACTCTTGGCAGACTTAGCCACTTGAGGAATACTCCGCGAAATTGTGGAGCGTGTTCCCGGGAGTATTTCCATGAAATTTAGGCTTTGTCTAGGCGCGCTGTTCTGCGCTCTTGCTGGTCTGGCAGTCGCCCAAGATGTGATGAAAGTCGCCGCTGATCACTACAAGGTGCTAGTAGACAATGCACAAGTGCGAGTGGTCGAGAACACTTTAAAACCAGCCGAAAAAGATGGGCTTCACACGCATCCCGCAGGTTGGTACTACGTTGCTGCGCCCGGATCAATGAAAGTTACTTCCGCGACGGGTAAGGTAGCCTTGGGGGAGCCAAAAGCGGGTAAATCTGGCTGGATGGAAGCCGAATCCCCCCCAGTTCCGAGAACGTCGGCAACACCACGATGAGTTTCATACTGGTCCGGGCGAAGAGCGCCGCTAACGGTAACTAAAGCCTTGCGTGAGCACAAGACCTCGCAATCTGCCAGAATTGCTGTGGCGCTTATGGCTACAAAAGAAGAGATTTCGAAGGCGGCAGAGATCCTGCGTTCCGGGGGACTGGTTGTGTTCCCTACGGAAACGGTTTACGGATTGGGCGCGAATGCGCTTGACGCCGCCGCAGTGGGAAAGATTTACGCACTGAAGGGACGGCCAACGACGAGTCCGCTGATCGTTCATGTAGCCAGCATTGAACAATCACGCGAGCTGGCTGCTGAATGGCCAGAAGAGGCGGAACGATTGGCCCGGGAGCATTGGCCGGGGCCGCTGACGCTGGTAGTACCGAAAAAACCCATCATACCGGATGAAGTGACAGCGGGTTTGCCTACGGTGGGTCTACGGATTCCTCGACATCCGGTAGCTCTCGCGTTATTACGCGCCGTGGGTTTGCCGATTGCCGCACCTAGCGCCAATCGGTTTACACAACTGTCTCCTACGACGGCACAGCATGTTTTTGAATCGTTTGGGAGAGAAACACCATTTCTGCTGGATGGCGGTCCGTGTGATGTAGGGATCGAGTCGACCGTCGTCGCGATCACGAAAGATGGACTTGAAGTGTTGCGACCGGGCATGGCGTTTGTGGAGCACGCGGTGGTTGTGGAGGAAATATCTGAGTTGGCGCAGCGGGCACCCGGGCAACACAAGAAACATTACAGCCCCCGCACACGAGTGCTGCTGGTGAGCCATGGGCGTCTTCCGGCAGAAGGAACTGGTGGGTATATCTACCTGCAAACAGAAGCCGTCGCGAGCTGCATCAGGAAAATGTCCGGGCATCCGGAACTTTATGCAGCGCAGCTCTACGCATCTTTGCACGAAATGGATGCCAAGGGACTTGATTGGATCGCAGTGGAATTGCCGCCGACGACGCCGGAGTGGGCCGCTATCAGAGATCGTTTAACGAGGGCGGCCTATTAGGGGAACAAAATTCTCGCCTCCCACCGTTGGCAATTTCGGGGTAGAATTCCCACGTCCCCGGCAGCAAGAAAGGCTAACCCATGAGTAACTCGATACCAGTACGGACGGTATTGCTCTTCGCCTTGTTCATCGCCGCCCTTGCCCTGGTCCTTGGCGTGACATCGCACGCCCGCGCACAGAACAACGCAGTTGCGGCGGATAAGCCATTCCCGATCGAGTATTACTACAAGGCAAAATGGGGGCATGCCGACGAGTTTTTAACACTGTTCAAGAAGAACCATCTTCCCATCCTGAAAAAAGAGGTTGAGATGGGACGGATGCTTCGCGTTTCTATGGTGCAGCCGGTCTATCACACGACCGAAGATGGCCGCTGGGATTTCCGCGTAACCATCGTGTACAAGAACGCGGCGATCGCGCACGATTCCTTCGATTCAGCTTCCCTAATCAAGCAGCTTTATCCGGACCAGGAAAATTACAAGAAGGAAGAGCAGCGACGATTTGAGATTTTGGAAGCGCACTGGGACTTGCCGATCAAGGATGTTGATCTCGACGCACGATGAGACCTTTTAAAGGATTTGTTACAGGAAGCTGAGACCGATCAGTTCAGATCGGCCTGGGCATTTGCAGCTCAGAGATTGTCCAGGAAGAATTGTGTCACGCGTTCCATTAACACACGCCTTGCGGGAGGGTCGCTCACTCCGTGTCCCCTACCGGGAAAAGGCATGATCTCGACGTATTTTCCTTCCTTAATCAACTGATCGATCAAGGAGAGTGTGTTTGAGAAGTGCACGTTGTCGTCACCCGTTCCATGGGCGATCAGCAACTTGCCTTTCAAGCCAGCTGCATGCTTGATGGGCGAGGAACCTGCATATTCCTTTTCGTTGGCCGGCAAGAGACCCATATATCGCTCCGTGTAAATGGTGTCGTAGAAGTGCCAGTCCGTGACCGGGCCACCAGCAAAGCCTGCCCTAAATAAATCACCGGCCTCAAACATGGCATGAAGCGACATCTGTCCACCATAACTCCATCCCCAAATTCCGATACGATGGGCGTCGACAAACGGTTGTTTTTCTAGCCAGGCGACTCCGTCACGCTGGTCGGAAAGTTCGACGGACCCCAAATGGAAGTGAATCGGGGTCTCAAAAGCGTGGCCGCGCGCCGTAGAACCCCGATTGTCGAGCGAAAAAATGATATAGCCTTGCTGGGCCATCAATTGGTGCCAGAGGAAGGTTGAGCCTTCCCAGCCGTTAATCACCACCTGAGCGTGCGGTCCGCCATAGGTGTAAACGAGGACTGGATATTTTTTAGTGGGATCGAAATTGGGCGGCTTGATCATCGAGCAATTCAACAGCATGCCGTCATGAGATCGCACGGTGAAAAACTCCACCTGAGAGAGATGATAGGGGGCCAGGTCAGAGGCGCGGTTGTTCTCGTTCACAACCGCCGCTTTGGTTCCGTCCGCTCGGTAAACTTCCTGCCGGGGCGGCGTCATCGAATCCGAGAAAATATCTCCGAAGAAAGCAGAGTTCGACGAAAAATGAACGGCGTGCGTGCCATCCTGTTTTGTAATGCGAGCAAAACCGGTACCATCGAGTGAAACGCGGTAGAGATGACGCTCGAGAGGAGATTTTTCCGTCGCCGTGAAATACACTGCCCCTTTTGATTCATCCACGGAATCTACTGATGTTATTTCCCAGTCCCCCTTCGTTAGCTGGGCTAGTTGCTGGCCACCCAGGTCGTAGAGATAAAGGTGGCGGAAGCCGGTGCGCTCACTGGACCAGAGAAAGCGGCTGGAACTCTTGAAGAAGTAGAGATCATCGCTAACGTTGACCCAATACTGATCTTTTTCGGTCAACAGTGTGGCGGTCTTTCCGGTGGCGGCGTCGGCATACAAAAGGTCAAGGACTGTCTGTTCGCGGTTCAGCCGCTGGATTGCGAGACGCCTCGAATCGGGTAACCAATTCACGCGCGGGATGTAAATGTTGGTCTCTGTGCCCGTGTCCATCAGTCGCGGTCCACCATCATTCACAGAAGCGACAAACACGTGTACCACCGGATTGTTTCCACCCGCGACTGGATAGCGTTGTGCCTCAGCCTCGCCCGTGTAGGAGCTAAAATCCAGCAGTGAAAATTGGCTTACCTTGCGTTCGTCCATTTCCAGATAAGCGATGGCCGATGAATCGGGAGACCACCAATACGCCGTAGTAATTTCCAACTCTTCGGGATAGACCCAGTCGAGTTCGCCTTTGCGGATTTCTTCCGATCCACCTGTGGTAATTGGGCGTTCCTTTGTGTCGACAGTGCCAACCAACCAAATATTATGATCGCGCACAAAACTTACATAGTTGCCATCCGGAGAGATTTTTGGGTCACCAAGTTCAGCTTTTCCGTTTACAAGAACATGGCCAGTTTGCGACTTCAGATCGAACCACACCAGTGAATTTGCAGTCTCGAATAGCAGTGATTCACCCGAAGGCGCCCACTGGTATTGCGAAGGTGCGTGACGTGCAAGCCCAGTGGCCTGGGAGTCGTTTCCTTCCGTTTTGGGCAGAACGGAATTCAGTTTCTCCGCGGAGACCAGCACCGTGCGCTTTCCGGTGGCAGCATCCATGAAAACCAGGTCTGTCTTCGCTTCACTGCCAGTTCCTGTCAGTTCAAAAAAACTTAGCCGGGTGCTATCGGGAGACCACGCCACACCGCGATTGAGGCGCCCACTCAGGCTGGGTTGGCCGTAAATCCGATCCACCGTGAGAGTCCCTTCACTGGCAGCGGCCGTTTTCTGCGCTACTTGCTGAGCAGTCACACCATGGGGCAGCGATAACAGTGCGATTGCCAGACTCAGGATCAAGCAATTCTTGCTCACGCGAATCGCGTTGAACATTTCTCCTCCAGGAAATTCTCGACGGACGATTAATTCTTGGCAACGCTGCTTTCCAGACAGCTATCTTCCGTATCTCGATCACCCAATCACGTACAAGGACTGTTTCGTGAAATTGCTTAGCCTGGCGGCCAACGGAAGTTACGTCCACCCAGCAAATGCAGGTGCAAATGAAAAACGGATTGACCGGCACTGCTGCCGTTATTGAAGACAGTGCGGTAGCCCGAAAGTAGATTGCGTTCTTTTGCCAGCTTGGCGGCCACCAGTTGCAGCTTGCCCAAGAGCGCTTGGTCATCGGCCGTGGCATCGTGCAGCGACGCGAAATGTTTTCGCGGACAGATGAGGATGTGCGTGGGCGCTTGCGGGCTGATGTCCTCGAAGGCAAAAACATCTTCGTCGTCAAAGACCAGTTTCGCGGGTATTTGCTTTGCGGCGATTTTACAGAACAGGCAGTTTTCACTCATTGATTCGCTCCCGGTTTTGCGCCCTCATCGAGACGGAGAAGCATGGGCTTAAAGCCCTCTTTGTCACGGAGTTGCTCACCATATTCGCGCGCCGCATCTTCACCGGAGACTTTTCCAACGCGTACTCGGAAAAAAGTGCCGTCTGCGGTCTCGACGGCTTGAATGAAAATTGGCGAATAGGCGGCGCTCAGACGGTCGCGCAAGCGCTCGGCATTGGCGCGATCGCGGAATGCCCCGACTTGAATGGTGAAAAAACCCGCCGTGACATCGACATTGCCCAAGACTTCCAGTCGAACCGGCACCACGCCCGGTCCGATGGATTCGATTTCACGCGCGGCTGCCAGAGAAAGATCGATGATGCGGTTGTCTACAAATGGCCCGCGATCAGTGATCCGGACGGTGGTGGATTTTCCATTGTTGAGATTGGTGACGCGCACCATCGTCTCAAACGGCATGGTGCGGTGTGCAGCCGTCAACTTGTACATATCATAGATTTCACCGTTTGAAGCGTGGCGTCCGTTGAACGGTTCGCCATACCAGGAGGCTTTGCCTTCTTCGGTGTAGCCTGCGGGCAACGGTGGAAGGGGCGTTTTCGAGCGCTTCGGGTGGACCGCGGTGCTCGGAGCTGCGGGAGGCGTAGTACGTGCACCAACTCGTGAGGCCTCCGGCGAGCCGGTCTCGGCGGATGCCTCTGAGGTATTGGGAACTGGCTGGCGATGGTCAACGACAGGTCGTTTTGCCGCGCATCCGGCTACCAGCGTGGCACACAATACTACCAGGGAGAAAAAGCGGAGTCGGTCCGGGGTCACGGTTTAGTTTCTTGGGCGTTGGAAGTCTGGCGATTCGCTACGCGTGCTTCCAGCTTTTTTGAAAGCTCCGCAAGCTTTTCAGACACTTCGCGAAGAAATTGGGCGGTCCGCCGCTCTGTCAAGGGGGCTACCTCGTCTTCCACATATTTGCGGAGCCGGGTGAGTTCTTCGTCGAGGTGCCGGCCGAGTTCTTCGAATTTGTCCATGGTCTATCCTTGCCCCGGAACATCGGGCGCGATTCCGGTATTATAGGAACGCGTAAAAGAGCGTGCAAGGAGGAGTGTTGGCCCTTCCCTATCAGTGGCAGATGCGCAAAGAGCGCCTGAAAAGAATGTTCGGAGGTTTCTTCGGCGGTGGTGGCGAAAAGCGGCCTCAACTTTGCCCCGCGTGCGGCGTGCTGGTGGGTGTGAACGCAACGCGCTGCCACGAGTGTGGTGCCAATCTCCGATTTGGACTGGCGGCATGGAGCAAGGGACTAAGCGAATTCTTCGGCGGGCATGCGCCGGTCACTTCGGCGCTGTTGATCGCCAACGTTCTGATGTTTGGCGTAAGCATGATCCGTTCGATTAAGGCTGGCGGTGGCTTTGGCCTCATGGGTGGTATGAGCGGTGTTGAACTCTACAAGCTCGGCGAAAACATTCCTCATGATTGGCCAGGCTGGGGGTGGTGGAGGCTGGTCCTCGGAACTTACCTGCACGGTGGCCTGCTACATATCGGTATGAACATGTTTGTGCTGCTCGATATTGCCCCCGTGGTCGAGGAAGTATACGGATCAGCCCGTTTCTTGTTTCTTTACACCGCTTGCGGCCTCGGCGGCTCGCTTTGCAGCACCTTCTTAGGCTCGCACCCTTCGGTCGGAGCAAGCGGCGCGATCCTCGGTTTAATCGGACTGTTGCTTGCAATCACGACAAAGCGCAGCGGCGCACACATTCAGGCCATGCGTTCTCGTTTGATCTCCTGGGTGGTGACCATCTTTGCGTTCGGTTTTCTGGTTCCTGGAATCGATGGATGGGGTCATTTCGGCGGATTCGTCACTGGTTTCGTTCTGGGGAAACTTTTCGCAGACCG
The DNA here is from genome assembly GCA_963741165.1 of Candidatus Acidiferrales bacterium. Lineage (GTDB taxonomy): Bacteria > Acidobacteriota > Terriglobia > Acidiferrales > UBA7541 > Acidiferrum. The sequence continues at coordinate 517,423 of CAVUHB010000013.1, read as the reverse complement.
TGCACCTGCCGCTGGTCAGGAACGTACGCGCTCCTACCTGCTTGGTTGGCTAGCTTTTGCCGTGGTCGCAGCGGCGTTTGTCATGATGTTCATTCACGTGCACGACCCGTTGCCGCAGTAAGACCAAAAGATCAAGAAGCGTGGAGGCGGCGGGCCACGACAAACGAATAGTGGAAACCAGAGATAGTGACGAGGACAGCCACCAGATAGATTAAATAGTGGTTGTAGTAGCTCACTCGATCGCTGGGGTAGGCAGCGCCAAGAACGGCAAAAAATACCAACGCAATCTCCAAAAAAGTGGTGGCCTTGCCCAGCAGACTCGGCGGAAACGGCCTGTATCCCTGGATGAGGAGAATCACGGCAGCCACGATTAACATCAGCACGTCGCGACTTAGCACCATGACGGTCAGCCACCAGGGCAGTTTCTTTTCCATGGCCAGAACGACGAATGACGAGGACAGCAGCAATTTGTCGGCAATCGGGTCGAGGTAAGCTCCCAGCGCCGATTTCTGGTGCAGTGTGCGAGCCAGCAGGCCATCCACTGCATCGCTACCGGCCGCGATCACCAGGACTAGCAACGCCCATTGGTATTCTTCATACAGAATGAGAATCAGAAAAAAAGGCAGGATACCGAGACGCAGAAACGTAATCTGATTCGGTACCGTCCAGATGCGGGCTTTCATTTCCTAGAGGATAGCGTAGTTCACGCGAACTGCGCGAGATATTCGGTCAGCGAACGCCCCAATTTGCGCTGAAAAACGTCGCCCATCGAGGGGATCGAACCGGAAGGCTCGTCCAACGAGATGCGCTCCACGCGCGTCATGGGGAAAAACACGGTGGGAAGACCAACGCGTTCGCCATCAGGCTCATTCAATTGACGCACGAAGTGATCGAAGGAGTTGAGGTCAATACCACGAATGGTCACTCCGCTGGTATTGATCTCCAGCAGGATGCCCCACACTTTTTCCTTGGGCGAATGAAGGCTGACGATCACGACGGAGTTTGGGTTCATAGCTGGCCTGTAGCTGTTCCACTGTAAGTTTAACGCACAGGAGGTGAGCTTGGATCGCCGTTTGAGGAAGAGTGACTAAGGAGAAACGGCTCATTTTCAACGCTCACTTCCCAACTGCGTCATACGCCTTACTCAGCCAGAAGAGCGCGTCGCGAATGTCGTCCTCCGAAGTTAGCTCAAAACTAAACCAGCCTTTGCCAGGAGCGCGCGCACCTCTAGGCAAACGAGAATCGTTTTGTGCCCGCGTCAAAAGAGATGACGGCAACGGGTTGAACTTGAGCATGAACGAGGAGGGGCTTCGAAAACCTCTGCTCGTAGAAAGTGCAGCAAAAATGATGCGTTTGCGATAAAAGGACAGAAATCCGAACATGGGACGGGTAGTGACCTCCGGCCAGGGCCGCAATTCTTCCATCAGTCTGGCAGACCAGAGTTCCATCTCTTCACGGATGGGAATAAGCGTAGGACGGCGGCGGTCCCCCGTTCGAGGAACTGGTTTCGCGCGTTTTGCTGGACGTTTTTTCAAGGTGCAGCACCAGGTCCACTGATCAGATGCGAATAGCGGTTGGCCCCCCTGGTGGAAGCAGCAGAGTAGGTTCCGTGAGGCTCTGCACTTGCTCAATCGTGGTATCAGGAGCGATCTCTCGAAGCAGCAACCCTTCGGGCGTAACGTCGATAAACGCGAGTTCTGTGACGATGTGGTCGACCACCTCCACACCGGTAAGCGGTAAAGAGCATTTCTTGACGATTTTGGCCTTCCCGTCGCGTGTGGCGTGTTCCATAGCGATGAATACGCGCTTTGCCCCCGCGACGAGATCCATTGCCCCGCCCATGCCCTTGAGCATTTTCCCGGGAATGGCCCAGTTTGCGAGCGTTCCCTTCTCATCGACTTGAAGGGCTCCCAGCACTGTGAGATCGACGTGGCCTCCCCGAATCATCGCAAAGGAGTCCGCGGATGAAAAATACCCGGTGCCTGGCAACTCGGTAACCGTTTCTTTGCCCGCGTTGATCAGGTCTGGATCGACTTCCCTCTCTAAAGGGTAGGGGCCGACTCCCAGCATTCCATTTTCCGATTGAAGAATTACGTCCGTCCCTGCCGGCACGAAATTCGCAACCAGGGTGGGCATACCAATACCCAAATTTACGTAGTATCCATCGCACAATTCCAGTGCGATTCGCCGTGCGATCCGTTCCCGTTTTTGCGCTTCGGTGAGCATCGTTGAATAAAAATCCATTACGTGAGATTAGCGCCCAGAGCTCAGTTTGTAGATCAGTTCAAACAAAGGCAGATACAGGGCAAGCACAACCAGCGGCGCAAATACGACTCCAACAAAAATCAGATAGAGATTGGCCAATCTGCGCTGGAGACTGTGAAGTGGCACGAATTCTTTCGCAATCGTCAAGACGATCGCGCTCATCGAGAGGACTGGGCACAGCCAGCCATATCTGCCGGAGAGGAATCGGGTGGGCAGCAGGAGATCGACTCCCAACCCTGAACACAGAGTGACAAAAATCGGAAGTACGTGGTTAAGGGCTCGGTATACCAACAAATAGCAGAGACAGCCCAAAACGGCAATCGGCCAAGAAACGCGGAACTCCGGTCGCTTGACAGCTAGGGTTGCCGCCTGTGCTGATGACGTTTCGACGAGCATGTCAGTTTTTCGAGTCCGATTCGCCCTAGAGTCTATCGCAACTCCGCTATTCGCGTGGTGCGTTTCTCTATGCGCTTTTCGTACTTTTCACCTTGAAAAATGGAATTCACAAAAATTCCTGGGGTATGCACCGCGTCCGGATCCAGTTCACCGGCTTCGACCAGATGCTCGACTTCCGCGACTACATAGTCAGCGGCCGTGGCCATCATCGGATTGAAATTCCGTGCGGTCTTTCGATAGACCAGATTTCCCCAGCGGTCGCCCCGCCACGCTTTGATAAACGCAAAATCGCCGCGAAGTGCACGCTCCAGTACAAAAGCACGTCCATCAAATTCGCGTGTCTCTTTTCCCTCAGCCACCATCGTGCCGTATCCTGTCGGTGTGTAAAAGGCGGGAATACCTGCACCGCCCGCCCGCAACCGTTCGGCAAGTGTACCTTGTGGATTCAGTTCCACCTGCAGTTCCCCGCTCAGCACCAGTTGTTCAAACAGTTTGTTTTCGCCGACGTAGGTGGAGATCATCTTCCTCACTTGTCGATTCTGCAGCAGCAGGCCGATCCCAAAATCGTCAACACCCGCGTTATTACTGACGATCGTGAGGTCTTTGCTACCTTTTCGGCGCAACGCCGCGATCAGATTTTCCGGGATGCCACAGAGCCCGAATCCTCCCATCAGGATGGTCATTCCGTCACGAAGGTTGCTAATCGCTTCGTCAGCGGATTTAATGCGTTTATCCATTCTTGGGGCGCTCCGCACTGCTAGAGAGTTCGTGGAGAGTTTACCCCGTCGGCGGACAAAACAAAATTGCGAGTTTGCGGGCATAGAAATCCTCAACTCAATAAACCTAGTGACTGTAGTCTTGAGCAACTTAGGTTGGCAGTGGTACCGTCGCTTATGCACTGCAATTCCAATCTGAGTGGAGGAGTGAAATCTCGGCCGGAGAAGCTTCTTTGAAGACCGCCTATCTCGACATCGAAACGAATTACGTTGGGCCATTCACAAGCAACGAAGACCGGTTTTTCCGCGACTCCAAAAACCACTTGCTCACCGTGCTCGGAATCCGGTTATTGGACGGTCCGCAGGATGTCTTCGTGCAACTGTTCGATAGAGAGATTTCGAAAGAAACGCTGCTGCAGGCTCTCGAAGGAGCCACAAAAATCGTCACCTATAACGGGCGCTCCATTCCGGATTCACTTAAGAAAAAGGTAGGGTTCGATTTCCCGGTGATCGCCGCGCAATTGGGTATCGTTCTTGACGAGGAATATCCGCATGTCGATCTCTGTCCCGAATGCTGGAAGCACAATCTGTACGGGGGACTGAAGAAAGTGGAGCAAAAGCTGGGCCTTAAGCGGAAATATCCCGACCGGGAAGGGGCTTGGGCCATGGAAGCCTATCGAACGTACCTGCGAACGGGCGATGAAAAGCTGCGATCTGAATTGCTGGCCTATAACCGGGAAGACGTCTATATGCTGCGCGAGCTCGAAATCAAATTAGCAAATCTCTATCGCTGAACGTTTTGAAGAGATTTCCAAGCACAAGTCGGCGCTTCTGGGAATGGTCGAAGCGTCGCGCGGAATGCGTTTGGCGTCATACCGGTTATTTTTTTGAAAACCCGGGTAAAGTGGCTCTGATCGGAAAATCCGGTGGCGAGGCTGATCTCGGTGAGCGGCAGCTCGGGATTGAGCAAATGAGTGCAGGCGGTGCGTGCCCGCAACCGGTGGACATATTCGCCAATTCCCTCTCTTTGAAAGCGGCGAAAGACTCGCGACAGATGCACAGGATGAACCCGGGCTACCCGGCTCAACTGGTCGAGTGTGAGGCGGTCGCAATGTTCGGCCTGCAATTTTTCAAGGATTCTCCCAAGCCATGCTGGCGGCTGCCGTTCCTCCTCGACAGGCACCCGGGCAGCGAGTGCGACGGTTTCTGCCAACAAGCTCTCCACGCAAAGTTGGTCCGGCTTGGCCTCGCCAAAAGTTTCCTGTAAAAGCTTCAGGCCTAGCCACACCATGCGCCCGCCGCGTTCGTCTTCGCTCGCTGCATCCAAGTCGGCCGACAACTCTGCAATGCGTGCTTTCCATTCAGAGCGCAATTCAATGTGAAAAAATCGCACTCCGAGCGGCCCGATTTCATCTTGGTGGGGGATCCCCGCAGGGCGATACATGATCGAGAACGGCGCAAACTGCTTGCTTTGCCGGCCGTAGCGTTCTCCGTACTGCCCGGCGAGCAACAATCCAAAGAACGGAAGTTCGTGAGCGTGGCAGGGTAAGCGTCGCGGAATCGAATGCCAGAGATCGGTAAAAAGCGCACCCGAGTTTTCCACTCTCGCCCGCACAGTTCCATAGAAATGGCCGCCGCTCAAGGGTTTGCCAGCAGTCAAGACGGAGTGCGAATCGGACATGGTGCCTTAGCTCCCCCATCACAGGGCGAGGTTGTCTTTGTTCTAGACGGCCCGCTCGCGAATTCGTTAGGGTAGTGGCTCAGTGGAGGGATCTCCGCAGGAGGGTTGGCAATGATCAGAATTGGCATGCTCGTTGGCATCGCAGCCACAATGCTGCTCTGGGGTGCTCGGACTCCCCAGGGAAATTCAGGCAAGGATATGAGGCCCAACGCCCCCAGCTATACGCCTGACGGCCGCTTGATGTTCCCCGAACACTATCGTGAGTGGGTGTACCTCAGCACAGGCATCGACATGAACTACAGGCCGGAAGCTGCGATGGGTCACTCCATGTTCGACAATGTTTTCGTCAATCCGGAAGCGTATCGGGTGTTTGTGGCGACCGGGACATGGCCGGACAAGACCATGCTGGTTCTGGAGATTCGCGGCGCCGGCAGCAAGTCTGCGATTAACAAGGCCGGGCACTATCAGACCACCGAGCTAATGGGGCGGGAGGTGCACGTTAAAGACGAAGCCCGCTTCGAGGGCAAGTGGGCGTTCTTCGGATTCGACGGAGATGAACCTGCCAAAATGTTCATGAAAGAAATGACCTGTTACTCCTGCCACGAGCAACATGCCGCGGTAGACACCACGTTTGTGCAGTTTTATCCAACGCTGATCGATATTGCCAAGAAGAAAGGGACGCTTAGCCCGGCTTATTTGAAGGAGGAACCTGAAGCAGCAAAGTAGTTTCGCCAATCAGTGGTCAGAGGCTGCGGAGTAGTTTGTAGAGTTCGTTGGCGGCGTCGAAATCCGCTTCAAGGTCTCGCGAAGCCAGCCGTTCGCGGAGTTCATCTAGTTTGCGCGCGTAAAGATCAAGCGCTGCGGAGAGTACTTCCCTGTTTGTGAGCACAATATCGCGCCAGGTGGCATAAGGACTGCCGGCCAGCCTCAGCGAATCGCGCAGTCCTGGTCCAGCAAGCGTGATCGGCAATCCATTTTCGTCAAGATGGTCGTAAAGGAACGAACCCAGGGCAACAGCGGCAAGTTGCGGCAGATGCGAAGCCATGCCAACAGCGTAGTCGTGTTGCTGCGCTCCTAACCAGAGAGGCCTCGCGCCTAGCTTTTCCAGAATCTTTACGAACGCTCCTATACGCGGCTCATGCGCCTCCTCGGAAATTCCGGTCAACGCATAGGTCGCGTTCTGAAACAGGTCGGCGTCCGCTTGGGCGATGCCAGAGAGTTCTCGCCCCGCCATGGGGTGGCCGCCGAGGAACAGCGGACCGGCGTCGGGATGAAACACTTCCGCGGCAGCCTGGACAATTCGTAGTTTGGTGCTGCAGGCGTCGGTGACCAGGGCACCCGGATTGGATTGCCGCGCGATTTCCGGAAAAAGGTCAATTGTGGCGCCGATGGGAAGCGCGATATAGATCAGGTCGGCGTTGCTGATTGCAGGGGCAAGATCGCCCGAAAAAGCGTAGTGAATTGCTCCGCGGGATTGCGCAGTGCGGGCGACGTCCGAGCGATCCCAGCCGGAGACTTCGATATCCGGAGTAAATTTGCGCAAAGCAAGCGCGAAGGAACCGCCGATCAGGCCGGTGCCAAGAACCGTTGCGCGCTGGATCAGATGAGCCATAAGAGGATATACGTTATCAGCTTTTGCGGCTGCAAACACAAGGGGATGGCGTTTTGGGACGTCGACAGATCAATGCAACGATTGTGAATCGAGTCCTGCGGTCAGGCAATCGTGCGGCCTACCGCGGGAGCAATAATTCGTATCTCCGCCATGAGCCGCCCGAAATGTATTGGATCGAGGGACTGCGCGCCATCGGAAAGTGCGTGGTCCGGATCGTTGTGAACTTCGATCAAAAGCCCATCGGCACCGGCAGCTACGGCAGCGCGCGCCATTGGCGGCACTTTATCCCTCCGCCCGGTGCCGTGGGATGGATCGGCGAGGATCGGGAGGTGTGAGAGTGCTTTAATCACGGGGATGGCAGCAATGTCGAGCGTGTTGCGGGTGTAAGTCTCAAACGTGCGGATGCCGCGTTCGCACAGGATCACGTCGAAATTTCCACCAGCAAGAATATATTCCGCGCTAAGAAGCAGTTCCTCGATTGTCGCGGACATCCCGCGTTTTAACAGTACCGGCTTGTGGATTTCACCCAGCGCGCGCAGCAGGAAATAGTTCTGCATGTTGCGCGCCCCAACCTGAAAAATATCGACGTAGTCGGTCATCATGGGGATTTGCGAAAGATCCATCACTTCACTAACCACAAAGAGTTTGTATTTGTCGGCGGCTTCGCGAATCAGTTCGAGACCCTTTTCGCCGAGGCCCTGAAACGCGTAGGGTGAGGTGCGGGGCTTGAATGCGCCGGCTCGCAGGATCTTGGCGCCGGCTTTGGCTATCGATTCGGCAACGGAGTCAATCTGCTCGGGCGACTCCACAGAACACGGACCCGCAGCCACGGCAACTTCTGTGCCGCCAATCGTTACGCCGCGTCCGAGATCCACTATCGTTCCGTGGGGTTTGAATTGCCGGCTGGCCAGCTTAAACGGTTGCGTGACACGGACCACTTCGCGAACGCCTTCGAGCAGTTCGAAGTCGCGATGGTCAAAATCACGATGGACGCCAACTGCCCCGAGGATGGTATGTGAAGTACCGGTGGAGCGATGGACGTCAAATCCGCTGGAGACGATTCGATCGATAACGTTCTGAATCTGCTCGTCCGTCGCTCCTTCTTGCATTACGATGACCATGGTTGCACTTCCTCAATCCTTAAATTTCCAGTTGACTGGGGTGATCTAAAAAGTGGCGACTCATTTCTTGGAATTTTCACTGCTGGCATCACCGTGCATCGCCAAGCGTTCCGCGCTTCGTGCCTCGTCAATGATCCGTTCGAACAGTCGCCGGATTGCCGCATCTGAAAGAGGTCCGCGATTATTGCTTTCCGCGTTGGCCAGCACGTCATTTTCTCTCTCGGGTTGGTAGAGAGGCATGTTGGACTCTTGCTTTAACCTACCGATTTCCAGTGCACATCTGGAACGCTCGTTTAGCAGCTCCACAAGCTTCTTGTCGATCTCATCGATGCGGTCCCGCCAATCAGACAGCTTCATGGCCTTGCCTCGCGGCGAGAGAGCCCTCTTCGTCCGGCTTCCTTCAGGCTACCGATACGTTCACGCAAAGCAGCGCTCGCTGCGACTGTCGAAGTAGCCTTCTCGATTTCTGAAACTAACGCCGATCCAATCACCGCGGCGTCGGCAAGTCCACCCAGCACGGAAACATGGCCGGGCAACGAAATCCCAAATCCAACTGCGACCGGAAGCTGCGTAAAACCGCGCGTGCGTCGCAATAGTGCCGGCAAGTCGTCGGGCAAGGAATCCTTTGCACCAGTTACACCTGTGCGCGAGATCAGATAGAGAAATCCTGAAGAGCAAGCGGCAATTTTTTGCAGACGCTCATCGGTCGATGTCGGCGCAGCAAGAAATATCGTATCCAGCTGATACCGATGCAAAATCTCTCGGTAATCTTCCGATTCTTCCGGCGTAAGGTCGGTAACCAACACGCCATCAGCGCCGGCTGCAGCGGCGTCGGACGCAAATTTCTCCAGGCCCATCTGCACAATCGGATTGAAATAGCTGAACAGCACCAGCGGCACCTGGCTTGTTTTGCGAATTCGCCTTACCAGTTCTAGAACGCCAAGCAGCGAGGCTCCCGACTTGAGCGCGCGTTCCGAAGCGCGCTGAATGGTAGGTCCATCGGCCAGAGGATCACTGAACGGCACGCCCAGTTCGATTACATCGGCACCCGCTTCGGCCATCGCCAGCACAAATTCCAGCGTGGCGTCTATCGTTGGGTCGCCCGCCGTGATGTACGCGACGATCCCTAGTTCGCCGACCGCGCGTAAGGCCGCGAATCTTTTCGAGATACGGGTCGAGTTTGGGGGCACAGTGCTCATCAAATTTTGCCAGGTTTATGGCAGGCGTTTGTAGGTGTCCATATCCTTATCGCCGCGGCCAGACAGATTGACGATTACCAGGTCGCTCGGCTTGAGCTGCGAGCGTCGCTCCATCAGCCCGGCAATGGCATGCGCCGATTCCAGTGCGGGAATGATGCCTTCGGTGCGCGCCAGCAATTGGGCGGCTTCAAGCGCGGCTTCATCCGAGACTGCCGCGTACTCAGCACGATGTTGATCGGCTAACCATGCGTGTTCCGGACCGATGGCAGGGTAGTCCAACCCAGCAGAAATCGAGTGTGTAGCGGCGATCTGTCCATCTTCATTTTGTAGAACATAGGTGTAGGTGCCCTGCAGGACGCCGGGACGCGCGCCAGTGAAACCTTGATGAGCAGCCAGACGGGCGGCATGTTCACCGAGTCCATTGCCACGTCCGCCGGCTTCAATACCGACCATCTTCACGGCTGCGTCTTTCAAGAACTCGTGAAACAAACCAATGGAGTTGGAGCCGCCACCAACGCAAGCATACAAGTGCGTGGGCAGCCTTTTTTCCACGGCAAGAATTTGCTCGCGTGCCTCACGCCCGATAACCGATTGAAAATCACGCACCATAGTCGGGTAGGGATGCGCTCCGAGAACCGAGCCCAGCAGGTAATGCGAACTGCGCACGTTGGTCACCCAATCGCGCATTGCCTCGTTGATTGCGTCCTTCAACGTACGGCTTCCTGATTCAACGCCGATCACTTCCGTGCCCAGCATGCGCATACGGGCCACGTTGAGGGCTTGCCGCGCCATGTCTTCCGTGCCCATATACACGACGCATTGCAAGCCAAGCTGCGCGCCCACAGTCGCCGAGGCAACACCATGCTGGCCCGCGCCCGTTTCCGCAATAATGCGCGGCTTGCCCATCTTTACCGCGAGCAAACCCTGTCCAATCGCGTTGTTGATTTTGTGAGCGCCAGTATGGAGCAGATCCTCGCGCTTCAGGTAAATCCGCGGTCCGCCAAGCTGCTTCGTGAGTGCGGCGGCAAATTGCAGAGGGGTAGGACGTCCGGCAAAATTTCTCAGCAGGTCCTGAAACTCCCTCTGGAATACAGGATCGGTCTTCGCCCATTCATAGGCTCGCTCCAATTCATAGAGCGGCGCCATCAGCGTTTCGGGAACGTAACGTCCTCCGTATGGCCCGAAGCGTCCCGGAGCGTTAGCGGGAATCGTGAGTTGGGTGGCCATGGAACGACTATTGTCGCATAGACCTTGCCGAGTGCATATCCGCCCAAAGAGGTCACAAACCTGGCTATTGGGTACGTCGATAGAAGCTGGTATTTCGGAACTTTTCGCCGCTCGGCTTGTTCACGTACTGGATGATGCGCATGGTTTTGCAGTCAGCGAGCACTTCACGCGTCCAGCGGTCTACGATCTGACCGTCCCTTTTAAGAGTACTTTCAATCAGATTCTCGTTGAGGCGAGTCAGGGCCAGCACGGCATTGGTTCCGGGAACGGGATTCTCCCGGCCGTCCAGTATCCCGCCGTAGCTAACGTTAATGCGCTTGCCTTCAGCGTCGTCCGCTTCGAGATGGAACTGCAGCCCGCCGGGGATTGCTTCAACCATGTAGGTTGCACGGAGACCGGGCCGTCCATGTTCGTAGTGCAAAGTCGCGGGGTCAAGCACCCAGGTGCCAATAAAAGGGTCCACACGGGCGGAAACTGGAGGAAGCTCAGCGCATCGATTCACTTCCTGAAAGAAAGCGCGCAGTTTGCCGTGGTCTTTCCGCCCCGGGCGAGATTCCACGCCACTGGCCACATCGACTGCATAGGGGCAAACCTTCGTAATGGCTTCCGCCACGTTATCCGGCGTCAGCCCTCCGGCGAGAATGACTCGTTGAGAAAGAGTGGCTTGGCGCGCCAACTCCCAATCTGTCGTTTCGCCGGTGCCGCCAAATTCGCTACCGCGAACTCCGTCCAACAGGAATGCTGAAACCCCTCGATATTTCGAGAAGGAAGGAGAGTGGCCTCCTTTCGCGACACGGAGGGCCTTGATAACTGGGATTTTCTTTGCAATTTCAGCAACGGTCTGCGGCGTTTCATCGCCGTGGAGCTGCGAAAAACCTAGCCGTAGTGCTTGCGAAAGAACAATCACAGGCTCCGGGGCCCAATTCACAAAGATGCCAACCGTGGAGACGAATGGTGGCAGGTCGCCGATGATTTTTCGTGCCGAGAATGGCGAGATCGACCGGGGGCTCTCCGGGTGGAAATTCAATCCAATCGCGTGAGCGCCAAGCTCTGCGCAGAGCTTGGCGTCGGCTGAATTGGTGACACCACAGATTTTTACACGAACCATATTCAATATCTTACCGGAAGCAGCGGAAAAGACGGCGCCAAGCGTCTGTTCACTATCACTAGGCTTTGCGTAGCTGCTCGAGCGCTGTTCCGGGATCTTCAGACAGCATCAGGTGTTCGCCAATGAGGAAAGCGTCAAACCCAGCGGCATGAAGCTTCTGCAAATCCTCGTGATTGCGCAAACCCGATTCACAGACGGCGATGTGGTCCTCTGGAATTTCCGCGATCAGTTCGTAGGATGTTTCCATATGAACATTGAGAGTCTTGAGATCGCGGTTATTCACGCCGATGAGGCGGGCACCGGCAGCCAGTGCGCGATCCAGTTCTTCACGCTTGTGTACTTCGACCAGCGGTTCCATGCCTAATTCGCGCCCAAGGGAAAGAAGTTCGCTTAATTGAATATCTCCCAGGGCAGCAACGATCAGCAGAAAACTGTCTGCATCGTTTGCACGCGATTCCCACACCTGCCAGGGGTCAAAAATAAAATCCTTTCGCAACACGGGTAGATTCGTGTTTTTCCGGGCATCGCGCATATTCTTGAGCGAGCCGTGGAAGAAATCTTCTTCCGTGAGGACAGAGAGTGCTGCAGCCCCGGCTGCTTCCAGATTTTTAGCCAACCCAACGGCATCGAATGGCTCTCTGAGTACACCGCGGGAGGGCGAAGCAGGTTTCAACTCCGCCAGAACATTGATGGCATCACCGGAGAGTGCGGCTACAAAATCGCGCACCGGGGGAGCGGCTTTGACTCCGTATTTCAGGGCGGTTTCCGGCAGAACCCGTTTGCGATGATCCACACTGGCCCGGCGGGCCTCCATGATGCGGTCAAGCACCGTCCGAGGATTGGCATGAGCAGTCATGACAGGAACTTTGTATGCTAGAGAGGAGGCGCGCGAGTGTCAAATGCCCGGGAAGGTCCGGCCTCCGGGACAGCGCCAACCAGGATGGAAGAATGGGCTACGCAAAACTGTATGGAGCTTTGCTTGAAGAAATTGTGAACGAGGCAGACAAGATCGCTATGCGCTATTTTCGCAGCGCAGAAATGCGGGTGGAGCGCAAGTACGACGGCAGCGCAGTGACACAAGGTGACAAGGCTGTTGAGGAAATGGCTCGCGCCAAGGTGGCGGCAAGTGGGCTTGCGCTCGATGTCTTAGGTGAGGAAATGGGTGGTGACAGTTCCCGAGGACCTGCAAGCAACGGACGCGCGCGCATGATTATTGATCCCATCGATGGCACGGAGGAATTTTCGCGCGGCATTCCGACATTTGGAACCCTGCTGGGCATTGAAGAAAACAGCGAAATCGTCGCAGGCATGGCCAGCGCACCAGCGTTGTCCCAAGGCACACGCTGGTGGGCCTTTCGAGGCGAAGGCGCATTTCGCAATGGTCAGCGCATTCAGGTTTCACCCGTGGCCCAGTTAAACGAAGCTATGGTGTTCACCACAGGTACTGGGCCCAGCAAAGATCCTAAGGCCCGAGCAGCAATTCGCCTCCTTGCAGATTCCGCACGCAGTAGTCGCTCCATGGGCGGATTCTGGCAACACATGCTGGTGGCGGAAGGTTCGGTGGAAGCTGCTATCGACTGGACTTCGAGACCTTGGGACTTGGCACCATTAGGAATCATTGTGGAAGAGGCTGGTGGCAAGTCCACCACTGTTACGGGAGAGCGATCCATCTATCGCGGTCAACTGATCAGCACCAATGGCCTGCTACACAACGACGTGCTGAAGATACTTCAAACAAATGTGTGAGCGAACACTAGTCCCGGAGAATTGCGGATGAGCCATCTGTCCCAAAAACAAAAGGCCGAAGTTTTCCTGCGGTTGCACTCCGGACCCGGGATTCTAATTTTGCCGAATGCCTGGGACGTAGTGAGCGCGCGAATCCTGGAAGATCTTGGTTGTCCGGCAATTGCCACAACAAGCGCTGGTGTGGCCGCGGTTCTCGGCTATCCAGATGGCCAGCGCGTGCCGCGAGACGAAATGCTGGAAGCTGTGCGCAGAATTGCAGCCGCCGTGCGCGTTCCTGTAACGGCGGACATGGAAGCCGGCTACGGCACCACGCCAGAGCATATGGCCCAAACGGCTGTGGCGGTCCTTCAGGCCGGAGCCGTCGGAATGAATCTGGAAGATGTGACGGACGATGCCGCGAATTCACAAGTGGAACTGCCGCTGCAAATTGTAAAAATAAAGGAAATCCGTCGGGCCTCCACCTCGCTTGGTATTCCGCTGGTACTAAATGCCCGCACCGATATTTTTTTGCTTCGGATCGGGGACGCTGAAACGCGATACGAACGGACAGTGGAACGATTGCGGGCCTATCGGAAGGCCGGAGCAGATTGTTTGTTCGCACCGGGCGTCACCGATCGGGAAACAATCGCCAAGCTTGTCGATAGTGTCGACGGACCGCTAAACATTTTGATTTCGCCGGGCTGTCCCAACCCGAAAGAACTGCAATCGATCGGAGTGGCCCGCGCGAGCACGGGATCGAGCGGGATGCGCGCTGCATTGGGTTTGCTGCGTCGCATCGGCAAAGAATTGTTGGAAACGGGGCAGTATTCGAACTTGTTTGATGGTGCAATTCCCTACGCTGAACTGAATCAAATTCTCGCTCGCAATAAATGAGATGGCGAATCCCAGTGAGCAACTACGCATATTGGGCGACGAAGTTGCAGAATGCCGAAAGTGCTCGCGCCTGGTGAAGTATCGCGAAAAAGTGGCGCGCGAGAAGCGCCGCATGTTTCTCGACTGGACTTATTGGGGACGCGGAGTACCGGGATTTGGCGATCCTGCGGCCAAATTGCTGATCCTCGGATTGGCGCCTGCCGCACACGGAGCCAATCGTACCGGTCGCATGTTCACTGGTGATCGCTCGGGAGATTTCCTGTATCAAGCGTTGTATCAGGCAGGATTCGCTAATCAGCCCACATCAATGAACCGCGACGATGGCCTGCGACTTGAGCATGCCTACATTGCAGCAACGGCGCGATGCGCTCCACCCGCGAATAAACCGCTTCCTTCAGAGATACGGCATTGCCGCGGTTATCTCGAGAGAGAAATAAAACTCTTGCGGCCAAAAGGTGTCCTGGCACTGGGGAAAATAGCGTGGGATGCGTACCTTGATCTTCTAAAAGCGGAGGGCAAAATCTCATCGCGAGCGGCTTATCGATTCGCCCACGGAGCGGATGTCACTTTTTCTGAGCAGCTGCCACGCTTGTTCGGTGTGTACCATCCGAGCCAGCAAAATACCCAGACCGGCCGTGTCACCGAGGCGATGTACGCGCAAGCCCTCGGACGAATTAAAGATTTTCTGAAAATCTGATGCGCATCCATCCTCGGGAGTCGGCACCACCCCAGAATTAGTGCGATACTCTCCGTTACTACGATTGCTCGCTCGGGGAGCCTCACGAAATGTCCTCGGTACATCTGAGATTCCAGCAACTAGTTACCGTAACCTGTTCTCTTGCAGTCGTCGCTTCCAGTTCCATTGTCAAAGCGCAAGACAATCGTGCCCCCAGTGCCAGTCTTGATTCGCACACGAGTCCAGCGGAAGAATCAGGGCATCACGTTCCATTGCCCGCGATGCAGGTGCATCCCTCTGGTCATTATTTGCAGACGACGGATGGAAAACCATTCTTCTGGCTGGGCGACACGGCATGGCAATTGATCGACTCTACGACGAGAGAAGAGTGCAGCTATTACCTGCACACACGGGCGCGACAGGGCTACACGGTGATACAAACTGTGGTACTTGCGGAAATGGATGGACTGAATAGACCGAGTGCACTCGGCGAGCGGCCGTTCCTCAACAATGATCCGCGGAAACCCAACGAAGCGTACTTCAATCGGGTGGTAGAAATCGTCGATGAGGCTGCCAGTCTCGGGCTCTACATTGCGCTGCTGCCCACCTGGGGCGACAAATTGACCGCGCCTTGGGGTGAAGGTCCGCGTATCTTCAGGAATGACAATTTGCCCGTCGCCTACGCCTACGCCAAATACCTGGGGACGAAATTGAAAGGTCACACCAATCTGGTGTGGATACTGGGAGGCGACCGGCCGCCGCGTGTCTCGGGGAAAGAGCATGCGCCCGAGGACTGGACTCCGATCTGGCGCGAGATTGCAGCGGGACTTGCAGACGGTCTCGGCGTTCCTCCCATCCTTGGGTATCACCCGTCTGGCGGGCAATCTTCTTCGTTCTACCTGCACAACGAGCCGTGGTTATCGTTCAACGGCATGCAAAGCGGCCACGGGGGTGGCCACGATGTCCCTGTTTGGGAATGGGTCGCTGAGGACTATGCTTTGCAGCCGGCGAAGCCTACGATGGATCTGGAACCAAATTACGAAGACCATCCCTACAATCCTTGGCCGCGTTGGGATCCATCGACCGGATACTTCCGTGATTATGACGTCCGAAAGCAGACCTACCGTTCGGTCTTTGCTGGCGCAGCTGGCGTAACCTACGGTCACCACGCTGTTTGGGGTTTCGCTGGAAGCCGTAACGACGTCATCAATCACGCCGATCGCGACTGGGTGGACGCGCTCAATCGTCCCGCCGCTCGCCAAATGTATTTTCTTCGCAGCCTGATTGAGTCGCGTCCCTTTTTCTCGCGGGTCCCCGACCAATCCCTAATTGTGGGCGATCCGGGCAAGGGTGGAGTGCATCTCCAAGCCACGCGCGACGCAAGCGGCTCCTACGCGTTCATCTACTTCCCTCTGAACGACCAGTCGGCCACCATCGACCTGGGGAAATTGCCTGCCAAACGGGTGCGGGCATGGTGGTACGACCCGCGCGCCGGTTTCGCTCGGCCCTTGGGCGAAATCGAGGGTGGCGCAGCGCATGAATTCCGGACACCTTCCTATGGACCGGACTGGGTATTAGTTCTTGACGACGCCGCAACTAAATTCCCCCTGCCGGGTTTAATCCCGCTGGCGCATTGACAGGCCATAGTTTGCCTCGAAGATTCATGAAGCATTGGGCTGGCCGCCTGACTTGCCTAAGGAGGGAGTTGTGTATGGTTAACCGATTTGAGGACCACCTCTGTGTGGCTATCGCTGCACTGGTGTTTTCCCTTCTGACGTACCTTCCAGGTGTTTTGGCACAGGCTACTCATCCTTCTGAGGATGTGATCGGTGGTCAGGAACAGTTGCCTGCCCACAACACAGATCAGCGCATTGCCGACGGTCAACGGCACGGCCTACCACTGGAAACCTATGCGGTCGTTCCCGGCACTCGATTTCTGGTGAAGTTGGAACAAGACTTGAATACCAAAGAAGTTCGCCAGAATCAGTCTTTCCGCGTACGCACGTTGGAACCGTTGGAAGCGGGGAGTGGCATCTACCTGCCCTCCGGTGTAGAAATTCGCGGCCACATTAGTCGCGTCGAACCTGCCGGAACTACGGGACGTGCAAAGGTTTGGCTCACGTTTGACGAATTGCACACCCGGTTCGGTGCGCTACCAATCGTGGCCGAAGTTGTATCGGTACCCGGCGACCACAGCATCAGGTCCGGGCCACTGCAGGAAGGAGTTATCGAAGGCCGCAGTAGTACGCAAAAGGATGCCGCGCAAGCCGCGGCCGCCGGCGCTGCTTCAGGTGCGGTGCGGGGCGTGAAGGACAAAAATAAGAAGGAAGCCGCAGAGGGTGCGGCACTGGGTGCCCTGGAAGCGTACCTGATGGAGACGGGCCGGGGGCAGGAATTGGAATTGCCGAAGGGGGCCAAGCTCGAATTGGAACTGGAGCGCGCCCTCTATTTGGTGCGAGAGTAATTCGCCGCTGTCTTCAATGGTCCTCCTTTAGCGTTCCAAACGATGATTAGCAGCCCCTCAAAACTGAGACTCGCGGTTCGTGCAAACGAACTCCCCTGCTTGGCATCCTGCCGGTAGCTTGTTACAGTCGTAAAACCAAGACGAATCAGGCGATATCGTGAAATCTGTTCAGATGAGGCTAGCCGCATGGCGGATGAACTACGGGCCGTACGCACAGTAGAAACAGGGGAACACAAAGACCGTGTGCTGATTGTCGAAGACGAAGACAATGCGCGCAAAGGTTACGAACAGTTGTTGCAGCGCTGGGGCTACGAGGTGCTGGGGGTTGGCAACGCAGAAGATGCCTTGGCAAAGTTTTCCACCTTTCAGCCGGATACCTTGATTGCGGACGTCGAATTGCCGGGCATGAATGGTCTCGACCTGCTGAAACAATTGGGTGACGAACTACTGGATGTTCCTGCCATCGTCATTACCGGCAAAGGCAGCGAAGAGCGCGTCGTGGCTGCCATCGAATCGGGAGCGTTCTGGTACATCGAAAAACCGTTAAAGGGTCCCGTGTTGCGGGTCTTGCTGGACCGCGCGTTGAGTAAGGCACGCGATGCCAAGAATCTCGCCGTGCTGCAGCGGCAACTGCGCGAAGCCGGGCGCATCGGCGATCTGGTCGGCGCATCAAGGCCGATGCAAGAAGTAATGCGAATTGTCGAAATGGCCGCGCCGAGCTCCGCCTCGGTGCTGATTACCGGAGAGACTGGCACGGGCAAAGAAATTGTCGCGCGTACCATTCACAAATTATCGCCGCGCAACTCGGCCCCGTTCGTAGCGATCAATTGCTCCGCAATACCCGAATCGCTGATGGAAAGCGAAATTTTCGGGCACGAACGCGGCGCATTCACAGGTGCGGCAGAGCGGCGGATCGGCTGCTTCGAACTGGCCGACGGCGGGACGTTGCTGCTCGACGAAATCGGCGAAATGCCCGCCCCGACGCAGGCGAAACTGCTGCGCGTACTGGAAGATCGCAAAGTGCGCCGCCTGGGCAGTAAAGTGGAAACCCCGGTGGATGTGCGCGTGCTGGCCGCCACGAACAAGGATCCCGAGCAAGCCGTAGCCAATGGTGAATTGCGGCAGGATTTATATTTCCGGTTGAATGTGTTTCACATCCATCTTGCCGCCCTTGCGCGAGCACAAGGACGATATTCCTCCCCTCGTGGAATACATGTTGCGCGACATCAACACCAAACACGGCAAGAGCGTTCGGGGAATTGGCGCCGAAGTACTCGACATTTTCATGGGTCACACCTGGCCGGGAAATATTCGTGAACTGCGCAATGTGCTGGAACGCGCGGCAATCATGTCTGAAAAGGATCTGATTGGCCGTTCGAGCCTGCCCGGAGAGTTCGGGCGAGTCCCCGCAAAGGGCCCCAACGATCTTACCTCCATCAAATTCCCTATCGGCACAACCGTCGATGCCATGGAGCGCGAGTTGATCCTGCAAACGCTAGCCGCCACCGGAAACAACAAAACCCGGGCTGCGGAACTGCTGGGCGTGAGCCTCAAGACCCTGCACAATAAACTAAAGGAATATGGCAGCGAGCGTGCCGAAACGGAGTCGTAGCCAATATGCGGCTTGGGCTGCGCGCAAAACTTACGCTGATCATGACCGGGCTGGTACTGTTGTCAGTCACCGTGCTTTCCAGCGTATTTTTCGAACAACTTCTGCAACAGGTAATGCACGACACCGACAAGCGTGCGAACGAACTGGCGCGCGAAGTTTTTGATTCAGCTCGCCATTCTTTGGCCGACGCCAAAGCGCAAGGACTTCGCCCCACCTCTGACGATCCCCAGGAGACCCACGAGTACGTAAAGCAGGCGTTTGAAATCAGCGAGGGGCTAACGTCGCGGCTACAGTCCGCCACGGATTCGCCTTCGGTTTATGAAATTTCCATCGTAGATCGTGATGGGATTGTTTTGGTGTCCAGCGATCCTTCGCTGCCGGGAAAGCCGGCGCCGCGGCGGCCGCCATTTGCCCAATTGGTTCAGAGTCCCTTCGTGCGACAGGTTCGCGTTCTGGCCGAACAGGCTCACGTCTATGAGGTCGACTATCCTTTCAACGTTCGCGGCACCCCATTTGGCGAGGTACGCGTCGCCGTGTCCACGACCTTGCTGCTCAACGACATCAAGCCGCGATTGCGGCGCTGGACCACGCTCGTAGCCCTCGCCTTGATACTTTCCACTATTTTGGCGGCAGTCGTCAGCGGGGCAGCGCTGGCGCCGATCCGGGACATTCTTGCGCAACTTGAGAGAATCTCGGCAGGCGAATACGACGCGCCATCGGCTAACACCAAAGAACGCAGCGGGAACATCGACGAACTGGGACAGGTGCGACAGAAGATTTCACAGGTAGGACAGCAATTGCGCGGGGTGCATGAGATTTTCAGTTCATTGCGCGAGAATATGAATTCGGTGATGGCCGGGCTGGAGGATGGACTACTGCTGTTTACGCGAGATGCCAGGGCCGTGATGGTAAGTCCAGCCGCGGAGAAGTTTTTGGGCGCGCCTGCCTCTAACTTTCTAGGGCGACGTGTGACTGACATTTTTCCTCAGGGTCATCCGTTGTACGATGCGCTGCATCTGGAAGGAGACGAATTCCACGACGTCGCTTCCGAAACAGAGCTAGAAACCCTAGAGGGGCGAAAGCGCATCAGTGTAAGTGTGCAGGAAATTCAGGAAGCTGGAGAGCGCATGGGAGCGCTGGTCACGTTGCGCGACCTGGACTCCATCGAGAATATCAATACGCAATTGCAGGTCAGCGAACGGTTGGCCGCGGTGGGCCGAATCACGGCGGGCGTGGCGCATGAAGTGAAAAACCCTCTGAATTCGATGCGTTTGTGGCTGGAAAATTTGAAAGAGGCCTTGCCCCCAGAAACGGACGGAATGGCGCAGCAAGCCGTGCACGTGCTCGATGTGGAGATCGATCGGCTGGATGCCGTCGTCAAGAGGTTTCTTGATTTTGCGCGGCCCATGGAAGTGCGCCTTGAGCCAACTCAGCTGGCCGACGTGTTACACGAAGTGCTGGAAATCGCGCGTCCACAATTGCAGAAGGCCAGTGTCCAGGTTGCGCAACTGATTCCCATCGGTGTCCCGGAAGCATTCGTTGACCGGGCCTTGCTGAAACAGGCCGTTCTGAATCTGGTCCTGAACGCGGCGGAAGCGATGCCACAAGGCGGCCAATTACAATTGACGCTAAGCCGGCGTGGCGAGATGGCGGAGATCACCGTCGGCGACACAGGAAAAGGTATACCGCTCGAGAACCGGCAGAAGGTATTTCAGTTGTTCTTTACAACGCGACCAGGTGGAAGCGGGATTGGTTTGGCAAGTACGTTCCGGATTATACAACTCCATAATGGTTCCATCGACTTTACATCGGAGGTTGGCCGCGGCACGACGTTCCGCATTGAATTGCCCCTGGCCGCGTGAGTATGCACCCGATAGTGAATGTTAACAAGCGAAGTCGCCACAACCGTCCGCAGACCTACACGCTCCTGGGATTGTGCGCTGGCATGCTTTTTTTCAGTGGATGCTTCACACGAAAGCCGCCCGCAAATCATGCTCCGGCCTTTGCAGTAGCACATCCTGCAATTCCGGCCGCACCTTCCACGGGGCCTATCGAGGCGCCTCCTGACATTGCCTTCGAAATCTCCCCGCCTCCCCGCCTCAGTACGCCGCGGGGAGCGCCTCCAAGACCGCGGGTGGCTCCGACCACGCCCACCGAACCCGCTCTTGTACAACAACCTGCCGACCCAATTATCATTCCGGATCTTACGGTCGAACAATCGAACGCGGCAAAATCCGAAACGCAGCATAGTTTGGAAATCGCGGAATGGAATCTCTCGCAGACGCAAGGCAAGAAGCTAAACACAGCGCAGGAAGATGTCGCTTCAAAAATCCGTGGCTTCATGGAGTCTGCTCGTGATGCGATGAAGAACAGCGATTGGCAGAGGGCCAAGAACCTGGCGAAGAAGGCCGAGGTACTATCTCACGAACTGGTGGCCAATCTTTAGCTTGGTTCGCCGGTCTCATCGGCATAGTGGACCGGTGGCTAGAATGGAAATATGAGCAACTATGATGCGGTAGTGGCTGGGGGCGGCCTGATCGGCGCGTGTATCGCCCTGGAACTTGCGGGAGCGGGATTAAAGGTCGCTGTATACGATGCGCATGAACCGGGCCGCGAAGCGTCCTGGGCCAGTGCCGGAATGATATCTGCTGCGCCCGAAAATCCGGGGAGTATCCCCTTCGTACCCATCAGCCTGGCAAGTGTGGCACTTTATCCGGCGTTTATCGAGAAAGTGGAAGCGTTATCTGGAATGGATGTGGGGTATCGGAAGGACGGAGCCCTAGATGCCATCCTCGATGGAAACGTCGAGGAAGAACTCAGCACGGTGATCGCTTTGCAGCATGGAGTGGGCCTTCGCGCCGAAGCACTGACCGCTCAGCAGGCTCGAGAGATGGAGCCATCACTGACGGACGAGATGGAAGCAGCAATTTTTCGGCCAGATGAAGCTTCGCTGGATAACCGCGCCTTCATGAATGCCGTACTGAAGGCGGCTCAACAGAAGGGCGTCCAGATTTTTGCAGGAAATGGCGCAAAGTCGCTTTGGAAGGAAAAAGGGCGCTGCAAGGGATTGATCCTGGATAATGGCAGCGTCGAATCGAACTGGACAATCATCGCCGCCGGTTGTTTTTCCGCCCGCATTGAGGGAGTCGCTCCCTATGCACCAGTTTTTCCGGCGAAAGGGCAGATGATCGCGCTGCGGTGCGAGTCTGTGGAAATTCAGCATGCCTTGTGGATGGAGCACACCTACCTGGTTCCGCGGAATGACGGAAGAATCATCGCCGGCTCAACGGTTGAGCGCACCGGGTTCGACCACGACGTGACTGCCGCAGGAATGAAGAAAATCCTGTGCGAAGTGATCAAGCTTGTTCCAGGACTGGAGAAAGCCAGGATTGAAGAAACCTGGGCGGGCTTGCGGCCAGACTCGCCGGATCACTTGCCGATTCTGGGACCGACCGATCTTGCTGGCTTGCTCATTGCCACCGGTCATTTCCGCAGCGGGATATTGCTGGCACCGATCACTGCACTACTCATGCGCGAATGGATTTGTACAGGAAAGGTCGCTGTGGATTGGGATCGATTCAGCCCCCTGCGCTTTTTGGCGGCTGCCAAAGGCCAGAGCACCTAGAATTACTTTTTGTTGCTGGGCAAAGGCTAATCGAGCACGCCGGCCAGTATTAAATCAGTTCGGCTGCGTTTGTTGAATGACCACAGTACTGGACTGGCCGACATTGGAATAATGAATCTGGTCGGCATCGAGCTGCAAATCGCGTTCAAGTACCAGATCCATGGAAGAACCCCGGGAAAGCTGCGCCTCGGGTCCCCGAGAAAGCAATACCGCAGCAAGCCCGACAACCCCTCCGGCTCCGGCACCGATACCCGCGCCTTTGCCACCCCCCGCGATCGCACCAATGCCCGCGCCCGCAACTGTCGCTGTCGCAACCTTGGCGGCGTCTGCGCCCTTACCACCGGGACCGGTGATCTTTCCTTCAGAATCAGTCTTGGTCTGGCTGCCACTATCTGTGCTGTGCGGTTCGGCATTCATATCGACGGTGTAGCCATTCGGAAGAATCATGGTGTTCAGTCGCAACCGCAGTTCCCCTTTGCCTTTAATGTGACCTGGCCTCTTGGTTTCCGTGATTTCGCCGCGCAGATAGGTTCCAACCGGCACTACAACCTTGTTGTTAATGGTGATGGGAAAGGAAGTCTTAAAGTAAACTGAATCACCGGGCTTGGCTGTCGCGGTGGAAATTCCATTTTCCAATACCACGCCGATCCGCGTTCCTGTAGGAACAATGACATGAGCACTGGTAGCCTCCTGGGCTCTTGGCGCCGGTTGCTCGGCCGGAACTGCGGGAGGGGGTGCGTCCGACTGCGGACCTTCCGGCACCTGCGCCGCGATAGTGGCGCAAAAAAAGGAACAAGTTGCGAAGGAGACCAAAATCCAACGGGTAGCGAATGCGGACGTCACGGAAAACCTCCTGCGTGCCAATTCGGATGCGGCGGCACGAGGCTTTGGATGCCTCAGGGCAGCATAGTCCAAATCACTGCGGGCCGGTAGGGGACAACATCTCGATTTCCCGTGAGTGTTCAGTACTTCAAATCGCGGTCAAATTGCCGGCTGTTTCACGGACCAATTGACGCAAGGTGTTGCTGCCGGATAGGCTGCTTGACGACAGGGAATGGGGAGGATCTGGATGGCTAAGCTGGCACTGATTTACGGGATGCGGTTGCTGCCCGTCGATGATGTAGGAGAAGTAAAGGAAGCGGTGGTGGTACTGAAAAATGGCAAGATGGAGCATATTGCCATGCATCTGATCGAAGGAAGTGAAGGGGAGATTGAAGACCTATTCCATAAATCAATTGATGCATTCTTTGAGATATATCCGGAGATCTAGGCGAGAAGTTTGCAATCTCGCGAACCGGTATCGGATATCAGCGATCCGTTGTCAGGGGACACCAATCAATAGGACAGAGCCTTCTCGGTGCTTGAGGGCCGGGATCAGGGTAGCGATGTCTGTAGGACTCAGCGGTTGCCGAAATTTTCGGGATCTTCGGCTGGATCGCCGAGATTGTCGTTAATGAGCACGGTCGATTGACCGGTAAGTTCAAACCGCTTGCGGCACTTGTAGCAGGCTACCAGATCATCAAGTCGGACCATGAACGATGTAGCCTTTGCAAATTTACGCCTATCTTCTTCGCTGACGCCGCGCGGCAATTCTCTTTTCTTGCGGCAAACTTTCCAGCGCACTGGAGCTTCAAATTCACCGCGACAACTCGGGCAAACAAGCTTAACCTTGCGCGTCTCTTCCTTTTCCGTATAAAAAGAACGCTCATCCATTACGCCTCAACCTCTTTCCCGAAAGCTTGGTTCATTGTAACAAATTCGAGGCCCAGGTCGCGCCATCGGGGGAGCCAATACTCCAGGGCGGCCAATGTTCGCGAACGGTCCCCGTTCTGGCGCAAATGACTGCCATCGTGCAGGCACAGAATGTCGCCAGCCCCGTCCTTTGTCGTTACTACTCTTTGGGTTTTGAGCCGTTCGGCATTCGTGGCTATCGGTTGCATCCGTTCCGTCAACCACTCCACCGGCTTAAGGCGCCAGTCTCCCGGCAGCTGCGACCAGGTAACCATGCGCATTCCCAGATCGTGAACAATATATCCGAGCCATGGGCTGCGATAGCCGAACGGAGGTCGAAACCACCTTGGCCCTTCCCAGGTCGCACTGAGTATTGCTTCCGTGCAACGATGAAGCTCATGCCGAGTCTCCTGCGGACCGCGAAAAAACAGATTCGGATGCGTGTCTGTATGATTACCCAAAATGTGTCCGCGGGACTGAATCTCTTTCAACAAACTGGGGCATTCTCTCGCATACCTGCCAACAACGAAGAAAGTCGCTTTGGCGTTGTGGCGCTCAAGCATTTCCAGCAGTTTGGGTGTAATCGCCGGATTTGGACCGTCATCGAAGGTAATTGCGAGTTTTCGCGCCGCGTTCGTCCTATATAGGGAAGCGCCGAACAACTGAGACGACCGATGCACGGCTCCGTATGCGGTTACACCCGCCATTGCCCCTATTACCGTCGGCGCAGCTAGCCACCAAGGATTCATCGCGAGCATTCTCGCACAAGGACCAATTTCATAGGAATAGCCGGGTAGTATCCTCAGCCCGGATCCTAGGTTGTGATAGAGTCCGGTCAATTGCTGAGAATTTCATAGGGGGAGGGCTTTTGATCTGCGAACTGCGCGGCATGGAGTACGGTCTATCGCACAGTTGCGGCGGTCCACGCTCGACGGAGGCGCAGCAATTTGCTTCGGCTGCTTTGACTCCACCCGACGGCGCGGGGCCGGCCTACTACCTGGAGCAGGCATGGAAGATTGCGCGGTGGGACGATGCGGCGATTCGCAGGAATTCCAAGGACTCTAGGGCCACAATTTTCGGATGGCTCTTTTGGCTGGCATCCGTCCTTGTGATTTTGATCGTTCAGTCATACCCCGTAATGCGATTGCAGCCCGCGAATGCTCCGCCGGCGACAAGCGCTATGGGCATGGTTTTCGGATTGGCATTCGGCGCGATTCTGATGGCTGCCATCACCCTTGTGCAACTCGGACTATGCCATCGGATCGCCAAGCTGATTTTCGGGGCAAACGGTAGATTCGTTCGACTGGTATGCCCGTAACTTTTGGGTTGGTTTGTGAATTGCCTGGTCTTAATCCCTGTCGCCGGGATGATGCTAGCTGGAATTGGCTGGACAGCGGTACGGATGATGGTATTTGAGGAGGTCGACGGAATTGGCCGTCTACAGGCTTTCGGGATATCCGCCGGAATCAACATCTGCTTTTTTGCACTTCAGATTGCGATGATGCCATTGACCCTCCGCTTGTAGAACGGAGTGCCAAAAGCCTTGCATGCAACCGAGTGATCGTTAGAAATTCGCAGCAGCTTCCGCTACGGTCGGGAAAACGTGCACCAGTTTGTCGACGCTGGTCATTTGCAGGATTTCGGCTACGACGCCCGTGGCTCCGGCAATCCGCAATTCGCCACCTTCTTTCTTGATCTTCGCCTGGCTCACCACCAGAATTCCTACACCAGTGCTGTCGAGCATGGACACTCCGTTAAGATCGAAGATAATCTTCCGTGCGTTCTCGCGAAGAACTTCCGCCAGCTTCAATTCCACGTCACGAGCGTTGTTCCCAAGAATGATGCGTCCGTTCATTTCCAGGACAGTGATGTCTGGAGCGATCTGCTTGCGCTCGATGGTTAGAATCACGGGGCACCTCAGTGCGGGCCTTCTGCGCCGCCCTCCGCCTGGTGTTCGGTCGGGTGGCGAGGCGCCCACGGATTCTACCCCACAGGGGTGCGATGGGGAATTGATTTGAGCAGGCTGCTTTTAACCAACTGATTCGATGACTAGGTATTGGCGGGCAGACCGCGACGGTTCTTCAAATCTGTCAACAATCGTTCGACTTCCGTGTCGCGATCCAAGCGGTTCAACCGGTCGGTGACCTCATCACGGAGCAATTCAATCTCGGCCGTCGCGGTCGCTTCGGTGTGATTCACACGATCCTTCAGGCGTTCGAAGCTGGCACTCTTAGACCCATCCCCAATCGCCACTTGTGCTTTGGCAGCTTTGTCCATCGCGATGCTGCGACGATGACGAGCCAGCAGTACTTCCCTCTTAGACTTGGCTTCGTCTAACTTCTGTTCCAACTTCACCAGCGCGTTTTTCAAAGTTTCCACCTGCATCTTCTGGTCGTGCACCTGTTCTTGAAAACTCAGTGCCAGCCGCTGGGAGGTCTGGTAACGGTCGAGAGCCGATCTCGCCAGATCATCCTGACCTTTGTCCACCGCGATTTCCGCTTTGCGCATCCAGTCCTTTCCGGTCGCTTCCTGCTCGTGCTGCTTTTTCTCCAGGATGTGCTGATCGGCAATGGAGACCGCCACTTGTGTCTTCACCTGCAGATACTGGTTCTCCATATCCAGAATCACCTGTTTAATCATCTTTTCCGGATCTTCCGCTCTGTCAACCATGTCGTTGATATTCGCTCGTATCAAAGTACCCACGCGTTCCAGTAATCCCATTGTCTTTCTCCCTTCTCTTTCTTTTCCACTTTCATTGCGTACCACTTGAAGCTCGAGGTCCAGCTCGATAGCTCAAAACGAAGAGAAGCAGTTCGAAATCGCTCCGACGATCTGTGCCCAAGCCAGACTCGCCAGCACCACTCCCAACAGAATTGCGAGGGCTCCGTACAGATTTTTTTTCCGCTGTTGCACGATCAAGCTCATGGTCATCCCCCGTTGCGCAAAGCGCAGGGCGGGTTGTTTGGCCCGCCCCGCGGAATGAGAGTTAAGCCTTACCTGTTGCTGGCTGTTCTGGTTTTGGCCCCTTGTCGCCGATCAGCCGGACCTTGCCAAGCAGGTCGGACATCTGCATTCCTGAGAGGGCTTCGAACAACGCCGGCACCTGTGCGGCAATCTTGGTGACGTCGCCGGTGACTTTGTAGGCGCCGGCAGCATCGCCGTTGCCCGTTGAGACCACCGTAATTTTGTCCACTTTACTAAGAGGTTCGCTAAGTGCCCGGACAACTTCGGGCAGTCCGGTAATCAGCTTGTCCAACACCGCAGCCTGGTTGTATTCCTGGAACGCTTCCGCCTTCACGTTCATCGCTCGGGCCTCCGCTTCTCCCTTCTTGAAAATGATCTCCGCTTCGGCTTCGCCCTGGGCGCGCGTTGCGGCAGCGCGCCCTTCTGCTTCGGTCATCAAGCGTTGACGTTCGGCGCTGGCCAGCGTTTCGATGCGCTGGCGTTCGACTTCCGCTTGCTTCAAGACCGTGGCCACTAGTTCGCGTTGCACGCGCTCGATTTCGGCTTCCTGGACTTTTACCTGGGCTTCGCGTTCGACCTGCTGGACCCGGACAAGCTCGGTGACCACTGTCTGTTGCTGGCGATTGGTTTCGATTTCATAAGCTTTGTCAGCTTGTGCCTGGGCCTTCTTGCTGGTTTCCAGGTAGCTGGCTTTCTTGATGTCGAGGTCGCGTTGCGCCTCGGCTTGCTTGGCCATGGAAGCGGTTTCCGCCGCTACACGTTCCTGGTCCGCTTGCGCTTTGGCAATGGCCGAGGCGCGTGACGCTTCGGCGCGTTTGATGGCGATGTCACGATCGGCTTCGGCGGCGGCAACTTCCGCGTCGCGCTTGATTCGCGCGATGTCCGGCCGACCCATGTTGGTGATGTACTCATTCTTGTCGCGAACTTCCTTTAAGGTGAAACTCACGACCTCGAGCCCCATCTTACTCATGTCCTCTGCGCAGGTTGAACGCATGCGGCCGCCGACCATTTCTGGTTCCTTCACGATCTGTTCCACCGTGAGCTGGCCGATGATGCCGCGCAAATGGCCTTCCATCACCAGGCGAATCAGCCCTTCGCGTTGTTCCGGCCGCTTTGTCAGGAACTGCTCCGCAGCTGTTCGGATCGACACAGGATCCGACTTCACTTTGAGTTGCGCCACGGCTTCCACGGTCACGGCAACGCCCTGATTCGAATACAAGCTTTGTTGTGGCGCGACGTCAAACGACATCAACTCGAGGGAAAGATCGCGGCATTGTTCGACCATCGGGAAGATAATCGTTCCGCCACCTTTGATAATCCGTGTCCCACGGAAGCCGTAAACAATTAAGGCTTCGTGAGGACCCGCTTTCCGGTACATCCGGGCCACTATGCCCATGATGAGCAACACCGCCACCACCGCCAGACCGGCGATGATCCATACATTCGAGAACTCTGACATATAGACCTCCCTCTTTCCGTCGACTGGAACTGTCGCTGCGTTCTTCAGTCCCTAAGTTTTTTCTCCCGTAAACTCATCCCACTTCTTCACGTAGGCAATGCCTTTTTCGTAGCGACTGATCACCACTTCACTGCCCTTCTCGATCGTACAACCATCTTCACTTCGCGCTCCGGCGCTACGCCGGATACCGTGCTGCTCGAAAATCACCTCGCCAGTGCCCCCGGCCCGTAGGCTGATGCTGACCGTGCCAATCGAGCCTTCATGCCGGTAGTCCCATTCGTTCAGTTCACCCGTGCCGTCTCTCAGGAGCCGGGACATAAAACGAAAGATCAGCCACCCGGCAAACAATCCGGAGAGTATTGCGAGGCTGAGACTCATAAACGCGACCAGGTGCGATTTCTTGGTTAGGACGTAACCTGTCCCGCCAAACCAGGCCAGGAAAGCCATTACGGTGGTAGCGCTGAACCAGGAAAGAGGCGTGCTGCCTTTTCCCGTTGTTCCCCCGTGATGACCAGCATGCCCGCCGCCGTGTCCATGCCATGGGAAGTGCATCTTGAACGGCAGGTGCAGATGACCTGCTCCGGCGAGAAAGGAAATCACGCTCAGGGAAAAACCCACCAGGAAACACAGAAGGTAGAACTCAGACCAGGACATACATCACCTCGAGACGCGACACCCCGTCGCTTTGTAGCAGCCCTGAGTACGTGAAAATTTAGTTCTGAATAGAACTCGTCTGCGCCTGCCCTGCGAGCAACCGGGCCGTTGGTTGCAGGACTTCGCTCAGCCGCTCCGCCAGTCCTGGCGTTCGCAAAATCTCTCCCAGCAGCAACAATGCACCGCGGGAATCCCTGTCCTCTGCAATCGCCAGTAATGTCCGTTCCAGCTCTGGGTCAGCGGCGAACTGATCCGCTCCGCCATACAACCATGAATCCACGGTGGCATCTTCCATGCGTAACTCGGATTGCAATTCGCGAGAGTAACCCGCCGGGTCGTCCACCAGAAAGCCTGGATAGACCCGGAAGAATCTAGCAAGCAACTCGCGCGAAGTATTGGTCATGTGCGGGCGGGCGCCACTTTCAATCTGCGAGAGGTACGCCTGGCTGAGCCCACGGCCGACTTCCGCCTTCATGGCCTCCACCACCTCAGATTGCGTCATGGGACGTCCCAGACCGCGAAGCGAGCCCTCAATGGCGCGGAGGGAGCGAAGCTTGTCACCGAGATTCATGCCAGCCTCCTGAATTGAATATTGCAATATGCAAAAGATATATAGCAATCTGTAATCTGTCAAGAAAAATCGGAAATGTCAATAACGCCTTTACTATCTGTATTTTAGTGGCTGGTTACTGGAGATTCTTGTCGCAATCGATGGGTTCTCTTACTCAGGCTTACGAAGTTCGCTCAGATCAATGCTCAATTGTTGACACTTCTTGTAGAGGTGACTTCGTTCAAGTCCCAGCACTTTTGCGACATTTGTCATGTGAAAGTTTTGTCGCCGGATTTCATCCAATAACAGTTCGCGTTCAAATGCTTCGGTGCGCTCTACCAAAGTTCCCTGTCCTTCCCCGGTTCTGCCCCTGATAGAGCTTGGGCTGTTCAACTCGCTCGCGGGCAAGACCAGCCGCACGTCCTCGGGCGTAATGATTTCCTCGGTGGCGAGCAAAACCAACCGCTCCACGATGTTCCGCAATTCGCGAACATTCCCCGGCCAGGAATAACGCCGCAATTCCGAGATCGCCTGCTCTGAGAACACTTTTTCCTTCCAGCCGTTTTGCTTGGCCACTTGCTTGGCAAAATGAGCCACAAGCTCCGGAAAATCTTCGAGCCTCTCACGCAAGGGAGGCAAGGCAAGCGGAAAAACATACACTCGATGAAAGAGGTCGCGCCGAAACTCGTTTTTCTTGATCAGTTCTTCCAGGTTACGGTGTGTCGCCACCAGCACGCGTACATTCACCTTGATCGGTTTATCCCCACCGACGCGCTCCACTTCTCCTTCTTCCAGCACCCGCAACAGTTTAGCCTGCATCGCTACAGGCATATCTCCAATTTCATCCAGGAACAGCGTTCCGCCCTCTGCTTGTTCAAATTTTCCGAGATGGCGCCCACCTGCGCCGGTGAAGGCCCCCTTTTCGTGCCCGAACAATTCGGATTCAATCAATTCTGCGGGAACAGCGGCGCAATTCAGGGTGATAAACGCGGTATCGTGCCGGGCAGATTTTTCATGAATCGCGCGAGCCACCAATTCCTTCCCAGTCCCCGTTTCCCCCAGAATGCATACGCGCGTCTCGCTGGCTGCAACACGATCGATCTGCGCCACCAGTTTCTTCATCGCGGGCCCGTTGCCCACCAACTCATGTTTCCCCAATCGATGCCGCAGTTCGCGGTTTTCGTCTTCCAGCCTGGTCAGCCGCAGAGCATTTTCGACAGTAACCAGAAGCTTGTCGGTGCTCAGCGGCTTCTCCAGAAAATCAAGAGCGCCCAACCGCGTGGCCTTCACCGCCATCTCGATGTTTGCCTGGCCAGAGATCAGTACGATGGGCGTCTGCACGCCTGCCTTTTTTAGCTCTTCCAGAAGTTCCAGCCCGCTTTTTCCCGGCATCACCACATCGGAGAGGATCAGATCGAAGTGCGCGTCGCGGATCATTTCGCCGGCGCGCAACGCGTTGTCGCACACCGTTGCGTCGTGCCCGGCCAAGCGAAATGCCCGGGCCAGCGAAGCCAATGTATTGGGGTCGTCGTCAATCAACAGCAGGTGCGCTTTGCGTGGCACGGAATTCCTTTCGCAGCGCCTATCAATCCGTAGCCGCCGCGGTCTGTGCCTGCTCTGTGGAACTTTCTGCTGCCTGTGCCTTTGGCTTGGCGATCACGCCTGCCTGATGCTTCGGCAGATCAATTTGGAAGGTTGTACCGCGGTTCTCTTCGCTGCTCACGCTGATAGTTCCGTGATGATCACTGATCACGGACTGCACGATCGCCAGGCCCAGTCCCGTCCCCTGCACCTTGGTGGTGTAATACGGCGTGAACAAGCGCATGCATTCTTCGGGCGTCAGACCCTTCCCCGTATCAACCACAGCGATTCCGACAGTCTCTCCTCGATCTGCAGTTCGCAATGTCAACGTGCCGCCAGCAGGCATTGCATCCATGGCATTCAGCACCAGATTCTGGAACGCGCGATGCAATAATTCCGGATCGCCATCGATTTCCGGTAAAGATTCGCTCAGAAAGTACTCGGTCGTGATCGCCGGTTTCCCCACTGCGGTAAATTGCGGTTCGAACAGGCGCACCACATTGCGTAGAGCTTCGTTTACATTCACACGAACAAATTGCGGCGTTGCCATTTTTGAAAAATCGCTGAACCGGCCTACAATCGAATTAAGGTTGGCTAGCTCCGCCTTTAAAGTGGCAGTCCCTTCGCTGAACACTTCCTGAAATTGCTCGGGACCCAACTGCCGGGCACGCTGTAGGTTTTCTACGGTGATTTGCAGCGGAAAGAGAGGGTTCCGCAATTCGTGCGCCAGGCGTCGCGCCAATTCTCTCCAGGCCGCGACCCGTTCCGTCTGGACAAGTTTTTCCTTCTGCGCCGCCAGAGTCCGCGTCATATCATTGAACGCCGCGGCCAGCTGCCCGATTTCATCACTACTCCTCACTTCGATTTGCGTATCCCATCGCCCGGTGGCTACTTCGCGTGCCGCGTCGGAAAGCTCTTCCACAGGGCGCGTGATCCGGCGGGACACCCACCAACTCAACAACAAACCGATCAGCAGGGCGACTAGCGATACGAGTCCCGCGGTTTTTAGGATGTCGCGCTTCAGCGCGATCAGCTCTTTCCGGGAACTGCCCAAAAGCAGGACACCCAACAGTTCGCCATTTCGGCCCTTCAGTGGCATAGCGTGAAACGTTTCAGCCGTGGCTGGATCGCTACTCCAATTAATGGTCTTTACAACCTCCTCGGGTTGTCTCTGAATCTGCTCGATCACCGACTGAAATTGATCTGCCTGCGACACGGTGCCACCTGCGTCGGTAAGCGCCGTGGGCACAAAAGTTGGTTCCAGGTTGCGATAGAGCAGCGCTCGCATTCCGGAAGGCAAGATTAAGGACGCCAGAAAGTTTTGATCTAACCGGCGACCGCCGACCACATAGAGGATTTTGTCGCCCACCGGCAAAGTACGAACGGCCGCCATGGAAAGTGCCACGCCGTCGGGCAGTTCTTCCTTCTTGAGGAACGCCTTCGATCCGCGCCAATCCTTTGCGGCCGTAATCCAATCGTTTTTATAACCTACGCGGGATGGATATTGCGCAGAAGAAATCAGCGCCCCGTCTCCATTGATGAACTCCACGAAATCGAGTCCGTGATCCTGCGCCGCTCCATTCGCGTCGTGCACAAATAATGAAGCATCTCCGTTGCGCGCGAGGTCCAGCGCCATGCGCAGCGTAATATCCGCATTCGTGATATTTTCTACCTGCTGTACAACGGTTTCTCCGCGTTGCACGAATTCTTGATTGAATTGAGCCACCAGTGCTCTGCTTCGCTGCGCATCCATCTCTTCAAATGCCTGTTGTGTGTAGTGCGTCACGCCGTACGCTACCAGCGAAACCGAAGCCAGCACGGTGACTAGGAAGATCAGGAAAATTTTTGTCCGGAAACTCATCGACGCCACCCCGGGAGACAGTTGTTCCGAACAGCTTGCGCCTTGCGCAACCGAATCGTCCGGTTCGTTTTTGCTACCCTTGCCAAAGCACTTCCCCCTGAATCGCCGATGATAGCACGACCCTATTTCCGCTGCGGGTCATGCTTCCGATCGATTAATGCGACCGATATTGCTTGTACAAATCCAGGCGGTTGATCAATCCGATCATCACCCGCGTGAACGCAAGGTACTCCTCCAGGCTCTCGTCCGAAATATCGTAAAGCGATTTGCGCCTCGCTTCCCGGACGGTTTCAAAATCTTCCGCCAGCAGCGTTGCGATGGCGCTGTTGATGAACGCGTGGTGATTGGCAATCCCGTATATTGGCTCGCCATCTGCCACTGCCCTGGCCAGTTCTTCTTGAGTCGCTTTTCTATCGCGCATCTGCTTGTCGAATTCAGCGCCCTTGGTGCTCATGCGTTCGTCGAATTCTTTTCGGGTATGCGGCAGCCCAGCAATGATTGTCAGCACCTGTTGGCGAGGAAATTTTGGATGAGCTAATTCTGCCTCGTTGGGAGCCTGATACTTCATGACCGCCTGAATATCGTTCCGCCGGAATTCTTCTTCGATCTTCGACAAGCCATCCCACTGTGCCAGCGCCCGATAACTTTCTTCCGTCATTTGCTCGGCCAGAATACGCGCTGCAGCCGACCGGACAAAGAATTCTGGAGCTTGCAATTCCGGCAGCAACCACCCGATTGCTGCCGCCGCGGGCATACTTCCATACAAAAATAGGGCCGAGGTATCCGCATCGAGATTCAACGCATGCTCGGGTATTTGGACCACGGCATTGGGGTAACGAAGCAAACGCGCGGCGAGCGTATGGATGTCCACTCCGGCCAGCGCAAGCTCCAGTGCCAGTGAAAGATAGTTGGCCGGATCGGCCTCCTGAAAGTCCACTTGCGCGATGGAATCGCGAATGAGTGTAAGCGTCGCGGGGTATTTATCCCGCGGAAAGAGCCATGCGGCCGCGTCAAATTGAAAATAGTGGTCGGTCTTTTCTTCAAGAAGCATTCTACGGACACAGCGAACACCTTCGGAACCGGCCGCCGTTGCTTGTTTCCAGAACGATTCCATCTCTTTGGTCTTTGCTTCGATCTGCGTCTCATTCAGCTGAACCGGATGAAAGCCGTAGACGCTCGCCTTCGCTGTTTGCAACGATTCGCAAGTGAAAGGCGCATCTTTTACATCTTCAGCAATTGGCCCCGCTGAAATAATTCCTGCAAAAAGGAATAGCACTGCTCCCAACACGCCAAGTCGACGCAAACTCCACCTCTCTGATCCGTTCCGATGCTAACACCTTTCCCAATTGCAAGACCGGGCGGCGTGGCACCGCCCGGTTGGCCAGATGTAGTTTGCAAATTCTCCTTTCATGGGCGCTTGCCCGGTTTGCGCTGGGCCGTCGCACGAGCTACCGGCGCGGGCTCAGCGGAATCTTCATCGCTGTCAGGCGATGCACTGGCACCGCCGTTGCCGTTATTCCCTATTCCATTTGAGAACGCGGAGCGCATCACATCGGAAGCGAAGAAGTTCTTGCCATCCATTGGCACCATCATGATTTGCAGTTTGTCCGACAAACGTTCGGCAATGATTTTCTGGATGAGCATGGGGTTCTGCTTCAACACGCTAGCTTCGTACTTCATGCGCTCCGCGTCAGCAACCGCGGTTACTCGGATCCGGTTGGCCTCTGCGTCGGCAAGATTCTTCTGCCGTTCTAATTCCGCTTTGCTGTCGATGATTTTTGCTTGCGCTGCGGCTTCCGCATTTTGCAGAGTCGATTCCTTCCGCGCCGCTGCCTCCAACTTGCTCTGCTCGATCTGCTTTTCCTTCAACGGCAGCGTATATTGCATGGCATCGGCCTCCGCCTTTGCCTGCAATACGCGTACTTGTGCCTGCGACTCGGCTTGCTTAATGTCGCGGGCTTTTTGTGCATCGGCCTCGAGTTCGGCGATCTTTACCTCTTTCAGTTTGATATCTTGCTCAGTCGTCAGGCGTTCGTTCTCCTGCTCTTTGAGCAAAAGTCCTTCCAGCCCCTTCGCATACTCTGCGGGCAACTGAATGTCTCGCAGGAGCACCTCGCGCACCACAATCCCATCCGCGGCAAGACGTGTCTTGATCGCTTCTGCGGCTTTGGCCCGTAACTCTTCCCGTTTCAGTGCAAAGATTTCGCGCGTTTCGTAACCCGGGCAAAGTTGCCGGTAGGTCGACGACACCACCGGGCCGACCACCTGCTCATCTACCGGTTGTGGCAAATTTTGGTGAATGCTACCGAGCTTCGAAGGATCGATTCGATAACGTACCGTAACGGCGAGTCCGATGTTCAAGCCCTCCCGCGCTTGCACGATCAGTACTTCCGATTTGTTCTTGCCCCCATCGTTCGCTGCCGTCGTAAACACCCGTTCCCGGGTATCGTAGAGAACCACATTGTCGACCAGCGCTGTTACCCAGTGCACTCCTGGATACAACGTACCGGGGCGCACACCGTAAAACTGGCTGACGCGAATTCCCGCTGAACCGTCGGGCACAACGAGGATGCTGAGCGCCAACAGCAGCGGCACCACTCCCACCAACGCCAAAGGGAGAGCCTGCTTCCAGCGAACGGGCCCTAACGGGCCGCCCCCGTCGGCTAAGGATGGAACATCCGTCGCTGGCTGTTCTTCCCTCCTTCTTGCCAACAGCCAATTCAGCTGCAGGGCGCTGTAAATGTCGTAGACCACAATTCCGGCCGCGGTAATGAATGCTCCGAGGCTTAGTATCACCAATACAAATTTCAACGCCAACATGATGTTTTCCTTTCTTCTCCACTCCCGGTGCCGTCGCGGTTTTGCCTTCGCTGTTCCGATTTGTGCGTGCCGTTGGTCATGCCAGGAATCTGTTCAGTCGACTATCTCTGACGGCCATACGCCTTCGCCGCCAGCCCCGTACCGC
Organism: Candidatus Acidiferrales bacterium; assembly: GCA_963741165.1. GTDB lineage: Bacteria > Acidobacteriota > Terriglobia > Acidiferrales > UBA7541 > Acidiferrum. The sequence goes on along the minus strand of CAVUHB010000013.1, from coordinate 481,337 downwards.
GCTCGATAGCCGAAACTGGAGTGCGTCGATGTGCGGCGGCCGGCTGCATCAGATAAAACATCCCGCGCAAGAGCAGCCAGTCCAGTGCCAGGGCCGAAAACAAGGCAACGAGCGAAGTGATTAGTAGTGCGGTGAATCCCATTAGGGTGTCCATCTGCGTTCTCCTTTGCTCGGCTGGGAACAACTTTTCTAGCTTGCCGAAGTTTCTCCCTAGAATCTTCCGGCATGCGAAGCAATCATTGGCACGACGATCGCCACGCACAACTTACTGAAAAAGAAAGGTTTGCCAGAGACAGAGGAAGAACAGTTCGTGTGCACCCCAACACGTTGTGTCCAATCAGACGCGACGACTGGCGTTACCGAACCCGCTCTATTTGGAGCAGGTCGATTTCGGAGTTAGTCTAGAAGGAGCAGTTCAGGAGGGTGTTGGTTCATGGCGCAATCTCAGGGTTTCCGCATCGGCCGAGTTTTCGGAATCCCCATTTACATCGACTTCAGCTGGATTATCATCTTCAGCCTCATCTCCTTCGCGCTATCCACGCAATTCAATCAACTGCATCCGCAATGGACCGCCACACAAGATTGGACCTTGGGAATATTCACGAGCGTGCTATTTTTCAGTTCCGTTCTGATTCACGAATTAGCTCACAGTGTCGTTGCCCAGCACTACAAATTGAAGGTCGTTTCAATCACTCTGTTTATCTTTGGAGGGTTGGCACGGATCGCCCGTGAACCTTCCACGCCCCTGCAGGAATTCAATATCGCGATAGCTGGACCCATTGCCAGTGGCTTCCTCTCCGCCATATTTTTTTTGACCACGCTATTTTTCGCGCACAATCAGATGGTGGTCGCCGTGGCCACCTATCTTTTCATGTCCAACGGGCTACTTGCCGCGTTTAATCTCCTGCCGGGGTTTCCCTTAGATGGAGGCAGGATATTTCGCGCAATCGTTTGGGGAGTAACCAAGAACTACAGCAAAGCTACGATTGTGGCCGGGGCCGGGGGGAAGCTAATTGCCTACGCGATGATCGCTCGCGGCTTGTGGGTTGTCTTCAACCCTGACAGACACGATTGGCAAGGGATCTGGTATGTTCTGATCGGTTGGTTCCTGCTGAACGCTGCGCACGCCAGCGTACAACAGGTCACCATTCGCGAAACGCTCACGGGACTGACTGCAGCGGACGTGATGAGCAATGAAGTCCCGACCATTCCCGGAAATATGAGTCTCGATGAATATAGCCGAGAGGTGCTGCGAACCGGCCGGCGCGTTCACATCGTCACCTCCGATGATCGCCTGGTCGGCCTTATGAATGTCGCCTCACTGAACACCATCCCTCGGGACGAATGGGACATGAACTCCGTTCAAGCCGCCATGGTTTCGCGCGAAAAAATATTGTGGGCTTCGCCCGAAGAACCTCTGCAGCGGTTGCTAGAGCGTTTGATGGCTGCGGACGTAAATCAGATGCCGGTTGTTCGACATGGTGAAGACGGGGCGGCCAACATCGTGGGCATGGTCACGCGAGACGCTATCCTCCGAGTCATCCAGACCCGGAGCGAACTCGGCGCCGCGATCGCCAACCGATAAGCGAGATTCTACCAGGGGATATTTTGTCCTTTTCCGCACTCAGCCGATTGTGGCCAACCTGAGTAGTGCGGCTTTAAAGTTCAGCTTTCTTCATTGCGAAATGCCCTCCCCACCCTCCCTGAGCCGCATCGCGCTGATGCGGAAACCTGCTGCAGAAAAGTCGACGGATACGCGTGAAAAACCTGCCTTGGTCAGTCGCGCAAAGGCAGATCCCGGAACCAATTGCGTGAACGTACTTCCGATATGAGCGACGCGGTTGATCCAATTGTCGTTGATCTCGACAGCCAGGAAAACTCCACCGGGGCGCAGGACGCGAAATGCCTCTGCAAATGCTCGATCCTGCAATTCCACCGATTTGAGGTGATGCAGAACCAGGATGGCAATGGCGGAAGTGAACGATTGGTTGGCAAAAGGCAATCGAGCGGCGTCCCCGCACACCGCGGCGTTGTTGTCCCCGTTGTACCGCCTACGCAATGCCTTTAGGGTGAGCGCATCGTAGTCGAGCGAAGTGACTCGCTGCACGCGTTCACGTAGCTGGCTGGTGGCGGCCCCGTAACCCGCTCCTATTTCCAGAAGGTGATCACCGAGACGCGAACCGGAGAGCATCCATGGCAATACCTGCCGGCGGCTGAGATACCGCCACAGGGAAGAGGCACAAAAAAAATGTTCGAAGCTGTTCATGAAAAGCGATGGTGTAGAGAGTCAAAGTGTAGCGCAGTCACCAATTCTTCCGCCACGCAACACCAGGTAACGTGGTTGGCGCCCACCTGGTTTGGAGAATTAATGCAGCAAGACGCGGATACGGCGGAGGGCGGCTGCAAACTGGTCCGCGTTATAGGACGAGGGGAGCTCCAGTTGCTGGAAGAGTCCGTTGATAACCGCGCGTACCTCGGCAGCGTCTGCGGGCTTGGTGTCTTTGCTGTAAACGAGATAGAGCGAATCCATCGCCATGGCTGCCTGCTCTGCGGCCCGTTCATCCGCCAGCGCAATCTGCTCGGCACTATCGCTGATGCTCTGCATCATGTGCAGCGTGGTCGCTGGATCGTATTGCATGGTCGCTAGCCGCTCTGCAAAGTGCTGCGCAATTGGTACCGCAGACCAGGCTGCATTTGCCACCACTGCCCGATCCGGATTCAGTTTGCTCATTTCCGTCGACACCACCAGTAATTGGCGGTCCAATTCCAGTGCCGAAGCTGCATCAACCTGTTTCGCCAGCAGGCGAAACACTGCATACCGCGATGCATTCCAGCTAGGGTCTCCCGGCCGCCGCCCGGCATACCCGTGTTCCTGCCTCCAGCTATCTTTTGCCGGACCAAGGGCGTGATGGCACGCAACACACGATAACTCCGCGTACTCGGGCCAGGCATCCTTTTTGTCCCCTCGTTCACCCTTTGCGCGGCGAGCCAATCGTTCCATGGATGCCCGCAACTCGACCGCCTGCCCCGTGCTCCAATCGCGCACTCCGCTCCAGGAGGACTCTTCAACAGGTTTGCCAGCAGCCGACTCGCGCGGCACCTTCCAGTGGCGAGGCATCACCGCGGAAAAGGAATCAAGTTCGAAGTAGAGATCGGGGTGTCCTGCCGCGATCATCTCGTGATCGACGGATTTTTCTTCAGTTCCAAGGTGGCACTCCAGGCATTTCTCCGTGCGGTGAATCAGGTTTCGCGTGTCCGACATGCCTTGCGCCACGGATTTCTCGTGCGGCCAATCTCTTATGGTATGCGGGCCGAGCCAAGCCGAAGCGGGACCATGGCAGTTTTCGCAGGAAACGCCTTCGGCACTTTCAAACGCGCGGCCACGTTGCTCTGGCAATACGGCGAGCGCATGGCATGCCAGGCACTTCTGAGATTGTTCCGCTCTGCCGCCCAGTTCCAGAATCTTCGCCATGCGCTCGGCAACTTCGCCGGTCAGTGCTTGATACGCGCGGCTGTGCTTGTCCTGCAAAATCCATGTGGAATATTCATTCTGCAAAATACGGCTGCCGGCCACGGGCTTCACGCTTCCGTGACAGCTGGTTGCCGCACAGGATCCCGGTCCGATGTATCTGATCGGTTCCGGGGTATCGGTTGCAGAGGAGCGCTGGGGGATGAAAGACAATAGCGCCGCAGCCAGAAGCAACGCCATTTGCGACAAACAGAGGTTGTATCGATTCGCCATGCGGTAAGATGCTGAAAGTTCATTTTGCTTATATCGTCCAATCGCACGGCGAGTCAATCAAAAGGCTTCCCCTTTTGGAGGGCATTGCGCGAAAAGACAACGGACCCGAATTAACCAGAGCAGTCCGTCTTAGATTGTGCGGAAATAGCGGGGACGAATAACTGCGCCGCGGCTGAGGACTTTCCACGACGTAGTTTCCCGAGACATGCCAACGTGATTTTCGACGATCTGCGAGCCATCCAAGTCCGCTTCGGGTATCTGCCTATCGCGGAGTTGCAGTCACTTTCTCAACGCACGCAAACTCCGCTCTATCAACTCCACAGCGTAGCCAGTTTCTATCCTCATTTTCACCTGACCCCCCCGGCTAAAGCAGAAATCCACGTCTGCGCGGACATGAGCTGCCACTTGAACGGTTCCTGCGAGTTGCGTGCTGAACTGCTTCGCCGCTTCTCAACCACCAGCGCCGCTGATGTGCAGATCAAGGATGTCAGCTGTCTCGGCCGTTGCGATCAGCCGCCGGCCATTGCCATCAATGACGAGATCTTTACGGAAATTACGCCCGAGAAGGCCGAAGAGTTGAGTCGGCGCGCAATTCGCGGAGAAGCACTACATGCCGTTCATCCGCTTCAGGCTCGCGTAAGCTGCGCGTCCGATCCGTACGGTGAGGGCGAAAAATATGGCGTACTCCGACGCCTAATTACCACACGCGACTGGGATGGCATACTGGCGACGCTGAAAGAATCGGAGTTGCGCGGAATGGGTGGCGCGGGTTTTCCCACCGCGATGAAGTGGGACCTCGTCCGCAAGCAGGCCGATCCAGTGAAATATATCGTCTGTAACGCAGATGAAAGCGAACCGGGCACTATCAAGGACCGCTTCATTCTGAGCCATCTGCCACACCTGGTGGCGGAAGGCATGATTATCGCCGGACTGATCACTGGCGCGACGCGTGGCATCCTTTACATCCGCCACGAATATCCGCTCCAGGAAGAAATTTTCGGCGAAGAATTGCGTCGCTGCACCAAAGCCGGCCTCCTCGGCAGGAAAATTCTCGGCACGGAGCTGGATTTCGATCTCGAAGTATTCGTCAGCCCGGGCGGCTATATCTGCGGAGAAGAGAGCGCGTTGATTGAAGCCATCGAAGGCCATCGCGCGGAGCCTCGCAACAAGCCGCCATTCCCAGGCCAAGTAGGCCTCTGGCAGAAGCCCACGGTCATCAACAACGTAGAGACTTTCGCGAATGTGCCGCAAATTCTGGCTCGTGGAGTCGATTGGTTCAAATCTGCGGGCACCAACGGCTCGCGGGGCCTGAAATTCGTCGGCGTCAGCGGTCACGTCAAGCGGCCAGGTGTTTTCGAAGTTCCCATGGGCACGCCCATGAGCGAACTCATCCTTGTTCATGCGGGCGGCATCCGCGGGGGTCGCTCGCTGAAGGCCTTCGCGCCTTCCGGTCCGTCCTCAGGCTATTTGCCCGCGTCCATGGTCGATGTGCGGCTCGATTTCAAGGCCCTTGCTGAAGCCGGATCGATGCTCGGTTCCGGCGCTATCGTCGTTTGCGACGACACTACCTGCATGCTCGATATGGCTCTGACTGCAGTCCGCTTTTATCGCAACGAATCCTGCGGAAAGTGCGTTCCCTGCCGACTTGGTTCGCAGAAAATGGTCGACTTGCTTTCCCGCTGGACCCGAGGCAACTTGAGTGAGTCTCAATATCGCGCCGACCTTGCTCTAGTTGAGGAATTGTCACAAGCCATGGCCCTCTCTTCTATCTGTGGCCTTGGACAAATCGTTCCCGCACCAATTCAATCTGTTCTGAAACATTTTCGCGCGGAAATCGATGCTCATGTGTTAAAGGGGCAGTGCCCCAGCGGCATCTGTTTCTCCTCAGCAGGACGAATGGCTGAGTTACCGAGAGTGGGCATCACGCCATAATGAGGATTTTTCTTACACGATGAGCACGACGAACACAACTCCGCTCGTTGAATTGACCATCGACGGCATAGTGCTCCAGGTACCGGCCGGCACGACCGTGTACGATGCGGCGCGCCTGAACGGCATAACCATTCCCACGCTCTGTCATTTGCAGAACCAGACTCCGGTTGGAGTCTGCCGACTTTGCCTTGTCGACACCGGTGCCCGTGTGCTCGGCGCTTCATGCGTCCGTCCTGTTGAACCTGGCATGAAGGTTGCCACTAATTCCGAAAAGGTTTTGGCTACGCGCAAGACCCTTCTCGAATTGCTGATGGCTGATCATCCCTCCCCCTGTGCGCGTCAAACACATTCCGGTGACTGCGAATTGGAAACCTTGGCCAAGGTCGCTGGAGTCGGCACTTCCCGTTTTGCGCGCCGCACCGTCTCGCGTGGAGGGGATGACTCTTCCCTTGCCATCGCTGTCGATTATGACGCCTGCATTCTCTGCGATCGCTGCATCCGTGGTTGCGATGAAATCAAAAGCAACTTCGTTCTCGGTCGCATGGGCAAAGGCTATTCCGCCGGGATCGCCTTCGATCTCAACTCGCCGATGGGCGATTCCACCTGCATCTCCTGCGGGGAGTGCATGGTTTCTTGTCCCACCGGGGCGCTCACAAATAAATCGGTCGTCGGTACGGAGCTTTCCGCGGGCACCTCCGCGCAAGCACTTTCCGCCGGACAGTTGCACAAATTACCTGTATTCGCAGGCGTGTCGGGCACCTTCCTGGAACTCAATCGCGGTGCTATCGTCCAACGTCGTTTCCGAAAGGGCGATGTCATCTGCCGCGAGGGTGAATTCGGATCCACGGCCTTTTACATTCTTGAAGGCAAGGCCCAAGTAGCGTTATCCACTCCGATAGCTCACGTAAAAACACAGGGTGGGGCCAAAGGTTTCTTCAAACGCTTGACTAGCGTCCTTGTCGGCCGCGAAGAAGACCAGCGCGACGAAGAAACTCCTGACCGCACCATCCCTATCGATGCCTCGGTCGATCTCTCTTTTGGCAGTCCCGTTGCTGAACTTGGGGCCGGCGATCTTTTTGGGGAAATGACTTGCATGAATTTTTATCCGCGTTCGGCCACTGTCCGCGCGGAAACCGATGTCGTCGCGTACGAAATGCTGCGAAACGTTCTGGACATCATGATGAAGAACAAAACGTTTCGTGCGCAACTTGACGAAAACTATCGCAAGCGTGCCCTGGAAACACACCTGCGCGGTGTACCCATGTTTGCTGAGCTGTCCCCCGATTTTATTGATCACCTGAAACTAAGTGTCGAACTGGTTCGCTACGCCCCGGGACAACGGATTGCCCGGCAAGGTGACCCCGCCGACAGCTTCTATCTCGTGCGCATCGGCTTTGTAAAGATCTCTGAAGAATATCCAGGCGGCGAGTTGGTCCTCGCGTATCTCTCCCGCGGCGATTATTTCGGTGAGATCGGGCTGCTTGGCGGAGGAGTCAGAACTGCCACGTGCACCGCACTCGACCACGTTGAGCTCGTGCGCATCTCCGGCGACGATTTTCGCCAGATGGTCCAGCGTTTCCCTGCCGTTCGCAGGGGCCTTGAGCACATCGCCGAGGAACGTCGCGCGGCCAACGCCCAGCGACTCCAGATGGTACACAGTGTTCCCATCGACCAGTTTCTTTCGCAGGGCTTGATGGAAGCACAAAGCCTTCTCGTACTCGACTTGCAGAAGTGCACCCGCTGTGATGCCTGCGTAAACGCCTGCGCCGACGCACATGATGGTGTTACGCGCCTTGTGCGTGAGGGTCTGCGCTTCGAGAATTTTCTGATCGCCACTTCCTGCCGCCAGTGCCGTGATCCGCTTTGCATGGTTGGTTGTCCGGTCGGCTCCATCCGCCGCCGCAATTCGCTGGAAGTCATCATCGAAGATTGGTGCATCGGCTGCGGACTGTGCGCCAGAAATTGTCCTTACGGCAATATCAACCTGCACCCATTTGAAGTGATGGGCGAAGATCCGGAACATGTTGGCCGCAAGAAGGCCGTGGTGCAGCAAAAAGCTACCTCGTGTGATCTCTGTACTCACTTGAAGGAACCAAGTTGCGTTTATGCCTGTCCACATGACGCCGCGCATCGAGTGGATCCCCGTAAGTTCTTCGAGGGTCTGATCGGCCAGGGGTCGAACCCATGATCATGGATCACACGCAACGCCGGTGGGCAATGGGTTCGCTGGTTTTCTTTCTGCTCTGCCTGCTTGTCTACGCCCTCTGTGCCACCGACACACCTGCTGGTCCGCGAGGCGGCAGCATCGCCGGCCTCACCTTCGGCAGTGCGGGTTTTGGCTTCATGATTTTTGCGGCATTGCTGGGTGCGCGCAAGCGCGTGCCCACATGGCGCGTGGGGCGTGCGCAAGCCTGGATGCGCGGCCACCTGTGGCTTGGTCTCCTCAGTCTGCCATTAATTCTCTTCCACGGCGGATTTCATTTCGGTGGCACGCTTACCCGCGTTCTCATGTGGCTGCTCATTATCACGGTGGCCAGCGGATTATTTGGAGCTGCCCTGCAAAATTATGTTCCCCGGCTGATGACCACGGATGTTCCACTCGAAACGATTTACGATGAAATCGGCAATGTGCGGAAATCACTGTGCGAAGAAGCCGACCGCGCCATCGAATCCCTGTGCGGCCCAATGGGATTGCTATCAATGGCGGAGGAAGACTCTAAACGTGCCGGTGGTTTTTCCGCGCTGCGCCCTATTGCGGCAGCCTCGGCACCTTTGCGCACCTCCGCTGCGGTCAGCGCGGGAGCCAGCGCCGCAGTTGCGGCCGCCTCGGAAAGAGTTTTGCTCACCTTGGAAGAAAGCGCACCCCTTCGGCGATTTTATCTTTCCGAAATGCGCACCTTTTTGGAAAATCCAAACCGTCGCGGCCCGCGTCTTGGCAATGCCAGTCGGGCACGCAGCGCATTTGCCGGGCTGCAAACTCTTTCGCCAGTCACTGCGCAAACGACACTGAGGGACTTAGAAGAAATTTGCGATGAATCGCGCCAGCTTTTGCGGCAAGAGCGTTTGCACCACTGGCTGCATGGATGGCTGCTGTTGCACATCCCGCTTTCTCTGGCCCTGTTGGTTTTGGGAGCGATTCACGCCGTAATGGCGCTTCGCTATTAGCAGACGGATCTTGGCACGCGAGGAATATAAGAAGTGGCGCGGACTCGCACAACAAAAAAGCTGGCGCAGCGCATCGACCTGAACTATTTCACGAGGCCGACACCCTACAAGCGCGCGAAACTCTTCCTGTCCGTGCTGGTACCTCTGCTTGCCTTGGGGTGGATTGTCTGGCGCGGAATTTCGCGCGATTCCCGGGTCTATTCGAGCGGGCGGATGAGCGGCTCCCATGCGGTCCTCGAAAAACAGTGCTCCGTCTGCCATCTCCAAAAAGCAGGGGAATTTTCTTCCAGAGCCGTGGACAGCGCCTGCCTCGCTTGCCACGATGGACCGGTTCATCACGACACGCAACTGCAGGCCGACGTGCCCGAGTGTGCCACCTGCCACGTCGAACATCGCGGACGCGTCATCATCCGCGCGGCTAGCAATCAGAGTTGCGCCGAATGTCACGCAAATCTGAAAGACACGAACGGTTCTCCACGCTATGCCGCGCACATTCGCAGTTTCGAACTTGGCCACCCCGAATTCGCCGCACTCCGCCAAGGCACCAAAGATCCTGGCACCATTCTGGTGAACCACGCCATTCACATGAAGCGCATACGGCGAGGTCCCAATGGACCCATGGTTCAGCTGGATTGTTCGGATTGCCATCGAGCTGCTGCTGTGATCACTCCATGGACCTACAGCGACACAAAATTCACCGCTGCCAGCGTCAGTTACAAAGACGAGGACGTCTTCCTCCCCACACACACAGAAGCTTTGCCGCCGCGCCGCAGCCCGGCCGGTCGCGAGTACATGGCCCCAGTAAGATTTGCGAGTGCATGTGCCGGCTGTCACTCCTTGGCCTTCGACAAACGCACCGATGAAGCGGTCCCACACGACAAACCAGAAGTTGTCCGTGCCTTCGTCGTCAAGAATTTTCAGGAATATATCGCGGCCCATCCATCGGAACTCCGAGTGGTGCGCGAACCGAGCCGCGATTTGACCGGGAAACCACTTCAGCCCGAGGTACGCATCTTAACCCCCGCCCAATGGGTCACGGAACGCACCGCGGATGCTGAGGAGCTCCTTTGGCGCAAGACCTGTAAACAATGTCATCGGCTCGAAGCCATCCGAGGTTCGTCATTGCCTCAAATTGCCGCAGGCCAACTCACCCAGCGATGGCTGCCGCACGCAAGATTTGATCACGACGCCCATCGGGGGTTTTCATGCGTGAGCTGTCATTCCAAGGCCGTAACCAGCAAAGACTCGAGTGACACCCTCATCCCCGGAATTGCGAATTGCCAGACCTGTCACGCACCTGGCCCGGAGCATGCCGAATCGCGCTGCTTCGAATGCCACACCTATCATGATTGGTCAAAACGAAAAGAACTGAACCCCGTCTTCACATTGCCAGCGCTGCGAACCGGCGGGCGCTAGGATCAGATCGAAGCGATCGACTTTGACGGGTTAGTTCTGCTTGCGGCACGATAAACGCAGTCACCAAGATACTTCTTTCAAGGAGCAGGAAAGCTCGTACGCTCGCTATGTTCTTGGCCGATTTCATGTGGGTAAGCAGTCGAAGCCTAATTCTCCTCTAACCGTTAACCAATCCCATCATCGGTTCCGGATACCGGAGCCCCGAAACAGCACCCTTGGGCGCCACTTCCTCAATCCGCCGCAAATCGTCCGCGGTCAGCTTCAGTTGCAACGCAGCAACATTCTCATCTAGATAGTTGCGCCGCTTTGTGCCTGGGATAGGGATAATGTCTTCGCCTTGATCCAGCAGCCATGCCAGAGCCAATTGTCCCGGCGTGCATTTCTTCTCTTTTGCCAGCAACTCAAGGCGTGTTACAAGATCGAGATTCTTCTGGAAATTTTCTCCTTGAAACCGCGGCGACAACCTTCGGTAATCGTCCGGCGCAAAATCCTCAGACCGTTTGATCTGCCCCGCCAAAAATCCCCTACCGAGCGGGCTATACGCCACAAAGGCGATTCCCAATTCCCTTGTCGTTTCCAGTATTTCTCCCTCTGGATCACGAGACCACAACGAATATTCTGTCTGTAACGCCGCAATCGGATGCACCTTGTGCGCGCGACGAATGGTTTTAGCGGAAGCTTCAGACAATCCCAGGTACCTCACTGTTCCGTCCTTTACCAACTCCGCCATGGCCCCAACCGTCTCTTCAATCGGCGTCTTTGGATCCACACGGTGCTGGTAATACAAATCGATTGTGTCGACGCCCAGCCGCTCGAGACTAGCCTCGCAGCTCGCTCGCACGTAATCCGGTTTCCCGCTGACGCCACGAACCGTGGGATTTGTACGGTCGCGCACAATTGCGAACTTCGTGGCCAGAAACACTTTGTCGCGTCTCGCTCGAATGGCTTTCCCCACCAACAATTCGTTGTCACCGTAGCCATAGATGTCTGCGGTGTCCAGAAAATTGATTCCCAAATCCAGTGCCCGATGGATGGTCGCAATCGATTCTGCATCATCCCTCGGCCCATAAAATTCAGACATTCCCATGCAACCGAGCCCCATCGCGGGAATCTTCGGACCATTTTTTCCCAATTGACGAATTTGCATGCGCGCTCCTCAGAGAATCTCTCCTGGCCCTTTACTCATAGAATGATGCCATAACCGCAGTCGGTCAATCCGCCAGTCAGAGGCAAAACCAAGAATCGAAAGAATTTGAGCAGGTCGTAACAGCTCAAAAAGTTACCGTGGTGCGCGGGTTGGCGCAAACTGGGTGTGCCCTGAGCGAGGTGGCCCACTTGACTCAGAGACATTTCTGATAAGTTCATTAATAACTGCATCTTAGGGCCCATTGGCGTGGCATCGAATTTGCGCGAAATCGGGTGGAGGTTCGGCTCATGGTTCCGTCCACCCACTTAGAGGCACCACCGGAACCAGAGGTTGAAACGACGAATCCGATCGCCGCTCTGGTTCATGAACGATCCAAAAGACCAGCCACCACACCGCCGATTCCTGCGTTTCCACCCATACCGTCAGAGGGAGATTTGTTCAAATCCTCCCTGATCGAAAACAACCGCATCAAAAGCAGTTCCCGCATTCTCGATTTGCTGATCGCCTTCACGGTTCATTTTGTAGTGCTCTCGATCCCCGTCCTGGCGGGTTTGTATTTCACAGACACTCTCAACCTGCGAGAATTTCAAGCAACCTTTCTCGCAGCGCCGCCACCGCCTCCGCCGCCTCCGCCTACTCCCACAGTCGTGGTGGTACAGGCACCGACTGTCCGCCGCGTGTTTGAGAACGCTGGCAGACTCATCGCTCCGAGAGTGATTCCCAAAAACATCTCCGAAATAATAGAAGCGCCTCTCCCGCCGGAGATGGAATCCAGCGGTGGGGTTCCCGGTGGCGTCCCTGGCGGCGTAGCCGGTGGTTCCATGAGTGGCGTAATCGGCGGAGTTATCGGTGGAATGACCAGTACCACGGTCGCAGCCCCGTTGGCTCCGAAGGAAAGCCGGCCAAAAGCCCCTGTCCGCGTCGGAGGCCGTGTCCGAGAACCCAAACTCATTTTGAAAGTGGAACCAACTTATCCCCCCTTGGCTCGTCAAACGCGCATGGAAGGGGTGGTCGTAATTGAAGCGATCCTCGACGAGCAGGGCAAAGTAGTCGAGGCGAAGATCAGTTCCGGTCCCCCGCTATTGATTCAGGCGGCTCTCGATGCCGTCAGAAAATGGAGGTACGAACCTACTTACCTGAATGATCAGCCGGTATCGGTGCAGCTGAATGTAACCGTGAATTTCCGGCTGAGCCAGTAACAACACATACGCTTGGACGGAGAGGCGGGGCATCGTTGCGTGAGCTTGTCCCGCCTTTATTTTAAGTACTCGCTGTAGTTTCGCGTTTGTCCAAATACTTGACCAATAGCACTTCGTTGCCCTGCTCGTTGTATATGAGGTCGTCCACCAGCTTTTTCGCCATCAATATTCCAAACCCGCCTGGCCGTATCCCGCGGTTCTCTCTCTCCGCCATGTGCCGGAACGGGTCTTCCGGAGGATTAGCGACGGCGGCATGCTTGATTTCGTCCAGGGAGAATCCCTCGCCGGGATCCTTTACTTTGCACAAAATCATCCGGCGCGTACGCACATACCAAATTTCCACGTATTGCGATGGGTCAAAGCGTCCGCCATGTTCCATCGCATTCAGAAGCATTTCCCGAAACGCCGTTGCGACCTCTTCCTTTTCCACGTCTGGTAAATCCGACGCTTCGCGGAAAAACTGAATCAGCCGGTTGGCGGTAAGCACGTCGCAACGGACCGAGAGACGTACCCACTCTCGCGTAGCAGAGGAAATTTCGATTCCGTCATCCCAGTGCGGCTCCGCCATTGCGATACGGATCATCTCCGCCAGTTTTTCAGTTGAAAAGGGCCGCGCAAAGTAGCTGAACGCCCGTTCGCGAATTGAAGCCAGGACGTCACCGGGAATAAACTCATCGGTCAGGATAATCAGACGTGTGTGCGGCCGCACAAGGCGCAACCGACGCAACAGGTCGATATCTTCCTCCCCGCTGGTTTTTTCTCCTGTGATAATGAGATCAAAAGGCTGATCTTTAGCCAATGACAGTGCTTGTTTGTTATCCGCGGCGAAATGTATGGTCCAATCGGCATGATCAAACAAATTGGTCAGAAGTTGATTGAGCTCTGGGCTGGAATCGACAATGAGTGCGCGATGCCGATCCGGAGAAGTTGCGTTCCCTGGAGTCGGGGGAGTTGATGAAGGAGTGTCCATAGCGCCTCAAGCAATCGGACCGGGTGCAAAAACTATAGTGCGGAGCATGCATAGCTTGCAAGAAATAACCCCGCACTGACAGTCACCTAGTAGAACTGACAGGCGCTTACGATAGTTCGCTGGTCATCAGGAACAAAGGCTTCATCTCAAAGCTCTGATAGACAGGGCGAAGCCGCTCTGTGCTGTAGTGTTCCTTTACGTTGACCACTTTCTTTGTTGCCGTGACTGTCTCAATCGGCATGTTGTCATAGCGGCCATTCTTCAACACCACCAGCCGCCCGTGAATCCGGTTCAGTATCAGATCCAGCGCCAGATTGCCGTACGCCATCGGAACAATCGAATCGATCGCATCCGGATCGCCGCAGCGCACCAGGTATCCCAGCTTCTGGTTGATGCAGTCAATTTTCTTTCCGTTGTTGTACTTCGGCGAAAGGGCCGTCAGCTCTTCGGAGACCAGATCACCGATTCCTCCGAGCTTCTTGTGGCCAAACGCATCGGCAGCTTCCTTTTGAAATACCATTTCGCCACCCTCAAACATGGCCCCTTCGGAAACAAGTACGATCGAGTAGCGACTCGGATTACGCCTTCGGTCGTGCACCAACAACTCTGCCAATTTTTCGATATTAAATTTGTGTTCAGGGATGACGCAGCGGTTGGCCGCTCCCGCCATGGTCGGCAGCATCGCTGTGTAGCCTGCGTATCGTCCGAACACTTCGAGCACCATGAAGCGTTCGTGGGATCCTGCGGATGTGCGCAACGAATTCGTCATCTGAATCGTGCGCGTAATGCAAGTGCTGAAGCCGATGCAATAATCGGTACCCGGCACGTCGTTGTCCATGGTCTTCGGTATTGCTACTACCCGCACACCTTCCTGAAACAAGCGCACCCCGTAGCTCAGCGTGTCGTCTCCCCCGATCGGAATCATGTACTCGACACCCAGCCATGCCAGGTTCTTCAGCACTTCCGGAGTCAGGTCATTCTTTTCCGCGTTGTGCTCGCCCTTCAGGTGGTCCGGAACGCTGCTCTTGCTGACGCGCCCCGGATTCGTGCGGGAGGAATGAAGAAACGTGCCACCCGTGCGACCCGCGCGGTTCACCACGTCTTCTGTCAGCCGTTGAAAATTGTCGGAATTGTCGTGTTTCTCATCCCGCACGATATCCACTAACCCGCCCCAGCCGCGGCGGAACCCGATCACTTCGTAACCTTCGCGCAGCGCGCGGAACGTCACGGCTCGTATCGCAGGGTTCAAGCCAGGAACGTCGCCACCTCCTGTCAGAATCCCGATTACACCTTTTTTCACATTGATGTTAGCCATGGTCAGACCAGTCACTTTCCGTGTGGAGTAGCGAACAGAAGATTATCTATCCCTAGGCCTGTTTTAGGAAGCCAAAAAAAGAATAAAAAGAATAATTCGCCCCAAAATGGTCGTAGTTTAAGGCTTAAGAATAACGATTCTCCTACAATTCAATCCGCGTACCTAACAAGACCAAAAATTTCCGGAGCCATGCCGGATGTGCAGGCCACGCGGGTCCACTCACCAGGTTTCCGTCCACCACGGCCTCGGTTACCGCCACATCCGCAAACGTGCCGCCGGCTTGGGTCACGTCCGGTCCAACCGCCGGATAACAACTGCAGGTCTTTCCAGCCAGCACTCCAGCCGCAGCCAGGACCTGCGCTCCATGACAAATGGCGGCAATGGGTTTTTGCGACGCCGCAAAGTGCCTTACGATTTCTAGTACTTTCCGATCCAACCGCAGATATTCAGGCGCACGACCTCCGGGTATCACCAATGCGTCGTAATTCTCCGACTGAACGTCATCGAAGGTCGCGTTCAAAGCAAAATTGTGGCCACGTTTTTCAGAATACGTCTGATCTCCTTCAAAATCATGGATCGCCGTCCGCACCACTTCTCCTGATTTTTTCCCGGGACACACGGCATGCACTTCATGTCCCACCATCAGCAGCGACTGAAATGGCACCATTACCTCGTAATCTTCTACATAGTCGCCAACCAGCATCAGAATTTTTTTTCTTGCCATTGTTTCCGCCTCCCACCGGGTTGAAGGATAACAATATCACCGTCTAACCGACTCGAATCACCATTGATTTTAGTCCATGCGATTCAACTTTTCTCATCTCGATCTGCCTGCGATGTCTTTTGAGACGATTCAGCCCGCATGTGATTCACGCTTGGATGGACTAAAATTCATAACCATTTTCACTGTAACCACTTGGAAGGGTGGCGCGTGAAATCATTTTTGGAATCCTGCACGCCCTACCCTGCGCGGGGAGGGGTCTTTGTGTTTCGTTCTAGAACTGCTCGCAACGCGCCGAAGGCCAAGCGCGAGTGTCTCCTGCTGTTCCTCTTCGCCCTGTGGTTCGCTACCTTCCCCACTCCCCATGAGCAGAACCGAGCGCTTCCGGCCCACCTCGGACGGTCAAAGTTACGGTGAACCCGGAGTACTCCGCTTTGGCGAAAGGACTGAGATTGCATGGAGCCGTAAGGGTCGAGGTCAAGTGGCACCCGATGGCAAAATTAATTAAGCACGTGTCATCGGCCGACATCCGGTGCTCGCCGCTGACGCTGAAAAAGCGACCTTATTGACGGAGTTTGAGCCGGGCCCGAAGGAAACCATGCAAGTTCTGGAATTCCACTTCGGCTCATCGAATTAATCTCTGTGGGTTAACAATGCAATTCGACGAGCCAGAAGCGGCACCTTTTGCTGGCTATGCTTTATTGGGGTTGCGTGGAGACTGCCAGCGTTTCCGTGGCATCCCCAATCGTCAGCATGTCGGTACGCATCTTGTCCCACTCGCGGACTGTCAATCCACGTGCGGTAAAGAAACGCCGGATCTTCGCCGAATCCCAGCGCAGCACTTCTTCCAACACTGGAATCAAGACGCTCATGGCATTGTCGCTGAGCACCGTCCGTCGCGCCACCTTGGTGATGAATTGCGCTTCGGAAACAGCAATTGTCAGGCCGTCATGCTGGTTTACGTGCATCATCACCGGCAGGTCCGAGCTACCGTCACCCATGTATATGATGTGATCGTGGCTGATGCCCAGTGCTGCGCGGATTTCTTCCAACACGAAGATCTTTCCCCATCCCGCCGATGCGTGCACGATGGAATTGACCTCGCCGGTCGATTCATTCCAACGGAATCGCGTGCCGTGGATATTTTCCGCGGGAACAATTCCATCCAGCGCCGACTGAATAATTTCCTGCGGCGACGCCGAAATCACATGAAACGAGATCTTGTACCCGTCCGAAAGGTTCTCGAGCGATCTCGCAAACAACGACACGTCGTGTTTCAACCGGATGCGTTTCCCTGTCTCCACCAGGTGATCCCGGCGCACTCGCCGGAAATCCGGGTCGTGCAAGATCAGGTAAGCCAGCTCCGCACCCTGTTGGACAAGATGAATGTCGGATAGTCCCTTCACCTTTTGGTGAAAGTCGTGAAGGCCGATAAGCTCGCTGAGAACGACTCCCGAGTCGTTAAAGCTGAGTGTCTGGTCGAAGTCGCTCGCCAGTAGATACTGCTGTGTCATAGGGACGTGCTCCTCTTTCTGCCCGTCAATCACGGGCGCAAGCCGGGCTGGCGGCTCGGAATTCCCCACGCACCCACATTACCCCCAGAATGAGGAAGCGGCCTCACGAATAATTTTGATGGGTGCTATGCGTGGAAAGGGTGAACAATTTGTCCGCTCTCGATTAGATGCAACCTGGGGGTAAATAGTTGACAGAACGTGAGTTAACCACAGGAAAGGCTTAGGAATGAGTGCTTTGCAGGAGGTCAAAACTGCAGCCTGATCCACGAACAAAAAGCGATAAACGAATGTGCAGTACTATTACTTCAAATTCTTCACCGCCCGCCACCACGACCGAACTCCCTCCAGCCAAGTCTGACCCAGAGCCGTACCACTCTCAGCTAGGTGAATATGCTCCTCGGGTTCGTCTGTAACGGTATAAAGCTGGCCATCGCGCAGGTATAGCCTCTGGGTCTCCGCTCGGTTCAAGGGCCGCGCCCCGCGCCTCCCAAACACTGCCAGCTGGTTTCCGGACTCGTCCACCGCGCGGTCGCGGTCGATTCCCTTTGAAATTGCCAGCGCTGGCCCATTCGTGTGTCCGGTGGCAATCAGTTTCGGCGTCAAGCGTGGGTTAAATCCCGAGAAATGCGCGGGGTCGTCCGAGGGCGAGAGTATCTGCAGCACGCGTAATCCGTTGTTCCCGTCCGCCAGGAAGGCAAACGCGCTGCCTGCGACCATCCCCACCTTCACATCATTGAGATCATTGATCTGCCCATCCGCAGTGAACAACTGGTCCAGTTTCGGAGCTTCCGGTTTTTCCACATCGATCAGCGCCAATCCCTTCTTGCCTGAGGAAACGTACGCGTACGTTCTCGCGACATAAATATTTCTGGCATCCTCGAGCGGCACAAGGACCTTGCTCACCGCATTCGGCTGCGCTAGATTCGTCACATCCAGCACCTTCATTCCGTCTCGGTCCACGACAAACGCATAGCGAAACTGGATTGCAATTCCTCGAGGCTCATTCAAAAATGGCGCTCCAAGGGTCGCCGTCACTCTTGGGGCGACAGGATTATCGAGGTCCACCACCACCAGTGTCTTCTCAGTGAGGATGTAGGCAAAGGTTCCTGCAATCGTTATGCGCCGCGCTCCCGTCAACACTCCGTCCGGGTTAAACGCAAGCGCCCGTTTCAGAAAATTGTTCGTAGGGCTGCCGTCCAGCAGGGTCCCCACTCCTGGACTTTTCGCTTTCAGATCTGGATTCCCGACAACTACCAAACCTTCTTCTTTGTCCGCGACATACAGGAACCCGTACATCAGATGAATGGCTTGCTCTTCGTTCTCCGGAATTCGCGTGCGCAAGGGATCGACGCCCAGCGTCGTTGGCGAAGCGACTGCCAGGGCATCTTTCGTCGGTAAATAAAATTTCTGCCCCAGTGGCGAAACCGGAGCCGTTGTAATTCGCTCAGAAAATCCTTTATTGTCCACGTTTGCGATGTCGAATATACGCAGTCCACCCTTCCCGGTCGCCGCATAGGCATACTCGCCACGCGCCTGGATGTCTAGCACCGTTCCGTCGTGCCTCGTCACCGCCGAGAGTTCCCGGCCCCGCTCCACAAATTTCCTAAAATTGTCCGGGTACGCGACACGCTGCAAATCGCTTCCAAAGATCGCTTCGGGCTCGTCATGCTCGGCCACCGCAATCGCTTCGAATCCCTTCTTCCCGGTGGCCACGTATACGTAGCGCCCCATGAAGTTCATGAAGTTTGTGCCCTGCAGCACCAGTTGTGCCATCCACGCGTTGTTGTCGTTTGCCACGGAGACATGGCAATCGGTGCACTGTTTCGTTTCTTTCGCCCGTACGGTATGCGGCACGTACGAACTGAATGCCTGGCCGGAAAAGCCCTCCGCCGAAATCGTCTGCTGCGTGTAGTACAGCCACTCGCGATTGGCATTCTGTGAGCTAACCAGCACCGCGCATGAAGATCTTGCCGGAGCGATCCGATGTCCCGTAACCGTCCCATCGACGCCCAAGAAATAGGCATCATCCCGCAAAACCTGAAAGTTGTAGCTGGTGTAATTCTTCGTCGTCAATCCTTCGTTGTGTAGCATCGGCCGACGCGCGTTGGCAGTCATCTGCAAATGGCACCCGAAACAGGTCGGCGTCCACGAGCTATGACACGCGTAACAGGTCATCGACGCATTCCCATGCGCCAATCGGCCGTCGTCGCCCGGCACCTGTCCAAATGCGACTCCATCCTTACTCATCAACTTCGCCCGGTATGACTTCATGCTGAAATGTGCGTTTCCCGGCGTGATCGTATCCTTTGTCTGCACCACCTCCCATTCCGTCTTTGGATTGGTCATCGAGCGTTGAAACAACTTGTCACCACGCCATTCAAATCTCCGCAATCCTTCCGGCGTTCGCAGTGCCACAAGCTGCCGCCCCCGCGGTTCACCAGGTCTCGCTGCGTCGGGTGCAGCCGGACCTGATGTAAACAGCGTGGCTCGCTGTCGTATCGTTCCGTGGCAGTCCACACAATCTATCTCCACCGAAGCGCGCGGCTCCCCGTAAATTTTCCCCGTTCCGTGGTTATCCTGCGCAAAGTGGCAGTCCGCGCACTGCATCCCTCGTTCCAGGTGAATGTCTGCCAAATGAACTGCTTTGTTGAACCGCTCCGGATCGTCAAAAGCAATTGGGTTCCCCGTTTTATCCAGCCAATTCCCTCTTCGATCGTGGTTGTAGACTCCACGGAACAGCCAGCCATGTCCGTGGAAATCCGCAAATTGCGTCGTCTTCAACTGTGCATTGAATTCCTTGCTTCCTGTATTTTCCAGAAATTCTTCATCACCCCACTTACCTCGGGCCGCCGCTGCTTCCGGATTTCTCAGCGAACTCTCGTACCGCTCCGCTTCCGTGGGATTGTGCTGTTGTATCGGATACATCTTGTCCGAATCCATTTCATTGTCCCACCACGTCAGCCCGAAATAGGTTGTCACCATGTTCGTTCCAGGATGGACATGGCAGATCATGCACTGGCTTGAAGGAATTGCCTTTGTAAATGCGTGCTTGATCGGGTGTCCGCGCTCCGTTTTTGAAATAGTGGGATCCACGGAAGCACTCAGTCCGCTGTGCCCATACGCGGCATAACCCGCCGAATGCGCCGGGTCGCGATCGTTTGCATAAATCACATGGCACGCCGAGCAACCACTCGACCGGTAATCCCCCGGGTGATCGTTGGTCCCGGGAAGCGAAAGCACCGGGTCGAGCAGTCGTGTCTTCTGCAGTCCCAGAAACACAGGATCGGTCCGCAACTCCGTCCCGAACCCTCGATCGCTCAATTGATCGTCCGGCTTACCCGGATTTTCTTGCCGCGAGGGATTGCCAATCTCCGGCTTCTTCCCGCCTCCGCGTTCAAACACTCGCAACACGTTTCCAGGTTGCGAGATTTCCCACCGATAAAGCGGCGTCAACTCCGGAAGAATTCCCTTCGTGAGCGTCAGTTCAGCACTTGGCGCAGGAACTGTCTTCAGCGATTGCGGCACGCCGTTCCGGTCGTAGCTTTCTCCGAATCTCGTATTTTTGTACGGAAATCCGCCGTTGTTATAGAGTGCCGCGCCCCACAGGAATCCTGAGTGGGTCATCATGTTTGTAGACACTGCGCGTGTCTCGCCCGGATGGCAACCCGCACTTCCACACGTTTCTGGGGCAACTCGCAAATCACCCGGATTTACAAACTTGATGTACTCCGGAGATTCCTTCAGCCATTCCGTAAATGCTCGTTCGGGTATCGTCGTCCGATTCTTGAAAAATGGATTATGCGGCTGTACGTGGGCTTTTTCTTTTGCGGCTAGGTATTCCAGCGAACTCGGTGAAGTCCCCGTGACCACCGAAATCCGATAGTTCCCACCATGGCAATCCGTGCACCCGATGTGCACTCCTTTCGATGGATGCATCGTCGGCTCATCCGTCGAACTATGACATGTCACACACCCCGCCGATTTTCCATCGGCTTCCTCCTGCGATTGCCCTCTGATCGGATTTGCCGGTTCCTGCGCGACCACCCTCGATTCGCTCAGATGAATTCCTGCCAGCAGAGAAGCCAGGCAAACACTCAGTGAAAACAGAATGAGAACCCGCGCGCGGCCGTTCTGCGAACGCATCCATCGCCACAAGGAAAAGTCATGCACTACTTGCATTTTGCAGCCCCTCAAAACGTAAACCTGACCGATCCAAATACCGAAAACTGTGTCTTCCCCGTATAAATGTCGCGGAAACCCGGGCCGGGCTGTAGCAGTGATGCTCCGCCCGACAGCACCATGTTTTCCGAAAGCGGCGGGCGGTACTGCACCCCCACTCCGAGATCTTCGCCGATGCCGTGCCGGATGGGAGACTGAAACAGCACATACTCCAGCGGTTCCGTACGCATGAATCGCAGATAGTTGAAATTCGCAAAGCCCTTGAGCTTCGGAGTGATATCGAAATCTGCGCCCGCATTCACAAGAAAAATTCCCGGATTCACAAAATTTGCCTGACCCTCTTCTTTGCTTGACCGCATGCTCGGCAACAGGCTTCCTTCCGGCGTGAGTGCCACTCCTGATCCCGTCAACCGCAATTGCTCCCGATTCCAGAAGCTGAACATTCCTCCGGCAAAGTTCGGCAAATCCACAATCGAATCAAATCCCCGCGCGCGACCATCCCGTGGATTGGCATCTCCCGAGGTATAAAACGTTGACAGGCGATAACGTATCCAGTTGCGATCCAACGAGAGTTCCACCGCTGCCATCTGCGCATTGACGGTCACCGGCCTGCCCGCAATCGGATTAAAGGTATCCTCACCCACAGCCTGATAGAAAGCGTGCGTCAAATTCACACGCTTGATATGTCCGCTACCCAACCAGCCAAAGTATCCAACACGAATGCCGTGCGGTATCGCTCCCGCCCCCTGATTGATGACGTTTCCAATTGGCGCCGGCCGCACCAGAAATCCGTTGTCGTCGTAATGCACGCTCGGATCATCTTTATTCCAGGCCCCGACAAACTCTGCCGTGTAACCCGGAACGAGAAAATCCTGCAGGTACACATTGCCGAGAACCACTTGCTGGTCGCGCAGTTCAAATGTATTTAGACCGCTGTTGGTGTTTTTCTCCAGAAAATTAAAGTAGGCCGCGTTGTATTCCAGCTTGTCGCTGCACAAATTGCCAAATACGCGAACGCCTAACTGTTCCTCCACGAACAAAAACCCGCGAAAGTCTGCATTGAATTCCTGAATCCCCGCCCGTACCGAAACAAAATCGTAGTTCGGACTTAGATCATGCAGTTTCACTTCCACGAACCCTTCCTCGAATCCCAAATGCGCATCGAATCGTGTAGTCCCTTTCCGAACGTCTGGACTCACAATTCCTAGCTCGCGCACATCCAGATAATTCAGGCTTAATTCCGGCGTGATTCGAATCCGCCAGTCAACGGGCTTGAAGGAAGCATCGCCGTGAAAGAGATCAAACGAAAAGCGCAGAGTCTGGTCCAGAAAAAACTGCTCGCCACGTCCAAAGAATCCCGGCGTACCCGCTTGCGCCCCGCTCGCGTTGCTTGGCGTTGGCACTCGTCGCCCTTCGAGAAATGTTTCCGCCGAGCCCGTGAAGTTGAAAAAAACCTGTTGTCCCAAAACATCCGGCCAGATCGGCTGATCGCCCTTGAAACGGTTCCGATTGAACGGATCGTACCAGTGCGGCTTCACATAAATGGATTCACCGCGCGGACCATACCGCCGGTATGCCGGTTGCTCCAGCGCCCAACGATTCGGAACCGCATTGAACACGTCCGCCACCGGGGGTAAGTAGTCCGGTGCTAGCTCCACAATGTAATTTGGATCCGAATCCAGTCGATGGTGAAATTCCCGGTAACTCCCCGCGGCAGCCGCCGCTTCTGGAGGCAGCGGCGGTCCCAAATCCGCCTGTCTAGGCAATCGCGATTGCAGTGCGGCAGTTCCGGTCGAGGCGATCGAAATCTCCAGCGTAACTACTTCATTCGCATTCACCGCCAGCGACGCGATCTCAAACACTGCGTGCCCTTCCGCTTCGACCCGCACTTCATACGTCCCGGGAGTCCGTAGCAACATGCGAAATACGCCTTCACCCGAACTCATCGCCGACGTAGTTTGGTTCGTCTCTAAATTCCGCAGTTTGATTGCGGCTCCCGCGACCGGCCGATTCACTGCCTCCGAACCTTTCTCCCGAATGGTTCCGTCTACCGCAGCTGTCGTTAGTGCTTGCTGCCGAGGGATTCGTTTTGGCGGCCCCGCTTCGCGTGATTCCTGCGCCGCCTTCGGTTCTGACGATGTCGTAGATTGTTGTGACTCGGCGAAAACAGATCCGCAATTGGCCAGCATCAAACCCACAGCAAATATGATCCTGGAATAGGTAGGGTTTCGCGGCTTGGGGAACGAGGCAAGGCGCATGCGTTTGGTTTTTCGAGCTGTTCATTGCTCCGGAGTATTGCCTAACTAAACTAGATTCAGCCCCACTCGGCAACCTTTTTCCGCCGCCAGTGCGAATAGTCGATAACATCCCCTTGCGTTACTAGACGGTCACCAATTGGCTTCACGGCATTCGATTCCACATTGTGAGACTCGCATCCCTCGTGGTATCAACGATAGAACCCCTGATGGAACACGCTATTCACAAACCGATCGAATCCCGCCGTGCTTACCGGCATCGCCGTCACACCATCGGCTTCGCCATGGTTCTGGCGTTGATCATTGCCGCCGCTCTCGCTGCCTTGCTTGTCGGTTAACTCCGGGTCGCCACTGCGCCCGTCACCAGTTCGCCTCATCTCGATCGAATCTGCGTTGTGAACTTCTTAGCCCGTGCGATAACTACTTGAGAACTATTCATGGAACACGCCATTCGCAAGGTCTACGAGTCTCGCCGTGCTGAGGAACAGCGCCGCCGCACTCTCGCCTTCGGAATTGCCTTAGCGCTAGCAATCGCCTCCGCTCTGGCTTGCCTGCTTGTTGGGTGTGGCACAACCGCTCCTACCCCTAGCCCCGTCCCGCCTCCCGTGGCCGTTCCCGCTCTGTCGGCCATCGACGTTCAGAACATCGTGCAAGCGGCCGCCGCTTCTGCAGATCTAGATACCATGGTCATCGCTGTCGTCGATCGCAGCGGCAAGGTCCTCGCCGTTTTTCGCAAGTCTGGGGCCGCCTCCACCGACATTGGAAATTTCGGCGCGTCCGTCGATGTGAACGATCTTTCGGTAGCCCTCGCGCGTACGGCTGCGTATTTCAGTAATGACCAGGCTCCGCTATCCTCGCGCACCGTTCGTTTCATCAGCGGCATTCACTTTCCTCCTGGTGTGGACAACGTTCCACCTGCCGACCTCTACGGCATCGAAAACACCAATCGGGGTTGCTCCCTCTCTTCCAACTTTCTCCCCGGTCAGGCCGTGCAACCCTCCCTAGCTCTGTCCGGCGGCACCGGACTCGGCATTCTTACCGGAAAATCCCAAATCGATGACAGCGACCCTAACGCTGTGAATCCCGGTGGCGTTCCCATTTTTCGTGACGGAATCGTGGTCGGTGGTGTCGGTGTTACCGGAGTTCCTGGCGACGTTGCGGAATTCGCCGCCTTCACGGCTGCTACTTCCAATGGCTTCGGTGCAACTCCCGCGCCTCCAGGAGTGATTTTTATTGGCGGCATCGCGCTTCCATTCGTCAATCAAACGACCCGCCCGGCAAGCGTAAACCCCGGCACCGCCACTGGCAGCTACTACCTATCCTTCTCCCCGATCGGGAGCACGGGTCAACCTCCAGAAGGCGATCTGGTCGGACCAAGTTCCGGGCCTTTGGGTGGCCTTTCTGCCGCCGATGTAAAACAGATTTTGGATAACGCGGTAGCCACGGCGAACACCGCGCGCGCGGCCATTCGCTTGCCTCTAGGCTCGCGCACCAGGATGGTGATTGCCGTCGCCGACCTCGACGGCACCATCATCGGTCTTCGGCGCATGACTGATTCCACCGTCTTCAGTATTGACGTGGCCGCCACCAAAGCCCGCAACATGGTTTATTTCAACAGTACTTCTCGCACCTCCGCCGATCTCAACCAAGTTCCGATGGGCACCGCCGTCACCAATCGCACAATCAGTTTCGGCGCGCAACCCCTTTACCCTCCCGGCATAACCGGCTCATCGAACGGCCCCTTTTACAATGTATTCCTCCAGGATTTGCAGAATCCTTGTACGCAAGGATTTCAACCCGGCCCGCCCAACGTAAATAAAAGTGGAATAGTTTTCTTCCCCGGCAGCGCTGGCCTCTATAGAAATGGAACACTCGTTGGCGGCCTAGGCGTCAGCGGTGATGGCGTCGACCAGGACGACTACGTTACATCCGGCGCCACAACCGGCTTCGAAGCTCCCGCCGACATCCGCTCCGACCAAATCGTCATCGAAAACGTGCGGCTCCCTTACTTCAAATTTCCCCGCAATCCCACCAACTGACTACAGCCTGAGCGGCGCGCGATGTCACAAGCTAGGTCATCTCGACCCGAAAAACGGCGCGTTTTGCCGTATCGGAGCGGAGGACTTTTCTTCAGAGTTGGAGGGGAGGACTACTTCTTGTTTCGGCGGGTGAATGCTCTGAGGGCTCGGGAATATTCTTCGAGCGTTTCTGGATTCGCCTTGTTGTAGACAAACTGTCCCTCGCGCCGGCATTCGATCAAACCTGCCTCCAACAATATCTTCAGATGATGCGAAACGGTTGCTGGCGTAACCCCTTGCTGGCTAACGATCTCCCTGCAATTCATCTCCTCAGCAGAACTGATTGCCTCGAAAATCATTAATCGTGTCTGGTCTCCCAGCGCTTTGGAAACTTTTTCGAATTGGGCGCGATCCATGGCTCTCACCTACTCTAACGGACCGCAAGTAAACCGGTAACCTTTAATTTAGACGCTCATCTAACTGTCGAAGCGGTGAAGATCAGAATTAGCCCATATCGGGTGGAGGCATCTATGAAACGACTCGAAGGTAAGGTTGCAGTGGTCACGGGTGGTAGCAGCGGCATCGGTCTGGCTTCGGCCAAGCGCCTTGCCGAAGAAGGCGCCCGCGTTGCCATTTCCGGCAGAAATCAAAAAGCGCTCGAGGAAGCGCTCAAGTCGATCGGACACAACGCGTTGGCTGTTCAGGCTGACACAAGCAAAGTTGCCGATACGGAGAAGCTTTTCAAGACAGTCACGCAAGCGCTCGGCAAGATTGACGTTCTATTCGTCAACGCGGGCATCGCCAAATTCCTGCCTCTTTCCGCCGTAACCGAAGACCACTTTGACGAGCAGTTCAACACCAACGTCCGTGGCGCGTACTTTACAGTGCAGAAGTCCGTTCCGCATCTGAACGACGGCGCTTCCGTCATCCTCAACACCAGCATCGTCTCCACCAAGGGCCAGTCCAATTCCTCCGTTTACTCTTCCACAAAAGCCGCCCTGCGCTCACTCGCACGCACGGCTGCAACCGAACTCATCGGACGTAGAATCCGCGTGAATGCAGTTGCTCCTGGACCAATTGAAACTCCTATTTTTGAAAAGACCGGGCTCTCCAAGGAAAAGGTCGATGAGTTCGCAAAACAGATCACCCAAGCCGTGCCGATGAAGCGTTTAGGCAGGCCGGAAGAAATCGCCGCAGCGGTCGCCTTCCTGGCCTCTTCGGATGCGTCTTACATTACCGGAGTGGAGTTAAACGTCGACGGCGGTATGGGGCAGCTTTAATCTTTAAACCGGAAGCTCGTCGGGTAGGGAGGATCGATCGCCCATTCTATTTAGCCGCAGACGGATCTGCTGACGAAGCCGCATTCACATCCAGAAACCATTTGTGCCCACTGTCTACCGGTGCATAACAGTTTCCATCCGAAGCGTAGTTGGCGGGACACTGCTCCGTGAACACCTTGCGTCGCGGCGATTGCGCATATTGCCAGACCGCCGCTCTGGCGAAACCACTCTGTACCGGTGATGGTACGTTCGTCGAGAAACTGCAGCCCGGCGAAGGCGGGCACGCATCGTTGAAAACCCAAAATACGATTTCGCGCCCAGTCGAGTGATCCTCAATATCTTGCGCCGTTGTAATGCTTACACCCTTTCCCTCGCTCACCGGCATCCCAGAACAGTACACTCCGGTCCGATATCCCTGTCGCGCCAAAGCCTCCCCCCAAGCCTTCAAATAAATGTGATAAGCGGCAGGCAACCTCCCACCCTCTTCAATATCGAGAAAAATCACCGTGCCTTTTGCGAATCCCTCTTGTCGCGCTAGAACCGTCGCCTGCTCTCCATCTGCACCTCCTCTTGCTTTCGCCGCCGCATCGTGACCGAGCGCGCGGCTTTCCGGCCCATTGAAGAGCACCACAAATCCAAATCCCTGCGTTTGCAGTAACGCCCTTTTCCCCAGCCAGGTACTCTTCTTCTCTCCCGGAGGCGCTCCCAGCCAATAACTGGTGAAAGCAAACGTCTCCCGCAGTACCGACAGCGCCGCGTCGCCGGGATAGTCATTCCGATCAAAACCCAGATGGGCGTGGGGTTTTTCGTTTGCGGCGTCAACCGTCGGGTGTGCAGGTGAATTACCGAGCAGTGCCAACAAGGCAAGGAGGAAAACGGGTAGTAGCGTGACTGTGATGCCGTGCCGGCGCATGAGTCGAATCTACAGCAACCAGGCTTCTCGCGGAACCGCTTTTAATCCGCACCGCGAACTACCCTTCGCGCAGTTTGTGACCCGCCAGATTTCCCAGTCCGTCGTATGCGGCATACTTGTACAACTCGCTCAACGTGGGATAGTTGAACACCTGTTCGATGAACTCGTCGATCGTCAATCCGTTATCCAGAACCATCATCCCGATGTGAATCAGTTCCGTCGCCGATTCCCCAATCACGCTCACTCCCAGTAACTTCCGATCCACCTTGGCAAAAATCAGCTTCAGCATTCCCGCAGTGTCGCCAATAATGTGCCCACGCGCATTGTTCTCGTAGTGTGCCCGACCCACGCAATAATCGATCTTTTTCTCAGCACACGACGTTTCCGTTTCACCTGCCGCTGAAATCTCCGGAATAGTGTAAATCCCCATCGGCAGAAGCGAAGCCACTCGTTGTTTGTACTTGAGTCCAAACGCATGGCATACCGCCACACGCCCCTGCTCCATCGATGTCGAAGCCAGAGCCGGAAACCCGATCACATCACCCGCCGCATAAATGTGCGGCACCGCCGTCCGGTAATACTCATCCACCGCCAGATATCCTTTGTCGCTGACCGCCAGCCCCGCTCTATCGAGCGCCAATCCATCTACCGCCGCGCGCCGCCCCGCCGCAAACAGTGCCGCTTCCGTCTCAAGCGTCTTGCCGCTCTTCATGAATAGCCGCACACCGCTTGACGTGTTTTCCACCTTCACCGGTCGCTCGTTGAACCACAAGTGCATGCCCAAGGACAAAAACCGATCCCGCAACCGTTCCGAAATCTCCTTATCCAAAAACGGCAACAATTGATCCCGACCATCCACCAGTGTCACCGTTACGCCCAGCGCCATGAAAATCGATGCGTATTCGCACCCGATTACCCCTCCGCCTATTACCGCCAGACTCTTGGGAATATTCTCCATCCGCAGAAACGTGTCCGAGTCAAACGTATGCACATCATCAAAGGCAATCTCCGGCGGACGGTGCGGTTTCGATCCGGTTGAAATCAGAATCACGTCGCCGCGCAGTTTTCGCGCACCGCGGACGGTATCCACGCTCAAAGTGTGCGCATTTTCAAAAGCCGCCTGTCCGCGCACCAGTTCAATCTGGTGAAGTTCCAGATTCTTCAGAATCCGTTGTCGCTCCATCTCCACAACTTCGCGCTCGTGGTGCATAAAATCGTGCACCGTCAAGTTTTCCTTCAATGAATAGTCGATCCCATACAGCCCGCGTTGTTTCAACCCGGAAAAATACAGTGCTGATTCTCGAAGTGTTTTGCTCGGAACCGTTCCCGTGTTGATGCAGCTTCCCCCAACCGCCGGTGCGCGCTCGATTACCGCCACACGCTTGCCAAAATACGCCGCTTGCGCTCCCGCTTTTTCCCCAGCAGGTCCACATCCAATTACCAGCAGATCAAAGGATTCAGCAGCAGTCACAAGGCCTCCGGAACAGTACGCAATGTTCTAAAAATGACTCGAACCATCATGTTCGATTTTAGGAAAAGAATCCTTCCCGCAATCAAAATACTCACCTCTCTGTGCCGAATCAGGTCTCTTTACCCCTTCTCCATTTGCCGAGCGCTCCACGACTTGCCACAACGCTCCGTCTTTGATGTGATACACCCATGAAATTGCCCCCCATGGCCCGTTGGGCTACCGGCATCCGTTGGCAGTGGAAAGTCTTTATTCCCATCCTTGCAGTAATGCTCCTGAGCTTGGCCAGCGTCGCCGCCATGTTGCGCACGTTGCAAGTCCACGAAGCGCAGTGGATCTTAATCGCCATCGCGTCGTTCGCCATTCTCTTAAGCTTTGTACTTCTTTCCGTGCTTCTGGTTCTCGTCGAGCAGCCACTTCAGGAATTGATGGACACTATATCCCGTGTCCGATCTGGCGATTTCACCGCCCGGGTCGGATTTGCCAGGCGCGAAGACGACATTGGCGCACTCGGCCGCCAATTCAATGAAATGGTCCAGACCTTGCAACAAAATCGTACAGAGATCGAAGAACTTCATCGCCGCGAAATGTTGCGTGCCGAACATCTCGCGACGCTCGGCGAACTCGCCGCCGGCTTAGCCCATGAGATTCGCAATCCTCTCGCTGGCATCGCCGGGGTTGTCGATGTCATGGGCAAGGAACTTCCTGCCGACAGTCCCAGTCGCGCGGTTATGGGTGACGTTCAAAAGGAAGTCTTCCACATCCAGAATATTCTCAATGACCTGCTTTCCTATTCCCGTCCGCGCCCTCCCAATTTTCACCCGGCGGACCTGAATACCACCATCGAACAGGCCGTTCAGCTTGCCCGCCAGCAAGTATTGACCAAGCCTGTCGAGGTCCTGTTCCAACTGAATCCTTCGTTGCCAAACGTTCTACACGACCCCTCGCTCATCCAGCAGGTCATCCTCAATCTTCTACTCAACGGCATTCAAGCTATCTCTGGCGAAGGCAAGGTTGAAGTCCATGCTTCGCTCGAACCAAACTTTGCTGTAATTCAAGTGAACGATACGGGACGGGGAATTCCGGGCGAAGCCCTCTCCAAGATCTTCAAACCATTTTTCACCACCCGTCGGGAAGGCACAGGCCTTGGCCTCTCTCTCGCCAACAGTATCGTCCAGTCTCACGGCGGCAGGATCGAGGTCACTAGCGCCCCGCAACGGGGGACTCAATTCAAAATTTGGTTGCCCGTCTCCGGTCCACAGAACGACAAGCCGAACCCTGCGGCAAAGTGGTAAAGTTAAGCGATGGCCCAAAAAAGAATTTTAATTGTTGATGACGAAAAGCTTGTGCGCTGGGCACTGAACCAGAAGTGTTCCGAATTTGGCTTTCAGTGTATCGAAGCGGAAACCGGTCAGGCGGGCTTGCAAGCGCTTCAGACCGAGTCCGTTGACGCCGTCCTTCTCGACGTCCACTTGCCCGACATGAGCGGCATCCAGGTCCTTGAAAAGCTCAAGCACGCTGGCGAGACGCGCAGCGTTATCATGATGACTGCCGACCCTCAGCTTGACGACGTCAAAATCGCTCTACGTCTCGGCGCCTACGACTTCGTCAGCAAACCCATCAACTTCGACGAACTGAACATTACCCTGCAAAACGCTCTTGAGGCTGGTTCTCTACGCACCGAGGTTGAGTCGTTGCGCGATGAAGTTCGCCGCCGTGCCGGTTATCACGATGTCATCGGTGTGTCTCGCAAGATCACTGAGTTGATGAAGTTTGTCTATAAGGTGGCCGCCAGCGCCGCAACTACCATCCTCATTCAAGGCGAGAGCGGAACGGGTAAAGACCTGGTGGCCAAAGCCATCCATTACCGCAGTTCGCGGTCCGAACGGCCCTTCGTCGCCATCAACTGTTCAGCCATCCCCGAAACCTTGATGGAAGCGGAGCTTTTCGGCCATGAAAAGGGAGCCTTTACAGACGCCAAAGCCATGAAAAAGGGGCTGTTCGAGGTGGCCGACGGCGGAACACTCTTCCTCGACGAGATCGGCGAACTCTCTCCCTTACTCCAGGCTAAGCTCCTCCGTGTTCTGGAAGACCAGGTGATTCGCCGTATTGGTGGGGTACGCGATATTCAGGTTGAGGTTCGCGTCATTGCCGCTTCCAATCGGGACCTCGAGCGGGAAGTCCGTGAAGGTCGCTTTCGCCAGGACCTCTACTACCGTCTGGCGATCATCTCCATCTTTTTGCCGGCCCTTCGCGAGCGCAAAGAAGACATCACCCCTCTGGTCGAGTTCTTCGTCGCCCACTACAACAAGAAATTCCGCAAGACTGTCCAGGGTATCAGCGACGAGACCCGTCGACTTCTGCAGAACTATGATTGGCCTGGAAACGTGCGTGAACTGAAGAACGCGCTGGAACGTGCCATGATTCTCGAGGAGGGCAATCTCCTTCGCCCCGATGATCTGCCTTTCTCGGTCGCTAGCGGACGCAGCAATGCCATCGTCGAAGATAACCACAGCAGCATCAATCCTGAATCGCAGGCTGTTCCCGGCAAACGCCGACTGCCACCCTTGTTCATTCCCGAGGGCGGCACATCCCTTGAGGATGTCGAGCACGCGCTTGTTGAATTGGCTCTACAGCAGTCGCACGGAAATCAGATCAAAGCCGCCAAACTGCTCAATATCAGCCGCGACGCTCTCCGCTATAAAATGAAAAAGTTCGGCCTCTCTCATTCCGAGGAACAAGAACCCGCGCCCCCGAGCAACGCATAGAGCTCTGTTTCGCCCCTTCCTTGGATTGAATCGTGCGGCGGCGGCCCTCTGAGGCGGACCATTCTCGACTGACTTCAAGGATCATTCGCAAATGTCGGCCGACTGCGTGAGAAAACGCCCAACAGAGTGAAATCCCCCAAACTTCATGCTTCCTGATCAACCCCACCTTCCATAACTCTTTTCCATACAACCGCTTACAAATTCCACAAGCTCCGCACAAAACGGCACGCGATCTGCACTTACTTGGGTCGTTCAGCAGTTAGGCAATGGAGCGATTGTCGAACTACTGGACAGTGGGCGTTCCTTTTTCGATGGTCGGGCTCGCGGTGAAGGCTCGAAAGGATACATCGTAAAAAGGGACGCCCGCAAAAAAGTTTAGAGTTTGGCAGCGGTCAGCCCACTGAACGAAACGTCGTATCGTCGACTGCGCGCCCGCGACACGGGCAAATACCTTGGCTGACCGCTGCCTTTATTTTTGCCCACGGATTACTCCTCTCTCTCAAACGTTCCTGGATCGTAGTGTTCTTTGCCTTCCTTCTTGCTGGATTCCGCGCACAGTTCTGCGTCACATTGCTCAACTTTGCTCCTTGTTGCCTCAAAATCCTCCACAACTCTATTGTTTACTTTATCTAACGTGGTTCCATCTCTGGTATCGAACGTGCACCTTCCTAATTGGGAATATATTCAGAGTTCGCAGTGCGTTGCCGTTTTTCTGTTTGAGGAGGGGGCTATGCCGCAAGTTCTTGAGCCCGCAAAGAAAGCCGTTGTGGACAGCAGTAAGCGCGTTTTGCTCACCAAAATTCTGGTTACTACCGATTTTTCGGAAGTCTCGGATCGCGCTTTGGATTACGCCATCGCTCTAGCACGTCGCTACGATGCCCGCATCTATCTGGCGCACGTCATTACCCCGGATCCATTCCAGTTCGCCGAACCGCAGCTCGCCCAAGCAACTTACGAGAAAGTTCGTCAGGCCGCTGAAGAAGGCATCACGGATATTCTGATCTCCGGCAAACTCCGCGGCGTGCCCCATGAAGTCCTGATGGAAGAAGGAAACGTTTGGCCAACACTCGAGAAGCTCATTGCCGAGCACGAAATTGATCTCGTCGTGGTCGGCACTCATGGCCGCGGGAAGGTTCAGAAAATCCTCATCGGCTCTGTCGCCGAAGAGATCTTCCGCCAAGCCGATTGCGCTGTCCTCACCGTTGGTCCCGGGGTCAAGGGCGACACCGCCCGGGAAGTTGAACTGAAGAACATTCTCTTTGCCACCGATTTTGGTCCCGGCGCAGAAAAAGCTGCTGCCCACGCTTTCTCTCTCGCCCAGGAACACGGAGCGCGCCTGACCTTACTTCATGTCATCGAAAGTGCCGCAGCCTACACGGAAGAAAGTGTTGCCCGTCAGAGGGAAATCAATATCGTTCGCATGCGTCAGCTCATGCCCAAGGGCAGCGAAAACTGGTGCAAACCCGAATTCCGCGTTACTTTCGGCGCTGCCGTCGAGGAGATCCTTCTCGGAGCGCGTGAAATCAATGCCGATCTCATCGTCATGGGCGCAAAACCACGTAAGAGTCTTGCCGGCCATGCTCCTCTGACTATCGCGTATAACGTTGTAACCAAGGCTCCATCACCGGTGCTCACGGTGCGCGGCTAGGTCTCTCCGGGGAACGGAATCCACTCAGCCGGATCCGCATCCCCTAAAATAAAGGCGGCGTTGTCTCCTCCCCCAGTCGACCAGCGCCGCCTTTATCCTCCTGGCTCAATCTCAAATTACCTTTGCGCTCTAGTCCCGCCAAACGATCGAGCTAGAAGATGGCCCAACCTTGGTTTTTCAGATGATGGGTTCCGATGGTCCGACGCCACACTCCTTCCGCTCCTAGTTTTTCCCACCCTCTCCGAGCGGCTGTCTACAGGCCGCCACTGCTGGCGCCGCAGTCCCGATACTCCTTGAACCACTACCGGCCCGTCATCGGATGCGCCGCCTCATCCGCATGGGGTACCAAAACCCGATAGGCCGACTCGGGAATCGCAGACCGCCAATGGCCCGTGTCTTTAGCAAACGCCACAATTCCAAAGAACAGTACCGCCACTCCCGCCGCCATGGCCCATCCCGGCATCGTCCGCCTCCTTTTTGCGCCCAATCGCGGCAATCCCATGGACAAGGCGCTCTCGGCCGGGCAAACCGTCACGCACTCCATGCACCCGGTACACTCCCCCGAGTTGATCGACAACAACTTGTCCACCGGCAGAGATGCCGGACACGCCTTCGCGCACTTTCCGCAATCGATACATGGTTCCACATTCCGCCGAATCTTCGCCGGGCTCAATAACGACACAAATCCCAACAGCGCCCCGTACGGACAAAGAAACCGACACCAGAAATTCGGTACAAACACCGATGCCACAACTAAAATACCCAGCACGATCAGCCCGGTTTCGCCAAGGTGCCGGAAAAAATTCAACATCTTCACATCGGCAATCAACCCGTACGGACTGCGCATGAAATCCTGAATATCCAGGACAGACATGGTCGAAATCGCCCACACAAAAAACCCCAGCAGCAGATACTTGAACCCGCGCATTGGTAAATCCAGCCATCGAGGCAAGGGGAAATTACGTCCAAAAATCTTTTTTCCGACCCTCCACAAATATTCAGAAATTGTCCCCACGGGGCACAACCAACTGCAGAAGGCCTTGCGCAGCAAAAATGCCATGGCCAGAAACGCAAGCAACAGGAACATCGCCGCCGGATGGACCTGCGGAATGCGCCCGCTCAAGATCCAGCACTTCAAATTCATCAATCCCGCGATCGGCAGCCAGCCTTCCACTCCAGGCGGCCGCTGCAAACCTTCTGACATCACGCCCGTCTCGAACTGCCGCACCCAGAAGTAAAACTCCGCCCCAAGCCAAAGATTCAAGGCCAAAAAGGCAAACTGGTACCCGCGCCGGAAGAGTTGCGTGCGGTCCACCGCCAACCGCCGGATCAACTTCTTCTTGGCTTTCCGAATTGGGGTTGCCGGAAGGACTTGCTCGATCAGAATGTCTGGACCTTCGATTTGCATTGCCGCCGGAAGCTGTGGCGCCATGAGGTTAGCCTCAACCAAAGCTACTCCATCACGTCACATGAGGCTGTGACCCGGGTCACTAGCCCATCACTGTCGTTTTTCTGGGCTTCCGGCCCGAGAAGGTAAGCCTTCGGTGGCACTGTCTCTCCTCGCTACGCACTTGGCTAGATTGAAGGGGCAGTTCACGGTTCATCCACTCTCGATTGGGGAGGGCGGTGCAGGTTCCGACTAATTGCTTCCATCGGCTGGCCTTGTTTCTCTACACCTTCGTAAGATCTTTCCAAACGTAATTTGGGCATCTAGCGCCGTTGCTTATCCTTCTCCGCCACCCTGGATTTCACCATCTTCTTCACCAACCCCGCCGCCAGAGGTTTGTCCAACGGAAACTGAATTGTTCCCTTTGAAGTACGGAGCTTTCCCAATTCCTTCGCATGCGCCTCAATTACTGCAACACTCATCGGAAAGAGGCTGCAGTGATCTGAAAACGCCGCGTAGGCCATCAGCGCTCCCTTATACCGGAACATCGGCATCCCATAGCCGATTACCTCGGTAGCCTCGCGAGGCGCCGCCGCCCGTATCATCGCTCGCATTTTCTTCATCGTGCCGCGCCCAGGCTCCTTCAAGCCGACAATATGCTTGTCCACCGCTTTACGGCCGGAATCTCCTCCCACTGCCGCACCCTTTTGGGGAGTTTTCGCCTTTTTCATCAAAGTCTTCCTTTTCTCATTGCTGCCTACTCCCCCGCCTCTCGTCCAATTTCCCAATGATGGCCATAAGGGTCCACGATACGCTCAACGCGCCAACCGTGCTCCTCTGCGACGGGGTGCACGGCGTTCGCGCCGGCCGCCACCGCCTTCGCAAACGCCGCATCTGGATCAGCCACTGTCAAAACCAATCGCACCGTTCCGCCACCCAACGACTGTGGACTAAAATTCGCGTGCTCCGGAGACTCATCACTCACCCAGAACTCCGCACCCTGCACTCTCAATCTCGCCACCACTCCTCCTTCTCCATCCTCCAGCCGAAATACTTCTGTCGCGTCAAGCGCCACCTTATAAAATTCCACGGCATGCGCACTGTTCCGCACCGAAAGCCACGGTGCAATTGAACACTGGAACGAACCGCGCTTCGCCGCATCAATTCCCATGACGTTTCCCCGAAGACCTATCAGTCGCCCATGGCATAGCTTCTCGCGATGCTACCACGTATCACACACGGAAATGTGATGTCGCGCGGTGCGGACTCATGGAACCCCGGGATTGTGTCTACGATAAATCCGGTTTCAGCACTCTTGCTTGCCAACCGCCACCTCTCGGCCTGCCACGAAATCGTGCTCATCCCGAATATAGCGAAGGGTCCCAACCAAACTGTCAGACCCTCCTACGATGCCTCCTCCCGAGCCTGCCTCTCAATCGATTTAGGAATCCCATTCGCTGCTGCCTCTACTTCAACTCCGCCTCCCCATGTTATTCTTCCTAGGCCGCGTGGCCGTTCGGTGCGGCTGTGGCGAAATTGGCATACGCGGTGGGCTTAAAATCCACTGGGGTTTTCCCCGTTGTCGGTTCGAGTCCGACCAGCCGCACCAAATTTTCTCGGATATTTTCCAGGTCAAATGGCACGCCCATCATTTCTCGAGTTGAACAGTGAAACAACCGCCCAACTCGCCTTCGGAAACCTCTGCCGCCATTGCGTTGCCCTACGCCGGTTTTTGGATTCGTCTTTTCGCCGGCTTGATCGATCTTGTCGTCTTGCTTATTCCCTTTTCCGTAATCGTCACCTTCCTAGCCATAGGGATGAATATCTGGAATAGCTTCTTTTTCGGCCTCCGCCCTGGCCAACCGCTACCCGATGATTTGGCCACCAAGGGGCCTGTTCTGATTTCCATCGGGATCACAGTCTTTATTCTTCTCGGATGGTTCTATTTCGCATTCCTCGAGAGCTCCTCGTGGCGGGGCACGGTTGGCAAACACTACTTGGGGCTATATGTCGGCGATGAGCAGGGTAACCGGATTGGCTTCTGGCAAGCCAGCAGACGCTTCGCTGGCGGCCGGCTGTTGTTGCACCTCCCTTTTATCGGCATCTACTACTTCCTGTTCGATTGCCTCTGTATCACTGTGCTCAAGCCTAATCGTGCGATCCACGACGTGCTGTCGGGTTGTCTTGTCCTGCAAGATTCCATTTTTCTTTCTAAATAAGTATTGCCAATCCGCTATGGTATTCTGCGGCTTCGACTTCTTCGCCAGCTAGAAGCCCGTTGACGGGAATGACGCGGTGAAGTGGAGCAAACTGTGCGCGAGATGGAAGGTCGAGGAAACGAGGAGAGCCCAGACAGTTCGGCTCTTTCCCAATTAAATCTGTGGTTGGGGGCTCTGCTTGCGCGACGCGGCAGTGATCTGTTGCTCGTTCCGGGTGCGCCGGCGTGCTGCCTTGTAGACGGCGAAGTCCACACGCTCGAGCGGCAAATCCTCGATGGAGCCGAAATTGAAGAGGCAGTCTTGCCCGCCCTGACTGCGTACGCCCTGGAAATTTATCGCAAGATTGGTACCGCCGACTCTTCTTACCGCGTCGAGGCTCTCGGTCGTTTTCGCATCAACTTACATTCCGAACGCGGCAAACCCGCCGCAGCGATTCGCGCATTGCCTGGGAATGTCCCGGTCCTAGAGGAACTCAATCTGCCCGCATCCGTGCGAGCCCTTGCTCACCTTCCGAGAGGACTGGTCTTGATTGGCGGTCCCGCGGGCTCTGGAAAATCGACTACCCTGGCCGCTCTGATCAACGAAATCAATCGCACGGAACGAAGGCACGTGGTCATTATTGAAGACCCGATGGAGTACGAGCACCAACACGGACGCAGCATTATCGAACAAATTGAAGTCGGAACCGACGTGACGGATTTTCCTACCGCCGTCCGAACTGCACTCCGTCAAGCCCCCGATGTGATTGTGGTCGGTGAGATGCGCGACGCGGAAACAATGCGCACCGCTGTTGCCGCAGCAGAGACCGGACACCTCGTTCTCTCGACCATTCATACCACCGACGTGTCCACTACCATCTCGCGTATTTCCGACAGCTTTCCCGCCGAGCGCCAGAATACGATTCGTCAGGAACTCGCCATGGCACTGGTCGCCGTTCTGACCCAAATTCTGTTACGCAGCAAGAAAGGTGGACGATTCCCCGCCGCAGAACTACTTCTGCTCGGTTACGGCGCCCGGCAGCACATCCGTCGCAACGCACTTCACCATTTGCACCAGGAAATCACCATGACCAAAAAGAAGGGCTCCTTCAGCCTGGAAGATTCCCTGGTCAACCTCATTCGCCAAGGCCACATTGAGCGCGAAGATGCTGAACTCTGCGCCATCCATCCGGATGACCTCGAAATTCTCCTTCGGGAGTCTCGTACCGCATTTTCTTGACTCCCCTTTTCCCTACGCGCGGTCTTCTATGCGGGTCCGACCAAAGCCGTAGAGAAGCTCCTGTTCTTCTCTGTTCCTAGAGGTAACTCCCAGCGAAAAGTAAGTTCGTCTCCCCCCTTTTCAATATCGAAGGAAACCTCTTCCCCTCCTTCCTACTCTATATTTGAAGTACAATCTTGTGGCTTATTCTGCAGGCGGTGAGTGTTCACCCCTGAATCCCATCCGCGGACACCCCCCTGGTCCGCAACGGAGTTATCGTGGTCGAGCCGAATCTTGATCTGCTCTGTATCAACACCATCCGCACTCTCTCTATCGACGCCGTTCAGCAGGCCAACTCCGGCCATCCCGGCGCGCCCATGGGACTCGCCCCGGTCGTCTATTCTCTCTGGCACAATTTCTTGAATTACGATCCCGTTGATCCCACCTGGCCCAATCGCGATCGTTTTGTGCTTTCCGCTGGCCACGCCTCCATGCTTCTTTACTCCACACTGCATCTTGCGGGCGTCCGCGACGTTGACCGTAAAACCGGTGTGGTCTCAACCGATCTCGCCGTCTCGCTCGACGAAATCAAGCGTTTCCGTCAACTTGGCAGCAAAACTCCCGGCCATCCTGAATCGCACATCACTACCGGCGTGGAAACCACCACCGGCCCTCTCGGTCAGGGTGTCGCCAACAGTGTAGGCATGGCCATCGCCGGAAAGTGGCTCGCGGCCAATTACAACAAGCCGGGTTTCGATCTTTTCAATTTCCGCGTCTATTCTGTTTGCGGCGATGGCGATCTGATGGAAGGTGTCGCAGGGGAAGCCGCTTCTCTTGCTGGTCACCTCGGTCTCTCTAATCTTTGCTGGATTTACGACAACAATCGCGTCACGCTCGACGGCCCCGCAAGTTGGTCTTTCAGCGAGGATATGATGACGCGTTTCGTCGGCTATGGCTGGAATGTCACGCGCGTTTCCGATGCTAACGACCTGATGATGCTCGCGCGCGGCTACGAAGTTTTTCTCAAGCCCAACGATAAGCCCACACTCATCGTTGTCGACAGTCATATCGGCTACGGTTCGCCTCACAAGCAGGATTCCTACGAAGCCCACGGCGAACCCTTGGGTGAAGCCGAAGTCAAACTGGTCAAGAAAATATACGGCTGGCCCGAAGACGCAAAATTCCTCGTTCCCGATGGCGTCTACGATCATTTTCGTTCCGGTGTTGGTGTTCGTGGCAGCGGTGCCCGCGAAAAGTGGAACAGGCTCTTCGCTGATTATTCAAAACAATTCCCCGAGCCAGCCGACCAACTCAACAAAATCCAGCGCCGCGAACTTCCCTCAGGTTGGGACAAAAATCTCCCGGTATTCCCCGCGGACCCTAAAGGCATGGCCACGCGCGAAAGTTCCGGCAAAGTCTTGAACGCCCTCGCCCAGAATATTCCCTGGCTTATCGGTGGTTCTGCCGACCTCGCCAAATCGAACAAAACGAATTTAACCTTTGAGGGCGCCGGCGATTTCTTGACCGGAGAATTCAAGGGTCGCAATATTCACTTTGGCGTTCGCGAACACGCCATGGGCGCTGCCACCAACGGCATCGCCCTCACCGGTCCTCGCGCTTTCTCCGCCACCTTCTTCAATTTCAGCGATTACATGCGTGCCAGCATGCGTCTTGGCGCGCTCATGGAAATCAATCCCATCTACATCTTCACGCACGATTCCATCGGCGTTGGGGAAGACGGCCCCACGCATCAACCCGTCGAGCAGCTGGCCTCCTGGCGCGCCATGCCCAATATGGTCGTTCTTCGTCCTGGCGATGCCAACGAAGTCACGGAAGCCTACCGAGTTGCTGCTCAACTCAAAGATCGCCCTGCGACACTGGTACTCAGCCGTCAGGCCATGCCCACTCTCGATCGCGCGAGATTTGCACCCGCGTCGGGCGTCGCCAAAGGCGGCTATATTCTCCTCGATGCCGAAGGCGGCAAGCCCGACGTTATCCTCATCGCCACCGGCACGGAAATTCAGCATATCGTTACCGCCAGTGATTTGCTCAAAGCCGAGGGCATCAAGGCGCGCCTTGTGAGCCTCCCCTGCTTCGAACTTTTCGACGATCAAGATGCCGCTTATCGAGAAAGTGTTCTTCCCGCAAGCATCACCGCGCGGGTCTCCATCGAAATGGCCAGCACCTTCGGCTGGGATCGCTATGTCGGCCCTCAGGGCAAAATCATCGGCATGCACAGTTTTGGCGCATCCGCTCCCTTGAAGGATCTTCTCAATAAATTTGGTTTCACGCCGCAGCACGTCGTGAGAGCCGCAAAAGAAGTTCTGGGCAAGTGACTAAACTATGAAAATCGTCATCGGCTCCGATCACGCCGGCTTCCAACTCAAGGTCGCTATGGATTCACTGCTCAGGTCCCTTGGCCACACTGTGCTCGATATCGGCGCCTACGACGACAAGCCTTCCGACTACCCCGACTTCGCCGAACTGGTTGGCAAAGCCATTCTCGAGGGACGCGCCGAACGCGGCATCCTCATTTGCGGCAGCGGCGTCGGCGTCAGCGTTGCTGCCAATAAAATGATCGGCATTCGCGCTGCCGTTTGCCACGACAGCTACTCGGCTCATCAGGGCGTTGAACACGACAACATGAACGTCCTCGTCCTAGGCTCGCGCATCATCGGCGAAAAACTCGCGGAGGACCTGGTGAAGAATTATCTCGGCGCCACGTTCACCAACGAAGAGCGCCACGTCCGCCGGCTGGCTAAAGTACATGCCATTGAACTGCGCATGTTAAAAAACTGAAATCCGTATTTTTTGCCGCCATGCACTGGCGTACAATCGTATTTTAGGCTCGATAGTAAAGGAGAAGTCTAATGACCACCTCACCAACCATTCCCAGCGTTGCAGGGAAAAATCCCCTCAAAGCCTTGAATGATTTCGGGCAGTCCCCCTGGATGGACTACATCCGCCGCGACCTCCTTACCGGAGGCGGTCTCCAGAAAATGATCGACGAAGATGGACTCCGCGGTATGACCTCCAATCCCGCCATCTTCGAAAAGTCCATCACTGGCAGCAAACTCTACGACGACATTCTCAATTCTTCCGACGTGAAGTCTCTGGACGGCAAAGGCATCTTTGAAAAAATTGCCATTCGCGATGTGCAAGGCGCTTGCGACATTTTCTCGAGTGTCTATCGCTCGTCCAAAGCCAAGGATGGCTACGTCAGCCTGGAAGTCTCTCCCCTCCTTGCCAACGACACGCAGGGAACTCTCGAGGAAGCCCGCCGACTCTGGAAAGCCGTCAACCGCCCCAATCTCATGATTAAGGTTCCCGCCACTCCCGAAGGCGTTCCCGCCATTCGTGCCCTTCTCGA
This sequence comes from Candidatus Acidiferrales bacterium, assembly GCA_963741165.1. Lineage (GTDB taxonomy): Bacteria > Acidobacteriota > Terriglobia > Acidiferrales > UBA7541 > Acidiferrum. The sequence goes on along the minus strand of CAVUHB010000013.1, from coordinate 439,514 downwards.
AGATGGCCTTAACATCAACATCACTCTTCTGTTCGCGCAATCCGCCTACGAAAAAGTTGCCGAAGCCTACATCGCTGCTCTCGAAGCACGCGCCGCCAAAGGCCTAGACAATTCCAGCATCGCCAGCGTCGCCAGCTTCTTCGTCAGCCGCATTGATTCGTTGATCGATTCCAAAGCCGACGAACTCTTGAAGACTGCCAACTCACCGAAAAAAGAGCTCCTGGAGAGCATCCAGGGCAAAATCGCCATCGCTAACGCCAAGCTCACCTACCGAAAGTATCAGGATCTGTTTGGCGGTACGCGCTGGAAGGCTCTCGCCACCAAGGGCGCTCAGGTGCAACGTCTCCTCTGGGCCAGCACCAGCACCAAGAATCCCAAGTATCGCGACGTTATTTACGTCGAAGAACTCATCGGCGCCGATACCGTGGACACCATTCCTCCGGCTACCTTCGATGCCTTCCGCGATCATGGCAAACTACGCAACAGCCTTACCGAAAATGTTAATGCTGCCGCCACTGAAATGCAGAATCTTGAAAAAGCGGGTATCTCCATGAAGGAAGTTACAGACAAACTTCTCGTCGACGGCGTCAAACTTTTCGCCGATGCTTTCCACACTTTGCTCGAGGCCACCGGCAAAAGCGCCGGTGTTCGCGCTTGACCGTCGCATAACCAGATCCCAATCGATCCGGATTCACCGCAGCCTGTAAACGCGCTATTCTGATTCACCGGTTTACCTACTACGTCTCGCCTCGCGGAGGGCTTCACACGATGCAACTGGGAATGATTGGTCTGGGAAGAATGGGCGCCAACATGGTTCGCCGCCTGCAAAAGGGAGGTCATACGTGCGTCGTTTACGATCGCAACGCGGATTCCGTCAAGCAACTCTCCGCTGAAGGCGCCAGCGGCTCCAGTTCCCTCGACGACTTTCTCGGTAAAGTTCAGAAGCCCCGCGCTATCTGGCTTATGGTTCCGGCCGCCGTCGTCGACGCCACCATCGCCGACCTTGCTCCGAAACTCGACAAAGACGACATTCTCATCGATGGCGGGAATTCTTATTACATCGACGACATTCGCCGCGCAAAGGAACTTTCTCCTCGTGGCATTCACTATGTTGACGTCGGCACCAGCGGCGGCGTTTGGGGCCTTGAACGCGGCTATTGCCAGATGATCGGCGGCGAAAATGCCGTCGTCCAGCACCTCGACCCCATTTTCAAAACTCTGGCTCCTGGCTGCGGCACCATCGATCGCACTCCTGGCCGCGAAAATGCCCAGGGCACGGCGGAAGAAGGCTACCTTCACTGCGGCCCCGTCGGCGCCGGCCACTTCGTCAAAATGGTTCACAACGGTATCGAATACGGATTAATGGCTGCTTACGCCGAAGGCCTCAACATTCTCAAGCACGCCAATGCCGGAAAATCGCATCGCGAAGCCGACGCCGAAACGACTCCTCTTCGCAATCCCGATCATTACCAATACGATTTCAATCTCGCCGATGTCACGGAGGTCTGGCGCCGTGGCAGCGTGGTCGCTTCTTGGTTGCTCGACCTCACCGCCATCTCCCTGCTTGAACAGCCCGACCTCGAGCGTTTCTCCGGCCGCGTCTCCGATTCCGGGGAAGGTCGCTGGACGATTCTCGCCGCCATCGAATCCACGACACCCGCGCCGGTGCTCACGGCTTCGCTCTTTGAGCGGTTCAGTTCTCGCGGTGAAGATGACTTCGCCTGCAAAGTGCTTTCCGCCATGCGCTTCCAGTTTGGCGGCCATGTCGAAAAAAAATCCGGGCACTGAAGCCCTTCGCCAGGCTTCTCTCGCTCCTAAACAGGACTTCGTTCAATGAATCCAAATATCCCGGATGCTTCGCTCTCCGGCCGCCCTTGTGTCATGGTGATCTTCGGCGCCACCGGAGATCTCACCAAGCGCAAACTCATCCCGGCTCTACTCAATCTTGCGCAAGAGGAAGTTCTGTCCAAACAGTTCGCCATCATTGGTGTGGCCGTAAATGATCTGAACACCGAGACCTTCCGCAACAACCTTGGCGAGGAGATGCCCCAGTTCGCTCCCGATCCCATCGACCTCAAAATGTGGGATTGGCTCAAGGAGCGCATCTACTTCCTCAAAGGTGATTTCGGAGATGCCGACACGTTTCAGCGCCTGAAAGCGCAAATCGAACAGGTCGACAAAACGCACAACACGGGTGGCAACAAATTTTTCTATCTCGCAGTCGCTCCTCGTTTCTTCGCTCCCATCGTTCAGCAACTCGGCACCGCCGGGCTCACCGAGGAAGTCGATGGAAAGTGGGCCCGTGTGATTGTCGAGAAGCCTTTTGGGCATGATCTCGCCTCTGCCGTACAACTCAACACCGACCTGAAAAAAGTCCTCAACGAAAATCAGATCTACCGAATCGATCACTACCTCGGCAAAGAAACCGTGCAGAACGTCATGGTCTTCCGTTTCACCAACAACATCATCGAACCACTCTGGAATCGGCACTACATCGACCACGTTCAAATCACCGCCGCGGAAACCGTGGGCGTCGAGCATCGCGGCGGCTTCTATGAAACCGCGGGAGCACTTCGCGACATGGTTCCCAATCATCTCTTCCAGCTCCTCACCATGACCGCCATGGAGCCACCGATCTCCTTCGATGCCGACGAAGTCCGCAACAAGCAAGCCGAAGTCCTCCACGCCATTCAGCCGCTCACTCCCGAAGAAGTCCTCACCCACACGGTGCGCGGCCAATACGGGGAAGGCGTTGTCGACAACGAACGCGTTCCCGGCTATCGCAGCGAGCCCGATGTCTCGCCTACGTCCAACACCGAAACGTTTGTCTCCCTGAAACTTCTCATCGACAATTGGCGCTGGGCGGGCGTTCCCTTCTACCTGCGCACCGGTAAAAGCCTCGCCCTTCGCGCCACGGAAATCGTCATTCAGTTCCGCCGCACTCCGTTTGTCCTGTTCCGCAACACCACCGTTAAGAATGTCGAAACCAATCGCCTTGTCATCCACATTCAGCCCGACGAAGGCATCTCCCTCAGTTTCGGCGCAAAAGTTCCCGGCCCCGTCATGCGCCTTGGTCTCGTCAACATGGATTTCGACTACAAGACGTATTTCGGTGTCGAGCATGGCACCGGCTACGAACGCCTTCTGCGCGACTGCATGGCTGGCGACGCCACACTCTTCCAACGCGCTGACATGGTCGAAGCGGGATGGAAAGTCATCCAGCCTGTTCTCGACGTGTGGCACGCCCTTCCGCCGCGCGGCTTTCCCAACTACGCGGCCGGATCCTGGGGGCCCGTTGAAGCCGAAGAGTTGCTTGAGAAGGATGGTCGTACCTGGCGTCGTGTTGGCGAAGAAGATATCGATCTACGCGGCCGCATCGCCACCCACAGCAAAACAGGAATTTTCTGATGACTGACCTTCCCGCCAAACGCGAAGTCCGACTATTCCCCGATGCCGTCCCACTAATCCGCCGCACCGCCGAGGAATTTGTTCGCGCCGCCATCGATGCCGTCGCAAGATCAGGTTCTTTCGCCGTTGCCCTTTCTGGCGGCTCCACTCCCAAGGCGCTCCACCAACTCCTCGCCGACGATCACGCTTTCCGCTCCAGAATTCCCTGGGACAGAATGCACATCTTCTTCGGCGACGAGCGCCACGTTCCCCCCGACCATAAAGACAGCAACTATCGCATGGCCTTGGAAACTCTCATTTCGCGCGCTCCCCTCCATCCCGACCAAATTACTCGCATTAAGGGTGAATACGGCGACACAGAAAAAGCTGCACTGGAATATCAGCAGGCACTTCGCGCATACTTTAAGCTGCAGGATGGCGAGCTTCCTCGCTTCGACCTCGTGCTCCTCGGTATGGGCGATGAGGGACACACCGCGTCTCTCTTCCCCGGCACGAAGGCCTTGCACGCCTCCTCCAATCGCTTCGTGGTTCGCAATTGGATCGGTAAACTTTTCACCGAACGTGTCACCCTGACGGCTCCGGCCATCAATCAAGCGAACCTGGTCATTTTTTTGGTAACCCGCGCCGACAAGGCTCCGGCCTTGAAAGCGGTCTTGGAAGGCCCTTATGAGCCTGAGCAACTTCCTTCTCAGCTCATTCAACCAGCCAGCGGAAGACTTCTTTGGCTGGTTGACCAGGCCGCCGGAAGTATGCTGAGCGCGGAAATCGTGAGCAAATAGTCCAATAGGAGAAAAACATGGCAACGGCAACAGGCAGCGCAATCGAACAACTCTTGGGAGCAAAGGCGGAAAGCCTACTCGGCTTCAAGAATCCTAAAATTTCGAAGGAGCGTCTCCATATTCCCGGTCCTGATTTTATCGACCGCGTTTACGCGGCGTCCGACCGCAATCTTCGCGTCCTGAATAATCTTCATCGACTCTTCTTCTCCGGACGCCTCAGTGGCACAGGCTATCTTTCGATCCTCCCGGTCGATCAGGGTATCGAGCATTCCGGCGGCGCCAGTTTCGCCAAGAATCCTGATTATTTTGACGGCGAAAATATCGTCAAGCTCGCCATCGAAGGCGGATGTAACGCCGTCGCCTCCACCTACGGTGTACTGGGCTCGGTTGCCCGCAAGTATGCCTGCAAGATTCCCTTCATCGTTAAGATCAATCACAACGAACTCCTCACCTTCCCCAACAAGGCCGATCAGATTCTCTTTGGCACCGTCGAAGAAGCCTACGACATGGGCGCAGCCGCCGTGGGGGCCACCATCTATTTCGGGTCAGATCAGAGCGGCCGCCAGATCATCGAAATCAGCCACGCCTTCGCCAAGGCTCATGAACTTGGCATGGCCACCGTTCTCTGGTGCTATCTACGCAACAACGCCTTCAAGAAGGACAAGGACTATCACGTTTCAGCCGACCTCAGCGGTCAGGCCAATCATCTCGGCGTTACCATTCAGGCCGACATCATCAAGCAGAAGCTACCCGAAAATAATGGCGGCTATCAGGCGCTTAACATCGGCGATTCGAGCTACGGCAAATTCGACAAGCGCATCTACAGCGATCTGTGCAGCGATCACCCGATCGACCTCACCCGCTACCAGGTTGCCAACTGCTACATGGGCCGTGCAGGTCTGATCAACTCCGGTGGCGCTTCCGGTACCAACGATTTCGAGGAAGCCGTAGCCACCGCTGTCATCAACAAGCGCGCGGGCGGCACAGGTCTAATCAGCGGACGCAAAGCCTTTCAGCGCCCCATGGCCGAAGGCGTGAAGCTCCTAAACTCCATCCAGGACGTCTATATCTCCAAGGACGTCACCGTAGCATAAATCGTTTTCAACAAAAAAGGCCGGTCCGCAAGAAACGGGCCGGCTTTTTTTGTTCCTCGGTGCTTCCTCGGGTACCGCACCCTTCGCATGCAAAACGATTTGATCGTTGAATTTGCCGTTATCTTCTCTGCGCCCCCCGCGTTCTCTCCGATAACCCTTTCTCCTGTGAATTTTCAGCGGGACCGCACACCCTTCAGCTACGAGCATCATCCAATGCTTATCCGTTCATAGGAGGCCTGAATGTCAGATCGTCTTGAAGGTAAATCCGTCGCCGTCACCGGAGGCGATCAAGGCATTGGCCGCGCCATCGCCGAGCGTCTCGCCCAGGACGGGGCAGACATCGCCATCTGTTACCGCTCCAACCAGGCCGGGGCACAGGAAGTCATCGCGGAAATCACGAAACTAGGCCGCCGCGCCGTCGCTATTCAATGCGATGTAGGGAAGATCGCCGATGGCCAGCGCTTCATCACCGATGCCATCGCCCAACTTGGGAAACTCGATATCCTGATCAACAACGCAGGCCTCGAACGCCGCGCCGATTTCTGGGATGTCCGCGAAGACGACTACGACGCCGTACTGAATGTAAATCTGAAAGGTCTTTTCTTCCTCACGCAGGCCTTCGTCCGCCACCGCATGCAATGCAAATCCGGCGGCAAAATCCTTAACATCAGTTCCGTCCACGAAGAATTGCCCTTCCCGCACTTCGCCTCCTACTGTGCCAGCAAGGGCGGCGTCAAAATGTTGACTCGCAATCTCTCCGTCGAACTCGCACCACTTGGCATCACCATCAATTCCATCGCCCCCGGCGCCATCGAAACGCCGATCAACAAGAATCTTCTCGACGATCCATCCAAACTCGGCGCGCTCCTCAAAAATATTCCACTGAAACGTCTGGGCAGGCCTTCCGACGTCGCTTCCATCGCTTCATTCATGTCTTCCGACGACTCCTCCTACGTTACCGGAACCACCTTCTTCGTTGATGGCGGCCTCCTCTGGAATTATCAAGAGCAATAGCGCAGCGCAGGGACGGTCTTTTGGGAACGACGGAACCCCTTCCTTTCGTGCTTCACTTTCTCCGCTTTCATGATTCGTATTTCTTTATTCACACAATCGAAATCTTAATCGTAGATTCCGGTTCGAGTACGCTAAACTTCTAGTAGCAGTGCAAAGGAGAATATAGATGGCAAGGACGAGGATTACGGCCTCGCCGGTAGCGCCACGAAAGCCGCGCGCCGCGAAAAAACTCCCGACGCAAGCGCAAATCGCTCTCCGGGCGTACCACATCTATTTGGCGCGCAACGGTGCACCGGGTGACCCCCACGCCGATTGGCTGCGCGCCGAACGCGAACTCTCGGAAGCGAAGCCAAAAACCAAGCCAGGTCGCAAGTCAAACGTGACACCTATCGCCGCCTGATTCAGCTGTATCTTGGCTATTTCCGCCCTGTCAGATCGGCTCCGTAGTCACTTTCTTTTCGCACCTTATCCCGTAGCGCTGGCTTTCCTGCCGGCGCTTTTTTGTCTTTCGTTTTCTACTCCCCAAGCACCCTCGCAAATACCTGGTGATCCACATTCGCGCCGGTCGCAACAAACGCCACTCGCTTTCCCTGTAGCTCGCCCGCCTCTTTCGTTGCACCCGCCAATCCTGCCGCACCTGCCCCTTCCACCACATTGTGAGTGTCGGTAAAGATCGTTTTCATCGCCTTCGCTACTTCTGCATCGCTTACTCGGATAATGTGATCCACATTTTCCAGAATGGCCTGCAACGCCTCCTCATCTCCCTTTCGGCACGACAATCCGTCGGCCAGCACAGTTCGTGCCGGCGCTTCCACACTCCTTTTCTGCTCAAACGACATCGCGTACGCCGGGGCATGTTCGGAGACCACGCCCACCAGCTTTGTCTTCCGTCCCAGCCCATTCCGCACCGCCGCACCGGAACAAATTCCCGACCCCATGCCAATCGGGACGTACACCACATCGAGCTCCGGAACCGCTGCGAACAATTCCAGCCAATACGTTGCCACCCCCAGCACAATGTCTCTGTGATATGGCGGCACGAAGTGATATCCCAGTTCTGTTCCTATCTCCATCGCCTTCTCACGCGCCGCCTGGTAATCCTCTCCGTGCTCGATCAGCTTTGCTCCCTGCGCACGCATCGCCGCGTTTTTCTCCACGCTGTTTCCGTGAGGGACAACAATCACGCAGTCCAGTTTTTTTCGTTGCGCAGCCAGGGCCACGGACTGGCCGTGATTTCCCCTTGTCGCCGCGATCAAACCTCGCGTGCCTGGATCTCTCTTGATCAGCCTTTCGGCATACACGATCGCAGTCCGTGCTTTGAACGAACCTGTCGGCGTCTGATTCTCGTGTTTTACCCAAACTTCCGTTCCCAGCCGCGCACTCAGCAATGGCCAGCAGTATTGCGGCGTCGGCTGCATCAACCGATACACCGACTCTGCCGCCTCTCTTACTTCATCAATGCTGGGCAATCCCGAGTTCGTCAATTCTGCATTCATCGCTCACCTCTACTCGGGCATGGCCCGTTGGTTGGATGAAACAAAGTCTACGCGACATGGCAGCATGCGCTAGCGCCGCTTTGGCCTGTTCTACTACTGTCCCCTTACCCTGGACAAATCTTGGTCATCCCGAACGGTGCACCCGCACCTTTCGCAGACGCGGAATGGGGGATCATGGCAGCCCCTATTCCCACCCGGTTCACTGGGCCGAGTTCGCGATCGCTGCAAGCCCTCTGGCGCGGCCGGGTGTGGCAGAAACACTCAGTTCGCCGATCATCCCGATTTCGACCTTCGCCTGGCCTCTGCCCCTATAGAACGTACGCACGATTCATCGATTCTGCATGCTCTTTCCCGACCCGCACGCCCATCTTCGCCGCTCTGCGAAAGTGGTATTTCATTGAGGTGCTCGGTGTTCCAAGCCTTGGTCCTTGCCGGGACGCTCCTTTTGAGCGGCCCCGGCAATTTCTTTCTCGCGCAATCGAAACAGGACCCCGCTCCGTCCTCTCCACAAACGCAAACGGCTGATTCTTCTGACCCATCATCTGCTTCCGTCACTGCTAGGGAGATGGCAACTACCAAGCCCAGAAAAATCTATACCAACGAGGATAGGCAGGGCTCTGGCAGCGAAGACCATTCCGGATCACTGCCTACAGGAATCGAGCAGGTCAACACCAATGCCAACCCCAACTGGCGATGCGACGCCCTCGCCTCCGTTGCACTGGTCCGCCGGGATGCCGAGTGGCGGGGTTATCTTCGCGATTTCTACAGCGCACAATTCAGACTCTGCATTCTCGTGAGCGACCAAAGAACGGACATGGCCCGCACCGCGGACCCCCACAACGTCACGCCTCAGGAAATTGTACTTGCGGAAAAAGTATGACGCCAAACGGAAGGCGGTTCAGACGGAATTACAGGCATTGCGCACGCATGGAGCTGCATTTCAGAAGAAATTCCTGACCAATCGCATGGCTTACCAGTTCGCTTTCCTGCAAACCACCTGGGTAGCCATAGTCTATTTTTACCGCCTTTAAGACTATATCTGTCGACGACATTGTGCCGTTTTTTCGCGGGAGCCTAGTGCATCACCGAATCCCACAGTTCCTCGCCGCGCTTCAGCAACAATTCGCGATCTTCTGGTAGAATCCATCGCTGCTTAATCAAATCGTCCGTGGCATGCGCGAACTGTTCCAGATACGTCTCGCGTTTCTTGTAGCGGTCCGTAACAGACTTCCGAGGATCGCCCGATTTTTCTCGTTCGCCCTCGTCCTTGGCAAATGGAATGTACGACCCCTCGAACGCAACTCGCTGCGATGACGCACCAATAGAGGGATCGCGCAGATTCCATCCTGTGTACGTCGCTAGCGGCACCGAAATCTCTGGCAAGTGTACGCCGCCGAGTTCGTTTCCATCCGGGTCCACTTGTGGTACCAGCACGGGAAAAGGCTTCCCAACTCGCGGCGGTTGCAGGCTGAGAATTCCTTCCCTCCACTGGGGCCCGAAGTCCAGACGATATGCGAGGTTAGCTTCGCTCGGCAGCTTGACTTGTGGGATCTTCGGAAACGTCAGTTTTTTCAACGGAACCAGCGAGTGCGCGGCAATCGTTGCATAGGCACTGGGCGGCGGTTCCGTTCCGTTGCGAATCCACGAATCCATGTTTGCGATCATCGCGCGCCAGAAATAGCGGATCGGCAGCGGCGACTGTGGCTCCTGCCCGTGCAACGAGTCTTCCCCACGCGCAGGCGGAAATGGCCCGGAGAAATGCTGCAGTCCGGTAAAATGGTAAATCCGCACGTTGGAACCAATTTCCACATCGCGTCTGGCATCCGCACTGGTGTGAATCAGCGATGCCGCGCGGCCCCAATATTCGTACGAGGTATGCGAGAAGAAAATCTTGGGAACAACCTGCTCGTTCACCGCGCGATCCAGTAGACCACCCTTTTCCTTTGTGAGTGGATCAATTTCCGGCTGGTCGGTGAATGGGAAAATATCCGTCGGAAAAAATACGGACGAGGTCGGTTGTGCATCGCGGGAAGGCTGTGCAAATCGGTAGTTGAAGTTTCCTCGTCCTGCACCCGCAACATGCGATAGCACTCCATCGAGCGCGATTCGGCCATCTTCGTCCGCATTGAATCCTTGGTAGAGAAAATCGCGCAGAAAACGTCCATTCTGAGAAATGCCTTCGCCAAGAACTCGGGTCGCAGGCGTAAGGCTGTCGGGGGCATGCTTCCCATAGGAAGCAAAATCTCGAACAGCCGCAAAGCCCAGCCCTGCCACCACAGGATCGGCAGCTACGTAGACATACTCGTAAATTCGCCCCGGCTCGAATCCGCCCTTCAAATGGATTGACCGGTTACTCGGCATCAGCTGGCCATCAACTGTCACCGCAAATTGCCACTGGTTGTGCGGAATCAACGTGCGCTTCCCCTCGCGGGTATCCCGGACCGTCAGGGTGTTTCGTGCATCATCGGGCTGCGCAACCGGGTACTCCGTCCCCCCAATGTTGCCCAGTATCAAGTGCCCGAGCGGAATCTCATCGGCCTTCACCGCTAACGTCACATCTCCGCGCAATAATCCTGTAATGATCTGCCCATGATCTTTGGCAATCGGTGCATACAAGTGGAGCGCATTTGCCCCGGCCGCATCCCATTGCCAACCAAGCGCAACCACCGTAAACCCATTCCTTAACAGCCAGCCGTCTCCCGCGCTTTTCGACAAATCTTCATCACCGCCGTCCACCAGCGACAGAATCCGCGGTCGTCCCCGGTTAGGATTCTCCAGCAACATCGTACCGTTGCCTCTGGACGCATCCTTCGGCCGCACGGCAACAAATTCAGCGCTGAACTCTACCTCCCCATTCTGCAGATTCACGGCATTCGCCAGATCGACGATGCCCTGGTTATGAACGTTCCCCACCGCCACTGCAAAATAAACGCGCCCAGTGATACGTTCGTAGCCGCCACTCTCACCAAAACTTTTTCCTTCCAGAACATCGACTCGCGAAGTAATCTCCACACGCTTGACGCGTGCCAACAAAACTTGCCCGCAACACAAGAATCCTAACAGCACGATCAGCAATTGTTTGAAGGTTTTCATGCGCCGCAGAATAGCACAGGCCGTCGTACCGACCGAACACACCAATCGAGGATTAGTAGCGCCGCGCGCCCTACCCTACGTTTTTTGGGGCATGGGTTTGAATTCCGCATGAACAGTGATCGCTTCGCGGGCCGGGAAGTACCCTCGATACAATCCTCGTTTAGAAATGCCCTACTCGCACCTCAGCGCCACGATCGGATCCACGCGCATCGCGCGCATCGCGGGCACGCAGCTCGCTAACAACGCCACCAGCATCAACAGCATTGTCACTACCCCGAATATCAACGGGTCGATCGCTTTTACCCCATACAACAGACTCACCATCAGACGTGACAATCCTATTGCTCCCAGAATTCCCACCGCCGATCCAATCAGGGCCAGCAGCATCCCTTGCCGCACCACCAGCATCATCACATCTCGTCGATTCGCGCCCAGTGAAATCCGTATTCCAATTTCGTGGGCCCTTCGTGAAACCGTGTAACTCATCACTCCGTAAATTCCAACGGATGCCAGCACCAACGCCACCACCGCAAATATCGCCAGCAGCAACATCTCGAATCGCGGCTGCGCATTCGCCGTTGCCACTACTCCATCCATCGTCAGCACTTCTGAAATTGGCAAATTTCGATCAAACGACCAAACTGTTTCCTTCATCGCACTTGTCAGTGCTGCCGGTTCCCCCGTTGTCCTCACCACCAGCGTCAGATAGGAACTGTGCGAATCCGGACTTTCCATAAATTCTCGGTTCTGAAACGTCGCCAGGTACACCTCTTCAGAAGGTCGGGTGGCCCAGTCTCCCTGTTTCGCGTCTTTTACTATGCCGATCACCGTCAACCACGTCGGCTTCTCGCTGTCTGTTTCAAACGATATTCTCTTGCCGATAGCTTCTTCCCCAGGCCAGTAGCGCTGCGCTGCTCTCTCGTTGATAACCACCACTCCCGGCGCGCTCCAGTTATCTGCGGGCGAAATATCCCGTCCACGCAATATAGGTATCTTCATTGTCCGGAAATAGCCCGGAGTCGCAATTCGATAGACGCCCGCTGGCGCTTCGCCTGGCCGAGGCTTTGCGCGTCCCTCAATCATGAAAGGCCATCCCCACAGATCGCCTGCAAGCGGCAGGTGATTTATGCCTGCCGCTGATTCCACACCCGGCAGCGCTCTGACTTTTTCCAGCAATTGGCGGTAGAACATTTCCCGGCTACCGACAGCCGCTTCCTTCGATCCCGTCACAGACACTACCATCGACAGCACGTGGTGCGGATCAAATCCAGGATCCACGGATTGCAACGCAAAAAAACTCCGGATCATCAATCCGGCTCCAATCAACAACATCAGTGCCAGCGCAAATTCCGATGCCACAAGGAAACTTCGCAGCCGGCTTCGGTGCACGCCCTCACTTCCTCCGCGCGCATTTTCCTTAAGCGTGTCGCTCAGATTTACAACAGAAATCTGTAGCGCCGGTGCCAATCCAAATCCAATGCTGCTCAGAACCGTTATCCCCAGCAGGAACAGCAGCACCCAACCATCCAGTGTTACCGTCTCCACGCGAGGAACATTGGCCGGGCTCAGCGCCACCAGCGTTCGCGTACCCCAGAACGCCAGCAGCAGTCCAAGCGCGCCTCCCGTGCCTGCCAGCAATAAATTCTCCGTTAGGAATTGCCGGATCATTCGCATCCGTCGAGCTCCCAACGCCGTTCTCACCGCTATTTCTTTTTGTCGCCCAGCCGCTCTCGCAAGTAACATGTGTGCCACATTCGCGCATGCCATCAGGAGAACGAATCCCACCGCACCTAGCAACACCAGCAGCGGCGCCTGTACCTTGCCGACTACTCTTTCTTTCAACGGCGTTACCCTCACATCGCGGTTCGTTCCGGGATACGCTTGCTCCAGCCGCGCCGTGATCGTTGCCATTTCCGCACGCGCTTCCGTAAGCTTCGTCCCCGCTTTCAGTCTTCCAAATATCCGTAGACTGTTTCCGCCCCGGTTGCGTATCCGCTCTCCAAAAGCCATGGGCACCCACAATTCTGCATGCGTTGCCCAAAACGGCGCGAACTGAAAATCTCGTGGCATCACTCCCACCACTGTGTAGGCCGTTCCATCGAGCAGAATTGACTTCCCAACCACATTGCGTTCCCCAGAAAAACGCCGCTCCCACAATCCGTGACTCAAAATCACCGCATGTTCTGAACCTGTTCTCTCTTCCGCTTCTACAAACAACCTACCCAACTCCGGAGCTGCTCCCAGCAATGGAAACAGATTTTGTGTCACACGTAGCCCACGAAGGTGCTCCGGATTATCTTTACCCGTAAGATTCGGCGACCAATACTCCGCCGCGCCCATCTCTGTGTATGACTTGCTCTGGTCTCGCCAATCCACATAATTGGCCACCGCAACGGGTCCGCCATCTTCACCATTCAATATGGTCACCAGTTCGTCCGCGTCTTTATAGGCCAGCGGGTGTAGCAAGATTGAATTCACCACGCTGAAGATCGCCGTGTTCGCCCCAATCCCCAGTGCCAGTGTCAACACGGCAATCACCGCAAATCCAGGACTCCTCTTCAGTGCTCTCATTCCATAACGCAGATCCTGTCCAAGTGTTTCTACAATACTCACTCCTCGTGCTTCTCGACACTCCTCTTTCGCTCGTTCCACGCCGCCAAATTCAATTCGCGCGCGTCGCAGCGCTTCCTTTTTGTTCACTCCATCACGCTCCAGATCCCCGGCATACGCTTCAATATGGAACCGCAGTTCCATGTCCATCTCCCGTTCCATCCGTCTGCGCCCCGTCATCGCTCGCAGCCAGGAACTAATTTGGCTCCAGGCACTCATACTTCCTCCGGCTTTGTGCCCAATATCCCCGCAATCACCTCTGCCATGCGGTTCCACTTCTCCGCTTCGCTCTGTAATCTTCGTCTGCCGGCCGCCGTCAATCGGTAGTATTTTGCCTTGCGGTTATTTTCAGATTCGCCCCATTCGCTCGCGATCCATCCCTGATGTTCCAGGCGGTACAACGCCGGATACAGCGACCCCTGCTGTATTTCGAGCCGATCTCCCGAAATCTGCTGGATACGCAACAAAATCCCGTATCCGTGCAGCGGTCCAAGGGATACCGCCTTCAAAATCAACATATCCAGCGTCCCCTGAATCAATTCCAGTTGTTTGTCCACGGCGATCCTCTCCTAGATAACCTAGGAATATACGCTCGCTCTCCTAGCCTGTCAAGGAGAAGAGCCGCCATCGTGGCTATCCGCGGAGCTAAATAACTAATTGAGGCAGCGGATTTAGGGGCCGCACTCCTCACCTTCGAGGGGGCGGGTCTAGATCTCATTTCAAGCAGACACAAATCCACGTGACAAGATATCCTTCTCGACCGTGAAGCGGGGCATCTGGCGACTCGGAGCGGAGGGCGCAAAGGAGCATCGCTCTAAGTCGCACGCGACCTTTCAAGGGCCGCGCTACAAACACAAGCTGGCGGTTGGGTTTAGAACCGACGTGGACCGAAGTTCCAAGTCATTGTCTACGGCTTAGATTCCCTACGTCCGGATCAACGTCGCCGCACGCGCGGTGTCCAGCAACTGGGAGGCATTTGCGCGAATATCGCCATGCCCAAATACGGCGCTTCCCGCAACCAGCAGTTCAGCCCCAGCTTTCACCACATCGGCTACCGTGGTCAGGTCAATTCCGCCATCCACTTCAATCCGTACTCCAATTTTCGTTCCGCGCGCATCCGCGCCAGTGCGGCAATTTTGTTCAACGAATTCGGAATAAATTTCTGTCCTCCGAATCCCGGATTCACGCTCATGACCAGTACGTGATGTACCAGGTCCAGCACTTCCGTCAGCGTCTCCACGGGGGTCGCGGGATTAATCACAACGCCCGGTTTGCACCCGTGAGATGAAATCAGATGCAGCGTGCGATCGAAGTTCTGGCAGACTTCCTGGTGCACGGAAATCCAGTCTGCACCTGCACTTGCAAATTCCGGTATAAACTGGTCGGGATTCTCAATCATCAAGTGACAATCCAGCGGCACCTTGACCGCTTTTCGCAGACTCTTTACCAGCGGTGGACCCACCGTCAAGGTTGGGCACGAAATGTCCGTCCATCACATCCACGTGCAGCACGCTGCCGCCTCCTTCGATTGCCAGGTTTGCGTCAGCGCCAAGTTGCGCGAAATTCGATGCCAGTACGGATGGCAGAAGTTCAATCTTCATGGACCGTCCCTTCCGGAAACTTGGATTATACCCTTGCGCGTCTCTTTTCGAGCCCCCTGTTCAACACCTAGAGCTCAACTGTTCGCCACGGCAACACCCGCCGCTCGGCACTGCTTTGTAGTGCCAATTCCAGCGTCGTCATCACATCCAACACTTGGTGTGGTGTCACCAACAACTCCACTTTTCCCAACAATGCCTCGCGCACGTTTTCATAAAAATCTCGCCAGTCTCCGCAGGAGGGCACCCGCTTTTGCAACGGCTGCCCATTCTCTACAATGGTGGCCACCCCCCAGTTTTCTTCCTGTTCCATCATCCACCCATCATCTTTCGGCACTTGTGAATTTCGCAGTGCGATTTCCAGCGGATCGAAGGAATGTTTTTACAAAACTACCCCTGGTACCGAGAATAACGAAACGCGGCCGCGGCGTGAGTCCAAGCATCGTCGCGCACAGCACTGCCCGCATATTTCCGGGATACTCCAAGCATAGATCAAACGCATCGTCCGTCGCGGCGCCATCGCGTTCCCTCCGCACATCCGCAGAGATCGCTTGCGGAGTTCCAAAGAGCATCAGCGCGTGATCGATGAGATGCGGGGCGAGATCGAACAGAATCCCGCTGCCCGGCCCGGGTATTTCACGCCACGCTCCAGGTTTTCCGGTCGGGGCGATAGCGATCGTAGTGCGTTTCAAAGCGTACGATGCGTCCGAGTTCTCCGTTTGGCAAGAAATGCGCGCAACCCCTGAAAATCCGCGTCGAATCGACGGCTATGAAACACCGTCAGCAGTCGGCCATATCGTTTCGCGATGCGGAACAATTCAATCGCTTCGGCTACAGTGTTCGTGAACGGTTTGTCCACCACCACATCGCGGCCCGCTTCCAGGCATTGTTTTGCAAATGGAAAGTGCGTCCGGTTCGGCGTGGCAATCACGATGAGTCGAATCGAATCGATGGCCAGTAACTCTTCGAGGCTACGCACAATCCGCACTTCCGGATAACGTCTGGCAGCCTCATCTCCGGTGCGCTGTACAATTGCTGACAAGCGAAGTCCCGATACGGAGCGAATCACTTGCGCGTGAAAGAATTTCCCCGCCAATCCGAATCCGATCAACCCGACATCAATCATTTGCTGTTCCTCGACCAACATTTCCTGCATTGCATTCTTTCAATGCGATGGCAGTGTATCATCGAGCCGCTTTCAAAAGTCGCGGAGATCAAGTTGACCGCGAGTTGGTTCCAGGCCAAGGCCGTTATATGCTTTTTGCGTGGACAAAATTCCTCCGGCACAAATTGCGCCGACGCGCGGGCTTTACCTCGGCCTCATCGTAACGTTGATTGCGGTGCTGGCATATGCCTCCTACATCACCATGCAGTTTGCAGGCATCCGCAAATTGCAGAGCGAAATGGTCGACCGCAACCGTAAAGACTCGCTGCAACTCTTGCGCATCCAGAACGATCTCAACTCCATCGGCCTGGCGATGCGCGACATGCTCGATCAGTCCGATCCCTATCCTCTGATCGCCTGGAACTCTCAGTTCGATCGCATTCGCAATGATCTGCAAGTTGCGCTACAGCAGGAAGAGTCGTTGACCGAGGCCGCGCGCACCAGCGATCAGCGTCACTATCTATCACAGTCGCTCAGCCAGTTTTGGGACGCCAGCGACCGCATGTTCGCCCTTGCGCAGAACGGCTCTGATGAAGTAGCGCGCAATCAGATCCGCGACACCCTGCAGCCGCGACAGGCGGCGCTAAGCTCAGCAGTCTCCCGTTTGCTGGTCCAAAACAACGAAGGCGAGCAGCAAGCCGAAGCGAGCATTGCCCAGATTTACAAGAAAGTGCAGCGCCAGCTTTATGTTTTTCTCGGTGGAATTCTTCTGGCGATTATTCCCACCAGCCTTTACCTCATCCGTTACAATCGCCGCATTTTCGCCCACGTTGCCGAGCTTTCCTCGCAGCGCAGCGACCTGGCGCAGAAACTGATTGCTACACAGGAATCCACATTAAGACATATCTCGCGCGAACTACACGATGAATTCGGACAAGTTCTCACCGCCGTCGGCTCGCTACTTCGCCGTGCCGCCAAGGATGTGCCCGAAAAATCTCGCCTCCATGAAGACTTGCAGGAGGTCCGGGAAATCGCTCAATCTACCCTAAATAATATTCGCAGCCTCTCGCAGGCTTTACATCCCGTGCTGTTGGAAGAAGCCGGACTGGAAACCACGCTCGACTGGTACATTCCTACAGTGGCAAGACAAACCGGCCTTGTGCTTCACTACCAGAAGTCTGGTGTGCCGTTCGCACTGGAAACCGTCGCGGGCGTGCAGGTTTATCGCATCGTACAGGAAGCGCTGAATAACGTGAACCGCCATTCCGGTGCTAAGGAAGCGTGGATCCGTTTGCAGTTCGCACCAGAGACACTCGAACTGGAAGTGGAAGATCACGGCAAAGGATTTGTTCCCATCGCGGGACAGACAGGGATCGGGTTGGTAGCAATGAGGGAGCGTGCGGAAATTGTGGGAGGTACCTTGCGCGTAGCTCCCGTAGAAACGGGCGGAACACTGGTGCAATTGCGAATACCGCGAGAAAAGGTGGAACTCCATGGCGAATAAACTGACGGTGCTCCTCGTGGACGATCATGCGCTGGTGCGACGCGGATTCCGGCGAATGCTCGAAGACGAGCCGACGTTTGAAGTTGTCGGCGAAGCCAGCGACGGACTGGAGGCCGTAAAGCGCGCGGAAGAATTCCATCCCAATGTGATCGTCATGGATTGCGCGCTGCCCCAAATGAATGGAATCGAAGCCACCCGGCAAATCCTGAAAACAATGCCAGAGACAGCGGTGCTGATGCTGAGCATGCATTCCGAAGACACGCTGGTGAAACAGGCCCTCGAAGCGGGTGCCCGCGGTTACATCCTGAAGAACGCGATGGACCTGGATCTTGTGAACGCGATCAAGCAGGTTGCGTCGGGACAAACTGTGCTCGATCCACAGATTTCGCGAACCGGAAGTTTGCGCGGCGAGCGCGATACAGGCCTGACGCCGCGTGAGCTTGAAATTCTGCAACACATCGTGGCAGGGAAATCGAACAAAGAAATTGCGACAGAATTGAGCTTGAGCGTGAACACAGTTTCCGTGCACCGCGCGAATATCATGGATGCCTTGGGTATTCACAAGACCGCGGAGTTGGTAGTTTATGCCATCCGCAATGGCCTGGTAAATCTTCCGTGAAGCGACGCGATTTCCTTCAGACGGCGATTGAAGCAGGTGCGGCGTGGACCGCGCTGCCTTCGTTGTTGCGCGCTGCGCCGCCGGGTTTCCGATTCGTAGACGCGAGCGATGCCGCAGGAATTCATTTCCGGCACAACAGTGGTGCGTACGGCGGAAAATTGCTTCCGGAAACGCTCGGCTCAGGATGCGCGTTCCTGGATTACGATGCGGATGGCTGGCAAGACATTCTTCTGGTGAACGGAATGGACTGGCCCGGCCACAAAAAGCAGCGAACCACTATGAAGTTGTACCGAAATAACCGCAATGGGACATTCACGGACGTTACCAAGGCTGCTGGACTCGACGAAGAAATGTACGGAATGGGCGTGGCCGTTGGCGATTACAACAACGATGGATTCCCCGATATTTTCATTACCTGCGTGGGACAAAGCCGACTATTCCGTAACACGGGAAAGGGCACGTTTGTCGATGTAACAAGAGCGAGCGGACTCTCCGACAAACAAGGATTAAGCACTTCAGCAATCTGGTTTGACTACGATCGCGACGGGTTTCTCGATCTGCTGGTGTGCAATTATGTCCACTGGTCCGCGGAACGAGACGTCTTCTGCAGCCTGGACGGAAAAAATAAATCGTATTGCACGCCGGAAGCCTATCGCGGCGACACCTGTTGGCTTTATCACAATCGTGGCAACGGCACATTTGAAGATGTGACGGCCACGAGCGGAATATTCGACAGCAGCTCCAAATCGCTGGGCGTAGCGATGCTGGACTACGATCAGGATGGCTGGCCAGACGTTCTGGTGGCAAATGATACGCAGCCAAATAAGCTGTATCACAATTTGCATAACGGAAAATTCAAGGACGTCGCTGTCGAAGCAGGCCTTGCATTCAGTGTGGAAGGAAAAGCGCGCGCGGGCATGGGCGTGGACGTGGCAGACTTCGACAATTCCGGCAAGCCCGGAATTGTCATTACAAATTTCGACAACGAGATGATCGGTCTCTACCGCGCGACCGGAAAAGCCTACGACGACATTGCGATGCAAACCGGTTTAGGTGCAGCTTCGCGCAACACCCTTGGATTTGGCTGCGTCTTCTTCGATGCCGACCTGGACGGACTGCTTGATATTGCCGTCGCCAATGGCCATATCGATGAAACCGTACGAAATATCCGCGGCAATGTTGGCTATGCCCAACCGGCGCAACTCTTCATGAATCTGGGCGGCGGAAAATTCCATGATGAAGCTTCCGAGGTCGGTGGCGGCTTCGACCAACCAAAGGTGGGTCGCGGACTGGCCGTAGGAGACTTCGACCGTGACGGGGATCTGGATATTCTTCTCACCACGAACAATGGTCCCGCCTATCTGTACCGAACTGATCAACTGGGTGGAAACAAGAGCATACGGTTTCACCTGCTGGGCACAAAATCCAATCGCGATGCTATCGGAGCCACGGTGCGGATTCATTACAACGGGCAGGTCGCTTCACGAATGGTGCGGAGCGGTTCGAGCTATCTTTCCCAGTCGGAATTGCCAGTAACATTCGGATTGGGAAAGCAGGATCACATTGATCGGGTGGAGATCCAGTGGCCCAACGGAGACACTCAGGAATACCCCCGACTCGCGGCTCAAAAGTCCTTCCAAATCACTGAAAATAAAGGCATTGCTGAAATCTTTCACTTCTAATTGTTTCGCACTATTGTAAGCGCTTACGGTTGGTTTTATAAAAGGTCCAACAGTAATCGCTTCCTTCAAGGTCTCCTACTTTTTCGCCGACCCCGGAAGCACCCCGACAAACTTTGCGGCCGGAGATCACCTCCGGCCGCATTTATAATTGGGGGTAAGATTTTGGCGGGCTAAGTTTGCTGGGGGTAATAGGAATGCAACGCTCGCGCTCGCTCGGCGTGTTAGTTCTGGTAGTCACCGCAGCTTATTTATTCGCATTTCCATCCGCAACAATTTTTTATGCCGCAAATGTAATTTTGCACGTGGGTCTTGGTGTCCTTGTAACTCTAGGTTTGTTGATTTTTTTGGTTCGCGGAATTGGCACCGAAACGATTTTGGCCAAAGTGGGCTGGCTGTTGCTGCTTGCAGGAGCGCTCACTGGAATCGTGTTGATCCGGCTGGGCACCGCGCACCGTTTCAAAATGTGGTTGTTCGCGCATATCGCGTTGTCCGTAGTGGCCGTTTTCTTCTTGGTGGCTGCATGGCTTTCGCAAAAGGGGTGGCTAGGAGCCGGCATCGTGCAGCAAACAATGCGTATGATGGTGCTGCTGGCAGTCACCGCAGGAATTTCGTCGACAGTATGGTGGGCCAGGGAGTATGCGGGAAAAGACCGTTACGTTGTAAACAATCCGCCGATCTCTCCTGCATCAATGGATCAGGAAGGCGACGGCCCTCACGGCAAGTTTTTTCCGAGTTCGGCACAGACTACTGACGGCAAGTACATTCCTTCGGAATACTTTCTGCAGTCGCAAGCCTGCGAGCGCTGCCACGCCGATATTTACAAACAATGGGACAGCTCCGCACATCATTTTTCCTCTTTCAACAACCAGTGGTACCGGAAAAGCATTGAGTACATGCAAGGAGTTTCCGGCGTGCAGCCGTCGAAATGGTGCGCGGGGTGTCACGATCCGGCACTGTTGTTCAGCGGAATGATGGATCAGCCGATCCAGCAAAATATTAATAAGCCAGAAGCCAAGGCCGGGTTAAGTTGCCTGATGTGCCACAGCATCGTGCAGGTGAAGGGCACGATGGGCCAAGGCGATTTCACGCTTGAATATCCGAGATTGCATGCTTTGGCAGCCAGCAAGAATCCTTACATCCGCAAGCTGCACGATTTTATGGTTCGGCTGAACCCGGAACCACACCGGCGAGTGTTCTTGAAGCCATTCATGCGAGAGCAGGTTCCCGAATTCTGTTCGGGCTGCCACAAGGTGCATCTAGACGTGCCCGTGAATCACTACCGTTGGATTCGCGGCCTGAATGAGTACGACAATTGGCAGGCGAGCGGAGTTTCCGGCCAGGGCGCGCGTGCCTTCTACTATCCCGCAACTTCGATGATGTGCGCGGACTGCCACATGCCGCTGGTGCCATCAAAGGATGAAGGAAATATCGACGGCTACGTCCACTCGCACCGGTTCCCCGGCGCGAATACGGCGGTGCCAACTGCAAACGAAGATAGCGCCCAGCTTCTGGCCAGTCAGAAGTTTTTGCAGGACAAACAAGTCTCGGTTGACATTTTTGCGGTCTCGCCTGCCGGCGGTGAAAGCGAAAAGGGAAAGAACTCCGGATATCCGAAACAGGAACTGTCGACAGCGTTTGCGGTGGGCGAGGAAGCGGATTTGGCGCTGCCCAGAGGGCCCGCTGGTGAGGCGCGACCATTGACGGCTCCACTCGGTCGCGTGGATGCGGCGGTCCAGAGTGGTGAGGACATCGTGGTCGATGTGGTAGTGCGAACACGAAAGGTCGGGCATTTTTTTCCTGGCGGTACGGTAGACGCATTTGACGTCTGGCTCGAACTGCAGGCGGTTGATGAAAGGGGCCAGGTCATTTACTGGAGCGGCAAAGTGGAGGACGGCGGCAACGGACCAGTTGAACCGGGGGCGCACTTTTACAAGTCGCTGCAAATTGACGAACACGGAAATCCGATTAACAAGCGAAATGCCTGGGCTAGCCGTGCGGTTGTATACGTGAAATTGATTCCGCCAGGAGCGGCAGACACCGTGCATTTCCGTATGCATGTGCCGGAGAACGCCGGCGAAAAGATAACCCTGCACTCCAAGCTGAACTATCGAAAATTTCAGTGGTGGAACACGCAATTCATGTTTGCCGGAAAACAGGACTCGGCAACGGGAAACCCCAAGGTTTCGCCGGATTACGACGACCGCAAAGTGAGTTTCACGGGGGACATGTCGAACCTTTCAAGCACCATGAAAGGAATTCCGAATCTACCGATCGTGGTAGTGGCGGAGGACACGAAAACAGTTCGCGTATTGCCACGCACCGCCAAAGCGCCAGCGCCGGAAACGGTGTGGTTCAAGGATGATTGGACACGGTGGAACGATTTTGGGATCGGACTCTTCCTGCAGGGGGACTTGAAAGGCGCCGAGCAGGCCTTTTCGAAAATCACGGAAATGGATCCGCAGAACGCGGACGGCTGGACCAATGTGGGCCGCGTGCGCGTACAGGAAGGAAATACGGAAGGCGCCAAGGAAGTACTACTGAAAGCTTTGGCGCTCAAGCCCGGACTTGCGCGGGCAAATTTCTTTTACGGACGCGTTTTGAAGGAAGAAGGAATGTACGACGAGGCGGCACAGGTACTGCAAGCCGTGCTGGTACAATTTCCGAGGGATCGCGTGGTACGCAATGAGTTGGGCCGCGTGCTGTTCCTCCAAAAGCGTTATGCGGATGCCGTCGCCGAATTTCAGAAAACACTGGCGATTGATCCGGAAGATCTTCAGGCCAATTACAATCTGATGCTCTGTTATACGGGACTGGGCGACGAAGGCAAGGCAAACGTGCACAAGGAACGTTATATGCGGTTCAAAGCCGACGAATCGGCGCAGGCATTAACGGGGGCCTACCGGCAAAAACATCCGGAAGACAACAACGAGCGGCAAGCAGTACACGAGCATGTGTCGGTGGCCTTGAGAAAAGCAATCAAGGTGAAACCACTGAAACAAATAAATGCGACAGCCGGGAAAGAAACAAAAAAGTCGGCTGCTGGCGCGGGCCGCTGAGTCAAATTGCAGGACTTAGCATTTCCGGCACCACTAAAGCCGTACACCAACTGTTAAAGGAAAACAGAGATGACCTGGATCAAGACGCTTAAACTCGAAGAAGACGAGCGCGTGCGAAACGCTGTGATGGAACAGCGGAAACTGTATCCGCAGGAATATGCCATGCCCGTGCCCGTTGTGGACAACGGGTTTGAAAACAGCATTGTGGGCTCGCACACCCTACTGCCTGACGTTCTGTTTCACTCCTTCAGCGCGTTTGGAGCGATGATGTCGCCCGATCTGCCGTTGAAGCGTTCTCAGCACGAGATGATCGCCACGATGGTGTCGGTGACGAACCGATGCCATTATTGAATAGAATCCCACGCAGAGTTTCTGCGTCGCACTACATTAGATGATGAGATGGTACAGGCTTTGCGGAAGGATTATCGCACCGCGCCGATCAGTGACCAGGATCGCGTCATGCTGGACTACGTGGTGAAGCTGACAAAAGACGCCACGAAGTGCAGCCCGGAGGACCACGACCAACTGCGTACCGTGGGATTCGATGATCGGGGAATTTTGCAGATCACGCTGATTGCTTCGTGGTTTAACTATATCAACCGGGTCGCGGACTCACTTGGCGTTGGACGGGATGGAAAGGCGGAGAATTCGTGAGGAAGTTTTGGACCTTGGGAATGGCACTGACTCTGGGACCCGGATTGTTCGCACAGACACAAACAAACGCCTCAAGCGGTTCAGCGATTACGTTTCGCGACATTACCCAGAAGGCCGGAATCCATTTCAGTCACAATAATGCAGCGTTTGGGAAAAAATATCTGCCGGAAACGATGGGGCCGGGCGTGGCTTTCATCGATTACGATAATGATGGTTGGCAAGATATTTTCATAATGAACGGGATGGACTGGCCGGGCCACACGCAGAAGCACACCACGCCGAAGCTATACCACAATAATCACGATGGAACATTTACGGACGTGACGCACAAGGCCGCACTGGACGTGGAGCTGTTCGGAATGGGTGTGGCAGTGGGTGACTACGACAACGACGGCTTCGACGATTTGTTCGTGACCACGATGGGGCAGAGCCGTCTGTTTCACAATAACGGCAACGGTACATTCACGGATGTGACGCAGAAAGCCGGCCTGATAGGCCCAAAAGAATTCAGCACCAGCGCAGCTTGGGTGGATTACGACAAGGACGGCAAGCTCGATTTGGTCGTAGCGAATTATGTGCAGTGGTCGCTGGAAGGCGATTTGTATTGCACGCTCGATGGGAAAAGCAAATCGTATTGCACTCCAGAATCGTATAAAGGTACTGCGGTTCGGTTGTGGCACAACCGGGGCGATGGCACGTTTGAAGATCTAACCAAGCAAGCCGGCCTCGGAGAACCGACCTCTAAGACTTTGGGGATTGCCCTCCTGGATTACGACGGGGATGGCTGGCCGGACTTGTTATTTTCCAACGATACCCAGCCCAACAAGCTCTATCACAATAATGGAAACGGAACATTTACGGAAAAAGCCGTGGTCGCGGGAATCGCGTTCAGTGAAGACGGCGTGGCGCGCGCGGGAATGGGCGTGGACGCGGCGGACTACGATCACACAGGCGTGGCGAGCATCTTGATCACGAATTTTGCGAACCAGATGCTTTCGCTCTACCACAACGAAGGAAGAGGATTGTTCATCGACGAGGCACCGCGGTCGGAGATTGGTCGCGCTTCCCTGTTGACCCTGGGCTTCGGGTGCTTTTTCTTCGATTACGACCTGGATGGCTGGCCCGACATTTTGATTGCAAATGGACACATCGATTCGGACATCCAGCGCGTTCAACCCAACGTCAAATACGCCATGCCTCCTCATCTATTTCGCAATCTGGGTAAAGGCAATTTTCAGGAAGTGACGAAGAAGATGGGTACAGCATTTGACTCGGCGCGGGTGGGGCGCGGCGCAGCCTACGGGGACATCAACAACGATGGGCGGCTGGATCTGTTGCTTACGACCAACGGCGGACCGGCCTACTTGTTTGAGAATGACACCACGGGAGACTTTGCCAACAAAAGCTTGCGCGTAAAACTGGCCGGGACGAAATCGAATCGCGATGGAATCGGCACGGTGGTTAAAGCTACCGTGGGTGGTGAGACGCAGTCGCAAATGATGCGGAGCGGATCAAGCTATTTGTCGGCCAGCGAGCTGGTGCTGACATTTGGACTGGGGCAAAGAGAGCAAGCCGATGTGATCGAGATTCGCTGGCCCAGTGGGCAGGTAGAAAAATTAACGAATGTGAGCGCGGGTCAGACGATCACAGTGACTGAAGGGAAAGGTATCACCGGAAATCGCAAATTCGGCACTAAGTAGGCTTCAGAACTTGTTGTCAGAAGAAGATTCTAATAGATGCGCGGCCACAATAGCCTGGCCCAGGCTGATTCCGCCATCACCGGCGGGAACTTCGCTATGGAAGTAGACTGCAAAGTTTTGCTTGCGCAACGCCTCCAGCAGCAGTTCAAAAAGCAAAACATTCTGAAAACAGCCACCGCTGAGGCAGATGCGATCGAGTCCGTGTTCTTCCCGCAGTTTACCGGCTAAATCTGTGAGCATGAGAGCCAGTCCAGTGTGGAATCTTCGGCTCATGTCGGGAATGCTGGCCTGCTTGCTTAGATCAGCGATGAGCCAATCAAATAGAGCGCGAGTCCCAATTTTCCAGATCGGACCTTCCTTGATCAGATTGAAGGGGTAAGCACCTTCGTCCGTGGAATCATGCGCGGCCATCTCCAGCTCTATGGCTGCTTGAGCTTCGTAACTGACAGAACTACGGAGACCGATGAGCGCTGCCACAGCGTCGAACAAGCGGCCGCAACTCGAAGTCCGCGGAGAATGAACTTCATGCTGCATCATCTGCAGAACGAGGTGCAATTTGCGGTGATCGATCTGTTTGATGAATGGAATGTCGAGCGACAGCAGGCCGGGCCCGTAGTGTTTCGCGAGGTGGCTGACAGCCATGCGCCATGGCTCGTGAATCGTAGCGCTTCCTCCTGGGAGCGGCACATATTGCAGATGCGCGGCGCGTTCAAATGATTTGTACTCTGCGATGAGGACTTCTCCGCCCCAAATGGCCCCGTCGCTACCGTAGCCAGTTCCATCCAAAGCCATACCAATGACTTTGCCGTCCAGATGATTTTCAGCCATACAGGAAGCGATATGCGCGTGGTGGTGCTGAACCGGGACATGTTGAACGTTCTCGCGTTCGAGCGCCCATTTGGTGGAAAAATAGTCGGGATGCAGATCGTGCGCGATGACGCTCGGCTGGATTTCGAGAATCCGCTGAAGATGTGCGATCGCTTCCAGAAAGAAATTATAGCTTTCGAGATTTTCCAGATCACCGATGTGCTGGCTGAGGAAGGCTTCCGAGCCACGAACTATGCAGATAGTGTTCTTGAGTTCGCCACCTACCGCGAGGATGGGTTGCGACTCGTGTTCGAGTGTGACGGGAACAGGCACGAAACCTCGGGACCGGCGCAGTTGTTGGGGAAAACCGGCTGCGATCCGAAGTACCGAATCGTCGCAGCGCAGGAGAATCTCGCGATTGTGAACCAGGAAGGCGTCGGCAACTCCATTTAGACGCTGCACGGCTTCCTGATTGTTTATGGCTATGGGCTCTTCGCTGATGTTGCCGCTGGTCATGACCAGGGCTTCGAATTTCCCGCTAGAAAAAAGCAAATGATGTAGCGGCGTGTAGGGAAGGAAGACACCGAGAAATCGATTGGAAGGCGCGATGTTCGCAGCAAGAGCGGCTTCCGGGCGAGCCAAGAGAACTACGATGGGGCGCTCCAAAGATGACAATTGTTTCGCGGCGAGATCGTCGACTACGCAGAATTGCCGGGCAATTTCATGGCCCGGCACCATGATAGCGAATGGCTTTTCAACACGTCGTTTGCGTTCGCGCAAAAGATCAACGGCGGCTGCATTTTTTGCGTCGCAAGCCAGATGAAAACCACCGAGGCCTTTGATGGCAACGATAGAGCCCTGCCGCAGGAGGCGAGTGGCTTCCCGAAGTGGTTCGGGGCAATCGATGACGGAGCCGCTAGCAGAAAGGAGTTGCAGCTGTGGGCCGCAATCCCAGCAAGCATTTGGCTGCGCGTGGAAGCGACGATTCGCGGGATCATCGTATTCAACCTGACACGCGGCACACATCTGGAAGGGGTCCATAGAGGTTCGCGCGCGATCGTAGGGAATATCGCGAATAATGGTGAATCGTGGTCCACAGTTGGTGCAATTGATGAACGGATAACGGAAACGGCGGTCGCGCGGATTGGACATTTCGAGAAGACAGTCGTCGCACGCGGCTATGTCGGGCGAAATCAGCGTTTGGGCCGGCTGACCGTGCCTGGTGGTTATGATGCGGAAAGAGGGATCGCCGACGGATTCAAGCTCGCGATCGGAAAGTGCGGTAACTTTCGCGAGTGGTGGAATTTCCCGAGGAAGCCGGAGAAGAAATTCGTCGACTTTTTCGGGAAGGCCTTCCACCTCGATACTCACTCCTAGTGGCGTATTGGCAATGAACCCGGAGAGAGCACATTGATTCGCGAGGCGGTAAACGAACGGTCGGAAGCCGACGCCTTGTACGATTCCAGAGACGTCGATAGCTTTGCGGAGCAGGGCCATGGTGAACGTTCCTATCATACTGGAATGGGCGGACAAATTTGTGGAGGCGCACTAGGAATTTTTCTAGAGAAAAGCTTCCTGGGAGCATGGCTGCAGCGGAAGGAAGGAATAACCGGCTGCAGGCGGTCGTTACAACGCTCCTACTTGGGAATTGGTTTTTTCGCGAAGCGTGTTCAGCCAGGATAGCCACTGTGGGAGGCCTTCGCCTGTGCGGGCGGAGAGGGCGATGTATTCGATGTCGGGATGGACCTTGCAAGCGTTTTCGCGAGCGAGAGCAGGATCAAATTCGACGTGCGGTAAAAGATCGGTCTTGGTAAGGATCATGAGAGAAGCGCGATGAAAGATACCTGGGTACTTGAGAGGCTTGTCTTCGCCTTCCGTGACGCTAAGAAGAACGATCTTGGCGGCCTCACCAAGATCGTAACTGGAAGGACAAACGAGATTGCCCACATTCTCAATAAATAGAATTCCCGGCCCATGGAAACCGATTTCGTTGAGATAACGATCGATCATCCGCGCGTCCAGGTGGCAGGTGCCACCGGTCACAATTTGGCGAACGGGAAAACCATAGCGGGCGAGGCGGCGCGCATCGTTATCCGTCTGAATGTCGCCCGTCAGCACGGCGACGGGAGTGCTGGTTGGAAAAGCGGCAAGCGTTCTTTCCAGTAGCATGGTCTTGCCGGAACCGGGCGAACTGATGAGATTGACGCAAAGAATGCTTTCGCTTTGAAAGCGCTGACGCAATTCGGCCGCGAGGCGATCATTCTCGCTGAGAACTTTTTTCTCTACGACTTCACGCATACATCCTCCACTTCAAGGTAAGCGATATCAAGTTCCGTGCCGCTAATGCAGGTGGAAGCGCTAGTCCCGCATTTCGGGCAATCGAACCGGTAATTTTCAACCGAGAATTCTTGGCCGCAAGCCAGGCATTTCTGGCAACGCTGGCACCATTCAATCTCGAACTTGAGGGCTTGCCAGGAAGTATTGAGTGTGAGCGCCTCGAAGGCGAAGGAGAGGGCATCTTTGTCGATGTTGGAGAGTTCACCGATCCGCAATCCCACGGCAACGATGCGCGACTCCGGGCGTCGGCGGGCTTCCGCGTCTACGGTTTCCAAAATCGAGGAGGCAATACCGATTTCGTGCAAAGGTTACTCCTAACAGATGCGGGGGAGTTGATCTCCCGACAGCATATCGACGATGCGCGTGGTGCCGAACGGAGTGCGCATGACCACCATGCGCGGATGTTCTGCAATCACGCGGCCAATGATGCAGGCGTCTTTGCCGAGCGGATGGCTCTTCATTGCCTCCAAAGCTTTCTGAGCGGCCAGCGGAGCAACGATGGCCACGAGCTTTCCTTCGTTGGCTACGTAGAGCGGATCTAGTCCCAGCATTTCGCAGGCACCGCGGACTTGTTCTTGAACAGGGATGGAAGTTTCGTCCAATTCGATGCCAACGCGGGAAGAGTTGGCAATTTCATTCAATGTACTGGAAAGACCGCCCCGAGTTGGATCCCGCAGGCATCGAACTTCGTGAGTTGCATGGAGGAGGTCCGCCACAAGTGTGTGCAAAGCGGCGGAATCGCTGCGCACTTCTGTTTCAAACTGAAGACCTTCACGTTCCGCAAGAATGGCAATGCCATGATCGCCCAACGTTCCGCTTACGATAATGAAATCGCCGGGGCGAGCCTGGCCGGCCGAGAGAGTGATACCATCGCGAACGAGGCCAATGCCGGTGGTATTGATAAACATCCCGTCGGCGCTTCCCTTTTCGACCACTTTGGTGTCACCGCTAATGATCTGCACGCCTGCATCTTCCGCGGCCACACGCATGGAAGCGACAACACGATGTAAAGTTTCGATGGGCAGGCCCTCTTCAAGAATGAAGGCGGCAGTAAGCCAAAGCGGAACGGCGCCGCCCATCGCCAGATCGTTGATGGTGCCGTGAATTGCCAGCGAACCAATGTTGCCGCCGCGAAAGAATAGCGGTTTTACTACAAAAGAATCAGTGGTGACGGCGAGGCGCGAATCTTTCAAGCAGACGACGGCCTGATCTTCGAGGCGGTCGAGCACTGGATTGCCGAGTTGCGGAAGGAAAACATCGCGAAGGAGATCAGCGCTAAGCTTGCCACCACTACCGTGACCGAGGAGAATGCGCTCACGCGCGGGAATGGGAATCGGGCAAGTGAAGGAAGCAGGTTCAACCGGCGTGCGGTCCTCCGCTGGCTTAGAGTGTAACGAGGTGACGGCGGTATTGATAATAGGCGGCACAGGCACCCTCCGTGGAAACCATCGGTGCACCCAGCGGTTTTTCGGGTGTGCAGCGAGCACCGAATGCGGCACATTCGGTGGGTTTCTTCCTACCCAAGAGAACTTCCGCACTGATACATTCTTGCGGTTCTTCGGCGCAGACATTCTGGAGATCAAAGATTTGCTCGGCGTCGTAGGCCGCGTATTTTTTCTTTAGGCAAAGTCCACTGAGAGGAATTCTGCCGATCCCTCGCCATTTGCGGTCGGAAATCTCGAAAACGCTGGCAACGGCTGCCTGCGCGGACAGATTGCCCTGGTATTGGACAGAGCGCGTGTACTGGTTCTGGACTTCTGTGCGACCTTCTTCGAGTTGAATGACCAAGAGATGGATGGCTTCCAGCAGATCAACAGGTTCAAAGCCTCCCACAACAATGGGGACATGAAATTCTCGCACAAGATCTTCGTAATCGCGGAAACCAACCACCGCGCAAACATGCCCCGGGGCAATGAATCCCTGAACACGATTGTTCGGCGAATTGAGGAGCGTGCGAATCGCGGGTGGAACTAAAACGTGCGAGACGAGTAACGAAAAATTATTCAGGCCGAGTCTCCCGGCACGAAGAAGCGCCATGGCATGAGCGGGAGCAGTAGTTTCAAAACCAATAGCAAAAAAAACAACTTGGCGGTCCGGGTGCTTACGGGCCAGTTCGACAGCGTCCATGGGTGAATATACAACTCGAACATCGCCACCTTCCGCTTTTACGTGAAAGAGATCGGTATCTGAGCCTGGGACGCGGAGCATGTCACCGTAGGAGACCAGTGTAACCTCAGGCCGACGAGCAAGGGCGATGGCGCGATCAATAGTTTCAAGCGGAGTAACGCAAACGGGGCAGCCGGGACCGTGAACGAGTTGAACGCTGTCTTTGAGAAGATCGTCGATGCCGTAACGCATCAGGGTGTGCGTCTGCCCGCCACAGATTTCCATCAAGACCCAAGGACGGGTGGAGCGGCGGCGAATTTCCGCGGCGAGAGAAGTTGCAATTTTGGCGTCGCGATATTCGTCGAGGTACTTCACAGTTTCGGCTCCGGAGAAGGGTCAATTGCCAGTTCGTCGGTAAGATAACCCATCGTATCGAGAAGAGCGTAGGTGCGCTCAGCTTCGTCTTTGTCGACAACGCTAATGGCAAAGCCAACGTGCACCAAAACGTAGTCGCCTTCTCTGGCTTCGGGAACAAAATCGAGACAGGCCTGGCGCGCGATACCCCCGAAAAGGATGCGGCCGGAACGCATGCCGTCGATTACTTCGATTTGAGCAATCTTGCCGGGGATCGCCAAGCACATGGGCAGATACTCCCTACTCAGACTGTGAGGATAGTTTGCCGTTGCACCAAATGGAAGGTGCAATCGGAACGGGCCCGGAGCTTCACGACGATTTGGAGACGATAGAGCGCAGCCATGAAACTGGGTTCAATGGCGTCTATTATGACCGGGCTCAGAACGCAGCCGAGTTCGCAAGCCTAGTCGCACGAGAGGCTCCATTGAAGCGTCCAGAACAGCAACGACGTGGGTGACAGCGAACAGGAGGTCCTGGGCCTCTGCTGACGGATGCTCCACAAAGAAGGGAGAAGCAAGGGGAGTACCAATTCGAGTGCTCGTTCATCGATAGCCAAGACGTTGAAACTATGGATACTTACCAGCGATAAAAGTTATGCCGTGGGGCTTGCTGTGTGCTAGCACTCACAAAGCGATGTGATTTTCATCGTAGCTGTGTGATTCTCCGCACAGTGCTCGTGTTCGTTTGGCCAAAACGCGGAATCAGTTGGTGATCCGTGCTGGCACAAACAGGGATGCTTGCCGAAGGTGTGATTCAAGTCCTAGCGCCGCGCAAGGGGATCTGTCAGTTTGAATCTTGGTTCGGGGCGGAGAGGGTGGGTGCATTCGTGTGGAGATAGAAACAGTGCACAGCTGTACGCCCTCTAATTGAACCGGGAAGCCTAGAATGAAGAGACAGGCACTGGTGTTAACCTGTGGCAACCCGCAGCGTGGCGATGATGGAATTGCCGAGCAGGTAGGTAAGGCATTGTCTGCGGGATTCTGCGACGCAAATACCAAGGTATGCTGCCTTCAACAATGGCTGCCCGAGATGGCAGAAGCCATCAGCGAAGCTGGACTGCTCATCTTCATCGATGCTTCTGCAGAGTTGGAACCTGGCGAAGTTCGCAGTCAACCGGTGAAACCTTGCGCCGCTTCGCCCCAATCGTTTACGCATTCGATGAGTCCGGCAACGCTGCTGGCACTGGCCAAACAACTCTACGGAAGCGCACCGAGCTTAGCCTATTTGGTGACCATCGGCGGTGCATCCTTCGAATTGTCGGAGCAATTGACCGACGCAGCCCGCCACGCAATTCCAGTGGCTCTGGATCAAGTAAAAGCGCTTCTCTCGGGCGTATCGCTGCCGGATCCTGAGGTCCAGCCAAAATTGAGGTAATGGGGAAATCCATTTAACTTATGACATTGAGTTTTTGATTCGAGCGCTTCACTGCGGAAAGTCACGTTTGCTGATGAGTGGGGCGCCATTCGCCAGTGAAAATCGCGCTTCATCGAATCGGTAAAGGGCGTTTGGGTCGTTACCTGTCTCGCTCGGCCATGGGGCTCCCCAGAACTAATCGATTCAGGGCACAGGCAGCGTAACGCCGGTTGGCCTGCAGCACTCTACAGGCGTGTGTTATCGTTTTTCGGTTATGTTTTCGCAACGTACAAATTGGAAACTGTCGGTTAACCGATTCACCCAGGCTCTCGAGGAACTGCGCTCTGCAGGTGTCGCGCTGCTGGACTTAACGGTTTCGAATCCAACCAAGTGCGGTTTGGAGTACGACGGCGCGGCGATCCTTGCTGCATTTCATAACCCGCAGGCGCTTGATTATGACCCGCAGCCAAAAGGGCTCGTGAGCGCGAGGCAGGAAGTGGTTCGTTACTACCTTCACGATCATCAGACCCGTGTCGACGCAGAATCGATATTTTTGACGACCAGCACCAGCGAAGCATATTCGTTCGTGTTCCGGTTACTGTGTAACCCACAGGACGAAATTCTGGTACCAAAGCCGAGTTACCCACTGTTCGACTTTTTGGCAGAACTGCAGGATGTATCGCTGGTTCCCTACGCGTTGGAATATGCGCAGGGCTGGATGGTGGATTTTCATTCCCTAGAACGAGCCCTGACGCCACGAACGCGCGCAATTCTGCTGGTACATCCGAATAATCCGACGGGATCCTATTTGCGAGCGGAGGAAATGGAGCGGCTTAATTCGATTTGCCGCGGACGAGAGATTGCACTGATCGTAGATGAAGTGTTCCTGGACTACGCGCTTGCGGGCGCGGGACGAAAGAGTTTTGCAGGAAATCGGGAAACCTTGACTTTTACTTTAAGCGGATTGTCCAAGATTGCTGCTTTGCCACAGATGAAAGTTGCTTGGGTAGCGTGCACAGGACCAGATCGGTCGGTGCGAGAGGCAGTAGCGCGGATGGAAGTCATTGCGGACACTTTTCTTTCGCTCAACGCGCCGACAGAGTGGGCGATCCCTTCACTGTTCGAGCAACGGCATTCGCTTCGCAAGCAGCTGCAAGAGCGAGTGGGGGCAAATCGTTCTGAATTGTCGCGGCAGATTGCGGGTAACTGCGATTTAGAACTGTTGGAGGCTGAAGGCGGCTGGTACGCAGTGCTGCGTGTGCCGGCAGATCGATCGGATGAACATCGCGCAATCGAATTAATGCAGAAGCAGCACGTCGTTGTGCATCCGGGCCACTTTTTCGATTTTCCGAAGGATGGTTACCTGGTGGTGAGCTTGATCGCACCTTTGCCGGAGTTTACCGAAGGCGTGAGACGGTTGTTGGCCAGTATGTAGTTTGGTGTGATGCTACTACTCTAGTTTTACTTTCAAATCGCATTCCTCATATTCGGTAAATGTCGTAGTCTAAAGAGTTCAAGCGGAGTCAAATGAGCGGATCATTGAATCAGGTCGAGCAGCAGCGAGAAAACGTTCTGCGCGGCGCAAAACGCGTGGTCATTAAGCTCGGAACGAGTACGGTCACCGGTCCACAGGGCCAGCTGTCGTTGGAACGGATCGAACCTCTTGTGCATGCAATCTCTGCGTTGCAAACGAGCCGCCGTCAAGTCGTTCTGGTGTCTTCGGGTGCGGTGGGACTGGGCCGGGGTTGGCTCGGACTGCACCCTTCCCGCCTGAAAGACATGGCCACCAAGCAAGCCTGCGCCGCCGTCGGACAGAGTCTGTTGATGGAGGCGTACAAGCGCTTATTTGGCGAACACGATGTGAAGATTGCTCAGGTCTTGCTTACGGAAGAAGACTTCAGCAACTGGCAGCGTTATTCCAACCTGCGGCGGACAATGGAGAAACTGATCGGGTTTGGCGTGTTGCCCATCGTGAATGAAAACGACACAGTTTCTACTGCAGAACTGGAGACACTCGGTGACAGCCCTCGCTCTGCAGCGTTCAGTGATAACGATCGGCTGGCCGCATTGGTAATGAGCGGCATGGAAGCAGATGCGCTGGTGCTACTCACGAATGTCGATGGACTGTTGGATACGGACACTTCCTCGAAGCTGAAGAAGGCGGGTTCAGCGAGCCGACCGCAAGTGATCCCAGTAATTGCCAAGGTGACACCGGAATTGAAAGCGCTGGCGAGCGGGCCCTCGGAGTCTGGGCGAGGCGGCATGATCACGAAGTTGGAGGCTGCGGAAATTGCCATGAATTGCGGCGGTGTGGCGGTGATCGCCAATGGCAACCGGGCCGAGGTACTTACCCGGATATTTGCGGGAGAACCGGAAGGTACTGTCTTTCTGCCGTCCAACAGGATGAAAGGTAAACGGCGTTGGCTGGCGTACGCCGCGGGGGTGCGCGGACGTGTCGTGGTTGACGCCGGCGCACAGCGCGCCGTGACACGCGGAAAAGCGAGTTTGCTTTCCTCGGGTGTTGTGCGCGTTGAAAAACCGTTTGGGCCGATGGACGTTGTGAGCATCGCGAATCTGGAAGGCCAGGAATTTGCGCGAGGAATCGCCAACTGCGCCAGCGAATCGGCCGTGACGGCCCGGGTTCTGTTTACGCGCGATAATATCGTTCTACTGGAGCGCGAAGGATGACCTTCGACCCCGCAACGAAACACAGCGCAGACGTCGCTTCGCTTGCGCAAGCGGCACGGGAAGCGTCACGCAGACTCGCACTTCTTTCTGACGAAAACCGTAAAACCACACTCCTAGAAATCGCTGACACGCTGGAAGGGAATGCTGGACGAGTTCTTGATGCGAATGCAAAGGACTGCGCGATCGCGGAGAAACTGGTATCCAGTGGGGAGATGTCGGGAGCCTTGTTTTCGCGGCTCCGGATCAACGAGGGCGGCATCGCAGAAATGGCGGCCCGCGTGCGCGAAGTCGCAAACCTGCCCGACCCACTTGGTAGGCGGTTGGCCGCGTCTGAACTCGACGAAAGCTTGATCCTGCACAAAGAATCCTGCCCACTCGGGGTAATTGCCGTGGTATTTGAGTCTAGGCCTGATGTTGTTCCACAGGTTGCTTCGCTCGCACTAAAATCGGGCAACGCGGTTTTGCTCAAAGGTGGGAGGGAAGCGGCAAACAGCAACGAATGTATCGTCACACTATGGCGGCAAGCGTTGCGCAAATTCCCCCAAGTGCCGCAGGAGTCGATCCAGTTGCTGCAATCTCGTTCCGACGTTTTGGAGCTCTTGCATCTTCAGGGCGAAGTCGATCTGTTGATCCCGCGCGGTTCGAAAGAGTTCGTTTCCTACATGGAGCAAAACAGCCGTATCCCGGTGCTGGGCCACGGCGAGGGAATTTGTCATGTGTACGTTGACCGCAGGGCGAACGTAAACAAAGCCGTCGCCATCATGCTGGATTCGAAAGTCCAGTATCCTGCGGCATGCAATTCCGTGGAGACGCTGTTGGTGCATGAGGATATTGCTGCCGCATTTCTTCCTGTGGCGGTCGCAGCTTTAGTGAAGGCGAATGTGGAAGTTCGCGGCTGTCCGCGCGTGCTGGCACTTCTCCCGGAGACAGGACTGGTCCCGGCGGTAGAAAAAGATTGGTCTACAGAATACTCTGACCTGATCCTGTCAGTAAAAATCGTGGATTCGCTCGAACTAGGACTGGAACACATATATCGATACGGCTCGAAGCACACCGAATGCATCGTTACGGAAGACCACGAAGCGGCGGAACGCTTCCTGCAGGAAGTTGATGCTGCGGGGGTATTCCACAATGCCTCGACACGTTTCGCGGACGGTTACCGCTACGGCCTGGGAGCAGAGGTCGGCATAAGCAACGGTAAACTGCACGCGCGCGGGCCGATGGGCATCGAAGGATTGACAACATACAAGTACAAGCTGCGTGGAAACGGACAGATTGTTGCCGATTACCATAGCGGTGCGCGCAAGTTCAATCACAAATCGCTTACCTAGAACACATACAACTGGCCAGGAGATAGTTCGGGGGATACCGTCAGTTCTGCGTGAGAAGTAGGTGTTGGTAGCGATACCGGGATTCGAACCCGGGTTTCCGCCGTGAGAGGGCGGCGTCCTAGACCCCTAGACGATATCGCCACAGTGAAGTGTGGTTAAAGCAGGACACATCTCACAATTTATTATCATCCCATGCCAGGGGAGTTGCTGCAACCGAAGGCGAACTTGCGCTGGTCTAGTGGGCTGGCCTGAACATAGACAAGAACAAAGCTGCTGGCACAAAATCCAGCGGTACAAAGGCGAATCCCTCGCGGGTTCGCCCCCGTTTCGCGGGCGAGAAAATAAGGGAATGTAAATCCCTCGTGCCGCTCGGAATGACCCCATTGTTCCGGCGCTATTTCACTCGGCGTTTAGGCTTTTTACGGCGATTACGAAGCAGGCAATCGCGAAGACGGAGAAGCCGGCGGCTTCAATTACGAGCGTGCGGGGGTTGCCGTACCCGATGGTGCCGTACCGGAGGAGATCTACTTGCCAGGTAATGGGGTTGGCGAGCGCAATGATGCGGAAGGCACGGGGCAGCGGATCGATGGGGTAGAAAAGCGAGCTTGCGAGTAGGAACACGAAATAGAGGACAGACGTCAGGCCGTTGAAGACGTCGTTGCGGCGAATTCGGAGCGCGAAAATGGAGTAAAAGAAAAACCAGCCGGAGGTGCCGAAGATGAGCGCGGCTAGAAGAACAGGAAACAGGTCGTAGCGAAGCTGGATATGAAGCAGCCATGCACCGAGGATAAGGGTGATGGCGGCTTGTACCGTGGCGATAAAGAGATTGAAAGCGACCTTTCCTAGAAGGTATTCGGAGCGGCTCATTGGGTAGGTGAGCATTTCGTAAAAGATGCCATTGTCGCGATCCATGAAGAATGACCATGAACTGTTGGAGGCAATGCCGAAGCTGGCCATTCCGAGCACCCCAGCGAGGAAGAACGAGTTGTAATCGACGCCGGGAATGGAGACGGGGGCACCGAGTGCAGCGGACATGCCCACGCCGAAAACTAGCAAATAGCAAAGTGGATAGAAAAAATCCCAAAACACAAAAATAATATTGGTCGCGCGGATTTTGCCTTCACGGTACAGGATGGCGGAGATCGCAGACATGGTTATTTACGCGCCCTCTGATTTCTTGGTCAGCTCTACAAATATGTCTTCAAGGCTCGCGCCGCCTATTTCGACGCGTAGCACTCGTCCTTTTTTTGCC
Source organism: Candidatus Acidiferrales bacterium (assembly GCA_963741165.1). Classification (GTDB taxonomy): domain Bacteria; phylum Acidobacteriota; class Terriglobia; order Acidiferrales; family UBA7541; genus Acidiferrum. The sequence goes on along the minus strand of CAVUHB010000013.1, from coordinate 401,814 downwards.
AGTGCACTGACGGCATCGAGTGCCCGCGCTTCTTCGGCTTTCACGCCAAATTCGATGGTATTGCCGGTAACGGTGGAGTGGGTGGGTTTGAGTGCGGCGAGATCAGCTTCGATACCAAGGGGTAGCGACTCAAAACTGATGACCACCTCATAGACGCGCTCGGAAAGCAGTTTCAACGTATTGAGGTCACCGCGGGCGATCTGCTTGCCTTTGTTGAGGATGAGGATATCGTCGCAAAGTTCTTCGGCTTCGCTGAGGATTTGGGTCGTGAGCACGATGGTTCGGCCGCGCTTGGATTCCTCGCGAAGCGAGTCCATCACCGAGCGTTTCAGGATGGGGTCCATGCCGGTGGAAAACTCATCAAGGAAAAGAAGCGGCGATTGCACCATAAAAACTTTGGCGACCTGCACGCGACGTCGGAATCCACCGCTAAGATCCTGAACTTTGCGATCAGATTCCCCGGCAAGATTAAACAGCTCGATAACGCGATCGGCACGCAGGGCAGATTCGCGGGGATCAAGGCCGTGGAAGCGGCCGTAGGTAAGCAGATTATCGCGAGTTGAAAGAAAAAGTTCTACGGCAGTTTCCTGCAGGACCATAGAGATGCGACGGCGAACCTGCGTGGGGTGGAGGAGGACACTGAAGCCTTCGATGCTGACTTGACCGCTGGTGGGACGACGAAGCGTCGAAAGAATCTTGAGCAAAGTCGTCTTGCCGGCACCGTTGGGCCCGAGCAATCCGAAGATGATGCCGCGGGGAACCTGAAAACTGAGATTGTCGATGGCGCGTAATGGGGCCGAAGAGGGACCAAACAGGCTACGATGGCCACGATAGACTTTGACAAGATTCTCGACTTCGAGAGTGAACGAGGTCATCGGTTGTATGTAGTGCGCGCAAATGGTTCGAGAACAACTCTGTAACAACAAAAGAAAAAAACAGGAGGCGGAAAGAGCCGCTTGTGCCCGAACGAATGCGGGCAAGAGTACGGTAGCGGGAGGAAGCGCGGGAAGTCAAGAATGCTGAGGCGATGTTCAGCGCGTCACCGGCCGACGTTCATCCGTCACACGGGGATGTAACAGCCGAATGTTAAACTGGCGTTGTGTCTACTCATCCGCAATCCTCGCAATTGACTTCAGATCTACCAATACATCCCAAAGGTACGCACGCACGAGTGCTGCTCAGCTCCGTGTTCGGACCATACGCACAGGACGACGAATTCGGCAGCCGGGCCATCAATCCCATGGAGCTGTATCACAACCAGGTGACGCGGGCGCAGGGAGCGTTTTCGCTACGCATGTTCCACCGCTCTTGGGGAATCATGATGATCCAGGCGAATATCACGGCGCCGTGCACGGTGCTGGACTTCCCGACGCGTAAGTCGTTTGCAAAAGAACTGATCACACATCAATACGATGTGGTGGGAATTTCGTCCATCATTGTCAACGTCAAAAAAGTGCGGGAGATGTGCCGCATGATTCGCGAGCTTTCGCCGCAATCGACGATTATCGTCGGCGGGCATGTGACCGCCACACCCAACGTGGAAGATTTGGTGGACGCAGATCAGTTCGTAAAGGGAGAAGGAATTTCATGGATGCGACGATATCTGGGCGAAGATATTCACGCGCCGATCAATCATCCGCCGATTGTTTCCGGGATACAGACGCGGTCAATGGGATTGCGGTTGCCAGAGCGGCGTGGTTCCACGGCGGCGACGATTATTCCTTCGGTGGGCTGCCCAATGGGTTGCAGTTTTTGCACGACTTCTTCGTTTTTTGGCGGGAAGGGAAATTTCTACAATTTTTATGAGACTGGCGACGAGTTGTACGAAATCATGAACAATTTCGAACAGACGCTGGGGGTAAAGACGTTTTTCATCATGGACGAGAATTTCCTGTTGCACCGCAAGCGCGCGCTCGAATTGCTGGCGCGCATGAAAGAGGCGGGAAAAAGCTGGAGCATGGCGGTGTTTGCATCGGCAAATGCGGTACGAAAATACACCATGCAGGAATTGGTAGAGCTGGGGATTTCGTGGGTGTGGATTGGACTGGAATCAGAGCACGCCAGCTACTCCAAGCTGCGGGGGATGAACACCCAGGAGCTGACGAAAGAGATGCGCAGCCATGGGATCCGCGTGCAGGGATCTACGATCATCGGGCTGGAACATCACACTCCGGGAAATATTCGCGAAGAAATTGAGCACGCGGTAAATCATGAAACAGATTTCCACCAGTTCATGTTGTACACGCCGGTGCCGGGGACACCTCTGTATTCGGAAATGAAACAACAAGGACGATTGCTGGATTTTGTGGACCTGGCGGACATCCACGGTCAGTTCAAATTTAATTTCAAGCACATGGCGATTTCGCGGGAAGACTCGAAGAGATTTCTGGATTGGGCGTTCTGGCATGATTTTGAACGAAATGGCCCGAGTTTGTACCGCATGTGCCAGACGATGCTGCAGGGTTGGCAACGCTATCGGGATTATCCGGACCCTCGCGTGCGCGAACGATTTGCGCGCGAGATGGAAAAGTTGAAGAGCGGGTACAACGCGGCACTGTGGGCCATGGAGCACCAGTTCCGTGCGGTGAACCGGAACGTGAGTGAAAAAATCCAAAAGTTGCGCAAGGAAGTAGAGAGCGAGTCCGGCCTCGCGGGCCGAATCACGGCGCGTATCTTGGGACGAGTACTGTTGTGGACCTCCCGACGGGAAGAGCACCGGTTGGCGGCCGGGAAGACCTATGAGCCACCGACGTTTTTAGAACGTACGAATTGGCTGTCGGTGTAGGGCCACCGGCCCTCGATCCTCAATGAAGCGGGCAAGCTAGAAGCTCTGTTTGCCGGTCTGAAGATCGGCAAACCCACTCATGAATGGCGCTCTGCTCAGTCGGCAGCCGCCTCACACCTTCCGTAGCGCCATCGGTTTACACTCTTCGTGGGTGGAAAGATCCTCTGGTAGACTGTTCGCATCAATACGTCCCCATTGCTCCTGGAGGAACGATGCTCAATGCAGTTACTGATGTTTCCCGCCGGCGATTCCTTACGCGAGCTTCTTATTTCGGTGCGCTTTACGCAGTCGCAGTAGCGAACCCGCTTAGGGCGGTGCGCGCTTCCCTTTGGGATGATTCTCGAATCGCCGCCACGCCGATTGCGGATGCCGGATATGCCTCGGTGCGGAAAATCGGTGAAGGAGCGTACGCCACGATTTCGGATACGAGCAAGGGATTGTCGACAATGTGCAACGGGGGCTTCGTATTTGGCAAAGATGCGGCGTTGCTGATGGAAGGCTTTGTTACCGCCAATGGCGCGGCGTTTCAGATGCAGGCACTGAGGAAGGTGACACAGATTCCAGCGGCGGGCGCGCTGGACACCCACTACCATTTCGACCACTCGTGCGGAAACTCGTTCTATGGGGCGAACGGGATTCAGTTGTGGGCTCATGCTGCGGTTGGGAAGCGCATCACGGAAAGTTACGAACCGATGCAGATTGCAGACAAGGCGGCGATTCTCGGCCCGCTCGAAAAGCGCGTGCACGAGGCAAAAACCGAGGTCAGCAAGCAGCATGCACAGAGCGATGTGAACGCACTGACGGGCGTGGTGGATATTGTCAAGAAAACCACGCTGACGCTGCCGAACAGGCCGCTGGATCCAGCAAAGTTGCCGCTAACTGTGGACCTTGGCAGCTATCCAATCATTCTCGAAACTCTTCCGGGGCATTCAGGAACCGACGTCATCGTACGTGTACCTGAGCAAAAAGTGGTGTACACAGGCGATTTGCTCTTTAACGGGATGTTTCCGGTTTGTTTTGACGAGAAGGCTACAGTGACTGGTTGGAGGGCAACGCTGAAGACGTTTGCATCCTATGATAAGGACACCATTTTTGTGCCGGGACACGGACAAATCTGCGGACAGGAAGGCATCGCGAAATTGCGAAGCGTGTTCGATGACATTGCGGAGCAGGCAGAGAAACTGCACAAGGCGGGCGTTCCTGTGGAGGAGGCAGCGGATCAGTATGTAATCCCCGAGCAGTTCAAGACATTGGGCATTTTCGCGTGGGGATTTACGATTGGCCCGGCGATAACGAAATTGTACGCGGAATGGGGCGCGAACTAGTCCGATCAATTCTTGTAATAAGTCAGATTCTGCGCCCATAAAACCTGTAGGTGCAACACCCAAAAGCTACCTTCTCCTGAAACGGGGGCTGAGAAGCCCGTAATTCTCACGGGATAGGTGTGTGCGGGAGCATGGGCTAAACTAATGTCGCGACGCGCATGGCAAAGAAAAAGGCAATCATTATTGGAGCTGGGCCCGGAGGGTTGACGGCGGCGTATGAGTGTCTGACGCGCACGGACATTCATCCAGTGGTACTCGAACGCAGCAGTTACATGGGAGGAATCGCGCGAACCATCGCCTACAAGGGCAATCGCCTAGATCTGGGCGGGCACCGATTTTATTCGAAAAGCGATCGGGTGATGAACTGGTGGTGTTCGCACATGCCGGTGGCCACGATGGAGGAAGCAAAGGATGCGGACTTGCGGCTTCTGGTACGGAGACGAAAATCGCGCATTTATTTCTTGCGACGATTTTTTGATTATCCGGTGCAACTTACATGGGGAACGCTACAAAATTTAGGTTTCTGGCGAACCACGAAAATAGCGGGCAGCTATCTGCGTAGCGCGCTGTTCCCTGTTCATCCGGTGAGCAATCTAGAAGAATTTTTCGTAAATCGTTTCGGCCGCGAGCTTTACCTGACTTTTTTTAAATCGTACACGGAAAAAGTTTGGGGCGTTCCTTGTACGCAGATTCGCCCGGAATGGGGTGCGCAACGAATCAAAGAGCTTTCGTTGCGAACGGCGCTGGTTCATTTTTTGCGGCCGCGTGGGAAAGCTGCGGAGGAGAGTATAGGACAGAGGAATATCGAGACTTCGCTGATTGAGCAGTTTCTCTATCCCAAGCTCGGTTCGGGGCAAATGTGGGAGGAGGTAGCGCGAAAAGTGACGGCAGCGGGGGGCGAGATCGTTTCTGGATTTGAGGTGAGCAACATCGAGACGCGTGATATGCGCGTCATCGCGGTCTCCGGACTAGATACGGAAGGCAGGGAGAGACGATTCGAAGGTGATTATTTTCTCTCGACTACTTCAGTGAAAGAACTGGTGCAGGCAATCGGTGAATCTGTCCCGGCAGGTATACGCGAAATTGCCGTGGGATTGCAGTACCGTGATTTTATAACCGTGGGATTGCTGGTAGGGAAATTGAAATTGCGCGAAACGGGCACTGCCGCTGGCAAGTTAATTCAGGATAACTGGATTTACGTGCATGAAAAGGAGGTGCAGGTGGGACGGCTGCAGATCTTTAATAACTGGAGCCCGTTCATGGTCGCGAATCCTTCGCAGGTGTGGCTTGGCGTGGAATATTTCTGCCGTGAAGGAGATGAACTCTGGCGGAAGACGAACCGGCAGATGGAACAACTGGCGGTGGCGGAGTTGACCAGAATTGGCGTGATTGATAAAGAGGACGTGATTGACTCGACGGTAGAGCGGATGCCCAAGGCGTACCCGGCGTATTTTGGGACCTATGAGAAATTTGGAGAACTGCGACGATTTCTGGATGGAATAGAGAATTTGTTCTTAATCGGGCGAAATGGTATGCACAAGTACAACAATATGGATCACTCGATGCTGACGGCTATGACGGCGGTGGACAACATTGCCGGCGGAATTACTTCCAAAGCGAATATTTGGGCGGTGAATACGGAAGAGGAGTATTTGGAGACAAAAAAGTAAGAGGCAAAAAGTCAGGAGAAACCCACGCCCTCTAGTCGTGCGAATTTCGCAGGTCCGGTGAAACACAAGAGGGCACGATTTGTTGTACTCCTTGCAGGAGTAGAACTTCAGGAGCATGGCGAGATTCAGACGGTGCTCGTTACACGCAGGTCGGGAGTGAATCCGGGCACACATGACCCCGGTAAGCCGGTGTTGCCGCCCGGAGGGTTACACCGCCCTTCCCCGCAAAATAAGGAATGCTGGAACGGCGGTAATTGTATTTCCAGCGGGAAGCAATGAACTGTGATGGCATTTGACATCCTCCCCGCCGCAAGCGGCGAGGATTCCTACGGAGCCGGATGTTAGTCCGGTCTGTTCGGTGGGTTCCTCCCACAACGCCCTTACATCTGGCGAAGACCACGAAGAGGCTAAACCTTTGGGCTATCCGCCCATAGGGTTTTTAGGCCGACAGCGGTGTAGCACAGAGAGAAGTGACCTTCATCGCCGCCCTCAAACGGCGAGGCTTTAGGGTCGCAAGAAGGTAATCCAGCGTTGCAGAAGAATCCCAACTCTTGAACTGATCGCACTGTAGCGACCGTGGCCTAGGGATTCCGTCAGGACCTCGTGAGCACGTCATACAGGGACATGCAGCAGGGGTACTAGTGCCAAACCCAATCTCGTACTAGTGCTAACATGAATGAAGACAATAGGTTAGAGAGAAACAGGTAGGAACCTGAGTGGCTAAAAACTTAGTAAAATTCCAGGAAGATGAAATGTTTTTCATCTTCTGCCCCAGGCCTCATTCGTGGATTTCTAATAACCCATTATATTTCAACGATTTACATAACTGACCGTTGGTACAGGTCTGGCTGGCAAAATGCCTTAGTTCCTGTGTCGTCCATGGTAGCAGTGCCTTTCCGTAGGCCGGTCGAGACACCATGGATCTTGGAAATGTCGTGGAGACCGGAACTCGGAGGAGGTCTATGATTCGGAAAATTCTAGGAATTTGCGGTTTGATGGTATTGGTGGCGCTGGCCACGGCTCGCATGGCCAAGGCCGATGACGTAGACAGTTTCACCTATACGTCAGGTAGCGACACGTTCGTGTGGCAGTTGCCAGCCTCCCCCGGTGTTGATCCCTTTGCACCCTTTGGGTTCATGCTCAGCGATGTGGGCGTTTCAGAAAACGGCGGCGCGTCAGTACCAACGGCCATGGCGTTCTGGACGTTCGACAACGGAGGCGGATTCGATTTTCAGTTTGGCGACTTTTTCGCCGAGCTGTTTGGGGACCAACTTTACGATGGGCTAGAAGCTAACCCAACGTTCAAAACTGGCACGTTTTTGCTGACGGACTACGGATCGGCGAGTGCCTCGACGTTTGAGGTGGATTCTGGCGTACCGGGGACGCTGGTGATCTCCAAAGTGTCAGTGCCGGAACCTTCCACGGCCATGCTATTGATCGTGGGTTCGCTTGGATTGCTGCTAGTGACAAAGCGAAGAGGCTAACCGTTCGACGAGGACATAACAAGCTTGAGTGAGGGCCGCTCGGAATCGAGCGGCCCTTTTTCTTGATCCTGATAAATTGTTACGTAATGGCATTATCGCTTCGGCTGTCTCTACCCATGATTAGTTCCCGATCAAGGCTCAGGCCTAATTCTTGATATTTGCGAAAGATAAATTCGTTTCCCGAGCTGTCATGCAGTTGGCGTGCGCCGGGCCACTTCGTCCGCTAATTGTTTCATTTCAGTGTGGATCAGGCCGTTCGAGGCAAGGATGGATTTACCACCAAGCACGTAAGGTTGCCCGTCGAGATCGGTGATCATGCCGCCGGCTTCCTCAACAATGACTATGCCTGCTGCAGTGTCCCAGGGCTTGAGGCCAAACTCCCAGAAACCATCGAAGCGACCAGCGGCGACGTAAGCGAGGTCGAGCGCAGCGGAGCCATCGCGGCGTACGCCATGGGATTTAAGAGTGAAATCCCAGTAATAGTGGATATTGGGGTGCTTGAGGCGCTTGTGGTTGGGAAACCCGGTACAGAGCAAGCTGTTCTTCATTTCGGTGATTTGAGAACAACGGATTTTCTTGCCGTTGAAGAAGGCCCCTTGGCCACGGGCAGCGGAGAAGAGTTCGTCGTAGACGGGATTGTAAACGACACCTAGAAGCAGCTCGTCGTTGCGAGCCAGCGCCATCGAGACGCAAAAGCAGGGATAGCGATGGGCGAAATTCGTGGTGCCATCGAGAGGATCGACATGCCAACGATACTCCGAGCCGGTATCTTTGCCAGTCCCTTCTTCGGCAGCTACAGAGTGATCGGGGAAAAATTCCTGCAAGCGGCCGACGATCACGGCTTCGGAACGGCGATCGGCCTGGGTCACCAGATCAAAATCACCCTTGTAGGCAATATCTGCGGGTCGATCGAGTTCCTCGCGGAGGACCTTGCCGGCTTCGCGGGCGATTTGAACGGCTGCTTCCAGAAAAGTCTTATTCATAGGGTTCCCAGTGAGACGATTTCGTTACGAGTCGTAAAAACTGCGGAAATCATGGTGCTTGGGAAAAACAGTAGCCCCTTGAACTGCTCGGGATCACAATTCGTAATACTGAGCCGATCTATGGAGGGCCACTTAAATAAGTGGTGCGGTGCCGGGCGGTATAACCGGGCAATACTTTCACTTCAATTGTACGGTAAGAATTGGCTGCCCCTCGCGGATTTGGATAGTACGCGAGCCGATATTGGGTGCGCAGTTCGCGATCGATGCGGTCGAAAATTGCGCCAAGATCCTGCCCGGAATCCGGAAAGAACATGGCTCCGCCGGTCATTTCGGTGATAGTCTGCAAAGCGTGTTCGCCGGCGGTGTTTCGTCCGTTTTCATTTTTCACTGGGCGAATGATAATGGTGTAGAGGAGGATCCCGGAGCGCACGGCCGCTCTTCGGGTGGCGTCGAAATCAGCACGGCTGGTGGTTTCACCCCCGTCGGTGATCAAGATAATGACGCGGCGGCGATCGCTGCCACGTTTATCAAGAGAATTCGAACCTAGAAGAACAGCATCGTAAATCGAGGTACCAGCACCTTCTGGAATTCTGTTAACGGCATCCTGCAATTTGGAAATGTTGTCGGAATACGGGGCAAGCTGCACGACCTGCTCGTCAAAATAGAAAACGCCGAGGCGGTCTTCGGGGCGAAGAACCTGCTTGATGAAATGTGAGGCGGCTTCGCGCTCGAAGACGATCTCCTTACGAGCGCTAAGGCTGGCGTCCACCATCAGCGCGAGATCAAGAGGCTGCTTGGTCTCTGACTCAAAGATGTCGATTTTCTGTTCCACGCCCTCTTCAAAGACCTTGAATGCTTCGATGGGGAGATCCGGAGCTGGCCGATTTTTTTCGTCGAGGACGCTGACGAGCACGTTGACGAGGTTGACGTTGACCTTGATGGTGTTGCGGGCAGAAGCGGGTTCCTGCTTCTCCTTGGGCGTAACCTCTACCGGTTTCGATTGTTGGTCGACCGAAGTTTGAGGTTGTGCCCAGGGTGGACGATCCGGCTTGTCTTGCGCGTGCGTTCGAAATTGTGCGATTCCAGAAAAGACGAAAAACGCGATGATCGCTGACAGTATGGGGCACGTTCGAGGGAGGCGTGTTTTCATCAAATTATTAAGATGCGGTATTTCCCTTAGGAGGTGGTGCGGGAGGCAACTCGCCATCGGCCCAGACAGCACCATCTGCAAAGTATTCCTTCTTCCAGATGGGCACGGTTTTCTTCAGGGTATCGATGGCCGAGCGGCAGGCATCGAAAGCGGCCGCACGGTGCGGAGCGCTGACGGCGATAAATACACTGGTCTCGCCAACCTCGAGGCGGCCCAGTCTGTGGACGATGGCTACACGGTGAATGGCGAATTTTTGGTGGAGTTGCTGGCCAATCTCACGAAGCTTTTTCAGCGCCATGGCGGGGTAGGCTTCGTATTCGAGATAGCTGGTCTGGCGGCCGTGGGATTCGTTGCGGACGAACCCATCGAAGGTGACGATAGCACCATCGAGTTCAGCGCGGACGAATGTGGCGAGCGCTTTAGCGTCGATCGGTTGCTGCACCAGGTCGTACTTATCGTGTTCGGCGGAGTTTGCCATGAGTGGTGCGGTTAGCCCCCACTGACCGGAGGAAGAAAGGCGATTTCGTCGCCGGAACCGATGGGCGAGTCCCACGCGGCAAATTCCTGATTGCGGGACGCAACAAGCGAACTACGGAAACCACCGAGTTGGGGAAAACGATTTACGTAGATGCCAAAGAGGTCTGCCAGGGTTGCGCCTTCCGGTACCGTTGCCAATTCTTCGGAAATGCCGCTGAGTTCGCGGAGAGGGCCGAAAAAAAGGACTCTTACCCGAAGCGTGGTAGAGACGGATGGCATGGGAAAATTGTAACCTGAGGAGCGTTTGGCAACCAGCGTGGTAGCTTTAGAGCCCTAGCTCACGGGCAGGGCGAAGATTGTATTGAGGATTGGTTGAGTGGGAGAACCGCCCCAGATGGCGGTTCTAGAAAAGCAAGGCGGATCGGAAATGAAGATTCTGGTGACAGGTTCAAGTGGGCTGGTTGGCACGGCGCTGGTGGAGGAATTAAAGCACGCGGGCAATACCGTGGTGCGGCTGGTGCGGCCGGGGAGTGCCGGGACCCTTCGGGCGACGGAAGGGTTTGATGTGGAGTGGAACCCGGAGACGGGCGCGCTCGGCGGAGCGGCCGTAGGGGCAGATGCGGTTGTAAATCTTGCGGGAGCTTCGATTGCGGATAGGCGGTGGACGGAGGAGCGGAAAAACGTTTTGCGCTCGAGTCGCGTGGGCACGACCGACGCGCTTGTGGCCGCGCTGGCGCGGATGGCAATTCGTCCGAAAGTGTTGGTTTCTGCTTCAGCAATAGGTTATTACGGGGATCGTGGAGACGAGCAACTGACTGAGGAGAGCGCATCGGGGAGAGACTTCCTGAGCGGCATCGCGCGCGACTGGGAAGCTTCTGCAACAAAGGCAGAGGCTATCCGCATTCGTGTGGTGAACGCGCGGTTTGGCGTAATTCTGGCGAAGCACGGCGGAGCGCTGCCGAAGATGGTGCGTCCGTTCAAGTTCGGAGTAGGTGGGAAATTAGGCTCGGGTGAGCAGTGGATGAGCTGGGTAATGCTGACCGACGTAGTACGGATTTTGCGTTTGGCACTCGAGGAAGGATCGGTGCGCGGGCCGATGAATGTGGTGTCGCCGCAACCGGTGCGCAACGAAGAATTCACAAAAGAAGTGGCGCGCGTTTTGCATCGACCTGCGATATTTGCCGCGCCGGAATTTGCACTGAAGCTGGCGCTGGGAGAAATGGCCGGACCGCTGCTGCTGGCCAGTCAGCGCGTGTTGCCGGCACAACTGGTGAAGCTGGGATATAGGTTTGTTCACCCAGAATTGGGAAGTGCATTGGCCTCGACACTTTAGTCCGGAACTCCGATCGTTAGACACCGTTTATGCTCAGATATTGAGCTGTTCGAGGAGTGGCTCCAGATTGGACTCGTCAACCAGGAAGACAACATTCTTTGTAGAATCCGCGGAGAGCGGCACAGACCCTTCATCAAAGGCCTGCAACAAACGGATCTTGGCGACGGCGTATTCTTCGCTGCTGGTGAGAGGTCGACCATTGGATTTGGCCCAGGCAAATAGCGCTGACTGGCGGACGATGATGCGAAGCGGGAAAGTCGTCTGGCGGTCGGCAGAAACTGCATAGATGAATTCACCGGCAGGTCGACCCTCGTAAGAGATGCGGCTTCCCTCGTAAAAGCAGTATTGGTAGACGTAACCATTCGCGGCGGAATAACTCTTAACGCGTCGGACACCTTCTGGTCTAGCCATGGGCGGATTATTGGAGCGGGAAACAGGAAAAGTCAAATAGAAGTTGACAGCACAAGCTGCTCCTCTTGCTGAAGAAGAGAACAATGATGATTCCCAATTCGGGGTTGCGCGGCCGGGAACCATTCAGTTTGGAACGAAACGATTGCCTGGATGGACGGCCTTTCAGCCGTCGCGGCGCCGAGAGCTTCTTCTGTGTGAGGCACAAGTGGTTCGGAATGAGTTTGTTGACGGCCCGGTCATGAAATTGGCGGGGGGGGTTTTTATTTTGGCATGAACTGTCTCCCTTGCTGGTCCTTCAGCTGCAACTAAAGGAAACATACCACTCATACCGCAACTGCGCAGCGAGAAACCCTTCTGTGGATCAGAGCAATCATTCGTTCTCGACGACCTCGCTGATTTGCGCGACACTCGGGCCATCCGTGTGGTTGGGCTGCCCTGCGATGTACTCGGTGGCGGCGGTGCGCCGGGCGGGAAACCGCCAATGCCCTTGTCAATCTCGGTACGCACCAGACCACGAGGGGTAATGAGTTTGCGCGAGACTTTGAGATGCTGACCAAGATAACAGTTCCAGTTGAAACGAGAACTGGGTGTCGCAGGGTATCGTACGCTAAGTCGGCGCATGCGTCGGAGTTCACATCAGTTCTGCGGCAAGGAGCGCGAAATGTGTCACAGAAATTAGCAGGACAATCACTTCGTCCGAAGGCGCGCTAAACACACGGCCGTGGTATTCTTTCCGGGTTTGAATAACGTAGAACTGAGCCTGTCTGGGAGACTTCAAAATGCAGAATCGTAGAACATTCCTTCAAACACTGGCCGTGACTGGCGCGTCAGCAGCATTTGCGCGTAACGCGTTCGCCGAGACCAAGTCTCTGCTGGTTTTTACCAAGTCTTCGGGGTTCGAGCATACCGTAGTAAAGCAAACAGACGGCAAGCCGAGCATCGCGGAAAACGCCGTCACCGAGATTTGCAGGAAGCATGGTTATGACGTTCACTGCACGAAGGACGGCAGAATTTTCGATTCCTCAGATCTGGCAAGATTCCAGGCGGTTTTCTTTTTCACCACGGGCGATCTGACCCAGCCCGGGACGGACAAAAATCCCCCGATGACAACGGCAGGGAAACAGAAATTTCTCGATGCTATTCACGGAGGTACCGGCTTTATCGGGACACATGCAGCGGCTGATACATTTCACACTCCGCCCGACGCAGAAGATCTATCCAACCGTTACATCGCTCACGGGGAAAATTCCGATCCTTACCTCCGCATGCTAGGTGGCGAGTTCATCATTCACGGCAGCACTCCGCGATTGCAGGCAGCCAATGTTGTCATTGATGATGCGGAATTCCCTGGCCTGCAAGGAGTAAAGTCGCCCGTGGAATTCACGGAAGAATGGTATTCGCTGAAGGATTTTGCGCCAGATTTGCATGTGATCGCCACGCTCGATACCCAGGGGATGAAGGGTGAGTGCTATCAGAGACCACCTTATCCGATGACGTGGGCACGCATGCATGGGAAAGGACGCGTGTTCTATACCGCGATCGGCGATCGCCCTGAGAACTGGGCAGACCCGTTTTTCCTGAGCCTGCTGGATGGTGGGATACGCTTCGCCCTGCGTGAGGCCAATGCTGACCTTTCGAAAAATATGAAAGCCGTCGCCCCAGGTTACCTCGTAATCCCACCCAAGAATAAGTCGAAACAGTAGCTTGCAACTGTTGCAGTTTGGCTGGCAGAGCGACTTGTCAGGAATTCGTTTGTGACACCGCAACCAGATGTGCGTCGCGTCGGTCCCGGCGCCGTGACCGCCTAGCTTCCACCGGAATCGATGCTGGGTGTGGTGCTCACTTTCAATGCGCGCGAGGATGGCAGATTCCGGATATCACTTATTTAGGAGACCCCTGAGCCCCCCGTGGTCGGCAAAGGTCCGGCGACACGGGGACTCTCCAGGAAAGAACTGGTGAATTTGTTCCCGGCGAACAGTTGGTGGAAGCCGTCGAGTCCGAGTCACGGGGCCCTGCAGGTATGGGCGATCTGAACCTCACTGCCAGCTTCGCCGACATTGGTAGTCTGACTGAAATCAGAATTCCCTGCCAGGGCCTGCCGAAAGGACTCCGGCCGGATGACAATGAACAAGGCAGCAATGTATCGCTGCCGAAAGAGTCAGCACTTATCGAAGGAAAACAATGAAGACGGGAAAGTATTTGTCTTTATTCGGATGTACCGCCGCTGAGCCCAAGCGGACTCATTGCTCTGCGGGCAGGATGGCTTGCGTGCATGGGTCAAGCTTTAGAGGATTCGGGTCCTTCTTCTTTGGCCAAAAATAAGGCGATCTGGCTGCGGAAGTCTTCCCTCCCAGGAGGACATTTACTTTCCATTCGCGAACATTCTCGATAGGTTCGATGGCTCCATCTGGCGTGAAGCGCAGGGGAGCGCTCCAAAACTGCAAGTCGTGGCCCTTAATCCCGTCAAGCCGCGAACCCCAACGGTCGGCCATCCAGATCAAAGCAGTGCCCTGTGATGTTGGAATGCTGGCGACAAAGGTTTGCTGCGCGGCAACAATCGGCTGGCCAGCTACGTCGCGGTTGATATTCGGCAGCTCGGAGTAAGGACCGAGTGGCGAAGAAGCCGTCAAAACACGCGCGCCACTTCCCTCTTTACAAAAGCAGCAAGTTGAATCAAACAGCGCATAGTATCGCCCGTTACGCCGAAAGAGGGCCGGCGCCTCGCAGCCCTTGCCCAGGATTTTGCTGGTCTCTTTAGTTGAGCCAAGAAAATCACTGCGCAAGCGCTCGATGCGAATCGCGTGATCCTGGCCAATGACCGTGTATATAAAATAGGCGGTCCCGTCCTTGTCAACAAACAGACCGCCATCGCCAGGCTGGTCCGAAGCGTGGGAGAGCTCTACCTTTGCATTGACAATCGTAAACGGACCGACTGGCGTGTCGCTTACCGCCACTCCTATCTGACCATCCCACAATTTGGGATACCAGTTGTACCAGAGCACGTACTTTTGAGTTGCTGCATTGTAGATAACGTATGGTCGATAGTAGACGCCATCCGGCGGGGCTTTGAGGATCTCGCCTTCAAGGTTCCAGTGTTCGAGATCGGAGGAACTGTAGACGCGAAAACGATTGTTGATGCTAAACCCGGCACTTTTTCCATAGGCCGTTCCATAGAGGTAATACCGCCCTTCAAAGAATTGCAGGCAACCGTCGTGGGCGTCGATGATCTCTCCGTTTACATCGAGGCGCGGCTCGGTATTTTGGATCGTGACGGAATGAAATTGCGGGGTCTCCGCCGCGTGGCTGGTGAGAATAGATTTACTTCCAGGGAAAGGGAAAAGACACAGATCGACGATCACAATAAACAAAAGACAGCGAAACAGTTTCATGGAGTTACGCCCTCCTTCTCGGCAGGAAATGTTATACACCGGGCAATGCACAACTAGCGGCACGCCTCGGATTCCGCCGGTTTTCATAAAAATCGCGTGCTAACATTTACCACGTTGGAATATTTCTGCGCAATTATCGTTCATCGAGGTGCAACTTGGGAACACTGAGGATTGGATTACCCCGGGCCCGATCAAGCTCGAATTCACCCCGGGCACACAAGGGAGCTGGAGTTTTAGCTGCTTTCGTCACGGCGATCTGCTTTTGGTGGCTTTCGGCGGCATTCGCACAAGGCGCGGTGGAAAGCTATACCGCGATGGTAATTCCCGCGGAAGGATATTCCGGCGGTTCGGCGCGAGTCACTATCCAAATCAGTTCCTATACCTCCGATGCAGAGAAGCAAAAGCTGGCAGAGGCGTTTCAGAAAGACAATCCCGCCGACGCGATCGCACTGGTCCATACCATGAATCATGGGCACATCAACATCGAAGGACAGGCTGGGCGCGACATTGCAGCTGCCTTCTCTCGCAAGGTGGATGACGGACGGCGGCTGACACTGATCCTCGAGCACGTGCTCACGCTTTATGAGAAGAACAAAGGAATTCAGCCGGCAGATTACCCGTTCACCATCGTTCGCCTTCGCTTTGATCCGCTGGGCAAGCCGCTGAGCGGTGAAGTGATACCCGCGACCAAGATCAAAGTGACCAAGGATGGGCTACTGGATGTGGAGAGTGAATCCAGAAATTCAGGCACGATTATCGACATCAAACGAGTCGATTGATCCTCTGAGGAGGAACGGTTGCGAATCAGCGTATCGGAGGCTACGCAGTCTCAGGAACCAGCCAGCCACCGCCGAAGAGAAGTCCAGGCCCTAGAGAAGCGAGAAAAACGGGTTTGCGCTCGGAGGGAAGTTGTGCGCAGGCCAATTCCAGTGCAGCGTGAAGCACGGCACCACATGTGGATGAGCCCAGGTTGCCGCGGGTTGCTGCAATAGGCGGAAACGTATTCGGCGGCACGCAGAACTGTTTTGCCAGCAAGGCAATTAAACGAGGGTTCGGCTGGTGGGTGGCAAACGCACCGACTTCGGCACGGGAAATACCGCTGCGTTGCTCGGCTTCGGTAAGGATTTTCTCCATGCGGTTGACGGCGGCACGAGAAAGGGCTTCTCCATCGAACCGTACGTCGAGACTGCCATCTCCTGCTTCGCTGACGCAGATGGCTTCCGAGTATTTTGCCGCGCAACCAAAAAAGAATTCACCAAGTCGATACGCAACCCGCTGTGCAAAGGAAGGTTTAGTCGTCAGAAGGAACGCGCTGGCGCCGTCGCCGAAGAGACCACCGAATTCTCCTTTAGCGCGTCCAGGCCCGAGAGTGCGGCTATGCACGTCAGAGGTGACAACCATAACCACCGTGGCACGGCCAGAAACCAGAATGGTTTGCGCAACAGCCAGTGCCTGCACCAGGGCGACACAACCGCTGCCAACATCGAGAGCGCTGCAGTTTTCGCGAAGATTGAGACGCGCGTGAAGATTCGCGGCGAGTGAAGGGTAGGCGTGATAGGTCTCGCTAGCGGCCAGAACCCAATCCACGTTCTTCGCGTCTTCGCCACTGCGCGTCAGAACGCCGGAAGCCGCATCAACGCCGAGAGAAATCTCGTCTTCCTGCTCTCCCGCATAAGCCAGGGAATGAATTCCAGCGCGATTTCTAAGTTTTCCGCTGGGCATGCCGAAAGCCTGATCGACGTCCTCGGAGGCAATCACACGAGCGCCGAAAGCGCTGTTGGATCCGATCAAGTAGACGTCAGCAGGTGCCAAAATGTAAATCTCCCATTTATCAGCGGAAGCAGAGGTCTGCGGAGTCTGCTGAATTTAAGGCTGTCCAACCAAGAATACTATCATCCGGCAGACGGGCGGGAATTGCCACACTCAACATGTAAAAAGAAAATAATGGGCGCATGACAGATTGCTCAGAAATATTCAATGGCTTCTGGCGACGTGCGGAAGGCGTATTGTTCGGACTGCATGCGCAAGGCATCTTCCAATGCGCTTTCCCGCCCATGGGAAAAGAGCGAATCGCTGGTTACGTCGGCAAATCCATGGAGTTGGAGGAGACGGTCTTCGGTATCACGATGCGTCTCCACACTTCCGCTGCGGCGCAGGTGTACGGGAACAACTCCCCTTTGTACCACCGTGGGGCAGATCAGCATGAACCGATGGCAATGCAGCGGATCTTCCTCAGCACACATCATGACGGTAAAGTGTTGACGAGCGGCGGCTAGCATGCGATCGACGGCCTGTTGAAAATCAGAGGCGGTCCGGCGGGCCACGTAATTGACCAGGCCGTTCGGCAGGTAATAGGCGGGATCGAGCGGACGACCACCCATTTGATCGCCAAAAAACTCGTAGCGAATTCTGGCAGAGACTAACCGCGATTCTAGCGGTTCCCGATTGAATTGCGGATAACGAAAACTACCCGGACGACTGCGAACATCGCAAACGACTTTAATCTCGTGGCGGATAAGGGCACTAAGCAGATCCTCCATCCCCAAATTGGAGTGGCCGATGGTGAACAACCTTCGAGCTGAGCGGAGCGGTGCATTCATAAAAAATAAACCTAGAACTGAAGATTGTATCGCGTTCTCACTTTTAGCACATAAGAAGGCAGAGTCGGCGGCACTGCGCACTCACCACTGTGTTTGATGGGCTTTCAACTGCTGCTGAGTGGTCTTGGAATTAACCCCCAGTTGTGGCCCGAGAGCATCCGAGACTAGTTCTCGATCGTAAAGCTCCTTTGCTCAATTTCCCGTGCCATCACGCAAATACTGGGTTCCGAAGACTTGCTTCAGGTCCATACTCTGGAGATGGCGATTCAGAGTGGCAGTTGCGATTCCCACTACTGTAGGATCCCCCTTTGAAACCGCCAGAATAGCAAGCCGGTGTGCCGACAAATAGTCCTGCGGCGAGTCTCCGTGCTGAAAGACGAAGGCCGCCTCTGCGTAGTCCATACTGGTGTGCGGTACACCCACAGCCAATCATTTTCGCGTCCAGGCTCGCTGCTCGACATCGGTACGTTCGACTATCCTCCAAGCAACTGGCTGGGCCTGACGGACCCATTGGTCATGTCCAAAGATGGCCTTCGTTTCGGAGGAGTGCAAATCAGAGTCACCAACCGAATAGATCCGGTTAGGCTCGCAGTCAGTAGATACTCTTGCCCCAGGAGGCATTGGCTCACTAACAAAAAAGGAGAGAATCAGTCTCGTCGGAAAATCATCAATCACCAGTTCCACTCGATCTCCCTTCACAACCATGAAGTAACTGCCCTCCTCCCTGGCAGCATTTGTGTTCTGGGTGGTCAGGTGGCGGCCCCCATTGCCAAAGCAAGTACCCGCCACGCGATCGCTTCACACGCCGCAACACATCCCGAAGAAAACGTCATTGCTCATCGAGAGTCTTGATGGGAGCTCAAGGCTACGCTGCAGAGCATGCCCGTCGGAAACAAGGGTTGGCACAAGCAGATTCCGCTCGCCCAGACGCAGCACCCAAGTACCAACAAACTCGTTTGGAGCCGGGCCTTGGCAGCAGTCGGCAGTCGCCGTACAGGGTCCAGCGGGCATCAGAACAATCAGAACTAAGCTTCCGATGGATGAGTTCCGCACCTAGGACGGTATCGCGCGAGCGGTTGATTCCTCAGCTCGGTATTGTGAGCGAACTGAGGGATTCCAGTTCCGCGACGACAAGGTCGAGTTCCTCAATCAGTGCGTTGCTACCGGCGCGACGAAACGCGCTGATGAGTTCGCGGTAGTACCAGAGCGTGCCGACTTTCTTGCCGGCAAAACGTTCGAATACGGAATCTCCGTGCACGCGAAGTTCGTGGAGTGTTTCCCGCGCGTTGGAAAGTTTATCGGCAGCTGAAACCAGGCGGACTTCATGGTTTTCACCGGCCACGCGAGCGATGTAGTCGCGCTTGCGCTCGAGCCATGGAGTCTTTGGCTCCGTGTAGGCGTCGGTGCACCCATCGACAATGTGAGCGACGCGCTTACCAAACTTCTTACGGATCTCGCGCAAACGCGGAAGGCCACCCTGGTCCTCCACCGCGTCGTGAAGGAGTGCGGCGATGGCCATCTCCTCGTCGCCCCCGTATTCGATAACTATGGAGGCAACGCCCAGTAAATGCCCGATGTAAGGCCGTTCGGTGCGCTTGCGAATCTGGCGAGCGTGCAATTGCGCAGCATAACTCAGCGCGGTGATAAAGCGTTTGGAGACCACCCGCGGGCGTTTCGATTTTGGTGCTTTGCGAGAATCTGACATTAGCAAGGCGTCAGTCGAAGGCCGTTCACTCAGCGGCGGTTCAATTTGCTGAGAAGCCTTAGGATTTCTAGATAGAGCCAGATGAGCGTGACCATCATGCCAAAGGCGCCGTACCACTCCATATAGCGTGGCGCGCCGCTCTGGACACCCGTTTCGATCATGTCGAAATCGAGGATCAGATTCAGGGCGGCAATTACGACAACGAAGAGGCTGATGCCAATGCCCAAGGGAGAACTGTTGTAGAGGAAAGACATTTGGGTGTGAAAAAACATGCTCATGATGAAGTTGATTGCATAGACCAGCGCGATCCCACCCGTGGCTGCAATCACGCCGAGTTTGAACCCACGCGTGGCACGCACGACGCCCGTTTTGTAGGCCAGGAGCAGAACCAGAAGAACGGCAAACGTGAGCGTTATGGCGCGAACGGCGATACCGGGATAAGCGCGTTCAAAATAGGCGGAGATGCCGCCGAGGAATAACCCTTCAAGCAGGGCGTACATTGGGGCGGTAAGGGGAGACCATTCCCGTTTAAAGGTGGTAACCAGCGCGATCACGAATCCGCCGATAGCCCCGCCGATCATCCACGGAAAGGCTGCCTGAGGTGTCTCGGAATGGCTGAGTCCCCAAGTCCATGCCGAGGTAGCGACCACGCAAAGCAGAAGCAGGCCGGTCTTGTTGACAGTGCCCTGCACACTCATCGTTTGGCCGGTGGAAATTTGACCAGTAAAAGCACTCTCTTTTAGAACAGGATTGCTCGAACGAAAAATATCAGCCATCGGAGTGTCCTTTGCCCGCGTACCGGGTGAACTGTAAGGATACCACTTGTGAGAGAAGGCGTTAAACAAGGCAAACTGGCCGGTATTGTTGGGAGTTTGGTAGCGCTAACGGGAATCGAACCCGTATTTTAGCCTTGAAAGGGCTACGTGCTAACCGTTGCACCATAGCGCCACACACCTTTAAGTCTAACATAAACTCTATGAGCTTTGGCTTCAGTAGCCGAAGGCCAAAAAATGTTTCTGAACAGTTCTAACGCATAGTTGGCGGCCGAAAAACTAGTAACGGCCCTGCTCGAGCCAGCGGGAAACTTCTGTTTCGACGGAGAAGCCGCGCTCACGGTGCTCCGCAAATTGACAGTCTAGACTAAATGCATGGGCCTTCAGGGGAACCATGAAATAGGATCTCATGCGCAGGAAACCGCGAAGGAACAGTTCGGCGAAGCGCTCAATTCCCAAGACCTGGACTTGTGTAGCGTGGACTAACCCGTGAAACAAGGCGCGCTCCGTGAACTCCTCGTTAAAGACAACGACGTCCAGAAAGGTCACTGTGGCTTGATGCTTCAGGTCGGGAAGGTTCTTGAAGCCCATCTGTTTGGCCGTTTCAAGAAAAGGCGGGTTTGCAACCCGTTCTCCCGTCATCTTTACGACTTTTACTTGACCCAGAAGTGAGGGATCAAAGAATCTTGCCAGGAACGTCTTGGTTTTGGCATCCAAGGATTGACCCAGCGGATAGAAGTGCGCGCGCTGTTGGCGGAGGAAATGCACGGCCTTCTCCACGGCATCCGACACTTGTTTTTCCGTCAATAAACCGAGAGAGGTTTCCGGTACTTCCGAGCCTGTCGAGCGCTCCTTTTGGCGATTCGAATTCGCCACGCTGGCGGCGGGGAACCCGTCTGGATCATTCACGTGCACCATCTCAACTGCTCCTTGGCATGAACCCTTGTACGGCCAGTTTTCTGGCGTAGGATCAAACTCATAAGTTATACACTGTTAGTTTTACAGTGTCTATATAAATCTTATGACTTCAATCCCGATAAAGGGAATGTGCCACTCCATTATCTTCATATTTTTGTTATATATACATACTTATAAACAGGTGGACAACCGCTGGACTTGAAGTCGTTTTCCTGATATTACTTATACGCTGTATTATAATAATGAGGTACCTATGCCACCACACGCAAACCAGCAGTTGCAGGAGAGGATTTTAAAAGCGGCCCAGCGTCTCTGGCGCACGCGTGGGGAACACGGGCTGACCCTTCGAGCCGTGGCACGCGAAGCCGGTACGACAACTCCGACTGTGTACAAGCGATTTCGCAACAAACAAGATCTCCAGGTAGCCCTGGCCAAACGGTTTCAAGCGCAGTTAAACGAAGCGTTGTTTGCCACCCCCAGCGTAGATGAGTTAAACAGGACGTACCTTCGGTTTGCGGAAGAAAACCCGCACGAGTACCAGCTACTCTGTTCCACCTGGACAGATATCTTCCACCCGGAAATGCCTCGTCCCGGCCGAGCACTTTTGATGTCGCAGCTAGCGAATCGCTTTGGGGGTAAACCCGAGGAGTACGCACGCGCGTTCTATGCGCTGTTCTTGTTAACACACGGCGCCGCGACGCTTTTGGCCGTGCCCGGAGACAAAGTGGCGCACAATGAAGTGCGCGAGAATTTTCACTCGGTCTGCGCAACGCTGTTCGAAAATATTCGACTGTTCCGTGATAGGAATGGCGCAAGCAAGTGATGGGGTGAGCTCCAATCCGGAACGCCCCAGGCACTTGCTGAGTTTTAATCGATCCTGCCTCGCGGCTGAAAACTACTCTTCGGAAATTAGTGGATAAATAATTCCGGCGATGGTCGCGCCTAGAATCGGCGCCAGCCAGAAGAGCCAGAGCTGCGAAAGAGCCCAACCGCCGACGAACAATGCAGGGCCCGTGCTGCGAGCTGGATTCACCGACAGGTTAGTGACCGGAATACCGACGAGGTGAATAAGAGTAAGCCCCAAGCCAATCGCGATGGGGGCGAAACCCTTAGGCGCGTTTCCATGAGTCGAGCCGAGAATAATCATCAGGAAAAAGAACGTGAGAACGACTTCAGCCAGAAAACAGGCAGTTAGCGAATAGCCGCCGGGCGAGTGCAGACCGAAGCCGTTTGAGGCAAATCCGCCGGCGGTGCTAAAGCCTTCCTTGCCGCTGGCGATCAGATACAGAACACCCGCGCCGGCAGCACCGCCTAGGACCTGAGCGATGATGTAAGGCAACAATTCGCTGTACGGGAAGCGCTTGCCAACTGCAAGGCCAACGGAAACAGCTGGATTGAGGTGGCAACCGGAGATATGGCCGATGGCATAGGCCATGGTTAAAACCGTGAGGCCAAATGCGAAGGCAACTCCCAGAAAGCCAATACCTGTGTTCGGAAATGCTGCAGCCAGAACGGCGCTCCCGCATCCACCAAAGACCAGCCAAAACGTGCCGAAAAATTCCGCCGCAGCCTTCTTTCCAAGAGTCATGTTGGAATTCCTTTCAGAGTTTCTATTTGCAAAAGTATAGGAAAATCATCGAACGGGGTATCGGGCGAAGAAATGATCTGAATGCTGACGGCATGGTAGTGAGCCAGAAAACAGAAGTCAAGGAAGGAGCGAGAGTCAGTGCCGGAGCTAAGAGAACAATTGTTGAGGATCAGAATTATTCGGGGGAGTGAAAGGGCTACCTAGCTTTTGCGATCTTCCCACTCTTCGTGCCATGCGGCTTGGATAGCTTCCAGCTTGCTCTCATTGGATTTCATGGGATCACCCGCAAAACCTGGCAATTCAGTGATCCACTTATGCAAGTCGGTGAAGCGCACGGTATAAGGATCGATGTCGGGATACTTGTCCGTCAGTCCGATCGCGATATCTTCCAGATTTTCCCAATCAAAGCTCGGTGGCATGTTTACGATTCCTTAGTGATCCAGTTCGCGCGCGTAGTTTTTGTTCCACCCGGGAATTTCCACAACGATGTCGGTAGTGCCGTCGGGCACGGTCTGGCAAGCCAAACGCGACTTCGGCGTAATGCCGGGTGCTTCATCGAGTTCGTCGAGTTCCGCGTCGGTCGCTTCGTTACAGGACGGCAGGCCTTCTTTGACCATCACATGGCAGGTAGAACAGGCACACACGCCGCCGCAGGCGTGATCGACTCCCATCTTAAAGCCTTCGGAAATGTCGAGAATGCTTCCCGGCAATCCATTGTGGCCGTAGGGGAACTTCTCCGGATCCACCTCAACGGTTTTGCCGCTCGGAAGGAACGTGACCTTGAACTTCTTGGTCGCGACCTTATATTTCACTTCATCGATATAGGGATTACTGCCGCCCATAATTTTTCTCCACGATCCTTGTTGCAAACTAAAGCTGCGAACTAAACTTCCGCCAAATTCTTTCCGGCCAGCGCCGATTGCACCGCGGAGTTCATCAACAATTCCGCAAGGTGTTCCGTGGCACGGTTTAATTCATCAATTTGCTGACGCATCAGTTTGTAGTCAGTTCCGAGCACCGCTTCTTTCAGCGCGGCGACACTCGCGTCAATTTTTGCGCGCTCGGCAGCGGGTTGATTTGCTGTCTGGGGATTGGTTAATGCCTTCGTTGTGGCGATCAGGATTGATTCCGCTTCATTACGCGCCTCGATCACCTGACGCTCCGCAAAATCCTGCTCGGCATATTCGATCGATTCTTCCAGCATGTGCTCGATGTCCGTGTCGTTGAGGCCGTAGCTCGGCTGCACTTCGATGGAGTGTTCCTGGCCGTTACGCAGGTCTTTCGCAGCGACTTGGAGGATGCCGTTGGCGTCGATCAGGAATTTGACTTCCACGCGCGGGAGCCCCGCGGGAGCAGGCGGTACGCGCAGGGTAAAACGTGCCAGGGAACGGCAATCCTTGGCAAGTTCCCGCTCACCTTGCAGTACATGAATATCGATACCGGTCTGGTTGTCGACGCCGGTGGTGTAAAGCTCCTGCGCGCTGGCAGGAATCGTGGAATTGCGCGGAATGATTTTCGCTACGGCACCGCCATAGGTTTCAATTCCCAGGGAAAGAGGCGTGACATCGAGCAAAAGCATGGTCTTGACGCCACGGTCGAGGATATTTGCCTGCACGGCAGCACCCAGAGCGACAACCTCGTCGGGGTTCAATTCGGTGTGCGGCTTTCGATCGAAATATTCCTGCACGGTGCGGCGGATCAGCGGAGTGCGCGTGGTTCCGCCGACAAGAACCACTTCTTCAATTTCCTTGGGCTTCAGTTGCGCATCGGCCAGTGCCTTTTGTACCGGCACCATGGTCCGGTCGACAACGGGGCGAATCAGAGCATCAAGCGCTCCCCGCGTGAACACATGTTCGTAGACTTTGCCGTTCGGCAGCGGGAAACGGAAACTGCCCGAGTCAACCTCAGAAAGCTTGTGCTTTAGAGCGATCAATTCCTTGCGAAGTTCTTGGGCAAGCTCACCATGGGGTGAAAAATCAATTTGGTCCTGCTGTAGGATTTGTTCGTGGACAAAAGACTGCAGGAGGTTATCGATGTCGTCGCCACCCAGATGCGTGTCGCCGTTCGTGGCGAGAACTTGAAAGATATCGCCATCGGCGGTGGAGATTAATTTCAAGACCGAGATATCGAAGGTGCCGCCACCGAGATCGTAGACAGCAACTTTGCCGCGCTGTTTTTCGTGTAATCCATAGGCAAGTGCGGCAGCGGTAGGCTCATTCACCAGGCGAAGGACTTCCAAGCCCGCTAGTTTCCCTGCGTCCTTAGTGGCCTGGCGTTGCGCATCGTTGAAATAGGCGGGAACGGTGATCACCGCGCGGTCTACCGCCTCGCCGAAGTACGCTTCGGCCCAATTCTTCAGTTCGCGCAAAATGAACGAGGAGATCTCGGGGGGCGTGAAGACTTTATCGCCGAGCTCGACGCGAATCACATTCTTGCTGGCCGGATCGATGCGAAACGGAAACAGCTTCAGTTCGCCACGGACATCGGCGGGGCCGCGGCCCATCAGCCGCTTAACCGAGTAGATGGTTCGCTCTGGCTGGACAAGCAACCGACGCTGTGCAGGCGCACCTACGATAATGCTCCCGTCCGCGTCGAGACTGACGACCGAGGGACATAACGTGCTGCCACTGGGCCCGGGGATACACTTGGGCTCACCTGTCTGCGGGTCGACGTAGGCGACGAGACTGTTGGTGGTTCCGAGATCAATGCCGACTATTCTTGCCATGGAGCTACAAAAGTTCCTTTTGGACATTTACGACCAGATTGCGAATGTATGAGCGCCGGTTCAACAGATCGTTCAGTTGATTCATGACCTGCCGGCGTGACGCGTCATCACCTTTCGCTTCGAGCACTTTGTCCCATTCACGGGCGCTGTCGCGCAGCTGGGAATCCACCTCGTGCAGTTTTTGCCCGAATTTCTTCTCCGCTGCCTCGAGACGAACTTTCAGCGCGGCGGTATCGCCCCCGGCAGCGCGGGCTTCGCGCAGTTCGTCGAGCGATTCATTCAACTCGAATACCTCTTCCAGCAAATTTGCGGGGGCCTGTTGCTTGGTAGCGCCTTCCTTGCGCATCTCCTCGATGGAGAGAAGATATTCCACGCGAGCGACAGGATCGCGCAGCGTACGATAGGCGTCGTTCAATTCCGAACTACGCTTCAGCGAAATTTCTCTCTCTTCTTCGGTGGCATTTACAAAATTGTCGGGATGGAGTTTCCAGCTGAGTTGCAGAAATTTCTGTTCTAGGGCGCCCATCTCCAGCCAAAGTTTGCGCGGCAGTTCAAACATGGCGAAGTAGTCGCTGTGCTGCGGAAGTTGCAGCATCTTGCCGCAACTGGAGCAGAAGTGTGTGCCAATGGTCCGCTCGTGGCAACTCCAGCAGACCAAGGGCGCATTTGTGATGGGGAAAGGTGAAGCCATAATCTTTTTATCCCGAGACTGAACACAAAAAAAAGTGGCTGGCGATTGCGGTGGCCAACCACTGGTCTGCTTAGCCTGCGCAGGGTTTTCCAGCAAGCAGGCTAAATCGTGAGCTGCCGCTTACGCCGTAAAGCTACTGCCGCAGCCACAACTCCGCGCCGCGTTCGGGTTCTGAAACACAAAACCCTGGCGCATGAGCGTGTCTTCGTACTCCAAGATCGTGCCATTCAGATACAGCAGGCTCTTCGGGTCGACGAAAATACGAGCGCCAAATTCTTCAAACACCTTATCGCGATCGCGCGCCTGGGTGTCCAGGCGCATGGCGTAGGAAAGGCCAGAGCAGCCGCCGCCTTGCACGCCAACGCGCAGGCCACCCACTTCGGGAGACACACCTTCCTTGGCGAGCAGGGCGATAATTTTCTTAGCCGCAAGCTCGCTGATGTGAATTACCGGTACGGCAGGCGCCGTTTGTGTCTGCGTTGTCGTTTGTGTGGACATAAAACTAATCCTAAACGAGTCCTACCAAAAGCAAAATCGACAGCATCCTCCGACGGGATCATTTCCATACCGCCGGAAGACGCCACTAACACCGCGCCATCCATGCACTACTTAGTGCGATGGTTTCTCGTGCGCGGGAACTTCAATACCGTGCTTCTTCTTCCAATCGCCGATAGCGGCCTTTATGGCATCCTCGGCGAGCACAGAGCAATGGATCTTGACCGGGGGAAGCGCGAGTTCACGGACGATGTCCGTGTTCTTGATAGACAACGCTTCTTCCACCGTCTTTCCCTTGACCCACTCGGTAGCAAGCGAAGAACTGGCAATCGCCGATCCGCATCCGAATGTCTTGAACTTGGCTTCTTCAATGACGTTCGTTTCCGGATTGATCTTCATCTGCAACTTCATGACGTCGCCGCATTCCGGGGCGCCAACCAAGCCGGTCCCAACGTTGGGATCTTCCTTGGAGAGGCTCCCGACGTTACGGGGGTTGTTGTAGTGATCGACTACCTTTTCACTATATGCCATGGATCTGTTGCTCCTTACCGAAATTCGAATTCGGTATTGAAATTCAAAAAACTATTTATCCCCGGGCGGCTGCAAGAGCAGCGCTGAATCCGGCACTCTTGATGGCCTTTTCCGTAAGCCCAACGTTGGTTAAAAACGCCGAGCGTCCTGCAGTCAATTCCCGCAGAGCCTCTCGAACATATTCTGCACCCAGCCCCAAAACGTGGAGAAATTCCCGAACGTCCTGAAGATGATAAAATGCACGTTCCGCTGCGGGAGCCGGTTCATCGTTGTCGTGATAGGGTTGAAATGTCACGCGAAACGGAGCCGCGGTTCCGGCGATGGACCGGTGAATCCTCAATGTTCCTTCACTTGCAATAGCGCTTGCCATGTACTTGTCCTTCCTCGACTGCTGGATTAGGCGGTTTGCCACTTGACCTTGGAGATGTCTATGCCTTCCTTGGCCATTTCATATAGGGGCGAAAGCTCGCGAAGCTTGGTCACAACCTGCACCATTTTGTCGACCACGTAATCGACTTCCTCCTCGGTGGTAAAACGACCCAACCCGAAGCGAATCGACGTATGAGCCAAATCCTCACCAACCCCTAAGGCTTTGAGTACGTAACTGGGTTCAAGGGTTGCCGAGGTACAGGCAGAACCGCTGGATACAGCAATATCATTGATTCCCATTAGAAGCGACTCGCCTTCGACGTACGCGAAGCTCATATTGAGATTGTGCGGAAGGCGGTACTCGATCGAGCCATTAATGAAAACCTCGTCGAGCCTGGCCTCCAGCTTGGTCTTAAGACGGTCGCGAAGAGAACTGAGGCGCTTCGATTCTTCCGCCATTTCCTGTTGGGCGAGTTCGCACGCCTTGCCAAGTCCAACGATGCCGGGCACATTCAAGGTGCCCGAACGCATACCGCGCTCATGACCTCCGCCGTCGATAATCGCGGAAAGCTGTACGCGGGGATTGCGGCGACGAACGTAGAGTGCTCCAACGCCCTTCGGCCCGTAAATCTTGTGTCCCGTAATGGCCAAGAGGTCGATATTGTCCTTCTGCACGTCGACGGGGATCTTGCCCACAGCCTGTACGCCGTCTGTCGCGAAGACAATGCCGTGTTCCTTGGCGATCTTGCCGATTTCCGCCATCGGGTTGATGATGCCAATTTCATTGTTCGCATACATGATGGTAATCAAAATGGTGGTGGGCTTGATCGCTTTTCGCACATCTTCGGGATCCACGCGGCCATCCTTTTGCACCGGCAGATAGCTAACCTCATAGCCCTGCTTTTCCAGGCGCTTGCAGGTGTCGAGAACAGCCTTGTGCTCGATAGCCTGGGTGATGATGTGGTTGCCCTTTTCGCGGTACATTTCCGCGACACCCTTGATCATCAGATTGTCCGATTCCGTCGCGCCACTGGTAAAGATGATCTCTTTGGCGGTGGCGCCAATCAGCGAAGCGATCTGCTGACGCGCGGTTTCCACGGCTTCTTCCCCGGCCCAACCAAACGAGTGATTGCGGCTTGCGGCGTTGCCAAATTTTTCCGTGAAATACGGAAGCATCGCTTCCAGCACCCGGGGGTCTACCGGGGTGGTAGCGTGATTATCCATATAAATTGGCAGCTTAACGGCCATATCCCTGTTCTCCTATCGACTTCGCACGATCTGGCTAGCGCGAAAGCGCCAAACCAGCCATACCTTTCAATTCCACTAACGCCGGCTCCTGCAGCGTGTCTTCGCTCAAATGCGCAACGGTGACGGTCTGCAAAACTTCCATGATGCTTTCATTCACACGCCGCAATGGTTCTTTCACCGAACAGCGGTCCGTAGCGTCGCACGTCCCATGACTCGTGACGCAAGAGGTGATTAACACCGGGCCATCAATCGCCGTAATGACTTCCAGTGCGCTGATTCTCCCTGGGTCTTTTGCCAGCTGGTAGCCCCCGGTCGAACCATGCTTCGCCGCTACTAACGTATGTTTTGCCAATTTCTGCAGCACCTTGGCCATCAGCGTGGCCGAAATGCCATACTCCTCGGCAATCTCGTTTGCGCTGCAAGCATGCTGATCGCGGTGGTTGGCGAGATGCTTCATCGCAATCAAACCGTAATCCGCTTTCTTGGACAGTTTAAACATGACGGTTCACACCGCGCTTCAGAATAGTTCGATGCATATACGACTGTAATAGTCGCAGATCAACTTTACCCCCTTCGGAAGTGCGTTGTCAAGCCCACAGGTCACAGCCAGCTAGGCAAATGTCTCATTTCCCTTGACTTAGAATGAGACCAAATTAGTCTTAGATGGTCATAATTTCCTTTAAATGGATGGAATTTCAAGCTAAATGGTCTTTATTGCTAGGCAATGGGGATGTTGCCGGATGGCTGGGGTATTATCGAACTCGGTGCTGGGGACAAGCGCATGAGAACAATGCAGAGCCGTGCACGGTCATTTGGTTTGATGGGCTTGCTGATTGCGCAGAGCTTAACATTGGCCGGTGCAGGGGTGGTTGCCGCCCAACAACAGAAGTCAGGCCCAAAATCCAATTACAAGCAGTCTCCCAAACCGACAAAAGCGGAACCAAAGGAATACACACTGGTCGGTGCGGGAGATATTGCCTGGTGCGGCAATCTTCTGGGTGCAGAGGCAACCGCCAAGCTTATCGAGCAGATCCCGGGAACTGTCTTTGCGGCCGGAGACCTTGCCTACAACAATGGAACCTGGGAAGAATTTCAAAATTGTTACCAGCCGACCTGGGGCAGGTTTAAAGATCGGACCAGGCCAGCCGCCGGTAACCATGAGTACAACGGTTCGGGCGCTTCCGACTATTTTCGTTATTGGGGTGAAGTGGCTGGAAATCCGGAAAAGGGATACTACAGCTACGAACTGGGAACATGGCACATCGTGGTGTTGAACACAAATTGCTCTGTAAAGGCATTGGGGGGATGCGGCAAAGGGTCGCCAGAAGAGGTGTGGTTGCGCGAGGATCTGGAAGCGCACGCGGGTTCTTGTATCATCGCCTACGGTCATCATTCGCTATTTAGTAGTGGATTTTTGCCCTCGCATGCCATGCATCCGGAATTGCGCGCGTTTTGGAGCGACCTCTTTAACGCCCACGCGGACCTGGTGCTTGCCGGGCACGAACATTCCTACGAGCGGTTTGCCCCGCAGAATCCTGACGGACAATTGGATGAGAGAAACGGGATCCGCCAAATTATTGTCGGTACCGGCGGAAAGGGCCACACGCCGCTGGGATTTGCAACGGCGAACAGCGAGGTTCGCAATTCCGACACATTTGGGGTGCTGCGGCTGACGCTTTCCGAAAAGAGCTATAAATGGGAGTTTATTCCGCAATCCGGAATGAGTTTCACCGATTCTGGCGAGGACGCCTGTCACAACCGGTCAGTGGTCTCAACGCAATAGTCTAAATTTCAAGGCCCGACTTACTTCGATGAAACGCAGGCCCCTCCGACACTGCTGGCTTCGATCAGCTTCTGAAAAGCAGCCCGCGCGGGCAGGATGAGCTGCGATTTGTGCGCTTGCAGTTCTGCCGCATTGAGCGCATCGATGGACTGTTTCTTCTGGTCGTCGGTCAAGGATTGAACCTTAGTGATTCGGTCCAGCGCATCGAGCGCAAGTTGAGCGGCCTCGGAGAGGCCAGCCGATGCAGGCATTGCTTCTTTCACAAGAGCGGAACGCTGCGCAAGGGATTGCAATTGAGCGTCAATGCTGGCCCATTGCGTCAATTGCCTACGGATTTCCGTGAATGTGGCTGCATCTTTGCAGGAAGAAGCGAGGAATTGATCGACGGTAACGTTAAATCGGCGTGAGGTTTCGCTTTCCAGATGTACTGCATCTACTACGCGATTCAGCGGAGTCTGGCTAGTCGGGTCAATCGTAACGGCTTCTTCGCGCGAATAATCCTTCATCGGCTCGAGCGATCGTGTGAGCAAGTGCAGAGCGGCGAATTCATCGGGAGATGCCGGACCAGCAATGCGTTGCAACATCTTTCGTTGATAAACGCGATGCGTGAGACCCAACCATTCCAGTCGCTCACTTTCCACATCGAGACGCGCGTACATGGAGGCGACATCGCGAACGTCAGCAGATGACCACAACCGTTCGGCGATCGCGGCGTTGCGCGGCCAAATCCGCGAATCGATATTTTCCGCGTTCACATATTCAGACCACATGCAGGATTCGCCACCAAGAATGTTCTGCTGCTCTGCAGCGCTCAAAGCTGCGGCAGCGCCACCCATCGGGTCGTTGGCATAATGGCGGGCCGCGCTCCAGCCGAGATCGAGGTAATAGCCGTTCGAGAGAATGCCGCGATAACCCTGCTTGGCGGCAGCCGTAAGCGCGTCAGACCCGCGCCAGGATTGAATCACTATTGACTTCGGCACGCCGGGTATAAGGATTTCATCCCAGCCAACTGGTGTTTTACCGTGTTTTACGACTAACTCTTGCACTCGGCCGCTGAAATAGGCTTGCAGGGCTGTGTTGTCTTTTAAATTGTGCGACTTCCTGAACTCCTGAATTTTGGGATTGGCGTCCCACTCTTTTCCGGTTACTTCGTCACCGCCGATGTGAAAGAACTGGTCGGCGAATAGTTTGCTCATCTCGCCGATCAGTTCGTTCAGCAGCTTGTAGGTCTTCTCATTGGTCGGGTCCATGGCGTAATCGAACACACCCCACTTGGTTTGAATCTGATAAGGACCTGCACCGCTGGCGATTTCTGGGTGCGCCGCAAACCACGCTGTGCTGTGGCCGGGCATGTCGAATTCCGGAACGACGCGGATGCCGCGGTCGCGCGCATAGGCAATCACGTCACGAATCTCGGCTTGCGTGTAATACAGCCCACCAGAACCTTGCTCATGGAGTTTTGGATATTTGTGGCTCTCTACTCGGAAGCCTTGATCTTCCGATAGATGCCAGTGAAACACGTTCATCTTAACCGCTTCCATCCCATCCAGGTTTCGACGGATTACCTCCAGAGGAATGAAGTGGCGGCCGGAATCGATCATGAGTCCGCGCCAGGGGAAGCGAGGTTGATCCTGAATATTGACGCTCGGGACGGCGAAACCTTCCGGGGTAATGGTCACAAGTTGAAGAAAAGTCTGCAGGCCGCGGAGTACACCCAACGGGTTGCTGGCCTGAAGCTTCGCACCGGAAGCCGTGACCTCCAGTGTGTACGACTCATCCTCGCCCAATTCCTGTAGAGGTTTACTCTCTCGTTCGGTGGTGACGACGAGCGTGGCTTTGCCAGCATCAACTGCGACACGATTGGTGAAAACGATACCAGTCTCGCGATGCAGTTGAGTGAAGAGGCGTTCAGCGGCACGGTCAAGACGGGCTTCGTGATATCCGACAAAGCCTACGGCGAACTGACTATCAATTTTCAGCGAGCCCGCAGCCATCTGCAGTTTTGCCGGTAAAGGCATCAGACTTACAGGCACTTGATATTGCGCTTGCGTGTTCATGGTTCCTACGATACACAGTAGCAGTGAGGCGCAAAAAGACTTCCCGTTAAACAAACTACGTCTCATCAGGCATCTCCGAAACTTCATCGCACGATATGGCTGTATTAAATCGTTATAACACGAAGAAAAGCAAACACTAAGTTGTTTCGCGAGGGAGGAATGCTGCGGCATTTTCGCGGTATAAGTTCGACGGTAACAACTTCCCTCTCGCTTTGCAGTTTGATTGGAGTAGAATGTGCCCCGGACACCCGACAACGCGCATGAAGACCTCTGTTGCTATTTATCCCGGCTCCTTCGACCCCGTAACCAACGGCCACCTGGACTTGATTGAACGTGGCGAAAAAATGTTCGACAAGCTGATCGTCGCGGTATTGAAGAATGTCGAGAAGGAACCGCTGTTCAGCGTGGCCGAACGCGTAGAGATGCTCCGCGAAGTTACCAAGCAGTGGGACAGCGTGGAAATTGACGTGTTTGAAGGGCTTCTGGTGGACTATGCGCGGAAGCGTGACGCGGCCGTTATTCTTCGTGGGATTCGCGCGATCTCCGATTATGAGTTTGAGTTGCAGATGGCCTTGATGAACCGGAAACTGGAGCCACGGCTGGAAACGGTTTTCATGCTGCCGAGCGAGGCCTACAGCTATCTGAGCGCCAAATTGGTCCGTGAGATCGCGCAACTCCACGGGCCTCTGAATGGGCTTGTTCCTGCTGTCGTCGAGCAGCGGCTCCTGAAGAAATTGTCCCGAACCTAGCCTGCCCATTGTAATTCTTCGCGATTTCCTGAAAACTATTCAGTTACCAACTCCACTCGGTTTCGAGGAGAGCCCGTGCAACTGACCAATCGCATTAACCGCATCCAAATCTCACCCACTGCCGCGGTGATCAACGCCGCTGACCAATTGAAGGCACAGGGAGTCGACGTCGCCGACTTTGGACCGGGAGAACCGGACTTTCCGACTCCCGACCACATCAAGAAGGCGGCCATCAAAGCGATCGAGGAAAATCGCACCAAGTACACGGCCACGGCGGGCATCCTGCCGCTGCGCGAAGCCATCGTTGCCTGGCACAAACGCGAACTAGGCTCGCAGTATACGGCGAAGGAATGCGTGGTCACCGTGGGCGGGAAACATTCCATCTTCAACACCATTTGTGTCTTGATCCAGCATGGTGACGAAGTGATTCTCCCTTCACCCTACTGGGTCAGCTTTCCGGACATCATTAAATACGCTGGCGGCACGCCGGTCATCGTGAAGACGACTCCCGAAGACGGTTTCGCAGCGAAAGCATCGGAAATTGAAAAGGCCATCACCCCCAATACGAAGATGGTAATCATCAATTCACCAAGCAATCCAAGCGGCGGCGTGGTCGACTCCGAGGAATTCCTGCGGATCCTTGAGGTCTGCAAAAAGCACAACATCTGGTTGATGGGCGACGAGTGCTATTCACACTTCGTGTATGAACCGCACCAGCCCTTCTCGATTGCCAGTGCGAAAGACTCTCGTGAAAACGTCATCATCATCGGCTCAGTTTCGAAAACGTTCGCCATGACTGGCTGGCGCCTAGGCTATACCCTGGCGCCGGAACCGCTGATCCAGGCCATCATCAAGATCCAGAGCCAGTCCACATCCAATCCGACATCAATTGCGCAATACGCGGCCCTGGAAGCTATGCGGGGCACGATGGAGACAGTTCCGCCCATGCTTGCGGAATATGCCAAACGGCGGAAACGCATCGTGGAAGGATTGCGCGCAATTCCCGGAATCACCTGCGAGTGGCCCGCTGGCGCCTTTTACGCTTTCCCGAATGTTTCCGCGCACCTCGGCGAAGGAAGGTTGGCCAAGAGCTGCACGGAACTTTCAAAGCTGTTGCTGGACAAGGCGCACGTCGCGCTGGTTCCAGGCGAAGCGTTTGGAGCACCTGGATTCCTTCGTTTGTCGTATGCCACATCCATCGAGCGCATCGATGAGGGATTGCGCCGCCTGGAGAAGTTTTTCTCTCGCGCTGAAGCTGCCGCTTGACCGTGCCGACGCCCGTCTTATCCCGGATTGAGCCGATTTTCAGCCCGCGACTGTGGGGCGCGCGTTCCTTAGTTCCCTTTTTTCCGGACAAGACGAACTTGGCGGAGCCGTTGGGAGAAGCATGGCTGACCAGCACGGACTCGCGAATCGCGAATGGTCCATTTGCTGGCAGATCGTTAGGCGAAAGTTGGCGCGCCATGCCAGTATCGTGGCGGGGAAGTGGGCCGGCGAATGTTCCAGCTTTTCCCATCCTGGTGAAATTTCTCTTTCCGAACGACAAACTGTCCATTCAAGTACATCCCGACGACTGCTATGCGGAGAAACACGAACAAGCTGCAGGCGGTCGCGGCAAGACAGAGATGTGGCACATAGTCTCTTCCGAGCCCGGCGCAGAAATTCTGTTTGGGCTAAAACCCGGTGTTACCAGAGAAGACTTTCTCGCGGGGATTCGGCACGGCAGCCTCGAAGATCTCCTCGCCCATCAGCCGGTGAGTACCGGCGACACCTTTTTCGTTGCACCTGGCACACAACATGCGCTCGGCGCAGGCATCGTTGTTTGCGAAGTGCAAGAATATTCGGACCTGACTTACCGCGTATACGATTTCGGCAGGATAGATTCTTCTGGGAAGCCGCGCGAACTTCACATAGAAAAGGCGCTTGAGGTCACTCGATTTGGGGGACCGCCCCCGGGCAAACTAGCGCCCATGGCACTGCACTCGCCGGATGCGAAAAAGTATTTGTTGGCCGCTTGCCCCTATTTTGCAACGGAGCGGTGGGATTGCTGCAAGACTACTTTAATGGAAAGCGACCCGCAGCATTTCCAGTTGGTGATTATTCTGGAAGGCGGTGGAAAGTTTTATGATACAGATACCGTGTTTGATTACCGCGTTGGACAAACGTGGTTTCTGCCCGCAACTCTGCCGGTAACGGTGTTGCAGCCAGAAAAACGAACCAGTCTTCTACGTGTATTTGTTCCCTCGGTCGAGTCGTATCGCCGGCAATTGCGAAACCAAGGATTTGACGAGGGATCACTCTCACGTGTGCTGGTAGGAATCGAATAGGGATATGACTCTAGAAAAACTAACGATTCACGCGGTGATTATGGCCGGGGGCCGTGGAACGCGATTCTGGCCGCGCAGTCGCATGCGAACACCGAAGCAATTGCTGAACATTGTGGGCAAGCGCACCATGCTGGAACAAACGGTCGAGCGGTTGCGGCCGGTGGTTCCGTTGGACCGAATTTGGACGGTCACCAATGACGAGCAAAGCGTCGCTTTGCGCAAGCAAGTGCCTGCGGCGGCGCGCAAGCGTGTTCTGACAGAGCCGGTCGGTAGAAACACCACGGCGGCCATCGCATTAGCGGCCATCCATGTTCGCCACGCAGCAAAAACCGACGCTCTGCTCGCCGTGCTTCCGGCGGATCACTACATCGCCGATCCTAAAACGTACCAACAAATTCTTCGGGCAGCCCTAGAAGTGGCACGGCAGCCTCGCCGAATGGTTGTTCTGGGAATCCCGCCCACTCGCCCAGACACCGGGTTCGGCTACATCGAGCGTGAGGGGACTGCCCTTTCCACCGCACAAGCTCCCGTTTACCCGGTAAAGAGGTTCACGGAAAAGCCAGCGCTGGAAGTTGCCAGGGAATATATTGCGTCCGGGAACTTTCACTGGAACGCCGGGATGTTTTTTTGGCGTGTGTCTACTTTCCTGGATGCCTTGAAGGAACACCTTCCAGAGACGCACCGGGCCATGGAGAAATTAGCCCAGCACATCGGGAAGCGCACCTATGCAAGCACTTTAAAGAAAATATATTCGAAGCTCGAAAACATTTCGGTAGATTACGCAATCCTTGAACCCTCCGCGCGTCAATTAGAGGAACGGCGTGTTTTCGTGATTCCTGCGGAAATTGGCTGGAGCGATATAGGTTCTTGGGCAGCTGTGTATGAACTGCTGACAAAGCAGCCCGGTGAGAATATTTTTGCAGGCCCGGGAGAAACGCTGGGCGCCCAGGGTAATCTGCTATGGAGCCCGAATAAGTTTATCGCTGCGATTGGCGTACGCGATTTGATTGTAGTCGACACTCCGGATGCCTTGCTCATCTGTCCCCGGGAGCGTGCCCAGGATGTTGGAACAATTACCAAAGCGCTGGAAGCGCGTAAACTGAAAAATCTGCTATAGGCCGCTTTGGATGGCAACTCGTGTCTGCAGGATCGCACCCGTTTTAGTTCTGCGTGCACAGACCTTCGCGTATACTTTCAATCAATGACCACTATCAAGTTTGGGACAGACGGCTGGCGGGGAATCATCGCCGACGATTTTACCTTTGAGAACGCCCGCATTGTGGCGCAAGCGCTCGCGCGCTACGTCGTGAGGAGCGAGGATCCGCGCAAGGGCGTACTGGTAGGTTACGATCACCGTTTCGGCGCCGAGCTTGTCGCGGCCGCGGTGGCGGAGGTGATTAGTTCCAGTGGAACGCCTGTCTGGCTTACGGATAAACCATGTCCCACGCCAGCAATTTCTCTGCTGGTTCGCCAACGGCAGGCGGCAGGCGGAATCATGATTACCGCGAGCCACAACCCATATGGATGGAATGGAATAAAGTACAAGGCGAGTTATGGCAGCAGCGCACTGCCGGCTATTGTGGCGCAAATCGAGAACGAACTTGCCATAGTGTTGGGCTCCCGCATTCCTCCGTTACCTCCACGGAAGGATTTGGTGCACACGATTGATCCGCGAGCGAGATACCTTGACACGGTTGAGAAATTGATTGATTGGCAGCGATTGCGCGATGCGAAATTTCGCTTCGTCATCGATCCCATGCACGGTTCGGCAGCGGGTTTATTGCTCGAACTGTTCACGCGCAATGGCGTTCGATGCGAAGAAATTCGCGGCACCCGCGATCCGCGGTTTGGTGGAGTTCATCCCGAACCTATCGAGCCCCATATCAACGCATTGCGTGATGCAGTCCTAGCAGGCAAATTCGATGCTGGTTTTGCAGCCGATGGCGACGGTGACCGCATAGGAGCGATCGACCGCGACGGCTCGTTTGTCAACCCGCATCAGATTTTCGCCCTGATGGCCTGGCACCTGATTGGCACGCGCAAACTCCCCGGAGACATTGCCAAAACCTTTTCTGTCACGAAGTTGATTGACAAAATTGCCGCAAAATTTGGCCGCACACTCCACGAAGTACCCATCGGCTTCAAATACATCTGCGAATTAATGCTGGAACA
Organism: Candidatus Acidiferrales bacterium; assembly: GCA_963741165.1. Taxonomy (GTDB): domain Bacteria; phylum Acidobacteriota; class Terriglobia; order Acidiferrales; family UBA7541; genus Acidiferrum. The sequence continues at coordinate 364,076 of CAVUHB010000013.1, read as the reverse complement.
GGATATTTTGATAGGCGGTGAGGAAAGCGGCGGCATCGGCACCAGCCTGTATCTGCCCGAGCGTGACGCCACAGTATCGGCCCTGTTCCTAGCTGAGTTGATGGCGGGGCACGGAAAATCATTGGGCGAGTTGCTCAAGGTACTGCACGCAGAATTTGGGGAATATCACTACGGGCGTGTGGACCTCGACGTCAAACCAAAACAAAAAGAAAATGCCATCGCGTACTTTTCAAATGCCAAGCTCGCCAAGCTTCAAGGATGGGTCATCACACGCCGTGAAGACATGGACGGCATCAAACTGTATCTGGAGGAAATAGGCTGGGTGATGGTTCGCGCATCGGGGACGGAAAACCTGCTCCGCGTCTATTCGGAAACGAATGATGCCGCCGTCACGCGGCGAGTTTTACTGGCTGTAACGGAGACCGTACATAATCTATAGAGGACGTTCATGGAAACAGTGAATCTAAAGGATAAATTTTCCAAGTTCAGTGATTACTGCAACCCACGAATCATTGGCGAGGTAAATGATTGCGCCGTAAAGGCTGTAAAGCTGAAGGGCGAATTTATCTGGCATCACCACGAGAATGAAGACGAATTGTTTTTGGTTGTGAAAGGAATTTTACGGATGAAGTTTCGCGATCACGAAACCATTGTGCGTGAGGGAGAGTTCGTTGTTGTGCCACACGGCGTGGAGCACATGCCTGTTGCGGACGAAGAAGTACACATCGTGCTGCTGGAGCCGATTTCAACCTTAAATACCGGAAATGTCGTAAATGAAAGGACCGTCAGTGAACTTGAGCGGCTCTAATACGCCCACCGCCAGGGCCTGACCATAATTCTTATGAACCATCGCTTCCACACTCTGGATGTTTTCACCACCACTCGTTTTCAGGGAAATCCACTTGCTGTCATTACCGACGGGGATGGATTGTCGAACGATCAGATGCTGGCCATCGCCCGCGAAATGAATCTTTCCGAAACGGTTTTTGTACAGAAACCTACCGATGATCGTGCTTTGGCCCGCTTGCGCATATTCACCACTAAGGAAGAGTTGAAGCTGGCCGGGCATCCAGTCATCGGCACATGGTTCCTGCTCGCGGAACTTGGCGTCGTTCCAGCGCAGGAAGGCGGTGTGCACATCATGCAACAAACCGGCGCCGGCGTGCTGCCCGTGGAAATTCGTTTCAAGGATGGCCGCCCGCAGCGGGTCACCATGACGCAAAAAGAGGCTACGTTCAAGCCTTCCAAAATTAAGAAAAAACAGCTTGCTGCGGCACTGGGTCTAGGCTTGAAGGATCTGGATCCTGCCATGGAACCGGAATTCGTCTCCACGGGAATTTTCAATCTGATGGTGCCACTGCGCAATCGTAGGGCGCTTTCCAAAATCCAGATGAATATGGTGGAGCTGGCCAAGCTATTCGGAAAGCAGGGCGCTGTAGCCTATTGTTTTGCGTTGGGAAATGGAAATAGCGCGTTCGCTCGGGGAATGATGCCGTGGGAACTATACGAGGATGCGGCAACCGGTTCGGCGGCCGGTTCGCTTGGCGCGTATTTGGTACGGCGAGGCAAATTCGGCGCGGGCCATACCCTGAATATCATGCAGGGCGTCGAGATGGGCCGGCCCAGCCAGATCGAAGTGGAAGTGACGCAAGCGGGGAAGAGACTTACTCCGCGTGTGAGTGGTGCCGCAGTCAGAGTATTTGAAGGCGTAATCCGGTTTTAAACGATCGCCTGCGATCAGGACAATTACTTTTGTATAGTCGACTTGCGGTAGGCGTCGAGGATTCCGTTCACAAATCCGCCCGCGTCATCCGAAGAGTATTTCTTGGCAAGGTCGACGGCTTCATTGATGACAACTTTTGCTGGAGTATCTGTCGCGCGCATCTCATGGATGGCCAGTCGAAGAATTGAACGATCGATCGCCGCCAGACGGTCCAGCCGCCAGTGCTCCGCAAACTTGGTGATCAATTCATCCAGAGCGGGCGCATCGTGAGATGCGCCTTCGAATAACTGGTTCGCAAAAACCTTGGTCTGTTCCGCCGCCTTAGCAGCCTTCCAGAATTTGGCTTCGAGTTTGCGTGCATCCTGCTGGCTCATGTCCCACTGAAAGAGCATTTGCATGGCAAATTCGCGCGACTTTGTTCGCAAGGACAATTTATTTACGCTGCCTTTTTGAGGGGATGGCCAGGTTCACGGCTAGCCGCAATTTTCTCGACAATTGAGCCATCTCTACCGCACCGAGCCCTGCTTCAAATCCCTTGTTCCCGCCCTTTAGTCCTGCACGGTCAATGGCTTGCTCCAAGGTATCGCACGTCAATACGCAAAAAAGAATCGGCACGCCTGTGTCCATCTGCGCAAGCTGCAATCCTCGCGAGGTTTCGGAGCACACGTATTCGTAGTGAGCGGTTTCGCCGCGAATGATGCAACCTATCGCGACCAGCGCATCGTAACGTCCACTTGCGGCCAGCTTCTTCGCCATGAGCGGCAGTTCGAAGGAACCCGGCACCTGAACGGTGTCGACATCCTTACTGCTGGCACCCGCACGGGCCAACGCATCTAGCGCTCCCTGCAATAGCCTTTCCGTGATAAAGCTGTTGAATCGGCTTGCAACAATACCAAATCGCAGCCCTTCACCACTCAGTCCACCCACAATCGAAGTCGGGGGCGAATTTTTTTCTGTCGTCATTTTATTTGCCTTGAAAATTTGCCGGACGCTTCTCCAAGAACGCTTTCGTACCTTCGCGCATATCTTCCGTGGCACAGCACACACCGAACAACGTGGCCTCGAGGAAAAGTCCCTCTTCCTGGGGCATCTGATTGCCGTGTTCAATCGCTTCCATGCAGTATTTCACGGCTAGTGGCCCTTTTTCGATAATCTTTTTCGCCATGGATTCGGCCGCAGGCATCAACTCCGCCGGTTCGTATACATGATTCACGAGGCCAATGCGATACGCTTCTTCAGCTGTGATCATCTCACCCGTCAGGCAGAGTTCGTACGCCGCACCTTTGCCGCAGAGCCGGACAAGTCGTTGCGAGCCACCATAGCCTGGCAGTATTCCCAGTTTCACTTCAGGTTGACCCAGTTTTGCCGTCTTGCTCGCCAGTCGGATGGAACACGAAAGCGCGAATTCACATCCGCCACCGAGCGCAAATCCATTGATGGCGCAAATCGAGGGCTTGCCCATAGTCTCAAGCAGGTGAAAGACGCCCTGGCCGAACAACGAAAATTCCTTGCCATTCACCGGAGTCTGCTTTGCCAGTTCGTTGATATCCGCGCCAGCGACGAACGCCTTCTCGCCCGCGCCAGTGATGACGAGAACGCGAACGGACGAATCATCGCGGGCGTCCAGAAGGATTGACTGCAGCTCCTCAATCGTCTTGCGGTTTAGGGCGTTCAATACTTTGGGCCGGTTGAAGGTGATATACGCGACGCCGTCTTTTTTTTCGTACAAAAGATTTTCGTATGCCATTGTGCTCCTCACAACTCCATTGGCTTCGGATTCGCCGGATCTGCATAATCGTAAAAGCCTCGGCCGGCTTTTTTCCCATACCATCCCGCCAACACCATACGCTTCAACAGCGGGGGCGCGGCGAAACGCTTTTCCTTGAATTCGTCAAACATAATCTGCGAGATGTAATAGGTGGTGTCGAGCCCGACAAAATCAAGCAGGGTGAATGGCCCCATGGGGTATCCACATCCGAGTTTCATGGAATCGTCAATGTCCACGACAGAACCCGCACCTTCTTCCAGCGCGCGAATCGCGTCAAGCAGATATGGCACAAGCAAGCGGTTCACGATAAAACCGCCGCTGTCATTCGCACGCACCGGAGTTTTCCCGAGTTTGGAACCGAACGCGACCATCTCGTCGTACACAGCGGGATCAGTTGCAATCGTGCGAACAACTTCCACCAACTTCATGACCGGCACCGGATTGAAAAAATGTAGCCCCACAAATCGTTGCGGCCGTTTCGTGGAGGCGGCAATCTCCATGATGGTCAGGGATGAAGTATTGCTGGCAAAAATGGTATGCGGAGGGCAGAGTACATCCAATTCGGAAAACAGCTCGCGTTTGGCCGGAAGTTTTTCGATAATCGCTTCCACGATGACATCGCAGTCCCTTAAATCCTGCAACGAGATCGTGCCATGCAGGCGGCTGCGAATTTCAGCTATCGTGGCTTCCGTAGCTTTTCCCTTTTCCACCAGCCGCGCCAGATTTTTTTCAATTCCCTTCAGCCCTTTCTCCAGCAATTCCGGGGTAACTTCCCGCACTACCGTTGTCAAACCGGCTTGTGCGCTTACCTGCGCAATCCCGGCGCCCATCAACCCACACCCCACTACGCCAACCTTCTGTATCGCCATGCTCGTTCCTCAAATCCGCGGATTCATTGCAATTGGCGGGAAAGACCACCTGTGAGAGTGTATCAAAGACCGAAGAGGTTAGTTTGCAATCGCTTCAACTATCATGGCGATTCCCTGCCCGCCGCCGATGCATGCTGTCGCCAGGCCATAACGCAGATTCTTACGCCGGAGTTCATTCAGCACGGTGATCAGCAAGCGCGTTCCGGAGGCGCCGAGCGGATGACCTAGCGCGATCGCTCCTCCGTTCACGTTCGTTTTCTCGCGGTGCAGTCCAAGTTCCTTTTCCACCGCCAGATATTGCGAAGCAAACGCTTCATTCACTTCCACACGGTCGATGTCTACCACTTTGAGCCCCGCAAGCTGCAGCGCTTTACGAGTGGAAGGTACCGGACCAATTCCCATGATACTCGGGTCGACCCCCGCTACGGCCCACGAAACGATTCTGCCGAGTGGCTTTAGTCCTCGCTCTCTTGCAATTTTTGTACTCGTCACCACCACAGCCGCGGCGCCATCCACGATCCCACTCGCGTTTCCGGCCGTTACCATGCCATCTTTTTTGAACGATGGAGGAAGTTTATCCAGCGTCTCCAAGGTCGTTTCCGGCCGGCGGTGGTCATCCTCGCTGACGAGAATTGTCTTCCTGCCTTGCTTTACTTCGACGGGGACAATCTCTTCCTTGAAATATCCGGCTTGATAAGCGGCCTCCGCCGCCTGCTGGCTTCGCAGGGCATATGCATCCGAATCTTTTCGGGTTACCCCGGTCTGCTCGGCCAACTTTTCCGCGGTCAGGGCCATCGGCAGGCCGCAGTACGTATCTGTTAACCCCACAAAGAGGAAATCCTCGAGTGTACCGCCACCCAGCTTCAGCCCAGTGCGAGCGCCACGAATCACAAACGGCGCCTGCGTCATGTTCTCCATCCCACCGGCAAGCACAATACTCGCTTCACCGAGCAGGATCCGTTGCGCCGCTTGCGACACCGCTTCAATTCCCGAGCCACACAAACGGTTCACCGTCACCGCAGGCGTCTCTATTTTCAGGCCCGCCTTTAGCGCCACATGCCGCGCTCCGTAGATCGCGTCGGAGCTTGTTTGCAATACGTTTCCAAAGATGGCGTGGTCGATCTCGGTCGTGTCCACACCTGATCGCTCGATTGCCGCTTTCGATGCATGCGCGCCAAGGTCGATGGCCGATACCTCGGAAAAGCTCCCGGTGTAGCGGGTCATTGGCGTGCGTGCTCCCGCTACGATTACCACGTCAGTTGGAAACATTTTTCCTCGCTTGATGGATCATTCCGATGAGATGCTTCGGTTGGCCTACTTGTCGCGTGCCGAAGGCCTGGCTACAGCTGCCTGACTGCTACGCCCGCCGCTCTTCCGCCACAACCGTGTCACCGCCGCGCTTGCGCGCCTCTTCCATGCTGAATTCCGCGCGGTTGATCAGGTCCGTAACAATATCTTCGCTATCATATTCCGCTTTCGCCACAGCTTCTACGATCCCGGCGCTCAAGGTAATCTGCGTGGAATCCCAAGGGGGACGTACGCCAGCTGCCGCGCGCCGCAACTTGTCCACCAGATTGGCTGCGCCGGAAAGTGAGGTGTCCGGCAAGATAAATGCCAGCGCCCAGGAGGTATATTTCACTGCCATGTCGTTCTGACGGACCATCGGCTGCAGAGACCGGGCCAATTGTTCCAGGAATTTTTCGAGCGGACCTTCTCCCTGTTGACGCAACATTTCCGCGCCCCGGTCGATCTGCAACACTGCCAGCGAAAGCGCGGTGCCCTGGGTGCGCGCACGATCGGCTTCGTTCAGCAGACAGCCGACATAGGATGTGCGGCTCAGCAATCCAGTGCGATCATCGGAGACGCCCATGCGCCGGACGAGTGAGCGCAAACGTGTGTGACTGACACTCATTAGCATCTGGTCGCCAATGGCCTGCAGGAAATAGGTTTCATTTGGCCTCCAGGTATGCGGCGTGCAATGGCCGATGATCAGCATGCCAGCGGGAGATTGCGTTTCTTTATCCACGATAGTCACACCGAGTGCAGTCTGCAGACCCAGTTCGGAAAGTATTGAGCCTTCACTGGCGTCGACTACCAACCCGCCCAGCTCGTCGGGAATGGCCTTCTCCATTTGCGCCAGCAGGAAAACCACTTGTGCGCCAGGCGCCGCTTTCAGGTTTTGTACAGTAAATTCCGCCGCAATTTCCGGTGGTCGTCCTGGCGCTCCGATCACGGCCATGGTCCGCGCCGCTTTTAGATAAGCTCCCACCTCGCTTACGGTAGTATTCAGCATGGCGCGCGGCGTTTGTTGCCGGAAAATTTTCTGGTTAATCTCCGAGATTTTTGTCAGGTCGCGTAGTGTTTCCGCGGTGTAGGTTCCCGTTCGTCCGGTTGGCCCCTGATGTTTTGTCTCTTCCGCGGGAGGAGCAGCCGCAGGGGGTTTTGAACCAGATTCGGATTTCGCCTGACTCTTCGGCCACCAGTTGGCCATCTGATAAAGGTTCTGCAGTCGGGCGTTGCGAGTTTCTTCCCCCGGAAACATCGCCGCGATTTTCTGCAAACGCTCGACGGCTTTGCTTAAAAGCGAGTATTGGAGAAAGATTTCTGTCTGAACGATCAAGTCGTCCAGGGCCTGCATCTTGCGGCCTTCCTCGTTTACGGGACCCGCGTCTGCGACTTCCTGAGAGGCTACAATCTTCGGGGGGGCAGAACCTGTTGTAACTGTTGCCGACTTGGCCATGCGCGCGGCGATACGGCTCAGGAACGCGTCGTCTGCGTGCCCTCGTAACTTTTCTACGCGCTGCTGGTTGCGATAATCGTACGCGTCGATATCGACCAGCCGCTCGAGGACTTCACACGCCTTCTGAAAGCTGCCGGAATTAAAATTGGCGTCGAACAGTTTGATCAACACTTCAAAATATTGCGATTCACGGTTGAGTTCGCTATAGAGCGCTGCCCAGAACTCCAGGATGGGAAGCGATTCTGGATGTTTTGCTCCTAGAGCTTCCACCTGGGTGGTAAATTCGCCGGACTTTTTGTCTGCAAACATGCGGCGCTTTAATGTCAGCAGAATTTCCACGGACTTGTTGTCCTGACCGGCATCCGAATACGCGTCAGCCAGATCAAACAGCCGGGTGATTCCTTCATTCTTTTCGCGCAGCAGGCGTTCCAGGATTCCCCGTGCGCGGTCCAATTGGCCGGCTTGTTGCAATGCGTCCGCAAATGTTTCCAGAAACGCGAGGTCGCTCTCATTCGACGCGAATGGTTCTAGCAACGCGGCCGATTCTGCAGACTCGCCATTCCTCAGTTTGGCTTCTGCATAAAGCAGGGCCACGCTTCGCTCTTGCGGTGCCAGGCTGTAGGCACGCCCGAACAGTTTTAAAGCCTCCTGAGGCGCTCCTCCTGCGGTGGCAATCGATCCAGCGCGCAAAAACGATCGCGCCGCAAGTGCATTCTTTCCGGTCTGCGCCGCGGCTTCCGCCACCCTCATTTGACGGGACATATTGTCCGGATCCAGTTGCGCCGTACGCTCCCAGCAGAACAACGCGTCTTCGTCCCGGCCAGCATCGGTGAACATCTGCGCAGCCTTGGCGTATTGCTCGATAGCCTCCTCGGAATGATTTTGTCTTTGCTGGAGAAAGGCGTAACGCGCGATGCGCTCTGCCGGTTGAATCGTTGCAGAATTCCGCAGAAAGCGGTTGAAGATGGCCAGCGCCTTGGATTCGTCCTTCGGTTCGATCAGCAGATCAAACAGGTAGCCGTAATAAACTGCGGCACGATCAGGCAGGTCCACCCGGGTATAGAGGTCGCCGAGCGCTTGGGTGGCTTCCTGGTGCTGTGGAGCTTCCTGCAACACGGACTGGTACGCTTCGATGGCGTCCTCGACGCGGTTCTTCTCGAGGAATTTCTTCGCGCGCTCCAGTTGCTTGTTCACGTCTGCGGCCATCAGCTTGATATGCCTTCGTTTACGCGTTTTATTGTTGGAAGCAGCGGGTTCTCGGGCGGCCCGAACCCGTCTCCCACTATACCGCCGCCCTTGAGCGAGGCCAATCCGGAGTCGCCTAGAGATGGGAATCTGCTACGTGGACTTGGGGCCCACAAAAAGGTCCTTCACCTTGCGAGTGTTGCGTCCATCGAGAAGGAAAATTGCTGTTATCGCATCTATTTCGATCATGAAGCGTTTGACTAACCCGCTGCCGAGCTAATCAGGCAAACTGTAAAGGCACGGCAGGCAGGTTTCCAGAACGAGAAATCTTGCCCAATTCTTATCTTCCCAATAAAGCCACAGCACGAACCTACCCGGCACAAATGAAGAAGGTGAATTCAAGGGAGACCAGTTGTGCGGTGGGCCTGGACCAATCAATCATCGCCCAACCCATGGCATTGGTAATGGACATAAAGCAGCGATATCGCTGCTAGTCCTCTGGGCCGCCCGTTTGTATTCATCGTGCCCCGAGAATAATGCAACCTTCCGCCTTGGCAAAAAACGGATCGCTACTGACCTGCTCAGGCTGACGCCGTCATGCCACTTATGGCAAACTAGAGGTTTACACGGCATGGTTTCGGCTGGTCAGACTTGCTCTGCCCGGGCATGGTGCCCGCCGTCGAACTGCAGATCACATTCTCAGGTCAATCCTGGCGGACTGGAAGCGAATGGACCCGAAGTTCATACGGAATTTCTGTATCATCGCGCATATCGATCATGGCAAGTCCACTCTGGCGGACCGGCTGCTCGAGATGACCGGCGCCCTTACGCAGCGTGAGATGCACGAGCAGGTGCTCGACTCGATGGACCTGGAGCGCGAGCGCGGCATCACCATCAAGGCTAAGAGCATTCGCTTGCATTACAAAGCGAAGGACGGCAATACGTATCGCCTGAACCTGATCGATACCCCGGGCCACGTGGATTTTTCCTACGAAGTTTCCCGCGCGCTTTCCGCCTGCGAAGGCGCGCTGCTGGTCGTCGATGCCAGTCAGGGCGTAGAAGCGCAAACCGTAGCCAACACCTTCCTTGCCGCTTCGCACAACCTCACTATTCTTCCGGTGATCAACAAAATTGACCTTCCCGCCGCGCAACCCGATTTCGTGAAAGAGCAGATAGAAAGCGTGCTTGCGATTCCGGCAGGTGACGCGTTGATGATCAGCGCAAAAAGCGGCATCGGCGTGGATGACGTTCTCGAAGCCATCGTCCATCGCGTCCCGCCGCCCAAGGGCAGCGCGCAAAATCCCTTCCAGGCGCTGGTGTTCGACTCCTGGTTCGACATCTATCGTGGCGCCGTGGTGCTGGTTCGCGTGATGGAAGGCCGCATAACGCGACATATGAAAGTTCGTCTGGTCGCAACCAACGAAGTGTACGAGGTCGAACAACTCGGCACGCTGACGCCGAAACCGATCGCGCTAGAAGAATTGGAAGCCGGCGATGTCGGTTTCATCGTGGCCAACATCAAGCGAGTGGCCGATGCGCGCATGGGCGATACCGTCACGGAGGCCGCTCGTCCCGCCCCCGCGCTCCCCGGATTTGAGGCTATCAAGCCCATGGTGTTTGCGGGAATTTTCCCAGTTTTGGCGGATGAGTACGAGCCGCTGCGCGATGCGCTCGGCAAGCTGCAATTGAACGACGCCGCCTTCTTTTACGAACCGGAAAATTCCGTGGCGCTTGGGTTCGGATTCCGCTGCGGCTTCCTCGGTTTATTGCATTTGGAAATCGTGCAGGAACGTCTGGAACGCGAGTTCGGCTTGAACCTGATTACCACTGCTCCGAGCGTGCGTTACCGCATCACGCGCGTAGGCGGCGACGTCATCGAAGTCGACAGCCCCGCAAAATTTCCGAATCCCAGCGACATCGAAAAAATTGAAGAACCCATCATCACCGCGATGATCATCACCAACGACGACTCCGTTGGGGGAATCCTGCAACTCTGCCAGGACAAGCGCGGCACCCAGAAGAACTTCGAGTATCTTTCACCTACCCGAGTCATGCTTACCTACGAATTGCCGCTGAACGAAATCGTTCTGGATTTCTACGACAGGTTGAAGAGCGTTTCGCGCGGTTACGCCTCGCTCGACTACCATCTGGCGGGCTACGTGGAAGCGGACCTGATCAAGCTGGATATTCTGGTTGGCGGTGAACCCGTAGACGCGCTGGCGCTGATCATTCACCGCGAATTTTCCGTGGAACGCGGCCGCGATCTTGTCGCGCGTTTGCGCAAACTGATTCCGCGCCAAATGTTCGAAGTGCCCATTCAAGCCGCCATCGGCAGCCGCGTAATCGCCCGCGAAACTGTCGCCGCCATTCGTAAAAACGTTCTCGCCAAGTGCTACGGCGGAGACATTTCGCGTAAGCGCAAACTCCTCGAAAAGCAAAAAGAAGGCAAGAAGCGCATGAAACGGGTCGGCCAGGTCGACATCCCGCAAGAAGCCTTTCTCGCCGTCCTTAAAGTCTCCGGTGACGAGGAAGACTAGAGACAGACCGAAGACCAGAGAAGGTATGGGTGGAATTCTGGCTGGTGCGCGCTTCTGTTGTTCCCAAGAATTCTTTCAACCCTCCCATTCCTCACCATCTTGGCTTGCTTCGTCATTGGTTCGGGGGCTCAGTCTCCTCAAAAATCAGTCCGACTTTACCAATCTCAGGCACATGCGAGCGACGCGCTATTCCGGGGAATAACGGCATTCAAGAACCCACAAAACTTGATGAGCTTATCGTACGATATTTCAAGGCTGCGCAGATGTGTGCCGAGGCTCGCCGCCCAACGATTTAATCTCGACCTTCCGAGGAATCCAAGACCTGCTCGCAAAACGCATCGTGATAAAGGCTGACGACGCGCTTCCGTACTATTGCTTCGGCGTCATGGACTGGTCGCTCAACTATCACGGAAACTTTGTAATCTCTTCAAACCGCAACGCAGCCCTGGCAATCTACTCAGGCAACACCAAATCCTTGAGCAAGCCTGGGCCAGTTCCAGAATCCGTGTGGGTGGAGTAAGCAGTAAAATTCGGATCTACCGTGGATAATGAAATCGAACAACTGAACCGGACTACTGTCGTAAAGCCTGACCACGAGGGCGCGTTGGTGTACCTGAACCTGCGCTACCGACGAAAAGCGGATATTGTGGCAACCGCCGCCGCGCGAGAAAGCTTCATAAGTCAGGCGACAATCTCATAGAGAATGTGAAAGAGATGAAATCAGAGAAGTTCGGAGGGGCACTGAAGGTTATAGAATAAGTTTACGGCCCGTTTAGAAAGGTTCTTTCTTGCTCACATCCGCTCCCAACTTTCCGCGATGTAACTGGATTTTAACTTGTTCTCCTATGGCAATTTGCGCTGCATCCCGCAAGACCTGCCCCGAAACATCGGTAACAATCGCGTAGCCTCGTTCCAGGACTTTCAGGGGACTACGCTCCTGCAATTGCAGCGAGTGCCGCTCCCAACCTTCACGTTTTACGCGGAGTATTCGCTCCGCACGCGAACCGAGATCACTGCTGTGCGCCTGCAGTCGCAATCTCAGCTCGGCAATTTTCATCCGGAAATCGAATGAGGCAATCTTCAGCTGCGCAACCGTAAATCGCCGCCGAGACAGGTCCAGCCGGGCGCGCAATCCCTGGGCCACACGCGCCGTTAAGTCGTCTGCGTGCTGCCGACGTTGCCGTAACAAATCGTGCGGCCTGCGAAAGCCAGGACGCCCCAGCAACGCATGCACTCGCCCACTCAATTCCGTGATGCGGTAACGCAGCAGAGTCGCCAGATCCGCCTGTAGGCCGGAAACTTGATTGTCGAATTCGCGCCTGGTATTCACAACCAATTCCGCCGCTGCGGAAGGCGTCGAAGCCCGCACATCAGCGACAAAATCGGCAATCGTGAAATCGGTTTCGTGACCAACTCCTGAAATCACCGGGATATCGCACGCCGCTATCGCTCGCGCCACAATCTCCTCGTTAAACGACCATAAATCTTCCATCGAGCCGCCGCCCCGCACCAGCAGTACAACATCTGCCGCGTGGTTCTGATGAAAATAACGGAGCGCTTCCACAATCTCCGCAGGCGATCCTTCTCCCTGCACCCGTACGGGATAAAGCGTCATGTGAACGTTTGGGAATCGGCGCTTGAGGATGCGCACAACGTCGCGCACCGCCGCACCGGTTGGGGAAGTGATCAGTCCGACCCTGCTCGGCAGCATCGGCAATGGCTTTTTGCGAGCGGAATCGAACAGTCCTTCTTCTTCCAGGCGCTTTTTCAGTTGCTCGAACGCCAGTTGAAGCGCACCGCGCCCCAGTGGCTCGAGCGACTCCACATAAATCTGATATTCACCGCGCGCTTCGTAAACGCTGATAGACCCGCGCACGGTTACCTTTAGGCCGTCTTCCGGACGGAACTTCATACCGCGCTGCTGGTTCTTGAAGAACACGCAGCGAATCTGGGCTCGTTCATCCTTCAAAGTGAAATAAATGTGTCCGGAGGCGGCTGGGCGGCAATTGGAAATCTCGCCCTGTACGGTGGCATCGGTGAAGTTTTTGGCCAGCAGGTCGCGGATGCGCGCCGTTAATTCGCTGACGTTGTAGATCCGGCGTTCCGGCTGCAGATTGAATTGCAGTTGTGTAGTATCCATGTCCTCGATGAGTCAGATAGAAGGTTACTCTATCTTGACTCAGCTACTACTCTTGTTCGCCTTCGCCCATTTGCATCGTGAGGTAGCGCTCGTATCCCAACTCCGAGATCAGGTGCATCTGCGCTTCGAGCCAATCCACATGCCCCTCCTCATCCTTTAGCAGCGTGACAAACAGATCGCGCGACCCATTGTCTTTCTCCGCCACAGCCACCTGAATCGCAGCGTTGTAATCCTTCACCGCCCCAAGTTCGAGTTCGAGATCACTTTGCAGCATTTCTTTCACGTTCTTGCCTACTGTCAGTTCGAGTGGTTTCATGGCGGGTGCTCCATCAAGAAACAGAATGCGTTCCATAAGAACTTCCGCGTGTTTCATCTCCCCGATTGACTGTTTCTTGATGAAATCCGACAATTTCTCATAGCCCCAGTTTTCGTACATTTCGGCGTGTAAAAAATACTGATTAATTGCTGTGAGTTCTTCTCGCAGCGCCTTGTTGAGTTCTTCTATAACCTTTGCTGAGCCCTTCATAGTAAGTGCCCTCCTTGAAATCAGGGAGTGTAGCGCAGATAGCGGTACAGGGACAGTGACCCAAAATACCGGATCGGAGAACTGAACGCCGGCAAAATTAACGACGAAACCGGCCGATGATCCAAAAAAGTAGTGAAAGGCCAACGCTCAACAGAATGCTGGTCGCGATGGGGAAATAAACCGTCGTGTTTTCCCCCTTGTGAACAATGTCCCCGGGTAACCTACCCAGCCGAAACGGCAATCTGCCGCCGACAAGAAAGAAGGCTCCAACAAGAAACAGTACCCCACCCAGAAGCAACAGCACGCGCCCGAGTTCGCGAAAGGAGTCCACTTTGCCTTCAGCCAATCCTTACGCAGCGGCCGCGATTCGCCGCATCAGATCCTTCTGTTCGTCAATGGATTCCGCTCCAATCGTAAACGCATCGAGCAGCCCCATTCCCAACGCATAGCGAATTGCTTCGTCCTGCTTTGTTCGCAGCGCGCCTTGGCCCAGTACTTTCATGCCCACAACCGCTTTGCCCGAGGCCCGCATCTGTCGCAACACGCTGGCAACGGTCTCTGGGTCAGCATCCATGTGCGCGCCAACTGGATTCATTCGTGCCAGGTCCACTTCCACCCAGGGGGATTCAGCAGCAGCTCGTAGCGCTTCAATCGAATGGCAAGAACATCCGTGCGCGCGGATTATCCCCTTCTGCTTCGCCTCAGAGAGCACATCCATTGCGCCACGATATCGCGTCGTCCAGTCTGCTTCGGTCACACAATGCATCAATACAATATCAATGTAGTCGGTACCGAGTTCGTGCCGGAACCGATCCAGATCGGATTTCACTCCCGCAGGGTCTCTCTGCCAAGTTTTTGTCAGCACGGTAACCTTGCTACGGTCGACATGCTTCAGCGCCTCTGCTACATGCGGGTGGCTGCCGTAGGAATCGGCCGCATCAAAAAAACGCAGCCCGCTATCATATCCATTCAGCAATAACCGCGACAATCCATCGACGCCCAGCGACGTCTGATGAGAGTGACCGCCGGATCCAACCGTGCCCGTCCCCATCGCTAGTCGCGAGGTTTGGATTCCGGTCTTACCGAGTGTGACGGTATCGGTTGCCAGATATTTCTGTGAAAGGGGAGCCAGCGCCGCAAGGCGTGCAGCCATGGCCTTGCCCCCGAACAACAGGGCTCCTGCGGCAAGACTCGTTCGATGAATGAATTCTCGGCGCGTGGTGCGAAACATCGGGTCCTCCTGGGGTGGGCTGATCGTGGAGTCCCCAGTATGCACCCATTTGCTTAAAAAAAAGAAGCCGAACTGTTGTCCGGCTCCCTGGACACTCAGTGGAAAATCGTATGGCCGTCGCGGCTAGACGAGCTCCAGTCCTGAGAAAAAATAGCCAATCTCAAAAGCGGCGGTTTCCGGTGCGTCAGAGCCATGCGTGCAATTGGCTCCAATATTGCTTCCAAGGTCATGGCGAATCGTTCCAGGGGCCGCTTTGATCGGGTCCGTCGCGCCCATCGCGTCGCGCCATTTGGCAATCGCGCCTTCGGCTTCCAGCACCAGGGCGAAAATCTTGCCAGAACTCATGAAATCCGTCAGTTCGCCAAAAAAGGGGCGCGCCTTGTGCACGGCGTAGAAACCCCCGGCTTCTTCCTTCGTCAAGCGCATAGTCTTGATCGCTACGATCTTGAACCCAGCCTTATGGATGCGTGAAAGAATTTCACCCTGCTGACCGGCCGCTACCGCATCCGGTTTAATAATTGCAAACGTACGTTCCAGAGCCACGACGTGTTCCTCCGTAATTCTATTCGGAAAGCGCTACTCAAGCTTATCCGCATAGTGATTGTGATGTCCGCAAATTGGTGGCCGTACCTTACTCCTTTAAAGCTGCCGCAACGGTTGAGCCCAGGTCTGCCGGCGTTTCCACCGTGCGAATTCCTGCAGCGTTCATCGCCGCATATTTATTCTTGGCGGTACCCTGTCCACCACTGATGATGGCGCCGGCGTGTCCCATGCGGCGCCCCGGTGGTGCGGTCTGCCCCGCGATGAAACCGACCACCGGCTTCTTCACGTTGATCTTGATCCACTCGGAGGCCCGCTCCTCCGCGTTCCCGCCGATTTCTCCAATCAGAACAATCGCGTGCGTGTCCGGATCGTCGTTAAACATTTTGATCGAGTCAAGAAACGTTGTGCCGATGATCGGGTCGCCGCCGATGCCGATGCAAGTGGACTGGCCGATCCCCAGTTGCGTCAATTGATGCACCGCTTCATAGGTCAGGGTTCCGCTGCGGCTTACCACGCCGACATTTCCCTGTTTGTGAATGCGTCCCGGCATGATTCCGATCTTGCATTTTCCGGGCGAAATAATTCCGGGGCAGTTTGGCCCGATCAGCCGCGTCTTGGTGTTCCGCAAAACTTCCGCCACACGCACCATGTCCATGGCCGGAATACCTTCTGTGATGCAAACCACCAGTGGCAGGCCCGCATCCGTCGATTCCAGTATCGCGTCCGCGGAATACGGTGGCGGTACGAAAATCACGGAAGCGTCCGCGCCGGTGGCCTTTACTCCCTCTGACACTGTGTTGAATACCGGGCGCTCGAGATGCTTGGTGCCGCCCTTGCCCGGTGTCACGCCACCGACCACATTTGTGCCGTACTCAATCATTTGTTGAGAGTGGAACGTACCCTCGCGACCCGTAAATCCCTGTACCAGCAATCGTGTTTTCTCATTTACCAGAATGCTCATCGCGCACCTCCCGCCAGAGCCACGACCTTTTGTGCGCCGTCCTTCATCCCGTCCGCAATCGTAAAGTTCAATCCACTCTCGAGCAAAATCTGCTGCCCGCGCTCCACGTTGGTTCCTTCCATTCGCACCACTACCGGCACCTTCACGTGCAGGTCCTTCGCAGCGGCGACCACTCCCGTGGCCAGCACGTCGCAACGCAGGATACCCCCAAAAATGTTGATGAAAACAGCTTTCACTGCCGGGTCGCTCAACAAAATGCCAAACGCATTCTTCACTTGATCCGCCGAAGCGCCGCCGCCTACGTCCAAGAAGTTCGCCGGCGAGCCTCCAGCGTACTTGATGATGTCCATAGTAGCCATCGCAAGGCCTGCGCCATTGACCATGCAGGCCACGGTGCCGTCCAGCTTGATGTAATTCAATCCATACTTCGAAGCCTCCACTTCCAGCGGATCTTCCTCGTCGAGGTCTCGCAATTCGCGCAAATCCTTGTGACGGAACAGCGCGTTGTCGTCGAACGACATCTTTGCGTCCAGCGCCACTAACTTCCCATCACCGGTGATCACGCATGGATTAATCTCCACCATCGACGCATCCGTATCCATGAACGCGCGATAAAGCGCCATGAAGAATGGTGTTGCCGCTGCGGCCTGATCGCCCGTCATGCCCAGTCCGAAAGCAATCTTGCGCGCCTGATAGGGCTGCAAGCCAACGGCCGGATGAATATGTTCCCGCAAAATCGCGTTTGGGTTTTCCTTGGCCACCTGTTCGATTTCCATGCCCCCCGAGCCGCTGGCGATAAACACCGGGCGTTCCGTTTCCCGATCGATAAGCAGGCCAAGGTACAATTCACGCTTGATGTCGAGCCCTTCTTCGATCAACAACCTCTTCACGATGCGCCCCTGCGGTCCGGTCTGCACTGTAATCAGGTTCATTCCCAAAATGTGCGACGCGATTTCAGCGGCTTCATCTGCCGAGCGCGCCAGCTTTACCCCACCGCCCTTGCCGCGTCCGCCCGCATGAATCTGCGCTTTTACTACCACCACGTGAGACTTGAGGCGTTGCGCCGATTCGCGCGCTTCCTCCTTGGTGAAAACCACTTCACCGCGGGGAGTCGTGACGCCATATCGCGCAAGTATCGCTTTCGCCTGATATTCGTGAATCTTCATTTCGGGTTCTGCCTTCTGGTGCGGCCCTGATTCATTCAGGTCCGTCGCGCCTGTGCCACGATGGAGCCGCGCACAGGTGTTAGAATTTGAGGAGCGTAGAACAATAAAGTTTACTTGAGACACGTAGTTCGAGCAAGGCAACAGCACCTTGCGAGACAATTCATTTCGACGAGGACGATGACCACCGCACTCTCACTGATCGAGAAAGCTGCCTCTGCAAAGGAGTTGGTACGCGCGGAAGCCGAATTCCTGATGGAAGAGTTACTCTCTGGCCGTGTGGAGACGCCGGACATCGTTCGCTTGCTGGAAGCGCTGAATCTCCGTCCGGTTACTACATACGAGCTTTCAGGTTTTGCCACAATCATTAGGCGCCATGCCGCGTCTGTTTTTCTCCCTAATGAACCGCGTCCGGCAAACATGGTCGACACCTGTGGGACAGGAGGCGATGCCAGCGGCACCTTCAACATCTCCACGGCCGCGGCCATCGTTGCCTCTGCTGCCGGTGCCCGTGTCGCAAAACATGGAAACCGGGCTGCAAGCTCTAGCAGCGGTTCGGCCGATGTCTTGGAAGAGCTAGGCGTCAATATCGAACGCCCACTGACTCACCACGGTCAATCCATCCGCCAGATCGGAATTGGTTTTCTTTTCGCTCCAGCCGCACATGGCGCGGCGCGGTATGCCGCTCCCGCGCGCAAACAGATCGGCAAACGAACCGTTTTCAATCTGCTCGGCCCGCTCACCAACCCAGCCGGCGCTCAAGCACAGGTTTTAGGAATTTTCTCTCCGGAATTGATCGACCTTGTTGCCGCCACGCTCGCCGAGTTGGGCACCGAGCATGCCTTCGTTCTTCACGGAGCCGGCGGCCTCGATGAAATCTCACTCTCTGGCGAAACGCAACTAGCCGAGGTACGAAACGGCAGCGTTCGCCGATTCACCCTCAGTCCCAAGGACTTCGGATTGCATCGTGCCCCGCTGGCAGCCTTGCGCGGCGGGAGCCCGGCGGAAAACGCCGCGCTGATTTTGCGCATCTTCCAGAATGAGCAAGGTGCACCGAAGGATATTGTCGTCGCCAACGCTGCTGCTGCCCTTGTGCTCACGAACAAAGTGGCGGATTTTCACGCTGCCGCGGAGATGGCCTCCCACGCCATACGCTCTGGCGCTGCACTTCATAAACTTGAGCAACTCAAGGAGTTCAGCTTGAGGGAACCGCGATAATCCATCCGTTCACCGCCGTGACTAGGTTTTCGCTGGTCTTTACTTTCCCACGGTCCGATGGGAGCAGTTCGTGCATGCCCACGCTGCTTAGGCCCATAGCTACGACTCCAGACTCGATCTAGAGCACGGCCTCTTGACTGACTCCGACCACGGATACGCGAGTACCAACAGGTCGTTATGGGTCTGCTGGTGCCTCCAGATGAAGACGGTGGGTTTCTCCTTCAGGAATGACCTGCAATTCGCCGGGTTACGAAAATTCCAGATAACGTCTTATCGCGTAAACATGAACTAGCTTGGGCCCGAATATACGAGCTTGCTTGCGTGAATTCGTCGTGCGCGGACCGAAAAATCGTACCGGCAACGTGCACCTCGCTCAGCGCATTCATCGGCGCCACAAATACCCACACCAGCATCCTCAGCGGTGGGTTTGTTCCGGAAGGAAGAAACACAGGGAATGCGCGAAGGACTGGATAAGTGACGAGGCTGGTTAAGCCATGCGAACAATTCCTAGATTGCCTCCAGAGGACTGGAACGAAAGGAGGCTCAACCCCCCTGGAAGACAATCATATTTTAGTGCACCGTCGCACATTTATGACCCGTAGGCTGGCTCCACTGATTTCTTCCCTAATCATCGGAGGTTTGGAGGATTGCTCAGTTTAGAGAGCGAGGAAATTTTGCAGTAGCTTCTTTCCAGACTCTGTCAGCACGGATTCGGGGTGAAACTGCACGCCTTCCACTCTGAAACGCCTGTGGCGGACCCCCATGATGATTCCATCCTCGGTCTCTGCAGTGATGACCAGGTCATTCGGCAACGATTTACGCTCAACGATTAGGGAATGGTATCTGGTAGCCACAAACGGATTCGGCAATTTGCGGAAGATGCCCTTCCCGTCATGCCGCACTTCACTGGTCTTTCCATGAAAGAGCTTGGGCGCGCGAATAATTTTCCCGCCAAATGCCGCGCCGATCGCCTGATGTCCCAGACAAACCCCCAGTATGGGGAATTTCCGGGCCAGCTTCTCGACCAGTTCGACGGATATGCCGGCCTCCTGTGGCGTACAGGGACCGGGAGAAATCACAATGGCCTCTGGCTTGCGCCGCGCAATTTCCTCCACGGAAATTCTGTCGTTGCGATGCACTTCCAGCTGGCAACCTAATTCGCCCAGATATTGCGCCAGGTTATAGGTAAACGAATCGTAGTTATCAAGCAGCAGAATCACTTTTTTCGCTTCCCTGTCCCGGAGCTTCCGTTCACGTGGGCCACTTCCAACGCGCGCAAAAGTGCTCTGGCTTTATTCTCGGATTCATGAAACTCTCCCGATCCCGTGGAATCCGCCACGATGCCACCGCCCGCCTGCACATGGGCCACTCCATTCTTGATGACCATGGTTCGCAGCGCGATGCACGAATCCAGGTTCCCCGCAAAATCCAGGTACAAGATTCCTCCGGCATAGATCCCGCGTCGGGTCTTTTCTAGCTCCTCGATGATCTCCATCGCGCGAACTTTTGGTGCTCCGGAGACCGTTCCGGCCGGGAAGCAGGCCATCAGCGCATCAAAGCAATCCACGTCCTCCCGCAGTTTGCCGCGCAAACTGGAAACCAGATGCATCACGTGAGAGTAACGCTCCACGGTCATCAACCTTTCCACTTTCACGCTGCCGTAGTCGCAAACCCTTCCCAGATCGTTCCTGCCCAGATCAACCAGCATGATGTGCTCGGCGCGTTCCTTTTCGCTCGCGAGCATCTCCTGCTCCAGTCGCTGGTCTTCCGCTTCGCCCTTACCGCGCCACCGCGTGCCCGCAATCGGCCGGTACAAAACGTCACGTCCCTGCACTTTCACTAGCATTTCCGGCGAACTGCCCACCACGTGCACGTCGTTCAATTGCAGGTAGAAAAGATATGGAGAAGGGTTCAGAGCCCGCAGTTCGCGGTATACCGAAAACGGCGAAGCCTTTGTTTTCACCGAGAATCTCTGGCTGATCACCACCTGAAAAATGTCCCCGGCTCGGATGTATTTCTTTGCCTTCTCCACTACATCCAAATATTCTTTGCGCTTGAAGTTTGATTCCACCTTTGGAATCGATTGCCTGCCTTTCTGTTGCTTCCGCGGGAGTTCCCCAGCCGATGGTTCTTCCAACAGTTTCCGGGTGCGCTGAATCTCCTTTACCGCCGCAGCATATTTCGCGCGAAGGCTACCCTTTCCCTCGGAATAGACATTGCGCACAATCCACATCCGGTGCTGCACGTGATCAAACGCCAGTATGCCGTGATAGAACATCAGCATGGCGTCATACAAGCCAATCTCGTCTCGCAAGCGCTTCGGCAACCGCTCGATCAGCCGCACCATGTCGTAACTGAAATACCCAATCGCACCGGCCACCAGCGGTGGCAAACCCGGCAGGCGCACCGGGCGAAATCTTTCCATGTGAGCTCGCAGGAATGTGATGGGATCGCGCTCTTCCCAAATCAGCCGGTCGCGACTTTCCAGCACGCACGCCCCGCCCGCATATCGAAATATTTCTTCCGGATTCGCGCCGGCAAACGTATAGCGAGCAATCTTTTCGCCGCCTTCCACACTTTCCAGCAGGAACGAATAGCGCGCGCCCTGCGATACCCGCAGATATGCACTCACCGGCGTAAGCAAGTCCGCCGAGAATACGTCATAGACAGGAATCAGGTTGCCCTGCTTGGCCAGCTTCTGAAATTCCTGGAATGTAGGCTGAATCATGAAATCGTCTTGGCCTTGAGTCCGATCGGTTTCTGCCCCTTAGTGGCTCGCCTTATCTCTAGCTTTCAACACCCGCATGACCGCTTTCCTCATCTCGGCTTCAGGCGCGCCGCGCTTCATCCACAACTCCCATTGCGCAATTCCCTGAGCAACGAACATTTCCGCGCCCGAGACAGTCCGTATTCCCTTTTCCGAGGCAATCCGCAATAGCTTCGTTTGCAGAGGACGGTAGACCAGGTCAAACACCAGCGAACAGTTTAACTCGGCACCCTCAAGCGGCGAAATTTCCTCATGAGGATGCATCCCGACGGAAGTTGCGTTCACGATTACCTCAAATCTTGATTTGCGAAGTGCCGCCCGCTTTACCGCATCGCCTTCGACTGCACGCGCCAATATTCGTGCCGCATTTTCTCTTCTCGCACATATAAACACCTGAGCCCCGGCCTGGGCTAGCGCAAACGCCGCCGCCCGTGCCCCTCCACCCGCCCCGAAGATCAGCACACGGCTGCCTCGCAGCTTAACCTTTTTCTCCAGAGCGCGCAGCACACCCAGGTAGTCCGTGTTGCTCCCATAGAGCGACCCATCCCGCCGCACCGTCACAGTGTTGACGGCACCAATATTTTCGGCCAGGAGCTCGCACTCGTCCAGTTTTCGGAATACAGATTCTTTGTGCGGAATCGTTACCGCGAATCCGCGCACACCAAAATCCGGAATCACCTTCAGAAAATCTTCCAATCGCTCCACCAGGAATGGAATAAATACGGCGTCCCTGTTCGCGGCTACATATCCCGTATTGTGCATCAAAGGAGAAAGCGAGTGCCCGATGGGATTACCAATCACGCCGTACACCGCGGTCTTCCGCGTCAGCAGATGGGTTCGATAGAGTACTTTCAAATCCCGCAAACCCACCTGGCCCGGCGCCGTCGCGGCCGCCACGGGCGCGTAAGCAAGCGCACTGCCCTCTCGCAGCGCCAGTATACGTGCTGGTAGGCCGACCTCTCCCATTGGCACCGCAACAATCTGCCGCGAATTCTTCGCCACTTTCAGTAGGCGCACGCTATCCGCAATCGTTTGCGACATGGCCGCGATCTTGATTGCGTCCGCCCCTGCGCGCTCTGGCAGCCGGTCGACCCTTGGCAGCTTCGGCGTCCGCCGAAAATCATGAATCGACAGGAGCACCTTCTCCGGCACGGAAAACCCTCGCACCGACTGTTCGGGCAACTCCCGCAGGGTCTCCACTTCCAAGTCGCACCACTGACATCCGGCCTCGCGTGCTTTCATCAACCAGTACAGCTCCGCCCTAAAATCTCCAGCAAGCTCGCCGCCACCCACGCGTCTCCGGCAGGTCGCCAGAAAAGTGATGCCCTTCCATTTGCCGCGCTTCAGCCAACGAAGAAATTTCTCGCGCTCAGAATCCGTTCGCAACCAGTCTAAACGGAGCTCCACGGTGGGAGTTTCCTTCATCGCCAGACGCACCAATTTCGCCAGTTCTTGCGCTGTCGGAGCCGCCGCCACCCCACAAATTCGGCTCAATCCATTTCCAAACACCAACATGTCCTAAAAATACCTCCTAACCTATTGAAAATAAAGCTTGTAGCATGCCTTTGCAAATGTGTAAAGGCCTCCCGTCCATTTTGTTGACGCCACCCCATGCACTTGTTAGTTTCGATGGTGCAAGTCCCCGCACGGCCCTTACTGGCGTGATTTCAAGGAGTACGATTATGCGCGCATATGTAGCAGCCTTGTCTCTAGGATTTTTGGTGGCAGCCTCCGGCGCCGCTGCACAAACCGACGCTTCCGGCCCAGTCGTGTCCTCCACGCAGCGCGTGGCGGAAGCGACTTCGCCGGATTACACCGCCGTGTACTGCTCCAGCTTTGTTCAGGACGAAAAGATTCCGGGAGAGACGCTGCTTGTCTCCGGCGAAGAATCCAACGTCAAAGTCATTTTTGCCCGGGGCGACTATGTGTATGTCAATAAAGGTTCCGCACAAGGTATGCACGTTGGCGATCGCTTTTCCGCGGTGCGCCCGGTAACCGACGATGTGAAGGTTCAATGGTTTAAGTGGCAAGACAAGCTCATGAAGGCCATGGGTACGGTGTATAAAGACGCGGGCCAACTGGTGATTACCACGGTGCAGCCGAATGTCTCCATTGCCCAGGTCACCTTCTCTTGCGATTACATGCAGCGCGGCGACATTCTTCGTCCTTACCAGGACCGGCCTTCTCCGCCGTACCGGACCGGCGTAAAGTTTGATCATTTTGCTCCCGTCAGCGGTAAGTCTGTGGGCATGCTGGTCGTGGGCCAGGAATTCTCTCAACTTTACGGGAAGGATTCCATCGTGTATGCCAACATAGGCAACGCCCAGGGTGTAAAAGTCGGCGACTACCTGCGCATCTTCCGCTACCAGGGCTCGCTCGCGGAAACCGCTCCTAACACCAAGGGCTATCAATACAAGCTCTACGGTTTTGGAAGCACTCCCACGCGCTATGAGTGGAACGATATACCGCGCGAAGTTCTTGGCGAAGGTATCGTGATCAACACGAGCAAGAACTCTTCCAGCCTGTTCATCACCTACAGCCGGATTGAGGCCTATGCCGGCGATTACGTCGAAATCGAATAATCCTGGCCTGGATTTGCGGCCCGCGCTTGTTCCTAGCGCGGGCTTTTTTTGCACTCAAGCTGGTCGCTCGACAATTTCGCACGTAAATCCGTAGATGTTTGTATCCCGGCTTCTCCATGCACCCCGGGGTAAGCCCGCCTTTCTGCAGGTCTCATCCAAAAACTCATCCCGGTTCAGCCCGTGCTCCGTGGCCACTTGTGGCAGCAAAAGGCCCCGTCGGGCTCCTTGTTCGATTAGCAATCCGTGCTTTCCAATTTCGATTTCCTCTGCGCGAATCAACTGCGGTGGCGAAAGTACGGACACTTCAATGTCCGTAGACTCCAGTTCACTCGCGCGCATCGGTGCAAACCTCGGATCGTGCAGCGCAGCGCTTGCGGTGCATTTCGCAATGCACATTCCCAACGGCTCCTTCGGGTCCACCATCCCGATGCAGCCTCGCAGTTTACCGCCAACGTGTAGCGACACAAACACACCAAACGCTAACCCGAAAACTCCTTCCGTGGGGATTGGTTCCGGAATGTCATGAGGACACACGGCTTGCATTAAACTCTGGCGCGCCAGATCCAGTATTTTCTGCTTTTCGGCTTCAGAGAGGAACGGCATCCTGCGACTTCTTCGGCGTCTCCAGCATGCTCAGTTTGCGCCGTTGCTTGATTCGGTCGTCCAGTTGGCTCCAGAAACGGAGAAAATACTGCGCCGCGGAAACCAGAGCGCTCACCACCACCAACCACAAGAGAATCAACCCGATCGGTTTGAGCGAGGGATGGCGCACTCCGGCGATCAATACCGCCACTGCGCAAACCTGCAACACCATCTTGGTCTTCCCAAGCGCTGACGCGGAAATAATAAATCCTTCCGCCGACGCAATATTCCGTAGTCCCAACACGGTAAATTCCCGGCCGATAATGATCACCACCATCCAAGCCGCCACCAGCGGACGCCCGTTCTGGTCATGCATGCCCACCAGTGAAATAAACGCCGCAGAAATCAGCAACTTGTCGGCAATCGGGTCCAGCAAAATGCCCAGTGTGGTCACCTGCGAATTCCGTCGTGCCACATAACCATCTGCCCAATCCGTGGCCGCTGCGGCCAGCAGGATCAGCACGCCCCAGAATTCGAAGTGCATAGGGAAGCCCCACAAATCCACATTCGGACTTCGCGTCAGCAGCACCACGATCAGCACCGGTACGAAGAAAATCCGCAAGAGTGTCAGTGAGTTTGCCAGATTCATAGAAACGTAGGTCGCATCAGCTCTCGAACGCTATTTTAGAGGGCTCGGCTCACTATAGACTCCGCTTCCGTACCCGTCAACGTGCGAAGAAGTGGCCAGTTTCGCAAGCTTCCCCTGTACTTTGAGGTTACTGTCGGTGGGCGAAGGGTGAGATGGATGGGGATACTATTTCGTAACACCGCTGCTGCAAAGCTGTGCAAAACCCCGGCGGTGACCCTTGAACAATTCCTGTGATCGGTGATCACTCAGTTGTCAACAGCCTCATATATGTCTATATATTTCAATAAGTTGCAGAGATGATCTGCCTGACCCGCAGCAAACTCCATAACAAAGCTTACTTTCTTGCTTATCCTCAACCCGGCGCTTTCCACAGTGTTTTCCACAGCAAAACGTCTCGGCGGCTGCCCGGGCCGTCTCCGTTTTTCCTCTACGATTCATTCATATTTTGATGAATCCAGTGGGGTTACCGGAGAGTTACCCTGCCCGAATTTCAGGAGAGATTAGACCGCGTGAGGTCCGCGCAAAACCCGCGCAGGCAATAGTAGAATCGCTCGCAATAAGTCAAAAACTCCATGTACCGCGATACCTACAATGCGGAATGGCAGCAGTAAAAGCCAAACAAACGGGTAGGCAATCAATGCCAGCAACGCCAGCGGCCAGCACACTATCAGCAAGAGGCACCACAGCAGAAAGGCAGCCATTTCAGTTCTCCCTTACTTCACTATACGAAGAAACCCGTCCGGAGGTTTCCTTTATCACAAAGTCATTTAGCTTCAGCCTTTTCGCCACATTCTCTGGCACTTCCACTTCCAGCTCGATATGCGTGTCGTTCGCCGCGGAATGCATCACCCGTCCAAGCGCATGAATCAGTGCCAAGGTTCGACCTTCGCTTAATGGCATGTGCAAGGACAACTTCACAATCGGATCGATGGGAATTGCCTTCTCCACCCGTCTCAGCAGTTCGTCGATCCCCTCGCCGGTAAGTGCCGACACGAAAACGGGTGGCTCTTCAATCGCAGCGGCCCTTGCCCACGCCGTGTGGAAAGCCTCGCGCTGGTCTGGAGATAGCTGATCTACCTTGTTGAGCACCCGCAAACGTGGGCGTCCGAGGACTCCCAGTTCATCCAGAATTTTCTCCACTTCGCGATCCAGTTCGTCGTGATGCACGCTGGAAATGTCGCTCACTTGCAACAGCAGTGCCGCTTCCTGCACCTCTTCCAGCGTCGCGCGAAACGCCGTGATCAATCCCTTCGGCAGCGCACGGATAAATCCAACCGTGTCTGATACCAGAATGCGCCGATTGGATGGCAGTCGAATTGCCCGCACCGTCGGGTCAAGCGTTGCGAACATGCGATCTGAAACCAACACCTCGGCGTGGCTCAGCGCATTAAACAGCGTAGACTTTCCCGCGTTTGTGTAACCCACCAGGGTTACCGTTCCGAGTGGCACCGCGTTGCGGGCCTCACGCCGCAGCGCCCTCTGCTGGCGCACCTCTTCGATGCTCTCCTTTATGCGGCTCACACGATCGCGAATTCGCCGCCGGTCCGTTTCCAATTTCTTTTCACCGGGGCCGCGTACACCGATGCGTCCCGCTCCGCCGCCGGAGCCTCCCGATCCACCGCCGCCGCTCTTGCCGCCCAACCGCGACATTTCCGTGCCTTTGCCGGTCAACCGCGGCAGCAAGTAGTTCAGTTGCGCCAACTCCACCTGCAACTGCCCTTCCCGGCTTCGCGCGTGTTTCGCAAAAATATCGAGGATCAGTTGCGTGCGGTCTACCACGCGTCGCTCCGTGGCCTTCTCGATATTGCGTTGCTGCATCGGTGTCAGTTCGCTATCAAAAATAATCAGGGGCGCGTTCCGCGCATTGGCTTCTGCGCGAATCTCCTCCAGCTTGCCCTTCCCCACCAGCGTCGCCGGGTCAGCCGCCTCTCGTATCTGAAACATCGCCCCTACAATATCGGCACCCGCGCTTTTCGCCAGTTCTTCCAACTCCAACAGCGATTCGCGACCTGCTTCGCCCGTCGGCATTCCCGGAAACCGAACAGCCCTCTTCCAACCCACTCCAACGAGAAGGACACGCTCCGCAAACGATGTGTCGTGGGTATGCTTGTGTCTCATTCGCAGCGTTCTGCAGTCTTCATTGCAGGGTTGCAGTTCACGGGCAGGAAATCTCGCCTCATCAACTGGATTATACGTCCTTCTTTTGTCCCCGGAAACCTCCCAAGCCACCCGGAGCTCTGTCGGCTCAAGGCTGGTGTGTCTGGGGCAGCCAGCCATGCGAGGATGCCACGCTGAAATCGACTCGCTGTCGCTTTGGGCTTTTTGCATTTGACACCGAAAGGTTCGACTTAGCTCGAAGTGATACGTCCATGCATCTTCAATCGAAGCCCAGCCGTGTCTTCATATCCCTGATCGGGAATTCGGGTCGAACAGTTTTCCGCGAAGATCGATCGAACAGATCTGGGGCGAGGTGAGCATCGAGCACACTCCCTTTCAGACCGCAGACAAGCTTAGCCGGGCACGCGGGGATGTCCCCGCTGTCATCGTGGTTCGCTTGCCTTTTATCCAACCGGAGCACGGGAGGCGCGCGTTCGGTTCGCAGTAGAAGGCAATACCACGATAATGAGCGTGCGAGTTCCTGACTGGATCGTGACCGCGAGGCGCTTCCCCTTCAGGGGTTGAGCGGCCTCCTGGTCACGATCGAGTTTTCCGTCCTCATCCCGTGCGGGTTGCGGCAGAATCGAGGAATCGGCGTACAATGCTAGCGCTTGCAACCCCTTCATCCCCGGACACTAGATGGAAAGGCCAGGAGAACTCATGAAGAACACAGTGAGGCACATCTTCCCGTTGGCTCTACTTTTTGTAGTTGCCTTTGCGCTGGGCACTCTGCAATCTACCAAGACATCGCCATTGCAAGCCGCCGCCCCGGCATCCGCCCAGACTAACAATGTCACGGCAGTTCCGGTCGCGGGCACGATTGTGGACCCTTCGGGTGTAATGTTTTTTTCAAAGGAACTCGTTTCGCAAACAGCCCGCAAAGGTGGAATGCTCTACAACGGAAATCCGGACCGCAACTACCGCGCCATGTTTTTGCATCGCGATAAGCCCGGCGAGGTAGAGGTCCACACCAGGGATACAGACCTCCTCTACATCGTCGAAGGTGCCGCAATTCTTGCCACCGGTGGCACCACCGTCGGCGGCAAAGATACCGCTCCCGATGAGATCAGAGGTTCTTCAATGAATGGTGGGGTATCCCGTCAGGTCTCCAAAGGCGACGTCCTCATCATCCCCGCAAACGTTTCTCACTGGTTCAAGGAAATACAAACTCCAATTACCTACGTCGCCGTAAAGGTGCGTTGAACCGGGCGCAATTTCGGACCACCTGGAAATCGGTTTGCCCACCGCAGGGTCACACCCTTGTTCTTGCTTATTGCCTGCGAGCAAGGCAGTCTATTGCTTTGGGGGGGCTTTATGCTGGCGACAGCGATTAGTAGGCGTTCATTTTTGCGTGTTTCCTCCGTCCGTGGCGGCGGTTTTTTGCTCGCCTGTCATTTCCCGCTTTTCTCCGACGCCCTTGCAGCACAGGCGCCGGCTGCGCAACCACCTGCATCAAATTTCTTTCCCACAGCATTCATTCGTGTCGCTCCCGATGGCCTTGTCACCATTACTGCCAAGAACCCCGAGATCGGTCAGGGCGTCAAAACGCACTTGCCGATGATTATTGCTGAGGAATTCGATGTGGATTGGAAAGACGTCCGCGTCGCGCAAGCCGATTTGGACGAGACAAAATATGGTCGACAAAGCGCCGGAGGTAGCACCTCGACGCCCGTAAACTGGGATCCCCTCCGCCGCGTGGGCGCTGCCTGTCGTCAGATGTTTGTCGCCGCTGCAGCGCAAACGTGGTCGGTCCCGGAATCCGAATGTGAAACAGCCTCGGGCCGCGTAATTCACACTTCTACAAAGCGCACCTTGGTGTATGGAGCGCTCGCGCAAAGAGCTGCAACTCTCACGCCGCCGGATTTGAAATCCGTAACGCTGAAGGATTCAAAAAACTACAAGATTATTGGCAAGCCAACGATGGGCGTCGATGTCCCTGCTATCGTCGCAGGCCAGCAGATTTACAGCATCGACCTCCGCGTGCCGGGAATGTTGTGGGCTGTTTATGAAAAATGCCCGGTCTTTGCGGGAAAAGTTGTGAGCGCCAACCTCGAAGAAATAAAATCGCTACCCGGAGTTCGCCAGGCGTTTGTCATTGACGGCACGACAGAACTCCTCGGCCTGCATGGTGGCGTCGCCATCCTGGCCGACACCTGGTGGCAGGCAAACTCCGCGCGCAAAGCGCTACAAATCAAGTGGGATGAAGGCGTAACGGCGCAACAGAGCAGTACCGGCTTCGCGCAACGTGCGCTGCAGTTGTCGAAGCAGGAACCCACCATCACTCTGCGCAAGGACGGTGACGCGGAGGCCGCTCTCCAATCTTCCGCAAAGATCGTCGAAGCTGCCTACGATTATCCTTTTCTGGCTCATGCACCGATGGAGCCCGAAAATTGCCTCGCGCATTTCCACGATGGCAAGTTGGAATTCTGGTCGCCAAGCCAGACTCCGGAATCCGGCCGCATGCAAGTCTCCAAAGTACTGGGCATTCCGCACGACGACATCATCGTGCACCTGATGCGCGCTGGTGGTGGGTTCGGGCGCCGCCTCACCAACGACTACATGCTCGAAGCCGCAGCCATCGCCAAACAAGCCGGAAAGCCGGTAAAGCTTTTGTGGACGCGCGAGGACGATTTTCAACACGATCACTATCGTCCCGCAGGCTTTCATTTCCTCAAGGGTGGATTGGACGCTTCCGGAAAAGTCGTGGCCTGGCGCAATCACTTCGTCACCTTCGGCGAAGGTGAAAAGTTTTCTCCTACTGCAAATATTCCCGGCAATGAGTTCCCTGGAACTTTTCTGCCAAATTTTCATTTTGGCGCTTCCCTCATGCCACTGGGCGTTCCCACCTTCGCCTTGCGTGCGCCGCGCAGCAACGCGTTTTCCTGGGTATTCCAATCATTCACCGATGAATTGGCACATGCAGCGGGCAAAGACCCAGTGGAGTTTCGCCTCGAACTGTTGAGTCTCGCGCGCCTAACCACGCCTGATGCGACGCCGGACCAGTTTTCCAGCAATCTCGACGCGGCCCGCATGCAGGGCGTCGTTCGCCTGGTCGCCGAAAAATCCGCGTGGGGCAAAGGCTCCCTGCCGAAAGGGACCGGCATGGGCATCGCGTTTCAGTTTTCTCATCGAGGATATTTCGCAGAAGTCGTCGAGCTAAGTGTCGACTCCAAAAACGCAGTGAAAATCAACAAGGTGTGGGTCGCCGGGGATATCGGCAGCCAGATCATCAATCCCAGCAATGCGGAGAATCAAGTGCGTGGCGCCGTTCTTGAGGGTCTAAGCTCAGTGATGAGTTATGAAATTACCATCGAAAAAGGGCGCGCCCTGCAAAGCAACTTTCACGAATACACTCCGCTGCGCATGAATCAATTTCACGCCGAAATCGAAGTCCACTTCCTGCGCACCGATAATTCCCCAACGGGATTGGGTGAACCGTCTCTACCTCCAGTTCTTCCAGCCGTGGGTAACGCGATCTTCGCCGCCACGGGCAAGCGTATACGTTCCCTGCCGCTGGCAAAACATGGTTACTCCTGGGCATAGCCAAGCCCAGACGGCGGCTACGCCCTAATGGCGAGCTTGCCCATCGGTTGAAAGTTGTTCCTGGACCCACCTGAGCGCTTGCTCCTGAATCTTCGGATCGCCGCCAAACCCCGTCAGCCAATGAACGCCCTGTTCCCTGCGGAACCACGTCATCTGTCGCTTCGCATATCTCCGCGTTGCCTGCTGGATCGCTGCGCGCGCCACTTCCAGTTCTATCTCTCTGTTTAGCACCGCGGCCAATTCTTTGTACCCGATGAAATCAAACGGTTTCGCTTCTGGTGGCAATCCAGTTTCCATCAGCTTCAGGACTTCTCCCACCCAACCCCGTGTGATCATTTCGTCCGCGCGCAACTGTACCCGCTCGTACAATTTCTCGCGCTTCGGTTGTAACCCCACCTTGATGGCCCGCCACCCCTCCAACGGCTTACGCCCCCCCTGATAAACCTCAGAGAGCGGCTTCTTCGTCAATAGGCACACTTCCACAGCCCGCAACAATTTCTGTTCATCCGTTGTTGCGATTTTCTTGGCGGTTTCCGGATCGAGCCTCTTCAACACGCGATGCAAGTATCCCGGTGCTCGCCCTTTGGCGCGGCTACGCAATCGGTCCCTCAACGGTTCCGAACGCAGCGGCACCTCTGCCAGTCCTTCTAGCAGCACACGCAGGTACAGCCCAGTGCCCACTGTAAAAATTGGCAGCCGCTCGCTCATTCGCAATTCGTTCAACACCTCGATCGCGCGTTCACGGTATCCGCCTGCTGTAGCCTCTTCGGTTGCTTCCAGCACATCAATCAAATGATGCCGTACCCCTTGGCGCTCCTCCGTCGTCGGTTTGGCGGTACCGATATCGAACCCACGGTAGAGTTGCGTCGAGTCGCAGGCCACGACATCCCCAGCCAATTTCTGGGCAAGCCACACCCCCAACGCGGATTTACCAGATGCCGTTGGTCCCAGGATGGCAACAAGCGGTGAGATTTTTTCTTCGGTCATTTGGGCGATTTCATTTAGAGAACAGCAGTAGCCAGGCTCGCATGATCAACACCGCCAGAACTATCAATCCCAGGTCAAGCTCCCAGCCTCATGAGGTCGTGCCAGCTTCATGCGCCAATCCCAGTCGCAAATGCCAGTGAAGTGTAAACCGATCGGCCGACGGCAGACTACAACAAGTTGCCGCCCCGAGAGCCGATTCTGATCGGTTCGAAGGATCTCAAGCAAGCAAAATGGCCACGATCCGGGGCGGGTGAGGAGGTCAGTTCCGAGGTGGCTGCAGATTGTAGTAATAGGTAAACCTCAATTCGATATACGGTGCTTTGAATCCCGGAGGCAGCGGTTGAAATGGGTTCGAGGCCCGAATCGATGAAAACGCCGCGCGATCCAGCGGCTCTTTCCCTGAACTGAATATTTGCGCGGGATCGCCATCCGGCACCGAGCCGTCTCTCATAATCTTGAATTGAAGTGAAACAACTCCCTGATCGCCCAATTGCACGGACGCGGGCATTACCGAAAACCAATTTCGTTGCACGGTTAAATATACACGCCGCAAGTAGTCATTGAAATCGATGCCCTCGGTGTCCGTGAGCATCTCAATTCCCGCCGCCGCCGTTCCATGCCCGCGGCCGCCGCCTCCACCGCCCACTCCGGAAGGCAGTTGTCCACCACCGCCAATCGGTGCTGGCGAATTAATCCTCCCTGCGCGTTCCGCATCGCGAATCAATCCGCCAGGCGAAGCGGATTGCTTCGGCAGAATCAACCCGGATGTCGGCGTCGGCGCTTGCGGCACTTCCAGTTTCGGTTGAATCGGCGTGTCCGTCTTCGGCGCTGGCATGCTCATCGTCTGTTGCGGTTGCGGAGTGTTCTGCTGCGGTAGCGGTGCGTTAGGCAACTCCTTCTTCGGTTCCACTTTGGGTACCACCGGCTCCGGCGCAGGAATGGGATTCTCAATTGGCGGGGCCACTTTCTTCAAGACCTTAGGATCGACTCGCACCGCGTCATGCGGCGCGGGAGGTGGCGACGGCTTCAAGGCGTCCAACGCGCCAGGCGGCAGTAACACGGTCATCTGGCGCCGTCCGATTTCTTCTTGTTCCTTCGTTAGAACGTGTGGTCCAAAAATCTGTGGCTCAAAAATCAGCAGCAACAGAAACAAGATGTAGCCTAGAACGCCAAAACCTGTCTTGGCTCGGTCTTCGAGCGATTTTCCCGGCTTTGGCGGCGGCAGCAGGCTCACTTCTCCAGTCGACATGATGTCCGGTGCCACCAGGTCTTCCGGAACCTCAAAATGCGCCGGCATTTCTTCCGGCAGCGCGGCTCCCTGCGGGATGGTCACCCGCTCATCCATCTCTGTCGGCTGCGCGGGTAAATTCGATTCATCCTCTTTCTGTACTAGCTCTACGTTCAGGTCGCGCGGCACCACCACGCGCGTGGCGATCGAATCCAGCGGCAAATTGGTCGGGATGTTGGACTTGCCGTCCAGCTTGATCATCGGCAGTGTCGATGGCACCAGCGTACGCTCGTCCAAGGTCGATGGCCGTCGTCGTGACGAGGCAGCTATATTTTCATCTGATAGACGGGCGCCATTCGGCACCAAAATCCTTGGGATCATCATGTCGTTTTTTCTTGGTCAGCCCGCGCTACTGGTTGGACGCGGGCATCGTGTTCCCGGATGCTTTCCAGCACCCTGCTTGCCAGTTCCAGTGCGGCTTTTCCTGCGGCACCGTCCGTTTTCGGTGCAATTCGTGTCCGCACCGCATCCACAAACGCTTCCAACTCCGCTCGCAAAGGTTCCGTCGACGGAGCCTGCAGTTTCTCAAATCCAAATTCCGGCGCAGGTCCCGGCTTCTTTACCCCCACGCGAAGGGCGTCCCGCCTTGCATAATCCAGCGAGATATATTCGTGCTCCTGAAAAAATCGCATCTTCCTTACGCGCTCCGTGGATACACGGCTCGCCGTGACGTTGGCGACCGCTCCGCCCACAAATTCCAATCGCGCGTGCGCAATATCCACTTTATTCGTCAGTACCGGAATGCCTACCGCTTTCACTTCCGTCACGTTTTCCTTCACCAGCGCCAGCAAAATATCCAAATCGTGAATCATCAAATCGAATATCACGTCCACATCAAGACTTCGTGGCGTAAACACGCCTAACCGGTGCACTTCAAAAAACAGCGGCCTTTTCACCACCGGCTCCACTGCGAGTACGGCAGGATTGAACCGCTCCACGTGTCCCACCTGCAAAATCCGTTGGTGCCTTCCCGCCGACTCCAATAACTGGCCCGCTTCTCCCATCGTGCTGGCCATCGGTTTTTCCACCAGCACATCGATTCCCATTTGCATCAACCGGCAGCCCACTTCCGCATGTGCTACTGTTGGCACGGCCACCGTGGCCGCGTCCACTTCCCCCTGCAACTCCTCTATCCCTTGGAACGCTTTCGTGTGGAATTCTTGCGCCGTCTTTTCCGCGCGCTCCGGATCCTGATCGACGATCCCCATCAGCTCCACTCGGGGCATCTCGCCGTACACGCGGACGTGGTTTCGCCCAAACTCCCCTGCGCCCACCACCGCGACACGAATTCTGTTCGGCTCCCCTGCCCGTCCCCCACCGCCGCTCATGCTTTGTTCATTCCCTTGGAATCGCTGTTTAGTTCCGCATCGACCGCCGGCGGGAACGCCTGTATCGCTATCCCTGCGGCGTTAGCCAATTCCAACAGCTTTTCGCGGTCGAACAATAATGTGCGGGAGGCGTCGATGGCCAGTGCAGTCGCGCCAGCCTGCTTCATACTTTCGACGGTGGGCAATCCCACCACGGGTACATCGAAGCGCATGTCCTGCCCAGGCTTGCTAACCTTCACCACCACCAGATTCTTCCCCTGTGCAAATCGTGCCGCCCGGGCAATCGTTTCGTCGGTGCCTTCCATTGCTTCCACCGCAACGCACGCGCGATCCGAAATCACCACCGTCTGGCCGATATCCATTCCCGCAATCTGTCTCGCCACTTGCAGTCCGTATTCCATGTCCGCCGCTTCTTCCACGCTTGGCGCTCGCCGTGTTAGCAGTCCAGTTTCCGATACCAGCGGCTTCAGGAACATTGTCGAATCTACCAATCGAATTCCTTCGTCCTCCAGAACCTTTGCTACGGCGCCGATCAGTGAATCCGTATTCTTGCGCGGTAATGAAAGTAACAATTTCGCCAGTTTCCAGTCCGGTCGTATGGCGCTGAAAATCTTGTTGTGCTTTACCTGCCCCGCCATAACTGCCTGTTTCACACCCTCGCTCTGCATCAATTCAATTGCCTTACTCAACTCGCCCAGGCTTACCCAGTGCAACCGTTTCGCCACCTTTTCCAGTTCCGGCGAAGCTTCTTCTCTCAGGGCAATCACCGCCATCTCAATTCCCTGGCTGCGCGCACCTTCCAGCACCAGAAACGGAAATCTTCCGTTTCCCGCAATCAATCCCCATCCCGTTTTGGCTGGTGAAATTTCTGGCATGAAATTCGTTGCCTACTTGACGATTCCGCGTTCTGCTTCTTCGGTGAATTCAATCATCGCTCGGACATCCGCCGAATCGGCCAATTGTGTCCGCATCTCTTCCAAAGCCTGGGAGGTATTCTTTTTCGATCTCAGCAGCAGCTTGAAGGCCTGCTGCAGTTTCTTTATTCGCTCGGGCGAAAATCCCTTGCGCTCCAGCCCAATGGTGTTCGGCCCGAAGCACCGCGTTTCCCGCTCGGTCACGATCAGCGAAAACGGCACAACGTCCTGCGTGATTACCGTGCACGCTCCAATGTACGCATAGCGCCCCAACCGGCAGAACTGGTGCACCGGCGAAAAAGCTCCGATCGTCACGAAGTCCTGCACCGTCACGTGCCCGGCCAGCGTCGCTCCATTCACAAGTAGCGTATTACTGCCCACCTGAGAGTCGTGCCCAACATGCGAGTAGGCAAGAAAAAAATTCTTCGACCCAATCCGCGTGACGCCACCGCCTTTTTTCGTTCCCCGGCTGATGGTCACGTACTCTCGAAATATGTTTTCTTCCCCCACTTCCAGTTCCACAAACTCGCCCGCAAACGTGTAGTCCTGCGGTTCGCCACCAATGACGCAAAAACTGTGGAACACATTTCGTGGCCCGAACTTTGCTGGTCCGTGCACCACCGCGTGGGGATGCAGCACGCACCCGTCCCCCAGTTCCACACCGGCCCCAACCAGGGCGAACGCACCAACTTGTACACCCGCTCCCAGTTTCGCATCCGGCGAAACCACTGCTTGGGCGTGAATCTGCTGTACTTCGCTCATTCTTCCGGGATTTCGGCGGTGACCCTATCCACCATGACGCACATCATGTTTGCTTCCGTGCACAATTTCCCATCCACGAAAGCCTTGCCTTCAATCTTGCAGAGATCGCCTTTCCACGCAGCGATATTCACTTCCACGCGCATCTGGTCTCCGGGCACGATCGGACGCCGGAATTTCACGTTGTTCATCGAAGCCAGATACATCAACTTGCTGTCGCGATTCGGTATTTCCTGCAGCAGCAGAATTCCGCCCGCCTGCGCCATCGATTCCAGTATCAGCACTCCCGGCATCACCGGCTGGCCGGGAAAGTGCCCCTGAAAAAAGGCCTCGTTGATCGTTAGGTTCTTGATCGCTACGATCCGCTTCAACCGCTCCATTTCCAGTACCCGATCCACCAGAAGAAACGGATAGCGGTGTGGCAAAAACTTTTGTATTTCGTTGATGTCCAGTTGCATTGCTGTTCCTGCGCCGCTCCAGCTCAACGGCAGCGCTCCTCCTGTCCTTGCAAACTCTCTATTATAAGCAATCCGGGCCTTCCGCAAAGCATTCTTCTCAACCGGACTCGGACCCTACCACCTACTTTGTCTCCACACTGTCATAGGTTAATGGAATGAATACATAACGCGAACTTGGCCTCGCTTGACCCATTAACTCCCCTGGAATACCATCACTTGCCCATGCCAGAGAACCGTTCGCTTGTTGGACAAGTTTTTTCCCACTACAAAATCACCCGCGAAATTGGCAGTGGCGGGATGGGGATCGTCTACGAAGCCGAAGACTCTCGCCTCGGTCGTCGCGTCGCCGTCAAATTCCTGCCTCCCGAGATGGCCCAGGATTCTCAGCTGATCGAGCGCTTCCAGCGGGAAGCGCGCGCCTCTTCTGCCCTCAACCATCCAAACATCTGCACCATCCACGCCATTGAGCAGCACGAGCGGCAGCACTTCCTGGTCATGGAACTTCTCGAGGGCCAGACCCTCAGCCAATTGATGGCTCGGCAGTCGTTTCCTATGGAAAAACTTTTGCCCATGGCCATTCAGATTGCCGACGCTCTCGAATCCGCTCACGCCAAGGGCATCGTCCATCGGGACATGAAGCCCGCCAATCTTTTTGTCACCGATCGTGGGCAGGTCAAAATTCTCGATTTCGGTCTCGCTAAAATTGAACGTGCCGAAATCCCTACGTCCGGCTCCACGCCCTCCAGCATGGACACCATGCTGGGTGCTCACGCTGAACTCACTTCCCCTGGCACCACCATGGGTACGGTTTCCTA
Source organism: Candidatus Acidiferrales bacterium (assembly GCA_963741165.1). Taxonomy (GTDB): domain Bacteria; phylum Acidobacteriota; class Terriglobia; order Acidiferrales; family UBA7541; genus Acidiferrum. The sequence goes on along the minus strand of CAVUHB010000013.1, from coordinate 326,643 downwards.
CATGTCGCCGGAACAGGCGCGCGGCCAACTCGTCGACGCGCGCACCGATCTCTTCTCTTTGGGTACTGTTCTCTACCAACTCGCCGCGGGGGCGCTCCCTTTCAGGGGAGAGACCTCCGCCATGGTCTTTGACGCCATCTTGAACCGCGACCCTGCCCCGGTCTCGGAAATGAACTCCGCTATACCACCGGACTTTGGCCGAATCCTCTCCAAGCTGCTTGAAAAAGATCGCACCATGCGGTGCCAGACTGCCACCGAACTCAAGACCGACCTGAATCGTCTGAAGCGCGATCTCGACTCCGGAAATAAACGCACCGCCGAGATCACCGAGACAAAGTCGGGAACGGCCCGGACTGCCGTGAAATCCGTTGCCGTACTATATTTCGAAAATCTTAGCGGCGTTAAAGAAGACGAGTACCTGCGCGACGGAATCACCGAGGACATCATCACGGAACTCTCCAAAATTCGCGGGCTCAATACATTTTCGCGCCCCACTGTGCTCGCCTTTCGCGACAAACAGGTCGCTCCCGCCCAAATCGGACAGCAACTCAAAGTGGCCTACGTCTTAACCGGCAGCTTGCGGCGCGCCGGAAACCGTCTGCGCATCACAACGCAACTCGTCGACGCCGCCACGGATTTTCCCGTCTGGTCGGAACGCTATGACCGCGAAATGAAAGACGTCTTTGAGGTCCAGGACGAAATCGCCAGAAAAATTGCCGAAGCCCTGCGTGTCACGCTTTCGCCCCAGGAACTTGAAGCCCTCGCCGTAAAGCCAACGGAAAATCTTCAGGCCTACGATCTGTATTTGCGGGGCAAACGATACGCCCGCCGCCAGACCCGCCAAGATCTGGAGTTCTCGCTACAAATGTTTGAGAACGCCGTTGCCATGGACCCGAGCTTTGCCCTTGCTTACGCCGCCTGCGCCAATGCCTGCGCCATGTTCTACTGCAACTACAGCCGCGATGCCATCTGGGTGGAACGGGCCCGAAATGCCTCCGGTAAGGCTGTTGCTCTCCGCTGGGACTTGCCGGAGGTTCAGGTCAGCCAGGCCTGGGTCCTCTACGCCACGGAACTTCACGATGAAGCCGTACGCATGGTGCAAAAAGCCATCGAGCGAAAGAAAGATTGCGAGGGTGCTTACTACCTTCTCTGTCGCGCATTATTTTCCGCTGGTCGCTATCAGGAAGTCGGCGACTTGGTCGAGATTGCCCTGGAGGCGAGCGGCGAGGACTATAACGTCTACGTGCCGATCATGAATTCTCTAGGCGCCCTTGGAAAAGAAGAAACTCGCCGAAACATTATGTTCCGTCGCGTCGCCGCTCTTGAAAATCACCTGAAGCAGGTTCCCGAAGACGCGCGCGCCCGCATCTTGCTTGCCGGCGACTATGCTGAATTGAACCGCGTGGATGATTCTATGCGTGAAACGAATCTGGCCATGACCTTGCGCGCCAACGAAGCCTCCATTCTCTACAATGCTGCCTGCAATTTTTGCCTCTTGAAAAGAAAGCCAGAGGCCATCGATGCCCTCCGCAAAGCGTGGGAGGCGGGCTTCAAGGATTCCATTTGGGCGCGCCGCGATCCTGATCTGGCCATTCTCCGCGATGATCCGGAGTTCAATCGCCTCTATCCGCCCGCAGAGAGTTCCGGTTCAACTCCGACTACCCGCACTTAAAAAACAATATTGTCCCGGACTTAAGGGATGAGCCTGCAAAGCCAACCTGACTTTCATCCGTGTTCATCCGTGTTCTTGTTTGACGACAACCGTAAGGAGAGCTACACTCTGCCACTCCTTCGGGAAGAATTTGCTTTACATGGAGATTGCATGACTGCTGAACTGCACAATAAAGTTGCGCTCGTGACCGGAGGGACCTCCGGCATTGGCCGCGATACCGCCATTCTTTTTGCTAAATCAGGCGCGAAAGTGGTGGTTGCAGGGCGCCGAGAACCCGAAGGCAAGGAAACTATCGACCTGATCCGTGCGGCTGGTGGCGAAGCCATCTTCGTCAAAACCGACGTTTCGCAGTCAAAAGAAGTTAGTGCGCTTGTCCAGAAAACCGTCGAAAAATTCGGCCGCCTGGATGTCGCCTTCAACAATGCGGGCATCGAAGGCAACTGGATTCCCATTGTTGAACAATCCGAAGAAGACTGGGACCGCACCATCGACATCAATGTCAAAGGGGTCTGGCTCTGCCTCAAATTCGAAATTCAGCAAATGCTAAAACAAGGTGGTAGCGGTGCCATCGTCAACATGTCCTCTGTCGCTGGTTTTATCGGTGCCTCGGGCGCTGCCACCTACTGCGCGAGCAAGCACGCCGTAATTGGCCTGACCAAATCGGCCGCATTGGAAACGGGGCGAAATGGCATCCGCGTAAATGCCATCAGTCCCGGAATCATCGAAACTGCCATGGCCGATCGTATTTTTGGCGCACCGGAAGTCAACAAGTGGGCACTCAGCCTCCAGCCTCTCGGCCGCTTTGGGAGGCCCATGGAAGTCGCCGAAACCGTTTTGTGGATGTGCTCTGACCGCGCCACCTTCCTGACTGGTCAATCCATCGTTCTCGATGGCGGATTCCTATCTGGTCCCAATCCGCCGGTTTGAACTCAAATGACTCTTACTGCGCGACGGATTGGGGTGCCTGCTCCTGCACCGTTCGGTGTGCGGCTCTTGATCTACTCGGATTCAAAATGCAGTCCCCCTCTTCCTCTTTGCGCGCCGCACTCTCGCAATTCTCGAGGGTGGGGATTTTTCTTTCCCATTTCTCTTTCTGCGCTATTCTTCTCGCACAACCGTCGTTCCGGAAATGAACAGTGAATATGGACAGTTCCCAACTCCATGACTTTGCCCGACGCTACACCTCCGCGTGGTGCAGCCAAGATCCCGCACTCGTCGCCACTTTCTTCTCGCCGACCGGCTCGCTCCGCGTCAATGATTCGCCCCGAGCCGTTGGTCGCGCCGCCATCACCGAAATCGCCAGCGGCTTCATGTCCACTTTCCCGGATCTCCATTTGACCATGGACGACTTGCTCATCCAGGAAGATCATTCCGCTTACCAATGGAGCCTCGTCGGTACCAACACCGGACCGGGTGGCACTGGCAACCGCGTTCGCATCAGCGGCTTCGAAGTTTGGGAATTCAGCCCCGAAGGACTGATCGCCGACTCACGGGGCCACTTTGATGAAGCTTCTTACCAGCATCAGCTCAATTTTGGTTTCAAACCGTAATTCGCCCGGATTCATGCCCAACTCAACGCTTCTCTGAGTTGCTGCGCGTTGCTTCCGTTGTTACCATCGTCCCGTCATGCCGGCGCACTCAACTCTCCCCAAATTCTTTCTGCAACTCCTACGCCCTCGCCTTCCGCAGATGCTCGACGCTCTTCGCGAACTCACTCTCCGTGAATCGCCGAGCTTCGAAAAAGAGCCTACCGATCGTTGCTGCCTTTTTCTCGCCGATCTCTGGGTTCATCGCAAAACCCTCACCACCATTATCAAGCAGAAGCATCGCGGTGATCAGCTTCGCATTCTCTGGCCCGCCACCTCTTCCCCTCCCAAATCGCAACTCCTGGTTCTGGGCCACTACGACACTGTGTATTCCACCGGCACCCTCGCCCACATGCCCTTTCATGTAAAGAACGGCAAAGCCTTCGGTCCAGGCACATTCGACATGAAGGCCGGAATCGTGCAAGCCCTTTTCGCGCTCGACGCCTTGCAGGAATCGCGTCTGCCCGTCAACAAACGAATAGTCTTTCTCTGGACCTCCGACGAGGAAGTTGGGAGTCAGGCTTCTCAGAAACTCATTGAAACCGAAGCACGTCGCAGCGATGCCGTTTTCGTTCTGGAACCCTCGCTCGGGCCTCGCGGCCTGATCAAGACCTCTCGCAAAGGTGTCGGTGAAGCAGAACTCATCATTCACGGCCGTGCCGCTCACGCAGGCCTCGCGCCTGAAAAAGGCGTCAACGCCATCCACGAACTTGCCGCACAGATTTGCCGCATCGAGAAATGGAACAACCCGCGCCTCGGTGTGACCATCAACGCCGACATGATCGAGGGCGGTTCGCGCACTAACGTCATTGCCGACAAAGCCAAGGCCACGCTCGATCTTCGCGCATGGAAAATCTCCGACATGCGCGCTCTCGAAAAGAAACTTCACTCTCTCAAGCCTGTCCTGCGCGGCGCAAGACTTGAACTCCACGGCGGATTTGACCGACCGCCTCTCGAACGCAAACACAGTGCCGTGCTTTTCGCGCGTGCCAAATCTTTGGCCGGGCAGATGGGCCTTTCTATCGGCGAAGCCGCTGCCGGCGGCGGATCCGACGGAAACTTCACTGCTGCCCTGGGTATTCCCACGCTCGATGGCCTTGGGGCCGTTGGCGATGGCGCTCACTCCACCCACGAGCACGTAGTCCTGAAGACCATGCCCGAGCGCGCCGCTCTCCTCGCCGCTCTCCTTGCCACTACCTAAATTGTGGAGCTGTTTTGTCAGGCCCGTTGACTCGCGCTACGGGCGACGGGACCGGCGTGATTTTTGTAGCCAACTATTCGCGAGGTTTCACGTTCAAGCTATAACATTCGACCTGCATAAGTTCTTACCGCCCGTAATTCTTTGCCAAATACGTCGCCGTCGCCTGCATCAAATCCCCATAGTCATCATGCATCGCCTCCCGTACCGCCTCTTCTGTCGTGCGCCCCTCTGCCAATCGGTCTAGTATCCGGTCGATATCTCCCATTCCCTGTGTCTGGATGATGTATTCCACATTCGCCAGCGCCCACGCGTAGGCATATCGCGCTACAGCTTCCGGCAATCCCATCCACGACCCTTCCAGTTTTTCCAGCGGCGCCGCTTTACCATCTCCATAGATCTGAACCAGCACGGCCGCATTTTCTTCGCTCCGTTTCCCTTCCATCCATTGCGCCAGGCCTTCCTGTATCCACGTCGGTGCACGTCCATGCGTCTTTTGCTGCACAAAGCTGTGCGTCAATTCGTGCCGCAACACGCGAGACAATTCCCTGCTCATTCCCGTCAATCCCTGCACCGGTACCCGTATCCTTCCGTCATTGAGCGCGCCAACCCATCCCGGCGCCCTGGTAATATCCGCGAATCCCTGCTGCGTGTACAAAATCACGCCAATCGCATCTGGCGGCGAATAGTTTAGTTCCGATGCGATCTGCGCATACTGACTTTCCAGCGTCCGCAAGACCTCCCGTGCCAGTGGCGGTTCTGCTTCGCCGTTGTACCTCAATTGAAAGTGCGGGCTCTCATTTTCTTTATAGTCTTCTTCTTCCTTCTTGTCCTTTTCTGCCTTTTCTAATGCCGCCAACACTTCCGGATCCGGTCGGATCTCCAGCGCTTTTTTCCATTCCGCTACCGCTAGGTCCAGTTTGTTCATTCCCGAATAGGCCCAGCCAGTTAGTTTGTATACATCCGCGTTCTTTGGCGCCACCCGCTTTGCCTTCTCGAGGTACGTGAGCGATTCCTTGAACTCGCTTTGCCGCAAATGCAGGTAAGCGACATCCATCAGCAACACCGGCTGATCGGGTGTGTAGGTTAGCGCCGTTCGCTCATCGGCCAGCGCATGCTTCATGTCACCATGAGTTAATTCAAATTGCGCCGCAGCGTGATGGGCAAGCGCCGCTCGCTCATTCGCGTTTTCCCCGCTCCCGCGCGCTTCCCCTTCCACTTTCGCAATGTATTCTCGGTCAATCGCTCCATCATGTACCGCTGCCTTATCGATCTCCACCGTATTCGCCGTCGGTTCCATTTCCGGTGGTGCAATATTCATGTTTGCCGCCACCGCCGCCGGCGATTCCTTCATCGGCACCAGCCCTTTTTCGATGTGATCGACAATTGATTTTGGCACGGACATTTCACCGGCAGAGGTCTGGTACTGTACACGATCGCCAATCTCCACCGCGCTGTACGCCACAATCGTTCGACCATTCTTCAATACGATCTTGTCCGCGCGGCCTACTCCCGAGGCCAGCAGTCCCGCAGCCACCAGCCATGCCGTCTTTCGTGCATTCCGTGTCCACCGCATCTGTTTATCTTACTTCCGCTATTTTCCACATTCTTGCTGCCCTTGTTCCCATATGCCGAATATGACTACACTCCTTCATGCGGCTTCGCTCCATCTTCGTACTGCTTCTGACCCTTCTTCCGCTCCGAGCGGTCCCCGCAGACTCGCCCCGCGATACTCTGGCTGTGCTCAACGCCCTTCGTCTCGATCCTCAGAACGTCTACGTTATCTCCGCCAGCGACCGTATCGAAATTCATCAGCCCGACGTAACCCTTTATTTCACCGATGGAAAGTTAGCTTTCTTCCAACCTTTTGATGGGCGCATCACCGGGTTCGCCTTTTCGGGGGTCGGTCATGCCCTGGCTCTCCCGCGCGATTCCGCCGAAAAGCAACAGTTGGCCCGGTTCGTAGGCGCACCGGTTCTCGACCAGCAATTTTTCTCCGGCTATTTTCGGTTTACCGATGACACCGCACAGGACCTGCTCTCCCAATTTCAAAGTGCCAACGTCGCACCCTCCAAAGACGCGGCATTTCTCTCCCTTTGGCAGGGCCCGCTTGAGCGCCTTAATCCCAATCATTCCCTTCGCATTCTGTTCGAGAAGTTCTATGCCTCCCCGCGTCATTTCTTCCACGCAGGTCTCGACGGCGCAACCACTGGTCCCTTTGACATCCTCATCGACAACTCCCGCGTTGAAAATTTCCTGCTAGGTCAACCCCGGCGCGCTGGAGATATCAACTACTACGACCTCTGGTCTTCCTATACCATTCCCGGTACAAAACCCCTCTCTCTTCCGTTTCATGTCACGCACTATCGCATCGACACCACCATTCATCCGGATTTCTCTCTCGATGGCCGCGCTACTGTTGATTTCCGCGCCATCACCGGCAATGAACAGCTTCTTTTTATCGCGCTCGCCCGCGCCCTCAAAGTTGAAAGCGTCTCTCTCGACAACGGTGAGGCTCTGCAGTTTTTCCAGAATGAAGGCCTCACAGAGCAGCAACTCCGCACTCGCGGCGACGACATCCTTTGCGTATTCCTTCCAAAAGTTCCTGCTCCCGGCCAATCCATCACCCTCAACTTTCGGTACCGCGGCAACGTCATCGGCAATGCCGGGAATGGCGTTCTTTTTGTCGGCGCCAGGGAAAGCTGGTATCCCCATTTTGGTGACGCGGCGGATTTCACCCTCTACGACCTCACCATCCGCTGGCCAAAACACCTTCGTCTGGTTGCCACCGGCGACAAATCCGATGAACACGAAGATGGTGAGTACCGTGTTGCGCGCTGGACCACCCCTCAGCTTGTCTCAGAAGCGGGCTTCAATCTTGGCGAATACGCCGTTACTTCGCTTTCCTCCGGCGATCGTTCCATCGACGTCTACGCTAATCGTCAGCTCGAACAATCCATCCTCAGCCGGCTGTCCCCGCAAACGCCCTCCGAGCTCGATCCCAGCCTTCGTCTGGCGCCGAGTGAAGCGGGATATCTCTCTACGCGCGCATCCCTGCTGGGAACTACACCCAGTCCCGCTGACGCCTTAAAACAGATTGCTCGCGATATCGATTCTTCCATCCGCTTTTATGAGCAATACGGCGGTCCGTTCCCTTTTCGTCGCCTTAGTGTCTCTCAGATTCCCGGCACGTTTGGTCAGGGCTGGCCCGGCCTTCTCTATCTATCCACTTTTTCGTTTCTCCCCCATGAAATTCAGCAGCGCGCCGGCCTCAATCCCACCGGCCAGGAACAATTTACAGACATCGTACCCTTTCATGAAGTCGCTCATCAGTGGTGGGGAAATGTCGTTGGTTGGTCCAGCTACCGCGATCAGTGGATCGACGAATCCATCGCTGCCTATCTTGCCCTGCTTTTTGCGGATTCACAGAAAAATTCTGACCATGCCCTTCATGCATGGCTCGAGCGTTACCGCAAGCGTCTCACCACGAAAGCCCCGGGCGAGGATATCGCTCCTGCCGATGTCGGTCCGCTGACCATGGGCTCGCGCCTGGCTTCTTCCAAATCTCCAGAAGCGTATGACGTCATCATTTACTCCAAAGGCGCCTGGGTTTTTCACATGCTTCGCGAAATGTTGCGTCAGCCTAACACCGCCAATCCCGATGCGCGTTTCATCTCCCTGCTCCGCTCGCTAAGCGCCAAATATGCGCAATCTGCCTTGAGCACAGAGCAGCTGCAACGCGAAGTCGAGGCCGTCATGAGTTCCAAGATGGATCTCGAAGGCGGCCGCTCCATGGATTGGTTTTTCGAACAGTACGTTCGAGGTACCGGCATCCCGCGCTACAAGGTGGAGTTCACTTCTCGCCGCACGGAAAAGGGTTTTCAGGTGCGTGGCACGCTACACCAGTCCGGCGTTCCTCGTTCCTTCATCGCGCCCGTGCCTCTCTATGTCAGCGCTGGCGTGGGCAAAACCGTTTTTCTCGGCACGGTTGTAGCCGTCGCTGACGAGACTCATTTCTCCTTCACTTCTACCGTCGATCCTCGAAAACTCATCATCGATCCCCATATGACCCTTCTCTGCGTTCCCGAATGACCGGGCCCGGCGGCTCTGCCGTGCTTTCGTCAATGTTCTTGTAGGGGTACCGCATTGCAGCAGCTCATCACCGCACAATGCAAAACCCGTTCGCAGTTGTTCCGGGCGCGGCAGTACACTCTTCGGGGTTCTCTGTACACAACGTTCGCAAGCGATGCGCAAACACAAATTCTTCCCAACACTCTGTTCATCAAAAAATAATGAGTGATTGTCGTGTCGTAGCCCGATTCTGATCAACCTCGAGATCCTCAACCGGTCAATGGCCTGGTCGTGTGATCTGACGCTTTCGCTCTACTTCTTCTTCGTATCCCATGGATCCGCAAGCGGACTCTTCGGATTCAATTTTGCTTTTCCATCTTGGCCCAGCACATACGGAAACCCCCTAGAGTCTTTCGGCACCCCCGGAAGCATGCCTGCCTGCACTAAATCCCCAAGCTTGCTCGCCGGGCTTGCCGTACGCTTTTCATATTCGTCGAGCAACCGATCGAGTTCCCGGCAATCCATCTGCGATCGCAGCAACCGCAAATGCAGTTCAGCATTGTCTTTGGTCTGAGGTTCTTTTGCAGCGTCATACACCTGTTTCCACAGAAAAAACGAGGTCTCCAGCGACTCCCCCTCGCTCGCGATTTTTGCAGCCATCGACTTCATCCAAATCATCGCCCCGGGAAGGTTTCCTCCCGTCGCGAACGCCTCGGAAGCCTTCGCATAGTCTTTCTTGTCGAAGTAATAGACGTTTCCCAAATCCTGATAAAGCCGCCACTGTCCCGGATTCGCCTTGATTCCGCGCTCGAGCAGCTGCACTGCCCGGTCCGGTTGCCCCGCTCCCCGCGGTGGCGAATCACTCAGAAAAATCGATCCCGAACGGTACGCTGGCACCAATTCCGGATCGAGCGTTGTCGTCACATCCAGAAGCGGCCACAACAATTCCAGATTCTGATCGTGAAGATGATGTTTCTCTCCAAAGTATTGCACCGCGCGCGTCCAGTAAATCGCAGCCATCAACGGCGCATACTCCAGACTCATTCGCTTCACCATATTCCCAGAGCGGAGCATCAAATCCTCGCTCTCCAGGTGTAGCGACTCTCTTTCCGCATCAATTGTTGTCTGAAGCTTCCACACTCCCAGAATTCCCAAAATAGTCAGGACGCCGAGCGTGACTCCAATCGCGACCCGGTTCTTCATTTCAGATTCCGCCTGGAAAATACCACCGCCGCCAGCGACAATACGAACGCCGCATACACCAGCGAATACAGAGTCGCGTTCCCCACCAGTGATGCCGGCACGCCTCGCCCATGCGCCACAGCTCCCATCACGTTGAAATTCTCAAAATTCGGCAACACATACGAAATTGCGTGTAGCAACAAAGTGGTTCCCTGGTCCATCTCCACCATCTTCATCGCCCGCAAATCCGCCGCGAATACACCCGCCACATATATCCCCGTCGTGAACAATATGGCCAGAAACGGCGTCGTGAAGCACGAGAACATCAGAGCCAGCGCCACGACCAGCCCGAGCTTCAGCAAAATCAGGTACACCGCCACCAGCACATATCCATCCGCTCCTTCCAGCGGATGCTTTACCACCCACAAGGCCGCATACAATCCCAGCGCCATGGCCGCCGTATTCACCGTCAGCGTCATCAGCAGCCCAACAAATTTTCCCAGCAAGAATTCCCATCGGCTGAGCGGTTTTGCCAACAACGCATACAGAGTCCGCTTGTCCATCTCCTTCGACACCAGCCCCACACCGATGAATACCGCGATGAACAATCCAATCACCGAAATCGCCGTCAACCCCAGGCTGATCATCACACTCTTCTCGATGTCGATGGAAATCTGTCCCACCAGAATTGCCGCCACCATCATCAGCAACGCAAAAAATACCAGGTTGTACAGCACGCGGTCGCGCACGGCTTCCCGAAATGTGTTCGCCGCCACCGTCAACACGTTTTTCATTTCCCGTGCACCTCAACCGCCGCCGCTTGCACCCGATCCTCTTCCACCAGACCCAGGAAGAATTCTTCCAGCGTCGCCTTGATCTGCGCCACAGTCAGGATCCGTGCTCCCGCCTGCTTCAATTCCTCAATCGCTCCGTATAATTCTTCTTCATTCAACTGCACCCTGTATCGGTCGCCGGTCTGTGTCGCTCGCGTCAGAAGTGTCGGCTTTTTCCCCTCCGCGCCCAGTTCGAACAAAATCTCCACACCCTGCGACTGGATTCCCACCAACGCCTCCGGAGATCCCACGCCGCGCAACTTCCCCCCGACAATCACTCCCACTCGGTCGCACAACATTTCCGCGTCTGGCAAGATGTGCGTGGAAAACAGCACCGTCTTCCCGGCGCGTTTGAGTTCGAGAATAATGTCCCGCACCTCCCGCCGCCCGAGCGGGTCCAGCCCCGACATCGGCTCGTCCAACACCACCACCTTCGGATCATGGAGAATCGCCTGTGCAAGTCCCACTCTTTGCAGCATTCCCTTCGAATATTTCCGCAACTGAATTTTTTTCGCGCTATCGAGCCCCACCTTCTTCAACATCTTCTGTACGCGCTCGCGCCGGTCGTTGGCCGTCAATCCGTGGAACCTTGCGAAATAATCCAGCACTTCCGCCGCCGTCAAGTAATCGTAAAAATACGGCTGCTCCGGCAGGTACCCGATATCTTTGTGCATCGATACATCTTCGATCGACTTCCCCAAAATCCGCGCCGTACCCTTCGTCGGAAAAATCAGCCGCATCAGGCACTTGATCGTCGTGGATTTTCCAGCCCCATTCGGCCCCAAAAATCCGAACACTTCCCCGCTCTCCACCTGCAGCGTCAGGCCTTCCAGGCTCAACCGCTTTTTCAGGTGCAAGAATCCGTAGGGGTATTCCTTTGTAAGATTTTCTATCTCGATAGCCGGGTTAGCCATGTCCCTATTCTTTAAGACCATACCCCCACCGTCAACGCACACCCCGCCCACATGTTCCAAAAAAGTAGTGACTCCCTGATTTGCGTTGCGTGGGTGCCGGGCTCGAGCTAGGCCAACGGACCTGGTGGCGAACTCACTCCTGACCGTGCCCGGGTGTTATCCGCGTATAGGTGCTGCGTTGCTAACCAGTCAGATCCGCTAGATTTTCAATTTTCCCTGAGTTTACTTGTGTTTCTGGTCGTCCACCCTATTTCGCAATCTGCACCAGATCGCTCTTTGCCGCCACAATCTCTGGCTGCAACGTCTGCGGCGCTCGCCAATTATCCAAGATTCCCACCTGTTGCACGCAAGACACCGTGCATTTCGCAGCGCACCCCTTGTGCGTGTAATACTGCCGGTGGCGCATCTGGTCCGTATACTCGGCTAGCGGAATCCCCGGATATCCACGCTGCTGCGAGCACCAGTGCACCAGCCCGTTCTCGCAAATGTACAAATACCGTGATCCCGCGCGGCATTTCCAATCGTGTTCCCGCCCCCGAGCCACATTGTGCTGAAACTCATTGAACCGCGAATACGACCGCTTTCCCAGCATCATAATTTCTTCAAAAATTTGCTGATCCCGTTCGCCCAATGGCTTCAACTGCCCGTCGTGGTCGTGAATAATCCCCACCGTGCTCGTAAATCCCAATTCCAACGCGCGATGCGCAATCTTCAGCGCATCTTCTGAATTCTTCACGCCACTCCCCAGCACGGAGTTGATGTTCACCTGAAACTCCGCCCACTCCGAGAGCATCTCCAGCCGCCCGTCCAGCGACTTTAAACTTTTCTTCGACACTTCATCTGGTACGGCATTATCGATACTGATCTGCAGGTGCTCCAGCCCCGCATCGTTCAGCCGTAAAATCCGTTCCTTCCCAAGAAAAAATCCGTTGGTGATGAGTCCAGCAATCATCCTGCGGTTCCGGATGTGCTTGATAATTTCGTCTAACTCTGGATGCATCAGCGGTTCGCCGCCGCTGATTGTGATAATCGTCGTTCCCATCCCCGCCAGAATATCGAGGCGCTTGTTCATTTCCTCGAGCGGCACTGGCGCCGACGTATCGTCAAACTCATTACAGTACGTGCAATCCAGGTTGCACCGCCGCATGGGAATGACGTGCACCAGGATTGGGTGCTGCTTCGAAGCCAGCGCCTTGCCAATCATCCATAGCTCGCGCGCGCGCGTCCGCCGGAACCGCGCCGCTCGGCGCCGCAGCACTTCCGCCGACGCCTTCCCCTTCCCTCTAAGCTGACCCATCTTTACCCGTTTCCCCCAGCCTTAAATTATACCTTACCCGCTTTCCCTAGCTGTCAGGAGCGCCAATCTCCTGATTGGCGCCTTTCGGTTATGAAGGTGCGGGCTTCAGCCCCGGCAATGGAATTTCAGGTGTCATCCTGAGAAGAACGACCCGCCTTTTGTTCGCGTTGCGATTCGCCTTGTCGGTCGCACAGTCGAAGGATGGTGGTAACCAAGTAACCCCACAGGGATGGCTGGGCCAGGCGCGATCGGATAACGCACCCTTGCCACTTCCGGGTGCGGGATTAGAGGCAACCTCACGCAATTCCCTTCCATCCTTTTCTCTCCATAACTTTTGACCTATCCTCCTATCAACATCCCGGAGGTCCCAATGATTTCTCGCCGCATCCGACTTCTTGCTGTTCTGCTCATCCTCGCTATTCCGGCGTGCTCCCCACGAACCTACCAACCCACCGTCGAATCGCTCGACCGTCATCCCCTTCCCGACTGGTACAACGACGCCAAACTCGGCATCTTCATTCACTGGGGACTCTACTCCGTCCCTGGTTGGGCACCTCTCCTCCATCCCAATCACGATTTCTCTTCGCCCGACTACATCACCAACAATCCCTACGCCGAGTGGTACTACAACACGATGCGCATCGACGGCTCTCCCACCCAGAAATATCACCAGGAAAAATACGGAGCCAACTACGACTACTATAATTTCGCTCCCATCTTCAATGCAGAAATCAAAAAGTGGAACCCCGATCAATGGGCAGAAATTTTCCGCGCAGCCGGAGCCAAATACGTAGTCCTCACCAGCAAGCACCACGAAGGCTTCACCCTCTGGCCCAGTAAAATTCCCAATCCTACGCTTCCCGCCGATCGCCAGCACGCCTCCCGCGATATCGTCGGTGAGCTCACCGCCGCCGTCCGCAAACAAGGCCTACACATGGGCCTCTACTATTCCGGTGGCTATGACTGGACTTTCGTTCCTGGGCCCATTCGCGTCGCCGCCGATTACCAAACCGTTCAACCGCAAAGTGAAGCCTACGGCAAATACGCCGACTCCCACCTTCGCGAATTGATCGAACTCTACAAACCAGCGGTCCTCTGGAACGACATCAACTATCCCAAATCCGGCCATCCCCTCGAATTAATGGTCGAATACTACGCAACCGTTCCCGATGGCGTCATCGACGACCGCTTCGGCGTCAGACACCACGACTTCACTTCACCGGAATATGAAACCCTAACCAAAATCAATCCCCACAAATGGGAAGAGTGCCGCGGCCTGGGCCGTTCCTTCGGCTATAACCGGGCCGAAGGCGAACAAGAAACCATTTCGCCAGCCGAACTGATCTATCTTTTGGTCGATATCGTAAGCAAAAACGGCAATCTTCTCCTCGACGTAGGTCCTGAAGCCGATGGCACCATCCCCGCCGTCCAAATGGAGCGCCTCAAAGCCCTGGGCGATTGGCTCCGCATCAACGGCGAAGCCATCTACGCTACCCGTCCCTGGACCCATGCGGAAGGCACCACCGCCGAAAATATTCCCGTCCGCTTCACCAAAAAAGAATCCAGCGTCTACGCCATCCTCCTAGGCGTTCCCAAAACAACAAGTTTCACTCTAAAATCCATGACTCCCAGAGCAAACTCAAGAATCTTTCTGCTAGGTCACCCAGACCCGCTAACCTGGTCTCAACAAGGCCCTGACGTGAAGATCACCTTGCCGATAGGCCTAGTCGCCAACTACGCCATCACCCTGCAGTTCAGCGCACCAGTCTCCTGATTGCCAAGATGGCGCTGGCAGTTGGCGCACCGGGTCGTGCAGTCGAAGGATGGAGGCACCCAACGCAACCATCGAGATGGATGAAATCAACCGGGTGCCGCACCTTGCCCCTCTCCGGGTGCGGTGACTAGATCTGACCGGAGGAAAGCTCGCCTTTGCCTAAGTAGTGGCCGGTCTAGAGACCGGTTCGCTGAATCTCCGATCCTTCCCAATCCCCACCTCCAGGACTCTTTCCATCAAACTCAAACAACAATCGATCAATCAGGCTAACGGCGCTAAAGCTGCCCAGGAACTGTCCAAAGCGATTCAAATACCCCCGACTACGCGCAATTCTCCCCCACATCTCTGCCAAAACAAGCACCTTCTAAACCTCGTTGAATCACCTTTTTCTGCGCACGCACACTCGCAACCCCTTTCGATGGACTCCATTCACCGCGATTACCCGGGAGCGCTCCCGTTCGAAGCGGCAAGTTCCAACTTTCAAGTCTCGAGTGTCCGCTCCCCACTCCTCGAGCGCCTGTCAATCCATCCCTGTTACAATCTTCCCGTTCGCTCCGAGGAGCCTCTACATGTCTGAAGCCACGCAATTCGCCAAGTCTGTTCCCACCCGCACCGAATCCGACAGTATGGGCAAGATCGATGTCCCCATGGATCGCTACTACGGTGCGCAAACCGCCCGCTCGCTGATCCATTTCGCCATTGGCAAAGACACCATGCCGCCCGAGCTGATCCGTTCTTTCGGCATCCTCAAGAAGGCTGCTGCGCTCGTCAATCGCGAGCTCGGAAAACTTTCTGAAGAAAAAGCCAATCTCATCACGCAATCCGCCGACGAAGTCATCTCCGGCAAGCTCCACGATCATTTTCCGTTGCGCATCTGGCAGACCGGCAGCGGTACCCAGACCAACATGAATGTCAACGAAGTTATCTCCAACCGCGCCATCCAGATAGCCGGCGGAGAGATGGGCAGCAAAAAGCCCATTCATCCCAACGACGACGTCAACATGTCGCAATCCTCGAATGACACGTTTCCCGCTGCCATGCACATCGCCGCTGCTACAGAAACTTCACGCCGCCTGCTGCCCGCGGTGAAAAAACTGAGGGACGCGCTCGACGCCAAAGCCCGCGAATTTATGGGAGTGGTCAAAATCGGCCGTACCCATCTGCAGGACGCTACACCGCTCACCGTCGGCCAGGAATTTTCCGGCTGGGTCAGCTTGCTCGATCGCGATGGCACGCGCATCGCCGTAGCTCTTGATGGTCTGCTAGATCTGGCCATCGGCGGGACTGCCGTCGGCACTGGACTGAACGCGCATCCCGAATTTGCCGAACGCGCCGCCAAGAAAATTGCCGAACTCACCGGCCTTCCCTTCCGCTCGCATCCCAACAAGTTCGCCAGCCTTTCCGCACACGACGAAATCGTGTTTGCAAGCGGCGCACTGAAGACTCTCGCTGCTTCGCTGATGAAGATTGCGAACGACGTCCGCTGGCTGGGCTCCGGTCCGCGCTGCGGTCTAGGCGAACTCGCGCTCCCCGAAAATGAACCCGGTTCTTCCATCATGCCCGGCAAAGTAAATCCCACACAGTGCGAAGCCCTCACCATGGTCGCCGTGCAAGTCATGGGAAACGACGCCGCTATCGGCTTCGCGGGTTCTCAGGGCAATTTCGAACTTAACGTCTACAAACCGGTGATGATCTTCAATTATCTGCACTCGGTGGAACTGCTCGCCGACGCCATGAACAGCTTCGTCGATCATTGCGTAGTCGGCATCGAACTCAACCTGAAGACAATTGAGCACTACGTGAAAAATTCACTGATGCTGGTCACCGCCCTCGCTCCGCGAATCGGCTACGACAACGCCGCCAAAGTCGCTCATACCGCGCACCAGCAACATATCAGCCTCAAGGAAGCCGCCATGCAACTCGGCCACCTCACTCCCGAAGAATTCGACAAACTGGTGAAGCCCGAAGACATGACTCATCCCTAGAAAGCTATGCACCCCGTCGAACAACTCGCGCAAAAATCAGGAGTCCACATTCAGCCTACCCGGGCTTCTGAAATAAAGACACTCTCTGCCTTGGGATTGGCGAAAAATGACGTGGTGTTCGATGATGACTCCTCGCCAACGCGCCGCGCTAAAATTGGTGAAGCTCGGCTCTGTCTGCTATCGGACATTTTGATAGAAAACGATGCATTGGGGACAATTCACAGAAAAAAGGTCGTCGTGCAATTCACGGATGATGGAAAAGCAGCGGACCTTGATTGCCTGGTTGACGTAGCATTGGAACTTGCAAAGTCTTTGACGGGCTTCCGGCACAACGAAGCCCCACCCGACATGACCGGCGATGTGATTGAGATTCTCGAGCCCATCCACTGATGAAACCTCTTCCTGCAATCTCGCCCGTACCTCACATTGTCATATTTCTTTGCGCCCTCTGGGTTTCTGCGTCAGGTTTCCCGGCTCTTGCTGCGTCAGCACAAACTGAAAAACCAGATTGGTGCAAGCCATTGCCGCGGCCGGAATACAAATCGCTTGAAAGCGTGAAGATCAGGGATCCCTGGTTTGAGGTGTACCGAGTGGTGCCGGGCGTGTTTGCTATTTACGAACCGCATCAATCGGAAGAAACTATTGGTTATCTAATCCTCGGCAGCGACAAGGCGATTCTTTTCGATACTGGCATGGGCATCAGCGACGTCAAGAAAGTTGTCACCGAACTCACCGAACTGCCTATCCTCACTCTCAATTCGCACACGCACGATGACCACGTCGGGGGCAACTGGGAGTTCGATACCGTCCTTGGCATGGACACCGATTTTACGCGCACCAACGCCAAGGGTTCCCGCGAAGATGCGCAAGCCGAAATCGCGCCCGGTGAAGTCTGCGGTGAGCTGCCCAAGAGTTTCGACCCGAAATCCTACGTCACGAAGCCCTGGAAGATTTCCCGCACTACGCATGACGGCGAAAGAATTGATCTCGGCGGCCGCACTATCGAAGTTCTGTCCACTCCCGGTCACACGCCCGACGCTATCTCGCTTCTCGATCGCGCCAACGGCCTGCTATTTACCGGAGACACGTACTATCCCGCGCCTATCTGGCTCTATCGTCCAGAAACCGATTTCGACGCCTACGCCGCCAGCATCCAGCGACTCGCCGTTCTGGCCACGCAGATAAAACTGGTGCTCGGCGCGCACAACATTCCCTATGCGCAGCCATCGGTCCTGGCAACTCTGGTGAAAGCCTTCGCCGAAGTTCGCGCTGGTAAAGGATCCTGCACCCTGCCCAAGGACGGACAGACCGTATGCTCCGCCTACGGCATTTCCTTTCTTCTCCTCGCCAAGCCCCCGGTAGTAAAATCGCCGTAGCCGGGTATTTTATGCTTCGCCGCTCTATTTTCGGTCTCTCGCTTGGCTGCCTGCTTTTCCTTGCCGCACCGTCGACCTCCGGTTGGGCCAATCCCCCGCGCGAGAAAACCGTTTGGAATTACGATGGCGGCGTGCAAATGGTCACTGACGGAAATGTTCCCGATGGCCCGTGCTTCCGCCTGACCGGACGACTGACCTCGGGCAACTTTTTCACCAATCTTCGCCGCGTCGATGCCAGCGGCGGTACGCTGTTTCGGCGCGGCAACGACATCATCACGGAATTCCCCGACAAGATGCATTTGAATTTCGTTCTGTACGATTTTCCGTGCGGCTACGGTCTGCAACAGGCAGGCACGCGCACCTATCTCACGAAGGCAATCATTAGCCAATTCCGCATCCGCTTCTGGTGGAAGCGCGGAATGGAGATGCGTCCGGCGCGCGAAATTGTGATGAACAAAGTGGAACACCGGCCGATTCCGGCGTTCCCCGGAGAAGTGAACGAACATTCGCCCGTGCTCTATGAATGGTGGTTT
Source organism: Candidatus Acidiferrales bacterium (assembly GCA_963741165.1). Lineage (GTDB taxonomy): Bacteria > Acidobacteriota > Terriglobia > Acidiferrales > UBA7541 > Acidiferrum. Next base: position 308,222 of record CAVUHB010000013.1, on the reverse strand, counting down.
GACTTCGACATACCCAGTCTGGGCGTTCCGCTCACCGACAGTCTGGTACTCATAATTTGCACGCCCGACGAGCACATCCTGGCGCGCGTGGCGGCACGGATGTAGATTTCTTCTTGTTGCCTGATCGCTGATCTCGGTTTTCGTTTCAGACCAACATCATTTCAGGCACTCTGCCGCGAACAACTAATTTCGCTTCGGTAAGTTTTTGCACTTCGTCCGCCGTCCATCCGGGCGCAACTTCACGCAACACCAAACATTCGGGAGTCACGTCGATCACCGCGAGGTCCGTCACCACCGTTTTCACGCACTCCACGGCCGTCAGCGGATAGGTGCACTGCTTTACAATTTTCGGCGAACCATCTTTGGCATTGTGTTCCATGCACACGATCAGGTTCTCTGTGCCGGTAGCGATGTCCATGGCCCCGCCTATTCCGCCGCTCCCTTTGGAACCGGGGATTTTCCAATTGGAAAGATCTCCTTTTTCGGAAACCTGGAATCCGCCAAGCACCGCGAAATCCAGGTGACCGCCGCGCGTCATCAGATGCGCATCGGCTTGATGAAAAAAGGACGCGCCGGGAATCAGGGTGACGGGAACTTTCATCGCGTCAACCAAATCATAATCTTCTTCGCCTGCTTTGGCACGGCGTCCCATTCCGAGGATTCCGTTTTCACTGTGAAAATAAACGGTCAGCCCATGGGGCAGATAATCCGCAATCAGATTGGGAATTCCCCAGCCAAGATTGACGAACGCCCCTTCCGTCAATTCCTGCGCGGCGCGTTGCGCAATCCGTTCGCGCGTGAGACGTGGTTTATCCGGCATAACGCAGTCCTTTCGCGTGCACGATGCGATGCACAAATATTGCTGGAGTGATTACATTTTCAGGCTCAATGTCGCCGAGCGGCACAATTTCTTCCGCTTCCACGATGGTGATTTTCGCGGCCATGGCCATGATGGGATTAAAGTTTCGCGCCGCCAATCGGTACGTGAGATTTCCAAGTTCATCCGCTTTTTGTGCCTTGATCAAAGCGAAATCCGCATGAATCGGTTTTTCGAGAATGCAGCGCTTGCCGTCAATGACGCGCTGTTCTTTTCCGTTGGCAACTTCGGTGCCTACGCCCACCGGACTGTAAAAACCAAGCAAACCCGCCGCGGCCGCACGCATGCGTTCGCAAAGAATCCCTTGTGGCACCAGTTCGCAGGTAACTTCGCCTTTGGCGTAGCGATCCTGAAAATAATTCGAGTGCGGTCCGGGAAAAGAAGCGATCACGTGGCTGACCTGGCCATGCTTAAACATGATGCCGAGTTCGCCTTCACGGGTACCGCAGTTATTGCTGATGGCGGTGATATTTTTTAGGCCTTTGCGAGAGAGCGCCTGAATCAGATTGTTGGGAAATCCAGCACCACCAAATCCGCCAAACATAATACGTGCGCCATCTCCAATATCCGCGACAGCCGCGTCCAGACTATCCACAATTTTGTTTGTCATCGAGCACTCGAATTCGCTGAATTGGAATTACCTGTAGATTGTTCCCGACATGGACAGTTTGTGCAACCCTGGTGAATTGCCAAAGGCTTAACAAGCTAGGTCTTCCGGATGCCGCGGAAAATCATCTCTACAAATGCTTGTTTGATCTGCTCAGGATCGGAAACATGATCGGTGTCATACCAGCGGTACAGCCAATTGCACATGCCGAGCATACCGTTGACGATGATCCGCGGTTCGCCTTCCATCAGTTTTCTCTGTTTCTGGCCTTTCTGAACAAGTTCGACAAAGCGGCTATTGTAGCGGGACATGACCGCGGTCAGTTTGTGCTGCCGCTTTCCGGGCAGCGAATCGAATTCATGCAGAAACAAGCCGAACTGCACTTTGTTCTGGATGATGTAATCGATTTGTGCGCGGATGGCACGCTCAAGCTGCTCGACGGGATCGCCGTTAGGATCAATCTGTTTGGCGATGAAGGCGTCACCGTCTTCAATCCCAGCAAGCAGCAACTGAAACAACAAGTCGTCTTTGGACTTGATGTAGTAGTACAGGGAGCCCTTGAGCATGCCTACATCACGTGCGACATCTTCGATGCTGGTGGCGTGAAATCCCTTAGCGAAAAAAATGTTGGCGGCACTGCGCAGAACTTCTTCGAGACGCGTGCCCGATTTGCTTTTGGTTTTCAAGAGCGGGGGGCGAGGTGAGTGATGCGGACGCACCGATTTGCCGACGATTTTGCGTTTGGAAGTTTTCTCGAGCACTCGAACCCTCGCGACCAGCCTAGGAGTGATACTAGCAGAGAGGGAGACGTAGGGGGCAATCAGGAGGGAGCAAGGCGATACTGGAATCACGGAAGGCGATCAACCTACAGTCAAATGGTATTTACAGTGAGGAAAAAATAGTCGTCCCCCACAACATTGGCCGTGTTATCCTCGCCGTAAAAAATGGTGTGTGATTGTTTCCTTTGGGGACAAGGGAGAATTTGATGATATCGCAGCACTTGAAAGAGACGCTAGACCGGTATCAGGTGGGAGACAAGCTGAAGCACCTGCGGCTGCGACGCAAGATGGGATTAGTGGAGCTGAGCAAACACACCGGCCTGTCCCCGGCGCTGCTGTCAAAACTCGAACATGGCAAGTTGTACCCAACCTTGCCGACACTCTCGCGGATTGCGCTGGTGTTTAGCGTGGGACTGGATCATTTTTTCAGGGATGAGAAGCAGCGCCACACGTTTGCGGTCGCGCGCAAGAAAGACCGTTTGCGTTTTCCAGAAGTACCGGGTATGGATGATGTTGCCTTTGAGTTTGAATCGCTTGATTTTCTGGCGACGGACCGGAAGTTCAACGCGTACCTCGCGGATTTTTGTGAAATTGCTACCGATAGGATCCGACTGCATCAACATTCCGGCGTGGAATTTATCTACGTGCTGAAGGGCAAGCTGGCGCTAAAAGTCGGCTCTAATGTTGAGTTTTTTGATGCAGGGGATTCACTGTACTTCGATTCGCGATTGCCACACGGATATTCGCGATCGGGGAAAAAGCCTTGCAGCGCGCTGGTGATTACGGCCGAGTAGGCGCCGAATAAGTCAGACAAGCAAAAACAGGAAGCTAGGAACAAATGATGTGGCAGGAGTGCGTTTTGAGTATTAGCCACACGATGAGGCCGGGAGCCAGTTGCAGTGACCGAGCGGCGCCGGGCGTTACGTGGACAACGAAACGCACGCCGGCATTCACATTTACAACCACCAGAGTGCCCCGCAATTCCAGGGATTCCACCGCACCGGCCAGAATATTTCGCGCGCTGAGGAATCGCGGCATTTCCGTCGCTAGCAGGATGTCTCCAGCACGAACGGCCACCTTGACGGAATCTCCCGGCTGCGCAATTCCAAGAGGAATTTCCAATTCCTCCGTGGAGGGCGTCAGCACAACGCGCATGATTCCGTCTGCGGGCCGCAATTCCCGTACTTTTGCGGGGAGAAGATTTTCAAACCCAGCGGTCTGGGCGACGCCGATGTCTCTAGGAGCATCCAGAACGTCGCGAGGATGGCCGCGGCCGACTGCGCGACCGTCGGAAAGAGCAATCATTCGTTCGCCGATGGCATCCACCTCATCGCGGTTGTGGGTGACATACAAAATCGGAATGCGTTTGGAAGCATTCCAGTCCCGAAGATCCTGGAGAATAGTTTCGCGAAGACGGGAATCGAGTCCGGTGAGCGGCTCGTCGAGAAGCAGGAGCCGTGGATCGGTAGCCAAAGAGCGGGCTAAGGCGACACGTTGCTGTTCGCCGCCGGATAATTCGCGGGGTTTGCGATGCCTTAACCCAGCGATATGGAACGTTTGCAGCGCGCGCTCGATTGTCGCTCGGCGCTGCACGGGGTCTGCGTCGAGCACACCATAGGCAACGTTTGCTTCCACGGACAAGTGAGGAAACAAGGCGAGCGACTGAAAGACATAAGCGATCTGCCGGTGTTGGGGAGGCACCACAACCTTCGTGTCGGAATCATAAATGAGTTTTTCACCCAGGGAAATGCGGCCCGCCTCCGGCAGCTGCAAACCGGCAATACAATCCAGAATCGTGGACTTTCCAGCACCGGAAGGGCCGAAAAGCACGGTAAAGCCGGGGGGGAATTCTTCGATCAATTCCAGATGAAAATTGGGGGAAGTGGGAGAACGGAAATGCTTTTTGAGGTGGACAGAAAGCATGGCAGGTTTACCTTGCCCGCCACGGAGACCACAAGCGGCGATTGATGGAATAAACGACGGCGAGGACGACGAAGGAGATAGCCAGCAGCAGCAGGGCCATGCGATGCGCACCGGAATAATCCATGGCTTGCACGCGATCGTAAATATCGATGGAGACGGTGCGAGTGACGCCCGGCAAATTTCCGCCGACCATCAGTACTACACCAAATTCACCGAGAGTGTGCGCAAAACTGAGCACGAAGGCACTGACGAGCCCGGGCCAGGAAAGTGGAACAATGATGCGAATAAATGTTCTGAACTGGTTGGCGCCCAAAATGGAGGAGGCGTCGAGCAGACGTCGATCAAGCGATTCAAAGGAGGTCGTAAGCGGCTGAACCGCGAAAGGCAAACTGTAAAGGAGTGATGCGAGAACCAGTCCGGTGAAGGTGAAGGCGAGAGGATGGCCGAACAGGGATTGCCACGCTTTGCCGATGGCGCCACGAGAACCGAGGACCATGAGAGCATAGAAACCGAGCACAGTGGGGGGCAGAACCAGGGGAAGTGCAACGACAGATTCCAGCAGAAATTTTCCTCGCCACCCCGTGAAGGCCAACCAATAGGCAAGAGGCAGGCCAAGCACTACTAGAATGAGTGAAACGGTGATGGCCAGACGGAAGGAAAGCCACAGGGCTTCCGCGTTCATGGCTGCGACTCACCCGACGAAGATTGCGTCATCGTGAATCCATATTTTTCTAAAATCTCGCGGCCTTCCGGGCTTTTTATGAAATCCAGAAAGGAAGCAGCAGTTTTTTTATTTTTCGAAGAACTGATCACGACGGCAGCCTGCTCCAGAGGGAGATGAAATTCCGCAGGAATCAGCCAACGTTCACCGTTCCGCATTGTCGGTGAAGTGGCGAGTGAAAGCGCCACAATTCCGATTTGTGCATTGCCGGACTCCACGAATTGAGCGGCTTGGGAGATATTTTCACCGAATACCAATTTTTCCTTTACCTGGTTGAAGATTCCTGCTTTTTGGAGGGCGGCAACAGCGGCTTGCCCGTAGGGAGCGTGCGTTGGATTAGCGATGGCGATCTTCTGCACTTTGGAATCGAGCAATGCAGAAAATCCCTTCTCTGCGAGTTGCAGATGGGTATCCGCTGGTGCCCACAAGATGAGACGACCCGAGGCGTAGGAGTACAGAGTCTGAGGGTCGGCGAGATGGGCGGCGATTAGTCGCTGCGGGTAGCCGATATCGGCGGAAAAGAAAAGGTCAAAGGGTGCCCCATTTTCGATTTGCGTGAAGAAATTGCCGCTGGAGCCATACGAAATCGTTAACTGAAGTCTGGTCTGCGTGTGGAAGCGCGCGGCGAGATCCTTCATGGCGAATTGCAGATCGGCAGCCGCAGCAATCCGTAACTGCTGCGCGCTCGCGGCGGGCATGAGGAACAGATACATAACGATGCCAAGCGTGTGAAGGCGAAGGCCGGCATTCTGCAATCTATCAAGATGAGACCGCGTGAAATATTTCATGGCGCCCGGCCTATACGCGAAGAATCATGACTTCCGTGGATTTGATGAGCGCGGCGGCGCGTTCACCGACTTTCAGGCGCATTTCCTTAGCGGCATCGGCGGTGATGATGGCGGTAATGTGCTGCTCGCCGATAGAGATGGTGACTTGCGCCAAAAGGTCGCCATATTTGATGGCCACGACGCGGCCGACCAATTGATTGCGGCCGGAGAGTTTGCGAAAATTGCCCCGGCGAAGAGTGATATCGCCGCGTTCCAGTTTTTTGGGAATGAGGCGATCGATCTCGGATTCAGGGACGCGATGGTGCCCACCGGGGGTTTTGGCGGTTTTCAATTTGCCGTGGTAGATCCACTGTTTGAGGGTGGGGTAGCTGATGCCCAAGATGTTGGCAGCTTCGCGAGGAGAAAGAAGACGTTGCATGCGGCCCTCCGGAAGGCAGTTTATATGACTAGGAAGCGCAAGTTCAATACGATTTTATACGGTTTATCACAATAGAGAGCTCGAACGGAGCAATCCGCAGGGTGAGGAACACGGATTCTTCGGGTGCTAAAACCCACTTTCTTGCGCTTCCCCTGTCGCCGCTAAAACCCCGCCCCCTAAAAACATTCTGTTGGCTGGCTGCTAGTTGCGCAGCGGCTTTCCCGTTTTAAGGGTGTGCGCGATGCGCTCCTGGGTTTTCTTTTCGCCGCAGAGTGAAACGAAGGCTTCGCGTTCAAGATCAAGGACGTATTGTTCGCTGACGAGTTGCGGCGCGGACAACGGGCCGCCGGCGAGAATATTTGCGAGCTTGCGCGCGACGTGGGCATCGTAGTCGGAAGCGTATCCGCCGCGAACCAAGAGATGGACGGCCATCTTGGCGGCCGCCAGGAAAGGCTCGCCAAGTACTTTGATTTGAGTAGATTGCGCGCCTTCCTGCCAGGAATTTGCGGCGGGTTTCCAGCCGCAACCGGCAAGAGCCAGCGCAGTCTGTTTCGCGTCGGCGACCAGGCGTTCGCGATTCATCGAGTAGGTGTCGGTTCGCCGCAAGTATCCGAGTTGGCGATCTTCTTCGGCGCTGGTGCCCACTTTTGCAGTAGCAATGTTCTCGAAAATGGGGCGCAGAGCATGGAATAGGTCGAGATCGTCTCGGGAAGCCGCATTTTCATTGGCGCGAATCATCATTTCCTTTGTACCGCCGCCACCGGGAATCAAGCCAACGCCGGCTTCCACCAATCCAATGTAGGCTTCGGCGGCAGCGTGAATCTTGGCGGCGTGCAAACTGATCTCACAACCTCCACCAAGAGCCATGCCTTGCGGTGCAGAGATCACGGGCTTCGGCGCGTACTTGATGGCGAGGTTCACGTTCTGGAATTGCTTCACGGCCATATGGAGTTCATCCCATTCCTGCTCTTGCGCGCCGACGAGAACGAGCATGAGGTTCGCGCCGACGCAGAAATTGGGAGCCTGATTGGCGATCACCATGGCGTCAAAATCGGTGCCCAGGCGCTTGATGCCCTTGTGGATCATGGCGATGAGATCGGCGCCAATAGCATTCATCTTGGAATGAAATTCACAGCAGACCACGCCGTCGCCTAGGTCGATGAGGCTGGCGCCGGAATTGCGTTCCACTTCACGACCAGCGTCTTTGAGATTCTTTAGCAGCGTAATGCCGGATGGCAGTTCGACTTTTTGTGCGATATCCGTGCGAAGATCGAAAACAGAAGTGCTGCCTTTTTCAGATTCATAGAAGCTTTTACGCCCTGCCGCCAGCGCTTTTTCGAAGATAGGTGGAAGTGCACGGCCCTCCTTCTTAACTTGTTCGGCAAACTGCGGCAAGCCAAGAGCGTCCACAATTTCAAATGGTCCAAGTTCCCAGGCAAAACCCCAGCGCATGGCGCGATCGACATCGACGATGTGGTCTGAGATTTCGGGCATACGGCGGCCGGCGTACAGGCACATTTCCGACAAGCCACCCCAGATGAATTGCTGAGCCTTGTCGGTGCGCTGGCCTTCGAAAAGGGGTGTCAGCAGTGCGCGGAGTCGTTCGCGGGTGTCTTCGATGGTCTTGCCGGCGTCAATGGAAGCGAATTTGGCTTTCTGGCGCGGACGATAGTCCATCGTCTGCGCGTCGAGGGTGAGAATTTCTTTTTCGCCGGATACGTTCACACGCTTGTAGAAACCCTGGCCCGTCTTATCGCCAAGCCATTTGCGCTCAAGCAACTGTTCAACAAGCGTGGGAACTTTGTACGATTCGCGGGATTCGTCGTTGGTAGCTGTCGCGTAGATATTTTTCACCACGTGTGCCAGCACGTCGATGCCAACGATGTCCGCGGTGCGGAAGGTTGCGGATTTCGGCCAGCCGACGGCCGGGCCAGTGCAAGCATCAACCTCTTCGATGGTCATGCCAAGAGTCGACATCAACTTCAGGGCGTTGAGCATGGAAAATGTGCCGACGCGATTGGCGATGAAATTTGGCGTGTCTTTGGCGACGACAACCCCTTTGCCCAAGCGGCGATCGCAGAAATCCGTCAACCCGTTAAGGACTTCCGTGGAAGTTTTGGGCCCGGGGATGACTTCGACCAATTTCATATAGCGCGGGGGATTGAAGAAATGCGTGCCGGCCCAATGTTGCTGAAATTCTTCGGGCAAGCCTTCGGCGATGAAGTGGACCTGCAGACCAGAGGTGTTGGTGGTGACGATAGATCCGGGCTTACGGAATTGGGCGACTTTCGCAAGGAGATTGCGCTTGATTTCGAGATCTTCCGCGACGACTTCGATGATCCAATCGGCATCGGCGATACGGGAAAGATCGTCCTCGAAATTACCGATGGATATTCTTGCGGCAAGTTCCGGAGCGAAAAAGGCGGCGGGCTTGGATTTTTTGGCTGCTTCGATTCCGGCAAGAACAAGGTTGTTGCGATCGGCGGGAGCGGCATCCTTCGGAACGATGTCGAGCAAAAGACAGGGCAAGCCGGCGTTTGCAAAATGCGCGGCAATGCGTGCGCCCATGGTGCCGGCACCCAGTACAACTGCTTTTTGAATTCGTTGCGTCATGGCGAGACCTTGTAGAGCAGATTTACCCTGGCACCACAGGTTACAAAACCGCGAGGTCGTGGTCAAACAAGCGTTTGAATTTTAGCAAGCGGGTTGAGAGGAATCTGCGCAGGCGATTCAGAGCCTGGTGACTTGCACTTCAACGCGCTGACCTTCGCCTTTACCGCGTTGCGTGAGCCACGCGCCCAGACCTTCCGCCAAACGTTCGGGACTAAGCCGAAAACTGGCTTCGAGGCGGCCATCGGCGGTGGGAAGAGTGTCGTCGAAGTCGGCAGAATTGGTGAAATTGCGCATGCAGAATTGGTCGAGCCACTCCAAAGGACAAGCTTTGCGTTCACCGCGAATCAATATGTCGACCTTAAATTTTTGGGCGTACATGGGTAAAGGATAACATCGGGACTATTCATTCAGTTTTTTGCCAGCGCCATTATTTGTTCAAACTCATAGACATGCACACCGGGTTCAGCTTTGCGGGCAACAGCCAACATGGCGCCGGCCAGGTCATTGGCATCGACGGCGCTGTATTTCCTGAGTTTGCCGACGAACGCAAAATCGAAAGCCTTGGCAACGGCAGTCCCTACCAGCTCGGCGGGGCGGTCAAGGGGGCGATCTCCCGCGAGGAAACTGGGACGGAAGATGTGGACGGAGCGGAAGGGCAAAGTCTTTACTGCATCCTCGAGCTCACCTTTCACCCGCAGGTAAAACGTTGCAGAATCGGCACTGGCGCCGACAGAGGAGACCAGCAGAAACTGGTGCGCTCCGCCCTCCGCCGCAGCCGTGGCGAAGGCTAGTTCCACATCGTAGTCGACGTTGCGGAAGGCTTCGCGAGAGCCGGCTTGACGCATGGTCGTACCGAGGGCGCAGAACACGTCAGCCCCGGCAAATTCCACGAGACCTGGAAGGCCCGCGAAGTTCAGGACGAGTTGCCGTAATTTCGGATGCTCGAGGTCAAGGGGCCGCCGAACCAAGGCCAGGATCTTGTCGTAATTGGCGGATTGCAGCAGCAAGGAGAGGCAATGGCTCCCAACGAGGCCGGAGGCTCCAGCGAGCACGGCAATGCGGGGCGTAGCCCCCGTAGAAGTCACCAAGATTCCCCCGACCTTGCAGATAAGCTAACGGCTAACATACACTGAAACAGTTAAAAATCAGAATCGCTCCCGCCTGCCAGCCCGCAATCCTTTCCTAGATGTCTGGTCGGGCCGGAACGGGCATATCAATTTATTTTTTTTATAGGATGTATTTGTTTTCTGGGGGTCGATGGTGAGCACGCCGATGGAGGCCTGGGTTGCGGAAGCGGCACGGCTGACTAAACCTGACAAGGTGGTTTTCTGCGACGGTTCCGAGGCAGAAAACCAGGTGATTTTGTACGAACTGCTCAAGCATGTGGATTCTTTCCGCTTGAACGAGAAGACTTATCCGAACTGCTATCTGCACCGCAGTAACCCCAGTGACGTAGCCCGTACGGAGCACCTCACATTTATCTGCACGCCGCACAAGGAAGATGCCGGTCCTACAAACAACTGGATGGATCCGGATGGTGCCAAGTACAAGGTGGGTTCGCTGCTGGACGGGTCGATGAGGGGCCGCACCATGTATGTGGTGCCATACATCATGGGGCCGGCTAATTCGCCGTATAGCAAAGTGGGAGTGGAAGTTACCGACAGTCCGTATGTCGTGGCGAACATGCGGATCATGTCACGCATGGGAAAAGTGGCCAACGATCGTCTGGGAAGCTCCCCGGATTTTGTGCCGGGACTACATTCGCTCGGGGATCTCGACCCGATGCGGCGTTACATTGCACATTTTCCGGCAGAGCGGCTGATCTGGAGCGTGGGTTCCGGCTATGGCGGAAACGCGTTGCTGGGCAAAAAGTGTTTTGCCTTGAGAATCGCCAGCTTTCTGGCCCGCAAAGAGGGTTGGATGGCGGAACACATGCTGATTCTGGGGCTGGAATCGCCGGGTGGAAAAGTCACTTACATGGCGGCCGCGTTTCCGAGCGCTTGCGGGAAAACAAATCTAGCAATGATGGTATCCGCATTGGAGAGTCAGGGTTATCGGGTCTGGACCGTTGGAGACGATATTGCGTGGATGCACATCGGCGAGGATGGAACTCTGCGAGCGATCAATCCGGAGGCAGGATTTTTTGGCGTGGCGCCGGGTACGGGGATGAAGACCAACCCAAACGTGATGTCGGCACTAAACCGGAATACCATTTTCACGAATGTGGGCGTGACTCCCGAAGACGAACCGTGGTGGGAAGGTATGGGCGGGGATCCGCCGTCGGGCTTGGTAACCTGGCGCGGAGAGTTGTGGGACAAGTCCAAAGGGCCTGCTGCCCATCCGAACTCGCGCTATACGGTTCCCGCTACACAGTCGCCCAGCATATCCGCGAATTGGGATGCCCCCGAAGGCGTACCGATTTCGGCGTTTATTTTTGGTGGAAGGCGGGCACGGCTTGCGCCGCTTGTTTACGAATCGTTCAATTGGCAGCACGGAGTTTATGTCGGTGCGACGATGGCGTCGGAAACGACGGCCGCGGCCACCGGCGATGTGGGAATTACGCGCCGCGATCCGATGGCCATGCTTCCCTTCTGCGGATATAACATGGCGGATTATTTCCAACACTGGCTAGAGATGGGACGGAGCATTCCCAAGCCACCGAAGATTTTCCATGTAAACTGGTTCCGCAAAGGTGCGGATGGAAAATTCCTATGGCCGGGATTTGGCGAAAATGTGCGCGTGTTGAAATGGATATTGGAACGGGTGGAAGGTAACGGCGAAGCGGAGGAAACAGCAATTGGTATCGTGCCTACACGCAAGGGGCTGACGCTCGATGGACTGCAGCTGTCGCCAGAAACGCTGAGAGAATTGTTCCGCGTGGATCCTGACGATTGGGAAGTGGATGTGGCAGACAGCCGGGAATTTTTCGAGAGATTTGGAGATCGGTTACCGCCGGAGTTACATGAAGAGCAGGATCGATTGGTGCAGAGGTTGGAAAAGGCGTTACCGGCGTAGCAAGGGAATCGCGGCAAGAAACGCAAACGCAGGAAGGCGACGCAAAGCCCATCCGTCAGACGGAAAAGAGCCGATCTGAACATCGGCCGCTACAAAAGCCTCAACCGATCATAGAATTTCCTTTATGTAAGCGTCGATGGAAAGGTGGGTGACTTGCTCGCCGCCGATGCGGTAGGGCTTCCCTTCCTTCTGGCTGGAAAAATGCAGAAAACGGTTGATATGGTAATCCTCGTCGAAACCGCCGAAAACGGAAATGGTTTCTTCGGGACTCAATTGGAATAGCGACAATTCGACAGGCTTACCGAATCCACCGGCAAGCGCCACATACTTGTCCACGAGTTGTTGCAGGTTCCACATATCCGTTCGCCAGCACTTTTACGCCACCGCGATTTCTCAGCAGGAGTCTATCCCGGCTCGTCGATCAACAAAAGCAAGGAGTTTGGCGAGTGCCCATCCGATTGGGTAAGATGCATGGAGAGTTTATTTAGACTCAGAGGAGACGTTTATGAGCTTGGCGGTCGGCAGCGCGGCACCGGATTTCACACTGAAGGACCAGAACCAAAAAGAGATCAAATTGTCGGATTTTTCCGGCAAGAAGAATGTCTTGTTGATTTTCTATCCACTCGACTGGAGCCCGGTCTGTACGAATGAGCATGCATGCGTGGTAAACGACATGAAGAACTTCGACAGCCTGGACGCGGAAGTACTCGGTGTGAGTGTAGACAGCGTATGGTCGCACAAGGCGTATGCGGAAAAGATGGGCATCAAGTATTCGCTGCTGGCGGATTTTCATCCGAAGGGCGCGATGAGCGAAAAGTATGGCGTATACCTGCCGGAGAAAGGGATCACCGGACGGTCGATTTTCATCGTGAACAAGCAGGGCAAGGTAGCATGGGCCAAGGATTACGACATTCCGGTGGTGCCAGACATCAAGGAAGTTGCAGCGGCTTTGGGGCAGGTGAAGTAAGGAAACGGGAAGAAAATCCGCACTCTCACAAGACGCGCGTGGGGCGCCCAGAATAAATCAAAGCAGAAGCGAGCGCGAGAAGCGCCCACTTTTCTTGTTGAGGCTAGTTTGCAATTTCCTTCTTAACGACCGCGCCACCCTTGAGTACGAATTTTACGTTTTCCAAAACCTTCACATCGCTAAGGGGATCGCCGCTTACGGCAATCAGATCGGCGTAATGGCCAGTTTCGAGTGCGCCCAGCTTGTCAGGCATGCCCACCAAATCCGCGGCACTGATGGTCGCAGCTTGAATGGCGTCGATGGGCTTCATGCCCCACTCCACCATTTTAGAAAACTGACGGGCGTTGTTTCCGTGCGGATAAACGCCAGCATCGGTTCCGAATGCGATTTTTGCTCCCGACTGAAAGGCATGACGGAAATTCTCGCGTTGCAGGCGACCGATCTTCCTTTCTTTTTCGATGGACTCCGGCAACATGCCCGCCTTGGCACCCTCGGTAAGAATGAAATCGTCGTTGTAAATGTCGAAAACCAGATAAGTGCCATGCTGCTTGGCCAGCGCGATGCCTTCGTCGTCGATCAAGCTGGAGTGTTCAATGGAATCGATTCCGGCGCGAATGGCGTCCTTAATGGATTGCGTGCCGTGAGCGTGAGCCGCTACTTTTCGGCCCAGCTTGTGTGCCTCTTCGGCGATGGCTTGCAATTCTTCCTGGGTGTATTGCGGGGTTCCCGGCAAATCGCCTTTGCTCAACACTCCACCAGAAGCACAAACCTTGATCACGTCCGCGCCATACTTGACGACTTCGCGAACCTTGGCGCGGGCCGCCCAGGGGCCATCTGCCACGCCCGCTCCCTTGTAGTGAAATTCATAGGGAAGCAAATTATTGTCGCAATGACCACCGGTGATGCCGAGCGCTGGGCCGGAGACGATCATGCGCGGCCCTACCACATCGCCGGCGCTAATGCCGTCGCGCAGAGCCACATCCGTAAAGTTTCCAGCGCCCACGTTTCTGACAGTGGTAAATCCAGCAAGAAGGGTGATTCGGGCGTTCTTCGCGCCGGTGATGGCTTCGCGCGGGACGGAGACGCCGAGTCCTTCATAGCCGGCCATTCTTGGATCACTGGTGAGGTGGGTATGAACGTCGATGAGGCCCGGTAAACAAGTCGCAGCTGACAAATCGATGGCGGTGACCCCGGCGGGAAGTTGCGTAGAGGAAGTGGCACCGACGGCAGTAATGATTCCCCCCTCATCGAATACCACCACCTGATCCATCAACATCCGGCCGGAACGGACGTCAAGCAATTTTCCGCAACGTACGGCTCCCGGCGCCGCAAAGGTGGCGGGCACGGCGACGAGCAGCAGCAGAGAAATACGCAAGAGAAGGCGCATGAACACTCCCTGAAAAAAATGGCGATTGGGCTTCACGAGGAAAAAGAATACAACGGTTGAAATAAAATGGGAAACGGGATCAATGAGCAACAGGAGTTGAAGGCACAGCGAAAGCACGTACAAGGTTGACGAGACCCCAGCGCTGCTCTTCACTAAGGCGCTTTTCAAACGAAGGCATGGGTTTCTTCCCAACCGTAATTTTGTAATAGAGTTCGCCATCCGTAAATTTGCTCATAAGCGTGGTATCGCTAAGATTCGCTGGGCCGGGATCGTACATCATGGCATCGGCGCCATCGCCCTTGCCGGCGTCCCCATGACAGTTGGAGCATTTCTCGGCGTAGATGGCTTTGGCTTCCTTCATAGCGGCATCCGTAGGCGCGACCGGATTCTTCTTCTGCTTTAGTTCGGGCGGGGCATCCCAGTTGGGCTTCTGGAATGCCGCAAAACCGATGGACATAAAGATGAGACCGATGGTACAGGCAAAGAGAATCTTCCGCATTCGCAAACTCCGTTTGGATCGCTCGTTCATAGCCACAGAAAAATTCTCGCATACTCCTGCGGGGGCGGATAGCGGCTCAATGTTCGAAATACATCAAGATACCTGGTCCAAGGATGGCGATGTAATAGAGAGATGATGCCACAGCAGCGAGGATCCAGGCGAGATGTCGTGCGACGGGCTGAGGCAAGGAAGCTTGTGTTTCCGGCAACCGGGAGTAGCTTCGAGCGACGAGCAACAATCCCATGGCCGCCCCGAAACTGCTGAGGGCGCCTGACCTGAGAATCTCAAGAGGACCCTGAGGATCGAGTGTAGCCCCCGCACAGGCAATTAATCCCCCGCAGATGTAGCTGAGCCAAATAAGGCGCGATACCCTAGCCTTTGTGTTTTCGCCGCCTACAGGAAAGATGGAGCGCAATTCAGCGACAAAAAACCGGATGAAATGGTAATACAGGACGATTCCAAGAACCACGAACAGAATTCGTCCAAGCGTGACGTATTTGGTGACCGGGAGAAGGGCCATCCAGTCACCGCGGCCCATGAAACCGCAAAAAATCAGATACCCGATCGCCCAGAATAGGTTGAAGGCCAAAACCAGCCAAAGAAAAAGTTTCAGGTGAATGGGACGCTTTCGAAGCAAGCGCAGGCCGAGCCAGGCAAGCAACGCTAAGACAATATTTCCGGCTGGACCACCCAGCTCGAAAATTCTCCACTGTGGATCGGCGAGGGTGATCCACTCGACGAGGTGGGTCGTGGTCAGCATGCAGGATTTGCCGCCGGCGAAATAAAAACCAAGGCCGTGACCGACACCTTGATGGGCGAGATCGGCAAATACGTAGGCGATCGCGGCAATCGAGGCAACGGTGAGCGGGTGGTCAGAGGTTGGCGGGGGTTTGGGAATCTCGGTGTTTGGCATGAGCGGGCAGCTACTAGCTTATGCCCGAAACGTGAGCCAGAGAAGTTCTGCGTTGAAAAACAAGATGGTGGCCACGACCAACCAGGCGATAACGACAGTGACGCGCGAATTCACGAACTCGCCCATCTTGACGCGGTCACTAGTGAATTGGACCAGGGGAATGACGGCGAAGGGCAGTTGAAAACTGAGCACAACCTGGCTGAGGATCAAGAGCGAGGTGACTTTTCCTTCTCCGGCGATACCGATGACCAGCACCGCGGGCAGGATGGCGATAGTGCGCGTGACCATTCGGCGGATCCAGGGCTTCAGCCGGATCTGCAGAAAACCTTCCATGACGATTTGACCGGCCAACGTACCGGTAAGCGTGGAATTCTGCCCAGATGCCAGCAGGGCGAAGGCGAAGAGAGTGCTCGCAAGGCTCGCGCCCAGCACGGGAGTCAACAATCGGTAGGCCTGGGAAATATCGGCAACCTCGTTCATGCCCCGCGTGTGAAAAGCAGCTGCGCCGAGGACGAGGATGGCGGCATTTATGAAAAGTGCGAAACCGAGAGCGACCGTGGAGTCGATGACAGCATATTTCAGCGCTTCTCGACGCTCCGGATTGCTGAGGCCAAAAGCACGCGTCTGCACAATACTGGAATGGAGATAGAGATTATGCGGCATGACCGTGGCGCCGAGAATTCCGATGGCGATATAGAGCATCTCTTTATTGCGCAGAATTTCCAGTTGAGGAATGAAGCCGTGCGCCGCTTCGAGCCAGAGCGGACGCGCAAAAAAGATTTCGTAGGCGAAGCACGCGGCGATGGTAGCGATCAGCGTGACGACAAATGCTTCGATGAACCGGAATCCTCGACCCTGCAGGGCGAGCACGACCAAAACATCGAGGGCAGTCAGCAAAACCCCAACGAGAAGCGGCAAGCCAAAGAGAAGTTTGAGGGCCACGGCGGAGCCCAAGACTTCAGCTAGGTCGCAGGCGGCGATGGCCAGTTCGCAGACGATCCACAACAGGAAGGTGGCGCGGGGAGAATAATGATCACGGCAAGCCTGCGCCAGATCGCGTCCGGTGATTACGCCTAGTTTTGCCGAGAGGGCTTGCAGAAACATCGCCATCACGTTGCTGATGAGCACCACGCTCAGCAGAGCATAGCCGAACTTCGAGCCGCCCCCGATGTCGGTAGCCCAGTTGCCGGGGTCCATGTATCCAACGGCGATCAGGTAGCCGGGCCCGGCGAATGCCAGCATTTTGCGGAACCAGGAAGAGTTTGGCGTGATCGAGATGGAGCGGTGCGATTCCGGCAGGGAGGGTATGCGAACAGCATCACGCCAACGGGAGGGGCGGCCCCGGTCGGCCGGGAGTTCCGGCTCGGTAACCAGGCGATTATTAAGAGATTCTGCCATGCGTATATTAACTGTGGTGAACTTCTCTTATAAACTATATTTAACATCCGGAATTGTCAATAGGACTTAATTCCGGTCGGTGCGAAATTGCGCAACGGGGAATAGGGAGGCGTCAAGTGAGCCTGACACTCCATTTGCGACCTGGGGAAAGGCCTCGGGCGCGCGGCTGTGCTATTTTGGTTGAGAAATCCGGGAGACCAACATGGATGACAAGCAGCAACCTCCAGCACAACCTGGCCAAGTGCAAATCAAGGCCGACGAAAAAGAGTTGCAGGGGATTTACAGCAACCTGGTGATGATCCACCACCACGCAGAAGAGTTCACGCTGAATTTCGTATACGTGTTTCCGAATGCCACGCAAGGCAAGCTGATGAGCAGCGTAATTGTCAGTCCAGCGCATGCGAAAAGAATCTGGCGTGCGCTCGGGGAAAACATCGCACGGTTCGAGGCGCAGTACGGCGTGATCAAAGAAGGACCCGAAGGCAGCATGCCGACTCCGGGGAATATCGGGTTCGTGCAATAGTCGTAGCACCAGAGGAGCTTTTCATTGCGATTCCTCGCTGCCAGCGATCAGACCATGCTTGTCTATCTTGGCGACGAAGTTGGCCCGGCGTCACACGCTCTCGTGCGGAGATTGCTGCAATTACTGCAAGCGGAACCGCCAGAGTGGGTGCGGAATCTTCAACCAGCGTATTGTTCGCTGCAGGTTTCCTTTGACGCGTGCCTCGTCGATCATGCGCAAGTGGAGACGACCCTTCGTGAATACGAACAACGCGCGGGGGATGTGGTAGTTCCCTCTCCTCGGCAGATCGAGATACCGGTGTGTTACGGCGGCGAGTTCGGTCCGGACCTCATTGGTGTAGCCGAAATACACGGGCAAACGCCGGAAGACGTCGTGGGCATTCACAGTTCAAGAATCTATCTCGCGTATTTTTTGGGGTTTGTGCCGGGGTTCGCGTATTTGGGCGATTTGCCGGAACAGATTGCCATGGGGCGGCTGGAGACTCCGCGAAAAAACGTTCCCGCGGGAAGCGTGGCCATTGCAGGAAGACAGACGGCGGTATACCCGTTCGCGACGCCGGGTGGGTGGAGATTAATCGGGCGGACCCCTTTGCGTATGTTTCGCACGGATCGCGAGCCGATGGGACTGATCTCGGTGGGCGATAAGGTGCGCTTTTTCCCAATAACGGCCGAGGAATTCCGGAAGCGGGTGGAGATGTGAGCACGTTGGTGGTGGAAGCACCCGGACTGCTGACCACCGTTCAGGATTTGGGACGCGTGGGGTATGGGCCGATGGGCGTGTCGGCCTCGGGAGCGGCAGACCCGGTCGCACTGGAATTGGCGAATCTGCTGGTGGGAAACGAACGCGGGGCCGCGGCGCTCGAGCTGACACTGACCGGAGGGCGATTTCACTTTCCCCAGGGAGCGGTCGTCGCACTTGCGGGTTCGGATTTTGCGGCGAAACTTGGAACCCACTTTCTGGAGATGTGGATTCCGCACGCGATTCCCGCGGGAGGCACACTTGTGTTTGGGGCTACGCAGACAGGGGCGCGGTGCTACTTGGCGGTTGCTGGTGGTATTTGCGTGGAACCCTTTCTTGGTAGCGCGTCGACGCATTTGGTGAGTGGACTGGGAGGTTTTGCCGGACGGGCGCTGCGCAAGGGAGACATCCTGCAACTGCACGGGTCGCAGAAAGTCCTTCGGCGTCGAAGGATTGCGGCGCGGGTCATTGAAACGTGGAAACCGCGCAAGACTCTGCGCGTTACACCTGGGCCGCAGTGGGATGGGTTCCCAGCAGCGGCGAGAGAATCGTTTTTCGAATCGTCGCACATGGTCACGGAGGATTCGGACCGGTTGGGATTGCGGCTCCATGGGACCCTGCTGCCGACGGACTCGCTCCACGGGATGATTACGGAGGGCGTTACCCTGGGCGCGGTGCAAGTAACGCCATCTGGGCATACAATTATTTTGTTTGTTGAACAGCAGACCACCGGCGGGTATCCAAAGATTGCAAACATTATCAGCGCCGATCTTTCGTCATTGGGGCAATTGCGGCCTCGCGATGTCATTCATTTTGAGCAGGTATCGTTTGAGGAGGCACGCGCGTTGTGGATTGAACAGCAGGCATTGCTGGCCGACGAAGGTAAACTTCTCACATGAAGTACATTGATTTGAATTGCGACATGGGAGAAATGCCGAGGATGGTAGCGGACGGAGGCCAGGCGGCACTGATGCGATTGATTACTTCTGTGAACGTGGCTTGTGGTGGACATGCGGGCGATGCGGCGATGATGTCGGCGACGATCGAGCAGGCGCTGAGCGCGGGAGTCGCGGTTGGGGCGCATCCGGGCTACGAAGACGCTGAGAATTTTGGGCGCATCGAGAAAACGCTTTCGCAGGAAGAGATTGCTGGTTTGGTGCACCGGCAGATCTTGACGCTCGACGAAATTGCGAAATCGTATGGGGCGCGGTTGGCACACGTGAAGCCGCATGGGGCGCTCTATAATCAGGCGGCCAGAAAGGGAGCGATTGCACGAGCGATTGCCGATGGCGTGGCGCGTTGGAAAAACGATGTAGTCCTGGTGGGACTGGCTGGTTCGGTGATGCTCGACGAGTTTAGTAAAGCGGGATTTCGCGTAGCAGCGGAGGCGTTTGCGGACCGACGGTACGAAAGCGACGGAAGTTTGCGCTCTCGCAATTTTGCCGATGCTTTGCTGAGTGGGCCGGAAGAAGCTGCCGCGCAAGCTTTGCGAATTGTGGAGCAAGGTAGTGTGCTGACAACGAGCGGTCGGATGGTACCGCTGCAGGCACAGACGATTTGCGTGCATGGAGATACGCCGGGCGCGGTGCAGATCGCCGAAGCAGTGAATAAGAAACTACGTGAAGCGGATGTGTCGCCGTGCGCGTTGTGGCGTCTACCCGGAATAGCGATCAATTAATTCAGGTCGCGGCCGGTCGTTTCTGGGACTAGCAGCGCGCGGGGTGCGGCCAAGGCATAGGCAATACCGGTGGCGTTCAGCATCAGCGCGATCAGCATGCCGAAGGTGGACTAGCTCATACCAAGCGCGGGCATTAGCAATGGCAACAGCGCGGAGTAAGCATCATGGCAAAACCGCGGAAAAGCCAGCTTAGTCCGGCGACCTGCAAGGAGTTGCGCTGCTCCGACGGTAGTTCGGCCCAGCGGAATGAGGCAAATCTACTGGTAGTCTTCGTCGCACTGTTCGTTTGTAAAGTAGGCAAGTGAATTCCCGCCGCGTCTGACCCGCGGGATGCGCCACAGTCTACCTGCCAAGCAGGCGAGTGGCACCGAATTCGATTGTGCACGGTGGCGAAAAAAATCTGTCGGCGAAGAATTGCCTCGCTGCCGCTTGTACGGTAAAGTAGAAGGAGTGTCAGCCACAGTGGTGCGGGCCTGTAGCTCAGGTGGCTAGAGCGCGCCCCTGATAAGGGCGAGGTCGGTGGTTCAAGTCCACCCAGGCCCACCATTCAAGATCGGTCCAGTTCCGGCCACTCACATACGACCTCGCCGGACTCACACGAACCCGGCTGTCGCCATTGCGTGAGGCGAGATTCCTAGGAATTACCAAAGGACCGTGAGGCCATTGTACAGGCTGAATTTTTCGTCGCAAGTCATCACCGGGATCTCTTCGCATAAAGCCTGGGCGATGATTTGACGGTCGAAGGGGTCTGCGTGCAGGGGCGGTAGACCGAAAAGAAAGAATGCATGGTTCGCCGTGTACGCCAATACGCGAATGTCCAATTCTTCAAGTGCGTGGCGTGTGTCAGCGGCGGAAAATTTTAGCTTGCCTCGGGCTGCCTTGACGGCGATTTCCGAAAGAGAAATCGCGCTCAGTTCCAGGATGTTTTCCGTGTTCTGCAAAATGCCAGTTGCACGCTTGGTGAGTCGTTCCGGTGACTCAACCGCGAAAATCAGAGCGACCGTGTCCAAGAGCAACCGCACCTAGTCACGCCCTTCGAAGAAAGCGTCGGCTTCGTCTTCCGACATCGGTTTCCACCAGTCGATATCGTGAATGTGAATTTTTCCTTTCAGTGTTCCGAGCTTCCGTTTTTTGCGGCTAGGCTTTTTAGTCCGGACGATGTCCACGGCAGGCACACCACGTCGGTAGATAGTCACTGTTTCGCCGTTCTCGACAGCCTTGATTAGCTCGGGAAGCTTGTTCTTGGCGTCCGCCACGCTAACTTTCATAATCTCCATAATAGCTATCTACTATGGCTATGTCAACTGCACGGAACCGGCATCAGCAGGTCCGCGGCCAGCGACCTCAATTCTGATAGGGGCGAGGTCGGTGGTTCAAGTCCACCCAGGCCCACCATAAATCAGTAAATACGAGGTTATTCTCACTTCTTCCCTCCTCAGGATCTCCCCGCAAAAACCCCTTTTGCCAACTATTTGCCAACTTTCCAGGCAATCAGATGGATGCTTTACAGAGCACTCTGAGGCCACGATACGCTTATAGGGAGTCAAGGAAGGCTTGGATCTGCCGAACCTCTCAAACCCTTTGTTCTGGTAGTTGAGTTATTTTGGAGAACCGGTGGCGGAGATTGGGAACTGCACGGTTCATCGGATTGATTCCTCTAACCCTTGGTTTCAACGGTTGCATTGGTCTTCCGCTCCAACCACTCACGCAAAGCCTTCTCAGTTATTAGCCGACAACGGCCCACTCGGATCGTGGGCAGATCTTTATGTTGAATCGCCCATTGGAGGAACCGAAACGAAAGGCCCGTCACTTCAGCAGCTTCGCGCGGTCGATACGCCACCCTCGGTAGATTACGGTTCATCTTGCTGTGTGCGATAGTCACGAACGCGCTAGAGATACAGTACATAATGCAGAATGCAAATAGATACAGAGTGAAAAGATGAAGTTGCCGAAGATTCGCGAGGCGTCGGTTCAATTTTTCGAGAGAGGAACCGACGTGGGATGCGCTTTCGGTCGTGCCCTGTTTCTTGAAAGAGTAAAGGTGAAAGAGTACGTAGATGCATAGAGAGAGCGTGTAAACGGCAACGCCACAAATTTACGAGAGAAAAATCTTGTTCACTAGAGAAAGAGATAACTAGACAGACGCAAGGTTGAGGTCCGCAATGAGGACGAGCATCACCTTTGATTAGACACCATCTCACAGACATTCGTGCCTGGTAAACGCTAACCGGTAACTTGGGTACCGGGACCCACTTGCCCGACTAATTGGGAGTTGGGGCTGCTCGCGGCAGTTGGTGGAGTAAACCGGGCACCTGGGTACTAGGGTAGTGTCCCGACGATAGGTTCAATAAGTTCTTCGCTATAATCATCACGTTCGACTCCTTCCTCCCGAGCCTATGGTCGTTAAGCAACCACAGTTTACTCGGGTCAAGGAGCCGACATCGTCGTGTAATCAAATACCGGCTAGTGGCCCGAAAAAAAAGCCTTCGAGAAATTATCCGAAGGAATCTGAAATTTGCAAACCCGGTCGTCAACCGTGCCGCTGTAAAGAAACACAGAACGGGCTCATTCGCCTAATCTGCCCCTTTTTGCCCCCGCGTGTTTTTGTTAAGTGTCCATCCATCAGGAAAATGGATGGTAGGGGCGGTGGGGAATCGTGTCATTCGCCGAGATTCATCGCAATTCGTATGACACGGGGATGCTACTGACCTGTATTCGACTAGCGGCTCCGCGGGGACTGCGATTGAAGCCAGGCAGGCGGTGGAACTCCCCATGTTCATGCAGGTGGTAGAGATCACCTGGGAGGATCATCCACAAACGGCGAAATCACCGGGATGAATTGGAGGACGTCCTTATTTAGATGATCTGAGTGCCCGCTGCAGAGCAACCTTGCCCGGCAACTGTGGCCCTCGATATAGTAGGTGGCTGCTGGCAGGCTGAGATCGGTCCTTCCTTGCATTGTACCCGTGGAGCTTATTATCAGAGTGGCCAAGATGAGCGCAACAAAGTCGAAGGAATCAGGGAGCGGTAAATTGCGGATCGGCGATGATTGGAATGCTATCCGTATCATCGCACTCTCGCAAAGCAATCCGCTCAAGGCTATCGCGGAATTGGTCGAGAACAGCATTGATGCGCATGCCAAGACCATCACCATCACGCGCGGCCGCGAGCAAGGCAAGCACTATCTTACGGTCAAGGACGATGGCGACGGCGTCCCACGCGATCCGAACGGGCTTCCTGACTTCAAGTACGTCGCGACTCACATCTGCGACTCGGTCAAGCGACAACTGAAGGCAGACGGCGCTGGAGGCGGCTTACAAGGGGAATTTGGTATCGGTCTTTTGAGCTTCTGGACTGTGGGTGACACGCTCACGATGACTTGTAGTGGCGCCGATCAGCGGATCTATCAGATGGCTATGAGAAAGGGAGATCCTCGCTACACCGTGAAGCTTCGACGGGCGCTGTTTGCCGAGCGGGGCACCGAACTCAAGATCAGGCCCTTGCTCGATGGCATCCGCGGATTGAGCGGCGAGAAGATCCAGTGGTATTTAGCCTCGGAACTGCGCGACCGTATTCGCAATACGCAGGTTCGTGTAACGGTGATCGATAAACTTGCGCGCAGGCAATACCAGGTCGAGCCACGACAGTTCGAAGGTCGCCTGCTGCACCAACTGCCGACGATTCGCTCGCCATTCGGCGAGGCGTATGCTGAACTGTATCTTACCGAACCGACGGAGGACTCGCGGGTCGCCCTTACCCGAGATGGTACGCGGGTGATCGCGGATATCGGGACGCTGCCCGGTTTGGATCGCGCGCCGTGGAGTTCTCCTTACCTGCAGGGCCTGGTCGACGTGCCCTACCTAAGCCTCACACCCGGCACCCGTTCCGGGATCGTACACGATGAACACTTTGGTGCCTTCGTGAAAGCTTTAGTACCGCTGGAAGCACACCTCAATGGCCTCATCGATGCCCAGCGCCGTGCTGAGGAAGAACAGGCAAACCGGGAGTCCCTACGTGCCATTCAACGTGCGTTTCGGGAGGCCATGCTGGTTTTGCCGCGCGAGGAATACGACTGGTTTGAGATCCAGTCCCGCTCGTCGCAAGCGGCCGGTGCCGGCGGGCCAACGGAGCGAAGCGTGGCGGCCTCCAGTGCGGAGGAAAACGAGGGCGTTCCAGAACTGAGCGGAGGCGAATCTGCCCAGCGCCAATTCTTCGACTATGCTGGGCCTTTGCACAGCGTCGTGATTTCACCGTCGGCAAGCACGTTGAAAGTGAGCCAATGCCGGCGTCTTCGCGCGGTGCCCCGAGATCGTTCGCGCCGACGCGTCGAGCAGGACTTGACATTTGTCTGGGAGATCGTCGAAGGGGGTGGCACGCTCTTGTCTACTTCCGATCAAGAAGTGAGTTTCGAGGCTCCCTCGTCGCCCGTTCTCGTGCGTTTGTCCGTCGGCGTCTCACAGCGCGACTCACATTGTAGTGCCGAGGCGCTGATCACCGTCACCGACAGCCTTGATATCGCTATTGGCCCGGCTGTCGTCAATACGCGTGGCTTACCGGGCTACACCTTTGAACGGGCCGCCGGGGAACTATGGCGCTCGCGATTCGATACTGAGCGCAACCTGATCGTCGTGAATAGCGGGCATCGCGATTTTGTTTTCGCCACGCGCAGTCGCGCGCTCCAGCTACGTTATCTCGTGCGTCTCTATGTCAAGGAGTTGGTGCTTAAGAACTTTGCGGGTCAGTCGGCCGAACAGGTCGCGGAGCGCATGATTGAGCTATCGCTCTATGTCGAAGAGAAATTAAGGTTCGCGTGAAAGGTGGTGCCCGAGACAGAGCCTTAATGGAATTTCCGGAAAAGCATAGTATGAGGAAGAACTTCATTAAAGAGAAGGGTAGAACTTGCCCTCCCAATCCGTGAGTAAGGTAGTGGCGGCCTGGGTACTGGGCGGAAATCTGGTTTGTTGCAGGCACAAAGGCTTAGATGGGCTCTGCCGTTCGGATTGCGCAAGGCGGGCGGTTGAATCTGAGGCCGGGGGATAAGTCGTTGGGGTCGAGGGGAATCGCGTGATCCTACTTTATAGTCATGTTATAATGACCATGGACAGGAGGAAATGAAATGAAGCAAATGCCCTCAGGGGCCTTCAAGGCCCGTTGCCTCGCCGTCATGAGAAAAGTTCAAATGACAGGGGAGCCAGTCATCATAACCAAACGCGGAGCGCCAGTAGTCAAGGTAATACCCGTCGAGTCGGCCAAGAACGACATTTTCGGATTCATGTCGGGAAAAGTCAAAATCGTGGGGGATATCGAGTCTCCAATCCCTGTTGATTGGGCGGTCACGAGAAAGTGATCCTGCTCGATACCCACGTTCTGGTTTGGCTAACCTCTGAACCAACAAGACTGTCCAAACAGGCTAGCTCTGCCATCCGCAGAGCGAACAAAGCCGGCGGAATAGCAATATCCGCAATTACCCTGTGGGAGTTGGCCTGGCTGGTAAGTCATGGCCGCTTGCAGCTCAGGGAAACTGTGGAAACCTACCTCGAGGAGGTTTCTTCGCGAGTTGCCATTCGTCCGATCACTATAAAGGTTGCTGCCTTGGCCAATCAGTTTTCCGCAGACTACGCGAGCGACCCGTGTGACCGCATAATTGGTGCGACGGCACTGGCCGAGGGCATGGTCCTAATTACCAAAGACTCCAAAATTCGCGAATGCAAACAACTTCAAACCCTTTGGTAGCTTCATGGGGCTGAGACTCCGACTAACCACCAACCCGGCCAAAACCCCTGATAAGGGCGAGGTTGGTGGTTCAAGTCCACGCAGGCCGCTCACACCTCAAAAACCCTTTTGCCAACTATTTGCCAACTTTCCGGGCATTCAGAGATCGATGTTTTTCCAGGCACTCTGAGACCGCGCTACCCCTATAGCGAATCATGAAAGGCTTGGATTTGCCGAACTTCTCAAACTATTTGTTCTGGTAATCGAGTTATTTCAGAGAACCGGTGGCGGGGATTGGGAACTGCACAAATTTTCAGATTAAATCTCTTAACCCTTGGTTTCAACGGTTGCTTCGGTCTTTCGCTCCGAACACTCACGCAAAGCCTTCTCAGTGTGACGGCAAGCCGCTATGTCGGAAGGTAGGGGGCACCTCGCGCGGCCATCCGCAGGAGCGAGTTTCACGAATACTTCGTGCTAACGATGCTGATTGCAGAACGAAGGCTTTCGATCGGCTAGAGCAGAATGCCGCGCAAGATGACGCTTGCGACGCTGAAATAGATGATAAGCCCCGTAACATCAACGAGCGTGGCAACAAACGGGGCGGATGCGCTGGCTGGGTCGAGTCCGAAACTTCGCAAGATAAAAGGCAACATAGAGCCGGCAAGGGTACCGAACATAACCACACCAATTAGACTACAGCCGATGGTCAAAGCAATCACTAGGTAATGTTCACCATAAGTACCGCGCAAGATATGCCACAGAAGAATTCTCGAGATGCCGATGATACCGAGGATGCATCCGAGCACAAGACCTGCCATTAGTTCTCGCCGAATGACTCTCCACCAATCCCGCAGGCGAATCTCCCCGAGTGCCATTGCCCGGATGACCAGCGTAGTAGCTTGTGAACCCGAATTTCCTCCACTGCTGATGATCAATGGAATAAACAAGGCCAGGACCACAGCGCGGGAAATTTCATCAGAGAAGTAGCCCATCGCTGTTGCGGTCAACATCTCACCTAGGAAAAGGATGGCAAGCCATCCAGCGCGTTTCCTCACCATTTGTGCAAATGTTACTTCCATGTATGGACCCTCGAAGGCTTCCATACCACCTATCTTTAGGATATCTTCGCTGGCCTCCTGCTGGACCACTCCGGCTAAATCGGTGCCACTGACAATCCCCAGCATGCGGCCTTGACGATCAAGAACTGGCAAGGCGATGAGGCGACCCTTGGCAAGAAGCTGTGCGACGACTTCTTTGTCCTCGTCTTCGGAGACAGATACGAAGTGCACACGCATAACATCGCGGACCTTTTTCGATCTGCCAGCGGCAAGCAGTTCACGAAATGAAACGACGCCCTCGAGATGTTGCGCGTCGTCGAGGGCATATGCGTAATAGATCATCTCGACATGTCCGGCATGTTGGCGGAGCTGGCTAATGGCATCCTCTACCGTGATTTCCGGGGAAATGGCGACGAACCCTGGATGCATGAGCCCTCCAGCTTCGTCTTCCGGATACAAGGACGGCCTATCCCCTTCGCGGTTCCGCTCGGCCACCACGGTTACTTCGAGGTCGCGTGATTGGTCGAGGACTTGGTCGGTGAAGTTCAATCCGCGGAACATGCGGTTTGCTACCGTAGCCATGGGGCCGATGAATATTTGAGTCACTTCGTGCTTGTGGGCGTAATTCACAAGCGCACCCGCGAGGTCTTTGCTGTAAATGATTGCAGTATCGATGCGGAGGTTTTCGGCAAAGTGAAGGTGCCGTTCGATCGCCTGGCGCTCGGGCGCCGGTAAATCGGATAGGGCGCGCGCGGAACAAACAAACACTGCGACACATGCACCGTGAAGGTAGTCCGCCACGCGGCGCGCGCGTCGCAACAACATGGCGGTCGAAGCCTCTGCCGTAATGTTCACCAAGATTTTCTCAGCACGTAATTCGGCGTCTTGCTTCTTGGTGTTCGCTCGTGCTTCCAACACCTGGGCGGTCTGCCGAATGGCCAGTTCTCTGAGGGCCACGAGCGTTGGTTCTTGAAAAAGTCGTTGGGCTTCTGCCTTCGCCTTCTCGGCAGGATAGATCGCACCTCTCTCCAGGCGATGAAGGAGCGCCCGCGGCGTGACATCCACCAATACCACCTCGTCAGCCTGCTGAAAAATCCAATCCGGCACTGTCTCACGTATGCGCAGCCCGGTAAGCTGCCAGATCTGGTCGCTCAGGCTCGCCAGGTCCTGCACGTTCATTGTGGTAAGAACGTCTACGCCCCCATCCAGCAATACCTGAACATCTTGCCAGCGCCTCTGCCGTTCGGAGCCTGGCGCATTCGTGTGTGCCAGATCGTCCACGATGCACACCTTCGGAGCGCGCCGAAGGATTCCGGTAACATCGATTTCTTCCGTATGGCTGCCACGGCACGCCACGCGCAACAGCGGAATTCTCTCAAAATCCGTCGCCAGTTCGGTGAGATCATTACGCGCTTGAGGTTCCAGAAATGCCAGGAGAATGTCCACTCCGTTCGCCTTGAGATCCCGGGCATCTTCCAGCATCCGGTAGGTTTTGCCAACGCCCGCGGCATATCCCAGATAAATCTTCAGTTGGCCTCGAATTGTTTTATGAGTCATAGTTTTCGCTCGCGAACTAGTGAGGAAAGACCCGCACGTCGATTCCTCGTGCCTCTCGGATAAGACGGCTCACAGGGCTTCCGAACATGCGAGTAGCCAGGTTCTTCTTTGTGTTATGCCCGATAAAAATCTGCGTGACGCCCTGAGAACGTGCATACCGCGTGATGGTCTCAACAGGATCGTCGCCTTCGAGCGCCTCGACGCGTGCACCGTTTGCACGCGCTTTTGCCAATCCCGCTTCCAATAATTGTCGGTCCGCTTCGGGCAGCCCTGACTGTCGAACGTAGATCGCCAGCAGGTCGCAGTGAAAACGGGCGGCATTGCGTTGTGCTGTTGCTATCATCCGATCAAAGTTCGCACGGGGAGTGAAACAGAGAAGAAACCGCTCGTGAGTTCCCCAAGGTTGATCGATCCCATGCGAATGCAGATAGCGTTGCAGACCGGCGTCAATAACATCTGCTGAGAGAACCAGCGCCATCTCCCTCAGCGCGGCATTCGGCGCCGCTGCACGAGTCGGTGCGTCGACAATTTCGATTTCATCAGCGGTGTTCAGAAACTCCCGTGGAATCGTCTGGGTCACTCGATTCCCAGTGAACTTCTCAGCGGCTTCGTGTTGGTCTTCGATATACTGCAAGTTCACGGAAGCGACGATCGTAATTCCAGCTGTCAATAATTCCTCGACGTCTTGCCATCGATGAGCGTTACGGGCTCCCGGCGGATTGTCATAAGCGAGGCCGTCGATGAGACAGATTTGCGGGCGCCGTAGTAAGACGGCCTGGACGTCGATGACCGGGACATCCTGGATGTTGAGGGTAGGAATGATCTCTAACTGATCCAGAAGCGGTTTGAGCTCAGGAGGGACATCGGGCTGCAGAGCGCCGACCACGACGTCCTGCCCTCGTTCTCTGCGCCGCCTCCCCTCGTCAAACATGCGAAAGGATTTGCCGACTCCCGAAGCGTATCCAAGAAACACTTTGAGGCGGCCTCGTGTGGGGAATGGTGTTGTATCTGTGTTCAGCATGGTTTGGCGATTGTAACCCCGAAGGATACTCTGCGCCTCCTGCAACCGACCGATCAGCCGGATGTCATGAGAAAAATCACGCAACCACGCCGACCCACATTGTGACCCCCGTTAACTACTGAAGAAGAGTTAAGTTGTGGTTGGTTTTTATGGGTCAAGACTTAGGAATCTCAGGATTCGAGATACCAGGGAACATTGATCACCACTACCCTTTGGTTGCCCTTGAGCAGCAGGAGCCCCTTCAGGACAGTTGCACGCTTGTTGTGCAAGACGTGGTGATACCAGTGCCTCTGGACAAGTTCGGGGACAAGGACAGCTATCTGTTGATCTGGACAACTTTTCTCGAGTTGCAAAACATACTCGACAATCGGCGAAAGGATGTACCGATACCGCGACGGCAACACCACGAGCTTCGGTGTAGCCACACCCGCTTCTTGTGTCGGCTCCTCAACGAACCGGCACCACTCCTGGCGAAGTATTGACGAGCCTTCGCCACAATCCACATGCACAGCTCTAACGTATGGCGAGATTTTCAATGCGAAGCGCAGCGCCTTCTTAACAATGTGACTCCAGTTCTTAATCGGGACCAGCACGATCGGTGGCGTGAGATCGTTCAATTCAAGGGGAGCCACACTGCGCGTTTCGAGGAACACTCGATGATAGTGTCGACGCACCGCCACCATTGCCAGAAGAAGGACAGGGATCAGAAGCGCTGTCACCCATGCTCCCTGAGCGAACTTCGCTACCAATACCACCACAACGGTTACGCCAGTCGCCAGAGCTCCCAGTCCGTTCACAATAATGCTGCGGGTAGCTCCCTTGCCTCCAACACGCCTCCAGTGGCCTACCATTCCGGCCTGGGAGAGCGTAAAGGCAAGAAACGCGCCCACTGCAAAGAGAGGGATCAAGCGATCCGTGACCCCTCGGAACAAAATCAAAAGAACGCCCGCCAACGCCGCTAATAAATAGATACCGTACGAGTAAACAAGCCTGCGGCTTCTCGTCGCAAAGGAATGCGGGAAATAGTTGTTCTGCGCGATGGCCCGGCAAAGCCGAGGGAAATCCGCAAAAGCGGTGTTGGCGGATAGAGCTAAGACCAAAAGGATTGAACTGATCGAGACATAGTAGAAGATACCGCGTCCGACTACTGCGCCGAGCACCATGGAAAGTATGCTCTGATATCCGCGCTGGCCAGGATTTGTGGCCGCAATTCCATACGCATGGACCAAGAAAGCAATCCCGGCGAGCAGCAGGCCTAGGATGAGAATAATGATGGTGAGAGTTCGTCTGGCTGTTGGCACAACGGGTTCCCGAAAAGCCTTCACTCCGTTACTCACTGCTTCAACACCTGTCATTGCTGTGCAACCGCTCGCAAAGGCTTGCACGAGCAGCCAGAGACTTGGGGCAACTCCAACCAACGGAACTACCGGGGGCGGAGAAACAGGCACCGGATGACCATCCGCTAACAGTGTCTTGGTCACCCCAATCGTGACGGCCAGAAAGAGGCATCCTACGAAGAGGTACGTGGGAATCATGAACAGAAGTCCCGTTTCTCGGACGCCACGTAGATTCACCAAAGAGATGATCGCCAGAATCACAAGACATAGCCAAAGAGTCCACGGCTGAAGCCGTGGTGCTGCTGAAACTAGAGCACCAACTCCAGCAGAAATGCCCACCGCGACCACCAGAACGTAGTCAATCATTAATGCAGCAGCAGCTAGGAGACCCGCGGAAACGCCAAGGTTCTGGCGCGCAACCGTATAGGATCCTCCACCACCGGGATACGCCTGGATCGTCTGTCGATAGGAAAAGTAGACAATTGCGAGAAGCACAATGATGCTCGTACTGATCGGAACAATATAGGCAATACCTGCTGCGCCCAGTGGAATAAGCAGCGTCAGCGCCGCTTCGGGGCCGTAGGCAGCCGAACTAAGGGCATCCAGACCGAAGATGGGAATTCCGGCGGCCGCCCCAACACACTCGGCACGCGCCTCGTCCGACGCGAGGGGTCGACCCAGAAATAGATCCAGAATCGTCATGTCTTTACAAACTCCTTAGGAATCCCTCACGCGTTTCTGGTGATTTGCTCCTTATCATCACAGACATCGTGAAAGGCATTTTGTCGCACTTCAACAACCTTCAATACCGATGAACGACATAACCATCCTCGTGGTCGACGACGAGCCGCAAATCCGACGCGTCTTGCGAGCTACTCTTTCGGGAAACGGTTATGACGTCATCGAGGCGAAGGATGGCCAAGAAGCCGTCGAGATGGTAGTGCGTGAGCACCCAGACCTGATATTGCTTGATGTAAACATGCCCCAGATGGGCGGGCTTGAGGCTTGTCGCAAGATTCGATTGTCCTTCGGCGGGCCGATCATTATGGTCACCGTCCGAAATTCGGAGCAAGACAAGATTCTCGCTCTCGATTCCGGGGCGGATGATTTCATCGTTAAACCTTTCGCCATGGGTGAACTGTTGGCACGTATCCGGGCGGCCGTGAGACGATCCGTTTCCGAAGAACCTCTTCCGAAAATTGAAAGCCCGGAATTGACTGTCGATCTCGAGCTCAGAATAGTCGAAGTTCGTGGTCAGAGAGTTCATCTGAGCCCCAGAGAATTCGACGTTTTGCGACTTCTCATTACGCAACCTGGGAAGGCGCTTACCCACAAAAAACTGCTCCAGACTGTCTGGGGACCCGATCACGGTGAGGATACGGAAAACCTTCGCGTGGTGATAAATCAGTTGCGTAAGAAGATCGAGAAGGATCCAACGCGCCCGCGGTACATCTTGACAGAGCCCTGGCTCGGATATCGGTTTCAACTTCCACCGGTCGCCTCCGAAAAACACCTACGTCGTAAGTCGTGAACTCAGTGGATGGGATGAACTGCATCAAGCTCGAGATTCAGTTCGAGCACGTTAACGCGGGGCTCCCCCAAGAGGCCGAACTGCCGGCCCAGCGTGAATCTCTCAACCAAGGCGCGCAGTTCGGCTTCAGTAATTTTTCTGGACCTCGCCACCCGGGAAATTTGAAACTCGGCGGCAGCAGGTGAAATGCTGGGATCGAGTCCCGAGCCCGAAGCCGTTACCAAATCCACGGGGACTGGCGTGGAGGGATTGTCCGCTTCAGCCGTCTGTACATCGGCTTTGACTCGATCGAGCAGTGTTTTATTTGTCGGACCAAGATTCGAACCACTGCTGGAAGTTGCGTCGTAACCCGCTCCGGCATTCGATGGCCTGGAATGGAAATAGGCCGGACCGGTGAAGGATTGTCCGATGATGCTGGAGCCCACGATCCTGCCACTCTTCTCAATTAACTGTCCGTTGGCTTGATGAGGAAACAGCACTTGGGCCAAAGCTGTGACAGCCAGCGGATATAAGACTCCGAACATCAGCGTCGTCAATAAGGTGAACCATACAGCGATTAGAAGATTCTTTTTCATGAGGACCTCAAACAACGTGTAGATACGTAAGTAATACGTCGATCAACTTGATTCCAATAAAGGGCGCAATGATTCCCCCCAGGCCATAGATCATCAGGTTGCGCTGCAACAAGGCGGATGCACCTAAAGGACGGTACCGTACACCACGCAGCGCCAGTGGAATGAGGGCTACGATGATCAATGCGTTGAAAATTACGGCAGAGAGAATTGCTGATTCCGGCGTGCGGAGGCGCATCACGTTCAGGATGCCAAGTACTGGAAAGGCTCCGGCAAACATTGCGGGTATGATCGCGAAGTACTTGGCCACGTCGTTGGCGACAGAGAAAGTGGTGAGCGCGCCTCGAGTAATGAGCAACTGTTTGCCAATCTCAACAATCTCGATAAGCTTCGTCGGATTCGAATCGAGATCGACCATGTTGCCAGCCTCTTTCGCGGCCTGCGTGCCGGTATTCATAGCCACGCCTACATCCGCCTGAGCTAGTGCGGGAGCGTCGTTGGTGCCGTCGCCGGTCATGGCGACGAGTTTTCCACTAGCTTGTTCCCGCTTGATGAGCGCCATTTTGTCTTCCGGTTTGGCTTCGGCGAGAAAATCGTCGACCCCCGCCTGTCGCGCGATCGCCGCCGCTGTCAGCGGGTTGTCCCCGGTAATCATCATGGTGCGAATTCCCATGGCGCGAAGGTGATCGAAACGCTCCCGCATTCCACCTTTAACGATATCGGTAAGTGCAATAGCTCCCAGAACGCGGAGGTTTTCCGCCACCAGCAGCGGTGTCCCTCCTGAATTGGAGATCTCCTCAATCTTGGCTTTAAGTTCGGCTGGAATTCCGTTACCGCTCGAGCTGATGAAACGCACGACTGCTTCGGGAGCGCCCTTGCGAATTTCACGCCCATCAATGTCTACGCCGGACATCCGAGTTTGTGCGGAGAACGGAATGAAGTTCGTCCCGTGCGCAGACAGATCACGTCCGCGGAGCTTATAACGTTCCTTTGCCAGGACGACGATCGAGCGGCCTTCCGGAGTCTCATCGGCCAATGAAGAGAGCTGCGCCGCATCCGCCAAATAATTCTCTTCAATGCCTGGCGCCGGATAAAACTGGGTAGCAGCTCGGTTTCCAAGCGTGATGGTTCCAGTTTTGTCGAGCAGAAGCACATCGACGTCGCCAGAGGCTTCGACGGCCCGACCGGACATAGCGATGACGTTTCTTTGTATGAGGCGATCCATACCTGCAATCCCGATTGCAGAGAGCAATCCGCCAATCGTGGTTGGTATGAGACATACGAGGAGCGAGACCAATACAAAGATGCTCTGTGGTGCGCCAGAATAGATCGCGAACGGCTGTAGCGTGATGACCGCCAGCAAGAAGATAATCGTTAGACCCGCCAGGAGAATATTCAGCGCAATCTCGTTCGGAGTCTTCTGCCTGGAAGCTCCTTCGACGAGCTTGATCATGCGGTCGAGAAACGTCTCTCCGGGGTTCGAAGTGATGCGCACCCTGATCTCGTCGGAAAGGACGCGCGTGCCTCCGGTGACCGCCGAGCGATCTCCGCCAGATTCGCGGATGACCGGCGCAGACTCGCCAGTGATTGCTGATTCATCTACTGAGGCCACACCCTCGGTGACCTCCCCGTCGCCCGGGATAAAGTCTCCTGCGGTGACAAAAACGATGTCTCCGGAGCGTAGGTTCGAGCTCACCACGGTCTCCGTGCTGCCATCAGCCCGCAAGCGATGCGCTTGCGTTTCCGCGCGCGCTTTGCGCAGTGTATCGGCCTGCGCCTTTCCGCGCCCCTCGGCCATGGCTTCTGCGAAATTGGCAAACAGAACCGTGAACCAAAGCCAGACTGTAATTTGCAGTCCAAAACCGAACTGGCCTGCGCCCTGAATTACGTTCCACGAAAGTTGGATCGACGTCAAAACGGCGCCCACTTCCACCACGAACATCACGGGGGTTTTGACCATCGTTCGCGGGTCGAGCTTGCGAAACGAATCCACAATAGCCCGCGACAGGATAGCGCTGTCGGCGAGTGACTTCTTCCTAATTTGAGAAACCGAGTCCATAGGCACCTCAGAAAGCCTTCCCTGCGTTCATGAGCAGGTGTTCGAGAATCGGCCCGAGACTCAGAGCCGGGAAGAACGTGAGCGCGCCCACAATCACGATGGTAGCGACCAACAAGCCGGCGAACAGCCCTCCCGTCACTGGAAATGTGCCGACTGACTCCGGTACGACCTTCTTTTTCGCAAGACTGCCGGCAATAGCAAGCACCGGAATGATCATGAAGAACCGCCCGAGGAGTTGGGCAGCGGCGGTCGTCGTGTTGTACCACATTGTGTTCGCGCTGATTCCGGCGAATGCCGAGCCGTTGTTACCGGTTGACGAAACGTATGCGTAAAGCACCTGCGACAATCCGTGCGGGCCTGGATTGGTGATGCCTGCGACGCCGTAGGGTTTGACCAATGAAATTGCGGAAAAGCCGAGAATCGTGAACGTCAGAATGAGAACCGCAAGCATGGCCATCTTGACGTCATACGATTCGATCTTTTTGCCGAGATATTCGGGCGTTCGGCCGACCATTAGCCCGGCGATAAACACCGCTAAAACTACGAAAACGAAGACGCCGTAGAGACCTGCGCCAACTCCGCCAAAGACTACCTCGCCCAGCATGATGTTGATCAAGGGAACCATGCCACCGAGAGGCGTGAACGAGTCGTGCATGCCGTTTACCGCTCCGCAGCTTGCGTCGGTAGTTACCGTGGCAAACAGGGCGGAGTTCGCGATGCCAAAACGGACCTCTTTGCCTTCCATGTTTCCGCCCGGTTGCAGCACACTGGCCCGTTGATCCGTACCTGCCAGCAGAGGGTTGCCCTTGGCTTCAGCCCAATACGCAGTGGTCACACCAGCGAAAAACAGGAATGCCATGGCCGCCCAGACCGCCCAGCCGTGCCGTTGGGAGCCTGTCATGCGACCGAGTGTGTAAGTCAATCCGGATGGAATCGCAAAGATCAGCAGCATCTCGAGGAAATTTGAAAAGGGCGTTGGATTTTCAAAGGGGTGAGCACTGTTTGCATTGAAAAACCCGCCTCCATTTGTGCCAAATTCCTTGATCACCTCCTGTGAGGCGACAGGACCTTGCGCAATGACTTGCTGCGTCACGGTTTGTGTACTGCTCTTGCCGTCCGGCCCGGTGACTTGCGTCGTGAACGGTTGGGCTAACTCGACAGTCGTATACGGTTTCAAGTTCTGCACGACACCCTGGGACACCAGAATTAGGGAACCAACCAGGCAAACCGGTAACAGAACCCACAAAAGACATCGTGTGGTATCGACCCAAAAGTTTCCTAACTTGTCCGTCTCCCTGCGTGCGATGCCGCGAATCACGACAATGGCCAGTACGATGCCCACGGCGGCAGACACAAAGTTGTGGTATGCCAAACCGGCCATTTGCGTGAGATAACTCATTGTCGACTCGCCGCTATAGACCTGCCAGTTGGTATTCGTGGTGAAAGAAGCTGCGGTGCCCAAGGCCAAGCCCGGCTCGACATTCGGGAATTTCTGCGGATTGAGCGGTAGCCATTTCTGCGTACGCTCAATAATGTACAGAAGCGTCATGGATACGCCGCTAAATAGAAGCATGGCTACGGCGTATTCTGTCCAGCGCATTTCATGTTTTTCATCGACCCCAGTAGCCCAGTAGACAAGGCGCTCGATTGGTCGAAGAACCGGGTCAAGGATTGTCCTCTCGCGATTAAAGACCCGGGTCATAAAGACGCCGAGGGGTTTCGTTATCAAGAAGATCACTAGGAGATACAATCCAATTTGAAACCAGCCATTCGCGGTCATGAACTAGAACTCCTCCGCCTTCAAAAGGGCATACAGCAGATAGCCAAAAAGAAAAACGCAAATCACCAGTAAAGCCACGTTACCTGCGGTCATAAAGCCCTCCTCCTACTTCAACTTCTCGCAGCCGCGAACGTAGAAAATCCCAATTGCAAAGAACAGCGCGGTCGACGCGATGAAAATAATGTCCAGCATGACTCTTTTCCCTTTCCACTTCTCGCTCGCTCTTCGCCTGCCACGAGCTTTCACGCGACACGAGCAATCAATCGAAAAACCGGGACCCGCTTCAGAACTTGACCATAATGGCTAAATCGATAAAAGACTCATTCTTGCGAAGATCGGGGAACCAGACGCTGCTGATACCTCCGCCGCAGGCCGATTGCGCAGACCCGAGGCTCGATTGCCCGGAAGAGCTGCCGTTGCTGCAAGTGTAGAATTGGGGCGAACCGTTATTTCCACCAGGAGGCGTGATGCCACCCCGGCCAGTCCAATACGGAACGCTCGCGTGGCGATAGTCATATTCTGCCCGGAATGTGATGTACTGCTTTGGCATATAATCAAACGTGATTGACGAATCCCATGCCTTAAAGGGATCACCGGGATTCCCCGTAAAGTAAGGCGAACTCGTGGCCGCCGTGATGGCACTCTCTCCGTTGATAGGGGGAATTAGTACTAAATAGCGTCCCGGATTGTTGATCTGGCCCCCGCCAACCGTAACTCCGAACAGATCTCTATGGAACCAGAAACGGTTGTAAAACATGTAGCCGATGAAGCTCTGCTTGGGACCTCCCTTGGTATTGCCGTAGCAACTCACTCCGGCGCCATATTCGCAACCCAAGTCGCCTGTCAGTGAAAACGCCATCTTATCAAGAGTCTTCTCCGGTTTGTCGTAGTACTTGATCTCAATGCTGTCGTCGGTATGGATGCGCCTGCGACCATGTATGAACAGGTCGTCCTCGCCCACACCGTAATTATTAGAGATGATGTTGAGCCACGGCTTCGGCGTCCACTTAATCTGCCCACCGACACCCGGTGTGTGGTTGGCAGAAGCATAGGACTGCCAACCATTGATAAACCAGGGCTCGATCTTTAAATGGGCCGTTGGGAAAATCTGCACGCGCACACCGTTGAAGAACCACGGGGTGTTTGAGGAGACAAAGGATGGTTGGTAGGCCCAGTTGTCGAAATTGTAGTAGCTAAACAAGCCGATATAAGACATAAAAATTCCCGCATCGACATTCACACCATGCAACACGTTGAAGTGATATCCGCCGTAGGCTTCCGAAAGGTAGCGGTACGCTGTAGGTAGATCCCACTGACCATGACCCGGACTAGGGTCATTCCGGGGTGTGGTCGCGGAATACATACCGAACTGCGTCATGATCCTCGCGCGAACGTTGTCGAAGTGGAAGTCACCGCCGACGCCAAATTGTTCCAACTGGACTTCGTACGACCGAAAGAGCTCACTCGATCCACCGATGGTGTGATCGGCCGGGTGATTGAAGTTAGCAACATAGTTTGTGTCAGCTCTGATCTCTGGAGTAAAGAATTTCGTATCCCAGTAGATCTCTTTCGTGCGGGGGTTGCCATTTAGCCAAGTCCAATCTGCGTCCGAGAATGGCTCGATAGGTTTCTTGGGCTCGTTCGCTGCGGCACCTGGCGCCACTGCTTCCGAAGATGGTCGCTCCTGCTTCGGCTGGACCGAAGTAGCGCCACCTGGTTGCACGATTGCCAGACTGGAGCTGGACCCAAGACTCGCATTGTCCACTTCAGATGTTCTCGCGACGGAAGAGCTGCCCGGCGCGCTGCCGGAATTTCCCGCAAGCCCGCTCGACCCAACGACATTCGCTGCATTCGTGCTTGCAGAACTCGCCGCTGAATTTCCTGCGTGCTCCTTTGCTTCTAACTCTTCCACGCGTTTCTGAAGATGCTGCACGCTGTCCAGCAGCACTTCCACCTTATCCAACAGCAACTGTTCGCGCTCTGTCAGCCCGGATTCCGCCTTGCTTGTGCTTCCCGATTTTGTGGCCGACGTCGTGACAGACCTGCCGGGCTTCGTATCATCGTCTGCGCGACCGACAATGCAGATTCCAAGGGTCCACAGCGATAGCAATACGATTTTTGTAAGACGGTTCCACCTTGGCAAAAAACACATATTCTCTCCTAGCTCCGATTCCTCAACTGCCATGATTTCGCGATCCTCTCGTGAGCATTCCTTTCACAATGTCGACAACTGGGACTGCTTCCTGTCGGGAGTGTAAGTACAGCTAGGTCCTCACGCGATTGGAGGGTTCGCCCGCGGCTTCCTCCTGCAGACTTTCGGAAACTCACGAGCTGTGGTTTCTTCTCCTGCCGCCTCTGGCTCGATTCACTCCCAGATGTTGGCCGACTCGCGGGTTTACGCTTTTTCTCCCGCAACCATTGAAACAAGACGTAAAGATAGAAGGCACACGCAAGGAAGCAAATCGCCATAAAAACGGTAAAAGTCATGGCACACCGTGGGATCAGGTACTCGATTCAATACGCTCGGCTCAGATCAACCAACTTATGGCGAACGCAACTACCCCACAACCACACAACATAGCTAACCCTCCCTCAGTAAGTCCTGAGAGCTTCATAAAGATTTTGTGAGTACCGCGGGTATATGGCGGGAAAGCCCATCCCACGACGGGCGCTTTCCCCATCTTCAATTTCGGCGACGATCCCGGCAACTACTCGCCCATCGGCCGCGACAAAGATGGCATCACGAAATCCCAGACCATTCAGTTTGCCGACAATCTCACCTGGATTAAAGGTCGCCACACCTTGAAGTTTGGTGTGGACATTCGCCGTGTCGCCTACCAGGACCTCGAAAGTTTCGGCGGGGCTGATGATTTTGGAGCTTTCACCTTTGATCAGGGCGTTTTCACTGGCAACGCCTTCGCCAATCTCCTACTGGGCTTACCCACGAAAACTTACATCGCACAATCCGGCCCCGACGTCCACGCTCACACCATGCAAACCGGTTTCTACGCACAAGATGAATTCCGTCTCAATAATCGCCTCACGTTAACGTACGGACTTCGTTGGCAGGCCCTTCCTGCCTTCGTGAGCGATCTTGGGAATCTCACCGCCTTCGACATTCACAACGGTGGCATCATCATTCCCGTCGGAAACCAACCGCGCCCCGGATTCCTCGCCACCATCAACAGCTGCAACCCCGCCGATCCCAACAATTCCACCGACCCCTGCGGCACGGCGACTTCTGCCGATATCGCGCTCGGCTGCACCCCGGTGATGGGCGCTGCCCCTAGCATGCCTTGCGCTCCCATCGAATATGCGAACAAAGTCGAGCTTGGCCCTGGCCTGCGTCAGTTCTATTGGAAGAATTTTCAACCCCGGCTGGGCTTCGCCTACCGTCCGTTCGGCACCAACAGAATCGTTCTCCGCGGCGGCTTCGGCATCTTCACGATGACCAATCTTGGGCAGCTCTCCTTCAACACCACCAACATCGATGTCTCCGTCGTCCGCACCACCGCCAATTCTCTCACCAGCGGTCAAGCCGCGTACCAGTTCCCCAGCGTGCGCACGCAAGATGTTCCGGCTACTATCGCAGGTACCGGTGATTTCTACCAAAACACGCTCACTAACTACCGCGACCCGCAATCCGCTCAGTGGAATCTCACTGTCGAAGGCGAACTCGCTCGTGGTGTCACTCTACGGGAAAGCTACGTAGGCATGAGCTCCTACCGCATGAGCCAGACCATCGATCTCAACCAAGTCGAGCCGAGCGTTACTTCTCCCAACCCCAACCCCAAGCCTTTTTCAAATTGGGGCCGCATCCTCTCCACTACGAACTCCGGCCACGTGAACTATAACGGCCTGCAATCCGAACTGAACATGCACGCGCGTGGCGACCTTACCTTTCAAGCTAGTCATGTCTGGGCCAAGAGCCTCGGCAACGTCGGCGGAGACGCACCCACCACCTTCAATCCTGAAATCATCTATGGGACCCCTGTCGCCAACCGCTTCGATCTCTCAGCCAACCGCGGCAACATGGCTGCTACTCGGCGCAATCGATTTCTGCTCTCTGCAGTTTACGATCTCCCTGTCGGCCAGAATCGTAAATTCTTTTCGCACCTGAACCGGCTCTCCGATCTCGTTTTCGGCGAATGGTCCGTCAGCACCGTCACTCTCTGGGAAACAGGTCCTTATCTCACACCCACCACTAGTTCCAGCTACGATCCCGGTAATCTCAATCTTTCTTATCGTGGTGCGTTCCAACGGCCTGATTGTGTGGGAAATGGCAATGTCGCGAACTCCGCAACCGGCAGCATGTTCAACATTAGAGCCTTCCATCCGATTCCTTCCGGCTCGGTTGGAAATTGTGGAGTCGGTATTCTGGGGGGGCCCGGCACAACCACTATCGCCGCCGGACTGTCTAAGACATTTCCTCTAACCGAGCGGATGCGCCTCCGGTTTGAGGGCACCTTTACCAATTTACTCAACCACCCGAACTTCGCTCCGCCGCCAACGAATGTGACATCGTCGTCTTTTGGCATAGTCCAAAGCGCCCAGACTGCGGAGAACAGCGGAAACCGCACAGGTCAACTCGGACTGCGGCTTGAATTCTGATGACTGTCCAGACCTGGTCGCTGTCGAGTTCTCAGCTAGACGGGAAGTTGGCTGAGAATAGCTGAAGGCACCTGCTGAAGACACCTACATTGCAGGACCCTACGTTGAGGTTTACACTGGCCATGGAAGAACTACAAAATGCGAGTCTCCGAACTCCCTCGGCCTAGTCCTGAACGGCTTCTTCGGCAAGCACAAGCCGAAGAGAACAAGCGGTGGGGTGCGAGACTTAAGATTTTTCTTGGCTACGCACCGGGCGTAGGTAAATCGTATCGCATGCTGGATGAAGCACGACGCCGACGTGAGCGCGGTGAAGACGTTGTTGTTGCCGCAATCCAGTCCGAACAATCTGGGGATCTGCAGGCACTCGTACAAAAATTGGAGTTAGTGCCGCCATTTCAGACGCCCGAGGGGCAAGCCATAGACGTGGAGGCGGTTCTTCGGCGCTCACCGCAAGTGTGCGTGATAGACCCTCTGGCTGCACAAAATCCCCCCGGAGCCCGCAATGCTCATCGCTGGCAAGATGTCCAGGAACTTCTCAGGAATGGCATTTCTGTCCTAACCAGCGTCAACCTACTGCATGTCGCGGAGTACAAGGAAAAGGTTCAGGCTATCACTGGCAAAGACACAACTGACACGATTCCCAAGTCATTTCTCCTCGCGGCTGATGACATCGTCATCGTCGACGTTCCAACCGACCTGTGTTTGTGGCGTCTCGGTGAAAAACTGACCCCGACAGGGATCAGCAACTTCCAGGAACGCCAGCTCTCAGAACTTCGCGAACTCGCCCTGCTGCTGACCGCCGAAGTGGTAGATGCGCAACTGGAATCCTACGTTCATGCGCACGGGATCGAGCCAGTGTTTGGCGCCCACGAGCGCTTTCTTGTCTGTCTAACGCCGCATTCCAATGCTCCGGCAATGATTGAAAGCGGGGAACGCAACAAAGAGCGTTTTCAAGGTGAACTCTACGCGCTGTACGTGTGCGAGCCCGGCCGGTCCAAAAGAGAGAGGGTTACGATTCGAAGGTATTTCGATGAGGCGAAAAAGGCCGGTGCCTCCACCGAAATATTGGAAAGCGACGACCCGATCTCCGCGATTGTCGAGTATGCGCGTTACAAACGCATTACACAGATATTCATCGGACACAGCGCCCACAACACTTGGCGGGATCGCTTTTTCGGTGATCCGGTGCTCCGCCTCATTCGCGCGGCGGAAGGTATAGACGTCCGGGTCTTTCCTCACTAGGTCGACCATGCCTGCGACCGACAACGCCCAACACGGAAACCTAAAGGTCTATCTCGGTTATGCGGCGGGCGTCGGAAAGACTTTCCAGATGCTTGTGGATGGCCATGCTGCCGCGCAACGGGGAGTCGATGTCGTCGTTGCCTACTTCCAACCGCACGCGCGCCCCGACACGATCGGACAAGCTCAGGGGCTCGAGATTGTGCCGCACGGCAAGATCGAATACCGCGGCAAGACATTTGAAGAGATGGACACGGAGGCCGTGTTGCAGCGTAGGCCAAGCATCGCGTTGGTTGATGAATTGGCGCATACGAACATCCCTGGCTCGGCTCGCACTAAGCGTTGGGAAGACGTTCAAGTCCTGCTGGATGCTGGCATCGAAGTGTGGACTACTATGAATGTCCAACACATCGAAAGCCTCAATGACCAGATTTGGCAGATCACCGGTATCCAGGTGCGCGAAACGGTACCGGACGGGATCGTGCGGCAAGCGGCGGAGATTGTAGCAGTCGATGTCACACCCGACGCGTTGCTCAACCGACTAAAGCGGGGAGCGATCTACAAGCCAGAAATGGTGGAGAAGGCGCTTACTGGTTTTTTCAAGGGCTCCAATTTAGGCGCGCTCCGCGAGCTGACGCTTCGCCAAGCGGCTCATGAAGTCGATCTCAGGCAGTCCGCTTACGATGAGACGCGCAGGTTTCAGGTCCCACGGATTTCCGAAGCGCGTCCCAGCGGAGCAACGGATAACCAGCCCAAGGAGCGCATTCTCGTCCACATCACGGCTGATCCTTCGACCGCCGTACTCCTTCGCCGAGGACGCCGCGTAGCCGACTACCTCCATGCCGATTGCACCGCGCTCTTCGTGCACGGGACTCTCGAACTGTCGCAATTACCAGCCGAGGAACGACAGGCGGTAGAAAAACACCTTCGCTTCGCTCGGAGCCTGCAGATCGAAACGCGGATCCTGGGCGGCGGCGATATCGCCAAGACGGTGGTGGAATTCGCTCGCCATAATCAAGTCACGCAAATCTTTGTTGCGCACTCACAGGTCGGTCTTCTTGAACGGTTCCGTGGCAGGAATTTCACTGAGGACATCGTGCGCTTCGCGCAAGATCTTCAAGTTACCGTCGTCGCCGATCGCAGTCGCAGACAAGTTTCTTGACGGACTTTCTCGGCGATAGGATGCCGAATGACCAGCGATTCCTTGCTGGAGAGACCAGTTGCCTTGGAAAATGCCCATGGCGTAGAAGGGTCCGGTGCTCTTTGCGTTTCTGGCTCTGCGAAGGTGCCGCTACTTACCGACAAAGCGGTTTGCCGTCAGACTCGATTGCGTTAGTTTCTTGACGTCCAGCTCTCCGTTTTTGTCCTTATCCAGTCTTTCGAATTCCGCCTCCATAAACTTCATGTACTCTTGCTTGGAGATTTTGCCTTTCTTGTCGGGTTCCATAATGAGGAGCAATTTCTTGACCTCGTCTTCTCCGAGCGCCAGGCTATCCTGCGGTTTCGGAACGGATGTTTTTTGTGCGGCATTCCCAAGCATGCTCCCGGTTGCAACCATTGCTGCGATGGTCCCGATGATCCACACTCTGTTCGTTTGCTTCAACATGTTGGACTCCTTGGAACTCCTGCATCACACCGCGTTAGCACGCACCTCTCTTCGAGACCAGGCGTGTTGGCGGGATGCATTTTTGACCGTTCGAACACCGCCAATATACACGTGTGCCG
Organism: Candidatus Acidiferrales bacterium; assembly: GCA_963741165.1. Classification (GTDB taxonomy): domain Bacteria; phylum Acidobacteriota; class Terriglobia; order Acidiferrales; family UBA7541; genus Acidiferrum. The sequence continues at coordinate 264,176 of CAVUHB010000013.1, read as the reverse complement.
GCTGCCTGCTTACGCAAAATATTTATGCACAGGATCTGAATTTTTCAGAGAAGCAATCATTTTTGACGTGCGTTCAGCTCGTCGAGCTTGTGCTTTAACTGTTCAAGCTTCTGCCCAGCCTCGCCGAGCTTGCCTTCCGCCGTTAGCCGTTGGTAGTCTGCGAGGTCCTTGGCCGCTCCCATGATGAGCACATTCAGATCAGCCGTAGGCTTGGTCGCGGTGGCCGACGCTGCTGCGGTTCGTTCTGGTTCCGCGGGGGCAGTTGTGCCGCTTACCGACGAGGCCTCTCCCCCAAACAGAGCCCTCATCGCCGAGTCGAAGGTCGGTCCGTAGGCGAGCCGGTCTTGGAGCGCGAGCACCACCAAACGCAACTCCGGCATCGGGCTCCGCTCGGCCTGCAGGTAAATCGGCTCCGCATATAGCAGCGCGCGCCCGCAGGGAATCACCAGCAGAGTGCCGCGCCGCACGTGGGAACCTTGCTGATTCCATAACGTCAATTGTCCCGATAGCTGGGCGTTCTGGTCGATTCGCGCTTCAATCTGCAGAGGGCCGTCCACGAGCTTCGTTTTCGGGAAGTCATAGACTACCGATGTGCCGTATTTTTCGCCATCGCTGCGTCCAGCAATCCAGCCAATCAGATTGTTCCGGTTTGCCGGCGTGAACGGAAGAATCTCTACAAACTCGACGGCAGGTTCGCCCGGCAGTTTCATCAGCACGAAGTTCGGCTCCATCACCTGCGTCTTCTGCTGACCGGACTCGTCCATGCCGACTTCCGAAGCGACGGTCCACAAGTCCTCGCGGTTATAGAACACTTGCGGATCCGTCATGTGATAAAGGCCGTACACGGCCGCCTGCAGCTTGAGCAACAACTCTGGATAACGCACGTGTTTGCGCAGCGCTGGCGGCATGGACGCTGCATCCTTGAACAAACCGGGAAAAATCTGGCGATACGCCGCGATGATTGGGTCCTGCGGGTCAAACACATAGAATGTCGTGGTCCCATCGTAGGCGTCGATGACCACCTTAACGCTATTCCGCATGTAGTTAATGAAGGTGCTACCGAGAGCATAGTGGCGCGAGTAGGGATAGCTGTCTGAGGTCGTAAACGCGTCCATAATCCACGACAGCCGACCATCGTCCCCGACGACGATGTACGGATCCGAATCATAAGTCAGGAATGGCGCGAGCGTCGCCACGCGATCGCGCACGTTGCGCCGCATCAGCAGTCGACTCTGCCTGTTGATATCGTCGCTAAACGGGAGCTTCGTGAGGTCGCCGCGGTCGGACGCGATAAGCAGGCGGCGAAGGAAACCGCCGAGGAGGATACCGCCGTTGCCCTCGTAGGACGTCAGGCTATTGGTTTGGCCCTGCGGGTAGTTGAATTCCTGTTGCCGAGTTTTCACATACACATCGGTGTTGGTGAGCTCGCCGAAATAGATCTCTGGGCGCTTTACGACGATGCTCTGCACGGTGCTCTGAATGGGCATATTACTCAGAATCAGAGTCGGCAATCCTTCCGACGTGAACCCATTCACAGGATTCATGGTGATACCGTAGCCATGCGTGTAAATAAGCTTCTCGTTGATCCAATTGCGGCTGCTCTCCGGGAGCTTGTCAACGTTCAACTCGCGCGGGGCGAGCATGACCTGACGCATTGTGCCGTTGATTTCATATCGATCGATGTCGATGTCGGGAAAGTCATAGTAGGTGCGGATTTCCTGAATCTGACGCAGTGTATCCTGGAGTGCGCGCCAGTCCCACAGCCGGATGTTCTGCAAGGTAGCCTGATTGTTCGCTGGGTCGGCCGCCTCGACGGTCGTCTCAGCGGGAAACTCGCGCTGCGAGAGGCGGTCCAATCCGTAGGCCTGCCGCGTCAGGTCAATGTTGTAGGCAATGTAGGGTCGCTCGCGAACCAGTTCGTTTGGCTTTACGATAAAGTTGCTGACGTACCAGCCCAATACCTGAAGGGCGAGATAACAGACGGCGGCCGGCGCTACTGCTGCTACCAGCCAGCGCACTCGCGGCACAGACACGACATTGATGGCTGCAATCGCAGCGCCGAGGACAAGTGTCGCACAGACTATAAGCATGCCGGTGAGCATGACGTGTGCATCGGTGTAGGTCACTCCACTAAAGATCGTATGATCGTCGAACAGTCGCTCGAATCGGCTGATGTACACGCGCACAGCGAGAATCAGCAACAAGAAGGCAAACGCAATGGAAAACCCGCGCCAAGCCAAATGACCGGAGCTGCGCTGACGGCCCGAGAGGGCGCTGGTGCTGCCGGTAATTAGAATGAAGAAAACCGCGATTACGCAGCCAATCACGGCTAGCACCAGCAGCCAGCCCGAAAGGAACTGCCATGCGGGGAGGGTAAACAGAAAGAAGTGCATCGGCTTGCCGACGATCGGATCCACTACGCCAACGGAGGTGCGTGGCCCATACCAATAGAGTGCGAATGTAGGCCACTCCGTCATGGTGCTGGCACCGGTTATAACGGCGATGACGAGTGAGACTCCGACCCCTAGGAGGTGCAGGATGCGCGCGACTGGTAGCTTCAACAGCTGCCCGCCGACGACTATCATGTGATCGTCCGGCAAATCGGGCTGGCACACCCGCCTCAGCGCCAGGAACCAACCGTACAGAAAAAGAAATGTGACAGCGAAAAACGCGGCAAAGACCGCCCATTGAAGTCCGAGTGTCTTCCGGAACAGGTCCCGGTATCCGAGCGACCCGAACCAGAGGGCGTCTACGTAATACGATAACGCCGTCCGGCTGCTGAAAATGACGACGGCAAGGATGGCAAGAACGAGGAAAAACAGGCGGCGATGGCGCCGCGGTTGCTGCCAGTCGATTATCTCGGTCATGAGTCTAGCCTGCTTTCAGGAGTACTTCCGTCTGGAGTTCCAGGCAGACCCAATTGTACGCTGCCTGCAATTCGGGTAGCGGTCTCCCGCATAACCCATTCGAGTCCCCTCGCACAAGGTTTCGGTTAAATCGGTCGCTTCAGATTCGGTTAAAAACCACACGGTCTTCATCAATGGCATGAGCAGCGTGCCATCCGGGAGGAGGAAGCTAGTTCTGAGTAGATTTAATTTCGCCAGCCTTCAATACTACTTTTAGGGCGCCCTCTATCGCTGCATTCCCAAAGGTGTCATACGCCTTCATGATGTCGCTCATCGCAAAACGGTGAGTCACAAGTCGCTGCGGCTGCAGTTTTCCGGACTGCACAACCTTCAACAGCATCGAAATGGTGACCGTATCGACTAGCCTCGTCGTAAGCGAAATGTTCCGGTCCCAGAGTTTTTCCATATGAAGCTCGACGGGTTTCCCGTGAACACCTACATTTGCGATGCGCCCCCCCGCTCCGACAATGGCCTGGCAGATGGCAAATGTCGCGGGGAGACCAACGGCCTCGATGGCCACGTCCACTCCGGCACCTCCTGTAAGTTCCATGACACGCTGGGAGGCTTTGCCGTCTGAACTATTGACCAAAGTGGTTGCGCCGAATTTCCTCGCGACCGCCAAGCGCTTATCGTCCAAATCAATCATGAAGATCGCGGCCGGCGAATAGAATAGTGCCGTCAGCAAGACGGCTAACCCGATCGGTCCCGCCCCCACAATGGCAATCGTGTCCCCGGGTTTTACCTGCCCGTTTATGACTCCGCATTCAAAACCTGTCGGCAAAATGTCGCTTAGCATGACCATGGATTCTTCATCAGCGCCGGGCGGAAAATGGTAGAGACTTCCATCGGCTTCCGGAATGCGCACGTATTCCGCTTGGGTTCCATCAATGGCGTAGCCGAGTATCCAGCCGCCGTGCCGGCAATGGGAGTACATATTTTTTCTACAGAAATCGCATTTCAAGCAGGCTGTGACGCAAGAGATGATCACCTTATCGCCGATCTTAAATTCCGAAACTGCCGATCCCACTTGTTCGATCACCCCGATACCTTCGTGTCCCAAGATGCGACCTTCGGTTACGGAAGGTAAATCTCCTTTCAGGATATGGAGGTCTGTGCCGCAGATGGTTGAGGTCGTAATTCGAACGATGGCGTCTCTCGCGTCTTGAATCGTCGGACGCGGCTTGTCTTCCCAGTCGCGCTTGCCTGGACCATGGTAGACCAAGGCTTTCATCGTCGTGCTGATGGGCGATGGCGGAGTGTGCGTTGCGATTAGTTCAAGCCCAGCAGTAGTCATTTGCGTGTCCTCTAGAGAAATTTGTAGCTTCAAATCGGATGGCCATCCCGCAAGTCTGTTCCGGCAATTCCTACACGTACCTTACGCAAAGGTTCCCCTGCTTAGCCGTGGGTGAGTGCTACGAGCGATCCGCTGTTTGATGGTTAGCGGACTTCCTACAGCAAGCTAGCAGCAGTTGCTGCAAACGCGCTGTCTCAAAATGCACAGTGAGTATGGCAAGATCCGTGAGATTGTCAGAAGTGGAAGAGCTTGCCGCGACACGTTGTATAGCAAGCGAGAAGCGCTTTGGACCTAACCTCAACTTGTCTTTTCTCCCGCAATCTGATTTCGCGAGAAAGTGTCCTCAACCATCAAAGGGATCACGTGTGTGCTGTTGAAATACCGTGTGACGGATGTGGGGCCGTATCCGAAATCAGGACCGTATCCGGAATCCCCAATGGCGTTGGAAGATGCGCAGAAGACGGTGGGACTGGTGCGCTTGCGCGCACCGGAGTGGCACATCGATCCACAAAAGATTGGTGTGCTTGGGTTTTCGTCCGGCGGGCATCTGTCGGCAGCGATGAGTACGCACTTTGATAAGCGTTTGTACCCGACTGTAGATGCCGCCGACAAAGAGAGTTGCCGCCCGGATTTTGCGGTGGCTATTTATCCGGGGCATCTGTCGCTTTCCGCAGGGGAATGGGATGCCAACCGACGCGTCAGAAAGTTTGTGATTCGTGAGCCGGAGCATGAGACGATCGCGGATAAACAATTTGGATTGAATCCCGATATTCCTGTAACCCGCCAGACGCCGCCCACGTTTTTGCTGCAGGCGGAGGATGACCACGTGGACAACGTAAACGACTCGCTGGCGTACTACATTGCGCTGAAGAAGGTTGGAATTCCCGTGGAGATGCATTTGTACGCGCAGGGCGGGCATGCGTTCGGGCTGCGACGCACGAAGTTTTCGATAACCGGATGGCCTAAGTTGGTGGAAACCTGGCTCGGGACGATCGGGATGATTTCGGAGTAGGTGCTCGCGAACTGCGTACGATAAAGCCGGCCTTGCTTCGCAAGGCTTGGCACGAACTATGTTCGCGCAGGTCTCTCGATTTCGTTCCGCTTCGCGAGCGGATAAGCCAAAGCCGGGCCTGTGCTCCACTCGATGCTAGGGAGAAACTCGCCAGCAGTGAACAATCAATCGCTCGAGGGAAGCCAACTTCCGCGGTACCTATCCGCAGGATTCCCAACCGAGTTACTTTTGAATCGCCGACAATAGGGGCAGCTTGGATACAGCGCTACTCCTGGCGCAGCGCGCTCATGGGATCTACCCGGCTTGCGCGATGAGCCGGTATGAAACTGGCGAACAACGCAGCTGCTAAATGGATAGGAATCATGATCGCAAAAGTCGAAAGGTCGGCTGGCTGCATTCCTTCAACCAGATGTTGCAAAAGACGCCCTGCAGCTAAAGCTCCCAAAATACCTAGGCCAATGCCGACAACGATCATCCCGAGGCTCTGCCCGAGTACGAGCCGAATGACATTGCGCGTGCTGGCTCCGAGCGCCATGCGCAATCCGATTTCCGGTACACGTCGGTTGGTCAAATAGGTCAGCACACCATAGATGCCGATGCACGCCAACAGCAAAGCTATACCAGCGAATATGCCGAACAACCACAAAAGAAAACGTTGCCGGTCCAGTGAGGTACTCAGGAGGTCGTCCATGGTGTGAACATCGTAGAGCGTCTGGTCGCCAGCAGGGCCGCGCAAGTCCCGTCGCAGCGGTTCGGCTACATTCAATGGAGTGAGGTTGGTGCGGACGGTGATCGACATGACCGAGGAGAGGAAAGGTACCAGAGGGTCCGGTAGCTGATAGAAGGAAACGTAGATTTGATCTCGCACTCGCGATTGATCATCGCCGGCGAGCCCCCAGTGCCGGACATGGTCCACCACGCCTACGATTTTTGCAGGGTTGGAGGCCATTCCTTGAAGCCAGAGAGGTTTGCCAACAGGGTCGCTTCCAGCGAAAGCATGTTGCGCTAAATTGTTGTCGATCACGGCGACAATTTCATGGCCGGTGCGATCTTGTTCATTGAAGAAACGGCCGTGGCGCAGCGAGATGCCCATGACGTTCAGATAATCCGGCGTCACAATTGACGTGAGCGCGAGAGGAGTTTGGTCCGGCGGGGGCGGGACGGGCGTGGCCCAATAGCCCACGGAGTCTTCCCCGAGACGCATAGGTATGACGTCTGCCAGAGCCACGGACTGCACTCCCGGGAAGCGGCGGGCGCGGTCGAGGACATCCTCCCAAGCTGCGCGCGCTTTCGCCGGGTTCTCAAGCACAGCGGGAGAAAGCGCCACGTGCGCGACCAACACATTTCGGGTATTAAATCCGGGGTCGAGGGACAACAACCGCAGCAGTGTACGACCCAGTATTCCCGCCGAGACTAACAGCACCACGGCAAGTGCGACCTCAGCCACCACAAAAACGCTATGTAAGCGACGTGTGCTTCCGAGGTTCCGGCCACCACTGCGGAGCGCGCGTTCCAGTTCGCGCGCCGGAGCACGCAAAGCCGGGGCCAGTCCAAAAAGAAGACTGCACAGCAGCGACAGGCCGAGAGCAAAAAGCAGCACGCGCCAGTCGAGTTGGACATCCCCAGCACGCGGTAAGCTTCCCGGCCAAAGGGACACGAACGGATGAACACCAAAGAATGCGAGCATGACACCCAGCGCGCCCCCAGAAATCCCCAGCACGCTGCTCTCGGTCAGACATTGGCGCACCAACCGGCCGCGGCTGGCTCCCAGTGCCACGCGCATGGCGAGTTCTCGCTCGCGCGAGACCGCCCGTGCCAGCAGCAAGCTGGCGACATTCACACACGCAATCAGCAGTACGAGGCTGACCGCCCCGAGCAACAGCCATAAGGTGGGCCGCACATCGCCGACCACCTCTTGACTAAGAGGATGCGCCACCATATCACGCCCCTGATTATCCTCGGGATATTGCACAGCAAGTCGGCGGGCAATTACCGATAGCTCGGTCTGTGCCTGCCTAAGCGTCACGTTCGGCTGAAGACGCCCCAGAACATGAATGAAAAACGCGCCGCGGTTCTGCATTCTCGGCTCCGTGCTTTGGCCGAGCGGCGTGTAGACGTCGGCTTCGCCATCCACGCGAAACCCCGCGGGCGCGATTCCGACGATAGCGTACGATTTCCCGCCAAAGACAAGCTGCTGCCCGATCGTTTCAGAGCTTCCTCCGAAACGGCGCTGCCACAGACTGTAGCTGATGACCGCGACTGGTGCTGCGCCAGGTTGGTCTTCTTGGGGTAGAAATGCGTGGCCTATCACTAGCGGGACGCCGAGAGCGGAAAACAATCCTGACGAGATTTGGCGGCCGAAAAGGTACTCCGCTTCTCCGGGCTTAGTTACCGTGCCTCCTCCATAGGTCCAAGCAGCCACGGATCCCAGAGTGCGGCTGGTACTTTGATAGTCGTGAAACTCAGGATAGGAGCAACCCCATTGCTCACCATACTTTTCGGTCTTTCCGTGTAGGGTGACTAGCCGGTCGGCTTCCGGGTAAGCCAGAGGCTTTAATAGAACGCCATTGATGACAGTGAACATGACGGTCGTCGCTCCGCCGCCCAGCGCAAGCGTCAAAATTGCAACGGCTGCGAAGCCGGGTCGCTGGTGCAGCATACGAAGCGCATATCGGAAGTCCTGAAACAAGTCCTCCAACCAGCGTGTGCCACGGGCATCGCGGCACTCCTCTTTGACTTGCTCTTGACCGCCAAGAGCAAGCCGGGCATTTCGTTGCGCTAGGTCGGGAGCGTAGCCCTTTGCGATCAGCTCGCTGACATGCTCGTCGAGGTGGAAGCGTAGTTCCTTTTCTAGCCCTTCCTCCATTTGCTTTCGTCGCCACAGACGCTGCCACCAGTTCATCGCGCACTCCCATTGGCCATTCCAAGAATGAGCGCGATCGCATCGATCAGTCGCTGCCAACTGGCCGCTTCCGTTTCCAGCTGCTTCCGGCCTTTCCCCGTCAGGCGATAGAACTTCGCCTCGCGTCCAGTCTCCGTCTCCTTCCAATCGGCCGCGAGGAGGCCGCGGTTTTCAAGCCGGTGCAGAGCCGGGTAAAGCGACCCCTCCGGAACCTGGACCACCCCACGCGATACTTGCTCCAAGCGTTGCGCGATTGCGTACCCGTGGACAGTACCCAGCGCGACGACCTTTAAGATCAAGAGATCCAAGGTGCCTTGAGGGAGATCCGATTTTGGTACCGTCATGGTTTATACCTCGACCTTCTATCTATAGGTTAGATCAAGACCCATAGAAGCGCAAGGTGTGTAATCGCGTCGGCTTCGCCTTAGAGATTGCGGATGGTTAAGATCCTCTGATCGACCTTGGTGCACGTCTGGGTGTACACCCCCTCAACAACTGCGTCCATAGCAACCCGTTTCGCTTGCATGCGAATGTGAGAATAGTGCTCAATCCTCCTCCGGCTGAGGTGGCCCGCAATGGCCATCAGGGCCTGTTCGCTTGTCTGCGACTCTGCCAGCTTGGTAATACAGGCGTGCCGCAGATTGTGAAAGTGCAACTGCAAACCCGCACGCTTGAGGGCCGCACGCCGAGTCCACGCTTTCCATTTCTGAGCCATACGCTTTAAGGATTCGCGGCGTCTGCATGCAACGTTACGGTGAGCTGCGCCGCGCCACGGCTCCTTTGATTACCGCAGGACGGCGCTATTGCACCAAGCGGTAAAGATCCACGCCGCCGTTATAGTTGGGTACGTAGATTTGGCCTCCGTCAATCACCGGGGGATCAAACTTGTTAAACAGGAATGCGACGCCGAAGCGTTGGGAGTCCCAGAGAACTTTTAGCGATCCATCGGCAGCGCGGTGTACAGGATCATAGACGAGCAAGCGACCGTTCACGACGCGGGCATTTGCATCCCCGTAGGGGATAGCGCAGACGAGGATTGCTGAATCAGGGTCTGCTCCATTGCTCGACCCAGAGCAAAATCCCCCGGGCATTCCTCCCGGAGAATTCCCCCGCACATCCGCGCTGGCGAACTCGTTGCTTTGCGCAATGTAGGTTAGTTTGCCGGTCGAACTAACGGCCCATTTGTGGAGTTGCGAATTCTCGCCCCAGGCGAAGATCGTCCACGATTTCAGGATCGGGTCAAAAAACTGCACCGGCGTCATATGGAGATGTGCCGTGTCGCCCCCTGGTAAGAAGTTCAATTTGCGGGGATCTGGTGGACAGGGATCAACGGGCCCCGGACTCATGGTCAGCCAGACCGGAGGCGCGGCAAGTTTTGCGCAGTTCGCTTTAGGGTTTTTGAGATCAGCGACAGTCGTGCCACCAAGTTTCGCCGTTTTGATCGGATAGGCGATTCCGTCCTTTCCGGCAGCGACGCAGACGCCAATCTCAAAAATGCAGGCCGGACCAGCCGATCCCCAATCTTCGTCGGACCAGTTGCCGGTGGCCATATCCGGGAAAAGTAGGAGCACCGGGCGGCCCTGGTCATTGACCGTGGAAACCCGCTTTGCATTCTTGAGCGAAATGCTCATGCCGGCACCAACGGGTTTGACAGCTTCGGAGGGAGTACTTACGCCTGCGAGCTTGACGGCCGGCTTGGCCTTCTGCCCCGTTCTGGCAAAGTCGGTCCAGGGTGTCCAGTGATCTACGACCTGCAGCTTGGACGGAACACCTTCGGAAGGAGGCGTGTACTTCAGTTTGAGGAAGGACTCACCCCACTGACTGACACCGTCAAAGTCGCCATTGCCGCTGAGGACGTAGAGGAAACCCCGGGCGTCTGCTGCCGGGCCTTGTCCCGCCATCCAGACGCCAGCACCTTCGCCCGAACTCAGAGCGAGCATGGCGCTGACGGTGTTTGTGGCCGCATCGAAGGCAAAGCAATACCCGGAAGCAACTCCCGCTTGCGTCTCGTTGATGGTCCCGGAACACCCAAATACGGTTTTGACGCCGTTGATGTTCGTCTCGACGAGAGAGGATCGTTGTTTGCGCATCGCCGCGTTAAAATCTTGCGTCCCACTCGTCCCCTGGATGAGCACCGGTGGAACCACCTGACTTCCATCCGTCACGTTCAGAACGAACATAAAGTAACGTGCCTTCTCTGGGGAGCCGGGTTTGTCTGGCGCAATCCAGCAAACCTGATAGAGGCGCTGCGTTTCTGCGTCAATGACCCCCGTGGATAGGCAGCCCCAGAATTCATTGATTTGGTGTCTGTCGATATCTTGCGATCCAGTGACTGGCGTTCCCAGAGGAAGAGTCTGCCAGATGGCGGAGCCATCATGCGCGTCAACTCCGCGCACTACGTTAGCCATCGAGGGGAGCACCATCACATCACGGGTTCCGCGAACAGTTTTCACGTTCGGCAAGATAAGTGGCTGCGCTTCCATACCCCGCGCATCGCCTACGAGGGGAATGATGGTGGCTCGCACAATTCCTTTGGACTCGACCGACGCCTGCGTGAGTTGAGTCTCACGCGAATTCCAGCCGCTTCTGGAGTTATCCGCGGAGCGGGTGAGCCAGGGCACCATCGTGGATTGGGCCACGCAATTAGGAGTGACCCCAAGAAGGAGTGTGCAGAGGAGCAGACCAACGCGAGAAAACTTCATGTGTCCTCCAACCAGGCGGTGGCCGCGCGAATCGGAGAGTAAATCGACCGGGCTGAGCAAGGATCAACCGAGCCGTTTACGATCGCCGACCCGTCGTTGACCATGGCCGGTCAAGTGGAGTTGCGAGAACCTATCGCGCCGCTAAATGCGGGGCAACATACAAGACGCTTTCAGGAAGACCTCTTGGCGCTGGAGTTCAGCGTATTGTTGATGCCCATCATGCCTTTCAAAATGTCGTTCCAAAAAGGCGCGCCTAACGACACGAGCAAGATCATGATCACCAGTCCGGGTACAAGAATGTAGGGGTGATGGTGATAGTCCTCTCTGAATTTTAAGGTTCGGAGCAAAATCGGATATTTTGCCTGCATGTTTTCAAGCTGCACACGGCTATTCAAATAGGCTGCTCCAATGTCTGTTTGGGCGGCGGAGTTGTTGGCGGCGGATTGATCCAGGATAGCGGCCCCGGCTTTGCCCACAATTGCCTGTTGGGCCGCCTGATCCGCCGAGACGCTTTCATAAAGGATAATCAGATTGGCATTCAGTAGAAGGACCACGAGCGCGCTCAGGACGATCGCGAACATTTTGTTTCGCCTGGTATAGGCTTTCTGGAAAGAAACGCGCGCGGCATCGTATGAAGCGGCGATATTGTCCTTTACTTTTTCGACGGAGGATTCGGTGGAGACTACAATTCCTTGCAACTGTGAATCCTGGAACTGAACTCCATCCAGAAGATGCCGAAACTCTTCCTTATTAATGCTTTCGAGTGCCGTAATATCCAGCCCCCGCACGGCTAAGGCATCGTGGAGTTGCTCCAAAGTAAGGTGATTGCCCATGAATTTGAAGATTGTGTCGCGCATGACAGACGCTTTGGTATTCAGAATGGACTTTACGAGCTCCTGAATGGCCTGAACAGCAATACTTAAGACAAAAATGAGCATGACAAGCGCAATGAGATTCTGAAATGTACCCATGTCTTATTCTTCCTCAAACCGCGAACAGATCGATTGCCTACTTACACCTCGTGATTTGCCCTGTTCCGCAAATACGAAAACCTTTCGCCGGAGGCCTGTCGATCGAACTCGGCGCATTTATGAAAAGCGACAGGCATTTCTGGGCTCAACTATATACTTCGCAGGCAAGTTTGACGGCCGATAGGATTGATCTACCCGGAGTTTATCGTCCACGGTCGCGTGTAGCACGGAGTCCTCAGGGATCATGCGGCGTGCTCCCAACGGAATTCGCCAGCGTACTGTTTTTGAGATTGCGTCGTAATAACGGTGCGGGAGAAATTCCAGCAGCCACCAGGCGCGCGTAAGAGAATTGTGCAATTGCGCTCGCGGATCCGGCTCGACCGGTGGAGGATTGGGAGGCGGCGGAAGCCGACCGAGAATGCGCGCTGCTTTCTCGGGCTCTACCAGCAATCCAAGGGAAACGGCCTCGCAGAGCATCCACTCCAGACTGATTTTGGACAAGCCGCTTTCCGTTTCCGTATACGACCCGCCCACATCGGAATGAACGCCGGCGAACCAGACTTGCTTGACGCTCTGGCCCGGCAATGGCAGACCCCACAAATTGTTTCGAAAATAACACCGGCGTTCGTCGATCGAAACGGCGTGACGCCCATTGCGGATATCGGGGTTTTGTCCGGTGTACGGCAATCTCAAAGGATTCCAAATCCAACCAACGGAACTCACCGTGTCCCAAACGCCGACGAAATGCAACAGGCAACTACGGCAGAATGTAGCTTTGAAGCCGTCGGCGACCGCAAAGGTATGGGTCATGCCGGCCGCCTTGCGGGTCCGCTTTGCGTACATCCGGATGATGTACGGGATCAACCCTTCATTCCCGGGACACAGCAACCCAAACATGTGAAGGACACCGCCGATGGCTCGCGCTGTGTACGCACCTCTGCTGAATCCAACAAGAAATATTCTGTCGCCATCTTCGTAGACGTTCATCAGATAGCGATACGCATCGCCGACGTTCGCGAGCAACCCCGCGCCAAACGCTAATCCCATGATGACCGACCAGGCTTTGCTGATCTTGTTATGGGCCGTCGGTGAGCCCATGGTGCCAACGCCCGGGTGGTAATAGCCGACCTGCCGGACGCCATCAATCGTCAGGGAGCTGTAAAGTTTGACGACGTTGGAATTCCGATCGCCATATTCATTCCCGGTCCCATCGCAACAAACGACAATATTCTTGGGCACGCAATCTCCTGTGTTTGTCAACGTCCTGGTGTGTAGTTCAGGTCCAATTTGACTGAGAACACCGAGGGCCTATGAAACCGCCTTCGACTTCGGAATTCAGGCTCAATCCTCCGTGCCTCCGACAATTCCACACGGGAGAACAACGGAAAAACCTGAGTTGTCGCAGCACCGCGTGTTATGACTTTATTTCGCAACGAGGAGGCCGGGGGGCGAATCCCTCTGGTGCGCAAACACTTCCATAAATTAGGCTACGTTCAACTGGTCACGGCTGCTCGCGGCCGACTCGGATTCGCTCAGTCAAGACTGCCCGCCTCGGTCATATTCTTCCAATCGTGATCGAAAATTCTCTCCCAATATTGAGCGGCTTCACTGTTATGGATGATCACGCTCGCATCCCGATTGGTACTGACGCCCTGGGGCGACCAGTTCTGACTTCCCACGACAACCGTGGATGAATCGACGACGATTCCTTTGTTATGGACGTTCACTTGTATCTTGATCAACTCCGGCGGAATCCCGCGGTCTTTTAGTAGCTCGATCTTGTCCTGCGACTCGAATTCGCTCAGGATCAGCTTCACGTCAACTCCTTCACGTATCAACTCCGCAATGGCGGAGATGAGTGATTCCAGTACTTCGTCTGACTGTCCCGTTGCCGTGCTGGGGCTCGGAGTGGACTTTGGCGGATTGATGTACTGTGTCTGCATCACAAAAGTCTTTTTTGCGCTGCGAATCAGCGGCATGATGCTGGCCACGTAGTTGTCGGGGGTAAATACCGGCTGAATTTTCATTCGGGCCGTAATCGACTTCGGCGCGAAAAATGTAGACGGTATTTTCCCTTTGGCCTTCTTACGCGGCATCGCCTGCGAATTCAAAGCCGCCTGTATCGTTTTAGCATCGGTCCCGATCGCCTGATGCTGGCTCGCAACATCCAAGTCAATCTTGATAAAGGACTCGAACAGTGCTGCGAGACCGGAGTGCTCGACAATCACGTGCCAGTCACGGTCGCAAGCCGGCAGATCTTTCTTGGCAGCAGCAAGATCTTTTATCGGATCGATTTCAGGCTGATTGGTCCGATTTAGATTTCCGCTAGAAAGCCAGAACGCAGAGCCGTCCCGGACGATCACTTTGATGTGGTAAGCCTTCGGGAAGATCTTGGCCGAGACGTGCGGATTATCACCTTCCAGCGCCCACGCGAACGTCAGATCCTTAGCCAAACCACTTGCGAGTTGCGTGTGCGTTGTGACTTCGGTCTGATCGCGCTTCGTCGGATCGCTAGGATCGTCGAGCACCAGCGCAAGCTTCTTTCCCTTGAGGCTTGCCAGAAAAGTTTGAACAATATAAGGAGCGGTGAACTCGTAGATCGCCACCGTCAATCCGTGCTTCGTATCGGAAAGGAAGTGCTTGAGCGTTGGCCAACCGGCATCAGGGCTGGCGTGGCAGGTGATCTTGAACGTGTCTGTGATTGGATCGAGAAGCGGCCTATCGGGCGGCTTGTAAGGAATGGGTTCTTTTGGCGGCGTCCGCGCGGCAACCTTTGCTGCCGCTTCTGCAAGAACAGGGGCGACCAACTGACCGGCGGCATCTCGCTCGAAGGGAAACACCGGCCGAAGGAATTGAGGTGGTGCGGTTGTGGCGACTTCCGCCCAGAGATCGGGATTGGAAGCGCGGAGCAGGTGCATCGGGCTGGCCTGACGAACATCGGTCGGATATCCACCTACTGTCGCAGGCACGCGGTCGCGCAAAGGTATTTTTTTTCGCTTGTCTTCGACGGTTACCACGACCGCGGGGATGTCCGTCACTTTCCCACGCGTTCCCTTGTACCCCGGACGAATGAAAAGGACGCCGGGCTTTTGTAGCTGGTGCAGATTCTTCTGGATGACCTGATCTATCGCTACCGCGGATTCCATTCTTCCCTCCGTAATTAGAACTGCTAACTGACAGCAGGAATGTCAAAAACCAACGAGGATTCGATCACCTCAGAAGGTGGCTGCGATTTGTTCCAGATGCAGGCAACCGCGTTTAACGGGTTCCGGCAATTCATTAGCGAGGAGATTCGCGGCAAGTGCAGCAAGCTCTTTGAGCCGCTCCCTGCAAAGCGTGCGCGCGTTTTCTGCATCCGGCGGCAACATCACGTGCCGGGTGAGTCCGAACCCCGGTCCCGCTGTTTCGCCGGGGTATTTGTTTCCTGCGGGCATGAGCATGAGGCCCTCTCCAAGGGGCAGCACCACTCGGGGCATATAGTCGATCGCCACGCTGCAGAACTTCTTCAGCTGTTCCTCCGCCCCCACCGCATCGAACTCAAAGCTCCACGCGAGCATGCGCAGCATCAGGCTATAGACAGAATCGAAAAGGGCGGCCACCTGGCGTGCGAGAGGAGCTTCAATGGGGTTCGCATTGGCTCCGTATCCTCGTTCGTTACCGGCCGACGGATTGCGCATCGCCGGTCTTGCGGGCGAAAAGCCCGAACCTTGCGCCCTCGAATCCAGAAGCTCCTTCAAAATCGCTACAAACGCACCGAAGTGAGAGTCTTCCCGGTCGTGCTTTCTGCCTTCCCCTTGTTCGGTGATTTCCTCGATGGCCTTCAACGCAGAGGCGCGATCGACAACCGGGACGAGATCGGGAAAGTGAACCAGGTCTTTGGTCATCTGCTGGGTTGGTCGACCGATGAAAAGTTTTCGCTCATCGAGCTCGCGGAACCCGGACTCGATTAGCCCATATAATTCGCCGATGGAACTGAAGTCTATTTCCTCGGCATCGTCGCCGGCAAAGGAAAGCAGGGATTTGAGCCCGCGCTCGGGCGCGACGTTCTGGGGATGTTCGTAGAGGATGAATCTCCGCAGACTGTGCGGTCCGAACGGCTCAAGGGCGATGGGCACTCTGATTGGATAATATTTCTTGTCCTGGGGAAAGTTTGGACGGAAATAGTAAGGCGTCCCGCCAATGGCTGTGGTCAGATTCCAAACCAGTGCCAAATGCAACATCTCTTGCGATGCGACGAAGTAGATCTGCGCGGCCCAGCGTCGCACTTTTTGTTGCTCCTCCCATGTCATTCCGCCTTCAGCGATATCGCGCTTTAGCGAAAATGCGGCGTAGAGATAGGAACACGCGATTCCATGCTCCAGCTCTGCAGCTTCGCAAAGGAGCTTCAACAAGTCTGATCGAGTGGTAATTTTTTTGGTTGCGTTCATGGCTGAGTCTGCGGTTTGGTCTTAACGCCCAGTTGTTTTGCAATGTCCTCTGCTGCCCGGAGAGCCAGCGCCGCAATGGTCAAAGTGGGGTTCGGGCTGCCGGCAGTGGGAAACACAGCTGAGCCCACGATGAACATGTTGCGATGGTCGTGGGTGCGGCATTGAGCATCGACCACGGACGTTTTGGAATTCTTTCCCATTCGACACGTACCCATGATGTGCCCGGCCCCGTCGTAGCCTTTGGGGTCTACCCCAAAATCGAGTTCCGTCGCGCCGATCAAGCGAAAGATATCCTTGAAAGTCTTGATCGCTTGGGCGAGCCCGTTAAAGCTGTACGGGGAGGGAGTAAAGGTGATTTTCGGACGAGGCAGCTTCCAGAAGTCGATCAGTGTCGTAGATAACTCCACCCGGTTGTTCGGGTCGGGCGACACTTCGACGGAACAGCTCAAGCGAACCTGTTTCGTGACACGCTCAAACAACGCCGTTTGCAGATCGGCCCCGATCAATTTCTGACGAGTCACCATGTCGATAATCTCGGCATAAGGGGCGCTCTTCCTCGCCCATCCGTCATTGTTGAGAGACACGCGGAATCCGGCGCGCTTGCGGCGAAACTCGCCGTCGCGGAACGATTCGATTCCCGAGGTGGAAGGTGGGCCGCGGAAAGGAAACAGTTTTTCTGGTGCAATGCCGAACGCGCTCTTCGACAGGTGGTCCATCAGATTTCTCCCCACCTGGTCGCTCTTGTTGGCGAGTCCCGACATGAGCAAAAGTCTCGGAGTCTCGATTGCATGAGCCGCAAGGATGACGATGGCAGCGCTGACGGTTGCCCGCACCCCCCCGTAAGTCACGTAATCGACAACGTGTACGGAGCCATCCGGGTCCTTCTCGAGCTTCGTGACTACGCACTGCTCCCAGAGGGTTGCCCCTGCCGCCATTGCTTTCGCGACATGAACCGTACCGTCGTACTTGGCACCGATGGGGCACAACGGAACGCAGATCGAGTTTCCAGCACACGGTGGTCGCCCGTCGTACAACGTGGAATTGCGCGCCGAGGGGGTACTCCGGACTCGATATTTGGCGCCCTCGAAGCTTTTTCCGTTGATCCGCTCGGCAATCCAATTGTCCGAGTAACTGGGCCAAATCATGCTCATCGGAAAGGGCTTGCTGCGGGGCGAATTGAATAGGCCGTCCCACTCCTCGTGAGAACCGGCAACGCCCATCTCTCGTTCGGCCTCGCAGTACCACGGCTCCAGGTCGTCGTAACTGATCGGCCAATCGACAATGCCAGCCGGAAAGTCACGGCCGCCCCCATAACGAGTCTTCATTGCGAAGTCGGAGCGCAACATGCGCGGAGTGTGCCCGAGCCAGTGCCAGGTCGAGCCGCCGGTTCTGCGTTCGTAGAAGCTTTTGTACTGTGTGACGGGTGGCGCGGGGGGTACGGCGGGAAATGGCTGATCGTAATAGTCGTTTGTCGAGTCCGGGCTCGGCGCCTTGATATCATTCTCGACCTGCACATAGGGGCTGTGTGGCGTTTTCACGGTAGCGGTCGCATAGGCGCCGACCATTTGCGCTCGCCGGGAGTTACGATTGCCGGCTTCGAGGATAAGCACACGGGCGCCGGCTTGCGCTAATCGATACGCCACCATACCGCCGGCAACGCCTGCACCAACAACGATTACATCGAAGTCGCGTCCCTTCTGCACTCGATTCACGCGTCCTCCAAGGGCTCGTTGTCGGGCCGGTACCGCCAGTGCCCAAAGTAGCCGCCTGATAGCCCCGGCACGTGAGCTCCAATAATCGACCATGCCAATCCGCTGAAATACTCTTCCTGCGTGCCGTAGCGAAAGACGGTGGGAGTAGCGGGGTTGTCTTGCATGGCCGAGGTGTACCAAAGGAGAATGATTTGGCAGATTGCGGGGCGAAACGCGTCATTCCCGAGAATCTGCGATTTGACCTTGGCGGGGAGAGTGTTGTCTTTTTTCAAGTCTCGAAACAGCTCGATGACTTGCCGGAGAATCGGTTCGAATGGTGTGCTTGTCAGCCTATCCAAGTACTGACGGCCAAGCTCCACGTCGAGGTTTTCGACCCCGGTCAAAATCCGTGATAGCGCAATGAAATCGTTGAGCATCGCTTTGCGATCCGAAACTGAAAGTCTCTCGAGTTGCCGGTTCTAACCGCTTACATCCCGAGCGCGTAGCTAACAAAGTCCTTGAGGGCATAATTCGGGATCGGGTTACCCTTCCTGTCTTTGGGCTGCCAATTCGGCTCCAAACTGAGCAAAGAATGCTTGTCTCCGAAAATCAGTCCAAGGAACACCTCCGCGACGATTCGTCCGCCAACCGGGCCGAGTCGTGGAGTTGTAATGGATACTGAACCTTTTGTGGGAATTTTCACAGTCTCCTGGAAGTGCATCGCTTCTGCCAAAATGTAGGTCCACAGCGGGCAGTTGTGCTTGAAGACATCGGCAACGGTGGCGATGCTGACTGGTTCTTCGCCCTTATCCGGGCTATCGACCCCCTTGCCAATCAAGATCTTGTCGTCATCCATGGGTTTAATTCCCATGGCATGCGCAACATGCTGCCCGGAAGGAAGTCCCAGCCGCCAACCTCGCTCGAGATTGCGCTGCGCCAAAGAAGCGGGATTGGCTGCTACCGAAGGCGGCAGTTGCGATAGCGGATTTACGACAGATGTATCGATTCGGTAGGCGAGCTGCAGCCTCTTTTTCTTTTCGGGATCCCCTCCGTCGTTTGCGCGAGAATCGATGTCGATAAATCGGCCCCAGTCGATCGCTCTGTCGGGTACCATAACTCTAAAGCCAGTGAGATCGTCTTTGAAACCGGCGGCCTTGGCTTGTGGCGTGATAAAAATGGGAAGTAAATTTGAGTCATTCAGACGATATCCCGGCCGAATCATGGAATGTCCCAACCGATAGCAAGCCACCGAGAATTCTACCGGCATGAATGGCTGATTCTTCCAATGGAAGAATTGCAATTTTTTTTGATCGTATTTTCCCTTGTCATTCTTCAAAGCCGCGATGACGCTCGAGTGCACGATGCGGGGAAGAAAATCGTTCAAAAGGACGTATTGGTAGTGGAAACGCACCAACCTTTGCATTTGCTCAAACGGCAGTGTCGGATTGTCTGCCAAAGTCCGGTTGTGGAAACGGTGAAAAAGTCCCTGCAACTGAGAAACAATTGTGTTCTCGTCGTTGCGCGGATCCCCGATCAGCGCTCGGGCCGGTTTGCCTGAGTTTCGCGGCAGATCTGCGGCTCCCGGATGGCCCCCGGTGAGGGGACTACCGAGCAAGAATCCGTTTGCGCCGTCATACATATAAGGCTGATCGTCAGGACCGCGACCATACACATTGTCGAGATCGAAGGCAGGAGTACGAAAATCTGTCAACGCGTCCGGGTCATCCTGCATTTGCAAGCTACTAGCAGGGTCGAAAGTGATGTCGTGGTCGACGAACTGTCCTAGGTAGGTGTACAGCGATGGAATGCCGCTTTCTTCAGGGTCTGGTCCATCGGTCGGCGGGTCAAATTTCGCCGACATTTTGGCTCCGAGCTTAGCCAGATTGGCCAAGTTATCCGTTTCATTGCTACCAAATTGTGCCGACGGAAGAGAGCGAAACATCCGACCAAACCGGCCCTCGAACAGCTGAGAGTTTTTCGTGCCCATCAATCCACGGATCGCGGTGCTATGTCGTTGAGCCATCAGTAGCCCTCCAGATTTAGAGTTCGAATAAGTGGAATGTGGAACAGGTTGAAGGTCGGTAACAGGTAGCCCGGTTGGGGAGACCTGGGAAATAGCAAATGCATTCGTTACTCCTGGACTTTCAGCGCTGTATTCTAGTGACAGCAGCTTCAGAATCGTTTCATCGATAGCAGGTCTTTTTCAAAGTAGGCAGCGTATCGGTGATCGCTGACAGCTCCGGCACGAAGATAAACTGTATTGGAGCGAATGGTTGGGGGGATTCGCAGTAACATCGCAGAACCTATCATTAATTGGTGACAGGATCAACATCGTTGATCGGCCATTTGCGCGCCGGGTTCTTGGGGTCGACGGTGGTGAGATAGTTCCGCACATCTCCAGGCCACGTGGCTAAGTCTTCCGGTGGCGGTTCCGGGCACTGTCCCCCGGAAGATGCCTTTACCGCCCACGCAGTAAGCCTGTCCCACGTATGACGGATTGCTCGGCCAGCCGCCCTCCAGACTTCCTTGCGAGTTCCAGGATTCTCACCCGATTTGACACTCGCCCCGCTCCAACCAGAGTCTAAAAAACAAGGTCGGGCGCGTTGTCCGCGTATGCGTTCAAGGCAAACGGTCTGGCCTCAAGTGCTAAAACCCCTGAAGCTTTCCTCGCGATCCCGCAGTGTCGTCGGCTCCATCGGTATATCTTCGCCTCCTAGGCTCCGCCGTACATGCCAGCACCAAGATCGACGGCATCGATTCCGTCAAGATGGCTATTGGCGATCTCCGACCGGCGCCTGCGCGAGTTGATGCAGCGGGGCTTCGGGCGGAAGGATTCTCAGTGTGCAGCGGCATGAGGAACGGGAATTGGTCCCTCGGGTCCCCCGACGGCATTCGACCACATCAATTGGATGGGCACCGTTCCAGAGCCATCCGTTAACGGTACCTCTTTCATCACCTTCCCCAAGTTGTTGCCTGCAAGCGACATCGGTATGTCGCCTATCTCCTCGCTAGGCCGTTCGTTGTTCACCCAAGCGACCTGATTATCTTCAACATCCGCGTCAGTCCGGGCTTCGACGAGCTCGTGATAGAAAGTGGCGACCACATTCTTCCATGGTTGATCGAACGCGACGATGCCATTGTTACCGTCGGAGAAAACTCCGACTGCGTAGTAGAGCTTCAAGGTTCCGATATGCACGGAGCCGTGAAAGCCACCGAGACCCTCGAGCGAGCTTGCGGCTTCTTCGGCCGGCCCGGAGGGTCCTGCTGATTTGCCTGCCGCGCCCTTGTCTGCTGATCCATCGCCGATGGTAAGGACCGTGCCCCGAGGCAACATAAAATTGAACAACGTGTTGGCAAAGTCGAAATCGTTCAGGTCGCCGTGAGTGTGGAGACCCTTGAGGAGATTCTCGACTTCTGGCTGGGAAATCGTAATCGGCTTGTCTGGCAGCTTAGCCGATGTAGGAACGAAGGTGGTCGTTATGTTAGCCGCACCTCGGAAATACTGAACCAGGACGTTGTTGAGATGCTGATCGGTCATGGCACGTTCGAGGTTCCGGTTGATTCGTTGAACATCGTGAGGGTCCCAGGCGTCGCCGCCTACAAAAAAGTTCGTATACACCAAATCACGAATGATCTTGCCGTTGTGATCATGCAAATTTAAAGCTTTATGCTGGGCGAATCCGGACGCGATCACCTCGGCCTGTGGTGGTGGTTCTTTTGGCGGGACTTTCTCCCGCGCGGCATAGCGCCTACAAGCCAATTCGGCCTTAGATCCTGGCCTCACAAAGACATTGATCGGACGCGGGACCGACGATGTTGGTTTAGTCATGGTAGCTCGTCACGTATTGATTTTCCCCCAAAAACAATTAGGTTGCTTAACACCCAGATGGCCTGCACACAGATTATGCTCATAAAAATCCAGTCCGGGCGCCACTTCGAAATTAAGCCGGCTGCTAGATTTAAACTCTCAACAGTTACGCCCGGTATCCAGCATCCTTGGCGATTGAGGCGACCGTCACTCCTGATAGGGAATCCCCATCCAAGGAGTGTTCCTCGTTAGCCTTTGAAACTCGCCTGCCAGCAGACACGGTCAGAACGCGCTACCGTTTTCTACTCGTCACGTTACTAGATGTCAATAGTGAAGTGCATGGTGCATGAATCTTAAACCTCCCCTGCCCTAAAGGGCGGGGATTCCTGACAGGCTTACAGATGGCAAGCCTCCTCGTGGGCTGTTCAGCCCCGGCAAATAGCGTGTTACGAGCCGCATTCAAGGTTTCCTGAAATGACCACATTCGATGCTTGTCTGATCGGTCAGACTTTGACGTCATGCGGAATGATTGCGCAGCTCAACAGGATGAAATTTGCGGCTTGCCGGTACCTGCCAATCCTAAGACATGGTCAAGGCCGTGTATCGCGCACCGCGGAAGTCGAGTATCACCTGGCCGATTCGGACTGTGGAACCGTTAGGGGAGACATGGGTGGCAATGGCCACGGCGGTGGTTGTTGGGCGGTCCAATAGGAAATGAGGAAAGCCTTTTAGGTTCGATAATTCGAGCTGGGCGCCCCCGAGCGGGATGCTGCCAATTTCAAGCCTCCCGATTGTTAGGAACAGCGCAGGAATTGGACCTGAGCCATATCCGTACACGACAGATTGTTCTCCGATGGCGGCAGCTCCGTGCTTGAGGTCATCGGAATCCGTCACGTTCACAAGAATGCCGGCGTCGGGGGGATTCCGGGGAGGCACGCTTGCAATTCCCGCGTAGTTCGGGAGGAAGTCCCCAAAATGCACGGAGGCGTATCCAAGGACGCGATCCAAATCGATGCGATCGCCGTTGAGCCTGATCGAGCCCGACACTTCCATCCTCAAGTAATCCATCGCATTCATGTGAGCCAACAGGAGGCCGCATTCTCCTGTCCCTTTACCCGGCACTAGAACCTTAAATTGCAGGAGGAACGACACATCGTGGATGGATTGACCGGATACAGAAGCAGAGCCTGCCAGCCAGTTCTCGCCACGTCCGAGAACGGGCTTATCCTGAGGCATTGTCGGAGGACTGCTCGTGGCAAAGGGAGCCCACTCGGATGAGGGGCGTTCCAGAATCAGTGAGGTAATATCGCCTCCTGAACTGATGGCAAAGACCCGCAGTGCCCGTCGTCCCATATCATCGCTTCTCACGACATCGACGCCAATCAGTTGCCCTTGTGGTGCATGAAACCAGTGGAAACTGCACGTATACGGGAGTTTATGCGGACCAGAATCCGGGGCCAGGAAGTTGTAACGGTTGGCAAACAGAGTTTCAAGGAAATCGCTCCCCAATGACATAGGATCATCTCTCCCTTCGGTACAAGACCAAGCATGAGAGTCAGGCTAGGAGATTAGCTTGCTAGGAAACTCGCGCCGGACTGCTCGACCGGCATCCATATACCACGGCTCAGGCAGGATTTCAGTTCGAACTCGATCGAGCTAAGTAGTGCTCAAGTCCGGGCCTTCAAGTGTCAGATTCACTGACCCATTGACCCCAAAAGTATGGTCTCCTTTGCGATGGTCATAGAGTTTCGGGTTCGGTTTTCGACTCAGTGCTCGAAGCGAGAACCGTATGCCGTCAAGGCCAACGTAAAGCCCGAATGACCGCAGTGGATCGCTACCAAACAAGTTATCGCCTGAAAGGGGGCCAAGGATGAACCCATGATTATAAATATGGCCGAACTGCCGCTTACTCCTTCAAGGGGGCGTTTCCACCATCCTGCTTTCTTCGATAGTGGCACAATGCTGCCGACGGTGGCAATTTGTTTGCCGCGAACGTTTTTCTTTCTGCGCGGTCCCTTCGAATCCGTGTCTGGCAAGGTGCCGTAGTTAAGTCACTCTCGTTTTGTCAGAGGAGACAGAACTATCTGTTTAAAGAGAATAGGAAGGCCTGATATCCAGGGAACCCGTGCAGGAAGGGGTAGTGTTACTCTTTGGAGATGATTTTCACCAACCTCTGGAGGTCGTTGTTTGCAATCCTGGCCGCGCCACTTTTCGGGACTTCCTTCCTAGGGATAAGCAATCCTGAGACACCTGTCGGGGTCGAAAACCATGCGGCGATAGAAATTAAGGTTCCGCGGGAATTTAATTTTGTGGCTTTTGGAGACACCCGCTTCCATGACCCATCGGACACGGAAGCGGCCAATGCTGCAGCCCGGCAGGCTCTGATCGCTGCCATTGACCGCAAGCATCCCGCCTTCGTTTCCATCGGTGGGGACATTGTCTACGTCGGGGAGAATGTAAAGGATTGGGAAGTGTGGGACGGAGAAACGAAGAGCTGGCGGGAACACAACATTCCGGTATACCCAGCACTCGGGAATCATGATCTGAAGGGCGATAGAAAGATCGCGATGAGTAATTATTTCTCTCGCTTCCCTCAGTTGGAAGAGAGTAGATTTTATTCGTTACGGATGAACAACTGCGTGATGCTTGTTCTGGATAGTTCACTCGGCGAGACGAACGGGGCACAAGGAGACTGGCTGCGCGCAAAATTCGATTCCCTCCCGGTCGATGTGGATTTTGTTTTTTTGGTCCTGCATCACCCGCTCTACACGAGTTCATCGGCTGAATATCAATTTGGTAGTGGGCATTCGGCGCGCGGGGCAGAACAATCTCTCGCGAAGATGCTGGAAACGCGGCAGCAGCACATGCGCGCACGCATCATCGTATTCAGCGGGCATGTGCACAATTACGAGCGCCACGAACACAATGGAGTTACTTACTTCGTAACTGGCGGAGGCGGCGCTCATGCTTATCCTGTCCCTCGCAGAACAGACGACCTCTATAAAGATCCGGGAATTAACTATCACTACCTGTTTGTCGAGGTGCGCGGGAACCGCGTTCAAGTGACCATGAACAAAGTGGAGTTTGTGGGGAAGCGAGAAGTGTGGTCGGAGCCGGATTCGGTCACAGTTACAGCGCCCGCTGTCGTGCCCGGCGAGCACGCAGAATAAATACTGACCGTAAAATTCCATTCACACCGAGCAAAATAGGGGGCATGGCGTCAGCATGCCATGCGGCCACCTCGGGGTTTGCTCTGGAAGCGGTTACCGCCGCCTTCCCCGATTCGAGCCATCTGTACCGTCTCATCTGCAGTTAAAGGAAGGTATGCCAGAGCTCCCCCAGAAAAAACTTGAGGAATTTGGTGACTGCTTGGACGGACTCAATTGTGTTCGCGGGGTTGCACACCCGAATTGTTTTCAGCAGGTCGGTCAGCTCTTTTGGCCCGAGGTGCAGTGTTCCCGCGGCCACGACCGCGCCAGTCGTGTCGCTCCCTCTGTGCAGTTTGGTGTAGAGCGTGGTCGTTTCAGGAAGAAGGCCCATGCCGCTTTCCTTGGGGATGACTTTCTTGCCGGCAAGGTAGTAGGGGTTTCCCTGGCATGAGAATCCCAACTCATACACCATCCACTTCTCCCCTTGCGCAGTGCCAGGACTAAACAGCTTGAACACGCCTTTGTTTGAAGGGAGACCGTCGCCAAGAGGAGCAAAATCGATGGTTCCCGAAAGGTCTCCGGCATGCTGCGGATCCTGAATGAAGCGGTCCAGGTCATCGATGGCGATGACCGCCTTCATGACGAGAGTTTTACCTTGCGCATTCCCTAGCGTTTCTCCAGCTAGCGGATCCGTCGCACCCATGGCAAATCCGCCGTGCATTACTTCATTAAAACTCAATCCGACCGTGCTCGGCATCCCTTGCCTCCTTCTGACCTGTTGCGTTAGATTCCAAATCCACTTCGACCTTTGATGGTGTCGGCCATTCTTTCCCGATACCTAGGCGCACTACGCTTGACGGTCCTTCCGCCGGTTCTGTGATCTCTGCCTCGCTCGTGAGGAACCAGCCTTCGAACTGATCATCCAGAATTCCACGGGCTCCGGAAAGAAAGGCCGTAAATGCAGGGTCCTCTGCCATTTTCAAATTAGGCAGCGGCGCAATGCGGGGATGATCGCTAGGCACGGGCCTTGCGGCCTTTTCTTTGTTCCCTGTGATGTTTTCTTTTTCTTCATTCAAGTTCTCGTAGCGCCCCAGAACGGGGAAACGCGTTCTACAGATCAACCTCGCGATCTTGCAGACCATATTGTCGCACTCGTGGTGAGACAGTTTTACGAAGTCTACCAACGCGCAGAAGGCAACTACAGTTTCCAGCCATGGTAGGGAGCTTGCGGGGAAAACGGGAGGAAGCTTCGCCATTACTGCTCCAGCGGGCGGGGGGTACTTTGTCAAAACTCCGATCGCAGCTGCGCCTACACACGGAATGAAGCGTTACCCTAGCACAGGGTTTTGCCCGAGACAGCATTTATTATTGTCCTATGTATTTAGTCAATTGACACCTTGTCGGCAAATGCTAGTATGAAGGCCCATTAACCCCAGCCTCAGAGGGTAATCGGGCAAATGCCGATTGCCTGTTCGGTTTCCAGAATATCCCTGTGGAATCCGGGAGGCACCGTGGATTTCGACACCATCGTGATAGGCAGTGGCTTTGGCGGCGCCATCACAGCCTGCCGCCTTTCCGCAAAGAATCAAAGAGTGCTCATTTTGGAAAGAGGACGCGAGTGGGATAAGGATTCCTACCCGCGAGGGTTGCATGCCGATTGGATCTGGAGCCAATCGCTTCCGGAAAAATATCATGGATGGCTGGACCTTCGGGTTTTTAAGGGAATGGCCGTCGCTCAGGGAGCAGGTGTCGGCGGCGGTTCGCTGATCTACGCCAACATCTCGCGTGTACCTCCGGAAACAACTTTTCGCTCCGGATGGCCCGCTGAAATCAACGCGGTGGAGCTGGCGCCCTACTTCGCGAAGGTCGGCGAAATGCTTGAGCTGCAGCCGATCCCTACTAGTCAATGGAATCCTCGCGTGAAGTTGATGCAGCAAGCCGCTCAAAAACTAGGCCAGGAGGAGCGCTTTGAACGCTTAGACCTGGCGGTGCGATTTGACGCCAATATTCAATATGATTTCAATCAACCGCCGGACATCACCAAAACCAAGCTCAAGCCCAATTCTCACGGTATGGATCAGGGGGAGTGTGTGCACCTGGGCGAATGCGATCTAGGCTGCCGAGTTTATGCGAAGAATACCCTCGACAAAAACTACATTCCAGAGGCCAAGAAGAAAGGAGCCCAGGTCCGGCCTCTCTGCATGGCTACCAACATAGAACAAATCGGGGGTGGCTACCGCGTGGACTTTGATGAAATTGCCACCGGCCGCCGCGTCTCGCAAAGTTCCACGGCCACCCGTGTTGTCCTGGCCGCCGGTTCGCTCGGCTCTACGGAGCTGCTGTTCCGCTGCCGCGATGTTACCAAGACACTACCAAAGGTGAGTCCTAAGCTCGGCAAAAACTGGAGTAGTAACGGAGATTTTCTAACACCTGCGCTCCACGTCTTGCGGAATCTCTGGCCCGACCGCGGCCCAACGATCGGCAGTGCCATCAATTATCTGGATGGCAGCGAAGGGGGAAATTCCTATTGGGTCCAAGACGGCGGAATCCCCAACCTCCTCAACAAATACTTTCAGGCCGTCCTCAATCGCGTGCAGGAATCGCCGGAGGATCACGGGCTGGGCGATCTCCTGAAACCTAGCTTGCTCCTTCAGCACCTGGCGCTGTTCACCGAGAAACAGGACATCTTTAAGCACATCATGCCCTGGTTCGCGCAGGGTGTGGATGCCGGAGATGGCGAACTGACCTTCGCGGAGGGGGCACTGGATCTGAACTGGGACATCTCTTCCTCCTTGGGTTTATTCGAAGAGATTGCCCGAAAGCACCGAGAGCTCGCCGAAAAGACTGGCGGAATTCCACTGCCCTTACCGGGCTGGATCATCGAGAAGGACTTGATCACGCCGCATCCCCTCGGTGGTTGCAAGATGGGGAATTCTGCTGCCGACGGCGTTGTGAATCATGCCGGGGAAGTCTTCGGTTACCCGGGGCTCTACGTTGCGGATGGGGCCATCGTACCGCGCGCTCTCGGCGTGAACCCGTCACGAACCATTGGCGCGCTGGCGGAAAGGATTTCGAGTTTGATGGCGGTTTGAGCGTCCCAGTTAGCGGCCATCGACCCGGGGAAGGAGTGCAGAATGGGTGCTGAGCCCACAAAAAACAATATCATTATTGGATTTACGCAGATGGATCGAGCAATTGGCGGAGGAAAAAGCGAAGCAGTAGCATCAGCGTCCCAAGAAAAGTTCGTGCAGGACGGGGCAACCCCGGACGAAGCAACTGCTCTGAGTTTCCAAATCGCCGGCGCTCTTAAAGCACTTGAAAAAGAAGAAGCGAAGGCGAGTCCCCGTGTAATGACTTCTCCTCAGCATCCATTCGCCTCCGCGCTGCAATCCTATGTTGCAGAGCAAGCGGCTAGCTCGGGAAAAGTTCAACCCCTTCCGCTCGGCTATGAAGCGCAATTCGATACAAAGGATTGGTTGGGTTGGGCTGGGAGCTTCTTCACATGGTCGCGCAAATTTCTTCAAGGTAAACATCCCTTGCCGCAACCCATGTCCATCGGAAGCTTGCCGGATTCTGTCAATTTCGCCGTCCTGGCTGACTGGGGAACAGGGCTGTATGGCGCGCCAATTTGCTCTCAATCGATTGCCAAAAATTCGCTGAACTATCAGGTGCTGCTGCATTTGGGCGATGTCTACTATGCGGGCCTCGAGAGCGAAGAGAAAAATCGCTTACTCCATTACTGGCCTTCCCTGCCGAACGCTAAGAGTTACTCGCTCAATTCCAATCATGAGATGTACACAGGAGGCTACGGGTATTTTGACGTGTTGCTGCAGGATGCCAACTTCAAACCAAATCAGAGTTCCAGCTACTTTGCTCTTCAGAACTCGAATTTTCTCTTTCTGTTTCTCGACACCGCCTACGTTGAACACGATTTCGTCCAAGACGAACGAGGTTGGCTCGTCGACGCCATCGCTAAAGCGGCCGGCCGAAAGATCATTCTCTTCTCCCATCACCAGCTGTTCTCGCGGCTCGACACCCAGGGACCCAATCTCCGCAGCGTCCTTGCCGAGGCACTGCAAAAGAAACGAATCTTCGCCTGGTATTGGGGCCATGAGCATCGCTGTGTCGTTTATGATCAGGATTCAGCCACCGGCCTGTTTGCGCGTTGCGTAGGGCATAGCGGCATGCCCTATGATCGCGGTGACCTAGCAGGGCTTCCCTCCGCTGCCGGGCAGCAACCTTATTGGAAACAACTCACTGCTACGCCGGATGCCCCTTCTTCGTTGGTGCTCGATGGCCCCAATCCATATATCGATCCGAGCGACAATCCCGATCGCTACGGCCCCAATGGATATCTGAGTCTCCTTGCGGAAGGCACTCATCTCAAAGAAATTATTCACGATCCCGAAGGAAAAACTCTCTACGAGAAAGATCTCTGTTAAACGGGGTATCGCGCATGAGTAACGAGTGGACAGATCGCTTCCGGAGGTCGTTCGGCGCCGCCCAGGCAGTGGAAGCATTCCAAAGGACGCGTGCAATAGTAGGCCCAGCCAATATGCCGGCGACGCAGGAAGGCCAGTTGGCGCAGCAGGCGCTGGATCTTCTCGAGAATGGACAACAACCAGATGCCCGTTCCCTGGCCGCCCTCGAGCTGGTGATTAAGATGATGCGGCCGTCTGCGCTCTCTCTCAAGGGAGCGCTTAGCGCACTTCCCCCCGAGACCGCCCTTGCCTTTAGTGGTTGGAATAATTTCTCCGATCGAGTGAAGCCATTTCTCTACAGCATTGGACGAATCGACAGCGTACCGGATCAAGGCGTTGGCACGGGATTTCTGATCAAGCCCACCGTGCTCGTCACCAACGCACATGTTCTGGCTTTTCTCTCTCGCGATACAAACCAATTAACCAAGGGCCAGGCGGTTGTTCGCTTCGTCCAGGAATACGGGAATTTCGAGCCTGACCCCCCCGTGGATATTCTCGGAGTAATCGCTTTTGATCCGGACGCGGACATCGCGCTGTTCCGCATCAGTGATCCACCGGCTGGATCACCTCGCCAGCCACTACAGATTCGTTCGACGGATGCTGCTCCGGGTCAGATCGTCGTTGCCATCGGCTATCCCTTCAATGACCCACAGCGAAACCCGATGTTTATCAATGGGATCTTCGGAACAAAGTTCGGCGTGAAACGCGCGGCACCCGGCGAAGTCGTAACTTCCAAAGTCACCGATATTGGCCACGACTGCTCGACCCTGGGTGGAAATTCTGGTTCTCCTGTACTGGCCATCGAGGACGCCACGGTTGTTGGGCTCCACAAAGAAGGCATCTTCATGTTTCGTAATCGAGCCTTGAACGGAAGTTTTGTGAAGCAGTTCGTGGATGCTCACAACTAGGAAGGACGTCTCATGCCGCCGCGTGCGCTCATTATCGCCATTGAGGATTATCCACAGGCCACCGGCTTGGCAACACCCTTGAAGGGCACCAACAATTCCGCTTCGCAATATTTCGATTGGCTCACCGGACTCAAACAAGTAGCCCCAGCCGATGTTTGGCTTTGCGCAGGAGCTTCCGTGGCGCTCGCCGGAGTGAAGAAATTCGGAACCACACGTGCGGATATCTTGAGGGCGGTGCAGAACATTGCGGCTACCGGGAAGGATACGACGCCTGAGTTTTACTGTTTTATTTCAAGTCACGGGTTCTGTTATCCCACGAGGACCGCAATGGATCCCATGGATGTGGTCATTTGCTCGGATTTCGTAGATCCCACAACCAGTGGCGCAGCCTGCTTCCGCTTGCAGGAGTTCCAGCAAAAACTTGGGCGTTGGCTGGGAGGCCAATCGCATTACTATTTTTCAGACGCGTGCCGGACGCAATTGAGCGAGGACCAGATAGATCCAGTCAGCCTGGGCCTGACTCTTAAAATCTCGGACCTCGGAGTTCCCTCGATTTCCTCACTGTTTTCGACGGATTCCGGTAACCCAGCAGCGATTGACTCCGGCTTCGCGCAATTTCTATGCGACGGTCTGCGGGGGAAAGGTCACTCGAAAGGCTGGGTCGGTGGTACCGAAATGTGGGTGCTGTTTGACCTGTTGACCGACTACGTTTCGCATTCCGTTCCCGGCCAAACGGTATCCTCCGTGCCTGGAGGCGGCACAGGAAGAATTTATAAGCTCCCCACGATTCCTTTGAACTCGTGCCAGATCACCGTACAGAATGCGCTGCCTACCGACACATTCGAAGTTCAGCTTCTTCTTCACGGATTGCCAACAGTCAAACAATCCTTTACTGGCCCTTCCGGTATGCTGACGGTTCCTCCCGAGACGTATGCCTTAATCGTGACCCATCCCAGCGCGACCGTAGTCCAAGTGAGTCCACCGGCACCCCAGGGAATCGACTTGTTCGAATCGACGACTGTCATCCTGCAAAAAGCAATTGGCGCACCCTCGCCACTTGCTCCTGCACCAGGACCTGCTACGACCAGATCGCCCGCGCCACCACCAACTCCTCCGCCAGCGCCGGGCGCTGCTCCCACTTTGCCCGTTTCGGCACCATCGTTGCCCGTTGGGGGGCCGGAGTTGAAGATGGAACTGGCTCCAAACACCACTGCTGTGATGCGGAACCTGGATGCGGGAACTTCCGTTGAGTTCAAAAAATCGTTTTCCGTCAAAGTAACTCCTGGCCTTTACGGCGTTGACGTCATGGAAGCTGGACGCCCTGTCAGCTCGCGATTGCTCCGCATCGACGGGAGCACGCCGGCTACCACGGAATTGCGGACGGAGGCTCCCACGCAAACACATTGCAATATCCTCAATGCGATCTCCGGCGCGCTCGGGGATGGCCGAGTGGAATTTTCCGAACAGCTTGGCGGGTTCGCCGATTGGGACATGGGTCTTTGGTTGGCAGTCTTGGGCTCCTCGCGAATTCTTGGGCCACCCGGCACGTTCAGCAAATTAGTAAGTCTTCCCTTAGAAAGTTTTGAGACCTTGGCTCAAGGGAACAGTTGTGTCTATGTGTTGTTCGGCTTAGACGAGGTTCAGCGAAAGATACGTGTCGCGGTCGGCGATGCGCTGGGGAAACAGGACTGGCAAGCAGCGAATGCGGTCGAAGGCATCCAGGGGATGTATCAACTGCGCGTGGATATTGCTCCCGGGGTACGCTATCTTTCCATCGATCTTCCGAACGCTCCTATTTTTACCATTCCCTTGGTGTGCTTTGCGAATCGGGTGAGTCTCGTTAGCGTTTCCCGCGGCACTCGATCGACGAATCAAGACATACTTGCTTCGGACAATCAAAAGTACCTGCGGCACCTCCGCGTCTATCAGCACAATCTTCCCCTCTACCAATTTGTCAACTTGGCACCAGCCTCCCTCGAGGCGGTCTTGCGCCCTAAAATGAATTTGCGTACGATTCGCGCGCTCTACATCATGGAATCACAATATTGCAAGCGGCAGCCCATCGCGAATATCGACGACCCCGAGCTAAAAAGGGAGTGGCAGGATATCTTGGACGGAAAGTGGCTGGATCCACTGGCTGCCCTGGTAGTCGCCTATGAGTTGTACCGCACCGGCCAATCGAAGACGGCCGGTGACGCACTACAAAAAATCATCGTCGGGCTCAAGGAGTCTTATCCAGGCATCCCGGATACAGAAGCGATCTCTGCGCTTCTGGGCCTGCCCTTCCAACGTCCGTCCAAGCCTCCTCTTTTCCTCGATGGCTTCATAGTTTTCTCGAACGACGAAAGTTGGCTAAATCTTCCGCTCAACAAGGTTGATTACAATTCGCCATGGACGGAATGGAAAGGTGCGGTATGAATCGATCGAGGAGCACTGCTCGCAGGAGACACCGGACTAGCAACCATCCAGTCCAGAGATCGCCAATTGAGCAAACGATGGTTTCGACAGCACCGAGTTTTCTGATCGTTGCACTTATGCTGAACGAAAGGGCCATGCCAATGCGGAAAGGGGTGGAGTCAAAATGGAGGCGGGAGTGAGCTGACCGGTAGCTGTGATGCTCCGTGCGGCGCTCTCTCGGATCCTCCCGGTGTATGGTGCGAACAGAGGCAAGAGGTAGGGATCTCAAGGAATCGACGTGAAGAATGCAAAAATCTCATTCCTCTCGTTCGTCCTTGCTGGGTTCTGTACCCAGAATGCGGTTCAAGCCAATACCCCGAGGTCTGCTTTTAGGCGGAGGATTTAGAACAGTCAATCGACGGGGTCACGGCGGAGCGGCATCGAGCTGGCTTGGAACAGACAAGAATGGGAATTGTCCAAAGAAACGAAACGGGCGGAAACTGCACCAATCTATAGAGAATCTAGCTGGATCGGAGGAAGTTCATCATGAGTCCCCAATTACGAGGTTTTCAAACCTCGGACACCACCCCGTGCACCAACGAGGTCGGTCTCCAATTCCAAACGACGCGTATCAAAAGCAATCCGGTGACCATCGAGCTGTGGAAGGCCAGTTTGTATAGAACCGCCGGAATCGCGAGAACCCTGGCTTTCCTCGTTCCCCTTCTGTTCCTGAACGCCGTACCAGGTAGCAGCGCTCAGAATCCGCCGCAGGCCTCCGACCAAAAGGTGGAGAAGGTGTTCAACACGCCAAAAGATCGGGTTGCCGCGATGCAGTCGGCTTCGATTTATGTGCCGAAGCCGGTCGGTGACGCAAACATTTTGCAGGGACCGGAACAAAATCCGAAACAGTTTCAATTCCATCCGAACGACAAAGTGTACTGTGAGTTCGACAAGCCAGGCTCCCAAATGGGCGGAAAGACTCCGAAGTTCTCTTGCAAGATCACCAAGGTCGAAAGTGCAGATGGCAAGGTCCAGGTCCTGAGCGAGCAAATGGACGAGGAACCCGTCAAAATTAAGTTCGGTTCTGGCGACAACGAGATCTACGCCGAAGTCGTTTCGACACGCCTGATGTGGGCGCTCGGTTTCTACGCCGACGCATGGTTTCCTGTCACGGTGGAGTGCACCAACTGCCCCGCGGACCCCGAGTCTGGCTCCGGGCCTAAGGCAACACGCAACTATGATGCTGCGAGCACCGTAAGGAAATACCCCGGGCACAAGATGTACGAAGCGGGGAAAAGCGATCAGGGATGGAGCTGGAAGGAATTCGGAGTAACCAACGGCCGGCCGAACTCTGAGAAAGACGGCCTCATCCTGTTAGCGGCCTTCATCCAGCACAGCGACAATAAACCTCCGCAGCAACGACTGGTTTGTAACGGCGTGAACCTCGACCAGAGCACCCATCCGGTCACCGTCACGTGCCAGGAATCGAAGCTGATCGTGCAAGACGTGGGCGCGAGCTTCGGTGGTGGCGGGGCCTTCACCGCCAACGACAGCGCCAAAATGAATCTGCAGGAATGGTCCGGAAAGCCGTTGTGGAAGAAGACCGGAACGCCAGGAATGAACGAAGCCGATTGTCCAGTCTGCCAAGCGCAATTGAGCAAGAGCTGGTCGGCAAAGGATGGTCTTGGCGACCCCTCCGTTAGCGAAGAAGGACGCCGTTTTCTCGCCGGCTTGATGTGCCAGCTCAGCGACACTCAAATCGAGGATCTTTTTAAGGCCGCACGGGTGTCCTCGATGCCTAAATATCACAATAGTGATGGCTCTTTTAAGCAGGGATTGGATGCAGCCACCATTCAGAAGCAGTGGGTGGAGGCTTTTAAGGCCAAACGAGAAGCGCTTGCCAGTGGTCGCTGCCGCTGGAAGAACAAGCCAGCTGACCTTCTGACGATCGACAACCCGATGGCGCTCGCCACCGTCCCCAACCATTGTACGGCTCCCCCCCACTAAGGAGCGCGCGCCACATCGCAGTGAGAGTCTCAACGAAAGGAGTTCATCATGTCCCGACTACCGATTCTGATTTCGTGCTTTCTTATAGCGTGCGCTAGCGCTGCCGCTCAATCCAACGTCTGCGAGGTGTCCGATCAAATGAAGGCGGAGGAGAAGTTGCCTTGTGTCCGGGGGGGAAGGATTATGTTGGACCAGCCCACTTTGACTCCGGCCCAGATTACCAACGGTCCCGACTTCGACCCGGCCGAGCCTGAGAAGAGCCGGTTCGCCTACTTTACCGAAGCGGACAACATATTCTGCTATTTCCGGCCCCACTATGCCTTCATGAGCATTAAGGGCGAAAGCATGAAGTTTCAGTGCTGGCACCTGAACTCAGACGGGGCATTGTTCAGCCCGAAGGGGGACATCATCCACCTTGACACTGTAAAGGTTGTAATTGATGACGGCAAAACCGGCGAAAAGTCGGCATCACTCTACGCCGGTAACGATGCGAATAACGAGCATCCGATCAAGGTGGATCATTTCAAAGTAAAGTATCTCAAACCTCCCTTTCCTAACCACGACACCCGATACAACGAAGTCTTCACCGAAGTGGCCGCCAGTCGAATCATGTGGGTGCTGGGCTTCCCTGCCGACCATGTGTACCCGGTCGGTTCGGCGGCTTGCATCGGATGCAGTGCGGATCCTTTTGGAAACAACCTGAAGGAAAATAAAGCTTCCCTTAAGGATGTGCCGGTTGTGTTCAAGGTGGTGAGTGCGGAAAGGGAGACTCCCTGGGATGCGATCGACCCGGGGGGAGATGAAACATGGTCGTGGAGCGACGCGGCGAAGTTTTATACAGACGGAACGTGGACGCATCAACAAAAAGTGGAATACGACGCCTATCGGCTGGCACTTGGCCTATTCCATTACCACAATGCCATTGCCCAACAGAATAGGGTTGCTTGTGCGGAGTGGGCTCCTAAAGCGGCAGGCCAGCCCAGGGTTTGCCAGCGGCCCATGATCTTTGTCCAGGACCTTGGATCCACTTTCGGCAAGGCCAAGGGAGGCCTGGACGTGTTCGGCACCAATCCCCGCGGTAGCTTCAGCGATTGGGAATCCCAGACCGTATTCAGCAATGCGGGAAACTGCGAACTTCGGGCCACGATGGACGGAGATAAACAAGTCCTGAAGGAGGCGCAGGACTTAATGATCCAGCGGCTCGCTCGACTCGATGCGCAAACGGTAAAAACCATTTTCCGGACAGCAAGATTCCAAATGATGGACCAAAAGCAGCTTCGTAAATTGCGTGAAAGCGGTTCACAAAATGCCGAGGAAGCCGCCCTTGACGCATGGACGAATACATTCCTGAAACGGATCGAAGAAATCCGAGGCGCACAACATTGCAGGGCGAACTAGCTCTGGATAGCGCAGCCCAAATCAGCGCCCTCTTGGAATTCTGAGGCAGTGAAAGCAAACGAGGAAACGCAATGGCCAGTAAAATCATGATCGTGCGACACGGCGAAAAACCGGAAGATTCGGCCCATGGAGTCAACGTAGAAGGCGAGCATGACAAGAACGAGCTGTCCACAAAAGGCTGGCAGCGGTCCGGCGCCCTGATCCGCTTCTTTAATCCGGTGAACGGCCAATTCTCCCACCCCGCATTGGCAAAGCCCAATGCCATATTCGCAGCCGTCCCTTCAGGACACGTGAAGAGTCTTCGCTCGGAGGACACGGTCCGTGCGCTGGCCAATTCCCTGGGCCTGCGCATAAACCTCAAACACACCAAAGGGGAAGAGGAAGCACTTGTAAAGGACGCGATCTCCACGCAGGGAGTGGTACTGATTGCCTGGGAGCACAATTCCATTCTGGACATCGCCAACCGTATCCTCGGCAATGACAGAACCAGTCCCCAGAAATGGCCCGGTTCGCGATTTGATTTGGTTTGGGTGCTGGATCACCAGCCGCATCCGATGGGTTGGAAGTTCACGCAAGTTCCCCAGTTGCTGCTGCCGGATGACAAACCCCATGTCATTTAGCAAAGCGAAGCGGTAAGAGTAGGCATCGAACGCAGGGGAACCCTCCATTCCGATCAACCGTTGAGGAGCCTCTCTCCGTGGTAACTCCCGAACTCAGTGCGCTTGCGTTTCGGCGGTACCGCCGGACCGAAATACACCGAGCAACTTCAAAAACACAGGTATCGAAGCTGCCAGTCCAGTCGCGTATTTGACCCACGTGTCAACCAGCGCACCTTGCGTGTAAACAAGGAAAAGCGCCAGAGCGGTACCTGCGACCAGCAAGGATGTGCGGAGCGCGTCTACATGAATGCCTGCTCCTTGCTTCTCCCAATGTTTGACGGCGCCTTGAGGGACAGCTCGCTTGAGAAAGTTCGCGAACCCGGCACTGAAGATGCTGAGCATTCCATGCGAACGCACGATCAACCCCTCTCGCATCAATTCGCTGACAGCACGGTGGCTGTTGGGATTGATGAGCGTTTCCTGGGCCAAGTGGACAAGAACCAGCTTCTGATGCTTCGGACGGCTTGAAAAGAGCCAGTCGTAGTAAGCTGCCTCGGAAATTCTGGCCTCGAACTCCTCGCCTGTTTCGCCGGCACAACGCGCGGGGCCCAAATTCAAGTCGATGCGGACAAAAGACCGCAGTAATCTTTGCATCTGTACCCGCTCCTCCCCCGATGATTTCGCCAGAGGGTCAACCCTGGAGATGAGCACGACGGTCTTTTGCAGCCTGGAGAGAACTGATTCCAGGGCGGAAAGAATTCTTGGTAGATTGCCGGGTTCCTCTAGCCCGCTCTCGAAGTTTCGAAACACAACTGGGCGTCCGTCTTCGACGATATCTCCTATCGGATCGCTCGGAGCACTCCGGCCAGACGCACCCCCGCCTTGTGCCGCGGCGCCTTGCAGCTGGACGTTCCAAAGCTGATAGAAATCGCAAATTTGTACTTCTTTCCTAGGCTGGAGCAAATTCACGATGGTGGGAGAGGAGTCACGACCGATGACAAGCATGTCTTTCAAGAGTTTTCTGAGCAGGTCGCCCGGTTGCAGTCCGGCGAGGGCAGCCTGCCCCCCGCTTGTTTCGTGGAGGCCAAGAAGAAAGATCTTTCGGAGCATAAAGCGCACAAGCAAAAACAGGACAGCCAAATATGGCACGGCACCCAACCACCATTTCCAATAGCCCCAGCGGATTTGCAACGGCGTCCACGACGAACTGATCGTCCAGACCTTGTTATTCGGTTCCCGTCTAGTCAGTTGTATCTCCTTTCGACCCTCCGAGGAAATCAATGACCAGGTCCGAGAATCCAGTGAGGCCTCCGTCAGGTAACGCCCTTCGTAGGCGATCTCGTTGTACAAGGGACTGATTGCACCCAGGAATAGCTCAACACATCGTTCTCGATCGGCAGTTGCTCCCAGACCGCACCGCACGGAGGCTGGCTTCCTGTACGCCTCTCCGGGATGGATCTCCGTCGCCAGAAAACTCCGCTGGTAGGAAAATTTGGGTACCTTCTGACCCTCCGGTTCAGCCAGCAGCAGCTCCGCGTATCCATCGAGTTGCACGCCTTGGTAGTAGGACCGGACGAATTGCCTCCTGGAATTTACATCTTCAAGTAAGCGGAGCTGGTTGCGTTCGATGAACAGCTTCTCTTCGAAATTCCACGCCACTTTGAAAAAGAATAGACATGGCAACACGGCAACCGCTACCAGCAACGTAAAGAAGGTGGCGATATAGCTAAAGTGCCACCTTTCTTCAGGACCAGCTACAGAACCTGGGCCATCGGCCTGGCGTTTGAGCGCTACCAGGTTTGTGACTATCGTGGCTGCGGGGATGAAGGTGGCGCAAAACAGTAGTGCTGGCTGCGTGGGAATTTCGGAGCAGACCAAAAGCAGCAGGATGGCACTGCCGTTCAGGATTACCAGCCGACGATACGTGCCCGACCGTTGCGAATCGGGCCATAGCCAGTTCCTGCACTCCCGCCCTCTTTGCGTGCAATGCGCCAGAATCAGTGCGAGCGCCATCACCAGGGTATAGAGAACAAACATAATCGCGGCGAGGCTGAGGACTTCCAGGTTCATGGTCTGTTCCACCCGCAGGTCGCGGAAGACGATTACGGTCCACGATTCATAGGGATTCGCGGACATCGGAGAGATGAACAAACGGTGCCCCCGGCCCATATATTTGGAAACTACCATGCCCGGTGAGCGCATCGCCACGCGTGAACGAACCTCTGCGTTCTGACCGGATTCGGCAAAGAAGTTCTCCCGTAAGTTTCGGGTGCGGTCGGAATGAAAGATCACCGTGCCGTCGGCCTTGATAATAGCGAACTGAAATTCGGCGGGTATGATGGAGTGAATCACGGAAATCGGATGAGTCACAAGCGAAGCGCAGAAGACATTCTTCGGGTCAACCTTCTCCTTTACCGGCTTTCCGTCCATGCCCAGCAGTTCCCAAAATATAGTGATGTTCTCACCGGTATTAGACGAGTATTCCGACTCAATGCCCCTGGTGGGAGCAGGATTGTTGCCCCACGCTCCCGGGTCCCCAAAGGCCCGCTTGATAGACGGATAGTAAGAGATGGACGGGTCATCTAGATTGATAAAGGGAGTGACATGGCTTCTGGTGGTCCACTTCACCCTCTGGTTGCCCTTGAAGTCACTCCAACTGGCGAACTGCAAGTAGGGATAGAGCGACAGATCCGTGGCCGAATCATCGCTTGCTAGAATCTGTGTTCGGCAAGCGAGCATGGGCTTGCATGCACCTTCGTTTCCGTCGAACTGTGGACGCTGCTGGGTAGAAAATTGCGCTTCCGCGAGTGCTGCTGCCAACATTTCGTCCTGCGAAAAGGCACTCAACTGCTTGAAGGCCGCCTCTTGTTCGTCTTTGAAATTCATGTTGATGGCTTCTGCCAGATCCTGCATTTGCCGTTCGGCGCTCTCATCGAAGTCCTTGCGCCAATGCTGGAGGTCCAACAAAATGAAGGTCCCAGTCGCTGCTGCGACGCAGGCAAAAACCACCGTGACGACCACGTCGCGAGCCCGCAGTCTTTCCGCTGGGGCGGAAATGAGGAGCTTCAAGGAGGGAGGAGCCAGGAGGGCCAGGAGGATGCAGGCAGACACCCACAGGATATAAGTATAGGAAATGGACTGGCTTTCGGAGCGAAAGGTATCGGCGCGTACCAGACCGCACAGAACCCACTGTTCTGGCTGGCGAAGGGCTTTGTCTTCTGCGCCCTTCTTCCCAGGAACGATCAGTTGGAGTGAAAGCGGTAACGGTTGCGAATAGAGTCGGTAAAGAACCCCTGCCAGCGTGACTTCCGAGAATTTGCTGGACAGCAGCCTGGGTGTTTGCGATTGCCCTTTCTCGTTGCCTGGTTCGGGCTTACCCGTTTTTGGTACTCCCGATTCGTCCCCGAGCGCATCGACGCGCGCTATCGCCAGTCCCGGAGCCGATTTCTGAAAGATGACTGTTCCGTCGCTCTGTGTTACCAGCAAGACATCGAACGGATTGCGATTGGCAGGTGGCAGAAAATCGCGGATCACCTTATCCAGGTCGGTTCGCACTGCATACTTGGTCGTGGCCTCCTTCGATGTTCGTTGAAAGGCAAAATACAAGAAATGGGTCCCCTCGTCCGCACGGACCGCTATATTCGGCGGGTCCCCATAGTCTTCACCAACTACTTTCATGTCCTCGATTTCTACGACCTTCAACTGAGGGGCTACCTGTCTTAGGTAGTCCTCTAACATGTGATCCTGACTGGTTACGCCAGAATCGGAGGCATTATCCATCATTTTGTCGAAATTATTAATGCCGGCGCTGATTTGCTCGCCGAGGGTTGTCAAAACACGAAAATTGCGATCATCTAAATATTTACTTTCTGACGGCAACCAAGCTAGGTAATACCAGCCGGCCACTAGGGCCAGGGTCAAACCAATGACGGCCGGAAGAAAGAAGCTACGCAACCGTGATAGTTTCGACATCCGCCACTTCCTGACGCGTGCGGAACGATGCACGCACTAGCCGGTCAATCTACATTCGAAAGTTGCTAGGTGCAATAGAACGAGGTGTACAATCCCGCGTGCTGAGCCCAAATCGCTGCGAACTTCCGAAGCTTAGCGGAAAGTCCCCCCTAGATAGTGAAGCAGCACACGATTTCGTTTCATCGTAAGCGTTACGGCGAAGCGGGCCTTGGGTGCTCCGTTCCTCGATCCATGAGCAGGGTCTTGCAAATTCCTGATACGGGTGCGGCTGGTGGTTCGAGTCCGTCCAGTCTCACCCTACTGAAAAATTGATTCTCCTCCGAGTGTCCTTGTCCGCAAGCAATGGTTGCCGCACTACAAGTGCGAGTTCATCGCGAAGCGGGATTAGTTTCTGCAGGCGGGGGTCACGAGCGTAGAGTCCTCCCGAGACATGTACACGGATCTAGGTCGGAAAGAGGGCCTGACTAAGCAGTGGGTCAGCTACACGGAGGTGAGCAGCGATTGAGCCGCCAAGATAGCCCGTGAGCAGGACCGCGCCAAGCACGGAGGTAAGCGGAATGGATTAGAACACCAAGCAGACGAGCAGCAATATCCCGGTGGGAATGATAGTTGCTTCGGGGAGTCCCCGATGGGCAAAAGCTTGTGTGACGACGGCAGGCTTCCCGAGTTTCACTACTCCATCGGAAAGCAAAAAGAGGCTGGCCAGACTGCTGAGAATGCGGCCGGTCCAGAGCCTGCCTTTCGAAATAGAATCTTTTGGTGCATCGGATTGCGAGTATATTTCTCCTCGATAGGATTTTCCGCGTCAGGAGGTCTGAACGCAGTTCACCATCCAGGGAATGCCGTAGCGATCGGTGAACATGGCGAAGGCATTGGACCAGAAAGTTTTCTGCAGGGGCATACCGACATTGCCGCCTTCGGAAAGGGCACGGAAGAGGCGCTCGGCTTCGGCGACATCCTTTACACCTAGCGAGACGGAAAAACCCTGGGGCTTTTCGTAATGTTGCGGAGGAGCGTCGGAGCCCATCAAGATGCGGTCGCCAACCTTCATGCGAACATGAATCACTTTGTCCCGCCATTCGGGAGCGACCTTGTCGGCCATCGGGGACTCACCGTGAGTCATGATGCCTTCGATTTTTCCGCCTAGAACCTTTTCATAAAACTTGAACGCTTCCGCACAGTTGCCGTTGAACAGCAGATAGGTATCGATGGACACGATAGGTTCCCCTTTGATTGAATGATTTCTGAGGCAAACTCTTTAGGTACTTTGGATTGCTCAGGGGCCCAAAGCCGCAAATCGGCGAACAATGGAATATCGGAGCGGAAACTCCGCCCTCCGCT
This sequence comes from Candidatus Acidiferrales bacterium, assembly GCA_963741165.1. Taxonomy (GTDB): domain Bacteria; phylum Acidobacteriota; class Terriglobia; order Acidiferrales; family UBA7541; genus Acidiferrum. The sequence continues at coordinate 222,211 of CAVUHB010000013.1, read as the reverse complement.
ACAAACCGAGACTAGTAAGTGATGCGGTTGCAAGCGTTTCCCCTGACGCCCCACCTGAACCCTGCGCAAACCAAAGAAAAGCGCAAGAGCTCCGCCGACTATTCGTTAGCCGCCAGCCATGGCTCCTACGATCAGGAATGGTTCCTCACCACTTGTGACGGCGGGTGGCAACGGGGTTTCCGGGGCCTCGTGCGAATAATCTTCCTGACAGGCGAAGAAACGCACGAACGGGCGGCGTACGTGTGTCGATTGATCGCGGATCGTGCCGCGCAAGACGGGATAGCGCGCTTCCAATTCGTTCAGCACGGCAAGCATCGTCGGCTGGCCAGCTAGTTCAAGTCTAACCTCGCCGCTGACGTGCGCCAGCGAACGCAAATGTGCAGGAAGGAGGACGCGAATCATTGCAGCGTTTGCACCTCCACGGAAAGTACAGCGGGAAGATCGCGCACGATGGGCTCCCAGGAGTCGCCAGAGTCCGAAGAACCGTACACTTGACCACCGGTAGTGCCGAAATAGATGCCGCAGGAATCGAGCGTATCGACGGCCATGGCATCGCGCAAAATGTTAACGTAGCAATCCCGTTGCGGCAGGCCCTTGGTGAGCGCCTCCCATTCCTCGCCACCGGTGCGGCTGCGATACACCCGAAGCTTTCCTTCCGGCGGATAGTGTTCGGAGTCGCTCTTGATCGGAACGACGTAAATGGTCTCCGGTTCGTGGGCGTGCACATCGATCGGAAAACCGAAATCTGTGGGCAGATTGCCGCTGACTTCGCGCCAGGAATCGCCCGCATTGTCGCTGCGCATCACGTCCCAGTGTTTCTGCATGAACAGAACATCAGGCCGCGATGGATGCATGGCGATGCGATGAACGCAGTGGCCGACTTCGGCTGTGGGGTCGGGTAGCTCGTGAGGAGATTTCAGGCCCTGATTTCTCGGACGCCAGGTTTGCCCTTCATCGTCGCTGCGAAAAACACCGGCTGCAGAAATGGCGATGAACATGCGTTTATGGTTTTTCGGGTCGAGCACGATAGTGTGCAGGCCCATGCCGCCAGCGCCCGGCTGCCACAAATTTCCTTTCGCAGCGCGCAGTGAAGGCAGTTCGGTCCAGTTTTGGCCGCCATCGCTAGAACGGAACAAAGCGGCGTCTTCGACGCCCGCGTAGACGGTATCGGGATCCGTCAGCGAAGCCTCAAGGTGCCAGACACGCTTGAATTCCCATGGATGCTGGGTACCGTCGTACCACTGGTGCGTGCCAGGCGTGCCCTCATAGACAAACTTATTGCCGACCGGCTCCCACGTTTTGCCCCCATCGCTAGAGCGCTGAATTAATTGGCCGAACCAGCCACTGCATTGCGAGGCGTACAGGCGATTGGGATCGGCTGGAGAACCTTTGAGGTGATAAATTTCCCAACCGGCAAAGTGTGGTCCGGTGATCTCCCAATCTTTGCGCTTTCCATCAGAGTTCAGAACGAAGGCACCCTTTTTTGTTCCTACTAGTAGTCGAACACCGCTCATGCGTGGTTCCTCCTAATGATCGTGGCGCTAGTTGAGGTAGAGGTCGGTACGGGGCACAATGCTCCCCCCAAAACCAAAATGCAACGAAAATAAATCTTATTCATGAATCACCTGATAGGCGGAATTCCAGAAATCCACACAAACAGGTGGCGGGCTAGGGGAACTGAAAGCCTTTTGCGTCAGCAGGATGCCAATCAGTTTCTCTTTGGGATCCACTTTCCAAGTAGTGCCCAAGCCACCATCCCAACCGTAGGTTCCGACTGATTCTGGGAAGTTTCCCTTCCGGGTGACGACCGACATGCCGAAGCCCCAACCATGGGTGTCAAAGTAGCCTCTGATCAAGGCACTTCCGGCTTTTTGCTGCGGCGTCAACTGGTCCCTGGTCATGGCGGCAACCGAAGCACTCGAGAGTATTTGCTTCGAGCCGAACTTGCCTCCATTCAGCATCATCTGGCCGAATGCAAAATAGTCGTCGACGGTAGAGACCAGTCCACCCGCTCCCGACGGAAAAGCCGGTGGCCGGTTCCACTGCCCGTTTGGGGAGGGATCGTAGATCTCGGACTTACCGGTATTGAAATTCGTCCAGTAACTGGTGGCGAAGCGATCGCATTTGGCGGCAGGCACACTGAAGCTGGTGTCTTTCATGCCTAGTGGCTCGAAAATGCGCTCGCGAAAGAATGTTTCAAGGAGATTGCCCGAAGCACGGGCGATCAAAACGCTCAAAACATCGGAGCCAGTATTGTACATCCACCTTTCACCGGGCTGGTGCATCAGCGGGAGCGTACCCAGGCGACGAATCCACTCGTCGGGCGGAGGCATGGTCGAAGGCATCGGTGGGCCCACACCGATGTGGAGGTCATTCGCCGCTTTGAGAATTGGAGAGGCAACGGGCACAGGGAAAATCAGTCCATAGCCCCAAGTAAAGGTGAGCAGATCGCGAACAGTAATGGGTCGAGTTGCGGGGACGGTATCGTCCAGGGGGCCGTCGAGGCGTCTCAGAACTTTACGATTGGCGAGTTCCGGCAGGAGGCGATTGACGGGTTCGTTCAGCTGAAGTTTCCCGTCTTCGACCAGAATCATGGTTGCGGCAGCAGTGACAGGCTTGCTCATGGAAGCGATGCGGAAGATGGTAGTGCGGGCGAGGGGAGCTTTTCCGTCGACGGTTAGATCGCCAAGTGCTTCGACATGCGTGCGGCCCTGCTGACTGACCAAGCTGACGAGGCCGGGAACTTCCTGAGGACTTACATGGCTGGCCAAGACCTCGCGCATGTGAGCCAAGCTTGAAGATGAGAATTCTATGTCATTCATGACTTCTCGATTCGTTTTTGTGCTTCCCAAATTTGATGTCGCCCGCAGCGCAGCATGCAGGGAACGCGAAGCGAGGCTCGCCGGCGCGAGGGCGGCCGCGATTTCCAGGAATGAGCGTCGATCGATTCTCGCCATGGGTGTTAGTCCCTAATGGGAATCCACAATTCAACATCACCGCATGCCGTTTGTGGATTGAAGCGCTCGTCGTATCGCTCGATCAGGTAAGGCACATGGGAAACCGGCGGAAGGAAAGAGTGGCCGGAACTTGGCAACCATCGATGATAGATGGCGTCAATGGTCCTAGAGAGACTTGAGATCTGTCCGTGATGGGTGAAGATGGCGTAGCGTGTCACGCGAATGTTCGTGACACTGAAATCCTGGGGAAGGCCGTCGGCCTTGGAGACTTCAACGCCGGCCATGTATTCAAAACTGAACGGAGATTTAACCATGTTGGAGCAGAGGCCATAAGCAATTTGACCGACCTGGTCGGGTACCTTGCCGATGAAAGGCGCGAAGCACTTCCAGAGTGCGGAAATATTCCTGACCTCTGGACCGTGGAACCGTTGCGTAAAGCCAGCGACAATCATGGCCTTGCCGTTCTGAAAACGAGGTTCTTCCAACAGAACCTGTGCCGCTCTCCTTGCAACCGTGTTGCTCATTCCAGCCTCCTGAAGTGGCCCGAACGAAAATTGTGATGCATGTAACTTGCATAATGCAAGCTAAATTGTTAGTGTAAAAATGTGACACAAAGGAACAAGGCGCACGGTACGCAGCGCTCTGGGTGTCCCCTGAATGCATCGGTGGAAATCCTGGGAGATCGCTGGTCGCTGCTGATTATTCGCGACATGATGCTGCGGGGATACCAAAGCTACAAGGAATTCCTTAGTTCCTACGAGAAGATCGCCACCAACATACTGGCCGACCGACTGCGAAATCTGGAGGCGCACGCGATTATCACTACCGAGCGTGATCCCGAGGACGGGCGGAAGGTGATATACCGTTTAACCGCTAAAGGGATCGACCTCGCGCCAGTACTGACAGAGATGGTTCTGTGGGCTGCAGGGCACGAAAAGACGGAGAACGAGGCGCTGGTGCGGCGGATACGCAAAGACAAACAAAAGTTCATGGCGGAGATTCGAACGCGCTGGGAAAATAAGTCGGGCTCGACGAATGCGATGTCTTGAATCCTTTTACTTGAACTTGGTAGTCATCAACATTCCTAAAATATCCATCATCCAGTGGGACACAATGAGCGGGGCCAGCCGCCGCGTCCGCAAGTAGAACAGAATCGTGCCCAGAACACCCGGGAGGAAAGCGAGGAATCGCCAGAGACTGCTCTGCCAATCGGGAATGAATGGCAGGAAGCTGTGTTGCAATGCCCACCAAAAGGCGACTGCGGCAACGGCGACCCACGTGCGGCAGGAGAGCGCCTCAAGACGCGGCAGGACATAACCTTGATAGGTGATTTCTTCCGTCGGGGACCAGATCATCCACCAGGCCGTGCAACTGTAGAAGATGGCCCAGAGTGGAAGCACGCGCGCGGAGAGAATTCCGGGAACCGGGTCCGCGCGGAACGTACCGTAGAGTAGATAGCCGCAAAGCACGCCACCGGCGACGAACAACGGGAACAGCAAGAGAAAATAGCCGAGTCCGGCAAAGAGGTCGCGCGCGTGCCCCCAGCGAATGGGGCCGACCAGGTTCTGGATGGTGGTACCTTCCGCGCGCGTAAATTTCCACAGCAAGGCAAGGCAACCAAGATCGACAAGCGTGCCGTATACGGTCCAGTAGGGGGCGGCGGCGCGCCACGGTGAAGGATTGCCGTTGAGCGCGAAGAGCAAGGCAAAGATGGCCTGTGCAACGAACAGGAAGGCGCTGCGGCCAACGAGAAGAAGCAGCGGCCCGGTCCAGGTGATGCTGCCCTTGGCGACGCATGCCTGAACTGCGGACTGGGCGTTGTCCTCTGTTGCGCGGGATGTAGATGGATCGCGCGTCACGTTCCGGCTTTCTGAGCAACGATCGGAACAGGCGATGCCGCTCGACTGACTTACCTCAGCCCGCCCGATTTGGCAGCAAGATTTTCCTGGCGGCTGCTTGCTCCCCTATACCAAGTTCTTACTCCGGCAGGTCCATCTTACCGTTGATGGTGAAGGCAGCTTCGGCCGTGGGAGCGGAGGTGCCAGGCTGTCCACCACCGACCGAAAGGGTGTAGGAGCCGGGGGCAACGATACGGTTTCCCTTCTCGTCGACCATGCTCAGGTCGCGCTTGGCTAGATTCAGGCGTACATGCGCAGTCTCGCCCGCAGCGATGTGCACGCGAGTGAAACCACGCAATGCACGGAGCGGAGCGCCGGGTAGCTTCGGGAAGGTGAGAAAGAGTTCCACGACTTCGTCGCCATCGCGCTCGCTGCTATTTTTCACATCGGCATCGACGCGAAGAGTATCGCCCGCCTGGAACTGCGTGGCGGACAGTTTCACATTACTGTATTCGAACTTTGAGTAGCTCAGACCGTGGCCGAACGGATAGAGCGGCTTGCCACTGAAATAACGGTACGTCCGGTTGGTCATCGTGTAGTCCTCGAAGGGGGGAAGTTCGGAAACACCGGTGTAGAAAGTTAGTGGCAAACGCCCTGAAGGATTGTTCACACCCGCGAGAGTATCCGCGATCGCGGTGCCACCCTCTTCACCGGCGTACCAGGCTTCCAGAATCGCATTGGCGTTTTTCTCGGCCCAATTCACGGAAAGCGCACTGCCGTTCATCAAGACAACGATCAGCGGCTTGCCGGTCGCCTTCACGGCTTCGAGCAATTGTTCTTCTTCCTTTGGCAAATCGAGGCTAGTGCGATCGCCACCAGCGAATCCTTCGATCTGCACGTTCATCTCTTCGCCTTCGAGATCGGAAGTGATGCCGACAACGGCGATAACCACATCGGCTTTCTTCGCGGTGGCAACGGCATCGTCGGTCGGCGTCGAGGATACTTCATTCGTCCAAACCAGCTGCGCAATGGCGTCGCCGGTAGTCTGGAAATATTCCACCTTGATGGCGTATTTATGCCCTTTTTCCAGTTTCATATCAGCCGTTTTGGTGCTGATCCCGTGCGTGGCCCAGTCTTCCACTATCATTTTTCCGTCAAGCCACAGGCGGAAACCATCATCGGCGCGCAAGCCAAGCTTGTAGATGCCGGATTCGTCGGGAGTGAAAAAACCGGTCCAGCGCGCCGAGAAATTGTCTACGGCAAATGCGCCGTTGGAAAATCCCGGGATAGGCATCAGGATAAAATTGAAGTCGATGTTTTTGTCAACACGCTTGAAGGTAGCGGGGCCAGTCAAATCCTTGCTCTTGAAATATTCGCCCTGCAGACCGGGTTGACCGTCTGGGGTGGTGAAAAGCCCGGCGGGAACGGGTTTCGGGTCACGAAGGAAACGGGTGCCCGGCGTGAAGGTGACTTCAGACGTAGCGAATTGCTTCTTGATGCCTTCAAGCGCGGAGGTGGCACGCGATGGTGTGCCGTTGTAATTCCCTTCCAGGACGCGTTTATTATCTGCGAGCGGGCCAACGACGGCGATAATCTTCGGCGCTTTCGTGAGTGGCAGGATGCCGTCGTTCTTCAGCAGCACCATGGTCTCGCGTGAAGTTTTCAAGGAAAGCTGGCGATGCAGTTCGGTATCGTTTTCGGAATACGGGATCTGCGCGTAGGGAACCATTTCCGGCGGATCAAACATGCCCAAAAGGAAACGGGCGCGGAACAAGCGACGTAAAGCGATGTCGATTTCCTTCTCGGTCAGGTAGCCATTCTTCACCGCGTTAATATATTTCACATAGTCGGAGTTGTCGGGAACCTTGTGAGTGAAGTCGACGCATTCGTTGTCCATCCCGCGCTTCAACGAGATGGCCGCAGCTTCTTCCTTGGTCTTGGTGAACTGGTGGCCAGACCAGATATCAACGACCGCGCCACAGTCGGAAACGACAAAACCATTAAAGCGCCATGCGCCGCGCAACTGATCCTGCAGCAAGAAGGTACTTGCGCAGGCGGGTTCGCCATTCACGCTGTTGTACGCGCACATGGTGGAAGCGGCATGGCCATCCACGATAGTGGCACGGAAAGCCGGCAGATAGGTGTCCTCTTCGTCGTGCTTGGATACGGGGACATCCGCCTTGTGACGGGTCGATTCCGGACCACTGTGCACGGCGAAGTGCTTGGGCGTAGAAACCACGCGAAGATATTTTGGATTATCGCCTTGCAGTCCGGTGACAAATGCGACACCCATTCGTCCGGTCAGGAATGGATCTTCACCATAAGTCTCCTGGCCACGTCCCCAGCGAGGGTCGCGGAAAATATTGATATTGGGCGACCAGAAGGTGAGGCCTTCAAAGATGTTGTGGCGTCCCTGGCGCACTGCTTCATGATGTTTGGCGCGGGCTTCCGTGCCAATTACGGTGGCTACATCGTGTAGCAGCGGTGCATCCCAAGTTGCACCGAGGGCAATCGCTTGCGGAAACACCGTGGCCACGCCAGCTGCCGCCACACCGTGCAAGCCTTCACTCCAGTAGTCGTATTCGGGGACATTCAGCCGCGGAATGGCCCGTGCCTGATTCACTAGTTGCGAAGCCTTTTCTTCCAGCGTCATGCGAGAAACCAGATCATCAACGCGCACATCAATCGGGAGTGCCGGGTTCCTATACGGGGCGCTCTCCGAGGCTCCACTTGATTGCGCGGTGACGCGCAAACTACCAAACAGGAAAACCGCCAGCAACAGCGCAACGACCTTGATTCGCAGCATCACCTTCACGGAATTCATTATTTTCTCCTCTGAGGCAAGAAAAATCAGGACGTACAAATTGTTGAATTGTTCAGTTGGCACGAGAGCAGGAACCACCACCGCACCGCCACTTCTCGACTGCGAGCATAATCGTTTTTCTGCTACATCTCAACCTTCGTTGAGGACCGCTTCCCGGGCTGCATGGTTGTGCATCACAGGAGGCACGCCAGCATTTCCCCGGTACTGCCGCATTTATATTTTGTGCGCTACGTACCGATACATCTTGGGCCTTGGAGTGGCAGTACCCGATGGATTAGATTAGTGGGCCAGATGTCTCGCCATTTCGGGATACTTCATGGATATCGGTGTTCCCATACAGACTGCTAAAAATTCACGAACTCTTCGCGTGACGTGGCTGCTGATGTCCGCGCTCGCTCTGTACCCCATTGTTACGCTGTGGCTGGTGCCAAGGGTTCGCTGGATGGCAGGGGAGTTTGAATCCCTGACAGAACCCGGCACTACCGCTTGGCTCATCGCCTTCGCCGTTGGCGGCATCGGTTGTGTGGTCTTGCTCGTGGGAGTGATCCTGGCATTCCAGAATCGTAAGGTGGCTTTCAACGCGCGACTGTGGACTGCCTTGGCAGTGACGGGCACTTTGCTGCTGTGGGGATATTGGTTCTACGCCACCAGCACGCGATCGGTCTCCGCAGCGGCGGCTCCCTCCGGACATTCTGTGAAGCTGACATGGAAACCGAGCACGACGCCTGGCGTCAACTACAACGTTTACCGCAGTCGTTCTCAAGACAGCTTCCCGGACCCACCCTTGAATCCCAGCCCGATTTCCGAGAACACGTTTGTAGACACTACGGTGCAGAGCGGAACAACCTACTACTACGCGGCGCGAGCGGTAGACACCCAAGGACACCAGAGCGGCAACTCCAACATTGCACGGGCTGACGTTCCCTGAAACCTTCCGATTGCACTACTGCTGGTTCTGGTGTTGTTGCGGGAGTTCTGCCATTTGCGGCGGTTCGTGAGGACCTTCGCTGGTTTCCGTCAATCGCTCGCGTCCCTCTTCGTCTAGCGCTGGACGGACACGCACATCTACCGATAACTGTTGTCCGGCGCGGCCTTTGTAAACACCGCGAACTGGCGGCACATCGCCATAATCTCGTCCATAAGCCACGCGAATATGGCGCAAACCGACAGGTTTGCCGAGCGTCGGATCCAGTGCTAACCAACCGCTGCCTGGGATAAACACTTCTGCCCAGGCGTGGGAAGCCTGGCCCCCAATCACTTCTTCCTGTTTCGCCTCACCGGCCGCGGCGCTGCCCGGCACCACGTAGCCGGACACATAGCGGGCAGGCACGCCGCGCATGCGCACCACGCCAAGCAACAGGTGAGCGAAATCCTGGCAGACGCCGGCCTTGAGCGCGAGCGAATCTTCCACGGAAGAATGCACATGCGTCGCGCCTTTCACATAGGCAAAGTTCTGGTGGATGTAATCGGAAGCGGTCCGGGCAAAGTCTTTCACGCTGCCATCGCATAGGGCTTCGGAAGATTTCAGAATTTCGTGTAACTCTGGTAGGTAAGGCACAAAGGCACTGGGTGCCACAAAATCGTAATATTCCTCAAACAGTTCGCCGCGTCCCAGGTCAAGTTCGGCAAGAGACGCACCGATTGATTGTGGCTCGGGGGCGTCGTGTGCCAGAACTACCGATTCCGCTTCGATTTTCAGTCGGCGATGATCGGGCAGAATATTGAATTGATGAATCCAATTCCCATAGGAGTCGCGGAACGAGGCACCCCGCGAAGGCGGGCTGGTGACCAGACGAAACGACAGGCAGCTTTGCTGGTCGTCATCGATCGGGCGGAGTCGCACTTCGTTGTAACTTTCGCTGACAGCTCCGTCGTACAAGAATTCCGTTGAGTGCACCAACCGGTAACGATTCATGCCACCACCGCATAGTAGAAATAGCTGCGGGCAATCGACTGTCCGATGGCGTTCAACATGCGAATCAATTCGGTGAGGTATTGATGCAAACCCTGGCGGAAGATTTCGTCGATCTTGTCATAACGCAGACGCTCGAGAACCTTGCCCGTCAGTCGTTCGGCTTCGTTGGCATAAGAACCGGCGCTGGTTTTGCTGATGGCCCGCAAACTGAGCTGCATTTCCGTCATGGAAAAACGGATGGAGCGCGGGTGCTGCGGGTGCAAAATCAACATCTCCGCCACACGCTCAGGCTCGATCGGGGAATGGTATTGACGGTGATAGGCTTCGTAGGCGCCGACGGATTTCAGCACCGCCATCCACTGATGATTGTCGGGGGAGGATTCCACGGTGATCGCGGCATCGAGCAGCGTGTGATACTGCACGTCCACAAGGCGCGCGGTCATTTCTGCGCGCTCCAGCGCCCAACCCACCTTCAGGAAATCCCAGCCCTCGTCGTGAGGCAATGTCGCATCGGTCACGCCGTGAAAGCGATGGCTGCCAAAAATAACTTTCTCGCAGAAGCGGTGCGGGCCGGCGGCAATTTCATCCTGCGGATGAAAACGTTCCAGCATGAAGTAAAGGCCGTTGAGGTCTTCCCACATCTCGCGGGAAATTCGGTCGCGAATAGTACGGGCATTCTCCCGCGCCTTTTTCACGCACTGCATGATCGAACTTGGATTGCCTTCCTGGAAGGCGAGGAACTCGAATACATTGCTGGAAGTCGCTTCGTCATGGTGTTGGCGAAATATAGTTTCCTCGCCCGCCATGGAGACGAGAGGATCCCAGCGCAGGCGATAAGGTTGCTGAGCCTGCTCGAGCAGGGTGTGATAGGTCACGTCGAGAATGCGCGCGGTATCTTCGGCGCGTTCAATGTAACGCGCGAGCCAGAACAGAGATTCGGCGATTCGCGAAAGCATCTCAGTATTCTCCCCGCAATACCCAGGTGTCCTTACTGCCGCCGCCTTGCGAAGAGTTCACAACCAGCGAGCCTTCTTTCAACGCTACGCGCGTCAACCCTCCGGGCACGATGGTGACCTTTTCGCCGTCATACAGGCAGTAAGGCCGCAAATCCACGTGGCGACCCGCAATGCGCTCTGTGGCGGTGTCGTAAGACGGCACGCGTGACAGGGGAACTACTGGCTGCGCGATGTAGTTCCGCGGGTCGGCCTTGATGCGTTCGCGGAAAGATTCCACGAGTTCTCCGTCGGAGGCCGGTCCGATCAACATTCCATAGCCGCCCGATTCGCCAACGGCTTTCACGACGAGTTCCGGGAGATGCGCCAGGACGTGCGAAAGATGGTCGCGCCGCTCGCACAGGAACGTATCCACGCTATTCAGAATGGGATCCTCGCCCAGGTAGTATTTGATGAAGTCCGGAACGTACGCGTAAATTGCTTTGTCGTCGGCCACACCGTTTCCCGCGGCGTTGGCCAGCGCCACATTCCCCGCGCGATAGGCTCCCATTAATCCCGGCACGCCCAACATGGAATCCGTGCGGAAACAGAGGGCGTCGAGAAAATCGTCGTCGAGGCGGCGGTAAATTACATCGACGCGCTTGAGGCCGTAGATGGTTTTCATGTACACGACGCCGCCATCCACCAGCAGGTCGCGGCCTTCCACTAACTCGATACCCATCTGCTGAGCAAGGAAACTGTGTTCAAAATACGCGCTGTTGTGAATCCCCGGTGTAAGGAGGACGATCTGTGCCTCAGATTCCCCGCGCGGCGAGAGGGTGCGTAAAATGCGCGAGAGTTCCGCGGGATAGTGATTCACGGGGAGTACTTCGTGTTCCTGAAATGCTTCGGGAAAGGCGCGCGTCATCACCAGGCGATTTTCAAGCACATAGGAAATTCCGCTGGGTGTGCGCACGTTGTCTTCAAGAACGAGAAACTCACCAGTCTTTGAATCGCGCACCAGATCGATGCCGCAAATGTGGGTATAGATTCCGTGCGGAACTTGCAGCCCGATCATTTCCCGGCGGAAGTGCCGACAAGAAAACACCAAGGAGGCCGGTATTTTACGGTCCTTCAGAATTCTCTGTTTGCCATAGACGTCTTGCAGGAACAAGTTCAGGGCGATAACGCGCTGGCTGAGGCCCCGCTCGATCTTGTTCCACTCGGAAGAAGGAATGATGCGCGGGATGAGGTCAAACGGAAATAGTCGCTCGGTGCCGCGTCCGTCGCTGTAAACCGTAAAGGTTATTCCTTGCAGCAGAAAAGAGAGGTCCGCCAATTTGCGGCGGTCCTGAAAATGTTTCGGCGCCATTCCGCCCAGTTTTTCAAATAGCCGAGCATAGTGAGACCGAGCGTTTCCCGTCGACGCGAACATCTCGTCATAAAATGACCCTAGCGCGTAGCCGGAAAATAATCCGCGATCGAGCATCGGAATAGGCACCGCCGTCATCGGGAAACCATAGCAAGCGGCGAGGCAGACGGCCCCACGCATTAATTCAATGCAACGTATTTGAATTTCTGGTAGCGGGAAGAGTTTTTTGCGGGTCAGGTGACCGAGGAACGTAGAGGCTGTCGGGGGCCGTCCTAACCGGAAGACAGACACGATTCGATTGACTCAAGTCCTCTAGGATGACCACCCTACGCGTCGCAGCCGCACAAGTGGTGTCGCGAAATGACTGCTCGCCTGTGTATGGATATATCTTTTGGCTCTTTCTCCCACTCTGCCTGCACAGCAACTCAGTCTGTCGACACGCGAAGCCGCAAAAGCGGCGATACCAGCGATTCGAGCAGGGGCCATCCGCGGTCGCGTGCGATTCCTCTCTGACAACCTGCCGGAAGGCCGCGCTCAGAACTCACGCCGCTACTAGATTGCCAGTCATGATGTTACGGAACTGGAGTCGATGGGTCTGCGCCCGGGCGGTTTGCATGGCACTTGGTTTCCAAAGGTTCCGTTGCGCAAGGCAGTGCTGGACAGCTCGAAGAGTTAACTCGAGCTGGTGGCGAACGGTCCAGAGACAAATAGAAAAGAGTCAGAGCTCATCGATGGTAAGTATTGGCTCGGATCGCCAGAGTACCCAAGCGCGTGGACCTGCGGACCAAACTCTTCAGAAACTCGACATGCCTCTTGAACCTTCTAACCGCCGCATCTTACTGACTGTGCCATGGGTGGGGAAACCTGCGTCGGAATCCTCTTTCTTCAGAAGTGGGAGAGGAAGGTACGGTATGAATAAGTGCCGCCGCGGCCGAGCAGAAAGAATCGCCAGATGCTGAGTCAAAGGAGAAAGGTTACTACGGAACCGAGTACGCCAAGTGATTCACTATCTATCACTTACGAAGACTTTGGACTGTCAATATTGGTTCCTTCTAAGCCCTCTAACCTCATCAAGCCGCCGCGGGCGCTAACTACCGGAAACCTTTTTCATGGTTCGGGGTTCTCTCCTAGAGGATTCACCTATGTGCGCCTCTGTGCTGTGTCGATGGCTGAGCGCAGAGTAGCGTGCTCTGAGACGGCAGGGTGCTGCCAATCGATGGGTACGCTCGACTGGTGGCCAGCGCTGAGCGGCGCGAACCATGAGTTTATAAATGAATTAGCTCGAGCAAAGGAGATGCACTTTCATGATGACCCGCACAACATGGTTTTTCGGACTAACGCTTGGCCTTCTCCTGTTCTCCTCCACCGCTACCTCCGCTCAGGGACGATTTGAAGTAACTCCTTTCGCGGGCTATGAAACAAGCGGTTCTTACCCCATCAGTGTCTTCGCCAACACGGGGGACGTGACGGCTCCGGTGAACAAACTGCGTGTAAATGACGCGCTGTCTTACGGAACTTTTCTTGGGTTTAATCTCACCGAAAACGGGCAACTGGAATTCATGTGGGATCGCAACAATGGCTCCTACAGCGCGAGAAATGCCCTGACCGGTGAATATTTCAAAGCTTACGATTCCAACATCGATCAATATCAATTTGGCGGATTGTATATGTTGCGCAACAGTGAGCACCGGCTGCGTCCTTACATCGCGGGCAGCCTCGGCTTCACGCATGATTCCAATTCAAATGGCACCCCAAATCGCACAGAATTTGCGTACAGCCTCGGTGGAGGCGTGAAATATTACATCAACCGTCACGTCGGGCTTCGCGGAGACATTCGATTCATGCCGACTTATGGAAGCTCATCCAATGCAACTTATTGCGATCCATTTTTCGGATGCTATAACGCGAAAGTTTCAAACTATCTGAATCGTGGAAATTTTGTCGGCGGTATCATTTTCAAGTTCTAGGTTAATTACAAAATGCGGCGGGCGCAGCTTTTCTGCTGCGTCCCTTGTGTCTCACTCGGAAGCTAAATGCCGCGCTACTGACCCGGTTTATCGGTTGGCATGACGAAGAGTTTCTCGTCCACCGGCACGTTTTGCTTTAGGTCGTCGATCTGGATCGTGAATCTTCCGTTCGGGCGCACCAGCGTCCAGCGGTAGGGAATCTTCACTCCATCGGCACTGCGGTAATCTGCGTAATCAATTTCGGTCGGGTTGTTGCCTAGGGGAGTCTCAGCGTATCGGATCTGGCGAAGAAGCAATCCGCTCTGTTGATCAAAATACACGCGCAGCGGCGGCAGATTCTTTCCTTTCGCGGCAATCAGGTAAGTAGCGTGGCCATCAATCGGTTCGCCAGGCCTGACGCGAAATTCCTGATATAACTGCGGCAGGCGGACGGGAAGGTATAGCTGGGCGTCGATGCTCGCGGCTTCCTGCTCCGCGACTGTCATCTGGTGGAATCCGCGTGGCATGGAGAGCCAGCCCACGACACCGTTATAGGCGGTGACACTGGGACCCGACGACGGATGTGAGATAGAAACGCGCTTGTCGGGTCCTTCGGAGTAAATTTCAATGGGGTACTTATCGCCGGCGGCTTCGATATTTCCTTTCTGCACGCGCGTTTTGATCTTCTCGAAGGCGTCGGCCCCTCCCGCCGCCGCAAGATATGTCGCCAGAATTTTCTGTGCGGAGGGCAGACCCGGCTGCTCTTCCCCTTCTTCTTCGTGCATGTGCATCGCGGGTTTATTTTCCGTGGAAAGAATCGGCGTGCCGACGGGATGTGCAGAACCGCGGTGGCAAGTGTAGCAAGTGACTTCGCGCTCCCCATCAAAATTCGCCTTGTTGATCGCCATCATCATGGTGATCATCGCGCGCGCGGTCTTTTTTTCCTTCTTGTCGTCCTTATCCATCTCATGTTCGACGTGACAGAAGTCGCACTCCACGCCGAGGGAAGCGGTGATGAACTGCATCGAAGGGACTAACTGTTCCGCCGGTATGCCCTTCAGAACCTGAATGTTTTTGAATTTCTGTTCCGTTGTTTGCCCCTGCTCCGTTTTCCCTCTGGCGGCGTCCCTGGCGCTTATCCACCGTGCCGTGCCGAGAAAAATGCAGACTCCGACGATTGCCGTGAAAAACAACCCCAGCCGCGTATTCGGTCTCATAGGTTTCCCTCGATTTTCGAAATGATAGTTGTTAAGGCCGCCGAGGCGAACTCTGCCTAGCTGCCTAGTTCGCCGCGCTTGGCCAGCTCCGTAATCCGATCACCCGCTCTGTAAGCGAGCGCCATAATCGTCATCGTCGGCTGGCCACGCCCGGAGGTAACCAGGCTGCTGCCATCGCACAAAAACAGATTGGGCACATCGTGTGTGCGGTGATCCGGATTGATCACCGACGTCTTCGGTTCATTTCCCATACGGCAGGTTCCGAGCAAATGGTAGGCAAACTTGCTGGACTCTACCGGAAGACTCCACTTCGTTTTTGCACCGGCGGCATCCAGGATTTCCAAGGCGCGATCTTTCATCCACTCCATGAACTTCATGTCGTTGGGAGAGTCCTGGTACGTCATACGCAAGGCGGCCAGTCCCCACGCATCTTTCAAATCCGGATCCAGCGAAAAACTATTCGACTCGATCGGCAAGGAGGTGCCGTGTCCAAAGATCTCCATTGTTCGAGTGAAGTTATGCTTCAGATTTTTCTTGTATTGCGAGCCCCACCGCGGACTGCCGGGCGGCAATCCGTTCGCGGCAAAGGCGACCGGCGTCAGGTCGAAGCGCGCGTCAAATCCGGAGCCGCCGTAGAATCCCAGTTTCTCCTTGTCCAGTTCGTAAAAATCGTGAAGGATGCGGCTGTCCGCGTATCCTTTATAGTCATTGAGCGGCTCGTCGAATACACCGACCGCCACAGCACCGCTGTTGGGCATCAGATACTTTCCAACCAAGCCGCTGGAATTGGCCAAACCATTCGGAAACTTGCTGGACGTCGAAAGTAACAGCAGCCGCGGCGTTTCCGCCCCGTTTGCGCTGAGGATGACGGCCTTAGCACGTTGCAAGTGCGTATTGCGTTTGGCGTCGAAATACAGGGCACCAATCGCACGGCCATTTTTGTCGATTTCAATCTTGTGAACGTAAGAGTTTGGCCGGATTTCACATCGACCCGTCTTTACAGCCATGGGAATGACGGAAGCAAGTGAAGAAGATTTTGCGCCGACTTCGCAACCGAATCCCAGGCAAAAGCCGCACGCCACACAAGCGCTCCGGCCAGGCCGGGGTTGTGAAAGAATGGCCATAGGCGCGGGGAATGGATGGTAGCCGAGCTTTCGTGCTCCTCGTTCAAAGAGCACTCCGGAACTTTTCACGGGCAGCGGCGGCATAGGATACGGCTTTGATCGCGGCGGATCGAAAGGGCTCGCTCCTGCCAAACCGGAAACGCCGACTTCCCACTCCACTTTGGTGTAATACGGCTCCAGATCGGCATAGCTGATCGGCCAATCCACGAAACCTGTGCCTGGAATCTCCCCAATCTTGCTTCGTTCCTTGAAATCGATTTCGTGGAAGCGCCAAAAATTTGCCGTGAAGTGCACGCTGCTGCCGCCAACGCACCGGCCATATACCAAGGCAGGCTGCCTTACAGCTTTTTCTTGTGGCGAGGTGCGAAACGTGGTTGGCTGACTTTTCGGATTGTTCGTTAGAAGGTGTTCATGCAAGACCTTTATCTCATCGTGAGAGAAATCATTTTCCGTGAGGTGCGGTCCCTGTTCCAGCACGACAACGCGAAACCCGTTGGTGGAAAGTTCCTTTGCCAGTACGCCACCGGCAGCACCTGAGCCAACGATCACAAAGTCGACCTCATCGGTGGTTTTGTAGGTCACCCTGGACTCGGTCATTTCTTATCCGTTTCTGCCAAGCTGGCGGATTGCCATCCCGGATAGTTCTTATCGTATTCGCCAAAGGGAGGAGAAAAGGAATGCGCTGGGTCACGTCCTATTAATTTCCATCCCACGTAATCGCGATTACCGCCTGCTTCCGGATCAACAAGGAACCCCATCAGGGTGTGCGCCCAGATGACCGGAAAGAAATCCCCGGCTTTTCCGGCCTGCAGCTGACGAACGCCGCGACCGGCAGGTTTCTGCCCCTTCGACAATTCTGTCAGCACTTTGTCCTGCTGCTCTGCGCTGGCGGCAGAAAAGAGAGTCACTCCGGGAAACATTCCCAAAGTCACGCGATTGAATTCTTTGATGCCCGCTTCATAGGCCGCCCGATCCTCACTCGCAAAGGTTTTCAGTGCGCGGTCGATAAAATAGACCACGCCCGCCTCGGTTGCACCCGGATCTTCGTCGGTAGGGATGATGCGCGCCGCAATGGCCGCGACTTCTTTGGCCTGCTCTGCGGTGAGTACCTCGAAGGCCACCGCTTGTTTTGCTTTTGCCGCTTGGTGCGCATGTTGGGCTGCAGCGGTCATGGCGGGCATTTGCGCGGTCATCCACGCCGCGCCCGCGGCTCTACCCAGTGTCCAAAGAAACTCCCGCCGCTCCGCTTGAATCGGTTTCATCGCTCCCCCAGTGTTCCGAGAAATCTACGGGGTGTAGCTGCCCCCGTCAAGTAGAACCGCATTTAACTTGTGAATACATCCAATTTGTTTGGGGAAAGAACGAAACCTCTTTACGTTACTGCTAAAATTGTGGACCTATGAAACATCCTGACTACCTGCTGGAACTGGAGCCCGACGAAGCCCGGTCGCTCGGCTATGCCATTGTGGATCGCTTGTTGGCGTATCAATCTCGACTCTCCGATCTTCCCGTGGTGCGAAACAGAACTCCCCAGGAACTGCGAACGGCACTTTGGGAGGAACTCCCCGCACTGCCGAACGATCCCCTCGGGGTCCTTAACCGCATCGAAAAAGAGATTTTCTCCAGTATCAATCACGAAACGCACCCGCGTTTTTTCGCATTTATTCCCGGCCCGAGTAATTTTGTGGGCGCGCTGGCGGAATTCCTGCGCACTGGCTACAACATTTTCGCGGGTAGTTGGCTGGAAGGTTCTGCGCCGGCAGTGGCGGAACTGGTCACCCTGGACTGGATCTGTAAACTCGCGGGCTATCCGGAGACGGCCGGCGGCACGTTTCTAAGCGGCGGTTCGCTGGCCAATCTTTCAGCGTTGGTGACCGCGCGCGACGCGCTGTTGCAGCCGCAAGACTACCTCCGCGCGGTAATATACGGCTCCGATCAGACGCACTCCTCCATCCTTCGTGCGATGCGCATTCTCGGCTTCCAGAAAGAGCAATTTCATCGTATTGCATCTGATTCGGATTTTCGCTTGCAACCCCATGCGCTTCGCGAAGCTGTCCGACAAAGCCGCGCCGCCGGAAGGGTTCCATTCTGCGTAATCTCCAATGCGGGAACCACCAACACGGGCGCTATTGATCCGCTTACTTCTTTGGCAAGTATTTGCGCCGAAGAAAAGCTGTGGTTGCATGCCGATGGTGCCTACGGGGCTTCGGCTCTGTTCTGCGAACGAGGCCGCTCACTACTTCGAGGCCTGGCACTCACCGATTCGTTCACGCTCGATCCGCACAAGTGGCTATTCCAACCGTTTGATTGCGCGGTCTTGTTGGTGCGAGATCGGAAGAGCTTACGCCATGCATTTCACGTTCTCGAGGATGAAGCCGAATATCTGCAAGATGCTCGTGGCAAAGGTGAGGAGATCAATCTGTGGGATCTTTCCCCGGAACTGACGCGCCCGTTCCGTGCACTGAAATTGTGGATGTCTTTACAGGTGTTTGGCGCCGATGCATTCGCGGCGGCTATCGACCGCACCTTTTACCTGGCAGAATTCGCGGAAAAGCAGTTACGCGCTGATGCGTTATGGGAAGTGACGTCCGCGGCACAACTGGCGGTACTGACGTTTCGCGCCGTACCCATGGAATGGCAAGCAGCGTCCGACGGTGAATCCGCGTTAAAGGATAAACTCGATGCGCTGAACCGGGCGATTGCCGCGCGCATGCAAGCCGACGGCTTTGCCCTGGTGCTCTCCACCGAATTGCGGGGCCAGACAGTTCTCCGCCTCTGCACTATTAACCCGCGAACCACGGAGGAGGATATCAGTAGGACAATTGGCGCGCTCAAAAAAGCTGAGGAAGCCGCCCTGGCTACATTTGGATAAGCTCTCCTATTGCAGTATCATGGCGAATTGTAAAAACAATGGGAACATTCACAGGCGCTATCGGTACAGGCGGAAAATGGCTGCTCGATCGCATTGTTGCCGCGCTCGCCGCCACCGGCATTAATCCGAACCTGCTCACTTTTTTTGGTTTGGTCGTAAATTTTGGCGCGGCCGCCAGCTTTGCCGTGGGAAATTTCCGCACCGGCGCCATGATCATTTTTTTTGCGGGATTTCTGGACATGCTAGACGGCCAGGTGGCGCGCCGGCAAAATCGCGTCACTGCGTTCGGTGCATTCTACGATTCCACACTCGATCGCTACGCGGACATGGCGCTGTACATGGGATTGCTGGTCTACTACTCGGTCAGCGGCCGCACGCCGTACGTTATTCTTGCAGCGGTCGCCACGGCGGGATCGGTGATGGTCAGTTACGCGCGCGCCCGCGCCGAATCTCTGATCCCTCTGTGCAAAGTCGGCTTCATGGAGCGCCCCGAACGACTCGTGTTGCTGATTATCGGGGGCATATTCAACCGCATGGGCCCTGTACTCTGGGTGATTGCGGTGATTTCCACGATTACTGTCATTCATCGCATCGTGTTCACCTGGCAGGAAACCCGCGCCGGACGCATCCTTCCCGGAGTCAAACTCAGCTTGTAGTCAGCCTGCTTTGGCTTTTCCGTTCGACGATTCGAGTGGCGTCGCAATCGCCGCGCGCACCCGTTCCTTCAATGCCGGCACGTCTTCCTTCTTCATCCCACAGGTTTCGATTGTGTCGTGCAACCAGACCGTAATGGTCGCTGGGCGGAGTATCCAATCCTCGGTGCGCAAATGGCGAATCGATCCGTCGAGCGTCACCGGAACAAGCGGCACACCCAACTGCTGCGCCAAACGGAATCCACCATCTTCAAAGGCGTTCAGCTTTCCATCGCGAGTTCGTTTTGCTTCCGGGAATATAATCAGGCTCGTCCCGCCATCAATGGCTTCCTTCGTCAACCGCCACAGTCTCTTCAAGTCCTTGGGACCGCGGCCAACGGGCACTGGTACGTTCCCGAATCTTTTCATCAACCAACCATAAATGGGAATCTTGAAGTGCGACTCCAGTTCCCAACCGCGCACCAATTGGGGAATTGCACAATAAAGGATAAACGGGTCAAACAGATTTACGTGATTGACCATGAAGATGGAGGTACGGTTTGCATCAAAACCCGGGGACCTCTCTGTTTTCACTGTTGCACCGGAAAAAAACGCGATGCGTTTGCACAGGCCGCGCTGCAACCAGTCATGTTTTCGTGGGTCCAGCACCAGAGCCAGTGCGATGAGGATGGGCACCGCGATCAGAAAATGCATCCAACTGACAAACCACAGGAATATGCTGCGGCTTACTTCCCAGAAGCTGTTCATACGTAGACGTCCATGACACCCGGCAATACGTCCAGAGTCTTGCAATCCACCGTGATGATCTCGCCGTCAATCATGACGTCGACTGGGCCTTCCAGGTCAAATTCCACACGTTTAACCCGACGCGTCTCCGCCAGTTCGTGTTTCGTATGTGTTCCGTCGTAAAGTCGAGGCAACATTCTAATCAAGCCAAGCCTGCTGATCGGTCCCCATCGTACGTATTCGATCCAGCCGTTACAGGGATCTGCTTCCGGCGCGATCATCATGGTTCCACCCGTAAACTTGCTGTTGTTAAAGGTCAAGAACAGGCAACGCCGCTCGTCCCAATTTTCGGCTCGATCGCAACGCATCTTGAAGGCTCGCCGCTTCAGTTGAACCACGCGAACAAAAACGCCCAAAAGATATCCGAAATGACCGAAGGGCTTGAACATACGATTGGTCAGAGCGCCGACATCGGCCGTAAATCCCACGCTGAGAACATTGAACGAATAGACTCTGCCGTCAGCGTGCGTCAGTCGAATCAGATCCACGCTGCGCTTGCGCCCGGCGGCCAGGGCCTCGATGGAATGCGTTGCCGCGTCGGTCGTTGTGAAATCACGAAGGAACGAATTGCCCGTTCCCATGGGTAGAAACCCGAGTTGGATTCGTTCGGCAGTGCCCTCTTCGTGGAATGCTCCATTGATCAGTTCATGTGCGGTGCCGTCACCACCCACCGCGAGGAATCTTCGGTAACCTTGTGCATAGGCTTCGCGAGCGAGCTGCGCCACGTGCCCTGCACTGGTGGACGCGATTACATCGATGCGTAATCCTTTATCTTTTAACTGCGCAAGAACCGGGCCGGCAAGCTTCGCCGCTCGCCCGCCACCCGCCGCGGGATTCACAATTGCTAGGAATGTTTCTCTCACCGTCTTCTCGGAAGCGGCATTCTACCTTTTCCCGTCTTAAATCGGCAGAACCGCTTTTTCTCGTTCCAGAGTCCCCAACCGTTGCGCCAATACCTTACGGATCACCTTTAGTGAAGCAGTCAATGGAAAATCTTCCGGGTACACAACGATTCCAAAAACGCGCTTAAAGTTGATCAGCCGATTGTTGCGCGCCACGATTTCATTCTTCAGGTCTTCCGTCAGTTCCTGGCCCGGTTCAAGGCGGATCACCAGCACGAGTTTTTCCGCCACCATCGTTCGCTGCGCCCAGATGTAGTTGGCCGCGAACACGCAGAATTCCTTTACCTTCAGGCCTTCGAACGCGCTTTCCACATCTTCGGCGTAAACGTTCTTTCCTTCTTCGGTCACGATCATGTTCTTCTTGCGACCAAACAACTGCAAATGACCCATGGCGTCGAAGCGGCCCATGTCTCCGGTCATCAGCCAGCCATCGACAATGGTTTCCGCCGTCATCTCGGGATCGTTGAGGTAACCGGACATAACCGTTTTCCCGCGGACCGCCACTTCGCCAATTCCATCCGCATCCGGCGCGGCAATCCGAACTTCAATGCCCGGCAGAGGTTTACCCACGGTATCCGCACGGAACGGTTTCAAATCGTTCACCGTGACGCCGGTGCCGCCTTCCGTCAGGCCATAGGCGTTCACCACGGGAATTCCCAAGTCATAGAAGAACTGAAGCGTCTGCGGCTCCGAAAACGCACCGCCTACGATGATGGCTTCCAGTTTTCCGCCGAAGCCTTCGTGCACCTGCTTCAACAATTTTCGGCTCAGGTTCAGGTGCGGCCGGCGCTTGGTCAGAGCCATGTTGATCATTCGCAAGAATTCGAACGCGCGTCGTTTAGAAGGAGGCAACTCATCGAATCGTGCTTGCAATCCTTTTTGCAGGTTCTTCAATACCAGCGGCACCAGCGTTACATAGGTGATCTGGTATTTCGCGAAGGCTTCCCGTACAAATTCCGGCCTCAGCGTGCGCAGATGCACCACTGCTGCTCCGCAAACGAATGGCCCGAAAAAACCGACCATGAAATCGATGGAATGGTTCGTGGGCAGGATGCTCAGATAGCGCACTCCCGGCCAGAACGGATACCACGCGGTCAGCGCGGTGCACTGCTCCAGATAATTTTCGTGTGTCAGCATGCATCCCTTAGGGCTGCCGCCGGTTCCCGAGGAGTAGATGATACTGGCGAGGTCTCCGCGCTTCCTGGCGATAAAAACTGGCGCGTCATTGGCAGGTACATCTTCCCAACGTCGCGCGCCCAGAAGATCTGCCTTCGCTGGCGCCTCGGTCACAATCACGGTCACTACCTTCGGCGCCTCTGCCCTGGCCGACGAACTGCTCAATTGACGCCAGATTCCATATTCGGTGATCAGTACGCTAGTCGATGAATGTTTCAGCAAAGCCCAATGCTCTTCGGGCTTGAGTTTGAAATCGAGTGGCACCATCACGCCGCCGCAATAAAACAGCGCGTATGCAGAAATCAGCCACTTCGACTGATTGGTCATAATGATCGAAACGCGATCATCCGGCGCGACTCCCAGATCCTGCAATCCCTTGGCCAGGGGCAGCGCGCGCGCGGCAAACTCTCGATAGGTCAGACGGAGAGTCTCTTCGCCGCGGTCCGACTCGATCAAGCAGACCTCACCCCCAAACGCTTCGAGCGCGGCGCGCAAAGATTCCCCGATCGAGCAGTATTTTTCTAGATCCAGCATCACAGGCGGGCTTGTATGCGTTCCGCAAGCGTTTTGAAATCGCTTACGCCCTGTACTTCGTAGTCTGGCAACTCAATTTGAAAATGGTTTTCCAAGCGGGAGAGCATGTCCAGAGCCTGCAGGCTATCGATTCCCAACTTCTTGTAGAAATCGTCATCGGCACGCAACGAGCCGCTCGCGGCTTTGAAATGCTTGGTCGCCAGTTCCAGGATTTCCTGGGTGGTTTGTTCTAATGTCCGCATAATTCATAAATCTATCATCACGGGGGCTGGAAAGAAAATCGCGCGGCGCCAGTGATAGGGCCCCCGAATCGGGTTTGCGGAAGACTCAGCTGGCAACGGATTTCAGGGAACGGAAGGCAAGTCCACCCAGTATCAGCACGGCGCCGATAATTGCCCCCCACAAGACTGCGGGGTGACGCTCCGACCAGGGCCGTTCATCGGGCCTGCCGGTGTAAGCCGCGTTTAAAATCTCTGGATCGAACTCTAACTGGCTGGCGTTCGGATCCCTCTGGAAAAGTTTTCGGTAATCGTAGACCGGTGCGCTTAGCTTTTCGTCGCCGTAGCAAAGCTGGGGCGCGACGCCCGCTTCCAGGTCGAAATAAATTCGCCGTTGATATTGTTGCAGCCGCGCGTCAGTGATCTTGAGGGGCACATCGTCGCCGTTGTGGATGAGCACCCGAATCTTGCCCGCCCCGGCCGTGCGTAGGTAAATCGCAGTCTGTTCGGCATCAATTTTCTGACCGCCGCGTTGCATGTGGATCCGGCTGATTTCTCCAATCCCGATCACCTGCTCCCGCTCGCTCAGAATCTCCACGCCACGCCGGAAATTCGTCTGTACGGGATCGATCGTAAAACTCAAGCGCTCCACCGGAACGTTTTCGGGCAGCGTCAACGTGAAAACGGTCTCTTTTCCCTTTTGTTCCCCTGTCGAACTGCCCGCGACCTCCCGCCATTTTGCTTTCTCGGCTCTGGTCGCCGCGGCGGTCGCGCTTTCCACTTCGACGGGTTTCACCGAGCCATCTACGGTCACACGCAGGTAGCGGTAGGCTGACCGCGGAATTTGCAGGATGCTGTTGTGGCCAAGTCTTTCATCGGTCAAATCGTAGAGGGTCGTCGTCCCCAAGGTGACCCACTTTCCTCCGTGCGGGTCGTCCTGCCCCTCGACACGGGCGTGAGCGATGAAGTTTTTCGTCGCCAGCTTTAGTTGTACCCGGTCGTACTCCGGCGTATTCGTCATATCGAGCAGAAACTCCGTATTGCTGCCAATCGTACCTGGCTGCAGGATGCGCAGGGAGTTCTGCTCGGATTCCGAACTTCCCATTTCGATGGACAGCGCATAGGGTATCTCCCTTCCCGACGCGTACAAACGGAGGTCGTCCAAATCCGGGCGCGCATGCCGCCAAACTGTCTCGTCCACCACGACATAATGTTGCCCGCTGGAACTTGCGGGCTGAATTTGGCGCTCGAATCTGAAAAAAGAAATTGCAGGAGTGGCAACCAGGGTGATCGCTAGAAATCCCCAGCCCGGCTTCATGAAGAACTCTCCGGATTCGATTTTTCGGCGGTGTGGGCCGACAGTTTCAGCCAATCGCGCTGGTAAGCAAAAGAGATTCCCAACAAAACCGCGCCAAGTGCGATGAAACTCACAATCCGATAACTCCCGCCAAGTTGCGAGACGTCGTTTAGAAACACTTTGACCGAGGTAAGTGCCATCAGGATCAAAGCCTGCCATCGCGCAAAGGACGAGCGCTTCCAGAAGCCCACGGCCATCAAGACCGCACCATAAATCAACCAAATCGCGGAATACGTGAATCCTCGTGCAAGCGCTATATCGTGATAAAAAGTTGGGTCATAGTGGCGCGGCGAGAGCTGGCGTCCGAAATAGTCCTGTGCTTCCAGGGTCAACGCAATTAATGCCAGTAAATTTACGCTCACAACCGCCACATCGATAAAAACCGTTTCGCGTTCGGAGGCGTGGTGGCGCCCGAAGTATGCGATCGCTCCCAGAACCGCAATCGCCACCAGGTAGGTGAAGAATCGGGCATTGAACAGGAGCGTGCCTACGCGAAGTTGATCGAAAAACAGCAGACGCGCTATTCCCAGAACCAGCGCAGCCGCAGCGAGGTAACGCAAGAAATCTGTTTTCGTCTTTACGCCGACCCACAAGAGTGCGGCGGATTCCACCAGCCAGCCAATGGTGATCCAGTGCGCATTCAGTTTGGCGGGGATGGCGATCGTCAGAAACGCAACCGCGATGGCCACATGCAAAAGTTGAACTGTATTCGTCTCGGGAACGTCGGAGCGTTTCTTATAGGCATTGCCAATTGCCAGATACACCGCGGCCAGCGTCAGCGCGTACCAGGTGAGAGTGGCGGTTTCGCGGTCGTAGATGACGAACAGCGACAGAAAGAACAACGTCGCATTCATCAAGGGGAGCAGCGTGAAGGTGACGGGAATTCGATTCAGCTGCTTGGTGTTTTCGTACCTGACGATAAGTGGGATAACGGCAAAGAGCGCCGAGAAGAGTGCAGCAAAGAAAACGGTGACCCCTCGTTGCTCTGTCCCGTAGTATTCGGAATACCAGCCAATATAGAGGACTACCGTTCCCGCAAAACTTCCCCACAGCAGTCGGCGCCACGGTTTGAGGGTGGCCAGCGCCAAAATGGCAATATCGAGCAGACAGGCATAGCTGAACAAGACAATTTCGTGGTTCTCTCCCGTGGAGAGCAGAGCCGGAGTGGCAAAGCCACCAACCAGCGCGAAACTGGCCAGTATTTCCGCGTCCTGGCTCCACGCCAGCGCCATTGTTGCGCCCGTAACCATGATCATTGCCACAAATGCAGCAGAAGAGGGAATCAGGTGATAGACCTGATACGCTCCCCACAAGGAAAGGTACAGCGTACCGATGCCCACTGCCTTCAGCGAATACGAAAATGCCGCATAACCACGTTCGCGGAATCGTTCGCTCCACAGCACCAGCCCCATTCCGGCCAGCAGGCCAATGGCGATTCTGCCGGCTGGCCCGATCCAGTTATTTTCAAACGCGTATTTCAGGAAGTAGGAGACGCCGATGAGGATGGCTACGATGCCAACGCGGTTCAACCAGTACTGCCCGATCTTCTCTTCGATATTCGCGGTGCCTCGAGCGGACGCTGAAAGTCCCGGCAGTTTAAATTCCGGCTGCGGCCTCGCTACTGGCGGAGGCGATGCTGCCGCGGATGCGTCAGAATGGATATTCGGTGCCGGCGGAACTAGCATCGTTCCGGGGGGCCGTTCGAGGGGCGGAGCAGGGGAAGGTGCAAAAACGGTCTTTTGTGGCGTCACGGGAACTTCCCGCGGCAATTCAGTGGGAGCCGCCGAGCTGACTTGTTCCAGCCTGTAGACGCGCGCCGTTAACGACGCAACCTGCGCCTTTAGCGCCTCCATCTCGTCGTGAGAGTTGGCCACGCGTTTACACTATGCTATTTTCGATTTGCGGGCAAAAGCCTAACTGAAATGAGTTTCTTGAGGTTGCGATAACTTTTCGAGCTACAGTTACAACAATATCAACCCTAAGCGCATCCCCGTCGATACGGCCTCCGTACGTGAACCGGCTCCCAGCTTGCCGAGGATAGACGCCACATGGAACTTTACGGTGTGTTCGGAAATCTTCATTCGCGCGGCAATCCCTTTATTACCAAGACCGCTGGCCATTTTTTGCAGCACTTCTGTTTCGCGAGGGGTGAGCGGTTCGACTACTCCCACGATTTCTGTGTTGGCTTTTGCCACAGGCCGCAACGCGCCTACCTCTTCTGGCGACAGCACGAGCAGACCACTCGCAACTGCCTTCAAACCATCCTGCAAAGAATCTGCGTCGACTTCTGTCGCCAGTATTCCCTTCACTCCACTACGGATGGCCCGTTCTAGGAATCGAGGCACGGCTTGGTCCACCAACAAAACGACGGGTAATTCTCGCGCCAGCTGTGTTTTCTCCAGCGCCTCGAGAAACTCTTCGCGAGATTCGCTGCCAACGCTGACCAGCACTACCTCTCCATCTTTTTCGACAAGCTCCTCGGTGGCCAATTCTATGTCCGCGGCAGCACCCACGATCTCCACTTCATGCGGATCGAGACGCAACTCAAGTGCGCGTCTTGTGCGCGGGGTAGCGGCGATCAGGTAAACGCTAATCACGCTGCTGCTTTCTCCGTCAGCTCCACGCTTACCTTCCGAACCCGCTCATACTCGCCGCGCAAAAACTCCAGCCGCAACAGCCCCTGTTCGTTTGCGTGCAGAATTGCGGCGAGATCATACACCGACGCAAACGCGCCCGCTTCAGTCCCCAGCAATATATCTCCCGGCAGTAGCGAAGCTCTCTCCGCCACGCTTCCGGACTGCACGCCCGCCAGCAGCAGTCCAAATCTGTACCCGCTGGTTTTCGGCAAGCGCACCGGCATCACCGTTACGCCTAGCCAATTGCTTCGTTGACTGCCGCGCAAGAACTGCGTGACTTCATTGCTGGCGATCGCCAGTGCCATTGTTCCCGCCACCATGCTATTGATCCCAATCACGCGGCCGCGAATGTCCGCCAGGGGACCACCGGAATTCCCCGGCGCCAGGCGCACGTCAGACTGTACCCAATTGTGACGCCCCCATCCCCGGATCGGACCGACTCCCTGAACTACTCCCGTGGTCATCGCACCCACAAATCCCAGCGGATTGCCGACGGCAATCGCCATTTCACCGGCACGCACCCGCGAAGAGTCAGCCGCTTCCACCGTGAAAAGATTCGCCTCCGAGATTCGCAGTGTAGCCAGATCGCATCGCGAATCTCGCGCCGTTACCTCTGCCTGCACTTCCCTTCCGTCCCACAAACAGACTTCCGCGCGTTTCCCACGCGCTACGTGCGCGTTGGTCACGATCAACCCATCCGCCGACCAGATCACGCCCGAGCCGTTCCCCTTGCTGCCGCTCGGCCGCACTACCACCGTCGACTTGCGCAAGCGCTCTGCAATTTCTCCCAGTCCCGCGATGCCCATCGTTTTCCTCGCTCGTTTATTCCCCGTTTTTCCGTTCGCCAACCACAATGTCGACTTCCCGCTTTGTTCCACCGCGCAGGAATTCGGCACGAACAGTCTTCCCGATGTTTTGGGCATGCAGATGCGACTGAACATCTTCGAGCCGCAGGACAGGATTTCCATCCAGCCCTACCAGGATGTCGCCAATTACCACTCCTGCCTTGTCTGCCGGGCCTCCCGGCTCCACCTCCAAAATCATCGCCGCACGATTGGCCTGCCGTTGCAGGCGCTCCCGCAGGCTTTCCGGCAAGCGCACGGCTTGAAGCCCGATGCCAAAGTAGCCGTGCGGGATGCGCCCTTTTTC
Organism: Candidatus Acidiferrales bacterium; assembly: GCA_963741165.1. Taxonomy (GTDB): domain Bacteria; phylum Acidobacteriota; class Terriglobia; order Acidiferrales; family UBA7541; genus Acidiferrum. Next base: position 193,803 of record CAVUHB010000013.1, on the reverse strand, counting down.
CAGCAACTCGTCAACCACACGATTTACCATCGCAACTGGTAGAACGAGTGCTCCACCACGCGAGTATTTCGGCGTGGCTATGCCGACCACCTGCCCGTTTCCATCCACAACAGCGCCGCCGACAGCGATGCGCTGTAGCGCGCTGTCGAGCCGAACGTACGGGGAGACCGTCAACCCGCCCCACATCCTTCGCTCCTTCACCAAAAGGCTGACGAATCCGAGTGCTGCCACCGGACCGCTCGCGCGCGTCTGCCCCACCGTCAAGGTTAGATGCCCCACCTTGAGCGATTCTGTATTCCCAAGCGGCGCGGGCGGCTGCGCTTCCTCGCACCGCAACACTGCCAAGTCGGTCGAGGCATCGCGCCCCACCAGTTTCGCGCTGGCCACGCGCCCATTTGCCAGTGTTACTTGGATGTCTTCATCGCGCTGCAGGGCATGCTCGGAAGTCGCGATTACGCCGGGGCGCCAAACAACGCCACTTGAGGAACCGCGCGGCTCCGCGTGCACGGCCACTGTGTATAACGAGGCCCTCTCCGTGGAATCCGCCAATGCTTTTGAAACTGCTATCCATTCTGCTGACATAGTTGCTGCCTCCATGCCCAGAATGCCTGATTGGTGGAACGCGCACACCCGCCATCTGGCTAGGTGGTTCAATTTGTGCATTGGGATTATTTTTGCTTACACGGAACAGCCTTCTCGAGGGCACTTTTCGATGTACATAGACGCTGCAAATGAAATTCTCTGCAGTTACGGTGCAAGCAGCTTATCCCGTCAAACAGAAAAATAAATTTAGCCGCAATCAAATCCCAAGCTTCTGGGAAACTGCACTCCCAGTTGAACTACGGGGGAAACGATTCGCTGGGCAGGTATGCTGAAGTCTGCGTGATTTTCCGCTCCAATGCTTAGAGTGCCATTCCTTTCGCCGTATTCCTTTCCGCCTTCGTCATTTATTGGGGAATCGGGCACGCTCGGTATCGAAGGAAACAAGCCAGATTCAAATGAACCGAGCCTATTTATGGCTCTAAGGGGGAGCCCCTTCTTCTTCATCGGAGAGTACCTGCTGGGGGGCGTTTTCAAGGAGACGCATGGCTGCCGTGGCAAACTCATTACGCCGTAACCGACGGGGTTGATCCTCAAGGAAGGTTGGCAAAGGAAAACAAGGTCGGCTTATCTGGAAGCCGTACCTTCGATGGGTTGCGAAGGAACTGCCCGTGGCACTTTGAGGTTTGGCCTGAGCTATCCTCAAGCGGCGGGACGGGGACCATAGACAGGAAAGATGGGCCGTATCGATATTGGAGATGTACCTGGGTTTGCCGACTTCGATGCTGTGAAACCGGTGTATCGTCGGGCCATGGATCTAAAGAGACTGCTAGAGAAAGCTCGGTCGGCAGGGAAGACTGAACGCGTGTCGTTGTCCGGAACGTGTGTTTCCAACCGTCACTTACCGCCTGATTTTCTGTTCGAAGAAATTCGCCATCATCTCGAGCGATTCCTGTGTTTCTGGCAATTGGAAGTGGTACCAGAACGCGTGCGGCAAGGCTTCATAGACCACGAGTTGCGTATCGTCTCCTGCTCGGAGGAACGCGCGATGCAGGATCGATGTACTGCTCAGGAGAATATCGCGCGTGCTGGTTACAAACAGGCTTGGCGGCATGCCATGCAGATCGGCAAACAAGGGAGACAATACCGGATCTTTCTGGTCGATATTCGGCGCGTACTCATTGGGGGCGTGCTTGCCGGTGTGTTCCGGCATAAGGATTCCAGGGAACCCATTCAAGGTGTACAGAGTCGTGGATTCGCCAGGGGCGCTGAAGTCTCCTAGCACGGAAAACATGCCGAGCGCCGCGGGAAGCGGAAGGCCGGACTGCTTCAACTTCACGGCAACCTCTGCGGTCAGGATTGCTCCGGCGGATGTACCGAAGATGCCGATGTTCTGCGGAGTGTGATCCTTCAACAATTCTCTATAGACCGCGACCACATCATCGACCGCTGCGGGGAAGGTACTTTCCGGCGCTAATCGATAGTACACCGACACAACTCTCATCTTCGCCAAATTTGCGATCGGCACTCCTTCAATCAGCGAGCCCGAATCGGAATTGAATCCGCCGCCGTGTAGGTTAATCAGCACTCCGTTGCGATTAGCTTCGGGAGTCTCGAGCGGAGTGATGATATCGGTGCGGACGCCGGCAATGATTTTTTCCTCAATGTTCACGGGGAAGCGTTTTCTGGCTTCCACAGAATCTGTGGCGCGCCACCGATCCGTGGCTGCGCGACGTTCCGCAAGGGTCTGCGGCCCGTACTTCTGGTGCGTCAGCGAATCCAGCCACTGTTGTGCTTCCGCACTGACCGTTGTCGGCACTGGAACGGCGCGAGCGATATGCGCGGTGCCATCTGCATCAAATGTGGCTTCGCCTTCTGCAGGCCCCTCGCGGGAACACGAGGTTAGTGTGAGTGGCAGGAGCAGAAGCACAAATACAGCGCAGCATTGTTTCCGCGAATGGTCTCGCACTAGTACCTCCTCGTTAACGTGCCAATGCTATTTCTTTTGTTCGGCTACAGGAAGGTGCTTCATCGGATCGTCTGTCTCGACAAACCGCCGCAGGCTTTCCATCACCACGGGGCGGTCAAAGAGTTCGCAAAAAAGATCGGTTTCTATTTTCAACTCGTCGTAAGGAATCGGTTTTAGGAATTTCTTCGCCGCCACGCGCGTCTGCGCATCAAATTTTGTGACCTGCTGAGCCATGGATCGCGATACCTGCAAGGCGTATCCTTCTCCGGCCAGGTGGCTGACCAGCCCCAACTGGTGAACACGTTCGGCTCTTACAGTACGACCGGTAAAAAGCAAATCGCGAATAAAGCTATTGCCAACATCGCGCCGCAATCGCGGAATCCCGCCGAATCCGGGAATCAATCCTAACCGCAATTCCGGAAAACCAAATCGTGCCATTTTGTCGGCGACGATCTGGTCGCAGACCAGCGCCAGTTCCAATCCACCGCCCATGCAAAGTCCGTGCACTGCGGCAAAAGTCACAAACGGGGCCGCGTCAATGGCGTTAAATACTTTGTGAATACGCTCGAGAAAATCCCGCACGCCTCTCCGCCGTTCATTCTGCGGCAGTGGCAGCGCACCGTGGTAGAGTTCTCTCAAATCAGCGCCTGCACAGAATCCGCCCGGCCGAGCGCTGGCGATGATGCAAGCGCTAGTGAGTGGGGCCAACGAATCGAAGGCCCCAACGAATTTCTCCAATTCTCCGAGCGCCACGGACCCGAGTTCATTCAGCGGTTCGCGATCCAGCGTCAATTCCAAGACACCTTCCCGCAGCTCCCACCGCAATGCTTTTCCGCGAAACTCTATCATTTTCAATCGCTCCCTAACTCCTATCGGTTCCCGCCCGCTGCCGCGGCATTCTTCGTGTACAAGCCCTCTATTTCATCTCGATAGCGCTCATTAATGGCGTCGCGCTTCACTTTTCCGTTCGCCGTCAGCAGACCGCTTTCGGGAGTAAATGGCTGCGGGAGAATTACGAAATTTCGCACCTGACGGTAGTGCGGCAATTCCGAATTCACGGCGTCCAGAGCAGTTTGCGCGCTCTCTGCATCTACGCCCCCGGCCACCAGCGCGCATAGATAACCGCGCCCATTCCCCACCACCACGACCTGCTGCGCCCCCGTGAGTTGCTGCGCAATTTTTTCTTCGATCGGTTCCGGTGCGATGTTGTGTCCGGAATTCAGGATGATCAGGTTCTTGATGCGTCCACTGATCCGCCAGTTACCATGAATATTTACTTCCCCCTGATCGCCGGTATGAAACACACTATTCTTTAAAACCTTTGCAGACTCTTCCGGCCGATTCCAGTAACCGGGGAAAATGTTCGGCCCGTGCACCAAAATCTCTTCATTTTCCCCGACGGTCAGCTCGATTCCCGGCAAGGCCTGCCCGACTCTCCCCGGCTCGGCAGGTATACGCGGATCATCCATGGTGCAGATTCCGCACGTTTCCGTCAGTCCATACACCTGCCATATGGGAATCCCCAGCATAGCGAAAAAATCCTGGGTTTCCGGCGACAACGGCGCGGAGCCGCAAATCAATCCACGCAGATTCGCGCCGAAACGCCCGCGGATTTTTCCGAAGATTAGTTTCTTCCCCAAAAACAGCCAGAACCCATCGCTGAAGCGGCTTTCCTTGGCTTCTAAACGCTTCCATGCCGCGCACGCGTTTCGATAGAGAGCACGAATCGCGGAATCACGATTGCCGATGGCCACTTCCACGCCACGTCTCACGCGCTCCAACAACGTCGGTACATTGAAAAAATAATTCGGCGCGGTCAGAAGAATTTCGTCAGCAACCTTATTCAGGTCGGTCGAGAGGGTCAGCATCGTCTCTCGCAAAAAGCAGGACATCATCACGATCCACGAAGCCGCAAAATTAAAAGGCAAGTACTGAAACACCCGAAGCGGCTCGCGTTCGTTCTTTTCCAGCCGATCCATCCAGCCTGTGGTACAAGCCAACATGTAGTTGAGGTTGGCGGTATTCAGACAGACGCCCTTCGGCTCTCCCGAGGTTCCCGAGGTATAGATGATCGTGACGAGGTCTTTTTCGCTTCGAGGATTCGGCGTGCTGGAGACGCTTTGGAAATCGGCGCTCGCCTTACATGCATCAGCGAAGAGCACGCGTGGCGGCGCCTCCGGCCAGGCTTGCGCGACCGCATCACCCAGTAGAGCGTCGCTGACAAATAAAAAACGCGGCCCGGAATCACGCATCATCACCGCGAGTTCCGCCACAGCCTGCCGCGAATACAGCGGTACCACAATTGCGCCTTCGGCCATCAGCGCCAGATCGACGGCCGCCCACTCGATGGAATTGGGGCCCAGTAGCGCGCAGCGATCGCCCGGTTGCACACCGCACTGGCGCACGAAGGCGCGCGCTGCAGCCACCTTTTCCAGTAATTGTTTACCGGTAACGCCGACGAACTCGTGGTCGTGGACTTCACGCAGCACCACGCGGTTGGCCGCTTTCTGCAACTGCGCAAATACGTCTTCCAGGAAATTCGCCATGAACTTCTAGCGACCAGCGGCCAGCGCCGCAGGCGTCGCATCGTACTCCTCAACCAGCTTACGCAGGGTTTCATTGAGCGGTGGCAAATTATCTTCCCAACTCAGTACTCCGCGTCGCAGCGGAAATTCCGGATAGGTGCGCCGCACTTCGTCCTCGAGAAACAACGCCATACGCGACATGGCCTTCAAATTCGTGACCACCGTTCGGCCAATGCTATCGCGAATCTCGTCGGACTCGATGACCAAAGATTCCATGACCTGAAGCAGCTTCGGCTCCAGGTCAGCATCGTCGACGTTCAACAATAGGTGTTGATGCCCACGTTCGCGCATCAGATTGCGGATGCGTTCGTCCATGGTTACGCCGGCCGAAACCACTTTTGCCGGCATGCATGTCACGATCCCGTGATAGCGCGACGAAACCATATATGTGCATTCGCGCAGAATGGACACCAGCTGGAACATGTCGTACTCATCGGAGGTCAGAATGGGCACGCCGGGGATTTCTTTCGCGATTTCCCGGCACGCGACGGCATCGAGCCGCTCCATCGCTACCAGAATCGGAAACACTTTGTGCTTCTGCAAAAACGCTTTCGTAGCGTTTGTGTAACCCCGGATGTAGTGCTTCAGCTTGCGATCGACTTCTGCGCCCGATTCAAAAAAATACACGGTACGGTACTGGCTGTCTTTAAAGGCCCCGGTGGTGGCGCGAGCAATATATTTCGCAATCGAGGCACGCACTGGCCACACAAACGGATGAATCGGACAGAGGACCAGGATGGGAGTCTCCTCGTCCCAACCGACTTCGCGCAACGCCTTTCGTGCATATTCCGGCGGGTGCGGTTCAAAAGTCCAGGCGGTGTCTGCACCGAGTTCGTTCGGCACGCCCAGTCCGCTAAGCAGTTGCTGCGATTCGAGGCTACGCGTGATCACCAACGAATCCTTGGTATAGCGCGCACACATGTGCTGGATCAGGTCGTCCATGTGTCCGGCGTCTCCGGCATATGCCACGGATAATTTATTTTCCGCAGAAGCCAGCCCGAGCGAGCCAATCATCATGGTTGTGAGCGCATTTGCGAATTTGCTCTTGAACATCGAGCCTTCGCAAGAAACCACTCCGTGGTTGGCATGGACTTCGCGAAACAGGAATGGTGGGTACACGTCCGGGAGATAAACCTGCTTCGAGTCTTCGAAATATCCCTTAGTTCGGTCAAAACTCTGCGTCATCACGCTGAACTCCACGTTGTTTGCGCCAAGAACGTGGCGAATCTGTCGCAGCGTTTCCTGCACCCGTACGTCGCTGCCGGTGTTGCGCGTGCCGTTATAGCCGGCGAACAAAAGTTTCAATCGTTCGCTCGGCGTCCAGCGTTTACCCACTCCGAACATCCAGCCGTATCGCCGGATCTCGATCAACGCGCTGACCCACGCGACCAATAGAAAATCGGTCATGCTCCAGTTCTCCCCGCAACTTCCCTTGAAACCTTTGTCGCACCCGCAGGCCACGGCTTCGCCGGATATTTGAATTTGTTCGCCCGGCTGAATTGCAGCAACGGATATGCGTAGGTCGAAAATTTCGCCGGCGCCGCGCCCATCTCGGCCACAACGCGCGAATTGTCAAACACCGTATTCCAATCCAGATAGGGCCAGAAAACTTTCAGAAGTGACGCTCCATGACCGACAGCTCCACCCTTAAACGCGAGCCAGTTCACCGTGCTAGAAAATGGTCCGGCAAGCCACGGCTGATAAATTGGCTTCGACCAGCCTCCCTGTTCGGCCAACGCGTCGGTCAATTCCTTGTACATCTGTGAGCCCGTACCGGAAGAAAGATGATAAATATTGTGATTCGGTTTTGCGCTCTGGTGAATTTTTACAATCGCAGCGCCCACATAGTTCGCGGGCACGATATCGATATGATCGTCCGGTCGCAAAGGTAAAACGGGGAATCGTGCCAGTGTGTCGAACGCCTCTACCATGTCGAATTGCGTTGTTTCGGGGCACCGGCTATCGCCCATCACAATCGCCGGACGGAAAATCGTATGCGGTACGTCGGGGAGCAACTGGTTCACCATGTGCTCGGCAAATTTTTTCGTGCGCGCGTAAGGATCGTAATCAGAGCGCGCCCAATCGATGGATGCGTCCTCGGTAACCACTTCATTCTGCCGCTTCCCGGCCACCGCAACCGTGGAGACGAACGAATATCGCCGCAACCCATGCAAATCTTGCGCCCGCCGGGCCAGTTGAATCATTTCGAGCGAGCCGCGCAGATTCACGTTCAGACACTGTTTTTCGGATTTACGATTCAGGGAAGCCGCGCAATGCAGAATCGAATCGGAGGTTTCCACTAGAGCGTGGTATTCGTCATCGTTCAGGCCAAAATGCTCGTCGGTTAAATCGCCGCGAAAAATTCGCACGCGCGAATTTAGGTACTCCCGGAATTCCGTGAAGGAAAAATGTAATTGCAGCGATTGCCACAGCCGTTCACGCGCTTCCTGTTCGGACTTTGCGCGCACCAGGAGATTCAGTCGATCCTGGTGTCCGGTAAAAAGCTCCGCCGCCAGGTAACTGGCGAGATATCCCGTTGTGCCCGTCAGGAAGATAGCCATAGTCAGGATTGCGGAGAAGCCCTACCGCGAGGCCACCGAAGCCCCTGTCGCTGGCGTCGACCAATCCAGCGCACGAGGCTCCCGCGCCTCCAACGGTCGGCCTTCCATCAATGGATAGCACCAGCGCCGCAAGGCCGGTATGTGGATATTAATCCAGTAGTCCCACCAGTCAATTGTTTCCGGCGAGAAGTCGAACATTTTCTTTTCTTCCTCGGAAAGTGCCGCGGAAAGCAGCCTTGCATTTTCGCACTCAAACACATGTTCATTGTGCAAAATGAATGGCTCGTAGAGCTCGATTAGCTTTTCTGCGCGACCCAGGTCGCGTTCCGCTTTCGCCAGCGGGGGCTTGCTCATGCGCAGTGCCGTCGCAACTTTGTTAATACGAGAGACTACGGCCTTCTGCATGGGGATTGAAAGCCGTTCATAACGCTGCTTTGATACCGAAATCGTTTCCAGCTTTACTTTCAGCCACTGATCGAGGCCGTGCTGCATCTTGTAGTGCTTGCGGTGTGCCAAGCCGGTCAATTCAATCGAACGTCCCATGTTCACTGGATTGATGGCCGAAGTCGCCAATTGATACAGCCGCGCATTCTTTCGCAGTACCAGCGCCGCGGCAATCAGGGTCATCCCGCGTGTGACCATGTCGACGGGAATCACGTCGAGACACTTCCGTTCATTTGAAGGCAATTGCCGGAAATTTGTGCCCAACAGGTAGGAAAGTGGCCCCGAAGTGTTGATGCCCTCGTTCCAACCGGAAAAAGGCGTGCGCGTGGAGCTTTCCACAATGGAAGGGCGGACGATGGCAATCGCCAGATCCCCGCCCTTCTGTGCCAGCATTGATTCGCCAAGACTCTTTGTAAACGTATAGGTATTCGGCCAGCCGAGGTGCGCGGCACGCTTCATTCCGACGCGGACCATGCGATTACGCACCCAGCGCGCGCGATTGCGCTTAAGCACGCCGTCCAACTCTGTCGTAGGAACCTTCGAAGGATCGCCGCTGCGGCCAAGCGCCTGCCTGCGCAATGCCTTCGCGAGCTCCTCGCTCTCCGAACGCTCTTCAATGCGTTGCACCATTTCTCTGAGCGAAGCAATTTCACGTTCCGCGTCAAACTCTGGATGACCGGCGGGATTGTAGTTATTCTGCAATTCTTCTGTCACTCGTCCATCGCGCATGCCCACGACGTAGCAGGTCGAGAGATGCATCAGTCCGGCGTGATCGCATCTGCGCAAAAAATCCAACAGGTAGATCCCGGAATCAACGTTCGATGAAAGTGCATCTCGCAGATCCGGGTTGAAATCGGTTAGTCCAGCGCTGTTGGCAATCACGTCGAGCGAATGCATGAGCCGTTCCTGTGTCTCGGCATCCAAGCCAAGTCCTGGCTGGCTAACGTCGCCTTCGATTACTTCCACTTTTTCTTTCAGGAATTGTGCCAGTCGTGGGCCGTGACTTTCATGGAGCGCGTCAAATGTTGGCGACTCTTCCACGATTTTTTCGAAGCGTCGTTGCGCGGTGGTGGTGCGATTCCTGCGGATTAGCAGCGTAACTTTGCGAATCTCGGGAATTTTCTCCAGCAGGTCCACCAGCCACACTTTTCCGATGAAACCGGTGACGCCGATCAACAAAAGGTGTTTCCCTGCGAGCGATTCACGCACATTCAGTGAATCAAGGCGCGGCGTGCTGCTCAGCAGTTCCACGCCCCGGCCTGCAGGCATGCGCGGCCGCTCAGGCGAGCGGACGGAGGTCTCGAGCAATTCTGGAGTCTTCTCCCAGTCCAACTGCCAGAGCAGTTTTTCCTCCGACAGGTGACCATCCGCCGAACCACTGGCAAGCCAGGCAAACGGCCCGCGCGGACGAATCACAGGGTCCAGCAAGCGGCCGGTTGCCGCACCATCACGAAATTCCAGCCGGTTGGCGATGAACCCTTCCACTGAGAAATATTCCGCCAAAGGCCGCATAATCTGTTCCAGCAGCTGCCCGACAAGAATGATCCGTTCGCCGTTGCGAACCGCTTCAACCAGTTTTTCTACGGATTCACGGCGCATCCGCGGCTTCAATTCGTATTGAAAATATTCTTCGCCAAGAAGTTCGAAGCGGTCTTTGGTGATCCCGCGCAACAATGTATGCAGACTGCGCGTGGCGAACATTCGGCTGGCCAAATAGTAGGGGGGACGAAGAATTGTCAGGCCAACCATGCCTGCGCGGCGCAGCCAGCGCTCTAGGAAACTTTGACTGTTCCAGTTGAAGAAAGCGACGCTGCGCAGCGCGCTCATCTCAAATAATGAGCCTTCGACGCGCCAGTACCGCACCGGGCGCGAACTCCCGGCGACGTTCACGCTCCGCTTGTTCGCTGAATCTGTCATCTTCGTGCTTAAGTTGGACTAGCCCTGAAAGAGGCTTCCCCGCGTACCTTCTATTGTATTTGAGGATGGCATCCTGTGCTTGGATTTACTGCAGAGCCGCTGCCCCGTTCCATTTGCCTGACTTGTCGAGAAACAGATGGGTGCACAGAAACTTGTATCCATAAAATTATCATTTCAAAGGAGCTATCGCAAGAATGCCGCGCGGAATGAGCCCGAGAAAAAAACGGCGTGTTGGTATCGAAGATCTTGTTGCGTTAAACGCCCCAGCCATATTTTTCAGCGTGCTCGAACGTCCGTTGCATCTCCTGGTTCAAGATCTCCAAAAAGGAAGAAGAAGAGACCGTCTTGGCGTTCGGTTCGGCTAGATCAGTGGTGCGGTATCCCGCGCCTAATACACGAGCGATGGACTGCTCTACCCAGTCCGCCTCCAGTCCGAGACCAAAGGTGTCGCGCAACATCATGGTCGCGCTCAGAATCGAGCCGATGGGATTGGCCACATCTTTCCCGGCCAGTGTCGGTGCGGAACCATGTATCGGCTCAAACAGCGGAGCGCTGGTTCCAAAACTGGCGGAGGGTATCAGCCCAATGGAGCCGACCAGCGCTGCAGCCGCGTCGCTTAAAATATCGCCGAACATATTGGTGCTGAGGACCACATCGAATTGTGTAGGCCGTAAAGTCAGCTGCATTGCCGCATTGTCCACGTACATGTGCTCCAGCTTGACGTTGGGATATACCGTGCCCATCGCCGTAACGGTGCGCCGCCACAACTCTGAACTGGTGAGCACGTTGGCTTTGTCCACGGAGCAAAGCTTTCGGGAGCGCGCTTCTGCCCGCGTGTAGGCAAATGTGGCGATTCGCTCGATTTCCGGAGTGGAATAGGATTCCGTGTCGAATGCGCGCTCGACGCCGTTCTCTTTCACATTGCCGCGTTCGCCAAAATACATTCCGCCGGCAAGCTCACGCACGATTTCAATGTCGAGGTCGCCAAGACGATCCGGGCGCAGCGGTGAGATTCCGCGCAACGGTTCGATCACTTTCACTGGCCGCAGATTGACGTACAGCCCCAGCCCCTTGCGCAATCCAAGCAGACCAGTCTCCGGGCGCTTGCCAACCGGAAGCGAATCCCATTTAGGGCCGCCCACGGCTCCGAGAAACACGGCGTCGGCCTTGCGGCATGCATCCAGCGTCTCAGTCGGCAACGGAGTGCCGGTCTTGTCGATGGCCGCCCCGCCGATCGGCATCTCGATCAGTTCAAACTGGTGCTGAAACTCGCGTGCGCATTCCTGCAATACGCTGGCGGCAGCGCGTGTAACTTCCGGGCCAATCCCGTCGCCCGGCAACAAAACGATTTTCTTTTTCAGCTTCATGACCTGGTTTTCCTCGAGAAATTCCTTCGCGCTCGATTGTCGATCTCAAAGACTACCGTTACGCTGCGGGAGAAGCGCCTGTAGTTATTTGCGCGGAGGAATTCTTGCGTCGGATAACTTCGTGAGCGATGGCCATGACGTCGCGCGCCTTTACTTCCTTTGATTGATCTGCAAAGGCGGTCACCCGCGCGTAAACATCAGCCAGTTCGCCATCCGTCGGATCGTAGCCCAGGTCCACCAGTGTCTGTTTCAGCGCGTGGCGCCCGGAATGTTTGCCGAGCACCAGCGAACGTTTCGGCACGCCAACCGCTTCCGGCGAAATAATTTCATATGTCAGAGGATTCTTAATGATGCCGTCCTGGTGGATGCCGGCCTCGTGGGCAAACGCATTCGCGCCCACTACTGCTTTGTTCGGTGCCACCACTGCTCCGGTAATTTCCGTCAGCAGTCGGCTGGATTTGTAGAGTTCATTCAGCTTGAGGTTGGTAGCTACACCAAAACTTTCCTTGCGCACCGCCAGCGCCACGGCAACTTCTTCCAGTGCGGCATTCCCGGCGCGCTCGCCGATACCATTCACGGTGCACTCGATCTGCCGCACACCGGCTCGTACCGCCGCCAGCGAATTTGCTACTGCCAGTCCCAAATCGTCGTGGCAATGTGCGCTCAGCGTGATGTGCTCCGGATCGCCCAGATGTTCGCGAACCTTCAGGAACATGGCGCCGTATTCTTCCGGCACGGCGTAGCCAACTGTGTCGGGCAAATTCAAAACGGTTGCACCGTTGTCGACGGCAATCTGGCAGGCCTTGCAGAGAAATTCGATGTCTGTGCGGCCGGCATCTTCCGCGGAGAATTCCACTTCGCCCACAAAGCTTCGCGCCAGCTTGATCATCGAGCCGATCGCTTCGAGCGCTTGTTCACGCGTCATATGCAACTTGGCCTGCAGGTGCAGGTCGGAAGTCGCCAGGAAAACGTGCATGCGGGGGAACTTCGCAGGCTTCAGCGCCTCGGCGGCGGCCAGTATGTCGTCCCTGCGTGCACGGGCCAACGCCGCGATGGGCACTTCTTTCACTTCCTTCGCTACGGCGATCACCGCTTCCAGGTCTCCGCGAGAAGCAATGGGAAAGCCGGCTTCGATAATGTCCACACCCAGCGCGGCCAATTGATGCGCCATGCGGATCTTCTCCCGGGTATTCATGGAGAAACCGGGCGACTGTTCCCCGTCGCGGAGGGTAGTGTCGAAGATTTGAACGTGACTCATGGAGACCCCCAGTGCTTGACCTACCAGTTACGCATGCCCGCGAGCTATAGTCCAATTTATATTCATTCTTTAAATCATAATATTCGCTTATACTCAGGACAGCTCCGGCTCCGCTTCGCCAGATCCCCTGCGGCCCGGCTGGACAGTCCTACGGCCAGGAAGCCCGCAAAAGGCGCTTCCTTGGTAAGGATTCCTTATGGATCTCAGCGAATTACAGGTGTTTCTCACCGTTGCCAAGGAAGGCAGCTTTTCCCGGGCTGCCGAACGCCTCTATCGCACGCAACCTGCGGTCAGCCTGGCCATTCGGAAGCTCGAAGACTCGCTCGGACAACCTCTGTTCGTGCGCGGTGCACGTCCCGTGCGCATGACCGACGCCGGCACGTTGCTGCAAGACTATGCGGAACGCTTGCTCAACCTGCGCGACGAAGTGAAAAAGGGCCTGATGGAATTACAGGGCTTGAAGCGCGGCGAACTTTCACTGGGCGTAAATGAAAGCTCGATCCACGCACTTCTCCCCGCCCTCGCTAAATTCCGCGAAGTGCATCCCGGCGTGCAGGTGCGCGTCCATCGTATGTTTTCAAGAGACATTCCCCACGAAGTGGTGAACTACCGGCTCGATCTGGGCGCGGTTTCGTTTGTGCCGCGTGAGACGCAGTTGCAGGCCACCGAAATCTTGAAGGATGAGCTGACGCTGGTCGTACCGCCGAAACATGCGCTTGCCAAGCGCAAGGAAGTAGACGTCGAAGAGTTGGGCAAAGAGGCGTTCATCGCCCACATTGTCGAATCGCCTTTCCGCCGAAAAGTAATCGAGCTATTCGCCCGTCACCGCACCGTACTGAATATGCCCATCGAGATGCCCACCATCGAAAGCATCAAGCGTTTCGTGCAAATGGGCATGGGCGTGGCAATTGTTCCGCGCATGTGCGTGACCTGGGAACTGGAACATGGCTGGATGAAAGAAATCAAAATCAAGCAACTCAACATCCCGCGCCACCTGTACATCGTTTCGCGCCGCGGCGCACGCTTGCCACACGCCGCCAACGAATTCATGCGCATGTTAAAAGAGGAATAATCACAGTCCCCGCCACACTCGCGCTTTGTTGACGAAGCATTCTATAAAAACTTAAGATGTGCTACCAATGCCTGAACCTTCGTCCTTCATTGGACAGACCATTTCGCATTACCGGATCGTCGAAAAGCTCGGCGGCGGTGGCATGGGCGTGGTCTACAAGGCCGAAGACACGCGTCTTCACCGATTCGTCGCGCTTAAATTCCTACCTCAGGATGTTGCACGCGACCCGCAAGCATTAGCCCGTTTCCAGCGCGAAGCGCAGGCCGCCTCCGCGCTCAATCATCCGAACATTTGCACCATTTACGACATTGGCGAGCAAGACGGCCAAGCCTTCATTGCCATGGAATTCCTGGATGGCATGACGCTAAAGCACCGCATCAATGGCCGGCCCATCGAGACCGGTGAGCTGCTTTCCCTGGCGATCGAAATTGCCGATGCCCTCGACGCGGCACACTCCGAAGGCATCGTCCACCGCGATATCAAGCCCGCGAACTTATTTGTGACGAAGCGGGATCACGCCAAGATTCTGGACTTCGGTTTGGCCAAACTCACCTACACCGGAGATCGTCCATCCTCTACAACTCCTGCCGCGCCGGATATGACCGAAGGCGTGACGGCGGCGCTGCATCTGACCAGCCCGGGCTCGACCCTGGGCACCGTCGCCTACATGTCGCCCGAGCAGGTGCGCGCGAGAGAGCTCGACGCGCGCAGCGACTTGTTCTCGTTCGGCGTGGTGCTCTACGAGATGGCCACCGGCACGCTTGCCTTCCGCGGTGAAAGTTCAGGCGTCATCTTCAAAGCAATTCTCGATGCCTCGCCGGCTTCCACGCTGCGACTGAACCCCGATCTCCCGCCGAAACTCGACGACGTGATCAGCAAGTGCCTGGAGAAAGATCGAACTCTCCGCTATCAGCACGCCTCGGACTTGCGCAGCGATCTGCAGCGATTGAAGCGCGACATGGATACAGGCCGTTCTTCCGCCGTCGTCCCTCCGTCGCAGGCAGATTCCGACATCTCCGCGTCGAAACCCTCGGTTTCCGCCGCGTCGGGCTTCGCAATGACAGCTTCCGCTTCTGACTCGCAGATTGCGGTAAACCTCGTGGCACGTCACAAGAAAAAATTTATGGCCGCAGGCGCCATCGCCTTGCTGGCCACCGTCACGCTCTTGTTCGGTGCGTACCGCTGGTTTGCGCCACACGCTGGTTCCGCAATTGATTCTCTTGCGGTACTCCCGTTCAGCAACGTCACGGCCGATCCGAATGCCGGATATTTGAGTGAAGGATTGACGGAAAGCCTGATCAGCAGTCTCTCGCAGCTTCCCAATCTTGCGGTGCGCTCGCGCAGCGCTGTGTTCCGTTACAAGTCGCAGGAGGTAGACCCACAGAAAGCGGCCGCCGAACTAAAAGTCCAGGCCGTCGTCACCGGACGCGTCACCCAGCAAGGTGACAATCTGTTGGTCAGCGCCGAACTGACCGACGCGCGCACGAATCGCAATCTGTGGAGTGAGCAGTACAACCGCAAAGTTTCCGACGCTCTCTCTGTCCAGCGTGAAATCGCCACGGAGATATCCGCTCGGCTCCGTGAGCATCTGACCGGCGAGCAGAAAGCCAAGCTAGCAAACGGCGGCACCTCCGATCCCGAAGCCTACCAGCTTTATCTCAAAGGCCGTTTTTTCTGGCAGAAACGTACGCCCGAGGCGCTCGCAAAATCCAAGGACTACTTCACCCAGGCCATCGCCAAAGACCCGAGCTACGCCAACGCGTATGTTGGACTTGCCGACTACTGGGGTGTGGTGAGCGACTACGTCCCGATACCGGCGAGTGAGACGGTTCCCCAGGCGAAGGCAGCGGCACAGAAAGCGCTGGAGCTCGACGATACGTTGCCAGCGGCGCACGCGGCCATGGGCCAGGGACATTTCCTTGCATGGGAGTTTGCCGACTGGCGAAAGGAGATGCTCAGAGCCATCGAACTGGATCCCAACTTTGCCAACGCCCATCACTGGTACGGCCTGCAATCCACCTGGATTGGTCATTCAGAGGAGGGCATCACACATTTGAGACGTGCCGTTGAATTGGAGCCGACCAACCTAAAATTCAACGACAATCTGGGCCAAGGTTTTATGAACGGGCGGATGGATGAGCAAGCGCTCGAACAGTACAAGAAAACCATGGACATGGACCCGAATTTTCCAGGCACGCGTGGCGATCTCAGTACGCTCTACCGTTACCAGGGCAAATATGATCTTTGGATGGAGGAATTGCAGAAGGCCACGCGACTGTATAACGATCCCGATGATATAGCGCAGCAAGCAGAAGTCGAGAGGGTTTACAAGCAATTGGGTTACAAAGCTGCCGTGATGCGACAAATCGAACTGTACAAGCAGAGAATCGCAAAGGGCTATCTAGACCCGGGAAAGATCGCCGAGGAATATGCATTTCTCGGCGACAAAGAGCAGGCATTTCAATGGCTCGAGAAGGCATACGCGGCGAAAAGTGAGGAAATTTCGTATATGAGGATCACTCGCTGCTACGATTTCCTGCGTTCGGATCCACGATACAAGGATCTGGAAAAGCGAGTTGGCCTGCCCGATTAGATCGAGGTCCGGCCGGTGGCATCGGCAAGTGTTCCCCAGAGCAACAACACCCAGCGGCTAGGATTCTTTTTCCTGCAGCGTAGCCAGAAAATCGCACAAACTTTTGATGCGCTGCCGCACTGCCGCTTCATTCCCGTTCTCGCGAACGCCAAAAATCGGTCCCCAGATGGGCATGTCCGCCGAACCGTGTGCGGGAACCGGCTTTCCCTGTCGCACGATCTCGCTTACGTACTCGTGGGGGAATTTGCCGCCATGTTGTTTGGCAAGCGTTGTGAGATCCGGCGGTGGAGTTTTCAGCGCAGAGGCGGCTGGGCCAAGGCCACGCGCGTCAAGTCCGTGGCAGACCGCGCAATATTCCAGGTAGGTCTGTTTACCCGCCACCAGGTTGGAAGTTTCCGTCGCCGTTTTATTGGCGACCGCCTTTTCATCGGCCAAAGCGCCCAGCGCCATCAGCAGAATAGCAGCAAGTACCATGGGCCTGTTCATAACCGCAGTCTCCGTCCATCCAACCGTATCCGGTAGGGACAATATACCACGCGTCACAATTTGAAGCGGCCGCCGAAGGAACTATGGGGAAGGTGCACGCCCGTTTAGGAAGCTTTTTTCGTCACCGGCGAAATCTTGGGGATCTGCAGGACCACCGGTGCCTCATTCCATGCGGGCTTCTCCGCCGCACGCCCGACGGCAGAACCCGAGCGTTCGGTCACGGGGCGCATTTATATTTATTTTATTACATGGACAGTAAACGAATGGACTGTTATTCTTGAACTGGAATCCCCTTCATCGTTCCACTCTTTCACTAGGCGCAAATCCCGCCCGGGGTCTTTGTGAGCGCTTGTCAATCGATTCGTCTCGGTGGCGTGGCCACATTCCGGCTTTCGACTAGCTTGCGTAGACGACTTTCCCGAGCCTTCAGGGCAACCAGCCCCAGCGGTCGTCTGCTCAGTCTGGAGTTTAAAAAACTTTATTTGAGGAACTAAAATGTCAAGAACCAACGAAATCGATGCAATCGGAGTTTTTGAACGACTCAATGTGCCGCTGCTCATTGTCGAACAGAAACCTGCGCAGAACAGATTTTTCGCGCCTCGCCCCGCTCTTCCCAGTCGGGTAGCATTTGTCGGGAACTATTTTCCAAGAAAATGTGGAATTGCGACGTTCACAACAGATTTGTGCGATGCCATTCATGCCGAGTATGCGGCAACGGAGCTTCTCGCCTTGCCGATGAACGACACCGAAGAAGGGTACAGCTATCCGGAGCGAGTTCGATTCGAGCTGGCGGAAAACAATCCGGCTTCTTATACGCAGGCTGCAGATTTCCTGAATTTCAGCAATATCGATCTTGTCTGCCTGCAGCACGAGTACGGAATTTTTGGCGGGCCCGCGGGGGCAAATATCCTGGAGTTACTCCGCCGGCTGCAGATGCCGGTGGTAACCACCCTGCATACTGTGCTTCGCGATCCGGATCCTGATCAGCGGAGCGTCATGACGGAGATCGTCTCCCTGTCGGACCGGCTGATCGTCATGAGTCGCCAGTCCGCACAAATTCTGCGTGAAACATTCCACGTCGCAGTGGATAAAATAGACCTCATTCCTCACGGGATTCCCGACCTGCCGTTTACGGATCCCTGTTTCTACAAAGAAATCTTCCGAACGGAAGATAAAACGGTTTTGCTTACCTTTGGATTGTTATCGCCCAACAAAGGCATCGAGAACGTAATTCAAGCCCTACCCGCAATTCTCAAACAACACCCGGATGTGGTTTACATGGTTTCCGGTGTTACCCATCCGCACATACTGCGGCGCGAGGGCGACGTTTATCGCGACGAGCTGAAGAAGATGGCCAAAGACCTGGGCGTGGAAGGCAGCGTAATTTTTCGCAACCGGTTTGCCACTCCGCAAGAACTGGTTGAACTGATCGGCTCGGCCGATATCTACATCACTCCCTACAAACACAAAGGCCAGGTCGTTTCTGGAACGCTTGTGTACGCGCTGAGCGCCGGCAAAGCGATTATTTCTACTCCCTATCTTCATGCGACGGAATTGCTCGATGACCAGCGTGGCGCGTTAGTTCCCTTTGATGATCCCGGCGCGATCGCACTAAAAACGATAGAACTCCTCGACAATCCAACGAGCCGACATGCCATGAGGAAACGTGCGTACCTGTACGCAAGAGACATGGTCTGGACCCGCGTCGCGCAACAATATATGGCCAGTTTCCAGCGTGTTTACGATGAACGGTTGCATACTCCGCGCGCCACATTTTCCGCGCGCAACACCGAGAAAACCTTGAACCATCTACCGGCGGTTAAGTTAGATCACCTGCAACGCATGACGGACACGACGGGTATCGTAGAACACGCGGTCTTCGCCGTTCCGAATTACCCGGAAGGATATTCTGCCGACGACAACGCCCGCGCACTGATCGTGTGCATTCTTCTGGAAGAGTTTGAGGGCGCCATGCCGAAAGAGGTGGCCGACCTTGCTTCTCGCTATTTAGCTTTCTTGTGGTTTGCTTTCGACACCGCCACAAAAAGATTTAGAAACTGTCTTAGCTATGAACGGCAATGGCAAGAAGCAGAAGGTTCCGAAGACAGTCACGGCCGTGCCCTGTGGGCATTGGGAACTGTCCTCGGACGATCCGGGGACCTCGGACTTCGCGGCGCGGCTGGCCGGCTTTTCGAACTGGCACTTCCCGCGGCCGTTGAATTCAAGAGTCCTCGGGCATGCGCATTCTCGTTGCTCGGCTTTCAGGAATATTTGGATTCCTTCCCCGGTGACCGTGCGGTGCTCAATGCCTGCGATGTCCTGGCGAATCGCCTTCTCAAGTCGTATGAAACTCACAAAGAACAACAGTGGAACTGGTTTGAAAAAGGTTTGTCCTATTCCAACGCCAGATTGTCGCAAGCCCTGATTCGAACGGGTCTGCGCAATTCCAATAATGAGATGGTGGCCGCCGGACTTGAATCGCTCGAATGGCTGTCCTCCCTGCAACTTTGCGAAATAAAAGGCCATTTCGTCCCCATCGGATCTCAGGGTTTTTACTCCAAAGGAACACCCAAGGCGCGCTTTGATCAGCAGCCGGTTGAAGCTTGTGCCGTAATTTCCGCTTGCCTGCAGGCTTATCGCGCCACGGGAGAAACCAAGTGGAAAGACCACGCCTGGCTCACCTTCAACTGGTTTTTGGGAGACAACGACCTGCAAATTGCCCTCTACGACTCCGCAACGGGCGGTTGCCGCGACGGGCTACACCCCGACCGTGCCAATGAGAATCAAGGCGCGGAATCCACAGTGTCATTCTTATTGTCATTACTTGAAATGAAGCAACTGGGAATCTCAGAGACTCTAAAAACCTAGTTCGCCGCACAACGGAAACAACACGAAAGAGTACATGAGCCAATACGAATCACTATTTTTGCGTTATCCATCGAATCCCATTTTGAGCGGAAAGGATTGGCCGTATTCCGTAAATAGCGTATTCAATGCTGGCGCCACCCTGCTGCAAGACGGAACGACTCTGCTGCTTTGTCGGGTGGAAGATCGTCGCGGACTTTCCCATCTCTGCGCTGCGCGTTCCGAAGATGGACTGACCGGTTGGCAGGTCGATCGTGAACCCACCATGCTCCCCGATGCCGACAAGTATCCCGAGGAACTGTGGGGTATTGAGGACCCACGGATTACCTATGTATCGGAACTGGCAAAATATGCGGTCGTCTACACTTCGTACTCGCGCGGAGGACCGGGAGTTTCGATCGCACTGACAAAGGATTTCAAGTCATTCGAACGTCTCGGAGTTGTGTTCTCACCCGACGACAAAGATGCCGCGCTCTTGCCTCGTCGCATCAAAGGTTTTTGGGCGCTCATTCACCGACCGATGACTCCACTCGGTGCTCACGTTTGGATCTCAAATTCTCCCGACTTGCGTCATTGGGGAAATCACAGACTGATGCTGGAAGCGCGGCGCGGCGCGTGGTGGGATGCCAACAAGATTGGCATGTCTCCACCGCCGATCGAAACCCCAGAAGGCTGGCTCATGTTGTATCACGGTGTTCGCCGCACCCCGTCAAGTTCCATCTATCGTTTGGGACTGGCACTGTTTGATTTGGAGAATCCGGCTATCTGCCTTATGCGCGGCGATTCCTGGATTTTTGCACCCGAAGCGGAATACGAACGCCACGGCGATGTGCAAGACGTGGTGTTCCCGTGCGGTTATACCATCGCCAAGGACGGCGACACTATCAATCTCTATTATGGTGCCGCGGATTCCTGCATCGCTCTGGCTCACGGCAGCATCCGCGCATTGCTAAAGTGGCTTAGGGCAAACGGCCATTCCGCCGAACACCACGACCGGAGACACAAGTAATCCGGTGTCTTCGGGCGAGAAGGAGGGGATTCCTTCCGTTCAGGAACTCTCCCTGTCCTGAACTAATCTATCCGAGTAAGGGTGCTGGCTGACCGTACTTGGTATGCCGGCGAAAATTCGCACGGTAGCTGGCTTCTCGGCTATTCTGTCACCTAGCGGGTATCGCTCTCGGGCTCCCTATGATCAGTGGCCTCGCCATATTGCTTTTCGGCTTCGTTCTGGGCATGCGCCACGCCACGGACCCCGACCACGTCATCGCCGTCTCGACGATTGTCAGCCGAGAGCGTTCGCTCTCCAGAGCCGCGTTGATTGGCGCGCTGTGGGGGCTGGGACACACACTCACCATCCTGCTCGTCGGCACCGCCATCATTCTCTTTAATCTGACCATCCCGCCGCGCGTCGGTCTGACTATGGAATTTGCCGTAGGCCTGATGCTGATTCTACTGGGCATTCTGAATCTGACTGGTGTGTCGAAGTGGATGAGTGAAAAATTTTCTCCTGCGCATCCCCGCGTCACCGGAGAACACGCGCATCTGCACGAGCACGCTTCGCAGGTACACTATCACTGGCACGCGCATCAACCGGAAGAAGATCACCATGGGGATTCGCTGAGCGAACCAAGGTGGATGACATCTCCCTTTGCAAAACTGGGCTGGTTCCACACACTGCGTCCGTTTTTCATCGGCATCGTGCATGGACTAGCGGGTTCCGCCGCCGTGGCCCTGCTAGTGCTCGCCAGCATTCGCGATCCGCGCTGGGGCGTTTTATATTTGCTGCTATTTGGAGTAGGCACCATCGCAGGAATGATCTTGATCACTACCGCGATCTCGCTACCATTTTCGTTTGCGGGCACGCGATTTGCGTGGCTCCATCGAGGATTAATCGCTGGCTCCGGCCTGCTAAGTCTGGGGTTCGGCCTGTTCATCGCCTACCACATCGGTTTCGTCGACGGCCTCTTCACGAGCCATCCCAACTGGACCCCCCAGTAGGCGTCTCGGGCCACACCCACATCCGCCTCGAGACAGCAGGGACCATGCGTCTGTTGGTCAGGTTTTCTCGGGTGATGGACGCTCGGTGAGCAAGGCCCTGCACAGGCGGGTTACGGCTTCGTGCTGAGCGCTTCCTCGAGCGTCTTGTGAATCGGCAGCAATTTCTGCAA
The DNA here is from genome assembly GCA_963741165.1 of Candidatus Acidiferrales bacterium. Lineage (GTDB taxonomy): Bacteria > Acidobacteriota > Terriglobia > Acidiferrales > UBA7541 > Acidiferrum. Next base: position 171,978 of record CAVUHB010000013.1, on the reverse strand, counting down.
TCCCGCAACGGTCACAACCGCGTTACCTTGTTGCGTCAACGCCGCCAGTGCGAATGTTTTGCCATGACTTCTCCGGTTGACGAACAACGACACCAGCGAGCCAATTCCTGCCGAATCCAGAAAATTGACGGCGCTCATATCCAGAATCAGATGTTGCGCGGATTCCGCGCGCAACTTCTGGATGGCCTCCGTCACTGTCTCCAGACTGAATTTCCCTTTTGGTTGGTAAACGGCGAGCGTTTCTGTGCTGCTAGGTTGTTTGTCTAAATCGAGCCGGAATGTATTCATAGGTTTGTGAGCATAGCGAAATCAGAGAGTAACAACATTACCGTCCGTTAACAATCAAAATGCCTTCTCCCACCCACACGGTTCCCGTAGGGAATGATTTGCCGACTCTTTTATAGCTCGCGCTTTCAAGATACTTTGTTGCAGGCTACGGTTTATAGCTGACGCGGTAGATGATGCCCCCGCCGTCATCGCTGACCAGCAGCGCGCCATCCGAAGCGACGGTAACGCCAACCGGCCGCCCGTTCACATTCTTGCCAGTTGGATCGGGATTGAATCCCGTCAAGAACGGCACCGGATCGACAACCGCCTTTCCGTTCTTGAATCCCACGAAAGCCACTTGATAGCCCTGGCGCGGCATGCGGTTCCAGGAACCATGTTCAGCGACAAAAACCCCGCCGCGAAACGTTTCCGGAAATTGCTTGCCGGTATAAAACGCAAACTGCAGTGGCGCCACGTGCGCACCAAGCAGCACATCGGGAATTACAGCTTTCGCGACCAGATCCGGCTGCTGTGGTTTTACACGAGTGTCCACATTGCTGCCGATATAGCTGTACGGCCAGCCGTAAAACGCGCCATCCTGGATGGAAGTAAGATAGTCGGGCGGAAGATCGTCCCCCAGTTCGTCGCGCTCGTTGACGGAAGCCCAGAGTTCGCTCGTATTGGGCTCGACGGCTAACCCGACGGCGTTACGCAGTCCGGTGGCATAGAGCCGAGAATTCTTTCCATCAGGGTCGGCTATCAGAACGGCCGCACGCCGATTATCTTTTTCGAGGTCGATGTTGGTGGAGGAACCCACGCTCACGTAAAGCTTCTTGCCGTCGGGACTGAACGCGACAGTCCGCGTGGAATGTCCACCGCCCCCGGGCAAATCCAGTATGTGTTCCGCCTCGCCAAGCCGCTTGGAAGTCTGTTTGTCGTACCGGAAACGCACCACTTCATTGGTGTTGCCCACGTAAACGTAGTCTTCATGAAAAGCAATCCCGAACGGTTGTTTCAGTTTGTCGGCGAAGAGTTCGCTTTGCTGAGCTCCCCCGGTATGCTGTGGGTCTCGCAGGATCAGCACCTGAGAATTACCGGTTTCTGCGACAAAGATATCGCCGTTCGGAGCGGTGGCGAGAAATCGCGGGTGCTTCAGGTCTTTTGCGAAAATGTTGACCTGAAACCCCGCTGTCACTGTCGGCAGAAAACCTGCCGGAGGCTTGGTATCCGAAGGCCCATTTCCGGCAGACTTCGTGGCATAAGGCTTGGGCAGATCGGGCTTCATTCCATGCGTCACTTGCGCAACAGCGGGAATCGATGGAACAAGCAAAGCAGATGAGAGAAAATAGCGCAGCGTTCTGAGGTGCATCGTCGACTCTCCCTGAGTGGGCGTACTAGTTTTACCAACTACTAGGATGCGTTAGAAACGTCCCCGGTGCCAGCAATGGTTTCGCCGAGTCGGTTCACTGGGATTTGGGTTGAAAGCAGGCCATACGCATGGAAATGGTGCCAAATTTGATGCCTTCATAAGGATAGCTCGCCGTGTCGGCGGCATCTGTGCAGCCCAGGCAGTAGAGCAGCGGCGCGTAGTGCTCAAGGGTTGGATGTGCGTTGGCCAGCAGCGTTTCTCCCCAGTGGTCCGGTGCAGCCAGCGAAGAAATGTCCCGGATCGTCAGAGCCTGCTTCACTTTTTCGTCGAACTCTTCTGCCCACGGATAGGCGGAATCGGGCATCTGCCAATTGATCTGGTGGAGATTGTGAACCAGGTTGCCGCTGCTCAGAATCAGGACGCCTTGATCGCGCAAGTACGCCAGCTCTTTACCAAGGGCAAGGTGTTCGACAAATGTGCGGCCGTGGTCCAGGCTGAGTTGGAATACTGGAATATCCGCATCGGGATAGAGATGGCGCAACACGCTCCAGGTGCCGTGATCAAATCCCCATTCATGGTCGACAACCAGGTGGTGTGCAAAGGCAAGGCGCTTGGCCTCGGCCGGCGCGCCGGGCGCGGGATACTGCACCTCATATAAAGGTCTGGGGAAACCATGGAAGTCGTGAATCGTGCGTGGCCATTCCACGCTGAGTACATGACTGCCGGTGGTCACCCAATGAGCGGAAACGACACAGATCGCTTTTGGCACGGGAATTGATTTGGAGAGTTCGCGCAAGCAACGGGTGTAGGCGTTTTCTTCAATGGCGTTCATGGGCGACCCGTGACCCACGAATAAAACGGGCATCCTCATGGAACCCTCCGTTGTCATGCACGGCGACAAGGAATAAACGGCACTGCCTGGCCTATGCTTCGATCAACTTTCTTTCTGGACCGATGAATCCACCGCAACCGGTCGTGCATCAAACCCGGAGTATACCGTGAGTTTTGGATTGGCGGCGCAGGGAGATTGTATGCGAACTGTTCGTCAAGGGCTTCTACTTGCAGCGATCATCACGGGAGTTTTCGTTGCAATCGCGCCGAGATTGCACGCAGCATCACCGTACCCGGCCAATTCGTTCCCGAAACCTGCCCTGGATGAAGCGGTTGTCGGCAACAAGGGTAAGCAAGCGACCGCAGTACTCTCGGGCGGATGCTTTTGGGGCATACAAGCGGTGTACCAGCACACCAGGGGAGTGATCTCCGCCACCTCAGGGTATGCGGGCGGCAAGGCAGACACGGCCCACTATGAGCAGGTAGGAACGGGCAACACCGGGCACGCGGAAAGCGTAAAGATTGTTTACGACCCGGCGCAAATCACCTACGGACAGCTTTTGATGATCTTTTTTTCTGTGGCTCACAATCCAACGGAATTGAACAAGCAAGGCCCGGACTGGGGAACGCAATACCGCTCGTCAATTTTTTATGCGAACGAAGAGCAGAAGAGAATTGCCACGGCGTACGTGGCACAACTTGATGTCGCCAAAGTCTATCCCCAGAAAATCGTGACGCAAATTGTGGTGTTGAATGAATTCTATCCCGCGGAATCGTATCACCAGGATTACGTGAAGCACCATCCGGACAATCCGTATATAGCGATCAACGATTTGCCGAAACTGGCTTATTTGAAAAAAGAATTTCCGGAGGTGTACCGGGAAAACTGATTCCCCGCGTTAAGATTTTGCGGGCCGCTCTGTGACTGGTGATCCGTCAGGCTTTGGCAGTGGTACCTTTCTGCTCCCCGAGTCTGCATCCTGCAACAAAGCTTCTAGGTCCGCGTAGGCATAAATCGTTGGCGCGTGGCTGGCCATCAGGCCTCCGGTATCCGCAGTTGGTCCGTAATTACTGTGAAGGTCGCGGCCCAGCATGCGAAGCATGGCCATCTGTTGCCCACGATGGTGGGAGGTATGAGAAATTCGACGGGTAAGCACCCAGGCCATCGAGCGCACTACGGTAAAAAACTGCGTATCCGACTTCAAACCAGCTTTCGACCTTGGCAGTAAGGGCCGCAAGGCGCTTGCCGCTGTCTAGCGCATAACGGCGCATGAATCCGGTACGAGTCTCTTGCTCGGGCAGCGGCTGAGCAGCAATATCGATTTTGAGCATACTGAGGAACCAAAGATTTTCGCTGACGCATTGGTGAACCATGTGCTCGAGAAAGCTGCGCCCGCGGGGATCATCGCGGTTGGGACGAAAGGTGAGGTCATCGTCATGGATCTCGGACCACACCCCAAGAACTTTGACACGCTCTGTCGCGTAGGTTTCCACGAGAAAGTCGTAGCGCACAGTGCACCTTCCTAGAACAACCATTTCTCGGGCTATCCTAGATTGAATCTTGACTTGCGTTGGACATGGGCGTATCAAGGATGCCTGCGCGCAGCGCTGTTTTGAGTTTCCTGCCCAATCCTCTACCCACTGCGCGAAAATCCGAAGCGAAACGAGGAGGAGCCATGACTGCTGTTCGTGCCATTCCCGAAGGATATCATTCTATTACCCCAGCGATTACCTGCAAAGGTGCTGCGAAAGCGATCGAGTTCTACAAACAAGTATTCAATGCAAAGGAAATTTCTCGGATGACCATGCCAAATAACATGATTGGCCACGCCGATTTGCTGATTGGGAACTCTCATTTGATGCTGAACGACGAGTTTCCAGGTATGGCCTCTGCGCCGGCCCCGAATTCGCTCAGTTCCGTCAACCTGTTTGTGTACACCGACAACGTGGATGAAGTGTTTGATCGTGCCGTCAGAGCCGGTTGCAAGGTGGAGATGCCACTGAGCAATCAGTTCTGGGGTGACCGCTACGGGAAATTGCGCGATCCATTTGGCCATCAATGGGGTTTGGCGCAACATGTGGAAGACGTAGCACCCGAGGAGATGAAAAAACGGTCGGACGCGTGGGCCGCGCAAATGAGCAAAGCCGCGGGACAATCCTAAGAAATAAACATTCCATGTACCAAACGTCACGGCCGCGATTGCCGCCAAATGCATTGCGGCCGTCTTTTTTGAACTCCGTGTACAGCACTACCCATCATGATTCGAGCGGCCAGAGCCAGGCGGCACCGCGCACACCACTGGCATCCCCGTGCTTCGCCGCGAGGATTGGCGTGTCTGCTTCGCCGCCGAAAACATATTGTCTTAAACGAACTGGCACGCTTTGGTAGAGGCGCGGCACTTGCGAAACACCGCCACCTATGACGATTACATCTGGATCAAGGATATTGATCAGGTTGGCGAGACTGCGTGCCAGGCGATCTTCATAACGTTCGAGGCAGGCGATGGCGGCAGGTTCGCCAGCTTCCATGCGGGCAATAATCTCTTTTCCGGTTACGGCAGCATTTGTAGCGCGCTGGTAATCCAACGCAAGGCCCGTGCCTGAAATCCACGTTTCCAGGCAACCGTGGTGGCCGCAATAACAGGGCGGGCCTGGAAATTCTTCCGGGCGCATCCAGGGGAGGGTGTTGTGTCCCCACTCGCCGCCCACACCGTTGCGTCCGTTGTGCACGCGTCCATCGATGGCCACTCCACCGCCGCAACCCGTGCCCAGAATCACGGCAAAGACAAGGTGCTTGCCTGCGCCCGCGCCATCGGTAGCTTCGGAGACCGCAAGACAGTTGGCGTCGTTCGCGCAACGAACTTCGCGCTGCAGCGCGACACTCAGATCGCGATCGAATGGCCGCCCATTCATCCACGTGGAGTTGGCATTTTTCACCGTATGAGTGATGCCGGAAATGGTGCCGGGTATACCCACACCGACAGTGGCGGAACGCTGCAATTCGCGCTCGATGAGTTCAACCCCATCCTTAATGGCGCGGACCGTGCCCTCGTAATCATTTCGAGGCGTCGAGACACGGTGACGGTGAAGCTCCAGCCCGTCGCCGGCTAGCCCGACGAATTCGATTTTGGTGCCACCAAGATCAATGCCGATGCGTAACCTTTGTGAATTCGAGGAATGGGTCATATCGGGCCGATTCTATCGCAAATCGGATTGCCTGGAGACCTGCCGCCGGAGGCACCTATCGGCTAACTTAAAAATTGCCCTGCAAGGTCAGTTAAACCAAGTGGCAGGGGCAAGCCGACGGCAAGTGTAAGTCGTCGATGAACGCAATCCGTGATGCCGCCGTCCGCTCGGGCTACCTGGAAAAAGCGGAAGGATTGGTTTTAAGCAAGGTGGTGAGATTCTGCACGATCTGCGAGCAGATTTTGCGGACTTCGTCTTCGGTAGGGTTTTTGGACAACTCGAATTTAACAAGCGGAATGTAATTGTTCAGCGTGATGATCGGGCCGTAGCGTGCGTCGGTATTTTGCGTTGCGGCAAGCTGGTAAAGCGGCTGATCGGGGCGGGCAAGATTGAATGTTCCGACGTACAGGAGCAACTTTGCACCGGGAGCGCCGCCACCCAACATGGCACGGCGAATGCGGTTGCGGGCGTCGGCTTCTGCAAATACGCCGCGAAGCAAAACACCCTCGGTCGAAAGCGAGCTCCCCTGTTGACGCATGGCGTTGTAGCCTGCCTTTTCGAATGACTGAGCAAGGGTGAGGGCGAAAAAGTCCATTAGGCGTCGCGCCTGTATGCTAGGGATATCGGAAAGTTCAAAGACTGCGGGCGGTGCATCTTTGGGCGGAGCTTTCTTTGAGGAGTCCGCAGCGCCGGGATCGGAGGGCGGAGTGATGGCGGAAGAAAAAAGCTCGAAATCACTGATCAATACGGGTACGGAAACGGAAGGAGCTTCTTGCAATGACGCGGAGGAAGCAGGATGGGACAACGCAAGGAGAGCAAGGAGCCAGCCACTCAAAAGCAAAAAACGGAGCACAAATATCTGACGTCTGCCGCGAAAGGCCATGAGCGACTTCCCTTCCCGGCTGGGTGAAAAGAGCATACGCGAAGCAGAAGAGAAAACAAAATGAAACAAATCGGTATCTTGGGAGCGGTAATCAGCGCGCTGGTGGTTGGATTTTTGGCCAGCACGATCCTGGGCGCGGATACTGATCCTTCAGCGGCTCTGAAGCTGTGTGAGGGCAGCTCGGAGCTGAAAATAACCTCGCCGGAGCAAAAGGTCGACCAACTCGAGAATCCGTGTGCCTTGACGGGATTGTTCTTTGCGTACGCGCAAAAAGTGATCGGAAAATGCTCCGCGTTGAGAGATCCTCTGTTGACCTGCCAGACGGCGACGAAACTCAAATCGTGTACAGACCAAACACAAGTAAATTCAGCGGCAAGGTAAAGATCCACTTTGCAGTTCAGAGCTCCGAGGATGGCACGCACTGGGAAACACAAATGGCAGGAGAGGAAGAGCGCAAGAAGTGAGCGCGGAATCCTGAGGGTATTCTGGGCAGGTTAGCGGGCCGTGGCAGCGCGTGCTTCCATTTTCGCCGGTTGTAAGAGGCCCAGCTGGACGATCAGTCCGTGAGCATCCCACATCGCCTGCGAATCAAGTATCTTTCCATTCGCCAACTGGTGGATGGTAATTCCCGGAACGCTGACCTTCTTATTGGTCGGTGCAATGCCAAATATTTCGCCCTTGTGCGTGCCGGAAATGGTCCACGAAGCAACCACCTTATCCTTTTCGCAGATGTATTCATCGACCGTAAAGCGCAGGTCGGGAAATGCGGCAATAAATCGTTGGACTTGCGTTTTGTAGGCGGCTGGACCCACCGCGGTACCCGTGAAGGTCGGATCGATAAGCGCGTGACTTTTGGAGATGACTTCTTCGGTGACGTTTAGTTTGCGTTCGTTCCAAACTTCTTTGTACAGGCGGCGGACAACTTCCTTATTGCTAGTGGCCATCATCGTAACCTCCCCCAAAACCACGATCAGCCTTCCGCAGGAAGGAGCCACACCCGAGGGCGCTAGGAGGGCAGGTGAAGCCAGGCTCGAGGGGAGAGTACTCCCAATTGTGGGGAGTTGCAACGGATAGAACGGAAAAGCTTCCGGCGGAAAAAAATTGGAGTAAGCGCAGGGCAGCAACTGCCGGTGTCCTCTCCTATAACGGTGTGGTATAGTGCCGCGCCATACAAGGGGGGAGCATGCACACAACGGGAACGGCGATAGAGAGTAGGACTGGATTGAATCCGGATGCGGCAACACTACTCCGGCGATGGTTTGATGAGGTCTGGAACAAAGGAATGGCGACAACGATCGATGAACTGTTCCCCGCCGACGGAGTGATCTGGGGAGTGGGGCGGCCTGAAGTTGCTTCGCGGGGCCCGGCGGAGTTTAAAGCGTTTTATGCAGCGTTACGCAGCGCATGCCCTGATGTGCAGATTACTCTCGAGCAGGTCATACAAGAAGGAGACACCGCGTTTGCACGTTGGACAGGAACGATGACGCATACGGGTGAAGGACTGGGGATAGCGCCGACCAATAAAAAATTGAAGCTTTGCGGGATGTCCGCCCTAAAGGCTCGCGACGGAAAGATCGTGGAAGGCTGGAACGTCTGGGATCAGGTCGGGATGGCGCGGGAACTGGGAGTATTGCAGGGACACGCGGCGACGATGTTTCGGTAGTCAGCCTGGCTTGTCGAACACGACAAATATCGGTGTCGTGTTGGCGAAAATGCCGGCGCACTGACAGGATTACGTATAAATCTGCATTTCTGCCCTAAGGTTCCTGCGATCTTCCTGGCCGCGGCCTTCGAAGCGTGCCTCTGCGCTAGCTGTCGGCAGGGTTGTCCAAAACTCGGTCGGTCCCGACATATTGTCAACAACCCGATTGATCTAGCGCGGCCAGAGCCAGCCGAATGTGCCGGCAGTAAGCAGACCGTAGACGAGGCCATCGAAGACTTCTTTTATCGTCATGGCCCAGGGCTGGCCCTTCCAGATGGCGTTGCTGATGCTCCCGAAACCGTAGGCCATGAATGCGGCCGTGCCGGCGACGCGGAAGACGGCCAGATAATTCACGCCGGAAGGCACGGTGTGCCCGGTGAGGTAGGCCGTAAAAAAACTGATGAGCAGGCAATAGGCAAACCACTGCCCGAGAAACCTGGGCATCGCTGGTGGGCCGTTGGGGGCAACACTCATCATTCCCACCGGGCCCTCTTTGTATTTCTCTACCATGGCGGGCGATTTCATGTCTTTGTGATTGGTGAAGGGAAAAATGTACAAGCCTTGGGGCAGACCGCGCAGCGCGGCGCGAACCTTGTCTTCCTCAGGGAGTTGGTGATAGTCACTCCGGTGATATGGCAGCAGCATGTGCATGATGGAACTGGCGACGAACACGATTACCGCAGATAGCAGAATTGCGAGCCAGAGAGCAGACAGGGCAACCATACGCAGCCTCCTAATGGCGAATTGGAATGGGTGAGATTGGACGTGAGGCTATCGTTTTCCGAGGCAGGGGTCAAGAGCGCAGAGGGTATCGTAGGGGGTATCCCCGGGCCGAGGAGGAAAAACATGTATCGGTGGAGTTTCCTGCTGCATCGGAGAAATTATGGAATTCAGACAACTTGGTAATTCTGGTTTGCAGGTTCCGGTTCTGAGCTTCGGAACGGCAACATTCGGTGGCGCGACGGAATTCTTCAAAGCGTGGGGCAGCAGCGACGTTGCCGAAGCCGCGCGCCTGGTAGATGTTTGCCTCGATGCGGGTGTGAATCTGTTTGATACCGCCGACATATATTCTCGCGGCGTGTCTGAGGAGATTCTGGGCAAGGCGATCGGCGGCAAGCGAAACCGGTTGCTAATTTCGACCAAAGCCACGTTTCGCATGGCGGAGGGACCGAACGAGCTTGGGTCTTCTCGCCATCACCTGATTGAGTCCTGCGAGAGCAGCCTTCGTCGCCTTGGCGTAGACCACATCGACATCTATCACATGCATGGATTCGACGCGCTGACTCCCGTCGAGGAAACACTGAAGACTCTCGATACGTTGGTGCAAAGCGGAAAGGTACGCTACATCGCGTGCTCCAATTTTTCGGGCTGGCACTTGATGAAATCTCTTTCCATATCGGAGCGATACGGATGGTCGCGTTACGTGGGGCATCAAGTCTACTACTCGCTGATCGGCCGAGAATATGAGTGGGAATTGATGCCATGCGGTCTCGATCAGAAAGTTGGAGCTCTGGTATGGAGTCCGCTCGGCTGGGGCCGGCTGACTGGGAAAATTCGCCGCAATCAGCCTTTGCCAGCCACCAGCCGGTTGCACAAGACGGCAGAGGCCGGACCGCCGGTGGAAGATGAGTTTCTGTACAAGGTTGTGGATGCGCTCGAGGAAGTTGCCCGGGAAACCGGCAAGACCATCCCGCAGATTGCGCTCAATTGGTTGTTGCACAGGCCCACGGTGGTAAACGTGATCATCGGCGCACGAAATGAAGAACAGTTGCGACAGAATCTGGGTGCCGTGGGCTGGAATCTCACCAACGAGCAGGTCGTGAAACTCGATGCTGCGAGCCAGCGCACTCCGATTTATCCGTATTGGCATCAGCGGCAGTTCGAGCGCAACCCTGCTCTAACGCCGTAAGCCGATTCGACGTGTAGGTGAGGATCGGTCCGCTTAGGAGTTCGCTATGAGAGAAACGGTTGAGGAATATATGCAGCGTATGCAGAATCTTTTGGCTGGCAAGAATCCTGTACAGGTTCAGGCAGCTACGGCGAAGAAGCTGGAACGATTGCTGAAAGGCGTGACCCGGGCGAAGCTGCGGAAGCGTCCTGCTAGGGACAAATGGTCTGTGGCGGAAATCGTGACGCATCTTGCGGATGCAGAAATCGTCTACAGCTGGCGGATGCGAGTGATTCTAGGGGCTCCCGGTACGGCGATTCAGGCGTTTGATCAAGACGGCTGGGTGGAAGCATTGCATTATGTGAAACAGGACGCCCGAAAGTCGCTCGAACAATTCCGCGCCCTGCGCGAAGTAAATCTGGCGTTGTACAAAACGCTTACGGCCGAGCAATGGAAGCAGTACGGTATGCACAGCGAGCGAGGAGAAGAATCCGTTGAGCGCATCGCGCAGCTGCTGGCAGGCCACGACCTCAATCATCTGGCACAAATCGAGCGGATTTTGGCGCCGAAGGGTAACTGAACCAAGCACGCGATAGGAGTTTGCGATTTGCGCTCTCCGCTCGGGGGACATACGCCGAGGAAAGCCAAAAATGAAAAAAAAAGCCGCTGCTTGGCAGCGGCCTTTTCTGTTGTTGGAAGCTCGATGATAACCGATAACGATCTGTCAGAATCTGCCCGAATCTGCCGCGACTTCAGCCGAAGCCAAAGAAGGGTAGTGAGTAACTTGAGTCTAGCAAACCACAATCTCCTAAGAGACTGCAGGATGCGGTTGGAGATCATCGTCCGCACACCATAGCGGAGTAGATCTCACTATATTTAGAAAGGAGGTGATCCAGCCGCAGGTTCTCCTACGGCTACCTTGTTACGACTTCACCCCAATCATGAGTCATACCTTGGGCGCTTGCCTCCTTGCGGTTAGCGTAGCGACTTCTAGTACAACTCACTTTCGTGATGTGACGGGCGGTGTGTACAAGGCCCGGGAACGTATTCACGGCGTCGATCTGATACGCCATTACTAGCGATTCCGGCTTCATGCAGTCGAGTTGCAGACTGCAATCCGAACTGAGCAGAGTTTTCTCCGATTAGCTCCCCCTCGCGGGTTGGCAACGGTTTGTACCCTGCATTGTAACACGTGTGTAGCCCTGGACATAAAGGCCATGCGGACTTGACGTCATCCCCACCTTCCTCTCCGTTATCCGGAGCAGTCCACGTAGAGTTCCCTCCTTGCGGAGTGGCAACTACGTGCAGGGGTTGCGCTCGTTGCGGGACTTAACCCAACACCTCACGGCACGAGCTGACGACAGCCATGCAGCGCCTATACTAGTGTCCCTTGCGGGAAGGCAATATTTCTAAAGCTGGTCACTAGCATTTCGAGCCCAGGTAAGGTTCCTCGCGTAGCGTCGAATTGAACCACATGTTCCACCGCTTGTGCGGGCCCCCGTCAATTCCTTTGAGTTTCAGTCTTGCGACCGTACTCCCCAGGTGCAGGACTTAACGCGTTAGCTCCGGGACGACGCCCGAACGGGCGGCACCCCAAGTCCTGATCGTTTAGGGCTAGGACTACCAGGGTATCTAATCCTGTTTGCTCCCCTAGCTTTCGTTCCTCAGCGTCAGTAGTGATCCAGCTCGCCGCTTTCGCCACGGGTGTTCCTGCAGATATCTACGCATTTCACCGCTACACCTGCAATTCCACGAGCCTCTCTCACACTCAAGCACAGCAGTTTTGGAAGCAGCCTCTGGGTTGAGCCCAGAGATTTCACTCTCAACTTGCCGCACCGCCTACGAACCCTTTACACCCAGTAATTCCGAACAACGCTGGCCCCCTACGTCTTACCGCGGCTGCTGGCACGTAGTTAGCCGGGGCTTCTTATACTGGTACCGTCAATCCCTTGCGGGGTTTCGTCCCAGTCGAAAGGGGTTTACACTCCGAAAAGCTTCATCCCCCACGCGGCGTCGCTGCATCAGGCTTTCGCCCATTGTGCAAGATTCCCCACTGCTGCCTCCCGTAGGAGTCTGGACCGTGTCTCAGTTCCAGTGTGGCTGATCATCCTCTCAGACCAGCTACCGATCATTGCCTTGGTGAGCCGTTACCTCACCAACTAGCTAATCGGGCGCGGGCTCCTCCACTGACGCATTGCTGCTTTGAATCCAAGAACAGGAGTCCTCGGAATTTTATGCGGTATTAGCCCCGCTTTCGCGGGGTTATTCCCCATCAGAGGGCAGATTGCCCACGTGTTACGCACCCGTGCGCCGTGCGCCGGTCTGTATTGCTACAGACTGCGCACGCGACTTGCATGTGTTAAGCACGCCGCCAGCGTTCGTTCTGAGCCAGGATCAAACTCTCGTTTGAAGCCTGTCGCTTGGCGCAAAAAAAATAGCTTGGATATAATCCAAGCCAGCCTGCCAAGCAAAATTGTTAGTCGCTCAAATTAACTCAACTCATTGGTGCTCGAAAACCCCAATGAGGTCGAACAGATTCTGGCACATCGTATCGGTTGTCAAAGAGCTGTGGCCTCCCTGTCCTGCAGAGTGGCTTGCAACAACTAGATAAGAATACCAGACAGGGCGCGGATGTCAACACTTCGTTACCGCCAGTTCGCTGATTTCCACAAAGAATTCGCGCGGTGCCTGTAAGTCATTGCAACATGATAGGATGCGCGACGAAGAGAGGTTGTTGAAAACGTGTCGCGGGCGCAAAAAAGGGCAACGCAAAAAACCAAGAAACGCTCAGAACTCGCGGAAAAACTAAATAGGGTTCTGCGTACTCACGACTCGCTCAAAGCAGGCGAACGTGTGGGAGTGGCCGTTTCCGGAGGTGCGGACTCCGTTGCCCTTCTGCGGGGGTTGCTCGAATTGCGCACCGAACTGGGGTTTGTACCGGTGGTCGTCCACTTCAACCATCAACTGCGTGGAACCGCTTCTGATGCGGATGAGGAGTTTGTGCAGAAGCTGGCGGAGCGACATGGATTGGAATTTATTGTGGGTCGCGCCGATGTGGCGGGCCGGACACATCGCGAGCGCGGCAACCTCGAAGATGTGGCGCGCAAATCGCGCTACGCATTTTTCGAAAAACTGCAGAGCGAAGGGCAGCTGAGGAGGGTCGCCGTGGCCCACACGGCAGACGATCAGGCGGAAACCCTTTTGGGGCATCTTCTGCGCGGGACTGGGTTAGGCGGTTTGCGCGGAATCCATCCGCAAACTCCCGTGGTGTTTCGTCCGTTGCTCGGAATGCGACGCAAAGGATTGCGCTTGTACTTGAAAGCTCTAAGACAACCCTGGCGTGAGGACGCGACCAATCGAGATACCAGACGGACTCGCGCGCGGATTCGTCAACGGTTGGTGCCCCTGCTTGAGAAGGATTTCAATCCGGGCGCGGTGGAACACCTCTGTCAGTTAGCCGAACTGGCGGGAGAGGCAGAGGACTTTCTCGAGAGACGTGCCGCCGAGTGGATCAGCGATGCGGCGCAGCAAAAGGGGAAAATGGAAGTCGCAGTGAAACTCTGTGATTTTCAGCGGGCGCCGGATGCGCTGAAGACGCGCGTGTTGCGCGGCGTCGTTAGGCAACTAAAAACGCGCGGTGGCCAACTGAGTAAAACTCATGTCGACGCGGTACTGGAGATAGCGCAGTGCAAGGACAGCGGAAAAACAGTTCCGCTACCCGGTGGCGTAGAGATCCGGCGCGAAAAAGAATTGCTGATATTCCGGGCTCTCGGCCGCGAGGAACGGCCGGAAGGCAAAATAGAACCGAAGGAGTACGCGTATAAAATCGATTTGAGAGCGGGTTCGGCGGAGTTGCAACTTTTGGAACTTTCCTGCGTCCTGCACTTCAGGGAGATTGACTGGCCTGCGGAAGGGGGAGAAACTAGAGGGATAGGGGCGGTCCTGGATCTTGCTCGTTTACGGCAACCTCTTGTTCTGCGCAACTGGAAACCTGGAGATGCGATGCGTCCCAAGGGCCACCAGAAAGCGCACACGTTGGCAAGGCTTCTGAATGAACGAGCGGTCAGCCGATGGGAAAAACAGAATTGGCCGGTATTGGTAAGCGGCGAGAAAGTGGTCTGGGTTCGCGGATTGGCCGAATCTGAAGAGTACAGAGCAAGGCCGGAGACACGAAGAGCAGTTCTGATCAGCGAGGAACCGTTACTGTGAGTAAGGCGAGCGCCGCAACGTACACAGCGGCACGAATTGCAAATCGCGTGAAAGAACTGGGCCGGCAAATCTCGAAAGAGAGCCGCGGACGGCGGCTGGACGTCGTCATCACCATGAACCGCGGGTTTATGTTTGGTGCGGATTTGGTCCGCTCCATTGAAGCACCGGTTGCACTGCACTTCCTGCGGGAAGATGTGCGAGACGTGGAACAGGGCGGGAAAATCCGTCGAGAAGTTTTTTTTGGAGATCGCGCGACGGTAAGTGCCAGCAAGGAACGGCCGGAACTGAAGGGGCGGGACGTGTTGCTGGTAGACGTCGTACTGGATAGTGGAATCACCCAGGATTTTCTGCTGCGGCGAATTGGCGAAAGTGGGCCGAGGTCGTTGCGCCTGGCGGTGCTTCTGGATAAGACATCGAAACGCCGGGTAGCCCTGGAGCCCGATTACTTTGGATTCCGCACCGCATCTAATCAGGTGTGGACCGGCTACGGCTTGCCAGAGGCGAATGGCGTCGGACGGGGCGGGAAACACCTGGTGGCAGGAACGACATCTAAGAAGAGTAAGAAGCAGCATCGTGCGAACAAGAAGTAACTTGGGGCAAGTGGGTTCGGAAGGGCAGGACGCAAGGTTTACCGGTACAGAGTGAGGTCAAAAGTGAATTCCAGTTCGACGGCTAAAACAGTTCTTTTCTGGATCTCGATTGTGTTTCTGGGAGTGATGTTATGGAGACTGGTCTCCAACAGCACGCAGGCGACGCACGAAGATACTCCCAGCTACAGTGAGTTTGTATTGAACGTCGACGAAGGCGACGTAAAGGAAGTAACGATGTACCTGTCGCCAAACAGCTACGAACTCCAGGGAGAATACGCAAAGCCCGCGAACCACAAGTTCCATCTGACCGTACCCAAGGAAAACGCGCCAGAACTTACCAAACTGCTCCATGACAAAGCAGTGAAGATGAACGTGAAAGAAGTACGCAGCAGCGACTGGGTGCTGATTCTGTTGAACGCGCTGCCACTGCTGTTGCTGGCGGGGTTTGTTTTTTTCCTGATGCGGCAGATGCAGGCGGGCGGAAACAAAGCGCTGAGTTTCGGCAAGTCGCGCGCACGGTTGCTTTCGGCGCAACAGAAAAAGGCGACCTTCAAGGATGTGGCGGGCAGCGATGAAGCAAAAGAAGAGTTGCAGGAAATTATCGAGTTTTTGAAGGATCCGCAGAAGTTCCAGAAATTGGGCGGGCGTATTCCCAAGGGAGTGCTGCTTGTTGGACCTCCAGGAACCGGCAAGACCTTACTGGCACGGGCAATTGCCGGTGAAGCAAATGTGCCGTTCTTCTCGATCTCCGGTTCGGACTTCGTCGAGATGTTCGTGGGCGTGGGCGCGAGCCGCGTGCGTGATTTATTTGAACAGGGCAAGAAGAATGCGCCTTGCATCATCTTCATCGATGAAATTGATGCCGTCGGACGTCACCGTGGCGCAGGCTTGGGCGGCGGGCACGACGAACGCGAGCAGACCTTGAACGCGCTGCTGGTGGAAATGGATGGATTCGAGACCAATGAAGGCGTGATTCTCATTGCCGCGACGAACCGGCCGGATGTCCTGGACCCGGCGTTGTTGAGGCCCGGGCGCTTTGATCGACGCGTGGTTGTGGCGCGGCCCGACGTGAAGGGCCGGGAAGAGATTCTGCGGGTTCACACCCGCAAGGTCCCGCTGTCGGATGACGTGGAAATGTCGATCATCGCGCGCGGTACACCGGGCTTCTCCGGAGCGGATCTGGCCAACTTGGTGAACGAAGCTGCGCTTTGGGCGGCACGACAGAATCGCAAGTTCGTGATGATGGTGGATTTTGAAATGGCCAAAGACAAAGTCATGATGGGCGTGGAGCGCCGGTCGATGATTCTGTCCGACGAAGAGAAAAAGAATACCGCGTTTCACGAAGCTGGGCACGCACTGGTGGCGGCTACCACTCCTGGAGCCGATCCGGTGCACAAGGTCACGATCATCCCGCGTGGCATGGCGCTGGGCCTGACGATGCAGCTGCCGGAAGCCGACAAGCACACCTACACAAAGGATTATCTGGAAGGCATGTTGGCCGTGCTGATGGGTGGCCGCACCGCCGAAGAGATTTTCCTCGGTCACATTACCACCGGCGCGGGTAACGACATCGAACGTGCTACGGATATTGCACGGAACATGGTTTGCGAGTGGGGTATGAGTAATCTGGGCCCCTTGGCGTTTGGCAAGAAGGAAGAAGCCATTTTCCTCGGACGCGAAATCGCGCAGCACCGCGACTTTAGTGAAGACACCGCCGTGCAGATCGACAAGGAAGTAAAGCGGATCGTCAGCGCTGCCTATGAAAAGGCTTACAGCATCCTGCAGAGCAATCGCGACACGCTGGAAAAAATCGCGAATGCATTGCTGGAACGCGAAGTCCTGGATGCCAACGAGGTGCGGTTGCTGATGGAAGGCAAGCCGTTGCCGGAGAAGGTACGCACGCCGCCTACACCGCCCGCTCAGGGAGCGACGGCTGCGGATCCCAAGGTGGTGAAGCCAGAGTTGCGGCCAGCCCCGGGATTCACGCACGGAGATTCGCCGGCGAAGGCGTGAGCGTGTCTTCGGGAGTGATAGTTTTAAGTTCTGCGTAAACCCTTGGGGCGCGAGAAATCGCGCCCTTATTTATTCCGGAATTGCATCCACAACTCTCGTCCTCGCCAGTCAGCGCCCCGCCTATCGCTGGTGGTGTACTCATGTGCTAGAGTGCGAGATGATGGCGATACTGGATGAGATTATCGAAGGCCGAACGGACCTGGTAGTTGAGTATCTTGCCGAAGGCCACGCCGCGAATTCCACTGACAAAGACGGGGTATCGCTGTTGCAGTGGTGTGCGTATTACGGCGACGTGAGCGCAGCTAAGCATTTGCTTGAAAAGGGCGCTACGCTAGCTTCGCTCGGAGACGATTTGGGGTTGCTAGCGGCTTCCTTCCACGGACACTGGCGACTCTGCAAGTTCTTAATTGAACGCGGCGCGGACGTAAATCGAGCCGAGGCGGACACCGGAGAAACACCGCTGCATTCGGCGCTTTGCACCACCAGACGCCTGACACACAACCTGGTGCTGAAAGTTCTTCTGGCGCATGGCGCGAATGTGAACTGCGCAACAAAGAATAATGTGGAGACCGGCGGGTTCATGCGCGATTGCCGGACCAAGGGTGAAACGCCACTGCATCGCGCCGCAGCATTCGGCGACGAGGAAGCAATCCAACTTCTGCTGGAAGCCGGCGCAGTAGTCGATGCAAAGGACATGAATGGCGAGACGCCCTTATCGTGGGCAAGTTGGTATTTGCGGCCTGCGCCCATCCTGAGAAAGCTTTGCTACGGCCCGCATCGCATTCATCCTAACCACACTGCCATGGAGGCAAATCTGTTGGGCAAGCCTCTTGGATAAGGGTGGATGTTTACAAGGATAAAATTGGCGTAGAATACGGCCATGGGACTGAAAGACGGCGAAAATCTGAATGTGACGTGCCCCTGTTGCCAGGCAAAACTGGTGATTGATCCTATATTTGGCGCAGTACTTGCGCACGAAGCGCCGGTAAAGCCGGGGCCGGATGTAGACCTTACGCAAGCAGAAAGCATCCTCGAACAACAAAAACGCCAGCGCGAAGATAAGTTTGCGGATTCCTGGTTCCAGGAAACGAACAAGGAAGATATTCTTTCCAAGAAGTTCGATGAGGCCATGAAGAAAGCCAAGGACGGGCCAGTGGGAAAGCCCATACGTGACTTTGATCTGGATTAGCGCCAGCGCAACAATCTCCAGCGAATGGCGCAAGCAGTTCCCTCCCCGATGAATCCCCGGAAAACATACACCTTAGAGTTGCGTACACGTAAATTGCGTTTAGGCCGGCAGACGCTGGTAATGGGCGTGTTGAATGTGACGCCGGATAGCTTTTCAGACGGCGGAAGATTTTTCAGCTTGAAAAATGCTGTGGAGGGAGCACTGGCCATGGAACGCGCCGGTGCGGACATTCTCGATATTGGCGGTGAGTCGACACGGCCGGGCTCTACGGGAACGACAGCGACGGAAGAACTCTCGCGCGTGCTTCCCGTGTTAGAAGCGCTGCGTGGACGACTGAAGATCCCCATATCGATTGATACGCAGAAGGCGAGCGTCGCAGAGATTGCGCTCGGCGCGGGCGTAGAGATCGTTAACGATATTTCAGGATTGAGGAATGATCCGGACTTGGCGAGGGTGGCTGCCCGACACAAGGCTCCTATGATGCTCATGCATATCCGGGGGACTCCGCGAACGATGCAGAAAACGCGGTTCGCCAAAGATGTGTTGCACGATGTCGTGATCGGATTGAAGGAATCCATTGCCAAGGCGCGCAAAGCTGGCGTCGCCAAAACGCAAATTGTGATTGATCCGGGAATTGGATTCGGAAAGAGCTACGCTCAGAATTATGAGCTCATCGCCGGACTGCCTGAATTGGCCAAGCTTGGGTATCCGCTGCTGGTGGGCACATCGCGGAAGGGATTTATCGGCGCGACATTGGCGCGCGGCGAAAGGCGGTTGCCTGAAAACGAGCGACTGTGGGGTACTGCGGCGACGGTTGCCGCGTGCGTCTTGAATGGTGCACACATCGTGCGCGTGCATGATGTGGCAGAGATGGTGCAGGTTGTGAAGATAACGGATTGCATCTTGAATCCGCGATGGCGACCAAGGAATTAGGGTTTAATGAACCAAAAAGAAATGGAAAGAGAGAATTCATGTTGAAATCTTCACGTTTGATCGTTGGAATTCTTTTGAGCGCGTGCATCCTGACGATCGGAGTGTCTCGACAACTGCCTCCGGTGAAGACCGATCCGTTGCGCCCCCCGCAAGGCGTCTCGGGTGCGGCAGGCTGTTCAGCGACAGAAGCTTCGTCTTGCGCGCAGGCGGCTTCGAAAATCACTCCCATTGTCATGGGCGAATCGCCGCTGGAAAGCAATTTGCGAAGACTTACGGATGAAGTCGGGGGAAGAGTCAGCGGCTCGCCAGGATATACAAAAGCCGTCGCATGGGGAATAGCGGCATTCCGCACAGCGGGAGTGGAGGTACACACGGAGCAATTCATGCTGCCGGTGGCGTGGAGTGAAGGAGCTTCGCGACTGGAATTGAGTGGGCCAGAGACCTTTGCCGTATCGTTTGTTTCAGGTGGATTATCCCCCGCCACGCCGGAGGGCGGAATTGAAGCGCCGCTTGTCAACGTGGGTTATGGCACAGAGACGGAGTTCAGCAAGGCGGGGATGTCCGTCAGAGGCGCGATTCTGGTGGTGAATGGCGACATTGGTTCGACGTGGGCAGATCTGTTTAACGAGTACCTGCGGCCTCCGAGCATTATCGAACGGGCGATCCATGGCGGAGCCCTGGCGATTTTGTGGACGGGGGAGCGCGAACGAAAGCTCCTGTACCGGCACACAAACAGCAGCGACGGAAGGATCGAGAGAATACCGCAAGCCGTATTGGCCCGCGAGGATGGGTTGCGAATTCAGCGCGCGGTGGAGGCCTTTCCCGGACAG
This sequence comes from Candidatus Acidiferrales bacterium, assembly GCA_963741165.1. GTDB lineage: Bacteria > Acidobacteriota > Terriglobia > Acidiferrales > UBA7541 > Acidiferrum. Next base: position 152,088 of record CAVUHB010000013.1, on the reverse strand, counting down.
ATGCGCGCGCGGCTGAAGCTGCCAAACAAGATCAGCGGGCCAGTTGAGCAGGACAATGTGGTGGGAGAAATTCGCGGGTACGAGAAGCCGGATGAAATCGTGGTGCTGGCCGCGCATCTGGATTCATGGGAGCTGGGGACGGGCGCGCTCGATAACGGCTGCAATGCGGCGATGGTGATCGAGGCGGCGCGAGCAATCAAGGCGAGCGGATTGTTGCCGCGACGCACGATCCGTTTCATCCTATTTGGCGGTGAAGAACAAGGCATGATCGGCTCGTTCGGTTATGTGCATGCGCATCGCGCGGAACTGGACAAGTACCGTGGCGTGATTGTATTCGACACCGGGATTGGCCGCCTGACCGGCTATTCGCTCGGCGGGCGCCCTGATATCGAAGCGGGAGTGCGGGAGATTCTGAAACCATTTGCAGGATGGGGAGCGGATCATCACACGACCGACGCGCAATGGGGAACCGATCATTTCGATTTTATGCTGGAAGGCGTGCCGACGCTGATGGCGAACCAGGAGGTCAGCAATTATCTGGTGAACTACCACGCGGCTTCGGACACCTTCGACAAGGTGGATATTCGGGAGTTGAAATTGAACACCGTGCTCGCGGCGGTGACGAGCTGGGGAATCGCAGACCGCGCGGAACCGTTGGGGCGGCGGCTGAATCGCGCGGAAGTGGAGCAGATGCTCAAAGAGACAGGACTCGGAGAGGAGTTGAAAACGCAAGGGCTCTCGGAAGGGTTTCAGAGCGGCGCACGGGGCAGACAACCGTAGTGGAAAATCGAACAAAGCAAAAGCGTCCGCCTCACGGCGGTGGCTTTTCGACAAGCCACCGGTAATTGCAACGGCTCGGCGCGAGCCGGGAATATGGGTGTTCACGCTATACTGGATAGGTGAAGGCAAAACCTGATAAAGCAGCAGAACGGAAGGACGCGAGTGTGCGTCCAGGCCACCGGATCCTGGCATTGGACTATGGCCGGACAAAGATCGGGATGGCCCTTGCAGATTCGCAAGCACGCATTGCCGAGCCCTACGACACCATGGAGCGCATCAACCGGAATGAAGATATGCGGCGATTGCGCGAACTGGCGCGCGAGGAACACGTGAAGCAGATTGTGGTCGGCCTGCCCCTCAGGCTCGATGGCACGCTCGGCGAAATGGCGCGAGAGGTCACTGGTTTTGCAGAGCGTGTCCGCAAGCAGGTTGGCGTGCCCGTGGAAATGGTGGATGAGCGGCTGACGAGCTGGGAAGCGGAGCGGATTCTGGAAGAGGAATTGGGGCGGCGACTCAAAACACCAGCCGCGCAGCATGGGCGCAGGAAAGCAGTTAAGCCCGGCGACGGAAAGTACAGCGTGGATGCAGTTGCAGCCATGGTGATTTTGCGGGAGTATTTGACGCGCGAGAGCGCTGCCGGGGAGGCAGAATAACTTGCGAGCTGTGGCAATTCTTCTCCTAATCGTTCTGCTGGCGCTGGCGGCCGCTGGGGGATACGTTTGGTACTCCGTCGAAAAGCCATTCGGAACCGTTCCGAGCGAGGGCATATTCATCGATGTACCCCACGGCGCATCGCAACGCGCGGTGGCCCATTTACTGCATAAAAACGGAGTCATTCGCAATTCATTCGCGTTTGAGCTGTATGCCCGGCGGCATCCGAAGCGCACGCTGCAGGCCGGGGAATACAACTTTGACCACCCGATGAGCGGGAAAGATGTCTTCTGGAAGTTGGCAAATGGCGATGTGTACCAGCAGCCCTTCACGGTGAAAGAGGGCGAAACGATTTTCGATATTGCGCGCGATCTGGAATCGGCGAAATACATGAAGGCCGCGGAATTCTTGAAAGCCGCAGAGGACCCATCGCAAATTGCCGACATCGCGCCAACGGCAAAAACGCTGGAAGGCTTCCTGTACCCAGCGACCTACAACCTGGCGCGGAATACCTCGGCGACAGAACTTACCACGATGATGGTGCGGAAGTTTCGCGAGGCGTTGCAACAAATTGCCCCCGAGAACACCAATGCAGAAGCCAGAGGTCCCGGGGCACCTCTGCTCAATGTCGTGATACTTGCATCGTTGGTTGAACGCGAAACGCCTCGCCCTGAAGAACGCCCCATCGTCGCCGGTGTGTACACCAATCGATTAAGGAAGGACATGCTCCTGCAGTGCGATCCAACTGTGATTTATGCCCTCGAGCAGGTCGATGAATACAAGGGCACGCTCACACTAAAAGATCTGCGCTACGAGTCGCCCTACAACACCTACCTCCATCCAGGGATGCCGCCCGGCCCAATCGGAAATCCAAGCGAAGCTTCGCTGAAGGCTGCGCTGCAGCCGGAGACGACAGATTACCTCTATTTTGTGGCCAATACCCACGGTGGCCACTTTTTCGCCGCGACGCTGGCGGAACACAACCGAAATGTGGTCAAGTATCACCGTCTGTTGAACGGCGAAACGGCGGACTCTCCGGCAGCGGAAGAACCGCCTGTACATGCCACGGGAATTGCGCATAAGGGCAAATGATGACGGACGCTCACAAAACAAAAAAAGAGCTGATCGTGGAAGCCGCACGGCAGTTGGGTATCCAGAAATGGACGACTGCAGAAGTGGACCAGTTACGGCGAAAGCTGCAAGCCGACCACGGTGAAGCGGGAAAAACGGGGAACGAGTACATCATTGACGTGTTGAAAAGCATGGGCTGGAAGATGCAGCTGACGGAGCGCGAAGAAGCGGAAGACCGTTTTGAAGAAGAGTTCGAAGACATCCTGCATTTCAAAACGCTGCAGGATGCCGAAGTGAGTCTGACCCGGTTGGATGAATTGTGGCGGCGCTTCAAGGATCATGAGGAACCGGCGGCGGCACAACGGGTGCTCGAGATAGCTCGCTTGGGCAAGCGACGAGCGGAGATGATCGCGCGAAACCATAAAGTGGAAGCCAAGAAGCGCGAAGAGAAGAAGGAAATTGCGGAATGGTTCCGCATCTGGCTGGAAACCCCGGACGCCTTTTTTAACTGGCTGGACGTGCGGAAGGCTTCCGCTCCCTTCAAAGAACAGTTTGGCGAGCTCGAGGAGGAGTGAGGGTGGAGGCGGAAAACGAGAAGCAGGCTCCCGAACTCCCGCTATACACCCTGGATGTTCAGGCCATGGAACTAGGAGCAGAGACTAAGGCGGTGGGGCTGGAGTTGCTCGAAACGGAAAGCCGCGAACCGGTACATGGCAAAGAGGCAGCGGCAATTTGGGGTGCGGCGCTGCCCGCGCTGGCAATGAAAGAAGCACTGGTGGTGGATTTCTTCAGCCACTTGGAGCGCGTGCGGGAATTCTGCAAACTCAATTCATTCCTCTTTAGAGAAGCAGCGAATCGCTGCCTGGTGGTCACGCCGGCCTTACCGGAAGAAATGATGAAATTATTTGAACGATTTGAAAAAGAGACATTTGGAATTCGCGTGGGAGCAGCGGCTGAGCAGGAAGATGCGGTGCTTGAAACGGAATTGTCTCGGCAGGGGTTGGACGCGTACCAAAACGCCTATGCGAACTACACGTTTTGTGCGGTATGTGAGCCGGAAGATGGTTGGGTGACTTTGCTGAGCGAGAAATTATGGGCCAGCGAGGTCATTCGGCGGGTTCGGCCGGCGTTAGAGAGTTTCGACGTGTATCTGGTGCGGCCACAATGACCTGCAAGCATAGCCCTGGGAACAAAGGCACCCAGGTCGCAGGCCGGTTTGACGGGCTCTGGAGTGGTTGCTAGATTGGATATTTGTAGGCAAAGGCTCGGAAATCGCAGATGAAATCCACAAGAAACTGGGGAGTTTTGGCGGTGCTGGCTGCGGTGGCCTGCGGCTGCGGCGCTGGCGGTTCGGGCGTCACTGCGAAGCGAGTCACCCCTCCGGCAGCGCGGCCCATGGCGAGGGAGGCCACGCAGGAACAGCTACTGACTCGCTACAACGACTTCGTGCACAGCGTGAAGAGCATCAATGCCACAGCGGAGCTGAAAACGACGACGGGATCAAAATACAGCGGCGTGATTGACGAGTATCACGAGGTGAAAGCATTTGTGCTGGCGGCCAGGCCGGCAGAGATCCGCATGGTCGGACAGGTGCCGGTGGTCGGCAAAACAATTTTCGATATGGCCAGTGACGGTGAAAACTTCGAGCTTTCTATTCCCCCACGCAGCAAATTTGTGGAGGGGCCGGTGACGTTTGAGCGCGCCGGCAACAAGCCAATCGAGAATCTGCGACCGCAACACATGTTTGAAGCGCTGTTGTGGCCGGAAATTAGAAAAGAAGAGACTGTCCTATTTGAAGAAGCGAACGACGAAACTGGCCGGTATTACGTGCTGACGGTGCTGCGAGGCGGCTACAAGACGGAGATCTGGCGGAAGATCTGGTTCGACCGCTCGGATCTGAATGTGTCGCGATTCGAAAGCTACGGGCCGAAAGGCACATTGCTCTCTGACGTGCGCTACAGCGATTGGCAGCCAGTAACCGGGGAAGCGGCGGCAACGACTTCTGCATCTAGTTCTACGGCGGCGCTGGAATATCCACGAAAGATTCAGATCGACCGGACGCGCGACGAATATCAGCTGGACATGAGCGTGAGCAAACTGACACTGAATGAAGCGCTCGAAGCGGAGCGTTTTAAGCTGCAAGCACCAGCGGGAGTTGAGGTCGTGCATCTGGGTGAAAATGGCGAGGCCCAAAAACCATGATGGGGCAGTTCGTGGTGCGCAATCTGTTCCACCGCCCTATGCGGACGATGATTGGCGTCCTGGCCGTGGCGGTGGAAGTGGCGTTGGTTGTCCTGATCGTTGGGCTCACTTCCGGACTGCTGCAGGAAACCGCCAAGCGCATCGAGGGAATTGGTGCGGATGCGATGCTGCAATCTCCTTCGGCACAAATTTTTCTGACCTTCAGCGGCTCGCCGATGCCGATCAAAATCGCAGCCAAATTGCGCGAAATGAAATATATGAAGGCTGTGACGCCCGCTCTTCTGCAATTTAATTCCGCGGGCGGCGTGGAAACGATTTGGGGAATCGATCCACAGAGTTTTCGAGAAGTTTCCGGAGGATTTATATTTCTGCAGGGCCACGACATGGAAGGCCCGAACGACATGCTGATCGACGACTGGCAAGCCAAGGCCAAGCACATGAACGTGGGCGACACATACAACCTGCTGAGCCGCGACTGGACCGTGGCAGGCATCGTCGAGCATGGCAAGGCCGGACGCATTTTCGTGCCGATCGCCACGCTGCAGGACATGGTCGGGGCAAGGGATAAGGCCTCGATCTTCCTGGTCAAATGTACGCGCCCCGAGCACACCGAGGACGTTATTAACGAGATGAAAGAAAACTTCCCCGGCTATCCCGTTCGGCCGCTGAAGGATTTCATGACCTTGATGACCTCGACGAATATTCCGGGACTGCAGACATTTATCAATGCAATGATCGCGCTGGCGATTTCCATCGGCTTGTTGGTGATTTTCCTGACGATGTATACAACGGTGCTCGAGCGTACGCGCGACATCGGCGTACTGAAATCACTCGGGGCGAGCAAATTCATGATCGTTCGGGCCCTGCTCATGGAAACCGCGGCGCTGTGCCTTCTGGGGATCCTTGCAGGGATCGCGTTGAGCTACCTGGTACGGGCAGGCTTCCTCTCGATTTTCCCGACATTATCGATTTTGATCACCCCCGAGTGGATCGTCAGGGCGGGATTGATTGCGCTGATGGGAGCGCTGGTAGGGGCGAGCTACCCTGCATGGGCGGCAACGCGCAAAGACGTTGTGGAATCACTTTCCTACGACTAGCGAGGGGATTATAGTCAGACATGGCAATCACAGTTACAATACAGGCGCTTAATGACGGAAAGCGGGAACCAGAACTGAAGACCGTGGAGCCGATACTAAAAACCGAGAATCTCTGGAAGTTCTACCACGCCGGAAAAGTGGAAGTGCCTGCATTGCGCGGAGTGAATTTCGAGGTGATGCCGGGAGAGTCCGTTGCGGTCATGGGGCCTTCGGGCTGCGGCAAATCTTCCCTGCTCTATGTAATCGGCGGGTTGGCAAGCACCTCAAAGGGAAAAGTTTTTGTGGACGGCAACGATTTGTCGGAGATGACCGACGCGGAGCGCACCAAGCTCCGACGGAGCAAGATCGGGTTTGTATTTCAGCGCTTTAATCTGCTGCCGACGCTGACGGCGAAAGGCAACATCGCCATTGCGCAATATATCCACGGTGATGGCTTCGATCCGCACCGTTTCGCTGTGGTGACGAAGTTGTTGGGACTCGACGGGCGCTTGCACCACCGGCCAGCGGAGATGTCCGGTGGAGAACAGCAGCGCGTAGCGATTGCACGGGCCATCATTAACGAGCCGAAGATTCTGCTGGCCGACGAGCCAACAGGGAATCTGGACACGAAAAATTCAGACATCGTGCTGGAAATGCTGCGGCGCCTAAACAAGGATCTGGGCCAGACGATTGTGATGATCACGCACAATCCGGAGGCCACGACGTATTTTGATCGCGTGGTGCACATGAGAGACGGAGTGATCGTCGACGGAATACCGGCGGACTGACATGGGTGGACTCGGAACAGTATTATCGCGGACATTGTTCTGGTCGTACGAGCGCGGAACTTGGCAATACGACGTTGCGGTGATTTTGATATTGGTGTTCGTGTTGTTGACCCCGCGAGGATGGTTCCGCGATCAACCTCAAGTGGGAATGCCTGCAAATTCCAACCAGGTAAAATTGCTTTCCAAGGTAGGCGCGACGGAAATTTACCAAGTTGATTCACGGACCATTGTGCCTCCGCAAACCCCGGCGCTGCAGAATGACTTGCATAAAGTGTTGCAGAAGGCGCTGCCTGAATTGAGTGATGGACACTTTGCGATTGGAAAAATCGAACCACAGCGCGATGAGAATGGAAATGTTGTAGCCTACCAGGTAGAAATCCGCCACTAGCCTGAAATTTCCGCTGTTTAAACTGAGCTGAGGTAACCCGAGGCGTAGAGAACGCGCCTCAGGGGATGGCAGAAGGTTGAACAGTTCAGTTGGCCAGAAGCGCGAGCTTCGCGTTCGAAGCGAGCGCGACGGTCCGGCTCGGTCGAGAAGTCCCCGCGGAAGGATTTTAACGGCAACGTCTCGTTCCAGCCGTAAATCGCGGGCGCGGTAAACTTCCCCCCTACCGCCAGCGCCGAGAGGCCCGACAATCTCCTAGGGACCGGGCTTTGTACCCGGAGCGAGGGGCATAGCTAGGAAATATTACAACGCTGTTTGTGTCCGACCGTGGCAAGCGGGCCTTCTGCGAGATGTGCTTTGAGGATCCGTTTGAAACTAGAGTATTGAAAGCTTAAGAAGCGAAAGACGGCGGTGTGACAGGCTTTTCCGGATACAAGCGCTCAAATTCCGGGTCACCGTGGAGCGGCAAGAGATCGGGGTCGCGTCGCGTCCACACGGCATCCTTCGAGCCAGCTTCCCAGGCTTTGCCCAGTGCATCCAAGGCCTCCTTCTTCCTGCCGAGGCCGCAGTAAACGCAAGCAGCGTTGTAGAGAATCGATGCTTCGTTGGCGCGCAGGGTGACGGCCAGGTTAAGTTCGCGCAAAGCCTCGCTCTCTCGTTCCAGCCTGGCGTAGTTGGCGCCCAGTAGAATGCGCGCTCGGGCGTCTTCGGGCACGTGCTTCAAATGATTTTCAAGCGCGACGCTGAATCGCTCGGTCATCTTGATCTTGGCGCTTTCTTTTTCCATGGCGCCAAGCGCATTCAAGATGGGGACGTAAACGTTGTAGTCTTCACCGCTCGCTTCGATAGCCGATTCCGCAAGGTCCATCACTTCCTGCGAACGACCCGCTGCGAACAGTGCACGACAAAGCAGATAGTACGAGCCATCGCAATCGCGTTTACGTTCGATGGCCTTCTTGACCATGCGTACGGCTTCATCGTAGAGCCCTGCCGCATAGAGGACCCACGCCTGGCTGATGTGCGTTTCCGGCAGATCCCAGCGCAGGGCGACGGCTTTGCCAGAGGCTTCGCGTGCGCGTTCCACCCACACCGGATCACGGCTGAAGAAGGAGTAGTACATAGCGCAGGCGTTGGCACACGCGGCGTAAGCAAGAGCAAAACTGGGGTCTAGCGTGACGGCATTCTCGAACATTTGCAGCGCGAACTCTACGTCCTGACGGGTCAAGCGCCGTGCGTAACGCTTGCCGCGCAAGTACAGGTCGTAGGCTTGTGTATTCTCGGTGGGCTTATCGGCGAGGGCTTCGAGTTCCTGGGGAGACAGCGTGACGCGGAGGGCTTCGGCGATCTTGCGGGCCATTTCGTCCTGGACTTCGAACACGTCCTTCATTTCGCGGTCAAAGCGTTCCGACCAGAGCGGAAAATCGGTGCGCGTGTCGATGAGCTGAGCACTGATTCGCAGGCGGGCGCCCGCACGGCGCAAGGTGCCGGTAAGAACAAAGGCCGCTCCAAGTTGCTGGCCAATCTGCGCGGGGGTGACGGATTTATCGCGGAAGGCGAGAACCGTGGGGCGAGAGAATGTGTTTAGTCCACGAATCTTGGAAAGTTCGGTGATTATGTCTTCGGTGATGCCATCGCGCAGGTATTCGTCTTCTTTGGCGCCGCTAAGATTTTCGAAGTAGAGCACGGCGACGGATTTGTTCGCTGGTGCGGAAGAAGTTGTCGCTGAATGAACGCTCGATATCTCCGTTTTTTCGGCGGCCGGGCGTCGATTGGAATCGAGGTCGCGCTTCATGCGCTTCAAGTCTGCTCGTAGTTCGCCAGCGGACTGGTAGCGAAGGTCGCTTTCTTTTTCGAGCGCCTTGCTAAACACATTTTCGATAGCCAACGGCAAACGGGAATTCAGTTTTGTCGCAGGATTGACACCAGAATGCAGGATCCCGTCGAAAATCAGGGCAACTGTCGACCCGGTGAATGGTACGATCCCCGTCGCCATTTCATAAAGAACTACCCCCAGTGAAAATAGATCCGAACGCATATCCAGTTCTTCGCCGCGAGCCTGTTCGGGCGACATGTAGGCGACCGTGCCGACAGAACTTCCAGGATTTGTCAAAAGTGCAGCGCCCTCGAATTGCGTGAGGTTTGCGGCGGCGGTCACGTGTTCGAGGGGGCGCAAGAGACCGGTTGCGAGTTTAGCCAGGCCAAAGTCGAGAATCTTTGCCGGGCCGCGATCAACGATAAAAATGTTCGCTGGCTTGATGTCTCGATGAACGATGCCTTTATTGTGCGCGGCCTCCAGGCCATCGGCAATTTGGATGCCGATGTCGAGGAGATCAGCGATGGCAATCGGCTTCCCGGAAATGCGGCTCTTGAGCGTCTGGCCTTCCAGCAGCTCCATGGCGATGAACGGGCGGCCCTCGAATTCGCCAATGTCATAAATGGTGCAGATGTGCGGATGATTTAGGGCGGAGGCAGCCCTCGCTTCCCGACGAAAGCGTTCAATCGCCTGAGAATCCTGCGAAATATCGTCGGGTAGAAATTTGAGCGCGACGTGGCGACCAAGGCGTGTGTCCTTGGCTTTATAGACCACACCCATGCCACCGCCGCCGAGTTTTTCCATGACCAGGTAGTGGGAGACTGTGCGACCAGAGATCGAGGAGGTATCCGCCATCGGCCAGAGAGTTTAACTCACCCTGCAGATTGCAGGCAAATCGGCGGGACCGCTCGGTGCAGTTCGGAGAATCAGCCGTCGTAGCAAGTGACATACCCGGCGCGCGAACTTTAAACACCTGGTCCGGTGGGGGGTGTAGCTCATGTGCAAAACTCTTTCTGCCGTTTAGCCTCCGCCTTCTCGCCATCACCTTCACAGACTCGACCTTATTCGAGTGCAGCCCTGCCTGCAGGGAGAGGAAGGCTTATGCTACGATTTCAAGGGTGCCTTTGGGCTAATCTTTGGGGCATAGGGGTTCTATTGAAACGCGTAAATCTACTCTTTTTGATGGTTGCCCTAGCAATCATTCTGTGCAGCATTTTACCTGCGGCGACGGGCAAGCAGGCTCCGAGCAAGGCAACCCTCGAAAGCGTACTGGGGATGATGGACAAGTCCGCGGAGGATTTCAAGAGCCTGACCGCGGACATCGAACACGTGAAATACACCGCGGTTGTGAAGGACACATCGACGGAAACCGGCCAGATCTACGTTCGGAAAGATGAGAAGCTTCGTATCGACTTCCAGAAACCCGATCAGCGCACCATCCTGCGCAATGGCGACAACCTATATATCTATACGCCGAAAATCAGCCGGGTGGAGGAATACAACATAGGCAAGAATCGCGCGATGGCGGATCAATACCTGGCGTTAGGGTTTGGGAAGAAGGGCGAAAACATCCGCAAGACGTACCAGGTAACGTTGATTGGAGAAGAAGAGCTGGACGGACACAAGACTGCGGTGCTCGAACTGATACCTAATTCCGAAGATGTACGCAAAGAGATCACCAAGATCGAGATGTGGGTCGATGAAGCGTCGTGGCTGCCAGTACAGCAGAAATTTTTTGAGGGCAGTTCGGGCGATTATTTTCTGTCGCGCTACAGGAACATGATGAAGAATCTTAAAGTCGGCGATTCTCGGTTCAAACCCGATTGGCCCAAGGGTACAAAGGTAGAAAAGCCGCGAGGATAACTCCGCGCGCTCCTTAACCGAAATTGAGTCGCGAGCCTTCGCGCTCCAGTAATTCCTGTTTCCGCTTCAAGCCCCAGCGATAGCCCGCCAGTTGGCCATCCGACCGAATCACGCGATGGCACGGCACAACAATCGAGACAGGGTTTGTGGCACATGCGCGAGCGACAGCGCGAACGGAATTAGGCTTGCCAAGGGCACGAGCCACCTGCGTATAGGTACGCGTCGAACCAAGGGGAATTTTCTGCAGCTCCTGCCAGACGCGCCGCTGAAACGCCGTGGCCAGGACATCGAGCGGAAGATCGAGGCTGGGCGTACTGCCATCGATGCGCTTGAGGACTTCGCGCACCCAAGGGGCATGGCCAGTGGGATTAGCGCTCAGTTCCGCCTTGGGATATTCGGCACGCAATTCACTGACTAGCAGTTTGTCATTCTCGCCAAGATAGATTGCGGAGATTCCACGTTCCGTGACCGCCACCAGAACATGGCCGAGCGACGACTTGGTGATGGAATATTCGATGTGCATTCCAGGTGCTCCCTTTTTGTATGCAGCGGGGGTCATTCCCAACTGCGAGTTTGTTTTTTCATAGATACGGCTCGGAGAACCAAATCCACAGGCATAGAGCGCATCGGTGATGTTGTGGCCTTCCCGCAATAATTTCTTGAATCGATTCATACGCGCCGCTTCCGCAAAATCGCGCGGCGATAGCCCCGTCATGGTGCGAAACGCACGGCGAAGTTTTTCTGGCGAAGCATTCATTCTTACTGCGATTGCTTCCAACCGTACATTCTCTTCCATGGAATCCGCCAGCAACGTCGCAGCCTTGGCCACCAGTGCAGCAGCAGAGTGCAGTTCTTTGGGGCGGCAGCGCCGGCAAGCACGGAAACCACGCCCCTCTGCTTCCTCTGGGGTGCGGAAGAAAACAGCGTTCTGGCGAAGCGGGCGCCGCGCCGGGCACGAAGGCCGGCAGTAAATGTGCGTCGAGCGCACCGCAAAAACGAATGAGCCATCGGCGCGGTGATCGCGCAAAAGCGTGGCCTGCCAGAAACGGGAGGCGGCGGTATCGGTGATGACCTCTCTTTGTTTCGTTCTGCGCGTCATGTCCATGATGCCTAGATTACTGGTGTGCCAAAAAGGAATCTATCCGCTTTCCGGTGCCGAATTCAATCCGATGCCACGGATAGCTCGGGAGGGATCAAGCCTCTCCGGGCGCAGGTACCGATTCATCGGCCAAGCTCGGGGTCGCCCGGCGGCCGGTAATCACCAGGATTACCGCGGAAAGAATGACTGCGCTGGCCAGGATGGTACGCAGCGACAGAGACTCTCCTCCAAGCGACCAACCGAGGAGCAGCGCTACCACCGGATTAACGAACGCATAGGTGCTTACATGTGTCGCATTGCTGTGTTTCAACAAGTAGACATAAGCGCTGAAGCCAAGAGCTGAACCGAATGCGGCCAGATAGAACAACGCAAGCCAGGAGCGGGTTGAGATTTGCGCCAAATGAAAGCTTTGAAACTCTCGACTGAGGAAGGCGGTCAGCAAGAGTGCGACCCCGCCCGCCAGACACTGCATCGCGACTCCCAGCAGGGGGGAACGGGGTAAAGGGTGATGTCTCGAGTAGATGGAGCCGGAGGCCCAGGCAAAAGACGCCATCACAAGCACCAGGGTCCCGAGCGGACTGACGCGATCGGAACCCCCGAGATTTTTGGGTCCCACCAGCAGCACAAGTCCGGCGAAACCAAGGAAGATGCCTACAAATACTCGCGGAGCAGGCCGTATGCCTCCAGGACGCAGCCAATCGATCAGAACCATCCACAACGACACGGTGGCCACCAGAAGTGCCGCAATGCCCGAGGGCACAAACTTCTCGGCCCAGGAAACTGTGCCATTGCCGACCGCCAGCAGGAGCACGCCTGTGACGCTGCAGGTGACCCATTGAGAAAACGTTGGCTTTTCCTTGCTGATATAGCGAAACAGGGGATAGAAGATCAAGCCAACTAAAAGATGACGGAAGGCGGGCACCAGCAATGCTGGTATGGATTCGATACCGATGCTGATGGCAAAATACGTGGAGCCCCAGATGACATAGACTGCCGCATAAGCGAGGTAGATCAGTCGTGCATCGGCGGGAACGTGTTGTGGCGTGCCGATGGAAGTGGTTGCTGTTTGGATTTGCGTCGTGGTGGGGGAACTCATGGAGCGCTACTAAACGATAGCAAGGAAGCGAAAAAGGGGAAGCGCCATATTGTCGCTACGAAGGATTAAAAAGAACGGTGGGAACCGCCTCACAAGAGGTGGGAGAAGCGGTTCCTAACACCCCCGGTAATTGGGTACTAGACCTAAGTGTTTGACTTTAGGACACTTGGGGTGATTTCGACACGTTGACAGTACTGCTCGGAAGTGGCATTTTGGCACCCCAACTTGTTTCCGGGATTTCATATTTAGAAGGTAATAGGAGTACATAGCTTCCGCCCTATTACTCGATTCATCTCTCTGAGGGGTGAGATGAGTGCCAATCCAGTTTTAGTTTGGAAAAATTCAGCTTCGCAACCAGAGCCCGCAAGCAAGACCGAAGCGGCTCCTGCCTATCCTGTTCCGCCTCCCCAACCGAAAGTCCCCGCTTTGCGCGTGATGCCGTTGTTGCGCACACGGCAACCGCGCCGGTTCGTACGCGTGCCCACGCACGCGGTCGGAGTGCATCTGGAACAGCGCGAATGTCCCCGCGCGGCTTTGAAGCTGCCGCTGAAGCTGCGGAGCATTGGCGGAATTCTCGAGCAGTTCCCTGTTTCGCTGGTGACTCGAGACATTAGTTCTTCCGGTGTATATTTTCTCTGCCCCAAAGCCTTGGTGATTGGCGCCACGATTGAATTGGACATCGTTCTGGTTTCACGCCCGCTGGGCTATGGGAACGTGGTTGTTTCCTCTCGCGCTAGAATTTGCCGCACGGAAGCTGCCAATATGCCGGGCTGGTTTGGCGTTGCCGCGAGCTTCGATGATTTTGCGTTCGACCGCGACGACAACATTCCCGTGCGCTTCAGCGCGGATTAGTCTGCGCGCTCCCCGCCCTGCTCATCGGGAGCAAATTCATCCTACGAAAGATTCTGTTACTCTTTTCTTGTGCCTAGAAAACAGAAATTAGCTGCCGTCATTTTCGACTGGGACGGCACACTGCTGGATTCCTATCACGCCGATTCGCAAGCCTACCTGGCCATGTTCCGCGAACTTGGTATCCCTTGGGGGATGCGCGAGCTTAATCAACATTATTCGCCCGACTGGTACAACGTCTACCGAGCAGCGGGCATTCCGGAAACACGATGGATGGAAGCTGACAAACTCTGGCGGACGGCCTATGCCGAGCACCGACCCACGCTGATGACCGGTGCGAAGGCCGTGCTCGAGCAACTGAAGCGGCTCTATCGCCTTGGGCTCGTGACGAGCGGCGACCGCGAACGTGTGGAAGGACAACTACGCGAATTTGCATTGCTTCGAACGTTTCGCGCAAGGGTCTGCGGCGGAGAGACAGAGCGGAACAAGCCGGACCCCGGGCCACTACAGGCGGTACTGGCAAAAATGAAACTAGCAGCAGGAGAGTGCGTGTACGTGGGCGACACGCCGGAAGACCTGGCGATGTCTCAAGGAGCGGGCGTGCGCGCGATTGCCGTGCTGGGACCATTTCCGACCGAAAAGCGCTTGCGCGATGCTAAGCCGGACTTCTTGCTGGAAACAATTCGGGAGCTGCCGGTGTTACTTGAAACGCTGCCCACGGTAAAACGAAAGTAGTTTACGGCTTGGTGGGTGCGGCGGGTGCGGTTTGTGGTAGAGGAGCGACAGGGCCAAAGGGCTTGAAGTTGGTCCACTTCACTGTGAAACGTATCGGAATGTTGCGGTCTTTCAACTTTACAAAGCTTTCCGCACGCGTGTAATTGGGAAACCAGTATTTCCCCTCCACATTTTCGCGGTATGTCTCAAACATCGAGAACGGCAGATTGGGCGGGTGCACGTCCCCAAGATCGGTGATCCACTTGCCGTAAGTTTTCACCACTTCCAGATATTTTTGGTCCACCCACACGATCCCGTCGAAATAAGGGTGCTGGCGATCCAGGATCTTGGGGTTAACCTGGAAAATATAGCATTCCACTTCATCGACTTTTTCCGTTCCGAGGAATTGCAGGTTGTATTTCGAGAGCTGGCTGGCCACTACCGGATAGGCAGGAATGCGGAACAGTTGCTGCACCTCATCAGGTTCAAGCTGGAGATATTCTAGTGTGGATTGCGGTGCGGCAACGGCCTTTTCATAGATTTTGCCGTCGCTGGTGCGTGCAGCATCATAAGTGGCCGAATATTCTCCAGCGGGCGAACCATCGGGGGCGTATTCCTGAATGCGTATGGTTTTGCGATAAGAGTACTGAGAACGTGCCGCCAGATACTCCTCCTCTTTTTGCGTAAATGCTTTGATGATCTGCACAGGCGGAAGCGATGGCGGAGCTGCCTCGGCTTCCACACCAACGACGCGGCGCACGCTGTGCTCGGGTGGAGGAGTCAACGGTCCCGGAGCCTGCTCCTGCGCCAGACCTCTGGCCGAAGCAAACAGACAAAGCAACAACGCGGGAAGGAATACTTTATTTAGGTCAGACGACACGACGGATTGGGAAGGGCCGCTCATACCATCAATCTGATGCGGGAAGGGCTATTGTGCGCCGCCTGCGATCGTTTGGAAAGTGTAGCGCAAAGCAGGCGCGGGGCGCGATGATTTGGATGAAACGCGAGGGTCTCTGTTAAACTTGGAAATTTGGGACATGAAGAAAGAAGCTACCCAGGCGAAACGGTTTTTTGTTTCTGGACGCGTCCAGGGCGTCGGATACCGGTTTTTTGCCCAGCGGGCAGCGGAAGAATGGGGGCTTCACGGTTACGTTCGTAACCGCCAAGACGGCCGCGTGGAAGTGTTTGCCATGGGAACCGCTGAACAATTGCGGCAACTTGGCAAAGAGTTGAAAAAAGGGCCCATGATGGCGCTGGTTACGGATGTAATCGAAGAACCTGCAATCGTGGACGTACACTATTCGGATCATTTTACGGTCGAGTACACACTCTGACGAGGAGCAGCACGCATGGATGATTTGAAGAAGTTGATTCGCGAAGTGCCGGATTATCCCAAACCTGGAATTTTGTTCTACGACCTGACGACGCTGCTCAAGGATAAAAACGGATTCGCGACTTTGATTGACCGGATGTATGAACACTGCAAGCACCAACAGGTCGACCTGGTGGCAGGCATCGAGGCACGCGGCTTTATTTTTGCGCCGGCGATGGCCTACCGCCTGAAGGCTGGATTTGTACCTGTGCGCAAACCGAAGAAATTGCCAGCCAAAACGGCCAGCGTTTCCTATGCGCTGGAATACGGAACCGACACCTTGGAACTCCACGAAGACGCGGTACAACGAGGGCAGCGCGTGCTGCTGTGCGACGACCTGCTGGCAACCGGCGGAACGGCCGCAGCGGCGGTGCAATTGATTCGCTCGCTTGGCGGAACGGTCACTGGCGCGGCATTTGCCGTGGAATTGAATTTCCTGAAGGGCCGCGACAAACTGTCCGGTCTGGACGTGTTCTCGGAACTGCGGTACGACAGCTAGCTTTTTCCCCCGCGCCCAAGGCCATCTGAGGCAGTCGCTAACTTTGAAACAGCCAACTAATCTTCCGGGAGGATTTTTCTGGAGATCCCCGGAGAGATCGAGTGGCGGGCATGTCGCTGGCGCAGTGCTTCAAACAGTACCACGCCCGTGGCTACGGAAACGTTCAGCGACCTCACGGGTCCCGTGGTTGGCAGCGACACTAGAAAATCACAGCGCTTCCGCGTGAGTTCGTGCAGGCCCTTGCCTTCGCTGCCCATCACGATGCCTGTCGGCGATGTGTAGTCCACTTCGGTGTATTTCTTTTCGCCCTCCTCGTCGAGCCCCACCATCCAGTATCCTGCTTCCTTTAGATCTTCCATCGCGCGCACCAGGTTAGTGACTCTCGCAACGGGAAGATGTGCTAACGCCCCGGCGGAAGCTCGCGAGACGGTATCCGTGAGGCCGGCGGCTCTGCGCTCGGGGATGACGACGCCGTGCGCTCCCGCGGCCAGTGCCGTGCGCACCACAGCCCCCAGATTGTGCGGATCTTCTACGCCATCGAGGAGTACGATGAGCCCCTGTTGGCCCTTCGATTGATTAGCGGCTTCGATGATCAGTTCCAATGTGGCCGCCGCGCGGGCCGCTACCATCGCGACCACGCCCTGGTGATCGCGCGTATTCGCCAGCCGATCGAGCTGGCCACGATCTTCAAAGCGAACGGCGATCCCTCTACCACGCGCGAGCTGGACAATATCTTCGACGCGTGTGTCCTGCCTGCCCTTTGCGATGAGAATACGGTCGAACGCGCTGCCAGCTTCCAGTGCTTCGCGAACCGCATGAATACCTGTGATTCGATCCATGTTCCTAAAGTTTACCGTCGGGAGTGTGCATTGTCAGTAAAAACAGCGGTGGCAGAAAATAGTTCAGTCCATCGCGGCGCAGAACTCCATTACACGGGTGCGCGTGGACTTCACAGGAACGGAGAAGGGCAGCATTGCAGCTTCGTCGAGCAGCAGGATAATGCGATCGAGTTCACCCTCACCGGAATGGCCGGTGAGTGCGAGACGAATCGGGTGAAACAGATCCCGGCTGCTGAGATGGAGTTCTCCTTTCAATTGATTGACGAGTTGCTTAAAGCGGTCGGAAGTCAAGCGAGGGGTTTCAAGTAAATGCAGCGCCAGATGGCGAATCACATCGCGCGCTCCGTGACGTGCGAGCACGGCGTGAGAGTCGGTCTGTTGCATGATTTGTGCGGCATCGTAAGCAAAGATGAGACGGAGAATCGCGGCAAGTGCGTCACGATCAGCGGCATAATGGCCCAGAAGTGACGCCGCCTGATCGGCCCACGCCGTCAGCACCGGCGATGGCGGCTCCTTGAGCCAGTGATATTCCTGCAAAAGCGAAATGACCACGTCGCCAGTGAATGGATTTGGCCGTGGCTGCCGATCAGCTCGTTCTGTTGGACGCATGACGCGAGTTTAGCGGTTAGCGAACGGAGAGTGTAGCGACGACGTGCGCGGCGATGGCTTCGCCTCGGCCAACGGCATCCACACCTTCGTTCGTTTTCGCTTTGAGGTGAACTTTATTGGCGGGCAAGTCGAGCGAGCTGGCCAGGACTTCTCGCATCTTCGGAAAATACGGTCCAAGCTTCGGCCGTTCCAGAATTACAACCACATCGATGTGCTCGATCGCGAATTTCTGCTCCTCGAGCAATTTCCGGGCGTGCGCAAGGAACAACAGGCTGTTTGCGCCCTTCCATTTGGGATCGTTATCGGGAAAGTGCGTTCCAATATCGCCGAGACCTGCGGCACCGAGCAGCGCATCTACCATGGCATGCGCCACAACGTCGCCATCCGAGTGTCCTACCGGGCCCTTCTCGAAGGGGATTTCCACGCCGCCAACGATCAGCTTGCAGCCTTCGGCCAGCCGATGCAGGTCGTAGCCAATCCCGCAACGAACGCTCATGTTTTTTTCTGCTCGGACAGGAGATAGAAGCGGGCAAGGTCCATATCGGAAGGCTTGGTGATCTTGATATTGCGCTCGGCGCCGAGCACCACATGCACGTCGTGGCCAATCTTCTCAATCAGACCGGATTCGTCGGAGGCGTTCACACCTTCCGCCATCGCCTGCGCGAAAGCTTCCTTCAAGAGTTTCGCATCGAAAACTTGTGGAGTCTGCGCCAGAACAACGCGTTCGCGCGGAACCGTCGCGGTGATCAACGCAACATCTTCAGGCAGGCTGGCACGCTTCACTTCCTTCACCGTATCCATCGCCGGGATGCCAAGGATGGCGGCTTTGCAGCGGCGCGCTTCTTCAATTACCCGCGTAATCTGGTCGACGGTCACGAATGGTCGCACCGCGTCGTGAACCAGGATCAGGTCGGCGTCGGCAGGAACCTTCAGCAGCGCCTGGCCCACGGAATCCTGACGGGTATCGCCGCCCTTCACGACGCTCACAGGCTGGTTGAATTTCTCTTTGCGAACCAGGGTTTCGAGGCGCTCGATCTCGTCCGCGCGCGTCGCGACAATAATACTGGTCACTAGCCGGCACGCGGCAATGCGGCGAAGCGTCAAGATCAAAATGGGCACGCCATCGAGTTCCAGAAATTGCTTTGGCGCACCGGCACCCATGCGAGTGCCCAGACCTGCAGCGGGAAGAATGGCTACAATATTAGTCATAAGTTAGGAATAATCCGGCTGAACCGAAGCGAGCACGGCCAGAGCGCGGGTCCCAGACAGGAAGTTTACCTCAAGCGCAGTCAGGAAGAAAATTGCCCGGGCTCTCGCTCTGGCACTTCCGGCAAATGCTATTCCATTGAACACATGCCTGCCTCGCCTCCCGACAAGTTATGTTCTGATGGGCATATGCAGGACTCCCACCAACCGAATCGCCGCCGCAACCGTCGCATCAAGATCGGTCAATCGTTCCTGCTGCGCCCGACGGATCCGCACATCGAATCCTTTGAGGAAATGGGAACGACCAAAAATGTCTCGCGCGAAGGTTTTTATTTCTTGAGCCAGCGGCAGACCTACAAGGAAGGTATGCGACTTTTTGTCACCCTACCTTTTCATTCGCCCGCCGATCCCGGCGACCACGAGTACCTCGGCCAGGTCATTCGCGTGGAGTTGCTCGGCGACGGCCAGCGGGGCGTCGCCATTCAACTACTGTCGAGCGTCGCGTCGCCGCCAACCGGCTAACCCTTTTTCACGGTGCTACGACGAAGTTGCTGTGCAGCGAGGCGTCGGCATTGGCCCCGACCCAGACGTCAAAGGTGGCAGACTCCGTTACCCAATCTTTTCTCGAACTACTCCAGTAGCCAAGTTCGTCTTTCCCAAGCGACATGCGGAGCGTCTTGCTCGCGTGTGCAGGCAGGGTAATTCGCTCAAACCCCTTGAGTTCACGCACCGGGCGCGAGGCGCTGCCCGACCCTTGATGGATATAGAGCTGGGCGACTTCATCCGCGGAAGAATCTCCCGTGTTTTCGACCTCGAAGCTGACATCGATCGTCTCACCTGGTTTGATCTGCGAGTGGCTCAATTTCAGGTTCGAGAAGCGAAACGTGGAATAACTGAGACCGTAGCCGAACGGATAAAGCGGGGTACTCTCTTCATCCCAATAACGCTTGCCCTGGTTTTGCGGAGCCTGCGTGGTGTTGTGGGCGTAAAAAATCGGTACTTGGCCAACATCGCGCGGCCAGGTCAGCGGCAACTTGCCACCGGGAACAGCGTCTCCAAACAGCAGATTGGCAATCGCGTTGCCACCCTGCGTGCCGGGGTACCAAGCTTCGAGAATTGCCGGAACGTGCGCTGCAGCCCACTTGATGTTTAGCGGGCGCCCGTTCAGCAACACCAGCACGACGGGCTTTCCGGTCGCGACCACGGCTTCAAGCAACTGCTCTTCCTCACCTGGAAGATCAAGCGATTCGCGCGACGCACCTTCGCCACTCATGTCCTGCGCTTCGCCGAGTACAAGAACCGTGAGTTCGGAGGATTTCGCCAAGTTAACGGCTTTGGCCATTTCTTCCCTGGCTTGTAGCGGACTCCAGTCAGCTACCGGAGTGGTATGAAAGAATTCGTCAAAGAAGGAAGGAAACACGCGGCGGATCTGCACTCCGGGCGCGTAATTGAGTTTTGCCTCAGATCCTAGTTTTTCGCGTAACCCCCCGAGGACGGTGACAGTTTCCTCGAGGTTGTGCTGAAAGACCCAGGAACCGAGAATATCTCGCTGCGAATCGGCAAGCGGGCCAACCACAGCGATGTTCTTGTAGGCACCCTTCTGGAGGGGCAGGAGGCTGCTTTCGTTGCGCAAAAGTACGGCAGTGCGCTCGGCCGCAAGACGCGAAGCAGTGCGATGCTCGGGCGTGGCAAGAACCTGTTGCGAGCGGGCCAGGTCCACATAAGGATGCTCAAACAAGCCGAGGCGAAGCTTCATCTCGAGGATCGGACGAACCGCCGCCGCAATCTCTTCGGCGCTAATCTGACCGCTCCGTACCGCCGCAGCAAGGCCTCGCGAGAAGGCCGTAAACTCGATGGCCATTTCCATGTTCACGCCCGCTTTAAATGCGAGCAGCCCGGCTTCCGGAATATCTTTCGCGTACCCGTGATTGTGCAGACTTTTCACAGAGTTCGCGTCGCTCACCACGAAGCCCTTAAACTGCCACTGATCGCGCAGAACGTCGTGAAGCAGCCAGCGATTGCCCGTAGCCGGCACATCGTTCAGGTCCATGTATGCGCTCATGGCCGAGCCGATTCCTGCTTTCACGGCGGAGTGAAATGGTGGAAGGTAGACGTTGTACATTTGCGATTCGGGAATGTTGGAACCATCGTAATCGCGGCCACCCTCGGCCGCGCCATACCCGGCAAAGTGCTTCATGCATGCCAGAACGTGATCGCTTGCGCCGATATAGTCTCCCTGGAAACCGCGAACCTGCGCGGCGGCGATTGCCGAGCCAAGGTAAGGATCTTCGCCAGCACCTTCCACGATGCGGCCCCAACGCGGGTCGCGTGCGATGTCCAGCATCGGCGCAAACGACCAGCCAATGCCGACCGAACGTGCCTCCCGTGCGGCGATCGTCTGTGATCGGGTAACCATTGCGGGATCCCACGAAGCGGCCATGGCAATGGGAACGGGGAAAATGGTTCGGAATCCGTGGATCACGTCGAACCCAAAGATCAACGGAATGTGCATTCGCGTCTGCTCGACGGCAAGATGCTGCAACCGGTTGATTTCCGCGGGATCGGTGACAAACAGCAATGAGCCCAACTGCCCTTTCGCTACAGCTTCATCAATGTTTTTGTTGGGCGCGAATTTGAAGAGTTGATTGAGCTGGCCGATTTTTTCCTCAAGCGTCATCTCTTTCAACAAAGCATCGACGCGTTGGCGTATGACTTGTTCATCGGGCGGCTGGTGCCCTGATGCCTGAGCGAAGGCGAGCAGCGGAGTCAACAGAGCGAGGGCGAGAAGCAGGAATTGCGGAGCGAGGTATGCGGTGTGGCAACTGTTTAATTTCTTATTCACGGCAGTCTCCGAGACAACCGATTATCGTACCGGGCTTCTCAGAAACTAACCAGAGGAATAGTTACGAGATTCGGAATCCGCCGGAAGCTCATTTTCCGAAAAGCATTTCAGCGGTCCAGATAAAAGCCGTCGCGGGTCTGTACAATCATGTCCTTCTGCTTCACCACAATTTGCAGTTTGTGATAACCGACGGTGGCATCCGACTTTTCGGGTGTATATCCAATGACGTATTGGTTTCGCAACTCTTCATCGATAGCCGCGTAGATCTTGTCGATGGGCTCCTTTTTGGAAACTTCAAACAAGCGTCCACCACTGGCTCGGGACATCTGCTCAAGAACTTTTTTCCCGTCGGGACGAGATGCTTCCGTGCGTCGCGGGTACCCTCCTCCATGTCCGCCCATCCCGCCCCTGTGGGGGCCGCCAAATCCTCCTGAACCTCCGTAGCCTTCCTTATCGGCAAACAGAATCGAGTAGACCAGGGTATCCGCACGCTGCGCGGTCTCAATCGCCAGAGCCAAAGTTTCTTTGCTGCCGTGGTCAACGCCATCGGTGAGGATGATGAGCGCTTTGCGTCCTTGCTGCTTCTGCATCAGTTCGTCCGAGGCAAGAAATACGGCATCGTAGAGCAGCGTGCCGCCGCCGTGTGTGCCGCGGCCCCCATGGCTGCCCCCAGTACCGCCAGCACTGCCTGGTGGGCCACTCGGGCCACGTTGCGCAAATTCCGGCGCGCTGATGTGGTCAATGGCCGCCTGCAATTTTTGACGCGACAACGTGAGGTCCTGCAGTAGCTCCACTTCCCTGTCAAATTGAATGACAAACGCTTTGTCTTTGTCCTCTCGCAAAATGCGATCCAGAAAAGAATGGCTAGCAACGCGTTCCTGATCGAGAACGCGTCTCTGGCTCATGCTGGTGTCGACGAGCAGGCCAAGGGTCAACGGGAGATCGGATTCTTTCGCGAAATACGCAATCGCTTGCGGCTTGCCGTCCTGATCGAGAACGAAATCATCTTTGGCCAAATTGGAAATAATGTTGCCGTGCTTGTCGCGCACCGTGGCCAGCAGGTTGACCGCATTCACATTTAGGGTGATGGGCGCACTCTGTTGGCCGCCCGCCGGCAAATCCGTCAGCAGCAACAGCGCGACCATGAGAAGTAGAGCGAGATTGCACAACTCTCGTGCAGCCAGAACTGCTTCACGAAATTGAATTCCGCGCGTAGTTTTGGACTTTCTTATCCTCCGGCCCATCAAGTAGTAGCGCTCTCCTTGGGATTCCGATGCACCAGACGGCTACTAGCAAGCACAAATCAACTAACTTCATTCCCCACTGGTTATTCCCGAGCGGAAGCAAAAAGGTTCCCGCGCCTTGCCGGCAAGGTACGGTCCGTTTGTCCAGTTTTTAAGCCCTTCGGTAGGGCAGTCGACGGCGGGAGGAGTTTAGGAAGCCTACCTGGGCTCGTGCCCCGTCAAGGGCGCGCGAACTGGAGCATCGACTCGCAGCAGGGGATCGTTGCGATCCTGGCCATTCCCGTTTGTGTGGCCATTGCCAGTTCCGTTTGAGGAGGGGGTGGCGTCCAGGGAAGCAGCAGTGGTTGCGACGCCGCGCACTCCGGATGCATCGGAACGGTCATCGAGTCGGCCAAAGATCATCTTGCCGGCAGGTGTTTGGTGGACGGAAGTCACGAGTATGTCGACAGTGCGATTAATCAAACGGCGCGCGCCATCGACGACCACCATCGTCCCGTCATCAAGATAGGCAACACCCTGTGTGGCTTCCTTGCCCTCCCGAAGGATCAGTACGCGCATCGATTCGCCGGGCAATACCACGGGTTTCATGGCATTCGCCAGTTCATTGACGTTCAAAACGGGAATACCCTGTACGCGCGCGACTTTATTCAGATTGAAATCGGTGGTGACAATCTTGGACGAGCTTCGTCGCGCCAACTCCATCAGCTTCTGGTCCACACCAGAACCGCCCTGGATATCGTCTTCCAGTACCCGAATCTCGAGGCCCGGCATCTTCTGCATACGCTGCAACACTTCCAGGCCTCGACGGCCGCGCTGGCGCTTCAAGGTATCCGAAGAATCCGCAACCAACTGCAATTCGTGGAGTACGAACCGCGGTACTCCCAGAGTGCCATCGAGAAAATGTGTATCACAAACGTCAGCGATGCGACCGTCGATCAATACGCTGGTATCGAGAAGTTTCATCGGTGACGCACCGGAAGTCGGTATTTCTACAGAGCGAGGAAGCGGGATGTGCCGAAAATCTTGTGCTTTACGGGAACCAACTACGAGGCCGAGATAACCGAGAGCGAATAAGGACGTGAATTCGAAAAATGTCTTGGTGGGTTCAGGCTCCGTGGTGCGAGAAATAACCATGGTAATCAGGAGTGCCGAGAGGAGACCGAGAACAGCGCCTACGGATCCCCCCACCAGCCCGCTGATCTCCGCGCGACGCATTCGGAGCTCGGCCAGTAGAATGACCATGGCTACAAGGAAGCCCAGGCCGGCCGAGGGCAGCCCGTGGAATCCAAACGGGCCGAGCGTGTAACACAAAACCACGGTGGCGCTGATCAGCGCTAGCCGAACGGCCCAGAAATCCCAGTCCTGTCCAAGGAATCGCGAGGAACGGCTGGTGGCGACACCTGCAACGCCACCTTCTCTGGTTCGCGAATTAAATGCTGGTTCGCTCATGACTCCCCCAAGAAACCTGAGTCTGCCGACTGCCACGAGGGCTGAGATAGCTACGCGGGAGATTGCCTCTCGTGCGGAAGCAAGGTATGAGGCCGCTTGTATACTCTCGAATTATATAGTTCGTCAAGTGCTACTTCAGAGAGACTGAAACAAAATACGAATCCGCCGCAAGCGGCTTTTGAATGAGGCGTTTCAGGAAAGATAGATACGCGGCACCCGCGGTCCCATGCCGCTCAGAAGGTCTGAAGTCACGGTGCCGATACTGCGCGCGATGACGTTTGCGGGATAAACGTGATCGCCATCTTCGCCATAGAGGGTGGCTACATCGCCGACCACGAGGTCCGGAACATCGGTAACGTCGAGCATGGTCACATCCATCGAGACGATTCCAACGATCGGCGCCAAATGGCCGCGAATGGCGAACTGGCCGCGATTGCCTAGTGACCGGTGCACACCATCGTGATAGCCCGCGGCAATGACGGCGATCCGCGAGGGCCGCTTCGGTATCCAACTGGCGTTGTAGCCGACGCCTTCCCCTTCCGCCACGGAGCGTATGTTGATAATACGCGTACGTAGGGTCATCACCGGACGGAGCTTGAGCTTTGCTTCAAACTCCTGGCGGCGCTCCATAGGGTCGAAACCCGGGTGATAACCGTAGAGAATTGCACCCGGGCGTACCATGTCTGCCCAGGTTTCCGGCCGCGCGGCGATTGCGGCGCTGTTTGCGAAATGAATGATGCCGGGATCGATGCGCATCGCGCGCAGGCGCTCGACTGCGCCATGCAAGCGTTCCAGCTGCTCGGCCGTCTGTCGGCCGGTGGGTGAATCCGTCAGAACTTCCGAAGACGCAAAGTGGGTGAAAACCCCATCCAAGTTCAGGTGCGGGCAGTTCGCATACTGCCTCGCAAAGCACTCCATGTCCTTTGGCAATATGCCTAGCCGGTTCATGCCCGTATCCATTTTCAGGTGGATAGGCACGTTCCGTTTGCGCATTTTTGCCGCTGCGGCTTCAAAGCCGGCGAGTTGTTCGCAGCGATGAATGGCAGGCGTCAGTTCGTAGTGCAGCAGATTGTTTTCTTCACCCGGCCAGAATCCGCCCAGCACCAGAATCGGCGCGCGAACACCGAACTTACGCAGCTCCATGCCTTCCCCAGCCGAAGCCACCCCAAAGCAATCCGACCCAAACTTTTCCAGTGCCTTGGCAACTTGCGGACCGCCGTGGCCGTAACCATTTCCTTTGACGATGCATAGAACCTTGCGAGGCGTTTTTCTTTTTTCTGTTGGCGGATTTACGTACTCGCGGATCGCCCGGAAATTGTGGGCGAGCGCAGGCAGTGATACTTCCGCCCACACGGGACGACCAATAAATTCGGTTGGATTTTTTTTCCTGCTGGCCATGAATTTCCCTGAAAAACTAGTTTACGACATTCCAGCCGAACCTTGAAAAAGCCGCAAGGCTTGCGACGAGAATGACAACGCCAGGAAGAGGAGCAATCCCTCCGCCAAGCCGTTCGAGCCGCGGGATCCACAGGCAGCCACGCAAGTTATTTCATATGAAGTAGTTAGGGGGGCAGGAAACAGCCACCGAAATTTCCGGGTTGAGGGGCTGAGAGAGAGCTGTGGACCGCCAGACACGCTGTGCCCGACAGACTACATCGGCTCGCCACCGGCGAATTGCGAGAACGCATCCGGCGCCGCTTCCTCGAAACGCGTCAAGCGGCTGCGAAACACGAATTTCACTTTGTCGGTCGGTCCATTGCGCTGCTTGGCGATCTGGATGTCGGCCATCTCTCGTTCTTCCGGAGTGGCATTCAGATTGAAGAAATTCGGGCGGTAGATGAACATGACCACGTCGGCATCCTGCTCAATGGCGCCCGATTCGCGAAGGTCGGAAAGTTGAGGGCCGCGCTCTTCGCGTTCGGGGGCACGGGTAAGCTGGCTAAGCACCAGCACCGGAATCTGCAGCTCTTTGGCGAGCCCCTTCAAGCCGCGCGAAATACTGGAAACTTCTTCTTGACGCGAATTGAAGCGGCCTCGACCGGTGATCAGCTGCAGATAGTCCACAACGAGCAGCGACAAGCCCTTGTCGCGCTTCAGGCGTCGAGCCTTCGCACCAATTTCCAGCACGCTCGTGGAACCCGCGTCGTCAATCCACAAGGGTGCCTGAGAAATACTTCCCAGACATTCCGTCATGCGGCGCCAATCTTCCTTGCTGAGGTGGCCAGACCGAAATTTGTGGGCATCGATCTGCGCAACAGAGGCAACCAGGCGTTGCAGCAGCGACTCCTTCGACATTTCGAGGCTAAATACTGCCACCGGCAAGCCACCCCGAATCGCGATGTTTTCCGCCAGGTTGAGCGCCAGGGCGGTTTTTCCCTGCGAGGGGCGCGCCGCAAGAATAATCAGTTCCGATGGCTGCAACCCGGAGAGCAGCTTGTCGAGTTCTCCGTAACCAGTGGAAATACCGGTGACGCTCTTCCCTTCGCGGAAAATCCTTTCCAGCCGCTCGAAATTGTCACGAACGATGTCCTTGATGGAAATCAGCCCGGCTTTGACGCGGTCCTCAGCCAGCGCGAAGATGCTGGATTCGGCGTTGTCCAGAATTTCGTCGGCGCCGGCTTCACCTTCCATGGCGCGCTGCTGGATGCTGTGCGTGGCGTGAATCAGATTACGCAACATCGCCTTTTCTTTTACGATGTGCGCGTAGTGCTCCACATTGCTGACTCGCGGCAACCCATCGACCAGCGACGCCAGATACGGCGCGCCGCCAGAGGCTTCCAGTTCGCCCCGCCGCTGCAATTCCTCCGTGAGCGTCACGAAGTCAATCGCGCGCTGCGATTCGCCGAGCACAATCATCTGCGTGAAGATGTGGCGGTGATGCGGAAGGAAGAAGTCTTCTGCCTTCAACGCCTCAATGGCCGTGTTTAGAACGTTGTTATCAAGCAGGATGGCGCCAAGAATGGATTTCTCCGCGTCGATGTTGCTCGGAAGCGGCCGCTCGAGAGTGGATTCGACAGGCATAGATAGAAAAAGAGCCTCGCTTTGTCTTCGCTTTTATTTCGCTATTGAAGCACGGCGGGCTCAATCCGGCAAGTCCAAATGTTTTACCGCTTGCAAGTTCCCTTGTCCGCCAAATAATGAACCGATTGTCCGCGCAAGCGCAAGGCGCGTCAATGAGGCCACCTGTGAATCGTGAAGGAAATCGTTGAATATCTTTTTGGGAGGTGTGGGAAGATGCAGCTGCAGAACTTTGGTGAGGAGAAGTCGATGAACTCCAGGATTTATTTTTTCGGGACGCGGAAATATTTCGCCGCAATTCTTGCGCTGCTCTGCTGGGCAATGACGGTTTGCGGCACCGCCCGTGCACAAAGCCCGGGGATTGCAGCCCCTCAGGCGACTGTTTCGGCAGCACCTTATGCTGCGGCAGCACGGAACGCGGATCGACAGGGCAAGGAATGGATCACTCGCGGCATTCCGGGAATTTCGCTCGCTGTTGCTGTTGACGGAAAAATCGTCTACTCGGAAGGATTTGGCTACGCCGACCTGGAGCAGCGCGTTCCGGTCTGGCCAACCACGAAATTCCGCATCGCCAG
This sequence comes from Candidatus Acidiferrales bacterium, assembly GCA_963741165.1. Taxonomy (GTDB): domain Bacteria; phylum Acidobacteriota; class Terriglobia; order Acidiferrales; family UBA7541; genus Acidiferrum. The sequence goes on along the minus strand of CAVUHB010000013.1, from coordinate 124,048 downwards.
CATATCGAAGCCGCTCACGGCGGTGGGACTGATGGAACTTGTGCAGGCGGGCAAGGTCGATCTGGACGCACCGGTGCAGAAATACGTACCCACATTCCCCGACAAAGGCGCGGTCATCACCGTGCGCATGATTGCGGGGCACCTCGGCGGGATCCGTCATTACCAGGGCGACGAATTTCTTATCCAGAAACACTACGGCAGTGTGCTAGAGGGGCTGAAAATTTTCCAGGAGGATCCGCTGGTATCACCGCCGGGAGCGAAATTCAACTATTCCAGCTACGGCTTCAATCTGGTCAGCGCGGTGATGGAAGCGGCTTCGGGCGAGAATTTCCTCCCGTACATGCAGCGCCACGTGTTCACCCCCCTGGGGTTGGCGCATACCACTGCCGATCAAAACACGCAGATCGTTGAGCAGCGATCACGCTTCTACGAATTGCCGAAAGACGGCATCGCTCAAAACGCTCCGTATGTCGACAACAGTTATAAATGGGCCGGTGGAGGATTTTTGTCCACAGCCGAAGATTTGACGAGATTCGGCTCTGCCATGTTGCAACCGGGAATTCTGAATGCGCAGTCCTTACAGACGATGCTTACCTCGCAGAAAACTAGGACGGGAGAAGAGACTGGCTACGGCATAGGGTGGGGCATAGAGAAAACTCCGTCGGGTAAACTTGTTTATGAACACTCGGGAGGAGCCGTCGGCGGAACTTCGCAACTGATTGTTTACCCAGATAGCCGCACGGTAATTGCCGTAATCGCGAATCTTTCGGGCGCGCCGTGGAAGCGCGAGGAGATCGAAGCCGTGGCAGAGAAATTCGAGGGCGCAAACTAGAAAAGGGGCACGCCAGAACATGCCCCTTCCCGAGTGCGGCAGCAGGGCCGCCCTAGTTCCGATTACGCTTCTTTTTCGACCTGCACTTTGATTTCGGCGGTAATGTCGCGGAAGACCTTGATCGTGACCGGGAATTCTCCAAGCGCGCGCAACGACTCCGGCAGCTGAATCTGCCGCTTGTCGATCTCGAAGCCTTGCACCTTCAGCCCATCGGCAATGTCGCCATTGGTGACGGAGCCGAAGAGCTGGTCGTTCTCACCGGTTTTGCGCGTGAACTTCAGCGACACGCCGCTGAGCAACTCGGCCTGCTTCTTGGCGGCATCAAATTCCGTGGCGGTCTTCTTAGCCAACGAGCCGCGAATGCGCTCGAGTGCTTTCATGTTGCCGGGAGTCGCTTCAATCGCGAGCTTGTTCGGCAACAGGAAATTCCGGGCGTAGCCCGGCTTCACGGCCACCACGTCTCCGCGGTTTCCCAACTTATCGACATCTTCCTGAAGAATGATCTGCATGATGAATCTCTAGCTCCCTTTTTAAGCTGTTGCCTTTGGAGCCTCGACAACGCGAGGCGCCTGGGTTCCCGCCGCACTGCCGGCGAACGGCATGAGCGCGATGTTGCGTGCGCGCTTGATGGCCACACCGAGCCAACGCTGGTGGCGCGAGCAGACTCCGGTCATGCGGCGTGGCAGAATCTTGCCGCGCTCCTGCACGAACTGCGACAAAATGTCCGCGCGCTTGTAGTCGATCAGATCGATCTTCTCGACACAAAACTTGCAGACTTTCTTTTTGCGGAAATACTGGCGCTTGCCACGAGGCCGGCCACCTGGCCCACCCCCGGGTCCACCGGGACCTCCGGGTCCGCCTTCGCGACGTCCGCCGCCGGGGCCACCTTCACGGCGACCGCCTCCGCCACCACCCTCGCGATGTTCGCGGGGAGCAGAGGGCGCGGCAGCCTGTACTGGTTTTTGTTCGTCTGACATACCTTCCTACCTTTCCCATGTAGCTCCGGGCCTTCGCATCGAAGCTTTTGCAGCAAATACTCTTCGGACTCGCGCCTATGCTTCGCGCGAATCCGCAAAACTCGTTCGCAAAACTTAGCTGGCCGGTGCGGCTTCTGGCGCAGCGGCAGCCGGTGCGGGCGGTGCCGGGGGAGCAGCCGGTGCGGGGGCAGCGGCACGGCGCGGACGGCGCGCGGCGCGGATTTCGCGCTTGTGCGTCAGCTTCTTCTGCAGCTTCACGGCTTCGTCGAGGCGTACGACTTGATACTTGATGACCGCGTCCTGCACGCCAAGGCGGCGTTCCACTTCCTGCAGCAGGTCGCCGTGCGTGGTGCGGATCTGCTGGTACACGTAAATGCCTTCGCGATGCTTCTTCACCTTGTAGGCAAGCTTGCGCGTGCCCCAGTGCTCGGTCTTCTCGATCTTCGCGCCTTTTTCTGCGCAGACGTGCTCGACCGACGCGATTACCTTCTTAACTTCCTCTTCCGGCGTAGCCGGGCGGACGATGAAGATCAAATCGTACAGACGCTCTTCCATGATGACCTCGTTTCCTTCTGTTCCCGGCGCTGGGCCGGTAAATCCGTAAACTCTCGAAACCCGGCAAGTATCTAGCCGTTACTTCTCTTCCTTCGGCGGAACCCGCCGATTGTACTTATTCATCGCGGTGGCCGTGCCTACACTTAGCAGCAACTCCACCGCGTCGGCCGCCTCGGCAATCATTTCTGCGGCCGATTCCAGTTCCGCTTTCTTCATCGGCCGTAGTACATAAGCCGCAAGATCGCTGACCGGATGCTCGGGCCCGCATCCCAGGCGAAGCCTGGAAAACTCCTGGGTCCCTACCGCACTGGTGAGGGACTTGGCCCCGTTGTGCGTCCCCGGGCTGCCCCGTTCACCGATACGGATCATGCCCCAGGGTAGATCCCTCTCGTCATAGAGCGCGAGCAGCGATTCGGGCCCCAGTTCGTACTTGCCCAGCAATTCCCTTACGGAAATCCCGCTGAGGTTCATATACGTCTGGGGCTTGGCCAGGAGCACTTCCTCCCCGGCTAACTTGCCCCGTCCTACCAAAGCCTTGCCTTCGGGCCGCTCCACGCGGATCGAAGCGCGATTCGCAATCTCGTCGACGGCCAGAAAACCGAGGTTATGCGGCGTCCACTGATACTCCGGGCCAGGATTGCCAAGGCCAACGATGAGCCGCATAGTGAGTTGCGCGAGGCGAGTAGAGGAGAATTACTTCTTCTTCTCGGGCTTCTCGGCCGGTTTCGCGACTTCCTCGCCTTCCTCGCCTTCCACTTCCTTCTTTCCCTTCTTAATGACTTCAGGCTCCGCCGGTGTTGCACCAGGTACGGCTGCTTCCACGGGCTTTTCTTCTTCCGCACGCAACATCACCACGTGGGAGAGCACGCGATCCGGATCGGTCAGCAGCTTGATCTTGTTCGGATCCAGCGGCAAATCGCTGGCGCGCAAATTCTGATTCAGCCGCAAACTGCTGATGTCGACCTTGAACTCGGTCGGAATGTCCGCGGGCAGGCATTCGACTTCCACTTCGCGCGTGACCACTTCGTATACGCCACCGTCTACTTTTACACCGGCCGGTTCGCCAAACGTGTGAATCGGTACCTTGACCTTCATGCGGACGTCCATCGCGATTCGCAATAGATCGACGTGCAGCAATTTGCCGCTGACCGGATCGACTTGCCAATCCTTGACGATGGCCGGTTCGTGCTTTCCTCCGAGGTCCACCTGGAACAGGGTGTTATGACCGGTTTCCGAACGCAGGATCGCGGTGACCTGTTTGGTGTTCACGGCAAGCGAAATCGCTTCGCCCTTTCCGCCGTAAAGAGTCGCGGGCACTCTTCCTGACACGCGCATGCGCCGTGCTTCGTTTTTGCCCCGTGTTTCGCGGGGCGCACCTTCCACAATGATCTGAGCCATAGCTTCTTTCCTTCCCTGGAATCACTTCCGGCTAGGGAAACCGCCGGAGAATCTCAAATAAACAACTCGCTGATGGAAGTCTCCTCATGAATGGAGCGAATACCACGAGCAAGCAAATCGGCAACGCTTAGAATCCTGATCTTCTTCAACTCTTTCGCGGCTGCAGAAAGTGGCACGGAATCAGTCGCTACCACTTCCGTAATCCGGGAATTCTTGATGCGCTCTACAGCCGGCCCGGAAAATACCGGGTGGGTGCAGGCGGCATAAACCTGGGTTGCGCCTTCGCGCAGCAGTGCTTCGGCCGTTTTCACCAGCGTGCCTGCCGTATCGATGATGTCGTCGATAATCAGCGTGCTCCGGCCACGAACGTCTCCGATCAGGTGCATTACTTCGCTGACATCCACGTCGACCCGCCGTTTGTCAACGATGGCCAGTGGCGCATCCAGCTTCTTTGCAAAAGCACGGGCGCGTTCCACACCGCCGGCATCCGGCGAAACCACGGTCAGGTCCGGCAATTTCATCTGCCGGAAGTGATCGATCAGCACGGGCGAACCGTACAAGTGATCTACCGGTACGTCGAAATACCCTTGAATCTGCGGTGCGTGCAAATCCAGCGTTAATGCGCGGCTGGCTCCCGCCGTTTCAAGCAAGTCCGCTACAAGCTTCGCGGATATCGGAACGCGCGGCTTATCCTTGCGGTCCTGGCGCGCGTAGCAGTAATACGGCAGCACCGCGGTGATTCGCCAAGCCGACGCGCGTTTGAACGCATCGATCATCAGCAGCAACTCGAGCAGGTGGTTGTCCACCGGGTAGCAGCAGGGTTGCACGACAAACACATCCGCGCCGCGCACATTTTCCAGTATCTGAAAATAAATCTCGCCGTCACTGAAGCGGCCCAGCAAGGCCTTGCCGAGCGGCACATTCAAATGATGACAGATCGAATCGGCCAAAGCCGGATTCGCGGTCCCGGTAAAAATCTTGAATCGCTCGTCGTGCACGCCGCATTCACCCTGGTCACCGTTTTAGGGTGACGGACAAGAATGGTACTGGCCCGAAATTCCGGGTTCTGTAATCAATGAGAGTCAGAGCGGAGAGATGCTGAAGTTCAGCCGACGATGGCGTTCTTCACAGAACGCGCAAACTTGCTTCGAGAGATACTCTCGCAGACAAATACCTGATCGTTCGGAAACCCGACAGCAGCTCGGCGCGCCTTTACTGGGCTCGGGAAAACACCAAACACCGCCGAACCGCTACCAGCCAGCAAGGCTTCTGACGCCCCCATCCGGAGTAACGCCCGCTTGATTTGACCAAGCCGGGCATGCCGTCGAAACACAGCCACCTCGAAATCATTCGAAAGGGATGCTTCCTGCGGGCTCCAGCACAGAGCACAGAACTTATATAGCTTATGGGCTGCCGCAGATTTTGTCAACGAAGCCATTTCCGGGGCATGCAACCACCGGTACGCATCCGGCGTAGGTACATGAATCGAACTTGGCGAGACAATCAGGTAAAAAGTGGTTGGTAGATCAGGCAGCGGGTAGATCTCTTCGCCCTTTCCTACCCCCAAAGCCCGTCCACCAAACAAGAAGAATGGCACGTCGGCTCCCAAGCTTGCGGCGATAGCCAGCAAACGAACCGGATCGATGCGCCCTCCGGTCAAACGCAGGTAGCCAAGCAGCGCTGCGGCCGCATTGCTTGACCCGCCCCCGAGCCCCCTTCCTGCAGGGATTTTCTTCTGCAGCCCAATTTCGACCCCCGAGCGCACCTTCAGTTCGCGTCGCAACGCCTCGACCGCTCGATAGGCCAGATTTTTCTCCATGGGTTCCTCGGAAAGCGTCGCGTTGCCACTCACGGCGAGCGAAATGGCGGACTGCCGCGTCTGACGGAGCCGCAAATTGTCATGCAGCGAGACCGTCTGGAAAATAGTGCGTAGCTCGTGATAGCCATCGGCGCGCTTGCCAAGCACCTCGAGACGCAGATTCACTTTTGCGTACGCAGGAATACGAACTTCGTTCATTCTTTACTCAGGGTTTTGCGTCGGTTGGCGGCGTTTTTTGAGCCACCCGGTGTTTTACCTGGCCCAACTTCTTTTCCAGTTCCGCGACTTTATCGTTTTCCACGTCGCCGGGCAAGGAGCGGTGCCACTCGGCGAGCGACTTTTCCCACTCGATGGTGGCTTGCTCCATTCTTCCCTGCTTGGCGTACACGTCGCCGAGATGAGAGCGAATCGTAGGATCGTGGGATTCCCGCTCTACGGCCTTGCGTAAGGCGGTCTCTGCTTCTGTAAGCTTATTCTGCTTGTAGTACACCCACCCGAGGCTGTCTAGATAGGCGCCGCTGTAGGGTTCTTGGTCGAGCGCGCGCTGAATCATTTCACGAGCTTCGTCCAGTCGCAGACCGCGGTCGGCCAGCATGTATCCGTAATAGTTGAGCGCTGCTGCATTCTTGGGGTTCACGTTCAAAACTTTCTTGAACTCTTCCTCGGCCTTGTCGAACTGCTTCTGGCGTTCGAATATCGCCCCAATCAGAAACCAGGTCATTTCGTTTTCGCGAGCATCGCCCGGAAGCGCTTCCGCTTTGCGCGCCATTTGTTCGGCTTCGCCGTATTTGTGGGCGCGCTCGTAAATCTGCGCCATGTTCAGATACACGTCGCGATCCGCGGCGTTGTTCTTCAGGCTGCCTTCCAGCAACTTGACGGCTTCGTCGGGTTGTTGATTTTCACCGAGCAGCAATGCGTACGTGGAACGGATCGAGTTGTCAGCGGGATACTTGGCTATCCCGTCCTTGCCGATCTGCAATGCCTTGGACAAATCCTTCGCTTGGCGATAGGTCTCCATCAACAAGATGCGCGCGCGGTGATCTTCTTCATCGCCCAGGTGGCCAAGTTCCTGGTAGGTATAAATTGCAGCCTGATAATTCTGCGCGTCGCGATAAAGCTGCCCGAGCTGTTGATACAGGATGGCCAGAGAACGCCGCCGGTTCGGCAATACGGTGGACTGACCTTTCACGCCGGTGACCGCATCCGAAAGCACTTTAATGGCGTCTTCGTAACGGCCCTGCGCTTCGTAAATCATTGCCTCGTTGTACATAACTTCGAGACTGCCAGGGGCGTACTGCCGCGCCTTGACAAGATTTTCTTCCGCCTTGTCCAACTGGTGCAGTTCGCGGTAAATCTGGGCGATGCGCAAATACACATCGGCATCATCGGGCATGACATCCGCTAGTTTCTGGTAAACGGCGAGAGCATCGGCGTATTTTTCTTCCGACAGTAGGGTCTGGCCGAGCCCGCGAAGGTGTGTCAACTCGGAAGGATCAAGATCAACCGCTTTTCGGTAAGCAGCTTCCGCCTTGGCGAAATCCTTTGTCTGGGTGTAGGCGTCGCCCAGTAGATCGTACAAAGTGGGCGAAGGCGAATGCGCGGTCATGGTCTCTAGCAGCTGGATGGCTTCAGCCGACTTGTTCTGGTCGAGCAGCAGCTGGGTCAGCTGCTCCATGGCCGCGTCGTTGTCGGGATCTTCCTTCAGCATGCCGCGAAGCACCTGCTCTGCCTTTTCCGGATCGTTGTGCAAGCGATACAGGCGGGCCAGCCACAGCGAAGATTCCGCGTCGCCGGGATCCAAGCGGTGCACTTCACTGAATTCGGCGATTGCTTTTGCAACCGCTTCCGTCTGCACGCCGGTTCCACCGTTAATATCGCCCAGGCTGCGCAGGTAAATCCGCGCCAGCAGGCGGTGCGTCGGCAAATCGTTCGGATCGCGTTTCAGAATCTCGTTGGCTTCGACCACTGCATCGTGAACACGCTGTGCCTTCCAGTACATTTCGGCCAGCCGCTCGCCGATGATCGGCGACTTCGGATCGATCGAATAAGCCTTCTTGTAGGCCTCGATGGCGCGGGTTGCGTACTCGCTCTGGCTGGTCTGCTCGTACTGTATTTCAAAGACATGGCCCAACGTGAAGTTGTAATAGGCTTCGGCGCGCGGGCTTATCTTTTCAGGTGTGCGCTCGGCCTCTAGGGCGGGTTTCTGGGCGAGGAGGGGCCCTGTGCCCAGAAAAACGAAGGCTAGAGTGGCTAAAGGACGAAATAGTTTCATAGGGAGTCCATAAACGTTAAGTATCCCATGAGGCCCTGGGGTGGTCAAAAGCCAAAAAACGCGTCGTCTCCAAAGGTAACGCCCCATTCCCTTGAGATGCGCCCGGCGGGAGATTCGGCCATGGTCGCCTGAAATTTTGTGTCCAAGCTTGCATGTCAAACCATCAGTGCAAAAAGTGCCGCATGCTGGTAAACACCATGGCCATTCCCAAGCGATCGGCAGTGGCGATAACCTCGGGATCCTTTACAGAGCCACCCGGTTGAATCACGCAAGTAGCACCCGCCTTGGCGGCTTCCTCGACGCCATCTGGGAATGGAAAGAACGCATCCGACGCCACGGCCGTGCCTTGCAGCGATTTTTGCGCTTTCATTACCGCGATTTTCACCGAATCCACGCGGCTCATCTGACCCGCGCCAAGTCCCATCGTGGCACCTTCTTTCGCAAAAACGATAGCATTCGATTTGACGTGCTTGCAGACCTTCCAGGCAAACTTTAGATCGCCCAGTTCCGCCTTGGTTGGCTCACGCTGGGTTACCACCTTCAGTTCCCGGCCCTCGAGCGAGCCCCGGTCCGGTTGCTGCACGAGCACGCCTCCCAGTATGCGCTTCAACTGCAATTCCTTGTCGTGGCTCAACCCTCCCTGCGGTAGCTGCAGCAACCGCAGATTCTTCTTGGTCGCAAAAATTTCCTGCGCGCGGTCCGCAAATCCCGGGGCAACGATGCACTCAACGAACAACTTCACCACCTCTGCTGCGGTCACCGCATCGACAATGTGGTTGAAGGCCAATACGCCGCCGAATGCGGAAACCGGATCGCACGCGAAGGCCTTGATGTAGGCCTCCACCAGCGTGGCTTGCTTGGCCGCGCCGCACGGATTGTTGTGCTTGATGATCACCGCGGCGGGCCGTTCGAATTCGGATACCAGGCTGCGGGCAGCCTCCAGATCGACGTAATTGTTGTAGGAAAGTTCCTTGCCCTGCAGTTGTTTTGCGGCCGCCAATCCCTCCACTTCGCGTCCGGCAGGAACGTACAGAGCCGCCGCCTGGTGCGGATTTTCTCCGTAGCGCAATTCCTGCTTCCGATGCAGGGCAATGTGCACGCGCTCCGGGAGCTTCGTACGGGGCGCAACTTCCAGTCGGCCAGCCTGTTCTGCCAGGCGCTCAAGCTCCATGGTTATCAACCCGTCGTAGCGGGAGGTTGTCGCAAACACCTTGCGCGCCAACTCCAGCCGCAGCTGCAACGAGGTCGTTCCCTTCGTTTCGAGTTCCTGCGCCACGCGGCTGTAATCGCCGGGGTCCGTCACCACGGTGACACTTTCAAAATTCTTGGCGGCGGAACGCAACATCGTCGGTCCGCCAATATCAATATTTTCGATCAGCTCTTCCGCGGGCAAATAGGCTTTGGCTGCGGTCTCCTCGAACGGATACAGATTTACAACCACCAGGTCGATGGGCGCGATGCCGTGCTCCTTGGCCTGCTTTTCGTCTTCCGCATGATTGCGCCGATACAGCAGACCGCCATGAACTTTCGGATGCAGCGTTTTGACGCGCCCACCCAGCATTTCAGGCCAGCTCGTAAACTCCGAAACGTCTTTAACCGCGACGCCTCCCTCGCGCAACAACTTCGCTGTGCCGCCGGTGGACAGGATTTCTATCTTCCGTGCAGCAAGCCGGCGCGCAAAATCTACGATTCCTTTTTTGTCGAATACGCTGAGCAGCGCTCGTTCCACAGCCATGAAGTGCCTCCACCGGTAGAAAGAATCTACTAGTGTACGCGCAGCAGTGAAGTTGGAGAAGTGGGCGGGCTGTGGGAAAAATGGCGAGCGCAGCTAGGACTTCACGAGTGCTTTCAGCTTTACCGAGCCGTCGACGACTTCGACCACATACTCCACGTCACGGCACTGCTTCTGCTTCTGCAGGTCTTTGGTCTTCTTGCGGACAAACTCATTAAACCCGGCGCGCGTCAACTTGGCGGTCTCTTCGCCGGCGCTCTGTTTGGCCTGCAGGAAGGCTTCATAGAGCTGGTCCACCTTCTGGGTCTCTTTTTCGGGCTCCGAACACACCATGCGAAACGCTTTTGCATCCTCGGTCGTAGCTTCCGTCGAACTTTCCTGCTTGACCGGCTGAGAGCGTGCGCGTTCGGCTTCGATGGCTTTGGCCGCCGCGCCAAAATGTCGCTGCACTTTTCCCTCTTCGCGCTGTGCCAGCCGCTTTCGGAACATATCCTTGTACTTTGCGTAGGTTTGGGAAAGATTCGAGAAGCGGAATCGCTGGTTATATTTCAGTTCGCCGCCGCGTTCGCTGTAGCGCCGCACCACCTGATCAATGCGCCATTCGATTTCGGTGGGAGGACGTTTTCTGCCGCCACCAAAATACATGTCGTACTCGATCTTCAACTGGCGAATATCCCGCTCCAATCCCGCCAGTTCTTCGTCAATGGTGGCCATCAGCGGACACTCCTGCGACTTCTCATGCTAGGAGCGTCGCTTGTCAGCGTCAACCGGGAAGGTGAATGGCGATAGCCAATCAACAATCGGGAACCACAACGGCGGGCTGGCCCTTCGGGCAGCTTGCGATTGCGAGCCGTGCGGGGCTGTGCTCAAATGACGCCATGGCCCAACCCACGAAATCCGGTATCTCCGAAAAACAAGCGGCCCTGCTCTGTCGCGTGCCCTCGGTGGATGAAGTGCTACTTCGCCCTCGGCTCCTAGGAATCGCCGGCAAGATAGAGAGAAACTTCCTGGTGGCGACCGTTCGCGAAGTCCTTGCCGATCTGCGCCGCGAACTCACTGCTTCCGATCCAGTCGATGAACGCTTGCTCGAGCCAGCCATGCTCGAAGAGAAAATCGCCGAGGCCGTAGCGCGACAATTCGTTCCCTCGTTGCAATCTGTCATCAACGCTTCTGGCGTGATTCTGCATACCAATCTTGGCCGCGCCCCGCTGAGTCCCCTGGTCGTCGAGGAATTCCGCCGCACCGCCACGCACTATTCCAATCTGGAGTACAACCTCCCGGCGGGTGCTCGCGGCAAGCGTGATTCCCACACTTCGCAATTGTTAGAGCGGCTGACGGGTGCGGAAGCCGCGATTGTCGTGAACAATTGTGCCGCCGGGCTTCTGCTCACACTGGCCGCCCTGGCGTGCGGCGGCGAAGTGATCGTTTCTCGCGGCGAGCTGATTGAAATTGGCGATGGCTTTCGCATTCCAGAAATCATGGAGCAGAGCGGGGCCACTCTGCGCGAGGTGGGCACCACGAATCGTACCCGTATCGCGGATTACGAGAGTGCCATCAACGAAAAAACACGCGTACTCCTGCGCGTTCATCCTTCGAATTTTCAGGTGACCGGCTTCACGGAAAAGCCGGAAGTCTCCGAACTGATTCGACTGGGCCAGCACGCCGGTCTGCCGGTAGTAGAAGATCTTGGCTCCGGATGCCTTGTCGATCTTTCCGCCCACGGCATCCGTGAACCCACCGCGCAGGAAAGCATGGCCGCCGATTTCTCTCTCGTCTTGTTCAGTTGCGACAAGCTTCTGGGTGGCCCGCAGGCAGGAATCATTGCCGGGCAAAAAGAGCTAGTTGCCAAAGTGCGCCGCCATCCGCTGTTTCGCGCGCTGCGCGTGGACAAACTTACCATTGCGGCGCTTGAAGTAACACTGCGCGCTTATTTGCAGGCCGCCTGGAATGATGTTCCGGTGCAGCGCATGATTCGCTTGTCTCTCGAGGAAATCACTGCGCGCAGTGAAGGGCTGGCACTGGCTATCAACGATTCGTTTTCCCCGGATGTCGCGCAGATCGCCATCGTCAACGGCACCTCGCTGCTCGGTGGCGGCTCGACTCCGGCGCAGTCGTTGCCCACAAAGCTCCTGCGACTCGCGAGTAAACGCTATTCCGCTGCGCAATTGGAAGCGCGCCTGCGCCAAGGCCCCACGGGGGTCCCCGTAATTGCAAGGATCGCAGACGACCATGTGCTTGTCGACCTGCGCACCGTTTTTCCGGAACAGGACTCTTCGCTGGCCCGATCCCTGGCCGCGGCTCTGCGGTAGGGCCATTTGCCGCTCAATGTTATGATATAGGTGTTATATAAGTCTGCTGCAGGAGGCAACCATGGCGACCGCGCTCATCCATCTCGATCCAAAACAAAAACGGCGCTTGACCCTGCGCGCCAAGAAGCGCGGTAAGTCTTTCTCGCAGGAAGTCCGTGACGCCGTGGACATGTATCTCGAAATGCCTATGGAAACCGAAGACGAACTAAAAACCCTCGCCCGCATGGCCAGCGAATCGGCCGACCGCAGCATCGCCAGGCTTGACGACACCATCGCCTATCTGCATCGCGGCCTCAAAGCCATGAAGAAGTCGCGATGAGTTGGGCGCGCGATGCCCTGCTGGCGCTAAAGCGTATTATTTTGCTCGAAGAACGGATCACCAGCCTGACGGAGCAGTCGAAGCAATTGCTGGACGCCTGCACCGAGATGGATCGACGTCTGGTACGACTCGAAGCGAAATTTGAGTTGCTCGAGCGGATGGCCGCCCCCTCCTCGCGTCGCGCGCTTCCCGAAAAAACGGAAAAGTAAGCCTGCCATGCTTTCCTTCAACGTCAGTGATCGCAAACTTGTGGCTACGCAAAAACCCCGGCCAAAACTGCGCCCTGGTTGGGCGTTGGTTCGTGTGCGGCTGGCCGGGATCTGCAATACCGACCTCGAAATTCTCGGCGGCTATCACCATTTTCGGGGCACCCCCGGGCACGAATTTGTCGGCGAAGTTGTAGGCGTGGGTGGCATTTCTCAAATACTCCCAAAACGCTGGGTCGGCAAATGCGTTGCCGGTGAGATCAACATTTCCTGCCGTGGGCTTGGCTACAAGCCGGTGTGCTCGTTTTGTCACCGCGGGCTCAATACCCACTGTGCCCGCCGCACGGTATTGGGCATTGTCGGCCACGATGGCGCTTTCGCGGAATATCTAACTTTGCCGCTCGGGAATCTCCACGTCATTCCAATTGGCATCAGCGATGAAAAAGCGGTGTTCATCGAACCGCTCGCCGCAGCCTGCCAGATTCTCGACCAAATCAACATACGGCGCTTCCCTTCCGCGGCTGTTCTCGGCGACGGAAAACTCGCACAACTCATCGCCATGGTCCTGCAGGCTGCCGGATGCGCGGTAAAGCTCTACGGAAAGCACGATTCGAAATTGGCACTGGCAAAACGGGCGGGAATCAAAACAAGAAAAGTGCACGGCAATGACAGCGATTTTGAAACTGTGAAGGAAAACTATCGCCTCGTTGTAGAAGCCACTGGCTCTCCCACCGGCTTACGCCTCGCGCAACAAATGACAGAGCCGCGTGGAACGCTCCTGCTGAAATCCACCTTTCATGGCGCGGCAACGGTGGAGACCTGGCCGATTGTCGTAAAAGAAATTACCATCGTCGGCTCGCGCTGCGGCCCGTTTGCCAAGGCCATCGAACTGCTCCGCTCTGGAGCGGTGGATCCCACGCCGCTGATCTCGCGTACATTCCCGCTAGAAGAAGCCGCGAAAGCCATCGCCTACGCGCAGAAATCCGGTGTGCTAAAGGTCTTACTAAGGCCTTGACCTGTGACCAAACCTGCTCGAGAGAAAGATGCCAAGAAGTAGGGAGATAATTCTCCAGACGATGGCGTCAGGTAGGGGGTATAGGTCACTCGCCCGAACCTGTCGCTCTAGCCTCGACACCCGAGAAATCCTTGCGAACGCGCCTGCCAGCCGCAACCGGGCAACAACGTTTCTAGCCCGCTTGCAATCGCCCTGAAAACCAAAGGCCACTCCTCGGGTGGAGCTGATCGTTCTTCCTGCTTCGAGATGCGAAAATTAAAGCCGGTTGATGCACGACGCCACACAAGCCGCGCCGAATCCATTATCGATATTTACGACCGTCACATTCGAAGCGCAGGAATTCAGCATGCCCAGCAATGCAGCAACTCCCCCGAAGCTTGCGCCATAACCGGTGCTTGTCGGCACCGCGATCACCGGAACTCCCACCAGTCCGCCAACCACGCTCGGCAACGCACCTTCCATTCCTGCTGTGCAAATAATCACGCGCGCTTCGAGCAATTGCGGCCGGTGATCGAGCAAACGATGAATACCCGCCACGCCCACATCGTAAATCTCCACCACGCGATTACCCATCAACTTTGCCGTAAGCACAGCTTCCTCGGCCACCGGAATATCGCTTGTTCCCGCCGCCACCACCAAAATCGTGCCTTTGCCGGTAATTTCGCGGCTGCGCTCAATAGTGATTACGCCCGACAGCGGGTGGAATTTCGCCGTGCGGCCAACGCGGCTCACCGCCGTATAGATTTTTCTGTCCGCGCGCGTTACCAGAACATTGTGCTTCGTGTGCTTGTGGCGAAGCATCGTGCGCACGATCTCGGCAACCTGCGCCGGCGTCTTGCCCTTGCCGAAGATCACCTCGGCAAAGCCCTGGCGCAGGGTGCGGTGATGATCCACCTTGGCAAAGCCGATATCTTCAAACGGCAGATGCTTGATCCGTTCCATCGCGGCGCCGGCAGCAAGTTCCCCGCTCTCCACCAGTTTCAGAAGTTTCAGAATTTCGTCCGATTTCATCGCATTGAACCAACCGGAATTCTAGCACTGGCGCGACGGCCCTCCTACGCTTGACTTGCTACCGGGCCGCTGCGAGACTGACCATATCCGCGCAAAACACATGCTTCCAGCCAAAGACAAAACCATTACCGTGGGCGTCACCGGCGCAAGCGGTGCCTTGTTCGCGCAGAAAACTCTCTCCTTGCTCGAAGGAGATTCGCGCGTCGGCCGGGTTCACCTGGTAGTCACGGAAACCGGCCAGCGTCTTTTCTCGGAAGAGCTCGGGATCACTTCCGGAGATCTGAAGAAGCTCCCCGCACGAATCATTGGCCGAGTTTCCCGAAAAATTGAAACCGTTTCAAACAAAGATGTCGGTGCCACGATCGCATCGGGCAGCTACGACGTCGACGCAATGATCGTAATTCCCTGCACTATGGGAGCTCTGTCCGCCATCGCCAATGGCGTCAGCGACGACCTCGTGGGCCGCGCAGCCGACGTCATGCTCAAGGAAGCACGCAAGCTGATTCTCTGCGTCCGCGATACGCCCTTCAACCGCATCCATCTCGAAAATATGCTGCGCGCGCACGAAGCCGGTGCGGTGATCATGCCGGTGATTCCAGCCTTCTACGATCTTCCGAAAACGATCGACGATGTGGTCACGCAGTTTACCTGCCGGGTCCTGGCGCAGGCCGGCCTCCCGCAAGAAAACATGCATCGCTGGACGGGCAGCGCGGTACAGAAGAAATCAGGATCGTAGAGACCGATGGCCAGCCGCATTCGCACCGTCCTTGAAATGATCAAGTTCGAACATTCCGTGTTCGCGCTACCGTTTGCCCTGACCGGTGCACTCCTTGCCGCCCGCGTTTCGTTACACGGATGGCCCCGACTGGACCAGGTGTTGTGGATTGTTGTGGCCATGGTGGCGGCACGTTCCGCCGCCATGACCATCAACCGCATCGCCGATCTCCGCTACGACAAGGAAAATCCACGCACGAAAACCCGCGCGCTGGCCACTGGCGCGCTCAGCGTTTCCTTCGCCTGGGCCTTCACTCTCCTCGCAGTTGCGGTGTTCTTCATCGCCGCGTGGCAATTGAATGCGCTCGCCTTGAAGTTGGCACCCGTTGCCATCGCCATCCTGTTTTTTTATTCCTTCACCAAGCGCTTCACGTCGTGGTCGCACGTTTTTCTCGGCTTCGCACTTGGCATTTCCCCTGCCGCCGCGTGGATCGCCATCACCGGCAGCCTCGATGGGCGCATGTTGATCCTCTGCGGTGCGGTCACAGTTTGGGTTGGCGGCTTCGATGTGCTCTACGCCTGCCAGGATGTGGAATTCGACCAGCAAGCGGGCCTCCATTCCATTCCCAAAAGGTTCGGCATAGCCCGGGCTCTGCAAATCGCGCGCGTCATGCACGTCGGCGTCGTCCTCCTGTTGAGCTGCCTCGCCTTCAGCTTCGGCCTGCCATGGCCCGCCTGGGCCGGCATCATCGTCGTGGCTACGCTGCTCGCCTATGAGCATTCCTTGGTGCACGCCAATGACCTCAGCAAGCTGAACGCTGCCTTTTTCACCGTGAACGGTTATATTAGTATTCTGTTTTTGCTGTTTTGGGGCGCTGCCGCGGCTGTTTGGCGCGTTTGAACATTTTGTAAATTTCAACAAAAACGGCAGCGCTTCGTGCCTGATACAATGTAACTAGGGCGGTCTTCAGGCCGCCATCTAGGATCTAAACCGTAGAGAGAATCGTGGCTCAACTGACCATCACGGACGCAAAGCTGCAGCCTCTGGCCGACAAAGTTCTGGCCGGTGAGCGACTCTCTTTTGAAGACGGCGTAGCGCTCTATGAGACTCCCGATCTTCTGACCGTCGGCTGGCTGGCCAATCATGTCCGCGAAAAGCGTCACGGCGATATCACCTACTACAACGTAAACCGACACATTAATCCGACCAATGTTTGTGTAGCGCACTGCAAATTGTGCGCCTTTGGCCGCGATCCCGACTCTCCCGGCGCTTACACCTTCACGCTTACAGAAATGTACGAGCGCGCGGCAAAAGGCGTTCGCGAAGGGGCAACGGAATTCCACATCGTTGGAGGTTTGCATCCCGATTTGCCTTTCGATTTTTTCCTGGAACTGATACGTGGTCTCAAGCAACGCCATCCGCACGTTCACCTGAAGGCCTTCACCATGGTGGAAGTGCATTATTTCGCGCGCATCACGAAAATAACCGTAGACGCAACACTTCGTCTGATGAAAGAGGCAGGCGTGGATTCCTGCCCTGGTGGTGGCGCAGAAATTTTTCATCCGCGCGTGCGTCGGTTGATCTGCGATCACAAGGTCAGCGGCCAGATGTGGCTCAACATGGCGAAGAAAGCGCACCGCATCGGCTTGCGCTCAAACGCCACCATGCTTTATGGTCACGTGGAAACAAGGGAAGAGCGCGTCGATCACCTGGTGAAATTGCGCGAAGCTCAGGACGACACCCACGGCTTTGTGGCCTTCATCCCGCTCGCCTTTCATCCAGACAACACGCCGCTCTCACACATCCCCAAGCCAACAGGCTACGACGATCTGCGCAACATTGCCGTCTCTCGCTTGCTGCTCGATAATTTCGACCACATCAAGGCTTATTGGATCATGCTCACGCCGAGCATCGCGCAAATCGCCTTACGGTTTGGCGCCAACGACATGGACGGCACGGTGGTCGAAGAAAAGATTTATCACGACGCCGGCGCAATCACGGCGGAGTTCACCCCTCGCAGCGAACTGGAACGCCTGATCCGCGCCGCCGGGCGCATCCCCGTGGAGCGCGACACGCTCTACAACAAGATCGATCGCTCCAAGCTTCCCCCGATCGAACTCGGCACGCCCCAGGGCCTGGTATCACTCTCCCTCTAAGCCAGGCGGTTGCATCTCAAACACATGCTAGCTGCCACGAGCTAGGGAAAAGCCCGTAGTTTGCACGCCTGCTTGTGTACCTTCTTGAGATTTCGTAACGGGCTTATCCGGAACTGCGTCCAAAAACCACCAAGAATGCTGTAGGCGCGACGATCGACGATGCGCACCATTATCCTGCTCGCGATTTCCAACCTCTTCATGACCTTCGCATGGTAAGGCCACCTCAAATACCGCGGCGTGGCACTCTGGAAAGTCGTGGTGGTCAGCTGGGGAATCGCTTTTTTCGAGTACTGCTTCCAGGTTCCGGCAAACCGGATTGGCTCCTACGAATTTTCCGCCGCACAATTAAAGACCATCCAGGAAGTCATCACCCTCGGCGTTTTCTCCGTTTTCTCCGTCACCTACCTCGGTGAACCGTTGAAGTGGAATTATGTCGCGGGCTTCGCGTGCATCGCCTTAGCCGTGTTTTTCGTATTTCACCAGTGGTAGCTCACGCCAGTCGCGGCGCCCACACCACCACGTCCTGCCGGCTTGAAAAATGCAGCAGCGGCGCACCTGGCAATGGCGCGGCGAGCACTGCTGCCATCGAGTTATCCGCAATTTCTGCCTCTGCCGACTGCAATTCCCATGGTCGGTGATGAATCTCGCCCCGTAGCAATTGCCCTTTTGCGGTGAAACTGTACAGGCAGTACCGTTCCGTTAAAAAATGTTCCAGCGTCCCGGCTTTCGCTTGACGAGCTTTTCCCATCCCCCGATACCTGCCGCTAAACATGGCGGCGTCGGCTCCCCGATGAATTCGTTCGCTTTGAAACTCCGTCCACCCCGACATTCCTTCGCAGCGCATTCGTGCGTGAAAATACGGCAAATGGAACCACGCCCGCGCCACCATCACGGCTAGTGAATTTGCGGCATCCAGGCTGAAAAACCATACGCCCGGTTTGCCCCCCCGTTTCACATAGGTGCGCACATTAAGCTCCGGGAACTCCGATGCTCCGGGTACTGCCGGCGTATTGCGCAGTCGTACCCCACGCATCAGGAATGGCACCACCGCCAGCCACGCCTGCCCCTCATGGGTATCAATTTCCAATTCTGCGGGGAGGTGCGGCCACAGGAGCGCTTCTGGCACCCGCCAGTGCGCGAACAAGAGATTGTGCCACTGCTGGGCCATCACCCAGTTTCCCGTGGGGAGTGGCCAAGGACGGTGCGATACGTCTTGAAAAATATGTTCGATTGCCATGGAATACGCTTCGTGGTTTGATGCCTCAGGATACCGCGTTGGCAGGCATAAACAGAGTGAAACTCTGTAAACTGGAAGGAACAATTTCCTGTACCTAACCGGATTGCCGAGCTCGATGAACCCTTTGGCGCGTTACCGGAATCCAACACAGAAACATGGCGGTCAAATTGAACTGGGAGGAACGATATGCAACGCAAAGCTTCCGCGGTGTGGCAAGGCGATCTCAAATCTGGCAAGGGCACCATTTCGACCGATAGCGGCACATTGAAACAGACACAATATTCCTTCCATACCCGTTTTGAAAATGGTGTGGGCACCAATCCCGAAGAGCTTTTGGCCGCCGCACATGCCGGCTGCTTCACGATGGCTCTATCGGCGCAACTGGGCGGCGCCGGAATGACCGCCAGTAAGCTGGAAACCACCTGCACGATCTCACTCGAGAAGGTAGGTGAGGGTTTCAGCATTACCAAGAGCCACCTTGATCTTGTCGCCCAGATTCCCGGTGCCGACAAGGCCAAATTCGACGCTGCCGTAAAGGCCGCGGAAACCGGCTGTCCGGTCTCGAAGCTCTACAAGGCCGAAATTTCCGTCAACGCGCAACTGGTCTCCTGATTCGCGCCGTACGACTGGAACTAGCAAAGCGAGTACAATGCTTCGGATGATTCCCAATGCTGGTGTGTTTATCGCAGGCATCGCCTTGTTTCTGGTTGTCGCTTGGGACGCCTTTGAAGCCATCATTCTTCCGCGACGGGTGACCCGGAAATTCCGCCTCACCCGCTTCTACTACAAATTGACGTGGACCACCTGGAGGGCCGCGGCTCGAATTATCCCTTCCAAAAAACGCCGCGAAGCGTTTCTCGGTTTCTACGGCCCGATCTCCTTGCTTTTCCTGGTTGGCGTCTGGGCCGTGGGTCTGGTCATCAGCTTTGGGATGATGCAATTCGGTGCGGGTTCGGCCATCAACGTTTCCGGCAGCACACCCAGCATTTCTGCCGACCTTTATCTAAGCGGCACCACGTTCTTTACCTTGGGTCTCGGCGACGTGGTTCCCCGCTCCACGCTCGCGCGTTTTCTGGTGGTAGCCGAAAGTGGCTTCGGGTTTGGGTTTCTCGCCGCCATCATCGGCTATCTTCCTTTCATCTACAGTGCGTTCGGAACACGCGAAACTAACATCACGCTGCTCGACGCCCGCGCCGGCACGCCCCCTACCGCTGGCGAACTCCTCCGTCGCCACTCATTTCCCGAGGGGCTGGATGCTCTGGCAGATCTCCTCGGTGACTGGGAACGATGGAGCGCTGAATTGCTAGAAAGTCATCTTTCCTATCCTGTGCTGGCCTATTTCCGCTCACAACACGACAACCAGTCCTGGATCAATTCACTGACGGCCATTCTGGATACGTGCGCACTGGCCATAGCGGGCATCGAAGGCGCTTGCGCCAAACAAGCAGAACTGACATTTGCCATTTCGCGGCATGCTATCGTTGATCTCGCCCAGGTTTTTAGCGCCGCTCCGCGCGCCTTACCTCAGGATCGACTGCCCGCGGAGGACCTGCACCGGTTGCGCGACACCTTGGCCTCCCACGGCATGAAACTCTTAGCCACGCCGCAAGCTGACAAGAAACTGGCCGAATTGCGCTTGATGTATGAGCCCTATGTTTATGCGCTGGCCGCTCACCTGAGCCAGTCGTTACCTCCCTGGATTCCGATCGGGAAAGGGAAGGATAATTGGCAGACCACGGCCTGGGCTCAGACCACCGGATTGTTACAGGCAGAGAAGGCCCTGCTGCACGACGACCATTTCTAGCAAGACACGAACGATAGGCTCGATAGTTTTCTTCAGCCTGGGAGATACACCAATGAAAGCCATTCAAGTTCATCAATTCGGCGGTCCTGAAGTCCTTCAGTTGCACGAGATCCCCACTCCCAAACCCGGCCCAGGACAAGTTCTGGTCCGAGTTCACGCGGCGGGAGTCAATCCCTATGACACCTACATGCGGGCTGGCACCTATCCCATCAAGCCGCCACTTCCCTATACGCCTGGCTCGGATGCTGCCGGCACGGTCGAATCTGTCGGTGAAGGGGTGAAGCAGGTGAAACCGGGTGACCGCGTGTATACCGCAAAGACGGTTTCCGGGGCGTATGCGGAGTACACGATCGCGCTGGAATCGCAGCTGAATCCTCTACCCGAGAAAATTCCATTCGCCCAAGGCGCTGGACTCTGGGTCCCGTACGGCACGGCGTATACCGCGCTGCACCATCACGCTCGAGCGCGAGCGGGAGAAACAGTTCTGATTCATGGCGCGAGCGGCGGTGTTGGTATTGCCGCGGTTCAAATGGCACGCGCCATGGGAGTCAAGGTGATCGGAACCGCGGGAACGCAGCGTGGCTTGGACCTGGTGAAAAAGGAAGGCGCGCATCACGCCTTCGATCACTCCAAACCAAATTCGGCGGAAGAGATACTGAAAGCGACAGGCGGACGTGGCGTTGATATCGTCCTGGAGATGCTGGCGAACGTAAATCTGGCCACCGATCTGAACCTGCTTGCTCCACTGGGGCGCGTCATCGTCATCGGCAATCGCGGAGAAATCACCATTAATCCGCGCGAATTGATGGTTCGCCGCGCCTCGGTTCGTGGTTTCACCCTGTGGGCCGCCACCGAAGGGGAAACCCTTGAAATCTACGCTGGCATCGCGGCGGGTCTGGAAACCGGCACGGTCCGCCCGGTCGTGGGCAAAGAATTGCCGCTCAAAGCCGCTTCGCAAGCGCATCAGGATATTCTTGCTCCCGGCGCATTCGGCAAAATCGTCCTGGTCCCCTAACTGAACTTGAGGGTGCCCCGGGCTTGGCTTTTCTGTAGGGGTTCCAACGGACCAAAAACTCCCAATTTCCGTTTTTTCGGCCATTTGTGTAGCGGCCGCCCACGGAAGCGGGCGCTTTCTTAAACCGTGAGAATTGATCCGTGCGACCCGGTTACGCCCAGCCGACACTCCGCAGCAAGATTCCTGCAATGGCACCGCCAATTACCAGCCACGCAGAATTCACCTTGTACCAAATCACAAGCAGCAAACTCGCTATCGCAATCAGCACCGCCGGCAAATTTACCAGCGAAGCTCGCGCGAATTGCCATCCGACAAAACCCATCAACGCCACCGCAGCCGCATTGACACCATCCAGAAACGCGCCAGCAAACGGTGACTTGCGTAATTTGGGAAGGACGCGCGCCGTCAGTGCCACATACACAAACGCCGGCAAAAACATGCCAATTGTCGCCAGTCCCGCACCGCGCCATCCGCCGAGCAGATAGCCAATAAAAGTTGCCACGGTAAAGAACGGGCCTGGCGTCCCCTGGCTGATCGCGATGGCATCGAGCAATTGGCTGTCCGTCAGCCAGTGCAGCCGCATCACCAAATCCGCGCGCAAGATGGCCAGCAGCACATAGCCGCTACCGACCAGAACTGCGCCAATTTTCAAGAAATAAAAAAACAACGGCGCGAGCCCGACAATTACCGGCGCAGTGCTCGCGCCCAATCCGGCGGCGCCGGTGAATGCCAATCCCCCACGAACCAGTTTTTGCCCTTGGGTCAGCAAAACCCACAACGCTCCTCCGCCCAGCAGGAGCAAAAGCAGCGGTTGCCCAAACGCCGCCAGCACAACCACGATGGTTGCCAGCAGAACCAGCGGCACACTCCGCAACGCCGTGCGCGCCAGATTCCAGATTGCCTGCGCCATCAGCGCCACCACCACCGGTTTGATTCCAAACAATAACCCCGCCGCTTGCGGCACGGTTCCAAACTTCAGATAAGCCCACGCCAGCCCAACGACCATAGCTGCCGCGGGCAAAATAAAACATGCTCCCGCAACCAGCATTCCAGCAAAACCGCCGCGAACTTCGCCGAGATAAATTGCCAACTCCGTCGAACTCGGCCCCGGCAGCAAACTGGCAGCGCCAAACAGATCCAGGAATCGATCGCCTGATAACCAACCCTTTTTGCGCACGAATCGCTCTTCCATCATCGCGACATGCGCCGCTGCCCCGCCAAATGCAACCACTCCCAGCCGTAGGAATTCCCTGGCGATTTCGCGCAAAGATCCGCGTTCTTGCACCGAATGGGGGCTATTGTCCATATCGATTTCGCAACACAGTATGCACCAGAACAGGTGTAACGTCCTTTGCGCAGGCAATAGTAAACTGAAAGCAGCGGGTGTCTCGATGAATTCCGAATTGCATGTTCAACGTTTTCCGAAAAAAGGCTCGACTGGAAAAGGTATTTTCATTGGTGCGTTGCTGGCTCTGATCGCTGCAGGGGCCGTCGTCTGGTTTGTGAGCGGCCTCGGATTTTCCGAGCTGCTCGCTAGCCTCCGCGGCGGCCGCGCCCTGATGCACATCGATCAGCCAACCGTAGTTCGCCAGATCGTCCAATTGCAGAGACTAGAGACGGTGAGCTTTACGATGGACAAGATAATCTCCGGCGAACGCGAAAATCCCATCCTTCCCAAATTCCTAATCAGCGATCACTTGCTTCTGGTGGTTCACGGCGAGGTAATCGCAGGGGTAGATCTGTCTTCGGTGCAGCCGAGCGACGTGTCGGTCGAAGGCAAAACCGTTTCCGTCCGCGTTCCTCCCGCGCAGATTCTTGTTAGCCGGCTCGACAATGAAAAGACCCGCGTCTACTCGCGCGACACCGGGCTTTTTTCCTCCCCCGATCCCAATCTCGAAACTGAAGTCCGCCAGCAAGCCGAACAAGAACTGAAACAAGCCGCGCTGGACGGCGGGATTCTGAAATCGGCGGAAGAGAACGCGCGAGTCACCGTCAGAAGCCTTTTAAAGGGCTTTGGATTCACACAAGTCGATTTCCGCTAGCCTATGATATAAACGGTTTTCTTGTCGTATTGGAACAACTGCGCTGTCAATCGTTTGATCGGTCGAACCGAACACAACCGCGGCAAAACTAAGTAAGATAGTCGTGGTGCTCCAGCTACCGGAACCGGTTTCGTTTGCCAGACACAGGTTCGCGCTATAACTTACATCCGGAGACAGTTTCGTTTTGTTCCATTTCACCGCCATTTTGTTTCTTGTCCAGCCGGGCCCTCTCAGCCATTACTGGCACAAGATCACGGACAGGACCTTTACCGGCGTGTACCACGCGAATGCCTTCGACCTCGCGATGATGATTCCCTATTTCATCGTGTTGTTTATCCTCGCCACCTACGGCTTGCACCGCTACGTTCTGCTCTACGACTATTTTGCCTATCGCAAAAATATTCCCGGCAAGCCGTCCGCCGTCACGAACTGGCCGTCGGTTACCATCCAGCTTCCCATTTTCAATGAACGGTACGTCATCGAGCGCCTTGTCGATGCCGTTTCGCAATTCGACTATCCGCGTGAACTGCTCGACATTCAGGTGCTCGACGATTCCACCGACGAAACACGAGAAGTAGCGCGCGCCTGCGTCGAGCGCCACGCCCTTGATGGCCTGCCGATCAGCTACATACACCGCAGCAATCGTGAAGGGTACAAGGCGGGCGCACTCGAAAACGGATTGAAGACCGCAGAGGGGCAGTTCGTCGCCATCTTTGATGCCGATTTTATTCCGCAATCCGATTTCCTGCGCGGCACCATACCTTATTTCATGGATCCGGCCGGCGGCGAAAATATCGGGATGGTGCAGACACGCTGGACGTATCTCAACAGCGACTATTCCCTGCTGACCCGCGTCGAAACCATTCTTCTCGATGGTCATTTTGTCATCGAACACGGCGGCCGCTCGCGTCGCGGCACATTTTTTAATTTCAACGGCACAGCTGGAGTCTGGCGCCGCGCTGCCATCGATGCCGCGGGCGGTTGGGAACACGATACGCTGACCGAAGACACCGACCTCTCCTACCGCGCCCAATTGAAGGGCTGGAAATTTATGTATCTGCCGCACATTGAGTGCGCTTCCGAGTTGCCCGTGGACATGAACGGCTTCAAAGCGCAGCAAGCGCGCTGGGCCAAGGGATTGATGCAAACCGCGAAGAAAATCCTGCCGCAGGTCTTCCGTTCGGATGTTCCCTTTCACATAAAGTCCGAAGCCTTTTTCCATCTCACCGCCAACATTTCCTATCCGCTGATGGTGCTTCTCTCGACCATGCTTCTTCCCGCGATGATCGTGCGTTTCTATCAGGGCTGGTTCCAGATGCTGGTGATCGACTTGCCGCTGTTTCTCGCCTCCACCTGCTCCATCTCCAGTTTTTATCTGGCGGCTCAAAAAGAGCTCCACCCCAAGACTTGGCTGCGCACTTTTCTCTACATGCCATTTGTGATGGCCACGGGCATCGGACTTTCCGTACGAAATGCGCAGGGAGTGCTTGAAGCACTTGCCGGAAAAAAATCCGAATTCGCGCGCACACCGAAATTCAAGATTGAAGGCAAGTCCGGCACTTTTGCTGCAAAACAATACAAAAACAAATCCGGCTGGATGCCCTATTTTGAAATCGGCCTTGGCCTCTATTTCTCCCTTGCCGTCTTCTACGCAATTTCAAATGAAAACTACGCCACCATCCCCTTCCTGCTTCTTTTTGTCTGGGGCTACCTGTACACCGGGTTCATGTCGCTCAGCCAATCCTGGTTCGCGCACCTGCGCTTTGGCGTAAACGCTCCGGAGATGCGCCCCGCTTCGACCGGCGCCCCAGGCTTTTGATCGCTCCACCGCGTCCCCGGAACAAAATTAATTTTTATTGAACCGTGTTGCCAACCGTCGCACACAGGCGCAAGCTGAACTGTATGCACTCCTGGGCGCGGCGATTGGCGCGGCAAATCACGATTGAAGAGCTCGCGAACACGCTGACTCACGGTTTCGGGCTGGCCTGCAGCCTGTTGGCCCTTTCCATTCTTGCCGTCCGCGCCGTCCTTCACGGCGGCCGCTGGCAAATCATCAGTTGCGCCATTTACGGAGTCTCGCTGGTTAGCCTCTATGCCGCATCCACTTTCTACCACGGCAGCTCTTCCCCTCGGGTAAAACACGCCCTCATGATTTTCGATCATTGCGCCATCTATCTGCTCATCGCCGGTACCTACACACCTTTCCTTCTCGTCAACCTCCACGGCAGTTGGGGATGGTCGCTGTTCGGCGTCGTCTGGGGCCTCGCTGTCTCGGGAATTCTTTTCAAATTGTGGTTTGCCGATCGCTTCCCGATCTTCTCCACCTCGCTGTATCTCGCCATGGGCTGGCTCGGCATCATCGCCGCACGCCAAATGCAATTACACGTCCCTCCCGTCGGAATTTACTGGATCTGCCTGGGCGGCTTAATGTACTCTCTCGGCGTAATTTTCTATGCCTCTAAGCGCATCCCCTTTCATCACTTGATCTGGCATCTGATGGTCATGGCCGGCAGCACCTGCCACTTCATCGCTATCCTGTACTCCGTCTTTCCCCGCTCCTGATTTTGTTCCCCTTCACTTCTTCGGTACAATCCATCCTTCGTCCTTCTGCCCTGGAGGACTGAGGTGGACATGACTGTGCTCGCGCGTGGTGGTTGCTTCAGAAAAGTTGCCAAGCAGCAGGTTGCATCGCTCCTCTTGAGGGCACTTGTCACTCCGCTGCTCCTCTTCTGCGCGCTTTCTCCTGCCCACGCACAGCAACGCAGAGATCGTGAACCTAATTCCGTTTATATGGACCGGCGCGCAAGGTTAGCGGCGCACCTCGATGGTCCGGTAGTGCTTCTCGGCTACACGGGCCGCGAAGAAGAAGCGCAGACCTACATCTTCACGCAGGAAGAAAATTTCTATTACCTCACCGGCCACAATGAGGAAAATGCGGCACTCATCCTGCTCCCACCGGGCGGTGGTGGCGCAAAAAAAGACGATTGGACGGGCCCGCGCGAAATCTTTTTCATCCCAACCAAAGATATGAAGAAAGAGGTTTGGAACGGCGTGCGCATGTCACCCGGCGACCCGGGCATCGAATCGCGTACCGGTTTTGCGCTGGTCAAACCCTTCGAAGAACTCCGCGCGACGGTAGAGAGCTTGCTCAAGTCCTATGGCGTGGTGTACACCATACTTCCCTATGCTCACGAGCTCGGCGGCTATCCCCACGAAAAGGAAGTTGTGGAATGGCTTAGGCTGGCCATGCCGCAAGCTACTGCGAAGGATATTCGCAAGGAAATTGGCCAGATGCGTTGGGTGAAGTCGCCCACCGAGATCGCCTTTCTCCGCCAAGCCATCGATCTTTCCGACGACGCTCAGCTCGAAGCAATGAAGATCATGCGCCCCGGCCTGTTCGAGTATCAGGTCGCCGCGAAAATGGTTTACGTTCACGCCATGGGCGGCTCGGAAACGGAGGCTTACGCTCCCATCGTCGGCGCCGGACCAAATTCCACGGCGCTACACTACGACAAACTCTCGCGCAAAATTCAGGATGGAGATATCGTCGTGCTTGACGTTGGCGCGCAATATTCCGGCTACGCGGGGGACATCACGCGCACACTTCCCGCCAATGGAAAATTCACGCCACGCCAGCGCGAGATTTACGAAATTGTTTTAGGCGCGCAAAACGCAGCACTCGGTGCCATTCGTCCCGGCGCTGTGATGGGTTGTCACACGCCGGATAACAAGGAGACTCTTCAGGGCATCGCCTACAACTACATCAATCACCACGGTAAGGATTCACACGGCAAGCCGCTCGGCCAGTATTTCATTCACGGCCTCGGCCATCCGATCGGACTAAACGTGCATGATCCTTCGCTTGAGTACTGCAAACCGCTTTCTCCTGGTATGGTCGTCACCATTGAGCCCGGCATCTACATCCCGGAAGAGAATCTCGGCGTACGCATCGAAGACGACGTCCTGATCACCGAATCCGGTGCGGAATTGCTGAGCCAAAAACTCCCTCGCGACCCCGACGAAATCGAACGAATCATGGCCGAAGCCGCAAAACAGCGCGCTGCCGAGGCCAAACCCTAGCCCGAAATGGAATTTGCGAGGCAATTGACGGGATCGGGACTTAGGCCAGAGATTTTCCCTCTTCGTTGACGGGATAGGAGCTAGGAGAGGGGAATACTGCCCTATTTTGCACTATTTTGGGGCAATGAGATTTGAGAATATTTTGGCATCCAACCCGCGGACACGGACAACAAATCCCACTTGATGATGTTTTATGTCACCGGAATTGGTGCGATGCGGCCCTGCTTCCTACAACCCCGTTCTGGATAACTTCCGGTTTGTCGGCTGGCCATCCGGGAGTGATTACGTCGTGGCTTGCATCGAGATGCCAAGTACGGCTACTTCGGGGGGTAGGGCGTTACATGACCAGGGGAGGGCTGAAAGCACCGGTGAAGGTTTCCTGGGGTTATACTCACAGCCACTTATGCCTCTCACTCCAGGCACACAGCTTGGCCCCTATGAAATCACGGCGCCGCTCGGCGCAGGCGGGATGGGTGAAGTCTATCGCGCCCGCGACACGCGGCTGGAGCGCACCGTCGCGATCAAGATTCTTCCAGCGCAGTTCTCCTCTGATCCAGTTCGCAAGCAACGGTTTGAGCGCGAAGCAAAAACCATCTCAAGTCTGAACCATCCGCACATCTGCGTGCTGTATGACATAGGCCATCAGGACGGGATGGATTATCTCGTTATGGAATGCGTCGAGGGTGAGTCGCTCGCGAAGCGCCTCGAAAAAGGACCACTATCTCTCGAACAAGTACTGAAGTACGGGATGCAGACTGCCGACGCGCTGGACAAAGCGCACCGCAGCGGAGTGGTGCACCGCGATCTGAAGCCTGGAAACATCATGCTGACCCCAACGGGCGCGAAGCTCTTGGATTTTGGTTTGGCCAAGCCCGCAGCTCCACTCTCATCTGCCGCCACCCTCACCGACGCCGCAATACAACAGGCTCCTGTGACCGAGCAGGGCACCATCGTCGGCACTTTCCAATACATGTCCCCGGAACAAGTCGAAGGAAAGGAACTCGACTCCCGTAGCGACATCTTCTCTCTCGGAGCTGTGCTCTACGAAATGCTGACGGGCAAACGCGCCTTTGAAGGAAAGAGCCAGCTCACCATTGCTTCCGCCATCTTGGAGAAAGAGCCCGCGCCGATCAGCGGCATCAAGCCAATGACTCCTCCAGCGCTCGATCGCGCCATCCGCCGCTGCCTCGCGAAAGACCCCGAAGAACGTTGGCAGATGACTCGCGATCTTTCTCTCGAACTGAAATGGATCGCAGAATCGGGCTCACAACCAGTAGTTGCCCCCGTGACACGCCATGGTGCGGGGACTCCTTGGATTTGGATGACAGCCGGCGTTGCGCTCCTCACGCTTATTGCAGGACTCAGTGTGACTCAGTCCTGGCGGGTCGCTCCCATTCGGCACGTGGTTCGTTCGTCGATCTTACCGCCGGAAAACTTGGTGTTCTCTGCAAATGCATCGGAGTGGGCGTCAATGGCCGTATCGCCTGACGGGACACGTCTTGTTGTTGGAGTAGTTGGTCAATCCGGCCCAGAAATGCTGTATGTTCGCCCGCTCGATGCTCTTTCCGGCCAGATCATGGCTGGAACGGAAGGAGCCACGTTTCCATTTTGGTCTGCGGACGGCCGATCCATTGGCTTCTTTGCGGATGGACAACTCAAAAAAATCGATTCCTCCGGTGGACCGGTCCAGGAGCTATGTCCCGCGCCTCAAGGTCGTGGTGGAACCTGGAGCAAGGACGGCGTAATTGTCTTTGCGCCTTCGCCATCTACAGGTCTCCTTCGTGTAGCTGCAACGGGAGGAGCGCCGGTGGCGGCTACCAAGCTCGACACCGCACGCCACGAGGACAGCCATCGCTGGCCTCAATTCTTACCGGACGGTCGTCATTTCCTCTATCTGGCCAGGACCTCGGACCGAAGCACTAGTGAAATTCATCTAGCCTCTATCGATCGAACCGAATCAATGAGTATTGTGCGAGCAAATGGCAATCCCGTCTTTGCGCCGTCCGGGTTCCTACTTTATCCGCGGGGGGACGTCTTAGTCGCGCAGCCGTTCGATGCGGATCACTTCCGGGTTTCCGGTGAGCCTGTCACTGTCGCGGACCAGATCTCGGTCAACGGGAATGTCGATTTTTCAGCCTTCTCTGTGTCCGCGAATGGCGTCCTGGTGTACAAGAGAGGCGTTGGAGAAGGTGTGTCGGAACTGATTTGGGTGGACCGTAGCGGAAAAATTCTCGAGAAGATCGGAGAGGCAGGAGCTTATTTTGGTCCGAGTCTCTCCCCAGATGGCCGAAAACTCGCCGTCGAAATTGACGACCCGCATGTTCATGCCAACAGCGACATCTGGATTTACGACCTGGCGCGGCATTCAAAGACACGGCTGACTTTCAGTCAGGCGAATAAACACAATCGCCTGCCGGTATGGTCTCCTGATGGGAGCCAAATTGTATTCAGCTCCGACCGCAACGGGAGCTCCCAACAAATCTACGAAAAGGCAGTAAACGGGAAAGATACGGAGCATGCGGTGTCCCCGGGCGATGGGGATCGCTATCCGGCTTCGTGGTCTCCTGACGGGCGCTATATCGCAGGGGTTCAACAGAATCCCCAACGGGGTACTGAGTTCTTGGTTCTGCCAGTGCTTGGAACCCAGAAGCCAATCGATTTCTTACCAGCAGCTGTGGGAATCTCGCGGTTCTCATTCCCACGAATTTCTCCCGACGGAAAGAGGATTTCGTACGCCTCCTTTGAATCCGGTCGTAATGAACTCTACATCTCTTCATTTCCCAGTGGTTCCGGGAAGTGGCAGGTCTCAACAAACGGAAGTCGCGACTCGGTTTGGCGCAAAGACGGCAAGGAGATCTTTTACGAAACCTTGGATAATACTCTCATGGCAGTAGCAATCTCTGAGGAAAAGGGCAGTCCAGTCATAGGAAAGTCTCAGTCACTTTTTCGAATCCGTGTGGCTTCGTCTCCGCACTGGGTCTATGACGTATCTCCAGACGGGAACCGCTTCTTGATCAATAGCCTGCACCAGCCTTCCGCCCCTGAGCCGCTTACCCTCATGCTGAATTGGGACGCGGAGCTAAAGAATAAATGAGGCTCGCTGGCGCGACAAGACCCTGGCCGTTTGAGGTCATGGCGACCGCGAATTCAGTTCGCGCTCTGACTTTCTCGAACCCCGTTTTTTGGCCAACTTCCGTGTAGCGACGATCCGCACGGAACCCAACTGCCACCTCCACGCATATGACGTTTTTCGCCAAATGATACTGGATTGTTGAACTTTCGCTTCGAGCGGGTGGCTGCAAACAGCTTCATCCAAGCGGCTAGAATATACAGAGGCCGTGATTTCCAGTTCGGCGCGCGATAACGCTCATAGAGAAGGTTTTTCCCATGCCGTTTGTGGATACCAATGATAACGTGTTTCTCGATGAGACCCTTCCGTGCACAAGAATCCGCGCCGGGCGGCAAAGACGGTTTGCCCAGATGCGGGAGTACCTGATGGCCGCGAAGAAAGAGTACCTGGCGAATGACACTGCGGAGGGTTTGGTTCAGCGAGTGCGTGCAGCATTTCCCAGCTTCGATGGAGACGTTCTCCTTCATCACCCGCTCCGGTCCTTGTTCCCGAAGTCGTAGAACATCCGGCCGGAATCAGCCGTCGCCTAAAGACCCAGGAGGTATTGATGAAAGCATTGATCTTTCGCGAAACCGGTGAACCGAAGAGCGTATTGAAACTGGCAGAGATCCCTACTCCGCCTTTGGCCCCTGGCGAAGCGCTCGTCCGAGTGCTGCTGAGCCCGATCAACCCATCGGATCTGCACATGGTGCGCGGGCGCTATGGCTATCAGCCGGAATTGCCTGCCAGCCCGGGCGCTGAAGGCGTGGGGATTGTGGAGGCTGTAGGTCCGGGCGTGCAAGGTCCGACTGTTGGAACTCGCGTAGTTTTCGTTCACACGTGGAACACCTGGCGCGAGCAGATCGTTTGCCCAGTGGACAGACTCGTGCCCGTTCCAGACGGCCTGGACGATCTGGCCGCCGCCACTTCCTACACGAATCCTTTGACTGCATGGGCATTGACGAGATCAAGTCACAACCTCAAGGAGGGCGACTGGCTCCTACAGACGGCGGCTGCATCCAGCGTCGGGAAGTTGGTGCTTCAATTGGCGCAGCAGTATCGATTCAAGACAATCAACGTCATCCGGCGGCGCGAGCAGGAAACAATCATCCGCAACCTCGGAGGCAATGAGGTAATCTGCACAGCCGACGAGGATCTCAGGGCACGCCTGCAGGAATTGACCGCGGGCAAGGGCGTTGAACGAGCGATTGACTGCGTTGCCGGGGAACTTGGCGCTGAGATTGCCCGCAACCTCGCTCCCGCTGGAACCATGCTTGTGTATGGAGCCCTTTCCAGTCATCGGCAGACGGACCCCGCGAAATTCACCATGCCGCTCTTCGCTCCGCGTTTGATTTATTCGACAGCGACGGTTCGCGGGTGGTGGCTTCCGCGTTGGGTGGGTTCCCAGCCGCTCGCCGAAGTGCGGGCAGCGACGAGCGATCTCCTCACCATGTTGTCGAACGGAGCACTTACGCCGCCAGCGATTGGGCGGTATTCATTTAAGGACTTCCAAGAGGCAGTACGCCTGGCCGATGGTGAGGCAGGACAGCAAAAGGTCTTGCTGGACTTCTCCGAAAGGGCAACATAACCGGTGGAGCCTCATGGCGGTCGTCGCGAACCAAGCCGTAGCGTTTGACAAATCCATGTTGATGGCTTGTCCCCATCTCGGAGATGTGCTCTGTCCGGGGTTGATCCTGGATCACGAGCCACTGTGAAGTAATCCAAACGTGAGAATTGCCGACAATCCGTCCTGAGTCTCATGTTTGTTCCTCACTCGGGATGGGCAAAAGATATTTATGTTGCACACGAACGCAGCGTTTTACACTTAACTTCGCAAGCAAATAGGGGGCGGGCCTTACCAAACTCAAACCGGGATTTGATCGGCAAGAGAGTCTCGACGCTACTCTTCCTGTAGGGGTGAAGCATGTCGACTCGGATGGCTCTGGGATTGTTTCTCCTGTTATCAGCGATGCCGCAAGTTTCCCAGGATTACCCCTCGAAACCTGTGCGCATAATCGAACCATTCGGGGCTGGCGGCGGTCCTGACTTGATAGCCCGCGCCGTCGGCCCAAAGCTATCGGAGCTTTGGGGCCAACCGGTTACAGTCGAGAACCATCCCGGCGCGGGGAGTACCGCGGCCCCCGCCCTGGTTGCGAAGTCGCCAGCCGACGGTTACACCTTGCTCGTGAACACCAGCGCTCAGGCGTACAGCGCCGCATTCTTGAAGAACCTGCCATATGACCCCCTGAAGGACTTCATTCCGGTCGCTCCACTCACGAGCCAGCCTTACGTACTGGTCGCAGGCAAATCGTCGGGGATCGCCACCGTGGGCGAACTGATTGCCACGGCAAAGGCGAAGCCGGGTGAACTCAAATTCGCCTCCACTGGTGTGGGCACTGGCTCGCACTTGGGGTTAGAGAAATTCAATCTCGAGGCGGGAATCAAAGCCGTACACTCACCCGCCAATGCGGGCGACGCGATCGCTGACGTAATCGCCAAAACAGTCTCAGGCAATGCTACTTACATGATGGCGCCCATACAGCTTGCCTTGGCTGAAATTCGTGCAGGCAAGCTACGCGCTCTTGCTGTAACCACCAAGAGCCGTTCTCGCTTACTGCCAGAGGTACCAACCATCGCAGAAGCTGGCGTCCCGGGCTACGATTATCCGATCTGGTATGGAGTGTGGGTGCCCGCTGGCACTCCTAGAGAAGTGGTGGACAAGCTAGCAAAAGACATCGCGCGGGTCTTGGCTGCGCCGGAACTGCGCGCTTGGTTAGAGGAGCATGGGGCCGATCGGATGCGCATGACACAGTCTGAGTTCGCGCGCTTCGTCCTGAAGGAGAGCCAAAGCGCAGAGCGTATCATCAAGGCAGCCGGAGTGAAACCTTAGTGAGCAAACGGTTCGTCGCTCAGAGCGTCGGGGTATCGACATAATCTCCCCCGAGTGACGCTACCATTCCGCAATCGGATTAGGGAAGAGTTGCCGACAAACCGTCCGCAATGTGGCGGAGACGGGGCACGGAATCCGGAATGGAAGGCAGCGCATTTTCCCTCGCGAAGTCTAATCAAGCCGCTCACCCCAGTGTATGTCGGTGTCAGGGGTCACTGGACGCGCGGACTCGCTGCGCGTCCAGGAATCAACTTACAGCGGTGCGGATTTTGCCGTCTAGCTACTCGATGTTGGGGCAGTTGGGCGGAGCGGTCAGTGCGTCAATTCGACGCATCGCACCGGCCGGAATGAGTTGTACGGCAATGGCGCTCGCCGGGGCGGCGCCTTCGTTCCGGACGATGTGCGTGTGGCTGCCGCCGGCGTCAACGAACGACATTCCTTGCGTGTACACCTGTGGTTTGCAGGCGGGATCGTCACTTTCGTAATCCGTAATCGTTCCGGAGGTGACGATGATGAGACTGGCGCCCGGGTGCGAGTGCCAGCCCGTGCTGGCTATGGCTTTTGTCGTCGGGTTGACCCCCAGCCAAGTATTACTCTGCACGTAGAGGTCTGAAGGGCCTTTGGTCCTCTGCATGGACAACCAGAGGGTTTTGTCATCTCTGTCGTTATCCCCGTCGCCATTTGGGTTGGGGATGATGGCATGGTTGAATACTTCGAATGGACCGAGAGTGCCCTTGGCAAGTGTAGTGGGCGTGAATCCGCTCGGTGGTGTGGCCGAGACGTGTGCTGAATAGCTGAGTACCCCAACCACGATCGCGGCACTAAACACCAACAACACTGTAAATCTCTGTCGCATAGCGACCTCCTTGGTCTCGTCGGCGTTCGCCGGGTGAAGACGCCCGCACACGATCGGTCATTTGGATGGGCACGCTCAAGCCGTAAGGTGCGGAATTACCTCTGTTGGTCGCCTTGCCGTCGAATACCGCCTTTTGCCGTGGCCGGGCCGGTAGAGTTACAATTCGGGCACCCAGGATAGCGACAATCCGCGGACCAATCAGGAGAGCGATGGACGAACAATTCCCCGCCGCGCCGCCATCCGTGAGAACACCCGAAGACCGGCTGGATTCGTGGAAGGAAATCGCGGCATATCTGAACCGAGACGTAACGACGGTCCAGCGCTGGGAGAAGCGCGAGGAGATGCCGGTTCACCGGCACCAGCATGACAGGATGGGCTCGGTCTATGCTTTCCGTGCGGAGCTGGACACATGGACGCGCAGTCGGAATCTTCGAGCAGCACAGTACAACGAGAACAATCCCCCCTCGGCAAATGCATCCGTAGCTCTACCGGACTCAACCATATTAGCCTCTCGCAGGTGGAAATTTTTCGTGCCGCTGACAGCAGCGGGAATCGCGCTGGCGATTGGCGCATACCTCTGGGTTCAGAAGACGGAGTACTTCTGGCGTAACCCGATCTCCGAGGCGCGATTCCAGACAGTCACGGACTTCGATGGAGCGGAGCAGGCTGCCGCCTTGTCACGGGACGGCCATTTCGTGGCCTTTCTGTCGGACCGAGACGGACAGATGGACGTCTGGGTTACACAAGTAGGTTCGAGACAGTTTCACAATTTGACCCGCGGGAGCGCAAAGGATATAGCGAATCCATCGGTGCGCACGCTGGGTTTCTCTCCCGACGGCTCGCTGGTCACGTTTTGGCTTCGCAAGCAAGGCAGTGCTAGCGGATCCGGCATCGATATCTGGGGGGTGCCAACGCTTGGGGGACAGCCGAGTCCGTATCTTGAGGGAGTAGCGGAATTCGAATGGTCGCACGACGGCTCGCGATTGGCGTATCACACGCCCGGGCCCGGGGACCCGCTTTTCGTTTCAAGCGGGAATCGTCGAGGTGAGGGTCCACCCATCTTACCGCGCCATCTGGATTACACAGTCACTTTCCATCGTGGGCGCCCGACGCGGCATTTATTTACTTTGTCCAGGGTTCCCTCCCAGACAAATTGGACATCTGGCGCATAGCTCCGGGCGGCGGAGTTCCTGAACGGATCACGTTGCACAATGGCCGTCTAACTTTTCCGGTCCTACTGAATCGGCGCACGTTGATGTACCTGGCCAGCGATCCGGATGGTTCCGGGCCGTGGCTTTATAGCATGGACGTCGAGCGCCGCATTCCCCACCGGCTAACTTCTGGCCTTGACCGCTACACATCGCTGGCTGCCAGCGCTGACGGTCGCCGTCTGGTTGTCACGCTCGCAAGTCCGAAGAAAACACTTTGGCGCCTGCGAATAGCTGATTCACCCGCTGAGGTGTCAGGGGCCGCTCGAATCTCCCTGTCGACCGGCACCGGGTTCTCCCCACGACTGGGTCCAAATTATCTTTTGTATATTTCTGCGACCGGCGCCAGCGAGAGTATCTGGAAGCTCGCCAACGGAGCTGGATCGGAGTTGTGGAGTGGTCAGGGAGCAAGAATTTTTGGTGGTCCGGCCATCTCCCCTGATGGACGGTCTATCGCGTTCTCGGTCCGGCAACACGGGCAGACGCTCTTGTACGTGATGCAGGCCGACGGCACGAACGCGCGAATCGTGACCGATTCGCTTGACCTGCAGGGCGCTCCAGCATGGGCACCCGACGGCCAATCGATTACTTCGGCGGCGGACGATCACGGTGTGCCACACCTTTTCCGGGTGCCGGTCAACGGTCGCGCTCCCGCTGTTTTTGTCCGAGACTACTCGGTCGATCCAGCATGGGCACCCGACGGCCGCTTTGTTGTCTACTCGGGACCCGACATCGGCACCACGTTTTCGGTGAAAGCCGTAACGGCTGAGGCCGCAGCGCATGCCCTGCCGGCCCTGAACCTGACTCGGGGAGCTCGACATTTGGCCTTCCTGCCTGAGGGTCGGGCACTCGTGTTTCTGCGGGGAGATATTCAACATAAGAATCTCTGGCTCATCGACCTGGAGACGGGCGCCGAGCGGCAGTTGACCAACCTCGCCCCTGACTTCGACATTGGCGACTTCGACATCTCGCCGGACGGCCGTGAAGTCGTCCTCGAACGAGTGCAGGAGCGCTCCAACGTGGTGCTATTAGATCTCCCCCATCCATGATTCTTGATTGCCTGGGAAGTGCGTTTTGAGCTTGTCTGATTCCGGCAGGATGACGGGCAACTCTTCCATAATCCGGTAAGGTAAGGGTTGCCGGGAGTGATCGCATTGTGGCTCGAACTGAGAAGGTGAATGTGGCCACCCCTGGCTGTAAATTCAGATACATTGTCGGTAGGCCGGGTTAAGCCGAAATCGGGGATTAAGCGAGGGGACAATATGGTCCAATCGGGGCTGTGCAAACCACAACGTCTAAGAGCACTGTTCAGTCTGATCAGCTGCGCATTCTTGTTCACCGTCGCTCCTCCTCCTGCAACGGCCCAGTTCAAGGTTTGGGTCATGGCCAAACTCCCCGACACGCCGGAGGGACTCGGAGTCGATTCGCACGGCAACCTCTACGCGACCCTAATGCATATCGGGGAAGTCGTCATGCTCAAGGATGACGGCAGCTACGATCACATCGCATGGGTGCCGTCGAAGGAAGAAAGCGGAAAGGGAGACCTGATCGGACTCGATCTCGACCAGTCTGGCAACATCTACGTCGCATACACGGGCCACTCGAAACGTGACTTTAGGAAGGACTTGATAGATCCGTTCCATCCCGCTTGCCGCGATGCGACGGTAACCAGCTCCGGAGTATATAAAATCGATGCCAAGACCCGAAAGGTGACGCCCCTCGCCACTAAAGCGGAGGGCTGGCCGTTCTGCTATCCGGACGATGTTGCGATCGACTCGAGCGGCAACGTCTACATGACGGACCTCACGTACTCGGGAATTTGGAAAATCTCTCCTGATGGAAAAAAGGTGGACTTGTGGTCGGCGCACCCTCTGCTCAACTGGTCCGCCAAGCCTTATTCGGGATTCCCCCTAGGCGTCAACGATCTCGTGCTCGATAAGCAACGGAAGAACATCTTTGCTGTGACCGACGGCGACCCCATGGTACTCAGGATCCCGATTAAAGACGATGGGACGGCAGGTGAACCTGTGGCGCTGCCTTACGGGTATTCGGCATTCGATGGCATCGAGTTGGACGGCAAAGGCAACATTTACGTGTCCGAGATTTTGCTAAACCAGATCTGGGTCCTTTCGCCGGATGGCTCCCAGCGTATCCTGATTGCCAACAAGGAGAACGCGCCCCTGGATAACAACACCAGCCTGGTCTTAAAAGGGGATGTTCTTTGCACAGCGAACCTCGGTTTCGCCCACGAGAAACCCGAGGAGGCTGACCGCACGGTGGTCTGCATGAAGGGTTTCCCTCTGCCGAAATAGCGGTCAGACCCCGGGCCATTCGGAAGGTGGCGATTCACCGCTTGTAACTTCCGGGTGGCCGACCACCCGCCAATTGAGATTTGTTATACTGCACGACCATCCGGAGGCTGGAACGCAAATGAATGAGCCACAACCCGATCAAATTCTGCAAGTGGGCCTAGGATTCTGGGCTTCCAAAACGCTTTTGAGCGCTGTCGAGATGGAGCTATTCACAGAACTTGCCAAACACCCGGAGGATCTCGAAACGCTGCAGGGGCGGCTCGGCCTGCATCCGAGATCGGCCCGCGATTTTTTGGACGCGCTCGTTTCGCTGAAATTTCTCGAGCGCCGCAACGGCCGATACTACAACACGCCCAGCACGGACTTCTTCCTCGACAAGCGCAAGCCATCCTATATCGGTGGCATTCTCGAAATGGCCAACCATCGGCTGTATCCGTTTTGGACCCACCTCACCACGGCGCTTCGAACAGGACTTCCGCAAAACGAAACGAGAGACGGGAGCCCCAACCCTTTCGCGGCCATTTACGCCGAACCGGCGCGGCTCAAGGAGTTCCTGAAAGCCATGACCGGCGTGAGCCGCGGCGCCAACCTGGCAATCGCACATAAATTCCCGTGGGGCAAATACCGCACTGTCGTGGATGTCGGAACTGCCCAGGGCGACCTGATTACGCAGGTGGCGTTGGCCAATTCCCATATCGAGGGAACTGGTTTTGATCTACCGGAGGTAGGACCAATCTTCGAAGAGTACGTGGAGGCAAACAGGATTTCAGGGCGGGTAAAATTCTCGCCTGGCAGTTTCATGGAACACGCGCTACCCAAAGCCGATGTAGTCATGATGGGCCACATCCTGCACGACTGGAACCTCGAGATAAAGCGGATGCTGGTGCGCAAAGCCTACGACGCGCTACCGAACGGCGGCGCATACATTGTCTACGAAAGCATCATCGATGATGATCGCTCTGACAACACTTTTGGATTGCTGATGAGCCTGAATATGCTGATCGAAACCTCCGACGGTTTCGACTACACCGGCGCTGACTGCTCCGGATGGATGAAGGAAGCAGGATTCCGCGAAACCCGAGTAGAGCGTTTGATCGGCCCCGATTCGATGGTCATCGGTATCAAATAGCGAACCTTCCGGCGTGGCTAGCTCGTCCTGTACGGATGACGGGAAGTTAGCTAATTACTTCCGGATTGCCGACCACTCAGAGACCTATCACGCACTCCCGAAGATCCAATTCGACCACTAGTAACGTGAGTCCAGGCAGCTTGCCGTTTGTTTAATGGGCCTCGAACAACGCAAGGGGAATGGCATTCCCCTCGGCAATGCAACCCGCATTATTGGGATGCAAATGGTCTCCGCTGTCGTATGCAGGAAGCAGTTGCGTGGGACGGCTTGGGTCACGCAAGACCGCATCGAGATCGACCACGCTATCGAATTCACCACTGCTGCGAATCCAGTCGTTCACCTTTTGACGTTGGGCTTCCCTCTCGGAAGTATAAAAAGCGGTAACCAGCCCTTCGAAGGCAGAGTTCTCAAATGGCGGGCTTGTTGTCCCAATGACACGAACGCCCTTTCGATGGCCACGGGCGATGAGCTGACGATAGGCGGAGATGATGTCCTCAGCGCTGACCTTTTCATTTGGAGCAGTGAACGGGAATGCCGGGAAAAGGATGTCATTGATGCCCAGACCCACGATGACGTACCTGACACCCGCTTGAGCTAGCACGTCACGTTCGAACCGCGCTAGCCCCGCTTGGCCCAAGCCTGCTCCAAAGGGGTTGTCAGCGCCTTTCGGGCTGTCATGCAGCAGGCGATTGCCGATGATGCCTTCATTCAGGACGCCAATTCCCGCCTTTCCGCCAGCACCTTTCTGCAAACGCTCGGCAAGCACGTCAGGCCAACGCCCGTTTGTGTCCGCTGTGGTTCCATCTCCGTCCGTGAGCGAAGAGCCAAACGCCACGATGGCTGCTGCGCCAGGCGAAGCCTCAACATCTACCCCGGTCAGGAAGGGCCAGGAGTGAATGGTCTTGGCCACTGGGAAGTTTACGGCGCCTGTTGAGTCTCCTGTTTCGGGAGAGACATAGCTGGTCTGCTTCGCCATACTGTGTGAAGTTTTGGCCTCGGTCCGCTGAGGAAGAAAAAGGCTAACCGCCAAATCCGACAGCGCTGGCACATCCATCTCGACCGGATCGCTTACCACCATTGAGCCCGCGGCGACCGTCGTGGACGATTTTGTCTGAAACTTCAGCATCCGGTCGGAGCGCGGATCGATCTCAGCTGCGGCGGTCCGGCGGGCAATATGTGCGCCGCCGATCAGCAACGGCCCGTCCCCATAAGTATTGGAGATCTTGATCCTGACCTTTGTCCCACCGGCGCTCGTATGCACGATAAGGCGCAGGCTTTGATTCCGGAAGGTCTGGAGACTTCCCGGAATGAACGGCTGTGGGGCTGTTGCCCACGTTCCGATCCATTGTTCGTCGTCCCGATTGACGTCGACTCTCGATGCGGTCGCCGGATTGGGCGAACGATTAGAATTAGAATCGGCCACGTTGAGCGCGGGCTTTGTGGCAGGATTCTGCGCCATCGCTGGGATGGACAGCAGCACCATGAGGGCGTAGATCAAGGTGTTCGCAATCAGCCTGTTCATGCATCCGACTCCGCAGAAATGTCTTGCTAACTTGATTTAGACGGTTGAGGGTGCTCCGCGAAAGCAGGTGAGATAAGAATCCCACCGGCAAGCGTCCCTTTGTAAAACCTTTCTTTGGCGCTTGTCACCGTTTAGGAGCCGACAACTCACCCCCCAGGCCGTATGATCTCTCGGCATATCACCGATGCCCCACCGGTGCCGATTCTGTGACCATAAAACAAAAAGGGGAACTTCCCGAAGCCTTTCCCTCATTTTGAATCTGCATTAGGCCCACATGTGCCGCACGGAGCAGACGGCTCCTGTCAAGTTGCCCGTGAATGTCGCCAAAACTAAGTAGATGTACACAGCATGACCCGAAGAACGTTACGCCGAGGTACACGGAGTCTATGCCATGGGATCTATTCCACTTTGCGGGCGGCCGGG
Organism: Candidatus Acidiferrales bacterium; assembly: GCA_963741165.1. Lineage (GTDB taxonomy): Bacteria > Acidobacteriota > Terriglobia > Acidiferrales > UBA7541 > Acidiferrum. The sequence continues at coordinate 83,105 of CAVUHB010000013.1, read as the reverse complement.
CCCACGGCGGTCGCCTGCTTGGTCTTGGGATCGATGCCGATCAGCGCCACCCCTCCCACTCCGCCGCGGCTGGCAGTAACCACATGGCCGCGAGCCCTCAGGTCTAGCCTGCACTCCCTCGGGCAGTGTGTTGGGGACAGAGAGGCTGCCAAGGCCGGCGCGGTCCTGCCCGAAGGAGCTGATGAAATGCGTGGTGGAGAAGCGCGGTGCCTTAAACGCCTCCTCGGGACTCATCCCGAATTCCACGTAGTCCAGGATGACCTGAATGGCTGCCTGATCCTGTTGGTCGCCGCCCGCTACCGAGATCGCCATAACGGGATCGTTGTCATGGAAAAGCAGCGTGGGGCTCAACGTGATCCGCGGCCGCTTGCCCGACTGAATGACATTGGGAGTTCCCGGAAACGTGTTCAGGCTGCTGAGCCGGCTTCCGTGAATAATGCCGGTGTGTCCGGCCACACCGGCTGTGCTCGACAGGCCGCTGGGAGTTGCCGCGATGACGTTCCCAAACTTATCAGTCACGCACATGACGGTGGTCCCACCATGCCAAGGGCCAGTGATGGTAGGTGGCTTTGTCGGTTTCATATTGTAAGGGTCGCCCGGTCGGAGCTCGAGAGAAGCCTTTTTCGGATCGATCAGCTCGCGCCGCATTTTGGTGTACTGATCAGACAGCAACTGCCGCATCGGCACTCTCACGAAGTTCGGATCGCCGTAATACTCATCGCGATCCGCCAGTGCCAGTTTCTCCGCTTCAATCACGGTGTGTATGTAGTCCGCCGAATCGAAACCCATCTTTCTTAGGTCGAAGTCTTCCAGTAGGCGCAGCGTTTGTGAAAGATAAGGACCCTGCGTCAGCGGACCGGCCTTATAGACCGTGTAGCCACGGTACGTCGTTTTGAGCGGATCCACCACGGGCGTTTTGTGCGCGGCCAAATCCGCCTTGCGAAGGAAACCGCCCTTTTCGATATACCAGGCTTCCAGGGCGTCGGCGACGTCGCCGCGATAGAAGCGGTCGGAGACGGCTTGTAGTTTCTGCTGCCGCGTACCTTTCGCGGCCTTTTCGGACTGCACCAATTTGCGAAGAGTCACCGCCAAATCCATCTGCCAGTTCACACCGGTTTCGATCCGCTCCCCGCTGCCGGTATCGATATACCAGCTGGGGCCGCCGGCGTCCAGAATGGCCAATGTCGGCTGCACGACCTCCTCGAAGCTTTTGGTTCCGTAAAGTTTCAGAAGGGTGACTACCGCATCGATGGTGCTGGGCACGGCGGCTGCCTTGACGTCACCGTCAGGGATTCCGTTTTCCATGTACCAGGCGATTGCTTTGGGGTCGCGAGGGGACTCGCCTTGTCCCTCGAGCAGTTTCACGGTTTTCTGGTCGGCACTGTAAAGCAGAATGGGGATCTCTCCTCCAACGCAGAACGCGCCTACATAAGTTACGGAAAGTGCCAGCAGAGTGGCGGCGCCGGCATCAGCGGCGTTTCCGTCCTGTTGCAGAATCTTGATGCCAGCCGCAGTAGCGGCGGGCTTGCCGGAAACAATCACGCCCTGGCTGCCGGCGGCGACACTCGGTCCCTGCGGCCAAGCGAAGGGCGCGAGAAAAAGAGGGAAGCGACCGATATCGAAATGATCTTGCGCATAAGAGTTCAACTCCGTTGTAGCGGCTGGCATCCATTACCGGCATGTCATCAAGGGTATATCAACTACCTTATCGAAAAGCTCATGATAAGAATGCAGGCGCGCTTGAACCTCCCCTGCCCTAAAGGGCGGGGATTCCTGACAGGCTTACACATGGCAAGCCTCCTCGTGGGCTGTTCCAGCCCCGGCAAATAGCGTGTTACGAGCCGCATTGACATCGCGGTCATGCATCGTTCCACACGATGAGCAACGCCACTGCCTTACCGCAAGCCCACCCCATCCTGTCGGCCCCGTAGAGGCACCGCAGTCAGAGCAGGTCTTGGTGGAAAACTTAGAATCAGGTTCGTCGTATTGTGTACCGCCTGAACGGCTCTTGTACGCAAGCATCTGACGCAACTGATAGTGGGAGGAACTTGAAACGGACTTCCCAAACTTTCGGGCAACGCCCTTGTGATTGTCTCCGCTGAAGCGGATAACAACATTCTCTTGAACCAGTCGAAGCGACAATTTGTGGTTCCGGTCTTTGACTTGATTCGCTCTACGTTCGTGCAAGTGAGCCGCTAACTTTTTGTTGTGACCGCGCTGTGCTTGCGCCAAGCGGTGTTCGGTGGCTTCCAGTTCTCGCGGGTGTCCTACTTTTTCCCACTGCCCATCTAGTGCGGCGATGGTCAGCAAGCTTGTGAAACCGGGGTCGATGCCAATCTTTCCAGAGTCTTTGCGCTCGATCGGCTCCCGGTCAGTTGCGATACACAAACACAGATACCAGCCACTGGCACGCCGAACGATGCGACCACATTTGATTTTACCTTCCGGCAGTTCCTGCTTGTGGAAGCGGACTTTACCAAGACCGGGGATACGGATGTGGTTTCCCTTCGGCGGCTTGATGGGGTCGGGGAACGGGATGCTGCTGAATTTATTCCGCACGCCTTTGAAGCGGGGCTTCTTCGCAAGTTTCTTGAAGCAACGAGTCCATGACAAATGTGCTTGTGAAAGAACGCCTTGCAGCGTATGGCTGGGGATTTTAAGTTTCTCCCCGTGGTTCGCTAACAGGTTCTGAAAATCTTTCGCACCGTGATAAATCTTGTCCTTGGCGTCGAGTTCGATTTTGCGAATAGCCCAGTTCCACACACTCGTCAGGTTCCACAGCCAGCCCACCAATCGGGCTTCCTGTATGTTGTTGAGCCGAAGTTTGAGTTGCGCTTGAATCATACTTTCTTCTGGTTCTCCACATATTGCTTGATAACTTCCAGTGGTGCCCCACCGACCGTTGAAACGAAATACGAGTTTGTCCACAGACTGGGCAGCCTTGATGTTAGGCTGGGGAACTCTTTCCGCAAATCGTGCGACGTTACCCCTTTGATGTATTTGACCAAACGGTGTATCCCAAACTGTGGGTCTACCTCGACCAACAGGTGAACATGGTCTGGCATGATTTCCAACGCGATGACCTCGGCTCGATATCTCGCGGCAGCCTTATGTATCAACTTAAACAGTCGTTTTGCTATCGCACCCACAAGAACTTTGCGGCGATATTTGGGGCAGAAAGAAACATGGTATTTGTTGCTGTAAACGACGTTGTTGTTCGATTTGTATCCAAGCATCAGGAGAACATGCTACTCTTTCGCCTTTTGTTTGTAAATAGATGTCTATTAGCAGTATAGCCTTTTCTCGCTTGACCCCGCACCTAAAGGCGGGGGATTGCGCTCGCTCTTGTTCAGCGATCGTAAAACCTCGGCACCAGGCACTAATTTCCTAAAACTGCCTTGTTCGCCTCCAGCACCTCTGCTCGTCCTGGCTTGTCGGCGCGCTCGCATACCATTAATAGCTCGGCAAAATACTTGCGACTTGCTTCGCGGTTGCCGCTGAGTTGCGCGGCGCGGGCCGCGCCGTACAGCGCACGGAAGCGGTTTGGCTCTTTCTTCAGCGTCGCCTCAAATTGCTCCAGCGCTTGCGCGGGCTGGTTGATCTCCAGCAGCATCTCGCCGAAAAGCTCGCGCGCAGGTGCAAGCGGCCCGGGCGTAATTGCCTTCTTGTCGGTACCATCTTCCATCTCGGCTGCTGACTTCATCATAGTCAAAGCGAGATCCTTGCGTCCCTCTGCCAATGAGCTCCAGGCATTCACTTCGAGGCCCTGGATCTCGGCTTGCCCAGCCCAATAGCTTTCCTTTGCCTTCTCCAGACGCGTACGGATGTCCTGCAGCGCAGCGACCGCCGCCTGTGCCTTTGCCGCGTCATGCAACCGGGCCGCTGCTATACCGCGCGCAAACCAGGTTATGGCATCGGTGTAGGGAAACGGCGTCTCGCGTGGCTCGAGCTCCGCCGCCCGCTGCCAGTCGCGACGCTCCATAGCATAGCGTGCGGGAATCGCTGCCAGCGCGAAGTATCCCGCGTCGGGACCCGCCGCGCCGCTCACCACCACTCTCGGATCGAAACGCGAGGCTATCTCCGGCAGCGCCTCGAGCACCTTGCGCGCAGCTTCGTCCTGGGCGGTCTGCAGATACGCGTAAACCAGGTAATCGCTTGCGTGCAGCTCTTCTGCCGTTTGGCTCACGCGACGCGAAGCTTCTGCGGCGGCGCGGTTGCTGTCGATGGAATTCTGCCAGTAGCCCACGCGCGTGAACGTGTGTGACGGCATATGCAGCGCGTGTGGCGCATCAGGCGCGATATCGGAATAACGCTGCGCGGCGATAAGCGCCTTTCCCGCCAGAGACGGCACGTCGTAGGTGTGAATGATGTAATGCGCCAGCCCGGGATGGTCCGGTTCTTCCCGGAATAGCTTCTCCAGGATCGCGCCCGCCTTGAGCCGCGCGGCGTAGGTTTTGTCGGTCGGCTCTTCCGCAGCCGCAAGCGCTAGCGCGTAGAAAATCTGCGCCTCCTGATCGTCGGAATATTTCGATGCGAGAACTTCCATCGCATCTCGATAGGCGAGCAAACGCGCTTGCTGGGGCGTGCTCTCGAAGTTGCTGTACAGGCTGGCGACGGCCGCGATGTACGCTCGTTCGCGCTCCGTTTTTGCGCCAGCGGCTTTGCCCCGTTCGGTGCTCTCGCGTCCCGCCTGCAGCTGGCTGTTGTCCTTCATGCCAGCCGCGAACGGATTGCTCCACTGGCTGAGTGCGATTCCCCAGTGCGCGATCCCGCAAGTCGGATCACTTTTGAGCGCTGCGTTGAATCCTTGTATGGCGTGATTAAACTGGAAGGAGTGCAGCAGCGCCACCGCTCGATCGAATTCCTTCTGCGCCTCAGCATTGCATGATGTGGCAAAATGCACCGCGCCTAACTTTTCGCCTCTTCCATGCTGGTGCTCCTGCGCGACACCACTCGCCGAAAGCAGGGCGATGGCGCATCCGGCAAAGACTCTCTTCGTGAACATTTGTTCCCCTACCGCCGGATTATAGGCGCGGGAGCGCCGGGACGGAATCCTTATCGCAGGACGAGTCTAGCGGGAACTCGTCCGATTCTGACGACGAACTTGATCCAGCGTATATAAATGAATCAGGTCTAGCCCGGATTCTGGTCGGATGACGGGCTACTCGTACCTAACCCGGGAAGGTAAGGTTTGCCGACAATACGTCCAGTCTGTCGGAGGGGTGAACGCCTTGTGGTACTCTCCACGCAGCATCTCCGCCCTCGACTGCAAGGAGGTAGCTTCATGAACCGCGTGCTGCTCGCAATCCTCTTTCTACTTCTTCCGGTCTCCTGCGTGGCAGACGACCTGTTCGACATCAAGCCCGTCGGAGACGGAATCTACGCTGCAATTGCCAAGCCCGCCTACAAAGTGAATTGCAACGCCGCGATCATCATCCTCGACGACGGCGTCCTTGTCGTTGACACGCACTCCAAACCTTCGGCGGCCCGCGGGCTCATCGAGCAGATCAAAAAGCTGACGCCCAAGCCGGTCAAGTTCGTCGTCAACACACATTTTCACTGGGACCACTACCAGGGAAATGAAGCGTATCCCAGCTCCTGGCCCGCTGGTGTCGAGATCATCTCTTCAGAGGCGACCCGCACAAGTATCGAGCAGCGCGGCATCCCGCGCGTGAAGCACGAAATCGTGAGCTTGCCCGCACAAATCGAAAAGATGAAAGCCGACCTGCAAAAAGTCTCCACTCCCGAACAGAGAGACTCGATCGAGAAAAACATTTCCGAAGCTGAGGGCTACCTCACCGAGCTCAAGAGCATGCAAATCACTCTGCCGACCATGACCTTCGACCGCAGTCTCATTCTTCATCGCAAATCCCGCACGGTTGAATTCCTGTGGCTCGGCCGCGGTCACACCGATGGCGACGTTTTCGTTTTTCTCCCAAAGGAAAAGGTACTGGTCACGGGCGACGCGCTGCACGGTTGGACTCCCTTCATGGCCGACAGCTATCCCTACGATTGGATCAAGACCCTGGACATTGCAGAAAAGCTCGACTTTGACTACGTCATTGGCGGTCACGGCGACATCATGCGCGGCAAAGAGACGTTTGAGCTTTGGAAGCAATATCTTCGCGACCTTCTGGAACAGACCGCCGCCGCTTACGCCGAGGGGGCCACTCTAGACCAAGCTAAAAATCGCGTCTCCGACTACCTAATCTTGAAATACGCCACCAAATTTGATCCGAACTTCCCGCAAAGCGTGGGGCCCAACGTGGATAAGGCCTACCAGGTGATCGCCTTCGCTCCTTGATGCGCGGCGCGATTCCAGTGCAAGCGCCAAGAACAAAGTTGTTTCGGCAGTGACGCCAACTTCGCATGCCGCCAGCCGTGGGCCGGACAGGTTCGCAGCGACTTGTGGCGTCTCTCGGGATTGTGTCTTGTGCTGGATCACGGGCGAACCGGAAGGGATTCCAGGGGACCTAATCGCGCCATTAATTCCGGCTTGCCGACAATCCGGCCAGAATTAGCGGCCCTACGGCGATTCGCCTCTCTTTTTAGGTACTTGGGTAATTCAGTAAAATTCCTCATCACCCTCTGCAGCACAGCACATCCTTGATAATTTTCTCCGTTTTCAACCGAAGCACTAAAGCTTAGAATCTTCTCGCTCACCAGAAGGTCATCATCGGAATGATTCCGTCTCCCTTTAATCGATTGGATTATCCTACCCTCCGTCAAAGTGTGTATTTGAATCAGGCATCTCTAGGATTGATCGGTCAACCAGCAGTGACCGCAATGCATGCTTTCATAGACGATGTTGCCAGACATGGCAACCTCTACATGTCCGATAGTGATGAGGTGGGATACTGCGGAACACTCCGCGAACGCGCAGCCAGATTGCTTTATTGCGATTCAGCGCAAGTCGCGATTGTCGCGGGAGCAAGTGAGATATTAGGGCAACTTCCGTTGTTACTTCAGCCGAGGCTGAATAGCACAATTCTGGCTGTTTCATCTGACTTTCCTGCAATAACTCGGCCGTGGCTTCGTCTGGCTGCCCTAAAAGAGCATAGGGTGCGCTTTGTTGATGACCAGCCTACGTGCAATCTGACCGATACACTTATAGAGGCGATTGATGAGAATACTGCTGTGGTTGCGGTGAGCAGCGTGCAATACGCCACCGGTACGGTAGTGGATATTTCTCGCTTGCGCCAAAGCACTGCCCAGGTTGGTGCACGTTTGATTGTAGACGCTACCCAAGCGGCAGGTGCGATGCGGGTGGACGCGGCGGCATGGGATGCTGATGCCGTCGTTGCCAGTGGCTACAAATGGCTTGGTGGACACGGAGGCGTTGCACTCGCGATCATGTCGCCACTTTTGCTTGAGCAAATACCCCCTTTACCGGGGTGGATGGGCGCATCGGATCCCTTTGGATTTGATGCGACCTCAGTGTCGCTGGCTAATGATGCTCGTCGCTATACGCAATCAACAATGTCGTATGCCTCCATGGCTGGTCTCACGGTATCAGTTGAACAGTTGTTGTCCTTGGGCCAAGCTCGAATTGAGGAACATGCACGGACGTTGGCAGCAATGCTGGTTAGCGACGCCAGCAAGTATGGTTGGCAACCGTTTCGTAGTCTTGACGATCCTGCCGCGTCTCCACACATCATTTCACTGGGACACCCTCGCGAAAGCGTACAAGCAGTTGTCGAAAGTCTTCGTGGTCATAATATTGTGTGCGGTATACGTGGCGGACGCATTCGGATCTCGCTCGCCCCTTACAACGACGCAAGCGATGTCAACACTCTTATCGAAGCATTTGCGAGCACCCGGTCTGGATGAATTTGCCTGCAAAGAATTGAAGTAGCTGTCTCAACAGGTCTATGCTCGATCTCGGCTGAGAAGAAACCTGATTCGTATCCAACTTGAGGGCCTCTCGGAATTGTGCCCGAGTGACGGGCAACTCTTACCTAATCCGGTAAAGGAAGAGTTGCCGACCACTCGTCCAGAACCTCATTTTTCTCTGCCCTGCATTTTATGGAGGTTACTGCGCCCAAAGTGCGAGATGGCGATCTATGTCCAAGTTTTTTCTTGGAATCAAGTATTTGGCATTGAGAATTAGTGCGGCGGCAGGCATGGAATCGAGGCTAGCGGGCGATTGATTTCCATCCGTTTACTAAGTGCTCGGCAGTGCGCCAGGCAAGGGCCTGGGCAGTTAGCGTTGGATTTCTCGCACCACTTGTGCCCATTACCGAAGCACCGAGAATCCCCAAGTTTGGCGCTTCGTGCGAGAAACCCCAGCGGTCGACCACGTTGGTTTCCGAATCACCGCCCATTCGGGTTCCGCCATAAGCGTGGGGGGTTACAGGATCGACGGAGATAGGTGTTTTTAGAACTTCGATTGCGCCTGCCTCACGGAACCACTGCTCGGTCTTTTCCTGGATGAAACTCATGGCGCGGCGTTCGTTTTCTTTCATGCTAACCGTAACCCGGCACACAGGGTATCCCAACGGGTCTTTGACTACCGGATCAAGATCTAAAAAGTTGTCTTTGTAAGGGAGTGTAGAAATCTGGGTGTAGGCGTAGCCCCAACGAGATGCGTTTAGTTTCACGAACGCCTTCCACTTGGAGCCCCACCGAGGTACTTGTCCAAACGTGGGCATACCCGATGCCTCAATGGCGTTTAGCTCCATCGGGATATGGATGTTACCGCCACCGATAAATCCCATGCGGGCGTGATCGAAGTTGTCGTCCGCCCAGTTGTCCACGGCAACACCCTGGGCCGGCATGCCATACCAGCGATTAATATCATGCGGAAACAGACCTACGACGCCGCCTCCCCAATAGCCTCCCTGCGTGTGCGACATGTAGTGCATCCCGACTTGGCCGTGGTTATTGGAAAGCCCCTTCGGGTACGGCTTCGACTTGGAGAGCAGCAATAGCCGACTATTTTCGTACGTGTAGCCGGCAAGCAAGACGACGGATGCGGGCTGAAGGTATTCCTTCTTGTCGGTGAGGTAACGGACACCGGTCACACGACCGCTGTCATCGGAGTCGATAGCGATCACGTGTGCGTATGGAACTACTTTCAGATTGCCTGTCGCCATGGCCTCAGGGATGGTGGTTACCGCGGTTGAGTTCTTGGCGTTGACAGGGCAACCACCACCGCTGCAAAAGCCGTGGTAATAACAGGGGCTCCGTTCGCCCCGCGGTGTGGAATTGATCGCGGCGGGAGGTCGAAAGCTATGCCAGTTCAGGCGTTTGGCTGCTTCAGCCATTTGATCTGGAAAGCCAGCCGAGCGCAGCGGAGGCATCGGGTACTCCCTCTGCCGCGGACTTTCAAAGATGTTGCCTGCTTGATCGATCGCTCCGCGAATATTTCCTGCTTTGCCCGATACACCGATGGTGTATTCCACTCTGTCGTAATAAGGTTCAAGCTCCTCGTATGTGAGCGGCCAGTCCTCCACCGTGGAGTCCGCTGGGATTGCCGAAGCTCCGTAGCGGCGAAGGGTCTCAGTCCGCGCCTTGAAGTCCCATGCATTCAATCGCCAGCTCTGGGCCCAATAGTGCAGCGATGTGCCACCGACGCCGTTCATCATCGGGTGGTAAGCGGGGCGCGGCAGAACGGGGCCGTTGGGGCCATCGCGGGCGGTGGGAATTTCCTGGTTGGCCTTTTGCACGGCGTGGGGCCAATGCCGAATGTTGTTTCGGATCTCGTCAGGTAAATGGTCTCTTGCTTGAAACCAGCCGCCTGCCTCAAGCCCAACGATTTTCAGACCGGCACGCGCCAGAGGAAGCACAGCGACCCCTCCCGCGGCGCCCAGGCCGATCACTACGACATCCGTCTTTGGTAGCTTAATGGGTGTCATGCATCAACCGTTTTACGGACACACGTGATGGGGGCGTCTTCGCGTCCATCCTCTGCATTTCAGGACTCACATACATCCTCGGACCTGGATAGCGGATCAGGTCCCAGCCCGCGAAGTTCGTGTTGCCGCCATAAGCGGGGTCGCCAAACATGCCTTCCAGTGTGTGCATGCGCACGAGTTCGAAGAAGGCGGCTGTCTCACGGTAACTGCCAACCGGAGTGTTCTGTTCAAATTCACTAAGAACCTTGTCCTGCTCGGTCGGACTCAAAGCAGCAAAAGACACGCCTCCGTTTGACTTCGCATAAGAACTGAGTGCAGCCAGGCCCTCGCTGTAGGTATTTTTCAACGATTGATAGGCACCGACTAAAGCTGACTCAATGTAGCGTGCGCAGCCTGATTGGAGCGCACCAGGTCCGTTGCCGTCAGCAGGAATAATTCGCGAAACAATCGCTTCCAGGGTTTCGCGCTCAGTATTTGTAAGTACTTCTGGAAGGATCGACTTTTGCGTGAAAGCGAGCGAAGAGGTCGGAACGATTGCGGAGGCGAATGTAGCCGTGAGACCAACAAGCAAATCCCGGCGGCTCACCGACTCACTCCGATTCAGATACATGTGCTTCTTTTTTCGGTTTGCCTGACGCCTTCCCACGCGTGCTACTCCGATTGGGCGAAAGTCTAGCACATGATATTCCCCGGACCTATGGATTGTTTCGAACCGCATCATACGAGACCTGCTCAGACAAGTTAAATCACTTCAACGCCCCCGGTTGTGGGAAGTCAGAGCGCATACCTCTCTTGCCTGCCCTGCAAATCGGTTAATGCATAGAATCGGATGTTGGCATACTGCGTTAGCGACGACTGCTACTGTTCCGCCCGAGTCACGGGCTACTCGTACCTAACCCGGGAAGGTAAGGTTTGCCGACGATACGTCCAGAACCTCCTGCGTTACTCTCCATAACAGCGCGGCCCATCTTTGTTCGCAGATCGTGTTGGGCGAGCCCGCCCGAGCCTCAAGACGGTGTTCTCCTTCGGTTTTAAGCCAAGAAATATATCGTACCCAAGAACAGTAATTGCCTTAAACTGCTGAGACTCTGACCGACGGAAGGAACCCATGACCACCACAACGCCGCATATACAGCCCACTCCAGATCGCTTCTTTAACGCCATAAACGCCTATGAGCAGACCGAGGCAATGAAAGCTGCTGTTGAATTAGAAATCTTCACCGCCATCGCCGAGGGCAATACTATCGCCGCAACGATTGCGAAGCGCTGTGAGGGGGCGGAACGCGGCGTGCGCACGCTGTGCGATTTCTTAACCATTCACGGCTTCTTGACCAAAGAAGGAGCGCAGTACGCTCTCGCACCGGATTCAGCTTTATTCCTCAATCGGCATTCGCCAGCATATATTGGCGCCGCCATCGAGTTTCTGCTCACCCCGCGCTTACGCGAAGGACACGCGCGGCTGACCGAGGCCGTGCGCCGGGGAGGCACCGCGCTGGGCGAAGGAACGCTGGAGCCCGAAAATCCCGACTGGGTGAAGTTTGCGCAGGCCATGATGCCGCTGATGCATATGCCCGCCGAAATCATGGCTGCCGAACTCCGCAAAGGCGGCGAGGCACACAAAATTCTCGATATCGCCGCCAGTCACGGTATTTTCGGAATCTCCGCGGCGAAACAGAATCCCGCCGCACACATCTATGCAGCCGATTGGAGGAATGTGCTCGAAGTCGCAACGAAGAATGCGCAGGCAATGGGAGTGGCCGATCGCTACCACCTGCTTCCCGGCAGCGCATTCGAAATCGATTTTGGCAGCGGTTACGACCTGGTATTGATCGCCAATTTCCTGCACCATTTCGACCCGCCCACCTGCACGACTTTCATGCGCAAGGTGCATGCCGCGCTAAAGCCAGGCGGCCGCGCCGCAATTGCTGAGCTCGTTCCCAATCCTGATCGCGTTACGCCGCCCACCGCGGCTGCCTTCAGCATGATGATGCTGGCCACTACGCCCGCCGGCGACGCTTACACTTTCGCAGAGCTTGAGAGCATTTCGAAAAGTGCTGGCTTCGTGCGAGTTGAGCTCGCACCGCCGGAGATCGGCCTCGATCGCCTGGTCATAGCGCACCGGTGAATTGCGGAACGAGAAGTGGCCGCTTCAGGGGACCGCGCCTCACGCGGCTCCCTTTTCATGAGGACACCGGGGAGTGAACGCGAGGTTTCGACCGCCCACCGGCTTGCTCCTTGGGATTGAGCGTGGATCACGGGCTACTCGTACCTAACCCGGGAAGGTAAGGTTTGCCGACAATCCACCCGGAACCCCGTCTTTCACTTCCCAGAACGCCGACCAGTTTCCGAGTGCTAACCAAAACTTGCTGGCGGCCCACTGCTCTCAAAGATCGCGATTGCCTTCTCAACGAAAGACGTGAATGCCACGCCCCGTAACTGGTGTCCCTCAGTTGACTTCCCTCCTATCGCGTTCTACGCTTGCCTCGACGACCGCTTTCGGGAAGGTGTCTTCCCATGCCAGCACAGGTCCCATCACAGGACTCGCTCATCGGTCTAGATTTCGGCCACTACCACATCCTTGAAAGAATCGGCAGCGGTGGGATGGGTGTGGTTTATCTAGCTCGCGATTGCCACCTCGACCGCGACGTCGCTCTTAAACTCCTCCATCCAGGCACCATCTCTAATGAATCTGCTCGGCAGCGTTTCCACAATGAGGCCCGCGCGCTTTCAAAATTCAATCATCCCAACATCGCTATCATTCACGACTTCGATACTCAGCGCGGCACCGATTTCCTGGTGATGGAATACATTCCCGGCAAACCCCTCAGCGCCAAGCTGGCCTCCGGTCCGATCCCTGAATTCGAACTCGTCGATCTCGCCCTTCAACTTGTCGCGGGACTCAACGCTGCCCACGATCACTATGTCATTCATCGCGATTTAAAGCCTGCAAATCTCCTCATCACCGACGACAGTCGCCTCAAGATTTTGGATTTCGGTCTCGCCAAGCTGCGCCTGCCCCTCACCGAATCGGCCACGCAGTCTCAACTCGAATCGCACTCGATCGCCGGCACATTTCCCTACATGGCTCCCGAACAGCTCCTAGGCGGCGATCTCGATGGGCGCACTGATCTCTACGCCGCCGGCCTAATCCTTTATGAGATGGCTACAGGTCAACGCCCATTTGCTGAACTCCCCAGCAGTAAATTGTTCGACGCCATACTCCATCTTCCTCCCATTCCGCCGCGCCAGCTCAATCCGAAACTCTCCTTAGCGCTCGAACACATCATCTCCAAGTCTCTCGAAAAGAATCCTGCCGATCGCTATCAGTCCGCCAAGGAACTCGCCGTTGACCTTCGGCGCCTGCAGCGCGATTCCGCTGTCGACACCATCCATTCCTCACCTCCTGCTTTGGATTCGGCTCCCTCTCTTTTCCGGAATAAATCTTTCCTCGCTACGCTCGCGGCCACTCTGCTGCTCACCGCTCTTGCTGCGATCTTCTTCAGAATCGGCTCACGCAACATCCTGCCCCATCTCCTTTCCCGTTCTCCCCAAGTGCAATCCATCGCGGTTCTCCCGCTGGCAAATCTTTCCGGTGATCCCGAGCGCGAATTCTTTGCAGACGGCATTACCGAAGAACTCATCACGCAACTCGGCAAAAGCACCGGCCTCCGCGTAATTTCCCGCCAGTCCGTTATGCAGTTCAAACACACTTCACTCCCTTTGAGCGAAATCGCCCGTAAACTCGACGTCGATGCTGTGGTTGAGGGTTCTGTCCTGCAGTCTGGCAATCGCGTCCGGGTGACAGCGCGCCTCATACCCGCTTCCAGTGAGAAGCCTGTGTGGGTTGAGGAATATGACCGCGATCTCCGAGATATCCTCACCCTTCAGGCCGAAGTCACTCAGGCCATCGCCGGTGAAATCAAGCTCACACTCTCTCCCGAAGAAAAAGCTCGCCTCGCTTCACCCCGGCCCGTGAATCCCGAAGCTTATGAGGCCTACCTCAAAGGCCGCTCCTACTGGTTCCAGGTATCCAAGCCCGGCTATGAAGAAGCCGAACGCTACTTCCAACTTGCTCTCGAGAAAGATCCTAACTTCGCCCTCGCCTATTCCGGTCTCGCCGATGTCTGGCTTATGCGCACTGATACTGGCTATCTCGCTCCCACGGAAGTTCTCGATAAAGCGAAAGTTTACGCCCTCAAAGCTTTCGAACTCGATCCTTCCCTGGCCGAGCCTTATGTCAGTCTCGCCAATATTTCCCTCGACCTTGACCACGACTGGGCCGCCGCCGAAGGCCACTTTAAGCGTGCCATTCGGGTCAACCCCAGCAGCGCCATTGCTCACTTTATGTACGCCGATGTTCTGATCTCCCTCCATCGCAATGCCGAATGGAACGTCGAAATCCACAAGTGTCTTGCTCTCGACCCCATGTATTATTTTTGGCGCACTTTCTTCGGCTGGCACCTCATCTACCTTGGCCGCTACGATGAGGCGATCGAAAATCTACAAGACGTTATCAGTTCCAATCCCAATTTCTCTTCCGCACACATGGGACTCTGGGGTGCTTACTTCAAAAAGCATATGGACAAGGAAGCCTATGCGGAAGCCGTCCGCTTCTTTGAAGTATTGAATGACCACGAAGCCGTTGACGCGCTCCATGCCGGTTATGCCGCTGCCGGCTACCGCGAAGCCATGAAGCGTGCCGGCGACACACTCGCCGCACGCTCTCAACATAGCCATGTTCCCGGTGTCCGTATCGCCCGCCTCTACGCCCACGCTGGCCAAAACGATCTTGCCCTGATCTGGCTTAAGAGGGCCGTAGACGCCAACGAAACCCCCACTACCCATCTCGCTGTCGCCTGGGACTGGGACGCCCTCCGCCCCGACCCCCGTTTCCAGGATCTTCTACACCGCCTAAATCTCCCCCAGTAATCTCGGCATCTTTGCCGCTGAGAGCTGCGTCGATGTCAATTTGGTGGAGCGAACCAGAAGTCCCATTCAGGGAAGTGACGTTTCGCAGAAGGTCGATTGCTTCTTATCTCCGCGAACGCCAGTAACAGACACTTGTACGAGTAAAATGAGCTGGGACGAGAAGGACTTAAGTGGACGAAGGTACCTCGCCACCCGGTTCTGAGGCTATAATTCCTTCAAGTATGGCTCTCGCCTCTGGCTCAAAACTTGGACCGTATGAAATTGTGGGACCACTTGGCGCGGGCGGGATGGGCGTCGTGTATCGTGCCCGCGATAAACGACTGGAGCGAGATGTTGCCATCAAAGTCTTGCCTCCCGGGCTCCTTACAGATGAACCTGCGCGGATGCGATTCCGCAAAGAAGCACTGGCGTTGGCCAGGCTAAGCCATCCGAACATTGCAACGGTTTATGACGTAGGGGAACAGGACGGGGTGGACTTTGTCGTAATGGAGTGCGTACTCGGTCAGTCTCTCGCAGAGAAATTAAATGGGGGTCCGCTGGCGGCGAAGCAAGTTGTCTCGTTAGGCGTGGAGATCGCTGCAGCCCTGGAGGAAGCACACGAGCAGGGTGTGGTGCATCGAGACCTCAAGCCCGCGAATATTATTCTCACGCCGAAGGGACACGCGAAGGTATTGGACTTCGGCTTAGCAAAACTTTTAGAACCCGGAGATTCAGGCGACCTTACCGTCTCGTTTGCTGAGACGCGCGGACCAGTTGGCACACTGCGCTATATGTCTCCCGAGCAAGCGGAAGGGAAAATCGTCGATCGCCGCACGGATTTGTGGAGTTTCGGAGTGATGATGTATGAGTTGCTGGTCGGCAGGGCGCCGTTTGAGGGCGACAGCGCGCTGGCGATTCTGCGCGCTGTAACTCAGGAGACGCCAAAACCCCTGCGGACGTGTCGACCGGAAACGCCGGAAGAAATGGAACGGATCGTCGGACATGCACTGGAGAAGGATGTAGCCAAGCGGTACCAGACTGCTTCAGAGATGAGCCGAGATCTTTCCACTTTTCTGGCGAAGCTGAGTGCTCCCGAGTTGCCAGCGGCAAACCAAAAAATGCGACAGTCGCGCCTCTATGCCGTTCCGGCGGGATTCCTACTACTCGTAGTTGCCGCCAGTGGGGCGTGGTATTACCAACGATCCGAAAAACGTCATTGGGCACGAGAGGAAGCGATACCCGAGATCGCAAAGCTCAAGGCGGAGGATAAAGCTCTGGCGGCTTTCCTGTTGCTGCAGAAGGCGGAGCGATACTTGCCAGGTGATCCGCAACTGACAAAGATTGCCGAAGAAATAACAGCCACAGTTTCCCTCGGGTCCACACCCCCCGGCGCCAGCGTAGACATCCAAGACTATCTGTCGCCGGACAGTGCGTGGTACAGCCTGGGCGTGACGCCTTTGACAAAGATCAAGATTCCGAGCGGGTACTTTCGCTGGAAGATTTCAAAGCCTGGTGTTGGAGAGTACGTCGCCGCTCCGATCACGGATGAGGAGATGCATTTCGCGCTGGATAAGGAGCAGGCGGCTCCGCAAGGAATGTCGTGGGTGACCGGAGGCCCATGGGCCACGTATATCGCGTTTGTTGGGTGGGTCGGCCCCTACAATGTGGCGCCATTTTATATCGATCGCCTGGAGGTCACGAATCGCATGTATCAAGAGTTCGTGGACAAGGGCGGCTACGAAAAAAAGGAGTGTTGGAAGCGGAAATTCATTCATGATGGACGCGAGCTGAGTTGGGAGGAATCGAGGGAATTTTTCCGTGACACCACGGGGCGCGCCGGACCATCGACTTGGGCAGCGGGCCATTATCCGGAAGGGCAGGGCAATTATCCGGTCTCCGGGGTGAGTTGGTATGAGGCCGCAGCATACGCCGAGTTTGCGGGCAAAAGCCTGCCTACGTTCGCGCAGTGGTATTTGGCAGCTCCATCAGATGTGGCTACATATACTGTGAGAGAGAGCAACATCTCGCGGTCCAATCTTGCGCCGTCCGGCGCGTTCAAGGGGCTGGGAGCGTACGGCACTTACGACATGGCTGGTAATGTCAGGGAATGGATCGAGAACGCAGCGGGTGGCAACACGTACTTTATTCTGGGAGGAGCGTGGAAGTCGCAAAGCTATATTTACTCAGAGCCGGAGTCGCTCCCGCCCTTTGATCGCTCGGCGACAAATGGCTTCCGGTGCGTACGTAATACAGCTCCTCTGCCGGAGGAGTTGAGGCTCACTATCAAGATGTTCGATCGTGATTTCTCCAAAGTGAAGCCTGCCTCAGATGACGTATTTCGTGCCTACCAGATGCTGTATTCCTACGACAAGGCGCCTCTGAATGCAAAGGTAGAAGGCGTGGTTCGGGATACGGCGGACTGGAGCGAGCAGAAGATCACCTTCGATGCCGCCTACAATAAGGAGCGCATGGCCGCGTACCTGTTCCTGCCAAAAAAAGTACGGCCACCGTTTCAAACCGTAGTGTTCTTCCCCAGCGCGAGAGTATTGGATATTCCAAACAGTCAGACTCTCGGAGACGTGCAATTTTTCGACTATATCGTGCAGAGCGGCCGCGCAGTTCTGTATCCGATATATAAAGACACTTACGAACGACGAGATAAGAATGTGTTTCCCGGGAGTTCAAAGGATTTGGAGCTCATGACACAACGAGCCAAGGATCTCGGGCGCTCGATCGACTACCTGGAAACCCGCGTAGATATCGACAAGAACAAGCTAGCCTATCTTGGTGTCAGTATGGGTTCGGCGGAAGGGGTTATCTACGCTGCGTTGCTGCAAGACAGACTGAAAGCGGTGGTGTTCTTGGACGGCGGCTTCTTTCTCTCTCAGCCACCGACCGGGGGCGACCAGGCTGATTTTGCACCACGGCTAAAGAAACCAGTGCTGATGGTGAACGGGCGCCACGACTATGCGTTTTCTCCGGGAAAAGCACAGATTCCTCTTTTCCAGATGCTCGGCTCACCAAAGGACGACAAGCAGCACATCTTGCTTGATACGACCCACGATGTCACTGAGCGACGGGCCGAACTGATTCAGAATGTACTTGGTTGGCTGGACAAGTATTTGGGTAGGATTGACTAGGGGATGCCTGCAAATTACGTGGGGGTAGACAAGTTCCGAATAGGCTAACTGGGCAAGTTTGTCCTGGAATCCACTTTCGCGCTAAGCGTTCCTGAATAAATCAACTATCGCTGACTCCAAAGCTCCGTTCTGGGACATTCCGGCATGCTAACTCCCCGGAAAGTCCGGTTCGAGGCTGTAAGTGCTCAGTCGAATATCTTCAAGGCCCAGATTGTCATTCACGAGCCGGCGCCTTCCTTTTCATTTCGTTTTATTTCCTTTTATTTCGCTTTTTTCCTGGTATCGTGTTCGTGTAATTTGTTGCTTTTCGTAACGTGGGAACCATGGGAGTTGGTTTCGTGCTACCTGGAGACCGTCACCCGAGGAGTTGGCGATGAAGAAGTTACTGTTCGGCGCAGTCCTACTGCTCCTGTGCGGAGCGGCATTTGCTTCACCCCTGAGGTTCAAGCAGCCTCGGATGGCAATCTTCCTAAGCAAGACCAGCTACCACCACGACTGGGAAACAAGTCAACTGGCCGGACACGGCTGGGTGGGAATCTCGACGCTGGCAGGTATCCCCTACGACACACTCTTTGTGGAGGAAATGCCAGACGACAAAGAACTGTCGAAGTACTCCACGATTGTGTTTGCCCAAGCGGCGATGGTGGATGACGCGACGTACTCACAGATCGTCCTTCGCTTGCGCGCCTATCTCTCTGGAGCTCACAGCGTGATCCTCGACGGGCCACTCGCCACCAAAGACGAAAACGAGAAAGAGCGCGATCACCACGATCTCGATGATCTGCTCCGACTGGAATACAAGGGACTCCAGGGCGGGACCGAATATCGGATTCGAGTCAATTCCAACGATCATTATGTGACGCGGGAATTCGAGGTGTCGCAGTTCCTAACGCCGGTGCTCGCGGCCGCCACGAATGTGCTGCAACCGGTATCCGGCGGAGCAGTCCTGCTGGTCTCGACCAACGGCCAGAAGGATTTGCCTTACCTTTCCTGCGCAACGCGGGGGAGCAGCCGCATTATTCTGGTCAGTGATTTTGGAACATCCGCAGGCGCGGGAACCTTTTTCCGCAATGACCCGCCACAGGTCGCATATGCGAACCAACTCTGGAACGCGATGATTCGCGCGGTGTACTGGGCAAGCTATGGCGATGTAGACGTCCCGTTTCCCGCTCCGCAGCTTTCCAACGCCAACCTGACGCGCGATTGTGCGCTTCGATGGAGACAACAGCGGCGACCTCAACTACCAGCTCAAGACGCTCCATTTTCTTATCGGGGTCGCACAGGATACCGGAGTAGTGCCGCTCTATACCTGGGTATCCAGCTTCGTGAAGCGGGCAGGGTGGGACAAACTGGCGCCGCTCGGCAAAGGCCTGGAGGACCTCGGAGGCGAGATCGGAACTCACAGTAAGTTCCACGAAATCGATCGCAAGATGACTCCCGATCGCTGGCGCGAGGAACTCGACGGATCGGTCGAGGAAATCGAGCAGAACATGACAGCGCAGGGTTTTCCGATCCGCAAAATTCAGTCGATGATCAACCCGGGCGATACGATCCCGATGGAAGACTACGGTGAAGTAGCCGCGCGCTTCTCGTTCTACATGACACATGGCCTGGAGCAAAGCGTGCCATTCGGTTTTGGCAACATGACATGGTTTACCGGTGCGAACAAAGACTTCATCGTGCTCGAGAATTCCCCCCACCCCGACTACCAATGGTTCTATGACCCCACTTGGAGCTATACGACGGCGCAGATTACCGCCAACGAAGAAGCGGTCTTCGATCAGATGTTTCACAAGGTCGGGCGTGGTGTGATCTTCAACGAGATGTGGCACGACTATTCGATTTCGTCCGCACCGGTCAATGAAGGCAAGGACAAGCGCATCACAAATGAGAATAACTTCCCGTTCTACGAGGCAATGAAAACGAAATTTGGAACGCTTCCGATCTATTGCCCGGAACCGCAGGAACTGGCGCAAAAACTACGCGCGATGGCGCAATGGAATTATTCGTGGAAGGCATCGGACGACATCCTCGAGATGACACTCGATCTCTCGAGTCTGCGCCGCAATGATACTGCGGAATCACTGGGTGGCATGGGAATCCGTGTTGAGAACACCCGGAAGTTCATCCAGTCAGTCCTGATCGACGGGCGTGTGCATCCTGCCTTTGATGACCGGCTGTTGATTCTGCCAAATCTCGCGCCGGGAAAGAAGCATTCCATCACCATCAAGCTGGGCGCACAACCAAACAGGACTACTCATCTGACTTACGTCTCAAAGATGATGACTGACGTCGAGGCGACGCCGGCCGGGCTGGCCTTCCATGTAAAAGCAAAATCAAAAGCCAGATTCGCCGTTGCAATCGCGGAGCCAGCAATCGCGCTGAATACCGATTGGCAGGAGTGGGACAGCAGCCACGGTCGCATCAAGGGGTTCGTGCGCTCCGACCGCCGGATTGAACTTGTGAAGGTATCAATCCCCGGGCTTTATCTGCTACGTGCAAACCTGTCGATCCTCACAGTCAATGAAAGCTCGGGCATGTTGGCATTGCGACTCGCGGCCTCAGGCCCGGAACCGCCGCAGGTGAGTTTGCGATCCGACCCGCAATTGCGCCGGGCGACACTTGGTGGCCAGGATTTGAAAATAACAAACATCGGCCGCGCGTATGAGCTGGAAATTCCAGCAGTTGCGAAAGAATCAGAACTAGATCTCTATTTCGTGGAGGCGCACCGTTGAACAAATCCGCAGCGCGTGACCGCCGCTTCGAAGTTGGGATCGATTCGCCAGCTCTTTCTGTTGCGTACTAATCTTGCGCACTACCGCGATCTTCGCTCACGAAAAGAACCACCGGAGGCAGTATGCGATCAAAACTTCTAGTCGTATTCGCACTTCTTGTAGTTTCGGCGTTGATGGTCACGTTCGCGCAGGAAAAATCTGAATCGTGGAAGCCCGACACGGACTGGGGGCATTGGCGACTTGGACAGAAGGCGGACCTGGAATTCCTGAAGACCAACAACATGACCATCACGTTCGGAAGCGGAGCGCCCAGCTTTGAGGACGTGAGTCGCGAAGAGTTCAATCACGGGATGGAGCAAGCGAAGGCAACCAATCGCGCCTTGCACGATAAAGGCTACATCGTGCTTCGATACCAAACGAGTTCGCTCCACGGGCGTTCGGCATCGAATAAAGACGAACCGCAGAAAGAACAGATCCAGATGCTGCAATTCTGGCGCGAGAAGTGGAGCGACTACGAGGATTACCTGGGTCCCAAGCCGGCAGAAGATCCGACCACGTGGATCACGGTTCGACCGGATGGCAGCTTTCCTCACTACCGTTATGCCCCCTACGGGGAGGAAACGACGAGCGAGTTTGAAACCTGGGGCTGCCCCAACAATCCGTACTTCACTCGTTTGATGGAGGGCCGGATACGTGCCCAGGCGGAAACCGGGATCGATGGCTCCTACATCGACTGGACTCAGATCGCAGGAGGAACATGCTATTGCGGGTACTGCAAACGGAATTTTGCCGCGTATCTGAAGAAGAATCTGCCAGCGAAGGTGGCGCAGACCAAGTATGGCGCGGATGACTATGACAACATCGCGCTGCCCAAGAAGCGCGGTGAACCATTCTGGACGGAGTGGAATACCTTCCGTGGTTATTCCGTAGCTGAATTCCATCATCGCCTCCGCGAAGTCGCCCGTAAGTACAACCCCAATTTCATGATTTCGGGAAATGTGTTTGGCGGATTTGGCTATGGTCCGGTCAGTTATGATGCGGCCGGCAATATGGAAATGCTCGGCCGCGAAGGATACGACGACTTCGTCTACTCCGAAGTGCAGGAATTTCTCGACTCGGCGCCGCGCAAGGACGAACAGGGCACGAAAATCACGAATAGTCCGGCATTCAAGTTCCTTGCCGCAGCCACACATGGCAAACCGGTGATCGTGTACGCGACAGAGATCACTCCGCCGATTTTCCCCAATCCCAGTGAGCGCTGCTTGAGTGCAATGTCTCAGATCAACATCGCGGAGGCCGTAGCGAATCATACTGTCTTTCGGGAAAAGCGATTGACTCCGATGGGCGCTACTCAGATGTATCGGTTTTTGGCGGCGAATGAGGAGAGTTTGCGCAACGTACAAATGCACGCAAACGTCGCAGTGGTAGCCTCATTGCGACAGTTTCTCGCGGATGAGTTGAGCTTCGCCTTTAGCGCTTCGCGCATACTGGCGGACAACGGGATTGCCCACGTCATGGTGAGGGAAGACGATTTATCGAGCCCGACGATCAACCAATTCGATATGGTGATCGTTCCCTATCTTCCACTAATGAGTTCGGAGAATCAGCAAGCGCTGGTGCGTTATGCCAAGGGCGGTGGCACGCTGCTCATCCTGGGTGACAGCGGCCGCAAAGATCAGTTCGGCCTTGCCCAGAGTGAGATTCCCTTGGCGCAATCACTGGGCGGCGAACAATATCCTGCGAGCGAGGTCACACGGAGAGTCGGTCAAGGACAAGTGCTGTTCATCCCCGTGAAGCTTCCGCCCTCCCGGTTCCTGATCCCGATGAAGTCGCACGGGGACTACACGACCTTTGGTCCAACGATGGCCGACGTCTTCGCTGACATCCCGGAGGGCTACACACGGAACCGCATCGACCCCGAGTTGCACAAACTTCTGGAACGAGTTGCCGGCAAAGTGCGGGAGAACTTGGGCACACGTGTGACTCGCCTCACATCTGTAGCTCCGTATATCGAAATTACTACGATGATGGAAAAAACCAATCGATGGATGCTGTTACACATCGTTAACTATGACGTGACGGTGGATGGCACGATCACGCCTGCACGGGAACTAAAGGTCCAAGTGGCGATGCCTCGCGGGAAGACCGCTCGAAGCGTTAGCTGGAGTGGAACGCTCGCCGGAATGCAGCCAATAAAGTACAAGACGGAGAGCAGGGGCGGGCGTCAGACGTTGATGCTCGACCTTGATGAGGTAGGCACTTATGGGCTAGCGAAGATCGAACTCGAGTAGCCCATTCCCTGATACGAACAGAGGTGTGCTACCCAATAGTTCAGTCCGAACCTCGTAAGTGGCACATGAATCGATCCTCCGGGTCAACCGACTGTCCGGCCCGAAGCGGAAATCGCTATTGGCACACTGTGAGATAACCCGTTATGAAGAGTGGCCAACCACTCTCCAAGAATCGTCAGACCGCTCGCCATTTCCTAACACATTGGCGGCTGAGTCCGGATGACGGGCAAGCGGGAAGTAATCCCAAGGTGAGGTTTGCCGACGATTCGCCCATAAGGCTATTGCCGTCCACTTCTGCCACAGGAGCCAAGGTGAACATCGCTCGACACACGGGTCAAGACTTACGCACTACGTGCTATAACGGACGAATGCGGCTACACGATTACGCACCTCGGCCCGCGCACATCAAATGGCTCCTCGATGCTGACCCCGCCATCCGTTGGCAGGTCATGAACGACCTGACCGATGAGGCTCCCGACGCGATTGCGGCCGAGCGGTCGCGCATCGCCACAGAAGGCTGGGGAGCCCAAATTCTCGCCGCCCAGCCCACTGCCGGTTACTGGGGCGACCCGCGGAAGTGGGACCTTGTTACTCTCAACAGTCTCGTCGCCTTGAAGGACCTCGGTCTCGACCCCGCCAGCAAGCAGGCTCGCAAAATGATCGACCGCATCGACAAGCGGCTCGTGTTTCAGTGGCTCAACAACCGACCTTACTTTGGCGGCGAAACCGAGCCCTGCATCAACGGCAGAATCCTTGGCCTTGGTGCCTATTTTAAGGAACCCAACGACACACTCGCCAAGCAACTCCTCGGCGAGCAGCTCAAAGATGGCGGCTGGAACTGCGAGGCATGGCCCTTCTTGTCGCCGAAACGCCCTCCGAGCCGGTGCTCTTCGTTCCACACCACCATCTGCGTGCTCGAAGGACTGCTCGATTACGAACGAGCAGGGTGCAAGTCAGCGGCTGTCACGAAGGCTCGCAAGCGCGCCGAAAATTATCTCCTCGAACGGCGCATGTTCCGCTCGCTTCGCACCGGCAAAGTCATCGACAAGCGCTGGTTACGATTCTCGTTCCCGACGTTTTGGCATTACGACATCTTGCGCGGACTCGAGTATCTGCGGAATGCAGGAATCAAGCCCGACCGTCGCGTCCGTGAAGCCATCAAAGTCGTGATTGAGCGCCGTCACCAGAACGGACGCTGGCCGCTGAACCTCCTTCATCCCGAACATATTCCATTGCAGATGGAGACCGCTGTCGGCAGCGCAAGCCGCTGGAACACACTGCGTGCTCTCCGCGTCCTGCGTTGGTACAACAACGCAACACGTTAGTTGTGAGTTGGGCGTGCTCGCACAATGTCCACAATAGCTTGCCGACCATCCGGGAGTTGAGTATGGATAGAACCACTCTTCTTGAGATTACCGACCGCGAGAACTGGGGCTGCGCATGGCGCTCGGCGCGGGCGCGTCCAATCCGCTGCGACTGGTGCTTTCGCGAGGGATGACGCTGACGGCAGGCGGCGTGTTGCTGGGCACTGCCGTGGCACTTATATCGACACGACTACTGGGGAGCCTGCTTTACAAAGTGAGCTCATGCGACCCGTTGGCGTTCGGGTCGGCATTTGCAGTGATAACAATAGCTGCGTTGGCAGCGTGTTTTTTGCCTGCGTGGCGCGCCACGCGTACCGATCCGGCCAGCGCGCTGCAGGATTGATTCTCTACACCAACATCTGGCCTCTCCACCGGGATTTGAACCCGGACTACCATTGTGAAAACGCGCCATTTGCAGGTATGAATCCGAAGCACGGGCCAGTCCGGTTGTGGAAAGAGATCTTTGGTTCGGATATCCCAATTCCATTTGGATCTGTAGGCTTTACCAGGACTGGAGACATTCGCTTGCTATCGTTCAAACAGTTCACATCTGATATCGCGTGAGTTTGGCTAGCGGCAACCAATGCCTTTTATGGGGGATACCTTCTCCTGATCGAATGCTCGACGCGTATGGTTCCGAAACGCCCAGCCCCGACATTGTCGCCGGAACACTGACGCCCCTGAGACCTGGCTGAATCTCACTGACGCAGATTTTCTTGTCCAGCCACGCGAGTTCCTCCGACGACTTCCATGCTCGAATCCCAAGAACCTGTGCCTTCTGAGTGGCAGAACGACGTGCGAGCGATTCAGGCGATTGCGCAACGCGCCTGCCTCTGTCGAATTCCTCTCCCGAGTGAGCTGATCTACATCTTGGTGAATCGACGATTTCCTTGCGTTGTCGTGGGATAAGTATATAGTCTCATCTCACATCACACATTTCAAAGCAGCCAGGTTAGCGAGCTTCTTGATTCGTTATCCTTGCCGCCTCCACGATTTGTGATACGGCCAAGCAGTATCTACCCAAACAGATTCGGCGATCGACGAGAAAAGAGAGGTTACATGATTACGAAGAAACTGTTGTCGGCATTTGTTGTGATGCTACTTGTAGCGATTTCTGGTTTCGCTCAGGAGAAACCGGGCACCATCGCATCCTTGGAGTATCAAACGCCCAAGAACGGCATGGTGAAGCAGTACGAAGACGGACGGAAACAGAAAGCAGAATGGCACAAGCAGCAGAAGGACTCTCTTCCCCTAATGGTGTGGGAAACTCTCAGTGGCGACCATACCGGGACATATATCGTCGGAAGATTGGGCCAGCACTGGTCTGATTTCGACAAGCCATCCATCCCGGAGCAGGCCGACCTCGAGGAATTCAACAAAGTCATTGGCGCGAGTGTGGAATCTGTTGTTACACGCTACTTTGAACTTCTCCCCAAAGACAGCAAGCCAACTGATTCCACTGTTCCTTCGAAATTCGCGGAAATCATTACGTATCGTGTACGCTCTGGCAAAGATGGAGATTTCCGCAGTGCCGTCGACAGGGCCACAGAGGCCATCGAAAAAACAAAATGGGCTTCAAATTTTTACTGGTACACGCTGGCAAACGGCGGCCTCGGAGGGACATATGTACTTGTGCTGCCACACGCCAATTGGGCCGATTTCGAGGGCAAGCCAGGCATGAAGTCTTTCCCCGAAATGCTCAAGGAAGCATTCGGGCCTGCGGAAGCCGATTCCATTACCAAGAGGTTTGACACTTCCATAGAAAGCACGACCACCGAGATTATTAAGTTTCGCCCAGATTTGAGTTACCAGCCGAACAAATAGCGACGACACAGGCAGCTTGCCATGGACTTATCGCCTAGGGCTGCTAACGCTTAACCGGACAGGCCGCCCCCTATTGTGTCGGCCTGTTTTTGTTCACAAGTTCGGTTGGAGAACTTGAAACAACTTTACCTAGGTCGGCTAACCGGACTAGCGGGATTCCGTACCCAAGTTATTCAGGCGCTTGGAGTCTCCGACCCCACCTCGTGACTTTCCGGAGCTCACGAGTTCCAGTTGTCATCTAAAAGCATTTAGTGGCAATGCCGGTGTCCAATCATTTGAGGGCCAATTTGATGCTGCGGTTTGCGCAGGTTCACCGAGCAGAATCGGAAGCGGTTTTCTTTTATCGTTTGCCTTAGAGCAGCGCGCAGTTGGCCACACATTTCGCCGCAAGCATCTCAATTTCAGCCTTCTTATGATTAGGTACATTCGCGCCTGGCTCTGGAACTACGATCAACGCCTGGGGGCCATCTGCCACGTTAAACGTACACTCGAACTGGGAAGACTGAACGCCTCGCTGCTGGCAAGGTAGATTCTCGAGCGCTGTCTCGAGCGCGTCCGGCTTTACGTGCAATTGACCTGCGACTTGCGCTGGCAACATCGCCACGATCATCGGCACAGGTGATTTTACTTTTATGCTGACCTGTTCGCCGTCATGGTCAGAAACGAAACCGCCGTAAACTTTCAGAAATGTGGTGAGGTCATACTTTTCTTTGACTTCGCGAATCCACTGGTACTCCGGCTGAATACAATTCTCCGCGCAATCCCAGCTGTAATATTGGATATGAACATCGTTCGGTGCATAGAAACGATGCGTAGCCGAACCTTGTCCCGTCAGGACTGTCGCAATGCCCACAGCCACCGCGCGATCCGTTTTCTCGTTTGGGTCCAACACCGACCCGATCCCGGCAAATACTGCTGCGTCCGGGCTGTTTCGCTCGTCGCGAACAACGAGGGTCATGGCAGCGGGAGGCAAATCACAGAGATATGTGGTGTCCAACACATGCTCGCGCAAACAGAGTTGTCGCAAGTTGGCAAGCGCCTCTGGATGCTGCACTGCCGCGTTCCATTGTTCTTCGCTCGTCAGGAAAATTGTGACCGGCTTTTCCGCCTTGATATCGACGTGAATATTTCCGCCATTCGAGCCAGGGTGATAGGTGCGCCCCGTATGATAGTTCGCCGGGTCCAGCCTCAGGCTTTCCTCATTGGCAGGTAGCCATTTGAAGACCTTTGGCTGCTGCCCAAAGCACTGTCCCGAGGAAGCCACGAGAACAAGCAAGAAAGCCAATTTTATGGTTTTCATGATACTTCCATTTCAGCGCGGTCTACTTCTCGCCGCAAGCTCCGGCCGCGACGATGTCCCCTGCGAGTACCCGGCCGGACGGACAGTCGCAGGGCGAACAGTATTCAGAATTGAAGGAGCGATCTTCTGGCGGTCAGCATCAGGCGTTCCTGCGGGGCTAATAGATAGCCACAAGGAGGAGAGTGCCTCGAAGCAGCTACCCACAAACGACTCGCGGGCCATCTTGGCATGGAGAGAAATGTCGCTGCCGCTTCTGCGGCAGTGTTCTTAGTTGGATCAGGCGAGGAATTTTGGAAACAGTTTCTTGCCAAGTGTCTCAAACCCCTTGATGCGGGTGTTGCTGTCGTCCGGCTATTTAGCACGTCAGAAGATTTTCTTGATGCCGTCTACCAATATCCCAGCGACTGGCTCGTCGACCGTTGGGGACGCCGCTGTGCCCCTCTCATGTTTCTCGTGGCCGCACTCGCCGGCTACCTCATTTATTTGTTCAGCCAATCCTGGCCATTTCTCTTTGTAGGACTTGCGTTCGCGATGGCCTGGCAGTCCATGGCGTCCCCAGCTATCTTTGTAACCATCGGTGATGCCCTCCCCAAGGAGATGCGCGCAATGGGTTTCACAGTCCAATCCATGCCGAAGCGCATACCCATGGTAATTTCACCTCTGGGCGGTGCACTGATTGGTGCACTAGGTTTTCAAAGAGGTATTCGAAGCGGCTTCATCGTCACAACTGCTCTCGTGGGCATCACGATTCCGGTCTTCTCGACTATCAGTGTTTCCCTCGCTCCTCGGGACTCGGTGAGACTGCTGGGAGTCTGCAATTCGTTTCACTCCACTCTCAAACGACCGCTGGTATCTGCTATTGCCATTCGCCGGTGTGAAGGACTGGCTGATATTTTTGTAGTTCTATATGTCACCAACATCACAGGTGTGACGATTCCGCGATACGGAATCGTGGGAACGTTGCTGTTCATGGCAACCGCTAAAGAGAAATATGAGTTTTGATTTTGCATCCTCGATCGACAGAACTAAACGCTTCAGACGCTTCAACCGTTCATCGGAATTGGCCTTCTTCCTTGCTGCTTTTCTGGTGCCTGTGAGTCTTGCCGCTAAGGCTCTTCCCAACCAGGCCAACACCGCGGAAGAGCCACGGATGGCAAAAGCAGTGAGGGTTGACCGCGCTCCGAAGCAAGATGGGACGCTAGACGACCCAGTCTGGCAGTTAGCCAAACCAATTACCGATTTTCGTCAACGTGAGCCACAGGAAGGTGAACCTGCCACGGAGAAAACCGAAGTACGCATTCTGTATACGCGGAACGCCGTGTATTTTGGCATTCATTGCCTGGATTCGGAATCCTCACGGATTATTGCGACGGAGTTGCGTCGTGATGTAAGCCAAGACCTGGACGATCATTTCGAGATTCTAATCAATTCCAACAACAACCATCGCGGGGGATATGTCTTCGAAATCAATCCACTCGGAACGCAGAGCGATGGATTGGTGGAAGAAAAGAGTTCTTCTGATGGCAGTGACTTCGATTCAGGATGGGATGGAGTATGGACATCAGAGGCTCGAATTGCGAGTGATGGCTGGACTGCGACGGTAGAAATCCCCTTCTCTACTTTGAATTTCACAAAGTCTCAAGATGTTGTTTGGGGCTTGAATTTCAAGAGATTTATTCGCAGGAAGAACGAAGAGGATCTTTGGGCGGCCTACCGGCGCACTTTTGGTCTCACAAAGGTCTCCGAAGTGGGAGAACTCACAGGCATAACCGAAATTGGGAGTGGAAGGCTCTTTATCGTCAAACCCTATGGACTCGTCCAGTACGACAAGCAAACGGGCCAGAACCCGGCATTCCCTCTGACGGGCGGGTTGGATGTTAAGTATGGCATTCGATCCAATCTCGTTTTAAACCTTACGGGAAATACCGACTTCTCCTCAACGGAAGCTGATCAAGAACAATTTAACCTAACGCCCTTTCCAATTTTCATTCCTGAAAAGCGTCAGTTTTTTCTCGAAAACGCCAGCGTCTTTAACTTTGATATGGGCGACCATGACAAATTGTTCTTCAGCCGCCAAATCGGTATTGATTCCGTGACGGGAAACCAGGTGCCGATCAATGGCGGGGCGAGACTGACGGGAAGCGTGGGCCGATTGGAGTTCGGCGTAATGGATGTTGACACGCGTTCAAGCGGCCCGAACCCCTATTCAAATTTCGCTGTCCTCCGACTGAAGGAAACCCTTTGGGGTGGTTCCTACATTGGTGTGATGGGAATTGATAAGCGGTCCGGCGACCTGCAGGATAGCTTCAACCAAACTGGAGGTGTGGACACGCGATTGGTATTTCTAAAGGACTGGGTTGTGGATGCACATATGGCAGGTACGCAGTCGCCCGGATATCCAAGTGGCAGTAGCGACCTCGGCGCATCTTTGTCCTATAAATCGAACTGGTTAGATGGAACTGTCGAGCGCAGAAAAATTGGACCAAACTTCAATCCAGAAGTGGGATTTATCGAGCGCAACGACGCCAACGAATTCTATAGCGATCTAACGTTTAAGGTACGGCCAAAGGTCTGGGGAATTCGAGAGATGCAGTTTGAGGGGTTCATTCTCCACGCACCGACTACTCAGAACGTTGTTGAAACGCAGGAATGGCAAAATACCTTTCGTGCCGAGTTCAACAACGGCGCTTACACGGACGATGATATCGTCGATGTATTTACGCAGCGAATTACGACACCACTGCACATCTATAAGGACGTTTTCATTCCGAACGGCCTCTATCACTTCACACGCCATCAGCTCACCTACGGATCACCGCAGGACAAGAGATTTACATACAACTTCTTCGAGCGGTGGGGTGGTTACTACGGGGGGACTTTGAATGAATTTCGGGTGCGGGTAAACTATCGCCCCACAGCAAAGTTTTCCATTTCTGCTTCAGAGACCTGGGATCGATTCCGCCTGCCGATGCCCAACGGAAATTTCTCCGTCGTTCTAGCCAGCCTGCAAGGCAACTATTCCTTCAACCGATTCTTGACCTTTACCAGCCTCATTCAACTCGACACTTCGAACACGCAGGCCGTCAGCGCCAACCTTCGACTTAGATACAACTACCGGCCTGACAGCGACCTTTA
Source organism: Candidatus Acidiferrales bacterium (assembly GCA_963741165.1). Taxonomy (GTDB): domain Bacteria; phylum Acidobacteriota; class Terriglobia; order Acidiferrales; family UBA7541; genus Acidiferrum. Next base: position 52,551 of record CAVUHB010000013.1, on the reverse strand, counting down.
CATTATCTACAACCTCGGAACGCAGTTCGCCAGCATCGCCCCGGCTAATCCACCTCAAGTACGAGAAACGCGCTTTGCCGTCAAATGGACCTATTCTTGGGCACCTTAAGAATATTTCGTCCCCATGGCACGGAATGGAAGGTAAGTTTTCCTACGCACCCATTGCACCAAAACCGTGCAAATAGGGCAGTTTCGCTGTCTCCTGTCCGCTATCCCGCGAGGCAATTGACCTCCCCCAACGCCCCCCGCTATACTTAATTTTTGCGTTGGGAGTGCAGTTCCCCCTCGCGCCTCGTGTCATTCCATGCGCTGCCCCCATGGGCTGCCGCCTGGAATTTCCGATCTAGCTGACAGTTCAACAGGGAGTCTTCGGCCGTATTTTGGCCGCATGAACGTATGAGCAGTGTAAAAGCCACCCAACTTCGCCCCGGCATGGTCATCCAGCACGAGGGCCAGCTATACACCGTTTTCAGTACCGACCACCGCACACCCGGCAACAAACGCGGCTCGATGCAAACCCGCCTGAAAAATCTCCGCAACGGCGTCATGATTGATTACCGCTTCCGGGCCGAGGAATTCGTAGACCGCGCCATTCTCGACGAGATCGAATTCGAATATCTCTATCAGGAAGGCGACGACTACCACTTCATGAACACGGAAACCTACGAGCAGATGCAGATGACCAAGGATGAGCTTGGCGAAACCGTCCTCTATCTGATTCCCAACACCATCGTTAAAATCGAATTTTTTGAAGAAAAACCCATCGGCGTCGACCTGCCGGACACCATGGACATGAAGGTGATCCAGACCGAACCAACGCTGCAGAAAGCCACCGCCAGCGCCGTGATGAAACCGGCCACCATGGAAACCGGCCTGGTTGTAAACGTTCCACCTTTTGTCAACGAAGGTGATAGAATCCGCGTCGATACTTCCGAGGCGCGTTACGTCCAGCGCGTCGAGTAGTTTTACCCAGGTTTAAATCGTTTCCGCCTCCGCAGCTGAGTGCGACCAGCCTCACTCAGAAGAGGTAAGAAGCAAAAGAGCTCCCAGCCGCCCGGGAGCTCTTTTTGTTTTCTGAAATTCTTACGTTCCGTGCTTTTTAGCTTCGCGTAAGGCAGGCCCGGCCCCGAAGCAGTTCAGATCCCGAGCAATCACAAAGCTCGACTTTGCGTGGTACAAGGCCCGGGTTGAACGGATTTTGCCTGCGGGCTCCTGGCTCTGGCCCCGGAGGACTCCGCCGTTTCTTCTACGCCTTATTTGCGATTCCCCGCTCACCCGCCGGATGCGCCCCGAACACCCGCTCAAAAATGTTATCCACGTTCCGCAACTGCCTCTTCAACTCAAACGTATGCTCCAGATCTTTCGCGGTCAAGTATTTGGTAATCCGCGGATCGTTCCCCACACGCTGCTGGAAATTCCCTTCGCTCTCCCAGGCGGCCATGGCGTTTTCCTGCACAGACTTATACGCCTCGTCCCGCGGCATACCTTTCTCCACGAGGTCTTGCAGTAACTGTCCTGAGAAAACCAGGCCCTGCGTACTTTCCAGGTTGCGGAGCATGCGCTGTGGGAACACGCGCATCTCTCCCACCAGGTGAATCATCTTGTTCAGCATGTAGTCGATCAGAATCGTGGAATCCGGCAGTATAATCCGCTCCACGCTGCTGTGCGAGATATCCCGTTCGTGCCACAACGCAACATTTTCATACGCAGCAATCATGTTGCTGCGCACCAGCCGTGCCAGTCCGCAGATCTGCTCGCAGGTCACAGGGTTGCGCTTATGGGGCATCGCCGAACTGCCCCGCTGCTCGCCTCCAAAGTGTTCCTCGGCTTCCCGCACTTCAGTCCTCTGCAAATGACGGATTTCCATGGCAATTTTCTCGAGTTCTGCTGCGATCAACGCCAGCGCGCTCAAGTACTGTGCGTGGCGGTCTCGCTGGATGACTTGCGAAGCTACCCGAGTAACATTTAGTCCCAGCCGCGCGCAAATCTTCTCCTCAATCTCCGTGCCCAGGTGCGACGCATTGCCCACGGCGCCGGAGATCTTTCCGAAGCGCATTTCTCCCGCTGAATGCCGGAACCGCGATATGTTCCGCTGATTTTCCGAGAACCAGTTGGCAATCTTCAGCCCAAATGTAATCGGCTCCGCATGAATCCCATGGGTCCTTCCGATTTGCGGCGTGTGCTGAAATTCGTGCGCCCGCAAGTCCAGCACTTCGCCGAGTATGACCAGATTCCGCTCAATCAGCAGCGACGCCTCGCCGATCATCAACGCCTGCGCCGTATCCACCACATCATTTGACGTCATTCCGTAATGCAGCCAACGCGCGGCTTCTGGATCGCCAATCGATTCGCCCACCGCCATGGTGAACGCAATCACGTCGTGCTTTACCTTCGCTTCTAGTTCGTTAATCCGGCGCAACGTCCACCTTCGCAAGGGCTCGCAGCTTCGCGGCCGCTTCTTTGGGCACCTGGCCGGCTTCCGCCAGCGTCTCTGCCGCTGCCAACTCCACATCGAGCCACTTCTGGTAGCGATTCGCGTCGCCCCACACATGGCCCATTTCTTTTCGTGTATAACGTGGAATCACGTTAAATTCTCCAAAGACTGTCTCCTTCAATAATACGGTATTTAGGCCAGCCGGGGCGACAGCCGGAGGCCTCTAGACGGACCTAACCGCAGGGGCATAATCCTGTCTAATCGTAGGAATGGCCGAGGGCATGGATAAGGCTGAACTCGCTTCCAGCAGCGACGCGCTCGCCGTCGAGAGGACTCTTGCCGGCGAACGTGATGCCTATCGTGTCCTCGTTGAGCGCCACAGCCGTAACGTTTACCAGCTGGGGTACCGCATGATGGGCAATCGCCAGGACGCGGAAGAAGTGGTGCAGGAGGCTTTTTTGCGCGGTTATCAGAAACTGAAGCAATTCGCCGGCAACGCAAACTTCGGTACTTGGGTCTATCGCATCGCTGCAAATCACGCCATCGATTTGCTCCGCCAGCGCAAGAGTGAGGATTCTCGCCGTCAGGCCCCCCGAAGAATATCGGAAGACGGAGAAGAGGTGGATGTACTGGGCCGAGTCACCGATCCCGGTCCTTCGCCAGAACGTTTGGCGGGGAGCACCGAACTGGCCGCCCGCATGTCCGAGGCTCTCGACACTCTCACTCCTGCCGAGCGCACCGCCATTGTCATGCGTCACTGGGACGGCTGCGCCATTGAAGAAATTGCGGCGGTGTTGCAATCGAATGCCAACGCCACCAAGAACACGGTTTTCCGGGCAGTTGCCAAGCTTCGCAAAGCGCTCGAACCTTTTGCCGAAGCGCGCCGGGCGGCCCGGGCGATGGGAACAGAATGATGAAACACGTAGCGGCGGAACAATTGATCGCCTATCGAGACGGCGAACGCAAGGATCGCCAACCGATTGCCGCGCACCTCGAGGAATGTGCGGAATGCCGCGACGAGATGGCCCGCATTGAGCTGGTATTCTCCGCACTGAGCGCCCTCGCTGTACCCGACCCCGGTGCCGAGTACGAACACCGCGTCTGGCAACAGATCGCTCCGCGCTTGACAGAAAAACCTGCAAGTTCACGCTGGTGGGAGGCGCTGTTCGCGCCGCGACATCTTGCCACTGTCGGCGCTCTAGCCGCCGTAATTGTCGGTGCCTTTCTGTTGGGCAGAATCACCAGGCATGACCAACCGGGCGCCGCTGCAATGGATGCCGGCAGAGTTCGTGAGCGCGTGCTGATCGTGGCCGTGGGCGATCACTTGGGCCGTTCCGAAATGGTTTTGATGGAGCTGGAAAACGCCCAGCCCGCACCATCCGGCCAGCGGCTCGTCAATATCTCCGCCACACAGCGCCGCGCCGAAACTCTGCTCGAGGAAAACCGTCTCTATCGCCAGACCGCACTTCGCGAAGGTGATCAGGGCATGGCCAGCACCCTCGACGAACTGGAACGCGTCTTGCTCGACATCGCCAACAGCCCAGACGCCGTCACACCCGCGCAGTTCGAATCTTTGCGTAAACGCATTGAAGACCGCGGCATTTTATTCAAGGTACGCGTCGTCAATCAGGATCTGCAGGAACGGAACAAGCCGGCCAAAGCAAAGCCGGCGCAGGACAATTCCTCGAAGAAGGAAAGGAACAAGGCATGATCACGGTAAAGTCAGCTAAAAAGTCAGGGGCCACTATTTTCACCTTCGCACTCGGTCTTGCCCTGATTGGCATTCCCCTCGGCACGGAAGGCGCGGCGCGATTCCCACGGCAAGACTCTTTTCAGGCATCGAGCGATGCCAATCGCTCGGAATCGCAGGAAGAAAGAGACGAAGCGCGGCGCGAACGTGAAGAAGCGGCGCGCGATCGCGAGATAGAAAAGCGCGATCGCGAGCAGGAACGTGCCCAGCGTCAGGAAGAACTCTATGACCGAGGCCGTGAAGCCCTCGACGATGGCCAATACGACAAAGCGCTCAAAAGCTTCACGGAACTTGCCCAACAGAACGGACCACAGACCGATGCGGCTTTGTATTGGAAGGCTTACGCCGAAAATAAGCGGGGCATGCGCGACGCGGCTCTGGCCACCATCGCGGATCTCAACAAGCGTTTCCCGCAGAGCCGCTGGCAGAAAGACGCCAGTGCGCTCGCGATTGAAGTGCGCCAGAACTCCGGCCAGAAACCCAATCCCGATGCGCAGAACGATGAAGAACTCAAATTATTGGCGATTCAGGGACTGATGAACAGTAATCCCGAGCGGGGCATCCCACTGCTGGAAAAAGTGTTGAACGGCTCAGGTTCGCCACGCGAAAAATCCCAAGCATTGTTCGTTCTGGCGCAGAGCGGCGACCCCAAAGCCATGGAAATTCTCGGACACGTGGCCAGCGGCCAGAACAATCCCGAATTACAGCGCAAAGCGATCGAGTATCTCGGAATGTTTGGGGGTGGCAGCGAAGATGCCCCCGCTGGAGTTTCGGGCGGAGTCAAAGGAGGCGTTTCGGGGGGTGTCGGCCTGCCCAAACACTCTAATTCGAGTGGAGGCAGTGCGAACCAGATTCTTGCGAATGTCTATGCCACCAGCAACGACCCTTCGGTCAAACGCGCGGTTCTCAAAAGCTACATGCTTTCGGGCGACTCCCAGGCTTTGTTGAACGCCGCAAAAACTGAAAAGAACGAAGACCTGAAACGGGAAGCCATCAAGCAACTTGGTCTGGTTGGTGGAGAAAGCGAACTGGAGCAGTTGTATCAGTCGGAAACTTCCCCGGAAGTGCGCGGGGAGATTCTCCAGTCTTTCTTCCTGGCAGGAGATTCGAAGCGGCTCGTTCAGGCTGCCTTGAACGAGAAGAACCCCGAGCTTCGCCGTGCGGCCATCAAGAATCTCGGCTTGATGGGCGATGAAGACGCCTCCAAAGCCCTGGCATCCATCTACGCGAAAGAGACGGACCGTGGCTTGAAGGAAGAGGTACTCAACGCCTATTTCCTTGAAGGCAATGCAACGGCTTTGGTCGCTATCGCCCGCTCCGAAAAAGACCCTGGGCTCAAGAAGAAGGCGGTGGAGAAGCTCTCGATCATGGATGACAAAGCCGCCACCGACTACTTGATGGAACTTTTGCAAAAGTAAAGAGAGGCTCGCCATGAAGACAAAATACGCGCGAATGGATGACGCTCTCCGGGTCTCACTGATTGCCGTGGGACTGGTCTGGGGCATCACACTGCAATTTTCCGTTCATGCACAACAGCCCGCACCAGTGTCCGTGGCGCCTGACACGCTGCACGTGGAGGGCGGTAAACTCGAGCTTCGCCCTCTGTCCGGCTCATTCAGCGACACCGTAAATCGCTGGGCTGCGGCCACCTCCAAAGCCGAATGGCTTGGCTACTCGGTGGCCGAAGTAAAAGGTGATCGCTCTGTCTGCTGCGGCGATGGCGGTCGAGGTCACTCGAGTAACTGCGGCCCGTGCCGACTGGAAGGCCGCAATTACAGCGAAAGCATTTCTTCCAAGGACTCGGGCAGTCCCGGCAAAGTACATCTCGAGGGTCAGCGCGAGTTGGCCGTCCTACTTCGCGCCGAATCCGGAAAGCTCACCAAGATTCGCATCTTCTCGGTCGAATGTAGGGTGGACGCCGGCGGAGGGAAGGTAGTCTGGCTACAGCAGGTGAAATCTTCAGACAGTGTAAATCTGCTCGAAACTTTTGTTCGCGGAACCGATCTGGAATCGGCCAAAGATGAAACTCTCGGTCAGAGCGCATTAACCGCCATCGCACTGCACGCCGATCCTTCTGCCGATCGCGCTCTACAATCGTTCGTAGCCACGAGTGAACCCGTTTCCCTTCGCCGCGAAACGGCTTTCTGGCTGGGTGAAGCGCGCGGCGCTGAAGGCTTTCGCAGTCTGCAGAAAATGGCCGAGAACGATCCCAGCGCCGAGGTTCGCGATCAGGTTACCTTTGCGCTTTCCGTCAGCAAAGAACCCGGCGCCCTAGCGGAGATGATTCGTATGGCCCACGACGACAAGTCTTCGCAGGTCCGCGGCCAGGCGCTTTTCTGGCTCGGCCAAAAGGCCGGCGAAAAAGCCGCCAAAGCCATCGCGGGCTCGATCGACAACGATCCCGACACCGAGGTGAAGAAGAAAGCTGTCTTTGCGCTCAGCCAGATGCCGCCCGATCAAGGCGTTCCAAAACTGATTCAGGTAGCCGAGACCAATCGCAATCCGCACATTCGCAAGGAAGCCATGTTCTGGCTCGGCCAATCCGAGGATCCCGAAGCCCTGGCCTTCTTCGAGAAGGTTTTAAGCCAGTAGTGGACTCTTCTATCGCAGCAGATCTTCCAGTTGAATTCGCGAGCCGGTCTTCGCATCACGATATTTCACAATCACCGCCGTCTGCAGCGACAGTCCCCACTTCACGCCTGCCTCCTGCCGTACCGCGCGCGATCCCGGAACGACTACGGCACCTTCCGGGATCACCAGCGGCTGATCCTCCGTCGCCGAATAAACCTTGTCGCGCACCAGATCGTACACGGGAATCGAGCGATTCAGGATCGTCCCCGTCCCCAGCACCGCGCGGCTCTTCACAATCGTTCCCTCATAGATTCCGGAGTTCCCGCCCACCAGCACGTCATCCTCAATGATTACGGGAAGCGCGCCCACTGGCTCCAGTACGCCGCCGATTTGTGCCGCAGCAGAAATGTGGCAACTCCGCCCCACTTGCGCGCACGATCCGACCAGTGCATGCGAATCAATCATCGTTCCATCACCGACATATGCGCCAACATTCACAAACATGGGTGGCATGCAGATCACGCCACGGCCAATGTACGCCGCATCGCGAATGCTCGACCCACCGGGCACAATACGCACGCCACTTTGCAGCGAAATCCCCTGCACCGGATACGCCGCTTTGTCGAAAAACGGCTGCCGCTGCGCATCGATCGACATATCCACCACGTCGCTCATCCGGAATCCCAGCAGGATTCCCTTTTTCACCGCGGTATTCACGCGCCAACCCGTCGGCGACGCTCGATCCGGTTCGGCAGCGCGAATCTCTCCGCGGTTCAGTGCGCTCTTGAATTCCGCGAATAAGGCCTGATGTTCTTTGGTATAAGCAGTTGGTGACGAATCAAACAACGCTTCAATTAGAGATAGCAGCATGTGCCCGCTCAATTAAATTCAACGACTCCAGGACGGCGCGGATTTTCGAACGATTCTCGGCCTTGGGCGCAACCAGCGGCAACCTCCACACCGGCTCGCAGTAAACCCATCTCCGCCAGTGCCGCTTTCACCGGTATCGGATTCGACTCCACAAAATTGATCTCCATCAACGGATGGAACCGTCGGTGAATCTCCCGCGCACCCGCAAAATCTCCTGCCAGCGCCATTCGCACCATCCGGGACATCTCTCCGGGAATCTCATTCGACACCACGGAAATCGCGCCGCGCCCACCGAGCGAAATCACCGGCAGCGTCAGAGAATCGTCGCCTGAGAGCACGATGAAGTCCTCCGGCACGCAATTCAATATCGCCGCCATCTGCGCTACATTTCCCGACGCTTCCTTGATCCCGATAATATTTTCCACGCTCGCCAACTTTTGCACCGTCGCTGGTTCGATATTCACTCCCGTGCGTCCTTGCACGCTATAGAGAATCACCGGCACGCTTACTGCGGAAGCAATCGCCCGAAAATGCTGGCACAGTCCTTCTTGCGTGGGCTTGTTGTAATACGGCGTCACAGAAAGGATTCCGCTTGCACCCATCGCCGCCAGTTCGCTAGCAACCCCGATCACCTCCGCGGTGTTGTAGCCGCCAGCTCCTGCGAGCACCGGCACCTTGCCTTTCGCCAGTTCCAGGGTGATTTCGACAACCCGCAGATGTTCTTCACGTGAAAGTGTTGGGCTTTCTCCCGTTGTTCCGCAGGGCACCAGGAAGTCGATGCCCGCTGCTATCTGCCGCTTTACCAACGACCGCAGCGTGGATTCGTCAAGCGAACCATCCCGCCGAAAGGGTGTGACCAGCGCCGTGCCAGTTCCTGTAAACATGTTCTACTCCTGTTTATTCCCTGTCTCTCAACTCACCGACGATTTCTCGAAACTCGTGGACTCCTTTTTTCCCGCCCATCCACCTTGCCGCCAGCAATGCGCCCCGCGCGAATCCTTCCCGGCTGCGCGCCGTGTGGCGCAGCGTGATGCTATCCTCTGTCGAATCAAACCCAATTTCATGCGTTCCGGGATGCGCACCGGCGCGGTTGGCACTGAGCGATAGCGATCCGGCATATCCCGCCGCGCGTACATCCGCCTCCAGTCGCTTCAGGGTCCCTGAAGGACTATCCTTCTTGGCCCGGTGATGAATCTCCCACGCCCACGCTTCATACTCCGGATGGTTTGCAAACAATTTCGCGGCGTGCGCCACGACATTCAGGAACAAATTCACGCCAATCGAAAAGTTCGGCCCGTACACGAGCGCCGTATTGGTACGCTCAAACTCTTCCCGTACCGCAGGAAAGTGTTCGTACCATCCCGTCGTACCGCACACGGTATTAATCCGCAAATTCCCGAGCCGCCGCAGCGTTTCCACGGCAGCAGCCGCGGTGGTGAACTCAATGGCCGCCGTCGCCCCTCCCAGCGAATCCAGAGCAAGCTTCCCGCTGTCCGCACTCGACAATCGCGCGCGCACTTCAAAACCAAATTCCGGCGCCAACTTCTCCACCATGCGACCCATTTTCCCATATCCAATAATGGCGAGTGGAATGCTCACGCCGCCGCTCCCGTCGCCAGAAGTTGCCGTGCCATTCGCGCATAAATTTCCACCGCATCCGTCAGCTCCTTTTTCGGAATGCGTTCTTCCGCCGTATGAGCCACATGAATGCTGCCCGGTCCGATCAAAAATGGTTTTCCCCACGTGCCGTTAAACGTGGGGATATCGGTGGTGAATGCCGCCACCATCGTCGCAAAATCCGGCAGGGATTCGAGGTGCACTGCGGGCGTGAACAGCACTTCGCGCGCTGTCATGGTGTGCTTCGTCACAATCTTCTCCACCGCAGCGCGCAGTTCCGCGGGATCGCTCACCAGCCGAAACATGATTTCCGCCTTGGCCTCGTCCGCCACCACATTCGGCGCGCGGCCCCCGGAAATTGTCCCCACATTCAGGGTGGAGGCCCCCAGCACGGGATCGTTCGGCAAATCCAGCGCGCGAATGGAATACAGGGCGTCCAGCAACACATGCACCGCCGAATGTCCCAATTCCGGATAGGCCGAGTGCGCGAGCTTCCCGTGCGCCGTCAACTCATATCGCAGCGCGCCTTTCGACCCGACCGCCAGCCGATTCTCCGTCGGTTCACCGTTAATCAAAAATTTCGAGCCACGCGGGACGCCCGCGGCCATTTGCGCTCCGATGCTGTTACGCTCTTCTCCCACCACAAACAGCAGGGCAAAATTCCAAATCCCGCCCTGGAGCAGTGCTTCCGCCGCCGAGATCATCGCGGAAATGATTCCTTTTGCGTCGCACGATCCGCGCCCGTGTATGTGCGTGTGATCTTCTCGGGAGGGCACAAACGGCGGCACCGTGTCCATGTGCGTCGAAAGCGTCACCACCGGTTCGCCGAAACACACCAGAATATTGTCCCGGTTCGGTGCCGCGTTCATCCGTTCGACCTTCGCGTTGTTCGCCGCGGCGATGGGAGTCAGATACTTAAACAGAAAATCGCCGACCGCCTGTTCCTGGCCGGTCGTCGAGTCGATGTCCACGAGCACGCGCGTCAGTGCAAATATATCCATGGTTTTCCGCTTGGCTTGACTTTCGGGGAAAGCGACACGAAAGGAAGGACTGCCCGCAACAGCGCAGTAACTACCTCTCGATAGCGCTCCATTCGCCATGGTGTTGCGACGAACGGCAGTGGACAAGCCTTGGACTCGCCCCCCAACCACAGCTGCGACAACACGCCGCTATGATTTCGGCAACAAACAGCGACAATCCCTGTTTCGGCCCCTGGGCCGGACCCCTTTCACCACCGACGCCCGATGCTGATCGGATTGCGCGTCTGGCTACTCATGGCCGTCGCACCTCTACCAAGTCTTTTCAACTTACGGGAAATCCCTCCGAGTGTCAACGAAACGATAGCGTCTTGGTTTCTGATAACACGGGCAATTACGACCATTTGTTGCAGCCGGAAGACGCGCTGATACGCGAACCACTTCAGATGAGGCGACCCAGTTTGCGGCAGCTCAGTCGATGGAACTGGAATGGCCGCCGGCACTGCGCTTGCCTCTACGACGATTCCGCCTGTTTGTCACTGCACCATGTACGGGAGTAAGCAGGCAAGTGATTTCTGATTTTGCGCAGGCTCGACGGCCGAGCGGGATGGTCTATTTTGTTCCTGGGAACCGGGCTAGGAACCTCTTCCTGGCAGCGTTGGGGAGGTGACTCTACGGGACAACTTCGGTCGACACGGATTGGCTGGACCACGCGCCGATAGGGTAGAAATGACAACATGGCGCGAGAAGGAGAGACCAGAGGAGATCTCCACTTCGTTAGGACTTAGGCTGTGCCCACAGACGGTTACCTCCCTCGCGGGGACTTCCGCTTGGTCATTTGTGTAAACATCCGAGATGGGAAGAATAAGAAAAGCCGGTTCCTTCACGCAGCTGAATTTTTCGCGTGATTGGCCGGAGAAGATATTCCTAAAGCTGCAGAGGTTTCAGTGGCACATGCTGCGAGGCAACCATCAATTCGCCGCGGAATGCCGATTCCGCGGGACGCCGCTGCAGTGCTTCTTCGGCGGAGATACGCACCAGATCCGGATTATTGTTTTCCTCTGAGACGTGTGCCAGAACCAGGTACCGTGCGTAGGCATCGAATCCATCCGGGTTCGACAAATATTCGCTCACCGCGTGATTGGACAAATGCCCTGTGCGCGAGAGCACCCGCTGCTTCACCACCCACGGGTACGGCCCCACCTTCAGCATGTCCAGATCGTGGTTCGATTCCAGTATCAGGCAGTCTGTCTCGCGCAAATGCACTTTCACCATCTCTGGCATGTAGCCGAGATCGGTGCACACCGCCACTTTCGTTCCATCATTCCGAAACGTGAATCCTATCGGGTCAATCGCGTCGTGCGGAATCGCAAACGCGTGCACATCGATATCCCCAATGCAAAACCGCTGCCCCGCCTGGATGGATTCCACGCCATTCAGCCGCTTCCGGAAAGTCTCCGGCAGAATCCGCTCGAGGCTGCCCATCGTCGCTTCCGTCACATACAGCGGAACCTTCCACAGTCCCAGCATCTGCGGCAGTCCATTGCAGTGATCCGAATGTTCGTGAGTGATTACGACAGCGTCGAGCCGATCTAGATCTTTTTCAACGGCAGCGAGCCGGGCCAGAGTTTCGCGCTTTCCCAATCCGGCGTCAACAAGGATGCGGGTGCTGTCGCTTTCAAGCAGCGTGAGATTCCCGGCACTCCCGGAAGCCAGAATGGATACGCGTAACCCGATTTCAGCTTCTCCCGAACCAGCCCTTAAACTCGCTGCAATGATTTCTGGGGGCTCGGAGTTTCTCGTCCAACATGAATGAGCCCAGTTGACTGGGCTCGAGCCCCTGCGGAGTCCGCGATCTCGCTTCTTGCAAAATTTGGAACCGCGTGCCTCGCAAACTTTCACGATGATGGCAGAGCCCGGGAATCGCGTCAATGCACAAGCAAAAATTCCTGAGGATAAGTCCCTGCGCGGGGATAAAATCAGCGTCATGGACGAGTTCGACGAAAAACCGGAGAGCCTCGACCGCTTTTGGGATCCCAAGTTGGAAACCCTCGGCGAACTCCTCGACCAACTAACAGACGACGGCACTATGGATATCGAGGAACTCGATGGCTTCTTCGCGGCCCTGCACTGTTGCCCGCAGCTAGTCCCGCCATCGGAATACTTGCAGGAAATTTTCGGCACCGGCGAATCGCCTGAAGGCGATGAATTCTTCAATACTCCGGAAACCGCCAAGTTAGTTTTTGGCCTGCTAATACACCACTGGAATGCCGTAGGCGACGCTTTCCGCGCCGATGAAGTCTTTGTTCCCTTGCTTCTTGAAGACGATGACGGAAAAGCCCGCGGAAATAACTGGTCGATCGGATTCATCCGCGGCATAGAAATGCGCGAAGAATCCTGGAGCGAGATTCTCGGCGATGAGCAGCGATTCAGTTGGCTGGTGCCCCTGCTGGCACTGGCCGACGAGGAAGCCACCGACCCCGAAGACCCGCCGGCGACAGAACCGCTCACCGACCATGATCGAGAAGAACTGTTGATTGAGCTCTCGATTTCCGTTGGGCAAATCTATCGCTACTTCGCGCCACACCGCCAGATCCAGGCGGCAGGAGCCCAGGCCGTTTTCCAGCCAAACTCAAAAATTGGCCGAAACGATCCCTGCTACTGTGGCTCCGGCAAGAAATACAAGAGATGCTGCGGCCGCCTCCGCGTAAACTGACGGCGCAAATCGCAGCCGTAGCGCCTCTCTCCCGCTGGCTTTCCTGGCAGCCGTTTTGACCTTATTTTTGTTCTTGCTACGATACTGGCCGACCATCAAGTCGAGGCTATCGCTGTTTCCTGTCTCGGCGGCTTTTGGAGCCGGGAGCTTCCCCGGGCGGCACGAGGGTTCAACACTCCAGCCGATCCCGGGTAATCCCCAATCCATTGATCGGCCCCAGCACGGTTGCGGCAATCCGCTCGGTCTGGAAGAAATCCTGTGCCAAACCTTGCACCTGTTCTCGCGTAACCGCGTCAATCGCTGTCAAAATCTCGTCCATCGTCGTGAACCGGTGGAAATACAATTCCTGGCGCGCCAGATTCGACATCCGCGAACTGGTCGACTCCAGCGAAAGCATCAACGAACCCTTCAGGTGATTCTTCGCGCGCAATAATTCTTCTTCCGTGACCGGCGATTCCTTCATGGCACGAAATTCCGCGACTGTCAGATCCAGAACCTTCGACACCGTTTCCCTCGCCGTACCCGCATAGACACTGAGCATTCCCGCGTCGGAATACGGTGTGAGCTCGCTGAATACCGCGTAGGCCAGCCCCTGCTTCTCCCGAATATTCTGAAATAGCCGCGAGGACATCCCTCCGCCCAGAAGATTATTCAGTACCGCCACCGCAAATCGCCGTTCGTCGGCGAGTGGAATACACGGCACACCAATGCACAAATGCACCTGCTCCAATTCCTTCTTGGTCTGCAATTGGATGGGTGCCGCAGTCGCTGGCACAGATTGAGGATCGGGTTCGCCGGAAGGCGGCAACGCCCCAAACTCTTTTTCGACCAGCGCCATCACCCGCTCGTGGGTAACGTTTCCCGCTGCCGTCACCACGATGTGGTCAGGAGCAAACCATTTCCGAAAACGAGTCAAAATCCCTTCGCGACTGAAATTCTTCACCGTTTCCGGAGTTCCGAGGATCGGCCGCCCCAACGCATGGTCTGGCCAGAATCCACGTGTAAAAATGTCGTGCAACAGGTATTCCGGGTTGTCGGAATCCATTTTTATCTCTTCGAGAACCACTTGCCGCTCTTTGCGAACATCCTCCGCGTCGAGCTTCGGTCGCAGCACCAGGTCCGCCAGAACATCGAACGCAATGGGCAGATGTTCGTCGAGCACCTTGGCGTTAAAACAGATCTGCTCCTTGGAGGTGAATGCATCGAGCATTCCGCCCACGGAATCCATCTCGCGCGCGATACCTTCGGCAGAACGACGTTCGGTGCCTTTGAAAACCATGTGCTCGAGAAAATGCGCCGTGCCATTTTCCGCGGGTACTTCACGGCGCGAACCGTTATTCACCCAGATTCCCACGGACACGGAACGAACATGAGGCATCGTCTCGGTGATCACGATCAGACCGTTCGGGAGTACAAAGCGCTGAATGTCTCGCGTGGTAGCGACCATGAAGCTATTGTGGCATAGGGTCGAGCGGCTTACGAGTAAGGATATAACTCGTTTATTTCCTTGGGCATGACGGGCTACAGAAATTAGCCGAAGCCGGGGCCGCGCTGCAGGTTATGCTACTGTTTCTCGGTCATCGACATGGAATTACTCGGCAAAACCAAACGGGAGCTAGGCGAGTACTGCCAATTGCTCGGCGAACCCGCCTACCGCGGCCGCCAGATTTATCACGCGCTGTACTCCGAGCTTAAGTTCACGCTGGCGGAAATGACCACGCTGCCCGCCACGTTTCGCAAGCGACTGGCCAGTGAACTGACCATCGCCCTGCCCTCGGTAAAACAGAAATATCTCTCAAGCGATGGCTCCGTGCGCTATTTGTTGGGGCTCGATGAGGGAAAACCGGCTTCCATCGAAGCCGTCTACATGCCCAGCGAATACCGTCAGACGATCTGCATTTCGACGCAAGCCGGCTGCGCCGTCGATTGCCAGTTCTGCTTGACTGCGCAGTTGGGATTGATTCGCAATCTTTCTGCGGGAGAAATTATTGCCCAGGTCTTGTTGCCGCTGAAAGAAATGTCGAAAAAGAAATCGCCTCCCGTCGTTCGTCAAAGAACAACCGAGGATGCAAACGATGACAATCCCGGCGAATCCGGCGACGCCGTGCAGACCAACGTCGTCCTGATGGGCCAGGGCGAACCGCTCCTGAACTTTGAAAATGTAATGAAAGCGCTCGGAATTCTTCTGGATGAAGAAGGCGTCGGCCTTTCCCCAAAACGAGTGACGCTTTCAACCAGCGGAATCGTGCCGGGCATCGAGCGTCTGGGGAGGGAAGAGATCCGGCCAAAACTGGCAATTTCTCTGAACGCGTCGAACGACCAACAACGCGACAAGCTCATGCCCGTCAATCGCAAATATCCACTGAAACTGTTGATCGAGGCTTGCCGGAATTATCCGCTACGCAACTGGGAACATCTCACCTTTGAATACGTGATGTTAGGCGGCGTGAACGATGCTCCGGAAGATGCGCGCCGCGTCGCAAGATTGCTGGCGCCGCTGAAAAGCAAAAAGGTCAATCTGATCCCCTGGAATCCTGGCGAGCTACCCTACAAAGAATCCCAGGCACAAACCATCGAGACCTTCCGCCGAATATTGACCGAACGCGAAGTACCCACTTTCGTGCGTTATTCCCGCGGGCGCGATGTAATGGCCGCTTGCGGCCAACTGGCATTACTCGAAGTGCAGAATTCCCCCCTGACCGTCCTCAAGTAATCCTTCACGAGCTGACATTTTCAGGCGAAGGCGCAGGAAATTGCCTAGAAAACCAGAACGCTCGCGGCGTTGCACCGTTCTGCTGGTAGTGTTCCAGGCGTTCTCGGCCTTCGGCAACAGTCGGAATGTGCCCCTGGGGAATCCACCACAAGCAATAATGCGGTTTTTCCATCTTCTCGAACCATTTGGCGCGATCGCGGAATACATCGATGTGTTTTGAGGTGTAAGCGTAATCGCGCAACGCTTCCACGGATTCCCAGACCGACATGTTGACGATCACGAAGGGATCATCGTTGTAAACAACATCGGTCGCGTTTCCGGCGTCGGACTTCAAACGCCAGAGGAAACCGGGAGAGCTTTCCGCTAGAGCGTTGATGGGATCGAGTTGCGCTACAAAATCAGCAATCTTCGGATCGTCAATCGGAGCAATGAGTCGAGCAATGTTGATCTGAGCGAGGTGGAAGTTCATGGCAGGGGATCATCCTCCAGGGCGAATTCCAATCAAAGACATCAAGCGGCCGGTGAGCGCGCCTTCGCGGCGATAGCTGAACAGCAAATCAGGGTTACAAGCGGTGCAGAGTTCGCTGACGTGAACATTGGATTCGCGAATTCCGGCAGATTTTAGCTGCGAGAGATTGGCTTTGCGCAGGTCGAGGTGAACGTTTTTCGGGGGCGGTTGATGTCCGGGCGGCTTCATGTTCAGCCATTGGATGGGATTCGGCTCGTCGCCGGTTCGCGGCTCGTCGAAGTACAAGTGGCCATCGGCGAAAAGCGCGGTGAACTTGGTAACGAGTTCGACCCCGACTTCGTAACAGCACGGTCCGATGGAAGGACCAATGGCAGCAAGAAGATCGGCAGGCTTGCTGCCGAATTCTTGGCGCATTTTGCCGACGGCCTTCTCACTAATGCGCGCGAGTGTTCCGCGCCAACCCGCGTGAATTGCGGCGACCGCGCGCTTGTCAGGGTCAACCAGGAGAATGGGTACGCAATCGGCGGTTTGCACCGAGAGCAGCAGATTCGGCTTGTTTGTTGTGGACGCGTCGCCTGAGGGAGGTTCGGCCGGACCAGCAGAAATCTGGTGAATGAGATCGGAATGAATCTGCTTGAGCGGAACGAGGCGGAAACTCGGGGCGGAGATTGCGGATTGTAATCGCTGGCGATTCTCGAGGATGTTCTTGGGGTCGTCCCAATCCATGAATCCGAGATTCAGGGCGTTGGCGCCGTAGAGGGTGCTTACGCCGCCCGAGC
Organism: Candidatus Acidiferrales bacterium; assembly: GCA_963741165.1. Lineage (GTDB taxonomy): Bacteria > Acidobacteriota > Terriglobia > Acidiferrales > UBA7541 > Acidiferrum. Next base: position 35,655 of record CAVUHB010000013.1, on the reverse strand, counting down.
GCGTACTGAAACCGTGAACGAGCCAGGGAAGCTTCGTAAAGGGGGCCAGACGAAGGACTTCCACGCCTTTGACGGATTCCAGCAACCAAGGGGAAGAAACAGCTGTCGGCTTCGCCCGGTCCGGCTGTTGACGTCTGCGGCGATTCGCCAGGGATGATTTGGTCTTGCTCACAATCTGAACAGTATAATCGCAACAGGGTTCGGGGGTCGAAGTGACGGGAAAAGTAGTCGAGCATGGCGATCGCAGGTGAACCGTGATTGTTGGAATGGGAATTGACATTGCGGAAGTGCCGCGAATTCGTGCGGTGATTGAATCGCAAAAAGAGCGGTTTTTAAGGCGCGTTTATACGCTGGATGAAGTCGCGTATTGCGAGCAATTCAAGAACAAATACGAGCGGTATGCAGGGCGTTTTGCGGTAAAAGAGGCGGCGATGAAGGCGTTAGGAACGGGCTGGAGCCGCGGAGTGCGCTGGGTGGATTTGGAAGTGTTGCGGGCTCGAGGGGGAAAACCGACCTTGGCGCTCAAGGGTGAAGCTAGAAAGATTGCCGACGCGATCGGCGTTAAGAATATTGCCGTGAGTATCACGCATACGGAAGAACAGGCAATTGCGCAGGTGATTTTCGAGGGGTAGCGGCGAGTCACGGCGTGAATCACCGAGACACCCATGGGAGCGAGAGTGCGCGGGGGAAGAACGCAGATTCGCTCTTTGCCGGTACATCCTCACGAGAGCGGAACGGAATATCCGGCGGTCGAGACGTTCATTTCACCAACAAAAAACTGCCCAGTGCCAGGGCGTCGATCCCGGCGCAGTAGAAGCTGCGGACTGCGCCGCGTGGATCGGTGACCAGTGGTTCGCCGAACAAGTTGAACGAGGTGTTCACCAGGATTGGCGCGGGGGCAGATTCGCCGAATTTATGGAGAAGCCTCCAGAAAAGCGGATTGGACTCTTTTTCGACGGTGTGGACGCGAACGGAATTACCGTGGAACGCGAAGCGCTCAAGTCCACCGACCGGATTCGTAAGTTTGGCGAGCGAGGCCATGAACCGGCAGTTGGGCGAGGCTTCGAAGAATTCGGCGGCACGCTCAGCGGGAACGGAAAGAGCGAACGGATGGAACTCTTCGCGATGCTTGATGTACTCATTCACATTCTCGATGATGTATTCCGAAAACGGGGAAGCGAGCAGGCTGCGATGGCCTAGGGCGCGATGCCCGAATTCGGAGCGGCCCTGGCACCAGGCGACGATCTTGTCGCGAACAAGAAGGTTGACCGTTTCGCCTACGGTTTCATCTTCGCCAGATAAATAGCGATAGGCAATTTTGCAGTTATCGAGAACGGTTTTGATTTCCTGCGAATCTGCACGCATACCAAGAGCCAGGGTCGGGAGCGGTCCGCGGCGGGAATGGCCCGTAGCTTTCTTGCGAGCGAGATAGGCGGCACCCATCGCCGTACCGGCATTTCCAGAAACCGGTTGAACGTAGACGGAATCAAAAGCGCCACGAGTTTCGAGCGCGCGAACCAGAAACACATTCAAAAAGAGGCCGCCGGCCAGGCACAGTGACTGCGCACCGGTACTCACTCGAAACTTTTCGGTGAGTTGCAGGACAAGTTCTTCGGCAAAATCCTGGAGACTGCGGGCAATGTTGGCGCGGGTAGCTGGCGACAAGAAATTGCCGCGAGTAGACAAGCCAAGTTCGCGATAAAACTGCGGAGCAAAGACACCTTGGCGATCGGGGCCGGGTGCATAGTAACGACGATTGAAGACAAATGCCCCACCAGGTTTCCAGGTAAACATTTTGCGGAACGCGGGCAGATATTCGGGCTCACCATCCTTACTGAGCCACTGAATCTTGTGTTCATCCCGATGAGGTCTTAGTCCGGCCACCTCCGTGACCCGGGTATAGAACCAGGCGATTGAATCAGGGAATTTGAAGGAATGCAGGGGTTCGATTTCATCGCCATCACCGAGCGCGAGAAGGCCGGAGTGCCGGCCGGTGCCTTCATCGAGAGTGAGGATGAGAGAACGATCGTAGCCGGAGGTGTAGTAGGCGCTGGCAGCGTGACAAAGATGGTGATCAAAACGCGAGAGGCGCGGTCCCGCACGCAACAACTGGAGAAGCCGATCGTGAGCAGCCGAATGCGGAGTGCGCTTGCGACCGGAACGGGAAATTCCGGAATCTATGCTGCGATCGGCAAGGCCAACGGCGCGACAATCGGCGAGCTTGAGATGGTTCTCTAGCAGACAACGATCAAGGGCGAGGCGAGGAACTTCAGTGGAGTCGTGGAGACGATTGAGTTTTTCTTCCTCTATGGCAAAAACAAAACCGCTTTCGTTCAGGAGCGCCACCGCGGAGCTGTGACCCAGTGAAGAGATGCCGAGAAAGTTCATGTGCTGTGCGTTCCGCCAGCTCCTTCCCCACCTGCGAGTATGGGGTGTCGGACAGATGCTAACAAATTTTTGCCGTCGAAGTCGGTGATAACGACCGACAGGAATTCGTTCGGTGGAAGGAGCGAAGGAAGCCGGACCTGCAGAAAGTTTTCTGAGAGAGCGGGAGTGCCTTGCTCGTGTGGTGAACCCGGATCACGGCGGAGGGTGAGGACACGGAGTTCACGGCCAATCTGTGAGCTCTGAAATGTTGCGGACTTGATTTGGGCAAGGGCGCGAAGCTCCCGGGCGCGGCGCTTGATGATCCTGCCAGGTAGCTGATCGGGTATGGTGGCAGCTTTGGTGCCGGGACGCTGCGAATAGGAAAAGATGTGCAGATAGCTGAAGGGGAGCGCTTCGATAAAGCGCATCGTGGTGGCGTGCTCAGCTTCGGTTTCACCGGGGAATCCGGTGATGACATCGGCACCGATGGCAGCGTGGGGCAAGCGTTCACGAATGAATTCAACGCGGCGGAGGTAGTGTTCCGCGCGATACCAGCGGTGCATCGCCGCGAGGATTCGGTTCGAAGCAGATTGCAGAGGCATATGAAAGTGGGGAGCCAGCCGATCGGTAGTGGCAAACAGCTCGATGAGATCGGCAGTGACGTCGAGCGGTTCGACGGAACTTAGGCGCAGGCGGTCGACGGAGGTTTCGGCGAGGATGACCTTGAGCAGATCGATGAATTCCACGCGGGGAGTGAGATCGCGGCCGTAGGTACCGAGGTTGATGCCGCTGAGCACGATTTCCTTGTAGCCCGAACCGGCCAGGCGCTCTAGCTCGGACAGGACGGCGGCGACGGGAAGGCTGCGGGATTTTCCGCGAACGAAGGGGATGACACAGAACGAGCAACGAGAATTGCAACCGTCCTGGATCTTGAGCGTCGGGCGAGTGTGGTTCCCTTCTCCGCCAAGAACGGGAGCAACGAGAACATCGGAGAGATCGAAGATGTCGCCGGTGAGGATCGGTGCGACAGAGTCGGTCGGGACTTTTTCCCGCAGCTGGAGCTCGGAGAGCGGCAGGAATTGACTGGACGAACGAGTCGATGCGTTGTTGTTGAGTTCGAGGAGTAGCGATGGGATTTGCGGTTTGTGGGAATTGCCAACGACGAAGGCGACACCGGGAAGAGGTGAGAGATCTTCCGGTGCGCGTTGCGCGTAGCAACCCGTGACGATGATCCTGGCCTGGGGATTTGCGGCGTGAATTTTGCGAATGGCGTCGCGCGCTTGGGTGTCGGCGGCGGCGGTAACGGTGCAAGTGTTGACGACCACGAATTCGGCGGTGCGAGCATCGGCGGCTAGGGAACAGCCTTGTTCGCGCAGTTGGCGCTCGATCGCGGCGCCGTCGGCATGGGTGGCACGACAACCGAATTGTTCGAGGTGAAAGGTCGGCATGGCTAGAAGGATAGCAAGAGTTGGATCGTTTGAGCTCGGGGGTCGAAGTAAAAGTCGAAAAGTTTGAATAACTGCGACGGCAAAGACCGCGTTGGGGCTCGGGAAGAAAACGATTCCCACACCCAGGGAGGCCTTGTATCTATGGGAATAATTGGAGTTTGCGAAGGGGAACTTCGGGGTGTAGGGGTGATGGGAGTTTTCAACGTGACGGCCAAGGGGGGGTGGAGCAAAACCGAGATCGTGTCATCGGAACCGGTTGCCGATCAAGTGGTCGCCTCGCTTACATCTGAATTTTGCCGGCTTCAGAAGTTCCAAACGGCAAAAAGATTCGCCGCAATGGGCCTAGAGCGAAGGGAGAGTGCGTGATGCGATTTTCGTTTTTTCGTGCGGGTGTTTCCTGACGATTCAAGGGGAAGCAAAAAAAGCGCTGGCGCACGACATAGCGTTAGGAAGGCACAGTTTGAGTGAATAGCAAGCGGTAGCGAAAAGCTCAGGCTTGCGCCATGCGGCGCTGGAAAGTCAGGAGGATGAGGTCGGCACGGCGGCGGACACCGAATTTGTTCAGTAAGTTCGAGACATGGAATTTTACGGTGCGTTCGGCGATATTGAGTTTGCTGGCTATTTCCTTGTTCGAAAGATTCTCGAGCAGGGAGTCCAGAACTTCCTGTTCGCGGCGGCTGAGATTGGTGATGGATTCCGTCTTTATGCGACGGCCCTGGCTGGTGAGGATCGAGTCGACGAAGCCGGAGAGCACGGAACGAGGAACCCAGAAACCGCCCTGGGAAACCAGGGGAAGTGCGCGAGCAAGCTGATCGCGGGCTTCGGCGTAGGAAAGAATTCCTTTTACACCGAGACGGAGAAGCGAATAGGCGTTGGCATCGTTGATGGCATCGCCTACGACAATGAGGCGCGCATCGGTGACGCGTTCAAGAATATTGGTGAGCAGGGCGCCAGTGGCCTGACGGGCGGCGTGCGCGTCGATGACATAGACCTGGGCTTTGGGCGGCTCGAGGTTACGAAGATCAGGAGCGAGCGTGGATTCAAGTTGCTTGGCGATGACCTTGAATTGCGAAGCCTTGCCGAGAAGGCGCTCGAATTCGGTCAGCACCAGAGGGTGCGGGGAGAGCAGACAGACAGTGAGTTTCGGAGACATTCGTTTAGTAGCCACTGTACTTGAGGGTAGAGAAAGCCGGGCCAAGGGGCAAGGACCTTCAGGACAGATGTTCACGAACTGTTACTGACGGATAAGACGTATTTTCAGGGGGTTGGAGGGCATCTAATCACCATTCAATGGGGAGTGGTGTCGGGGACGCTGCAAATACCCGTAAAATAGAGGGATAGATAAAGCTGCCCTAGCTGGCTCGGCAGCGACCCTTCGGCGAACTGAGGTAGTGGACGGAATGAGAAATCTGAAGGAATCGGACAAGGCTCTACGAGCGCTGCTGGCGGACCGCGTCCTGGTACTGGATGGCGCGATGGGGACAATGCTGCAGCAACGGGATCTCTCGGCGGCAGACTTTGGCGGTGCGGCGCTTGAGGGGTGCAACGAGAACCTGGTACAGACGCGGCCGGACGTCGTGCTCGATATCCATCGAAAATATTTCGAGGCGGGTGCGGATATCGTCGAGACCGATACGTTCGGGTCGACTCCTCTGGTGCTTGCGGAATATGGTTTGGAGAAGGATGCGCTCGCGCTGAGTCGAGCCGCGGCAGAGCTGGCTCGGCAGGCAGCGGATGAGTTTTCGACTTCCGCCAAGCCCCGATTTGTAGCGGGCTCGATGGGGCCCACGACGAAATCGATCACGGTGACCGGTGGCGTGACCTTTGAAGGGCTGCTGGATACCTATTACGTGCAGGCGAAAGGCTTGGTGGAAGGCGGGGTCGACCTGCTGGCGGTGGAGACGTCGCAGGACACCAGAAACATCAAGGCCGCGGTGCTGGCAATACAAAAATTATCGCGGGAAATCGGAATGCCAGTTCCCTTTTTGATTTCAGTGACGATTGAGCCGATGGGATCGATGCTGGCGGGGCAGACGGTGGAAGCGATGTGGGCTTCACTGCGGCATGCGCATCCGCTGGCGTTTGGAATGAACTGCGCGACCGGGCCGGAGTTCATGACCGACCACATCCGGACATTGAGCGCGCTGACGGGCGAGTTTGTGTCTTGCTACCCGAACGCTGGGCTGCCGGATGAAGAAGGAAAGTATCTCGAGACGCCCTCAACACTGGCGGCACAGCTGGAAAAATTTCTGAATCACGGCTGGCTGAATATTGTGGGCGGGTGCTGCGGCACTACCGAAAAGCACATTCGCGCGATTGCGCAGATGGTGGATGGGAAGAAACCGCGGGTGAGGCCGGTGGAGGCGCATCGCGCGGTATATTCCGGCGTGGAGACGATTGAAGCGGACGATCAGACGCGGCCGCTGCTGGTGGGCGAGCGAACGAATGTGATTGGCTCGCGGTTGTTCAAGAACTTGATGGCGGAAGAAAAGTTTGAAGAGGCAACCGAGATTGCGCGTAGGCAGGTGAAAGGTGGCGCGCATATCGTGGACGTGTGTTTGCAAAGCACGGAGCGGGACGAGCGGAAGGATATTCCGCCGTTCTACGAGAAGCTGATCCGGAAGATCAAAGCACCGATCATGATCGATACGACGGACCCGGCGGCGGTGACCCTTGCGCTGACGTATTGTCAGGGAAAGGCGATCATCAACTCGATTAACCTCGAAGATGGCGAGGAGAAGTTCGAGAAGGTAGTGCCGATCGCGCACGATTTTGGAGCGGCGATCGTAGTGGGCTGCATCGACGAGGATCCGGTGCAGGCACAGGCGTTTACAAGGGAACGGAAACTGGAAATTGCCAAGCGGTCCTACGAATTGTTGACCACAAAATATGGAATGGCACCTGAGGATATTATTTTCGATCCGCTGGTGTTTCCCTGCGCTACGGGGGATGAGAATTATATCGGCGGCGCAGTGGAGACGCTCGAAGGGATACGGCTGATCAAGCAGGCGTTGCCGGACACGCGGACAATTCTCGGAATTTCAAATGTGTCGTTTGGATTGCCGGCGGGCGCGAGAGAAGTGGTGAACTCGGTATTTTTGTATTACTGCACGAAAGCGGGGCTGGACCTGGCGATCGTGAATACGGAGAAGCTCGAGAGATTTGCGTCCATCCCGGAACACGAGCGGCGACTGGCGGAGAACGTGCTATTCCAGCACGCGCCGAAGGACGTGCAAGCGGATCATCCGCGCGCGGAGTTGCTCAAGAATGTTCCGGCGGACTGGCGGCAACAGAGCAAACGGCAGAAAGCAGCGATCAACAATTATCATATTGTGGCGATTACCGAACATTTCCGTACGGCGACCAAAAAAGAGAAAGTGAAGGCGGAGGACTTGCCGCTCGACGAGCGGCTGGCGAATTACATTATCGAGGGGACGCGTGACGGGTTGGTGGAGGACCTCGAGCGGAAACGGGCAGAAGGCGCGAATCCACTGGCGATTATCAACGGGCCGCTGATGGAAGGGATGGCGGAGGTGGGGCGGCTGTTCAACGCAAATGAATTGATTGTGGCGGAGGTGCTGCAGTCGGCGGAAGCGATGAAGGCGGCGGTGAACCACCTGGAACAGTTCATGGAGAAGGCGGACACGGCGAAGCGCGGCAAGGTGGTGCTGGCGACAGTGAAGGGCGACGTCCACGACATCGGGAAAAACCTGGTAGAAATAATTTTGAAGAATAATGGATTCGATGTGGTGAATCTGGGGATCAAGGTGCCGCCGGAAGATTTGATCAAGGCCTATGCAACCCACCAACCCGATGCGATCGGGCTTTCGGGGTTATTGGTGAAGAGCGCGCAGCAGATGATCATCACGGCGAACGATCTGAAGGATGCAGGGATTCGTGTGCCGCTGCTGGTGGGCGGAGCCGCATTGAGCGCGAAATTCACGCAGACAAAGATTGCGCCAAGTTATGGCGGAGCGGTGTGCTACGCGAAAGATGCGATGACCGGGTTGCGGCTGATGAATGAGTTGATGGACCCCGCAACGCGCGAGCGGGTGATCAGCGAGCAACTGGCGTCGGGCGATGGCGTGACGGTGAAGACGACCGTGAAAATCGTGGAGAAACCGGCAGTGGAACGATCGCCCAAGGTGCGCGCAGATTTGCCGATTCCGTCGGTGGCGATGCTTGAGCGCAAGGTGCGGTTGGTGCCGGATTTGCGCGAGGTGTGGAGCTATATCAATCCGTTCATGCTCTACGGGCGACACATGGGCTACCGCGGAGATTTTGAGAAACGATTGGCGGAGCGCGAGGCGAAAGCCGTCGAGTTGTTTAACGAGATGGAAGAAGTGAAAAGCGAAGCTGCTACGTATATGAAAGTGCGCGCGGTGTGGCAATTTTTTGAAGCGGAACCGACAGGCAGTGACCTGCAACTGTTCGCTCCGGGTGCGAAAGAGCCGCTGCACACGTGGCACTTTAAGCGGCAGGCGGGCGGCGACCAGCTTTGCCTTAGCGATTACGTACTGCCTCGGAAAGACGGGAAGCGGGATCATGTCGGCGTTTTTGTGGTGACGGCAGGTGAGGGCGTGCGGGAAAGGGCGGAAAAAGCGAAGCAGGACGGATATTATTTCAAGTCGCACGGGCTGCAGGCACTGGCCATTGAAACGGCGGAAGGCTGCGCCGAGTGGTTGCACCGGCGGATGCGCGAGGATTGGGGATTCCCTGATCCGGCAGAAATGACGATGGCCGAGCGGTTCACCTCGCGGTATCGCGGGAAGCGGTACAGCTTTGGGTATCCTGCGTGTCCAGACTTGGAAGACCAGGCGAGCATCTGGAAATTGCTCCGGCCGGAAGAGATCGGCGTGCAGCTGACGGACGGTTTCATGATGGATCCCGAGGCGAGCGTGAGCGCGCTGGTGTTTCAGCATCCGGATTGTGTGTATTTTAGCGTGGGAGATAATTCAGAGAATTCCTGAGACGCCCAGCAGAGGGCCGGGGCAGTCCGTTGGTGGGTGGTGAGCGCCGAGGGTTCTGACGATCCACCCACTCGGTGCCGCAAACGACGCGGCGCTCCGGCCGGCATGACAGTTTTGAGACAAAGCGCTTGAATGCAAGCCAACACTAGATTGCCTGTTCGACTCATTCCACAGAGCCAAGTTCACGAAACGGGTCTAGAGCTACCACTAAAATAAGCGGAAAAATTGAGACATTTGCGGGGAACTTTGTTTCGGGAATAGGGGAAGTTCTCTAGGAGGATGGGGTGCGGGTGTCGGCAGGGTGAGTTGACACGCGTCGAGTGTGGAGCGCGTCTAAGGGTAGACGGAAGTTTGGCAATAAACCCCGGGAACTGGACCACACGATGGATCTAGGATCGGTCGTCGGCACGGGATGCGGCGGTGCCGAACTCCTACGCAATTAGAGACAGAGGCAAGAAGCCGCAGTAAACCGGCTGCAAGAAACGAGAAAAGAAGGAGAGGTGCATCGTGAACGGGAAGAGCTGGGGTTGGGTGATTTTGTTTGTGGCGTTAATGGTTTGTAGCCTGGGGTCCGTTGCCGAGGAACCGGCCGGGCCTGCGGCAAGCGGGAATCCGCAGCAACAGCAAGGACAAGGGCGTGGATGGGGCGATGGGCCGCGGCCGATCTTTGGGAAGATTACTTCGATCGGTGCGGGGACTTTGGTGTTGACGCGACAGGATGGGCAAACGGTGACGGTAAAGTGGACCGACGCCACGGAATTCCGGAAAGAGCGAGCGAAAGCTACGGCGGCGGATTTTAAAGTCGGCGACGTCGTAATGGTGCGTGGCGACGAGAATGCGGACCATACGGTGACAGCAAAAATCGTAGGAACACGCGGCGGCGGACCTCTGAGCCCGGGTGGCCCCGGCGACAGGATGGGAACGCTCGGGAAAGATTATGTGGTTGGCGAAGTGAAGAGCATTGAAGCACCGAAGATTACCGTGCTGCGACCGGACCATGTCACGCAGACACTGGAATTGAATGAAGAGACAACTATCCGCAAAAACAGAGAGAGCATCACGATGGCGGACATTCAGGTGGGCGACCATGTGATGGCACGCGGCGCGATGCAGAATGATCTGTTCCTGCCGAAGGGCTTGATGGTAATGAACGCAGAACAGTGGAAACGAATGCAGGAAATGGGAGCCCAAAATGGCCCGCCGAAGCCGGCAAGCGACGCTCTAGCACCGCCAAAACCCCAGGAGTAAATGAATTGAAAGTGGTGCTGCGCGCAGCATTGGTGTTGATCTCGATGGCGCTGATCTGCGCAGTGATCTTGGTGTGCCTGGCAATGGGTCAAGAACTGCCGGCGCCCACTGCCGCTACGGCCACTGTGACATTTCAAATCACCGGGATCGTGAAGAGCGGAAAGACGGGATTGCCGGGTGCGACGGTGACGGCAGCAAACACGTTGACGGGCAAGAAATTCAGTGTCGCGACGACGGTCGATGGGTCGTTTGTGGTGAAGAACCTCGCTCGTGGGCGATACGTAGTTAAGGTGGAATTCATGGGATTTGCTCCACTGACACAGGAGTTTTTACTGAATCCGGAGAATCCCACGGGCAAACTCGAAGCAGAGTTGATTCTGGCTTCCCGACAACAAGCGCAAGCAGAAACAGCGAGCGAGGCATTGACGAGAAGCCGGGGCTTTCAGAACCTGGCGGCCGAGGGATCGCTGGGGAGTGCGCTCGGCGCAGGACTGGGCGCCGAGGCGAGCAGCAACGGAATTGGAAATGGCGGGGTAAGCGCGAGCGACCTGTCGAGCCTGCCGATGAGTGCGGCGGGAGTGGATGTGGCGACGGAATCCGTTGCCGTGGCAGGTGCACAGGGACGCGCGCAAGATTTTGGGATGGGGAGTGAAGACGAACTGCAGCAGCGCATCCAGGAGTTCCGAGACCGTGCACAGCGGGAAGGAGGGACAACGTTTGGAGGAGTTCCGGGAGGAGGATCCGGGGCACCGGGAACAGTCTTTGTGGGTCCAGGCGGCGGCCCGGGTGGGCCAGGCGGCGGAGCAATTGCGTTTGGGAGAATGGGACGCGGATTTGACATCAACAAGCCGCACGGATTTTTGTATTTCCAGGACGATAATTCGGGCTTAGACGCGCGATCGTATTCGCTCGGTGGCCTGCAAAATGACAAGGCGAGTTACAACACGATACGGTTTGGCGCGTTCGTGGGCGGACCGCTGAAAATTCCCGGAGTGCTCGACTGGAGTAAGACCACGTTCTACACGGCGGGATGGAATGGCACCAGAGGAAGCACGCCTTACGACGCATTCAGCACAGTGCCAACAGTGGCAGAACGAGGCGGAAATTTCTCTGAGCTGACAGGGGAGAACGGCAATCCCACGGTAATTTATGACCCGTTGACGGGTCAGCCGTTTGCGAACAATACCATCGATCCGGCACGAATCAGCTCGGCGGCGACAGCATTGTTAAATTACATGCCGCTGCCGAACCTGCCAGGAAGTACGCAGAATTTTCACTACATCACCTCAGCAGAAGGGGATACGGATGCATTGAGCCTGCGGCTCGTCCACAATTTCAGCGGAAGTGGAGGTCCGATGTTTATGGGGCCGGGAGGCGGGGGTGGTTCTGGAAGAAGCGGGCGAAGAGGACCTCGAAATAATTTGAATGTGGGATTCAACTGGTCTCGCGCAACTAACGTGATCGTATATCCGTTTCCCTCGCTCGGGGGAGGCACGAACACACAGGGCTGGAATGGAAATGCCCGATGGACTTACGGAAAAGGGCGAACGACGAATTCCCTCGGTTTCACCTACAACCACAACCGCAGTTCGACGACGAATTTGTATTCGGGAGTTACCAACGTAGCGGGCAATGCGGGGATCATGGGAATTTCGACGGACCCCTTTGACTGGGGGCTGCCGGGAATTTCATTCAACAGTTTTTCGGGGTTCGCGAGCCCAACGACCAGCCGCGAACTAGACCAGACGTATACAATTTCCGACACCGTGATGTGGAACCGCGGGAAGCACAATGTGCGCTTTGGGGGAGATTACCGGCGGATATTGCAGGGATTTCGCTCGGCGCGAAACGCAGAAGGAAGTTTCGTGTTTACGGGATTCGGGACCGCTCAGTATCAGCCCGGGAGCACAACGGCAGTTCCAGGAACGGGAAGCGATTTTGCGGACTTCCTGCTGGGATTGCCGCAGCAGACCAGCCTGCAATCGGGAGCGAGCAATTACGAGTTTCGCGCGAACTCGTTTGACGTATACGCGCAGGACGACTGGCGGATATTTGCCAAATTATCACTCAACCTCGGCTTGCGCTACGAATACCAGGGACCGTTTACAGAACTGGATAACCGGATCGCAAATCTTGCCGTGAGCTACAGTCCGCAACTGGTTGCGGGAATTCAAGTGCTGCCCGGGGAGCAAGGACCTGTGGGGGAACTTGTTCCGGCATCACTGGTAAAGCCGGACCGGAATAATTGGGCGCCACGGGTGGGGCTGGCCTGGAAGGTCGATAAGAATATGGTGGTGCGGGCAGGATACGGGATTAATTTTAACCTGGCCCAGTATGGAAGTTTCATTCGGAATTTTGCGTTTCAGCCGCCGTTTGCACAGGCAGAAACAAATTCGGCGCAAAACCCTGTCGACAGTAATCTGACATTGATCAACGGATTTCCCGCAACTCCTGCGGGCACGGTGACCAACAATTATGCTCTGGATCCGAACTACCGGCTGGGGTACGTGCAGGTCTGGAATCTGGATGTTCAGCGGCAGCTTCCCTCGAACATTCAGTTGAATATTGGATACAACGGAGCGAAAGGGACGCGGCTCGATACGGAGCGCGCGTTTGTGCCGAGTTGCGCAGCAACGGGAAGCTGCCAGATTTCATTGAATGAAGCGGCGGCACCCTTTGTTTATGAATCGTCGGAAGGCAACTCGATTTTGCACTCGGGTTCGATACGCATACGGAAAAGAATGTCGAAGGGACTGGGGATTGGCGCGAGCTACGTGTACTCCAAATCGATCGATGATGCCGCATCGATGGGGGGCGGAAGCGTGGTGGTGGCGCAGAATCCGTTCGACATTTCAGCGGAACGGAGTTTGTCTGGTTTTGATCAGCAGCAGAAGTTTACGGGGAACTGGATTTATGACCTGCCGTTCGGGGATCGCAAGCGGTTTCTGACCAGTGGCGCTATTGCTCACGTGGTCGACGGATGGCAGTGGAGCGGCAGTTTCACGATTGGATCGGGGTTCTATTACACACCTCGGGTGCTTGGCGGATCGGTGGATATCAGCCGGGGCGTGAGCGGATCGCAACGCGCGAACGTGCTGCCGGGCGTACCGACCTCGATCGACAATCCGACAACGGCGGAGTGGTTCAACACAGCGGCATTCTGCGCGCCGGGGGCGAATTGCGTGAATCCGGCAGGATCGAGCTATGGAGATGCGGGCCGCAACATTATCGAGGGGCCAGCGCAATTCACATTCAACATGTCGATGAGCAAGACGATCACCATCAAGGAATCGCGCGCGCTGGAATTGCGGCTGCAGGCGAACAATATTTTCAATACGGCGTATTTTTCGGGGATCAATACCACGGTGAATTCGTTCACGTTCGGGCAGGTGACGGGAGTGGGGAATATGCGGCGAGTAACGATGATTGCGAGATTCCGGTTTTGATCGAATTGAAAGCAAAGGACGCCCCAGCCGCCGGTGTCCCCCTGGGTGGGAGCGCTACGGTCGCAGCCAGAGCGTTGCCGCCTACAGGGCGCTTATCCAGACGGGCGGCCTAGAGCAACTCGGGTGCAAAAGAGATGAAGCGGCCGGCAAAATTCGGCAAGAGGGCAGGCACAGCGCTACTGGTCTGGCTACTGTTGTTCGGTCTGATGGGGCAGGAACCGCAAGCGCTCGCGCAACAGCCGACCACGTTGCGGGTGACGACGGCAGTCGTCCTGGTAAACGTGGTCGTGAGGGACAAAAAAGGTAATGCTATCCCCAATCTGAAACAGGCAGATTTCACGGTTTACGAGGATGGACAGAAGCAGCAGGTCTTGAGTTTCGATTACGAGCACGTGGACGAATTGGCGACGGCGGGCCCGGCGGGTCGACGGTCTCGGGTACGGCAGGAAACGGTTCCTTGTTGACGCCCCAAAAACCACAAACCCTCGATGCGAAAGATCGCCGGCTGATGCTGTTTTTCTTTGATTTTTCGGCGATGCAACCGGAGGACATTGACCGGGCTGTTGATGCAGCGAAGAAATTCGTGCAAACAAAAATGCAGGCGGCGGATATGGTGGCGATGGTTTCACTGTCGAGTTCACTGAAGCTCGATCTGGATTTCACAGATGACCGGGCGAAGATCACGGCGAAGCTCGCGAGTTACAACTCGAGCGAAGGCCAAGGCTTTGAAAACGGAGCGACAGGAAGCTCCGAGGGAGCGGCGGAGACGGGCGGTGCCTACACGGCGGACGACACGGACTACAACACATTCAGCGCAGACCGGAAGCTGCTGGCGCTGCAATCGATCATGCAGGCTGTGGGAACGATTCCGCAGAAGAAAAATCTGATCTATTTCAGCAATGGAATCAGCCAATCGGGCGTGGATAACCAATCGGCGCTGCGCGCGGCGACGGCATCCGCGGTAAAGGCAAACGTTTCGATCTATCCGGTGGATGTGCGGGGACTCGAAGCGTTTCCGCCCGGAGGACAGGCGCAATCGGCGAGTCTGCATGGCCAGTCGGCATACAGCGGCGCGTCGGTGCTGAACGATCTGAACAGCAACGCGGGTTCGCAGGAGACGCTGTACACCATGGCGGCGGACACCGGCGGAAAAGCGTTCCTGGATACAAACGACTTCAGCGGCGTGTTTTCGCAGGTACAGCGAGACAGCTCCGTTTATTACGTGCTGGGATATACGAGCACGAATCATCTCGAGGATGGAAGATTCCGGAAACTGAAAGTCACGGTGAACCGGCCGGACCTCAAGGTGGAAGCGCGTTCGGGTTATTACGCGGGCCGGGATTACGAGCACATGAAGAAACAGGACCGCGAAGATCAACTCGAGGATGAACTGGCATCCGAGTTGCCGCGCACGGACGTGGCGGTGTATGCGGGGGCGGCATATTTCCGGCAGGATGATTCGCACTACTATTTGTCGGTATCGCTGGTGGTGCCGGGATCGCAGATTCCGTTTGTAATGGAAAAGGATAAGGACAGCGCGACGATCGACATCCTGGGAGAAGTGCTCGAAGGAGCGAAGGCGCCAGTGGGACGATTGCGCGACACGGTAAGACTGGCGGTTGGCACGGAGCAGCAGGTACGACGGAAGAATGTGCAGTACAACACCAGCTTTGTGCTGGCACCAGGTACGTATCACCTGAAATTCATTGTGCGGGAAAATCGCAGCGGGCGGATCGGCTCGTTCGAGACCGATGTACGGATACCGGATTTGCGGAAGATTCCGCTGCGGATGAGCAGCGTGGTGCTAAGCAGCCAACGAGTGCCTGCAACAGCGAAGGGTGGCAAAGCGTTTCGGCCGCTGGTGAGCGAACAGACGGAATTGCTTCCGAGCGTAACCCATGTGTTCACGCGGGATCAGCAGTTGTACTTGCAGTATGAGGTGTATGACGCGGCAAAGAGCAAAGGGACAGAGAACGGAAGCGCGCCAGGGGCGAGCAAGTTGCCGAAGGGATCGATTCGCGTGCTGACGAGCATTGAGTTTATGCAGGGCGACGCGAAGGTGTACGAGACGAAACCGATTGTGGCAGAGGAACTGACGGCGGCGGACCGACGAGCGGTAATTTTTCAGATGACGATTCCGCTCGAAGAATTGCAGCCCGGATTTTATATTTGCCAGATCAATGTAATTGACGATGTGGCGGGAAATTATTCCTTCCCGCGATGGCCGATCTTGATCAAGGCGGGAGGAATCGGTCGTGCCGGAGGGAGACAGGAACCGGCCCCACCCTCGCAAACCGGGACTCGGGCACCCATCGGGAGCCAAAGACCGTGATGGGTGAGGTAGCGCAGTTCGAGGTACGGTGTGGGGTAGTTCTCTCAGCTCGACACGAATCCGCCGCACAGCTCGCGCCGCAAAGACTTCCATCTGACTGAAAATAGAACACTTGCAAAAGTACCGCGGAGGCGTAGTGTGGCGGGTAAAGTGCAAATCATAAATAAAGCTGATAGTCGCTATCAGCAGGGGTGTGCATGTTCCGGATTCTTAGAGCTCTGTTTATTGCACCGGGTGTGAAACGGTTTACCATCGAAGCGCCGCGAATTGCGCGCAAACATCAGGCGGGACAATTCCTCATCCTACGACTCGATGAACGGGGAGAGCGCATCCCCTTGACGATTGAAAGCGCAGACGGAACTCTCGGCGTGATCACCATCGTGGTGCAATCCATCGGGAAGACTACGTATCAGCTAAATGCGATGGAAGCGGGCGAGGCCATTCTGGATGTAGTGGGACCGCTCGGGAAACCGTCGGTCGTCAAGAATTTCGGGACGGTGGTGGTCGTGGGCGGCGGAGTGGGTACGGCGCTCGCGTATCCGACAACAGTGGCACTGAAGCGCGCCGGAAACCGCATCATCGCGATACTTGGCGGACGGAACCGGGACCTGGTGATCCTCGAAGACGAGATGAAGGCAGTGAGCGATGAACTTTATGTAACGACAGATGACGGAAGCTACGGCGAAAAGGGTTTGGTGACGGACAAGTTGCGCGCGCTGATCGCACGCGGCACGAAAATCGATGAAGTACTGGCGGTGGGGCCGATCCCGATGATGAAGGCAGTGGCTGAACTAACCCGTGCGTCGGGGATTCACACAGTGGTGAGCTTGAATCCAGTCATGATCGATGGAACGGGAATGTGCGGTGGGTGTCGTGTGCTGGTTGGAGGGAAGAGCCAGTTTGCTTGCGTGGATGGGCCGGAGTTTGACGCGCAGGATGTGAATTTTGAAGTGCTGATGCAACGCAATCGCATGTACCGGGATGCGGAGCGTGTGTCGCTCGCGCGATTCCAGAATGAACTGAAAAAGCACGGACAGGAAGACGAAGAGCCCTCGGAATGCCTGGCGGGAAAGGGGGCACAATGAGCACGACGAGCGAGGCATCGCCCAATCCGCTGAAGTTGAAGGACAGGATGAAGATTCCGCGGCAGCACATGCTCGAGCAGGCGGCGGAGTTGCGGGTTCTGAATTTCAAGGAAGTCAATCTGGGGTATTCGACGGAATTGGCGCGGCAAGAAGCGCTACGATGCCTGGATTGCGCGAAACCGACGTGCGTAGACAATTGCCCTGTGGGCGTGAAGGTAAAAGATTTTGTACGACTGATTGTGGAAGGAGATTTTCTGGGGGCGGCGGCGAAAATTCGGGAAGACAACGTTCTGCCGGCGGTGACAGGCCGCGTTTGTCCACAGGAAGATCACTGCGAAGGAAAATGCCTGCTGACCAAGAAGGTGGAATCCCTGGGGATTGGATACCTCGAACGGTTTGTGGCGGATTACGAACAACGAATGGGCGCACCGCTCGGGCCGAAAGCTCCTGCTACCGGGAAGAAAGTGGCCATTGTGGGAAGTGGGCCGGCGGGACTGAGCGCGGCGGGTGACCTGGTGCAAAAAGGCCATCAAGTGCACGTGTTCGAGGCGCTGCATGAGATTGGCGGCGTGTTGGTGTATGGGATTCCGGAGTTTCGACTGCCGAAGCAAGTGATTCGCGAGCAGATTGCTACGATGCGTCTGATGGGCGTGGAGTTTGAGACAAACGTCGTGGTGGGGAAGACGGTCTCTATCGATGAGTTGCTTGAGGAAGAAGGTTACGACGCGGTTTTCATCGCGACCGGAGCGGGATTGCCGGTCTTTCTCAACGTGCCGGGGGAACATTTGAACGGAGTCTATTCGGCGAATGAATTCCTGACGCGAATGAATCTCATGCATGCGTATGAGTTTCCGCGATATGACGAGCCCATGGTGGATTTACAGGGCAAGCATATTGCCGTCATCGGCGGAGGAAACACGGCGCTCGACGCGATTCGGTCGGCGCGGCGGCTTGGCGCAAAGAAGGCCTATGTACTCTACCGAAGAAGCGACCAAGAGATGCCCGCGCGTGCGGAAGAAGTGAAACACGCGAAGCAGGAAGGCATTGAGTTCCAGGTGCTGACGAACCCGGTGGAATTTCTGGATGATGGACGTGGATGGTTGCGCGCCGCACGTTGCGTGCGCATGGAACTTGGGGAGCCGGATACGTCGGGTCGGCGGCGACCGATTCCCGTGGCTGGATCGGAGTTTGAAATTCCGCTGAGTGTAGCGATTATCGCGACCGGGACCTCGGCAAATCCGTTGATTCAGTCGACGACACCGGGACTAAAGACAAATCAGCGTGGGTATATTGAAGCAGGAACGGAATCGCAACGGACTTCGCGCAAGGGAGTGTTCGCCGGGGGCGACATCGTGACGGGCAGCGCTACCGTAATACTGGCCATGGGCGCTGGCCGGAGAGCTGCCAAGTCGATTGATGAGTATTTCGAGAGCGGGCGATGGGAAGAGGAATTTGCGTGCTGTGACGCAGTGGGGTGAACGGACTGCGCGGAAGCACTCAGCGAATGCTCCTCGGTCACAGGAGGATGGTTGTGCACCCCGGCGGAAGGTGTTAAAACACCAGTAAGACCTTTATTTTCAGCGAGAACTCAAATGGTTGAAACTGGGCTGTGCCGCGTTGTGGACCACAACGTGCGCTACGGAAAGTGGTACTGTCTCGCCCGAATGCAATCCGCAGGCACACCGTCAGGAGCAATTCCATGGGCACTTTAAAGTCGGACGCGCTGGCGTTTCACTTCGGCAGCCGACCGGGAAAAATTGAGATTTCGCCGACGAAACCTTGCCGCACGCAGCGCGATTTGAGTTTGGCGTACACGCCTGGCGTTGCCGTGCCTTGTCTTGAAATTCAGAAGACACCGCACGACGCGTTCAAGTATACGGCGCGGGGTAATCTGGTGGCGGTAGTGACGAACGGGACAGCCGTTCTTGGATTGGGAAATATTGGGCCGCTGGCGGGCAAGCCGGTGATGGAAGGAAAAGCGGTATTGTTCAAGAGATTCGCGGATGTCGACGTTTTCGACCTGGAAGTGGATTCGCTCGATCCCGACGATGTGATCAAAGTTTGCCAGTTGCTCGAACCAACCTTTGGCGGAATTAATCTCGAAGATATCAAGGCGCCGGAATGTTTTTACATTGAAGAGACGCTGAAGAAGACGATGAAGATTCCGGTATTCCATGACGATCAACATGGAACGGCGATTATTTCCGGAGCGGCGCTGCTGAATGCGCTCGAAGTGGTGGGCAAGTCAATCGACAAGGTAAACGTGGTATTTAACGGAAGCGGCGCGGCGGGAATCGCCTGCGCCGAACATTACGTGCGGCTGGGCGTGAAGCGCGAAAACATCCTGATGTGCGACACGAAAGGTGTGATTTACGAAGGCCGGACGGATGGCATGAATCCGTACAAGCAGCGGTTCGCACGGAAGACACAGCTTCGCACGTTGGCAGAAGCGGTAAAGGGAGCGGATGTATTTGCCGGGCTTTCGGTGAAGGGTGCGTTTACGCCCGAAATGCTGCTGTCGATGGCGCCGAAGCCGATCGTGTTTGCCATGGCCAATCCGGATCCGGAAATTGCCTATGACGAAGCCAAAGCGGTGCGCAAGGATGTAATTGTGGCCACGGGCCGGTCTGATTTCCCGAACCAGGTAAACAACGTATTGGGATTTCCGTTCATTTTCCGCGGGGCGCTCGACGTGCGGGCAACAGCCATCAATGAAGAGATGAAACTTGCGGCAACGCACGCGCTGGCCGCGCTGGCAAAAGAAGATGTACCGGACTCGGTTTGCCACGTCTACGGAGTGGAACGAATGCGATTTGGACCGGAATACATCATTCCGAAGCCGTTTGATCCACGCGTGCTGGTGTGGGAAGCCGCAGCGGTCGCACGGGCGGCGATGGAAACAGGAGTGGCGAGAGAACCGGTGGACCTTGTGGAATATCGCGAGCGACTGGAGCGATTGCTCGGGAAGGCGCACGAGATGATGCGGCGGATCATTCAAAAGGCGCAACAGAGTCCGCGCCGGGTGGTGTTCCCGGAAGGAGAAAATGAAAGGATTCTGAGAGCCGCCCATATACTCGTGGAAGAGAAAATTGCAAAACCGATGTTGATCGGTGACTCGATGATCATCGAAGCCAAAGCCGCTGATCTGGGGGTAAATCTGGAGCAGATCACCGTGGTGGATCCCCCGTTGTGGGCCAAGCGCGTATTGTACGCAGACGCGTTGTATGAACTGCGGCAGCGCCGCGGGGTGACCAAATCAGAAGCACACAGCCTGATCAATAATCCGAATATCTTCGGCTCGGTGATGTTGCATTTGGGGGATGCGGATGCGCTTGTGGGAGGCGTGACGCAACACTTCCCGGACACGATCCGCCCGGCGTTGCAGGTGATTAAACCGAGACCAGGGCTGCACAAGGTTTCCGGACTCTATGTTCTGGTGACACGACGCGGGGATATGTATTTTCTGGCCGACTGCACGGTGAATATCGAGCCCACAGCAGAGGATCTGGCAGAGATCGCACTCTGCGCAGCGGAAACGGCTCGGCGATTCAATGTGGTGCCGCGCGTGGCCATGCTGTCGTTTTCAAATTTTGGGAGCACAGCGCATCCGCTGACGCAGAAAGTGCGGCGAGCCGTGGAGATCGCGCAGAAAGCGGATCCGACGCTGATGATTGACGGAGAGATGATGTCGGAAACGGCAGTGGCGCCCGAAATCATCGAAGAGACCTATCCGTTTTCGAGTTTGCGCGGTGGCGCAAACGTCTTAATTTTCCCGGATCTTACCTCGGCGAATACTTGCTACAAGTTGCTGGCGCGATTGGGTGGAGCGGAGACGATTGGCCCCATATTGATGGGTATGTCGAAGCCGGTGCATGTGCTGCATCGTGGTGCGGAAGTGGAAGAGATCGTGAATATGGCGGCGATTGCGGTGGTGGACGCGCAAGAGACAGAAGAAAGAAATGGAGCGGGCCGGAGGGCAGAACTCGAAGTTGGTGCGGGGTTGAATGGGCTCCGGGTGTAGCAATTGCCGATGGCAATCGAAGCAACCACAGAGAACTGTCACCGATAATGGTTCCAGTGAAGCAGCAATCAGCGAAATAGTGGAAGGGGCGCCAAACGGGAGACCCGCGTCGCCAGAAAATTGCTAGTTCAGGACGGCACGGACAAGGCCGTAAACATATTGGGCGATCGCCGGGGCCGCGGTTAGGCCCGGGGACTCAATTCCTACGAGTTGGATGATTTGCGGGACTTCACGATCGGGTTCAATTACAAAATCAACGAAGCCGCTTCCTCCGGGAGGCATAAGCTTCGGGCGAAGACCGGTGTAGGCCAAGTGGAGGTCGCTCTCTTCGAGCTCGGGCAGCATGGTCTTTGCGTCGGCCAGAAAATCCGGAATGGTGAGGCGGCCACGCTCGTAGTTTTCCTTGCCATCGACGTAAGCAGCCGTAGGCCCCACGAGAGTTGTTCCCCAAGTAGTTTTGGTAAAGTGAACGCCCAAAGAGAGACTGTCGTGCGCGGGCATGGGATAGACGAGCCCGCGAATGAATTCGGCGCGGGGGCCACGAAGTTCGCAGTATTCGCCGCGAACCGGATAGATCTGCCAGGGGCGCGGACCCAAAAGCCGCGCGACATCGTCGGCATAAAGTCCCGCAGCATTGACGACACAGCGAGCTTCAATAGTTTCCGTCTGCGATCGCTCGTCATCGCCAATGCGAAGGCCGACGCGGATAATACCGCCGACTGGCTCAAGCGATTCCACCTTGGCGTAATTGACGAGATTCGCGCCACGCCCTTCTGCAACACGGGCAAACGCGTGGACCAGCTCCTCGGCCGCACAGATTCCCGTCGAGGGGACTTCGAGTGAAGCAAATCCCTGAATGTGTGGCTCCTTGGAACGAATGCCAGCAGCGTCCAGGATTCGCAAACCTTCTACACCGTTGTCTTCGGCCTTTTTCTTGAGCGCGAGTAGATCTTTTTCTTCCCGATCATTCTTGGCGACAACGAGTTTGCCGGTAGTTTTGAAAGGAACGTTATGTTTCTTGCAGAATTCTTTGGTCAACTGATTGCCGGCAACGCACAGACGCGCTTTCAGTGAATCTTTCTGGTAGTACAGGCCGGCATGAAGCACGCCACTGTTGCGCGAACTGGTGGCCATGCCAAATTTAGGATATTGCTCGACGAGATAGAGGTCTTGCCAGTGGCGCGAGAGCGCCGCAGCAATGGCACAGCCCACCACACCGCCACCGATAATCAAAACGTTGGCTTGCTCCATTGGTGAATAGAATACATCACGGAGAGCGCGAGCCGGTCAGAAGGATGGCGAGGATTTAGACATTGCCAAAACAGTTTGCGCTGCGGCCAATAGCGATTCAGCAAAAAGGTCGGAGTTCCCTTCGGCAGGGCTCGTTTGCGTTCTGAGCGTGATGGTACGGCAACCGGCGCGTTTCCCGGCTTCGCTGTCGGAGTCCGAATCACCAATCATCCAGGAACTAGGAAGGTCGACATGGTGTTCGGCAGCAGCGGCGAGGAGCATGCCGGGAGCAGGCTTGCGACAAGAACAGGCAGGTTCATAGTCATGAGGGCAAAAATAGATGGCATCGACGTGAGCACCCGCGGCCGCCAGACGTTCCGCCATATGCAAGTGAATCGAAGTGAGGTCAGCAACGGAGAGGAAGCCTCTGGCAATGCCGCGCTGATTGGTGACGACGATGACAAGAAATCCCGCACCATTTAGAAGCGCAATCGCTTCGGCGACACCGGGAAGAAATTCGAAATCCTCCGAACGGGTGATGTAACCGTCACGCGGGAGCCTTTTTGTTGATGACGCCGTCGCGGTCGAGGAATACGGCTTTTTTCATGAAATAAATCAGCTCCCTGCTGTTCGATACGAGATGAACCGTCGAAAGCCGGCGTTGCCAGGCGTCTCGACGATTGCGGCAAGACCCTAGTATGACGAAGGGAGCGGGTATTTCCCAAATGAGGGGCGGGCCCGACAGAGGGCTTGGTCTGTTTCGCGCTGTGACTGGTGCACTTGCTGGGGCCTGAGCGGGGTGATGAACTGCGGGGAATTCTGAAGAATTGCAGCTATCCGTAGATTCAGAACAGCTGGTTGAGGCAAGCGGCCGACAAATGTCTGTGGCCTTGCCCTAGTGAGCGAGGCCGACGACCCCATGAGCGAACTGTCTAGGAAGTTTCTGCCGGAAAACGCCTATAAACCGCTAAAAGCGGGAGAAAAATACCAGCCTATCGTTCTGGCCCAGGAGCGATTGGCGGAGCTCAGCGGGCGATCCATCGGCTGGGGATTGTTTTTTTGTGTGATCTTCACAATTGCTTCGGCGTACTCGGGATTAAAGGTTGGGCAGGTAATGGAGTCTGCGATACCCATATCGATCCTGGCGATCGGACTCGCGCGACTTTACAAGCGGCGATCGAGTTTGCTTGAAAATGTAATTATCACGGGCATCGGCGGAGTGGCGGGATCGGTGGTGGCCGGAGCGGTGTTCACCGTGCCAGCTCTGTACATCCTGAAATTATCGCCGCACCCGGTGCAGACGATCTTCATTTGTTTGGCCGGTGGATGCCTGGGGGTACTGTTCCTGATTCCACTTCGGCGTTATTTCGTAGGTGAAATGCATGGAACGCTTCCCTATCCCGAAGCGACAGCCATCACCGAAGTATTGGTAACGGGAGAGAAGGGCGGGTCGCAGGCAAAACTATTGTTGCAGGCGACAGCGGTGGCAGGAGTCTATGATTTTCTCGTGACAACGTTCGAGGTCTGGAAGGAATCGCTGGATTTCAAATTCGTCCCGGTGGTGCGAATGCTCTCCGAACGGGCGCGCATGGTAGTCGGGTTCGACGCGATCGGATTTATTTTGGGACTTGGGTATGTGATGGGCTTGCGCAGCTCGATGATTCTGTGCGCGGGAGGGGTACTATCGAATTTTGTCCTGGTGCCACTGATCTGGTTCGTGGGGAGCCATCTGGATTCAGCGGTGTATCCGGCGACGATTCCGATCGTGAAAATGACGGCGGTCGAGATTTATCGGAATTACGTGAGGTTCGTCGGGGTGGGAGCGATCGCCACAGCAGGAATATTCGGGATTGTGAGGTCTTTGCGAATCGTGGCTGGCTCCTTTGGAATAGCTCTGCGCGTATTTCAGCAAGGGCGAGGCACCCACAACGGAGCGGACCGATCGAGATATGTCGATGGTGTCGATTCTGCTGGGAGTGGTGCTCGGAGCGATCGGCGTGGCGATGCTGCTCGGGCAGCTGGACGCTTCAGTTCCCGTAGTTGGGACTGGTCTCGTGCTGACCCTGGTGTTCTCGTTCTTTTTCACGTCGGTTGCGGCAAACGCGATCGCGACAACGGCGCGCAATCCGGTTTCGGGAATGACGATGCTGACAATCATTCTTTCTTCGGCAGTGCTCCTGCGCTTTGGGGTTTCGGGCACGACCGGTATGTTTTTTGTGATGGCCATTGCGGGAATGGTCTGCACGGCATTGTCGGTTTCCGGGCAGGCGATTACGGATCTCAAGACGGGCTACTGGCTGGGATCGACACCCGCAGCGCAGGAGAAAGTGAAGTTTTTGGGAGTGATTGCGGCCGCGGCCGCGGCGGGTTTGACGATTGTGCTGCTGGCAAGGACATTTCAGTTTGGCGAGGCGGCCGCGGGCGACTTAAGACCGGTGCTGGCTTCGCCACAAGCATCCATCATGAAAGCGCTGGTCGAAGGATTCATGAGCCACCAACCTGTGGCGTATTTGCTGTTTGGCATCGGGGCGATGATTGCGCTGATTCTGGAGATGCTGGGACAGCCGTCGCTGATTTTTGCCTTGGGCATGTATCTACCCCTGGAATTGAATACGCCTGCGCTCGTGGGTGGATTTCTTTCGCACTGGATCAATAGACGGGCAGAAAAGTGGAAGGGTGAGCGCGGGGAGCGCGTGCGCGCGCGCGGCGTAATTATCGCCTCTGGGCTAATGGCAGGAGGCGCACTCGGTGGAGTGTTTGGGGCAGGGTTGCGATTGTTCCCGTGGTATCGCGAGGAATTAATCCGGACACCGTTTTACGGGAATGAAGCGATCTCGCAAATCGTGTCGATGATCTTTTTCCTGGGACTTTGCGGATATATGTGGTTTGCCTCACTGCAAAGAGAAAAGGAGATTCCATGGACCGACTAGGGAAATTAGTAGCCGAAGCGGTGATCGGAGTGGATACGCTTTGGGGCGGCGACGTTCTTTGCGCTTCGGGGACAGGTCGATTTATTGCGGATTCGTGGTTTTCGGATGAGAAATTACCGGCGGCGTACACGTGTTCCGCGGCAGCTCGAATCCGGCAGACGGGAGGCGTGACGGCAAAAGAGCTGGAGCCGGCAGTCATCGAAGAGTATGTGAAACAGAACGACATTGTGGGGGCGGTGAAAGGGATTCGGGAGGAAGCTCTGAAGATTCGTGGCTTGCGCGGCACCTATCTGGCTGGGCTGGCGATGTGCATTGAACTGATGTGGGACCTGGCGATGGAAGTTTGCGGGAAAGGGGCACCGGTCAGCTACGCGAGGTGCGTGGAAGCTTCTACGGGGCATGCGCCAGAGCAGTCTAAACCACAAAGGAAACGAGAGAGAGTAGCGGAGTTGCTCGGGCGTGCGGGCTACTCGGTCAGAAGGCGAAGCGGGCATCGAGAAGGCTGTAGATGCGTGGAGAGCCGAACGGCTGGTACCCATGGCATCGGTGCGGGCACTGGGAAACGCGGTCATAGCGCAATACGACAAGTTGTGTGAGAAGAACCTGGCGGCTCATCTGCCGGAGGAATTTGCGGGCGTACCGCGAGCCAACATCCAATTCCTCCCGATTAGGGATGCGTGGTTTTCGGGGTCGATGAATTACATCGGACGAGCGAGAAATAGCGATGGGAGCCCGAAATATGAGGCTACCTACGAGATCAACGCTTCCTTGAAGATGTCTGTGCCGGAGTTTGAGCAACTGGTGAGCCATGAAGTTGTGCCGGGGCATGTGACCACCTTTGCGTATTTGCAGAATCTGTATGTGCGGGGAGTGGTGGGATTTGAAGCGACGGTGCTGACGATGAACACGCGCGCGGCGACCTTATTTGAAGGAATCGCGAACAACGCAATTTTGATTGCGCACGGAGTGACGGAAGTGGATCAATTGCCGGATGACGGATCTGCAGATTGGAGTGACGCTGGCGCTGCTGCAGGATGATGCGAAGAATCAGTCTTCCTATCTGACCTGGAGCGAGAGAGCGCCGAAGGAAGAAGTTGCGCGGATCTTGCGGAGGGATTTTCTGGTTACTGAAGAAAGAGCGGACAAACTCTCCGGGGCTTGGGGAAAACATCCGCTGCTTGGGCGAATGTACCTACCCGCCTATCGATCGGGGACGGAGAGAGTGGCGGAAATGCGACAGGAGTTTTCCGGCGGCGAAGGTATTGCCGGCGCTCTATGGATGCAAGGGACTGGTGGATATCGAAACGGTCGCGAGAGTGATTGCGGGCACGGCCGACTGCCGCGTGACTTCATTAGCAACAGCGAGGTCGTTAGTAGGCTCCCGAACGCGGGCTCTCTTCAGGGAAAAGTTCCTGCTCGACGATTTCAGAGAGCACGTGACCGATCAGGCTGTGGCACTCCTGGATGCGCGGGGTCAGGTCGGAGGGTGCACAGATGCAATGATCGACAATGGCACGGAGTTTACCGCCCGATGCACCGGTTAGCGCTACCGTCTTCAGTCCGATTTTCTTCGCGGCCTCGACTGCACAGATTACGTTTCGGGAATTGCCACTGGTAGATATGGCGATGGCGACATCGCCGGGGCGGGCTAGAGCTTCGAGCTGCCGGGCGAAGATCTGCTCGAAACCGTGATCGTTGCCGATGGCGGTGAGGCAGGAAGTGTTGACGGTGAGAGCCAGTGCGGGAAGCGCGGGGCGGTCAAAGGCAAAACGGCCGACAAGTTCCGCGGCGATGTGTTGCGCGTCGGCAGCACTGCCACCATTGCCAAATAAGATGATTTTGTTGCCGGTTTTGAGAGCCGCGACAAGGAGTTCGCAGACGCTCTGAATCGCAGAGAGGGCGTGCGGGTCGCGAAGCAAGGCTTGCTGCACGGAAATGGAGTCTTCGATGGACTTCCGCGTGCGTGCTGTAAAATTGGGCAGTCGATTCATGAATCCTCCGCGTGCGACTACTACGAATCGCAGCGAACCATACACACTATACCCACAAAGAAATGAATGCCCGTTGTGCTGTTGGCGGGGGCCAACCTACATTATGACGAAAACGGGAGGTTTTTCCTAAGGAGGATCGAAGCCGGACAACTTACGGCAACTGTGTCGCGAAGGGTGATCCCGCCGTTTGAATCGAAAGATGTACGATTGAACACACGTTTTCCCCTCTTGCCGTAAGGGCATGCTCTGATGGACACATGAAAAACGCCGGCCACCCGTATCGTCGCCGTAGCCGCCGCGTCAAAATGGGTCAGCCGCTAAAGCTTGCGACTTCCGACCCCAGCCGCGAACAGTTCGAGGAGTTTGAAACGACCAAGAACGTCTCACCAGAAGGCCTCTACTTCACCACACGGCACGACTGCTACGATGAGGGAATGCGTCTATTTGTCACGCTCCCCTATCGCTCGGCAACTGACCATCGCAACTCTGAATACGTCGGCCAAGTCATCCGCGTTGAGTTGCTTGGCGGCGGCCGGCGTGGCGTAGCCATCCAACTTTTAGCCTCTTTAGCTACGACACCGGCAAGGAATCTGCCGGGCAGTCAACCGTGTTGATAGAACACCTTGCTCTGAAATGTTCGCGTAGTGTATTGGCAAGGCGTTAGCCCGTACTGACTCTGATTAGACCTTGGCCCTGTGTAGAACCCAGTTGTTCCTGCCGCGCCGAACGGTGATTCCTCGCTCCCACTCGTTGACCTTCTTTTCCAAAACCGTTACTGTCTCTCCACTCAACCGGCTTCCGGAGGCCTCCCGTTCGTGGCAAATTACCCGGCTTCGAGTTCCGCAGGCGCGACCGCGGTGCCTTCACGCGTCATGGGATTTCGGGATCTGGTGCTGTTCTATGTGGTCACCGGCATCAGTTTGCGCTGGATTGCCACAGCCGCGGGTCATGGCCCCTCTTCACTTGTGATCTGGTTTGGTTCCTGGTTACTTCTCTATTTACCTTTATCTCTCTCGGTCATTGAACTCTCTTCCCGTTATCCAGCAGAAGGCGGTTTCTATGTCTGGACCAAGAGGGCGTTTGGCGAAGGTGCGGGATTCCTGTCTGCGTGGATGTACTGGGTGAGCAATCTTCCCTATTTCCCTGGGGTGTTGTATTTCGCGGCGAGCAACATCTTGTTTCTTCATCCGTCATTGCAGCGCTACTCGCAACGTCCAGCTTATTTCGTGACTTTCTCGGTCGGGATTCTCGTGGTCCTGACAGTGCTCAACATTCTTGGGCTCAATCTCGCAAAGTGGGCGCACAATCTGGGTGCCATTGCCATGTGGATTCCCGTGCTTATCGTCATTGTGCTGGGCTTCATCGCCTGGAAGCAGTTTGGCTCGGCAACGGCATTTTCACCTCGAAGTTTCATTCCTAACACGCGCCTCGAGGACATGATCTTCTGGTCGGTACTTATTTTTTCATTTATCGGATGTGAATCGGCTTCGCTCATGGCCGAGGAGATTCAGGATGCACGGCGCAACATTCCGCGCGCGCTTCTTACTGCCGGATTGACCATCGCAGTCTGCTACATCCTGGGCACATTCTGCGTACTGCTCGCCCTACCCAGTTCAGAATCTTCCAATCTTGACGGATTGACTCAGGCCATCGGCCACACCGCTCTGCGACTGCATCTCAGCGGCATCACAGGGTTCGCAGCACTGCTGATTGCGTTCAGCAACATCGGCGCCGCAGGCGCCCGAAAGGCCAGAAGCCCCCGTCGAAATCGACACAAGCTGGTACACGCCTGTTTGCACGACATCGCTTGACACGACCCGCCCCACGCCACTATCATCCCGCCCTCTTCTCCAAGACGACATCCGCCAACCAGGAGTCGAACCAGTCGCATGGCAGCCACGGCACTGATCACCGGCATCACCGGCCAGGACGGTTCCTACCTGGCCGAGTTTCTGCTCGAACAAGGGTTACTACGGTCCACGGCATGGTCCGCCGTTCGAGCACCGAGAACGTCTCGAGCGGATTGAGCACTCTGCCAGGCCGGATCCAGCTTGCACCAGGGAGACCTGCTCGACCAGCAGTCGCTGGTGACGCTGCTCGAGAAGTGCGCCCGACGGAGGTCTACAACCTGGCGGCCCAGAGTTTCGTCCCGACGAGCTGGGAACAGCCGATCTTCACCGGCGAAGTCACGGCGGTTGGGCGTCACGCGAATGCTCGACGCCATCCGGCAGGTCGATGCCGAGCATCCGTTTCTACCAGGCCAGCTCCAGCGAGATGTTCGGCAAGGTCCGCGAGACGCCGCAGCGCGAGACGACGCCGTTTCATCCGCGCAGCCCGTACGGCGTGGCCAAGGTGTACGGCCACTACATCACGGTCAACTATCGCGAAAGCTACGGCCTCTTCGCCTGCTCGGGGATCCTGTTCAACCACGAATCGCCGCGGCGCGGCCTGGAATTCGTGACTCGCAAGATCACGCACGCGCGTGGCCCAGATCAAGCTGGGCCTGGCCAGCGAACTGCGGCTGGGCAACCTCGACGCCAAGCGCGACTGGGGCTTTGCCGGCGACTACGTCCGCGCCATGTGGCTGATGCTGCAGCAAGACGAGGCCGACGATTACGTCATCGGCACCGGCGAAACGCACAGCGTCGAGGAATTCGTGCGAGTCGCGTTCGACCACGTCGGTCTGGACTGGCACAAGTACGTCGTGATCGATCCGCAATTCTATCGCCCGGCCGAGGTCGATCTGCTCCTCTCCGATCCGGCGAAGGCCAGGAAACGCTGGGCTGGAAGCCGCACGTCAGCTTCGAGCAACTCGTGAAGATGATGGTCAACGCCGACCTGTCGGCACTCGGCGATGGCCGCCAGGTGAGGATCGCCGCCTGAGCGGCTTTCAGCCCGAAGCGGAATTCATGAGAATTCCGAAGCGTGGGGCCTCTTACGAGTTCCGCTACGAAGTTGTATGGCAGGTTGGAAACCTGCCTCACGACGAGATCAACAATGGCACAAACCAAGATCGCTTACCTGGGACTGTTCGACGGAGACCAGGCATCAGGCTCTCCGCGGCGAGCGGCACCTTCTTGCGTTGGCAATGGGAGTGGTGGCGGCATCACAGGGCAATCTCTCCGTTGAGCTGCTGTCGTGCGGTCCCAGGCCTGAATGCCGGCCGTTGTGCCCCGGCGTCGTGAAACGCGTGCTGCCCTGGGCCGGCCGGCCGCGGACGCCATGGGACGCCAGTTCTTGGGAACTGCCCGCCGCTTTGGCCGACGCGTCGCTGGTGCATCTCCACGACGGGTTCAGCCGCGCGTGCGAAATCGGTTTGCTGGTCGCCAAGCAACTGAGAACGCCGGTTTGCGTTACCGATTACGGCGTGGTCGGTCATTGGCTTTCACTCGAATTGGGCCTGAACGCCTTGGCGAAGCGCCACCGTAATCCGCCATTCGCAATCGGTCGCCGCCCAAGCGGAGCTCCAGTGAGCCCCACGAGGTCGTCTCGGGCCGCGTCAACCCGCACTGGTTCGGCGTCGCCTCCGAATGGCCCGGCGCACGCCGGTCCCTCCGGCGGACTCCGAGGATGAGGCCCCACCCGCCGTCGATTACGCGACTTTGGGCGCAAATTGTCGGCCATCTACCGGAAGGTGCTGATGAGACACCGGGAGACCGCCGCATGAGAGTGCTCGTCCTCAGTAATCTGTACCCGCCGGACGTCGTCGGCGGTTACAGCTCTGCTGCCGCCAGGTGGTCAACGGCCTGCTCGAACAGGGCCACGATGTGCGCATTTTGACCAGTGCGGCGCGCGCTCCCTGCCCAGTTCAGTCCCACGTCTCTCGGACGTTCAAGTTGGCGAAGAGGTTCGAACTTTCCGTCATTCTGCGCAGCAGCGCCATCACGCGGGCAATGTGGGATGCCGAGTCGAACCTGGTGAGCACCTTCAACGTCCACGTGCTCGCCGCCGCGTCCGGCCAACTTCGAGCCGGACGTCGTTTACCTTTGGAACCTGGTCGGCTTGGGCGGACTTGGATTGCTGGGTTGTTTGCGGCACGTCGGCATGCCGTCGGTCTGGTACCTTGGCGATTGCGTGCCTCGAATGCTGTGCAGCCTCAGCGATCGGCTGTTGCCGGTCGTCGCGGCGGAATTGAGCCGGCAAGTGAGCGGCCATTACATGGCCGTCAGTGAGAGGGTCGTCAACGAGATCGAGGACGCCGGCGTGCGACTCAACGGCGACGTGGAGATCATGCCCAATTGGGTGCTGGGGCCACGCCCCGGTACGGCAGCAATTTTTTCGGCCCGGCGATATGCTGCGGATGCGTGACGGCGGGGCAGATCATATCGCACAAAGGGATCGATCTTCTGATCGGCGCGCGGTTGCTGCGGGACCGCGGCTGCACGAGAACTTCGAGATCGACTTATATGGCAAGGTATGGGACCCCCACGTCATCCCGCTCGCGCACCGCGCTGGGCGTTGGCGACCGGGTCACCTTCAAGGGGTGTTGCCCCCAGGATGAATTGGTCGCGCCACTACGCGCGGCACGAGTACGACGTGTTCGCCTTTCCCACTTGGGACGCGAGCCGTTCAGTTGCGCTCCGCTCGAAGCGGCCGCCTACGGCTGCGTCATGGCGATGTCCCAGAGTTGTGGCATCGGCGAATGGTACGTCGAACGGTGTCCATTGCCTGAAAGTCGAACGCAGCGCCAGGGGCTGGCCGACGTGTTCCAGTCGGTCCTCGACGGCCAGACCTCGCACGCGTCGCGCAGGCGCACCAGCGTCTTCAGCCGCCGATCTTCATCTGGATGCATTGCTACCGCAGATCGAAGCGGCGTTGGCCAAAGCGTCGCGTTCACCCCCAGCGGCACGGGAACGTTCGACGAAGCCTACCACATGGCCTTGCTCGCGGAGCGATTGACGCAGGTGATGTTGCAGCAGCACACCGGGCCGCTGGCGATGGAAGATTTCGTCAAGCGTTGCCTGACGATCTAAAACACGAATCCAAGGAAGGAACCGAAACATGCCATCTGTGCCTGCCACTGTTCGTCGAGGGTCGCAATGACCTGCGCGGTTCAAAGCGGCCGCGCGTCGGTTGGTGGTGCGAACGGTTCGGAAGACGCCGGATCGGTACGAAGCGCTCGAAAGCCGGCGAGCAGGCTGGAGGCGTTCCGCTGGGACCATGTCGCATTGTCTCGGAGGTTGGCGGCGATCGAAGATCATGTCGAAATGCTGTTGCGACAGCAGCCTTCGTCCGACGAGAGTATGGACCAGACCGACCTGCCGGCCGTCGTGCCCATGGCGCAGCGGCCGATGCGCACCGCTCCGCTCGGCGGGCGGACGTTGCGGCGGAGGGCGCAGGCGTAGGGTGGGCACCGCCCACCCATCACGAGTGATGTAGCACCCGAGCGGCTTAACGGAACCCCGTGGAAAGATGACGATGGAAGCATTGGGCGTCAGAGCGAACACGACGGCTGCGCATTTGCGGCCGCGGACGACCGCGCACCGCACTATTCACGACGTCGTCATTCGCGACGGCCGACATGCCCCAGCGGTGCGGCGACGACTGCTATTCGTACTACTTCGTCTATCGGGCGTTCACGCCGCTCCTGTCGCGGTGGGGCGAGGTCCATGAGATTTCGCCCCGACACCACGCTGGAAGCGGCACTGAGCCACGACCGCGAGACAAGGCGCGACCCGGCGCACATGAGCTTCCTGCCGTTGCAGTACATGCCGATCGCGCCGAGCGTGCCGAATATCGCCTTCCCTTTCTGGGAATATCCCGAAATTCCCGATCGCGACGTGGCGGGTAATCCTCGCAACAACTGGCCCCGAGTCGCTGAGAAGTTGGCCCTGATCATGACGGCTTGCGATTTCACTCGCGACGCGTTCGTGCGGGCCGGCGTTGGCGTGCCGATTCACGTCGTGCCGGTGCCGATCAGCGGGCCGTATTTCGCCGTGCCCGACTGGCAATCAACCGGCGATTCGTGCTCGAGTGTCCTTGCTTCGTGCTTCCACAGGCGGTCTGCGCACCATCGGCGGGCGCGACTCACCGCGCGGGCCCGCGGGGCCTATCAGCACGGCATCCGCCCGCGTTTACCAGGCCCGGTGCAACCGTTTGGTATCACGCGCCGGCCGCAAGCTATTCGGGCGCACTGGGCCGCCGCCTCGACCTGTACCCGCTTCCGATTCCCTACTTCCCCAGCGACCGGTTGGAGCTGAGCGGGACCGTCTACACCAGCATTTTCAGTCCCTACGACGAACGCAAGAACTGGCAGGAACTGCTCAACTCGTTTTTGGTCGCGTTGGGCGACGTTGACGATGCAACGTGGTGCTCAAACTGGTCGTCAGCAAAACGATGGCGCACGACGGACTGCATAAGGTGCTGAGCTTCTTCAGCGGCTTCGACTCCGCCACCGTTGCAAGCTGGCTGTGATTTCCGCCTACCTTTCCGACGAACAGATGGTCGAACTGGCCAGTGCCAGCACCTACTATCTGAACACGTCGCGGGCCGAGGGAGCGTGCTTGCCGGTGCAGGATTCGCTGGCCGCCAGCCGGCCGGCCGTGGCGCCGGCGCATACGGCGATGGCTGAATACATCGACCAACGGTTGGCGTTCGTCGTGCCGTCGCGCAGCGGGCCCACGCACTGGTCGTGGGACCCCGGCGCCGTCCGACGACAAGTTGGCACCACGTCGAACGACCCGCACTGGTGCGACAGATTCGTGAAAGTTACGAAACGGTCCGCCGCGATCCGTCGCGTTACCGCGAGATGGCCCGCGAGGGCCGCGCAGAATCGAAGAGTACGCCGGCGCGGAAAGCGTCTGGCCGCGTCTCATCAAGGCGTAAAGGTGGTTTGGCCGGAGTCGAGCGTCCATGAATGAGGTCAACTGAAATCATGCGAGCCTACGCCGCGGCGATTTGGCAATGCCGTTATTTCTGGTTTTCGCTGGTCTGTATGGATCTGCGGACCCGTTACCGTCGCTCGGTGCTGGGACTCGGTTGGTCGTTGCTGAATCCGATTGCGATGACTGCCGTGCTCTGCATGGTGTTCCACAACCTCTTCCAGATGAAAGTCGAGGAGTACGGGCCTTTCCTGTTGTCAGGGCTGACATTCTGGAATTTCCTTTCCGCTTCGATCACGCGAGGATGCACATGCTCTTCACCGCGAGACCTGCATCCGGCAGTACCCGACGCCGCTGGCGATCCACCCATCGCGCACGGTGTTGGGGGCGGGCTTCGATTTCAGCCTCTCGCTGTGCGTCGTGTTGGTCCTGACGTGGATGTTCCACGGTCTCGGCAACCTTCCGGCTGGTTGGCCTGGTACCGTCGTTGATCCTCTTGTTTGTGTTGGGCTGTCGTTCGCGATCCTCACGGGACTAGCGGGCGTGTTTTTTCCCGACATGAAACACCTGTTGGACACGTGCTTCAAATTGTCTACTCCATGTCCCCGATCATATACCCGGCGAAAATGCTGTCGGAGGGTGGCCGCGGATTGGGTTGGCTCGCCGACTACAGCCGAATCACTTCGCTGTTGGCGCTGGTCCGCGATCCGATCCTCGAGGGACGTTGCCGATCGTCGTCGGTCTACGGCGCATCGGCGCGATCGTCTGCGGCGTTGCTTGCCTGGCGACGCTGGCCCTGGTGTCGGTTGCAGCGCCGGCTGATTTTTATCTCTAGCTCACGAGCGTGCCGTGCGCATTGGATCGACATGTTCGGCGCCAGACGGCGCACTGCGCGGCGACCGGTCATTATGCGCCAATCTGGTGCACCAACTCACGACCCGCTATTCGCAACACGACTACTTCCTTTACCTCCACGAAGGGATTGGCCGCGTGGACGGCGTCTGGTCGAGCAGGGCGCAGCACCCGCCGCGTCCCGTCGGGCGGGACCGCCGAGGGACGGCCGAACGGCCAACTCGCCCTCCAACGATGTCTCGACCCGGTCAACGTCTGGCTGGCGACCGCGACGATGGAGCAGGTCGACGAGTTCCTTCCGCCCGCCGCGCCACTCGATGGCCCGCGCGTGGCCGGCTTGGTGTGCGACCTGGCCCCCGCGTTGCTGCCCGACAGGTTCCTGCGGATGCCCGACAGCGTCCATCGCTGTCGCTGGGCGCTCGATGCGCTGCGGCACTACGATTTGCTCGTTGACCGTCTCGACGCGACTCGGCGCGAATGCACGCGATTTTTCGACCTCTCCGACGAGCGCGTGGCGGCGATCGGCGCGCGGGCGATCCACATTTCTTCGTTCCCAATCGCGCAGGCCCGCTACCTCGACGTCGCGAACGGTGCTGGAGTCGTTCGGTATCACCCTGCCGTTCGTGTTGTGTCAAGCCAGTGACGATGAGAAGACGAGTATCGTGGCCTTGATGACCGCAATCGAACGACTGGATGCGACGCGGCGCAACGCCTTGCAGTTCGTGATTGCCTGCAAGCTCAACGCGCCTCAGGAGATCGGTTGGAATGATTACATCCGGCACCAAGGGCTCACGAACCGCGTTCTCCTGATCCGAATCGACCACGACGAGACCGCTCGGCTCCTTTGACCAGCGCTGCGAAGCCTTTGTCGACGCCTCGCCGCAGGAGGGTTCCGGATTGGCGCTGCTCCATGC
>CAVUHB010000012.1:0-89341 GCA_963741165.1 Candidatus Acidiferrales bacterium | reverse complement strand
TCCTGCGCCCCCTACGCCGCGACTTACTGCGCACCGCGCTCACCATCCTCTCCGTGGCCCTCGGAGTAGCGGTGGTCGTCGCCATCGACCTCGCGGGCGACGCTGCCAGCGGCAGTTTCCGCTCGTCGATGCAGGCACTGACCGGCAAGACCGATCTCGAAATCACCGCCACCGGCGGAATCGACGAGCGCTACATGGCCGCGCTTGCCGCATTGCGGTTCGACGTCCACTTCGCGCCACTCATGGAATCGCAACTCGCGCTGCCTGGAATCGGAGCCGTGCCACTCTACGGCGCCGATCTCGCAGGCGCCCCAGAAGGCGCTGCCCTGTCCAAACCTCTGGCCGCACGCCTTAAGTCTAAAATCCTGACCGGTACCTTGGCCGGGCGCCCCATCACCTTGCCAATCGGACAGACCATCGATGCCGCTGGCGAATTCGTCGTGCTCGATATCGCCGACGCGCAGCAGGCCCTCCATCGCTACGGGAAGCTCGATCGTATCGACGTCACGGTGGGCCCCCGTGAAGACTTCGCCCTCGTGGAGAAAGCCATCCGCGGCGCACTCCCGGTTTCGGCGCAGGTCGCAAGGCCCGGGGCGCGCAGCGAAGAGAACCAGCGCATGCTGCGCGCCTTTCGCTGGAACCTGCGCGTCCTCAGTTACATCTCGCTGGTGGTCGGCGCGTTCCTCATCTACAACACGATTTCCGTAAGTGTAGTACGCCGTCGCGCTGAGATCGGCATACTGCGCGCCATCGGAGCCGCACGCTCCACCATCCTCCTGTTGTTTCTCGCCGAGGCCCTCCTGTTCGGCGTCGCCGGCGCCGCCCTCGGCGTCTTGCTGGGCCGCCTTTTGGCCGGTGGAGCGGTGCGCCTGATTGCCGAAACGGTGAACGCACTCTACACCACCAGCCGGCCCGCGCCCATCGAATTGACCGCTACCGAGGCCTGGGCGGGCATTCTGACCGGAGCACTCGTAGCACTCGCCAGCGCCTTCGCGCCGGCGCGAGAAGCCATGCTGGTGCCGCCCACCGAAGCCATGAGCCGCGGCGCGCGGGAGCACCAGGCGCGACTGCACTGGCGGCGCGGACTGGCCTGGTCCGCCGTATTCACTGCGCTGGCGCTGGCCGCATCGCAGGCGGACCCGGTGTCGGGTTATCCGGCGGGCGGATATCTGGCTGCACTCCTGGCCATCGGCGCGGCGGCGATGGCGGCGCCCGCCGTTGTGATCGCAGTCAACCGCGCCACCCGGCGACTGGTGCGCTCACGCGTCACGGGCCTGCTGGCTGCGCGTAGCCTGACCGCATCCCTCTCGCGCACCAGTGTAGTGGTAGCGGCACTGGCCACCGCGATTGCCATGATGGCGAGCGTCGGTATCATGGTGGGCAGCTTCCGCGAAACCGTAGCCCTCTGGTTGGACACCCAGCTCCGCGCGGATCTCTACGTGCGGCCTTCGGGCCCCTCGTCGGCCGGCGACTACCCGCGGCTCGCTCCCGAGGTCCCGAGCCTTCTGGCCGCCACGGCGGGCGTGGCGGCGGTCGATATCTTCCACGGCATGCCGCTGCATTTTCGCGGCGAGCGCGCCACCCTCGGCGCCGGCGATATGGACATCGTTCGCCGCTACGGCCGCCTGCGCTTCCTGCCCGGTGAAGACCGCGACGCCATCCTCCGCAGTTTGCCGCACCACGACCGCGCCATCGCGAGCGAGCCCTTCGCCAACAAGTTCCACCTGCGTGCAGGCGACCGCGTGGCCGTTCCGCTCGGCGAACGAATCGTCACCCTGACCATCGCCGGCATCTACTACGAGTACTCCAGCAGCCAGGGATATCTGATTCTGGACCGCGGCACGCTGCTCCAATATCTGCCTGGTCAGCCGGCGACCAATGCGGCGATCTACCTTGCCCCGGGCGCCGACCGGGAGCGTGTGCAGCACGACGTACAACTGCGCACCGTATCCTATGGAGTGACCGTCGCGCCCAACCAGACCCTCCGCCGCGCTGCAATCGAGATCTTCGACCGCACCTTCGCCATCACCTGGGCGCTCGAGGCAGTGGCCATCGTGGTCGCCATGCTGGGTGCGGCCAATTCGCTATTGGCGCTCGTGCTGGACCGTCGCCGCGAACTCGGCCTGCTACGCTACCTGGGCCCGTCCACGGCACAGGTGCGGGGCATGATCCTGGCGGAGGCGGCGCTGTTGGGCCTGCTCGCGCTCCTGCTCGGCCTGGCTTTGGGCGTGGCGCTCTCCCTCCTGCTGGTCTTCGTGGTCAATAAGCAGAGCTTCGGCTGGACGATTCAGTTTCATCCTCCGTTCACACTGCTGGGTTCCGCCCTGCTGCTGGTCTGGTGTGTGACTGTTCTCGCGGGACTCTACCCCGCGCGCGTTGCAGCACGCTTGAATCCGATTGACGTCGTCCACGACGAGTAGATTCGGCGCAACAACTCCCCGATTCCAGGATAACAGGCCCGCGACCGCCAAGTCTAACATACAGAAAACAAACAAAATATAAGTGCAGTGAGGCCGTCTTTATAACTGGCCTGCGACCCGAAACTTAAGTAATATCGCTAAGAGTTGCCCCGCAATCCAATACCAGAGGAGGCTTATGATTCCGCAAGAAAAGAGCGCGGCCGTGACCCTCGGCCTGAACGAGGCTTTCGGTGTCACCGAATTCGAAGATATCCGCGACCTGACCGAGCGTCCCGGCTCGAACCGGGCCTTTCGCATTATCGTGCGAGGATCTGCATACCTGCTGCGGATCAACACGCGCCCCGGCGATATGCCGCGCCACTTCACCTGCATGCAGGCGGCGGCCGACGCAGGCTTGGCGCCGCGTGTCAGGTACGCCAGCGCCGAGGATCGGATCTCGATCACCGATTTTGTGGAGGCTGTACCTTTACCAGCGAAGGACGCGCTGGTTCGGATTCCCGCCACGCTGCGGACCCTGCACGCGCTGCCGCCGTTTCCTTCGGCCCCTTTCAATACCACATGCACGTTCCTGCTGAACAAAGGACCTGCCCTCGACGGATTCCTCCAGAAGTTCCGGGCGTCGGGCATTCTGCCTGAAAACGAGACCGCGGAACTTCTCGCTCGCTACCAGCAAGTGGCCGCGGTGTACCCGCGTCTCGATTCGGCGCCGGCGCCGAGCCATAACGACCTGTTCAAGCCGGACAATATGCTGTTCGACGGCAGCCGTCTCTGGCTGGTGGACTGGGAGGCCGCATTCCAGAACGATCGGTATGCCGACCTGGCGGTGGTTGCGAACATGATCGTTACCAATGAATCAGAGGAAAGGATCTATCTTCAGGAGTATTTCGGCGAAGCGCCGGATGAGTACCAGAGGGCGCGATTCTATTTGACAAGACAGCTCGCACACATGTTCTACGCCATGGCTTTCTTGACGCTGGGATCGTCGGGAAAGCCGATCGATCCGAGTGAACCCGTGCCGGCATACAGTGACTTTCAACGGCGCTTCTGGGCGCGCGAGGCCAGTCTGGCGGACGACCGTGAGAAAACCGTCTACGGCAGGGTTCATTGGGAACAACTCTTGCAAAACATGCGGCAGGCGCGTTTCGACGAGGCATTGAGAATCGTATTGGACCGGAACATAATCCAGGGAGCTCTCGCAAAGTAGCGGATTGTGAATCAGTCCCGAACTCCCCAAACGCTACGTCGAGAACTGAGTGCCGCGCGCCATCGTGTCCAGTTAGCCGCTCCTCGGAGAGGGCAGGCGCTCACGGGGCAGCGTTGAGAAGCGGGGCTTCCACGGCGCCTACTGAGGTTGGGCCACTTCCGCGCGGCGCATCCAAAAATAGGCGGCCAGCACAGCCACGACAAGGGTGAATCCGATGCCGAACTCTCCGAGGATGTATTTCGTGCGGCCAGTGTACGCGGTCATGGGGTCGAAGAACTGTTGGATGAAGTGGTTGCTGGAAGCGTGCAGAATGACGCCGGTCCACAAGCTGCCGGACTTCAGGCGCAGCCATGTCAGGACGAAGCAAAGGCCGATCATGTTGGCGGAGACAACGGCCAAACCATACCAGCCGGTTCCCGCGTTGTAGCCGGCGAAGACGATGATGGGCACATGCCACAAGGCCCAAATTACGCCGGAGAGAACAGCGGTTGCCGTGAATGAAAAGCGTTTGGCCAACTCGGGCACGAGGAATCCACGCCAACCGATTTCTTCGCCCAGAGTGGTGGCGCAGTTTTGGATTACGCCGGTGGTTGCGACAACCAGGAAATAGAGCCCTATACCGAAGGGTCTGGACAATGGACCGAGACCGAAGAACCGCGAAAAGGCATCGGCAGTCTGGTTCGGGTTTAACGCGGCGATGCCAGTCAACCAGGCGATGGAGTAGGTAAAGGTGGAATAGCCGAGAGGAATCAGGTAGCTGAGGACCTGGTAACGGGTTTGGCCCCACTGCCAACCAAGGCTGGCGATAGGGCGGCCGAGATACTTGCAGGTGAGCAAGGCCCCTACGGCGGGGCACCACATCAGTCCGGTGGTGTAGGCTCCGCTCGCGGCATTGGTGCCTGCGGATTTGATGATGAGGAAATAGAACAGGGAACTGACGGTCCACGTGACGAGCAGGTACACGAGAATCGCGCGGCGGTCGGCGGCCAGATTCATTAGGACAGGTTACAGCATTCGGGCCCGGCGGTAACGGCGGCCCACCGTAGGCGGGAATTGGGGAACCCGGGTCAGGGTACTGCATCCTTCGTGAGAACTCACTCTATCGTGGGGATGACCAAAGGGGCGACTTATTGGAAAATAAGAGAGTATTTTGGTACGGCTCAGCTATTGTCCTGTCGCAAAGCCCAGGGCAA
Source organism: Candidatus Acidiferrales bacterium (assembly GCA_963741165.1). Taxonomy (GTDB): domain Bacteria; phylum Acidobacteriota; class Terriglobia; order Acidiferrales; family UBA7541; genus Acidiferrum. Next base: position 84,524 of record CAVUHB010000012.1, on the reverse strand, counting down.
CCTGTCAGTAGGGCAACTGCTTCGAGCTGGTAATACTGGCTCGCGTAGTTTGACTGACTCTGCTGGGAATTCGATTCTCAGGAAGCTCGGTTGAATGCGGACCGAAATATCCGAATCGTAGGAAAGCCCCCATGGGCGTACTCCATTTTCGATATCGAGAGCGGCGAAGGACGCTACGAGTGGCGTTGGCATATGCCCGTACTTGTGCGTGGACAAAATCATATGGCGACAAATTCTGCTACAAGGGAGTGACTCGCTCAGTGAACCGGCAAGGAGCGCTGGTGGTTTTGGACGGAACACTGGCCTTGGGCCAGGTGGTGCAGTTGGTCAATGAAAACACCAATCGGCCTGCGGAAACCCACGTCGTGAATGTGAAAAAAGAGCGCGATGGAAAATATCTGGTGCGTCTGGAATTTAGCAACCCCGAAGTGAATTTGTGGAAGATGACTTTTCCTGTGCCTGGAGCACGGCCGTTGCGGCGACCCTCTGGATCAAAGGCGATGGCTTAGGACGTACTTCTTCCGAATTGAAGTGGGGCCACAATCTGCAATTCCAATAAGCGAATCAATCACTGCGGAATCTATAAGCACGCTTAAATCTCTGTGCGTAAAAAAAAGCACCGTGACCGGATGCTACCACGGCGCTTTTTGCTTCAGCGTGGGAAGCTAGGGCAGGCTGCGACGAACTGAACGCTTTCGACAGGTTCGTGTTTGGCCTCGTCGATGGGATCGAAGGCGCGCTGTGACAGGCCTCGGGCAGCAGGATTGTATTCTTCGCGCGCAAGATCCCGGTATTCGTCACCGAACAATTCCATGGAACGATGGAGACGGCGAGGGTAGTCGGGCTTGGCATCGACAAGGGATGCTATGTGATGTGGCTGCCATGTACGAGGCCGCCTTCCTGATTTCACCAATCGTGTCGTTGAGCCCATGAATGGTCTCTTTCTCCGCATGGCGGAGTTCACCGCATAGGTGCTCCTTGGGTTGTGGAAGATTTGTGTCGCGAACTGCCCTGCAAAACTCAACCGATTGGCAAACCACCTCCGGCACCTGCCGACTTTAGCCCGCGCGGCAAGGAGAAGTTTCGAACGATACAGTCCAGATGCGGAAAAGATTGCTTCACTGTACGACGGGGAGAAAGAAACTATTTGCGCATCGCTTTGCGAACAATCTTCGCGAGCTTTTTCGACTTGCGCTTTGACTTTGCTTTTGTCCTCGACGCAGCTTTCAACGATGCGTGCCTAGCAGGTTTGTGATCGGCAAGGGAATCACGAAGTTTGCGAGGAAGCTTCGCAACGACTAGATCAAAGGAACCGCGCAGCAGCGCAGCAACTTCGGGAGTGGGCAGAATCGTCGGCGACTCGATGGCAATCCAGCAGGCCCGGGCAAGATAAGGGGCAGGTAGGATGCCGGGGCGCTCAGTAAGCTCGACGAAATTCTCTGGTGTAACTTTCAGGGACAACCAGACGGGTGCGGGTTCTAGTGGGGTGACGGCAAACATTTTACCGTGAACCTTGAACAGGAGATCGCTGCCCCACTGGATTTGCTCGGTGGCACAGGGAAAAGAAAGGCAGAGACGGCGAAGTGCGTCGATGTCCATATCAGTGCACGACCGCGGAGAGTGTAATTCTCGAGACGAGACCAGCGGGCGACGAGCGCGGCATGCGGAAACCTCCTAGGCTAGATTTGCGTTGGAGAGGTTGGATCAGGGAAGTGTAACGCTTAAAGAATGCGGAAGAAAGTGGAATCGGGTGAAGGAAAAAAGAAAGCCCCGACCGCTTGAAAAAGCGATCGGAGCTCGTGATTGGGCCAGATGAGGATTGCTTGCTGACGACTAAAGGGAACGAAGGAAATCGAGGAGGGCCTGCTTGTCCTCGGCAGAAAGCGCGTTGAAACGCTGGATGACGGAATTGGCTTCGGATGGAGCGTAGCAGCCCGCGCGACGCAGTTCATCGTCGCAATCGCCACCCGGAGAGCGGTGAGCTTCGATGGCTTGGAGAAGGTCGTCAGTGCGGCCGTCGTGCAAGAAGAACCGGCGCTGGCCGACTCCCCAAAGGGGGGTGGAGCGGAACATGTCACCGGTGGCGAGACCCTGGGAGATGTCGTCGGCGAGTCCCTTACCCATATGGTGGATCAAGAGGTCTGAGTAAGGATGCGCGGTGACATTTTGCAGAGCGGCGGTTTCGCTTTGTGGTGGAGTGATCATCGTCGGCGTGTGGCAAGCGAAGCAGCCCACACCGGGATTGCTCGGATCAGTGCCGAACAGTTGCTGGCCGCGTAGCGCACTGGGAGAAAACGGAACGGGCTGCGGGGCGTCGAGAAAACGCATGAAAGTGGCGAACATCAACCAGTCGGCGATTTCATGAAGCGGATTGTAAAAGCTTTGGTTGCGTTCATCGGTGGCATCCATGCGGGTGATGTCGTTCGGTTCGCTTTTGTTGGCGGTGCAATTGGAAGATTCGTCGGTGGCTTGCGGGAATAGGTCGTTGGTCACGCCCATCTCGACGTTATATGCCTCCGCGGCAAAGATGCTGATGGATTTGTTCTGCGCCTTCCAGCCAAAGCGCGTGATCGTGCCGTCGTTTCCACTACGATTGGGGATTCCGGCAATGCCGAGTTCCTGACGGATGGCAGCGGTAGCGGCATGACGCCCGAGGATTTCGCGATCCTGAATACCGTCGAGAATGCCCAAGCCATAAAGCTGAAGAGGAATTCGAAATCGAACGTTGCCGGCCTTGTATTGCGCCTCGAAATCGATGGGAGGCAGGTCGTTTGTCGTGCAGGTATTTGGCTGACCAGCAGGGAAGACGTCAGAGCGGCCGACGACGGTGAAGAGCTGGTGCACGCCGCCATCCGGTGTGCCGTTTGGTCTTTTTGCGAAGCGGACCTCGCGAATCGGGCCGTATTGTTGAATAAAGGAGGGCACGTAGTTGCTGGCGCCCTTGCGGTGGGCCATCAGATCAAATTCGGGATTCTCCGGGCGACGCTGTTTGCCAGAAGGATCCTGGGGATTTGGTACAAGGAAACCGCCCGAGCCACCCAGCGCAGGCTGGTTGTGGCACGCGGTGCACTGGTCGCCGTTGAAGCGAACACCCAAACCCGAGGAGTTTGTGGTGGAGCGCAGATTGGCCTTGGCCGGATCGGTATAGGAGCCGATGGTGTCGTCGCTGCACTCGTCGCAGACCGCTTCCAATTGAACGGCACGCTGCAAACCTTCGTTAAACATGGAAAGTTCAATGGGAGTGAGGCCATTCAGGGGAGCGCCGGCGCCTGGAGGTCCGGGACGGACGCCGTGATCTTTTTGAGCAAAGGTAGTGGCGGTGGCGGCAAGAAATAGTGCGGCTAGGGTGAAGAGACGGAATAAAAGAGCTTTAGCTGAAGCCATGGTGACTTCTCCTTCGAAACGAGACGTTTGTGACTGGCGAGTGAGGCAACGGAGAATCCCCTTCTAGGAAACAGGCGGAGCAAAGGCCCGGCCCCACTCGCAATCCATTCACTACTAAGGAATGCGGAATTGGGGGGGCAAATGGTTCAGGAGACCTGAATTAATTTGTGCAGTTGGAACATGTTTGAAATGAGAGCCTTAGGAGTGTTTCGCGCCTGCTGAGGCAGCACTCCCGGGTCTTTCGACCTGGGCAGAGGAGAGGTCGGCGGACCGCCTCAGAAGGTGGTCCCTCCAAAGGCGTCACACCGCTCTCGTGAATTGCTGCTCAGTCGGTTGCGTAGCGACGGAAGAAAGAGTCGGCCTGCCACTGCGGACGCGCAGGTGCGTTGGCAGTTTCGATCAGAAGGCGGCGGACGATTTCCTCATAGAGTATTGCTGCGGAAAGATCAACGGGCTGATTCGCGTCATCCGAAGGGGCGTGATAGCGATTGGTGAGCCAATCCTTGAAAATTTTCTGCTCGGGCGAGCCCGGAACATAGCTGACATCCATCATGAGCGAGGGGACACCTTTCTTAATGAAGCTGTACTGATCGCTGCGGATAAAGACATTGCGCAGTGGTTCGGGATCGGGTTGCGGGGTTACGCCAACGGATCTCGCGACGGCTGCAGCGTGGGTGCCGAGGTCGGATTCGTCAAGTCCAAGTATGGTGAGAACCTTCAGCGGGACGATGGGCAGAAACATATCGACATTAATGTCGGCGACAATGGATTTTGCGGGCACCGTGGGACTGTTGGCGAAATACTTCGAGCCGAGTAAACCTTTTTCTTCGGCAGTGACCAGCAAGAATATGATGGAACGCTGCAACTTTTCTTGATGTGCTTTGAGATTCGCTGCGACATCGAGAACCAGAGCTGTGCCGGAGGCGTCGTCCATCGCGCCGTTGTAGATACTGTCTCCATTGATAGGCGCTCCGATGCCGACGTGGTCGATGTGTGCGGATAACACCACGAATTCGTTTTTCAGAGTGGGGTCAGAGCCAGGAAGTTTGGCGACGATGTTCGCGGAGTCCACGGACTTCGCGAGAATGGAGACCTTTGCTTGCAGGGTGGTGGCAAGCGGAAAGTGGGGCAGCGGTTTGCGATCTTTGGCGAAGGCTGCAAGTTCGGCGAAGGTGTGGCCGGAACCGGCAAAAAGAGGTTCGGCAGAAGCTGGATTGTAAGCCAGGCCAATCTTGAGACCTGCCACTTCGTTAAACTCCGGATCCGCTAAATCCATGGAAGGATGATTGCGATTGACGGAAATGCGTGCCCACGGAATATCCATCGAGGCGGGGTTGGCGATGCCGACGACGCCGATGGCTCCAGCGGCACGCAGCGATTTCCAGCGTTCGCTGAGGGTTTGGTAATGCGAAGCGAGGGCGGAGGGTACATCCGACGGAGAACCAGCGACGTATACCACAATCTTGCCCTTTAAATCGAGACCGGCAAGTTCATCCAGATTTTTTTCGGGAATTTTCAAGCCATAACCGATGAACACAAGAGAAGCGGTCACGTCGGTGGAAGCGCGTGTCAGACGCGTGGAGACAAAGCCATCATTTGCAAAAGAGATGGACTTCGTTTGGCCGTTTGCGAGCAAGGCGAGCGAAGATTTCGCTTCATCGACTTGGAACTGGTTGAAACGGATGCGTTGAAAATACCCATTGGTGCCGGCAGGTTCGAGGCCGGCTTTCTTGAGTTGTTCCACGGCATAGGTTTCGGCCTTGAGAAGCCCCTCACTGCCGGTATCGCGGCCCTCCAGGGAATCTTCAGCGAGGAATTTGACGTGATTCCACCAGGAATTCCCATCGAAGTGCGAGACAGCAGACTGTTGCGTGGAGGCGGAAAGCATAACAGCTAGCGAAGCGGTCAGCAAAACAGAAAAGCGAGACATGGGCGGTGCCTCCAGGAACGGATTTGGCGAAGAAGGAGGATACCAGAGTTTGCGAGAGACACGAAGAGCTCCGCAGTACGCAAACGACCGCCGATTGGAAAGACAGAGCGAGACGCAGGGAATCCCCGCCGCGACTACGGCATGAATTCGTTTTGCAAAGCTTGATCGGACGATGCAGTATTCCAGATGTTTGCATGCACGATCCACCAGCAGCGCCCGTCATAGAACAATTCCGGGTTGTCAATGGAGTGTCCAATCGCAGGACCATCGAAAGAACTCTTCTGGTCCACCTTACTCAGTACATGGGCAATATCCCAGAGTGGGTGGAGAATTTGATGGATTTCATGCTCGTCGATAGCTTTGTTCTCCATGGCTGCGTCGCTGGCCTCAACAAATTCCGGATGGGTCATGGAGTGTGCTGCGACATTCCCATGCCTACCTTTCGCAACATCAAGAAAACGGATTTTAGGAATATACAGAATTCGGTCACGCCCCCACTGGGGAGGTTGCCCGGCCGGGCCTGAGACAACCTCAGAGTAGGCTTTGATCACGCCAAGGATGGTCCAGACGTCTTTCGGTCGCGCCGGGATCACAGGAATTTCCGTGGGCATGCTTGGATTTCACTGGCCGAGTTGGGCCACAGGTTGGTGGATGGTGAAAAGCAAAATGAGTGCGATAGCGCAGATTCTAAGATAGGTCGGTTTCATGAAATATCTCCGCGAGAAAGTACGAGCCTTAAATACCCGAAAAGCCGCGCATCCTTGTAAGCCGCGGAAGAGTAGTGAAACCGGTGCGAAGGCTAGCCCACAAGCAATTTGACAATGGGCACACCGCGATGTGACTACGTCACATGTTTCGATAGTGGAATCATTTATACTTGCAAAGTTTTGCTCGCAAACAAGTTTCGCAAGGGCCATAATGTGCCCATCGGTAGGAGGGTGGAATGAACGTAAAGAAGCTCGAACTGGTGAAGGATGAAGAGAAATCAGAAGTAACACGCAGGGAATTCATAACCAAGACAGCAGCGGTAAGCGCGGCGGCGATGATCGTGCCGCGGCACGTGCTGGGGCGTGGATTCACAGCGCCAAGCGACCTGCTGAACGTGGCCTGCGTGGGAGCTGGAGGGATGGGTCGCAGCAATTTGATCAATCTCGCAAGCCAGAATATTACGGCATTGTGCGATGTCGACTGGGGCTACACGGACAAGACACTTTCCCGTCTCGATACGGATGCTTCGAATCTTCAGAACCACATCGATCACCCGACGACGGGTGCGAATGCCGCCCCTGCGGTTTCGGCAGCCGACGCAGAAAAATCAAAAGCGCGCCTGGCATCGATCCTGCACCTCAAGAACGACCTGATTCCAAAGGCGAAGCGCTATTCGGACTATCGCGAGATGCTCGAAAAGCAAAAGGACATCGACGGAGTAGTCATTGCCACTCCGGACCACATGCACGCGCCCATCGCGCTGGCATGCATGGATATGAAGAAGCATGTGTACGTGCAGAAACCGCTGGTGTGGTCAGTGGATGAAGCACGCCAGTTGTCGAAGAAGGCAAAAGAAACGGGCCTGGCGACACAGATGGGCAATCAGGGCCATTCACTGAATGATGCGCGGACCGCGGTTGAGTGGGTTCAGGCTGGCGCGATCGGCGAAGTAAAGGAGATCCACATCTGGACGGATCGTCCGGTGGGGTTTTGGCCGCAGGGCATCCCACGGCCTGCCGCGCCACAAGGCTCGCTCGATACTCTGTCCTGGAACATGGCGGGTGTAGATGCCCGGCTGGCGGCAGCAATGGCGGCGGGGAACTACCCGATTCCGCAAACACTGTCCTGGAATCTGTTCCTCGGCGTAGGGCCGGATATTCCTTACCACCCGGTCTACCATCCATTCAACTGGCGCGGTTGGGTGGATTGGGGTTGCGGCGCGTTGGGTGATATGGGCGCACATCTGTTCGACGTGTCCGTGTGGTCGCTGAATCTGGGATTGCCGACCAGCATCGAAACGGTATCTTCACCTTTCAACCGTGTTTCGTTCCCGGATGCCACGATGTCGTTCTATGAATTCGCGGCGCGTGGTTCGATGCCCCCGGTGAGGCTCACCTGGTACGACGGCGGACTGATGCCAGCGAAGCCAGTGGAGATGGGCGAGGAAGAACTGAAAAAGGAAGGCGGGGCCTTGCTGATCGGTACCAAAGGCAAGCTGATGCACGACACCTACGGAGCGAACCCGCGGCTGTTGCCAAAGTCGCTGGCGGATTCTACTGGCAAGCCTGCCCAAAAGCTGCCGCGCATCGAAAACGAGGAACACGAAATGAATTGGGTAAATGCGGCCAAAGGCAAGACCAAAGCTTCGTGCCCCTTCGAATACGCATCGCACCTGACAGAAATCATGTTGCTCGGCGTCGTGGCGTTAAAGGCCGGAAAGAAGATTTTCTACGACGGCGCGAACATGAAGGTTACCAATATTCCAGAAGCGAACCAATACCTCAGCCGTCAGTACCGCACCGGCTGGTAAATTTAATTCTACGATTGAAGAAACCGCACCCGTTTGATGGAGGGTGCGGTTTCTGTTCTACGCCCTGCATGTTCGGCAGCCGGCGGGTGCGAGTCCCGTCCCAACCTGGTGGAGGTGAATGGTAGCGAAGCGCAAGGGCGTCACCGCGAGGTGGGGTCTGAAGAGAGCGTGGAGCAGAGATACGCGCCGATGGACAAGAACAGGATTTGAGGCCTATGGCGTCGGGCGAGCGGGCAATTGCTTGTCTCGGATTTGTGACTGCGGGTGGAGTAATTCACGCTGATCCTGCAGCAGGAGTTAGCAGGGGGCGTAGCGCTCACGTGGGTGAGGAAGGTCCAAACCGTGAGAGGGAGTAGTAGAACGTCAAACTCATGGGTGGCATGGCGCCAGCCAATCAGCCTCGGCTGAGCTTTCCGGTTTCAGAAGACGGTGAAGCCGAAACGGAATCCTTGAGAGTGACGAAGCCCCGGTGGCGAACGACGACTCGAACCTCCGGCCCGCGAGGGCTCAACTTACTGAGCCGCGTATGCGTCTCGCACGTGCGGTGGTGTGGCAGGGGAGAGCAGGCGACTGCTTCCCGTGTCCCGATTGTGGGGAGGAGTCTAGAGGCGAAGGATCGAGTGGCGGGAGCGGCCTAGCTTGAGACCCTTCTCTTCGCTTAGGGTGAAAGCCTTTAAGGGGTGACCCGGTTCAATGCAAGAGCACAGTCAGGAGTGAATGTGCCACGGCAACATGACTTCCAAGTTAGGAGCGAATCATCGACAGAAGCATTTTGAATTTCGTGATGGCCTTCAGGCCGTGGGGATGATTGGCAGGTAGAAGAACGGCTTCTCCCGGTTTCGCGGATACCGATTTGCCGGCAATAGCGATCTCTGATTCCCCTTCCAGAATGAGGGCCAAGGCGTCGTAGGGAGAAGTGTGCTCGCTGAGTCCCTGACCTGCATCGAACGCAAAAAGTGTGAGGGTGCCTGTGGGGCGTTTCAAGAGTGTACGGCTGACCACCGCGCCGTCCTGATAGTTGACGAATGCTGTTAAAGAAATCGCCTGAGCTGCCGGCATTTCGTTTGTGGATACGGTTTCTGGAGGATTCATAACTTGTTACCTCGCTGCTGCTTCGTCCACGGTAGCACTTCGACAGTGCGATGGGGAGGTTCGAAGACAGATTGAAATTGAAAAAGAGTTTGAGGAAGAATAGCGGTCGCCCGAATCCGTAGGAGAAGGGTATGAACAAGATTGAACTGGGCTTGGCTCCGATGGCTCTTGCTGTTTTGCTTGGAAGTTGCGACAGACAGAAACAGCCGGAGGAAAATAAGGCCGCGCCTACGTCCAGGAGAAAAACGGCGGCTATGAACAATATGGTGGACCAGGGGCATTGGCAATGGAGCGGGCCTGAATGGACTTTCATTGCAATTTCTAAGCATGGCGACAGGTACTTGGTGAAGATCAATTCGTTCGACGGACAGGAAAGGTATGACGGCATCGCGGTGGGAGACTACCTCGAATTCCAGCGCGACGGCAAAGGCGAATCCCTCTGTTCAGGTAGTGGCGCAGACACCGGAATGAAGTGGATACGGGACGAGCAGAATTGTCTGGTCATCAAGACTGGCGAAGGTTTTTGCACGTCACCGGGGACTGAGTAAATCCTGAGAGGGACGATATGACTTTGAACAATGGTGTGGATCCAGCGAAGCGCGGAGCGTTTCTGGCGCCAAGTACCGGAAAATTTATCAAAGCGATGAGAGACCAGCAGAACGTTAAATTAACCGACGGGTAGACGGGCGGCTGGTTTGCCGTTGTGAGACTGCACAACGATGCCGACGTGGGAGTGCCGCCCCTCGTACCCAAACGGGGGCTGGTCAGCGTGTATCCGGCCGGAGTGGAAGGCATGTTCGACGAGTTAGGCGCTTTGCCGCCCGGCCCGCGGGACTTCGAAAAAGTGCAGGCGATAGGCGTGGAGTAGGGGATCTATTTTGCGTAGGGTATCAATGAAATAGATCTGATCAGGATTTGTCTTCGAGGCCTGCGGGGGCGAGTTTTGCCAGGGCCACGGCAAGACGCGAGGGCATTCGTTCCTGGAGTTCGGCTCGTTCCTTGGCGGCGACGGCGGTACGAACAAGGTGTGCGCCGAAATAGCGAATCGGTTCGGGTGGAAAATTAGTGAGGCCTCGGCCGACGAGGGGATGCTGGCTCCATTCGTCCTGCCGCTCGAGAGCCAGGCTGGCAAGAATGCGTCCGCCAATCACACTGGGACCGACACCGTTTCCGCTCCAGCCAATTCCAAAAACTATATTATTTTGCGGACCAAGCGTGCCGAGACGCGGAAGGCTGTCTGGCGTGCGGTCAATGGGACCGGACCAGTCGTGTGTAATCGGTACGTTGCCCAATTGCGGATAGTAGTGGCGAAAATCAGATGTGACTTCTGCGGCGCGTTGCGCATTGCGATCAAAGTTCGCTCCGACATTGCCTGCAAAGGCGATTGTCCATCCGCCCTTTCCAAAGGCCACGCGTCCATCGCGTGTGACGCGGTAGTAATCGACCATGGTTTGGGAATCGGTGATGGAGAGATCCCGGTGCCAACCGATTTGCTCGAGTTCGCCTACGGCAGGAGCAGAGACGACGATGTCGCTGGAAAGTACGGCGATGGCTCGGGAAAGTTCGCGAATGTTCGAGGACCAGGCGTTGCTGGCGATAACCAGCTTCTCCGCAGTGAGAGTTCCTTCAGGTGTCCGGATTGTGACGGGCCGGGCGCGTGTAAACGAGAGCACTTTGGTATGTTCGAAAATTAGCACCCCGCGCGCGAGGGCTACGCGACGTAATCCGCGAGCCAGCGCTGCGGGCTGCACCACCGCCGCATTGGCGATGAAGACGCCCTCGCGATGGACAGGCGAACCGGCGCGGAGGGCGACTTCGGCCGAAGAAAGCCGCTGGAAGGCGTGAATCCTGTTGCGCTCGCAATGATTGACGACGCTCTCCCAGGCGGCATGTTGCGCGGAAGTGGTTGCCGTCCATAGCCAGCCGCCCTTGCGGAAATCTGCGTCGATAGAATGCTCGCTGCAGAAGCAGGCAATCTCGTCGATGGCGGATTCGGAGGCCTGCGCAATTCGCAGAGCTTCCTGAATGCCGAAAAGCTTTTCGAGCGACGAGAGTTTCGACATCCATGAGAGAACGAACCCGCCGTTGCGACCAGAAGCACCCCCACCGCAGATATCCTGTTCAAGGACTACGACGTCGGTGGATGGTGAATGTTCCTTGATCCGCAGGGCAGTCCAGAGACCGACGTAGCCGCCACCGAGAATGGCGACGTCGGCGCGGAGACAACCTTTCAGTGGTGGCGCATCGGGTGCGTCACCGGCGATTTGCTGTAGCCAGAAGGAACGATGCGGAACAGAAGGTTCGCGGGACAAGGTCTATTGCGCCTTGTCGTACGGAAGACCCTTGTCTGCCCAATCGGCTACAAAACTGGTGGGCAGGATCAGTGCGCGGAGTTTGGTGAAACCCATTTCTCGCAGAGTCGCGAATGCCGGGCGCAGATTGGGGCAGTGTTCCATGGGGCAGCAACCGCAATATACAACCAGATTGGCGGAACGCGGTAGCGGGGCTGCCCATGCTTTTAGTTGAGCGAGACCTTCGGCGCTGCCACCGCTACCGTGGAATTGTGCCCCCTTAATGTGACCGGCCGTGAACAGCCGCTGGAATCCGACGAACACGACAGTAGGCGCAGATTTTGTATCGCCAAGTTCCTTAACGAGGTCGTTCGGCTGAACGGTTTGCGCAGAGGTCCAGGGTTCGGACAAATTTTGTGCCCGGCCCGAGGGGAAAATCAGTAAAGCGAGAGCGAAGAGCGAGAGAGTGGTAAAGCTAAAATTGCACAGAAGCCTTCGGGCTGACATGGAGTAACCTCCGAAAAGGATTGCCTCGAGCATTCTAGCCGAAATCGGAAGAGTACAATGCGAGAGCAGATAAAAGAAACGAGCATCGCAAAATACGATTCATGACCAAGAGTCGCCGCTTCGAGAATGAACTACTCAGCGAACTAGCAAACGAGCAAATTTTACTATTGGACAGCGAACGCGAGGCAAAAGTTTCAGCGCAATACCAATTAGGGCTTCGAGGAGGCCTGGCGAGAGAACTGCAGCGGTTTGTCAGAGCCTTCGCCATAGATCAACAGGGTGTCATTCTTGATTTCGTAACGTTTCACCGTTCCCAGAATCTTCAAGTAGTGATCTTCCTGGGCACTGGCATCCCCGTCCATACATGCCATGCGGGTGGAAGCAAAAGGGCCGAGTTTGATTGTGTCTCCGGATATGCTGAATGCAGCGGTGAATCGATTGCACGAGCCGTTACCTGCCGCCCGGCCGCCATCCATGAACGCGAGGGAAGCTTTCGAATTGGCGATCACCGGGGTGCCGGTAAGATCGGTGAGAAGCCACTCAGTTCCGACCAGCGATGTAGAGGATGGAGAAGCCGTCAGTGCAGTTTTGGTCATGGGTTTTTGACTCGAAGGACAGGAGACCGCGGAAAGCAGAGAGAGTGCCAGGGCAAACTGCAGAATCCGAATTCGCATTTCAATAACTCTCCTAGAGTGCAGAAAGATCCGTCAGGCAAAAGTAAGAACGAATGCCGGAGAGCGCACCGGACAAGAAATCAAGCCGCCTTTTTCGAGCTGACCAGGCGGTAGATATAAAGCAGCAGGATGGCGCCAAGCACAGACATGACAAATCCAGCGGCTTCTCCCTCCTGATACCAGCCCAGAATGCGGCCCAGATATCCTGCGACGAACGAACCTGCGACTCCCAGCACGATGGTGACGATAAATCCGCCGGGGTCCTTGCCGGGCATAAAGAATTTTGCGACAGAGCCAACGATGAGACCGATGATGGCCGTCCAGATTAGGTTGAACACATTGATTCCTTTCGAAGCTGATTTTGGCTCTAGACCTAAAGAGTTCTATGGGTCCCTGGAAATTGCAGGTGTTTGGTTAAAATCGGGCGGCGGTCTGAATTCGTCAGTATCTTACTCACAAATGAGGGAGAGTCCAGAAGAAGTTGCGGTGTATAAGTTGCCGTGAGCGGTCGGAAGACTACTTTTTTAGTTCGGCACGGGTTTTCTGCAGTTTCAAGGCGGTGGTTCGAAGCGTTTCCGGAACATTCTTGTTGGTGGTGAGTTTTTTCAAATCGAGCACATTCAGCATAGGAAGCATATGCAAGGTAACGTCGAGTGGAGTCTTAGGATTGTTCATCAGGTTGCGCACCACAGTATAGTTTTTGCGGAAATTTCGATTTGTCGCAATCAGGCGCAGAATCTCATCGGTGAGGTTGGCCATGCTCGCGTAGGCTTCCACTTCCTGATCGGTGAGCCGGGGAGATTGCAGCACGGCGCGCTGGACAACCTTGTTCGAGTCGCGAATCAGCGCACGCCGGGCTTCGCCGCTGCCCTTCATCGCGAACTGCACGCGCTGCGACACGTTCATGCGCGAAATCTGCTGCAGCAGCGTCTGGCGCTTCACGGGATCGGGTTCGGCTTCCTCGGCGACTTCGGCCAGTCGGTTGGGGTCCAGAAGAGCGGCGGAACGAAGCTCTTGCAGAATGTTCTTGTGATCGGCCGTGAGATGCGGGGAGTGTTCCAGCGTGTGGGCCAGCGTAGGGGATGCGGAAATGCGGTCGAGCTCTTCCATTAAGGTAGCCACCAGTGCTGCGGAGAGGTGCGTCACTAGAGGCGCCAGATGTTCCCCTGCACAATTCTTGTTGCGGATCATAGCCTCGGCAATGCCGGGCTTATCCGCCAAGTTTTTGCCGGCATACGCAAACAATTGCGGCAAAGCATGCTCCCTCGCCAAAGCTTCCGCGAAAATACTGGGCGAATCGTTGATGAGGCCCTCACCGGCCTTGGTGGAAATCAATTCGTCCGAATCGTGAGCCAGGACGGCAAGGATCTCCACTCGGTCGGCCGGCGAAAGATTGGCACCGGTAGTGCACACCGCCAGCTTGCGTTCGCGAGTGGCGCGGCCGTGGCGCAAGTCTTCAATGACTTCAGGGCTGAGAGTTTCCACTGAAAGTTGGCCTCAAATCTTTACGAGTTAAGGTTATTGTACCTGAGGCGCCGGGCGCACCGAGTGGCGGCATGGCCTGGCCGTTCATTTCCAGCAATACTGCGCTGGAGTTGGCGACCGTGATTTCGAATTGTTCACGAGCAGGGAAGTGGCGGGTCGAGCCGGCGGGTAGCTCGGCATCGAGGAGGAGTCTGCCGTCCGCCGAAACACGCAAATGACTTGTTTCACTAAGGGATACAAAGAGATCGAGTGGAAATTGAAACTGTGGCGCCGTTTCTGCTCCTGGGATGTTAGCTCGAGAAGCCTCAATAGGGAGGACTGCTAGTGCCACAGCATTTGGGGGCAAGGTGAGAATGACTGGTGTTGAGGTTGGAGCTGTTCCCGGTGAATCGCTGGATTGTTTGGCGGCGCGATGCACCTTGTAATAACGCCAGGCATAGACTCCGCCGGTCATTAAAGCGCCCAAAACCCCTAGAAAAACGAGAAAAGCGAAGAAAGGAATCCATTTGGGTCGGGAGGAAAAATGGTTGGCGGAGTTTTCCTGGGAGGGTTGCACAACCGGTCCGTGCGCCAGATCGTACTCCGCAAGAAACGATTCTTCGTCGAGCCCGAGATAGCGAGCGACTGAACGGACAAATCCGCGATTGAAAACGCCGCCGGGAAGTTTTTCCCACTCTTCATTTTCCAATGCTTCGAGGAAGCGGGGACCGATGCGCGTCGCCGAAGTAATTTCTTCGAGCGTGACCTCGCGCAGCTCGCGTTCGCGCTTAAGACGTTCTCCGAAATTTCCCCTGGCCATGCCCTCTACCCGTAATCCATGAGTTTAACAGCGGCGGATGGAAGGACCAACCGCAGGAACGATAAAAAACCTCATTTCGGGGGTGCGAAATAGGAGGCGGACGCGAACTGGAGATGAAAACCGAGACGCGGCGTTCCCATGGGCACTATAGACGGCCACGGTCAGAGGTGTCAAACGAGCGTGGAAAAACTCATTTCGGAAGTAAAGATTCAGGATGTCAGCGAAATTTGCGGACCGAGCATCGAGCAGGGAAGACGTCGAGCGCGCAAAGGAACTTGCACCAGAGCGCAAATCCAAAGGGGTGTGTCAGCAGTTGGATTCAATGGATGAAAACGCGATCGATTCGTGGAAGAGATCAACTGAATGTGCCAGGCACACTCTATTATTCCTGAAAGGTGACGCAGACGCCGTTGGGATCGATGGTGCTGAACTCGCGTGTGCCCCACGGCTTGGTCTGCAGCATTCCATTGGGGTGCACCACGCCGCCGCGCTTTTGATATTCGTCGTACAGTTCTTCAATTCCCTTGACCGCCAAGCGCACCATGGTTTGATCGCCGACAGTCCGCGCCAATTGATTGTCGCTCATCCCGGCAAGGTGTAAATAGGCTTCGCCACGATTTATCCCTGCGTAGTTGGGCGGAGTGGCATCGCGAAAAGTTTCGGTGAATCCACAAATCTCTGTCCACCACTTCAGCGACTCGCCGGTATCGGCGGCGGGCAAAACAGGAATAGCGCCCTTGATGATTGGTTCCATGGTGATAACTCCCGCCCAGTAGTTTATCGCGGTTCTGGAGAGGGTACGAAGTCTCGTCACACAATTCTTCTATTGCATTCCTATAGGAGTGGGCGTATGTTCCTATTGTTTCCACATAGGAGCGATATGGGCGACAAGACGGATGTTTGGCAGGGAACACTGGCTTTGATGGTGTTGAAGACGCTGCAGACCATGGGTGCGCAGCATGGCTATGGTATCGCACGGCGCATCGAGCAGACCAGCGGCGATTTGTTGTCGGTGAATTACGGCACGCTGTACCCGGCGCTTCTGAAATTAGAACAGGAAGGCTACATCTCGTCCGAATGGGGCGTGTCTGAGAACAATCGCAAAGCCAAGTATTACAAACTGACCCGCGCCGGGCGCAAGCAACTGGAAAAAGAGGCGCGTGAATGGGAGCAGGCTACCGAAATCCTGGCTAGATTCATGACCGCAAAGGAGCAGGAATTATGAAATGGGTTCGCAGAACAGCGTTACGCATGCGCAGCCTGTTCCACAAAGAGCAGATGGATCTCGAACTGGATGAAGAACTGTCGAGCCATCTCGCGATGCACATCGAGGACAATCAGCGCGCAGGGATGACACCGGAAGTGGCGCGGCGTGACGCGTTGATGAAACTGGGCGGGGTGGAACAGGCGAAGGAAGATTACCGCGACCGGCGAGGAGTTTCCTGGCTGGAGACGCTGCTTCAGGATTTGCGCTTTGGGTTACGCATGCTGCGCAGGAATCCAGGGTTCACCACGGTTGCGGCACTGACGCTCGCACTTGGAATTGGCGCAAACACAGCAATCTTCAGCCTGGTGAATGGAATTCTGCTCAACCCACTAACCTACGCGGGAGCAGACTCCCTGGTAAGCGTTACTGGAACGTATCCAAAGGGCGCGTTTGTGGCTCTGCGACAGCAAATTCATAGCATGGATGTGGCCACGTACTCCGAGAGCCACGAAGTAAATCTGACAGGCTACGGCGATGCGGTTCGTCTGAATTGCGCTTTAGTTTCCGCTGAACTTTTTTCCACTCTTTATGCGAAACCTGCTCTGGGAAGGACTTTTTATGTGGGCGAAGACATCGCCGGCCAGGACAACTTTGTGATTCTAAGCCAGGAATTGTGGAGAGAGCGTTTCGGCAGCGACCCGTCCATCATCGGCCGTTCCATTGAACTCGAAGGCGTAAGCCGACAGGTAGTCGGCGTGATGCCTGTAGAGTTTCGTTTCCCGTCAGCAAAAACACGGCTGTGGCTCCCGCTGCACAACGATCCTGCAAACGTTTCTGCATTCTGGGCAGGCGATTTCATGCCGGTCATTGGACGGATTCGCAACGGATCGACGATTCAACAGGCACGCGCAGAAATCCAAATATTCCAGCCACAGGTTTTCAAATTATTTCCATGGCCGATGCCCACGGCCTGGAATGCTGGCATCAGCGTGGTGGCGTTACAGGGCAACATGGTCGCGGATGTACGTGCGAGACTTTTCATGCTCCTCGGCGCGGTCATACTGGTGTTGCTGATCGCGTGCGCGAACGTTGCCAACCTGACGCTGTCTCGCGGCATAACTCGCGAGAAAGAGATGGCCCTTCGCGCCACACTCGGTGCCGGTCGCGGCCGCATCATCACACAACTCCTTACGGAAAATATTTTACTGGCATTGCTGGGAGGATTATTAGGATTGACCTTCGCGGCTGTGGGGCTCTCACTGCTGAAGTCGATGCTTCCCGCCGACACACCTCGCCTGGCAGAAGTACAGATGGATTGGCGCGTCTTCGCATTCACGGGAATTCTCGCCATATTGTCGGGATTGTTCTTTGGATTGGCTCCCGCGATTCGGGCATCTCGCGCCGCCCTTTCGGAATCTCTTCACTCCGGTGCACGCGGTGCCGGCGCATCTGTTTCACAACACATGCGCGGCGCATTGGTCGTCGCGGAAATTGCGTTTTCCATGTTGTTGGTGGTCGCAGCTGGCCTTCTGATTCGCAGTTTCTGGGCCATCTCTCATATTAATCCCGGCTTTCACTCAGAAAATGTGATGACCGCACGGATTACGCCGAACGAATCATTTTGCAATGACGCTGGCAGATGCTTGTCCTTATATCGCGAAGTGCTCGATCAAGTGCGTACCGCGCCCGGCGTAAACGACGCCGCGTTGGTGAATTCCTTGCCGCTCGGCGGAAGAGTGATCAAGCGCTCGTTGCAGGTGGAGAATTACGTTGCTCATTCTGGCGCTACTTCGCCGCTGTTTTGGCTCGATATCGTAAGTCCTGGATATTTTCAGACCATGGGCATTCCTGTGTTGGAAGGCAGATCGTTTTCTGCACAAGACAGCTCTGGCAATCCTCGGGTGGCGATAATAACCGCCGCCACGGCCCGCCAGTATTGGCCAACTCAGAGCGCTGTTGGTAAGCATGTCCGCTTTGTGGGCGATCAGGCATGGCACACCATCGTGGGAGTCATCCCTGACGTGCGAGCTTACGATTTGCAGAGAAACGTTCCGGCCTGGATCGAAGGCACCGTCATCGTGCCGTACAGTCCCAACTCGACGATGGAGGATGGAAGAGTGCCCGCGGAAATGACCATTGTGGTCAAATCAACCATGGACGAATCGGCAGCAACTGCGATGCTTCGCCGCATCATTAGCGAACTGCATCGAGAGATACCGATTAGCGAAGTGAAATCCATGCACGTCGTTGTTTCGGATGCCGCTTCCACCCCTGCATCCACTACTTCACTGTTTGTTATTTTTGCTGGTCTGGCGGTCGTGCTGGGCGTCACCGGCATCTACGGAGTCCTCGCCTTTCTGGTGTCGAAGCGTACGCGTGAAATTGGCATCCGTGTGGCACTTGGCGCGCAACCCCGCGAAGTACTCTGGCTGGTGATGAAGGAAGGCGCGAAGTTTTCCGCGGCCGGAATCGCAATCGGCCTGGCGGGAGCGTTTACGGTGAGCAGAGTAATGGCGAGTGAACTTTACGGCGTGGGTCCGCTCGATCCTGTCACATACATCGGGGTGGCCATCCTGATGACAATCGTGACCATGCTGGCCTGCTTTGTTCCTACGCGTCACGCCTTACGGATCGATCCGCTGACCGCGTTGCGATACGAGTAAGGTGTAACGATGAAGAATCTTCGAAGCTGGATGATTCGCATCAGCAATCTCTGTCGCAAAGAGCGGATGGACCGTGATTTTGACGCCGAACTGGCCAGCCATCTCGCGATGCACTTTGACGACAATCTGCGCGCCGGGATGAAGCCTGAGGAGGCACGGCGTGATGCACTTTTGAAGTTGGGTGGAGTGGAACAGACGAAAGAAAACCATCGCGATCTTCGAGGGTTGGCGTGGCTGGAGGATTCGATGCAGGACTTGAACTACGCACTGAGATCTCTGCGAAAGAGTCCGGGGTTTGCGCTCGTCGCCATACTAACACTCGGACTGGGGATTGGAGCGTCAACCGCAATTTTTAGCGTGATCGAAAACGTGTTGATGGAACCGTTCCCATATAAAGATGCCCACCACATGGTGTTTCTGAATATTCAAGACACTCAAGGGACGGATTCGGATTCGCGCAACGGCTTTAGTGCTTCGGAGGTCTTGGACTACGGGGAACAAAATCACGTCTTTGATAGCGTGATTGCCGCCGAGGAGCAAGAGGTGCTTTACAGAGAAGGCGACCGGACCGAGCGACTGTATGGCGCCTTGGTGACCCCCGGAACGTTTGAATTCTTCGGTGTACCGCCATTGCATGGCCGCGTGCTTCAGCCTGCGGACTATGAACCGGGCGCGCCTCCGGTTTTCGTAATGAGATACAAGACATGGGTGACCCAGTTTGGCGGCGACCCTGGAATTCTTAGCAAGCAGTTCACCTTGAATAGCATTACGAGAACACTGATCGGCATCATGCCGCCGCGTTTTGGCTGGTATGAAGCGGACGTGCTAATTCCAGAGAAACCGGTTCACGCGGCCACCGAAACGAGTGGTGAGCGGGGCGCAAACTGGTTCATGCTAGGTCACCTGAAGCGCGGAATTAGCACCGATGAAGCGGAAGCGGACTTAACGGTAATTGCGCGGCACCTGGCTGCGGTGTATCCGCACCAGTATCCGACGAAATTCAACGTGCAGATTCGTAAGCTTGGCGACGTCGTGACGGGCCGAATTTCGGCGACACTCTACACCACTCTCGCTGCCGTTGTCCTACTTTTGGTGATCGGCTGCGGCAATGTGGCCAACTTGATGTTGGCGCGGGCATTGGGGCGCGAAAAAGAATTTGCGTTGCGATCCGTGCTGGGAGCTGGCAGGTGGAGGCTGATGCAGCAACTACTGGTCGAGAGTTTGCTACTGGCGATGGGTGGAGCGGTCCTTGGTATCGCGTTTGCCTGGGGGGGATTGAAATTCCTGGTGGCGGCCCTTCCGCAAAATGTTATTCCCGTAGAAGCGGAGATTCGGCTCAATCTGCCAGTGCTGGTATTTACGCTTTGTGTGGCGGTACTGACCGCGCTGATGTTCGGATTGATTCCCGCGTTGCAAGTCACGCGGCGCGACTTGAACGATCCATTACGCGACAGCGGCAAGGGAGTCTCCGGCGGATTCCGCCACGGCAGGCTTAGGGATGTTTTAGTGATTCTGGAGGTGGCGCTTTCCTTGACGTTGCTGGTCGGAGCGGGACTCCTGATGCGCAGCTTTGTCGCGCTACGGGAAGAGCATCTGGGATTCCGGCCGGACCATGTTCTAGTGATGCGATTGCCGTTGCCGATTGATCGTTATAAAACCGCCGATCAAGTTTCGGGATTCTACCGCGCGCTACTGGAACGTCTGAAGTCCATGCCCGGCGTGTTGGATGCCGCAGAGTCAAACGCTGTGCCTCCCAATGGTGGAATGCCGAGCGAAATAGAAATTCCGGGAAAGGTTCACGAGCAGAAATGGACGAGCCTGTTCCAACTCTGCAGCGATGGCTATTTCAACGTTCTGCGATTTGAAATTAAAAGCGGACGGACGTTCACACCTGGGGAAGTGAATGGCGCGCGGAAATTGGCGGTGGTGAATCAGACGTTCGTTCGCCGATTCCTGAAAGGCCAGAGTCCGCTTGGCCAGCAAGTCCATCTCAGGCAACTGGAAACCTTTACCGATCCTGTGGCCAATGCGTGGTTTGAAATCATCGGCGTCGTGGGTGACACGAAAAATGAAGGGCTGCAAAGTCCTATTGAGCCGGAAGTCTGGGTGCCCTATTCGGTGACGGCATCGGGCACGGGAGGAGTTCTGCTTCGGTCGGCACAGGAGCCGGGTTCGCTGACCAACGAAGTGCGGCAACAGATCTTCCAGATGGACTCTGGGCTGGCAGTAGCATACAGCCAAACACTGGAAGACTACATCAGCGAACGGGCGTACGCGGGCCCACGTTTCGGATTCCTGCTGATGAGCATCTTCGGTGTGGTTGGACTGATTTTGGTGACGATCGGCGTGTATAGCGTGCTTGCCTACGCCACAGCACGCAAGACGCACGAGATTGGTATACGCATGGCGTTGGGAGCAGAGGGCGCGCACGTTCTTAGAATGGTAATCCGCACAGGATTGCGTCTCGTAGTCGTGGGCGTGCTGATCGGTTTGGCAGTCAGCCTGGTGCTTGGCCGGTTGATTACTGCACAACTTTGGGAGGTGTCTGCTTCCGACCCAGCAACGCTGGCAGGTTGCGTGACGCTATTGTTGCTTACTGGGCTGTTTGCATGCTGGCTCCCCGCGCGCCGAGCCACTCGCGTAGATCCAATGATTGCCCTCCGGTATGAGTGATTTGATCCAATGAAAACACTACGAAGCTGGATGATTCGCGTCGGCAACATCTTCCGCAAAGAGCGGATGGACCGTGATTTTGACGACGAACTGAGCAGCCATCTCGCGATGCACATTGAGGACAATCTGCGCGGAGGTATGGAACCTGAGCAAGCGCGGCGCGATGCGCTATTGAAGTTGGGTGGAGTTGAGCAGACGAAAGAAAATTATCGTGAGCGCCGTGGCATAACCTGGATTGATCACCTGTGGGGCGACCTGCGATTCGGATTGCGGTTGCTGCGTAAGAATCCCGGATTCACGGCCATTGCAGTGCTTACCCTGGTGCTTGGCATCGGGGCAAACACCGCCATATTCAGTGTGGTCAACGCCGTATTGTTGCGTTCGCTGCCATTTTCGCGCAGTTCGGAACTTGTCTATATTTCCGCGCGAAGCACCATGTTTGATTTTCCAAATATGGGTTTATCTCTGCCCGATATTGCCGATCTGCATAGAGGAGCAGCTTCGTTTGCGGCAATCGCTGTTTCCCAGGATTCTCCGAAGGAATTGACCGGCGACGGCAAACCCGAGCGCATCGAAAGTTCGGGAGTCTCCGAAGACTTCTTTCCTTTGCTGGGCATTCAGCCAGCCTGCGGAAGGAGCTTTACTTCGTCGGACGTACAGTCTGGCGCGCACGTTGCCGTACTCAGTTACACGCTATGGCGCGAGCGATTTGGAGGAGATGCAAACGCGATCGGTAAAAACATCATTCTCGACGGTCAACTGCACACCATTATTGGTGTGATGCCGAATCAACCTTCGCTGGACTTCGCGACTGACTCTCGACTGTGGACCGCATTTACTCCCACAAATGAACAACTGTCCGACCGCGCAAATCATGAGTACTCAGTCGTCGCCCGTCTTAAATCCGGCATCAACATTCAGAAAGCGCAAACAGAACTCGACACTATTTCGTCGCGCTTGGCTGCTTCGTATCCGAATTCCGATAAAGGCTGGAGCATGCACGCTACGCCGCTTAAGGAATTTCTACTGGGAGATTCTCGGCCGTCGCTGATTCTGCTTTTGCTAGCAGTTGGTTTGGTGCTTCTGATCGCCTGCGCCAACGTCAGTAATTTATTTCTATCGCACGCTTGGGCACGACGCCGCGAATTCGCCGTGCGAGCCGCGGTAGGCGCAACACGCGCTGCGCTCCTACGTCAACTTGCCGTCGAGTGTGTGATGGTGGCTCTCGCCGGAGGGGCTATAGGAATCCTGGTCGCAAGATGGACCCTCGAGGGTCTGCGCACTCTGCTTCCGCAGGGAATCCCCCGCGTCGAAGAAATTCGAATCGATAGTGAAGTCGCCTGGTTCACTTTGGGTGTTTCGATTTTAGCCGCGCTGATTTCCGGGCTGGCCCCCGCGTTACTCAGTACGCGCCACGGCGTCGGTGAAATGATAAAGGGTAGCGGCGGTGGAGCAGGCGCAAGCGGCTCCATCGCGGGTCACAACGTGTTGCGCCAATTGTTGGTAGTCGGAGAGGTGGCTTTGGCCGCAGTTCTGCTGATCGCAGCAACGCTGGCCGTACGAAGTTTCGGAAAACTTCGTCAACTCAACCTGGGCTTTCGGCCGGAACATGTCCTCGCCATGCGCATGGACTTTCCGAAATTTCGCTACGCCAATGAAACGCAGGCATTTGGATTTGTTCAGCAAGTGCTGACGGAGACGCGCGCTATTCCGAGTGTACAGAGTGTGTCCACTGGCCTCGTCTTCCCGCTGTCCAGCGAAGTGGCGGAAACCAATTATCAGACCGAGCAGTCGTTAAATGACCCCCAGGGCACACCGCAAACTGCTTTAGCGAACCGCGTCGCACCAGGTTTTTTTCAGACACTCGGCATTCCACTGCGGGCAGGCCGCGACTTCGATGCCACTGACGCGAAAGGGAATCCGGCCGTCTACATTGTAAATGAGTCACTGGCGCGCAAAGCGTTTGGTTCGCTCGAAGTGGTTGGCAAGCGCATTGCCTTCCCAAAGCCGTCAGGGGAATTCGAGTGGGGGCAAATCGTGGGGGTATCGGGCAACGTAGGCGAACTGAATCCCGATGCGGAACCCAGGCCGCAGATCTATGCCTCCTATTTTCAGACGCCACGAATTGTCGGAGTGTACTTGCTGCTGCGAACCAAATCGGATCCTCTGCGAACAGTGTCCGCTGTCGAAGACCGAATCTGGTCTGTGGACAAGAATCAGACCATCTCCGCCGTGAAAACTATCGACGCGCAAATTGAAGAGAACCACGCTTCCCAGCGATCTCAGAGTCTGTTGCTCAGCATTTTTGGCGGGCTGGGATTTGTTCTGGCGCTAGTTGGCGTCTATGGAGTGGTCTCCTATCTCGTGTCGCTCCAGACACGTGAAATTGGCATTCGTATGGCGCTCGGCGCGGACCGTGGCCGGATTTTTCGTCAGGTCGTGGGCCACGGACTGAAACTCACATTGTGTGGTGTCTTGCTTGGAGTTGCCGGAGGGTTGGCGCTGATGCGCTTTATGCGCAGCTTTCTTTTCGGAGTCAGCTCTTCAGACCCGGTCACGTTTGCAGGCGTTGCTATTCTCATCAGCCTCGTCGCCCTGACCGCCTGTTGGATTCCCGCGCGACGTGCCACGCAAGTCGATCCAATGATGGCGCTGCGATACGAGTAGACTCAGCTACCTGGCGCCTTTTCCTGTGGCATCGCCACATAAGTGATCATACTCTCCTGTGGAGATCGCACAGGAGCGCGCATGGCTGATTCTAAACTCGATTTATTGCAGGGTACGCTGGACTTGATGGTGCTGCAGACGCTGGCCACCATGGGCTCGCTGCACGGTTATGGCATTGCCCGACGCATTGAGCAGGTCAGTGGCGACGAAGTACTTCTCAATCAAGGAACCATTTACGCCGCGCTGGTCAGACTGCAACAACGCGGCCGGATTTCCGCGGAGTGCGGCACATCCGAAAACAATCGCAAAGCAAAGTTCTATTCGATTACTAAACGCGGGCGGAAACAGCTTTCCGAAGACGCGGCTTACTGGCAACGCTTATCCGGCGTGATGAGCCGCATGTTAGCGATGCAGGATGAGGAGGGTAATTCATGAAGGATGGAATTCGCCGGTTTTTCGCGAGAATCTCTACTTTCTTTTACCCCGCGCAACTTGATCGCGAGCTGGACGATGAGATGGCCGCGCATCTGGAAATGGCCATCGAAGAAAATGCACGAAACGGAATGTCGCCCGAAGAGGCGCGTCGCCACGCGCTGATTCAATTTGGTGGAATGCAGCAGGCCAAGGAAGGGCATCGTGAATCGCGCGGACTCCCGGTGCTCGATGAGTTGCTGCAGGACCTTCGCTATACCTTTCGCACGTTGAAAAAGTATCGTTCGTTTACCATCATCGCTGTGCTTATTCTTGCGCTCGGCATTGGCGCGAATATCGCCGGCTTCAGTGTAGTCAACACACTGCTTCTAAAACCGCTGGCATTTCCCGATTCACAGTAACTGGTATGGTTTAGCGCCAATCATGAAGAAGGCGGTCTTTGGGCGGTCACCTATAACGTGAGCAGCTATCAGGCGTTTTGGGGTAGCTCCGACTTATGGCGATCCAATTCGAGGAACGAGACCTCATCGAGGCTCATGGAGAATACGCCGAGTATCGCCGTCACGTGCCGATGCATATGCCCGCGCTTTCCTCTAGGCGAACTGAAAACACTGAACTGTAGCGAGCTGTTGTAAAGAAGGTGTGCTCGAATATTCACGGTGCCACACGGGCTAGCAATGTACAAGCACACCTCGACGAGTGACAAGACGTTGACACCGTTTTTACAGAACTGGCTGTGACTTCGAAGCAAACAACCCGTCTCACTTACTGTGCATAGTTTGAAGATGTTCTTCCCACCACCGGCGGTACGGCCGTAGGGAGGAAACACCTCGGAAATGTGCCGACCATAAACAACTCTTGAGCGATCACAAAGGAGAAATCATGAGGAAGCGTTACGTACGAATCCTGACTGCGTTGTTCGGACTGACTGTACTCGCCGTTACTGCCAGAAGCCAGGGCATGGATCAGGTCGTGGTCAACATCCCTTATAATTTTGTGGTGAGTGGAAAGACACTTCCGGCAGGAAATTACAGCGTCAATCGGGTAAGTTATCGAGAAACAAGGGAACTGGTCCTCAGCAATTTTGAAAATCGCAGGACGGTTTTTGTCCTTTCTAGCGAGGTCGTTGATAGAGACGGCAGGGAGCGGCCCGCTTTGGACTTTCAGCTGGTTGGGGGCCAGCATGTCCTGGAAAAGATTGAAACAGCCGAACATGTATTCACGATTCCCGTGTCCCCCGCCGCCCCTCTGCCAATTGCGAGGAAAAATCCAGCAGATGTGACTGGCTTGGGTAGCTCTGGAAATAAGTGACAGCTCGTTCGTAGAATTCGAGGACGCGGGTGCGGGCTTCTCGCAACTGCAACCGAGTCCGCACCTCTTCTGGTTTTCAACATGTCGTTATCGAGAATGGCGGCCAGCGTTAAAATGCCTAATCCGATTCTTACAAATTACAGCTCGTGCTTGCCGTGATGCGGCTGGGTGGGGATGTAGATTTGCGACAGCCATCAATCGTCTCTACGGTGCAGAAGATGAAGTAAGGAACTCGATCCGCTCTGCGGAGTCGTGCCTGCGGCAAGAGGAAGAGTCTTTTTTTGTGTCCGCTTGCAGCACTGTGTTTACCTGAGAGAGTTCATGAAGTTCGGCACTGGCGTTGGCCCACAACTGTTCAGCTACTGAAAATTCATGCTGGGTCTTGGCGGCTTCGCCATTGTGCTGTGCAACGAGCGCCGTGGCATTGAGGAACACGCGGAATAGACCAACATGCGCCAAGGAAAGTCGGGGATCGAGACGGAACTCCCGATGGAAGGAAGGTACGGCGTCGATCCCCACGCAACTAGGCAACAAATTGACTCCCTGGTTGCAGATCACCTGGGCTTCCGGATTCTTAGTGGTGACAGGATCATCAACCTAGCCGACATTATTGTGCAAGGTGACGGACAGCCGCAAAACGTCGCCGGGAATATGGCCGACAGCTTGATCCAAAAGCACGTTGTGAAGGTGTACAGCTGGAGCTTCCGTCTGCGCGCAGGTCAAAGTGGTGAAAAATAGCCAACCAACAACAACTGCGGCTTTTCTCATAAGGTGGCAGTATGGACCGCCCAGTTCGTGCTGGCTACTTGCGGGTATTCACCAAGTAAGCAGAGCGAAAGGGGATCGAGGGTTAAAAGCTTGCCTAGCGCCACTTAGCTGAGAAGGGGTTTGGGACTCACCTGGGGCAGCAAGGCGACGGTTGTGGATCAACCCGCCAGTGGTGCTTGCCCGCGCAACCGGTTGATCAAGGCCACGAGTTGGCGGCGATGCTCTTCGCGAACGGCAACAAATTTGAGTCCTAACCCCGCGCCTGGCCGAGCATGACGAATCACAGCCTGCGCGCTGATTTCTCCCTCCTGCACGAGAAAGTGCAGTTTGGTTTCCGTGTCGGCGGGAAATTGCTTGGGCGTTTCAATAAACATTCCGGCTGGGCTCAGGTCTCGAACGCGAGAAACATCCTCCCGCCCTTTGCAATTCCAGTACACCCATGTATCTCCGGGAACCTCTATGCGAGAGGTTTTTCGTCTCGAAGGTGAATATCTAAAAAGCACGCGCGGCACCAAGCTTTCCGTCCGGCGTAGACGTTCAGAGAGGTGAGACTATACTCGCCGTATTAAACTAGTGTCAATGGGGACTTAATCGTTTCATGCAAATAGCTAGATGGGTTCTAGTCGGATGCCCTTATCGGCCCCCGCAAAGCTCTTGGATAAGGGGCTCTATTTGCAGGAGTGGAGCGTGGCAGGGCCGCAGGATGGCAAGATAGCCACGCCTGTACCAAGAGAAGGTTGCGCCCCATTTTCAGGAGTGCCTATACTGGCGTGCATAGCGAGAAAAGGGATAGGTGTGAACTGTCGAACTCCAGGCTGGGCCAACAACGGGTTTGGGCACAAACAGGGAGACAATTCCAGGTGGGCGTAGAAGAAATCAAGCAATTTCCGACGGTGGAGCGGCGACGTAATGTGGGTGTGCCCTCGGAACAGCGCGAAGCCGGGGAAATAGCTGTATTCCAGGAGTTGGGCAAGGCCCTTACTTCTTCCCTGCAGCTGGATCAGGTTCTCCGCACCATCATGGAAAAGATTGACGAGTTCCTACGGCCGGACAATTGGTCGTTGCTGCTTCTCGACGAGGCCAAGCAGGAGCTGTACTTTGAACTGGCGGTTGGCAAAGCCTCCCAGGCATTAAAAGATGTGCGCATCAAGATGGGCCAGGGGATAGGTGGTTGGGTGGCTCAGCATGGCGAAGTGGTGATTGTGCCGGACACCAGCAAGGACACGCGCTTCTTCGGCAAAGTCGACGAGAAGACCAAGATGGAGACGCGCTCCATCGTCGCGGTGCCGGTGAAATTCCGTGACACCTGCCTGGGCGTAATTGAATTGATTAATTGCGTAGGCCCAGAAGGATTTGATCCACGCGATTTGAAATTACTGGAAGCACTCTCGGACTTTGCAGCCATCGCGCTGGAAAATGCCCGCCACGTAAAACGCATTCACGAACTAACTATCAAGGACGATTGCACCTCGCTTTATAACGCACGACACATGGGATTCATTTTGGATACGGAAATCTATCGCTCACAGCGCTACAACTACGAATTTTCCATCGTGTTCATCGATCTGGACCATTTCAAACAGGTTAACGACACGCACGGCCACCTGGTAGGCTCGCGGCTGCTCGCGGAAATGGGCGACGCATTGAAAACCAATTGCCGGCTGATTGATTTTGCGTTCCGCTACGGTGGAGACGAATTTGTGATCCTGCTGCCGCAGACCTCCAAGGAAAACGCGATCCTGGTGGCAAAGCGCCTGCACAAACTGATCCGCGAGTCCGTATGGCTGACCGCCGAAGGTTTGAATATCAAGGTTACGCCAAGCGTGGGAGTAGCCGCCTATCCCGGCGATTCAAAGACCAAAGAAGGACTTCTCCATCTTGCCGACGAAGCCATGTACCTGGTGAAAAACACCAATCGCGACAGCGTAGCCGTCGCGAACATGGGAATACTTGCCAACGATCCGGAATCTGCTGGAGCCGCGGGCGAAGCCGCTAGTTGATCCTCATCACTTCTCAACGCTTGGCTATACACTCCAACAAAATTCTGCTTAACTGAAATTATGAAACGAAGTGAAGCCGCCCGTCTTGCACGCCTATCTGCCGTGCTAGCCTTCGCCCTGACCGCAACCACCTCGGGCATATATCTCCACCGGAAATGGATGGCCCATGTCGAAAAAAAGAATGCACCTCCGGCGCCTTTGGCAAACGTAGAACGGCAATCAAGCGGTCTTACCTTCTCCAAAGTCGAAGGCACGCGCACAATCTTCACGGTGCACGCTTCCAAGTCGACGGATTTCCGCGGGCAGGATGCTAGCCTGCTGGAAGATGTTCGCGTTACCGTGTTTGGCAAAAATGGCGACCGCAATGACCTCCTCCATACGCAGAGCTGCCAGTTTGCGAAGGCTGATGGCAGCATTCAATGCAGCGGGGATGTACAGATGGAGCTGCAAAGTGCGGCTGATGCGGCCCGATCCGAGCAAGCAGGCGTACCCATCGGCGTAATGCGAGTGGAAACCAGTGGCGTGACCTTTGAGCGCGCCACAGGCCGTGCCCAGACGGTAATGCCCGTAAAGTTTTCCTTTCCTAATGGCAAGGGGAAAGGAGTTGGCGCGGTCTATTCGGCCGACGAGGGGCAATTGCGCCTGGTTCGCGATGTGCAACTCGATCTGAATGCCAGTGCCGCCCAGATATCCGGGAAACCAGCTACCGAAAACAATGAATTGACCGTCAAGGGTAGCAGCATGGAGTTTCTGAAGCTTGCACGCACCATCGTGCTGAGTGGGCCCGTCACCGCCAATACCAAAGTTGAGGAATTGAAAGCTGGACTGCTTACCGTAAATCTGGATCCCGCTTTCAAGGTGCAGTCTCTAGTCGCCACCCCTGGGACGAGCAAGGAGTTGCCGGAGGTGAGTATGCGCGGCGCCAGCGGGAACTCCGTTCTTCAGGCGGAAACGCTGAGCTCGCTTTTTGCCCCTGAAGGCTGGATTACCCGATTGAAGGCGGACGGAAACGTTCGCGGTAGTTCCGCGGAAGGCGGCCTGAGCGCGGAATCTGGCGAGCTGGAAATGGTTCCACGCGTGAACGAAGCAAAGCTCTTGACTTTGCGCGGTAACGTGCAGATGGACACGCGCGACTCGAAAAGCGGAGCGACGCGCGCGCTGAAAACAAATGCACTGCAACTCAGCTTCGAGGGGGGGCTCCCAGGTAAGCCCAGCCGCATCAAGCGCGGAGAGACACTGGAGCGCGGTCGGATGGTATGGACCGACGCGACCGGTGCTAATTCGAAACTCGATGCTGACAAGCTCACCATCGAGTTCGGCGCTCTAGGGAAGGCCCAACTCTTGACGGCAACCGGAAGCGTACAAACAGAGCGCGAATCGATGGGCAATCCCGTGCAGCACGCCAGCGCCTCAACCGCAACTGCGGAGATGGGGGCCAACGGTGAATGGTCGAAAATCAGTTTGCACGGAAATGTGCGTGTCAAGGAAGGCGATCGCAGCGCGGAATCCGAAGAAGCGGTCATGGTCCGCGATCCGCAGACGGCAGTGCTTACCGGCAAAGCTGTGGTGCGCGACTCTACTAGCGAAACGCGCGCGGCGAAGATTACCTTCCTTCAGGCAACCGGCGAGATTCAAGCCGAAACGAATGTTCACTCCACCGACCTCTCGGCAAAGCCGGATGCCATCCAACTCAGCGCCGCACCTGCCAATATCTCTTCGGACCGTCTGGAAGGGAATTCCAAAACCGGAAAGGCTGTTTATTCAGGACACGCCCGATTGTGGCAGGGGCCATCCGTGTTAGAAGCCGACTCAATCGAATTGCAGCGGGACAGCCGTACGCTGATAGCCGTTGGCAGCGTACGTGGTGTCTTCCCGCAGGCCGCCTCAAGTGAGGGCACCAGGAAATCACCGTCCTTATGGCACGTTTCCTGCCACACCATGACCTACTTGGACGCGGAGAATCGGGCGAAACTTCAGAAAAACGTCACCGTGCAATCGGCTGACCAAAAGATGCGGGCCGAAGTCCTGGACTTGTATTTTTCTCGCGCGGTTGACGGTAAATCGGGGAGTTCGTCACAAATCACCCGCGCCGTCGGAACCGGCGGCGTGGTCATCGAACAGGGAGCCCGGCGTGGCACTGCAGACACAGGGATCTACACCGCAGCGGACCAGAAATTCGTGCTAAGCGGTGGAAATCCTATGCTTTACGACGCTTCCGAAGGCACCACCAGTGGCCGAGAATTGACCTTCTATATCGCGAGTGATACGATCATCGTCGACTCGGGAGATGGTCTGCGTACTCTCACCAAACATCGAGTCCAGAGATGACAGGATCGGCCAACGATCCACTTATTGGTTCTGAATGCCTACACTGCAAGGCGTCGACCTTAGTAAGTCCTACCGTGGACGCAAAGTCGTTGACAATATTGAATTGGAAATAGGCCAGGGGGAAGTTGTCGGTCTGTTGGGGCCCAATGGCGCCGGCAAGACCACCACCTTTTACATGATTGTTGGTCTGGCTAGGCCTGATTCCGGGCGCGTTCTCCTGAACAATGCCGAAATCACCGATCTGCCTATGTATTTGCGGGCCCGTAGCGGCATCAGCTACCTGCCTCAAGAGCCCTCTGTCTTTCGTCAATTGACCAGCGAAGAGAATCTGCTGGCCGTACTGGAAACCCTGCCGTTAACTCCGGAACAGCAGCGAGATCGACTGGAGGAATTGCTCGCCCAAATGGGTTTGGAAACTGTTCGGCAGAGCAGGGCGTACATGCTGTCCGGTGGAGAGCGTCGGCGCCTGGAAATCGCCCGGTCCCTGACATTGCAGCCCTCCTTCATTTTGCTGGATGAGCCCTTTTCTGGGATCGATCCGCTGACCGTCAAGGATCTGCAGGATTTGATCCGCGAGCTTAGCCGCTCCGGTATCGGTGTGCTAATAACCGATCATAGCGTCCGTGAAACACTTAGCGTCACGGATCGCGCATACATCGTGAATCATGGGAAAATAATGGCGAAGGGCACGCCCGAAGAACTGAGCAATAACCCGGAAGTGCGCCGCGTCTATCTTGGCGACAATTTCCGGCTGAATTAGCATTATCAAGGATCGAGACTGGAATCATGGCCTGGCAGGGACTCAAATTAAGTTTGAAGGTTTCGCAGAAGCAGATCCTGACGCCCGGACTGGTGCAGATGGTCAGCGTTCTGGCGCTCAATCGCCTGGAACTTCGCGAAATGATCAACCAGGAGATGATCGCGAACCCCGTCCTCGAAGAGCAGTCTGAAGAACCCACTGTCAGCGATAATTACAGCGACGAAACCTTCTTGAAGGCGGAAACGGAGAAAGTGCCCGAAAAGGCCGAATCCAACCCCTTCGATGAATTTGATGTGGGCACGTTTTTTAACCAGTATCTCGACACCGGTGGGGATGGGGGAAAGTCCCAAGAACGCGAAATTTCCGAGCGCCCCTCGTTCGAAAAATTTTTGTCTTCGCCTTCCGGCCTAACCGATCACCTTGCCTGGCAATTAAGCGTAACCATCTGCACTGACAAGGTCCGCGAACTGGTCGAAGAAATCATCGGCAATCTCGACGAGAATGGTTATCTCACCGCTTCCACGGAAGAACTGGCCCAGAACGGCAAATATTCGCAAGACGATCTGGATGATGCGCTGGCCGTGGTCCAGGATTTTGACCCCATCGGAGTGGGCGCGCGAGATTTGCGCGAATGTCTGCTACTGCAGATTAAAGCCTTCGATCCGCAGAATACTCTCGCGCAGCAGATCGTTTCCGATCACCTGCGCCAGGTGCAGTCCAACCAGTTGAAAGAAATTGCCCGCGCGCTGAACCGCCCCACGGACATCGTCAAACACGCCATAGAAACCATCAAAAAGCTCGATCCACGTCCGGGTCTGCGCTACAACAAGACGGAACCACGCCTGGTTGAGCCCGACGTATACTTCCGCAAGATGGATGATCAGTGGCAAGTTTTCCTGAATGAAGATGACATGCCGCAATTGCGGCTGAGCCCCACCTACCGACGCTTGCTGGTTCGCGACGCCGCCGATAAAGAAGTTCGCAACTATGTAAAGGAACGCTTTACCGCAGCGATTCAACTGATGAAAAATATCGAGCAGCGCAAGCACACTATCCTGCGTGTGTGCCAGTCCATTATTGCCCGCCAGGGCGAATTCCTCGACAAGGGCCAGGACTTCCTCAAGCCAATGATGATCAAGGAAGTCGCGGAAGAAGTCGGGGTGCACCCCTCCACCGTCAGCCGCGCGGTGGCCAGCAAGTACGCCCACACCCCTCAGGGCGTCATCGAACTGCGTTCGTTCTTCAGCGAATCCGTGAATGGCCCCGAGGGCGGCGCTATGTCGCTACTGACCCTGAAGCGCCTGGTCAAGAAAATGATCGATGAAGAAGATGGCAGCAAGCCGCTTACGGATGAGCAGATCGCCAAGAAACTGGATGATGCTGGCATTCACGTTACCCGTCGCACTGTGGCAAAATATCGCGAAGATATGCGCATCCCGAGCACGCATCAACGCCGGGTAAAGAGCTGATTTTTTGCGCAAACCAAAACACAAACCTAGTAAGACTTTGGGCGAACGCAATCCCGGTCGACAGCTCGTTATACTGACAGGGCTCTCCGGCTCTGGAAAAAGCACGGTCTTGCGCGCTTTTGAGGACATGGGTTTCTACTGCGTAGACAACCTTCCTGTTGAGCTGATCCCCATTTTTGCGGAGTTGCACGCGGCAGGGCAAGGTGATTTCGCCCGTGCCGCCCTACTCGTCGATGCCCGCGAAGGTTTACAGCTTGAAAAACTTCCTGGACTGCTGCGTCACATGCGCCGCGATCATCCGATCGCCCTGGTCTTCATCGAGGCACATGAAGATGCATTGCTCCGCCGTTACAGTGAAACGCGCCGCCCTCACCCGCTCGGCAGGGATTTTTCGGTTCGCGAGAGCCTGGAACACGAACGGCTGCTCATGGCGCCCATCCGCAAACTCGCAGACATCGTCATCGATACTTCGCAGTTTAACGTTCATGAGCTGCGTCATTTCGTCACCGAGCGTTTCAAGAGTGAAAACAAGCGACCGATGCTGGTCTCTCTCGTCAGTTTCGGCTATAAGTACGGAGTTCCGACGGATGCGGATTTGATGTTCGACGTTCGCTTTCTTCCCAATCCCCACTTCGTCACGAAGTTGCGCCAGTTTACTGGAAAAGATCCGCAAGTCAGGAAATACATTCAATCTTTCCCGCAGACGGGAGAATTTCTGAAGCGACTGAAGGGTTTATTGACCTATTTGCTTCCGCACTACATCGATGAAGGCAAAAGTTATTTGACAATCGCCTTTGGCTGTACGGGGGGCAGGCATCGCTCGGTGATGATGGCGGAGTGGATGAAGAAGGCGCTCGACCAGCAAGGCCTTCCCACGCGCATCATGCATCGTGATATCGAAAAGTAAGTCGCCGTATCCGGGCCCGCGTGCGAGATTTCCAGATCCAAACTTTTTCATAAAATCTGCCCCGAAAACTTGACACGCATCTTGGGCGCGAATAGCGTACCTAGAGTGCGTTTTACACCTTGAATCGGAGCGTGGAGTGGTTTTTTTATCCCCACAACTGAAGCGCTTGCTCGGCTACGCCAAGCCGTATCGCTTCTCCATGACTGCCGGAATCATCCTGTTGGCCTTGGGCGGGATCGCGGAAACACTGATCGCCTTCATGATCAAGCCGATCGTGGATCGTGTCTTGAACCCCGGCGCTCCTGATTCGAATGTTTTGCTGTTCACCATTCCACACGGCGGTCCCTCCCTCTATCTCAACCGCTTTTTTCCTCCCAGCATTCACAATGTTTGGGCTGTAGTTTCCATTTCCCTGCTGGTCGTGTTTTTCTTTAAATCTCTCACCGAATATGGTGGGAGTACGCTTATTCAATTTGTCGGCCATCGCGCCATCACCGATTTGCGCAATGCCCTTTATGAAAAGGTCATTCGCTTGCCTATCAGTTTCTTTCAACAGGAACCGACCGGAAAAGTAATGTCAGCGGTCATCAATGACGTGGAACGGGCCAGGCCGGCGCTTTCCGAGTATTTCGCTGATGTATTTCGCCAGACTTTCCTGTTTCTTGCATTTCTTGTTGTGCTGCTCAGCATCGACTGGAAAATGACTCTGGCCTGCGGTGTGCTGTTGCCCCTGGTCTTGCTGCCTGTGGCGAAATTGGGCCGACGCATCCGGCGATCTGTGGAAAGTAGCCAAAGTAAGTTGGGCGAGTTGAATCAGATCCTGCAAGAAACCGTGGGTGGCAATCGCATTGTAAAAGCATTCGGCATGGAAGATTTCGAAATTGCCAAGTTTCGAGGTGCCGCGCGGCGCCTGTTGCGAGAAACCATGCGCTGGGTGCGCGCTCAAGTTGGCACTTCGCCGTTGATGGACATGCTCGTCCCCGTGGTCATCTCACTTCTCCTGCTTTATTCCAGAGACAAAATTCGCCATCAGGAAATGACCACCGGTATGTTCTTTGTGTTCGTTTACGCGCTATTCAAACTCTACGAACCGGTCAAGCGCATGGGCGCCGTCTACCAGCAGTTCCAACAAGCGCAGGGTGCGACGACGCAGGTATTTGCGTATCTGGATCTGACCCAGGAAGAACAGGACGCTCCCAACGCGATTGATCTGCCGCTGCTGGCCAACCGACTCGAATTTGAAAATGTCAGTTTCTCCTACGACTCGACGCCCGTACTGAAAGACATCAGCTTCACGGCGAGGCGTGGCGAAGTGGTGGCCTTCGTTGGCTCGAGCGGTGCGGGCAAAACGACTCTGGTGAATCTGATTCCAAGATTTTATGAAGCGCGATCCGGATCCATCCGCGTGGATGGTGTAGACATTCGTGGGGTGACTCTTCGCTCGCTACGCGGCCAGATCGCCGTGGTCACCCAGGAAAATATCCTCTTTCACGACACGGTCTTGAACAATATCTGCTACGGGCTGAACAATGTGCCTCGTGCAAAAGTGGAACAAGCCTCGCAAGCCGCACTAGCCCACGACTTCATCGTGGAATTGCCACAAGGCTACGACACCGTAATTGGCGAACGCGGCGCTCGCCTCAGCGGCGGCCAGCGCCAACGCATCGCCATCGCGCGTGCAATCCTGAAAGATTCTCCCATCTTGATTCTCGATGAAGCCACTTCAGAGCTTGATACCGAGTCTGAACTGTTCGTTCAACGCGCGCTGGCCAACCTGATGGTCGGCCGCACCACCTTTGTGATTGCGCACCGCTTAGGTACAATCCGCAAAGCCGATAAAATCCTTGTCGTAGAGGATGGCGAGATTCGCGAGAGCGGAACCCATTCGGACTTGTTGGCCAGGGGTGGTAGCTACGCCCGTTTGCACGATTTACAATTTGCTGAGGAAGAGCAGCTCGCTCCGGCAGATCGACAGAAAGTTAATCCGGGGAAGGCGAGCACAAATTCATGAACGTAAAAACTACAGTGGAAGAAAAAGCTGTGCCAAAGGGAACGCCCGAATGCCGGTCCATGACCGGTTACGCGATGGTGCGTGGGGAGCACGCTGGCTGGTCCATTCGTGTCAGCATCAAAAGCGTAAATCATCGCTTTCTGGAGGTGAAGCTGCGGATGCCTGATTCGCTCGAGCCCTACGAGCCGCGCCTGCGTCAGGCGGTTCGCGAAAAAATTCACCGTGGCCATCTGGATCTGCACATCAGCGTCGAACCGGGTAAGTCTGCCCCGGTTCACGTCAATCGCGAATTACTTCAGGCTTATCTCAACGCCGCGGAAGAGTTGCGCGAAAAGACGGGAGCCAAGGAGGAATTGGATCTGGTATCGCTGCTCCGGTTGCCCGGTGTGGTTGGCGGACTCTCTCCGGCCGTCCCGGAAACCGAGGAAGAGCAGGAAGCGCTGGGCCAGCAACTTGAAAAATTTCTACGGGAAACGCTCGCTCGGCTTGATGAAATGCGCCGCATAGAAGGACGCCACCTCGCCGAGGAGATGCGAGCGCGCCTCACGCGTATCACCGAGCAAGCAGATAAATCACGGGACTTGGTCGACACCCTGCAGCCCATGTTTACGCGGCGTCTGGAAAGCCGGCTCAGGGAATTGCTTGGCGGGGTGAATATCGATCCCGGACGGATCGCCCAGGAAGCCGCTATGCTTGCAGAACGCAGCGATATCAGTGAAGAATTAGATCGCCTGCGTAGCCACCTGCTGCAGTTCAGAAAATTGTTGGACGCTGCCGGTGAAGTCGGCAAGAAGCTAGATTTCCTACTGCAGGAAATGCATCGCGAAGCGAACACCATGTTGTCGAAAACACCGGGCGTGGAAACTGAAGCGCTCGCAGTAACTGGGTTAGCTTTGGAGATTAAAGCGGAGATCGAAAAATTACGCGAACAGGTGCAAAATCTCGAATGAAGGAGACACCAGCCATTGCACCACTGGTTTTGATTGTTTCTGGGCCTTCCGGCTCCGGCAAATCCACGTTGGTTCAGAAGGTTCTGGAGCTGCCCGGAACCATGCCTTCGGTCTCCTGTACTACAAGGACTCGGCGTGCTACCGAAGCCAGCGGAAAATGCTATGATTTTGTCTCCCAGGCAGAGTTCGAGGCCATGGTCGCAAGGGGTGAGTTTTTGGAGTACGCCAAAGTTTTTGGCAGGCATTCCTATGGCACTCCGAAAAGATGGCTTGACGAATCCCGTGCCAAGGGTCTCGATCTTGTATTAGAGATCGATGTTCAGGGTGCAGCACAGGTGAAAGTGAAATTGCCGGAGGCTGTGGCTATTTTTATTTTACCTCCGTCTCGCCAGGAACTAGAGCGGCGTTTGCGCAGTCGTGGCCAGGATTCCGACGAAGAGATCGCGCGGCGGCTTTCCAAAGCCCGCGATGAAATCGTCGCCAGCGAGAAGTTTTATGACTTTTGTATAGTGAACGACGACGTGGAGCGAGCGAGTCTGGAAGCGCAAGCCGTGGTTGTGGCATTGCGCTGCGGAAGTGCACGACGCCGCGATCGGGTACAGCAATTATTGGCAACGTTTGGGGGGTAAGAAAGAATGGCCGTGCAAATGAAAGCTCCGCAGAGCCAGTTCGCTTATGTCGTACTGGCTGCGCGTCGTGCCCGGCAACTCATGGCCGGCGCTCCACCTCTGGTCGACAACCAGCGCACGCAGAAGGCGACCAGGATCGCCTGCGAGGAAGTGAACCACGGCTTGATTGAGTATGATTACAGCGAGCCGGGTGAGAAGGACGCGGAAAAGGACGGCAAGCGCAAGAAATAGCGCGCCTGCGAGGTACCCATGCGCATCACCCTCGGCGTTAGCGGCGGGGTCGCGGCATACAAGTCCGCGGAGCTCGTCCGACGTCTCCAGCAAGAAGGTCATTCCGTTCAGGTGGTGATGACGCGCGCCGCGCGTGAGTTCATCACGCCTCTGACTCTTGCGGCGCTCAGCGGTCAAAAAGTAATCACGGACCTATTTGCAGGCGAGGGCAGTGGCACGGGAGAGCCCAACCTGGAAAGTGCCATCGAACACATCGCCGTCGCGCAACGGACCGATCTTCTCGCCGTAGCCCCCGCCACCGCGGACATTCTTGCGAAATTTGCGCGCGGTATCGCCAACGATTTTCTTTCCACGCTGTATCTCGCTTCCACCGCGCCCGTTGTCCTTGCTCCCGCCATGAATGTGAATATGTGGCAGCACCCCGCGACTCAGGAAAACCTTGCCATCCTGCTTGCGCGCGGAGTGCAAATTGTCGAACCGAATGAAGGCTATCTTGCCTGCGGAATGACTGGGCCGGGCCGCCTCGCCGGTCAGGAAGAAATTGTAAAAGCGATCCAACGGGTTCTCCGAGCAAAACACGATCTCATTGGGGAAACAGTCCTAATCACCGCTGGCCCTACGTGCGAAGATATCGACCCGGTGCGGTATCTCACCAACCGTTCTTCCGGGAAAATGGGCTATGCTATCGCAGAAGCGGCTGCGGCGCGTGGCGCGCATGTTGTCCTTGTAAGCGGCCCTACCTCACTTGGCAGTCCGGAAAACGTTCAACGCGCGGATGTACGCTCCACAGAGCAGATGCTGGCAGTTGTGCAGCAGCACTTTAAGTCCTGCACCATCGCAATTTTTGCTGCGGCTGTCGCCGATTTTCGAGCTGCCGAAGTTGCTTCCTCCAAAATTAAGCGTGGAACAGATGCGCTCACCATTCGTCTGAAACCCAATCCGGATATTCTGGCGACCGCAGCGCGCGATAAAGGCGACCGCCTGGTAGTGGGCTTCGCAGCAGAGACCGATAACGTGGTCGAAAATGCGCGAAATAAACTCACTGCAAAAAACGCCGATCTCATAGTCGCGAACGATGTGACTGCGGAAGGCGCCGGCTTTAACGTCGACACCAACATTGTCACTTTCTTCGCGCGTGATGGCCACGAAGTGAAGCTGCCGCAACTCAGCAAAGCAGACATTGCTCATAAGATTCTGGACGAAGCCCTGCGGCTGCGTGCAATCCTCAGCAGCAAGCCAGCCGCTCACCGGGCTGGCGATTAACTTTCCATGCCCGACAATGCTGCCGATACCCTGCGAAAAAAGATCGAAGCGCGTCTTCGCTATCACGAAGATCTCGGCATACGTCTCTTTTACAAGGATCGCGGCGGCAATGGAATCGCTACTCGAGTTGATCCACTTGGCCCGATCAGTTCCATTCCGATTGTTTCCGAGGAGGATCTTTCCTTGCGCAAGCCTGCGTCTCCATCCAAACCTCAGCCAGCAAAGCCATCGACCATCGCGCCGATCAGCGCACCAGCCGGAGTCTCTCTTTTACCGATGTGGAGAAAATGAAAGACGACACACTGCTGAAGATCCGCGAAGACATCGGTGACTGCACTCGCTGCAAGCTCCACAAGGGTCGCAACAAAATCGTATTTGGTGATGGCAACCCAAAGGCCAAACTTGTTTTCGTCGGTGAAGCTCCGGGGGCAGATGAGGACAAGCAGGGCCTGCCCTTCGTTGGCCGTGCCGGAAAACTCTTGACGCAGATGATCGAAGCGATGGGACTGCGGCGGCAAGACGTTTATATTTGTAACGTCGTGAAATGCCGTCCGCCCGACAATCGCAAGCCCGAAGACGACGAAGTCTCCACTTGTTCACCCTATCTGTTGCGTCAACTCGATACCATCCAACCGAAGGTGCTCATCTGTCTCGGAGCAGTTGCCGCCCAAACACTGCTTGAAACCAACCGCGGCATCTCTCAATTCCGCGGCGAATGGATGGATTGGCGTGGCCACAAATTGATAGCCACGTACCACCCAGCCTATTTGCTGCGTAACCCTGCGGCAAAGGCTGACGTCTGGAAAGATCTACAAAAAGTTATGGCCGAACTCGGCCTGCAGTTGCCAAAAAAATCGAAGTCATAAACCGTCATGGGAATTCTGCTGGGATTAGCAACGGCACTATCCTGGGGAAGTGCGGACTTGTGCGCGCGCTTCGCCACCCGAAAAATCGGAACCTTTCGCACCATGCTATACATGCAGCTCAGTGGTTTCCTGCTGCTCACCGTGTGCATGCCGGTGCTAGGCGGTTGGGGGCACTTGATGGATGGCTCTGGCCCGCGCGTGTGGGTGTGGGGTATTCTCGCCGGACTGTTGAATACTTCTTCCACGCTGGCGCTTTACCGCTCTTTTGAAATTGGAAAAATGTCGATTGTCGCGCCTGTCTCTGCGAGCTATCCGGTGCTTACGATGCTACTGTCCACATTAACCGGAGAGCGAATCACGCTGATTCGGTTCATAGGGATGGCGCTGACGATTGTTGGCGTGGTATTGGTCGCGCACGGGGAGAAAATTCCGGATGACGCCAACACGATCGATGAGCAGAACCAGCAGCAAAAAAAAAGACTCGGCGTGGGTTGGGCTCTCTATTCCGCTTTCGGCTTTGGTGTGATGTTCTGGCTGCTCGGCATCCGCATCGTTCCAATGATGGGTGCAGCCGCATCCGTTTGGATCATCCGTCTCACCAGCGTGCTGACGACGGTGCTGGTCATCTTGCTGGCGCGTCGTTCAATGGCGATGCCGATGCACCGAGATACTCCTTGGATTCTAGGAATCGGTGTCCTCGATACCAGCGCTTACGTCTTCAATAATTTTGGAATGAAGTTCGAGCAGATTTCCGTGGTCAGTGTGCTAGCGTCGCTCTACGGCGCAGTCACCGTCGCCCTGGCGGCTCTGATTCTGAAAGAGCCAGTCTCCCGCCTGCAGTGGCTCGGGATCATCTCCATCTTCACAGGGATCGTCCTCATCAGCCGCTGACGCAGGAATATTTGAGTGCAGCTGCTAAACTACTCGAGGATGAACTGCACTTATTGCAACGTAGCTCTACCCGTTCCACTCCGCACGACCTTTACCTACGCCGTGCCAGAGGAGTTTTGTACCCAGGCACAGATCGGCTGCCGCGTCCTAGTCCCGTTTCGCAAGAAATCCATGGTCGGTGTCATTACCGAACTTGTCGATGCTGCCCCAGCCGGAACAAAAATCCGCGATATCGTCAAAGTGATGGACCTATTCCCGTCGCTCACGCCGAAGCTCATCGAATTGGGCAACTGGATCGCCGTCTACTATCTCGCGCCAATTGGCGAAGTGTTCCGCGGAATGCTGCCCCCGGTCACGGAGTTGACATCTCGACGCGAAATTGTCCTCACCGAAGCGGGACGCTCTCTTGCCACGGATCTCCGCGATGGCAAGACGCTGACCGACCTCTCCACGCTGCAGACGGATTATCTCCTCAAGCTTCTCGACAAGAAAGGAGTCATGCTGCTGGCACCCGCTGCGCGACTGAGAATCCCGCTAAACGAATTCCAGCACATTCAACGTCGTGGATTGCTCGAAGTTCGCGAATCGGTGCGTGGCCGCAAACGGAAGACTCACAACATCATCGCTTGGAAGGCCGTTGAAGTGCCCCGCGCCGATCTTCCCGAAAAAGAAGAGCGCATTTACCGCCTGTTAGCGACCGAACGAGGCCCCCTGCCCTTGCCGCAGCTCCTCAAACTCGCCCAAGTCTCCCGCGCGTTGATTGAGCGCATGGTGCGAGACGGCCTGCTTCAAAGCTGGGAAGAGGCCATCGACCCCGCCGAAGATCCCTTCGATCTTGCCTACACCCCGCCTGCTCATTCGTTCAACGAAGCGCAAGCCCGCGTGTTCGACGCCATCCGCGCGCGTTTCGAACTCGGCGAATTCGGCGTGCAATTGCTTCACGGTGTAACTGGCAGCGGCAAGACAGAAGTGTATCTTCGCAGCGTGCAAGACACGCTGGCGCGCGGCAAAACCGCTCTTATCCTTGTTCCGGAAATTGCGCTGACACTCTGGATTGGCCGCCAGTGCCGATCCTGGTTTGGCGCCCGATTCGAAGGCGTTGCCGTGCTGCACTCCGCGCTCAGCGACGTAGAACGTGCCCGCGAGTGGTGGCGCGTACGCAACGGCGAGGCCCGCGTTGTCGTCGGTACGCGCTCTGCCGTGTTTGCGCCGCTCGAGAATCTCGGCCTCGTCATCGTAGATGAAGAGCACGAGAACAGCTACAAGCAAGAAGAAACGCCTCGCTATCATGGACGCGATGTAGCCATCGTCCGAGCCAAACTCGAAAATTCTCTAGCCCTCCTCGGCTCAGCCACTCCTTCAATGGAAACGTATCATCACGCTATAAACGGAAAATACGAATTGCTCACCATAGCCACGCGTGTCGAAAACCGCCCGATGGCCTCTATAGAGATTGTCGACCTCCGCGGAGAGTTCCAAAAAACGCAATTGCCCAATCCCATATCCAAAGCTCTGCGTGAAGGAATTGCCGAAAGCCTTTCCTTCAGAACCCAGGCTCTGGTTCTAATCAATCGCCGCGGCTATTCGTGGTCGGTGTTGTGCCGCAGTTGTGGCGCACCCGTGCAGTGCATCAACTGCAGCATCTCGATGACCTACCACAAGAAACGCAATCGCCTGGAGTGCCACTATTGTGGCTCGCTGCAACCTGTACCCAAAGCTTGCCCGACTTGTAAGTCTAAATACGTCTATTTTTTCGGCGAAGGCTCAGAACATCTCGAAGAGCGCCTAGGCAAAGAGTTTCCCGGTGCCCGCATCGCGCGTCTCGATCGCGACACGGTACGCACCAAGCAGCAATATCAGGAAACGCTCGGCGCCTTCGCCAGCGGCGCGATCGACATTCTCGTCGGCACGCAAATGCTTGCGAAGGGCCACGATTTCCAGCGGGTCACCATCGTCGGCGTGGTTTCCGCGGACTCGTCGCTCAACATGCCGGACTTCCGCGCCGCCGAGCGCACGTTTCAGTTACTTACACAGGTCGCAGGCCGTGCAGGCCGTGGCGATCTGCCTGGCCGCGTTCTGATCCAGACTTTCTATCCCGAGCACTACGCCATTCAGGACGCTATCCGTCAGGACTATCTTTCCTTCTACGAAAGGGAATTGAATTTTCGTCGCATGATGGCGTATCCGCCGTTCAGCTCGCTGGCCAACGTAATCGTGCGCGACACCAACCTCGAAAATGCCATCTGTTGGTCGCGCCGCCTCTCTGAATATTTTGCCCCGCACGACAACAAGGGAGTGCGCGTGATGGGACCCGCATCCGCTCCGCTGGCCCGCCTCAAAAAGGAACATCGATTCCAGTTTCTTCTGAAATCGCAAAAGCGAACTTTACTCACGAAACTGTTGACTGGGGCGATGACCTTCTGCGATGTGAACGGGATCCCGCAAACTGCTGTACTGGTGGATATGGATCCGCTGACGTTGATGTGAGTTCAGGGTTGTTTATTCTGCTGCCGTCTCCAGAAGAAATATCCCGGAAGGCCAACTAGCATCAGTGCAATCGCCACCAGCAGATATGCAAATTCGTGAGGGTCCTTGATCCCCGCATAAATGGCATTGCCGACTATGGCCAGCGCGGCTCCCACAAACAATAGCGGTGTGAAGGGATAGCCTGGCATGCGATACGGAATTGTTTTGCCCCGGTTGGCGCGCCGGATGGGAAAGATGCTTGCCGCTCCCAATCCGTAGAAAATCCAGCCGATAAAAATCGCTCCGGTGGCCAGCTTCGCGAATCCTCCGAGTGACGCCAGTACCGCCGACCACGCGCCCAGCGCCACCACCGCCGCTGCGGGTG
The DNA here is from genome assembly GCA_963741165.1 of Candidatus Acidiferrales bacterium. Classification (GTDB taxonomy): domain Bacteria; phylum Acidobacteriota; class Terriglobia; order Acidiferrales; family UBA7541; genus Acidiferrum. Next base: position 40,967 of record CAVUHB010000012.1, on the reverse strand, counting down.
TTCCGAACCGCGGGTGCACCTCCGCCAGCTTCATGAAAAACAGGTTGTCGCTGGCCATGGCGAAAAAAACGCGGGGGGAAGTCAGCATCACGCTATTCGCGGCGCTAAACGTTGAAATTAAGATCGTGAACGCCACTAGTTTCCCCGCCCAGGATCCCAGCACGCGCGTTGCCGCAGCGGCCGCAATCGTATCGCTCGCCGCCGCCGCAGAAGGGCCCAGCGCCACCAGGTAAGCCACAATTGCAAAAAGGTAAAGCCCCATCAACGCCAGCGCACCGAACAAGAATGCTCGCGGAAAGCTTTTCTGCGGATCGATCACCTCTCCCGCGCTGTAGGTTCCAAATTGCCAGCCTTCGTATGCCCACAGCACAGAAATCATAGCGAAGCCAACCCCAGAAAGCAGGGAGTAACCGTACAGCGGTGAGCCCATCGCCGAGGGAAGTGCTTGCCGGTTATGCCCTTTCCACAACCCGCCGATCAGCAGCACGCTACTGAGCACTACGATGATGCCAAGCTTAATCAGCGTCGTGTCGTTCAACAGGTTCGAGCTCTTTCGTGTTCCCCACACATTGACGACAGTTACGATCCCAATGACCAGCCACACAATCACGAACTCTGCGGCAGACGACAGCGGCACAATTTCTTTCAGATAATTCGTGAATGCGTGGGCCAGCGCAGCGATCGTGGCGCTGGCAATAATCAGAAACAAGCTCCAGCCATAGAGAAACGCCGGCAACCGCCCGAATCCATCGCGGATGTAACAATACAGTCCGCCCGCTTCCGGATTCGCGGCGGCGAGCTCCGCATAGGTCAATGCCCCCAGCAGCGAAAGCAAGCCACCCATCACCCACACCAACAGGGAATAGCCAACCGAACCGCCAACTTGTCGCAGAATCAATCCGGGAGTCACAAATATTCCCGAACCGATCACCGAGCCAACAAAAATAAATAACAAATCGCGTTCCCGCAGAGACCGCGCCAGGTGCCCCTTTGCAGGCTCATTTTTTCCTGGCTGTTCTGGCATGGGCATCTCGACTCAGGAGAGCGGACTCGGCATGAAGCAAAGTACAAACACCGCCAATGAAATCAGAGCGCCGAACTTCCTGTTTGGATCGAGTGGCAGGGGATCGCAGATCGGCGCCATGCGGAAAAATCGCAGCCCCAAAAGGATACCGGCCCACAACAACCAGCCACGCCATTGAAAAATGCCCAATGGTATCAAAGCCGCCGGCAACAGAAGTGAAATCCATCGGTGCAGTCTCGGACTCACCGATCGCAGAATGTGCCCTCCATCGAGCTGGCCGACCGGCAATAGATTTAGCGCCGTGGCAAATAGCCCGACCCACGCCGCCCGGCCCACCGGATGCAGCAACAGGTCCGAAACATGCGCGTTTGGTTGCAGCACCGCTGAAACCAAGCGCAACACTGGAGGCACGCCGAAGATCAGATCGGCATTCCCATCGCTGGCAAGACCATGGACCACTTTTGCATGCAAAACGCCGAACGCCAATGCCGGCAGCGCCACGATAAATCCAACCAGTGGTCCCGACGCCCCAACATCAAACAACGCCCGTGCCGAACGGATCGGCGAGCGGATCAGTATGAATGCCCCAAACGTGCCGATCAGCGTGGGAGCTGGAATAAAGATCGGATAGCTGGCGTAAATGTGATGATGGCGACAGGCGAAGTAGTGGCCCAGTTCGTGAACCAACAAAATGGTAAGCAGCGTGATCGCGAAGGGCAATCCGCTCAGCAGCAAGACCGGCTGCCGGTACAGCAGCGGAAAAGTTTGAAGCAAAACATCAAACGAAGCAGCCTGATTATTCGCGTAAGCTTGTGTAAAGTGAGTGCCCGCCACAAGCGAAGTCACCAGCGTAAAGAAAAATAGTCCAACGGCGAGCAGCAGCGATCGCGTCGAAGGCCGCGGCCGAATCGTTTCGTAGTAAGCAGCATATTGAGGTACGGACCGCCATGGGGATGGGTCCAGATAGGCGGGAGGGCGTTGTTCGGTTTCCGGATGATTCACAAAGGTTTACTTTTACTTGGACTCGGTCGTTGCCGCGGGCGTGTCCTCCAGCCCCTGAAGTTCTTTGCCAGGCTTGAACCGCACGGCTTTGCCCGGCGGAATGCTGACCTCTTCACCGGTGCGGGGATTGCGACCGATTCCTGTCTTTCTCGGCTTCACGCTAAAAACTCCGAATTTGCGCAATTCGATGCGCTGACCCCGGCCCATCGCGCTCTTCAGCGATTCGAAGACCGTTTCGACGGCTTGCTCCGCCTTGGTCCGGCTGATGTTCGTTTTTGCTACCACCGCGTTCACAATGTCCAGCTTGATCACGCCGACCTCCTGATTTCCGTGGCCCGATGCTAGAGGCTGAGGCCCCGGTTGTCAAGACTTGCTGCCTCAACTAAACTCTTACTCCTTAAGACTATACCTTACTTTGAATTCCGTTTCGGGAGGATTTGGATGTCCGTAAAGCCAGACCATTGGATTCGCCGTATGTCTCTTGAGCACAAGATGATCGAGCCGTTCACCGACCGGCAGGTTCGGGAGGGAGTGATCAGTTACGGCGTATCTTCCTATGGCTACGACATCCGCGTTGCCGATGAGTTTCGCATCTTCACCAATGTGAATTCCACCATCGTCGATCCAAAACATTTTGACCCGCGTTCGCTGGTCGACTACAAGGGGGAGGTCTGCCTGATCCCGCCCAACTCCTTCGCACTGGCCCGCTCCATCGAATATTTCCGTATTCCGCGCAACGTGCTGACCATCTGCCTTGGAAAATCCACCTACGCGCGCTGCGGCATCATTGTCAATGTCACGCCTTTCGAGCCGGAGTGGGAAGGCTTCGTCACGCTGGAAATCAGCAATACCACGCCGCTACCCGCAAAAATTTATGCCAACGAAGGTCTCTGCCAGGTTCTTTTCTTTGAGAGTGATGAGGACTGCGAAATCAGTTACAAGGATAAGAAGGGCAAATACCAATCCCAAGACGGCATAGTTCTACCCCGCTTGTAGCAATTGCATGAAATTAATTTGCAGATCGACTTGTTGTGGGGTTCGATTTACGCGGCCCACCTTCAGATCGGTCACTTTTTCATTCAGGGTTAACGGCTCCCAGGTACCGCGTTCTTGCATTTCCGATCTTCCGTCTCTACAGTCCTGAACCTAGGGGGCTTAGCTTCGGTTTTGCCAGAGGGCTCAGACCATCTACCCGCACCAACCTTCTTCACTGTGTTTTTCCTTTGGGGCTGCACCTTCCGAGCCGGGTGCAACTGTCTAAATCGAATATCGGTTGCATATCGCTAGGATGTCTCGGTCGGCGAAACCGAACCCGTCACCATCGGATACCCGCGTTCCCTCCACGCTTCCAGTCCACCTTCGAGCGGTCGAATTCGCTTGATGCCTTTCTTTCGTAGGAGCAGCGCCACACGGGCACTGGTGGCCTCGTTTGGTCAGGTACAGTAGAGAATCACTTCGCGGTCATGAGGCAGGTTCTGAGACTTTTCCTGCAAATCCCGCGAATCCATCCGGAACGCTCCTGGAATCGTTTCTGGGTCCGCCTCAAAATCCAGGGAATGGCGAAGGTCCACGATGGCCAACTCCTCGCCGCTGTCCAGTTTCTGCTTCAACTCCTGCACACTAATCCGCGCCACGCGGAGATCTCGCAGAAAATTCTGCCGCGCTACATACTTATAACCGAGGTATCCGGCCAGTGCGCCTGCCACGATGACGAACAAGCCACCGCCCAGTCGTTCTGCACGTTCGGCAGTTCGTTCGATCTCCCCGCTGAAGACATACCCAGTCAGCAGAAACGAACCGGCCCACAACAGCGTTCCCAGCGTATCGAACATTAGAAATTTCCGGAACTTCATGTGAAAGACACCGGCAAGCGGTGTCGCCACGGTATTTAATCCAGGAAGAAACTTTGCGAACAGCAGGGAACGCGCGCCCTGTTTCTCAAATAATCCTTCCGTGCGACGCACACACGAATCCGGTTCCAGTGAAATTTTGCACAGCAGTTGCAGTACTTTAATCCCGTTGCGTTTTCCTAGTTGATACCAGATCGTGTCTGCGGCCAGCGCAGCTACCAGACAGCACAGCAGTGCCGACAGCAGGTTTAGCCTTCCTGTCCCCGCTAACGCACCAGCCGCCAGCAGCAGCGGAATCGATGGAATTGGCAACCCGCCCTGCTCCGCAAACACCCAGGCCAGCAGCACCAGGTACCCGTGTCGCAGCAAAAATGCCAGCATCTCGTGCATCAGCCGTTCCTACTTTTAGTCCCCATGTTCACAAAGTTCGTCCTTTGTAACGAATCCCGCTAGCATGACCCGAATTCGTCAGCCATCCCGCAACTCCCCGGGTGTGCTTACTTCGTCAGGAAATGCGCGGCCTGTCCCCACTTGCCCGACATCACAAAGTCCGCGAGCGACTTTCGGCTGCGCGCCGCCAGTTCTCGTTCGCGCAGAACGTCCGACAGGGTATTGGCGTCGCCCGCATAACCAATCACGAATGCCGCAATCGGTTCCCAGCCCTTCGGGATATGCAACACCTCAATCGCTTTGTGCGGATCGAATCCGGCCATCTGGTGCACGAACAATTGGCGTGCCGTAGCCTCCGTCGTCAGATACGCCATCGCCGCACCCGTATCGTAAAACGCGTTGCGGTTGGGATGCTGATTCCGCGCGAACTCCATCTTGGAAACGGCAATGCCAATCAGTGGAGCCTGTTTAGCCCACGACTGGTTGAATTCCACCAGCGTGCTCAGTATCTTCGCAAACGCTTCCGGCTCGTCCTTGGTAGCAACGATGAACGCCCACGGCTGCTCGTTGTTGCTCGAAGGAGCCCATCGCGCGGCCTCAAACAAACTCCGCAAAGCCGCCCCCGGAATCGGCTTCTCTGAAAATGCCCGGGGACTCCAGCGATTCTGGATCAGCGCATGAACAGGGTGCTCGCTCTTGGCCGGATTATGCATTTCAACTCTCCTGGCTCCCACAGCTTTATCTAAAATTTGATGCGGTAAGCCGCACAAGTTGCACTTGCCGGCTTACCGCATTTGTGGCTAGTTTCTGCCTATTCTGATTTACTTCCCCGCCGGCGGCTGTATCATTTCCACATCCAGCGTGATGATTAACTCATCTCCAACAATTGCTCCCCCGTTGTCCATGGTCTTGTTCCAGTTCACGCCAAAATCCTTGCGGTTGATTTTCGTCGTCGCCGAAACCGCCGAACGCTGCAAGCCCCAAGGGTCCTTAATCGCGGGCTTTGGCCCGTCCACGTCGAGCACCACCGATTTGGTCACCCCATGAATCGTGAGGTCCCCGGTTACTTTCAACTTGCCCGCTCCGGCCTGCTCCACTTTCGTCGATTTGAAGGTAAACGTAGGGAACTTTTCCACATCCAGGAAATTTGCGCTCTTCACGTCCTTGTCACGCGCTGGTTCACGTGTGTCGAGGGTGGTTGCGTCGATGGTCACCTCCACGCTGGATTTGGAAATGTCTTTGTCCTCGAGGACGATCGTGCCACTCAGGTTGTGAAATTCGCCCCGCACCGTTGAAAGCATAAGGTGTGTCACTCCGAATTGTGCCGCGGAGTGCTTCGGATCAATCTGCCAAGTCGAAGGTCCCGCATTGGCGGATACACTCATCACTGCCGCGAGTCCCGTGCCTACTACCCATCGAAAGAGATATTGCTTCATTGTATTTTCTCCTGTTTATTTGTTTTTCCGAAAATTGAATCCCATGAACTCAGCCTAATGCTCTAGCACACGCTGGCTAATTTCTTCTAGTAACTCCCATAGCATTTTCTTTCGGGCGGACTTCATATCGCCAAACTGGCTTTGATGCAGCTCGCTCACCGGCTGGTCCAATTTTTTCAGGCACGACAGTCCCTCGTCGGTAATCCGCGTCTTGATCACTCTTCGGTCTTCCGTTTGCCGCTCGCGGGTGATCAATCCGCGCTTCTCCATGCGGTCCAGTAGGCGGGTAATGTCCGGGTCGCGCGAAATCATGCGCTCGCTGATTCCCCGGCACAGTAAACCTTCCGGCTCCGCGCCCCGAAGAATCCGCAGCACGTTGTACTGCGCGCCGGTCAATCCATGCGATTTGATCAACTGCTCTGCTTCCTGCGCCAGCGCATCCGCGGTTCTCACAATAGCCACGAAGATCCGGTCTTCCAGGCGGATTTCGTGGCAGGTGGTTTTGGATGCCGATTTCACGAGCTGAGTATAGTCGTGACAACAACTAGTGTCAACACGAAAAATGCGCTCCTCCTACTCTTCAATTTAAACGCTTGCCCTCCTATGGTTTTGCCAGCGGCCGCACGTCCACCTCGCTAATGAAGCTCTGTGGCCCCTGCATCGCAATCATTGCCACCGCGTGGGCCACGTCTTCCGGTGTAAGCACTTTTGTCGGATCCTTTTTTCCGCGACCTGCAAAATCCGTATACACGCTTCCGGGACACACCGCGCTCACTCGAATCCCGTGTCCTCGCAGATCTTCCGCCATGCACCCTGTCAGTCCCAGCAGTCCCCATTTCGACGCACAGTACAGCCCGCCTCCCGCAAACGTGTTTTTGCCCGCCAGCGAACTGATGTTGATAATGTTCCCCATTCTTCTGCCCATCATCCGCGCCACGACTGCACGCGACACCAGGAAAACGCTCTTCAAATTCGTGTTCATAAGCAGATCCCAATCCTCCTCGGACCTTTCGTGCACGGGCCCGAAGCTGCCCATCCCCGCGTTATTCACCAGTACCGCAATCGGACCCAATAGCGTTTCCACCGATTCCACTAGCGCTTGTACCTCTCTGTTTTGAGTAACGTCCGCCACCTGTCCGTGTACTTTCGCTCCGCTCTGCCGCAATACCGCCGCGGTTGATTCCAATGCGCGGGCATCTCTCCCGCACAAGCCTACCGCCGCGCCCATCGCAGCCAGCCGTTGGGCGATCGCTTTGCCAATCCCGCGCGAGCTCCCAGTCACCAGCGCCGTCTGCCCGGCAAGGCATTTCGCTTCAAGCGAACTATTTATTTGATTTATAGCCGTCATTGTATTTCCACCTCGCGCGAGCCACGTTTCTTGTGCGAAACTCATCTTACTCCTATGGTGCCGCCCACTGAGGATGCTTCTCGGTGTTTCCAGGTCACGTGGTTTGTAGAACACGACAAAGCGAGCTGGCCGATGGGGCAGTTGTCAAATTTATGTATCGGCTTGCGAACCAGACACAGGTGCACCTATAATTTCAACGTTTCCGGGATTGAATCAGAAGCGCAGGGCTAGGCAGGGAATCCGTCATTGTCTCGCGACTCTGGCGGCGGAACAAACACAACTATGTGGTTGCACGAGGAGAAAATGGAATGAATGTTACCAGTCGAGTAGCGCGCATTGCAGTTGTTGCGTTGCTTAGCCTCTTTTGCATCACCATTTCACCGGTCCAGGGGCAGGATGCGGCGGCGGGTGGCGCAGCAGGCGCGCAGAAGTACACCATGGCCGAGTACAATGCCTACCAGGCTGCCGCCGCGGAAAAGAATTCAGCCGCGCAGATTAAGTTGCTCGATGATTTCGCCTCCAAGTATCCCAACTCCGCACTTCTCAACTACATTTATCCTCTCTACTACAAGAACTTTGGTGCACAGAAGAATTTTCCGAAAACGATCGAGTATTGCGACAAGCTGATCGCCCTTGGCGACAAGGCCAGCCCAGCGGAGAAGTACGAAGCCTATTCCGTTCGCGCTTACGCCTATAACAATATCCAGAATCCTGATGTAGCTACGGCCACCGCGGCTCGTGCTGCTGCACTTGCCGGTGTCAAGGCCGTCGATGCCGTTACCAAACCGGAGGGCGTTGACGAAGCGAAATTTAACGAACAGAAAAAACAGTCGATTATTTTCTTTAACGGCACCGCTGCCAACGCGGCCATGGCTGCCAAGGACTACCCCGGCGCCGTCGAATCCTATAAGACTGTGTTAGCCAGCACGCCGGATGACTTGACATCCAACTACAGTCTCGGCAAAGCCTACATGGCTATGAATCCGCCGCAACAGCTCGATGCACTCTGGTATTTTGCACGCGCGGCGAGCTCCAAAACCGCCAACGAACAGCAATCCAAGACTGTGAAGGCCTATCTGCGGAAATTGCTGCTCAACTATCAAGGCGGAACGGTCTGCGATGCGCTCACGGACGCGGAACTGAACGAACTGCTTCAGTTGGCATCCAGTTCACCGGATCGTCCGGCCAGCTACAAGCTGTTTAGCAGCGCCGATCTGACCGCTGCTCAGAAGGACATGACCATTGCTTCCGTAGTTACCGACCTCAAAGCAGGCGGCGACAAGGCCAAGCTCACCTGGGCGGCCTCCTGTGGCTTGGAGTTCCCGGACGTGCCCGGCAAAACTTTGGAAATTACTCCCGGGACCGATTCTGTCCAGCTGAAGCTCGCGTTTGTCACCAGCCAGGCAGAATTCGATGCCGCCACCACGCCCAACATGGACGTGAAGGTTCTCGGGCAGCCTGATGCAGCCAAACTCGAGAAAGACGGATCCGCACGCTTCACCGGGACGCTTGAAGCCTACGATCCAGACCCGGCCTTCATGCTGCACTGGGACAAGGCCAAGGTGAACGAGGAAGACCTGCCGAAGGCCAAGGATGCCCCGAAGAAACCGACAGCAAAGAAGCCTGCCGCTGCACCCAAGAAACCCTAATCTTTTTCTACACTCTCAAATCAAAAACGGCCCCAATTTTTCGGGGCCGTTTTCATTTTTCCTTTGTAACCCTGGCGCTTATGCCGGCGCTTGTTCTCATGCGCAGGACAATCCTGACCTTAACGCGCCTTTCCCCTCCGGTGATCCAATTTATATTCGCTTATCTTCCGACTGAGGGTGTTCCGATGGATCCCCAGCATCACCGCCGCCCGCGATTGGTTACCCTCGGTGCGTTCCAGCACTCGCTTGATGAACCGTTTCTCAAATTCCCCTACAGCCTCATCGAACAGGATTCCCCGCTCCACCATCTGTACGACAAGCCCTTCCAATTGATCTCTCACGTCTGCACTCTCCAAATGCTCTCAAACTTTTAGTAGTTGATAGGCCGGCTTACTAGTCCAACTCGTGCCCAACCAGAATGCGATACGCATCCCGGTATTTGGCTCGTGTTGCGGCGACCACATCCGGGGGCAAGTCCGGACCAGGTGGCGTCTTCGGCCACTGAATCCGTTCGAGGTAATCGCGCACAAACTGTTTGTCAAAGGAGGGTTGCGCCCCTCCCGGCTGGTATCGCTCGGCAGACCAGAATCGCGAAGAGTCAGGCGTCAGCGCCTCATCAATCCAGATCAATTCTTCCTTTCGCAGGCCAAATTCAAATTTCGTATCGGCCAGCAGGATCCCTCGCTGTTGTGCGTACGTGGCTGCACGGCGGTAAATCTCCAACGTAACTGCCCGCACCTTCTCGGCGAGCGGCTTCCCGATCAGTTCTGCCGCCCGCTCAAAGGTGATATTTTCGTCATGGCCGCTGGCCGCCTTGGTTGCTGGCGTAAAAATGGGTTCCGGGAGTTTATCAGATTCCTGCAGTCCGCCGGGCAGTACAATTTCGCACACCGTTCCCTTGGCTCGATATTCTTTCCAGCCCGATCCCGACAAATATCCACGTGCAACGCACTCAATCGGCAACGGCTTGGTCTTGCACACCACCATGCTTCTCCCGGCAAGGTCTTCCCGATACTTTTCAAACGATGCGGGAAAGTCATCGGCGCTCAGGACATGATTCGGAATTACTTCGCGTAACAGATTGAAGAAGAACAGTGACAATTGCGTCAATACTCGCCCCTTGTCCGGAATCGGCGTGGGCATCACCACATCAAAGGCGGATAGTCGGTCCGTTGCTACAATCAGCAGCTTATCGCCAAGATCGTAGATGTCGCGGACCTTGCCGCGGGCCACCGGGACCAACCCCGCGAAATTCGTTTCGCGTATCGTTTTCATTGCTGGACTAGCAGCCACCGATTCGTGCCCCCCGACAAAGCGACTCGCATTCTAACTCAGCGCACGGCGAAGTCAATGTTACTCATCACGCCCGCGGGTTCGCGCAGCCTGCCAAATTCTTATGAACGGAATCGCTTTTAGTTATCGAAGGAATTGCGTGATTGTCAATGGAACCATCTGCAGAAGCACGATACATCGTGCCAACTTTCCTTACCTTACGCCGCCGTGGCCGCTTTCCTCTTCTGCGTTGGCACTTCATCGCCTTCCCAGCGGACGCTCACCAACTTCGAAACGCCCGGCTCCTGCATCGTCACACCATACAGCACACTGCCGGTTTCCATCGTCTTGCGATTGTGCGTCACCACGATGAATTGCGTCTGCGCGCTCATGTCGCCAATCAATCGCGTAAATCGTCCAACGTTTGCCTCATCAAGCGGCGCGTCGACTTCGTCCAATATGCAGAACGGACTCGGCTGGTAACGAAAGATGGCGATCAGCAGCGCCAGCGCGGTCATGGCCTTCTCCCCACCCGAGAGCAGCAGCACGTTTTGCAACCGCTTTCCCGGTGGCGAAGCCACGATATCGATACCCGCATCGCCAGAACTGTCCGCTTCCGTCAAGCGCATTTCCGCCATGCCACCGCCAAAGATGGTATGGAACGCTGCACTGAAATTTGCATTAATTGCCGCGAACGCCTGTTCGAACCGGTCCTTGGTGATCAAGTCCAATTCCTTGATGGCCTGTTGCGTGTCCGTGATTGATTGCAGCAAATCGTCGCGTTCCCGTGACAGGAATGTAAACCGTTGTTCGCACTCGTTGAACTCTTCGAGCGCCATCATGTTTACTGCGCCCATGTTCTCGATGCGCTGTTTCATCTCCTGATAATTTGCTTCCGCCATCGCCAGTTCGTCGCCAGACATGAATGCTGTCTCCGACGCAATCAAGTCTTCCGGTTGGGCGTTCACTTCCGTCAAGCAAGTCTCCCTCAGGTGCTGCCGGTCCGAATCGTTCCGCGCTTTGTCGACTTCAAACCGCCCGCGCTCCTCGCGCATTTCTTGGAGCGTCTGCCGCGCCATGCGCAAATGATCTTCCACCTGCGTCACCCGCGTGCGCGCCGCTTCCCATTCCTGTTCAAGCTGCTTTTGGTTTTCTTCCAGCCGCACCTTCTCCGAGCGCAGTACGGTAAGCTGTTGCCCCAGCTCTTCGCTCTGTTTGGCCATCGCTGTGGTTTCTTCGCTGATCGAAGCTTCTTGATGCACCAGTGCGGCCTCGCGGCGTTCCAGGTCCAGTTTCTCCTCTTCCAGCCGCCGCGCGATCGCTTCCGCCGAAGCCAGTCGTTCATTCATGGTCGCCAGCGCAGACTTCGCGGTCGTCAATTGATCCTGATCGTTCTGCACTGCCGCGCGCAGTTGCAGCACTTCTTCCGCCAGCCGTGCGCTCTCCGTTTCCGCTTCCGCCCGCGAAATTGCCGCAGTCTGGTGCTGTAACTTTGCGCGAGCCGCGCGTTGCTGCACCGCCTCTATTTCCTTGCGCACTCTTGTCAATTCGGTCTGGCAAACGGTCAAATCCAATCCTAGCCGCGCCAGTTCGCTCTGCATCTGTTCGTGCCGGTGCTTCGCCGCAAACAGATCACGTTCCGCGTCGCGCTGGTTTGTCGTCAGCTTTTCATTTGCCTGCTCGTTAGCCTTCAATTCCGAAACGATGGTCTCAAGTTCAGCCTGCATCGTTTGCGAGCACTCTTCGAGTTGCATCAGTTCCGCATCCATCGCCCGCAACGTGCGTTTCATTCCGAGCGGTCCAGCGTCATCTGGCTTTCCGCCGGTAACCATGCGGCCTTGGTAGCACGTGCCTTCCGGTGTGACGAACGCATACTGTGGATACTCGCGCGCCAGCTTTTCCGCGGCCACTGCGCTATCCGTCAGATAGCCCGACCTCAGCCGTGGCAAAAACTGTTTTGCCGCCGGCCCTAGCGGATCGCGGAATTCCACCAGCTTGTCCAATCGCGAAATAACGCCATCCTCCGACCTGAAATGCACGATCGGCTCGTACTCTTCCAGTCTCAGATTCCGCAGCGAATCCACGAAGAACGTCGCCCGGCCGCCTACTTCATTTCGCAACATCGACACGCCTGCGCGAGCGTGGTCATACGTTTCCACCACTACGTATTCCAGTTCATCGCGCATGTATTGCTCGAACGCTGCTTCGTGCTGCTCTTGCACTTCCGCGTAATCCGCCAGGACGCCCACTGCATGGAAATTCTGCCCGCCCTTCCGTTCGTTGGCCGCAAACAACTTCTGCACGGATTCACCCGTGTACGAGTGGTCGTTCAAAATTTGCGTTAGAGCTGAGTGGCGAGCACGAATGCTCGCCAGGGAATCGCGCAGGGAATCTGCTTGGGCGTTTGTCTGTTCGCGCTTCTGTCGAAGTCCGGCAATCAGCTTCTGCAGCTCAACTGCCTCCTGCTGCAGGCCGCCCAGTACATTGATGGAGTTTTGCCAATTCTGTGCGGCGCTTTCTGCATCGTCGCGCACGCGTATCGAAGATTCCAACAGCGCCGTTTCCCGCGCCTCGTTTTTGCGCAAAGAATCGCTCTGATGGATCAGGGCCTCTTCCGCTTGCTTTTGATCACCGTGGAGCTGCAACAAATTTTCTCCGGCTTCTGTTGCCGTGCGCCGCAAACTCTCCATCCGTTTTTCGGAATCGCTGATCTGCGAAGCCCGAGTCGCCGCCCAAGTTGCCAACTCTTCTACCTGGCCGTGCAGTGCCACGGATTCGGTTCGTACATTTTCCACCGCCCGCTGCTGCGCCTCGTTCCGCGCCTGCCATTCGGCAGACTGGGCCGAAAGTGCCGATCGTTCCGCCGTAATCTGTTCGTTTCTCCCCGTCAACTCCTCGCTGCGCGTCTGGTTGAACGCAATCCGGTTTTCGCTGCGGTCGATTTCCAGCGCCGTGTGATTGAGCACATTCGTGTTCTGCCGAAGTTCCGCATCAAGTGCGTAAATCCGTTGTGTCAACCTGTCCTGCTCGGCTTCCTGCTCGTGAATTGCCTGCGCGTGCTGCGATTCCGCGGCGGTCAGTTCTGTCAACCTCGTTCCTAGCCGCGCTGCTTCGCTATCCAGTTCGCGCGCTTTTCCGGCCAGCATCTGTCGCACAACGCCGCGCATCTGCTCGCGAATTTCCGAATAACGACGCGCCTTCGCCGCTTGTCTCTTGAGGGAACCAAGTTGCTTTTCCACTTCCACCACGATGTCGTTCACGCGCGCGAGGTTCAGCTTCGAAGATTCCAGCTTCGCCTCGCTCAATCGCTTTTTCGTTTTAAATTTCGTCACACCCGCGGCTTCTTCAATAATCGCGCGACGCTCCATCGGCTTCGTCGCCAGGATCTGCCCGATGCGTCCCTGCTCAATAATCGCGTAGGAATCCGGTCCCAGTCCGACGCCCATGAACATTTCCTGAATGTCGCGCAAGCGCGCCACACGCCCATTGATTAGGTATTCGCTCTGCCCGCTGCGATATAAACGCCGGCTGACCACCACTTCCCCCGGTTTCATTACCGGTACAGCTTTCTCCGCCCGTTTCTTCTTCTTGCCCTTGAACCCCGGCTCTGCAACTTCCGCCGCTAGTTCGTCGACCGTTGACTGGATATTATCTGAAGGTTCTTCCGGAGAATCCGTCGTAGTCAAATCCAGAATAATGTCGCTGTTTTCTGCACTCTCCGACCCCGTCAGTTCCGGCAGTTCGGTCGTGGCTTCCAGTACAAACTTCGCCGCTTCCGCCAGTTCAGGATCCTCCATCGTGATGGTCACTTCCGCCATGCCCATCGGCGGCCGTTTCTGGGTCCCGTTGAAAATGCAATCTGCCATTCGCTCTGCGCGTAGAGACTTGTGACTCTGCTCGCCCAGCACCCAACTGATGGCGTCCACCACGTTTGATTTGCCGCACCCGTTTGGCCCGACGATACACGTCGTGCCGATCCCGCTGAACATCACTACGGTGCGCTCGCAGAACGATTTGAATCCTACGATTTCAACTTTGCGCAGCTTAAGCAAGGTGTCCCCTTTTGTCGTATTCCTCTAGTTCGCAACGGGCAGCCACACGGACAGCCACATTCTCTTCAACCAACAAGGCCGGGGTTTTTGCGCGCGAAAAGAGACGACTAACCTTTCCTCAAAGGAGGTTGATCCACGCGACACTTCTGCCCGTAACAGACAGAAAGCACATACGTTTGGCAGGTTCTCAGTCAGAGCCCAGCCGCCTGGCGCTAAGATGGCGGTACGGGACAAAAGACTAACACGAGGTGCCCAGACTGTAAAGCCCTACGCAACCCATTGTGGCCCTTTTTTCAATGCCACAATTTCTTTGCTGCCAACCTAGTCGGCACACTCACTCTTGTCTCTACCCTTGGGTTTATCCCTGGGAACGCTGATCTAGCGATCGGCTCTGTTCTTGGGTCTTGAATACAGCGATCGGTCATCCGCCGCGGGCATCAGGAATCTACACAACCGAGAACTCTCGCCGCGAATCCGGCAGCGCTGCCTTTACACCTTCTTCGCCACCACTCGTAAACGCCGATAATCAATTACCCACATATCCCCATGAAGCAATTCCGCCCGCGCCTCGCGGACCGACTGAACAATGAAGGCATCCCGCTGTTTCTCTGTCAGCCCCTCAAAAATCGCTCCCCCAAACATCGTCAGCCAATTCCGTAACCCATCCTCGCCCTCTTCAAGCGGTGTTGGCCGTTCAAATAACAATCCGTAGGTCACCGCCAACCCGTGTTCTTCCAGAACGCTCGCGTATTCGCCCAAGCTCGGGTAATACCATGGATTCGGCATCGGCCCAGCCAGCCTCAATTTACTCCAGGCCCGCTCCCCCGCCCCAAGCAAGCACGCAATGTTCCCTCGTCCGCCAAACTCCGCCACAAATCGACCCCCCGGCTGCAACAATCGCGCAATCTCCGCAGCCACTTGTCCCGGTTTCTTAATCCAGTGCAGCGTTGCATTGGAAAATACCGCGTTGAACCTGCCATCCAGTGGTATCTTTGTCGCATCCGCCACTTCAAATCGAATCCCCGGATAAGCCTCGCGCGCCTGCCGCACCATCTCTGGCGAACGGTCCACTCCCATCACCTGTGCCCCACGCGCCGCGATCTTCGCCGTCAGGTGCCCCGTACCGCACCCGATATCTAGAACCATTTCACCCGGTTCGGCCGCCAGCAACTCTAGTAGCCCTTCCGCCAATCTCCAGACAAATGAGTGCTTGTCGTCATAGAGACCCGCGTCCCATTTCGTCCCTTCTGCCATCTCACACACCACCCATTTCTATAACCGCCCCGCCGTCTGTCTCCAGAATCCTTACCTTGCCCGCTGCTTCAATTCTCACCATAGCGCGCGCCAGGCTGGCATTCGCCACAGGAAACGTTCCAGATCCATCCGTCGTCCTGTACGGCAAACGGTGAAGCTCCGGCGCTTGACCTTCCAGTGTCGCTTCGACATGCTCTCCGCTCGCCGCCGTCCCGCTGAATGCCCATTTCAAGTGCGCACCATCGCACAAAATTTCGCGTTCATTTATCTTTCGCAGCACAATCGGTTTCCCTGTGTGCCATACCACAATTTTGCGGAATGTCATTCCCAGCGGCAAATCATATACCAGAGCTTCCAGCGTGCTAGCGCTTAGTTCGCCACCGGGAAAGTAGGCGTGTGCCCATCTCCAATATGTCCGGTGCCGGTACCCGCAGTTGTGCCCCTGGACGCCAAATCCCATCGGCTCTCCACTGAACAGCATTCCATCGAATTGAATCGCGCCCGAAAATGTTGCATCCGAGTGCGGCGATTTACTGAAACCGACCCACCCCTTGTTGCTCAGCACAAATCCAAACTGAGAACTGATTCGCAAGTTCCAGGAAATGCTGTGCCCATCCACAGCCAGCTTGCCCCAGCAGCGACCTTCTTCTATCCCGCTTTCCGCAATCCGGCAATGAAAGGGGAGTGTCTTCCTTCGGCTTAACGACAATTTTTCAAGAGGAAACCCCTGTATGAAACTTTGTGGCGCTCCGTTGCGTGGGAACCACGTCGCCCACACTTGCGCGGGCATTGCCGTTGCTTCCTTGCCGTCAGTCCCGCGACCTAGGTTCATCACCAAATATCGAAACCACCACGCGCCGCTGCCGTCTGCTAATCCAACCCGCAAAAACCATACCTCGTACCGCCGCTTCATAGCGGCAGAGGTGTACACCGCATTCAATTCTTTTTCACCCATCAGGGGGCACCATGGCACAGCCATTCCTGACTGTGTTCCTGAATTACACTGCCCTTTACCGTGTTCTTCAGTTCCAACTTTTAATCATTAAATCCTTACTATTTCCCACTTCCTACTTATTTAGATACTTCTCAAACCATGCCACCACCCGCTTCTGCACATCCACCCGATGCTTTGCCTCCTGAAATCCATGGGGCTCGCGCGGATACAGCACAAACTCGCTCTCTACCCCATACCGTTTCAATCCCCGGTAAAGTTCTTGGCTTTGTCCCTTCGGATCGATCGGATCCGCTTCCCCCTGCAAGATCAATGTCGGTGTCTTCGCGTTCTTCACGTACAAAAAAGGCGAAGCGTTCAGGAATCCCTCCGGCTTCTCATACGGCACTCCCCAGAACCATTCGTCATAGGCGGGATCTTCTTCCGTTCCGTACTCCGAAATCAGGTTCGCCATCCCCGCCCCGGCCACCGCGGCCTTGAATCGGGTCGTCTGCGTCACTGCCCATTCCGACATGTACCCGCCATACGACCACCCGCCAATTCCCAACCTATCCGGATCGGCTAATCCTTTCGCGATCAGATCTTCTACGCCCGCCATCACATCCTTGAAATCGTCGCCACCCCAGTCCGCACGATTGATCTCCACAAACTTCTGTCCATAGCCGATCGACCCGCGAATATTCGGATACGTCACCGCATAACCCCGCGACACTAGCAGTTGCCCCCATGCATCGATGCTGTCTTCCCAATTTCCCGTCGGTCCGCCATGCACCAACACTACCACCGGTAGTTTGGACTTCCCGTCATAACCCCCCGGTTTCAATAAAGCCGCTTCAATCTCTTTCCCGTCAAACGATTTGTACTTGTAGAATTCCGGCGCCGTCACCGCATACTGCTTCCAGTCATCATTCACGTGGCTAACCTGACTTGTCTTGCCACTGGTATCCCGCAGGAACAGTTCTGGCATGTTTGTCGTTGTCTGTCCCACGAACGCGATCTCGCCGCTTGCCGCCACCGAAAATTCTCCAGGATTTGTTGCCAGCTCCGCGGATTCTTTGCGCTCTCCCGCGCCGTTGTATCCGGTGAACTTGTTGCGGAATCCGTCGGCATAAACGGCCACAATCCATCCGCCTGTCGCCCATGCATAGTGCAAGATCTGCCGGTCCAGGCTTGCCCCCGTAAGATTTTTTGCCAATCCCACTCCCGACGGCAAAATCATCAGGTCGCTCGGCTGCGGCCCATCGTCGCGGCATCCGATAAACGCAATCCCTCTGCCGTCCGAGGATACGCGTATGTTTCCAAACGGCCCACGCGGCGCCAGCAGCTCTTTTAGTTTTGCGTCCTGCACACTCACGGCATACAACCGGTCGGTGAACCGATCCACCGCTGGCCTGTCCGTGGCCTTTACCACAATGGCTTGACCATCCGGCATCCAGGCAAGTTCTTCCACCTTCCAGGTCGGCTCCGTCAGGGTGCGCACCTGTTTTGTGGCCACATCGATCACCCGAAGCCGGGCCTGCTTGTCGTCGCGGTCCACGACATGCCCATCATCTTTATCTTTTTCTTTCTTTTCTTCCGCTTCTGTCTTTGGATCCGGCGCCAGATACGCGATCGATTTTCCGTCCGGAGACCATGCCGGCTCGCTCGCACCGGCTTTTCCCTTCGTCAGTTGCCCCGCTTCTCCTCCTTCCATCCGCAAAAGATATACCTGCTGCTCGTCGCCATCGCGGTTCGACAAAAACAGTAACTGCTTTCCGTCGGGCGACCATCGTGGGGAACTCTCGGACTTCGCCGAATACGTCAATTGCCGTGAAGCATTTTTATCCTTCTCGTAAACCCAGATGTGCCGCGTCCGCTTCTCTTCGCTTCCGAATCCGCTTACGACGAACGCCACTTTGGTGCCATCCGGCGAAATTTGCGGCTCCTGTACCCCGCGAAGCTCCAGAAACGCTTCGGGCGTCAACGGCTTCTTTTCTGCGGCGCTTCGCTCCTGCGCAATTCCCGCCCCCGACACCACCATCACGAAACTTCCCGCCGCCAAAATCCGCCTCTTCATCTGATTCTCTCCCCGAACTCCCATTCCGCTTTCGGACTTTATCACTACGCTCGCGCCTTTCAAACCTGGGCCGCGTCCTACCCGGTTGCCAGGGCCAGAACCTGACTATTTTTCAGTTGAACTTAATTCAGAATGTAACGCATCCCTATCGCACTCAGGAGCAGCCATGAATCGGCTTACCAATTGAAAGGGCCTGCTGTCGCAATAGTCTATTGGTTAAATTTTTCCCTCATCGAAGGAGAAAATCTGTTCACCGGGATACGCCCACCAAATCGACGAATGGGTGCCGATGAAGAATTAAATGTTCTTGTTTCCCTTCCTCAAATCATGAGGAAGTACGATAAAACTCCGCTGGCGCTGAGGAGACAATGCTACCTCAGGTTCGTCCATGGGGTAAAACCCGGAACGAGTAATTCGATTCTGTAGCAGGGACAGAAATGATTCTCCTTGCGATTGTGCGGGGAGGTTTTTCCTCCACAGCTTTCCAAAGTCTCTGTTTGGTTTAGGTGGTTCGCCACTTTAGAAATCTAGACGCTCAGGTAAGATCCGCCACCCGTTCTGTTCGTTAACGATACTCGCAAAGTTCTTGCCAACGGCGCAATCGACGTTACACTGTCGGTCGTCCTTTTCGGAAAATTGTGATTTCCACTTTCCAGTCCAAATCCATAATACGAATCGAGTGCTTCTAATGACGTCGTTTTTCCAGTTCCGTTTTCACCAACAAACAAGAAAACGAGACTGGAAATCTCGAGCGTTTGCAGCGAACCGATGGACTGGACTTTCAAGGGATACTCACGAGGTCGCCCAACACGTTCCCTTAGAAGTGAGATTTTCTTGAGGTGCATCATTCGGGCATGGGACGGAGCGCGGACCGCATTCTAATCCTAAAACACGCTTAGTATCCGAATACTCGCAAATACGAAGACCAACCCAAGAGTCCCCATTTTTGATTGACTCCCCCAAACCTCCCGGCGTAGCCTATTGCTCTGATGTCCGACCGTTACTACTCGCTCCATCCCCACACCTCAACCCTTAACGCTTTCTCTGTCTGTTGCAGTTGCTGTCCGGCCACCGTGTGGGCGGAGTCGAGCAGCTAGTCTCTTTCCAAAACTAGACTCGATTCACACGCCGCCCACCCCAGCCGGTGGGCTTTTTGTATTTCGGGTGGTCGATCGAACACAAACGGTACAACATCAAATACGCTCCAGAAAAGGAAACCGACAGATGAGCAAAGTTCATTCAGAAGTTCTTCAAGCCAATGCAAGCTACAGCGCCAACTTCGGCGAAAAAGCCAAGCTCGCTCTCCCTCCTGCGCGACGCTTCGCCATTCTCACTTGCATGGATGCGCGCCTCGATCCTGCAAAATTCGCCGGACTTGCCGAAGGCGACGCCCACGTCATCCGGAATGCTGGAGGCCGCGCCAGCGACGACGCCATCCGCTCTTTGATCATCAGCTACAAACTCCTCGGCACCCAGGAGTTCTTCGTCATCCATCACACCGATTGCGGCATGGAATTTTTCACCAATGATGTGATGCGCGAGCTCCTGAACTCCAGCCTCGAAACTGCCGAACTGACTGCGCAAGGTTTCAAAGACGTTGGCAAAGGTCCTGGCTCCCTCGAAGGCAATTACATAGAATGGCTGACAATCAAAGACCAGAAACAAGCCGTAGTAGACGACGTGGCCCGCATTCGCAACCACCCTCTTGTCCCCAAATCCATTCCGGTCCACGGCTTTCTCTACGACGTCCGTAGCGGCAAGCTAATCGAAATCGAAGCCGCCCGGGCCGCCGGCGCCTCCGCCTGATCCGCCTGCAATTTCTGCAACGCTCTCACGCATTTTTATCATCCCGAGCAAAGGGCACAAGCAATTCGTGCCCTTTTTATTCAATTCTTGCCGCGTGTTGCTTCTGCACTTACCACACATTCTCTCGCGAATTGTTTCTCCCCTATCCTTCTGTTCTAGGACAAATCCTGCTCAACGACCGGTGTCAGTTCCAATCGGTTGAGTGTGCACTTGCCGGCCGGCGGCTCTCCCAGAGCTCTCTTGCCAGCCAATACTCCCAGAAGCGGATCCTGCCGTAGTTGTTCGTGATCGTACGAGTCTTCATTGCCCAGTGCCAGCCCGTAGAGGCGCTATGCCAGCAGTTCTCCCAGACAGTGCTCGATCCGTTCCCGCTTCTATTAGTCGGTGAAACGAGCAGCTAGGCGCCAAAGCAAACTGATCTGGCGCTCGGCCTGGCGCAGTAGCAGCGAACCACCCTCGGTGGGTAATCGATCCCCTGCGAACTGGTCCACCCCTCGAGGTGAAAAATGTGCCTCAAATGGGAAGAGAGTCTGGTTACATTCTGTCATTGAAAAGGCCGCCTTTCCTGGGATCTTAACTACGTCTAGACACCGCAGTTATGCCCGAGAAAACGACCTTTTTCCTCTTCTATTTGTTCTTATCCCTTGTGAGATTTTCGGGTTAATTCGTTTCGCTGCCACCTTGACTCAAAAATGCGGGGAAAAGGGGTCTTCTCCATCGGGGTATCTCTGGCGCAGCGGTCCGACGCTTTATTCCGCGTAGCCGTCTGGCGTCATTCGGTCATGTCGTGACTGAGCTGCCGCTCGGTTCTCTTTTTCGGCAAATGGCAAAGTTCAAAAATGCCAGTTTCAAGGCTGGCCACTACATAAACCAACTCGTTTGTTTCGCCCGCGCCCTTGCGCCGCATTGCGGCGGCTGCAAGGCCTCGGATACAATCATTCATTTGCATCCTGACGGAGGGGTTTACCTGACAGTTATGCACGAAATTCGCGTCCACAACACCTACTCTGGCAAGGTGGAACCCTTTGTTCCACAAACGCCCGGCGAAGTGAAGATGTACACCTGCGGGCCTACGGTCTACGATTTCGCGCACATTGGCAATTTTCGCACTTTTATCTTCCAGGATGTTCTACGTCGGTTCCTCAAGCTGCGCGGTTTCAAAATGAACCACGTCATGAATCTGACCGACGTGGACGATCGCATCATCGCCAACTCCGTGGCCACGGGCGTCAGCATCCGCGAGTACACCGAAAAGTACATCCAGGCGTTTTTTGCGGATTGCAAAACGCTGAGCGTGGAAGCGCCGGAACACTGGATCCGCGCCACGGATAATATCGACAGCATGGTCGAGCTGATCGAGCGGCTGCAGAAAAATACCTACACCTACCAGAGCGAAGGCTCCATCTATTACCGCATTTCGAAATTCAAGAATTACGGAAGGCTTTCCAAGATTGACCTGAGCGGCATGCAAGTGAACGCACGTGTGGACAACGACCGTTACGAAAAGGAAAGCGCGCGGGATTTTGCCTTGTGGAAGGCGCCAAAACCCGGCGAACACTTCTGGGAAGCGCCGATTGGCGTGGGACGCCCCGGGTGGCACATCGAATGCTCTGCGATGGCCATGAAATATCTAGGCGAGACGCTGGACATTCACACCGGAGGCATCGATTTGTCTTTCCCGCACCACGAGAACGAGATTGCGCAGAGCGAAGCGGCTACCGGGAAGCAGTTTGTGCGCTACTGGATGCACGCGGAACATCTGCTGGTGGAAGGCGAGAAGATGTCGAAGTCTGCAGGTAATTTTTATACGCTGCGCGACCTCTTTGCCAGGGGCTACAAGCCTTCCGCGTTGCGATTTGCGCTGTGCAGCGTGCCGTATCGACGCCAGCTGAATTTCACATTCGATGGGCTGCAACAGGCATCCAGTTCCGTGGTGCGTTTGCGGAATTTTGCCGCGCGCTTGAAAGACGAAAAATTCCCGACAGGAACGCAGTCTAAAATGGCCGAGCGGATCGCCAAGGCCGCCGAGGATTTCGATGTCGGGCTATCCGACGATCTGAACACGGCGCAGGCTCTGGCTGCCATGTACGATCTTGTGCGCGAAGCGAATATCGCCATGGATAAAGGCGAATTCCAGCAGCATGATGTGCACGCGGCACGGGAATTTCTGGCCAACTTCGACAAGGTCTTCGCCATCGTGGAAGATAACGATGCAGAAAAGCTCAAAAACCTCGGCTACCCCGGTGGATCGGACGAGACCAGCGACGCCGAGATCGAAAAACTGGTGGCCGAGCGCCAAGCCGCGCGCAAGAGCCGCGACTTTGCCGCAAGCGATCGTATCCGTAAAGAACTGGCAGATCGTGGTATAATTATTGAAGATACGAAGGACGGAAGCGTCCGCTGGAAACGTAAATGAAGCTATTTCACTATCTTAAGCGTGGTCGTGTAGCTGTTGGTCCTCGTGTCCCCCGCAAGTTTCGACCGGCGAATCTTCGACCCTGTCTCTATAGCGTAGATTAAGTCCCAAACTCCGGCGTAATTCCGGGATTCACCTTCCTGAATTCTCGCCCAGTCTCGCCCCCTTTCGCCACATCAACCACCGCCCACCGATTCTTGGAGGAATGATGATTACAGCCACGGAAACCAAAGTTTCATCGCTTAGAGAAGTAAAACTGCCGAACATCAGGACAGCGTTGCCCGGACCGAAGGGGCAGGAAGTAATTGCCTACGACAAGAAGTTTATGTCGCCATCGTTGACGCGCGATTATCCACTGGTCGCCGAGCGCGCCTATGGAGCAATCGTGGAGGATCCCGATGGCAACCATTTCCTGGACTTCGCGGCGGGCATTGCGGTCTGTTCCACCGGACATTGTCATCCGAAAGTTGTGGAAGCGATTCAAAAGCAAGCCGCGGAATTGATCCACATCGCGGGTACGGATTTCTATCACCGCCACATGCCAATGCTGGCCGAGCGACTGGTGGCGACCATGCCGAGTTCGCACAAGTGGAAGGTGTTCTTCGGCAACAGCGGAACGGAAGCGGTGGAAGGAGCAATGAAGTTGGCGCGTTACCACACCAGGCGCGACAAGATTGTGGCGTTCTACGGGTGTTTCCACGGACGTACCTTTGGCTCGCTTTCCTTGACCGCGTCGAAGAGCACGCAGCGCAAAGGATTTGGCACATTGCTCGGTGGCATCGAACATATTCCGTATCCGTACGCGTACCGCTGCGCGCTGGGCCACACGAATGAAACGTGTGGGACTGAAATTATCGATCTGCTAGAACAGCAGATTTTCAAGCGCTTGTTTGCGCCGGAAGAAGTGGCCGCGATTATCGTGGAACCGATTCAGGGCGAAGGCGGATTCATTCCCGCGCCGGCATTTTTCTTGCAGGAATTACAGCGCATCTGCAATAAGCACGGCATCATGCTGATTGTCGACGAAGTGCAGACCGGCATGGGGCGCACGGGGAAAATCTGGGCTTATGACCATGCGGGAATTACTCCGGACATCGTGCTGACCGCAAAGGGAATAGCCAGCGGCATGCCCATCAGCGCGTTCATCGCAAAAGAAGAAGTGATGAACTGGAAGGTCGGCTCGCACGGCACCACCTACGGAGGAAATCCGGTGTGCGTGGCCGCTGCGATGGCAACGTTAGACCTGGTGGAAGGCGGACTGATGGTGAATGCGGAGAAAATGGGGAATTACATCTTCAGCAAGATCGCCGACTGGCCGAAGCGGTTCAAGATTGTTGGCGATGTGCGCGGAAAAGGATTGATGATCGGATCGGAGTACGTTCGCGATCAGCGTACGAAAGAACGCGCGCATGATCTGCGCGACAAGGTTGTGGAGGCGGCATTCCGCCGGGGAATGCTGACGCTGGGTTCCGGCGAAAATTCCATCCGCATGTCCCCCCCGCTGATTATCGATCAGCAACAGGCGGACTGTGCGATCCGGATCATGGAAGAGAGCATCACGGAAGTAGAAAAGTCGTTCTAAGAATGCTAAAAGTTGCGTGCGGGCCACGGTCGAGATTGTCGGCCGTGGCCCGATGCGCGTACGTATGTTCAATCGCGGCGATGTGCGACTCGAGAACCGTTGTCACTGGTCGAGCAGGGGTTTCAACGGATTGGTACCGACGATAATGTCCGTGTTGGTGCGGTGGATAAGGCGATCGACCAGGTGAGATTCAATGGACAGCCGCCGGCATTCGTTGAAGTGAGCCCGTGAGCCAAGGGGAGAAGCTAGCCAGGACTGCCGGAATTGAGCAACACGCGAAAGAAACTCGACTTGTTTGTGCCGGGGCGAATCAGTTTTCACGCGAGTGGCCTGTCGCCGACTGCCCTCTGCGTTTTGATGTGGTGGCGAGCGAAAAAGCACCGGGAATGCCTGCCGTTATGCGGATGCACAAGGAGGCTCTCAGCCCGGTGATCCGGCCCCCCGTGAATGCCTCGAATCTAACAAGATGCGGTTGCGCACTTCCCGTTTGGCCCAGTCGATGTACAATACGGAGTTTACAGCTGAGCTCGTAGGGGAAGAAGACGGGCCATTGCTCGGAGGGCTACTTGCCGGAGTTACGTAAAGATCCGATTACAGGGAGATGGGTGATCATCTCGACGGAACGAGGAAAGCGCCCGATGGATTTTCTGCGCGAAAGCGTATTTCCTGGACCGCCTGTGAATTGCCCGTTTTGCCCGGGCAATGAAGGGAAGACCCCGCCGGAAATTCTGGCGTATGGGCGTAATGGGGCCGGGGCCAACACTTCGGGATGGAACATTCGCGTGGTGCCAAACCGTTTTCCTGCTCTGGGAATTGAAGGGGAACTCGACCGCGAAGGCGAAGGCCTGTTCGACAAAATGAACGGAATTGGCGCGCACGAAGTGATTATCGAGACGCCGCAACACCAGACGACGCTGGCGCAGTTGCCGCAAAAAGCGGTAGAAGATGTTTTCTGGGCGTATCGCGACCGAATGCTGGATTTGAAAAATGACAAACGTTTCCGGTATGTCCTGATTTTCAAGAACCATGGAGAAGCGGCGGGAGCTTCGCTGGAACACCCGCATTCCCAACTGATCGCACTGCCAATTGTGCCGCGGCGCGTGCGAGAAGAAGTCGACAACTGCTGGCATTATTACGATGAAAAAGAAAGGTGCATTTTCTGCGACATTATCCGGCAAGAACGCGACACCGGGGAGCGCGTGATCGGCGAGAACGAACATTTCATTACCATGGCCCCATACGCGCCGCGGTTTCCGTTTGAGATGTGGCTGCTGCCGAAGGTGCACGGATCGGCTTACGAGAATAATCAGAGCTCAATGTACGCAAGCCTGGCGCACATGATGAAGGATACTTTGATGAGGCTCGAAGCGGTACTGGACCGGCCCGCGTATAACTTCATGATTCACACTTCACCGATCGGCGAAGAGATCAACGATCACTATCACTGGCACATTGAGATTATTCCGAAACTGACAAAAGTGGCGGGATTTGAATGGGGAACAGGTTTTTACATTAATCCGACTCCGCCGGAAGAATCTGCGCGATACCTGCGGGAAGCGCAGATTGAAGAACCAGTGAAGAAAAAGAAGTAGTCGTGCAGCAGGCCGACGACTTGAATCAACACTTAAAGCTCCAATCCAAGTGCACAACCAGTAGTGGCTGTGTCAGCAATGCTGAACGCCTGTTTTCCGAGGAACAACCATGAACACGAAATGGCTATTTGTGGCCACAACGACGTGTCTCTGCGCGGCGGGAGGTGTTTTCCCGCAGAGCAAGTTGCCTGCGGCGGATCATATTTATCTTGATGCGAAAGTGTGGACAGCGGATGATGCGAGGCCGGTGGCCCAGGCATTCGCTACACGCGGCGACCGGATCGCGGGAGTGGGAACGAATGAGGAGATGCGCGCAATGGCCGGGCCGGAAACGGCGGTGGTAGATCTGAAGGGGAAGCTGGTGGTGCCGGGATTTAATGATGCGCACTGGCATTTTGCTTCGCTGCGAGATTTGGAGCTCGACAATGTGACTTCGTTGGCAGAGCTGCAGAAAAAGCTGGGTGAGGCCGCGAAAGAACACCCCAACGAGCTGTGGATCACCGGGCGCGGTTGGGGCTACGACATTTTTCCGGGGAAGGTACCGGACAGAAAATATCTGGATGCGGTTGTGTCAGACCGTCCGGTGTTTATCTGGGAACGTGACGGGCATATGGGGGTGGGGAATTCCAAAGCGCTGGAGTTGGCGGGAATTACCGACGACACGAAGGACCCTGTGGATGGACGGATCGAGCACGATTTAAGGGGCAAGCCAACCGGAGAGGTGAAAGAAGGAGCGGTGGAGCTGGTGGCGGGAAAAATACCTCCGGAAACGGGGGAGCAGCGCTATGAAGATTTGAAGCGGCTAATGGACCGAGCGGCGTCCTATGGAATCACTTCACTCCAGGAGGTATCGATGGGGTTAGGACCGAAGGAGATAGCAGCGTTCGACCGTGTTCTCGGAGAAGGTGAGTTCAAGGTGCGGTTCTATGTTTCCGTGCCGCTGGAGAAAAATGCCACCGCAGAACAATTAGCGGAATTCAAGCATTTACGGGATACCTATCGCGGGCCACTGTTGAAATTCGGTTGTGCGAAGGGCATGGTGGATGGAACCGTGGATGCGGCGACGGCAGTGATGTTTGAGCCATATACGAACGGGAAAAACGGGATTGCTTTCTGGACACAGGAAGATCTGAACCGCGCGGTGGCGCAGTACGACCGTGAAGGTTTGCAGGTGATGATCCATTCCATCGGCGACAAGGCAATCCACATGTCGCTCGACGCCTACGAGAACGCCGCGAAGGTGAATGGGACTAGTGGCAGGCGACATCGTGTAGAGCACGTGGAAGTGCCGCTGCCCGCGGATTATCCGCGATTCAAACAGCTTGGCGTGATTGCGTCGACGCAAGCGCTGTTTGCAAATCCGGACGCGACAACGCTGAACAATTATGCGGTACTGCTGGGCCCGGCCCGGGCGTCGCACGCCAATGCGTTTAAACTGCTTGACGATGCCGGGGCGGTGCAGGCGTTTGGCAGCGATCACCCTGTATTTTCGATGGAAGTGCTGCATGGCGTATATTGCGCGGTGACGCGTACGACACCGGAAAGCACGCCGAAGGGAGGATGGTATCCCGAAAATCGAATCTCGGTGGAAGCCGCGCTGCGACATTTTACGCGTGACGGGGCGTACGCCAGTTTCGACGAAAAAGAGAAAGGAACACTGGCGCCAGGCAAGCTGGCAGACTTCGTGGTGCTGTCTGACGACATTTTGGCCAGTGCACCCGAGCAGATATTGAAGACGCGCGTATTAAGAACGGTAATGGGCGGCAAGGAAACATATCGGGCGGCCGTACAGTAAGGGAAACGGGGCCGACTGACAGAGCAATGAAATTTTCGCTATACTTGTAAGGTTGAGGCGCGGTACCCAAGTGGTAAGGGAGAGGTCTGCAAAACCTTTATGCGTGGGTTCGATTCCCACCCGCGCCTCCAAAACAATTCCAGCAAAATTCAGTAAGAGCCATTTGCGAACGGCGATCGGATTGTTTGTCTGGAGACGCGTTCCGGCTGCCCAACGCATGATAATATCTGGCAACTGCCATGGACAGACTACTTAGATCACCCATTGTGGTATTGCTGGCGTCTTTCGCGACGATGTGGATCTCCGCGCAAGTGGGCGGTTATTTCCGTCGGCGGCAAACGAATATCGACGACAAGGCACAGGAAGACCGCGACATGGTCGTGACGGCAACACTAACGCTGCTGGGCTTGATCATCGGATTCAGTTTTTCGATGGCGATCGGACGGTACGATCAGCGCAAGAACTATGAAGAGGCAGAAGCAAACGCGATCGGCACGGAATGGGTTCGTGCAGACCTGCTGCCCGCGGACGACGCCGCGACGGTACGGAAGTTACTCAGAGAGTATTTGAACGAGAGGATTCTGTTTTACCAGGCGAGTTTTTCTGAGCTGCCACAGATCAATCAACGCACCGCGGACTTGCAGGCAAAGTTGTGGGCCGCTCTGAACTCGCCGGTCAAGTCGGAACCAACGACGGTTGCCGCGTTGATTGCTTCGGGAATGAATGATGTGCTGAATTCGCAAGGGTACACGCAGGCCGCGTGGTGGAACCGAATTCCCGCGGGTGCCTGGATCCTGATGGTGCTAATAGCCATCTGCTCGAATTTTTTGGTGGGATATGGAACGCACTCCACAAGCAACAGTTTTCTCCGATTCCTGGTGCTGCCGATCATTCTTAGCATCGCGTTTTTTATGATTTCAGACATTGATAGCCCGCGCCGTGGAGTGATTCGCGTGGTGCCGCAAAATTTGATCGCCTTGCAGCAGTCGCTGCCGAGGCAGTAGCTACTAAAAACAGAGGCCCGTACCGTCGTCGTTCGGCACTTCCCAGTTCTCCAAAGAATTCCAACAGTTCCTTCCGCAGGGATGAAACACAGACAAGTACGAAGAATTTCGTTGACACTACGAATTGTTTCGTAGTAGTGTGCAGGCATGGCCACACACTCACAGCAAAAACCGACGGCTTCGGAGCTGGAAATCTTGCAAGTGCTCTGGGAACGCGGGCCGAGCACGGTGCGGGAAGTCCACGAACAATTGAATGCGAAGCGACCGATGGGCTACACCGGCGTCTTAAAGCTTATGCAGATTATGACGGCGAAAGGCGCGGTAAGGCGGAACGAACAGCAGCGCGCGCACGTATATGAAGCAGTGGAGCCGGCGGAAAAGACCAAGCAGCAGTTTGCACTCGACGTGCTGGAACGCGTGTTTGACGGATCGGCAAGCGAACTAATGATGCACGCACTCGCCGGGCACAAGGCGACGAAAGAAGAGATGGAAGAGTTACGGCGTTTGCTAAAGGACTACGAAAGGAAAATGCGATGAACTTCCTGAGCCACCTTCTATCACCGACCACGATGCGATTGATGGCGCTAACGTTGCTGCATTTTCTGTGGCAGGGAACGGCGTTTGCCGCACTGGCGTATGCGGCGATGGCGTTCTGCCGGAGCGCAGCGTCGCGTTACGCGATGGGACTGGCGATGCTGGTGATGATGGCGGTGACGCCCGGGCTGACGTACTTGACGCTTCAGGGGCAGGAGAGGGATGGCACGGTCGCGATGAATTCCGTGAGAGCGGAAGCCGGACCGACGACAATTGTGACCGCGAATCCAGCGAAATTCGCGGCGAAAGCAACATATGCGCCGGTGACGGATGGTGTGCCGGGATATTTTCTATGGCTGGTAGAGATCTGGTTCGCGGGAGTGATGCTGCTGGGGCTTCGTTCAGCAGGCGGTGTGTTGATGGTGGAGAGGTTACGGCGCAAGGAATCGAGATTTGTCGGCGAACACATGCGGGAATTCTGCCTGACACTGCAAAAGAAAATGGGTCTGCAACGGCTGGTGAATTTCTATGAGTGCAACCGGCTGGATGCGCCCGCGGTGGCGGGATGGCTGCGGCCCGTGGTTATGCTGCCAGTAACCGCGTTGACGGGATTGAGCGAGGCACAACTTTCTTCGGTGATTGCACACGAACTGGCGCACATCAAGCGATATGACACGCTGGTGAATCTGTTCCAGATCGGCGTGGAGACACTACTGTTCTACCACCCCGGAGTGTGGTGGCTGAATAAAAAGATTCGCGAAGAACGAGAAAATTGTTGCGACGACATGGCGGTGGAAGTGTGTGGCAACCCCCTGACCTACGCGCACGCACTGGCAAGGATGGCGGAATCGCGGATGTCGCCGCGACTGATGTTGGCGGCAAACAGCCGTCCGTTGACCGCGAGAGTTGCGCGATTGTTGGGGATGGTGAAGGAAGGCGAAACGATGCGAGGAGCAGATTTGTCGTTGGGATTGTTGTGCCTGTCAGCTTCGTTGATGGCGGGCTTGGCGTTTGTAGGCGTAGCCCGGAATGTCCATGCGCAAACGCCGGTGGCGCCGAGTGCAGCGGTTACACCGAAAGCGGTGGAACCTGAGATAGCGGCAAATGTTCCGAAGGCGCCCATCGCCATACACCCCGCAGTTGCGCCGACACCGGTGGCTGAACCGACTGTAGCAACGGCGCCGGTACCGGTGGCAGCGCGCATAGCAGCACCTGTTCCCGCAGCAAAGGCGATGCCGTTCGTGACACCACAGGTGGCGAATGCACCTGCGATCGGTCAAAGCGCGTCGAGTTACATCGAGGGGATGAAAGCGGCGGGACTGGAGAATTTGACGGTTGATCAAATCATTGCGCTGAAGATTCAAGGAGTCACGCCGGAATATGTGAAATCGATACGCGATTTGGGAATGAAACCCGACGCCGACGAGCTGGTAGGAATGAAGATTCAGGGCGTGACCGCGGAATATGTGAAGGAGATGAGAGCGGCCATGGGACAAAACCTGGAGATGGACGACCTGATCGGGATGAAGATCCAGGGCGTAACTCCGGAATACGTAAAGCAATTTCAGGAACTGGGACTGAGAGTTGACGCGAGCGAGATTGTTGACATGAAGATCCAGGGAATCACACCCGAATATGTGCGCGAAATGCGAAAAATAGATCCGAAAGTCGATACAGAAGAGTTGATGGGAATGAAAATTCAAGGCGTGACGCCGGACTATGTGAGGAGCATCAACGCGCTGGGCTTGCATCCTGATGCGGACGAACTGGTTGGCATGAAAGTGCAGGGAATCGACGCCGAATATCTGAGCAAGATGCAGGCGGCGGGATTCAAATTGAGCGTGGATGATGCGATAGGCGCAAAAGTGATGGGCGTGACGCCAGAGTTCATCGAGAAGGCGCGCAGCCACGGATTCAAGGACTTGACGATGGAGCAGTTGATCGGGCTGAAGCAGGCGGGAGTGCTGGAAGAAGTAAAACAATAACTAGTAAACCCAAAGCGTAGCAAAAATCAGATCGGGAAAAGGAGATCGGAGATGAATCGCCGAGAAGCTCTACAGGTGTACGTGTTGGTAGTCATCGCGCTGGTGGGCGGATTGATTTCGCGGGCGGCGGAAGATCGCAAGGGGGATTGGACACTGCACCGCTCGGAAGCACCGGGGAAGGTGGAGTTCGGACTGATCGAGCACCGCCATGGGGGAAGTTCGCATCAAGAATCCGGTTGGCCGCTGGGTGTTTTCGTCGGACTCGATCTTTCAAAGCCCGGCAAACAAGACGTGAAGTTTACGATCACGCGTGACGCGGGGCGGTTCGACTGCGAGGGGCTCATTGAAAACGGGGAAGGTGCCGGTTTTTTTCATTTTACTGCGGACGGGAAATACGCAGGGGAGTTAAAAGCACTTGGATTTGGCGGAGTGGACGAAGAACGGCAGTTCACCATGGCGGTGATGGACGTGAGCGTGAACTTCGCGAAGGAAATGAAGAACGAGAAGTTGCAGGGCTTGGATACTGACAAATTGATTGCCTTCCGGATATTCGGCGTTGACCCCGCGTTTATTCACGCGCTGCGCTCAGCGGGATTGCCGGCCACCGATTCGGACAAGTTGGTGGCGTTCAAGATTCATGGCGTGTCGCCAGAGATGGTGCAGTTCGTGAAACAGGCCGGATATGATCCCGACGAGGATACTCTGGTGGCCATGCGCATTCATGGAGTGACCCCGGAGTGGATGAAACAGCTAGAACAGGAAGGGTACAACCATGTGGACATGGAGAAGTTGATCGCGTTCCGGATACACGGCGTGACGCCGGAATTTATCGATAAGATCCAGGGATTAGGGTACAAGCATCCAGACCCCGACCAATTGGTGGCAATGCGGATTCACGGAGTGACGCCGGAATTCATCACCAGCATGCGCTCACATGGGATAAAAGATTTGACGATCGACCAGTTGGTGAGTTTGCGAATACAAGGGATCAACTGACGAGTTTCCACCACGAAGGTGCAAAGGTGAGGGAGGGGTACGCTGCGTCGAGGCGGCACACTCCAGTTGCGTATAGATTGTGAAATTGCCGACATGGGGTGAATCAAACCTGCACCCCTACGCGTTAAATGCAGGATCAGGGGGAGGTGGTGGCGGATTTGGCCTCCGAGCCCAGAGCTGCGGCTAACTTTTCGCTGGCCAGCCCAATTGCTGCTCTAGTGGCGGGCGTGTCTGCGATGTCATTGAGCAATGCAAAATCGTGGAAAGTGGCGAGGACGCGCACGGCGGTAACCTCGACGCCCGCTTGAATCAACTTTCTGGCGTAGGCTTCGCCTTCATCGCGGAGAATATCGTTCTCATCGACCATGAGTAGTGCAGGCGGCAGACCCTTCAACTGTTCGAGGGTTGCGTTGAGCGGCGCGGCGGTGTGCTTCTTGCGTTCTTCCTTATTCGGAGCGTAGGCATCCCACATCCATGCCATCGTTTTTCGGCTGAGCCACGGGCCGTCGGCAAATTCCTCATACGAGCTCTGAGAAAAACTGGAATCGGTAACCGGATAAAACATAACCTGGTAGCGGATAGATGGTCCCTTGCGCTCTTTCGCGAGCAGCGCGACGACGGCGGTCATGTTGCCCCCGACGCTGTCTCCTGCCAGGGCCAAGCGCGAGCCATCGAGCCCAAAATCCATGCCATGTTCGGCGATGTACTTCGTTGCGGAGTAGCCTTCCTCAATGGGTACGGGGAACTGCGCCTCCGGCGATGGCGTGTAATTCACGAAGACGAACGCGGCCTTGGTTGCATTCACAAGATCGCGAAGGAGGCGGTCGTGGGTGCGTTTGCTGCCCAGAATCCACCCGCCACCGTGGAAATACATGACGACAGGGAGCAAGCCGGGCGATTTGATCGGCTTGAAGATGGTGACGGAGACGGCGTTACTGGGGCCGATGGGCAGAGTGTGCTCTTCCACGTCGACGGGAAGCTTGTTGACGGAGGCGGAGGACTGCGCAGTTTCTAAAACGTTCCGTGCATCGAGGTAGGAAAGTTCGTACAGCGGTTTGCCACCGGAGGAATTTACGGCGTCGATGAAGGCTTGTGTTCTAGGTTCGAGAACAATAATCTTTGCATCGGTCATGGAGCGCTCCTTTGATTTTCATTTTATTTGGCGGCTTCACTGGGACTGAAAACGAAGGAATGTTGAACGGAATTGATTGGATGACAACGGAAGGGGCAACTCTTCCCTCCCGCGGTCAATCTGGTAGAAGTGGGCTCGCTGCGAATCAGGCAGCGCGAACAGCGTCGAGCCGAGAACGCTTGATGGCCAAAGTGCCAATTGCAACAAAAAGGATTAGAACTACCAGTTGAGAAACGAGGAAGGGCGGCTCTTTCTGCGTGGGAGCAAGGGCCTTGAGCGCCGGCACTTTTCCGAAGAGTTGCGCGATCAAGACGAAAACGTTCAGGTACAGTGCGATAATCGCGGTGATGACGTAGATGCGACGCCACGAACCCGCGAGGTGATAGACAGACAGCGCGGGGAAGGCCAGCGCGAGCGCCACCAGGGAAATAAGCCCAAACGCGTGAGAGGGCAAGAACTTGTGAGAGGGAAACAAGAAACCTGTAATGCTCGTGAGCGCGGTGGTTATCAGAAAAATGGCGTTCCACCCGGGAAGTGACTTGGAAGTGAGCCAGCCAATCAGGGCGATGAAGCCAGCCAAGATTCCAATCAGACTCAGGGCAACGTGAACGAAAGTAAACACGGTCCCGCCAAAAATCATATACTCCTCCTCGATTGACCTGGGAGCGCTAGAGTATGTGCGGAACAGAAAAGATGCAAATTATTTTTCAGGGGGGTGGAGGTTCGACAGGAAGGCCTGGTTGACGCGGGAGTGAGATTTTCCATTGCGTGTGACGGCGCCGACGGTTTGGGCAGCATGGCCGTCGGCAATGGGAGCGCCGAAGCGGGCTCAGGACTGCAGCTGCAGCATTTCTATAAGGCAGCTCCGAACTACGGAGCGGTCTTGGCGAAGGGACTAGGCTGAAAATAGAAACAATCAAGGCCGATGGCGGCATAGGAGTGGCTGCGGATTGAGCGAAACAGGGAAAAAATAAAAAAGAGCGGGGATGGATTCTCGCCCATTTTCGTTGCGACCTATAGCTACGGCAGGGGCCATACGAAGCTGACGCTTTTAGGAAGGCGAAGCAAACAGAAGAAATACATCCAGTTCGAGAGTAACATCTAGAGAATCGAGGCGAGCAGGCGGGTCAAAGGCGAGTGGAGGCAAGTCCGTGATGAGAATCGGCAAAGTGATTTTGCGCGCAACGGATGTTTACCTACTGATGTGCTTGCTGATGCTGTCGGGAGTTGTGCGGGCGCAGGAGTTACCGACGGCTAAACCAGAAAGTGTGGGGCTCTCCGCGGAGCGATTGGATCGGATCTCGGCGACAGTGCAAAAAGACATCGATGAAAAGCGAATTGCAGGAGCAGTGACGCTGGTGATGCGGCACGGTCAAGTGACATGGATCAAGGCTCAGGGAATGAGCGACCTTGAAGCGGGAAAGCCGATGCGGCAGGACTCGATATTCCGAATCTGTTCCATGACGAAGCCGATCACCAGTACGGCGGTAATGATTCTGTATGAAGAAGGCAAGTTCATGCTCGACGATCCGATCTCAAAATACATACCGGAATTTAAGAATCCGAAGGTGCTCGTCAAATCAGAAACCGGAACGACGCACACGATTCCGGCAAAAAGAGAGATCACGATCCGGGACTTGCTGACGCATACATCGGGACTGACGTATCATTGGAACTCGGATTTGGGGCAGATGTACAAAGACGCCAACGTGGCGCACGGAATCTTGCCGTACGACGGCACGATTGAAGATAACGTAAAAAGATTGGCGACGCTGCCGTTGCTGTTCAGCCCTGGTGAAAAGTTTGAGTACAGCTTGGGCGTGGACGTCCTGGGACGATTGGTGGAAGTAGTGTCGGGGCAGTCGCTCGACGAATTTTTTCGTGTGCGCATTTTTCAACCGCTGGGGATGAAGGACACCTATTTCTTTCTGCCAGAGAATAAGCTGGATCGCCTGGCGACGGCATACACATATTATGACGGCAAGGGACTGATGCGTTTTCCCGACACACCGATCGTGGAAGGCTCGATGGTGTATTCCGCCGACTATCCGTATAAGGGTGCGAAAAAATTGTTCGCGGGAGGGGCGGGACTGACCTCGACGGCGGGTGATTACGCGCGCTTCTGTCAGATGATTTTGAATGGTGGGAAACTGGGAGAGAAACGATTACTGAGCAGGAAATCAGTAGAATTGATGAGCCACGATCAATTGGGGAAAATCGCACCCGACGAGGGATTTGGCCTCGGCTTTGGCGTAGAGGGAGTGAAAACGCCACTGCATGAATTGGGATCCACAGGAGAATATGGATGGGGCGGATTTTTTTACACGGCGTTTTCGATCGATCCCAAAGAAGAGATGATTGTGGTCTTCATGGGACAACTGCATCCTACCGGCGGTTTAGCTCTGGATCGCCAGGTGCATACCTTGGCATACCAGGCCATTGTGGACTAGTGAAGACGCCGAACGGTTTTGTGGCGACGACTGAAAGTAGCGGGCAAGTTCCAACAAACACGATGAGCGGAAGTGAACCGGAAGAGTACGCACTGCTTTGAATCGACACGGCACTAAACAAATGCGATCCGGCAAGCGTACCGTCACGGGCAGAATAGCTGCGGAATATGATCCGCTCCATGCCCATTGTGGTGCATGATAATTCGCTTACGGTGACCATGAGTGTGGGGATCGCGCTCTCCTGCGAGTTTCTCGGCCACGACGTCGATGAAATTATCAATCAGGCAGACAAAGTGCTGTACCAGGCACAAGAGAACCGGGAGAAAGTGAGTACGCCTGGGGCAGCCAAGTATCGACGAGACGGCATTGATCGGTAAGTCGAGGGCCAACGGGTCACCGGCCTTGCGCCGCTAACTGAAAGAGAAAAGATTCTTAAGTCAATGAACCTGCCAGGTTGCTGGCTACTTGTCGCGGCGCTGCTCCATGATGGCGCGCATCGCCGAACTGGAACCGGGAGCGCGTTTTTCACGCCACGCTTCCAGGCGCTTGCAGGTCTCCTCAATTCCTGAAAAAAGCAGAGGGTTCCGGAAGGCGGCCCGCCAACTCGGCACGACGGAACGCATGCGATCCCACACAACCCAGATTTCGCCATTGTTCTCGAAGAAAAGTTCATCGTTGATGAGATTGCGATTGACGATGCTGGCGACCATATCCCAGTAACTGATGACCATGCGGATATAGGTATTTTCCTGGCTGCCCTGGGGATATTTCTGCATCAATTCTTCCGGAGTAGCGGCACGGAAGTTTTCAACAAACCAGGCGCGCGCTTCGCGGAGACGAGATTCCCGGCGAAGATCATAGAGCCGGAGCATCAAGTTTACTTCATCGTACGTAACTTGTGACATAGAGGTCTCTCCTTATGCGGAAGCAGGCGGTGCGGGTGTGACATTTTCCCGTGCCCCCGGATTCACCAGTTCCAGTCGTTGAACGCTGGTCAAGGGGATACCCTGCTTCTGAAACTCTAGTTGAATGCGGCGGCGAAGTTCGCGCGCGACATCATCCTGACGGGACGGTGCAGTGCGAACTTGGATGCGAACCGTCGAAGTGTTCTGATCGTAAGATTGCAGGCCGAGAATGCGAGGCCCATCGACGAGCGCCTGCGACCAGGAGGCATCACTGCGAAGACCGGCGACGGCGGCTTCGAGCGTTTGCAGCGTTTTTTCCTGTGGAACGAGAGGAGAGACGCTGACGTCGACAAAGGTCTGAGACCAGTCGCGGCTGAGATTGGCGACCGTGCGGATGTCTCCATTAGAAAGGGTGACGAGTGCGCCCCGCGGGTCGCGGACGACGGTGCGGCGCAGCGTGAGGTGTTCGACGCGGCCGAGAGTGTCGGAAACCTGAATGGTGTCTCCCACGACGTATTGATCTTCGAGGATAATATAAAATCCGGTGATGATGTCGCGCACCAGATTCTGCGCGCCGAAGCCAACTGCAAGGCTGGCAAGCCCGGCAAGGGCAGCAACGGGCGTGACATTGATGCCGAATTCCTGCGCGGCAGTGAGCAGCGCGACCGCCCATACGATTTTTCTGCCAGCGCTGAAAACGACACCGGAGAGCGTACGCGTTTGCTGTTCACGGGCCTGTGCGGCGCGGGTCTGCGTGGTGGCCGGCTTTATAATGAGCTTAGAGAGGACGCGGAGCAGACGGTTGAGAAGCAGGGCGACTAGGAAGATAAGAAGGAGATGGAATAAGTTTGCAACGGTGAATTCGGGAAATTTCGCAAAGTAGTTGGACATATCGAGTGCCGGAGGGTGAGTATAGCATCGGTGGGAATCGGATGCAGGTCGTGTAGGGATTAAAGCGATCTGTCGAGGGGCCAGAGGAGGACACCAGTATGGATACGCGAAGAGGGTTCTTGAGAGGGGTAGTGGTGTCGGGAGCGGCGACGAGCTTGTGGGCTTCGCTGCAGGCGGCACAGATCCCTAAGGAAATGGAGAGCAAGCGACCGACACCCGGGCAGACGACTGTCCCCGACAATCCGGATATGCCCTCGCCCGAAAAACGGGCCTTGGAAGAGAATGAAAAGGACATTAAGAAGAAAGTGGACCAACTGTATAAACTGGCGACGGAATTGAAAGCGGAAGTGGACAAGACGGATTCGAGCAAAGTGCTCTCGTTAACGATGTTGAAGAAAGCGGAAGAGATCGAGAAACTGGCCAGGGATATCCGGAACCGGTCGAAGGGGTAGGGGCGGCTGGTACGGCAAGTAGGCGAGAGCGGAGAAAGAGTGGCGGAGGTAGGAAGGACAAGCTAAAATAAAGGAGTTGCAAGCAGAGTAGATCCACTGCGCGCCCGTAGCTCAGCTGGATAGAGCGCTTGCCTCCGAAGCAAGAGGTCGGGCGTTCGAATCGCCCCGGGCGCGCCATCATAACTTTTGATTGCAAACGGTTTA
The DNA here is from genome assembly GCA_963741165.1 of Candidatus Acidiferrales bacterium. GTDB lineage: Bacteria > Acidobacteriota > Terriglobia > Acidiferrales > UBA7541 > Acidiferrum. The sequence continues at coordinate 2,938 of CAVUHB010000012.1, read as the reverse complement.
GCAGTTTTGCGAGGGTCGCTTTTTGGCCCTGGATGCGATTGGTGTGATAAAAACGGTCGTAGGTGCGCCCACAACCGTGGAATGGTTTTTTCTGGATTCTCCTGCCTGTCAGGATACTACCGGGTGCACGAAAGAATCCTCTACAAAAGAGCAAAGGTAAACAATCCGTTGGAATTTTGTTTACGTTTCCTCCCAGATTTCAAAACTTCAGCACTTTAAGCAAATAATTCTGAACGATCGCACTCAAATGTATTTATTGCATTTCTATTTGTTTAGGGAAAAGCAGCGATTGAAGCCTGGAAGATTAGCAAGCTTACTCAGATCTGACGGAGCGGGCGACCGAGTTCGGCGAGTTTCAGTAATTTACATCATCATAGTTTGGCCGTCATCTAAAAGATCAGTTTTAAGCCGAACTGCAGGTTCCGCGGCGGAGCGGTGCCGCCAGCCTGTCCAAACACAGGATCATGCAGGGCTCTGTTGTTGCCGATCAAGAAATTCGTATGGTTAAAGACGTTAAAGGCTTCCGCGCGGAATTTCAGACTGAGCCTGTCCGAAAGCCTGAAATTCCTGAAGATCGAAATATCCGCCTGCCAAAAGCCCGGGCCGACGAACGCATTTCTACCAAGATTTCCAACACAGCCCAGACAGGGCGCGGTGAAAAAGTTTTCGGGCAAATTAAAGCCATCGGCCCACTGAGAATGCGTGGGATGAAAATTGTTGGCGGCCGCGTTGGGGCGATCATTGGATTCGCCGTCGAAGTTGTAGTCCCCGCCGATGTTGACGCAATTCGCAGGATCAAACGAAGCAGATTCACAGGCCAGAGGAAAACCCTCACGAGGTTGTAAGACTGCCGGCGCGGGATTGTAAGGTGACCAGTGCGTGCCAGTCTGGAAGGACCAAATACCATTTAACTGCCATCCGCGTAGCAGTACGCCGACGAAATTATTGCGGCTCGCGAAAAATGGTATCTCCCAGATGTAGTTAAACGTCAGGCGGTGTCGAACATCGAAAACGGAATTTCCCCTGTCGAGATCTGGTTGCGTCTGATCGGTAGTATATGCGTCGCCGGCGGCCGCGCCGTTTACGGTGGCGGTTGACCAACTCGACCCGTCGTCTATTGAGTGACTGTAGGTGTAATTCAAGTTGAACTGAAGGCCATGAGCGAGTTGCTTGTTCACAGAAATTTGCAGAGCGTTATACGAGGAGCTGCCGGAGTTTTCCCAAACCCGCAACGCACCATAGTTGGGATTCAAGAATCTTCCATCCGGGTTGAGCACCAGCCCATTAGCGGCCGAGGCGCTGTCGATCTGGCTGCAAAGCTTGCGGCCGAAGTTGTCGGTGATACAGACGCCTTCCGGCAGCCGGCCCCCCGGGATGCGATTCACGTTTTCCGCGCGGAAGAGTTTGTGCCCAGCGGTGCCCACGTAATTTATTTCCACGGTGAGCTTGGGAACAAGCTCTCGCTGGACGCCAACAAACCAATTTTCCACATAGGGATCGTGCTGCGCATCGGGAAAAATGATGGCGTTTAAAAGTGACGTCTGCGGGTTGGCCGGATCCCAGCCTGAGATATCTTCCCGTCGCCTGCGCTCCTGTTCCAGAATGTTGTGCGGGCGGAGCGGCTCCGAGAAAAGTGGGCTTCCCTCCATCCACGGGACCGTAGACAACAGTTGCGTTGGGATTGCCATCCAGAAAATTAGTAATTCTATTCACAGAATAGAACGGAAGATTCCAGCGCGTAAGGTCGAGCCGCTGTTGCAGCGTAGCTTGATAGGAGATTGCATATCCACCACGCAACGAGGTTTTGCCATTGCCGAATACATCCCAGGCAAAACCCACCCGTGGACCAAAATTATTGTGATCGCCGCGACCAAGACTCGGCGTAGCGGCAAAGCCCCCGGGGCCGCACTCCCCGGCAAGTGTGGCCCGCGGATCACCGGGGCAAGGCTGGCTCGCGGCTTTGACCCGTCCTGCACCTGTAGTTATGTCATCGATGAAATCTGCGCCCGGCCCTAGCCGGAAACTGGCAGCCAAACCATTGGCTTCCGTTACGTCGGTATAAACGTCGTAGCGGAGTCCCAGATTTAAAGTGAGCCGCCGCGAAACTTTCCAATCATCCTTGATAAAAGCTCCGATATTCCAGTTCCGCCAATGACGCAGATTGGTTTCCAGGTGGGCCGGAGTGTTGCCGGAAAAACCGGGATCTATGCCGGCGCTTTCGCTATACGGAGCATCAATGGCGAAGAAAAGAGAATCGAAGAACGAATACGAAGGGCGGCCTACATCTACTTCATTGCTTTCAAGATTACGACGCAGTTCTCCGCCGAATTTAAAGCTGTGTTTGCCATGAAGAGTGGAGAACATTTCATTGAAAATTAGAATGTTTTCCTTGGTGCGTCCCGGATCGCCGAGGTTAGCGCCAAAGCCCAGCACATTCATGCCGACAAGTGGCACCCCCGGCAGCGGTACTTTTATGCCGCCTTCGCTGCCAACATACCCGACGCGAAACTCGTTTGAAGATGTCGGAGTAAACGTATGCAGGAAACTGACTTGAAAGACGGGAGTTGTGAAGTTTCCAGGGCCTGCGAATCCGCGCAGCGTGCGATTGATGTATTGGTCCCTGGACTCGGCCCAGCTGAGCTGAGTAAAAATGCGGTCATTCTGACCGGGATGATAGTCCACTGCGCAATGAGAGCTCAGTGCCGTCAAAAAGATTTTCAGACGACTGAACGGTCCTGCATCAATGAGAACAGATCAGAAATCAACATCGCGATTAGTGAAGTTCCTGCGTCTTGGGGAAAATTACAGGCGAGCCACCTGGGACGCTGGCGTTCATCTGATCGATATCCCCTTGCTCTACTCCGAACAAAGTGGCGAATTTTTGAGACATTCCCCCTGGGGTACGAGTTAGACCGTCAGTGGCGGCCGGACAGAGATA
>CAVUHB010000011.1:0-141969 GCA_963741165.1 Candidatus Acidiferrales bacterium | reverse complement strand
TCAAGCCTAATCACGACAGATTAATAAGGTAACGGTCTAAAGTTGAGTCCCCAAGGGATACTGTTTCGGAGTTGTCTCGGAGTTTGCGCCAAGCATCAAAAGCGCGTCCTGCACCTGTCGGGCGCATTCTGGTCACAATCCAGGTCATAGACTTGAACTGAAGGTTTGAAGAATTCAATTGGCCATTGTTTCAGGGGGACTTTCCGCTGCGCAGAGCCAGCCACTAAGTGGTCTTCCGTCTCAGCGTGACGCCGCACCAAGGCCGAATCTCCGGAGAATATCTTCCATCAGACACCAACGTGTGAGGCCCGATTGTAGAAGGTTCGCCCCGACGAACGCTGTAAACCAATACCAGTTATGATTCACCCAGATTCCGAGTGCCAACGACGCCAGCACAAATGTTCCTGCGATGATGCGGATGTAACGTTCGATTGTCATTTGCCACCTCGCTCACTCATATAATAGAGAACCGGAACCGCAACTCTTGAAAGTAAAGTTGACGCTACTTCTCCCGCCATCAAGGAGATGGCCAGTCCTTGAAAGATTGGGTCGAACAGAATCACTCCTGCGCCCACAACGACTGCTGCTGCGGTCAGCAGCATCGGCCGAAATCTCACCGCACCCGCATCCACGACCGCTTCCTCGAGGGGCATGCCTTGCTCTCGCCGCAGTTTGATGAAGTCCACGAGGATGATTGAGTTTCTGACGATGATTCCAGCACCTGCGATGAATCCGATCATGGAGGTTGCCGTGAAGAATGCGCCCATCGCCGCGTGCGCCGGCAAAATGCCGACCAGGGTCAACGGAATCGGTGCCATTATGACAAGTGGGGTCTTGAAGGATCCGAACCAGCCCACCACTAACACGTAGATCAGAACTAATACCGCCGCGAAAGCCAATCCAAGATCGCGGAAGACTTCATAGGTGATGTGCCACTCGCCATCCCACTTCACGGCGAGCTTTTTCGCATCAGGTGGCTGAATGGCTGTGAATTGCTCGATCCCGTAACCCTCGGGGATTTTCAGCGCATCAATCTTTTTCCCTAGCGTGCCAATAGCGTAGACGGGGCTCTCTTCGGCTCCAGCCACATCTGCCGTTACGTAAACCACTTCGCGTTGATTTTTTCTGTAGATGTTCTTGTCGATCGTCGCTTCCTGAACTTTTGCTAATTCACCGAGTGGCACCATCGCTCCATCGGGCGAATTGAGATACAAACCGCGCAACGCCTCGCCATTTGATCGGCTTTCGCGCGACAGTTGAACGCGTATCGGTACATCCTCGCGTTCACGGGGTTTGTGCATCAACCCAACTTGTGATCCGCCAACGGCCATTGCCACCGATTGAGAAACCTCTTCCGCTGAAATTCCCCGCATCGCCGCTTTATCCTGCTGCACCTGAAAATCGAGTTTCTCCTGGTCCGCCACGACATACCAGTCCACATCCACTACCCCCGGCGTGTCCTCGAAAATCTTGCGGATCTGCCGCGCCACTTCGATTTGCCGCTGATAATCCGGCCCGTACACCTCCGCTACCAGCGTTGACACCACCGGAGGTCCTGGCGGAACTTCCGCCACTTTCACGCGCGCGTTCCATTTCTTCGCAATCTCCTGAATCGGCCCGCGCATTTCTTTGGCGATTTCGTGGCTCTGGCGTTTGCGTTCGTCGATCGACCGCAAATTCACCTGGATGTCGCCCTGATTCGCGCCTCTGCGCAGATAATAGTGCCGTACTAGTCCGTTAAAGTTGTATGGCCCGGACGTCCCGGCATAGGTTTGGTAGTTCACCACCTCCGGGTAGGTGTGGAGGAATGCGCCGATCTCCTGTTCTACCGCAAGCGTGCGTTCAAGCGGTGTACCCTCCGGCATATCCACGATCACTTGGAATTCGCTTTTGTTATCGAACGGCAGCATCTTGACGCGTACGGCCTTGAAGGCGACCAGCGAGCAGGCCAGCAACAAGAGCACCACCACCGTCGCAAGAAATGCCCAGCGCTTCCGCCAGTTCTGAATCAGTCCACCCATCAATTTGCGGTAGAACTTCGTAGTTCCACCTTCCGCTTCACCTTCGGTATGTTTTCCGGTATGCCCACGCAACAATCGCAGCGCAGCCCATGGCGAAACGACAAATGCGACCATAAGTGAAAACAACATGGCTGCAGAGGCGCCTACCGGAATTGGTCGCATGTACGGGCCCATCAGCCCGCGCACAAACGCCATGGGTAGAATCGCCGCAATTACTGCAAAGGTCGCCAGGATCGTCGGATTTCCGACCTCGTCCACAGCTTCGACCGCCACATCGCTCCAAGATCGGCCCTGACTTTCCGGCAAACGAAAATGTCGCACGATGTTTTCGACTACGACAATCGCATCGTCCACAAGAATGCCTATGGAAAATATCAGCGCGAAGAGCGTTACCCGGTTCAGCGTGTAGCCGTAGGCATAAAAGATGAACAGCGTAAGCGCCAAGGTAACGGGAATGGCCAGCAGCACGACGCCAGATTCACGCCATCCTAGCGCCAAACCAACAAGGATCGTCACAGAGATGGTTGCGAGGAAAAGGTGTTTCAGAAGTTCATCCGATTTGTGCTTGGCGGTCTGGCCGTAGTTTCTCGTGACCGTGACTTGCAGATCGGTTGGGATCACGTATCCGCGCAGGGAATCGATTTTCGCCAGCACATCTTGTGAAACATTTGTTGCGTTGGCTCCCTTGCGCTTTGCCACTGTCAGTGTAACTGCCGGATATGTCCCTCCCGAACCGTTTGCGGCTCCTCCCGTTCCGAAATAGACATAATCCGTGGGTTCTTCCGGACCGTCTGTTACTGTGGCCACATCCCCGAGATACACCGGACGGCCACTTTGGACGGCAACCACGATCTTTCGCGCTTCCTCTGCGCTTTGGAGAAAACTTCCCGCTTCCACCGCGAATTCCTGGTTGCCCTCGGCGAACGATCCGGCCTGCAGGCGCTGGTTACTCGTTTGGAGTGCCCGGGCTATCGCCAAAGGGCCGAGATGATAGGCTGCAAGTTTCTGCGTATCGAGCGTAATCTTCAGTTCGCGCTTTTCTCCGCCGAGCAGCGTAGTCTCCGACACATTTGCCACCTCCTTGACGCTCTGTTGCGCTTCCGCTGCGATTCGCCGCAGGGCAGCTCCATCGTAGTTCTTTCCCCAGAACGTCATTGCTAGCACCGGAACATCGTCAATCGACCGTGCCTTGATCAGCGGTTGGCTGGCGCCCTGCGGGATGCGGTCAAAGTTTGAAAACAGCTTGTTGTAGGTCCGGACAATCGCATCCTCTTCTTTAATCCCGACGTAAAAACGCACAATCACCAGGGCGCCACCGGGTTGGCTGGTTGAATAGAGGTACTCGACACCAGAAACTTCGTTGAGCAAGCGTTCCATCGGAATGGTTACGCGCTGCTCGACCTCCTGTGCCGATGCACCCGGCATGCTCACAAATACATCCAGCATCGGAACGACGATCTGCGGTTCCTCTTCTCGAGGCGTTTGCCAGATGCTGAACAGTCCTAGCAACAACGCAGCCACGATCACCAGCGGCGTGAGCGGCGAGTCAATGAAGCTATGTGCGATTTTTCCTGCCAGCCCCTGCTTCACGAATGCTTCTCCCCGCCCGTTTGCGATGTGGCAGCCTTTTTCCCATCTAGTTCCTGGCTACCAGGATTCAGGACCATGACTTCACCCTCATTTAGTCCTGACAACACCTCAACCTGATTACCTATACTTTTTCCCAGCGTCACAACACGCCAGTGGATCAGGCCCGTGCCGTCCACGACATAAATCCCGCACAGTTGGCCGCGGTTCACCAGCGTCTCGGTCGGCAACACAAGGGTCGGCTTCTCTCCTTGCGCAAAATAGGCTCGCCCGAACATTCCGGACTGAACTCCAGCCTCTTTGGGCAAGTCCACGCGCGCCTTCAATGTGTGCGATGTCGGATCTGCCCCTGCCTCAATCTCCGCCACTTTTCCCGTCAGAGACTTAGCCGCCAACGCATCCAACTGCACACGCGCTGCGCTATTCTTCTTCACGACTGCAAGCGCTTCCGCAGGTAGCGTAACTTCCAGTTGGTAGCTCGAAGTGTCCTCAACCACGAACAGCGGCATTCCCGGCGAGACTAATGAGCCGGGTTCTACCGATCTACGAATCACTCGCCCGTCAAACGGTGCCACGACCCGGGCGTAACTTGCCACGCTTTCAGCCGCATGTACTTCCGATTCGGCTTGTGCCTCACCTGCTTCCGACTGACTTAACGCCGCCTTTGCTTGTTCGAGATTCGCTTGCGCCGCCTCCTGCTTCGCCGCAACCTCGTCAAACTCCTGGGGGCTGACCGACTTCTGCTCTTTCAGGTAGTTATAGCGGCCATAGGTTTTCTTCATGACATCGGCCTGCGCTTGTGCCGCAGCCACCGCCTTGGTCGCCTGCACCACTCCGGCGCTTGCGCCCCGCGATGCCGCTTGCGCTGCGCTGCGGTGTGCAGACAACTCTCGCTCATCCAATTGCGCAAGTACTTGTCCGCGCTTTACTTCGTCGCCCTCCCGCACCGCTACTTGCAGCACCGTGCCCATGGCTCTCGCTGCCACTTGGGCCGTGGATTGTGCAATTACACTCCCTGGCACTTCCAGTTCGTTCGCGACGTTCTGCAATTGCATTTTTTGTACGCGCAATCCCTTTACAACCTCTGCTTTTTGTGGCGTGTTTTCCACGCTTCCGCCGCACCCGGCGGCAATCATGCCTGCTGAGATCAAGAGGATCTGCAATCCCTGTCGCATCGTGTCTCCCGTTCTCCTATTGAAATTCATGGCTGGCCCGCTCCTGTGATCAGTGCCGACTCCGGCGTCAGTACACCGGCTGCTCGCTCGAGCTGCGCCCGTGCCACTTGCCAGTCTTGCAGGGCCGCCAGATATCCGGTCGTCGCATCGAGTTGCGCCGTCTGTGCACGCAATAGTTCCGTCACAGTCGTCAGCCCCGTCTCATAGCGGTTTTGCACTATCCGCAAACTCTCTTTGGCCTGCTCGGCTGCGTCGCGCGCCGACACCGCTCTCTGTGCTGCGGCATTCCCGTCCAGATACGCTTTGCGCACTTCCAACTGCACACCCGAGCGAAACCATTCCACGTTGTGTCTCGCCTTGTTCGCATTTGCTGTGGCTTCCGCGACGCGGGCCTTTTGCGCTCCGCCCGCAAAGATGTTGATGTCTAGCCGTGCTCCCGCCGTCCAGTTCGTCCCTGAAGGACCGCCAAGCGTCATTGCGTCACGCTCCGCGCTTCCGAAAAGGCCTATCTTTGGCCCGAATTCCGCTTTTGCTGCTTTTGTTTCATCGCCCATCGCAGTCTCCTGCAATTGGGCTGCGCGAAGTCCAGGTCTTTGTTCGAGAGCAATGTGAATCCATTCTTCAATGGTTTTCGCGGGCATTCCTGGCTCTGCCAAAACCGCTGTGGGTTCGGCTGGCGCATCTACCGCCATTCCCATCTCCCGTGCCAACTGCATCTCCGCCATTGCAAGATCGTTCTGCGCACGGATTTGCCGATCTTTCATCTGGGAGACAAAGACCTTCGCGCTCAGAAGGTCCGAATCCACCAGTAATCCTGCATTGTGCATCGTCTCCATACGTTGCTCGCTCGCTTCGGCGGTCTTCAGCGCTTCGTCAGCGGCCTTCACGTTTTCTTTCAGTACCAGCACGACGTAGTAGATTCTAACGATCTCCAGTATCAAATCTTGCCGCGCCTGCTCCGTCTCGAAATCCGCCGCCGTCACTAAGTGCTTTGAGCTGCGCTGGTGAAACAAAGTCTGTCCCGAATCAAAGAGCCTCCACTGCCCATCGAACCTTGTTTGAAAGTTGTCTAACGGGGTTGGTGCGTTCAGGCTGTGCAGTACAAAATCCGCCGCGGTGAACTGCCGTTGTGTCAGCTTTGATCCGAACACATAGACTGGGTTATTTCCGCGCGTGAAGTCCTGATGAAAGTCGAATCGCGGAAACCACGCGGCTTGCACCTGCTTCAGCCTTGCCCGGGTTGCCTCAGCCTCGTCTGCGCTCTCTTGGAACGCCGGATTCTGCTTCAGTGCCATGCGCACCGCCTGCTCCAAAGTTAGCGGTTGAGTAGTGTCCTTTTCTTGTGCATGTGCCATCTGCGAAACTGCGACAAACAGCGTCGCGGCGCCAACCAGCATTCGAATCGAATTGGCCATCCATCCTCGATCCATCGCACGCCTCAAGCGGAGACCCGTTCCGGATTGGGCGCTGACTGGAGCCAACCCACCGGTTCTTCGTGAATTTCATAGACTGTTTCTAGTGCGACCTTTTCTTTCAGCATCGCGCCAACGGAGCAATACTTTTCTTCAGATAGCTGAATTGCCTGCTCTATTGCCGTTTTGTCGAGCCCAACTCCTGTCAACACGTGCCGCACACGGATCGCTCTGAATACCTGCGGAGGGCGCTCGGCCTGATCTGCTTCCACATGCACCTCATACCCAGTCACCTTCTGGTGATGCTTTTGTCGCAGCATGGTGACTACATCGAAGGCTGTGCAACCAGCTAACGCCACGGCCACAAGCTCAATTGGTTTTGCGCCAGTCGCCCCAGCGGCGTCGTCCAAAACGATATGGTGGCCGCTGCCGGTTTCGGCAATGAACTGCCGCTGCGATTTCAATACTTGCGTAAGACTCACTTTTGCCGTGATCATCTCTGACTCCTTATCTCGCCTGCTCTGGCTCACCTGTCGAGCGAAACCTACTTGTTTTGACTGGACTTCAGTGGGCACGTATTGATTCCAAACAGTGACCAGGCCGGACAGTAACGAATCACGCCGGTAACCAACGCGACGGCTCCTCCAACATAAGCAGCAATGGCCAACCCACCTGTTACGACATGGCCAAGCCCCAGCCCAATAAAAATGATTCCCAGAACGATTCGAATCACTCGATCGGTTATTCCCACGTTACTCGTCATTTCTTCTCCTCCAAGGCTTGGCGCTTCTTGTGGCCTTGCACCAGAACAAATGCATTCGCGGGAGATTTGTTACAGGTAAAAGACCTCATTGGCTACTCCGGGGGAACGCTTAGAGTGCAAGTTCCAGCTAAAAGCTGCTCTATCAGTGGTTTGTCATCTGTCACGGGGCAGGGAGGGTTCGTGTGGTATGGTGAATTGAAATGCGAAAAGAGATCGAACAAGCCGTGGTGTTACTGGAGAAGAAAGACCCGCGATCCCTCGAACAGGCATTGGAGTTGCTGCAAGGGGCGGTCTTCTCCTTTAGCATGAAGGTCTGCGGCCAGCGCGAAGACGCTGAGGACACCATGCAGGAAGTCCTCGTGAAAGCACTCCCGTACCTCTCGAAATTTGAAAGCCCACGCGCGCTTTTGGTCTGGCTCTACAAAGTCGCCAAGAATCGCTGTTTGATGAGCCGCCGCAAGAGTAAATTTGCGCCCAAGGAAGATCTGTCTCTCGACGAACTTATGCCCGACCGTCACGAGCTTGCACAGCTCGCCGAGGGAGGCCCGGTTAACCCAGAATCGCTGGCCATCCGCAGTCAGCAGGCCCGCCGCCTGCGCGAAGTGATTCAGCAACTGCCGCCGGAGTACCGCATCATTCTCGTATTGCGGGATATGGAGGGCCTCACCGACGAAGAAGTGGGGGACATCACCGGCCTGCGTCCTGGCAATGTTCGTGTGCGTCTCCACCGCGCACGCCTTTTTGTTCGCCAGAAATTGGCCCACCAGAACCACAGATCTTCTATTCCAAAGAAAACTGCCCTCCAGCTTCGCCCCGCCACGGCAACTTCCGAAAAACGGCCCGCCTCTTGCAAAGCTCTCTTCGCTCAACTTTCCAACTACCTCGATGAACAGCTCGATGATTCCCTTTGTGAGAAACTAGAGCAGCACCTCGATGGTTGCGAACCCTGTAAAGCCTTTCTTGCCAGCCTCGAATCCACCATCGAGCAGCTTCGCTCGGCCCCTTCCGATTCACTCACTAAAGCATCAGCCGCCCAAATCCGTCGTGGCCTTCTGAAGCAATATCCGTACCCTCTGCCCCCCAAGGTCAAAAGCTGACCGAACGGCACCATCCCTTGACCACGAGCCAGTCTCTTACTATTCTGTAGCCATGAGGATGGAGAGGGCCAGATCAAGAACCATATGTTCGCGAGCCCATATTCCTCGCTCGGAAGTCTTGCTTTGCCTTCTGCTCGTCGGGTTCCTCCTTTATAACCCGTTTCTCTCCCTCATATATTCGCCGGCTGGCCTTTCGCTGAACCACCTCCCTAGAAACCGCGCTACCGTGGGCGCGGGAGAATTGCAGCATTTCGCGCCGGTTACGAAAAATGCTACTGCAGCCGTTACTACAGCGGTGTGCCTTGGCAAAATCGTTCAAGTACTCCAGACACGAGAATTTTCGCTGGCCACTGATGATTTACCTTCTCCCGTTGTCCCAGGTGATCATTCTTCGAATTTGTGGTTCCGTCCGCCGCCTTCTGCGTAGTTTTTTCCTCTTTCTCTCCATCAAGTCTTGGGCCATGCAGGTTATCCGAAGCGTCCTCGCTTTCGGACTGATTCATTTCTTCCACACACAGGAAGCCTGAAACAGGGCGTCCCTGGCGGAAAATCAAGGAAAACGCATGTCACGAAAATTGCAGATAGTCCTGGCTATTGCCGCTGTTCTTGCCCTGTTGATTGGCTGGTATTGGATGGTTCATTCAAGGACACAAGCCAGCGATTCGGATTCCGATCCCTCCGGAGATGTCATCGCGGCTGTTGCCCTTGTGCAGCGTGGGACTATCGAAAATACGCTCACCATCTCCGGTGCGTTCAAGCCATTTCAAGATGTGGACGTCCATGCGAAAGTGGCGGGCTATATCCGCAAAATATTCGTCGATGTGGGTGACCATGTAACCGAAGGGCAAACACTTGCGGTACTCGAAGTGCCAGAACTTGCCGCTGAACTAGCGGGGGCCACGGCGGCGGTCCGACGGGCTGAGCAGGAAATTCATCGTGCGGAGGGCGACGTCGAACGCGCAAAATCGACCCATGCTGCCGCGCACGCCATGTTTGACCGCTTGAATCAGGCGTCCCAGCAAAAAGCTGGACTGGTCGCGCAGCAGGAAGTAGACAACGTCCAGGCCAAGGACTTGGAGTCGGAAGCGGCTGTCTCCAGTGCTCTGGCCGGCTTTAGCGCCGCCCAACAGTCCCTTGAGGTCGCGCAGGCAAATCAGAAGCAATTCAGCTCTCTATCGAATTACACGCGAATCGTAGCTCCCTTTGCGGGTGTGATCACCGCGAGGTATGCGGACACTGGCGCACTCATCGCTGCTGGGACTTCCTCGAGTTCTCAATCTGTGCCCGTTGTGCGGCTGGCGGAAGTCTCGAAGTTGCGACTTGTGCTTCCCGTCCCCGAGTCGATTGCCGCGCAGATCCATCTCGGTGATCCCGTCAAAGTACATGTGCAGGCGCTGAATGAGGACATCGTCGGCAAAGTTTCCCGGTTCGCTGGCTCCTTGGACACGCAAACGCGAACGATGGAAACAGAAATTGATTTCGATAATCGCAACGAAAAGCTATTGCCTGGCATGTTTGCGGAAACGGTCTTGCAATTGGCAGAACGTGCCAACGTATTACTGCTCCCTTTGGAATCTGTAACGCAGAGCAATGAAGCCCCAACCGTGCTGGTCGTGACTGCTCATAACACATTGGAGGAACGGCACGTCAAGCTGGGACTGCAAGGAAAGTCGCGTGTAGAAGTGCTCTCTGGCTTAAATGAGAACGATCAAGTTATCGTCGGCAATCGCAGCCAGTTCCGGAATGGCCAGAAAGTCATCCCCAAAGTGGTGAAATTTCCCGATGTCGAGAATGGAGGAGCGCGCTAATGCCAGGTTTCTCCATCCGCAATCCCTTTTTCATTGTCGTCTGTTGTCTGATGGTCACGATTGTCGGCACCGTTACAGTCGTGCGCATGCCTGTAGACTTGTTTCCCCCAATCAACATTCCCGTCGTTGTCGTCGCGACTTTCTATTCCGGCATGCCCCCTCAGCAGATCGAGGCCAGCATCACCAATCCCTTTGAACGATTCTTCACTCTGGCTAGCGGCGTAGACCACATCGAATCGCGCTCCCTTCCGGGAGTGAGTCTCGTCAAAATCTATTTTCAACCGGGATCGAACGCAGATTCGGACGTCAGTACAATCGCGAACCTGGCAATGGCTCAATTGCGGCGCCTTCCTCAGGGAACACTTCCGCCGGTTGTGCTGAAGTTTGACGCTTCGAGTTTGCCGGTTTGTCTAGTTACCCTGAAGGGCGAGGGTCTCGACGAAACCGAGTTGCACGACCTAGGCCAATACAATGTGCGAAACCAGATCGCCAACGTGGCCGGCGCATCTGTACCGCAACCCTTCGGAGGAAAGTACCGTCAGATCATGGTCTACGTTGACCCGCTGAAGTTGCAGGCTCACCAGTTAAGCCCCATGGATGTCGTACGACAGATCAACGAGAGCAACCTCATCCTGCCAGCTGGTGACGTTAAGATCGGTCCGTTCGACTACAATTTGTATTCCAACGCGCAAGCACCCGACGCCAACGCCATTTCCACTATGCCCCTGAAAACTGTGGGCCAATCCTCCGTAATGGTCGCGGATGTTGGCAAGGCCGTGGATGCCCAAGCGATCCAGACCAACATAGTCAGAGTCGACGGCCAACCATCCGTTTATCTACCTATCTTGAAACAAGGTGGTGACACCAACACGATTGCAGTCGTAAACGGAATCCGGGACGCACTCAAGCAATTGGTTGATGTTCCCAAACAGTTGGTCACGCGAGTGGTGTTTGACCAATCCGTATTTGTGAAGACCGCGATCAAGAACCTCATCATGGAAGGTTCCATCGGCCTGCTCCTGACAGGCTTGATGATTCTTTTGTTTCTCGGGAGCATGCGCGCAACCGCTGCGGTGTTTCTCTCTATCCCGTTGTCCGCGCTGGCGGCATTTCTGGCTATCGGCGCTTCGGGCGGAACAGTAAACACGATGGTGCTCGGAGGACTTGCCCTGGTGTTCTCTCGGTTGATCGATAATTCCGTCATCGTCCTTGAAAACATTTTTCGCCATTTGGAAATGGGGGAACCTCCTGTCGTCGCCGCGGAAAAAGGTGGCAATGAAGTGGCACTGGCTGTACTCGCGGCTACACTGGCCACCGCAATTGTTTTCTTTCCGGTTGTCTTCCTGTATGGCGTAAGCCGGTTTCTGTTCATCGCCTTGGCCTCGTCGGTCATATCTGCGCTGTTTGCTTCTTATGTTGTCGCAATGACGGTTGTCCCCATGTATTGCGCGAAATTGATGCACAAACATGAAGCCGATGAAGAGCTGGAAGGCGATACGGTGTCGATCTTCGGACGCGTCGTCAGACGATTCAACCATCAATTTGAGAAGATGCTGGTGAATTACGACAAGACCCTCGCGAAAACTCTGTTGAGGCCCGTATCCGCGGTCGTCGGTCTTGCCGGAATATCATTGCTTTGTCTTTCGCTTTACCCCTTTTTGGGTGTCTCGTTCTTTCCTCGGACAGACGCCGGGCAATTTGTCATAAATCTCAAGGCGCCTTCGGGTACGCGCGTAGAGCTCACCGAAAATTATGTCAAGCAAGTCGAAGATATCATCCGTCAAACCATCCCCAAGGATGAGTTGCAGATGGTGGTTTCCAACATCGGCATCACTCCGGATTTCTCTGTACTTTACACTTCAAATTCCGCTCCCCATACCGCCTTCGTCCAGGCTAGCTTGAGAGAAGGCCACAAGGTCGGAAGCTATGAATACATGCGCCGCGTGCGCAACCAGATTCAGAAACAAATTCCCCAGCTGACGACCTATTTTCAGTCGGGCGGGTTAGTCGACGCAGTATTAAACCTCGGACTGCCCGCGCCCATAGATGTACAGGTCAGCGGTAGTAACATGGAGCTCACCCACGAAGTCGCATCCACAATCGCCTCCAAAACTCGACAACTCTCCGGCGTCAGCGATGTGCTCATTCCCCAGGATGTCGATTACCCCGCTCTCCAATTAAATGTCGACCGGGAAAAAGCCGCCCAGCTCGGCTTGTCGCAACGCGAGGTCGTCGACAACGTCATCACTTCGCTGACCTCCAACGCAATGATCGCACCGAACTACTGGGTGGATCCGAAGAGTGGCAATCCTTATCTGCTGACCGTTCAATATCCTGAAAACACGATAAAAACCGTGACCGATCTGAAGCAAATTCCATTGCGCGGACCGAAGATTCAGCAACCAACTTCCCTCGATTCGGTGGTCACTATGAAAAATATTTCCGCACCAACCGAGGTGGATCATTATCAACTTAACCGCGTCATGGATATTTATGTCGCGCCCAAACAGGAAAATCTTGGAAGAATCACCGGCCAGATTGAGGATCTCATTCGCGAAACGAAGCTTCCCGACGGCGTGCGCGTGAAGTTGCGCGGCTCGGTCCAGGGTATGCGCGCCTCTTTCCAAAGCTTTGGCATCGGACTCGTCCTCTCCGTTGTGCTGGTTTATCTCATCCTCGTCGCTCAATTTGCATCCTGGACAGATCCATTCATCATCCTGTTGGCTGTGCCGCCCGGACTCGCCGGCGTTCTGCTGTTTCTGTTGCTCACCAACACCACCCTCAACGTGATGTCGCTTATGGGTGTGGTCATGATGGTCGGTATCGTTGTGTCCAACAGCATTTTGATTGTTGAGTTCGCTCGCCATCTCCATAAGGAGGGGAAGTCGGTAAAGGAAGCCGTTGCTACCGCATCCCGCCAAAGATTACGTCCTGTATTGATGACCAGCCTGGCCACGCTGCTGGGCCTGATCCCTATGGCTCTTGGCATCGAAGCGGGCAGCGAGGCGTACGCTCCATTAGCACGCGCCATCATCGGTGGCTTGTTGGTCTCCGTCGTCGTGACAGTGTATTTGGTCCCCGCCGCTTACTTGCTCGTCCATGGCAACGAAGAAGCCGTGGAGGTGCGATCATGAGCTATCCAAGAATCATGTTCGCCCTGTTTCTTGCATTTTGGACTGGCCAGTGCGTCGCACAAAATAACTCCTCACATGCTCAACAACTGCAATCTTCCGCCAAGACAAACGCGAGGCCCTTAACGCTTCAGGAAGCGGAAGCGGTGGCGCTTCAGAAGAATCCACAAATCACCATCGGAAAACTTCGGGCGTTCCAGGCGCATGAATTTGTCCGGGAGACTCGCTCGGCCCTCTTGCCCACGGCCAATCTCAGCATCACCGGTGTTGAATCCCGTGCAGGGAGTCGCCTCGCCGCAGGTTACTTGAACAATCCCGTGATTTATCCGCGCGCTGCCGCGGGTGTCTCCGTCGGCCAGTTGGTTACGGATTTCGGTCGCACAAATAATCTGGTATCCAGTTCCGAATTTCATGCGAAAGCGGAAGATGAGAATGCCATCGCCACTCGTCAGCAAATTACCCTTGCGGTGGACGAGGCCTTTTACAACAGCCTCGAATCGCAAGCCCTTCTCCGGGTTGCTGAGCAGACTGTGCAAACCCGTCACCTCCTTGTCGACCAGGTCAAGGCACTCACTGATGCCAAGCTCAGATCTGACCTCGATCTCAGTTTTAGCAACGTGGACTTGGCCCGTGCAAAATTGCTGCAACTCGATACGCAAAGTAATTACGAAGCTTCACTCTCCACGCTCTCGGCAATCCTCGGTTTTTCGGATCGCCAGAATTTCGCTCTCGTTGAACCTGCTTCGCAAACCATGCCGCCTTCCGCGGATGCCGCTCCTCTTATTCAGCAGGCGCTGCAACTCCGACCGGAGGTCCAAGCGCTGCAGAACGAAGTTTCCGCTGCATTGAAGTTCAGCAAAGCGGAGCATGATCTATGGAGACCCACCGTTACTGCCAGTGGTGTCGTCGGTTTGGTGCCTGTACGGGACCCGCATATCGACAATTGGTACGGAGCAGCCGGTGTGAATATAAATATTCCTGTGTTCAACGGATTTCTGTTCAATGCCCGCGCCAAGAGCGCGGATCTGGAAACCGAGACAAAACAGCAATGGTTGCTGGATCTGCAGAATAATGTTGCCAGAGACGTTCGCAACGCCTGGCTGGACACACAAAAAGCCTATGAGCGGCTCTCGCTCACGCAGCAACTTCGCGAACAGGCCAACCTCGCACTAGAATTGGCCCAGGCTCGATACAAACTGGGACTTGCCTCGATTGTCGAATACAGTCAAGCCAATCTGCAGAAGACCGAAGCGGATCTGGCGGATACTGACGCCAGCTATCAATATCAGGTGGCCCAAATTGCCCTCTCCTATCAAATCGGCCTGTCACACTAAAAAGTGTTTCGCGTGGGCGTCACGAATCGTCAACAGCTCAATGTCCATGAATGAAGTTGTCCGAAATGTTCCAAGTCTCGCCGAAATCCTCATCAGCCCTGAAACCGTCGGGAGAAAAATTTGGAAGCCGACCACTTAAGTTCGGATGTCGTGAGTCCATACGTTTTGGGTGCAATTAGAGAGAAAAGAACGACTACCGATTGTTCGGCAGCGACACCAGATAGGGTAGTTAGATTTTTGCTCCGAGAACTGTTAACCGTAGGGTTGATCAATGAGCCTTTTGGAGATTGTCTCCAACCCACAACCCAACCCACAGTGAATGACGTCTTGTACGACTTCCGCGTATTTTAGCAGTCCCCGCGGTCTTGTAAGTTGTTGTAAAGCCTAATCACGACAGATTGACACGGTTTGGGGTTCGAGTCCCCACGGGCCGACTATTATGTTTCAATTGACTTGGCGATGAGTAGCTATGGCTGGAGGTTTAGTAGTTTGCGGACGGCATCGAAGTCCGGGCGAATTCCGGGTTGATATGCGCCTGCGTCCGCCTGGCGTTCCCAATCCAGGAGCAGGGACTCCACGATTTCCCTGCCATCGGGATCGCCAACAGCTTGTGACGGTGTGCGACCGCCGAGAACGGGAATTTTCTGATGAACCCAGTCTTCGACCTGTTTCTGAATCATTTTCTGAATTCGGGTTCTCGACTCCGGATCACGAAGAAGGTGTCCCACGAATTCGTCATCCTTCTTCGCCTGTGCATTGATCCCTTTGGGAGTTTTAGCGAGCATCTCATCAAGCGTCTGAGTGGTCGTGCTCAGGTGAGTAGCCGAACCGCCGAGTCGTTTTGCAATTTCAGCGCGAAGGCGTTTTGCGCGATTCTCGGAATTCACCTCGGCTACCAGAGTGCGACCGGAAATCTTGATATTCCCAAGGATCGTATTATCCCAGCTTGGAATCTTTGCGTTTCCTTTCTTGCGCCAATCAAAAACAGCACTGTGTAGCTTTCCGTCTTTGTCGAATTCCGCATTGTCCAAAAGCTCTTCTTTCGATTGCTCGAGGGCCAGCGGCGCAAGAACCTCGAACGCTTTTTCGGTTGATTCTATGCGGAACTTTACGGTGTGGAGGACGAGTGGGTCCCCATCGGTGTTCGCGAGTTGTGGCCGCCTGTTCAGCCCATCACGAATCGTCAGGTACGTGAGACGAATTGCATTCGCATACCGCGCCAGGTCATCCGCAGCCAGTTCCCGATTGAGTTTGGCGATCTTCGCTCGCAGCTTCTTTCGAAGTCCGATCACCTCTCCCTTCCAACTGGGTGGGATGCAGATCAGGGCTATGCAACCTAGGATGGAAATCGTCTGCAAGTTCCAGATCTGCCCGTAAACGATGTCGCCCTTCCGCAACGTACGGGACGCCGAGCGTTCGACGACCTCAGTCTCCCTGCCGATCAGGATGTCTCGCAGTCCCATTCGCTCGCCGGCCTCGCTCCATAGGACTTCAAAGAAACTGAGTGGCTGCGTGGTTGCCTGCTCAAGCAGCAACAGTTCCATGTCCGACAGTTTGCCGGCTTTCTCTAGCTCATACCATCGAGTAACAATGCCGACTTTGCGGCTTGCTCCTTTTCCCGTGTGTGGTCTTTGAGGGTCCCAATAGAACAGAAAGTACGACATGAAAAGGTCGTGCTCAGGGGAGTGCTTCTCAAACGGTACAGGCAGGTCGGTCATGTTGAAATCTCGCCACGCCACTTGAATCTGGTCGCTGAACCTTTGCTCTGCGAACCTCAACATGTCCCGCGTTAGCTCCTCTGACGCGTTTCGTTGTTGCGCCCAAAAAGTGTAGAGAGTCGATTGCTGTGCCAAACAGCAGCGCTTGTACTTCTTGCCGCTACCGCAGGGGCACTGGTCATTTCTCCCGATCTTTGTGCTTAGGTGAAAGGTCATACCGTCGTGACATTACCGCGTAGAATTCCGGAAAACAAGTCAGACTGGAGCGCATTCACTCGATGGGGTAGCGCTCCTTTATGGTCTATCCGCATAGGCACGCAACTGAGCGGTATACGGATACGCATACGTCGAGGCGGCCAGGCTCTGTCCGTATCCGATGCCATTGACTCCTATCGTGAGTAAACGAAGAACTTCTCGGAGATGCTTAAACGTATTGATAAATTCATCGGCTAGGACAACACAGCTCATCGCCGCGGCTTCCGCGTCCTCGCACAGTTCATCGGCGGCAATCTGTGCAAAACCGCGTCGGCGATGCCGGAGTGCGTGGCTAAAGTCTCTCGGAAAGTTAGCAGCGAGGGCATTTCGGGGCCTTCTTAAGGGGTAGGAAGGCGAGCCAAACCTTCCTGTTTAAGTTCGGTTCCTCACGCCGAAGGCTGATCACGACTTACTTTGGCGGCAGCTGGGCGCAGATTCGATTCTTGGCACCAGAATTCCAAATTCGCTGCTCTAGTAAACAATACGAAACACTGTGTTTAGAATTTGCCACGTTCGACCGATCAAATTGCAGACTGCGGTCAGGTATCAATCAACGGTGACGGTGGAAGAGCATCTGACTAGTCCGGGAAGTGCGCTCGGAACCATTTCCTGTCTGTCGCCAGAACAAGTCCGCGCCTAGGAGGCGGACGCACGCGGCGAAATGCCCGCCATCGTGTGTTAAAATTTCTGCGTCCTCTACCGTCAGCATTCAACGCTCTCCTGGTCGCGGAGGAACCCGCCGTTGCAATCTCGCGCCATGTTTCCACAAGTCTGGGACTGGATGATTCGTCGCGAACTGCTCGTGTTGTTTCTCGGGCTGCTGTTTCCAATTTTTGTTCCCGCTCAGGTCGATTACGCGAAGAGCTCCTCGAATAATCCGCTCTATGCCGATTTTCTGAATCCTCCCAAAGAATATTCACCCATGCCATTCTGGTTCTGGAACGGCAAACTGGAAGGCACCCAAGTGCAAGAACAAGTGCGCCGCATGGTGGACCAGCACGTGTACGGCGCCTTCTTGCACGGACGCGATGGTTTGCAAACGCCCTATCTGTCCGAGGAATGGTTCAACGCGTTTGGCGCGGGCTTGGAGGAAGCCGAGCGTACCGGCTTTCAGTTCAATTTCGTCGATGAATATAACTGGCCATCTGGTGAAGTCCGCAATATCTGGATGACCGGCAATCATCAAAGCGAAGTGCTGGCGCGGCGTCCCGACTTTCGCATGAAGAGCCTCGCCT
Source organism: Candidatus Acidiferrales bacterium (assembly GCA_963741165.1). Lineage (GTDB taxonomy): Bacteria > Acidobacteriota > Terriglobia > Acidiferrales > UBA7541 > Acidiferrum. Next base: position 124,433 of record CAVUHB010000011.1, on the reverse strand, counting down.
ACAAGGAACGAATCGTTCACGGACCGCAATCCGTGACCATGCCAGAAGTTTCCGAGCTCCAGACAGTATTGGTTGCGCGCTGGCTGGGCGGCGGCAGAGTGGATCGGCAGACTCTGCGCTCGCTGGATCTCCCAACTGGTTCGGCTCCTGTGCGATGGGACGCGCCGCAGGGCGATTGGCTCATCATGGAGTTTTATTTGGAGCCCTCCACAGGGTTCGATGGCGGCGGCGTGGACTTGATGAATCCTGAGGCCGTTCAACTATATTTCGACCTTTCCTACGGCGAATATTTCCGACGCTTCCGTCGTTATTTCGGCAGCACCATTCGTTTTTCCTTCTCCGATCACGAAGGTGTTTTTGGTTACCGCATCGGGTGGACTCCCGCGCTTTACGAGTCGTTCCAACGCCGAGCCGGCTACGATTTGCGCGGCGTTCTCCCGCTGCTGATTTATGACGGCGGCAGTTCCTCCGCAAAAGTCCGTCAGGACTATCTGGCGACGGTGACCCAGCTTTACGAAGATTCCTATTGGGCAGGAATCACCAACAAAGCGAAAGAATTGGGCATAGGGCGAAGCGGCCATGCCTGGGAAGAAAGTCTGCAATCGGGCGCGGCCTTTGAAGGCAGCTTATTTGCTCTTGAACGCGGCTTGAATCCGGTCGGTGTAGATTCGCTCAGAGATTTCGGGCGCCAGCCTCTCAATTTTAAAGTCGCCCAGTCCGTTGCAGATTTCGAAGGCCGTCGTTTCGCCTGCGAAAACCAGGGCGAGCAGGGAGGTGATTCGTATCTGGACATGCAAAGCCTGCGAAAAGTCACGAATTCCATCGGTGCTTGGGGTGTGAATCTTTTTATTCCTCACGCCTTCGATTACGACGTTGCCCGCGCCAATTATCCGCCGGACTGGCTGCATCAACCGTATTGGCCGCATTTTGCCGCGTACGCCGACTACACCCGCCGCATCAGCTTTATGAACGCCGAAGACAGCCATCACGTTACCAATGTTCTGCTCTACTACCCGATGACGACGGTGTGGGCTGATTCCGCGCCGCTGTTCAACAGCCAGACGGACTACCAAAGCCTTCTCGATCCGCCCAACTGGAAGAATCGTTCCGTGCTGGTGAACGATTACTACGCGCGGCTGATACTGCGTCTGACCGAACGCCAATGGGATTACAACATTGCCGACGACTATTATTTCAAACGTGCCCGCGTCGAAGGAAAAGAGCTAGTTATTGGCCCTCAGCGTTTCTCGGTGCTCGTCCTTCCTCCCATCTCCACGTTGAGCGCCGGAACATTGAGGAAACTCCAGGAGTTCTACGGCGCCGGCGGCACGATCCTCGCGATTCGCATGCTCCCCAGCGCAAATGGCGAATTCGATGAAGAAGGGAAATCTTTGCAATCGGGCATCGATGAAATTTTCGGCGCCGGCGCTGCCAACACCCCCAAACCGTTTACCGAAGCACATAGCTCCTCCGGTGGACGTGCCTTCTATGTTTCCGAGAGCGTAGAGACACTGATTGATCTGCTCGACACCAATATTCCGAAGGACGTGAAAGTGGTTACCGGTTCTTCCGACCACCTGGTTCTGCAGCATCGCGCGAAATCCGGACTTGACTACTACTGGCTGGTCAACGACACCGCGCACCCGCGCAACAATCGCATTCTATTTTCCGCCACAGGCGTTCCCGAGAAATGGGACGCACTCACCGGCAAAAGCTCGCCACTTTTTTATGTGAATCGGCCCAACGGTACGGAAGTCTGGCTCGACCTCGACGCCTGGGACGCGTATTTCGTCCTGTTCCGTCCCCTACACGGTCCTCCGCAGCAGGCCGATCTTGTGAGCACAAATGCAGAGAATCTCGAGCTCGTTTCCCACGATTCGAATACCGTTGTTGTGCGGACGTTGATGCCTGCAGATCAGAAAGAAATCGAAGTCACGATGCATGACCATGGGAAAACCTTGCACGCACGAGTTTCTGTCAATTCTGCGGATTCGCTCTTCCTCGCGGGCCCTTGGCAGTTTCGTCCGGAGCCGGACCAAGTCTCCGTCCCCTACGCGCAAGTGAACGACATTCCTGCCAACGAAGGCGAAAAACTCGGTTTCACGCAACCGGACTTCGACGATTCCACCTGGTCCTCCTTGTGGCTGAGCGAGGCGCAGAACAGCATTCGCAACTGGAATGTGATCGGGCCGTTCCCTAACCAGGACGATTCCGGTTTCGCCGCCGTTTTCCCTCCCGAAACCAAATTCGATCCGCAGGCCCATTACAAGGGCCTGAACGACTCGGTCGTTCACTGGGAGCGCTACTACGGAGACGAACCCTATCTCTCGAAAGCGCTCATTGTAATGGAGACTTCCGGCGGCCATTTTGACGATGACTCATCCGCTGTCGATTTGAATCGCGTCTTCCACCTCGAGGACAATTCCTGGATGATTGCCTATGCACAGACCTACCTGTATTCGCCTATCGACCAGCCGGCTACATTCATCGTTGCCTCCGGCAGCTGGGCCAAGATTTGGCTGAACGGCAAGGTAGTCTTCGGTCAATTGCGCCATCCTGTCTGGTACGAACTGCACAATGACAACTGGGCTGACCGATTCTCTGTGATCCTGCATCAAGGCTGGAACGAAGTTCTCGTGAAGGTGGGCGTGGGTCGCGTCGCCCTCGCCCCCAGCGGAACATTTGGATTTGTGTTCCGCGTCGCCGACGCCCAGGGCAAGGCCATTCCCACTCTCACCAGCAGCCTGGCTCCCCTCTCATCACCCGGACAAGCGACCGCGAAAGCTACCACCCGTTGGTATCGCATTCCCATTCCACCGGGCACAACAGCCGTTTCTCCTCCGGCTCTAGAAAAATCTTATCGCATGTTCCTCAACGGGCAGGGACTGAAAGCGAACGGCGCCACGCCGATCAACTTTGAACGACTCCTGCGCCCGGAAAAGAATGTTCTGGTAATCGCGGCGAATTCACAGAATCGCCTGAGTTCCCCCGTTCGCTTTGTTAGCGGAAGCACTCCGTTCCTGCCGCAATCGTGGACAAAAACCGGTCTTGCCAATTTTTCAGGCAGCGCTATTTACGAAAAGTCAATCTCGCTGCCGCAGTCATTCCAAGGCAAACGCGTCATGCTCGATCTTGGCGGCGTCAGTTCCGTTGCCGAGGTCCAAGTGAATGGGCGCGCCGCGGGAACACTGGTGTGGCGCCCCTATCGCCTCGATATCACCGAATTTCTACATTCCGGCGAAAATCGCCTGCGCATTCGCATCACCAACACGGAAGCAAATGCCCGCGCGGTTGGCGGTTCCCACAACATTCTTCCCAACATCGACCTTTGCGGACTCGAAGGCCCCGTCCAGATCATCCCTTACGTGGACCAAACTCTAACGTTGCGTCCGGAATAGATCCGGCGCGCGCCTCTTGGGCCTGTCTCGATTCAGCCCGCGACCTCCGAGGAGCACGCGCGTCGGAGGGCGCTTCTCGAGCGCAGAGTGCAAGATGCGTCCGATGAAGCCGAGGGTTGGGCCATGCTGGCGACGATCTACAGCGATGAGTACATGTTTAGTTTCCGTGACCAGCCCGATCCACTTGGTCGAGCACAGGCGGCTGCTCGCGGGGAATTCGGGAACTGGTTCGACCCAGAACTTGTAGAACATTACATCGAAGGTCTGCGCAAGGCGGGATTGGAATTTTCGGATTCCGAAGTTGCCCCGAAGCGCGTGGTCCCGGCGAAGGCTGACTCAGACACCTTTCGCCGCGAGCGCAGTTCAGGTTTTGCCAGATCCCCCGCTACGGATTCCGGTTCAAAGCGGCGTGAATGAGCTATGTGCTTCCAACTACTTGAGGGGCATTGGGCACCGTCTCAACATGCCAAAATATGTGGAAATGAGCGAACTCATGGCCAGCGAGTTCCTACGGGTCTACCAACGATTTCGATCACTTGGCCAGAAGCTCCTGAAAACTTCGCCTGCAAATTGACATTTGGCTGGCGCCCTAGGCAAGAAGTCGAACACAGAGTCAAATCGCCGGGATTGCCAGATTCAAACCGGGGGGCGGCCCGCAAGTGGTATACCTAACGGTGGTTGGACCTAGGGACTATCCGCTGGTGTTTAAAAGGAAATACTATGAACCGTCGTCAATTTGCAGTTCGTTCCCTTGCCGCAGCCGCAGGCACAGTGCTGCATCAACAGTGTAGCTACGCCCGTGCGCCACTCTCTGCAGAGCAAGTTCCTGGGTCGGTGCCCGATTCGTTCATACAGAAGGCGCGTTTTCCCGAAGGCTTTCTTTGGGGCACGGCCACGGCCTCCTACCAGGTAGAAGGCGCATGGAATGAGGATGGCAAGGGCGAATCTATATGGGACAGATTCACTCATACACCCGGGAAAATAAGGGGTGGCGTGACAGGCGACGTTGCCTGCGATCAGTACCACCTCTATCCGCAGGACATCGCCTTGGCCAAACGTCTCAATCAGAAGAGCTATCGTTTCTCCATTTCCTGGCCGCGCATTCAGCCGGTCGGAACTGGTACCCCGAACAGGAAGGGAATCGATCACTATAGCCGCTTCGTCGATGCTCTTCTGGAGGCTGGCATCCGACCTTGGTGCACCATGTACCACTGGGATCTTCCACAGGAACTCGAGAATCGGGGCGGCTGGCCAAACCGGGATTTAGCCAACTACTTCGGAGACTATGCCGGGATTCTCGCCAAGCATCTCGGTGATCGAATCACCATCTGGGCACCCTTTAACATGCCTTGGGCGATAGCGTTCATGGGGTATGCTGCGGGTGCGTTTCCGCCGTGCCGGACGAGCTTCGGCGATTTCTTGAAAGCAGCGCATACACTGGCTCTTGCTCAGGCGGCGGCGCTGCGTACAGTCAAAGCAGCTTCTCCCCAGGCAACGGTGGGGAGCGCTTTTGAGATGGCCCCCGCATACCCGAAAACGGACTCAGACGACGATCGCGCAGCCGCCGCTCGATACCATGCAATGAACAATGTCTTCTTTCTGGAGGCGGCCATGCATGGCCGTTACCCGAAGGCATTCGTGGGAGAGCCGCCCTTTGAACTGATGGGCTTTAAGGCGGGCGATGAAAAACTACTGCATGCGCCGCTGGACTGGGTAGGCTTTCATTACTACACGCGCCGCATCGTCTCGGATGCGAGCAAGGAGCGCTTTCTCGGCGGAGGCAATTTCAGTGGCACGGAAATTGAGAGCAATGCACCGGGCGGACGGGATCCTTACACGCGCTTCCGTGCGGCGATGCCCACAGAGGGTCCGCTAACTGACGCCGGTTTGGAAGTGTGGCCGCGCGGAATGTATGACCTGGTCTCTCAGATTTCAAGGGAATACAACCACCCGATCATCGAAATCACCGAGAGCGGATGCGGTTATCTCGATGCCCCTGATGAAGAACAACAGGGTCGCATACCGGATGGGCGGCGAATCCAGTGGTATCGCGAAGTGCTCGCGGAACTGGCTCGAGCAATCGCCGATGGAGCCCGCGTTCGCGCCTTTCATGCCTGGACACTTCTCGACAACTTCCAATGGGCGGAGGGCTATACCGAGCGCTATGGGTTGATCTATACGGACTTTCGCAACCAGAAGCGCACGATAAAGGATTCGGGCCACTGGTACGGTCGCGTTGCTGCCTCCAATCGGCTCGATGCCTAGTACTTTACTCGCGCAGTCCCACACGAGCTTGTGGATGCAGTGGCTGAGCCGAACAGGCAAAAAAAATGCCGAACAATGCCAAACTAGACTTGCAGCCCTGGACTAACGTCTAACTTTTGATACTGCCGTGGTCCAGTCTGGCGCCTAGTTCACCTCTTCCATCTTCCCCGGCCGCCAGGTCTTGTTGAACCACGGATCGAGCAGGCCGTACCGTCGAAAGATCACGAACCACCCTTTGCTCGGAACCGTCTGAACCCAGCTCCATTCCTTGCCGGCAGGTGGCTGGGGTCCGAAATACCGATCAAACGAGAGGTCGGAATTCACGATCAGCTTGTCACGCTTTTTGTTCTATCAGGAGAGGAACGCGCTCATCCATTACTTAGGAAAAATCGCCAGAAAACTTCACCTGTAAATTGGATTGCCAGAGTCCTGTTCGCAACCTAAGATGGCGCATCATGGCGGCTCCTGACTCGCTCATCGGCCAGACCATCTTGCACTACCGCATCACAGAAAAACTTGGCGGCGGTGGAATGGGTGTGGTCTACAAAGCTGAGGACATCAAACTCAATCGCTTTGTAGCCTTGAAGTTTCTTCCTAACGAGTTCACACAGGACTCACAAGCTCTGAACCGCTTCGACCGTGAGGCGCAGGCTGCTTCTGCCCTGAACCATCCCAACATTTGCACAATCTATGCGATCGGCGAACAGAACGGTCAGCCTTTTATTGCCATGGAATTTCTCGATGGTCAGACGCTCAACCGCCTGCTCGATGGTCGGCCTTTACCCGTCGAACGGGTTCTAGAACTGGGAATTGAAATAGCGGAAGCACTGGAAGCTGCTCACGCCGAAAGCATCGTCCATCGCGACATCAAGCCCGCGAATATTTTCGTGACCAAGCGCGGGCATGCCAAGATCCTCGATTTCGGCCTCGCCAAGATCAGGTCAGCACTAAAGGCAAGTAACAATGCGGAAACCACGTTAATGGAAGAAGTAGAGCCCCGTGAGCTAACCAGTCCCGGCAGCATTTTGGGGACAGTTGCCTACATGTCGCCCGAACAAGCGCGCGCAAGAGAACTGGATGCACGTAGCGATCTGTTTGCCTTCGGAGCAGTACTCTATCAGATGGCCACTGGCCAGCCACCATTCCGAGGAGACAGCGCTGCGGAGATTTTTGACGCCATTCTGAACCGCCCTCCCGTGGCTCCCGTACAATTGAATTCCGATCTACCTGGGGAACTGGAAAGGATCATTGACAAGGCGTTGGAGAAAGATCGCACGCTGCGTTATCAGCACGCGTCAGAGATCCGCGCGGACTTACGGCGGCTAAAGCGAGACACAGAAACGGTTCACCTGGCGGCAGCCAGTTCGAACCGGGTGGCGGAGCCAGGATCGCGTGCTGGTTTGCGACAAGGCTCACGGTTCGTATCCGTTGGGGCCAAGGTGGCAGTGGCTCTGGCGTTGCTTGTCGTAGTGGCCGGCGGGCTCTATGTGCGGTCGCGCTTGGTGGTTCCTGTGACAAAAGCCGCACCGCTCACCGAAAAAGACAGTGTGTTGTTGGCGGATTTCGTCAACAAGACCGGTGATCCAGTTTTTGACGATGCGCTGAAGCAAGCTTTGACGATACAACTGAGTCAATCGCCCTTCCTCAATATGGTTTCCGACCGGAAGATAGAAGCTACGCTGCGGCTTATGGGCCAGCCGCCGCAACACATCACGCCGGACCTGGCGCGAGATCTCTGCGTTCGGACTGGCAGCAAGGCGACGGTGCTCGGATCGATTTCCAATCTCGGCGACCACTACGTGATAGGACTGCAAGCTGTTGGTTGCGGTGACGGAGATACTCTGGCCATCGAACAAGCGGAGGCGGTCGGCAAGCCGGAGGTGTTGAAAACGCTAGGAAAGGCGGCCACGAAACTTCGCAAGAAGCTCGGCGAATCACTGGTCACGGTGGAGAAGTTTGATGTGCCGGTTGAGGCAACCACACCCTCGCTCGAGGCCCTGAAGGCCTTCAGCATGGGAGGCAGAATTGGGCGCAGGAAAGGTGATGCCGAAGCGATTCCTTTTTTTAGGCGCGCGATTGAACTCGATCCGACTTTCGCACTAGCGTACGCGTCGCTGAGCCTCTCGTATTTCAATCTTGATCAGGCCGGCCTGGCAGCCGAGAATGCCACCAAGGCGTATGAGCTGCGGGATCGCGTGAGTGAGCGCGAGAGATACCGCATCGCCACTACTTATTATCACGCCGTCACGGGAGAACTGGAAAAGACGATTGAAGTATACCAACTGTGGTCGAAGAGCTATCCCCGGGATTTCACCCCCTCTTTGAATCTCGGTGTGGTGTACCAACAGCTGGGCAAATACGATAAGGCCGTCGTCGAGACGGAACTGGCGCAGCGGCTTGCACCTACGACGACCGGATACGGCAACCTTGCCTTCGAGTACCTTGCGCTGAACCGGTTGGATGATGCGGATAAAGTGTTGCAACGGGCCCAATCTGGCGACTTCGATGGGCTCGATATTCGAGCGAATCTGTATCTCCTGTCCTTCCTGCGCGGCAACGTCAAAGGAATGGAGCAACAGCTTGCCTGGGCGGCCGGTCGTGCGGGAGACGAAGATGTGATGCTATCCGGCCAGGCTGACACGGAGGCATATTACGGGCGGCTTATGCGGGCGCGGGATTATTCGCGGCGGGCGGTGGAGGCGGCGGTGCGCACCGACTCGAAGGAAACAGCCGCACTCTGGCGGGCGGCGGCGGGGCTACGCGAAGCGGAGTTCGGGAATCCAGTCGAAGCCAAAAAGAATGTGGATGCGGCACTATCGCTGTCGTCAGGACGAGACGTCAAGCTGCTGGCAGCGCTAACGCTGGCACGCGCGGGGGACACTCCCAACGCGATGAGGCTTCTTGAACAACTGGAGAGGGCGGCCTCCACAAATACTTTGCTTAAATTCTACTGCCTGCCGACGATTACTGCGGCGATCGAAATCAGCAGGAGCAATCCCTTGCAGGCAGTCCTGGATCTGGAAGCGGCGATGCCCTATGAACTGGGCGGTACTCTCACCTTCCAGTACCTCTACCCTGCGTGGGTACGGGGTCAGGCGTATCTTGCGGCACGCAACGGGACTGCAGCTGCGGTGGAATTTAAGAAGTTGATCGATCATTCCGGTATTGTCTTGAACCAGCCGATCGGGTCGCTGGCACATCTTCAGTTGGGCCGTGCCTATGCGCTCGCAGGCGACACGGGGAAAGCGAGAGCCTCGTATCAGGATTTCTTTATGCTCTGGAAGGACGCCGACCCCAACATCCCCATCCTCATCACGGCAAAGTCTGAGTATGCGAAGCTTCCATGATCGAGTCTTCTCTACGACTGCCATACCGCTCTAGTTCGCAAACGGCATCTGTCACCTGCATTCTCCCCTGTCAGAGCTCCGGTAGAGTTTTGACAGGGGCTCGAGTCTGAGTCCCCACGGGCCTATTGGCAAAGGTTTTTGAGTCGTCAGGCGTTTCTCTGATTTGCTGACTTGTTTGAATCCAACGACTAGATGCACCCGGACTGTGGGACAACGCCAGGAACTTACCGGGCAGACTGTTCCAGTAGAGAGCGCGCCCCATTTCGGACAAAACTCCGAGATCCGAGATCCGCCCAATTATATTCTCGAGAGACAGCAGGCGATCTTTTAAGCTGATCTGCAGAACCAACCAATGCATGTGGTCACGGGCCGGTGTGATCACAGCCCCGTTTCCATTCTCCCCTTTCAGGGTAAACCGCAAACGTTCCTAGTACCGTGAGGAAGCGTCACATTGACCTGGCCACGGCGGTTGCCCCTGGTCAATGGTCGATAGACTGTTGCGCTAAATCATCTATCAGGAATGTTGAAAGCTTCTTCGAAATCTCCGTAGCCACCACGAATCCAGGCCAGAGACAGCTCGGGGAGGCTAGACTCAGGGAGACGACTCGCGGATCAAAACAACGTCCGAGTCGTTATGGCCACGGAGTATACACAAGCGTCGGCCGTCGGGTGACCATCGGAAATTGAAAATCTGGTCAGAGTCGAACTGAGTGATCATTCGGCCCGGAGCGCCATCGAGCGGCTGTACCCAAAGATTATCTACGCCGCTCTCACGGATCGGATACGAAATTGACTTTCCATCCGGCGTAAAGCTCAAGCCGCCGCCCGAGATGCGCTCGTCTGCCTCAACCAGCCTTCGGCTTTGCATCTTTGGAGGACAGTTCGAGCAGTGCAACCTTGTATTGCGGATAGGGGTCTTCCGGGGTTGGCACGGTTGCCAGGACATAGGCCAGAAGCTTCCCATCGGGGCTGATGCTCAGTCCATTGCCAATGGGGATGGTACGCTGATGCATAGGATCCATCTCACAACTAGTTCGAGGTCCATGATGTAGTTCCGATTTGAGGGCTGCGCGCCGTCTCCTGCTATGTTTCCTCTTGCTTCCTTATTTCTAGTACACAATGTGGATTGTGACTATATTTGAATCCAACGGTGAAACCGTTTTCCGTGCGGAAAGGTGTTCGACATGGCCAATGAATCTGAGAAAGACACATTGACGCGAAGGGGTTTCCTGGGTGTCAGCTCTGCTGCTCTTGCGGCTGTCGCCATCCCCTCTCCAACCGACGCGGCCTCACAGCAAAACCCTGACTACAAGGCTGGGTCCGATAGAAAAACTAGCGATCCGGGCCCGACCAACACTGCCCTGGACGCGGCAAATCCCAGTTCCGCGTTTCCACCTCCCACCGATGCCGGTGGGGTGCAGACTTTCAAGTACCCCTTCTCGTTCGGCCACAAGCGGCTTCATAGCGGTGGATGGTCCCGCGAGGTCACCTCCCGCGAACTTGCCGTCTCCAAGACTCTTGCCGGCGTGGACATGCGTCTCATTGCCGGAGGCGTGCGCGAACTCCACTGGCACTCCGCCGCGGAATGGGCCTTTATGCTCTTTGGCACGGCGCGAATCACATGTATCGATTCGGAGGGCAAAAGCTTTGTCACCGACGTCAAGGAAAATGAACTTTGGTATTTCCCACCGGGCATTCCGCATTCAATTCAGGGACTCGCTCCGGACGGTTGTGAATTTTTGCTCGTCTTCGACGACGGCAACTTCTCCGAGTACGAGACCGTACTACTCACCGACTGGATGGCCCACACCCCTCCCGAAGTTGTCGCAAAGAATTTTGGCGTCAGCCAAAAAGCCATCGCCAACATGCCACGGGAGGAACTTTTCATTTTTCAGGCGGAATTACCTGGGCCACTCGAAGAAGATCGTCGCCTCGCCGCCGGAGCGCTTGGCCCTTCACCGATCGATTTTGCATTTCGTACCTCTCGGATGCCTCCCACCAAACAAAACAAGAGCGGTGAAGTCCGCATCGTTGATTCCAGCACTTTCAAAATTGCCTCCAACATCGCTGCCGCGATCGTCACCGTTAAGCCCGGTGGCCTCCGTGAGCTCCACTGGCATCCTAATGCTGACGAATGGCAATATTTCTTCGCAGGCAAAGGCCGCATGACCGTCTTCGCCACCGGCGGCCGCGCTCGCACCATGGATTTTGAAACTGGTGATGTCGGCTACGTCCAAAAAACGCTTCCTCATTACATCGAAAACACCGGCTCAACCGACCTGAAATTCCTGGAGATGTTCAAAAGCAGCTACTACCAGGACCTCTCTCTTTCCGAATGGCTCGCGCACACTCCACCACAACTGGTCGCCGCTCACCTCAATCTCGACAAAGCCACCCTCGATGCTTTGCCCAGGGGAAAAACCGCGTTTGTGCCCGAGTAGGGCTCGTACTTCTGAATGCTTCGCGTATTGCTGCTGCGTTCACAGCCACTCGGTTTACATTTTCTTACTCTAACTCTCATGGTTCCTAACCAGTACACCCGGTGCGTAAGCTTGGCACGAACGCGACAATTAGTTTCCTTTCAAAAACAGCAAGGCCTTTTCGCCTTTCTTGACGAAGCGGCCAAACGTCCTCCCAGAGTGGAACCCAGCCACGCGCGTCGCCTGCGGGCATTGCCAGGCGATGGGCAGTATGTTCTAAAAGCTGTAGTGACGGAAATTAGTCCGGGATCGATGAGGGTCGTCTCGGGGCCAATCGGTCGACCCAAGATTTATTTTGTAGCACCGGCCGCAGATCAGCTCGAAAAGGAGATGCCAAGAATTCTCCAATGATTTGTCGGTAAAGAACAAAAGATCCTCTCTTGAAAGCTGCCATTGCCCACTTGTGGCTTGTCACGATCCATCCGTTCGAGGATGGCAATGGGAGAATCGGAAGAGGCATCGAGGAGATGTGTCTGGCGAGATCGGAGGGCACCGCGCACCGGTTCAACAGCATGTCGTCACAGATTCTCGACGAGCGAAAAAACTACTGCGAAGTACTGGAAATGACACAATCTGGATCGCTCGACTTCACCGAATGGCTAAGGTGGTTTCTCGAATGTCTCGACCGAGCGATCGAGCAGTCGAATCGGATCACAAGCAGTGTGCTGAAAAAGGAGTGGTTCTGGCTCTGCCTGAAGGAGAAAAACGCCTCTTTAAACCCTCGCCAAAGGAAAGTTCTGAACAAATTGTTTACTGACTTCGAAGGGAAGCTAGCCCGAGAGAAGTGGATGGAGCTAGCGAAAGACTCTTCACGAACGGCACTTCGCGGCAGGGAGGAGTTGATTGGAATGGGTGTTATGGAACAGCAAGAGGCTGGAGGACGAAGCACGTCCTACAGACCGAAGAAGATTTTCGAATGAAAGGTCCTGGATGAATGGACACTTCGGCCCTGAACTCCCTCAAACTACGCGACAAGTGTGACACCGTACCAGTTCGCGATAACGCCTAACTCACGTGGTGCTCCCTGGGGCAAGCGAGCGCCGCAGGATTTGACGAGGGCACTGGGGTGAGGAATTAAGTGACGCTCGCGACCCGGCGGCTCGTCTCCTCGGATGCAGCAACGACAAAGATCAGGAGGTTGTATACTTTCACCCTGCAATGAGCGATACGATTCCGGCCATTTCAAGTCAGTCCATCCTAGAAGCTGCCGATTCCGCGGTCGATGCCATTGCTACGCATGCGCCCGGACCGGGTGGTGTATTGCCAATTACGGCGGACATGCTGCTGACTCAGCCCTCAGGAGACTTGTTCGGCTTGAGCCAGAACGCGGGCATGGGTTGGGAGCCATCGCGCCTACTTGGCCCCGAGATCCTTATCTTAAGCACACAAGGCGGTCTGCGGGCGGAAGATGGAAGACCTATTGCGCTCGGGCTTCACACCGGGCACTGGGAAGTGGGATTGCTAGTTGCCGAAGCCGCTCGCGAATTGAAGGCCCAGCACGCCGTTCCGTTTGCCGGAGCATGCACGGACCCGTGCGACGGACGTACGCAAGGAACCACCGGCATGTTGGATTCGCTGCCCTTTCGCAATGATGCCGCGATTGTGCTTCGGCGCCTGATGCGGTCCCTTCCGAGGCGAGTGGGCGTTATTGGCATCGCCACCTGCGACAAGGGCCTTCCCGCCATGATGATGGCCTTGGCATCTGCCGAGAAAATTCCAACTGTCTTGGTTCCCGGCGGTGTGACTCTTCTTCCGGAAGCGGGTGAGGACGCCGGAAAAGTGCAGACCATCGGAGCGCGTTTTGCCCAAGAACAGATCAGCCTGGAGTACGCCGCTGAGGTTGGCTGCCGCGCATGCGCCACTCCCGGCGGCGGCTGCCAGTTTTTGGGCACGGCAGCAACCTCACAGGTTGTCGGTGAGGCCTTGGGACTTTCGCTGCCACACACTGCGTTGGCTCCTTCGGGACAACCAATTTGGCTCGACGCGGCCTTACGGTCTGCCCGAGCCGTTTTGCGTCTCTATCAACTGCGCATGGGAACTTCTGATCTGCTGACACAGGCAGCGCTGCAGAATGCAATGGTTCTGCACGCGGCCTTTGGTGGCTCGACAAATCTTCTGTTGCATTTGCCTGCGATTGCTCACGCGGCAAAATTGCGTAGGCCCACGGCGTCTGACTGGGCCGAGGTAAACCGGCAGGTTCCGCGATTGGTCGATGCCCTGCCCAATGGGCCGCGCAACCATGCGACCGTCCAGGTTTTTCTTGCCGGCGGCGTGCCCGAGGTCATGTTGCACTTGCGGCGGTTGGACCTTTTGGATACGCGCGTGAAAACAGTCTCGGGAGAATCGCTCGGAACTTGCCTGGATTGGTGGAAAGACAGTCCTCGTCGCCGCAAACTACGGGGCATGCTGCAGACGCAGGACGGCATCGATCCGGACGATGTGATCATGGGGCCGGATCGGGCTCGGTCGAAGGGGCTGGCCTCGACGGTATGCTTCCCGGTGGGAAATCTGGCGACCGAGGGTTCGGTGATCAAAAGTACGGCCATCGATCCGGGATTGCTAGATGAAAACGGCGTCTATCGGCACGTGGGGCCGGCGAAGGTTTTCGTCACGGAAGAGTCCGCCATTCAGGCCATCAAGAGCGGACGGGTTGCTGGAAGCGATGTCGTGGTGCTCATCTGCAGCGGTCCCGCGGGTGCGGGGATGCAGGAGATCTATCAAATCACGTCAGCGCTGAAGCAACTTGCCTCTTGCAAGAATGTGGCTGTGCTTACCGATGCCCGCTTCAGCGGCGTTTCCACGGGAGCATGTATCGGACACATCTCTCCTGAGGCGCTGGCGGGCGGGGCAATTGGAAAAGTCCAGGATGGCGACCAGATTGAAATCGTCGTTGACCGAGAAACGTTGACAGGCTCTGTGAATTTTATCGGAGACTCAAACGGAATCTTTGGCGCCGAGGAAGGAACTCGCCACCTCGTCCAGCGTTCGCCGCGTCCGGACTTAGCTCCGCATCCCTCGCTTCCCGAAGATACCCGGCTGTGGGCTGCGTTGGTGCAGGCCAGCGGCGGGGTTTGGGGCGGATGCGTGTACGACGCGGATAGGATCATTTCCCGAATCGAACGCGGCAAAGAATCGCCGTAAGGGACTTAGAAAGGTCTAGCCCAGTGAAACTCTACCGCACCAGCAGAGGACATTACGTACAGGAAAAGGACGCCTACTACCACGTCGCCGACACTTCCTGGGATGCGCTGGTCGCACACGACGATCTGGCCGGCTTTCTGAGTACGATTATTGCTAAGGGCAATCCCACCCAAGAATTTTCTCTAAGCGCACTTGAGGCTCCGATGGGGCAGCAGGAAGTCTGGGCGGCGGGAGTTACTTACTACCGCAGCCGCGCTGCCCGTATGGAAGAGTCGAGTGGCGCTGGTGGCGGCAACTTCTACGATCGCGTTTACTCGGCGGCGCGGCCCGAATTGTTTTTCAAAGCTACGCCGCACAGGGTGGCCGGCCCGAACAGCAAGGTGAACATCCGCAAGGACGCATCTTGGTCCGTGCCGGAGCCGGAGTTGACGTTGTTGGTAAACCCTCGCGGAAATATCATCGGCTACACAATTGGCAATGATATGAGCTCTCGCGATATTGAAGGGGAGAATCCCTTGTACCTGCCGCAGGCCAAGGTTTATGACCGCAGCTGCGCTCTTGGCCCGGGCATTCTCGTCCGTTACGAGCCGCTCCCCAAGTCTACAGAGATTCGCCTGGAGATTTTGCGCGGAGGACATGCAGAGTTTACGGGTGCCGTGATACTGGCGGAAATGAAGCGTGATCCCGCTGAGCTGGTGAAATATTTGTATCGCGAAAGCAGCTTTCCTGCTGGATGCTTTCTGATGACCGGCACCGGCATCGTGCCTCCAGACTCCTTCACACTGAAAAGCGGTGACCAGATTCGGATCACGATCGAGCCGATCGGCATGCTTGTGAATGAGGTCGCTTGACGCTGGCAGATCGTGCTGGAATCGAAGCAACCGGTTCCTTGTTCCACATTCCATTCACCGTGCGTGTGTTACTGGAAAGAGGCCGACCCGGACATCCCCATCTTGAAACTAGCTAAGGCGGAGGACGCAAAACTTAGCAAAAATCACCAGAAAACTTCCTCTGTAATTGTTCACCTGTAGATTGGTCCGAAGGGCCTCTGCTTGTTTGTAGTGTTGATAGCGATGTCTCTCCGCGCTGCGAATTTTGACTCGTCACTGGTTAACTTGACGGATTAAGCGTGGGTCCACAAACTCTGCTACTCGGCTGAACAGTCCTAAATGAGTGGTCCTCGCTGCCGGCCTTTGCCAGCGATGCGATTTACTCTGACACCATGCAACCTAAAGGCCGCTCTTTGCCAAATCATCGAGCATGCCTTTGTCGTGTACCCCGTGGTACTCGAACTTGTCGATGGGTGCAACCGATTTTGCATTGCCTTTCTTCGCCCCTTCACACTTGGCTCTTTCGTAGGTATCCGGCCAGAACCCAGCGCGAGAGAAATAAAAGCCGCCGCATTGGTAATCCTGTTCGCCACGACTACCAACCCATTTGGCCCATCCGCTCGAGGATAATCGCGCTGTAGTTATTCATGCGCTCGGGTCGTCGCTTCAGGGGAGCCGGCAGAATTGCAGCGAGCCGTGCCGCTTGTTGCCGGCCGATATTCCGGGCTGCGGTTTCGTTGTAGTAACGACACGCCGACTCTGCGCCATAAATACCAGGGCCCCATTCAATCACGTTGAGGTATATCTCGAGAATGCGCCGTTTGCCAAGGACGAATTCGGCCACCGGTACCAGCGTGACCTCGGCGCCCTTGCGGAGGATGGAGCGGCCCGTTCCAAAGAACAGGTTTTTTACAAGTTGCTGCGTAATGGTGGAAGCTCCGCGAGTGCGCTCGCCTTCCAAATCGTCTTCGGCAGCGATTCGGATCTCGTGCCAATCGAATCCATGGTGCTGGTAGAAGTGTGCGTCCTCTGCGGCGATTACAGCGTGCTGGAGATCGACCGAGATTTGGCTGAGCGGAGTGAATGTGTAGCGTTCGCGATACGGCGTGTGGTGAATCCAAGCCTGCAAGCGGCGCTCCATGTGCACCGCGGTTGTCGGTGGGTCGATCCACCGGGTGGCCACAAGGAGTAGCGTGGCAAGCGACCAAAGAAGCGCCACGCCGATAACCAGCCATCGAATAAGGGATCGCAGGGAGCCTGTCCGGAGCGGGGTCTTGGTGTCTGTGTTCGGCATGGCAGTCACATTTCAGAATAATAGCCTGGGCTCGGTTGCTGCTTGTGGATGATTTTGCGCGTGCGAGCACCGAGTGCTGCGTTCTAGGGAGACCACTCGGAACAAAGCCCCTTGGTCCTGAATCACCTGGAACCCTGCTGCCAGGACAGAGTGGGATCAGTCCCGAGCAGTCCATTGGGGGGGAGTGTGGGGTTCGATTGCCTTGTGCAGGGATTTCGGTGGATAGCGGCGCACGCGCAATTATCCGAAAAGGTGAGCCCCCTGCAAAACGCACCAACGAACCCCTATATAAGGATGGTTTAGAAACTGCCGTTCCGGCGGAAACCCGCAGTTTGCCGCTCCTGTTTAGAATCAAGTAGACTCTCGCGGGTCGTTGCGAACTTCTTCCCGAGGCAATGCTTTATCGGCCTCGCCAGTGAATGCGAAAATCTCCCCTACGCAAACTAGTGCCGCAGAGAGGAGAACCTGTTTGGGCAGGGTTTTCACCGTGGTGATCAATCGAAGTTCATTTTTTTCGGCCTGGCAACTTCTCGGCGTTGTTTAACTTGCACGCTCGGTCGAAAGCCACCGCTTCCGGGGCTAGGTAAAGTAGGCCTAGCGCCGTCGAGTAGCGCTACCGGCATTTGTGCTTCGAGTGCGACTGGCGCTTGTCGGGGAAGAGCGCTGATAGTTATTGGTTTGCGTGGTACCCCTCTGACGGTTTTGCATTTCAGAATTGAGATTCTGGGTAGACGTGGTGCTCGATGGACGTGTCTGACTCGTGCTCTGCGGACGTTGCTGTGCAGTTGTCGAAGAAGGTTGCGAGCTGTCGGGACGTTGCTGCTGGCTGGGCTGTTTCTGTTGTTGGGCCTGTTGTGCGTTAGCTTGGCTACCGGGATTCTGCTGTTGATAGGACTGCTTTTGTTGCTGAGCTTGCTGCTGATTCTCTGGCTTGTTCACGGTGTTCCAAGATCCAGAACTGTTGTCGTATTTCTGCCAACCGTCCCCAGTGTTTTTGTAGACGTTGCCGTCGTGCCCGGCGTACATATCTCCGCCGGAGGTCTTGCCGACGGCCGTGTTGCCGTAAGCCGTGGAAGCGCCAGCCGCTTTTCCGCCTTGCGAACCCTGCACCGAGCCAACAGTTCCTTGCGCGGTGGAGTAGTGTTGCGTGTAGGCAGATTTATTTCCATTCGAAACGTAGGATTGACCCCACTGCGCAGTTGGGCTGGAGCCTTGGTGCGTCGCCGCGTAGGTTCCGGTGTAGGGATTGTAGGCCTGCCCCACGGTTTGCCTGCCGTAGGGAGTAGCGACGGAAGTCCCTTGTTTGTATGTGCCGGTGTACGGGTTGTAGGAAGCCGCGCGTGTTGCCGAGCCATACGGACCGTAGGCGGTGTGATAAACGCCGTAGGAGCCATTGGTATTGTAAAAGGCGCCGTATCCATACGGGATTGGATAGGGACGATAGACGGGATAGCCATACGGCGGGTAATACATGTAGGGCGGATAGTAGTAGCCGGTACCGCTACAAACGACAGCGCCTACGGTGACGCCGACAACAAAAGCTCCGACATATCCAGCGGTGTAGCTAGACTGAACCGTACCGCTGGAAGTCGTGGTCTGAGTGACGTAGGTCACGTTGTAGACCGGCGAGCTTGGCGGGATTGTATAGATCACCTGTGGAATGGAACTTGCCGTCGTCCAAGGCCCATCGGCGTGCGGGGACATGAACCACACGCCCTGCAAGCACAAGTAGTAGACATCGCCAACCTTGATCACTTTGTCGGCGGTGTTTGTTGCATAGTAGAGCGAGGTTCCATCGATAGGTGCGAACTGCGGCTCCCCGCTGTAGCTGACCTTGGCCTGCGCAGCGGCGGAGTTGGGATCAACCTCCATGACGGTGGGAATCTGAGCAATTAACACGGAGTCTTTGGCTTCTTCGGTGCCAGGAACGGAAGACAGGACGCCGCTGGCAGGACTGGAAGAGGGAATCTTGGCGAAGTCTTCCGGCAAATCCGCGGAAGCGAACGCCCACTTACCCTGCATTTCTTTAGAGCGAAACCACCGACCCGCGGCGAGATAGAAATATTCGTTGGTTGGTGTATAGAGAAAGAAAGGACTGTCGGTATTGGTGGCGTAGAGAAGCTGGGTATGCGGAATCTTGGCGTACACCGGTTTTCCGTTGAACAGAATGACTTCTGCTGGGACGGTACTATAGAAAACTTTTGGAATGGGAGCGGTGGATTGCGCGGGCAGCGGAATCACTTTCTTCAGATCGGTCCATTGCGGGTCACTCGGAAGCTTCTCCATGTCCTTTGGTAGCGTTGTCGCCGCAGACCAGGGTCCATGCAGATCGGGGGCCGTGAGCCAGCGCGGACCCGCGAGCATGTAATACTGCGATTTGCTGGTGTCGAAAAACACGGCCCACTGGGTATTGACGATGAACTTCAATTTCGTGTCCTTGATGGCCGCGAGAACTGGTTCGCCATCGACGGCCAGAAGAACCGCAGGGCTGTAGTTCACGAAGATAAAAGGCGGATCATTTTTCACGCTCACCGCGGGGACCGATTGCGGTTTGGGTATGTAGGCGACGATCCGCTCAAGAGAGATATCGACCACTTCCGGAACAAATGTTTTGAACAGCTGCTCCATATTTGCCGAAGTGGCCTCGTCGAGTGACGGAAAGAAGGTGTCTGTGACCTTGATCCCGGAGATGAGGACCATGTGCTTGTCTCTGTCGACGTTTGTGCTTCCCGCCATGGTCGCAGCCCCAATCACCTGCTTGCCACCGCTGGGGGTCAGTTGAAACGCAACACGCATGGTGATCGTGGCGTACTCCTTCCACTCGTCGACCTGAGGCTGATAGACGATTGCGGTGGCGCCGGGCCTTTCCAGTTTTCGAGGCCATCCGGGATCCTGCGCAGGGACCGACGCACTGATGGCGAGTAGCAACACAAGGAGCCGGCTAAAGAATCGAAAACAGTTCATGTAAATTCCTTTCGGTTTCAATCGCAAAGCGAGCTTTGCCGAACTACGACATCACTCCGACACACCCAGAGATTCGGTGAATCGTTACATTCCTAAGTTAACCATCCCTCATTTTGTGGTCGAATGCCAGACGGGTGAGGCCTATTTTCATGTACCCCTCCCTGCCACGCCATCGGCACCGTTGAGAACTGTTTGCGATCGATCGCTAGTGGCCGTGCAGCCTAAAGCCGGCTGGCCGGTTCGAGTCCTCCTTCGATTTCCTACCCGTCTCTTCTTCTGGCTCAGAATGGGGGCGAGCACCGAGTTGCCATCTCTTTTCCGCCGGCCGGCTCAGGCAAGGTCGAAACGATCGAGGTTCATCACCTTGGTCCACGCCGCCACGAAGTCAGCCACAAACTTCTCCTCAGAGTCCGCGCACGCATAGACTTCCGCGAGGGCGCGCAGCTGGGAGTGCGAACCGAAGATCAGGTCGACACGGGTGCCGGTCCACTTGACCTCGTTCGTCTTCCGGTCGCGCCCCTCGTACACACTTTCCGAGCCAGGGGACGGTTGCCATTGCGTGCTCATGTCAAGCAGGTTGATGAAGAAGTCGTTGGTCAGCGTCTCCGGCCGCTTGGTGAAGACGCCGTGTGTTGAGTTCCCGGCATTTGCGCCTAGGACACGCAGGCCACCGACCAGAACTGTCAGCTCAGGCGCCGTCAGCGAAAGCAATTGCGCCCGATCCACCAATAGCTCCTCAGCCGATAGGCGATGCTTGGCCGGGAAATAGTTGCGGAACCCATCCGCGGTCGGTTCTAGCGGCGCGAAGGAATCGGCATCGGTTTGCTCTACTGAGGCGTCCATGCGCCCAGGAGTGAAGGCGACTTTCACGTCGTGTCTGGCGCCCTTCGCGGCTTTCTCGATCGCCACACAGCCGCCGAGAACGATCAGGTCAGCAAGCGAAACCTTCTTGCCACCAGACTGCGAAGCGTTGAACTCCTTCTGGATGAGTTCCAGTGCCTGCAGCACCTTCGCCAGCTGAACTGGCTGGTTAACTGCCCAGTCCTTCTGCGGCGCGAGGCGAATGCGCGCGCCGTTCGCTCCACCGCGCTTGTCAGAGCCGCGGAATGTCGATGCCGACGCCCAAGCGGTCGAGACCAGCTCGGAAACGGAAAGCCCTGCTCTGAGGATTTTGGCCTTTAGCGCTGCAATGTCCTGCTCCCCGATTAGCGGATGGGCCACCGTGGGGATCGGGTCTTGCCACGGCAGCGTCTCTGTCGGAACGAGCGGGCCGAGATAGCGCACGATCGGACCCATGTCACGGTGCGTCAGCTTGAACCACGCCCGGGCAAACGCGTCTGCGAACTGATCCGGATTCTCGTAGAAGCGCCGTGAAATCTTTTCGTAAGCTGGGTCAAGCCGCAAAGCGAGGTCTGTGGTCAGCATGGATGGCGCGTGGCGCTTTGACGGATCGTGCGCATCCGGCACCGTACCGGCGCCTGCGTCCTTCTTCGGTTTCCACTGATGCGCACCGGCCGGGCTCTTGCTCAGTTCCCATTCGTAGCTGAACAGGTTCGCAAAGAAGTTATTGCTCCACTTCGTTGGCGTCGCGGTCCAAATGACTTCCAGGCCGCTGCCGATCGTGTCACCTGCTTTGCCTGTCCCAAATTTGCCCTTCCAGCCGAGGCCCTGCTCTTCGATGCTGGCGGATTCCGGCACTGGACCTACCAGCGACGCATCGCTAGCGCCGTGGGTCTTGCCAAAGGTGTGACCGCCAGCAATCAGTGCGACCGTTTCTTCGTCGTTCATTGCCATACGGCGGAACGTTTCGCGAATATCCTTCGCCGCCGCGACCGGATCCGGCTTGCCGTTGGGCCCTTCCGGATTCACGTAGATCAGCCCCATTTGCACGGCAGCGAGCGGATTCTCAAGATCACGGTCGCCGCTGTAGCGCTCATCCGCCAGCCACTTGCCTTCGGGCCCCCAGTAAATGTCCTCTTCGGCCTCCCAGACATCCTCGCGGCCGCCGCCAAATCCGAACGGAATGAAGCCCATCGACTCAAGAGCAACGTTGCCTGCGAGAATCATAAGGTCGGCCCAGGATATCTTCCGACCGTATTGCTGCTTGATCGGCCACAGCAGCCGCCGCGCCTTGTCGAGGTTCACGTTGTCCGGCCAGCTATTCAGAGGAGCGAAGCGCTGCTGCCCGGCACCGGCACCGCCACGGCCGTCGCCAATACGGTACGTGCCTGCGCTGTGCCACGCCATTCGAATGAAGAGTGGCCCATAGTGGCCAAAGTCGGCTGGCCACCAATCCTGCGAATCCGTCATCAACGCATGAAGATCCTTGATCACGGCATGCAGGTCGAGACTCTTAAATTCCTTGGCATAGTCGAACTCCTTGCCCATCGGATTCGACAGTGCGGAGTGCTGGTGCAGAACCTGAAGGTCTAACTGCTTCGGCCACCAGTCACGATTCGTGCGTGCGGTGGTTCCGTGAGAAAACGGGCAGTTCGATTCAGTTGGCGCCCCCGCTGAGTTGGTAAGTTCTTTGTCCATGTGTTCACCTTCCTAGGAATTAGTCAAAAACTGTTACGAGCTGCAAACTCATTCTCGGCCACGCATTCCCTCAACCGCAGCCGCGCTTCCTCACGCGCTTTCCAAAACTAACGGGAACTGCGCCTGGGAGCGCAGCTCGTGCAAAGACCCCGGAAAATCAGTTCGCATTCACGAAGAATCCGCTTACCGAGGGAGCCCGAGCCAGGCCCAGGCACGTCGTACCAGGCCATGTCCTCCACATTACCGCAGCGGTCGCAGATGAAGTGGTGATGTTGCATGCCTTTCCTATCGAATCGCGCCGCGCGGCCCTCGACAGCCACTTCACGCACCAAACCCGCCCGCACCAAATCCCGCAGATTGTTATAAGTCGTGGCCCTCGAAGAGCGCGGATCCACGCGATTCACGGCTTCGTAGATTTCTGCTGCCGTGGGATGCCCGTTGCATTCCATCAGGAATGCCATCACGGCGTAGCGCTGCGGCGTGCACCGCAACCCGCCGCCCTCCAAGGAACGTTTAATCGCCTGAGCATCCATAAAGTATTTTGAATATATCTAATGTAACATTTTGTCAAGACTATGCTTTTGTTTGCTGGTGCGTACAGAAAACCGCGGGAACTTCCATCAAATGTTTTTGCCGGCGGCTGACATCGATGTTCCCTGCATTTTCTACCTGTGTCGGGTCGCTCAAGCAAAAATCACCAGAATCGTTGACCAGTAATTCATCGCCTGTAACCTGCTGGCACGAGGAGTGTGCCGGAGAATTGGCAACGAGCGCATCACGGCCAGCGAAATTGCCATCGACATCGACCAACCGGAGCCACAGATTCCTGGGGAACCGGTAACCCTACGATTCAGCGACGCGGCGGCCGACACATCCGAAAGGCTCAACCCGGATCATGTGTAGAGTTGGAAACAATTCCGGCACCATTCAGCAGCCGATTCCTTTAAAGTAATTGGGGCTGCATTGCCCCCTAGCCACGCTTTAGCGTTCAAGCCAAGCCTTGGCCAGTTATGGAGAACAAGAATGTTTTTTTCGTCCACAACAAGTCTCGGTCGTCATCTTGTCCTTCCCCTTCGGGCGCTTACGTACACTCGCGCATCCCTTATCGGCACGCTTTTTTTCCTTTTCGCTCTGCTGGCGATAGGGGCGAGCACGCCTGTTGCTAACGCGCAGAAAGTGGAATTGTCTATAGATGTGTCGAAGGCCGGCACGAAGATCGACCGCAACATTTTCGGTCAATTCGCCGAGCATCTGGGTCACGGCGTGTATGAGGGCATATGGGTCGGGCCCGACTCGACCATTCCGAATACCCGAGGGATCCGCAACGATGTCGTTACCGCTCTGAAAGCGATCCAAGTACCAAACATTCGCTGGCCAGGCGGCTGCTTCGCCGATGAATATCACTGGCGCAATGGAATTGGCAATCCGCGGGGGGTCACGCTCAACCCCAACTGGGGCGGAGTAATCGAACCGAATTCTTTTGGAGCGCATGAGTTCATGGACTTCCTCGACCAGATCGGAGCGGAAGCCTACCTCTCAATAAATGTTGGCTCCGGCTCGGTGCGGGAAGCGGCGGAATGGCTGGAATACATGACGGCGGCCCAGCCGACAACTCTCGCCAAACAGCGCGCGTCGAACGGGCACGCGGCTCCCTACAAGATCGGCTTTCTCGGGATCGGGAACGAAAGCTGGGATTGTGGCGGCAACATGACACCGGACTACTACCTGAGCCAGCTTAAGATTTACAGCCGCTTTGTGCGCAACTTCAATCCAGCACAGCAGGAGAAGCAACAGATGCTGAAGATCGCCGTAGGCCCGGGCGGCGATGAACCCAGGTGGACCGAATGGACCAAAACCATCATGCAGGCCTACCAACATCACACATGGAGCTGGGATATCGATGGTCTCTCGATGCACTCCTACACGGTGGGGCACTGGCCGCCCTCCTTCGCATCCGAGCACTTCGGCGAGACCGAGTACGGACAGATCCTGAAATTGACGCTGGCGATGGAAGATCTGGTCAGCAAGCACTCGGCCATAATGGATGAGTACGACCCGGAAAAGAAGGTCGCCCTAGTC
Source organism: Candidatus Acidiferrales bacterium (assembly GCA_963741165.1). Taxonomy (GTDB): domain Bacteria; phylum Acidobacteriota; class Terriglobia; order Acidiferrales; family UBA7541; genus Acidiferrum. The sequence continues at coordinate 100,097 of CAVUHB010000011.1, read as the reverse complement.
GTGGACGAATGGGGCGCCTGGTATGCCCCTTTGCCCGGCAGCAATCCAGGGTTCCTGGTTCAGCAGAACAGTCTGCGGGATGCAATTCTAGCTGCGCTGAACCTGAATATCTTTGCTCGCCATGCGGACCGCGTGCGCATGGCCAACATCGCGCAAATGATCAACGTGCTCCAGGCCATGATTCTCACTGACAAAGAAAAGATGGTACTGACCCCGACCTACTACGTCTTTAAAATGTATACGCCGTTCCATGATTCCACGTTCGTGCCCATGGCCTTCGACACGGGCACTTATACGCACGGCGACATCACCTTGCCACGGGTGGATGCCATCGCCGCAAAGGATGCAAGTGGCAAGCTGTGGCTAGCTGTAACGAATCTCGATCCCAATCAGCCGGTCGAGCTCGAGGCTACCCTGGCCGGCTTCATCGCCAAATCGGCCGCGGGAGAAACGCTAACCGCGCCCAAGGTTGACAGTATCAACGCCTTCAACGCACCCAATACTGTTGTACCGAAGCCGATTACCGCAAAAGTTCAAGGCGGCAAGCTCGCTCTGAAGCTAGAGCCGAAGTCGGTAAGTGTTATCTCAATTGAGCAATAACGCGTAACCGTACCTGAGGATGTGTAGCCGTAAAGGCTAGGTTGCAGATCTTTCGAAGATCACTCAATGATCGAAGCCGGTAGCACTACGATGAACTGCCACCTTAAGAGAGTACATCGATGAAGGTGACAAAGCTGTTTTGTCTGATGACGCTCAAGGACAATTTGGAAGGTGACACCGTGGATCGCAACGTCTTCGTATTTTGGCCGCCCCGCTATCCTAAAGTGAAATCACCGCGCTACTGGTTGTCACCGCGCTTCATGGTTATTCGATCGGCGCAGGGGCATCTAGCCACGAACTTCATGTGCCGCATACCATGGAAGACGCTTTCGCGCGGGGCCCGCAAGAGACGCTCATCGTGCTCCGCTATTCAAAGACAATGCAAAACGGCTCTGGGTATTCGAGTTCCGTCACGACAGGAAATTTTGAGCAATTCATTGCACGTAATCTTGCCGCATCTATCACCTGCGGTAAGGTGAACGGAAGATTCGGCGACTCCCAGAAGCCGCTTGCTGCGAACTCTCGCTTCATGTTCTGACGCAGTCTTGTTACTCTTACGGTCGGAGTTCGGACGGGCAGATTCTGGCTGCGTCCGGAAAGGCAAGAACCAGAAACCATGAACCTGCTGGTATCCGCGCTGTTGCTCCTCTTATTCTGTATCGTCCCCCACCAAGTGTCTGCCGAAGATAGGAAGAGTGAAACGTGCCGCATCACGTTGCCTGGGATTACCTTTACTCGATCGCTCAACGAAGCCGCCGCTCATGCCAAGGTCGAGGATGGAAGAATCACTCTCGCCAGTGAAGCGAGGCGGGACAATTTCCGTGACCCGGGCGGGAAGCTGTCCAATCACACCGCGCCACTTTTGTTGACCGAGGTTGACAACAAACAGCCGTTCACCCTGACGGCAAAAATCACCCCGACGTTTCTGAAGACGTACGACGCCGGAGCGCTCTATATCTACGTGAAAGAGGATCAGTGGCTGAAGATGGCGATGGAAATGGATGAACGACACAAGACCAGAATGGTCAGCGTTCGCACCATCGGAACCTCTGACGACAACAACCACGACGTCATCGAGGCGAAGAGTGTCTATATGAAGATCTCTTCGGACACCAAGACCGTAGGGTTCTACTACTCGCTCGACAAGAAGAGCTGGCAGTTGATTCGCCTGTTCAAGAATGACTACCCCGCATCGATCTGGGTGGGGATCAGCACCCAGTCGCCGGTCGGCGAGGGAACTTCGGCGGTCTTCGAGGACATATCTCTCACCAAACAGAGCATTACGGACTTCCGTCTGGGGATCGATCAGGCCAGCCTCCCGGCGGCACCGGTCGAACTGCGCAGGTAAGATTCCGCCTCACTCCCAGTCCCCGCAGCCTTGCTCTAGAAAAATGTCCATGGCAAAGGCGACGTCACGCAGTTCGTAATTCGCGGTCAGGACGACCTGGGATCGAATGGGATTGGCAGGAGTCCGGAGGTTCGTCTTTGAACAGCTACCTCGAGATGATTCTGGGACGATCGCCGTCGAGTGCGGCGAATGGAGGGGATCAACGGCCCCGCGGCCATCTGAATCGCGCCAGACGTTTGCTTTCGACTTCTCGACCGTCGCCAGCGTGCTCTGGCGCCGGAGTTTCAAGTTCTGCTTCCCCCGTTCCGACCGACGGTGAATGAAGAACATCGTGGCTAACCGGATGATCTCGACAATGAATCTTGGGCTGAACTGCACGTTCAACGGCCACCACATGACGTTGAAGATCGGCCGGCGCCCTAGGAGGAAACCTTCGAGACGCCAGGGAGCAGCCCGAAAAACCGCGGAAGGCACTCGGACTGGTAGACACCGAACTTCGCGGCAAGGGCAGCCCAGAGCCGGGTCCTCTGGTGGATGCCCTGCTCGCTAACGGGCTGGCGCAGCCGAGAGACTTCCTTGCAACCGCCGAGTTAGGCGGCGAAGTGGCCTGCGGGAACTGCCGCACGACTCTTCGGGTCTTCCAACTGGGGTAGACCTAGCGTGCGTCTTCCTCAATGACAGCGACTCCCCATGATGGCAAAGCAATCGTGCCGTCTCGCTCAACAGTTTCTCCGGACAATAGATCCTTGCCTGCCGGAAAGCCGTAGCTCACACGCATGGGAGTCGACGAGTAGTTGAGCACGTAGTGAATTGCGTGCCCATTCTGGAGCACTCCGCTTCGCATAATCGCGGGGAAGTGGAGTGCCTGCTGGGGTCCTGAAACGCCGGCGCGCTTTACCGCCTCCTCCATGATCTTCTCCGCGAGAACATCGCTCGGCATGAAGCCGATGTAGGTGATCTCTCCCTTGCCGTAGGTGTTTCGCGTGAGCGCCGCGTACTTGCCCCAGACGGGATGATGGTACTGCGCGAGGACGGTGGCGGTTGTGGGCGTGAGCAATTCCATCCACCAGCGAGCGGCATTCTCTGCGCTCCCGACATGGTAAGGATCGCCTTCAAGGGAGACGCCTTCTGGGATTACGAACTGGTTGTAGCGCACGCCGGCTGCTTCTGTGATGAGGCCAGGCTGCGGGGTCGAGCGTACTTTGACGTTCTCGTCAGAAAAGCCAGATTTGAAGGTATATACCAGGTGGCCGCCCGCTTTTGCGAAAGCATTTAGATGTTCGATCTCCTCGTCGGAAGCCGCGTAGAGGGCCGGGACGATGATCAGCTTGTAGGGGGACAGATCAGCGGTCAAAGGGTTGACGAAATCGACTTCTGCATTCATGCGATAGAGCGCGTCATAGAACGGACGAAGCACATCGTTGTAGGTAGCGTGCGAGTTCCAACCGAATTTGAAAGCATTGAAAGCGGTCAGAGCCTGGTTGCTCACGTAGATCGCAATACGATTCTGCTTGCGCATGTTGACGAGTTTGGGACCGAGACGCGCAAGGTCTCCCCCAATGCTGCTCGCTTCATCGTAGGTAGGGTTCGGCTTGTTATCCTGGCTGAGCAAGCCGCGCCAATAGGTTTCGAAGGCATTGGTGGTGGAGCCCCAATGCCAGTACTCGACCATGTTTGCGCCCGAAGCCAGATGGCTGAAGGCCTGCAGGCGCAGCTGACCGGGATAGGGCGTCCAGTCGGGGAAACCCTGCGCTTCCGTCTCCATGACTAGATAGTTTTGTCCCCCGCGCATGGAGCGGGCCAGATCACCGCCGAGAGAGATCTCAGCGCCGGTCAGGTGATCCTGCGTGGGATGGTAGATATCGATGCCGGCGATATCGAGAGCGCGCGCAGCGGCAAAATGATTGACCTCCGGCTGGATGCCGTAGGAGTAGCCGCGCCAATCGAGATCGAAATTATGGGTCAGGAACTGATCGGACCGCGCGTGTTGACGTACGAGCGCGGCCTGCCAGGCGAGATAGTCCGTCACGAGTCCGCGTTGAAATTCGGCGAATGCACTGGAGAGGCTGGCGTTGATGGAGCCGTTCACCGAGGGGAAATCTTCCCAGCGATTGATACGGTTGCTCCAATAGTCGAGGCCGAACTCCTTGTTCAATACGGCGAGGTCGGGGTAGCGGGCTCGCATCCACTTGACGAAGGCCGCCTGCACATCGGGGCCGCTAGTGTCGTAAGGTTTGGTTTCGTTGTCTAGTTGATACCCGATCACCGAGGGGTGATCCTTTACGTGATCGATGAGCGCGACGATCACACGCTGCGCAGCCGTGCGGAAGTTCGGGTTGCTGATATCCATGTTCTGACGACGGCCATACTCCGCGGGGCCTCGGGGAGTGATGACGAGAACATCAGGATGCTCGCGCGCAAGCCAGGTGGGGATGGCGTAGGTGGGAGTGCCGACGATAACCTTTATGCTGGCTTTGTCCATCGCGTCGAGTACTCGATCGACGTGACGGAAGTCGAATACGCCTTCCTGGGGTTCGAGGGTGCCCCAGGTGGACTCCGCGATGCGGACGACGGTAATACCGGTCGCCTTCATCATGCGCACATCTTCCTCAAGGCGCTCGGTTGGGGAGTATTCCTCGTAGTAGGCAGCACCGAAGAGGATGGTCTGCTGGGCAGCTTTGGGTGAATCGCCGAATGCGTACAACCCGGCGAGGAGACAGAGGACGAACGATATGCACAGGAAGGGCAGGCGATGCGCTTTGACGAATCTCATTTTTCTTACCCTCACAACAAGGATTGAACCTCTTTCGAGAAGTCAGTCAGAATTCACCTAGGGCATCGGGTGAGACATTCCAGGCACATGCACGGCTGGAGTCTGCTTGCCCTGATCACACGTGCAACTGCGGGACCGATGCACAGGGCAACAGCCGCAAGCGCTGTGATCTGTGTGCCCTACCTTTTTAGGTTCCGTCTACCTTGTTCCGTTTTCCTCTCGTGCAACGATTGGGCGAAGCTTGACACCGTCCCATGAAATTCTACTTTGGCAGCGCTGCGGTTCCTTTCACAGTAAAGGCCGTCTCCGACTTTGCCTGTGTCTCTTCCGGTTGTGCGCCACCCAAGGCCAATGAATATTTGCCTTCAAGGATCGTTCGGTTGCCCTGGTTATCGACGCTTGACAACGACCGCGGATCGATTTTAAGCGTCACCTGCTTGCTCGCGCCCGGCGGCAGCGTCACGCGTTCAAATGCGACCAGGGAGTGCCGCGGCCCATCGGCATTGGGGGTCTTTAGGTATGCTTCGACCACTTCATCGCCGGCCACAGTGCCTGCATTGGTTACGGTGACGGTGGCCGTGATGGGATCGCCAGCTTTTAACGAGTCAGTCGATACGTTCACCGGTCCGTAGGTGAACTTCGTATAACTCAGTCCGTAGCCGAAGCCCCACAGCGGCTTGCCGGTGTAGTAGCGATACGTGCGGTTCTTCATCGAGTAGTCGGTGTAGGCTGGCAGATCGTCAACGCCTGCATAGAAGGTCAAGGGCAACCGGCCGGCGGGGTTGTTCATTCCCTCCAGAGTGCGGCGGATAGCGGTGCCGCCTTCGACACCAGGATACCAGGCCGCGACGACTGCGTTAGCGTGGTCCTTGGCCCATTTGAGCGCCACCGCGCTGCCGCTCTGCAGCACGACGACGAGTGGCTTACCTGTGGCGGCCATCGCTTCCAGCAACTTCTGCTGTGACGCGGGCAGGTCGATGCTGGTGCGGTCACCTCCGCTGAAGCCGTCAATCTTGATGCGCATCTCCTCACCCTCGAGATGAGGCGATAGGCCGACGAAGGCAACAACCACATCGGCCTGCTTGGCCTGCGCCACGGCCTCGTCAAGCTGGACCTGCGCGGGGGCTTCCCAGTTAAGCGTTACGCCGCCGCCGGATGGGTCGCCCGAGTGCGAGTACTCGAGCACGAACGTGTGCGGCTCGGTATTGGCAAAGTCATAAGGGAACGACGGCGTGTTGGGAAAGTCCATCAGCGGTGGCGCGGTGGGCGAGGCTCCCGCCGCGGCCTTGAAGTTGCCCATAGCCGAGATGTCGACGTGTTGGCGCAGCGAGCCCTCGCCTAGAACCTTGCCATTGATGATCAGCCGGTAGGACTCCTTGGGCGAGTATGGAAAGCTGTCTCCGGGCTCGAGTGAAAAAACGTAGTGACCGGCGGCGGGCGCAGTGATGGTGCCCGACCAGCGGACCGAGTAGTTGATGGTTTCCACCTGCGGCGCAGGCTTGGCGTATTCCCAGTCGGATTGGACGGCTGGTTCTGTGGTCACGGCTATGGGGCGGCCTGTCCAATCGGGCGTTGCGAAAAACTCAGTTTTCAGGCCCTTCGTAACGCCAAAGACTGTGCGCGGGACCGGGACAGCGAAACTTGCAGCCAGACTGGAGCCCTGCGCGTAGAGAATCTCTTTACCTTTGTCAGCCAGCAGGCCGTCGAGCGGCGTGACGGGCTGCACGGGCGTGCCCACGTAGTTGCCCAGGATGGAGGCCAGCAGATCGGCGGTGGGGCCGACAACCGCGATGCGCTTCGCCGACTGCTTCAGCGGCAGCGTGCCGTCGTTTTTGAGCAGAACAATGCTTTCCTCCGCGGACTTGAGGGCTTTGGCGCGATTCGCATCGGAAGCCACATCCGCATACGGAATCTTGTCCAGGGGACTCGAGCCGTGTGGGTCAAACAATCCAAGCTGGAAGCGCGCGGTGTAGAGCCGCTCGACGGCGGTGGTCAGTTCGGCATCGGTTACCAGGCCGTGGCGCACGGCGGAGGCTAGCGTATTGAACCCGGCTGACCAGATGCTGCAGGAGAGGTCGGTGCCAGCCTGGAGCGACAAGGCCGAAGCGCTCTCGATGTCGGCCGCTTTCTTGTGTCCGTTGTAAACGTCGACGATGGCGCCGCAGTCAGAGACGACGAAGCCCTTGAAGCCCCAGGCGCGGCGCAAGTGGTCCTCGAGGAGCATTTTGTTGGCGCAAGCGGGGAAATTATCGATGGAGTTGTAGGCGCACATCACGGACTGCACGTGGCCTTCGGTGACGGTAGCGCGAAAGGCAGGCAGGTAAGTCTCTTCGAGGTCACGCGGGGAGGGATCGACGTTGAAGGTGTGACGCAGCGACTCGGGTCCGGAGTGTACGGCAAAGTGTTTGCTGGTCGCCACGGCGCGGAGGTGATTCAGGTCAGGGCCCTGCACGCCATTGATGAAGGCGGCGCCCATGCGGCCGGTCAGGAAGGGATCCTCGCCGTAAGTCTCCTGGCCGCGGCCCCAGCGTGGGTCGCGAAAGATGTTGATGTTCGGCGACCAGAAGGTCAGCCCGAAGAAGATGCGGTGATTGCCTTCGCGCTGTGCCTGGTTGTATTTTGCGCGCGCTTCCTGGCTGATGATGTCACCCATCGTGTGAATCGTCGCGGGATTCCAAGTGGCGGCCATGCCGATGGCTTGGGGGAAGACGGTGACGTAGCCAGCGCGTGCCACGCCGTGCAGCGCCTCGTTCCAGGTCTGGTAATCAGGAATCCCAAGCCGCGGAATCGCGGTGGCGTAGTCCTCGAGCTGGGCGGCTTTTTCCTCAAGCGTCATGTGGCCGACAAGATCGTGCGCTCGCTCCTGCGGTGAGAGGCTAGGATTCAGGTAAGCGGGTTCTTGTGCGCGCCCTGAAAAAGATGCAAGCAGAAGAGCGAAAAATGCTAAAAGCCATTGGCGAAACGACATCGATTTTTCCTCCGTACCAAAAACTTATGGTTCTCAATTTGTAGGTGCAACGTTCAGATTGGTCCACGCGGTTGATCGGCCAGAAATTATATTCCAACGCGAGTTAGAGAGTTTTATATCACAGCCATGGGCTGTGCAGGCTGATTTGCTGCACTTGGAGGCATTCGCAGGAAGAGCTTGTTCCGCCCCTGGCCCGGTTCGTATCGTGGGCGGCAAGCCACTGCTTCATGCGTCCGCACTACAACTGGTGGTACCTGGACTAGGCCACTCGGCAGGACCAGGAGCACATTTGAGGTTTTCTCCAACCCACAGCTCGGTCTACGCCGATTGGTGTTTTGCGCGACTTCCGACTATTTTGGCAGTTCCCGCGGTCTTCTACGTCAATAAAGCAGAATCAGGTCCGATGGACACGGCAGTGGTCTGGGGTTCGAGCCACCACGGGCCTACCCTCTCAAACGGAGCAAAATCCTCAAGAAACTTCGCCTGCACTGTGGTTCGTTTACAGATCATTACTCCTAATTACGGGGAAACCCACTTGATTCTTCTTCGTATTTCTCCCTTTCAGAAAACGTAGAGCTGATGTTTCGGTATGCCTTATTGCGCAGAGCTGCGCTCACACTTGAATTGTAATCTGAGCTTAGCCATGTAACGGCTAAACTCGTTAGCTCGTCACATTCCCCACGTGGTTGTCAATGTTATCTCAAATCTTGCGAATGGTTTCCCCAAATTCGAGTGATTCCGTGCCGGACAAATCGATTGGATCGGGGTCGATCTCCGCTTGCGCGAACCGAGCAAGGCCCCATGTCCGGACCCACAAAGCTCGCCAGCTCGCTGACCGCCGACACTACTTTTATTGGATTTCTCCTGGGCTTATGTGGTTTCAAATCAGGTGAGGTTTGCCGGGTAACCTCGCGACGGTCGTTCCTTTCCGGCGCTTAGAGCGTCTTCAGGAAGGCGACCAGGTCGTCGATGTCCTGTGCGGGGAGGTTTAGGTTGAAGCGAATGTTATAGAAGTTGACAGCATCCAGCAACGTTGCTGCCGAACCATTATGGAAATAGGGCGCACGACCGGCCAGCCCACGCAGGATGGGTCCTTTAATCTTGCCAACGTGATCGAACCTGCCATCGATCAAAGCCTGTCCGAGATCCGTGGTTGTTTTGCAGTTGTTGGTCGGCAAGCCTGAGACTGTGTCCCTCTTGCACACCGTGATCTGCGGCAAATAACTTAAGTCCAGACCTCCGAGGTTGACGGAAGGATTACTTATTGAGGGATCGCCGGTGCCAATGTTTAGGGGTGTGGGAAAAGAATGGTTACCGACGTTCGGCGTATCATGGCAAGTGGCGCAGTTTCCCTGGAGGGTGGGAATTCCGCCAGCGACCAGGCCCCCGCGGCTACGTCGTCGTTAATGCCAGCGACACCGTTGATGGGAATCTGCAATGTGTTGAAGATCTTCTCCCCGCGAGCGATGGAGAGCCGCGCAGCGGCCTGCGCATCATGATCGTCGTCGTCTAGCTTTGCCCACTTTCCATACAGGTTGAAAATGTTGGTCGTGAACTGACCGTCTCCGGGAGTCACGAGCCCACCGGGTTGCTCGAAGGAGGGAAGCAGAGAAATGCACGCTGGAGTTAACGGTGATGAAGAAGGGTTCGGTGGAGAGACGCACAGGGCCGCCGTGGGCACCGTCGTCACTGAGTTCGCCGGCGAGACGGTCGCGCGTCTGCGCGGTAAAAAGTTTCGTTTCGAACTCGACGATTTGCTGCTGTTCCGCGGCGGTTGGCCGGGTTCCATCGCCTTGCGCGTGGTTGATGGTGGCGTCGACGGACTGGTGCGCCAGATCGGCCAGAGTGAAGCTGGGTAATTACCGTAGATGATCTTGGTTGTTCCGGTCGCCGGAGTAGATTCCCGCCCGTCGAACATCACAGCGCTCAAGAAAGGAAGGTTCGTGGTCGGCAAAGGCCGGCGGTACATCGAAATGACGTCGGTTGCGTTGCATCCATACTGGTTGTATACGCTCACGACCTCAAAGTCCGCGTTTGCCGGAACAGCGATGGGAATGCGGATGAGCCCTCGAGTCAGCAGCAGGCTGTAGGCCCGGCGTCGCTCGTCCATTGTGGAGACATCCGCGATGGGGCAGTTCGCACCGTCTACGGGACGGAAGATAGGGTCCGTGCCCTGCGTGGCGTTAAAGCGCTGAAGAATGTGCGGCGGCGTAACCGAAAAGGCGTCGCTAGGTTGGTGACACGTCACACAGCTTCGGCCGTTCGTGCCCAGGTCTGGAAAAAAGCGTTTTTAGACATATCCGTGGGACCGCCAAGATTGAGATTTGCGACTCGGCCCTGCGGGTCGGAGAAGGATTGGAAGCGGGGGACGAATTGATTCGGGACTTTGGCCGATCGTCAAGACGCTCGCACTCAACAAAACAAGTCCAGTCGTCAAGCCTAGAAGGAGTGCTCGCGACACACGCCGAACATTCGTTGTGGCCCCAGCACTACTCATTTTTCCATTGTAAAGAACGGAACGATCCGTTGTCCTTCGCATCTGTTTGTGCCTTTCCAAAGCATATAGAAATCGCCAATCCGAAGATCGCCATCCCACGGCGGACGCCGACTGGACAATTCGCTCTGCGGAAGTGGGAATCGCACGTTTCGCGGAATCGGTCAATGGACGGCAGGTGAGGATACGGTGTGATAGCAGGTGAAGGTCCAAGTTACTGATTGTAAAAAATTTGCCTTGCTGTTGACGGCAGTTAGAGGTCAGAATCCCAGCACACTCCTTGATATTCCCATGCGTACAGAGACGCACAACTACAGATTCGGGGCCTACGAACTACGGCCACAGTCGAGGGAACTCTACAAACTGGGCACCAGGTTGAAGCTGCGCCCGCAGCCTTATCAAATTCTAAAATTGCTTCTCGAGCGCGCCGGAGACGTGGTGACGCGCGAAGAGTTGCGCGGTCTGCTCTGGTCCCAAGAAACGTTCGTGGACTTCGAGCACGGTCTCAATACGGCTATCAAGGAACTGCGCGCGGTTCTGGGGGATTCCGCCACTGTGCCGCAATATGTTGAGACGGTACCGAAGCTGGGGTATCGCTTTATCGCCCCGGTGCACGGCGTGGAACTAGCTCGCTCGCAAGCGGTTATTTCCTCTGCAGCTCCTAGCGTCGACCCGGCGTTGAGCGCAAACGATAGTTCAAACAAGTAGAATTCGGCCCACCCACCGGGTGGCCGCGCTGCTCATCGTCGCTATCATCGTGGTGGGAGCAACGGTCGGTGGCCTTTGGTATCACCGCCGTCCTGGCTTCCGCGTCACGCCTAGAGACACCATCGTACTCGCCGATTTTATAAATACGACTGGTGAGGGAGTGTTCGACGACGCCTTGAAGCAAGGACTCAATGTCGGCTTGGAGCAGTCTCCGATGATTCAGATCTTATCGGACGAAAAATCGGCGGTAATTCTGCAACAGATGGGTCTTTCCGCTGACAAATCCATGACTGGCCGCGTCGTGCTCGAGGTCTGTCAACGCACCGGCAGCAAGGTAGCTGTAGAAGGCTCGATCTCCAGCTTGGGAACCGCTTACCTGATCGGCTTGACGGCGATCCGGTGCGACAACGGTGAGCATATCTGTCACGAACAAGTAGAGGCCAAACGGAAAGAGGAGGTCATTGACGCGCTTGGGAAAGCGACCTTTCAATTGCGCGCCCGGCTTGGAGAGTCTCTGCCCTCGATTGAGAAGTACGACGCTCCACTCGAACAGGCTACTACATCCTCGCTGGAAGCTCTAAAGGCATATGGGCTGGCACTCTCCACTTCCGAAAAATCGGGTGACTTCGCGGCGGTTCCATTTTTCGAGCGGGCCATCGAACTGGATCCAAATTTCGCTTTGGCATATGACCAGCTCGCGGCGATCTACCGGAATCGGGGTGAAACCGAACTGGCTCGTAGGAATGCCACCAAAGCGTATGAACTCAGAGACCGGGCCACTGACTTTGAGAGACTCTCCATCGAATCTTGGTATTACTTCTACGTGACGGGAGACCTTGAAAAGGCAAGAGCAGCTTTTGAAATTATGCGCCAGGCTCATCCGGAAGCGCCAAGAACTCTGAACGACTTGGGGACGATTTACGGTAGTTTGGGACTTTTCGATCAAGCCGTGGATTTCTATCGTGCTTCCCTGCGAGCGGATCCCGTGTCGGCAGCAACGTCCGGCAATCTTGCCGTTGGCCTGATTGCACTGGGTCGCAACGAGGAAGCAGGAACTGTGCTCGAGCAAGCCGGGCGGCATGGCCTTCAGTCCGAATATCTGCTTGAGGTGAATTATTGGAGAGCGTTTCTCCTCAATGACACCCAGGAGATGACCCGTCTACTTGCCCTTGCGCCTGGTGTGCTCGGCGCACAGTCAATTTTACTTTCCGAGCAGGCCAATACGGAAGCCTACTCCGGGCATTTCAGAAAAGCGCGTCAGCTTTCGCTCGTGGCTGCGAATCAAATGCAAATCGGGGGGCAAAAGGAGGCCGCGGGCCTTTGCTTGGCACAAGTAGCGATTCGTGAAGCGGAGATCGGAGATTCCGTGCGGTCCCGAGATTTTATTTCCAAGGCCCTGCATCTGTCCCATGACCAGAATGTCGTTGCACTTGCCGCGGTCGTGATGGCCCGCACGGGTGATTCCTTGAAAGCGGTTTCTCTCGCTGATGAGCTCGAGAGGGATTATCCGTCGAATACTTTCATCCAGAAATATTGGCTGCCCATCATTCGCGCAGAAACGGAAATCCACCAAGGTAAGGCCCCAGAAGCGCTAGACACGCTGAATATTGTGGGTCCCCTTGATTGGGCGGCTCCAGATGCCCTTGCCATTAGCACTCTTCTTCCAGCATACGAGCGGGGCCGCGCTTTCTTGGCTTGCGGCGAAGGTGGCAAAGCCGTAACGGAATTTCAAAAATTGATCGATCACCCCGGAATGGTGCTTAACTTTCCGCTTGGCGCCCTGGCCCGGCTGGGCCTGGCCCGCGCATATGCCATGCAAAGAAACACTGCCAAGGCTCGCGCTGGGTATCAAGAGTTCCTCACTCTTTGGAAAGACGCTGACCAAGACATCCCCATCCTCAGGCAAGCAAGGGCAGAATACGCGGTGCTGCCATAGCCCATACGACGGGAGAAGCGGTCTTCTTCAGGTTCGCGAAAGGGAGTTCCGCAACCGCAATTTCCCCTGCGCAAGCTCCGGGCTAGCCGGGCTTCCACGCAGTGAGGCAGCCCTCAGCAATTTGCAAATAGCTGGACGCGTGTGATCACGACGCTTTGACACCGTAAAGCTCTGGGGTTCCAGTCTCCGCTGGCCAGCTTAGGCATCGCTCAACAATGCTTTAGAGAATTTTCTCCGGAATTCGACAGAAATTTCACCGCTTATCAATCGACCTGTGACGGGTTGCGGGCAATCGCAAGAGCCAGATCCATCTGCGCCGGCCGCTTCGGGGCAACTATCGCTTGCGAATACAAATCAAGGGTGTTGGACGCCTTCAATCAGCTCCCGCTAGCGGCCTTCCTCGCCAATCTCTGCTTTCCATACCGTTCAAAAAATCTGCTCGTAAAGCGATGCTCCGGGTCCATGGCATGTTTTTTCTGAAAAAATTCGTCAATCCCTGGGTACGCCATCCTCAAGTCATCCAGGGCAGGATCCCGCACGTAGGTTAGATAAAAAGTTCCTTGGCATTCCAGGGCCAGACAGTTCAACCGTCTGATCAGTTTATCCCCCCTGGCTCGGCCCTCCGTCGAGCGCAGTTCATTGAAATAGAGGATCACCGCAAACGCATCCTTGTTCGGAGCATAGGAAAGCGCCGTTTCATCGTTCGCTTTCACGTACCGGAGCGTCACACCGAGGAGATTGGCGTCCTCTTCTCGCAGGATCCGGCGCATGCTCTCCATAAAATTCATGAATCTGGGAATGGGAATAAAATATTCCTGTATCACATCTGCATCTTTTGTCGAGTCATGCTCCAGCATTTTGAGCGAAGAAACCGGTGGCCGCATCGCGTTGTTTCTGGACACCAGCGTCTTCCGCGACCTGTCTCCCGCCATGAATTTTTCAGCATGCCACCGAAGTATCTTTCCCCATTCGTAACTTCGCGACAGACCGAACAAAAACCGGTCGCGCGCAACGTGGCGTTCGTGGTCCAAAGCCGACGGTCTTTTATAAACCTCATCCGTCCTCCGCCACACGCTGACAATGGTGTCTTCCAGAAAGCATCGGGCCGAAATCGAGGGCCGCGCTAGAAAAAGTTCGGTCGCGGAATTCGCCAGGACTTCCCTCTGGAAATATTCAACCAAAGCATTCAATGGAATCACGGCAGAACTTTGCTGGTAGACACAATCCCGCACCAGTTCCAGGTCCACGTCGAGAATCACTCCGAACAACCCGTATCCACCGATGGCATTTCGGAACAGATCCGGATTCTCGCTCCTGCTCGCTGACTTTATCGATCCGTCTGCGAGCAGGATTCGAAATCCAAGCACGCTGTCGACTAGCATCGGGAACCGTATGTCGCGCCCGTGCGCATTAGCCGCCAGCGAACCTCCCACTGTAAAAATATTGTCCGATTGCATGGCCTTTAGTGCGAGGCCCACTGGATTCACCGCTTCTTGAATCTTGTCCCATGTGATTCCGCTTTCCACCGTGATGCGATTGCACTCTTTCTCGAGGGATACCACGCGGTTAAATTGCCTCATGTCCAGAACCATCGCGCCACTTGCAAACGCATGCCCGCCGAGGTTGTGCCGGGTTCCCATCATACAAATCGGCACGTCCGACCGTTGCGCCCGCAGCAGTGCATTCCGAATCTCCGCAACGCTCCTCGGTGTTTCAATCGTTCGTACTGTGGCCGAATAAACCTGTCGCACGTCCGTTAGGCTCAGGTGAGGCGATTTCTCGAAAATCTCCGTAATCTCGTTGCTTAATCGATTGCGTTCCCGTCGCGGAACCTTCGGATCCACCGGCAAGTACAGCAGTTTTCTGAAGACCTCACGAGTCTTCGTCGGCTCGTAATTCCCCGGATTCGCCGGCGGCTCGACGACCGCCAGTGCCGATCCCGACGCGGTCCCATCAAATCCCCTCCGATGAAGTTCTTGCATGAATCGTTCTCGCGCCTCGACAAGAATCGGAAAGATCCAATAGCTGTGGAACTCCGCGCGATTCCCCGGATAAGAAATATCCCGTGGCAGCGATTTCGCAAACTCTTTCCCTACCAAGACTCGTTGCTGCAGACTTGCCGCGTCGAAGGTCCGCAGCCGGTATGCCAGAAATGCCAGGAGCGGGTAGGAGGATTGCCACTGGATCTCCTTGAGCCAATCTTGCTCTTCCAATCCCCGCACCTTTGCGATCACGCTTTCGAAATCCGCTCCTAATAGCGTGCATCCACGGTAGAAAATTCCGAACAGCAGGGGCAGGGTAAACAGTTTCAGCACCACGTGCGTCAGCACCGTTCCGGCAAATTGTCTTCGCGTCTGTGTCGGAAGCGTCCGCTGGATCGTTCTCATCTTTGCCAGCAGCCCCTCATCCTTCAAGCGCAAAAGCGCCCCTCCGAGCGCCGTCATCGTCTTGATCGATCCGAAACTGAACATCGCCACATCCGTTTCCGGATGTCCTGTGTACTCGGGCCCGGTAAACGCCTGCGCGCAGTCTTCAAAGACAACCAGGCCATGCTTTTTCGCCATTTCAATCACCGGTTCCATGGGTACGCGCGAGCCAAAAAGGTGTGCCACCACGATCGCACGTGTCCGCTCCGAAATCGCGAGTTCAACCGTCGAAATCTCGGGCGCCATGCTGCCGGGTTCGATATCCAGCGGAATCGGAACCAATCCATGGTGCTTCGCGATATTCACCATTTCAGGGATGGTTAGTGCCGTCATGAGAATCTCGCTGCCCGCCGGTAAGTCCAACGCCCCCAGGCAAAGTTCAAACCCGGTTCGAACCGTAAACGCTGCTAGCACCGAATAACCAGGCGCGAACATGCCGTCGAGTTCCGCTTCCTTCGCTCGAATGCTGCCGGGAGACGCGCCGTAAAACGCTGCGCGCGCAAGATCAATCCAGCCAATATCCAATTGTTTCCGGGGATACATTCTGAGCCGCGGTGACATGCTCATCGGAACGGATCGTTTCTGTCAGCGAAAATTCGCTTCGCCTCTGGCAAAGACTGTGAGTAGCAAGCCCCACTCATTTTCACTGTGCGCACTCGGGAGAGCTTCTGCAAGCCGTCGCGCGGATTCTATACCAGACCTCACCTCGACACTAGCATCCGCTCGGCAGTTTCTGATTTGATTCCGCGCCTTGCCTGCATCATCTGGTTGCAGCCCGTTCCCCGGGTTTGCTGTATGCAGCTTCTCTTGATTCCTATTCTCGTCACCCTAAGGTCGTCCTATACGGCTTCAGGACCATTTCGATTGGCGGAACTGCTGCCATTACAATTTGCAGGAGTAAATTGTTCCTCTGCGATTTCACCGGTAAGAACTCCCGCTGATGCGCATTTTGGCATTGGGCGCGGCGTTCTAAGTTGTTCTGATGCCAATTCACGGGCGATTGACCCCGGAGAGGACGCGGTTCGACTCCCCACCGCCTGCCCGGCACTGTACGGCTGGCAGACTTGCCTCGATTGAAGAGTTCGAACAGATTCGTATCGCGATTTCTATTTCCGTTGCTTGTCCTCTGCCGGGACGAACTCTGTAGGCGCAGCGGAAAACTGTTTCAGCGCTTCGCAGGAAACCGTCTAGCCGGAAACGCGGTCTGGGCGGAGGAGGATTTGGAAACGAGGGAGACGAGATAGAGGATCAAAGGTGGGATCCGGATCAAGAATAATGAGCAAGCCCATCTGCGCTTGTGAAGCGCTCCCGCCAGAGTAGCGCGTTTTCAAGATCACCGAGCGCGGTGGGGCTCAAGGCGAGAGATGCCGGGCCTTCCGATACTGTTTGGAGTCTGCCGTCCGCTCACTTCCTGTCGCCATAAGATTCCATGAAATCGGCGGTGATATCGGGTAGGATGCGGACATGAAGAGGACACTCTTCTCGCGGAGAAGCTTTATGGCGTTTGGTGCAGCCGCGCCCTGGGCCTGGCGTGCAGCCGCTGCACCAGCAATCCCCGTGGGCATTGAAATGTATTCTGTGCGCGACGCGCAGAAGAGGGACCCTCAGGGAACGGTACGCGCGATCGCGGCGATGGGCTACCAGGGAATGGAATTCTACGCGCCGTATTTCGACTGGACGCCGGCACAGGCAAAAGAAATGAAAAAATTGCTGGACGATCTGGGTATCCGCTGTTTTTCGACGCACAACGATGCGTCCTACCTGAATACGGAAAACATTCAGAGAGCGGCAGAACTGAACCAGACTTTGGGAAGCAAATACGTGGTGATGGCAAGTTCGCAGCCGAAACCGGGGCTGAATGGTTGGAAAGAAATTGCAGAAGAATTGAATGTCGCCGCGAACAAGCTCGAGAGCTCCGGCCTGAATGCCGGTTATCACAATCACCAACTGGAATTCAAACCGGTCGACGGTGTGCGGCCGATCGAAGTGATCGCGAAAAATACCGAGCCCGGTGTGATGCTGCAACTCGATGTTGGCACCTGTATGGAAGCCGGCTCGGATCCTGTTGCGTGGATTCGGGCAAATCCTGGAAGAATTCGCTCGCTGCACTGTAAAGAGTGGTCGCCCGAGGCGGGCAAAGGCTATTCCGTGCTGTTTGGCGAAGGTGTTGCGGATTGGAAGGCAATTTTTGCGGCGGCGGAAAGCGTTGGCGGAGTGGAATATTACCTAATTGAGCAGGAAGGAAGCCGCTATTCGGAATTGGAAACGGCAAAGAAATGTCTGGAGGCGTACCGGGCAAAACGGTCGTAGTTCAGATTCTTTGATCGGGATAATTTGCAATCTGCCAGAACGATAACGGCTGAATTCTGTCGAGACATTCTAAAGTTCTCGTTTGTCAACTTGCTTGTCGCGAGGATAACCAATGCGCGTCGGTCAAACTGTCATAGGAAGCTCCGCGTCGACATTTTTTGCCGGGCTAATTCTCATCGTTGGACTCGCTTCGGCTCCGTCTCATGCACAACGTATTGTTTCCCGTGACCCGGCGGAACCATTGCAGGGCAAGCCGCATCCGAAGTTACTGACGCGACCTGCTGGTGCTATCGCCAGGCCGAGCGTGGATGAAAAATCGATGCGCGCGCTGATCCACGAACTTGTTGCTTGCGGAACTCGGCTGTCGATCTCTTCGTGGAAGGATGCCGATCGCGGCATCGGTTGTGCCCGCGATCATGTAGCTGCTAGGTTCGACCAAATTTCCAAAGACAACGGCGGGAAACTGCAGGTGGTGGTCGACCGATTTGAGGCTGCTTCCGAGCGAACCGGCGGAAAACCGGTACCGATGGAGAATGTTTACGCCATTCTCGCCGGCTCCGATCCGCAACTTGCAAAGACCGTGTTCATAGTCTCCGGACACATGGATTCCCGTCCGACAGACATGATGAATACGTCACTCGATGCCCCGGGTGCGGATGATGATGCCTCGGGTGTTGCCGTAAGCGTCGAATCGGCGCGCTTGCTCAGCAAGCTGGCCGTAGCCAGCCACACCAATTTCCGCGCAACGATACTTTTTGCCGCGGTTTCGGGCGAAGAGCAGGGACTTCTCGGTAGTGAGCACCTTTTGGAGTGGACCAGGCAGCAGGGCTACACCGTTGGCGGGATGCTGGACGATGACATTGTTGGCGCGGACACCGCTCCCGGTGGACCCCATCGCGTGCGGCTGTTTTCAGGCAACGGCGACGTTGAAGACTGTGATTCGCCTTCGCGCGAACTTGCGCGCGCCATCGAAGAAATCGATGGCAGCGACGCGGTCCGGCTGATCTTTCGGGTCGATCGTTACGGCCGCGGTGGCGATCATTATCCTTTCTACAAGGCGGGCTTGCCGGCCGTGCGTTTTACCGAGCCACTCGAGGATTACACTCATCAGCACCAGACTTTGCGCACGGAAAATGGTATCGCTTACGGCGACCTTGAAACGTATCTCAACTTCATCTTTATGGGGAATGTCGCGCGCGACAATGCGGAAGCCTTGCGGCAGCTAGCTCTGGCTCCGGCCTCACCCACCAAGGCGCAATTAAAAGGCGCGGTAACTCCTGACGCGAAGATTTCCTGGTTTGCGGATGATGATCCCCAGCGCGCCGGAGTTGAAATCCTGTGGCGGGAGACAACCGAGCCGCGCTGGCAGGTTTATGAGTTCGTTGCGGGAGTAGACGAAGTAACCTTAAAGGGAGTGTCGACCGACAACCACTTTTTTGCCGTGCGCACGGTTGGGAAAAATGGCGCTCGGTCGATCGCAGTTCCCACCGAAATGAAGTGACCCAAAATGGTCGGTATCCTGGTACATGGGAATAATCACTTCATCCTGAGCGGGCCACGGCCGGATGAGAAGAGTGCCCGGGCCCTTGCGTGCCACTTTTCTCTCATCCAAATCGGTGTGCCCAAGTCATTGGTTTTCGATCGATGGCAGATACGGGAAAAGGAATTTCGCGAAAATCTTCAATGGGCCTTTATTGTCCCAGGCGATCGCGAAACATCCCCAGGAGTTGTCGAACTGTTAGCCGAGCTTTCCGCTCGTGGCGTCTTCATCGAGACCGGTACCCGTCACGGTTGGACCTCGACTCACCATTCCAGGAAAAACCAACTCTCGGGGGATTACAACGAGGAAGGTGGAGCGAAGGATAGAAAGGTTACCAAGCCTTAAC
Source organism: Candidatus Acidiferrales bacterium (assembly GCA_963741165.1). Classification (GTDB taxonomy): domain Bacteria; phylum Acidobacteriota; class Terriglobia; order Acidiferrales; family UBA7541; genus Acidiferrum. The sequence goes on along the minus strand of CAVUHB010000011.1, from coordinate 80,648 downwards.
AGGACCCACATGTTCCCAGCTGAGCCTTCAGCGGTCAGGACAGTAGCTTCCCGATCACCGTATGCCTCAAAAACAGTGTGTCGGCAAGCACAGTCATCATGGAACCGACTCTGTATCGTATCGTATGTATGCGCACTGCTGAATATTGCTACAGCCGCGAATTACGGACCTATTCAGTCCTGTTTCAACTGCGAGGTATCTCAGCGGTTGTGCCAAATTCTTGTTTGACACCAGCCTGCAATGTTGTAATTTTGAGCTATCCTTTCAAGCTTCACCCTGACCGTTTGAAGTCGGGGGATTCTTCTCCTTTTCTTTTACTTCTTCGTGTCTCAAGTTTTGGGAGTAATGCGTGAATTCGATTGCGCAACGTTTAGGGGATGGTTTGCCCGGGCCCAGCGATCGACCGGTCGCGGTGCAAAACAACCGCACCAACTGTGGTCACCGTTATTTCACCGGTGCGATCGCTTCAATTCTGCACAATTCAGGAGGGAAGCGGGCTCGCAGGGCTAAGGGAATATGACCTTGATCAGGAGATTGGTGGTATCGCCGAGCAGGGAACTACGGACACAGCGAAATAGTCAGGGCAATTTGTCCGTGCTTCCGGTACGATACGCTTTTTAGCTGGGCGGGGCGGAGACAAAACAGAATCTTCGAACCGAAATTCAGTCTGGGAGAGTAACAAAATGAAGATGACAACGAAGAACCTCGGTATGGCGACCTTGGCCACCGCGATGCTGGCGGGCACTTGCCTGTTCAGCTCCCCCGCGAAGGCCGATGTGGCCGCCGCTGAGGCTACTTTTAAAACCAAGTGCGCGGGCTGTCATGGCGCCGATGGAAAGGGTAAGGAAGCAATGAAGACTCGCGACCTTGCTTCCGCGGATGTCCAGAAACTGAGCGATGCGGATCTTTCCGGAATCATCACCAATGGCAAAGGCAAAATGCCTCCCTATAAAACGATGACGCCGGATCAGGTGAAGGACATGGTCGCGTTTATTCGTTCGATGAAGAAGTAACGGCACTCGAATTGAGGACAATTTCTGGCACGGAGCGCGTGCGCTCCTTCGCGTTCCGTGCAAGCTAGATACAAACAGGAGGATCGTGATGAAGAAGTTGCTATCAGGTATCGTAGTGCTTGCAGTCCTTTGTCTGGCGGCTGTCGGCACGCGTGCACAAGATGTCGCCAGCGGTGAAAAAGTCTATAAGGCAAAGTGCGCCAGCTGCCACGGCCCGGATGGTAAGGGCGAAACGGCCGCCGGCAAGGCCACCAAGGCGCGGGATCTTTGCTCCGCCGACGTGAAAAAAGGAACAGACGCCGAATGGACAGAGATCGTCGGGAAGGGCAAGAACAAGATGCCCGCTTATGACAAAAAGATTTCCGACGCTGAGGTGAAAGATGTCATCGCCTACATGCGGAGTCTTTGTAAGTAAATTCGCCGGTGTGCCAGTCTTTGCGAGGGCTCACGGAATCTGAGTAAGCTCACAGGCCCCGGCGGTCCTCCGCTGGGGCTTGTTCTGTAATTCGATTTAATATTCGCTTTGGGAAGCGTGGGCATTTGTCTATGAGCAATAGAAGCACACTGCGCAATTGGGCGCGCCTGATCTATTTTTTCAGTCAGAATTTAATCAGTCTGGCGGGAGTTGTTCTCACCACGAGCAGCGCCATCACGCTGATTGCATTTTGGATCTACGATTTCATGCTGCCCGGCCCCCCACACCCATACGTAGGCATTTTGTTGTTCCTGCTTTTGCCAGGGGTTTTCGTTCTTGGCCTGCTGCTGATTCCCATCGGAATCTGGATACGTCGTTCGAAGTTGCTGGCCGCAGGCGAAATCCCTACGGAGTATCCCGAAATTGATTTGCAGCTTCCCGCCGTTCGCAGCAGCCTCTTGTTTGTCGCTCTCGCATCCTTCCTCAACATTATGATTTTCGGTTTCGCCTCCTACCGCGGTGTCTCGTACATGGATTCCACCACGTTCTGCGGACAGACCTGTCATACGGTGATGCAACCTGAGTTCTCTGCGTATGAAAATTCTCCGCATTCGCGTGTGGAGTGTGTGCAATGCCATATCGGTCCTGGAGCCGGCTGGTTCGTAAAATCCAAATTATCGGGTTTGCGCCAGGTCTACGCCGTAGCGTTCAAAACCTATTCGCATCCCATTCCTTCCCCCGTGAAATATCTTCGCCCGGCACGTGATACCTGCGAGCAGTGCCACTGGCCGCAACGCTTCTCTGGCGATAAGTTCATCCTGAAAACAAATTACAAGGAAGATGAAAAGAATACCGCCCTGACTACCGCACTGATTGTCAAGATTGGTGGCCGTACTCGTGAAGGTTCGATTGGAATACACGGTCGCCATCTCGATGACGGATCCCGCATCCAATACATTTCAACGGACGATCGCCGCCAGGTCATTCCTGTCGTTTACTACACGGATGACAAAGGCAAGACTGTGGAATACGTCTCGACTGATATCAAAGTCACTAAAGAACAGTTGGCAAAATCGGAAAAGCGTTCCATGGATTGCATCGACTGTCACAATCGTCCCACCCATGCCTTTGAATTGCCTGAAAATGCAGTCGACCTGCGTATGTCTCGCGGCGTGATTAGTCCGGAGCTTCCGTTTATCCGCAAGAAAGCGGTGGAATTGCTAAAGGCTGACTATCCTGATCGCGACACCGCGAAAAAACGAATTGAAGAAGGCATCACCGGTTTCTATCGCAGCAGTTATCCCGATATTTACAATACCAAGCGCGCGCTCATCGAACAGTCCGCCGATGGCGTTTCTGCCATTTACATGCGAAATATTTTCCCGGACATGAAAGTGGTCTGGGGCGTGCACCCCAACAATATCGGTCACAATGATTTTCCCGGCTGCTTCCGCTGCCACGATGGTTCCCATACCAGCGCGGAGGGCCAGACGATTTCCAATGATTGCTCCGCTTGCCATAACTTGCTGGCGGTACAAGAGGAAAATCCCAAGGTACTTACGGATCTTGGATTGAAGTAGGCTTTGAAAATTGGTGGGCCTGGACGGGCCCGGAGGTAGCGCCTCATGAGCTCCAAACGAGCGCGAAGGCACACCCGTATTGTATACGGGGTGCTGATCGCGCTGGCGTGGGTGCTCGCTCCCACTCGCGCTGCCGCACATCCGAAGAAAGCTGCACCTCAGAAACAGGATGAGGCTTGTCTGGCTTGTCACGGCACAGCCGGGATGAAATCAGATAAGGGCAAGAACATCGCAGTCGATCCGGCGAAGCACGCTGCTGGTGCTCACGGAATTCTTGGTTGCACAGACTGCCATTCCGACATCAAGGATTTTCCACACCCGACGCGTGTCGCCAGAGTTCAGTGCAAGACGTGCCACGAAGAGGTCGTCAAATCGTTCAATACCAGCGTGCACTCACTTCTCGGAGACAGTGCCTGCTCTACCTGCCACGGCAGCGCACATGACCTGGGAAGTCCCGCGAAGCTGATGCCGAAGAAATGTGCGGAATGTCATGCGCAGGAGATAGGGGAGTTTGCTTCGAGCATTCACGGAGCCGCCGCAACCAGTGGCGACCCCGATGCTCCGAGTTGCTCCTCCTGCCACGGGTCCATCCACGAAATTAAAGCGGCCAGTGAACCGGATTCACAGGTCACCATCAAGAAATTGGCGGACACCTGTGCAAAGTGTCACAGCGATGCGGGATTTCTGTCTCGCCATAAAATTCCGGTGGCTCACCCGGTCGACTCCTACAAGCAAAGCGTGCATGGACGAGCCGTCGCCGCAGGTAGTGAGAAAGCGGCGAATTGCAATAATTGCCATGGCAATCACGCCATTCTTCCGGCTCGCGACGCTCGTTCCCGCGTCAATCACTGGAAAGTTTCAGAAACCTGCGGCGAATGTCACAAGGAAATTGCCAAGGTCTACAACCAGAGTGTGCATGGCGAGGCCGTAAAATCGGGCGTAAAAGACGCTCCGGTTTGCGTGGATTGTCACGGTGAACACCTTATCCTGGGTCCGAAAAATCCGGACTCCCCCGTGAATATCGCCAACGTTTCCGCGGAAACGTGCGGGCGCTGCCACAGTAGCGCGCGCATGGCGAAACTCTACGACCTGCCTGCAGACCGCGTCCCATCCTATGCCGAAAGTTATCACGGCCTGGCAATGAAGGGCGGAAAGCTCACTGCGGCGAATTGCGATTCGTGCCACGGTATTCACAATATTTTCCGTTCCTCCGATCCGCGCTCGACGGTCCATGCCGCCAACCTCGGTAAAACCTGTGGCCACTGCCACCAGGGGGCTTCCGAAGCACGCTACGTCATCGGACCGATCCATGTGCAAACAAACGCTGGACCCAATCATGCGGTCGTGAAATGGATTCGCTGGACGTATTGGGTCCTGATCCCCGCTACCTTGGGATTTATGTTGCTACACAATTTGCTGGATCTGCTCCGCAAACTCATCCGCCGTCGTCCGCGTCAGGAGACCGGACAAGTCGTCGTGCGTATGAATCTATGGTTCCGTATTGCGCACTGGGGAATTATGGCCAGTTTCCCGACGCTGGTGGTGACCGGTTTCGCCTTGAAATATCCGGACAGTTGGTGGGCCAAGCCATTATTGATGTGGGAGACAGGCACAGGTGTGCGGGGTGGTCTGCATCGTGCCGCCGCTATCGTCATGATCGTCACAACTCTCTTTCATTTTGTTCATCTCTGCATGAAGAAAAAAGATCGCTCCTTCCTTTGGGCCATGATTCCCACGATCAAGGACACCACCGACCTGCTTCAGGTTTTTCGCTTCAACCTCGGGCTCACAAAGGATGAACCGAAGTTCGTTAAATTCAATTACGCCGAAAAAATGGAATATTGGGCTTTCCTGTGGGGGACCATGGTGATGGCGCTTTCCGGATTTCTGCTCTGGTTCAACAATTTCACCCTGCGTCATTTCCCAAAATGGGTCAGCGACGCAGCCACCGCGGTGCACTGGTATGAAGCGCTCCTCGCCACTTTCTCTATTCTCATCTGGCATTTCTACCTGGTCATCTTCGACCCCATGGTCTATCCGATGGATACCGCATGGCTTGACGGGAAGATTGCCGCCGATCACTACCGCCACTCCCGGCCCGCATACTACCAGCAACTCGAGCGAGCGGGCTTGGTCGAAAATCTGGAAGAAACCAATGCTGCGGAGCCAGCCAGCGGCGACGACTGATCGTCAAACCCAATCTGGGCGACACGCCGACTCGTTCTGCGGCGCATCCTTGCCCCCAAGCCGCGCCGAAGGTCCGCAAAACGTCTTGCAATTTTGTGGTAGTGTCAGCAGGGAGAGTCCGCGCCGACCATGACGATCCGCACCATCATCGAGCCATTTCGTATCAAGAGTGTCGAGCCAATTCGCACCACCACGCGTGAACAGCGTCAGAAACTTTTGCAAGTCGCCGGATACAATCTTTTTCTTATCGCCTCGGAAGCTATCCTGATCGATCTGCTTACCGACTCGGGCACCTCCGCCATGTCCACGGAACAATGGGCGGCCATGATGCGCGGCGACGAATCCTACGCCGGCTCGCCCAGCTTTACCCGATTTCGCGATTCCATTCAGGCTATTTTCGGATTTCGCCACGTCATTCCGACGCACCAGGGTCGCGCTGCCGAACGGATCCTCTTCAATGTGATGTGCAAGAAGGGCGATGTTGTTCCGAATAACGCGCACTTCGATACCACGCGCGCGAATTGCGAATTTGTTGGCGCTACAGCGCTGGACCTGCCTATCCCCGAAGCCAAGGAACCGGCTCACGTTCATCCCTTCAAGGGGAACATGGACGTCGCACATCTTGAACAGGTAATTCAGCGCGAAGGCGCAAAAAAGATTCCGCTGGTAATGTTGACCATCACGAATAATTCCGGTGGAGGTCAGCCTGTTTCTCTCGCCAACATTCGCCAGGTGAAGCAGATCTGCAACAAGCACGGCATTCCTCTCTATATTGATGCCTGCCGTTTTGCGGAAAACTCCTATTTCATCAAGCTGCGTGAACCTGGCTATGCTGAGAAGACGCCCCGCGCCATCGCCCAGGAAATTTTCTCAGCAGCGGATGGATGTACCATGTCCGCGAAAAAAGATGGCCTCGCCAACATTGGCGGTTTTCTCTGCACCAACGACGACCTGCTGGCACAGCAGGAAAAAGATTTGTTGATCCTCACCGAAGGCTTCCCCACCTATGGCGGACTCGCCGGCCGGGACCTCGAAGCAATTGCTGTCGGACTGAACGAAGCGCTCGACGAGGACTACCTCCGCTATCGCATTGCGTCCACCGCATTCCTGGGAGATCGTATTGCCAAGGAAGGTGTGCCTATCGTACAACCGCCAGGTGGACACGCCATCTACCTCGACGCTCGTGCTTTTCTTCCGCACATTCCTGGTTCGCAATTTCCGGGCGTTGCACTAGCCGTCGAGCTTTACCTCGAAGGCGGTATCCGTTCCGTGGAGATCGGCTCGTTGATGTTCGGCGAAAATGCCACGATGGATCTCGTTCGCCTGGCCATTCCCCGGCGCGTTTACACGCAAAGCCACATAGAATACGTCGTCGAGGTAATTCTGGAGGTTTGGCGGAACCGCGAGTCGATTCGCGGCTATGAAGTGACGCAGCAGGCCCCCTTCTTGCGGCATTTCAGCGCACGCCTTAAGCCGATCTCAACCTAAGCCCTTATGCAAATCACAATTGACCCCGAACTCAGGAAAAAAACTCCACGCACAGCGCTGGGTGTTCTCACCGCAAATGTCACGACCAGCGATTCTCCCCTGGCGCTTCTCGAGGAAATGAAAGCACGCGAAGCTGAAATTTTGAAGCTTCCGGAACCTCGCGCGGTCCTGGAATCCTCGAAGATTCTCCTAACGCGCTCCGGCTACAAGGCGCTCGGAAAAGATCCAGCGCGTTACCGCGGATCTGCCGAAGCATTATTGCGCCGCATCATCAGTGGAAAGTCCTTCCCCCAGATCAACGCTGTGGTCGATGTCATAAATCTAATGTCCGTGGAAAGCCGCTTGCCCGTCGGGCTCTACGATCTCGATCAAATAAAAGGCGTCGTCGTGTTCCGGGTGGGTCGCGCCGCGGAATCCTACAAAGGCATCGGCAAATACGATCTGAATCTCGAAGGCCTACCCGTCTTTTGCGATGAAACCGGCCCGCACGGCAGTCCCACCAGCGATTCTGAGCGCACCATGGTAACCGCCGCCACGCAGCACATTGCCGCGATCTTCGTTTCTTTTGGCGGCAGCGATGGCCTGGAAACCTCTTGCCAGCGAATGGCCCAACTGTTGCAACACCACGCCCACGGAAACACCTTCGAAATTTCAGTTGTAACCTAGCTTGTAAGCTCGGTTGCGCGTTACGATGAGGCTCCCGGCTTATGGCCAGCATCTATGATCTAAAACCGAGATTTCAGAGCCTGCTGCGACCCTTCTCGAATTTCTTGGCACGCGTAGGCGTTACCGCGAACGACGTCACACTTTTTGCGATTGCGATTTCCTTCCTCGCCGGTGGCGCTATCCTCTATTTCCGCACTTTCCGCGTACTACTCCTCTTGCCCTTGATACTTTTCCTGCGTATGGCCCTGAACGCCATCGATGGTATGTTGGCGCGTGAACACAAGCAAATGACGCCTCTCGGCGCCCTCCTTAACGAATTGGGCGACGTGTTCTCTGACGCGGCGCTTTACTTGCCACTGGCCACGATCCTGCCATTCGATCCCACGCTTGTTGTCTTGATTGTTCTTTTTGCGGTTATGACCGAAATGACCGGAGTCCTTGGCTTGCAAATTGGCGCTTCCCGCCACTACGAAGGCCCGATGGGCAAAAGCGATCGCGCGTTTGTCTTCGGCACACTCGGGCTGCTCCTGGGCCTCGAGTTACCTATCTTTTATATAGTCGTTCCCGTTCTTTGGATTGTCTTGCTACTACTTTTACTCACCATCCTGAATCGCTCTCGCGGTGCGCTGAAAGAACTTAGGGGCCGCGCGAGTTCATGAGGGAAGGCATCCATCCGCTCGCCAGCTTGCTCGCCGCCGTGGCCCGAGGCATCACTGGCGTTCAAGTCCAGTGGGCGGGTTGCGAGCCGAATGAAAAACAACGCATCTATTTTGCCAATCACAGCAGCCATCTCGATTTTGTGGTTCTTTGGTCTGCGCTACCTTCCGAGATCCGGGTCAGAACGCGGCCCATTGCAGCAAAAGATTATTGGGAAGAGACTCCCCTTCGTCGCTATTTGGCAGCAAGTGTGTTTAAAGCTGTTCTGGTTGAGCGGGCCGGGACAACGAAGGCAAAGGATCACGAAGAAGCACATCTGGCCGGCCGTTCGCTCATTGAAGACCTTGCCGCCGCTTTAGGAGAAAAGAATTCGCTGATTCTTTTTCCGGAAGGTACTCGCGGCACTGGCGAAAAAGTTGGCCCGTTCCGATCCGGCCTTTATCATCTTGCACAACGAAGGCCTGACGTCGAACTTGTGCCGGCCTACCTTGAAAATCTGAATCGCATCTTGCCGAAAGGAGAAATATTTCTCGTCCCGATGCTCAGCCTGCTAACTTTTGGCAAACCGATTCAAGTCGAACCCCATGAACCGAAGGATGTGTTTCTGGAACGTGCCCGCGAAGCCGTCAGTACCTTGCGCCGGATCGGATCCGCCTGATGTTAGACCTCACTCGCGATCCAAAGCTCATGCTTCTGTTCGGGGGTGTACTCGGCTTGCTGGTTCTTTCCAGTATCGTCGGCAATATTCTGAAATCTCGGCGCGACACGGAATCCGGCCGCACTACCATCGACAATCTCAACGCGCGCATCCGCGCATGGTGGAAGATGTGCGCAATCTTTGCGGTCAGCCTGATGGTTGGTCGCACCGGCTCTCTCGTTCTATTCGGGCTAATCTCTTTCCTGGCCATGCGGGAGTATATGACTCTGGTGCCCACGCGTCGCGGTGATCACCGCACACTTTTCTGGAGCTTTTTCGTCATCATGCCGCTGCAGTATTGCCTGATCGGCATTGAATGGTATGGCTTCTTCGCCATAATGATTCCGGTTTTTGCCTTCATCTTCATTCCCACCAGCATCGCCATCGCGGGAGATACTTCCAATTTCCTCGAACGCGTGGCGAAAATTCAGTTTGGCATCATGGTCTGCGCCTACTGCCTAAGTCATGCGCCGGCTCTTCTCATTTTGCAGATTTCCGGTTTCACGGGCCACAACGCCCGGCTCTTGCTCTATCTGGTGATCGTCGATCAGATGAGTGATGTGTTGCAGTACGTCTGGGGCAAACTCATTGGAAAACACAAAATCGCCTGGCGCGTCAGCCCCAACAAAACCTGGGAAGGATTCATCGGCGGGGTGGCCAGCGCCACGGCGCTGGGCACCTCGCTCTGGTGGGCCACTCCCTTTACTGCGCTCCAGTCCGCGGGCATGTCGTTCACGATTTGTATTCTTGGTTTTGCCGGCGGCCTGGTGATGAGTGCCATCAAGCGCGACATCGGCATCAAAGACTTTGGCGTGGTCATCGAGGGCCATGGCGGTATCCTCGACCGCATCGATTCGCTGTGCTTTGCCGCACCTATCTTTTTCCACCTGGTGCGCTTCTACTTCGTCCGTTGACAAATAGTGGGACGCAGGTGCTCGCGACACTGCTCTGCAATTTCCAATTTTGATCGGACTCTAACGCGACACTGCTTCTCCCACGGGCTTTCTCGGTGCAATTCGTATTTTCAGAAAACCCTGCGACGCCAGTAATTCCGCATTCAGTAACGCTGCACCGGCAGCGCCGCGTACCAGATTGTGGGAAAGTAGCGTCAGTTTAACGTCCAACAACGGACACTCCCGCACACGTCCGACCACAGCGGCCATTCCATTTCCGGTGTGGGAGTCCTTACGCGGCTGTGGTCGATCCGGTTCATCCAGCAGCACCACTGGATTCTTAACCGCGGTCGGCAAAGAGGCTAACTCGTCAGAAACCTGGAAATTCCGGAGCGCTTCGCGAACTTCTTCAAGTGTTGCGGTCTTCTTCAATCGCACTGAAACACATTCGAGATGCCCGTCGGTAACCGGCACGCGGTTGCAGTGCGCACTTATTCCCAATCCCGCACCGATAAACCGCGAGCCATCCCACTTGCCCAGTAATTTCTGCGGTTCCTCTTCCATCTTTTCTTCTTCCCCGCTGATGAATGGCACCACATTCCCGACTATATCCATCGCCGGCACACCCGGATATCCGGCACCTGAAATCGCTTGCAGCGTGACCACGAACAGCTTCTCAATTCCGAACGCATCCGCCAGCGGCTTCAGCACTACAACCAGCCCTGCCGTTGAACAATTCGGATTCGTCACCATGAACCCGTCACCGTAACCACGATTTTTCCGTTGCACTGGAATCGAGTTCACATGCGACGCATTCACTTCTGGAATCAGCAGTGGCACATCCGCATCCATGCGATGGTTTTTTGAGTTGCTGACCACCGGATAACCCGCCCGCGCATAAGCTTCTTCCGCGGGGCCTGCGACTGTAGAATCCAGTGCGGAAAACAGAAAATCGCAATCCAGCTCCGCTTCGAGATCTTTCACTACCAGCGACCGCGCACCCTCTGGTACCGGACCTTCCATATGCCAGCGCATCGCGTCCCTGTAACGCTTCCCAGACGACCGCTCCGAAGCCACAACTTCCGTCAACTCGAACCAAGGGTGGCCAGCCAGCATCTTCACGATACGTTGTCCCACCATTCCGGTCGCCCCCAGCACTCCGGCACGCCATTTCTGTTTTGGATTCTCAACGCCGCTCATGCCGCACCCCCGCTGTGTTCTGTATTCCCTGCCAAATCATTGAACGCACTGCAAGATGCCGCCCTCAGCGTTCCCTTTCGCTCTTCCTGATCCATGATATACACTCCTTTAAATTCCGCCGGAACTGTTCTGGAAGGGGCTGAAACTAAAAAACCCACCGCCAGATTCGCTTCTGGCGGTGGGTTGGAAACTTTTTTGTTGCCCGCTAGCCGTTTCTCCCGTCGCCTGAAGCGTTTGTAGTGCGCGTAGTGGTCCTCGTAGCCGTGTTCTTAATCATCGGCACGGTAAACGAGGCAACGCTGCGCTTGGAGGAGACCGACAACATGCCAGAAGCATAGCATATGCGGCAGCGATTCATGGCAAAAAGTGGCTCCATCTATCGAATCGTTCACCCTCGGTATTCGCCTTGGATGGCGGCGAGGCAGGGGGACGTCGTGATTTCAGGTTGGAAATTGCATTAGCCTTCAAATAATAGACTGGAGCAGGTCAGCCCAGATTCCGCTTTCTGTAATTCAGAAATATCCAATTGTTTCAGTTTGAATCCCTTTCTCTGGATCAATTCTGCTGTGCGGGGAAAAGAAGCTGGGAATATTACGCTGTCGCTGATCTGCAGTGCATTTCCCGCATGCGCCTCTGCGGGATGCACATCCACCCACTCGAACCCTTCCATTCGCTTCCAGTCAAACCATACACGATTCCCCAGCAGGGCGTTGTTTCCAAGAAACGTCACCGCGGATTTCAGGTGCAGGCATCCGGTCACGGGAACAGCCGTCAATTCGTACCCGTACGCATTGACAATAACCGCCAATTGCCGGATTCCTTCCGGATTTGAACGCCGCGTCACGCCGACGTAAATCCTCTTCCCCACCCGCAACACGTCGCCGCCTTCGAGCGTTCCTGGCAATTTTATATAAGCCAGTTTGCGAAATTTCTCGAGAGCGGCGGCAACGCTCGGCGCCTCTTTTCGTCGAGTTTCTGTCCCCAATGGGCAAATAATCGCAACCTCGTCCAACACAATGGCTGGATCCTCCACGAACATGGAGTCCGGCAACTCCGGCTCTTCGGCTAGCGAAACTACTTTCGCGCCCAATTCTCCCAGCAGCGATTCGTAGGTATGATGCTCGGCCCGGGCCTTTGCCAGATCAATCGGTTTGCGTTCGATAAAGCTTAATTCGCAGTGGACTAGTGCGGAACTTACGGCGCGTGTGATTGCGGTCAGCATGTCTTGACTCTACCAAAGAACGGCCAAGCTTTTCATGTCAGGCATGCACCTCGCATCTTGTGAGCATGAATAATTCTAAGTAGACTCGGAATTCCTTGTAAGGAGTCTCATGCCTCAAATGGCCAATTCCGCACGCACTCTTTTCGTATGCTTATCTTTGCTGGCTGCTTCCTTCGCTGCTAGCGCCCAGCAAGCGCCGGATCGCGCGGGTGCGGCCGTCGATGAACTCTTCGCCGACCTCGCTAAGCCGGGTTCACCGGGTTGCGCTCTGGCGGTGGCCCGCGACGGCAAACGAATCTACACAAAGGGCTATGGTCTCGCAAATATAGAACAGAATGTGCCCATTACCCCCGATTCTGTCTTTGACATCGGTTCTACTTCCAAACAATTTTCGGCTTCGAGCATCCTTCTCCTCGAAAAACAGGGGAAACTCTCCGTCAAGGATGATGTCCGCAAGTACGTTCCAGAGCTTTTAAACTACGGCAAACCAATCACGATTCTCAATCTACTCAATCACACCAGCGGGCTTCGCGATTATCTGGCTTTGTTTGAGCTTTCCGGCGTCAATGTTGACAGTGTTACCACCGATAGTGAAGCCCTGGCCCTGATTGTTCGCCAGAAAAAGCTTGATTTTGAACCTGGCTCGGAATGGCTCTACAGCAATTCCGGCTTCTTTCTTCTCTCGACCATCGTCAAGCGTGTCAGTGGTCAATCGCTTCGTGAATTCGCCGCCACGAACATTTTTGAGCCGCTCGCCATGAGCCACACTCAATATCGCGATTCGCACACCTCGCTCATCCCCAACCGCGCTTTAGCCTACGATCCAGTCGAAAAAAGCACCACTTTCACACTCGACGTTTCTTACTTTGAACAGACTGGTGACGGCGCCGTTCACACCACCGTGGGCGACCTCCTCGAGTGGGATGAGAATTTCTATACGGCACGGGTGGGTGGTAAACCATTCCTCGCTGAACTTCAGACTCCCGGAACGTTAACCACCGGCAAGACTCTCAACTACGCGAAGGGGCTGTTTATCGAACCGTACCGGGGCTTGCCCACGGTCCGCCACGGAGGTTCGTGGGGAGGGTACCGCGCCGAACTGCTCCGTTTCCCGGAGCAGCATTTTTCCGTTGTGTGCCTCTGCAATCGCTCCGATTCGAATCCCGAGAACCGCGCCGAGCGGGTGGCTGACATTTATCTGGCCTCCTTGCTGAGTTCGAAAGAACCGAAAAAGGAAGATCACGACGATCGCAAGAAAAAAACCGAGATCTCCGCTGCGGTCGAAGAACTGATGACTCTCGAGGGTCAATACTGGAGCGAAGAACTCGCGGTCACTTACAAATTAGCCGTAGCCGACGGCAAGCTGACACTGGTTCAACTGCTTGGTGCCGGTGGCATGCCTCGTTCTTCAGAACTTCAAGGAACAGTCCTGATTCCGGTGGCCAAGGACGAGTTCGATACTGCCGTCGCCGGGGCCACATTCCATTTTGAGAGAGACCCTGCAGGGCTATCCACTTCCTTCACTCTCGACGTTGGCCGTTCTAAAGGTATGATCTTCAAACGGTCCTCGGGTACTCTCTAATTCAGATTCGGGTCTTGGCCCACAAATTTGCCGCCCGAGCCCCGATTCTTTGAGGAGCTTTTTCATGTCAAATGGGATTCGTAGAATCATCGCGATCGTCATCCTCCTCGTTGCTGCGGCACTTTTATGGCTTTCCGGCCATTCGACGAACGACGCGCAAGCCGCAAAATCAGAACTGGAAACCACTATTGCCAATGCGCGTGAACGTACCGCAGCAAACGACGCCCGACTGAAGGCCACCTATAAGATTGAGCGGGGCGGCTGGATCTTTGTCCATCTCGAAGGCGATCCCGCCACGATTGGCTTTCAGCATGGCTACATACTAGCCCCAGAAATTGAAGACGCATTCCCCGCCGTCAGCGCCAACATGATGCATTCCACAAACCGCGACTGGGCCTTCTTCCGCCAAGTTGCGCGCGAAATCCTCTGGCCAAAGATCGACACCGAATATCAGCAGGAATTGCAGGGAATTGCCGAGGGTCTCAACGCCCGCACCGGCTCCCCGCTGGACGTGTACGATATTGTCGCGCTCAATTCCTTCGAAGAAGTTCCCGACTATTACGTTCCATGGCTGAATAAACAGGAAAAAACCGCCAATGCCCCAAGACTGAAAAGCCCAGGAAATTGCAGTGCCTTTGTTGCCACCGGAAGTTGGACCAAAGACGGGCAAATCGTCATCGCTCACAACAACTGGACCAATTACGTGAACGGCGAGCGCTGGCGCATTATTTTTGACATCCAGCCCACGAATGGCTATCACATCCTCATGGACGGATTTCCCGGCGTCATCGCCAGCGACGATGATTTTGGCATCAACGCCGACGGCTTGCTGGTTACAGAAACCACCATCACGCAATTCGAGGGCTGGGATTCCAACGGCAAGCCGGAATTCATGCGTGCCAGAAAAGCCCTGCAATACGCCGGCTCCATCGACGAGTACACCAAAATCATGCTCGATGGGAACAACGGCGGCTACGCCAACGACTGGCTGCTCGGTGACCGTAAAACGGGCGAGATCGCTCAACTCGAACTCGGCCTCAAAGCCTACAAATTGTGGCGCACCAAGGATGGCGTTTTCTCCGGGTCCAACTGGGCGCGCGATCTCAAGGTCATCAAGCTGGATACCCCGGAATTTGACCCCAACAATAGGGAAACTTCCCCGAATGCGCGTCGGGCCCGCTGGGAACAATTGCTGAATGAAAATAAGGGAAAGATCGATGTGCAGCTGGCGCAGCAGATGCTCGGCGATCACATGGATAGCTACCAGAAAAAAGAGGAAGCCAACGAGCGTACTCTCTGCGGTCACGTGGATGCCTCGCCTCGCGGTGTAGCCATCTGGTCCTGGAATCCTTCCTATCCGGGCGGAGCGGTGCAGGGCAAAGCCACCGACGCGAGCATGGCCAGGGATATGCGCCTAATCGCACGCATGGGTCATCCCTGTGGACAGGATTTTCTGGCGAAACCATTTCTCGAAGCCCATCCCGAATACGCGTACCAGCAACCTTACCTTCGCGACATGAAAGCTGGGCCGTGGACCACGTTCACCTCGAGCGAAGCTAAGCCCACTCGCAAGTAATTATGGGTAGAGTCGATTTACTCCTGCATGGTAGCGGATGCAGTCCGCCGTCTTGCGTTCGATGTCCCTTCTGGTTGCATTTCCTGAATACGGCGAACTAGGCATTCGATACTGGTAGTTCCCTAAGCGACTGTTCATTCCGGTTCTCTGGCTGACAATGCCTGTACGCGGTGTACGTCATCTCAAACGCCGCATCCCACGACGTCCCGTATACTTTCTCACGCGCGGCCGTGCCCATTTTCTTCAGTCTTTCGCGATCTCCGCACAAGGCGACAGCCTGTCTCACAAACTCCCGTTCCGAGCCTGCGATCAACCCAGTTACACCCGGCACCACCAAATGTTGCGGTCCGCCTTCGTTGGTCACCACGGCCGCTACTTGCGAAGCCGCCGATTCCTGTATCACGTTGCCAAATGTGTCGGTCTTCGATGGAAACACGAACAAATCCATGTTTGCATAGGCATGCGCGAGATCTTCCCCGCGAAGCACTCCCAGAAATTCTCCGTGTCTCAGATTGTGCTTCAGCCAGGTCAGTTCACTCCCATCGCCTACGAATGAAATCCGGAAATCATGTTGCCCTGAGGCTTTGAGCGCACTCTCAAGCTCCTTAAACAGTCGCACCCCCTTTTCCGGAGTGATTCTCCCCACAAATCCAAGGCGCAAAACACCATCCTGCACCGTCCGCTTCTGAGGGTTAAACAATTCACAATCCACACCCCGGGGCATCAAAAACGATGGACGGTGCAGCTTTTCCTCTAACCACTGAACCTGAGTGACGGTTGGCGCCAGTGTCACCAGAGCCCGGCCATAAAACCACAGGAGCAGTCCCAATACGCGATCCTCAGACCACGCAACGGTTGGAGCTGCAATTCGCTTCGGCAAAAATCGGATCCAGTTCTGCATTCGTCGTGCGGCAAACTGGTGAAAATTTGTATGCCATGACGCAACCAACGGAATCTTGAGCGAATTGGCCAAATGCGCCCCAATCTGTCCAAACTCCCCGGGACTTGTTATGTGAATGACGTCAGGGTGGAAGGCGATAACTTCTTTTCGTATTTGCGGCAGGTAACGCCAGAAGAATAGGTCGTACTCCAGGTCGCTGTCGATGGCAATGCTCAGAAGTCCGCGCTGCAGTTCCACCCGCCGCACACTGCCTTCTTCTTCTACCCCGGGATTGTTTCCACCGTGAATCGCCAGCAGCGGACGATCCTTCCGCCGGGCAAAGGCAACCAGTTGCCGCACCGTTAGGGCCACGCCATTTATTTCATGGAACGTCTCAGAGAACAGGGCGACGCGCGGGTCCCGGGTCATGGTCACCTTCTTCGCTCACCTGCCATGGTAATGCCAAATGCAGCTGTTCGAAGGGTTGTCAGAGATAATTCGCCGCCAATTTACTTCTGGTTCATGACTCCGCTGCCGTTCGGAACGACCGATATTTCCACGCTCGAGGGATGGTCTTTTGTTCGGTATAACTTCACCGTGGCCTTCTGATAATCCAATTCCTTGGCTTCAAAGATGTTCGGCACAAATTTCTGCGGATTGCGGTCGTACAACGGGAACCACGAGCTCTGCACTTGCACCATGATCCGGTGGCCCTTCATAAACACATGATTTGTGGTGTGCAAATCAATCGTGAATGGCGTCACCGCTCCGGCTACGAGCGGTTCAGGTTTCTCATACGAATTCCGGTAGCGCCCGCGAAAAATTTCGTCAGCAATCATCAATTCGAATCCTGACAATTTCCAATCCTTCTCCACCTTTTGCGGGTACACATCGATCAACTTCACCACCCAGTCGCTATCCGTTCCCGTTGTCGACGCAAATAATTTCGCCGTCACCTGCCCCGCCACCGTGACATCTTCCCGCAACTCTTCCGTCTCCCAGGTCAGCACGTCCGGTCGTCCATCCACAAATCGTTGGTCCTGCACTAACCACGTGTACCAGCTCCCAGGATGATCCGGCGGATAGGTCATGTCCACCGGCTTGTGTCGGTATGGGACCGGGTGCGCCGGATCGCTGACATAGGTATCAAACTCCTGGTCACCGGCAACCTTTGGCGCCTCCCATGCCAGCCTGCCATTTTCTCCAAAATACAAATTCTTCTTTTGCGCTTCTCGGGGAGGCCATGCGTCAAAACTCGTCCACGTATTGCTTCCCGTCTGGAACGTCAGCGCTTCTTGCACAGGAATTGTTCCCTTGTCGTGCAGCCAGTAGGCAAACCAAGCTGCTTCCACCTTTTGTCGGTAATAGGTGCCGGTATCGGTGTCGAATGGAATCTGTCCCAAAGAGTTGCCGGGCCCACGGGCCCACCCACCGTGATTCCAAGGCCCTACGACAAGGTAATTCAAATGTTTCGCATCCATATGTTCTAGATTTGCGTAGGTCGCCATCGGCCCAAAAAAATCTTCCTGGTCCCACCATCCCGCCACGTTCAAATTGGGAACAGTGGTCTGGCTCAGTGCCGAGGCAATGGCATGCTTTCTCCAGAATTCGTCATAGGTCGGGTGGGTCACAAAATTGTTCCACGTTGGTATCTTCCCGTGGAAATATTTCGTATTTACATTAGACAGCGGCCCCAGTTGCAGGTACCAGTCAAATAGGTCGAATCGGTCGAACGAAAAACTGTAGTTCTCGTTCGACGTTTCCATCAGTGCGGAATACTCGAATCCATAGCTCAGCCGGAACGCCCCATTGTGGAAAAAATCGTCGCCCAGCCACGCATCGCCCATGCACGCTTGTTCCGAAACTGCTTTTAGCGCCGGATGCGGTTTCACCATGGCCATCGCCGCCAGGAATCCTCCGTAGGAGATACCCGCAATCCCCGCCCGGCCATTGTTGTTCGGCACATTCTTGATCAACCACTCGATTGTGTCGTAGGTATCCGTGCTTTCGTCGACTCCCTTTGCCTCGCTCGCGTCATGCGCCGGTCGGTTCATCTCAAACTTGCCTTCTGAACCGTATCGTCCGCGAATATCCTGGAAGACGAAAATGTATCCATCCGCCCACAGGTCCGAATAGCGAGAGAGAATGCCGCTGGGTCCTTTGTCCGGCGACGAAATTCCATACGGCGAACGCTCAATGAAGATCGGCAGGGCTGTTTTCGTATCCCTCGGAGTGTAAATTTCCGTATGGAGTTTGACGCCGTCACGCATGGGGATCATCACTTCCTGCTTTGCAAACAATTTCGTCAGGTCGGGCGGCACTTGCTTCGCCTGTTGCGCGCACACCACGCTAAGCCCCGCACACACACTCAACAAAATCCCCGTACCCACCCGGAACGGTCGCCTCAGACGGCTCACACTCCCTCCCTTATGCCTCGGTACTCAGCAAAACCACGTGAGGATACCACACCTGCCTCATTACCCCTATTTACCTGGGTTTTTACGGTTTGTCTGGTCCTCACCAGTCACCTCTGGTAAACTAGGAGTTCGTTTGACCGCACCTGAATTCACTGAAGAAGGGGTTCTTCCGGGCTGCTGGTTGTGTCAGCAGCCATTTTTGTCTGAAGACGCATTTACTATCATGACCACCGATATTCGCAACATCGCCATCATCGCTCACGTGGACCATGGCAAAACCACCCTCGTGGACACCATGCTCCGCCAGAGCGGCATTTTCCGCGCCAATCAGGAACTTATCGAGCGCGTTATGGACTCGAACGACCTCGAGCGCGAACGCGGCATCACCATTCTTGCCAAGAATACCGCTCTGTTTTTCCACGACACCAAAATCAACATTGTCGATACTCCCGGCCACAGTGACTTCGGCGGCGAAGTCGAACGCGCCCTGCGCATGGTCGACGGCGTCGTTCTGCTGGTGGATGCCAGCGAAGGTCCCCTCCCGCAAACTCGGTACGTCCTGCAGAAGGCCTTGGCTTCCAAACTTCCTCCCGTCGTCGTGCTCAACAAGATCGACCGGCCCGATGCACGTTGCGAAGAAGTCCTCAACGAAATTTATGACCTCTTTATCGATCTCGACGCCACCGAGGACCAGCTCGACTTCCCGGTCGTGTACACAAACGCTCGCGCCGGCATAGCTCACCGCAAGGTTGGCGATGAATCCAGAGACCTGCTTCCCTTGTTTGAAGCCATCGTCAGCAAAATCCCTCGCCCGACTGGCGATCCCCATGGCGTTCTGCAATTGCAGGTGACCAACCTCGATTACAGCGAGTTCCTTGGGCGCATCGCCATTGCTCGCGTTTTCAACGGCACGCTGCACCGTGGTGAAGAAGTGGGAATCAGCAAACTCGATAGCACGCTCATCTCCACCAAAATCACCAAGCTCTACACCTTCCGTGGCCTCGAGCGCGATGAAGCCGAAACCGTCGTAGCGGGCGACATCGTCGCTATCGCCGGCGTCGAAGGTATTCAGATAGGGGAAAGCATCACCAGCCTCGAGAATCCGTCGCCTCTCGAGCCGCTCACTATCGACGAGCCCACCCTGGCAATGATTTTCAGCGTCAATTCCAGCCCGCTTTCCGGCCGAGAAGGCAGTTATCTCACTTCGCGTGACCTGCGTGATCGTCTCGCGCGCGAACTTCTTACCAACGTTTCGATCCGTGTGGAAGACACGGATACTCCCGAATCTTTTCGCGTTCTCGGTCGCGGTGAACTGCAACTCGCTATCCTCATTGAGACCATGCGCCGCGAAGGATTCGAGCTGATGGTTGGCAAGCCTGAAATCGTCGTGCGCACCGAAAACGGCAAGAAGATGGAACCGCTCGAGCGCCTGGTGGTCGACATCCCCGACAATTTCATTGGCATTATCATGGAAACGCTCGGAAGCCGACGCGGCGAGATGATCAAGATGAGCAACCACGGCTCTGGCCGCGTTCGCCTCGATTTCAAAATTCCTTCTCGCGGCTTGATCGGGCTGCGCAGCCAGCTACTGACGGACACACGCGGCACGGCTTTGATCCATTCCATATTCGAAGGCTGGATGGAATACGGCGGCGACATGGCGCTTCGGCCAACCGGCGCTCTGGTGGCAGACCGGGCCGGCGTTTCTACTGCCTACGCGCTTTGGGGCACCCAGGAACGTGGCGAACTTTTCATAGGCCCGGTTACGGAAGTTTATGAGGGCATGGTGGTAGGCGAGAATTCGCGCGAGCAGGACATGGAGGTAAACGTCACCAAAGAAAAGAAGCTCACCAACATGCGTTCTTCCTCTGCTGACGAAGCGATTCGCCTTGTTCCTCATCGCGTTCTGAGCCTGGAACAGGCAATCGAATTCATCGCTGATGACGAGTGCGTGGAAATCACGCCCAAGTCCATCCGGCTGCGCAAAAAGGTTCTGCAGTACAACAAGCGTCCGCGCCGCTGGCAGGAAATCCGTGCCAGCCAGGAAGCCGCGAAGTAAACTCCTGCTGTTTAGACTCGTACGACCTAGAGACATCCAAATGCCGGTAATCGTTACGATGCTAGGTGTCGCCAAGATTGGCGACGACAACAAAACCAAGAGCGAACAGCGGCCAGCTCTCTACGAGTCGCTCGGCTTAGGCAACCCGCAGTCCATTAACGAGAGCGGCAAGGTTTTCTTCCGAACGAAGGAACGGAATTAGGCCGTTATCGCCAGGCATATCGGCGAGGCTACCCCGTGCAAATTGGGATTTCGACCGGCGGGTCCACCTTCGCTCCGCCGCCGAGAACGCTCCCGATCCGAGCAAACTGGCCGTCGTTGCTCTCGATGCCGATCTTGGCGCTCAGCTTGGCGAAAAATCGCTCGCCATCGAGTGCCAATCTGAACAATTGCCCGTTCCTGGTCACGAACGTTAGAGCTATTCTCCCCATGCCTGGCTCGCCCAAGGCTATCGATGTCGGTGGAGGAACGAATCTGGAAAAACGCTTGCACAGGCGGAAATTGGAATCCCTCCCAAAAACTGATGGAAATGGCCGGGACCATGGAATCTGCAAAGTAATTGGTCCTACGGCAGCAACGCCTTTCCCTCAGCATTCGGCAAAGCCAGCCCCACTTCCTTCCCGAGCGTTGGTGCAATATCTCGCATATCGATTACGCCTAGATTCTTGCCCGCGGGAATACCCGGACCGTCCACAAAAAACGCAGAACGCATTTCGGGCCTCTCCGGCAATTCGCCATGCGTGCCACCCGGGTTCACCTTCGAGACCACCGGTCCATCGAGGGAAGACCCCGTGCGCCAGCCTGGCCTAAGACTCAAGAAGAAGGATGCATTCGGATAGCCACCGTGCCCGTGCAACTCCTCGGCATTCAGCACCCGGTCGATTCCATTCCCCGGATCTGCCTGCAACTTCTTCAGCAGGGAGCGCACCACATCGAGTGTGGCCAGGTCCCTAGGATCGTTCAGTACGATCGCCGCGGAACCTCCGGTCACCCATGGCATGGCCTTCCATCCCGTGATGTTTCCTTTCTCATCCGCCGTAAACAATCCCGCTTCGCGGAAAGCCGACAGCAGATTTAACTGCTGGTCGCAGTTCGCAAATCCATGATCCGATACCACCGCAAAATACGTATAGTTCGGCGCGATGCTTTCCGCTGCTTCCCAAACTTTTCCGATCACCGCATCCAGACGCTCCAGAATCGCCAATGAATACGGACTGAAAACGCCCGTCTCATGTTCTGCGTGATCGAGCGCCGTCAAATGCAAGATCAGAAGCCGTGGTCTCTTCTTCTGCAGAATCCACACCGCATACTTCCCGCGAACTTCATCTCCATCGCCCGATGTATCGATCCCGCCGCGATACTCACCGATCTCCGCTTCCGCTTCCTTCAAAAGTCCCGGAGTTGATAGCGCCCGCAGCAATTTTGCGTCTTCGGGCGTGCCCGCTCGCCATACTTCAGGGATGTCCCACGTGATTTTCGCTCCCACCGTCACCGGCCATTGGATGCTCGCCGTCGTGCGCCCGGCGGCAGCCGCCGCGTCCCACAACGTCGGCACGCGGATGTCCTCTGCGTACCAATACCAGCCCTGATCATTCTTCCGCAACGGGTCAAACGTAGCGTTTCCCAAAATCCCGTGCTTTGCCGGCCAAACACCCGTCATGAGTGTCGTGTGACTCGGATACGTCACGGTTGGAATCACGCCGCTAACTCCTTCGGCAAACGCGCCCTCACGCATCAGCTTCCTTAAATGGGCTACTTTCGACCCATGGGCTTCCGCTTCTGTCACATACTCCGGCCTTAGCCCATCCACCGAGATCACCACCAGCAACGGCTTCGCTTGCTCCTCTGCCCGCGTTAGCGGCATCCACGCCATGAGCCCGATCAACAACCGTATCGGAATCGCCACAGAGACCCTTTTCATATACCCTCCCGCATTTCCTCTTCGGCCTTTCTTGTTGTAAAGTAGGAGTCACACGGCTTTTCCATATAGAAGCTCATATTCCTTAGTTCGCTCGCCCATGAAGTGTAGACGTTGACTGCCACGAAGCTAGGACGGTGTTTGTGAATAATTTGGCCTCAGGTTCCTCGAACGGCAATACTCCCCATGCCACTATTGCCGCTACCGCCACCGCGCTGCCTCCTCACCTCATTACGCGTGATGACGTAAAGTATTACATGGGCCGTGTTTTTGATATTCCTGAACGTCGCCTTGAAGCCATGATGGCGATTGTCGACAACGCGCAAGTTCACCAGCGCCACGCAATCTTTCCCATCGAATACACGATCGAGCCTCGTCCACTCTCCCAGACCAACAACGATTACATTGAACACGCCGTTAAGCTGGGCCGTGAAGCTGCCGAAAAATGTCTCGAAAAAGCGCACCTGCGTCCTGATGAGATCGATCTGATTATCACCGTTTCCTGCACCGGCTTTATGATTCCCTCTCTCGACGCTCACCTCATTCAGTTGATGGGCTTCCGCTCCAATATTCATCGTATGCCCTTCACGGAATTAGGCTGCGCTGCAGGTGCCATGTCTCTCTCGCGCGCCGCAGATTATCTGAAGGCTCATCCGGGGGCGAACGTTCTCATCATTTCCGTCGAGCTTCCCTCGCTGACGTTCCAGCGTAAGGATGTCACCCAGGCCAATCTCATTTCCTCCATTCTTTTCGGAGACGGGGCCGCAGCCGTGATCGTCACCGGCAAGGAGCGCCCCGGCCCGCAAATCCTCGTCACCGAGACGTATACCTTCCCTGACTCCTTGGGAGCCATGGGTTTTGATCTGCGCGATTCTGGCTTTCACATCCTGCTTGCCAAAGATGTTCCCGAAATGATCGGCGGAAAAATCAAGGGTTTGGTCACCGATTTTCTTACCCGCAATGGCATGAAACAGCAAGACATTAAGGGATGGATCCTGCATCCAGGTGGCGCACGTTTACTTGGCAATGTCGAGCAGGAACTCGGCATCTGCAAGTGCGACACCCAGCCTTCCTGGGACATCCTGGGTTCTGTCGGCAACCTTTCCAGCGCCACCATCCTCTTTATTCTTCAAGAGTGGCTGGATAAGCGGCCCTTGAAGGCCGGCGAACACGCCATGGCAGCAGCGTTCGGCCCCGGCTTCAGTGCCGAATTTTTACTGCTGCAATGGAACTGAGCGTAATTCTATATCTTCTCCTGCTCGTCATCGTTGCGCTCCTGCGCATCTTCGAGCTTCGTATCTCTCGCCGTCATCAGCGGCAGATGGTTGCTGATGGGGCTTCCAAGGTAAACGAACCGCGCTTCTACTGGATGGTTGTCCTGCACACTGCCGTGCTTACCGGCGCCGCTCTCGAAGTCGTTTTTCTTCATCGGCCGTTCATACCGTTACTGGGCACGGTCTGCTTTCTTATTTTCCTTGCCGCCAATGCGGTACGCTGGTGGGTCATTCGCACCATGGGCGAGCATTGGAACGTGCAGGTCATGAACTCCACGTCGCTTGGCGTGGTCACCACCGGCCCGTTCCGCTACGTTCGCCATCCCAACTACGCCGCTGTCTTTGTGGAGATGCTTGTTCTCCCGCTGATCCATACGGCCTGGATCACTGCCATTGCGGGCTCTCTCGCCCATATCCTGGTTCTGTCGCAACGTCTCGCAACTGAGGAACGTGTGCTATTCTCCGATGCTCAGTATCGAGCCGCCATGGCTGGCAAGCCGCGCTTCTTGCCGGGACTTTTTTGAGGGCTACACACTATGCGATCGCTCCCGCTCCTCCTCGCTGTGCTCACGGCACTGCTTGTTTGCCCATCCTCCCGCGCGCAAGCTTCCCCCGCCGCTTCGCCGGGCCTCTCGACTGTTCCTGAACTCGAGGAAGGCTACAAACTTCTCTACGAGCAGAAGTTCGGCGACGCCCGCGTCGTTTTCGAGAAATGGGCCGCTGCCAATCCTGACGAGCCGTTTGGCCAGGTCTCCCTTGCCGCGAGCTATCTGTTTGAAGAGTTCTATTTGCAACGCGTCCTCACCAGTGACTATTTTCTGAACGACAAGCGGTTCCTCGGCGGGATTGAAGGAACACCCGATCCCGGCCGCATCAAGAATTTTGACGATTCCGTGGCGCGGGCGCGCGAACTGGCTATCAAACGTCTGAAGAAACAACCTCGCGAACCAGAGAGCCTATTTGCCATCACACTCTGTGCCGGTATGCAGTCCGACGCGGACAGCATGCTACTCAAGAAACATCTGGAAGCCCTGAAACACCTGAAAGAAGCCAATGCCAACGCAGAAATGCTTCTCGCTTCTCGTCCCGACGCCTACGATGCCTACGTCGCTCCCGGCGTCGCGAATTACGTGATCGGCTCGCTCTCTTCTTCCGCTCGCTTCATGCTCTGGTTCGGCGGAATTCACGGCGACCGTGCCTTGGGGATGACCCAGGTCCAGAAGACCGCCGATCAAGGTCATTACCTCATGCCTTTTGCGAAAATCCTGCTGGCCCTTTCCGCTCGTCGCGAAAAGAAGGATGAGTTAGCCCGCAAGAACTTCAAGGAGCTGACCGAGGAATTTCCCGGCAACGCGGTCTACGATGCGGAGTATGCCAAAGCCCTGGGTCGTCCGGTCCCCGCTACGATCGGACCTGCGAACTAATCCCTGCCAACAGATTCTCTCCCGCCCAGCTGCCTAGGCGTGGGTGATTTCTCTGTAGTGGTTCTGGCAAACTGCGCTTTCCCACCCATCTCGCCTGTGCCACATCGTTCTGGATTCTTCCATCAGCCTTGTTTTCAGCATTTTACAAACAGCTGACTTTGGTTCGCCAGCTGCTTTTGTTCCTTCATCAACCGCTGTTGGCGTCGCCAGCCGACCCGGGTCTATTACGGGGAATTATGCAACTGAAGGAAGTTTGCCTAGAGCGTGTTGTCGGAGAAGTCGAGGATTTGGCCTCTCGCGTGGCTGAATTGAAGGGCCGCTTTGCCCGGCAGCGTGTCAGCGTAAGGCTGGAGCATTACTGGGAACTCGAGTACGTCCGCACCGGTTTCGCGGAGTTTAAGCGGCGCGTTCAGGACCTTGAATTTGCGGATGATCGCGAGCTTGAGAAATTCCAGGAGGCCATCGAAGTTGCCTGGAGAGATTTAGTTCACGCTGTGGATACGCTGCTTGCGGCACTTCCCTGAACCGGTCGTGTGTGCCAGACGCTGCACGTTCTCGTGCTCATCCATTGCGTTTCCGCTGTTGCTCAGAACGCAGCAGCGAATCAAGGCGGAACGGGGCCAGGTCCCCGTTCCGCCTTTTGTGTCTCCGCCGTCCGCGCTCTTTCGGCATGTTTCACGCTTGGTCGCGCCGGTCTCTTGCCGGCCGTTCCGGGATCTTTTCTCGACCTCTACCCCACCGGCTACTCTCTTGTGATCTTCCTCTTTCCCCCCTGCAACTTTCCGCTGTTACAATGCTCCTGATTTTCCAGAAAGGCGGTGCCCCATGTTTCAGCCGGATCTCCTGAAGGGTCGTGCGATTCTTCTTACCGGTGGCGGAACGGGGCTCGGCCGGTCTATGGCGATTCACTTTGCGAGTCTGGGAGCGCGCATGTTTCTCGTGGGCCGGCGCGAAATGCCGCTCAAGGAGACCTGCGACGAAATTCATCGCACCGGAGGCGCAGCCGCCTACGCTCTCTGCGACGTGCGGGATTTTTCCGCCGTGGAAGCAGCCTTTGCCGCCGCCGAACTTCAGTACGGGGAAATTGACACGCTTGTAAACAACGCCGCGGGCAACTTCATGGCGCGGACCGAAAAGCTTTCCCCCAATGCTTTTAATGCCGTCGTAGGCATCGTTCTGAACGGCACCTTTCACTGCACCCAGGCATTTGCCAATCGTCGCATTGCCAAAAAACTTGGCGGAAACATTCTGAATATCACGGCCACCTACGCGTCTGCCAATTGCGGTTCCGGTTTCGTCGTTCCCTCGGCTTGCGCCAAGTCCGGGGTCCTGGCGATGACCACTTCTTTGGCCGTCGAGTGGGCGAAATACCACATCCGCCTAAACGCTATCGCACCCGGCCCGTTTCCTACCGAAGGTGCGTGGTCTCGCCTGATTCCCAGCAAGCAGTTTGAAGAGCACGCCGTCAACAAAGTCCCCATGAAGCGGTTTGGTAAACACGACGAGCTCGCCAATCTTGCTGCATTTCTCCTGAGCGATATGGCGGAATATATCAATGGCGAGTGTGTGGTGATCGATGGAGGGCAATGGCTCCGTGGAGCCGGCGAATTCAACGACCTCGCCCTGCTCACGGACGCCATGTGGGAACAACTTGAATCCTCCCGCCCCAAAAAGTAGTGCGCGGGTCGATTACTGTGGCAGAGCACTATTCTGCAGGGCCACGCGGAGTTCTACCTTACCAATCGATTTTCCATCGCTTGCAGCTTGTACCACGATTTCCTGCGTGGCAGTTTTTTTCAGTTCTTCTGCCGACAGCGACGGCGTTTCGATTTCAACTCGCACGGCCGTCAAACTCTCGAGGGGTAACGCGAGTTCACCTTGACCCGACGTAACTCTCCATCCCGCAGGAGCGTCGACTTTGAGAACCACTTTTAGCGGAACCACGGGATCGCCGTGCTGAATCACGAGGGGCACTCCCAGAGTCGTCCCCGCCTTCACGGCAATCTCCGCAACAGGAGCCGTCGGGAGGGCATGCAGTTGGTGTTCCTCTCTGAAAAATTCGTAGTACATCCATGGACCCCCCAGAGCAATGTGTGTGCCACCTCGAGGAAGGGCATTTTCGTGACTTACAGCGTACATTTCATGCGAAACCGTCACTCCCCGTATCCCGGCGAACACATCATCGGTGGGTTTGCTCTCAACAACGGACTTTCCGAATATCATCGTTTCCGGATCCGCCCACCAACCTGTATCAGGGTCACTCATCATTTTTTCGACCTGTGCATCGCTCAATGCAGCGATCTGCTCGATTTCTTTCGGGAACTGCGTCTTGTGTGGCGTCGCCGCATGGAGCGCCAACCTCCAGTACGGCTTCTGCTGCGACGGCGAGAGCTCCTTGATGGAATAGCTGGGCCCCGTCCCCGCAAATTGCTTGTCAATTCGGGCATCACTGAAGTAGTAGATCTTTTTCGCCTGCCACGGCGTCAGATTCTCCAAATAAATCTCTAACCGTTTCGTGGCACCGGCTACTTGCGAGGGGAATACTGTCGGATCGTTTGCGAGATCGAACGCCTCGGTCGCCAGGATTCCGGCCGCTTGATGATCACCGTGGTTCTCTCCGATAAAAATTCCAGGTAGCCAGGTGATCACCACCTCGGGTCTGGTCAGCCTGAATATTCCCACCAATTTCTCCAGATTCGCTCCATGCCCCCAGTTCGCCAGTGAGTTCAACACATTTTGCGATGCCGTGTCTTTGCCATCCAGGAACCATACGTTTGTAATCCCCAATTTCGCGCAGGCCTCCCGCGCCTCCATCTCCCGCACATTTGCCAGGGCCGGCCCATGCTCGCGCGCATAGTCATTTCCTCCGCTGCCCCCGCGTGTCCCGTACACCACCGCTACCCGTTTGCCCTGGTCATAAATCGCCCGCGCCAGAAAGGGCGTCACACCACCTTCATCATCCGGATGCGCCACCACCACCAGAAGGTCTGCTTTAAACCGTTCATCTGGTCCGTAGATGACTTGCGGACTCTGCGCGAACAGCGCTAAAGGCATTGCCAGGGCCAAAATCAAAAGTGTGGACTTCCCCAATAATTTCATCCGTCTCCCTCGCACGAAAATGAACCACCGCATAAAGCAAGAATTGTACCGTTACTTGCTCACAAAATGATGCTCGAACCTCACTTGATCACGGGTGGCTCCCTTATACTCCTATCTATGTGTCGTCGCTTCTCTCTCGCCTCCGTGATGCTGTTGCTGGCGCAAGTTACCTTCACCGGCGCACATCAGTGCGCACTTCTTTTCGCACAGTCCTTCCCGGTCGGATCACCCATCGAGCGGGTCAGTTGCTCCGATCATCCAGAGCAGTCCTACGCCCTTTATCTCCCGTCGAACTACTCTTCGGCGCGCTCTTGGCCGGTCCTCTACTCATTCGATCCCGCGGCCCGAGGAATAATTCCCATTGAACTCGAGAAAGAAGCTGCAGAACGCTTCGGCTACATCCTGGCCGCGTCCAACAATTCTCGAAACGGCCCGTGGAAAGCCGAAGCGGAAGCCGCGGATGCCATGCTGAACGACACGCAAGCCAAATTTTCGATAGACACCCGCCGCATCTACTTCGCCGGATTCTCTGGAGGAGCTCGACTGGCTGCTCAGCTTGCCACGCTGTGCAAATGCGCTGCCGGTATCCTCCTTAGCGGAGCTGGATTTCCTTCCGGGCGGGAGCCAACGAAAGACGTTTCATTCGCCGTTTTCTCTGCCGTTGGCACGATGGATTTCAACTATCGCGAAGTAATTCCGCTGCAGGCAAAACTTGCGCTCGCCGAAACTCCTCACTGGTTGCGTAGTTTTGATGGAACTCACGAGTGGGCGCCTTCGCAAGTAATCAGTGAAGCCCTGGCGTGGTTTCGGGTTCAGAGCATCAAGTCCAAACTTGCTTCGCCCGACGACTCATTCCTCCGCGATCAATTTACTGAATCTGTGGCTCGTGCTGATTCCTTTGCCCAATCCCAGGACACCTTAAATGCTTTCCGGGAATATTCGCAGATTGTCCGAACCTATAACGGACTCTTGGACGTAGCCGCTTTGCGCGCGAAAGTTGATGCACTCGACAAAGCGAAGTCACTCCGAGATGCCACCAGACAGGAGAGCAGGGAGTTCGAGGAACAAGATCAGCTGACGGCGGGAATCTCCGCCGCCCTCTTCGCTCCCGCCGCTCTAGCCACCGACCCTCCTGCTGGCGGGACCTCGGCCGTCGAACAGATTCGGCTCCTTCGCGAACGAACTGAACAGGAGAAACAGCCGCGGCGAGCGGTGGTCTTCCGTCGTGCGCTTGCCGGAGTATTTGTTGAAGCGATGGAATTCGGCAACGAGGCTCAGGACCACAGGGATTATCAAAGGGCCCTTCGCGCATACAAATCGGCGACGGAAGCCAATTTGCACTCTGAGTGGGCCTGGCAATCATTGGCCGTCGTAGAAGCAAACCTCGGAAGCCGCAAAGGGGTTTTCGTCGCACTAGGGCACGCCCGCAATCTCGCCACAGACAGATCACGCTTCCGCGACTGGCTGAACCATGAACCCGCCTTTACTCACTACCAGTCGAGTTCCGAGTTCCAGGACCTGCAAAAACCGGATTGATCTATTCCCGCTGGTGTAGCCCAATGGCAGTTTCGTCGCCAAGGTGTAGCGATCCGCTGATCATCCTCGCGTCCTTGACCCGCAACTCACCCGCCGATATTCTAGCTAGTTAAATACTCGGCAGACATTCAGCCTGTTAGGACAACATCGCATGGACCCGATTCACGTAACTCTCCCCGATGGGAGCGTAAAAGAGGTGCCCAAGGGCACCACACCCCTCGACATTGCCAAATCGATTTCGCCGCGCCTGGCCGATGCTGCGTTGGTCGCCAAGGTCTTCGCCAGCGGTGAAAACGGCGCCAAAGAAAAGTCCGGGATTTTTTCCAATTCCGTTGATCCCGGTGAAGACGGCAGTTTGCTCTATGATCTTCGACGCCCCATCGAGCAGGACGTTAAGCTGCAAATCCTTACGGAAAAAGATCCTGACGCGCTCTATGTATTTCGCCATTCCGCCGCTCACCTGCTTGCCGCCGCGGTCATGGAGCTGTATCCCGAAGTAAAACTCGGTATCGGTCCGCCCGTTGAGAATGGGTTCTTTTACGAATTTTTGCGCGATCAGCCCTTCGTCCCCGATGATCTCGAGAGAATTGAGAAGAAGATGCACGAACTCGCGGCGAAGGACTTGCCGAACGAGCGCAAGCTTCTCCCCAAGGACGAAGCGCTGAGGCTCTATCAGGACTCCAAGCAGATCTTCAAGTGCGAGTTGATCCAGGAAAAGGCCGACGAGCCGATGGTCTCCTTTTACACCACCGGCAAATTCATCGATTTCTGCCGGGGCCCGCACATCCCTTCCACCAAACGCATTCAGGCGTTCAAATTGATGAGCGTCGCCGGCGCTTACTGGAAGGGCCAAGAAGGGAATCCGCAGCTCCAGCGCATTTACGCAGCCGCGTTCTACAACCAGAAGCAGCTCGATGAGTATCTTCGCCGCCTGGAAGAAGCCAAGCGTCGCGATCATCGTAAACTCGGCGCGGAGCTTGATCTGTTTAGCGTCCAGGAAGAAGCCGGACCTGGCTTGATCTTCTGGCACCCTAAGGGCGGCCTCATACGCACACTCATCGAAAACTGGCTGCGCGAAGAACTTCAAAAACGCGGCTACGACATGGTCTTTACCCCGCACATCATGCGCCTGGACCTCTGGAAGACTTCGGGCCACGCCGGTTTTTATAGAGACAACATGTTCGGTCCACTCGAAGTTGAGAAAGCCGAATATCAGCTCAAGCCCATGAATTGCCCGGGCCACATTCTGATCTACAAATCAAAACTCCGCAGCTATCGCGATCTTCCTGTCCGCCTCGCCGAACTCGGCACGGTCTACCGTTACGAGCGCAGCGGCGTACTCCACGGCCTTCTCCGCGTTCGCGGTTTCACCCAGGACGATGCGCACATCTTCTGCCTTCCCGACCAGATCGAATCCGAGGTGGAAGCTTGCGTCGATTTCGCGTTCGCGGTCATGAAGAATTTTGGCTTCGATCAGTTCGAAGTGGAGCTCTCGGACTGGGACCCCAAGCATCCTGAAAATTACGCTGGCAAGCCTGAGGATTGGGCACGCGCGGCCAACGCTCTTGCCAACACCATGGGCCGGATGAAAATTCCCTACAAGCGCATCGAAGGGGAAGCCGCCTTCTACGGGCCTAAAATCGACGTCAAACTCATCGACGCCATCGGCCGTTCCTGGCAACTCACTACCGTGCAGTTCGACTTCAATCTTCCCGCGCGGTTTGCTCTTGAATTTGTCGGTGAAGACGGTGCACGCCATCAACCACTTATGGTCCACCGTGCGCTGCTCGGCTCGGTGGAACGCTTCTTTGGGATTCTCATCGAGCACTACGCCGGCGCGTTCCCTCTCTGGCTTGCACCGGTACAGGTCGAAATCTGCCCGGTCAGCGAGAAGGTTCAAGACTACGCCCGTCACATTTGCGACACGCTCAAGAATCACGGTATCCGCGTGCATCTTGACGAGCGCAACGAAAAACTGCCGGCGAAGATTCGAGACGCGCAGCTCCAGAAGATTCCGTACATGCTCATCCTGGGCCCCAAAGAAGCCGAAGCCGGCACCGTCAGCGTTCGCCATCGCAGCAAGGGTGATCTCGGCCCGCGACCCATTGCCGATCTAGTCGCCGATTTACAGAACGAAGTCGCATTACGCACCATTTCGTAAGACTTCTGACCATCCGGTTTCGCGTGGCCCAGGCCTCGCCTTCGCGTGGGGCCTGTGTTCTACCCGGGGCGACCCTCGCCTCCGGTTTAACCTTGCTCTTCTGCGTTGTAAGCTGTCCCCGGGGCCGTCAAGGGGAGTGGTGCATCCATCATGCTCGAAAATCTCGATCACATCCTTCTCGGGTGCCGCCACCTCGAGGAAGGAATCACGCACCTTGAAAGACTTTCCGGCTATCGTGCCGCGTTCAGTGGCGTTCATCCCGGTCGCGGCACGCACAACGCCCTTCTGAAAATGGGTCCGCATGCTTATCTGGAAATACTTGCACCCGACCCGCAACAAAGCGAATTAACTTGGTTCAGGCAGCTGGCATCACTGAGCGAACCGCTGCTGATCGGCTACGCTGTCCAGCAGAAGAACTTGGAAGAATACGCTCGGGTCCTCCATCAAAAGGGGATCGCCTGCAGCGGTCCCCTCGCTGGTTCGCGTGCTCGTCCCGACGGCCAACTCCTGCGCTGGCAAACTCTTCGCTACGAAAACGACCGCGGCGGTCTCTTACCGTTCTTCATCGATTGGGACCCGCACTCACCGCACCCATCTACCGACGCTCCGGGTGCGTTAGCGCTTTTGTCCTTCACGCGCACCGGCCAATTGCAGCTAGAAACCACGCCCCCCACCGGCCAACGCAAGCTTTTTCTCCCCGAGGAAGCAGTCCAGTTGCGGGCTTGCTTCAACGGAAGCCACGGCGAATTCGAGTTGGTCTCTAAGTCCATCCCTTCCGACTCCTAGGCTCCCCGCCGATGCTGTTAACCGATTTCTACGATTTGGGCTCCTTGCCCCATCCTCTTGCCATGCTATACTTTGTAGCCTGCCTCCTCCGCTCACGCGGCAGAGGCTCGGTTGTTCAAAACGGAGTGCGTCCCGATTCACGGGTGCCTTTCTTATGTCTAGGGGGATTTATCGCTGAGCGGAATTTCCGGCAAGCCGAC
Source organism: Candidatus Acidiferrales bacterium (assembly GCA_963741165.1). Lineage (GTDB taxonomy): Bacteria > Acidobacteriota > Terriglobia > Acidiferrales > UBA7541 > Acidiferrum. The sequence continues at coordinate 47,718 of CAVUHB010000011.1, read as the reverse complement.
CGTATTCGTATTAATGAACGAATCCGCGCTCGGGAAATCCGGGTGATTGATGATGAAGGTGGCCAGCTTGGTGTAATGCAACCCTTCGAGGCTTTGCGTTTGGCGCGCGAACGAGGCCTCGACCTGGTAGAAATTTCTCCTACCGCCGATCCGCCTGTTTGCAAGATCACGGATTACGGTAAGTTTCTTTACCAGCAAAGCAAGAAGGCTCATGAGCAGCGCAAGAGCAGCCGGGGTTCGCAACTCAAAGAAGTCAAGTTTCGTCCGGCAACCGCGGAGCACGATTTTCAGGTTCGCAAGAGCCAGATTCTCCGGTTCCTCGGTGAAGGCCACAAAGTCCGCGCCATGATTTTTCATCGTGGACGCGAAATGGCTCACCAGGAGGTTGGTCGCGCGAAGATGACCCGCTTGCTTGCAGAGATTGGCGAGCAGGGTCAGGTGGAAACGCCGCCGCGCATGGAAGGAAACGTTTTGGTCGCGCTCTTGGCCCCCAAAAAGGGCGGCGCACCGGCTGCCAAACCGGCTTCGCAGGCGCAACAGAACGCTTAGTTGTTTCAAGGGAATTCGCCGGGTCTGTCTTTCCTTGAGAAATTTCAGAATTGGCCGGGTACGCTCGGTCCGTAGGGAGAGGATTCAAAGCAATGCCACGCAATTCGCTAAAACCTAAATTGAAGCTGAAGACCCACCGCGGTGCGCGCAAGCGCTTTAAGATCACCGCCAACGGAAAAATTGTTCGTATGCACTCTGGCAAGCGTCACCTACTAGGTACCAAGGCCGCCAAGCGCATGCGCAAGCTCAAGAAGCTCACCAAAGTGGACAAGACAGATGTCAACGCCGTACGGCAGATGATGCCTTACAGCTTCTAGCTTTTGTGCTTCGTGGGGCGCAATTCATCGCGTCTTCACAAGGAAGTTGCGGCTTCAAATCCGCAAAACGTGCCAGGCAGCGCTTCACGGGTGCCTGCCGGCCGTTACGCTCCGCATCGCGGAGTAAGTTCTTACCGGGCAAAAACCCAGTAATAACGAATGTAGGGGTGGCTTTAGGCCGCCTGGGCCGCAAGGCCAACTACAAATCTCACCGGAAACAAACCCGTTGCGCACGACGCTTTTCCGTATTTCCGCGTTTTGTCGCAACCCGTTTTGTTTCCCGAAAATTTGAAGGAGAAAACCCATGCCACGCGTAAAACGCGGCACAAAACGCCGAGCCCGGCGCAAGAAGTATCTCAGGAGGACCAAAGGCTTTTTCCTCACCAAGAGCAAGCTTTACCAGTCTGCTCAGGAAGCTGCCAATCGTGCGGATCGCTACGCCAAGCGCGATCGCCGCGTCAAGAAGCGCCAGTATCGCCGCTTGTGGATTCAGCGTGTCGGCGCTGCTGCTCGTCTCGCGGGCCTCACCTACGGTCAGCTCATTAACGGCATGAAGGTCGCCGGCATCACCATCGATCGCAAGGTGCTTGCCGATATCGCCGTCAAGGATCCCGCAGGGTTTGCACAAATTGCCGAAAAAGCCAGAGCTGCAGCTCCACCGCAGGTCAAAACCAGCACGAAAGCCCGCAAGAGCTAGGTTGTTAACCCGTCCTTCAGCGGACGAGCGTATCCGCGCCGTAGGGGCGCAGCCCTGCTGCGTCCCTTCCCGGCATGCTATTTTGTTTCAGAGCTCTGATCATGCAAACCCTTGAATCAAAACTCAGGCAGCCTCTAGCGGCTCTAGCAATCTCCTCCGCCGAACAGGTGCAATCGCTGTTCGCCGAGCTCCGCGCGCAATTCGAGGAGCAAGCCTCTCGCGCCACCGACGAATCCACCTTCAAATCGTTCCGTGATACTTGGTTGGCGCGTAAGTCCGGCGTCCTGACTCTAGTCACCGACAATTGGTTGAAGCCCGCTTCTCCGGAAGTGAAACGCACCGTTGGCGCTGCTCTGAACGCTTTGAAAAGTCACGTCGATGCCCAGATGGCGGCGCTCGGGGCAGCGGTCGAAGCTGGTTCGGCCACCTCCGCGAGCATCCGAGAACGCCTCGACCTTTCACTTCCTGGTGTTCATCGCCCGGTCGGTTCTCGCCACTTGATTCGTCAGGTTTTTCAAGAAATTGAAGACATCTTCTTCTCCATCGGCTTTTCCGTCGCCGAAGGCCCCGAGATCGAAACGCCCTATTACAATTTCGAAGCCCTCAATATTCCGGAACATCATCCTGTCCGCGACGACATGGACACCTTCTATCTTGATCTGCCCAAGGGCGCTCCGGGCCAGCTACTCCTCCGCACCCACACCTCTCCCGTGCAGATTCGCACCATGGAAAAGCGTCAGCCTCCGGTGCGCGTCATCGCCCCGGGCAAGGTCTATCGCCGCGACAATCCTGACGCCACTCACTCTTTCATGTTCCATCAGATCGAGGGCCTCGCCGTCGACACGGACATCACCTTCTGCGATTTCACCGGCACCATCGACTATTTTGTACGACAATTTTTCGGCGAACAGGTAAAAACTCGATTTCGACCGAGCTATTTTCCGTTCACCGAACCCTCCGTGGAGTTCGACGCTTCTTGTGTTTTCTGCGGCGGCAGCGGCTCCGCGAGTAGTGGCGGCACCTGCGGCAAATGCAAAGGTTCCGGTTGGATCGAACTTTTTGGCGCCGGCATGGTCGACCCTGCCGTTTACGGCTTTGTGAATTACGACCCGAAAAAGGTCAGCGGGTTCGCCTTCGGCATCGGCATCGATCGCCTCGCCATGCTGAAGTACGGCATCGACGACATTCAGGTTTTTTTCCAGAACGACGTGCGCTTTCTTCGGCAGTTTCCCTGATCTAGGGAGGGGCTCGGAGTCCTGGCGGCATACACAGTCAGAGAAAACTAGGGCTTTAGCCCCGAGGAATTGACAGGGTCTTAGAGATACAAATGACGCAATTCGCCAACGCCAAACAACGCTTCTCAAACCGCGTGGCGGACTATCTCCGCTACCGTCCCGGCTACCCTGCCGGCGTCCTGGGCTTTCTCTCCGATACTTGTGGCTTGCACACGAAGCACATCATCGCCGACGTCGGCTCCGGCACCGGGCTCCTCAGCAAACTATTTCTGGACAATGGCAATCCCGTCTACGGCGTCGAGCCAAACGCCGAAATGTACGCAGCCGGCGAAGATTTTTTGCACCACTACCCAAATTTCGCCGGCGTCATTGGTTCCGCAGAAGACACCACTCTAGCCGAGCACAGCGTCGATTTTGTGACTGCGGGCCAGGCCTTTCACTGGTTCGCGCCCAATGCCGCACGCACGGAATTTTCACGCATACTCAAACCCGGCGGCTGGGTTGTGGTCATCTGGAACGAGCGATTGACCGACACCACTCCCTTCCTCCGCGACTATGAAGCCCTGCTGCACAGATTCGGAACCGACTACGCGCGTGTCAGCGACAGCTATCCGCGCCGGGAACAGATGCTCGCTTTCTTTCGTTCCGCCTCCTTTCAGTCTCACGAGCTCCCCAATTTTCAGGAGTTTGATTTTGCCGGTCTCAGCGGACGTTTGCGCAGCAGTTCGTATGCGCCGGCAGCCGATCAGGCAAATTTCTCTCAGATGATGAATGAACTGAAGCACATGTTCACCGCCTACCAGCGCGACGGTATCGTGCGTTTTGACTATCGCACCAGGATTTATGCTGGCACTCTGACTCTTGATGGGAACTAGCGCATGAAAGTCGCTTACAACTGGCTGAAGGATTTTGTCGAGCTCACCGTGTCACCGGAAGAACTCGCCTCGCGCATGGCGCTTTCCGGTACCAACATCGCGTCGGTCGAAACTGGTCCGCACGGCGCGGTCCTCGACGCGGAAGTCACTTCCAATCGCCCCGATTGCCTGGGCATCCTCGGCATTGCTCGCGAAGTTGCCGCCATTTATCGCCTTCCGCTGAAAAACATTTCGCCGAGGCCGCGGGAAAGCTCCGCTCTAAGTGCTGCGGACGCCGTTAGCGTGAAAATCGAAGCGCCGGAACTTTGTGGCCGCTTCACTGCACGAATCATTCGCGGCGTCAGGATACAGCCTTCCCCTTCCTGGCTCCGGGACCGGCTCGAAGCCGCCGGAGTCGCCAGCATCAGTAATGTCGTCGACATCACCAACTACGTCATGCTCGAGCTTGGCCATCCGCTCCACGCCTTTGACTACGATCGGGTGAAAAATCACAGCATCGTGATTCGCCGCGCCAAGCCTGGCGAAAAGATGAAAACGCTCGACGGCCTCGAACGCACTCTTGATCCATCCATCTGCATGGTTTGTGACGGCGACGGTTCACGCGCAGTGGGCATCGGCGGCATCATGGGCGGCGCGGATACCGAAATCTCGTTTTCCACGAAAAATGTACTGATCGAGTGCGCTTGGTTCGATCCCATAGCGACTCGCCGTTCGGCCCGCTTTCTGAAGCTCCATACCGAAGCCAGCACCCGCTTCGGCCGCGGCGCCGATCCGGAAATGGCGGAAGTGGCCTCCCGTCGCGTCGCCGAACTCATCCTTCAGCTGGCTGGTGGCGAGCTCCTCTCCGGTTTCGTCGATGTCTATCCCGGAAAACGCACACCGAAGCGGATCGGGCTTACCCGCGCGGAAATTCTCCGCATCCTCGGCGCAGATGTTCCCGACAAAGAAATCGATGCAATATTGACCGCTCTCGGATTCGCCCCCAAACGCACCGATGCCGGTCGCGGCACCGAAAATTCCTTGCTCGCGGCGTGGGAATGCACGCAACCTTCCTGGCGCGCCGATGTAGAACGCGAAATCGATCTCATCGAAGAAGTTGCCCGGGTCTACGGCCTCGATAAGTTTCCTCCCCGTTTGCCCGCCGCTCGCCTTGGCGCGGCCCGTCTCCCGCACTACGAAGCAGAGACGCGTTTGCGCGAGCGCTTGATTGGGCTCGGCTACCACGAAATCGTTACCATCCCGCACGTCGCTGAAGCGCGTAACGAACTGTTCCGCTCGGCCGACGCAATTCCGGCGAAACTCGCCAATCCCCTTTCCGAAGAAGCTGGTGTTCTCAAATCCACTGCCGCCGTTACCATGGCTGCCGCCATCGAGTGGAACCTGAATCACGGCCAACGCAATGTGCGCTTGTTTGAAATCGGCCATCACTATCGTCTGGTTAACGGCAAATCGGTCGAAACGCGAACCCTTGCGCTTGGCGCTACCGGATTGGCTCGTTGGCAAGGATTGCACGATCCTGCGCGTGAATATGATTTCCGAGACTTGAAAGGCGATTTGGATTCCGTCGGCGCTCTATGTGGCGGATTTCAATGGCAGCAGGGTGGGCCGGAGTGGCTTCACCCGGCAAAACGCAGCTTGTTGTCTCTGGACAAAGAGGGGACCCAGTCGCTAGGTGTCGCCGGTCAACTCTCGAAACGCGTCTCCGATACTCTCAAATTTCGTCAAGACGTCTATCTTGCGGAAATTAACCTCGGTCCGGTCTACTGCATGTTTTACGGCGTGAAAAACAATCGTCGCTACGATCCGCTTCCGCGCTTTCCTTCCGTCGAGCGTGATTTCTCACTGTTCCTGGCGGACGGCATCCCTTTCGCCGACGTCGTCAGCGCCATCAACGCCTTGAAAATTGGCGAAATTGCTTCCATCGAGGCCGTCGACCTGTTCCGTGGTAAGAATGTTCCCGCCGGAAAATATTCGCTCCTCGTGCGCATCACCTTGCAATCCCGCGAAGCGACCTTCAGCGAAGCGCAGCTAAATGATTTCTCAACTCGTATCATCGCCGCTGTTCAGAAAGAACTAGCCGCGTCTCTCCGCGCAAGTTAACTTCCCATTCTTGGTTTGGCTTCCTGAAAGGGCGGTTTTACACCGTCTGGTTGCCCTGAAGGTTTACATTCTTCCCTCTCAGCGATGCCGGAGCCGCAGTGTTTCCCAGCTTCCGTCGGTCGTCCATCCACCATCGACTACCAGCGCATGTCCGTTGATGAAGCTGCTTTGCTTCTCATCGGAAAGAAACACAATCGCATTCGCAATGTCGTCCGGCGTCGCAAACCGGCCCATCGGCACGCGCCCCGTGATGTCGCTGTCCGTATAACTCCCGCCCGCCTGATCCGCGGTATCCATCTCCGTTTTCACCCAGCCCGGGCAAACCGCATTCACTCGGACGCCTCGACCTCCCCACTCTGCGGCAAGTGTCCGCGTTAGCCCCAGCAACCCGTGTTTTGAGGCGTTATACGCGGCGCGATCCGCGATCCCCACAAGCCCGGCCACCGATGCAACATTGACGATGGAGCCCCGCTTGGCCGTCAGCATTTTCTCCCCAACTGCTTTTGCCAGCAGAAACGGCGCAACCAGATTTACCTCCAGTACCCGCCGGTAGTCCGCAACCGAAGCACTCTCGGCCGGCGCGATAGAGCTGATCCCTGCGTTATTCACCAGCGCGTCCACGGCGCCCCAGCGACCATGCACCTCACGCACAAACCGTTCGACAATCGCTTCCTCGGTGATGTCGCCTGAAAACCCAAACGCATCCGCGGTATGTGCTTTCACCGCGAGGAGTGTCTGCTCCGGCGCGCGCAGGTCAATCAGCGCCACTCTCCATCCGTGTTCCGCAAATTTCTCCGCGGTCCTCCGCCCAATCCCCTGCGCGGCTCCGGTAACAACGACAGTAGATTTCTTCTCATCCATGGTGTGGCGAGTCTCCCTGGAGGCTTACTCCGTCCTCTGGATGGCCCTCTCCACCAGCGTCAAACACCTCTCGGCCTGTTCTTTCAATAATTCTTCTCGCCCGCTGCGCTCTCTCCTGGCGCTATACAATTCATCGGCAATCGCCAGCGCGGCAAGCACAGCCGCCTTCTGCGTATCGATCGTGCTTGTGTTGCTCGCGATCGCCTGCATTTTTTCATCCACGTAGGTCGCCAACTCCCGCACGTAGGCTTCATCCAAATCCCCGGCGATGGTGTAACTTTGTCCGAATATTTGTACTTTGGTAGCTGTGCTCATCGACGCCTCGATTACTGCGACCAGGTAGTCGGGTTGCGGTCCCAGCGGTGCCCGCGTAGCCTTTTATGCAAATCGGCGGCAAGCGGTCCTGCCGCACTGGTCGCCAAATTGGCCTCGACATTCTTGATCTTCCGCATTCCCGGAATAATTGTGCTCACATCCTTATTTGTCAGGATAAACCGCAGTGCTAGCTCCGCCATGGGCATCCCGCCAGGAATCAGCGGACGGAGCGCTTCTGCGTGCGCCACGCTAGTTTTCAAATTTTCCTCCACAAAATACGTACTCCGCCAATCATTTGCTGGCCACTTCGAATCTGGCGTCAATGTCCCCGTCAGCGTGCCTTCATCAAATGGCACCCGCGCGATAAACCCCACATCCTTCATCTTGCAGATCGGCAGCAGCGCATCCTCTGGGTTCTGGTCGAATATGTTGTAAATCGCCTGCACGGCATCCGCGTATCCTTCAAGCACCGCTCGCAGACCGTTCGCCGGTTCCCACCGGTTCACGCTTGGCCCCACGGCGCGCACCTTCCCACTCTTCTTCATCTTCTCGATGCAACCAGGCAATCGCTCATCATTCAACCAGCGATCCTCCCAAGTATGGAATTGCATCAGGTCGATCGTCTCGACGCCCAAATTTTTCAGGCTGTGCTCGATGTACTGTTCGACATATTCAGGAGGGAAACAATCATCCAGCGTGAATTCGCGGCGGCTGGGCCACTTTCGGTTCTTCGGAGGAATCTTCGTGGCCACGTAGAGATGCTTGTCGGGTCCCCCACTGCCCGCGCGATTTTTGTTTTCCCGCAGCACTCCCGCCAAGATCTGCTCGCTTCTACCATCCCCGTAAGCCCACGCGGTATCAAAAAAGTTGCAGCCCAGTTCAATCGCCCGCTGCAGGGACGCTACCGTTTCCTTGTCGTCGGATCCGCTCCAACCCGCCAGCCCCCACATTCCGTATCCAACTTCGCTGACCTTCCATCCGGTCCGTCCAAACCGCCGATAGTTCATCGCCCATCTCCTGGTCCTGCCACGCCATTGTAGCGGCGCACGCATCCGGATGGAAAGTCTGCAGCCGCTTGAAACTGCCGGCCCGCCCTCGATTGGACGCCGGAAGCCGCAGGTAGGATAATATGCAGGGAGCGGTACTTCGAAGCAGGTGTAGAAGCGAAAGCCGTTTGAACCGTAATGAATCTCTGGGGTGCTGCGTCTAGCCAGCTTGTGTGCACGGCCTGTCCCGTTGGCTGGTCCTTCTAGCATCGACCTGCCTGCGGGGCAGGAAAGCCTAATGGTTGGCTCGTGGTGCCCACCTATTTCAGAGGTTCACGGCCTAGCCTCTCACGGCCGAGCAGTCCGCTCCTTTTTTTTTGCAGTTTGTATTGATTCTGGAAAGGTCCAGCATTCTTCGATGAAGGTTTTGTTTATTGGAGACATCGTCGGCTCACCCGGCCGTCACATCGTCCGTGAACGTCTCGCCGACCTTGTCGAGCAACGCGGCATCGACCTGGTCATCGCTAACGGCGAAAATTCCGCCTCCGGTTTTGGCATCACTCCCCGCATCGTCGAGGAATTGCTCCAGCAAGATATCGCCGTCATCACGGGCGGCAATCACAGCTGGGATCGCAAGGAAATCATGGAGTTCATGCCCCATGAACCACGGCTTCTTCGCCCCGCGAACTATCCCGAAAAAAACCCTGGTACCGGCCTGTTTCTGGGCACAGCGAAAAATGGTGTGAAGTTTGCCATTCTCAATCTGCAGGGTCGCGTATTTCTCCCTCCCCTTGACGATCCCTTTCTGAAAGCAGACGCCATTCTCGAAGGCTTGCCTCGCGATGTGTCGTTCGTTCTGGTGGATATGCACGCGGAAACAACCAGCGAAAAAATGGCTCTCGGCTGGTATCTCGATGGACGAGTCACTGCCGTCGTCGGCACGCACACTCACGTCACCACTGCCGACGAGCGGGTTCTCCCGAACGGCACGTCCTATATCACCGATGTCGGTATGACCGGTCCGCACGATGGAGTCATCGGCATGGATCGCTCCGGTGTCCTCAAAAAATTTATCGACGCGATGCCTTCTCGATTTGAAGTCGCCTCTGGCAACGTGCAGCTAAACGCCGTGCTCATTGAGACCGACGATCAAGCCCGAGCCAACGATGCCGGCCGACTCCGCTCCAAATCCATAGAACGCATCCGCTTGCACATCGACTGACTGCACCTGGCACCGTGACGCTTGACGGTGCTTTTGCCGTTCAGAAGGAACGACTATTTCTTGTTCGGCTTCCTTGCTTTTCTTGCTCGGGTGACCCTCTGTCGACTATTTGAGGGTGGAGATTGCGCCCCCCTTCTCTGCAATGCGGGTTCGCCCGGAGCAAAGAAGCGAGTGCTACCATCTTTCGCTTTCCTCGTGGTTTGCACCACACATCCGATTCCGGAATTTCTTCGATCGTCAAATTCGTTTTCACGTACAGGATTTCACTTGCAGTCCCGCGGTCTTTGTCCGGATCCACGTTCCCAGTTCGCTCGCGCATCTGAATTTGTGGCACCTTTTTACCGGCCCCCATCTAGCCAGTCCATTCCTTCTCCTAGCTCTTGCTTGGTCACGGGAAACCTGCGTCGACCGATCATTTTTCCCGTACCCATCACACCTTGTCTCTCCTCTCGACCGCATCCCTGCTCGACTCCCCTGGGGTTGCAAACAAGCAATACCCGCCCACGGCACAGAGAATCATCAGCAGACCGGCCAGTACAATGGATTTGACCGTTATCCCTCCTCCGCGCGCATCTTGCTATCGGTTGACGGGGAGTGTTGTCAATCCCGTACCATGCCTCTGCAAAGCGCATGGGCCGGGCAACCGGGAAGGATTTTCTACAATCTCAACCTCCATGCAAAAATATGGGATTCACTTTTATCGTCTTGCCCTTGTTCTCTGCCTCCTCGTCAGCGTACCGATCGCTTCCGCGCAAGATCAAGAAGTCGACGAGCAACTCTCCGCCAGCCGCCGCGTTTTTAAATCCGTTGGACCGGGTTTGCGCGCCCTGCGTCGGGGTGCTGATGGCAAGTACTACCTCCTTGCCTCGCCGAGCGTTGGTCTGGTTGTCTTCGATGCAAAGGGCCAGCAATTGAAGGTCATCGGCGCTCCGCCTCCTGCAGCAGTCGCCAACAAGGCGGGCCGCTCCACCATTGCGTTCGGTGAAGATTGCGACCTCGACGCCAAGGGCAACATCTATGTCGCCGACCGCGGTTTCAATTTGGTCAGCATCTTTTCTCCAGACGGCTCCTTGCTCCGTTCCGTGGCCGTTACCGCTCCTTTCTCGGTCGTTGCGCTGCCTGACGGTGAAATGGCCGTCAGCACCTTCCGCGGAACAAACCTGATCACGGTCTATGGTCCGAGTGGCCGCCCGGTTCGGGAGTTTGGTCAAGTGGAGGATCTATCCACCCGCGCCGACCTCAATCGCTATCTCAGCCTTGGTCGCCTTGCCACCGATGCGACCGGTCACGTCTATTACGGATACGCCTATCTTCCGGAGCCTCGCGTCCGTCAGTACGACCGTTTCGGCTTCGCTGGCATTGACTTTGAATTTACCGGTCTCGGGGCATGGTCAGAAGGCCGCGCCGCCCGCAAGGAGATCGAACGACAGGAGAAGCGCACCGAACCACCTTTCCTGAACCCCATCCTCACCGCTTTCGGCGTCGACCCCGTCGCTGGCGACGTCTGGATGTGCCTTCACAACACCCTTCTCCATTTTGACAAGGAAGGAATCCGCCGTTCGGAGTACCAAATCTATACTCCCGACGGCACGCGCCTTGAAGGCAGCGTCATTCTCGTCGAGGAAGATCGCCTCCTCATCGGTGCCGATCCTCTGGGCGTGTTCGAATTCCGCCGACCCGATCGAAAACAGTGACAAACTGTTCGGGATTTCCTCAGGGCTATTTGCACAATCGCAGGGCATTTCGATTTTCTTCAAAACTAGAAACATTCAAAATCATTGGCAATTTCTTCGTTTCCTCCCCCACTTGCACATTTCCCGTGCTTGTGGAAAAGTTGTTAATGCAGTGTGAACGTTCATACATGGCTTCTCTCACTTTTCGCTTGCTCCGACCCGAACAGTGCGCGAGAATCCTCCCAGTTTGTAGGTGCGACTTTTAGTCCAGCAACTCTGAAGGGGCCGCACGGGAATCCACGGGCATAGAGCATACGTTCCCGGCGCGTGCACGAACTCCAAAGCGAGAAGCTTTAGGAAAAACAGCTTTCCACAGCTTATTCACATCTGTGGAAATAGCCTGGGATTTGGCTTTTTTCAACACGATGACAACCGCTACCCAACTTGGCAAAGAGCAAGAAGTGCTAAACACCTGGGACAAATTTCTAGACCTGATCAAGTCCCGCGTGAGCATTAACACCTTTAATACCTGGTTTCAGCCCACTCGCCTCAGCCGCAGCGAAGCCGACACCCTGTTTGTCCAGATACCCAGTGCCGTCTTCCGTCAGGTTTTGACCCGCACCTACGGCGAGATCGTCAAGGCTGTCTTCCATCAGATGGGCACCCCCAACACCAAAGTGCAGTACGTCTGCACCGAGGAGGAGCCCGTCCAGGTGGCCCCCGCTATTTCGGCGGCCAAGCAATCCAAGCTCGATTTTGAAAGCAGCGACCACCAACTCAACACCCGCTACACGTTTGATTCCTTCGTCGTTGGCAAGTCCAACGAGTTTGCCCACGCGGCTTCCCGCGCTGTCGCCGAACAACCCTCGAAATCCTACAACCCGCTGTTCCTATACGGCGGTGTGGGTATGGGCAAGACCCACTTGATGCATGCCATCGGGCACACCATCAAGAAGCGCAATCCGGCCATGCGCCTCAGCTACGTCAGCGCCGAAAAATTCACCATCGAAGTCATCAACTCGCTGCGCTTTGATCGCATGATCAGCTTCCGTGACCGTTTCCATACCGTCGACGTTCTCCTTGTCGACGACATCCAGTTCATTGCCGGCAAGGAGCGTACCCAGGAAGAGTTCTTTCACACCTTCAACGCTCTGTACGAACTGCAAAAACAGATCGTCATCTCCTCCGATTGCTTGCCGAAGGATATCAACTCGATCGAAGAGCGCTTGCGTTCCCGATTCGAATGGGGTTTGATCGCGGACATTCAACCGCCTGATCTTGAAACCAAGATCGCCATCCTGCAGAAGAAGGCGGAGAACGAGCGTTTTAATCTTCCCGATGAAGTTGCCGAATATATTGCGCGCGCCATCAAATCGAACGTTCGCGAACTTGAAGGTGCCCTGACTCGCCTGATGGCCTACGCTTCCCTCACCGGCACTTCCATCTCGCTCGCCACCGCGCAGCAGGTTTTGCGCAACATCATCGCTTCCCAGGAAAAGCGCGTCACCATCGACCTTATCCAGAAGCGCGTCAGCGAGCACTTTAACCTTCGTGAACAGGATCTCAAGATTCGAAGCAACACCCGGGCCATCGCTTTTCCCCGCCAGGTGGCCATGTACATCGTGAAGCAACTGACCACCGCATCACTTCCCGAAATCGGGCGCCAATTCGGAGGCAAGCATCACACCACCGTACTTCACTCCATCAACAAGATCGAAGAACTCCGCCGCTCCGATAAAGAATTAAACCGCACTATCACCCGTTTGATGGACGCTTTGCAGTAACTTTGCCGCTCACCAAGTCCTACGCCTTGCCAGGGGCACCGTACATCGTCCCTTCCCGGGTGGGCCTCCTGGTGGTAGGCGAGGTTCCGATCGGCTCACGGGGGGTGCCCCGCTCCACTTGAAGGTAGCAGGAGTATCTTTCCGTTTTTCATCCGTGTGAAGTGATGCTCTTCCACTCGCTCCACTTCACGACTCCCAGATCCGGCCGTGGCTGTTCCGGTAACATCGTCAAATACTCCAACAAATTCTCGTCGGGGTCGCGAAAATAAACTACCGCGGCAGGCATCCACCCGATGACGACAGCCTCTTCCGTCGGGTTCCGCATGATATCCAGTGGTTGTATTTTCGCCGCTCGCAATCGCTCCGGCGCCTTAAGCACATCTTGCAATCCCACCTTAAACGCCACATGTAAACTCATGCGCTGCGGACCCCCGCCCGTTTCCCACACACCAAGCATCGACTCGCCCCTGCCTCCGATCCAGTAGAAAGCGACTTTTGGTGCTGCAAACTTCGCCGCTAATTCGAGACCTAGCACTTCGTCGTAAAAGCGCATGGCCCGCTCCAGGTTCACAACCGTAAGGTGCGCTTCAAACAAAGCTTGTGCAGGAACCATTTTGGAAAAAACTCCTCAGTAAAACTGCCGACTTTTCACCACGGCCTTATTGTTCCATCATGCCCCAGAAATTTCCCCGTGATTCCCATTGCATCGCCAGCCAGCACTTTCCTCATGCCTCTGATGCTCTCCTCGGGCGTCAACTGTGCGTGGGGTCCGCCCATGTCCGTCCTTACCCAACCCGGATCGAACATCACCACGCTGATCCCGCGCGGCGCCACTTCTTTAGACAGGATAGACATCGCCATGTTCAAGGCCGTCTTGGTTGTCCGATACTGATAGGAAGTTCCTGCCTGCACCACCGAACCGCCTTGCACTCCCCGCAAAGATCCCATGCCCGTGCTGATCGCGGCAATCTGTTTGCGTTCGCTCGCAGCCACCTCTCCCAACAGCGCTTCTATCACTCTCATGGTGCCCAAGAGGTTCGTTTCAAATGCCTCACGCCAGCCTTGATAGTCGATTTGCCCGATGCTCTGGCCTGCTCGCGGGTAAACACCGGAATTCAAGATCAGCACGTCGATCGGCTTGCCGTCCAGCACCTCCGCAAGGACTTCGACTGATTCTTCGCTGGCGACATCCAGCGCCTGTACCTGCAGTTTCCGATGTGTGCTCTCCAATTTTTTTAGCTCTTCACTTTTTTCTGGTTGCCGCGCTGTCGCGATCACTTCCCATCGATCTGCGGCATATTGTCGCGCAAATTCCAGGCCCAGGCCCCGATTTGCTCCCGTCACCAATACCGTCGACATGCGATCTCCTTCTGGGTGCTTCTAAAGTTGCACAAGATAAATCGTGTAATGAAATCCAGTGAACATTCTGTGGAAACTCATGGCCCCGTGTTTCGTATTGGATGCCCATTCTGTTCAATTGTCACACCCAAGACCTGTGGGGATCTTGTGTACAAGCCGTGTGAATCATGCGGACAATTTGTCTATGTTTTACCTCCACCGATGCGCAATGATTTTTCCTGCCCTCTTTTCCTCCACCTTGCTGGAAAATTCACTGGCCACCTCTCACCAAAAACCCAGTCCGGCGTTTCTTTCCGATGCTTTTCCACTAATCCACAGCAGTCATCATCACAACAAGGGTTTCTATTCTTTTTTTAAAGCTACTTCTTGCTCTGATGACAGTCCTCGTGAGGAAAACGTCACCGATCGGAAAACCCTCCCACGCGCACCAAACCTCTAGTACCCTTATTTCCACAGCCCAAACCTCGGTTGTGGTCTTTATACTTTTCGAAAAAACGAGTACAGTACGCTAGCGGTAAAGATTTTGACCGGAGACCACATGGCCGCCACACCAGGAACCGCACGCGAGGAAAGTCAATCGATGGAATTCAGTGTATCGAAGTCGGCTCTACTCAATGAGCTCACCACCACGCAAGGCGTGGTGGAACGTAAGACCACCATCCCCATCCTCTCCAATTTGCTTGTCGAGGCAAAGGGCAGTCGGCTCACGATCACCGCAACTGATCTCGAGTTGAGCGTTCGTACCTCTTGCGAAGCTAAAGTTAAAAAAGAAGGCGCCGGAACGATCCCTGCCAAGAAACTCCTGGAGCTCGTCCGACTGTTACCGGAAGGTGAAATTAAGTGCAAACTCCTTGAGAATCATTGGGTCGAAATCGTCAGCGATAAAAAGAAATACAAACTCGTCGGTATGGCCAAGGAAAATTTCCCCGCCCTGCCGGCGATGCCGCACACCCTCGTAAATATCCCGGCCACCGTTCTTGAAAGTCTCATAGGCAAAACCAAGTTCGCTATTTCCCTGGAAGAATCCCGCTACACTCTGAATGGCGGCTTGCTGATCATCAAGCCGGATACGCTCGCCATGGTTGCCACCGACGGTCACCGCCTCGCCCTCGCAGAGACCGACCAAAAGCTCAGTGGGCTCAACGGGGAAGTCCGCGTCCTGATCCCCAAGAAAGCCATGGACGAAGTAGAAAAACTCTCAAACGCTGCTGGCACCGACGCGCAACTGGAATTCGCCAAAGACGAAAGCCACCTCTTCTTCCAGGTAGGTCATCGCTTGCTGATCTCTCGTATCCTTACCGGGCAGTTTCCCAATTATGAAGCAGTGCTCCCGCGCGAAAATACCAAGACCGTTGTTCTCGAGCGCGCCGAACTCTCTGACGCCGTCCGCCGCGTTTCGCAACTAGCCGACCAGCGCTCGCACGCCGTAAAACTGGCCGTTTCTACGGAAGGCGTAGAAATCTCCGCATCCAGCCCTGAGTACGGCGAAGCCAAAGAAAATATCGACAAGGAATACAAAGGCGACCCCATCTCGATTGGTTTCAATTCCACGTACGTCTTGGATTTTCTGGCCGCCGCGGCCGATGGACCCATCAGTATCGAGCTCAAGGACGAACAATCTGCCGGCCAGATGCGCCCGCTTGCCGATGACAACTACCGCTACCGCTACGTCATCATGCCCATGCGCATCTGAGTTTTTTTTTCCTGGAATCACTCGCAAAAAGCCACAATAAATTTCACCGGTTGCGATTCCCGTCGGGAACCACAGGAAACCTCCGATTATAGGGTTTTTGTGCTTATAAGTAATTGTAAATAAAAGATTTAAATATCCACAACCTCCTTCCATAAACTTGAGAAATCCGCTCTTTTCCAGTAGAATTTAAGCGTTGTCGAGCCGTGGTATTTTCCTCCACCTCGACACGTCCGCCAGGATCGGCTGTCCTCAAATCCCTCGCGCCAGAGGGCGGTCAGCACCCTGGAGAACTAAAGTCTTCGCCACGTCTCGTAGCGCGAGACGGGATGAAGCAGGAGCCCTACGAGCCTCGCGCATCCTCGAGGTCAAAGGGTCAGGCGACGCAAGAGGGATTCTCACTTCACGCCTTTCCTAGCTTCAAACTTTGCTTTGATTGTTCCATCGTTACCCGAAGCCTCGGCTTGCCGCCGCGTGCTTCGCGCGGGCTCGATTGCCGCAGGCTTGCACCTCAGGAGAACACATGGGCGATAAGGAAACCGCAAAAATTCCGGCTGGTCATCAATACGACGCGAAATCCATCAAAGTTCTCGGTGGACTCGAAGCCGTCCGATTGCGCCCCGCGATGTACATCGGCTCCACCAGCGAAACGGGCCTTCATCACCTGGTCTGGGAAGTGGTTGACAATTCCGTTGACGAAGCCATGGCCGGCTACGCGGATGAAGTGAATGTCACCGTTCACGCCGATAATTCCGTCACCGTCGTCGACAACGGCCGCGGTATTCCCGTCGACATGCACGCCACTGAAAAGCGCCCTGCCGCGGAAGTTGTCCTCACTGTTCTACACGCCGGCGGTAAATTCGACAGCGAGACCTACAAAGTCTCCGGCGGTCTTCACGGCGTCGGCGTTTCCGTGGTCAACGCGCTCTCCGATTTCCTCGAACTTGAAATTCAGCGAGACGGCGCTGTCTGGGAACAGTCCTATGAGAAGGGCAAGCCCACCACCAAGCTCAAACAGACCGGAAAAACGCGCAAGACCGGCACAACAGTCACCTTCCATCCAGATCCCAGCATCTTTGAGAAAGCGGTTTTTAGCTACGATATTCTCGCTACCCGGCTGCGCGAATATGCTTTCCTAAACAAAGGCTTGAAAGTTACGCTTACCGACGAGCGCTCTGAAAAATCCGCCGAGTTCCGGTTCACTGGCGGGATTGCCGAATTCGTCAAGCATCTGAATCGTGGCAAAGCTACCCTCCACGACTCACCCATCTACATGGAAGGGAAGCGCGGCAACGTTGAAATCGAAATTGCCCTGCAATACAACGACTCTTATGGCGAAAATGTTTTTGCCTTTGCCAACACCATCAACACGGTCGACGGCGGCACGCATCTCTCCGGTTTCCGTTCAGCGCTCACGCGTACCATCAACAATTTCGCTTCAAGCCAGGGCATGCTGAAAGAGCAGAAGGATGAAGTCACTATCTCCGGGGATGACGTCCGCGAGGGGCTGGTAGCCGTTGTCAGCGTTCGTTTGCCGCAGCCTCAGTTTGAAGGCCAGACCAAGGGCAAACTCAACAGCGACATCAAGGGTGATGTCGAGCAACTCGTAAATGAAAAGCTGGGTGAATGGTTCGACAAACATTCCACCGTCGCCCGCCGCATCATTGGAAAATGTATCGACGCCGCCCGCGCGCGTGAAGCCGCACGCAAAGCCCGCGAACTCACCCGCCGCAAATCCGCCATGGATTCCAGCGGCCTGCCCGGAAAGCTTGCCGATTGTCAGGAGCGCGATCCCTCTCGCTGCGAACTATTCGTCGTGGAGGGAGAATCCGCGGGCGGCTCCGCAAAGATGGGCCGCGATCGCAAGTTCCAGGCCATCCTGCCCCTCAAAGGTAAGATCCTCAACGTCGAAAAGGCGCGCTACGACAAGATGCTGGGCCACGAGGAAATTCGCGCCATCATCACCGCCCTTGGCACGGGCATCGGCAAAGACGATTTCGACGCCAGCAAGTTGCGCTATCACAAAATCATTCTTATGACCGACGCGGACGTCGACGGCAGCCACATCCGCACCCTGCTGCTCACTTTCTTCTTCCGCCACATGAAAGAACTGATCGAGCGCGGTCACGTCTACATCGCCCAGCCACCTCTGTACCGCGTGAAGCGAGGCAAAACGGAAAAGTACATTCGCGACGAACGCGATTTTGCACGCGAGCTCATGAAGCGCGCCACCGAAGACCACGTTGTCAAAGCCAAGGAGGGCGTTTCGTTAGAAGGGGCAAAACTCACTTCCTTCCTCCTCAACGTTCAGGAATACGAAGCCGCCGCTGCGAAACTCGGTCGCCGTCTCCGCGATATCGCTCTGGTGGAATTGCTCGTCGCTAGCGGCATCGAAAAGAAAACCGACTTCGAAGATAAAAAGACCGTCGAGAAGCTGCTGAAGGAAATCGACAAGGCCAAACTCAAACTGGAAGGCAAAGTCGTCTTCGACGAGGAGCATAGCCTTTATGAAATCCAGTTTGGTCCTCCGCACAACCAGAAGATCAACTGGGGCGTCATTTCTACCGCTGATTACAAGCGCCTCCGCGGACTTGCCAAACAAATCGAGGAATTCAATCATCCGCCGTTTATCGTTGCGCGCAACGGCGACAAAATCTCCAAGGAAAAAGTCACCGACGTCCTTAACTACATTGTCGAAGACGCGAAAAAGGATTTCACCATCACTCGATTCAAGGGCTTGGGCGAAATGAACGCCGAACAGTTGTGGGAGACCACCATGAACGCCGACACGCGCACCTTGCTCCAGGTAAAGCTCGAAGACGCCGTAGCCGCCGAAGACATCTTCACTACGCTGATGGGCGAAAACGTCGAGGCGCGCCGTAAATTCATCGAGGAAAACGCCCTCGAAGTGGTCAACCTCGATATTTAGGCGCCGGGTTGTTATCTGGTGCCCGGTTTCCTGTGGTGGACAACCATTAGGTCGGTTCATTTGGGGTCAGATTTTTGGGATGGCAACAGCAACGATGATGTACCAGTTGGGCTGGACAACATTACCGGGACTACGTGGCCTGAGCGTCGGCGATTTTCGCGCCTCGCCAACCAGCAACCCCGACAACGAGAAAGGCGTAGCCACGGAATTTGCAACTGACGCCCAACGCGACGATTTCGTGCGGCACCTCGAGGAATATTTTTCTCCTCGTCGTTTTAGCAACGCCGCGGACGCCTTCGACTCCGTGAAAGCCTACGCGGTCGAGTTGGCGGCAAAGGGGTTTTGACCACGGGCTCCGCTTCGCGTCAGCAAGCTGTTTGGATTGTCAGCTGAGCAAAGCCAAGGACCGCGACCCCAGCTTCACCGGGGGCGCAACAAAGTAGCCACAGCAGCACCCAGTTTGCGGCCGCAACACACCGCGGCTCAGAGCATCACAGCGAGGTCACATGGCGGACGAGCAAAACACATCCATCCTGCTTCCCATCGATATCGAAGCAGAAATGCGCAAGTCGTATCTCGACTATGCGATGAGCGTCATCATCGCCCGCGCGCTACCTGACGTACGCGACGGACTCAAACCCGTGCAGCGCCGCATCCTCGTCGCCATGAACGATCTCGGCCTCGCCTCCAATCGCGGCTACCGAAAATGCGCCAAGATCTGCGGCGACACTTCCGGCAACTATCACCCGCACGGTGAAGCGGTCATCTACCCCGCCATGGTCCGCCTCGCGCAGGACTTCAATATGCGTTACCCGCTGGTCGATGGGCAGGGTAACTTCGGTTCCGTCGACGGCGACCCTCCCGCGGCCATGCGGTATACGGAAGCGCGGCTGGCAAAAATTTCCGAAGATATTCTCGCCGATCTCGAAAAAGAAACCGTCGATTTCATTCCCAACTTCGATCAGACCCGGGAAGAGCCCGTGGTTCTGCCCTCGCGCATTCCAAATCTTCTCGTTAACGGCGCCAGCGGTATCGCCGTCGGCATGGCCACCAACATTCCACCGCACAACCTGCGCGAAATCGTTGACGCGGCTATCCTGCTGATTGAAAAGCCCGACACCACTCTCAAGGAAGTAATGAAGCTCGTCCCCGGCCCCGATTTCCCGACCGGCGCTTACATTGCTGGCCGCGAAGGCATTGAAGCAGCCTATCGTACCGGCCGCGGCAGTTTCACCATGCGCGCCAAAGCCGCCATTGAAGAAGTCAGCAAAGACCGGGAAAGCATCGTCATCACCGAAATACCGTACCAGGTCAACAAGGCTCGACTCATCGAGCGTATTGCCGAACTTGTTCAGACGAAAAAACTCGAAGGCATCTCCGACGTTCGCGATGAATCCTCTCGGGAAGGCATGCGCATCGTCATCGAACTGAAGCGCGGCGAAGAATCCCAGCTCATCCTGAACAATCTTTTCAAGCATACCCAGATGCAGGAATCCTTTGGCATGATCCTGCTTTCGATCGTCGGGGGCCAACCACGCGAGCTCGGCCTCATCCCCATGATCAAGCTCTTCATTGAGCACCGCGTCGACGTCGTCCGCCGCCGCACCCTCTTCGAGTTGAAAAAAGCCGAGCAGCGAGAGCACATCTTGCTCGGCTACCAGATCGCTCTCGATCATCTGGACAACGTCATTCGCATCATCCGTGGTTCTTCGAGCCGAGCCGACGCCAAGGAAAATCTTTTCAAATATTTCAGCGAACAGGATGTAACCATCACCGAAAACGGTAAATCGCGCAAGATCGAAGGCGTAAAACTCGATGGTCGGAAATATCGCTCGGCCGGTGCTCCTGAAATCGAAGCCGCGAGTCGTGGCAATGCTTTCGGTCTCAGCTACGCGCAGATCGACGCCATTCTTGAACTGCAACTCCACCGTCTGACCCAGCTTTCCATCGACGAAATCGTCAAGGAATTGAAGTCCATTCGCGAGCTCATTGCCGAACTCCGGGAAATTCTCAGCAGCGAGAGAAAGCTAAAATCCGTCATCACCGCCGAGCTCAAGGAAGTCCACAAAGCCTACGGTGACGATCGCCGCACGCAAATCGTCGACAAGGTCGACGAAATCAAACTCGAGGATCTTATCGCCGACACGGAGATGCTCATCACCATCAGCCATGCCGGCTACATCAAGCGCACCGCCGCGGAAACCTATCGTCACCAGTCACGTGGCGGTAAGGGCCGTATCGGCGCCAAAACAAAGGAAGAGGATTTCGTCGAGCATCTGTTCATCGCTTCCGCGCACAGCTACATCCTGCTGTTTACATCGAAGGGCCGCGTTTATTGGCTGAAAGTCTACGAACTCCCTGAAGCCGCCGCCGCAACGCGTGGCAAAGCCATCTCCAGCCTGGTCAAATTCCAGGAAGACGAGAAGCTCACCACAGTAGTCGCCGCCACAAATCTTGAAGAAGCAGGCCGCTTCGTTTTCATGGCTACCAAGAGCGGCACCGTCAAGAAGTCCGCCCTCACTGAATTCTCCAATCCTCGTTCGAACGGCATCATCGCCATCAACCTCGAGGACAAAGACGAACTGATCGGTGCGAAGCTCACCGACGGCAAGCAGATGATTTTCCTTGCCAGCCACGAAGGCCAGGCTATCCTCTTCCGCGAAACCGAAGTGCGCCCCATGGGCCGGAACGCCGGTGGCGTCAACGGTATGGACCTTGACAAGGACGATCACGTCGTCAGCATGGACGCCGTCCAGCCAGACTTCGAGATCATCGCCAAGGAACACAAGACCACCACCATGAATCTCGAGGAACTCGAAAACGAGCAAATCAAGGATTCACTCACCACGCTGATGCTCACTGTCGCCGAAAAGGGTTACGGCAAGCGTACTCCACTCGCCGAGTACCGCATCACGTCCCGCGGCGGCAAGGGCGTCGTCAATATGAAGACCACCGACCGCAACGGCTCG
Organism: Candidatus Acidiferrales bacterium; assembly: GCA_963741165.1. Lineage (GTDB taxonomy): Bacteria > Acidobacteriota > Terriglobia > Acidiferrales > UBA7541 > Acidiferrum. Next base: position 26,157 of record CAVUHB010000011.1, on the reverse strand, counting down.
GTGATCGCCACACTGCAGGTCACCGAAGAATCCGACGTCATGATCATCACCGAACAGGGCAAAGTCATCCGCGTCCACGCCAACGAAATTCGCGAAGCAGGACGCTCCACGCAAGGCGTTCGTCTACTCCGCCTCGACGATGACGATTCCGTGGCCGCGGCCGCTATTCTCCAGGAAGCCGAGGAAGACGATAAGAAGTAGCCGATCATGCGGAAGGCGGATTACAGACTCGGGTCTGGGCTTGTCTAGACACGCCCAACCATCTCTTGTCCCAGTTCACTCGATGAAACTGCAAACCAAGGAAATTCAGTACTTCTCCTGCGATACACTACTCCAATGAAAATTACACGCTTGCTGCTTTCAACCGTCTTGTTGGCTTTTCTTTGCACTTCGATTTCCGTCACCTCCGCCCAGACTCCCCTAACCCCTAGCAAATATTTTGTCTACGTGGGCTCCTACACCGCCAAAACCAGGAGCAAAGGAATCTATCTGTTCGAGTTCTCTCCCGCCACCGGCAAATTCACCCCCAAGGGCCTTGCCGCCGCCACCCCCGATCCCTCCTGGGTCCTCCTTCACCCCTCGGGCAGATTTCTCTATTCCGTAAACGAATCCGGCAAAGCCAGTACTCTCACCGCTTTCTCTGTCGACTCCAAATCTGGAAAACTGACGCAACTCAACCAGCTTCCTGCTCTAGGCGAAGATCCCTGCTACCTCTCTTTCGATAAAACCGGAAAATTTCTCTTCGTGGCAAACTACACTTCGGGCAACGTCGCCGCTTTTCCCATCCTCGAAGATGGCAGACTCGGTGGACACACCGCCTTGCAATCCGATCAAGGCACTCTAGGCCCCAACAAGGAGCGCCAGGAAGCCCCCCACGCCCACTGGATTGAGCCGTCTGCTCACAATCACTACGTGTACGTCTCCGACCTGGGACTTGATCGTGTTCTGATTTACAAATTCGATCCAGCCAAAGGAACGCTAACGCCCGGCGAGCCAGCCGATCAATTTTCCGCTACGCTCGCTCCCGGTGACGGTCCGCGTCACGTCAGCTTCGCTCCCGGGGGAAAATTCATGTACGTTCTCTCCGAGCTGCAATCCACGATTACGGTCTTTTCCAATGACGGCCGGGAAACCTACCGCAGTATTCAGGAAATCTCAGCTCTACCCAAAAATTTCACAGGACGCAACGATGCCGCCGAGCTTGCCATTCTTCCCGGCGGTAAATTTCTCTACAGTTCGAACCGTGGCCACGATTCGATCGCCGTCTTCTCCATCGACCCCGCAAAAGGCACGCTCACCCAGATCGCCGATGTCCCCACCGGTGGTAAAGAGCCCCGCCACTTCGCTATCGATCCTACCGGCCATTTCCTTCTGGCCGAGAATCAAAACTCCGACACCATCACCGAATTCCAAATCGACTCCGCTACCGGCAAACTTTCTCCTACCGCCGAACTAGTTCACACCCCCTCTCCTATCTGCATGGCCTTCCTAGCTGTGCCGTAACTCTGCCGTGCCGCAGACGATCTGGGGGGGTCCCCACCCTCACGCGAATAAACCTTGCGTCTTCCCGCAATTGCGATACAATCCCCGCCGTTATGACCAAACGAAAAGCGAAGAAATCCCAGCCACGCAAATCCCGTAAAAAGCGTTCCTTCCAACTCAAAGCAGCCAAACTTCCAAAGGACGCAGTCACCCTGGTAGTCATGCTGCGCTCCAAAGAAGGCCAGCATCTCTTGCTCGAAGCCGAAATCCGCGCCCTTCTCGCGCCCACCCGCAAGGAAGAGGGCTGCCTCCAATACGATCTTCATCACTCCGTCGAGCAACCCAGCCTCTTTCTCCTGCACGAAGTCTGGGCCACGCGTGCGCACCACACCGCGCACACCAAGACCCCCCACTTCCTGCGCTGGGACGCCCGCAAAGATTCCCTCCTAGTCTCCCGCGATGTCACTTTCTGGCAACAAGTCGCCTGAGTGAGGGCGGGCTAGCCCCGGTGAGACAGCCACTCCCGGTTTTTGTGCTCTGATTTTCATTCCACGCGTTTCCCCATCCTCACCACCGGCAAGGTCAACCCACCCGGCAAGGGCACCTCGATCTTCTCCATCTCCGCATACCCCCGCGCCGTATACATCGGCACTCCCGTCAAAGTAGCCCCCATCTCAAATCGCCGGAATCCCTCCGCCATTGCGACTTCCTCACAAGTCTCCAAAATCTTTGTGGCGATCCCCCTCCGCGTCCACTCCGGGTGCACGAAAAACGCCCGTATCTTCGCAGCATCCACCTTTGGATCGAGCAAAGCACTCTCCCGGTACGGCCCATGGTCGCTGCCGTAAAGCGTCTTGCGCCTGCTCCATCCGCCGCAAGCCACAATCATGCTTTCGCCTGAGGTCAGCGTGCTCTCCGCCGCGTAGTAGGTACGATCGGCTATCAATTGAGTGTCCACACCCAAAGCCGTTCCGAGCGCCGCATGAATCTGTTCCTCCGAATAATCCCCTCGCTGCAACACCCGCACCGACAAGGCAATCATTCCCCGCAGCTCCGGAATATCCGCCACGGTCGCCAACCGCAATTCATAGTGTCTGTCCGTTTTCTCCATGTTAAATTCTCCATCGACCAATACAGAACGGTGCCCGCCGTTTGATTGACCCAGGACATCATTTCACAAATCTTCGCAAATGGTCTGAGCTAGAGCCGCGGGCAGAAACCTATCCGTTGGAGGTTTTTGGGGGATCGGAGCCCGAGCCCCGACCTCATGGGGTCCCCACCGCAGGGTCCTAGCTCCTCTGGAAACTGTTTCCACCACGGTTGTCAGCTCGATCGGAGTGTCCAAGTAGAGTGCTGCCGCGGAGTCGAGACTTCCTGGCGGGCACCGAGCGTCTGCCCAAACACGGAATCCACGCACACGCAAATGATCTTCAACTCGCCGGCGCCTCCCAATAGTATCCCGGCCTAGCCCTCACCTTTAATTCTTTCCGATCCACATCCACTTTTATCTCGTGATACCCACCGAGATCCGTCCCTGTCGGTGTGTACATCAGCATGTACTGCGAGTGCAGCTCGCCACCCACTTCATCAATGGCCTTTTCAATCGATTGATTCTTCCAAGTTGCCAGGTGCGCTCCGCCGGTTGCCGTTGTTGCAATCTGCAACCCATTCTCGGTGATCTGATCTTTCACGTGCATCACTGCCCAAACCGCCAGCGCCAGCAAATCCCCGCCACCAGCCGCGCCGCCATACTTATTGTCTTCCGTCGTCGGTGTCTGCACGGTTCCTGGCGCCGGTGGTGAACCAAACGTTCCCTCCGGTGTCGGCTGCACGGGCCGTTTGTAATCCGGTTTTTTCTGCAGCGCCGCCCGGGTCGACGATATTCCCACGCTATAGATCGTCACATTCTCCAGTTGCGCGCGCCGCAGCACCTCTCCCAATTTTGCTTCGCTCCCCTGATCGCCCGCCTCGGAAATCACCAGCAGCACGCGCCGCCGTCCCTTTCTTGTCACCGTCGGTCCAGGACGCCCGCTCAACATTTCTACGCCTTTTGCCATCGCGTCGTACAACCGCGCCCCGGCAGTTCCTTCTTGCAATCTGGTAATCTTTGTCTCAATCGCATCCTCATCCGTTGTGAACTCTTGCAGCGTGTCCACGGAATCGTTGAATCCCACAATCGCTGCCTCACCGCTCGGCCCCATCACCGTCTGCGTCATCAGTGTTCCGGTTCGCCGGAGTTCTGGCAGTATCGGCGACACGCGTGAACTTGTTTCCACCACGAATACAATCGAAAGCGGCTCGCTTCCGAGATCAAAATGGGTGATCTTCTGTTCCACTCCATTGTCCGTCACGTGGAAGTCGGTCACTTCCAGGTTGTGCACCATCTCTCCCTTGGCGTCGCGCACGGTCACAGGCGTATTCACCAGCACACTCTGCAGCTTGATGGTTGTCCCAGGAGGAGCCTTCTGCACCTCCACACCCGGTAGGGGCTCGATCGGTCCTTCCGGCGCTTGCGCACGCGTCCCGCCGGCTGCCAGCAGCAGTCCCGCGCTCGCAAACATCATTGCTCTCGGAAGCTTCTTCATTCACTCGATCAGGCGTACGCACGTACACGCCACCCTCCCACTGTACTTGATTCGACGCACGGCAGCCCAAAGACGTTGCCGTAGCCGCAAGCCCTGCCTACAATCGAATTTCGTTCCTTTTGGAGAATTTCCCATGCCCAACGGTAAACGCCTCAAGCCTCAACACGCCCCCAAAGCTCCTCATGAAGATCACACCTTCATGACCAGTACCCCCGCGCGGCCCATCCGCATCCTTGCCGAATATCTCTATCCCCTCAATCAACTGAAGAAAGAGGGAATCGGCGACACCATTGTCATGTTTGGTTCCGCGCGTATTCCTTCCCGCGAACAAGCCGCCGCGCACTGGGCGCGTTTGAAAAAAGAGAAAACCGGCAGGTTCAGCGCCGCAAAGATAAAACTTCATCGCCTTGCCATCCGTGAAGCAAAAAGCGCCCTCGAAATGTCTGGCTACTACGAACAAGCTCGCGAACTCGCTCGTCGTCTCACCACCTGGGCTCTTTCTCTCGGTCCCAAGCCCCGCCGCTTTGTCGTCTGCTCCGGCGGTGGTCCGGGAATTATGGAAGCCGCCAATCGCGGCGCTTACGAAGCCGGCGGAAAATCCATTGGACTCTCCATCGAGCTGCCGCACGAGCAATTTTCGAATCCGTACATTAGTCCCGAGCTCAGCTTTAACTTCCACTATTTTTTCATGCGCAAATTGTGGTTCGCGCAGATCGCCAAGGCCCTCATCGTCTTTCCTGGTGGCTTCGGTACCATGGACGAACTATGGGAAATGATGACCCTCTCGCAAACAGATAAAATGCCGAAAAACACGCTCATCCTGATTTACGGGCGCAAATACTGGAATGAAGTTCTGAATCTCAAAAACATGGTGCGTTGGGGCACCATCAGCCAGACCGATTTCGACCAACTCCAATACGCTGATAACGTCGATGAAGCTTTCGACAAAATCCGCGCCGGCCTCGAAAAATATCATATGCAAGTAGACCCTTTTCTCCAGGCCTACTAGCCCTTGGCCCCCCGAGCTGTTTCTGTCGGATGTCCCCTTTCGGATTGTCTGAACGGGGATTACTCCTTGACTGTCTTTTGTGACGAAACCTTTCCGGGCTTTGCCGAGAAAAACCCTCAGCGATCTCCCGCACAAGCTTCAGGCTTCTTCTCTATGGTTGCCCATCGCTGGTCTGACCAAACTTTTTACTGCCAATTCACCCGCCCCCTTTAAAGCTTCCGCCATCAGCCAGCTCCAATCAGGCTGACCAGGAGATCCCACGCATTCACGCCTCAGGCCAACGCTGCTACTTGCGCTTGTTCGCAATGCCAGCAGCTCTCCGCGCCGACAAAGACGGTCGAAAACGTATCGCCCCTGGCTATCACAAGCTCCATGGCTCGGATAGCCCGCAGTTATTGCGGGGATCACACTCATTGCTGGCGTCGCGACCACGATCATCCTCATGACCACGATCGCAATCCCCATCCTCAGTACTGGTCTTCTGACTCTGCTCGGGTGCATACCAGCGAGTTTGCACCTGCTCCTTACTTGAACCTTGGTTTTCCAAGCCTTTCCTCCCCCCCGCAACCTCCTATCCCCTTCCGTGTTTAACAGTTCAAGCCGGCACCCCGCTAGGGTCCGGGCAATCCCCAGGAGGCATTTATGAAACTGCGTACCAGGTTTCCCTCTGTTCCGGGTAAAGCTACTCTCGCTACGGCTGTTCTCGGTGGCGTTCTCCTGTTCCTAGCTGTGCCAGGTGCCAAGGCCAATGACTGGGACAAATGCAACCGTCGCATCTCCTACGCCGAATGGCGCTACCAAGAAGCCGTCGAGCACTCTGGCCCGCAGAGTGGTGCAGCGCGCCACTGGTACCACGAACGCCAGGAAGCCTACGAACGCGCTGAGCACCTCCGTAAGGAATGGCGTGAACATCATCAGGACCGCGGCAACTGGGATCGTCGCTAAGGGAAGCCTTCCTAAAAAAAAACGGGGCACTCTAGCGTGCCCCGCGTTCCTCCCTCGAATCATGTTTTTATAATTACCCGATAACCACCGCGTTTGACTCTTCCTTCACCATCGCCGCAAACCGCCGCGTCTCTTCTTGGTCATGCAGCAGCACTACCGGCGCCACACGCAAGGATTGCTTGCATTTTTGGCACTGCAATCCTTCGCCCTGCAAATCCTGCATAAATCCATCCGTGAAGTGATATTCCGTCCGCTCGCGCCGCGCTTTCTTCTGGCCTTCCGCCCCGCAATGAGGACAGTGAAACTCGATCGTGTCTTCTTGCGGATCGCGGTCCAGAGCAGCCCAACCCGTGCGGCGAATACCCAACACTTCGGGTACTTGCCTGTCCATGGGATTTCTCCTCCTTCAGATCCACGTCCAACATCTTCGATGCTTCCTCTACTCCTACAGATGCATCCCCGCTAACTGCTTACCCGTTCGTAACTTTCAGAATTTTCGAACTCCCTGAATCCCTCGCCGTTTTCAGGAGAGATTGTCTAGGAGCGCGTTTAGGCGGCCTGCAGCGCTCGATTTAAGCTAGTGCCTTAGCTCGCCTAACCGCTGTTCATTGCAGGTTGGAAGCACTCCCCGGGAGGCGCAGCACTGCTTTGCCCGAACCCTCAGGATCGCAACCCTTTCCGCAAAGCTTGTTTTCCCTCCCGGGAACTTGTCTCCACTCACGGTGTCAAACCATGCAGAGGACGCGCGTACCTCTCATCCCTGCGAGAGCGGCATCGACCTCCTGTAGCAACCACAGGAGGTTGGTGCCGCAGAGAAACTTGTTTCGACCATAAATCCGAGAGGTGTGTGATGAATCTCGATGCTACTGGTGTGCCCAAAAGTTTTCCAGGTTCTCTAAACGGCTGCCTCATCGACGGCGATCCGCTGCAACAACGCCGTGCACGCCATATTCGGCGCCGTGCCATCTTTTTCTCCCTCGTTTTTCAAACTATCGCCCTAGCCGCACTCCTCGTTATTCCGCTTTTAGGCAAAGGCGAGCGCCTCTCCACAAAAATCTCTGTGCCGCTTCCGCCGTTTCGCCTCGGCGCTCCGCAGTCGGCCGGAGAGAGTGGCGCGAGAGATCCGGCACGGAATCAAAAACCTTGCCTTTTCTGCAAAACTTTCATCACGCACGGGTTCGCCGTGCCAAACCACCCAGATGGCCCACGCGAGCCGGTTCCCGGTTTGCCTCCCGGCATGGGAAGCGCCCCCACCGGCAATCCCCTGGGTGTCCTTGACGGCATCGAACTCGTCCACCGAATTCCCGCGCGGCCCGGGGAGGACCATGATCCCTTCCAGGAGCACCAACGCGTTAGCATCAGACACATCGATCCCGCTCAGATCACGCACCGTGTCGAACCGAGCTATCCAACTCTGGGCATTCAACTCCGCCGTGAAACTCGCGTGGAATTGCACGCCATCATCTCCACCGATGGCACCATCCAGTCGCTCCAGGTGATTTCGGGCGATCCGCTCTTCTACCAATCCGCGATCGACGCAGTCCGCCAATGGCGCTACACTCCCACTCTGCTCAACGAGCAACCCGTTGAGGTCGACACGCACCTCACCGTCATCTATTCCTTGCATCACTGACCGGCGGAGGAAACCAGGAAGGCCGTCCGTCCTTAGCGTTTCTTAGCAAAGGGTGGGGCCGACGATAAAACAGCCAGACATCTCTTGCTTGATCGGGCGTGCGGAAGTCTCAACGTTCAACTTGTAAGAGCAGCTCGCAAAAATGTTTTTGAAAAACGCAATCGCTCTCTCTTGCCACCTTTTTCCTAGACCAACGGCTCTCCCGAATGCTCCGCAATGATCTCTCGCGACTCATCCCGCAAACGCACCATCTCCGGCAGGTGCCGTGGATCTCCCGTCGCTATCGCCCCTGCCGGATAGATCGGCGCCGCAAGCGTGATTGTCACCCTCGTCGGCCGAGGCAGATAGGTTCCATCGCGCAGAAATCGCCGCGTCCCCTGCAACGACACGGGAACCACGGGCGCCCCCGTAGCTACCGCTCCGCGATACGCACCCAATTGAAATGGACGCACTCCGTCTTCCGGCACAAACGTGCCTTCCGGAAAAACGAATACGGAATCACCCTGACGTAGTGTCTCCTCAATCTCATCCACCTGTTTCAAGCGTGCGCTCGGATTGTGCCGGTCAAAGGACAGATGCCCCATCTGGTTCAGAAACGTTCCAATAAACGGCATCTGGTTCACTTCCCCCTTGGCCACAAACCGGTACGGCACCCCCAGTCCCATCATCACCGGCAGTACGTCAAAATAACTGGCGTGGTTTGACGCGTACACCTTCGCGCCGGGCGTGTTCATGTACTCCTTGCCAACCACCTTTACGCGTATCCCAGCCAGGGCAAAGAGCACGTGCAGCGCACGCGAGGTGAATCGCCCCGCCGCCTTTGGATCTTTATACAGACGCACGATCATCCACGACGGCACGATCCACAGGAAAAACACGATGATGAAGTAGACGCCGTAGAATTTCTCGAATGCGGTGACGATTCCGCCCCATATCCTACGTACCGCCTCGTGCACATAGCTGCCGAACCCCAGTCGCGCAATCTGCAGCCAAGCCGGTGACTTTGCCGCCGTCAGCGTTCCGGCCACATACAGTTGTTTTGTTTCGTCGCGCCGCAATTTCCCGCTGGAGGTCTTCGGAATGCTTCCCGGTGGAAGTAATTCCACGCGATCCGGCGGCAATCCCAATCCCTGCGACACCTTTTCGTTGATGGTCGCTGTGATCCTGGCGCGGCTGGCCGCATCGCTAGCACGCGATTCCGCCACAATGACCAGTTTTTCCGTACCGTTGGCTTCATCCTTTAGCCCAAACGCCACCACGCAGCCCTTCCGCGTTCCTTCCGCGCGCGCCGCCAACTCCTCTACCTCATGCGGATACAGATTCCTTCCGCCCTTGATGATGATGTCCTTTACCCGCCCCGTAACGTAAAACTCTCCCGCCGCCCGGTACGCGCGATCTCCTGTATGCATCCACGCATATTGCCCTGTTCCTGGCGCCGGCCCCGCGGGAAACAATTTCGCCGTGGCCTCCGCATTCCTGTAATATCCGGTGGTTACCGACGGCCCTTTAAACCACAAAAACCCTTCGGTGCGGTCCGCCACTTCCTTCCCATCCCCATCCACAATCATCGCGGCGTGCTGATCGACCGGGAATCCCGACGACACGAACGAAATCGTTTGATCCCCTTTCGCTTCGGCCGGTACCGCTTTGCCCAGGGTCGCAAACGTTTCCCGATCCACGCGATCGACGACCGGGCCACGCAGCACGGGTGTCATCGTCGCTGCCAGCGAAGCTTCCGCCAAACCGTAAACCGGCATCATGGCCTCGCGACGGAATCCGTTTTTCCCAAATCGCTGGTAAAAACGCTCCAGTGTTTCCGGATTCACCGATTCCGCACCATTCAGCGATGCCTTCATCGAGCTCAGATCGACACCTTCCATCGCCCGCTCAGGAATCTTGCGCACGCACAGCTCGTAGGCAAAGTTTGGCGCCGCCGTTATCGTTCCTCGGTGTTTGGAAATTGCCTGCAGCCACCGCTCCGGCCGCGTCAGAAACGCGAGCGGCGACAACACGACCAGAGGCGCGCCATGCAACAGCAGCGTCAGCCACGCCCCAATCAGTCCCATGTCGTGATAGAGCGGCAACCAGCTGATTCCCACTTCACCTGGACCGAGCTCCACGGCCTTGCCGATCGCCCGCATCGTCGCCAATAGATTTGCATTCGTCAGCGTCACGCCCTTCGGGTCGCCTGTCGATCCGGAGGTGTATTGCAGGAGCGCGATGTCGCCGCCCTTAGGCAAGCGGCTTCCGCTCAGAAACGCCGGCAGCGCCCCGGGCGCTGGTCGGCTCGCTCGCTCCGCCGCTTCAAGCAATTTGCTTGCTTCGACCACACAGAGCAGCGTTTTCACTCGCGGCTTCAGCAGTTTCGCAACTGCCTCCGCGCGCCGGAACGTCACCAGCAGACAAACTCCCGCATTGTTCAGAATCGCAGATTGCCGTTCTGCGTACTCCTCGATCCGGTCTGCCCGAAATGGCGGGTAAATCGGAACCGGCACCGCACCAGCCAGCAAAATCCCGGCGTAGCAAATGAAAAAGTGCCGCGATGTCGGCAGCATCAAGGAGACTTTTCCGCCCGCCGGCACACCCCGCCGCGCCAGTTCTGCCGCGCACATTTGTCCCGCGGTGTACAACTCCCCAAACGTCAATGTGAAGTGGTGTTCGCCGTACTCGTCATCCTCGGTGATCAGCAGGTGTACTCGCGCCGCGTCGTGAATTCCGCGGTGCCGTATCACTTCCACCAGTGTTTCTGCTTCTTCGATAAAGGAGTCCGCGGCTTCGCTTGGTTTTCTTTCTGCCCGAAGCGTTTCACGCAGCGCAGACAACTCCTGTTCGCTGCTGGCCGCCACCGCTGGCGCCGCCAAGATTGCCTGGATTAACTCTTCAGGCGTACTTGCTTCCGCCGTCAGCGTGTCGGGCAGTCGCAGCTTAAACTCTTGCTCCAGGCGCGTCAGCAGCTCTACACGCTCCAGGCTGCCCAATCCTAGATCCCGATCGAGGTTCGACGTTACGCGCAGTTCCGCGACTGCACCGAAGCTGCCCAATTCCTCGAGCAACCCGCGCACCACGTGCAACACGCGCTCGCGTACCCCCGGCTGATCGAGTTGTCTTAAGGTTGTTGCCACGGACTATAATCGATCCTGACTTTGCGTGAGGCTACCACGTCCGGCCAATCGCCTCAACTACCGCTTTTCGCCGCAAATCCCTTCGGGAGCAGTGTTGTCGACAAATCTACTCCCGACAGGTCCGCCTTACTCAAATCTGTTTCCCGTAAAATCGTCACACCCATATCTGCGCCGGCGAACTTCGCTCCGTCCACCACGGCGTTCCTAAAATTCGCGTTGCGCAGCAAAGACCCCTGGAAATTTGCACGCGAAAGGTCGCAGCGGAAGAATTCCACGCCGCTGGCCTGAGCTAGGCTCAAATCGGCTCCTGGCAGTGCCGCTTCGGTCATATCCGTGTTGCGCAAATCCGCTTTCCGTAATCTTGCGCCGCTAAGATCAGCTCCCGGTAGCCGCGCCCCACGCAAATCGCTGTCCTCCAGGTTCGCGTTGCGGAGAATTGCTCCCGCCAGATTCGCCTTCGACAAATCCGCTTTCGACAAGTCCGCGCCTTCCAGATTTGCACGCGCTCCGCCAGCTTTCCCCGCGAAAAATGCCTGGTGCGCAGCAAGGATCGACTCCACGCTTTTGCCGTGGTGTTTGATGCTTTTCAGTTTTCTGAGTCCCATAGTCCCTTCTCCCTCACAATTCCTGATCCCCTAGTTTACCGGAACTCCCCACGGCTCTGAAACCAGCGCCGGACGGGCGGCAGAAGCCTTTTCCTTTCTCCCTGTCCGGATCTTAGATTGACGCAACCGCTCGTCCCCAATCTGTCCTCTCATTTCACCCCCCACTCCGTAATCTCCCGGCTCTCCAGCACCTTCTTGTTCGCCCCTTTTTTCGCCACCGCAATCATCGCCCGCCCCAATTGCTCCGTCGTCGTCACATAGTTCGGAAGCACAGCCTTTAGTACCGGAAACAAAGGCGACATCACTGTGTACATCGCCCGGTACCAACCGGTCTTCGACCGTATGCCGTCGACGGGCTGGATATATCCAGGCCGAAACATGTAGGCCGCCTTGAACGGCATCCGCAACAGCGCGTTCTCCGTCTTTCCCTTCACGCGTGCCCACATCACCCGGCCCTGCTCTGTGCTGTCGGTCCCCGCTCCGGAGATGTATTCGAAGGTCATTCCCGGATTCCGTTTCACCAGCGTTTCCGCCGCTGCCAAGGTGTAACCATAGGTAACGCGCGCGTACTCCGCTTCCGTCATCCCCAGTGCGGAAACTCCCAAACAAAAAAAGCAGGCATCGAATCCTGCCAACTCCATGGCAATTGCAGAAAAATCTGAGAAGTCCTGGTGTACGATTTCGTGCAATTTCGCATCCTGTCGGCCCGTTGCGCTACGCCCAATCGCGACGACGCTCTCGATATCCCGATCCAGCAAGCATTCGCGCAATACGCCCTGTCCTACCATTCCCGTGGCACCAAACAGAATCACTCTCATCCTCTAGGCCTCGCTGCTCGTGAATTTCTCCTACCCATTCCCCACCCGATTCGCTCAGCTTCGATGCCTCAACCCGCGACCTAATTATGTTAGTCTCGAGATTCCGGCTATCTCTGCCGGTCTAAGGGTCTCAGTTTCATGCGCTTCCTGCTCGGTCTTCTTGGGGCTTTGTTTACCTTCGCCGCAGTTGCGCCTGCCCAGGAAGATGAAATTGTGGCCAACCTTGCCGGTGGACGCATAATTATCCAAGTTACGCGCGACGCTATTGTCTTCGGTGCCATCGATCATCCTCTGGAGGCCACTTCTGTCCCGCCACGAGTTGCCCAAATCGATCGCGGCCACGTAGCCGTTTTTTTTGGTGCCTCCGAGTGGCAGCTTCCCGCCGCTCCCAAACCGATTCGCCTCGACCACGACACCGAACGCGTCTATGCTGCCGACCCTCATTACAAACTTCCCGGCGCTCCGGAAAGCGACCTCGAGCAAATCGGTGTCGGCTTTCTCGAAAAACTTCGCCCGCTTGTTTCGCAGCTTCATCACAAAATCGATCTGAAGCCCGACGAACCCCTTCTGCAAATTGTTTTGATCGGTTACGCCCCGCAAGAGTACGGTCCGGAAGTCTGGTTACTTGAATATCGCGTCGAGCAAAGCCAGCCGGGGGCCTCGGACGAATTTCTGCAGACCCACGTGCTCCGCCCCCGTTTCACCCAACTCTATCCCCCGGAGAAGCACCAAGCCCGCACATTGATGGAAATTCGCTTTCCCGACAATCTGCCGGGCGTTCCGCTACTCGGCCTACTCCAGCAAAACGATCCTCGCTTTGCAAAAATTCGCTCCTCGGAACCGCGTTTTGCTAAACTCACCGAACTCATTGAACGCGGTCAGGCCAACAAAGCTGTCACAGAGGATGCCTCTGATTTCCTAAGAGCCGTACTTCCCATCCTTGCCGGGGATGCCCGGTTCATTCAGGCCACTCTCGGTGAAAGCGCTGGTTTTCAATGGGTTGTTCCCCCCGTCGAATCCGCCGAGACGGAAATAAAGGCCGACGACAAAAACCGCCCGCCCGACGCTCCCACCCTCCGACGCAAACCCAATCCCTAATCCCGACGGTTTGCCGGGAACACAATCGATCCTGCCCGTCATGGTTTTGTTTTTGTGGCAGTGGCTATCCGGCAGACTCTTTTGCACATTGTAGTGCCCGAACCGTAGACCGGCCCACCGTATCCGCTTGCTGGGGTCGCCCTACAGCAACTCAATCTCGTCCCCCACCTTCACGACACCGCCGCTCTCCACACGGCACAACATTCCCCGCCGCCCCACCATGGCCGCCTGCAACCCCGCCCGCAACGCTTCTATCTGCTCACACGGCTCACACACCAGACTTACCACCATCTGCACTTCACCCAAGCGCAACTTCTGTCCAATTGCCAACCCGTTCACATCCAATCCTTCCGTCGTAATGTTCTCTCGCGCAATTCCCGGTGCCAGGGCAAAGTTCCGCAATGTCTCCGCATCCATCAGCAACACCTGCCGTTTTCCATTCGGCCTCGCGTGCGCGCATCCTTCCAGTCCCACGTTCTCCAGCACCCTTACCGATGCAAGCTCTTCCATTGCTCGGCGCGTCTTCGGTGCCCGAAATAAATGCAATACCTTACCCATGCGCCGAACCTCCGGCTGCATTCCCTTGTTCGTACTGTTCGCCAATATCCCGCCGGTAATGCATTCCCTCAAACTGAATTTTTTCCGCCGCTTCGTACGCTTTTCGAAGCGCGGCATCGAGCGAAGCCCCGCTCGCCGTCACGCCGAGGACGCGTCCCCCGGCCGTAACAATATCCTCACCAACTCGCTTGGTTCCCGCATGCAGCACTTTCACATCCGCCACCTGCGCAGCTTCCGTCAATCCGCGAATCGGTTTTCCACTCGCAAATTTGCCCGGATACCCGCCCGACGCCAGCACCACGCACGCGCTTGCTCCCGCCTTCCACTTCAACTTTTCCGGTTGCAACTTTCCTGCCGCCACAGCCGCCAACACTTCTGCCAAATCGAAATCCATCCGTGCCGCAATCGCCTGTGTTTCCGGATCGCCCAGTCGGCAATTGAATTCCAGTACCTTCGGCCCATCCTCGGTCAGCATCAGCCCCACATACAGAAATCCCCGATAACGAATTCCGTCCGCCACCAGTCCTTTCAAAGTTGGTTCCACAATCTTTTCTCTAATCGTCTGCCGCAATCCATCGGGCAGCAATTCATCCGACGAGTACGCCCCCATCCCGCCCGTGTTTGGCCCCTTATTTTTGTCGAACACGCGTTTGTGATCCCGCGTCGGAACCATCGTCGCGTAGTGCTTTCCATCTGTCAGCAAGATGAAGGACAGTTCATCGCCAACCAGCGTCTCTTCGAGCATCACACGCTTGCCGCCTTCACCCAATTCATGCCTTTCGAGCACGCGTTCAATGAAGTCGGTGGCCTCGTCGGGATTTTCTGCCAGCAGCACTCCCTTGCCTGCGCATAATCCATCGGCCTTCATCACCACGGGCCAATCTACGGCGCATAACGCTCCGTAGGCGTCCCCTGGCGAGTCATAGGTTCCATACATCGTCGCCGTGGGGATCCCGTGGCGTCCCAGAAACTGCTTCGTGAAGACCTTGCTTCCCTCTAGCTGCGCTGCCTTTTTCGTTGGCCCGACAATCGGCCACAGCCGTTGTTCAAACGCGTCCACCAACCCGTTCACCAGCGGCAACTCCGGCCCCACCACCGTCAAATCCGGCCCCAGTTTTTCGGCCAGATTCACCAGCGCCGCCACGTCTCCCAGATCCGCCGCCAGACACTCCGCCTCACCCGCAATCCCGCCATTTCCCGGCGCGCACCAGAGCTTCGCCACGCTCTTGCTCTGGGCGAGCTTCCAGACCAGCGCGTGCTCCCGCCCTCCGCCACCAATCACCAGAATTTTCATACCTCGCCTCACAACATCCCGCTCGAACGATATTGTGCTCCGCCGATCATGTCAAACCCTCCCTCAGCGCCTCTCTATTTACCGTTTGTGTACTTTTATTACATGGTAGTATCTGCAGTTCTGCCCCGCTTTGGGTCTTCTGCCTGCGCGTGATCCTCGACGGTATGAATTTTTCCCGATTCACTCGGCGCGCCGAGCGAGCCTTGTGCTCCTACCTCTTGCCACAGGAGCGAACCGAGGGTCGCCGCTGGCCTTTGCTCCGATTCGCCCTGAATGCATGGAATATCGTCTTCCTTCTCTTCCCGTACGGGACCGTCGACGACGAGCTCGTTCAACAATCCAGAGCTCGCTTCCACGTCGTGCTCGTCGCGGCAACCGATCCCGAGCTAGAGCCTGCACGCGAAGTCGCCAAGCGCGCCCGCCTGGTTTCCGTAGGTTCTCGGGCGCTTCGTCTATTTAACCTATATAGAGGATAATACTGGTTATAGGAGGTTGCCGTCCGAAACAGAGGACAGCCATAAAGAGGTGGCTTGATGCAGCGCAGCTCGCCCTGCTTATTTCTCGAGCTACTACCTACGGGATAGGCAATCGCAGCCCAGGCCGAGCTTCATTCCCTCTTGCAAACCGAGGCAACTTTTCCTGATTGAATCTGCAGCCGTGCGAGTCGCAGACAAGATAAATTAACGAACTCGCCTACCCATTCCCAACGGCCCGTATCGGTATCGTCACTCCCGCCGACGCGTCCGACGACGCCAGCATGTGGCACCGTCCATCAAAAATCCCACCCGGATCGACCACCATACACGGTGCGTGCACCTCGCCCGTCACCACGCCTTTTGGCTGGATCTCCACGCGGCCCTTTGCAAAAATCACACCGTCGAAGCGACCCGCGATCACCACGCGATTTCCTTCAATCTGTCCCTCAACCTTGGCACTCTCTCCGAGAATCACCGTCTGCTCCGAGATGATGTTGCCCTTCATATGTCCGTCAATGCGAAACGTACCCGTTACCGTCAGCGTGCCTTCCATCGACACACCCTGGTCGATGAATCCTGTCCATTCCTCACTGCTGCCGTTTTTTGATGTGCCCGGCCAATTCCACGCCATTTAGATTCCCCCAAGGGATACAGTTCCACTTTAGCTTTGTGTTCGCGGATGTCAACGCACGATCGAGCGAGAGGTGTCGAATGAAAGCCCTGAACGAACGTCCAGTGCCAGACAATAAATCTACTTCATCAATCGATCGTAAATCCCCATCAACTGAGCTTCGTCGTAATACTCCAGCACCAGTTGTCCTGGCCGCATTTTCGTTTTCTCGCGCAACAGCACCTTCGTCCCGAGGTGTCGCTGCAATTCCTCGATCGCTTCGCGAATATTTGGATCCACCTGCGGCGCTTCCACAGCTGCTTTGGCGTTCCGCGAGCGACGTGAGGCCAGTCGTTCGATCTGCCGCACGGTCAGCCCTCCGCGCGCCGCACGTTGCGCGTAGCGCATCCGCAGTTGCGACTCTGGTACCGCCAGTAGAGCTCGCCCATGGCCCGCCGTCAGTTTTCCCTCCTCGATCCATTCCTGAATCGTCGTCTCGAGTTTCAGCAGGCGGATTGCATTTGCCACCGTCGCCCGGTCCTTTCCGGTGCGTTCCGCCACCGACTCCTGAGTCAGTTGAAACTCGTCCATCAGCCGTTCAAACGCTCGAGCCTGCTCCATCGCGTTCAGGTCTTCGCGCTGTATGTTTTCTACCAGCGTCATCTCGAGTGCCTGCTCGTCCGGCACCATTTTGACGATCGACGATACTCGTGTCAGCCCGGCTCGCTGTGCAGCCCGCCACCGTCTCTCACCGGCAATCAACTGGAAGCGGTTTCCGATCGGTCGCAGCACCAGCGGCTGAATAATGCCACTTGCCTTTATGGATCGAGCAAGTTCCTCGAGGGCTTCTTCGCGAAACCGCGTGCGCGGCTGATAGGGGCTCGGTTCGATCAAATCGATATCGACCTCTTGCGGCCCCGGGTGCACGGATGGGGAGACTTGCGATTGGGCAAGCGCAGGCGCAACAGCGGCAGCAGCTCCGCCAGATGTCGGAGCACTCGTCGCACTTGTCGGCGGAATTGGTGATTCAGGCTCCCGAATGAGCGCTCCGAGCCCCCGTCCCAAGGCGTTTCTCGGCATGATCAATTACCTCCTGGGCCAGCTGAGTGTATCCTTCAGCCCCCTTGCTATGTATATCATAGAAAATAATAGGTTTACCAAAACTCGGTGCTTCTGCGAGGCGTACATTGCGCGGGATCAGGCTCTCAAATACCTGAGCTCCAAAAAAACTGCGCAAATCTGTGGCAACCTGGCGCGAAAGCGTCAAGCGCTCGTCGTACATCGTCAGAACAATTCCTTCAATTTCCAGACTGGGATTGAGCGTTCGCCGAATTCGCATCAGTGTATCGAGCAACTCCGATACACCCTCGAGCGCGAGGTACTCACATTGGATCGGCACAATCACTGCGTCTGCAGCCACCAGGGCATTCAAGGTCAACAGATCCAAAGCAGGTGGACAGTCCAGGATGATGAACTTGTATTTCTCTCGAACTGACTTGAGGAACCCCTGCAGTTTGTATTCGCGATTCTCCGCGAGCACCAGTTCAACAGCCGCTCCGGCAAGGTTCTTGTCGGCGGGTACGACATCTAAGCCTTCTACTTGCGATTTCTGAACGATTCGTTCAAACGGCTCATTCAAAATGAGGGCATGATAGACGGTTCTGCGCGAAGGATCCTTGGGGAATCCAATCGCCGCGGTCGCATTGGCTTGCGAATCGCAATCTACCAGGAGTGTGGATTGTTCCGCTGCCGCCAGGCAGGCCGCAAGATTTACCGCCGTGGTGGTCTTACCGACCCCACCTTTTTGATTCGCGATTGCTATGACCCGGGCCAAGACGTTCCCCCAACCCACGGAAAATAGCAGAGCCGATTCCGCGAAGCAAGTTGTTTCACCTGAAACGCCACCTTCCTTAGTGGATTTGTTGTTGGAAAG
Source organism: Candidatus Acidiferrales bacterium (assembly GCA_963741165.1). Lineage (GTDB taxonomy): Bacteria > Acidobacteriota > Terriglobia > Acidiferrales > UBA7541 > Acidiferrum. Next base: position 7,989 of record CAVUHB010000011.1, on the reverse strand, counting down.
TAGGAAAACCTTCGCGCGGTACCAACTCCAGGTAAATTTCATTTCGCGCTTGCCGCTTGCATTCTCATTGTTCCACGTGGAACACTTCACTCGATCTCGGGTGCTTTAGCGGATACTGTTTAGAGGCCAAGAGTCCCCGGTACAGTGAATCGCCATCGCCTGCGCTTCAAAGCGCTCTGCCTGAAATTATTGCCCGAGCACTCCTTGCAGCTTTTCCGATCTTTTTTGTTCCACGTGGAACACTCGTCCCTCGGCACGGCCAGCAGTTGTAGTCGGCAATTTCAAGCGGTTCGACGACATTGCTTCGAGACGAGGCCACATCCCAATCTTCGAGTTTTTAGCTGATTTTATACGCACTCTGTTCCACGTGGAACAGAATGCGCACTCTAACTCATACAAAACAATATTTTTACCCACAAATGTTCCACGTGGAACAACATTGAATAGCTACGCTGATGACGGCCATGACGAAATTGAGGGTAATTGCCTGAACCAGCAGGGAATTCTCTTGTCACTCAATAAAGTCTTTTATTTTGTTGTCGTTGCGCCGACTTCGAGCACCTTTTTTCTGCCCACCAGAAGATACCTGCGCAAAGACTGCGGCACGGCAATCGGTTCTTGCCAATCCCACTTCGCGACCCTTCGGATCTCCTCGAGATCGCGCCCGCCAACCCACAGAACGACGGATTCCGCCGAAACTCTGTCCGATGCCGCCCATTCAAGAAACGTCCCGAACTCTCCTACCGCGCGCGAGCACACAAAGTTGAGTGGGGCCAACTCTTCGCCGAGCTCCTCGTACCGGCTGATTAAAACCCTCGCGTTCTTAAGTCCAAGTTCACGAACTACTTCCGCGAGGAATGTGCCTTTTTTTATATTCGACTCCACCAGGAACAACTCGAGGTCGGGTCGCAAAATCTTGAGCGGAATGCCCGGAAACCCTGGTCCGGATCCAATGTCGGCGAGCCGACCAGATTCGACCGGCACAGCAACCGCCCCAAACATGGATTCGCAGAAGTGACGAACTAGTATCTCCAGGGGATCGCGAATGGCGGTCAAATTCAGCTTCTCATTCCATTGCAATAGGATCCTTATATATTGTTGAATAGAAAAGACTTGCTGGCTATCAGCGGTAATGCCAAACCCTGCCAGGGATTGCTGGATGGTCTGTTCGGAAAGCGCCTTTTCGGTCTTTGTTGACATGTTGGTAATTATCCTGTAATTCCATGATTTTGCAAGACTTGCCCATCTTCGGGTCCCTGCAGAAAATACTTTTGCCCGGCTATTCCCGCCACAATGTCCACCACGGCGTGCCAGATGGCTACCGGAAACAGGCTCTCTGTCAGAATCCGGAACGTTCCAAAGAGCAATCCGAGGACTGTCGTGCCCGCGACCCCGCTCCTGCCTTGGTAGGTGTGCGCCAGTCCGAACAACAGGGAGGTGAGCGCCACCACAAGCCACGTGGGCAGGCCGGCACCGGAGAGCGCCGCCAACGCGAATCCTCTATACAGATACTCTTCGCAAACTCCCGCCGTCACTGCCAGCGCCACGTAGGGCAAAAACTCCCGGAAATTTCTCGGCAACACCCGCTTCGCGATGCTCCGCATTAGCGCCGGCGCTGGGCCTTCCATCTTCGCAACTCTTCTGAGATTCAGCCAATGCAATCCGCCTAGTATCACCGCCCCTAACAGTCCGGGAACTAGAATCGCTGCCAGACTGATCTCTGAGAGTCCCAACTCGCTTGGCGTCAGTCCGCGCGCGAATGACCGCCAGAAGACGACTATCGCCACTACCCACTGAAACGCCATCGTCGTCGCATAGAGCGTAATCTTCTCTTTTGTACCCACAACAGGCTGCTCTAGAAGGGTCCGCAACCGCGCGCGGCCCCTCCAGGGAACGACCACTCCAAGGAAAGCGAAGATTAACCAGAAGTCCCAGGGCATTTGCAATAACAACAGTATCACGCCGTTCGAGCAAGATGTCCCCATGGCCCTATGTTCCATGACGGCAAGCGCAACGGATGCGGCATCGCTATAATCAAACGGACAGAGAGGGAGGTGCCGGGTGACTGAGTCCGTAAAACTCACAGCGATGGTGAAAGCCGCTGGCTGCGCGGCCAAATTGAGTCCCGGAACGCTGGACGCTCTGCTTCGCGGTTTGCCCCCAACCACCGATCCAAACGTTCTGGTCGGTTTCCGTACAAACGACGACGCAGGCGTCTACAAACTCAGCGAAGATCTCGCCATTGTGCAGACCGTGGATTTCTTTACGCCGATCGCCGATGATCCCTTCATCTTCGGACAAATCGCCGCCACCAACGCCCTCAGCGACATTTATGCCATGGGGGGCCGGCCCATCTCGGCACTCTCCCTGGTGGGATTTCCCGCCAAGGGCGATACAAAAATTCTCGAACAAATCCTCCGTGGCGGTCTCGATAAAATGGCCGAAGCGCAGTGCAGCGTCATCGGTGGTCACTCCATCCGCAACGACGACATTATTTTCGGATACGCCGTCACCGGCACCATTCATCCCCGACAAATTTGGCGAAATGTCGGCGCGCGTACAAATGACCTGCTGCTGTTCACAAAATCCATCGGAACAGGGGTCCTCTCGACGGCCACAAAAAATGATCGCATTGATAAAGTATCGCTCGATGCCGCTATCGCTTCCATGACGCAGCTCAACCGCGCCGCCTCACAGGCCTTGCGTGCCCTGGAACTGGAAACCAATACCGAATGCATCCATGCCGTCACCGATGTTACGGGTTTCAGTCTGCTGGGCCACGCCCGGGAAATGGCCCTCGGCGATCCCCCGGCGGGGCTGCAACCCGTTTCGCTTGAAATCGATCATCAATCTGTTCCTGCTCTTCCCGGAGCACTCGACGCCGTCCGTGCCGGAATGATTCCGGGCGGACTAAACAATAACCGCGATTTCATTGGCGATTGCGTCGGTTTCGCCGATCGCGTTCCACAGGAAAATCGCACCCTGCTCTTTGATCCGCAAACCGCCGGCGGGCTCCTGGTTGCCATCGCTCCCAACTTCGTCGAAAAAGCTCTCGAACTTCTCAAACGAGAAGGTGTTAGGGCCGTTCCGATCGGCCGCGTGGTTCCAAAAACGTCGCCGCTCATTTCCGTGATCTGAGCCCCGGACACCCGTCTTCATGGACACTATCACTCACGGCATCGCAGGCGCTCTGATCGCCAAGGCCGCTTTTGGCGGCGACGATCTGCTACCGCTATTCACCGTGACCAAGCGCCGCATCATCTCCTGGTCCCTATTGCTCGGGGCCATCTTTCCCGACTCCGACGTTTTCCGCGATTTTTTCTCCAGCGATCCGCTGCTTATGCTTACCTGGCATCGCAGCATTACCCATTCGCTCATCTGTCTCCCCGTCTGGACCCTGATCCTGGCCGCGCTCACCGACCGGATCGCCCATTGGCGAAAATGGAATGCTCCTTCTTTCCCTGCTCTCTCTGGCATCTGGGCCGCAGGCCTTCTGAGCCATATCTTTCTCGATCTCATCACCACTTTCGGCACCATGATCTGGTCTCCGCTAGAGTGGTCGCGTCCTGCCTGGGATATCCTGTTCATCGTCGATTTCACCTTCACCGCCACTCTGCTCATCCCGCAATTATTGGCTTGGGCCTTTGCAGACCCAGAACATCTTCGTCGCCGCGCCACGATCCTGTGGCTGATCTTCACCCCGGTCCCGTTTCTAATCGCCAAAATCGGGCAAATTGTCGGCGCGCCGATCTCTGACGCTGCAATTCTCATCGCCACACTCCTCCTTACCCCGTTATTTCTATTGCCTGCTTTCAGCGGATGGGGCGAGCGCATCCCCTATGTCACCTGGAATCGTTTAGGCCTCGCGCTGGCTAGCAGTTACCTCCTAGTCGCTACCCTCGCGCATCACGTCGCAGTTCTGCGCATCGAGGAATTCGCCAAACGCGCAAACGTAACTGTCGAAAGCATCGGCGCGCTTCCCTACCCGCCTTCGATTTGGCATTGGGATGGACTAATCCGCGGCCCCCGCGGCGTCTACGAACTGAATATGGATCTAGGCGAAGGCTTACTCGAGAGGGGGCTTTTCCATGCTAGCCATTCGGACCCCGACCTGATCCAGCACAAATACTATCCCGACGCCTTTCCGAACACTTTTATCGACCAGGCGCGCGCCCTGCCAGAGGTGCAGAAGGTTCTGTGGTTTGCGCGCTTCCCGGTCACCCGGTTCCACCGGGAAGGCCTCGACTCGATCGTCGAATTTTCCGATCTTCGTTTTCCGCAAATCCGCAAGGATCGCGCCGCTTCGTTCACCTATCGCATCCGTTTTTCGCAAACAGGAGAAGTCCTATCGCAAGGCTGGGTCAAGCGCTGAACGGCGAACAGATAAGGAGCGAAACGCGTTTTTCCCATTCCGTGGCAATGTAGCGCTGGCTTTCGCGTAGCGTTGTCCCTGGCAGCACCAAGACAGGAGCTACCGAATGGTGAGATCCGCTGTTTACTTCTTCAGCTCAGTTCGTTCGCTCTTCACCGCGTGGATCACCACTTGCCGTTCTTCCCCCACACCGGTGCTTTCCGTCCGCACGCCGGGCATATCTTTCAATGCCAGATGCACAATCCGTCGTTCGCGCGACGACATCGGATTTAATTGGAACGATTGCTTCGAGTTCTGCACTCGTTCTGCCGCCACGCGCGCCGTCAGCTTCAACTCTTCAAATCGCAGCGCCCGGTAGCCGCCACTATCGAGATGAATCCTGTCGTGGAAAGCCGGCTCGAGCCCCAGTCCGCGAAACGCCAGGTGTTCGATGGCCTTTAACAGTTCGCCGTTGCGCGCCAGCAGCAGTTCCTTGTCTTTGCCGTCCAGGTCTGCCAGGACTTCGGCTTCGCCCTGCTCGCCGCTACCCGCGCCTTCCACTGCCCGCACCTGCACGCGCAACTCAAATCCGGCCGTGCGCACAATTCTATCCAGGAACGCTCGCAGACGTTCTGCTGCTGCGGCTCGGTCCAGCTTCCCATCGCGGATCAGTTCATTTTTCATTGTCGGCCCTGTAGATGCAGAAAAAGGCAACACTTCGGATGCATCGCTGAATCCTCGTTAGCTACTTCTTGGCGCGGACAACCTTGGCTGGGGCAGGGAGCGGATGGGTCCTGTTCAGATACCACTGTTGGAGAATGCCCACCAAACTGCTGGTGAGAATATACAACGCCAGGCCGCTCGAAAACGGAAAAACTACAAACATCACGGCAAAGCTGATCGGCATGATTTTCATCATTTGCGCCTGTTGCGGGTCGGTGGTGGTCATCGGGGTCATCTTCGACACCAGGTACATGGTCACACCCACCACAATCGGTAAAACGTAGTAAGGATCCGCTGAAGCCAGATCGTGGATCCATAACCAGCTGGCGTGCCGCAATTCAATCGTGCCGCGCAGCGCCGAGTTCAATCCAAACCAGATCGGCATCTGCAGAAACATCTGGAAGCAGCCGCCCACGGGATTGATTCCCTCGCGCGAGTAAACCGCCATCACTTCCTTATTCATTTCCGCCTTGCGCGGATCGTTCATCTTGTACTTCTTGTACTTTTCCTGGATCTGCTTGATCTCCGGCCCCACGCGCTGCATTTTCATCGTGGTTTTGTAGCTCGAAATGCGCAGCGGAAACAGCAGCATGTTGATGATCAGCGTTAGCACCACAATCGCCCATCCCCAGTTCGGGATGTATGTGTGCATCCACTTCAATGCGTGGAACAACGGGTCGGCGATGAACTCCATCCAGCCAAACTGCACCAGCGAATTCAGCGGCGGACGCATGGCCTTCAAATCGTCGTAATCCTTTGGCCCTACAAACACGCGCAAATTCATCGGCTGCGCCGACGTAGTCGTGGCAACTTCCGGAATCGGTTCCGACTGTTCCTTATCCTTTACCTTTCTGGTGGACCAGACTTTCCAGTAACGCGTCTGCAGCGGCGTGGACATCGCGTCCGTTGGCGCCAGGAACGTCGCCGTAAAATAACGGTCCTCAATTCCTACGAATGTTTTTCCTCCCTGCCAGATGTTTCCCCACTTCTCCGGGCCGTCCAGTTTCTTCGCCAGGAAAGTTTGCAACTTGCCGTTTTCGCTGTAGAACGTGTTGATTGTTGTCGCTGGCGCAGGATCAGTCACCGTCCAATCGCCAAACCAACCGCGCCACGCCAGGCCTGCGCCCACGTGCGTGCCGTTGTAGGTCGTGGTCGTTTCCACATTCACTACATACGAATGGTCGAAGTGAAACGTCTTGGTAATTTCCAGGTGGCCGTCGCTCCATGTAAATTTCAGGTCGGCGGGAGCCGTCAGTGAAGTGCTATCGCCAGAAATCTTGTACAGCGCGCCATTCGCCGTCTTCTCCAAAGCCGGATCGTCGAATACCAGCGAAAACGGCCAGCCGCCGGCCTCATGATAAAGTTCCGGATTTACCAAATCTAAAGTACGTTGCTGCGACTTACCTTTATCGTCTTTGAAATCGTCCTTATACTTTTTCAGTTGCCAGCTTTTCACCACCGCGCCGCGATTCGAGAACTCCACGCGATATAGCGCGTTTTCCACCACCACGTTTCGCTCCTGCGAATCCGCAGTTGCGGGCACGGTGGAAACCGGCGTGGCGCTCTTCGCTGTAGGTGCGGATGGCGCAGTCGAAGTTGTCGCCGTCGCATTCGGCGCTGTCGTTCCCGGAGTTGCCGGCGCCGTTTGCGCCGCTTTATTCGCTTGCGGTTGGTTTACGGGCGGCTTTGGCCCGAAAAATCGCATGTACCCCAAAAACACCACCACGCATAGCAGCGAAGCCAACAGGAACCGAACGTCTGGCGACAGCTTGTCTTTGCCCGGCCCACCCGGCGGCAATACGTTCATCGGAGGCGTGCTCACGGGCGCACCTCATGCGTTTCGGCACAGCTAGAGGCAGTTGTATGCATTTCTTCCCATTTCTCCGGTACCGGATCAAATCCGAATTTTCGCGACAATGGATGACAGCGCAGCAAACGCTTCGCGCCCAGCCACATTCCCCGCGACACACCAAATCGTTCAATCGCCTCGTAGGCGTAGCGGGAACAACTCGGCTCAAACCGGCAGCTCCCCGCAAACAGCACCGACAGGTAAGACTTGTAGACACTCAGCGCAAACAGCGCCACACGCACCCCGGCACTCTGTTTTTCTTGCGGATTGGTATTCAGGGATTCACTCACAGATTTTTCACCAGCCGCAGCAATTCGGCAGTCAGCAAGGGCAACGGCGCGTTCGCCACCGAGCTCTTTGGATGCATCACGAAATCCCATCCTGCGGGTATCTCCTGCCGGTGACAACGGACCATTTCACGCAATCGGCGGCGGATGCGATTGCGCACCACGGCGCCGCCCAGTGCTTTCTTGATGCTGAATCCGAAGCGGCTCAACGGCAAGTCATTGGGACGTACGAAGAGCGTGAAGTGGGAACTTGACCGGCGTTTCCCGCCGCGGTACACCGCGTCATACTCGCTGCGCCGTACCAGCCGCGCCTCGCGCGGAAACCTCAGCCCATCGTTCGCCGGCAATGCCGATGCCTGCTGACTCTCGCCCGGATTAGGGCGTGAGCTTATGACGGCCCTTCTTGCGGCGTGCCGCCAATACCTTGCGGCCACCTTTGGTCTTCATGCGCGAACGGAATCCGTGTGTCTTGGCGCGGCGGCGCTTCCGCGGTTGAAATGTACGCTTTGGCAAAACAATTCTCCTTAGTTCCAGTTACGGCCCAGAAGCTTCCCACAAACCAATGTCCGTGCCCGTGTAGGTGCCGGGCTTTAGCCCGGCCAGCCCGAATTTTTTCCAGGCCCCTACCTGATTCCCAACAAGTAATAGCCGCGCAGCTATCCGCCGCACGATCACTACCCTCGTTACGATGGCCGTGGGTTCGTCTTCGTCAAGCCGGTTGCCCGCTATCCAGCAGCTTTCTGAATCTACAAGTGTACTGTCCGCCCGCCAGAAGGGTC
>CAVUHB010000010.1:0-468924 GCA_963741165.1 Candidatus Acidiferrales bacterium | reverse complement strand
TTAACCAGGACTGACCACTTAACCGCGCCGCGAAATCAGGACCGAATGTGGCGACGGCGGCATGGGATGGAATTCGTGATCGGCAAAGCCAGCGTTGCGCATCATGCTTTCCAGTTCCAGTCGCGTATACGCGTCACCGCCCGGAGTTTCCGCCAGCATGATCAATGCAAATGCCGCGGGCATCGGCGGGCTGACACGGTCATCATTTGGCACAAATTCCAAGGTGACAAGACGGCCACCAGGCACAAGCCCGGCATGTAGCTTACGCAACAGTTTTTCGTTCGTTGGCACGTCGAAGTGATGTAGGAAATTTGGAATTAGCACCAAGTCGTAGCCAGAACCAATATCCACGTCGAAAATGCTTCCAGGCAGCGTCGAATAACGGTCGGCGACGCCAAACTTCTCCGCATTTTCACGCGCCACTTCCAGCACGCTCTTCCAATCTACCGCTGTGACCTTTGCGGCCGCGTTTGCTCGCAGCAGGGCAATACCGAACAGACCGTGGCCGGCGGCAATGTCCAGGACTTTCAAGGGACGCGTCTGGTCGGGAACGACCAGCTTTGCTAACTCCTGGGACGCCATCATCATCATGGGAGCCATGGAACGGGCGAAATCAACCCAAACGTGGGATTCTGGATCGACAACAACGCGATCCGTAGAGCCTCCGTAACGCACGGCATCTGGCAACGCGAGGAAATGCTTGCGAAGCGCATCACTGAGAAGGAAACGTGTGCAAGTGCCAATGTAAGCGGTCGAATTGCGGTCGAGAAACATTGCCGTGTCGGCCGTTAGAGCGTATTCCTGGCCGGACTTGGTCAAAAATTCGCTGACCACCAGAAAATCACAAAGTATGCGGGCACCCCGTTCCGAGACGCTGCATTGCTGCGCGATTGCTGTTGGCGTGCGATGGCCTGCGCCAATTGCGGTAAATATATCGAGTTCGATTGCACTCCGGATCGCGTCGGTAAGGTGAAACGAATTAATTGCTTGAAAGAGACGAAAGGGGGACGGCCGCTGCGGACTTGATTCGGTAGCCGTCGAGGATATCGGAGCTGACATGACTCACCTCTTGGAGGGCGGGATTCTAGTACAGCGCCCGATCCAACCGTGCTTCTTTCCAGTCAAGATCTGATAACTCCGGTTCCCGTCCATTTGACCCACCAGCTTTCGGGGGTGAGTTCACTTCTCCGCGAATCCCGTTTGACCTAATCCAACTTTGGCGCGGCGCGGCGACGGAGTAGGATGGCGGCATGCGCTCGTTTCGCTCTGCTCAAAACTACCAATCGGATAGATAGCCATGAAAACCGAACGAACTCGTGACCCGATACTATGGAGTACCATCGCCATCGCGCTCTTGGTTGCCGTAACGGCAGTAGCAGGGATCTTTTGGCCAGCAACGTACGCGAAGGAAACGCTGTATTCAAGCGCCGGGGCTATTGGCAGCGATATTGTAGATCTGTTGTTGGTCGTGCCGGTCTTGCTGATCAGTGGCATCTTGGGGTCTCGAGGGTCGGTTCCCGCGCGTTTGGTCTGGCTGGGCACTCTGGGCTATCTGCTTTACAACTTTGTTCTTTACGCTTTCGGGGTGCACTTCAACTCGCTGTTCTTGGTCTATTGCGCGACGCTGAGCCTGTGCTTCTACGCTACGGTGTTCTGTCTTCCGTTGATTTCCCTCGAGCAGATCGCCCAATCCTATAGTCCTCGCGCGCCGCGAAAGACGACCGCCATCGTGCTCCTGGTAATTGCTGTACTATTCGCTGCTTTCGATTTGGGCGAGGACATACCCGCGCTGCTGGCGGGGCGAGTCCCTCAAAGCGTCATCCAGGTGAACCTGCCTGTAAGTTTCATTCATTGTCTGGACCTGATGTTCCTCTTACCCGGCATGTGCATAACCGCTTATCTTCTGTTCCGCAGAAAAGCATCTGGTTACGCGCTCGCGCCAGCATTTCTGGCTCTGTTGGTGATTATGAACATTGAGCTCGCGGTCTTAATGGTGGTAATGGCCCTCAAGGGTTGTTTTGGAATGTTCTACCCGCTGATCGTCTCTTTCGCAGTTGTAGGTGTCGGTTGTGCGGTTTTGCTGTGGTTCTACTTCGCGTCGGCAAAAGAGAGGCCAATCCCGGACAACTGAACTAGTTTTCTTCGTCAACTCCTGGTTGGCTGGACAACGGCCGTGCTCATCCGCTGTTCAGATTCGGCAAATAAAAGCCAAGTCCCGATTAGTCGGGTTCCCGGACAAGTAGTTTTGAGCCGATTCCACATCTACGAGTACCGCGTTTCTCGGGACCCATCGCGACTTGAGCAAAACGCCCGGGCCACCTTACGCTCATACATGCGTACTCCGGTGGCTGAACGCGTTCAGCCCTATCTGAATCCTGCGGTTTGGGAACGCTCGACCAATAGGGAATCTCAGTGCTCGGCGTCAATGGTTGGGCTGTCCGTCGAGCGAATTTCCTCATCCTCAGTACGGCATCACGAAATCTGCTGAACCCATTGCCTCCGCCAGGCTGGCGCCTCGAAGGGATCCCCGAAATACTGCGTTTCGTGGACAACCTTGCCGTTGCGGAACTCCATAATGCTCACCGTGTACGTCGGTCGCCCCTGGTAAGTGATTGTGTATTCCGTGATCCAGAGATCCCCGTTTCCGAGAATCCGTTTGACGTTGAAACCCGACGGTTTGCCGGGATGATGACTCCGCAAGGCTTGCAAATTGCTTCGCCCGAGGATTCGCTCGCCCGACTGGGGATAGTCACAAATAGCATCGTCATCGTAAATATCGTGTTCCGCGTTTGCATCGCCGACTGCCGACGCGTGCCAGTGCGCATTCAGAGCTGCACGGATTTGTTCCTCTTGCATGGACTGCTCTAGCTGCGGTTTGGCTTCCATGTTCATCCAACCTTTGGAATAAAACCCGGAACGCCGGTGTTCACCACTGGATTCAGCCGCTGTCTGATCTGAATTCGATTGATTTCGTCGAACGCGTCTTCCGGAAGGCGCGGCGATGTCGAAATTCTCTTTGCGCGCGCGCCGCGGACGTGGGTGTGGTAAGCACAGCCGTGCCGCGCTGCACCGCCCAAGCCAGCAGCACCTGCGCCGGCGTCTTTCCAACTCGAGCGGCGATCGCTGAAATGACTCGATCCTCGAGCGGTCCCGGCTTAATCCCGTGGCCTAACGGCGCAAACGCCAAAAACACAATGCCCCTCTCCTTGCAGAATTCCAGATAGCTCCGTTTCCGGCAGATACGGATGCGATTCCACTTGGATCGAGGCTGGCTTGATTCTCGCTGATTCATAGAGGGGCTTCAATGTGTCTAACGTGATGTCTGAAAGTCCGATAGCCCGGCACTTACCGTGATCCACGAGAGTTTCCATCGCGCGCCAGGTGTCGAGCAAAGTCACGTCCCGATCGTAAAGAACATTACCTTTTTCATCCCGCGGATCCTGGTTATCCCCAGGCTGAAAGGCAAAGGGAGTGTGACTGAGATAGAGATCCAGATAGCCTGAGCTGGAGTCTTTCGAGACTCGCCTCGAAAGCCGGTTCGACGCGTTCGGGCCGGTGATTGGTATTCCACAGCTTCGTCGTGACAAAAATGTCTTCGCGAACGATCCCGCCAGCGGCAAGTCCTGCCTGCAACGCCTTGCCTACTTCGCGCTCATTCCCGTATCGTTCCGCGCAATCGAAGTGTCGAAATCCGGCTTCCAGCGCGTCTCTGGTCGCAGTTATTGTCACGGCTGCGTCGGGAATTAGGGTGCCAAAGCCGAGTGCGGGCATCTGGCTAGCAGCGTGGTTCAGTGGGATTTTCGTCATCCGCAGATCAGAAGAGCCATTCATTGGTTACACCTCGGAGCTATTTTTGCGTCTGGAAGGATCGCCCGATGCACTTAGATGCCAAGCGTCGCAGATTGGCCGCAACCAAAATTGTCGTGCATCTCTAACGAGGTCGGCCGTTGCAAGAGCTTTTTTCTGGGGTGTTGGCCTCCTCGGGGCACACCCGTTGCGTGTCTGCTGAAGAGCATCGATCGTTGGCATTCGTGTGTTCACCCCTGACGCTCAGATCTGTGTCACTTTCATCGTTGCGGTGCTGTCCACCAAGCATCTCTTCGGTCATTGCGGACCATGATGACTTCTGCGAACTTCCTTCCTGCGAAGGGAGGCGGGTAGCCTATTCAACCGGACGGTGACGATTCGCACCATTCCCGACTTCAGGCATCCCCGCACAGACGGCACCGCTTTGCTTCTGTCCACGACGACAGAACTCTTCGTAATCGATCTGATCGCGCAGCATGATCCACAGCCGGATTCCCAGCTTGCGGGCCACGGCCACGCGTGCTTTTCCCAGCCCCTTTTGCACCAGTTTGCGCCGATAGAAACGCCGCAACTCCGGATCGCGGCGTGCCGCGTGAGCGCCAGCCTCATTCCACAGAAAGCGCAGCAACGGATTACCTTGTTTGCTGATTCTGCCGAGTCGCCGCCGTCTCCCGCTGGAACGTTCCTCCGGAATCAGCCCCACGTAGCTGGCCAACGACTTACCATCGTCGAACCGCTGCGCATCCCCCAAGAACACATCCGTGGCCAGCGCCGTGACCGGTCCCACTCCTGGATGGGTCATCAGCAACTGGGCTCCCGAGCGATGCTCCACTTGTTCGGCAACTTGCACCGTCAGCTTCTCGATTTCCTCTTCCATATGGCCATACATCGCCTGCAAGGCGCTCCGTCGCAAAGAGGCGTGCGGCGGCAAGGGCAAGAACGCGATCTTCGCTTGCCCGTCATAACTCCACAAGCCAGGACCGCGCCGCAATCCATTCGCGAGCGCGATGGCCTGCAGCGCATTCTGTACCTGCGTGCGTAGACGCACCCATTGATGACGGTGCAGCAACAACGCGCGCAGATCCAGTAGTTCCTTGCTGGGCATCCAAATGGCCGGGAAACGCTTCTCTACCAGCAGTTTTAGAATCAACTCGGCGTCGCGCCGGTCATGTTTCTGCTTGCGGGGTTCCGCCGCACGAATCTTAGCGGCGTCTCCCACCCGGCATTCGATTCCCAACTGCGCCAGCAGATCCAAAAACCACTGCATGGGTCCAATGGCTTCGATGCCCACCAGCACCGGGCGCGGAAGTTCGGAATAAAACTCCCGCACCTGGTTGCCTTCGTGCATCAGCGTGCGATTCACCACTTCTCCGGTCTCTGTATCGAGCATCGCCAACGTCTGCTGGCGAGCGTGCAAATCACATCCTATAATTCGCATTCGGCCTCCTTCGTTCCGAGCGCTGTAGGGTGAACACCGAACAGTTTACTCGGCTCGTCGTGAGGCCGACCTCGTTATGACATCAACCGGTAACTTGGGTACCGGGACCCACTGGGTGACTGTCCCATTCTGTACAGTCTTGTAAAAATCTCTTTGGTATGGTTCCGTATGAACCAAACGACGCAAGTAGATATCCCTCAAACACAATTCCATCACGCAAAACTTAAGAAAGCGTTCAACGAGGTTTGGTATTCTTTCGAGATAATAGTTGGGGAAGTTTGCGGCGATTCGGAACTTGTAATTGCCAAGCAGGCAGTCAATCAACTGCAAATCTCGCTCAATCAATTTGAGAATCTCCTGACGGAGCGCGGACTCAGCATAGACTCCTACGACTCGATTAAATATCTCTATCAAGAAATCGAACACCCGCTTTCTGAACTCAGAAGATATTTCATGAAAGAACCATCTGAAATCCTGACAGACAAGGCCGGAGTAGTCTACGTTAACGCCTTAAAAGCCTCTTTTCGTGGGTTGATAGATATCGCGGAGGGAATGGACAATGAGCATTCGTCCATACCTAAGTCTGCATTGTGAGTAACTCCCGATTTGTTGGCAAATCGGAAAAGTTCGGCCCAGTACCGGGGCGACTGAATTGACCCAAAAATGAAAAAATAAAAAATGATAGTGGGTACGCCAGAAGGCGTCCGTGTGTTCGCGTTACCTCATGACCGACAACTCAGGGCCTACCACCGGCACATTCGAGTCAGGACTTGCCACGAGAAAACTGTTGCCACTCCGGCGCTGTAAGCTCGATTTCAGCTCTGGTTTGGTGAGGAAGTCCCTACAGTTGACAAGGCCACAACTACAAGAAAAGGCAATCGCCCTGGGATAGACTTCATTAAAAACCACTTACAGCTCTTCCCGCCTTGGCCACCGGCGCGTGGGGTCATCCATCTTAGCCTCCCTCTCAGAGGCAGGTGGGAACAGTCCATGAGAATCAGCAAGCAAGCCCCTTCCCCCTCACTTGCGATCCTCGCGAACCGTCTTCTGCGACGCGTCCACCTGGAGGGTAAGTGCAAGCGGACGGACAGGAGAGAGGTACCTCGGCACGCCTTTGATTATTGAATCTAAAAGACTTATGCAGGATGAGGCTTAAGCAACTGGTCCAAGAATGACCTCTATCCCGAAGTGGAATGCTGAATTGATGTGCAGTACCGGGACCCTAGTTCTATTTTATTTTTAGCTTGCCGGACTATCGGTTTTTTTCAGTTCCAGGCTGAAACTGGCCTCGTCATGGTTTCTCCAATTTTCCATCGCGTACTTCGACTCAGCGGGTGGTTTCTACTTGAGTTCCTCGTTCTTGTCGCGGCAGTGACGGTGTCGGTGTGGGCCGACACTTCCAGCAATGTGCGCAAGGTCTCTGCGGGCGGTTGCTATTGTGGATGCGCACAATCGAAGACGGCCGCCGGCTGCGGGAAGATGTGCGAATTGCCCAAATACGCTTCGCGTTGGTGGGCGGTGACGTGCGCGAAACCGCGGAGCAAGACTCCGGTTGAGACTCCCGGCGCAGGCCCCCATTTCGCGCGTCCTCCGAAAGCCGAGCGCGCGTCAAACTGAGCAATCTCGTTATCCAGATAGAATTCAATCGGATGCGACCGGTTCCCGCATCAGCTTTGAGAGTATCTCTGGTATTTCAAACACGGCGCGGTTGTCGAGAGCGGCGACGTTTCGCCTGAATTCGCTGAGCGTCGCTGGTTCAAGCAATTGATTCACTCCCTCTGCGATCTGTCTGAAATTCTTCAACACGATGCCGACGCGCTTCTCTTTCACCCATTCGGTGTTGTAGCGCTCCTGCGGAAGCGTCCAGGGATTACATTCGAGGATTACGGGCAAGCGCCTGACCATGGCTTCCGCGATGCTGCCTGGACCGGGCTTGCCGATCAGAAAATCGGCGGCACGCATAAGGCGATGGACTTCCTTAGTGAATCCCAAAACATGTAGTGGCAGATTCCACTTTTTAGCCAGAAATTTCTCTTTCAGCTTTTCATTTCTGCCGCAGAGCACAATCAACTGAACGGGCGAGTGCGCGGCTTCCAAGCGTTGGGCAATATCGTACATAACCATCGAACCAAAGCCGCCGAAGAGGAGAATGCCGGTGGGTAGATCCGCGTCTAGGCCCAATTCTTTGCGCAGCGCCACCGGATCCACGGATTCGGGGGTGTAAAAATCGGGCCTTAGGATCATTCCGGAGGTGGCGAAGATGTGGGAATCGTCTTTGCCCATAGCGCGGGCCTGTTGCACGGCTTTTTCCGTGCCGCAAATGACGTGCTGGTCTTTCAGTGGCTCAATCCAGAATCGCGGCGGAAAATCGGCGAGATCGGTGATCAGGGTGACAATCGGCCGGTCCGGATATACGGCGGTCCACGCCTCGCAGATTTCCCGATTGAAATGAGGAATGATGGACACGAGGAGGTCCGCCGGATTGGGGCGAAAATATTCGGTCAAGAGTTTAACTAAGGGTCCGTGGAAAAGACGGATGGTGGTTTGCAGGAGCCTCAAAATTTGCGTGGCGCCAAGAGTCCACCCATTGCGCAAAAGGACGTTGTACTGCTCCTGGATCTGGATGCCGGTTAATCTTCGCAAGACATCGAGTTGGTTGGTCAGATCCTGGAACTGGATCAGGTTGATTTCCCAGTCGCGCTGTTGCTGGGAAACTACGGTTTGCAAAGCGAGGGCAGCGTTGCGATGGCCACCGCCGGCATCGTGAAAAAGGGCGTGTATTTTCTTCATTGACGGTATTGTTACACAGGACAAATGATCCGCAACAAGAGCATTCAACATGCCATGTTGAAAACTATAAAAGTCATTTGTGTTCAATAAGTTCCGGGCATTCTTTCACGTACAATTTGTTCCTTCTTTACGCGCTGTTCATATCCTACGGTCATGCTAACCCCATGCGCTGTGACCTACATGTCCACTCCACTGGCTCAGGCATGTGCACCACGCCTGGTCTCAGCCGCATTTGCCGTGAATCCTACAACCAGCCCGCCGAGGTATACGGGAGGTGCAAGCGGCTCGGTATGTCCATCGTCACATTAACCGACCATGACTCCATTGATTCGGCGGAAGTGTTGCGCAAGCACGCGGACTTTTTTCTGAGCGAGGAAGTTACTGTGCGTATGCCCAGCGGAACAGAAGCACACCTCGGCGTTTACGGGATCAGCGAAAAAGATCACGTGGAGATTCAGCGCCGGAGAGGGGATTTAATCTCCCTGCTGATGTACCTGACGGAACGCAAGCTTCTCATCAGCGTGAATCACGTGTTTTCTGGGCTTACCGGCCGCCGGGAGCACGACGATTTCAACTGGTTTGCTTCCTATGTGCCGGCCTTCGAAGTGCGCAATGGACAGATGTGGAGTAAGGCGAACAGAAGCGCGGAACGCCTGGCAAAGCGACTGAAGAAAGTTACGGTCGCCGGGAGCGATTCGCACACTCTGGCCGGTGTGGGCCTGACGTACACGGAAGTAATCGGCAGTACTACGGTCGAAGAATTTTTCGCGGGACTGCGCGGAGGGCGCGGCGTCATTCGCGGCGAACACGGTGGCTACGGAAAATTGACGGCCGACATTTATCGCTTCGTCGGGGCGTGCCTGCAGGAAAAACCGTGGATCGTGCCATTTCTCCCGCTCACTGCGCTGATTCCGGCGATTACCGCGGCGCACTGGCTCAATGAAATTCGATTCTGCAGAGCTTGGACTGTGCAACTGGAACATCCGGAAAAGAAGCCGCGCATGTTGTGGGATGTGGATTCACGATTCGAGGCTAACTGGGCGAGTTGAGGTGCAGCCATGACTGTGGCGAAAACCGTCTGGAACTTTATCGAAAATCGCGATCACCGCGTGATGCATCGCATGAACCGGTGGAAAGCGCCCCGATGGATCCGCTTCTGGATGGTGGCTGCGACGCGCATGGGAGATGGGTGGATCTGGTATAGCTTGGCCGCGACTGTTCTGGTGGTCGGTGGACCTTCGCGCTACGTTGCGGTGGAAGTGGCAATGAGTGCGGCGGTGGCGGGCATCGGAGTATTCAAACTGTTGAAGGCTCTCAGCCGACGTCCACGGCCCTGCCAACTGGAACAACACTGCTGGGCGAAGATTCTGCCGCCCGATCAGTTTTCGTTTCCCTCCGGACACACCATGACAGCATTCTCCATTGCGTTGGTGGTCAGTTTCTTTTATCCCTCGCTGGAAGGAGCACTTTATTTTCTGGCGATCAGTATCGCCGTCTCGCGCGTAGTGTTGGGCATGCATTTCTTGAGCGACGTGCTGGCGGGAGCGGCACTGGGTTCTGCGCTGGGAGTTAGTTCCATCGTGGTCTTTGCCTCGTACGGTCTGCTTTAGGGGTTCTGCCAATCACCCCACGCATCAACTATAATAGATTCGCGGAAGATACGCGGCCCGTTGGGTTACCTATGGACACTCCGGTGACAGGTAACCTTGCACTGGGCCAAACCGCATGACGATAATGTGCGGATAGTACTGTCCCCCTCGCTCCAACAGTCCCATCTTGCCCTCCCACTTTGGGGGACCACTACGGGATTTCGCAAGGAGACTCCATGGACTCGCCCTTAGAGAATGATCGTGCCGCCTGGCTGCACGGACCGGGAGCTCAGTGCTCCCTGGGGCCGGGAAAGACACTACTTCCATGGCGATTCATTCTGCTGGGTGCTCCGGGAGTGGGTAAAGGCACGCAGGCCGAGCTGCTACACCATCGATTGGGGGCATGTCATCTGTCCACTGGTGACGTATTTCGTGCTGCGGCAGGACGCGAATCTTGTGATTTATCGCCGGCCATGGCCGAATCCAAGGAGTACATGCGCCGAGGAGAACTGGTGCCGGACTCCACGGTGTGGGAGATGGTGCGGGAACGCAGCGAGTGCCTGCGTTGCCGCGGCGGCTTCATTCTGGACGGCTTCCCGCGCACGCTGGCGCAAGCGAAATCATTGAAGGAGTTGTTGGAGACGGAGAAACTGCCGCTGACTGCGGTGATCGATTACGAATTGCCACTAGCGGAAGTAGTCTCGCGTCTGTCTGGCCGCCGGACCTGCAAAGAGTGCAAAGCGGTATTTCACGTCAGCCAGCAGCCGCCGAAGACGGAAGGAATCTGCGACCACTGCGGCGGTTCGTTGTTTCAGCGTGAGGATGATCGGCGTGAGGCAGTCATTGTCCGCATGAAAGTGTATGAGCGCGACACGGCACCGCTGATCGAATTTTATAAGCGCCACGGCCTGCTTCTCTCCATTTCAGCCGTGGGCTCCCCAGAGGAGATATACATCCGGACTCTTGAAGCCCTGACGGCCAGTGCGGTTCATTAAGGGCCGCTCACCTTTATAAATTTCACTGCAAATGGGGTATTTTCTTCGCAGCAGCCGCAGGTGCGTCCTAAAAGCTGATAAACTGTCGGGACCAAATACTCAGCTAACTGGAGATCATCGTGTCTATCGTCGCCGGAGTCGATCTTGGTGGAACTGCCGTTAATTACACACTCGTGAACGAGCATGAGAAATTCCTGATCGAGGGACTCTGCGAGCATCCAGCGCTTGCCAAACAAGGGCCGGAAATCTGCCTGAAGCAGATCGAAGACGGGCTGCGAATCGCGGCACAAAAGGTGAACGTAACCTTTGACGAGATCGTCGCGGTCGGACTCGATACTCCGGGCCCGGCCAGCGCGGCGGGGCAGCTCAGTTCGACGGGCTCCACGAATTTCGTGCATGCGGACTGGGCCAGTTTCGATATTCGCGACAAATTGGCGCAACGGTTGGGTAAGCCCGTCAGCTATCTCAATGATGGAAACGCCGGGGCGTTGTGGGGACACTTCACGCTGTTTGGGGCGAACAGCAAGGAGACTTCGATCTCTGTGGTGATTGGCACGGGATTGGGTGGCGGCGTCATCATCGAAGGAAACGTTGTCAAAGGCCGCAAAGGCTTCGGTGGAGAGTTGGGCCACGTGCTGATTCCCTATCAGAGCATTAGCGGGACCCTGGGCATGCGGCCGAACTGCAATTGCGGGAGGACAGGCGATCTGGAATCGGTCTGTTCGCTGACCGCGATTGAAAAGACCTTTCTGCCGTATTTTCTGCCGCGCTTTCCCGGACACGACCTGGAGAAGTTGGGCAATTTGTCGAAAGCGGCGAAGCTGGTTCGCGGACTGGCGGAAAAAGGTGATCCACTGTCACGAGAAATCTTCCGCGTGCAAGCTCACGCGCTTGGTCTGTTCTTCGACGAAATGATCAACACGTTTGATCCCGACGCGCTGATTGTTGGTGGCGGGGCCATCGAAACGGGCGAGCGATTCCAGCAGTGGTTCTTGAGCGAGATTCGCAGCGGCATGCCACCGCAACGCGAAGAACAGGCGGACATCCCTATCTACATCATGCCGAACGGCGATACGGCGGGAGCGCGCGGCGCAGCCATCGAAGCATTGAAACTGGCGCGGCAATCTGGACTGGCCTAGAAAATTGTTGGCAGTGGTTCGGTTTCCGTTGTTGCGATTCATCAATTGCAAGACACTGAACTTACTTCAACTCAGACTCCTGACCTGAGTATGGAGGAAACTTGCGGGCCAACTCATCGGTGACTATCTTCCCGCGCTCGTCCCTTTCTGGTACCAAAGAAGATACATCTGGGACAAGGCGAGCCTCACCGGATATTCCTGTCGGAGGTTTAGCGCAGCCTGATTTACCGCTGACTTCGGAGCAGGGAATGTCAGCAAAAATTATGGCCCACTTCGGCTCGAGATCCGAAGGTGGGTCTTGCGGCTTCTCCGGATCGAGGTACGTTGGAGGATAGAGGTTCCATTCTTGGCGCCTCTTGAAGGCTCCTTCTGAAGGGAAATAGGAAACGCTGATCCTCAGCTTTCCGTGCACAAGGATTTCTCGACGTGTTTTCTTCCTTAAATTCACGACCCAAACAGCAGATTTGAAGCAGAAGTCATTGTGAACCGTCGCGCCTGGTGCGAGCAAAACTCCGTCCAAATCTATGATATCTGTGACGCCATAGATGTTGACCCATTCAAACCCCTGTTCCGTCGTACCTCCAGTCGCAACAACATTGAGCGCCAAATCAAAATATGGACCCATTGTGGACAAGAAGATCGACCTCGACCAATGGTTTGTACGTTCGAGTGTCAACACTAGACAGCCATTTTCCCACCTCGGTGGGGAGGTTATGCGAACTTCCGGAGGATTGGGAACTTCCTTGTCGGCATGCGTGTCCTGCCGAGCAGCAATCGTGCCAACAAACACCAGCACAACTACGGACACGATGACTGACAATAAAAACAGATTTCGCGAGCCGAGGAGGGCATTTGAAACGGGTTGCCATGAAATAGCTCACAAAGATAATGAACCGCCTGCCCCTTCCTCGCCACAACATTTGTCTCAACTCAAACTAACTCGCTAGTTGGAAGCTGGGCTAGTGTCCAATTGTCGAGAAACTTGACGATGGAGCGCATTTCGAGAGAGGATGCGCGCATGCGAATTTCATCGATCATTATTCTTGCTCTCTCTCTATCTGTAGTTTCTTCGCCTCCCGCACAGGCGCAAGGGCCTGCCAAGCGCCCCATTGCTATCGATGACATTTATCGAATGCAGGAAGTTGGCAATCCGCAGTGCTCGCCGGATGGCAAGTGGATCGCTTATACGGTGGCGACATTCGACCGCGCGGCTGACAAACGCGTGACGGCCATCTGGGTGGTGAATTGGGAAGGCACGCAGACTCTGCGGCTGAGTTATGGAGTCGAGTCGGCCAACACTCCACGCTGGAGCCCGGACGGAAAGTATCTGGCATTCCTTACCGCGCGCGCGGGAGAAGGCAAAACACAAGTCTGGCTGATGGACCGGCGCGGGGGTGAAGCCTGGCAGTTGACCAACGTGAAAGAAGATCTCAGCGGTTACGCGTGGTCGCCTGATGGCAAGCGGTTGGTGCTGGAGATGAGCCCGAGCGACGAAGATGAGGCGGCCGCGGGCACTACAAAAGCCGCTGCAGGCGCTGCCAAGGTTCCGAAGCCGATCGTCATCGACCGGTATCACTTCAAGGCGGACAGAGAAGGTTACCTGACGGCGGCGTCGCGGAGCCAACTGTACCTCTTTGATGTCGAGAGCAAGAAGCTCGAGCCGCTGACCACCGAAAAACAATACGACGACAATGACCCAGTGTGGTCGCCCGACGGCACGCACATCGCCTATGTCAGCAATCACGCGAAGGATCCGGATCAAACCGGTACGGATGATATTTTTGTGATCGAAGCGCATGCCGGCGCTACTCCTAGAAAAGTGATTACCGTCAATTCGCCCGGTGGACAGCATCTTGCCTGGAGTCCCGACGGCAAGCAGATCGCCTTCCTACAAGGGTATGACCTGAAGTTCTACGCCTACAATCAACCGCGCCTTGCGGTTGTTGCGGCGGCGGGTGGCACATCTTATCCGCTGACAGAAAAACTGGATCGTGGAGTCTCTGAACCGGAATTCACACCGGACGGCTCAGCGATTACGTTTTTGGTAGAAGATGATCGCCGGGAATATATTGCGAAGGTCTCAGTTACGGGCGGGGCCGCAGAAAAAGTGACGGGGACTGATCTGGTGGTCTCCAACAAGTCCAGTGCAAGGGGGCACATGGCGGTCACGGCTGCCAATGATATGTCAGCACCGGAGATTTATGCGCTGGAAGCGGGCAAGCTGAGGAAGCTGACCTCGCATAACGAAGCGGTGCTGTCCGAATGGCAACTTGGCGCGGTGGAGGATATTTCGTTCAAGAGCAAAGACGGCACGGAAGTACATGGAATGATGATCAAGCCGCCGTCTTATGACGCCTCGAAAAAGTACCCCACAATTTTGTGGATTCACGGCGGACCGTACGGGCAAGACGATCACGCGCTCTTCTTCAACCTGTACCCGCTGCAATTGGAACGACAGGTCTTTGCCACTCGCGGCTACGTCGTCCTGGCCATCAATTATCGCGGCAGCAGCGGTCGTGGGGCCGCATTCACGCAGAGCATTTTTGCGGATTGGGGCAATAAAGAGGTGGCTGACTTGTTGGCGGCAATGGACTATGCGGTCGCAAGCGGAGTTGCCGACCCCGATCGCCTTGGTGTCGGCGGATGGAGTTACGGAGGCATTCTCACCGACTACCTCATCGCGTCGGATGGGCGATTCAAGGTGGCCATGAGCGGCGCGGGAATCGGCAATGAGGTTTCCATGTATGGGAGCGACCAGTACATCGTGCAGTACAACAATGAAATGGGGCCGCCTTGGAAGACCTTGGACAATTGGATCAAGGTCTCTTATCCGTTCTTCCATGCCGATCGTATTCACACACCCACCCTGTTTATGGGAGGCCAGGCGGACTTCAACGTTCCGATCATTGGCAGCGAACAGATGTACCAGGCGCTCCGCACACTGGGAGTGCCCACGCAATTGATCGTCTATCCCGGCCAATTTCACATCTTCACGCGGCCGAGTTATATCCACGACCGTTTGCAGCGATACATCGCCTGGTACGATTCATACCTCATGCCGAAGAAATAGCGAGCCAAAGAAGCCTAGGCCCCGGGCAAGTCGACAGGAATAGGCCAGTATTCAAACAGGGCGTTAATTGGACTCGGCAGAAATCTGGGCGAACGCAGGCGGAATCGCGGTTAAGATAGGCCTGCATGTGGATTCGGACTTGGAAACGACCAATCCGTCTGAGGAAAATAAATTCAATGACAAGTTCGCTACGTAGAATAACTAACTGCACCGCGATGTCGGTGCTGATAGCACTGTTGTTTGTTGCAACAGCTCAATCTCAGGAGAGTTCAGCGAAACCGCCGGTTGTCTTAAAGATCGAGACTGATAAGGCGGTGGGAAAAGTCAGTCCAACTCTGTACGGGTTGATGACCGAGGAGATTAATTATTCGTATGACGGCGGGCTTTACCCGGAGTTAATTCGTAACCGGACGTTTCGCAATAGCTGGATGGGCGCAGAACACTGGCAACTGGTGCAGAAGGGTAAGGCGAAGGCATCGATCAAGGAAGACAAGACGACTGGACCCAGCTCCGCACTGGACTACAGCCTTAAGCTGAGTGTAGAGAAGGCAGACGTGCAGAACCGGGCTGGCTTGGAGAATGAAGGCTACTGGGGAATCGCGGTCAGGCCGAGCACCGAGTACAAATGTTACTTTTACGCGAAGGCGGGAAGCGCTGCCGTCGGCGCAGTGACGGTGCAATTGGTGAACGATGACACCGGAAAAGTTGCAGCGGAGGCCACGGCCGCGCCACTGACGGACGGATGGAAGAAATACGAAATGGTCTTGAAGACTTCGCCGTCGATCAAGACCAATGCGGCGAATCATTTTGTGCTGAGCGTGGCAAAGCCAGGTGAGGTGTGGTTCAGCCTGGTTTCGCTGTTCCCGCCAACCTACAAGAACCGGCTAAACGGGAATCGCATTGACATCATGGAGAAACTCGTGGCCATGAAGCCGGCTTTCCTGCGACTGCCGGGTGGAAATTATCTAGAAGGCGATACGATCGCGGAACGTTTCGACTGGAAGAAAACGATTGGTGATCCGGTCGACCGGCCAACCCACCGCAGTCCCTGGGGATATCAATCGTCCGATGGCATGGGTTTGCTGGAGTTTCTGGGATGGTGCGAGGATCTGGGAATCCAACCAGTTCTGGCGGTGTATGCGGGCTTTTCGTTGAAAGGCGAGTACGTCAAGCCTGGAGCGGACCTGGAACCCTACGTACAAGACGCATTGGATGAAATTGAATACGTCACCGGTGGAACGGACACGAAATGGGGAGCTGCACGCGCCAAGAACGGTCATCCCGCACCGTTTGCGCTGAAGTATGTCGAGATTGGGAATGAAGACCAGTTCGACAAATCAGGGTCGTATGATGGTCGGTACACGCAGTTCTACAAGACGATCAAGGCGAAATATCCGGAATTGCAATTGATAGCGACAGACAAAATAACCAGCATGAAGCCCGACGTAATCGATGATCACTATTACAAGCGCAAGGAAGAATTTTTCAGCGACGTCACGCATTACGACAAGACAAACAGGAACGGTCCGAAGATTTTCGTGGGAGAGTGGGCGACCTTGGAAGGAGCCCCTACTCCCAACTTTGGTGCGGCTCTAGGCGACGCGGCCTGGATGACAGGCATGGAGCGGAACAGCGACATCATCATTCTTTCCAGCTACGCGCCGCTGCTGGTCAACGTGAATCCAGGCGGCCCGCAATGGGGCACCAACCTGATCGGATACGATGCGCTCACGAGTTATGGCTCGCCGAGCTACTATGCGCAAGTACTGTTCAGAGAGTATCTGGGGGATGAGATTGTCGCGTCTTCGATGGCGGGTAACGAGCCCCATTTGTTCTACTCTGTAACGCGCGACTCAAAGAGCGGAAAGCTCTTCTTAAAGATCGTGAATACTGACTCTGATGCGCATGAGATCGAGATTGACCTGCAGGGTGCAGGCAAGGTGAAGCGGGATGCAGCGCTGGTCACATTGCACGCGCACACGAACGAAGAAACCAATACCATCACGGAGCCGAATAGAATCGTGCCGGTGCAGAGTAAACTCAACAATGTGGCGGAGAAGTTCCGTCACACTGCTCCCGGGTACTCGATTCAGGTATTGGAAATCGAGACGCAGTAAGTATGTAAGTCAGACAATGAGCGGACCGCCTCAGAAGGCGGTCCCTACAAAAGCCAGTCTATCGTCAACAAAAAGCCCGCTGAGACTGGCTCGCAGCGGGCTTTTCAATTTTGACGGGAAAGGTAGTTTAGCTGGCCTTGGCTTCTTCGACTGGCTCTTCCTTCTTGGTCTTTTC
This sequence comes from Candidatus Acidiferrales bacterium, assembly GCA_963741165.1. Taxonomy (GTDB): domain Bacteria; phylum Acidobacteriota; class Terriglobia; order Acidiferrales; family UBA7541; genus Acidiferrum. The sequence goes on along the minus strand of CAVUHB010000010.1, from coordinate 451,804 downwards.
TTTCTTTTCCTTTTTCTTGAACTCGTAGGTTACGAGTTCGAGGATGGCGACCTTTGCGCCATCGCCGACGCGGATGCCGGCGTTAATGATGCGCGTATAGCCTCCGGCGCGATCGGCAAACTTCGGCGCGATCTCGCTGAACAGCTTTTGCGTCACGGCAGGGGTCATCAAGTAGGCGGCAGCCTGGCGGCGCGATTGCAGCGTGTCGCGTTTGCCGAGGGTGATGATCTTCTCCGCCACGGGGCGCGCAGCCTTCGCGCGGGTCAGCGTGGTTGTGATCCGGCCATGCTCAAATAGATTAGTGACAAGGTTTCGCAGAGTCGCCCGGCGGTGCCAGGGGTTGCGTCCGAGTTTAGAACCAGACTTCAGATGTCGCATCGTATGTTCCCTTTACTTCTAAATTCGAGTCCGCGATGAAGGAGGAATCTTTAAGTTAGCGGGCAAACAGCAGATTCCTCGCTTCGCTCGGAATGACACGTTTGAAAATAACGATTAGAGGCCGATGGTTTCGTCCGAGCTGGATGTTGAGGTCTGGCTCGGAAGTGGGGGCCAGATGATGCGGCCGTGTTCGTCAAACTTCATGCCCAGCGCGAGGCCCATCTTCACCAGTATATCCTTGATCTCGTTGAGCGATTTGCGTCCGAAGTTCTTGGTCTTCAGCATTTCGTTCTCGCTCTTCTGCACGAGTTCGCGGATGGACTGAATGTTCGCGTTCTTCAGGCAATTGTAGCTGCGCACGGAAAGTTCCAGCTCTTCCACGGAACGATCGAGATGTTCCAGGCGAGGATCGTGCACGATGTCGGTCGGCATTTCGACGTTCTCGACGGGCTCTTCAAAGTTGATGAAGATGCTCATGTGGTCCTTGACGAGCTTGGCAGCCAGTCCGATCGCATCCGAAGGGGTGATCGCGCCATTGGTCCAGACTTCCAGCATCAACTTTTCGTAGTCGGTCATCTGTCCGAGACGGGCAGATTCGACGGCGTAGTTGACCTTGCGCACTGGCGAATGAACGCTGTCCACCGGGATGTAGCCGATGGGCAGATCTTCGTCGTAGTTACGGTCGGCGGAGACGTAACCGCGGCCGTTCTTGACGCGCATTTCGATCTGCAGCTTGCCGCCTTCGCTGACGGTGGCGATGTAGACGCTCTTGTCGAGAATCGCGAAGTCCGCGTCTTCTTCGATCTGAGCGCTGGTCACCACGCCCGGCTGCTCGACGTTCACATAGATCGTCTTGGGCAGGTCGCTGTTCAACTTGATGGGCACCTGCTTGAGGTTCAGGATGATGTCGGTCGCATCCTCAACCACACCGGGAATCGAGGAGAATTCGTGCAACACGCCCTCGATTTTGACGGCGGTAATGGCTGCCCCTTCAATCGAGCTAAGTAGCGCGCGCCGCAACGCGTTCCCCACCGTGGTCCCCCAGCCGCGTTCAAAAGGCTGTGCCGAAAACCGCCCGTACTTCTCGGTTAGCGATTCAAACTCAGGCGCAAGACGCTTCGGTTTCTGAAATCCCTTCCACATCGTGTTCCTTCCTTCTGGCCAACCTGTGTCGGCCCCAAACCAGTTCTCCCGGAATTACGCCGCCTTCCCAGCGGCTCTCCTCGAGCGGCCTGCCGCTTTGCGAGCAGCAAGCCACAAGAGCGATGGCGATTACTTGCTGTAGAGTTCAACGATCAGCTGTTCGTTGATTGGCGGAGTCTGCACGTCTTCGCGCTTCGGCAGTGCGACGACCTTGGCCTTGAAGAGCTCGCGCTCCTGCTCGAGCCAGGGTACGGCGCTCTGGCTTTGCGCAACGTTGCGCGCTTCCAGGACCATCGCGTTCTGGTGCATCTTTTCCTTCATCGCGACTTCTTCGCCAACGTTCACCTGGTAAGACGGGATGTTGACCTTCTTCCCGTTGATACGCACGTGGCCGTGCAGCACCAATTGCCGTGCCTGCGACCGCGAGGAGGCCAAACCGGCGCGCCACACAACGTTGTCGAGGCGGCGCTCCAGCATGATGATAAGGTTTTCGCCCGTTGGTCCCTTGGCACGCTCCGCTTTTTCAAAGTAATTGCGGAATTGACGCTCCAACAAACCGTAGGTGCGCTTTACTTTCTGTTTTTCGCGTAATTGCAGGCCGTAACCCGCAATCTTTGGACGCCTGGACTGACCGTGCTGACCCGGCACAAAGTTGCGCTTTTCAATGGCGCACTTGTCGGTAAAGCAACGCAGCCCTTTTAGAAATAGTTTCTGCCCTTCCCGGCGGCACAGGCGGCAGACTGCATCTCGATGTCTTGCCAACTTCTATTCTCCCTTCCCAAATCTCTCTAAAACCAAACTTATCGAACCAAACTTTTTCACTTCGATGAAGCAGACCTGGCTGAATCCAGGCAGCTACATCGAGTTATACGCGGCGGCGCTTTGGCGGACGGCAGCCATTGTGCGGCATTGGTGTGATGTCGCGAATTGCCACGATGTGCAAACCGGCGGCAGCCAGCGCACGCACGGCGGATTCGCGTCCGGAACCCGGACCCTTCAGCCGAACTTCCACGCTCTTCATACCGTACTGGTCGCGCGCTACGCCCGCGGCAGACAACGAAGCCTGCTGCGCAGCGTAAGGAGTGCCCTTGCGGGAACCCTTGAAGCCGATCGCTCCGGCGGAGGACCAGCAAATGGCGCGGCCATCCGGATCGGTGATGGTGATCTGCGTGTTGTTAAACGACGCAGCCACGTGCACCAGTCCGTGTGGCACGATACGGCGCTCGCGCTTTTTCTTGAATTCTTTCTTCCGCTTTGTTGCTGCTGCCGGTTTACCTGCTACGGCATCCGGTGCTGCATTCGCATTTTGCTCTTTTGCCACGATTAACTCCGTTATTCGCTTTCAGATTCCGGCTTACTACCAAAGTCGGTACGACACTTGCACAGGCGAGCATCCCGAGTTTATTGGGACGCTTACCCGCACGAATTAACCCTTCTTGCCCTTGGTCTGCTTCTTCCCCGCAACAGCGCCACGGCGCGGACCCTTACGGGTGCGTGCATTGGTGTGGGTGCGCTGCCCGCGAACCGGCAGATTGCGGCGATGACGAATTCCGCGATACGCCTGGACTTCAATCAGGCGGCGAATGTTCATCTGGATCTCTTTACGGAGATCGCCTTCGACGCGGCCTTCCTGCTCGATAACGTTGCGAAGACGGTTGACTTCGTCTTCAGTCAGGTCGCGGATCTTCTTCGTGAAATCCACATTCGCCTTTTCAGAAATACTCTTCGCGCGCACCTGTCCGATCCCGTAGATCGACGTCAAGCCGACCCAGAGGCGCTTTTGCGGCGGAAGATCAATACCAGCGATACGTGCCATGGATTCTCCTATTTCTCAAAAAACTCAAAATCTCGGTTCAACTAAAAATTAACCCTGACGCTGCTTGTGCTTCGGATTGGTGCAGATCACGCGCACCACGCCGCGGCGATGAATCACCTTGCACTTGTCGCAAATCTTTTTAACGCTTGCCCGAACTTTCATACTGCTTTGCTCCTCATCTGACGGCCGGCGTGCTGCCCGGCGCCACGAAACCATTGATTTACTTGTAGCGGTACACAATGCGACCGCGAGTCAAATCGTACGGTGAAAGCTCGACCGCCACTTTGTCGCCCGCCAGGATGCGGATGAAATTCTTGCGCATCTTGCCGGAAACGTGAGCCAGCACCTTGTGCTTGTTTTCCAGCTCAACGCGAAACATCGCGTTGGGCAGCGGCTCGATCACCGTCGCCATTACTTCGATGGCATCCTCTTTCGAGTTTCCCGAGTCGTCCTTTTTCTTTCTCTTCGTACGGCTTTGCCATATGCTCCTGCTAGTTACGATTGCTGCTCTACCACGATGGCCCGGTCATTTCCTTCGGCCGAGTCAAAATCCAAGGTCCGTTGGCGGTAATGGCCACGGTGTGTTCGAAGTGAGCGGAAGGGCTACCATCGGCGGTTTCCGCCACCCATTCACCCCGCATCTGCACATCGGGTCGGCCTGCATTGACCATCGGTTCAACCGCGATGACCATACCTTCCTGCAAGCGCGCCCCGCGTCCAGGTTCACCGTAGTTGGGGAGATTCGGTTCGTCATGCATCTTCGTGCCGATGCCGTGCCCGACAAATTCCCGAACTACCGAATAACCGTGCTGCTCAACCCAACTCTGCACCGCGTGTCCGACATCGCCCAACCGGTTGCCCGGACGCATCTTGTCGATGGCGCGATCGAGCGATTCGCGGGTCACATCCAAGAGTTTCTGCAACTCCGGTTTGATGTTTCCCACCGGCACGGTGACGGCTGAATCCCCGAAATACCCGTCCACTTCCATGCCGAAATCGATCGAAACAATGTCGCCTTCGCGCAATTTCCGCTGCGGCGACGGTATCCCGTGTACGATCTCGCTGTTCACCGAAGTGCACAGCACACAGGGATAACCGCGATATCCTTTAAAGGCTGCCTTGCCGGGCACTCTTGGCGATGAGCTGCTCGGCAAATTTCTCCAGGTCCATGGTGGTCATCCCCGGTTTCACGTGGGCACGAAGCTTGCTCAGAACTTCGTAAACCACTTGGCCCGAGCGATACATCTTTTCCAGTTCCGCGGCGCTGCGTAATTGAATCGCCATTTCTATTTACCGCTCTCCGCGAATGCTGGCCACGCTCTGCAGAATGTCTTGTTTCACTTCCTCGACACTCTTACGTGCGTTGATGTCGTGAAGAAAACCCAGCCTCCTGTAATACGTTACCAGGGGCGCGGTCTGCTTCTCGTACGCATGCAGCCTTGGCCCTACCACTTCTTCACGATCGTCCGGCCGGTGGATCAATTCACTGCCATCCTTATCGCAAATTCCTTCGACCTTGGGCGGGCGCTCGTAAATATTGTAAATCTCGCCGCCACACCCTACAGATCCTTCGCCCGGTCATTCGCTTCATCAGTACCGAAGTGCCGATGATCATGTGAATCACGAACGGCTGTCGAAGACCACTTCGCTTCAACAACTCACCCAGGTATTTCGCCTGGGTCACCGTCCGCGGAAAACCGTCAAACACGAACCCGTGAAAACAGTCAGGCCGCTCAATTCGTTCGGCGACCATCCGTAAAACCACCGAATCTGGTACCAACTCGCCATGTTCCATCAGCGGTTTGGCCATCAACCCGAGCGGTGTACCATTGCTGACATGCTCGCGAAGCATGTCACCGGTCGAAAGGTGCGGTATCCCGTACTTTTCGGCCAGCGCTTTCGCCTGAGTGCCCTTCCCAGAACCCGGAGGTCCAAGAAAAATCACCGCGCGGTCGAGTTTCTCAGCAGGACGCTCGCCCAGCGGCACCATCGTCTCCTTTAGCCTTACCTACGGCCGCGCAGTCTACCCTTTCGCGCGAAGCCATCGTAATTGCGCATGACGAGTTGTGCTTCAAGCTGTTGCACCGTATCCATCGCCACACCAACCACGATCAGGAGCGAAGTTCCGCCAAAATAAAATGCCACGCCCAGACCGTTCAATATCCATTGCGGAAAGTTCCGGTCAAACCAGTCGCCACCCAGCCAAATGGGCAGGTGGTTCAAGTGAATACCGGCAATCATCCATTCCGGAAGCAAGCACACCAGCGCTAGGTAAACAGCACCAATAAACGTGAGCCGCTTCAAAATGCCACTGATGTATTCGGAAGTGCTGCGACCCGGACGGATACCCGGAACAAAGCCACCATTCTTCCGCATATTGTCTGCGACTTCCGTGGGATTGAATACGATCCCCACGTAGAAGAAGGCGAACAGAATGATCATCGAAATATAGATCAAGGTGTAGAGTGGCTCGCCCCACTTCAACTTATCGGCAATCCCCTTCAAGAATGGCCAGCGTGTACCTAGCGCGAGAGCGGCCGTCGCGGGAAATGCCAACAACGAACTCGCGAAAATCGGCGGAATCACGCCGCCAGAATTCACACGCAACGGCAGGTACGTGGATTGCCCACCCATCATGCGGCGACCCACCACGCGCTTGGCGTATTGCACCGGAATGCGACGCTGCGCTCCTTCGACAAACACGATGAAAGCAACAACCGCAATCATCAAAGCGATCAGTAGGATGATGGCAAGCGGCGTGAATGCGCCCCACGCCAATGTCCTGGCCTTTTCATACAAGTCAAATATGGCATGCGGCAAACCAACTACGATGCCCACGAAAATGATGAGCGACATTCCGTTACCGATACCCCGTTCGCTGATCTGCTCGCCCAGCCACATGATGAAAGCGCAACCGGTAGTCAGGGTCAGGATGGTCATCAGGGTAAAGCGCCAGCCGGGGTGGTACACCAGCGATTGTCCGCCAATCGCTTGCGACTGCAGCGTGCTGGCGATTGTGGTGGACTGAATGATGCCCAGCACGATCGTCAAATAACGCGTGTACTGCGTAATTTTGCGGCGTCCGAGTTCGCCTTCTTTCGAGAGGCGCTCGAGGTACGGAAACACCACGGTCATCAGCTGCAGGATGATGGACGAGGTGATGTACGGCATGATGCCGAGGGCAAAAATCGTAAGACGGCGGAAATTGCCGCCGCTGAATAGATCGAAAATCCCAAGCACCGAACCCGCCGACTGCTTGAAGAGCTCTTCCAGGACCGCGGTGTTGATACCGGGAGTAGGAATGTGCGCACCAAGACGATAGACGGCCAGAAGGCCCAGCGTAAAGAACAGCCGGTTCCGCAGATCCTGAATGCGGAAGAGATTCGAAAATGCAGTCAAAAAGCGATTCATGCCAGTTCCTCGGAAAACCCGATTACGCTACCACCTCAAACGAGCCGCCTGCCGCGGTAATCTTTTCCTTAGCGGAAGCGCTGAAAGCGTGAGCGTGAACCGTAATCTTGTTCTTGAGCTCTCCGTCGCCTAGAACCTTGATGGGGTCCTTGGCGCGGCGAACGAAGCCGTGAGCGCGCAAAAGCTCGGGCGTGACCGTTTCACCTGCGGGGAACACATTCAATTCCTCAATGTTCACCACGGAATAGTTCACTTCAAACGGATTATGAAAGCCACGCTTCGGAATGCGGCGATGCAACGGCATCTGTCCGCCTTCAAAGCCACGGCGGCGCGAATAACCACGGCGGGACTTTTGTCCCTTGTTGCCGGAACCGGCGGTCTTGCCGAGCTTCGAGCCCATACCGCGGCCAACGCGAACATGCTTCTTGCGCGAGCCTTTGGCGGGACTCAAGTTCGAAAGACTATAAGTCCGGGAAGTCTTTTTGGTTTTATCGGACTTCGATTTGTCAGCCATGAATTACTCCACCACTTTCACGAGATGGCGCACTTTATGGATCATGCCGCGAACAGCCGGGGTATCCTCGCGCTCCACGGTTTGCTGCATACGGCGAAAACCGAGGCCGCGAATTGTCGCGCGCATATCGTCAGTGCAACTGATGAAACTCACCACCCATTTTATTTTTACAGTTCCAGCGCTCTTCGCGCCTTTCTTCTCGGCTGCCATGGATTATTCTCCTGCTGCCCTTTCCGTTTTTTCGCCCTTTGGCGGCCTGCCGCTCATCTGTTCAAGGGTCATGGAGCGGGTTTCCGCAACCTGAGCTGCGTCCTTCAGGCTGAGCAGCGCCGCAAACGTGGCCTTCACCACGTTGTGAGGATTTGAGGTGCCCAGGGATTTCGTGAGTACGTTCTGAATTCCGGCCACCTGCATTACCTTGCGAACAGGGCCACCGGCAATCACTCCGGTACCTTCCGAAGCGGGCTTCAATAACACATTGGCGGAACCATAGCGGCCGGTAACCTGGTGCGGAATGGAAGTGCCCTTCATGTTCAATTTAATCAAATTCTTTTTGGCCTGCTCGATTCCCTTCTTGATGGCCATGGGAACTTCGCGAGCTTTGCCCATGCCGAATCCGGCGTGGCCATGCTGATCACCGACAACAACGAGAGCGGAGAAGCTGAGGTTCTTACCGCCCTTGACGACCTTTGTGACGCGATTGATAGCGATGACGTCATCCTTCAAATCCGAAGGATTCACTTCGAGCAACCGTCGTACTGACAAACTGTCCCGCAAAATTTGCTTCGACATAAATTAGAACTGTAACCCCGCTTCCCGCGCCGCATCCGCGAGCGCCTTGACGCGGCCGTGATATTTATAACCGCCGCGGTCGAACACCACTTTGCTGATTCCTGCCGCCTTGGCACGATCGGCAATGATTTTGCCGACGGACTTGGCAGCCGCGATGTTTCCACCGCCTTTCAAACCCTTCTTCACTTCCTTGTCGACCGAACTGGCCGAAACGAGCGTGCGGCCGGTACGATCGTCAATAATTTGCGTGTAGATGTGCCCGACAGAGCGATACACGCTCAGGCGGGGACGCTCCGGAGTTCCGGATACCTTCATGCGCACGCGGGCGTGAACCCGCTTGCGCTGGCCATCCCGAGACAATTTCCGAACTTGTGACGATGCCACTGTTGTTTCTCCTCTAATCCACTTACCCGCGCCACGCTGATTCTGTTGAGAGAATCCAGCAGAAAGCGGTGAAATCTATGCTCCGGCCTTCGCTCCCGCTTTTCCGGCCTTCTTCTTCAAAGGCTGGCCGGCGATGCGCACGCCCTTCTGCTTGTAGGGGTCCGGGGGGCGGAGCGAACGCAGATTCGCAGCCACCTGCCCGACTTGGGCTTTATCCGCGCCGCTGACAACCAGATGAGTCTGCTTGTCGACGGTGATCTGAATGCCCTCGGGAATATCGAAAGAAATCGGGTGTGACTTGCCAAGGGCGAAGGCAACCGCTTTGCCTTTTAGCTCGGCGCGGTATCCAACGCCAACGATGTCGAGCTCTTTCTTGAAACCCGTGGTTACGCCAGTAACAGCGTTGGCCAGCAGGGCGCGGGCCAGACCGTGCAGCGCGCGATGATCTTCGTTATCGCGGATGGCGGTAAGGACGCCATCTTTCTGCTCCAACCGGATCTGTGGTGGAACCAGCACCGAGAGTTTCCCCTTGGGGCCCTGCACTTCAACCTTGCCGCCGGTGGTGTTGATCTTCACGCCAGCGGGCACTGGAATCGGTTTGCGACCAATACGTGACATCTGTTCAGTCCTCTTCTCTCAAACGCTTGTTATAACCCAGCCCGCCTAAAAAGGCGGCCGCAACAAAATCGTGCTACCAGATCTCGCAAAGAATCTCGCCGCCAACTTTGGCTTTACGAGCCGAGCGTCCGGTCATCAATCCCTGTGGGGTCGTCAGGATGCTGATGCCGAGTCCGCCTACAACAGGCTTGATATCCATCGTACCCAGGTAGCAGCGCTGTCCGGGACGAGAAATACGCTTCATGCCGGTGATAACGCTACGGCGATCTGGGGTGTACTTCAGGAAAACGCGGAGGGTTTTACGCGCTTTGTTCTCGTCAACCATTTTATAGGTCGAAATGTATCCCTCTTCTTTGAGGATGCGGGCGATCTCAGTTTTCAGCTTCGAAACCGGGACATCGACGCGCTGATGCTTTGCGGCCGCCGCATTGCGGAGGCGGGTCAAGAAATCGGCTATGGGATCCGTCTGCATAATTCTCCTACCAACTCGCTTTCACAACACCAGGGATTTCGCCCTTGAGGGCCATGCCGCGGAAACAGATACGGCACATTTGAAACTTGCGGATGTACGCGCGGGCGCGGCCACAGCAGCGGCAACGATTGCGTACACGAACCTTGAATTTTGGCTTCTTCAGAGTTTTGGCGATTTTAGCGGTGCGTGCCATTTATTGTGCTACCCCTTTTTCTCGCAATGGAAATCCGAGACCCTTGAGGAGTTCGCGGCCTTCCTCGTCGTTCTTCGCGGATGTCGTCAGCGTAATGTTCATGCCCTTGATCTTGTCAACGCGGGTGTAATCGATTTCCGGAAACACCAGTTGATCCTTCAAGCCAAGAGTGTAATTGCCGCGGCCGTCAAAGGCATTTGAAGGCAATCCGCGGAAGTCGCGCACGCGGGGCAGAACCACGTTGCAGAGCCGGTCGAGAAATTCGTACATCCGGTCACCACGCAGCGTTACGGCGCAGCCGATGGGCATGCCTTTGCGGATTTTGAAATTGGCGATGGACTTCTTAGCGCGGGTGATCATGGCTTTCTGGCCGGTGATCTGACCGAGTTCCACCGCGGCGGTGTCCAGCAACTTGGCGTTCTGACTGGCCTCACCGAGACCGATGTTCACGGTGATCTTCTTGATCCGTGGCACAGCCATGACGTTTTTCAGACCAAAGCGCTTCATCAGCGCGGGCACCGTTTCCTGTCTGTACTTTTCCTGCATTCGACTCTTCATACCAGTTTCATTCCTTCCAAAATCTTACTTATCCAGCGTGGTGCCGCAGCGTTTGCACGCGCGCACTTTCGTGCCGTCAGGAAGCGTCTGATGGCCAATGCGGGCTTGCTTGCCGCAACTGCTGCAGACGATCATGACTTTGGAAACATTCATCGCGGCTTCCTTCTCCACGATGCCGCCCTTGATGTTCTTCGCGGGATTCGGCCGCGTGTGGCGCTTGATCAAGTTGGCGTGTTCGACGATAACGGTGTTCTTCCGGGGGTTCACGGAGAGCACACGCCCGCTCTTCCCGGCATCCTTGCCGGCCATGACGCGGACGTTATCGCCCTTGCGGATGCTGATGATGTAACGCTTAGCGTTTTCCTGTTTCTGAGCCATTGCCTACCAAACCTCCGGAGCCAGCGAAACGATCTTGGCAAACTTCTTTTCGCGGAGCTCTCTTGCCACGGGCCCGAATACGCGGGTGCCCACGGGTTCGCCGGTGTCATTGATGAGCACAGCAGCGTTGTCATCGAAGCGGATGTAGGTGCCGTCTTTCCGACGGTGTTCCTTACGCATCCGCACAATCACGCACTTCACAACCTTGCCTTCTTTTACCTGGCTTTCCGGTGTTGCTTCCTTCACCGAAGCGGTGACGATATCGCCCAGTCCCGCCTTCAAACCCGCGTCGCCGCCGATGGGAAGAATGCACATGAGCTTGCGCGCTCCGGAATTATCAGCAACCGTCAGCCAAGTTCGCATTTGAATCATAATTCGGCTCCCTTACTTGGCCGACGCTTTGCGCGTCAGCACTTCCTTCAACCGCCAGCGCTTCAGGCGCGAAAGTGGGCGCGAGGACGAAATGCAAACGGTATCGCCCTGCTTGGCTTCACGCTTTTCATCGTGCGCGTAGAACTTCTTGGAAATGCGCAGTACGCGGCGGTACTTGGGGTGCTGCACCAAGCGCTGCACTTCGACGACAATCGTCTTTTCCATCTTGGCGCTGGTCACTTTGCCAATGAGTTCAGTCCGCTCACCGCGCTTGGAGTCCACCGCTGCTTGTGTTTCCGTAGTCATTACGCCTTACCTGCCTTCGCCGGCTTTGCTCCAGCGGTCAATTCCTGCGCGCGCAAAAGTGTCTTGACCCGCGCGAGATCTTTTTTCGCATCGCGAAGGCGCTTGAGCGCTTCCGCCTGGCCCGTGCTCAACTGGAAGCGCAGACGGAAAATCTGCTCTGTCAGGTCCTTCTCACGCGCCATTAATTCCGTTCCGCCCTCTTCTCGGATTTTTTCAATACGCCGAGGCATCTTAGAGCCCTCCTGTACGGGAGACAAACTTTGTCGGGATGGGCAACTTGTGCGCTGCGAGCCCCATCGCTTCGCGCGCTGTAGCCTCATCCACACCCGCCATTTCAAACATGATGCGTCCAGGCTTCACCACGGAAACCCACTTTTCCGGGGCGCCTTTACCTTTACCCATGCGGGTTTCCGCGGGCTTCTTGGTGTAGGGCTTGTCCGGGAAAATCCGGATCCACAATTTGCCGCCACGCTTGATGAAACGCGTGATGGCGACGCGCGAAGCTTCGATCTGACGGTCGGTGATCCAGGCGTTTTCCATGGCCTTCAGACCGTACTCTCCGAATGCCAAACTGCCTCCGCGCCAAGCCTTGCCTCTGCGGCGGCCGCGCTGCTGCTTTCTGTACTTAACCTTCTTCGGCATCAACATCGTCTTGTTCTCGCTTCCCTGATTCCCTTACTTGCGTAGCGCGCCTTAGGCGGCAACTACGGCAGCGGGCTTAGTCTCGTCCTGTTTCTTGCGATTCGGAACGTTTTCGCCCTGATAAATCCAGCACTTCACGCCAATTACGCCGTACGTGGTGTTCGCTTCGGCAGTACCGAAATCGATGTCTGCGCGAAGGGTTTGCAGGGGCAAACGACCCTGCAGGTACCATTCCTTACGTGCAATTTCCGCACCGTTTAACCGGCCGGCAACACGCACCTTAATTCCCTTGCAGCCAAAACGCAAAGCCGAGTCTACCGCTTTGCGCATGGCGCGACGGAACGCTACGCGCTTTTCCAGTTGCAGAGCGATGGATTCGGCAACGAGCTGCGCGTCGAGTTCCGGGCGGTGCACTTCGACGATGTCGATATGCACTTCGCGCTTGGTGCGTTTGGAAACTTCCTGCTTGAGCTTGTCGATTTCCGCGCCCTTGCGGCCGATGATGATTCCCGGACGCGCGGTGGCGATGCGCACGACCAGCTTATTGGCAGCACGCTCGATATCGATGGAGCTGATGCCCGCGCTCTTCAAGCGGCTCTTCAGTTCCTTGCGCAGCTTCACGTCTTCATGAAGCAGTTCCGCATAGTCGCGGTCAGCATACCAGCGCGACTTCCAGGGCTTGTTGTAGCCCAGCCGAAATCCGTACGGGTGAGTTTTCTGTCCCATTACTTCTTTCCCTTCTTCCCCGGTGCCTGCTTGCCGGTCAATGCCTTGCGGACTCGGCGAGCGGTTCCGCGAACGCCCTTCTGGGCTTCTGCTTCTGCTTCAATGGCTGCAACGCGTTCGGCAGCGGCGACGTGATGTTCGGCCACGCCAACCCAGATATGTGCTGTACGCTTCTGGTACCGGAAAGCCCGGCCCATCGGCGCAGGACGCAAACGCTTCCAGCGCGCGCCTTCGTTCACGAAGCACTTGGAAACAAACAGCTGGTCCACATCGAGCGGGGCGCCTGCATCTTCGGCCTTGCGCTCTGCGTTCGCGATGGCGCTTCGCAGCACTTTTTCAATGTGCTTTGCCGCGCGCTTTGGCGTGAAACGCAAAGAATGCAATGCATCCTGCGCTTTCTGCCCGCGAATGAGGTCGATCACCAGCCGCGCTTTTTGCGGAGACATCCGCACGTGTCGAGCGATGGCGTGAGCTTCAATGGAACCTGGATTTGTCAATACGTCCGCCATAAATTATGCCTTCGGCGCTGCCGCTGCTGGAGCTGCGCCGCCTCCTGCTGGAGCTGCACCCGCCGCCTTCTCCAAAGCCACCTTGACGGAGTGGCCCTTGAAGGAGCGTGTCGGCGCGAACTCGCCCAGCTTGTGGCCGATCATCTGTTCGGTCACATACACCGGGATAAATTTCTTTCCGTTGTGCACGGCGATCGTGTGCCCGATCATGTCGGGCACGATCGTGGAGCGCCGCGACCACGTCTTGACAACTTTCTTTTCGTTGCGCGAGTTCAGTAGCTCGACCTTGTCGCGCAAGTGGCCATCGACAAACGGCCCCTTTTTCGTTGAACGTGCCATCGCTTGCTTATTCCTCCACGCGGCGCAATCGGCCCCACTGGGCGTGCCGCATCTTTTTAAATCCCCGCACCGGACCAGGTACTCGATGCGACTTCGGACAGAATGGACAAACAAAACGTGTGCCCATGGCATTCGGCGTGCGATCGACGATTACCGCCCAGCCCGGCTTGCACAGCTTGTACAGCACCGGCTCGAGTGGTACGGCCAACTTGGCCGCGGGTTTCGCGGCAGGTTTCACTGCCGCTGGTTTCACCGTCCGCTTCACCGCTCGCTTGATCGACCGCTTTACTGGACGCGCTCTGCGTCCCGCACTGCGTGATGTCCTTGTCGCTCGCATCTTTCCGCTCTCCCCAACCAGTTCTAGATTCGCCAGTCGGGAACTGCGATTGCTCTTCGTTCTACCTTGGGCACGTTCGGTTTCGATTGCGCCCCGTCCAGTTCTGACTTCGTGCTTGCTATCCGCCACTTCGTACTGACAGAAGCGAACAGCGGAAAAATTATTGTTACTTGCGCCGCTGCGAGATCATGCGATCTGTACGCTTGTTCTGGCGCGTCTTCTTGCCAAGGGTCGGGAAAGCCCACGGGGTAACCGGGTGATTTCCCTTCACCTTGCCTTCACCACCGCCGTGCGGGTGATCCACCGGGTTCATGGCCACACCGCGGACGGTGGGTTTGATCCCGCGCCAGCGCGACCGGCCGGCTTTGCCAAACGTCTCATTCTCGTGATCGAGATTGCCGACCTGGCCGATGGTGGCCTTGCAATCGACAGAAAACTTGCGAACTTCACCGGAAGGCATCTTGATCAACGCGAGATCACCTTCCTTGCTGAGCAACTGGGCCGAAGCCCCTGCTGTACGAACTGCCTGCCCGCCGCGTCCTGGATAAAGCTCCAGGTTGTGTACCATCGTGCCGGGAGGAATGTTACGGATCTTCAAGGCATTGCCTGGAAGAATGTCCGCAGCCTCTCCGGTGGAGACGGTTGCGCCAACTTCCAGTCCCACGGGATGCAGGATGTAGCGCTTGTCGCCATCCGCGTAATGCAGAAGTGCGATATTGGCGCTGCGATTCGGGTCGTACTCGATCGCCGCAACCGTGGCGGGCACGCCTTCTTTATCGCGGCGGAAATCGACCACACGATACTGCTTCTTGTGGCCGCCACCGCGGTGCCATACCACGATTTCACCGTGGTTGTTGCGTCCGCCGGTGCGCTTTTTCGGCTCGAGTAGATTTTTTTCGGGCGTTTGCTTGGTGATCTCGCTCTTATCGAGCACGGTCATAAAGCGTCTTGACGCCGTATATGGATTGAAACTCTTCAGTGCCATCTCTTGCCTCTACCTTTTAAATCTATCCGCCAACTTGGCGGCTCTACCTTCACCGAAATCCCTACAAATTCTCCGAATACTCGATCATCTTTTCGCCTTCGGCGAGCTTCACGTAAGCCTTCTTCCAATCGCGCCGGTAGCCTTCGTTCTGGCCGCGACGACGCATTTTGCCGAAGAAATTTGCGGTACGCACATCGGAAACCTTGACTTTGAAGATCTGCTGCACCGCTTCCTTGATCTCCGTCTTGGTTGCCGCCGCGGCGACCTCAAAAACCACGGTGTGCTGCGTTTCTTTCACGCCTAATCCCTTTTCCGTAATAATCGGGCGGCGAATAATCTGATAGTGAGGGGCTGCCATGACTTATCCCTTCCCCTTTTTAGTGGCCGGCTTTTTTGCAGCAGCCGGTTTCTTTGCTGCTTTTTCCGCCTTAGCCTTCGGCGCCGCTTCTTTCTTGGGCGCTGCAGTTGGGGCCGGAGCAATGGATTCGACATGGGGCGCGGCAACCGACTCATGATTCGGGTCGAGCGTGCGTACCAGGCGGGCCACTGCATCCTTCGAAAGCAGCAAGCGATCGTGACGAAGTACGTCATAGGCCTGCAAAGTGTTCGTGGCGGAGAGCTTCACGCCCTGCATATTGCGGCTGGCGAGTTCCAGATTGCGGTCTTCATTGCCAGCCACCAGCAATACCGTCTTTTCCGCATTCAATTTGCCGAGCGCAATGCGAAGAGTCTTCGTCTTGTGCGTATCGAGTGCCCACGCTTCGATGACCACCAACTTCTGCTCCGCGAGTTTCGCAGACAGTGCGGAGCGTAACGCGCCAAGCTGCATCTTCTTTGGCAAGGCATATTCGTAGGAGCGTGGCTTGGGGCCGTGAACCGTGCCGCCGTGGCGCCACAACGGCGAACGAATCGAGCCGATGCGCGCGCGACCGGTGCCCTTCTGCTTCCATAGCTTGCGGCCCGCCCCGCTGACTTCGCTCTTATCCTTGGTCTTGGCGGTGCCGCGGCGAAGCCCGTTGAGATACCAACGCGAGGCTTCGTGCAGCAGATGTTCGTTGATCTCTGCGCCAAATACCGTGTCCGCCAGTTCTACCTGGCCGACCTTCTTGCCATCCAGATTGATTACATCGACGACCGGCATAATTTCGTTTCCTTCTCTCGTTCCTGAAACTTGTTTCCAGACTTCGCTCCGCATCCTGCGGAGTACAGAACCAACTTACTTCGCCTTCTTGTTCTTCGCCTTGCGGATAAAGATATACTGACCGCTGGGGCCCGGAACCGAACCACGAACCAGCAGCAGGTTTTCGTCGGTATCCACCTTGATAACCTTCAAGTTCTTCGCAGTGACCTGAGCATTTCCCATGTGACCCGGAAAATGCTGGTTCTTCCATACGCGTGAGGGGAACGAACTGCCTCCGATGCCGCCTGGTGCGCGATGGAACATCGAACCGTGAGTTGCGTCACCTCCGGCATAGTGCCAGCGCTTCACGCCACCAGCAAAACCGCGGCCCTTGCTCACTCCGGTGATATCAACCAACTCACCTTCTGCAAAATTCTCCACCAGAACGCGATCGCCTACCTTGGTCTCGTCCTTCGATTCCGCTATACGAACTTCCTGCAAAACCTTCATAGGCGCAACGTTGGCCTTCTTGAAGTGGCCGGTCATCGCCTTGTTCACACGCTGCGGTTTGACGAATTCCACCAAACCGAGTTGCGCGGCGTCGTAGCCGTCCTTTTCTTTGGTGCGACGTTGAACTACAACACAAGGTCCCGCCTGCAAAACCGTGCAACCGACGAGATTGCCGTCTGTCGCGAAGATCTGCGTCATACCGAGTTTGATTCCGATAATGCCTTCGACTGCCATTTTCTTCTTCTCTCTCTCGCAGCTTGCCCTTCTGGTATTGGCTGCGTGTTACTCAAGATGGCGGCGTGAAACCGCCCCTGCGTAAAGCTCTTCCCTACTTCGCCGCGTGGCCGAAAGCCTTGATCTCTACGTCAACGCCGGGAGGCAGGTCGAGCTTCATCAGCGCGTCCACTGTGTCCGGTGTGGGTTCGAGGATATCGATCAAGCGCTTGTGGGTGCGCATTTCAAACTGTTCGCGCGACTTCTTGTCTACATGTGGCGACCGCAATACGGTCCAGCGGTTAATGGTCGTGGGCAGAGGAATCGGACCAGCAACATCAGCGCCGGTACGCTTCGCGGTTTCCACGATTTCCCGCGTGGATTGGTCTAGGATTCTGTGGTCGTACGCCTTTAGCCGGATACGAATTTTGTCACCTTGTCTCATAGGGTTACTCGATGATCTCCGTGACCGCGCCGGCGCCAACGGTATGGCCGCCTTCGCGAATCGCAAACCGCAAGCCCTTTTCCAGTGCGACCGGCGTGATCAGCGTTACTTCGCAGCTCACGTTATCGCCGGGCATCACCATTTCCACTCCCTGCGGCAATTTCATGTCCCCGGTTACGTCCGTGGTCCGGAAGTAGAACTGGGGACGATAACCCGAGAAAAACGGGGTGTGCCGTCCGCCTTCTTCCTTCGTCAACACGTACGCTTCGGCCTTGAATTTTGTGTGCGGCGTGATGGAACCGGGCTTGCAAATAACCTGCCCGCGCTCCACGTCTTCTTTTTCCGTGCCGCGCAACAGCAACCCTACGTTGTCCCCCGCCAAGCCTTCGTCCAACAGCTTCTTGAACATCTCGATGCCGGTGACCACTTTCTTCTGCGTTGCGCGGAAGCCCACGATTTCGACTTCTTCGCCAACCTTTACCTTGCCGCGTTCGACTCTTCCGGTCACCACCGTGCCGCGACCTGAGATCGAAAAAATGTCTTCGATGGGCATGGCGAACGGTTTGTCAACGTCGCGCACCGGCAGAGGAATATTGGCATCGACAGCCGCCATCAGTTCGTCTATCTTCTTTTCCCAGGCTGCGTCGCCGTTCAGCGCCTGCAGTGCTGAACCGCGAACCACGGCAATGGTGTCGCCGGGAAACTGATAGCTCTTCAGCAGTTCTCGAACTTCGAGTTCAACCAGTTCGAGCAGTTCCGCGTCTTCCACCATGTCGCACTTGTTCAGGAACACCACGATGGCGGGCACGCCGACCTGACGAGCCAGCAAAATGTGTTCGCGGGTTTGGGGCATCGGCCCGTCCGTGGCGGCCACGACCAGTATCGCGCCGTCCATTTGCGCCGCCCCGGTAATCATGTTCTTGATGTAGTCCGCGTGACCCGGGCAGTCCATGTGCGCGTAGTGGCGATTCGGTGTTTCATACTCCACGTGCGAAACGGCAATCGTAATACCGCGCTCGCGTTCTTCCGGTGCGTTATCGATCGAATCGAACGCGCGGAAGGCAACCTTCGGATTATGCTTCGACAGCACCTTCGTGATCGCCGCCGTCAGCGTGGTCTTGCCATGGTCAATGTGACCGATCGTGCCTATGTTGACGTGTGGCTTTGTTCGCTCAAACTTTTCCTTCGCCATTGCCTCTTTTGCTCCTGTTCGAATTCTTTACAAAAATTCCTACAAAACCCTTACAGTCAGAAATAGTTTTTACTTCTCGCCGCGGTGCTTCTTGATCACTTCCTCGGCAAGTGCCGTGGGCAATTCCGCATAATGCGAGAAGTGCATGGTGAATGTGGCGCGTCCTTGCGTACGGCTGCGCAAATCCGTGGCGTAGCCGAACATCTGAGCGAGGGGTACTTCCACACGAATCACGTTGCTTCCCGCACGATTTTCCGTTCCCTGAATCGCAGAACGACGGGAATTTAAGTCGCCAAAAACTTGCGGCATATACTCTTCCGGGACGACCACTTCTACCTTCATGATGGGTTCCAGCAAAACCGCCTTCGCCCTGGCGCAAGCTTCCTTGTAAGCCATGGAACCTGCGATTTTGAACGCCATTTCGTTGGAGTCAACATCGTGATAGCTGCCGTCGATGAGAACCACGGCCACGTCGACCATCGTGAATCCAGCGACAACGCCGTTGTCGAGTGCTTCACGAATGCCGGCTTCAATCGGTGCGATAAATTCGCGAGGAATCGAGCCACCGACGATCTTGTCGATAAACAGGAAGCGGTGTTCCTTGTCGAACTTCCACTTGCCCGGCGTGCTGCCGGTGATGGACTTGGCCAGTTCGTCGATATCGTCGGTAGAGAGTTCCTTCATATTTTCATGATCAGAACTGGGCAGCGGATGAAGTTCGATCTTGCAATGACCGTATTGACCCTTACCGCCGGTTTGTTTGATGTACTTGCCTTCCGCAACCGCTTTCTTCCGAATTGTTTCGCGGTAGGCGACCTGCGGGCGACCAACGTTGGCTTGCACGTTATATTCGCGCAACATCCGGTCAACAATGATTTCAAGATGCAGCTCGCCCATGCCGGAAATCAAAGTCTGCCCAGTGTCGGGTTCGGTGGAAACGCGGAAGGTAGGATCTTCCTGAGCCAGACGCTGCATCGCGACACCCAGCTTGTCCTGGTCAGCCTTGGTTTTTGGTTCGATCGCAACGGAGATCACGGGTGTGGGGAAATCGATCGATTCGAGAATAATCTGCTTCTGTTCGTCACACAGTGTGTCGCCGGTGTTGACGTTTTTCAACCCGACGCAGGCACAAATGTCGCCCGCGTAGATTTCCTGAATTTCCTCACGCTTGTTGGCGTGCATCTGCAGCAAACGGCTAATGCGCTCGCGTGAACCTTTGGCAGAATTCATAACGTAACTGCCAGACTTCAAAACGCCGGAATAGACGCGGACATAGGTGACGTGGCCGACGAAGGGATCGGACATGATCTTGAACGCCAGCGCGGCAAACGGCTGGTCGTCGGCCGGACGACGAAGTTCGGTCTCGTCATTTTCCGGATTGGTGCCTTCGACCGGAAGTACATCGACGGGCGATGGCAAATAATCGACTACCGCGTCAAGTAGCGGCTGAATGCCCTTGTTCTTGAAGGCGGAGCCAGCCAGAACCGGAACAATTTTCAGATTCAGGGTGGACTTGCGAATTGACTTGCGCATTTCCTCGACAGAAAGCGTTCCTTCGGTTAAATATTTGTCGAGAACGGCGTCGTCGTGTTCGGCGATGTATTCAACTGTCTTATTACGATGTTCGTCATAGAAAGCTTTGTCGATTGCGGAGCCCTTAAGGGCAGCGGCGATGTCCGGGCGATTGGCCACAAAATCCGCGTCCCAAAGCTTCGAGACTTCAAAAATCTCAAATTTCGCACCGAGCGTTTCTTCCAGCCAGACGATTACCTTTTGTTCGATAAAGTCGATGATTCCGATGAAATTGTCTTCACGCCCGAGGGGGAACTGCAGGGGAACGGGATGAGCGCCGAGGCGGGCACGAATGGTACGGATGACGTGGTCAAAATCCGCTCCCATGCGATCCATCTTGTTGACGAAACAAATGCGAGGCACGCGATACTTGTCGGCTTGACGCCATACCGTTTCCGATTGCGGCTGAACGCCGGCAACGGAGTCGAACACGCAGACTGCGCCATCGAGAACGCGAAGCGAGCGCTCAACTTCGACGGTGAAATCCACGTGGCCCGGGGTGTCAATGATGTTGACGCGATACTTTTTGCCAAAGCGATCCCAACTGGCGGTGGTTGCCGCGCTTGTGATGGTGATGCCGCGCTCCCGCTCCTGCTCCATCCAGTCCATGGTGGCTGTGCCTTCATCAACGGAACCGATTTTGTAGGTCACGCCTGTATAAAACAGGATGCGTTCGGTCGACGTGGTTTTGCCCGCGTCAATGTGCGCCATGATCCCAATGTTGCGCGTATCTTCGAGTTTGAATAACCGAGTCATGATCCCTTGGAAACCTTTTTTTCCAGCAACTGCCTTACTTTTCCTGTTTCTCGTTACAGAGAATTCAATTACCAGCGATAGTGCGCAAAAGCCTTATTTGCTTCGGCCATGCGATGCACATCTTCCTTCTTCTTGATAGCGCCACCTCGTGAATTCGCAGCGTCAATCACTTCGTCGGCGAGCTTGTCGATCATGGTCTTGCCTGCTCGTTCACGCGAATACTGCAAGAGCCAGCGAATGGCAAGCGACTGCCGGCGGAATGGGCTGACTTCCACGGGCACCTGATAGTTCGCCCCGCCAACACGCCGGGTCTTAACTTCCAGCAGCGGCTTAACGTTCTCGAGCGCCTTCTTGAAAATCTTCAAGGCATCATCGTTGGTCTTCTTGGCAACCTGGTCCATGGCACCGTAGAACACGCGCTGCGCGGTGCTCTTCTTGCCTTCCCACATCATCGAGCAGATGAACTTCTCCACGATATCGCTGGCGTAAACGGGGTCGGTCGCTTGGACTCGACGATTCACTATTCCTTTACGAGACATGCTTCACCACTCCTTCAATCTCAAAAAAGTCTTGCTGCTTACTTTGCCGCCGCGCCGGCTTTGGGGCGCTTGGCGCCGTACTTAGAACGGCCCTGCTTGCGATTCTCAACACCAGCGGCGTCCAGCGTTCCGCGCACAATGTGATAACGCACACCCGGCAGGTCTTTCACACGGCCACCGCGCACCAGCACGATCGAGTGTTCCTGCAGATTGTGGCCGATGCCGGGAATGTAAGTGGTGACTTCGACGGCATTGGTCAAGCGCACGCGAGCGACTTTGCGCAATGCAGAGTTGGGCTTCTTCGGCGTCTGTGTGTACACGCGAATGCAAACACCACGCTTTTCCGGGCAGCCCATCAACGCAGGCGACTTGGTCTTCGAGATAATTCCTTCTCTACCCATCCGTACAAGCTGTGAAAACGTCGGCACAGTAATCCTCTTTTTCCGTTCGGCGTGTCGCGATGATTCTGATTTCGCGATTCACCGTGCTTCGCGCGCAAACGCATGGCGAGGCTCTCAGCGCGCGCGCAGAAAAATACGCAAGAGCACACAAAAAGGCTGAAAGGTGCACTGCGAATCCGGAGAAACAAGCAAGAGACTCCGCAGGCAAGCCAAGAGAGCAGAACTTAACTCCTGGTTCCGATTCGGAGAGGCTTACTCGGCTTTTCGGGGCTGGCGCCCCATTCCGGCCGCTCTTCTGTCCCATTCCGTCAAAATTGTTCCGGGACTGAAGAATTCCCTTCCAACTACCCATCCCCGAAAGGCAGGATGGCCCTACTAGGGTAAAATACCCCTGACAAAACACTGAGTATAGAGATGATTAGGTCCTCTGTCAAACTACTTTCGAAACAGAGCTATTGAAAAAACTGTGGAAAAGTGAAGAGTGGCAGCGTTTCTGCAGGCAAGACCACTGGGCTGCTCCGGTGCCTTGCCGAACCGTTCTGTGCTTCCGGCACGGCTTTTTCCGCTAATCCGTTTATTTACAATCACTTGACAGTAGGCTTCTCCTCGGCACCCAGGTCCCCGAAGGTCCATAGATTGAAAGCCTTTAACATGTCATAATCCCCCTTCTCCCGAAGCATTTTGGCGGTTTTTTCCGCAGCCCAAGGACTCGCAAAGCGCTCCGGACGGTCTGCCAGCCAATAGGCAGTCATGGCCATAATGGTGGCATTCTGCGCCAACACGTCCGGCTTTACGGCCTCGAGCGCGTCGGCAGCGGAATGATGCGTGTATTTGTAGTCCGGTGAATCCTGGTCGAGGTTGATTCCCGGCAAACCCACCAGCGTGAATGGTCCCGTGTCTGTACCAAACTCCGTTTTATCGGTCACCTTGATTTCGCGAATATTTGCTAATGATTTAGCGAATGGTTCAAAGGTGGCGACGAGATCGTTGCGGCCGCCGAGTTGAAATTCTTTGACCGGGCCCTGCCCAATATCGAGAACAATTCCTCCGATGTGATTTTTCATTTCCGATTCGTGCCGCTTCACATAGGCCAGAGAACCGAGCAAACCCTGCTCTTCGCCCGTGAAAAGTATGAAACGAATGGTGCGGCGCGGCGTCACTCCGCTCTTTACGATCGCTTCGGCCGCAGCCAAAACACTGGTCGTGCCCGTGCCATTGTCGGTCGTACCTTCGCTCAAATCCCACGAATCCAAATGCGCGCCCGCGACAACGATTTGTTCAGGATGCTCGCGGCCAACTATTTCTCCAACCACGTTGGCGCTTTCGACGGGACCGTTGGTAAATGTGTTTTGCACGTTGACGTACATCCGCACGGCTTTTCCGGCAGTCAAATAGCGTTCGATCTGGCCCTGATCCTCACGAGACATATCGAGCACCGGAACTGCGAAATCCGCAGCAAAACCAAGGATTCCGGTATGGGTCAAATGCATTCCCTCGGCCGGAAACCCACCTTGGCCGCCAACCACAGCGATCGCCCCGGCTTTTTGCAGAGCGGCCAGAAAATCGCCGTATTGCGCGAAAATCAGCATGAAGTTCTTCTTGGGCGCTCCTTCCGGCTTCATCATCACGATTTTACCGTTGAAACGGGCCATGTTCTTCAGTTCGCCGTCAAGATCGAAAAGATTCGCGGTGACGACTTCCCCCTCGGCGCCATTGGTGGCCGTGGAACCGGTCCAACCCATGGCGTCAACGGAGAGTAGGCGATGCATGGGCACCACGAGTTCTGCGTGGGCAGTCCCGCGGGTCCATCCCTTCCACATGGGATACTTTTCCGCGCGTACGTTTTTCAGCCCAATCGCATTCATTTTGGCGACACCCCAGTTAATCGCCTTTTGGTCCTGCGGGCTGCCCGTGACCCGGGCCCCCACCTCGTCGCTCAGTTCGGTGAGATATTGAAAGGCATGGGAATCCATCGTGCCCTCCCCGGCGATTTTGACGAGTGCGGGTTTGGTGCCATCTTCCTCCGGGCCTTTGGGCTGGACGTTATCCTTAGCAATTGAAGACCAGCAGGCCATCGAACAGCCAGCGACCAGCAACACCATACCAACGAAACGGTTCTTCATTCCCGAACTTCTCCTTCTGATCTGGGGCAAAACTAGAGCTACGACTTTACCACGCTGTTAGACGCGTTCCGGACTGTAAGGTTTCATGGGGCTTGCCTGCTGGACAACGTGAGGCAATCCTCGGCTTTACGTCGGCCTAGAGTGCTCCTAAACTTTCAGCGTGACTCCCTTTTGGAAAATCTGGCGCGTACTCAGTGTTGTCTATTTGATTATTCTTTTTGGTACTTTTCTTCCCGCCCAGGTGCCGGACAGCAACCCCACCGAAAAGAAGGCTGAAACCCCAACCAGCAATGCAAAGTCGCCGGAAAAGACAGAGAATCCTTTCCAAATCCAACTTCTTGAAACACACATTCGCTTTGAAAGCAGCGGTGATTCACGCAAAGAAGTGCATACCATCGTCAAACTGAACAACGCCGGCGGTGCACAGCAGTTTTCGCGCCTGGGATTCGAGTACAATCGCGCATTCCAGCAGGTTGAAATTCCCATAGTTCGCGTCACTCACGGGAACGGCGGCACGTCCGATATGCTACCCAGCGCTGTCACCGACTTGCCGGCTCCGGCCGTCGAAAAATACCCTGCCTATCACGACCTCCGCCTCAAATCGGTACGCATCCTCGGCCTGCAGGAAGGCGACACAGTTGAATATCGTGTGGTCACCACAACGACCCACCAACCACTGGCCCCTGATTTCTGGCTGGAACACACCTTCGACCGATCCGGCGAGGTGCAGGAAGAGATTTATGAACTCGATTTGCCCGGGCACCTCAGCTCGACCGCTCTCATGCAATCGGTTTGGAACGGGCAGAGTCCCGTTGTCTATCTGGCAGTCCCCTGTAGTTCGTTTCAGAATTCAGGCGAAGGGAAAGCGGAACGCTCTATTTATCAGTGGAAAATCGCTGTTACCAGGAAACTGTCGCCCAATGCAACGAAAGATGGAGTGGCCGTCCCCGATGTCATTGTCTCCAGTTTTAACCACGGCCTGGAGATGGCTCGTAGAATGGCCTTGCTGCTCCCGAAATGGACGAAAGAGGATGCTCTGGAATTCAAGGCGCGGATGCGGGTCGCAAATAGCGGTAAGGTTTCTGGTGAAAAGTCACTTCGGGGAATTTACGAAATGGTCTCCCATTCGATTGTGACCGTTGATGTTCCCATTGGAGTCAACGGGTTTCACGTCCGAACAGTGAAAGAAATACTCGAGTCCGGGTATGCCACGCCACTAGATAAGTGCTATGTACTGATGCGCTTGGCGCAATCGTTGGGGGTCGATGCCGAAATTCTTTTAGTCGGTTCGCCCGACCCATCCGGCCAATTTCCCCGGCCCTCAGCGTTTGATCACGTGTTCGCCGGTTTGCGTGAAAACAAAAAATACATCGTGCTAGACCCTAGCCTCGGTGTGGCGCCCTTTGGTGGGATCGCAGCAAAATTTCGAGGCAAGAACGCATTGAGCCTCTCTCCGCGCGATCATGGGGATTACTTCGACCCTTGGGTACAATTACCAGAGAATCTCCCCTTTCAGGCGTTCCAAAAGGTTGACGTGACCGCCACACTCGACGCGGATGGAAAACTTTCCGCAAAAGTGAAATATACGTTGCGAGGCGACAACGAATTGTTGCTGCGTATGGCGTTCCGTCAAACTCCAAAGCAAAAGTGGAAAGAAGTCGCTGGCCTGTTGGCGCTGTCGGATGGATTTCGCGGCCTGATTACCAGCGCCACAGCCTCGGACCCTATGGAAACGACCAACCCGTTCACGGTTGAATATGAATTGGCGCAGGACGGATTTGTAGACTGGGCCAAGAAACCCGTGCGGATCCCAGCGCTGCTCCCACAGATCGGTTTGCCGGAGATATCGGGGAAAAATTCTGCCGGAAATGTTGAACTCGGGACACCCCTCGACGTGGAAACACGGGAGACACTGCATTTGCCGGAAGGAACGAATGTGCAGGCACCCGCCGGAACCGCTGTTCAGCGGGACTACGCAACGTATTCTTCGAAGTATGGGTTCACGGCAGGCACGCTCTCGGCGCTGCGCCACATTCGTTTCATTCAGCGCGAAGTGGCCGCCGACCGAGCGATCGATTATAGTGCGTTTGTGCAAGCTGTGCAGAACGATCAATCGCAATATTTTATCCTGGACCGCGTTGCGGGAGTGAAGCGCGCAGCCCAGCAGTGAGCTTGCCCCTGGGCGGGTAAAGCCGACTATTTGCGGTGAACCGCTCTATCAACCAAACCAGTCTGAAAGCGGGCACTTACACCAGGCCCCAAAAAAGCTGCCCTTGTCGCAGGGAACTTTTCATTCCTGACCAACAGCCCAGAACTGGGAATTTCTTATCGAAATTCCATCACTTCTTTTTCTTTTGCTGCGGCCAGATCTTCGATTTTTTTTGTTTCAGAGTGCGAGACTTTTTCCAATTCCTCCAGCGAGCGTTTTTGCTCGTCCTGGCTGATCTTCTTGTCTTTTTCCAGTTTGTCGATGGCTTCCTTGATGTCTCGGCGAATGTTGCGAACGGCGGTGCGATGATTCTCCAGCATTTTGTGCATTTGTTTGACGAGATCCTTCCGCCGTTCTTCGGTCGGAGCCGGAATTGGAATACGAACAACCTTGCCATCTGTCGTTGGGTTCAAACCGAGGTCGGAGGCACGGATCGCTTTGTCGATCAGGGCAGCCGCACCGGGATCCCATGGCGTGATCATGAGCATGTTGGCATCCGGGATGGTGACATTGCCGAGTTGGTTCACGGGCATGGGCGTGCCGTGATAATCGACGCGCACCTGGTCGAGAATGGCGGCGTTTGCGCGGCCGGTACGTACACTGGCCAGTTCCTTGCGAAAATCCTCGACGGCCTTTTCCATCCGAGTTTTGGCCTGCAGTGTGGCATCTTTCGTTGTGGCGATCGTGGTCATCTTTCCATCCCCTGTAATTCGCTTGTGCTACTGGATTGCGCCTGCCGGTGGCACTGAAATGTCATCTGCTAGAAGCCCTACGTTTTTAGCAGAAGCAAGGTCCGAATCAACTTCTACAAACCTCAAACTGAGACTGTAACTTATTACTTCCAACTTATAACTTACAACTCGTTTCTTGCTCTACGCTGGCGAAACGGTTGACCCTACACGTTCCCCGAGCACCGCGCGGCGAATATTGCCGGGTTTATGCATGTTGAATATGACGATAGGCATACCGTTGTCCATGCACAGTGAAATTGCTGTGGAATCCATCACCTTCAAGTCCTGGTGTAGCACGTCGCGGTAAGTGATCTGCGCAAAAAATTTCGCATTGCTGACCTTTTCCGGGTCGGCGTCGTAGATCCCATCCACTCGAGTCGCTTTCAGTATTACATCGGCCTTGATTTCCATCGCTCGGAGCGCAGCCGCGGTATCGGTGGAAAAATATGGATTGCCAGTGCCCGCCGCAAATATGACCACGCGCCCCTTTTCGAGGTGGCGCACAGCCTTGCGCCGAATGAACGGTTCGCAAACTTGGTGCATCTCAATCGCGCTCTGCACGCGGGTGTGCACACCAACTTTTTCGAGGGCATCCTGCAGAGCCAGGGCGTTCAGAACGGTGGCGAGCATGCCCATGTAATCGCCAGTAGCGCGGTCGATCTCAAAACCTTTCTGCCGCGCGCCACGAAAAATGTTGCCGCCGCCAACCATGATGGCGATCTGCACGCCAAGTTTATTAACGTCGCGCAGTTCCTTGGCAATATCGTAGATGGTTTGGCCGTCGATGCCGAAGCCTTGCCCTCCCTGCATGGACTCTCCAGAGAGTTTCAGCAAGATGCGATGGTAGGCAGGGCGTTTTTTGGAACTTTTCTTTGGCGATTTCGATGAACTTGCCATGTGTCTCCGATGGGTGTATGCAAAAGCAGTGGAATTGTAACAAAAATCCGCGCCCACGGCGTAGGACAGCTGACGAAATCGGCCACAAGCAATTCTCGCAGGTCACACCGAGCAGGCAAAAAAAACGCCCCGTTTTACGGGGGCGTCTTGATAAATGAGTTGGATTAAAAACTTACGCTTTGCCGGGTTCCGGACTGCCCGGGGCAGCTACCGACTCTGATGAACTGGCTGAAGCCGCACCGCTAACTTCGCCAACCTTGAAACGCGCAAAGCGGCGGATCGCAATGTTCTCGCCAAGTTTGGCGATAGCCTGCGTAATCATCTCACCAATGGTCTGGGTCTCGTCCTTGATAAAGTGCTGTTCATACAAGCAACTCTCTTCATAGAACTTTTCCATCTTACCGGTGACGATCTTTTGAATGACTTGCTCCGGCTTACCGGTTGCGCGTGCCTGGGCGCTATAAATCTCCCGCTCGCGTTCAAGCATTTCCGGAGTCACGTCCTCGCGGCGCACATAGCGCGGGTCGACGGCCGCGATGTGCATGGCAACATCGTGGCAAAGCTGTTTGAACGCGTCGGTACGAGCGACGAAATCGCTTTCACAATTAACCTCAACGATCACGCCGATTTTTCCGCCGGCATGAATGTAGTGCCCAATCAGTCCCTCGCTCGCTTCACGGGTGGCCTTCTTCGCGGCAGATGCCTGTCCCTTCTTGCGCAGAACGTCGACGGCCTTTTCGAGATCGCCGCCGGCTTCCACAAGCGCCGCGCGGCAATCGCTGAATCCTGCGTTGGTTTTCTCTCGCAGTTCTTTTACAAGCTTGGCTGGTATTTCCATGACTGGCTTAGATGTACTCATCCTTTTCTCTCTTTTTGTGCAGCCCGATCGTTCGAATTCCCGTAGAAAAATGGCCCGGCGTCGGTCTTGCACACAGCGCCGGGCCACCTGAATTTAGAACCGTCGCGCAGTTACTTGGCGGTTTCCGCTTCGTGAGGAATCTCTGTGGATCCGGTTGCAGGTTCGGCGGGCTCCACGGGTTCGCTAACGGGTTCCACAATGGCATCGGTGGCTTCGACGAAATCGCCTTCCTGCTTCTCGTACTGTTCGTAGGCGCTGGTATCGACGTACTCCACGCCTTCCTGAGCCTGATCCGCGACCGCTTTCTGATGGGCGACCTGAGACTGCTCGTACGCCGCGCGGCCTTCCGCAACGGAGTCGGCGATTTTCGTGGTGAACAAGCGGATGGCGCGCAAGGCGTCATCATTGCCGGGAATGATCCAATCGACCATGTCCGGGTCACAGTTCGTATCCACGACGCTGACTACTGGAATGCCCATGCGCCGCGCTTCCTTCACGCCAATTTCCTCGGCGTTGGAATCCACAACGAACATGGCATCCGGCAGCTGCGTCATATTTACGATGCCTTCCAGGTTTTGGAAGAGGTGCTTCATTTCGCGATCCAGGCGAGCGCGCTCTTTCTTCGAGAGCTGCTCCATGCGTCCATCCTCGGTCATGGCCTGCAACAGCTTCAGGCGCTTAATGGACTTCTGCAGCGTGGACCAGTTGGTCAACGTGCCGCCCAACCAGCGGTGATTCACGAAGAAGGCGCCGCAACGCTTGGCTTCTTCGGCGATAGCATCCTGTGCTTGACGCTTGGTGCCTACGAACAAAACGGTTCTTCCATGGGAAGAGATTTCACTGACGAAGCGGCTGGCTTCGCGGAACATCTTCAGCGTCTTCTGCAAATCAATGATGTGAATGCCGTTGCGTTCCCCGAAAATGTATTCCTTCATCTTGGGGTTCCAGCGACGTGTCTGGTGACCGAAGTGAACACCGGCCTCCAGCAGTTCCTTCATCGTGATTTCTACTGCCACTATTCCTCCTAAGTAGATAGCTGCTTTTCGAGTATTCCTGTGAAGGATGGCGGGGAAAACTCCCGGCACCTGCATTAGGAAAGTTCGCAGCAGCCTCTTGCCAGCTTCTTGCCGGCCGTGATCTTGGAACTTCAGCGTGAACCGAAGTTCCAGAGCCTGAGGCTCGGCCTCATCCCTAAGGATGAGGCCGAGTCAAAACCGTGACGCCCAGTTTTCTACCGCTTGGTGAACTGGAAGCGCTTACGTGCGCCCTTCTGACCGTACTTCTTGCGTTCCTTCATTCGGGAATCGCGCGTCAAAAATCCGTTCTTACGAAGCGGGGGACGAAGTTCCGGATTGAACTTGATGATCGCGCGCGAAAGACCCATGCGCACGGCTCCAGACTGTCCGCCGACGCCGCCACCCTTGGCGGTTGCCACAACGTCCACCTGGTCAAGTAGACTGGTGAACTTCAGTGGCTCGATCGCATCATGTTCCCAAGCATGGTTGGGGAAATAAGACTTCAGTTCCCGACCATTGACGGTGAACTTTCCTGATCCGGCCCTCAGAAACACGCGCGCAACAGATTCTTTGCGGCGGCCTGTGCCATGGAACCACGTTTTAGTGCCCATTGCGGGCGTTTCGACAGTACTCAATGCTCCTCCTCAAATGCCTGATAAAGAGAGTGATCCGCGCTCTCTCCTGAACTTCACGATCGGATGGCTCCCCGCTAAGGCACTGCCTAGAAAGGAACTACACCTACGTGGCGACTACCAGAAGACGCCCTGAAGCCTCAGGGTGCTCCAACAAAGCGGTTACAGCGAGACGGATTGCGGCTTCTGTCCAGCGTGGCGCGCCAGACCTGCGGTGTCGCGATATACGCGCAGCTTCTTGGCACGGCGAGCGCGCAGCTTGTTCTTCGGCAGCATGCCGAGAACCGCTTCGCGAATCATCCAGTCGGGCTTGTTCTCGCGCACGCGCTTGGCCGGCACTTCCTTCAAGCCACCGGGGTATCCGCTGTGCGAGTAATAGACTTTCTGTTCGATTTTGTTGCCGGTCAGCTTGATCTTGTCGGCATTGATGACCACTACGTGGTCACCGGAATCCAAGTAAGGCGTAAATGAGGCCTTATCTTTTCCGATCAGGATACGGGCGACTTTGGTCGCCAGGCGTCCCAACACCTGGTCGGTCGCGTCAACAACAAACCAGTTTGCCCCAACTTTCAGCGCTTCTGCTTCTGCACCCTTTGCTACATACGTCCTCATTGCAATCAGCCACACCTTTCCCTGAAAAGACAAAGAGTAAGTTTAGAAGTTAGGCCCGCGTTTGTCAACGCGACATTACGGATAGCCCGGCAAACGTTGTGATTTTCCACGAAAGAAAGGCCTTACGCCCGCCGACAGCCGCTCCGTTTTGGATACTCTCCTTCGCCATTAGCTAGAGAGTATCGTTCTTGACACAAACCGGTCCCACAAACTGCTGCCCATGTTAGGTTAGTCGAAGGCAACCCCACGGAGATCTGCCGCCCAGTCGGAGAGCCCCTATGGAACGAGAACGCCGTAGAACGCCTAGGTACGTATTTTTCGCCGCTGCGGAACTTCTGGAAGAGAAATCAGATGTGCGGGTCGCATCCCGCGTAAGTGAGCTCAGCTTGCACGGTTGCTACTTGGACATGATGAATCCGTTTCCCACCGATACACCGATCCTTTTGAAGATTTGGACCGCAGAGAACACCGTTTTCAACACCAAAGGCAGCATCATCTATTCACAGCCCAATATGGGTGCGGGCGTAAGGTTTGTAGACGTGGACGCCAAAAACCTGGCAGTGCTGCAGCACTGGCTTGACCAAGCTGCAGAGCAATCCTAGTCGGCAGGGCTTTCGCGCTCAGGCGATGTCCATAGATTGCTCGATCTCTGCCAACAGATCCCGCCAGTTCTGAATGACCACTGACACGCGCACGAGTCCGTCGGTAACTCCGGCTGGTATACACTCGTCTTCGGTGTAACCGGCATGCGTGGTAGTTTTCAGACGACAGGCCAGAGATTCAACGCTGCCAAGGAAAACATCATTTCGCGCCAGATGGATGTTCTGCAAAAATTCAAACGCAGTCTTCTTGTCACCATGCAAATCTAGTGAAAACGCCGCGGTGACCTGTGGGATTCGCGTACGAAAGTCCAAAGTATTGAAAATTTAACTGTTTGTTAACTGGTATCTAACGCGGAAATGCAGATTGCTCGCGCTCATTGCATTCGCTAGGCTTACTGTATTGACTTGAACTGCGACATGTCGCTTGCCCAGCATCAGCTGCATCACCGGACTTTGATTCCTTCGTGCTAGGCTAACGAGCTTGCTCTCTTATGCCGCCACTCTCCGAAGCTCTAAAACTTGCCTGGCGTCTTGCTGCGGAAGAATCCGTCCACGCGGGGCAAAAGCAGATCGTCCCCGCTTACCTGCTGCTGGGCATCTGCCGGATTGAGCGCGTGCTGCGTGAAGACACTTGGGAACGCTACGCGGTTGATCCCAGTTTCCATGAAGCGATTCAAAAAGAATGGGCGCTAACGGCTGGTGCATTTTCGTCGGCGGGAATTGATCCTGTAAATCTGCGACGCGAGATTCGCGCGGCACTGGTACAGGATTCGCTGGTTCTGCCTCCCAATCACGTGGCCAAACGGGCCGAAGCGACACGTCAGGTTTTTGAGCGCGCGGAAGAACGAGCGCAGCGAGCGGGCCGATCACAGACTTCACTAAACGATACCCTAGCCTCACTCGTTCCCTCCTTGAATGGCGAATCTGCCACACCCCCACTACCGCCGCAAATCATAACGCCACTGCGCAAGCTGGAGTCCTTGTTGGTGCCTCTGCCCATCGCAGGTGTAACACTTTGCCTTGATGCCACGTTGAAGGATACCGCCGAACAGCTGAGAATCTCCGGGCGAGACGCGATGTTTTACGATTTGCCGCTCTTAATGGCTTCTCAGCCGAATTTTCAGTCACTGCTCGAGTCTGTGCTCGCCGCAGTTTTGAAAATTTTCCCAACTGCTGAACGTGCCGCTATGCTAGTGCGCGAGCGGTCTTCGAATCGCCTGGTATTGCAGGCACACCTACCACCGGGCAAACCCTCTGCGAGTATTGAACTCGCCGATCACGTGCTAAAACAAAATACGGCGCTGATCTGGCATCCGGCTGCCGAGCCTTCCACAGAAATAGTTGGGGCCAGGAGCATGGCGCAATTGCAAACCGCCTGTGCCATGTATGCCCCGCTTCATTGGCAGAAGGAAATGCTGGGTGTACTGTGCGTGGACACGAAGAACGCTGCTTCGACTTTTTCTCAAGATGATCTACGCCTATTTATCGCCATTGCTCACCACGTGGCGCTTTCGATTTACTCGCAGCGATTGACACTGGAGTTGCAGTCCCAAAATCAGCTGCTACAGCGACTGCTCACGCACTTTTCTCCAAAGTTGCGCCAGCGACTCGTCGAGCGCGCCTCCAAGGGCCGTCTGACGCTCGGTGGCGAGCGCTCCGAAGTCAGCATTTTGTTTTCAGACATTCGCGGCTTTACTACTATGAGTACAGGCATGGAACCCGACGACGTGGTCGGTATGTTGAACGATTATTTTGGCGTCTTGGTGGAAGCAATATTCAAACACGAGGGTACAGTCGACAAATTTATCGGCGACGCCATTCTGGCGGTGTTTGGCAGTCCTGATCCCGATCCGAAGCATCACGAGCAGGCGCTCCACGCCGCATTGGCGATGCAAACCGCCATGCAAAAAGTGAATGCGGCTAGGAAGGCGCGTGGCTTGCCGGTTTGTGAAATTGGCATTGGAATCCATTCAGGTGAAGTGCTTCATGGGTTCGTTGGAACACAAGATCGTTTGGAGTTTACCGTGGTGGGCGATGCGGTAAATCGCGCTTCGCGTTATTGCTCCGCTGCAGGGGCAGGAGAGATTTTGCTGAGCCAGGAATTTCATCGCCACGTGTGGCGAGAGATCGAAGTGGAAACCCGCGAAGTGCCGACCAAACACGAAGGAACATGGTCTGCATTTCAGGTGGTTGCATCCAAAAATCCTCACTGACTGTCTCTTGGTAACAATATGTTAGAGTGACTCGGTTGCAACAACATCCCGGCTTGGCATGGCCGTTCCTATGGGAGTTCCCTTCTCGCCATGCCTGCATACTTGGCCATTGCCTGCTGCAAATTCCTTAATTAAGATAGCGGCAGTTTTTTGGCGGGACGTGTGCCGCAAAATGCTACCTTTCATTGGCCCACCCGCTTCAAGGAGTCATTCATGTCGCTCAGTCGAAAATTTCGTGTGTTCTTGGCTTGCATGGCATTTACATTCTTCGTTGGATTTGCATACGCTCAAGATGCCACTCCAACCGCCGCACCTGCTGCCAAAAAGCGGGTTGCAGTAATGAGTTTTGATTACGGCACAGTGCACTCCAACGTTGCTGCGATCTTCGGATCAGACCAGGACATCGGCAAGGGGATCACCGATTTGTTGGTTCAGAAGCTTGTGCAGGACGGCAAATACTCCGTAATCGAGCGGAGCGCATTGGACAAGATCCTGTCCGAACAGAACTTCTCCAACAGCGATCGCGCCGATGCAACTAGCGCGGCAAAGATTGGCAAAGTCCTCGGCGTCGACGCCATCATCATCGGCTCCATTACGCAGTTTGGTCGCGACGACAAGCACACCAATGTTGGCGGCGGCGGCTACAGTGGCTGGACCCACGGCATTGGCGGGGTCGGTGTGAGCAAGGCGAAGGCCATTGTGGGCGTTTCCGCGCGGTTGGTCAATGTGAACACCGGCGAAATTCTGGCAGCGGTTACGGGAATGGGAGAATCTGAGCGGGGCGGCACATCTTTACTTGGCGGTGGCGGAAGCGGGTGGAGCGGTGGTGGCGGCAGCCTAGATATGGGAAGCAGTAATTTCGGGAATACTATTCTTGGGGAGGCCACGCGTAAAGCGGTCGATGATACCGGTGCGCAATTGGATGGAGCCGTTGAAAAGATTCCCACGCTGAAAATAGAATTCAGCGGATTGGTGGCCGATGTTTCTGGCACTACCATCATCGTGAACGTCGGAAAGAAATCCGGCGTAAAAGTGGGCGACAAACTCTTGGTGACTCG
The DNA here is from genome assembly GCA_963741165.1 of Candidatus Acidiferrales bacterium. Taxonomy (GTDB): domain Bacteria; phylum Acidobacteriota; class Terriglobia; order Acidiferrales; family UBA7541; genus Acidiferrum. The sequence goes on along the minus strand of CAVUHB010000010.1, from coordinate 417,231 downwards.
TGCGGTTCGGACCATCAAAGATCCAGCCACGGGCAAAGTGATCAAATCAGTAGAAGACAAGATTGGCGACGCGACCGTTACGGAAGCAGACAGTGATTCCGCTACCGCGACCTTTTCCGGCGCTGGCGCCGTGAAGGTCGGAGATACCGTAAAGAGCCCATAGTCTCAGGTCAGCAGAAAGAATATACCGAGCCCGCACTGCCCACGGGAGTGCGGGTTCGTTTTTTTGGTAGGGAAGAGGGGGCCATTTCATTAATTTCCTCATGCCCACCATGGATATGAGTTCAGCACTTTTTAAGCATAATGTGGTGTATTGTTTCTGGGTCAGAATTTGGGAGCCGGAGGAGTTATGACAGCGGAATTCAATATCGGGCAGCATATCGGCGACTACGAAATTCTTTCTGTCCTAGGACTGGGCGGCATGGGCAAAGTCTACAAGGTCCGCAACCTAATTTCTGACCGCGTGGAAGCGATGAAGATCCTCCTACCCGACTTGACGTCTCACCAAAGTCTGGCCGATCGTTTCTTGCGAGAAATTCGCTTGCTCGCTTCTCTCAACCATCCCAATATCGCTTCACTACGCACCGCGCTTACTCATGACAATCAGTTGGTAATGATCATGGAGTTTGTGGAAGGAGAAACGCTAGCCAACCGCTTGTCGCGCGCTCCCATTTCTACGGCTGAAGCGGTGGATTATTCCGATCAAATCCTGTCGGCCCTCAGTTACGCGCACAAACAGAACATAATTCATCGTGACATCAAACCTGCCAACATGATGCTGACTCCGCAAGGCGTCGTAAAGCTTATGGACTTCGGCATCGCTCGCTCATCCAGTGACGGGACCCTCACCTCCACTGGCACCACTCTCGGTTCCCTGAACTATATGCCGCCGGAGCAGGTTCGAGGCGAGAGCGCGGATGCCCGCTCGGATATCTATTCCTTCGGTGTATCGTTGTACGAGCTTCTCACCGGCAAATTGCCTTTCCAGGGCGATTCGCAGTATTCGCTGATGACAGCACATTTGAATCAGGTTCCAGCGGCGCCTATCACAATGCGTTTAGATCTTCCACCTTCCCTAAACGAAATCATCCTGATGGCCATGGCCAAGGACCCGGCGCAACGATTTCAGTCGGCCGATGCGCTTCGTGCCGCACTCAAGAGTGTTCCCGTCAGCGCTCTTCCCCGCTCCGGAACAACTGTCACTTCCTCTCCACGAGCTCCTTCGTCCTCGTCAGAGACCACCTTGGTGGAGACGCCTCCACCCAGCGTATCAACAGCGGCAATGCCCGCCTACACGCAGGCTCCGTCAACGAAAGCGCAGAAACCAGCGAGGGTGCCCCCCGCACCTGTGCCGACAGAAGCGGCCGCGCAGCTTGAGCCTCCTCCCCCGTCGTCTGCTCCCGCGCCTCCACGCTCGTCTTCCAGCCGTGGATTGTGGGTCGCTGTCGGGGCGTTGGCTGGCGTGAGCGCCGTGATTGCCGCCGGCATTTACATCCCGCGAAAGGTTTTTACGCACGCCGATCCGAACAAGTCGGCGCTCCCTAAAACTGCCATGACAACGAACATTCCGGCAACGCAGGATGCATCGAGCTCGGCGCCCGTGCCAAATGCATCGGCACCGGTGAGCGATTCGGGTGTGTCACTGCAGAGCGATAAAGGCAGCATCCGTGTGGATCCCCAGGGGAATGTAGCCATTAACACTCCGGATAGCAGCCTCACGGCTTCCCGACCGGGTGACGTAAAAATTTCGGGTAAGCGCGCTGGAAATCCAGCATCTTCCCGCGATGTTACCGATCGAATAAATACTCCGACACAGGATGCACAACCTGCGGCTCCTCCTGTGCCTGCTGGTCCCACTCCCGATGAAATTGCCAAAGTGGAAGACGAAGCGGACAAACTGAATATCCGTGGATCGACGGTTTCGCAAAGCTTGGAGACATTGCGCAGGCAACAGCAAGCTGCCGGCTACAATTTGCGGGGAGACATCGCTTCTTCTGCGGAACGCATGCAGGTGTACCTTTCCAAGGGCAACTCCGCGCTGAAGGCTCAGGATCTCACCAACGCAAAGAAGTATTTTGATTTGGCCGACGCGGAAATTGCCAAACTGGAAAAATTTCTCGGGCACTGAATCTCGGGCTCTAAATCATGTAATTGAGTTGCTTTACGCACCATCCAAATTCCGTTGGACCCTATCAAGGGAAAGGATAGTTCCATGAAGATTGTGGCGCTGATCGCACGGATTCTGTTGGGTCTCGTTTTCCTCATCTTCGGTCTGAATGGCATACATCCCTTCATTCCGATGAGCCAGATGCCCACGGGACTCGCTGGCCAGTTTATCGGTGCCATGATGCAATCTCACTATTCACTGATCGTCGCAATCCTTCAGGTGATCGGGGGGATAGTTCTGCTCGCCAATCGTTACGTGACGCTGGGCCTTGTCATTCTGGGTCCCATAGTCCTGAATATTTTTCTGTTTCACATGCTGATGGAACCCAAAGGCCTGCCGCTGGCCATTGTGGTTGTCATCCTCTGGCTTGCACTGGCCTATCATGCGCGCCGCAACCTTTCTGGAATTTTTGCGCCTGGCATAGAAGCCTGACGTCCCCCCTCAGACCGCCACATTAGCACTCCGGCAGGGTGACCACGCCCCCGTGATATGTGTCACTGTATTTGTTTTCCTTATCGCGTCTAATAGATTCGCTTTTCGACCAACCCCGCACGCCGGACCTCTCTGGCGTCTGTCTTGGCCTTTCTATTGTTGACTTCAACTCAGGAGGACAAACCTATGGGCACCATTACGCTTGCGCCGCCAGTACTCAAGGCGCCCGCGGAATATATCAGTGATGTGATGAAACTGGTTCGCGTGAAGAACGCGGCCGAACCGGAATTCCATCAGGCCGTTCAAGAGGTTTTGGATACGTTGGGACCTGTGTTGGCAAAGCACCCGGAATACCAGAAAGCAAAGTTGCTGGAACGGTTTGTGGAACCAGAACGTGTAGTGATGTTCCGTGTCCCGTGGGTAGATGATGACGGGCACGTGCAGGTGAATCGCGGATTCCGGATTGAGATGAACAGCGCCCTTGGCCCCTATAAGGGCGGGCTGCGGTTTCATCCGAGTGTGAACCTGGGAATTTTGAAGTTTTTGGCATTCGAACAGGTACTTAAGAATTCGCTGACGACACTGCCAATCGGCGGTGGAAAAGGCGGATCGGATTTTGATCCGAAAGGAAAGAGCGATAACGAAGTCATGCGCTTCTGCCAGAGTTTCATGAGCGAGCTATTCCGCCACATCGGCGCAGACACTGACGTACCTGCGGGCGACATCGGCGTTGGTGGACGCGAAATCGGATTCCTCTTCGGTCAGTACAAGCGGCTGGCGAATCGCTTCACCGGCGTTTTGACCGGCAAGGGCCTCAATTGGGGCGGCTCGCTGATTCGGCCGGAAGCGACTGGTTATGGCTGCGTGTACTTCGCGGAAGAAATGCTCAAGACGAGGAAGGATTCCTTCCAAGGCAAGCACTGCCTGGTTAGCGGAAGTGGTAACGTATCGCAATATACGATTGAGAAGTTGCTGGACTTAGGCGCCAAGGTGATTGCCATTTCGGATTCGAATGGAGTCATCCACGATCCCGAAGGCGTAAACGGTGAAAAGCTCGCCTGGGTACTCGAACTGAAGAATGTACGGCGCGGCCGCATCAAGGAGTACGCGGACAAGTTCAAGACCGCCAACTACATTCCGCTTGATCGCACAATGGACTACAACCCGCTTTGGGCTATCAAAGCGGAGTGCGCGTTCCCGAGCGCCACTCAGAATGAAATCAACGCGAAGGACGCAGCAACGCTGGTCATGAACGGGTGCAGACTGGTCGCAGAAGGCGCGAATATGCCCAGCACTTTGGAAGCAACCAAGTTGTTCCTGGAAGCCAAAATCCTCTATGGCCCTGCGAAGGCAGCCAATGCCGGCGGCGTCGCTACCAGCGGGTTGGAAATGAGCCAGAACAGCATGCGGATGAGCTGGACGCGGGAAGAAGTGGACGATCGACTGCATAAGATCATGATCGCCATCCACAAGAACGCGTTCGATACAGCGGAAAAGTACGGGCACCCAGGGAACCTGGTGTATGGCGCAAATATCGCCGGGTTCATTAAGGTGGCGGACTCCATGCTGGACCAGGGACTGGTCTAAAGCAACGAGCTCCTCAGAGAGTAGACTTCCGGCGAGGTGGTTACTGGCCACCTCGCCGCTTTTTATGGAGTGGGGCTAGTCCATGAGGCAGCAGTCCTTACCAATCCCGTTTCCCGACGTGGAGATGCAATTCGAAGGCTTCGACAACCTGATGCCCTATCGGGTGCAGAATATCCTGCTGGTCTCCAGCCTGTATGACTCCTTCATCCTGCGCGAAGACGGACGGCTGAACGAGCTACTGATCAGCGAATCCCAGGACTTACACCTGCAGCAAATTCCGAGAATTACACACGTGTCCAGTTGCCGCGAAGCACTAGGACGCGCGAAGGCCGACCCGCGCATCGATTTGATCCTTACCAATCTGGCGGTTGGGGACATGAACGCAGCCCAACTGGCGAGGGAGATCCGGGCCGCAGGATTGCAAGTGCCGGTCGTAGTCTTAGCCTATGACTACCGCGAAATTAAAAAATTCATCGCGCGCAACCCTGTGACAGACATCGAGCGCATTTTCTTGTGGCAGGGAACGCCGCGCGTACTGATCGCCATCGTGAAATATATCGAGGACAAGCGCAACGTCGAGCACGACGCATCCATGATGGGAGTTCCGGTTGTCCTGGTCATTGAAGACAACATCCGGTACTACTCGTCGTTCCTGCCGCTCATTTACACAGAGCTCATCTCGCAGACCCGACGGGTGCTCCAGGAAGGCGTAAATCTGGCGCACAAGCTCATGCGCATGCGGGCGCGGCCGAAAATTCTGCTGGCATCCAATTACGAAGACGCTTATTCCCTTGCCGTGAAATATCGGGAACACCTGCTGGGGATTGTCAGCGACGTCGAATTTCCCCACGCAGGAATGTTGAGCGTGGAAGCAGGATTCGACCTGGCAAAAAATGTGCGCGTGCTGGTGCCGGATGTTCCGGTCGTGCTACAGACCAGTCGTACCGCGTTCCGCCAAAGGGCGAATGAAGCGGGCTATTCCTTCCTGCGCAAAGGCTCGCCAACATTCTTGCGTGACCTGCGAAAAGTAATGATGCAGCAATTTGCGTTCGGCGACTTTGTTTTCAGAACGCCGGATCGTGTAGAAGTAGCAAGAGCCACAGACTTGAATTCGCTGGAAGAATTATTGCTGAGGGTACCTGCAGAAAGCATTGCCTATCACGGGGAGCGGAACCATTTCTCACGCTGGTTTACCGCTCGCACGGAGTTTGCGCTGGCGCAGAAATTCCGTCCGCGCAAGGTTTCCGATTTCCCGACGATCGAGGATCTTCGGCGCAACTTGGTCAACACCATCGCCGAATACCGCCGCGAACAAAGCGACGTGCTCATCGGAGATTTCAAACCAGCTGCATTTCAGAGCGGTGGCTCTTATTTTCTGCGCATCGGTTCAGGATCACTTGGCGGCAAGGCTCGAGGGCTGGCATTTGTGCGGCACCTGCTGCACAAAAAACGATTTGCGAGGCGGTTTCCGAACGTAACGGTAAGCGTGCCCCCCGCGGTAGTCGTGGCTACCGACCTGTTTGATCGCTTCCTGGCGGAAAATAGTCTGCTAGATTTCGCCATTCACGCCACGGATGACTTGGAAATACAACAGCGATTTCTGGAGGCGGCGCTGCCTGCGTCGTTGATGGAGGATTTGCGCGCTTGCCTGTCAGAGGTGCGCTTCCCGATCGCTGTGCGTTCGTCGAGTTTGCTGGAAGACTCGCAGTATCAGCCGTTCACCGGCGTGTACGAGACTTTCATGCTCGGGAACCAACAGGGGGACACGGCCCATAGGCTGAATCAATTGTGTGAAGCCATCAAACTGGTGTACGCGTCGACCTTCAGTGCGCACGCGAAAGCGTATGTCCGGGCAACACCGTTCCGACTGGAAGAAGAAAAGATGGCGGTGATCCTGCAGCAGGTGGTGGGATCCTTTTTCGGTCGGCGATTTTATCCTGACTTTTCCGGAGTTGCCCGTTCGCGGAATTTCTACCCTGTACCGCCGATGTCCTTTGAAGATGGCATCGCGGCGGTCGCGCTCGGATTGGGGCGCACGGTGGTCGATGGCGGCAAGTGCCTCAGGTTTTGCCCGCGGTACCCCGCGCACCTGGTGCAATTTTCTTCCGTGGAGGATTTCCTTCGGCAATCGCAGACGGAATTTTGGGCCCTCCCGATGAATCACCCCCCAGAGGAAACGTTGCAAACTAGACAGGGCGAGGTACGACTCAGCCTGGATGTTGCGGAGGCAGATGGCACGCTTGACGCGCTGGGTTCGACGTATTCGGCGGATAACGATAGGATCACGGACGGATTAGGAAGGTCGGGGATGCGGTTGGTCACATTTGCTCCAATTCTGAAATATGGAGTATTTCCACTTGCGGCGCTGCTGGATGAACTGATGACGGAAGGGGAAAACGCGTTTGGGCAGCCAGTAGAAATCGAGTTTGCGGTGCGGTTAGCGCGGCAGGCAGAAGAATGTGCGCAATTCGGCTTCCTGCAGATTCGGCCTATGGTGCATTCGCACGAGGTTGAGGAATTGCATCTGGAAACTGTGGATCGCTCGAAGTTGATCGCGCAGAGCAGCAAGGTCCTGGGAAATGGGCGTGTGGGCAACCTGCTGGACATCGTAGTCGTGGATACGCATAGGTTTGAAAGGGGACAAAGCCAGGAAGTGGCCGGACAAGTAGCGTACTTTAACGCGAAGCTCGCGGCGGAAAACCGTCCATATCTGCTGGTGGGTATGGGACGCTGGGGATCAAACGATCCGTGGCTCGGAATTCCGGTAGAGTGGGACGATATTTCCGGCGCGGCAGTAATCCTTGAAGCGGGCTTCCGGGACTTCCAGGTGACGCCCTCGCAGGGCAGCCATTTCTTCCAGAATCTTTCCGCTTTTCAGATTGGATACTTCACGGTGAACCCTGATCTCGGGGACGGCATGGTGGACTGGACATGGCTGGAAACCCAGCCTGCAGTGGAAGAACGTGGGTGTGTGCGGCATTTAAAGTTTGCAAAACCGGTGACGGTACTGATGAACGGTCGCGCCGGCGAGGGAATGATCCTCAGGCCAGAATAGGGTGCCTTCCCCCTCGAACAAGGCGAACTGGCGCACTCCGAACCCACTAAAGCTGCGTGGAATGACGCTGCCCAATTCATGCTGCGTGGCTGCCTTGGAGCTTTGCAGCGACTAATTGCCGTGATTTCAAGCATCACCGGATTTCTGAGGATGCGGTCGAAATGGAATTGGTCCTGCTCTCCCACTCAGGGGACGACCCGGCGTGTGCTCGACCGTGACGGAGGTTTTTATGCTTTCGCCCAATTTTACTTTGATCATCATCGGAACCCTTCTCGCCATTGGCGTCGGTTTCGGCCTGGCCATGGCGCTGCGGTCCTACCTTCGCTATCGCGGCCAGCGCATCATCACCTGCCCGGAAACTACGAAACCCGCCGCTGTGCACATCAACATGGCGAAAGTAGCATGGGAAGCAGTATTGGGAAGGCCAGGCCTTCGGTTGGATCAGTGCTCTCGTTGGCCAGAACGGGCCAATTGCGGTCAGGATTGCCTCTCGCAGGTCAAGGCCGATCCCGAATCTTGCCTGGTCTGGAATATGGTGGACCAATGGTACAAGGGAAAATCCTGTGCCTACTGCCAGAAGCCATTTGACGAGATTCACTGGCACGACCGTCATCCTGCCATGCTTGGCCCGGATCGCTCGGTAGTCCTGTGGAATGAGGTTCCGCCCGAAAATCTTCCCCAGATTTTTCAGAACCATTTGCCGATTTGCTGGAACTGCTTTATTGCGGAAGAGTTTCGACGCAAGAACTCGGATCGCGTCATGGACCGCAACTGGGAGCGCGGCGCTGGCGGAGCCTACGTGCCCAAGGATCGCGACCTATCCCAAGGATCCAAAACCTTTCACTAGGGTCTGACGAATCAACAGGCCCCTCTCCCCCACTACTCCAAACGTGTGATAATTGCATCCACTTTGGAGCCAGCCATGTCCGCGACTGAAAAAGTTGATACTCACCAGAAGGCGCTTTCGCTCAATCTTGATCCCTCCATTTTCGGCTCATTCGCGGAAATTGGCGCAGGACAGGAAGTTGCCCGCTGGTTTCTGCAAGTCGGCGCTGCTTCCGGTACTGTCGCGAAAACTATTTCTGCCTACGACAAGGAAGTCAGTGACGATCTCTATGGGGCGGGCACTCGCTACGTTTCGCAGGAACGGCTGCATGCCATGCTCGAGCAGGAGTGGGAGGAATTGCTTGACCAGTTGCATGCCAGCCGCGGTGCCACCACCAAATTTATTTCGTTTGTAGATACCGTTTCCGCGCGAAATTTTTCCGGCACCAACGAATGTCATGGTTGGATCGGACTTCGCTATCAGCAAACGCCCGGCGGACCGAACAATGACGTGATCCTGCACGTAAACTTGCGCGACGATTCTAATTTGCTGCAGCAGGCTGCGGTCGGCGTCCTTGGCGTTAATCTGATTTACGCCGCATACCACAGCTTGCGCAGTATCGAAGATTTCCAAAAGAGCTTGGTGGAAGATCTACCACTCGGCCGCCTCGAAATCGATTGCATGGAGTTGACCGGGCCCGCGTTCTCCGGTTGGGACGCGCAGTTCGTCCATGCCAGCCTGATTACCAACGGTCTTGCCCAAGCCGTCATCTTCCCGGTCGACGGAAAGCTCACGCCCCCAACGGAAATTCTCTACAAGAAAGCTGTGGTCATGGCGCCGGGCAGTTTTGACACTACCGAAAAATTTCACGAAGAAATGATTGAAGACACCATTGCGCAACTTTCCCAAGAAGAACTGGAGCAAAGCAAGGGCGCCATCGGTCTTTTCAGTTTGACCTGTGCTCCCCTCACCAAGGATTTGACCGGGCTTTCCCCAGCGGAGGTCGTCGTGCATGTGCAAGCGCTGCGAAAACTAGGTAGCGGCGTTCTGGTTTTCCGCGAACTCGAAATCTACAAGATGAGTACCTTTGTGAACCGCTTCACGAAAAGCCGTATCCACATTGCAGGTGGGCTGTCGCTTATGGTCCGCGCCATGCATGATAGCTATTACGAACTCGCCGGCAGTCTACTTGAGGGCATTGCGCGCCTTTTCCGCCTGAATGTACGTCTGAGCGTATTTCCCATGTCCGCAACCGACTTGGAAGAATGGCTCGAGTCCGTCTCGTTCAAGGGCTGGGAGTGGCAGGAATCCAAAGGCATGGTCCACGCCAGTAAATTGCGACCAGCAAAGCCGCTTGATTATCTCTATCAATACCTGATTGCCAGTGGATTCATCATTCCCATGCCTCCCACCAAAGACTGAAAAAAGCTAATCTTCAGGACGCCATCCTGCGCTAGTTTCACTCGCTAGAGCAGTCTCAAATCTCCGCCGTAACTTGGCACGCACAACTAAAGTATCCCTGCGCCTTTGCCACTCCCGGAGTTTGCTACCCTTAAGGAATGCTTCTCGAGCATCTCGGACTAATCGGCAATTGCCAGATTTCGGCGCTAGTCCAGCGCAATGGCGAAATCGTATGGTGCTGTCTTCCTCGTTTCGACTCTGAACCCGTCTTCTCTACTTTGCTGGACCCCGAAGGCGGAAAATTTGTCGTGGGAACGGCGGATGGACAAATCGGCGAGCAAGCCTATCTCGAAAATACCAACATTCTGGAGACCACGTTCCAGACTACTTCCGGCTCATTTCGCGTTCTGGATTTCGCGCCTCGTTTCGTTCTCTATGACCGCACGTTTCGCCCCGCGCAACTCCTTCGGATCGTCGAACCCATTGAAGGAACGCCGCGCATTCGGGTCGTTTGCGAACCTCGACGGGGGTGGTCCAAGTCCATCCCCACCAAGCTTTATGGTTCTAATCACGTGCGCTATGAAGGCTTCGACAGCCAACTTCGTCTCACCACGGATATTCCGGTTTCTTACTTGAACGGGCAGCCTTTCACGCTGACCGAGCGATGTCACATGGTCCTCAGTTGGGGCGCCCCGGTCGAAGAACCATTGCGTCCTCTTTCCGATCGTTTCCTCGGAGAAACGCAACTCTACTGGCAACGTTGGGTGAAGCAGTGCAGCATTCCTCCCCTCTATCAGGACGCCGTCATTCGTTCCGCGCTCGCCCTGAAGCTTCACTGCTTCGAAGATACCGGCGCGATTGTCGCCGCTACCACCACGTCTATCCCCGAAGCCGCAGGCAGCGGCCGCACCTGGGATTACCGCTATTGCTGGTTGCGCGATGCCTATTATTCCCTTGGCGCGTTTCGGCTGCTCGGCCACTTCGAAGAACGAGAGAATTTCATCCGCTACTTGCTGAACGTTGCCGGAGGTGCGCCGGACCTGAACCTCGCTCCGTTGTACCGGGTCGATGGCACCAGCGGTCTGGATGAGCACATATTGGAAAATTGGAAGGGCTTTAACGGTGACGGCCCCGTGCGCGTTGGCAATGGCGCGGCCGTGCATACGCAAAATGATGTGTTCGGCGAAATGGTCTTGGCTCTCGCGCCTGTATTTCTCGACGAACGGTTCCGAGCAGAACGTTCCAAAGCCGCCCTCAAACTGATCGAACAACTCGCGCGCAAGGCTATTTCCGTCGCCGGCGTTCCCGATGCAGGTATTTGGGAATATCGTACGGAATGGAAGCCACAAACATTTTCGAATCTGATGTGCTGGGCGGCCGCAGACCGAATGGCCCGCGTCTCTTATTTGCACGCACCCGGCATGAAGCAGGAATTTGACACGGCGGCAGAACGGATTCGCCAGGAGATCATCGACAAGACTTGGGTCCCAGACCTCAACAGCTTTGCCGCTTCCTACGGCGGCCGTGATCTCGACGCCTCTATCTTGCAGATGGCCTATCTCCGCTTTCTTCCACTCGACGACCGGCGCCTCTCTGGAACCATCGATGCTATCCGACAGGGGCTCTCCCGAGATGGCTGGTTATTCCGTTACCGGCTCGATGATGGTTTCGGTTCGCCCAAAGTCGCATTCATCATTTGTACTTTCTGGCTCGTCGAAGCGCTTGGTGCTAGTGGCCGGACTGCGGAAGCCAAACAGATCATGGATCAGGTCTATTCCGCACTGACAGGCCTGAAACTTCTCTCCGAAGATTTCGAAACCGCCACACTGCGCATGTGGGGCAACTTCCCCCAAGCCTATTCGCACGTCGGCCTGATCCATGCTGCCTTCGCCGCATCTCCCCCCTGGGCCGATATCCTCTGATTCCTCTCTAACCGTTTCGATTCACCACTCGCCGTGTAACTGCTGCAAATTTTCCCTATACTATCGTTAGGAAATACTTTCGGAGGGATGTCACCCATGACTGCTGGAACTTCTTCAAATCGCGCGCGGCTGGTTCTTGCCGCAATTATTCTCGTCCTGGGCGCTTATTGGGTTGGCACTCGTTACGGTCCTCGCCAACCGGAAAAGGTCGAAGCACATCGCGCCGCCCCCGCGGACCCGGCGTTTCCTACCGCTTCCCTCAGCCTGGCGGAGAGGCAGGTCAGCGAACGCTCCACTGCCCTCACGGAAGAAGAATCCATAAACGTCCGTATCTACAAAGCTGCATCTCCCGCCGTCGCAAATATTCTTACCAAGGCTACCGAATACGATTTCTTCATGGACCCCGTTCCTGTCGAGGGGGCCGGTTCCGGCTTCATCATCGACCCACGCGGCTACATCCTGACCAATTACCACGTGGTGGCCGGCGCACAGACCATGGAGGTAGTCCTTGGCGATCAATCCCGCTACCCCGCAAAATTTATCGGCGCCGATCAGCGCAACGATGTCGCGCTGATCAAGATTGATCCCAAGGGAAAGCAACTTGCTTCATTAACATTAGGCGACTCGTCCACGTTGCAGGTTGGCCAAAAAGTTCTCGCCATCGGCGATCCATTCGGCTTCCAATCCACGTTAACCACAGGAGTCGTCAGCGCCATTGGGCGCACCGTGCAGACCAGTCAGAGCACTTTCATCGACGAAGCTATCCAGACCGATGCCTCCATTAATCGTGGAAATTCCGGCGGTCCGCTCATCAACACACATGGCGAAGTGATTGGAATTAATTCTGCCATCTACACGCCAACCGGAACTACCGCAGGCATCGGCTTCGCTATACCGATAAATTCCGCCAAGCTCATCGCCAACGATCTCATGTCCGGTGGTAAAGTCCGCCGCGCGTATCTTGGTGTGCAAACGATTGCCGTCGGCGGCTGGCTCGCCGAAGCTCTCGATCTTCCCACCCAAGAAGGTCTGCTAGTTGAGCAAGCCACAAAAGGCGGACCGGCGGCCGCGGCAGGAGTACGCGGTGGGGATCGCGTAGCACAAGCAGGGATGCGAAAAATTGCGATTGGCGGCGATGTGATCGTTGCCCTCGACGGTCAAAAAGTCGCTTCGCAATTCGACGTGAACCTAATCCTCAACCGCAAGCGTCCCGGTGACACTGTAAGCATCACCGTCTACCGCGGCGCAAAGAAATTCGACATCCCCGTAAAACTCGGGGAGCGCGATGGAAACTAATTTTTCATGCCGGTGCAACGCTGTTACTCGACTGACAGCTTTGGATGCCGAAGGGCAGATGCACTATTTACCAAATTCCGCGCGATATCGATTACGCTCTTCTTCGCTGAATGAAAACCATCCTTCAGCCACATCTCGCACATGCTCCAGCGCTTTCTGCATCTCTTCGTGTTTCGCTTTGATCATGTCGGAATCCGCGTCCTTGGGCACGTGAATCGGCGGTGCCCCGATCAGGATTGTCCGGGCGAACAGCCCCGGCAGCAGAAAATGGTCCCAGGTCTTCTCAATAGTCTTCCCGCGATCTACGCCCACATGGAACACGTGGATGGGCGCACCGGTCATCCGTGCCAGCAGCACCGGGCCAACTTTCGCCACATAGCGCGGCCCGCGAGGTCCGTCAATTGTGAACCCGCAGTCCAGTCCTTCCGAGATTCGATGCGCCATTACCTGCAGGCCGCGCAATCCACCACGAGAAGAGCTCCCTTGCGCTGTCCCGAATCCCAACCACTCAATCACCTTACGAGTCCACTGCCCGTCAAATGCCGTGGTGTTCATTATGACGATTCCACGATTTCTGCCGTACCAAGCGATGGGAATGATTACACGATGCCAGAACGCCCAGATGCACGGCTGCTTCGAAGCCCATTGGGCTTCGGCGTGGCGCCTTCCAATCACGTCAAAACGCAGCGTCGGCCCGAGTGTGCGAATCACGCTGTAAACTACCGCCGCAATAATTGGTATCTGCATGCGCCTGTGCCACGGCAGCTTCGGCAGGCTTACGTCATAGTGGGCGCTGACGGTCTCTTGCTGTTCTGGCTTCTGAATTTCGGTGTCGGCCATCTTCATCCAGTGTCTTCGTATATTATAGGAGGGTTGCGCCGTCCCTGCAGGCTCAGGAGCACCACCCCTTGTCGAGTATGAAGGTAATCACGCTCTACCTCAGGAAGCTTAGGATCCTGCTCGCTGGTGCCTGCCTGCTTGCTTTCCAACCCGGTGCCTCACCCGTACCGAACGATAACCCTCCGCTGACCGACAAGGTCGGTGCCATTGATGGCGAAGCCATCTCCGTAGAAGGTCCAATGAGCGTTGACGTGGTTGGCGGCAAGGTTCGCACAGTTTTGCGCAGCGGTAGTGATGTCCACGTGAAGGTTGGCCAGGCGCGCATTGATCTGATTGAAGGGGGGCATATCACCATTTGTGGCCCCGCGCATTTTTCAGTTTTAAAGTCCGGAGGCGCGCTCACTCTCGCGCTCGACAGCGGAACGATACACGCTGTCCTGCAAACCGAACCTGAACTGACCGTGTACACGCCGCAGATCCAAGCGCGCCCGATTTCCATCGGTAACGGATACATGGAAACCTTGGTCGGCCTCGATTCCTCGGGCGCAATGTGCATTCGGGCCACCAAGGGTGCGGTGCGAATCGAGCAGCAATTGACCGGTCAGAGCATGCTGGTTCCCCAAAATGGAGACGTCTCTCTCACCAATGGTCAATTGGAAACCCTTCATACCGCCGCCGGACGCTGCATATGCGAAGAGCAACCAATACTATCGTCTTCCAACGGCCCTGTGGAGGTAAGCGCGCTTGCCTCTTCCGAAGAACTCAAAAAGAAAATGGGGGAAAAGAAAGCCACGCCACCCGATTCTGCGCCAGTCGCCGAAGAAAAGATTGAACCGGTGTACCAGGTCTTCATGCCGCCGCTGCAATATGACGCGTCAAAGAAAACACAGACGGAATTCGATCCAAATCTCATCATTTTGGTAAGACGTGTCCGTGTTCGCCCTACCCTGATCTTTCAAGGAAAAGTGGAAGGCGATCCCCTCGTGGCCCAATCTACTCCTTCACCCGCCGACACGCTGAAGAGTGAGCCGGCGAAAACCAAACCGGCCCAAGACACGACGTGGAACCGCGTACGCACTTATTTCCGTAAGCTCTGGTCCCCAAGTTCTTAGCATTATCCGGGTGCACTACCCCGCGATTCTCACCATTAATACCTCGCGGCCAGTACTATTTGTGGAATTCGCCTTCAATGCTAAATTCTATCAATAGCTTTCTGGGCCTGATCCCCGATTCCACGCCCCGGTGGATATTCTGTGGACATTGCCAGTGGGGAGACTTCTTCGTCGATGCGCCTGACCTATCCTGAGTTCCTCTCGAAGCCAAACTTCGCTTCAGTCTTGATTATTTTTGCTCTCATTCTTTCTGGATGCGCAAGCGCTGGAAATAGTGGGGGTGGCGGTGGAAATCCCCCTTCTGCTCTGGCCATCTCCACAAACTCTTTACCAGAAGGCCAGGTGGGCAGCGCGTATGGCACCACATTATCAGCAAGCGGCGGCACCATCCCTTACTCCTGGTCACTCGCGAGTGGAACCCTGCCGGCTGGCTTGCGTCTGAATGCTTCCACTGGCGCCATTTCTGGGACGCCTACTGCCATCGCAACCGCTACGCCGTTGACAGTTCAGATCACGGATTCAGGCAGCCCCGCACAAGTGAAGCAGGTCAGCCTTACGCTTACCATTTCTTCAGCCACCTTGGCCGTCACCACTACGTCTCTACCGAGCGGACAAATTGGCATGGCGTATAGTTCAACACTGGTCGCAACGGGAGGCGCTACGCCTTACACGTGGGTGCTCACAAGCGGGACACTTCCCTCCGGACTAACGCTGAATTCGTCCACCGGTGCAATCTCGGGAACCCCTACCGTGGCCGTGACAAACGCATCCCTTACAGTTAAGGTCACAGATTCCAGCGTCCCAGCGCAGTCGACGACTACAAATCTCAACATAACAATTTCTCCAGCAACTTTGTCCATTAGCACAACAACGCTACCGAACGGGCAGGTCAGCACGGCTTACAATGCAACTCTCGCTGCAGCTGGCGGCGCAACGCCGTACTCCTGGAGTTTAACGAGCGGCACACTACCCAGTGGATTAACCCTGAATTCTTCCACTGGCTCCATCAGCGGTACGCCCACAGTGTCGGTGGCAAGCACGCCCTTGACCTTCAAAGTCATGGACTCCGGCAGCCCTGCTCAGTCTAAAACCGTGAATCTTAACTTGACGATTTCTCCCGCGACTCTTCAGATCTCCACAAATTCTCTGCCGAATGGACAAATTGGTACGGCCTACAGTGCCACTCTCCTGGCAACGGGCGGTGCAACTCCGTACGCTTGGGCGTTGATCAGCGGGACTCTACCAACGGGTTTGAGTCTCAACGCATCCAGCGGGGCCATCGCCGGTACGCCAACTCAGTCGGTGACAAACACTCCGCTTTCATTCAAAGTCACAGACTCGAGTAGCCCGGCGCTGTCAAAGACTGTGAATCTTACGCTGACCATCTCTCCCGCACCGCTGCAAATCACCACGACATCTTTACCTAACGGCCAACTCAATACCGCTTACACTGCGACGCTCACTGCCATTGGCGGGACAACTCCCTATTCATGGACTCTCACAAGCGGCACCCTACCTACGGGATTAACTCTGAATTCGACCGCGGGCACCGTTAGCGGCACGCCCACTGTGTCCGTTTCAAACACCGCACTCACATTTAAGCTGACCGATTCCTCGGCGCCGGCACTCACAAAGAGCGTCAATCTAACCCTCACGGTTTCATCGGCCGCTCTCGTAATAACCACCTCATCCTTGCCTAACGGTCAGGCGGGCGTCGCTTACAGCGACACGCTTGCAGCCATTGGTGGCATTACCCCGTACACGTGGTCATTAACCAGTGGCACATTGCCAACCGGATTGAACCTCAATGCATCTACCGGGGCTATCACCGGCACTCCTTCCGCAGTCATTACAAATCTGGCGCTCACATTTAGAGTGACCGATTCCTCCGCTCCTGCCCTGACCGATTCGACCAATCTCACACTGACTATCGCTCCCGCAACACTCGTGATATCCACTACGTCTTTACCAATTGGGCAGATCGGCACAGCGTACAGCACAGCGCTGGCTGCAACTGGCGGCACCACTCCCTACACCTGGAATTTGACCAGTGGCACGCTACCCTCCGGATTGACGTTGAATTCATCTACGGGCGTCGTTTCGGGGACACCAACAGTATCCGTTTCAAGTACTCCACTCACATTCAAGGTGATGGATACGAGCATTCCTGCCCATGCGCAAACGGTGAACCTTACCCTGACGATTGCACCAGCAACACTGGCCATTTCTACGACTTCTCTCCCCAATGGCCAAAATGGAACTGCGTATAGCACCACACTTTTGGCGACCGGTGGCACCACTCCGTTCACGTGGACCTTGACCGGCGGCACGCTTCCGACAGGCTTGAATCTCAATGCATCGACAGGTGTCATTGGCGGCACGCCAACCAGCACTGTCACCAACACTCCACTTACTTTCAAAGTTACGGACTCAGGCAGTCCCGCCCAATCAAAAACTGTAAACCTCGCACTTACGATTTCACCTGCGACTCTTGCCATTGCAACCACTTCGCTTCCGAACGGCCAGAACGGAACGGCTTACAGCGCGACCCTGGCGGCAACCGGTGGCACTACTCCGTACACGTGGACGTTGACCAGCGGAACACTTCCAACAGGCTTGAATCTCAATGCATCGACAGGCGCAATTACCGGGACGCCGACCGTATCGGTTGCCAACACCCCGCTCACCTTTAACCTCACAGATTCCAGCATTCCCGCCCAATCAAAAACTGTGAACCTTACGCTTACGATCAGCTCGACCTCAAATATCAGCGTCTCGATTACTCCCAAGCGTGGCGGCCTCACCCTGAATCAGTCTCTCCGTTTCACCGCCGTCGTTTCAAACGATGTCGGGAGTGCAGGCGTCTCGTGGTCAGCGACCGCGGGAACAGTAACCGGGCAAACTACTACCGCTAGCTCGTTCAGCGCTTCGTCCGCCGGCGTTTACACCATTACGGCAACCAGCGTTGCCGACAGCACAAAATCCGCTTCTGCAACGATCGGGGTAACCGATTTGTCGGCGATTTCCACTTATCACAATAATCTCTCCCGTGACGGCGTGAACCCAAAAGAATACGCTTTAACGACATCGAATGTGGCCACCGCCACTTTTGGAAAATTGTTTTCGTGCGCTGTAGACGGAGCCGTTTACGCCCAGCCGCTATGGGTTGCCAATCTGAACATTTCCCTCGGAACGCACAACGTCGTGTTCGTTGCCACATCGCATGATAGCGTATACGCCTTCGATGCCGACATCAGCCCTTGCCACACCTACTGGCACCAATCGCTGCTCAAAACGGGAGAAACCTATGTCAGCGACAGCGACGTAAGCACCGGCGACATTCAGCCGGACATCGGCATTGTAGGGACGCCCGTCATTGACACCTCTACGCAAACGCTCTATGTCGTCAGCAAGTCCAAGGACAGCGGCACTTCGTGCACACCCTCTTCATCCTGTCATCAACGACTGCATGGTCTCAGCCTGATCGATGGAACGGAAAAATTTGGTGGTCCCGCAATTATGGATAGCTCCATCAAGGTTCCCGGCAACGGAGACGGCTCCAGCGGTGGTAACGTCCCGTTCGACCCATTGCGAGAAAATCAGAGGCCTGGCCTAGCTCTCGTAAACGGCATGGTCTACATCTCCTGGGCTTCCCACGGAGACAACGATCCGTACCACGGGTGGGTGATCGGCTTTAGCGCCAACAATCTTGCGTCCGCTCCAAGTGCGGTATGGAACAGCACACCGAACGCAGTCAGTGGTTTCCCGCAATCCCGCGGTGGCATCTGGATGAGTGGTGGGGCACCTGCTGCAGATTCCAGCAATAATCTTTATTTTCTGACCGGCAATGGCTCGTTCGATGCCAATAGCGGGGGCTTAAGCTACGGCGATTCCACCGTGAAGTTGAGCACCGCTACAGGTTTATCCGTGACAGATTATTTCACTCCTTCGAATCAATCGAGTCTCAACTCAAACGATACAGATCATGGCTCGGGAGGCGCTGCCATCCTTGTGGACCAGCCTGGTGCACCCGTTCCCCATCTGCTCATCGGTGGGGGGAAGGCTGGTACGCTGTTCTTGCTCAACCGCGACAATATGGGCCACTACAGCACAACCCTGAACAACGTGGTGCAATCCCTCAATTTCTCCCAAGGCATTTTCGCCACAAGTGCATTCTGGAATGGCAATCTGTATCTGGCTGGGGTTGGAGGCCCCCTCAAGCAATACAGCTTCAATGCAACAACTGGGCTTTTCGGCACCAGTTCCGTTCACTCCTCCGGCCATAGTTTCGGTTTCCCCGGCGCAACGCCCTCGGTTACATCGACCGGCGCGGCTTCAAACGGTATCGTCTGGGCACTGGACAACTCAAGTTATTGCACAGAACAAGCTCCCTCGTGCGGCGCTGCGACCTTGCATGCCTTCGACGCTACCAACGTGAACACGGAACTTTGGAACTCCTCACTAGCCGCTGCGAGTCGCGACAAGGCGGGCAACCCCGTGAAATTCACTGTACCCACGATCGCGAATGGAAAGGTCTATATCGGGACACGCGGGAACAACACTGGCGGTACCGCCAGCACCACCACAATTCCCGGAGAGTTAGATGTTTACGGACTCTTGCCCAACTAAGTTTACATTCCTTCGTAGTTGGGACCGCCGCCGCCCTCGGGGACGACCCAGTCGATAATCTGGTAGGGATCGGCGATGTCACACGTCTTACAGTGCACGCAATTGGCGGCATTGATTTTCAGTTTCTGGTCAGTACCTTCCTTCACCATCTCGTACACGGCCGCCGGGCAGAAATACTGGCAGGGATTTCCATACTCTTCCACGCAACGCATTGCACAGATACTCAGATCGTGGACCTTCAGATGGCATGGCTGATCGTCATCATGCCGAGTGCCGGAATGATAGACGTCGGTAAGTCGGTCGAATGTGAGTTTGCCATCACCTTTAAATCGACCTGGTGCGGGCCCATCGTGAATTTTCCCATACGCTTCGTGACCCGGATGGACGCGCATTGGATCGATCAGGCCGCGGCCGCCTGTCAACTGCTGCAATCCAGCATGAAATAAACCGCTCAGCATGCCGGTACGAAAAGACTGATGGAAATTGCGCACCTTCCAAAGCTCTTCTTTAATGTAGCTCTGGTCAATTTTTTCCTTGTACAGCTTCAGCGTATTTGCCGAGTACTCCTCTTTTTTCAATGACACGAAAATGGTTTCTGCCGCGAGCATCCCGCTCTTGATCGCCAGGTGAATGCCCTTCAACCTCTGCGAATCAAGAAAACTACCGGAATCACCGACAATCAGTCCTCCATCCACATAATTTTGCGGCATGGCGTACCATCCGCCATAGGGCAGAGACTTTGCGCCATAGCGAACCAACTTTCCGCCATCGAGAATTTCGCGGAGGTAGGGATGCGTCTTCCAGGTCTGAAATGCGGCGTGCGGATCGAAGCGTGGATCTTCATACTCGAGGGCAATTACCAGTCCAATCGACACGCGATTGTTGGAGAGGCCGTAAATCCAGCCGCCACCGTACATGTTTGAGTGGAGATGGGCCAACCCAGTGTGTGCGCCACAAATCCGGGCTTCATCTTGCCCGGCTGCACATCCCACAATTCCTTGATACCAATCCCGTAGACTTTGCGGATTAAGGTTATCGAGATGTTTTTTACTCGACCAACTGCTTCGTGAGCGATCCGCGCGTTCCTTCCGCCAGAACCGTAACTTTCGCGCGCAATTCGTAGCCCGGGAGTGAAATTCGCCTTTGGCTTGCCTGTCTTTGTCCAAGCCCTTGTCTTCGGTGATGACTCCAGCAATCCCCTCGCCGTCGTAAATCAATTCAGCCCCGCCAAATTCCTTAAAGACATTGACGCCGGCGGCTTCGACCAGACCTCCCATCCATTTCGCCAATTTGTTGAGCGAAACAACGTAATTGCCAGTGTTATTAAACGGCGGGGGTGTGACCGGAATACGTATCGCCGACTTTTCCGTGAAGATCAACGCGGCGGAATCGGTAACCGGGGTGTCCAGCGGTGCGGATTTCTCGAAATCCGGAATCAGCTCGGCGAGCGCTTTGGGATTCATAATCGCGCCGGAAAGTTGGTGCGCCCCGATGTCGCGCCCCTTCTCCAGTACATAGATGTTCTCTGCGGATAGCTCGGGTTGCGCCCCGCTGGCATTGTGTTCCTTGATTAGATTGGCAAGGTGGAGCGCGCAGCTCAAACCGGCAGGGCCCGCGCCGACAATCAGGACATCGGCTTCCAGCTGTTCGCGTTGAATGGCCATGGCCGATATTCTACCAAACAAGTGTTTGAAGAATCTCGCCGAGCTACTTCGCTTTCTGCAGCTCTTCTGTCAGGGCCGGCATGATCTCAAAAATATCCGCGACCACGCCATAGTCCGCGATTTCAAATATTGGCGCGTTCTGGTCTTTGTTCACCGCCACGATCGTGCGGGAACCTTTCATGCCAACGACGTGCTGGATCGCGCCACTGATGCCCAGCGCGAGATAAAGTTTTGGCGCAACGGTCTGGCCTGAACTGCCGATCTGTCGTTCCATTGGCAGCCATCCTTCGTCGCAAATCGGGCGTGAAGCCGCAAGTTCGCCGCCGATAGCCTTAGCAAGAGCCTCCGCTTGAACGATATTCTCCGGCGCCTTGATTCCGCGTCCAATGGCCACAATCAGCGGCGCCTGTGTCAAATCAACCGCCGATTTAGCTTCTTTAAACAGTTCTAGCGGCTTCGTGCGGATCTGCTCGGCTGACAGATGAACTGTTACAGCATTGACAGGCGCTTTGCCACCGGGATGCGCCGCTAACAAGTCCGCGCGAAAGGCGCCAGACTGAAACGAAGCAAACCATGGCGCTGATCCTGCAAAAGTGACATCGGCCGCGGTTTTCCCCTGAAACATCTGGCGGACAAAAATCAGTTTGCCGCCCTCGCGGCGGAACCCGATGCAATCCCCCACCATTCCTTTGTCGAGCTTGGCTGCCAAAATTGGCGCAAAATCGCGCACCTGGTAGGTGTGCGGAAGAAGCACAAGGTCGGGCTTAGCCGCTTCGATCACCTGCCTCAGGGCCAGGCAGTAACCGTCCGGTGTATAAGCATCCAGCAAGTCATGTTCGACGAGTAGTACTTCGGCCACGTTCTTAGACGCGAGTTCATCAGCCGCGCCCGAAACCAGTTTGCCGATAACCACAGCACTAACGCTACCGGAACTTGCCGCAGCAATCTGCTGTGCGGCCACCAACGTTTCAATACTGGTGGCGTTAACTTTTCCCTGCCGCTGCTCCGTAATCACTAGAATCTTCATGGTCAGAGCACCCGCGCTTCAAACTTCAACTTGTCAACCAGCTTCGCAGCCACTTCTTTCGGCGTCCCGGTGAGGAATTCTGTCTTTTTCGTTTTTACCGGCACGTAAATCTTTTCGATCTTCTGCGTCAATTCCACGGAAACACCTAGTGATTCTCGCGTGATGGTGGCAATTTCCTTCTTTTTCGCCGCCATGATGCCCTTCAAAGTGGCGTATCGCACTTTATTAATACCCGACTGGATCGAAAGAACGGCCGGCAATGGACATTCAATCCACTGGAACCAGCCGGCTTCCAGCTCTCGTTTCAGTTTCATTTTTCCGTCTTGAATCTCGATCTGCATGATGATCGTTGCATGCGGCAAGTTCAGCAACCCCGCCAGGAGAACGCCAGTTTGGCCAAAGCCGTGATCATCGCTCTGCAATCCAGTCAGCACCAAGTCGTATTGTTCTTTTGAGATTGCAGCGGCCAGAACCTTCGCCGTGCCTAGTGGATCCAGTCGCGCAAACTGGTCATCGGAGATGTGGATTGCACGATCCGCGCCCTTGGCCAGCGCTTCCTTGATCGTTTGTTTCACGCGCTCCGGTCCAAACGAAAGCGCGATCACTTCTCCTCCGTGTTTTTCCTTCAGACGGAGGGCCTCTTCGAGCGCGTACGAATCTGGCTCATTCATCTCAAACCCGATGTCTGATTCTTTAATCCAGCTCCCGTCGATGGCCAGCGGCGCATCTTTGGCGGGAACCTGCTTGATGCAAACGACGATCTTCACGGGATTTTCCTTCCGTCGGGGCTAACTTGGGGTCTGCCTGTCATTCTGAATGGAGCGAAGGATCTCACGTTCGGATATGCCCGGCTCATCCGTGTCGTCGAGTTTCTTTGGTCCAAGTGGGAATCCGGGCCTCAGAATGACAATCAAGATTTCGCGCGCTCAACGCGGCTGAACTACTTGCCGGTCCAGCGCTTGAAAATCAACGCGGCATTGGTGCCGCCAAATCCGAACGAATTCGAGAGCGCGTAGTCCACTGTAGCTTTGCGCGCAACATTGGGCACGTAGTCCAGATCGCACAACGGATCCGGAGACTCCTGATTGATTGTGGGAGGCAAAATCTGGTCGCGGAGAGCCATCACGCTGATTCCGGCTTCCAAACCACCTGCTCCGCCCAGCAGATGTCCAGTCATGGATTTCGTGGAACTTACCGGCAATTTCTTTGCAGTGGCGCGCTCGCCGAACAAGCGCTTCATCGCCGTGGTTTCGATTACGTCGCCAATCGGCGTAGAAGTTCCATGCGCATTCACGTAACCGATGTCGCCAGCTGAAATCTTCGCGTCTTTTAATGCTGCTCTCATTACGCGGAAGGCTCCATCACCATTTTCGGCGGGTTGCGTAATGTGATAAGCGTCCCCACTCATGCCGTAGCCAACAATTTCCGCCAGTATGGGAGCGTTTCGCTTGGTGGCATGCTCCAACGATTCCAAAATCAGGATGCCAGTTCCTTCGCCGACAACAAATCCGTCGCGGCCTACATCAAATGGCCGGCTCGCTCTCCCAGGATCATCGTTCCGCGTGGAAAGCGCGCGCATGGAAGCAAATCCGCCAATACCCATCGGCGTGATCGTGGCTTCGGTTCCGCCGCAGATCATCATTTCCGCGGCACCGCGTTCTATAATTTTAAAGGAATCACCAATCGCGTGGGCGGAAGCGGAACAAGCCGTTGCTGTCGCCGAATTTGGACCGCGGGCTCCATAACGAATCGAAATATGTCCGGAGGCGAGATTCACAATCGCCGAAGGAATAAAGAAGGGAGAAATCTTGCCGGGACCGCCCTGCATCAGCTTGATATGTTCGCGCTCGATGATGTCGAACCCGCCTATTCCTGACGCCACATACACGCCAACTTCGTCAAGATCGGAATGCTCCGGTTTCCATTCTGACATCTTGATGGCAAAGTCCGCGCCTGCAAGAGCAATTTGAATGAACCGGCCCATCTTTTTTAATTCTTTTTTTTCGATCCACAGGAAGGGGTCGAAGTTCTTTACTTCACCGGCAATCTTGCAGTCAAAATCCGTGGTATCAAAATGCGTGATGTGTCCAACGCCGCTTTGGCCTGCGACGAGGTTTTTCCAGCTTTCCTCGGTCCCAATACCCAGTGCGCAGACCAATCCAACGCCTGTAACAACTACTCGGCGAGTCAACTCTCTTGCTCCTTCGTACGAGGATTTGCGTGAGGCTTACTTGCCTTTGGAATGCTTGTCAATGTACTCGACAGCGTCCTTCACGGTGGTCATCTTTTCAGCGTCCTCGTCGGGCACTTCGATCCCAAACGCTTCTTCGAATGCCATGACCAATTCCACCTGGTCGAGCGAATCGGCTCCGAGGTCGTCCACGAAGGAAGCGGTCGGGGTGACTTCGGCCTCATCCACACCTAGTTGCTCGACGATAATCTGCTTTACGCGTTCTTCCACGCTTGCCATACCCATTCCTCCGCGACCTTAAATCGCTTTCTGGTTTCGCACTGCTTCTAATTCGGCGGTCGGCCAAACTATAGCTTTTTTCCCTTGCTAGGCAACCTTGCCATTCTATTGAGCCTGAGCGGCAAGGTCAACTTTTTCAACCAATTGATTCGGCCCAAATTCAGTCGGGTCTAGGGTGCTTGGCCATGAACACCTCGTCCTAATTGCGGCCATTTTACTGGAGGGCCTTCCGCTCAAGCCTATTGTCCACGAACCCAATGCTGGCATACAGCTGTCGCGCTACTTCGTTTTCGCTGACAACCGCCAACTGGATTTACCCAATTCGCTCGCCTGCTTGTGCAATCATTTTCTCAACCAGTCGCCGCCCGACACCCGCGATTTTGATTGAGACCGATCGTCCCGGCCCACCAGCAACCCTTTGTGCGCTTCTCTTTGCCCTTTCCTGAAGAGCAAACCAGCCACTCCGATCAGCTCCGAGCCCCGGAGAGCGCCAGGAAGATTCGATTCGCCAAGTCGATTCGAAAACCAACCCAAAGGATTGCCATTTCTGTTTCAATCGTACTGCCAAAACGCTTCCGGACTCGATCGCCGCCGTTCCAGGCGATTTTCTCGTTATATCGCAGCGACGGCATGCGCCAATCGGTGTATGTCAGTTTGAAATGTCTCCACGTTGGTCTGAAAACGCAGATTTTATATCTAGAAAATATCTGCAAAATAAATTGGAAAGACTACTTACGCCAGGTACATGCCACCGTTTACATCCAGCACGTGCCCGGTGATATACCCGGCTTCGTCACTGGCCAGAAATATGATGGCCGCGGCAATGTCTTTCCCAACGCCCATGCGGCCCAGAGGGATTCGTGTTTTCAACTCCTCTTTTACCTTATCGGGCAAAACGTCTGTCATCGGTGATTCGACAAATCCCGGCGCAACAGCATTTACGGTAATATTTCGCGAGGCGATTTCCATGGCAATCGACTTGGTCAGACCAATCAGCCCAGCCTTGGCTGCGACATAATTTGCTTGCCCTGGATTTCCGGTGTGAGCGACCACCGAGGAAATGTTGATGATCCGGCCTGCTCTGGCCTTCATCATCACACCCAACGCCTGCTGAATGCACAGGTGCGCGCCCGTCAGGTTCGTACGCAACACCGCGTCCCAATCGTCGGATTTCATTCGCAGTGCCAGTCCATCACGAGTGATAGCCGCATTGTTAACGAGAATATCCAGTTTCCCGAATTTCTCGAGGACCACTCTAAATCCCGCCTTGATCTGTTCTGTGTCGGCCACATCCATCTTTACAACAAGAGCTTGGCCGCCCTTCGCCGCAATTTCCTTCGCCAACTCGCTCAACTTCTCCTCATTACGGGCCGCAAGGGCGACTTTTGCTCCGGCTTCGGACAGCGCCAGTGCCGTGTCGCGCCCGATGCCTTGAGAGGCGCCAGTGACCAAAGCCACTTTATCTTTCAAGCTGAACATCGTTCCACCTGATTTAGATTTTGTTCGATTGGCCGAGCTAAAGCCCTGCACATACGCATTCTCTAAGCCGCGTCGATCTTGGCGGCAACAATTTTTTCAATCGTCGCGTTCAGGCTTTTTTCGTCTTCCACGTTCAACGTTGTCACCGAGCGCTCAATCTGCCGCATGATGCCGGTCAATACGCGCCCTGGCCCGACTTCAATAAACGTCCGTACGTCTTCGTCGAGCAGGAACCGCATAGACCCTTCCCAAAGCACAGGCATGCAAACTTGGCGGACCAGGGCCTGGCTTGCCTCTTCACCCTTGCGGATACTATCGGCATCCACATTCGTCACCAAAGGAGTCTGCAAGTCCGAGAATTTCGTAGCCTGCAGGTCCTTTTCCAGCTTTTCCTGCGCGGGCATCATTAGTGCACAATGGAATGGCGCAGAAACCGGCAGGATCACCGCGCGTTTCGCCCCGGATTGGGACGCAATTTCTACGGCGCGCTTGATGGCGTTGGCGTGGCCCGAAATCACCGTCTGTTCTGGCGAATTCAGGTTCGCCGCTGAACAAATCTCGCCTTCAGCCGCGCGCTTGCAGGCATCTTGCACCACCGCTGGCGAAATTCCGAGAATCGCGGCCATTGCCCCTTGTCCTGCGGGCACCGCCTCTTGCATATACGTGCCGCGCTTGTGCACCAGTCGCACTGCATCGGTGAAGTTCAATCCCCCCGCTGCAACCAACGCCGAATACTCCCCCAGGCTGTGCCCCGCGACGTAGTCCGGAAAAATGCCTTTCTCCGCAAGCACCCGAAACGCAGCCACAGAAACCGAGAGGATCGCCGGTTGCGTGTTGGCAGTCAGTTTCAGTTCATCTTCGGTACCCTCAAAACAAATCTTGGAAATGGAAAATCCGAGTGCCTTGTCGGCCTCGTCAAATACGGCACGTGCAACCGGATATCTTTCCGCTAGTTCCTTACCCATCCCGGAGTACTGCGAGGCCTGTCCCGGAAAAACAAACGCTACTTTACCCATACTCTGCTCCCCTCTCCCGACATCACGCATTGACCTGCGTCAGGGAGAGCTCTTGCTCAATTTTTTCATTCACCCGCGCTCTGGCAAGCCCCGCAGCAACGCGAATTGCATTCTTTATCGCATTGGCGTTGGAGCGGCCATGCGCTATAACGCAGACGCCTCGAACACCCAACAAAGGTGCTCCGCCGTATTCGGCATAATCCATGGTCTGTTTTATTCCTTTAAAGGCACCCTTTGAAAAAATGTATCCAAGCTGCGACGACCACGAACTCTTATACGTCTTCCTCAAGAACTTTACGATCTCCATCGCCAGGCTTTCACAAATCTTCAGTGCGATATTGCCTACAAACCCATCACAAACAATTACATCTACTTTGCCCGAAAATAAATCGCCGCCTTCCACGTTGCCCACAAATTGCACTGGCAAACTCTTAAAGCGTTCGTACACGGCGCGGGTCAATTCGTTGCCCTTGATCTCTTCTTCACCGATTGAGAGCAATCCTACTCGCGGCTTCCGGCTGCCGAACGTCAATCGATAATAAATCTCTCCCATTACGCCGAATTGCAGTAAGTGGTCCGGCTTTGAATCCACGTTGGCGCCCACATCCAGCAGCACCGATACCCCACCCTTGGCGTTTGGAAACGGAGCGGCAAGCGCAACGCGGTCCACGGACTCCAGTGTTCCGAGAATGACCTTCGCCGTGGTCATGACCGCGCCTGTGTTTCCGGCGCTTACAAATCCATCCGCAACGCCATCCTTAACTAACCGAGCCGCTACGTGCACCGAACTGTTCTTCTTGCGACGGAAAGCCTGCGCCGGATGGTCTTCCATGGTGATGACTTCGCTCGCTTCAACAATTTCAATCTGCCGGCTCGACTTGCCGAGCTTCCCAAGCTGCGGACGAATTGCGTCAGTCTGTCCCACCAGCAGTATTCGCACGTCGTATTCGCGTGCTGCCAGCACACTCCCTTCCACTTCAGGACGGGGAGCGTGGTCTCCGCCCATGGCGTCGACTGCGATGGTGATCATGAGTTGATTTTCCGGCGAGCCGCTGCCACCTGGGGGAATGGCGGAATTCGTCGAAGTAACTCTTCTCCTGTCAAGATCGGGAGGGCACAGTGCAAATTGTGCCGAATCGCAACTCTGTTAGACGGGCCACCACTTCGATGGTTGGAGCGACAAACAGGTATCTACCACGGCCGGATACTAAGCAGATTCTTTGACGGCCTTGCCCTTGTAATGACCACAGTTCGGGCAGACTTGATGAGGCTGCTTCATTTCGTGGCAGTTTGGGCACTTCGCCAGTGCCGGACCGGTTAGATGGTCGTGTGCACGGCGCGTACTTGTCCGCCTCTTGGAATGTCGTCGTTTTGGATTAGGCATTGCTTACTCCTCGTTTACGCCTTATTCGTGGCTACACACGCCGCCATTCCGAACAAGGTCGGATTCTATGGGCTTTCCGCCCGGAAATCTATTGTTTCTTGAGCCAGTCCTGCTTCAACCTTGCGAGGGGAGCCAGACGCGGGTCTGCAGGATGGGTTTCACACCGGCACTCTTCGTGGTTAAGGTTGGCGCCACAACTGGCGCACAATCCCCGGCAATCGCTCTGGCAAATCACTTTCATCGGCAAGGACAGTAATACCTGCTCCTTCAGTATATCCACCAGGAACAAGCCCTCTCCTACAAAAAATCCAATATCCGTATCGTCGTCTTTCAACCGCTCTTCTTCCGGTTTCGTACCCCTCGGAAGCGGTTGATAGTACAGGTCGAAGTCCCGACGTACCTCTTCGATCACCGGTTCCAGGCAGCGTGCGCAAACCATCTCAACCTTGGTTTCCAGCATGCCGGCAACCCGGATCTGACCTTCAAGCAACTCCGCCGTTGCGGTTACTTCGAGCGGACCCGCCTGCTTTACTTCGCTTATCCCGTAGTCAATGCTGCCGGCCGCATAATTCTTGCGGATCTGTATCTTTCGGACCGCGAGGTCCTTCACGTCAAGGAACATGTGATCTGCCCCTCCGGCGCAAATATTCATGCACATCCATTATTGGGTTCATTTTCATCCAAGTCAAGAAAGGCAGCACGTGCCTGGACAGGACGCCACGCGAAGAATCAGAATCCCGGCTAGAAACACAAGTCTGGTGGAGATTTTGTCATGACTGTGGCCAGTTCCCCGTTCAACCTCTGCGGCGCTACAGGCGGGGCGCCCTGTCAGGGGTCACCAAGCCACGGCGGCGGCCGCTTAACCTGCTTTATATCAGCAGCTTGAACAATAAACCGTTCCGGAGATTCATCAAATCGTTCGGCCTGTCGAAGGACAGGTCAGGATCTTCCTGGCGCTTTCCCGAGATACCCGCTCACCACTCGCAGGTAGTCAGGAATCGCTAACGAGGAGTCCATCAACTCCGGGTGCCAGGCTTTCTCCCACTCAAAGCAAAAATAGCCCCCATAATTGATCTTTCGCAACGCTTTAACTTGTCGCTCGATGGGTACATCCCCCTTACCGGTGAGAACGTATTTCCTATCCTTGCCGTCGGCATCGGCAACAGAATCCTTCAGATGCGTGTGCCGGATCCACTTCCCCAATTGCTCGACGGTATACTCAGGTTCTTCGTGCGATGCGGCATAGGTATGGTGCGCGTCCCAGAGCAACGCCGCGTTTGGCGAGTCCGCTCGTGTCAACACCTCTTTCAACGTAGACGAGTCTGTGAAATCACCGTGCGATTCGAGAATGACCGTCACGTCGCGCGGGCCCGCGTAATCCGCCAGCGTTTTCATACCCGCCGATACCCGTGCGATTACTTCTTGTTTTGGACCTTTGATCTCGTTTCCGAAAACGCGGACGTACGGTGAGTTCAGTCCCGCGGCCAGATCGATGAATCGCCGGGCATCTGTCAACGATTTCTCACGCTTTTCAGGATCACGCTCATGCATCGCGGAAGAACTGCTTACACACGCAATCTTTAATCCGTGTGCGGCAATGTCCTGTTTTGTTTTGGCGAGCTGTTCGACCGCAAATTCAGGGCGCGACGGTAGATCCATTGTGCCCATCAAGCCGCGCAGTTCAATCGCGGCGAATTTGTTCGCTTCTGCAAAATCCAGGATCTTCTTCCATTCCCAATCCGGACAGGCCAGCGTGGAGAATGCCAGGGGTAACTTGTGTTGCTCTGCCGCCCAGCTCAAACGCGTCCACGCCAAGCTCATCCCGCTCGTGGCGAGAAATTTCCTTCGGTTGAATTGCATGGCAGACCTCTCTTTTAAGACAATCTTCTGGCGACCTCACTTTACTCAAATGGTCGCGACTCTGCCTCATTTTTTCGTTTCTAATCTGTTTTTGACATAGTAGTCTCGGTCGGAGGTGAGGAGGGTTTGGTGGATCGCCGCAAACTTGTAAAACTACTTGCACTAGGCTCCGCCCTCCCGCTCGTCCCCTATAAATCGTTCGCCATTTTCCGTGGCATTCACGCCAGTCTTGCCGGTACCCCAAGACTGAAAATATTCGATGCTCATCAGGACGCAACCGTAACTGCCATGGCAGAACACATTCTCCCAGAAACCAACACTCCGGGCGCGAAGGCAGCACGCGTCAACGAATTCATCGATCTGATCGTAGCCGATTGGTATACCGAAGAAGAACGCACGATCTTTCTCGCCGGCCTTGCCAACGTGGACTTGCGCACGCAATCAGCGTTCAACAAGAATTTTGCAGACGCGACAGCGCAGCAGCAGTCCGAGGTCCTCCGCGCCCTGGGCGAGCAGATGGCCAAGGAAAAGAGCGCGCTAAGCTCAGCTCCCGTCGGCTATCGTGGATCGGCCGCCGAGCCCGACCAGAATTTTTACTTTATGTTTCGCGACCTCACTTTAACTGGCTATTTCAGTTCAGAAATCGGCTTCACCCAGCAACTGCACGAAGAACTTATTCCAGGCCGATTCGATGGTTGTGTGCCAATAGCTGACCACGATCCGGGAAAGGGCTCCTGAACGTGGCCGTAACGAAATACGACGCCATCGTCATCGGCTCTGGCATAACCGGAGGCTGGGCCGCCAAAGAATTGTGCGAGAAAGGACTACGAACTCTGGTGCTCGAGGCTGGGCGTCCAATCGATCCCGACAAAGACTACGTCGAACACGTCCCGTCATGGGACATGCCGTTTCGCGGCATGCGCGACCGCAAGAAACTGCAAGCGGAACGCCCGATTCAAAGCTTGTGCTACGCCTGTGAGGAGCCCAACTCCCAATTTTTTGTAAAGGATACCGAACATCCGTACACCACCGATCCCGATAAACCGTTTCGCTGGATTCGCGGCCGGCAAGTTGGTGGTCGCTCCATCGTGTGGGGCCGGCAATGCTATCGCTGGAGCGATCTGGACTTTACCGCCAACCTTCGCGAAGGGATCGCCGTCGACTGGCCAATCCGCTACGCCGACCTCGGTCCGTGGTACGACTACGTCGAAGACTTCGTCGGCATCTCCGGAGAAGCGCTCGGCTTGCCCCATTTGCCAGATGGTAAGTTCCTTCCGCCGATGCCAATGAATTGCGCCGAGCAGGTGGTGCAGAAATCCGTGGTAAAACATTTTGGTCCAGAGCGAACTCTGACCATCGGGCGCGTGGCCGTATTGACGCAGGCTCATCGCGGCCGCGCCGCCTGTCATTATTGCGGTCCTTGCGAGCGCGGTTGTATCACCAAGTCGTACTTCAGCAGCGTCAACGCCACGCTCCCTGCAGCTGAACTTACCGGCAAAATGACTCTGCGTCCCTTCAGCACCGTGCACAGCCTGATCTTCGACGCCGTTTCACGCAAAATCACCGGTGCGCGCGTCATTGATTCACAATCCCGCACCACCCTCGAATTCCAGGCCCCGCTGGTGTTCTTATGCGCCTCGACGCTGGAATCCACCCGTATTCTCCTGAATTCGGCAACCCCCGAATTTCCCACCGGCATGGCCAATTCTTCCGGCGAGCTTGGCCGCAACCTGATGGATCACATCAAAGGGGGAGGGGCCCGAGGAATTCTCCCCGGCAATGAAGATAAGGCTACTTTTGGAAATCGTCCTAACATTGTCTACATGCCACGTTTTCGAAATGTACGGCAGAAACACCCCGCCTTTTTGCGCGGCTATGGATTTCAAGGCGAAGCTGAACGCGAAGGCTGGGACCGTGGCGCATCGCAAACCGAGTTTGGCGCAGAGTTCAAACGTGCCATCAGCAGGCCCGGCCCGTGGCAATTTACTTTCGCTGGTTACGGCGAATGCCTCCCCAGCCCCAACAATCTTGTTGAATTGGACAAAAACAAGGTTGATGCTTGGGGCATCCCTACGCTGAAGATTCACTGTGCCTTCGGTGAGAACGAATTTGCACTGCGCAAAGATATGTCCATCGCTGCGGCAGAGATGCTCTCCGCGGCGGGTGCCGTTTCGATTCGCCCGTTCCTGGATAGCGACCCTCCCGGCTTTTCTATCCACGAGATGGGTACCGCGCGCATGGGCCGCGATTCAAAATCTTCCGTGCTGAATTCTTGGAACCAGTGCCACGATATAAAGAATCTATTCATTACCGATGGCGCTTGCATGACTTCTTCTTCATGCGTGAATCCTTCTCTGACATATATGGCATTGACGGCCCGGGCGTGCCACTATGCAGTGGAACAACTGAAACGCGGTGAGTTGTAAGTGCTTGGGAGGCAATTATGTCGAATGAAAATAGTTCTCGCCGGGAATTCTTGAAGACTGCAGGTATAAGTCTTGCGGGCGCAGCGATTTTGCCGGCAGCGAGCTACGGACGAGTAGCCGGAGCAAATGACCGCGTACGCGTAGGTGTCGTGGGCTTTTCAGACCGTTTTCGTTCCAGCCTCCTACCCGCATTCCTGGAACACTACAAAGAGCTGAATTTTGAATTTGTCGCTGTCTCTGACATCTGGGACAAGCGCCGCGAGGAAGGCAAAGCCCAGATCAGCACATTAGCTGGCAAGCCCATCGACGCGGTGCGCAACAACGAGGAATTGTATGATCGCAAAGATGTCGACGCCGTGATGATCGCTACCGCGGATTTTCAGCATGCCCAACACGGTGTGGAAGCAGTACGCGCAGGCCGCGATGCTTACATCGAAAAACCAATGGCTCACACGATGAGCGATGCGCGAGCCATTCGCCAGGCGGTGAAGGAAACCGGGAAGGTCGTTCAGATTGGTACCCAGCGCCGCAGTTCGCCCGTTTATCAAAATGCCTACGACTACATCCGCGGCGGGAAATTCGGTGACATCGTCTCCGTACTGATGACCTGGAACGTTAATCAGCCTGGCCGGTGGCGCCGCCCCGCCCTGGTCGCGGGCCTCCGCGAAGAGCAAGTGGACTGGAAGCGATTCCTCATGAACCAACCCTACGAACCGTTTGATGCCCGCAAGTATGTGGAGTTTCGCCTATTCTGGCCACTTTCGTCAGGAATTCCCGACCAGTGGATGGTCCATCAGATTGACACCGTGCACTGGTTCTCCGGTCTGCCGCGGCCGCGCAGCGTTGTGGCCAACGGTGGAATTTATTACTGGCATGATGGCCGGAAGAATTGGGACACCATGACCGCGGTATTTGACTATGGCCCGCTAAATGATTCCTCAAAGGGTTTTCAGGTCGTGTACTCTTCGCGAATGACCAACGAAGCCGGAGAAGTGAAGGAGCTTTATTACTCGAACGGCGGTACGCTGGATCTCGACAAGCGCACCGTTTCGCCCGAGGGTGGCTTGAGGAAGGAATTCGCCAGTGAAATGAACATGCAGCCCAATCTGTTGCCCAAAATGTCGCTCACAAGTGCGCCAGGACACATCGCGACGGGCGCAAGCACTGGCGGCGACGCCGACACTTCTGCAAACGTACGCAATTGGATGGAATGTGTTCGAAGCCGCAAAACGCCGAATGCCAACATCGAAGCAGGGTACAGCCATTCCGTCGCTCTTTGCATGACCATCGCTGCCATTCAAACCGGACGGCGAGTCACCTTCGACGACACCAAACAAGAAGTGGTGGTCCAGGGCCAAACGTAGTTTGTGAACTGGTATCGTACCACGCAAGAGTAGGGCCGGATTTATGCCGAGGCCGGTGCATTTCTGTGGCCGATCTTTTGATCGCGCTTTACGCGCTTTTAATAGCCTTCAACAACCCTTCCATCGATTCCCTGCTCGACGCCTCCTTGTTCTTAGCCGCATTCAGATAGTGCGTCTCGAGCGACATCGTCCCCTCATAGCCATCCCTCAACGCCGCGCGAAATTGCCCCACGTAATCAATTTTCCCCCCGCCGATCGGCCTCCACACGGGTTCGTCGCTTTTGGGATTTTCCTGCGCATCCTTCAGATGCATGTGCCAGATCCTTTTCTTGTCCAGCGGATCATATCCGTTTGGAAACGGCTTCCTTTCTCCCGCAGCATACGCATTTCCCGGATCCCAGTTCAGCCCCAGTGCGGGCGCTTTTACCGCATTCAACATCGCCGCGCTTTCCAACCCAGTCGCCACATTGCAGGAAAACTCATTTTCGAGCACCAGCCGAATATTTTCGCCCTTGGCAATCGTTGCGGTCCTGTTCAGTTCCTTTGCAACGCGATCAAAAACAGTCTTTGGCTCAGACACCCTCAGGAACGAAAAAATTCGAACCTTGTCCGTCCCAAAATCTCTCGCGCGCGCGATGGCTCTCTCCAGTAGCCCTTGCTGCTGGGAAAAATCACTCTGCAGGAGATCTTTCTTCCCCTCATCGAATCTGGAGTTTGTACCGGGCAGAACCGTTTTGAAGTAAGGCGAATCTAGCACCGACACGCGCAGCTCGTATTTTGCCAGCAGGTCCTTCGCGCGCTTCACCTCATCCGGCGTAAATTCCGTCACGTACTTCCCCCAGATTAGACGCAACTCCACCCAGTTCAACCCAAAGCCCTTGGCCCAAATCAGCGCTTGCTCGAAATCTTGCGTAATTTCATCCGTGATCACGCCCAGTTTGAATGCACTCAAGTTTGCCGCCCTGGCAGCAAGGCCCATGCCATTCAGCATGGCTGCGCTTATACCTGCCCCCACAAATTCTCGTCTTCCCAGTCTGTATGTCATGGCCTTGATCCTGTCCTCTCGAAATATCCGCCAATCGCCGCGAAAAACCACCATTCAGCAGACTCTTGGATTGACTCGACCCTACGCCCCGCCTACTATAATTCTCGTTATTTCAAACGTCCATCCCTGGTTTACCAGCGGAATTCGCAGCTCACAAAGTGAGGATTGATGTATTTGATGCACTCCAGGATTCTCGTTTTTTCGATTCTTTCCCTAGCCTGCGTTTGCCTGCTTCCACTCGCCTCGTCACAGTCTCTTAACTATCCCAACACCCGCAAGTCCGATCAGGCAGACGATTATCACGGGGTCAAAGTGGCCGACCCCTATCGCTGGCTCGAGGACGACAATTCCGCCGAAACCGCGGCATGGGTAAAAGCGGAAAATGAAGTCACCTTTGGATACCTCGAAAAGATTCCTTATCGCGCCCAAGTCAAGCGCCGGCTTGAGCAACTCTACAATTACACGCGATACACTCCACCCATTCACCGCGGCGAATACTACATCTTCTCGAAGAACAACGGCCTCCAGAACCAGAACGTTCTTTACGTTCAGAAGGGTCTCGACGGCGCGCCTGAAGTTTTGCTCGATCCCAACACATTTTCCGGCGATGGCACAACCCGCCTCGGCTTTTCGGAAGCTTCCCGCGATGGTCGTTATCTTGCCTATGGCATTTCCTCCGGTGGCTCGGATTGGGAAGAAGCCCATGTCCTAGAAATCGCCACGAAACATACTCTCCCCGACGATCTGAAATGGATTAAAGCTTCGCAGATCGCCTGGGTTAGCGACGGATTCTATTACAGTCGCTACCCGGCTCCCCAGGAAGGCCATGCGCTCTCCTCGAAAAATGAATTTCACCAGGTTTATTTTCATAAAGTCGGCACCCAGCAAACGGCAGACGAGTTGGTTTATGAAGACAAGAATAATCCCGAACGTTTCCATTTCGCAGTGACCACTGAAGACGGCCGCTTCGTTTTCCTGATCATCACCGACGAAGGCACCGGCAAAAAAGGTAACTCCATTTTTTACCGGGACCTCACTTCCACAGACAAGAAATTCATCCCCATCGTTCCGGAAATCACCGATGACAGCTTCAGCCCTGTAAACGACGTGGACGGACAATTTCTTATCCAGACGAATCGCAATGCTCCGAATGGAAAAATCGTTCTTTACAATCCAAAGAATTCTTCCTGGACAGATATAGTTCCCGAACAGCCCCATGTCATGGAGTTTGCAGGCATTGCCGGTGGCAAGTTGATTGTTTCTTACCTCAAGGATGTCGCCAGCCACGTTTTCGTTTACAGCCCCACCGGCAGACTCGAAAACGAAATCAAACTTCCAGGCGTTGGCACAGCACTCCTCTTCTCCGGCGACAATAAGGATACGAATCTATTTTTCGCCTTCACGTCCCCGATCTATCCTTCGACGATTTTCCGCTACGACGTCCTATCCAGGCAGTCGACGGTCTATCGCTCTCCGCAATTGCCTGGGTTCAACCCCGATAACTACGAAACCAAACAAGTTTTCTACGCCAGCAAAGACGGTACTCGCATCCCCATGTTCGTCACCCATAAAAAGGGGCTCGTTCTCGACGGCAAGAATCCTACCCTTCTCTACGGTTACGGTGGCTTCAATATTTCGGAAACACCAGTCTTCCGCCCTCTTGTTCTCGGACTTCTGGAGCAGGGTTTTGTTTTTGCTTCCGCCAGCCTGCGCGGCGGCGGCGAGTACGGAGAAAAGTGGCATGACGCCGGTTCGAAGCTCCAAAAGCAGAATGTCTTTGACGACTTTATTGCCGCGGCCGAGTGGTTGATTGCCAACAGATATACGTCAACTAAACAGCTTGCCATCAACGGTGGTTCCAATGGCGGCCTGCTTGTCGGTGCAGTCATGAATCAGCGGCCCGAACTGTTCGGTGTGGCCGTGCCTCAAGTGGGCGTGATGGACATGCTCCGGTTCCAGAAA
Source organism: Candidatus Acidiferrales bacterium (assembly GCA_963741165.1). GTDB lineage: Bacteria > Acidobacteriota > Terriglobia > Acidiferrales > UBA7541 > Acidiferrum. Next base: position 380,267 of record CAVUHB010000010.1, on the reverse strand, counting down.
TTCACCATCGGCTGGAACTGGATCTCCGACTATGGTTCCAGCGATAATCCTGACGAATTCAGGGCTCAGTACGCTTACTCGCCAATCCACAACATTCGACCCGGCGTGAAATATCCCGCCACCCTAATTACGACTGCAGATCATGATGACCGTGTGGTACCTGCTCATTCCTTTAAATACGCCGCGACGTTGCAGGCGCAGGCCAGTCACGATCATCCCATTTTGATCCGTATCGAAACAAAATCCGGTCACGGTGCCAGTAGCACCACAAAAGCTATCGAGATTACTGCGGACGTCTACGCTTTTATTTTTTACAACCTTGGCGTCACGCCCAAATATTAGCTTTTTTCGATTCATCTTTGTTTTTTGCTTCTTTTGGAGATCATCGGTGAGACTTTTTGCACGAAACCTCGCATTGTTAACGATTCTTTCCGTGGCAACGCTGCCCCTTATCGCGGATTCGAAAATTGTCCATCGCTGGGTGCTTACAGGCATACCCATGCCCAAACTGAAGAAGATCCTCGTCATCGCCGTAATCGAGAACTATCTGATTCGCCAGCATTTCGAGGATGAAATGGAGAAGTTACTCGCCAAGTCTGGAGTGGAGGGTATCGAAAGCCATCTGGTACTACCGCCCCGGAATGAAATGATGGAAGGTGAATTGAAACAACGCATAAAGGAGACTGATCTCGACGCCGTGCTCGTGATTCGTCCGAAATCGGTCCGTCAGGAAAGCGAAGAGGTGATCACAGGTGGCATCTATGTTCCGCCGCCCGGCTATTACACTTTCTGGCCATACTGGAACATGGCATACGGAAATTTCTATCCTACTAGTTCCTACACGCAACAGAACACTGTCGTCCGCGCGGAATTCAATCTCTACAATACCAAGGACGAAAGGCTTCTCTGGAGCGGTGAGACCGACACCGTCTATTCCAAGGATTTCGAAAAGTTGGGGAAAAGCTACGCGAAAATGCTGATCAATCAACTCAAGCGCGACAAGGTCATCGGGAAAAAGTAGCTCCCGTCCTTATCGGCGCAACACCAGCGTACCCGCTATCATGTCGTGCAGCGCCTGTCTCCGCTCCGTAAACGCCGCCATGATGTAGCCCAGAAACAGCGGAATCAATCCGGAAACAATCTTCGCAAAGTGGCGTCCAGTCGCGTTCAAGAAAGAAATCGGTTGTCCATTCAAATCCGTCACGTAGAGACTCATCACGCGCTTCCCGATTGTCGCCTGCCAAGAGGAACTCTCAAGATACGCGTGATACAGCCATGTAATTAACAGAGCCGCTCCGAGGAAGGTGAAGATCACCGAGATAATTGCCCCAATTATGGCCGGGTTTATCTCTCCGTGGCGTGGCGCGTCTTCCAGTAGTCGCAGATGCGCTGCCGCACCAGTAATCGCGGCAAGCGGAACGAACAAGGCAAATACGGCAACTCCCATGATCAAGCCGTCAATCACGTAGGCGACAAAACGAGCCCAGAAATCTCCAAATTGAAATTGTCCGCGCGCTGCGCTGTAGCCAGCCACTCCTACATTTGGTGGTACAACCACTGCCGCCGGCGCGGATACCGCCGCACGCGTCTGAGGATTCCCACACGAAGTACAAAAGGCCGAATCAGCCGCTACCGACGTACCACACTTGGAACAAAACACGTTGGGATCCCTCCGTTCGATTGGCCAGCTTCACGACACCGCTTCACTACTCTTCAATCTTCATCATGCCCAAACAACTAAATAGTTCAATCGCTACTCACAGCCTTCGGCCAGAAATTGAGCGAGATGCTTTTGGGCCTCTGTGTTTCCTTTTCTGGCCGCCGCCGTCAACAATATTTTCGTCTGGTCGCAATTCTTTGCTACACCACGACCCTGCCTGTATAGTTCCGCAAGAGTCACTTCCGCATTGGAGTTCCCTTTTTCTACCGCCACCCACAGCAGCCGAACCCCGTCGGCCAATCCCGCTTCGTCATTTTTGCTTTTCAGAATGTCCAGCGCCGCCACATATTCTTGCTGTCCGGCATCAGCAGTGGTCGCCACAGGAGGCACAAAGGTAGTGATTTTGTTCGTCGCAGGCAGTGGAGTTGGCGAAGTCGGTACAGGGTTCTTCGAAGCGGACGGGGAAGGAGTCTCCATCACCGCCGGCACTTCTGTCGTTTTATCTTCAGCGGCGGTCCCCGTGTCACTCGAAGGCTTTACACTGGCCGGACCCACCATAACTTCTGGAGCTGAAGTTGCGGTAGTTGGCGTGAGTCCCTGCGCAGGAGACGCATTCTCACTCTTCGGCGGAGATCCTTCTTCAGGAGCTTCCCTGCCCGCGATTTTCATTCCAAGCCATACGATTGCGTTTCCGACCGGTCGATGATAAACGACCCCAACACCAATCAGCGCAAGTATCATCAGAATCCGTACCGCGAAGGAGATTGCGGCACTACTCCTCGAACGGGTGGACTTGACAGCGCCTTGCGAAAATTCGACTTCCTCCAACTGCGGCAACGGGTTAAGCGAGGGTAACGACTCTAACACCGGCAGCGTTTCCTGTTCCCTGGGCGCCGGAGGATCCGAATATTCCGTCTCCCTGACCTCAGCTTGCTGCGGCAGAGTCTCTTCGATAGGGCTTGGATGAATTTCTGCTTCCTCCATCAACTTCCGGACGTGCAATCCCGGAAGTCCTCGTTCAGGTTCGTCGGGAGCATTGGGCCGCGGTCCTACTTTTCGAATCTCCTCCCGCAATTCTTGCATCGTGGATGTCTGTGGCATCGTTGTCTCTGCTGGCAACGGCGGTGGGGGTGGATGCACTTGCTTCTCTCCGAGCCAGTCTCGGACACGGTCGCGTAAATTCTCGGAAATCTCAGTGAACTGTAACCCGGCCACACGCCCGTCTTCTTCCACCCACAGAACTTTGCATCGCCCTTCCAACCGTGTTGTCACATCAAGTGAAAAACTGAATGGCGTGATTTCGCCAACCCGCAAGGGCATCATTGCCCGCATCGCGAACCCGAATTCTGACAAATCGCGCAGCATCCCCCCATTCGCAGTGGAAAGCTCGACATACACAAGGCTCAACGGGCGTTTTCGCGGTTCCTTACGGCGCTCCGTCAATACCGTCCCATGGATCATCTCGCCCTGCATTTTAACCTTTCTTCAGCCATTTCAGCAGCTGGGAATCTACCCTAGCTGCATGATCCAAACACGGGTCACCACAAGTTTCACCTTAAGCACAGACCCTTGTTAAGTATAGCCGCCCAAAGACCCTGCCATCGTAAAGTGAAGGAAAGTGTTTTGGCCGATTCGATGAAAAAACAGCTTTTATTGCTATCTCTCATCCTCGTAGCGATTTTGTGTACTGCCTACTGGTGGTGGCTCAAGCCTACACCCGTCGGCGCAGATGATCTCGTATTAATCACCGATTTCTCCAATGAAAGTGGCGATCCTCAATTCGCCGATTCGCTGGACGTCGCCCTGCGCGTCTCTCTGGCGCAATCCCCCTTCCTGAATCTGATTCCCGACCAGAAGGCCAGAAACGCCATGAAGAGACTGGGCAAGCCTGATCACGAACCCTTGACCGAGTCTTTGGCCAAGGCAATCTGCGACGGCATCGGGGCGAAAGCGTATCTCACAGAAAGCGTAAAGAAGGGTGGCAACGGCTACGTCATCGACCTGACCGCAAACCGTTGCACCGACGGAGCACGAATGGCTCACACCGAACAGCGTGCCGCGCGTGCCGATCTTGTCATTCACCATCTTGGTGAAGCGGTAACAACCCTCCGCGAGCAATTGGGCGAGACAAAAGAATCCATAAAGCGCCTTGATTGTCCCCTGGAACGCGCTACTACCCCCATTCCTTCCGCGCTCAAGGCTTACGCGGACGCACGCAAAGCTGGAGCTGAAAAAGGCGATCTTGAAGCGGTGCCCTATTACAAAAAGGCCATCGACATCGATTCCCGCTTCGCCCTTGCTCGCTCTGCGCTTGCCGTCAGCTACTACAACCTCAGCCAAATGGGGCAGGCCGGAGAACAAATTCGTCAGGCCTATGAAGCTGGCGATCGCCAAACTTTCCGCGAGCGCCTCAATATCACCACCCTCTATTACGACATCGCCCAGGGAGATATCGACAAGGCCATAGAAGGTTACAAAGCATACATTCGCGCTTATCCGCGGGACGATGTAGCCTTGGGAAATCTTTCCAGTGAATTTTTTGTTACCGGAGATTACGAGGAAGCCGCCAAATATGCCGAGGAGGCACTCAAACTCGATCCCGATTCCGCTGCGTGGTATGAGAACTATTCCACTGCGTTGATGGCTTTGGGGCGCTTGGAGGAAGCAGAAAAGATCCTCAGAGAAGCGTTCGCCCGAAAATTGGATGACGCTGCGCTCCATGCCAATCTCTACTCGCTTGCTTTCCTGAAGGGAGACCGCGCGCAAATGGAACAACAGCTGGCCTGGGCAGCCGGTAAGTCGAACGGCGAAGATTCTATTCTGGCAACCCAAGCCGACACCGAGGCTTATTACGGCCGGCTGCAGTCTTCCCGCGCGTATACGGAGCGCGCCGTCAGGTCCGCAGAAAAGGCTGAACTTCCGGAATCGGCAGGTACCTGGAAAGTGCAGGCAGCCCTTCGCGAATCACTCTTTGGATTTCCTGCCGAAGCTAGGAAAGAGGTGCTGGAGGCACTGAAACTCGCTCCAGAGAGCAAGGACGTTCGCGCGCTGGCCGCTCTGGTGTTCGCTCGCCTGGGCGACAACGCCCAAGCACAAGCGATTATCGACAATCTCCGCGCGCTATACGTTTCAAACGTCGCCATTCAGAAAGCCTGGCTTCCCGTGGTCCGCGCGCAATTGGCCATCCACAAAAAGGAAAACGCAGAAGCCATCCAACTCCTTGAGATTGTCGCCCCTTATGAAAAGGGCCAGCTTACAGGTAATCTCAGCGATTCTTGCATGATTCCCGCCTACCTGCGTGGTGAAGCTTTTCTGGGTATGCAAAAAAGCCGCGAAGCTTTGGCGGAGTTTCACAAAATCCAGTCCTATCCCGGAATTACCGGCAGTTGTTGGTCAGGACCATTGGCAAAACTGGGCGCGGCACGTGCCGCTGTACAGGCAGGGTCAAGTTCAGAAGCAAAAATCGCTTACCAACAATTCCTGGTGCTTTGGAAAGACGCCGATAGCAGTATTCCCCTCTTGAAAGAAGCCAAAATGGAATCCGCCAAATTACATTAGACTTTGGTCTTTTTTTCCTCCGCCACAATCATTCTGTCAAAGGCTGCCGGCAATCCTTCTCTCGGCGAGTAGGGACCTGGCACATATGACCTGGAACGAATTCCCAGCTGCGATAGCTCAGAGATTCCCCAATCCTCTTTGTTCGTTATGTCCCAGAACGCTACCGCGTCGTCACCCTGAAATCCCTCTTTCGCCATCTCCCCGGGATGAAAGTGCCATTCGCAAATCACGCGCGTGCGGTCCGGCGCAAGCGGCCACAGTCGGTGAGTCATCATGTAGTCCGGGTGCAAGCTCAGAAATAGATTTGGAAATATCGTGTAGTACAGCGTTTGTTTTCGCTGGGCCTCGTTAAGCCCTGGTAGATAGCTTCGACGTGTTAGGCCATCGGTGCTCATGGTCTGCGCTCCACCACGGAACTCCATGGAGCCTCCAATATAGGTGGCTTGTGGTGGATCATTCTCTCCGCTCAGATAATCCGTGATGCGGCTCAACAGGGGGTGAAGCACCGGGCAGTGCATGCACTCGTTGTAATTGATAACGATCAGCTTCCAGTTGGCCTTCACGTCGTACGCCATTCGCTTGTAAAGCCGCAGGTCTCCCATCTTCCAGGCCGCAAATTTTTGTGGCAGGTCCGCTAACTGCGCGGCCAGCGACTCGGGCTCTGTCGACAGGTTTAGAAAAATGTGCCCATCCCACACCCCTGCGTGCACTCGGTGCAGAGGGTAGTCTTCTCGCCGGAAACCCGCGTCTTCCATATGCGGTGCACCCAGTAACTTACCGTCAAGTGCATACGTCCAGGCGTGATATGGGCATTGAATGCGCCCCGCAAATACTCCTTCTGCATCGCGGCACATGCGTGTTCCACGATGCCGGCAAACGTTGTAGAAGGCTTGCAACTCTCCGCGTCCATCCCGTGTGACGATGATGCTTTCGCCTGCCACTTCGCACAGAAAATAGCTTCCTGCGTTTGCCACTTGCTCGCTCCGCCCAGCACAAATCCACTTCTTGAAGAAAAACCGCTCCAATTCCTCACGAAAAACGCTTTCGTCTGTATAGTACCGGCCCGGCAGTGTCAGGGGTTGTGTCGTCATTGTGTCTCCAAGCCGTAGAATTTAGTCTTTTGTCCGCCTGGAATGCAACGGCGTTCCAACTCGAGCGATCAAAGGGTTGGCGACTTCGTTGGAAAGATTATTGATCGCGGCAAATCGGGCACGATGATAGGATTTCTAGGGCCTCGCCCAGCCCTGAACCTGGTGAATTAATTTCCTTCGATGGACGAAGAGTAAACCAGATCTAAGACTAAGGAGGGCATCTCATGCGTTGGACACCGGGCGGCCAGAGTGAGGATATTGAGGATCGTCGAAGCGAAGGTGGTGGGGGCGGCGGGTTTGGTGGAGGCGGCATCCGCATGGGCATCGGGGGAATTATCGTCCTCTTTGTATTAAGTCTGATCTTCAAGCAAAATTTCTTTGCACTTCTTGGTGGCGGTTCTAGTTCGCGCGGATCTGCCGTGGTCAACCAGCCTGAGCCCGCTCGTGATGCTTCCGAAAAGCCGCTCGTGCAATTCGTCTCTTTCGTTCTCGACGACGCGCAAAAAACCTGGACGGAGATCCTTCCGCAACAAGCTGGCACACCTTATCGTCACGCTAAATTGGTTCTATTCCGCGATGCTACCCAATCCGCTTGTGGCGGCGCCGATTCCGCCACCGGTCCCTTCTATTGCCCCGGCGACGAAAAGGTTTATATCGACTTGGGTTTTTATGAAGAGTTGAAGCGGCGATTCGGCGCACCCGGCGAGTTTGCGCAAGCTTATGTCCTCGCCCACGAAATCGGCCACCACGTGCAAAAAATCATTGGTGTCGAGAGCAAAGTCCGCCGCCTCCAGCAAAGCAATCCTGGCGCTGGCAATCAGCTCTCTGTGGCGATGGAACTGCAAGCCGACTGCCTCGCCGGCGTGTGGGCCCATTCAACCCAGCAGCGTGGCCTGCTCGATCCCTCTGATGTGCAATCCGCGCTCGGTGCCGCCGCGGCCGTTGGTGACGATCACATCCAGAGTATGACCCGCGGCCGCGTTCAACCCGAGACCTTTACACACGGCAGTTCCGAACAGCGCATGCTCTGGTTTCGCAAAGGACTCGACAGCGGCTCTATCGCGGCCTGCAACACCTTTGCCCAATAATTCTCAATTCGCTTCACTCTTTCTCTTTGCCTTGATGCAGGTGACGGTATTTTTTAATCGGCTCTTGTTTTGTCAGCCTGAGAATGGCGACTTTGGGTCATGCTCAGTTGATTGTCTCGAACTCCCGAACCTAATCCTCCGGGGGCAACGGTTTGCCCGGCTTCTGCGGCTTCAGTTCACGAGACTTCTCAATCGCTGCCTTCAAAGTCTCTTCTTTTCGTGGATCCACCCAGGCATCTTTATTCACGAAGGTTGTCTGCGTCGGCAACGCCACTACCACACCGTACATTTCTAGTTTGTCCATGATCCGCAATAGCAACGCTTCTTGCGATTTCAGGTACGCGGAATATTCCGGCTCGAGAAGGTATACATAAATCTCCACTTCGAGCGCGTAATCTGCAAAACGCACGAACTGTACCCGCGAAGTGGAATCTTCCACCTTGGGATCGTCGAGAAACAGCTGACGAATTTCTCCTAGGATGAATCGGACATGATCGGGAGAGAGATCGTAGCGCAACCGGATGGTCTGCTGGCACAGAAATTTATCCCGGAACCGCAAATTCTCAATCGTCGCCGTGGCCATCGTTCCATTCGGAACAGTCAGCAGCGTGCGTTCCGGGGTGCGCAACCGCGTGGAGCGCAGCCCGATATCCTCAACCGTGCCCGTCTGATTGTTGATCTTGCACGGGTCACCTATTTGGATGGCCTTGTCGAACAGGATCGAAATGCCACCGAACATATTTTCAAGCGTCTTCTGTGCGCCCAACCCCAGCGCTAGTCCACCAATACCCACGCCCGCCAAAGCCGTGGATACGTCAACTCCCAGTCCGTGCAGCACAAAAAGCGTCACAAAAAGGAAGATCACCACTTCGACGAAGCGCCGCAGCAGGCTCACAATCGAACGCTCCGCCAGCATTCCCCTGCTGGTGAAGCTTGCTCCGATCCGCGCAGATATGGTCCGCATGATCCTCGTCAAAATCCAATAGAACGCAATCGCCAGGAAGATCCAAATCACCCGCCGGTAGTACAGTCGGTAGAGCAGTGATGTGCCTATCGAGCTCACAAACCAGTAGTGAATCAGGATGGCGTAGGCAAACGTGCCGGGTCCAAGACTTAAGAACGGAGAGATCGGCAGCAGCGGGCGATGCCTCGATATTCGGTACTGTTTGTGGCAGATCTCAAATAAGAGGGTCAGCAGTCGCCCGATCAGCAGGCTGATCGGAATGAACAACAGCATGGAGATCCATTGCCACAAAGGCACGGTCAGCCAGCGATGCACGACCAGTACTCTCGGGATTCTCTTTTCAAACGTTGGGAATTGCAAAGACTCGTACGCAGTTGGTACTACGTCGAGCGTACTACGCGCGAAATACCACAGCTTCCGACCCTGCTCATCCTCCCGGCGAACGAGAAATATGGGGAATTCATCCGAAGTGCCAATGACGCCGCCTACTTTTTCTTGATCGTCCGGCAATTCGTCGTCGAGCTTGCCCTGGGGATCCCTGCTCACAAAATCAAGCGGGCCCGCGAATTTGTGATTCAGCAGTGTCAACAGTTGTTCAGCGAGTTCCGCTTCCTCTTCCGGAGTGGTTCGCAATCTGCGCGGCAAGGGCTGAAAATATTGAATGGCAATCGAAAACTTTTCATCCTGGGCCGCCCGGATGAACCCAAGGATCGTGCCACGTGGATTATCTCGTCCCAGTGGGTCGGGTTGAATTACCGGTGATTGTGTAGCGCTGGTGGAAGCGGGGGCCGTAGTTGCAGTGATCCCCGGAATCTGTGCCGCCGCTACAACGCTGCACACCATCAGCCCAAACAGGACTACCAGCAGGAATCGTTCACAGATTCGCATCTTACCTAACTCCGAATGAGTCCATTATTTTAGCCGCTATAGCTCGCGTGTGGAAGGAACAGAACTGATTCGGGCGGTTCCCAGATGCTCGCGATGCTGGCGAAGCAGAAACTGATCCGTCATGCCAGCAACGTAATCGCAAACCACGATATGCCGTGGCGTTCTCTCCGCCATCTCCTCGTAGGAGTCCGGCATCGATCCCCTGTGCTTGAGAAAATACAGAAAGAGCTCTTCCAGGCATTGTACAGAACGGCTGCAATCTTCGGTAATCACCGGGTGGCTATAAATATTCGCAAAGAGAAATTTCTTGACCAGCGCGTTTTGCTGCTGCGCTGCCTCGCTGAAGCTTGCCAGGCGTTTTGCGGCACGTCGAATGTCCTGTACCGTGCACACCCCGAATTCCTTCACTGTCTGTTGTGTATGTGATATTAAGTCGCTCACCAGATGGTCGAGTATCTGTCGCAGCGCGTCATTGAATTTCAGTTTCGTTTGCGCTTCCGGATGCATGGCATCCACTCGCGCGTAATATTCGCCGAAAATGGGGACTTGCTGGCTCAGTTGTTCCATGTCTAGCAGGTTTGCCTCTAGTGCATCGTCCAGGTCCGCTGTGTTATACGCAATTTCATCTACCCAATCGATCAATTGCGATTCCAGGGGTGGACGTTGCTCCAATAAATATTCAGACAGTTCGGGAAAATCGAAGCCGATGTAATCCCGTGAGTGTTTGACAATTCCTTCGCGCACTTCAAACGTCAGGTTCAATCCATTGAATTCCAGGTAACGATGCTCGAATTGCTCCACAATCCGCAACGCATGCAGATTGTGGTTGAAGTACGACCCGTGCGCCGCCATCAATTCGTTCAACTTGCGCTCGCCGGAGTGGCCGAACGGGGGATGTCCTATATCGTGAACCAGTGCCAGTGCCTCCACCAAATCCGTGTTTAGCCCCAGAGCGCCTGCCACGGTTCTGGCGATTTGCGACACCTCGATTGTGTGAGTCAGCCGGTTCCGAAAATGGTCTGAAAAGCGCGCGCTGAATACCTGCGTTTTCGCTTCCAGTCGACGGAAGGCTCGCGAATGCACAATTCTGTCTCGGTCGCGAGCATACTCGCTTCGATACGGATGGTGCCCTTCTGGAAATCGCCGGCCGCGGGATTGGTCGGATTGCATCGCCCACAGGGCGCTCGGTTGAGGAGTATCGATGGCGGAAACCTCCTGCTTAGAATCGCGCCAAATTTTAAGACTTCGGCGAGATTGCTTGCAGGCCGCGATCCGCTTCTTCTGCTACGGCCGAATTCGGGTAGTCCTTCTTGATCTGTTGGTATACCGTGGTGGCCTGCTTCGGGTCAGACTGCCGAAGCACTCCCGCCAATTCCAAAAGTACAAACGGCTTCGGCACCAGCACCGAGCCTGTCGTCGACAAGGCGCGCAATGTCTTTTCCGCCTCCGCAGTCTTTCCGGAACGTTCCGCAATGAGAGCCTTCTGGAAGTCTCCTAACGCTGCGAGCTCTTTGTCCGAGCCGGCATTTAACTTGCTCAACTCCTCGGAAGCCTGATTTAACCGGTCCAGATCCATAAGGCACAGCGCCGAGTAGTACCGCGCCAGTTTGCCGGCCTTGGTGTTTGGATACTTGGCCGCCGTCAGTGAAAATTTTACTGCCGCATCCTGCGATCGTTTTGCCGGATCATCATAGGTCAGTTCGCCCGGCAGGACGGGTTGCCCTGGAACGGGTATTGGCGCGCTAAAGATCTTGAATCCCTCGTCGAATTCCGCTTGCGCCTGGTCGCTCTGGCGATCCGAATAGACCTTCCAACCGATGTAAGCAGAGGCCAGCACGATTACGGTCAGTAATGCGATTGTCGCGATTCGGGTATGGGAAAGTACTGCTTCGGCGCCGTGCTCAAACGTTTCGCGTACCTTATCCTGTTTCAACTCTTTACGGGAAATATGCTCAGACACGGATATTCTCCTGCATGGTTTCGAATCGTTAATCGTAGCACAAATACGAGCCCTGTCGGAGCCTCCCGGCCAAGTGACGAGTGTTGCACCCGCCCCTTGCGGGACAGCTGCCAGCAAGCCCCACTCATGCTAGCGTGGAACTATGCAGACCGGCTGCGTCCACTGCGGGCAGCAGCACCTTCTGAAGGATGACCTCGTCGCGAATCATCCCAAGGTGCAGTTTCGTTGCACGCGGTGTGGCCAAACCACCGTTGTCGAAATAAAACGCCGTGTCGACGAGACCATGGTCATCTCGCCTATGCCATCTTTCGGAAAGAGTGATCCTGCTTCCGCCACTTCGGACTTACCACCTGTCGATGACGGATTGCGCCTCCCGGAAAACCTCGACATCGTCCTCGCGGTCACTGCCGGGCCGGATCAAGGTCAGGTCTTTACCCTCATCCAGGGCCGCACCGTCATTGGGCGCAAGGGTTCGGACTTTGTTCTCACCGACCCCGAAATCTCCCGCCACCATTGCCTGCTCGAGGTTCGCGATACCTTTGTTAACCTCAGGGATCTCAATTCCACCAATGGCACTTTTTTCGAAGAGGGCCGCGTTCGTGCTGCCGTGCTGCAGGATGGAACCGAATTCCGCGTCGGAAACAGCACCATCCGGGTCGTTTTCCGCCACAAATAAACCACCCCCACCGTTCCACCTGGGTTGCGGGTGCCCCAGGATTGCCTTCCAAGGGTCGGCTCCGGCCGTGCCAGCCCGCACAACCGCTCTTCTGCCGCTCGGGGGCTTGCCGTTATTCCGCTTGTGAAGGTGCGGCTTCACACCGCCCTCAGTCCTCCTATCACCAATTTCGCCGCCACCGATTTGAGATACTCCCGCTACCATGGTAGGTTCACGCAGAGAGATGATTCCCCTCAGCATTTGCATCGTTGCCCAGAACGAAGAGCGGAATCTTGCTCGCCTGCTGCAATCTGTTCAATCCGTCGCCGATGAAATCATTTTGGTCGATGGGGGAAGCACGGACGGGACCAGCGACATCGCCACAAATTTTGGTTGCAGAGTATTCGCGCGGACCTTCACCAATCACGCCGACCAGAAGAATTACGCAGCCTCCCTCGCTTCTCACGACTGGATCTTCCTGCTAGATGCCGACGAAGAACCGAGTATCGAACTCAAGGAATCCATCTTGCACTGGAGGAAGAATGATCCCGAGTTCACGGTCTATGAGATGGCCCGCCTCACCTGGTACCTGGGCGCCTGGATTCACCACTCGCGCTGGTACCCGGACTGGCAGCGTCGCATCTATCATCGCCAGAAGACGAAATTTTCCGGGGCGATTCATTCCGCCGTTCGCTACGACGGCCCGATCGGGCGTTTGCAGGGAGATTTGCTCCACTACACCATCCGAAACTTTGCCGAGCACGAGGCAAAACTCGATGGCTATACCACAGCCATCGCTCAGGAAATGTTCGATAGCGGCCGGCGCAGTTGGCGTGGCGCCATGTGGTTGGCAACTCCCTGGAGTTGGGCGCGCCACTTTTTTCTCGGTGCCGGGTTCCTCGATGGATACCGCGGCGCCTTAATTGCTCAAATGGCCGCGCGCGGCGTGCGCCTGAAATATGCAAAGCTCGGCAAACTCGTCCAGGCGGAGCAACTTGCCAAGCGAAGCGGATCGAAATGATTCCACTGATTGTAGACCTTGAAACGGAGTGGCGTGGCGGGCAGAATCAAGCACTCCTGCTTCTAAAAGGGCTATATGAGCGCGGTCATGCGGCCGAATTAGTGGCCGCAAAAGGCTCTTCCCTCAGTCATCGAGCTTCAAACGCAGGCATTTGCGTTCATCACGTTTCGCGTGGATTTCTCCGCTTCCCTGCGGCAGCCAAAATTTGGAGTGTTCTCGGCGACGGCCGTGTCGAACTCGTCCACGCCAATGAAGCGCATGGGGTGACCGCTGCATGGCTCTCCGGGGTGCCGTGGCGAGTTCCTTTCGTAATTTCACGTCGTGTCGGCTATCCCCTCGGCAAAAACCCCATCTCTAGGGCGCGCTATCATTCCGCCAGCTGCATCCTTGCCAACTCACATTGGGTAGCAGAGCGAGCCGCCAGTTCCGGCGCCGATAGAGATAAATTGCAGGTGGTCTATGAAGGCGTTGCCATCCCCAAGCGGGTAACTCCAGAACAGCGGCTCATCGCCCGCGCGCGGTGGGGTGTCCATGACGATGGACCCTTTCTCGGCTGCGTCGGCGTCCTCCTCCCAGACAAGGGCCAGGAATTTCTCATCCGCGCGCTCTCGGGTCTACGCATTGACTTTCCCAATATCCGCCTTCTTCTCGCCGGGGAAGGCTCGCATCGCAGTGAACTGGAAGAATTGGCAAAGTCTCTCAACCTTTCGGATGCGGTAATCTTTGCGGGATTTGTGAAAGACATTGAGAGTGTGTACGAGGCTCTCGATCTGTTCCTATTCCCTGCACTTTTTGAGGGTCTCGGAACCTCGCTTCTTGCCGCTATGGGCTACGGAATTCCTTCCATAGCCTCTCGCCGTTGCGCCTTCCCCGAAATTATTGAAAATGAAAAGAGCGGTCTGCTCGTTGAAGAACCAGAATCGCAACTCATCCTGGCTGCGGTGAAAAGACTTTTGCTTGCGCCGGAATTCGCGCGGAAAATCGGCGATGCTGGCCGTAAACAGATAGAGCTGAAATTCTCCGTCGACGGCATGGTTGAAAAAACTCTCGAAGTTTATGACCGTCTACTCCGCCACTAGCCCTGCACCCCGAGTAGATACTTGAGAAAGGCACCTGTCGCGGGCGCTACTCCAACCGATGTCGGCAAGAATTCTAAGCTGCCTCTCGGGCCTTTGTAGCACGCGCAGATCCTATGTTATAAATCTCGAAATCTGCTGTGCGCAGACCAGGCAGGTTCGGCAGTCCAGGCGATTCAGAAAGAGGCATTCATGCGCTCCCTCGTTAGAGGCGTTTTCGTCTTCTTGCTGTGCATCAGCACGAACCTTGCCCAGGAAAAAGCGACACTTTCCAAAAAGCCGGATCTTTCACTGACCGCCGTTGGCCGCCAGCACCATCCCATCCAAACCAAAAGTCCCGAGGCGCAAGCATATTTTGACCAGGGCATCACCCTGATCTATGGCTTCAATCACGAAGAAGCCATGCGCTCGTTCCAGTATGCCGCCGAACTTGACCCCACATCCCCCATGCCCCTTTGGGGTATCGCCATCGCGGTCGGTCCCAACTACAACCTGGACGTCGACGCTGAACGCGAGAAACTTGCCTTCGATACACTCCAGAAAGCCCAGAACCTCGTCGCGAATGCCCCGCAAATCGAAAAGGACTACGTCGCCGCGCTCGCAACCCGCTACTCGGGTGATGGTAATCCCGACTACAAGCAACTTTCGCGGGATTATGCTTCCGCAATGAAATCTCTCTCCGAAAAATATCCCGACGACCTGGACGCCGCCACCTTCTATGCGGAAAGCCTGATGGATTTGAATCCCTGGAAACTCTGGACGCATGACGGCAAGCCTGCCGAAAACACGCCGGAAATCGTCGTCGTTCTCGAATCCGTTCTCGCTCGCGACCCGAATCATGCCGGAGCAAACCACTATTACATCCACGCAGTGGAAGCTTCCAATGATCCGGCCCGCGCCTTGCCCAGCGCCCGCCGTCTCGACACCCTGGTTCCGAAGGCAGGCCACCTCGTTCACATGCCCGCGCACATTTACGAACGGACCGGCAATTATGAAGAAGCGGCTCGCAATAACGCCGAAGCTGCCAAAGTCGATCACGCTTATGCCGTGGAGGCCGGTAAGACCGGAAGCATGTACGACCTCATGTATCACAGTCATAATGAGCACTTCGAAGCTATGGCCGCGAGCATGGCCGGCCGTTACGCGGAAGCCAAGAGAGCCGCCGACACCATGGCCGCCCGCCTCCTCCCTCACGTCAAGATGATACCGGTGCTCGATTCATTTATAATGACGCCCATCTGGGTCGATGTGCGTTTCAACAAATGGAGTGCCGTTCTCGCGCGGCCCGAGCCTCGGCGAGAGCTCCTAGTCAGCCATGTCATGTGGCGTTATTCGCGCGCTCTGGCTCTCGCGGCCACTGGCAAAATTCTCGACGCGGAAAAGGAGTACGGACTGTTCGAGACGGAAGTTGCCGCCTTTCCCGCAAACACCATGTTCGGCGAACAAAATAAAGCCCACGATGTCTTGGGCATTGCCGGTCACGTCATTGAGGCACGCATTGCTGCTGCCAAGGGTTATCCGGGGGAAGCCATCCTCCACTGGAAGAAGGCAGTGGATATGCAGGACACTCTCAACTACGACGAACCAGCCGATTGGTATTATCCCGTGCGCGAATCGCTAGGTGCGGCCTTTCTCGCAGCAGGCGAACCCGCCGAAGCCGATCAGGTATTTCGCGCCGATCTGCAGCAAAACCCTCGAAATCCTCGCTCACTTTATGGCCTGATGGAAGCCCTGCGGGCCCAGAAAAAAGATTCCGATGCCACCTGGGTGGAAAAACAATTCAACGCCGCCTGGAAAAGCGCCGATACAAAACTGACGATTGTAGCTCTCTAATGAGTCCATGCTGACTGATTCACCCGGACCCCAAAAATAAGAAAGCGCCGTCGGTATTCTTACCCGTGCGGCGCTCTCTTTGCGCTAGTAACTTCCTTCTTAAAAGAATTCTCCAGTAGTTCCCTCCTATCCACTCGCCAAAATTGGTCAAGCTAATTCGTAGATTCGACTACCCATCGTCCTTTGGTTTCGAGGAACTCCACCCCAATGGCATAGCCGTCGCCATGTATTGGTTGGCAGTATGCGACCCGAGCCGCCGAACGAAACTCTCCTGTGCGCGACGCAAACACGACCGGGGACCCCTTCTCCCACCGGCGGACGCTCACTACCCGCGCGCCCTTCACGCTGACGTTTTCCGTAAACGTCGACTCCGTACCCGGCACTTGCCGGTGTCCATCCAGAACTACCGGAATTTCCATCGGTATCCGATTCTCGCGCCGATGGAATGGGTGGCTCAGTCTGGGTGACATTTCCATAAGCTCAGAGGCACGCGGCAATGCGCGCGATGGAATTAATTGGGCTGCCGCGATGCTTCATGCGATAGAGCATGCGGTCGGCTGCGCCCAATAGCTTTTCTGGCGTATCTCCATCCTCTGGATAGGCCGCGATGCCCGCGCTCACGGAAAGCTGTGGTTCCTCTGGCTCGGCAGTAAGGCGTTCCCGAATTCGTGAAGCAACCCGGGTCGCGATATCCTTCGGCGCCTCGGGCAGCACTAGAGCAAATTCGTCTCCGCCATATCGGGCCGCTGTATCGATTGCCCGCGAATGGCTCCGCAATATTTTTCCCAGTCGTACCAGCGACCGGCTGCCTACCAGGTGCCCGTAGCGATCGTTGATCGCTTTCAATCCGTCCATATCCAGAAGCACAACACTGAATGGCCGCTGTGTACGGCGAGAACGTTCCAGTTCCGATTCGATCACCGCAATCAGCCGCCGGTAATTCGCCAACCCGGTCAACGAATCGCTCACCGCCATCGTCCGGACCTGGTCGAATAAACGAGCCTGATCAATCAGCGCACCGCAAAGTATGATTGCGTAACTAGCCACTTTACTCAGTTCAGCGAGGAAAAACGGTCCATCAAATAGCCGACGCGAAAAAAGTGCTGCAAGGTGGCAAGCGCCATTCAGTAATGCGACCAGGAAAAGTGAGTAGTCGTATATGGAAGCATCGCTGTCATTCTTTTTGCCAGACTTGTACCGGCGATAGAGGAATACAGCCGCTAGGATGAACAGTCCGCCCGGCAACAATTCCCATGGACGTGAGAAGAAAGCTCCCGCCTTGGCCACCGGGGTCGCGGGGGCGGCCAGAAACGCGGCGCTCGTCACATACGCCGCACCCGCCACCACAAACAACGCACCTGCCGTTTCCCGGCTCGGTTGCCGCGCTGTAGGTAGGAAGCGTTCCACTGCAAGCGCTGCGAGTATCAATACCGCCAGCAGCGTTCGTCCCACCATCCAACCCATCGGCACATGGGAAAGCGCGACAGGACCGGCATGTAGAAGATTGTTCAGCCCGAAGTAGCTCAGTGTCTCGATCGTTCCCGACAGCACAAATCCGAACGCCAGAATCAGCGCAACGCGATCATGCGTGCCGCGGAAGCGCACCAACGCATTTGCCGCGTAACAAAAACTCAGCAGCGATCCACCTACTTCGAGGTACAAATAGGTGTTTGGAGATCCAACGGCGTGTGCATAGCGGGAATAGAAGACGGCGGCAAGATACAAGGCCACGAGTAGACCGTAACCGATGGCCGGAAGGTTTCCGCGGTCTTTGCGGAGAAACCCCGTGATCTTGGCCCAATCTCCCAACGTATCCCCCAATTGTCGGCGATACCCGACAACTAACGGGAATAGCACGTTCCATGCCTAATCAGGAGAAAGTGTTAGTCTCGCAACTTATTGAAAATAAATTGATTTATTGACTTGTCGGGAATCGACTTTCCCAGTTGAGACTACTTGCGAGACGCTCACCATACCTCTCAACGTTCCTTTTTGAGACCTTATCGCCAATGTACCCAGATAGTTAGCAGGCTATTGGACAAGTCTGGTTCATGGCTGTTCAGATTCTCGTTTTGAGACAGTCTCAGATGCCCTTCCGGTCTCATTTCTCACGGTTTGGGTGGCGGGGGAGCCAGATCGCGGGCCGTCACGGCGTTCGTGAAGTTATTACGCTTGTGCGATCCATCGCAAAACGGTTGGTTATTGGAGTGCCCACACCGGCAAAACGACACCGCTGATCGCCCGCCCAATCCAAATTCATTTCCTTCCTGATCCACCACTTGAAAATCACCTTCCACTCGAATCGGCCCATTATTGAAAATCGTTACTTTCGTGGTCGCCAAAGCTTCCTCCCGGAATTCTTCCTGATGACCGATTATCTGATCGCGCATAACCTTACACCATTTTGCAAACGCATTGAGCTAATATCTCGGCACCGTGGGATCCACTTCCGTCGACCATGACAGTATTCCCCCCCGCAAATTGTGTATCTTCTTGAATCCCGCCTTGCGCAAGAAGTCCACCGCCTCCGCAGATCGCTTTCCACTCCGACAGTGCGCCACGATTTCGTTCGAAGAATCCAGCTCGTGTACGCGTCTCGGCAATTCTCCGAGCGGGATCAAGTGCCCCTTCAGGTTGCAGATCTGGTATTCGTGCGGCTCGCGCACATCCAGAATAAACAGGTGATCCCCTTGATCGAGCCGCTGCTTCAATTCGCGGCAGGTGATCTCCGGAACGTGCAGATCCACTTCTGGCGCTTCTTCTCCACGCACGCCGCAGAATTCGTAGTAATCGATGAGGCTGGTAATCGTGCGCTGTGTGCCGCACATCGGGCAATTCGGATTTTTTCGCAACTTCAGTTCGCGAAACTTCAATGACAGCGCATCAAACAGAAGCAACCGTCCCACCAGTGATTCGCCGCGATCGATCAGCAGCTTGATAGTTTCCATCGCCTGCAACGACCCGATAATTCCCGGCAGCACACCAAGCACCCCGCCTTCCGCGCACGATGGCACCAACCCCGGCGGGGGCGGTTCCGGATAGAGGCAGCGATAGCACGGTCCATCGGGCATCCCAAACACCGTCACCTGTCCTTCAAACCGGAAAATCGATCCATAGACGTTCGGCTTGCCCAGCAAGACACAAGCGTCATTTACTAGATAACGCGTGGGGAAATTGTCCGTCCCATCCACGATGATGTCGTAATCCTTGAACATCTCCAGCGCATTCTCGCTGGTCAACTTCGTTTCGTAAGTATTGATCTGCACATCCGGATTCAGATTGGTCAACCGCGCCTTTGCCGCTTCCGTCTTCGGCTTGCCAACGTCGCTTGTCCCAAACGTCACCTGCCGCTGCAAATTCGTAAAGTCCACTACGTCGAAATCCACCAGGCCTATCCTGCCAACGCCCGCCGCCGTCAAGTACAGCCCCAACGGCGCACCGAGGCCGCCCGTGCCAATCAGCAGCACTTTCGCGCCCTTTAACTTAAGCTGACCATCCATCCCGACTTCCGGCATGATCAAATGCCTGCTATATCGCAGGATCTCCTCGTTGGTTAGGCTTGCGGCCGACTGGTGCGCGATAAACGGCTGTTCTTTCGTAGTCATGACGTTTAATTATCCTTCTCCCCATACTACCTGCATCAGCCCACAGAGAAAAGCGTGGCCAGCGCTTCAGCACTGTTCTTGTTTCGTCTTCAATCCACAAACCGGTTTCTTTCCTTGCAGAACCGCCCCTCCCAATAGCAGAATGCCCCCGTGAATACGCCCACTCGATTTCTTGCGCTCTTCTTGCACGCCGCCACCTGTTTCGCACAAACCCCAACACCCGCCTCGCCTCCGGCACAATCCATCGAAGAACTCCGGAAGCAACTTGAAAAAATCCTGAAAGACACTCACACGCCGGGCATGTCGGTCGCCATCGTTCACCGCACCGGTCCTGAATGGATTGCCGGTCTCGGTCTGTCCGACGTTGCCGCGCATCGCGCCACAACTCCCGAAACCCTCTTTCGCATTGGTTCCACTTCCAAGGCATTCGCTTCACTCTCGATTCTCAAACTCGCCAACGAAGGCAAACTTTCTCTCGAAGATCCTGTTCGCAAAATCGCACCGGAAGTGTGGTTCGCGAATTCTTGGGAAGCCAGCGATCCCGTCCTTGTCGTCGACCTTCTCGAACACACCACCGGTTGGGATGACTTGCACCTCCGCGAATACGCTAAAGATGCGCCAGACATGAGCTTGCGCGACGCACTCGATTATGACCACCACTCACGCATTTCCCGATGGCGCCCTGGCACACGTATGTCGTATTGCAATTCTGGCCCCGCCGCTGCCGCCTACATCGTCGAGAAAATTTCCGGCCAGCACTTTGAGGATTACGTTTCACAGAATTTCTTCTTGCCTATCGGGATGAGAACAGCGACCTATCTTTTTCCCACAACCGGAACGCTTACCAATCTCTATCATCCAGATGGCAGAACTCCATATCCTTACTGGAATATCATCTATCGCCCCGCCGGCTCCATTAACGCCTCGGCCAACGACATGGCCGCATACGTTCAGTTCTACCTAAATCGCGGTTCCTCCAACGGGCAGGAAGTTATTCCCGCAGCAGCCATCGATCGCATGGAAATTCCCACACGCACCTGGGCCGCCAAAGAAGGTCTGCAAGCCGGATATGGCCTCAGCAACTACTGGAGCATCCACGAAGGGTTCGTTTATCACGGCCACAACGGTGGTGTGGAAGGCGGCCTCACTGAAATGGCCTATCTTCCTGACTACGGCGTCGGCTATTTCTACAGCATAAATACCGGCAATGGAGACGCCTTCGAAATAATCGGCAAAGCGATCCGCGCCTATGTCACGCGCGAATTGCAGAAACCTGTTCTTCCGCCAGCCTCCGCACTCGCGTCCATCGTCGGCGACTACGCCGGTTGGTACCAGCCGGACTCGCCCCGGGTCCAGATCGCTCAATTTCTCGAGCGTATCCTGGGTCTCTCCCACATTCGTGTGGAAGACGGCAAGCTACTGGTTTCCTCTCTCAACGCAAGAAACGAACTTTTCGTCCCCGTCACTCCCACCCAATTCCGCGTAGCTCCCAAAAAAGAATTCCCTGACCCGATAGCCACCGCTTCTCTGCTTTCGCCAAATTCCGAAGGTCTATTCATCCAGACCGGCGACGGGATGGTGACCATGAAGCGAATTCCCACTTGGTTCGCACTCTCTGAAATTTTCCTCACTGTTTGGTTTGTCTTGGCCGTCGTCTCGATCCTTCTCTACGCGCCTTTTTGGATCCTCGGCGGACTCAGCAAAAAGCGTCGCCGTCCCGCAGAGCGCGCCATCCGCCTATGGCCGCTATTCGCCGCCTTAAGTTTGCTCGCCGTCGTCTTCATCTTCACGGTCGCCAGCGATGACCTGATCACGCGAATGGGCAACTTCACGCCATGGTCAGTAGCATTCTGTCTGGCCAGTATTTTCTTTGGCGTGGCCTCGGCGACTAGCGCCATTGCCGTCTCTCGCGCTCGCAAAGAGGAAGTCCGCACCAGTGTGCTGAGGTTTTCTATCGCCGTAACCATCGCGCTACTGATCGCGGCCGCTTACCTCGCCTATTGGGGCATCATAGGTTTTCGCCCCTGGTCCTAGGGTCTCGTTTTGGGGTTGAAGAGATCGCCGCACGCGACCGCACTGCAATTGCACGAACGTGCACTACGCTCCGTTCGCGAATACTCTGGCTTACACAGTTCCTCACCCACCCTTCGCACTAATGTGCAAAGATATCCTCGGAAACTATCCGAACCAATGAAGCCTTCCCTACCGCTCCTGTCAGCTCTTCAGCCAGTCACACGGCGCTTATCCTTGTTGTTTATTTGCGCCGTATTTTTCCTCGGACTACGCCTCTCGGCACAGGACCAGACCAACTCCGGCGTCATTCGCGTCGACGTAAATCTCGTCTTGGTTGACACTACCGTAAAGACTAAGTCCGGCCAAATCATGGCCGATCTGAAGCAAAACGACTTCCTTCTCCGGGAAGACGGGGTGCCTCAAAAGATAGATATCTTCAGTCGCGACGAGTTTCCCATCAACGTGGCCCTTGTACTGGATTTAAGCGATTCCATCGGTCCATTCCTCGGACCCTTGCGCGACGCGGCCATGACCGCCATGGCGGCCCTGAAACCTCAGGATGAAGTTGCGCTGTTCACGTTTTCCACCGAAGCCAAACTTCGTGTTCCCTTCACCACCGACAAAGCCAAAATTGCCCAGCAGGTCAACGCGTTTCAAGTTGGAGGCGCCACCAACATCAATGACGGCATCTTTGTGGCCGCCAAATATCTGCTCAACGCGCCACCCAAAGGACGCCGCGTCATCATCCTTATCAGCGACGACGTCGGCACCAGCGCGGGCGGAGAAGGCACACGTGACATCGTCACTGAAACCATCGCCGCAGATGCCGTCTTGTACAATCTGAAAATCCCAGGATACAACCCGCAAGGCACTCTTCTCGCTGCCAGCATGGTGCCTGGTCTCGTAAACATTCGCAAAGTTGCCGACCAGACCGGTGGTGAAATTTTCGATGTGAAGAACGTAGCGGGCCTGGATACCGCGTTCCGTGATCTCATCACCCGCATCAAGACCCGCTATACCCTCGGCTATTACACCCAGGCCACCGCCGCCACGGGCAAACCGCATAAGCTCGAGGTCACCCTCGCCTCTTCCTTCGGAAAAAAGGGCCACGACTACCTGGTTCTCGCCAAGACCGGCTATTACGTGCACTAGGGATCTCCTTCAGTAGGCATCCAACAAAAGGCGATTGAACAGGAAGTTTTTGCCTGCCTCGACCTTCTCAAGACTTTGCAGGCGGTTGCTGTACCTTCGTTGGCTGGCTCGGGGTGGCTGCGGTGAGATGGCGTCTGCTGCTCCTGTTGCGCATGTTTGTGCTCCATCTGCTGACTCTGCTGCACGTGCCGCTGTTCCATCTGCTGTTTTTGGCGCTTTGCTGGCGTTCATCCTGGCTTTCTGCCTGTGCCGCTTCTCTTGTTGTTGCTCTATCTTTTGACATTCTTCTGCCTGTTTTGCCGCTAGTTTGCCTGCCACTGCTGGTATTTCTTGTCCCCAGCTGCATTTCTTGTGTTGATGGAGTGTATTGCTGCTGCTGCAGATCACTCGCGTAATCGCCTGGGTTGGGACTTGCCCTGTTCGGCGGCCGGTTTTCCTCAGCGGGTCGCGATTCAGTATCCAGGCGAGGTTGATTGCCCGGTCGGAGTTCATTGGCTGGCCGCGCCTGGTTCCCGGTTCGCCCTGGTGCTGTATACGGAGTCTCCGCTTATCTTGTCGGCACGGTCCCTACCTTGAAGTCCCCAGGCCTCGCAGTCGCCGCGATCTGCGGATTCTCTTGGCTCAAGCTTGCGCGAAGCTCTCGATCCGAACGAACCTGCTGAGCATGATCGTGCTGTGAGGGAACCGGGGTGGCGTGATTTTATCGACTGTAAGTTTCTGCTCGCGCCGTTGGGCGCGCATTGATTCCACCGCTTCCGCCATTGTAGCTGATCGATTCGCCGTCACTTTCTCAGCCCTGGGGGCATGCCTGTTGTGAATAACCTCGGTGTTCACCCGACTCCCAGAGGTGATGCAGTAAAAACGATTGTTTACGACCGGCCGCCATCATAACTTCGCCCGGTGAAACCATACCGGTACTCAATCTCCCGGTAGAGACCGACGTGCGGTCCCTGGAAGCCTTCGTGAAAGTACAATCCGTTGCCGCCCCAAGCCCAGGATCGGGGCGTCCATAGGAAACCCGGTTCAGGCGCCTTAACCCAGGTCCCATGACCCAGTAACAGTCATCGCCATCATCGTCCGAGGCTCAATACCCAGGTGTCCAGAGGTAGTCTTGTTAGGAACAGATCGGTTGCTTGTAAACCGGGATTGCAGGTGGACCAAAACTCACCACAATTCCCACCTGTGCAAATGAACATGCGGAAAGGCTTATGTACTGAAGCGATAACACTAACGGACGAACAACGATCAGAGTACGCATTGTGCTTCCTACTGCCTGTTCATCCTTTTTGATGAACATCGGGGCTGGCTGGAGACGCGGATTCCTCTCGATACGTTTTTGCTTTTATAGATTCCTGAATAATGTGGGATGCACAAAACAAAAGAAAACATGGTTTGATTTCAGAATCCTTCCGAGCAAAGGAGTATCAATGGCTAGGCTCGCAAGCCGCTCGGTCATCGTAGGATTCCCTGAATTCGCCATTCGAAGCTGGGTTTTGAGTGCCCCTCCCTCCTATTTTCCGCTTGACGCGTTTCCCGCATTCATTCAATATGCCGCTATGCGACATGTCGTCTCAATACCTATGCAACCCTCCCCGATATCGGAGCCCGTTCTGCTCATCCTCCTCAGCCTCCTCGAGCAGCCTCGTCACGGATACGCCATACTCCAGGACACCGCCAAAATGAGCGACGGCCGCGTAAAGCTAAGCACCGGCACTCTCTATGGCGCGCTCAGCCGATTGCTAGACGAAGGTTGGATTGAGCGTTTCAAGGACCAGGACAACTCGCGCGGCAAACAAGCCTATCGGCTCACTCTACTCGGGCAACGAAACCTCCAGCGCGAAGTGAATCGCATGAAGCAACTCACCCGTCTCGCCAGCCTGCGTGTGGCACGGAAGGCGACGTAGCGATGCTTGGTGTGTTTCGAGCGCTCCTTCGCCTCTATCCCTTCGCCTACCGCGAAGAGTTCGCAGAAGAAATGCTCACCGTACTCACTGAAGTTCATAGAGAACGGAAAACCAGA
This sequence comes from Candidatus Acidiferrales bacterium, assembly GCA_963741165.1. GTDB lineage: Bacteria > Acidobacteriota > Terriglobia > Acidiferrales > UBA7541 > Acidiferrum. The sequence goes on along the minus strand of CAVUHB010000010.1, from coordinate 355,683 downwards.
AGTTCACTCGCACGCGCTATCTATTTTTGTCGCGAATCCGCGGGCCTGGTCGGCGGCGCGATTCAGGAACATACCCGTTCTCTTCTGGGTTCTCTTGGCAGTTCGATTTTTCCTACAAGGAGGCTCACGATGCGGTCGGAGTTCAGATTTCCCAAAGCTACGCTCACACTGATGGCACTCATTCTTCTCGGTATTTTGTTAGCGATGGATAAAGCCAGAGCCATCCAGGCGTCCGGCCCTTATCCCATCCCGCAGGTCGGTCCCATTCGGTCCGCCGATTTTTCACTTTTCATCCCGCTCCTGCTTGGACTGGGCATCGCTTGCGCAGCTGGGGCCCTAGGCTGGGCAATCCTGTTCGCCTTGCATCGATCCGGAATCCACCGTCTAGCGGAAGTTGATCCTTCCAGCGCACAGCCAGCCTCCAGAAAATGATTTGGTTTCCGCCCCAGGGACTGCATCAGGCCATCGGCTATTGCAGGGACCGCCTGCTGAGGCGGTCCGCTCGCGTTTGGCTATCCTGAGGCATAGAGAACAGCGGATTGCAGGTTGTTTTGGAATAGGATCGGCTTCGTTGCACAGGGATCGAGTGCAGCGAAGCCATTTTTATTTTTCAGGCTCAAGGCAGAGGCCCACAGGTCGGCGCGCAGCAGGGAGATGGCCTGGGGCGTAGTGATGCGCGGATAAGGGTGTTGCGGTCGAAGGCGTTGCCAGCGAGGGCGCGGCAGCGGGCTGTGCGTGAGATGACAGTTTTCCAGCGCCAGCAGCAGGAGCGCGTAGACGAAAACAAAGAACGTCGCCGTGGTTCGCACGGCAGGATCGCTGCGGACCTGCGGCTGCCCGAAGCCCAGCAAAGTTTTTTCGTCCCGGAAGTTGAGTTCGATCTCCCAGCGCCACAGATAGGCTTGCAGGATTTGCTGGGGCGACAAGGCGGAATCGCTGCAGATTAGGTAAGCCGGGTTCCGATAGCTGAGATGGGCGCCTTTGCGTAACCGATAAGCGACCGGGCGAACCACGAGTAGCGAGAGTTGCCGTTCGCCACCAGCGTTTTTCCAGCGCAGCGGAGTGATGAATTTGATGTCAAAGTCGTAGACGTTTCCAGCGGCAAATGCTTGCACCGTGGTCCAGGGGATGGATTCATCGCGGCGCCATTGTTCGGGAGTGGGCAGACGCTGACCGTAACAGCGGTGACGGCCGCGTCCGTGGTTTTCCTCCTCGGTGGTAGGCAGCGCGTAGAGGCAAGCGTCCTTGCGGATACGACCGAGGAGGGTGGTGCGCGCGGGCAGATCTCGCAGCACGGTGCGGTTGGTAAAGGTGGCGTCGGCACAGACCAGCAGTGAGCGAGATGCACCATCGGCGAATTGATCGATGGCCTGTCGCAAGTGCCGGAGGCGTTCTGCTCCACGGCGGCTGATGGCGGAAGCGGACGAGGCGGCCCGCCAACTCCGCCACTCTGGCCCCGCGGGATCGGCGCGGCGTGAAGGTTTGCGCGGTGAAGGTGCATGCAGCAGATCAACGGGAATGGCGCGAGCCGCGCTGACCAGCGCTTCGGGATGCTCGGGCAGGGCCAGCGAAATCTGCAGGAAACGACTGGCCCAGATGAAATTATCGGCAAAGTGGGGTCCCAGTGGATCGCGCCGCCAGGAAGTGCCGGCGATACGGTGTCCGCGTTTGCGAATCAAGGTGTCATCGATCAATGCCACGATGGGACTAGCCGGCGGCAGGGTTCCGAGCACGCCTTGCAACGGGACTCGCCACAGGGCTTCACCGTCAAGACGCTCGCGCTCGAATAAGCGATAAGCCGCCGACCAGTCGCGGAACTGTTGCCCGGTGGTACAGAGCAAGCCTGACAGCGTGTGTCGGCCCAAACAGGTCAGGGCGGACACGCCCAGCGTGCGCGCCCGCTCGAAGCTGCGCTGCTGCGCGAAAGCCGCACGCGCTTGATCGAACAGCGCATTCCAACCAGCCATCACACCTTGCCGTGTTTCGTTTTTTTTAGCGTCGCTGCGGAAACTTTGCGACGACGGAGCAGCAGACGGCTCTTGTCCTCCACGATCCACTCGACGACCTCGCCGCGGGTGAACTCCATAGCCTGGGCCACGGCCGAGGGAAAGTTGATGTACCACTGCTGACTGTCCTTGCGCTGGATAAGTTGAACTTTGGTGGGGAATCCCATAAGGGTACCTCCTGTAATCTAGTTATATGACTAGATACAGGAAAACACAAGAAACCACCTGCAAGGATGGTGCGGATTCACTACGGGGGAAGCCTTCCGAACTAGTCAGAGGGCCAAACACGAGGGGACCGCCTGCTGAGGCGGTCCGCCACTCCCAAGCACAAGCAGCTCGCGCAGCAAACATCGTTGCCAGCTTGACCAATCCTTCTCTTTTCTATTTTTCGCCCAGGAAGAATATACCCGCAGAATCAGCAAGCGCCTGCGTCCCCATCAATATCGCCGAATGGTCGCGCCCTTCCAACACACTGTATTGCGCATTCGGCAAATTTCGCACCAGCGCTTTTGCCCCGTCGTGAAAGAACGGTTCGCTCTTGCTTCCGACAACCACCAGAGTCGGTGCCATAGCCATAGCCCATCGCTCCCCAGGCAGCGGTTTCCCCGACTGGGTCCCCTCTAAAATCGTCAAATCATAGCGCAATGTGTGCGCCATGCCGGCCATTTTCGACCATCCTGGCATCAGCCACCGCATCATCGTTACCGCAAATCCCGGGATGCCCATTCCCTTCATGAAAAAAAGTCGTACCGCATCGTTGCGCCGGTTTGTTCCCACCAGGTCGTCAATCCGCCTCGTGAAATCGTCTGGAATCGGAGGATGACGATCATCAACAATGAATGGCGGCTCATACATATAGAGTTTTTTCACCTTAAACCCGAGCTTGCTCGTCGCTTCCAGCGCCAGGACGGACCCGGACGAACTCCCGAACACAAAGGCGGATCCCCCCGCTGCCTCGATTAACGCTTCAATATCCTCCACCTCGCGCTCCACGGCGTAGGGGGCCGTGTCCGAGCTCTTGCCTCGCCCTCGACGGTCATAGTTGATCACCGTGAATTTTTCCGCCAGATGCTTCGCCAGTCGCGTCGTCCCGTTCCGATCGGCCAATGCTGCGGCCACCACAATCACCGTTGGCCCTGAACCGCTCAGTTCGTACGCGATTGTCGTGCCATCCCTCGACGTCACACTTTTTTGAACTGGCTCCATCGGTTTGTCCCTGCTGCCACACGAAATCAATAACATCGCCAGGGCAACGGCGATCACGCCAGCGCCCCCATTTCGCATCAATGCGCGAAAAGGCAACTCCACTTTCATTCGTTTCGCGCCCTCACTCGAGCGATGGCAACAACTCTGCCAACTTGTCGTAGCACTCCGCCGCTCCATGCTCCATACCGGATTTCGCGACCATATCGCGAATCTCCTTCGATGGATACAAGACCGTGCCGATCAGTGTCGTTCGTCCGCTCTCCTCTTCCAGCACCGTCTTCACCACCGACTCTACCGGGAACGGATCGATAATTTCGGTGTGTACGCTCCCTTCCGGTCGCCTAATCTCGCGATACACGCCGTGCATGCTCATTTCCCTGTCTTTGGGTCCACGCAACACAAATCTCCACGCTCCTCCGACTTTCAGATCCACTTCACACTCCGTCAGAGACCATCCGCGCGGCCCAAACCAACGCTTCAGGAGTTCTGGTTTGGTCATCGCGTCAAACACCAACCTTCGCGGCGCTTCAAACACCCTCGTCAGCACGATCTCGCGGTCCGTCGGCATGTTTACTTGCAGTGTTCCGGTGTTCAACATTTCTGAAAACTCCTCCCCATTTTGTCCACACACTGTTCCAAACCCATTTCGGCCATCGCCAGCATCGGGCTTACCGGAAATCCATATTCCGTCACCTTCATTTCTGTTTTGCCATTTCCCAATTCCTTGAACATCGCCACCGTACGGACGTTCATCGGGAATTCCGGCGGCATTCCCAATTTGGTCGGCTCCATCACCTTTCCGCTCTGGTCCGCCAGGTTCTGTATGAATTCAATGCTCTCCATCGGGACGATCTTCTGGTACGTCCATGCGCTGAACATGTCCTATCCGCCAAACTCCTTTGGTGCTCGCATGCAAAGTAGCGGTGTCCCGCCCTTGCGAAAATCCATTACTGCACTTGGGCAAGTAAAATGGTCTGGCCCCCACCACATCTTCACGCACTCCGACTCGCTCCAAGCTCGCCATAATCTCTCGCAGGGTTGTTCAAATACGCGGATGACGACAATATCCTTTTTCTCTTCGCTCATTGCTCCCTCCTTTCTTGGTGGAATGCCTCATCGAGCCTTTCTCGATCCAGTCCCCGGATGCGCCAGTTTCGCCCTACGGAGCGTGGGGATTTTCTTACTACTTTCCTTCTGCTCCCCCCGGATTTTGTTACTCCGATGCTTCGGCCGCTGAGATTAGCCCTCCGTTCCTCCACCCAACTGCTTCACGCGCAACTTTCCGCCCACCCATGCCTGGGCCAGTCCCAGCACGACCAGTCCGATCGGATACCACCGCGGCCCCAGTTCCGACATCTTGTTCCACGTCACCACCACACCCACAATCCCTACGGCACAACCGATCGCTCCAAGAATCAGCGCGTGCATCATGGGTCGGTTCGGTGCGAATCTAGCTGTCAGGTAAGCTCCCAACACGCCGTACGCCGTGCGATAGGCCGTAGCCAGCACGAACAGTCCGTTGCTCATCAATCGCCCCGCTTCTGGAAACACGCCGCTCTTCTGCATCATCGCGTCAGTACCAACAGAAAGTACGATACTCACCACCGCACCCTCGAGTACGGCAACCATGCTCTTGAACACGTGGTTCATGGATTCTCCACGATTTCCGCCAGCCGGTCGTAACCCATCGCCACCCCCTCTTCCATCGGCGACTGGAGCGCGACGTCACGCGCTGCTTGCGACTCGTACAATACTGTCAGCGTAAGTGTTGTTTTGCCATTCTCCTCGGACAGCGCGTTTGTCACGATCGCCTCACCCGGGTACCACGGCTGATCGAAGCGCTCCGTGTTTGCGTAACGCTCCGGAGGCACTACTTCCTGGAACACCCCGCTCACTCCCATTTGGATTCCCTTGTCTTTGCTCCACACGAAACGATACTTGCCTCCGACCTGCAGATCGATCTCACAAACGGTAAACGACCAACCCGGCGGCCCGGTCAGCCAACGCTTTAGCAGTTCCGGCTTAGTCAACGCATCAAATACTAGTCCGCGGGGCGCGTTGAATTCACGTCTCATCGCAATCTCCCGCTCACTTGGCGTGCTCACCTGCAACTTTCCGACGTTTTTCATCGATTCCTCCCCCTTATCGTTTCTTCCGTTCGCGATTTTTTTCTTTGAGCTTTAGTTCGTCAAGCAATGCATCCAGCCGTAAGTAAGACTCCTCCCAGAATTCACGGTACCGTTCCAGCCATTCCGTCGCTTCCCCCAGCCGTTCCGCTTCCAGCTTTCGCGGCCGCCTCTGGGCGTCCCGTCTGCGTGAAATCAGGCCCGCTCGTTCCAGCACCTTCAGGTGCTTTGAGATTGCCGGCTGGCTCATTTCAAACGGCGCTGCCAACTCCGCCACCGAAGCGTCGCCGGAAGCTAACCGCGCCAAAATTGCCCGACGCGTCGGATCGGCCAGCGCGGCAAACGTCGCGTCCAGACGTTCTGGTGTCATTTGTCCATAACCGCTAGGTTCCATAACTAAATGGAAATATACAAATCCTTTTCGTTCCTGTCAACCCCATTTTTCTGCCTCTCAGCTACTTCTCGTTTCTCCCTCTGCTCGCGCCCTTTACACAATCTGCCGGGAATCGTACTCTGAGTAGACTATGTGGAACGTTGATGAACGCTTTGAAAAGAAAACTTTAGATACTCTCGCGGCCCGCGGCTTTTCCGTCGGCAGCACACGTGGTGTGGTTCGGGTGGAAAAATACGGTTGCGGCGCGGAACTCCGGCAGGATACCGACGGACGCTTTATGATGACCATTCTACCCACCATTATGGTGGGTGGACAGTTCAGTCGCCTTTGGGACGCCGGTTACCAGAAATTTCTTCTGACCGACGAGGGACTGAAACTTCCGGCACTCGCTACTCATCTCGAAAATCTTCGCAAGTTCAACGAAGAGCTGCGCACCTTGCTTGGCGTGCCCACGTTCTATAACGAGGCGCTTGGCTCGGTCAGCCAGGTCAGCGTCTATGATCGCGTGAAAGGCCGCGCCGGCGATGTTCCAGACAAAACCGTGGGTGTACAGAGCTCCACCACCGGCCACTAATTCAATCCCATCCGTCCTTTCCTAATTGGGTCAAACCCGTTTCGGTCATTACATGGAGGCTTTCATGGCGCGCGCGGTCGGCTATATGGACGATCTTTTCTTTCAGATGAAGATCATGGAAACCGCCAAGCAACTTGGCGTCGAGTTCAAAGTGGCCTGCAATCCCAGTGGATTGAGCGGCTTGCTGGACCCTCCGACTCGTATCCTCATCGTCGATCTCAATGCCCGCGGTAATCCTATAGCAACCATTCAAGCACTTCGTGCAACTCACAAGAATTTGCGCGTGCTCGGGTTCTTGTCCCATGTGCAGGCCGATCTCGCCGCGCAGGCCCGTGCGGCCGGATGCAATGAAGTGATGCCACGTTCCACCTTTACGCAGAATCTGGCGAGCATTCTCGAAGCGGCGAAAGACTGAGAGGAATTTACGAAAAAGTTTTCCCGAATCCGGCATTGTAGTTTTTTCGCTTTGCTATTCTTGCTTGGTGCTCTCCTCTCTAACTCATCGCATGCAGCCCAAACACCTGCCGTAGAAAGCCCTGCCACTGTTTTGCGCGATGCCATGCTGGCCGCCTGCGCGCAGAATGCTGATGAATTTCGCCGCGCACTGACGGCCCGCAATGCCGCCGCTTTTTTACGCATTACCCCGGCGGCGCGCACAACTTTCTTGAAGCGTTTTGTGCTGCTCGAGAAAACCGGACAACCCCGAAGCGAAAATACTTCCAACGACAGCTACCTGGTTTCCTGCTCCAACCCGGATGTAACCACGCAGATTCAGATCGGCAAAGCGGAATTGCGCGACAATCTCGCCTATCTTCCTTTTGAAATCAAGGACTCTTCCGACGCCAGTGGCGCAGCCACTCGCAAAGTTACCATTGGCATGGTGCGCGAGGATGGCCAGTGGAAACTTCTTTCCCTCGGTCTGCTGCTGCTAGATTTGCCTTCGCTTGAAGAGGAATGGGATCGCGCGGAAATTCAAGCGAATGAAAAATTGGCCATCGCCTATATGAAAGAAATCGCCAATGCGGTAGAAACATATCGCAAAACCTACACACGTTTGCCAGATACGCTCTCCATGCTCGGCCCTCCTTCGCAAAGTGCTGCAAAAAGCGATAAAGCCGGTCTTCTCACCGAAGCTCTAGCCGCTGGGCGCAAAGACGGTTACGTCTTCCGCTACGTAATTGTGGGTGCGAACAATTCCGGTGCTCCCGCAAAATATGAACTTGCCGCCATTCCCGCTGCGTACGGTCGCAGTGGCACCCTCTCTTTCTTTCGCGATTCCGTCGGAACATTCCACGCCGCCGACCGCCAGGGCGCTGTGGGCAGCGATATCGATCCCAAACTCGAATAAAATTCAGGTCGTGGGTTGTACCAGATTGAGCAGATTCCCGCAGGTATCCTCAAACACAACTGAGGTAATCGGTCCCATGCTCACCGGCTCCCCGCGGAATCGCACGCCCCGTCTGTTCAGCCTCTGGTACTCCGATTGAATATCATTGGTGATAAACGCCGTCGCTGGAATTCCGGCTGCATACAGAGCCTGCTGATATGTCTTTGCTGGTGGGAATGCCATCGGTTCCAACACCAGTTCCACGCCTTCCGCGCCCTCCGGTGAAGAGACGGTCAACCAGCGAAACGAACCCATCGGTATGTCTGCGCGTTTCACAAATCCCAGCACGGATGTGTAGAACCGCAGGGCGTTCTCCTGATCATCCACGAATATACTGGCCAGTTTGATCTGCATGGGAACTCCTGATTTGAGGGAATGCGTTCGTCGCTGGGAACAATAGTCTAATATCGACAAGGCCACCCGCCAAATGTTCAAAATCCGAAAAGCCGTCGGGTGGGTGGTCTACACCATCGCCACGCTCGGGATGGATATTGTCTCTACTAAGATCACTCCTCAGCAATCCTCCCGGCTGGACCGTCGGCTTGCAAATCCCGCAGGCGAGCGCTGATCTCGATTGTCAACCATTCTTCTTGCCTCTAGAAAACACGCGCCCAACCGTCCCCATCCGGAAGAGTGCGCCTTTTGTGGCTCGAATATCCCAACTTTTCCACGTTGCTGACGATGCCGCGCTCTGCCGAACCCGCCGAGCTCCAACCAGTTGTGAATTTGATGCCGGCCAAATATGCGCTACCATTTCGTTTTCGACATGCGTCAGGTTCGATTACAGGTTTTTCTGCTGATATCTCTGGGGGCTTTCCTCGGCGCCAGCGCTCCACGGAGCTGCGGTCAGGAAATCGATTCCATGTACGGACCTTTGCCGGTCTTTGAATTCCACAGCGGCTTCTGGGTCAATCTCCACCATTTTCTTTATCACGAGGCACGCACCCGACAGGCAGCCAAAGATCTCCGTGACGCTGCTGGCAAATCTTCCGGCCCGGTCCTGAAACAGACACCCGGCTCAACGGTCTCGCTCTCTCCAAGTGAACAAAAAGCCTGGGATGATGCGCTCGCCTATTACACCGCCAATTACGTTATGAAAGATATGCAGGTCAATATCGACCTGATCCTGCTGAAAGACCAACTGGGTGATTTCGAGGACTGCGATGAACTTACCGGCAAGAAGAAACTATCGTGTGATGCTGGGCTGCCCGGCAAAGAAGGATCCGTGCTGGAATCCGTGGCGGCCATCTATCGTGCGCACTGGTGGCCCGATCACAATCGAGCAAATCGCCGCTGGGTGATCCGCGTGGGGCCATTGGTCCGTGAACAAGGCGAGGGGCTCTCGGAGCTTTTGGCGCAAATTTATCAGTCGAAATGGCCGAAGGAAAAAATCCGCGTGGAGGTATGTGCTTACGCAAATTCGGCCGGAGCCTACACCACACTCGATCCGCTTCATGTGACCATCTCTAGCATTGATCCACGCAATCAGGGAGCCGAAGCATTGGGGGTACTCTTCTACGAATCATCACATGGTTTGGCTCTGGCCGTGCAAAACGCCATCGCTCGTGAATGCCGCCAGCGAGATAAACCCATTCCCCGCAATCTGTGGCATGCCCTCATCTACTACACAACGAGCGAAGAGATTCGTCCCATTCTCATGGGGACGGGAATGGATAACAGCGTGGGCGGCTCAAGCGTCCAGCAAAAACCCAGATTCGCGTCCCTCCCCGACGAGCTAAAAAGCAACCTGACACAGCGCGGTTGGGAAGATTATCTCCACGTTCTCACGATGTACTGGCAGCCATACCTCGATGGCAAAGTTACATTTGAGGATGCCATCGCCCACATGATTTCTGCGATCTAGGCTGATCATTCGTTGCGTCTTTATTCCGGTGGGGCGTCTATGCTAGTCTTGCTGTTGCGGTTTTCGCCCGGCCAACGCCACGTTCGTTCACGCATCGCTAGACCTTGCTTTCATTCTTTCCCCGAGAGTGCGACGGGTACCGATGTCTCTTCGATTTGGCGGCCGGAGCAAAGGGATAGACGCTCATGGCTGCAAGACAAACGGCATCACAAACGGAAAAAGAGCCGAGGGAGATCAAACTGGCACATTCGCCAGACTCCGATGACGCATTCATGTTTTATGGTCTGGCCACCCACAAACTGGCCACCCCAGGCTACAAGTACAGACACATTCTGCAGGATATCCAGACCCTGAACGAGGCAGCGCTGTCGGAGACCTACGATGTCACCGCCGTCAGTTTCGCGGCTTATCCATCCCTGCGCGACAAATACATTTTGCTGGATTGCGGCGCGAGCTTTGGCGAAGGCTACGGCCCCATAGTTGTTTCCACCAAATCCATAAAGCCGCAGGACCTGAAGGGTAAGCGAGTGGGCGTGCCTGGGTTGAAAACGACTGCCTATCTGACTCTCAAGCTGTTTCAGCCGGATTTTGAAGCTGTGGTTATGCCTTTCGACAAAATTATGGAAGCGGTTAAGAACGAAGTGGTGGAAGCGGGCCTGCTGATTCACGAAGGCCAGCTTTTCTTCCAGCAGCATGGATTGCACCGAATCATCGATCTGGGAATCTGGTGGCAGGAGATGACGAGTTTGCCGCTGCCGCTGGGTGGAAATGCCGTGCGTCGCGCTCTGGGGAATGACCTGGGCCGCCTGATCGCCAAGACGATCCGCGACAGCGTTTCCTACAGCCTCGATCATCGCGAAGAAGCATTAAACTACGCCATGCAATTTGCACGCGACATGGATCCGGAACTCGCCGACAAATTTGTCGGCATGTACGTCAACAAGTGGACACTCGGCTACGGCGAAAAGGGTAAAAAAGCCGTTTGCGAATTGATCGAACGGGGCACCGCCGCCGGAATTCTTCCCGGCCCGCCGTCCGTTGAATTTCTGACGGAATAAATACTCGCGAAACCAGGCTATTTTTTCTCTGACTGTTTCGGGACAGGTGTCAGATACAAATCCTGATAATCGAAGCTGAAGTCCGCAAGTGGTGAAACCGCGACCATAGTGAAGTGGTCGATGGAACCATCAGGCTGCAGGGCAAACGTTACAAACGCGTCCTCCACCGTGCGGTCTCGCCAGTGGGCTTTGAACGTGTCGTATTGCCAGTGCTGCAAGTCAGCGACACCCTTCGATGTTCTCGCCAGAGTAAGAACAAGCCCGCCATTTTCCTGAGTAATGGTCATCTTGCCGTACCAGGGATCGCTGTACTGGCCCGCATATTTCTCCAGTGGCAAGGACGGCTTGGAATCGGCGGCACGCGCCGCGGAAACCTTCTGCGTAGCCTCTTCCGCCTCTGCTTGCTGCTTGTCTTCGACAGACTTGAATGCAGCGATGTAATCCATGGTGCCGCCGCCGAGGTAGCTGTCCAGGATGTGAAACAGAATCGAATCAAACGCGCCACTATCTTCGGCATTCGTCAGGATCACGACGCCCAGGTTTTCCTGCGGCACGAGCATCACGCGAGTAACGAAGCCCGCCACTCCCCCCGTATGACCGACAAGCTTTCGGCCTTTGTAATCGCGCACTCCCCAACCCAGTGCGTACCCCGCCAGGTTCGGCTTTAGCTCTCTCAGTTCTTCCGGGCCTCCGTCGGTGACAGGAATGACCGTTTGTTGTGTCCACATGGCTTGCGAGGATTTTTCGCTAAAGATGCGCGTCTCGGTGCCAGAGATTTTTCCACGATTCAATTGCAGCAGTAGCCATTTGGACATATCGGCTACAGAAGAGTTGATGGAACCGGCCGCTGCCGCATTGTCGAGGCCCTCGAACGGAATGGTCTGGAGTTTTCCGTCAACCTTGGAATGCGGGAAGGCCCAATTAGCGCCGGGCTTAAATGTGTTGACACTGGTATTGGTGTTGTTCATGCCCAGGGGGAGAAAGATTTTTTCACGCACATAGTCGTCCCAACTTTTGCCGGAAGTTTCGGCGACTACTTGTCCCGCGGTCACGAACATCAAATTGTTGTAGGCATAATGACTGCGAAAGCTGGTAGCTGGTTTCAGGAAGCGGACGCGATAGACAACTTCATCGCGCGTGAATGTGGTGTGGGGCCAAAACATCAGGTCGCCTTCGCCGAGTCCCAGCCCGCTGCGGTGACACAACAGATCGCGGATGCGCATTTCCTTTGAGACGTACGGATCATACATCTCGAACCCCTTCAGTCGCTCGTATACGGGATCGTCCCAGTTCAGTTTTCCTTCATCGATCAGTGTGGCAATCGCAGCCGCCGTAAACGCTTTGGTGTTCGAACCAATGCCGAACAGTGTGTTCTCATCCACAGGGGTGGATTCGCCGAGCTTGCGGACGCCGTAGCCTTTGTCCAGAACGATTTTGCCATCTTTCACGATGGCCACGGAAATTCCCGGTACTTCAAATGTCTTCCTGACCCGAGCGACGTACGCATCGAGATCCGCAGGCGGCTGCTGCGCATGAACTTCCCCTACAAGGACGGCGGCCAGCAAAAAGCCAGAAAGTCGCAGCCAATTCAGACGAATCTTCATCAAACTGTACCTCCAAAATTCGGGGTAAGCTTACACCAATCGTGGCAGTTCTCGCAGAATCGAAGGCCGGGAATCTTTTTCCGGCTGCAAACAGTTGGGTCTCGAACTGGTCATTCATACCTGATTGATCGACAGGGTGAGCGGCGATTCGGGCGTAATACGAATGTCGTCCTGACATGCGAAGATCGCAACGGCAGCGTGGAGTTCCGCCATGCACAAAACGGACTGCTTACCAACGGCAAGTGTCGCACTCGATGCCGGGAAGACTTTGGCATTGAGCTTGAGTCGCCGCAACTCGATAAACCCGCGAATCGGTGTCAGATGCAAAACCGGGTGGCCTTTCTCCGAGGTAAACTGGAAGTTTCCCCAGCCCGTGGGTGTCGACCAGAAACAGGTGAAAGTAGGCGAGTAGACCAACGGCATAATCTCAAGTTCACGTGTTCGTGCGTTGTAGAGAAAGCCTGAGAACATGGGAATAGCGCCCCAACTGGCCATGGCTCGCGCATAGTGACGGCCATATTCGGCCTCGTTGTAGGGATTTGCCTTTTCCCCGTCGTAGCGCGCGCGAATATTGGCGATGCACTCCACGCCTTCATTCACCATGCCGTATTTCATCATCAGGATTGCGGCGGCATATTCGCTGCCGGTAAAGTTTTCCGAGTAGTACGGGAAAGGAATTTCCGGGCGTTCACCTTTGCTATAATCGCACATCGCCAGTGCACTTTCATCGTTGACGGCGTATGCGCGTTCGACGGAAGGCTCATCATGCATGCTCTTGCGATAGTTGTATTTGTAGATTGATGCGAGTGTTGCGCGCAAATGCGTTTCATCGACCAAGGGGCCGAGTCCGGCAAGATCGGCGAGGAACTGTCCAAGGAGCTGATCGATCAGGCATCCGTGGCCCGCTTGAAAATCGGGATGAAGCGAGTCTTTCGCGCCCATGCCTACGCGAAGCCCTTGCGCAATCTGATTTTCAGGAATGCCGCGAATCTGTTGAATGTAAAACTCGCCCTCGAACAAATTGGCGTCTGTCCACTGCTTACCGAGCTCGTAAAGCCGCTTGCATTCAGCAGCAAATTCAGCGTCTTTCATCGCCGTGGCCATTTCAGTGCTCGCTTTCAGAGCCGCAAGGTACCAGATTTCGCAAAGCGGATTGGGGCCGTAGAATTCGACGTCGTAGGTGTTGTGCTGTGCGCCTTCCATGACGCCGTCTTTATTTCCGTCCCAGCCACCGGGCCGCCAAGAGTACCCAAGAGCGCGCTGACAGGCCGGCCAGAGTTTGCGCAGCCACGCATCCTCGCCATCGAGTTTCCAGTCGAGATATAACTTTACGATTTGGCCCATCTGGCCGTCGGCGGCGGCAGCACCCCAGTGTTCATAGCCAAGCGGAAGCTTATGACGGAAGTCCATGTGGCCTTCTTCGTCAGTTGCATAGCCAAAGCTGGTGTTACGCATGGAACGGGCCAGCGAAGGAAAGAGATACTGTGTGGCGACTTCATAATTCCAGACGTGAGTACAACTGCCAAATCCTAATCCTTTGCCATCACCACAACCTTCAAATCCGTGAAAACTGCCATCGGCAATACGAAAACTAGTATTGGAAACGAGTGTGGGTAGATTTGCAGTGGCGGCCTCAATCACCGTGGAAGGCAGCGTGGATGATTGTAAAGTCTGGACGAATGTGCGAGTGGCCGATTCGATTTCGTGAAGATTTTGATGCACAAACGTAGCAGCCGCCCAAGCGTCGGGAAAAAGAGTGCAGTAATAATTCCCGAGCAAGTCCTTCTCTTTCCCTCTCGGTGATTCCCAGCCGCACCACTGGGGAGTGCGATTCGGAAAATGCCATGCCAGAAGAAATCGATAGGCTCGCTGTGCCCCGGGTGGGATATCTTGCCGGAGAGAGACTGATCCAATGGGGGAATGGGGATCGACCACTTTACCGATTTCGCCCGTCTTGGAAAAAGTGTCGAACCAGAAACGCTGCGCGCCCATGTTCCAATCGTTATCGTGCCAGTAAGGCCGCACGCTGATTTGAGCTTCCTGTTTATCGATTGCAGCAAGGACGAGAGAACCGTAAAGCGGATCGTCCGCCGGACGGGATGGATAGTTCATCAGTACACCTCGCATGCCGGGGATGGAGCGTAACTCATTCACCTCTTCGTGGTGGTCATCGTCGCCGAGTGGATTCTCCAGTGACCAAGCGATTACTACTTCCGCTAGCTGGTGAGTAGGATTCTTGACCGTGTAGGTGAGGATCGCAGCTGGTAGGCCGGACAGGTCGGCATCGATCGGTTGAAAGGGAGAAAAAGCTTCCAGAGAAACACTCACGGGGAGTTGGGAATCATGAAATTCGATGTTCGCGACGGGAAACGAGCCATGAAATGTCACTTCTTCGAAACGTGGTAGTCCGGGAGCATTTTTCGATCCGAGATTTTCTGGGTTCAGATCAAACGGAGGAAGAAGGCGGCGTTCAATTACACGGCTAACGGGAGAGTGATTGCCAACTTTCGCCCATAGGCAGGGTAGTGCGTATCGGGGTGAATTGCCCACGTCGGGACGATTGAATATTTCCCAATCCATGAAATTGCCACGGCCTCCCAAGCCGATCCCGCCCGTGCCAATACCGCCGAGCGGAAAAGAGATACGGGAAAGTTGCCTTCCGGTGAATAAGCGTGGAAACGGGATGCTTGCGGTACTTGCAGAATGCGGCCGCACTGGCCCAGCCTCATGCTTGGCGGCATTTTCCGGTCGCGCACTCTGAACAGCGGCGTGGTTCTCCTCAAGTACAGCCGGGGGCGCCATACCTGGAAGGGAAATTGAGGCCGTAGTCGCACCGACGATCCGCAGAAAATCGCGCCGCGTGTTGCGTGCATCTCTTTTTTTGCTCATGGAGAATTCCGTTTGGGAAAATTGGGAACATCTCGAAAGCCAGCCTGAAACGGCCTTCCGGATGATACGACATTCGCGGCGAGGAGAGTGTGATGGAATGCCGTTGCCGGCGACAAAGTCGGCGGAATGGTCGGCGTGCTGGTACTACTACTGAAAATATATTAACTGTGGTTGTTTAATTTTCGAACCAAGCGCGTTGCACGCTCCAAACTGAGTTCGTTTTCGGGAAGAAACAGATTGAGCGGAAGTCGACTGAAGTCGTGGTGCACTTCCAATACGAGCGTGATACTTTTCAGGGACTGTCCGCGAGGACTTCGACAGTCCCGGACTGACTTCGGGATGTGAGAAACGAAGGAGTGGAGCCTAGATCCCCGCGAGATTTTGCAGCGCACCTTTGTTGCGGAGCAGCATGGTGGAGCCGTTTAGTTCGAGCAGGTTCTGCCGTTTGAATTCGCTCAGGGTGCGGCTGACAGTTTCACGGGAACTGCCGATGAGTTGAGCTATTTCTTCATGCGTAAGGGCCAACTTGACGCGCAGCACCCCTTCGCTGACTTTGCCGTCCAAGGACCAATCAACGAGGAAGCGCGCAAGTTTCTCGGAGGCCGAACTGCTAAGACCGATAGAGCGGACACTTTCATAGGCTGAATGGCAGTCTCGTCCAGCATGTTGGGCGACCTGAAAGCAGGCGTCACTATGCTCCTTGATGTAACGCATGAATTCCTGCTTGCTGACGAATGCCAATTGAGAGGGCTGTAGGGTTTCGACGGTGATGTCGTGCGGCCGGTTGGTCAACAATGAATTGAGGCCGAGCACTTCGCCAGGCTTGGCAATTTTTAGGATGAGCGTCTTACCTTCCCCGTTGGTGGTAAGCAGCTTGGCGCGGCCCTGGCAGAGGATATAGATGCCGCGAGCATCTTCGCCTTCCATGAAGATGATGGAGTGTTCCGGGTAAGAGCTAACGTGCTTAATCTGATCGAGGGCGGACTTGGAACGTTCGGAAAGGCGGCAGAAGAATTCGGTGTCGCCCAGCTGGCAGCCGGCGCAAGTTTCTGGAACTCCCAAACCGTAGGGGGAAGGCGTCTTTCTCTGGGAATGGAGGGACGTTCCAAAACGGGCAGAAGGTGTGGCGAACATGGGTCGCGTTGACATGGGTTAGTTTCCTTTCGACTCGTCTGAACGTCTAGGCTAGAGGCACGCGTCCGGCCAGATTGAGGGAAGCGGGGAGCGTTGAGGAAGTCTGTAAAATACAGAAAATGAATAGGTTCGCAGAGGGGAAAAATGGGGGTGGAAAGGGGTGTTGAATTTCTATGCGCCATATAACCCACAAGTGTGTGACATCCATCACTAAAAATTGTGACATGGTGTGCTTCTGCCCCGGATGAAACATTGGTTCTCTAGTCAAAAAGTGGCCTTTTCCTTGATTTTTTGGAGATTGAGCGGCGCACGGGGCTCTAGAAAATGGTATGTGACGCGGCCAGGTAGGCGGCCTCATCTTGACGCTTTCGCTTGAATCGCTTAGCGTCTCTTTCTTGCCATGAACAACCAAATGATTCTGTTTTATGCTCTTCTCCTTTTCACTGTTGCCGGGGCCCCGAATGGGCACGCGCAAACCTCGGCGGAGTTCCGCGACCGCCCGGATATTCCAAAGGAATGGCCGCGCGAAGCGGTCCGCGGCGCGCACGGCATGGTCGCAACGGACGAGCAATTGGCGTCGCAGGCCGGCGTGGGAATTTTGAAGCGCGGTGGCAACGCAATTGATGCGGCGGTTGCAACGGCCTTCGCGCTGGCAGTCGTGGAACCCGCGGCCGGAAATATCGGTGGCGGCGGATTCATGCTGGTGCGGCTCGCGAATGGAAAATCCACGTTCTTCGATTACCGAGAAATGGCTCCCGGCAAAGCGACGCGGGACATGTACATCAAGCCGGACGGAAAGCTGGACCTGGAAGCGTCGGTGATCGGGTACAAGTCGGTAGCAGTGCCAGGAACGGTGGCGGGGTTGGCGCTGGCTTTGAAAACCAGCGGTTCGATGAAATTAGCCGACGTAATGCAACCGGCCATACGGCTTGCCGAGCAAGGCTTCCCCATTACCGAAAAACTGGCACGCGAATTAGAGGAAGAGCGGCCGGGGTTGCAGAAATTCTCAATGAGCAGCCGTGTCTTCCTGAATGACGGCAAACGATTCAAGGCAGGCGACACGTTCAAACAACCGGAACTGGCACAGACACTAAAGCGCATCGCGAAAAAGGGGCCGGCTGATTTCTATCTAGGCGAAACTGCAAAGTTGCTGACAGGGGACATGGCTGCGATGGGCGGACTAGTGACGATGGAAGACCTGGCACACTACCAGCCAAAAATACGCGAAGTGGTCCGCGCGAATTACGCGATTGAAGGACATAAGTGGGAAGTGATTTCTGCGCCCCCACCGAGTTCAGGGGGCGTGGCAGTCATCGAAGCATTGAACATGTTGCAGGGAGTGCCACTCAGGGGTTGGGATGATCCGCAGAGCGTACACATGGTAGTGGAAGTAATGCGACGCGCGTTTGCGGACCGCGCGGCGTATCTGGCGGATCCGGATTTTTCGAATGTGCCGGTGGCGGGATTGACAGATGCATGTTACGCGAAGGAATTGGTGGCAACGATTGATCCTGCGCGTGCGACCTCCAGCACAGAAGTGCACGCGGGGAATCCGCATGTGTGCAGCGAAGGGGTGCGCGCTGGGGTCGCGGCACCGAAAACGATCACGGGCTTGGGCGAAGGACCGCACACTACACATTTTTCTGTGGTGGATGCGAAGGGCAATGCTGTGGCCTGCACGACCACGCTAAACGACAGCTATGGTTCGCATGTGACGAGCTCTGCGGGATTTCTGCTGAATGATGAGATGGACGACTTTACGACGCAGCCGGGCGTACCCAATGCATTGTTTGGGCTAATCCAGTCGGAAGCGAATGCGATTGGCCCTGGCAAGCGACCGCTGAGTTCGATGACACCGACAATTCTGGTGAAGGATGGACAGTTGAGTTTTGTGACCGGATCGCCTGGCGGTCCCACGATTATTTCCGCGACACTGTTGACGGTGTTGAACTGGATGCGGTTGGGCATGGACGCGCAAACAGCAATTAATGCGCCGAGGTTTCACCACCAGTGGTTGCCGGACTATATTCTGATGGAAAAACTATTTTCTCCAGAGATGGAAGAACAGATGAAAGAGCGCGGGTATCAAGTAAAACGGCGCGGGCACATCGGATTGGTGAATGCGATCGGGATTGATGTGAACTCCGGCGACCGCTATGGTGCGGCGGATCCCCGAGATGATGGGTCCGCGGTGGGTTATTGAACTTGCTGGGTTGAATGGCTACAGGGCCTAAACCTCATTGTAGTACGAATACCCATGGGGGCTAAAGTTGCTACCCCAAAAACGAATTATAAATACGCGAACTGCTCGCCGGGCTGAACCCTACACCTGCGCAATACGAAGCAGGATAGGACCTCAAGGTGCCCCCTGATGGGTGTTATCGATAGGACCTGCAGCGTGTTGCGTACTTTTCGGGGGAAGCGTCTCAACGTAAAATAAACGCATCCTTATGCAGAGAATCCTTTCTACGTATTTGTTTGTATCGAAGAAGCTTACACCGGAGATCTTGGGTCAAATTGCCGCGGCGCGATTTAATGCGGTAGAAATTTTCGGGACGCGGAGCCATTTCGACTATGCCACCAAGGCAGAGGTCCGCACCATCGCTTCAGCGCTTTCGGAGCACCGATTGAAGTTGAATTCGTTGCATGCCCCCACCAGCAGGGACATTAGCGTTCACCGCGAGGGTGGCTCTCCGCTTTCCATCACCGAAGTGGAGCGGGTGCGACGGATCGAGGCAATGGACGAATTGAAGCGGGTACTGGATGTGGCACAAGATTTGCCGTTCGCGCGATTGATATTGCACATGGGAGGTTCTCGAGAGATCGCAGAGCCGCGAAAACGCGATGCGGCGTTCAGTTCTCTGGAGCATCTTTCGCTGCATGCGCATCACGCCGGCGTGACGATTTGTGTCGAGAACACTACGAGCGAGATGGGCGATCCGATTTATTTGCGTTCTTTTGTAAATGAAACGCGGTTGACGGCGGTGCGATTTAATTTTGATATCGGCCATGCGCAATTGGCGGAGGGACCCGAGCCACAGCGCATCACACACAGTTTCGAGTCGCTACGCGAACTGGTGGCCAGCGCGCACATTCACGACAATCACGGCGAGAAGGACGAGCATTTGCCGCCGTACGACGGCACGATTGATTGGACGGCGGCGATTGCGCTGTTCAAGTCGGCACCGGCGGGAGATTTGCCGCTGACATTGGAAGTGAAAGAAAAGACGGGGCCGGATGCACCGTCCTTGGCGGACCAATTGACTGCAGCAGCCAAGTCCCTCGACAAGCTGGAAAAAGATTGGTAGTAGTCGAGTGTGAGATGTCTGTCTGGGATGATTTCGCGCATCTGGCGGGTGAGCAAACTGGCGAAAGCTCCGCCATCGATCAGGGAGTCGTAGTCGCCTTTCCTAGCATGCTGGAGAAGCACAGCGACTATTTTTTCTGCGTCACTGCGATCGCCAAGGGGCTGCTGGACCATCGATGCAGCGGATTCGACCACGCGCTGGCGTTCGGTCGGGTCGAGAGCGAGCTTTGCATTCGGTGCCGGAATGCATTCGGTCTCACCTGGCCGATCGGCTAACGGGAAGGCTCGTAACTCCGGTGCTGCGGAGTCTTCCTGCAGGCGTTGCATCGCCTCCAACCAGCTGCCGGCGTGGCCACCTGAATAAACGAGCAAAACCAAAAATAGCGCAAGAACGGCCAAAGTAGAGCTGGTCCCATAAAACAAGGAACGAGGCGGGAGTGCGATTTCTTCCAGAACAAAGAAGGCGGGAACAGCCAGTGTACGCCGTTTGTGCGAAGAGGCCAGCAGGACACAGGACAGAGCGAAGCTTGGCGTAATCGCGCGGCAGAGAGATCGTCACATCGGAGAGCAGCTCGATGTACAAGTGGGGCGCGGAAAGAAAACTTGTCTCTGCGCGAGCGCGATCCCGATAGAACTGAAGGGCTTCTTCTCGGCACGCGTCTTGAAATGGTCCGGATACAAGCGAAGGAGGAACGCGTAAGATTTCTCAAACAAAACGCCCCTCGGAATTTTCTTGGCACGGGCAACGCGCAACAAGTCCGACAGCCGGTCTGTCTCCGCCCACGCGAGTCAGCGTCCGGCCTCTGCCAGCCCGTAATAACGCGAGCATCCCTGGCCAAACTGAAGGTCAACACCGAGTCAACTTCTTCGATGAGTTTTTCTCAAGAAGAGTCTGAATGGAACTATAGAGAGTGCCGGGGCCGAGGCGCATGCGACCTTCGGTTTGGTTCGCGACCCGGCCCATGATGGCAAAACCTTGGAGATCTTCGTCAGCCAGGGCGAGCAATATCTGAAATCCGGCGGATGGCAGCGAGTCTATTTTTCGCTTGGGCGTCAAGAGTCGACCTTCCGTATATCGATCGAGAAATATACAAGTGGCTATTTCGGCCAACCTGGCATTCGTCTAGGAAATCTACCTCTAATCTGACCCGGGGGTTTGTGATGTTGAGCGTTTGCCGCAATGAAAGAACAACAGAATGATTTCGTGCTCTTGATTCCCCCACTCCGGACGCCGCCTGAGAATCATACCTATCTCTGGTAAACTGTTGGATTAAACCAACGACAGAGAGCCTAGCTATGACCATCATTACGATAGAGAACGCAGGAAACTACGACGGGCAGGAGGTGACGATTCGGGGGTGGCTGTACAACATTCGTGAGTCGGGCAAACTGGTATTCCCGATTTTCCGTGACGGTACGGGGGTCATCCAGGGCGTTTGCTCGCTGAGGGAAACTCCAGAGGCATTTGCAGCGTTAAAGGGTTTGACGCAGGAGTCGAGCGTCATCGTGACGGGCAAGATCCGCGCGGAGCAGCGCGCCCCGGGCGGTTACGAGATGGGAGTGACGCAGATTCAGGTGCTACAGAAGGTTTCCGAACTGACTCCCTTCCCTATCCAGTTGAAAGAGCACGGGGTTGATTTCTTGCTGGACCAACGGCACCTGTGGATTCGCACTCCGCGACAAGCGGCCATTTTGCGCATTCGCGCGGAAGCGGTTCTGGCGGCCCGTAATTACATGGACAGCATCGGCTACACGCTCACCGACGCGCCGATTTTCACGCCGGCGGCTTGCGAAGGTACTTCCACACTGTTTGAAGTGAACTATATCGATGATCAGAAAGCCTACCTGACGCAGAGCGGTCAGCTGTACATCGAAGCGACGGCAATGGCGTTGGGCAAGGTGTACACGTTCGGGCCGACATTCCGCGCGGAAAAATCGAAAACCCGGCGACACTTGACGGAATTCTGGATGCTGGAGCCGGAAGCGGCCTACGCCGAACTGGACGACATGATGGATCTGGGCGAAGGACTAGTCAGCGCTATCGTGCAAGGCGTGGTAAGAAACAAGTCGCGCGAACTGGAACTGTTGAAGCGGGACATCAAGAAAATGGAGAACATAAAGCCACCATTTCCGAGAATTACCTATGAAGAGGCAATCCAGGTGCTCCAGAAGCGCGGAAACCAGGCCAAATTTGGGGATGATTTCGGCGGGGACGAAGAAACCATTATTTCCAGCGAATACGACAAGCCGCTGATCGTGCACCGTTACCCGGCAGCGATTAAGGCGTTTTACATGCAACCAGACGCGGAACGACCGGAACTAGCGCTTGCCTTTGACATGTTGGCCCCGGAAGGCTACGGGGAAATCATTGGCGGCAGCCAACGTATCCACGATTACGACCTGCTGGTTAAGCGATTGAAAGAAAATAACTTACCGGAACAGGCGTTCCAATGGTATCTGGATTTGCGGCGCTACGGTAGCGTGCCCCATTCCGGATTTGGCATGGGCCTGGAGCGCACCGTTGCCTGGATTTGCGGCACGGAGCACATTCGCGAAGTCATCCCCTTCCCCCGAATGATTTATCGGGTATATCCTTAACAGGTATCAGGTACAGCAAACTTACATCCCCAGACTGCACTTGCCCGGGATAGGTCTAAAACGGACGAGACAGGCTTGGCCACCTTTCCGGGGACGGATTCATTCAAAAAGGTAATCCTTATGAGCAAAAAAATTCGAATTATTGGCGTTCCCATGGACCTGGGGGCCAGCCGACGTGGCGTGGACATGGGACCTTCGGCTTTACGGGTGGCGGGGCTGCATTCCCGCATCAAGCAGTTGAACTATCAGGTTGAAGATATGGGCAATATTTCCGTGAAGCAGCCGGAAGAAATGCCGATCGGCGAGAAGCGCGCAAAGTATCTGGCGGAAATTGCCGAGGCCTGCAAAGACCTTGCTGAGGCGACTCAGAAGGCGCTGGAAGATGGATTTTTGCCCTTGATTCTGGGCGGCGATCACTCCATCGCCGCCGGAGCAGCGACCGGAGTTTCGGCATACTACCGTAAGGAGAAAAAGCAGGTGGGCTATATCTGGCTGGATGCGCACGGGGACATGAATACGCCGGATTCGTCGCCATCGGGGAACGTCCACGGAATGCCTCTTGCGGCAATTATGGGCTACGGTGCGCCGGAACTTGTGGACCTGATGGGATTCCAGCCGAAGATTGAGCCGCAAAATATTGTGCTCGTGGGGATTCGTGATCTAGATGCGCAGGAACGCAAGCTGGTGAAGAAATCCGGTGTCCACGTTTTCACGATGCGGGATATTGATGAGCGCGGGATGCGCGAAGTGATGTCGGACGCGTTGAAGTACGCGATGGATGACACAGATGGCATCGGGGTGAGCCTGGACATGGATTTCGTGGATCCTTCGGACGCACCAGGCGTGGGCACACCGGTGCGCGGAGGGGTGACATATCGCGAAGCGCATCTGGCGATGGAAATGATTGCGGACAGTGATGCGATGGTTTCACTTGAGATCGTGGAAATCAATCCGGTGATTGATGAGCACAACCGGACGGCGCTACTGGGGGTGGAGTTGGTGTTGTCTGGGTTAGGTAAGAAAATTTTGTAAGCTCGATTGCGGAACACTTGGTAAGCAGCGTACAACCGCGTATATAGAAAAACACGGCGCGGATATAAACGCCAACGCCACAAGATTCTCAATTCCAATCACAATCTAGGGTGGCGGAGCCGATGGGAGGACCATCGGGGGGTTCTACCGGTACGGCCAGATCGATGCGCTTGGGATCTTTTTCGAAATGGTCGATCTGCTGGACGGAAAAGAAAATATGGGCCTGGCCCGCGATCGTTGAGTGGGCAGTCGGCTGAGAGCTCAAATAGTTTTTTAATTCATGCAACTTCAAGGCGGCGAGAGCGCGCACTTCCGCGCTGGCGTGAACATTGGCCGATAGCGACATCAAGTCGTACAGGACAACGTTGTCGACAATGTTGGCAAGTTCTGCGTTGTAACCCGAACCGTGAGCGGATTTCCAAGTGGCGTTGAGGACGGCGTCGAGAATTTCGTCGAAGCCGGGATACTGATTGTCGCGGGCGTGAAATTCGATGAGGCGCGCAGCTCGCTCCGGATCGAACAAAAATTGCATCACTTGTTGGGTGATCGATTCCGCAGGGGAGAGGGCGTCAAACGCGGGGCCGGTGTGAATCTTGAAGTCTTCGCGATCGCGGGGATACATGGGCGGCCGGGGAGGAATGGATTTGAGGAGCGGTTCGGGGAGAGCAAGGACATCTGGTTTTAGTGTAGCCAAAACCGCAGCGAGTGCTCGTCGCTGTTCGGCGGCAGGGACGATTTTTGTGGGCACTTCTCCATCGCCTCGCAGGGCAAAAGTGTAGTCCATGCCGCCAATGGATTTGCAGGCGGCCTCCACCTGATACCGATGGAGCATGTAGATGGGCACGAGCACATCTTCAAGCGTGGCGAGCGGAGCGCCTTCGCGAATATTGTTTTCACCGAACTGCTTCAGTGCAGCGGCACGCACCTTCAGCAGCCGATTCAATTCATCTACGTTGTTCGATCCACTGTCCCACAAATGGGCTTGGGAACTGGAGGAACCGGCGGGGCGAGCATCCTGATCGGTTAGATATCGTTGGCCACGAGAAAATGCATCGCCAAGAATTTTATCGAGCGCGGCGTGTTCCTCCGTGCCTGCGGGAAAATCCTGGTAACCGTAGGCGATGGCAACTTTGTCCCATTCACCGATACCAACTGCATAGGCATCGGAGAGGTCAGGCCTACCGTCTGCGCCGAGTGTCACCAGTGGTGGCGGATAGTCCATGACGGAAGCTCGATTGACAGTGCTGGCGGAATAGTTATGCATCAAGCCAAGCGTGTGACCCACTTCATGTGCAGCCAGTTGGCGGAGGCGAGCGAGCGCCATCTCCAGAACTTTCGGCGATACGGGTTTGCCTCTTTCGTACGGCGCAAGCAGGCCTTCAGCGATCATGTAGTCTTGACGGACTCGCAGTGAGCCAAGGGTAACGTGGCCCTTGATGATTTCTCCAGTCCGGGGATCGATGACACTTGCGCCATAAGACCAACCGCGGGTCGAGCGATGTACCCATTGGATGACGTTGTAGCGCAAATCCATAGGATCGGCATCTTCAGGCAAAAGTTCGACGCGGAAGGCATTCTTGTAGCCCGCGGCTTCGAACGCTTGATTCCACCAGCGCGCGCCGTCTAACAGCGCAGAACGGATCGGTTCGGGTGCGCCACGATCGAGGTAATAGACAATCGGAGTTACCGGCTCGCTGCTTGCGGCCTTGGGATCTTCCTTCCGCAGGCGATGACGTGCGATGAAACGCTTGACGATGGATTCGGTGACCGGCGTGGCGTAGTCCTTGTAGTCGATTCCGAAGTAACCGCTGCGCGGATCGTAAGTGCGCGGCTGATAGCCGTCGGACGGCAATTGTACGAACGAGTGGTGTTCGCGAACGGTGATGGAGTCCGGTGAAGGCGTCACCTGGCGAACCCATTCGCCGGGCTCGTCGCCGGCAAAAGTAAGAGTGGCTTCCACTTCCGTGTTCCGTGGGAAATTGCGTGTGCGCGTGAGGTAGATGGCAGAGCGCGACACATCGAGGTGAAAGGAACCTTGTCTCTCGCGCTTCAGAGTGGCTGGGATGCCGTGCGCATCATGAAGGAAGAAGTCGCTGGCGTCGACAAGGACGGTGCCGTCGGTTTCGGCTACCGCGGTGAATCCCCAGAGGGCAGATTCGGCGAAGGAATCCCGAACGGCGCGGCGCTCATCGGTATCGTTAGTGACGGCGCGAAAGTCCAAATTTTCCTGGATCAGAAAGACTTTGGGGCCGCTGCGCTCGAATCGGACAATGGCCGTTTCACCCATTTGGCCGCGATCGAGGCCGATATCGTTTGAGCCGACGCCCGCCGGCAGGCTGCCCTGATAGAGAAATTCCTTGTTCCACTTATCAATTTCCAGCCAGAGCTTGCCCTGCTTGGCGTCCCAATAGAGATTGAAATAGCCAGGAAGCTTCTGCAAGCCGGCGGTCTTGTCTGCAATTAAGGGCAAGGATGCAGTCTCGGCGGCTGCGACAACCCGAGGAATCGGCAAGCAGGCTAGCACGAGAAATAGATACTGACGCAGGAACTTCACCATGACCACGGCCTCCAAAGGAAGATGGTTTTATAACAGACGCCAACGGTTCTGAGGAAACTATTTGGAATCGAGTAGATTCCGGAGAGGTAGAGAAAATTTAGCGAACCTCGCATGCAATTTTGGTTCTCGCATCGCAGGCGCCCAGACACGCGTGTCCATGTACCTGGCGTCTCCTTCGTGGCCCTTCGGCCCACGACTAAGGCGGTTGAACATTTATCCATCCTAGACTGAAACGAATATGCGCGGCCGTCCACTGCAAGACTGTCCCCCCATATCCCGCAAATATGTAAAAGTCTGACTCCAGGCGAAGCGGGGCGAGAAATCCGGACAATTTTTTCTAGTACTCGGAAAGGTGGCGGGAATCACAGAAGGCGTCACAGGCTTTGGAACCTTGAAGTTTTCAGAAGTTCACCCAGAATTGTCTGGCCGCGAAACATACGCGAATCTCGACGCTGGTTCAGTGAAGCTGAGCAAGCTGGCGGCGAGGGGCACGAGAATCGAGGGGCAGAAGAAAAGATCGAGCCGCTTCTGGATTTCAGCGGCAATAGAGCTTCGCTGGATTCGAATGGCACGAACTGGGTGCGGGAACATGTGCGTGCATAGCAGATGGAATATGGGTGCTATCTTCAACCTGGGAATGGACCTTCTAAGCCGTCAGTGATACTGCCGTGTTCGCTGGGGCGCTAGCGCAAAACAAGTTGCAGGCGCAGTATGAGAATAAAGAGTTCCTGGCTGCGCGGCAGCTTGCGCGGTTTACACTAGCGATTTTCCAGTACCGGCGCGGAAGGCGGCCGGGGGGACGATGAGAACAGTCAAATGGTTCTTTGCCTCGGACCGGCTGGCCACCAGTTGGTGGCAAACACATAGTGAATCCAGTATGGAATGTTCTCCCGGCAGCGTTGCCGCCTAGCGAGACGGAGCAGACAAAAAATGGTTAGCATTCGTGTGACAAAATTTTTACAAATTTCCTGATTGACTCAGATTAAAACCACCCGTAAAAAGGTAGGAACTCAGCAGTAGTGGGTGTGACTGTTTGCGACGGGTTGCACTTGGGTGGGCCTAGCGGGAGATTCCCCGAGCGCCTGTTCCAAGGTTCATTGGTGGTTCACTCAGTTCGTCACCGAAAATTATAGGTGCGCGAAAGGAGAGTCCATGCAATGGACTTCTAGCAGACCTATCGTGTCTGCACTATTTCTGTTCCTCTTTTCAATTTCAACATTATACGCGCAGAGCGGTACTACGACTTTGCGGGGCACCATTGTGGACCCCCAGGGTTCGGTTGTGCCCAATGCGGAAGTGAATCTGGCGAATCCGGAAATTGCGGTAAACCTGACGACCCACACAGATGGAAACGGGGCGTATCAATTCCGCGAAGTAAAGCCGGCGACCTACACGCTAAGTGTCAACGCTGCGGGATTCGCTCCGTACAAGCAGACTGGGTTGACTCTTCTGGTCTCGACGCCTGCCAGTAGTGACATCGTGCTGCAGGTCGCCACGGGCACGACGACAGTGGAAGTTGTGGCTGGTGAGCAGCTGATGAATACGCAGGACGCCACTCTGGGCAACACGTTTGATTCGCAGCACATTCAGGCATTGCCATTTGAAGGGCGCGACGCTGCCGGCGTTCTGAGTCTGCAGCCAGGCGTGACGTACGTGGGCAATCAGGTGAACGACACGGTTGACACGCGCAACGGAGCATTGAATGGCGGGCGAAGCGATCAGGCAAACATCACGCTGGACGGAGTGGACAACAACCAACAGAGCACAGGCAAAGCGTTCCAGGGCGCGGTGCGATCGACGTTGGATTCCATTGATGAATTTCGCGTCACGACCATTGGCGACAATGCCGATCAGGGCCGTTCATCGGGCGGGCAGGTCACGCTGATAACCAAGAGCGGAACAAACTCGTTCCACGGATCTGCGTACGAACAGTACCGACCGACGGTGACTGCAGCGAATGACTGGTTCAACAAGCAGGCACAACTCAGCTCCGGGTTGCCAAACGTAGCTGGGAAAGTAGTGCGGAATACATTTGGCGGATCGTTGGGCGGGCCAATCCTGAAAGATCGCCTATTCTTCTTTGGGACATACGAAGGGCAACGGCAGGCAGAGAATCAACAGGTAACGAGGAACGTTCCCACACCCAATGTTCAGGACGGAGTGATTCTGTATCCGTGTGCACCAACGCTGGACGCGAATGGAAATGTCGTGGTCACAGCGACGCAGGTATGTCCTGGTGGAAGCATCCAAGGTCTGACAAAGTCGTGGAATTTCGCACCGGGAAGCAACGGAGTGGGTCCCGCCCAGCTCGCCACGATGGATGCTCACTGCTCCACGCCGCAACCGGGATATCCGCAGGGAACCTGTCCACTAGGCCCAGGCGTAAATCCTTTGGTAGCCAACGCCCAGGGAACCGGACTATTTCAACAATACCCAACTGCGAACTCACAGGGGTGCGGCAACAATGACGGGTTCAATATCGCTTGCTATACCTTCTCGGCACCGAACCCAACGCGCCTGAACACCACCATTGCCAGGATCGACTACAACCTGACCCGGTCGGGAACGCAGCGATTGTTCCTGCGCGGAAATTATCAGACGGACAAAACTTCGCAACCGCCGCAATTCCCGGGAGGCGATCCCATCAACGTTGTTCGGGACACCAGCCGGGCCATCGCTGTGGGCTATACGGCCACAATTTCAAACTCGATTGTGAACAGCTTCCGGTTTGGGCTGACACGGCAGAGCCAGGAAAATGCGGGTATTGAAAACGGACCACAAGTTATCTTCCGTTTTTACGATGACCTGCATCCCGGCGTAGGTTCTGTATCGCCTTCGACTTCGTTCACAAGAAACTTCCAAATCCCGGTTTATAACTGGACGGATGATCTGAGCTGGACCAGGGGAAAACATACCCTGCAATTTGGAACCAACATCCGCTATATCCAGAACAATCGGGCTACGGATGCGGCCAATATCAATTACGCCTCGACAAATCCAAACTACTTGCCTGAAGGGGCTGCGGGCAGCGGGGGAAGTCTGGATCCTGCTGCATTCGGCCTCGCGGCTGTGGACCCGAATAATCCAACACCCTATGACTATGCCGTCGTGAACTTGACCGGCATCATCACGGAGGGAGTGGCGCAGTACAATCGCACTGCGAACAATGACCAAATCCCGCAAGGCACACTGGTGCCGAAACACTTTCGATCGTGGGAGTCTGACTTTTACGCGCAAGATTCCTGGCACCTTAGGCCAACGCTGACCCTGACCTTTGGACTTCGCTATTCCCTATTGCAGCCAGTGTATGAAGCTGACGGCAATCAGGTGGGGACAAATAGTAGCCTGAACCAGTTCGTCACGAATCGTGCGAACGCCATGAACCAGGGCCAGACTTCGGATGAAATCATCACTTATAGCCCCAACGGAAAGGCCAATGGCAAACAGCCGTACTGGCCATGGGATTACAAAAACCTCGGCCCGCGTATTGCGTTCGCGTACTCGCCTAATCCATCGGGCGGCCTGATGCAGTCGCTTTTTGGCGCGGCGGGTAAGACGTCGATCCGAGGCGGATTCGGTATCGTGTACGATCACTTCGGAACCGCACTGGTTGATACCTTCGACCAAAACGGCTCCTTTGGGTTGAATACGATCGTCAGCAACGCTGCGGGAAGTCAATCCATCGATGGCGCGCTTCGCTATGCCGGAGCCGGAATCATCCCAACGGCCAGCCCCGATGGAGTGCTGATCAATCCGGCACCAACGGATCCTTTCCCCTACACACCACCGGTCAGCTCGCTGAATAATCCTTTGCAGCAAATTACCTTTGGGTTCGACGATAAGTTAAAGACGCCGTACTCTGAAACGTTCGATCTATCCGTCTCGCGCGAACTACCCGGCGGATTGGTCTTTGAAGCCGCTTATGTCGGACGACTCGCGCATCGGCTGCTGCAACAGCGCGACCTGGCGATGCCTTTGAACCTGAAGGATCCCAAGTCGGGCGTCGACTACTTCACCGCTGCGACACAATTCGCAAAACTGGCGCAAGCCAACACGCCTGTGTCGCAGGTATCGAAAATGCCTTATTGGGAAAATCTGTTTCCCAGTGCGGCGGGCGTGGACGGGACTACCTGCAATGGAACGGGGGTTGCCAATCCCACCGCGACGCAATCCATGTACGAACTGTTCCTCTGCAACTGGGGATCGGCCACCCTTGGTGCCAGCAACTTCGTCAACGTCTTCGACTCATTCTGCTTCCCTGCTTGCGTGAACATCAACGGAGTCGATACACCTTACGCGTATTATAACAAAGAGTTCTCGGCCCTTTACGCGTGGTCCAGCCTGGGCAACAGCGCTTACAACGCAGGGCAGTTCTCGCTGCGGAGCCGGCGCACACACGGGCTACAATTTGACTTCAACTACGTGTTATCGAAATCGATAGACTTGGGATCGGACTCAGAACGCGTCCCTACGTTTGGTGGTCTCAGCGCGATCATCAACACATGGGATCCGAAAGGATTACGAGGCGCCTCGGACTTCGACGTACGCCATCAGATCAACGCCAATTGGGTGTACGACCTGCCTTTTGGTCGCGGCCAAAGATTTGGCCACGACTGGAATCGATTTACGGATCTGATACTCGGCGGCTGGGAGTTCAGCGGCATCTGGCGCTGGACTAGCGGCTTCCCGTTTGGCATACCCGCGGGAGGTACGTGGAACACCAACTTCCAATTGTCCGGAAACGTGGTGCAGACCGGGGCAGTGAAACAGAAGCTTAGCTTTGTCGATGGCCAGCCGTACGCTTTCGACCTCGGCGGTGCAGACCCGAGTGCCTACTGGCCCACGGTAGTTCGGCTCCCCTATCCGGGAGAATCCGGGCAACGCAACAACTTCCGGGGCCAGGGATTCTTCGGGATCGACACTGGTCTGAACAAGACCTTCCACATAACCGAACGGCAAGCGTTGCGTTTTAGCGCGTATGCCTTCAACCTGACCAACTCCGTGCGGTTCGACGCCGCTACGATCACATTCAACAGCGCGTTCACGACGCCGAATTCTGTGGGCTTGTATAGCGGCACGCTAACCAAGCCACGCGTCATGGAATTTGCTCTTCGCTACTCGTTCTAAACATTCCTCCAATGCATTCACCCGCCGGGGAGCCTCGGTTCTCCGGCGGTTTCTTGTTTGTGCCGGCTCTGTTTGCCATTGCTCCTGGCGAAACTCCAGTGCCGGAGTGGTTCGCATTTTTCCGCGATTCCCCTTATAAAGGATGAATCATTGGATTTCCGAGAATACTGCCTGGCAGAATGAGAACGACCCGTGACCCCTGACAAAATGAAACGACTGCGTGTCGGAGTGCTGTTCGGAGGACGATCCGGCGAGCACGAGGTGTCATTGGCTTCGGCTGCATCCGTAATCCGTGGGATGGACCTGGACAAATATGAACCTGTGCCCATCGGGATTACGAAGGACGGCCACTGGCTGATCGGTGAAGGTGCTGTGAAGATGCTGCCCGACGTACTGAAAAGCGGCCGTCGCGTGATGTTGGCGGCTGATCCGACAGAGGCAGCGCTGGTGCCGCTCGATCGCGGCGCGGGCGCGCAACGATTTGATGTAATTTTCCCGGTGATGCACGGAACCTTTGGCGAGGATGGAACAATTCAGGGCATGCTGGAACTTTCAGGGCTTCCTTTTGTCGGTGCAGGCGTGCTTGGGTCTGCGATCGGCATGGATAAGGACGTGGCGAAGCGGCTATGTCAGGAGGCCAATATTCCGGTGGTACCGTGGGTTACGGTTCACCGTTGGCATTGGGAAAAAGAACCGGCTGCGGTGAAGGCTTCTATTGAGGACAGATTCCCGTACCCTGTGTTCGTAAAGCCCGCGACGCTGGGATCGTCCGTGGGCATGACCAAGGTCCACAATGCGGAAGAGCTCGGACCGGCGCTGGATTTTGCAGCCGAATATGGTCTAAAGATATTGGTTGAGGAGTCGGTGACCGCGCGTGAAATTGAAGTGGCGGTGTTAGGCAACCATGACCCAAAGGCTTCCCTACCGGGGGAGATTGTACCGCACCGCGAGTTTTACGATTACACCGCAAAATACCTAGAAGATGGAACGCAACTATTGATTCCCGCTGAGTTGAAGCCAGCACAGGTGAAGAAAATTCAGACGATCGCCGTTGACGCGTTCCGAACACTGGAATTATCGGGAATGGCACGCGTGGATTTCTTCCTGGAGAAGAAGGGGAGCAAGTTGTATCTGAATGAGGTCAACACGATTCCCGGCTTCACATCGATCAGCATGTATCCAAAATTGTGGGAAGCCAGCGGCATTCCCTTCCGCGAGCTCGTCGACAAACTGATTGAATTAGCATTTGAAATGCATCGCGAAAAAACTCGCACGAAGTATGCGATCGATTTGCCCGAGGGACCCGGCGGAGCGCTCGCGGGCTGATTCCACAAACCGGCTCTAGCCGGAAACTTCTTCCTGTGAAACGGCGTCAAAATAGAGTGTACGTTTGCGAGGGCGAAAATCTCTTGTTAGAGTTTATAGGGGCGAGAGAAACAGTGCGTAAGCGCCCGGCCAAACGCGGACTGGAGAACCGGAATGTCACTGCTGAATCCACCAGTCGAGAAACCCCACAAGTCTCACGCGATGGCGATAACACTGGTGGCGATTTTCGTTGTGGTTGCCATCGTGCTCTTCCTAACCTTCCGCTACTACCCGGAAAAGAAGGCCGCAGCCCATTTTTTTGACGCGCTAGTGACCGGCCAGACCGACCAGGCCTACGCTTTGTGGAAACCATCCGCAAATTACAAGATGAAGGACTTTCTGGCGGACTGGGGACCAGAGGGATATTACGGCCCGGTAAAAAGCTATAAGGTGATGAGCGCAAAGGCGCCACAAAAGAGTACATCAGTGGAAGTCAACATTGCCATCAGTCCGTTTACGCCATTTCCTGACAGTTCCGATGCCGACAGAAGCCGTAAAACCAAAGTGGTAACCTTGTGGGTGCAGCCGTCCGATAAGTCGTTCAGTTTCCCCCCCGATCTCTGAGCTGCTCTATTCAGGATGGATTTCGTGAAGCGCGGCTTTCAGTTCTTCCGTGTTGAGTCCCGCCGTTCCCAATTTTCCTACAACAACGCCAGCTGCCGTATTAGCCAGCAGGGCTGCTTCCGGAATTGTCGCGCCTGCCGCAACTGCGAGAGAAAGCATGCTCAACACGGTGTCTCCCGCGCCGGTTACATCGAAAACCTGCCGGCCGGAGCCACCGCGCGCGACTCCAGACTGTCCCACGCGGGCGTAGGTGACTTCAAAACTTGTGGCGGGTATGTGCAGCTGCCGCGGCGACTCTTCCTCAAAAATGCTCATGCCCTGCTCACCTCGGGTGATGACTACGGCGGCGCAACCGAAATGCGGCAGCAGGGCGCGTCCCGCTTCCTCTATGGATTTTTCGCCCGTTAACGCGCGTGTGACGAAAAACCCTGCTTCTTTGGCGTTGCAGACGATGGCTCGTGCTCCGCGATAGGCATAAAGACGCGAAGTTTTCGGCTTCACAAAGACTGGCACCTTGCGCTGATGACAAGCCTGAAGTACACGATCGGCAAATGAATCATTGATCAAACCCTTGTCATAATCGGACAGGACTAGCGCGTCCAGAGTTTTAAGAGAATCCCTCAAGCGGCGAAACAATCTTCCTTCCGTGTCGTCCGCTAACCCATCGCGTCGCTCCTGATCGATACGCACAATTTGCTGGTGGCGGGCGATGATGCGGGTTTTGATCGTGGTAACGCGACGGGTATCCGCCAAGACACCCTGGTCGCTGATACCGGCATCGCGAAGGCATGCGCGCAGGACGCTGCCGGCTTCGTCATCGATCCTGCGGGTAGCGCTTTTCCGGCCGCCAATGACCCCGAACACGTCTACACGGGCGCCCAGGCCGCGCAAATTTGCGGCAACGTTGCCGGCCCCGCCCAGACAGTCGGACTGAGAGACGAAATCAACAACGGGCACAGCGGCTTCGGGAGAAAGGCGATTGGCCGTGCCCCAGAGGTAGCGGTCAAGCATCAAATCACCAAGCACACCGATGTGAATTTTAGGAAAGCGCCCAAGAAGGCGCAGAAGATGCGGGATGGAATCCATCAGTTCTGATTTCATAAAGAGGCTTCCGCCGGGCAGCTATTCCGAAGGGATGGTGGCTTCCTCGGGCAGCATGACCGGAATATCGTCGCGAACGGGATACACACGTTTGCAAGCGTCACACGTCAAACCAGATTGGTCTGGAAGCAGGCGCACAGGTTCATGGCAAAGCGGGCAGACCAGGATGCCCAATAGCTCTTTAGAAATCGGCATTCGCGGCTCCAGAAGATGAAAGATGACTGTAACAAACTGTAGGAAGCAGCGGCAAGTTTCAGCGGCTACGAAGCTATAGATAAATCAGCAAGTAGGCGAATATTTCGTTAACATAATCATTCTGCGGCATCCTGCACGATTGCCATACTGATTGAGGAATCCATGAACCGATTCACATTTCGCATTCTGTGGCTGCTGGTAGTTTCTACTGGCGTAGTGACGGCACAAGATTCGAAATCTGCGACATCCGGATCGAACCCGGCTCTACCTTATTTCCCGAGCTTGAATCTGACGTCTCTGGACAAGAATGTGGATCCTTGCGTGGATTTTTATCATTACTCCTGCGGTGGCTGGCAGAAGAACAATCCTATACCGATGGACCAGACCTCGTGGGAAGTCTATAGCAAGTTGTACCAGGACAATCTGAACTTTTTGCATGGAATATTGGAGCAAGCTGCAGTGCAGGGTGGTTCCCGGGATGCGGCGTCGCGAACCACAGGTGATTTCTTCGCTTCGTGTATGGATGAAGCGGCAGTTGAGAAGCGCGGGTTTTCGGGCTTGCAGGGCGACCTCGACGCCATTGAACAATTAAGAGAGGCAGGTGAACTCGCGCCATTGCTGGCTCGCTTGCAGCTTGACTATGGATCTGTGGTGCTCTTCAAGGCTAGCTCGGCACAGGATTTGGATCATTCCGAGCAGGTGATCGCGGAAATCGATCAAGGCGGATTGGGACTCCCGGACCGCGATTACTACACAAAGGAAGACGACAGGTCAAAAGAGATCCGGTCGCGATACTTACAACACATCCAGAAAATATTTGCACTCGCAGGCGATTCTCCGGAACTAGCCAAACAAAATGCTGCGACCATCATGCGTCTGGAGACGTTGTTGGCAAAGGCTTCGCTGACCCGCGTGGAGCGGCGCGACCCATACCAGTTAAAACACCAAATGAGTGTCGCGCAACTTGGCGAATTAGCCTCGAAGTTCAATTGGAAAGCATACTTTGCCACACTGCCTTATCCTGAATTTCAAACCATCAACGTAAGTACGCCTGAGTTTTTCAAAGCGGTGAATACGTTGCTGGCGGGCGAACCAATTGACACTTGGAAGAGCTATTTGCGGTTTCAGGTGATGAATTCTTCGGCGCCGTATCTTTCTTCTTCGTTTGTGAACGAAGATTTCGAGTTCTATCGCAAATATCTGCGTGGTGCGAGAGAGCAACAGCCCCGATGGAGACGTTGTGTGGCCTATACCGACCGCAATCTCGGAGAGGTCTTGGGAGAGGTATACGTTGCCAAAGTATTTTCCCCGGCGATGAAAAAAGAGGCGCTGGACATGACGCAGCGCATCGAATCCGCGATGGAATTGCGCATCCAGCAACTCGACTGGATGAGCCCGGAGACGAAGACGCAAGCCCTGCTGAAGCTGCACGGCATCCGAAACAAAATCGGTTATCCCGACAGGTGGCGGGACTACAGTTCCTTGAAAATCGATCGCACCGATTTCGTCGGAAACATCAATCGCGCGAGCGCATTTGAACGCAGCCGCCGCATTCATAAGATCGGCAAACCGGTCGATCATGGAGAATGGGAAATGACTCCGCCAACGGTCAATGCCGGATACGATCCACAGATGAATGATATTAATTTTCCCGCTGGCGTACTGCAACCGCCTGTCTTCGACCTGAAGATGGACGCGGCGCCAAATTACGGGGATACCGGCGGAACAATTGGCCATGAACTGACGCACGGATTCGACGACGAAGGCAGCCAGTTCGATGCGACTGGAAATTTACGAGACTGGTGGACAAAGGCAGATCGCGAGAAATTCAATTCGCGGACAAAGTGCGTGGCGGATCAGTATGCAAAGTACACGATTGTCGACGATATACGGATCAACAGCCAGTTGACGCTGGGCGAAGACGTGGCGGATCTGGGCGGCGAAATCCTGGCGTACATTGCGTGGCAAAACGCTACGAAAGACAGCAAGCTGACAGCTATCGATGGGCTGACGCCGGAACAGCGCTTCTTCATTGGCTTTGCACAATGGGCGTGCGCGAATGAGCGGCCGGAGCAGCTGCGCGTAAATGCAACAACCGACCCACATTCACCAGCGGAATATCGCATTAACGGAGTGGTGGTGAACATGCCGGAATTCGCAAAGGCATTTGCGTGCAAACCGGGTCAGGCAATGGTGAAACCTGTGGGTGCGGTCTGCAAGATTTGGTAATGATGATCCCCCCTCGAAGGCCAGCGCTCTAACACAAATTAAGGGACCTTCCTCATAAGTCGACGTTACAAAAGCGAACAAAAAAAGGGCGGCGTAAAGACCTTAGAAGAGAATATTGTTTAGTGTTTTGGCGTCTTCACCGGATCGGGTGGACGCGACGGCAGTATCTTTGGATTTGCCTGCAATGCTTTCTTAATTTCAGCAATACCCCGGTCGAGCTGTCGATCGTGTCCGTCAATGACCGCGGCAGGATCGTTCTCCACGACGATATCGGGGTCGACTCCGTGGCCTTCAATCACATATTTGCCCTCGACGGAGGCGGTTGCAAATTCCGGGACAAAGACTTGGCCGCCATCGAGAAGTGGACCACGGCCCGAAATGCCGACAACGCCGCCCCAGGTGCGCTTACCAATCAGCGGCCCCAAACCAGCCTGACGAAACATGTAAGGAAATATGTCGCCGTCAGAAGCCGAAGTCTCGTTGATCAAACAAACTTTTGGCCCGTAGAAAACTGTGCCCGGATAGGTATTGGTTTGCTGGTCGACACGATCGAAATCCGTGCCTAACAATTCCCGTCTGAGCCGCTCAACGAGCATCTGCGAAATGTTACCGCCGCCGTTGCCGCGAACATCGACGATCAACGCCTCCTTGCGAATCTGCGGATAGTAATACTTGATGAATTCGCGAATGCCATCCGCGCCCATGTCGGGGATATGTAAATAGCCAACTTTGCCCCCGGTTTCCTTTGAGACGTAATCACGATTGTGAGTGACCCAGTCGAGGTAGATTAGGTTCTGCTCGTTGGTGATGGGTCGATAAGAGATGGTGTGCGAGCCGTCTTGGGTGGGCTTGGAGTTTACGGTCCATTGAACGGTGCGGTTGGCTTTGTCACGCAGGAACTGATAGGGATTGTCCTTGGCGGTCAATTCCTGATTATCGATGGCGAAAATGTAGTCCCCTTCCTTAACGTCCACGCCAACTTCGGTTAGCGGTGAACGGTAGAGTTCTTCCTCGTTTTGACCGGCATAGATTTTAGCGATGCGGTAGCGGCCCGCCTTTTCATCCAGTTCGATTCGCGCGCCAGGCAGAGCGACTTGGGGGCGTTTGGGAATTTCAAAATCGCCACCTTGCAGATAGGCGTGAGAAACGCTCAGCTCCGCGACCATTTCACCAAGTACGTAATTCAAGTCCGAGCGGTGGACCACATGGTCAACAAGTGGGCGATACTGTGCGCGCAACGCATTCCAATCGTAGCCATGCATGTTCGTAACATAGAAGAAATCGCGGTAACGACGCCAGACTTCGTCGAAAATCTCGACCCATTCCTCGTGAGGAACACGATCGACCATCAGGCCATCGGTGGAGACGGCTTTTGCGCTCGCTTTTGCATCGGGCTTTACATCATAGAGTTTATAATTGCGTTCCTGCCAGGCGAGAACTTTCTTACCGTCCGCAGAAACATCGAATCCGTTGACCTTTTCAACCAGCGTGCTTTCCTTGCGGTCTTTCAGCGAGAAAAGCAGAAGCACAGATTCTGGGTAGGACTCCCGGCCATAAAATGAAGCACCGACGCGTTCATAAATAAGATAGTCCTTGGTCACCGCAACGCGACTATAGTTATTCGCGTCCACAGGGACTCGCGTAGCGCGGTTCATAATCCCGTCGAAATCGATGTGTATGTACTCTTTCTTTTCTTCCCCTTTTTTATCGCCCTTTTTGTCGTCTTTTCTTTCGCCGGCGGAGTTCTTTTCGGCGTCTTCGCCTTCTTTGGTGATGGTTACCTCATCGCTTTCGGGCGGAAATGGATTCTTGGTGTCCTTGCGAAGCGCCAGTGCAAAGATGGATTCGCCGCGATTGGTGGCAAAGTTGAACTCAACGCGGCTCAATTGGGGGGCGAATTCGCGGGTGCTGAGGAAATAGAGATAGTTCCCTGCCGGGTCCCACGCCGGTTCACCGCAATCGAACAGCTCGCTCGTAACGCGGCGAACCTGTGGATCGTTTACACTCCAGATATAGATCCCGCTGAAACCACTGGGATCGTCCATGACAAACGCCAGGCTGCCGCCGTCCGTGGACCATGGATAAGATTGAACGCGGCCGCGACGGTTCTGGGCAATCTGCGTGACCTGCTTATCCGCCAGCGTGAGGACGTAAAGCTTGCCGTCTTTGTCGCCAAAAGCGATGTGCTTTCCGTCGGGAGCCCAACTGGGTTGATACAGCATGGCGTGAAAATCGTGCGTAAGTTGCTCTGGTTTGCCCGAGCCGTCTTGCCGGATGAGGTAAAGTTCATCCTCACCGTCCATGTCTGAGACAAAGGCGATTTTGGAGCTGTCAGGCGACCACTGTGCGAATTTATCGTGGGCGCTGGAAGAGTTCGTAAGATTACGCGTAGCTCCCTTTTCGATCGGTGCGGTGAAAACGTCGCCTCGTGCCACGAATAAAGCGCGTTCGCCCTTGGGACTGATTCCGGCCCATTCGATCTGGCCCGCGGCAGAAACCCGGGAGGGTCGCATGGCCAGCGCATCGGTCGGGACTTGAATGGAGATGGGCTGCGATTTTCCGGTGGTCGTGTCGAAAATATTGAGTTCGCCATCCGATTCGTAGACGATGCGATTTCTGTGATCGGTGCTGGGCCAGCGGACGTCCCACTTGGTGCTTCGGGTCAACTGATCGGTCTTTTTGGTCTGGGGATCGTAGGAATAAAGATTCAACGTATCATCCATGTCCGAGGAATAATAAATTTTTTCTCCAATCCACATGGGATCGCGATGGCAGCGCGGATCGTCAGTGATTTTCTCGGAGGCGTGTGTCTGCAAATCGAAAATATAGAGTTGCTGGGCCCAGCCGCCAGAATAGCGTTTCCAGGTGCGGAAATCGCGGAACAGTGGTGAGTAGACAACTTTGGAGCTGTCGGGGGAATAATCCCCTGCGCCGGATTTGGGCATGGGAAGCGGCTCTGGGAGACCGCCTTCGGGAGAAACGGTGTAGAGACGCGAGTCGCCGAGTTCAAAATATTCACGATGCGAACGAAAAATGATGAATTTTCCGTCGGGCGTCCAGCCGTAAACCTGGTTGTCGTAGCCCCAGCGCGGGTTCAAAGGGCCGCGAGCAGGATAAAAGGTAAGCTGCTTGGGAATGCCGCCAGTGACGGGGATTACATAAACCTGTTCATCTCCATCGTATTGTCCGGTGAAGGCAATCCATTTCCCATCGGGCGAGAATTTGGCGAACAACTCTAGTCCAGGATGAGCGGTGAGGCGGGTGGCTAACCCACCGGAGGTGGAAGCAGTCCAGATGTCGCCTCCGTATGTGAAAGCGACTTTGTCGCCATGGATGTCGGGGAAGCGCAACAATTTGGTCTGCGCCGCCACAAAGGTCGGAAAGCAAAGGCAGAAGAACAGCAGGACTAGAGCAGTCTTAAACCTTGCGATTTTCATGTTTATCCTCGCACGATGATGAGAGTTCAAGTGGACAGATGAACAAATGGAAAGAGGAGTAGCACACATGATCGGAATAGAAACGGCTAAAAGCTTACACCGAAATGGCGGCAAAGTTCCTGGAATTCAGCTGGCAGTCGGCCTGTTCTCGCGGTGAAAATTGGAAACAGAACAGACCGAAAACGAGAGCAAAAGAGCGAGGATCGGGTCACAAGGGTGCCGCAGTCGCAAGGAAGTCTGCGTGAAGTAATACACAAGTGGATAAACGACAAGAACGAGCGCTAGTGGAAAAATGAAAGGGCTGCGCGCGGCAAGCAGGCGCACAATGCCAACCGATGCGCCGATTACGACGAACGCATTCCAGAATAGTAAGAAGCGGGCTAGCGTGGAATCGGAACGGGCGAAATCGGTCCAGGGAGATGCGGTGCCGAGCCAGGTGGCGATGAAGCGGCGGCCTGCCAGGCGCAATGACAGAGCAGGATGCTCGTGGATGAAGGCGCTGGCCTTCTGCCACTTCTCCGCAAGAAAAGCGGTTTCGCCCAACTCCTGATAGTGGCGCACCTGCTCATAGCGGGTAATGCGGTTCACCTCGCGGGAATGTTCATCGTAGATTTCGTTGTTGCCGATCCAGAGCTCAAATGGAAAGTTGGAGCGCAGCGGAATGAGTTTATGGAACTGCACCACATTGCGAATTGTCCACGGGACACAAATGGTGATCGCTAACAGAGAGACGAGTAAGAGCGGCTTGGGATGCCAGTGACCTTGGTGCATTTGGCGCCATGCGATCCAGCCCAGGAAAAACGGAAGCAGCGAACCCAATGCCGGATTGGCCATCAACGAAAAGCCCCAGAGTGCACCATAAACGGGAGCATCGCGCGGGCTGTTGTTGTCGGCAAATCGAATCGTGGCCCACAGCAAAGTGGCGGCGAGCGACGCCGTCAACGATGTATCCCAGATCCATTCGAAAGGGAGGATGATGCCACTCGGAAAGAGCATCCAAATCCAGCCAGCGACCGTCCCTGCGAAAATTCCTCCGATCCGCTTGCCTATCAAATAGAGTGGCACGCACACGAGTGAGGAAAAAATACAATTTAGGACCGCCGCAGCATAAAAAGAGGAAACAGTAAATATGCCACAGAGCTTGAAGATTCCCCCAAGCAATAGCGGGTAAACGGGAGCTAACCAGGCTGTCGGGCCTGTGGGATATCGGAACACACAGCAGAAACCTTGCCCTTGCGCCAACGCCTGCGCGATGTTGCCGGCTTCATTTTCAAAAGGCACAGAAGCAAGCGCTTCCCTCGGAATCAGTGATCCTTCATAAAGGACGAACGCGATGCGGCACAAAAATGCAAGGAGAACTATCAGCGTGAGTGAAGAAATGAGTCTAAGGAACTTTGCTCGCACGGCGTATTCCACTTTCCCCGATTCGCTTCCCAGAGTATCCTCTCCAATGCGGAACAGGCAAATTAGGCGAACAGCACGTGTGCATACTCCACTTGTTGGATCGCCCGAACGGCGGGCGGGAGAGGAAAGAACGTAATATGAAGAATCGGCAAGCGAGATTGTTGGTATTTGTGCTGGGAGTGAGCTGGCCGTTGGCAGGCTGCGGAAATGGCTCACACGATGCGACAGAAGCAGCAATCAACGCGGCGCAGACTGCAATCAACGCTTCCAAGGATGCCGCAGAACAATTCGCGCCAGAACAAATGAAGGCAGCACAAATTGCTGTGGATGAAGCGAAGCGCGCCCTGGCAAAGAGTGACTACACGACGGCGCTCGGGGACGCGCAGAATGCTGCGCAAAAAGCCAGGGAGGCAGTGGCCACGGCTAGCGCGAGGAAGGAAGAATGGAAGAAGAGTTGGGATAGCATGAGTGCGTCGGCGCCGAAATACTTGAATGAGGTACAAGCCCGGGTAGACATGTACACAAAGTACGGCCGATTGCCGAAAGGTGTCGACAGCACGCACATGGAAGAGGCCAGGATACAGTTCGAACAATTGAAACAAACCTGGGTGGATGTGACGGCCGACCACAAAAGCGGACATTGGATAGAGGCCATGAAGAAATCCGCGGGCTTCAAGGAAGGACTGCAAAAACTGAGAGAGTCGCTGGGACTCAGTCAATAAGAGATTGCAAAGTGGAATTGAAACATCGGAAGGCACCGTTCGCGCTTTTCGCGATTGCTGTTCAGCCCTGAAATGATTCCAGCCGGCAAAGCAGGCGCGCAGTGAACGAATTGGAGCAAGACCAGTCTGGTCGCCAGACCGTCATGATCTGCGAGCCCTGATAGACGCGCTCAAATCCTCCTTCGGATTCCGATACGGTTTCAATAGGAGCGACCCAATATTCGGCGTTGTTCGGAGCATGCAGGGTCACGCGTACGCGCTGCCAACCATCTTCCATGCGCAGCAGAGGCCCCGGGAGTATGCCCATGAAGCGGAGATTGTGAGGCCCGGTTGGAGTTGCAAAGAAACGGTCGTCATCCGTGGGCGCCAGGAAATTGATCACGGATTCCAACCCAAGGCAAAACCTTCGAGAGGTTGGCTGGGAAAGCGAAAGCTTCAGATCACAACTGACTTCGCAGCCTTGTGGCGTTGGTCCGAAAGAAAAATGTTTTGCAATTTTCAGGCGGGGAGGCTTAGCAGGATCGTTGGCAAATTCGGGCAGGGCGTCCTCTAGCACCAATTCGGCCGTATTGGTCGAGGAGTGGCGAAGCTGGAATTCCCCTCTGGCAAAAGTGGAAACCTCATTGAGTTGCAGGGAATCGTAGTCCGCGACCGATCGCGCCGGATCAAACAACAAAATGCGGAAGGAATGTCGGGGATACTTGTCGTAGCGGAGAAAACGCTCCAAATTCGGTTCTTTTACACGAACCTGGTCGTGAATGGAGACTGCACCAGTATTGCCAGGGGCAGCGTTCGCGGCTTCGCGAAGTCGGGTGTGATACGCCTCAGGGCGCCGGAAAATCGAGTTGATAATTGTGGCAGAGGCAAGACGAAAATCAAGTGCGGCGATTGAG
Source organism: Candidatus Acidiferrales bacterium (assembly GCA_963741165.1). GTDB lineage: Bacteria > Acidobacteriota > Terriglobia > Acidiferrales > UBA7541 > Acidiferrum. The sequence continues at coordinate 312,910 of CAVUHB010000010.1, read as the reverse complement.
CCTCCGTCCGATGGTTTGAGTAGGGCCTGATATTCCGGGGAGGAGAAAAGAACTTCCAAAGAACCATCGGCGTCGAAGTCGAGCATCTCTACCCGCGGCTGCGTGGCACCGGGAGTGAGTTGGTCGGCCAACGTTTCCGCACGTATCAGGTTACGCCAGATTTCCGTGCGAAGATGGGGAGCGTACAATCCGCCAAAGACTCCATGCCAATAAGCGTCGTTCCCCTGTGCCCGGAGCAGGAAATCGCGCGCTTGCTGCACCTGAGCGGAATGCTCTGGATGCGAGCGACGCGAGGGGATCGAGGCCACGCATGCGGAAACACGCAGCATTTTCTTGTGCATTAGATTTGATTCTGAATATTTTCGAAAGAATCCGCGCCAGGAACCGCCACGAATAAAAGAAAGCACATCAGGTCGTGTGGCGAACTCTTTCTCCATGGCAGAAAAACGCTGGCGGGTGGAAGTGGGGAGTACCCACTCCATCATTTCTGCATAGGAGGCCGTGGGCAGGTCGGCGCGGCCAAGCGGCACGTGGGATGCAATATATTCGCTAGGCGTGCAGGTCTTCAGCCAAGCGTCATTTTCTTCCAGTGCAGTAAAAAAATCTTCCAGCCAGCCGTTGGTGTAGCAATGTTCGAAAGTGCCCGGCCACACCCCGAACTTTTCCATGTCGTCGCCAAACGAAGCTACCCCGCCGGGATGAGCTGTTGCCGCTTTCTTGAAATACGCGATGGACTCTTTGACATCGCGGAAAGGAATCAGGTAACGAAGTTCTTTCAAACCGGGGAATAACCAAACGGATTTTCCGCAATCCTCAGCGACGTATGGACCAAAAAGTTCTTCCGGTTCGAATCCGGCCGTCAGAAAAGGTAGATCGTCGATCAGCGTGTAGTTGACGCCGGATTCGGCGAGAGTCGAGGGCAATTGCGGCTCCCAAACACGCTCTGCAAGCCAGGCGCCGGTGGGACGCTTCTCAAAATGAGTTTCGATATAGGAGGCGAGGCGCGTGATCTGCTCGTGCTGATCCGCGCGGGGGATCGAGATGAGAATAGGCTCGTAAAAGCCACCACCGATCAGTTCTACTTGTCCGGCGTGAACGAGTTTTCGAACCCGCGCAAAATACTCCGGGTGATTCTTCTCGATCCACAACAGCAACGGTCCGGAATAGTGAATGGCGAAGCGAACGCCGGGATGTTTCTCGATCATGCTAAGAAAGACTTCGTAGGAATTCCGGTAGCACTCCTCAAAAACATGTTCGAAATTACCTGCAGGCTGATGAGCATGAATGATGAGGACCAGATGAAAGGGCTGTTGGACTGGAGGCGTCGGACTCACGTTCCATGATACCGCGAGAGAGGCGAGAAGCGCAGCCAGTCGTGCTCAAATAGGATATCGCGTTCTGGCAAACAGATTGGCCAGCGGGAGGGGTATCTTGCCGTCTTCAGGGTGTGCCATGCCGCACAACCCATTCCGACAGAATTTGCAGTGCTTCTGGCGAAAAAGTTTCCTCGATGGCCGCATACTCCGCAGGAGAACCTGAATAAGCGTGTTGGAATAGATGGTTCAATTCGGGGAGTTCTCTAACTTCAAAATCCTTGTTGCCAGCTTCCTGCAAGGCCTTTTTGAAAGGAGCCATATTGAATTTCGGCGGCACTTGCAGGTCTTTTTGGCCGTAAAGAGCGAGCGTGGGAGTCTTCAACTCCTTCAATACCGGCTCCGGATCGTAATCCAGAAAGAAGTGGAACCAGGGTGAACTCAACATGCGCAATTGCGTTTCCAGTGCCGCGGGAGGCATGGCCGCATCAAGCCCGGACTCTTTTAATAAAACCTTTAGTCTTGCCTCTATCGCGGCGGGATCTTTCTCTGTGCGCACGAGCTCGTAGGCTTCTCGGTCGAACGTCAAGCTGGCCAGCAACTGCGACTGAGTCAATCCGCCGACTTGGCCGATCAGGCTGGATTGATTAATCAGCGTTTCTTCTCCACGAGTGGCCGGAGGAGCCAATAGCACTAGCCACGCCACATCCGGCGAACGGTTGGCAACGTAAGGTGCGATCATTGCACCCTCGCTGTGACCCAGTAATCCTATTTTCTTGACCTCAATTTCCTTTCGCGATTTCAGGTAATTGATCGCCGCCAGGGTGTCACCGGCAAAATCCAGTGTCGTTGAATTGTCCACCGAACCCGTGGAGCCGCCGATGCCGCGCTTGTCATAGCGGAGAACGGCATACCCTTTGCGAGTCAGATAGTCAGCAATGATCAGGAAAGGCCGGTGGCTAGCAAGTTCTTCGTCACGGTCGTGCGGGCCAGAACCCGCAATCAAAATCATCGCGGGAAATGGGCCAGGGCCTTTCGGTAGCGTCAAAGTTCCCGCAAGGCTGATTTTTGACAAGAGATTGGAAAATACGACGGTCTCTACTTGATAGGGATAGGGTTCGGCCGGATTCTGGGGACGCCGCAACGCAAGGGGCTCGTCCGAATGCTTGAATTCCAGGACTTGTTCAGCGCCTGTCTGCGACCAATTCCCTGTCAGGGTGTGTCTTGCCGCATCGAATTTTCCCTCGAAAACACCCGCCACAGCGGGCACTTCAAAATGAAAAGCAGTTTCTTTCAAGCTCACTCGATTGGCAGGCAATCCGCTAACTCCCTGGTCAAGGCTGTCCAGCGCAGCGATCAGTTGTTTTTCGGTGTCGTGAGAGACGTGCAGTTGCAGGCGCAACCTCATGCCGTGCGTTTCGAGCGCGGTTTGCCACATGCCTTCGACGGGGAAAACGGCATCTTTCGGTTTGTAGGGAGCGGCATTAGCGGCGTGCCGGTGAAAGCTAAGCGGTAGCTCCGCGTTGCCCTGCTTCCAGGTTCCATCGATGGTCGAGCAATCGGCAGAAATCTTGCCGTCAAAATGTGCGCCCACCGAGGCGACATCCAACTTCAAAATTGAACCGACCTGCGAAACACTGGATGCTTCAATTGCGTAGACGGCTTGATCGAGGCTGTCGAGCGTTGCCTGGAGGGCTCCATTTCCATTTTTGGTTAAATGGAGCAGGAGATGGAGTTGCGCTTCACCAGCTTGCAATGTGCCTGCATAATTGCCAGAGATCGCAGCGGCCTGGCCACCTGAGTGGGGGGGCGTTTGCGCCCGAACGAAACTTGTCGGGGTGCAAAGTATCAGTACTCCGATGATGAAACAGCGCGCAAACCTCGGAGTCAATCGGGTCTCCTGAGCTAAAGCTGAGATTTTAGGTGATTGGATGAATGAAACGGCTAAAAAGCAGCCTGACTGACTTGAGGGAACGCGATAAATCGTGTCCCTACCCGCCCCCTACCGCCAAAAACAAAAAGCCCCGGCGTAGCCGAGGCACTGCAAAATCGCGGAATAAGAGCTAGGCAGTCGAAGGCTACTTCTTCTCGTACCATTCCGCGTTCTTAGCAGTAAACTCTTGCCACTTTTCCGGCAGGTCTTCCAGCGCAAAAATGGCCGTGACCGGGCAAACCGGCACGCAAGCGCCACAGTCAATGCATTCGACCGGGCTTATATAGAGCATGGTTTCAGTCTGGAACGCTGATTCATCTTTTCGCGGATGGATGCAGTCCACCGGGCAGACATCGACGCACGCGGTGTCCTTAGTGTTGATACACGGTTCGGCAATCACGTAAGCCATCAAATTCTCCTTTTAAACGGCAGCGAACCGGATGCGGCAAAGACAACCGGCGCAAATAACCTTACCATGGCATTGCCAGTAGCAAAAACCCATCCTTTCATTTTACGCAGGAGTCCACAGATTCTCAACCGGGTCCGTCAAAGCTAGAATGGAGAGAGGGGATCGCTCATGAACCGAAGATTTTGGCTGGTTGGTGTTGTCGCTTTGCTCAGTCGAGTAAGGGGAACGCTCGCGCTCCCCCAATCGACAACTGCGCCGAAGGATCCGCAACTGATCGATGCGGAGGGCTATCAAAAGCTGGTGCAACATTATAAAGGAAAGCCACTGCTGGTGACCTTCTGGGCCACTTGGTGCGAGCCCTGCCGCGACGAATACCCGATGCTGAACGAACTTGCCAAACAGTACGCTCCGCAGGGCTTAAAGGTCGTCGGAGTAAGCCTCGATCAGGATGGCGACCTGATTTTGATGCGCCGGTTTCTAGCACGCTACAAGCCTGTGTTTCCCAATTACCGGAAGAAGCAGGGTGGCGAAGATGCGTTTGTGCAAGCAGTGCTTCCTGGCTGGACCGGCTCGATCCCAGCATCTTTTTTCTATTCCAAAGACGGCACGCAGATCGGCAATTTCGTGGGCGCCGGCAGTCGCGAAAAGTACGAAACCGCCGTTCGGATGCTCCTCTCGAAATGATCGAGAGGACTTCGTGGCCGGAGTATGATCTGAACAGAGAGGGTTGAACATGCTGGACCTGAAGGGCAACAAGATCACGTACTTTGGACACAGTACCTTTGGACTTTTGACTTCTACAGGACAGTTTGCTTTGATCGACCCGTGGGTTATGACCAATCCAAAATGCCCGGAGAGTTGTAAGAAACTAGCGCGGCTGGATGCAATCTTCTTGACGCATGGACACACCGACCATATCGGAGACATGTTGTCACTGGCAAAACTGTTCAAGCCAAAGATTGTCAGCACATTTGAGACGTACCTGTGGCTGGAAACCAAAAAGACAGGCGCCGTGGGGCTGCCAGGCAACAAAGGCGGCTCGCAGAAGGTCGGCGATTTCGGTGTCACCATGACTAACGCGTTCCACTCGAATTCCATCGAGGACAATGGACAACGGATTTATGGTGGAGAGGCGGGAGGATACGTGGTGAGTCTGCCGGGTGGCGTAACCGTTTACCACGCAGGCGATACGGCGCTGTTCAGCGATATGAAGCTGATCGGAGAGATTTATAAGCCGCAGGTGGCGTGCCTACCCATCGGCGATGTTTACACCATGGGGCCAAGAGAAGCGTTTTACGCCATCAAATTTCTCGGCGTAAAACATGTAATCCCGATGCACTACGCAACATTCCCTGCGCTGACCGGTACGGCCGAGGCATTGAAAGAGGAATGTAAGGATATCGAAGGATTGCATATACACGCGCTGAAGCCCGGCGAATCGTTGAGTTAAATTCCGCCGCGATTAGGAACGAAGGAAGTTGCGCAGGAAGAACGACAGGTTGGCGGGTCGTTCGGCCAGACGGCGCATGAAATAGGGAAACCAGTCGCGCCCATAGGGAATATAGACCCGCAAACGGAATCCGTCTCTCACTAGCTGCCGCTGCAGGTCTGTCCTGACTCCGTGGAGCATCTGAAATTCAAAATCATCCTTGGAAACTTGTTTTTCTGCAGCCCAGCGAATGGTTTCTGCAATCATGCGCGGGTCGTGCGTTGCGATGCCGTGATAGAAGCCGCTGGTAAGCAGCAGGCGCATGAGCTTCACATAATTTGCATCGACATCTGATTTCGAGGGATAGGCGACCTCCGTCGACTCTTTATACGCGCCTTTACACAACCTGATTCGGCATCCGTAGGAGAGCAGATCCTGAATGTCGGGTTCGCTGCGGTAGAGACAGGATTGAATCACCGCGCCCACCGCCGGAGTTTGCGCGCGCACTCGTTTCACCAATTCTACGGTGCGCTGCGTATAAACCGAACTCTCCATATCGATGCGCAGAAAACTTTCATAAGCCAGCGCTCGCTCTGCGATCGAAAGCACCATGCCTTCACAGAACTCCACGCTGACGTCCAGGCCCAACTGCGTGAGTTTACAAGATACGTTGGCGTTCAGCTTTTCCTGCGCGATGCGCTCATAGATATTCAGGTACGCGTCCCGGGCCCGCTGTGCGTCGGCGGTCGTACTGACATTTTCACCCAGATAGTCGAGTGTCGCGGACATTCCCGCGACATTGGACGCTCGCGCCGCTTCGATGGCTTCATTCAGCGTTTCACCGGCTACAAAACGCCGTGCCATCCGCCTCGTGCTGCTGTTGGTTGTGACCCAGTGGGCGAATCCCGGACTAGCAGAAAGTTTGAGAAGAATCGAACGAAGCATGGACAATTTGATTATGCCTGCTCTTGCCGGGAGAGGCCAGTGGCTGACTATTCTTTGTGCTCTTGCAGGAACTTCTCTGCATCGAGAGCCGCCATGCAGCCAGAACCCGAGGCGGTGACCGCCTGACGGTAGCGATGATCCTGAACGTCGCCTGCGACGAACACGCCGGGGATTTTGGTCAGGCTGCCGTGACGCACGAGCAGATAGCCGTTTTGATCCATGTCGAGTTTGCCCCGGAAGGCCATGGAATTAGGGATATGTCCGATGGCTACAAACACCCCGTCGAGTTCGATCTCCCGCAAAACGTGAGTAATTGCGTGTTCCGTGAGGATTCCGGTGACCAATCCCGCCGGTGCCTTGATCTCTTGCACGATGTAAGGTGTGACAATCTCTACTTTTGGATTGGCTAGTACGCGATCAATCATGATTTTCGATGCTCGAAATTCCGTACGTCGGTGAATCAGATAAACCTTGCTGGCATAGCGGGAAAGAAAATTCGCTTCTTCCATTGCGGAATCGCCGCCTCCCACCACGGCAATAGGTTTGCCGCGGAAAAAGTATCCGTCGCAAGTAGCACAAGTCGATACGCCGTGGCCAATCAACTCGCGCTCGCCCTTCAATTCTAGTAAACGCGCGGAAGCGCCGGCGGCTACGATCACCGTGCGGGTTTCGTATACTTCCTTCCCTGCCGTGATCCTAAAGGGGTGCCCGGTCAGATCGACTTCCGTAACAGTGCCGGCCTTGAACTCCGCGCCGAATTTTTGCGCCTGTTTGCGCATGTTCTCGATCAGTTCCGGGCCCAATATGCCATCGGGGAAACCTGGAAAATTTTCCACGTGAGTGGTCAGGGAGAGCTGCCCTCCCGGCTCGTGCCCATCCAGCACCAAAGGCTTCAGGTTGGCGCGCGCCGCATATATTGCGGCGGTCAGTCCGGCACAGCCGCTTCCAATAATGACCACGTTCTCCATGACAATAAGCTCCTGAGATTTGATTCGTGATGGGGTCTCTATGGTACAAAGACCACCGAAGGCGAACGAAGATTGTAGCACCGCCGGGAAGGAAGCATAGTGCGACAACCGCCCCGCCAGGGCCTTCATCAGATTCCATTGTCGGGTAAAAGTTTCCGTCGACCGCACAGCGCTTTCGACTTTGCACCGTCCAATTTGGAGATGGCGAGACCCGGCAGATGATGGACGCCATTCCTGGTTCTTGCTTACAGTAAGTGTCATCCACTTTCAGGAGGCTATTCATGGACCCACGTTTTCCCGTCGGAGAGTTCAAGCCACCGACAAACGCAACCCAGCAAATGCGAAGTTCCGCGATTGAGGAAATCGTTGTAGCACCGTCTGAGGTTCGCGCGGCATTGGCAGGTTTGAGCGAGGCTCAACTCGACACCCCCTATCGCGAAGGCGGCTGGACGGTTCGTCAGGTTACTCACCATCTTGCCGATAGCCATATCCATGCTTACATTCGTTTGCGCTTTGCGCTTACGGAAGTGGAGCCAACAATCAAGCCGTACGCGGAAGGTGATTGGGCAAGGCTGGAGGATGCCGCGCATTCTCCCGTGGAAATCTCCGTGCGACTGCTGGAATCACTACACGACCGATGGGTGCGGTTGCTCCGCTCTCTGACGCCCGAAGATTTTTCCAGAACGTTTCGTCACCCAGAACACGGAGTGAGGACGATCGACTGGCTTTTGTTCCTGTATGCGTGGCACGGCCGCCACCACACGGCGCACATCACCGAACTCCGCAAACAAAAAGGTTGGTAGGAAGGAAGCCCGTGTTCGCACCGGAGTAGCACCACGGTGAATGCTCATGTACCATCATTGAATAGAGTAAAAAGGAGAGCTAATGGCACGCGAAGCAGGAACCTACGCAATTTTTGAAACATCGCAGGGGAATATTGTGGTGCGCTTGCTGGAAAAGGAAGCGCCCAAAACGGTCGCGAACTTTATTGGATTGGCCGAAGGCACCAAGGAATTCAGCAACGAAGCTACCGGGAAGAAAGAGAAGCGCAACTTTTACGACGGGCTGGGCTTTCACCGGGTCATTCCGCAATTCATGATCCAGGGCGGTTGCCCTCGCGGCGACGGACGGGGCGGACCCGGCTATACCTTTGCCGATGAGTTTCATCCTTCGCTGAAGCACGCCAAGGCCGGCAAATTGTCTATGGCGAATTCCGGCCCGAATACCAATGGCAGTCAGTTTTTCATTACCGTCGCGCCAACGCCGTGGCTCGACAACAGGCACACAATTTTCGGAGAGGTAGTAGAAGGTCAGGACGTCGCGGACAAGATTTCCACTGCGTCGCGCGATTCCAACGATCGCCCACGCACCCCGATTACCCTGCAAAAGGTCAAAATCGAACGCGTCTCTTAAATCCTAACTGCGAGGCGTATCCACCATGCTCTCTCCTGCGCGCCTGACGCAACTGCTGATGGAGGTCGTTTTTATCCTGCTCGGCGCACTGGTGGTGTGGCTAGGCGCTAATGATCACGTCCCCTACCCCAGTGCAGCTTTCTTCGTTGTCAGCCTTGCATTGATCGGATGGGGCGTGATGGCTTTTGCCCGGCCCGTGCAAGGCTGGAATATCGGGGAAAAGTGGAATCGCGGAATCTCTCTCATTCTTGTCGGGCTTATCATGCTGGCGATGACGCGAGTTCCCTTTCTCTGGGTGCCCAGACTCCTCATCTTGGTTGGCGTGATTCTAATCAGTCGCGGCCTTTTCGCCTGCCTCATGATTCTTAAACAGTCCTAGCGTGGTTCGGATATAATCCTGCTGCGAATGCCACTCCGCCCGGAGACGATGCCGAAAATCTTGCTCCGTCACTCACAATTCAACGAGGAGAAATCCAGTGCTGAGAGAATTCAAGGAATTTGCATTACGGGGAAACGTTTTGGATTTGGCCGTCGGTGTGATCATCGGCGCGGCTTTTGGCAAAGTAGTGTCCTCGTTGGTAGATGACGTCATTATGCCCCCATTGGGCAAACTCATTGGGAACGTTGACTTTTCCAGTCTGTTCGTCAACCTAAGTGCAGTGCATTATGAAACGTTGGCGGATGCGAAGGCCCACTCCGCGGCCACATTGAACTACGGAATTTTCATCAACACGATTATTAATTTCCTGATCGTGGCTTTTGCGATTTTCCTTTTGGTGCGCACCGTAAATCGCTGGGCGCCAAAGCCAACGCCACCGCCAACCCCGCCATCGACCAAGGATTGCCCACAGTGCGCCATGAGCATCCCCGCATCCGCCAAGAAGTGCGGCCACTGCACCAGCGCCGTTTAGCCGCATTTTCAACAGAAACCAAATACACCCGATCCCCGCCAGGCAAAGGGCCTCTGTCTTTTACAAGCTCTAAATTTGCCGGGTGCAATCCGGCTTTTCGGAGAATAACCGTTAATTGCTCTTGGGCTTCTTGTTTAGATTGGCTTCCAGATGCGCTTTCAACCGCGTCACGACGGGATCTTCCTGCCCATCGTCCAATTCTTTCTGCACCTCTTCCAACGCGAAGTGCACAACGTCGTGGTGATGCAATTCCAGCGATCCCGTGGACTCGCTAAACCGCAGCCACAACTGGTGCAAGAGATTTACTTCATTGGCGGTCAAGTTCGGTGCGTGCGGACCCAGAACCTTATAAACCTTGTCGCCGTTGGCCAGGTGAATTTCCAGGTTAAACTGCGGCTTGGTGTCGCCAAGGTTCTCCCAGGCATCTCCAATTTCACGTGCCTGCACTTCGGTCGCTTCTTTGGCGGAATGTCCTACCACGACGGTGCTGGACTCCAGCGAGGTGGCAGCGCGAAGAATACCATCCCACAGGTTGTTGGCCGCGACCACCGCCAACCGGACGGTCTTGCCGCGTTTTTCGGCCAGTGAAAGCGCTTGGGAAAATAGCTGTTGCTCGATGCTGCCAAAAAGCTGCTCGGCTTCCAGTTCGTACTCGCCCGAAGCAGAACGCCGCAATAGGCGCACGTGAAGCACTACGACATCGCGCCGACCGGGCTTCACCCGGTCCAGCACATTTGCAAGGTGATAGAGCGCGTGGATATTGCTAACCGGTACCAGGATGTTTCCCGGACGCGCACCGACGGCCCTGCAAGTCAGTTCGCCCTCCGATTCCAGGTTGAACTGGTCCATTTCAACGTGCGCGGAACCACCCACCCGGGTGAGCCGTTCTGAAATGGTGAATCCAATGAACAAGAGCACCGAGAAGGTCCCGCCGGCAATCGTGGCGATGGGCTTGGTAAACAGGTTCACGATCGCAATCATGAACAGGGTTAAGGTGATCAGGCCGAGTCCAACGGGAATCTGCACACCCCGAAAATTAAAATTGAACGGTACCTGGAATTCCCGTTCGCCGGGGCGTGTGTAACGCAACACCAGCACGGCTAGGCCGTTCATCGCGAAGCTCCAAATCACGCCGAAGGCATACAGGTTAGCAAGGAAAGTGACCTGACCACGACTGATGAAGATGGTGATGAGTTGGAGCAAAACTACAATATTGATGATCCGATAGCTGGTGCCAAACTTCGGATGCGGCTGCCGGAACCATGAGCTCAGCACGCCATCTTCCGATACTCGGTTCAGTACACCGTTTGAGCCGACGATCGCAGTATTCACGGCACCTGCCAGAATCAGCGTACCCACCGCTACCACAAATCCATGGAAAATGAGCCTGGCCAGGTAGGGCCCGTGCAGACTCATCGCCAGCCCGCCGATCAAGTTTTCCAGGTAATTTTCACGCACGGAATCCGGAATGATCATCACCGCGAAGAAGGAGACCAACGAGGTGAACACCAGGCTGTAGATGAAGATGACCATCCCGGCTTTCTTGAGGTTTGGCAGCTTCGGATGCTCGATTTCACGATACACCTGCGCGAGAGATTCTTCTCCGCTCATGGCCAGCACCGAATGTCCCAGCGCGATGAAGATGGCGACGATGCCGAACATATGCGGCAGATTGCTGTGGACCAGCCAACCCAGTGCACTAGGACTCAGCTTCAGATTGCTCGGCAAGGGAAACGGAGGCAGGGAGGAATGCCGCAGGATGACGGTATAGGTGCACCAGCCGATTAAGATCACTACCATCACGGTGACCAACTTCATGATCTTCAGTGCTTTATCGCTGGATTCCGAAATCCCCTTGGTGTTTTCCCACCAGAAATAGACAGTAACTATCAGCGCGAATGTCACAGCAATGGAATCGACGCCTCCGATTGAAAGTGGTCCGGAAAGGTGGAAATACACCAGAAGATCGCTGATAAGTCCCGCCAGATATTGACCGGCAGCAACACCGCTGATCGGGCCAGTCAATATGTAATCGAACATTAGCGCGGAAACGCTGAATTTCGCCAGGCCGCCGCCGAGCGATTGCTTCACGGCACGGTAAACTCCGCCGCGCACAAACATGCTGCAGCTCTCTACGTACACTGCGCGCACGGCATAGGAAAACAACATGATGGCGAGGATGAACCAGGGAGCGGCCTTGCCAATGTAACCTTCGGCCTCGCCACCTGCATAATAAGCAGAAGAAGCCAGGTCGTTGAGCACGATGGCGGCTGCGCGCCAGAAGGAAATAAAACTTAGCAGGGCGGTCGTCGCGACGAGAACACGCGGGATTCCGTTCCCTTGGTTGCCTTGCGCAACCGGGGTATTGGGATTGCTATTCATTTGCCGGGTTTTAAGACCTGCGTTCTGTATGCTCGCACCTTTTGCAGGGCAAGTCCAGTTAGCCCCCAGGCAGCCAGACTTGGCCTACACAAACGATTATGCCGCGGCACTCACGTTCAACTATCTTCTTCCCTGACAAATAGTTAGCGCCTGCAACGAAAGAGCTTATTTAACGCGATCTGCTTCCGGGGCGGTCCTAAATTCCTTTGCACATTGTTCGCAAGGACAGATGGTTCGCAAAAAATCGTAGCTGTAAATCCCGGTGGAATGCCCGTCGTTGAAGCTGAACTGAATGGCATAGTTCCCTACTTGCGTAGCGGATTGCGCCCGCGCCTTGGGCTTGTACATTGGCAACACCGAGGAGACGACAGAAGAAGTGCCGAAGGAAATGGCTACCTCTTTCTTGCCGCGCTCGTCATTGCAGGTCGCGCAGGGGCAATGATCGCGCAACTGGGGAAAGTCGTAGTGGCTGTCGTGGCCGTCGGCCCAGGTGATGTCCACGCCAGCACCCGTTTTGACGTGAACTTTCACGGCGGTGGGCTTTCTGCGTGGATCGATGGGTAGTGGCATTGGATGTATCACTAGTAAGTTTACAGCCCCGGGCGGTTTTTGGAAAATCTGCTTGTAGCCAGTGGCCTAGCGATTCGAGGGAGGATCGCGCCTGGTCGATGTGCAGCCATCACGAAAGAGGAATTCGCCGCGGCAGGACGAGTCTGCTTTTCACAGCGGTAGAAATAGCGTCCAAACCTTGGCGGTGAGGGAGATATTCACTTTTTTGTCGTTTTGGTTCCTGTCCCCCTCAAGTTGCAGCGTTACCCATCCGCTGGTCGCGAATTTCTCCAGTCCAGAAATCTGAGATGTTTGATGCGAGTATTCTCGGTCTGAGGTTTCTGTGAATGTGGCTGCTGGCGCATCGATGCTGACCGTCGAGAATGCTTCGACAATCGTATTCGGGCCGACATCGTAGAGGTAATGAAATGGCAGGTTTCAGCCAACTGCCACAAGTTTCACGTCCAGCCATGTGGGCAAATTTTCATGCTCATCCGATTGGTAATCACAATGTTCTTGCTCCCCTGTCCAATTCCCGACAAATCCGCTGTGCGTCTCAGGGAGGGGGACTGAAGGTGTGGTGGAAACGGCGGCCTGCCTAGCAGATCCATCGAGGTAGATGAAAAAGGAGAACAGGGAAAGAGACAGGATGGACAGATTGCGCAACTTCGTCCGCTGCACCACAGGTTCAAGTGGCGGAGAGGCTGTGACTTACGACTTCCTATCGGGAGCGCAGCAATCGCCCGGCGGAATGGGATTGCCGTGAGGGCAAGTTGTAGGGTGGCCCAGAAAGCTGCAGATACGCTCGTCGAGTTCCGGGCTGATGATGTGCTCGAACTTGCAGGCCTGGCTGTGCGCTTCGTGATCGTCGATGCGGAAGGTATCTTTGAACAATCGTTCGGCCAGGCGATGGCGGCGCACCACGTCTCGCGCTCGAGTCTTTCCACGATCGGTCAACAAAACGTTGTGGTCGGCCACGCGAACAAGTCGCAAATCTTCCATGCGCGCCAGCGTACGTACGGCATCGACGCCGCCAGGCGTGCGTATATGTTCTACATCCGCAGGCATGCCTTCTTCGCCGCAGACCCAAATTTGTTCGAGCAGGTGATCAAAGTGAATGCCGTCGTCCATCGAGATGCGCTGGTCAACGGCTAGGTGCCCGTGCACCAGCTCGATCCGCCGGTCGGCCTGCTGCGCGATGTCGGGGTCGTGCGTAACCATCAGTATCGTGTGGCCCGCGTGGTGTAATTCACGGAAAAGTCCAATTACGATTTCTTCGTTGGCTTCGTCCAGATTGCCGGTTGGCTCGTCGGCCAAAATTAATTTCGGCTGATTGATCAAGGCGCGGGCAATGGCCACACGCTGCTGCTCGCCACCCGATAGCTGCGAAGGAAGATGGGTAAGACGGTTGCCGAGACCGACACGCGTCAACGCTTCGGCTGCCTGGAATTCGTCTGTCACGCTGTGAAAATATTGTGCCAGCATCACGTTTTCTACGGCACTGAGATACGGCACCAGGTGGAATTGCTGGAACACAAAGCCGATTTTTTCCGCGCGATAGCGAACCAGGTCATGTTCGGCCAGATTGGCAAGGTCTACTTCATCCACGATGACGTGTCCAGACGTCAGCGTATCGAGTCCACCCAGTATATTAATCAGCGTGGTTTTGCCGGAGCCGGAGGGCCCCATTAGCGCAACCCACTCACCAGCCTCTACGGAAATGGAAATGCCGTCGAGCGCGCGCAGCGTGCCATACTCCTTCACCAGCGAATCGATCTTTACCTGCGCGGTCACGCTTCACCTCGAAACACGCTTGCTGGGCGAATACTGGCCAATCGACGCAGCGGAAAGGCACTGGCGATGGAAACTAGTACCGTCAAAGCCACCGAAAAAGGATACACAATCCAACGAGGTTGCGCAGCCACGCCAAAAACGGCTTTGCCAAGCCAGATGGAAACCAGCATGCCGATTGCCGAGCCCACAAGCCCGCCGGCAATGCCCATCAAAATCGCTTCGGCTAAGAATAAGCGCACCACACGTCGAACTGAGCCGCCAATCGCTTTCATTAGGCCCACGTCATTCTTTCGCTCGATGGCTACATTGCTCATGCCCGCCATCACGCAAAGTGAAGTCAGTAGCAGCACCAGAAGCACCGTGGTTGAAAGCAACCCGCTGATGCGGTTATAAATTCGCCCCTCAGCCTCGGTGAACTGTTTCACGCCGTGAACATCATCGTTGGGGATGCTTGTTGCCAGGCTGGAGGTGAATCGCCTGGTCTCCTGTGGCGTTCCGGTGACGCTCAGTTGAATCAGGCTGATGCGCCCGGGTAAATCGGCAAGAGCTTGTGCGGTGGCTAGTCTTACAAATATTTGCGAATCCTCTGCTCCCCCGGTTGCGATGGTTGCGAAAACCTTGCAGGTCTCTTCTCTGATCTGATTGCGAAGTTGCAGCGAATCTCCGGCATGTACTTTGAATTGCGCGGCAACTTTTGCGCCGACTTCGCAGGAAGATGGCTCGTTCTCAAGCTTGGCGTCAAATTCCGTGCGGCGTCCCGGCCGAATCTCGGTAATTCCGCTTCCCTTCACTCCTGCTATGACTGCAGGTTCGAAATGTATCGTTCCCGACTTTGCGATTTCGCCAATGACATACAAAAATGCCACGGCAGGAATTGGTTTGTTCTCACTGTGCGATGGGATCTGCGCAAGCAAGGATTCACTCATGGTTGTTGCGGCCGCGCTTTCACTCTCCGCTGGTTTCGGGGCGATAATGACGTTCGCCCCCAGGGCGCGAAATTCGGTCGTCAGACGCCGTTTCGCGTCAATTTGCAGGTTTAACAGCGCCGCCGTGATCGCAGCGCCCGCTCCCAGTGCCAGTAAGATCACGAAAAGTCGTCCATAGTTCGCGGTGATCAGCCTGCGAACGATACGCCAGAACATGGGAGCATTCGCCATTATTCACCACGCAAAATCGGCGCCGGCTCATACCGCGACGCTTTTCGCAAAGGAAGCGCACTGCCGAGAAGTGTGATCAGCGCCGCCAGTACGAGGATGATGAGCAACACAAAAAGCCTTGGCTCTGGCGCAAAACCGAAAATTCGCATGCCCAGCAACCGCGCAAACAAAATGCCCACCGCGTAGCCGATTCCGCCGCCAACAAGCGCCAGCAGCAGCTGCTCTGCCGCCAGCAGCACACCCACCAGAGCCGATCCCGCTCCGAGAGCCTTCATCAAACCAATTTCCGTGCGCCGCTCAATCACCGACGCGGCTGCGGACGCTCCCACCGCCAATGCCGCCGTCAGCAACGCCGCAAACGTCACTATCCACAGGAGCGTGCGGACTCGCGTAAGGATGTTGCCTTCGCCTTCCGCCACGCGTCGGATCACGCGAACGTCCGTACCTTTCAGTTCTTCCCCGATCTGCAGGGCAATCGCCGAAATGTAGGGTGTGCAATACCACCGGTCAAATTCCGCCGGGGTCATCGACTTCGGATCACGCCGCGCAAATGCATCTTCCGGCTTGGTCAAAGCTCTTACGTACAGCCGCCGGTATGCCCCTGGCTTCCCGGCAAGCCCTTGCGCCGTATGGATAGAGGCAACCAGTGCGTCTTCTTCCGGTCCGCCGGTCGAGAGGATGCCGACAATTTCCAGCGGAATTGCATCGCTCTGACCGACGGTTTTGACATTCAAGGTATCGCCGACTTTCAGCCCATGTCGTTTGGCAAATGCCGTACCCACCAGACATTGCTGCGCGTCCTCTGCGAACCATTTTCCTTCAACGTGCCACCAAGGGTTCGTTTTCCCGATCCCCGTTTGATACGTTGTGCCATCGGGGATAGGCACATTCCTATCCGACCAGGTTCCGATCAGTGTAGTTTTAGCAGCCGGATCCAAGGCGGTTGCATTGGCAGTTGTGTGCACGCCCGCTACCACCGGCACCTCCAGAATGGGAGCAAACGCCGTAATATTGAAACGCCAGAAAATTGTTTTTAATTTTCCGAGGTCTGCTTCCGGCAGGTATGCGCCCGCATTTGCCGGACGGTAATCCACACCACCAATTTCCAGCGGCAAGGAATCCGCGATCGGCGTGACCATCAAATTCGCGCCCAGGCTCTGGAACTCTTCCGCCAACCGGTCGCCCACATCCAGAGACACGCTCAGCGCCGCCGTAGCTACGGCCATCCCCAATGCCAAGGCAGCCATGGTCAGCAGTTTGCGTTTGGGACGACGTGTGAAGGAATCTGTTACGAGTCGAAGGAACATTTCACCTGGCCAAGCATCAACTGCTCCTATTGCGGAATCTCCTCCGCAGCTTTCGTCACCGCTGATACCTCAATCATTACCTCAGTTCCCTCGACCTTCGAGACAAATCCAATCGGGTTGCATCCACCTTTCTGCCCGATCGAAGGAATGTAGATTGCCGAAGCGCAGTGCCGACAGATTACGTTCTGCCCTTCCTGGCGGTAACCCTTTGCTCCACAGATCAGGCAGGCATCCAGCGCCGTGCCGTAACCGCTGGGCTTCTTGATGACCATGAAGCGAATTGTGTGGCCTTTATCTTGCAAGGTAAACAGATGCAAGTTTCCATCCTGAACTTCAGAAACGGGAATGTGCACAAGATTGTTCGTCGCTGCCACCGGTCGCGCCTCGGGTGGTGCAGAATTTGCCCGCGCATAAATGAAATCCGCGGTCAACACCAGTATCACGGCCAGGCTCGCCGCCGCACCGGCAATCATCCAGCGCCGCTGCCTGCGGTTTTGCGCTTCCACCAAACGGCGCTCGGCATCGTTCGTCGCAACTTTCGCAGACTTTGCGTGGGAAACCGATTGCCACTCGCGAAAAATCATCATGGATGCCGCGCCAAACACAAAAATGAAAAAAAACAGTTCGTTGCGGACAATTGGACCTAGAAGAGACATTTCAGTCTGACTGGAGGGCAGCCAGCGCGCCTCGCTCAATTCATGCAGGCCGGTAACTCCCAGTTGAATCGCGACCAATATCAAAATCACACTGGTCACCTTGAAAAAACGGTGCAGGGGAATTTTCAAGGTACCCTTGAAGAACAGAACACCCACCGCGACCGCCGCGGCAATTCCGACTGCTGTTCCAATCCAGGTCTGCAATCCCTCGGTTGAAAGCTCCACGGCTCGTAGAATCAGTGCCAGTTCCACGCCTTCGCGCACGACCATCAGGAACACAAACAGGGCGATGCCCCATCCAGCAGCCGCCCCGGACCGCGAAGCATAACCTTCCAGCTTGTCTTCGATTTCTTTCTTCAGGTGGCGCGCAATGCGGTTCATCCAGATAATCATGGTGACCACAAAGAAGGAAGCCACCAAGAGTAACAAACCCTCAAATCCGTCCTCGCTGATACTGAACCTCTCCAAAGCAATTGCAACACCAAGACTTAACGCCGTAGCCGCAATCACTCCACCCCAAGCGTAACGGGCCAGGGGGGAGCGGCCGGTGCGCGAAAGGTAAACCAGGATGATACCCACGACGAGGGCAGCTTCAACCCCTTCACGCAGGGCAATGAGGAAAGCAGAAAGCAAGGGAACTCCAGTTGATAATCATTTGCAAGAACGAATCCAGCTTACTCCCTGCCCTCACCCTCGTCAAGTTCACTCGTCACACCGGACTCACGCTAGAATACTTACTTGCATCTACTCTTACTCATGCCTCGCTTCTCCATTCGTCCGCTGCTCTCGCTAGCGCTCTGCTGGGTGATGGCCTGTCCCGCGGCGACTGCGCAAAATCCGACCCCGCTCCCTCGGCAAACATTAACCCAGCAGGATGAGCTGCGCGCCATCGTCAAACCAGACCCGAAGCGCGCAAAGAAACTGGCGGACATTGGCGCGCGTCAGGAAGCTGCTGGAGATTACGAAGGGGCCCTCGAAGCGTATGAAGAGGCGGCACGCTATGCTCCGTTCGATGTGACCATCGTCAGCAAGGCAGCCGCGCTTCGATCTCGGCTGGTACGTGGCTATGTCGACGAGGGTGAACGCCTGGCCCTGGAAGGCAACCTGGGTGCCGCAGCGGAAGCCTATGCATTTGCACTCCACGTCGACCCGACAAATGCAGTACTGATGGAACGACTGAAGCAAATCGATTCCATGCACCAGGATGAAAAAGAACCTGCGGAGCAACCCGCCGAGGGCATGCCGCAGCTCCGGCCGGACAAGCTGACCCGAAGTTTTGACTCGCGCACGGATCTGCGCACGGCGTATGAACAAGTAGCTGCCGCTTATGGAATTAAAGCAGCATTCGATCCGGACCTGCCCGCACGCAATGTTCGCTTCCGCTTGAAGGACGTCGATTTCGATACCGCGATGAAAGTGCTCGTGCTGCAAACCGGCACGTTCTGGCGGCCACTCAGCTCCAAACTCATTTTCGTCGCCGCAGACACCGCCGAAAAACGCAAAGCCTTCGACATGGAGATGGAGCAGACTTTTCCGTTGCCTGCTACGGTCGATTCCGCGGAGATGACTGAGCTTGTCCGGGCGTTGCGAGAGCTAACCGGGATTCAGCACATTCAACAATCCGTTCCCTCGCACACCGTAACGATTCGCGACACCGTCCAGCGTGTGAAGCTTGCTGGCGAGATCATCCGTGAAATGGAGCAGGCGCGGGGCGAAGTCCTGCTGGAAATCGATTTGCTGGAGGTGGACCGCAACAACGCCACGAAGATCGGTATCACTCCCCCATCCAACGTGCGCTTGATCACACTCAATCCGGGACTGTCGCAACAGGTTCGTTCCGCGCAGAGCATCACCGCCTTGCTCACGCTGCTGGCTACCATCTTCGGCGGCCCGATTGGCGCCGCCGCAAGCGGCGGTGTAGCAAACCTGGCTTCGACTATCCCCGGGTTTGTGGCCATTGGCGGAGGCAAGTCCACTTTTCTGCTCACGCTACCGGGTGCGTCAGCGGATTTTTCGCAGGGATTGTCTTTGGTGCAGAGCGGGCGGCAGGTGTTGCTTCGCGCACAGGATGGGAAGCCCGCGACGTTCTTCGTCGGTGACCGTTACCCGGTAACGTTGTCCCTGCTGTCCGGAAGCCTAGGCACCGCGAACTTTGCCCCCAATCCCGGCGGTACGGGCGTAACTATTCCCCTACAACAATTCAATGTGGGACAGGGTCCGGTATCGATTGTCAGCGCAGATTTTCTGAACAGTGGTTCCCTAGATCTGGCGGTACTCAATCAGATCGACAACACTCTGACGATCTTGTTGAATCAAGGGGCCGCATCAACTGTTGGCCAGTTCGTCCAAGCCACGAATTCGCCAATTTCGTTAGGTGCGACGCGCACTGCGACTCCTGTCGTGCCCGCGGCAGTTGCAACGGGTATCATCAATTCCAAGAATAATTCGTTTCCCGGTCTGCTGGTCACCGATCCGGTGTCAAACACTGTCTCTGTTTTGATCGGGAACGGCGATGGCACCTTTGCGCTACTGAAAAATCCGGTCGCCGTGGGCGCACAACCCAGCGCCATCGCCACCGGCACTTTCAACACCAATAATTCTGATTCCAATCCTGGCTTTGTGGTCACCAATTTCAAGGACAGCACGTATTCGGTCTACAATGGAAATGGGGATGGCACATTCACTCAGGTGACCGGTTCTCCGTTTCCCTTGCCCGACAGTGCAACCGGACCGATCGCCTTGACCGTGGCTGATTTCAATAATGATGGGCTTGCGGATCTGGCCATCGTCGAGCAAGGCACAAATCAGGTCGCTCTTCTGCAGGGCAAGGGCAACGGCACCTTTGCGGCATTCCCGAAGTCGCCGCTTAGCGTTGGCAAACTTCCCGTAGCCATCGCATCCGGGCCCCTCAACGGAAGCACCGGCCCCGGTCTCGCCATCGTCAATCAAACCGACAACACTGTCTCCGTATTTCTGGGAAATGGAGATGGCTCATTTGCAGAATCCCCCAACTCGCCCCTGACCACCAGCGCGACTCCCAGCGGAGTAGTGATCGGCAATTTTCTGGAACAAGCAAACAGCGGCATCGCAGTAACCAACACCGGCACAGGCACAGTGACAGTTTTCGTCGATGTGGGCACTGGTCTGATCAAAGCGTTGGAACCTGGAGCAGGCACAAATCCCACAGGCATCGTCGCCGGCAGTTTTACAAACAGTACCTTTCCGGATCTGGTGGTGACCAATAATCTTTCCGGTGAAGCAGGACAGGTGACGCTGATCGTCAGTCCCACCAGCCTTATTTCCAACCCCGCGTCAAATCAACAACCCTATCCCGGTTCGGAATACATCGACATCGGAATAAAAATCAAGGCCACACCATCTCTTCATCAAAATCACGAAGTTACCCTGCAACTGGACTTTGATATTAAGGCGCTTGCCGGCAGCAGCATCAATCAGATTCCGGTAATTACCAGTCGCACCGTCACCCAGACGGTGCGACTGAAAGAAGACGAGACTTCGCTGCTTTCTGGACTGCTCGATCAGCAGGAAACCAAAACGATCACCGGCCTGCCGGGGCTTGCCACGCTTCCCGGCGTGGGTTACGCCTTCGGCGTGCGCAGCAACACGCTGAACGATACGGAGCTCCTGATTCTCGTAACACCGCGGCGCGTCCGGCAGCCATTGCGGCAAGACAAAACAATTTATGCCGGTCGCGGTGAGCTCACCGGAGGCGGCGGACGTGGATTGTTTGGTGGGGGCGCTGCACCTCCACCAACTGCACCTGTGGAACAACCGGCTCCGTCGCCATCGGAAACGCAGCCACCTGCACAAGCGCCACCCGTGCCACCACCTCAACAACCGCAGCCTACTCCTGTGGAGTCAGAGCCAGTTATTCCCCAGCAGCCGCAACCCGAGCCGGAGCAGGAGCCTCCGCCTCAATAGCCGCTAAATGGCAAGACAAGATGGATGGTGTCTGGTTCAGTTGCGTTCTAGGCAATCGCGCGACGGCGTTTTCTGAGGATCCTCGGCGTCAGATCGTCAGCGCGTACCCGGCAATTTTTTCAAGAATCGCTAGCGGTGAGCGCTCTCGTTCGACCAGCGCGCTTTGCGGCACCACGAGGGTCTGTTCCAGAGCGTACTGCCCTTCTAGCACAGCATGACTGACACCATCCGTGAAAGCCAGCCAACTGCTGTTTGGTGGAAATTCCCACTGATGCCTGGGAGTGGTCGCTTGAAAGTTGGCATCCTCTTTCATTGCGTTGTGGCAGCGGTGCATGATTTCGTCATACGGCGGCCGCTTCGCTCCGGGCAACCGAAGAGCCCGCGCAATCGAACGCAGACTGCGCGTCACGGTAATACCCCGGTGTGATTGCTTGAGACTTGCGGCCTTGGCGAATTTTGGTCCAAACGCTTCAAAAGTCTCTGAAGTCAACCACACGCGATTCTGTACCGGATTGATATTGGTAAAAACACGTAGAATCCGTCCGCCATTTGTCGGGCGTGTTGGGAAGGAATCGAAATGCAGTAAATCGTTGCGCGCGTGTAGCCTCGCCGGGCGACCTTTTTCCTCAATGGGGCGGAAGCTCGCATAATCCAACTTGTAGTGCTTTGCGTAGGGAGTCAGCACGCTGTTCACAAAGTTGATGGCCTGCTGCGAATAACTGCGAAGGATGCGGCGCAATTGTTTGGCTTCATTCTGTTCAGAGGCGTCAAGGCCCGTCACCCGGTCTTCCATCGGGCGATACGCTATATTTTTGTGATAAGCGGAACTTATCTGCTTGCGACCCAGAAGCAGTTCGCGATCCTCGAGTGGGATCGAAAACGGAGTAGCTTGCAACAAAACCAGATTACCGAGTTCAAGCTGACTGCACAGGGCGCACCCGCGTTCGGCTTCCGTCAAACCGGCGTCACCATAATAATCTTCCAGGCGAACCACCCGGCTTAGTCCAGGGGGAATCTCCGTTTGGGTAACTGCAGGTAATACAGTCATGGAAGTGTTCCTAGCTAAATATAATGAAGCAGCTTCCCAGCGGCAAGCACTCTGGCTTTACGGTAGTGGATCAAATACGACGATCGGCTGGTAGGTCCGTGGCACTACCGCTTCCGCTATCGCCAGCAGTTTACTCTCCTGGCTGAACACCCGTAAACGCGCGGGCTGCGCAGGATCTGCATCGAGTTGCGCGGTCGCTCCCTGTGGCAATTCAATATGTCCCGGCTGCACCTGAGACACCGTCACGTTGAATCTTCCGCCGTGCCGCACTCGCTTTTCGAGGATTGGCAGCACGTTCGCGCGGGGATAATTGGGGAGCAGATTCTCCAATGGGATAACTAAATCATGCAATCTTCCGGCGCGTGCTGCTTCCGCAATTTCTTCAATCGCGATCGCCTGTTCGATCGAAAATTCACCTACTGCGGTCCTGGAAATCTCGGTAAGGTGCGCGCCGCAGCCCAGTTTCTTGCCCATGTCGTGAGCCAGTGATCGCACATAGGTTCCGGAAGAACATTCAATCGCGAAACGCGCAGTACTTCCTTCGATCTCCCTCAACTTGTATTCGAAAATTTCTATTTCTGACGACTTTAGCTCAAACTGGATATTTTTTCGCGCGAGTTCGTAGGCTGGCCGCCCGTGCACTTTCTTCGCCGAAAACAGCGGGGGCACCTGCTCAAATCGTCCCGTCGACTCAGCCGCAAACGCTTCCAACTGCGCGCGATCCAGAACCGGCGGGGCGTCCGATCCCTGGGCTTCACCCTCAGAATCATAGGTGTTGGTCGCAAATCCGAAACGAAAACCAGCGGTGTAGCGTTTACGCCGCCCCGTATAGAAGCGCACCAATCGCGTCGCTTTGCCCAGCAACAACACCAACACCCCAGTCGCGAGTGGATCCAGTGTTCCGAGGTGGCCGATCTGACGGAATCCCGCGAGATGCCGCACTGCATCTACCATATCGTGCGACGTACGCCCTTGTGGCTTGTTGACTACCAGCGCTCCATCAAATGGCGAGGGCTTCGGTTGCCGTGACATCAAACACCTTTTCCATTGGAATATCGATTTGAGTTTCGGGACTGCGGATTCGCGCTAACCCTGTTCGCGAACTCATTCTGGCAGTGCGGGATTTTTCTTCACTTCTTTCAACAACTGCTCGATGCGTTCCACGTGTTCCTGAGACACGTCCAGAACAAAGTGCAGTTCCGGGATTCGGCGCAAGGCGAGCCGCTCCACCAGTTCCTGCCGGATATACTTTGCAGCGTGATCCAGCGCCTTGATGGCGTCAGACTGTTCTTTCGACGTGGCGTTGCGCACGCTCACATAAATGCGCGCGTGCTTCATGTCGGGCTGTACCCTTACTTCGCTGACCGTTACAGAGGTCTCCAGCCGCGGGTCTTTCAATTCTCCCGCCAGCATGGCGTTGATTTCGTGGGCGATTTCTTCGCCGACGCGTTCATGGCGATGATTGTCGGGACTCATGCGATACGTCCTGTGGCCGCAGAGCAATTACCTCAGCCCGCGGCGAAGCTCTAAAGTAAGTCTACCGAGTGTCCAATCAGCACAGGTCCAAGCTCGCGGTCCGCTTCGGCCAGTACGTTCTGTAGCGATTCTTCAACAAGCTGCTCCTCGTTGGCAAGTGTCACCACGCCAACGACGGAGCGTTGCCAGGTATCCTCAAAATCCAGCTCCGCTACGGCCACATTGAATTTCGCCCGCAATCGATCCTTCAGGCTTCGCAACACTTGCCGCTTGTCCTTTAAGGATTGTGCTTCGGCGATATGCAGCTCTAGTGTGAGCAATCCAACCGGCATCTGCAACTCCGGGAACACTGTGGGCGCAAGGGGACTATTTGCGCCCGGCGGAGGCGGTACCACCCTGTGCGGCTGCTTCAGCAGCCGAAAGCTTTACGACCTGGAAGCACTCGATAAGGTCGCCGATTTTCACGTCGTTGAAATTGGAGATGCCCAAGCCGCACTCAAATCCGGTACGCACTTCGCTGGCATCGTCCTTGAACCGCTTTAACGAGCTGAGCTTCGAGGTGTAGATCACCGTGCCATCGCGCAGTACACGCGCTTGCGCGTCGCGCTTCATGATTCCGTCGACTACGTAGCAACCAGCTACGGATCCGGAACCCTTGATGCGGAAGACATTGCGAACTTCGGCGCGGCCGAGATACGTTTCCTGCAACACGGGCTCGAGCAGCCCTTCCATGGCCTTCTTGATCTCGTCGGATACTTCGTAAATGATCTTATGCGTCCGAATGTCAACGTGTTCCTGTTGGGCCAAGTCCAGAGCCTTGCGGTCTGGCCGCACGCCAAACGCAATGATGATTGCGCCGGAAGCGGATGCAAACAGTACATCGTTTTCCGTCACCGCTCCCACCCCTGCGCTGATGATCTTCAACTTCACTTGATCCGTTGAGAGCTTCGGCAACATTTCGCCCAATACTTCCGCCGAGCCTTGTACGTCGGCTTTGATGACGATCGGCAATTCCTTTACTTCGCCAGACTTCAGTTGTTCATGCAACTGATCCAGAGTAATCCTTCCGCCGGAACTGGCGCGTAGTGCCGCATCGCGCTGTTTGCCCTGGCGGTATTCCACAACATGCCGGGCCTTCGCTTCGTCCGTCACCTGGAAGTGGTCGCCAGCTTCTGGAATACCCTGTAATCCCAACACTTCTACGGGTGTAGAAGGCGGCGCAAGCTTTACCGGTCTTCCGCGCTCGTCAAACAACGCGCGAACTTTGCCGAACACGGAACCAGCGATGAAAAAATCGCCGATATTTAGCGTTCCATTCTGCACCAGGATCGTCGCCACGGGACCACGTCCGCGGTCCACTCGCGATTCCAGAACCGTTCCGGCGGCGGGCGCATCCGGATTTGCCTTCAACTCTCTCAAATCCGCCACCAGTAGAATAATCTCGAGCAACTTGTCGAGATTCTTTTTCTGTTTCGCAGATACTTCCACGAATTCCGTGTCGCCGCCCCACTCCGCGGGCATCAACGCCAATTCACTCAGTTGCCGCTTCACGCGCTCTGGCTGAGCTTCCGGCTTGTCAATCTTGTTGATGGCCACAATGATCGGCACATTCGCCGCTTTCGCATGGTCGATGGCTTCGCGCGTCTGTGGCATCACGCCGTCATCTGCCGCCACAACCAGCACCACGATATCTGTGACCTTCGCTCCACGCGCCCTCATGCGTGTAAACGCTTCGTGACCGGGCGTATCGACAAACACCACCGCACGCTCGCCCACCTGCACTTTGTACGCACCGATGTGCTGCGTGATTCCACCCGCTTCGCCTGCCGCCACCTCTTCGGTACGAATCGCATCGAGTAAACTCGTCTTGCCGTGGTCGACGTGACCCATCACCGTGACGACCGGAGGCCGCGGCTTTAGATTTTCCTTGGTCTCTTCCTGCGCAACTTCCAGGACCATTTCTTCTTCAAACGACACGACGCTGACGACACCGTTAAACGATTGCGCGAGATCGGTCGCCGTTTCCACATCCAACGCCTGGTTGATGCTGGCAAACACGCCGCGATCGAGCAACGTCTTCAGCAAATCCTTGGCGCGAATATCCAGCTTCTCCGCCAGTTCACGGATGGTAATTCCTTCTGTCAAGGTGATGTCGCGTGGGGCGCGCGGTTCCGGCGGCGCAACCGGTGCAACTGCGCCCCGTCCACCCGCACCCGGCCGTTGCCGCGTTGGATGGAGCTTCCGCTCGCCTTCGATTTCCCGCTTGTCGGCCATCGGCCGTTGCCGTTGTGTCGGCTTGCGCGTATAGAGAGGTTTTCCCGGCTCTGCCTTGGGCGGTAATTTCTCCGGAAATGGCGGCAGCATCGCTGGACGCCCCGGCGTACGAGGTCCGGGCCGCGACCCCATTGGCACCACACCTGGTCTCTGCCCAAAAGTTCTTCCCGGACCACCTGTTCCACCTTGTCCACCTGGACCCCCTGGACGCGGCGTGTACGGGCGATTTCCGCCCTGTCCACCTTGTCCTTGTGGACGCATCGGCTGACCCGGACGCGGGCCACTCTGACGCTGCTGACTTCCTGGAGTGGTGCCTGGCACCGGACCACGATTCCCCATGCGCGCTGGCATCGGAGGACGTGTCATCGGCGGTGGTGGCGGCTGCCGGAGAGGTTGACCCGGTGTTGCGGGGCGTGAACTTGCTTGCGCGCCCGGCTGTTGAGAACGCGGCCCTGAAGGCGGAGCTCCCGCTCCCGCTCCCGCTCCCGGTCGTGCTTGCGGCGGTTGTGCAACCGGGGCTCCCGGACGGGTTCCCGGATGCGACTGCCCAGGAACGGCAGTTCGCACGGGGGAAGGCTGAGTCGTTGCAGGTTTTGGAGTTTGCGCTGCCGGCTGTGTTGGCGCGGCCGACGCTGCTGGAGGTGCCGAATGCCTGGCAACCGGCGCTGAAGGAGCAGATGGAGTTACCGGTGTCGCCGCCGCAGGGGCTGCAGGTTTTGCAGGGTGTGGAATAACCGCAGGGGCACTTGGCGCAGCAGGGGTCACAGGGGGCCGCACCGCAGTGGCAGGCGTACCTACTACGGTCGCTGGTTCGGAAGTAACCGGTGACGTTGGCGCAGCAGGGACCGCTGGCTTCGCAGCCACCGGTGCAACTCCAGCAGGAGCCGCCGGTCGACGCGCCGCCGCTTTTGCCGCCGCTTCCTTTGCCAAGCGTTCCGCTTCCGCTTTGGCCTCAGCGTCCGCTTCGCCCTTCAGGCGCTCGCGCACCTTCTCGGCTACGTCCACTGCGATCGAACTGGAGTGGGTCTTCTTCTCGGTTACGCCAAACCCCGGTAGCAGGTCAATAATGGCCTTGGCCTTGACCTCGAGTTCACGGGCGAGTTCATTAATACGTACTTGAGATGCGTCATTCATGCTTCGTTAGGAATTTTTCTCTTCCTGTTGTTCCGCCGGCTCGTCACTCTCCGGTGTCTCAACGGCGGCAGAGGATTCCTCTGCCGGGGATTCTTTTTGAACTGTTTCCGTGGCACGGTCTGATTCGGACTCGGCCGGCATTTCTTCCGCCGGAGCCTCTGCTTCGCCTTCTGTTTTGGTTGCGGCGGCATCTTCCGTCATCTCGTCGGAATTTTCAACAATGCCCTCTGCGGCTGGCGTGGCTGCGGCCGTATCGCCGCCTTCATAAAAACGGTTCACTGCCTGATATATTTTGTCGATCATCTTTTCGCCGATGCCTGGAATTTCCATCAACTGCTCCGGCGTCATGCTGGCGAGTTTTTCAAGCGACGTAATTCCTGCAGCTTCGAGCTTCTCGATAGTCTTCGGTCCAATGCCGGCCAGAACGGTCAACGCAGTACTGGGAGCGGTCAGAGCCGTCATCTGCTCTTCGATTTCGCGCCGCTTCTCTTCTTCGCTCTTGATGTCGATGTCCCAGCCTATCAGCTTGCTGGCCAGGCGCACGTTCTGTCCCTTTTTGCCGATCGCGAGCGATAGCTGGGAATCTTCCACAATCACTTCCAGCTTGCGATTTTCCGGGTCGGTCACCTGCACACGGGTCACCTTGGCAGGGCTCAACGCCTTCTGGGCGAACGCTACCGTCTCTTCGTTGTACGGAATAATGTCGATTTTTTCGCCGCGCAATTCGCGAATGATGGATTGCACGCGCATGCCCTTCATGCCCACGCAAGCGCCTACAGGGTCAACGTCCTTGTCGCGACTTGCCACGGCCACTTTCGTACGCTCGCCAGCTTCACGAGCTGCCGCGCGGATCTGTACGGTACCGTCATAAATTTCCGGCACTTCCATTTCAAACAGCCGTTGCACCAATGCCGCATCCGCTCGTGAAACGATTACCTGCGGGCCTTTTGCCGCGCGATCTACGGTGCGGATCACCACACGCAAACGCTCGCCGATGTTGTACGTTTCCAGTTTCGATTGTTCGCGCTTGGGCAACCGCGCTTCCGTCCGGCCCATGTCCACAATCAGATCCGGCCCTTCCGCACGCTTCACAATCACGGTGACAAGTTCGCCGGCACGGGTGTGATACTCGTTGAAAATCGTGTCGCGCTCTGCTTCGCGCACCTTCTGCAGTATCACTTGCTTTGCGGTTTGTGCAGCGATGCGGCCCAAAACATCGGTCGGCTTCGCGGTCAAAACCTCGGTGCCCACTTCCGCGCCTGGATGCTTCTTCTTCGCTTCCGTCAGGCTCAGCTCGCGCTTCGGGTCCGTTACTTCTTCGACGACGGTATACACCGAATACACGTCCACCTGGCCCGTTTCCGGATTAAACTTGCTCCGAAGGTCCTCTTCCGTCTTGTAAAATTTGCGCGCAGCTACAACCATGGCGTCTTCGATGGCAGAGATCACCACCTCCGGTTCGATGTGCTTCTCCCGGCTCAACATTTCAATTTGTTGATAGAGCAGATTCGCCATTTCCTCGTCCTGACTTCCTAAAATTCAACGACTAAACTAGCTTTCCGAATCGTTTCCAGAGGGATTTCCACGATTCGCGCTTCTTTGCCTCGCAACTCCATGCGGACTTTTCCGTCCGCAAATCCCTGCAAACGCCCCTCGAAAAAATTCATTTCCCCGATATGCTCGATGGTCGCGATCTTTGCCAAGCGACCCCGAAAACGCTGGAAATCCGCCGCTTTCTTCAGGGCCCGATCCATGCCAGGCGAACTCACTTCCAGCACATACCCCGGCCCAGGGATCAATTCCTCCACGTCCAGGATTACGCTGAGTTGCTTACTCACCAATTCGCAATCCGCGTGGCTTATCTTGGGGAAAGGATTCGGTGCTGCCTCGCCCTCGACTCCCTCCGCGGGGTTCGCGGGGGGCACCCGGTCGATGTACACCCGTAGAAAGCGTTGCTTACCTATCTTCCATTCGACATCCACGATTTCCAAGCCTTCCGAGCGCGCTACCCTCTCGGCGGCCTCGCGGACCTTTTCCAAATTCACGCAAAGACTCCACGGCCTACGCCGGTCTAAAGCTCAGTACCGCCGGCGCCAACAAAAAAGTGGGCTTGCGCCCACCCATGAAGCGACCCGATTCAGAGCGAAATAGGAGTATATTCCCCAAACACGGTAAAAGCAAGGCACCTGTCCGAACCGGGCGGTGCCTCGCTCTGTTCCCGACGATAAATAAACAATAGCCGTCCGCCGACCGGAAAGCCCTAGGAAGTTACAAACTGACGCTGCCTACTTCTGGGGCTTGGCTGCTGGCGGCGTAGCCGGCTTCGGCGTGGTCGTGACCGGTTTGGCTGCTGCGGGTTTGGCTGCCGCTCCACCGCTTGCCGGGTAGGCTTGATCGTACAGCTTGATAATTTCCGGAGTCACGTCGATGTTGGTCGAAGCATACAAGATCGGCGAATTCTGTGCTGAAGAATCAAAGATCGCCACGAACCCGTTTTCACGTGCATAGCGGTCCAAAACATCCATCATTTTCCGGCCGATGCGATCTACGACTTCTGCCTGTGCCGCATTCACGTCTTCCTGCAATTCGTTATTCTTCCGTTCGAGTTTGGCCGCTTCCCGCTGTCCTTGCGTCGTCAACCGAGCCTTTTCTTCCTCACTCAGCGTGGCAGCTCCCGCCTGCAATTTCTGCCGCAGATCGTTGATCTGCTTGTTCATGCCTTCCAATTCATTTTGCCGTGGCGCGAACTGGGTTTGCAATTCCGCAGAGGCCTGTTTGCCTTCCGTCGTGGTCACAATGGCCTGCCGGACATTGATCACGCCG
Source organism: Candidatus Acidiferrales bacterium (assembly GCA_963741165.1). GTDB lineage: Bacteria > Acidobacteriota > Terriglobia > Acidiferrales > UBA7541 > Acidiferrum. Next base: position 283,047 of record CAVUHB010000010.1, on the reverse strand, counting down.
ATTTTTGTGCCATTGGCGGTGCCCGCCGCTGTCTGCGCCTGAACGATTGTCGTTCCCAACAGGGAGGCAACCCCCAGCGCCGCCGTTACGATCATGTTTCTGGAATTCACTGTTCTCTCCTTATTCATTCCCGGGCGCGTCTTTCGCTCTCGCTTGGGCGAGCAACGAAATGACATCCCTTGGATAACGTAGCCGTTTCCCGGCTAAAAATTTTGACTGTCTTGCCGCTCGAAAACGCTTGCTCTACCTGTTTACGGGTCCCTATAGCCTGCGCGCCAGCCTCAGCGCAAACACAGAAGTATAACCGACTGACCGATTCCCCTGCAATCCTCTACCGCACAACTGGCTGCAGGCGAATCCGTACCTTCCTGATCCTTTTCATTTCGGCATCGCCAGCAGGATCACCCGGTTGTTGTTCTGGTCCACCATGACCACCATGTTGTTCAAGATGTCCATGGCCACGGCAAATTGCGACTGGCTGCTGATGCCGAGCGTCTCTCTGGTCTTAAACGTTTGTGAATCGATGATTGAACTTGTAGCCGAAGTCGAATTGACGGTAAGAATGGTTCCCGTTTGGTAGTTGTAGGCCAGTGAATAAGGATTGATTCCCACGCGGATCGTCTGCGTGGCACCAGAATCAGGATTGAAAACGTAGATCGCATTTTGCTGCGTGGAAGTAGCGTAGAAAACAGCCGTCGTTGGTGCGGGATCGTACACGATCCCGGTCAGGCTGGCTGTCAGCGAGCCCACCGACGCGCTGGTACTCCTCGCGGGTGGTATAGAAGACAAGCTGATCACGTCCAGTCCCGCCGTTGCGACCGTCGATCCTGAATTCTGCAGCACGGTGACTACCGCAATTGCGCGGTTCGGATCGATGGCAATTGCCGTCGGCGCTCCGCTATCCGCAATCGTTGTCGGCGAGGGCGTCTTTACGGTTACCGCCCCTGGCAGCAGAACCGTCAGATCGATGGACGAGACGGTGTTCGAACCGCTGTTGGCGATCAACGCCAGGGCACGATCCTGATCGATCGCTACACCGAGCGGTGAAAGACCAACCGGTACTGTATTGGACGTCGTGGAACTCGATCCGGATGTTGCGGTGAACGACAACACTTTCATCGCCGACGGATCGCTGATGTCCAGTATCGATGCCGTTCCTGTCGGTGAATCTCCGTTGTTCGCCACCACCGCAAAGCCCAACCGCGGGATTACGCCAATGCCAACCGGATTGTTCCCAACGGTCACCGTACTCAAAATGCTTCCGTAAGGCAGCACGGTATTATCTGCTTTCACAAAACCCAAAGGATCGATGGTGATCGAGGAAACGCTGTCGCAGGCATAGTTTGTAATGTAGGCAACATGCTTGACGCTGTCGATCGCAACACCCTCCGGCCCTTGTGGGAAGTTTTGTGTCGGCGCGCAGGTCGCGCTCAGGTCCAGCACGCCAACCGCATACAGGTCGATGGAATTGGAAACAACTCCCCCCGCTTGCACATCCAGCGCATAATCATGCGCCACCGTCAGCATGGACGCGGGGATATTCACGTCTAGCTCGCTGTCACTCACAAACAATGTGCAGAACGAACTGTCTTGCGCTCCCGAACACAACGCCGAAGCCTTCGCGTCCAGACGTACCTTTGCACCCGCCGATACGCCAAATCCTTGTCCGAACACACGAACTTTTGCTACCTGGCCGAGCGGTACGGCTTGCGGCATGCACGGTTTGGAACCATTTGTATTCGTAGGATCGCATTGCGCAACGGGCACCGGGAAAGGTTGGTTTAGATCCGGCTGTGCGTTGGCGACTCCCGTGCTTGCGATCTGCAACTTCTGGATCGCCACCTTCTTGAAGTTGCCGGTCGGATCCAGATTCAGATAGCTCAGCGTGTTGCTGCCCGCATTGGCCACCAGTACATACCTCGACTTCGGGTCGTAGGTCATTGGTCCGTTGACCACTGTCGCTACAGTTTGCCCGGCTGGAGTGTAGGAACCTTGGCCTGCCTGCCCGACCGGGATAGCCGCGACGATTCGATAAGGAGCGAACGTGCCGTTGAAACCTGGTCCCCCCGGATTGATCAGGGAGATCGCATTTGTCGGAAAGTCCGGTCCCACCTGGTCCGATGGATCGTAGGCAATCAACACGTTGGTGAAGGGATCAAATGCTACCGAGTGGAACCCGGTCTCCGGTGCCCCGCTCGGATTTGGTGTGCATCCGTTGCAACTGCCCGCCGTGAGCGTGAGCGACGTCAGGTTCTGGTCAAGCGTCCCGATAAACTGTATCTGATTGGAAGACGCGTTGTAGTCCGCAGCTGAAAATGTCCGCGTCGATGGATTGATTGCCGCCGCTGAAGCAAATCGTGTTGTGTTGAAAGAATAGTACGGCGTGCCGTATTGCACTTCTCCGGGCGCGTTAGCGGTGTTCGTTTCCACATCGTCGGGCAGTCCCTGCTGTGCATACGAGAATGTCCAGGGATCGGTCACACTTCCGCCAAGAACCTGGTAGGTTCCGTTGAAACTGTCTGGCGTTAATCCGGAAATGATGACCGTGCCTCCCAGCGCTGGATTGATCCCGTGCGGAGTAGACTGGTTGCAAATTATCTTTGTAATGCCCAGTGTGCGCACCGCCCCGCTAGTCCCATTGCTCACCGCAGGCGCAATCGTCGCCGATTTCCCCTTCTGCAACAGATCTACAAGCGAAGTGGAACCGCTTCCACCCGGTGTGACGTAGGCAAAGGGTGCCTGTGGTTGCAACACGACTTGCGGGTAAGCGCCCGTGTTCATCGATACCGGGGCAATTACGCAAGGTGGTTTTTGCGTCGAAACAAAACACGTCCGGGTATCGGAGTTGTCCAGATTCGGGTTTACATCCACAATGAAACCGATATTTGTATTCGCGTACGCCACTACGCCCAGGTGTGTGCCCGGATCGACTCCAACGGCAAACGGTGTCGCCAGCCCTGTCGCCGTTGGCTGTTGCAGTAAGGTATTCAGGTCCACAGGAATCGATTTCCCCAGATACGTTGCCGAGGTGCGCGACAATGCGAACAATCGCAACGTGCTGTCTCCTGTACTTACCACAACTCCCAAGTCCTGACCGCTGAAACCAGGAATGTTCAACTGATCGTCGATGGCAATGCTGGTTGGCTGACTGGCAACTGGGGTGGTGTTCCCGGCAGGCACCTGAACGGGGAGTCCACTCAGTTGCGGCACGCTCCCGGTCAGATCCACCAACTGAATGGCGTTTCCGGCCTGCTCCGTCATCACCGCGAAACCCTTGGCTGAATCTAGTGCAAAGCTGCTAGGTGCCGGGTTCGTTCCGGTAGCCGCCGTGGTAGGCAGGGGAACCGACGTGACTATTCCTACGCTTTGGAAATTCGGTTGAACCGCGAAGTTTGTCGTCACCAGGGGAAACTGTGGGGTTGAAGCCTGTGGCGCCTGGCTTTGAATCGATACCTCGTAGAGTCCGGGGCTTGAAAGCTGGCTTCCTTGTGGGGCGCCAACGAATTGCCTTGGCCCGGACTGGAAGACGGTGTCCAGGGTCCCGTCCAGTAACAAACTGACGATGGGCTGGCTCGAAGCGCCATAATAACCGCCGTTCACCGCAATTTGTGCATTCTGGCCCTGCGGGAAACTGTCGGGCACGGCGGCAACCAGCGCCGGACTCGCGTAGATCAAGCTCAATGGGCAAGCAATGGAAGTGGTGCTGGTGGAACCATCCGAATTCGGCACTACGGCACAGGGTGGAGTGGCTGTGGCGGTGCCGGGAATGTTCGTAACCGTAATCTGCGCCGTTCCCGCGACTCCCAACTGCGTCGACGTCAAACGGATTCGCGTCACAATGGACGCGTCGCAGGTAACCGCCGGGGTTACGCCGGTTGCGCTCGGCGTGCAATACTGCGAACTGATTGGAATCGTAAAGATGTTTGCAGAATCGATCGGCTGACCGGCCGTCTGCCCCGGCGGCGTAAAGAAGATTCGCGTGGTATTCAGGAAGTTTTTCGCGTCGAGGTAAATATCTTGCGATACGCCACCTGCCGCCGCCGTCGAGGGATAAATACCGCTGAAGGTAATCGGGTTGGTGGTCGCGTTCACCAAGGTTATCTGGGCAAAAGTGTAGTGATTGGGATCCGCTTCCGACCACACCACCGCATACACGGTCGTCGGACTAGTGGACTTGCTTCCCGCAGGCTTGGTGTCGGTTGGCAGCGTGCCCGGGGCGGTGTAAACGCCATTATTGTCGATCGTTCCGCAGGTCGGGTCACACGTTGCTGAAAGCGGATTGGGTGTCTGATCGCTGGCGGTCGTAGAACTCGAATTTGGCTGCACCAGATGCCATTGCTGGCCGACAGGCGAGGTGTTCAGGAAGGACGGATTAAAGGTTACCTTTTGCGCGGGATTCAGTCCCACCGGTACGGTCACGGTCGAAGGCGTTACGGATACGCGAATTCCAGAATCCAGCCCGATCGTTGCCGTGCCTGTTTTCTTTGTGTCCGCATCAGATGTGGCTGTGAATGTCACTACCGGCACCGGGTTTGGAAAATTCGCCAAGGTTGGCGCGGTATAGGTCAGTACGTTTGAGCCGTTTGCCGTCGAAATCACCCAGGTTCCAAACGTGCCCGTGCCTCCCGGCAAGGTGCCGCCGCTAGTGCAAGATCCTTTCTGGGCAACCGGGTTCGGAACTGTTGTCGTCGCCGGCGGTGTGTAGGAATAAGTGCAAGGCCAGTTGGTAACCGTAATATTTGTGCTGCCACCCACCGTCGCCGTAAACGTCTGAACCTGTCCCGCGATGACGACCGCCGTCGATGGGGTGACAGTCACAGTAATAACGTTGGCAGTGGTACCGCTGCTGCAGCCATGCAACAGTGACAATGCGCCGCAGACTATTCCTAGCGCGGCATTCTGAATCGATCGTGACTTCATAACGGACATCTCCCCCAAATGGACGTCGCAGGAATTTCCGCGCATCCTTTCAAGCAATTTCTTTTCAAATGGGATGCGCTAAATGTTCCCATTCGTCGTGTTTCGCACTCCCGCTAGAATGTCCGGCTCACCGTAAACCGGAACGTGCTGGCTGGCTCGAAATAATTCAATCTTCCCGGGTTCTGCAAAATCGGCTGCAAAGGGGTCAGCACGATCGGATCGCACGTTCCCGGGTGCAGCGGGTCAACCAATCCCAGCGCGCGGCACTGCAGATACAGGTTCTGCGGATTGTACAAATCGTTTGGCGCCACCAGCGTCTGGTGCAACCGTAACGGATTGTACGCATAATAAATCCGGAACGGTGCCTGAACGATCGGCAAATTCACGATGAACTCGACTCCCGTGGACATGCGAAGCTTGAAGTTCGTGCCCGGTGCGATTTGCAGTTGGGACTGTTGATTCGCCAACGGGAATTGTGAATTGATGTTGGCAACTCCGGTTGGATCCAGGCTCAATCCACTTCTCCGCAAAACTCCGTCTGTACCCACGTCGGTAAACAACGACATGCTCACCGGCCCTGCAATCGGGATCCGGTATTCGAAGTTGCCCACCGCTTGCGTGTCTCCGCCGGGGAAGGTAATCGTATATGCGACCACTGGCACCGTCAGCGTAGTTGCCGATCCGTGATACGGGAATGAAATCGGCTGGTGCACCACCGTCGGGATAAACGTCACCGGCGAAATCGCGCGTATATCAAATCCTCTGATGTCGTTTTCTCCGCCCATGTAGAAACGGCTGTACGGCGGCACTTCTTTCCCGGCATACCCCGTCGTGAACGCGCCCAGTACACGGAAACCAACGGCATTCCGGTGATGATTGATCGGGTGAAAATAGGTGTACTGCCCCGTGTTCGTAATGGTGTTGACGTTTCCGCCGATTGGACCGCCGGTGAATGCCAGTGAGTAGAAATAGCTCTTTCCACGAGTCGCATTGATGGGGCTGTCCAGGGTGTTCTGCGTGATCGATGTCGTGATGGTGCTTGCCAGAATTCCGTCGAGTGCGCTTGGTCCGGCGATGCTGCGATATTGCAATTGCGTGAACAACAGGTTCGAAGCGTCGTTATAGGTCGTGATGTTGGTTCGCGTCAGCCCGTAGCTCACAGCCAGGCGCGTGAAGGAAAACCGTTTCATTGGGTAACTGGCAAACGCCGTAAATCCCGTGCTGTTCTGATTGTAGTTCTGAATGTATTGCGGGTTGATGCTGACCGACTGTCCGGTGAGCAACGCGGCTTGCTGGGCCTGGTTGTATTTATACAAGGAAGAAAAGATCGTGAAGCCGCTCGAAATCGGGCGATCGAACAGGTAAGGCTCGGTGAACCCGAACATTAGGTTGCGCTGGTACTGTCCCACCTGCGCCGAAAGGGTCAGAGTCTCTCCCAGCCCCAGGAAATTGTTGGTCTGGTAGGTCAAGCCGATGAATCCGCCGGACAGTCCGCTGACGCCGCCTTGCAAACCAATCGACTGTTTGCCCTTTTCTTTCAGCTTCAGGAGCAGGTCGACCGTGCCTTCTTTTGTGTTCCGCTTGATTTCCGCCGCTTTATCCGCTTCGAGCTTGTCGAAATAATCCAACTGGTTCAGCCGGAGAATGCTCAATTCCCAGGCGCGCTTGTTGAACAACTGGCCTTCATCGATCAGCAGCTCGCGCCGTATCACCTTGTCGCGCGTGGTGGTGTTGCCGCTGAAGTCGATTCGCCGCACGTAATATTGCTTGCCTTCTTCAAACTTCATCGTGACGTCAATCTTTTTTGCTGCATCATCAATATCGGTTTCCGGCGTCGCCACGAAATCGATAAATCCGTACTGGCCGTAAATCTTGCCGTAATCTTCGAGTGCTTTGCGGATCTTCGCGGAACTGAACACGTCGCCCGCTTTCAACGGGAACGCTCCCTTCAACGCCTCCACTTTCAAGGAAAGCGCTTTGTCCGGATCGCTACTGGCAATCTTGAGCGTCCCCATCACGTACTTATCGCCTTCTTCGAGCGGAATCGTGATGTTGACGGCTTTGCCTTCGGTTTTGCCTAAGATCACTGGCACACCCCAACGGTAATTGTTGGTATCCACGTTTTCGATAATAGGATCCTTTACCAGTACCTTGAAGTAGCCGTTGTCCTGGTACAGTCCGCGAATCCCGACTTCGATGTCTTCGATCAACTTGTCGTGATCGTAAGTCTTCGACATCACGTCGATTTCCGTGAAGTACAGTGGAATTTGGTATGGCCTGTCGTGCTTCATGGCACGGATCAATTTCCGGCTGCTGAACGCATGATTTCCCGTAAACAGAATCTTGCCGACCTTTACCTTTGGCCCTTCGTCGATTTTGAATACCAGGATCACCGCGTTGCTCGACGCAATCCGTTCATACTCCGGCGTCACGATAGCAAATTGTCGCCCGTGTTCCCCGAGCAATTCCTTCAGCACAACTTCTGCTTTTTTGATTCGCGTGGGGTCGAACTGGCTTTCCACCGTCAATCCGACCTTTTTTTCTTTGAACCGGTCCAGAATGTCAGACTCGGAGATGGAATGGATTCCTTCGTAGCGGATGCGACGGATGATCGGCCGTTCTTTCACGTCGAAAATGATGATTTTCCCGCCCGGCTTGTCGCCTTCTTCCACGCTCAACTTCACATCTTCAAAAAATTGAGTATTCCAAAGCGCCTGAAAATCGCGACGCAATGTTTCCTCGTTGTAAGGGTCGCCCTCGCGTGAAAAAATCCGGGCTTTCAGGGTGTCCGTACGTATGCGCCGGTTACCTGTAAAATCGATGCGTTCGATAAAAGCGGCGGTCTCTACCGGCACAGCACTCTTTTGCCCTTGTGTCTGCGGAGACTCCTCGATTTTTTCTTCCAGAGTAGTTTCGTTCAGTGAGGCATGAAACAGATAACCTGTCTTGCCATTGTTGCCAGCTGCGGCTTTGTCGGCATCGTGCTGTGCGGAGACCAGGAACGGAACAAATCCCGTAACCAATAGCAATGCGAGGCATCGAAGGCGTACACTCCTGCGTACTGCACGCAGAGCGTCCATTCTCGACAGAAAACAGACTGTCTTTCGAGCGGCCATTGATCGGCTCAAGGCCGCGCCCCCAAACCCAAGATGTTCTTCTCCCGCCAGTCCCGGTATGGGACAGGCCGTGTGCGCACCCGTGCGATCCCCGATGGGACAAATCGCTCCGCGAGTTCACGTGTTGCGTCAGATTCGCTAGTGGACGACTGGGGTTGCCTCAGCTACCGGCCGGAATGCCAGGCCTTCCCCTGCAACGTAAATCTGCAACGTTGCTGGCCTCTGGATTCCACCCTGAATCAATGCCTCAGATAGCGGATCTTCTACGTACTTCTGCAGTGCCCGCCGCAGCGGCCGCGCTCCATAATTCCGATCCGCACAGGTTTTCTCGAGGATCCACTGGCGCGCTTCCGGCGACAAGACTACCTGCAATTGACGATGAATGAGTGTGTCATTCAACTGTCCGACAAGCAAATCGATAATTCGCAGCAGATCTTCGTCACCCAGCGGATTGAACAGGATCACTTCGTCCAACCGGTTTAGAAATTCCGGATTGAACGACCGCTTCACTTCCGTCATCACCAAATCTTCCATGCTCTTCAGCCCCGCTTCGTCCAATCCGGACTGGAACCCGATCGAGGTGCGTTTCTGCAAATGGCGCGCCCCGATATTAGAAGTCATGATGATAATTGTGTTTCGAAAATCAACCGTGTTGCCAAGCCCGTCCGTCAATTGCCCATCCTCAAACACCTGAAGCAGGATATTGAACAAATCCGGGTGTGCCTTCTCGATTTCGTCCAACAATATAACGGAATATGGAGTGCGGCGCACGCGTTCTGTCATCTGCCCGCCCTCTTCATATCCCACATATCCTGGAGGAGCACCGATTAACTTCGACACGGAATGTTTTTCCATAAATTCCGACATGTCGAAACGGATCAGCGACTTCTCTGAACCGAACAAGAACTCTGCCAGACGCCGCGCCACTTCCGTCTTGCCAACGCCGGTGGGCCCCAAAAAGAAGAAGCATCCGACTGGACGTGAAGGCGACTTCAATCCGGCTCTGCTGCGGCGAATCGCTCGCGCCAGCGCGGTGATCGCCTTATCCTGGCTGATCACCCGCTTGTGAAGTTCGGGCTCAATGCGCAGCAATTTCTGCTGTTCGTCTTCCTTGATCGAGGTCACCGCCACGCCGGTCCAGCGCGACACCACTTCTTCGATGTCTTCCCGCGTCACGATGCCCGTCGAAGCATCGTCCAACTTGTAGCGTTCGCGAAGTACGCGCAGGTTTTCCTTCTCCTTGCGTTCTTCTTCGGAGTAGAAACGTGCCTTTTCAAATTCGTGCGCTGCAATGGCGGATTCCATACGGTGCGTGATGAACTTCACGCGCTTCTGCACTTCGCCGACTTCTCCCGGCACCGATGCTTGCCGCAATTTCACTCGCGCTCCGGCTTCGTCAATCAAATCGATGGCCTTGTCGGGGAGGAAACGGTCGGGGATGTAGCGATTCGAGAGGTACACCGAATAGCGCAACGCTTCATCCGTATAACCAACGGCATGAAACTTCTCATAGCGCTCACGAACCCCGTTGATCACTTGAATGGCTTCTTCTTCGTTCGGGGCGGGAACCTTTACAGCCTGGAACCGTCGTTCGAGGGAGCGGTCTTTTTCGACAGACTTGCGGTATTCACCGGGCGTCGTGGCGCCGATGCACTGAATCTCTCCACGAGACAGCGCCGGTTTCAGAATATTTGCCGCGTCGAGCGAGCCTTCCGCCGAACCTGCGCCCACCAGCGTATGCAGTTCGTCGATGAACACGATGGAGTTTTGATTCTCCATCAGTTCTTTCATGATGGTTTTCAGCCGCTCTTCAAATTGTCCACGGTATTTTGTTCCCGCCACGATCAGCGAAAGGTCCAGAGAAAGTATCCGCTTGTCGCCGAGAAATGGCGGCACATCACCATCGGAAATTCTCTGCGCCAATCCTTCTACGATGGCTGTTTTCCCAACACCTGGTTCGCCAATCAACACCGGATTGTTCTTGGTGCGCCGGCACAAGATCTGGATCACGCGCTCGACTTCGTTATCGCGCCCCACCAAGGGATCCAACGAGCCTTCTGCGGCCGCCGTCGTAAGATCACGACTGAATTCCGCCAGCAACGAAGTCTCTTTGGGCCGCGCCGTTGTGGTTTTCTCGCCCGTCGTGCGAGACAGTTCCTCGCGCAAGGTCGATAGCCGCAATCCGCGCTCCATCAGGATTTCCGCGCCAAAACACTTTTCTTCCCGTAGAATTCCGAGCAATAGATGTTCCGTGCCGACGTGCTTGTGGCCCAGTCTCTCCGCTTCTTCCGCCGCCATGTTGAGAATGCGCTTGCACTCCGCGCTCAGGGGCACTTCGACAGACGTGGAAATGCGCTCGCGGATGGTGATGCGCGCTTCGATTTCTTTTCGGATGGATTCGATGGAGCCTTGCTGGCGCAGAAAACGGTTCGCCAGGGCTTTATCCTCGCGCATTAAGCCCAGAAGCAAGTGCTCCGTCTCGATGTACGGGCTGCCATACTGGCTGGCTTCATACCTGGCAAAAAAGATTACACGTCGCGCTTTTTCTGTATATCGTTCGAACACGATTAGCTCGCTTCTCCCTCTGGGGTCCCTCTCGCTCCGGCTTTCGCCGCGCGAGTCTGCAGAACACCATGTTCGAGTCCCACGATTCGGTCACACCGCGCCGCCAGCGCCAGGTTGTGCGTCGCGATTAACGACGTCAGGCGATGCGTGCGGTGCAACCGCTCCAACAACTCAAACACGGCCCAAGCATTCTGCTCGTCCAGATCTCCGGTCGGTTCGTCTGCCAGCAGCACTTTCGGTCCGGTGACGAGCGCCCGCCCGATCGCAACTCGCTGCTGTTCTCCGCCAGAAAGTTCTCCTGCGCGATGTTCGGCCCGTCCCTCCAAGCCGACTTCCTTCAGCCACTTCCGCGCTGCCGTCAGCGCAACTTCCTGTGGCTCGCCACGCACCAGCAGCGGCATCGCTACGTTCTCGGTTGCCGTAAAATCCGGCAACAACTGGTGCCTCTGCCAGAGAAACCCCACGGCACGATTGCGAAAATTTGCCAGCGCCGCGTCTTCCGTAAATTCTATAGCTTTATTTTCAAAGTATACTGTACCGCTTGTTGGAGTGTCTAGCGCGGCCAGCACATGCAGTAACGTACTTTTTCCGGCTCCCGATGGCGCGACGATCGCTACCATTTCTCCTTCGCGCAAAACCAGATTCGCTTCGACCAGAATTTCCAGTTTTTTCTCGCCAACTCCGTACGTCTTCTTCACCGCGCGAGCCTCGAGCACCGCTAGTGTGCGTTGCGCTGGGTCGGTGATGGTCTCGATGCTCCTCAAGTTCGCGTCTCAGCCTCTCGCCCAAAGGTTTGCGCCAGTTCTCCTGCTGCCCGCCTTGCTCAGTCTGGTCCAGGCTACCTGCTATCCACTTAGATGCGCCCGAGCCGGGGTGTTCCCTTCCGCTGGGGTAAAGTCCCAGTCACTGCGCTTCCTAGCCCAGCCTTTTTCCCTTTTACTGCCTTCCGTTACCCTCGAGGTGAACCCCGGAAAACGGCCCGATTTGAGATAATCGTAAATTGCTTTATTTCATCAACTTACAGCTGTAAAGGGACGAGCTCAAGGGTGAGGCGCTCTTGGCAGTCCCAAGTCTTCTGCCCGCTGCCTTTCCTAGGAGCAAACCGGGCACCAAACGCCCAGCCGTAGGAACCGTTTTTTTGCTTTCCTTTTCAACTCCTCGGGGTCACTCAAATCGTAAGATCTCCACTGGCAACAGCCTTGAAGCCTCTCTGGCTGGCAGCAAGGTCGCCACCATGGCGATCGCCATTGCCGCCGCCGCGATCCACACTCCATCTAGCAGGCTCGGCAGAAATGGCACATAGGAAACCGCATATACTTCCGGATCGAGCGGAATCAGATGATATTTTCCCGCGATCCAGGTAAAGCTGTAGCCAGAAAGCAATCCCAGAATAGTTCCTGTTAGGCCAATCGTAATTCCCTGCAGCAAAAATATCCGGCGAATCTGTTCGCGCCGCGTTCCCATCGAAAGAAGCACAGCGATGTCCTTCGCCTTGTCCGTCACCGTCATTGACAACACCACCAGAATATTAAGGCCAGCGATGAATGTGATCAGTCCGATGAAAATTGCCGTGACAACTTTTTCCAGGCGAAGCGCCCGGAACAGCGCGCGGTTTTCTTCCATCCAAGTGCTGGCGACAAATCCCAGTCCGGCTGCCTGTTCAAGTCCCTGCGCAATTTCTTTCGCCTGACCAGGATTCTCCAATCGGAACTCCAGTACATTCACGACGTCTCCCGTTCCTGCCAGCGATTGCGCCGCAGGCAATCCCACAAAGCACCAGTTTTCGTCGTAGTCGTAAAATCCCGAATCGAACACGCCCGCTACTCGAAATCGTCGCGTACGCGGAATCAATCCATACGGTGTCAGCCGCCCTTGAGGACTCGTCACCGTCACGTAGTCGCCTGGCCGCATCTTCCATTCCTCGGCCAGCTGCTTGCCCACCAGTAGTCCTTCGATTCCTTCTCTATCTGCCGTAAAGTCCAGTTGGCCCGCAGCTAGTTTCTTCAACGCTTCGTCGCTGCGCTTCTCCAATTCGACTTCCACGCCTTTGATCACCACGCCGCGTGCCTGGCCGCCGGAAGAAAGCAGCACCGTCTGGTAGATTCCCGGCGTCACCGTGCGCACCCCGGGTGTTTTCCCCAGCTTTTCCGCCAGTAATTTGTAGTCGTGTATTCCGCCTGGCCCGGGTCGCGTAAGGGAGATGTGCGCCGTTACTCCTAGCAGCTTATCCTGCAGTGTTTCGCGAAACCCGCTGTTCATTGCCAGCGCGATCACGAGCGTAGCCACACCTGCCGCGACGCCCAGCACCGAAAAAAGTGTTACCAACCGTAGTACCGCCGGCCGATTCGGCGACCTTAAATATCTCCGCGCCACAAACCATTCAAATTGCACGGCCGGCCGCCCGCTACGCCTTGTCGCCTTCCGCGGCCGCCCGTTGTTCCGTATTTGCTTCCGGGCGCAGCAGAGGAAACAGAATGACGTCACGTATTGAATGCGAATCCGTTAGCAGCATGGTTAAGCGGTCTATGCCAATTCCTTCGCCCGCCGTCGGCGGCATCCCGTGGCACAGCGCGCGGATATAATCCACGTCCACCTGTTTCGGCACTTCCTCGCCACCCTGCGCAATTTGCGCCAAGAAGCGCCGCTCTTGCTCGGCGGGATCGTTTAACTCCGAAAATCCGTTGGCAATCTCCATCCCCGCGACATAGATCTCAAATCTCTCTGTCAACGATGGATCATCTGGTTTCTGCTTGGAAAGTGGTGAAATCTCTGTCGGAAATTCATACAGGATTGTCGGCTGAACCAGCTTGTCTTCCGCTAGTGTCTCAAACAAAAGGCCGGTCCATTCGCCGCCCGCCAACTTGCCCTTCGCGGCAGCATAAGGCGCGTGGTTCGCCTTGGCCCACACGTTGTACGCTTCCGCAGCTTTTTGCGGCCCGTCCGCCGACGCCAGTTGCTCGAGCGTGGGTGCCTCCCCTGCGTCTGCCGGCCAATACTGAATGATGGCTTCGCGCATCGTCATTCGCTGGAACTTTCCGAAATCCAGGTCCACTTCGCCAAACTTCACCACCGTCGACCCGATGATCGTTTTCGCCAATGACGCAAACAGTTGTTCGTTCAAGTCCATCAGGTCGCGGTAATTGCTGTAGGCCTCGTAAAATTCCAGCATCGTAAATTCTGGATTGTGCTGCGTTGAAATTCCCTCATTGCGGAAATTTCGATTGATCTCGTACACCCTGTCGAATCCGCCGACCGTCAGCCTTTTCAGATACAACTCCGGTGCGATCCGCAAATACAGGTCCACATCCATCGTGTTGTGGTGAGTGATAAACGGCCGCGCCGCCGCACCTCCCGCGATCGGATGCATCATCGGTGTTTCCACCTCGATATATCCGCGCGTGTCGAAAAAATTCCGTAGTTCCCGAATGATCCGCGCACGCGTTTGAAATACTTCTCGCGACTTCTCCGTCGCTATCAGGTCCAGATACCGCTGACGGTAACGCAACTCGATGTCCGACAAGCCGTGCCATTTTTCTGGCAGCGGCAGCAGCGCCTTCGACAGGAAGTAGAGCTGTTCGACCCAAACGGAAAGCTCGCCGGTCTTGGTCCGGAACAGGTGTCCCTGCACTCCAATGTGATCGCCCAGATCCAGCAACTGGAACAGCGCAAATCCCTGTTCGCTGACCACATCCTTGCGCACATAAATTTGTACCCGCTGCCCTGACCCCTGCAGATGAGCAAATCCCGCCTTGCCCATCAACCGGTAAGACACAATTCGTCCCGCCACGCAAACCTCGACTCGGTTCGCTTCTAGTGCCGGGCCGTCCGTTTCCCCGTGCTTTTGGAGAATGTCTCCCGGCCGGTCTGTCCAACGAAACTCCCGGGGGAACGCTTCATAACCGAGCGCCTTAATTTGTTCAAGTTTCTTTTCCCGCTGTTCAAACTGGTCCCGCGGCTCAAAGTCCAAAGTGTTCTACGCCCTTTCTTTTACACTTCCTCAGGAGTATAAGTGCTGCAAGTTACCGAGGGCAAGGAATCGCGCCCATTCTCGAGGCCAGATTCCTTCGACAGGGTTGCCTTGTTAGTTATAATTAGATGACGTTTTGATTGATGGAAAGTATTGTTAAGCTAAACGTAATCGCCCCACGGAGGTCGCTGTGGCATTCAGGTCATCCCCCAAACCCAGGGGATCAGTATCTCTCGATTGGAGAGCTCCCCTTTCTTTGGAGAAAGACCATACCTACGCGAACGCCCTCCATCGGCTTGAGACCTCCTATGGCATGTTCAGCGTCACGCTCGATGAAGCAATAGGTATGCGCCGGTGCGGTCGCGTCCCGATGGCTCACCGGCTCCTGGCCGTTACTCCCGCTTTGTGTGACAATTTTACATTCTCGCTGGTTTCACTCCTCCGTGCCATGACCATGCATGCCCGTCATTTTGGTACCGCACCGAGCCTCGGTTCGCTTGACCCCGACAATTTTCAGCATTCCAGGAGTCAGAGAGCCGCCCGCGTTTACAACATACTCTCCCACGTCTTGTTGACACGCCGCTCCCAGTTCCTTTACAAGATCTCGACCCTGTTAGAACTGACCGAAGAGCTGGGTAGCAGTTTCGACGAAGCCGGGGAAGAGCTCGCTGACGGCTTCTCGACTCACCCGGAACGCCATTGGGAGATCTTGGATGCCTCTCATTACGACCTGAATACCTGCCTCCGCGAATCCGTGGTCTTGCTGAAATGCTTTCTTCTGGCACTCCCAGATAAACAGCTTGGCGAGTTCCAGACCATCCTGCAGCAGGAATCTCAGCCTGCCTGTTCGATTTCCGGAGTCCCTGGCCTCCCCCGGAATCTTGCCCATAGACGTCTCACCCCGGTCAAGGGAGAATAAGCACACCCGGCGTGCTGCTTCTTTGGGCACCATGCAACCTATAGGGCGCTTTCGCATTCTATAGCTTCATATGTGCGCCTCAACGGCAATGCCAGGGACAACTCTCGGAGGTATTCGGCGCATCCGTACTACTGATAGCGCCGCCATTGGACAGTTGGCCCGTCAACGACCAGCCGAACCGGTAGCGTGGACCGAAGCGGAAGCCATTCGCCGTGCTCAGGCGGGTGACGCTGCGGCCTTCGAGCACCTGTATCAACTTCATGGCCGCAGGGTCTATGCCCTTTGCCTCCGCATGGTGAGTAACCCCGCGGACGCCGAAGACCTGATGCAGGAAGCCTTCCTCCAGCTGTTCCGCAAGATTTCCACCTTCCGTGGCGAGTCTGCCTTCTCCACCTGGCTGCACCGTATGACTGTCAACGTCGTGCTGATGCGTCTGCGTAAAAAGTCTCTTCCTACCGATTCGCTTGAAGAGACTCTTGACCCGGATGCCGAGAACAGCGGCCCAAGGAAAGATGTGGGCGCTCCTGATCTTCGTCTTTCGGGTGCCGTCGACCGCGTCAATCTCGATCGCTCGATTGAAAAATTGCCTCCGGGTTACCGGACCGTTTTTATCCTCCATGATGTACAAGGCTATGAGCACAACGAAATCGCCGGCATCATGGGTTGTTCCGTCGGAAATTCGAAGTCGCAGTTGCATAAGGCCCGCACGCGATTGCGCGAACTGCTTCAGGAAGATGTTCGCGATCTGGCTCGTTCGGAACGTCAGGCCTCCAAGTCGCAAACGGACTCACAGGATTGAGTTAACATGATGAGTTCGACGGAGTCTGGATTTTCGGTTTTCTTTTGCAGCGTTTTTTCAGGGAAGGTTGGCCTGCCAGCTCCCTTCTCTCCGGGGTTGATATATGCAGTGTAATGAATTTGCTTCTGTACTCGAACAACAGGGTCTGTCGCCGCTTCCGCCTGCTGCGCAAGCTCATCTTGCCCATTGCTCCGCTTGCCAGGACTTCCTCGCGGATCTCAGTTCCATCGTTGCCGTCGCAAGAGAACTTCCCGCCGAGGCCGAACCACCGCAGCGGGTTTGGGTTTCTTTGCGTGCGCAGTTGGAAGCGGAAGGCCTGATCAACGAGCCTTCGGTCGGTATTCGGGAACGCTCTTCGGGCTGGTCAGAGAATCTCCGCGGCTTATTCCGAACTCGCACCTTGGCGACTGCCGGTGTTGGTCTGGCTCTCGCCTTCGCCGCATTCCTGCAGTTGCATAAGCCAACCATGCCCCTAAACCCGTCCGTGCCTGTCGCCAAGCAACCGAGCCAACCGACCGTTCCGCTACCCGCCGCGCAACCCCAGACGGCTCTTCAGGTTCAAGTTCAGCCCCCCGCTTCACAGCCCGCCACAAAGCATGCGCTCGCGGCCGCCAAGCCGTCGGAACGAGTGCTGACACCTCCTCCTTCTTTGGACGTCTATTACGCAAGGTCTGCGGCGCTCAATCAGGCTGAAAACGACGTGCCCAATTCCAGCCTAGCCGGCAATCCAGCCCTTGACGAAGCTCTGCGCAAGAATCTGCGCACCGTCAACGAATTTATTGCGGAATGTGAAGCTCATTTGAAAAAGCATCCACATGATATGCTGGCTCGCGAATATCTCAATAGCGCGTACCAGCAAAAAGCAGAGTTACTCGCCGCTATGTTGGACAGTGGAAGGAGCGAGCAGTGATGATCCCCAGCAAGTCCATGGAACGCACTCTATTCTCTGCCCTCGGGGCGGCTCTCTTGTTTGGCACGTTCAGCGCGCCACTCTGGGCGGCTGCGCCCGAGCAAGAGGAACGCCGCTTCACAGTCAAAAACCGGCCCGTCGTCGTCCTCCAGAATATTGTCAACGGCCGCATTGAAGTGAAGTCCTGGAAGAACCCCGAAGTCGTCGTCACCAGTACGTTCACTCCCGGCAAAGTGGAAGTCGAGATTGAACAAGTCGGCGACCGGATCGACATCAGTGCCAGTTCCCTCACGGCACCGACTCAGCCACACGACGACGAAGCCAATTTTCAGCTCATGGTTCCGGAGCAAACTGAGCTTCAACTGAAGACGCAGACCGGCCTCATTCTCGTCGAACAGGTCAACGGTGACATGAAGCTGCAGAGCGTTGCGGGTGACGTTCACCTCAAGGAAGTGTCCGGCTACATTATCGTCAAGACTACGGGTGGCTCACTGATCTGCACGCAATGTGCCGGTCAGCTTGAATTCACTTCCATCAGTGGCAATGCGCAGATCCTTCAGCCTGGCCTGGCCAACGTTACCTTGATGACCACAACCGGAAACATCCTCTACGACGGCGATTTTGTTCGTACCGGCATCTACACCATGAACAGCGGCCGGGGCCTCGTCGAAGTTCGCTTCTCCGGCAACGATTCCTTCGACCTTAAAGCGCATACCATCCTCGGCGCGCTCGATAACCAAGCGGTGGATTACATCAAGCCGGATACCCATGCGAATCGCCACGAAAAGGGGAAATTTGCCAACAGCTTCTTCGGCACCGTTGGGATGGGGCTCGCCAAGGTCGAACTCTCCTCATACAGTGGTACAATTCGAATTCTGAAGCGCAACTAGTTCGCGCTGACAGGAATCGTGAATCAACCTTCTATTCTTCGCGGCTCTATGCCGCATGTTCCTCTTGTCTCACTCGCCGGATTCATGGGTTCCGGCAAAAGCACTGTCGGCTCTCGACTCGCCCAACAACTTGGCTGGCGCTTTGTTGATCTTGACGAAAAAATTGAGGAAGTATCCGGGATCACCATTCCGCAATTCTTCGAGCGTCACGGCGAGCCTGCTTTTCGACAACTCGAAGCGGAGCAACTTCGTGCCGCCCTCGGCCGAGCGATCGAACGATTGGAACCCACCATTCTCGCTCTCGGGGGAGGCACCTACGCGCAGCAGGGGGCGCCGGAATTTCTGCGAAATTCCGGCGTTCCCGTCATCTGGCTCGATTCCCCCATCGAAGTGCTGCTCGCCCGTTGTTCCACGATGACCGGCCGCCCCCTCTTCAAGGATGAAACCAGCTTCCGCGCGCTGCACACACAACGCATCGCTTCCTATCAACTCGCCGACTTCCGTGTCGACAGTTCCGGCGACCCTGTCGCCGTCGTAGCCGAGATTTTGCGTCGAGGACTCGCTGGAATTTCCGCCGGCTTGCCCGATGCCGATTTGCCTGTAGAAAAACCGAATCTTTGAGGGAGCATTCCATGCCGAGCCGTCCCGTATCCCCGATGCTGAAAAGCATTCCAGGCAGTCCGTCTCGTTTTGTCCAGGGAAGTTCACGCTCGCATTCCTCGGCAACACCTCGAGTAACTCTTCTTTTCGGCCTATTGCTCATCGCTGTCCTTTCTCTCGGCCTCTTTGTGCAAGCAGGCCAGAAAAAGGGTGCAGCAGCTTCTGTCTTCACCGCCGATAGAGGCAAACTAAACATTCTTCTCGACGGTAAGTCCGTCGGCCACGAGGAATTCGAAATTGCTTCCAGCGGTGCCGGCTGGGTGGCCAAAGGAACCACTTCCTTCAAGCCCCCTGATGGCCCACAAACTCACGTTACTGGCAACCTCACGCTGCAGCCCGACGGCGCGCCCATCAGCTATGACTGGACTTCCCAATCGGACAAGGCCAATGGTGCCCACGTGATGTTTGCCAATGGCGTCGCCAGAATGACTTTGCAGATGCAGGGCATCAAGCCCTTTGACCAGGATTTCACCTTCAGCTCGCCCACCATCCTCGTGCTCGATAACAACCTTTATCATCAGTACGCCGTGCTCGCCCGCATTTACGACTGGTCACGCCGCGGAACGCAGAATTTCTCCGTCCTAATCCCGCAAGAGCGCACGCCCGGCACGATCACCGTAGACTGGGCCGGGGCCGTCTCTGCCGAGGGTAAATCCTACGAAGGTCTGAAGGTCCTCACCTCTGACCTCGAGGTCGTCCTCTACCTCGACGGCAACCACAAACTCATGCGCCTCGAAGTTCCCGCCGCCAAAGTGTCCGTGGTCCGCGAATAGCTAGCGATTTTCTGTATAACACCGCATCGCAGAAACTTGAGCATGCAGCACGTCGCTTGCACCTGTGGGCTGCTGTTCCCGAACACCACAACTTTTCAGTTGACTAGATCTTTGACTGGCGGCCAAAACTAAGAATGGCGCTCCGGAACTTCCGGAGCGCCATTCTTCCTGCAAACTCTTCTGTCTGTCTTCGAACGCTAGCGAGCCAGCGGACGTTGAAAGGCCGGCAATCCCGGTCTCCGCAGCGCATATCCTTGCGGTTGACCCTGGGCGTGCGCGGGCACTAGCCCATTCGAATGGCTGGCGTGGCCGATATGCCCGTGCTGTCCGTTACCATTCGTTGGCGCGGGCTGCGGAAGCCGTGCCGGGTTACCGATAGGGCGGAGGGTGATCGGTGCTGCATTCACGTGATCGCTTATGGCCTGCAAGCGCTTCAAGATCGATTGCCACTGCTCCCAATCCAATTGGCGAAGGAACGGGCGAAGTCCCTGAATGAACGGGTCTTCCAGCAGCGCCTCGCCATCCGATTCCGGGATGAAGAAACGGTTTAGTCCAACATTCAATGCTTCCGAAATCTTTTCCAGCGTGCCCAAGCTCGGCGTCATCTGCCCGCTCTCGATGCGCGACAAATACGAGCGACTCACTTTCGACCTCGCCTGCAACTGGCTCTGCGTCATGCTACGCGATTCCCGCAGTTGGCGAATCCGTTGGCCGATATTCTCGACCGTTTCCTGATTCGCAAATCTCGACGTCATCGCTTCCGCCGGCACCTGTTCTTCCTGCACCGCTTCTTCCGGAATCAGATACTCCATCCTCTGCGGCAGGGCGTGCACGCAGCGGCGGCAGTTTCCGGTTCGCGTCCGGTATTGGACAAGTCCGCACGTCTTGCAACGGATCACTTCCCGATCGATTTCTAACGTGTTCAAAGCAGTTTCTTTATCCATATTTGCCGACACCGGGACTCCTCGCTGACTGGTTTTTTCCGGCGTGCGGATAGGTGAGGAACGTCGGAGCGTTCTTTGGGGGAAGGATGTATTACTGGCGCGAATGGAGTCTCGCTTGATTCGCCACTTTCTGTCAAGGGCATTTTTACAAATTCTTTACGTTAAACACCTGCAATTGCCCATGTTTACGCCCTGTTTTCGCCTGTACTACCGGACGGCTCTCGTGCGTTTCCTCAGCCCCTTGCGCTTCCCGTTCGAGTAGACAACTATATATTGTGCTTTTGTTCTTTCGAATCTCATTTCCCCGATGGGCACGATTGCCACCTATTGGTACCGCTTTCCCGCCGTTTTCCTCCGGTCTTCCACAGCTCCACTGCCTTGCCTCCGCAGGTCATGGCCGGGGACCTGAACTGGAAGGTGCCTCCCCCTGTGTGACAGGGGTAGGTTTCGACGCCCGAAATTCTTCGATTCCTGGTTCGCGCATCTGCGTTCGCTCCTGCAGCCGCCAGAGTTCCGCCAAGCAGATTCGATTTCCGACCGTGAGGCTGCGACCCGCTGAATCGCAGGTCTGCAATCCTTCCCCGTCCTTCTTGGGTTATCCTTCCAACTTATCCTTACTTGGGAGACGAACCGATGCCCTCACGCGAAGATGCCTGGAAGCTGGTCTGCGAGTACACGCAATCGGAAAGCCTCCGAAAACACATGCTTGCCGTCGAAGTCTGTGTCCGTGCCTACGCGAAGAAATCCGGGGCCGACGAAGAGCTCTGGGGCGTCACGGCACTTCTTCACGATTTCGATTACGAGCGCTGGCCCAACGAGGCCCATTCCTCCGACCGCGAGCACCCTGCCGAAGGCGTCAAGATTCTCCGTGAGCGCGGCTATCCCGAACAGTTGCTCCGCGCCATTCTCTCGCACGCGGACTATTCCGGCGTCCCTCGCCAAACTGCCCTGGAACACGCGCTATTCGCCTGCGACGAACTCGCCGGATTTCTCACCGCCTGCACCTATGTGCGTCCCTCGAAAAGCATTTTGGATCTGGAAGTCAGCTCCGTGAAAAAGCGTATGAAAGACAAGGCCTTCGCACGCGGCGTCAGCCGTGAAGACGTCATCAAGGGCGCGGCAGAGCTAGGCGTCCCCCTGGACGATCACATCAACTTCTGCATCGCTGCCATGCGCGAACAAGCCGAGACCCTTGGCCTCCGCGGCACTCTCTAATTCTGGATATTTGGAGAAACTTTACGCCTTCGCTTTTGCCGGCGTCACTTTCGTTGCGAACAAACGTATATAGAGAACCATATTCCAGATCTCGTCCGGCTTCATCTGTTCGGCACCTGCGGGCATCTGCCCTTTGCCTTTCGCGATGATGTAATACAATTCTCCATCTGTCATCTCCTTCAACGACGAAGGATCCCGCCAGTCCTTCAACTTCAATTTCATCTGATCTGCCAGATCTCCCTGCCCATCCCCATCTTTCCCATGGCACATCGCACAGTTGTATCCGAACACTTTCTTCGCATGAGCTAACCCCACCGGCGTGGCCTTCACCGGATTCACTCTCTTCATGTCTTCTTCGGGAATTTTCATTTCCCCGCCTTGCGCCGCACCAGCTGCCGCATCTTGCCCTACCGTTGCGGCGGGCTTTGTCGCTTCCTGTTGCCAGACCAGCGCCGTTCCCACCAGCACGAAACTCGAGAGCACACTCGCTAGTTTCCACATACGGACGCTCCATTCCCCAGGCAGGCTTTGCTCGCATTCTACGCCCGCGTTTTGCATAGAGGTAACATTTCTTACCCACAAGTTTCGCACCGATCCCGTTCCTCCGCTGTGCCCAACTACCAACCGCACAACACAGCACACTGCATTGACGATGCTTGCACCGCGCATCTACGCTTTTACAATGTCCCCCAGTCCATCTCGCAGCGGTATGCTACTCGGCATCCTCATCTGTTTTTTTCTTTCCGGAGCCGCCGGCCTGATCTACCAGGTAGCTTGGGGAAAGGAACTCGGACTCATCTTTGGCCACACGGTCTATGCCATTGCTACCGTCCTCGGGGTATTCATGGCCGGTCTGGCCGCAGGCAGCGCTTACCTGGGCACCTGGAACGAGCGCCACGCCAGGCCCATCGCTCTTTACGCCTGGATTGAACTCGCAGTCGCCGCCACCGGTGCCTTCTCTCTCATTGGCCTCGCTGGAGTTCGCCTCCTCTACCTCGCTGCCTACCCCGCAATTGGTGCCGCAACTACGCTTCTTCTGGCGCTACGTTTTCTCGGGATCGCTCTAGTCCTTTTCATTCCAACCTTCTTAATGGGTGGCACACTGCCGATTCTCGTACGCGGACTAACCCGCGAAGCCGACGAACTCGGCGCGCGGGTCAGTCGACTGTACTGGGTGAACACCCTTGGTGCCGTCACCGGCACCCTTCTCGCTGGATTCCTCTTGCTTCCTTCGCTGGGCCTCCGCCTCACAATCGCTTGCGCCGTCGTTCTCAACGTACTTGCCGGACTAATTGCTTTGCAAATATCCCGTGCCTCCCATGCCCCGGAATCCTCAGCCTCTGCGCAGACTTCTTCCGCAATCGATTCCACCGCACCCGCAACGGATCCGCCTTCCAATCCTTCACGCACATTCTTATTCTTAGCGTTCGGCATCGTCGGCGCCACCGCGATCGCCTACGAAATTGCGTGGACCCGCTTGCTCGCCATCACCCTAGGCAGTTCCACCTACGCCTTTACGCTGATGCTGGGCACCTTCCTGGCTGGCATCGTTATCGGCAGCTTTGTGTTCGAACGGTGGATCTCTCGCGGCAGTCGTACTGTTTCTTTCGCCACTTTTGCGCGCACGCAAACCTTGACCGGCCTCGCTGCGCTCCTGTTTCTCGTCGCCTTTCAATACCTTCCCGCGGTCGTTCCCCCGATTCTTCGCGCCGCCCACGAATCTTTCGGCGGTCTCATTCTCGCCCAATTCGTCACAAGTGCGCTGGCAATGCTGCCCGCGGCGATCATTTTCGGGTTCAATTTTCCCGCCGTTGTGCTTCTGTTTACCGGGGGCGCTCCCTCGGAAGCCGGCTACTCCGCCGTAGTCGGCCGCGCCTACGCCGCCAACACGCTCGGCGCCATCGCCGGCGCCATCATCACCGGATTCTGGCTGGTCCCTGCGCTCGGCAGCTTTCGCGTTGTAGCGCTGATCGCTGCGATCAATCTTCTCTTGGCCCTCGTGCTAGAACTCTCCGCCACCCCGCGTCGCATTCCTGCTCTAGCCTTCAACGCTGCACTTCTTCTTCTCGTCGGTTTCGCAGGTTTCTCAGCCATCTTCTACAATCGCGCGCTCACTTCATTTTCCACCGTTCTCTACTTCAATCTGCACAACGAAAATCTCACGCTGGCCGAAACTGCCGCCACTTTCGATCTCCCGTTCGTCGCCGACGGCCTAAACGCCTCCATCGCTGTCAGTCGCACCGACAACTATTTCGCCCTCACTACCAATGGTAAAGTCGACGCTTCCAACGGCGACACACCCACGCAACTTCTTCTCGGCCATCTCGGAGCTGTCATCGATCAGCCCCCACGTCGCGTGCTCATCGTCGGCTTTGGCAGTGGCATGACTGCTTCCGCCGTCGCCCGCTATCCTGACATCCAGCGCATCGATTGCGTCGAAATCGAGCCTGCCGTCATCCAGGCCGCGCCGTATCTCGAAAAACTAAATCGCGGCGTGCTTCGTGATCCTCGCCTGCATCTCGTGCTTGACGACGCCCGCAATTATCTGCTCACCTCTCGCGACGAGTATGACCTCATTATTTCGGAGCCTTCCAATCCCTGGATCGCCGGTGTAGCCACGCTGTTCACCGACGAGTATTACGCCTCCGCCCGCGCCCATCTCGCCCCCGGCGGCCGTTTCGTCCAGTGGATTCAAGCCTACTCGCTCGATCCCGCGGACCTCCGCATGATTCTCGCCACCCTCTCCAAGCATTTTCCGGAAACCACACTCTGGCGCATCCATGGTGGAGACCTGATGGCCCTCAGCCGCACCGTCAACACACCGATAAACTTCGATCGCCTTCGCACTCTCTGGCAAAATCCTGGACTCCGCGAGGACTATGAAACTCTGGAACTTCGCCATCCCGAAGGCATCATCGCCTACTACGCCCTCAACGATTCGGAGGTCCGCCGCCTTGCTGCCGGCAGCGTCCTCAACACCGACGATCGTACTCTGCTTGAATACCACGCCCCGCGCGCGCTGTTAAATCACTCACTCTTGGACAGCAATGCGAAACTAATCCACGAAAATCGTGAGGGCATTCTTCCCGCCAACCTCGATCCAGCGGAGACTCGCCGCGCCCTCGAAGCCGCGGCGGAAACCAATTACCGTCTGGCGAATATTCCCAATGCGGTCGCTTACCTCAAGGCCCTCGAAAACGAAGCGCCCACTTCTAATCTCGAAATGATTCGCGGGCTCGTGCAGCTCTCCGACGGTCACACCGATAAAGCGCAAACTCATTTTGAAAACGCCGCGCGTCTGGATCCCGATTCTCTCTATGCCCTGCACTGGCTCGCGGTCGTCGCTCACGAAAAAAAGAATGAAGCCCTCGCCAGTGTGCGCATCTCGCAAATTCTTGAGCGCGATCCCAATTTCCAGCCGGCCCTTGCCGATCGCGTAAAATTCGCGAGCGACCTCCAGGATTGGCCCACCGCAGTCGACGGACAGAAGGCCGTGCTCAAGTCCTCAAAAAATCCTCCCGCTCTCGAATTCTGCCGCCTCGGTGAATTTCTCCTGCACACCCAGGGTCTTGCCGAAGCCGAAAAAGCCTTCCTCACCGGCAATCTCGTCGATCCATATAGCTATTCCTGCAATCGCAATCTAGCCGAACTCTATCGACAGACGGCGTTCCCCGATCGCGCCCGCCAGCGCCTCGATTTCATCGTGCGCTTTTTCCCCGATGCCGATCCGACCGTGTACACCTCGCTGTTCACCGTCGACAACTCGCTGGGCGATCATGCCGCCGCCCAAGCCGCGCTCAAAAAGGGGCGTCGAATATTTCCTCTCTACGAACCGCTGCTACGCCTTAGTCTTCCCACTCCCTAGCCGAAAATTGCCTCATTTTGTTCAATGCTCATCCGTCGTCGCATGTTAGACTCGATCGAGTTGTAACCCTACCTCCATTTACACTTTGCTGAAAATGGATTGTGAGGTCTGGCCCGCCCGGTTCAGACTCGCGAAAGCATTGTTGTAAGTGGAGGACTACGCATGCGTATTTTGTTGTACAACCCGGACAACGGGGTGACACGTAATTTCATGCCGCATCTCTGGATGTTTCTTCTCCAGTCGCTCACACCTATAGAACATGAAGTAATTCTCATCGACGGAAACGCACAGCCCATGGATGAAGCGGGCCTTGCTCAGTACGTGCTCGACAACGACATCGCCCTGGTCGGTATTGGGGCTATGACTCGCATGATCGCCAAAGCCTATCGCATGGCCGATGCTGTCCGCGCCGTCGATGTTCCCGTTGTTATGGGTGGGCCTCACGTCACTGAAATGGCCGACGAAGCTCTGGGCCGAAACGGTGGACCGCGTCATGCCGATGCCGTCGCTCTCGGCGAAGCCGATGAAACCTGGCCAAAAATTGTGGAAGACGCCGCCCACGGCCGCTTGAAAGATCTCTACGCTCCGGTGGACCACTTTGGCCAGGAGCGCAAGCCTTCGTTACAGGACTATCCCGCAATTCCTTGGGACAAAATCGATCTGAAACAATTCAATCTCGTCCCCAAAATGTGGGCGAAGCTCCTGCAAAAAGTCGGCACCGGCTGGGGCACGTTTCGCATCGTTCCCGTCGAGTCGGGGCGCGGCTGTCCGTACGGCTGTGAATTCTGCACCGTCACTGGATTTTTTGGAGATTCGATCCGCTTCCGTACCAACGAAAGCGTCGTCAACGAACTCTTGCTCTTGAAAGCGCGCGCAAAAAGTGAAGGCGGCCAGATCGCCGTCTTTTTCATCGACGACAATTTCGCCATCAATCCTAAGCGCACCAAGTCCCTGCTGCGCGACATCATCGCCGCTGGTGCACAAGTCCATTGGGTCGCCCAGATCAGTGCCAATCTCCTTCGCGATCAGGAACTCATCGATCTTATTGCCGCCTCCGGAGGCAAGTGGGTCTTTATCGGCATGGAGTCCATCGATCCCGCGAATCTCGCCAGCGTCAATAAGGGTTTCAACAAGCCTGGCGAGTATGCTGCCGTCCTACAGCGACTGGCTTCACGTAACGTTTACGCCATCACCTCATTCATCTTTGGAATGGACAACGACACCACCGGAGTTGCAGAGCGCACTCTAAGTGAAGTAAAGACTTGGCCGCCGGGTCTTCCCATCTTTGGTTTGCTCACACCCTTGCCCGCCACACCACTCTACAAACGACTCGAACTGGCGGGCCGCCTAACCCGCCCCAAACACTGGCAGGAATTCATCCCCTTTGCCATGGCGCACACCCCCCTCAGGATGACCATCGCCGAGGCTCACGCCGAAGTGAAAGCTGGCTGGGTCGCCTCCTATAGCGCCGAAGCCATCGCCCATGCCGTCGATTCGATCAAGGAGCAACCCGTCGGCTATCGCATCAACATCTTTCTCGCACGCATCTGCTTCCGCGGAATCTACTTCCCCCAAATGGGTCTCTTGGCCTGGCTAAAAGTAATCCGCGAAAATCGTCGCACGATCGTGAACCTGGTCAGTGAAGCCATCTCCGCCTGGCGCAATCGCCCGGTCGCTGCCCCCCTCGAGCCACCACATCCGAACCTGCGAACTAGCAACTCAGGGGGAAACCAAATTCCCGATTGCCTTTAACGAGCGCAGGTAGCAAGATATTGAATTAAATACTATTACTATATATTTATATATAGTAATGATTCCTGCTGTCCACGGTTGTGAATCGCCAGAACACCTGGCTACGCATCATTCCGGTTTCTATGTGAACGATTCCCTCACCCAACTCGTTGTTCCTGCCGTCTTTCTCCGCCCTGACTCGAACGATTCCAAGGCAGAAGCCTCCACTTTTCGCTGGCGCAGTTTCGCGGGGCGGGTCGCCCTACACGCGCGTCTTGCCACCATCGGTCTAACCTTTCCCGCAGGGACATGTAGCCCGGGGGTGGAAGAGTAATTTTCCAGGGGGAGGGAGCCGCTAGCGGGCCGGCAATACTGCGTAGCGGGCGATGATGAAGCCCATGGCTCCTCCAAAGAACACATCGGAAGGAAAGTGATTGCTGCTGGTGATCCGCGAAAAACAGATGGCTCCTGCCAGGCCATAAGCCACATACGGCACCCAGCGATGATTGCGGTAGCGGTGCGCAATGACCGTAGCGATTGAGGTGGCAGCCATTGCATGCACGGAATAAAAGCCGCCCGAATGAAAGGGATTGTGCGTGCCATTGAAAAAGCTGTCAGTGTAAGGCCCGTCGCCGGTGTACTGCAACGGCTGCTTTCTTCCCGTGACACCTTTGAACGCCAGGTCCAGAGCGAAACCATCGGCGAACGCCTCGGCAGCAAGCAACGCCGTATTCTGCGCGTAAGCATTCTTCTTGATCAGCCCCACGGTATAGATGGCCGCAGGAACCGCGGCCATGAAGGCTCCCGTATTTGTTTCACTGAACACGCGGTTGTAGCCGCTAAAACTGGACGTGGTATGAAAATACGGCGCGGTGTGAGCATCGGTCGCTACGAAAACAGCGCTCGCGCCAACAGTACTCAGGGTAGGAATCCAATGTTTCCCTTTGCCCAGTTCTAGGGGAAATAGCCAGATGTCTTTCTGATCGGCGAGCAAATTCGCCGGCAATCTGCGCAAGGAAACGTCTCGATCCGCTGCCGCCTTACTCCCCGTCTGTACTTGCGGCGCGGGAGTATTTGGTTTGCCGGGCTGGGAACCAGTTCCTTGCTGGCAGAAAGCCGCAGTCGCCAATCCTAGCGCCATAAAGCTTACGCAAACACGAACTCTGGCGCGAACTCGCTGCCACCGCATCATGCAATTAGTCTACTCTGAATACCCCCGCGGGAGAATAGTTTGCGGGAACACCCGGCAACCCGGACAAACAGGACAGAACTACGGCTACGCTGCTAAAATGGATGGATATGTTGAACCAGATTTCCGGATTTGATGCGGCGGCTTTACGTCACCCACGTAAGAAAACGTATGGCGTGAAGGTTGGCAACGTCCAGGTGGGTGGCGGCGCACCAATCGTGGTGCAGTCCATGACCAATACCGATACCGCCGATGTGGAAACCACGCTGCAGCAAACGCTCGAGCTGGCCGAAGCTGGAAGTGAAATCGTTCGCTGGACAGTGAACGTGCCCGAGGCCGCGGAAGCAGTCCCGGTCATAAAACAGCGTCTGCTCGATGCCGGCTGCAAAGTACCGATCATCGGCGACTTCCATTACAACGGCCACGTGTTGCTGACCAAGTATCCGGAATGCGCCAAGGCGCTCGACAAATACCGCATCAATCCGGGCAACGTTGGGGCTGGACAACGCCGTGACGAGCAGTTTTCTACCATTTGCAAGATCGCCGTCGACAACGGCAAGCCGGTGCGTATCGGCGTAAATGGCGGCTCCCTGAATCAGGAACTGGTCATGCAGAAGATGCAGGAAAATACCGATCGCAATCTGGGCAAGGAATCGGAACAGATTATCAACGATTGCATGGTCCTTTCCGCGCTGCAATCCACGGAACTGGCGCAAGAATCCGGCTTGCGCAACGACCAGATTATTATCTCCTGCAAGACCTCCCGTCCGCGGGATTTGATTACCGTGTATCGCGATCTCGCCTCGAAGACCCAGCAACCGCTCCATCTCGGTCTGACCGAAGCGGGCATGGGCATGAAGGGATTGGTGTGGTCTTCTGCTTCGCTCGGGGTGCTGCTTGATCAAGGTATTGGAGACACGATTCGAGTTTCGCTTACGCCCCGCCCCGGCGGGGATCGCCGTGAGGAAGTGTATGCCTGCTGCGAACTCCTGCAAGCCCTCGGACTTCGCTCCTTTTCACCGAGCGTTACCGCCTGCCCCGGTTGCGGGCGCACCACGAGCACCACGTTCCAGGAATTGGCCGAACGCACGCAGGATTATATCCGCGAAATGATGCCTACCTGGAAGAAACAATTTGAAGGCGTGGAAACCATGACGCTGGCAGTAATGGGCTGTATCGTGAATGGGCCGGGTGAATCGAAAGCCGCCAACATCGGCATCAGCTTGCCGGGCACTGGTGAAGCGCCGCGTTGCCCGGTGTACATCGATGGCCAGAAAGACGTGACCCTCGAAGGTACCTACAACGAACTAGCCGTTGCGTTCAAGAATCTGGTCGACCATTACATCACGACGAAGTATCCAAGAAAGACCGCCGAGGTAAGTTCGAGCAAATGAAAATCTCCCGTGAAGATGTTTTGCGCGTTTCCGAGCTTTCCTACCTTGATCTGAGCGAAGCCGAACTTGAAACTTACCGTGCGCAGATTGACGAGATCCTGGAATATATCGGTAAACTGAATGAACTGGACACCACAAATGTCGCACCCATGGCCCAGGTTCTGAGCAACGATCAGTCAGCCGACGCAACGCTGCGTGAAGACATCGTGGTTCCCTGCGCAGTTGCCGATGACGTTTTGCAGCATGCTCCGGATCCGGAGCCGCCGTATTTCCGCGTGCCGAAGGTAATCGAGAGATAGCGATCTAGAGAAGATGACCACAAACTGGACGGTTGAATCGGTACGAGAAGCGATTGTGGCGAAGAAAACCTCGGCGCGCGAGATTGCCGAGGATTACTACCGGCGGATTGCCGCGAACAACCCTCAGTTGAACGCATACCTTACGCTGTGCGAACAGCGCGCTTATGCGCAAGCGAAACGCGTAGATGCGATGGTTGCCGCGGGGAAACCGTTGCCGGCCCTAGCCGGAGTTCCCATAGCGATTAAAGACACCATCAGCACGCGCGGCGTCCGGACCACCTGCAGCTCGAAGATCCTCGAGAACTACATTCCGCCCTATGACGCTACCGCTGTGACGCGACTGGAAGCGGCCGGCGCGATTATCCTAGGCAAGACGAATTGCGATGAGTTTGCAATGGGCAGCTCCAACGAGAACTCCGCATTCGGGCCGGTACAGAACCCGGCAGCGCCAGGAAGAGTTCCCGGCGGATCGAGTGGCGGGTCCGCAGCGGCGGTTGCGGCAGACTTGGCCGTTGCAGCCCTTGGAACCGATACGGGTGGATCCATTCGGCAACCCGGATCATTCTGCGGAATCCCTGCAATGATGGGAAGTTACGGGCGCGTGTCACGCTACGGATTGATCGCGTTCGCCAGCTCACTGGATCGCATTGGCCCCTTGACGCGTAATGTTGCAGACACGGCGAAGATTCTGCAAACGATAGCGGGACGCGACCCGAACGACTCGACCTCCGCCACCGTGCCGGTGGAAGATTACCAGGCGACAGTAAACCAGCCGGTGAGGGGACTGAAGATTGGAATTCCCAAAGAGTATTTTGCGGAGGGAATGGACACCGGGGTCCGGGAGAAGATCAACGCGGGGATTGAGATCTTCCGAAGACTCGGCTGCGAGATGGTGGACATTTGCCTGCCACACACAGACTATGCGATTGCAACGTATTACATCATCGCCACAGCGGAAGCCAGTTCGAACCTGGCAAGGTATGACGGGGTTCGGTTCGGACCGCGCGCGGAGAGCGACTCGCTGATCTCGATGTACAGGAAGACGCGCGGGGCCGGATTTGGCGCGGAAGTGAAGCGGAGAATCGTGCTCGGAACGTACGTGCTCTCGGCGGGATATTACGACGCCTATTACCTCAAGGGGCAGAAAGTCCGGTCACTGATTGCCGAGGATTTCCGGAAGGCGTTTGCGCAGGTGGACGCTATTCTGACGCCAACGTCGCCCGTCCCGGCATTCAAACTGGGTGAGCGGACCAGTGATCCATTGCAGATGTATCTGGCCGACATTTATACCGTAACGGGTTCACTGGCGGGCTTACCGGGAATTTCCGTACCATGCGGTAAGATCGCCGGCGAATTGCCCGTGGGATTACAGATATTCGGGTCGGCGTTTGGCGAGGCGAAGGTATTGCAGTTGGCACAGGCGTTTGAGAGTGCAGGTGGAGCGACGGTTTAGGGGCACCAGCGACCTGCCCTCTGCTCGGGTTGCGGCAGACAAGGACGCGGAGTGATCGATGGGGACATTGGAACCCATCCTTGAAAAGCTGGCAGGCGCACAGGCCGCTTTCTTTCAAGCGGCCGATGCGGTTCCCACGACGCAATGGAGCTGGAAACCGCGGGCGGAACAGTGGTCGGCGGGTGAGGTAGTGGCGCACCTGGTGATGGTCGAACGCGCGGTAGTGGGTGGAGCAGACCGGATTTCGCAGAAGGCACCGAGGCATGTCCCCTACCTGAAACGGCTGCACTTTCCGATGTGGCTGGTGGAACGCAGAATCATTCGACGCAAGACTCCCATCCCTCTAGATCGAGGACTGATCACCGGCAAGGAAGAAATGATGGCGGAGATGCGAGCAGCGCGAGAACGAACGCTGTCATTTCTGGAAGAGACAAAAGATAGGGACTTGAGTGTATATCGCTGGCCACATGCCTTTCTGGGAATGCTGAATGTGTATGAATGGTTTGAAATGATTGCGGCGCACGAACAAAGGCACACAAAACAGATGACAGAAATAGCAAAACATCTACCGAAAGCTGTAGGAATTTCTCAAAAGTGATACGTTTTTGCATACCCACCTGTCTTTTCTGACAGGTACCCGGAAAGCTCCCCGTTCACCAAAACAAGCGAAAAGGCTTGCATTTCGGGCCTGACAGAAAAGTACTAGAGAATTCGTTTAACACCCGATGAAACGGAATGACTATTGCTCAGTAAATTGGCATCTTCTATCCTCCACCAATGCATCAGAATTGGTGAGGGATAAGTGGACACACAAAAGAGGTCAAAAGTGGTTACGGTTAAGTCGAGCCAAAAGATCTTCACTGATTCCGAAGTTGCCAGTTTGACGGGTATTTGCGTCGACCATCTGCATAATTTCGCGCGCAGCCGCCACCTGGGAATGATTGCACGGGCGGCGGAAGCGGCCGGCGCACAAGCGGAGCAGTGGCTATTCACGTTGTCGGACTTGATGGTGCTGGTTACTCTGTTCCCCCGCTGCACACACTAAGGGGAACTGAGCCATAACAAGTCCCCCGGAATAGCGTCCGGGACAATTCCCAACTTCAATTTCCCACCCAATTGAAATAAGAAATGGTTTGCCAACTTGCGGAGTTCTGTTTCACAGGGCTATTCTGGAAGCAGGTTGCGTGGACGTTTTTGCACGCCCGAAGCGCAGCTGGGAGCCTTATGGTTGCTTTAAGAGTAGGGACTCGCATCTGGGTGCGGCTTGTACTTGGGGTGGCCCTCACGGCTCCCAGCAGCACGATCTACTCCCTGGAAAGCTCCCCCTCCCAAGCCCCAGCAGCAAACCAAAAAGACAAATCGGTACCGGTTGTACCGCGTGGGAAGAAGCTCTTGTTGAAGGATGGAACCTATCAGGTGATCCGGGAATACCAGCGGGATGGCGAGCGTGTGCGGTATTACAGCCTGGAACGGGGAGATTGGGAGGAAGTGCCGGCTTCGATGGTGGACTGGGATGCGACGGCAAAAGCGGAAAGCGATGAGGAGAAGAATGCCGCAGCACAGGTAGAAAAGATTCATAAGCAGGAAGAAGCGAAAAGGATGGATAACGTGGCGGACATTGCCGCCAGCCTACCGGTCGGAAAAGGCGCGTTTCTGCCCGACGCCGAAGGGATGTATGTAGTAGAGGCGGAAAAAGTGCTCGTGATGGATCAGGTAGGATCGCAGCTGAAGACGGACAAGATGCGAACTTTGGCCCAGATTCTCTCTCCGGTGCCACTGGTTCCGGGCAAGAAAACGATTGAGTTGCCGGGGACGCATGCGAAGCTGCGCATCCAGGCAAGCAACCCCGAGTTTTATCTGCGAGAGCCGCCGCCCGATCCGGAGCGGGAATCGACGATACAGAAAAGCAAGAGAGCGAGCGACGCAGGGCCAGATGTGGAATTAATCCGCGCAAAGGTGACACGTAACGGAAGACAGCTGGAATCGATCAGCGTGTTGTTTGGGCAGGAGATGTCCAGCCAGAAAAATGCGATTTCGATACAGAGATGGGAAGTGGCGCCATCGGTGTACCGATTCACGTTGAGTCAAGCGTTGCCGCCGGGGGAATACATTCTGGCGCAGGTCATGGAAGAAGGACTGGACCTGTTTGTGTGGGAGTTCGGGGTGGATGCGCCGGCGGCACCCACGAAGAAATAGGCACGGTATGACAAATCCCTAAATCCGAGCCCGGGGTAAAGCCGCTCCTGCCGAGATCGAGTGCTATCGCTTGGAAGAACTGGCAGGGACTCGGGCGAAAACTTCCAGAAGAATGTTCAGGACGTCGGAAATGCGGAACGGTTTCTGCAATTTGTGAGCCGAGGTGGGACCAGATCGTGCTTCATCGCCCAAGACATCGCCTGACATGAAGATGAGCTCGGGTTTGTTGGCGCCGGAGGCAATTTTCAGGCGCTCAGCCACGTTGTGACCATCGGAGTTGGGCCCGCCGCCTGACAACTTCAAATCGCACAAGATGACATCGTATTTGCGGCCGAGGACCAGGCTCAACGCCTGCTCTGCGGTACCCGCACAGTCGACGGCCAGTCCATGAGACGAGAGGCCTTCTGAAAGCAGCATGCGTATGGATTCCTCGTCGTCCAGGACAAGAACGGAACGGTTACTGAGGTTCTCTCGAGAGGGAGCTAGGCGTTCGCCTGAACTGGAATCGATTTCGCGGGGAATAAGCCGTTTCTGCGAGGCAGGAATGGGGAGATATACGGTGAAGGAGGCGCCGCCTTCGGGAATGGTTTCCACTTCCATATTTCCACCGTGTTCGCGAACGATCGACATGCAGATACTGAGGCCCAGACCAGTACCGCCCCCTGGACGTTTGGTGGTGAAAAAGGGATCAAAGAGCTTGGGAAGCGCTTCGGGCTTGATACCTGGGCCGTCGTCGCGAACGGTGACAAAGATTCGATCGACATACTTACCGAGACGAATTTTGATATGGCCGGAAGGACGAACTTCCTTGATAGCCTGCTCGGCATTACTGATGAGATTCAAAAAGACCTGGATAAGCTGGTTGGCGTCACCCACGACAACCGGCAAATCGGCGAGAGGGCGGAAATCGGCCTCGATATTGTTTCGGCGAAGTGAATGATCATGCAGCTGAAGAGTGCGGTCGATGATTCCATTCAGGTCGAGAGCCTTTTTCTGAGGTGAGGCGGGCCGCGAGAATTCGAGAAGATTCTGGACGATGCGAGCGGCACGGCGGGCCTGGCGGTGGGTCATCTCCAGCTGGCGCTTGGTGCTCTCGTCAACGCCGGGACGATCGCGCAGCAGTTCGCTGACGCCAAGAATGGCAGTCAAGGGATTATTGAGTTCGTGAGCGACGCCGGCCAGCATCTGTCCCATGGCGGCAAGTTTCTCGGCTTGAATGAGCTGTTCTTCGAGACGCTTAACTTCGGTAACGTCCCGGCCGGAGATGACAACGCCCTCGATTTTCTGTTCTTCGTTGAACAGCGGGCTGAAGTGGCATTTCAAGCGGCGCCACTCGCCGCTTTTGTGGCGAACCTGAATTTCGATGGAACCGAAATTCTTGCGGCCCGTCAGCATGTCCTGCAAGAGAGACAGCACGGAGCCCCGCTCATCGGGATGGGTGCGTTCTCCAAATACCTGGCCAATGGCTTCGCTGAGTTCATAACCCAAAACCTGCGTGACGTTGGGGCTGACAAAGGTGTAGCGACGGTTTGTGTCGACCACAAAAATGAGATCGGGAAAGCTGTCAACGAGGCGGCGGGCAAATTCCTGTTCCTTGTGGAGGCGTTTTTCGATCTCGCGCTGGGCAGTTATGTCCACAAGCGCGCCCTGAAAGCGGACTACGTTGCCACCCGTGTCACGAACGGCGGTGGCGGTGTGCAAACAGACGACGGGAATTCCGTCCTTGCGGCGGAGGGTAATCTCGCGACTTTCGGGAGAGGGCTGACGCTTCACCTCGCGAATCACGCTGGTGCGCTGCTGCTCATCAACAAAGATGTCTGAAACACGCTTGGCCAGCAATTCTTCCTTGGAATCGTAGCCCAGCATGCGAACGAGGGCGGGATTGACTTCAAGAACCCGGTCTTCGGCCGTAGCGATAT
Organism: Candidatus Acidiferrales bacterium; assembly: GCA_963741165.1. Taxonomy (GTDB): domain Bacteria; phylum Acidobacteriota; class Terriglobia; order Acidiferrales; family UBA7541; genus Acidiferrum. The sequence continues at coordinate 247,323 of CAVUHB010000010.1, read as the reverse complement.
AGATGCCTTCCTGAAGCGTCTCAAAAAGCTCGGTGAACCGGGCTTCGTTGCGGCGCGCGGAAGTGACGTCGCGAGCCAGGACGGTGAGGCCATGGACCTTTTCATCGCGGAGCATGGCGTGGGCGACACATTCAAAGTAATGGGTGGTGTGCCTGGCTTTAAGGCGAACCTCTACAACACCCGTCCACTGACGACGTTCGAGGAATCTGGCCATGCCCCGCGAAAATTCGTCCGGCGGGGCGCCACTGACATCCTCGACAAATTCGGAGAGGGGCCGGCCGATGATTTTTTGGAACGGAATGCCGAGGAGATCGGCAAAGCTGCGGTTGGCCGCGCGAATGTCGCCAGCCAGGCTGAGAGCGAGGAGATGGTCGTCGAAAGAATCGATAAGATCGCGAAAGCCCTGCTGAGATTTCGAGATCATGTCAAAAAGTTGATCGAGTTGCCGGTCGCTTGGTAGAGCGGAGTCTCTCTGGTCAAGTCCGCGGAGCAGTCCCTTCAGTTCAGATAATTCGGCGGTCTTTTTCCAGGAATAGGCACCGAACAGCACCACCAGGGCGACCAGGCCAATCGGAAGAGCAAGCAAATGGGGCTTGTCCTGACGAAGCCAGTCCCACGAAAGCCATGCAAACACAGCGGTAAGGATGAACAGAAGAAAGAACGTGAGGCGCCAGAGCTCGGCTTGACGCTTGTCGAAGCTCACAAGACGAGCTTCCGCGGTTAAGCGGGGGTCCCTATCGGGAGAGCCGTTGGAAGCGGGGACAGAATTTGTGTCCGCAGGCATAGAGGCTTTCAAGAAGCAGAAAATGCCCAAAAAAAAGGCCTAAATCTCTCTCTTCATCATAGGGCAGTAAGGGAGAGGGGCAAGGCCAGAAGGGCGGGTATGGAGCGTGAACCTTACCGGTACGAAAGTACTACGGTGGGGAGGGCGATGCGATGGAAAAAGTAGGCACCGGGAGGTTGCGGCCACCGGCGTACGTGCGCTGGTAGGAAAGTCCGCGCTAGAGAAGAAAACCGGCGTCCTGGTAGTCCGGGACGCCGGTTGGAGAGTCGGAAAGCGCTGGCAAAAAGCCAGGGCTCGGTTATTCGACTCGACTAGTCTTGGCCCTCGGGAAGGATTTCACCATCGATGTCGCCATCCTTGTTGCCAAGGAAGTCGAGTCCAGCGGCTTCGTCTGCACCGGCGAATTCGGCGGAGTCGGGGAGTTCCTCGACAGGAGCCGGAGCCGGCATTTCGGTGAGCAACTGGAGGCTACGATAGTGTTCAAGACCGGTGCCCGCCGGAATCAAACGGCCCATGATGACGTTCTCCTTCAGCCCGCGGAGGTAATCGACCTTGCCTGCGACAGCCGCTTCGGTGAGAACGCGGGTAGTCTCCTGGAAGCTTGCAGCGGAGATGAAGGAATCGGTTGAGAGAGACGCCTTGGTGATGCCGAGGAGCAGCGGGCGCCCCGTAGCGGGGCGGCCACCTTCGGCGATGACCCGATCGTTCTCTTCACGGAAGCGGAACTTGTCGACCTGCTCCTCGAGAAGGAAAGTAGTGTCACCGACGTCTTCGACCTTGACCCAGCGCATCATCTGGCGAGAAATGGTTTCGATGTGCTTGTCGTTGATGTTGACACCCTGCAGGCGGTAGACCTCTTGAATGGCGTTGACGAGGTAAGCCTGGGTGTACTTTTCGCCTAGAACGGCCAGCAAGTCGTGGAGATTGAGCGGGCCGTCAATGAGCGCTTCACCAGCGCGAACGTGCTCGCCTTCCTGAACGTTGATGTGCACGCCGCGGGGGATGGCATATTCCTTGGAAGTCTTGCCATCGGCGCTTTCGACGTAGATCTTGCGCATACCCTTGGCGATTTCGCCGTAACGAACCGTGCCGTCGATTTCGGAGATAACGGCAGGGTCCTTGGGCTTGCGAGTTTCAAACAGTTCGACAACGCGAGGGAGACCACCGGTGATGTCTTTGGTCTTGGTGGTTTCGCGCGGAATCTTCGCAAGCACGTCGCCGGCCTGGACTTCATCGCCATCTTGCACCATCAAGTGGGCGCGGGAAGGCATGAGGTACTTCTTTCTAACCTTGCCGGAAGCGTCGCGAATGAGGATGGCGGGCTGATGTTTTTCATCGCCCGGAGGCAGTGTCACGACCAATTGCGAGAGGCCGGTGACTTCGTCAACTTGTTCCTCGATGGTGAGTCCGGGACGGAGGTCGTCGAACTTCACCGAGCCAGCCGTTTCGGTCAGGATGGAGAATGTGAAGGGATCCCATTCCGCAAGTATCTGGCCGTGGGTGACCGCATCGCCGTCCTTGACACGAAGACGCGCGCCATAAACGACATGATAGCGTTCTTTTTCGCGGTTTTTTTCGTCGACGATAACGAGTAGGCCGGAGCGGTTCATGGCGATGCTGGCGCCGGCGCGACCTTCGACGTGACGGAGGTCGACGAACTTAACGACGCCGCTGTTCTTGGCTTCCAGAGTGGAACGCTCGCTGACGCGCGTTGCTGCGCCACCGATGTGGAAGGTGCGCATGGTGAGCTGCGTGCCGGGTTCGCCGATGGACTGTGCGGCGATGACGCCGACGGCTTCTCCGAGTTCGACCATGCGGCCCGAAGCGAGATTGCGGCCATAGCATAAGGCGCAGACACCGCGTCGGGATTCGCAGGTAAGCACGGAACGAATGCGCACGCGCTCGATGCCAGCTTCCTGGATTTCATTGGCGAGTTCTTCGGTAATCTCCTGGTTGACCTCGACGATGACATTGCCTTCAAAGTCGCGGATTTTCTCGAGGGATACGCGGCCAACAACTCGGTCGCGCAACGGCTCGACTTCCACACCGGCTTCAATGATGGGTTCAACGTAAATGCCGTCGGAGGTGCCGCAATCGGGCTCGTTGATGATGACATCTTGCGCCACGTCGACGAGACGGCGAGTGAGGTAACCGGAATCGGCAGTCTTCAAAGCGGTATCCGCGAGACCCTTACGGGCGCCGTGAGTCGAGATGAAGTACTGCAACACCGTGAGGCCTTCGCGGAAGTTGGAAGTGATCGGAGTTTCGATAACTTCGCCGGATGGCTTGGCCATCAAACCGCGCATACCGGAAAGCTGGCGAATTTGCTGTTTGGAACCGCGAGCGCCAGAGTCAGCCATGATGTAAACAGGGTTGAGGTTGCCATCGCGGTCCTGCGTTTCGAGGGCCTTGAACATTTCGTCGGCAACCTTTTCGGTAACGTCGCCCCAGATGGCGATGACCTTGTTATAGCGTTCACCGTTGGTGATGGCGCCGTCGAGGTACTGCTGCTGAACCTTGACGACTTCCTTTTCGGCGTTTTCGACCAGCTTGTACTTGTCGCTGGGGATGAGCATGTCGTCGATACCGATAGAGATGCCGGACTTGGTGGCGTACGTGAAGCCGAGAGCCTTCAAGTGGTCGAGCAACTGCACGGTGCCTTCGAGGCCAAAGCGCAAGTAGGCGTAATAGACGAGCTGCTGAACACCCTTCTTCTTGAGCAATCCGTTGACGAACGGCATGTGCTTGGGCAGATGCGAATTGAAAATGACGCGGCCAACGGTGGTGTTGATGAATTGCCGCTCCATGCGGACGACTTCCGTGTGGGTAACGTCCTGGTTGTCGTAAGCAGTGAGCAGATCGATCACTTCGCCGGTGTAGCGCAAACGGATCGGGGTCAAGAGTTCGACTTCCCCCGCTTCGAGAGCAAGCGAAACGTCCTCGGGCGTGCCGAACACACGGCCTTCACCCTTGGCGCCGGGCTTGGACTTGGTCAGGTAATAGATACCGAGGACCATGTCCTGCGAAGGAACGGCCAGAGGCAAGCCGTGTGCGGGCGAGAGAATGTTGCGCGAGCTGAGCATGAGCACCGAGGCTTCGACCTGGGATTCAGGAGAAAGCGGAATGTGCACAGCCATCTGGTCACCGTCGAAGTCGGCGTTAAACGCGGTGCAGACAAGCGGGTGAATACGGATAGCCTTACCTTCGACGAGGGTAGGCTCAAAAGCCTGAATACCCAAGCGGTGAAGGGTCGGAGCGCGGTTCAGAAGCACGGGATGCTCGCGAATGACGTCTTCGAGAATGTCCCAGACGACGGGGTCTTGTTGCTCGACCATTTCCTTGGCTTGCTTGATGGTGGTGCAGTGACCCTGCGCTTCGAGCTTGTGATAGATGAAAGGCTTGAACAGCTCGAGAGCCATCTTTTTGGGCAAACCGCATTGGTTGAGCTTGAGTTCCGGGCCAACCACAATGACGGAACGGCCAGAATAGTCAACGCGCTTGCCGAGCAAGTTCTGGCGGAAACGGCCCTGTTTGCCCTTGAGAGTATCGCTCAACGACTTTAGCGGACGGTTGTTGGTGCCACGGAGAACGCGGCCACGGCGACCGTTGTCAAACAGAGCGTCAACCGCTTCCTGGAGCATACGCTTTTCATTGCGCACGATGACATCGGGCGCGCGGAGTTCCATGAGCTTCTTCAAGCGGTTATTGCGGTTGATGACCCGGCGATAGAGATCATTAAGATCCGAGGTAGCGAAGCGGCCGCCGTCCAGAGGCACCAGGGGGCGTAACTCCGGCGGAAGAACCGGAATTACATCCAGAATCATCCACTCGGGCTTGTTGCCGCTTTTGCGGAACGCCTCGAGCACCTTGAGACGCTTGGCGAACTTGATGCGCTTCTGGAGTGAAGGATCGGCCTTCATCTTTTCGCGAAGCTCGTCGGCAAGCTTGTCGACTTCCACGCGGCGGAGAAGTTCCTTGATGGCTTCGGCGCCCATCTTGGCGACGAACTGGCCGGGGTATTCGGTTTGCAGCTTGCGGTATTCCTCTTCCTGAAGAACCTGACGTTCTTTGAGGACGGCAACTTCACCCTGGTCGACGACGACGAAGGCTTCGAAGTAGAGAATGCGCTCGAGGTCGCGCATGGAGATGTCCAGCAAGTAACCGATGCGACTGGGCAGTCCCTTGAAAAACCAAACGTGCGAGCAGGGGGAGGCGAGCTCGATGTGGCCCAAACGCTCACGGCGAACTTTGCTCAAGGTAACTTCAACGCCACACTTGTCGCAGATAACTCCGCGATGCTTCATGCGCTTGTATTTTCCGCACAAACATTCCCAGTCCGTAACCGGACCGAAAATTTTGGCGCAGAACAGGCCATCCCGTTCGGGCTTGAAGGTGCGGTAGTTGATGGTCTCGGGCTTGGTGACTTCGCCGTGGGACCAGGAACGAATTTTTTCTGGACTTGCCAAAGAGATGCGGATGGAATCGAAATCCGCGATCAGACTGGCGCGATCATAAGGGCTGCTGCGATACAAGGTTGTTTCCTCCCTCCCGAGCCTTGCGGCGCGGGACGCGGTCGATTGTTAGGCGACCGGCTGAGAACCCAAAAACTGGTTAGTGCAAAGACTGTTCCTCTTGCCGAAAGGGGGCGCAGCACGCTGCGCCCGCGCCGGCATCAATCTGCTGCCTTTTCCACTGTCGGCTTCTGGCGCTTCATCAACTCGACGTCGAGGCACAAAGACTGCAATTCGCGGACGAGCACGTTGAACGACTCCGGCACGCCGGGCTCGATGCCGGGCTCGCCCTTCACGATGGCCTCGTATATTTTCGCGCGGCCATATACGTCGTCGGACTTGGCAGTCAGCAATTCCTGTAAAATGTGCGCGGCGCCGTAAGCTTCGAGCGCCCACACTTCCATTTCACCGAAGCGCTGTCCACCGAACTGCGCCTTACCACCGAGCGGCTGCTGGGTGATGAGCGAGTAGGGTCCGATGGAACGGGCGTGGATTTTGTCGTCAACCAAGTGAGAGAGCTTGAGCATGTAGATGTAGCCGACGGTGACAGGCTGATCGAACTGTTCCCCGGTCATGCCGTCATACAGGTTGATTTTCCCGGCGTGCGGCAAACCAGCGACTTCGAGCAGGTGGCGAATTTCCGGTTCGCGCGCACCATCGAATACCGGGGTGGCGAAGGGAATTCCGTCCTTGAAGCCCTCGGCATAGTCCAGCAGCTCTTCATCGCTGAGCTTCGAGAGAGTCTTCCAGATGACGGTGTCCGAGAAAACTTCGCGGTACCAGCGTCGAAGCGCTTCCGCCTTGACTTCCTTGCTGAGCAATCGCTTCAAGCTGTTGCCCAACTCCTTTGCGGCCCAGCCCAAGTGGGTCTCGAGAATCTGACCGACGTTCATACGAGAAGGAACGCCGAGCGGATTCAAAACGATTTCCACCGGAGTGCCATCGGGCAAAGTCGGCATGTCCTCATCAGGAACGATACGAGCGATGACGCCCTTGTTACCGTGACGGCCGGCCATCTTGTCACCGATCGAGAGCTTGCGCTTCATGGCGATGTAAACCTTGGCCAGCTTGATGACGCCTGGAGGAAGCTCGTCGCCCTTCTTGAGCTTTTCCTTGCGCTCTTCGGTAATTTTTCGAAGGACGTCGATCTGACGGGAAGTCATCTCTTCGATTTCTTCGATCTTCTCGATCAGTAGCGGATCCTTCTCGTTGAGCTTCAAACGCTTGAGGTTGCGTGTGGATATCTTCTCGATCAGTTCGCGCGTGAGCTCCACGCCCTTGGTGAGTAAACGCTTGTTGGTCTTTTCGTCGTGCAGGTCTGCCTGGAGAATCTTGCCGCCGAGAAGATCGCCAAGGCGCTTGAGGCGCTCGTCGGTCAAGATGCGGATTTCGTCGGCCAGGTTCTTTTCAAGCTTGAAGACTTGCGAGGCTTCGATAGCCTTGTGGCGCTCGTCCTTTTCTCCACCCTTGCGAGTGAAAATTTTCACATCGACGATGGTGCCTTCGATGCCTGGCGGGCAATAAAGGGAAGCGTCGCGAACGTCTCCAGCTTTTTCACCGAAGATCGCGCGAAGCAGTTTTTCTTCCGGAGTCAGCGTGGTTTCGCCCTTGGGGGTGACCTTGCCGACCAGGATGTCACCGGGTTTCACGACCGCGCCGATACGGATGACGCCGCTCTCGTCGAGGTTTCGAAGGAAGGATTCGGAGATGTTGGGAATGTCGCGGGTAACTTCTTCGGGACCGAGCTTGGTGTCGCGCGCTTCGATCTCATACTCCTCGATGTGGATGGAGGTGTAGTAGTCGTCCTTGACTAGCTTCTCGCTGACCAGGATGGCATCTTCGAAGTTATAACCGCGCCAGGGCACAAAGGCCACAAGGACGTTACGGCCGAGACCAAGTTCGCCGCGATCGGTGCAAGGACCATCGGCAAGAACCTGTCCGGTCTTGACGCGATCGCCTACGCGAGCGAGCGGCTTTTGGTTGATGCAAGTGTTCTGGTTGGAGCGCTTGAACTTGGTCAGCGTGTAGATGTCGGCGCCCACTTCGCGGCTAAGTACACCAGAGTGATCGCTTTCCACACGGACGATGATACGTTCGGAGTCAACCTGATCGACGATGCCGTCGCGCTTGCAGAGTACGACTGCGCCGGAATCCCTAGCAGTGACCCGTTCCATGCCGGTGCCGACAAGTGGAGCTTCGCCACGGATCAGCGGAACGGCCTGGCGCTGCATGTTGGAACCCATCAAAGCGCGGTTAGCGTCGTCGTTTTCAAGGAACGGAATCAAGCTGGCAGCGACGGAAACAAGCTGCTTCGGCGAAACGTCGACGTAGTCGACTTCGTCGCGATGCTTGAGGACAAAGTTACCGGCTTGACGGCAGTTCACCAGTTCGGTGGTGATGCGCAGCTTGTCGTCAAGAGCCACGTTGGCTTGCGCGATGACGTACTTATCTTCTTCCCAGGCAGAAAGGTAGAAGCAGTAGGGCTCATCGGTGACTTTGCGGCGCTTGAGCTCTTCGTTGAGCTCCTCGACACGATCGCTTTCGACGATATCGCCAGCTTTGAACTCGCTGTCGCCCGCATTCATGATCTGAACGTAGTCAATGATTCGTCCGCCCTTCACACGGCGATAGGGAGATTCGATAAAGCCGTAATCATTGATGCGCGCAAAGCAAGAGAGCGAGCTGATCAGACCGATGTTCGGACCTTCTGGAGTTTCAATCGGGCAGATACGGCCGTAGTGAGTTGGATGGACGTCACGGACTTCGAAACCAGCGCGTTCACGAGAAAGACCGCCAGGTCCAAGAGCGGAGAGACGGCGCTTGTGAGTAATTTCGCTCAGAGGGTTGGTCTGGTCCATGAACTGGCTCAGCTGCGAAGAACCGAAGAATTCGCGGATAGCAGCCATGACCGGCTTGGCGTTGACCAAGTCGTGCGGCATCGCTGTGGACATTTCCTGATACACGCTCATCTTTTCCTTGATGGCGCGTTCCATGCGGACAAGGCCGATGCGGAACTGGTTTTCGAGCAACTCGCCAACCGCGCGGACGCGGCGGTTACCGAGATGGTCGATGTCGTCGACCACACCGATGTTCTTGCGCAGTTTGAACAGATACTTGATGGCGGAGACGAAATCCGTAGCATCGAGTGTGCGATTCTCCAGCGGCGTGTCGAGGCCCATCTTAATGTTAAATTTCAGGCGGCCGACCTTCGAGAAGTCGTATTTGCGCGGATCGAAAAACATGCCGCGAAACAGGTTCGTCGCGGTTTCCAAAGTCGGGGGATCGCCCGGACGCAGCTTGCGGTAGATTTCAATGAGTGCTTCCTTGGAAGAACGGATGGAGTCCTTGTCGAGAGTGCGTGACAGGACCAGCCCGATGTCGTCCTTTTCAGGGAAGAAGATATCGACTTCCGTGATTCCGGATTCGGCGAAGGCCTGCCAGAGATCGGCGGTGAGCGGCTTGTTGGCTTCAAGAAGAACTTCACCGGTCTGACGATTGACGACGTCGGCAACGCTGTAAGCGCCTTCGAGGTCTGCCAAGGCAGCGCGGACCTGGGAGATTTTGGCCTTGATAAGTTCCTTGAAGAGATTTTCGGTGATGCGCTTGTGCGCGCCGACAATCACTTCTTCGGATTTGGGGTTGCGGATTTCGTGGGTGAGCTTGCGGTCCACGATTCCGGGCGAAATATTCCAGTGCAGTTCCTTTTCGCGCAGAGAGATGCGTTCGACCTGGTAGAAAGTGCGCAGGATATCTTCATTGGACTTCATGCCCAGGGCGCGAAGGAAAATCGAGCCGAGAAATTTGCGCTTGCGGTCGATGCGGACGTACAGGATGTTTTTGGTGTCGTACTCGAACTCTACCCAGGAACCGCGGTACGGAATAATCTTGCCAAGGAAGTAAGAACGGTTGTTAGCGGACTCAAAAAAAACGCCCGGAGAACGGTGCAGCTGGCTGACGATGACGCGCTCGGTACCGTTGATGATGAAGGTCCCGTTTTCGGTCATCAGAGGAATATCACCATAGAAAACTTCCTGTTCCTTGATATCGCGAATGGTTTTTGCGCCGGTGTCGGGATCTTTGTCGTAAATCGTGAGTCTTATGGTGACCTTGAGCGGAGCGGAGTAGGTCATACCGCGTTCCTGACACTCGTTCACGTCGTACTTGAGTTGCATGGCGACAGGGTCGCCGCACTTGTTGCAAAAGGTCGGAGTGTTCTTGTTAAACGTTCCGCACTTGGTGCAGATGACGTCGCCGGTCTGGTACGGATTGGTGACGACCGAAGCGCCGCAATTGCGGCAAGTGGCGCGGAGGTGATGCAGGCCTTTGAGGTTGCCGCATTTGCACTCCCAGTTACCGATGGAATAATCCACGAACTCGAGCTGCGACATCTCGCGGAAATCCTTAATCGGAAATACGGAAGTGAATACAGACTGAAGGCCGCCATCGTCGCGCTCGCTAGGCAGTAAATCCATCTGCAAAAAGCGCTGATACGATTTCTTCTGAACTTCAATCAGGTTGGGAATCTGAATCGCGCCCTGAATTTTTGCGAAGTCCAGACGCTGGCGTTCCCGAACGTGCCGGTTGCTATTGGACATACCTGCTTTACCTCATTCCCTTTCGGGCAGCATGACAAAAACACCGCAAAGACACTAAACCGTGCCGCATGGCGGCTTGCCCGGAGCCGCCCCGCACACGGTAAGTGAAGGTCCCAAAAGGACCCAGTTATTGTAGATAATGCCGGTCGTAGCTTGCGTACGAAGTTCCCCTGGCGCGGGAAACACCTAACGGCAACGCCGCGCCAAATGTGAAGCCTGACCAAAACCGCGCCAGCCGAAAATCGGCCGGCTGAACATTACTTGATTTCGACCTTGGCGCCCGCTTCCTCGAACTTTTTCTTGATGGTAGCGGCTTCGTCCTTGGAAACGCCTTCCTTCACGGTCTTCGGCGCACCATCGACGAGGTCCTTAGCTTCTTTCAATCCAAGGCTGGTGACTTCACGAACGGCCTTGATGACGTTGATCTTGTTGCCGCCGACATCGGTGAGGACGACGTTGAATTCCGTCTTCTCTTCGGCCGGTGCCGCTGCAGCCGCCGCACCGCCGCCACCTGCAACAACCGTGGCTGCCGCTGCGGAGACGCCAAAGGCTTCTTCGAGCTTCTTGACGAGATCCGACGCTTCAAGAAGCGTCAGGCCCTTGATTTCTTCCAAAATGGTTTCAACTTTCGACATGACTGCTAGTTCTCCTCTCAATTTTCTGAATCAAATTTATTAGAACCGGTACGGGCGGGACCCGCACAGCTCCAAACCCTTACTCACTAAACTTGTTGGCCTTAACAGCTTCATTGACAACAACAGCGACATTGCGCGGAACAGCTTTGATGACCGCGGCAAGGCGCTGCGCCGGTGCGTTCAGGAGGAACATGAGCTTGCTGATCAGTTCTTCCTTAGACGGCATGGTGGCGAGCTGCTGAATCTCTGCGATAGAAATAACCCGGCCCTCGACGACCCCGGACTTGAACTTGAACGACGGAACATCCTTGGCGATTTTGGTCAATGCCTTGGCAAGAGCGACCGGGTCGGTTTCGGTGTAGGCGATCGAGTTGGTACCCTTCAGATCTTTTAAGACACCGCTGGCTGGCGTGCCGGTGCCGGCGATTTCCGCAAGGGTATTCTTGACGACCTGATACTTGCCACCGGCAGCCTGTACAGCGCGGCGGAGCTTGGTGTCGTCCTGGACCGTGATGCCCTGGAAGGTGGTGAGAATAACAGTGGACACCTTTGCAAGGTCTGTTTTGAGCTGATCGAGATCCTGCTGTTTTTCGTTTTTCTTCTTCATAAATTCGTCCTGTAACGCGGCCCGTGTTGCTTAGGCGGCGGTTGCCAGAGTCTCCGCTTCTGCCAAGTCAATGGTGATGCCCGGGCCCATGGTGGAAGTCAGGGTAATCTTCTTGACGTATTTGCCCTTTGCGGCGGCGGGCTTGGCCTTTACAACGGCGTTGATGACAGAGTGCGCGTTGGCCGCGAGATTTTTTGGATCGAATTGAATTTTTCCGATGGGGCAGTGAACGATGCCGGCCTTGTCAACGCGGAATTCAACCTTGCCCGCTTTGGTTTCGCGGATGGCCTTGGCAACGTCCATGGTGACCGTTCCGGTCTTCGGGTTGGGCATCAAGCCGCGAGGTCCGAGGACCTTTCCGAGTTTACCGGCCGAGCGCATCATGTCTGGAGTGGCGATGACGGCGTCGTAATCCGTCCAACCTTCCATGATTTTGGCGACGAGTTCATCGCCGCCGACATGCTCCGCGCCCGCTTCCTGCGCTTCACGAATCTTGTCGCCACCGGCGAGGACAAGGACGCGCACGGCATTGCCCAGTCCGTGAGGGAGGACGACGGTTCCGCGCACGACCTGGTCGGAGTGCTTGGGATCCACACCAAGATTGATCGCGAGCTCAACGGTTTCGTTGAACTTGGTGTGATGTGTTTTCTTGATGAGTTCGGTGGCTTCCTCGAGCTTGTAGGGACGCGCTTCTACTTTCTTGCGCGCGTTCTCTACGTGTTTTCCAGCTTTCTTGGTCATAGCTTCCTCGGCAATCCCCAGCGCCTCTTCTTCCTAGGCTTCCACGACTTCCAAGCCCATGTTGCGCGCCGTACCCATCACGGTCTTCACAGCAGACTCGAGTTTAGTGGTATTGAGATCGACCAACTTAATCTTGGCAATTTCTTCGACCTGCTTCTTGGTGACTTTGCCAACCTTGTTCCGATTCGGTTCCGGGGAACCCTTGGCAATTCCCGCGGCGCGCAGCAAGAGAATGGAGGCCGGAGGAGTCTTGAGAATGAACGTGAAGGTGCGGTCGGTATAGATGCTGACGAGGACCGGAAATATCATTCCGTCAGCTTCTTTCTGCGTTTTGGCATTGAATTGCTTGCAGAAATCCATGATATTCACACCGTGCGGACCAAGTGCGGTACCGACCGGTGGAGCCGGAGTGGCCTTGCCGGCGGGCAATTGCAGCTTGACGGTAGTTTGCAGTTTCTTTGGTGGCATCTTTCCTTTACCTCAATCTCTTTCGTTTTGCGGCCGACTGTAGCGCCACGAATTCTTATCCCAGCTTTTCCACGCTGGCAAAATCCAGCTCAACCGGTGTAGAACGGCCAAAAATTGTAACGGAAACTTTCAAGCGGCTGTGGTCGTTGTCGATTTCCTCGACGGTGCCGTTGAAATTGGCGAACGGGCCATCGACAATGCGAACCTGTTCGTTGCGCTCGTAGACCACTTTGGGTTTCGGGCGATCCTGTGGGGTGTGCACGCGATTGATGATGCCGTCGACTTCCGCTTCGGTAAGCGGAGAAGGAGAAGTGGCGGACCCGACAAAACCGGTGACACGCGGAGTGTTGCGCACAATGTGCCAGGTGTCTTCATCGAGATCCATTTCGACCAGGACGTAACCGGGATAGGACATGCGCGAAGCCACAACTTTCTTGCCGCCGCGAACTTCGACGACCTCTTCCGTGGGGATGAGAACCCGCCCGATCTTGTCTTGAAGAGTGAAAGCGGCCACACGGCTCTCCAGGCTTTCTTTGACTTTCTTTTCAAAGCCCGAATAGGTGTGAATGATGTACCACTGCATCGACATGGTGTCGTTTCGCCTTTAAACGTGAAAATACTTTAAGAGCCTGTCCAAGCCGAGTTGTGCAAGCTTTTCGACGATGGCCAGGAAAACGCCGAAAAAAGCGACCGTGGCGATAACCACGGTAGTGGTAGAGATGACGTCTTCGCGATTGGGCCAAGTGACCTGCTTCATTTCGACACGAACATCGTGCAGAAATTCGCGAGTACCTTCGATCGAACCAGTAACTTTCTGGCCGACGGAGGAAGCCGCCCCGGTAATTGCGTTAGTGCCCTGCTCTTCGTTCTTCACTTTGACCGCCTGCGTTGCCATGAATCCTCTTCAACTGCACGAACTTTGGCTCGCGCCAACCCAAAAATTCTGGCAGGGGAGGAGGGATTCGAACCCCCATACCTGGTTTTGGAGACCAGAGTCCTAACCGTTGGACGACTCCCCTAACACCAAATTCTTTCCCCCGGCTCCAAACCTGACTACCCTGCTACCGCACCGCCTAAGACCCTTCGGCTACGGTCAGCAATCGCGGCCAACCATCGCTCCGGATGACAATCCTTAAGCGGATCGTCACTTTGCTTCTTTGTGAGCAGTGTGCTTCCGGCAGGAACGACAAAACTTCTTGGTTTCCAAGCGCTCGGAATGCTTTTTCTTATTTTTCGTTGTGGTGTAGTTCCGGTTCTTACAGTCACCACATTGCAAAGTAATGATTTCCCGCATTTGATAAATTCCTTTTGAATGAGTCCGGGCCAGACGAGCTGGCCCGGGCCTTCTGAATTACTCGATGATCTCCGTGACCGCGCCGGCGCCAACGGTATGGCCGCCTTCGCGAATCGCAAACCGCAAGCCCTTTTCCAGTGCGACCGGCGTGATCAGCGTTACTTCGCAGCTCACGTTATCGCCGGGCATCACCATTTCCACTCCCTGCGGCAATTTCATGTCCCCGGTTACGTCCGTGGTCCGGAAGTAGAACTGGGGACGATAACCCGAGAAAAACGGGGTGTGCCGTCCGCCTTCTTCCTTCGTCAACACGTACGCTTCGGCCTTGAATTTTGTGTGCGGCGTGATGGAACCGGGCTTGCAAATAACCTGCCCGCGCTCCACGTCTTCTTTTTCCGTGCCGCGCAACAGCAACCCTACGTTGTCCCCCGCCAAGCCTTCGTCCAACAGCTTCTTGAACATCTCGATGCCGGTGACCACTTTCTTCTGCGTTGCGCGGAAGCCCACGATTTCGACTTCTTCGCCAACCTTTACCTTGCCGCGTTCGACTCTTCCGGTCACCACCGTGCCGCGACCTGAGATCGAAAAAATGTCTTCGATGGGCATGGCGAACGGTTTGTCAACGTCGCGCACCGGCAGAGGAATATTGGCATCGACAGCCGCCATCAGTTCGTCTATCTTCTTTTCCCAGGCTGCGTCGCCGTTCAGCGCCTGCAGTGCTGAACCGCGAACCACGGCAATGGTGTCGCCGGGAAACTGATAGCTCTTCAGCAGTTCTCGAACTTCGAGTTCAACCAGTTCGAGCAGTTCCGCGTCTTCCACCATGTCGCACTTGTTCAGGAACACCACGATGGCGGGCACGCCGACCTGACGAGCCAGCAAAATGTGTTCGCGGGTTTGGGGCATCGGCCCGTCCGTGGCGGCCACGACCAGTATCGCGCCGTCCATTTGCGCCGCCCCGGTAATCATGTTCTTGATGTAGTCCGCGTGACCCGGGCAGTCCATGTGCGCGTAGTGGCGATTCGGTGTTTCATACTCCACGTGCGAAACGGCAATCGTAATACCGCGCTCGCGTTCTTCCGGTGCGTTATCGATCGAATCGAACGCGCGGAAGGCAACCTTCGGATTATGCTTCGACAGCACCTTCGTGATCGCCGCCGTCAGCGTGGTCTTGCCATGGTCAATGTGACCGATCGTGCCTATGTTGACGTGTGGCTTTGTTCGCTCAAACTTTTCCTTCGCCATTTGTCTTCATCCTTTGCGCAAGCGGCATTTGCACCTTGCTGCTTGAGCCAAACTTTGGAGCGGGGGACGGGATTTGAACCCGCAACCATCACCTTGGAAGAGTGAGACTCTACCGTTGAGTTACCCCCGCCCAATTAGAAAACCAACCCTAGCCCCCGACCGAACCAACAAAGACTGGAGCCTGAGACCGGGATTGAACCGGTGACCTCGTCCTTACCAAGGACGCGCTCTACCAGCTGAGCTACCCAGGCCAAACCCGATACAGCAAAAGCTGACATACGCGGCGCACCTAGTTCTAAACGGCTTGGCGCCGCGTTCCGTACCGCTTTCGAACATCGCGTTGGCGATTTCCTGCGGTGTTGCTACTTCGCCGAGCGCCTTTACCCGATCGGCGTTACTGCACTCCGGGACTTCCATCGCGGAGGTTCAATCCTGGTGGACGGGGAAGGATTCGAACCTTCGTAGCCCGCAAGGAGCGGCAGATTTACAGTCTGCTGGTTTTAGCCACTCACCCACCCGTCCGCGAAAAACGCAAGGACACCAAGAACCTGTCCGTGAAGTTTGCCAGCGGTGAAGAAACCGGGAGCGCGGTAAACGAAAACACAAAATGGACTCGTGTCAAGAGACACCAGCCCTTTCATGTTAGCATGACGGGAATCGCTCCGCCTCACTCCCCCTACAAATGGTGGAGCTGGCGGAGGGAATTGAACCCCCGACCCTCTGATTACAAATCAGATGCTCTACCAGCTGAGCTACGCCAGCGCTGCTCAAACCGCACAAGAATAGCAGATTGGACACAGTTATTGCAATAGGTGGGGGAGGAATGCGGAGCAAGTCACCAGCCAAAACTGTGGAAATCAGCTGGAGGGCTGTGAATTTAGCATTTTTGCCTAAGACTACTGTAATCAATACGTTAGGAACTCGGATGGGGTAAAAACCTTAGATTGTATCCACAGGGTGAGCAAGGGGTTTGCGGGGTGAAGCAAATTCTGCCTTCAATTCTCCCAAGCCACGGCGGGGGATGCGACAATAAGGCGAACGGACTGCAATTGCAGCTTTCGATTTCGTGGATGCAATAAAACATGAACAAACGCAGATGGGTGATTGGAATCTCTGGATTTGTTTTGGCGCTGGTCACCGGATTCTTGGCATACCGACACCTGCAGCCGGCTGACCGAACGGGTGCACGCGAACAGATGCTGTCGCTGTTGCCCGGAGATCCTTCGGCGGTCGTGTTCCTGGATCTGGAACAATTCAGAGAATCGTCTTTCCTGCCGCAATTGCTGGCGTGGCTGCCACACGATTCGGCCGAAGACGACTACGCACAGTTTGTCAAGGCCACAGGTTTCAATTACGAACGCGACTTAGATCGCGTGGGAATCGCGTATGCGCGGCAAGGAACAACAGCGACCATTTTTGCGATTGCAGAAGGGCGTTTTGATCGGAAGAAACTGGAACAGTATGCGGGGCCATCGGAACCGAGCTTGAAGGAAAAAGGTTTAAAGGTTTTTTCGCTAAAACTGAAAAATTCGGCCCGACCTTCGTATTTCACTTTTTTGCAGGACGATCGAGTTGCGTGGACGGATGATCCCGGGTACGCAGCGCTGTTTCTAGGGCAGGCCAGCTACGAGGGAAAACGTGATTGGCAGGAGCATTTTGGGCGACTGGCGGGTAGCGCAGTATTTGCGGTGATCCGAGAGGACGCGGCCACGGCTTTGGCTATGGAACAGCAAGCGCCGGGAGGGTTTCGTTCGCCACAGTTGGCAACCCTGTTGAGCCAACTGCAATGGGTGACGGTCGGTGCAAAGCCAGAGGAAAATAATTTACGAGTCGTGATTGAGGGAGAGAGTGCGGCGGACGGCACTCTGAATCAGTTGAAAGAAATGCTGCAAGGTATTCTGATTATGGCCGAAGTGGGTTTGAATGGGCCGCAGAACCGAAAGCAGATGGATGCGCAGTTGCGCGAGGCATATCTGGAATTATTGAAATCGGCGGAAGTGGAGAAGGTGGAGCGTAGAACGGGGAAATCGGTGCGAATCGTGTTCGAACTGACACCGCGATTTTTGCAAGCGGTGAAGAAGGCGAGTTCGTTGGGGGCGGTGGGTGGGCACTGAGACGATAGCTTTACGGGGCGGCAATGGGGGAAGCACATTTTCTGCCCTTCAAACACCGGCACGCTCCATGGTGATTGCGAAAATCGCCAGTGCTGGTGAATCCGGAAACAATTTACAGTGCAGACTGATGATTTTTTGGCCTTCGGTCGGGATCGAAAACAGCAAGATCTGGTATTGCTCACGGACGACGTCTTTCAGGAAATCCATGACCGGCTGGGCTGCGGTCGCGATTGCATCGATCCGCGTGGCTTGATGGATGCGATTGGATTGGGCAACTTCGATGCCATTGCGGATCGGGATTGACCGAGTTTTTCCGTTTTCATACTGCAGGGTATAAAGAGCGATGGCTTCGCCCCTCTTACCGCTCGTTGGGAAACCGTCGGGAAAAGTGACCTGTCCCAAAATGTGCAGGTTACGACAAGATTGGCTGACAGGAAAGGTGATTTCTGGAGATTCCTTGGTGAGGACGATCGGCCTGGCGCTTTCTTCGACTATCGGCGATCGAAAAACCACGCCCGCGATTTTTGTCTCCGACCGTTGCCAGAGCGCAAATTTCGATCCGGTTCGCTTCCACTGATCCTTGGCCGAACTATCAGCCCAATACTTCGCCATGATGCTTTCAAATTGATTCCAAGAAATCCGGCACTCGGTAGTTTCGGCGATGGACTGCAGGTCTAATGGCAGAAACCTGCTCGATCCAGAAAATGGACTCCACTTCAACGGCAATATATTTGGCAGAGGAGCCGCGGCTTCAGAAAACGACTCGACGGAGCGACGTCGTTCGAACAGGCGCATCAACTCCGCCACAACAAGTTTGCGTGGTTCACGCGTTTCGGTGACCACGCCGGATTCGAGCACGCCATCACGCATTTCGCCATCAATGCGACTGTATTGCCGCAGATCCTGCCAGGACCAGAACATGTGGCCGGAAAGTTCACCGGACTCGACCAGATCGATCAGTCGATCCACGGACTGACGCATGATCGGCTCCGATTGCCCGACAGACTTTCCGCCCCACTCGGAGAAAGTCAGCGGCTTGCTGCGGCCATCAAATTCCGCTTCTTTGGAAAACTCTTCCACGTCGAAGGTGTATTCATGTTGATCAAAGAAATCCATGCCCGAAGCGACGAACAGAGGTTTTACGTCCATGGCGCTTTTGTCGTTTGCCGCCGAGACGAGGCGACGGAGAGGATCCAGTTGATTGCATCGCCGCTTGCCTTCGCTCAAAAATTCCTCGGTTAACGTACATTCGTTTGAGAGAAACCAAATCATGACCGAAGGCGAATTCCAGTCGCGCTCGATGGTCTTCTCTAGGATACGGAATCCAAGATCGATTCTGGCCCGGTCCATTTTGCGGAAATCCATTTGCCAGAAACCCGGTTCCTCACTGACCAGCAATCCCAGCTGATCGGCGAGTGCAACGATGCGCCGGTCATGGGGATAGTGAACAAGGCGAACGAAGTTGCAGCCCATGGCTTTGATCATGCGCATGTCTTGTTCTTGTTGGCGGGGCGATAGCGTGAACCCCTGGTCCTTCCACAAGTCGTGACGACACACGCCATGCAGTACCAGAGATTTGCCGTTCAAGCGAAACCCCCGACCGTCTGTTTTGATTTCGCGAAACCCGGTCACGGAACTCCAACGGTCCTCTCCTGAAGGGGTCCCGAGGAGCGCCTGCAATTCATACAAGTTCGGAAAATCCGGAGACCAGAGGGCTGGGGCCTTTAGTTCAAATGCGAGATCCACTTCGTTCAAGCCGGCCTTCAGCGTCACGGATTTTGCTCCCTGCGCCAGTTCGCGTTCCCCATGCTTGAGACGAAACTCGATTCGGGCAGGACTCGCAGTGGAAGAGGACATCAGAATTTTGGGCTGGCCGTTACAGATTGTGTAGTCGTGGGAAAAGTCGTAGGCCAGGCGAACATTTTCAATGAAGGAAGACGGGCGAATTTCCACCCAAACATCACGAATGATTCCTCCATAGCCTTCCCAGCCCGGGTTAACTCCCAGTGCGATCTCTGCGGCAGCGGTGCCATCCGGTAAAGGCGTCAGATCCGCGATTTCCACCTGGAAGTGATTCTTCCCTTCCAACACAACTGCTGTGAACTCGAACTCAGACGGGATGTACGGGCCCATGGTTCCGAGGGTGGTGCCGTTGACGGTAACGCGTCCCCAGTAAGCGACGGCTTCGAGATGGAGGAAGGCTCGCTGGTGGAGACTAAGGCGCGGGAGCGCGACGGAGCGATGCAGAGTGTAATACCCGCTCGGGCGACATGAGGAAGGTACGCTGCGCACACCGAACGATTCTCCACCGATCTCGAGTTCCCAATCGCCGTGCAAGGAAATTTGAGTTCGCGCGACGGGCAGGCTCGATTCCGCAGGGGTAGCAATAGGGGGAAGTGCGGTGAACAACGCCGAGGCACCAATCGAGTTGAGAAAGCCCCGGCGGTCAACCATTTTGGCTCTGACGATACGTGTTGCAATACAGGACCCGGACGGTGTTCACGGGGAAGAAAATCTGCGAGGGATCAAAGCGCTTAGAATATTGGAGATTATTCACCATCTGCGGACTCCGGCCGTGCGCCTAACAGAAACTGGCGAAGACTAACAGTGTCGCGGAAACGTTGTCAACA
The DNA here is from genome assembly GCA_963741165.1 of Candidatus Acidiferrales bacterium. Lineage (GTDB taxonomy): Bacteria > Acidobacteriota > Terriglobia > Acidiferrales > UBA7541 > Acidiferrum. The sequence goes on along the minus strand of CAVUHB010000010.1, from coordinate 227,699 downwards.
GGATTGCCTCGCGTTTTCTTCGCCTGGCATCAAGAATCACCAAAATTGGAACCTTACAAATCGGAAGTGGCGGGGTACACTGATGCGCGCGCTTGCGCGCAGAGTGATTTTCGATGATGGAGAGAATTCCTGCTGGAAATTGGCAAGAATTCCGGGACGATCCTGGTGAGGCTTATGAATCGCAAGATGATGGCATTGCTTCCCTTGATGATACTAGCCGGTCAGGTAATTTCGTGCCTGGCGCAAGAGTCGGTGGTTCCTGTTTACAAAAATACGAAATTATCGTTCGAGGAGCGTGCGCGCGACCTGGAGCAACGCATGACGCTCGATGAAAAGATTTCGCAGCTTGGGCACACTGCCGATGCCGTGCCGCGCTTGGGAATTCCGGAATACAACTGGTGGAACGAGGGATTGCACGGTGTGGCGAGAGCAGGTGTGGCGACAGTGTTTCCTCAGGCCATTGGACTGGCGGCGACCTTCGACGATGCGCTATTGCGGAAAGATGCTACCTCGATCAGCACGGAGTTCCGCGCCAAGTACAACATGGACAAGGGTAAAGATGGATCGTCGGCCTGGTACAAGGGGCTGACTGTGTGGTCGCCGAATATCAATATTTTTCGCGATCCGCGATGGGGACGGGGCCAGGAGACTTACGGAGAAGATCCGTTTTTGACTTCGCGGTTGGGAGTGGCGTTCGTCAAGGGATTGCAAGGGGACGACGCGAAATACCTGAAGACGGTAGCGACGCCGAAGCATTTTGCAGTTCATAGCGGACCAGAGGCTACCCGGCACGAAGCGGATGTGACGGTTTCACGCCACGATATGCAAGACACGTATCTGCCTGCTTTTCGGGCTACGGTGTTGGAGGGAAATGCGCAGTCGGTCATGTGCGCGTACAATTCCGTGAACGGCGAACCGGCTTGCGCGAGCAAGGTTTTGTTGCAGGACTATTTGCGCGAAGCGTGGAAATTCAAAGGATACGTGGTGTCTGATTGCGCGGCGATTGAGGATATCAGCGCACATCATAAGTTCAAGTCATCGCAAGAGGAAGGCGTAGCAAGTGCGCTGCGAGGCGGCACGGACCTGATATGCGGATCGCCGCAGTCACGCGTGGAACTCGAGCGCAGCGCGACGCGGAATGCCGTACGGCAGGGAATTCTGCCGGAGTCGGTGATCAATACGGTGGTTACCAGAACGCTGAAGGCGCGTTTTGAACTGGGCATGTTTGATCCACCGAGTATGGTGACTTGGTCGAAACTGGGCGCGGCCGACAACAATACGGCAGCGAACCGAGCGTTGGCGCTGAGAACGGCGCGAGAATCGCTTGTGCTTTTGAAGAACGAGAATCATTTTCTGCCGCTCAAGAAAAATTATGGGCGGATTGCCGTAATAGGCGCGAATGCCGATAGCCTGGACGCACTGGAAGGAAATTACAACGGGACGCCTTCGGCTCCCGTGACGGTTCTGAAAGGCATACAGAAGCGATTTCCGCAATCCAAAGTTCGATTTGTTCAAGGGACAGGATTAACAGGGACGGTGATGAAGCCCGTTCCGTCTACGGCGCTCTATACGGATGAGACGCGAAAGCAGCAGGGATTGAAGGCGGAATATTTCAACAACACCAGACTCGAAGGTGAGCCGTCAATGCGACGGACCGACGCGACGGTAAATTTCATGTGGGGATTCCAGGGAATTTCAGCGAAGCTTGCGAAGAACTATTCCGTGCGCTGGCGAGGTGTGCTGTGGCCAAGCAAAACAGATGACTACATTCTCGGCTTCAGCGGGCAGGACGGCTATCGCGTGTGGATTGAGGGTGAGCTGCTGGCAGAAGACTGGACGACACATCGACCTTCGACAGTGCAGAGCAAGCCAATCCACCTGGAGCAAGGCAAGGCATATTCGATCAGGATCGAATACTTTCAGACGGTGCGGGCAGCGGAAGCCAGATTGATTTGGGGCGTACCGGGGCGCGAAGAGAGCGAAGCGGTAAAAACCGCGAAGGAATCTGACCTGGTGGTGATGGTGCTGGGACTCTCGGCTCGAGTCGAAGGCGAGGAGATGAAGGTAAACTCGGATGGTTTTTCCGGTGGAGACCGGACAAGCCTTGATCTTCCTGCGCCGCAGGAAAAATTGCTTGAAAGCGTGCAGGCTATAGGTAAACCGCTGGTACTGGTGTTGATGAACGGTAGCGCGCTGGCAGTAAATTGGGCCAACGATCATGTCGAGGCGATTTTGGAGGCGTGGTATCCGGGCGAGGCCGGTGGCAGTGTTGTAGCCGGGGCCTTGGCGGGGGACTTCAGCCCGGCGGGGCGGCTACCGGTGACGTTCTACAAAAGTGTTGAACAGCTGCCAGCGTTCGAGGATTACTCCATGGCGAACCGAACGTATCGGTACTTTAAAGGCGAACCGCTCTACCCTTTCGGCTATGGATTGAGCTACACGGAATTTGCGTACAGCAAGCCCAGTGTCGATAACCATTTTGTGGCTTTCGACGGTTCGTTGACAATATCCTCAGATGTGACGAACAAGGGAATAATGGCTAGCGACGAAGTCGTGCAACTATACCTGACGCATGAAGGAGTCGCGGGCGCGGCGCTGAGAGAACTGCGAGGATTCCAACGCGTGCATCTGAGGCCGGGGCAAACCAAGACCGTGACGTTCAAACTGGGCGACCGAGATTTGAGCGTCGTGGACACGGAAGGAACGCGACGCATTGTTCGAGGTAGGGTGAAGGCGTGGATAGGGGGAGGTCAGCCTGCGGTTAGCGGAGAGAAACGAACAAGCGCCGGACAGGGCACGGAGTTTGACATTTATTGGGAAAAGCGACTGCCGGACTAGGAACAGATGCTGCGAAATGCCTAGTAGTTTTCCTTTCCCTGCAGGAAGCCGCTGGGCGGAGGAAAGAGTTGGGCGGATTGTGTTTCGAGGTGAGGTCGGGATTTTGGCAGACCGCAAAACTGGCGAACAGAACGGCTGAGGCGAGCGGGCCAGAGGAAAGATCCGAATTTGCAGACTTCTATGCATCCAGTCATACAAGTTTCGGGAGTGCGCAAGACTTACGGCGCAACCGTGGCTGTCGACGACGTGTCATTTGCGGTAAACGAAGGAGAAATCTTTGGGTTGATCGGGCCGAACGGCGCTGGAAAGACCACCACGATGGAGTGCATTGAAGGTCTGCGGTCGCCGGACCGCGGTACCATTTCCGTATTGGGTCTTGATCCGATTCGCGACGTGTACAAGCTGCAAGACCATTTAGGGGTTCAGTTGCAGCAGGCACAACTGCAGAAGCGGATCAAAGTGTGGGAGGCGGTGGACCTCTGGGTTTCTCTCTACAAGAAGAAAGCCCTCGATGGCGAACGATTGCTCGAGCAACTGGGCCTTACGGAAAAGCGGAATACCTGGTTTATGAATCTCTCCGGAGGGCAGAAGCAGCGACTGTTTATTGCCCTGGCGCTAATCAACGATCCGGAACTGGTCTTTCTCGATGAGCTGACCACGGGACTTGACCCGCAATCGAGACGCGCGATTTGGGAACTAATACAAGGTATCCGCCTGCGCGGCAAGACTGTTTTCCTGACCACTCACCTGATGGAAGAAGCAGAGCGACTCTGCGACCGGGTAGCCATCATCGAACGCGGCCGCGTCATCGATATGGACACGCCGGAACGGCTGGTCGCGCGGCACTGCCCGGTGCGAACAATAATCCTGGCCACCGATGAACCAACTGCCGAGGAGCGGCTTCGGGCGATTCGGCGAGTGGAGTCGGTAAACTGTGCGGAGCAACGATTTACGATTCGAGGAAGTGGTGACGATTTTGTAACCGACGTGATCCAGTGTTTGTCCGAGAACCGGATTCGGGTGACGGATTTCCGTACAATCCTCCCTAACCTCGAAGACGTTTTTCTAAAGATTACCGGGCATTCGATTCGCGATTAGGCTGACTCTGATGATGCGTGGACTGTGGAAATTGACGTGGATCGAGACCAAGATATTTCTGCGCGAACCGCTGGGTGCATTCGGGACCATATTCTTCCCGGTACTGATTTTTCTGGTCATCGGCCGCGTCGTGGGCCGCCGCATGTCGCCGTCCGTGCTGGCAACCAGCAATTTTATCCATCTCGGTTTGCCAGTAATTGCCTCCCTGCTGATTGCCGTAAGCACGGTGCTGTCACTGATCACCATCGTTTCGATTTACCGCGAAGGTGGCATCTTGAAAAGACTGCGCGCGACGCCGTTGCGCCCGCAGACCATTTTGACGGCACACGTGTTGGTAAAGTTGCTGCTGACTGCAGCTTCGCTTGCATTGATGGTGCTGGCAGGCAAGCGGTACTACCCTGCCGGCGTCCATGCGCCGCTGCTGTCCTTTACCGTGGCGCTTCTGCTCGGCACATTGAGCATTCTTTCGATCGGGTTTCTGATCGCCAGCATCGTGCCCACGGCCCGGTTCGCGCAACCTATCGGTGGCGTAGTCCTCTACACCATGCTCGGTATATCGGGACTGTTCACGCCGGTGGAATCTTTCCCGCCAGCACTCCGGATGGTGGCAAGGTTGTTGCCGACAACCTACGCGGTGTCGTTGCTGCAGGGGATCTGGCGGGGCGACGGGTGGTGGGTGCATTCGGGGGACGTGGTGGCGTTGATTGTGGCGTTTCTTTTTTTTACGGCGGTGTCCGCGAAGGTCTTTCGTTGGGAATAGTGAAATTGATTTCGAGGAAAAGTACCGGCTTGAAGCTCGGCGACGCCACGAGCGGAGCAAACCTGTGCCGGGTCCGATTTGTCGCGCCCCGACCCAGATAAATCCCAAGGCGCAACCCCAGGAATGGCTGTGCCGCCTGTAGCACCTAACTTAGAAGCTGGACACGAGAGACGACTTTGATGCGAGTACTAAAAATTGCAGTCTGTGGGAGAGCTTAGTCGCCGGAGGCATTGGACTTCATGTAGCGCCAGGGATTGACGGGCGCGTTGTTCATGCGGACTTCATAGTGAACGTGAGGGCCGGTAGAGCGGCCGCTGATTCCAGTGTAGCCGATCACTTCGCCGCGCTTGACGCGCGTGCCGGCAACTACGGCATAAGAAGACAAGTGAGCGTACCACGTGGTCAGACCAAAACCGTGTTCGACGATGACCACGCGGCCATAGCCGGTGTGCGTGTCAACCGTGACGACGATGCCGTCGGCGGTAACGTGCACAGGCGCACCGTAATCGGCGCTGACATCAACACCAGTGTGGAATGCACCTTCACCCGAGAACGGATCAAGGCGTTCGCCAAAACCATCGGTGATGTGGCCAAGAACGGGCCAGATTGCAGGAGTGTAATTGGAGTCTGCAAAAGCCATTGCGGGCATCATGCGGAGACCGCCGGAGGAAATGGCAATGGCGGCGGCATTACGCTTTAAGAACGAATATTGCTCGAGAGAACGATCGAAAGAATCCTGCGGGCTGGCAGTATCATCGGTCGATTCAAAGGCAGCCGGGTGGTAGCGCAATACACCGTAGGTCATCGCGACTTCCGTGGCGAGGGATTGCAAAGAGTCGAGGCGCTGATTCGTGTCTTTGACAGTGGATTGCAGGTCGCGATATTGCTTTTTCAAGTTTTCCTGGTCGTGGCGAAGAGCGTTGTAGTTGCCGACCTTCCACAACATGCGGCTGTAGGAGCCGACAGCGGCAGCGACGGTGATACTGCCAATCAGGGCGAGGGCGGCAATACCGTGCAGCAGGTAAGCGGGTACGACAAGCTTGCGAAGCTTACCGGGCGTGGAAGCGATATAAAAGGTGTAATTCTTGCCGCTAATCACGGATTGGCCCCCTCAGGCCTTCGTTCGATAACTTTAGAAGTGCGGGCTTACCTACCCTGTTGCCCGCTTGCAGTCTCACTACGGCGTTTGCCCTGAACCGTGAGCCTTGGTTCGCGATGAACGTATATTAAATTTTGTAGGAGACTCCCGTCAACCCTGTATTTTTACGAAAAAGTGCAGCCTCTGGAAAACTGTCCACTGGCCCGAAGGACAGGTTGGAGTAGGATTAGCACGGAATCGCGGAAGGAAAGCCCCTTTGGTAGACGAAAATGAGCTGGTGAAGAGGATTCGCAAGGGCTTCGGGACTGCGCGGAAGAGCGCGCTTGTCTTGGGGATGGGCGATGATGCGGCACTGTATAAGCCCACCGCCCACCATGAACTGGTGTTGACGTGTGACTGGTTCCTGGAAGGCTCACACTTCCTGCGAGAGAAGCATCCGGCGAAGGCGGTGGGCTGGAAGTGCCTGGCCCGGGCGACGAGTGATATTGCGGCTATGGGAGGAGTGCCTCGGTGCTTTTTGCTCTGCCTGGCGCTGCCCGAGAGCGCGATGGGAGTCTGGCTGAATGGATTTTTGAGAGGATTGCGGTTGGGGGCGAAGGAGTTGGGGTGCGAGCTGGCGGGAGGGGACACCACGCGGTGCGAGAAGATTCTAATCCAGGTGACGGTGATTGGAGAGGTCCGTTGCGGGACGGCATTGCGACGAGACGGAGCGCGGCCTGGGGATCAGTTGTTTGTTACGGGGACATTGGGAGCGGCGGAACTGGGGTTGCGGATGCTTCGCCAGAAAAGAGGAACTGCACAGGCTAGGAATTCGGAGCTGCGGAAGCACTTGTACCCGGTGCCGCGGCTGGCGCTGGGACAGTGGCTGGCGAAAAACAAGTTGGCGAGCGCGATGATGGATTTGTCTGACGGATTGTCTACGGATCTCGAACGGTTATGCAAGTCTAGCGGAGTGGGTGCGCTAATTGAGGCAGAAAAATTGCCAGTGAGTTCGTCGATTGCACGAGCCGAGGGCGTAAAGTTAGCGCTGCATGGCGGGGATGACTACGAATTGTTGTTCGCGGTGCGGCCGGGAATGGTGAGAAAGATTCCGTCGGAGTTCCGAGGTATGAGGGTTACGCGGGTGGGAGAAGTGGTAAAGGGAAAAAGGATCTGGGTCGAAGAAGCTGGTGAGAAGCGCGCATTGCTTGGTCAAGGATGGGATCCGTTCAGGAGGAGGTGAAAAGAACCGGAGACATTTTCTCTGACGACTTACCCCGAAAAACGGATGCTGAACCGAGGTACACAGTCAAGAGCGACTGGGTCCCCCCGTGCGCTAAGTCACTGGCCGGGTGGAACCGTGGGAATCACCGCGGGTTTGGGCTTGGGTGCAACGGGGACTTCTTCTTCAGGGAGGGTATCGGGCACGTCGGTGTGAACGTGATGCTCCTCGGCTTGTTGTTCGAGTGTAATGACATTGGCGAAATCCATAACCGGTATGCCAACCATGCCCCGTTCAATGAATTCGATCCAGATGGGGAGCGCGGCTTGCGCGCCGCTTTCCTTCTTACCCAGCGAGTTTTGTTTGTCGTCGTAACCCACCCAGACACCTGCAGTGATTTGCGGAGTGAACCCCAGGAACCAGGCGTCGGTGAAATCCTGGGTAGTGCCTGTCTTGCCGGCTGCAGGACGACCGATGGATTTCGCTTTCATGGCCGTGCCGAATTGGACGACTTCTTCGAGCATCGCGGTCATGGTGCGGGCGACGTCGGGCGAGATGACATCGTGAACTTCAGGGTGAGCGTCTTCCAGCAAAGCGCCGTCATAACTGGTCACGCGGCGAATCATGTGCGGATCGATGCGGATGCCATCGTTGGGAAAAACGGTGAAGGCAGAAACGTGTTCGATCAGACGCATGTCGGCAGCACCTAAAGCTAGCGGCAAGTAGGGCGGCAGGGGTGCGGTGATGCCGAAGCGACGAGTCATGTCGACAACGGAATTAATGCCAATTTTTTCAGCCAGCTTAACGGCAGGAACGTTTCTGGAACCGGCGAGAGCGCGGCGCAGAGTGATGGTGCCCTCAAACTTTTCGTCGTAGTTGTGCGGAGAATAGGGCTGGCCACCGCTGATGGTGGTAAAAGGAGCGTCGACGATGGTGTCAAACGGCGAGGAGCCTTTTTCGACGGCAGTAGCATAGACGTAGGGTTTGAAGGAGCTGCCAACCTGTCGGTAGGCTTGGGTGGCGCGGTTGAACTTGGAATCTTCAAAACTGTAACCGCCGACCATTGCTTTGATTTCGCCGGTAGCGTTGTCGATGGCGATCATCGCGGCCTGCGGAGCGGGTTGTTGTTCGAGTTGCAGGCGCGCGGTGGTATCGCGAAGTTCCTGGACGGAAAACTGCGCGAGATCGCCGACGGAAAGAATTTCGCTGGGCTTTTTGTGACCCGTCCAGGCAATGTCGGAGGGAGAGAGCAGTGCGCGGTAGGAACCCACCTTGACGGTGGCGCTCCTTTCGTCGACGGCAAGGATCAGGCCAGTCGTGTAACTTCCCTTTTCGATGGCGTGGCGCCAGTCGTCGTCTTCGTAGGTGTCCAGCTTGCCGAGATTGTCTTTGATGACGTTGGGAAGTTTGTCGCGCCAGCCGTGGCGGCGGTCATAGGTGTGAAGACCGTCACGAATGGCCTGGTTGGCAGCCTTCTGCATTTGGATGTTGAGCGTGGTGTAAACGCGGAGGCCACGTTCGTGCACCGCCTCGGTGCCATAAGTGGATTCGAGATATTTCCGGATGTCTTCAAAGAAATAGGGCGCGAGATCGTTCCGTGGATATTGGATATGCAGGCCGAGCGGAGTTTTCTTTGCGGCGGATTCTTCGGCGGGTGTGATCTTGCCTTCTTCCATCATTTGATGAACGACGAGATTGCGTCGGGACAATGCGCCGGAAGGATTATTAAGCGGCGAATATTTGGGACCATTGACCATACCTGCCAGAAGAGCGGCTTCCGGAAGATTCAGGTCGGACACGGACTTGCCGAAATAAAATTCGGAAGCGGCGGCAAAGCCATAGTTGCCATGGGCGAGATAAACCTGATTGGCGTACATGGTAAAAATCTGAGGTTTCGTGTAACGACGTTCGATCTGGAGTCCAAGAAGAATTTCCTGGGCTTTGCGGCGGAAGCTGCGGTCGCTGCGATCGAGGAAAAGATTGCCGGCGAGTTGCATGGTGATGGTGCTGGCGCCCTCGGCTTTGCGGCGCTTGAGAATGTTGCGATAGGCAGCGCCGGCGACACGGGGAAAATCGACGCCCCAGTGATCTTCGAAGTGCTGGTCTTCGATGGCCGTGACCGCGTTGTAGAGAACTTTGGGAATTTGCTCCCAGGTCATCAGGATTCGGCGTTGCAGAGCAAAGCTGCCGATGAGTTGCCCATCATCAGCGTAAATTTCGGTGACGACGTTGGGACGATAGGTTTCGAGTGCGTGAATTTCGGGAAGATCGCTTTCGTAAACAAATAGCAGGCCGGTAGCGGCACCGAGGGTTATGGCGCAGAGGAGAAGGAAAGCGAGCGCGACGCGGTCGATGAGTTTCCAGCCGCGGAGGCGCAAGGTGATGGGTGGGAGAGAGAACATGAACGAATAATTCTAGCTCATAAGTAAAGGGAGCAAGATGTTGCGTGCTGCGAGGCGTACTGTTTTAGAAACGGGTAGGGATGGTGATTGCACCGGTGAATGAGATCGTTCACTTCGCTCTGATTGACAGTGTTTCCTTGCTGCAGGCTTATGCTCCGATGTAGTGCGAAGCCAGGAGATCAAGCAGATTGCTCGGGAGTGGGAGCAGTCCATGGATGGGGCTTGCGAGCTTCCTGAAAGACGAAGACAGTCATGAGGAAGGCGAGGAGAAGAAGGACGCCATCGCGAAGCACGGTCATGCCGGTGAGGGGCTCGGGCTTAGCGAAGCAACCGCAGTTGATCTGCAGGCCCATAGAATAAGCGCGAACAACACTAGCGAAGAAGCCTGCGATGATCAGCGTGACCAGCGTAGCCCAAATGCGAAGCTGCCAGCCGAACAGAAGCAACAACCCCAGCGCAATTTCTGCCAATGGCAGCGTGCGCGCTACGAACAGGACCGCCGGTGGCGGAAGAATCTGGTAGGAGTCGATCTGCAAAGCGAACAGCGAAATGGCAATGGGTATCTGCGGCCGCGGAGTCATATCGGGGCGAAATAGCTTGGCGTAGCCGGCGTAGATGAATATGGCTGCGAGAACGATGCGGCCGATCCAGATGATGATGCGGCGGAAGTGGAGCGGGGCGGATTGCATCATGGGAGAAATCCTTCGTAATCGATATTGTGTTCTAGCCAATAGGTTCCAAGTGCGGGAGCCCTTGAGATTGCGTGTTTCCGCACCGAGCGAATAAAATTAAAAAAGCATCCTTCCAAAAATCCGGATCGCGCAAATTTCCTATTTTTGCGCGACCAACTGGTCCAGGAACGTTTTCAAGACGTCATATTGGACGAATCCGACGACTGGGAAGGCCTGGCCACCTTTTGTGTGCAACCAACTTGTAGGCGTCTGATTTACGGAATAGCCCAAGCCTAGTTGCTTATCTTTTTCAATGAGTGGCTCAAAGGTTTTGGCGTCCACGAGGGCCTGGACTTTTTTCATCTCGGCGGGAGTGAGAACAGCGGCAACCACGGAGGTGATGTCGCCGCTGGTTTCCCACTTCTCCTGATTCTGAAATAAGGCGATTTCGACAACCTCATTTTTCCCGATGTGTGCGGCGGCACGGGAATAGCTGGCGGCGACACGAGAATAGGCGTGCATTGGAAGAGGGAAATCGCGATGGACCATATAGATTTTGCCGGTGTTGACATAGTCGTTCATGACTTTCTGGGAGGTGGTGATGAACAACTGTTTGCAGGCGGGGCACTGGAAATCGCTGAAGATTTCCATGGTGACAGGAGCACTTTTGGAGCCGAACGCTTTGGAGGGATCGATATCGCTGACACCATTGACGGAGATTAGGCTGACGGGAGCGGCGGCAGGTTCAGTGGCCTTGGCCGGGGCAGCAGTTTTGGCGGCGACAGCAGTCTTCTTGTCGGTTTGAGCTTTCCGACCGGGAGGTATGGCGAGCAGCACGGCCGCAGAGAGAATGGAGACGGCAAGGGTAAAGGCAGGGGCGAGAAGCAGCCGACGGTTCAAGGAATCCTCCGAAGCTCGGGTGTAAGGAAGCAATCAAAAGCAGGAGCAGAGTAACACAAGTTTAGACGCAGGAAGAGGTTGCGGAGATGGACGAGGGGGAGCAAGGATGGAGCGGCCCAAACTATGGCGCGGTGGCGCCAGGTGAAGGGCGGCTAACAGCGAGAGGGAGAGGAGAGCGAGTCTGGAGAGCTTCGGAGGGATGTGAGGAAATAAAGTCAAACAAGCAATTTACAATCAGTTATTTACATCCTGTATCAAATAACTTGACAAAGAAGCACTCAACTTGTATAGTAAGCGAGGTTTTGCGGCGGGAAAGGCTGGCAGGGCTAGTGCTCGGCGCCTCCCTTGGGTCGGTTTGGAGCTCAAGCGGAGAAAACAGGAATGACAGGAATTATGAGGGGAAAGGAACATATGAGCAAGACGATTGGAATTGACCTCGGGACCACGAACTCGGTAGTCGCCGTGATGCAAGGTGGAGAGCCGGTGGTGATCCCAAACCAGGAGGGCGGAAGGACTACGCCTTCGGTGGTGGCGATCACCAAGACCGGGGAGCGCTTGGTTGGCCAGGTGGCAAAACGGCAAGCGGTGACAAATCCCGAGAACACAATTTATTCGATCAAGCGGTTCATGGGACGGCGTTACGACGAGGTCGCGGAAGAGATGAAGCGCGTGCCCTACAAGGTGGTGAAGGGCAATCACGATGACGCACGCGTGGAAGTAGCCGGCAAGGTGTACAGCCCACCGGAAATATCCGCGATGATCTTGTCGAAATTGAAGACCGCTGCGGAAGATTTTCTCGGCGAGAAGGTGACCAAGGCAGTCATCACCGTTCCAGCCTATTTCAACGACGCGCAGCGACAGGCGACCAAGCAGGCGGGAGAAATTGCGGGCCTAGAAGTGCTGCGCATCATCAACGAGCCGACGGCAGCGGCACTGGCCTACGGACTGGAAAAGAAGAGCGACGAAACGATCGCAGTGTATGACCTGGGCGGCGGCACATTCGACATTTCGGTGCTGGAAGTTGGCGCCGGTGTGGTGGAAGTGAAGTCGACCAACGGTGACACTCATTTGGGCGGCGATGACGTCGACCAGAAGATCGTGGATTGGTTGATTGAAGAGTTCAAGAAAGAGCACGGTATTGATCTCGGCAAAGACAAGATGGCGTTGCAACGCCTGAAGGAAGCAGCGGAAAAGGCGAAGATCGAGCTTTCACAGATGATGGAGACGGAAATCAATCTGCCGTTCATCACGGCGGGTGCGAGCGGGCCAATCCACATGCAGCAGAAGCTTACGCGTACGCGGTTGGAAGACCTGATGCGCGACTTGCTGGAACGTTCGATGAAACCGGTGAAGCAAGCTTTGGAAGACGCGAAGATGTCGCCGCAGGACATTCAGGAAGTGGTTCTGGTTGGCGGTTCGACGAGAATCCCCAAGGTGCAACAACTGGTCAGCACGTTCTTTGGCGGCAAGGAACTGCACAAGGGTGTGAACCCGGACGAGGTAGTGGCGGTAGGTGCGGCCATTCAGGGCGCGGTGCTGGCCGGAGAAGTGAAAGACATACTCTTGCTGGACGTGACGCCGCTTTCCTTGGGCGTGGAAACGCTGGGCGGAGTAATGACCGTGCAGATTCCGCGGAACACGACGATCCCGACGCGCAAGGTGGAAACGTACTCGACGGCATCGGACAATCAGCCGGGCGTAGAAATCCACGTGATGCAGGGCGAACGGAAATTCGCGAAGGATAACCGGTCGCTCGGCACCTTCAAGCTGGATGGAATTCCCCCAGCTCCACGGGGAACTCCGCAGATTGAAGTGACCTTTGACATCGACGCGAACGGAATTTTAAACGTAAGCGCGAAGGATAAGGCCACCAACAAGGAACAGAAAATCACGATTACGGCTTCGACCGGATTGAGCAAAGACGAAGCGGAAAAAATGCGGGTAGAAGCAGAATCGCATGCCGAAGACGATCGCAAGCGGATGGAAGAAGTCGAAGCACGCAATGCGCTGGACGGCATTGTGTACCAAGCGGAGAAAACCATTCGTGAAAACCGCGACAAACTGGCTGAGGGCGACATAAAGCAGGCCGAAGAGTCTCTAGAAGACGCGAAAAAGGCCATGACGGAAGGAAATGTGGCGCGGCTGCGTTCCGCAAGAGAGAACGTGGAGAAATCGCTGCATAAGATGGCGGAAGAGCTGTACAAGAAGGCGCAAGCGGCCGGCGGCGCAGAACAGGCCGGCGCGGCCGGCGCGGGTGCGGCTCCGGGAGCATCGACAGGCGGTGGAGCGGCGCACGGTGGAAAGCCGGGCGACGTGATCGACGCAGAATATGTGGATGTGGATGACAGCAAGAAGCCGAATTGAGGAAGACGAGCACTCCCTGACCAGTACTTGGGTCTCCGGAATCGATTCTTGATTCAGCCCGGTTCCTGAGGAACGACTAGAACGCAATGGTTGTGCAAACGTGGGGTGCAGCATCGCTGCACCCCTATGCACATTACCTAGGATGGAACGAGGCGGATGGCTACAGGGGCTAAAAAGGATTATTACGATCTGCTGGGTGTGGGGAGAAAAGCTACCGCGAAGGATATTCGCTCCGCATTTCGCAAGCTTGCGCGCAAATATCATCCGGATCTAAATCCCGGCGATAAAGCTGCCGAGGAAAAGTTCAAGGAATTGCAGGAAGCATACGACGTACTGTCGGATACGAAAAAGCGCGGCATTTACGATACGCACGGATTTTACAGTGACAATATGCCGCCGGCTGGCTATGGACCAGGTCCAGAGTCGGGTGGCGGGGGCGATGTAAATTTTGATTTTGGCGGATTTGATTTTGGAGGTGGTGCGCCGGGTCAGGGCGGGGGCTCAAGCTTCCGCGATCTTTTCGGACAATTTTTTGGTGGGCGTGGCGGCGCGGCCGCGGAGCCGGAGCATGAAGCCGGCGGCGACCTGGAATATCAGATCGAGATTGATTTTTGGGATGCGGTGCGTGGCGCCGTGAAGAAACTGCAGATCACGCGGATGGATTCGTGCGAGACCTGCCATGGGACGGGCGCGATTGGTACCCCCCAGACTTGTCCGACTTGCAATGGTTCGGGTTCGATTCAGCAGACGGCGGGAAAGATGCGGTTCAACGTGCCATGCAATCACTGCGGCGGTACCGGGAAATTGCGTACCGCGTGCCGGTCGTGTGGGGGCGAGGGACGCGTGCGACGCACGGAAATGATTGATGTGCGCATACCGGTGGGCGTAGCCAACGGCGGACGAGTACGTGTACCCGGGAAAGGAAATGCGGGAACCATGGGCGCGCATTCGGGGGACTTGTATCTGCGCGTGGTGGTGAGACCTCACGAGTTTTTCGAACGCCGAGGGAATGATTTGTATACCAAGGTGCCGGTGACGGTACCGGAAGCTTCGCTGGGCGCGAAGATTGAAGTGCCGACGATGGATGGAAGGTCACTCGTGCGGATCCCTCCGGGAACCAACAGCGGGCGAACTTTGCGACTGAAAGAAAAAGGCGTGCCAAGTGCGCGGAAAGACGGAGCACGCGGGGATCAGTATGTGGAGATCCAGGTGATCGTGCCGGAGCCTACGGATGAGCGGGTGAGGAAGCTGATGAAGGAACTGGAAGAGGTGGCGCCTGCGGATCCGCGAAAAGATTTGTTTGCAAAGGCGGGCGTCTGAGCCATGCCGACAAAAGTAAAAAAAACGCGAGCGAAGGCCGGTTACATGATCAGCGCGGTGGCGGAGTTATATAAGCTGCATCCCCAGACGCTGCGCCTGTACGAACGCGTGGGATTGCTGAAGCCTTCGCGCTCGCAGGGCAACACCCGTTTGTACACTGATTCGGATCTGGAACGGCTGGATGTGATTTTGACATTGGCCAGAGATATGGGCGTGAATCTCGCGGGAATCGAAATCATTTTGAATATGCGGGAAAAGATGATTGAGATGGAACGACAAATGGGCGAGTTTGCGCAAGTGGTGCAACAGGAATTATCGCGGATGGCGCGGACGGGGGAAAAGGTACCGAATACGGCGATTGTACGAGCGTCGCCGCGGGTAGTGAAATAAACGTGGGAACGACTGGCAGTCAGCGCTAAAAACCCGAGCGCTGGATGGCCCCGAGAGAGCGGGGCTTTATCTTACTTGTGCACAAGTTTCCAGTGATGGGGAGATTGTGGCGGGGAGAAAGCGGTCGTATGATGACGGCAGTATCGCCGGGGAGAAAAGCGCTGAAGTGAACGCCAGCGCTACAGAATGGCAAAAGAAAACTGCGTTTTGTGCAAGGGGACGGGATGGAAGCTCGTGGCGCGGAAGGACGGGGCGGCGGGCAGCGTGGCGGTGGCGTGCGAGTGCGGGATGGAGGAACGCGCGGGGAAAGAGCTGGAACGGGCGAGGATTCCGAAGAGGTATGAGCATTGCGATTTCGAAAGTTATGTCACGGACCTGGCGGACGGGAAGACGTGGACCTCGCAGCATGAAAAATGTTTGAAAAACACCAAGATGGTGGTGCAGGGCTTTCTGCGGGATTATCCGGCGACAGAAAAAGGGCTGCTTCTTATCGGATCGTCGGGCGCGGGAAAAACGCATCTGGCGGTGGCAGCACTGAAGGAGTTGATACGGCGGGGACACGGCGGCTTGTTTTGCGATTACCGGGAATTGTTGAAAGAGATTCAGGCGAGCTACAACCCGGCAAGTGGATCGACGGAGATGGCGATTCTGGAACCGATACGAACCGTGGAAGTACTGGTGCTGGACGATCTGGGTGCGAGCAAACCTTCGGATTGGGTGCGAGACATTGTGGGCATCGTTCTGAACGCGCGATACAACGAGAACCGGACGACGATTATTACGACGAATTATTACGATGAGACGGTGACGCCGGAGGCGGGAGCGCGACTACCAGGCGGGCGGCAGTTGGTGGTGAAGGAAGATACACTTGCGGATCGGATCGGCACGCGAATGAGATCGCGGCTGTATGAGATGTGCCGAACGGTGGAAGTGAGCGCGCCGGATTTTCGAAAAGAGATGGGTCACGCGCGTGGTGCGCGGGTTTAACTACCCAACCGAGAACGACATCGCGCATGGACAAATCCAATCAAATTCACTCAGCTCTCCTGAAGGGGACAGCACGGGCCATTCTCTCTCTGACCGGGTTCATGCACTAGGGCCGCCCTCGCAACTGGTCGGACGATTTCATTTGGTGGATGGTCAGAAGGAAGGTATCGCGAGCGCGGTTGCTTGGGACTCTCACCGGTGAAATCAAACAGATCTTCCAAAGCAGGGTGCCGGTCGGATTTATGTTCCTCAGGCGAAGACAAAGTCAAGCTTCAATCCACATGCATGCATCTGATCCAAAAGACTGCAAAAGATGTTTCTCACTGTCGCAAGTTGCCTTCCGGGATGGAATTTGTCAAAGGATCGTAGGAAGGCCCGAGAATCCACCAGAATTTTGGCCATAGGGCCACGCCGCCATCACCTGTGGGTATCCAGGGGCTTGCCAGAAAGCTCGACGATGCTTCAGCGGCTTGTCGCCGTCAGGTGGGCGAAGGGAATTGGGCAAAAGCGGTAGACGAGGATGCCGGACGACTCAGCACCCCTTTTCTCCCCAGATCAATTCCGCGGAACCATTCGAGCGAGGGTTTGAGAAACCTGAACGCTTCAGCAAGTTGCACTGAGGGGGGAGATCCGATTTTGCGAAACAGGAAGGCAGCGTCCAGAACAGGGCGTTGATTGACAGGGGATGGGGTGGCGGGTATCCTTTGATAGGTGTTAGGGTGAGGCGAACCCCCAATGTTCGCGGCATCCGAGTGACAGCTAACGAGTTACTTCGACGCAGTGAAGTGCAAGTCCCGTACTGCCCCGTTGTAACCCTCCTTGCATTACCCCGGTAGGGATTCCGCAAGGATTGACTCGACAAAAAACAGGGATAGAAATCCCGGAGGCGTGATTAACATGTTCTTTGACCAGGAAAACCCCGTATCGTCTGCCGCAGCCGCCGCAGAACAAGATCCAGATCACAACACGAGGAGCGGAACTGCACCGAGCACAGGAGCTGCGCCTGCCGTAGAAGCGGCACAGCAACCCCCCTCGGCGGCGGAGCACGTACACGCCGACGAGGCCCACGCCAAGGCGGAAACGCACGCGGCGAATGTGGCTGTCGATGCGGAAGCAGCCGCAGCTGCGGAAGAAGCAGCCGGCGCGGAAGAGATGAGCAAGTTGATCGATCAGTACAGCGAGCCACCTGCAGAAACGACCAACAATGAAGTGATTGAAGTGAAGGTTGTTGCCTACACCGAGCACGGCGTGGTCGTGGACCTTGGCGGGAAGACCGAAGGATTGATCCCCGCAGCGGAATTTGCGGAGACGGAGATTCCACGGCCGGAGCCGAACGCCACGATTGAAGTGCAGCGCACGGGCGAGTCGAAAGATGGCTTTGTCATCGTGTCCTACCAGAAGGTGTATCGCCGCCGAACTTGGGAAAAGATTGATGCCCAGTACAAAGCCAAGGAAACAATCACGGCGAAAGTGGTAGACCGGATCAAGGGCGGGCTAGTGGTGGACGTTGGCGGAGTGCGCGCGTTCCTGCCAGGTTCGCAATATGACCTGCGGCCGACACAGAATCTGGATGGACTGATCGGCACGGATGTGCAGGTTCGGATTACCAAGCTGAACCGCCGCCGCGGAAACATCGTGGTTAGCCGCCGGGCGCTGCTGGAAGAAGAGCTGCACGCAAAGCGCGCGGAGTTGATGGAGAACCTCAAGGAAGGCCAGATCGTGCACGGTACTGTAAAGAACGTCACGGACTACGGCGCGTTTGTGGACCTAGGCGGCATCGATGGCTTGCTGCACTTGACGGACCTGAGTTGGGGCCGCGTGCGGCACCCGAATGATGTGGTGAAGCCGGAGCAAGCTCTGGACCTGATCATCCTGAAGTTCGACAAGGACAAGCAGCGTGTATCGCTGGGCCTGAAGCAGTTGACGAAGGATCCCTGGGTTGACGCTGCGGAACGGTATCCGGCTGGCGGCAAGTACAAGGGGAAGGTTGTGGGCGTGGTGGATTACGGCGCGTTCGTCGAGCTAGAACAGGGGATTGAAGGGCTCGTACACGTGACGGAAATGAGCTGGCAAAAGAAGGCGACGCACCCATCGAAGGTTGTGAAGGCCGGCGAGGAAGTGGATGTGGTGGTGCTGGACATCAAGCCAAGCGACCGTCGTGTATCGCTCGGCATGAAGCAGGCACAGGCGGATCCCTGGTTGCTGGTTGCGGAAAAGTATCCGGTGGGCACGGTCGTGACGGGCAAGGTTCGCAACATCGCGGAATTTGGAGCGTTCATCGAGATCGAAGAAGGTTTCGATGGCTTGGTTCACGTGGGGGATGTGAGCTGGACCGGCCGGGTGAAGAATCCGCACGAAGTGTTCAAGAAGGGCGAGCCGGTTACCGCTAAGGTGTTGCGGATTGATCCGGAGAACCGCCGCGTATCGTTGGGCATCAAGCAGGTTAACGACATCTGGGGCGACTGGTTCAAGACGCATAAGGTTGGCGATGTGGTCCGCGGCAAGGTGTCGCGCATCGCCATGTTTGGCGCGTTCGTGGAGCTGGGCGACAACATCGAAGGGCTGTGCCACAACACGGAAATCGAAGAGCGCAAGCGCCGGGACGATAGCGGTGGCGGATTCCGTCCGACCACGGGCCCGCTCAAGAGCGCGGGGCCACTGGAACCGGGCAAGGAATACGACTTCAAAATCATCAAGATCAGCTCTGAAACACGGCGGATTGGTTTGAGCTATCGCGCAGCCGTGCGGCAGCTGGAACGGAAAGAGATCGACCAGTACAAGTCGTCGAAGTCCTCGGCGACAGCAACGATCGGCGATGCAATGAAGCAGAAGTTGGCATCGCGGTAGGACCGCGGGGCCGGATTCGTTTAGCAACACCGGGCCCAGCAGAAAATTCATTTACCTGAAGGCCAATTTAATGATACGAAGAGGGGGCACCCGGACAGGCGTGTCCCCTAACTCGCCTTGCTCCAGCAGGTTGTGGGGAATAACCAGAGTACGAGCGAAGAGGCAAAGGGACGATGACAAAGCAACCGACATTGACGAAGGCGGACCTGATAGAGGAAGTACTGAAGGTGGCGGAGCTTCCCCGGAAAGAATCCGAGACGATCGTCGAGACGATTTTTGAGAGCATCATCGACGCCCTGCAGAAGGGCGACAAGATTGAGATTCGCGGATTCGGCAGCTTCCGGACGCGGCAACGGCGCGGGAGGATTGGGCGCAACCCGAAGACCGGCGAGAAGGTAGATGTGCCGGCGAAGAAGATACCGTTCTTCAAACCGAGCAAGGAATTAAAGGATTTCGTGAACACGACGGGAGAGCCTCTTGGAGAAGCGACGGCTTCCTGAAAGACGTTGGTTCTAGGTTGGCGAGAACGCCCTGAGATGATCAGGGCGTTTTTTTTGGCATGGTGCGTTATGCTGAGAACGGAACTGACGAGCGAAGGCGGTTCGACGATGGATTATCTGTGGAGTCCGTGGCGGTATCGGTACGTGAGCGAGGTCGCAGCCGGAAAAGAGTCAGATTGTTTCTTTTGCGATGCGGTGGCGAGTAACAGAGACGAGGAATCGCTGCTGGTTTACCGCGGGAAGAAGATGTTCCTAATCTTAAATCGATACCCTTACACCTCTGGACACATTTTGGTGGCGCCCTATGCGCACGTGGCCGAATTGAATCTGTGTGATTCAGAAGCGTTGCTGGAAATGATGAATCTGGGACAGAAGATGGAAAAGATTTTCAGGAATTTGTACCACGCCAACGGAATGAATCTCGGAATGAACTTGGGCAAGGCCGCCGGAGCGGGAGTGGCGGGTCATCTGCACCTCCATGCGCTGCCGCGGTGGCTTGGGGACTCAAACTTCATGACCGTGACCGGAGAAACGCGAGTCCACGCGGAAGAACTAAAAACGACCTACGAGAGACTGCAGCGGGCCCTGGCCATCTGAGCTCGCTGTGGTGAAAGAGAGAGAGCTGCCGTGAACCTGACACTGAACGAGGAGCAGAAAATGCTGCAGCAGAGTGTGCGGGAATTTGCGGAGTCGGAAGTGCGGCCGCTCGCTAAGGAACTGGATGCGACCGGGCACTTTCCTCGGGAACTGTTCAGGAAGGCGGCGGAATTGGGATTGACGGGTGTGGCGTTTCCGGAGTCGGAAGGCGGAGCGGGATTTGACCATATTGCATACACGATTGTGATTGAAGAGATTTCGCGGTGCTGCGCTTCAACGGGTGTGATCCTAAGCGTGCAGAATTCCCTGTTCTGCGACCCGATTCATCGTTACGGGACGGAAGGACAAAAAAAGAGATTCTTGCTGCCATTTACGCGTGGAGAAAGCATTGGCTGCTATGCCCTGACGGAGCCGCAGGCAGGGTCGAACGCTTCGGCACTGCAAACCAAGGCGGTGAAGAAGGGCGATCGCTATGTAATCAACGGAACAAAAGCCTGGATCACGAATGGCGGTGTGGCAGACGCAGCGATTGTTTATGTGAATACCGATCCGGCGAAAGGCGAAAAAGGGATTACGGCACTGGTAGTGGAAAAAGGAACGCCAGGTTTCCAGGTGGGCAAGGAAGAAAAGAAGCTCGGAATTAACGCTACAGCTTGCTGTGAACTGGTGTTCACGGACTGTGCGGTTCCCGAGGGAAACCGGATCGGGAACGAAGGTGAAGGATACAAGGTGGCGCTTTCTACCTTGGATGGCGGACGAATCGGCATTGCGTCACAGGCGACGGGCATTGCGCAGGGGGCGTTTGAGGCCGCGCTGCAATGGTCCGGGGAGCGCATGGCGTTCGGACATCCCATTGCGCAGTTTCAGGCCATTCAATTCATGCTGGCCGACATGGCGACGGAGATTGACGCGGCGCGATTGCTGGTGCGCAAGGCGGCGTGGAAACAGGACAGCGGAGGGCGATTCAGCTTGGAAGCTTCCGTGGCAAAATTGTTTGCCAGTGAGATGTCGACGCGCGTGACGCATAAGGCGATACAGATCCACGGCGGGTACGGCTACAGCAAGGAATATCCGGTGGAGCGGGCATACCGGGATGCGCGAATCACCGAAATTTATGAGGGAACCAGCGAGATACAGAGACTGGTGATCGCGTCGTGGGTGTTGAAAGGGTAGACGAAGTTTGACCAAATCCGAAATTATTATTATTAAGTAATATTAATTAAGACTAACCCGTAAGCGGGCGGCGCAAGGCCGCTTTGGCGATCAGGACTTGCGGAATTCAAAAAACAAGAGAAACGTTTGGCCGTGTTACCGAAGACTTGATTACAAATTGTACTCACGACAACGGCAAAACCAGCCGAACGACCCAATCCTGCCGAATACTTGAAACAAGCAACCAGGAGTGGAAACCGGAGGATTCGCGTCACCTACGCGAGAACAGCCCATGTTCGACAATTTCTGGATGGACGCAGCCGCGGTTATCGGGGTCTTGCATATTGCAGGACCGGTGGCACTACATAGCGCGTTTCGATTCACCGCAAAGGTCACCCCAATCGCGATTCCCGCAGAACAATTGCCGGAGAAGGTGGCGAAGTTCGTTTCCCCACGGATTACCGAGATCGAAAGCCTTGGGTTTACTTGCGTCGGATGCTACGACTGCGGGGAGTTAACGCTACAGACGAGGACGTATGTGGCGTATTTCTGCAACCTTGCGACCAATGATTTTGCGAATGTAACTGCCGTGGTTACGCCACGCGGGGTGGCAAGCTTCTTTGAGTTTTCGACGCGCTTCTCAAACGGAATGGCAATTGAAACAAACACGAACAAGACGTTACCACTCACCCCGGGAAATCCGGCGGTGCGTGTGTTCAGGTTCCCGGACATCGATAAGCCGGAAGGTTTGTATCAAATTCACCGGCGCTTACTCGACAAGTATGCCGGCGGACTGTGGGCCGTGGGCGAACCGAAGCACCTGGAAATTCAGCGATTGGTGCGCGTGTTGGAAAATTACGGGCCGCGCCTGGCAAGAATCGGATATATGAGCTTGGCGAAGGATAGAGAGTCTTACCGGTTGACCTGGAAGGGCGCGATCTTGATGGCGTGGCAAGGTTTGTGGCCCGCTTCTCTGCTGAGAAAAATCCTGGAGCGGCACGCGATGAAAATGGAACGGCAAGAATTGGAAGTGAGCGGAGTTGCGGCACTGCAGAAGGCGTAGGACAGTCCTTCGACCAGAGTTTTGATTGATAAAGACAAGAGTTTCCAAGCCCCAAGTGGGGATTAACGATCTGCTGTCTGATTCTGGGGCGGTCAACCGCAACGGGTGCACTCCTTGCGCTGAAGGTGTTTTGATAGGTTTTTGCAGGCTGGTCCGGAAAGTAAGTCGTAACTGCCACGCCAATCAGCGTCGGATAGAACAATCGCGATAGGACCGGACATCGGTGATCTTGATGTGGTTGAAAAGATAGTCCAGCCACTTTTCCCTAGCAACCACTACCCCTCTTCCAGTCCTCGAGTGCAAAAGTCGGTGACCGCAGTGCTTCCAGCCTTGATCGGTCCTTAGCTTTGATGGCCTCGGCTCGTGCATTGGTGAGAGTCACGACTTCCGCGCTGGCTTGGAATCGGAGTGAAGCGGGTCAGAATGCGCTTCGAGGAATGGCGCGGAGAGTAATAAAAAGAGGACGATGGTGTTCCCTATCATGAGCGCTTTCAGCCCGAGCAGCGTCTAAGTGCTGGCAGGTTGATTCTAGCGACATGGGATTGCCCGTCAAGGAAGTCGCGGTTTCCTGATTTCAATCAAGAAATGAAAAATTGAAAATACGCAAGCGATAAACCCGAGGATGAGCATGAAACAGAATTTATTTTTGGCTTTGGCAGTTGTTTGCTGGGTTGTGCCGGGCACGGCAGCGGAAATAACAGACGGGAACTCCGTGGTGGCGGCGATGCGCGAGCGCTACGGGCAATCCTGGTACGACTCGATGACGTTCACGCAGAAGAGTACGACCTACAACGCGAATGGGACCACCAAGGTTGCGACGTGGTACGAGGCAGCGATTCTGCCTGGCAAACTTCGTATCGACATCGGGCCACCAAGCGAGGGTAATGGAGCGATTCTTGCCGATGGCAAAGCCTTCTTTTTTGAAAATGGAAAACAGACTGGCACTCGCCCGCTGCTCAATCTGCTGCTCGTGCTTGGGTTCGACGTTTACCGCCAGGCACCGGATGCGACACTTGCACAGTTAAAAAGTGAAGGAATCGATTTATCGAAATTTCATGAAGACGAGTGGAAGGGTGAGCGGGTATATGTAGTCGGAGCTGAAAAGGGAGACTTGCTGTCGACACAATTCTGGATCGAAAAGAAACGGCTGCTGTTCCTACGCCTGATTCAACCCGACCGGCACGATGCGAAAAGCAAAGATGATATTCGATTCACAGATTATCGCGAATTGCGGAAGGGATTTATCGCCGCGCGGGTGGAGGTGTACAACGGCGAAAAATTGGTTTTCACAGAGGAATATTCGGATATCCACACCGACGTGAAGCTGGAGCCCGGAGTGTTCGATCCTGCGCAATTCAACACGGCTCACTGGGAGAAATAGTCAGGCAGCGCTCGCCAGCAATTTTGGGGCGAGTTTAGTATCCTGACGGTGTGCTGGATCTGGATGCAGGACTGAAATTCGAGGCGGAGCGCGACGAGGAGTTTTTCTCCATGCTGCCGGCGGGCCATGCCGTATGCTTGATCGAGCCGCGCGAGGAGAATGCCGAGCCGTATTTGATTCGCACCGTGGATTTACGGCGGCGCATGCAGCGGATGCTGGGTTTGGCAGATCCAGCCAGCAAGCGATTGAACCTGCGCGAGTTTGCCGGACGAATTCGATACCGGGAGACGGGCTCAAAATTCGAACAGAACCTGTTGTACTACCAGCAGGCACGAAAAACCTTTCCCCAGAAATACCAGAAATTGACGCGATTTCACCCGCCAGTGGTGCTGAAAGTGAATTTGAAGCAGGCGTACCCGCGATGCTTTGCAACCCGCAGGATTGTGGTGGATGAAATGGGGTCGCCATCCGGCGGGGCGTATTACGGGCCGTTCGCTTCAAGGCGGGCGGCAGATGCGTTTGCTGAGCGAATGCTGGAATTTTTCAAAGTTCGAAGATGTCAGATCAAGATTCGGCGCGATCCTGATTTCCCCGGCTGCATATACTCCGAGATGAAAATGTGCCTGGCGCCATGCTTTGCAGGCTGTACGAAGGATGAATATAACTTGGAAGTGCAGC
The DNA here is from genome assembly GCA_963741165.1 of Candidatus Acidiferrales bacterium. GTDB lineage: Bacteria > Acidobacteriota > Terriglobia > Acidiferrales > UBA7541 > Acidiferrum. Next base: position 203,451 of record CAVUHB010000010.1, on the reverse strand, counting down.
GACTATTGGCCTTTCTGGACACCAGCGGCAGTTCGCTGCGCGGAACGTATGAGCAGGAGCGCGACAAGGCCAGTGAGGCCCTGGATTTCGAGAAAGCTGCAGCGCTCCACAAAAAGCTAGAGAAACTTGACGATGCGCTGCGGGGGCGCTCGGAACTGGCACGAAGGATTGAGGATGTCGACGCAGTGATTTTGCAGCGGACAACGGAAGAACATACGGTGGGGATGTATGCGGTGCGCGGCGGAAGGCTGGCGGAGCCGTCGTACCTGCGATTTGGAGACACGAGCGAGCCAAAATCAGCGGAGGAAGCGGCACGCAATTATCTTGAAAGCGTGATGAACCAGGAAGCGAGCGCACCGGGAAATTCGCGACAAAGCGCACTGGAACTATCGGAGCATCTGTGGCTGCTGACACGCTGGTTTTATAGCCAACCACGCGAAGGCGAGATATTTTTTCGGGAGAAGGATTGGCCGTATCGAAGGATCCTGCGAGCCTGTTCGCGGCTGCTCGATCCGAAAAAAGAAGAAGTCGCGGAAACTGGAAAAACAGGCAAGCAGGCGAAAAGTGAGGAAACGAAATGAGTCACCGGGCAACAAATGAAGGAACGACGCGGTACGCTGAGAAATTCCTGGGAGTGGCGGGAGACGGACACTTTCGCGTTGCGCAAGAGTTAGTGCTGTCTTCGGTGGGAATTGGAACGTACTTGGGTCAGCCGAACGACGCGACAGATTCCAGTTACACAGCCGCCATTGTGGCTGCGGTGCAGGCGGGGATTAATGTAATCGATTCGGCTATCAATTACCGCCTGCAGAGGAGCGAGAGGAATATTGGGGCAGCGCTGAAGGTGGTGGCGAACAAAGGTTTTTCACGAGACGAGATCGTGGTATGCACCAAGGGCGGTTATCTGACGCCGGATGGAACTTTACCGACGGACCCGAACCGGTATTTTTTTGAAGAATATATCCAACGGGGCGTATTCACTGCGAAGGATATCGCCGCCGGCAGCCACTGCATGACGCCGCGCTATCTGCAGAATCAACTTGGGAGAAGTCTGAAGAATCTCGGTGTGGACTGCATTGACGTGTACTATCTGCACAATCCGGAAACGCAACTGAGCGAAGTGACGAAGGTGGAGTTTGCAAAACGAATACGAGAGGCATTCACATTTCTGGAACAGGCTGCTACAGAGGGAAAGATACGATATTACGGAATGGCGACGTGGAATGGATTTCGGCAGGAAAGCAAAGTCGCGGACGCAATGCAATTGGGGGAACTTGTCGAGATCGCACGCGAAATAGCGGGAGAAAAGCATTGCTTCCGGTTTGTACAGCTGCCTTTCAATCTGGCAATGACGGAGGCCTTGACGCTGGGGAACCAGAACTTGAAAAGCGGAGTAAAGACAGTGATGGAAGCAGCGAGCGAACTGGGAATCACGCTGGTGGGGAGCGCTTCGCTGTTGCAGGGGCAGGTGGCGCAGAATCTACCGGCATTTGTGGCGGAGGCTTTGGGATTGTCGAATGATCGCGAACGCGCACTGCAATTCGCACGTTCGGCGCCGGGCATAACGACGGCACTGGTGGGAATGTCTCGAGCCGCGCATGTGGAAGCCAACAGCAACGTAGTAACGACTGCACCCGCGGGAATCGAGGAATTCGGGAAATTATTTCAGAAAGGCGAAGGGGCTTAGGAGGCGATAAGTTCGGGGTGACGATCGATCAGCCAATTGGTGATAGCGCGATCGAATTCAGGAAGATGGCCGGTGAAGAAATGGTCTGCATCATTGACTAGAACCAATCGATTTTCACCAGGGATTGAGGCAACGAGTTCTTCGACTTTGCCGGGGGCACCGAACTCGTCATTTGCACCATGAACGAACAATTTTGGTTTTGTGCAATTCCGGAGATAAGTGAAGTCGGAATCGTTAACCGGAACGCCCATGCCGATGAGTTCGGAAATACGCTGGTCCGAGCATCCCATTCGCAAACCAACCCAACTGCCAAAGCTGAACCCGCCGAGGAGAAGCGGGGTGTCTGGGAATTCCCCAGCGAGATAATCTATGGCCGCTTGCACGTCTCCCTGTTCGCCTCGACCCTTGTCGTGAACGCCTGCACTGAGGCCAGCGCCACGGAAATTAAAACGGAGCACCGCGATGCCCAGCGCATCAAGCGATTTGGTGGCTTGATAGACGACTTTGTTGTGAATGGTGCCACCAAAAAGCGGATGCGGATGGCACAAGAGCGCGGCAATTGGCGGCTGGGAAAAACGGTTTGAGGTCCAGAGTATAGCCTCGAGTGGACCCACAGGGCCATCAAGGACGAACTTGCTAGAATCGTGGGAATATTCCATGGTGAAATCGCAAACAGATTGTACTCGAAATAGATCGGAAACCCCGCAATCTGTGGGTTCCTTCCGCACAAGTGAATGAAGCGCCTCTGAAGAAACGTTACAACCGAAGAGCGTGTGAGTTTTAGTACGGCATGGGGAATACGGGGCGTACTAGAGCTATATTATGGGAGTTTCGCATTGAAGTTTGGTGCCGTGGGTGTTAACTTCCACACGGGTCGAACGCCGCCCGAGGAACCCAATGAGTGATTTGTCAGACCGTCGAGAAGCACGGCGCTTTGTAATGACCCTTCCTGTGCGCGTGCTGGCACGCGATGCGAACGGCCATGAACTGAAAGCGCACACGCGAGACGTAAGCTACCGAGGATTGTATTTCCTGACCGAGGCCAGATTCGAGTATGGAAGCGAAATCGATTTTATTCTCACCCTGCCGCAGCAGATGATTACAGCGGGAGACGTGAATATCCGTTGTCACGGGCAAGTGGTGCGCGTGGAAAATAATGACGGCGGCAAAACCGGGATCGCCGCAAAGATCGATCGTTACGAGTTCGTACCAATACGCGTCTCTGCTGCATAAATCCAAGAGGATATTTCCTTTCCCGTCGATTTGGGCAGTACCCTTCTGGCCATTTTGCGTAGAATAGAGATGGAGGTCGTCCGGAGGTCCGAGCGACTCCCAGGAGACGGTCTATGTATCACTACGATCCAAATCAGGCGCTGGAAGAATTGCAGGAAGAGGCGCTGCTGCCTCATCCGGTAAAACTGCGCGACATGATTCTGCGCAATCAACTGGGACCAGAAGATGCGCAAACGCTGAATCACGAGTTTCAGGAATATTTGACGAAGTTTGGCGAATTGCAGAAGATTGCGCGTGGGATTTTGCAGCAACTGGCGACCGGGCAGCGCAAAACGGCGTAAGCCGCGGTACCAATACAACAACCATGAGACGGAATACCCTGCTGATCGACGCGGACGATACACTCTGGGAAAACAATGTATTTTTCGAAAAAGTGATCGATGATTTCATAAGCCTGGTGGAACCGTGTGGCTACAGCCGTGCCTATATCCGACATATCTTGAATGAAACAGAGAGAAAGAATATCCGGCAATACGGATATGGAGTGCGCAGCTTTGGGCGATCGCTTGAAGAGACGTACCTAAAATTGGCGGACCAGATGGCCAAGCGCGAAGTTCTGGCGCAGGTTCACGGAAAGGTAGTGGACCTGGAGAAAACTCCGCCGAAGATTCTGGATGGCGTGCCGGAAACGCTGGCTTACCTGACAACACGCCACCGGCTGATTTTGTTTACGAAAGGCGAACCGGCGGAGCAAGCTGCTAAGGTGGAACGTTCCGGCTTGCAGGGCTTTTTTGAAGCGATTGAGATCGTGGGAGAAAAAGACGCGAAGACGTATGCCTCGCTGGTAAATAAACACAAAATCGTCAAGACCTATGGTTGGATGATTGGAAATAGCCCTCGAAGCGACATCAATCCCGCGATGCAGGCAGGCCTGAACGCGGTTTACATTCCGCACGTGAATACGTGGCAGCTGGAGCATGAGCCGGTGGTGGCGGGGTCGGGAAAATTGGTGATCGTGCCGGCGTTTCGTGAATTGCGAAATCATTTCTGAACGAAAGACTCCGAATCCGATACAAGGAGAAATCAATGGGCAGCGAAGCAAACTGGCCTCGGGTTGCTGTTGTTGGAGCGGGCGCAGTGGGTGGATATTTTGGCGGGATGTTGGCGCGGGCAGGCGCCCCGGTAGTTATGATCGGCAGGAAAGCGTTCGTCGAGGCAGTGAAAAAATCCGGGTTGTTTCTGGATACAGTACATTTTCAAGAAAGAGTGAAGGTGGGTGCATCCACAGAAATCGCCGATGCGAAGGGGGCGGAGCTGGTGCTGTTCTGCGTCAAGACAACCGACACTGTTCAAGCAGCGCAGGAGTTGGCGAAGTACTTGACGCCTGCAACGATCGTTGCGAGTTTACAGAACGGCGTGAACAACGAAGAGGAGATTCGGGAGGCATCGGGTATAGAAGCGCTGCCTGCCGTGGTATACGTGGCAGCGGCCATGGCGGCGCCCGGCCATGTCAAGCATTTGGGGAGAGGCGATCTGGTAGTGGGCCCGAGAAATGAACGCACAGAAAGACTTGCAGGACTTTTGGAACAAGCAAAGGTGCCGTGCCGTATCACGGAGAATATCCACGGGGAGTTGTGGACAAAGTTGGTTTGGAACTGTGCGCTCAATGCTCTCTCGGGTTTGGGCAAAGTGACGTACGGAGAAATAATCGCCAGCGAAGATGCCAAACGAGTGGTGGAATCAGCGGTGTATGAAGTTCTGGCTGTAGCGCATGGGAAAAAGATTCTACCGCCAGGGCTGGAAGATCCGAAAGCCGCATTGGCAGGAGCCTTCAAGATTGCTGAACAAATGAGTGGAACGCGGTCGTCGACGGCGCAGGATATGGCGCGAGGCAAGTGTACGGAGATTGACTCACTGAACGGGTATATCGCGCGAGCGGGGGCTGAACTGGGAGTGCCGACGCCAGTGAATCATACGCTATATACCTTGGTGAAGTTGCAGGAAGCTGGATTCTAAGCAGGCGTTTTCCACCACGCGACGGTTGAAGAACAAGACGCAAAATAATCGAGGTTGTGAAGACGTGGGGCGAGGAAGCCCCGTGCTAGTACAGTTGCATTAGCGGCGCTCAGGCGCTTTAAAGGGGATGTGGACGATTGCTTCAACGTCGACAGGTTCTCCGTCACGTGTGGCAGGTTGAAATTTCCACTGTGCGAAGGCTTCGACGGAGTTGCTATCAAGTTGCGGATCAATTCCTCGAACTTTTTGAATACTCTCGACGCTGCCGTCTTTACGAATTACGCCGTAGAGAATCACCTCACCTTCGATATGCTCGAGGACGAGTTCCTGAGGATACTTCGGGTCGACTTTGTGAATGGCAACTGGCGACGTGAGATTGGCTGAGCGATGAGCGGGGTCGGCAAGATGCAATTCAGAGAAATGAACGATCCAGCTACCCGTAGCGCTATTCAGATTGGGCATATTCACGTTCATTGAATAAACTTGTTTCATGGCGAAAATCTGCTCAGGTTTCGCACCCGGACTGAGAATAGAGAAATCGGGAGGTCCGTTCCGGTCGGGAGGATCTTCAATGGAACTGGTTGGAACCGGACGCTTCAGTGCCGACTGTGCCCGGGGGATCGTGAGCTTGCCCGGAACGCCGAGGCCCGAAACGCTGGCGTTTGGTTTTGCATCTCCACCACTGATCGAAACACCGACGGAACTGTTACCCGCATTGGTGCCGGAACTTAGAGGGTCCGATCCCGGACCGGACCCAGCACCCGTTCCAGCCTTGGGAGAAGTACCAGATGCACCCGGTTTACCTTCCGGCGAGATCGCCACGCGGGCCGCAAGATTTCCTTGGGGTGCGGGTATTACGGGCGCGGGCGGACCGGGATCAGCAGAGATCGCGATAAGGGTCGAGGGGGTGGAAGAAGCCGACGACCCCAGGGGAACTTCTGGCGCCACAGCTTCACCGGATTGTGAACGCCCCGCGATGCGAGGCGCGGAAGTTGAATTAATCAGTAATCTTGGTCTTGCAGGACCCGTACTGGAACTTGCCATGCTGAGTGCGGCAGTCTGTTGAGAGAGACTGGACAATTCTGGAGTGGGCGCATCGGTCGTGGCAACACGCTTCGCGGCCTTCGGGCGAAGCTTGGCGATGGCGGCTTCGTCAATTTCCACGCGCGGGCGAGTCGGGACTGGGGAAGCGGCAAGCTGGACGACATTGGGCATTTGGGGCAGCAGCTTGGGCGCTGCTTGAGGAGCAGCCGGATTGATGAGCGTCTGCCTAGGATGCGTGGGACGAACAGGATCGGTATAGATGCGTTGTCGAGGATGGAATGCCTCGTTGGCCGGGTCGGAAGGAGAGGCAACGGCGGACTGCTGGAACGCCGATTTCGGCTTGCTCTTGGGGATCTGCAGCAGCGGCAAATCGTTGATCGGGCCCGACCACACAAGTTGTGTATTGTCGAACGAGTGGTTTGGTGGCGGACTAAATGCGAAATCAGACCAAGGAAGGGTGAAGAACGCCACGTGCAACAAACCCGCTGCGAGTATGGCGCGCGACGGAATACGTCGTTCAAGCGTGACGTCGGGAAATACGCGGGACGGCGGGGCATCCGAATCGAGCCCTATGCGTTGAAAGAAAACAGTAATGCCGCTAAGAAAATTGCTGTGATAGCTGTTCCACGCAATTTCGAGCTTTGGTTCCGCTCTGCCGGCAAGGTGCACTGGATACACGTACAGCTCCGACTGGCCAAGCAGATCGAAAGGATTGGGATGAGAGGCGCTCGACATGATTCCTTAAATTATATCGCGGGCGGCTGTGCCGGGGATGACAGACCTGTTGCCCGAACTAGTATAGATGAGCAGAGGCGTGGGGAGGTTTCCCGGGTATCGAAATTACCCGAACGGAATGGTGTAACGAAAAAAACTGAGCGAGGCGTCGCCCTGACGGAGCAGTCGAACACGCGCCAGATGGCCGAATTGTTCAGGAAGCTCAAAGTCGCGGCGGTGTTCTGCGATAACCAGACTGCCATCGGAGAGAAACGGAGCTTCGCCGAGAACTTCCAGGACACGACGATATTCATCAGCGGCGGCGTAGGGAGGATCGAGGAAAATAGAGTCGTACGGGAGCGCGTCAGGTTTGTGCGTTGAAGAAATTCTTTGAAGCCCGTGCAGTGCATCGAGAGGAAGAACTCTTACCCCGGAATGTATTTCCAAGGAATCGAGATTTTTCTGAATAAGTGCAGCGGCTGGCGGATGGTTCTCGATGAAGACGACTTCGCTCGCGCCGCGGCTGATGGCTTCGATTCCTACTGCACCGGTTCCGGCAAAAATGTCGATGAAACGTGAATTGGGAATACGATCGGCGAGAATATTGAAAAGCGTTTCTCGCAACCGGTCGCTAGTCGGGCGAAGCGCAAGCCCCCTGAGGCTCTTTAGCTGACGACTGCGAAATGTTCCGGCAATAACGCGCATAGTGTCTGGCAGGGTTCAGCCAACGTGGGCGAGCTGGTAGCGTCGCTGCCATTGGGGTGGCAGAAGGCGAAGCATTCGCTGCAGATTCTCCTTTTGTGAGGGCTCTTCGACGATAGAAAAAGCTTCTTTACGCGCGAGTTCGAGCAATTCTTTGTCGCGCAACGGATTAGCGACGTGGAAACCGAGTTCACCGGATTGCCGTGTGCCGAAGAATTCGCCAGGTCCCCGTATAAGCAAATCAGTCTCTGCGATTTCGAAACCGTTGTTGGTGCGAACCATGGTCTCCAGGCGGGTGCGGGCTTCACTGGTTATGCGCGTGGGCGAAACCAGAACGCAGTGTGATTTCTGCGGACCACGACCGATGCGGCCACGGAGTTGGTGCAACTGCGCAAGGCCAAAGCGCTCGGAATGTTCGATGACCATGACGGTTGCGTTCGGCACGTCGACGCCAACTTCCACGACGGTAGTAGCAACCAGGATTTGAATTTCGTTCTGGCGAAAGCGCCGCATGACGTCTTCCTTTTCTTCGCTGGAGAGGCGGCCGTGCAGAAGCCCCACTTTTAGCTTCGGAAACACAGTTTTGGATAGTCGATCGTACTCTTCGATGGCAGCTTTCAGCTCGAGCTTCGATTCCTCGATGACCGGATAGATGATGTAGCCCTGGCGACCGGCTTCTGCTTCGCGTCGAACTGATTCCCAGACACTGGAGAGATTCTTATCCGTGGTCATCCGTGTTTCGATGGGAGTGCGGCCGGGAGGGAGTTCGTCAATGACGGAAACCTCCAAATCGCCATAAAGAGTCAGCGACAGTGTGCGCGGGATCGGTGTGGCGGTGAGCACCAGAACATGCGGGGCGTGCCCCCGTGTCGCAGCCTTGTCCATCAATCGCTTGCGTTGCAGAACCCCAAAACGATGCTGCTCGTCGATGGAAACGAAGCCGAGGCGAGCAAATTCGACGTTGTCTTCAATGAGCGCGTGTGTGCCGACGACCAGCTTTGCTGCGCCGGAGCGTATGCGATCGAGAGCGGCTCCTTTTTCGACAGACTTGAGACCGCTAATGAGCAATTCGACATGGTAACCGCCGGGCGCAAACACGCGGCGCGCGGAAAGGTAGTGTTGCACAGCCAGGATTTCCGTAGGGGCCATAAGGACGGCTTGGCAGCCGTTTTCGATAGCAATTGCGGCAGCTTGTAGAGCAACGATGGTTTTGCCGCTGCCCACGTCGCCCTGCAATAGGCGGTTCATCGGGACAGGTTTTTCCAGGTCGGCGGCGATTTCTGCGAGAACACGTTTCTGCGCGGCAGTGGGCTTGAAGGGAAGAATGCGTTTAAGTGCTTCGCGCACTTTATCTTCGCGTACGCGGAAAGCGATGGCATTTTCCTTGCGTGTGATGCGGCGGCCTAGAGCCAGGCTAAGTTGATAGAGAAAAAATTCTTCAAAGATCATGCGCTGCTGCGCGGGAGAGCGGAATAGATTGAGGGCTTCGACCGATTCATCCGGCAAGGGGAAATGCGTGTGGATGAGGGCGTCGCGACGGCTGGGAAATCTAAGCTTTTCAAGCAGTGTAACGGGAATTATATCGGGAATATTTTGATCGAGATCCTGCAAAGTGGCATAGATGGCGCGACGAATCATGCGCGAGCCAAACGTGCCTACCGATTCATAAATGGGAACAATGCGGCCTGCTTCGGTGGAATCAACCTCGTTCGTGCCGATAATTTCGATGTGCGGATTGACCATCTCGCGGCGCGCAGGGCGCAACTTGTCGATTTCCACTTTGCCGTGAAGGATAAGTTGCTGGCCGGGTTTGAGACGGCCTTCGAGATAGCCGCCGTGAAAGAATTTACAGGGCAAAGAGCCGGAGTCATCCTGCACAAGAAGGTGATAGATGGCATCGCGTCCGTGCAGGCCGCGAACGGCCTGGCCACTCATGACCTGCGCGCGCAAAGTGTAAGTGTTATTGGGTTGAACGTCTTTAATTTTGGCAAAATGGATACGATCTTCGTAGCGAAATGGCAGATAAGCGAGCAGATCTTCCAGTGTGAAGATTCCGCGCTTGGCAAGCAGTTCGGCGCGTTGCGGGCCAACGCCTTTGACCATGCGCACTTCGGTTTGCAGACGGATAGCCATCTATCCTCTTTATACCATTCTCCCGTAAGGCGCGCTTTTCGTGAAACTTGCACAGTGGGCATGGGTATGACTAGAGTGGAAAGCGCAGGCGGCGGAAACAGGCCGGATTGGGGAGCCAGCATTGCCGGAAGAACGATTGACGGGGACTGAGAAGCGAGCCTTGCTCCTATGGATCGCACTTGGGATCGTTGGTGTGTGGTTTGCGCACCGTTATTTTTTCCGGGCATTTCCGGAAGCATCCGTCGATTTCAAAATTCCACGTGCTGAGGCGCAGGCTCGAGCAAAACAGTTCGTCGCGGGGATGGGTGGAAATCTTCGGGGTTATCAATCGGCAATCACGTTCGAAGTGGACGAGGGAGCGAAGACCTATCTGGAACGCGAATTGGGGTTGCAACAGGCGAACCAGGTGATGTCGAGCGAGCTGAATATCTGGTATTGGGAAGTGCGTTTTTTCCGACCGATGCAGGAGGAGGAATACCAGGTACGCGTTAACCCGGCGGGTAAGGTGGTGGCTTATGAACACAAGTTGGAGGAGACTCGGGCTGAGACCTCGCTAAATCGCGAGGAGGCTCGGACGAAAGCCGAACAATTCTTGCAGCAGAAATTAGGAATTGATCTTAACAAGTGGGAATTCCTTCAGGAGGAAGCGAATTCTCAAACGCGCCCGAATCGAGTGGACTGGTCCTTCACGTGGGAGCGAAAGGGATTTAAGGCGAAAGAAGCACCGTACCGGCTGGAAGTGGGATTGAACGGCAGCGAAATCGGGGATTCGAAGGAATTTTTGCAAGTGCCCGAAGCTTGGACGCTGAATTACCGGCGGCTGAGAAACGGGAATGACACGCTGGCGTTTGTGTTTGCGGTGCCTTACATGTTTCTGATTATTGCCGCGGCGTGGATTGCGATAGTGCTCTCCAGAAAAGACCAAGTCTCCTGGCGGGTGCCGGTCGGGGTTGGCGTTGTTGTGGCGGTCTTAATGTTTTTGCAGAGCTTGAATGGCTGGCCTTTGTGGGCGGCACAATACAGAACCACGGATTCGTATGTAAGTTTCATCGCCTCACAAATTGGATATGCGCTGTTCGGGGCGCTGGTTACGGCGGGACTTACGGTTACGCTTATTCTTCCTGCGGGAGAAATTCTGTACCGGGGTTCACAACCGGATCGCCTACGACTTAGCGAAGCTTTTACGCTCGCCGGGATTCGCTCCAAAGAATTCTTTTCTTCCGCAGTCGTCGGGATTTCGATGGCGGCCGCACACATCGGCTTCATTGTGGCGTTCTACATGATCGGCAGCAAACTGGGAGTATGGGCGCCGCAGGAACTAAACTACGAAAACTCAGCAAGTACGGTTTTTCCTTGGATCAGTGGGGCGGCGATCGGCATCACGGCCGCGACAAGTGAGGAATTCCTATTCCGCCTGTTCGCGATTCCTTTCATTGCGCGACTGACTCGATTCCGATGGATCGCCGTGTTTGTCCCTGCTTTTTTATGGGGGTTTTTGCATAGTAATTATCCGCAGGAACCAGCTTACATCCGTGGCCTGGAAGTGGGATTGATCGGTATCGTCGCCGGATATGTGATATTGCGCTGGGGAATTGTGGCAACACTGGTGTGGCATTACACCGTGGACGCATCGCTAGTGGGATTATTGCTGATCCGCTCGGACAATGTGTATTTCCGCATGTCCGGGACGGTGGTGGCACTAGCGGCGGTTATTCCACTGGCATATTCGGGCATCAAGTATTTACGGCAAGGACGTTTCGAAACTGTTGAGAATCTTTTGAATCGCACACAGCCCATTCCAGGGATCGAGTTTGCGCGAGTAGCAGGTCCTGAAATAAGCATGACGAAGCGGAACTACGATCCTCTGGCCGCGGGGAGCATAGGGTTCCTGGCCGTGTGCCTGATCGTTGGGGGCTTGGCAGGTTGGAAACTAAAGCGGGAACATATTGGTGATTACTTGCACTTGTCAATAAATTCGCGGCAAGCGGCTGAACTCGCCGATTCTGCGCTTCGAGAACACGGGCTCGAGCCGAAAAATTACTACAAGGTTGCCGAGTTCGTGCAAAAGATGGATCCGGTGACGAACGAGTATCTCCGTAGAAGGATTCCTGTGGCGGAGATCAACAAGATCTATGCCGAGCGCGCGCCGGGTGCACTTTGGCTGGTGCGCTATTTCAAAGATTCCGACCCGGAAGAATATGCGGTAACGCTGAAGCCGGATGGCTCGCTGCATGCGTATCGACATACTCTGCCGCAAGCAGCAAAGGGAGCAACGCTCACGAAACAGGACGCCATTGCAATTGCCGACAAGTTCTTGCGGGAGCAGAAGAAGATTGATCTGAGCGCATGGAATCTGGTGGATTCTTCTTCGGACAAGCGTCCGAACCGCACCGATCATACCTTGACATGGCAACTGGACAATCCTTTGGATTTGGTAAAAAGCGGAGAGAAAGATCCTACGGATCACGCGTTTGCCCGGATGGAACTGCAGGTTTTGGGAGACCAGGCGGTAAACTACCGGACTTACATCAAGATCCCGGAATCGTTCGAGCGTGAACAGGAGCAACACACCCTCCTGCGAACCCTTTTCTTCGTTGGCCGGATCGTGCTGTACGCGGGACTGGCAACGACTGTAATTGTTTTTTATTTCAAGCGAATCAAGACACAACCAGTGCCGGTACCATGGCGGCGGGTGGTGTCGTGGGGAGCCGTAGGAGTAGCAGCGTTTGGAATCAGCTTTCTTCTCGGAAATGGAATTACGGATATGCTAGGCCAATACCAGACCGCGTTCCCGTTTCGATTGTTCCTGGGTACACAGATCGGCGTCACGATTATCCGGGCCGGCTTCGTGATGGGCGGAATTGCCCTGGTATTCGGTTTGGCTTGGGATTTTGCATCCCGCGCCTATGGGGAGCAGTGCATTCCGACGTGGTCGGGCATGCCGGGCAATTATTACCGTGATGCGTTCTGGATTGGTATGGGTGGCACAGCCCTGCTGATTGGGTTGCACCGAGTCATAGAGGCAGCGGAGTCGTGGATGCCGGCGGTCCACCGTGACTCCCCTGCTTCTTTCGGGACGGCGCTTGACGCCCTGTATCCCGCGGCTGCAATTATAGGGAGCAGCGTTGAAATCGGACTGTTCCTGACTGGCTTGATGGCACTCGCATCGGCGTTCCTGGCAGCGGAGTTGCGTGTGCGCTGGCTAAGATTGACGCTGTTTCTGGCGGTGGCAGCCTCGAGTGTGTCCAATTGGGGATCGTCTCTTGATTTTGTTGAGCAGTTCCTCGGGGCAGCGATCTGGCTCGGCGTCGTGGTGCTTGGCATGCGACAGGTGGCGCGATTCAATCCTCTGGGTTGGTTTCTGGTGATCGCCTCCACCCGATTGCTCACCGGAGCATTCGAACTACTCTCCCAGCCAAACAAGTTCTACCAAACGCAAGGCTACCTCGTAACCGGAGCGTTGGCTCTGCTTCTGTTGTGGCCTTTGGTGACCTGGAAAACGCAGCCGGCTCAGAGAGTTACAGCAACTTCCTGAGCGGGAAACGGATCAGCCGGAAACATTCCCGGGGTTTTATCCGTACTGCTAGGTGGTAGTTCGTTTTAGTTTTGCTGGCATCTAAGTAGGCACGAGGCGGTTTTCCTGGGCTGGGAGAGGATAAGGAGTGCTTACGAATTTTGGGGGAGAGCGTCAAAGCTTGTAGCGGCAGTGGCAGCGCACTTCTACGGCATGCCAGTCCCCTAAAATATTTAGGTGTAAAGAGTTACGCAATAGCTGGCAAAGAGAAAGCGAATATGCCATTCATAAAATGGGCTCTTGCTTTAGCGGATCAGACCAGCCAGGCCAGTGTCCCAACGGCAGCCTTGGCTACGGTGAACTCTTTGGCCGACCTAGATGATCGGAACCTGGTGCTAGAGGCGCAGGCGGGAAACCGTGCTGCCTTTGAACAGCTTGTGCAGCGCTACGACCGAGATGTATTGAGGCTGGCCATGAACCTGATGAAGCGGACCGAAGACGCCCGCGATGTCTATCAGGAAGCCTTCCTCAAGGTTTACCGCAATCTCCACCGCTTCCGTTTTGAATGCAGCTTCTACACCTGGTTGTACCGCATCGTTACCAATGTCTGCCTGGATCACCTGCGTCGACGCAAGGCCCGGCCCGAGGATCAAGCCCCTGAACTCCACCCTGCAAAATATGAAGAAGGCAGCACAGATTTTTTTGAACGGCAGAAGGAGCATCGCCCTACCCTCGATCCGGAGAAGCATCTAGTCGGCCAGGAAATAAAGGCGCGCCTGGCAACGGCGATGCTACGACTGTCGCCGCGAGAGCGGGTGGTATTTGAGATGAAGCACTACCAAGGATTGAAGTTGCGCGCGATTGGTGAAGCCCTGGGCACGAGTGAAGAAACCGTAAAGAATTCGCTGTTTCGTGCCACTCGGAAGCTCCGACAAGACTTGAGCGTGCTGCGATGATCAGCTTGGGAAAGAAAATGACCTGCGACGAAATTACCGAGCTTTTTGTGTTTTATGTTTGTGATGAGTTGGAAGAGTACGAACGGTCCGCGGTGGATCAACATATAGCGAAGTGCGAGAATTGTCGGACGCGACTGATGGAAGAGCGGATTTTTGGTGAGGCATTGGCCGCGGCGCCGCAAGATGCGGACGAATTGGATCGCGGTGGAATAGTACTGGCGCAGTGCAGGAGCGAACTAGCCGAAAAACTAGATGATCTGGCGCGGCCGGTTGTGAAGGATGAGACGCTGCGGTTTGCATGGTTCCGCCGTTGGATGATTGTGCACCCGGCATGGAGTGGCGCGGCACTTGTACTTCTGGGACTGGTGCTTGGAGCGCAATCTGGGCAGTGGTTTGCCAGTCGCACAGAGCCACTTGGACTGGATCAGGCGGTAAATGTCCGCCCCGGAACGCAGCTTACCGATGACCAACTCTCCAAGATGGCGGTTGCCGGAATCAATCTGACGCCGTCACCCTCGAACGGAAAGCAGAATGTGCGATTGCAATTGAGTGCCGAGCAACCGGTGGTGCTGACGGGCAGTTTGGATGATAGCGACGTCCGGCGCGTTCTGACTTATGTAGTGAAAAATGGAGAGAAATTCAATTCCGGCGTCAGGCTGGATTGCCTGGATGCATTGAGGGCACGTTCGCAGGACAAGGAAGTTCGCAGTGCATTGCTGGAAGCGGCGCGCAAGGATCAGAATCCGGCGGTACGGTTGAAGGCACTGGAAGCCCTTCGTGATTCTACAGATGATGGATCGGTACGCGAGGCACTTCTGGAAGCCCTGCAGCACGACACGAATCCGGGCGTTCGCGTGGAAGCAGTTAACCTGCTAGTGCGTTCACTGGAAAAATCGAACGACGAGATGATTCCTCCCATGCCAGAAGAAGGCGAGATGCCGCAAGTTCCTGGCAATATGCATCCGGCGATGGCGGGGAAGAAAACACCAGAACAGTCGATGGCGTACATGATTCAAACGCTGGAACAGTTGCAACAGAACGATCCCAGCCGATATGTAAGGTTGCAGAGTGCTGCGGCACTGAGAGAGATCAGCGATCGCCGGGAACACTAAGAAGTAGTAACAGAGAGTTTTGCGTCGTGAAGCTAACTTGGTGGGAATGACGGTTTCGATGAGGCTTTCCAAATATAAAAATGTGAGACGGCGCTACCGTCCAGTTTCAGGAATAGCTTTCGCCGGCCTCTTGTTGCTGCTTGTCTCAACCAGTGCCGCGGAGCCTGGAAGCGCTCGTCAGAGCGCGACGCGTGCGGGTTCCCTTCCTACCACTGATGGATTAACGCTGCACGTAAGGACCGACCTGGGTTCGGTAGAGATTCAAGCCCTAGCACCCGGCTCTCCACCCATGGTGCACTACTCTGTACGCGTGGAAACGGATGCAAGTGGGTCAGCCGGAAAAAACTTGTTGGATGCATACGCGCTTTCCGCTGCTACGACACGAAACGGCGTGGAACTTACCGGCGCGTTGCCTTCGCACACAAATCATGCCCAATTCTGGGTACAGTACGTGGTGAGCGTTCCCGCCAACTACAATCTTGAAATCTCGACAGGAGCCGGCGATATCCAGACGGCGGATATTGGTGGACGGGTTCTGCTGCAAACCGAAGGTGGCAACATTACCACGGGGCGCATTAATTATCACGGCGTGCCATCGGCTCCGGGCGACCGTCTGGTGGCAAAGCTGGAATCTCAAGGCGGGCACATAAAGGTTCAGGATGTCTCGGGCGATCTGGACGCCTACACAGCAGGGGGACATGTACTGGTGGGGAATATTGCAGGCAGCGCGAAGCTGCGAACCGGGGGAGGGCACATTCGCGCGGGGCATATCAAAGGGACTGCCCAATTGGAAACCGATGGAGGAAACATCACCGTGGGCGAGGCGGGCTCCTACGTCGCGGTGCGAACCGGTGGCGGCCAGATTGATTTTGGAGAGGTCCACGGTTCAGTTCATGCGCAGACCGGAGGCGGTGGAATCCGGGTCATTTATGTTGCCGGGCCAATGGAAGTGGAGACAAGCGGCGGCAGCATTTGTCTGACCCGGATCACGAACACGGTCCACGCAGAAACCGGAGATGGGTCAATAACCGCGTGGATCAATCCGGAATCAGCAGACAAGGTACGTCCAGTCCGCTTGCCGGGACCCTCGCAACTTGCCACGGGGACAGGGGACATCGTCGTATTCTTGCCCCGGGATATTGCGGCGACAATTGATGCCACGGTTGAAAATGGAGGCATCCAGCGGATCGAAGCCGATCCTTCCCTGCCGTTAAACATGAAGATACGCCAGAATGGACAAGCACACGCGCTCGGTTCATTGAATGGAGGCGGTGCAGTTCTGAAGCTGCGGACGACCACCGGAAAAATCCGTTTGCAGTATCTGGATGCAGACAACGCCTTGCGGAACGCGCTATTGGAGGAACAGCGGTCGCGCATCGCCCGAAAATTGAGCGAAGCGGGATACGAACAGGTTAGCGTAAGCGCCCAGCCCATGCGGCCGCAAGCGGACGGTACAAATGGCGGACAAGAGGAATCAAAAAGCGATTGGCAATCCTGGGTGAGCTGGTTTGAATTCAAGTTCATGGGTGGCATCCATGAGGACCCCGACGAATTTAAGAAACACCTGCTGGTTTCTCCGCCCCCGGATTATCCGCAACTGGCACGCCGCGCTGGCCTGCAAGGGGTGGTCAGACTGCAAGTGCGGATGAAGACAGACGGATCACTGGTGGTCGAAAAGGTGTTGGAGGGCGAGCCCGCGCTGGTGGAAGCCGCGGCGTCGGCGATTCAGCAATGGCGGGCCACTCCTGAAGAGTATGCCGGGAAAAAGGTCGATGTTATTTCTACGGTTACGTTTAATTTTCAACTCCGGTAGAGTAGTGGGATACCATTTTGGTAGTCAGGCTAGGCTTTGGTTCGTGGCTCTGGGGTTCGGTCGGAAGTTTAGGAAGGAGGCAGTACCATGGTTCGCTCCGCATACCAGCACATTGGCCTCGCACTGTTGTTGGTTACTTCGTTCGCCGCAGTCGCCGAGTGTCGCGCCGTGACAAAGGAAGTTACAACAACTTATCCGCTGAAGTCAGATGGCTCATTTGACTTGAAGAATGTGAACGGTACTGTTCGCATTGAGGCGTGGGACAAAGATGTGGTGGAAGTTCGCGCAGTTAAGACTACGCAGGACAAGGAGTCCGCGCTCGACCAGGTTTCCATTGATGTGGACGCTAAGCCGGATGCGCTATCGATTTCTACGCGCTATCCGGAAGAGGGTGGCGTGGAGGTAGCGGTGGATTATACCATCCATGTTCCTCGGCACGCTCACTTGAATCATCTGAGCACCGTAAACGGGACGCTGAGCGTAACGGAATCCGAGGGCATTGGTGATCTCCACACTGTGAACGGCAACATCGAGATTTATGGCGGCAGCGGAAATGTGCACGCCCGCACAACCAATGGTGACGTGTACATGGAATGGAAACATGCCGCGGACGCTCACGGGGCGGTGGCGGAAACGACGAACGGGTCGGTGCTTCTGGCCATCCCTGCGGATACGAAAGCAAGTCTCGAAGCGCGCTGCCGGAACGGGAGTTTCTCCTCCGACTTGCCATTTCGGATGATGGGTGAAGATGAGCCTCGCGTGTTGCACGGTCGGTTAGGCCGGGGCGTCGGCGTTCCAATCCACCTGGGGACGGTGAACGGGGCGATTCGCGTAGTGGAATTGAAAGCAGCCATTTAGCATTTCCTCCGTCTAAAAGACGGAAGGAGATGCACATGACAAAACGAAATATCTGGATTTCCCTCTCCCTGGGGGGACTTGCTATCGCTCTGGCCGCTCTCCCTGGTAACTCGGCAAAACTTCAGGACGTTGACAAGTGCGCAAAGGAAATGGTGCAGGCGAAGCTGCGCCTCATCGCGGATCGGGCGCAACAGGTCTCAGAGAGCGTGAAAAATGAAGAAGAAACATGGGAAAACGCGCAGGAAATCGAACGTATCGAAGGCCCGGAAGACGAGAAAGTAGAAGTGCGTATCGCCAGCAGCAGTTGGCTGGGTGTGGAGACCAACGAAGTGACCGCGGAAAAAGTTAAGCAACTCAAACTACCGGCAGAACGCGGCGTGCTGGTGGGAAAAATCGTCCCGGACAGTCCGGCATCAAAGGCTGGAATAAAAGAGAACGATGTCATCACGGAATTGAATGGACAGAGAGTGGAAGGAACCGCCCAGTTTCGCCGCATGATTCGCGAGATACCGACCGGACGCGCAGCTCAATTGATCATAGTGCGCGACGGGCGGCAGCAAACCATCAGTGTGACACTTGGCCAACAGGAATTGCCTCGCATGGGCGGAATGATGCGCGTGCCCATGACGCCGGGTACATTCGCATTTCGCGTTCCAGAAACTCCCGAGTTACCGGAAATAGCGGAATTGGGCGAATTGAATGCGTTTGGAATCCCTGGCTTGGCACAACCCCGTCTTGGCATCGATGCGGAAGACCTACGGGGTGACCTCGGGGCATACTTCGGTGCACCCGATGGAGAGGGAGTGCTGGTTCGCACCGTGTTCAGCGATTCTCCAGCAGCAAAAGCTGGAATTAAGGCTGGCGACGTGATCACTAGCGTGAATGGAAAACGTATTCGTCAAGTCCGCGAATTGCGCGAAATGTTGAAAGCGACGAACGAAGAAAAGCCGATAAAGATCGGCTTATTGCGGAACAAAAGCGAGTTGTCGTTGGATGTGCCATTGCCTGCAAAAGTGAAAAAAGAACTTCACGTGCGGAGCGAGCGCACGAACCTCTAGCCGAGAACCGCTGCCAGAGTCACCCAAGGTGACACCACGTCGCTCATACTTCCCTCAATGGTTGGATCGGTATTTGCGAAAGAGGCGAAGTGGGCGTTGAACAGCGTCCCAAAATCCAGAACGTCGATCCTCGGCGCCTTCCACCCAATCTTCTTCGGTGGGGGAAAACGACAGGCGCAGCAGATAGCTGGCACCAGCCAGTCCACCTCTCATCCGCATCCGAAAAGTGACCCGATCCAGGAGGGCCGGTGGCTCATAGCCAGCACTGGGAAGCCATCGTTCAATTTGCCGGCAGAGTTTCAGCGCAGTTGCGTCGCGCCTTACTTCATCCATCATGGGAGCCGGTAGAGGAACCTGCAGAATTGTTTCCGCCAGTTGCAGTGCGACGCGCAGCATGCGAGCTGCGCCGACTTCCTCGGCTGCCTGCCGTGTGCGGTACCAATCAATCTCCGGGTGGCGTGCCACGATGGCAGCAACATCGGCGACCCACATCAGGCGTTCCCAGAAGTGCTTCGCACCATGAATGGAGTTGAGAACAAATTCGTCTTCAAGACTGAGGGTTGGTATCTCGCGGCCGTCGAGACGTACAAGTCGCTGCCGGGCAAGAAGCGCTTCCAATGGCATGGGACGCGGATAGTAGCGGAAGGTGCGCTCGGTGTGGAGTTCCACGATTTGAGAGGTCCCCAGGCGCTTGAATAGATATTCACCGGGAACTTTACCAGATTCAATGACGTTCAAAGGGATGTCAGTGTCAAAGCCAAGTTCAATCATTCGGCGCGAGGCGGCGAGAATATCTCGGTGACGAACCAGCAGGTCCAGGTCGACGTAACTGCGTACAGCGGGATCTCCATAGGCAAGCAAAGAGACCAAAGGACCTTTGACAAGAACCGCGTCCATACCATGCGCCGAGAAATCTTGGAGAATGCGGAATAATTCAGCCGTCATACTTAGCGTAAATAGATGTTGGGCGCGCATGCGAGCTTGTAACTTTTCGCGAGAGGCGAGCGAAACGTCAGCGAAGCCGGATTGCTGCAGACGCAAAGCCAGGATTCCAAGTACGCCATGTTCTTCGCCCAACTCCAACAAAACATTCCAATCCAGGTCAGCGGCCGCGGAATGAGCTATTAACGCGTTTGAGGATCCCGGCGAAGCACACAATTGGAGCAGTTCCCATTCTTTCGCGATTGACGCGATACCGTAAGGCAGCGTTGTGGAAATTTGCGAACGATCCTTCATTGAGGCAAGTTTACCTCGGGAAGCAAAGGACATGTGCAGCGAGAAGCGAACCTGTGCGGTAGCTGCCAGTGATTTCGTTACGAGCTTAAAAGTGTTTGCGCATCGCTTACGAGGAGCTGACACAGAGCGCTGAGCCTTTTGGGATCGGAATGAGGAACGATCCGGCGCACCGGGACGTGCTGCACAAGTTGGGCGAGGAATTCGAACTCCACGGCCCGTTGCTCCCGATCCAGTAGCCAGTTCATATACGTGTTTTGGACCAAAGCTAGAAGAGCTTCACGAGCGCTGATCGGCTGGACCAAAGGCGCGGCCGCAAGGTCAGAACGATGGGCAAGCATGTAGATCACACCTAGAGGCAATTCTTGCCCGGAAAACTTGGCGCGGGTCCCATCAAGAGCAAGAAAACGCTTCTCCCAGACCGGTGTAAGCAGCGGAAGTGCCTGAGCTGATCCAAGCAGATTGGATACAGCATCGGGCCACAGACATATGCGCGGGTAGCCCGGCACGGCCTGAAATCCCTCGTTTGTACGTTTCAATGGAACAATATCTTCGCTGAGTGCCGGGAAGCCGCGAAGAGCGAGAGCTGCAGCGGTCGTCGATTTTCCTAATCCAGCCTCACCGCAGATGACGATCCCGTGACCTGAAATTTCCACGCAACTGGCGTGCAGCGAGGTCACGTGGCGCAAGCGCAGGAGAAAACCCAGCAAGGGCCCGAGGAAGTATGTGGCGAGGTCCTCTGGCGTCAAAGGGGGCTCAAAGGTTCCCCACACACGCTCGGCGCAGCCGTCGACAACAAATCGCGTGCCGTCCGAATAAGCCAATTGAAAGCATTCCGCATTTCCATGCGCGGTAAGCACAAACGATGGATCCGCAGTTTCCTGAGATTCTGGCAGATGGGAAAGAATGCGAGAAGAAAGCTTAGTTCCAAATTTGGCCCAGTCTGGCTCAGGCCCGGCCTCGAAGCGAAAGTCACAGCAGGGAGCTCGCTCGAACGTTTGCTCCAATGCTGCGAACTTTACCGAAGAAACAAATCCCAGACCGTATGCTCGGTAGGAATGATTCACAGGAGATTGGTGTTAGCTGCTCGCTGAAACTTGTGGGCGGAGTTCAGCGGCCAGTTCGGCGTCTATTCGGAAGGCGTCCACCGTCAATTTTTCCAACTCTGCCGGTGGATTTGGTCATCTCCGTTAAATCGCCGTAAACAAGCAGCTTTGGAGACTGATACAGCTTCTTCGGAGTACTCTTCGACGGCTGCTTCATTCACGCCCCTCGCGTAACACTTTACTTAATCCCTTCCTCATTTTCAACGTCTTTTAGCCACCTAAGGAAAGCCAAGGAAAACAGATTTGGCCCAGAAGTGTAACCCTTCGAGTATTTTAAGGTCGCTCTCCATTTATCCATGTCAACAAAATTTCGCATGGTCGCCGGTGGCGGCTCCGGAGCTTTTGGGAGCCCTTCGCCAGTCTGCAGGCAGGCTTCGAGAGGATCAGCAAGGAGTGGTGTTTTGGGGCGATTCAGAACTTCCGTGGGGAGAAACTCTCGCATACTGCGACGGGCGAGCTCTTTGTTGACACACCAGGGCACAGGAGGGATTCGCAGCAAAAACCGGAGGATTCGCAGGTCCAGTAATGGTGCACGCGTTTCGAGAGCAAAATGGGTGTTGCTGGCGTCTTCGCTCTCCAGAACAGTGGACCAGTAGCCGCCATGCAGCCCTGAATAGGCATTCGGGTGGATCGGGTGCCGCTGATCTGGTTTCGGCAGGATGTTCACCCACTTTTCGCGGAGTTTGCAACGCAGTTCAAAGTCCGGATTGAGCCATTCCGGGTAGCCTTTCCATTTATCTGATTGACCAGACCACCGCTGGAATTTAGCCTTAAGCCCCGCTCTCAAAGGTGGAAGTGATTGGTGCTCCCAAATAAAGCTAGAGAGTGCTCGGGCAAGTCCCGTTCGCTGGCCGGAATTCCAAAGATGGACGAAATACGGCCAGGATTGGCCCATGAGGATGTCGTCACCACCATCACCAGAGAGTACGACGCGGGAGTGCCTGGCGATGTCAGAACATTGCTTTTGGGCAAGAGAGAAGAATGCCTCGGAACTTGGCTCGGAAAGAAGGCCCGACGGCCCACTGATCTTGGCGAATGGCTCGATTGCTTGCTCTGCGAGGATCTGGTGCGCCAAGCCGAGATGAGTGGCAGATAGGGTGGCAAAGTAAGGTTCGGAGTCAGGAATGTGGGGACGCCAGTCCACCGTGAAGGCTTTCAGATTGTCTAGTTCTCCGCGCTGTTTGGCGAGTTGCGAAGCTACAGCGCACACCGAAGCAGAGTCAAGTCCACCGCTCAGGTATAGAGCGGTCGCGCCGTGCGGTAACCGGTCTTGCACCGCTTCGCGTAACAGCTGACGGTAGGCTTCCAGATACTGTTCGGACTGTTTAAAGCGAAGGGGTTCTTCGATGGGAAGGGTCAAAAAACGCCTGGTCCGGACCACTCCATCTTTGTAGTGAAGAAGATGACCTGCAGGAAGTCGGCGAATATCAGCGTAAACCGTGCGCGAGAGGTCCGCGCAATAGCCGTGGAGAAGAAACTCACCAACAAAATCTTCGTCTAGCGTAGCGGAGAGTTCAGGAACCAAGCGAAGGGCGGCAAGGGTATTGCTAAAACAAAAAAGACCCCGGCGATGTGCGTAGTAGAACGGGCGGGGACCGACGAAGTCTCGGGCACAAAAGAGGGAATGACAGCCACGATCCCACAATGCAAAGGAAAAATCGCCACAGAGACTTTGCAGGCTGGATTCGCCCAACTCCTGCCACACCCGCAAAAGGAGCTCTTCATCTGAGGGATCGGGAGAGAGATAACTGCCCTTCGACTGCAGTCGATCGATTAACTGACGGCGCGCATCCAGGCGAATGTCGCCGATGAGCCAATTTTCCCCGGCGACAACAGGTTGCTTCGCTGCTTGAGTGGCCGGACCGGTGGCAAGATAGGCGAAGCAGGTGCCGACTCCGTGCCGAGTCTCGCTGTGTTGGCCATCCGATCCGCGAAATCGAAGAACTTCGGCGATCCGCGGCAACAATCCGGGCTGAATTTCGCTGCCGTCAGATCGCAAAATGCCAAAGTAACCGCTCATGATGTCTCCGCAGGTGGCTTAGGCAATTCCTTGTCAAATGGGTGGTAGTGACGATGCTCCTGGTGTGTCTGATTCAGAGCAACGCCATCCCGTTCCACCCATGCATGCGCTTCAAATTTGCCTTCTGGTTTCCTAACCCCAATTCGGATGACCGTGGAAATCCCGCTAGTTTGTAGCAAGTACCACAGTAGGAGTGACTGCTCCAGGCAGGTGCCCCGGACAAACGAGTAGTGCTCGGCCGCGCGAACCATACGACAAGTCACCTCGACGCGAGCGGGAATTCCGTTCGTTTTGAGAGGGGTGATCGCTTGGCGATCCAATCTAGTTTGCAACCATTCACGTGTCTTGTTGTAACCGCGGACACGGAGGGCAGCACGTAGGAGTGGTCGAAGGAGAACAGCGCGTCGGAACAGCTTCCGGGCTTCTGGTGACAATGCGCTATAACGTTGAAGTGGTTCCCACATCGGCAGGCAGAAGTTGAAGCAGTCCATTCTCCACGAGGCGGTTCATGAGTTCTTTCAAGTTCTCAAGTAAGAGCGGGGGCTCGACCTCGAATTCCTCCAAAAGCTGTTCATAGGCAGCATCAATACTGGGCAAGGTCGTGGCCAATTCCAGCATCCGTGTTCCGGTTTCGTCCAAACCAAAATAGCGTTCCGAGTCCAAATTCAAGAGCACGGATTCGCCACCGAGATGTCGCACGAGTACGTGAGGTGGGACGATCGCTCGATTTCCGAACAAATTCAAGAACTCCTCCTCAGGTCAGATGTCCCCCATAAGGCAAACCGGACCGGGATCAACTCGGGAGCAATTATCTTACCTGTGAATGAGGCAGCCTGTCATATTGCTATCGTGCAGCCTACTTCGTGGATTGTTTTCTGAAGCAGGAAACGCTATAAATTCGAGCGTGCCCGTTTCCGCCATTTATGTGGATGCGTTAGAAAAATGGTTCCCACCGACACACGGCGGATGGCGTGGGTTCCTGCAACCGTTCGCTTCCCCGACGTTGGCTGCATTGCGGGGTTTGTCGTTCGGAGTGGGGCAAGGTGAGGCCGTCGCACTGCTTGGCGCAAACGGGGCCGGGAAAACCACGCTGCTGCGTATTCTTGCAACCCTCCTTCTTCCAACGAAAGGAACGGCACAGATCGCTGGCCATGATGCCGTACACGATGGAGCTGCGGTTCGCCGAGAATTGGGTTACCACGCTGGCAGCGATCTGGGCTTTTATGCCCGTCTAACAGGGCGCGAAAACCTGCGCTTTTTTGGACAGCTGAATCATCTGACCGAAAGCGTCATGAACTTCAGGATTCGCGAACTCGGCGATCGTTTTCGGCTTGACGATGCTCTGGATCGGCAGGTGCGCTCACTTTCCACTGGAACAATTCAAAGATTGAGCATATTGAGGGCCTTGCTGCACGAGCCGAAGGTGTTGCTTTTGGATGAGCCCACAAGAAGCATGGATGCAATCGCGGCGACGGAATTCCGACGTTTCCTGAAGAATGAAATAATCGCAAAGCGTGGCACTTCCCTATTGTTCTCTTCACATTCGCTGCAAGAGATAGAATCACTTGCCGACCGCGTGATCATCCTGGAGCGAGGTGCACTGGTGGCGGAAGACACGTTAAACGCGCTCAAGGTGAAGTATCGATCCGGCTCCCTCGAAGACGTGTTTCTTCGATCCATCGGTGATGCGCCCTCTGAGAGTGAGGAGACTGCTACCGAATGATTCGCGTGGTACAAACTTTGTGGTTGTTCTTCGTTCGCGACTTGCGCATTGCGCGCACATATCGAAGTCCATTTATTCTGGAGATTGTGGAAGCGCTCTTTGCCGCGGCGATGTTTTTCTACACGGCAAGATTTGTCGATTCTCCAGAGCTACGTGCGTCGATTCCGCAAGGCAACAGCTATTTTGCGTATGCGCTAGTGGGATTTGTGTTTTTCGACTATCTAAGCGCGGCCATAGATACGTTTGACCAAACGTTAATGACAGCACGGGATACGGGGACTCTCGAACCACTGCTAGTTACGCAGGTCTCACTTCCAGTGGTCCTTGCTGGATCTGCCCTTTATCCCTTTGCCTCCACGACGCTCCGGATTGCGGTTTATCTGGCGTGGGGCACTGTGTTGTTTGGATTTCCACTCGATGCAGCGAACTGGATCTCCGTATCGACGGTAGTTTTGGCGACACTCCTGGCCTTTTCCTCTTTGGGCATATTTTCGGCAAGTTATCTTTTGCTTTTCAAAAGAGGCAATCCGGCAAAATGGTTCATCCTTGGGATTTCCAGCGTAGTGGGCGGAGTGCTTTTTCCGGTGAACATACTACCGGATTGGTTGCAGATGATTGCACATCTGAACCCCATTACCTATGCACTAGACGCGATGCGCGCGGCGCTGCTGGATGGGGCGGGTCTGTCGGCGATATGGCGGCCGCTCTTTGTACTGTTGCTCTCCGCGGCCGTGCTACTTCCCCTTTCGATGGCGACTTTTGCCTGGGCCCTTCGTAGGACGAAGATCAATGGCACGCTAACACACGGCTGAAAATACCTTGGCAAACAAAACCGGCTCCAGGATAGGATCCGGTTGATCTGAACTTTGGTTTCTGGAACCTTACGACTTCTTTTTCTTGCCTGTCTTCATATCAATACCGCCGGTGAGTTGGTTAACCTGCTCCAATCCCTCTTTGGATTGCTTGCCCCAAGGACCATTCGGATCAAGATCGATGGCTTTCTGGTAAGCCTCGACCGTGCCAGGCTTCAGAGTTACTTCCATTTTGTCGCCGACCTGTTTGTAGTCCGCCGAAGCCACAAGGCAGGCTCCAAGCAGATAGTAGGTCTGCGCGCTTTTCGGGTCTATCTCAAGAGATTTCTTTAGCGGCTCGACGGCTTCCTGCATGCGTCCAGCCTGATACAAGCTGATGCCAAAATTGCGCCAAGCAAGCGCCGCATTTGGTGGATCGAGTTCGGCGCTCTTGGTATAGGCCGCGCGTGCTTCGTCGATCTTTCCGGTACGGCCGAGAATATTGCCAAGGTTGTTATAGTAGCTGGCAACTTCCGGCTTTAAGGCAATGGCCTGTTTGTACGCGTTGATCGCTTCGTCATTTCGGCCAGCCAAATCGTAGGCTTCACCAATACGCGCCCAGAATAGGTGGCCATTCGGATCCTTTTCGGGCGCTGCTTTCTGGGCCTCTTGGAATTCGGCCACAGCCTTGGCCGAAAGGTCCGCAACCTTGGTTTTTGCCGCGTCACGCTGATCCGCAGGAGCCTTGGTCAGATCCGCCTTGGCAGTGCGTTCCTGTTCTAGGAGTGCCACGCCGGCATTGAAGTGCTCCTTCATTCCGGAAACTTTTGATTGTTCTTCGGCTCTCTTCTTATAGGCTGCGGCAGCTTCGGGATTCTGCTTTTCAAGAATGTCCTTAAAGTTGACGGTTACCACAGGCGTATCGGAACCTGACACACCAACAATAACTTCGAAAGGCGCCTGAAGCTGCGGCGCAAGAATCGTAAGGACATATTTGCCATTTTTGAGACCAGAAAAGTTAATCTGCCCTTTCTCGTCGGTTTTCCCGTCCTGGACTACGCCTTGCTCGCTTTTTAGTTTCAAAGGCAAGTTGGCCCAGGGTTTTCCGTCAAAATCGATAATCGTTCCGTTTATTCTACCGTCCTGTGCCGTTGCCCGCGGTGCGTAGAAAGTGGCCATTCCAAGTACCAACATTAAGACGAACGCGTACGTCTTCACTAATTTCAACATGCTCCATTCTCCTTTTGGCTTTGAGGAGCGCCGGTCGCCAAACCGGGCCGGTTTCACCCCATTATCTCTACATCCGCGGCGGAAACCAATGGTCTTGGTAAATTATTACCGCTCGAGGGCGACACCCGGGCGATAAAGGACCGGGTCTGGCACTCCGGCCTGCAGAAATGCGCGACGCCGCAGCAGACAGCTATCACAGGTACCGCAAGCTAACTCCTCGCCTTGGTAGCAAGACCAAGTAAGCTGAAATGGCGCTTGTAGCGTCAGGCCACGGCGAATAATCTCATCCTTCTTCAAGTGAATGACTGGAGTCACGATTTCAATTTGTGTTTCCGGGCGCGTACCCACCCGAATCAATTCCTGAAAAGCGAGATAATACTCCGGGCGGCAATCCGGGTAACCGGAACTGTCTTCGGCGACCGCGCCGATGTAGAGGGCAACCGCGCCGATTACTTCGGCCCAACTTACTCCTATGCTTAGGAAATGGGCATTGCGAAATGGAACGTAGGTGACCGGGATTATGCGACCGTGCGCGCCAGTACCATCAACGTTATGATCGGGAATAACGATGTTCGTGTCCGTGAGGGCGGAGCCGCCTATCGAACGGAAATAATTCAGGTCGGCGACCAGGCGATGCGTGATGCCGTAAAAATTGGCGATCTCATCGAATGCCCGTCGCTCGCGGTTTTGCGTTCTTTGCCCATAGCTCGCGTGCAGCAGTGCGATATTGCCGACACCATGGGTCTCCACGGCAATTGCCGCGCTCACACACGAATCCATCCCTCCACTTAACAGAACTACAGCCTTGCGTTGCCCATTCCTGCTCAATTCCATGCGCTCCTATACACCTTTGGATGCAGGGTCCCAGACGATTTTGTGTAATTGCAATCCGAGGCGAACCTGCAAACCGTCCTGAAGTATCCATTCGACGAGGTTTCGCGCTTCTAGACCTTTCCAATTCCCGTGCGGATCGTCGTGAACGGGCGAAAACAAGATTTCATTCACATGGCTTTGGAGTTGGTGCTCTTGGGTGAATTGGCGAGCAAACTCGTAATCGCGGCGGCTCGATATGACAAATTTTACTTCGTCCTTGCGATCCAGATCGTTGAGGTTTCGCGGGTCAAAAGTATCCGCTTCCCCAGAATCGGGGCATTTCACGTCTATGATCTTGATTACTTGCCTGGGAAGGCGTCCCACGAAACGTTCGCCACTGGTCTCAATCATTACCGTATACCCGGTCGCCAGCAACCTGTCAGAGAGAGGGTAGATTTCTTCCTGCAAGAGCGGCTCTCCGCCGGTGAGTTCGACAAGCGTTACTCGTGCATTGTTTCCGCCGGTACGACCACTGAGTTCATCGACACGATTCGCCACTTCCTCCACACTCATCTTTTTGCCGCCGTGAAACGCATACGCGGTGTCGCACCAGGTGCACCGAAGATTACAGCCTGTCAGGCGCACAAATATGCAAGGCAGCCCGGCGCGTGTGCCTTCTCCCTGGATCGAATTGAAAATCTCGGTAATGTACATGACAGAAACCAGTCTGTATTACTCTCCGTCCGTCCTTACCTTCTTCGAGGAGCGCCGTGAGAGCCAGTAGATTGCGCCGAAGAACAAAGCCATCGCAATGCTTAAACGAAGGTAGCCCGGCGGGATACCCATCATTCGCAGGATAAAAATGTACCCGGCGGCCACCAGCAGCGCGGGAACCAGAATGATGAGCAATGAGCGATTCATAGACTCCCCTGTTCCGCGGATCGCTAATCACGAACCCAATATCTGGCGTAAGCCGTATCCGTTTCCCAGATCACCACATCTTTTACGGCCGCACCGGGCGGCAGATCCTTCAATTGGCTACTGATTTCCTCAAAAAAGTATTTGGCCATGTTTTCCGCAGAAGGATTCACCGTTGTAAAGGGCTCCAGGTCATTAATAAACTGATGGTCGAGGCGTCGGATCACATCGCGCATCACATGTTTTACGCGCGCAAAGTCGACCAGCAGGCCGATGTTGTCCAACTGTGGCCCTTCCAGGGTAATCTGCACGCGATAATTATGGCCGTGGACGTTTTCGCACTTCCCTTTGTAGCCGCGAAGGGCATGCCCTGAAGAAAACGTTTCCTCCACACTCACTTGAAACATTGCTTCCCCTTTTTCAGCTCCCTAACCCACTACGCTGATGTTCCCTTGATCACTCGTGACTGCGCCTAGCCCGGTTGCTGCGCTTCACTGCGGAGTGAGGTTCAGGCGGGAGTGCGGCTTCAAGAAACTGCCTTACATCGGACAGTTCCTGAGTAGTCCGATAGGGCGGCAAGGACCCCAAGAAAATTTTACCATAGGGCATACGTGAGATGCGTGTGTCCAGAAGCGCCAGAACCCCGCGGTCGGTCTTTGCGCGAATGAGCCTGCCGAAGCCTTGCTTTAGCGCCAGAACCGCCTGGGGGACCTGGAACTCCGAGAAGGGATTCCGCCCCTCTTCCTGCAGCGCATGAACCCGGGCCGCAACGATGGGATCGCTCGGAACGGCGAAGGGCAAGCGGTCGACGATCACGCAAGACAATTGGTCGCCCGGGACGTCAACCCCCTGCCAGAAACTAGAAGTGGCAAAAAGCACGGCGTTTGAGGTGTTCTTGAAACGCTCGAGCAGCGCAGAGCGTGGTGCTGTGCCCTGCAGGAAAATTGGGAATTCCACGCGATTTTTTACCCTCTCGAAAATATCATTCATCTGTGCGTAGCTGGTAAAAAGGCAGAAAGCTCGGCCCTGACTCAACTCAAGAAGCTTGGCAATTTCTTCGGCGGCCTGAGGCGCAAAGCCCGGATCGCGAACGTCAGGCATGCGCTGGGGTAGATAGAGCAAGGCCTGATTGGCATAATCGAATTCGGGCGGTAGGGTGTTCTCCTTGCTGTGATCAAGACCAAGCCGCTGGCGGATATATTCAAATCGATTGCCAACCGTCAGCGTGGCGGATGTCAATATGATGGTATCAAAGGCTTCGAACAGCTTCTCACGAAGGATCTGGCTTACGTCGATTGGCGTGGCGGCGAGAAAGACGCCTTTATTCCTGCGCTCATACCAGTAGACACAATTTTTTTCATTCGATTCCAGCAAAGAGGAAAATTCCTGGCGAATCTCGAAGCTCCGGCGCGCGATGCGCAGAAGCTCTTCCGGCTTTTGGGTCAGTGCGGAGAACTCCGTTTCCATGGCTTTCAGCGCATTCAAGAGCGAATCGTAGGCTTCGCAGTTCTGTTCGACGAAGGCTTCCCGTTCGTTGCGCGAAAAGGGAAAACGTCCATCGCGCGTCGGAAATGCGTCGAAAAAGTTTCGACATTTTTCCCGGATACGCTGCGTCCTGCGTAGAAGCAAAGGCGTGCTCTGGTGCGTCAGCCTCATGGCTTGATCGGCATCGCGCGCCAGCTCTTCGAAGCGATAATTGGAGATCTGCTGGCCAAAATAATCGCTGGCCACGTCTTCCATCTCATGCGCTTCATCAAATACAACTGCAGAATATTCGGGAAGGATAGATCCGAAATCGTCGTGTTTTAAGGCGAGATCAGCAAAGAACAGGTGGTGATTGACGATGATTAGGTCTGCATCTTTTGCGCGCTGGTGCATTGCAGTGACAAAACATTGATTGTATTCGGGACACTTCTGTCCGGTGCAGGTTTCACGGCGGGCGTCGATTCGCGACCATAATTCGGAATCGTCAGGAAGAAAGGTGAGTTCCGAGCGATCTCCCGTTTCCGTAAGCTTGGCCCAATCCCGAATCTGCCGAAATGCGTCGACTTCTGCCATCCCGCGCAACATCGGTTGATCAGACATGGCATGCACTTTGGTACGACACAAGAAATTAGAGCGGCCCTTCATCACCGCAACCTTTAGCTCCGGCGCAAAGTGCTTTTGCAGAAACGGCACATCCTTCTGGTAAAGCTGTTCCTGCAAGGATTTTGTGGCCGTGGAGATGACAACACGGCGCCCACTGCAAATGGCGGGAAGGAGATAGGCCAAAGTCTTGCCCGTTCCGGTCCCCGCTTCCACGATGGCGTGGTGATGTTTGGCAAAAGCATCGTGCACCGCTTCCGCCATTTCCAGTTGAGCAGGTCGATGCTCGTAACCGCCGATCATGCATCGGTCGAGCAACCCACCAGGCCCGAAGATGTCTCGCATGGTCGGATGCAAAGATTTCCCGGTACGGCGGGGATGCTCACCAGGAAACGGATCGGCTGGTGAATCGGCCGGTTCAATAGGCGAACTAACTACACGGTCTTTATGGAGATAGTCCTCCTCCAGTGGCGCGTAGGTACGTTCTGGAATTGGATTCGCACTAGCACTGCGGGACTTGACGGGATCCGTGGCCGATTTGGAACTGCGCTTCGCCAAGACTCTCCCTTCGATGTACTTTACCGCGCCTTTGCTGCGGCTTTGCACGAGAATTTAACGATAGCACATTCGCGTTGCAGCATCCTTCGCAGGGAAATGCGCCGCACCGCGGGTTCACTCGAACTTCAGGCAAGAACTTTCCTCATTGCGGTTAACCGTTAGCACTTGAGCACACATTGCAATCGTCGAAACTTGGCACGAACAGGCCGCGTTAAAGTGATGGTGGGTGAATTCCCAGCCCTTTGCCCGTTCCAACAGTACGACTGATTTGATAAGGGTGTCCGCATGAAATCAAACTGGTTTTTGGGTCTGCTGGCCATCTGCACGGTGGCGATCTTGAGCTCCTGCAGTGGTATAGGAACACAGCCATGCGTCACAAATTGCGGTGGAGGCTCGGCAAATCTGACGATTTCCCTCTACGACACGCCGCCTCTCGGTACAAGTGTCTTGAGTTTCACGCTCCCGATCGCTGGCATCAGCTTGGCACCTTCTTCGGGAAGCCCTGTCTCCGTGACAACGGCAGTTTCCTCGGCGGAAGTGACTCGGCTACAAACGGATTCGACAATTATCGTTGATCAGGCCTCCGTCCCGGCCAACACCTACACGACACTTAGCGTTACCATCGGGCCAACCAGTGCGACAAACAATCTCTTTGTGAACACGTCTGGGTTCCCGATCACCTACAGTGGGGGCACTTGCGCCAACAATTCCATCTGCACCCTTCCCGTAGGCGCGATCTTCACGGTGTCCATTCCGCTCTCACTTACTCTTGCCGGGGATCAGAATCAGTGGATTGGGCTGGATTTCAATTTGAATAAGGCGATCACGACGTCGAATGGCATCAGCGTTGATTTCTCGCAGCCTGGCGTCCTCACGGCCACCACAACTACACGGGCAGGCATCCCAGCCGGGAGCGTCGAAACCATGGAAGACTTTATTGGCAAGGTTACAGCTTATACTCCAAACAGCAGCATCACGGTCGTTTCCGGACTGACCGGAGTGTCGCTCACCGCATCGCTCACCTCGAACACTGAATACGATTTGGCACCGGTCAACTACAGCAATTGCAGCGGCACGGCCCAGGCCTGTATCGCCATTGGTAGTACCGTCAGTATGGATACAGTCGTGAGCGCTGCCGGGGTATTCACAGCTACGGAGCTCGATGTACTCGACGCTACGGCCGTCGATGAAGTGGAAGGGATTATTCTCCCCACTAGCACAGCGGGAGTAGTCCAATTGATTCTTGCCGACAAAGATTCGGCAAGCGGTAATTCAATCTTAGGCGCCTCGACAACCACGGCGGGCACGATCATATTTTTGACGGCCACCACACCCAACTTCTCCGTCGATACCAAGACGCTCTCTTCACAGATTGTCGTGCCTGTGGTGGGTTTTGCCGGCAGCGGCGATCTTCTGGGTGGCCAAGTGGTTCGCGCGCAGGTTACCAACGTAGTCACGGGGAGTAGCGGAATCACGGCCACGGCAAACAATGTACTGCTAAGGTATTCTCGCCTCTCGGGAACCGTGAACACAGTGACCGGTAGCGTTTTCACCATCACGAATCTTCCAAGCTACATCTACACCTTGAATCCTACGCTCAGCACGAGTGCGGCACAGGTATTGACCTATCCGAACTTGACCGCATTTGACGGGATCACCTCCCTTACCGACTCGACATTTCAAAACGGAACTTCCGTTTCGATCCGAGCGCTCTACCTGAATTCGCCACCTGCGATTTATCCATACCAAGCGGCAAAGGTACGCGTACCTTAGAACAATTTATCCCGCCTCCGCAAAGGCAACGGGCCCCGGAAGTTCCGGGGCCCGTTTTTTGTGCTGCGCATGAAGCGCCTTAGCTACGCTGCGCCAACGGTCGTGGTCGGTGGTAAGGGAGTGCCGATTGGTCCAACGGGTACGGGTGGAATATTCTGCGCCATCGAAGGCTGGAACCTACGATAGAGAGAGAGGGAAATGGCGCCCATGCCCCACAAAAGTACCGCAAGCCTGGCCCAGGGCCCAAGCCAAGGCAATGTCGTGATGATCCGGACCACGATGATGCCAACGGCCATGCGCCCCACCATCGGCCAGAACTCAGAGACCCGGCCCATAATCCAACGGCCTACAATCGAGCCAACAACAACCTCCGCACTCAACAAAGCGATGAACCACATCAACAGAGTGGAAATGCCGACCCAGAGACCGATGACCGTGATACAGGCAATGATGGCGGCAATCAAAACACCAGGAAGTACAAGCACACCCAATCCGAAAGATGCGCCCAAGTTTTCCGCGGCATCCGTGGCTTCAACCGCAAATCGGGGCATCAGGCCCAGGAGTACAAGTCCGAAAAGCACGAAAGCAGCGGTCCAAATGACGCGCCAAACATAAAAGCTCGCGTTACGCTCGGGCCCATGTTTGTGTTCCAGCTGCTTAAACTGGATTGGAGAAGCGAGCTTCGCCCCGGAAGAAACAATCGCAGGCTTATTTCCTTCAAAAGCGGTCTTGCCTCCGATCTCCGCGCTTCCAGTGATGGTGAGCGAGTCGCCCCTGGCTTCCACGGCGCCCTCAATCACACCAGAGAGCGTGGCCTGCTGAAAAAAACCGAGAAAGTCGCGGCCAATTTTTCCGTCCAGAGTGACCGTTTGGGTAAACATGGTGACGTTGTGGCCAACTTTGGCATTGCGATCGAGATTGAATAGCTCGTTGAAAGCAGTAACACTGCGTTCTACGGCACCACTGAGAGTGATATTGTTGGTGAAGGAACGAACGTTCCCATCAATCTGGCCGCTAACGCGCGCGGACTGCGCGAAACAGATCAAGTCGCCGGTGATGTGTCCCGAGACGTCAACCTGGTGGCCGAAGGCGTAAACATCGCCGTCAACGGTGCCTTCGATACGGAGAGCCTGGCCGGAGATGAAGAGATCACCTTTGATTGTCTCGTCTTTCCTCACTTCCACGGTTTCGCCCTTGCGAAACTCCGCGGCGCTGGCAGGAGGGGTGAATGCACCGACCAATCCAAGGCTGGCAACCATCAAGGCGAGGGCCGATCCCCTCTTCAAGTATTTTCGAAATGCAAAAACCACCAGGCCCAGAAGCACTGCGAGGGCCAGGGCTTGGAACAGTGTGAACATGGATTGCCATCCTTTCCAGAAT
This sequence comes from Candidatus Acidiferrales bacterium, assembly GCA_963741165.1. Taxonomy (GTDB): domain Bacteria; phylum Acidobacteriota; class Terriglobia; order Acidiferrales; family UBA7541; genus Acidiferrum. Next base: position 168,981 of record CAVUHB010000010.1, on the reverse strand, counting down.
GCTCCTTGAAAAAGCAACAAGCTGAGCAGGTTCGTGCTGCCAAAACCAGCTTGCTCAAACTGTTTCTCCCAAGGTTCGATATAACCGGTGTAAAGAGCGTAGACACCCATAACCGCAAGACCAAAGAATAGACCCCAAACCCACTGCATGGAGCGGCGCACAGCAAATTGGAAGTTGGCCAGTCGCACGGGAAGCGGTTCGTCTTGTTCGAGCATCGCGCGGGTCAGAAGACGGGATTCGCGATCGAGCGCGCGAAGCAGATTTAAGCATCTTGTGCAGGTCTGTGTGTGGAGGGAAACTTCTTGTGCGCTTTCACGGTCAAGCTGGCGCTCGACATACATCAGTAGCGTGATTTCGCTTACGTGTTTGTCCGGCATCCGTTCTTGTTCACTCAACGGGAACCTCCCGTGGCCAGCAGAGATTTTTCTCCAATGGCTTGGCGTAAATCGTGTCTCGCGCGGAGCAAAACCACACCGACAAACGCTCGCCGAACGCCAAGAGCGTCTGCAATTTCGTCGTAGCTCATATCCGAGTAGTAACGCATGACTAGTGCCATGCGCGCGCGCACTCCAAGTTTGTCGAGCGCTTTGCGAACCTCTTCACTGGTGCGTTCTTCGATCAGTTTTTCCAATTGATTCGGCTCGGGCGCTTCCAGCGGCAGTTCCTCCACGTCTTCGGTTTCTTTGTCCTGCCGCAATTTGCGGCGGCGCAGCATGTCCCAGCAGTGATTGGCAGCAACCTTGTAGAGCCAGGCGGTAAATGAGCGGGTCTGGTCGTACTGGCTGAGTTTGACGTGCAACTTCATAAAGATCTCCATCGTGGCATCTTCCGCGTCTTCGCGCGTCGGCATAGCCCTGCGGCAGAAGCGGAAAATGGCCGGGGCGTAATCCCGGTACAGGTCGCCCCAGGCCAAACTGTCCCCCGCCCGAGCCCGGGCAATCAGTTCCGTAGGTTCCGTTTGTCCCGGCGCGCTCATTCGCCCTGGTCTCTGTGTTTCCATTATTTAATACGCAGCCTAGGCCGCAAAACTATCACAAGTTGCTATTCCACTGGAGTGGAAGCGGACTAGGAGAGAGGAATTAACCGACCAAGACCTAGCTGCGGTAGATGGAAGCGACCGAAGCTGAATGTGCGATGGCACAGATAAACTCCATAGTTACAACATTTTACGTGATGCGATCAGTCATGCCGAACCAGCGTTCACCACGTCACGCCTGATCTGTTTGACCCCTAGCCAAGTGAGATCCGCCCTTCTCGCCCTCTACTAAGTTGTGGTGCTATACGATAGAGTCAATAGCGTGATTCTCGGGCGGTTCGCGCAGGCCTCGACAGACAAACCCTATGGCTCAAAGACTTCCATCCCTGGTGATCGTAGGTCGCCCAAACGTGGGCAAGTCGACGCTGTTCAATCGATTGACTGGAACACGTCGCGCCATTGTGACCGACGAATCGGGAATAACTCGCGACCGCATGTATGGCAAGACAGAATGGAATGGGCGGGTAATGGAAGTGGTGGACACCGGCGGAATCGTGCCGGACGACAAGGCGCTGATCCCGACCGAAATCTTCAGACAAGCGCGCGTCGCATTCGACAACGCAAACTTGTTGGTACTGGTTGTGGATTGTCAGGCAGGGCTGACACCGCTTGACGAAGAGCTTGGGCGCATGCTGCGGGCCACCGGCAAGCCGCTGTTCATCGCCGTGAATAAAGTCGATTCACGGATCCAGGAAGTGAATGCCGCGATTTTCCACTCGCTGGGCGCTCCCGTTTTCCCGATTGCCGCAGAGCATGGAACTGGCGTGGACGATTTGCTGGACGCAGCGCTGGTAGAAATTCTGGGTAGCGACGTTGCCGCGGAACCGGAGGCGAAGAAGCTCACCGAGATTGCGATTATCGGCAGGCCGAACGTGGGCAAATCAACTTTGCTGAACCGTCTGGCGGGGGAAGAACGCTCCATCGTTTCGCCGATCCCTGGCACCACGATGGACAACGTGGACACGGATGTGGTGCACGACGGCAAACTATACCGATTCGTGGATACTGCAGGAATCCGGCGTAAGGGTAAAACTACGCTTGTCGCAGAGAAGTTGAGCGTGGTGATGGCGCGCCGCGGACTGGAACGTGCCGACGTCGCGATTCTGGTGGTCGACGGCGAACTGGGCGTGACGCAGGGCGATGCAACGATTGCGAGCTATGCAGAGCAGTCAGGAAGATCCGTGATTATCGTGGTGAACAAATGGGATCTGGCAGTAGAAGCTGCACAAAGAGCCGCGAATGAGTCCTCCAAAACTTCGCGCGGCAGGGCCAGGATGGCTGCCGACCGCATCACCGTCGCGAAAGATGTGGACAAGGGCAAGCTTCTGGAAGATTACGAGGTGATGGTGCAGGAGAAATTCAAGTTTTTGAGCTATGCACCGATCATTTTTCTTTCAGCGAAGACTGGTGAACGCGCCCAGAAGTTATATCCACTGATTGATCACGTGGCCGCGGCACGGCAGCGGAAGCTTTCCACGGGCGAGTTGAACCGTTGGCTGAAGGAAGAAGTGGATTTGCAGCGAGCTTCGAATCCCAAGGCGCGTCCCGTGCGGATTTACTACATGACACAAGCGAAGGTGGCTCCGCCAGTATTTTTGTTGTTTACAAACCAGAAGAAACCGCTACATTTTAACTTTTCGAGGTTTCTGGAAAATCAGTTGCGGGCAAAATGGGATTTCGCCGGCACACCAGTACGATTTATTCAACGCCTGAAGACGCGCGGAGATCGCGAGGGTGGAGGCGTAAGTGACGATGAGTAGCTCTGCCGCACCAGGGTTGTTCGAAGCCACGAAGATGTACCGGATAGGCGAAGTAAGCCGCCTAGCCGACCTGAAACCGTTCGTATTGCGCTATTGGGAGACAGAATTTCCAATGCTTCAGCCGGTGAAGAGTCCGCGCGGACATCGTATGTACCGGCAGGAAGATGTAGACCTGGTGCTGAAGATTAAGCGACTGCTCTACGACGAAGGATTTACCATTGCCGGGGCGCGACGGCACATACTGGACCAAGGTCACGGGGGGACCGGAGATTCTCGAGCGATGGCAGATCAGTCAGGCGGAGCAAAGGAGGGTTGGTCCACTGTGGAACATTCCGTCGGCCATTTAAGCCGCAAAATGCTTCTCGATTTGCGCGATGCCCTGCGCAGTTTCTTGACGCTGCTCGAAGGCAAATGATAGCCTTGAAATTGTGAGTTTGACTGCAAATCAAGGCAGTCGATGCAGTCGGGACGTAGCGCAGCCTGGTAGCGCGCACGCTTGGGGTGCGTGAGGTCGCGAGTTCAAATCTCGCCGTCCCGACCATTTTTCTCCTGCAACCCATCGCTCCACGAAACCCCGCATGCCGAGTGCCTGTTGAAAGAAAAATGACCAAGAAAAAGATTCTGATCACCAATGATGACGGGTATCTGGCCGCAGGTCTGCGGGCGCTGGCGAAAGAACTGCAAGAGTTCGCGCAGGTTAGCATTGTGGCGCCCAGCTGGGAGCGAAGCGGTGCAGCGCAGTCCTTGACGCTGCGACAACCGATCGTGTGCCACCCGGTCACGGACAATGAGTGGGCGGTCGATGGAACACCGGCAGATTGCGTAATCGTGGCGTTGCATAAGCTGCTGAAGGCACCACAGGACCTGGTGATTTCCGGAATTAACCATGGAGCGAATCTGGGAGAAAACGTTTATTACTCCGGAACCGTGGGCGCGGCGCGGGAAGCCGTGATTCATCACGTGCCGGGTTTAGCGATGTCGCTATGCTCGAAAAAAGCAGGTACGGATTTTGGGCCGACGGCGCGACTCGCGCGGCAACTGGCGCAATTGATACTCAAAGAAGGTTTGCACCCTCAGGTTGTCCTGAACGTGAATGTACCGGAGGGATGGTCAGGTGGCGTACGCTTCACACGACAATCGCAAAAGATCACGCGGGACCTTCTGCGAGAGGGCCAGGACCCTCGGGGACGGCCTTACTATTGGCTGAGCGAGCAGGGAATCGATCGAGAAAAAGACGTGGACCCGGAGTCCGACTATGCAGCGATATTTGCGGGTGATGCGTCGATTACGCCGCTTCATCTGGATCCGACGCACGCCGATTCGCTGGTTGAATTAGCGAGCTGGACGGGAAAGCTGAACGGGAGCTGATGCAGGGAACCCGCCTAAGCACTGAACTTGGTCGCCTGCCAAGAATTCAAATTGGAACATCGTACGGAGGTAGGAGCGTAGCGAAGCTGCACCCCTGCCCGCTACGGCTAGCGAACTGAGATCAGCGGGATGTTGGCCGATCGAAGCGCTTCATTAAGGGCTGGCACGTCTTTCCCCATCACTGCACTCCAGATATTCAATTGTGTTTGCAATTGTGGATTTAACATATCAAAAACACCCAGTTGACCTTGGGTTGGGGCAGCGTCGGCACTATCGACTGCAGCGGTCAGGAACCCAAATTTGCTATTGAGCTTCGTCGGATAGTTCAGTTCGTCTTCACTCGCCTTGGCCTCAGGGTTGACCAGTTCGTTCTCGATCGAGCTGATCTTCTTGCGCAGAGACGCAGCCTGCTCGAAGAGCGGTTTGTTAGCTCCCCCTGGAGTCAAACGCTTCTCGACAGACTGCAACTGCATGCGCAGATCGCGAATGCCGAGGATGGCTTTGTTCATTTCTTCCTCACAATCGCGAAGTTTCAGCATCAGATCAAACTGCTTTTGCAGATCGGCGGAATCCGTCTTCACACGGGGATCCATCACCACTTCTATCGATTGCGTGGTGCTATTGCCAGCCACAGTCAGGCGCGCCTGATACTTACCAGGCAAAACCAATGGCCCAGCAGGCTCACCTTCGTCATAGACCGCTTTAGGGACTTTCACGGGCTCCTGATAACGCATGTCCCAGGAGAAGAGATTGAGTCCTGCCTTGGCAGGTAGATGATCGGCGGAATCGTCTTTCACAAACTCATCCTCCCCCTCCAGTGCATCGTCTTTCTTTTTTTCCTCGCTGGTGTAGGAGCGGATCACTTTGTCTGCGGAATTGAGAATCTCCAAACTAATCGGCGTTTTGGCTTCTTCCTTAAGGTAGTAGTAAAGAATCGCTCCACCCACAGGATTTTCTCCGACGGCATTGCGGCGCCGGCCCGTGCGAGCGACGCGCGTACGAGTAGCCTTGGCAGGTACATAGAAATGGGCGTCGCTGGAAACGATAGAAGCGTTCGCTTGGCGGAGCGGGCTGATGTCGTCGAGAACCCAAAACGCGCGGCCATGGGTGGCAACAGTCAGGTCGTTGCCGTGAATTACCATGTCGTGGATTGGCGTAACAGGGAGGGTAGTCAGTTGCAACGATTGCCAACGCGCACCGTCATCGAACGAAACATAGATGCCAAGTTCGGTGCCGGCGAATAGCAGTCCCTTGCGGAAGGGATCTTCCCGAACCGCGTGAACATATGCGCCATCTGGAATGCCGACAGTAATTTGTGTCCACGTTTTTCCGAAATCCGAGGTCTTGAAAATGTATGGCTTTGGATTGTCGAGTTTCCGCGCGTCGATTGCAGCGTATGCAGTGCCAGCGTCGTGTGACGAGGCTTCAATCAGGCTTACCAGCGACCATTCGGGAATACTCTTGGGAGTGACATTGGTCCAGGACTTCCCGCCGTCGCGAGTAAGTTGGATGAGCCCATCGTCCGTGCCCGCCCAGAGTAGGCCTTTTTGTATCGGTGATTCTGCCACGGTAAAAATAATGTCGTAAAACTCAATGCTGGCCTGGTCTTTTGTGATTGGACCGCCAGAATCCGTCTGTTTGGATTTATCGTTGCGCGTAAGGTCCGGGCTGATGGTCTGCCAGGAATGTCCTCCATCCTTGGAGAGGAAAACATACTGGGCAGCGTTGTAGATAACGTCAGGATCGTGCGGAGACAGCACAATGGGCATGGTCCATGTGTAACGATACTTTTGTTCGCCTGCGTTGTGGCCGTCAGGATCGTCGGGCCACTGCATAATGTCCTGCGATTGGCTCGTCCGCCGGTCGAAGCGGGTGATGCCGCCGAAATAGGCCCCCGCATACACAATGTTCGAGTCTCGAGGATCGACGGCAATGTAACCGCTTTCGCCCCCGCCAACGTGATCCCAATCAGCCCGGTCGATGAATCCCCGATCGCTCCGAGTCAGAATGCCAACCGTGGAGTTATCCTGTTGGGCGCCGTAGACGCGGTAGGGAAAATCGTTGTCAGCGATAACGTGATAGAACTGCGCGGTCGGCTGATTGCCCTGTGTGGACCAATTCTTCCCACCATCCACACTGATGGTTGCACCGCCGTCATTGGCATTGATCATACGATTGGTATTGTTGGGATCGATCCAGAGACCGTGATGATCTCCGTGCGGCGCGGTCAGGCGATCGAAGGTTTTGCCTCCATCGATGGAGCGGTAGAGTCCGGTATTCGCAGTGTACACGGTGTTGGGATTCTTGGGGTCGGCCCACACGTGCGTGAAGTACCAAGCACGCTGGCGGAAGCGATGATCATCGTTGACCAACGACCAATGCTCACCACCGTCATCGCTGCGATAGAGTCCTCCTTTCTTTGCTTCAATCAGGGCGTAGACCACATTCGAATCTCCACCTGCGACGGAAACTCCGATTCGTCCTACGGGCCCTTCGGGAAAACCGTTACCTTCGACGCGCTTCCAGCTAGTCCCGTCATCTCCAGAGCGATAAAGGCCACTCTCGTCGCCGCCGCTGTTCAGCGACCATGGCGTGCGATAACCCTCCCACATGGCTGCAAAAAGTACATGAGGATTCTGCGGATCAAAAACCACGTCTATGCCGCCGGTATGGTCGTTGATGTAGAGTACTTTTTCCCAGGTCTTGCCGCCATCCCCTGTGCGGAAGATCCCGCGTTCCTGATTCGGTCCGTAAACGTGGCCAAGAGCAGCGACGAAAGCGACCTCCGGTTGCGTGGGATGAACAATCACGGAAGCGATGTGACGAGAATCTTTCAGCCCGGTGTTCTTCCAAGTCTTCCCTGCATCTATCGATTTGTAGACGCCGTCGCCAAAGGAAATATCACCGCGGATACACGCTTCGCCGGTACCGACATAGATTACGTTAGGATCGGAATCGGAAACCGCGATCGAACCGATGGAAGAGATCGATTGTTTGTCGAATATGGGATCCCAGGATAAGCCACCATCGGTCGTTTTCCAGACACCACCGGAAACAGCACCAAAATAATAGCTATTAGGCTGACCGATGACACCAACGGCAGCCAGCGAGCGGCCTCCGCGAAATGGTCCAATGAGGCGCCACTTCATGCCCGCGTAAGTTTTTGGATCTATCGTCTGTTGCGCCGTACTTGATGCACCAAAAAAGCTGATGTTAAGAACGAAAAACAATAACCAGCGAGATGAGCAATTCACACATTCCCCCAAACTAGGCAGTGCCAAGTGAGAGATAGTACTCCGTCCAAGGTTCGGGGCGAAAGGGACTTTGCGTATCCGCGGCATTTGGATAGGATTGCGATGGGATGGCGATGGCTAGCTTCACTTCATATGATGTGGTGGTTGTGGGGGCTGGTGTTTTTGGCGCGTGGACGGCTTGGCACCTGGCGCAGCGCGGTCAACGAGTATTGCTCGCAGAGGCCTACGGACCAGCACATTCCAGAGCAAGTTCCGGCGGCGAATCTCGGATTATTCGCATGAGTTATGGAGCAGATGAAATCTATACGCGGTGGTCGTTGCGCTCACTGGAGCAATGGAACACGCTGTTCAGCACTTCAGGGAAAGCGCTCTTTTTGCCAACCGGGGTCTTGTGGCTTTCTGGCAAAGATGATACGCGACTGCGCGCGTCGGTAGAGGTATTGAAACGCTGTGAAATTCCGTTTGACTTGCTCGGGTATTCGGAACTGGCTGCCCGATATCCACAAATAAATTTCGCGGGCGTGACGCGAGGTCTGTTTGAGCCACAGAGCGGAGTATTACTGGCACGTCGTGCTGTCGCATGCGTCGTGGAAGACGCAATACGCATGGGTACGAAATTTGAAATTGCGCAGGTCGCGCGACCCAGCGATCAAAAGACAGTGAATGTCCTCAACACCTCCAGCGGAGAGCTGATTCGAGGGGGACAATTCGTTTTCGCTTGTGGGCCGTGGCTAGGGAAAATCTTTCCTGAATTATTGGGTCCAAGGATATTTCCAACCAGGCAGGAAGTTTTTTTCTTCGGCACCCCCGCGGGCAATTCTCAGCTTTCACCTCCAGCTTTGCCCACATGGTTTTTCGAGGAGGATGATGTCTATGGGATGCCCGACATCGAGACTCGTGGCCTCAAGATGGCCAGGGATCTGCATGGAGAGAAGGTAGACCCGGACACCCAGTCGCGACTGGTGTCCAAAGAAGGAGCAGAGTGGGCGAGGAATTATGTCGCTCGGCGGTTCCCTGCTCTGAAAAACACGGAAATCGTGGAAACTCGAGTTTGCCAGTACGAAAACACCTCCAGTGGAGATTTCCTGATCGACCGACACCCCGAATGGGACAACGTGTGGCTGGCGGGCGGAGGCTCGGGACATGGGTTTAAGCACGGCCCGGCGGTGGGGGAGTACTTAGCCGGACAAATTCTGGCAGGTGGCCGCCCAGAAGCACGGTTTAGCCTTGACACCAAGGCAACCGTGCAGCAGAGGGCTGTCTACTGAGAAATTCAATTATCTACGAAACTTTCCTCACGGGATTGCGTCTTTACCAGAGTAGAGGTTTGCCTGATCTCGTTCCCACAAGCAGTCTTGAACTGATTTAGGAGGAAGTATGCCAGGAATCGTGAATCGCGCCGTGTTTGCAGTTTGCAAACTCATTCTCGTGACCGTGGGTTTCCTGGCTTCGGGAAAGGTCGCCCAGCCCGCCGAGGAATTTCACATTCCCGTCGAATACTACAAACTGCCAAACGGGCTGCGCGTGGTGCTCTCTCCAGAACATACCGCACCAACCGTATGTGTTGGGGTGTACTACCGAATTGGTTTCCGGATCGAGCCACGCGATCGCACCGGCTTTGCCCACCTGTTCGAACACATGATGTTTCAGGGTTCAAAGAATCTTGGAAAGATGGAATTCATAAAGCTGGTTCAGGAGAATGGCGGCATTTTGAACGGCTCGACGCGATTTGATTTCACAAACTATTTTGAAGTGATGCCTTCGAGCAAGCTGGAGACGGTACTGTGGGCCGAGGCCGACCGGATGAGCGGCCTCGCGGTGACGGAAGCAAACTTGAAGAACCAGCAGGGGGTGGTTGGAAACGAAGTAAAGGTCAACGTACTGAACCAGCCCTATGGAGGCTTCCCGTGGATCGACTTGCCGATGGCTGCAAACTCGAACTGGTACAACGCGCACAATTTTTACGGCGACTTGACCGATATCGAATCGGCAAAGTTAGACGAAGTGAAGTCTTTCTTCGATACCTACTACGCACCAAACAACGCTGTTCTTGCACTGGTCGGAGATTTTGATTCCGCGGATGCAAAGAAAATGATCGAGAAGTATTTTGGAGCAATCAAGGCATCGCAAGTCCCTGCACAGCCGGACCTGACGGAGCCAAGGCAAGAGAAGGAAAAGCGAGTGAATAAAAAAGATCCATTGGCGCCACGACCCGCGATCGCGGTGGGTTATCACATGCCAGACAGGAACACACCGGAATATTACGCGATGGGTCTTATCGTCCAAATGCTGATCCAGGGAGATGACGCGCTGTTTCGCCAGGAATTGGTGAAGAAACGCGGTCTGACAGGCAGCGTGGAGGGTGGGATCAATCTTTTGGGCAATATGTTCAATTACAAAGGTCCCATGTTATTCAGCGCTGAGTTGGAGTACGACCCGACAACGAAGTCGGACACGCTGATAGAGTCGATCGACACGGTGATTGAGCCACTGGCCAGTAAACCGGTGGACCAGAAAACACTTGATCGTGCATTGGTGAAGCTTCGTTCTAACCTCTACGACACGATGGGCGAGTTTGGCGGATTTGGTTTGATGGATTTGCTGGCCAGCTTTGCCTTGTTCGACGATGATCCCGCGCGCGTCAATTCCCTGGTTGGGGAATTCCGCAAGGTAACACCGGAACTGATTCAGAAAACCTCGAAGGAGTATTTGCGACCAGAAAATCGCACTATCATTTTTCTGGAACCTGCACCGAAGGAAGCTGCCGGAGCGCCGGCAAAGAACCAGTAGGAAAGGGGAAAACCGATGAAAATAAGCTTCTCACGCAGAAGTGCAATTCTGCTGGTATTGATTGGAGCAACGACCACGGCACTACCTGCTTCTGCGCAAAAACAGTCTCCGCCTGAAGGCTCCGCTCCGAAGGCGTTTATCGTCCCGACGAGCGTAACTTACGACTTGCCAAACGGGATGAAAGTCACGTTGGTGCCATATGGAATCATCCCAAAAGCCGCCATTAGTGTTTCCATCGATGCAGGCCAGGTGAACGAAGCAACAGGCCATACCGGAGTAGCCAACCTTGCCGCTGACCTGTTTAAAGAAGGTACGGCAACTCTGAACTCCGACCAGTTGGCCGCAGAGACGGCGCGAATGGGAAGCGCACTTTCCGTAAGCTCGGATGCCGATCAGAGCGAATTCTCCCTGGACGTATTACAGGAATTTGCACCCGATGGCATACGTCTGCTGGGGGACGTGTTACAGCACCCACGCTTTCCGGAATCAGAACTCGCGCGATTGAAGACAGACATGTTGCGCAATATCGCCCTGCAAACATCGCAGCCGCAAACCATCGCCGAAATACGCTTCCGCAAGATTTTGTACGGCGATCATCCTTACGGAACAGTCCTTCCGACGGAGGACGACGTAAAGAAACTCACCCTGCAGGAAGTGAAAGATTTCTACGCCGCCAACTTCGGCGCGCAACGGGCCCATATTTATGTGGCGGGCAAATTTGAAATGACCGCGACCAAAAAAGCGATTGCAGAGAGCTTCAGTGGATGGAATAAAGGTGCGGCGCGAATCGACGGTCAACCAACTCCGCAAGCAAGAAAAGTATTGGATGTGACCGACCGTGCCGGGGCGCCACAGTCCACCTTGATGCTTGGACTGCCGGTTACTAGCCCTGCCAGCCCGGATGCGCTTCCTTTGCGCGTGACTAACGCTCTGTTGGGTGGTTCATTCAATTCCCGAATCACATCGAATATTCGTGAGCAGAAAGGCTACACGTATTCGCCTTACAGCGAGATCTCTCGCCGGTACCACGATGCATACTGGGCGCAACACGCCGACGTGACGACACAATTTACGGGTCCTTCGTTGAAGGAAATTTTTGGCGAAATCGATCGGCTGCAGAAGGAAGCCCCGTCGGTAGCGGAACTCAAAGGTGTTCAAAATTATCTTTCGGGGCTGTTCGTAATCCAGAACTCCAATCGAACTGCCCTGATCGGCCAACTGCAGTACGTCGACTTTCAGGGACTTGGCACGGACTACCTGAAGAGCTACGTCCAGCGAGTGAATGCCGTAACGCCCGCTGAAGTTCAAAAGCTTGCGACGCAGTACATCCGCTCTGAAGCAATGACCATTGTCGTAGTTGGCGATAAATCAAAAATTGGCGAGCAGCTCACACCGTTCAATTCTGCAAATTAAAATAGGTTCAGCTCTTTTTGGGAGACCGCCGACGCGCGGTGTCTGTCGGTTTGAAAGTTGATTTACGGCGAGCTTTCTCTTCGTAAAGATTTTGGTCGGCTTCTTTAAGCAGTTTTTCCACTCGTTCGCCTTCTCCATGATAAATGGATGCTCCGACACTGGCTGAGATTGGCGGGAATTCTTCGTCGGCCGCAAGGGTTTCGCGGATGCGAGTTATGACCCGTTGTGACTCTTCTTCACGAGCCTCGGGTAGCACCAGGGCAAATTCGTCACCGCCGTAACGTGCGGCTGTGTCGATTGCGCGGCAGTGGAAACGTAGAATATCCGCAAGACGACAGAGTGCACGGCTGCCGACTAGGTGCCCGTACGCATCATTGATCTTCTTAAGCCCATCCAAGTCAAGCAGAAGAACGGCGAAGGGGCGGCCGGTGCGGAGAGTCCGTTCGGTTTCCGTATCCAGCACGTCAAGGAGTTTCCGATAATTCGCCAACCCGGTAAGCGGGTCGCTGGCCGCCAGATGACGGACTTGCTCGAACACATGCGCGCTGTCCAGCAACGCGCCGCCGAGAAGTATGAAGTAGCTGCACACGTTCAATCCCTGCGCAAACACAAATGGACCGTCCAGCAAGCGCACCGACTGGCAGGCGGCTAGTTGTGCAGCAAGATTCAGCCAGACCGCTATATAAATGGAACGATCAAATGGAGAATCACTGAGGTATCGACGGCGCCGGTAGCCAAGCATGGCGATCAGAAAGATGGCTGCAGGCAGCAGATGCAGGGGATTGGGAATGAATGCATCGGGATGGCCGGAAACTTCCCGCGGCAACCTCCGCAACGTCGCCGTAATCAGATACGTAAATGACACAACGGTAAACAGGGCACCGGCAATCTCTAACCGGGGATGCCGTGAACGTGGCAAGAAGTGTTCGACGAGCAACGCAACGACGAATAGAAGCGCGAGCAGCAGGCGGCTGATCCACCAGGCCACGGGGGCCCACAAGAACCAGATCTGCGACTCATGAATGAGTTGGAAGAAGAGCACGCTCGATGCGGTGAGCGTAGCACCAGAGAGTAGGAATCCAGAACCGAGTATTAGGGAAATGCGGTCTTGAGTCCCTTGAAATCGCACGAACGCGACGGCCGCAAAAACAAAAGCAAACAATCCGGTCGTAAGTTGCAGATAACCCTGCAGGATGGGATCGGCAGGAGGAGTGTAGTTCTGCAGCCACGCCCCCGCCAGGAAAATAGCAACAAAACCGCTGGCATGCAGAAGCACGCGGTAGTACTTACGCCGGTCAGCGATCAGAGACAACTCGCCCATCATCAAATCGGTACCACCTGGCTGGGTAGTTCCCTTCTTTCTACTATTAGACGCGAATTGTAGAAACGATGTTGCGCGGAAATTCCGTGTGTGAGGGAAGAGATACCGGCTGTGGAAATCGCGGTGCCTGTCCATTGGTACAGTAGGAAATCTCCACCGCGTGAACTTCTCCATGCGCCTATCTAGGTTCTCGTTTTTTTTGAATCGTGACTTGGAGGTTGCACCGCCAGGGCCGGCACTTGAGCCGTCGGAACTGGCTAAAATTAGTGCTTGCACCAAAGCTCGCCATTTCGCACAATACCGTCTATTGAATCGTTTGAATAAAAGGATGGAATCGTTGGCCGGCAAAACAGCGAAGAGCGCGCGAGTAGGGAAGCACCAGCCTGCGGAGAATACCTTGTCGGAAATTCTTTCTCAGCCGCGGATCTGGGAGGAGACCGAACAACATCTTACAAATTCCGGAACGCTTCAACATCTAGCCGACACTTTTACACCACGCAGCCCGTGGCTATTTGTCGGATGCGGCTCGAGCTATTATCTGTCGCGGCTGATCGCGGCACTATGGACCAAATACTTCTACATTCCTGCAACAGCCGTTCCTGCCAGCGAGCTTTTGTTTGCGCCTGAGGAGACATTGCGGCGTACCGGCGCGGAGCAAATTGTGCTGATGTCGCGATCCGGCGAGACGACCGAAGTGCTGCGTGCCGCAGAACTTCTGCAGGCGCACAAAACTGTGCAATCTCTTGGCGTAACCTGCAATCCAGAAAGCGTTCTCGAGAAACTGTGCACGCACGCCTTCAAACTGACATGGGCCGACGAAAAAAGTGTGGTGATGACGCGTTCGTTCACCGCTATCCTGCTTTCATTCCAGAGGCTGGCCCTGCAATTTATTGGAGATAACCACTACTCCGCCGCCCTGGACCAATTGCCGCAAAAGGGCCAAGTCTGGCTTGACGCGAACGCGCGAAAAATCCAACAGTTCGCAAGCAAACGTAAATTCAATGACTTTGTCTTCCTGGGACAGGGCGTGAACTACTGGCTGGCGCAAGAGGCCGGCTTAAAGGTGACGGAAATGTCTTCCTCCTATGCCCAGGTCTATCATTCATTGGAATTCCGCCACGGACCGAGGTCCATCGCCGGGCCCGATACTCTCATCACCTTTTTTATGTCGGATGTGGCAGCAACCGCAGAAACAGAACTGTGCGCTGAGCTCAAGCAGCTGGGCGCCGCTACCTGCGTTGTTGTAAACCGTGCGACTCCCCAACTCCAGAAAAATGCTGATCTCCTCGTCGAGTTAGCTCTGGACGGGCCGGAGTTTGCACGGTACGCTGTCAGCGCCATTCCTGCTCATCTTCTGGGAACATCCATCGGCTTGCGTAAGGGACTCAATCCGGACGCACCGAAAAATCTGACGCGGGCGGTGGTTCTCGGGTCTGACGGGAATCGGCCGCCAAAAAGGAGAGGTGCTTGAGCGCAGAAGACGGCACCATATCATCGGCAGGCCCCCGCCTGCGACGAACTCTTACGCTTTGGGATTTGATCCTGTATGGCGTCATCGTCATTCAGCCAGTGGCGCCCATGTCCGTTTTCGGCGTATTGAGCGAACGGGGCCGGGGCCATGTAGTTACGGCCATTCTGATCGCTATGGTCGCCATGCTTTTCACGGGAATAAGCTATGGACGCATGGCGCGGGCGTATCCCAGCGCCGGTTCGGCTTTCACGTATGTAGCGCGTGAAATTAATCCCAGCGTTGGCTACATAACCGGCTGGAGCATGGTGATGGATTACATGCTCAACCCGTTGATTTGCACCATTTGGTGCGCGGGTCAGGCCAACCAATTTGCTCCGGGCGTCGCACCGTGGATCTGGAAGATCTTCTTCGCTGTTGTATTTACATTGCTGAATATCCGTGGGATCAAAACTTCTGCGCGCATTAACGCGGGCATGGCCGTCCTGATGGGTATGGTCGTCGTGGGAATCTTTGTTGCCGCGGCACGATTTATTTTCGGGACCGGGCCTCACGACGCGGCTTATTTCACCCGGCCGTTCTATGATCCAACCACATTTGCGTGGGGAGGTCTGTTCGGTTGCACTTCCATCGCGGTTCTGACATACATCGGGTTCGATGGAATCTCAACCCTTTCCGAGGAGGCAGAAAATCCAAGGCGAAACATTCTGGTGGCCACTGTACTCACATGCCTGGTGATCGGAATTCTTTCCGCGTTTGAGGTCTATGCAGCTCAATTGATCTGGCCGGCCTCGGAACGATTTCCAGACGTGAACACCGCCTACTCCTACGTGGCAGGACGTGCTTGGAAGCCCCTGTTCCCGATTGTCGGGTTTACATTGCTATTGGCAAATTTTGGGTCGGGGTTGGGTGCGCAACTCGGCGCAGCGCGTCTGTTGTATGGCATGGGACGGAGTAATGCACTACCCAAATCCTTTTTCGGCGTCGTGGACGAAAAGAACCGCATCCCGCGCAATAACGTGTTCCTTGTTGGCCTGGTAGCACTGGTGGGAGCCTTTTTGCTCGAAATTGTGGCAGGGTTCAAGACCTATGCGCTCGGGACCTCGCCCCTTACCTGGTCTACTTTTGTCAAAATCATGAACGGGGGCGAAGCTTACGGATTGGGCGCCGAAATGCTTAATTTTGGCGCGCTGATCGCTTTTATGGGCGTGAATGCCGCTGCATTTTTGCGATACTTCGTTCGCTCTGACACTAAGAAACTCGGATTCTTGATTCCTCCTATCGTCGGATTCGTGATCTGCCTCGCCTTATGGCTGAACCTGAGTCGACCTGCCATTATCGTCGGTTCCATCTGGATGGCGGCAGGCATCGCCTTCGGCATTTGGAAAACGGATTGGTTCCGCAAACCGCTCTCCTTTGAAGTTCCTCCGGAAGAGTAGCGGCAAAGCTTTCTGATTGCATTTTGAGGTATGGCGGGACGAAGATTGGGCTCGCGAGGTCGTGCTATGTCTAGATCTGCTGGAAAACGCGGAATGGTTACAATGCGGGACGTAGCAGAGGCCACTGGCTTTTCCCCTGCCACGGTTTCCATCGTTTTGAATAATGCCCCTCTGGCCCGTTACATTGCCTCCACCACCCGCAAGCGGATTGAAGAGACGGCTAAACGCCTTGGTTATCGGCCAAATGCCATGGCCCGTTTTTTGCGAAGCAAACGAAGTCAAAGTATTGGCGTGATGCTTTTCGACGTCACCGATCCCTTTTGCACCCCCATCCTTCGTGGCATTGAGAATGCCCTTTATCCTCTTGGCTATTTGCCTATCTTTGCCGATGCTCAAAACCAGCGCGAGCGCTTCGAACGCTACCTCGAAATGCTCTTGGAACGCCATGTCGATGGATTGATTGTTGTAGCCAATTGGCTGTTCGTCGACATTCATGTACTGGCGGATTTGAACAAACGCGAAATTCCGGCAGCCACGATAGGATGGAAGCTCCCCGAAAATCGAATCAGCTCGGTGATGGTCGACAACGAAGCCGGCGGACGCCTGGCTTTAGAACACCTATACCAGTTAGGGCATCGACGAATCGCGTTCATACGTGGACCGAAGCGCTTAATCGATAGCGGGCCCCGGTGGCGAGGAATCCAGAAATTCGCGCAATCCGCCGGCTATGAAATCGATTCCGGGCTTGTCTTGAATTTACCGGATGTGTTTGATGCGAACTCAGGCTTTGAAAATGGGATTCGACTAACGGAAGAACTTTTACAGCAAAAGAGGAAGTTCACGGCACTCCTCACATTTGACGACTTGACCGCGCTGGGAGCAGTTCGCGCCCTTTCAAAGGCAGGAATAAAGGTGCCCGATCAATGCTCCGTGGTGGGCTTCGATGATGTCGCCCTGTCGGCATTGTCGGCTCCGGCACTCACCACAGTTCGCCAGCCACTGGAAACGATGGGCAGCACAGCCGTAAACATCGTGATGGACGCAATCAAAGCGGGGCACGAAAACCGCGAATGGGCCGCAGTTGCCCAAAAATTGCATCCAGAATTGGTAATACGTGAATCAACGCGAAGCGTTTGATTTTCGTTGCATGGCTATTGAATTACTGGAATGACGTTGTACCCGTCGATAGCTAGCACCGGCTTTGCGTTTCCCAAATCGCTTTTACGCACATGAACGCCCACTTCCCTCTTTTCTCCTGGAAGCAGGCTCATATAATTGTCGTCCCAAAACACTGGGAGAATTTCCGGACCATCCTTAGCCTTAAGCAGCCGCAAACGGGTAAGCAAGGCGACGGTCGTTCCTGTGTTTTCCACGATGACCTGCGCAGACACATCTTCACCGTTTTCTTTTGTCCTCATTGATCCCTTCACGTTTGATTTAGGCAAGTTTTGCAGCGCTGCGAAATCTGCGGTAGAGGTAAGCGGTGTGTAATACCACTCTGTCTTGGCAAAATCCAGAACGTCCGGTTTTGTGGAGAGCCAGTAGAAATTGCGGCTGAGGACCTCTCCTGAAGCGCGATTGAGCTGGAGTATCAAGAAGTAGGCCGTATGGGTCGCGGGAGGCTCCGGGATCGTAAAAAGCCTCGCTACGCCGTCCGCGTCTAGGTCCGTGGTGGAATCCTTGCTGAACAACTCCTTCGCATCCAGCGAATATAGCTTCGCGACCAGGCTTAGCCTTTTTTCGGCATGCTGCGTATTATTGACCACCGCAACGCCACGATCATCGTAGGAAAACTGCACATGAACCGGTTCCAGGGCTTTTTTTGTTCCGAAGTAACCGCCTGCGGGCCGGAGAGAATAGTCGTACAGATGCCAGATGACACCTGGCCAGGAATTATTCAGCATCCACTGAATAACCCCGGTCGATTTGTATTTGTTGCGGCTGTATGCCTCGAACATGGCTCGCTCGCCTTCGTAAGCCGATGCTTGTGATTTCCAGGCGAAATCAGCAGCATCCTTTGCATTTCCGTAGCGCGATTCGAGGGCCCGTGTGTAAATCTTGATATTCTTGAAGACACCGCCGCCGGCATGAAAATCCCAATATTCGCTGATCGGCCAGAGTTTGTCTGCTGGGAACATGGATTGCAGTTCTTCAATGGGGGGCACGGCTGGCCCGGGACTGGTTTCCGTATTGAATCCGTACGCCCCACCGTTCTTGGTGTCAACCAGCCAGTAGTTGGGCGGCACGTACTCGTACGGACCGCTCATTTTCACGCCGCTTTCGCCAGAGACCTCGGCCCTTTTTGCGGTTGCGGATGAAAGCACGGGCCGTGGCCAGTTCGTAGACTTTTCCACATCGAGGTAAGCCTGTTCGCGTTCCGCAGGCGGAGGATTATCGCTGCCATTCAACCAGACCAGCATGCTTGGATGTTTCCGTAAGCGCAACAACTGATCGCGTAGCGAATCCACGGAGACGTGACGATTCTCGTCTCCCCATTTATTCCATTTTTCCCACGCATCGCAACAGCACCAGCCGGCCATGATCAGGATTCCATCACGATCGGCTCGCTCCAGAAAGGATTCGTCTTCCAGTTTTCCTTCCAGGCGAATCGTGTTCATACCCATTTCTTTCACGTAACGGAACTCCGCGGCTCGGCGCGATTCGTCAACGCGGAGCATCATGTCCGGGGTCCAACCCGCCCCGCGAATTAGCACAGGTTTGCCATTCACTTTGAAGAGACGATGACCTTCCGCTGTCAGTTCGGACTCCGTCTGAACAATTCCGAAAGCCTGTGATTGCGTATCAGAGACGCCGCCTTTTTCTAAATGAACTTCCAGCGTGAGGTTGTGGAGGTATGGTTCACCCATCTGAAATGGCCACCACAAGTGCGGCTTTTCGATTTTTAGGGCCGCAATCGCTTCGGGAGCGAGAGTAAAATCACGCGATTCCTTAGCGCTCAGCTCAAAGGTTTGTGAAAATTCGAGCGGTTTCCCGGCGCCTGTGATCTTACCCTTCAAAATTCCTTTCATCGGCGACGCAGAACTATTCGTCAACTGCCCACGAATCGTTAGCCGGGCCTTCTCCGCGCCCGGCAAATCCAAATTGGATGTGACGAATGCATGACGCACCGTAACTGGGCCGCTCTCGCTCAGTACAACTTCTTGCCAAAGCCCCATATCCTTGTCTGGCGGTGTTGGGTTCCAATCCACAAAGGTAATTCCGAGTTCTCCGGCCTTCGGCGCGGATATGGCAATCGCTACAACGTTTTTCACACCCTCGCGTATGAAGTCGGTTACGTCAAACTCATAGCGGCGAAACGCACCAACCACTTGATCCAGACCAGCGAGTTTCTTCCCATTGATCCAGATTTCCCCCCGGTAATTAATTCCGCGAAAGGCCATCCATACGGTGTGCCCCTTGAACTGCTTGGGCACCTCAAATTCTTTGCGGTACCACCAAGGGACGGCATATGGACTGTTGACTGGCATTTCCAGATTGGCAAATTGTCCACCGATGGGGTAATCAACGCCAGGTACCGAACGTAGATTCATACCGAAGTACGGATCTTTAAAAACCCCGTTTTCTACTAGTACCGCGAAGACGGTCTTCGGTGCGGACGTGTTGTACCAACCAGAAGTGTCGATCCCAGGTAAAGAAACTTTATCACCGCCAAGGCCTACCATTGCAGAGGATTGCACAGTCCAACCATCGCGCAGCGTAATTTGCTCGGCTGCTTGAGTTCCAGGAAGGGAGAAGGCCGCAAGAAACGCGAGCACACAAGTTGCCCTCAGCGAAAACCCAACTCTGCGAATCTCACGGACTCTATTCATAAATGCCTCTCTAGAATTATCCTTCCCAATTTCGCAAAGATCCAAGTTGTAAAATAGCCCTACTTAAATCGATTCATGAGCGTATTCGACTAGAGTGACGGGTACCGGGTAGAGTGTAACGCGGCCGCTTGGGACGGACAAGAGGTACGCACCATAGGAAACGTCGCCCTGAGCTACTTCAGAGCGAGGTGGCGATGAGAGGTTGATCTGGAGATCTACTTGGATCCGGGAATGTAAACGGCCGCAGGCGTAAAGAACTCCACGTCCTTGATTTCCGTCTTCACTTTCACAGGCTGATATTTCCCCTTGTCGCCGCCACTCCCCGCAAAGGTTAGAAGGTACTGATTGTTCAGATGCAAAGTGATTTCATCGAGATAGGGCTTTATTGAGACAGGCGCCGACGCGCCCAGATAATATGTCTCTGCGCCGGTATCCTCTGACAACTTTGAGAGATTATTCTGAGCATTGTTAACCTGAAAGAAACTCCTGCCCCGGTGACTTGAGGTCGGATAGTAGATAGTCCAAATGTTGGTATTCTGCCTTTCCGCCCGTTGAATGATTGGGTCAAGATCGGGATAAAACGTTCCGTAGCTAGGTCCTCGGAAATAATCGATTCCGGAGGTAATCAATATGATTGAGCGACGCGGCCCGGTTTCCGGCCATCGCTTCAGCATGTCGATGGTGCCGAGATAAGGACTTGATCCAAGACCTCCAATTCCCATAGGAATACGCAGCGCCTTAGTAGCAAGTTCGTGGTTGTCCGTAAAATCCTGAGAAACTCGTGTGACGTTATTGCTGATATAGCCCACTGAGATGTACGTGGAAGGGGGCTGAGCCATGATGAACTCTTTCAAATATTCCCACTGGCCGGTTGCACCGCTGTCGATCGAATCGTCAATCAGAACTACCAGAAACAGCTTGTCGCTCTTTTTCCAATCTCCAACCTGCTTCCGCTCTTTGCCGGTGAACAATTGCACGTCGTCCAGCGCCAGGGGAGGAGTGGCATCTTTCTTACCGACGACAGTCACTGTAAACGTGGAGGTCCCTGACTTTCCGGCTGGAGCAGTTAACTTCGTGTGAGCGAAACTCAAGCTGGCTGTGAGAAAAAGAAATGCTCCGATCAATCCTATCCATGGGAACGGGCTAAGCTTACGATTCATATGCATTCTCCTTTACCTACCCGATTAGATGAGTGAACTGAACTTGGCGGTGTATCGGTTCCCTTCAGAGAAGACGTCTGCGCCAGTTTTTCGAAGCCTTCGGAAGTGTCGGAGGCAATTTTTCGAAGCATGGTAACTCATTCCCCATTTTCCAGCAGCCAGTTTCCTCGGCGCTAGGCAGCCTCGGCTACTCTTTATAGACATGGAAACAACGACTGTTTCACCAACTGTAGAGGAACAGCGGCTCGCGGAGCAGCCAACCGCTAGCAGTTTGTGGATCTACGGGCCATGGTTCGACTTGGTAGTTGGATGTGGCGCCTGGTCAGCTCCCCTCCTACTAGTCGCAGCCTATGTCCCGGGTTCAAAGGCATCGGTTTGGTCGTTCGGTTTCTATCTTCTGGCATTGTTGTTTAATTACCCGCATTTTATGGCCACCGTATATCGCGCATACCGCACCCACGACGAATTCACGAAATACCGGGTATTTACGGTGCACCTCACCGCACTACTGGCAGTTACCGGAATCATCGCCCATCTCTGGAACCCCCTACTACCCTGGATATTTACGCTCTACATTTGTTGGAGCCCTTGGCACTACACCGGCCAGAATTATGGCCTGTTGATGATGTTTGCCCGTCGCGCCGGTCTTTCGCCTACTGAAAATGAGCGCCAGGCGCTGCATCTCGCCTTCATCGCTTCCTTTCTTTTGCTGATGTTAAGCTTTCAAACCGGCGCTTCTTCTGATGCTCTTATCTTGTCACTCGGCCTTCCTTGGAAATTTACATTTCCAGCGCGAGCTGTTCTGGCCGCATTTTTTGTTTGTAGCAGCGGCTGGGCACTGTTTTCCTTGGCACGCCGCAGTTCCTGGCGAGCATTACTTCCCACGCTTACTCTTGTCGGCACTCAGTTCCTGTGGTTTCTACTTCCCTCATTAATTGAATTGATTAGTGGGAAGGAGGTACCGCAAACCCGGTATTCGAGCGGTATCCTGGCCGTACTTCATTCCGCGCAATATCTGTGGATTACAAGTTATTTCCAAGCGAGAGAAGCGCGTTCTGCCAGTCACGACCGTTGGAGTTTCCCGAAATATATGCTCACTCTCGTGGCTGGCGGCATTGCCTTGTTCGTGCCCGGTCCATGGATCGCCAGCAGAGTGTTTCACGCTGATTTTGCCTACAGTTTTCTGACCTTTACGGCACTGGTAAATCTTCATCATTTCCTGCTGGATGGAGCTATCTGGAAGCTGCGAGATTCGCGTATTGCTTCCTTCCTGCTGAATGAACCCGAGAGCGAATCGGAAGTTGCGCCAGGCTCAAGAAAGCGTTTGAGCAAAAAACTGCGTTGGCTTGCAGGTGCTAGTATGGCTGCCCGGGCCTTAAGGATCAGCACGGTAGTGTTGCTAATATTGTGGGGAGGTTTTGACCGCCTTCGCTACTATTGGGCAAACGTACCTGAGACTGTTCCCGCCTTGAAGCGCGCCGCGCATTTGAACCCCCATGACAGTTCGGTACAAATGCGGTTAGCCAAGATAGCGGAGGTCGCCGGGGACCACGAAAGCGCACTGTCAGCTTTACGGCAAGCCGCTGCACTGAACCCCGGAAAAATGGCTATGCAAGAAGCCTATGCCCGCGGATTGATCACTGCGGGCCAAGAAGGCGAGGCATATGCATTCTATCGGAAGCTTCTCGAACACACTCCGCAGAATGTCGATGCGCTGGTTAACTATGGTCTGTTAGCCGATCGATTGGGCCACAGGGATGAAGCGGTGGATTCTTGGCGACGTGCCATAGAGTTGGATCCTGGGCAGACAAACGCGCAACTTTATCTGGCTCAGGCGATGGAACGGCGGGGCGAACTACAAGCTGCTGCAAGACACTACCGGGTGTACCTCCAGGTCGTAAGCCTGCATCCCAAGGAACACATGACCGAAGGCGCTACTGTGATTTCTGCACTTTTGAAAGTGGCAGACGCGGACGCAGCCATCAATCGAAATAAAGAAGCGCTTCAGAACTATAAAACGGCAGAAAAATTTGCATCCAGGCTTGGAAGCGCCTCCCTTCAAAGCCTCGCAATGGTCCACGGTGCCGAGGTGCAGGAACATCTGGGAGAAATTGCCGAAGCCGCATCCTCCTACCAACAAGCCCTGCTTTTGGACGAGACCCAGGGCGAACCGCAATCGACAGCTACGGACTGGTTCAACTACGCTCAATTCCTGCATCGTCAGAGGCAGCCGGAGCGATTGGTCTACGCCTGTTTTTATCGGGCAGAAGACAGGATGAATACAACACCCGGCGATCTGTTGACTGCAATCGTGACTGCGCGCAAAGAGAGTGGGGACCGGCTAGGCAGCGACTCCCGCTCCGTGCCCGCGAATTTATCGAAACTTCTTTCAGAGGCCCTATCCCTCCCGGCGTCCGTTTTTCACGATTGAGTTGTTTTCCAAACCAGTGTTGCACCCAATGCAAATTGGACTAGAATAGGGCCGCGGAACCTCACCTCCCGCGTCCGTTCCCCATTTGGAGGCATGAAAGACCATGGCGCTGATGCGCTCGATGCTGCTTGCCGCCTCGCAGAATGTCTGGTTGCGCGAGCATGCCATTAACTACCCTTTCGTTCGGCGCAGCGTCTCCCGGTTTATGCCCGGCGAGACCATCGAGGAGGCTCTGGCTGCCGCTCAAACTCTACGCGCGAAACAGATCGGAACCGTGTTCACCCATCTCGGAGAAAATGTGGCCGATCGCTCCGAAGCCCAGAAAGTAACTGATCATTATGTTGATGTGCTTCAGAGAATCCACGAACTCAACCTGGACACGGAAGTTTCTGTTAAATTGACTCAGTTGGGCCTGGATCTCTCCAAAGAATTCTGTGCGGAAAATCTTGAGCGAATCATTCAGGCCGGGAAAAACCCTTCAATTGTCTGGGTGGACATGGAAGCTAGCAACTATGTCGATGCCACCCTCGACATCTACAAACGCGCGCTAATCAATCACCCGAACGTGGGTATTTGTCTTCAAGCATATTTGTATCGCACCAGCAAAGATGTTGCATCGCTGCTTCCACTTCGTCCGTCTATACGGCTGGTGAAAGGCGCCTACAAAGAAACCGCGAGCATTGCGTTTCCAAAGAAATCCGATGTAGATGAAAGTTATTTTGTGCTGGCGAAGGAAATGCTGCGCGCAAAGTCTGCCGGCGAATGCGCAAGAGCTGCATTTGGCACCCACGATGTACAACTGATTCGCCGGATAATCGCGTACATGGCTCAGCGAGGATGCAACGGCGGCGAGTTCGAAGTGCAGATGCTTTTCGGGATTCAACGTGCCGAGCAGGAGCGATTGGCCCGTGCCGGTTATCGCTCCATCGTACTTGTTGCATATGGCAGGTATTGGTATCCATGGTTTGTCCGGCGGCTCGCAGAGCGCCCGGCGAATCTGTGGTTTATGCTTCGCAATGTTTTTGCTTCTTAAATTTCCAGGAGGTGTTGGATGCGCAAATTAGGTGCCTTGCTCGTGGTGGTGCTCTCGGCGGTCATCTGGTTGACCGCGGGCACTCCGGAATCCGCGTGGAAGCCCCTGTTTAACGGAAAAGACCTGACGGGTTGGAAGCACGTCGGTCCCGGAAATATGTCTGTCGAAAATGGAGAGATTCACACGCACGGAGGGATGGGTTTGTTGTATTGGACCGGAGACAAGATCGGCCATTGCAAACTGCGCGTGGTATTCCGGATGCGCGATCACAATGATAATTCCGGCGTATTTATTCGCATTCCCATAGAACCACGCGAAGAATGGATGCCCGTGAATTATGGCTACGAAGTGCAGATCGACAATGAGCCGGAGAAATCGAATGAAGACGATTATCACATTACCGGAACTCTGTACTCGCTAACGAAGCCCCTTGCGAAGCCCACCAAGCCCGGTCCCGATTGGAACACCATGGTCATTACCATCGATGGTCCTCACACCATAGTCGAAGTCAATGGGGTGAAAGTTACCGACTACACGGAAGGCCAAGCAGTCCCTCCGCGAAAATTCGATTTCGAACCTCAACGCGGCACGCGACCCAATGAGGGGTATTTTGGACTGCAAAATCACAGCGACAATGACGTCGTTTTCTTCAAGGAAGTCAGCATTCAGCAGTTGCCATAATCAATTAGCTGGAAAACCTAAACGATCAGGAGGATTTAATGAAATTCAGTGAAATGAGCAGGCGCGCCTTCCTTCAAAAAGGTGCTGGCACGACCGGTGCGCTGGTGACCGCAAACACCATTTTTCTAAAGTCAGAACATATTCCCGCTGGCTGGAAAACCAATGTCGCACCCAGCGATAAAGTTCGTTTCGGCATTATCGGCGTGGGAATGCAGGGTTCCGGACTGCTCGCCACTTCCGTGACCCTCCCGGGAGTTGAGTGTGTGGCCGCCTGCGACCTTTGGGATGGCAGGCATACTCTCGCGAAAGAAATCGCCGGTTCAAGTATCAAAACGACCCGAAGATACAAAGAGTTGCTTGATGACAAGGAAATCGACTGCATCATCGCCGCCGTCCCCGATCACTGGCACAAACAAATCGTCGTGGATACCGTGAACGCAGGCAAAGATATCTACTGCGAGAAACCGATGTCCCACAGCCCGGCAGAAGGCATCGAGATGGTCGATGCGGCCAAGAAGAGTGGGCGTATCGTGCAAATTGGCTCGCAGCGCGTAAGCTCTGTCATCTGCGCCAAAGCCAAGGAATTGCTTGCCCAGGGCATCATAGGAGACTTGACTCTTGTCGAAGGATCGCTCGGCCGCAACGATCCCGGTGGCGCTTGGGTTTATCCTTTACCCGAGAACCTCTCGACTGAAACACTGGATTGGGACACTTGGCAGGGCAACGTCCCCAAGGTCGCGTTCGATCCAAAGCTGTTTGCTCGTTGGCGTTGCTGGAAGCAATACGGCACTGGCGTGGCAGGTGATCTCCTCGTCCATCTGGTCAGCGGGATGAACTACATGCTCGGATGGAACGAGCCTCCCAAGCGCGCTGCTTCGTTTGGCGCCATTCTCCGCTTCCCGGACGGTCGCAACATGCCCGACGTTCAGCCGACATTGTTCCAATACGGAAAGTATCCAGTGTACCTACGCCTTAACCTCGGCTGCGAAACACCGGAAATTTATCGATTCCAAGGCTCCAAGGGCTACCTAGAAGTTACCGAAACGACTATGACTTATTCTCCACAAACCGGTCAGGACCCCGCTCCCAGCTACTATGACTCGAGTTTCCCGCACGCAATGCGCGAGGCTTATGAGAAAAAGTGGCACCAGGAGCATGATCCCTCGCCAGGCAAAGAACCATTGCTCGACGGATTTACGTATAAAGGCGATTCCTGGGATGACGTTCGGCCGCACCTCTGGAATTATTTCCAGGCAGTGCGTACTCGCAAGCCCGTAACGGAAGACGCCCTGTTTGGACACAATGCCGCTTTGGCCTGCCACATGGCAAATGAATCGTATTTCAGGAACAATCTTGTGACCTGGGATGCAGCTTCAGGACAAATCAAAGGATGAACTGAGCTGCGAACTCTTGAGTAGATCGGAACGCGCTTGATCTGCGCGTCCCTCACTTCAACAAAAAAAGGGGCTGCCAGAAAGCAGGTCCCTTTCATATTTTTTGAATGCTACTTCGCGCGATGAAATTCCACGTAATCGCGGCCTTTGTACAGCCGGTAGGTTCCACCATTTCCGGAAACGATCTGAAGCGGCACAGGGTGTTTCAATTCAGCATCTTTCATCGATCCAGTCGTGAACAAATCATTCGCGCCGATATCCATCACGATGAACTTGTCCGCATCCAGAAATCCAACTCCGTAGGCACCCGGCTTCAGGTTCTGCCCTCCAATTTCAAGTGGAACTTCGGTGATGAAGTACGCCTGATATCTTTCCCGGACACCAGAAGAATATCCGGAGTTGTCCACAAGGGTCACGAGTACGTAGAAGCCGTCGGCGTAACGGACGCCTCCACTATTGCGCGCCTGGACGGGTGCATTCTGCCCTCGGAACCACACTTTGTCTGGTAGAAGTTTTGTACCTACATCTGCAGCCCTTAATACGGATTCCTTCGGGGGGGCGTCCCCCGCTTTTGGAGCCTGGGCCGCGGCAACGCCAACTAACATCAGAGCCAAAGCTGCAAATAACGCAACATTCAAGCGCGTTTTCATGGAACTCTCCTTGATTCCGAGCGAATTTGAGCGATACACGGGATTGTACCCCAATTTGTCCCCTGCCACGGTTTTTGACGCGAGGCTAGAACCAACCTGTCTTCTTGAACGCGTACAGTAGCACTGCGGCAAATCCGACCATGCTGCCTGTCGCAACATAAGCACCGTACGTATCGTGCAATAGCGGCAAATTTTCAAAATTCATTCCGTAATATCCGGTGATCAGTAGTATAGGCAAAGTAATGGTCGCAAAAATCGTCACTGCCTTCATGATATTGTTGGTGCGATTCGCTGCGGCGGTTAGATGGACTTCCAGCACTCCCGTGAGAATGTCCCGGTAAGTTTCCGTAAACTCCAATGCTCTCATCAGGTGATCGTAAACATCGCGGAAATAGAGTGCTTTTGATTGCAGCCACAGTTCATTTCGCCTCAGAATTTGCGAAAGCGTGTCTGGCATGGAAATTGTGATACGGCGAAATTTTATAAGTGATCGTTTGAGCGAACAATCATCGGAGAGCAGCCTTGTGGAGGTATGTTCGATGGCTTTGTCCTCGAGCAGCTCGATTCGCTCTTCAATCGAATCGAGCACCGGCAAGTATCGATCCACCATGGCATCCAGTAATCGATGAAACAGCTCTCCGGAATTCGCGAGTATAGGTTCTGCGGAAAATTAGGCGCGAACCGCGTCAACGACCGAATTTGGCCCGTCACAGACACTGATCACGAGATCTCCACGGAGAAAGAAATCCATTTCCGTGAAGCAACAGTCATCCTGTGAGGGATCAAATTTCACTGCGTTGGCGACAATAAAGAGTGCTTCGCCGTATTCGTCAATTTTGGCGCGTGTTCCGGGACCCCGGCAATCTTCCACGGCCAGCTCGTGGAGATTGTAGTTCCGGGCCAATTCATCAAGGGCCGGGCCCGGAGGAATATTGATAGGATATCAGCGAAACCCCTCTTGTTCTGCGGGCCCAGTAGACATACTGAGCTCCCTTTGAGCTCAACGACTCTTCCGCGAAGCATGAAGCTAGCGGACGGAATGTTTGTGGTCAATCCCTTGGTGCAATTTCCCTTGGTGCAATTTCCATTCGACTAATAAGCGTCAAACGGTAGGCCCACGTAGTTTTCAGCCAAACTCTGCGAAGCGGCGCGCGACCCGGTGAGGTAGTCGAGTTCAGCTAACTGCCGGCGATGATCGAACTCGTCCTCTCCGTGGAAGCGATGAAGCAAAGAAGTCATCCACCACGAAAATCGTTGTGCCTTCCAGACACGGCGCAACACAATTTCCGAATATCGCTCTAACAAAGCTGTATTGCCAGATTTGTAGAATTTGGTCATGGCCGCCGCAAGAATGCGCACATCCGCCGCCGCAAGATTCAGCCCCTTAGCTCCCGTAGGTGGAACGATATGTGCCGCGTCTCCGGCAAGGTACATGCGCCCAAATTGCATGGGCTCTCCCACAAAACTGCGCATCCCAGTGACACCCTTTTGAAAAATTGGACCTCGATTCAGTTTCCAATTTTCGACTGCCAGTCGGGCCTCAAGTTCTTCCCAAATCCGGTCGTCCGGCCACTGCGCGATGTCTTCATCTGGTTCACATTGCAAGTACAGTCGACTGACCTTCTGCGAGCGCATACTGAGCAAAGCAAAACCACGTTCGTGATTTGCGTAAATTAATTCCTGCGAAGAAGGCGCCACCTCAGCGAGAATTCCCAGCCACGCAAACGGATACACTCGCTGATACCTAGCAAGCAGGGTCGAAGGAATACCGGAACGGCAGATCCCATGAAAACCATCGCATCCCGCAATGAAGTCGCACGTAACCCGATGACTGCCATCCTCTTTTCGGTAGTGAATGGAAGGGCGATTCGTTTCTACGTCGTGAATTGAGACTTCTGCTGCTTCGAAAACAATTTCTCCGCCCCGCTCAAGTCGTGCGGTAGTAAGGTCTTTCACAACTTCGTTTTGCCCGTAAACGGTGATGCCACGTCCGGTGAGTTCCTTAAAATCAATCCGATGGCGCCGGCCCAGGAAGCTGAGTTCGATTCCATAGTGAATCAGACCCTCGCGCTGCAAGCGCTCCCCAAGGCCAATTTCCACCAGCATTTCCACCGTACCTTGCTCGAGTACCCCGGCGCGAACGCGCTCCTCCACATGAGAGCGGCTATATTTCTCGACGACAATCGAGTCAATTCCTTCCCGATGAAGCAGGTGAGATAGGAGTAAGCCTGCTGGTCCGGCACCGACAATTCCTACCTGTTTGTGCATACAACTCCGGAGAAGACGCTCATAGCTCGAAGAATACCGTTTCGTTTTTCCCCTGCAGAATCACATTCCACTCTAGCGTGTCTTCTCGTCCCGCGACCGGAATTGCAAGCAACGTCGCACGCCTGTCCTCCGCTACAAGCTTCAATACAAAATCACTTCCATTGCGCGCATCGCCGCCAAAGTAAATGCGCGTGACCAGTCGCAAAAGCAAGCCGCGCATAAAGATGGAAACAATAATGTGGGGAGCCTGTGGACTCCCATCGGGAGCTGGCACACTGCCCGGTTTGATGGTTGAAAAGGAAAATGAACCATTCTCGTCCGTGGGAATGCGGCCAAAGCCGAAAAACTTGTCGACGGATACATGGTTTTCCGGATCCGCGGGAGAACTATAACTTCCTTTCGCATCAGCCTGCCAGATCTCCAAAATAGCATCCGGAACCGGCTTCCCTTCTCCGTCGAGCACTCGCCCTCGGATCGTAATGCGATCTTCAGCTACTCCAGGCCCGGCCAACTCATGATGATAGAGGTGTGAGAGTCCGATCTTGAAGTATGGACCGACCGTTTGCGATGTCGTTGCAGAAGCGCTCATGGTCGACTCTCGAACGGAGATGCTTGGGGGCCACGCAAAATGAGGTCGAAGTGATAGCCCAGCGCTTCATTGGGAATCGTGGAGTCCCAGTCGAAAATGGAAATCAGGCGATTACGCGCGATCTCGTCAGAGACGCAATTAAAAATTGGATCATGGGCAAGCAGCGGATCGCCTGGAAAATACATCTGTGTCACCAGTCGCGTGGCAAACGCCGGCCCGAACAGCGAGAAATGAATATGCGCGGGACGCCAAGCATTGAAATGGTTACGCCAGGGATATTCCCCGGGGCGAATGGTGACAAAGGTATAGCGACCTCCCGCGTCGGTCAACACCTGCCCGCATCCCGTAAAATTCGGATCGAGCGGTGCATGATGCTGATCGCGCTCGTGTAGATAGCGGCCAGCGGCATTCGCCTGCCAGATTTCAACCAGCGTATGTGGTACCGGACGTTCATCTTCGTCAATCACTCGGCCAGACAAAACGATCCGTTGGCCGAGGGGTTCTCCTGCGTGTTGACGTGTAAGATCGAATCCTCCAGGCCTGACTCTCGTTTGCCCGAAGGCGGGGCCAGTCATTTCCGAAATGGTCTGTGGAATCCGAACGAGCGGCTTAGTAGGCGAGCGTAAAATTGAGCTTACATAGGGCGGGTGGAGGTACGCCGGCTGAGTCCCAGGAGCAGGCCTTCGATATTCGTTGCCATTTGTCATAAACTTCCACCGTACTCCGACGCCCTCGACAGCAGTTCATTTCATACTCTCTTTTCGCAGGAGAAACAACCCTAAGGCTCGTTCGTGCCCGAAAAGTACGGACTTTCTTATTCAATCAACGGGAGTGCCGGGAGTTATGTTTTGCAGAAGTCAAAAAGGAAATTGCAAGATCACCAATCAATCTGAAATACGCAAGAATTGACTTCGTTTGCTACTTGCCTCAACCAGTACGGAGCACCTCGAGCATTTTCCGGTCGAGTTTGTGACCTTTGTATTCTTCATACTTCACATCTGCCCGCTCGCTGTCGAGTACACCGAAGGATCCGCGTAAATTCCAAAGGGCATTGCCCCAACCAGCTTCTTTCCACAACGAGACACAGTCCTGCATCCAGGCTAGCGCTACCGTATGAGGCGTCTTGTTGTAACAACCCCATTCCCCAACATGAATCTGCACTTTCTGGTCGACCAGCACTTGGTACCGATCGATATACTCCTGCTTTAACCGCTTGCGATCCCACACTTGTCCTTTGTCATCTGTGAGCGGCCAAGCAGGCTTTTGCATGGTTTCAAACTCGTCTTTCGGTACCCAAGTTGCCGTAAAATGAGTGACCGCTTTCGGCGCATAACCGCGAGTACTCTGGACCAAACCCATGCCAACTAGTCCCAAGGCCGGGGTCTGTCCGATGTTGATTCCGTCTGCAAAAATCAATCGGTTCGCATCGACTTCGCGGATGGTGGCCACGAGTGCCTGCACAATTTTAACGTACCGTTCTTCGAGGTAGCCCTCATATGAGCGCATCTTGGGCGGCTCATTGATCAGATCGAAACTTAGCTGGCGATTGGGAATCCCCTTGTATCGCTCGGCAAACGTCTTCCAATGAAATTTCGCACCGGTAAGCGCCTTTTCCTGTTGTGCCGCAGTTCCCGTGAACAAATCGGCAGGCTCCAATTCTCGTTCGTTGATACAGTATCCCGGAATTCGGTGAAAATTAACGTTTATGTGAATATTGTGCCGGCGCCCTAGTTCAACCGCATGGTCAATTTGTTTCAGTGGCTCTTCCCGCACTAAATTCCAATTGTCACGACTGCTCCAGTCCCAATAGGAGATGGGCAGCCGCGCAAAGTCAAATCCCCAGTCAGCCATCGTGACAAAATCAAATTCTTCATAGGCTGGTCCAGCGTAGGGATCCCGTGGATCCGAAAATCGCCCCTGTAGATTAAAGCCTCGCCAGCGAGGTATATGCGCCGCCGTAATGTCCGGAATTTCGTCGGATACCGAACTGCCTGAGGCGATGGATGTCGAGGCAAGGGAGGTTCCGACGACACACGCGGACACCACTTCCTTCATAAATTTTCTGCGATTCACAGGTTTAGTACTCTCGTGACTGATTATAAACCGGAGAATTCCTATTACCATGGATTCATCGTTTATTTACACTGGTTGCAGCCTGGGTACTCTAAGCCTCGTGGGGAACTCCCCGGTTCATTCTCAATGAATTACCAACGACGGCCAAACTGGAAAGCAGCATCGCCACGGCAGCGAAAATCGGGTTCAAAAGCCCGGCGACGGCCAATGAAGTTCCGACAGAGTTGAATAAAAATGCCCAAAACAGGTTCTGGTGGACGATGCGTATAGCCTTGTTCGCCATATCAAATATTTCCGGAATTTTACGCAAGTCGTTATCCATCAGCACTACGGATGCCGCGCGCATGGCGATGTCGGTCCCGGAACCCATGGCAATTCCAAGATCGGCTTCAGCGAGCGCGGAAGCGTCACTGATTCCGTCACAGACCATGGCCACCACGGCTCCAGTCTTCTTCCATCCGGAAACAACCTGTGCCTTTTCTCCCGGCATTACTTCTGAGTGAAAACTTTCCACTCCTAGCCGACGCCCTAGAGTCTCAGTCGTTACGCGGGAGTCTCCGGAAATCAGATGTGGTTCAATGCCCCGTTCTTTCAATTCAACGACTGTACTGAATGCGTGTCGGCGGGGACTGTCGCCAAATGCTAGGCAGCCCTGCAATCCACCATCCCAGCCGAAAAATGTAACTGTTCGGCCATCGGACTCCCAACGGCGCGCAATTAATTCCGAACGCGTATCAATGGTGATTGCCATGTTTTCGGCTAATCGGCGGCCACCCAGGAACATGCTTTGACCATCTACGATCCCGGTGATTCCCAGTCCTTTGTGGATTTCCACGCAGGTCGCTTCGCCAAGTTCGATGTTGCATTCGCGGGCAAACGCAACCAACGCCCTCCCGAGAGGATGTTCTGAATACTGTTCCAGCGAAGCAAGCAGCGCAAAGGTGTGTTCGTAAGATGGTGAGGTCAAATCAAATGGGAAATCCGCGGGCAACGGTTCCTGTTCTCCATTGATCGAACTGGCCTGCATCCATGCCGGCGAAGAACAGAAATCCGGAACCAGTTCGCATCCCAGTAGTTGGAACTTTCCCTCGGTCATCGTGCCGGTCTTATCCAAAATAATGTGATTCACCCGCCGCAGCGACTCCAGGATACGCGCGTCACTAATGCGTATGCCGCGACGAGACGCTGCACCCAGCGCGGCGGTAATCGCAAGCGGCGTGGCCAATCCCAACGCACAAGGACACGCAATCACCAGCACAGTAATTCCGCGCATAAGCGCACTTCCAAACGTCATGAACCCACCGAGCCAGGACACCGCGAGGGTAATTGCCGCAACAATGACTACGCCCGGCACGAACGCCCGCGAAGCGCGGTCGACAACGCGTTCCAACGGCGATCGATTGCTCAGCGCACTTTCAATCAACGCAAGGATATCCGAGAGAGTGGACTGTGCAGCGGTGTGCGTCGCGCGGACCTGTAAAGCTCCCTCCAGGTTGATGCTCCCTGCCTTGACTGCACCGCCAGGAGTCTTTAAAACCGGCGTTGCTTCACCGGTCAGCCACGATTCATCTGCTTGCGATTCGCCCTTTTCAACTGTGCCGTCCGCGGGAAACCGCTCTCCCACTTTGACCAAAAATGATTGTCCGGGAGTGAGCGCTTCCACACTGACAAAATATTCGCGGCCTTCGTTTACAAGTCGCACCTTGTTGGGCATCATCTGATAAAGCAAGGAAACCCACCGGGTTGTCCTCTGTTTGGCATTGCGCTCGATCAGTTTTCCCGCAAGCACGAATGTAACGATGACGCTGGCAGTGTCAAAATATACTTGCGAAGCACCCCGAAAGGCCTGCACCAGACTGAAGAAATAGGCACTCAGTACTCCGAGGACCAGCAATGATTCCATCTGCAAGGTGCGGTTTCTCAAAGCAAGCCAGGCAAGCTCGAGATCGGGGTAGCCACAATAAAACACCACGGGCGTTGCCAGCGCCATCAACACGAATGGCATGTAATGGAGAACGCTGTCTGGGAGGTGCTCGAAATACCCAACAGGAAGCCCTAGACTGAACGTCATGATAACCAGCCATAAGAATGCGGCAAGCCCGAATCGCAATCCCAAGTCGCGATGCTCCGCGGAGTCACCAGCGGAATTCGGTAACAGTTCGTTGGCTTTGTAGCCAAGGCAGGTAGTCCGGTTCACGGCAACTCTTCCGGCTTCCCGATTGAGAACTGGTGTGGCTGCCCACACCTTCCCAGTAGCTCGATAAATATGAAATTCGAGAACACGGTTACCATGACTGATCTGAGAACACCCATCTCTGTCAACCAGGGCCGTAGTTTTCTTCTAATGATCGCCTTTCCACTCTTCCCTTTAGTTGGAGTCGTCGGCTGCTTCGCCATCATTACTCTCCATCACCGCTATCGTCCTTTACAGATCCGATCAGAATATTCGTCGCACTGTCCCTCGCCAATTCGGCTATCGTTACGCTGTCAAACACCTCACAAAGCGCGCGTTGTGCCTTCTCCCAAAATGGATGAATCCCGCACCACGTCTGCCTCGAACAACCCTGTCCACTTTCGGTACAGACATTCAATTTCAAGGGTCCTTCGATCGCCTCTACCACCGCTAACAACGTTGTCCTTCCACCCTCCGACTGAAGACAGAAACCGCCGCCCCTGCCCCGTTGCGAGTTCAACAGACCCGCACAAACCAGCTTCTGCAGTACTTTGGAAAGAAAACTGCTCCGTACGCCGCTGGAACTTACCAATGCGGAAAGCGCCGTCTTTTCCCCGCGGGGAACCAAAGCGAGTTGAACCATAACTCGGACCGCATAATCGGTGGCACGTGTAATTTGCATCTTTAATTGGACTTTATTTGTCCAATTACTCCTCTATAAAACATTTCGAGCCAGCTGCTGCGGTGACAGAAAGCACAATTCGATGTGACTGCCGTGGGGCATTCATGTTTTCTTGCCAGATTTTCCGCATCAGGCCACTGTTCAAGCCAATTAGCGATCTGTGCGAACTTGGTCTCGCATCTTTTAACCCGGGAGCCGCACTTTTAAGCTTTGATATGGGGGTGAATTGTGCTCTCGATGGCGTCAGTTTAAAGCGGGAGCCACAGGCAAGCCTTCGATCCGCGGCGATCGGTGCGGTTTTCCAGAGTCAGCGACCCGCCATGGGCTTCCGCGATCTGCCGGCTCAGAACTAGCCCTATTCCAGAGCCCCCTGGTTTGGTGGTGAAGAACGGGACAAAAAGATTGGTTGGATTCGAAATACCGGGGCCCTCGTCGAGCAGCACCAGTTCAAGCGAAGCGTCATTGCACGACCATTCGATGCGCACCTTGCCGCGCGTCTCACTCGCTGCATCCGCCGCGTTTCGAAGCAGATTAATCAGCAGTTGCTCTATTTGATCGCGGTCGGCTTGGATTATGACCTCGGGGCCTCTGGCGAGTTCCAGATTGACGCGCCGTTCCAATGCGGCGACCCGGCGAACCAACTCCGCAAAGTTCACCGAAACCAGCGACGGCTTTGGAAGTCGTGCCAGTTGTGTGTACGCCGCCATGAATCGTCCAAGCGATTCGGTGCGCGACCGGATTATGTTCAATCCCTGCCGCATGTCGGCGAAGACCCCTTCCTCCCCTCGCACATTCCCCGAACGCTGCAAACTGGTTTCTAGGCTCTGTGCCACCGACTGGATCGGTGCCAGCGAGTTATTTAATTCGTGCCCGAGCACGCGAATCAATCGCTGCCACGCCTGTCGCTCTTCTTCCCGCAGTGCCCGACTGAGGTCCGTTAACACCACGAGGTGGTGAGGCGAGCCGCCTTGCCGGAACGATCCGCGGCGCATTCCCCATCTGCCCACCCCTGCGGAAAAACTCGACTCCATGGTCCTGGCTGGTTCGCCCTCAAGACAGATCCGCAGTCCAAGCTCGGTAGCCGTCAGCCCGAGCAATCTCTCTACCGGGCGATTTAAGAGTCTTTCACCAGCTCGGTTTACGAGTTTGAGTTTCTCGGCACTGTCAAACGTGAAGACCGCAACATCGATCTCCTCCATTACTGTCCGCAGCAGCGCAGTGGCCTCCAAGGCACCCAATCGCTGTTCGCGGAGTGTCTCGCTGAGGGCATTCACCTCAATCATCACCTCTCCCATGGCGTCGTCGCTGCGAGCTCCACGGCCGCGTAAGGAGAAATCCTCCTCGCGCATGGCGGCCAAAAGATTGGAAAGTGTTTGCAGCGAAAATACGACGCGCTGCTGGAGGGATATGGCGAAACCCAGCCAACATACCAGTATCAGGATCATTAGCGTCCACGCCGTGTGGGTTGAATACGGCCCGAACCACAACAGGAGAAGTGCAATCAGCGAACCGGGAAGTCCTGCTGCCAGCGCAAGCAACTGAATTCGCCGCTCGTAGGTAATACTTTTCATTCCAATCCGAATTTTTCCAGACGACGGTACAATGCGCTTCGGCTCAATCCAAGTGCGTTCGCTGCCTGGCTTACGTTTCCGGCGTGACGAGCCAGCATGCGCTGCACCAGATTCCTCTCCACTTCCTCGAGGCTCATCTCCTCGATCCGCAACACGCCGCTTGGCGCGGCACGAAGTGAAAGATCCGCACTTCGTATCGAAGGCCCAGACGATAACAGCACCGCCCGTTCAATGGTGTGATCGAGTTCGCGGACATTTCCAGGCCAGGGATGATCATGAAGCGCCTGCTGCGCTCCTGGGTCAAATCCTAGTATCTTTTTCCGGTAGCGGCCGACATAGATTTTCAGAAAATGGTTCGCAAGCAGATCAATGTCCTCCTGACGCTCACGCAACGCCGGTAAACGGATTTCAATGGTGTTCAACCGGAATAATAGATCTTCACGAAAACGCCCCCCGGCTACTTCGGCGTTGACGTCCACGTTGGTAGCTGCCAACACTCGCACATTCACGCGACGCGTATGGGAAGAACCGACTCTTTCAAATTCGCCCGTCTCCAAAACTCGCAGCAGCTTCGCCTGGAGATTCATCGGCACATTCGCAATCTCATCCAGAAATAATGTACTGGTGTCAGCGGATTCAAATCGCCCGATTCGGTCCGTCCTCGCATCCGTAAACGCGCCCTTCACATGACCGAACAATTCGCTTTCAAATAGCCCGCCAGAGAGTCCTCCTGCATTTACCGTAACCATGGGCCTGGCAGAACGTTCCGAGAGCGCATGCAAGGTTCGGGCAACAACCTCTTTGCCGGTTCCATGCTCGCCGGTAATCAACACGCTCGCGTCGGAAGGCCCGATGCGCGAGATTAAATTCATTACCGGCTGCATCGCTCCCGATTCCGCGATGAACGCCGGGCGAGACTCCACGTTCAACAGGCGGTTCTCCGCCTCCAGCCGGCTGGCTCGCCGTAGCGCCTGCCGCAGATCAATCTGCGTCCGCAATATGCTCAAAAGCCTCGCATTCTCCCACGGCTTCTGCAGAAAATCTCGTGCCCCCAGCCGCATCGCTTCCACCGCCAGTTCCACGCTGCTCCAGGCTGTCATCACAATCACCGGCAGTGTGCTATCGATTTTCTGGATGGCCGTGAGCAGATCGAGTCCCTCCCTGCCCGATGTCGTATCGCGCGTGTAGTTCAGGTCCATTAGCACGGCGTCGAATTCGCGCGCTTCAATCGCAATCAACGCTTCGGAAGGTGACGCTACGGGATAAGTCTCGAATCCTTCATTCTTCAGCAGCAGACGGAGCGATTCGCGGATGTCCGACTGGTCATCCGCAATCAGTATGCGATGGCGTTGCATCGTTTCAGTCTTCATTATAGTTGGAGCTTCTGGTCATTCTACAAGGGTTTCCGTGTCAACGGCAGTTTCCCCCGCGGGTTCGCGGACCTAGGGCGATTTGCCGACCCGCTCCTTCGGCACTAGTGGAATCTGCATTTATTCGTAACGCAAGGCCACCAGGGGATCGACGCGGGTCGCCCGCAGAGCGGGAATCAGGCTTGCCAATACGGATACCAGCATCAGCACGATTCCCGCCGTGCCGATGGCGAAAGGATCGGCAGGTGTGACGCCGAAAAGCAGGCTCCCAAGCAAGCGAGTCAGCGCCAATGCGGCCACAAAGCCGATCAGTAACCCCCCGAAGGTCAATGCAAATGCCTTGGCGATAATCATTCGAAGGATCGCAGGCGAATCCGCGCCCAGCGCCATGCGTACACCGATTTCCTTCGTGCGTTGCGCCACGCCGAACGAGATTTGCCCGTACAGACCCACTGCGGCCAGTATCAACGCCAGGCTTGCAAATCCTGTGATCAGTCGCGAAGGAAAACGCCGCAGAAAAACAGCATAGGAACTGGAAATAACTTCTTCCATGGAGCGGGGCTGGATCATGGGAAGTTGCGGATCGATGCCCTGCAAGGTATTCCGCGCGGCCAAAGTCACGCTCTCCGGATCTTGAGCAGTTCGCAAAACCACATAAAAGGCCGAATCCGGCCCTTGTTCAAACGAGCTGTAAATAATTGGCTGCATCGGGACATCAAGGCCTTCCGTATTTTCATTCGCCACCACTCCGATAATTTCCTGGAATGGCAAGGTTTCCGAATATGTGAATTTGACTCGCTTTCCGACGGGATTCTCGTTCGGCAGATACCGGTCGACGAACGCCTGATTTACCACCATTCGCGGCGGTGCCTTCACATCGTCTGTCATTGCGTAAGCACGACCCCGTAGTGTTGGTATCTTCATCAGCGAAAAATATCCGGGCGAAACGTTCCGGATATTTGCCTCATCTTCCGTGCCCTTCTCTCTCGGGTGACCTTCGATCACAAACCGAATGGTGTTTCCATTTGCCGTCACGGGCAGTCTGCTCACCACTGCCGTTCCCTGCACTCCCGGCAACTGATTCAGCGCCTCACTTAACCGGTGTTCGAACTGCAACGCCGCCGCCTCAGCCTTATAGCTACTCTGGGGTAGGCTGACTACGAACGTGAGCAGATGTCTGCCTTCAAACCCGGGATCTTGCTTCAACAATGCATTCAAGCTGCGAGCCATCAATCCCGCGCCCGTCAGCAAGACAATCGACAATGCCAACTCTGCGATAACCAGACCGTCCCTTAACCACACCGTTCGCGTACTGGCCGAAGTTCGCGACTCTTCTTTCAGCACCTCCCAGGATTCTGACCGCGCCATTTGCCATGCCGGGATCAGCCCAATGACAATCCCCGTCAGGAGTGCCATACCGAGTAGGAATATAAACGTAACCACATCTAAGTGCACCGCATCCAGAAATGGCAAGTCGATCCGTGTCTGTTGCGGCAGAACGCTGATGAGCAGTTCAATGCCCCACTGCGCAAATAGATAGCCGAGCCCCCCTCCCAACAGGGAAAGCAGCACACTCTCGGTGAGCAATTGGCGAATCACATGGGCCCGACGTGCCCCCATCGCCACGCGAATAGCGATTTCTCTCCTGCGCGTAGTCGCACGCGTCAGCATCAGATGCGCAACATTCGCGCAGGCGATCAGCAAGACGAACCCTACTGCTCCCAACAACACCAGGAGAAGTGGCCGGACTTTTCCCGTGATTCGCTCGCGGAGGCTCGTCATCACGATCTGGATCGCGCCGTTTTCCTTCGGATAAGCATTCATCAGTCCCGCGTTGATCGTGCCCATCTCAGCTAACGCTTGCTGTTCTGTGACGCCATCACTTAAGCGGCCGACCACCTTCAGCCAACGAAGATTTCGCCGCGACGTAAATTCAGCACTGAAATCGATGGGTAGCCAGAGAACGGCATTTCCCGCGGGTGCGAATTCAAAATTCTCCGGTAATACGCCTACAATTGTGTAGGCCATTCCATCGAGATGAATCGTCTGCCCCAGCACTTCCGGCTTGCTCGCGTAATAGGCTTTCCAGTAGTTGAAGCTGAGAAGAACAACCTTGACGCCTCGCTGCACTTCTTCGGGTTGGAACGCTCGCCCCAAGGCAGGTGAAACTCCGAGCGTAGAGAAGAAGTTCCAGGTGCTTCGCGCCAAGGCGAGATTTTCCGGAGCCCCGCGTCCCGTCACAGTCGCCGTATCGGATACGTATCCCGCCAAAGACGCAAATGCCTTCGTCGATTTCTGCCAGTCCTGCAGGTCTGGCCACGAAGCATTCTGGCCGGTTTCTTCCATTTGCGGTCGGCCTTCGCCTAAGGTGTACAGGCGTTCGGGAGAAGCAAATGGCAAGGGGCGCAGCAATGCCGCATTAACGAAACTGAAGATCGCGGCATTCGCTCCAATTCCCAGCGC
The DNA here is from genome assembly GCA_963741165.1 of Candidatus Acidiferrales bacterium. Classification (GTDB taxonomy): domain Bacteria; phylum Acidobacteriota; class Terriglobia; order Acidiferrales; family UBA7541; genus Acidiferrum. Next base: position 128,764 of record CAVUHB010000010.1, on the reverse strand, counting down.
CAGTGTCAGCACTGCCACAGCGGTGAAACCGGGGGAGTTCGCCAGCATGCGAATCGCAAATCGCAGGTTTTGTGTCAGTCCCCTCATGTTGCTCTCTCCTCAAGATGCAAGGAATTCTCCGCCGAGGCTTTCTGTATCACGCAGAATTCGCGACAGGGGAACCAGTTTCGCTCACCAGCCATCCATCCTTGAGCTGAATCAGGCGATTGCCATATGCTGCGTTTTTTTCCGAGTGCGTCACTTGGATGATCGTTGTTCCCGTCTCATTCAATTTGCGGAACAACTCCATAATCTCTTCGCCCTGCGCGGAGTGCAGATTACCGGTTGGCTCGTCGGCGAGTATCAGCTTAGGATTCTGAATCACCGCGCGTGCCACACCCACCAACTGTTGCTGACCGCCAGAAAGTTGATTCGGAAAAAGATCCTTCTTTCCAACAATATTGAAACGGTCAAGCGCGTCGCAAACCAAGCTCACGCGTTCCTTGTGGGGGATATTCTTGTACGACAGTGGAATTTCCAGGTTTTCGTAAACGGTTAGTGAGTCAATCAGGTGGTAGCTCTGAAAGACAAATCCGGTATTGTACTTGTGCAGTTCGTTCCGTTGTTTTGCGTTCATCCGGTGTACGGCATGTTCCAGAAAATAGTATTCGCCCGTCCAATCGCCATCCAGCATCCCCAGAATGCTTAGCAGCGTAGACTTTCCCGCTCCTGAAGGCCCCATGATCGTCACGAAGTCCCCTTGCTGAATATTCAGAGTGATGCGCCGCAGCACATAAAATTTTTGCCCTCCGGCGTCAAACGATTTCTCGAGATTCTTAAGTTGGATCAGTGGCAACACACAGTCTCCTTGTTTACTCGTACCGCAAAGCAACCATGGGATCGACCTTTGTCGCAGCGCGAGCCGGCAGATAGCAGGCAACCAAATTCGCACTGGTGAGAACCCCTACCGATAAGAGAAAAGTGAGCGGATCCTTGGATCTGATTCCATACAGCATATTCGTAAGCAGAGTCGTGGCCAAGAAGGCACCCGCAACTCCGATTAGCGTTCCGATCAATGTCAGGCGCAACCCTTCACCGAGCACGAGGCGGAGAATTTCATGTTTCTGCGCTCCTAGTGCGTTACGAATTCCAAGTTCACGTGTGCGCTGGGCGGTCGTGAAAGACATCACTCCCGCGGTGCCGATCGTCGCAAGCAGGAGTGATAGCAAGGCGAAGCATCCAGCCAGGAACAAACTGAATTTGCGCTGTGCCAGAGACGCGTCCAGCACTTGTTCCATGGTTCGAATTTGGCTCAGCGGATTCTCTGAATCTAACGACCATATCTGGTGCTTTACTGCTGCGACAGCGTTCAGCGGGTCACCTTCGGTCCGGATGACCACATAGTTGAAAGCCGAAGGAAACTGAGGAAAAGGCCAATAAATCATCGGAGTGCTATCAATGTCAGGGCCGTCCTGTTTGATATCCCCTACCACTCCAACGATTTCTCCCGTCAACGGCGGACCCCAATCCTTCATTGTCACGTGCTTCCCCACCGGATCTTCTCCCGGCCAATAGGTGTTCGCCAAAGTGCGATTGATCAGCATCACCTTTGGAGCGCTTGCAGAATCCCCATTGTCAAATCTCCGGCCGCTCAGCATGGGGATTTGCATGGTCTCCAGGTAATGCGGATCGATGATGCGAATATTTGCCGATGGCTCATCCTCGGCCCGAAAGGCAGGCCTGCCTTCGATTTCAAAGTCCGTGCTAACTCCACCGGAGATCGGCAGACTGTTGACAAGGCCGACGGATTTAACTCCGGGGATCGCGCCGACGCGCCCCAGCAGTTCGTTCCATCTCTGTATGACTCGCGGATCGGAGAGCGATTCGGTCACATCAGGTGAAAACATCTGGATGGTCAAAACATTCGCTGGCTCGAAACCCAACGGCACATGCAGCAGCCGTATGAAGCTATTGGTTAATAGCCCCGTCCCGGTCAATAAAATCAAGGAAAGCGCGACTTCTGCAACGATCAAAACGTGGAAGATGTACCTCTCCCACGCGCTCGACGAACTCCTATAAGACTCCAGCAAACCATCCCGTGCATCGGTGCGCATCGCTTGATACGCGGGAGCTAGTCCGAAAAACACCCCGACGACGATCGTCAGAATCAGTACGGTGAATAGAACGCGCGTATCAAGGTGCACACTCTCCAGGCGTGGAATGTCACGCGGCCCCAACTTCACGATCAACCAGAGGCCCACATTCGCTACCCACACGCTAAGCGCTCCCCCCACTACCGCCAATAGAACGTTTTCCACCAGAACCAGGCGCAGCAATCGCATTTTGCTGACACCGAGGGCAATCCTCACTCCAAGCTCCTTCTTTCGACCGATGGCACGCACCAGTTGAAGGTTCGCCACATTCACGCAAACCAAGATCAACAACAATGCGACTGCCCCCAGAAAAAGCAGCAACGGCAGTCGCACCTTAGCGGTGAGCCCTTCACGGACCGAGAGGGCATATGCAGTCCAATCGGGGTCGACTCCATGATTACCCTCATCAATCGCCGAGGAGAGTGCCCGCATTTCGGCACGAACCGTTCCTAGTGTCGTTCCGGAACTCATTCGGCCAATCACGGTAAACAGGTGCGCACGTCGGTTACGCACCAACTCCTGGTCCGGCGCAAGCGGCGCCCACAACGCGGCGTCAATTGGAAAGCGATACCCCTCTGGCATCACTCCTACGATTCGTGCAGCATTGCCGTTCACCATGCACGTCTTCCCCACAACGCCCTTATCCGATCCGAAGCGCCGACGCCACAATCCAAAGCTCAAGATCACAACGGAACTATTTCCTGGCCGGTTTTCTTCTGTGGTAAAGTTCCGTCCAAGAAATGGGGCGACACCCACACTCGGGAAGAAATTCTGCGTCACCAGATAGCCATCGACACTCTCTGGCTCTTGTCCGCCGCCCAGATTGAATGGCCAAGGCCGGTATGCTGCCACCTCGTGCAAAGTGCGCGTCGAGCCAGCCAGGTCGGCATAATTTGCATAAGTGAAATTAGTCGATGACCAGCCGGGGTGCCGCTCCTCCACTCGCATCAACTTCTCGTCTTGTGGCAAGGAAAGGGGAGCAAGGAGAACCGTGCTGATCACGCTCAAGATCACCGTTGCCGCACCGATCCCCAAACTGAGCATCGCCAGCGCGGCAAGGGTAAACCCCCATTTGCTTCGCAAGAGGCGCACGCTGAATTGAATGTCTTGCCACAATGCATTCATTCCCGGACTTCCCCTGAACTGATTCACTCGTACCGTAAGGCAACTATGGGATCGACCTTCGCGGCGCGACTGGCCGGTAGGAATCCAGCGAGCGCGGCAACGATTACCAGCAGGCTCGCTGCCGCGGCAATCGCAACGGGGTCCACGAGCCCCAATCCAAATACCATGCTGCGAACAAAATGCATTCCCGCAATCGCAACGGGTACTCCTACCGCGATTCCAATGGCTGCGAGCCGCAGCGTCTCCCGCAGCACTTCCCAAAGCACGTTCGATGGTTCAGCGCCTAACGCCAGGTGGATTCCAATCTCCCGTGTACGGCGAGCCACGGTATAGGCCATGATGCCGTACAAGCCGATACTTGCAAGTACAATGGCCAGCACCCCGAACGCTTCGGAGAGTTTTTTGACAAATTGGTCCGTTTGGATCGAGTCGTTGACCAGGTCTGTCATGGTGTTAATTTCAATCTCTGGCACGGATGAACTCGTTGCTTTCACGGCCTTGCGAAGCAAGGTGCCGACGCTGGCCGGGTCTGCAAGCGTTCGGACCTCATATACTGCCGCCGTCTGTTCCCACATCGGATTGAAGATCGGCGCGTACAGCCGTGGGGGCGTTTCCTCGCGCAGACTATTGTATTTGGCGTCTCCCGCCACGCCAACAACGACGAGGTCCGTCGGATTACCCGGGTACACGTCGCGAACTTGTTGGCCGATGGGATTTCTGCCCTCAAAGTAGCGTCGCGCAAATGTCAGGTTGATCACGGCGGGACGCAGCCCCCTAAGGCTGTCTTGTGCTTCGATTTCGCGCCCCATCACGATGGGAATCCCCATCGTCGAGAAATAGTGCGGCCCGACATGGTCCATGCGCGATTCCATCGCTTCGCCGGGTCTAGGCGTGTATCCCTCCACGGAAATCGGATCGCCAGATTCGGAATGACTAAACAGACCGTTGTGAGAAAGCGTAGCCGCACGCAAGCCAGGAACCGCCGAAACTTTCTCGAACAACTCTTCATAGAACCGTATCGCAGCGGCTCCTTTGTAACCGCCCGCCGCAGCGTTCACGCGAAACAACAATAGATTTTCGCGGCTGTACCCGAGATTCACTTCGCTTAGCCGCGCGAGGCTGCGCACGAATAATCCCGCCGCCACCAGCAAGATCAACGACACCGCTATCTGGGCTATCACTAGGATTTTTCCCACCGGCCATTGACGTGCCGTAGAATCTCCAGCGACTCCTATCCCCGTTGACTTCAGCAGCGGCGATAGATTCATCCGCGTGACATATAACGATGGAATCAGCCCGAAAAGGAATGCCGTCACTATCGTGACGCCCAATGTGAACCCCAGCACAGGTGCGTCCGGTACCACATTCAATTGCAGGCCATTCGACCCTGAAGTCCCGGAAACCATGTGTACCAACAATTCGTCCGCCCAGTAGGCCAGCAAAATTCCGAATGCAGCCCCCATACCCGCCAGGAGCAAACTCTCCGTCAGCAACTGCCTCACCAAGCGCGTTCGTCCAGCTCCCAACGCCAATCGCATGGCAAACTCTTTTTGGCGTGCCGTCCCTCGAGCCAGCAGAAGGTTCGCCACATTCACGCAGGTGATTAGAAGCACGAATCCCACCAATGCCATCAGAAACTTGAGCGGTGCGCCGAATCCATCACGCAGCGTCGAAGCGCCTCGGGCCCCTGACTGCACGTTGAGTCGTTGGCTCAAGCCCTCGTGGCGTTGTTCTTCGGTCAGCCCTGACGCTGCGTTGGTTTCCAACATCCGCTGAAACACGACATTCATACCCGCATTTGCATGCGAAATCTCGATTCCCGGTTTCAACCGTCCCATCACCTGAAGCCACATAAACTGGTTTAGCAGACCTTGCGACGACGCAGTCAGAAAATCCCGCCCGGGATATACGGCATCTTGCATGGTAATGGGCAGCCAGGCATCAGCCACTTCTCCCACCGTTTCCCCGAAAAACTCCGGTGGGGCAACACCCACGATTTCAAACGAAGTCTTCCCAATCCGCATGGTTTTGCCCAGCACCGCAGGATCCAAGTTAAAACGCCGCTTCCAGTATGCGAAGCTCACCACGGCAATTGGCGAACTACCCCGCGCGCGATCGACCTCCGCGGTAAACAATCGGCCCGCGGCAGCATTTACTCCAAGGGTGGAAAAATAATCTCCACTGACTAGTCGAACACGTGCGGTTTCTCCGCCCTCGCTCTCGTGTCGCAACGAATCTCCGATCATCAGTTGCACCTCGGGCAGACTGCTGTCCGCAGCGAACATCCGAGAAAAGACTTCGTTGTGCTCGCGCAGATATTCGAATTCCGAATACGCCAGCAGTGATCGTTCTCCGGTCTGACTCCCAAAGTGAGCGCCATGATCGTCGGGATCGGTGAGCACCGCAAGTTGCTCGGGATGAGCTACAGGTAGGGTCCGTAAGAGTATCGAATCGAGTACACTGAAGATGGCTGTGTTGGCTCCAATTCCCAGTGCGAGAGTCAGTATCGCTACAGCCGTGAAACTAGGGTTTTTTCCCAGCATTCGTAGGCTATATCTCAGGTCCTGCCAGACTGCATTCATTCAGAAGCTCCTGGAATCAGGCTCCGACTTGCGCTTCCTGGCTTTCTTCCACAATTCGACCGTCAAACAGTCTTATGGTCCGCTCTGCAAAGTGAGAATAGCGCTCATCGTGTGTGACCATGCAGATCGTCGCGCCATTCCGGTGCAAATCCCTCAGCAGTTCCATAACTGCTTCACCATTTCGCGAGTCCAGATTTCCCGTTGGCTCGTCTGCCATCAGAATCAGTGGATCGCCGACCAACGCCCGTGCCACGGCTACGCGCTGCTGCTGACCGCCCGAAAGTTGCGCCGGATAGTGCCTCACTCGGTGAGCCATTCCCACTCGTTCCAGGGCGTGCTCCACCTTTTGCTTCCGCTCCGCGGCGCTGGTGCCCCGATAGGTCAGCGGCAACTCCACATTTTCGTAAACAGTGAGGTCGCCAATCAGGTTGAACGCTTGAAAAATAAACCCGATCTCGCGATTACGAATGCGGGTTCGTTCACTGGCCGTAAGATTTGCCACCGGCTGCCCGTTCAGCAAATAATTTCCGTCTGTCGGAGAGTCCAGCAACCCTAGGATGGACAACAGTGTGGACTTTCCGCAGCCCGAGGGGCCGGAGATTGAGATGTATTGGCCCTTGTGAATCTCCAAATGAATTTCTTCGAGCGCGTGCGTTTCCACTTCGTCCGTCAAAAAGACCTTCTTCACACCCTCCATCTTGATCAATACATTATTTCCGTTGTTCATTTGCGCTCCTGATCTAAATCTCTATGCCAAACTGCCCGTGAATCTTTCCCGCCGTCCAGGCGAACTTTCCCACTCCTAGATACGCACTTTTCCCCACCAAATGTTCCCGCTTTCTTTCTTTTTTCCCATTCCAAAATCCTTCCTCACTCGTACCTCAACGCTACCATCGGGTCTATCCGTGTCGCGCGGCGCGCCGGCACAAACGCCGCAATCATCGCCACCAGCATTAGCGCCAACAGCCCCACACCAACGCTCACCGCACCAAACGCCTGCACTCCGTACAGCATCGAATTGACCAGCTTCCCGGAGATGTAGGCTAGCGGTACACCCACGAGCACGCCGATTCCCAGTAGTCGCCCGACATCGCCCGCAATCATCCACCCAACTCGCTTGGGTTCTGCACCCAACGCCATGCGCACTCCGATTTCTCGCGTTCTCTGCGTCACCGTATACACCAGCAATCCATAGATTCCCAGGGCCGCGAGAAACGCTGCCAGAGCGCCAAATGCAAGGGCCAGAAACGCCACTAATTTGTCACTGCTGAGTCGCAAATCCACCTGTTCTGAGAGCGATCGCACGTCATAGATCGGCAAACTGGAATCCAGCTCTCCGATAGCAGCCCGGACCGAACTCGCCAGCGTCAGCGGATCTCCCGTCGTTCGCACGTAATAACTGAGCGAAGGAATCGCTTTTTCCTGCGTGTATGGCAGGTACAGAAAGGACTTTATCTTTTCTTTTACGCCGGAATGGTGGCTATCCTGCACCACGCCAACTATTTCTAGATTGAGTGGGCCATCACCCGCGCCTAATTTCATGTGCTTCCCAACTGCCTGTCCATTCGGAAAGAATTCCTTTACCATCGATTGATTGATCACCACGACTTTCGGGCTGTCCGCCCCATCCTGTCGTGTGAATTCTCTGCCCTGCAGTAGTGGGATGCCCAGATTCGTAAAGTGCCCTGGACCAATCGCATTTAGAAGAATGCCTCTGGTACCGGCCACTTCGGCCGGTTCCCCTTCGACCGTGACGTTCGCGCCTCGGTCGCTATCCGCGATTAGTGGCTCCTCCGTCGCGCTCAAGGACACCACTCCCGGCAGCACACCAACCCGATCTTCCAATTGGCGATAGAAGCTCAGGCTGCGCACTTGGTCATATCCATTCAATTGCGGAGCGACAGAGAATTGCAGAATATGATCCGCTCGCAATCCCAGATCCACATGCTGCAAGTTGTACAGACTTCGAACAAAGCCCCATGCACTTGTCACCAGCAATAAAGTCAAAGCTACCTGCGAAATCACCAGAAACTGGCGCAATCGCGCGTGCGATACTCCTGAGGAAAGCGAGCCTGCTTGTTCTTTCAATGTCGAAGCCAGCTGTACCCGGGTAATACTTACCGCCGGCGCCACTCCAAATAAAATGCCGCAAAGCAAGGCGAGCACCACCGTGAATCCCAACACCGAAGGGTTTAGCGAGGTGGCAAGCCCGTCAGCTATCATGTTTTTCTCTGCAAAGCGGACCAGCGCAAAGCTCAACCAATTCGCGATAAGGAGGCCAAAAGCCGCCCCGGCCAGCGACAGCAGGCAAGACTCGACGATCAACTGGCGAACCACTCTCCACCGGCTGGCTCCCAGCGAAAACCGCAGGCTGATCTCCTTCTGCCTTGCTGCTCCGCGCGCCGTAAGCAATCCGGCTATATTCGCGCAGGTGATGAACAATACCAGCCCCACCATTCCCATCAGCGTCAACAGTTGCGGCCGCGTGTCATTCTCAAGCAGCGGGCGTCCACGTCCCCCGCTGTGCAACACGATCTGTTTGGCCAGAAATTCCTTACGCTCCCGCTCATCAAAGTGCTTGCTCATTTGCGGTAATTCGTTCTCCACCAAGGCGTGGTATGTGGGTGCAAGTGCGGCTGCGGCCTCTGTTTGAGAAACTCCCGGCTTCAACCGTCCTATCAATTTCACCCAATAATCCAGATGATTGTTCAACCCGTCCCACGTGGGCGTAACAATCGGTTTCAGGGTAATCGGGAGATACACCTGCGAAATCCGCCCCAACTGGATTCCATCGAATCCCGATTGCACTACTCCAACCACCGTCATCAACCGGTTGTTCACCTGCAAACCCTGATTCAGAATCCCCGGGTCGCCGCCAAACCGCTGCTGCCAATATCCGTATCCCAACACAACAACCGCATTGCCTCCCCCGAGAACCTCGTCGGAGGGTTGTAGTATTCTTCCAATAACTGGATGTACCCCGAGCGTTTCAAAATAGTTTCCTGAGACAAGCTCTGCCTCAGCCCGCTCCGTCTGCCCGTGGTAGGCAACGCTCAAAGGAAAATCTGCTTTCGCGGCAAGTCCCGCGAAAACAGTACTGTGCTCGCGCAAATCCCTATACATTGGATACGAGAAAGATTCCGACCCGTCCCCCTCATCGGAACTGACGTGCCCGCTTCGTGGACCCGGCCCGTACAACAGCACCAACTCTTGCGGGTTGGGCACCGGCAATCTCTGCAATAGCACCTGGCGCAGTACCGAAAATATTCCGGTGTTTGCCCCAATCCCCAGCGCCAGAGTCAGAACTGTGATGGCCGTAAAACCCGGATGCTTCCCCAGCATCCGCAATCCGTAACGTAAGTCCTGCCAAAGCGTCTGCATCAAGCTCTCCTACTCATAACGAAGCGCCTCTATCGGATTGACACGTGTCGCCCGCCGGCCGGGAATCCAGCACGCCACCAATGTAACCACGACCAGCAAGAAAGCCACTCCAAAGAATGTCGCGGGATCTGTTGCACTCACGCCGAACAGCAGACTGGACAGCACTCGGCTCAACCCAACTGCCGCCAGCGCGCCAATGAGGATTCCGACGCCGGCCAGCTTGGCTCCCTGGCCGATCACCAGTCGCGATACATCGCTTCTCTGCGCCCCCAACGCCATCCGGATGCCGAACTCATTCGTTCGCTGCGCCACGGAATACGCCATTACTCCGTAGAGCCCAAGGGCCGCCAATACCAGCGCAACGCTGCCCAAAACGCTCAGCAGGCTGGCGGAGATTCTCTGGCTGAACATCGACGTGGCAATGTTGTCATTCAGAGAGATTGTTTCGAATACAGGTATTGCCGGGTCGACGGCTTGCGCCTCGCTCCGTAGTATTGAAGTGGCACTGTCAATTGTCCCGGAAGTACGAACGTAAAATACCAGGCCCATTTCCGGTCGGTAGATCTGTCGTATCGGCACGTAAAAGTAAGGAGCTCGTGCCTCCGTCAACCGGTAGATCTTGCTGTCCGGCACAACACCTATAATCGTGAACCACTCGCCCCATCCTTGAACCTTACGGCCAAGCGCAATCCCACCGGGGACAAAGCGCCGGACGAACTCTTCGTTTACGATCATGACCGGTGGGGCTAAATTGTCGTCGCGCAAATTGAAGTCGCGGCCCTGCAGCATTGGCATGTTCATCAAATCAAAATATCCGGGTGCTGCCAGCGTGCGGTAGATCTTCATGTTCTCGCTGGGGGCAGGTACGTACCCCTGTACTTGCAAGTCCTCCCATGAGCCACCCTCAATGTTCAGTGGAACGTAATCCGCGTAGCTGACCGCAGTAACACCAGGCTGACGTTCGAGTCTCTCACGCAGTCGAAGACAAAAAGAATCCGCCTGTTGTCCGTCGTAATTTGCCGCCGAAAGGTCCAGTTTTGCGATCGCCACGTGTTCCGGGTCGAATCCTGGGTGAATCTCGCTCACATTGCGAAAACTCTTCACGAACAGTCCCGCGCCAATCAACGCCACCACCGCCAGCGCCATTTCTGAGGTCGCAAATAACCCCAGAAGTCGGGCCGAAGGGCGGCTCGACCCAGCCCGTCCACCTTCTTTCAGTGTGTCGTTTATGCTCCCTCTTGCCGCGTGCAACGCTGGGGCCATTCCGGCCAACAGCGCAACCGCGATCGTCACGAGTGTCATGAACAAAAGCACTCCGGTATCGAGCGGGGCCCGGGCCAGTGCTGGGGCAAAAGTATGCGGGATTAGAAATCCCATCGCTCCACCCAGCGGCGATGCTAGGGCCAGTCCGACAAATGAACCGGCAATCGCTAGGAGGAAGGCTTCGGTGAGGAGTTGCCGAATTAAACGTGTGCGCGGCGCTCCCAGCGCTAACCGCACGCTGAATTCCTTTTGCCTGGTCGTGGCGCGAGCAAGCAACAGATTGGTGACATTCGCGCAAACGATCAGCAGCAGCACGCCACCCGCGGCCATTAAGATGCTAAGCGGGCCTCGCAGCGGATCCTGAATCCCGTAGTGGGCCTTCCACATGGGCAGAAGAGTTGCGCTCATTCCTTCATTTGTATCTGCGTCCTCGTGGGCCATCACCCCGGCGATCGACTGAACTTCCCCTCGCGCTTGTTCAAGAGATACTCCCGGACCCAGTCGCGCAAGCACTCGGAACGTTCTCCATTTCCGGTCGCGGAGTGTCGTGTCACCCGTCGAGGTCAATTGGCCATACATCGTCGCGGGCACCCATACTTCAAATGAGAGACCCGGCATCGATCCGTGAAATGCATCAGGCGCTACGCCAATAATCGTGTAACGGACGTGATTGATTCTGAGGGTTGCCCCAACAGCACCAGGATCGGCGTTGAAGTGATTTCTCCAATAGGACTGGCTGACGATCGCTAAAGGATGCGCATTAGGTTCGTGGTCTACTTCCGCGGTAGTAAAGAATCGGCCAAGTACCGGCTTGACGTGTAACAGGTCAAAATAGTTCCCCGAAATCACTTCCCCCCATACCCGCTCTACCGCGTTTTCCCCACCAACGGCAAGCGCGATGGGTTTTGCGATCGACATTGATTCCACTAGCTTGCAGTTGTCCCGTAAGTCGCGAAAATCCAGATACGAAGTGGGCACCCAATCCCCGTTCGGAGTCAGCGATTCCAGCGCGACCACCCGTTCTGGATCGCCTGCACCAGGTAGCGGATTCAGCAGCACCGAACGAACCCAGCTGAATATCGCCGTGTTCGCCCCTATCCCCAGCCCAAGCGTCAATACAGCAATGGCAGTGAATCCTGGATTCTTTCCTAGCATCCGTAAGCCGTAGCGTATGTCTTGCCAAAGAACTTGCAGCATTATTCGTACCTCAAGGCCTCCATCGGATCGACTCGCGTCGCCCGGCGTCCTGGAATCCAGCACGCTGCTAACGTTACCAGCAAGAGTAAACAAGCGACGCCGACGAACGTCGCGGGATCGGTTGCACTCACACCGAACAGTTGCGATTGCAGCCAGCGAGTTAGCACCAGCGATCCCAGCATGCCCACGGCCACGCCAACCGCGCCTGTCAACGCTCCCTGCCCCAATACCATTACCAACACTTCCTTTGCATTTGCGCCCAACGCCATCCGCACACCAATTTCACGGGTCCGCTGGGCAACAGAATATGAAGTCACGCCGTAAATGCCTGCGATAGCCAGCAGCAGTGCCGTCATCGAAAAAATGCCGATCAGGACCAGACTGAACCGGCGCGCCCCCAAGGATGCGGCAAAGGTCTGCGAAAAACTTCCGAAGGTTGGAGGAACGCTTGGGTCCAATTCGCGAACAATTCCCCGCGCAGCCGCATAGATCGAGTCCGGTCTGCCCGACGCGAGCATCACTATGGTAAATTGCTGCGCACCTTGTGGACGCTGGCGATAGTTGACGTAGATCGTGGGACGTGCCGGTAATTCCAGGCTGTGATCGCGTATGTCTCCTACTTCACCTACTACGGTCAGCAATCGTGCATCGCCGTCCATATTGCCGAATTCAAGCATTTGCCCTAGTGGACTTTGGTTCGGCCATTTTTCCTGGGCCAGCGAGTGACTGACGACAGCGACCGGAAGCGAGTCCAGATTGTCACGCTCGTCGAAAAAGCGGCCACTCAAAAGTGGAATCCCCAGCGAGCTGAAGAAGCTGTCCGTGGCCACGCAGTAGTCGGCTTCTCCCAGATGCGCTTTATCCTTGAAGATTTCCTCGAAGAATTTCGAGAACTCGGCAAGCAAGGCCGGGTTTTTATCAAGCGATCCGTCCGTGGACCGGCGGATCAAATCCTGCATCCGTGGTGAAAGTTGCTCGGGATTCATGATCACATAAGAACCGTCGGCTCGACCATCACCAGAGAGCGGAAGGACGTTGGTGCCACCAACTTTTTGCACCCCTGGGATTTGACCCAGTCGCGCAAACAATTCATTCAGAAACTGGACGTGTTGTAGCTTTGTGGCTTCCTGAGGTAGCCTAAGCTCCATTGTCAAAACGTTTTCGGTCCGGAAACCGGGATCAACGGACAAGACTCGCAGCAGGCTGCGTCCAAGCAGCCCCGCCCCCACAAGCAGCACAAGGGTGGTGGCAAGTTGTGCGGCAACAATCACGCGACCTAGCTTCTGCTTGCCGAGTGTTCCGGCTTGCCGTTGGCCGCTTTCATTCAAGGCAGCGAGTGGAGCTCCGGAAGTCGCTCGGATCGCACTCGAAACTCCTAAGCCTATGGCCACCAGGAAAACCATCGCTAGTGAAAACAGCAGTACCGGTAGTTTGACGGCGATGGTTTCGATCCTCGGAAAGCTTCCCGGAACGATACTCAGCAGTCCATTCAACCCCCACTGCGCCAGGATGATTCCGCTGGCTCCTCCAATGAGGGAGAGTAAGAATGCTTCTGTCAGAAACTGACGAATCAGGCGATTGCGGCGCGCCCCGAGGGCGACGCGTATCGAGAGCTCCCGCTCGCGGCCTGCAGCTTGCGCCAGCATTAGGTTCACCACATTGGCGCAGGCAATCAGTAACAGAAAACCCGCCGCTCCGAATAGCATCATCAGGGCTGGACGCACATTGCTGGTCATCGCCTCGCGCAGTGGCTCGATAGCGACGGCAACCATGGCCGTATCTTCGCCGTATTGCTGTTTCAACTTCTGGGCAATCCCAGTGAGTTCGCTACGCGATGCGTTGACCGACACCCCATCTCGCAACCTGCCGATCACTCGCCAATTGTGTGCCGACCGGCTTGGATATACTGCAGATATCTCCCGCGGGATCCAGATATCCGTGTTGTCCGGAAAGCGAAATCCCGCTGGCAACACGCCAACTAGCGACGCGGATTGCCCCCCAATCTTCAGGTGTATTTTGGAAAGCTCGCGCGTGCTTCCGAGCGACTGTTTCCAGTACGCATGGCTGACCAGCGCTGTGGCGGGTGCATCGGCGCGCGCCTCTTCCGCCGCGAAGCCCCGACCGATGAACGGTTGCACTGCCATCACAGTGAGAAAATCTTGTGACATCGAGGTGACCATCGCGGGGTTAGCCTCGTTGCCGCCAGAAACCGGCTCCAAGCTCCCTCTGTATTCCGCCACGCCCTGCAGGGAGCGATTCTGCGAACGCACATCACTAAAATTCGGATCGGCGAAATTCATCCGGCCACCGCCGTCATTGACTTCCCACATCTGCACAATCTGTTCTGGATGCGAATAAGGTAGCGGCCGGAGCAGAACGCCATATACGACACTGAAAATCGCGGTTGTCGCTCCCACACCCAATGCCAGCGTGAGAACAGCCACGGCCATGAAGCCTGGATTCTTCGCCAGCATCCGCATTCCGTAGCGTATGTCTTGCCAGAGCGTCAGCATCACCGTCTCCTGCTCAGAGTGAATCGCTATTCTCGTGATTGGCGCGCGAAGCTCGCAACACAGGTGGGCGGATCGCCCTCATGCTTGAGAGCGGCACTTGAATGTCCGTACTATGAAACCGGTCGGGGCCAACAAAGCTCGGTTCTGTCACACCGATCACTCGGAACTGGTACCCATTCAAAGTTATCGCCCGGCCCACAACCGAAGGATCCATCCCGAATCGGCGTCTCCACAGTCCGTAACTGATTACGACAACGGGTGAGGCAACGCCCTCCCGCTCATCTCCCTCTGCAATGAGACGGCCCACCCTTGCACGCGCCCCCAGTACCTCAAAATAATTTCCGGAAACCAGTTCTCCGCGGACTCTCTCGTCGGTCTCCGTGCAGACACTCTTTTCGATGATCGTAGTTCGTCGCCGCACGGATACTTCGCGCGCGAACTTTTGTTCTTTCTGAAGTACGAGACGCATCGGATACGAAAATGACAAACTGGCCGGTCCCTCGGAATCCCGCGTGGCCATCACCACAATCTGTCCCGCGTCGCGAGCCGCCTTACTGCTCAGTATTTTTGTTTCAATTGAGGAGAGAGTTTTTGAGCTCGCGCCGATTCCAACTGCTGTCGTCAGAAGCGCGATGGCTGTCAATCCGGGACGCTTGCCCAGTCTCCTTAGGCATTCGCGTATGTCTTGCCAGGCAATTCGCATATCCACCTCCACCGTCACTTGCGAGTTTTTCGTCTCGTCCGTGAATTACTTCAGTCGTATCCGTTCGTAGTTGTCCCACTGCGACATGTCCGAAAGAATCACCTTGTCACCGTTCTGCAATCCCCCCAGAATTTCCACCGTGTTGACCGAACTGCGGCCCAGCTTCACATTAGTACGAACTGCTTCAGAACCGTCCCCCACCAGCTTGAACAAACTGATCGTGCTCTCGGAAGAGCCATGCACTGGACGTCCGACATACAGCACATCTTTCAAGTTTTCCAACTCGATCGTTCCGTCTACGCTTAAATCCGGTCGTGCTCCAAGCGGCAGAGGGCCATCCATCACCACATCCACGGTCACGGTGCCATTCACCACCGAAGGATCCACACGAGACACATGCCCGCTGACTACTCCGTTTCGTGTGTCTACCGCTGCCGGCTGTCCCGGGGTCACATCCTTCGCCTGCGTTTCCGCTACCTTGATCTGTGCTTTGAGCTTCTTGGGATCCGCGACCCGTGCCAGATTGGTTCCCGGCGTCACGTGCTGTCCTTCTTCCACAGGAACCAGCTGCAGCACTCCGCTGATCCCTGCACGAACATGCAATGCATCGAGTTCCGCGTGGCGCAATGTGTACAGCGCTCGTTGCTGCGCCACATGCGACATCTGCGCCTGCAATCGCGCCTCAGCCGCATCCGCTGTGTTCTTCGTTCGTTCACCTTCCAATTGCACACGGATCAGCAACTGATCTTCTTTCACTTTGGACAATCGCGCGTTCACCACCGATCCAAGTCCCTCGGCAAATAGCTTGTCGTCCACCTCGTGCTGAATCTTCGCTTGCTCATACTCGCTGCGCACCGCGGCCTCTGCGGCTCGCTGATTCAATAGTTCGCTGCTGAGCTGAACTTTCAGACTGCTGTAATCGGCTTCCGCAGCCTTCAACTGAAACTCCGCGTCGAGAACATCGCGCTTCAGCGTCATGTTATTCATTTCCAGAATGATGGAATCCGGCTTTACGATGGCCCCGGGGCGAAGGACGATCTTTTCAACCTGACCTTCGGTTTGCGCCGGTATCCATTGAATGTCTTCTGGAACCAGCGTTCCCAGTCCTCGCACTTCGCGCAGCATCGCTCCGCGCTTTACTTCATCCGACCACACCGTCGCGCGATCGACCGACGGCGCCGCAGGACGCAGACGCGTCAACCCAAAACTGACTCCAGCGATAAAAAGCACGGCAACACCGCCAAGCACAATGCGGCGAATCAATTTGGCACGAGCGTTTGACGGTCGGGGTATGTCCATAGGTTGGCTTCTTTCGCTTCTCTTAAGTGGCACGCCGCTTACCTTTGCCGCGGAGCCGGAACTCGGCGCGTATCAATGGCTTAGGAGAACCACTTAAACGCTCTGATCGGGAAAGTGTCCGATATTGGGATTTTTCCTCTCGGAAGCGGTCAGTCTTGGGTCTCAAAAACCTTATCTGCCAAAGGCGCGGCGAGTCCCCTCAATTTTATATTGTCGATACCTTCATAAACTGGTGCGCGAATGAACAATTCTCACCCGTCAGTCGTATCTCAGATGGACAAGGAAGTTTGCCCTCGCGGGGTGCCCCATGTTCAACCTCTGGCAAGACATCATCTACGAACTCAGAGTACTCTCCAAGAATGCTGGTTTTGCGGCCATCGCCATCCTTACCCTGGCGCTGGGTATCGGTGCAAATACCACTCTCTTTTCCGTTGTCAATGGCGTGCTCCTGAATCCACTACCATTTCCGGATTCCGAGAGGATCCTATCGGTCTACACCAGTAATAATGACTTTGATCGGGCCTCGATCACCTTCCCCAATTTCCTCGACTGGCAAAAAGACAATCACTCCTTTACGGGCGTGGCGGCCTATCGCGGCGACGACTTCAATATGACCGGTTCGGGTGAACCGCTTCGCCTGCATGGCCGCATGATTTCCGCCGAGTTTTTCCCCACGCTTGGCATTCAACCCATCGCTGGTCGTTTCTTTCGCCCGGAAGAGGATGTTCCCGGCGCTGCCCCGGTCGCTATGCTGGGGAACGAATTGTGGCAGCGACGATTTGCTGCTTCACGGGACATCGTGGGCAAAAGCATCAATCTGAACGGGAAGTCCTATACCGTGGTCGGGGTGGCGCCCCAGCGCTTACCGATGATCGAACCCTCCGACGTCTACGTCCCCATCGGTCAGTGGGTTGATCCGACCTTCCGTGATCGCCATATCAGCATGGGCACGCGCGCACTCGCTCGACTCAAGCCTGGCGTTTCGGTTCAGCAGGCTCGGGCGGATATGGATCGCATCGCCAGAAACCTCGCGGATGCTTATCCGGAATCGAACAAAGGCTCCGGTATTGCACTCGTCTCTCTTAAGACCGACGTTGTCGGCGACGTTCGAACCATCCTGCTTGTTCTGCTTGGTGCCGTTACCTTCGTCCTCTTGATTGCTTGTGCAAATGTCGCCAACTTGCTCCTTGCTCGCTCGACTGGCCGCACTCGCGAATTTGCCATCCGTTCTGCACTCGGCGCAAGTCCCTGGCGTGTCATCCGCCAGCTGCTCACGGAAAGTTTGATCCTCGGCACCGTCGGAGGTTTCCTGGGTTTTTTGCTCGCTAAGGTAGGCACAAAAGCAGTTCTTTCCGCGCTGCCGAATGTCTTGCCGCGTGCCGACGAGATTCACATGGATTGGCATGTTCTTTTCTTTACGGCCGCAATCTCCGTCATGACCAGCATTGTCTTCGGACTCGCGCCAGCCATCAAACTACTTTCTCCTGGACTCGACGAAACATTGAAAGAAGGATCACGCGGCTCCAGCGGCAGACGCAGCCTCTTGCAACGTGCCTTGGTCGCCACCGAAATGGCCATGGCCCTCGTACTTCTGGTCGGCGCCGGCCTCATGATTCGCAGCCTTGCAGAACTCTGGCAGGTAAATCCCGGCTTCAATCCTCACAATGTTCTTTCCTTCGGAGTTTCTCTCACTTCCGACAGCAAGGTTACTCCCGATCAGCTTCGCTCCAAATTCAGGGAATCCTTGAAACAATTTGAGTCCGTCGATGGGGTCAAGAAAGCTTCAATGATTGTTGGTTCTCTGCCCATGTCGGGCGACTCCGAGCTTCCCTTCTGGATCGATGGCCAGCCAAAACCCCCAAATCAGAACGATATGCCGTTTGCCCTCTTTTATTGCATTACTCCGCAGTATCTACAGGCCATGGAAATTCCCCTCTTGCGCGGGCGCTTCCTTAACGACCAGGACACTGAGCACAGCGCACCTGTGATCGTCATTGACGCTTCTTTTGCAAAAAAATATTTCCCCAACGAAGATCCGATCGGAAAGCACCTCAACTTGGCTCTGTTCGAGGTCAAGCCGGAAATTGTTGGTATCGTTGGTCACGTCGAGCATTGGGGACTCGGCGACACAGGTCATCAAACTTTGCAATCGGAAATGTACCTTCCTGTCTGGCAGTTACCCAACCAACTCTGGCCCTTATTGTCCGGAGGTTCCGGATATATTGCGCGTACGTCTCCGTCCGAGGGCTTGGCAGCACAGCTTCGCGACGCGGCTAGCCGATTCGACGGCAGCGCCGTCCTCTACGACGTAAAACCCATGGAAGAAATTGTCGCCGGCTCAATTTCAAATCAAAAACTGGCGATGTTGCTTTTAAGCCTTTTCTCTGCACTAGCGCTGGTACTCTCTGCTATCGGCATTTACGGCGTGATTTCCTACCTCGCCGGGCAGCGCACTCACGAAATCGGTATCCGTCTCGCACTTGGCGCTTCTCGCCGCGACGTTCTTCGCATGATTCTCGGCGATGGAATGCGCATTACGCTCGTCGGCGTCGCCATTGGCCTGGTTTTCGCCTTCGCCTTGACGCGGTTCATTTCCAAAATGGTTTTCGGTGTAAGTGCCACCGACCCTCTAACCTTTCTCGGCGTGGCCCTGCTTCTGACTGCTGTCGCCTTGCTGGCCTGCTACCTTCCCGCCCGCCGCGCCATGCAAGTCGATCCGATGGTGGTACTGCGGTACGAGTAGGTCTTCCGCCGTTTTTTCGGACGATGGCAAATTGCGGTTCGGCTTTGCTGTCCGTTCGCTTCTGGCACGCGTCTAAGTTGCCAACGAGGGTCTGGGGGGAATATGGGAAATCTTCTGCAGGATGTCCGCTTTGCTTTCCGCCAGTTTCGTGCCTCGCCAGGTTTTGTGTTCACCGCCGTGTTCTCCCTCGCACTCGGCATAGGAGCCACTACCGCTATCTTTAGTGTCGTCTATGCCATTCTCCTTGATCCATATCCTTATAGAGACGCCAGCCGTATGGTCCACGTCGAGCTCCGCGACAAATCAGGGCAGGGTCCCCTGCTGTTCGTCAATTCCACGGAATTCAAACAATTGCGCGCGGCATCTTCCATCGATGATATTTTTCTACAACAGAACAATCAGCGTAATCTCAGCGGTGAACAGTTCCCCGTTACCGTACAGGTTGGAACTTACTCGCCGAACCTTTTCGAATACATGGGTTTACCCATGGAACTCGGTCGCCCCTTTTCCGCTAGCGATGTGAAAGGCGATAGCGCCGCTTCGGTCGCGGTCTTAAGCGATCTTTTCTGGAGACGTCAGTTCGGTGCCAATCGCAATGTTCTCGGCAAAGCCATCGAACTCGATCACTCTCTGTTCACTGTTATCGGCGTCGCCCCTCCTCGTTTCACTTGGGGGGATTCCGATGTTTATCTTGCGGGGCTGCCCACCGCTGATCCTCACGAATACTGGCTCTCGTTCATCAAACTGAAGCCCGGCACAAAGTATCCCACCGCGGCGGCAGAACTGCAGGTTCTCCTCGACAACTTTGTTAAGGCCGATCCCTCTGACTTCCGAAAGGACAGACACGTTGCAATTGTCACACTCAACGAACAGATTCTTGGTAAATTTGCCGGCACCCTGGTTCTGCTTTTTGTCGCGGTCCTTGCCCTTCTACTGATTGGCTGCGCCAATGTCTCGATTCTGCTACTCGCTCGAGGTACAGCACGCCAACACGAATTGGCTCTGCGTGTTTCCGTGGGTGCCGAACGCACCCGTTTAATTCAACAATTGCTCACGGAAGCGATCTTGGTCTCTGTGTTTGGGGCTTCCATTGGGGTTTTGGCCGCCTACCGTGGTGTGGCGATGCTCTCGGAGATGGTTCCCTACTATTCCTTCCCGCACGAAGCTTCGATTCACGTAAACGGCGTGGTGCTGCTGTTCAGCGCTTTTTTGGCTCTCCTCACCGGCGTGATCGCAGGCATATCTCCGGCTTGGCAGCTTTCCCATCCGAACCTCAGTCAACTTATCCAGGCGGGAAGCACCAAACACTCTGGCGGGGCGCATGGTCGAATCGTTCACCGTCTCTTGATCGCGGGACAGGTAGCACTCACCTTGCTTCTTCTCACCGGCGCTGGCGCCGCTAGGAAAGCTTTCTCCACTCTCACTCACACCCCACTGGGCTTCGACCCCGACCGTGTTTTTGCTATCGATATCAGTTATCCCAAAGGTGCGTATCCTTCCTGGCAGGGGCGTCTTCAAGCCAACGAAACAATCCGCCAGGCCATCGCCCAAACGCCCGGAATTGAATCCGCCGCAGTTTCCACCACATGGTTTCCCGGATTTGGTGGATTCGACGCAAAGATTGAGATTCAAAGCAAGCCCACTCTCACAGATCCCCAAGCCACGCTTGCTTTGGCCAGCCCTCAGATTCTCAGCACCATGCATATCCCTCTTCTGGGTGGCCGCATGTTTGACGATGCCGAATTGATGCGCGGCGCACATCTCGCCCTCGTCAATCAGGCGTTCGTAAAACAATATCTTTCCGGCGGCGATGCAATGGGCCAGCGGGTTCGCAGCCCCATGCTGAAGATTACCCAGCCGGATCTCTTGCTCACACAATCGCCCGATGATTGGATGGAAATCATCGGCGTAGTCGGCGATGCGCGCAACGCAGGGCTCGACCATCCCGTAAAACCCTCCGTGTTTCTCCCCTACAGCTTTGTCTTGCCACCTGACGAAGCGCTTCTTGTTCGCTCCAGCGGCGCTCCGGAAGCAGCGATTCGTTCCGTCAAACAGAGACTCCATGAAATCGACCCAGCCTTGGTAGCCGGGCAGGATCACACCATTGCCTGGTGGCTTGACACCCAAGGCTGGGGGCGCGAGCGCTTTATCGCCACGCTTTTTGGACTCTTCGCTTCTCTCGCGCTCCTCCTCGCCGCGACGGGCCTCTACAGCGTCGTCTCCTACTCCGTCACCCAGCGCACACAAGAGATGGGCATCCGTATGAGTCTCGGGGCGCAACGATTCAGTATTGTTGGGCTTGTTCTCGGCACTACCGCGGGAACTCTTGGCGCCGGCATTGTCGTCGGTATCACTTTGAGCTTTCTACTCAGCAAGGTTATTGCTTCCTGGGCCGGCGGTAGCCCACGCGATCCTGTCACACTGGTCGCTGCATCCGTACTTCTCTTGGCAGTCGCCACTGTCGCCTGCATTCTCCCGGCTTGGCGCGCTTCTTCCATTGATCCCATGCGCGCTCTACGCCTTGAATAGCATTTTGGACCACTTTATTGGAGCCTCCCTGACTCCTCACGGACGGCCTCGATCCTGAACTCCGTACCCACCTCTTCGCCATTTCCCTCGTCGTGTTTGACAAGAGTCGGCACACTCCTGCGACATCAACCTAAACGTGCATGGCTTGTGGGTCCCTCAGACCGTTCTACGGTTCGTTTGCCCTAGCCCCTTTCCTGCGTAGTGTGATAAACCACCAATAACTGCGGACAGTAGCCGGACGCAAACTGTACCGCTCGGCTGCGGGCAGGGAGGTGCTGTGACGAATCAACTTGGAACTCGCAATCTATGGGGTGTTTCGATCTCGAGACGCAAGTTCTTAAGACAATCTGGTGCAACTGCAATTGGCCTTACCGTAGTTCCGCGTCACGTGTTGGGAGGAGCCGGTTATGTGCCGCCCAGCGACAAGATCAACATTGCCTTCATCGGCGTCGGTGCCCAGGGCCTGCGCGTCATGCTCCATTTCCTAAAGGAACCCGACGTTCAGGGTGTCGCCGTTTGCGATCCCAACAAGATCGGCTCCAACTATCCGCAATGGGGGAATCACGAATTCTGTCACTCGGTCCGGAGATTACTTGGCGTTGATTCCGGCTGGGATTGGCTCAGCCCCGACCAGCCCCTTCAATTGTCCCACACTCTCCGCGTCACCAGCGGCGTAGCCGGTCGCGAGCCTTGTCAGAAAATTGTAGACGCCTGCTACGCCACGCAGCAACGCTCCGGTCAGTACCGTGGCTGCACGGCTTACAGCGATTTTCGCGAATTGCTCGAGAAGCAGAAGGACCTCGATGCCGTTGTTGTTTGCACGACAGACAGTCTGCACGCCGCCGTTTCTGCGGCTGCGATGAAAAAACGTAAACATGTTTTTTGCCAGAAACCGCTGACCCATACCATCTATGAGGCACGGCGGCTCAGTGAAATCGCTCGCGAAACCGGCGTTGCGACTCAAATCGCCGTTGCCAACCAGGCTTCGGAATCCACTCGCCTCCTTTGCGAATGGATTTGGGACGGTGCGATTGGCCCGGTTCGCGAAGTTATGAATTGGTCCAGCAGGCCTTTCTGGCCGCAGGGAATTGACCGCCCGAAAGAAACGGAAGCGGTACCTGAAGGGTTAGATTGGAATCTTTGGCTCGGCCCGGCACCGGAACGCCCATTCAATCGCGTCTACTTGCCATTTCTCTGGCGTGGTTGGTACGACTTCGGCTGTGGCTCCCTGGGCGATATGGGCTCTTACAGTTTCGACACAATTTTCCGCGCCCTGAAACTAGAGGCCCCTCTGAGCGTGGACGCCAGCTCCACTGATCTCTACGAGGAAACATTTCCGCAGGCTTCGATCATTCACTACAACTTCCCGGGCCGTGGCGATATGCCGCCTGTCAAATTCTCGTGGTATGACGGCGGTCTCAAGCCGGCGCGTCCGGATGAACTCGAGGAAGGCCGCCCATTAAAAGGTGTTGCGGAAGAAGAGGAAGGCCTGCTGTTTGTGGGAGACCAGGGAAAGATTCTTTGCTCCTTCAATGGAGAGGATCCCAAACTTATTCCCGATAGCAAAATGAAAAGATTCAAACAGCCGCCGAAGAGCCTTCCCCGTTCTCCTGGCAACGAAAGGGAATGGCTGAACGCCTGCAAAGGCAGCAAGGTTGTTCCCGGAGGCAACTTTGAAATTTCAGGCCGCGTCACCGAGACTTTGCTCTTAGGCAACGTTGCGATCCGCACAGCACAAAAAATCAACTGGGATAGCGCCAAACTGGAGGTCGTTAACTCCGTTGTCGCTGAAAAGTATGTCCGTCCAACTCGCCGGCCTGGGTGGGAACTCTAGCGGAATCTCTCCGCAAGTCATACTCTCGCGAACTCGAACGAGGCGATGCTCCGGGGGCGATTGAAATAATGCAAAGTTTGCTCGCAACGGTGAATAGGAGGAGTGCATGTCCGCAATTTCTAGAAGGGATTTCCTTATAGCAACAGCAACACAAACCGCATTCGGTTTGTTGACTGCAGGCGTCTTGGATCTTCACGCCAGTCCGCTTGGCCTGCCGATCGGGTGTCAGACCTGGCCCGTCCGCAAAATGATTGCCAAGGATTTTCCCGCAACCATCAAGCAACTTGCCGCCGCCGGGTTCCAGAGCGTCGAACTCTGCTCGCCCGTGGGCTATGCTGATTCCGGTTTCGGCGGTCTTGCAAAATATTCCGGCGCTCAGCTTAGAAATATTATGAACGATGCAGGCTTGACTTGTATCAGTTCGCACTTTGGCATGGATGAACTCCGCAAGAATCAGGAACACAGCATTGCCTGGGCCAAAGATGTCGGAATCACCCAAATGATCGTGCCATCTTTAAGCGGACCGGAGCATCCTACGATGGATGACGTGAAGCACGCCGCCGATGAATACAACAAAATGGGCGAAATAGCCGTCAGGGCCGGCATTCAGCAGGGTCTTCACAACGAAGACTTTGAACTCTCCTCGGTTGACGGCAAGCGCACGTACGACCTGCTGATCGGTCTCCTGGACCCCAAATTGGTCAAGTTCCAGTTTCAAATCTCCACTATCAGCAAAGGTTACGACGCTGTGGAATATTTCAATAGGTATCCCGGCCGCTTTTTTTCCATGCACGTGCAAGGCTGGTCCGCACAATCCAAAAAAATTGTGCCGGTGGGCGAAGGCACGCTGAATTGGAAGAATATCTTTGCCGCCGCCAAAACAGGTGGCGTACAAAACTACTACGTCGAAATGGATCTGGATATGATGCGCGCCAGCGTCCCCTATCTAAAAAATCTGCAGCTCTAATTTGTCTTTAGGACTTTTCTTCTGGCCAATTTGTTGATGACGATTTCGCCCGACAAAACAAATGGTAATCGCCGCAACCACACTCCTGCACTCGAAATAGATGTGCTCGTTCCCAGCCTGGCCATATGAGCATTGAATAATCGAAGCAGAGTTAGGCCCCGCCGGTTCGTTAGTTGTGCAGAACGACGCTGAGAAGTGAATCGTTCACTTGAATTTCGCCATTGTATTGTATAAAGCCCAGTTTCCTAAATTTGTTCATGAAATAATTCACACGCGATCGCGTCGTCCCAAACATTTCCGCCAGCATCTCCTGCGACACCTTGGGAAGCGTTTTGCGCGGATGACCTGGCGCTCCGTAACGTGCCAACAACAACAGAGTGCGTGCTAGTCGCTTCTCGCTGGAGTTGAAAAGCTGGTCTACCAGGTCCGCTTCCACTCGAACATTTCGCGCCAACATATAAGCGATGAATCGGTCCGAAAACGCATGTTCCCCATGAAGCACGCGAATCATCTCTTTCTTTTCAATGACCAGCACTGTCGTGGGTGCAATTGCCGTTGCGGTCGTCAGGTAATTGGATTTTCCCGCAAGGCATACCTCTCCTAAAAAATCACCCGATCCGAGAACCGCCACTACGGCTTCTCTGCCGGTCTTGTTCACCACAGAAAGCTTTATCCCGCCTTCCTGAATGTACAGGACATTTTTAGCTTGCTCCCCTTGTACGAAAGCGGTTTCTTTGGCTCGAAACTTGACTACACGTCGTCCGAGTCCGCTAGAGTCCAGAAACTGTTTCACATCGAACTCATGGCTTTTTGAGATCGCTCTTTTAGAATTGCGGGGGGCCTCAGAGGGTACAGCCTGAGAAGTCATCGGTGGCGATTGTAGCACACAGTTTTCAAACTGTTCATTATTGAACAGTTCATACCCGACAGCACATCTTCCCGACGCCGAAGCTCAACTCGAAATCTGTGCGAACTGCCAGGGCTACAATCCGCTGCTAACGACTTCGGAGAACTTTCCTCAATGACTGGCGCACTTCCAATCCTCCGTCATAGTCAATGAACCCTTTCTTTCTGAATCGATTCATAAATAAATTGACTCGCGGACGAGTGGTGCCCACCATTTCCGCCAACACCTGGTGGCTCAAGATCGGAATCTCAACAAACGCCGGTCCCTTTTTATCCAGATGTGCCAGCCGCAATAGCACTCGGGCAAGTCGCTCTTCCGCAGACGAAGTCAGCAGATGTGCTACGTGATCCTGGTATTTCTTCACGCTCGACAGCAGATACGCCACCAGCGCGTTCGATGTCTTGTTCTTTTTCCGCAACAATTGCAGCATTTCCTGTTTTTTAATTGTCCGTATGGAACTGGCTGTCAGCGCAACTGCTGTCGACATTCGTAGTGGATAGCCGGCAAGGCAGAGCTCGCCAAAAAAATCACCCACGCCCAGTATTGCGGTGACTGCTGAAGCTTGGTTATGCGCCTGGCTGGTCAGGCGCACCCCTCCTTCTTGAATGTAGAAAAGTGTGTATGCGCGCATCCCCTGCTCATAAATACCTTCTTTGTCCCGATAGTGCGACACTTTCCCGCCAAGACTCGCGCCTGAAGCGAATCCTCCAAGTGGCGACTCCATTCCTTGAACTCGTTTCATCTTTCGCTCCACTCTCGTATCAATCTACACACCCTGATGACGGTCCCGCTGGCATCGCAGACTTCCGATCCACTTCTTACAACCATTCGCAGGCTTTGCTAACAATCCCCATTCCTTGCCCGGAATGGTCGTGGCCTCCCGGTGATCTCCGCTTGCCTAATGTATCGCGGCTTTACCGTGGGATTGTGCAGCCCGTTTGTGGGATTCAGCAGCCCTACGGTGCGACTTGCTCCGCATGGCTTTTCCCATCCTTGGTGACCCTCCCAGCTTAGAACTATTACACTTTTCGATATGTCCAATAATGAACACTCCCGTCACTCGGGAGGTTTGCTCTCGCCGATCGAGAGCTGCAATCTTGAGCTGACGGGGGGTTGTCCCACGGGGGAGAGAGGGAATTCACCCAGGAGGGAAACTGGTATGCCAATCAAGAAATACGAGCTCGTGCTTCGCTCATCGAACATGGTCGGGTTGCCGGTAGGCACAATATTGGGCAAAGTCGCTGTTAATTTAAACAGCGCACCTCTGTTCCCCTGATATTGGCGGCCTTCAACTGGATGACCCGTTCCACCAGTATCCTGTCCCGCAAATAATTGACAGGGACAGCAGATAAGATTGTATTGCTGCTGCATAAGTTAGGGCGTAGAACATATTGAACCTATTTCCGGGACGCTAAAGTATATGCATCTTCACGGTGCGTGACTGTGATATAAACACACGCTCAGATCTACCGTTAAAACCCTGGTAGAGCCAAAACTGCCAGGAGCGTTACTGGAATTATTTTTGTTCGTGGGAGATTCAAATATGCAGGTTCTTTTCGCAATACTGATCCGGGAATCAAAGCTCTGTGATTGGCGCGCCCGCGCCTTCTCCGTGGGGCTCGGATGCAACTGACGGGCCAATCGATCATCGGGTATCGCCGCGGCGAGAAGAGTGGGAAAGCGCTCAGCGCTTTCAATCCTTCTACAAGTGAAGAACTTACTCCCCCTTTCTATTCGGCGACTGATAGTGAAGTCGATGAGGCGGTGCAGCTCGCCTCGGAAAGTTTTCTCAACTTCAGCGCATTGCCGGGTAAAGAGCGAGCCGCATTGCTCTTTAGCATCGCTGAGAACCTGGAGCAGCTGGGGGAGGAGCTGGTCGAGCGCGCGACGTTGGAGACGGCCCTACCCGCGGCTCGAATTAGGAACGAAAGAGGACGCACGTGTTTTCAACTGCGGTTCTTTGCCAAGATGGCCGAGAATTCTTCCTGGGCTGATGCAAGAATCGATCGAGCGGATCAGGAACGCATTCCTTTTCCCAAGCCAGATGTGCGCTCCATGCTGCGTCCGCTCGGCCCCATAGCCGTCTTCTGTGCGAGCAACTTTCCGCTGGCATTCTCCGTTGCCGGAGGGGACACCGCTTCTGCGCTAGCGTCGGGGAACCCCGTGCTCGTTCTTGCACACTATGCGCACCCTGGCACGGCCGAACTGGCAGGTACAGCCATACGAAACGCCGCGCTCAAACATGGACTTCCGGAGGGAGTGTTCTCACTGCTTTACGATGCCGGCCACCAGGTGGCAAAGGCCCTCGTCGGGCATCCCAAGATAAAGGGAGGCGGGTTTACAGGCTCAAGGGCGGGTGGGACGACGTTAATGAAAGTGGCCAACTCGAGGCCAGAGCCGATTCCGTTTTATGCCGAGATGAGCAGTATAAACCCTGTTTTCGTTTTGCCCGGGGTTCTCGAATCGAGCAGTGAGGCAATCGCAAAAGGTCTCCACGAGTCGGCGACGCTTGGCGTAGGGCAGTTTTGCACAAATCCGGGAGTAGTTGTCACGATCGGAAATGCCAACGAATTTGTGTCCCGATTTGTGGAGTTGATGTCCAGCACAGCCACGGGAATCATGTTAAACCGCAATATCGCCAGTTCCTACCATCGCGCGATCTCAGAAAGGGCGCTGCAACCAAATGTCAGAGTCCTCTCGTCCGCAGCAGACAAAGCTTCTCAACCGGAATGTTCTGCGAGGACAGCGGTGTTTGAAACCGGCGCCCAGAATTGGTTGGAGAATCATGCCCTCCAGGACGAAATATTCGGTCCGGCGATCCTGCTCGTTCGCGCGCAGAGTCAAGAAGACTTACTGCAAATTGCCCGGAGTCTGGAGGGAAATTTGACGGCAACGATCTTAGGCAACCCGGAAGACCTTTTGAAGTTTTCCGGTCTTGTGTCGCTCCTTGAGCAAAAAGTTGGCAGAGTTCTCTTTAACGGATTCCCGACCGGAGTCGAGGTGTGCGAAGCCATGGTCCACGGAGGACCTTTCCCTGCAACATCGGACGGCCGTAGCACTTCCGTTGGTGGACGGGCGATCGTTCGATTCACGCGCCCTGTCTGCTATCAAAATTTTCCGGATGCGTCGCTCCCGCCGGAACTGCAGGAAGCAAACCCTCTGAAAATCTGGCGCATGGAAGACGGTCTTTACCGCCAGCCACCCACGGAGCACCTTTAAAAATCCTGAAGCCCATCCAGACAACTTCTCGTGGAACGGTCCCGGTTACCTGGTGGTCGCCTTCAGTTCCAAGGGATCACGTCGCAGAACTCGCACCGCACCGGACATGGCTTCCAGTTCATCGATGTCGAATTCTTTGTAAAGATCGAGGCAGAACAGATCCGCCGCGTCATCCGAACTCACGGGAAGATTAAGAAGGTAACCAAAACTCGTCATTCCTTGTCTGGCAACAAATTCTGAAAAAAGTGTAGGTTCCAGGGCTACTGCGAGAAGTGCGACCGTCTGACTGCGAATTCCCCGGCTCTCAATCCGGATTGTCTGGTGAATCGAGCGAGCGCGCAGCCATTTGCCCAGCTCAACAACGGCGGCCGCCTCGATTCCAAGAGCACGATCACCGACCGTGTCGAAGACCATGGTATAGACGGCGAGACTTCCCATCGCGCTGCCGACCGTACCAACACCGTCCGGCTGCTTGGTCATCGCCTTCTCATCCGTAAACAGCAAGTTCGCCGCCAATACTTGCTCCCCGCGGTCCACCCGCGCGGCCACTTCAGCAAAAGCCATACCGCGTCCACGGTCATCTAAAACCAGGGTTGCCGGTGCAGTTCCATTTGTTTCCGTCGCCTTTAACAAAACACCAGAGAGGCTCAGCCCATCCTTCATCTCAAACAAGTAAGACATCGAATCAATTCCGTCGCGGTGACCGGTGTCCAGTTGCCAAGCACGCGCCAGTGGAACCGGCTTGTAGTGAAGCACCGTTCGGAGTTCGTCCCTTTTCCGAGCGGTCCATTCGTCGCGTAAATCACCTGCAGGTGGAACAGTCGAGCGATGGAATCCCGCAGCGGTTTTCTGAGCCATACTCAGCAAAGTAAGGTTTTCCGGTGGCAAACCGACAGCGAGTTCCTCGTAGGTTCGGATCTCGTCCGCGGAGACAATCTCCTTACTTTGCAAAGGGGTCTCTAAGTACTTTCCAAAAAATCTGTACGCTTGCTCACGATTATCCCGCTGATAGTTGTGAGTGCCTGGATTTTCGTTGACATACCAATTGAGGGCATCTTCTTTTCCATATAACCTAAAGATTGGCGCTATGGCGTCGAAAATCAGGGGCTTGGACAAAGCCGCTCGAAAGCAACAATCGTCGTTGACGTTATAAATCAGCAGCGTGGGACGTGGTGCACGCAGAGCGGTAAGGTGCGAGTAGTCATACCCGTCGAATACGTCGGCTGAAACCTGCTCCAAGTCGCCTATGCTTGTTACTTCTTCCAGTTCTTCAATACGTTGCTGTATCGAGGAATAGCCAGCGACAGGTGCTGATGCGGCAACGCGTTCGTCGAGTCCGCTTAACATTACGGTTTGCCAGCCACCGCCAGATAGACCGGTAACGCCGAGACGGTCCGCGTCCACATTCTTGTTGGATGCAAGGTAGTCAAGCCCCTTGCGCATGGCTAGATAGAAGATCCCGTCATCCTGCAACCCGACGAAATTGAGTTGAGCGCCAAACGAATGGTCGTTTCCCAACTTATTCGATTCACCGGTGTCGATAAACTCCAAACTGAGTGCCATGATTTTTTGTTTGGCAAAGTTTATGCAGATTTTCTGCATGTACTCCGCCGATTTACCAGCTACCAGATCATGCCCCAACACATTCAGAATTCCGGGCACCCGGCCGGTCAGTTTTTCGGGCTCGTAGAGCAGGGCTCCTGCGTAGTATCCGGGCACGACTTCATAGCGGAGCTTCCGGACTCGGTATCCTTTTCCGGTCTCGATGACACCTACTTCTTCGAATTTTGGGCCAGCGTTGATCCACTCTTGCGGCCAACCATGAAAGATCCTCTGTAGAAATTGTGCACGGATCCGTTTTGCGTCTCCTGACCATGCGGTTGCGGATTGCGGAGCAGGTGGTGGGGCGGTTCGACCGAGAAGATACTGGCGGAGTTGGTAGACCAGGACATCGTGCGGCAGCAGTGGCTTTTCGAGGGCCGGACGCACATAGCGGTCCGTTCCCTGCGCAAACGCACCAGACAGGGGCAACAAGGATATTGCTAAGATCCAAAGTGTGGAGCGATTGCAGAGAAAATTCATTGGTTCCTCGATTTGTTTCCCTAACCGAAATTCTTCAAGCGCCCCCCGCGCCCAGACCGGCAAATGTGGGCACGATGGATTTTATGCTCACTTTATATGCAGACTAAAGTGTGGATGTGTCAAACAAAATATACTTAACCCGGATTAAGTTGTGGTTGAGTCACCCACCATGTATTTTTGAAAAATTCGCCAGCACCAAATGGATGAAACTGCCAATTCTTTGCCCGGCAACAGCTGGAAGCACTTTCCGAACCCGTTGAGTTTAATTAAACCCCACCCGCAAAAGTTCTTGGTTGATTCGACTATGGTGCTATTGCAGACTGCCCCCAGAGATTGAGCCGCGATAGCAACGATCTGTTCGGTCTCAAGAATCGTCGTATGTTGAGTTTTTGCCGCAATCGGTCGTAGTGTGCTGATCGACAGACGTTGTCAGGACTTCTGATACCGCTCGGGGAAGAGATAAATAATGCTGCGATCAAAATGGATCAGCTTCGTGAGTGACGCGGCAGGCTTGCGGACTATTGGGGCGAAATATCGGGCATTGATTTTACTGTTCGTTCTTCTGGCATTGCTAAGCGTTACTGCAAGCGCGCAAACGGCAGCCAGCGCCACGCGCGTCGAATCAGAGCAAGCTCCGCTGCCAACATGGCTCAAATCCGGAGCAGTTCGTTTTGCACGGTTTGATGGAGGCCCTCTCGAAACCCAGAAGACCTTGCGATCAGATTGGGCATCGCGTTTTACACCCCTCGATCGAGAAATCTTGGCGAATCTTTATGGCACCCACGGCGATCGCATGATTGATCTGCTAGTTCAGGCGAAGATCAATTTTGTCTGGGTTACCTACAGTGTAGGGTTTTCCTGGCAGGATGAGGAAGCCCAGCGCGTCGCGGTACGAGCAATTGTCAAAAAACTGCATGCGCGTGGAATTAAGGCGGCTGCCTACATGTGTGCGACCACGGTTTTCTGGGAAAGCATGTTTAAGAACGATCCACAATCTGTGAAGTGGATTATGGTCGGCAGCGACGGTGTCCCGTACCGATATTCAGACGGGCGTGATGTGATGCGGTTTGTTGCTGATATTAACAACCCCGGCTGGACTGAATATCAAAAGCGCCGGGTAGGGACCATCATCGACGATGGTCTCGATGCGATTTTCTTTGACAACCCTAATCTCGACTCCCACCCCAATGATGAAGGCAGCGTGTCTCACTTCTTTGATCAACTTCTGAACTACGCCCGCAAGGAAAGAAAGTCAAATATCCCATTTTTTACCAACCTTGGACTCCACCCGCCCTTTAACCTGCTGAATCGTCAGATGGATTTCATTTTCACTGAAGGTTGGGTAGAACCAGGAGCTTGGGGCAATCAGTGGGAAGTTTCCAATATCCGCCGTGATCGGCTCGTAAGAGGGTTGAACCCCGGCCTTAAGCCAATCGTTTCGGAATATTCCCACTTTCACAAAGGCGACCGCAATGATTCCTACTTGGGAGCACGATCAGAAAAATTGGCAATTGCTGAAGCGGCCGCGTTCGGCACGTCTTATACATGGGACATGGAAGGCCCGTTCGACACGGCACTGGTCAGGCAAGATCCCAAAGCTCAGGAATCCTGGGCGGCTATCAGCCAGTACAATGGATTTTTGGCGGACCACCTTGCGCTCTATATCGATGCGGTGAATGTAGTCCCCTGGGTAGTGCTGCTCCCCGACAGCCTTGATCCCGACTTCGATTGGACGGGCGGTGCTACGCGTCTGGACTTCCTTGCCAAATACAGTGTGTTGGGCGATTTCATATTTGCAAGCCGCATTACCAAGAACGAATTAGCCGCTTATCAAGGCGTCATTGTTCCTTCTTATTCGTCTCTCTCGGCTGAGCAGAAGAAGATGGTTCACGACTTTCAACAAAGTGGTGGGAAAGTCGCTGTCTTTGCAGAAACTGCAAAAGCCACGGGGTTGAATGCGGAGATAGTGCCCCCAACCGAACGCGATACAGCCGACGAGAAATCGGCGGAGGCACAGGTTCGGGCGGAAATCATCGCTCTCGCGCCCGATGCGACGCGCATCGAACTCGAAAACACAACAAATCCCGTACTTGCCAACATAACTTCCCTGCACGACGGTGGAGCGCTCGTCGTCCACGTACTCAATTATGGCCAGACTCGAGTCGGCCAACTAAAGTTCAGGCTGGTCTTGGGGAAAAACTTCCAGAGACTCTCAGGGCATAAACCGACTTTGCTTTCTCCGGATGCGATAGGCGCCACACTCCAGAACGTAGTTTGGAAGGGCGCGACACTGGAAGCAACCATGCCTTCCATCGATAGCTATTCCGTGGTCCTTGTGCAATGACGATACGCTCAACTTTTGGTGGTCAAGGAGCCATCGCTGATGAGCTTCGCTGACCAGATCTTCTGGGTTTATCCGTGGGACCTAACTGACACAAACCCTCTGGAGCGGTTGAAAAATATTCGCCGACTCGGCGCGAATGCGATCAGCATACCTTTCGCGCATCACTCGCTTCGTGCCCTTGCGCCGCACCGCCAAGGAAACAAAGTAATTTCAGTCAGCGCGGGGCTAGGTTTCCGACCGCAACCAGGCGAATTTCCCTCGCCAGGCATACAACCACCTCATTCGGTGTGGGCTACCGATCAAGGGCCGGTCGCGAACCTTGCAGACCACGCGGAGAAAACCGGCTTACGGATCAAAGCGTGGACGGTCGTATTTCATAGCACTCCACTGGCAAGTGCGAATCCTGACTCGGCTATCACGAATTGCTTTGGCGACAGATTTATTCACGCATTATGCCCCTGTGCTCCTAAATCGCGTGAGTATGCACTTCGATTGGTCCGTGCCGTCTCATCCCGTCCAATCCAGGCACTAGAACTCGAGGCTCTCGGGTTCTATGGGTACGAACACCTCTCTCACCACGAAAAGTGCGGTATCGTTTTTGATTTATTTCACCATTTCCTGTTCTCGTATTGTTTCTGCCTACATTGCGCGAAGGCGATCGAGTCGGCTGGCCTGGATACTGCCTTCATTTCCGAAGCATTTCGTCAACAGATGATTGCATTTTTTGAGGGCAGAGCAGCACCCATCGGCAGTGCAAAACAAGCCAAGGAAGAATTCGGTCGACTTCTCGGTGAAGCCATGGCAACAACCTTGTTGCGTTTGCGCAATCAATGTGTCCTGAGTCTTCTCGAGGAGGTTCGCAAGATTGTGCCCCGTGATATCGAGTTGACGGTGAGTTCCGGTCTTTCACCGTTTGAAGGCAGCGCGTTATTTGGCGCCGAGCCTCAGCAAACACTTCAAATAGCCGATCGCCTGCAGCTGGTGGTGTTTGAACCCGACGACACAAGCTTTCGTAACCGTTTTGAGACCGCCATAGGTTGTGTGAGTGATGGCTCGCGGTGGGTCGCGGGCATTCGAATTTTCCCACCGGACGTGGTGTCGGAAACAGGCATTGAATCCCGGCTAGCTTTTTTGCACGCAAAGGGTTTTCGCGCGATTCAACTTTACCATTATGGCCTCGCTCCCATGCACCGGTTGACGACCGCCGCGCGGGCGATGGAGAAACTGAATGGAGAAACTCGTGATCGAGAGAACTGACAATCTGAATCCCAAGAATTCCGTGCTCATCACCAAAGTGAGTCTGTTCTCAATCCGCACACCCCGTATTTCGGGTGATGCATCCCAACACGTGCTGATTCGATTGGATACGGATTCAGGAATTGTCGGTGTCGGCGAATATGCCGACATTACCGACTTGCCACTCACCATGGCGGATCTCGATGATCTTCAGCTCAGCCTTACGAATGTGCTCGGTGGTCAAAATGCGATGGAAATCGCAAGACTGGATCATCTCCTCAGCCTCCTTTTGACAGGACGCGGGGATACAGGAATTTATACCGGCAGCCTGCGGGCCGGCGTTGAGATGGCGCTTTATGACATTGCCGGCAAAGCCCTAGGGGTTCCCGTTTGCGTGCTATTCGGCGGACCGGTGCGAACCAGGATCAAGGTTTGTATCCCGATTTTCAGGAACCTCAACCAAAAACATGTTGAGCAGAATCTGGCAGTGGTTGAGCACTTCCTTGGCCAGGGATTTGACAATTTTCGGTTATATATTGGCGGTTCACCGGATTTCGATGCAATATTCCTATCCGCGCTTCGGAACCAAATTGGCGACCGCATTACCATGCAGGCGTTTGACCTGAGCAACCATGTCCATCCGACTGACGCCGTCCGGCTGATTCAACGTCTGCGTAAATATTACGAACCTCAATATGTCGAGAGCATCGCGCCACTCCACGATGTTCACGGCATGGCAGAAGCGAGATCCAGGCTCGATATTCTCGTTAGTGAACACGTGGGCGATTCCAGGCACGCGATCGCTTTGTGGCAAGCGCGAGCCATCGACATCATTAACGTTGCAAACAGTGCTCATGGCGGGATGAGAGAGTCCTTAAAAGTCTTCGCGGTCGCTGAAACCTTGGGTTTACGTACCATCCTTAGCACCACGCAAGAAACTTCTTTAGGGACTGCCGCGGAAGCTCATGTTGGCGCTGCCGTGGTCAATGTTCACTATCCGTCGGTAGCAATCGGGCCAAAACTCTATACGGAAGACCCCGCGCGGAACCCCATCCAGTACGACTCAGGTTACATGCTTGTTCCTACGGGCCCCGGCCTGGGCGTGGACATCGACTGGGACAAAGTACAAGCACTGCACTACAAGATTGGCTGGCGCGAATACGAAATTGATCATTCGGTTCCGGACATCCATGACATTAGTTGGAAAGTTAACCTCAGCACGGGATTGCAGGGAGTCCGGAAGAAATAACATGTGGAAACCGACAAAGATCAACCTTTTTGAACTTCTCAATCCGCACCCCCCGCGCACAAATTTTCACGTCATCGCGGTGGACGATGTCTTATACCGTCCGCGTTGCAAAAACTATCGGCCGATTTCCGTGGCATTCGCATCCAAACGGCGACGAGGGTTGGTTTATTTTTGAAGGTCGACTCCGCATCGATACCAAAGATGGCGCGGTGGAGCTCGAGCGCGGTGACTTTACAATGATCCCGCGTGGAGTCCAGCACTCCCCCGAAGCACTGGTGCCGAATACGGTTGTCATTATCTTTAATCGCCGCGACCTCGGCATGGCACTCGATGACCCCAAGGTCGATCTTGGGGGATTCCAGGAAACAGATCTAACCAGGGAATCCATCTGACTGAAGCTACGATGATGCTAACTGGCAAAGTTGCGCTAATTACTGGGGGAGGATCGGGGATCGGAAGGGCGATTGCCATTGCTTTCAACAAGCAACACGCTCTGTCCATTGTCCTTGATCAAAATGCCGTGGCAGCCGAAGCTGTCGCCGACGAAATCCGGCAGACTGGCGGGCAGGCTTTTGCGATTCACGCCGACGTGGCCTCATCTGCCCAGGTGTCCGCGGCCTTTGAGGTAATTCGCCAACGCACAGAAAAACTGGACATTTTGGTCAACTCCGCCGGAATGTATGTATACAAGAATGCGATGACCCTCGAGGAGAGCGAGTGGGAAAGATGCCTTAATGTAGATCTGAAGGGTGCATGGCTGTGCTGCAAACACGGTCTTCCAATGCTGATCAAGGCGGGCGGTGGTTCCATCATTAATATTGCTTCGACACATGCCGATCGCGCACAAGCACAGGCCTTCCCCTATGGCGTCGCAAAAGGGGGATTAGTAGCACTCACGCGAAGCCTTGCGGTAGATTTTGGCGGGAATGGAATCCGTGTAAACGCGATCTCTCCCGGATTGGTACTGTCTCCGCTGATTCTGGATTATTTCGCGCAGCGTCCTCACGTTTCCATTGACGAAATAGTTGCAATGCAACCCTTGCGTGTTCGAATCCTTCCCGAAGACATCGCAGACGCCACCGTCTTTCTCGTCTCCGATATGGCGCGCTGCGTCACGGGCACGACCTTGTACGTTGACGGCGGACGGACAATTTTTGCAGGAATCCATCACACGGATTGACCAATGCCCCCAGACGGAACGACGCATGCAATCCGGAACTATGAACGTATCGTCCTGGCGCTGCTATTTTCTGCGACTGCGGTCAACTATCTTGATCGTCAAGCGTTATCCGTTGTGGCCCCTGTCCTGGAAAAACAGATTTCGCTTTCAAGCATCGATTATTCTCACGTCATTTTTGTTTTTCTCCTCGGATATACCATCAGCCAGGCGTTAACCGGCCGGCTGATAGATAAAACTGGCACTCGACTCGGCATGTTGCTTTGTGTTGCGACCTGGTCGGTGGTCAGCATGTTCCATGGCCTTGCCACCAGCGTAATTGGCTTTGCCATTCTCCGTTTCTTGCTCGGGATCGCGGAAGCCGGAAACTGGCCCGGCGCTGTGAAAGCGGTAAGTGAGAATTTTCCTCCCGCTCGTCGTGCCTTTGCTGTCGGCGTGTTCAATAGTGGATCCGTTGCAGGTGCCATCCTAGCTCCGCCTGTTGTCTCCGTAGTAACAGGCGCTTGGGGATGGCGGATGATGTTTCTCGTAGTTGGACTATCCGGTTTTATCTGGGTTTTCTTGTGGACTGCATTTTATAAAAGGACTCCCGCAGTGCCGTTCGAAATTACCGCCCGTTCCGGTAGCAATCATTCGTTTCGCCAGTATTTTCGCAACAGAGCCGTGTGGGGATTGATGATCGGCCGATCGCTTGCCGATCCTGTCTGGTGGTTCTACGCCTTTTGGCTGCCCAATTACCTGGCTCACAGCCGGGGATTCAGTCTTCTGAAAATTGGCCAGACCGCGTGGATCCCCTTTGTTTTTGCAGGCATCGGTGGGTGGCTTGGAGGATACGCATCGGATGCCCTGGTTCGCAAAGGCCTGTCCGCTGTTTCGGCGCGCAAAATGGTAATGAGTTTTAGCGCAATACTAATGCTCTGCGGTGTATTTGTTTCTAGATCCTCGAGTGCGGTCACTACCCTGAGCTGGATTAGTGTCGTACTACTTGGCTACACGAGTTGGGCAAGCAACATACTGAGTTTACCGATTGACCTTTTCTCCAGCCGCGAACTTGGTCAGGTAACGGGAATGACAGGAACGGCGGGAGCGATCGGGGGTATGGTCTTCACCCTGGTTACCGGGTGGTTGGCAGAAAACGTCTCCTACGAGTCTGTGTTTGTCACGGGCGCGGGAATGATTCTGTGTGCTGCGCTAGTCGTTATTCTAATCGTGCCACGAGCACAGTTGGCTGTTGCCGGCAACCAATTGATAGCTGAGAAAACTTGACCGGTAAGCGCCGCACGGAAGACCGCTGCAGGATCGATTCAACGGCAACACGAACTTACTTTGGATTAGGCTGAAATTTTCTATTTGCGGAGGAACGCGATGGGACTAAGTTTCACTGAACTAAAATCGTCATTACACGGCCTTATCGGATTCGGGGTTACCCCTTTTCATCGGGACTACACGCTCGACAAGGAATCTCTCCGCAGGAACGCCGCAGATCTTGCGAAACATTGCGATATCGTCGTCGCGCTCGGGAATAATGGCGAAATCTTCTCACTCTCCCTGGAAGAGCAAAAACAGGTAGGTCGCGCCGTAGTTGAGGAAGTCGGTAGACGCAAGCCAGTACTGGTAGGGACCGGCTTCTCCTTTCCGGATAGTTGTGAACTCGCAAAGTCAGCTGAAGCGTATGGTGCCGACGGCATCTTGATCCTTCCACCTCACCAAATGAAATCGACTGAAGATGGCCTTTTTGGCTATTACCAGGCGGTGGCAAATGCGACCCAACTTGGGGTGATCCTCTTCCAGACCCCGGAGTTCAATTTCAGCCCATCCTTGCTACGCCGTCTCGCAGCGGTCCCCAACATCGTCGGCCTGAAGGATGAGCACGGTGACATGAAGCAATTCGTCCGTCAACAGGCGGCGGTCGGCGATCGATATGTAATGCTGTGCGGCGTTGGCGAGATACTGATGCCGAGTTACGCGGCTCTCGGAGTCTCGGGTTTTACAAGTGGGATTGTAAATTTCATGCCCCAAACGACCTTGCAGATAATGAAGTGCCTGCAAAACAGACACTTGGAAGCAGCGGCAAGAATCGTGGAACGAGACACGCTCGCCATTTTTGATCTGCGCATCAAGCAACCGGGCTACTCAACCTCCGTGGTTAAGGAGGCCATGAATTTGTGCGGCATGAATGTTGGTCCGGTAAGACCTCCCTTGCCGACCTTGCTCGAGGCTGACCGGGAGCAGCTCCGAAACATCCTGCACAGCCGTGGGGTCTTGAAATAAGTGCTCTTGCCTTAAACAAAGTTCCATCGTGGCAGGTTCTCCTCCCTTGGTTCGTAGCTACCGCTGGTGCTTGTGTCGTAGAATGTGCTGCCATGGAATTACGCCAACTGGAAACTTTTCGGATCGTAATGGCAACGCGGAGCATGACGGAAGCCGCCAAGCGTGTGTATCTCTCGCCTGCGGCCGTTAGCCTGCAAATGAAACGCCTCAGCGACGAACTCGGTGCCGATCTGTTTTCCCGCGTTGGCAACAAACTGGTGCCGACTTCCGCGGCCATTAGAATGCACCAACATCTTGGGGCGCTCATGGACATGTTGCATACCATTCGCGAAGATTTCCCTCTTGATGCCGCCTGCGACTCTCGACCGTTTGTCCTTGGAACCGGACCGACTACACTTATCTACCAGTTGCGCGAACCACTGAGCCACCTGCGCAAGCAGTTTCCAAGGAATGACATTCTGGTGCATGTCGCGCCGACACAGGACATCGTCTACGAGTTGGAATGGAAACAGATTGACCTGGGAATCGTCTCGCTCCCAGTGGATGCCCCTGCGGTTCGTATCACCCCACTGTTTAAAGAAGAGATGCTGGTTCTGATGAATGCCCGCACGTCGCCAAGGCATGGCAAAAACATTAGCCTAAGGGATCTGGTTAATATTCCGATGATCCTTTATTCACGTGGAAGTAGTACCCGGACTCTGATCGACGGAATGATGCAGAAGCACAAACTGTCATTGCGGGTCACGATGGAAGCGGATGACACGGAAGCGATCAAAAAGCTTGTGGAAGCGGGCTTCGGGGCTTCCATCCTTCCGGAAAAAGCCTTGCACAATTCCCCACTCATACGAACATTCAGAATCCAGGGCGAACGACTTTATCGGGAAATCGCTTTTGCGACTCCCGTCAACGCTCATCCTCGTAAACTCACCACTGCCATCACCGACTATCTTAAGAAGCGCCTTGTAGCCCAGCACCGAAAGTAGGATTTGTCTGGCCAAGACGGACTGCGAGGGAGCACTCGTCTGAGATCCCGGATCATATGGAATGTCCCCATCGTCTTCTCGATCTCCCAATTCGTTTGACCAAGATTCACCAGAAACACAGCTGCTGCCAAAGAGTGGTAGGTTCATCATCCTTGCTCTCTCCGCTTGTTTTTTCGAATCCGGCTCGGGGAATCGGGGAACCTGCGGGCCACCTTCATGGACGAAACCGCTCCTGGGGACGGTCGCACTAGCGCCGCCGGCAGTCGGAGAAGCTTCCAAAACAAGGGTCTGAATGCCTGGCTCTTGAAGCCAGTACGTGCAGGCCAGGCTCGAGAGTCCGGCGCCGGTCACCGCCACTCGATTGCTGCGTCCCATGGCAGGAAAAACTAATCAAATAGACCAGAACACGGGGGGCTGTCATATATTCATAAGAAGCTCGAAGTGCCGAGCGATCCAAAGAGAGGATGAGCTTGCGATCGTTAGTCGATTTCATTGAAAAATACGCGGGGCATGGAAACCAAGTTGCTGTCCGGTACCGCCGTGGGTATCGCATGGAAACCTGGAGCTACGCCCGGATCGCGGAGCAAGCAAACCGGGCGGCCCGTGAGCTGGAGCTCCGGAAGATCGGCAAAAGCGATTGCGTCTTGCTGTGGGCTGAAAATTCACCCGAATGGATCGTGGTGTTCTTCGGGTGTGTGCTGCGCGGGGCTGTGGTCGTGCCGATCGATCAAGCGTCAACGCCGGAATTCGTCACCCGGGTGGCACGCGAGGTGAATGCAAAGTTAGTTGTGTACTCGCGTACACTGGCGGTACCGGATTTGCAGATAGGGTCGCTGGAATTGGAGTCGCTCACAGAACTTTGCACGCGCCACAACTCTTCTCCTTATCCCGCCCCGGAATTGTCGAGGCAAGACACGCTGGAGATCATTTTTACCTCGGGAACGACTGCAGAACCACGTGGTGTCGTGATTTCCCACGGAAATGTACTGGCGAATATCGAGCCTCTTGAGCACGAAATTGCGAAGTACCTGAAGTACGAGTGGATTTTTCACCCGATTCGCTTTCTGAATCTGTTACCGCTGAGCCACGTGTTTGGGCAAATGTTGGGCATGTTCATTCCTCCGTTGTTGGCCGGGACGGTGATTTATATCAATTCACAGAAGCCAACCGAGATGATCGAGATGATGAGACGAGAACGTGTCTCCGTACTGGTGGGCGTGCCTCGAATCATCGAATCGATGAGGCGGGAAATCCAACGGCAGGTGGAACGGGACGGCAGGCTCGAAGTGTTTCAGCACGACTTTGCTTGCTCGGAGCGAGGGCACTTTTTGCGGCGCTGGTGGCGATTCCGGAGGATTCACTCACAGCTTGGCTGGAAGCTTTGGGCCATCATTTCCGGGGGAGCGGCGTTGTCCGAAGTGGATGAGACCTTCTGGAATCGTTTGGGTTATGTGGTAATTCAAGGTTACGGGATGACTGAAACCACTTCCATGATCAGCCTGAATCACCCATTTCAGACCGCGAGAGGATCAATCGGTAAAGTTTTTCCGGGGATGGAAGTCCGAGTGGACCAACACGGGGAGATTCTGGTGCGCGGAGAGAATGTGGCGATGGCTTATCGGCAGCAGGACCAGATGAAGCCGACAGGGGAGAGCGACCGGTGGTTTCACACAGGGGACCTGGGTGAAACCGACGAAGAAGGGAGACTGTATTTTAGAGGTCGGAAGAAAAATGTGATCGTCACCGCGGCCGGACTGAATGTGTATCCAGAAGATCTGGAAAAAGCGTTGAGGCGCGAGCCGGACGTGAGAGATTGCGTAGTGATTGGACTGAAGCGCGATGGCAACGAAGAAGCATGCGCGGTTTTGTTGTTGAAAAATGCCCATGTGGGCGCAGCGCCGGTGATTGAGAACGCGAATCGATCGCTCGCCGAATATCAAAGGATTCGCCGATGGTTTTTGTGGCCCGAACCTGATTTCCCGCGCACCCCAACGCAAAAGCCGATGTTACCGCGCATCCGTGAAGTAGTGGGCGCCAAGAGTGCGGCAACGGCATCTTTGCACGATGGGAAAAGCGGTCTGGTCGCTCTGATTACACAGATTACGGGGAGGAATGTCATTCTGGATGCCGGGGGGGACGCGGCGCTTGAGTCGGATCTGCAAATGAGCTCGCTGGACAGGGTGGAACTGATGAGCGCTCTGGAAGATCGCTACCAGGTAGATCTGAGCGAGGCAAAGTTCAGCGAAACAGCAACGATCCGGCAGATTCAGAAAATGCTGGCAGAGTCGCACCCGGCGCTACATGAACACGTGTATCCTGTGTGGCCACAACATTGGCTGATCAGCATTTTTCGGCTAGTCGTGTACTACACGCTCGCATGGCCTGCAACGTATCTGCTTGCTGCGCCGCAAATCCACGGACGCGAGCATCTGAAAGGACTGCGGGGGCCTGCGCTAGTGGTGTCGAACCACATCACGTATCTGGATATCGCGTGGATTCTCCCTGCGCTTCCGGCGAGGATTCGTAATCGCCTGGCAACAGCTATGCGTGGGGATCGTTTGCTTACCATGCGGCGTCCACCACGCGAGATGAACCTGTCCCAGCGTTTCGTCGAACGCCTCGACTACTTTCTGGTGCTCTCGTTGTTCAATGTTTTTCCACTTCCGAAACAATCAGGCTTTCTGAAGAGCTTCCATTTTGCGGGGGATCTTGCAGATCGGGGCTGGAACATTTTGATTTTCCCGGAGGGAGAAACAACCGAAGACGGAAAGATGATGCATTTTCGTACAGGCATTGGCTTGCTGGCGAAGCAACTTAATCTTCCGATCATCCCGATGCGGCTGAGGGGACTTTATGACTTAAAAATAGAAAAAAGAATGATGGCCCGGCCGGGGCATGTTCGGGTCACGATCGGCCAGCCTGTACAGTTTTCAACCGAGCAAGATGCGGATGAAATTACACGTGATTTGGAACGCCGCGTGGCCGAACTTTAATCTGCCAACGATTGTGGTTCTCGGCCAAAAACGGAATCCGACGAACCAGGAAT
Organism: Candidatus Acidiferrales bacterium; assembly: GCA_963741165.1. GTDB lineage: Bacteria > Acidobacteriota > Terriglobia > Acidiferrales > UBA7541 > Acidiferrum. The sequence continues at coordinate 85,982 of CAVUHB010000010.1, read as the reverse complement.
ACCAGCACAATCAACCCACGGAGTATCCCGGGGATGCCCATCACCTCCTTTTCGGTTCGGGAATTTTAGCCCGAATGTGAAGCGGCGGGGGGCGCTAACTGCAGAAAACCGTGCACCGTGCATAATTCCAGTTTTCCGGCGGCAATTCGATTGCCTCCGCTAAAAGGATGAAATTCATGTCCGTCAAATGTAGCCATGACAAAGTGCCAACTGCCCGGAGTTAGTGACGCGCCGCCGGCCAGGCAGCTATCTTTGCCGGTCCAGAGCAGCAATTTGTTTCCATCGTGAGCAAGGAGTTGTGAGTATTCGGCAAGTGGATCGCCAACTCCGGCAATCAGCGTCGGGCCCTTGGGCGCTTCTGTAAGATAAACCCATCCGTATAAGGACCACGGCGAATCAGCACGCGCGACAGTGTCGCTCTTCGCAAGCGTTTTCCTCAGACCCAAGAACATTCCGTTGTAAGGGCCGGAGACGGGCGGATCATTAGGTAGGAACAACGGATTGTGCAGCGACAAAAGCTGCGAACAGAAAAACTTCAATCGCGATCGCTGGAGACACTCTCATGGATTCACCTTTTGTTGCAGGGGCATAGCCGTCCTGCCAGCATCCTCTGGCAAAAACCAGCTACCTGCAAGTTCTTGCATTATTCAGATTTCCCGGCATGACAATCACAGAACGTAAATGCTTCCGTCGGCTAGCTTCAAAGCGGTTTGAAACGGCAAAAGGGTATAAGCCACTGCCAATGAGGAAGACGCTCCCGGTGAGAGCTGATGGGAGTACGAGTATCTCGCGTTTCTTGGGATCACGGTCTGCCCCCAAGTCACTCGCTACCAGGAATTACCAACATTCTGAACGAGCGCGGAAGGCGTCGTGACCAGCTGTTGAAATCGCAGACCGTGATACGCTCGATGCTATGCGGATCTTATTTGTCCTCCTCTGCTGTCACCTAGCTGCTGGTGCCAGCACCGCCCGCGAGCCCGAACCGGACAAGGTATCCCGTCCAGCCGTTTTTCTCATTACTATCGATACTCTGCGTGCCGATCACGTTCACTGCTATGGGTACGACCGGATCCAAACCCCCGCGCTAGATCTGCTAGCAAAGCAAGGAATCCGGTTCACTCAGGCATTCACAGCAAGCCCCATCACGAATAGCTCGCACACGAGCATTATGACCGGGCTTTTGCCAAGCTCGCACGGAGTAAGTGACTTCGGCGTCCCTTTGGCAGCTATCTATCCAACACTGGCTGAATTGCTCACGAAGGGAGGCTACCGCACGTCGGCTTTCATAGGCGCCGTGATCCTCGACAGCAAGAATCTCGCACCCGGTCTCGATCGTGGTTTCGAGTTCTACGATAACTTCCCGGAGCCAGCGACAACCAAGTCCCGGTGGGGCCGCCTCGAGCGCCGAGGTATGGAAGTAGAGCAACGCGCAGAATCGTGGCTTAACGCACACCCGGCCGGTGCTCATTTCGTTTGGGTGCACTTGTACGATCCGCACGATCCGTACGAACCGCCGCTGCCGTATTCAGAAGTTTACAAAGATCGGCTCTACGACGGAGAAATTGCCTACGCGGATTCGGCGCTGGGTCAGTTCCTTGCTTACCTCAAGAAACAGGGATGGTATGAGGGAGCAATGATTGTTGTCGTGGGAGATCACGGAGAAGGCCTTGGCGAGCATCACGAAGATACGCACGGCATTTTCCTCTACGATTCGACGACTCATGTTCCGCTAATTGTGAAGTTGCCGGGGGAACGCAATGCGGGCAGGACGGTTGACGCACAGGTCCGCACAACGGACATCATGCCCACGATTCTTGGGTTGCTCGGCGTTGCAGCTCCGGCGAGTCTGGATGGCGATTCTCTGGAGCAATTCCTGGCCGGAGTTGAACCGGCTCCCCGCACGGTTTTCGGTGAAACCGAATACCCGCTGCGGTTTGGATGGGCCCCCCTACGGTCGATTCGAAAGGAAGGCTTCAAGTTTATCGAAGCCCCGAAGCCGGAGCTCTACGATCTCCGCGCCGATCCCGGTGAATCGCGCAACCTTTACGAGCCTTGGGACGGCACGGTTCAAAAATTGCGTAAAAAGCTTGCGGAGCCGAGCGTCGAATCGCGGGCGCTCCGAAAGACTTCGCCCGCTGCGGTATCCGCGAGCACCATCGCTGAACTACACGCACTCGGGTATCTAGGCTCCGCCGACGCCCGGAGCGCTACCGATGTTCCCGAACCCTCCTTGTTGCCCGATCCCAAGGACAAAATTCAGGAGCAGAATCTGCTGCACACGGCGATGATGGCGTCTGAGAATGGAGACACGGAGAAGGCTCGAGTGGCTCTTGCGAAAGTACTGCAATTGGATGAAAGTTCCGCGCTTGCACTGGCGCAGCTAGGCCGGATGGAACTGGCTTCAGGGAATTACGCCCAGGCTGCCAGCTATCTGCGACGGGCGCGCGACGCGCACCCGAGTGACGTGACGGATGCGCTCGAATACGGAAGGGCGCTCGAGTTGAGCGGCGATTTTTCAGGCGCGCGGGACGCGCTGCAGTCGAGCTTGGAGTTGAACCCGCAGCAATTTGAAACGCGCCTCGCTCTTGGGCGGGTGTATCTCGGCTTGAACGATTCGAAGGCGGCGGAAGAACAATTTGAAGCCGCGGTACTCTTGCAGCCCGGAAGTTCAGAAGCACAGCTCAATCTGGCAAAAGCGCTGGTCAATCAGAAAAAATTTGCTGAAGCCATGGAGTTGCTGGAAGTGGTTGCCGAACCTTCCAGCCGCAATCCTGAAATATTTGAGTTACTCGCACAAGCCTACACCAGCCTTGGGCGTCGGCAAGACGCCCAACGCGCTCAATTGCGGGCCAAGGCACTACAAAACTCGAAGCGGTCGCAGTGAGCGGCCGTGCGATGAAATCAGGGCAAATCCTGGTGCCTGGCAAAGGCTTTCAGACGGGTTATTGTTCCGCCGCTACTTTAGTGCCGGGGTTTTCGAAAATCTCCATCAGAACGCGCCCACGCATCTGCTTTGGCTGCTCGATGCCGTAGATGTGCAAGAGAGTCGGCGCCACATCATACACGCTGGCCCCCAAACCCATCAGTCTTAGATCATGCTTGATGCCAGGCCCCATGGCGAAGAACGAACCCGGAACATCATCGCCATCGGCAAAATCGTGCTTGGCGATCACCGGCGTGGTTTTCTCATGATCCATATGTGCGTGTGGATCTTTCTCTTCGAACTCGCGCAGGGGCTTGATACCGTGGTCGGAGAAAATAATTAAATACGTATTCTCATCCACATGCTTCAAGATCGAACCAAGCACTTTGTCAAATGCCAGGTACTGGTTCGGGAAGGCATCCTGCCGCACGTTATTGATGCTCGGATTGTAGCCGACATTGAACGGTGTGATGGGGTAAAGCCAGTGTCCGGTACGGTCTTCGCACGACTGCGCCAGGAAGGTGAACTCGGTCGGATGCGTGGTCAGCAAATAGTCGAACAGCATCGTCTGCTGTTCGCGGATGAGCTGCACTTTGGCGAGCCACTTGTCGATGAGTTCCGTTTCGTGGCCCTTTAGATCGCCCGCCGCCGGCATGCGTTCGCAGTCGATATAGAAATCGCCGACATTCTTCAGTAGCTCGGGTTGCAAGCTCTTCGGATAGACGGCATCGCCGCCAATTACTTCGCTGAGCTTGGGCGCGCAAAGCACGCCGTCTTCACAGTTCTTGCCGCGCGTCAGCATCCCGCTAATCATGTAACCATTTACGGGCATAACGGGAAACGTAGCCGGGACGTTGGCCATGCCCACCGTAATCCCGTTTTTCGATAGCATCGACCAAACAGGCTCTTCCTTGAGCATGTTGGTGTTGGCAGTGATCCCGCCGACAATAAATCCTGTGACGCCATGCTCTTCCGGATTGGTGCTAGTGAACAGCGTGCTGTACACCCGGGGACAATTGGGCGCGGAAACCGTGCGCAGCTTTCCGTAAGCTCCCTTCTCGATCACCCTCGACAGATTCGGCATCTGGCCTTTCAACATCAGCGGACGAATGATGTCCAGCTCCATGCCGTTGACGCCGAGGACGATGACCCGCGGTTTTGGTTTGGAGGTGTTCTGTTGTTGCGCAAAAACCGGAACGGCCAGCAAAGAAACGAACAGGAATAAAGAAAGTTTTCTTAGAACCATGGAACACCCCGGAGTTTTAAAAGCTGAGTATATAGTTGCGAATCTCGACTGTCCAGCAAAGGCCCGCTAGAGGGGCGAGTAGGTCAGTGCGGAACTGTTTCGGACACCAGCGGCAGGGCCCCTCCCCCACGACATTCTTGTTTCTCTTTCCCTTATCGAGTGGGAGCCTTCAGCCGGACGACTTCGGCGCGCTCGCGCGCGGCATCCGTGGCGCGGCCCAACTTCTCGTATTCGTCCGCCAGGAAGGAATGCGCCTCGCCGGAATCCGTTTGTACCGCTGCGGCCTTTTCCAGATACGGCAGGGCCTCACCGAAAGTGCCGTTTAGATACAGCATGCGCCCCAGTAGCAGGTTTGCGCGATAATGGTCCGGCTCTCCCTGGAGGACTACAAGCAGGTTCTTGGCGGCTTCCTGTGGTCGTCCAGTGCGGGCATCAATCGAGGCCAAAGAATAGCGGGCGTCGCTCCAATCCGGCCGGTTTTCCACCAGGATTTCAAAATGCGCCGCCGCGGTTTTCAGATCCCCGGTTTCGTAGAGGCAGATGGCCAGCTCGTACTGCGCCATCAGCGCGTCCGGTCGGAGCTCGACGGCTTTGCGCAGGGGAGGAATGGCTTTGGCAAAGTTGCCCTTCCGTGAGTAGGCGATGCCCAGGTAATACTGCGCCGCTTGGATTTGCGGGTCTTTAGCGACTACATGCAGCAGCAGTGGGATGACGGTGGCTTCCCTTCCCTCCTCGATGGCCAGGCTGGCATCGTGCATATCGTTGGCCACATCGATGCGGTCTTTGGGGTCAATGCTTGTGGGGGGGCCGTTTTTTCCGGAGGCCACGTAGCCCAGCGCGGAGAGTTTTTCCTTGCTCTTTTCGTCGAGCCCGTCCTGCAAGGCTTGAGGTGCCCCTGTGCTGCTGCGCTTTATGAAATTATCCACCTGGATCGCGAGGCGCACCGCGGCGGCGTGGTTGCTCGGATAGAGGTTGATCTTCGCGCCTGGGTCTGGGGCTAGATCGTAAAGCTCGGGCGTCGGCGCGCGCACATAAAGCTGGGTGCCGATCCGTAGGGAGACAAGCGAGCTCCAGCCGAACGAGCGTTCCGAGTGGTCGCCGGTGGCAAAGGAAGGGCGGTTTCCAGGGTCTGGGTTTCCAATCAATGGGAGCAGTGAACGGCCCTGCATGGCCGGAGGCGGCGTCTGCCCGAGCGCTTCGAGAAGGGTTGGCGCCAGATCCACCAAGCTCGCCGTGGCACTGACACGCTGGCCGACAAAACGATTGCCAGGAAGTTTGAGGAGTAGGGGCACGTGAATGGTAGCGTCGTAGAGGAAAATACTGTGGGTCAGTTCGCCATGGTCACCAAGGGATTCGCCGTGATCGGCGGCGACGGCGATCAGTGCATTGTCATACAGGCCTTGGCTTCGCAAATAGTCAAGCAGCTTGCCTACGGTGGCATCCACGTAGGCGATACCCCCATTGTAAGGGGCGTTTGGATACCGGCTGCGGAACGGTTCGGGCGGACTGTAGGGGTCGTGCGCGTCCCAAAGGTGGAACCACAGGAAAAACGGACCGCCCTGCTGTTGGCCGAGCCATTCGAACACGTGTCCCAGGGTCACCTCGCCGCGGCGCTGCATGGAAGCCTCGCGGCGCTCTCCGGTCTTCTGCCTGTGAAAGCCTGCGTCATAGACTTCGAAGCCTCGCTCGAATCCGGAGGCAAACCCGTTTTTCGGATCGAGGATGATGCTGCCAACGAAGGCCCCGGTGTGGTAGCCCTGGGCATGAAGAATATCGGGCAGAAAGGGGACGCTTGGAGGTAGTCGATCGCCGAAGTTGCGAATTCCGTGGTACTGCGGAAAAGTCCCGGTGAGTATGGTCGCGTGAGAGACCGGCGTAATGGGCGCCTGCGAGTACGCATGCTCGAATACCACACTCTGACTCGCCAGCACATCCAGCTGCGGCGTCAAACCGTACTTTGCGCCGAGAAAGCCCATGCGGTCAGCTCGAACCGTATCCAACGTAATCAGAATAACGTTGGGTTGGTCTGTGGCTGCCGCGGCGAGCACGGGTAACAGAACGAAAAGGCTAAGGATGCAAGCGCGCCGCATAAAAAAAAGGAGTCTGCATTGTAGCAGACTCCTTTTTCGGAACCAAAGTCTGGAGCCCAAGATCAGAAAATGACCTTCGCCCCGATCTGCATAGCGCGCGCACCGCCTTGCGCCAGGAACGGGTTGCCCGCGGCGATATCCGGTGTCTGCGCGATGTTAGAGAAGCTAGTGTCCGGGAAGTTGTTAATCTTGCTCTGAGAGATCGAGGTGCTACTCGGGAACGGATTGAAGTTAGGATGATTCAACAGGTTGAAGATCTCAAAACGGAGCTGGAGACTCATCCTCTCCGTGATCTTGGTAGTCTTGTTGAGGTTAAAATCCCACTGAACGAATCCGGGTCCGCGGAAAGCGTTGCGGCCGCAGGTCCCGATGGAGTTGGGGTCCGGAATGGAGAATATCGCGGGCACATTCGTGATGGTGGGACTTCTGGGGTCACTGAACTGGTAAACAGGTCGTACTCCCGAACAGTCTGGCCTTTGATAAACCAGGTCCTGGCCGGAGCGGTCGGCGCTACTGCTCAGTAACGCGGTCCAGGGACGCCCGGTCAGAGCGGTCACCACAGACCCGATCTGCCAACCTTCTCCCAAGCGTCCTGCGGCGTGCAAGCGAGGAACGTCGTAGACCACGCCGGTATTGAAGTTCAACCGGACATCCGAGTCGCATGGGCCCTGGTTACTGCTGGGATTATAAGGATTCTCAGCGATGGGCAGTGTAGACGCACCGCCGCGATTCACGGAATTGGTGTCGATACAGTTAGACCAGGTAAAGTTGACCAGGGTGTTGAGCCCATGCCAATCGCGCTGGCGGTAAGTCACCTGCAAGGCGTTGTAGCGGGAGTATCCATCGTTGGTCAATTGGATGATGTAATTGAAGTTGGGCACGCCATTCAGCAGGTACGCAGAATCGAACGGTCGCGCACAATTCCCGGTCGTCATTTGCTCATCATTGACCGCATCCCAACAGCCAATGGGGCGGTTATTCAGGCTGCGGTTTAGAAGACTATCCGTTCCGTGGGCACCAAGGTAGGTCACGGTGATGGCGTTGTTTGTAAATAGCTCGTGTTGAATCGTCGCGTTGTAATACTGGATTCTTGGCGTCTTCAAATTCGGCACGGTTCCGAAAATGTTAAACGGTGGTGTGCCCGCGGGATTGGCGCCATAGGTTTGGAAAGGCGTGGTCGGGTTCGGGCTTCCCGCTTGCGGACCGATGCAGGCGAAGTCAGGCGTAGTGCCAGGGGTATTGGTTGCTGGGTTGTAGCAAGTGTTCGGCCCGAACGGTTCGAACAAAACTGGCAAGCTCGCATCTCCTCCACCCAGTGCTGTGACCGAGAACACGCCCAGGTTAGAGTTTGTAAACGCTCCGGCTCGGGCCCCTTGGAAAACGTATGGAGCGCTGATGGCGGAAAAATTCGCCACGTCGTAAGCCATTGAGTAACCAACTCGGAGAGAGGTCTTGCCGTTGCCAAAGATGTCCCAAGCCAGTCCGGCGCGTGGGCCAAAGTCTTTATAGTCCAAATTATAGAGGCGAGGGAAACCCTGCTGTACCCGAACCAGACCATTCGGAAACCCGCTCGGCGCGCAGACCGATGGCTCTGGTGAGGCGCAGGGGAAGAAATTCGAAGCAATCTTATCGGCGTCACCCAACGCACCATTGAGATCCCAGCGTAAGCCGTAGCTGACGGTGACGCGCGGCGTGACTTTCCATTCGTCCTGGAAATACAATCCCAAAGAGGGCTGGTAGAGGTGGCGTGAAGTATCGCCAAAGGAGCGGGAAGCCTGGTCGAGGCGGCCGGTAAGCAACTGGTCAATAAGGGTCTCAAAATCAGTTTGGAAACTGGTCAGGCCAGACCGCGCACGATTCCGCAGGCTGAAGGTGGAGGCATACTGATAATTGCCGCCAATCGCCAAGGTATGAGTACCCTTGATCCACGTGAAGTGGCCCGACGTATCGTACGTCTGCGTGGGGCGGGTGCTCAGGGGGTAACCTTGTATGCCACCGGGGTTCCCATAGGTCACCGAGCTTGCATAGACCGGAGGCACGCCGAAATCGGCGGGGTTTAGTGGACCCGTATCAATACCTAGGCTCAAGGGATCAACATTGTTATTTGGTGCCAAGATCTGTGAGTATCGCGACCAGTTGAAGCGCACGTCGAGAATTTTGTTGGCAGAGATGCTATAGGTCCAGGTGGCACCCGCCATTTGCACGCGAGTCGGAGCGATGGAATTAAATGCGTCTGCTTTTAGGCCGCTGCCAGGTGCCGGCGGAAGCGTGTATCCGCCGAGCGGAGCGGATTGGGTGCTGTCAGCGAACATATACCGCCCCGAAAGCTGCATCTTCGCGTTCATTCGATGGTCAATCCGGACGATGAAGCTGCCCATCTTGTCGGTATTGGGGCTTGAAATGGTCTGCGAGTACCCGCCGGTAGCGACTGCGGCGTTGGCCGCCGAGGGCGTGCAGGAAACAAACCCGCCAGCGCCATCCGAACAGGGGTAATATTTCAGCAGGTTTAAGCCCGCCGTATTGAGGGGCAGATTGTTCGAATTGATAGCGGGATTGGCAAAGTCCGCCAGGGAAGCAGCCAGATCGCCTTGCGTGGGAATGAGCACATCATAAGGTTCCAAGGCTTTGTTACGCTGGCCTTCATACGCAAAAAAGAAGAATGTGCGGTCCTTGATGATCGGCCCACCTACCGTGCCTCCGTAATTGTGATTGTGATAGGGGAGTGTCTCTGTCGAGAAGTAGTTCTTGGCGTTCAGCCAGTCATAGTCTCCGAAATAGAAGGCCGTGCCATGAAAATTGTTGGTACCACTCTTGAGCGTCACGTTGACGGCCGCACCCCCCTTGACCCCGTTCTCTGCCGACGGGAGCTGCTGAACGGTGTACTCGGCGATGGAATCGTTGCCCAGAACGGAGGCTGGAATCCCTAGTACCCCGGGCTGCCCGACGACCTCGCTGCCGTAGAAGCGGTCGTTGTTGGGCATGCCATCGATCATGTAATTGTTCGTGGTCGTGCGCTGGCCACTAACGCTAACGTCCAGGAACCCGCCACCCGGCGTGCGCTGTACGCCAGGGGTAAGCGCCAAGATGGACTTAAAATCACGCCCTTCGGTCGGTAGATCCAAGATAGACTTTGCGTCCACCTCGTTGTTCACGCCCGGGGAGAACTCCACAAGCGGGGTGGCTGCTTCCACCGTGATAGTCTCGGTGTGCTCGCCCAACTGAAGTCGGAAATCCGCTTTGGTCACCTGGGCGACAGCAATCGTCACATTGCGCACTGTGGTTTTGAAGCCTGGACCGGAAACTGAAACCTTATAGACGCAAATGGCCATGTCTACCATCCGGTATTCGCCTGCACTTCCAGACGTCACCGTATGTGTTTGGTTTGTGTCTGGGCAGACCGCGGCGACGGTGGCGCCCGCCACTGCCGCGCCGCTCTGATCCATCACCGTCCCAGTGATCTCGCCCGTGGTGATCTGCCCAGGCAGGGAAAGTGCACAGCCGAGAAGCAGAATGAGTCCAAAGAAAATACGCGTGAGAGAAGAATTAAGCATCAAAGCCACCCCTAGGTTTTATCGCGCATGGACCGTGTATTGGGCTGAGATTTTAGACTGGACTGGATTTTTGTCAACTGAAATTCCGATAATTCGACAAATGGGGCGTAGCTGCTTTGTGAATCCTAATCTGCTCCAATTCCAACCGCTCCCTCGACGCCACCCAGGCGCATGAGCTTCGTTTCGGTGATGGCCCGAATCGGCTCGAGGATCGCCTCCGATATCTCGATATCGATGACCACCAGCGAGACGGCTTCGGTGCCGCGCTGCACTTCACACGGCGTGCAACACTCGGTGCTCCACCGGGTTTATAGCGAAGCCAGGTAGGCAGCAAGCAAGGCAAGATTCAGCCATGCCTATCACGCCGTTCGCTCCAGATTTGGCCCGTGCGGCGCACGACTTTTCGTTCCTGTAACCCATCTCTAACGCAAAGCCTGCGGCGGCTCGGTTCGGACAATAAATTCGGACAAGCGAAATTTCTTGCCTCTCCTTTCCCGCATCGCTTTTTGCGGACCGGAACCACTTCTGCGCACGCCCGCGATTCGAATACGCGCTGCTTGAAATTGAGTTCGGCCGTTTTGCGAGAGGCGCCCCCATTGCGAGTGGCAAGGCGATCCAGACGGACCGTTCCCCCGAATGCCGGGAGAATAGTTGTTGGAGACTTAGCGGACCTGTTAAAGTCAACACCATCGAGCTAGTCGAAGCATGAGAGTTCCAGGCAATACGGCGACCCTCGGATTACTCCGGACACGCGGACGCTGCGCCGAGCCACTTCGGGCAGCATTGCGAACGATTCTTCCCACGGTGACCCTTTTTTTTGGGTTGTCGCCATTCGCCCACGCGAATGATTTCTGGAAGCAGAAGCCCCCCGCGCAATGGTCGCATGCGGAAGCCCTGAAGCTTGTGCGACACTCGCCTTGGGCGAAGGTAGAAGTTGTGGTGTTCCTCCGGCCAGAGAATCAAGCGAGCTACAGCATTTCGACTGGCACGAAGAACTGCGACTCCGATGCCATCGATCCAAACGGGAACTGTTTGCAAAAAGGGCGAATCGAAGCGCCCGTTGATTCTTCACGGCAGCCGGATGGGGCGCCGAGGCTTTCGCCCTCCACCGCCTTCCTCGTGCGCTGGGAATCGGCAGTCCCGGTGAACCAGGCGTTTGCCCGGCTCGAGGAACTCGGTGAACGCGCGCTCGCCGCGTTTCAGGCGCCGCCGCCGCGGCTTCCGCCGGATCGCTACGTTATCACGGTGAAACTCGAGCAGCCCGGCTTCGTTGGGTTCGAGCCCTTCGCGGTCACACCGGCGGGAAGCCCAGACTTGCGTGCGAAGCTCAAGACCCGCCTTGGCACCGTTGCACCGATTGAAATCGAGTTTAGCGGAACTGGCACGAGCTCCTCGGTCCATTTCTTCTTTCCGAGGACCGTCGACGGCGCTCCTCTGCTCGGCCCCGGACTCGATGCAGCGGAATTCACCTTGCGGGGGGCCGGATTCGCGACGCACTGCAAGTTCACTCTCGAACCCGAGTTCCTCCACTAAATTGATTTGCAACGATTAGTAAGGCGAGCCGTAGATAGGAACAGAGATCGGTGCTGAACAGGATTGGAGTAGAAAAGGAGTTTGAGGAATGGGTGGAGAAGCATCAGTTTTTCGCCGTCAATGTTGCTGCCAAAGTCGGAGAGGCTCTGGACGAATGAACCTGGTTTGAGCATCGTAACTTGACGAGGTGAGCGTACGTCATTGGTCGGCCGGGAAGTCAAAATCGGCGCCCGATAGCCGAGCAACTTCTTTCTACAATCGGGCTACCTTTTCGGCTACGCGTTCAAAGTTTGGACAAACATTCCTCTCCTCGAGGTAGTAAAGATTCGCTGTGCCAGTTCCAACCGATTCTGGTAAATTTTCTGCCGGCGTTTCTGTGAAGGAAACCATGCGGCAACGGTCACGTGCTTTTGGCGTTGCCCTCCTTTAATCACGGCCAAGGAATGCTATCTCATCGCCTGGTACGATAGAATTCGCTCGCGGCACATCGATTGCTCAGTTGATCGGGCTTGGCTTTCTGTCCGTAGATTCTTTGGTGAAGGAGATCGTCTTGAAGACGCACTCTGGATTTCTATCGTGCATGATGGTCGGCTTGGTGTTTCTGATCGTACCATTTGCAGTCTCCGCGCAAACCTCGCCGAAAGGTTTGCAGGCTGTTCCCATCCTTGGATTTTCGCCGGCGAATGCCGCAGCCGAACACGATCTGGAGGCGACTTTTCAAGCGCTGCCTTCGCCCGAGAATGCGCGCGAGTGGCATCGTCTGTTCACGGCGGAGCCACACCCAGCTGCGTCCGAGCAAAACAATAAGCTCGCCGAATTCATGGCACGAGAATGGCGCAAACAGGGCTGGGAGGATGTCATACTGCGGCGGTACGACGTGCTGCATTCGAGCCCTCGTAGCGTTTCGCTGGAAATGACTTCGCCCATCCGCTTCAAAGCTTCACTTCGAGAGGACCCGTATAAGATTGATCCGGACACGAAGAATTCTGCCATTTCGGGTTCCTACTTTGGTTATTCCGCTTCCGGTGATGTCACGGCCGAACTTGTGTATGCCCATAGTGGGAATCCCGAAGACTATGAACTGTTGAGGAAGAATGGTATCAGCGTCAAAGGCAAAATCGCCATTGTTCGCTACTCGAACCCGTACAGCTATCGAGGTTTCAAAGCGCTCACTGCCGAGCGAGAGGGAGCTGCGGCCCTGTTGATCTACTCCGACCCTGCCGAAGACGGCTACACACTCGGCAAAGTCTTTCCAGATGGCCCGTGGGGCCCGGAGAGCCACATTCAGCGGGGCGCGATTACCTATGACTATATCGTTCCAGGCGACCCCACTACGCCCGGCTGGGCCTCTGTCGCCGGCGCAAAACGGATTGCACCGGAAGAGGCGCGATCACTTCCCAAGATTATCGCGTTGCCACTCTCCTGGCGTGACGCGAAGCCATTGCTCGAGAACATGAACGGTCCTGCAGTTCCGAAGGAATGGCGCGGGGCGCTGCCCATTACCTACCGCTTTACAGGTGCTGTAAAGGTCCACGTGACTGTGGATATGGATACGAGCGTGAAGCCCTACACCGTCGTTGAAGCGCGCATCTTCGGCAGTGAGCTGCCGGACGAATGGGTACTCGTTGGCAATCACAGGGACGCATGGGTGTATGGCGGCGTGGATCCGGTCAGTGGCACAGCTTCAATGATGGAATTTACCCGCTCATTAGGCGCACTTAAGCAGGGGGGCATTCGTCCCCGGCGCACGATTATCGTCTGCAGCTGGGATGGAGAAGAATATGCTCTGACCGGTTCGACTGAATGGGGCGAGCAATTCGCGGAAGAGTTGAAAAAGAAACTCGTTGCGTATTTGAATGTTGATGAGTCCGTTGGCGGTGCGGCTAGCACAGCAGGACCGGAGGGACTGAGGTTCGAGCCATCCGCCGTTGCCTCCCTCGCGCCCATGTTGGTCGAAGCCTCAAAGGACGTTCGCGCTCCATCAGGGAAGTCATTGTACGAAGCGTGGAGAGCTGCCTCTATGCGCGATAAGAAATTGACTGGGCCGCCTGCTGATTCTGCGCTGGTTGAAACGCGTATCGGAAGTGGCTCCGATCACACGGTATTTCTTAATCATCTCGGCCGGCCAGTGATTAATTTGAGATTTGCGGGGGACTACGGAGTCTATCATTCCGCTTATGACGATCATTTCTGGATGTCCCGGATTGGTGATCCCACGTTTGAATATCACACGGCCCTAACCAAAATCTGGGGGTTGACTGCGCTGCGTCTGGCCAATTCGGATATTTTGCCATTCGACTTTGCGGCCAATGCCCAGGCACTCCGGGAGTTTCTGGGTGAACTCGAGACTCTCAACAAGGTAACTCCGCAGCAGTTGCCACTGAAACAGCTCTACGAGCGCATTGCGGGGCTTGAGACGGCGGGTAAGCAGTTGCGCGAAATTACAATGCGCGATCTTGCCTCCGGAAGCATCAACCCAGAAATGGTCCAGCACTTGAATGAACAGCTTCTTCAGGTTGAATCGAACTGGCTCGATCCCGCCGGAATTCCCGGCCGCCCCTGGTTTCAGCACATTCTCTATTCGGCCCGGTACACCTACGCCCATCTGGAATTCCCAGGCCTTACGGAAGCAGTCGAGGGTGTAAATTGGAAATTGGCCGCCGAGCAAGTCCATCTCCTGGATGCCGCCCTCGTAAAGAACACGGAATTATTGAGATCCGCCAAAGCTTATTGGGAGAAGAAACAATAAATGGGCAGCGAGAACGACCTTTGAGTCCATCGAAATAAATCGACTATCCCCTCCACGATAAAACCATCGTGGTCACCCGTTGCGTGCGTATCTGTCTGGGCAGAAGAAAATCAATTTCAGTCAGGTCTTCGCCGGTCAGGCCGTCGGCGTCAAAGAAGTGCACGACGACCTTTGGCTGGTGAGCTTTGTGGATTATGATTTGGGATACTTCGATCTGGAGACTCGGGTGCTCGAACCGCTCGAAAATCCGTTCGGCCCAAAAGTGTTACCTATGTCTTAGGTACGGAGTGTTACCCATGTGTCCGGGCTGGACCAATTTAAAGTGGTCGGGGCGAAAGGATTTGAACCTTCGACCTCCTGGTCCCGAACCATGGCAGTAAAAATCTAAGCTGTTGAATTGGCTTAAGTTCCCCTGTGCAGCCCTCTCATTAATTGCGCTACGATTTGCGATACGACAAAAGTGATGCATGTGCGTACTGGTAGGCATCATCTCACACCTACGTCAGACCCCTTCGTGCCGCAGTCACTGCAACTTCGCGTACTCCAACTTGGCGGAGATGAGGATGGGAATATCAGGGTCGGCATCTTTCCAGAGTGTGAGGAAATCCTGATATGCCGCCTTGGCTTTAGCGGCATCGTCCTGCATGGCGTAAGCGCGGGCAATTTGGAGATGCGCCAGTGCACCTAGAGGCGAGTTCCGCACAATCCCTCGATGGTCTAGGATTTTTTGGAACTCGTCAGCAGCCTCGTTCGGGTGTTGCTTAGTTAGATAGGCTTGGCCGCGCACATAGATGGGATACAAATTTAGCGGTACGTCACCGACTAACGGTTGCCCCAATTCGTATGGTGCTGCGCCCCGAAGAACCTCGATAGCTTTCACTGCGTCACTGCGAAGCATGGCGAGCTGAGCGTGTAGGGTCGGCAGGTAGTTAACTGCACAATCGTATCCTCTGGAAAGTTTTTGCCTAATTCATCAACCATGGACTTTGCCCGCACGGCTTCACCTGTCAAAGTCAGCGCCAGTGCTGCTCCGTATTGCACATCTCGACCTTTCGAAAGCCCTAAAACCGTCGCAACCCTTTTCCTTGACTCGTCCACATTTCCAAATAGGGCCTCCCTCAGAGCCGCACTCATTTCATAAGAAGCCGCAGCCTCTTTTTCGTCTACACGCTCAGCGGAACCAGCAGCGCGGTTGGAGAACTCTCGGGCCTTTCCAAGCTTTCCGAAATAGGCGGCGGTATCAGCTTCGTTTCCAAGAAACCAGTCTTCTACTCCTCGTCTGGCAGTACTCCAGCTCACCTGCTGCGCCATCTTCGCCGTGTCTCCTTTTAGGAAGGCTATAAAGTAAACACCACTGTGCACGTCAGGACCGTCCAGCTTTTTCGCACTCGCCTGCTCGGCAACGGCACTCGCCTCCTCAAGTCGGTTCAGAAATATATAGGTGTAGACGAGATTGCCATATCCCTGACCGCTACCCGATTGGCCAATAAGTGCCTCTCGGAATTGGAGCAGCGCTTGGTCATATTCGCCGAGATTAGCGTAGAGGTAACCGAGTAGGTTATGTGGTCCCCAGTCTCTCGGAAATGTCTGGGACCGAAATTCACACGACTGCCGCGCCTTTTCGAGGTTACCTGTGACACTTACGTAGTAGTTAGACTCGATGTTTAGCCTCTCTCGCTTACTTGCGCGCTCTCGCAGCGCGAATGCCTTTTGGATATTTTCGTAGGCTAGGCTGTATTCCCCCAGATTCGAATAGCAGACCCCGAGGGCGACGTAGGCCGAAGCAAAATTTGGGTCAAGTTTTATGGCCTGTTTGAAAAAAGGCATTGCGGCGGATGAATCGTCCTTTTCATTCATTGTTTTTGACCCGAGAGTGTATGCCTGAAGAGCGTCGAGCGAAGATGTCGTGGCTTGCGCGAGTGGCGTATCGAACTTCTGAACCATACTGAGCGATTCACCCAATTTGTTGCGAATTTCCGAAGCCGTCTTTCCCAAGGCAGCTAATACCTTGCTCTTGTCCATCGCCTGAGCTTCCGTACTCGAAAGCGATTCTCCAGTCAAACAGTTGACAGCCTTCAGAGTCAAAAGATACTGTCCCCCAATTTGTGAAATTGAACCGTTTATGACGCCTTTCCCCCCTACCCGCTCGCAGACCTCTCGGGCAATGTCAGGCGTGAGCATTGCACCCGGCTTATGTCCCATCATCTGTAGAGTCTGCTGGACTTGCTGGTCAGAAATTATGCTGAAGTAGGGTGATTGTTCGAGTTGCACAGATAGCCCTTGCCGCAGCGTCCCGTCGAAGACCGAATCGCCTGTCGTGTTGGTGAAATCAGCTAGGACAATGGTGTCCTTATCGGTGAGGGTTGTTGTGGACGAATGCGTCGCCATCTGGCGCGAGCGAAAATAGAGAAATCCCCCAATAACAGCTACCAGAATCGCGGCGGTGGGTATCAGAAGCTTCCAGAGTCTCCCCCTTGTTCCTGTTACTTCCGCAACATTCAATCCCCTCGACGACGAAGGCACACCCGGTGCAGCCGAAGACTGAGATAACGACGGCTGTGGAGTAACCGGGTAGCCACCTTCCTGCGCCATAGACACTGACCCCGAACTCAAGGAGGCTGACCGTCCCGATTCTGTATCCCGCTTCACGCGCTGCAATTCGGCACGCATGTCCGACGCATGCTGGTAGCGTAGCTCTCGGTCCTTCTCGAGCGCACGGTTAATGATGTCTTCTAGCTTCAGAGGCAGGTCAGGATTCAGCCGCACAGCTGGAACGGGTGCGCGGTTCAGGATTGCGTCGAAAATAACTCCAGTACTTTCCCCACGAAACGGCAAACCACCTGTCGCCATTTCGTATAGAACGACTCCGAACGAGAACAAATCCGAACGTGCATCCAACTCTCTTGCTCGTACCTGCTCCGGCGACATGTACGCGACTGTGCCAAGCGTTGACCCCGGGCTAGTGAGGTGTTTCTCTGCGTCGAGTGTCGCTGCCGTCGCCTCAGCTCCCGATACCAGCTTAGAAGCGACCTTTGCCAAACCAAAGTCGAGTATTTTCGCGTGGCCGCGCTTCGTGACAAAAATATTAGCTGGCTTGATGTCACGATGGATGATGCCTCCCACGTGAGCCGCATCTAGCGCATCGGCAATTTCAATACCGAATGAAAGCAGTGCCTCCAGTTCCATTGGACGGTCGCCGATGCAGTGCTTGAGCGTCTGGCCGTCGAGGAACTCCATCGCAATGAAGGGATGCCCGTCGTGTTCCCCGATTTCATAGATAGTGCACATGTTGGCGTGGTTCAGAGCGGAGGCGGCTTTGGCTTCACGCTCAAAACGGGCGAGCACCTGAGGGTCTTTCGCTACATCGTCAGGAAGAAACTTAAGGGCGACAAAGCGACTGAGTTTGATGTCTTCAGCTTTATAGACAACACCCATCCCACCGCCGCCAAGTTTTTCTAGGATGCGATAGTGCGAGACAGTCTGGCCGATGAGCGAGTTGGAATCCGCCATGGTGCGGTCATCTTAGGTTGAGAATCGAAGCCAAGTCAACGAAGCGTCACGAAACGGCGTCACGAAACGGCTCGTCATTTCAGCTTCGCGTATTCGGCTTTCGCAGCGATGTAGATGAGAATGTCAAGGTCAGTAGCCTAATTCCCTTCTCTACCAAGCACGAAATAATTTCCGCGTGTAAAATGAAATTTGGGGAGTTTCGCCAGACCGCCACAATCTTCCTAAACTCGCCGAGTAGTAATGCTCTGGTGAGAAGGACAAAAGGGCTCAGCGATGATGGAACCAAGAGAACTCACTGACGAAGACAATCTCCACATCCGTATCTACTGTCGCTGTGGCGAAGAGTCCATTGCGGATGTGCCGGAACCATTGGCCACGCTTCTCAATGTTCACATTTGCCCAAAGTGCAGAACTGGTTTTGTTATTCGCAGAGTTGACGGGGATTGGAAGATTGCGCGTGTGGCCTAGCATTTAAAGTGGCGACCGTTGGTGAAGGTGGCCGCTTTAATTTAGCGTTGTGCGATTGTTTACATTTTCACTGGCGACGCATGACTCGCAACACACTGCCACTTCCCACTGGGCATTTTAACCCACGTATCAGTCCAGTGTTCATCAACGCTATATGGTTTTCCCGACCCATCTGTGCCCTTACCTTTGAATCCTCCCGTGGCGATAGCGGTATCGCCGAACACCGTTACCTTCACGTCGTTGTACTGGGCACTGGTAAATTTGGTTGTTTTGACTATCGCCAGCGTCTCGGCCTTGGCGGTCACTTTTCCTTCACTCCCCGTATTCACGAACTTGTCGGCCAGCAGTGGAGCGAGTAGGTCAGGATTACTTGTCTTTTGTGACAGAAGCCATTGATTCTCCAGCGCTCTAATAGCCTTCTCTGTTTCGCCAGTCGTCTGAGCGTGCGACCGTGCAGCGCTCACAAATACAAGGAAAGCGAGCAAACTGCATATCAATAATTTCTTCGTATTCATCTCCTTACTTGTTGAGATGCTCAAAAATTGGCCCAAACTCTTCACGTAGACGAAGGAAATTGCAGCTAAGCGCGGGCCACGGTGTCCTCAAGTGGAATCGCGTTTTTATTCTGTGTCAGCCACATCTTGAAGTCTTGCAATGAAGGGTTCAGGCTCCGGGCGAATTTTGGGTCGCGTGCACCGCAAAAGTAATCTTCAAAATCGCGCTTGAATTGAAACATATTGCCCAAATCGTCGGCGCCGGGAAATCCGAATCCGCGGTAAACTTCCGGTGGCACACTGTTGTAACGAACGTTCCTCCCCAGTACTTCGGTAAAAACAGCAGCCATCTGAGTGCCCGTTAGATTCTCTCCCGAAATTGCGACAGTTTTTCCGACGAACTCATTGCCCTTCTTGAATATGCCGTAAGCGCATCTGCCTATATCCTCTGCGGCGATGCCTGGAAGCTTTTTATCGTCCATCGGCAGCGTTATTGCCAGCTGCCCTTCCGAACCTTTTTTCGGCCCCATTCCGAAGTGAATAAAGTTGTCCCAATAAAAAGACGTAAGTAGAAACGTCGTCGGAACTCCCGCATCTGTGAAATAGTGATTGGACTCGCCCTTCGCATCAAAATGCGGGACCTTGTACTTGCCCTGTAGGGTGGGCATTCGATTGTCACTGAGCGGGACCCACTGCCGCGTGTCTTCCAGCGTCGACCAGATGACGTGCCGCAAGCCCTCGGCCTTCGCAGCCTCTGCCATGGCTTTTACTTCCGCCATTTCCCTTTCAGGGGAGAAATGCGCCCAGAAGAATGTGACGCAATAGGCTCCGTAGGTGCCTGCAAACCCTTTCTTCAGACTTTCGGGGTTGTCCACATCTGCGGCTACAACTTCAGCACCTAGTCTTGCGAACTCCTTCACCTTAGCTCCGCTCACATCCCTAGTGAGCACACGCGCAGCGAAACCACCGTTTGGGTCGTTCAGAATGGCCCGAACCAAACCTCCACCCTGCGCCCCGGTTGCTCCTACGACTGCGATTACTTTTCTGTCGGACATAAGTTTTCTCCTTCGAGAACTTGAGGGACAACTTCCACTGTCATCACCCGGTAGTTCTGTTCTCTCATTCAATGTAGGCCGGATTATATATCGATTTCTTCCGAGCCGTTGCTTGGTGGCACGTTCTTTTGGGCTTAGTCAACGAGGACGAACTGCTATTTTAGGTTTTCTTAATCGGCTTTCGTAGAGAAGAGGATAGGAATATAAATGTGCGCCCGACTCTGGTGACGTGGGTCACGCACCCGTCAGCCCGCTGCACTTACCGTCTGTGGCACGTTCCTGTACACGGTAATTGTAAGGGGGTGCTTTATGGTGGCCATCAAACTCCCGAATCTCACCAGCACTTTTCTTTTCACGCTTATCGCTGTTTTGCTTGTTGTCGGTTTACTGTTCTGGGCCGTGGGTACCCGTTAGGTCTAGAAAGAAGCCACACACGAGGACTCGTGACTCACGGTGACCCAGCAGGAAGTGAATTCCGAAGGAATAACCGATATGAACCAAACCATTCTGTTTAGTGCATTGCTTCTGGTTGCCCTCACCGCCAGCAGTCAACGCGTACCGTCTGCAGACAAGGTACAGACTGAAATGCCAAATGTGGCGTCTGGCAAGCAGACATTTAGGGAATATTGCGCCTCGTGTCATGGCGAGGACGGAAAAGGCATGGGTCCCGCAGCCTCCGCGCTCAAGTCTCCACCATCGGACCTCACAGCACTCGCCAAGAGGCATGCTGGGAAATTCCCTGAAGACTACGTTGCCGAAATAGTGCGAGTTGGCAAACCCATGCAGGCTCACGGCTCATCAGACATGCCCGTCTGGGGTCCCATCTTCAACCCTCGTGACAAATTCAACGATTTGGCTGTACGGCAGCGTATTAAGAACCTGTGCGCGTATCTGGCAACGCTGCAGGAAAAAGAATCGTAAGTGGGCGTCACCGTTCGGGTGGCACTGTACACCCGTAGGGGTGGCGGATTCCAATCAAGCACAGGGCACGCCACCGCAGCCAATTGACGCTGCTCCGCGAATCTCCCTCTTGGCATCCCCCAGCAACTGACAGGTGTATACTGCCGGGCACGAGGAGGGACCATGTTGCAACAAATGAACCAGACTGCTGCCCGAGACCTCGAGTGGTTTTGTGAGGCCGTTTCGCTTATGGATAAACGCTGCGACTCTTCCGCCCCCTTCCACTGCGGTATCTGCGGGCGTCGGTTCTGCGTCCTCCATGCTGAAGATGAGACCTACCACGCTTGCGCGCTCGAGCCGGGCGACGAAGGGGGCGAGGCCTAGCCACCTTCGCCAATTGTCTTGATGATTCTAATGGACTCAAGTTGGGACTCTTGCGTGCGAATGAGGACACCTACATTAAAGAGCTCTGCGAATCCTAACGCGACATAAACCCTGCGTTCGAGCAGACACTAGTGGAGGTTTGGCGGCAGGCTCTCGTCGAGAACGCACGGTGACTCTCAACGGCGGCAAGCGGAAAAAGCTGCTTAGGTAAGGGGGAGTGATTGAATGAGAAGGCCCAACATTTTCAAACTAGGAGAGGCAGAGATTCGTGTCGTTAATCCAAACGATGGAAGGATTGTCAAAGCAAACTTTATTTTATGTACCTACAAACTCACCAAGAAGAATGATTTTTCCGAAATCACAATACCGGGCTTAAACGCTTCACCCCTTCAGTTTGTTAGCGGTCAATCACGGATATTGTCGTTAGTCTTTCATTTTGATGGGAGGAAATCAAGGACTGATGTGCGTGAGCTAATGAAAAGCGTTTCAGATTTGATGAATATCGACAGTCAAGTGCATGCACCTCCTGTGCTCTTATTCCAGTGGGAAGGATTTGTCTTAAGGTGTGTTCTAGAGAGCATGGCCGAAGAATTTTCTTTGCTATTTCCTGATGGCAGACCTTCGGTTGGAAAAATGCACGCAACGTTCAAAGAACATGAGGAGGTGGAACAGTTAATCGAAGAAGTTGAAAGAAACTGAAAGGCGAGACACAGAGCAAATATGGAAAGAAATGTCTTGGTAAGGCCAACCGCTCTGCATAGTTGCGATGCCAATTTGCAGCAGTGACCATACGCTGTATGCCAGACTTAGTCAAAAGGCGCAGCCGTGATACAACCAATAGAAATTACTAACGAAGACATCAGCAAAATCCGGGTGACCTGTCGCTGTGGCGAAGAGTCCATTGCGGAAGTGCCGGAACCATTGGCTTCGCTTCCAAATGTTCACGTTTGTCCAAAATGCAGAGCACGTTTTGTTATTCGCAAGGCTGATGAGGAATGGAAAATTGCGCGGGTCGCCTAGCTCATGAGGCTTACCACTGTCGGGAATTAGTCCTGCATCGCAAAGCCCCCTAGTGATGAGCGTCACAGACAATGGAGTTCAAATAAGAGCTTATTGGTCAGTCCCAACTGATGCAGGACGTGAACTGAACAGATGGCAGCAGATAGTTCTCATTTCAAAATGTCTTTGCATTATCGTTCCAATAAATAATTTACAAAATCTAGGGAACACTACAGGGCCTGGAATGTGAGAAAAGATGTTAGCCACAGATATGCGCTCCGAGATTTTGACAACGGAAGAAGGAACTGAACGTAGGCGGGGGAGACAATGGACGAGGAACGGATGCGAAAAGTGAATCAAATTGAGCGCCCTTCCAAGGAAGAATTTGAGTTGACCTTACTGCAAGATGAGGTAGCTCCAATTGAGGACCTGAATAGGTCTCTGAAGAGGATTGCCAAGGTGCTGGAGTGGTTTAAAGAGCAAGAAGAAGATAGGGTGAAATCTCGTTCGGCTCGATGAGTGTGGCGGCCACTCGTCTCAGTTCGCACCGCTGCGGTACCCTTCCAAACTCCAGACGTCCTGCGCCTCCACGTACTTCAGCACATACCGGTCGCCGCCCTTAACGCACACCCGGAAATACGTCTCGCCCGGGGAATGCCAGCGGTCTTCCACTTTCACAATTTCCAACGTCTGCTCACCTAAAGTCATTCGTAAGGGGCGTTCATTTGCACGGTACCCTGCGTAGCACTCGACTTTCACGCTCTTCATGGCCAGCCTCTTTGGCTACCTGAGCTGGCTCAGGGCCTGTTCGGCATCCCACTTGAGTCTATCGCTGAATAATGTGACGGAGTGTCTGACAAACACATGGGCCGGACACGTGAGGGAGTGAAATGCATTCAGAGGAAATGTTATGGCAATATGTATGCCTGTGTGGTATTATATAGCAATGAAGCGAACGGCCCTTTTCCTAAAAGAGGCACAAATCAAGAAGCTGAAGGCGCTCTCAGATAGGACTGGCGCTCCGCTTGCGGAACTCATTAGACGTGCGATTGATAAGTACCTTCAGGAGAGAGCCAAGGAATTGAAGTAAGCGGGACGCCCCGGTGCTCGATAGCACCGCGACGCCCCTGACCAAATGACCTATTAAGGAGGTCGAAATGGCTGAGAAAAAGTTATCACTCCCGGGTGTGCTCCCCCAAACCGAAATAGCTGCTAAGCCCGGTTCCACCAAACGAGCAGCTATCTACACGCGCATATCCACGGGTGACCAACACGCAGAAACGCAGCTCTACGACCTACGCGAATTAGCCAAGCAGCGCAGATACGAAATTGTTCACGAGTATACGGATGTCATTTCAGGCTCAAAATCGAAACGTCCCGGCCTAGACCAACTTCTGGCAGATGCTCGCAGGCGTCACTTCGATATTCTCTTCGTCGCTGCTTTCGACCGCATCGCACGGAACGTCCGCCATTTCTTGAAAGTTTTCGACGAATTGAATCATCTCGGAATTGAGTTCGTAAGCCTGAGAGAGAACATCGAAACATCCGGTCCGCTCGGACGCGCAATGATAGTCATCGTTGGAGCGATTGCGGAACTAGAGAAAAGTTTAATCGTTGAACGTGTGAAGGCGGGGATGCGGCGTGCAAAATTGGAGGGACGCCGGATAGGGCGTAGGCCGCTTAACGTTGACCGCGCCACGATTGTAAGCGACCGCATGTCCGGCATGAGTCTGACCAAAGTAGCGAAGCGCCACCGGGTTTCACGAGCCACAGTGGTGCGGCTTGTAAAACAAGCGAAACAATATCAGGCAGCAGTAGCCGCTTGAAGACTAGCTCAACGCACGTCGAGTTGAACTAACGGGACTAGTGTTCGACGTTGAAGTAAATCTTTGTTGTGGCGCGGTATTGGGTTATCTTCTTGCCGTCTAACTCCATTTCTAATTCAGCCACTCGCGCCCACTTCAGCCCGCGAACAGTTTTTGCAGCTTCAGCCACCGCGTTTTCCGCAGCCTTAGCGAAGCTCTCCTTGGAAGTTCCGACTACCTCGATAACCTTTTGCGTCATTACCGTTCTCCTTTGAATCTTCACTGGTGATTGTTAGCGCAGGTCTGTCCCGTGATTGCACGTCTGTCCAACAGAAGGGGCATAATGACAAACAGCACAAGCGTCCCATAGTACACCGTTCCCGCAACCGGGTCTCCGCTGGCAATGTACTTGGGAATTGCGTGCCCTCATTCGTGTCAGTGGGTGAATGATGAAGCGCGAACAATTCATCAAGGTAGTCGAGGAGACGCTCGACTCGCTTCCACGACAATTTAGCAGTCGCATCCGTAACGTGGCTGTTCTGGTAGAGGATATTCCGCCGAACCAGCCATCAGCACAACCGGGGCAGCAAAGGCGGCTGCTACTGGGTCTCTTCCACGGCGTGCCGACGACAATGAAGAGCAACTTTGACTTGCCCACGGGACCCAACCACATTGTGCTTTACCAGAAAAATATTGAAGCGGTCTGCTCCACTGAGGACGAAGTCCGCGAGCAAATCCGCCTGACAGTCATCCACGAACTGGGCCACTACTTCGGGATGAATGAGAATCAGCTCAAGGATGTCTAGTATCGTTGACGTGCGCGAGCGGGGATGCGGCGAACAAAATTGGAAGGCCGCAGGATAGCGCGTGCACCGCTCAACGTTGACCGGGCTGCTATCGTGCGAGACCGACTCGCCGGTCTAAGCCTGACACAAGTGGCGAAGAAGCACCGGGTCTCCAGAGCGACAGTCTGCCGCTTAGTGAATGAATCTGGGAAAATGAAGAAAGCTAGAGCGCCGGAGGAGAAAGAAGCTCCAATCAGGCTCGCCAGCCACACCTTGCGCTCGGAGCCGCTACATGAATACGCTCAATTCACTGTCCAAAAAATTCGGCGCTAAACAACGCCAGCAGATTAGTTCTTACGGATTCGCAGCTTTACTGTCGATGGGCCAAGGCATAAAAGCTATAACCCAAAATGCGATGAAAGCGAACAATGGCACGAAGCAAGGAAAACACCAGAGCATGCTGTGGCCTGTTCGTTTGAAGAGCATTCCGAGTGGGATTAGATAACTGAAAAACGCAATGACAACTAGCCAGTGAAATACGCTGAAATGTCCCATCTAGCCTCCTAAGCTGGGTTGAAGACTCAGCGGAGCGTATCACAGCTATGCCCACCCCCCGACTCACTCCGGTTTAGTGCGTTTAATCGGGGACCTAGCGCCAAAGTCGGGATTTGTCGCCAAGCGTTGCTTGCCCAGCTAGAATATCCCCCATGACTAGAGAACGCTGGGCTCAGATAGGAATCACGGCTCAATTCCTCATCGTGGTAAGGACACTAGGTGAGTTCTTCCGGCTCAGGCACGTCCATGGCACGAGCTTCTCGGCCGCAGTCGCTGCGCCGTATATTGGTGGCGCCTTAATAGCTACATGCTTCTGCTGGGCAGGCGTGACCTTGTACTTCATCCGACGCTACACATTGTGCGTCTGGGTCGCGCTGGCGACAGTAGTCATTCTGCTGGTGTACAAATTTGCTGTAATTGGTTGGTGATGGCGGCTCGCTCTGACGCTTGAGTCGAACGGCGGACAAACGGAGGCTACCTGGAACTAGCCATCCGGGGCGAATTGGCGAGCGCCGGGATACTGATACGTACTTCGGTGGAGTCGAGGTGTGACGCGGTGGTTTAGGTTCAGCCTATCCGTTGCCGACTCTTTCGTTTGTCGGTGCCTCAATAGCCGGACCATGCTTCCGTTTTCACACCCCGCTCATCGAACCGGACGTGCGGATTGCCCGCATCCGGCTCTCGGAGAAAGTGTCACGATGTCGCCCACGGGAGTTTGCGTGTCCGCTGGGTAAGGCAGACGAGTCCAAGCACATCGTGCAGGATGGTCTCCGAATATCGTTCGGATCCCGACATCACTTTGTGCTTGGCACACAACCATTGACGCAGCCTTTTGCAGGCGTGGCTTTCCACCGCCCTGTAGGCCGTGCTGACTGGTCCTAAACAGAAGTAATTGGCCCACCCGATCATCATACGGTTGAGCTTCGCTACCACTATTTCCTGATCCAGCAGAGTTTGATCTCGTCCGGTCATTTCGCTAATCGCCTCGCAGATGCGGAGCACCCGCTTCTTCGAGGGAACCGTACCGAGTACGCGCGCCCGTCTTCGGCGAATAGCATCGACCAAACGTATAACCCAGAAAGTCGAATTTCTCGTCCGGCAGTTTACACACCCGCGTCTTCGTCTCATTCACCGTCAACTTTAGCTTCGTCATGATGTCCCGCATGATGGCCAGCGCTTCTTCCGCTCGGCCACGACAGCAGATCACCAAGTCATCGGCGTAGTTAACAATGTATGCAGCAAGACGCTTCTCGTGCCCGAGCTTCTTCCATCCCAGCACGAAACGACGCATGTACAAGTTGCTGAGCAGCGGGCTGATCGGAGCTCCTTGCGGAGTTCCTCGTCCCTCATCCCGATTGCGCGTACTCCGATGCTTATTCCCTTTCTCGTCGGTCTCCTCAGACCGGAGCTTCCAGCCACATCTTGATCAGATGCAGCATTGCTCCATCGACGATCCTTCGAGCCATTGACTTCATCAGGTCAGCGTGGGGAATGCTATGGTGGGTAGGGACGGGTCTTGCGACTATGTCGCTTGTGCCCGTCCCCCCTCGCAGAACCCGCCGAGCGGATTTCCCGCAACGGGCTCCCCAGGTTGCACTCGCTGGATGGCAGTCAGACCGTCGCATGGCGTGTCGACACCGCATAAGGTAATTCGAACCAGGATTGACTCTTGAGATAGGACCAGTAGAGTCGGTGTCGCTGACTCCGTCGTCTCAACGTACGGGCCCATTGCCGGTGTACCTCGCGCCGGACCCCGTCGAGCTTCGGTTTGCAGTGATGCAATCCGAAATACTGGTAGAAGCCGCGCAGCATCATCACGAGTTGCTTTTGCTGATCCCGCCGCTTCCAATGCCTATGCTTGCTGAGCCATTCCTTGGATTTGGCCAAGAACTTTCGGCGGCTTTTGTCGCACGGGACCCGCACCAAGGCGAACTTGCCGCCTCGATCGGTGCCGCAGACATGCTTGAATCCTAGGAAGTCAAACGTATCCGGTTTCTCTCCGGTCTTCTCTAGGTCCGCCCGGACAAAGCGTCCGAAGCGCATCACCCGCGTCTTTTCCTCCGCCAACTCCAATCCGAATTTCCCGAATCGATCCGTCAGGTTCTTCTGGAACTCTTCCGCATCGCGCCGGTATTGGAAGTTCACCACGAAATCGTCAGCAAACCTCGTCAGGTACGCCTCCCCCTGACATGCCGGTCTGATCTTCTTCTCGAACCAGAGATCAAGAACGTAATGCAGGTAGATATTGGACAAGATCGGGCTGATCGGCCCGCCTTGCGGCGATCCTTCTTCCGTTCGCGTAACGACTCCTCCCACCATAAACCCCGCGTTCAGCCATTTGCCGATCAGGCGCAGGATGAGCGGGTCTGCAATCCGATGAGCAACCATCTTCTGCAGCCATTCATGCTGGATGTGGTTAAAGTAGCCGCGGATGTCGGCCTCGAACAAGTGTCCAACCTTCTTCGTGACGATGATCCTGCGTAGCTGCCCGTAGGGCACCATGTGGATTACGTCCCGGCCGAAATCCATACGAGCATTCCAGGAAATCCGCCTCGAACACCGCTTCCAAGATCCGCGCGACCGCTCTCTGCAGCAGGCGATCTTCGACCGTCGGAATTCCGAGCGGCCTCGTCCCTGCCTTGCCAGGTCCCTTCGGTATCTCCACTCGTCGTACCGGTGGAGCCCGATAGGTCCCTCGCTTCAGGCGTTCGCATAGCTCTTGAACTCGTGTGTCCAAGTCCTGTTCAAACTCCTTCGTCGTCTCACCATCAACCCCGCTCGCACCCCGCCGATTCATCTGCCTCCAGGTTTCCGTGAGAAACTCCGGTGTGAGCAGATGTGCCAGCGACGTGAAGCGTAGCTTCGGATTCGACTTCGCCTTCTTCGCGATCTGGTCCAGTTGTGTGGACATTCTTCTCCTACCTCTGAGTGTGCAGGGAATGTTTCCCTGGACCAGCTACTCAACCTGCCCCGCCGCTTCCCCATGTACGCGGCTTTCCCGCGCTCCGAGTACTACCAGCGAGTCCGACTTCCACCGTCGCTTCTATCTCCCTCAGGTTGGTCCATTCGGTTGACATACTCGGCCCTCTACCTCCAGACCGAGACGGCGGTGGATCTCCCAGGTGCCATGACGCTTCCTTTTCTGTCCATGCCGTGCTCTTAGACCCCGCCGGAGTCTCCAGCGACCATCGCCCTTTGCGGTCGCCTACTGTTGCCTTCCAGGTTTTCGACCCTGTCGGCCTCCGGATGTGTCACGAGGCTCAATCGCTTCACTTGCGTTACGGCCTGGACATCGCTCTGTCTACGCTTAACTCATGTCGTCACCTTCATGAGCCCAAGACTCGATTCCCGGTGGGGCGGCTCGTCCCTTTCCGGGGCGGGAATTTCACCCGCTGGAAGCGCCGGGCTTATCCTGGCGCACCGAAGTAGCCGCTTAAATCCGCGTCTACAACCTGTCCATGGCCAGTGTTGAGCAGCTTGTGGACTTGCCTCACGGCATCCAACGCGCTGCGCTCTGGCCGATAGGCATATTGCTCCGGCTGCAGATCGGTCTCGAAAATCGGTTCGAGCACCAGAACTGCCGCCGTCTGTGCCACGCGATCTTTGATCGTCGGCACTCCTAACGGCCTCTGCTTTCCGTCCGGCTTAGGTATCCACACCCGCCGTACGGGCTGCGGTTGATACGTTCTACTTTTCAGCTCTTCCGTCAGTTCGTCCAACCACTTCTTCACCCCGTACGCTTCGATATCCTCGAAGGTCTGGCCATCTACTCCTGCTGCTCCGCTATTTGCTTTGCAACATTCATAGGCGAAAGCCAGAACATCTTCTCGGTACATCTTGTCGTACACGGCATAGAAGCGAAACTTGGGCGATCCCTTCGCTTTGTCGTGCAACGCTGTCTGCAACTTCTGAACACTTAGTGGAGTTGTTAGGCTCATCGCCAATCCCTCGGTCCTTTGTCGCTTCTTGCGTTTCCTTTCAACTGAGGCTCCTTCCCTCCACCGGAATTACCCAGCTTCGTCGGTACTGCGAGCCTCTCCGCCATCCCAGTCGGCCCGGCCTTTCTCTCACGAGCTGCCAGTTGATCCCTACTGCGATCACCGTTGGGACTTCCCGTGTTGCGTATGGTCCACTTTGCTTGCATGCCGTCGCTACTACCCCGGCAGGTCGGATGGAATTTGTTCGCTCGTACGTTTCCATTCGCTTCGGCCTTCCCCGAAACCGTGGCGGGTCGGCTCCTGCATCACTGTTTTCGGGGCCTGCTCAGCGTTCACTCACGTTACGGCCTGCACGCTCGCCAAGTCGCCTAGCGACTCTCTACACCAGAGGCTTCAGCAGTCTCGTTACCTCCACTGCTGCTCTGATTGCTACCGGGTGGATCGAACCAGTTCCCGGGCGGGTTTATCTCCCGCTATGGACCACCACCTTTCACGGCGCACACGGTTTGCGCGTTAATCAGGGGGTGAGAAGGCAACAATATAGAACAGTGGTTACATCTGTATTAACATGCTTTTACTCGAAGTTCCTTAGACGCTTTCGGAGGGTACGTGTTCGGGAAACTGCTGGCACTCTTGTTTCTATCGTTAGCCGGGGCCGACCAGAGCATTTCCCCGGTGAGCAAAATTGAGCTTGGTTCCGGATTACTCACCCAATTTCAGTCAGACCTAGCAAAACAAGTGGACAAGCGCGGCATAGATTTCACCCCAGACGGCCAGTTCTTAGGCGCTCTGCGTAACTCAGGGGCACAGGGCTCGCTGCTGAAGTCTGTGAGTCATTCAAGGACATATCCACGAAACGAATTCGCTGCCGAGACCGAGGCCCTAACGCACCTACTCGACTGTGCCAGAATGGAATATAAAGAGATGCTTTTGGCGATTGATTCGTGCGAGTCAGCTCTCAAGACTTTGCCGAATAACCCTCTCGTTCTGACAGCCGTGGCCGCAATGCAAGGTCGCCACAATTGTAGGTCACAGCAGGCTCTCGACAACATTCAAAAGGCTGTGAGACTCGCACCGGAATCGTCAGAAGCACATCGCGTCTATGGATTTCTCTTGTCCTGCTCGGAAAAGCCGAGTCTGGCAGAGAAAGAATACGAAGCGGCGATAAAGCTCGACCCGAACAATTCAAGGGCGCATTTCGATTTGGGAATGTACTACGGCTCGGCCGATAAGAAAGCTCTACCGGAATTGAGACAGGCTACAACTCTAGACCCAACGAATGGATACTACCGTTATTGGGTCGGCCAGTTTCTCGAGTCGTCAGGAAAAGTGGACGAAGCTTTCCGCGAATACAAAGAAGCAGAAAATGTTGAGCCAATATATCCACGACCTTACATTAGCCGAGCGGAAATCTTGGCAGCGAGAAAGCAATATAGCGAAGCGATTCAAGAAGCGCAGCGAGCCATCGCTGCAAACCCTGATTACATGCCTTCCCATTTGACAATGGCAGACGTCCTGCTTTTGAAAGGTGATTTTGAGCAGGCGTTAGATGTTCTTGAAGCGGCCGCCAAGGCTATTCCAAGCGACTCTAATGCCTATTTCCGAATGGTCAACATTTTGGCGGCAAGAGGAAACTCAAAACGGGCCATTTCTGTCGCTAGAGAAGCGATTGCAAGAGACCCCCACTTTGCCGTGATTTTTGGAAATCAATTGGGAGACCTTCTCGAGAAAAGCGGCGACTATGCCGGTGCCCTCGAGCAATATCAACGACTCGTTGCGATTCAGGGCGAAACTCCCGATTTACAAAAGGCCATCGTGAGGTTGAACGCGAAGTTGCACCCGTAAGTCCCGATTTGTAGGCAAATCAAAAAGGCTCCTCATAGTACCTGCCCGCCCTGAAGGCCGAGGTACAGATGCGTTCTTGTACGGTTTCGGTGTTTAATCGGGGACTTAGTGACTTTTCCATCAGTTTTCTGCCATCATCAGTCGCTCCATCTGCGAGCGAGATTCGGCAAATGTATCGAATAGTTCTGACATGCAGTGGCATTCCAAGTAACGAAGGTCCAGCAAGTGCTGAAAGCATCCGCGAAGAGTTCACGCACAGACCTTGGCACCAAAATGTGAAGTGCGAGTGGAACGGCTCTTACCTGATTCTGCAGGCGGACAATGACTACGACGCAAACGGCCAAGCATTGACGGACGACTTCTCCGAAGCGATTTCGGCATGCGTTTCTAACGCAGGGGATGGGGACATCAAGGTTGTATCTGTGCCTGCGCTGTCCTAAGCATGCCGGAGTTATCAAGTTTTTCGATTCGTTAGTGCAGGTGCCACGGAGCGGATTTCATGGCGACCGACAAATCTTGGTACGTATTCAGGTACTTTGGACATTTGATGACGGAACAGGAGCGATTTGCGTACGGGCATCTGGTCGGCACAGCCAAAGCCATGCATGGCCGCACTGATGCTGCTTCTCAAGCCGAAGCCAGAGAAAGTGCACCCCGCCATTTGCGCGAGTTGCTTTCTAGTGACCCCGAGGTTCTGTGTCTGACGAGCGCGGGACTGGACACTTTTATAGAGCGAACCGGGCAGAGGATACTCGACGAGCATCGGGACAATATTGCATTCAACAATTGTCCGCAATGCGGTGCCCTGACAAGAACTCCGAAAGCACACCAGTGTCGATTCTGCGGGTTTGATTGGCACGAGACCCGACTTGGTAGTTAGTTTCAGCCGTTTCTGGGGCCGGTACCCACTTGTACGGTTTCGGCGTTAGAACGTTAATCGGGACTAAGAAAATGGTTTTGTCGCCGCAACCGAATGAATCGAGAAAACTCTCGAATGAACGGAAAAGCCGCTGAGGCCGTTAGACCTGCTTTCGCCGAGAGACTTTCATCAGCTTGGACGAAAACGTCGGAATCCCCAGCAGCGGGCATACGGCTTTTTCCGGGTCGATGTACCCGGCAAGACCAAGCAGCAAGCAATACGCAGAGCACTTGGGTTCTGCCGGAACAAAATGAATGCCATGCTTAAACTACATCAAGTCATGCAAGATGCAGGTGTACTGGACGTGGAGAAGATTCGGGAGCGCATTACACCCGTTGCCACTTTCCAGTCGCAAGCTGCTTGGTGGCTTGCAGAAATTAAGGCAGGTCGAATCGTTAACTCCAAGACACGAAAGTCCATCCGCACCAATACGATTGACTTTTATTCGAACGCAGTCACATACCTGAATGAAATTGTCGGAAATCGCGCCCTCGCTTCACTTGAAAACCAAGAAGCAAGGGAACTGGTGACCAAGATGAAGGCGGAGTCGAAAAACAACCAGCGGCGCTTTTGCGACAAGACCGTCACGGAAACGTTTAAGGTCTTCAAGAGAGTCATCGCTTCCGCAAGAGACGAAAAACCCAAACAGGTATATCCACGGGAGTGGGACTTGGCGTACATCGGTTTACCAAAAGTCAGCAAGCGGGAGCAGCACCGGCCGACCTTAACAGCCAAGGAAATCGTCCACCTAATCAAAACTTGCAAGCGGGCGATTTACCGGGTTGCTGTGGTCCTACTGGTCGCAACCGGAGTCCGAATAGCCGAGTTGCTCGCTCTTGAAATAGGAAAACACATCGCTCCAGATTGCACAGTGGTCTACATCCGGCAGCAACGCAGTCGAAACGGTGAAATCGCTCCAACCCCGAAAACTGATGCAAGTTATCGTGACGTTGACGTTCATCCGTTCGTTGCTAAGTTACTGCTGGAATTCATCGGCAATCGGAAGAGTGGCTTCTTGTTTGAAACGGAAACAGGAAAAATGCTGTGGCCCAGCACTCTCTATCGGGACGGTCTTGAGGCCATCCTGAAGGGCATGGACCGCAGCAAGGTTCGCTTCCACGCATTCCGTAGATTCAGACAGGCAGTGCTTGAAAAAAGCGAGTGCGGCAACTCTTGATTGACTATTGGATGGCACACGACAGTTCGGATATGTCCTCACGCTATGCGAAGCAGTTAACTGAGGATGTGGAATTCCGACAGGAGTGGACGAAAAGAGTGGGACTCGGATTCGAGTTAACGGCAGTTTCGGAATCGGAGTCGGGGCTTAATTGCGATACGTGCGCTACAAATTTTGTAAAACACGTATGCGTCGCAAATGCGTAAGTGTAAGAGAGGGAAGGATTAAAGTGGTCGGGGCGAAAGGATTTGAACCTTCGACCTCCTGGTCCCGAACCAGGCGCGCTAGCCAGGCTGCGCTACGCCCCGACAGTTGCAGACAAGCCGAATCGATTTCAGCCTGCTTGGGTCTTTAGAATAGCACACCTGTTGAGCACGGGCCAGAACCGACCTTCGCGTGAGGTCCCCGCTCACAAAGTATTCCTCTGGTGAGGTGGCGCAGTTTGCGTGAATAATGGCTAGCGCGGATACCTGCAAGAATGGGAGCAAACCAAGTGGCCGGCAGCGAGTAGAATCACCGCGTTATGGCTCCTTCTACCTGTTATTTCAATCTGGTGCGTGAGCGGAGAGACGCTTACAGCCGTCGCCACCGAAATTCGTTCAATCAGCTCGCCGCTCGCGAATTCCAGAGTAGCCAGCGCCGCGTCGCTTCGTAGATCTAACGACGTCTGAATCCCTGCGGTGTCTCGTGGTGTGATCTGGTCTACCAGTCAGACGACAGCGTATGCCTTTCGAGTGACGTTGAAACAACGGCAGAGATTTGTCCGCCAGATCGAAACAGCGGTAAGTCAGATTTAGGCCGGCCAATCCACCTCGCACAACGGCATTCGATTCCTCCACAACGCCTGCTTGAGCTTGGACCGGCTGGGCCCATGCCTCAATGACGAGCTGTTGATCGAAACACAACTCGTCCGCAGCGAAGGGGCATGAACTTGATTGGCTTGAGGAATTTATGAATTAACGGAGGCTCGCGATACCCACGGCGCCATTTGACTAAACTGCCGGAGGGGACTTGCCCCTCCGGCGTGGAACGGAATCGTTTTGTCGCTAGAACTCGTAGCGCAATGCGAACTGCATCACGCGCGGATTCGTGAGCAGTCCGGTGTACAGACCGAAAGCGCTGGAGGAGTCCAGGTTGGTGTTGATACTCTGCACGTCAAATCGATGCAGGTTAGGAACGTTGAAGACGTCCCAGCGAAATTGCAGGCTGTGGGATTCCTTCCATGGCATGACCCAGCGTTTGGCCAAACCAAGATCCAGGCCGGCAAATCCCTGGCCGCGGATCTGGTTTCTTCCTCCGCTCTCGCTGGGCATCGCATTTCGAAAAGCTCCGATTCCGGAAGACCCTTGCGGATCTTTGAAGATGCTGATGGAACCCGGTACAGAGCCTGGAGGATCAACCGTCGTGCCGGTTGCTGCCGGGGCAATCTGAACTGCTCCGCCGCCAAGTTGCCAGTTGGTTGGCCACGTGCCGCCGTTATTCACATTGGCTGGGAACCCCGTGGTCCAGCGCACAAGTCCGGTCAGCTGCCAGCCGCCAATGAAAGCATCCAGCGCCCGGTTTACATCATGCCCGTAACGCTGTCCTCTTCCAAATGGCAGTTCGTAGATCCAGTTCCCGTTGATCTGGTGCGTCAGGTCAAAATCAGAAACCGCCCGGCGCGCATTGGGGTCCCAGGAATTGATCACCTGGCCGCCCAAACCACCCCATTCCGTGACACGTTCAGCGTCGGACATGATGTCAATCGATTTGGAGAAAGTGTAGTTGAAGTCGAATTGCAGACCGCGGGCCATCCGCTTGTGAACGCTGAGCTGCAGCGCATGGTAATTGGCGTTCCCTGCGGAGCGCCATGCATACAACGACTTGAACTGTCGATTGAAGAATGTGCTCGCGCCCGTTACCGGCGTGTAGTAGTGAAGGGGACCATTGGCGTTGGCCATGACTCCCGCGATGCCCGGGTTGCCCGAAAAATCGGAGCCCGCCTGATCGAGTTGCCAAAGCGCCGTGGTTTCATTGAAGACATTGCAGTTGAAGAGGTCGTAGGCAGCTTGCAATGCGCTCGCTGTTCCGCCACCGCTGCAGGCCAGCGAATAAGCATCCCCAGGAGCCAAGGGCTGAATAATGTTCTGCCAGTAAGCCGCAGTTGAGCCAACCAATTGCGGTGTAATATCAGAAGTAGCCGTGCCCGCAGCACCTAACTCCGAAAAGCGTTTGGCCGCCTGGAAATAGGTAGTCCCGCTGGCTGGATCCTTAAAGTTCAGGGGCATTGCAAGATCTTCCTGAACCAGAAGTCTGTGGGAGTACCTGCCAACGTAGGAAACTTCAAAGCTGAAGCCTTTCGGTAATTCCCGACCGATGGAGAAATCGACCGTGTAGGAATAAGGTGTCTTGATGGTGTCATCCAAGCCCCAGTTGATCGCCAAACCGAGCTGCTGATCCGGCGGCGTGTATGGATAACCTCCTGTAGGCGCCGGCGGGAAAAATGGCTGGCCATTCTGGTCCGTGGTCGGGATCGTATTCAGGTCCGTGACTCGAGGTGCTGTCGCCACCGATGGGATCACGGCATTCGATAGTTGGGTTGAGAGGCCAAATGATCCGTATTGATCGAAAGTCGTCAACAATCCAGCCCCGACTCGGTCGTAAACAATTCCGAATCCGCCGCGGATGGACGTCTGGCCGGGGGATCCAAAAAGGGCGTGGAGCAGCCCTGAGGTCGCATTAGGTGAATAAGCAAAGGCAATGCGCGGCCCAAAGTCCTTATAATCCCAATTGTAGTATCCCTGTTTGCCATTCGCTGGCCCGGCAAGATTAAACGTAATGGCAGGATCCTGATTGGAAGGAATTCCGTTCAACATGCCTTGCCCACGGTTCTGAAACCATTGGCCAAGGCTAAGGGTCGGGGCAACTTGGGTGCCAGTAGTCTCCCATGGCGGAGAGAACAGTGAATAGCGCAGGCCGTAGGTGAAAGTGAAGTTGGACTTTACTTTGTAGACGTCCTGAAAATAAAACTCATATTCATCGGCGCCCCAATGGCGATTCACCGGTGAATTAATCGGCAAGGCGTTGCCATTTTTGTCAAAGTTATAGCTCGCATCCACTTCGCTGACGATCCCCATCAACGCGGTCAGCGGGTAATCATAGGAGTTACCAAACGCACTCGCTACGGCCGGGAAACCGTTGTTCGCAGGATCCAAAGGGCTGCTTGTACCCGCAATCCCAGCGGTATCCAAACCGGAAGCATTTGTGACGCCGTCACTGAAGCTCGTCAAGAGGCTTTCCCGCGGATTCCGTATGAAGCGGATATTCGTGCCGAATTGAAATGTGTGCCGTCCTTTGATCCAGGAAAAGTCATCTACAAGATTGTTAACAGGCGTCTGGTATTTTTGGCTTCGAGTAACTGCCAGGGAGGAACTTGCAGGAGTACTGTTGTCATTGAGGCCGCGGAAGTAAATGAACGATTGTGTGTCGTTGTTGCCGAGAATCCCGATGCTCTGCCGCGTGTAACCCCAGCGGAAATTGTTCAGCAGGTTTTGACGAAAAGTTGCCGTATATCCGATGGTGAAGCCCTTACTGTAGTTCACGTTGGATTGCAGAGGCGCTTCGCCAAGAAAATAAGGCGAAGTGGTATGCGCGTCGTTCCGCAGCGCACCTCGCCAGAACAAGGTGTGGTTGCCGCTGGAAGTCAGCTTGTAGTCCACGCGCGCGATATACCAATTATTGGTCGTCGGTATGGGCCCCCGGAATCGGTAGCCGACATAATTGACCCCGTCGCCGAGCGACAGGTCCGTAGGGTGAGGGAAGCTCTGGAGGTAGTTCAACATGACTTGATTGGGGCCAACGTGTAGTGGGTCCCAGGCAGCCAAATCGCTCGGCAAGACAGCCTTATACCCGGCTGGGGCAGAGAAGCTCGTTCCTGCGATCGGCCCGCCGGGACATGCTGAAGGATCATCGCATTGATACATCATGATGCCCGCGCGCATGGTGTCGCTCGGCACGATGCGTTGCTCGGATGCCTCCTCGGCCTGCCGATATCCTTCGTAGTTCGCGAAAAAGAACAGTCGATCCTTCCAAATGGGCCCGCCGAGTGACGCGCCGAAAACGTTGCGAATCAGTTTGGGCGGAGTATTCGACTCACCGTTCTGTAATTCACTCAGCTTGACAAAATAATCGTTGGCGCTGGTTATCGTATTCCGGAGGTATTCGTATAGCGAACCGTGAAAATTGTTTGTGCCGCTCTTGGTCACCAACGAAACCTGTGCGCCGGAGGAGCGGCCTTCATTCGCGTTGTAGCTGGTCGTGGTCACGCGGAATTCCTGCACGGAATCCACGGTAACCGGCAGGACTGACGTAAAAGCATAGCCGTTAACCTGATCGTTGACGTCCACGCCGTCCAGCGTAATGTTGCTCTGGTCGCTTCGCGCGCCGTTGACTGCTCCGCTTCGGGTATCTGTGTCTTTGTTGATGTCGGAACGGTTTCCTGTGTAGACCACGCCGGACTGCAACGTGAGCAGGTCGGGGATGTTTCGCCCTTCTAGAGGTAGTTGCTTAATCTGATTTTCGTTGTAGGCTGCCCCGATGGATGCGTCTGTCGTATTCAGCGTCATCGTTTGAGTGGAAACTTCGACTGTTTCGGTCGCAGCCCCGATCTGCAGCACAACATCCTGCGTGGCAGGTGAGTTCACTAACAATTGCAAATTCGATTGCAGATATTTCTGAAAGTTTTGCATTTCGACCGTTAATTCGTACGTACCGGGCGGCAACCCCAAAAAATCATATTGTCCCGTGGCGCCGCTTGCTGCGGTGCGCTCAAAGCCGAGTGAAGCATTTCTGAGGGTCACCTTCGCGCCAACGATTGCTCCTCCGGATTTTGTCTGTTATCGTGCCACGCAGCGACGAGTCGTGCCCGTCTGCGCCAAACTCAATGAGCCGCTCACTACCATTACATGCAGCACAGTAAGAAATAAAGACCACGCCGAATAAAAGTCCGCAGCATGCCCAGCTCCTTTTTTGCACCTGGAAAATTGGTATTGTGACTTAAAATGTGGTTCCTGGCGTGACGTGTCAGAAGCGAGGAGTGAATACCACTCCACCACCCTTGCGTGAGCCCCGTTCCACTCACCCACATCCCCGAAAATCTGCCACCCAGCCAGCCGAATCGACTGATTGAATATACTTTTAAGACAGTGGGGGCCGCGCTGTCAAGAAAGTTGTACTGATGGAGACGAAACATCTTTTAAATGCCATCGCCGATGCGACTCGCCTGGCCCGATGGGAAATGAAACTTATGTTTCTAGCAGTTTGTTGAAAAATCCCCATCCACTGCAACTTTAATGTACGAGAAATCGTCTGAGAAATAGGAAGGCGAAGGAGGCGAGTGAATGAGCGGCGGCGATGACGTGCAAGAAGGAATGTTCAGCTACGGTTCTCGAGAGAACCGTGTTCCCGCAGATCATCCTTTGCGACCGATCCGCAAGATGGTGGACGAGACCCTGAAGGAGATGTCGCCGAAGTTCGCGAAGCTGTACTCCGATGTGGGGCGGCCCTCGATTGGCCCGGAGCGGCTGTTGAGTGAAACTCAAAACCGAAGTCTCTCAAAACTCGATTCTCCAACAAGCTGCTAGATGTATCCTGATCGGGAAATTGAATGAGTGGGGTTAGGCCGGAGGATTGACGGTCTCGCCGCCCATCCCGATGCAATGCTGACCACAACCAGGCTTAGGAGCTTGTGCGGCAACGACAGAATGAGGCACGTGTGAGAGGTCAAATGGAGAGCAGACCAATGCATGCAGGCACATAGAAGACGTAGAAGCGTTAGGAAGCCATGTGTACCTCACGAATTGTTCGATGAGCCATGGAGCGGGGCGTCGAGAATGCGCCTGCAGATCGACTGGCGGGATTGCAAGTTCATAAATACGGGAAGCGAGGAGTGATCCCGTTACTCACGATTCACCTTCCGCACACCGTGCAGCGATTACAGGTCGTGGATGGAGAAACGGTCTGGCATTGCCTTCGGCTCAGGAGAATTGTTCTCGAAAGAAAACCTTTGCAGCACAATTCTTCCCGATCAAGCCAAAAGAAATGGCCGCAAGGTTGATACCTTCGGGTTGTTGCACGATGTTCCAGAACCCTGCGCATACAAACACACGAAACGCAACCGAACTGCCGAGGACTTCGGCACTTTCGAGTTGAGATCGGCACGGCATAGCCGCGGAGCGCATCAACACCAGAACGCTGGTAGCATTACCTCCCTGAGCATCGACACTGGCATAAAAGACTAAGGTAGCCAGAATCGAAATCAGAACAAATACCAGCACTCGCGTTCGCGAGGCCCTGGCCCCGTGAGGGGCAAAGCCATAGCGGGGCAGATAAACCGGCACCCGCTTCCGGAACGCGGCCATGGGGGAGGCACCGGAAAATATCAAAATGGCCATGGGGTTCAGATCGTCGATCGTTTGGAAAGCAGAACCAAGGGAACCATGGGCCAGATAAGCGAACGCTCCGGCATCTGCTTCACGACTAGATTGAAACGTTGACGGTTCAGCTAAAACTGTGGCGAAAAACCCACTGTCAATGAAGACGACGTTCACGATGAGAAATGACGTAAGATGCAGCATTTCGCTTTTCCAGGATCACGGTCTGCCCAACTGACTCGCTACCGGGTATTACCATCGTTTATTCTGAATGGGCACGGAAGGCGTCGTGACCAGCTTTTGAAATTGCAGTCCGTGATAGGCTCGATACTATGCGGATCCTACTTGTCCTGCTCTGCTGTCATCTAGCTGCTGGTACCAGCACCGCCCGCGAGCCCGAACCGGATAAGGTATCCCGTCCAGCCGTGTTTCTCATTACTATCGATACTCTGCGTGCCGATCACGTTCACTGCTATGGGTACGACCGGATCCACACCCCCGCGCTAGACTTGCTAGCAAAGCAAGGAATCCGGTTTACTCAGGCATTCACACCAAGTCCCATCACGAATAGCTCGCACACGAGCATTATGACCGGGCTTTTGCCAAGCTCGCACGGAGTCAGCGACTTCGGCGTCCCTTTGGCAGTTATCCATCCCACTCTGGCTGAATTGCTCACTAAGGGGGGATACCACACGTCGGCATTCATAGGCGCCGTGATCCTCGACAGCAAGAATCTCGCACCCGGTCTCGATCGTGGTTTCGAGTTCTACGATAACTTCCCGGAGCCCGCGACAACCAAGTCCCGGTGGGGACGCCTCGAGCGCCGAGGTATGGAAGTCGAGCAACGGGCAGAATCGTGGCTCAACGCACACCCAGCCGGTGCACACTTCGTTTGGGTACACTTCTACGATCCGCATGATCCATACGAACCACCTCCGCCGTATTCCGAAGATTACAAAGATCGGCTCTATGACGGAGAAATTGCCTACGCGGATTCGGCGCTAGGTCAGTTCCTTGCATACCTCAAGAAACAGGGATGGTATGAGGAAGCAATGATTGTTGTCGTGGGTGATCACGGGGAAGGCCTCGGCGAGCATCACGAAGACACCCATGGCATTTTTCTCTACGATTCGACGACCCATGTGCCACTAATTGTAAAGTTGCCGGCGGAACACAATGCGGGAAGGACGGTTGACGCGCCGGTCCGCACAACGGACA
This sequence comes from Candidatus Acidiferrales bacterium, assembly GCA_963741165.1. Taxonomy (GTDB): domain Bacteria; phylum Acidobacteriota; class Terriglobia; order Acidiferrales; family UBA7541; genus Acidiferrum. Next base: position 45,428 of record CAVUHB010000010.1, on the reverse strand, counting down.
TTATGCCCACGATTCTTGGGTTGCTCGGCGTTGCGGCTCCTCCGAGTCTGGATGGCGATTCTCTGGAACAGTTCCTGGGGGGAGTTGAATCGGCTCCCCGCACCGTTTTCGGTGAAACCGAATACCCGCTGCGGTTTGGATGGGCCCCGTTACGGTCGATTCGGAAGGAAGGCTTCAAGTTCATCGAAGCGCCGAAGCCGGAGCTCTACGATCTTCGGACCGATCCCGGCGAAACGCGCGACCTTTACGAGCCTTGGGACGTCAGGGTTCAAAAATTGCGTAAAATGCTTGCGGAGCCGAGCGCCGAATCGCGTGCGCTTCGAAAAACTTCACCCGCAGCGGTATCCGCGACCACTATTGATGAACTTCACGCACTCGGATATCTAGGCTCCGCCGACGCTCGAAGCATTACCGATGTTCCCGAACCCTCCTTGTTGCCCGATCCCAAGGACAAAATTGAGGAGCAGAACCTACTGCACACGGCGATGATGGCGTCTGAAAATGGAGACACGGGGAAGGCTCGAGCGGCTCTTGCAAGGGTACTGCAATTGGATGAAAGTTCCGCGCTGGCACTGACGCAGTTGGGCCGAATGGAACTGGCTTCAGGGAATTACGCCCAGGCGGCCGGCTATCTGCGACGGGCACGCGACGCGCACCCGAGCGACGCGACGGATGCGCTCGAATACGGAAGGGCGCTCGAGTTGAGCGGCGATTTGTCAGGCGCGCGGGACGCGCTGCAGTCGAGCTTGAAGTTGAACCCGCAGCAATTTGAAACGCGCCTAGCGCTTGGGCGGGTGTATCTCGGCTTGGGCGATTCGAAGGCCGCAGAAGAACAATTTGAAGCCGCGGTACTCCTGCAGCCCGGAAGTTCGGAAGCACAGGTCAATCTGGCAAAGGCGTTGGTCCATCAGAAAAAATTTGTTGAAGCCGTGGAGTTGCTGGAAGTGGTTGCCGAACCTTCCAGCCGCAATCCTGAAATATTTGCGTTACTCGCACAAGCTTACGCCAGCCTCGGACGTCGCCAAGACGCCCAACGCGCACAATTGCGGGCCAAGAGCCTGGAAAACGCGGCGCGGTCGCAGTGAGCTGCGGTGGGCTGAATTCAGGGCAAATCCTGGCGCCTGGCGGAGGCTTTCAGACAGGTTATCTTTCCGCCGCTACTTTATTGCCGGGGTTTTCGAAAATCTCCATCAAAACGCGCCCACGCATCTGCTTTGGCTGCTCGATGCCGTAAATGTGCAAAAGCGTCGGCGCCACATCATACACACTGGCTCCCAGACCCATCAGCCTTAAATCATGCTTGATGCCGGGCCCCATAGCGAAGAACGAGCCGGGAACATCATCCCCATCGGCAAAATCGTGCTTGGCGATCACCGGCGTCGTTTTCTCATGGTCCATGTGTGCGTGCGGATCTTTATCTTCGAACTCGCGCAAGGGCTTGATACCGTGGTCGGAGAAAATAATCAAATACGTGTTCTCATCCACGTGCTTCAAGATCGAGCCAAGCACCTTGTCAAATGCCAGGTACTGGTTCGGGAAGGCATCCTGCCGCACGCTATTGATGCTCGGATTGTAGCCGACATTGAACGGCGTGATGGGGTAAAGCCAGTGTCCGGTACGGTCTTCGCACGACTGCGCCAGGAAGGTGAACTCGGTCGGATGCGTGGTCAGCAAATAGTCGAACAGCTTCGTCTGCTGCTCGCGGATGATCTGCACTTTGGCAAGCCACTGGTCGATGAGTTCCGTTTCGTGGCCCTTTAGATCGCCCGCCGCCGGCATGCGCTCGCAATCGATATAGAAATCACCGACATTCTTCAGTAGCTCGGGTTGCAAGCTCTTCGGATATACGGCGTCGCCGCCAATTACTTCGCTGAGCTTGGGCGCACAAAGGACGCCGTCTTCGCAGTTTTTGCCGCGCGTCAGCATCCCGCTAATCATGTAACCGTTTACGGGCATGACAGGAAACGTAGCCGGGACGTTGGCCATGCCCACGGTAATCCCGCTCTTCGATAGCATCGACCAGACAGGCTCTTCCTTGAGCATGTTGGTGTTGGCAGTGATCCCGCCGACAATAAATCCTGTGACGCCATGCTCCTCCGGATTGGTGCTAGTGAACAGCGTACTGTACACCCGGGGACAATTGGGCGCGGAAACCGTGCGCAGCTTACCGTACGCGCCCTTCTCGATCACCCTCGACAAATTCGGCATCTGGCCCTTCAGCATCAGCGGACGAATGATGTCCAGCTCCATGCCGTTGACGCCGAGCACGATGACCCGCGGTTTTGGTTTGGGAGTGTCTTGTTGTTGCGCAAAAACGGGAACAGCCAGCAAAGAAATGAACAGGAATAAAGAAAGTCTTCTTGGAATCATGAAACACCCCGGAGTTTTAAGAAGTGAGTATATAGCTGCGATTCTCGACTGTCCAGCAAAGGCCCATTGGATGGGGGAGCAGGCCAGCGAGGAACGGATTCGGACACCGCGGCATGGCCTCTCCCTCACGACTATCCTGTTATCATGACCATTATCGAGTGGAAGTCTTCAACCGGGCGGCTTCGGCGCGCTCGCGCGCGGCATCCGTGGCGCGGCCCAACTTCTCGTATTCGTCTGCCAGGAAGGAATGTGCCTCGCCGGAATCCGTTTGTACCGCTGCGGCCTTTTCCAGATAGGGTAAGGCCTCGCCGAAAGTGCCATTTAGGAACAGCATGCGCCCCAAAAGCAGGTTTGCGCGGTAATGGTCCGGCTCTCCCTGCAGGACGACGAGCAGATTCTTGGCTGCTTCCTGTGGCCGTCCAGTACGAGCATCAATGGAGGCCAAAGAATAGCGGGCGTCGCTCCAATCGGGCCGGTCTTCCACTAGAATTTCAAAATGCGCGGCAGCGGTTTTCAGATCGCCGGTTTCATAGAGGCAGATGGCCAGCTCGTACTGCGCCATCAGCGCATCCGGCCTGAGCTCGACGGCTTTGCGCAGGGGAGGAATGGCTTTGGCAAAGTTGCCCTTCCGCGAGTAGGCGATGCCAAGGTAATACTGGGCCGCTTGGATTTGCGGGTCTTTGGCCACCACGTGCAGCAGCAGCGGGATGACAGTGGCTTCCTTTCCCTCTTCAATGGCCAGACTGGCATCGTGCATATCGTTAGCCACATCGATGCGGTCTTTGGGGTCAATGCTTGAGGGTGGGCCGGTCATTCCGGAGGCCACGTAGCCCAGCGCGGAAAGTTTTTCCTTGCTCTTTTCGTCGAGTCCGTCCTGCAAGGCCTGAGGTGCCCCTGTGCTGCTGCGCTTTATGAAATTATCTACCTGTATCGCGAGGGGCACCGCGGCGGCGTGGTTGCTCGGATAGAGGTTCATCTTCGCGCCTGGGTCTGATGCCAGATTGTAAAGCTCAGGCGACGGCGCGCGCACGTACAGCTGGGTGCCAATGCGCAGGGAGACAAGCGAGCTCCAACCGAACGAGCGTTCGGAATGGTCGCCGGTGGCAAAGGAAGGGCGGTTCCCAGGATTCAGGTTTCCTATCAGAGGAAGGAGCGAACGGCCCTGCATGTCGGGAGGCGGTGTCTGCCCGAGCGTTTCGAGAAGGGTTGGGGCCAGATCCACCAAGCTGGCCGTGGCACTGACACGCTGGCCGACAAAACGATTGCCGGGAAGTTTGAGGAGTAGGGGCACGTGGATGGTAGCGTCGTAGAGGAAGATACTGTGGGTCAATTCGCCGTGGTCACCCAGGGATTCGCCGTGATCGGCGGCGACGGCGATCAGCGCATTGTCATAGAGCCCCTGGTTCCTCAGATAATCAAGCAGCTTGCCTACCGTTGCATCCACGTAGGCGATACCCCCATTGTAAGGCGCGTCTGGATACCGGCTGCGGAACGGTTCGGGTGGACTGTAGGGGTCGTGCGCGTCCCAAAGGTGGAACCACAGAAAAAACGGACCGCCCTTCTGTTGGCCGAGCCATTCGAGCACGTGCCCTAGGGTCACCTCGCCGCGGCGCTGCATGGAAGCCTCGCGGCGCTCTCCGGTTTTCTGCCGGTGAAAGCCTGCGTCATAGACTTCGAAGCCTCGCTCGAATCCGGAGGCAAACCCGTTTTTAGGATCGAGGATGATGCTGCCAACGAAGGCCCCCGTATGGTAGCCCTGGGCATGAAGAATATCGGGCAGAAAGGGGACGCTTGGAGGCAGTCGATCGCCGAAATTGCGGATACCGTGGTACTGCGGAAAAGTCCCGGTGAGTATGGTCGCATGAGAGACCGGCGTAATGGGCGCTTGCGAATACGCATGCTCGAACACCACACTCTGACTCGCTAGCGCATCCAGCTGCGGCGTCAAACCACGCTTTGACCCGAGAAAGCCCATGCGGTCGGCTCGGACCGTATCCAACGTGATCAGAATGACGTTGGGCTGGCCTGTGGCTGCCGCGGCGAGCGCGGGTAACAGAACGAAGAGGCTAAGGATGCAGGCGCGCCGCATAGAAGAGAAGAGGAGTCTGCATTGTAGCAGACTCCTTTTTCGGAACCAAAGTCTGGAGCCGAAGATCAGAAGATGACCTTTGCTCCGATCTGCATAGCGCGCGCACCGCCCTGCGCAAGGAACGGGTTGCCCGCGGCGATATCCGGCGTCTGCGCGATGTTAGAGAAGCTTGTGTCCGGGAAGTTGTTAATCTTGCTCTGAGAAATTGAGGTGCTACTCGGGAACGGATTAAAGTTAGGATGATTCAACAGATTGAATATTTCAAAGCGGAGCTGGAGGCTCATCCTTTCCGTGATCTTGGTGGTCTTGTTGAGATTAAAATCCCACTGAACGAATCCGGGTCCGCGGAAAGCGTTGCGGCCGCAGGTCCCGATGGTGTTGGGGGCCGGAATGGAGAATACCGCCGGCACATTCGTGATGGTGGGACTTCGGGGATCGCTGTACTGGTAAACTGGTCGTACTGCCGAGCAATCGGGCCTTTGGTAAACCAGGTCCTGACCACTGCGGTCAGCGCTGCTGCTCAGTAACGCCGTCCAGGGACGCCCGGTCAGAGCCGTCACCACAGACCCGATCTGCCAACCTTCTCCCAAGCGTCCTGCGGCGCGCAAGCGAGGAAGGTCGTAGACCACGCCGGTATTGAAGTTCAGTCGAACATCCGAATCGCATGGGCCCTGGTTACTGCTGGGATTGTAAGGATTCTCTGCGATGGGCAGCGTAGACGCGCCGCCGCGATTCACGGAGTTGGTGTCGATACAGTTCGACCAGGTAAAGTTGACCAGGGTATTGAGTCCATGCCAATCGCGCTGGCGGTAAGTCACCTGCAAAGCGTTGTAGCGGGAGTATCCATCGTTGGTCAACTGGATGATGTAATTGAAGTTGGGCACGCCATTCAGTAAAAACGCAGAATCGAAGGGCCGCGCACAATTCCCGGTCGTCATTTGCTCATCATTGACCGCATCCCAACAGCCAACGGGGCGGTTATTGAGGCTGCGGTTTAGGAGACTATCGGTTCCGTGGGCGCCAAGGTAGGTCACGGTGATGGCGTTGTTTGTAAATAGCTCATGTTGAATCGTCGCATTGTAATACTGGATTCTTGGCGTCTTCAAATTCGGCACGGTTCCGAAAATGTTAAACGGTGGTGTGCCCGCGGGATTGGCGCCATAGGTTTGGAAAGGCGAGGTTGGGTTGGGGCTCCCTGCTTGCGGACCGATGCAGGCGAAGTCAGGCGTAGTTCCAGGGGTATTGGTTGCGGGGTTGTAGCACGTGTTCGGCCCGAACGGTTCGAACAAAACGGGCAAGCTCGCATCTCCCGCACCGAGCGCTGTGACCGAGAACACGCCCAGGTTAGAGTTCGTGAAGGCTCCGGCTCGGGCTCCTTGGAAGGTGTATGGAGCGCTGATGGCGGAAAAATTCGCCACGTCGTAAGCCATGGAGTAACCAACTCGGAACGAGGTCTTGCCGTTGCCGAATATGTCCCAGGCCAGTCCGGCGCGTGGGCCAAAGTCCTTATGGTCGAGATTATACAGTCGAGGGAAACCTTGCTGTACCCGAACCAGCCCGTTTGGAAACCCGCTCGGCGCACAGACCGATGGCTCAGGTGGGGCGCAGGGAAAGAAATTCGAAGCAATCTTGTCGGCGTCGCCCAACGCGCCATTGAGATCCCAGCGTAAGCCGTAGCTGACTGTGACGCGCGGCGTTACTTTCCACTCGTCCTGGAAATACACTCCCAAAGAAGGCTGATAGAGGTGGCGTGAAGTATCTCCAAAGGAGCGGGAAGCCTGGTCGAGACGACCGGTAAGCAACTGGTCAATAAGAGTCTCAAAATCAGTTTGGAAACTGGTCAGGCCGGACCGCGCCCGATTCCGCAAGCTGAATGTGGAGGCGTACTGATAGTTGCCGCCAAACGACAAGGTATGAGTGCCCTTGATCCACGTGAAATGGCCCGATGTATCGTACGTTTGGGTGGGCCGGGTGCTCAGTGGGTAACCTTGTATGCCACCAGGATTCCCATAGGTCACCGAGCTGGCATAGACCGGAGGTACGCCGAAATCGGCGGGGTTTAGAGGACCGGTATCGATACCCAGGCTCAGGGGATCTACATTGTTATTTGGTGCCAGAATCTGTGAGTAACGCGACCAGTTGAAGCGCACGTCGAGAATTTTGTTGGCCGATACGCTGTAGGTCCACGTGGCACCGGCCATTTGCACGCGCGTCGGAGCGATGGAGTTAAATGCGTCTGCTTTGAGGCCGCTGCCAGGCGCTGGCGGAAGCGTATATCCGCCGAGCGGTGCGGATTGAGTGCTGTCTGCGAACATATACCGCCCCGAAAGCTGCATCTTGGCGTTCATTCGATGGTCAATCCTGACGATGAAGCTGCCCATCTTGTCGGTATTGGGGCTAGAAATGGTCTGCGTGTACCCGCCGGTGGCGACTGCGGCGTTGGCCGCGGAGGGCGTGCAGGAAACAATCCCGCCAGCGCCATCCGAGCAGGGGTAATATTTCAGCAGGTTCAAGCCCGCCGTATTCAGGGGCAGATTACTTGTATTGACAGCGGGATTGGCAAAGTCCGCCAGTGAAGCGGCCAGATCGCCCTGCGTGGGGATGAGGACATCATAAGGCTCCAAGGCTTTGTTGCGTTGTCCTTCATACGCAAAAAAGAAGAATGTGCGGTCCTTGATGATCGGCCCGCCTACCGTACCTCCGTAATTGTGATTGTGATAGGGGAGTGTCTCGGTCGAAAAGTAGTTCTTGGCGTTCAGCCAGTCATAGTCTCCGAAATAGAAGGCCGTGCCGTGAAAATCGTTGGTACCGCTCTTGAGCGTCACGTTGACGGCCGCTCCCCCCTTGACCCCGTTCTCTGCAGACGGAAGCTGCTGAACGGTGTACTCGGCGATGGAGTCGTTGCCCAGAACGGAAGCCGGGATGCCCAGCACCCCGGGCTGCCCGACGACTTCGCTGCCGTAGAAGCGGTCGTTGTTGGGCATGCCATCGATCATGTAATTGTTGGTGGTGGTGCGCTGGCCACTCACGCTGACGTCCAGAAACCCGCCACCCGGCGTGCGCTGCACGCCAGGGGTAAGGGCCAAGATGGACTTAAAATCACGCCCCTCGGTCGGTAGATCCAAGATAGACTTCGAGTCCACCTCGTTGTTCACGCCCGGGGAGAACTCCACAAGCGGGGTAGCAGCTTCCACCGTGATGGTCTCGGTGTGCTCGCCCAACTGAAGCCGGAAATCCGCTTTGGTCACCTGAGCGACAGCAATCGTCACATTGCGCACTGTGGTTTTGAAGCCTGGACCAGAAACTGAAACCTTGTAGACGCAAATGGCCATGTCCACCATCCGGTATTCGCCGGCACTTCCAGACGTCACCGTACGTGTTTGGTTTGTGTCTGGGCAGACCGCGGCGACGGTGGCGCCCGCCACTGCGGCGCCGCTCTGATCCATCACCGTCCCAGTGATCTCGCCTGTGGTGATCTGCGCAGGCAGTGAAAGCGCGCAGCCGAGAACCAGACTAAGTCCAAGGAAAAAACGCGTGAAAGAAGAACTAAGCATCAAGCTCACCCCTGGGTTGAATCGAATATGGAACGGACATTGGGCTGAGATTCTAGACTGGACTGGCTTTTTGTCAACAGGAATTCCGATAATTGAGGCCACCCGTGCCGGTTCAGACGGTCGATGCAACACTATCTGGTATAAAGCTGTTTCCAAAGGTGGTGTTTATGAAACAAAGGAGACGGTTTGGACTTTCAGCAGAGCAGGCGAGCGACCTGTGGCGTCGTTGGAAGGCGGGGCAGACGTTGCATGAGATCGGGCGCGCTTTTGGCAAGCCGCCTAACTCCGTTCGCTGTGTGGTGTCGCGTCACGGTGGGATTGTTCCGGCAGTGCGGGCCAAGCGCTGCCTTCTTTCCATCAACCTGAAGTTGCGGAACGTCGTTGCGAGTAAACTGATTCTGGACTGGTCGCCGGAGCAGATTTCCGGCTGGCTGAAAACCCAGTATCGCGATGATGAGAGCGTGCGCGTGTCCCACGAAACCATTTACCGAAGCCTGTTCATTCAAGCGCGTGGAGCGCTGAAAAAGGAGCTGCTGGAGCACCTGCGATCCAAGCGCCGCATCCGCCGGTCGCAGCACTCTCGTATCTTTAAAGACGGGCGCGGTCAAATCCCTGAGGCCATCTCGATCCGCGAAAGGCCCGCTGAAGTGGAGGACCGCGCCATTCCGGGTCACTGGGAGGGCGATCTCCTGCGCGGCTCAGGGAACAGTCACATCGCGACCTTAGTGGAACGCCAGTCGCGCTTTGCCATGCTGATCAAGATACCCGGCAGAGATACGGCGGAGGTTGTATGGGTTTTGAGTAAACACGTTCGTAAACTTCCCGCTACCCTGCGGCGCTCGCTGACGTGGGACCGCGGACTGGAGATGTCCAAACACAAGGACTTTACGGTGGCCACGGATGTCCAAGTTTACTTCTGTGATCCGCAGAGTCCCTGGCAACGCGGCTCGAACGAAAACACAAACGGGCTCTTACGACAATACTTCCCGAAGAAAACCGACCTCACCGACTATTCCCAATCGGATCTGAACAAAGTCGCGCTGCGTTTAAATCAACGCCCGCGAGAGACTTCAGGTTTTCAGACTCCGGCGAGCACACTGCAAGAAAGTGTCGCGTCGACCCATTTCGACAAATGGGGCGTAACTACTTTCTGAATTCTTGCTTGTTCTAATTCCGGCCGCCCTCCGACGCCACCCAGGCGCATGAGCTTCGCTTCGGTGATTGTTCGAACCGCCTCGAGGATCGCCGCCGATACCTCATTGTCGATGCGCACCAGCGAGACAGCTATGGTGCCGCGCTGCGCTTCGCACGACACGCGGCACTCCGTACTGCAGCAGGTTTAGAGCGAAGCCAGTTAGGCAGTGAGCATGGCAAGACTCAACCAGGCTTTTCACTCCATTCGCTCGAGATTTGTCCTGTGCGGCGCACGACTCTTCATTCCCGTGACACGAAATCCCTGTCGCAAGGTCTGCGGCGGCTCGATTCGGACGATAGATTCGGATTGTCGAAGTTTCTCGCCTCTTATTTCCCGCGTCCCTTTTTTGCGGACCACAACTACTTCTGCGCAAACCCACTACTCGAGGACGCTTTGCTTGAAATGGAGTTCAGCGGCTTTGCGAAAGGCGTCCCGTATGAGAACGACGAGCCGATTCAGCCTGACCGGTCCGCCGGTTGTCCTGTGGGAAGTTGGTGGAGAGTTAGCAGACCTGTTACAGTCAACACCATTGAGTTAGTGGAAGCATGAGAGTTCCAGGCTACAGGGCGACCATCGGATTGCTCCGGGCACACGGACGCTGCGCCGCGCCAGATCGGGCAGCATTCCGAACGATTCTCCCCATGATGACCCTGTTTTTTGGATTGTCGCCATTCACCCACGCAGACGATTTCTGGAAGCAGAAGCCCCCCACGCAATGGTCTCACGCAGAAGCCCTGAAGCTTGTGCGACACTCGCCTTGGGCGAAGGTAGAAGTTGTGGTGTTCCTCCGGCCGGAGAATCCGGCGAGCTACAGCATTTCGACGGGCACAAAGAACTGCGACTCCGATGCCATCGATCCAAACGGGAACTGTTTGCAGAAAGGGCGAATCGAAGCGCCCGTGGATTCTTCACGGCAGCCGGATGGGGCGCCGAGGCTTTCGCCCTCCACCGCTTTCCTCGTGCGCTGGGAATCGGCAGTCCCGGTGAACCAGGCCTTTGCCCGGCTCGAGGAACTCGGTGAACGCGCGCTTGCCGCGTTTCAGGCGCAGCCGCCGCGGCTTCCACCGGATCGCTACGTTATCACGGTGAAACTCGAGCAGCCAGGCTTCGTTGGGTTCGAGCCCTTCGCGGTCACGCCGGCGGGAAGCCCAGACTTGCGTGCGAAGCTCAAGACCCGTCATGGCACCGTTGCTCCGAGTGAAATCGAGTTTAGCGGAACGGGCACGAGCTCCTCGGTCCATTTCTTCTTTCCGAGGACGGTCGACGGCGCTCCATTGCTCGGCCCCGGGCTCGAGGCGGCGGAATTCACCTTGCGGGGGACCGGATTCGCAACGCACAGCAAGTTCACTCTCGACCCCGAGTTCCTCCACTAAATTGATATGCAACGATTCGTAAGGCGAGCCGTAACCAGAAACAGAGATCGGCGCTGGGCGAGATTGGAGCGCATGTTCACCTCTTGTTTTTAGAGTAAGCCCCGGTCGGTCATGGAGTTAAGGGGATTTTGCCTTCGATTGTGTAGACATGCATATATTGATTGTATTTGATGATTTATCTTGCGTTTGTATATTACGTTGTGTATTTTGTGGACATGTATATCGCCCGTGCTACCTGGCCCTCCACCAACGGCAAGTCCTATGAATCCATCTACCTCCGAGAGTCCTATCGCGATGGCACGCACGTCCGCAAACGGAATATCGCCAACCTCACCCATTGCGATCCCAAAGAAATTGCCGCCATCGAACTCGCTCTTCGCCACAAAAACGATCTCACCGCGCTGGCTTCTCTCGAACAGATCGAACTACACCAAGGTCCATCCGTCGGCGCCGTATGGACCGTCTACCAAGTGGCCAAACGATGGGACCTGCACCATATCCTTGGAGAGAATTTTTCCGGACAGCTGGCGTTGTGGCAAGTTCTGGCCCGCGTGCTGGAGCAAGGCTCCCGCTTATCCGCCGTGCGCTTGGTGGCGGTGCATGCGGCCGGGGCGGTGCTGGGCTGGCAACGCGGCTTTGACGAAAACGATCTCTACGACAATCTCACCTGGTTGAGCGAGCAACAAAAAGACATCGAGAATCGTTTATTTGCTCGGCGAGGAAAGGAAAAGCCGCAGCTGTTTCTCTACGACGTCACCAGTAGCTACCTCGAGGGGGATCACAACGCCTTCGGTGCCTACGGCTACGGCCGGGATGGCAAGAAGAACAAAAAACAGATCGTCATCGGCTTATTGTGCGACGCGGGAGGAGAACCCGTTTCCGTCGAAGTCTTCCGCGGCAACACCCAAGATACTCAGACCTTTGCGGCGCAAGTAAACAAAGCCAGCGAACGCTTCGGTTGCGAGCGGGTGACCTTTGTCGGTGACCGCGGCATGATCAAGAGCGGACAGATCGCAGAGCTAGCCAAGGTTGGATTTCACTACATCACCGCCATCACCAAGCCACAGATCGAAACACTTTTGAAAGCGGGTATCCTGCAGATGGAGTTGTTCGACAGCGCGGTGTGCGAGGTCGCGCAGGATGGGGTGCGTTACGTGCTGCGGCGCAATCCTGTTCGTGCCGAGGAAATAGCGCTTTCGCGAGCCGACAAACAAGCCCGCGTGGAACAGTTGCTGGTCAAGCGGAATGGCTATCTCCGTGAGCATCCGCGCGCTGCCGTGGCCACAGCAGAGAAGGCGGTGCGCGCCAGGATCCAGCAACTGAAGATCGATGCTTGGCTGCAGGTCGAAGTACAAGGGCGAACCTTGGTGTTGCGTGTGGACTCTGCCGCTCGCGAAGAGGCCGCCCAACTCGATGGCTGTTATGTGATCAAGACAGATCTCCCGGTGAGCGCCGTTTCCAGGCAAGAAGTGCATGACCGCTACAAGGATCTGACGCAGGTCGAACAGGCCTTCCGCACCTGCAAGACCATCCATCTGGAAACTCGCCCGATCCATGTACGCACCGAAGCCCACACCCGCGCTCATGTTCTGGTGGTGATGCTGGCCTATCTCATCCGGCGGGTCTTGAGCCGGGCTTGGGTGGCCTTGGACGTGACCGTCGAAGAGGGACTCCAACAGTTGAAGGCCCTGAGTTCAACGGAAATGAAAAGCAAAGACGGTGGTAGTTGCCTGCGCATCCCCACGCCGAATCCGGCCTGTCGTGATTTGCTGCAGGCCTTGGATATCCGCTTGCCAGACGTCCTGCCCAACGTGAAGGTGCGTGTAGACACGCGCAAAAAACTGCAAGAGCGCCGCAACCCCCGCTAAAACACCGGAGATTTCTCTTCGGAGACACTCATTCTTTCGAGGTGAACATGCGTTGGAGTAGAAAAAGGTTTTCAGAAATAGGTGGAGAAGCATCAGTTTTTCGCTTTGAAATGGTGCCGCCAAAGTCAGCTAAGCTCTACACGAAAGAACCCGGTTTAAGCATCGCAACTTGACGGGAAGAGCAAATGTTATGGGTCGGCCGGCAAGTCGAGATCGGTACCGGATAGTCGAGCAACTTCTTTCCACAATCGGGCTACCTTTCGCCTACTCTTTCAAAGTCTGGACAAACTTTCTTCTCCACGAGGCAGTAAGGATCCGCTGCCCCAGTTCCTGCCGATTCTGATAGATTTTCTGCCGGCGTTTCTGTAAAGAAAACCATGTGGCAGCGGCCACGTGCTATTGGCGTTGCCCTCCTTTAATCAAGGCTGAGGGATGCCATCTCATCGCCTGATACGATAGAATTCGCTCGCGGCACATCGATTGCTCAATCGATCGGGCTTGGCTGTAGATTCTTTCCTGAAGGAGAGGGTATTGAAGACTCACTCTGGATTTCTAGCGTGCATGATGGCCGTTTTGGTGTTCCTATTCCTATCAGTTGCCGCCTCCGCGCAGACCTCTCCGAAAGGTTCGCAGACGCTTCCCATCCTAGGATTTTCACCGGCGAATGCCGCAGCCGAACACAATCTGGAGACGACTTTTCAAGGACTGCCTTCGCCCGAGAATGCCCGCGAGTGGCATCGCCTGTTCACGGCGGAGCCGCACCCGGCTGCGTCCGAGCAGAACAATAAGCTCGCCGAATTCATGGCACGAGAATGGCGGAAGCAGGGATGGGAGGACGTCACACTGCGGCGGTACGACGTGCTGCATTCGAGCCCTCGTAGCGTTTCGTTGGAAATGACAGCCCCTATCCAGTTCAAAGCTTCACTTCGAGAGGATCCGTATGAGATCGATCCGGACACGAAGAATTCATCCATTTCGGGTTCCTACTTTGGCTATTCCGCTTCCGGTGATGTCACAGCCGAACTTGTATATGCCCACAGTGGAAATCCCGAAGACTACGAACTGTTGCGGAGGAATGGTATCAGCGTCAAAGGCAAAATCGTAATTGTTCGGTACTCGAACCCGTACAGCTATCGAGGTTTCAAAGCGCTCACTGCAGAGCGGGAGGGAGCTGCGGCCCTGCTGATCTACTCCGACCCTGCCGAAGACGGCTACATCCTCGGCAAAGTCTTTCCAGATGGCCCGTGGGGCCCGGAGAGTCACATTCAGCGCGGCGCGATTACCTACGACTATATCGTTCCCGGCGACCCCACTACGCCCGGCTGGGCCTCTGTGGCCGGCGCAAAACGGATTGCACCGGAAGAAGCGCGATCACTCCCGAAGATTATCGCGCTGCCACTCTCCTGGCGTGATGCGAAGCCATTGCTCGAGAACATGAACGGTCCTGCAGTTCCAAAGGAATGGCGCGGGGCGCTGCCCATTACCTACCGCTTCACGGGTGCTGTAAGAGTCCACGTGAATGTGGACATGGACACCAGCGTGAAGCCCTACACTGTCGTGGAAGCGCGCATCCAAGGCAGTGAGCTGCCGGAGGAATGGGTGCTTCTTGGCAATCATCGGGACGCGTGGGTGTATGGAGGTGTGGATCCAGTCAGTGGCACAGCTTCGATGATGGAGTTTACCCGCTCACTAGGCGCACTTAAGCAGGGGGGCATTCGTCCCCGGCGCACCATTGTCGTCTGTAGCTGGGATGGCGAAGAGTATGCCCTGACCGGTTCGACTGAATGGGGCGAGCAATTCGCAGAAGAATTGAAAAAGAAACTCGTTGCGTATTTGAATGTTGATGAGTCCGTTGGTGGTGCAGCTAGCACTGCAGGACCGGAGGGACTGAGGTTCGGGCCATCCGCCGTAGCCTCCCTCGCGCCCATGTTGGTCGAAGCCTCAAAGGACGTTCGCGCTCCATCGGGGAAGTCATTGTACGAAGCGTGGAGAGCTGCCTCTATGCGCGATAAAAAATTGTCTGGGCCTCCTGCTGATTCTGCGCTGGTTGAAACACGTATCGGAAGTGGCTCCGATCACACCGTATTCCTTAATCATCTCGGCCGGCCGGTGATTAATTTGGGATTTGCGGGGGACTACGGAGTCTATCATTCCGCTTATGACGATCATTTCTGGATGTCCCGGATTGGTGATCCCACGTTTGAATATCACACGGCCCTAACCAAAATCTGGGGGCTGACTGCGCTGCGGCTGGCCAATTCGGATATTTTGCCATTCGACTTTGCGGCCTATGCCCGGGCACTCCGGGAATTTCTGGGAGAACTCGAGACTCTCAACAAAATAACTCCGCAGCAGTTGCCACTGAAACAGCTCTACGAGCGCATTGCGGGGTTTGAGAGGGCGGGTAAGCAGTTGCGCGAGATTACCATGCGCGATCTGGCCTCCGGAAACATCAACCCAGAGATGGTCCAACACTTGAACGAACAGCTACTTCAGGTTGAATCGAACTGGCTCAATCCCGCCGGAATTCCTGGCCGCCCCTGGTTTCAGCACATTCTTTATTCGGCCCGGTACACTTACGCCCATCTGGAATTCCCAGGGCTTACGGAAGCAGTCGAGGCTGTAAATTGGAAATTGGCCGCCGAGCAAGTCCATCTCCTAGATGCCGCCCTCGTAAAGAACACGGAATTACTGAACTCCGCCAAAGCCTCTTGGGAGAAGAAACAATAACCGGGTAGCGAGAATGACCGTTGAATCCATTGAAATAGATGGTGGGCCCGTGGTGATTGGCCAACAAGCTGATTGACGGTTAGCGTTACCCCGTTAGGCGGGCGCAGACCAATTAGGCCCGCAACAATTTCGGATAGGCGAGCGGCGCTGCATGCGTGGGTTCTGCCTCGCAGAGTCCAGCGAACGCTGGCATACTCGCATCCACCGATGTTGTCTTCCGCTAGAGGAACTGCGTCGGCACTTTGATTTAGCTACATTTCACGGCTCCATAGCCTGCCTGCTTGTGCCCCCGTCAATGCTTTGCGTGTAGCCTTGGGGCTGAAACACACGCATGATTTGAAGCCGGTGTGGCTCGCCAAGCCTTCACCGTATGGCCCTTTCATCCGCACCTCCACGCCAGTTTATCAGGGCACACTCTTCCCAGTACCCGGTTCGGCGATTAGGGAGGCCGACCCTGATTTGCATTCTTTCTAGGTTTCTCTGCCGATCGTGCCATCTTCACACCAGCTAGCCGCCCGCAATGGCTTATTCTCATCCCAAATGCAGCAGCTTCGCCTTGGTAATCGCCGTGAATTCCTTTATCGGAGCGAGCACCGCCTCCGTTACCTTGCCATCAAGGCACACCAGCGACACCGCTTCCGCTCCGCGGTTCGCTTCTCGCCGTCCCAGCGCAAACGTCGCAATATTTACTCCCAGCTTCCCCAGCGTCATGCCCACGTGCCCGATCACGCCCGGCTCATCATTGTTCCGTATATACAAAATTGTACCGGTAAGCTGCGCCTCGAGCGGAATCCCATCGATCTGGATCACGCGCGGCGACCCGTCGTGCAGCACCGTGCCTTCCGCCGTAAATCCCGTCGCGCCAGCCTTTTCCGGCAACGCCGACACTTCCAGCGTATGCGGAAATCCGTGCTCCCGTCGCCGCGTCTCTTCTTCCACGGTCAATCCGCGCGCCGCTGCCACCGCCGGTGCGTTCACCACGTTCACCTTTTCATCCAGAACCGCGTTCAGCAGTCCTGCCAGCACCGCGCTCTTCAGCAAGTACGTTCCAACCTCTGACAACTCTCCCGCATACCGGATCCGTATCCGCGCCGGTCGCTCATCTGCCGCTTGCGAAACCAGCGACCCCAGCTTTTCCGCCAACGCCAGGTACGGTCGCACCCTCCGGTATTGTTCGGGAGAAAGCGCCGGCAAATTCACCGCATTCTTAATGACACCCTCGGCCAGATAATCCTTCACCTGGACCGCCACCTGAATACCCAACTCCTCCTGAGCTTCCGCCGTCGACCCCGCCACGTGTGGCGTCGCCACCACATTCGGCAACCCAATCAGCGGACTGTTTTTCGGCGGCTCTTCCGCAAACACATCCAACGCCGCGCCGCCAACCTGTCCGTTCTTCAGCGCCGCCGCCAGGTCCGCTTCATTAATCAACTCCCCGCGCGCCGCATTAATGATCCTCACGCCCTTTTTCATCTTCGCAATCGACTCCGCGTTGATCATTCCCTGCGTCTGCGGACTCACCGCCGTATGCAACGAAATGAAATCGCTCTCCGCCAGCAACGTTTCCAGCGGCACCAGCTTCACCGACAATTCCGCCGCCGCCGATTCGCTCAGATACGGATCAAACGCCAGCAAGCGCATGTCAAACGCCGCCGCGCGTATCGCCACTTCCCTGCCAATCCGCCCCAGTCCCACCAATCCCAGCGTTTTCCCGCGTACTTCCGCGCCCGACGACGACTTTTCCCAGCGCCCCTCGCGCATCGCCGCATCAAACTTCGGCACCTGCCGCACCAGCGATAACAGCAGCGCAAACGTGTGCTCTGCCACGCTCACCGAACTTCCGCCCGGCGTACTCATCACCAGAATCCCGCGCTTCGTCGCTTCATCCAGATCGATGTTGTCGACGCCTACACCCGCGCGCCCCACCACGCGTAATTTCGTGGCCTTGTCCATCAACTCCGGCGTCACGCGCGTCGCGCTGCGCACGATCAACGCATCCGCGTCCGCCAGTTCCGCCACCAGCGTTTCTTTCGTGGTTTGCACAATGTTCCAGCCGGTGCTCTTCAGCAGCTCAATTCCACGTTCGCTGATCTTGTCCGCTACAATGACTTTCATCTTTCCTCGCTTCGGGTAAAAGCCGCCACGCTCAGCGGTCTCTTCCATTGGTTCTGCAACATTCAAAATTAACTTTCACAGTTCCAGCCTGTCAAATCGCGCCCTAACAGAATTCCGCATCTACTTCATAAGTGTCTGTTATAGTTCAGAAAAAGGAGCAATCCATGTCGCTTGCCGAACAGATCCAGAAAGACATCGTGGTGGCCATGAAGGCCAAGGACGAACTGAAGCTCAGCGTGCTGCGCATGGTCAAGTCCGCGTTCCAGCTTCGCGAAGTCGAAAAAATGCGCAAGCTCGACGAAGCCGAATCCATTACCTTGCTGCAGACTCTCCTCAAACAGCGCAAGGAATCCATCGACCAATTCGCGAAGGGCGGCCGCCAGGATCTCGTCGACAAGGAAGTCAAAGAAGCCGCCATCCTCGAATCCTATCTCCCCGCCGGAGCCTCCGACGCCGAAATGGACGCCGCGATCACGAAAGCCATCGCCGATACCGGCGCCAGCTCCATGAAGCAGATGGGCGCGGTGGTCAAAGCCGCCAAAGACATCCTCACCGGCAAATCCGTGGACGGCAAACTCCTGAGCGACCGCGTCCGCGCCAAACTGTCCTGATCTCTGCCGCCGTTATTCCAATGTAGTCGCCGATCTTCCGGTCGGTCCACTCCCCTTTGCCTTTCTTGTTGCCGTTGCTGCCGCCTTTGTGGCACAGCCATTCCTGGCTGTGCGCTTTTTTTGCACTAGATTCAATCATGCTTTTTCCTTGCGAGTTCGCCTTGTAAAGGCTCCGTGCTGTCATCCCGAGCGGAGTCGAGGGATCGGGTCGGGATGCCAGAAGGTGCAGGGCTTTCGATGTGCGCTGCTCACGGTGACCGTGGTTGATTGAGGACTTGCCACGATTCTCCAACTGCGCAGACCGATGCGCCGTAATGCGGCGGGGACGAGGGAGTCGGGCCGCCTCGCTCAGAAGGATAGCAATATACCTACCCCCCCCATCCCCGGGATGCTTTACGAAAGTCCGGCAAAGGAAAAAATTTGCGAAAACGAGTATGCGGAAGTCTGTGAATCGATGAGAGATAGAAACTGGGGATTTGTGGGATTATGCGCGGGGCGCGGTCGGCGGGGAGAGCATTCGAAAGAATCTCGACAATATGTGGGCATGTGTATATCTATTAGTATAATATATCAATAGTTATTATGTTGCAAAGTGAAGGCATTTTAGGATTTATGCTCCGGGGGTGAGGAGGCCGAACATCGGCCCCAGCAAAGTAGCTCGGGTGCTGAGGGAGGTTGAAACTAAACCCGCACCCTAGAAAACCACACGGGTGCGGCACCCGAAAATCGTTCCTTCGAATGAAGTTGAGTAGTTTTGCACAATATGCGAATGGACATGGCCACCTGAAAGTGTCTGCTTCAGGGCGCTGAAGATCACGTTTAGCGCGGGACTAGGAACGTGACGGAGGCGGGAGGGCGGAGGGCGGACCAGCGATGACGGATGGCGCGGGGGGCGGCTTCTTTCATCTGGTGGACGAGGGACTGGGCATCGGCGAAGGGCAGGCTGATGCGGAAGAGGTCGGCTTTGCGCTGGTGAGAGTATTTATCGTAGCGGCCGGGGAGTGTCGAGACGACCTGCAGCAAGACTGCCCAGGGCGTGTGTTTGCCGAAGAGTTTTTTGTGGAGGGCTTCGGCCTGGGGGATTTCGACTACGGTGCGCTGGGTGCCTCCACCGATCTCAAAGAGGACAACGATGGCTTTGGCGGGATCGAAGGGGCGAGCGGGATCGTCGTCGGGGAACGCGGCCAGGAGCGATTCGATCTCGGGGAGAGTGGCGGGGATGGCGTCCCACCAGTAGCGATAGCCGTTGTAGACAACTGTGCCACTAGAGAAAATTTTGTGGACGCGTTCGGCGTGTTTGCCGGCGATGCTGACGACCATGTCGGCGAGTTCGTTGAGGCGGAAGTTTTGTTTGACGACAGGGCGAACGGAGACGAAGCCGGCGTCTTCTTCGGTGTAGCGGACAGGGATCTGATCGGGGAGCGGCATGGAAGGAATAGTTTAAGGCGGGGGCGTTCTAAGTCTATAGTTTTAAGTTTTCAGTGGGACGAGAAGAAGGAGGAAAGCGAAGGGCAAACGGAAGGGGAAACGAGGCCGCATCAGAAAGCGGTTGGCTGGGGGGGATTAGAAGGGCAATTTTAATGTCGGAGGTGAAGCTCCGACCCCGTACAAGGCAAATCAAT
This sequence comes from Candidatus Acidiferrales bacterium, assembly GCA_963741165.1. Lineage (GTDB taxonomy): Bacteria > Acidobacteriota > Terriglobia > Acidiferrales > UBA7541 > Acidiferrum. The sequence continues at coordinate 25,901 of CAVUHB010000010.1, read as the reverse complement.
GCGCCAGGATGTACCACAGTCCACTAGCGCCAAGCACCGACGGCAGAAACGCCACGGTAATGCTCAACGGCCACCGCGAGCTGGTCAGATCTTCGCCGCTGCGCAGTTTTCGCAACGAATTCCAATGCGAAATCCCGCAGAGCACTGTCGCCACGATCCCCACAACGACCAGCACCGCGCCGAACTTGATTGCACCCTGGAACAGTTGCGCGCTCCGGCTGGAACCGGTCTTCTCTTCCAGCGATCGGAAAAAACCAATCGTGCCGAACCCGAACGTCGCCATCGTAAGCGTCGTTCGTATCCATGCCAGCGTGGTTCGGTCCAGTGCCAGTTGCGTGCGAAACTTTGCCAGGCCTGTCCGGTCGTGGGCCAAGTCCACGCGCGGATCGGCCGCATTTGCTTTTTGTTCTGTCATGATTTCCGGTGCTCCCTGCGCGTCACAGCCTGCATGGCCTCAACCTGATCGAATCAACATAAAGCCATTTGGCGGCAATAGAACCAGTTTTACAAACTGTGATCGAAGCTGTAAGCGCCACAGCTCAGTTGCTTCGCATATCGAACGTCAGGACGGTGATGTCGTCCTGCTGGCCCTGGCCGCGCGGCTGGCCAGACCAGCGAAAGAGTTCGTCAATCAGCGCATCGGCAAAGCCATTGACAGGTAGGCTGTGGTTCGCTGTCATGAATTTGGTGAAGCGCTCGGTGCCGAATTCCTCCTCCTCGGGACTCTTCGCTTCGGGAATTCCGTCGGTGTAGAGCACGCCGCGGTCGCCCGCCGCGATCGGCAGCTGCAGTGATGCGTATTCGGCCTCCTCGACCATGCCCAGAACGATTCCGTTTTCCAGCACTTCACTAACTTTCCCGGCAGACTTGCTCCAGAACAGCAGCGGCGGATGTCCCGCTCCTGCGTAGGTAAGCTGCTTCTTTTCCATATCCACATAAACGTAGGCGGCGGTGACGAAATTACGTTCAAACTTTCCGCACAGCGCGCGGTTCAATCCGGCCAGCACGCGCGCGGGGTCCGAAGCGTGCGCAGCTTGCGCCGTGAGCGCCACCTGCAGCATCGAGGCAATCAGTGCCGAGGGCAGTCCGTGGCCGGAAACGTCAGCCATCAGGATCCCCACGTGCTTGTCGTCCACGATAATGAAATCGTAAAAGTCGCCCGCCACCGACGTCATCGGCATATAGCGCGCCACGATATCGAGCCCCTGGAGCTGTGGCGTTTCACGCGGAAGGATGGAGAGCTGAATCAGCCGCGCCATTTCCAGCTCGTTGTTGATTTCCACCAGTTGCTGGGCAATCTGTTCATGCGCGTCGCGGAGCATCAGATGCGTGCGCACGCGGGCTTTCACCACCGCTTCGGAAAATGGCTTGTGGATGTAGTCGACGGCGCCGACCTCAAAGCCGCGCGTCTCATCCTCCGTCCCGGTCTGCCCGGTCAGAAAAATTACCGGAATATTCTGCGTGTTGGGATCGGCCTTCAGGCGGCGGCACACTTCGTAGCCGTCCATGCCCGGCATCATCACGTCGAGCAGAATCAGATCGGGCTTTTCTTCGCCGCCGGCAATCGCCAGGGCCTTTTCGCCGTTGGTGGCCACCTTAGTTTTGTAGATGTCCTTCAACGCGCCGGAAATTACCCCGATGTTGATGGGCGTGTCGTCGACAATCAATATCGTTTTCTGTGGTGGTGCTTTTGTCATCGTTATGACTCCAGGTTGAGAGACAGGCGAGCCGCAATGCCGGAAAGTGCTTTGAGTGCCGCCGCAAAATCGAAATTGCCAATCGGTTCGCTGAGTAAGGCCAGTTCCGCTTCGGTCAGCACTTTCGCCAGACCAGGGCGCGCTTCCAGTATAAAGTCTGCGGCATCGCCATCGTCATTTTTCAGCAAAGTTTTCAGCCGCAACAATTGTGGCCGCACGGTTGCCGGGTCCGCGGAGTTTCCTCCGCCCCCGCTCGCGGCCTGTTCATCCGGCAACGCGGAGCGAATCGCGGCAACCACGGTTTCGAGCGAAGCCGCCAGTTCGTTCAATATCGGCTCCACTCCGCTCCGAGCATTGATCGCGGCTTCTGTGCGCGAGGCGACCTCCGCCAGCGCGCTGGCGCCCAGATTGGCTGCGGCGCCCTTCAGCGAATGCGCCGCGCGTGCCGCTGTTTCCGTATCGCGCGCTGCAAGGGCGGCGCGAATTTCCGCGACACCGCCTGCATTCGGTTGCGCGAATTTCCGTAGCAGCGATTCGTATCGCAGACGATTTCCACCGGTTCGCCGGAGCGCACCTTTGGTATCGATGCCCTCGATCGGCGGGAATTCAGCTTCAGGTGCTTTTGCAGGCACTGGCTCCGCAGCTTTCGGCGCCGCAAGTGGAACGCTTGCGGCAGTGCGAGGCTTGATCCAGCGCAACAGGACGGTGAAGAGTTCGTCAGGATCGATTGGCTTCGAGACGTGGTCGTTCATTCCCGCGTCGATACATTTTTCGCGATCAGCGGCCATCACGTTCGCCGTCATCGCGACAATCGGCAACGCCGCATGCCGCGAGTCCGCGCGAATGATTTTTGCCGCGGTGATGCCATCCATCACCGGCATCTGCATATCCATCAGCACGACATCGTATTGCTTCTGGTTCACCATCTTCACGGCCACTTCGCCGTTCTCGGCCATCTCGATTGCCAGGTGCGCATCTTCGAGCAGTCCCAACGCAACCTCGCGATTGAGTTCGTTGTCCTCGACCAGCAGTACGCGCGCGCCGCGCAGCCGCCCGACATCCTGTTTATGCTCTGCCGGTATGTCGAACACTTTCTCGTCACTGGTTCCCAATACTTCGATCGCAGAATCGAGCAGCATGGATGGCGTGACCGGCTTGATCAGAACGTTTGCGAACGCATTATCCTCCGCTTGCTTCAAAACTTCTTCGCGGCCATACGCAGTCACCATCACCAGTTGCGGCCGCACTTTCAGATCAGGCAGCGCACGAATCCGTTTGCCAGTCTCGATGCCATCGATTCCCGGCATCTGCCAGTCGACGAATGCAATTTCATACGGCTCGTTCTGCGCCGCGGCTTGCCGAACCATCTCGATGCCTTCGAGTCCCGAAGCTGCTTCATGCACAACAAACGTCATGCTGGTAAGCATGCTGGACAATACAACGCGAGCCTGCGGATTATCATCGATGATCAGCACTTTGCGGCCACGCAGATCGGGCATGCCGGCGCGACGCACAGTGGGCGCGCCATTGCCAAGCCGCGCGGTAAACCAGAACGTACTTCCCTTTCCCACTTCGCTGTTGACGCCAACATCGCCGCCCATCAATTGCGCCAAGCGCTTGGAGATTGCCAGTCCCAAACCTGTGCCGCCGTGTTGCCGCGTGGTGGAGGCGTCGGCCTGCTCAAAAGCCTGGAAGAGCCGGCCCATCTGCTCTTCCGTAAGGCCAATGCCCGTATCCGTGACGGAGAAACAAACGAGTTGGCCGTTCTCGTCTTTTTCCTGAACGCGCGCTTTGACCACAATTTCGCCGGTGTCCGTAAATTTCACGGCATTGTTGCAGAAGTTGATGAGGATTTGTCCCAACCGCAGTGGGTCACCTCTCAGTTGGGTGGAGACTGCAGAATCGATGTCGAAAATAAGTTCCAAACCCTTGGCCGAAGCTTTTTCCGAAATCAGGTTGCTGACATTTTCCAAAACCTTTTCCAGATCGAAATCGATATTTTCAACGGAGAGTTTGCCTGCTTCGATTTTCGAGAAATCAAGAATGTCGTTGATGATGCCGAGCAGATGCTGGCCCGACATTTGTATTTTGCGCACATAGTCTCTCTGACGGGGATTCAGTTCGGTTCTGAGAGTTAAGTGCGACATGCCGATGATCGCATTCATCGGCGTGCGGATTTCGTGGCTCATGTTGGCGAGAAAATCCGCTTTAATTTTGGTGGCCTCCTCGGCCACTTCTTTGGCGCGGCGCAGATCCACCTCGGAGGCTTCCAGCGCTTGATTGATCGACTCCAGTTCTTCCTTGCGCGCAATGATCTGCTTTTCCGAAGCGGCCAGCGCTTCTGCCTGCGCGCGGGTATGCTCCAGAAGCTTTCGCGTTTCAATGTTCCCGGAAAGGACTTCCGCGCTTAGGGCAAGCGGCGGCAGGAGTGCGTCGAGGAAAGCACGCTGCCGTTCGGCAAGCGGAGAAACGGGTGCGAGTTCGATGACTGCGATTACAGAAGATTTATTCACCAGGGGCAAGAAGAGCAGCTCGCCGGGTTGTACGCTGCCCATGCCGGCCGCGATTTTCACCTGCTCACCGGCCCTGATGGAAAGGATGCGCTTCTCTGCCGCGGCTTGGCCGACAAGTCCCTCGCCCAGAGCAAAATCTCGTGGAGCGCCGGCATCGCTGATCGCGAATGCGCCAGTGCGGACGAATCGCGTCTTGCTATCGTCGGCGACATACAGCGCGCCGTAAATCAAGGCAATGGACTGCGACAAACGAGACAATAGCGCCGTCGAGAACTCTGAAAAATCCTGAATCGCTTGCAGATCGCGGAGCGATGCTGCGACTTCACCCTTGACCCAACTCTGCGTTTCACGCTCTCGAGCACCAAGTTGCAACGTTTGCAGGGCACGACTGATTTCACCAATCTCATTGCGGCGATCGAGATACGGGATGGGTTGATCGAGTTTCCCGGCAGCGAGATCCTGGATACTGCTGCGCAAGGTCAATAATTCCTGGACAACTTCCGTTTGGATCACATAGAAGGCGGCGGCGTAGGAGGCGAGGAGGCCAAGAATGATGAACACCCAGGTAACGACGATGACGTGGTGCGTCTTGGCGGTGAGATCGGCGGATTGTTGATCCACGGATTTTCGCAAAGATTCCCCGAGGTCGATGGCAGCCTGACGTGCCTGCTGTAATTCCGCATCCACGCCACCGCGCATCAAATTCATGGATTGTTCATGGTGGCCCGCCAAGGCTTCTTCGCGCACTGGTCGTGCCCTGTTCACCGCTCTCTCAAACAGCGACGCCGTAGCACTGATTTCGGCGGAACGGGCTGGACTCTGGCGGAGCGAGTCGGCGAGTGCCAGACGGTATTGCTTCTTGCGCTGTGTCCAACTCACTGTCGATCAGGCGCACGCGCTGAGGATCAGTTTCAGCGATCAGGTTGTAGAGAGACATACCAAACCGCATGGTGAGCGCGCGCTGGGAGGTCACGCTCTGAAGTGTTTTTATATCATTGTCGATCAACTCGCTGTATTGCTTGTCGATCCACTTGATCTGATACGAGGCATATAGACCCGCCAGGACGACCATCAGTGCCAACGGCGCCATGGCAATCATCAGTTTTCGTCGAAGCTTCAGATTCATCAGCAAGCGGATCATTAGGGCAGCACCTTTAGCCGACAAGATTTAGCATTGGGCGCGAGAAATTGCACTCCCTATCTGAAGGGGTGATAGCCATTCTCAGTTGGCGTGAAGTGGGTACGGCTATGAGCAGAGTTTAACGGCAGGCGATCGACAATAAGCTGGTCTAAAGACCGGCGCCAAATGAGGAAGCGCCCTGTGTGGCAGCTTCGCTCGTGGGGGTTTAGAGAACCTGGCCGATCTAGAGATCGGCCCCTACTCAGGCAAGAACAAAGCGACGACAAAAGTGCCGGCATGAAAGCCAAGGGTACGAGGAAACAGAGTACAAGTGGCGGTTAGTGGTTGGCCTGAAAGACTACTTTGCCGGCGACCATCGTTAATTCCACTTTTGTTTTGGAAATGGTATCCACGGGCACGGAAAAAATATCCTGTGATAGGACGGCGAGGTCGGCTTCCTTGCCAGATTCGAGCGAACCGAGTTCATCTTCCGAGAATCGCGCGTAGGCCGAGCCGAGAGTGTAGGCGCGAACGGCCTGCTCGACGGAAATGCGTTCCTCCGCCGCGTAAGCGAGGGAGGTACCGGCGGCGCCTCCCTGCCCGGCGCCATCGAGGACCGCACCCGGCAGTCCGTTAATCGCGGCAGCCCTCCAGACCTGGCGCGTCGAGGTTTCCTGAATGCTGACGAACGGATCAGGCGGCCAGGTACAGGGCCAATCGCTGCCGAAGGCCAATTGCGCGCCAGAACGCTCCAGACTTTGCCAACGGTCAGAGATAGATTTCTCTTGCGGGTCGACATTTGCGCCATTGTCCCCACAACAGAAGGTGGGCTGCATGCTGGCAAGCACGGAAAGCTTGGCAAAGCGCGGAATATCGCCAGGCCAGACGGTGTCGGCGTGTTCGATGCGAAGTCGGCGATTGCGTGGGCCGTTGGTCTTCTCGAGTTGTTCGTAGGCGTCGAGGATCATGTGAGCTGTATCGCCGCGCAAGGTGTGGGACATGAGTTGATAGCCGCGCTTGTCGAGTTCGAGAACGAGTTTGTTGAATTCAGGAGCAGTGTAAGTCAGCGGAGGAAACAAGCCGCTGCCGCCATCGGAAAAAAACTTTACGAGGTTGGCGGAGACCCAATCGTCGTGATAACGGCTGCGCGCCTGCTCCAGATCGTTGAGAAATTCGGGAGTGAGGTGATGGTTGACGGCAACGGCGCCAAATGAATTTCGCGTGCGAACGGTGAGCTGGCCGCTGTCGCGCAGCGCCGCGTAGAGTTCGATTTCCGCGAGACTGCCGGTGGCGTTGACAACGCTGGTGACACCATAACGATTGAGGAAGTGCGAGGCTTCGCGAAGGAGAGCGAGTTTTTCTTCACGAGGCATCTGCGCAACAACAGAGCGTTCCAGGACCTCCATCGCGGACTCGAGCAAGACTCCGGTGGGATGGCCGCTGGCATCGCGGATGATGTTGCGATCCTCAGCTGGGTCGGCGACCGGCTGGTCGGTGATTCCCGCGAGGGTGAGAGCCTTGGCGTTGAGCCAGAGCGCATGCTCGCTAGTGTTGTGAATGATGACGGGACGATCAGGAACGGCGAGGTCGAGCAGATCGTGCGTGGGTGTCCCGGGCACCTCGGTGGCGAAGTCCGCGCGACCAAACAGAAATTTTTCGTCGGGATGGCTGCCGGCATACGCTCTGATTTTTGCCACGAGCGCGTCGGGATCGTTCTGAGTAATGCTGGATTCCGGCGTCGACAGATTGAAGCCGTGAAGGACCATTGCACCAAGCCACATGTGCGTGTGGGAATCAGAGATGCCGGGAATGACCGTGCGGCCGTGAAGATCAATGATCTGCGTAGTGGGCTGTTTTTTCGCAAGGATCTGGTCGTCCGTGCCAACCGCATCAATTTTTGTACCGGTGATGGCTATTGCTTGCGCCCAAGGAGCCCTGGGATTGCCCGTGTAAATGTGCCCATGAATCAGGATGGTGTCGCTGGCGAAGAGAATAGTTGGCGCGAACAATATAATGAACAGCGCACAGCATAGAATATGCTTCGGCAATGAACGCATTCCAGCCCTCCGTCGGACGGGTGCATTCTACACGGAAAACAGGCCGGATTTCTGAGCAGCAAAGGCCGATTCGGCAATGGAGGCGAGTATGGGAGCCAAAGGTCCAACCCTTCAAATGTAGCCTTGCGATGTTTGTTAGTTGGACTTTGGCTTCAGGACAGCGGTACTTCGTTCGTCGGTGGCGATCACGCGATAAAACTTCTTGAGTTGCTCGAGCTTGTCAACCGGCACGCTGAGTTCCTTGATTTCGTAGGAGCGCGTGTAAAGCAGTGCATTCCCTTTCCACTCGGATTTACTGTGGTAACTGCCAAAGGAATATTCGATGTCGGAGGGCGGCGGAAGTTCGTCGAGTTCGTAGCCTGCAGGGACTTCGATCAGATAGCTATCCACATTCTTGACGGGGCCATCGAATTCGACGGGATATTTGCGCGGCTCTTTTTTCTCAAGGATGTCGCTGGACCAATTGCCGAGGACGCGCGGACGAAGCAGCAGCATATTGCCGGCGTTCTTGGCGTATTTATCGGCAACGAAGGAGTAGTTGTATTGAAACGGCTGATCGTGCACGGAGAGATTGCCTACCGTGGCGTTGGTGATCTGGTAGGTGCCGAGTGAACGCGAAAGAAGCGACTCAATGGGCTTGATACGATCGGCATCCTTGGTGGCAGAGCGCAAGGCATAGCGCTGGCGAGCGGCGTTGTCGCCCTGGCGAATCTCGGTAACCTCGCCACTGAGAGTTCCCTCGGCGGAGAGTTTTAGCTTGGCCATGCGGCGATTACCGCTGGCCGTCGGAGGAAGTTGAGGGGAAGGAATCAGTTCGCCACCGTCATCGGTAACCAGCAAGGCGTAATTGTCCTGGAGTTGGCCCTGCAATTGTCCGAAGGGGGTGACTTCATTGGTGGGATCGAACACCAGAATCCTGCCCAGCTTCGGATGATTGTAGATGGCCATAAGCGAGGGGTCGTTCAGTCCCTCGGGTAGGCGAATGGCAAGGATCTCGTGATTGAACCAGAACGGTTGCGGCGGAGTGGCGGCCGTCACGCCGCCGCGAGTGGTATTGATATCCAGATAATAAGAGTCGACACCAATTTCCTTGAGCATGGCACTCATCAGGGTGGCTTTGTCTTTGCAGTCGCCATAGTGATTTGCGTAGATGTCGCGCGCCGGATGCGGCTGCAAACCACCGATTCCAAGTTCAATGGCGACATAGCGAATGTCTTTCTGAACGAATGCGGCAATCGCCTGCATTTTGGCGAGAGTGGTTGGTGCAGAGGCGGTCAATTCCGCAACTTTCTTCTTCATTTCGGGCGAAGGATCGCGACGGCCCTGGGCAAGCGTGATTTCCCATCGTGCCAGCTCAGCCCAGGTCTCAAAGCCCTTTTTGCCAGAGCCACTGGGTGGTAAGAACGAAACAAACATCTGAGCGGCAACTCCACGCCAGGGGGGCATGTCGTCTTCTTCCTTGATAGCCGGAACATCGGTGACAACCCACTGCCACTGATTCGAGCCGGAAGGCGTTGGCACGATTTCCGCGTGGTTAATCCAAACGGCCTTGTATTCCCAGCCTGCGGGGAGTTGCAGAGAATAGCGAGCTTCACGAACGGGAATACGGTGCTGAAAACTCCACCAATCCTGCAGGACCATAGGCTTCTGTTCGACTTCAATTTCGTAGCCCACAACATTGCCGGGATCGGCCGCGGGAATCTTCAGGACTCGCTCTTTAATGTCGGTCACCAATTCGGAGGACTCGACACCCGCCAGAGAAATGTCGATGGCTTCTTTGTCTTTGACTTCGTAATCCTTGCCCTGGGCGGGGATACACCAGGCTTTCATACCGGTAATCTTGCGGTCGGCATCAAACTCGGCGACGGCCAAGCCAAAGTCTTTACCGCCGGGGCGGAGGATTTTGTAGGCGCGGCGCTCGATGGTTTTGATTTTGCCTTCCGATTGAACAATGGTGACGTCTTCGGAGTAGACCATGACGGCGTCGGTCTTCTCGTCATGCGGCGGAAGAGGGGCAGCGGCAGCCGTGTGCATCCACGCAGGAGCGTCACCGGCGAGAACCGCGAGTGGAAAGAGCACGCCGAGGCTGACGCAGACCATGGCCAGAGCGAAGGAAATAGCCGGACGCGTGCGGTGCTTACTTGCTGGCGGAAGCTCCGCCGGGCTGAACGACGATTTGTTGGTCATCCTGAGTCCTCACGGCCTGATAGAAGCTGCGCAATATCGCATACGAATCCTTGGGAACCATCATCACGTCGCTGCGAAGTTCGCGGCGGAGGTGGAGAAGGCCCTTCTGGTCTTCGACACTGAGTTTGAATTCGGCGGCCTTCACGTCCTGATCGACCGGAGCTCGGAAGAGTGACGGCTTTCCAACCGAGAGGCAAGTCAATGGTAATGTCGTCGATTTTCTTGATGGGGTATTCGAAGTAAACGGCGTGGACGCGGTCGGAGTGCTCGAACATGTGCTTCTCGCTGGCAGAAAAGATGCTGGCGGGTAGCAAGACCTTGCGTCCGGCAGAAGAGGCAAAACCGGGAATCTTGAGATTAAATTCCGCGACGAGGGACACGTCGGAACTCTTCCAGTCTGGTTTATTGATGAGTTCGAGTTCACTGCCAAGGGCAATGGATTCCTTCACATCGTCTTCCAGAAATTTTTTGCGGTTGGCATCATCGTCATGGCGATGATCGACGCGGCGCCACATGGCGGACAAACCGGTCCAGGTAATAGTGAGCTTACCTTCGAGCGTCCCTTCGTCAGTTAACTTGAAATCGCCCTTGCGAAGGGTTTGCGAGGCATCGCTCGGGGGCAAGGGAGTGCTAATCCACTTACCACCTTCCTTGTCGAGTTGCAGTCCGACGACACCGGTTTCCATCCAGGGGAGCAGGCCAAAAGGAGCGTACGAGGCACCCGGATCGAAGAAGAGGTCTTTGCCGTCGAGCTTGACAAGAACGACATTGGCGTCAAGTTCGGCGCCATTGAGGCGTTCGCGACGGAAGAAATAGTCGTTACGGGCAGAAACCCAACAGGGATGAGCCTCAAAACCGGCAGCGCGGGCAAGAGCCATAAAAAGCCAGGTGATGTCTCTACCGTTGCCATACTGGTTTTTCCAAAGATCCTCGACGTTGGAATTACCTTTCAGCTTGTCACGTTTCTCTTCCTGCTCCGTTTTATCCGCTTCGTAGCTGAGATTTCGAATCTGTTGCGTACGCGTATAGATTTTTTGCAGCTTGACCATGGGAGCGTCGCCAGGAGATATGATCTGAGATACGGCTTGCTCCATGGCCTTGCGCTTGTTGACGAAGTCCTCTGCCTGAGAATTCTTTTTCTTGCCGAAACTGGCCCAATACTTGTCCGAATTCGTCTCCGGGTCGCCTTCGCGGTAGATGAAGTTGACGCGGTACTTCAGTTCGTTTTCCGGCGGCATGTAATCTTCGATCTGGAATGCAGGGATGTTGTTCGCTTCCAGACGAATGACCTGGTCTGGCCCGTCCTTGGCGGGGACAGTTCCCGGCGGAAGCCCAGCGGGAGAAACCCACTGGACGGAAACGCCAGGGCCATCATAGGGCTTGAGGCTGAATTTGGCGTGCCGGGTGAAGAGTTCTTCGCTCAAGATCCAGCGGGAGTTGTAGATCGAAGTGTCCTGAAAATCGTAGTTGAAATGGTATTCGATAATGCTGCCAACGGAGACATCGGGCATGGAAAAGGTCTTCGCCAGGTATTTCAGGCTCTTGGATTTGACGATGGTGCTCTCGAAGATTTTGCCGTCAAAATTGATGATGGAGCCGTCGGGACGAATGGTTCGGGCGCGAATGCGGCTGACGTTATAGTTCTGCTTATCAAATTGAATTTCGACGTTGCCGTACTTGCGGCCTTCTTCGGTGAGTATCTTGATGCGTAGAAAGTTGTATTCGGTGGAGGCTTTGGATTTGTCGTCGCGGTCGACCTGGCGAAGGAGATAGATTGCCGGGGCGCCGGGAGCCAAAGGCTCGCTGGTCATTTTCAGGTCGGCAGGATCGATGGCCGGCCATTCGTCCGAGCCAGCATTTGCCGAGCGGGTTGAAAGAACGAAAAGTGAAATGGTGAGGAGTAGCAGAACTCTGGTGCAGAGCCGAGTCGTCAAGGCGGGTCTCCAAAAGTGACGTTTGCAAACATACCGATGCCAGTCTCGTACGGACAGACTGGGAGCGAAGGGAATGGGCAAGGTCGGTAACCAGTTACCCACCTTATTACGTGGTTTGGTCGCACAATACTCAGGAATGGAATCTATGTCAAGAGAACCGACGGATAATTTTTCGTTCAGGGTAGAGGAATGTCTTTTCTGGGGGGCTGGGGTGCGGCATAATCCAGCCACAAAGTATTCAAGAGCTTACACGGCTATGAGGGAATCAGGGAGGAATCGGTGAGCAACCGTCCATGGAGTTCCACGGCACCCGCAAGTGAATTTCGGAGTTACATACCAGGATCGGAGAGCCCGACGGAATTTTCGCTGCGTGCGGTGATCCTCGGCGCGCTGTTCGGGCTGCTCTTTGGGGCGGTGACGGTGTACGTGGGGTTGCGGGCAGGGTTGACAGTTTCCGCGTCGATTCCGATTTCGGTGCTGTCGATCAGTATTTTGCGGGCGTTCGGGCGTTCGACGATATTGGAAAACAATATCGTGCAAACGACGGGCTCGGCGGGCGAATCGCTGGCGGCGGGAGTGATGTTCACGCTGCCGGCGTTGATTTTCCTGGGTTTCGGCTCGGAATTCACGTTCTGGCGAATTTTTCCGATGGCGCTGCTGGGCGGCTGGCTGGGCGTACTGTTCATGATTCCGCTGCGCCGCCAGCTGATCGTGAAAGAGCATGGCAACCTGACATTTCCGGAAGGCACCGCGTGCGCCGACGTGCTGGTGGCGGGCGAACGCGGCGGATCGTTTGCCAGCCGCGTGTTCTGGGGACTGGGAATTGGGGGCGTTTACACGTTCCTGATGAACACGGTGATGGCGTGGACGGAACAGCCGGAGAATCGGCCGAGCTGGTATCCGGGCGCATGCTTTCGCGCGAATATCACGTCCGAGTACCTGGGAGTCGGCTACATCATCGGGCCGAAGGTGTCGGGAATCTTGTTTGCGGGAGGCATCGTGTCGTGGCTGGTGATCATGCCCGCGATCAAATTCTACGGGCAATTGGCGGGCAACACGGCGATCTATCCCTCGACGATTCCGATTCCGCTGATGACGCCAGACGATATTTGGCGCAGCTACATTCGACCGATGGGGGCGGGAGCCGTGGCGGCAGCGGGATTGATCACATTGCTGCGCACGCTGCCGACGATCATTTCGGCGCTGACCGCGGGAATGAAGGATGTGCGGGCCGAGGGGGCAGCCGGCGGAGCAGTGGCGGCAAGTCGTGTAGATCGGGACACGCCGATGCGCTGGGTGGTTCTTGGGTCGATCGTGATCGTGGTGATGATGTGGGTGCTGCTGACATTTCATCCGATGCAGGGAGCGGAGACGCGCTGGTATCAGAACCTGTTTGCCGGCGTTTTTGTGATGGTGTTTGGATTTTTGTTCGTGACGGTGGCCAGCCGCATCAGCGGATTGCTGGGCAATTCGTCGAACCCGATCAGCGGAATGAGCATTGCCACGTTGATGGCGACCTGCGCGATCTTTCTGCTGGCAGGATGGACGGCGCCGAATTACGCAGTGCTGGCGCTGATGATTGGCGGCGTGGTTTGCATCGCGGCGGCGATTGCGGGCGCAACTTCGCAGGACTTGAAAACCGGTTATCTTGTTGGATCGACCCCGTTCTGGCAGCAGATGGGCTTGCTGGTGGGCGTGACGATTTCGACGGTAGCGATCGGAGCGACGCTGAACCTGATGAACAAGGGCCTGGAGAAATATATACCGACGCAGATCCCGGTGACATTGCAGTCGTTGCCCGCGGGCGTGAAAGTCGAACGCGAATCGTTTGTATATAAGGGGAAAACATACGCGCTGATCAATTCGCTGGGCTCGCATGAAATTCCCGACGGCGAATATCTGTACGACAGCAGCAGTAAACAGATCGAATACCAGTGGGCGCAGGGAATTGGCAGCGACAAGGCTCCGGCACCGCAAGCGCGGTTGATGGCGACGGTGATCAGCGGAATTTTGAACCAAAGGCTGCCGTGGCGGCTGGTGCTGATGGGCGTGGCAATGGTGATTGCGGTAGAAATCCTGGGAATACGTTCGCTGGCGTTTGCCACGGGGCTATATATCTCGATTGCGACTACCGCGGCCATGTTTGCGGGAGGATTGGTGCGTTGGGCGGTGGAAGCCAGCATGAAAGAAAAAGCAGAGGGTGACAGCGAAGCCAGTCCGGGAGCGCTTTACTCCAGCGGATTGATTGCCGCGGGTGGAATCTTCGGCCTGCTGGGAATTATCATCGCCCTGCTGCAGGACCCGGAAATCTCGAACCGAGTTCCACACTGGTTTTCCGCGGTGCTGCGGCTGCCGTGGCGGCCAGACCTGTTTGCGTTCGGGCCAAAGATCATGGGATCGCTGGCGACGAGCAATCTGTTCGGGCTGATTATGTTCATGCTTCTGGCCGGATCACTGTTTTATTTCGCGCGCAAGAAACTGGACTAGCGTTGGCGGGCCAGCGAGATTCGCATGGCTCATCAGTTTCTTGATTTGGGGAAAGCCAGAAATTCTTTGAAGCGGTAATTAATTTCGCAGCGGAACCAGTAGCCGCTGTTCTGCGGAACATAGAAATCGCCCGGAAAGAATTTCTCCATGTTGATGTAACCCTGGACGCTGGGAGAAATGCGGTAAATCATGCGAGCTTTGGCCAGTTGACCGCGGCCGACTCCGGCGCCGAATACCCTGTGGGAGGCGCGGAGGGAGAAACTGAACCCGGCGCATGGTAAGGATTGACGGCGAATGGATACATCGAGTCCACGTGCGCATATCCACCCACGAGTGTTAACTGCTTCATCGGCGTAAACCCAGCCTCCACTTGCGCCATCTTCAAATTCGTCCAGTCATAGATGCCTTGCTCATAGTTGTAAGAGGAAGTGTAGAATTCGCTCCAACTGGGTGCGTTTTCTGAAAGCGAAGTGTTGAAGGAACGCTCGAAGATGGGCGAGAAGTTGCCGACGGTACGGCTATTCGGATTCTGGCCGGACAAGACCCAGAATCCTGCAATGACATAGGGCTTACACTTTGCGTCAAAACTCTTCTTCGCATAGGCGAAGCCGCCGAATGCCCGGAGATCGAAGTTGGCGAAAGCGGGATTCATGCTGTCTTCAGTACCCAGTTCATAGGCGAATTCAGCCGTAACGCTCACCCCGGGCAAACGCTTCATGCGCTGAAACACGCGGCCACCCAGAAGAAAAAAGTGGCGATCGGGCAGGTACATGAAGTAAGAAGGTCGGCGAATATCAGCATAATATTTGTTAAAAAAACCGTATATGTCGACGTCCGTGTTCTTGCGCTCACGATTTGTATAGTAGATGCCGATGGCCGTCTGATCCCACTCCTGCAACTGCCTGCCAACTTGCGCCTGTGAAGGGATCGCATACTTCACGGTGCCGGAGTTGGCGGGATTTGTGAGATCAACAATTGGAGTGGCATTGACCACGGGGAAAAATTCGTCGTATTTCGGATTGTAGACGCCGATAAGTTCAATTTTGGAGTGACCGCGAACATAGGCAAGATCGAATGCGTTGGTGTATCCGTCACGCGAGCCGTCTAGACCGCTGGGATCGCTAAAGAGCCAACCGTCACCCTTGATGATGTCGAAACGCCCAGCTTGCAGCGACATATTCGGCAGGCAAGGAAATTTCTTGAGCTTCAGTTATGCACTGGAAAACCAAAGTTCTCCCGCCATAAACGGAGAAGATTGCTCTGTGCCCGAAGGCGAGAGTGGATAGGCTGGGTCGGTGGTTCGCTTGACACCTTCCCAACCGAGACGAAAGTAACCTTCAAAATAGTCGTTGAAATTAAAGTCTACGAAGGCGCGCGTCCTCATTCTCAATTGGTTTAAGGTGTCGTGTTTTGCGCTGTTGAAATCGGTGTTGTTGTAACCCTCAAACCTGAATCGCTCCTCGACACCGTAACTGATTCCCGGAACCTCTGGCTTGGAGGAGGATGATTGTGGAGCCGGCACCACCGGTGGCGTTGAATTGTCCAAGTGATTCGCAGTTGAATTCACGGAATGAGCGGCGACACCGGGGACAGGCTTGGAGTCCGTAGGCGCAACAGCGGGTTCGGTATTCTTGTCGTCAAGCTTCAGGACGACGGCGAGGGAAGGTCCTGTAGCGACAGAGAGCACGAAGGCCAAGAGGAGTGATAGATAGCTAATGAGAGTTCGAATCGTCAAGCCATTCCTCGGGTCAAGTGCATGTAAGCGCGACACAAACGGGGATTCCTAAAGTTGCGGAACTCTGCTAATCACTTCATCAGCAAGATGGTGAAGGACTTCAATGCAAAAGGAAGCTATGGGATTAATTCCAGGCTAAGGAAGAAAAAACTATTGTGACGGCGGTTACATAATGAGAGGTTTCTGCCGGCGATTTACTGGACAAACAGGATTCGAGCAAAAATTGTCTATGGCTCAAGCGAGAGCTTTAGCAGGTTCGGACGCCACAAAGCGATTCAGTCCGGCGCCAAGGCAACGGTGGCGGCGATATCGTCGATAAGCGGGGTGATCACGCGAGTTAATGAAATATCGATGTCGATGGCGGTGGAGGAACAATCCGCGACCACCAACCAGATGGCGCGCAATGTCTCCGAGGCGGCACGCGGATCGGGAGAAGTGGCGCACAACATTGGTGGCGTGGCCCTGGCGGCGCAGGACACTTCATCCAGCGCGTGGCAGTCGCTGCCGGCGGCGCATCAACTGGCCCAGCTCTCTCAGCAACTGCGGCAGTTGGTCGAGCAGTTTAAGCTGGACTCTGGCAAGCGAGAGAACCGGGCCGCGGGCCATACAGGAAAACCTTCAGGCAATCATCGTGCGGCAGAGGTAGCCTACGATGGACACCCACAGGAAGAAGAGGCGCTGGCGCGCTGAGAAACACACGCTGACGTGGAAGAAAACACCTTCGACGTGTTAAACACTCCTCACGCGGAAAAGACTGTTTTTGACGGACGGCCACCGGCCGCCGTACACTGCTGATATGGGTACGTCGTTCGGCGCGCCGAGAGTTCGCTTCGACTGGCGCGGGTTCATCACGCCTGCGGTAAAGCTGCTGGTATTGACGTGCGCTGGCGTCTTCCTGGCTCAATCCTTCGTCAAACTTATCTTCGGAAAGCTCGTAGAATACCAACAGATTACGCTGCGGTTTGGGCTGGTGCCGCTGGGCCCCATTCCCGGCTTGCGAATCTGGCAGCCCATTACCTATCTTTTCCTCCACGCTGACATCATCCATCTCTTGGTCAACATGCTGATGCTGTGGATGTTTGGACGCGAACTGGAACGGGTGTGGGGGCAGAAGAAATTCCTCAACTACTTTTTCTTGTGCGGCGTGGGGGCCGGAATCATCACCATTCTGGTGAAAGTGACGCCGATGCTGTGGGGACATCACCCTTCGGACACACCTACGATTGGGGCTTCCGGTGCGATATTCGGGATACTCATCGCCAATGCAATTCTCTTCCCCGATCGCCAGATCTGGCTGTTCCCGCTTCCCGTCATGATTCCGATGAGGCCGTTTGTCGCAGTGATGGCAGCGATCGAATTCTTCAGCACGCTGGGCGCTTCCGGAGACAGCGTGAGCCATCTCTGCCACCTGGGCGGGATGCTGATCGGGTGGCTGTACTTGCGGCGCGGATCATTCCTGTTCCGGGTGAGAAATGAAGTGGCGGACTGGAAATACAAGCAAAACCGCAAACGGTTTGAAGTGTATATGAAGAAGAACCGCAACGAGCCACCGTCGCGGCCAGACAGTTGGGTAAACTGAACTCGACACAGGACAGAAAATAGGCCGCGGTGCTAACTGGCGCTGCCGACTACGTGAAACTTCATGAAGTTGGTCGTGCCGCGGATACCCATGGGGGTTCCGGCGACGATGCCGATCACGTCACCCTTTTTCACGAATCTTTCCTCGAGCAGGCGTTTCTCCGCGATGGTGGCTAACCCCTCGATTTTCGAAATATCTGCGATGCTGCGCGAAGTTACTCCCCAAATCAGGGCCATGCGGCGGCGAATGACAGCATCGGGAGAAAAAGCGACGATGGGGACAAACGGGCGATAGCGGGAAACGAGCCGGGCGGTAAATCCGCTGTGCGTAAAGACCGCGATAAGCCGCATATGCAGTTCGCGCGAAGCGTGGCAAACCAGTTCAGCAACGGTTTCCGGAATCTTCAAACGCTCTTGCGTGGCCGGGCGTGGGTATTCTCGAATGCTACCTTCGGCCACCTGAATGATGCGCGCCATCATGCCGACGGCTTCCACGGGATATTTGCCGGTGGCGGTCTCCGCGGACAACATCACCGCATCGGTACCGTCAAAAATGGCGTTGGCGACGTCAGAAGCCTCGGCGCGGGTCGGCCGGGGATTTTCAGTCATGGATTCGAGCATCTGCGTCGCGGTAATCACGGGACGCCGGAACTCGCGCGCGCGCGTAATAATATTTTTTTGAACGACAGGGACTTGCTCGGGGTTCATTTCAACGCCCAGATCGCCGCGTGCAACCATAACGGCGTCTGTCACAGTCAGGATGGCTTCGAGGTTCTCGATGGCTTCAGGCTTTTCGAGTTTGGCGATGACCGGGGTGTCTCTTCCGGCGCGCTTGATCAGCGACTTCGCGAGCAAAACGTCTTCCGGCCTGCGGATGAAGCTGACGGCGATGTAGTCGGCGCCGTGTTTCATGGCAAAGCGCAGGTCGACGCGGTCTTTTTCCGTCAGAGCGGGAACATGCAACTTCACCCCAGGAAGATTGATGCCCTTGTGTTCTCCGAGCAATCCGCCGTTGGCCACCTGACAGATGACTTCCTGGCCCTTCACTTTTTCGACGTGCAGTTCGATGAGCCCGTCGGCCAGAAGAATTCGGTCTTTTGGTTTCACTTCGTGCGGCAGTGGCCGGAAGATGGTGCTAACGCGGGTTGAGTCTCCCAACACTTTGGCAGTCGTGATGGTGAATTTCTGACCAGCGCGGAGCAGGACTTTCGTTCCGCCGGCAAGCGCACCCGTACGGATTTTAGGACCCTGCAGATCCGCGAGGATCGCGAGCGGCTTTTTCAGCGCAACCGCAGCTTCGCGGAGCATGACGATATTCTGGCCGTGCTCTTCGTGGGATCCATGCGAGAAATTCAGGCGGGCGACGTCCATTCCGGCTTCAAGCAACTTGCGGATCATCCGGGGGGTACGTGTAGCCGGACCAATCGTGCAGACAATCTTAGAATGTCGCGAATTCATGAGCGAATCTCGCCTCTAGTCTATATCAGACCGATTGGTTATTTTGCGACGGAAAATTCCACGACGATGCGAGTGAGTAGATCGACGCCTTTGGCAAACGCCGCAAGCGGTAATCGCTCTTCGTCGCCATGCATGCGGCGATCATCTTCCTCGGTCAATGGAAATGGGCGAAGGCCGTACGCCTGCACGCTGTGGAGACGCAACTGGGCAGAGTCCGTTGCGCCGGTGGACATAAAGGGCAAAACGGGAACACCGCCAAATTCCTGGGCACTGACTTTGGTGATCGTGGAATAAAAATCAGTCTCGATGGAGGAATTGGGCGCAGCCAGACCGCCATCGGGTTGCAGTTCGATGCGCACGCTGGGATCGTTGACCAATTTACGGAGGTCGTTCAGGAGCGCTTCCGCACTGTCGCCGGGCAGGAGGCGGATATTCAGTGTGGCACGCGCTTCCGAAGGAATGACGTTGGCGCGAATGCCAGCCTGGAGCATCGTGGGTGCAACGGTATCGCGCATCATGGAATTCCACATTGGGTTTGCGTCGGACAAGACGCGCTGGGCATGATCCGCGCGGTCACTGGAATCGATGACGCGCATCCATTTGCCAATTTCGTCGCCTTCTATGGGAGCGAGCGCTTCAAAGTAGCGGCGCGTGATGGAGGTCAGATGCACGGGCGCGCTGTACTCGCCGATCTTCTGAACAGCGGCGGCCAGATGCACGACGGGATTTTCCTTGGTGGGGATGGAAGCATGCCCGCCACGGCCAGTGGCGATCACGTTGGCGTTGATGGACACCTTTTCACTGGCTTGCACAGCGACGTATTGCACTTTACCGTTTTTCACGACGACTTTGCCGCCTTCGTTGATGGCATAAGCCGCGGCGAACTTGTCCCAATATTTGGCGATGAGAGTCTTGAGGCTGGCGTCGCCGAACTGTTCTTCATCGGCAGTGGCAAGAAAAATTACGTCGCGATTCAGGTGAGCGCTGGCACGTTTAAGGGCAACAAAGGCAGCCAGATTGGCCACCAACATCCCTTTGTCATCACACGATCCGCGGCCGTAGAGGTAACCGTCCTTGATTACGCCACCGAAAGGATCAACAGACCACTTGGTGCGGTCGACGCCTACGACGTCCATGTGTGCCACGAGCAAGAGGGCCTTGGAGGGATCGGGAACTACGGAACTGCGAAGGCGCGCAACGAGAGCGCTGCGGCCGGGGGCGACGTCCAGAATCTCTGGCGTGATGCCTTCCTTGGTGAGGACAGAAGCGATGTATTTGGCGGCGGCCTGTTCGTTGCCCGGAGGATTGGTGGTATCAATTTTGATCAGATCCACAAGCCATTGCTGGGCTTCCCTCGCCAGAGAAGCGGTGTCGCCGACCAATGAGTTGCTGGCGGGGATTCCCATCGCCGGGGGATTCTGGGCAATCTGAGCCGGCAGCCAAAACGCGCCGGGTCCGCACATCAAGAATAGAAGAAGGGCGAAACGCGCGCGGATCCAAATCAAACAACACCCCCAGCCTGAATGTATTTTGCAACGGGTAAAAAAACATACTAACATGCCGATTCGATTCTCCCGGTTTGAGCGGCCAGAGGGTTGCCTAAGCGACACTGAGGACCGGGGACGAAGGGTCGAAAAAACTCATTTCCAAGGATTTGCATCATACTGTTGATGGACCTTCGGGGGGTATTCGATGAAAAACAGCGTTAGCAAAGTATTGGGCAAGAGCGTTGTCGTCGCGTGTGGCCTTTTGCTGCTGGGCCTCACCCTGCCTGCCCAAGCGCCGGAAGGGCCACAATCGACGGCGCCCCCACAACTGGAAACCAAGCCACCGCAGAAAGCTGCTCCCCCGCAACAGAAAAAGCCGGAAGATGCCGGCGTGACGATTTCCGTGGAAGTGCCGGTGGTGACGCTGGATGTGATTGCCACGACCACGAATGGCGATATTATTCCCGGCTTGAAGAAAGACAATTTCCGGATCCTGGAAGATGGCGTGCCGCAGAGCATTACCAACTTTGCGCCGAGCGAAGCTCCCATAACCATGGTAGTGCTGTTGGAATTCGACAGCGTATTCGGAGGTTGGTTTTCCGGACAGGCAAAATATTGGGCGGATGCGCTGTTCCCCAATCTGAATCAAAAGGACTGGGTCGCCCTCGTGACGTTTGACATGAAACCGCGCATGGAAGTGGATTTTACGCAGAACAAAGATGAAGTGCGGCAGGCCATTTACAGTCTGCATTTCCCCGGATTCAGCGAATCGAATATTTTCGATGCCTTGCTGGATACCGTTGACCGGTTAAAGGATGTGAAGGGCAAGAAATCGATTCTGGTATTTGCCAGCGGGGTCGACACATTTTCCAAGCATACTCTCGACCAGACGATGAAGCTTTTGCGCCAGACGGACGTGACGATTTTTGCTGTTGGTGTGGACAAACCGATTTCCAACTACCTGGAGATGCATCGCAGGATGGGTGGTATGACGACGTTGAATTTCCTGCAGGCAGAAAATCAGTTGAAGACGTTTGCATCCATGACAGGCGGCTTTGCATGGTTCCCACAATTCGACGGCGAACTTCCGGGAATTATGAGAGAGGTGGCGGCGTTCCTGCGCCATCAGTACAGCCTGACATACACGCCTTCAAACCACACGCCCGACGGAAAATATCGAAAGGTGAAAGTCGAACTGGTGGCGCCAGATGGCGGCCCATTGACGGTACTGGATCAAAAGGGCAAGAAACAGAAAATTGTGGTCTACGCCCGCGAAGGATATCAGGCTCCCAAAGGTGGAGTGGGCGACTGAGTTTAGGCTTTCAGTCAGTAGCCTTTCGCAAAATCGACACGGTTAAATAGTTCTTCTCCTGCAAACCATTTATCCAGAAGCCGCAGTAGTATTTCAGTTTGGCGCGTCCATAGCCGGTCGCTGACGGCGCTGGTGTGTGGAGTGATGAACAAGCGTGGGGCTTTCCACAGCGGGTCGTCTGCGGGAAGAGGTTCGACGCAAGTGACGTCGAGCGCTGCACCGCCCAATTGATTCTGCCGCAATGCCTGGATAAGGGCGGCTTCATCAACGAGAGAGCCGCGCGCGAGGTTGATCAGCCGGGAACTGGCCTTCATGCAAGCAAGTTCTGAGGCGCCGATCAAGTGCCTGGTGTCGGGCGTCTCCGGCGCGGCAAGTACGACGAAATCGGCGTGGGGCAGGACTTCTGACAATTTGGAGACGGGTACTACCTTGTCCGCAAGCCCTGTCGAGTCCGCTTGGCCTGAGCGATTGACGGCCCACACTGACATGCTGAATGCTCTGGCACGGCGGGCAAGTTCCTGACCGATGGAGCCGAATCCGACGATGAGAAGCACCTGGCCATTCAGTTCGGTCAAATGCTGCGGCTGGTCCCATACCTCCTGTTGCCCCCAGTGCGAGCGATCCTGATGGCGGACGGAGTCTGGAAAATTGCGCGCGAGGGCGAGGAGAAGCCCCATGGCATGCTCGGCCATGGGCGTGGCAAAAATTCCGCGCGGGTTAGTGACGGCGATTCCGGAATCGCGAAGTTCTGGGTACATGAGCTGTGCGACGCCGGAGGCGGTGGAGTGAATCCACTTCAGTTTAAGGGCGTCTTTGAGCTGTTGCGGTCGGAGCGAGTAACCCACAAAAATATCCGTGTCCGGCAATTCCTGAGGCAGTCCAGTGTAATCCGGCAAGTGAACGACAAGCAGCCTGGGCCAACGCTGGCGGATGGCTTCCGCCATGGCAGGCTTGGGACGCCATTGATCGAAAGGGTGCCAAACGCAGATGGTGAGTTTGGTCTTTTCTGGCGTAGGGCGTGGGCTCATGCTGTTTGCTCTGCGCTCATTGTAGGTGAAGTATGCGCCTCATTTGATACGAAGGTCGCGGCCAGTCATGTCGGCGGGAATCGGTTCGCCCAGGATGCTGAGCATGGTGGGGGCGATGTCGCGCAAGGCGCCGCCCGGGGCTAGTTTCAGTTGATCGTTTTCCGTGATGCAGAGTAAGGGAACTGGATTGGTGGTGTGATAGGTGTGCGGGCCGCCCGTGTTGGGGTCGATCATGGTTTCCGCATTCCCGTGATCCGCGGTGACGATCCACGCGCCGCCACGCGGCTTCATCGCCTGATAAATACGACCCAGACCGGCATCGACGGATTCCACGGCTTTGATGGTGGCTTCAAGTTTTCCAGAGTGGCCCACCATGTCGGCGTTGGCGTAATTCATGATGATGGCGTCGAATTCGCCTTTCTCGATGGCCTTCACGACAGTATCGGTGATTCCCGCAGCGGACATTTCCGGCATCAAGTCGTAGGTGGCTACCTTTGGCGAGGGCACCAAAATGCGCTCTTCTCCGTTAAACGGTTTTTCCACGCCGCCATTGAAAAAGTAAGTGACATGCGCGTATTTTTCGGTCTCGGCGCAGCGCAGATTCTTGTATTGCAGTTCCTGAAATACCTGCGCAAGTATGTGCTCTAATTTTTCCGGGGTGATTACGGCTTGCAGCCAAGACCACTTCTTGTCGTACTTGGTCATGGCCACGTAGAAAAGATTCTTGGGACGCTTTTCGTCCACGAACTTGTCGAAATCCGGAGCAGCCAGAGCGAAGGTCATCTGGCGAGCGCGATCGGCGCGGAAATTGTAGAAAATCACGGCGTCGTCATCTCGGATTAAACCAACAGGAGGCGCATTTGGCCCGGTGCCTTGCGTGATGACGATGGGCTTCACGAATTCGTCGGTAATTCCCTGCTCGTAATTGGATTGCAGGGCCTGAACAGGATCGTTGCTCTTGGTTTCTGCAACGCCGTGAACCAGGGCGTTATAGGCAAGCTGCACGCGTTCCCAGCGATTGTCGCGGTCCATGGCATAGTAGCGGCCCACGACGCTGGCGATTTCGCCGATGCCGAGTTCGCGCATTTTCTGCTGGAGCTGGCGCACAAAATCGCGGCCGCTATTCGGAGGCGTGTCGCGCCCATCGGTGAAGACGTGGACAAATACTTTCTCCACTTTTTCCTTCTTGGCGAGTTCCAGCAAAGCAAAGAGATGCTGAATGTGGGAGTGCACACCGCCATCGCTGAGCAATCCGATGAAGTGCAGTTGCCGCTGGCGGCCGCGTTCCATGGCCTGCTGGAATAGCGGTACCTGATCCAGTTGCTGGTTGGCGATGAGCAGGTCGATACGCGTGATGTCCATGTGCACGACACGACCGGCGCCAAGATTCATGTGGCCGACTTCGCTGTTACCCATCTGGCCTTCCGGCAAGCCGACGGCGGGCCCGGAAGTCTGGATCAGGGTGTTCGGAAATTTATCGATCAGCGCGTCGTAATTCGGTTTGCGCGCGAGAGCGATTGCGTTGCCTTTGGTCTCCGCGCGAAATCCCCATCCATCCAGCACTGTGAGTACAATTGGTTTTGGTCGTTTTGCCATGGTCCCCTAACCTTTTCAGGAAATAGAAACTGTAGATCTAGTTCACTCGTAGTTTCCGGTAAATCCTCAGACACTCGGGCCGTTCCGCGGAAATCACATCAATCAGATGGTCGGGACAAATGAATTGGTAGTGAGCGAGCATTCCGGGGTATTCGTCGGAAGCGCTCGTGGAGCGAAGAACATATTCTAATAAACTCGAGGAGCGATAGATACTGGCCGCCTTCGGCGACATGCCTTCCTGCGGAACTTCGACGCGACCGAAAGACTCATTCGTAATCTGATAGAGAACGTAGGACTTCCAATGGAGTTCATATCGCGCACAGCTTTCATCAACCACGATCTCAAAAGCCTCTCCTAATGCCTGTCCGGTAATCACAACTGGCGACTCGACTGGAGAAGTGTTGCCCTCGATCAATTCGACTCTCAGACTATTTGTTCTTGGTTCACCAATGTTTTGGAGAAAAAGATACCTGCAGGCGCTTAGTTCCTCGAAGTGGTCGAAGTCTTCCATTGGGGAGTTATTTGGAAACAAATTCTCGCAACGTGGCCAGCAATCGCTCCACCTCTTCCATGGTGTTGTAATGGACGAGGCCGATGCGCAGCAGGCCGCCTTGCGATTCCACGCCTAAGCGCTCCGTAAGATTCAGCGCGTAATAGTTCCCGTCCCAGGTAAAGATTCCGCGTTCGCCCAGGAATGTGGCGATGGCCGTAGGGTGGTGATTTCCAATACGCAGCGAAAGCGTGGAGCAACGCTGGTCAAACATTTTGGGGTCGGTAATGCCGTATATGCGCAGGCCGGGAATGCTTTGCAGGCCGTCGATCAGGCGAGCGATGAGTCGCGTTTCGTAGGCCACGGTGGAAGTGTACGCGGCAGACAAGGCTTCTCGACGTGTTTTCACGGAAGGATCGCAATGGCGACCGAGTTCCGCAAGATACTCCACCGCCCCACCGATTCCGGCGATCAATTCCTGGACTTGCGTTCCGGTCTCCCATCGTTCGGGCACCTGCTCCGTGGCAGGCCGCACTTTATAGGGACGCAGGCGCTGCAGGTGTTCGCGTTTGCCGTAGAGCGTGCCCATGTGCGGGCCAAAAAATTTGTAGGGAGAACAAACCAGAAAATCGCAGTCGATGGCCTTCACGTCGATCAGTCCGTGCGGACCAAAATGCACGGCATCCACAAAAATCATTGCGCCGGCCCAATGTGCCAGCTTCGTTATTTCCGCAACGGGATTGATGGTTCCAACGGCGTTCGAGGCGTAAGTGACAGCGACAACTTTTGTTTTGGGACTGATCTTGCGTTTGAGATCGTCCAGGTCGAGAGTGCAATCTGATTCCCGGATATCCACCTGGCGGATGATCACCCCTTTTTCTTCCAGGGCCTTCCACGGGGAGAAATTCGCGTCGTGATCGAGCGTCGTGAGGAGAACCTCATCGCCCGGCTTCAGTTCGCGCGCGATGGCACGCGAAATGGCAAAGGTGATGGTGGTCATATTCTGGCCAAAAACCACTTCGTCTTTTTCGCAATGGAAGAAATCGGCCAGGGCCGCGCGGGTATTGGAAATCATCTGGTCGTTGCGCTTGCTGGTGAGGAACGCGCCACCAGTGTTAGCGTTGGCGCTCATCAGGTAGCCTTGAATGGCGTGCATCACCTGCGTGGGAACTTGCGTGCCGGCGGGGCCATCGAGAAAGGCGGCGGGCTGGCCGTTGACCTG
>CAVUHB010000009.1:0-157224 GCA_963741165.1 Candidatus Acidiferrales bacterium | reverse complement strand
TCGGTTCTGGCAATTCGGTCCGCAACGCCTATCCTTTATATGTAACGAAAACAATTTACGAGGGGCAGCGTGGCACAACCGATCAAAAGCGCGTTGTTATCCTGACCCGCTCGGCATTTGCGGGACAGCAGCGGAACGGAGCTGCTTCTTGGTCCGGCGACATTAGCTCCGACTGGACTACCTTCCGGCGCCAAATTCCGGGCGGGCTCAGCTTCAGCATGTCCGGCTTGCCGTACTGGACCACGGACATCGGCGGCTTCTTCCGACCCGACGATCAATACACTTCGCCGGCGTTTCATGAGCTCCTGGTGCGCTGGTTCCAATACGGCGCGTTTTGCCCTCTCTTCCGGGTTCACGGCTATAAGTCCAACGCTGAAATTTGGAACTACGGCTCGGACGTTGAGCAAATCCTTCGCAAGTACGACGATTTGCGATATGCGCTTCTGCCCTATATTTATTCCTCTGCGTGGGGCGTAACCAAAAACGGCGAAACGCTCATGCGCGCCTTACCGCTTGAATTCTCTTCGGATCCCAAGGTTACCGGCATTCCGGATCAGTTCATGTTCGGCGGCGCTCTGCTGATCAATCCTGTCACCACAGAAGGCGCCAAAGAGCGCGCTCTCTATCTTCCGGCAGGTCATCAATGGATTGATTTCTGGGCGGGCAAGCGACTAAGCGGTGGACAGAACACCACGGCAAGCGCTCCGCTTGAAACCATGCCCATTTACGTCAAGGCGGGCTCTATCATTCCTTTCGGACCTGCAGTGGAATTCGCCGCCGGAAAGCCGGATCCGATTGAACTCCGCATCTATGGCGGAGCGAATGCGGATTTCACTCTCTACGAAGACGAAGGCGATACCTACAACTATGAAAAGGGTGCGTATTCAACGATTCCCATCCACTGGGACGACAAGACCCGAACAGTCACCATCGGCGAGCGATATGGGTCTTTCAAGGGAATCCTCGAACACCGGACGTTCCACGTTGTGCTTGTCAGCGCAGGGCATGGAACCGGCGTTGGGTCTAGCTCGCGTCCGGACGCAACGATTATGTATGATGGCAAACCCGCTTCGAAGAGCATTCAGCGAATGAGCTCCAAGAAGTAGTCGCCTGACTTCACCCTGTTTCAAGACCGCAGCGCTACAGGTGAGGTCTGGCAAAGTCAGCCCAAATTTCCGCGACCCCGGATCCAACATGAATGCACTGGTAATTCGCAATCCCGGAGAAGCTGCCATCGAACAGGTGCGCGAGCCATCCAAATCCAATGGCAGCGTGCTTTTGAAAGTTCGTATGGTTGGCCTCTGCGGGAGCGATCTGAATTCCTTTCGCGGATTGAACCCCATGGTTTCTTTCCCGCGCATTCCCGGCCACGAGGTCTCCGCAACAATCCTCGAAGGCGACTTCTTGGATAGCCGACTCAAAGTCGGCACAGACGTCGCTGTTTTTCCTTACACCAACTGTGGCAAATGCGCCTCCTGCCGGCGTGGCCGTCCAAACGCCTGTCAATTCAACCAGACGTTGGGCGTACAAAGAGACGGTGCCCTGACAGAACTCATCGTCCTCCCGCAGGAAAAACTGTATCCGGCGAATCTCGCTACCAAAGAATTGTGCCTCGTCGAGCCTCTTACTGTCGGCTTTCATGCCGTTGCTCGCGGCCGCGTCACGGCGACCGACACCGTGGCCATTTTCGGTTGTGGCGGAGTCGGACTCGGCGCTGTGGCGGCCTCCCATTTTCGCGGCGCGCGCACGATCTGCATTGATGTCGAGGACCACAAGCTCGAACTCGCCAAACGCGCCGGTGCAAACTCCGCCATCAATACGCTGCGCGAGCCCCTCCACAAAGCTTTGCTGGATATGACAGATGGCTTGGGTCCTGACGTCGTCATCGAGGCCGTAGGCAATCCCACAACCTTTCGCGCAGCCGTCGAAGAAGTAGCCTTCACCGGCAGAGTCGTTTACATCGGCTACGCGAAAGAACCAGTCAGCTACGAAACGAAGCTCTTTGTCCAAAAAGAACTGGATATCTTGGGCGCCAGAAACGCCCAGCCCGAGGATTTCCAGGCCGTTATCCAGCTTTTGGAAGCAGGGAAGTTTCCCGTCGACCAGGCAGTGAGCTTAATCGTCCCGCTCGAAAAAGCTCCGGAAGCCTTGCGCTCCTGGAGTGAAAATCCGTCGCAATTTACTAAAATCCTCGTTTCTCTGGACTGAACACGATGAACACTGGCATAAGCGCATCAACCACGACCGTTAATCCTACAAGCTCGAGTCGAGGGATGTTCCGCACGGCGGATGGCACCAACCTCGCCGTAGCTTTCATCCTTATCACCTCGCTCTTTCTTCTGTGGGGCTTTTGCAATGGGATGATTGATATCCTGAACAAACATTTTCAGGACACCCTGCATATCAACAAGGAACAGTCCGGCCTCGTCCAAGCTGCCAATTATCTCGCGTACTTTCTCATGGCAATTCCAGCCGGCCTGATCGCGAAAAAAATCGGCTACAAAGGCGGCATCCTCGTGGGACTCATCCTAATTGCCGGGGGCGCGTTCTGGTTCATTCCGGCCGTCAATATCGGCACGTATTGGGCATTCCTCCTGGGCTTGTTCGTGATCGCCTCCGGCATGACCTGCCTTGAAACCATCGCCAATCCCTACGCAACCGTTTTGGGTCCGCCGGAGAGCGGCCCAACTCGCATCAATATCGCGCAGACTTTTAACGGAGTCGGCTGGATTCTTGGGCCGATTGTTGGAGGGCACTTCGTATTTGCCGGCTCGCAAGGCGCAAACGCCAACTCCGGATTGACCGCGCCCTATTTGGGCATTGGTATTTTTGTTGCCGTGCTGCTGGTTATCTTTGTCCTGTCGCCAGTCCCCGATTTGCACGTGGTGGATGAAAGCCGCGGGTCGGGCTCCCAGCAAGGGCAGCTCAAACCCACAAGTTTGCAGCAGCTCGGCATCGCCGTCGCGCTAGCGGCCGTCTGCGGAGTGCTGTATTTCTTCATCGCTCCAATTTTGGGATTGTTCTGGACGCTAATCCATTTGAACGAAGCGTTGTTCCAGCCCACGAAATACGCCTTGTTGGTAGTTGCATTCGTCGGTTCCTTCTTGGTCGTCTCACGAAATTGGGACCTGTTCCGCCGCAAACACTTTACCCTCGGCGTTGCCACTCAGTTCCTGTATGTCGCAGGGCAAACTGGCATTTTCAGCTTTTGCGTCAACTATGTCATTGAAAACGCTTCGGGCGTTTCCCGTCTGCAAGCTTCGCAATGGCTCGGCGGCATCGGATTCGTCTTGTTTATGTTGGGTCGTTTGTGTGGCAGCGCGGTCATCAGTCAATTCCAGCCTCATCGCGTCCTGGCGCTCTATTCGGCCATCAATGTAGCGCTTGTTGCGATTACGATGGGCGGCGGCAAAGCGGGCTTATATGCCATGTTTGCTTCTTTTTTCTTCATGTCGGTTGGATTTCCCACGATCTTCGCTCTCGGTATTCGGGGTCTCGGCGAGCACACCAAGCTGGCCTCGTCTCTGATTGTCATGTCGATCGTCGGCGGAGCGATTGCTCCGCCGTTCATGGGCCACATCGCCGACCGCCACACCATGCGACTGGGATTTGTCGTTCCTCTCGTCTGTTTCGGTTTCGTCGCTCTCTATGGAATGATGTGGGCCAGTCTGAGCAAGAAAGATATCTTGTCCGGCACGGAATCGCACTGACCGGTGTTGCGGCAGTGCGATCTCGCCGGTAATTCCCTGACCGGAGGCAGAACTGTATGTTCACAAATCGTTTTCGAGCGACAGGAGTTCTGGTGGTGGCGCTGTTGCGGTTGCCTCCGCTGCAGGCGCAAAGCGCCACGGCTCCCGCGGGAGGCCTGGTGCTCTGGCACGTCCAGGATTGAATGGCTTGCTATTCAGGACGCTTCATTGGCTCCATGCGGAACTTGTAGCGATATTCTCGTGTTGCCGCGAGTCTGTATTTCGGCAAAGGACGTGCGCCCCAGCCGTCGTCCCCGCCCACTCCCATCTGCCGGTAATCGATATTGACCGTGATGTCCTTGGAGAACTCAATCTCGGAAGGGTGCCGATGCCCGTGTACTCCCGAGGGAGCAAAGTGGTCGAGTTCCGTCATGCGGAACGGCCACGCACTGAAGTCAAATTGAGGCAGGCCCGTGATCTTCCAGCCCTCGCCACGCTCGTTGGTGAAGGTGACCCAGCGGACGTCGGTGCGGTTTCCGGTCTCCTGCGGCTTGAGATAGGGGAACCACATATCGTCGACTGTTGCGGAATAGCGGCTCACTGGTGAACCTGTCTTGCGATCCCAGTAGTTTTCGCCTGGGCCGCGCCCGAACCAGGCAATGTTCTTGAACTCGCCTGGAATCTGAAATTGGGTACCTACTCGCGGCAAGTCTGGCAAATCACCCCTGGGCGAGAGAACGCTCTCAAGCTCGATCGAACCGTCACCGTAAACCGCGTATTGATACTCCAGGATCGACTCGGCCGCAGGCACGGCCAACTGCACTTCCATCCAGACCAATTGTGGCTGCGGCTGCTTGTATGCGATTGCCTTAACCGTGGAGTTCGGTCCCGCATCACGCCAGACCGCCAGCTTCTGGGACATGCCGTATCCGTTGTCGTCGGCGGTCGGCGGGCGCCAGTAATTCGCCCTGATCCCTCCGTTGAGCAGTTCCTTCCCAGAAAGCACATACGATTCCAGTCGTCCCGAAATTTTGCTGATCCGGGCCGTGAAACGTCCATTTGAAATCGCGTACTGCGATTCCGATTCTGTGACCCGCAGCGCCGGCATGGCAGCAAGGTCAGGGGATGTTACGGGGACAGTGGAATTCGGCATTTCCAATTGCTCGAACGCCACAATATGGCCCGCTGGAGCCCAGGACGAATCGGCAGCAAGCGCAAATTCTGTCTTCAGGAAGTACTCCGCTCCCGGCTTCGGCGAGTACGCAACGCCCAGAGCCACTTCCTCGGCGTGACCCGGCGGCGTGTGCAGAGACGGGATCGTCCCCCGCTGAACAACCGCCCCATTCTCTTCGAGTTCCCACGTGCCCTTCATGAAGGAGAGATCGCGGAACAGATGCTTGTTCCTGACGCGGATCTTGCCATTTGCCAGATCGACGGGTTCGATCCGAATCGGTTGATAGACCTTCTTCACCTCAGCTAGCGCGGGGTGAGGTTCCCGGTCCGGCCCCACAATACCGTTGGCGCACTGGTCCTCGTCATTGGGGACGTCGCCGAAGTCACCACCATAGGCATAAAACCGCTTACCGTCGCTTCCGGTCTTGAGGATGGCTTTGTCCTGCCAATCCCAGATGAAACCTCCGTGCAGGTATGGTTGCGACTCGAAGAAGTCCCAATAGTCCTGCAGGTCACCGGTGGCGTTGCCGCGGGAGTAGGCGTATTCCACCAGGTACATCGGACGGCCTTTGCCCGATTTGCGATAGCTCGCCGGAATCTGGGCAACCGTCGTATACATCGGCGCGTAGAAGTCACTGTCGGCGCTGCCGCCCGGCTCGTAGGAGACGGGGAACTCAGGATAGTGCGTCTTGATCCAGTCTCTTTCGGCGTCCAGATTCCGGCCAAAACCAGACTCGTTACCCAGCGAAAACGCAAAGATCGAGGCATGATTCTTGTCACGCTCGACCATACGGCGGCCGCGGTCAACCATGCTCTCGGTCCAGTCTTCGCCATCGGAAATGAGCTGCCGCTCCCCCGAACCGTATCCGTGCGACTCGTTATTCGCCTCATCGAGCACATAGATGCCGTAGCGGTCACAGAGCGCATACCATGCGGGAGCATTGGGGTAGTGGCTTGTGCGCACCGCATTGATGTTGTTGCGCTTCATCAGGAGGACATCCTGGAGCATGCGCTGCGGTGTCATCACCATCCCCCGAACAGGATCGAATTCGTGGCGATCGACTCCTCTCAGGTACAGTTTGCGGCCGTTGAATAGCAGCTGGTCTCCCTTGATTTCAACGGTGCGAAAACCGATACTCCACGGAATGCTTTCGATGACCTTGCCTCTGGCGTCTTTCAGAGTGATCAGCAACTGATACAGGTTCGGTTCTTCGGCCGACCACGCTTTCACCCGCGGGATCACCTGCTCGAACTCCAGCGCAGCTTCACCGTTCTGTGCCCCCTGGATTCGTCGCGTTTGAGGCCTGGCAACTTCTCGTCCGGACGGATCGAGGAGCTTCGTTTCCACAGTCGCGGTCGCGGCAGCCTGAACATTCCGCAGCTTGAGGTTCAACCGGAACAGGCCATCGCGATATAGGGAGTCCAGTTTGGCCTGCACATGGAAATCCTCAACATGCAAAGGGGCCCGCGACACCAGTGTAACGTCGCGATAGATGCCGCTGAGTCGCCACGTGTCCTGATCCTCGAGGTAGCTGCCCGCCGCCCAACGATATACCTCGACT
Organism: Candidatus Acidiferrales bacterium; assembly: GCA_963741165.1. Classification (GTDB taxonomy): domain Bacteria; phylum Acidobacteriota; class Terriglobia; order Acidiferrales; family UBA7541; genus Acidiferrum. Next base: position 150,800 of record CAVUHB010000009.1, on the reverse strand, counting down.
GCGATCAGGTTCTTTCCAGGTTTCAAGTATCTCGTAATGTTGAATTCGGCCGGCACACGCGAATCCTGGCTATAGCCCACCCGGTGGCCGTTGATCCATACGTAGAACGCCGAATAGACTCCATCGAAGACGACGAAGACGTCACGCCCATTCCAGGACGCGGGTACCGAAAAGGTGCGCCGGTACGATCCCACAGGATTCCGCTCAGTGTAGGAGGTCCATGATTTATCGGGCTGGCTCATTACGTGTGGAGCATTCCGGCTGAACGGATAAGTGAAGTTGACATAAATAGGCGTGCCGTAGCCCTGTAGTTCCCAGTTCGAGGGCACCTCAATGTGCGCCCACTTGTCGGCGGGATAGTCGGGACGGTAAAAGTCGACCGGACGCTGCGACGGTTCCTTCACCCAGCTGAACTGCCAGACCCCGTTCAGTGATTGCGTGAAACTCGACTTACCTCCGCTCAGCGCCTCAGCCTCGCTTGGATACGGCAGCAACGTTGCGTGCGCTGGCTCCTTGTTGACGCCCAAAACACGAGGATTCTCAATCTCCGGTGGAAGCGGGACTTGCTGCGCAAAGCAGGCAGGAGCCATCAGCGATGCAAAGAAGAGTAGGATTGCGACGAATCGAGGCATTAGAAATCTCGCGTAAGTAGATTAGTGATGGAGAATACTCAATCACCAATGCGACGTGCCCGCACCCGGTCGTGGTTCGGAGAACGGGTCCGCACTACGATGGAGGCATTCAGCCCAGGTTAGCAAGACCACAATTTCATTTGCAACCAAGGACCACTATGAGGCAAACGTGGAGGCTGCGTTGCGTGCAGAGATTAGGGCATTTTGTACGCCTCGCGTGATTCAAATGGTAGAGGCCATCAACCCAAGAGTGACGGTCTTCATTGGTTTCGGTGCCGCCGATCTGTTTGGTAGAGGCAGGGTGCTACTGCGTGACGGAAAGATGGTGCTTGTAAAATCCGCCAATGTGGGAACGCGCGACGCAATAGCTATTCCGCACCTAACCGGGTACCACCGCATCACGCTCTCTCACCGCCAGCAAATTGCTGATCACATCAAAAAGATGGTGGCAGAAAGCTCTTGATTTCCGTCTCACCGTCTCGCGTTTTAGGGTATGTTTTAGTAGTCGTTCGTTAACGTTCGCCGTCGTTAGCCGAGGTGAGCGGAAGGAACTACAGAGGTTAGGCAATTATAGCTTGTGTTTTGGCCCGCAAAAAACGTATGGCGGAGAGGGGGGGATTCGAACCCCCGGTACAGGTTTTGGCCCGTACAACGGTTTAGCAAACCGCCGCCTTCAGCCTCTCGGCCACCTCTCCATGTTTGCTTCCAATAGCTTACCATCAAAATTCATTTGAATCTGTCGAACTTTTGCTGTCAGGTCTAGCAAACCGCCGCCGAGTGTCCAAGCGCCAACTTTTTTGGGCTTTGGGGCCCGCGTTCTGGAGACGGTTTTCCAGACGAGGGAAGTGGTGGCCGAACAATGGCAATTCAAGGGATTTTCAAAATGCATCGGAGCTGCAACGGTGGAAACCGTGGCACGTTAGAAGGTGCTTCGATTCCCTATTTGGAGGATCCCGCCAATCCGTCAATTCGGGGGACACTGGCATCCCAGCCGTGACGAGCGCACAGCTTCCCAACCCCCGGACAACCCTAAATGGATTTGCCCTCCGGGGCTAGCGAGTAGGCAGCGCCTTTTGTTCTTCCATTGGCCTGTTACAAAATCCCCTTCTCAATCAAGCTTTGGCTATCGCGCAACGCGGAGTCCTGCGAGATTTTCTTTATCTTTGCCCACTTCCGTGTTGTGAATTTTCCTTCAAATCCATCTAACAAACGGTTGATTAACTCTTGTTGCCGTTCAGTGACCTCAATGGATCCTTCCGTCAGACTTCGCCAGAAGGCATCTTGCTCCAGAACGGCTTTCGTTAATTCATTCGCTTTTTCGATTGCACGGCGCAGACACCTTGCGACCGAGGTGTTAGTGCTAACGCGCACCGCGAAACGTCTTGGCCTATGAATTGAAGCAAGAAGAAGCTTGGAAGGCATCAACAAAATGGTAAAAATGTCTGCTGCTGACGCAGAGGATAAAACCCGAAAATCGAAAGGAAAAGTTTGAGAGAGGTGCGTATGAGGGGGTGCTCTAATTCGGCCGTCAGGGCCGTTCTAGTTGTCTTTTTTTTCCTGGTGTCGGTTTCGGTGAAGGCAAAAGACAGTCCTGGTACAGAAGGCATTAAGGCGCTCACCGCGGAAGTAGACGGAATAAAACTACATTACCTCACTGCCGGACACGGTCCAACTGTGATTTTGCTGCATGGTTACACGCAAACTTCACGAATGTAGCGACCGCTGATTCCTCAATTGGCTGAGAAATTTACGGTCATTGCCCCAGACCTTCCCGGAATCGGCAATTCCGCCATTCCGAAGGATGGATTGGACATGAAAACTGCAGCGATTCGAATTCATGCGCTTGCCAAATCCCTTGGCGTGGAAAGGGCCCGTGTTGTTAGACACGACATTGGGCTGATGGTTGCCTACGCCTATGCTGCGCAATTTCCATCGGAGGTAGAAAAGCTGGTTGTACTGGATGCCTTTCTTCCTGGCGTCCCCGGATGGGAAGACGTTTACGACAACCCGAACATGTGGCATTTTCGTTTTCACGGACCAACGCCAGAAGTATTGGTGCGGGGGCGTGAAAAAACGTACTTCGCTTATTTCTGGAACGATCTCGCTGCGGACAAGAAGCGCTCTGTCCCCGCTGCAGACCGCAGCGCCTACGTCGCGGCCTACTCCCGTGCGGGACGAATGAGCGCCGCGTGGGCCTACTTCGCGGCCTGGCCGCAAACTGCCAACGATTTCGCGAAATTGGAACAATCGAAATTGACGATGCCAGTGCTCTCGATAGCGGGTGAGAAATCCGGAGGAGATGTGCTTGGAACACAGATGAAGCTCGTCGCTTCAAACGTAACCGTCATCCTATGGAAGGACACTGGCCACTGGGTCATGGAAGAACGTCCAAATGAAACAATGCAAGCCATCTTGAGTTTTCTCTGAGGGGGCAATTCACCTCAACGCTGCTACTGCAACTTGTGCGTTCCGGGTCGAGGGGGGAGAATGACTCTCGACAGTTTTCATTTGGAAATTCATGTTCTGCCAGCGATGCCCTACGAGGCAGCCTTCTGCGTGATGTGGCGCCTCGCGAATCAGAGGCCAAAGTTCATGCTGCATCCAAATGCTCCAACCGTTAATCATCGCCTGGTTCGCGAATTAAAGAATCGCGAAGAAAAGCGATTCCACGAAGCTCGTCCGAGGTCGGCTGAGTTGCTACATCGGGGGCGTCAAGTCATGCCGAATGGTGTTCCCATGGCATGGCACGTCGGCAGCTATCATCACCTGCCTCTCTGGGCCGTTGAAGGGCATGGCGCGCGATTTACTGACGCAGATGGTTTCGAATACAGTGATTTCAACATCGCGGATATGTCCATGTTCTGTGGATATTCTCCAGAGCCTCTCCTTCGAGCCGTGTCCGATCGTATGAGGCTTGGCCATCAATTCCTGTTACCCGTCGAAGACGCGATCATCGTCTCCGAAGAATTAGGTCGGCGTTACGGATTGCCCAAATGGCAATACACGCTTTCAGCGAGCCAGGCCAACACGGAGATCATTCGCGTCGCCCGGGTTGCCACCGGGCGCGAAAAAGTCCTTCTTTTTGACGGCAAATATCACGGCCATTTCGATCAGACCTTGGTTGAACTCAATCCTGATGGACAGCTCGTTCCCGAAGAGCGAGGTTTGCCCGCAAGCGTCATCGAGCAGACGCGCGTCGTTCCGTTTAATGATCTGGAGGCCATTACGCGGGCGCTTGAAAGGCGCGACATCGCGATCGTTCTCACCGAACCAGCGCTCACAAACAATTTTGGACTCATCCTTCCTGAGGCAGGTTTTCATGCAGACCTTCGCGAACTTACCAAAGCTACGGGGACCTTGCTTGCCTACGACGAGACGCACACACAGGTTGTGGGTCCTGGCGGCCTGACAAGAATGTGGGGATTGCATCCGGACTTCGTTACCTCAGGAAAATCAATCGCGGGAGGAGTCCCCTTCGGTGCTTGGGGCATGACCGAGGGAATCGGAGATCTACTGACGCAACAGAAAGGCCCGGATGGAGAGCGTTCGAATCTTGTGGCCACAGGCGGCACCCTGTTTGGAAACGCGCTCTCACTCGCCGCGGCAAAAGCAACCATGCTCGAAATTCTCACGCCGGAAGCATACGCGCACACCCAGCGCCTTGGTAGTCGCCTCGCCGAAGGCATGCGCGCGGCCGTCGCCAGGGTCGGTCTTCCCTGGCACATCCATCATCTCGCCTGCCGTTCCGGCTACACCTTCCAGCCTGCGCCTGTGCGCAATGCCACCGAAGCCCGCGATTGCAGCGATGATCTGCTTACTCGACTGATTCGAATCTGGCTGGCAAATCGTGGTGTCTGGGAAGCGATCGTAGGTGCCGGTCCGGTGTGCTCTGTTCCTGGCACGGATCAGGATGTTCGCGCCTACCTTTCCGCTTGGAACGAACTTCTGAACGCGCTCTGCTAATCGACATTGCTACGCAGGTCCGTTGAGGCCAGATGCAGAAACTGAGGTAATCCAGGTATTGTCGGAGTTCGCTCGCCAAACATAGATTCTCTCGGGGGAGGGAGAGCAAATCATGGAAGATACTTCCGAAGTCGATTTGAGACCTGGGTCTCCCGTGCGAAATCTTCCCGGCGCCAAATCGGTACTCGGACACCCGGAAGGCGAACAAGTGCTTGTGACACGTCGCGGCGAAGAGTATTTTGCCGGCGGCGCCTTCCGCACGCATTACCATGGCCCCCTTGCAGAAGGTCTGGTGGTCGAAGATTCCGTCCGTTGCCCCCGGAACCACGCTTGCTTCAGTCTTCGCACAGGTAAAGTACTCCGTGCGCCGGTATGCGAGCCGATTCCCTGTTGGAAAGTTCGAAGAGAGGGTGACACCGTTTTCATTGGAGAGAAGTAGCAGATAACAAATTCCAGGCAAGTGCCCGCCTCTCTCACAAAGAACCTGCCGACCTCCATCTTTATCGTGGGTGCAGGAGCGGCAGGCCCGCGGCCGCGGACATGCTTCGCCGTAAGGGTTATCAGGGCCCGGTCACACTTCTTACAGCCGACGACTCCCCTCCGAACGACCGACCAAATCTCTCGAAGGAATTTCTCGCTAGCCCCCTTCGAGGCCGTGCCCTTTTTTGGAGCCAGCATTACGACGTGCTCATCAATTCTCTTGACGACGCCGAGCGACCGGATTCCATCGAGATCGATGGCCGTCTGGACGGGCACGATTGCACCGTGCGCTGCAATCAGGGCTAATGCACGCTCGAGGTTGCAACAATCTCTAGCGACCTGCAGAACCTCCGGAGGGAGGCCGCCCGGGAGACCTGGCTAAGTTATTGAAAATACGCGCGGGCTAACTCGTCCCTCAAACTGGACGGGACCTTGTCGTCTAGCGCTTTCGTTTGAGGCTCGAACTGACCAATTTGCCATTGCCTGCGTCTAATGTTCCAGAAGTATGGGTCGGTGAAGTCGACCGGGGTGACTATCTGCAACTCTTTTTTTTCCTGTGATTTGGACCTACAATAGAGTTGAAGTTGCCGCCGCAGGACCCAGAGGGTACAGAACCTCGCTTCTGACCTTCCCGCTCCGAAACCGCTACCGAGCGGTTTCGCTTCTCCGGCGAAACATTTGCCCAGGTTAGGGCGTATTACCTGTAGGCGCGAACGACAATCTATCTTCACAATTCCCCCGGCACGCGTGGTGGTTGGCAGGGGAATCTTGGAAGGAATCGCATGAAGACGTGGCAAAAGGTCGGCATTGGTATCCTCGGCGCAGCAGTTCTGGCGGGTATAGTTTTCTACAGCATTAACCAGGCAAATAAAGGTGTCATCACTGTTCAAACTGCAAAAGTCGCCAAGCAGGGTGCACTTGTTTCCCAAGTTACCGCTTCCGGTGAAGTCAAACCTACTACCTACACAAACATCACCGCGCAGGGGTTTGGCCGCATCACCGAAATTATTGTGAGAGAGGGCGATCACATCAAGAAGGGTGACAAACTCCTTCTCCAGGAAAACGTTCAGGCCAATGCCGACGTGCAGGCACAGGCCGCTGCCATCAATTCAAATCAGTCCAGCATCCAGGCATCGGAAGCCAGCTTCAAATCCTCGGAAGCCGATCTGATTCAGTCCCAGGCCAATCTGGAAAAAGCCAAGCTCGATTACGACCGGGGCCAGGGCTTGTACAAGGACGGACTTATTCCCAAGCAGGATTTCGACCAGCGCAAGACTTCCTATGATGCTGCCGCCGCCGCCGCGGACTCCGCAAAAGCCCACGTCTCTTCCGCAAAAGCACAGCTTGAAGTGGTGCGCTCGCAGCTTGACCAGAGCAAGGCGGTTCTTGTCCGCACCAAGGATATTTTGCAGAAGACCACTTACGTTTCGCCCATCAACGGAATCGTCAGTTACCTCCCCGTTCGCCTCGGCGAATATGTTGTCCCCGGAATTCAGAATGCCAACGGCAGTTTCCTGATGACCTTGTCTGACATGTCTGTCGTTACTTCAGAAGTGAAAGTCGACGAAACCGACATCGTGAATGTGAAGATCGGCCAGGAAGCGGATGTCACCATCGACGCCGTGCCGGGCAAGATTTTTAAAGGCAAAGTTACCGAAATTGGCTCGCAAGCAGTTTTGCGGAGTTCAGGTCTGGCAACAACACAGACCACTACCAGCAACCAAGAAGCGAAGGATTTCAAAGTAGTCGTCACTCTCGAGAGCCCGCCAGAGAATTTGCGTCCTGGCCTCTCAACCACCGCGAAGATCAAGACTGCGGAACGTAAAGACGTAGTCGCCATACCCATTCAGGCGCTCGCCGTGCGTTCCAAGAAAGATTTGGACGAAGCGGCCAAGGCCGCCAAAGGCGAATCGAAGGGCAGTGTCACTCTTGCCGCGCCGCCGGCCAGCAGTTCTGGCGATCCGAAAAAGGATGAAGTCCAGGGAGTTTTCGTTATCAATGGGAAAAAGGCGATTTTCCGTCCAGTCGAAACCGGAATCTCGGGTGTAACCGATATCGAGATCACCAAGGGTTTGCAGCCCGGCGATGAAATTGTTGTCGGCAGCTACAAAGCCTTGCGCACCTTGAAACCGGATTCCACCGTAAAGATTGATAATTCTGCGCCAAAGAAAACGGACGACCAGCAGTAGATACGGAACGCTTGTGGGGAGCCAAAGATGCCAGTAGAGACGCCAACGTCTGAATCCTATCGCCAAGACCTTGTGGACTCCGGTGTAGTAATCCGTACCGAGGGTTTAGCCAAAGTTTACGAAATGGGCTCGGAGCAGGTGCACGCGCTTCGCGGTGTAGACCTTGAGATTCGCAAGGGCGAATACGTTGCCATCATGGGTCCTTCGGGTTCCGGAAAATCTACCCTTATGAACCTGATTGGCTGCCTGGATTCTCCGAGCACTGGCCGTTACTGGCTTGCCGGCCGATTGGTTAGCGAACTTGACGACGACGAACTGGCCTATATCCGCAACAAGGAAATCGGCTTCGTCTTTCAGACGTTTAACCTGTTGCCGCGTGCCTCGGCACTTCACAACGTCGAACTCCCGTTGATTTACAACGGCACACCAGCCGAGGAACGCGTGGAAAAGGCCAAACTCGCCCTACAACGAGTCGATCTCACTCCTCGCATGCATCACAAGCCCAATGAACTTTCCGGCGGACAGCGCCAACGTGTGGCCATTGCACGGGCGCTTGTAAACGATCCCTCGATCGTCCTTGCCGATGAGCCTACCGGCAACCTCGATTCGAAGACCGGCGAAGAGATCATGAACCTGTTCGAAAATCTACATCGCCAGGGCAACACCATTATCATCGTTACCCACGAAATGGACGTTGCCCAGCATGCCCATCGCGTCATTTTCATCAGGGACGGTCAGATCGCTTCCGACGAAAAGGTGATTAAGAAAGTTCCCACGCCGGCGCCAGCCATTTCCTGATCTTCTAGGCAGGAATTGCATGATCGTGGCCGAGATTACCGCGTGACCGCTCGGTGCGACTCGTCTAGTTCCGGAAAGAGTTCCGGTGCTCGCAAGTACGTCCCGGATAGCCGGTCGTGCCAAGTTAAACCGTCTTCATCCCACAAGGCCCACAGAAATCCCAGAAATAGCGTTCCCGCCGACAGCACGTATCCACTCGCTCGCAGCAGAAGATGCCGCAGTGCCGGCTCCTCTCCTGAAAATGTCACGACCTGTAGTCCTCGGATCATCATTCCCGGAGTCGTACCGCCAAAAATCGTGAACAGTCCGAAATATTGCAGATAAACGAACGCGAAGGTAAAAAAATATACGGCGGCATTTAGCTTGCTAAACGTGAAATGCCCTCCGAGGGACCCAAACAAGGCCAGGAATCCCCCATAGGCGAATGCCAGGCAGGCGGCATCTATCTTCGCGGCCCCGCGGCGTTCATCGATGGTCGCCACCGGATACATGCCGTGGTATTCCGGCAGTTTCGTTTCTTCGCTAATTTTGCTCTCCGCCACATGTGGTTGCGGTGGTAAGGAAACATCGATCAGATACTGCGCATCCGACTCCTGTTTCTTGGCGGGCCGTCCGATCGCGATCGTAAATGAGAAATCATCCTCAACCAGTCGATTGCCGCGCGCGGAATCCGCAACATCCACAACGAGACTTGCTGCCGTTCCCGCTTCCCCCTGGCTAAAGGCAAGTTCCGTCTGCGCTTCGTGGTCACCGGATTTTCGGCGCCGCGCGCGGAACGCCTGCACGCGCTGGTTCAGCTCTCCACGCCACTCGGCATCGTTCACCGCGTTAAGCGCAAGATTACCCTTGGTTTCCGTCGACCCTTCCTTGAACGGGGTGGTTTCAGACGTATCACAGAAAATACAACGGCGAGCACCCTTTGAGAGTACTGCGCCACACTGCGAGCATATGGTATTCACCGGCTATTTTTGCGCTGCGGACGCTCACTCCGGTGAGGAGTAGACGGATTCAGATTAGCATTGTTTGGTAACTTTGGCGTGGCAACCTCGTTCACAAGTCGCCAAGTAGTTAGCAGGGAATTCCTGTAGGCTTTAGGAGTCTACTTGTTGAGCCAGCATTTCCCGATTGAACGAGATGCGCCGATCGAGGGCCACTGCTGCGAAATACGCACAACCTGCCTGTTCCTGCTCGGTCCACGACTTCAAAGCTGGAACTATTCGAGAGATGGTTTCCCGACCGATGTTCAGGCAGCTATAATAAAAGCTGACCGCGCGCAGACCAGTGCGGTCCTCAGGCGGTTCGGGGCACAATTCCAGGATCTGCACCACCCGCGTATAATCCTGCGCCGAAGCGCGTTCTCGTATCCCGGTTACGTCCCGTACCTCTTCCGATAGTTCCTGACGGGCTGCCGAGGCCATCATCGACCGGCAGTAGGACACAAAGAACATAAATAACGTCACCAGCGATATCGCGAAGATGATGGCAGCCATCATCGTTGCACCGCCAGCAGCTGCGCCGTTGCCAGCCGCGATTCTTCCGTATGGCGAATAATTGTGATGGTCCAGGACAACGGTAGCAAGCAACCCAGTGCCGGGCTCATGTATTGCACCACGCCAAATTTTTCTGCCATGTTCACTAGAGCGTAGCAGGCGGCATAGGCGCTGAAGTACAACCCCAGCGAAAGCACGAATTGCACCAGGCGTGTGCGCGTTTCCTGCAATTTCATCACAGCCCCCCACAGAATGTAGGTGAGAATCAACCCAACGAAGTAGAGATTCTGTGAGAGTACGAGGGCGAACTTGGTCGATAATTGCCCGGCCGAGTGATCGACAATCGCGTAGGAGACTATCGCCGTTCCAAGCAATACCATCATCGCCACCCAGTGGAGATATTGCCCGACCTTCAACTCCGCGAATACGCGCAGGTACAAGCTGATCAACGCTACAAATAAAGCCAGCGTCAGCACCAGGTCTGTGTAGTAGTAGCAATACATGTACTGGTCGGAATCCTGGCCATAACTCCGCAATACCAGAAACCGCGACACACTGCTAATCAAGCAGAAAATCAAATATAAGTTCAGGAACAAATAGCGAAGGAAGGATTTTCGCGCGAGTGAACACACCACAAAGGCGAGTTCCAGAGCTATCCCCAGGAACCAAATTATTAATCCAATTGCACCCGGCATCATTTCTTTTTACTTTCTGCCGGGTCCGATTTATTCAGCGAAGTTCGTCGCTTTTATCGGATTACCGGCATTACCTGAACCACCGTCTTCTTCGGCCAGGGATTCTTCGTCGGGACTGGATCCGGGCCGTTGGTGATCAACGTCTTCTTCGGCCAAGGATTCTTTGTCGGGACTGGATCTGGCCCGTTGGTGATTAAGGTCTTCTTTGGCCACGGATTCTTTGTCGGGACTGGATCCGGGCCGTTCGCGGTTAGTACCGCTCCCGATCCGGCCGACAACACCGTTTTCAACCCAATTCCGGCTACCAGAATTGCCAAAGCAAGAGCTATCGCCCCAAGCTTTCGTGACATTGTGCCTCCGTTGTACAGGAACACGAACGGAGACACTCTATCCTTTATGGGGATAGTGTCAAGTAGGGCACACCAAGTCCTTGCGCCAATTAATAAATACAAAGCATGGTCGCGTTTTCGCCTTGTATTCGTATGGCGATCACGCACCCGCTTCTGGCAGCTTCTTGTTTACAGTCCTGTGCCTCTTGATAACAACAGTACCGAGGTCCTAGGCGGCTGGTACCAAAGTACTACCAACTTTCTCTGTGCAATTCCTGCTCGGTCTCTCCTGCCCCATGTCTTGACACCTTCTTGCCTTCCTTCATACCATGGAGAATTGCCTGTCTGGCCGGCGTAGCTCAGTGGTAGAGCGAGGGTCTCATAATCCCTAGGCCGTGGGTTCGATTCCCCCCGCCGGCACCATTCCGTCCGCAATTCCATCCTTCGATTGACTTACCCTTGTTTGTCCGGCAGCATACCCAACCAGTGGAACCATTTCCGTCCTTTGCCTCTCGCCCTGATCTTGTCTTCGTGAATCCTGTCGCTGGTGGCGGGCATGCTGCTGACTCCCTCCCCTCTCTCAAAGCCTTTGCGAAGTGCAGCAAATGGAACGTCGAATTCCGCATCACTTCCAGTGCCCACGACCTCAAAGAACAGGCCTTGGCAGCTGCTATAGCTGGCCATTCCCGCTTACTCGTGCTGGGCGGGGATGGAACCTTCCAGGATCTCGTGAATGCCTTGGCAGGCTTCCCAAATGCCATCCTGGGCATTCTGCCTGCCGGTGGGGGCAATGATCTGGCGGATTCACTTGGTCTACCTCACCACCCGCTTCGTGCTGCCGAATTACTCCGGGAGGGAGAGGTCTGCCACCTGGACGCGGTACGCGTGAAGACCGCCGACGGCAACATACAACTGTTCACCGGTGGGGGAGGCGTGGGCCTCGATGCGCAAGCGGCCTACTTCGCTTCAACCACATTTCGAAGGCTAACGGGCCGCCTTCGCTATCTGCTTGCCGCTGCCCGGGCCTTGACCGACAGGAGGGCAGTCAAGTTTCGCGCCCTGCTGCAATACCGCGAAGCTACCCCCGAGCCTCTGGAAGCCAGCGCGATGATTCTCGCCGTATTGAATACCCCGAGCTACGGCGCCGGCCTGCGATTCGCACCGGACGCCATCCCGAACGACGGCATTCTGAATCTGGTCCTGGTGGAAGACATGCCCTTCCTGCAGTTACTGAAGGCCCTTCCGCGCCTCATTTTTCTGGGAGAAGTTCGCTCGCCCCGCGTGAAGCGTTTCCCGGTCCATCGCCTGACCATTCACACCGACCTGCCCAGGCTGTTTCATGGCGATGGCGAACTACTTGGTTACACACCCGTGGAAATTCAGATAGTTCCGAAAGCCTTCCGCATCCTTTGCCCCCGAGGCTCGCCTCTTTTGTCTAAGGAAGCGGGCAGCGGACCCCAGCAACAAAACATGGGTTGATTTTGGAATTTGAACCGGCAGGGACCATCAGTCTACGAAATCCAGGATCATTCCTTCATGGCGATACAGGAATCCGGCAAACGTGCCAAAGTTAGGCGAGCTCACGTTGTTATATACGGCATTGAAATTGTGATGATTGGTCACATTCAGCGTGTACACTCCGAGCCTTACATGATGCACTTTCCCACTCCTGTTTCCGAGAAAGGGCACACGAAATTCCCGATAGAGTTTCAGGTCCAGAGAAAAAAATTGGTCGAATCTCTGCCCGTTGGGAGTGCCTACATACTGTTGCCGAACATCGATGGGTGAATACGGATAACCGGAGTGCACATCTACAAGCGGACTGAACGTCAGCTTCCAGGGCAGCGCGAAAATTCCCCACGCCACAAATCGGTTGGGAATGTCCGAAGCCAGAATGCCGTAGGCATTCGGCCGAATCACGGGAGCGGCAAACGGTATGTAGATATTTGAGAGACTGTTCAGATCGCCGCGCGACCGGCTCCAGATGTACGATCCGTTCACCATGTCGTGTTTGCGAAAGGTGTAGCGCAGTGAGGTTTCCAGCTCGCGATAGTGCGATGACCCCGTATTTGTCAGTCCCATGTACGAATTCTCGCCGTCCAGTGCCGCGGTGAAGGGAACCACAGTAAACAAGTATGTGGTGTGGCTGTCGAGATAGTTCACCCGCAAGCGCATATCCCTGTAAAGTTCACGCTCAACCGATCCATTCCAGGTCACATTTCGTGGAGTCGTACTCGGCTTCTCCGGCAGCGAGCCTGAGAACAGCGGATTCTGCTTCCCGACATAAAGATTCGTGTAGCTGACGGAAGGGCCTAGGGGGACGCCTGTTGTGTCGTAGTCCGTGATCGTACGATTCGGGTTTGCCGCAAAATCCGCCGCCAGCAGCGGCAGCACTCCATAGAATATTCCGGCGCCTGCGCGGATCACCGTCTTTCCGGATTTACCCGGGGACCAGGCTACTCCCGCTCGCGGCGCAAGAGCGGCTGACCACCCACTGGTTTCCGATGAAAGTCGAGCACCGAGGTCAACGCTCCAGTGGGGATTGAACACCCAGTGATCCTGCACAAATTCGGCGATCGAACTGTCCGAGGCAATGACGGAAGGCACGGTATTAAACACAATTTGTTCAGCCAGACTGTTGTCCGTCCTCAAGATTTGAATCGGGTGTGATCCCGTGGTTCCAAAAAACGAGCGCCAGTCGATGTCCGCACCTATGCGGATCTCGTGTTCGCCGTGCCACCGTTTTTTCGAAAATTGGTAAGAAGGTACCGCTTGAAACTCTTTTCCTCTGCGCGACCAAGTGTTGAAGTAGTTTCCGCCGTATCCTTCCGGCGTAATCAGCATGTCTTCCGGGCCTTGGCCATGTGCATTGCTGTCAAAACGCATGTACTGGCTCACTACACCCAAAATGGCCCCAGACTCGAACTGGTATTTGTCGTTCACGCCAATCGCCCACCCGCTCTGGTTCAGATCATTGGAAGCCGGTTGTGGCACCAGGGCATTGATGTCCACGTGCTGTTGGCGCAGCGGAAACGCATTTACCGTCAGGGTAAACACATGATTGGGCGAAAGTATCGCCTCGATGGTGGTAAAGTTGTTGAAGCCCTGCCGTTTGCTGATGTCATACGGCCACGGCAATCCCTCAATCGTCGATTTCTTCATCTCGTATTGGAAAACTTCCGACAATAAGAGTTTGTGCGGCACGATCGGAACATCAAACGCCACTCCCGGTATGGCTTCCGAAATGCCCACCATGCTTCCGTTCTTCCCGAGTACGGACGGAACCACTCCGCGCAATTTAAATCCCCATTGGTCTCCTGGCGGCTTTGTTTCAATGGTTGTTAATCCACCAGAGAAACTCCCCAGGCTCGCGTCATACGGAGTCTTATATACGGCGAACGATTCCACTGCATCGGTTGGGATCGGCACACCAAAGCTTCCGGTCACCGGGTCCGTGGTTCGCGCAGAATTTACAAGCAATAAGCTCTGATTCTCGTCCGCACCTCTGAAGGTCAATTTTTTGTCGAGCGTTTTAATCACCCCGGGAGTAATTTCCAGGACATCCTTCACTTTTTCCTGTGGCGTCGGAATGCTCTTCAATTCCGAATTCGTAACCGTGGCGGGCGGTGCCGCGGCACTCTCCGTCGATACCGCTGTCGCTGTCTCCTTTACTTCCACCTTTTCAGCAACGACGTCCAGTTGCAGCGAAAAATCCGCTACCTCCTGCTTCTTTGCCGCCAAGGTCACGGTTTTCGTCGCGGGTTTAAATCCTGTCAATGTGATTGAAATCGTATAAGTTCCTGGCTCCAGATTTGGAAATTCATAAGCACCGTGCTCGTCTGTTCCAGTACTCCGTGGTTCTCCCGTCGATCCAGTTCGAGTAAGTTTCACCGTTATTCCGGCCACACCGGTGGCCACATTGTCCTGGGTATTTGTGACCGTTCCCTTGATGGAGGCTGCTTGCTCTGTCACCTTTTTTGTGGGTTTGGCCTGCCCGGTAGCCGCCGCGCTTTGCACGGGGCGCGCTTCCGCAACAGAGTTCGCGCACATTCCAGTCAGCGTACCGACCAGCAGGGGCCCCAAAAAGTAAAGTATCCGTCTTCGCACTCGATTCCTATCTATCTCCTGATTCACTGGGTTTTGGCCCAGTTTTGCCCGTGTTCTTCAGTGTAAACGAAGGGATTTGCGATTAATTCGCAAGGAATACTTGAAGTTTCCAGAAGGTACTTCGCTTCTAGCTCTTCTTTTTATCGATCTTTAAATTCAACACCATCTCTTTTCTGCTATCCAGAGAGGACATGGTCTTCGACGGTGATTTCGCTCCATCCAGTTCGGCGTGCACCTCATAATCCACGTTCGGGTCCAGGCCGCTGAAACGGTAATTTCCATCTTTGTCCGCAAACCGGCTGCTCACCGCGTTGGTCCGCATATTCCGCAAGAAAACCACGCTTCCAGGCAGGGGGGTCTCAGACTTGTCCGTCACCAGGCCGCTCACCGTGCGCAGTTGCGTTTCTTTCTTGTTTCCCTGCGCTCTGGCCGCTCCTGTCACCACGAGCAGTACCACACAGAGCAATCCAATCCTTTGCAGGCTTCTCATTTCTTTGTTCCACCCTTATCCTGGCTTGCTGTTTCCAGCCGAATGGAGAGTCGATCCTGGAGCTCGCCCGCATTTGCGTTAACTTTCACGGAAACTTCCTTGTATCTCTTTTCCCTCACAAAGACTTCATATTCCTGTCCTTCTGGCACTCGTACCGCAAACTCTCCCCTGGAATTCGTGTAGGTCTCCCAACGGTACTTTTTTTCATTTTCCTTTCGTATTTGCACCCGCGCGTTGGGGTAGGCCAGAGCCTTTTCGTTGAACACGGTGCCTAGGATTACGTAACCCGGTATTCCCCTTTTGGCCTTGCCTTTTGAACCCGACTCACCCTGCTGCGAGCTCGGAGCGGGTGAACTCTGTTGCACAGGTGCCTGTGGCGCTGGCTGCTGGGCGGCTGCTCTAATCCCCGCACAGAAAATGCCTGCAATCAGAAATGTTCGCGGTGTTCGCATGCAAGTTGCGCGATGGGAAAGCCCTTAAACTCCATCATTTTGATGGTTTCCGGAAGGGAAACGTTACTCTCACAGCCGGGCGATTATGCTACTCGTCGTCGTCCTCTTCTTTCTCGTCTTCCTCTTCGTCATCCTCGATATCGCCGTCGTCGTCGAGGTCCTCGTCGTCTTCCTCTTCCTCGTCGATTTCATCGTCTTCGTCTTCTTCTTCCTCGAGATCGTCCGCTATCGGCTTCAGTGCTACCGGATGCGTTTGAGATACCTCCAGCTCTGTCTCGCACTCCGGACAGCTCAGGATCTCTCCCTCTTCCACTTCATCTTCGTCCACGTCTATTTCAACGGCACATTCTGGGCAACGGAGCACGACTCCATCCCTCCGACATGATCTAATCCGGCGACCCGCCAAAGACGCGGTTAACCCGGTCCAGCTATTATATACGCAGGTGGCCCCCCGCAAGGGAACCACTCTTTTGCAGTGTAACCTTACAAACGCCTGGAATGAAAAGGAAGTTCATGGGCAGGGAATATCCGGATCGGCCGGTAGTCGGAATCGGCGGCGTGGTAATTGAACAGGGGCGCGCCCTTCTGATCCGCCGTGGCGGCGAACCTCTCCGCGGTCAGTGGTCCATCCCCGGTGGATATCTCGAACTGGGCGAATCGCTCAAGGATGGCGTCGCTCGCGAGTTGCTTGAGGAAACTGGATTGCAGGTGCTCGTGCTCGATTTGATCGAGGTCTTCGATCGCGTCTACCATGATCCCGACGAAACCAATCCCAGGAATCTCGAGGGCCCTAAGTTCCATTTTGTGATTGTCGACTATTTATGCGAAAGAATTTCTGGCGAAGCGCGCGCCGGAAGTGATGTTACCGACGTTGCCTATGCCACGGAAGACGAACTCACGCAATACCATCTGAGTTCCACCGCCACACGCGTGATCAAGAATGCCTTCGCCATGCAGCGCGCCCGGCAAGCCCGAAGGTAGCGGCCACCTCAGGGTGGCCACCCGGATTGGTGGCGTCTTGACATTCCGCCTGTCGGTGCAAAGCCGGTACGGTTCACTTTGCCAATTTCAAAATCTCGATGTTCCCGTTCGAATTCGTCAGTGACAGCGTACACCCGCCGTTTCCTATTTTTCCACTTAACGAATCTCCGCCCAGCTGCCCGCTAGTCGTGATCGGCAGTTCGCTGTTGATTCGCCCAAACGACGTTCGCGCAGTCACGGAATAGTTGCTGCCCTCCCCGATACGCACCTGAATCGGTGAAAACGAGGTCTTCGCGGTAATTCCCTTGCATCCTGGAGAGGTCCGCGCTTCCGACAGCATCACCGCTCCATTCTGATTGTCCACCGCGATAGTTCCCGCCACGTCGTCCAGTGTTACCGACCCGAAGCTCATTTTTGCCGTGGCATCGCCACTGATCGAACTCGCTATCACCGGCCCATTCGAGTTTTCTATCCGCAAGCTTCCATTCACACGCTGCACGTTTACCGATCCAAAGCTGGTCTTCACGTAAGCTTCCCCACCCACATCATTTAGTGAAATTCTCCCGTTTCCCGTTGTCGCCTTCACTCCCTTGCGCAGCCCGCTTGCCTCAATCGATCCGAACGAAGTGCTGAATTCCGCTTTGCCTTTCACATCCTTGGTCAGGATATTTCCGTTTGAATTCTCTACCGTAACCGCGCCCCCGATTTGCTCCAGAGTCACCTCTCCAAACGTCGTTTTTACGTAAGCATCGCTTCCTGTTGGTCCACCCCTTACTTTTCCATTCGACGAGTTACACCTTACGAACCCGGTCACATTCGCGAAGTTGATCGCTCCAAAGCTACCGGTCAATGTGGCCGATCCTTCGACCGTGTCCACATCAATCAGTCCGTTGTTGTTATTCACCGTCAGGTTTCCGTGAATGTTCTTTGCGGTTACGGATCCAAACGAGTTACTCACTGTCGCGGTCCCCGCATCGGTTAATTCCACCGCCCCGTTTCCTCCAGAAATCGTCACCTGCCCATCGATATTGTTGACGGTAATCGAAGCGAACCGGTCCTTCACCTCCACCGCGCCCTTCACCGTCGACACCTTCACGGATCCATTGTTATTCACGATCCACACATTCCCCGCTGCACCCGCCACTTCCATCGAGCCAAAAGAGTTCACCAGCTTGGTTGAGCCCGAATCCCGCGAACTCAGTTGCCCATGACCGTTCTCAATGTCCGCCCAGCCCTGCACTCCACGCACTTCTAAATTCCCGAAACCGCTTCTAACCCACAGTTTCGCATCTACCGGCACCGCGATGTCGTAATCCACCGAATAGGAAGATCCCTTGTGAATCCGCAGTACCAGACGGTCTTCCGGGTACACCGTCTTCACCTTGATCCCCTCGGCGTCTTGCGACAACTCTACCTTTATTTCCTCCACATCTTTGTTCGCTTCATTCTGCGAACCCGCCTGTGCCCGTATGGTCGCCCTGATTTTCGCTTCCCGACCGTTCTCGCCGTGAATTCGTACTTCGCCAAACTTACTCTCGAGGCTCAGCGTTTGATTCGCTGCCAGCGGCAACGTCTTTTCAAAGTTTCGTGTCGCCGTATCCTGCGCTGCCCGCACATTCGTCGCAAACATCACTCCGGCCATCAGTGCAACTGCTCTCACTCCCATGAACTTGATCATTTCGTCTCCAGAATTTCCAGCAACGTGGCCTCTTTGGCCTGATACATGGCCAAAAGCTGATACCGCAAATGTGCGTTCGACGGATTTTGTCCCGCCTCTCGCCGCAGTTCATCGATCGCGCTGTCCAGCACCAACAGTTTTTCCTGATAACTCGCCAGCAACGGGGAACTGTTCGCTTCCAGTTGTGGTTTCGCCGCAGTCGCCAACTGATCGATGGCCCGCCGGTACTCTCGCTCCGTGCGCTCTAGTTCCGCGAGTTTGTGATCCTTCAAGAATTTCCCGTTGGCCGCTTGCTCCGTTCCGCCGTCTCGATACTGAAAAAGGTATCCACCTGTCAACGCCATCACGAGCACCATCGCTCCGGCCAAGACCGGTTGCCACCCCAGCGGCACGTGCCGCCAGAACAAGAGCGATTCCCACCAACGAGCCTGCTTCTCCCCCCCCTGTGCGATCAGCGAAGCTTCAATCCGCGACCAAAGTGCTGGATTCTCGCGATAGTCCCGCAACTCTCCGGCCGCGCTGCCCAGCGCCTTCCACGCCCGCAATTCCTCTGCACATTCCGTGCAGGTCGTGGCATGGAGGTCGAGCGCAGCCCACTCCTCCGCCGTTCCGTCCATGAAAATCTGTTCGCGATCCATGCAATTCACGTTCATCTCGCGCCTCCCGCATCCGCACTTCGCGGCGCTTCCAACATTCCCCGCAGACTCTTCTTCGCCTGGAAAAGTGTATTCTTCGAAGCCGTTTCGGTGATCTCGAGCATCCCTGCTATCTCGGCGTGGCGGAACCCTTCCACTTCGTACAGCAGAAAAACGTCCCTCTGGTGCTGCGTCAATTTCGCGATGGCTCGTTCGAGCGCCATCCGCAGGGTCGGGTGCGCTCCCGGTGCCTGCATCTCCGGCCGTTGATTTGATACTACCGTCTCTGCTTGCGCCAATTCTTTTCGCCGCATCCGGCTGCGCCGCAAATCGTGGCAGGTGTTCACGAGGATTCGAAAGATCCAGGTTACAAACGACGATTGTCCGCGAAAGCTTCCCATGCTGCGCTGCACCTTCAGAAACGTCTCCTGCACCGCATCTTCCGCGTCGCTCGCTGTACCCAGCAGATTGCGCGCAAGGTTTCTCATCCGCGCACCTTGCCGCCTGTAGAGGCGCTCATACCCGGTCAAATCTCCCGCCAGGCAGGCTGCCGCCAAGGCCGCATCCTCCGAACTGGCGGACCGAACCGGTCCTCCTTGGTTTTCTGACTCCTCCGGCAATGTCTCCACGCGTTGCCGCGCCCCCTCGCTGTCTGCTGATGCGCCTTTATGTTCCCAGAACTGCGCTATCCCCGCCAAACCCATCCGCTTCTCCTGAGGTATAGACGAGCTCCAGCAGACAAACGTCTGACGGGGCAGAAGCGTTGTTCGCTCTACAGTAAGTTGTTGGATTATATATGCTTAAAGGGAGGATCGAGTCGCGCGAAACGCCGGGTTCAGCCGGAATCGCACCTTCCCGTGTAACGGGCTCAACTCGTTTCCCCACAACAAGGCTCCGAGTCCGTCCTCTGACCGCAGCCAGAGCCGCAGCCCTTGTGCGCGCAACGGTACCTCAAAGACCAGGTACGAGCTATAGGACTCGCCGGGCCGCAACGAGGTTGAGAGGGGGATCGAGTGAACTCGCTTTGCCCCGAGAACTTCACCTGCTCGCGGCGACAGAGTGTATCCGTGTCCTTTGCTGTCTGTCAGGATTGCTAGGCGTTTGTTGGGTGTTAGCGGTCCATCGCCGCGCCCGGGCGAAATCGTGGCCGGGTCGAACCAGGTTTGCAATTCTATGGTCACAAATTCTCCCCTGCTCACAATTTGTTCGGACTCGCCTCCCACTGCCTTGTCTGTCGATACCGCGGCCACCTGGTAGGCTAGATGGCAATCGATCTCACAAAAATATTTCTTCGCTCCGACAGCCAAATCCTCATCGCGGCTGGATACCGAAAAAACCAGCAATACCGCGCAATAGGAAACCAGTACAAGTCCGCCGGCGATCCCCGCAATCTGCACTAGTTGTCGCGATCTTTTTATTAGACCGTAAACGGCCAGCAGCAGGAATACCGCCAGGACAAACCCGGTGCCTAGGAAACACAACACTGCGACTGAGGTCATTGACGGGATATACTCGCTCATCCCCACCCCTCCTGAGAACCATTCATAATTTGTCAATCGGGGAAAACCGCGGGACCTGAATTTTTGTGGACATCAACGGGCGCACCAGTCTGCTCCACAATTCTCTGGCAACGCGCCGCGGGTGCGTTCGCGTTTCTCAAATTCAAGCACCGCGTCACGCAAATCAGCCGGCGAAAAATCCGGCCACTTCTTCTCCAGGAAAACAAATTCAGCAAAGGCGCATTCCCAGAGCAGAAAATCCGAGATTCGTTGTTCTCCCCCTGTGCGGATCAACAGATCCACATCCGTCGAACCCCCGCGCTGCAGTTCTGAGAGCAAATCTGCGAACGCTTCACTGGACAGGTCCTTCACCTTGTAAAACTTGGCGGCCGCCTGATAAATCGTCTGCCGCGCCGAATAATCAATTGCGAGCCGAAGGTGCAGCCGTTTTCCATTCACTGTCAGCGCCTCCGCCTTGGCAATGGTATCGCGCAGCTCCGCCGGCACACGGTCGCGTCGCCCAATGATGCTCAGGCGAATTCCGGCGTCCACGCAGTGTTCCGTTTCCGCCGACAGATATTCGCCCAGAATCCCCAGAATTGCGTCGATCTCCGCCTTTGGTCGCTTCCAGTTCGCCGACGACAGCGCGAACAAGGTAAGCGTGTGAATTCCCAGGTGCGGAGCGCACTGGATCACCCGCGATGCCGCTTCCGCACCAGCGCAATGTCCCGCCGAACGCGGTAAACCCCTCGAAGTTCCCCATCGTCCGTTTCCGTCGCAAATAATCGCTACATGAATGGTCGACGCCGTGGTCACCGGTACGTGCAACTCGTGCTCTACTTTGCTGTTCTGTATCCACATGACTGTTATTCATCGGCTCCTTATTGCAATGTACTTTGTATAATAAAGTTACACCGCAAATTTTTTTACCGCTCCCTCGTCGCCCGAATTAACGCCTCCATATGATCCAGATACTTCTCTAGTGTTCGACGTCCCAACGCCGTCAGTCGGTACTCTGTTTTCGGCAGGCGCCCGTCAAACGACTTTGTGCACACGATGTAGTTCGCTTCCTCCAGTTTCCTCGCATGAACGCTCAAATTACCGTCAGTAGTTTTCAGCAGCGCCTTGAGCTCATTGAAGGTCAGCGAACGGTTCACAGCCAGCGCACTCACGATCCCCAGTCGGATCCGCTCGTGTATCAGCCTGTCCAGACTTGCCGATACTGGTTCCCCCGCTACGCTGCGCACAGCTGGCGGACCTTCTTCCCGCGCCGTTCGTTCCTGCCGGACTGTCGATGGCTTGGTCATAACAAAATCTCTTTCTGAATTCGTTTTCAACCGCCGTATCGCAACGCGATCCACAACCCAAATCCCATCTGCACCACGCCAAATCCCGCTGCCATAAATATGTTTCCCCACTCTGCGGGTGTAAACAATGCCCCCGCTCCCAATGCCAGGATGCAGAGCCCCATGATCGGCACGGCCCGCACCGAAAACGCGCCGCCGGTGACAATCGCCGTTCCATAGAGCAGTAACCAGAGTCCTGGCAGCGCCGAGGTGACTCCTAGCTGAAATAGGGCAAAGGTCAGCAGCCCACCTACAAAAATGGGGGGCGCAAAACTCATTACGAATTTCCTCCCTGGTCCGGTAAACAGGGAAGAGTTCGCTCGCCGAGCCTTGGTCGCCGCGGCTGGCGCCGCGATCGCCACGGCCACAAATACTTCGGCGAGCCATACGGTCAGCCACGCACGGGGCGTGCTCTGCCGGGCGGCCAGTGCCGAGGCGGCCAGTGCCGTCATCCCCATCGCCACGCCACCCCAGCCCGGTACCGCGGTAAACTCTGCTGCGCTTTCCATGGTCTCGCGGATATAGCGAAGATGGTCGGCGGCACGCGCATCAATGGGGATGGGCTTGCGGTTCGACGGTAGGGGGTTTGTGGAAGCCACGGGGGAAGCCTACGCCGGAGTGGAATTGGTGTCAAGTACTTTATGTTATAAAGTTAAGGTTTCTTTCTCCCGCCGATACCTGCCTCGCAGCCCGTTCCACCGGATCATGAACACGTCGGCGAACATCTGTAAGCTGTCCCGGAACATGCTCACCTTCGTCGCTGGTGAGTGCGCCCATCGTACCGGAACCTCCACCGTCGTCAGGCCATGGTGACGCGCGAGGTACAACAATTCCGGATCAAATCCGAATCGCTCGATGGTTTGCTGCTGGAAAATAATATCGCACCGTTCACGCCGGAACGCCTTGAAGCCGCATTGTGTATCCACGAATGGTAGCCGAAGAATAATCTTCACTATTTTATTGAACAGGATTCCTGCAAACTCACGAAACGCAGATTGATGAGCTTCGATCAATTCTCGATTCATCGCTCGTGATCCGATGGCCACGTCGCAATCCCTCAAGGCCGCAAGCAGCTTTTCCGCTTCTTCAATCGGCGCAGACAGGTCGGCATCCGTGAACAAAACCACGGCGCCTACTGCCGCGAGCGATCCAGTTCTCACGCTGAAGCCCTTGCCGCGATTCACGTCGTTCGAGATCACTCTTAGCTTTCCGATTTTTCCCCGGAACCCTTCCGCTACGCGTGCAGTTCCATCCACCGACCCGTCATCCACGACAATCACCTCGGTGTTCGGCCTTTGCGTCTTGATGTAGTTCGCGATTCGCTCGAGCGTGCCGGGCAAACGTGCTTCTTCGTTGTAGGACGGAACCACAATCGACAATTCCGGGGCGGCGGTATTCATCGAAGTTACAAATCCCTCCATCCATGATGGCCCAGCAGTGGCACGAAGCGGCAAGCTTGCTTCCGTTCCATCACAAACTCGCTTCCGTTTCTTCTCACGTGCACCAATGTTTCCCGGTCGCCTTCCTTTACAGGAACGATCATCCGCCCGTTAGCGGACAGTTGAGCCATCAATAGCTCCGGCAATTTCGGCGCTGCCGCCGCAACCAGTATCGCGTCATACGGTGCGAATTCTGCCAGTCCCGCCGACCCATCACAGCAATGCACGACCACATTCGCGTATCCCAATCTCTGAACTCGCTCGCCCGCCGACCGTGCCAACTCTGGCAGCAGTTCGACGCTGTGCACCTCTCGCGCCAGGCACGATAGCACTGCGGCCTGGTATCCGCACCCGGTTCCAATCTCCAGCACTCGATCGGTTTCCTTGAGTTCGAGCAAAGCGGTCATCAAAGCCACAATATACGGCTGCGAGATCGTCTGTTCATTGCCAATGGGCAAAGGAACATCTTCATAGGCCCGGTTTCGTAGGTCCTCAGCCACGAATTCGTGACGTGGCACGGTCCGCATGGCTCGCAGCACAGCTCGATCGTTGACCCCACGGCGCTGAATCTGTTCCCCAATCATGGCCTCTCGTGCTGCCCGGAATTCTTCCTCCGGGCTCCCAGCCGCTCGGCTTTCTCGGGTTCTCGCCATTTCCCGCCACATCACGTTCTGTTCTCCGCCCAACTCGCCTACAATCCCAACTTCCTTTTACCGGAAAACTGGCCCCAAGGCCAGTGACGCACGCAACAACTCTGCACTCTCGAACAGGCGCGCGCCGCATTTCCTCTCCATACACTCATTCTTCGAGTTCTTCCGCTCCTGCATCCGGAGGTCGTCATGAAGGCTGTGCTCGCATTGCTTGTCATCTACATCGGGGCGTTCTTCCTCGCCATCCAGGGCACCTCCTCCACCTCCGTCGAAGCCTCCGCTCAATCTGCCACTACTTTGCAAGTCTCCTCCGCCAAGGCGAAAGCTATCGATCCCGCCAAAGACGCGGATATCCACGCGCTTCTCGAACTGGTCGGCGCCCGAGATCAGGTTCAGGAGTCCGTCAACCTGTCCGCCGAACAATACCGCGAGAAGTTGCTTGCTTCTGTTCCTAGTGGCGACAAAGGTCAAACCTTCGTCAACGCCGTCATTTCCGATTACGAGAAGAGATTTGACGTGGATCAAGTAACCGAACAGCTCGTGACCATCTACGACAAGCACTACTCCGATGATGAGATCAAGGGGCTTCTCCAGTTTTATGGCTCGCCGCTAGGGCAAAAGGTTGCCTCGGAAGGCCCCAAGATTTCCCGCGAAATTCAGGAAGCCAGCCGCGCCACGGCTACCAAGGCCGTTAAGGAAGCCCTCCGGCAGGCCAAGGAGGAAAATCCGGGGGTAGGCCAGAATGCCCATCTCGGCGCCAATGCCCCGCGACGCTTTCCGCAGCGCCGAGGGCAGGATCCCTCGCAGCAAGCCGCCCAGCAGCAGGATCAACCCTGATCCCGGTCTCCTTCTGCAAGCTTTCCCCTGATTCGGGTTACGGCAAACGTTTCTTGATCTTGATATCGACGCCAAACGTTCCGTTTTGATCGCGCAACGCCACTACCGAAACATTTCGCG
Organism: Candidatus Acidiferrales bacterium; assembly: GCA_963741165.1. Classification (GTDB taxonomy): domain Bacteria; phylum Acidobacteriota; class Terriglobia; order Acidiferrales; family UBA7541; genus Acidiferrum. The sequence continues at coordinate 125,990 of CAVUHB010000009.1, read as the reverse complement.
ACACGTTGTATTCCACCTGGATCACCTGTTGTTGCGTCGAACTCACATTGGATACATACATGATCGACAAATCCCTTGTAACCTGCTGCTCGACGGTGATTCGCGCACCCGCATTCTGGTTGGAGCCCGTCGCCCCGATTCCCGCAAGCCCCGGATCTACTCGAAATCTCGTAATCCCAAACAACCGTTCCACGCGCCCACCCAACTGGCTAGAAATTGCTTCCGACAGCAATGCGGAAGCTCCCGTAGCCCCGGTCTGCGTTCCGCCTCCCGATCTTATCGTCGATTCCGATCCCGTCTGTCCCAACGCGAGCAGCGTTACGATGTCGTTGCCCGGAAGCGGCGGATCCGATCGGTAAGACAGACTCATCTTGCTCGATTGTCCGGTAAAGTTCAGGGTGATCTCATACTGCTGAATATTCGTGGTTGCTTCCACGTTGATCGTCGGGTCCAGCCGGAACGGGTTTGCAAAATTCAAATCGCCTCGCGTGACCCGGTAATGGTTGTCACGGAAATACAGATCACCCGACAGCACGTGGATGTGTCCCAACATGATTGGGTGTTCCGCTGTTCCTCGAACGCGCAAATTTGCTTCCGCTTCCAGGTGCGCACCCGGCCACTCCATTCTCGCGTCCGGTGTTGAACTTGCTTCCACGTCGAATTGCATGTTTCGCAAAAACGTCGAACTGCTGGAACTGCTCGAATCCTTGCTCGAAATCAGACTTCCTGCCGATTCCAAGCCCTCGTTCAGATTTACTCGCTGCACGATCACCTTGCCCGAGAGTAGTCCCCCGTCCATTGTTCCCGACAATCTCAACTGTCCCCCCAACAACCAGCTCAATCCCTCAGGATACCGAACCCGGAGTTTCTCCGTTCTTGCCGATATGTCATAGCGCAGCGGTCTCTCGGAATAGTTCACGCTGCCACTCAGAGAAAGAATTCCGCCGCCCGCTTCTCCCGTCACATTCTCGAAGAAAAGCCGATTCGCATCGAATACCAGGTCTCCCTTCAAATTGCTCAAGCCTGTCGGAAAATCCGGCGAGCGCGCCGACACATTCTCCAGCTTCATCCGTCCGATAATTCGCGGCCGGTCCAATGTCCCTTCAAACGAAGCGTTCATATCCACGTGGCCGCCCACATCCACATCCGGGATGTATGCGCTCAGTAACCGCAAATCCACCGATCCATTCAACTTCAACGCCAACGTTTGTCGTCCCGTAAATTGAATTGAGCCGCTCAAATCAACGTTGGTGTCCGTCCCCTTCAGTCGGGCGTTCAGAATTTTCAAATTGTCACGCGTTGACGTCAGATGAATTGGTCCGGAATTCTCCAGTTGCACGCTTTCATAGGTCAGAACCAGACGTGTGAAATTACCGTCCACCACTATTGTTTCCGGATGTCGCAATTCTCCCTTCACGGTGATGTCGCCATCCGCAGTTCCGTGCCCCGTGAATTTCTCGAGGTGTAGAGCCGAAAGCAGGTACGGATCGAGATTGATGTTCTGAATGGACAGTTTTCCATCTACCAGCAAGGGGTCCAGCAATCCAAGCGCGAAATCTCCGGAAATTGCTCCCGTGCTCATTGCCGATTTCAGCTTCAAGTGCGCTTCTACTCCGTCCGAATTCAAATCTCCGTCCAAACTGCCAATCAATTCATTTCCTACTCTCAGATCGACGAGCCGGAAAGTTCCTTCCCCCACCGGCTGCGTCGCGGGCCCACTCGATTTCAGTCGGAAGGTCAGCTGCCCGCTGACCGGCAATCCTGCCGACTTGATCTTCCGGAAATTCGACAGTGGAAGCGAAGCACCCACCAGGTCCGTCGTCAATGCCTTGTCGGCGTACCTGTACGCCACATTCCCCGTTACAATTCCGGCCCCGCTCCTTTCTGAGCCCGGAGCAAAGAATCGCAGTTCCGCATTTGAAAGCCGCACTTCATCCGGCAGTACATTCAACTGTCCGCGCAACCGGTTAAACGCCACGCTGTACACATCGCCATCCGCCAGATCGAAATTCCCCGTCAGCGCCGGCTCCGCTCGGGTCCCCTGACCGTGGAATTGCCCGGTCAGAAATCCGTGCACCGGATATTCCCATCCCGCCAGTTGTTCCAATCCCTCCAGCGGCACTTTTTCCAAGTTGATCTCGCTCGACCAGTGGCTGTCAGGCTGAAATTCCCAATCATGCAGCTGCAACTCTCCGTCAATCCCGGCCTGCATAGCTCCGCGCGTTGCACGCCCGTGCGTGATCGACAGCGCGTTTGGTGAATAAATCATGTCTCCATCGAGTGAATCCAGGGCCACATTCGTATATTGGAAATTTTCTCCTCGAAAATGTCCCGTAAATGTCGGCCCGCCTGATGCCCCTGTAATCGTGCCGTCCCATTGCACCGAACCTGTGTAACGGGTTTTCGCTTCTTCGCTTCCCGGTTTATCTCCGGACAGTGCATGAATGAAATCGCTCCAATTTTCGAGCGAGCCTACTTTCAGATGAACATCGAGCGCGGTATCTTTTGGCGCCAGCACACCTGTAATCGTCCCTCGGGAGGTCGGTGTCTCGAACTCAAACGCAGAAATTTCCAGCAGACTTTTATTGTCCCGGTAGCGCATTTTCCAATCTCCCGTTACCGGAATGTGACCGGCCCGCAAATCGTCGGGTTCTGCCAATTGCAGCGTCGCCGCGACATCAAAATCACGGAAATTATCGTGCCAGGTTTCTACCGTCTCTGCACTGAGCACGGAATCCCAATGCATGGAATCAATCGGGAATCCCGCATGATCGATGGCCGGTGTTACCTCAGAAAGCCTTACGTTTTGGAGTTTTGTCACCGCGTGGAATTGCAGCCCTTCATACTTCATGGTCAGCTGCCCAGTCAGGCTGCCGCCCAGCGCGTATGCCGTGAAGTCAGGGAGGAACACGCCCTTTTCATCCAACGTGTAATTCGAACGGCTCGATAAGTTGGCGGAATGAAAATCCTCGAATCCCAACGTGATGTTGTCTCCCGCAAAACTCCCTTTCCCCTGGACTTTCCCCCCGCCAAACGCTCCCTCGCCTCGCAAATCGATCCTTCCGAGCGGGATTTCGGGTGTTTGAAACGCCTCTCGCAAGTCCAACAAATCCAGCCACGCTCGATAACGGTAGGTAAACGCAGGCACTTCCAGATTCGGCATTTGTGCTTGAACATCTAGGTGGGACCGGCCCAAATCCAAAATCCCTTGCTCAATCGCGAATCCTTCCCGCTCCAGTGAGAACTTTGCGTCCAGGTTTGCAGGGACAGGTACATCGCGTCGCCTCCCCAATTCCACGGAATCCCAATTCAGTGTCCCCAGATAAACAGGATTCTCCGCTGTTCCTCCCCGCGTCACGTTCAGCCGCAGCTCCCCGCCTTCCACGGCAACTAGGGATCGCACATTGTTGTAAAGAATCCAACCGTCGTCGATCTCCAGGTGGCCAATGCGCATTTTCAGGAGCGTTTCCTGCAGTGGTCCTGTCGATTTTGCCCTGGCTTTCAGCGTCGGCAGGTTATTCGTTCCATTTTTCTCAACGCGCAGGTGCACTCGCGGCGCTTGCAAGATTAGTTCCCTGAGCGATACGCGTCGCCCCCAGAATGAATCGATTCGCAATCCAATTTTTGCCTGCTCCACACGCAACAGGGGCTCGGTGTCTTTCGGTTCTGTTCCGTGTATCACCAATCCTTTTACAGCTGCGTCGAGCGAAAACCACCCCACGGACACCGTTCGAATTTCTACCGTCCCGCCCGTCAGCGTCTCCAGTCGTTCGATCAGGAGTCTTCGTAGCAGTGGATTCGCCAGTCCACTTCCGACCGCGATAACCACCAGCGCTACTCCCAGTGCCGTCCACGTTCCGAGCACCCATAGAACATGTTCGAGCCATCTTATTTTCTGCCGGCGGGACTCTTTACTCATCTTTGTCCCTCCGTCATTAGGATTTCCACGCTCACGCGCGAACGGCTTTCCTTCAACCACTTGTCTGCCTGTTCGTTGATTGCCCGTTGCACCAGCGCTTCCTGGATGAAGTCGTGCGCTGCCTCCAGCGTGGGCGGATTCTGTCCCCGTGACTGCGCTCTCGGTATCACGCGCGTCTGATAGAAATCCTCAATGGCCTTCTCATCAATCTGAATCGATGGCCGGAATCTCGTGTCCAGATAATTGCTCAGATACAGCTGCGACCTCACCATTCGCCGCACATCGTCCTCGCTCAGCCCGCTCTGCTTTCGCCGGTCGGTAAATTCAACCTCGGAGGAGAAAGACCGTTTCAATCGTGTCAGGCTCCGCTCTACTTCTTCATCGGATGGCTGGGCAATCCGGCTCACGTTCGCTTCATTGCGTACGATCCACTGATCGACCAGCCGCTCCAGTATCTGCCGGTCACTTTCCGATTTCCCATCCACGAACAGCTGATAGCGGCTCAACTCCCGAACATCGCTCAGCAGAATGACGTCGGTGTCCACTCGCGCCGCGATCCGGTCCACCACCACTTGCCCATAGCTGGTGGTGGCTGCAAGCAGCAGCACAGGCAGCAGGCGTTGTGCGAACTGCCCCATCAGAAGCTCGACCCCAGATTGAAAAATACCTGGAAGTGCGGCAGATGCGTTCCCTGCTGGCAGAATACCGCGCTGTTCTTGCAGGGAATCACAATTGTTGGCCGGTTGATCTGGTATCCCAGATCCACACGAATTGGCCCAATCGGCGTCGCATAGCGCAATCCAAATCCAACTGTGTGCGAAAAATAATTCAGCTCGTTCGTGCAGTTGTATATGCACTGCGTGGGATTGAAACGGCCTGGCGGCAGCCCGGGATACGCTGTCTGGAATACCGGTTTCGGAGGGGACCAGCGCAAAGTCATTCGACTGATCCGGCTGTAGGCGTTCCCTCCGTCGTAGAAAAACGCTCCGCCCAATCCGGAAGGCACGAACGGGAGTTTTAGAGGGAAACGCAATTCCTGGTTGATCACCAGCAGTGCCTGTCCTCCCACCGGGAATCCCGTGATGGAATCGCGCGGCCCTGCCTGGTTCAACGCAAATCCGCGCAGGTTCGAGCCGCCACCGCTGAACAACCTTTCCGGCAATGGAATCACTTGGGGTGGCGGTTGCGTCGTTTGTGCGGGAAACGCCAAAGACACCGTGCTCGCATACGGTTGTAAAATGCCCAGACGAATTGATCGCGCATAACTCCAATTCCGCTTTATCGGGTAGTAACCGGAATTCTGCACGAATACCCTGACAAAACTGGCGCTGCTTCCTATCGCTGTCCCGGCCAGGCTGACGTCCGCGCTCGTAAAGGTTCCCTTCGTCGCGTCGGCGGGATTGTCTCGGGTATCCCGGAACCATGTCGCCGTAAATTCCGAGACGAGCGTTGGCTGGTTGAACAGCGGCACTTCATCGGCCGGAATGTTCAAATTGCTGACCGTCACCTTCCGGAACGCGTAGCGGTAGAGAAACGACGTTCGTGGCGAATATTGCTGCGTCAGTTGCAAGTTCCCTTCATATCTCACCTGCGAGAAGGTATTGATGTCCTGTGTCTTTTCCACGTACGCCGTCGTCTGGGTACTCCACTTCTGGCTATTAAACGTATCGGGCGAAGAGTACACCAGCAGTGCGCGGCCCTGAATCGTACTTCCACGCATCTTTAACGAGAGCGAATCTGCCCGTCCGGTCAGGTTCTGTTTCGATATTTCCAGGATTCCTCGTGGGGCCGCCTGGAATTCTCCTCCCGTCGGGTCCGTCGTGCTGGCTAACCGTTGGACTTCAAATCCTCCCCCGTAGGCGATCGTGTACCGCTTCGCTTCTTCGACCAGCACTACTACATCCTTCTCAGGATCCGTCCCGTTCGGATTTTGTGGTTCGATCGTGACCCGATTAAATATCCCGAGGTTGTAAAGCTTTTGTTGCGATTCAACGACGTCTCCTTCGCGCAACGGTTCGTTCGGTTTTACCTTCACATCTCGCCGGATTACCTTCGGCCGCGTGTGGTCATAGCCGGTCAGGTAGACTCGCCGCACTCGTATCTGCGGCCCTTCCGCGATCGTGTAAACCAGTTTGACAGGTTCCGCCCTTGCGATTTTCGGCGCCCCTTCCCGTGCTGCTACCTCTAGTTCCGCAGTAATTGCCTTGCCCTTGGTTTTCTCTTCCACTCCGCCAGCCGGCTCCGCCGTCCACGCAAACGTCGCATTGGGGAATCCTTCGTTGAAATACAACGCCAGGATATTGTCCCGGTCGCTTGCAACGTTGATATCCGAAAAAGGCTGTCCCGGCGACGATCCCACTACGCTCATGATCGTGGCTTCCTCGATGGACTTCATTCCTTCAATCTTCAGACTCGACACCAGCGTCTGTTTCCCTTCTTCGATCACAAATTGAATCACCAGGTCGCCCGTGTGCCCCTTGTAGTCGTCCAGCACTTTCCCTTCCACCTTCGCAGATAGGAAACCGTTCGCCACGTACAGATTCTTCATCGACAACGCATCATTCTCCATTAATCGTCGGCTGAACTTGGGGCGCGTGGCCCATGAACTGGCCAGAATGTTCAGGCGGCTTCGCAGCAAGGAAGTGCTGAAATATTTGTTCCCCTGGAACTCGATCTCCAGTAGTTTGTGACGCTCGCCGCGGTCTACCTTATAGGTGATGGTCTCCTCGGACCCTTTCCAACCTGTCTTTGCTCCTTCCAGCTCCTTCGACACCATGCTGTAGCTCACGCGGGCATCAAAATATCCTTCCCGCTCCATCCGCTCCCGCAAATTCCTCTTGCCTTCTTCGAGCAAATCCGTGTCCACCGACCCTTCTTGATAGATCGGCACCAATTTTTTCAGGTCGCGTTTCGGGAATTTCGCCCCTTCTACCTGCACAAGGACCCTCGGCCCCTCCGTCACTTCGACGGTCAGCGGAATCGTATTCTCCGCCTTGTTGTACTCTCCGCGACGTGCCGACACTCGCCCACTCAGATGCCCCTTTTTCTCCAGAAATTTCCGTATCCGTTCTTCTCCGGAGCGTACTCTCGCCGTGGTCAACTCGCGCCCGGACTTCACCTTGAACAGTGCCAACAAATCCGCATCACGGTATTCCGTATTGTTCAACAGATCAATCTTGCTCAGTCGCACGCGCTGCCCCGAATTCACGTGTACGATCAGATCCAGTTGATGGCTCTCCGTGCGCGCCTGCTTCACCACTTCCAACTTGGCCTCGTACAGGCCTTCTTCGCGCAGTGCCTCCTGCAGACGGGCGATTGCCTCCGCCAGATCCACCTGGCGGTATGTCTGCCCGAGCGACAGCTGCATGGCGGCCGCGGCCGAAGCATCCGTTGGCGGCGCTGTCAACCCTTCGATGAGCACTTGATTGATAAACAGATTTTCCGTGGCCACAAACTCCAGCCGCACTCCATCTGGCTCCGGATAGGTAACCGCTTTGATGTCCGCAAAATTACCTGTCTGGTAGAGGACCCGAACTGCCGCTGCAACCCTCTCCGGCTCCAACGGTGCTCCCACCTCAATCGGCAATCCTCCCGCCGGCAGCGGAATTTCCCGGCCGTCCTCCTTTACCAGTCGTACCGCCTGGACCTTTGGGCCAGCCGTCATTCCTGTCAGTTCGGGAATTCTTTCCTGAGCAAGCAAACTCCCGGCTCCGAACAACAGTCCCAGGAGCGCCAGAATCCGTATCCCATTGTCCCAGCTTGCTTTCATCCTTCTCTATACTCAGACGAAGCGTAGCACACGCGCGTTGCTTCTTCGGCAGCCTTTGGCGGTATCATAAGGGGAGTTCCCTATAGGAAATTCTACTTTACGTGAGCCATCTCTTAGCTGAAAAATACTCCCGCCAGGTGCTCTTTCCGGGCATCGGCGCCGGGGGCCAGGAGCGGCTGCTTGCCTCCCGCGCCGTCATCGTGGGTTGTGGGGCCATCGGCGGCGCTACCGCCAATCTGCTGGTTCGCGCCGGTGTTGGTACGCTCCGTATCATCGATCGCGATTTTGTCGAGCCATCGAACCTGCAGCGCCAGACTCTGTTCGAGGAATCCGATGCGCGTGACTCTGTTCCGAAAGCCGCCGCCGCCGAGCGCCGCCTCCGCTCCGTCAATTCCGATGTGCAGATTGAAGGTGTCGTCGCCGACCTCAACGCCGGCAATGTTGGCGAACTCCTTTCGGGCTTTCCGCTGATCCTTGATGGCACCGATAATTTTGAAACCCGCTTTCTAATTAATGATTTTGCCGTCGACACAAATACTCCTTGGATCTATGCTGCCGCCGTTTCCAGCTACGGCATCACCATGTCCGTTCGTCCCGGGCAAACTCCCTGCCTCGCCTGCCTTATGGATTCCTCCGCCACAATGGGCGTCGAGGAAACCTGTGAAACCATTGGCGTTCTCGGTCCCATCGTCAATCTCATTGCCTCGCTGGAGTCCTCCGAAGCTCTCAAGTTTCTTGCCGGCAGGCCCGACGCTCTCCATGGGCGCTTGATCTCTTCCGATATCTGGACTGGGCGTTTCCAGTCCATCATTCCCGAACGATCCCTTCATTGTCGCGTCTGCGTTCGTCGCGAATTCAGCTATCTCCGGGGCGAAGCGCAACCTCACATCACCATGTGCGGCCGGGATTCCGTCCAGATCCACGAACGCCATCGCACTCTGGACCTACCCGTCCTTGCGCGCCAACTGGCCGCCACCGTTCCCGGCCTCCGGCAGAACGGTTTCCTTCTTCGATTCCAAGTTCCGCCCTACGAGCTCACCGTCTTCGCCGACGGCCGCGCCATCATCAAAGGCACAAAAGATCCCGCCGTAGCCCGCACTCTCTATGCGAAATACCTGGGCTCCTGAATGCAAATACCAAAAAACGCGGGTAATCCCGAGCGCTGCTAGTCTGTGCTTCAGGTTCTCAGGCAAAGCCACGGCCGGGGCTGAGCTGCTCGCTTCGATTTTTTTGCTGTGGTGTGTTTATCCCAGTGCTTTCGGGTGTGCCCTGAACTGGGTAGCGAACCCTACCGGTAGACTCCGCCACGGCCGCTTGGCGAGCGCATCGCGGCACGGTCGAGGTTTTCGCGCAGATTCATCAGTGTCAGAAAGGTACTCAATACCCGGGCCTTCAGATCATCCGTCAGGTGCAGCCCGCTGGTCGCCACGCGCGCCAGCTTTTCGCCGTGCTCCGTGATAAATCCCATGATCTCTCGAGTTCGTTCATGTGGCGTATTTCCCATTGCGGTTTCGCGCCTCATCTCCGAACAGCTCGCTTCCAAGGACAGCGTGAAGTGCAGAACGCAAAGTTTCTGCTCGGCCAGGGCGGCCGGAACATCATGTTTGCACCCGGAAATATGGCAAAGTTCGGTCATGGCCCCAAAAAGGTGATGGCAGATACGTAACACCCCTCAAGCCGAAAATCCAGCAGTATCCGCGGCTTCGTGCCCTTTGTGTATCCGCCGCTACCTGTCCGAACGTCCAGCCGCCTCCGTCTGAGCTTGCTTCCCGCCTTTGTTTTCGCGGTTTTCATCGAACTGCACCTCTCCGAGCCTCTTTGCATCCGCTTGTTGCGCTCACCGCCTTGGTGCTCTCCCGGAAGGGATTGCCTTCACCCGCGTATGCAATTCTCACAACCGTCCCGTTATCGTCTTCACGATTACCTGTAATTCTTGTTTGACGCTCCTCAAATGATCATGTATAAATATACAGTCGACTGAATATAATATGCATATGAGCTTTACCAAGACATTTCGTCACGGCCAGATTCTCCGCGTCATCGCTCAGGGTGGTGTCAGCAATCAGGAAGAACTCCGCCGCCGCCTTGCTCAGCAGAAGCTTCGCGTCACCCAGGCGACCCTTTCCCGCGATTTACACGAACTGAAGCTCGCCAAGACTCTGGAAGGCTACAAGCCTGTTGCCGGAATTCCGGACGAAACCGCTGCCGTGCCCCCGCTTACGCGCGCACTTCGCGAATTCCTTCTCGACATTCGTCCCGCGGAGAATTTGCTGGTGCTCAAAACACCTCCCAGCGGGGCGCAGCCGCTGGCTGCGGCCGTTGACGGCGCAAAATTTTCTGAGATCGCCGGTACGATCGCGGGCGACGATACCGTCCTCATCATCACTCCTAGTCGCAAAGCCCGCGAATCTTTGCAGAAAAAAATCGAAGCTCAGGTGAAATGAGAGACCCCCAAACCATCGCCGTCATTGGTGTCACTGGTTACACTGGTTTTGAACTGGCAACACTGCTAGTCCGCCATCCTGTCGTTCCTCGCCCCACCTTCTACGTCCGCGAAACCAATGGCGCGCGATGCCTGTCGCAAATGTTTCCGCAGTTTCGCGGCTGGGGCGAAGCCCCCGTCAAGCCTCTTTCGACCGACGCGGTCATCTCCAGCACTGCGGGCACCGCCTTCCTGGCTACGCCACCTGAAGTATCTGCCGATCTTGCCCCGATACTCCTTGATGCCGGCCTGCGCGTTATCGATCTCAGCGGCGCATTCCGCTTTGCCTCGGCCGATATCTTTTCTCGCTGGTATAAACTGCCGACGCCTCACGCGTCCCGCCTCGCCGAGGCCGTCTACGGCCTTCCCGAACTGTTTGCCGCGCAGATCTCCACCGCGAAGCTGATCGCCAACCCCGGTTGCTATTCGACCAGCGTTATCCTCGCTGTTCGGCCGCTTTCAGAGGCTGGCCTCCTCTCGCCGTATCAAAAGGTCATCTGCGATTGCAAATCCGGCGCTAGCGGTGCGGGCAAGGAGTCCCGTCGCGATCTTAACTTTGTCGAAGTCGATGAAAACTTTCGCGCCTACAATCTTTTCGCGCATCGTCACACCCCCGAAATCCTCGAGCATGCCGGCGTTGCCGAATCCCAGCTCATTTTCACCACTCACCTTCTCCCCGTGGCTCGCGGCATCCTTTCCACCATATATGTCACACTCTCTCAACCGACCATTCCTGCGACCGTCGAAGCCGTGTACCGAAAATTTTTTGCGGCCCGACCGATGGTCCGCATCTGGCCCGCTGGCACCATTCCTGAACTGCAGCACGTTGTGAAAACGAATTTCTGCGATATCGGTTTTGCCCTGGACGCGTCCGGAAGGCAGCTGATTGTTGTCTCTTGTCTCGACAATCTCGGCAAGGGCGCCGCCGGCCAGGCTTTGCAGAATTTGAACATCACCCTTGGAATCGAGGAGCAGGTCGGCCTTTTATGAGAATCGTCATCAAGTTTGCGGGTGCGTTACTCGAAGACGATGCGCTCGTCATCGAGCTTGCCTCTCACGTTGCCAGACTTGCCCAATACGGCCACGAAATTCTGGTCATCCACGGTGGCGGCCGTCTCTTCACCGCCACGCTCAAGCGTCTGGGAATTGAAAGCAAATTTGTCTCCGGCCTGCGCGTCACCGATCGCGAAACTCGCGATGCTGCCGTCATGGTTTTTGCCGGCTTACTCAACAAAAAGCTTGCCGCTGCCATAACCGCTCAGGGCTATCCAGCCATGGGGATCAGCGCGGCAGATGCGCACTTTTTCACCGCTGCTCCGCTAGTCCACAACGATATCGAGGGCAGTCTCGGTTTTGTAGGCTATCTAACCGGCGTCAACACTCCCGCTCTTGCGTCTCTCTGGCGCGAAAAATTTCTTCCCGTCGCTGCCTGTCTTGGTCTAGGCCCCGGCAGCGAGCTATACAACATCAATGCCGACCACATGGCCGCGGCCAGCGCTGAATTTATTGGTGCCGATCATCTCGTCTATCTTACCGATGTAGCCGGCGTCCTCGATGGAGACAAAGTTCTCTCCGTCATATCCTGCGAACAAATCAATCGACTGATCGATTCCCGCGTTGTCTCCGGTGGCATGGTCCTCAAGTTGGAAGCCGCCAAGCGCGCCCTTGAAGGCGGCGTCAGTCAGGTCCGCATCGTTGGCGGAAATTTCGCCGCGGCCGCCCTCTCACCGAATCTATATCTGCCTGCTGTGCTTGATTCGGATTTTTCGGCTGTGCCTGGTACCCGTGTTGTGAAAGATGCCGCGCACTCTTGCAGTGCCTCGGTAGCTTCAGTCTAGTTTTCTGTGAAGGAGAATCAACCGATGACCGCAACTCTCGCCATTCCCGTTTCCATCGCTAAGGATCTGCTTACCGGAGCAGAATGGTCCTCTGCGGACACGCGCGATCTCCTCCAGCGCACCGCCGAGATCAAAGCGCGGCCCGCGCGCTACGCCACCATCCTGAGGGGCAAACATCTCGCCCTGATTTTTGAGAAGCCTTCGCTTCGCACACGTGTCACCTTCGAAGTCGGCATCCAGAGCATGGGCGGCAATGTCGTGTTCCTCGATCACACCCAGGCGCGCCTCGGCGAACGCGAATCCATTCCCGACGTCGCCCGCAATCTCGAGCGCTGGGTCCAGGGCATCGTCGCCCGTGTCTATGAACAGCGCGTACTGGACGAAATGGCCGATAGCGTTGCGATCCCTGTGGTCAACGCGCTATCCGACCGCTTCCATCCCTGCCAGGCCCTGGCCGATTTCTTCACTCTGGAAGAAAAGTTCGGTTCTCTCCGCGGCTTCAAACTCGCCTACGTTGGCGATGGCAACAACGTTTGCCACTCCCTCATTTATCTTGCTGCGCGTCTCGGCGTTCACCTGCGCATTGCCACTCCCGCACGTTATGCCCCGGCTTCCGACGTGGTAGTCGACGGCAAGCGCGTCGCCAAGGAAACCCGCGGGCGCATCGAGCTTTTCACCGACCCTCGGGAGGCCGTCACTGGTGCGCAAGCTGTCTACACCGATTCCTGGACCAGCATGGGCTTTGAAGCCGAAGAAAAAGTTCGCCGTGCTACGTTCAAATCCTTTCAGGTAAATCGCACACTCATGGACCACGCCGCTGCGGGCGCCGCATTCATGCACTGCCTTCCGGCGCATCGCGGCATGGAAGTCACCGACGAAGTTCTTGATTCGCCGTCCTCGATCGTTTTAGATCAATCCGAAAATCGCATGTACGTGCAGAAAGCTATTCTGCATGCTCTCTATACTTGATCCCGTGTTCAAACTCCCATTACAGTTCTGTCTAGGAGAAAAATCAGAGTGATTCAGCCACGCCCCAAACCGAAGAAAGTGGTTCTCGCCTATTCCGGTGGTCTCGACACCTCCATCATCATCACCTGGCTCAAGGAAAATTACGGCTGCGAAGTCATCGCCATGATCGGTGACCTCGGCCAGCAGGAAGACCTTGAAGCCGCCCGCAAAAAAGCTTTTGCCACCGGCGCTTGTTCCGTCTACGTCGAAGATCTGCGCGAGGAATTTATCCGCGACTACATCTGGCCCACTCTCCGCGCAGGGGCCGTCTATGAACACACGTATCTTCTCGGTACTTCCATGGCGCGCCCCATTCTCGGCAAGCGTCAAGCCGAGCTCGCTCTTAAGCTGGGGGCCGATGGTCTTTCTCATGGCTGTACCGGCAAAGGCAACGACCAAGTCCGCTTCGAACTTGCTTACAAGGCCATTGCCCCTGATCTTCAGATCATTGCTCCGTGGCGCGAGTGGGACATCGACTCCCGCGAAGATGCCATCGCCTACGCCGACAAGCACAACATTCCCGTCGAGCAGAGCAAGAAAAACATTTACTCCCGCGACCGTAACATCTGGCATCTCAGCCACGAAGGAGGCGAACTCGAAGACCCTGCTAACTCCCCCAACGAAGCCATGTGGCAGTGGATCGTCTCCCCGGAGAAGGCTCTCGAAAAAGGAGAAGAAGTCGAAATCGGCTTTGAATCGGGCACTCCCGTTTCTGTCAACGGCAAGACCCTCGGTCCCATCGAAGTTCTCAACACCTTGAACGAAATTGCCGCGCGCAACGGTGTCGGTCGCACCGACCTCGTCGAAAACCGTTTAGTCGGCATGAAGTCTCGTGGCGCATACGAGACTCCCGGCGGCACGCTCCTAATCGCTGCGCATCGCGAACTCGAACGCCTCACTGTCGATCGCGAAACCGCACACTTCCAGCAGGCCCTGGCCGTTCGTTACGCCGAACTCGTCTACAACGGTCTCTGGTTCACCGCCCTACGCGAAGCCCTCGACGGTTTCTTCAATGTCAGCCAGCAGCGTGTCACCGGCTCTGTGGGCTTGAAGCTCTGGAGAGGGACTCTCAACGTAACCAAGCGCCTTTCCCCTTACTCTCTCTATCGCGCCGATCTCGCCAGTTTCACCATGGGCCGATACAATCCGAAAGATGCCGAAGGCTTCATCAATCTTTTCTCGCTCCCAGTCACTGTTCGGCCGAAAGCCAAAGCCGGAGGTTCCAAAGCCTGATTCTCCCCGAGGGTACAGCATGCTGCGCCCCATGGAGGCAACTGTGAAGGTCTTCGAAGAGATTTGTTGGGCCAGGTGCGGTCAGATGTCCCTGTGTCATCCCGGGAGGGGCTGCTTCCCGCGGAGAAGGATCTCGAGCAAACTGTCATCAAGAAATCAGGAACCCAGCAGCGAATTGTTTTTACCTTATTCCTGGTTTCCCGGAACTGAAAACCAATATGACTGACCGCAAAGATGACCGCCTGTGGGGAGGACGTTTCGAGCGCGCGCCCGACGCCGATTTCGACGCCTTTCAACGCTCCTTTTCCTTCGATCGTCGCCTGCTCCCTTACGAGATCGCAGTCGACCGCGCCTGGGCCAAATCGTTGCAGTCGGTTGGAATCTTCTCCGCATCGGAACACAGTCAGACACTTGCGGCCCTTGACAAGATTTCCGCGCGCATAAAGTCCGATCCCTCTTGGCTGGACACGTTCGGTGCCGAGGCTGAAGATGTCCATCATTTTGTCGAAAAAGCGCTCGTCGAGGAACTCGGTCCGCTCGGTTGGAAGCTTCACACGGGGCGCAGCCGGAACGAACTTGTCGTCACCGATTTTCGCCTCTTCGTTATCGATGCAGTTGCTGAAATGCAAAACGCTTTGCGCACCCTCATTAAGACTTTCTTGGTGCAAGCCAAAGCCAATCTCAAGATCCCCATGGCCGGCATGACCCATATGCAACACGCCCAGCCCATTCTGCTTTCGCATTTTTTGTTGGCCCACGCCGAAGCATTCGCTCGCGATCTCACGCGTCTGGAGAGCGCTGCTTCCAGCGCCGACGCCTGCCCCATGGGTTCTGGCGCCCTCGCCGGCTGTTCCTTGGCAATCGATCGCCACGTCCTCGCCAGCGAACTAGGTTTTACACGCATCACCAACAACAGTCTGGACGCCGTCAGTGATCGCGACTTCGCCCTCGATTTCCTGTTTTCACTAGCCGGTATCGCTACGCATCTCTCCCGATTGGCCGAAGACTTCGTGATCTTCGCTTCCCAGGAATTCTCCTACCTCATTCTTCCCGATGAATATTCCACCGGCAGCAGCCTCATGCCGCAAAAAAAGAATCCAGACTCATGGGAACTTCTTCGTGGCAAAACGGGACGCATCACCGGCGCCCTGTTCAGCCTTCTCACCACCCTGAAAGGCCTACCTACCGGCTATCAGCGCGACCTCCAGGAAGACAAGGAATCCCTCTTCGCCGCCTACGATCAACTAGAAGCCATGCTTGGCGTTGCCGTCGGCGCGCTCGTCACTACGAGGTTTCGCGTCGATCGTCTTCGGGCGGCCGCCTCCAATCCCACACTGTTCGCTACCGATGCGGCAGACTATCTTGTTCACCGCGGCGTCCCATTTCGCCAAGCACATGATCTTGTCGGCAAGCTTCTACGCGAAGCCGAGAAGCAGTCGAAGCCCTGGAGCCAGCTTTCCCTTTCTGAAGTGCAAAAGATCTCCCCGCTGTTTGCGGCTGATTTCCTCGAATCCCCTAGTATTGAAAACTCCATTGCTTCAAAAGGCGTTCCCGGGGGCACCGCCGAACCATCCGTTCGCTCTGCCATCGCGCAACTCGAACAAAAACTCGCCTCCTTGGAGAAAAAACAGCCATGAGCCACAGTTCGGCAGTCGCCCTGCGGATCTTTCATCCATGAATCCTGCCCTCACTGAATCTGCACTGCCCCTTGGATTCCGTTTTTCCGCTACCGCCTGTGGCCTGAAAAAGACCGGCGCGCTCGATCTCGCCCTGTTGTCGAGCGATGTGCCTGCCTCCGCCGCCGCCGTCTTCACGCAAAATCTCGTTGTCGCCGCGCCGGTCACGGTCTGCAAATCGCACCTCCGCTCCTCAAAGGGCCGCATGCGCGCCGCCATCATCAATGCCGGCAATGCCAACTGCGCTACCGGTACCGCGGGTTACCAGGCCTCGCTCCGAACGATCCAAGAAACCGCGCGCCGTCTCAACTGCAAACCAAATGAAATCTTCGTCTGCTCGACGGGCGTCATCGGCGTTCCGCTTCCCATTGAAAAAATCATGCGGGCCCTTCCCGGCGTGGTCCAAAATCGCCGTCCTTCAGCACGTTCCTTTGCCGAATTGTCCCTTGCCATTTGCACCACAGATACACGCCCGAAGACCGCTTCCACCTGGTTCAAGATGGCTCGCAAACGCATTCACTTGGTTGGCTGCGCAAAGGGTGCGGGCATGATTCATCCGAACATGGCCACCACGCTCGCCTTCGTTGCTACCGACGCCAGTATTGCTCCCGCGCTACTCCAGACAACACTGGGCGACGTCAGTGCGCGAACGTTCAACTCCATCTCGATTGATGGCGACACCTCCACCAATGACACCCTTCTCGTGCTAGCCAACGGTGCTGCCGGCGCTCCTCTGATTCGCTCCGGCACTTCTGCACATCGCGCCTTTTCAAAAGCACTCGAAGAAGTCTGCCACTCTCTGGCTTTGCAGATTGTCGCGGATGGCGAAGGCGCGCAACGCGTCATCGAGATTGAAGTTCGCCGTGCAAAGACCGAATCCGCCGCGCGCAAAATCGCGCAAACCATCGCCACATCCCCACTCGTGAAAACCGCGTTCGCTGGGGGTGATCCAAATTGGGGCCGCATCTTTGCCGCTGCAGGCCGTGCGGGCGTAAAATTCGATCCCCGCCGCGTCGACATCCACATGGCCGGTATCCCCGTTCTGCGCGCCGGCCAACCGCTCGCATTCAACGAGCGAGCCGCCAGCAATCGCCTTCTCGAACCGGAAGTTCAAATTGTCGTGGATTTGCACGCGGGCCGCGCTTCCACCCGCTACTGGACCTGTGACTTCACCGCCGAATACGTCCGCATCAACGCCAGCTACCGCACCTAGCCGCGTCTACCTGCCCGCCAAGTCCACCCTCCGGGCGAGGTCCTAACCCAAGTTCCGCAGGCGAGAGAACTGCTTTTTGCTTTGCGATTGTCGCCCTAGAACGCTGATGAACTTGAGCGGGTCCCGTCCTTGGATGGCAAGGTCGAGACTCGTCAATCTAACGTTGCAACTTTTCTTATCCTCGTTTCTTGTGGCACAGCCATTCCAGGCTGTGCGCGGGCGCATTTCTCCTAGTCCGGCCACTTCCAATTCGCATACTCTTCCCGCAGTGCCATCTTCTTGAATTTCCCAACGCTAGTCCGCGGTATCGACTCCACAAACACGAACGCATCGGGGACCTGCCACCGCGCAAACTGTTTCTCCAGAAACTCCCGAAGATCTCTTTCGTCTGCAGTAGCGCCTTCCTTCAACACCAACACTCCCAGTGGCCGTTCCTGCCATTTCGGATGCGGTACTCCCACCACGCATGCCTCGCGCACCGACGGATGCCCCATCAACGCGTTTTCCAGGTCCACAGAACTGATCCACTCGCCGCCGGACTTCACCAGATCTTTCGTTCGATCCACAATCTTCATGATTCCTTCGGGATCAATCGTTCCGACGTCGCCTGTGCGGAACCATCCGTCTTCGCTCCACCGGTGCGCCTGATCCGCCGCCTCATAATACTTGCTCGCCACCCACGGCCCGCGCACTTCCACTTCGCCCGGCGTCTCGCCGTCCCA
Source organism: Candidatus Acidiferrales bacterium (assembly GCA_963741165.1). Taxonomy (GTDB): domain Bacteria; phylum Acidobacteriota; class Terriglobia; order Acidiferrales; family UBA7541; genus Acidiferrum. Next base: position 108,130 of record CAVUHB010000009.1, on the reverse strand, counting down.
TGGGGCCTCTCCCTCCGGCCGCATGATTCGCAATTCGATCAGCGGCACTGCCCATCCCTGTTTCGCTCTGACCAGATATTTTCGTTCCTCAGGCCAATCTCTCATCCGAGACTTCAAATGCCCGGTCGTAGCCAGCGGCGAAGTTTCCGTCATTCCCCACAAATGCAAGATCCTAATCCCGTACCTGTCCAGTTGCCTCATCAATTCCAACGGCGGCGCGCTCCCCCCGCTTACCGCTCGGATCGGATTCTCAAATCTCCATCGTCCAGGATTTTTCTCCAACTCTTGCAGCACGCTGATCCAAACCGTCGGCACCGCATTTGCCGCCGTCACTTTTTCGTGCACCATTAAGTCCAGAATTGCGGACGGTTCCACGTTCGGTCCCATCAGCACCATCTTTGCTCCCGTCATCACCGCCGTGTACGGTACGCCCCACGCATTCGCATGGAACATCGGTGCCAATGGCAGCAGCGTATCTTGATGGCTCACCGCAAACGTGTCCACCATGGCCTCGGCCATCGAGTGCAGCACCAGGGAACGGTGCGTGTACACCACTCCCTTGGAATTTCCCGTGGTCCCCGACGTGAAGCACATCGCTGCTCCATCGGTCTCCGCGATCTCCGGATACGCATAATCAACACTGCCCGCTGAGAGCACATCCTCGTAATTCAGACATCCGTCGGGCAGGCAATCAAACCCGTAGGGCACCACAATCACCTTTTCCAGCTTCACGTCTGCCGCGAATTTTTCATACACCGGCAACAACACATCATCAATGATTAGAAATCGGTCTTGCGCGTGGTTTACGATGCTTGCGATTTCGTGAGGATGTAATCTCAGGTTCAGCGTGTGCAGAATCGCGCCCGTACAAGGCACACCGAAAAAGACCTCGAGATGTCCCATGTGATTCCACATCATCGACGCCACGCGATCACCCCGTCGTATGCCCAGCTTCGTTAACCCTGAGGAAAGCCTTTTTGCTCGCTCGTAAAATGTTCCGTAACAGGACCTCATCATTGTCCGGTCAGGGCGCCGCGAAATGATTTCGACCTTTGGAAATAGCTTTCCTGCTCGTTCCAGAAACGCTGGCAACACCAGCGGAAACTCCATCATTGTGCCGTGCATTCCTACCTCGAAGGGGGACCTGTGGTTGGCATCCTATCACTCTTCCTTCCACCCCAAGGCAGTTTTGCTTTCGCGCCCTGACTCAGCTATTCCCTCGCCCGTATCGTCGGTCTTTCCAGTACCCTTTCCCGCACGTAATTATTGTTGCAAAAACGCACATTATTCGAGACCATGCACGAGACCACTGATCTGTACGAATCGCTCCCGTGGCACGTCCTCTGGTCTGCCCCCCTTGCGGTCTCGGTCTCTTCAGTGCGCTCCGCAATCGTCGTTCGGTTCCGGGCAGAAGGAGTCCGTAAGTGAAGAAGCTTTACGTCGGCAATCTTCCGTTCAACGCATCGGAAGAGCAGCTCCAGGAATGGTTCAGTCAAGTTGGTGTTAATCCCTCGGCGATCAGTCTAATTCGCGACCGCTTCACGGGTCAGTCGCGCGGCTTCGCCTTCATCGAAATTACCAACGATGAAGAAGCGGATCGCGCCGTCACTTCCCTCAACGGTCAGAATTTCGGGGGCCGGAACCTTGTCGTGAACGAAGCGCGGCCACAAACCGAACGCTCCGGCGGCGGTGGCGGACGCGGCGGATACGGTGGCGGTGGTGGCGGCGGAGGCCGTGGTGGTGATCGCGGCGGCCGCGGTGGCGGTGGTGGGGGCCGGGGTGGTGATCGTGGCGACCGCGGTGGCGGCGGCGATCGCGGCAATCGCTGGTAGTTTTTTTCACTCCCCTAATTTCGCTCCTCTTTTTTGCCGGGAGCAGGTTTGTGTCTGGAGTTCGTGCCCTTCGCCGGACTCCTCTCACGTTCCCGCAATTTCCTTGTGCTCTACCGCGCTCCTGGTCGTTCCCCAATTATTCACAGCCCATAATAATTTTTCTGGCTGTTGCTTTTCTTTGGTTGTAGTATCCGGCCAGTTTCATCCGGCGGCTTCCCTATTTCTCGTTCCCCGTCGAGTCTTCGTATCTCGCCGTGAGTGTTCGCCATTCCGGGATTCCCGGGCGAAACATTCCGCGGGGTTATGTGTTTGAAACAGCAGATGAACTTTTTCTTTGTTTCGCTCTGCCGTGGAGTATAGGAAAGGAGTATCTAAACTACCGCTTCACCGGCGTAGTCTGGAATTACGGAATGCTCGAGTCGGTCGGGAACGTTCTTGCCCCTCACGGCATCAAAGGATCTGGGCGCTTGCATAGCACCATGACTACTGGTTGGCACAAACGCGATTGGAAACAATTTTACGAACTGGCGCGCCGTCCCTGGCAGCGTCATCGCCCGCCACGGCCCGTGTACCCCTCTGGCATGAATCGCGTCTCGCCCGCCGCGGGCTTCAGCCTCTCCGAACTCGATGACGCGGGTGTAGATCTCGATCTCGCAGAACGCCTCGGCCTTCCTGTCGATGCCGGCCGCATCGGCGCCTACGGCCCGAACGTCACCAGCCTCCGCGATTTCGTTCGCTCTAGCCGTAACCCCCTGTGAGATTGTCTTTTTCTGCCGGCATGCCTGAATTCTACGGAATGCCTCGATTGGAGGGTCCGAGCTTTCGATGCGCTCAGCCCGCCGCAGCCACTTAGCGAAATCGACCTCACCCGCTGCTTCCTTTATTTCCACGTTCCTCTTCTGTTCGATCTTCTGGTTCCTCGCCTGGTGACTCGACTCATCTTCGGCCCTTCCCTCATCGCCTTCCTGCCCGTGATCGGTTCCGGCAGCCGGAAAACTGCCCGCGCGTTCGCTGCACACGGCTTCCCTCGCCACTTCTTTCTACTCCCTTGGACCTTCCTCGTTTTTATCCCTCTCTCGCCCCAAAGATGGCGGGGACCCGTCCTGTACAGGGGTGGAATCTTAAATCGACGCGCTCTCCTGTCCTCGCCGACCATCAGTTCTGTTCCTCGTCCTCCTACTCCTGTCTTCCCTGTACTCCTTCTCGGTTGCTAACTACCCAGGCAACTCATTCTGATTGTTTCGCCCCATCCGTCAACGGAATCAAAGTTAATTCTATCGTCTTCCTATCACCCTCCTGCAGTTCAGCACTGCTTCCTTTTTCTTCGTATTCCTTCAATACCTCCGGGTCTTCCCAAGACCCTTCTTCCAAGTCTTGCCAGCTATAAACCTTGTATTTTCCCGGAGACAATCCTCGCAGTTCGTAGTGTCCATTCTGATCCGTAGTCACCGACCACGTTTTTTTTCCCACCCGGCTGTTCTCCGCCACGGCCACTGCCCAGGCGTTCGCCACCGGTACGCTCTCCGTTGTCAAAACCGACCCCGCGACTGTTGCCCCGCGAGAACTGATCGTGATTTGCACTTCTCCGCCACCCTTGCCGAGCCTCACCACATTCCCGTCCGCGCGATTCTCGCCTACTCGGATCTCCCTGATGTAGCAATCCTTGCCCATTCCCATCACTTCCACTCGGAACTGACCGTCGGATAACTCCTTCCAGAGAAACTGTGAGTTTTTATCCACCAGCGAGTAGCCACCTCCGCCGTAGTCCCGTCCGGAGGGTGTCGCAATCACCGTCAGTCCCTCCTTCTCCAAACTTGGCGGCCCGTCCCACACGACCGTTCCGTGCACATTGCTACCCGCACCAATCACCAGTAGCAAACCGTCAACATCTGTCGCCCCCACCTCAATATCCTGTTCTGTGTAGTGGAGTTGCTCTCCAAACTGGGCAACCATCACGGTGTACTCGCCGGGAGCCACGTCCGGCACTTCGAAGGTCCCGTCGCTGCGCACTTGCAAAGCGGAATAGCTCATGCGAAAGAAGAGTTCGCTCGGGTTCTTTGGTCTAAGTTGCACATCAAAATTAGCCCTCTCGGTGCCGTTCCTGAATGCTGAGACGATTCGTCCGCGTACTCTTACCACTGGTAGTTCCTTCATCAGGAAATCAATCGCAGGGACTTCTTCCGCTTCGCTAACCTGCACATTCGACGCTCTACCTAGATCCGTCGTCCCGGGGTAATACAAGCGCGTATACGCTTTTTCTGGCCCGGATTTCTCTAGGCCTGCGTATTGCTTCTCGCCTACAACACGATTCGTGCCTGTCGAATCTGCGCTCAGGTAATATCGGCCAGGCGGGAGCCCGTAAATCCGATACTCGCCCAGATCGTTCGTTTCGGAATTTCCCTCTTCCCACAAGCGCTTCTTCCCATCGCGAAAACCTTGCCGCATTGCGGCTACGTTTACCTGAGACATGGGCTCCCCATCCTCATCGAACACCCGCCCTGTAATTACCCCCGCGCGCTCCAGCCGAAACACCAGATCCTGCACGCTCTGCCCGGGACGCAACGCCAATTTTGACCCCGGATCGCTTGGCTTCTTCTGGCCATATTTTGTCGTCACGTACCCATTGCGACTTACCACCAGGTTGTATTGCCCTGCGGGCAGATTCTTCAGCCGGAATTGTCCGTCCACTGTCGTCCAGGCAGCGATCACATGATCCCTGTCGTGGTCCAGAAAGAGCTGGATGGTCGCATTCTTTAGCGGCGCATTGTCCGCACTGCGAAACACCGAGCCCGATACCGTGCAGGTCTCATCCGGCGCAATTGATTTGTTCGGGGCGGGCGGAGTCTGCGAGAACCCCGTGGCGCGGAAGACCAATAGGAATATGGCTGCCAGTATTTTTCGATACATAACAGTTATCTACCGCCAAAGTATACTCCAGCTATCTCCGGAAACTCGTGCCGGCAGTCCTGCTTTCTTCGCTTCACCAGCTCCCAGGTGGTTTCTTCCCTAAATACTTTTGCCCAGCCTTGCCCCGACTCGCCTTTGGACTCTTCCCCCCATTCCACGTAAACTAGAATTCAGAGTCTAATTTCATGTCTACACCATTTCCCATCCTCTCAAACGGCGCACCCTCCTCCGTTCCGTCTCCTGACTCCCACCCGCGCCCCGACTGGCTCCGCGTCAAATTCTTCGGTGGCGAAAAATACCACCATCTCAAGCGCATCATGCGCACGCTCGATCTCCACACCGTCTGTGAATCTGCCCGTTGCCCCAATATGGGCGAATGCTGGGAGCACGGCACAGCCACGTTCATGATCCTTGGGGACATCTGCACGCGCGCGTGCGGCTTCTGCGCGGTACCCTCCGGCAAACCTGTTGGCCCTCCTGATGAAGAGGAACCCGCCCGCGTAGCCGAAGCCGCCGCTCGCATGGGACTGCGCTACGCTGTAGTCACCAGCGTCAATCGCGACGATCAACCCGATGGCGGTGCAGGTCTGTTTGCCCGCACCATTCGAGAAATTCGCAACCGCGTCCCCGGCTGCAAAGTGGAAGTGTTAATCCCGGATTTCCGCGGCGATTGGGACGCCCTCAATATCGTCCTTGCTGTGAAGCCCGACATCCTCAATCACAACACCGAGACGGTTCCGAGACTCTATCGGCAGGTTCGCAAAGGTGCCCTCTACGAGCGCTCCCTAGAATTACTTTTTCGCGCCAAGAAATCGCACCCCGATGTCCCCACAAAAACTGGACTCATGCTCGGCCTTGGCGAAGAAACTGAAGAAGTCTTGGCCACCATGCAGGATCTCGCCGCGCAGGGCACAGACATCCTCACCCTCGGCCAATATCTCCAGCCGACGCGCGAGCATCTTCCCGTTATCCGCTTCGTGCACCCCGACGAATTCGCGGAATTCAAACGCCTCGGCGAAAAAATGGGCTTCAAGCACGTTGAATCCGGTCCACTCGTCCGCTCTTCCTATCACGCCTTCGACCAAGCCGAATCCGCCATCCGCTGATTTGCTGTTTTCTCTACCGTGTCATGAGGTGTTCTACCACCCCGATCCAGGTGGTGCCGGCTTCCCGTCGGCAAGCGGTATGGCAACCTAGCTTCGGGTTCGCATCGAATTTCCGGCCTTCTCTTAGTTCGTGGCCGGCCTTCTGGTCGGTGCTCTTGACTCCCACGCCCCGCTTACCCGCCTCATCTCGGCGGTCCTCCTGAGCGGAGCGGAGGATTGCGGTGCACTTCGTTCCGACTCGCGTCTCCTCCCCGACTCATCGACCCTCCCCAGGAAAAAGGCCCCGGAGGCTTTCGCCTCTGGGGCCTCCCAAAACTGTTGCACGTGGAACAATGCCGTGTTGAATCTGTCCGAACACACCCCAGCGCCTGTTTTGGCGCGGGCGTGTCCTTACTTGGGCTTGAATTACTAGGAACGAGCGGCTGCTACTGCTGCTGCTGCTTTCTTGTTCGCTTTCGCTGCGGCAGAAGCTTTACGTCGACGCTTGGTCTTGGGCGGGGTTGCGGGCGGTTCACCGATCACTTCAGCCGTGAGTATGCTCGTTACGAACAGTTTCGGTCCATGGTCATCAAAGTCAACAGAGGTGCGTTCTGCATCCGCTGCAGTGACGATCCCCAGTCCGAACACTTCATGCTTAATGGTCTGGCCTTCTTGCATTACTTGCACAACTTCCTCCTGTACCGCGCGGCATTTTTTCTAATCTCTTTTCCAGATTGAAAGGTCCCCGACCCCTCGAGGACCTTCCCAATGCACAGGCTAGAGGGCTGTTACGTTCTCCGCCTGAAGGCCCTTCGGACCCTTCTTGACTTCAAATTCCACCGCCTGACCTTCGTTCAGAGACTTGTAGCCCTCTGACTGAATTGCGGAAAAATGTACGAATACATCTTCCCCGGTCTGGCGTTGGATGAATCCAAAGCCCTTCGAAGCATTGAACCACTTCACTGTTCCTTGTTCCTTAGACACTGCTGTACCTCGAAATTGAATTGCATTAGCCCCTCTTGGTCCGTGCGCCGGATCCCCTGCGTCGTGACAGCCTCTCTATCGAAAAAAAAGGCTCCGAGAGTGTTCTCGCAGCCCCCTGAACGAATCAAAAGGTTAGTACAAGAGCAACAAACGCTATACCTAACGTTATCACAAGAAAGGGCTTATTGTCCACACAAGCCTGCATCCAGTTTCCCACATCTGCTTTTTGGTAAGCTATTGAATTCTAGAGATTTATTGTCTCTTGGGCTTTCTTTCTACTCCATTCTTCGCTCGCATTTCGCACGCCGTGGGACCCGCTTTGGAACTGGTCCGCCACCCCAACCCCCTACGGTATGCGCTCGACTGATGATTTTTTACTCTGCAGGTGCCCCACTCAGGGATTGTGGGGTTGTGGTTTTGTCGTTCTTTTCTCTCTACTCGTCCAAGGACTCCGGCTCAATTCCGATTGCCGCTTCTCCGGCCGACTTCTTCTGCCAATACTTATTCACCCAAGCTTCCCAACTCTTCCCGGCAGCCGTATCTCGCCCCGAAAACTCCAGAGCCGCAATCTCCGCATAGGCAATTTTTTGCCTGTTATTTGAATCCTTAGGCAGAACCCGAACGTAGGAACTTTCTAATGTCTTTCCGCTGGCACGGTCGAAGAGATAACCCTCAAGCTTTTCTCCACTCTTGCGCGTTATGGTAACGTCCCCGCGATAATCAAACGCCTTTTCCAGCGCCACCCGTAATTCTTCTTCCGTAGCCAGTTCCGGAATCCATCCTTGCAGCGTTTCGTGCGCAAATCCTGGTGCGACTTCCAGTTCGTCCGGATTCACTGCGTGTTCCGGTCGCTCTGCATGCCTGGGTCCGGTCATGCCCGTGTCTCTTCCATCTTTTCCGGATGCGATTCGATCTGCACGAGCGGATTATAGGAATGCACCGGTTTTGTCCGCTCGTTTAGCATCAACAGGGCTTCCGGATCTTCATTCTTCGTAAACAGAGTGGCCTTTGCCGTTTCCAACAATCCCTTGAGTGAACTGAACGAGTGGTCTACCCCCGAAGCCTCGTATCCGCTGTGCACCATGCAATTCGCGCACTGCGGGTTGCCCGATTCCGTGCCGTAGTTTGCCCACTCCGTTGTTTCCATCAACTCGCTGAATGAATCGGCATAGCCGTCCTGCAGCAAATAGCACGGCTTCTGCCATCCGAAGATCGAATACGTCGGCATGCCCCAGGGAGTGCACTTGAATTCGCGCTTGCCCATCAGAAATTCCAAGAACAGCATCGACTGGTTAAATTTCCACGTGGGTTTGCGGTTCGACAACATTGCGCGAAACAATCGCCGTGTCCTCGCGCGCCCGAGGAAGTGCTTTTGGTCCGGGGCTTTATCGTAGGAATAACCGGGCGAAAGCATCATTCCTTCCACACCCAGTTCCATCATTTCGTCAAAAAACGTCCGCACGCTGCTCGGATCCGCACCGTCAAAAAGTGTCGTATTGGTTGTGACGCGGAACCCACGTTGCAGCGCTTCCCGCATTCCCTCAATCGCCAGGTCGTACCCGCCTTCGCGACATACCGAAAAATCGTGATGTTCCTTTTGTCCGTCGACGTGTACGGAAAAGGTCAGGTATTTGCTGGGTTTGAACAGGTGCAGCTTTTCTTTTAGCAGTAAGGCGTTCGTGCACAGATAAATGTACTTCCGCCGAGCTACCAACCCTTCCACAATCTTGTCGATCTGCGAATGCATCAGCGGCTCGCCGCCCGGTATCGACACCATGGGTGTTCCGCATTCATCCACGGCCTTAAAACACTCTTCCGGTGTCAGTTCGCGTTTCAGCACATGAGCGGGGTATTGAATCTTTCCGCAACCAGCACACGCCAGGTTGCAGCGGTATAGCGGTTCGAGCATCAACACTAGGGGATATCTCTTTCGCCTCGCGAGCTTCTGCTTCAAAACGTAGCTGGCTACCGTGAAAGCTTGTGAAATAGGTACAGGCATTCTTTCCCTTATCTACCAACCCTTAAATTTTGCATGCGGAAGCCCCAGCCCCCGAAGTTCTATTTTAACCGATGAATCACCCCGTCTGTCACCTAAAGTTACGAAAGGTTTTTCCCACACCTCCCCATTCCGATGCGCCGAAAGGTGTCTAGGTGGCACCCGGCGTTCCCACCATCTATCGAACGGCGCCTCCTCGCGCTCCCCAGGGTGCCACCCCAAGTCGCCTCCCCGGGTGCGGTTCTAGCCCTTCTTCCCTTCGCTCAACCTTCAACTCTCACCGTGAGTGAGGCGAACGGTCTCCATCAAAAATCATCGCAAATGCGCCGTCGTTCTCTTTCACAACTCCCTATGCGCTCCGTGCAGGGTTGCTCCCCATCGCCAGTCGTGTTCGGACCTCACGGTGGTTGATCAAGCCAGAGCAGTGCTTCTGCCATAAAGTCTTTCCGGCATCTCTAGCTAGATCCCCGCAACCCCATTTCACCGCTGAACTAATTTCTTCACGCCTCGCTAGCTCATCTCGTATACAAAGAGCCAGTTAGGAGGTCTTCAGAACCATGCGCAAAGCAATCGTCCTCTTTCTGCTTTCCTCGGCATTACGCACAAGTTCCAGTGCCCAGCAACCTTCACCCTCCGCGAATGCGCAACTCCGTGGACGCTGGATCTTGGTCGGAGACTACTTCGGCACGCCGGCCAGTTCTTCCGTCGAGCAAAACAAGACGGCAACAAGCTCACCGGCAATTTCGAGGGCGACAAACTTGAAGGCACGATCACGGGTAATCCCATCCATTTCCTCGCGAAAGACGATCAGGGGAGTTCTGAAGAAGTTACCGGCACGGTTCAAGGCGACACGATCTCAGGAACTGTAATTTTCGTCGATTCCACCAACCCAACTCGTCCCACGACCATTTCCTTCCTCGCCGAGCGCACTGCGCCGCGTCGTTCGGGCTCGCCGCCGAATACAAGGTCAGCGAAGTAGCCGACCGCAATATTGGCATGGTACGGAAAATCAACAAAGACCGTCTCCGCGCGCTGACTGCCCTGACTCGATAACCTGCAGTCAGATGCAATCGGTCCGCTCGCGGAGCTTGTTCTCCCGTTTCTAAATTCTTCGCGCTTAGGGGTGGAGGTTGCGCGCAGCGCCGGCTTCCCCGCCAGCGCTCATTTCTTATTGGCTCATCCTCTTCCGCATGAATATTGTCGCTTGAGGATTCTCGTTATACCGTTCGCACGGTTCATACCCACTCCGCTCGTAAAATCGCGCTGCCGCCCGCATCGAATCCGTCGTGTCTAGATACAACCACGTATATCCACACTCCACCGCATACTGCTCCAATGCTCCGAGCAACGCGTCCGCCACGCGCTTGCCCCTGTGCGCGGATCGTACATACATTCTCTTAATCTCCCCGCAATCCCTTAAGCTATCCAGTCTCCTCAACGCAACGCATCCCGCGATCTCGCTCTCCGTCACTGCCAGCCACACCCCCGCTGCCTCCACGAAGTACTGTTCCGCAAATTCTCGACGTTCCTCCCGCACCTGCACTCCCACCTCTTCGTAATATTCCTCGACCAGGTCGAAGGCGCGATCGATCTCTTTCCAAGAAGCGCGATACACGGCATAAGTGTCCAAGTTCTCCCCTCCCGGTACAAAGTTTCCTCTCTCAAAACATCACAAAAAGCTCCATTTTGGCTCCTGTTTTGGCTTTTTCGCTGCTCTTGCGCTCCCCATCCAGCCTTCGCAATCTGTCTGACTGACCTCCCATTTTCCGTTCTGTGGCAAAATAGTAGGGCTGTACACAACGACCATGGCCAACCGTGTGACACTCGCTCCCGAACAAGCCGCCAAGCCGGCCAACAAGAAATCCCCGTCTCCGCGCCCTGCCGATCACGCCGAGCGCGAACGTATCTTTGATCTCTTCCGTCGCTGGGGCTACTACGAGGCCACCCTCGATCCACTCGGTTTTCTTGTCCCGCTGAAATTTCCCGACCTTCAGGCTCTTTCCGGCCAATTCGCTGAGGAGGCCCGCCGCTACTATTCCGGCACCATCGGCGTGGAATTCATGCACCTGCCCGAACCCGAGCGCCGCCAATGGATCGCCGAACGCATCGAAGGCCCCGAGCTCGAGGTCAATCAGGAAAAAATTCTCGACCGCTTAGTGCGCGCTGATCTGTTCGAGCAGGTACTTCAGAATCGTTACCTGGGTACAAAGCGCTTCTCGCTCGAAGGCAACACCTCGCTCATTCCTCTTCTTGATTCCATTCTCGATGCTGCTGGTGAACTCGGCGGTTTTGAATCCGTCATGGCCATGAGCCATCGCGGACGTTTGAGCGTTATGACTCACGTCGCCTGCAAGCCCGCTTATGAAGTTGTCGCCGGCTTTGAAGATGTCGACCCGCGCAGCGTTCTCGGCGCCGGCGACGTCAAATATCACGTTGGTGCTACCGGCTCCTACACCACATCCTCCGGCAAGACTCTCAACATCCATCTTGTCTCCAATCCCAGTCATCTCGAAGCCGTCGATCCGGTCGCCATGGGCCGGGCGCGTGCAAAACAAACTCGTCACGGAGCATCTGGCGCGCAGATCGATCGCTCCAAAGCCATTCGCAACAAAGTTTGGACCATTGTCATGCACGGCGATGCGGCCTTTGCCGGGCAAGGGGTCCTGGCAGAAACGCTGAATCTTGCTGACCTAGCAGCCTATTCCGTCGGTGGCACCGTCCACATTATCGTAAACAATCTGATCGGCTTCACCACGCAGCCCGTACAGGAGCATTCTTCCCGCTTTGCCTCTGACATTGCCAAGCGCCAGAGCATGCCGATCTTCCACGTGAATGCGGAAGATCCCGACGCTGTGGTGCGCATCGGCCGTCTCGCCGCCGAGTATCGTGCTGAATTTAATTCCGACGTGGTCATCGATCTTATCGGTTATCGGCGCCACGGTCACAGCGAAGTGGATGATCCCACCATCACCCAACCGCGCCTTTACGAGCGAATCAAGAACCATCCGCCGCTCTGGAAGATCTATGCGGAAACGACGGGAATTTCCGCCAACGCTGTCGTCGATTCCATCAAGAAGGAATACGAAGAAGATCAGCGCAAGGCTGGCAAGCTCACCAAAATTCCGCGCCTTCGCAAGCTTCCCGAATATTGGACGCCGTACCACTTCGGCAAATACGATGCAAACTACGAAGTCGACACTGGATTGTCTCGCGAGAAATTGGCGGAAATCACCGACGGTCTCGTCCGCACTCCCACCGGTTTTCACGTGCATCCTAAAATCGTCAAACTATTGGATCAGCGCGCGGAGATGGGGCATGGCAAGCGCCCCGTCGATTACGGGTTCGCGGAGCTGCTGGCCTACGGTTCGCTCGTTCTTGAAGGCAATCCCGTGCGCCTTACCGGTCAGGATTCAGAGCGCGGCACGTTTAACCAGCGCCATGCCGTTCTAGTCGACACGCAAACCGAGCAGGATTATCTTCCGCTCGCACATCTTGCCTCCCATCAGGCTTTTTGCGAAATTCACAACTCTTCGCTGTCCGAAGCCGCTTGCCTCGGTTTTGAATATGGTTTCTCGCGCGACTATCCCGAAGGCCTGGTCCTCTGGGAAGCACAGTTCGGCGATTTCGTGAATGGCGGCCAGATCATCATCGACCAGTTTATTAGTGCCAGCGAAGACAAATGGGGATTGCCCACCGGCCTCGTTCTTTTGCTGCCGCACGGCTACGAAGGCCAGGGCCCGGAACATTCGAGCGCCCGCATCGAACGATTCATGCAACTCGCCGCCGAAGGCAACATGAATATTTGCCAGCCCTCCACCGCCGCACAATATTTCCATCTCTTGCGTCGGCAGGCGCGTCGCCCCTGGCGCAAGCCGCTCATCATCTTCACTCCGAAGAGCATGCTGCGCCATCCCGATGCCAGCTCTACCCTCGACGCCTTCGAGCGCGCTCGCTTTGAGACTCTTGTTCCTGATCGCGAAGTCACCGACGCGCAGAGCATCCTGATCGCTAGCGGCAAAGTCGGCCACGAACTCCGCGCCGAACGTCGTCGGCGCAAAGACACCACTACCGCTATCTTCTTCCTTGATCAACTCTATCCGCTGCCAAAAACCGAAATCACCGCGGCAATCGCCCGGCATCCCAACGCGCGCGAAATCGTCTGGGTCCAGGAAGAGCCCGCCAACATGGGCGCACTTTTCTACGTTCTGCCGCGACTTGAGCGCATCGCAAAGGCGAGAAATATTCGCGTGCGCTCCGTCAAACGCTCATCGAGTGCCAGCCCGGCCACCGGTTCCGCCAAGGCCCACGAACTCGAGCAAAAAACCTTGCTTACGCTGGCCTTCGCCACTACACCCAGTTCCTGAGCGACGGCGCAGACCCGCATTGCTAGATAACTTTTCGTCTTCCGTATTGGTCTAACTCTTGGTCTCAATTCCCCGTATTTTATCGGAGCCTTCCATGAATCCCGATTGAGACCATGGCTTGATCCACCTCAGCAGCCCGTACTCCGTCCCAGAAACCACTAAACGACTGGAAACCGCACTGCAATCCAAAGGCATCAACCTCTTCTCTCACATCGATCACAGCGCTGAAGGGGAAAAAGTTGGGATCGAGATGCAGCCGACGCAATTGCTTATCTTTGGCGGCCTCAAGAGTGGAACACCACTGATGCTTGCTTCGCCAACCCTCGCGATCGACCTGCCTCTAAAGGCACTCATCTGGCAGGATGCCGGCAACAAAGTCTGGCTCTCCTACAACTCTCCCGAATATTTACAGCAACGCCACAATCTTCCATCGGAGCTTTTGCCGGGCATTGCCGTCGTGGGCAAACTTCTGGAGGCCATCGTCACCTCATAATTTTCATCAACATTCTGTAATCTGCTTCTATCCTCTTTGTTCCTTTGGCTTAATTTCGTTAACATGCCATTCACATTCCTGTCATCCCACGCTCACCACCAACCGTGGTCCTGTCTGTCATACTCATAGCGGTCTTACTGCTTTGGAGCCCATTCACAACCATGCCTACCGCAATTCGGCCCGCTACGGTAGACTCCTACCGACGCGATCCGTCTATCGAGACTTATCGATGAAACGCATCCTGATTATTGAAGACGACCGCGACATCGTCGAACTTGTCCGCTATAACCTGGCCAATGAAGGTTTTCAGATTAATGCGGCTTTCGATGGCGCGAGCGGCCTCGCCACCCTTAAGAAGACACCCCCCGATCTCCTGCTACTCGATCTCATGCTCCCCAAAATGTCCGGGCTCGATATTTGCCGCGAAATCCGCAAAGACGAATCTCTCAATCGCTTGCCGATTCTCATGCTGACGGCGCGTGGCGATGAAGCGGATCGCGTCGTCGGCCTGGAAATGGGCGCCGACGATTACGTTACCAAGCCATTCAGCCCCCGCGAACTGATTGCTCGTGTCAAAGCATTAATCCGCCGTGCCGAGCCGCCTGTGGATTCGCCGCGCGTGCTTGAGGTCGGTCGGCTGGCCATCGATCCTGCTTCCTACCGCGTCAGTCATTCCGGCAAGCCTGTGCCGCTCAGTACACTGGAATTTCGCCTCCTTTATTACCTGGCTTCGCGTCCCAACCGCGTCTTCACCCGCGATCAGCTGCTTGACGCCGTCTGGGGCACGGACCGCTTTGTGACCCCGCGCAGCGTCGATGTGTACGTTCGCCGTTTGCGCGAAAAAATTGAATCCGATCCGGAAAACCCGCTGCACCTGAAAACCGTGCGCGGGGCCGGGTACTTGTTTGAAACTCGTGCCGCGTAAACTCTTTTGGAAGCTCGCGCTGACCTTCATCGCGCTCCTGCTGAGCGTGTTGCTCGCGGTCGATTTCCTCGCCGAGCGCACCCTTCGCGTCAGCGATGAAAACAACAGTTATCAGGAATTACAGGCACTGGCACGCGCGCTGCTGCTGCAGCCACTGCAACTTTCCACGATTCCTCCGCAAACTCCGGAGGATGCTGCGGCGTTACGAGATTGGGTGAACCGCGCGGCCAGCACAGGCGTTCGCGTCACGATCATCTCTAGCGAAGGCACGGTACTCGCGGATTCTTCTTCCGACACCGCCACAATGGAATCCCACTCGCAACGCCCGGAAGTCATCGAAGGATTCAAATATGGCGAAGGTCACGCCACCCGATACAGCGTTTCCGTCAAGCATCAATTGCTTTACTACGCCAGACGCGAAGCGCAACCCGGGGGAAAACAAATCCTTATTCGTCTGGCCTTGCCGGTCGACGGAATCGATGCGGCGCTAGCCAAATTCCGCACCCAATTGTGGTTATGGTCGCTCCTCATCCTTCTACTCGCCGGTGCAATCGCCCTTTGGATCTCCCGGTCCTTCACCGACCGTATCGAACGCCTCCGCGAGTTTTCTCACCGGGTTGCTGAAGGCGATTTTCGTCCCCTGCCCGCCGACGGCAAAGGCGATACTCTTGAGGCACTCGGCAGTTCGCTGAATCAGACCGCTGAACGTCTCGACCGCACGATCCGAACCCTTACGGAAGAGCGCAATCTTTCCTCTGCGATCCTCGGTTCGATGGTGGAGGGCGTTGCCGTCGTCAACAGCGCCGAGCGACTCGTTTTCGCGAACCCGGGATTCACGGAAATTCTGGGACTAGACGTAGCTCCCGTAGCGGGCAGTTCGTTGCTCGAGATTGTCCGTCAAAGGGAATTGGTCGATGCAGTCCGTCAGGTTCTGGCTGGCGAATCTCGCGTCGAATCCGAAATTGTTACGGGCACGCTTCGCCAGCACTTCTTTGCTGCCACCGTGGCTTCCGTACTCGCCGGAGAAAATTCCGGTGCTGTCATCGTGTTGCACGACATCACGGCGTTGCGAAAGCTTGAACGCATTCGCCGCGATTTCGTCGCCAACGTGTCCCACGAATTCCGCACGCCGCTCACCGCCATTCAGGGATTTGCGGAAACACTAATTACCGGCGCCGTAAACGACCCCAACAACCGCGATCGTTTTCTCGCCATTATCCTCGATCATTCACGCCGTCTGGCGCGCCTCACCGAAGATTTGCTTCGACTTTCCGAGATGGATGCCGAGCGCCTGGAACTGGAAATTCGACGGGTCGTTGTTTCGCAGCTGGTTGAATCCTGCTATGAGACCGCGCAGCGCCGCGCTACGGAAAAAGGTCTCAACCTTTCCCTGCAACTGCCTGCCTCATTGCCCGATGTTGCCGGAGACGCTCGTCGCCTTCAGGAAGTACTCCAGAATCTTTTGGACAATGCCATCCAATACACCTTGGCCGGCGGCAAAATTGTCCTGAGCGCTGAGGCCAAAAACGAGGAAGTCATCCTCACGGTTGCCGACACCGGCATTGGCGTTCCGCAATCTGATCAGCCGCGCATCTTTGAGCGCTTCTATCGCATCGATGCGGCCCGTTCGCGCGAGGCTGGCGGCACTGGGCTTGGCTTGGCCATCGCCAAACACCTCGTTGAAACCCATGGTGGACGGCTCTGGGTCGAAAGCGAAGTGGGTGTTGGCTCCAAATTCCATTTCTCGGTTCCTGTCTTCGATCCGACGCGCTCCGCTCTACGTCCAAACCTTCCTACCGTTGCCGGTAACCGCGCCGGCCGCTTCCCGTCCTCTCCTCTTGCCTAACTGTTTCGAGCCGCAATCCTTTCCTCCCTATTCATCCCACGGTTAACGCCGCGTAACATTCTCGCTTCATAGTTCCAACTAGGCGTGCGAACTGGGCTCAGCTCGCTGTTCGCCGCGGAGGATTCTCTATGGCGACTGCGATTGGTCTCACCGACGTCGTTCTCTATGACACACTCATCAACTACTTGATCTCTATGGCACGCCTGGTGGAAAGTGCCATGAACCGAGCGCTCGATGCTATCACTGCCGTTCACAACGAACGTACCGCCGGACTGCCCGGCGAGGTATTTCTACTCGAGCCGCGCATCAATGAGCTGGAAATTGTCATCGACGAACACGCCGTTCGCCTCCTCCGTCGAGGCTCATTCACCGACGACGAAATGCGCCTCATCGTCGCTTCCTTGAAAATCACCAACGATCTCGAACGCATCGGCGATCTCGCTGTCAACCTTGCGGAACGTGTTATCTCCCTGCGCGAAATGGATCAAGCGCAAACACCCGAAGAGCTGGCACCCATGGCGGAAGCGGTTCGCTCCATGGTCAGCCGGAGCCTAGGTGCGTTGATTTTCAAAAACGTAGACCTGGCCACGCAGGTCCTGGAAAGCGACGATGTTGTCGATCAATTTCGCGATCGCATTTTCGACAATTTGTTGCAAAACATGACCCGTGATGTTGTTCTCCTGAGCCCGGGCATGCAATTCATCCTCGCCACGCGTCACCTGGAACGCATCGCCGATCACGCCACGAATATCGCCGAAGACATTATTTTCTGGGTACGCGGTTTAGATGTGCGCCACGGGCGCAGTTTAGCCCTGCGTCCCGAGCAGCTCGAACCTACCTCGGCCAGCAATGTCATCGACAATTCACACGCGTTTCACTCGGACTTGAACCCGGGCTGCGAGACTACTCCCGTCTGAACTTCATTCCTAGGTCCCACCACGGGGACCGGCGCACCCCTGGCTCCGGTCCCCTCTCCCCTCTCCCCTGAACCCCACGCCCATCCTATTTGCGATAATCACGGCAGAAACTCCGAACGAGGGCCTAGTTTTCTATGAATGGCGTGTTACTGAAATTCAATGCATCTGGCCACCAAGCACTGTCGTCCCAGTCTGGCCAGGCAGCGACTGCTGCGGGAAGGACCGACCTTTGCCCTTTCGTCAAGGTTACTAACTAGCTGATTTGAAAACGGATAAGTTTGCCGTTTCAGAAGTGTTACAGACTATTCATTTTCAATTGACATAAGCGTAAGAGACGACCTCTATGGTCCATACCGGGGCAAGTTCCTTCCCATGGGTGTTGTTCGAATTCCGCTCGACGAGAGAGAGGCAATGAAAAAACTAGCGTCACTAACACTATCGCTGTTCCTGCTGACTGGAACCGCGTTTGCTGATTCACCGAAAGATGCTCCAAAAGAGGCCGATGCGCAGCCGGCCAAGTCGTCGCAGCCAGCAAAAGCAACGGCCGCAAAATCCAGCGCCGAAATTGCGGCCGAAGTGGATGAATTACGCCAGGTTCTACAGTCTCAGCAGGAACAGCTTCAATTGTTGAAAGAGGAATTGGCCAAGCGCGACCGGCAGATTGAGGAAGCCCGCGAAACTGCTGCTTCCGCAAACTCCCGCGCCTCCGAAGCTAGCGCGAAGGCTACGGAAGCCGCCGCTACTTCCTCGGAGCTGAGGACCACCACCACGGCGCTGCACTCCACCGTGAGCAATCTTGCCGCCAGTAACGCTGCTGTTGTGAACGGAACTGGACAAGCCGCCGCCGCACAAAGCGCCCCGGCCGAGGACAAAGGCCCCGCAACGATTCGTTACAAGGGCGTGAACATTACGCCAGGCGGCTGGATCGAAGCGGCAACGGTGAACCGCACCAAAGCGGTCAGCGGGGACATCAACACACCGTTCACGGGCATCCCCTACAACGGCAATTCCCTGAGCAAGCTTTCTGAAATGAATTTCACAGCGCGCCAGTCGAGACTTTCTGTTCTTGTAGATTCAAAGATTGGAGACACCAAGATCGGCGGTTATTATGAGGCTGACTTTCTTGGTGCCGGCACCACTTCCAACAACCGTCAGAGTAATTCCTATGTCTTCCGTCAACGCCAACTCTTCGGCTTCGTGAATCTTCAAGATGGCCTGAACTTTTCCGCCGGCCAAATGTGGAGTTTGGCCACGGAAAACAAAAAGGGCATAGTCAACCGCGGAGAAATTCCTCCCCTGCAGATTGACCCACAGTACGTGGTTGGCTTTACTTGGACGCGTGCCTACGCCTTCCGCGTGGTGAAGAACTTCAACGACAAATTCGCGCTCGGATTTGCGATTGAAGCCCCACAGACCACAATCGGGGGTCGTGGGTTCAGCACCTATACCAATACCTCGGCGACCGGAGTGGTGACCGCCTTCCAGAACTTCTGGTTCAACGCTCCTGGTTCCGGCGGTGGTTTGTACAATGCGTTTGACCCGACCGGTTACACCGTCAACAAGATTCCTGATTTCATCGTGAAAGGCGCCTTTGATCCCGGCTTTGGACACTACGAAATTTTTGGCATCTTCTCCGACTTCCGCAACCGCGTCTATCCCTGCGCCGTGATCGGCACTACAGCCGGCAACACCCCGACGCCAGAAGTGCCAACCTCGGTCACTTGCGTAGCCACCACGGCCACCTCTCCCACTGCGGGTGGCAATGCCGCCGGCGCTGCGGGTGCCTATAACGATTCACGTTTTTCGGGGGGCTTGGGTGCTAGCGCCAACTTGCCGCTATTTCACAACAAGCTCGATGCAGGATTGAAGGTCGTCGCAGGCGATGGCATCGGCCGGTACGGCTCGGCCCAGCTTGCGGATGCTTCGGCGCGGCCTGATGGAACCCTCGCGCCTATCAGAAACCTCCAATACCTCGCCAGAGCGGAATGGCACCCGAACAAGAAGCTTGATATCTACGGGTACTTCGGCTCCGAGTTCGCCGCTCGTGCCTCGTATACTGGCTATACGCTTATCAAGGTAACGAACTCCCCGGCAATTCCGGCGACTCCGACGCAACCAGCCTATCCATCGATTTCCACTACCAGTATTTCCACCGGCGTGGGCGGTTACGGTTCGCCCTATGCGAACAATACCGGCTGCGGCGTGGAAGTGGCCCCGGGTGGAACCGGTGCGCCGGGCGTCGGCGGCACTTGCGCTGGTGATGTCCGCATGGTCACCGAAGGTACCATCGGCTTCTGGCATAAGCTCTATCAGGGCGAGCACGGCAGAGTCCAGTGGGGCCTGCAATACTCCTACCTCTACAAGCTAGGTTGGTCGGGCAACAATACCTCACCAACCGCAACCACGCAGCCGGGTGGTATTTCGCCAAAGGCTGTGGACAACATGATCTTTACCTCGTTCCGCTTTTACATCCCTTAGTCCAAGCGGGCTAGTTCGAGACTAGGAAGTTCGGTTCATCCACAGCAGGGGCGATCCTCGGGTTCGCCCCTGCTTTTCTCTATGCGGCCGTACGAGCTACCCCGCTCGCCCTCTAAATCATGCCAAATGCTAGATTTGCCGTAATTCCCCCTATGTTTCCAATATTTAACAAACTCTGCCTTCTCTGTAACAATCCTGTAACCTCCCGCCCTCAGAGTGAGATGAACACTCTAGACCGGTGCCCCCTAAGAACTTCAATCGCAGTACGGAGAGAACCAAGATGAAGAGAATTGTAGGAATAGCTGTCGCCCTTCTGGCCCTTGGTGCTATCGCCTGGGCTGCACAAAACGCGCTGCTCATCAATGGAGCTGGCGCAACATTCCCCTATCCGATTTATTCAAAGTGGTTCGACGAATATCACAAGAGCAACGGAAATATTCAGTTCAACTACCAGTCCATCGGTTCTGGCGCGGGCATCAAGCAGGTTACCGAAGGCACGGTTGATTTTGGCGCAACCGACGGCCCCATGAACGACGAGCAGTTGAAGGCCTTTCAAGACAAACGCGGGTCGAGCATTCTTCATTTCCCCACCGTGATGGGTGCTGTCGTTCCCACCTACAACGTTCCGGGCGTCACGGGCGCCCTGAATTTCACTCCCGATGCCCTCGCCGGAATCTTCCTCGGCAAGATTACCAAGTGGAACGACCCGGTAATCGCGGGTGCTAACAAGGGCGTCAACCTGCCGGCCGACGATATCGTCGTCGTGCACCGCTCCGATGGCAGCGGCACTTCCTACATCTGGACCGATTATCTTTCGAAGGTTAGCGACGAGTGGAAGACCAAAGTCAGCAAAGGCACGAGCGTTAACTGGCCCGTGGGGCTAGGTGGCAAGGGCAACGAAGGTGTAACTGGCCTCGTCAAGCAAACTCCTGACGCCATCGGCTACGTGGAATTAATCTATGCCGTCCAGAACAACATCCCCTATGGTTCCGTGAAGAATTCTTCCGGCGCGTACATCAAAGCGGACCTGGTGAGTGTCAGCGCTGCCGCCGCTGGTGCTGCCAAAGAGATGCCAGAAGATTTCCGCGTTTCCATCACCAACGCTCCTGGTAAGAACTCCTATCCCATCTCCAGCTTTACATGGCTCCTGGTTCCGCAGAAAATTCAGGACAGCGCAAAGCGCGATTCCATCAAGGGCTTTGTGAAGTGGATGCTTTCCGATGGGCAGGGCTACGCCGAACAGCTTTCCTACGCCAAACTGCCCAAGGAAGTAATTGAAAAAGAAAAGAAAGCCATCAATAACATTCAGTAGCACAGCAGAGGATCGTGGCCGCACCTTCAACAACCCTTGGAACGGCGGGCCCGGTAACGGGCTCACGTTCCTTTGTCCGGCGCTTGCGCGAAGGCGACGAGATCGCTCGTCTCGTCACTTTCTTTTTCGCCGCATCGGTCGTGTTGATCACCGTCCTGCTTGTCTGTCAGCTCTGGTTTAATTCCGCTTTGCCGCGCCACAAATTTGGACTCCACTTTTTCGTCACGCAAGTTTGGGATCCCATCCTCGATGAATATGGCGCTCTGCCTTTCATCTATGGCACCGTGGTTACTTCCGCTGTCGCCCTGCTGATCGCCGTCCCACTTGGAATCGGTGCCGCCATCTTTCTCGCGGAACTGGCCCCACCGCGTATTTCCGACACCCTGCAATTTTTTATCGACCTGCTCGCTGCAGTTCCCAGTGTCATCTATGGTTTGCTCGGGGTTTTCATCATCGTACCCCTTATGCGCGTGGTGATTGCTCCGACTCTTATCAAGACGCTGGGTTTTTTGCCCATTTTCACCGGCCCATCCTACGGAGTCGGTTTCTTCACCGCCGGAATTGTCATGGCCATCATGGTCATTCCTTATATTATTTCTGTTTCGCGCGAGGTCCTGCTTTCGGTGCCGCGTGATCAACGAGAAGCGGCCCTCGCCCTTGGTTGCACCCGCTGGGAAGCTACCTGGCAGGTAGTCGTGCCGTTTGCCAAGACCGGCATTATGGGCTCCATTTTTCTGGCCATGGCTCGCGCGCTCGGCGAAACCATGGCCGTCACCATGGTCATTGGCAACTCTCCCAAAATTGCGGCTTCACTTTTTGCTCCCGGCTACACCATCGCCGCCGTCATCGCCAACGAATTTACCGAAGCCACCGGTGACCTGTACCTGCAATCGCTTGTCTACCTCGGCCTGGTCCTCTTTCTGCTGACATTTCTTCTCAACGGCATGGCTCGGCTCCTGATTCTCGCCACCACGCAGAAGGGAAGCCGGATAGCTTGATGAATCGCGCGCGCCTTCGATGGAGAAAATTTGTCAGCAATTTCATGCTGACCATGACCGGTCTTTGCGCGCTTATTTCTGTCAGTGCGCTTTTCTTCATTCTCGGATATCTGGTCTTCAATGGCGGAACCTCCATCAACTGGGCTTTTCTTACGCAACTCCCCAAACCTGTCGGCGAAACCGGCGGTGGTATGGCCAACGCGATTGTCGGTAGCGCGAAACTTTTGCTGGCCGCCTCGCTATTAGGCGTTCCCATCGGATTTTTGGGCGGAATTTACCTTGCGGAATTCAGCGGCGGATTCATTGCTTCCATCGTTCGTTACTCCGCGGACTTGTTGAATGGAGTTCCTTCCATCGTTATTGGCATTTTCGCCTACAGTCTGGTGGTGCTCCCGTTCAAGCATTTCTCCACGTTGGCCGGTGCTTTCGCACTTGGCATCATGATGATTCCCATTACACTGCGCAGCACAGAGGAATTTCTGAAGGCCGTACCCCGAAGCTTGCGCGAAGGGGCCATGGCGCTCGGTGCCAGCAAATGGAGAACCATCTCCACGGTCATCGTGCCTGCTGCTTATCGAGGCATCCTCACGGCCATACTTTTGGCTCTCGCGCGAGTCGCTGGCGAAACGGCTCCGCTCTTGTTCACCGCGTTTGGCAATCGCTTTTGGACAAGCGGCTGGCTCACCCCCACCGCTTCTTTGCCCGTCATGATTTTCACGTACGCCGTTTCGCCGTACGATGATTGGCACAGGCAAGCCTGGGCGGCCGGGTTAGTGTTACTGGGGTTGATTTTGATCATCAACATTCTGGCACGCACCATTTTGTCGCGCGGCATTTCCGTGCCGAGGTCTTGATCATGCCTGCGCTTAAGCCGGGGATTTCTGTGAATCTTACGACCACAACTGGAACTTCCGCCAATCGCGAACCCAGCGCACCGCTGCCGATGCGCATGACCATTTCGAAGGTCAATTTCTTTTACGGTGCCAAACAAATTCTTTTCGATATCAACGTCGACATCGCCGACAAGCGTGTCACCGCACTCATCGGCCCTTCCGGCTGCGGCAAGTCCACTCTCTTGCGCACCCTAAACCGGATGCACGAGACCGTTAACAGTTCCCGCCTGGAAGGTGAAATTCTTCTCGATGGCCAGAATATTCTTGCACAAGACGTTACCTCCGTGCGCAGTCGCGTCGGTATGGTCTTTCAGCGCCCCAATCCCTTTCCCAAATCCATTTTTGACAACATTGCCTACGGACCGCGCATCAACGGCATGAAAGGTTCCATCTCCGAAATCGTCGAGAAGAGTCTCCGACACGCGGCGCTTTGGGATGAAGTCAAAGACCAGCTTCACAAGTCTGCGTATGAGCTTTCTGGTGGACAGCAGCAACGCCTCTGCATTGCTCGCGCCCTTGCCGTGGAACCCGAAGTGCTGCTCCTCGACGAACCTTGTTCCGCGCTCGACCCTATCAGCACTGCCAAAATCGAAGAACTGCTGGTCGAACTGAAAAATCTCACGACCATTGCCATTGTCACCCACAACATGCAGCAAGCCGCACGTGTCAGCGACTTCTCCGCTTTTCTTCTCACCGGGCAAATTATTGAATTCAGTCCGACCCCGCATCTGTTCACGACCCCCAGCGATCCACGCACCGAAGCGTACATCACCGGCCGATTCGGATGATTGTCTAGACGCGTCCGCTTTACCAGGGAAATTGGCAATGCATCGGTAACTGCTGCAGAGCGACAAACGGGAAGGCGAGCATGGAACGACACTTTGAAAAAGACTTGAACGAGCTCAAAGAACGCCTGCTATGGATGGGCAGCCTGGCAGAACGCGCCGTCCACCAGTCTGTTCACGCCGTGCTCGATTCCGACGAACAGACCGCGAAACGCGTTCTCGACGAAGAAGACGCCATCAACGAACTGCAGCTGGAGATCGACGACCGCGTCGTGCAACTTCTCGCGTTGCACCAGCTAATGGCCGCGGACCTGCGTTTTGTTCTGGCCGTCTCACGCATCAACAACGATCTCGAACGCATTGGCGATCAGGCGGTCAACGTTGCGCAAGGCGCCCAACGCATCCTTCGCCATCCCCGTGTTAAGCCTTATGTTGATTTGCCGCGCATGACCGAACTGGTCGAAGAGCAGGTCCGCAGTGCTCTGAACGCCGTGGTCCGGCGCGACGTTGAGCTCGCGCAAAAGGTCATGGCCGCCGACGACCAGGTCGACCAGTACCGCGACCAGATCTTCCGCGAACTCCTCACCTACATGATGGGTGACTCCAGCGTTGTGTTTCCGGCCTTCGAGCTAATCCTTGTTGCCAAAAATCTCGAGCGGATCGGCGATCACGCCACCAACATCGCGGAAGATGTCATCTACATCGTGCAAGGCCAGGATATCCGCCACCCCAACGTTGATCGCCGCTAATCAGTCGCAACGAGTTAGCTGAGTTGTTCCCCGGACTCGCCGATTCGCAATACGATAAGAATTGCCACAATTGCGAGGCTCAAGGAGGTCAACAGGTCCCCCGCAGTGCGATCGGGTGTCCGTGTGAAGCGCACCTCGATCAGCGAATTTCCAGCCGGTACGGGTACAACCATCTGGTTGATGTCGTCCAATCGCTCCAATTTCACCCGTTCGCCATTCACGCTGACGCGCCACGCTGGATAATTCACCAGTCGCAGGGCAAGGTGCGCCGCTTCTCGACTGTTCACCTGAATTTCTTTGTACCCTGTGGTCCAAGTCATGATTCTTATGTCGACATTTTGTGCCGGCGTCGGTGGTGACGTATCGCTCAACGCCTTGGCCAATGGGGCGTTCGCCGGAAGATCCAGATGATCGTCTCCAACTGGATCGTATTCATCCGTTCCGTCGTACCCCGTGCCACTGGTGATCGCTGCCATTTGTGTCGGCATTTCATCCGGGTCCCACCAACCGTTTTCAACCATCAGATTTGCCAGCGGCACAGAGAGTGCCAGGAGGATTACCGGTGCGATCCAACCTCGTCGTTTTTCCGCCAGCGCCGCCATAAAACAGGTATAAATCAGCGCCACTATCGACATCCATCGCCAGGGAAATTGCACAAACCGCAACTTTGGCAGATTCATCCACAAAATGTCGGTGAAGCGGAGCATCAGCAGGGAAGCGCCTAAGCCGAGAATCAACAGCGCACCCCACGTCCGTTGTGAGGATTCCGTCGTTCCCGCAGCGGCAAATCGTCGCGACAACAGCGCACTCACAACCACCAACAGCATCAAGATTACCGCGCACCACGAGGCGATGAAGTTAAACCACGTGTGCTCCACGTCGTCGATGCTGGTGAACAGAAAGTTCTGCCAGGGCAGCAACCCGCTGGCGAGTGCCTGCGATATATTCACCCAGCGTTGCTCGTATGCAGCCGGCACCAGGTAGAACCCGATCAGTCCAAATCCCAGCGCGATTCCCGCTACGCTGCGCACCGCCGTCTTCCACGACCCTTGTGTCGCCACCGCCCACGCCATCACCAGCGCCATGGCGTAGCTGGCGATTACTCCTGCCGGTGCATTGCAGAGCCACACTGCCGCGAACGGCAATGCAAAAGCCAGCATGGGAGATACCTTTGCGTTGTCGTCAGTTACCAGTCCTGTCAGTCTCAGCGCTCCCAACAGCAACAACGGAAAGATTGCACACGCCAGTTGCTCCGCAAAATCACTTCTCACATACGTAATCAGCAAGGCGTTGGGATTCGTGACGTAGCACACTGCCCCAAACAGTGCGCCCCGCTCGCTCGTCAGTCTGCGCAGAAGGAAATATGCGAACAACCCCGATAGAGCCTGCACCAGAACCACGTAAATGGCCGGCACCCACGGCAGCGGCACCATGCGCGTGAGCGCCGCTCCCAGCAACCACGAGAGTGGCGGATAGAAAATGTATCGCGGCTCGCCGAACCCGTGATTCGTCCACGCTGTCCATCGCGGGTAAAATGTTCCTTCATGCCACTGGTAGGAAACATCCAGCCAAGAAGCCGCGTGGAATCCGAAATCGTGTCCCGAAGCGCTGCCCATCCAAAAAAATGGCAGCACCACCGCCACTGCCGCCAGTAGCGACAATCCCACAGCCAGCTCCCAGCCGGGGATGCGCCGTTTAACCGAACCGTCCTGCGTTTGGAATTCGTTGAACATCTGCAGTCAGGAAATTGTAACGCGTGAAGCAGAAATGGTCACGGTATCCGGTGATACGACGAGTGCTCCCCTAGCGTTACGCGGCAGGCCGGATGGCGACAGTCTTGGGTCTATTTTGACAGTTCGCGGCTGAGGTAATTGATTTGTCCCACGTGGTGATAAAAATGTACCGCGCATCTCAATAAGATTGTGAACCGATCCTTAGCCTCTGGCTCGCGTTCCCCCGAATATGGTTTGCACAAATCTTCATCCGACTGCTTTTCAATGGTGGCCATAACCAGGGCAGCCACTTCGTCGAATTTGCGAAGCACTTCATGTTTCGCAGGCCGACGAACTTCCGTGAATTCCAGATCGCGGTTGCGCACATAGCCAGTCTCCACCACCTGCGCGCCGATGTAATAACTCAGATTCCCGGTAAGATGCAGAACCAGGTGGCCTATGCTATTTCCATATGAAAATGGATTCTTCCAGAACTGCTCCTCACTCAGCGGGTCTACCCACTTATGCAGTTCCGCCGCACGCTCTCGATATTCGTTAGCCAGCGCGATGGTCACTGTTTTTGCCAGCTCGCTCATCGCTCACCTCCCGGCAGCCACACCTCAATGAGCTTTCGCTGGACGGTCATTCCGATACACTACGCCTTCTTTCATCACGAACAGCACATGCTCAGTCGCTTGAATGTTCTGCAAGGGATCGCCCGGCACTGCGACCACGTCCGCTAATTTCCCGGCCTCGAGCGTGCCAACCTTGCCAGCGATTCCCAGCAACTCCGCATCCGCGGAAGTTGCCGCTTTTAGTGCGGCGATCGGTTTCATTCCAAGTGACACCATCTGGTAAAACTCTTCTGCGTTTCGGCCATGCGGATAGACCCCCGCATCGGTGCCGAAGCCGATCGTCACGTTTTTCTGCAGCGCCCGCTGAAACGTCTTCTTTGCCACCGCGCTCGCTGCATTAGCCTTTGCCAGAATTGGCGGCGGAAAATATACACCGCGCTTGATGCGCTCCTGCTCTCCCACCAGGGCCATCAATGTCGGCACAAAATAGGTTCCGTGGGCGCGCATCATATCCAGAGTCTCGTCGTCGAAAAACGAGCCGTGTTCGAGCGAATCCACTCCCGCGCGTATGGCCCGCTTCGCCGCTTCTGACCCGTGGCAGTGTGCCGCCACTTTCAAGCGCAGCGCGTGGGCCTCGTCAATCAGCGCGTTCAATTCTTCCTGTGTCAGTTGCGGTGTGTCCACATCATCGGTCAACGACAGAACACCGCCTGACGCACACGTCTTGATTACATCCGCGCCATACTTGTGCGCGATGCGTACCGCGTAGCGCATCTGATCCGGCCCGTTTGCCACGGCTTGCAGTGGCCCGGCTTCATGCCCGAATATTCCCTCGCGGAAACCGGCCTCGTCGTCGCAGTGGCCGCCCGTGGTGCCGATCGCTCCGGCGGCCACCAGCATGCGCGGCCCCGGCACCACGCCATCGCGGATCGCATTGCGTAATGCTACATCAATTCTTCCGGGCGCCCCTACATCGCGGACGGTGGTAAAACCTGCCATCAACGTCTTGCTCGCAGGCGCTGTGGAGTCGAGCGCTTGTTCTGCCAAACTTTTCTGTAAACTGTTCAATGTGTCCTGCCGCCAATCGTCGCTGGCGTCGTCGGTCAAATGCGTATGCGCATCAATAAATCCCGGTAGGAGTGTAGCGTCACCCAGATCCAACACTTCCGCGCCCGCTGGAACATTCGCGCCCGCCCCCACTCCCGCGATCTTTCCATCCGTCACAACTACTACTCCCGGCGTCAACAACGTATCACTGTTCCCATCGAACATTCGCGCGGCTTTCAGTACATACGATTTGCTCGCTGGCCTCGCCTGTTGAGCGCAAGCTATTCCTGTAGCCGCCAATAACACCGATCCAATAGCCAAACTCTTCATCCGTATTGATTTCATTTCATGTCCTTAATTCCGAATTCAGTTCCTACCTGGCATTCTCGTTTTTGAATATCACGCCTTCCTTCATCACAAAAAATGCGTGTTCCGTCTGCCGGATGTTTTGCAGTGGATCGCCCGGCACGGCGACTACATCTGCCAGTTTTCCCGGTTCGAGCGTGCCAACCTTGTCCGCAATGCCCAGCAGTTCCGCATCGGCCGAAGTCCCAGCCTTCAGAGCGTCCACCGGCTTCATGCCGAGGTCCACCATCTGGTGAAATTCCTCCGCGTTTCGCCCGTGCGGATATACTCCAGCATCCGTGCCAAGTCCGACCTTCACGCCTTTTGCCAGCGCTTTCTGGAATGTCGTGTGCAGAGACCCGATAGCCGCATGTGCCTTCAGTGCAATCGCCGGCTGCATGTAAACACCGCGGTCAAACTGCTCCTGCAATCCCTGGATCGCCATCAACGTCGGCACTAGGTACGTGCCACGCGCCTTCATCATGTCCAGCGCCTCATCATCCAGAAAACTTCCATGTTCGATCGAATCAATCCCCGCTCGAATTGCCCGCTTTGCCGCTTCCGCTCCATGTGCGTGTGCCGCTGTCTTCCTCCGCAAGGCGTGCGCCTCATCCACAATTGCGTTCAGCTCTTCCTGCGTCAGTTGTGGAGTATCTACATCATCCGTCGGCGAAAGCACGCCGCCGGATGCGCACACTTTGATCATGTCCGCTCCATACTTGTGATCGAGCCGAACGGCATACCGAGCCTGGTCCGCTCCATTGATCACACCGTCAAGCGGTCCCGACTCGTGGCCGAACAATCCTTCGCGAAATCCATCCTCATGATCGCAGTGCCCCCCGGTCGCGCCGAGCGAGTGTACGGTAACCAGCATCCGCGGCCCCGGCACCACACCGTCGCGAATGGCGTTGCGTAGTCCCACATCCATATAATTGCTGGAGCCCACATCACGCACGGTCGTAAATCCCGCCAGCAGCGTCACGCGCGCATTGGTAACCGAATCGAGCGTCTCTTCCGGTATGGACTTCTGCAGCGTGTCCAGCCGTGCTTGTTTGTGATCTTCCGAATAGGGAAACGTGAGATGTGTGTGCGCATCGATAAATCCCGGCATCAACGTCGCGTCTCCCAGTTCAATCACCTCTGCGCCGGTTGGCACCGCAGAAGCCGCTCCCACTCCCACAATCTTTCCTCCCGTCACCACCACCATTCCGGGAGTAACCAACGCCCCGCTCTTTCCATCGAACAATCGAGCAGCTTTCAAGACGTAGGTCTTGTCGGCTGGTTTTTGTCCCTGTCCTTTTGCCGGCGCCCACAAAATGAAGGCGGATACTAAAATGAACGCGAGATTGCGTCCCATGCGTGTCTCCTGTATTTCACGGCTATAGTTGCAGAAGGCAAACTTTATCTTGCCTGCCTTGAATGTCAAGGAACAATCGTCACCCTCTGTACCCGCATGCAATAGACGCACGCACCGAAAGCGGAGGAAAGTCTTGTGAGCGCTGTGCCTTCGATTCGTGTCAAAAGGTCCAACACCCAACCGATAAATGCACACGGGGAATATGTCCTGTACTGGATGATCGCCAGCCGCCGGCTTCATTTCAATTTCGCTCTCGATCGCGCCCTTGAACATTGCGCTGCGCTCGGCAAGCCGCTTGTCATCTTTGAAGCTCTACGCATCGGCTACGAGTGGGCCAGCGATCGGTTACACCGTTTCGTGCTCGAGGGCATGGCAGACAATGCGCGAATCTGCCAGGTACACGGCGTTCGTTACTATCCTTATATAGAGCCAAACGCGAATGCCGGCAAAGGCCTGCTCGCTAGGCTCGCGGAATACTCCTGCGTTGTCGTCACCGACAATTTTCCCTGCTTTTTCCTGCCACGCATGGTGGCCAGCGCGGCTACAAGACTTTCTGTTCTGCTCGAACACGTAGATTCCAACGGACTTCTCCCGCTCTATGCCACGGACCAGGTCTTTCTTCGCGCTTTCGATTTTCGTCGCTATCTGCAAAAGGAATTACCCAAACATCTGGCCGATTCGCCACAAGCCGACCCACTCGCCCAAGCAAAGCTACGACCTGCACCTTCACTCGCGAGAAAGATTACTTCCCACTGGCCCGCCGCCTCAAAATCCTTGCTTTCCGGCGTACCAGGTTATCTGAAGGTACTCTCCATCGACCATTCTGTAACGCTTGCTCCATTAAAAGGCGGTCACACCAGCGCACGCGCCCGCTTGCTCGGCTTTCTCTACAAAGAACTCCCTCTCTACGGTGAACTGCACAACGAACCTGAACTTGACGTTGCCAGCGGCCTGTCCCCTTACCTGCATTTCGGTCACATTTCCGTCCACGAAGTATTTCAGGAACTGGCACAGTGCGAACGATGGAGTCCCGAGAAATGTTCTTTGCGCACCACCGGCAGCCGCGAAGGCTGGTGGAATATGAGTCCCAGTGCAGAGGCCTTTCTCGACGAAATCATTACCTGGCGCGAACTGGGATATAACTTCAGCTCGCACCGCCGGGACTATGACCAATACGAATCGCTTCCCGACTGGGTGCAAAAGACTTTGCAGGAGCATGCCAAAGACGACCGCGACCCCCTCTACACTCTGCAACAATTTGAAACTTCCAATACCCATGATCCCCTCTGGAACGCGGCACAAATCCAGCTAGTTCGCGAAGGCCGCATCCACAATTACCTTCGTATGTTGTGGGGAAAGAAGATCCTCGAGTGGTCGCGCTCCCCGCAGGAAGCCGCGCGCATCATGATTCAGCTCAATAATAAATACGGCCTCGACGGCCGCGATCCCAATTCCTACAGTGGCATCTTCTGGGTGCTGGGCCGCTATGATCGTCCGTGGGCCCCGGTGCGACGCATCTTCGGCATGATTCGCTACATGAGCTCCGAAAACACGGCACGAAAAATGTCCGTAAAGAATTACATTCGTAAATATGCGCCCGATTCCACGCCGGGAACGCAGCTTAGCTTTTAGCCGTGCCATCACTTATGGTTCGCATGCTAAAATTAAGGTCTCAAATCGCGTCATCGCGCGAGTACCCATGATGGAAACGTTCACCCATCGCAGCAGAATGCCTGCTTCTGCCGAAGCCGTCTATCGCTTCCATGCCGAGCCCGACGCCCTCGAACGCCTTACTCCTCCATGGGAAAAGGCCCAGATAGTCGCCCGCACCGGCAGCATCGATCAGCCCGGCTCTATGGTCACTTTGCGCGTTTCCGTCGGTCCTTTCTCGCAAAACTGGATTGCCGAACACGTCGTCTGCGAACCCAATAAAATGTTCCGAGACGCGATGCGCTCTGGCCCATTTCGCCACTGGGAGCATACCCACACTTTTGTCCCGGAGACCGAGGTCACCAGTTGGCTGGAAGATTCCGTCGAGTACGAATTTCCCTTGGGCTGGCTGGGCAAGTTTATCGGCGGCGCCTACACGCATCGCCGTCTCCAACGCATGTTTGAATGGCGCCACAAAGTCACCCGAGAACAGTTGGCGGCCAGGGCGGCGAAGGAGAAATCCTGATGGCCCCAGAAAAAATTAATCGGCAGCTGCTGAATTCCTATAAGACGCAGACCGGACAGACTCTTGGTGATCTCGCGAATCATCGTCCGGCCCTGCTCGTTTTCCTGCGCCATTTCGGCTACACCTTTTGCCGCGAAACTGTTGCCGAAATTACGTAAGTGCGTACGGCTATCGAAGCCCAGGCCAGGCAACTTGCCTTTGTCCATCTTTCCGACGATGACGCCAAAGCCCAAAAGTTCTTTGCCCCTCACGGTCGCTAAGACTTGCCGCGCTTTGCCGACCCCGATGGCATCCTCTTCCAGTCCTTTGGCCTGGTTCGCGCCAACTGGCGCGCCTATCTTCACGACGAAACCGTTCTCCGCACACTAGAGGCCTGGTTGAATGGCCATTGGCTTGGTATGCCGGCAGGCAACGTGGAGTGTATGCCCGGCACGTTTCTGTTCCACAACGGGCAAAGCTGCAAAGCCATCCGAAACAAACTCGTCTCTGATCGCCCCGACCATTTGGAATTGGCCACGCACGCTC
Source organism: Candidatus Acidiferrales bacterium (assembly GCA_963741165.1). Taxonomy (GTDB): domain Bacteria; phylum Acidobacteriota; class Terriglobia; order Acidiferrales; family UBA7541; genus Acidiferrum. Next base: position 75,829 of record CAVUHB010000009.1, on the reverse strand, counting down.
GACTTGATCAAGCTGTCGCATTGTGCCGACTCGTTTATCCTTGCGCTCTCCGTGCGGAATGTCGCACGATAGCGTATAAGCCATTCCATGCAGGGTTCAGTTCGTTTACCCAATTTTTTGAGGGAACTCCAAGAATGCCTTCCGGCCCGGATGTTCTGATTGTTGGCGCAGGTCTTGCCGGACTCTCCTGCGCGCGTGCGCTTCAGGAAAAGGGTGTCACTTTCCAGATTCTTGAGGCCTCCGACGCGGTCGGTGGACGCGTCCGCACCGACCAGCACGAAGGCTTCCTCCTCGATCGCGGTTTTCAGGTGCTCCTTACGGCTTACCCCGAAGCGAAACGTCTGCTCGATTACTCCCGCCTCGAGCTGAAGCCCTTCACGCACGGTGCGATCTCCTGGTATGCCGGGCGCATGAATGCACTTGTTGATCCCTGGCGCAATGCCGGCACATGGTGGACCGCCCTCCGCTCCGATTTTGGTTCACTCTCGGACAAACTGCATATCGCCGTGCTACGTAGCCGTCTTCGCCGCACCTCCATCGATGATCTTTTCAAAGCTCCGGACCGCTCCACGAAAGAGGCGCTCCAGTCCGCCGGTTTTTCCAAGGAGATGATTCATCGCTTCTTCCGCCCGTTTCTTGGAGGTATTCTTCTTGATGGCGAACTGCAGTCCTCGAGCCGCATGTTTGAATTTGTCTTCAAAATGCTCTCGGAAGGAGACACGTGTATTCCCGCGCGCGGCATGGGGGCCATCCCTCGGCAACTCGCTGAAAAACTTCCCGACAATTCCATTCGGTTCAATGCGCATGCTGAATCGCTTCATGAAAGTGAAATCACATTGACCGGCGGCGAAACGCTTCGTGCCCGCGCCATCGTAGTTGCTGCCGAAGGGCCCGCCGCGGCGAACCTCGTCGGCGAAGTCGAACCTGCTTCGCGCAGCGTCACCTGCTTCTATTATTCCGCAGACGAACCGCCCGTCGCGCAACCCACCCTGATTCTCAATGGGGATGGCGCCGGCTCTGTCAACAATATGTCGGTCATCTCAAAAGTCGCTCCTAGCTACGCGCCAGCTGGCAGGCATCTGATCTCGATTACTGTCCTTGGTACGCAAGCGCTCACCGAGGTGCAACTAGGTGGCTTTATCATCGCGCAAATGAAAAACTGGTTTGGCAAAGTGGCCAGTACTTGGCAACTTCTCCGCAGCTATCGCATTGCCCATGCCCAGCCGCAGCAGCTGCCCGGCGCACTTGAACCGCCGCAGCGCCCGGTGCGCACCCGGCCCGGCGTCTACGTTTGTGGCGATCACCGAGACAACGCATCCATCAACGGCGCTCTGACGAGCGGACGCCGCGCCGCCGATGCCGTTTGGTCCGATCTCTCGCGCTAGCGCCCAGACCTCGCTTCCGCCTCTTGGACTGGCTGACCTTTGAATCGGCAGCTGCCCCGCCGAAGCAGCAGCCGGTTTCCCAAGCGGAAGCCTTTGCATTAACGATTTTGTTTGCTCTCGAAGCTGTGAATTAGTTTTCCTCTCTGAAGGTGGTTCATCAAATGTGGAATCGCGCTTGTCCTCTCTGCTTCGCCAAGCTTTCGCGCGCGCAAGTTCTGTCTTCCTCGAACGACCTGATTTGCCCGGCCTGCCACGCAAAACTTGAACTATCCCTCCCGAGCCGCGTGCTCGGTGCCATGGCCGGAATCGCCGCTGGTTTTGCGGCCTTTTATTTTGCACCTTCGGGAAGTCCCTTAACCAATTGGACTTGGCCCATGCTGGCTGCCATTCTCTCGTTTGGCTTCGCTTCCGCGCTGGTACTATTGTTTGCCTCGGATCTGGTAGTTCCCTCAGGGCCCCGTTCCGTCACTTTTCCACACCTACATTCGTAACAGACCCAACGTACTATTGACCTGTCTGGCCAGCCCCTTGACACTGACGTGAATGGCTTCCTACTCGCAGTATCTGGGACGCAAAGTCTCGGTCAATTATCGTGTCGGCGATGTGCTGATCCCTGCCTCCGGCACACTCGTGGCTGATTCCGGACGCTCCATCTTCCTCGAACAACATCTTGAACAACGCGGCCGCTTGAACTATTTCCGCTGGGAAATCCCGTACCCGTACATCCATCGTCTGGCCGAAATTACCGATACAGGGGAAGCGATTTCTTCCTCCGAACAGAACTCGACCACACCTGATGCGCAAGAAGCTGCCGCCCGTCCAGCCAATCATGCTGCTCGAGCCGCTGCTGCCTCCGGCGCCTCTGGCATCCTTCCGCTCTCCCACCGCCCTAAAACCGCCTAGACCCAATTCCCTTATTTCTGTGCATGGTCGTCATTCCGAGCGTCGCGAGGAATCTGCTTTTGCGGCGACCGTTCTCCTGCGCGGTCCATGGTCCTTCCGCATCCCGGGACGGATAGAACCCTACTTCCCGAATCGGCTACAATACTTTCCTCAAACTCGCGCGCTGCTGAATTTCCAGGAGGCGTTCCATGTCCACATCCACCACATCACGCAACATCGGCTTCATCGGCCTTGGACTAATGGGCCGTCCCATGGCCGCAAATCTTTTGAAAGCCGGCCACTCCCTCAGTGTCTGGAACCGTAATGCGCTGCGCGCCCAAGAACTGGTTCACGGCGGAGCCACGCTCGCCAATAATCCCCGCGAAGTTGCCGCCGGCTCCGACCTGTTGATCACCATGGTCAGCGACCCATTGGCACTGGAAGAAGTCTTGTGGGGCCACGAAGGAAAAAACGACGGCGCGCTCGATGGTCTAAAACCCGGCACCATCTACATGGACTGCAGCACCATCTCGCCCGCTCTTGCCAAAAAGGTGGCCGCGGTCTGCGCCGAACGCAAAATCAGATTTCTAGATGCCCCTGTTACGGGCGGAGACTGGGGCGCTCGCGAAGGCACACTCACCTTTATGATTGGCGGCCACGCGGAAATCCTGCGCGACGTTGAACCGGTTCTTGCTGTGCTGGGCAAAAAATGGTTTCACCTCGGCCCCAATGGCGCCGGCCAAACCATCAAGCTCGCCATGAACACGCTCCTAGCTCTGCAGATTGGTGCCATCGCCGAAGGCATTGCGCTCGTTACGAAAGCTGGCCTGAAAGGAGAGCAACTCTTCGAAGTGCTGCAATCCAGCATGGCGCGTTCCGGCGTTCTCGATATTAAAGTGCCGTTGATGCTAAAGGGCGATTTCAAGCCGAGCTTTCCGCTGCGCCTGATGCACAAGGACCTCAGCCTGGCGCTGGATCTGGCCAATCAACTAGGCGTGCCGTTGCCCACCACCGCTGCCGTCCGCGAAGTCTACAGTTCCGTAAAAGGCGAAGCTCAAGAAGACCTCGACTATTCCGCGGTCATGCGCTTCTGGAACAAATAGTTACCATTTCTGGTTTTGACTTCGTGACACCGTCACTCCGACGGTGTTCTGGGCCATCGCGCGAGCAGTTTTGCTCAACTGAACTAGAACGTGGTACGTCCTCTGGGCCTTTCACAGAGCTGCGCCCTCCCAATGTTTTTCAGAGAGCACGGGTTGGTTCCGACGCTCAAACACTCCAAACGTTCTTCTTATGCACCGAAGACACCGTCTCCGTGCGTTCAGGTGTTATTGTCCCAAATAAAAACGGGGCAGGATCAACCCGCCCCGCATCACCCTGATCTTTCCGGAGGACACTACCGCAACGGTTTCGGCGGAAAAAATCCGATTGCTAGATCCCGCGAAGTCCGCAATCCCGAAGCCGCTTCCAGAATTGCCGGTATGGAATTCACCGCCACCGAAGCCGTAGCAATATCTCCATGCGATCCCCCCGGAATCACCAGACTGATATTCGGATGCCCTTGCAATTCCACCGAATCCGCCGGATCCTTCGCGCCAACATACATCTGCAGTTCCATATAGATGAGTTCCTTGCCGCCGTGCAACCCGCGCGCGATCTGGTGTACGCCCGCCGCTTGCCCCGCTTCCACCGTCAGAAATTCCGTCTGCACGCGCTCGGTGGCCACTTTCGGCTCGATGGTCTCGGTGATCTCATCCACGGGCAGCCCCAGACTGTCCGCCACCATGGCCACTGATTCCGGCAGGCCCACGTGCTTGATTACACCTTCTGCAACTTTAGCCTTGAATTCTTCGACGCTCATCCCCGCGCCGATTTTCTTCTGTAGCGGCAAACGCCGCTTGCCCGCATCCACAATCCGCAGCGCCTTCACGTGTTCGATCTTCTGCGATACCGCGGCCAGCGTCACCACCAGCTTATCCATCACGAATCCCGGATTCACGCCCGTTCCCACCAGCGCCACACCATTTTCTTTCGCGGCCTTATCCAACTTTGCCGCCAACTCCGGATGCGTCCGGTACGGATAGGAGAGCTCTTCGCACGTTGATACCACGCACGAGCCCACGTCCAGGCAGGCCAGCAATTGGTCCACCACTTTCGGCAGCGAAGACGAAGTGGTGTGCATTACGATATCCGCCGACTGGTCCAGGATGCTTTTCGCATCGCCGGAAATCTTCACGCCCCATGGAGCATCCGCCGCTCCCACCACTTCGCCCAGATCCTTGCCCACCTTTGCCGGATCGGTATCAATCGCGCCAACGATTTCAATCGTTTCTTTCTCCCGCAACAGTCTTACAATCGAGGCCCCAATCGGCCCGATCCCATACTGGATCGCTCTGATTTTCTTTTTCACGTTAGTCTCCAATTCATTCTGCCCGTGTCATCCCACGGCGCGAATTTCCTGTGGGAGCGAACTTCTTATCCTACTGTCATTCCACACCTCAATCAATCACGCCTTCTGCTGCACCTCTTCCCCAGCGGTTCGCGCGCGGCCTAACTCAGTTCCGTGCCATCTGCTGATAAATTTTCCGTCGTGGGATATTCCGACAGAGATGCGTGCGCGAAATATCGTCCTATCTACGGGGTGTTCCTCGGGACAGCTCTCCACTGTAATTTTGCCATCGACGCTCACCATCCAATTTGGGCGGTGGTTGATGGTATTGCGGTGAAAGTCCTACGCACAAGCTATCTGCCGTCTTCCTAGAGCGAGGACCCTTGCTTATAGCAACTCCCAATGACACTTTTCTACTAGCACGAGACTCGACGGCAATTGAACTTACTCGCTTCGGCAATGAAAAGAGAATTGGCCAACTCCTGGATCACCGGCAATTCCGTTACGCAGGGAATGTACCAAGTTGCCCACAAATTGATGAATACGGGCTTGCCACGCAAATTCGAATGCTTCAAGCGCTTTCCGTTAACCCACCGTAATGACCAGCCTTCCTAGCTCTGAACCGCGTCCATGCGAGGAGGGTAACCGGCAGTGGGGGCGCCCGCAAACTTAAATGAGCTTCCGTTAAAGGGAAATGGTGCGCGTCGTAAAGGGAGCTGGTCTCCTCCTGCCTCCTGTTCTGCCAGTAACACTCGTTCATCTGCAGCACGATTAACGTCAGAGCGACGCCTCAACCCAAGCCGAGCGAGAAATGTTTCTTCGCCACCCTGCGCCATCCCCTCCAGAGTCACGATTTGCTGGACCCGCTGGCCCGCACACCGTACGCTTCCCCCTCCTTTGCCACAACGGATTTGCCAAAACTTGGCTTCCCTGATTCCTGGCAAAAGTTTTCCACGAGGGTAGCTAAACTTGGAGGCCGGCCCACTCGAACAAGTCGAGTCATCGAACGGTTGCCTGCCAATTCGGCCTGTTGCCAGCCGACCACGAGCGTACTTGGTCGCTCACGCATCCCGCATAGAACAGCTAAAATCGGAATCTTCGCAACCGCTTTCGACCGATCGAGGTGCACGATGCAATTCAGCTTGCCAGATACAATCTCGCTTCTTTCCCGTACTCCTGGGAGTCTTAACTTGCTGTTGCGCGATCTCCCGGAGACATGGACGCTGCGTAATGAGGGTGAAAACACCTGGAGTCCTTACGATATTACCGGCCATCTGATTCACGCGGAACGCACGGATTGGATTCCGCGCGCAAACACGATCGTGCAATTCGGCGAGTCTCAGCCGTTTACACCCTTCGATCGTTTTGGACACATTCGAGAGTGTCAAGGCAAGTCGCTACCGCAATTGTTAGATGAATTTGCTCGCGTACGTTCGGAAAGCCTCGACCATCTCAACGCCATGAATCTGCAGCCACAGGATCTCGAACGGTACGGCAACCATCCCGAGTTCGGCATCGTAACTCTCTCCCAGTTGCTGGCCACTTGGGTAGTGCACGACTTGACTCACCTGCACCAGCTCTCCAGGGTGATGGCCCATCAATACCGCGAAGCCGTCGGGCCTTGGAGCGTGTATCTTGGAGTGCTGAACTGCTCCGCGCATAGCTGACCCTGATCCACAAATGCAGTTGTGTGGCCCTCGAAAATCGCTATGCTTCCAGCACAAACCGCCTCGAAGGGAGCCACACCATCTCACGTGAACGGCTGACGCTGGCAATTCTCTGGTTGTCGGTGATCGGTTGGGGCATCGGTTGGGGCGCAAAACTATTCGACCTGCTTGTCGTGGCGCGAGCGTGGAGTGCCTCGCTGCCGGTCTCGTTTGCGCTTCTTCCCTACGGTCCCGACTTCCCAGTGCTTCACGAGCTTCCGCCATAGGGGCAGGGAGGCAATCATGCCCATGGCTCTCATGAGCCACCGCAGCCAGGAATTGCAGATCGACAGCTTGCCCGTCAGGATCGTTCAGCGATTTCCTGGGGATCTGACCGGAATGGCGATTTTCACCCTGGGCTTCTACATCGTCGATGCATGGGTGCTGAACTTGCCGCTTTTTTCGTTCATTCTTTTTCTTCTGATTCTGCCGATATTTCTGATTTCAACAGTCGGTTGCGTGTGCTGGAGGTTGCGGCCGTCTGCAGTAAACGTAATGGCATCGATGGGGATCTTGTTTCTGGGCATCGTGGCCGTGGTAGGCACTAGGCATATCCGCCGGACTCTCTTCCAATACCGAGTTACCAAAATGGGTGACGTCTGTCTGGCCTATGGCGCAAAATACCACTATTATCCGGAACGCTTGAACGACATCGTCCCGGAGTTCATCTCGTCCATCCCTAAAATAAACGTTGGCATTCTCGGTGATGAGGATTTTGGGTACTCGTCCCATGACGGGGCCGAGCCTTTCATCTACTACAATTGCCTTCCGCCATTCGGGCATTGTTATTAGTGCATTGCATCGCGCTGTTGGGCATTTCTAGACTGAGCCTCAACACTTTCCGTACTTGTAGCACCACACGCCTTCCTCGGTAGCACGCAAAAATTTCTCGGCCTCTAAAAATCAAGGCTTCGTCTGCAACCCCTGCGCATTTCCGACCAGCGGGGTGGTCGGGGAGGCTGGATCTTTGCTCACACTTTCAAACGTCTCGCGCTTCAACTGCAGGTTACCGACCACCGTCGCCGTGAACTCGGTGTCTTGCGGAATGGTAGCGTCTTTCCCAGAAGAGAGCGGCACGACTGCGTCTGCCGCAGATGTCGACGAAGCGCCTGTGGCTTGCTGGTAGCCGCGCAGAGGAGCCTGCTCGCCGTTGGCCATGCGCACCGACGAAATATTGAACGCCACCCTGCCGCTATGTCCGAAACGCTTCTTCGATTCCGCTTCGGCGATCACGCCGAAGGCCTTCGCGCCTTTGCTGATCACCGGGATGCCATCCACCAGCACGTCCGCCAACACGTCGAACTCCACCGCATCGCCAACGTGCCCGGTCATGGAAGAAATCGTTTTGTTCAGTTTTACGTGGACAGGCGTGTCGTTCCGCAAAATGAAGCCAGTAAGGCCTGTCTGCGCGGGAGAAGGTACCGGTCGCGAGCGATCATCGTAAGGGGTGCGCTCTCGCATGGGCGCTTTTGTCCCTGCAGCCGGCAGTCCGGTGCCAGGCTGGTCCTTCAACAAAACTACGGCGGCCAACGGAACGTAACCTGTCTCTCCCTTGGCACTCCGCACACCAAAATACCCTTCGTATCGGCCGGTGAGCTGTACCACTTCACCGCACTGCAACGTGGTCCGCACATCGAGTGTTGTCATCGAGCTGTACAGATAGACGTAGCCATCATCGCGCGCGCATTCAATCTGTCCGGTATTCTGCGCTCTGCCGGGCGCTGGCACGATCAGGAACAATAATATTAGGGAAAAAGTCACGAAGAATTTCATACTATACCCATGGGGCCTGTCAGGATGAGCATCACCCTCCTATCCCAGCGCAAAGAAATGTCGCTGACAAGAAACTAAGCCCTAGTACTGTGTATAAAGCGTCACCAACGTCTGCTCGCCTTCCGTAAAGGGTAACTGCCTTGACCCTGAGGGCCACGTCGTGTCGGGACTCGTCCCCATTGCCGTCGGCGCCGCCGTTTCCGCTCCCGGCTCCATAAACCTTCGGCCAGCATCCAGCGGCGCAGCGTTTCTGCGTCCACTTGCAAACCATCCTCGGCCGCCAAGTGCTCCGCCGCTAGCGTCGGCCCAAACCGCTCCCCCACTTCACCGCCGTACTTCTCCCGGACTAGCCGTAGCACCTTCTGCCGAAACTTCTTCCCGTGGCCGTGATTCGAAGACCGCCCCGCGCTGCGGTGCTGCAGCCCTGCGGCGCCTTCCTCGCGATACCGCTTCCACAGTCGCTTCGCTTGCCGGTAGCTCACCTGCATCAGCCGCCCGGCATCGACCACCCGCAGCTGCTTGCTTCGCACCCGCGCCAGAACTTCCACCCTTGCCAACTCCCGCTTGCTCATCTTCGTCCGCCCCAAGCTGACCTCCTGAACGAGCTCAGCTTAAGGGGACATTTCTATCGAGGACAAAAGGGGACATTATCACTGAGGTTCAACACGAAGATAAACGAAATTTCGCTCCCCTGCTGTGTGCGCAATCCATCGAACTCCGGTACGGGGTCGCGTCCTTTACCAAATGTTTCCTTACCATGAAAAAATAACCACGGAGCGGTTGCCTGGCCTATCACGCGCCGAGTAAAATAGATGGTTGAGTCGTAGCCGACAATTGCCCCAGCCCTTGCGAATTGGCCATTAAACAGCCGCCGAAACCTCCGGCGGCACATAGGAAGCGCACCGCATCCAATCCTCTGAAGCCATTGGCCCAGCTTTTTCACCGAGGTTCATTACCTGGCACGGTACCCACACGGAGCCGTGCATTGCTCGCAATTAACTTTTGACCACTTGAGGGAAATTGGCATCCATGTTCTTCAGAAACTCCTTTGATTTACGTTCCAGTGGCGCTGGCCGTAAACTGATCCTTTCCCTATGCTTTCTTGCCGCCTCGCTCGCGATGCCCACTTTTGCGCATGCCGAAAACAACTCCTTCGATCTGCTAGGACCCTCCATTGAAATGAAGGTAACGCGCAACGGAAAGGCGTTGCCCATTGCCGAAGTTGCCAATCTGCAGCCGGGAGACCGCTTGTGGATCCACCCGGGTTTTCCCGCGGATCAATCAGCGCGCTATCTGCTGATTGTTGCTTTCCTGCGCGGCGCCACCAATCCTCCGCCCGAGAATTGGTTCATCAAGGCGGAGACCTGGACCAGACAGGTGCGCGAAGAGGGAATCGTCGTCACGGTTCCCCAGGATGCGCAGCAGGCCTTGCTCTTCCTCGCCCCCGAAACGGGCGGTGACTTAGCTACCTTGCGAAACGCTGTGCGGGGCAGGCCTGGAATTTTTGTGCGCGCTTCGCAGGATTTGAACCAGGCCAGTCTTGATCGCTCGCGGCTGGAAAAATATCTCGCCGACGTTAAGTCGATCTCCGACTCCGATCCCAAAGCGTTGCACGAACATTCCATCTTGATGGCACGCACCCTGGGCATCCGGGTGGATCAGCAATGTTTCGACAAGCCGGTTGAAGAACAGAGTTCCTGTCTGACGCGCAACACCGACAACCTTGTTCTCGATGACGGTCATAGCCAATCCATGGTCACGGCGCTGGCCTCCGGTCCAAGCGCTGACCTCGTGGGAGCGGTCAGCGCTACTCCCCTTGCCGGCGGTGGGTTTTACAGCGCGTATGTAGGTGCCGTCGTCGATCTTGCACGCATTCTTGGCAATCTGCACACCGCTTCCTACATCTATATACCTGCACTCGCCCTTCCAAAAGGTGACCAGATGAATTTGAAGTTGAATAATCCGCCTTCATTCCGCAAGCCAATGTCTGTCATCGTCGTTGGCCTTCCATCCATCGAAGCGCCGCAGCTGCCTCCACTTCGCGCGGTCAATGCCGAGCAGGTTTTCTGCCTGCAAAAATCCCCCCTGGTTCTTCCTGTGGAAGGTGCCCCTTTGGTGTTTTCCTCGGATATCGGACACGATTTCTACCTTCACATTCCGAGTAAGGACGGAAATGAGATTAAACTGCCTGCGCAACCAGTAGCGGCCCGCGGCGGATTTGTTGTTGACACCCACGCTCTTGAAAACGAAAAACTTCAACCTGAAATCACCGGCAAGCTGCACGGATTCTGGGGTTTTGAAGCCTACGACGGTCCGAACTTCCGCTTCCGCACCTCCCACGCAACTCCGTGGTTCCTTCCTCCCTCGGAACAGACCGCGCTCGTCGTAGGCCGCGAAGACAGCGTTCACCTCCATTCGGAGTCCGCGATTTGCGTCGACAACGTCAAGATTCACGACGATCAAGGAAAAGAGATCAAAACCACGTGGAAGCTAATCAAGCCGGACGAACTCGAATTAAGTGTCGCGCTTAAAGACGAGTCCACCGGCGGCCTGACCGTGAAGCTGCGCCAGCACGGTCTGGCTGCTCCCGACGAGTTGAAACTCCTTGCGTATTCCGAGGCCGCGCACCTGGAATCGTTTACCATCCATGGGGGAGACCACGAAGGCATATTGAAAGGGACGCGCCTCGATGAAGTGGAGCAATTCGAGATGAACGGAGTTCACTTTGCCCCCGCGAAGCTGACCCGTGCGAACGAAAAAGACGAGCTACAACTCTCCACGGGCCAGCCCGAAGCCAACGTCTTTCGCGCTGATCAGCATCTGGTGGCGCGCGTCGGCCTGAAAGACGGCCGCACTCTCGATCTGCCGACCAGGGTAGAAGCACCGCGACCAAAGGTCACACTGGTCAGCAAAAGCATTCAGCCTGGAGACACACACTCGGCAATCCGTTTCGGAACTCAGAATGTATTGCCCATCGACGGCAAGATTCTATTTCTATTAAAATCCGATGTTCCCGCAAAATTCCCTCGCTCGGAACGCATTGAACTCTGCACTTCCGACGATTCCTCGAGCGCATTTGTGAGCGTCGAAGACGAAACTCTGGTTCTCCGCGACTCCGAAAGCCTCCTTGTCACGGTGAATCCCTACAAAGTCTTCGGGCCATCCGCCTTTGGTCGCTTGCGTTTTCGTCCCGTACAAGCCGACGGCACAACCGGGGATTGGCAAGATCTAGCAACCCTTGTGCGCGTTCCCGAACTGAAAGAACTGCGTTGTCCGGATAGTCTAGACAAACCCTGCCAACTCAGCGGTACGAATCTATTTCTCATTGATTCCGTCGCTTCTGACGAGCAGTTCACCCACACCGCTCCCGTGCCCACAAGCTTCCTCGAATCCACGCTGAACGTCCCACATCCAGCTGAAGCTGGCCTATTTATCAAACTCCGTGACGATCCATCCGCAACCAACACCCTGGTCCTGCCTGTCCTTCCAGAAAAATAGCCCTGGCACTTGGACCTACAGACGCGCCTGAGCACTTTCTTGCCGCTTCCCTCCGCCCAAAGCATAATAGCTCTTGCTCGCGCCCACATCGAACCGGAGGCTCTCTATGAACGCCAAGAAACTCACCGACGCGGAAATTCATCAGCAACTCCCCAGCATCCCCGGCTGGACCCTTGCCAATGGCAAGCTGCATAAAAATTTCGAGTGCAAAGATTTTGTCGATGCTTTCAGCAAAATGTCCAGAGTAGCCTTCGCCGCAGAATCCCTCAACCATCATCCCGAATGGTTCAACGTCTGGAACAAAGTTCAGATCGATCTCAACACCCATAGCGTAAATGGCATCAGTTCACTCGATTTTCAACTCGCAGCCAAAATTAACGAAATATTTGGAGCCTGAACTCGTTCACATCGAATGATTGGCGCCCACCACTCCGAAAACATCTCTCGCGGCCGCCTTACGATCACGCTCCGCTGGCTTGCCGCGTTTCTCGTTCTCGGCTTGCTCGTTCATTTCCTGCCATTTCCCCTGTTACTTCGATCCATCCACCGTGTTCCGCTCACCCGTTTTCTCGCAATTCTTTTCTGCTACCTTCTTGCGCATCTACTCGGCATTGCCAAATGGCGCATGGTTGTAAACGCTGCAGGCGCAGAGCTCGATTTCTGGACCAGTGCCCAATGCTATTCCGGTGGACTTTTCGCCACTCTCTTTCTTCCTTCCATTCTCGGTGGCGACGCGGTGCGCCTCGCCGTGGGCCTCCGCCGTAGCCCTAATCCCGCCGCGGTTCTTGCCGGCAACATCGCTGACCGTTTCCTCGACATGCTGGCGCAAGCCGGTCTCGTCCTGGTTGGCCTCCTCCTCCTACCCGGCTCGTTTCCCGATGCGCTCCAATCAAAGGCCACCCACGTCCTACCCTTCTTTTTCTTGGCCGTCTTCGCTATCGCCGTTCTTTTCGCCTGGCTGCGGCGCCCGCTGCTCCAGGGTCGTTCCGTTCGTTTTCGCCGCCGTCTGGCACGTCTTCGGCATGCCCTCAGGGCCGTTTCCCGGCGCCCTCATATTCTCTTCTTCGGCTGGGTCCTCGGCAGCGGCATACAGTTTACATTTCTGATGCTCACCGCGCTCCTCGCCATCTCCTGCGGACTTTCCTTGCCCCTCCGTGTCTGGTTATTTGCCTGGCCTCTTGCAAAACTCGCGGCGGTCCTCCCTCTCACGCAAGGCGGGATTGGAGTTCGCGAAGCCGCTCTGGTTGGTCTGCTGTCACCGTTTGGCGCACCCGCCCATCTCGTTCTCGCTTCGGGCCTTGTATGGGAAGGTGTCGTCATCGCGGGAGGCCTCATCGCCGGCCTCATCGTCTTCCTGCTACGCCGCGGCCACCCTTCTCTTGCTACTCGCGACTAAGATTTATGTAGTATAATCATTTATTTGACTACAAAGTAATATTCGCCGGGCGATTTCCACCCCCGCAAGCGGGGGTCCTACTGCAGGCAAGCGCGGCAGTCCAAATTCCAGTTCTCCAGCGGCTCAGCCGCCGCCTGCTCTCACTGCTAGACTTCTGGGTGTGTTTGCTGCAGATCCCCAGGCTTTGCGTGCTTCTGGCCGAAGACGGCCTAACGGAAGCCGGCAGCATCTTGCGTGTGCGATGCGCCAATCGGGCCGTGGCCCCACATTGCAGCTCGTTTCCAAAGCCGGTAAGTGCTCCGCCTCCCTGCTTCCATCTCAGCCGCACATCGCTTTTCTGACCCACTCCCTGCCCAACCTGAGCCGCCCCGCGCTGCTTCTCCCCTTGCTCAATCCGATTCCCACACCCGTTTCATTCTTTTTTTCAAGCCTGCCGAAAAAGCCAGTGCCGTCGGGCGTGCTCACGGGGGAAGGAGAATTGATGAGCGAAGGACTCCTGGAGGTCCCCACGTTCGATCACCACTTCTACACGGCCATCTTTCCTAAGGCCTGTGCGCCTCGTCTTCCCCCGAGCAAACCGCAACTCCATGCACTGCCAATTTGCCCAACCCTTGGGGCTTTCTTGCTCAACTCCAATACAGTTCGCAGGACACGATGCTCTCCTGTCCCAAGCTTCTGATCGCTATTCCTATTGCCCGCCTAAGGCAGATTCGCCGGCCAAGCTGCCGTGGCGCGGGCACCTATCTAAGATCGCAAAACAACTTCAATCTCCCTTTCCTCTCTCCGACCTGCTTGTGCGCCATGTTCCCGGCCTTTTTCCTCTCGCTTTGCGCGCAACAGGATAGGCTCTCGCCCGATGAATGTTTCTTAACATAAGTCCTTCTTTTCCCTTTATTTCGATAGTATTTTTCGCGCTGGGAGATCACTTTTTTGCCGTTGACACGCTCATTTCGGGATGTTACAAAGTCGCAAAGGCAAGCCCTTCGGTGGTTCGCTTTGTCCGTGCTTACTTCAGCGTTTCGCGGATGAGGTGCAGACCCGCCTGGCAGGGCAGGTGCTGCTGTCCTATCGTAGGCCTTGTTTGTAATACCCCACCCCACCCCGGGAGGCGGAAACTCACGTTTTCGCCTCCTTTTTATTTCCTAACCCCTTTTTTTTAAGCTACTTCGCCCTGCTTAGGGCATGCCTCCTGTTTCCAGGCAGTCGGCTGCGGTCCACTGCCGCACCCTTAGCCCTCCGCTACGTGTTTACAGGTCCCTGGATCGAGCCCTTCGAGCGGCGCAAAGGGCACACCCTGAGGGTTGCGAATGATCTCAACTCGACCTTTCGCGAGATGACCACATTTCAGCTCGGTGCAAACTATGTGATAATTTTTGTCCGGAATGAAAAACTTCCCACCTCTCCTCGAGCTTCGCAATATTTCCGTCGCTCGCGGCAATAACCTCGCCCTGAACCGTTTTTCACTGCGCATCGAAGCGGGAGAGCATGTTTGCATCCTCGGTCCAAACGGTTCCGGCAAATCCACTCTCATCAAGACCATCACGCGGGAATGCTATCCCTTGGCGCACGACGAGATGTCCATGTCCATCCTGGGCCGGCCTGTTTGGAATGTTTTTGACCTGCGGCCACATCTCGGCATCGTCTCGCCCGATCTGCTCGCTGCCTGTACCACCGACGCGTCTTGTCTTGACGTAGTACTCTCTGGGTTTTTTAGCAGCACCCGCATATTTCCCCATCACCACCCGCTACCCGAACACGAACATCGCGCAAAGGCTGCTTTGCGGCGCATGGGAATTCTCCAGCTCGCCGCGCGATCACTACTTGAAATGTCTTCGGGAGAAGTAAAGCGCACGCTGATCGCTCGCGCTCTGGTTCACAATCCGCAAACACTGCTGTTTGACGAACCCGGAAACACGCTTGATATTGCCGGGCAGGTGGAACTCCGCCAGGTTATGCGTGAACTGGCCCAAACCGGCATCGGACTGCTCCTAGTCACCCACCACATTTCGGAAATTGTTCCGGAAATTGATCGCGTCGTATTGTTGCAGCGAGGAACGGTATTGGCCGATGGACCCAAAGAGAAAATCTTAACCAACCAATACCTATCGAGTCTGTTCGAGGTACCTGTTCGGGTCTTTCCCGACGAAGGCTACTACCATCTCCATGCGTGACCGCCTGGGAAGATGGTGGTCTTCCGTCCGGCATCTTCTTCATGCTCTGGTAAGGGGTACGCCGCCTGGTGCCCTAGTCCGGTTTCTTCTGTTCGCCTCGAGGAACAGCAGCGCTGCACCTCGAGGCGGCGCAATATCTCTACTTTGCCGCCATTCCCTCTGCGATCGGCGCTGCGATCGGCACCTTGAACATTTCGTGCTGGAATGCTTTCACCATCAGCAAGATCCACAGCACTAGAGTCAGCAGGCCAAGAATCAGCGACAACATTCCGTATGCTCCCCAGCCAATGAGCCCGCCGGTCATGCCGCCAATGATTCCGAGACCGATGCGTAGAATCGTAAGTCCACCAAACACCACGATCGATTGCGCTGCATGAAACTTGACAAACGGACGCTTGTCGATCAGAAGAAAGATGATTCCGGTCAACCAGCCAAGGACATAACACAGTAGTCCTGCCACATTCTCTTCAATCCCTGCCGTCGGCGGGGCCGCTGAAGTTGCAGGTGTCGTTACGGGTGTTGCGGTCGCTCCCTGATTTGCACCGCACTTCGGACAAAAACTTGCTGTTCCTACCTCTTGACCACACGCTTTGCAGAATGGCATTTCAGATCCTCCCAGGACCGACCTGCGCGCAGCCTATCACTCACTTTCTCTACCTGCAATCACTTTTGCCACCCAAGCAAAGCGACCCACGAAGCTTCTCCTTGTCGTGGCGCGACATAATCTGCTTTTGCCTATCGCGATCATCCCGAGCGATCCGGGTGAAAGGGGGTATGCGGTCACCAGACTGAACTGGTCCGTCCGAGTTTGATGTTGCACTCTTCGAGATGCCATCTGAAACAGGCAAAGTAGCCCCCCAGGATTCGACTTCTTCTTGGTGCATTGCTCGGCATGGCGTTCGGCCTGATCGACATCAGGATGACTGTTTTTGGCAACCATCCCGAACACAATTCCACCCTGCTCTCAGGCGTTTTTCAACCGTTTCGCCATCGGAATTCTTGCCGCTAACGTCAATCTCCGCATGTATCACGTTCTTGCAGGTACTCTTGTCGGCTGCGCGGGAGCGGAACTTTCGCTGGTTACCTTCGATCCAAAAACCGTGCCACCGTCCCCTTCGCTCCTGCTCCCCATACCTCCACACCACCCCGAGAGACCGCATTCAATTCCAACGTTCCCGCCGGGGCCCACTGAATTCCGTCCGCACTGACATCCGCTCCCTGCGGTCCCACCGCCAGGAATCCCTTCCCATAGTTCGCAACGGCAGACCGGAATCCTCCCGGTCCCTTTTCCGCCAACTTCCATGTCTTCCCCTGATCAAGCGAGTATGCCGCCACTCGCTGTTTCTGTTGGGGTTCGGTGTAATCTCCGCCTACTGCGACAACGGTGTCGGCTGACCGTGCCAACGAAAAAATTCCCTGCGGAGCCATCCCACTTCGTAAAGGCGTCTTCGACACCGTCCAACTCTCGCCCAGGTCTGCTGAGTGAAACACGCGAGCTGCCGGTCCTCCTGTCGCAAAATAGATCTCCTGCTCGCCGTAGAGCAGCAAGCTGCTATTGCTCGCTGCAAACGATCCTTCTTTCTCAAGTGCTGAAGGCATCCGCCGATTGGGCAGCTCCTTCCACTTTTTACCGTCTACGCTGTGCAGAATTAAAAACTTGCCGTCCACCGGATCACTCAAGGCAAAACAGTTCGTGGCAGATACGCACGCCAGAGCATCCAGAAAGAATCCCATTCGTTTATCCGTATATTGCAGTTCCCAACGCTTTCCGCCATCGCTGGTTTTGTAGATCCGCGATTTCTCGCCCTCGCCGCTAGACATCACATACGCAACGCGTTCATCGAACGCCTCGACTCCTCGAAAATCCAGTGTCTCGCCGTCTGCGACCTTGACCCGCTCCCAATGCTTTCCAGTATCGGTCGAACGCAGAATCACGCCATGCGATCCGGTAGCCCAGATGACGGTCCCTGGCCCGGCAACTCCGCCAGCCACCACCGAAACCCCGCGCAGATTGGTATCCACTCCGCTGGTTTGCACAGCCCACCATGCCCCAGCAAGGGTTGTCAATAAATACAAAATGATCCGATTCATGATCGGGAAGTGTAACAGAACGGGCTACTATTCTTTGATGGTACGCGCCGTCGAAATCGTGCGCGCCTCGGGATGTTTCGGCGTCCAGTCTTCCGGTGGAAACGCCACTCTCCAGAAGGTCGGGCACGGCACGGTGAATTCCAGGCCAACTTCTGATTTTCCCGCGCGTACCGGCCCCAGAAACACCACCTGGCATTCCTGCTCTTGCTTTGTTCCATTGTGCTGCATGAAGACTTTGCTGCCGCTGGTCACCCGCGCCTGCAGTGGAATCAGTGCACCGTGCGCGTTAATCGCCAACGTGCATGTCTCTTCCGCAAACACTTTACCCTGAGCATCGTTTCCATGTACGCGTACGGCAACCTGCATTAACACTCGCTGGCTTCGTCGCCTTGGACCGGGATGACTGGGAGAACCTGGAGCTTGGCCCATAAAACCTCGTCACCTTGAATATACAGTCCGGTGAACCAAAGTCGAGTGCGAAGACTCTGTCCGTAGGCAAAGCAGTTACGTGCCGTATATATATACGTTATCTATCTAACTTGTAATTAAATCGATTGCCGGGGCAAGAGGGGCCTGCTTGTCTCTACCCTGTGGGTGTTTTGCGCCGGTCGATCGGCAAATACGCCCGCGTGTCGTGACCCAGGTAAATCTGCCGTGGCCTGGCAATCTTTTGTTCGGGATCGAGGATCAGCTCTTCCCACTGTGCGATCCACCCGGACATGCGCGGAATCGCGAACAGCACTGGAAACATGGTCATGGGGAATCCCATCGACTGGTAGATCAGCCCGGTGTAGAAGTCCACGTTCGGATACAGTTTCCGTTTCACGAAATACTCGTCTTCGAGCGCGATCCGTTCGCACTCGAGCGCGATTTCCAGCAGCGGATTCTTGCCCATTAAATCGAATACTTCATACGCAATTTTCTTGATGATCCGGGCGCGGGGATCGTAATTCTTGTACACGCGATGGCCAAATCCCATCAACTTTGTCTCGCCGGCTTTCACCCGCTTGATGAAATCCGGCACCTTGGCCACCGATCCAATTTCCACGAGCATCCGCAGAACTTCTTCATTTGCCCCTCCGTGCAAGGGCCCGTACAACGCGGCAATCGCCGCCGCTGTCGCACAATACGGATCCACGTGTGAACTTCCGACCCCGCGCACCGTATTGGTAGAGCAATTCTGCTCGTGATCCGCGTGCAGGATAAACAGCACGTCCAGCGCCCGTTCGAGCGTCGGATTCGGCAGGTAGCGCGTCTCGCTCGTCCGGAACAGCATGTTCAGGAAATTTCCCGGATAACTCAAATCATTGTCGGGATACACAAACGGCATGCCCAGGGAGTGCCGGTAGGAAAACGCCGCAATCGTCGGCATCTTTCCAATCAACCGGTAGGTCTGTTTCTTCCGCGATTCCGGGCTGAAAATATCCTTTGCGTCGTGATAAAACGTAGATAGCGCCGCAATCGTCGAAATCAGCATCCCCATGGGATGCGCATCGTAATGAAATCCATCCAGAAATTTCTTGATGCTTTCATGAATGAACGTGTGGTGCACGATGCTGTGCTGCCAATCTTTCAGCTGCGTCGCCGTCGGCAGCTCTCCGTACAACAACAAATAGGCGGTCTCGAGGTAGGTCGATTTTTCCGCCAACTCCTCTATGGGATATCCGCGATACCGCAGAATTCCTTCATCTCCATCGATGTAGGTCACCCGGCTGATGCACGATGCCGTGTTGTTGTAAGCCGGATCGTAGCTAATCATCCCGAACTCCGTTGGCGTAACCTTGATCTGTCTCAGGTCCATCGCCCGGATCGTGCCGTGCTTGATCGGAATTTCGTATGACTTGCCGGTGCGGTTATCGGTGATCGTCACCGTTTCGCGCGGTTCGGAATTGGCCGCCTCGGCGTTTCGCGTTTGCGTTGTGGAAGCTACGGAATCCATCGAATACCTCGAGAAATGCGGGGCGCGTTGCAACCGCATAGGAATAACACTTTACACCAAAGAACCGTCTCGTGGAAATCGGCCAAACGCTCTAGCCCGCTCGGCAGTTCTCCCGGTGGTCGAGATAAGCATCCGCACTGCAAGGAGATACAGGCCGGCCCGGGCCCTCTCAATATACCTCTTGACAATAGTCGTGATAACGAGTATTATGAACCTGTTCTCGAAACCAAGGGGGTTCCCAATGATTGTTATTCGCAAGTCTGAAGATCGCGGGCACGCCGATCACGGCTGGCTCAACACGCGCTTTACCTTTTCTTTCGCGGATTATTACGATCCGCAGCACGTGCAATTCCGCACCCTGCGCGTGATGAACGACGACCGCGTCGCCGGTGGCGGCGGTTTCCCCACACATCCGCATCGCGATATGGAAATCGTCACCTACGTTCTCGAAGGCGCGCTGTCGCACCAGGACAGCATGGGCAACGGCTCAACGATCCGTCCCGGCGACGTGCAATACATGAGCGCCGGAACTGGCGTGGCGCACAGCGAATGCAACGCCTCCCAAACCGAGACCGTTCACCTCTACCAGATTTGGATGATCCCGGATAAGCGGAACTATACGCCGGCGTACGACCAGAAGCATTTCTCCCTAGACGACAAACGTGGCCAGCTGCGCCTGGTGGTTTCGCCCGATGGCCGCGACGGCTCGGTGAAGATTCGCCAGGACAACGAACTCTACGCCACAGTTCTCGGCCCAGGCGAAACGGTGAAGCACGAACTGAAGCCCGATCGTCATGCCTACGTGCAAGTGGCCAAGGGAAGTGTCACGGTGAACGGAAAGCGCCTTGAAACCGGCGATGGCGCCGCCATCAGCGCCGAAAAGTCGCTGCAACTGACGGGTGTAAAGGAAGCGGAAGTTCTGCTGTTTGAACTCGCGTAAATCGAATCAAGCGAAAAAATAATGCGGTACTTTTGCTAGGGGCCGGCCACTCGATCGGCTCCATTCTTCGTCAGGCTTCCTACTCTCGGTTTTCGAAGGTGGGGATTCTTCCTTGCGTGGCCATCTCCTTACGCCGCCGGCTTTGACCGCGCGCCGAGAGCAGTCAAAGCGCCGATTGCCATTGCGATGAGCAACACGCCGCAGGAAGTAAGCAGCGCGGGCTTCACCACCATCAGATAAACAATCCCCAGCGCGAGAAACGTGCGCAAGCGAATGAGCATGACGATCACGCCATCCTGGACGCGCGCGAGCGCCGTTCCGGTCAGCGCCGCTTCGCCTTCCGGCAACGCCGCTTTGAGCCGCTTCATTCCCGGCATCACCAAACCGAAGCCAATTCCCAGCGCCACCACAATTCCCAAGAACGATGCCAGGATCCATCCTTCCTTCGAAGCGCCCGTCACGCCGGCCATGTAGCCGCCCGTAAGGATCAGCAGCAACAGCGCTGGACCGGAAAGCGGAAGCGACAAGCGATAGGTGCCGAGCCAGGTGCGCGCGGCAGCACCCGTCGTTGCGCGGCGCAACCTGGCTGTGGAAACCCATTCCAGTCCGTAGCCGATGAACAATCCAGCCATGCCGACAAGATGCAGAAACACAATGTTTGCATAAACGCTCATGGAAACTCCTTCCCCTCGTAGCGGACACCTTCAGGCGACCGCCGCCCCATACACCAATACCGCATACCTTGCCGGCCTGAACTCAGCCGCTGTTAAAATCGCTATCCTCTCACGCGCTGAAATTCTTTCATAAACCGGGTCAGGGCTTCCACCGCATCCAGCCCTACCGCGTTATACAGTGAAATACGCATTCCGCCAACCGAGCGATGTCCCGGTGTACCGATCAGGCCCGCCGCGGTGGCTTGTTTGCCGAATTCCTTCTCCACCGCTTCCTCTCCCCCGGCCACGCGAAACACCACGTTCATCAGCGAGCGTGAAGGCTTCTCGACGGGGCAGCGGTAGAAACCGCCACTGTTGTCCACCGCGTCATAGAGCAGTTTGGCCTTCGCTTCATTGCGCTTCTTTATGCCCGCCATACCGCCTTCCGCGGTTATCCATTCCGTTACCAGTCCCAGGATGTAAATCGCAAACGTGGGTGGTGTGTTGTACAAAGACTTTTCCTTGATGTGCGTGCGGTATTGCAGCACCGTCGGCAGGTTTTTGTCCGCGCGCTCAACCAGGTCCTTGCGCACGATCACCAGGGTTACGCCCGAAGGACCAAGATTCTTCTGCGCACCGGCAAATATCAGTCCGTATTTCGCAACGTCGATCGGTCGCGAAGCAATGTCGGAAGACATGTCCGCCACAATGGGCGCTGCCGAGGGGGGAATCTCGTGCCACTGCGTGCCTTCAATGGTATTGTTGGTGCACAAGTGGGTGTAGGAAGCGTCTGCGGAAAGTTTGATTTCATCCTGACGCGGTAGGCGCGCAAACTTTTCGGCTTCCGTGCTGGCCGCGATGTTATGCAGAATCCCTTTCTTCAGTTCGCCGATGGCCTTCGCCGTCCACGTGCCGGTGTGCAGCACGTCGATGGGCTTTCCAGGTAGTCCCAGGTTCATGGGTGCCATGGTGAATTGTAGGCTTCCCCCGCCCTGCACAAAAATCACTGCGTAGTCGTCTGGGATGGCCAGCAGCTTGCGCAGATTCTGCTCCGCTGTCGCATTGATGGCTTCAAACTCGGCCGAACGGTGCGACATCTCCATCACCGACATGCCCGTGCCGCGGTAATCCAGCAACTCCTCGCGGATGCGTTCCAGCACAGGCAGCGGCAAAGCCGCCGGCCCAGCATTGAAGTTAAAAGCGCGCTTGGTGTCGCGGAGGGCAGCAGGAGTGGTGCTCACAATCGTGGATACCTTTCCGAGCAGGATTCGCGGGGCGCCGAAGGCAGGAGAGCCGAGGTGCGGACCGCTCCCTAGAATAGCAGAACTGAACTGCTGCGGGAGGAAAGTCGTTACCCATCAGCAAGGCGCCTCCGCCGTTCTGCTAGCGAAGATATTGAGAGGAAAGAGATTAAGGGCGCGGGCATGCAAGCGGCTGTAGCAAAGCAGTGCGCAAAGTTTGGACAAAACCGCAGAACAGTACCCGACCACCAAGCGACAAACTGCCCCTGGCCGACACGGCCATCTCTTTGCCACTGCCGATCAGATTTCCTGGGCGCCGTGTGGGTCGGGGTTCATGGCGTTGGACTCGGTCGAACGAAAAGGGTGCCGGCGCGAAGCCCACTCAGCATCGGGATCGGGCATATCGAGGCAGCGTATGCCGCCATCGAAGCGCGCCTGCAGGCGATCGTATTCGGCTTTGTGCGAGGGATTGGGATGAGACCAATCGTGCAGATAATAAACGGCGCGCACCTTGGCTTGCAGCATTTCCTTCGTGCAACTGAAGCACGGACGCATGGTGGTGTAGACGGTGCTGCCTTCGACGGCGATACCGAAACGAGCGGCAGAGAGTATGGCGTTTTGTTCGGCGTGAACGCAGATGCAGAGATCGTAGCCAGTGCCGGCGGGGTATTTTTCGCGGTTGGCGCAGCGGTGGCAGCCGCCGTCGAGGCAATTGGGCATGTTTTCCGGCGTGCCGTTGTAGCCGGTGGAGACGACTCTGCCATTGAGGGCGATGACCGCGCCGATGCGGCTGCCGAGACAGTTGGCGCGTTTGCGAACGGCCATGGCGATCCCCATCAGATATTGATTCATGTCGGGGCGAGAATCGGAGGTCACAAATGTCTCCCGTAGGAAGATGTGGCTCGGTGTAGTTATGAAACTGTAGGTATAGCGAGATTGCCTGGGATTTGCAACGTCGGTGGCGGCAACGGCTCCGATGGTACCGCCGGTCGAGAGAAGGCAAGAGCAGTAGCGCGAGTGTCGCCGAATGGGAACAATGTTGCGGCGAGTTGGCAGGGCTTGAAAAGCTGAAAGCCCTAGAGTAGTTGCTTGTTCCTGCCAGAAAGCTTCTGCCCGCGAAGGTGGTTCAGCGGGGCTGCGAAAGAAGGGGAAGCAAATTGCTGCCAATGGCACACGGCCGCAGCAAGGGCGAACCGAAATAGCTAAGGGTGATCAAGGGAAAAGAGTCGATCTAGAAATCGGCCCTTGCCAAAGCAATTCAGCCATTGAGACTTTGCAGCCGTGCTAGGGAGCGATGACGATAGAAAATTCAACGCGGTGGCGCATGGGGTCTATGCGCTCTGCGCGGACGCGGACACGATCGCCCAGTTTCCAGGAGCGAGCAGCGGATTTTTTGCGACGAGCTCCACGGCCTTCGTTGCCGGGAGCGGAGACAAAGCAGTGCTCGCGTTCATGATGCATGACGCGGGTACCGGCGGCTTCTTCTAGCGCGCCGATGGGTAGAAGCCCTTCGACAAAAATTTCCAGCAACTCGACGAAACAGCCATATTTCTGGACGGAGATGATGAGGGCTTCGTATTCGTCGCCCAAATGATCTTCCATGAATTGGGCAGTCTTCCAGTCTTTCAGTTCGCGTTCAGCGGTGGCGGCGCGACGCTCGGTCTCGGAACTTTCCTGCGCGATTTCTTCCAGATGCTTGGCGGAGTAGAGAGCGGCTTCGGTGCCGATGGCCGGCTTGAAATAGTTGGGCGGCGTTTCGTTCGGATGCGCGAGAGCCCACTTGAGAACGCGGTGGACAATGAGATCTGGGTAACGACGAATGGGCGAGGTGAAGTGCGTGTACTCCTCAAAGCCCAGAGCGAAATGGCCCAGGGAATCGGCGGCGTAGCGGGCCTGCTTGAGAGAACGCAACATTAGATAGGAGACGATGCGCTCTTCGGTTTTGCCGCCGAGTTTTGTCAGCAGGCGTTGGTAGTGGTGCGGAGTAATGCGCACATCGGCGGCGGGAAGCGCGACCTTCATGCCGCGTTCGCGGCCCTTGCCGAAGGAATCGGGACGGCCTGCTTTGGCAGGAGAGGGGACTTTGCCGTGACGGACGGCGACTTCTTTCTGATAGAGATCTTCGACGCCTAGCGTGTAACCGAATGCACGAGCCAATTCCTCAAATTCCAAAATCTTGCGAGCGTCGGGCTTTTCATGGACGCGATGAATGCATCTGATGGCGCGATTCAAAAGGTAGTGAGCAACGGCGCGATTGGCCGCGAGCATGAACTCTTCAATGATGCGATGTGCGATGTTGCGCTCGCTGCGCGAGATGTTGGTCATGCGCTGCTGTTCGTCGAATTCGATGACCGCTTCGGGAAGATCGAAATCGATAGAACCGTTTTCGTTGCGGCGTGCGTTGAGGAGAAGAGCTAAGCCTTTCATCGCGCGGAAATGGTGGTTGAGTGGAGAGTAGCGCGCGGTCATCTCCGGGTCACCTTCGAGGACCTTGTTCACGTTGGTGTAGGTCATGCGTTCGCTAGAACGGATGACACCCTGAACCATCCAGGAATTGAGCATACGACCGGCAGCATCGAAATGCATGATGGCGCTTTGTACGAGACGCTCTTCGCGTGGCTTGAGCGAACACATACCGTTTGAGAGCGATTCAGGAAGCATGGGAACAGCGCGGTCGATGAAGTAGACAGAGTTGCCACGGAGGCGCGCTTCGCGATCGAGCGGGGATTCGGGACGAACGTAGTGGGCAACGTCGGCAATGTGGACCTGAAGGAGCCAGCCGCCGTCATCGCGTCGCTCGACGTAAACGGCATCGTCGAAATCGCGGGCGGTCTCGCCGTCGATGGTGACGATGGGAAGTTCACGAAAATCCTCACGACCGGCGCGATCGACTTCGGAAACAGGAAGGGCGAGGCGCTCGGCTTCTTTCAGGACTTCGTGGGAGAAGGAGTGCGGCAGGTGATGCTTGCGGATGATGATTTCGGTGTCGACGCCGAGGTCGCCGGGTCGGCCCAGAATTTCGACTACGCGGCCGGAAGGGGCAGCGCCTCCGCGGGGATAGCGAAGCAGTTCAACGTTGACAACCGCGCCGTCGAGTTTTGCGATGTGTGGCAATCGTCGGCCGCGTGCGGCCGAATCTTTTGCGCCGTCAAGGAGTTGTTCGCGAAGGGAGATGGAAAGTTCTTCGCCGGAACTCAGTTCGATTTCATGCTGCACGCGCGGATCGTAGGGAACTACAACGCAGCCGCGAGCGGTGTAGCGGAACTGGCCGACAACCGAGGGATGAGCGCGTCCAAGGATGCGGACAATGCGTCCTTCGGCGCGCCGGGCGCCGGTCAGACCAGTGAGGCGCGTGATTTTGGCAATGACCGTGTCGCCATGCATGGCGTCTTCAATCTGATCGCGCGGAATAAATATGTCGCCGTCAACGTTGGGAAGAACAATTTCAGGGACAACGAAGCCGTAACCGTCCTGGTGATGTACGAGGCGACCGCGAATTTCGTCGCGGGAGACAGCCTTGTGCTGCGGGAAGCTTTCCGGAGCGGGCGTGGTCGGGGGTGGGCCCGGGTCGCGCTCCTTGCGGCGGAGAAGAAACCGGCTGTGGGAAAGTTCCTCGACGAGGCCGCGTTTCCTGAGGCGAGCGAGCAGCAGCTCGAGGACGTGCCGCTTGCTCCGTTTGACCTGGAGGGATCGGGAGATTTCATCTATCGCCACGGGGTCATTTCTAAGTTGTAGAAAACGAAGGATGTTATCGGAACTTAACGGAGACGGGCGAGACATAAGACCCTTTCAAGGGCATGACGGCGTACGGGAAAGAGTGTAGTCTTTTTTTTGATTTGGCTGTAACTTTTTTCAAATTCCCGGAGTTTAATTAGCAGGCCAACACACGACCGGCTAAGCCGCCCTCCGTCAGGCTTGCCGGTTTCCCCGAAAGGGGAATACGGAGAGGCGGGAAGACCTGGCCCGCCTCTCTTCTTTTTGACTCGCCTTGCTGGCCTACTCACAAACACAAAGGAATCTTTTTGCCTAGCTCCGTCGGGGAACTGATCTCTGAAATCCGGCCGGCGGGAGACTCTTCGGCTGACGATTGCAGATGATCCAGGCCTTCGTTCGGGATGGCATCCTGGGTTTGCTCAGAAGGGGGTGAAGGACCACAGCACAGCCATTCCTGACGGTGCCACGAACGGGAAACCCGAGCAGGCCCGGGAGAGTGAGGAGTCGTTCAAAGAAAAAGCGTCGTTAGGAAAGCTGGCCACAGAGGAGTTGCAGGCGGCGTGGTGCCATCAAGCGAAGACAACAAAGAAGGCGCCGGCGGCAGAATCCAAACTGCCCGTGCTGCCGCTAGTACGCGTCTGGTTCGAGTGAAATAATCGCAATTGTCAGAGGGGGAGGATTTCGATATTGTGCAGAGACAATTTTGGGAGCGCTCTACGTGAAATCATTCCTGGTTTGTTCCATTCTATTTTTGATGACGATGAGCGTGCCGGCCGCGAGGGCGCAAGCAGGGCCTGAAGGGGCCAGTAGCGAGTGGCAGGTGTGGACAGGTGGGGGGCACGGGATTAATGGGAGTACCTCGGGGACAGGAGTATGGAACCTCGGATTACGATACGGGATTGTGATTACATCGCCGAAGGGGCCGGGATTTTTGAAGGGGCAACTGGAGTATGCCCTCGACGTGGTGCCAGTCTGGGTGCTTACGCAACGAACGAATACGGCGTACGGAGGTGGGGTAAATCCGTTCGCGTTCAAATGGATTTTGACGAAGCCGAAGAAGATAAAACCGTATTTTGAGATTGAAGGCGGGACGCTGTTTACGAATACGAAAGTGCCGGAAGGTACTTCGCAGATTAACTTCACCACGGCGGGGGCATTTGGAGCGCACTTTTTGGGAGAGAAACACAATTTTACGGCGGAAGTGCGATTCATGCACATCTCGAATGCAGGGATGACGCAGCCGAATCCGGGGATCAATACGATACAGGTACGGATTGGGTTCGGGGGATTTCGGAGGTAGGGGGGAGGATCAAAGAGAGTCCGGCAGGTTGTGGTTGTTTGCCGATCCCCTCAAATCGTGAGAGGCAGAGAGGTTGCCACAATCCTTCGACTACGCGGCCTGGCGCCGAACTTCAGCGCGGCAAGAAATCGGCTCGCCCAGGATTACCAGGTTCGGCCGGTCAGGGCAGAAGGAAGGCCCAGAACACAGCCAGGAACGGCGCTTCGACGAACGGAAAACCCGAGGATGCCGACACGAACGATCGTTGCCAAATAGGCGTGTTGGTTTCAAACCAGCAATGGAGAAAATCTGGAGCGTAGCCTCGGGCATCCCGTCGAATGACGATTCTGGTCAGGCGGAAACCAGGTTGGCTTCCTTGGATTCCTTGATGGCGCGGGCGCCGTCCGGGGTAACATCGCGATTGGCGAATCCTACACCGATCTTTTTGAGGAAAGCCGTGGGAGCCTCACCACCGGCAAAAATCCAGACGTAATCGTTAGGAAGAGTCTGGTTTGCGCCTTTGACCTCGAGGACAACTGAGTCGTTGCGAAATTCGACTGGATTTGAATTGAAGAGGACTTTCAGTTTGTTCCGACGCATAAACTCGGTGATGCGCTGGGTATTGCGTTCCTTAATGCGCGAAAAAGTTTCACCGCGGTAGCTAAGTGTTACGGTGTTCCCGACCTGACTGGCGAGGCCCATGGCGGCTTCGACCGCCGAGTCGCCTCCCCCAATGATGAGAATTTTCTTGTTCACATAATGATCGGCCTCGATCAGGCGATACATGACCTTCGGAAGTTCCTCACCTTTGACACCGAGTTTACGAGGACTTCCCGATTTGCCAAGAGCAAGAATGATGTGGCGAGCGCGATGCTGGCCCTTACCCGTGACGACGGTGAAGATGCCGTCTTCCTCCTTGACAATGTTTTCAACTTTTTCGCCTGTCTTGCAGTGGAAATCGGCACGTTTCAGGACGTTTT
This sequence comes from Candidatus Acidiferrales bacterium, assembly GCA_963741165.1. Lineage (GTDB taxonomy): Bacteria > Acidobacteriota > Terriglobia > Acidiferrales > UBA7541 > Acidiferrum. The sequence continues at coordinate 47,792 of CAVUHB010000009.1, read as the reverse complement.
GCCAGAACTCAAGGAGTTGTTCCTTGGAAAGTTCGGTCTTCTTGAACTTGCCGTAGGTGGGAAATTCGACGGGGCTGGTCATGACCAGCTTCTGGCGAGGATATTTGGCTACCGTGCCACCGATTTCAGATTCTTCGAGAGTCACGTAGTTTACTTTCTTCTCGGCAGCGCGCAAGGAAGCGCTGATACCGGCTGGGCCCGCACCGACAATCAAGAGATCGTACACGCCGGCGGTTGGCGAACCGGAGCGAGCGGAGGGCAGGCGAGTGACCACGGTGTCGACACAATCGCGGCCCTGGTTGACAGCGTTTTTGATAAGAGCCAAGCCACCGAGTTCACCGACGATGAACATATTTTTCACGGTGGTTTCAAAAGCCGGGGTGAGCGTGGCAAGGTTTGCGCCGACGCTGGGGCTGGCCAGGACCATGGTGATGGCGCCAACCGGGCAGGCTTCCGCGCAGATGCTGTGGCCGATGCATTTGTAGCCATTGATGATCATGGCTTTGCCGCCGATCATGCCGAGAACATCGCCCTCGGGACAAACCATGGTGCAGGTGGCACAGCCGATGCAGTAGTTGTTGTCGATGCGAGGGTGTTGCGATTGCGGGCCGTCCGAGCGGAGCTTGCCCTTTTCTGCAGCGGCCTTGGCAGCGGCTTGTTTCTTCTTTTCCTTGCGGAGATGGAAGAACAGGAAAGAGCCAATGATGGCGGCGGCGATTAGAAAGGAGATGAAATTATCCATAGCAATGTGTCCCTAATTCGTGCTGGCCCGGAAAGGGCAAGGTCTGGGCGGAAACAGCGGAACCAGTTCTAGGACGGCGCAAGCCGTCAAAGAAAAGATCACTCTTAACGGACCCCGCGGTCCGAGCTCCCGTTTTACGCAGACTCTGAACCCCAACAAAAGCCGAACCGTTACCGTCGAAGATTTTTGCCTTGCGGCAAGAAGGCTTCGACCCCAAGAAAAACCGAAAGTCAAAAGAACCGGGCTAATGAACAGCGACTAGCGCAAAGCAGAATGCAAACTCAAAAATCAAAGGCCCCCGCCTCCGAAGACGGACGCTACCTAACCCGCCAAAAAGCCGACCGCAGGACGAGCGACACTACAGGCGATAACCCATCGAAAGGGCGATCCCAATATGAATGATAGCCAGAATAGCAAACGCATAGCTGAATGGCCGGTGGATGATATGCCACATATGAAAGACCTGCTGGGTGCGAGAAAGGAAGAGGATGCGCTTCGAGAGGGCGGCCTGCTTGCGAGCAACGTCAACCGCCAGCTCGAGCTTGGTGTCCTGGGTGCGCCGTAGTCCACCGAGAGAAATGATCCAGGAGCCGATACCGGTGGCCTGCAGACGAAGCAAAGACAGGTGAAGGGGGCGCTTGACGTCAATCCAGATCATGCGGGCAAGTGCCACCAGCATGGGCATGTTGGTGACTTCCTCGCGCGAAGGAAGATTGTAGAGCGCTTCCAGACGAGAACCAAAGGTGAGTTTCTGTTCGGCCAATCGGGCGCGCATGGATTCTTCCATCTCGACCAGATCTTTCATGGAAAGCTCGGCGGCGTTGACGCGGCGAGGGATCTGGGCGTACAGGTACCGGCCAACAAAACCGGAAAGGGTGACGCAGAACATACTCCAGAAAGCCATCCCGGCGATATTCCCGAATTTGAACGAAGAGTGAAAGGCAATGATGACCGGGGCGACACTGCCGAGAATGACATGGAAATCGAGCCAGTGGCGGGAATTGCCCTGACGCGCAAGCCAACCCCATTTTTTGCGAAGCGGATAGAGGTAGATTAAGAAAAACAGGAAGACGCCTAACATGCCCAGCTTGATGCCGATGGTACCGCTCGGACGAAGAATCTCGTGCTTCGGCGAAAACGGGCGGTCGGCGGAGCTAAGGGTGTAGTAATTGAAGCCGTAACCTGCAATGACGAGCACGACCGCCAGGGCCAGCATCCAGCCGAGGAAGATGCGGATTTTGTGGCCACGCTCGGGATCCTCACGGGCAAGAATGGCACTTTGTACGCTAGCTTCGGCACTCATGGCTTATCCCCAAAGTCTACCTGGATTGTGGCGCGGAACCGCTTGTAAGAAGTGAAGCGGTGAACATTCCGCCAATGCTGCTTAGGTGTCTCTACGTCGATGACCGCGGAGGCGGGCATCCAATAGGACTCATCCGGATCGTGGAACTGCACGATGGCGTAATGGATTTCGCTGCGCAGGCCATGAAGGCCAAGATCGTCCATGCTTGATTCGAGCGAAGAGATGAGTTTCACAACGGAACCGGTCTCGCGTTCGATCCAGACATCCCCCGTGAGCGGGAGTGGATAATTGCGGCCGCGCAGTTGAATCGCGGCAGGAGAGGAAGCTCCGGCGACGGGAGTGAAATGAATCTTGACAAGAGTGCGACCGTCGGTGACTTCTTCGCCTACGGGTTGGAAGGTGTAACTGGACTCAAAATTCTGGTGAAGAACCAGAAGCATGCTGGCAAAGCCGTTGGTGATGAGCAAAGTCTTTGTGGGATCGCGGAAGGCTTCCTTGCGGGCTTCCCGGCTTTCGACAAGCTTCAGACTGCCGCTGCGAGAACTGGACTGGAGCTGATATTCGAAGACGGATTCTTCGCGGTACATGGGCTTGCCATTCTTGCCGACCATAGTTTGTGCGACGTCTTCACTGCAGACGACGTTGGCGGTCTGCTCGAAGAACTTGTCAATGAGCTTGCGCGAAAGGAGCAGCGAGCCGGTGGCGCGCGCGAGGAACGCGGGATCGGCGGAGGACGATGTGGCGGGAGGGGCGTCGTCCTTGGGGGCGGCGGTGGAGGCGGTGATGGTTTGCGCGCGAACAAGTGCGGTGCAGGCAAAGATAGCGATGAGCAGCGCGAGCAGTGCCAGCAGAATCTTCGGGCGTGGTGCAGTGTGACTCAATGCCTAAGCCCTCCAAAACGGTAACCGAAGGTAGTGGACCACTGGGTGTAGTTGAGCGAGGTGCCCTGGTACCAGCCGATATTGCCTTCGATGAAGTAGCGGCGGCCGAAAGAATAGTCTACGACACCATTGACGAATTTGGCACTATTGTTCGAAGAAAGTGGGGAATCAAATTTCTGCAAGCCACCCATGACCTGGATGTGGAGAGTGTCGGTAAGATTTTTCGAAAGAGACAGGGATTCGTACTGGCCGCTGCCGAAATCGCTGTTGAACTTCGAGTAGTGAGCGTCAAAAAGCAGACCGGTGCGCGCGATATTGGCGAAGGTGATGCCATAGGCCTGATTCAAGGAGTTCTTGGTGTCGCTGCTCGTCTTGCTGCGGCCAAGAGCGGCGTAGAGGCCGATATGCTTCGGAAGATCGAGTCGGACATCACCACTAAAGCCCTGAAAAAGATATTGATCGATGAGGCCGGTGCCGATCAGGCGTGGGTCGAAGGTGGGAAGCTGGCGGAAGAAATTGTGGTTGATGCCGAAGCCGATCAACCGGATGGGCTGAAAGTGCAATGAGGTGTAGGACTGAGAAACGCCAGTAGGGTTGCTGCTGCCGTTGACCAGAGGTGAACTACGAGCCGCATCGACCTGCATGGAATTGTAGAAGGAGATGTTGCGCTTCCAAGTCCAATTGTTTTCAAAGAAGGCGAATTGCCGGGCGACGCGCCACTGGATGCTGGTGACGGCGAGGCCCGCGGTGCTGATGAAGTGAAGATGATCGAAGCTGCCGTACTCCGCGCTCAGAAAGGTGCCGGCGATTTGCTGCTTGGGATTGTAACTCCACGAAGAAGGATCGGGAGTGGAGCCGGCAAAAGCGCCCACGGTGAAATAGTTGTGAAATTTGCGACCGTAGTAGCCGCCGTCGATGGTGGACAAACTGGGTGCCCAAGGGAGATAGAGGCGGCCGACGCCGATGACGTTGGAGGAGTAAGGACTTTGGTAGGTAAAGCCAAGATGATACGTGCGATTGATCAGGTCGGTGAGGGTTGTGGTGGCTACGCCGGGAAAGGTGGAGGAACTGGTGTTGAGCGTACCGCGCCAGTAACCTGCAAAATTCCAGTAGGTGCCGCCGATATGAGTCATGTCGGCATCAATCATCAAGCCGAGCTGGGTGGAATTCATTCCAGATTCCTGAATGCCACCGTAACTGAAGCCAAATCGTCCGCGCATCGTCCCTACGATGCGGTTTTCCGGAGCGGAGAAGGAACGGGTGTCGCGGATTTCCGCGTCGAGGGGATCACCGTCGGTGAAAGCCACGATGATGGGGTAGTTCTCGGAATCGCGAGCGGTCTGCGCCAAGTGACGGTCCTCGACACTGCTGGGGGCAAGAAAAGCAAATTGACCGACCTTGAGATCACCGGTCGCGGTGATGACATCGCAGACGGCGGAAGAATCGGCGACAGAGAGCACATTTAATTCGGCAACGTGCGGATACCCGCGAAAGCGCACACCGTCTGTCGCGGCGTTGTCGGGAGGCGGTTCGATGACCGAAAGCTTCATCCCTTCCTGAAGGTCGGCGTTGCGGCCGGCGTCGATATAGACGGAAGTTTCAGAGATATATTTTACGTGAAAGACGGTCGGCTTCGGAACCGACGAAGACGCCGGAGGCGCAGCAGGTGTCTGCGCAGCGAGTACCGGAAAGGAAAATCCCAACAACTGGCAGGCAAAAAACGCCAATGCCAGGTCGAAAACGAATATCGAACGCATGCTAGCCCCCGCCGCCGTTTTTGTGGCAGTTGTAGCAGGTGGTGGGGCCGTAAGAGTAGCCATTAACGCCACCGTGCTGTCCATTGGTGCGGGTCTGGGTATGATAATTGTTGGTATGGCAGTTGATACAGGTAAAGCTGGCGTAATTGGTGGAAACCTGGTGGCAGTCGTTGCACACGGATTGATGATGAGGGATGGGGAAGTACGTGTGATTGAACGTAGCGCCGAGCCAAGAGGTGGTAGTGTGGCAAGTTTCGCAAGTGGTTGGATAACCGGCAGCCACGTGGTTCGGTATGGTTCCACCTAGAGTTTGTGTGCTGGTCCAAGCGGCCTGATGGCAGCCGTAGCAAAGGGTGTTCGCCGCAGTGAGGCTGTAATTGTTGCTAATGTGGCAGTCCGTGCAAGCGCTAATCTTCGAGCCCGCGGCCGGGGGCATCTGGTGCGCGCCGGTAAGAGCCCAGCCGGTGGTGCTGTGATCAAATGTTCCAGGGTTCCATGCCGTGGTGTTATGGCAGGTGGAGCAGAGAGAGCTAGGGAAGCCCGCGGCGACGTGGTTTGGAACAGCGCCGCCCAGAGTTGCCGTGCTGTTCCACTTGTCGGTGTGGCAACCGAGGCAGGCAGTGTTGGCGGAAGTCAGATTGTAATTGTTGTTGACGTGGCAATTGGCGCAGGGCGTGGTGACATGGGTACCGGTGAGCGGAAATCCGGTGGTGCTGTGATCGAAGTTGGCGGTGCCCCAGCCAGCCGTGGTATGGCAATTCGAGCAGTTGGCAAGCGCGAAAGCGGCGCCGGCGGTTGAGTGCGTCGGATTGTTGGTTTGCTGCCAGGTGGTAAGGTGGCATCCCGAGGTGCCGCAAGCCGTTGGAGTAATCTGCAAATTGTAATTGTTGCTGATGTGGCAGTCCGTGCAAGCGTTGACTTTGCCGGCCGGCGCGAACTGGTGCAAGTTCTGCAACGGGAAGCCGGTAGAATTGTGGTTCCAGGTCGAAGTCCAATTTGTAGTGGTGTGGCAAGTCGAGCATTGTGCCGTGGGGAGTCCAGCGGCCGCGTGATTGGGAACTGCGCCGCCCATCGTTGCGGTGCTGTTGTACTTATCCTGGTGGCAACCGTAGCAATCGGTGTTGGCAGTGGTGAAATTATAGTTGTTGTTGATGTGGCAATTGGCACAGGGCGTGGTGGTGTGCACGCCGGTCAGAGCCCAGCCCGTGGTGCTGTGATCGAATGTCGCGGTGGTCCAGGTGATGGTGTTGTGGCACGTGGAGCAGTTGGCAGCGGCAAAGGGAGCGCCCGCCGAAGAGTGGGTCGGGTTGTTGGTCTGTTGCCAGGTCGTGAGGTGGCACCCGGAATTGCCGCAATCGTTCGGTTGAATCTTCAAAGCGTAATTATTGTTGATGTGGCACGCGGCGCAGTTGGCGGCCTTACCGGCAGGCGCAAGCTGGTGAGAATTGGTGAGCGGGAAGCCGGTCGTGTTGTGATCAAAAATGGCGTTGGTCCACGTCAGTGTGTTGTGGCAAGTGGAGCACTGAGAAGTGGGAAAGCCAGCAGAAACGTGGTTCGGTACATTGCCACCAAGAGTCTGCGTCTTGTTCCAGTCAGCGAGGTGGCAACCGTAACAATCGGTATTGGCGGAAGTAAAGGTGTAGTTGTTATTGACGTGGCAATCGGTGCAAGCCGCCACTTTCCCGGCTGGAGCAAGTTGATGCGAATTGGTGAGAGCCCAGCCGGTGGTGCTGTGGTCGAAGGTGGCAGTGGTCCAGGTAATCGTGTTGTGGCAGTTGGAGCAATTGGCGGCGGCAAAAGGTGCGCCGGCAGAGGGATGGACGGGATTGTTGGTCTGCTGCCAGGTCGTGAGGTGGCAGCCGGAATTGCCGCAATCGTTCGGTTGAATCGAGAGGGCGTAGTTCCCGTTCAGGTGGCAGGAGGTGCAATTCGGCACCTTACCGGCAGGTGCAAGCTGGTGCGAATTGGTGAGCGGGAAACCGGTGGTGCTGTGATCGAATTTGCCGTCAGCCCACGTGGTGATGGTGTGGCACGAGGAGCAAGCGGAAGCAGTGTTCGGGAAATTGGAAGCCACGTGATTCGGCACATTGCCGCCAAGGGTCTGCGTCTTGTTCCAGTCGGGTGTGTGGCAAGACAGACAGTCGCCGCTGCTCAGCGTGTAATTGTTGTTCACGTGGCAGGCGACGCAGGGGGTCGGAGTCGGCGACATATGCGTACCGGTCAGGGCAAAACCGGTACTGCTGTGATCGAACGCGGCGGTTGTCCAGGAAATCGTGTTGTGGCAGGTGGAGCAATTGGCGGCGGCAAACGCAGCACCTGAACTCGAGTGCGTCGGGTTCGTGGTCTGTTGCCAGGTGGTGAGGTGGCACCCGGAGTTGCCGCAATCGTTAGGCTGCGTGGTGAGATTGTAATTGCCGCCTACGTGGCAATCGGTGCAGGCGGTGACCTTGCCGGCGGGTGCGAGTTGGTGCGAGTTTGCGAGCGGAAATCCAGTGGTGCTGTGATCGAATTTGCCGTCGGCCCAGACCGTAATGGTGTGGCAGGTGGAGCAAGCGGAGGCGGAATTCGGGAAATTCGAGGCCACGTGATTCGGAACATTGCCCCCGAGAGTTTGCGTCTTAACCCAGTCCGGTTGATGGCAGGTGAGGCAATCCGCGGAGGTCAGGGAATAGTTATTGTTCACGTGGCAGCTGGCGCAAGGCGTGGTCTTGTGCGTGCCGATCAGGGCGAAACCGGTACTGCTGTGGTCAAACGAAGCGCTGTCCCAGCCCTTTGGAGTATGGCAGTTGGCGCAGTTGGCGGCGGCAAACGACGGGCCAGAGGTAGTGTGGACGGGAGTGGTGGTTTGCTGCCACTTGGTAAGGTGGCAGCCGGAATTGCCGCAGTCCGTCGGAGCCGTCTTCAAATTGTAATTGTTGTTGACGTGGCAGGAAGCACAGGGCACGTTGGCGTGGCCGTCCGTCAGCAAGAAGCCCGTAGTGCTGTGATCGAATTTGCCGTCGGCCCAAGTGGTAATGGTGTGGCAGCTGGAGCAAGCCGAGGCTGTCGAAGGGAAGCCGGAGGTGATGTGATTCGGGATATTGCCGCCGATGGTCTGGGTCTTGTTCCAATCCGCTGTGTGGCACGTCATGCAATCGGCAGAATTCAGAGTGTAATTATTGTTCACGTGGCAGGCGGCGCAGGGCGTTGGAGTGGGTGACATGTGCGTGCCCACGAGCGCGAAACCAGTGACAGCATGATCAAATGAAGCGGCGTCCCAACCTTTGGGCGTGTGGCAGTTGGCGCAGTTAGAGGGGGCAAAACCGGGACCAGAGGTAGAGTGAACAGGATTGGTGGTCTGCTGCCACCGCGTGAGGTGGCAACCGGAATTGCCGCAGTCCGTCGGAGCTGTCTTCAGATTGTAATTATTGTTGACGTGGCAGGAAGCGCAAGCCACGTTGGCGTGGCCGAGTGTGAGCTGGAAGCCTGTGGTGCTGTGGTCAAAGGTGGCAGTGTCCCAGCCGACGGTGGTGTGGCAGGAAGCACAATTGGACGCCGCGAAGGCTGGACCAGCGGAAGGATGAGGAGGATTCGTAGTCTTCTGCCAAGTGCTCAAGTGGCAGCCGGAATTGCCACAATCGGAAGGCTGGATCTGCAGATTGTAATTGTTGTTGACGTGGCACTGTTCGCAGGCAAGGTTGGCGTGGCCGTTGGTAAGCAGAAAACCGGTAGTGCTGTGGTCGAATTTCGCGCCGAGCCAGCTGTCGAAATTGTGGCAACCCTGGCAATTGGAAGGGGCAAACGCCGGGCCGGCTTTCGAGTGACTCGGATTGGTGGTGTTCTGCCAGTCTTTCAAATGGCAGGAATCGCAGCGCGTGGACAGGCCGTAATAGATGCCAGTGCCGGCGCTCTTGTGACAAGACTCACAGGGAACAGCCGAATGAGCGCCGAAGAGCGGAAAGCGATTCTGGTGATCCTTGACCTGCTGATTGACCGGATGCCAACCCTTCACGGTGTGACACTGGGCGCAATCGGTGCCCATCTGGCGGCGGTGAATATCGGCGTGGCAATCCGCGCAATTCTTGCTGACATTTGCAAAGACCGGCTGGATGTGGCACTGGGTGCAAGGAACTTTCTCGTGCATGCCGCGCAAAGGATATTTCGTCTTGTTGTGATCGAACTCGGGAACAGCGCGGATGGGGCGCCAACCAGCGGAGGTGTGACAGTTTTCACACGGGATGCTCAGCGGGCCGTGAGGATTCCGGGTGGTTTGGTTTTGGGCAGAGGGATTCGCCCCTCCAGAATGCGGGGTGGTGTCTGATGTCGGCATGCCGGGGGAAGTGACGGCAAGCAGCGTCCACAGAGCGAACTGCAGCAGAATCAGCGTAAGTTTCTCCCCAACCCAAGACAAGCCGGACCGTCGTGGGGAAAGTGTTGCAAATCTCATCTATCTTCCTAGCGAGCGGGGGCCCAAAGCAACTGTACCGCTGGCCAGTTAAAGGCCAGTGGTGACTACTCATTCTTTAGTACGAAAGTCTCCCACCTGCTGAACCATAAAGTCTATGTTGCAGATCAAATGCCAACGGTTGCCCTTCGGGCGGACAAAAACAGCATCAAAAAGCCCAGAATTTAGCGGGTTTACAGCGGAATTGGGAGTAAACTGGTGAATTAATTAACAGCAGTCAACAGACCACTATAAAGAAAATTTACAGCGAAGCGGAAGATTTACTCACGGGAAGGGCTGCGAGTTCATGATTTTGGGATTATCGCCGTGGCAGTCAACGCACTTGGTGGGGGTATTCTTATAAACCACAATGGACTTCTCGGCGACTAGTCTGGTCTGCAGGTGACATTTGTCACAGGGTACGTTGGCGTGTCCACCGGTGAGCGCGAAGTGGGTGCGGGTATCGTGGTCGAAGGTGGAAGGCACCCAGCGTTGAGAGTTGTGGCAATCGGCGCAATGGGTTTTGCCGTCCTTGGCAACGAACTGAGAATCATGGGCATCCTTGTGACAAGCCTCACATTGCTGGGGTGTGCCCTTAAAGCGTGATTCGTAGTTGGTAGTGGCTTTGTGGCAGTCGCCGCAGGCAACAGTTCGGTGAGCACCCACCAAAGCAAATTTGGTCTTGGAGTGATCGAAGCCGTTAACATCTGCCCAGGATTTGGTATTGTGGCAGGCTTCGCAACCAAAGGGCGTGCCATTGGCCCGTTTGTGGGCCATGCGATCGTTGAACTCCCCCTTGTGGGGATCCTTGTGGCAAGCGGTGCAAGTCCGATCTTCGAAGTGGAAGGGAAGAATCTTGTCGGTGCGGCCGGCAGCACCCTGTTTATGGCAGTCGGCGCAGGGGACAGCGACATGAGCTCCGGTGAGGGGGAACCGCGTGGCCTTGTGCTTGGCGATGGTGAAGGTGGCGCGATGGAAATCGACAACCGTGTGGCAGGGTTCACAACGATTGTTGTTTGGGGCGGCAGCAAACTGATTGTCGTGGGGATCCTTGTGGCAATTGGCGCAGGCTTCAAACTTAACTTTGTAGATGGTGTCTTTGCCCGCGGGAATGTGGCATTTCGCGCATTCTACCTTTATATGCTTTCCTTTGAGTGGATAGCCCGAGGAGTCGTGTTCTTTCACCCCGAACAGCGAGGGTTTCCAACCCTCCACATTGTGGCATTCTGAGCATTCGCCCTTCTTCTCGCGCTTTTCAAACTGACCCTTGTGAGGATCGGGCGTGTGGCAATCGCTGCAATTGGCGAAGGGAAGCTGTTTCTTGAAATCACCATTCAGGTGGCAGGCGACGCAGGCAACCTGGACGTGCTTTCCCACCAGCGGGTATTTGGTTTTGGAGTGATCGAAATCGAAACCGGGCAAAAGGGTCTTCCAGCTGCTGGTGGTGTGACAGGTTTCGCAAGACTTCTTGAACGATCCTTTGTGAGGATCGATGTGGCAGGCACTGCAGGTATCAAATTTCATGTTCTGATAGCGCGCAGGACCGCCCGGAGTGTCGGGCTTGTGGCACTTTTCGCACGGAACTTTAATATGCAAGCCGGTTAGAGGATATTTCGTCTTCGAATGATCGAAGTCCTTGGCGGCTTTCCAACTCTCCACGTTGTGACACTTTGTACATTCGCTGCCGAGCTGGCCTTTGTGCGGATCGCTGTGGCAGGGCGTACAACTGGTGGACTGGCCAAAGAAGGATTTGGAAAGATCCTTCATCTTGATGAGTTCGCGATTGGCCGGAAGCATGTGCGCCGGAGTGTGACATTTTTCGCAAACAAGTGCGGCGTGCTTGCCTTCGAGTTTATAACCCGTAAGCCGATGATCAAATTTTTGCTGAGAAGGTTCCCAGCGGATCAGGTGGAAGGCTTCCCCGTTGTGCTCCAGGTGGCAGCGGACGCAGTCCCTGCCGGTGGGAACGTGCATCTGCATTTCGAAATGGTAGCCGTGCTTGGCGGAAAGATCCTGAGCCACTTCCTTGTGGCAATCGAGACACTTGAAGGTAGGGGTGCTTGCGCCGAATGCGTGGCAAGAATTGCATTGGGTAGTGCCGCTTAAGGAAGAGTGGGCCTTGGCGAGAGGGCCAGGGGAAATCTGTGCATGGCAGGAGGTGCTCAAAAGCAGGTTGGTGCCGAAGAGCAGGAACGAAAGCAAAAAAATCCGTTCGACCAGAGCAAGAGAAGGGTTTGAGCGAATGCTGTCCGGCGCGCAAAAGAGCACGCGGTCCTCCGTATTCCGTTTTAGGAATCAACAACGGGCGGCTGGTTTGCCCCCAATGAGATTGCGACACTTTTGCAAGATAAGAAATAGCAGGAATCGGCAGTGTTGCGAAAGCTGTACCAGAGTCCAGTCAGAGGTCATGGAGATTCGGACAGTCTACGGGACGAACTTGGCGGGGAGAATCGCCGACACCAGGGAGCTCGAGAGCGCCCCGGCCCTGAGGCGGCAGGGGATTCCCGTTTTCATCCAGACGACAGAAATGGAACCCGGCCCGAGAGGATGGCGCTGGCAGGATGCAGCGCCGGGGAGTGAAGCATCGAGAACTGCGAAACGAAACGCTTGACAGGAAGCGGGGAGTGGATGTATTTAACCAATAGGTTAAATACGAGGCGACTGTGGACCGACTGAGTACCACCTTTGCGGCACTGGCAGATCCCACGCGGCGGGCGATTCTGGCACGGTTGGTTTCTGGCGAGCGGTCGGTGACGGAACTGGCGGAGCCGTTTGCGATGAGTTTGCCCGCGGTGTCAAAGCACTTGAAGGTGCTCGAAAACGCGGGGCTGATCGCAAGGGGACAAAACGCGCAGTGGCGACCGTGCCGATTGCAGGCGGCTCCGCTCAAGGACGTTGCCGAGTGGGTGCGGCATTACCAGCGATTCTGGGAAGAGAGTCTGGATCGTCTGGGCCATTATCTGCTGCAGTTAAGAAAAGAGGAGATGAAGAAAAAGGAGCAGAGTCATGGGCGCAAGTGAGCCAAAAGCCGGACGCGAAGCGAGCACGGCGGATCGGGAGATTTTTGCAGAACGGATATTCGACGCTCCGCGAGAGGTGGTGTGGAAATTGTGGACGGAGCCGAAACATATCGCGAAATGGTGGGGGCCGAAGGGATTTACGACTACGATTTTGGAGATGGACGTGAAACCGGGAGGAGTTTGGCGCCACGTGATGCACGGGCCGGACGGAAAGGATTATCCGAACAGAATTGTCTACCGGGAGGTGGTGCAACCGGAGCGAATTGTATACGACCACGAGTCTTATCCACCATTTCAAGTCACGGTCGTGTTTCGGGAAGATGGCGTGAAGACAAGGTTTTCGATGCGCATGGTGTTTGAGACGGCGGAATTGCGCGATAAGACCGACAAGCAATTTGGAGCGGTCGAAGGATTGCAGCAGACCGTGGGCCGCCTGGAAGAATTGGTGACAAAGACGCCCGTGGTGGTGGAAGGAACCTACGACGCGCCTGTGGACAGGGTTTGGAAGGCCATCACAGAGAGCGAGCAGATGAAGCACTGGTTCATGAAAGAGCTCAAGTCGTTCCAGGCAGTAGCGGGATTTGCAACGGAGTTTACCGTGCACCATGAGGGAAAAGACTATCCGCACTTGTGGAAAGTTCTGCAGGTGGTGCCAGGAAGCAGACTTGTTGTGGAATGGAGATTTGGCGGGATGAGCGGGGTTTCTGTCGCGACCATGGAGTTGTTTGCGGAAGGGAAGAAGACACGGCTGTTGCTAACACACGAAGGCGTGGATTCGTTTCCGCAGGAAAATCCGGACTTCCAGAGAGGGAGCTTCCAGGCAGGCTGGAACGCGATTCTTGGCGAGCAGTTGAAGGCACATCTGGCGAAGGGTTAATGGGCGGTCGGAGTGTAAGAATTCAATTCCCTTTGTTTTTGCCGGAATCGCGTAAAAGGATGAGGATATCGCTTTCAAAGGAAGCTTTATCCACCATACCGGCGTGCGAGGCAGCAACGTTGCCTTCGCGGTCGATGAGCAGGGTGACCGGCATCGCTTCCACGTTATAAAGTTTTGCCAAGTCGCTGTTGCCGATCGCGATGGGGTAGTTGAGGGAATGTTTCGCGAGGTACGGCCTCACGGATTTCCAACCATCTTCATCCATCGAGACACCGATGACGGCGAGGCCGCGCGTTTGGTATTTCTGCTGGAACTCGACGTACCAGGGAATTTCGATTTTGCAACCGTGGCACCAGGTAGCCCAAAAATCGAGGACCACCACTTTGCCTTTATAGGCGGAGAGCTTCACGGTGGCGCCGTGGGAATCGGTGAGAGCGAACTCGGGCGCGACTTTGCGTGTACCACTGGGTATCAGCTCGCCGGGTGGTTTTGCCGGTAGAGACGCGCAGCAAAGTGCAAGTGTGAGTGTAGTTCGTAGGAAGCTTCGAGGAAACATGTGCCGTCCTCCGTTTTTGCGACTAGCTAACTGCGAGGAGATGCGTGCGGGCTGCGCGAATTTCTTGAACGATATAGCCACCCAAAAGCACGGCTAGGGCATTGATGAGCAGGCTCAGAAATAATTGTGGGAGAAAGGGAAAATCGAAACCATTCCTTAAGAGAGATGCGAAAAAGAGAATTTCCGTGAACAGGAACTGCACCAGGCCAAGAGTTGCAGCTGCAGGCACTTCCCGGCGCTTTGCAATCAAGCCGACAAGACCACCGACGAGGAGTGACTCGAGGACCCTGCCAAGCACCAAGCCATCTGTGACCCAGAAAACGTAGAGCTTCCAGTGATTTGGATAGATGCGGAAACTATGTAGAACGGCGAAAATCAGTCTTTCCGACAGGCCTCCGCCGAATCGCAGCAGCAGGAAGCCTGCCAAAACCGGCCCTAACCCTGAACCAGGGACCAAACGGAAGTTCGCGGAGAATTGCATTAGAACCGTCTGCAAAGTTTGGCGCCAGAACCAGCGACGGGAATTGGCGGTATTCGTGCTGATTGCCTTGGACGAAAACTCCTCAAGTAAATCGCCGAGGATCGATTCGGTATTGTTACTCGGCAGAAAATGACGCAGGAGCCATACGGCGAGGTGTGGTGGCCAGGGAGAAGAGGTTTGCGACATCAAGAGATGCTCCGCAGTAGAGCTAACCCTTCGCTCATGCTATGAAGGGCGCGGTGAGTGCGATTGACGGCAGCGGTGCCTTGTGCCGTGACGCGGAAAAAACGCTTCGAGCGTCCGCCACGTTCTGGAGTCGGATCGCCGAGCGCCGAGGTAAGGTAGCCCTTGGCCTCGAGCCGATCTAGGGTCGCGTAGATGGCTCCGATCGAGACGTCGCGCTTGGTGCGGGCTTCGATCTCCTGGCGAACGGTGACGCCATAGGCTTGATCGCCAAGCCGGAGAAGAGCGAGAACAACAACGTGTTCGAATTCGCCGAGGAAGTCGCGCTTGGTCATTATCTATACAATATAGAATAAATGGCAGGGTGTCAATGGGCAAAAGAATCCGGAAGCAGGTGGGCTATCCGGCGAATCGATGGCTAGCAGCGCGAAGCAAGCTAGATTCGGCGCCTTGCGGATTTCTATGGTGGCGAGGCTTCTATCCGGAGGGGCGCACAGGGCGCGCCTCACCGGATGACAACGTGGGGTTGTGTTCAAGGAGCAGAAAGGCGGCCCGCAGCAAAAAGAGCCGCCGTCGGGACTATTTGTGGGTCATGGTGTCTACGTGCGAAAGACTGTCGCGATGCCCCTGGGAGTCGAGCAAGGAACTGAACCCAGCCATGCCCGCGGGGTTTTTCTTGCGATTTTCATCGAGGGCGGCGCTAAACTTGTCGAGGCCTTCGGCGCCATTTGCGACCAGGGCAACGTAGAAGCCGCCTGGATCGCTGGTGTGAACGAGTTCTTCGTCAATCTGGTAGGAGTGCAGAGCGCCATCGGCCAAAAGTTTTTCGAGCATGGCCACCATGGTGGACTTCATGATTTTGCCATCCGGATCATTTGCGCCTGCTTTGAATTTCCAGGCGCCAACGCGAAGGTAGCCGTTCTTGAAAGTGCCAGAATGAGCATTGTAGTCGCGGCTTTCCAGGAGATAGTCCCAATGTTTTGAGGCGCCGAGAATGGGACCGGTTGCGTCTGGGCCGGAGCGAATGCCTTCGAGAACCTTCAGAAGGGCCGCGATGGAGTGGGCGGAAAACCAGGTACCGTGTGTAGGCAGGCCATCCTGATGGACGATTTCAGAAAAATTGCCGTAGGAAACGATGGTGCCGTCGGCGACAAGTTTGTTCATGGCCTCGTTGCCACTGGCTTCCATCTTCTGATAGTCGGCCCACATGGCGCGGGGAACCGTCCACTCGGAAACGTAAGTGTAGAGCGGTGCTTTTTCTTCCGCCGCGGATTGTGCCCGTGCCGTGCCGGACCAAAGCAGTGCCATCGTAAGGGCAGAGAACAGATAAAAAGATTTTGTAGCCGAACTGCGCATACTTTTCCTCCTCGAATTTTTACCGCTGAAGCGTGTAAGACCTGGCCGGAGTTGTAAATGGATTGTGTGGGAACCTTGCGGACAGTATGCTGGGCGGGCGAGGATGTCAATCAAATTGATGAATC
This sequence comes from Candidatus Acidiferrales bacterium, assembly GCA_963741165.1. GTDB lineage: Bacteria > Acidobacteriota > Terriglobia > Acidiferrales > UBA7541 > Acidiferrum. Next base: position 32,088 of record CAVUHB010000009.1, on the reverse strand, counting down.
GTAGCCAAGAAAAGCCGAGCGAGTATCCAGAGTTGCGCCGACGGTTGGGTTCTCCCGGAATCGCGGCAGCGAATCCGCCGAGAAATACAGCGTGTCGAAGTAGATGAAATATCTGCTGCCAGTAGCAGTGTTTGTCTTGATGGTCTCCGTGGGTATGGCTCTGCGACTGAGGGAAGTGTATGCGAACTGGCGTCGCCTGAACTGGCGCGCGTGGTTGAGGTTGTTGCTGGGGACCTTTATCGTGCCCCCGGCCATTGCGCTTGTCGCCGGGAAAGTACTTCATCTGACGCCGGCAGAAACCGGCGGATTGTTCATGGTGGGAGTTGCACCGGGAGCGCCACTTTTGACGCGGAACATGGTGAAGAAGGGGTTCGATTTGCACATGGCAGCGAGCTATCAGGTGTGGGCGGCACTGATGGTTCCGGTGATGATTCCACTGCTGGTGGGGCTGACGGGAAAACTTTACAGCCTGGAGATCTGGATACCGCCGAGCGTGCTGTTGTGGCAGATCACGAAACAACAGTTTTTTCCGTTGGCGGTGGGGATGTTGGCGGCGTGGCTAGCACCACAAAGTAGCGAGCGAGTGCAGCCGGTGATGAGCACAGTAGGGAACGTAGCGTTGACGGCGATCATAGTGGGTTTGCTCCTGAAGATGGGCAGCGCGTTGCAGTCGATTACGCCGCTGGTACTCGTGGCGGCGTTGTTGATCGCCGTGGGATCGATTGCGGCTATCCGGCTGTTTAGGATCGGCAATCCTGTGGTGCGGCAGACGATTGCAGTTTGTAACGCGAACCGGCACGTGGGATTGGCTCTGTTGCTCAGCGGACAATATCTGCACGCGAAGAATGGATTACCGGCAGTGTTTTGTTACGCGCTAGTGGCCCCGGTAGTGATGATGGTGTACATGAAGTTGAACCCCGTCGAAAAGGTGCAGGCCGGATAGGGTCAGCAAAGGCGGAAAGCAGATGCGACCGCCTCCCCAGGAGGTCGCTCTCGAGGCGGAAAAGAGGCCGACCTTCGGGTCGGCAACGACGAACAAGAACGCTGGCATAAAAGCCAGCGATAAACGCGGACGGTTAGCGGGCGAGGGATTGCGCCCAGGCTGCAAAGGATTGCCAGGCACCCGTGTGTGCCACAGGGAAGCGGACCATTTGGACGAAGATGAGAAAAGCGGCGGCGTAGAGTGTCGCGCGATGAACCTTGCGCGTGGACCAGAAATCGTAGGCCATTAATAGAAGCAGGAAAACCCAGGAAATCAGGGCGGCGCGCAACGGATTGCGGTGCGCAAAGGCCATCGGCCAGCGGGCGATGGCGGCGATCATCAGCGAGATCGTGGCGACCATGATGAGACGCTTGTGGGCGGCAGGATTCGAACGGCTGCGGTAGGCAAAGGCAATAAGGACGGAAAAGATCACCATATCGGTTATCGGCACTATGTAGAACATTTTGGAATCGATGCCGGAGGGGCTTGGGCGATGCGCGAGAGAATCAGTAGCAGCCAAGACTCCCAATACCACCATGAGACAAGCGAGGAAGAATCCGGCGATGCCGAGGCGGCGGTGAATATCAACGCGACCAGCCGAGACGAGCGAAGTTTGCGTAACGAGCAGGAGAATCCAACAGCTGAAGGCAGCACCGTGCACATGCAGGATGGTGCTGGGCAGCGGGGCGTGAAAAACGCCGGCGAGATAATAGGTGTGGGCAAAACCGACAAACACGGTGACCAGCAACCCAACCGCCATCGCCGAGAAAAAGAGGTGGTCGTACCGACGGCCCGGTAGTGATGTGGTGGGAATACCGGCTTGCGCGATCGCCGTAGCCATGATGCCTCCGTGAGATTTTTGAACGAGCCTGTATGCGCGGGACCGAATGGAGAGGAGTATACGGTAAATCGAGGGGGTGTGCGGATTGATGGTGACAAGGCGTAAGGCAAGAGACCGCAGAGCAAGAGCTGGCTAGCCCTGGCGTTCGAGCGTCAGAATCCGCCCGTTACGGAATTCGCCGACCAGGAAGCGCGCCGGGGTTCCTGGGTGCCGTAGGGAAAGAACGCCAAACGCAAAAGCGCCGGAAGGAACGCCAGCGCTAAAAGTGGGGCTGACTAGGGTTGACGGTCCAGCTGCAACGCCGCGGCTTGGAAATCGCCGCGGAGTTCTAAACGCAGTCCATGATTCATCCACCAAGCGCCGGATGCGGTTGCGGGAGTTTCGGCGCGAGCCTTGCCTTCAATCAGGGTGAGTTTGTATTGGGCGCCGGGTTCGAGGCCCTGCAGTTGGAGTAACGGGAGTGTGCGGCTTTGCATGGTTGAGTGCGTGAAGGCGAAAACAACGGCCTGATTCTTGTCGGTAGAAACGGATTCGGTGACCGAGAACTGGCTGCCGTCGCGCGGGCTGATCAGTCGATACAGATCGCCGCGCACGATCGTGCGTTGCACGGAATGATAGGCAGAGATCAAGCGCTTGGCGGTGGCGAAGTCTTCGGTGGTCCAATTATTTAAGTTTGCGCCGATGCCAAGTGAGCCCTGCATGGAACTAAGCATACGATAGGTAAGCGAAGTGGCGCGGCCGTTTGCCCAGTGAGGCGAATCGGTGACCCATGACATCATAATCTGCGGGGGATAGGCGTAGCTGAAACCGTCCTGCATGGAGAGTCGATCGAAGGGATCGGTGTTGTCGGAGGGCCAGACTTCATCGGTATAGCGGAGAATACCGAGATCGACGCGGCCACCGCCGCCCGAGCAGGATTCGATTTCTACTTTGGGATGTTTCTTGCGCAGTTCGGCGAGGATGGAATAAAGGTTGCGGATGAATTCGACGTAGACTTTTTTCTGCTCCTCCAAAGGCACCTGCTCCCAGCCGGGTTCGGACCAGTTGCGGTTGTAGTCCCACTTGAGAAATGCGATATCGTTTTCGGTAAGAAGTTTGTCGAGGAATCCGGCGACGTAGTCGCGTACATCGGGACGCGCGAGATTTAGAACGAGCTGATTGCGCGATTCGGAGCGTGGGCGTCCGGGGAAATTCAAAACCCACTCGGGATGCTTGCGATACAGATCGGAATCGGGATTGATCATTTCCGGTTCGACCCACAAACCGAAATCCATACCGAGCGCGTGAACTTTATCGATGAGCGGCTTGAGGCCGTTGGGAAATTTCTGCGGATTCACGTACCAGTCTCCGAGTCCCGAGTGATCGTCTTTGCGTTGGCCAAACCAGCCGTCATCCATGACGAAGCGATCGACGCCGATGGAGGCGGCTTTTAGGGCGAGGGCCACCTGACCGGCTTCATCGACGCGGAATTCCGTGGCTTCCCAGGAGTTGTAGATCACGGGACGCGGTTTGGGATCGGGGGCTTGTGGAAGAATGTGGGCGATTTCAAAACGATGGAGCAGACGCGATGCTCCGCCGAGACCATGCTTGGAATAGCCTGCGTAGAACACGGGTGTCTCAAGATGCTCGCCGGGTTTCAGCTTGTAGCCGAAATCGAAGGGATTGAAGCCACCGGTGACACGAACGAAATCGAGTTGATTTTGTTCCATGGTGAAGCGCCACGAGCCGGACCAGGCGAGCGCGCCAAACCAGACTTCGCCATGCTCTTCGCCAGCGGTCGGCGGGGCCGTGGAAGATTGGCTGTCGTCACGGGAAATGGCAAACCAGGGATTGGCTTGATGGCCGGTGCTGCCGCGACGGCTTTCAATGACACGCGCTCCGCCATGGATAGGTTCCTGATTCAGGGTCCACTCAGCGCCCCAGCGACCGGTTAGATACGTCAACGTGTAACGAGAGGGCGGAAGAGTCCACTGTGCGGCAGCGGCCTGTTCGACGACGACTGGCTGCAGCTCTTTGTTCTCAATATTCGCGGAACGCGCGAGGATGCCGGTCTCCGGATCGATCGAGTAGCGCAGGGTGACATAGATCTCGCGGGAAATATCTTTGAGTAGAATGTCGACCGATTGGGGGCCGTGCGGTGTGGCGCTGAGGAAGTGGAGGACGAGATCGCGATTGCCGTCGGCGAAGGTGATTTTAATTGCGGGTTCGGTAAACAGACCTGCGCCCCATCCGGCGTATTCCTGCGGAGTGGTGGTGTAGGGCGAATCGAAGGAAGCCATTTCCGGGTAGGAATGTGCGGGCGGAAAGGCGTCGTTGGGACTGACGCGGCCGCCCCAGTAGATGGGCTGAAGCTCGCTGCGGTCGTTGATACCGAAAGCGTAGGTAGAGTTACCGCCATCAAGGCGAAAGATTTGCATGGACTGCGAGAAGGACGAGGTTGCCGAGAGAGAAATGAATAGCAGAATGCCAGCAAGAAAAGTCGCGAGACGTAAGCAGAATGAGTTTTTCATTTGGCAAAATCCTAGCATTCGCAATAGCGGTTTGTCTTCTGCGGCGTAGGGCAGTCAGCCTTTGAGCAAAGCAAACCATAACCAACAGAATAAGAGTGCATGGTACAATCCGCGTTATTTTTGGAGTCGCCCGCTTGCGCTTCCCTGGAGGATTCCCGGATGATTCAACGTTCAGGAATGGTGTTTTTGGTCATTTCTTTGTGGGCAATGTACGCATTGCCCGCAGTTGGGCAGGGCGGTGCGCAGGCGATCGAGAATTACTTCACCGGAAAAGAAGTGACCCTGAAGATCGACATGCCAGGAACGCAAAAGGGAGTGGACCTGAAATTCGAGAACAACCCACCCATGAACTGGAAAGAGTATGGTTCGCGAATCAAGCAGTTTGGTGCGGCGATACGGAAGGGTGACAAGTCGCGCGTCACGAGTGTGGTAGTGAAGAAAGACATGATCGAGATTCAACTAGATGGCGGCGGCTTTGGAACCTTTGGGGATGACACGAATACGAAGGTCGAGGCCAAGAAGATCGAACCTAGTGACTATGAGAAGCAACTGGCGAAAGCGATTTCAGAGACCACCGATGAAGACAAGAAACGGGATCTCGAACGCGACCTGGACCGGGAGCGAGCTCGCCGCGATAAGCAGAACGCGGCAAACGAACGCGCGGCACAAGTGGCCAGTGAGATAAAGGCGCAACAGGTTCAAGGAAACCGAATGAATGGTGGTTCGCGATTCAACCTCCGCTGGAAGGGGTCGATTCCGGAGGGTGAACTGACGCCGGAATCTATCGTGAACTTGTTGGGAGAGCATGTTGATTTCAGCGAACTGCAGGGAGGAGGCGAGGGACGGCCGGAGCCCACCGTGCAGAAGCGCTCCGCAACGGAACTACCTTCGGCAGGAGGGCAAGCGGCTGACGGATCGCCGACTGGAAAATTGAAGCGCGGAATGCAGATCAGCGAAGTGAGCAATCTGCTTGGACCAGGCAGGCAGCTTTCCGAGTCCACGACACCAGAAGGATGGAAGACGCAAGTATTTGAGTATCTGCCGGGTGATCGACGGGTCGAAGTGACCTACGTGGACGGACTGGTGATGCGATATTCGATCAGTTCGAAGTGATTTTTATTTTACAGAACTGGTTTGCGAACGATTGCAGCGAGCAATAAATTCTAGTGGAAGGATCAAAAAATGGTGCCCGAAAGAGGACTCGAACCTCCACGACCGTGAGGCCACTAGCTCCTGAAGCTAGCGCGTCTGCCAATTCCGCCATTCGGGCACAAACGTAAGTCTACCTTGTTCGCCTTGGATTCCGCAACGAAAGGCAGAGATTTGTCGCAGCCCGGATGGCAATGGGGTGACTGATAAGCGAGTGCCGGTCCAGTCGGTGAAGGCTTGTTCACCTTGACATTCTACGGGAAGCTGCTTACCCTCACCTAGTATGTCTACTCAAGAACATCGCGAGCGTATTGAACTGCTACAGGGAACACTAGACCTTCTGATCTTGCGTACCTTGCGCAGGGGGCCGACGCACGGCCACGCCATTGTGAAAGCCATTGAACTCAACTCTGACGAAGTGTTGCAGGTGGAACAGGGGTCGCTTTATCCCGCGCTGCACCGGCTGATTAAGCGCGGTTGGATTTCTGCAGAAGACGGCACATCGGAGAACAATCGCCGCGCCAAGTTCTATTGCCTGACGGCCAAGGGCCGGCGGCAATTGCTGGTAGAGACCAGCAAATGGGACAAGCTGGCCGGGGCCATCGCGCGGATTCTTCGGCTCGCCGAATAGGAGATCGTCGCATGAAGAGCCCCAAACGCATCTTGCAGGATCTTGACCAGGAGATCCGCGACCACATCGAATTGGCCACGCGCGAGAATATCGAGTCCGGCATGTCTCCGGAAGAAGCGCGCTACGCTGTCATGCGGAAATTTGGAAACGTCACCCGGGTGATGGAAGACACACGTGAAGTTTGGAGATTTGTGTGGCTGGATCAGTTGTTGCAGGACATTCGCTACGGATTTCGAGGATTGAGAAAGTCTCCCGGTTTTGCAGCTGTAGCTATTCTCACGCTGGCCTTGGGTATCGGCGCGAACACCGCAATATTCAGCTTGATCGATGCAGTGATGCTGCGGTCGCTACCGGTCGGCAACCCCTCCCAACTAGTCCTGCTGAAGTGGAGCGCGCGCAATTCCCCGAACATTCATGGTTATCAATCCGCGGGTGATTGCCCTTCTGATTTGCGGTTCGGAGCGCAGAATCCCTCGGGCTGCTCGTTCTCTGAACCCATGTTTCGCGAAATTGCCCGCGCGAATTTCTTCTCCGGGACAGCTGCGTTTGCCAATGCCGGCAGGATGAGTCTGACGGGGAATGGTCCGGCAACGGTCATCAACGGCCAACTTGTTTCCGGAGACTTTTTCCAGACCATGGGGCTCACTGCCGCAGCTGGGCGACTGATCGATGGAAGCGACGACAAGCCGTCCGCCGCACCCGTCGCTGTTCTGAACTACGGCTACTGGCAGAGTGCCTTCGGCGGTTCGCGCGATATCGTCGGCCAGACGATTGAACTGAACAACGTGCCGTTCACGATTGTCGGAGTTGCCGAGCAACGATTCACTGGACTCACCCCGGGCAGCGATTACGATGTCTGGGTGCCACTGGCTGAAGCGCAGGGGATCACCGATCCCATGCGCTGGGAAAATCGCCGGCAGGATGTGAGCTACTGGTGGCTCACGATTGTCGCCCGGCTGAAACCCGGGACGGAGTTGGCCTCAACGCAGCCGACGGTAAGCGGACTTTTCCGGAATGAAATGCTTTATGGAGCCGTTCCAATATTCCATGAAGGGGAACAAGCCGGAGCGCCTGCCTCGCGACCAACCGTCACCTTCAGCGGAAACCGTTCGGGGAGTGTACCCCCGGCTTTGAAAATAACGCCTGGAGCTGGCCCGCTTCAGATCCAGAGAGGTGGGGCGAGTGGACCGAGCGGAGCGACGCCGCAATCGGCAGGAAATCGACCCGTTATTCTAACTGCGCCACAGGGAGCACCGCCCGAAGAAACGCCGAGTACTTTAGCAAAGGTTGCCGACAATCCGGAACTCACGCTGGTGCCGGCCCAAACGGGTTTGAGCGGTGACCGAACCCGGTATGCCGATCCACTCTACGTTTTGATGTTGGCTGTAGGAATTGTTCTGCTGATTGCCTGCGCGAACGTCGCGGGACTGATGCTGGCTCGGGCCGCGGCGCGCCAGCAAGAAATGGCCGTGCGGCTGGCTTTGGGTGCGGGTCGCGCCCGGGTAGTACGGCAGCTATTGACGGAAAGCGTGGTCCTCTCTGTGCTCGGAGGAGCGTTGGGAGTTTTGTTTGCCTATGGGGGTGCACGCGCGATCATTTCGTTCGTGTCGAGCAATCAGCCACGGCCGCTGGGATTCGCGGCGGGCGTTGACCTCCGTGTGCTGGGATTCACCGTCCTGGTTTCGCTGCTGACCGGAATTCTTTTCGGGATCGCGCCGGCATTTCGCAGTGCTCGCGCGGATTTAACGCCTGCGCTCAAAGAAGGGGGAAGCTCGGCAAGTTCACAAACTACAGGCGGAAAATGGTTCAGCGTAGGGAATGCCCTGGTTGTGGCGCAAGTGGCGCTGGCACTGGTAGTGCTCGTGGGGGCGGGACTTCTGGTGCGAACCCTCTCGAACCTGCGCAACGTCGATGTCGGATTCGATTCGCACAACATCTTGATTTTCGGAGTCGATCCCACACTCATGGGATACAAAGGCCAGCAGGTGGACAGCTTCTACCGCGACTTGCAAGGTCGCCTCTCGGAAACACCGGGCGTGAAGGCTGCGAGTTACTCGATGATGCCACTGTTGAGCAACGGACTGCTGATTACCAGCTTCCATTGGCCGGGCACGCCACCCGACGAATCCTCCGAAGCGGACACGCTTGGTGTCGGACCGAATTTTTTTGAGACGCTGCACATTCCATTTCTTGCCGGCCGTGGATTCAACCCTTCCGATTTCCGCCTGTCGGCTTCAAATGTTGGCGATTCTCCTACTTCTGCGCCGACTCCCGCCATTGTGAATCAATCCTTTGTCGAGAAATATCTTGGCAAGGAAAACCCGATCGGAAAGCAGTTCGACCAGTCGGAAGCCGACTCGAATGGGCGGCGGAATCCGGGCTACGAGATTATTGGCGTGGTCCGTGATGCCAAATACAACAATTTGCGCCGCGAGATTCATGCGATGATCTACACGCCGCAGACATTTGGCGGCGCGGTGTTCGAACTGCGCACCGCGGCCGAACCGCAAGCGATTCTTCCCGCGATACGCGAGGTCGTGTCGCAGGTAAACACGAATTTGCCGCTGTTTGACGTGAAGACGGAATCCGAGCAGATCGATCGGTTGCTGTTTCAGGAGCGATTGGTCGCGCGACTCTCCGCTTTTTTTGGATTGCTGGCCCTGGTGCTCGCTTGCGTGGGATTGTACGGACTGCTTTCCTACGAGGTTTCGCGGCGCGCGCGTGAAATCGGAATTCGCATGGCACTTGGCGCACAATCAGGAAACGTTTTGAACCTGGTGTTACGACCAGGGATGGCATTGACGCTTGTCGGAACCGGAGTGGGTGTTGCCGCGGCGATGGTGGTGATGCGATATCTCGGATCGCTGCTCTATGACGTCCACACGAACGATCCGCTGACCATAATTGGCATCGCGCTGCTGCTCATCGCCGTGGCGTTTGCAGCTTGTTACATTCCGGCTCGCCGGGCAATGCGAGTGGATCCCATCGTCGCCTTACGTTATGAATAGCTCGTCCGGGCACCGCCCGCTGGCGCAGGGCGAGAGAGCGGACGGCTTGCGGCGGGAAACTCATAACATGCTGAATGTAAAGGGGTAAGTGGAGATGCTTGTTACGGTTGCGGTTGGCGGCGGCCTAGTACGATCTATTTACGTAACGGGTATGGCAAACTTTAGAGTTTAGGCCGCAAAACACTGGCATTCCCGACGCGGAGTGTTATACTCCGCGCGAATAAGCCTTGCTCGTTTCACAGACGGGCATCGAGTGGTTCCCAGGGGAGGTTGCTATGGGGCCCTTAGATTACCTGCTGAACAGTCCACTTCTCTATCTTGTGATTGTCTGGGGTATCGCCACCGTCATCTTCATCGGATTGTTGATCTGGCGGAGCTTGCTGTCCAGTCACGAAGACGATCAGATTTTTCTGGATCCTTCCGAAGCACATTTGGTGAGGGAACAGCACGATCTGGTTGAAAAGATCGATATGCTGGGTCGGCCGCTGATGACCACCGGCATAACGTCTGGAGTGCTGCTGTTGGTGATGGCAGGGATGGTGGTATACCACGGGCTGAAGAGTAATTTTTAGACTTCAGTAAAGTGGGGCTCGCCGGGCTGTGTGGTTGCACGTTCAGGGTTTAGCTGCGGCGGGAGTTTGCGACGCGGTGCCGACGGGGACGCCGGTCTCCACAATCGAAGTGTGATTGAGGATGATGGCCCATTTCTCTGAGCGCTTCTCAAGCAGCAGGGTAGTCTGACCCCGAGCACCACTTTGCTTCCCATCGACGACCGCAGAAAAATCCCACTGATAACAGGCTGAAGCGAAATTTCCCGTAACGCGAATGAGTGTGTTTACGCGATCCATGCGGATCTGCTGGGTGCGCGCGCGCTGCGCCTGATAGCTGGCCAGATAGTTGCTCCAGCCGACGACGGGCGGAGCCCACATGCCGTTTACGACGATGACGTCATCGGCAATATTCTTGTGAAGTTTCTCGATGTCACCGATCTGCCAGGCGCCGAGCATTTCAGAAATTACAAAATCCACTTTGTCTTGATCGGGCAGCTTCTGGAATGCGTTGTCGGTCGCGGCTTGCGCGTCGGCGGCCTCTTCTTTCTTCGATTTCTTTTTATCTTTTTGCTGAGCGAAGGTGCTCGAGGCAAGAAGCGCGCTGATGGCCAGGAGAAGAAGAAATTTATAAAGCCGGGGCAGTTGCTGGGTCATTTCGCACTCCTCACGTTGTTCTTGTAGGACATGAAGAGCATAGCGCACTGCGAAGGAGGAGAAAGGGAATGTGCCTAGTTGGTTTCGTGGAGGATCGAGATGACGTTTGGGGAAAGCCCGGGAGAGAGGCGGCTGCCGTGATCCTCCTACTGCGGCCCGCAAAATAAGTGTTTCAAGGAAAATGAAAAACACAAGTAGCGGACCATTTAGCCTGCCTCTAGCCGAGAACGTCTCGGTTATTTGGACTTGGAGGCAGCCAGCAAATTGACGAAGAGGCGATAGGCGCCGGGGACACCTTCAGGGAGTTGGCGAAAAAAGGCTAGTCCAGTGTAGATGTAGGTGCCTTTGCCGTAGCGGGTGTAGACGAGCGCGCCGTTGAGATCAGATTCACCTGGATCGTTCATGGCGAGCAGCGGCGTGTACTTGGAATCGAAATCGGACCAGTAGTACAAGCCGCGCTCCTGAACCCAGTTATTGAAATCGGCCTGCGTGATTTTGTTGGGTTGATTAAGAAGCGGATCGTCGGCCTTGAGAAATTTTACCGGCGAATGCTCGTCCGTGGTACGCGGCGTGGGGCTGCCGATTTTTGCGGGATAGGGAGCGGGCTGCAGTTTGTCCCAGACGAAATCGCGATTGTATTGAACGATGAGGGTGCCGCCCTGCTGAACGTAATCGAGCAGACGCTTGTTGGCGCCTGGAAGTTCGGGTCGAAGTTCGTAGGCGCGGACGCCGACGACGATGGCGTCGAATTTCGAGAGGTCGCCGAAGGCGAGCGCGCCGGGATCCAGCAGATCGACGGTAATGCCGAGGCGCTTCAGGGCGTCCGGAATCGGCTCACTTTCCGCGGAGATGTAGCCTATGTGGAGATTCGCGGGCACGTTGATGTCGAAGGCGTGTACGACGGTTTGCGCGGGTTCACTCCAGAGAACGGTGGGCATGGAGAGGAGCGGACTAAGAGTCAGGGAGAATTTCTCGTCACCGCGTTGGGCGTAAGCGGTGATGGTGAAATTACCGGTGTCAAGCTTAGCCGGTGGCGTGACGGTGAGTTTGGCGTAGTGATCGCCGACGCCGTCAAAGGAGAGCGCAACGGGAGCCGAGGTGCGCAGGCCGTCGGGGACTTCGAGGCCAGCGGTGATGGTGGCAGGTTTAGTGGAATAGGAATGGACGCGGAGGAGCACCTCGAATGACTTGTGAGGGGTGTTGAGGACTTCCACAGTTTGTTGTGGTTCGACCGCAAGAGTGTAGGCGGGGACGATTCGTAAAGGTACTTTGACGACGCTGGTGGATGTGGCTTCGACGTGAGTCACGGCTGCGACGACAGGATGAGATCGAACTGGATCGATGGAATCCTTCAATAATGCGTTGGCGATGGATGGAGGCTCGGGACTAAGTTGATCGAGGATGGATTGCGGTTGCCGAATGGAGTCCACGGCGCCTGAAAATTTTATTCCCTTGATAGGGTCACCGCCGGTGTTCTCAAATTTGCTTTTCCCTGCCCAAATTTCAGTTGGGCCTTGTACCGGACAGTTCACATTCGGGCGGCACCGGTAGGTTACCGTTATGGTGAACGGTTCGCCGACCACGATCTCACCTCGATCTGCCTCAGCGTGAAAGTCTAAACCGGCAGCGAGCAGAAGTGCGTGCATAACCTGATCACTTTGCAGTCGCACCTCGGCCTCACCTAGCTCGCCAAGGGGACCGATCGAAGACTGAGCATCCGGCTGTCTGAGGCTATCCAGAGTCTGCTGAGTTTGGGCGATTAAATTTGTTGCAGAACTCCAATCGAGTCTGAGGGCGGCGGCGCGCGCCAGGACCAGGCTGCCGTCGGCGGTGGTCAGTTTTTGGCACCAATCCGGATGCGCCTTACAAGTTTTGCCGTTTTCATCACCGAACAATCTGGTGAGCGGCTGCGCCAGGGTCCCTGGTTCCAAGGGCTTGCCATCTTCGCGGGAGAGCGCAATCGGTCTACGCAGGAACGGCGAGTTCAAGAAGCCGGCGATACCTTGGGTGCGGTGATTGGCGAAGGCGTCGAGGCCAATCTGACGCCAGGTTTTTCCGTAAAGAGGAGAAACTTCATCGAGGGGAAGAACATAGCCTTTGGGATTTTCGCTGCCGCGGTCCAGGCCGAGGACCTGTACGCCATCCTCACCACCTCTCCAAGGGAGCAAACCTTCCTTTACGAGTTCGGGAAATGCTTTTTCATCGGCCGCGAGAGCTACGGCTTGGGGGGTTAGCACACCAGAAGCTTGATGGTGGCCATGGCCGCCGTGGACTCCGCCCCAGTTGTTGATGACAATGGTGGGACGGAAAGATCGGATGACGCGAACCATGTCTTCAAGGACCTGGTCGCCCCAGATTTTTTCGGTTTCGGCGGGAGTCTTGGAATAGCCAAAATCTTTGGCGCGCGTGAAATACAGTTTGGCGCCATAGCCACGCGTGGCAGCCAGCAATTCCTGGGTGCGGATGAGACCGAGTTGCGGGGCTTGTTCGGGACCGAGGGCGTTTTGGCCGCCTTCGCCTCGAGTCAGAGAGAGCAGAGCGACGTCGGCGTGAAGGCCGCGCGCCAGATAGGTAAGGACGGAGGAACTCTCATCGTCGGGATGCGCGGTGATGTAGAGGATACGCGTGGTGACGCGCGCGGAGTCGATGGCCTCGATCGTCTCGGGGAGGCCCGTGCTGGTGCCAGGAGCGGCCGGAAATTGCGCGCGGGAACAGGAGGCAGCGAGCAGGGCACCGATCAGAACAATGAGCCATCCAGAAACAAAGCGCTTCACAGATCCTCCAAAAAATCTGCCGCTGCCTACGAGAATCAGTCGCGGCGTCGCGAAATCAGGAACGGATTCGTCAGGGGCTAAGGCCCCAATTTCCTATCGATCTTACTGTCGGCGCTCGCTTCCTACCTCACGGCAAGACAGCTCGGACCCGCTAAAAGATGGAACCAACTATTCTGAAACCCGGTCATAAATCTCGAACCCTGTAAGCAATCCCAATGGCTCGATCTTTTACGATGAGGTTCCGCTTGAGATCGACGCGGGTGAGGGAGTTGGCGTTACAAATGGCCAGAAACCCTTAACGCGCGCCCAGATCAGGTACGCCATCACGCCGAGTGCGATTTCCATCAGACCGTATTTTCGTGCGTCGCCGGTCTGCCAGAACAACCACGCCCAACCTAACATGGTGAGGACCGCGGGCAATGGGTACAACCACATTTTAAACGGCAAGCGTTCCGTACCCCACCTTTTTCGGAGGATCATTACGCCGACAGCCTGACCGATGAACTGAATAATCAGGCGCATGGCCAGAATTCCAGTGATTGCGGTTTCCAGTTTCAGCACGATGCTGAAACTGAAAGCCAGAGCGCCGAGCACGAGCAGCGAAATGTGGGGAAAGTGTTTGGTTGGATGCAACTTGGCAAAGAAAGGGAAGAAGTTGCCGTCGAGCGCTGCGGAATAGGGAACGCGCGAGTAGCCAAGGAGCAGAGAAAAGACGGAGGCGAGGGCAATCCACAATACCATCCAGGTGACAAAATGGGCTGCGTGAGAACCATAGAGGCGTTCGACAAACAGGCTCGCGATGAAAGGAGTGTTTTGCGCTTCGCGCCAAGGAACGACGCCGAGGATGCTGGTCTGCATGGCGAGATAAAGCACCGTGATGCCGAGGATCGAGAGGAAAATACCGCGCGGGATATTTTTTTCCGGCCGGCGGATTTCTCCGCCGAGGTGGCAAATGTTGTAGTAGCCCCAGTAGCTGTAAATGGTTTTGACCATGGCCGCCCCGAGTCCCGCGAACCATAACGAATTGAGATGAAACGCGCCGGGCGGAAAATCGAAAGCGAGCTTGGGATCGAAATGGCGAATGCCGCCCCAGATCAGCCATAGCATGGTGCCGACAACGCCGACCCAGAGCAGAACGGAAATTTTCCCGATAGTCTGGATGCGGCGATAGAGCAGGATCACCAACAGGACGACCAGGCCCCCGGAGATTGCCTTTGCTTCCCACTTCGTTAGCGGATGCAAGTAGCCGGCATAGCTCGCAAAACCGATGGAAGCGGAAGCGATCGAAAGCGGTGCCGCAACGAAGACCTGCCACACAAATAAAAAGGACATCATGCGACCCCAGCGGCCAGGCCCGTAGGCTTCGCGCAAAAAGATGTAGGTGCCGCCCGCTTGGGGCATGGCAGCACCGAGCTCGGACCAGACGAAACCGTCGAGGGTGGCAAGCAGTGCGCCGGCAAGCCAGGCGATTAATGCTTGGGGGCCGCCCATGGCTTTGATGACGAGAGAGCTGACGACGAAAGGACCTATGCCCACGATTTCGATCATGTTGAGGGCCACGGCTTCTTTGAGACCGAGGCCGCGCTCCAGTTGAGCGGGCTCGGTGCCAGCAGGTGGCATCACGGTGGGCTTTGCGGGTTCATACATGCTTTGCGAGAATAGCACGCTCCCGTTCTGGCTTTCGAATTCGAGGGAAAGGAAGCACGCGAGGCGGCCCTTTGAGAGCAGGCTGCAGCCAGCTGCGGTAACTTCACGCTTCACTCGCTTCTCTGCCTTTTCCGGCGTGAGCCGCGAGGTATCCACCCGCTTGAGTACGCGAAGTCCGTCCGGCCCGCACCCTCCAAGAAAGACCTAGACGCCCATTGATCCTGCCGGGCCCTAGAAGACATTCCATCACGGCGCGTATTACACCGCGGCTACCAGCGGACGCACACCCTCTGTGGTGAGCGCAGACTCTTCCCCGGAAGTTCTGGAACTGGCGTGAGACGACAAGGGACAGTTCGATGTTCTGTTGGCCGCTGCAGGGATGCCGCGATTATGCCAGCCGGGGATTGCGTGGCAGGCGGCGGAACTACATCCCGGGATTCACATCCTTTATATATACATACGCGGATAGACGCCGAGATTACTAGACAGCCCGATTTGCGCGGATGCGGGATTCCTGTCGAAACCATTTCGGTTTGCATCTCTAGTCGAACAGCTTAAACTTGTGCCTCGGAAGGATTAGGCCGCCGCCCTTCCCCTAAGGTCATGTTGCGATCCCTCTCGATCCTGTTGTCGTGCCTCGCAGCCGCTACGTTTTCCTTTGCTGAACCGAATCTTACGCTTCCAAGCGAGACACAAGTAATTCTGGACCACATTTATTCCGGCCGAACCGATCTGGCAATTCCGGAAGCGCGGAAGGTGCAAGAGCAGATGCCGGAGCATCCGCTGGGGTACATTTTGGAAGCAGAGGCAATGTGGTGGAACATCTGGTGTTCTTCAGCCGAATACAAATACGGGATGACGATGCCGCGTCACCGCGAAAAAATGGCTGCCGACCAGCACTATCTGGAACTGGCGGCGAAAGCGCTGGGACTGGCGGAGGCGCGGTTGAAAAGTCGCGAGTCCGCCGAAATGTATTTTTATGCGGGGATGGCAGAAGCTCTGGAAGCCCGGCTCTACGGACTGAGATGGGAGAACCGAGCTACTGCGCGGGCGGGAGTACACGCGCGGGAGAATTTCACACGTGCGCTGGCACTCGATCCGGGCCTGGCCGATGCGGACATGGGATTGGGTTTATACGACTATTACGTGGATACGCTGTCCACGATGGCGCGCATGCTGCGATTCTTTATGGGCATACCGGGAGGCTCGAAAGCGGATGGAATCCGGCTCTTAGAGATAGCCATTCGCGAGGGGCAGCTAACGCCAGCAATCGCACGATTTTATCTGGCGGTCAATCTTCACAATTACGATCAACGTTACGAAGAGGCACTGCAAGTAATTACGCCGCTGGTGCAGCAGTACCCGGGCAATCCGATTTTCCTGCTGGCGCAGGGCGACTTGTACGTAAAACTGGGACGCAAACTACAGGCGTTGGATGCTTACCGGGAAGCGACTGCTGCGGCCAATACCTGTGACCCGGGATGGCGGACAAAAATAGAGTTGCTGGCCAGTGAGGCGATGGCGGCAGCGTCGAATGGTTCAGGCGGGAAGCCTTGAGGGATTGCCCGCCTAAGATCCGAACAGAAACGGCTCTGGGGAGGTCCTCCGCGTCGCTCTGGCTGACTGGTGCGCTATCCAGTTGAAAAATAACAGCGGCCGGGCCAGGGGCGATTCAGACATTTCCCATTTTGCGGCAATAAGCAATAATAAGGGGTGGTAGAGTAATCAAGCTGCGCCGCCGGGCGGAGCCCGGACCGCAAGGTTTGGCGGTCAACGCCAGCGGCTGTTTTTGCATCTCAACCCAAACAGACGCGCCGTCGTTTAGCGTTCCCCTCGAGTGGGTGCTAATCTGGCGCAATTCTTTTGTCAGCATGTGAAGGAGTCAGGATGAAGCGGTTTTTGACAGCATGCGCTGTCGCACTATTGGCCTTGGGCGCGCTCGGTGGCTGCAGCCAGGGACAAAATTCAATTCAGGGTTCAACCGGAGCAACCATCACGAGCCTCGCGCCTTCCGGGGTGTTGATGGGCAACGGCGATTTCAAGATCACCGTGACGGCATCGGTTTTCAACGGATTTAAGACCACGACCCTTGTGCAATGGAACGAGAAGACGCTGCCCGCTGCCAATACGGTGGTCCTAAACGGCACGACGATTACGGCCATCGTGCCGGCCGCTTACGTCGCCAAATCCGGCACAGCCTATGTCAATACCTTCACGCCACAATCAGGGACAGGGATGAACGGACTGTCGAACTCGCTGGCATTCCTGATTTACGGCTCACCCAATCCGATGCCGTCACTGAGCAGCATTACGCCGGCCAGCGCGCCAGCATGTATCTCAAAATGTTCGAATGTGAATATAACCCTGTCCGGAACGAACTTTTTGCCGAACTCTACAAACGGATCTTCAAAAGTGACGTTTACCGGAGCAGCCACGAGCCAGATCGAAACAGCGATCAATGTTCAAAGCATCACAGAGACAGAGATCAAGGCATTAATCCCGGCCTCTTACCTTGCAGCTCCAGATTCGGCAAGAATTAATGTGATCAATCCACCAAGCGGTGTTTGCGTGGTGCACTGTCCGGATCTGGGTGGGGGAAATACGGGCAACGGCGTCGACGGGACCAACACGACGCAGATTTTCAATATTGGATCCGGGTCTGCGGCGACCGGAGCGGCGGCGGTGGCCGAGGAAACGCCGGCACTGAGCCAGGATGGGCGATATGTAGTGTTCACGAGCGTGCAAAACGATGTGGCGCAAGTGGTGCTGCGCGATACCTGTGTGGGTGTGGAGCCGGACAAGAATTGCTCGCCAAGCACGAAAACCATTTCAGCGACAATTGACGGAGCAGTGGGCAATGCGGAGAGCCACAATCCGGTAATCAGCGCGGATGGACGATTCGTCGCCTTCAGTTCTGCGGCTACAAATCTGGTGGAGGGCGCCGCAAAGGGAAAACAAGTCTACCGACGCGACACCTGCCTTGGCGCAGAGACTTCGTGCCGTCCAACTCTGGAATTGATTTCCCTAGACCGAGAGGGCGCGCTCAATGGAACCGAGGCGATACTTCCTTCGATCAGTTCCTCGGGGAGATTTGTGGCTTTCCTGGCGGTAACGCCTGATCCAAATGCAAAAAATTCCGCAACAGCTGCGGCGGAAACAACAAACAGCGGACTGCGACAGATATTCTTGCGTGATACGTGCTTCGCGGTGGCGAACTGCACACCGAAGACGACGCGAATTTCACTCGAGCCAGGGGATGCTCCGGCGAATTCAGCGAAACCGGCAGGACCTGCGTTGAGCGGTCTGGCCAAGCAGATTGCGCTATCGGGTGGGAAAAGTTCGACGGTGTTTACGCCCATGGTTCCGGTGGAGGATCGAGTGTTCCTGGCGTTGCCGGCGGAACAGAAGTAAGAAGCGCTGCGTTCGGTCTCAAACCTGAAATTTACAACAAAGACCGGGTTCTGACGGCGAGCCAGCCAGCAAGCAGAGCAGACCTGTTGGCCTCCCCGTTTTTCAAAAAATAAGGCGCATCCTGGATACCGTGCGCCTGATTCCCACTAAAGTGTCTGATCCGCACGAATTGTTGTTTTTCTGGTTAGCCCATGAACCCCAGATTGCTGGTTGGGAAATTAACCAGATTGGGGAAAATCGTCGGCAAGCTGAGGTCGGGAACACCAAACCATGTCGCCATGGTCGCCGCGTATTGATCGAGGGCCGTCGTCGGAATCCAGCGGCCGTTGCTGCCGGCATCATCGGGACCGCTCAGTGCGAGAGTCGGAAAAGTGCCGTACACCGTGTTGCCTTTGACGGCTCCCCCCATGATCAACTGATGACCGCCCCATGCGTGATCGGTACCGGCATTGGTGCCGGGCTGCAGGGTGCGGCTGAATTCGGAAAGCGTAAACGTGGTGACTCTATCGGCGACGCCAAGCTCTTGTGTGGCTTGGTAGAACGTGGCCATAGATTGGCTGAGGTTGCTCATCAAGCTGACGTGCTGCAGCAGTTGATCGGCATGCGTGTCGAACCCGCCGGTCGAGCAGAAGAAAATCTGGCGGCCCATGCCCAAAGCGCTTCGCGCGGAGATAACCTGTGCGACCTGTCTTAACTGCTGGGCAAGATAGTTGTTGGCGAACTTGGTGGCGAGTGGGGTGATGTTTTTGAGCGCATCAGAAAGGGTTACGCCGTATTGCACGGCTTGCCCCGTGACGGTGTTCGCCGATTGTACCAGCGACAAGCCGCTGTCAAAGGTAAGAAGTTGTTGCGTGGCCTGGAAGCGTGCCTGGGAAGCCGCAGAAGAATCGAACCCCTGCAAACCGGGGGTGGAATAGGGATTCATGGTGAAGGGGCGTGTTATATCGCCGGTGCAGAAGATGGCGTTGCCACTGATGGAAAGAATAGGAGGAAATTGCGCAGAGGTGTTGTAACTGCCTTGGATGCTGTCGGCAACTTTGCCGGCCC
Source organism: Candidatus Acidiferrales bacterium (assembly GCA_963741165.1). Taxonomy (GTDB): domain Bacteria; phylum Acidobacteriota; class Terriglobia; order Acidiferrales; family UBA7541; genus Acidiferrum. Next base: position 12,883 of record CAVUHB010000009.1, on the reverse strand, counting down.
AGCCGGCGGTCTGCGGTCCCGACAATTGTGCGCTTTGCCACTGATCCTGCTGGTCGGAGTGCGAGTACAAGTTCGAAGGAAGATTCTTGTAGGTTTGGTACTGCGCCTTGCTCGTGGGCTGGACCAGAGTGCCAACGTTGGCGAGCAGAGCGAGAGTCTTCTGGTTATTGAACAGGGCCTGCATCTCCGGCATGTTCGGGTGCAAGCCGTAGATGGCCTGGCTACCGGACTGAAGAGGAAGAAGCTGCCCCTGCGGGAGAGCGATGTTGGCGCGCGCCTGCTGGTAAGCGGTATACCGCGTATCGATGGGCACGAGGACGTTGTTCGAGTCATTGCCACCAACCAAAAAGATGCACACCAGCGCTTTATAGTCCGTGGTGCCCTGGGCCATGGCGCTGACCAGGCCGAATTTACTGAGACCGCCAACGAGCGCGGCCCCGGCGGCGGAACAGCAGCTCAGGCGCATGAAGTCTCTACGTGAATGGTGCTGCTTCATCTCTCTCCTCCGAACTAGTGCTGCACCTGATACATCGAAGACGACGTCACCAGGTATATCGCTGCCTTGGCCTGTCCTCGCAAATCGGTGGGGTCCACCGTGCTGACTGCCGTGGCAATGATGGACTTCATCTGGTCGGGCATGGAGCTGTGCATGAAGATGGTGTCCAGCCACGAGACCATTTGATCGGGTGTGCCTGCATTCATGACCGGCGAAATGTCGAGTTTGGTTTTGGAGCCAATGGCGCCGTAAGCGGCGTCATCGATGAAATTTACGCGCTCGAGGCTCGAGACGGTGTCAAAGATAGCGAATTCCGGCCCGTTTAGAGTGCTGCCCTGGATCGGGCTGACGGGCGGGAAGAAGTTGAACACGGTTGGTGGATAGAAAACGTTCTGCTCCATGCGGTCACCGGCGTTGGAAAAACCGGCGGCATCGGTCTGCGCATGAAATGCGCGGGCGATGCTGGCGATCATAACGAGGGGCTCGCGGAGCTTGCCGTCTGTGGCAACAGCGGTAGTGGAGGAATCACCCTGGCGCGCTTCGGGATCGAGTAAAATGGCGGCGATGGTGGCTTGCATGTCGCCACGCTGACCGGAGCCGTAGGAAGTAAAAGAACCGGAGTTAAAGGCGGTGGCGACTCGTTGCACGTATCCCGGCGTGGGATTGCTGGTTACCAGACGCAAGATCAGCTGTTTGGCGACAAACGGCCCGACGTTGGGATGATTGAAAATAATGGTTAGCGCGGAATCGAGATCGGACTGTGCTGTCTGGCCTGCGGGAATGTTTTGACCCAGTAACGTTTTTGCTTCGACGTCGTGGTTGGAGTCCACGGGAGCCATGGGTCCACCATAGTATTCGGGGTTGTGCCGTTGGAGAGATTTGCCGGGCTGGGTGGGATAGGTCCAACCTGTGAAAGCCAGGCCGAGCGCCATCACGTCGTCCTGTGTGTAGGACGGAACGGGATTGCCAGTGCCATCGAGGACGGAACTACCGTCGATATTCAACTGATTCAAACCAAGACAGAACAGCTGCATGATTTCGCGAGCGTAATTTTCGTTGGCGTGCTGGCCTACGGCTGGCTTGTCGTTGTTGACCATATCGAGATAGTGGCCCATAGCAGGGGTCAGCGTGATCTCTCGCATAATGTCGTAATAATTGCCGAGCGCGTTTTTATCGAGAGTACGCAGATAATTGGTATAGCCGAGCGGATCGCCGATCTTGTCCGCGCCGACTACCCACAATTCATTTAGTGCCAGGCTGGTGCGACCGCGAAGCTGGTCGCCCCCGGCAACTCCGTGGAGAAAGTAGACTCGCTGCAAGTCATAGGTCGATGTCGTCGGAGTCGGGTCTTTGTAGGCGGTGAGTGCTGCCCCGAACTGAGTTTGCAGATAGAGGTCGAAACCGGTTTCTTGAACCTGATTCAATGACTCCGAGTCTGGGCCAAAGGAGGCCTGCTCGAGGAAGCGATCTGCGGCAGCTGACGATACCGGAGAGCCGCTGGTCGTGACATGAACGACGACGCCAGCCGAACTGCCTCCACCCGGAGCTGGATTACTTACCGAGACGGTGACATCACCCGCGGTGGCAACATTGCCCACAGCCGTAATCAACAAGGGTGAAGCGTAAGTCACTTGAAGTGCAGTGCCGCCAAAACTCACCGTGGACGTGTTCACAAATCCCGTTCCGTTGAGTGAAATTTGAAATGCGCCGGTGCCAATCGTAGAAGGTGTGATGGAGGTCAGCACGGGAACAGGATTGATGAAGGAAACGGTGGCGGTGCCTTTCTTAGTGGGATCGGCAACGCTCGTGGCGGTAATGGTGACCGTATTCGTCGAAGGCAAGATATCTGGTGCCGCGTAATTGCCATTCACATCGATTGTGCCGATCGAGGAATCGCCACCCATTTCGTTGTTAACCGACCAGGTCACGGCGGTATTGGTCGTGCCGATAACCGAAGCAGTAAACAGTTGCGTCGCATCGAAAACCAGTGCGGCCGTGGCAGGACTGACGGTTACTTTAATGTTCGAATTGGGGACCGTCACCAGCACTGCGATGGAAGCGGAAACCGCCGAGCCAGGATTCGGGTTCGTGACGGTAACGGGAACATTGCCGACTTGGCTGGCCAGTCCCGTGCCGGTTGCCGTCAATTGCGTGGAGGAGATGAACGTTGTGGCTAGCTTCGTCGCGCCAAAATTGACCACCGCACCATTTACGAATCCAGTTCCGGTTACGGTGAGGGTGAATGCCCCGATACTGACCGAAGAAGGTGTGACGCTGGCCAGAACCGGCATGGGATTCAACAGCGTGATCGCGGCGTTACCCGATTGCGTGCTATCCAGTACGCTTGTGGCGGTTACAGTGATGTTGTTCGCGGTTGGGACGGCGGACGGGGCGGAATAGTTTCCATTGCCGATAATTTTGCCAAAGGTGTCGTTTCCACCGGGGATGCCATTGACGGACCAACTTACGCCGTTGCTGGACATGCCGGTAACCGAAGCGGTGAACAGTTGCGTGCTGCTGGCGCGGACAGTTCCGGTGGCCGGAGTCACAGAGACCAGTGAACTGTTGCCTTTGACCTGCGCCGCGATTGCACCAGAGACAGCAGTACCTGGATTCGGATTCACTACCGTGATCGCGATCGTACCGACCTGTGCGCTTGTGGCCGTGCCCGTTGCGGTCAGTTGCGTGGATGAAATGCGGGTGGTGACCAGAGCCGTCGAGCCAAAATTTACAATTGCGCCCGGTGCGAAATGGGCTCCGGTAATGTTGAGAGTGAAAGCACCAACAGGAATCGCCATGGGAGCGAGGCTAGTGACAAGCGGCGTGGGGTTTTGCAGAGTTACGGCGCTAGAGCCGGATTTTGAGTTGTCGTTCGTTTCCGTGGCGGCGATGGTGATGTTGTTGGGTGTGGGAGGAAACTCGGGTGCCGTGAACAAGCCGGCGGAGGAAATTGTTCCCGTGGTCGCGCTGCCGCCGCCGACACCGTTGACGCTCCAGCTCAGGGCGGGATGGGAGCCATCATTGGTGGTGGCGGTGAACTGTTGCGCGGTGTTGCCCAGAACCGTTGCCGGCGCCGGTGAGACGGCCAGACTGAACGGTTGGGGACCTCCATGATAGCCGCTGCCAACCACGGTAGCGCAACCCGCAAGTAACCATGCGGTGCAGGAGAGCAGTAGGTGCTTCGATCGGTTCACCGCAGTTTCTCCCTCAAAAAAAGAATGTCATTGAGATAAACCGAGGCACTCGCGAATTTGAGCAGCCTCGAGTTTTTCTCAGTTTTTACCTAAGGCAGGATGGGCTAAGGAAGAGTAAGGGGAACTACAAAAATGCTCTACTGACCGATGGGACAGAATGGGGGCAACTGTACTGATGTGCTTGCGTCTTGCGGCCGGCTAAACCGGCACAATGTATCGTTCCCGGAGACCGAGAGTCTAGTTGAATCGGACTTTGATGTCGGGGCGCTTTTCAAGATGTACAGAATCGATGAATCGGACCTGGCGCTCGTCGAGCGTCAGGATCATCGAAGAGGTACGCACGCCTTCGCCAAAGAAGCGCACGCCCTTTAGCAGGTTGCCGTCGGTTACGCCGGTACAGGCGAAAATAATTTTATGGCCCGGCGCCAAATCTTCAGTGGAGTAAATCCGCTTGGGATCTTTCACGCCCATTTTTTCCAGCCGCTCGCCGTGCTCGGGTTTGGTGACGACCAGACGAGCGAGGATCTGCCCGTTCAGGCAGCGGAGAGCTGCGGCGGTGAGCACTCCTTCGGGGGCTCCGCCCGTGCCCATCACCATGTGCACGCCTGTGCCTACTACGGCGGCGGAAATTCCCGCGGAAAGGTCGCCATCGCCGATGAGGCGGATGCGCGCCCCAACGGCTCGAATTTCGCTGATGAGTTTTTCGTGGCGCTGGCGATCGAGCACCATGACGACCAGGTCTTCAACGTCGCGATCCAATCTCTTGGCGACCGCCTCGAGATTGTCCTTAACCGGGGCGTCGAGATCCACCGCGCCTTTACAGGACGGGCCGACAACAATTTTTTCCATGTACAAGTCCGGCGCGTGGAGCAAGCCGCCACGTTCGCTCGCGGCAAGAACGGTGATGGCGTTCGGCGCGCCAGTTGCGCAGAGGTTTGTGCCTTCAAGCGGATCGACAGCAATGTCGACGGCGGGGAACAGGGATTTCGGCGCGTGCGTTGCTAGTCCAACCTTTTCGCCGATATAGAGCATGGGTGCTTCGTCGCGCTCGCCTTCGCCGATGACGATGGTGCCATCCATCTCCACCTGGTCCATGGTTTTGCGCATGGCTTCCACGGCGACCTCGTCGGCTTTTGGACGGTCGCCGAAGCCCATGGTGCGAGCGGAGGCGATAGCCGCATTTTCGACGACACGCAAAAATTCGAGACTGAGTCGTTCTTCCATCGGGTTCCTCCGCGATTGCTTATATTAGGAGAAAGTTCTGCTTATCGTCGAGCGGCACCCTGGTTCGTGCCGCGAATCCGTCATCGGAACGGAGCGCAGGCAGCAGACCGACGATTATCGGAGCGAATCGCGGGTTTCAACTGCCTGGATCAGACCATTCAAGAACCTCGGGTCAGAGAACTCGGTGCGCTGGCCGGCGTGCTTGCCGGCAATGGGCATAAGCCGCGCAGAGAGCGGTTTGCTCCACTTCACAGAGAGTGAGGCCACGTCGCCGATAATGCGTGCAAGAGTGTCCTCGCTGGTGTTGCCGGGAAGAGGAATGGTATCGAGGCCAGTGCCACAGACGGCGGAGTAGCTCATGAGCGAGTCCAGCGAGATAAGCCCCGCGTTCCAGCGCTCGGCGAGACGCGAATCTTCCAGAATGGGAAGCATCAGCCCGGAGTAGCCAACGCGACGCGCCCCGATTTCTTTCAGTGCCGAGGTAATGACGAAAACGGCCGAGAGCGTACCGCTCGTGCCAAAGGGTTGCTTGGAGAGAGTTTCAATCGCGGCGCCGATGGAGGCGTCGGTTCCCGGAGCAGGCGAGAGATCGAGTCCGAGATAGGTCCAGGCAAACATTGAATCGAGTTTCCCGCCGAGGTCTTCCACATCGAACGCCTGCTGAAAATAGAGGTCGATCAAACGGCGTTTGGCGCTGGCATAATCCGTGGCACCGTTGAATGCAGCGGCTACCGTGGTTGCGGATTCCAGCGCGACGGCGAAGCGATGTCCGCCGCCGGTATCGTAGGCCGCCGGGAAAAACGGCGAGCCCGGCGGGACGCTGGCAATCGCTGCAAAACGGAAATTACCTTCACTGTTCGCGGTTTTTTCGGAAAGTTGCCTCACGACTCGGGCAGCGGCCCGCGTAGCAGGCCAGTTCACGCCATCGCTGTTGGTGACAAACACGGTTCCATAGAGTGATTTCGTGTTTTGCAGGATATCGGCAAGCAGGGCGGCTTGCGCGTCGCCATCGTCACCCGAAAGATATGCGGGCCCGATGGAGATCACGATTTTTTCCTGTTGCGCGATGCCGTCGAGATTCCTGAAGAAGCGCAGGGCATCTTCGCGGGGCATTCCTTCGCTGTATTCGTTGAAGGGTTGTGTGGCGATGCGCAGGGTTTGCACGGTATAGCCAGCCTGCTCAAAGGTTGTTTGGGCCTTGCGCAAGAAAGAGACGGCTTCCGAAAAATCAATCTGGTAGCGCGTGCGGTCCACGTTGACAAAGGCGGTGATCGCACGGACTTTCGGTTTGGGCGCGACGGGCGCTTGCTGGGAGCGTGCGAGACTGCCGCACCATAACAGTACCAAAACAGATATAGAAAGCAGACTCGCGATGCGATTGGTCATAAGCCTCACTCGAATGCGGCGATGCCGGTGATTTTTTCCCCGATGATGAGCTTGTGAATGTCGTTGGTGCCCTCGTAGGTGAATACGCTCTCGAGGTTGTTCATGTGCCGCATGACACAGTAATCGTCGACGATACCGTTGGCGCCAAGAATGTCGCGGGATTTCCGCGCGGTTTCAAGAGCAATCGAAACGTTATTCATCTTCAGCATGGAAATGTGCGAAGGATCGGCCTTGCCCTTGTCTTTCAGTCGACCGACCTGGAGGGCCAGCAGTTGGCCCTTCACAATCTCGGTAATCATCCAGGCCAGCTTTTCCTGCACGAGTTGGTGCGAGGCGATGGGTTTCCCCGCAAACTGCTTGCGCGTTTTCGCGTATTGCAGCGCGGTGTCGTAGCAAGCCATGGCCGCGCCTAGCGCGCCCCAACCGATCCCGTAGCGCGCCTGATTCAGGCAACTGAGCGGTCCGCGAAGTCCGGTGACTCCGGGCAAAAGATTTTCTTCTGGAATTTCGCAATCACTGAAGGCCAGGCCGGAAGTCACCGAAGCACGCAGTGACCATTTTCCGTGCACGTCCCACGCCTTGTATCCAGGCGTGCCCTTTTCCACCAGGAAGCCGCGCACCTTGTTGTCTTCACACTTTGCCCAGACCACAGCAACGTCGGCAATCGACCCGCTGGTGATCCACATCTTTTCGCCGTTCAAGATGTACTGCTTGCCCTTCTTCACGGCGCGCGTCAGCATGCCGCCGGGGTTTGAGCCGAACTGCGGCTCGGTCAGGCCGAAGCAGCCGATGGCTTGGCCTTCCTGCAACAGCGGCAGCCATTTGTTTTTGTGCGCCTCCGAGCCAAAAGCGTGAATTGGATACATCACCAGGCTGCCTTGCACGGACACGAAGCTGCGGAGCCCCGAATCGCCGCGCTCCAGTTCCTGCGTCATCAAGCCATAGGCCACGTTGGACATTCCCGCGCAGCCGTAGCCCTGCAGGTTCGCGCCGAAAAATCCCAATTCGCCAAGCTGTGGCACCAGATGCATCGGGAAAGTGGCTTCACGGCTGTGTTTTTCGATGATAGGAATAATTTCGTTGTCTACAAACTGGCGGGCCGTTTGCCGTACCAGTTTCTCTTCGTCGTTCAACTGGGAATCGAAATCGATGAAATCAACACCAGCAAATGAGGGCATGAATGAATCCTTCGCAAACGAAAACGCGGCAAGCAAAGTGTACCGCGCTGCTTCGATGCACAGCAACCGGAGCAGGCGGAGACCCTCGACCCTTTCGTTGGGCGCATAACGCGTACAGCAGAAGTAGGGAGCGGATTAACGGAACGGGGAAACGCGCCGTCCTCGTGCTTCACCGAATCTTCGGGCGAAGCAGAAGCTCGGACGGCGGCGAGGTAGAGCCGACCCGTTTCTGGAAGGAGCCGGGCTTTCCGCGTGACGTACTCTCCCTCGAGGTGGCGCAGCGTTTCGAAATTCAAGATCTGGCAAAGCTTTTGGTCGGCACTGGAAAGCAACTGTGCGCCAATCATCGTGACTTTTCCGGAAAGGGTCAGCAGTTGCCGGTTCGAGCCGGATGGCGGGGTTGCCGATTGCGGCCGTGGTGCGCCATCTGCCGCAACCGGTAGAACGAGCCGCCCGAACAGGATGAGCAACAGGGTGCTTAGTTTTGTCATCGTGGGACTCCTTTTGAGGCCAATTTAAGCCGAGGCCGGTGTCCCGACAAACGCAAGATTTTGTTGGAATGGATTAGGAAAGTCGCAAACGGCGGATGTCAAGGATGGAGGCGATGTGAGCGTTCTGCAGGTACACTGGTAGGAGCAGGACGGCCGGCACGATACCTAGGCGGAGCGCGCGGAGCGAATGGCTAAAACGATTGACCCAAAGATTCTGATCTTCGATGTGGATGGCGTGTTGGTGGACGTGAAGGAAACGTACTGGCGGTCGGGACTGCAGACGATTCACCAGATCACGGGGAAGAAAGCGACATGGGCGGAATTTTACGAATGGAAGCGGCAGCCTGGGAACAATGACGATTGGATGATGGTATCTCGTTGGGCCACGGCCAAGGGATTTCCCACCACGTATGAGGAAGCACGTACGGCCTTCCAGCCGTTCTACTGGGGCGAAAATGGTCGGCCAGGAAACGTGCGTAAAGAAAAGCTGCTGGTGACGCCGAGACTGATCGAGAAGTGGGCCAAGCGGCGGGAACTGAATCTGTTTACCGGACGCACGCGACAGGAATTTGCCTACACCTTTGCGAGGTGGACAGCAGCGAAGAGCTTCCACAAAGTCATCACCATGGACGATGCACGGAAAAAGCCGCATCCCGACGGGCTCTACGACATTCTCGGGAATCGCGACCCGAAAAGCGCGCTGTACCTCGGCGACAATATAGATGATGCGCTGGCGGCCAAGGCGGCGGGTGTGCCGTTCATGGCCATTCTGCCGAAATCGTCGTACGATTTCCGGCAACGGTCAAAGGCGTTCCGCGAACTGGGGGCGCTGACGCGGTTGGAACGCGCGCGCGATTTGGATCGCTGGCTGTTGTAGCCGGTCGGAAGCAAATCGGGCAAGCAGCCTTTCGCCTCGGGGGTGAATCACAAAGGTAGGCTGGCTGGCCGGAATTTGGGGGAACCTGGCTTGACGCCCTCGGGAATCCTCCATCGGAAACTCATGGATTTTACGGCAGGAAGGTAGATCGAAGATGCGAACGATTGGCGGAATTCTACGGTTGGGTGGATGCGGACTGTTGGCGGCGGGAATGGCCTGCGCGCAAGCGCCTCCTGGCCCGCTGCAGCCCGCGCCGTCCTCGGCCTCGGCCGAGGCGCCGCCTGCTGCGACGGCAGTCAGAAAAATTCCTCCTCGCAAGTCCATTATGGGCGACTGGAAGTTGAATCGCGACGACAGCGATGATCCGCGCAGTAAGATGCACCAGGCAACTGCAACTGGAGGTGGACCTCCTAGAACCAGTGGGCCGCAAGTAGGTTGGCCCGGTGGCGGGATGGGCGGCCCCTACGGGGGACCGCGCACGGGGAACCCCAACAATTACCCGCAAAGCGACCCGAACCAGGCCTATGAAAAGGTTCAAAATCTGATCGACCCCTCGATTCGCGTGCACTTGGCGCAACGCGATCCCAAGGAACCCGTTGTGGAATTGACCGGTGACCAAGGGAAGAAGATGGTCTTCTATACCGACGGCAAACTGCCGGATAAACCCAGTGATCCGAACATGAGGATGGTGGTGGCCCACTGGGACGGAAACAAGCTCGTAACTGAAGAAAAGCTGGAGAAAAACGGAACGCTCAGCCGGACGTATGAACTGTCCGACGATGGACTGCAATTGTTCGAGGACGTGCATCTGGTTACTGGGAAAAAGAATGATCGCCCGGTGGCGATCCGCTACGTTTACGACGCATCGAGTGCGGAAGTGGAATACTAAGAACCATTGGCCCGCGTTTTCCCAAGTTGCTTCCCTGTTGGGCGGAGAGGGGAGGTTCTTAGTGACTCCCGATTCCAGCCGTGCTCATCAAAATTAAAGTGCTTCGTCATCCCGAGCCGGGAGCCGCGTGTTTTGTGACGCGCACTTGAAGGATTTCAGCTGTCCTGTCTTCAAGGAAGCCGGCAGCAGAGCGGGCGGCGCAAAGAGTACCCCGCGTTTCGGCAGGACCCCCTCGTCCTGATTGGCAATTACAGTGGCAGCTCTCGCCGGGGTCAACTATCGGAGACTCCTGAGCGCCTGGCTGATGTCGGCGATCAAATCATCCGTGGATTCTAGACCGATGTTCAGTCGCACGATGCGATGCTCGTACGGGGGCCGACCCGGAATGCGGCCAATGTTGTAAGCGACGGCGAGACTGGTTACACCCGCCCAGCTATACCCCACTTTGAACAATTTCAGCGCATCGACGAAGGCGTGGACCTGCTCTTGCGTTGGGCCGGGCTTGAACACGATCGAGAATACTCCGGAAGAACCGAGAAAATCGCGCTTCCAGAATTCGTGGCCCGGGCAGCTGGGCAGCGCGGGATGCAGGACACGATCGATCTCCGGACGCGCAGAAAGCCATTTGGCGATGGTCAGCGTGGAGGTTTCGATGTGCGAGAGACGCACGGCCAGAGTCTGCAGGCCGCGCAGTGCCAGGCTGCAATCGTCGGGCGAAACGGCGCAGCCGATATTCTGTTGCGCGGAGCCTAGCTTTTGATACAGCGCTTGATCGCGCACGGTGATGGAGCCCAGCAACAGATCGCTGTGCCCGCCAATGTATTTCGTAACGGCCTGCATGGTGATGTCGACGCCGTGATGGAACGCATCGAGCAGTATGCCCGCAGACCAGGTGTTGTCGAGTACCACGGGAATATTGCGCGCGTGGGCGGCGGCGATGATGGCGGGGAGGTCCTGCACCTCCATGGTGATCGAGCCGGGACTTTCCGACCACACCAGGCGCGTGTTCTCCTGCAACAACTCCGAAATGCCAGCTCCGATGGACGGCTCGTAGAACGTAGTGGTAATGCCGAACTTGGAGAGCAACCGCGTGGCAAATTGGCGATTGGGGTAATACACACTGGCAGGGACCAGCATGTGGTCGCCCGACTGCAGCATCGCCAGGTTGATGAGTGAGATCGCGGCCTGTCCGCCGGGGGTGAGAATCGTGTGCGCTCCGGTTTCCAATTCGCAGATGCGTGCGGCAAGTTCCAGCACGGTAGGCGTACCGTAGAGTCCGTAGGTGTAGCCAACGCGGGTCTGGTCCCAAGCGTCGCGAACAGCCCCGGCGGAAGGAAAAACGGTGGTGGAACCGCGATACACGGGTGAAGCCAACGATTTGTAACCCTCTGGGATCGTCGCGTCTGTGTGAATCAGTCTGGTCTTCCAACTTTTGCTCATGGGCCTGCCTTTTCAATGCCTTGAAGCGGCATCCTACAAATCGAGTATAGCGAGGTTTAAACGATTTCTGAGCTTCGACCGTGCCGATAAAGCGCGACAAAAGATGGTCGGTCCCGATTTGCGTTCGTTGACGGAATTCGACAGGGAATGCTATAACTTATGATTCTGAGTGGCAGCAACAGGCCCGCCGTAGGCTCCTATCGGGTCAAGGAAACGGCGTGGCTGCTATCCTGAGAAATTTAGGCGAAACAATTCCATGTCAGATTTGGTTCACCAAATTGGAGAACTGTTCCTTCAGGCTGTGCCTGTAGCCCTGATCGTTCTCCTCTTTTACTTCATCCTGCGTTCCTTCTTCTTCCGTCCCTTGCTGAAAGTGATGGCGGAACGCGATGCGCGTACCCAAGGGGCACAAAAAGCCGCCGAAGCCTCGCAGAATGCCGCCGCCGAAAAAATCAGACAGTACGAAGAAGCCCTGAAACAGGCACGCGCCAAGGTGTATATGGAGCAAGAGGCAGAGCGCAAACAGTTGTTGGAACAACGCGCCGCGTTCCTCAAAGACGCCCGCGTGAGGGCCAGCGCCGAAGTGAATTCCGCCAAAGAACGCGTGGCGGGAGAAGCTGCTTCTGCGAAAAAGGAATTGGAAGCGACTACCGTGCAATTGGCGGCCGAAATTGCCAAGCGCATCCTGCAGGTACCGCCAAGCCCGGGAAATCCGGCAAGAGAGGCACGATGAGCCGTAGGGTGAAAATCTATCTGGCGTCGCTGCTGCCGGTCTTATTTCTTTTGCTGACCGGCGTAGCCCAAGCGGAAGAGGGTCGGAACGCCACGGAATCGCATGTGGGACTGATTTTCAAGTGGATCCACTTCGTCATTCTTGCCGGGCTGGCCTACTGGGTATTCGGCAAATTGTTGCCTCCCGCTTTCCGCAAGAAATCGGATCTGATCAGCGAAGCCATAGCGAAAGCGACGGCAGCCAAGGCGGAAGCGGATCGCCTGTTGGAACAAGCTGAGACAAGGCTGGCGTCGCTCGAGCAGGAAGTATCGGCGTTCCGCGCGTTGGCCCAGAAAGATGCAGCCGCAGAACTGGAGCGGCTCCGCAATGCAACGCGCAGCGATGCAGAAAAGATTGTTGCCGCGGGTAACGCGGAGATTGCCGCGGCGGAACGTGCGGCACGCCTCGAACTGAAGGAACTGGCCGCCAAGCTCTCCGTGGACAAGGCGGAATCGCTGGTGGCGCAGCAGATGACCCCGGCCGTGCAAGAAGCGCTGATCGAGAACTTTGTACAGAGCCTGCAAGGGAGGCCGAATTGAAATCGGCACCGCTGCAATACGCGAATGCATTGGCGGATATCGCGCTCGAACAAGGTGCAGCGGAGCCCGTGTTGAAGCAGCTGGCGGAATTCGACGCTGCCTATCAGACCTCCGCGGAACTAAGGAATTTTCTGGCTAGTCCCGCCGTAGCACGGGAGGCCAAGCACGGGGTAATTGAAAAGCTGGCGGCTCGGCTGGGTGCCAGCAAAATTATCCGCAATTTCCTGTTCATCATGATCGATAATCAACGCACCGCGTTGTTGCCGCAGATGCTGGAATCACTGCGACTGGTGCTGCAACAGCGGCAGGGTGTGGCCGAAGCGAATGTAGTTTCCGCTACCGTGCTGAATGACGCGCAGAAAACGCGATTACAGCAGACCTTTGAGAAATTGACCGG
>CAVUHB010000008.1:0-459697 GCA_963741165.1 Candidatus Acidiferrales bacterium | reverse complement strand
GGTGCTAATTGGGATTCACGGAATTGTGTCGTATTCCGTGGTGCAGAGAACACGCGAGATAGGTGTTCGGATGGCCGTGGGCGCTACACCACTCCGAGTGCGAGGGATGCTGGCATATCAGAGTTTGTTGATTGTTGCAGCTGGAGCATTTCTAGGGGTCATAGCTTCCCAGCTTACGGGACGGTTCTTGGAGGAGCTGATCGACGGGGCGACTAATGTGGACCCTACAACGTCGTCAGTTTTGGTTTTTGTTTTTCTGGGAGTTGCGGCGGTGAGTATTTGGACGGGGACGCGGAGGCTTGCAAAGCTGGATGTGATGTCGGTGCTGCGCACCGAGTAGGCAAGCTAATTTGTCATCCGTTTCGCTCGATCGCCAACTCGTGATTAACGATTACCGTACATTAAGTGAGCATAAGGAACGGCAGGTCCAGTTGGCCAAACTCCCACACGACCGCAATCGAAGGGGTAGAATTTAAGGACAAACCGTCTCTTGACTTGTAACAAACTTGTAACGAGCACGCGGTCCTGCACTGCGGATATCGAAAAAAATCATTCTTATTGTGTTTTTGGTGGACGTGACAGGGTTCGAACCTGCGACCTCGTCGTTGCGAACGACGCGCTCTCCCAGCTGAGCTACACGCCCACAGGACGGGCAAGTACTATTTAAATTTACTATAGATGGCGAGAGGCAGCAACTGGGGTAGCGTGAGGTGTGTAGAACATGCGTACGATATCAGCGATCAGAAATTGAATATCACCAAGCGCAGTGGTTTGATTGGCAGAAATGGATGGAGTCCCCGACGGCCAACGGCCCCATATGCAATGGGAGCTGATTCGAAGCTGAGGCGCCGCCCCCCGAGAGTGCGGGCAGGATGCCGGCGCGAGCAAACTGGAGGACCAAGGTGGCGGCCGGAAAGCCACCGATACCCAGGTGAAGTAAAGTCTCTATTTCCTTATTTGTGCGTTCAGGAAAAGTGTCGATATACTTTCTGAATTGGTTTTGATTCTGGAGATTGCTGCGGCGGAATCGCTGCAGGATAGAGGAGCGGATGAGAATCGGATCGATGGCAGCGATGATCGTGATGACGCTGGCGGGAACATTGGGAGCGGCTAGTGCGGTCTGGGCGGGCGGCGGGGATGTGGAGGCCTGGACTGAGCCGACGGAGCCGTTTCATATTGCGGGACCGATCTATTACGTGGGGACGCGAGGGATTTGCGCGTACCTGATTACTACTCCTGCGGGGAACATTTTGTTGAGTGGCGGGATGCCGGGGACGGCGCGGCTGCTCGAGGCATCGATTCAGAAGCTGGGATTCAAGGTCGAGGAAATTCGTATCCTGCTGATTTCGCACGCGCATTTTGATCATGTGGGAACGCTGGCGGAGATGCAGAAGTTGACCGGAGCGTCGGTGGAGGTGATGGAAGAGGATGTGGCGCTGCTGAACTCTGGCGGGAAACTGGATTATTTGTTCGCGAAACAAAATGAGTATCATTTTGCGGGCGTGAGCGCCGATAAAGTGCTGAAGGACGGAGACAAGGTAACGCTGGGCGGGGTAACCCTGACGGCTCATTGGACTCCCGGACACACACCTGGCTGTACGACGTGGACGACAACCGTGCAGGATGGTGGGCGGGCGTACGCGGTGGTGTTTGCGGATGGGACGGGGATTAATCCCGGTACGCGGTTTGGGAAAGATCCGTCGTACCCGGGGATTGCGGACGATTACCGGAAGACGTTTCGCGTGCTGGAGTCGCTGCACCCGGATATTTTTCTGGCCTACCACGTGGAGAGATTCGACATGGAAGCGAAGCGGGCGCGGGCAGCTGCAGAGGGAGTGAAGAGTTGGGTCGATCCGGAGGGGTATCGAGCGTTTGTGGAAAGGGATAAGGCGAATTTTGAGAAGTGGGTGGCGGAGAAAAAGTAAGCGGAGTCACCGAGGAAAGATGAATTCAGATGCGTTGAGAAAGCTCAAGATGTTGGCCGATGGAGCTGGTGACGCGGATCTTTGACGGAGCGGAATGCGGGCTCGATGCCTCCACGGTGAGTCACAAACGGCGCGGCTCTTAGGTCGGGATGACAAACCGGATAAGAGCGATGGCAAGCAAGTCACTAGCACACAGAAAAAGCCCCACCTCATAAGAGGAGAGTGAAACACGCGAACACCTAGACAAGAGGAAAACGAGGTGTCGGCTGGAAACTGGTGTCACGAACAGCAAAGCAAACCGGCGGCCTGAAAGCAGCGGCTACAGGGTAACAAAACTCGCGGGAATAGAGGCGAAATTCAGAGTGCCCAGGTTGCGGGCGCTGGCTTGTAGGAGATAAGGCAGCGAGGTGGCGTCCAGGTTGAAGAGGGCTTTGGCTACGTAGGCGTCTACGGCTACGGGATCGGTGCTAGCGACGAGGGATTTTTTCAGTTGGACGTCTTCTAAGTTGCCACCGGTGGGGCCGTTGCGCAAAAGGATGCGGTAGGCATCGACGATGGTCAGGGTGGGGCGCATGAAGTCGGCCAAATCGACCAAGCTTTCGTGAATGTGCTGGTGGAGTTGCTGGCGCTGTCCACCGAGGATGCCATACCAATTTTTCATCCCCAGAGTGACGCCGGTAAGGCTGTGATGCTTGGCGATGGGCACGTTGATGATTTTGTCTGCTTCGAGGAAGGGCTGAAAGACAGGCCAGGTTTGCAGAACATCACCTGCGAGATCAACTTGTTTAAATTTTGAGGCATCCGGCATCAGAACTTCTGCGCCTTCGCGAGAAGCCGCATCGGCGATGCCAGAACGTTGAAAACAGCGGCGTGGATCGTTGCAGCTTACGTCGGTGACGATAACTTTTTTTGCGCCGGCGTTCCAGCATTGGCGAACGAGTTCCGCTACCAGAAGAGGATTGGTGTTGGCAGCTTGTTCGGGAGTACGGTCCCAGGCGATGTTGGGTTTGATGAGAACGATATCGGACCGGGAGATGAATCGCCTGATGCCGCCTAGTTCCTCAAAGGCGCGTTGGACGAGTTGTTCGGGTGTGCCGTTGGTGATGACGGCTAGTTGGGGGAGCTTGGGATTCGGGGGGATATTGTGATTGCGGCGCGCGCTGGTGACGAGCTCGTCAACGGGACGCTGAGAGCGGGAAGAAAGGTAGAGAGAGGCGGCGGTCGTGGTGGCACCGATGCCGGCCAGGCGCAGGATCTTCAGCATGGCGTCGCGGCGGGTGGTTAGGCTCGGTGTAGCTGGTGATGTCGGCATTTGGAACTCCGAAAAATTAAGAGAAACCCAAGAAGGACACAATGTTTCGCGTCCTTACCGCAGCAAGTTCAACACTAAGAATCGGCAATCTTCCTGCGATACAAACCAACGGCAAAAGCAGACCCAAATCAAATGCTAGGGCAGACCCATGATGGCGGCCCGAATGCGGCCGATACAAAGGAAAACGCTAGACCTCGACCAGGTTGATGCGCGTAGGGTCGTTAGTACCCAGGCGATGATCGGTGTCGGCGGCGATGGCTATGTATTTGGGCGGACGGCCGACGTCGGCCAGGGGCTTTAGGCCCTTTTCGGCGCGCTGGCGCTCGATGATTTGCCAGCCGGTGTAATCGTGGGCTACGGGGTCGGTGGCAATCATGAGGCCGTTATATCTCCAGGTGTATTGCGGCTTGAAGCCGGGGCCTCCTTCAAAGCAGCCAGTGAGGGCATCGCAAATAGAAAGACGGAATTTATTTTTGATGACGGCGCTAGCGTAGAGATCAGGAATGAAGGGGCAGCAATTGTTTTTGTGAAAGTCAGAGGGATTCTGGACTACACCATACATCTGCTTCATGGCCAGTGTGACACCGGCGATTTGGTGGTCTTTGAGGATCGGTAGATTGATCATCGCGGTACAGGTGCGGGTTAGTAGCTTGGAGAAACGCGTGGTGATGCTCGCGTTCGAGAAAGATGTCTCTTCGTAGCCGACATCCTTGGAGTCGGTGGCTAGAATGCGCTCGCGATTGGGGTCGGTGGAAATTTTGAAACCGGTGCGGTCGAGTTCGCGGGCGAAGCGATCCCAGATAACGATATCGTTGGGTTTGATGCCGGCTTGCTTGAGGCGTTCGCAAATGGCATCGACAAGCTCGACATGCGTGGATAGACCTGGGCCAGCGATGGTATTGACCTTGAGCCCGACGACTTCGCCCGGCTTTACCACTTTTTTCCAGGCGGCGATAGGGTCATGCGTGTCGTAGAAGAATTGCATGGCGTTGTCGAGAAGTTTCTGCACACGGGCGGAGTCGAGCGTGCCCGAGGGGCCATAGACTTGTGGGTCGCGGGCAATGACGACTTTGGATCTGGCGGTGGAGTCTAGGGCACCTTCAGCGGTATGGAGTTTCGACGCGCCTAGGGCGACGGTGCCGGCGACACAGGTTTTTAGAAAGTTGCGGCGCGAGTTGTCGGAATGGTTGGTCATGATAGCTCCTGTGATTTATTGGGGAGATCGAGACACGATGGGCCCGGATGAACTGCCAGTTGAGAAAAGGAAATTTCAACCGCTGGCTGGAAGCAAGCGTTACGAACAGATGCAACAGACGCACGAACGAGAGGGATCGTCATGGGGCCAGCCGTGGCTCGATGGATTTGCCCAGATCTAGGAGAGCTTGCTGCAACTGGGGAGAGGCTTGATAGGCGACGATGCGGACCAGATAGCGGCCCTGGCGATAGATTAGGCTTTGTTCGTATAGGCGGGCGGAATCGCCAACGGTGGGGGTGGCGGCTCCAGCGGACGGCTCGGAATCGAAGATTACCGTTGCGCCTGCGGGTTCAGAGAAAGTGTAGATATCCGCCACGGCGTCGAATTTGCTTTGAAATTTGTAGTCGGCGGTGGAGGTGGATTGCACGTTGGCACGGAGATATTTTTCTGCGTCACCGTCAATGTAATCGGAGAGCTGCGCGGGTGGGTAGGTGCGAATTTCGGCAGAGCGGGCCCAGCCTTGCGGGACGGTGGTGCCATCTGGGAAAAGGGATTTTGGGTTGTGGAGAGTGGAAGGTTGGGAGCCGCAGGCGGCAAGGAATGGAATTGTTACGAGAAGCAAGATAAAGAGGTTCCACACCGAGGGACGGAGTTTCACAAAAGGACTCTGGATTGAAAGTAGAGCAGATCCGAAAATCGACCCTCCCTGGCAGCCGACCCGCATACTCGGGGTTGACCTTGCCATCTGCGAATAGGGAATTAGATCCGCCCGGAGGGCGGCGTCTGTTCGAATGGCGCTGGTCATGGATGGGGTTTCTCCTTGCGACGATTGAGAAGGATTTGATTTGTTTTGGAGCGAGTCTCGCCGATGCTGAGAACGTAGACAGCTGGATTGTCGTGAATGGGACAGGCGTATTCGCAAGCGCCACAGCCGACACAGCGTTGGGGATCGACCCAGGGTTGTTTGACTTGTTTGGTAAGTCCGCGCGCGTCGATGAGTTCGGCGGGGCGCATATAGATAGCTTTCGGCGAAGTGGGACACCACTCTTCGCAGACGATGCAATCGATAGCCATGGCCCAGGGAAGGCAGCGGCCGCGATCATAGAAGGCTGTGCCAATGCGCATGGGCTTGGTGTCTGCGGCGATATCGACGGCCCAGCCTTTTGATTTTGGTGTGATTTCCCAGATAGCTCCGGTGGGACAGACTTGCGAGCAAAGAACACAACTGGATTCGCAATAGCCGATCCGCGGGACGAGAAGCGGAGTCCACACGCCTTCGATGCCGGCCTGCGCGAAGGAAGGTTGCAGGGCGTTGTTGGGGCAAAGCTTCATGCATTCACCGCAACGGATGCATCGGGAAAGGAAATCAGATTCCTCAAGAGAGCCGGGGGGACGGAGAAGGCGATCATTTTTCTCGACGGCAAAGGCAGAGGTGCTGCGCATCAGTGGAATGAGCGAGGCGCCGGCGGCGATAGAGACCAGGGCCTGGCGGCGTTTTAGATTTGGGCCGATGACGGGAGTGTCACTAGGGAAAAATTTGAAGGAGAGTCCGTCGTGTGGGCATTCGCCCAGACAGTTAAGGCACATGTGGCATTCGGCCTTGCGCCAGGGGACGCCACCGATGGGATCGTCGCCTCCCTGACAATGGAGCAGACAGCGATTGCAGTTGTCGCACGTTGCATGATTTTTTTCGAGGCCGAGAATGGACCAGCGCGAGACGATTCCAAGCAGTGCGCCCAGCGGACAAATGGCGCGGCACCAGAAACGGGTGACGCGGAAATTTAGGAGGAGAATGAAAATGAAAAGAAAGCCGAGGAAAAGTCCCTGACGGAAGTGAGGCTGCTTGAAGCTGAGGATGGTGGCGTTGAGGATCAGGTGAATGATGCCGATTAGAAATTGCACGGGAATCAGGGCCGCGTGTGCTGCGGAGTTCAGCATGGAGTTGACGGCGTAGTTGGCGGCGGGAATGAGGGAGAGGCCGAGAGAACGGACTAGAAACGAGAACGGATCTAGCCAGCCGACCAGACCGGAGCCGAGAAAGGCCGAGACTAGGACGGCGAATAATAGATAGTACTTGGTGGTCTGCCAATGCTTGTAACGATTGGATTCAATGAGGTGCTTGCCGCGCTTGGCTTCGGACTGCAGCGAGCCGAAGAAATGGTTGAGCGTGCCCATGGGGCAGATCCAGCCGCAGAAGAACCGGCCGAAGAAGAATGTGGGGATGAGGATGAACAGGCTCCAGAGCAGTCCGCGATAGAGAGCGTGCGAGGCGAGTGCGTTCGAGATGGCGACTAAGGGATCAAATGAGAAGAAAATTTGAAATGGATAGGGTAGGCGGGTAGGGTCGCCTTTGGCGGGGAGAGAGCCGCGCAGTTCGGTGCGGAGCAGGAGGAGTAAAAACAGGGCCAGGAAGAGCAGTTGCGAAAATCGGCGCAGGGTTGTGAGCGTCAAGTGCTTCACCCTAGGAGTGTGGCAGGGGAATGGGCCCTGGGAATGTGATGGGAGTCACGGGGGGAGGGGAAGGGACGAAACCGACCTCGCGGCCGCTCAGTTCAGCGGGGGAGGCAAAGCCGCTCGGATGATCGCCCGCGTTACATGGCGAGGGACAAAAAGAAGGGCGGCGAGATGCCGCCCTTCGAATTGACAAAACACGATGAAGAACTGGGTTTAGGGTTGGTCGGAGGATGCACCGGCGCGCTGGGCGACTACTTTGCGAGCATTCTCGTAAAGGGCGCGGGCTTGCGGAACAGATTCGACGGCCTTCTGGACCTGGGGATCGGCTTCTAGAAGCACTTTGAAGCCTTCCTGGGTGCCATAAGCGGACATGAAAACTTCCTGCTTGATCTTGCGCTTGACCCACTCGATGTTGTCGGCGAATTCGGGTTCGGTGTAGTGAACGTTGTGCTTGGCCAGATAGCTGCGGAAATCCTGCATTACTTTGTCGTCAACTTCAAAACTGTGCGTGATACTGGGTTTTGTGCCGAGGTAGTAGCGCGTGAATCCTGCAACACCTTGTTCGGCAGGGAAGAAAACGTCGCTACGGAACATATTCTGCTGGAACTTGTTGAGCTTGGGCGCGGCTACGACGATGTCCGGAGTGATACCGCCGCCACCGGTGACCTGGCGGCCGCTGTCGGTCTGTCGGATCTCGGATGGATGGTCGGGTACTTTGCGCTCGTAGTGATATTGGTAGAGCGAAATGGATTTGTAATCGCGCTGGATGAGGCGGCCGCTGGGTGTGTAGTAGCGTGCCGTGGTTAGCGCCAGCCCAGTGTTCTCGGCGAGGGGTTGAACGGTTTGAACAAGTCCCTTGCCGAAGGTGGTTTCGCCAACGATGAGGCCGCGATCGTGATCCTGAATGGCGCCAGCAACGATTTCCGCGGCGGAGGCCGAATTGTTGTTCACAAGCACGACGACCGGGACGGTCATGCCCTGATTGCCACGAATGGCAGTAAAGCGGCGCTCTGGCGCGCTGCGGCCATGGTAGGACACGATGGTCTGGCCCTTCTCAAGGAACATATCGCCAACGGCGACGGCTTCATTGAGAAGGCCGCCGGGATTGCCACGCATGTCGAAGATGAGACCATCGAGAGAAGAGGCGCCGAGCGTTTTCAGGGCTTCGGCAATTTCACGATCAGTGGTTTCGTTAAATTGCGAGAGGCGAATGTAGCCGATGCCCGGTTTGAGCATGAACGCGATTTCTACGGAGTGGCGGGGAATTTCATCGCGCGTTACGGTGAATACGAGCGGATCGGCATAGCCTTCCCGCGTAATGGTGATTTTTACGACCGTGCCCTTGGGACCTTTGAGAAGATCGGCAACTTCGCTGGTGGTGAGCCCGTCGGTGTTTTTGTCGTCGACCTTGACGATGACGTCACCGGGGCGTAGGCCGGCGTTGTAGGCAGGCGCGCCCACGTAGGGAGACATGACCACGGTGTGATTCTCGCGCGGGGCAACGACCATGCCGACGCCGTAATATTTGCCGCGTTGATCTTCACGGAGCAGAGCAAACTGGCGTGAATCAAAGAAATTGGAGTGTGGGTCGAGCATCCGGAGCATCCCGGGGATGGCGCCCTGGTAGACCGCCTTGTCGACATCGACGGGCTCCGCGTAATTGTTCTGGACGACGTCGAGGACACGGGAAAAATCCCGCACGGCAGTTTGGTAGTCGTCGGAAGTGGATGAGGTGGCGCGGACGGAAGGCCCGTAGATGGCGCCAAGGCCAGCGGAGAGGGCTAAGACTACGATGACGACTACAAAGCCACGTCGTTCAGCGTTCATGTGTACCTCGTGGTGTACCGGTGGTTAGACCGGGAAATAACTGAGATCGTGTTATCCGGCGCGTCTAGAACCGGACAAGCGGGCCGATCTAAAGATCGCCCACTACAGAATCTGGGCTGCCAGCCTAAAGCCCGGCGGCTAGAAAACCTAAGGTCCGCCGGCCTAAAGGCCAACGGTGCAACTCCTAAAAGGAGGCTAGAGGGCAGTATAACATGAGGTCTAGCAAGTGTCGTTTGACAGAGTTGGCTGCCCTTTCTATGATGCACACAGGGCATAAAAGGACTGTATCGGAATATGTTGAGCATTCCGCACATGATCGTGGTGTTTCTGGTGGTGCTGGTGGTGTTTGGGCCCCAGAAACTACCGGAGTTGGCGCGCAGCTTTGGGAAGTTGATGGCGGAATTCCGGAAAGCATCCGGAGACTTCAAAAATGCGTTTGAAGAAGAGATGCGGGACCTTGAACGGCAGGCGCGCATCTCGGAACTGAAGAAGCAAGCGGCGGAAGCAGTGGCGGCGGCGAATGCTGCGGCAAATCCAGTCGGCGATGGCATTGCTGCTCCTGTAGCCGCACTTGGGTCCCCGGAGGGTACCCAGGTGACGGCCAACCCCTATCCTTTAGAACAAGTTACGGAAGCGCCGGTCATCGAGCCGGTGGCAGAGGCGGTGCCCCGGTTAGACGTGGCGGCGGGGGAAAGCGTGAGTGCCGTGGAGCAGGAAATCGCGGCGGAAGCAAAACAGACCGAATTGAATTTCATCGACCAGAAACCGAAGCGCGAGAACAATCTAGGCGCGAAGACTGCAGCGGAATCCGACCCTTCTCATGACCAACAGCAGCCAGCCTGACAATTCCCTAGCGGCACGGCTTGAAGAAGCCGGAAGCCAAATGACATTTTTCGAGCACCTGACGGAGCTGCGGAAGCGAATCATCAATTCTCTCTATGCAATTGGGATTGGCGCGTTTGCGGGAGTGGCGATTGCACCGAAGGTGATCCACTTTATCAATGAGCCGATGCAGCGGGCGCTAGTGGCAGCGGGCTATTCGGACAAGCTCTATTACAACCACCCGGCCGGGGCCGTGAATCTGGTGATTACGCTCGGGGTATATATCGGCATGGTGCTGGCTTCGCCGGTGGTTCTCTATCAGATCTGGCTCTTTGTGGCGCCGGCGCTCTACAAGCATGAACGCAGCGCGGTAACGGGATTTTTGTTTTCGACAGTAGCGCTTTTCTTAACGGGGATTGCGTTCGGGTACTTTATTACGCTGCCGTACATTTTGAAATTTTTGGTAAGCTTTCAGAATTTTGGCGGGACGGTAGCGCCACTGCTCAGTATCAATGAGTATTTTGACCTGATATTGATGATTTTGTTGGGATTGGGACTAGTGTTTGAGCTGCCGATCCTGATTTTCTTTCTGACATTGTTCGGAATTGTGTCACCGAAGTTTTTGTGGGCGAATTTCCGATATGCGATTTTGATTATTGCTATCGTGGCAGCGGTGATTACGCCGACGCCGGATGCTACGACGATGTTGATCTTCATGGCGCCGATGGTGGGATTGTATTTTGTGGGGATAGCGGTATCGGCTGTGGTGGTGCGGAATAAGAAGAAGAGGGAAGCGGCGGAGAGTGCCGGGACGGGGACTTGAGGATGGGGATTGCTGTAAGGGAAGAGAAATACCGCGGCCTAAACCGCAACGGGTGCGGCACCAGGGTGGAAGTTCTGTCCTATCCACGGCGACTTGCGAACTTTGTGTTTGGTGTCCACGGCTTACGGCGTGGGCTAACTAATCTAGCGCCTCCGGCACTGATGTTGCGGAACGGGAGAGTTTTCAGCGTATTGGTTTGCCTAGCGTGTGGACTGATGCTGGGAGTTGGCTGCAAGTCGGAAAATGCGGGGAAGGCGGAGCCTCCGTTTATGAGTGCGGTAGCGGGTGATGGCGCGGCGCTCGAGGAGCAGGCGAAGGCACCGGCGCCCGAGACGACAGGGGGATTTGACGGGCATCGCGCGTATGAGTTGGTGGCGAAGCAGGTGAGTTTTGGGATGCGCCCGGCGGGTTCGCCGGAGCTGGCGAAGCTGCAGGAGTACATGCTTGGAGAGTTGAAGTCCTACGGTTGTATGGCCGAGACAGATAATTTCTCGGCGGACACTCCGGCGGGGCGCTTGCCGATGAAAAATATTCTGGTGAAGATTGCGGGGACGACCCCAGGAATTATATTGCTCGGGACCCATTACGACACGAAGCGGTTACCGAATTTTGTTGGCGCAGATGATGGCGGGTCGTCGACCGGCGTAATGATGGAAGCGGCACGGAACTTGTGCAGCCAGAGAACGCCAGGGAAGTACGCGGTGTGGATCGCCTTTTTTGATGGAGAAGAAGCAGTAAATAAGGAATGGCGGGATCCAGATAACCGATACGGAAGCAGGCAGATGGCGGCGCAGTTTGCGGCAACGGGGGATTTGGCGAAGATCAAAGCGTTTATTTTGGTGGATCTTGTGGGCGGGAAGGACATTATTTTTGCGGAGGAGAATAATTCGACGAAGTCGTTGACGGAATTGGTTTGGAAGACAGCGGGAAATCTTGGATACGACAAGATATTTGTGAAACAGAAGCAAGAAGCTTCGGACGATCATTTGTCGTTTCTTACGCGCAGCGTGCCCTCCGTGGACATCATTGATTTGAATCACTCGGCGAGTTATTGGCACACGCCACAGGATGCGATGGATAAGGTAAGTGCGAAAAGTCTGGCGGTGGTGGGGCACGTCGTACTGGAGTCGGTGAAGGCGTTGCAGGAGAAGTAGGTCTAGTCGGTAATTAAAGGTAAAAAACCTAAGGTGATGCGCGGCACGGATTGGTGTGCGCAGAGGGTGGCGGGTTGCCGCGGCTACGGCAAAACCCAATGCTCATGTGGATCATTTTGCGAAAGAGGGGTCCTGGGATTTGGAGATGACGGAATGTTTTTGAAAATCGTCGTCGTCGCGATAGGGGAAGTCGGAGCGATAGTGGGAGCCGCGACTTTCTTCGCGGGCTAGAGCGCAGCGGGCGATTAGAGAACCCAGATTGTGCAGATTTTTTAGTTCATGATCGACACGATTGTTTTTTGGGGATTGCGGAATTTCCATAGTGGCAAGTGTCTGGACGGCGTGCTTGAGGTCTTTGCCGCTGCGCATGATGCCTACGTCGTGCCACATAAGTTCCCGAAGTTTTTGTAGAGCTTCGGAAGGCGCGGGTTTTGGTTTCTTAGAGCTCACGGATTCGGAACCGTCGTGCCAGGTTTTGGGAGCGGCTGTGCCGGGGAGAGGGCTGGTGGATTTTTTGGAGACGGGCGCATCATTCATCATAGTGTCGCCAGCGCGTGCGCCGAACACCAAGCCTTCTAGCAGAGAATTACTGGCCAAGCGGTTGGCGCCATGGACGCCAGTTGCAGCAGTTTCTCCTGCAGCATAGAGGCCGGGGAGAGAGGTGCGCCCCCAGAGATCGGTTTTCACACCGCCCATCATGAAGTGCGCGGCCGGACTGACCGGAGCAACGTCGCAGGAAAGATCGAGGCCGTAGCTGAGACAGGTGGCGTAGATGCGCGGAAAGCGCTTTTCGAGGAATTCCTTCGACTTGGTGGTCATGTCTAGATAGACATGGTGAGAATTAGTGCGCTGCATTTCGCTCACGATGGCGCGTGCTACGACATCGCGCGGAGCAAGCTCCTGGGCCTCGTGATAGCGCTTCATGAAACGTTCGAGGTGGATGTTGCGGAGCGTACCGCCTTCGCCGCGCAAAGCTTCGCTGAGCAAGAACCGCGGTGCCCCCTTGATGGCGAGAGCAGTGGGATGAAATTGGACGAATTCCATGTCGGAGAGGATGGCTCCCGCATCGTAGGCGATGGCGATGCCGTCACCCGTGGCTACTTCGGGATTGGTGGTTTCACGGTAAATCTGACCGAGTCCACCAGTGGCCAATAGCGTTGCACCGGCGCGAAGTTCGTGGAGTGAGGAATCGTTTTCGTCCAGGAAGCGAACCCCAGCGGCGCGATTATTTTCCACAATGATTTCAGTGGTGTAGGCGTGGGCACGCAAGTGGAGATGAGGAATTGTGTGCGCGCGGGCCAGCAGCGCGCGGCTGATCTCTCGTCCGGTGGAATCTCCGTGGGCGTGGAGAATGCGCGAGCGGCTGTGCGCGGCTTCGCGGGTAAAAGAGAGTTTTGTGCCGGAGCGATCGAATTCCGTGCCCCACTCGATGAGTTGAGTGATGTAGCGGGGGCCTTCTTCGACGAGCAGAGCTACGGATTCGGGATTGCAGAGGCCGTCACCAGCGTTGATCGTGTCTTGCTCGTGCAGCCCGATTTCGTCTTCGTCGCTGAGAGCGACGGCTATGCCGCCTTGCGCGTAGGCAGTGGCGGATTCGCTAAGATCGGATTTGGCCAGGACCAGGACACTGCCAGCTTGGCTTAGTTCGATGGCGGCGCGGACGCCTGCCACGCCTGAGCCCACAACGAGATAATCGACGTGATAGGTTTTTTGGGACAGAGTCATGAGTGTTTTCTCAGGCGCAGAAGAATGGTAACACGAACGATGTGTGGGATAGCGGAGAGGATGGTTTTGGGAAGGGAAGCCCGGTGGAAAGTATTGACACCGAGGAGCAGGAGGAAGAGGCGCAGCGAGTAGAGAGAAAGAAATTGGTCTGACGCGGTGGATTCCGGATGGAGGATAGGTGGTGGCGGAGATTCTTCGCTTGGTAGTGGGTGAGAAGTTTAATTTTGGATCAGGGGGAGGGAAAATGCAGATCCCGCGGGATGACATCTGGTTTCTTTGAGGAGGCTGGTGGAGTAAGAAAGGGCCCCACTCTCAGAAAGCGACGGCGACGCGCACGACGAAAATTGCAACGAACAGACAATCGCCGGCAGGATCGAGGCGGTTGGCAGAGGAACCAAAGAGGGGCACGAGCGATCGCCCCTCCGTATCGAGAACACAAATAGCCGGTTGTGCAAACCGGCGGTTTGCGTGATTACTTGGCTTGGACCAAGTGGCCGCGGCGGTTCTTGGTATAGCAGGCCTCGTCCGCTTCCATGCAAAACGGCTTTTCTTTGCCGTAGCTGACCGTGTTTAGGCGATCGGCGGGAATGCCCAGACCAACCAGATAGGACTTCACGGCGCTGGCGCGGCGATCGCCCAAGGCCAAGTTGTATTCAGTGCTACCGCGTTCGTCGCAGTGACCTTCGATGGTGATACGCATGGTCGGATACTTCTTGAAAAAGTCGGCGTCCTTGCGAAGAGCGGCTTTGGCATCGTCACGGATCTCGGCACTGTCGTAATCAAAGTAGGCGTCACCCACTTCCTCGAGGAAGAGTTGATCAAGGGTGGAAGTGTTGGCAACGGGTGCCGTAGTCGTGGCAGTCGGAGTGTTTACCGAGATGCGCACGGTGGCGTCGGTATTGCCGCCGGGGCCGCTGGCCGTGAGGGTGTAGGTGGTGGAAGCACCAGGAGTGACCGAGGTGCTACCCTGCGCGGTGACGGCACCGATTTCTGGAGCGATGGAGACGTTGACGGCGTCGGTGGTGGTCCAGGAAAGCCGGACAGATTCACCGGGATTGATGGAAGGCTTGTCGGCGGAGAGTGAAGCGCTGGGCTTCACGGCTGAGGGAGGCGGGGTGTAATTACCGGTGGACTTGGTGACCGGCTTTTTGCCACAGCCGGAAACGAGCAAGGCGAGGGAGCAGAAAGTAATTGCGAGCGCGCGAGCGAGCGGGCGGTTGAACAGAGTCATTCTATTTCTCCTTGGGACAAAAGTATGACGGCAGATGACCCGCCGAAGCAAGACAGGTGGAACAAGCGGGTGTAATTCAGGAAATAGGTCGTGACACGATACAGTTTACAGCGTAGAGCGATGGGGAGTGGAGCGAAAAGTTTGCGTGACGCTCGAAGCGGGGTAAGCGCTGAGATAGCGGAGCAGAGAAGTCGGATATCGGGGGACGAGGGGGTGGCGAGGGAGTGCTTCAGCCGAGGGATCGCTCGAAATCCTTCGATTTGCTCGGGATGAAAGCCCGATTGGGGACCAGTGGGAGTGTTCGAAAAAGTCTGCATGGCTAGCGGGTGGACCAGTTGGGGGATTCGTTGTGGCCCTTGGTGGTGAGCTGGCGGGGGTCGGAGCCATCGGCGAGCATGATCCAGATCTGGCGAGAGCCGCCGCGGGTGGATTCAAAGACAATGTGTCGGCCGTCGGGAGCCCAACTGGGACGTTCGTTGCGGCCGGAATCGCGAGTGATTTCGCGGATGCTACGGCTGGCCACGTCCATAATGTAGATGTCGTAGTTGCCGCTGGGGCGACGCCAACTGAAGGCGAGAAGCTGGCCGTTCGGAGACCACGAGGGATCGATTACGTAGCCCATGTCTGGCAGATCGAGCTTTTGCGTATTGGTGCCGTCGGAATTCATGAGATACAGCTGAGGAACCCCGGCGCGATCGCTCACGAAGGAGACGCTCTGGCCGGTCTTGGGATTCCATGCGGGCGAAGTGTTGGCACCGTGAGAGGTGAAGGTGAGACGCGTGGGGCGATTACCGCTTGGATCGGTGACATAGAGTTCGGGGTTGCCCTGCATGGAAGAAGAGAACATGACTTGGGATCCATCGGGCGACCAGGTAGGTGAAGTGTTGGTGCTCCGGAAACGGCCGAAAGATACGAGTTTGTTGGCGTCGAGAGAATACATGCAGATTTGCGCGCTGACGACACCGTTCGCCGGAGCGAAACAGGTGAAAGCGATGCGCGAGGCGTCGGGCGCCCAGCGGGGTGTGAGAGAGATGCTGCCTAGGGAAGTGAGGGCGTGCTGGTTGGAACCGTCGTAATCCATGAGCCAGAGTTCTTTGGTGCCGGTGCGCGAACTGATGAAAGCGATTTGTGTGGAAGCAATGCTGCTGGCGCCTCCGGAAAGTTTATTGACAATTTCATCGGCAAATTGATGCGCGAATTTGCGGACCTGGGGATCGCTTGGAGCACCGCGATAGACCTTGCCGACCACCGCCTGCGTGGAAGGGTTACGGACGTCGTACATCCAGGCGTAGATGACGACTTCGGCGGAAGTTTCGGTGAGATAGCCGAAGGCAACGAAATTGGAATTGAGCGGAGGGTCTGTCCAGGTGAGGTAGCGAAGTTCGCCAGGTTGGGTGAGGAGAGGCGGCTGCGTGGGATAAAAACTGGGGCTGACGAGATCGAGAATGCCGCTGAAAGAGAGATCGTCGCGAACGACGGAGGTGAAAAGAGTGGCGTGAGCCGTGGCTTCAGTGGATTTGGGAGCAAAATCGGGAACGGCAATGCGGGGTTTCTCTGCGCCGATGCCGGTGCCCGTGCGAAACCAGCCTTGTTCTTGGGCGTGGAGGAATACAGGAGTGCAGAGGAGTATCAAAAAGAAAGAGAGTGCGCGGATTTTCAGGGACAACGACGCCTCCACAGGGATCGTCCGCGGATTGGGATGCGAACGGGAAGTAAATAGAAGAATAGCAAAAATGGAAAGGGAGCGGGGGAGGAAGAAAAGATTATTTAGTGTGCAATAGAGAACAGCTAATACGGAGCAAGCCGGATGCAGAATTGTGGTCGAGAGAAGAGACGGGGGATTTTCACAACGAGGACACAGAGTTCGGAGCACCGAGGTCGCCGAGACCCGGAACTAGTTTGATGCATGGAACGGAAGAGCTCCTGCTCCCCGGCCCGATGACAGAGTTCTGGTTCGGGATGCCGCTGGAAGAGAAAAATCGCTACACGCAAAACTGACACGTGCGCGCCGGAAGTGGCTGAAGAATCAAAAACCGCGCCGTCAATGGCGGAGGCTGCGTCACCCAATGAAAAATACAGGAGCCGGCGGCAAGCCGGCAGAACAGGGATTAGCGGCGGCCTAGATCGAAGTCGAAGACCACATCTACGGAGTTGCTGCGCCAGTCGGCGGGGAGTTGTGGCATTTTGTCGATGCTCTGCATCGCGCGCATGGCGGAATCGTCCATCGAACGATTGCCGGAAGTGGTATCGAGGCGAACATTTCTCACACTGCCATCCCGATTGATGGTGAAAGTGACTACGGTGTGAGCGGAGCGGGCGGAGCGGACAGAGGGATCGATGGTGTTTTGCAGCCAATTGTCAGAGATGCGCTTGCGAACGCTTTCGACGTACCAAGGGTAGCGCGCAGCGAATTCACCTCCGCCTTGGCCTTGAATGGCCATGCCGCCGTTGAGCGGACCGGGCATGTTGTTGTAGCCGGAGGGGACACTCATCGTGCCGCCCTTGCCGTAATTGACGGCGTTGTCGGGAGGAGGAGTTTTGTTTTCAAAAGTCTTTGAAGCTTTTGTAGGTGGAGGCGGCTTGAGTTTATCGAATTTTGGAATTTTGGTGGCGTCGGTCTTCGGTTCAGGCACTATTTTCGGTTCTTCCTTATGGAGGCCCTTGGTGGGATCGACGGTGGCGCTTTCGGTTGCGACCGTGGGTTGTGGCATGGGAATGCCGGCGCTGCTGACCAGATTTACTTTTACTCCGGAATCGCCGCCCCCCACGCCGCCCCAGGGAACAGCAGAACGCTGGACGTAGACACCGAGAAGCAAGGCAACCGTGAGACCCATGTGAAACAGGACGGAGTACGTGAAGAACGGTTTGAATTGGATATCCGTTGCGCCGTTCGAGTTGGTGGCAGCGTAAGCCATGGGTTAACGAGTCTGTGCGCGATCCGTGATGGGTTGCGTGACGATACTGATATTGGAGATGCCTGATTGTCGGAGCGTGTCAATCACGCTGCAGAACGCACCAAAAGGAACGGTTTCATCGGCTCGGAGATAGATGACGTCTTTCTGACTTTTGGATTGTTTTTTAATTTTGTCGCCGAGTTGGTGGATATTGACGGGATCGTTGCCGAGGTAGATGAGCTGATTCTTGTCCATGGTGACAACAATATGCTGCGCGGTGAGTTCTTTGGCAACGGTGTGGGTTTTGGGGACGTCGACTTCGATGCCGGATTGCAGGATCGGAGCTGTGATCATGAAGATGATGAGAAGGACCAGGACGACATCGATGAAGGGGACCATGTTGATGTCGGAGAGGGAAGTTTGCGTGGATTTGGATATTTGAGGCATGGTCAGGATACCTTGCTGCGGAATTCGGCGATCCGATTTCGGCCATCAGGATGCGAGGAAAAACTCCCGCCCTCAGAAAACGGGGCCGGGGCACCAGAAGAAAAAAACAAGCGGCGGCAGGATACCGGTGTTACGAGCATCGATCTAGTTGCTGTGAGTGCCATACTCATCTCAGGTGAACGTTTTTTCGATTTGAGCGGCGAACTCGTTCGCGAAGGTGTCGAGTCGCTGTGCGAGATCGCGAATAAGTTGAAGGAAATAGTTATAGGCGATCAGGGCGGGGATGGCGGCGAAAAGGCCAGCGGCGGTGGTGACGAGGGCTTCGGCAATGCCGGGAGCTACCGCACGAAGGCTCGCGGCGCCGGAAGTGCCTAGACCTGAGAAGGCGTCGATGATGCCCCAAACGGTGCCGAAGAGTCCGATGAAGGGAGTGACACCGGCAGTGGTGGCTAGCCACGACATGCCTTTCTCGACGCGTCGAATTTCGTCGGAGGAAGCAAGCTGCATGTTGACGGTGACGGCCTGCATACTTTTTAGTTTTGCGGGCGCCGCGGTGGTGCTGGTGGGGGTGAGCTGGGACTGGAGTTCGCGATAGCCGGAGGCGTAGACGTTGGCAAAGGGAGAGCCGGCCGAGACCAGTCCCTGCGGATTGGCGACACCCTTGGTGGCGCGGAAAATTTTGAGAAATTGATCGCTTTCGCGGCGAACGCGGCCAAAGAGACTGAGCTTCTGGAAAATCATCGCCCAGGAGATCAAGGAGAACAGTAGAAGAAGGAGCAGGACGGCGCGCGCGACCCAGCCAGTTTGCGCAAGAATGTCGAAAATGTTGCCGATGTAGATGGCAGAAAGAAGAAGAATAGGAAAAACCCCTCAGAAAAAATAAAATTTAGAGACAAGAGAAACGTAGCACACGGGATGAAACATGGTCAAAAGAAATGAGATGGCGATGTGCGATGGTGGAGTTGCATCAGGTGAAGGAGGAGAAGGAGATCAGCGATCAGATCTGAGAAACCAGGGGCTTGGCGGTAGCGGAGAGATTTGGGATGAGGGGGAGGGTGGATCCCTCGCTTCCCAGGAGATGATAACTTTGGCAGTGCTTGCTGGGGTGGAGCGAAAGAAAGCAAAATCCCCACCCTCAAAACCGGGAGTGGGGTGCCCGGAGAATAGGAAAACTCAAACCCGGTAGTATGAGAGATTGTTTGTTGGGAGGAGCGGATGAAATTTGCGAAGGTAGTGTTCTGGGTGGCGGGGATATGGGGAGTGCTGGTGCTGGCCCCGCTATATTTCTTGTTCGATGTGATTGGTCGGCAGGACCCACCGGCGATTACCCACCCGGGATTTTATTATGGGTTTGTGGGAGTGGGACTGGCATGGCAGATCGCGTTTCTGGTAATTGCGAGGGATCCGGTGCGGTTACGGCCGATGATGCTGCCCGGCGTCGTGGAGAAGTTTGCGTTCGGGTTTGCGGTAATCGCGTTGGTAGTGCAGGGGAGGACGCGAGCGTCGGATTTGGTGTTAGCGGGGACGGATTTGGCGCTGGGAATTTTGTTTTTGGTGGCATGGTGGAGGACGAGGGGGCTTGAGAAGGATCTACGCACTCGATGGTCTCAGTGAACGAGAGAGATCGGGGATCAGGTCACAATCCTTCGACTGGGCGCGCCTGTGCGCCTAAGTACGGCACGGAAGAAAAAGTGTCAAGTTGCCCCGCTCAGGATGACTGTCGATTCCGTGGCGGGAGAGCCGCATGAGGTGCGGGCTAGTGCAAAGGCAACCGATTCCCGAACGTGAAGGGAGTCAACAGCGTCCACGGGGAAGCGGGATCAGATGGTAAAGCGGAGGAGTACGGTTCAGAGAGAGATGGTAGACTAGGAAAATATGGGAAATGCCTTTGATTTTGGGGTTGAGAAGTTGATTGGGACGCGGAATCGCGCAGAAGCCAAGAGCCCAGACAAAAGTGTCTGTGCCACGGATGCGGAAGCGTCGACGGATGGTCCCGCATTGGCGATAGCGGAGCGGCTGAAGCGGCGTTCGCGCGAAGCCCAGAAGAGATCCGCACGGATGGAGCGGGAGGGTTTAGGGGGTGCGGTAGCCGGGGGAAAGCAGATTCCCCGCGATTCTCTGGATTCCCTGGACGTTGAAAAAGGCGCTGGCGTGAAAGCCAGCATTGCGGGGGAGGTTCATCAGCGCCGGCGGGATGCCAGCGATATCACCAGCGCGGCGCTCACGAATTCCGTGCAAGGGACATTTTATCTCGAGACCTTCGGGTGCCAGATGAATGATCACGATTCAGAGAAGGTGGCGGGTGTGTTGATGGCACGCGGATACCGCCAGGTGGAGAAGCCGGAGCAAGCGGGCGTGATTCTCTACAACACCTGCAGTATTCGGGAAAAGGCGGCGCAGAAGGTTTTCTCGCGGTTGGGAGAGTTTCGCGAGCGGCAGGCTGAAGGGAAAGTGATTGGCGTGCTGGGATGTCTGGCTCAACAGGAAGGCGAGGAAATCTTTGAACGGGCTCCGTGGGTTAGCCTGGTGTGCGGATCGGCGAGTTACCGGAAATTGCCGCAATTGATCGCAGAGTTGGAATCGGGCAACCGGCGGGTCATGGGGCTCGATCAGGAGACAGACGAAACCTTTGAAACGGAAATGACCCGGCGTGACAATCCATGGCGCGCGTATCTCACGATTATTGAAGGTTGCGATAAAGCTTGTTCGTATTGTGTGGTGCCGTTTACGCGGGGGCCGGAGCGGAGCAGGGCGAGTGCGTCGATATTGGAAGAAGTTAGGCAGCTGGCAGATCTCGGATACGGGGAGGTTCAGTTACTGGGGCAGACGGTGAATTCCT
Organism: Candidatus Acidiferrales bacterium; assembly: GCA_963741165.1. Taxonomy (GTDB): domain Bacteria; phylum Acidobacteriota; class Terriglobia; order Acidiferrales; family UBA7541; genus Acidiferrum. The sequence goes on along the minus strand of CAVUHB010000008.1, from coordinate 439,049 downwards.
ATGTGGACCCGTCGTCGCGAAAGATGCGTTTTTCGGATTTGTTGGTGGCGGTGGCGAATGTAACGGGCATACGGCGGGTACGGTTCATGACCTCACACCCAAGGGATTTCGGGAAGGATATAGTCGAGGCGATTGACGCGACGCCCGAACTTTGCGAGCACGTCCATCTGCCTGTGCAATCGGGATCAACGAAGGTTTTGCGGGCGATGCAGAGGACATACACGCGGGAAGAGTACCTCGAGAAGGTGGCGCTGATTCGCGGGGCGAAGCGTGAAATCAGTATTACGACCGACGTGATCGTCGGGTTCCCAGGGGAAACGGAAAAGGATTTTGAGGAGACGCTGACACTGCTGGATGTGGCGCAATATGACTTGATGTTCGGGTTCAAATACTCCCCGCGTCCGAATACTCCTTCCTTGAAGATGGAGGATGCCATTCCGGAAGAGGAAAAGAACCGGCGGCTGGCGTTGCTGCTAGCTCGGCAGAGAGAGATTCAGTTGGTGCGCAATGCGCGGATGGTGGGAAGGGCCTTCGAAGTGATGGTGGAAGGGAAGTCGCGGCGAGAGAATCAGTGGAGCGGGCACACGGGAAATTATGCGATATTGAATTTCACTTCACAGAAGAAGGAACTTCTGGGAGAGTATGTGCAAGTGAAGGTGACTGGCGCGGGAGCGAATAGCCTAGTGGGGGAGATGGTGGAGTAGGGAACGAAGTGGAACGATTACCGCAGAGGAAGCAGGGGTAGAGATGACAGGTTACCACTCTTAGAACCAGAGAGTGGGCACCTGGAGACAATCAGATCCATTGCGTAGCTCGGGACGACAGTTTTGATTGACGGGATGACAGTTCTAGTTTTTGTAATCGGCAGGGAAAGAGGAGGGCGCGATGGAAGTAGAGATGAAGATACGCGGCCTGATGATGGATCCAGTGACGCAGATGCCGATTGTGGTGTTGAAGGATGTGCAGGGCCAGGCGGTGCTCCCCATCTGGGTGGGAGCGTATGAGGCAAACGCGATTGCCCTGGAGATTGAGAAGGTGCAGACGCCTCGGCCGATGACGCACGATTTGTTGAAGAATGTGTTTTTGGGATTAGACGTATCGGTGCAGAAGATTGTGGTAAATGATCTGCGCGACGACACGTTTTATGCCTTGATCTGGGTGGAGCGGGATGGGGAGACGATGAGCATTGATTCGCGGCCTAGCGATGCGTTGGCACTTGCGTTGCGTATGGATTGCCCGATTTTTGTGGAAGAGCAAGTTTTGAAGAATTCAAAGGTGTCGACGGCGCTGGCGGAGCGGAATTCGAATGATCAGTTGAGGAATTGGCTGGAGGGATTGTCAGACGAAGATCTGGGAAGATACAAGATGTAGAAGAGGAAAAGGAGCAGCACAGAGAGGGCTTAGCTCCTCGGAATTCACAGGATTAGCGTTTTGGCGTCTTGGTTTTACCTGCCTGTTTGGTAATCGTTGAAAAGGAGAGAGTGGATACCCCCGCGTTGCTGGGGATGACGCTGCTGTTTGCAGTAATGTTATGGTGGCGGATCATTTGGGGTCCTTCGCTTTGCTCAGGATTACAACTCTTGCAATCTGGCCCGAAAACCCTAGCAAAACATCCGTCCTAAACCCAGAGTCGGGCATGCGTGCAAACGCTGATCGCTCACGATGCCCGCGTTGACGGAGATGTGGCACAGCGCATTGGCAGGGAAGCCAGCGCTACAGGGGAGGGAGCGGGAGCACAACCAGGAGCCTCTCTGCCAGCAAAGAGAAGGATCAGGTTTTGCACAGGAGTCGCGATTTGCGGCGCCAGAAGACCAGCAATAGCAGACCGATCAGAATTAGGGCGAGGCTCAAGCCGACCCACAGGCCCAGGGCTCCCCAGTGTTGGCGGAAGCAGAGATAAATGCCCAGGGGAAGTCCGATGAGCCAGTAGCCGGAAAAGTGGCAGAGCATAGGAGTGCGGGTGTCTCCTGTGCCACGGAGAGCGCCGGTAGCTACGGTCTGGATACCGTCGAAGAGTTGGAATGCGGCCGCGGCGGCTAGAAGAGCGATGGCGCTTTTGATGACCACGGGGTCGCTGGTGTACATGAGCGCGATGTAACGAGGGAAGATCAGAAGGACGATGCTCATGCAGAACATGAATCCCGCGCCGAGAAGAATGGCAGTGTTGCCGGCGAGTGCGGCGCCGATGGGGTCTTTGCGGCCGAGAGCCTGGCCTACGCGCACGGCGGCGGCGGAAGAGATGCCCAGAGGAATCATGAAAGTGAAGGCAGCGGTGTTGAGGGCGATTTGATGGCTGGCTAGAGGAATGGGGCCGAGGCGCGCAATGAGTGAAGCGACCAGGGCGAAGACGCCGACCTCCATGGTGATTTGCGTGGCGGAGGGAATGCCCAGAGCAAGAAGGTGGCGAATTCGCTTGAGGTCGAGTTCGACAGGAGTTTTAAGGAGATCGGTGTGATGGCGGTAGTCGTACCAGAACAGGTAGACGATGAGGACGAGGACCATGTAGAGGCGAGCTAGCGCGGTGGACCAGCCGGAGCCTTCGACGCCCATGGCGGGGAAACCCCATTTGCCGTAAATCAGGGCGTAGTTGGCGACGAGATTGACGAGGTTGGCAGTGATGAGGGCGAAGGCCACGGGCCGAACCATGTCCATGGCCTGGAGAGTGCGGCGCACGGCGAAGTAGAGCAGCAGAGGAAGCATGCCAGTGGCTAGAGCGTAAGTGTAGGGGATGGAAAGGTCGGTAATGGAAGACTCGATGTGCATGTGCTCGAAGAAAGCGCGAAAGAAAAAAATGGGAATGATGAGTAGAGGTGTCATCAGGAATGTGAGGTAAACGCCGTTCAGGAGCGAGCGATAGCAGTCTTCGCGACGGCCGGCACCGTAGGATTGAGAGACGAGCGTATCAAGACCGATGAGGATACCTTCGCCAAAGAAGGCGAGCACGTGAAAGAGGTTGGAACTGATCGCTACGGCGCTTATGGCCACGGCGCTGTTCGGGAGGCGGCCGACCATCATAGTGTCGACGATGCCCATGCTCATCCAACCGATTTCAGCGAGAACCAGAGGAAGAGCAAGCCGAAGCGTGGGGCGGAGTTCGGCGCGGAGGGTGGAGAAGGTGAGCATGGGAGCGTAGAGAGAGTGTAAGCGGAGAAGGGGCGGGGAGGTAAGTGGGGTTGAGGGAGATCAGATATCAAAAAGCTTCCGATCGACCGCACTGGGGATTGGTTAAAGTCCTTCGATTCGCTCTGGGTGACAGGACTCGGAAAGGCGATGCACAAAAAAGGGCAGGATTTATTGTGGTTGTTTGTGACGGCGAGCGGCTCGAAGGGGACTGCAAAGAAATCATTGGCGATCGGGAGATCGGCGTTCCCGGAAAATACAAGAATAATTCCCACCCCGCTAAATCGACTGTGGGGTACCGGCAAGTTCAAATGGGCACGACGATGCGGAACAGGAAGATGGCAAGGAAAGAGACCTGTCAGAAGATGAGGGGAGTAACTGGTGAGGGGGTACGGGTGGGTGGTTCCATTGACAGTGGATAAGACCGAACGTAGCGTGAGGGCGTAGGCAAAGTGTGGGCTGATGGGCATCGAAGTCGTGATGCACTGGCTGAACCCGCGGAGGGTGGACGTGGAAATTATGAATGAAACGAGCTATGCGTTGAGGATGCAGCATTTGAGGGCCGGAGTGCGAGTAAATTCACGCGTGCGCGTAACGCTGGAGTGGGAAGAGGCAGGGGAGACGCATTCGGTTTCGGGGTACACCGTGGACATCAGCCCGAAGGGCTGTTTGGCGGTGGTAGCGCAGGGATTTGCGGTTGGACAGAGGATGCGGATGCGGAATTCGATCAATGGCAATGAGTCGGAAGCGCGGTTGATCTGGCGCGGGCACGAGGGGCGGGCCGGTTGGGAATTGGGATTGGAATTGGATAATCCCCCGAATGATTTTTGGGGATTGGATTTTTAGGGGAAGACACCGATAAATTTGTCGGATGAAACGGGGCAAAATGCCCCGTTTTTTATTGGGGGACTGGCAAAGAAGAAAGAAATCGAGTTACCGCTGAGGTAGCCGAGGCGACCGAGGCCCGTCGAGGGCGCGGAGACGTAGGAGCAAGGCTGAATCGCCCGCGGCATGTCAGTGTTTTGAGAACAAATCCATCGCAGAACTCTCCATGAGGTTGTTGACGGGGTTCGCCGTTTCCGCTGCCCGTCTCTAGCTGGTTGCTTCTCCCAAGACGGCGGTACAGGGCTCGCGGGCAAAGAGATGAAAGCCAGTACAAATCCATAAAAGCAAGGCAAAGAACCCACCCGAGAAACCTGGAGCGGGCGCCCTCTCGCTGAGGCGCTGGCTCCAGATGGGGTGCGGGATTGGTGACGAGCGTCGCGTTCGATGAGGCGCGGGGTGAGATTTCCACCGCGCTGATTTAGAGTGGGATAATTTTCCTTGCGCTGATGGTCTTTGAAACGTAGAGTTCCCCTATGCCTTTGGGCCTTTCTGCCGGCATAACAACTTACAGAAAAGAAGTTGTCCCCGTGTCTCGTGCGAGAGATTGTGCGCGGACGGAGGGCGAGCGTCGATGACAGCAATCATAACAGTGGCGAATCAAAAGGGCGGAGTCGGTAAGACGACGACGGCGATCAATTTGTCTGCGGCACTGGCGGCGCGCGGACGGAAGACGCTGCTGATCGACCTAGATCCGCAGGCCAACTCGACGATTGCTTTTTTTAATATGGGCGAAGTGACGGTGTCAATGTTCGATGTGCTGGGCGATACACACGCGCCGATGGTGGATGCCGTCAAACCGACCAAAGATCCGAATCTGTACGTGGGCTCGGGTCGACTGGCACTGGCGAAATTGGAGACGGTACTGGCGGGACAGTTTGACGCGCCGTACCGATTGAAGGATGCGTTGGCTCCAGTACTGAAGGATTACGACTACATCATTCTAGATACGCCACCATCGCTAGGGATTTTGACCGTGAATGCCCTGGTGGCATCGACCCATCTACTGGTGCCAATTCAAGCGGCGTATTTTGCGATTGAGGGCACGGATGATTTACTGGAGACCTACGAACGGATTCGTGCGCGGCCCAATCCAGGATTGAAGATGCTGGGGGTGGTGATCACCCTGTTTGACAAGCGCACAAATATTTCGCGGGACACGCACGGGCAGATACGGTCGGTGTTCGGCGAAGTGCTGTTCCGTACGAAAATCAGCAAGAACGTAAGGTTGGAAGAGAGTCCTGCGTACAAAGAGACTATTTTAACTTTTGCGCCCAAATCCCCCGGGGCAGTGGAATACAAAAAGCTGGCAGCGGAGGTAGTACAACGTGTCGAAGAGAGTCGGGTTGCCCGTCACGCTGAAGATGCGGCATGACGCGCACTACATTGAGTCACTAACAAGCTACAGCGGAGCGGCCATCGGTCGGATGATCCCCGTCGATCAAATCCGACCGAATCCAGACCAACCGCGTAAGGCACTGGGAGATTTGCGCGAGTTGACAGAATCAGTGCGCGAAAAAGGCGTGCTGGAACCGTTATTGGTGCGCATGGTGGCGGGCCAGGACTTCTTCCACATTATTTCCGGTGAGCGACGTTACCACGCCGCGCGCGCGGCGGGATTGCGCGAAGTGCCTTGCATCGAGAAGAAAGTCGATGATGCAGAGACGCTGGAGATTGCATTAATTGAAAATATTCAGCGGAAAGATCTGACGCCGTTTGAAGAAGCGGACGGATTGCACCGTTTGCAGGAACAGTTTGAGTACACGCATGAGGATATGGCGCGGAAAATTGGGCGGGCGCGATCGTCGGTGACGGAAGTGCTGGCGTTGCGAAATATTCCGGAATCGTTGCGGAAGAAGTGCGTGGAGATGGGGATTCAGTCGAAGTCGGTGCTGCTGCAGATTGCTCGGCAGCCGACCGAAAAGAAGATGTATGAGATGCTGCAGAAGATATTATCGGGTGGATTGACGCGGGATGAGGCTCGGAAAGAACGGAAAGAAGAGCAGGGCGGCCCGCAGAGGCCGCAGCCGTTTGTGTTTCATTACGAACCGGAGAACGATGCGTTCCGGTTCCGGTTGCAGTTTAAGAAGAGTCATGTAACGCGGGAAGAATTGGTGCGGACACTACGGGAGATACTGGCTCAGTTGGAAGGGGCGTCGGAGGCAGATAGTACCGCGGCATGAAAGGCCTTGGCCTGACATCCCGGATCAGAAATCAGATATCAGGAAGATAACAAATTTACTGGAGTTAGTTGAGGCGGCGCGGCGAATGTCGCGTCGCTTTTTTTATGATCAGGCAGTTGATGATCGTTCGGAGCGATGTTGAAGAAGGCGGGATGAATTGGTTCTATCGCAACTGCGGCGTTCTGGGAATTTGGTTTTGTACGCATCCCTTGCGGGCGGGGCTAGCGCATGCTGCGCCTAGGGTGCTGGCAGGGGGATGACACGTCGGGGTTTGGCTGGGCGGTTGATTGCAGGAAGGCCTGGAGAAATTCTCAGAATTTGAGGCAATCTGCTAAGGCTCTGGGAGGACGCTGGCGGTAGAGCGGTGGCGTGTATACTTTTAGGAATGATGGAGCTGACGCAATCACAGTTGAAGGTGGTGGAGCGGTTGTTTGCAGCGGGATTTCGACCGATTGCGATACCGCCTTACGAGAAGGCGTTGTGTATGCGGCGTGGAGAGTGCGCGGCATTACTGGCTCCGGTCGAGAATGGCGGGTTGAAATTGCTGGCGGCACCTACGTTTCTGGTGAATGGGAATTTGGGTGTGCGGGTGAAAAAGGACGCGGGTGAGGCGTTTGTGTTCAAGAAGGATTCGCTCGAGGCTACGGCGGAGCGGTTGAAGGAGCTTGAGGGGTTTAAGACGGAATTGGTAGGGATACTGGAATTGGGAGGGATACAGTAAGGCTGAGAAGTGCTAACAAGTGCTGCTAAATACACCCCGTAGCCATTCTTGAAACGAAGCTCGAACGGTGCTGTAACGGGGAACTTAACTCTTAGTGCGCTGCCAGGATGGCAAATCGGGCAGGGTCCGTTCCTTCCTAAAGGGTTCCAATAACGCTCGTCGAATTCTTCGATCCAGTGATTGTCTTCCCATGCATTGGCGACCAAGAATTCGTCGTAAGGCTGCCAGGTCAAAACCTTTCAAGCTTCGTGAAATTGGAAAGGTGCATGGAGTTTGCCGACGAAACCGTCAGCTTCTGAAGAGGATGGGAGTTCAAATCCTAGCCCTTCCATAAAGTCAAGAGGGAAGCCACCGTGCTCTGGGCCGGCTCTGTCGCTTGGAATCTTTGTGAGGAACCGTCAGTAGTTCGGGGGAAGATCTATCCATTGTGCGCTTTCAAATTCCCACAGGGCGTCGACGGACTTGCAAGAATAGAAGCGGAACCTCTGAACTTTTGCGCCGAAAAGTGAGGAATTGGGGGAGTGAGAATCCACAGGGTGTGGTGGGCCTAGGAAAGATCGGTGAGTTGCCTGGTTTAGCCAGAGATAACTGTGCAGAAAATGTTTGTCTGCATACGATTTTCCGGGAAGACCGAGCAACCCGGTCAGGAGTGTGTGTGGCACGATTTGGATAACCGACATGAGCGTGGGAGACTCAAATAGGCGCGTCATTGTCGATGGATTTCGATCGGTGAGTTGAACAGCGCGGTGGCCACCTGAAGGGGGCCGCTACAGGGGAGTGCATGTACGACATTGTTTGTATTGGGGCGGGGCCGACGGGATTGGCTTGCGCGATTGATGCCAAACGGGCGGGGATGCGGGCGCTGGTGGTGGATAAAGGCTGCTTGTGCAATTCGATTTACAACTACCCGGTGAACATGGTGTTTTTCACGACGCCGGAATTGCTGGAGATTGGGGAATTGCCAATGGTGTGCGGCGGGGATAAGCCGACCCGGCTTGAGGCCCTGAAGTATTATCGGAAAACGGCGGAACACGATGGGTTGGAATTGCGCTTGTTTGAGCGAGTACTGTGCGTGGATGGGCATGATGGCGCGTTCGCGGTGGTGACAGAAACGGCTAGCGGACGGGAAGAGCGGTACGCTGCGAAAAAAATTGTGGTGGCTACTGGGTATTACGATCTGCCGAATGAGATGGGAGTACCGGGCGAGCATTTGCCGCATGTGAATCACTACTATACTGAGCCGCACCCTTACTGGAATCAGGATGTGGTAGTGATCGGCGGGAAAAATTCGGCGGTGGAATCGGCGCTGGATCTGTATCGGAATGGGTCGCGAGTGACGCTGTTGGTGCGACGGCCGGATCTGGGGACTTCGCTGAAGTATTGGGTTAAGCCCGATATTGAGAATCGAATCAAGGCAGGCCAGATCAAAGCGGTATTCAATTGCAGGATCAAAGAGATCACGCGGGATGGGGTGATGATTGAGGATCCTGGTGGAGTTCGAGAGTTGGAGGCGAAGCAGGTGTTTGCCTTGACGGGATATCACCCGGACTATGAGTTCATTGAGGCATTAGGAGTGCGGCTGGATAAGGAGAGCCGTCGGCCAGAGATTGATTTGAATACTCTCGAGAGCAATGTGCCAGGGATCTTTTTGGCGGGCGTGGTCATTGCAGGGAAGAATACGGCGGAGATATTTATTGAGAATGGGCGGTTTCACGGGAAGCAAATTGTGAAGGCGCTGCGATGAGCGGAGCCGGCAAGATGCCGGCGTTACGGGCGCGGTGATTGTCTCGACCGTCGACTGACAGCATGAGCGGATGGCAGCCTTACTTGTTTTTCAGAGTGGGAATGTGCGGCTTAGGAAAAGTCAAAAGCCGCACGCTTCTAGGCGAAGCATCCGGCATCGGGAAAGGGGAGATACACACCGGATGTTTCCTGATTGTTTGCGGGTCGTCGTGGGTGTTTGTTAGACTGGAAACCTATGGCATCGCTCCTACGAGAAGTTGGTGGAACGGCGATAGCGCTGGTACAAGGCTTCGCGGTTACGTTCAAAAACATGTTCCGGAAGACGGTGACGGAGAATTATCCGCACCAGCCCGTGAATTTCCAACCACGATATCGCGGGATTCACGTTTTGCATCGCGACGAAAATAACCTCGAGAAGTGTGTGGGATGTTTTCTGTGCGCGGCGGCCTGCCCATCGAATTGCATTTACATTGAAGCGGCGGAGAACACGGAAGAGAGCCGGATCTCGGCGGGCGAGCGATATGCGAAGGTCTACAACATCGATTATTCGCGGTGTATCTTTTGCGGGTATTGCGTAGAGGCGTGTCCCACGGATGCGATAACGCATGGACATGGCTTTGAGTTGGCCACATACGATATAAATTCGCTGGTGTACAGGAAAGAGCAGATGCTCGAGAATACGAAGGGTCAGTTGCCGCCGGGGGCGAAGTCCTAGGTAGCCGGTAGAAACAAAGTACATGATTTTTGAGGCGGGCCGAGTGGCTCGCCTCTTTTTTTTCTACCGAGCAGAGAAATGCAGAAATAGGCAAGGCAAGAAAAAGCCCGTCCTTACAAGGCAAGCGAGGAGACCCGGGAAAATGCAAAACCCGAGGTCGTAGCGGCACCTCTGCAATAGCAGAAGAAAAGCAAAACCTGTTAGGAAATGTTCCGGTGGCGTGAATGATTGAAAAGTCACCGTTGAATGGAATTGGGTGCGGCTGCCGGAAATCAGGGGAGCGGGAGAATGGCGGGCTTCGCTAGGGTTCTCGGGGAATTGATAAACATGAACAGAGGGAATGGGCAGATTGCGGCCCGACACGGAGTTTAAGGCAAGGAAACAAGCAACTTAACTTAGGAACGTACGAGGAGGAGAGAGACTACAGAATTACAGAATCGCCTTGGCGCAGAATTTTGCCGGATTCGGTGGAGGATACGCGGGTGTTGGTGGCGAGGCGGTAGTAGTGGTCGAAGGGTTCGCGAGGGGACCAGACGGGGAGCGAAGCCTGACGGAGCTGCGTGAAAAGCTTTTGGAAGCCGTCGCGGGAGAGTCCGGAGAGGGGATCGCGGGTCGGGACGGGGCAACGGGCGCAGGGATAGCTGCCCTCAAAATTTGCAGAGCCGATCTGGAAACGGACTACATTGCGCGGATTTTCTGGAAAGAGTTGATCTTCCCAGAAGGCAGGGACGCCGTCGATTTCCAGGGAAGTGCGGAAGCGGAGGCGCGCTCCCTCGAGAGTGATTCCGGGGAACCATTCGCACACGGTCTGCAGCGTCGCGGTGGAGATGATCGTGGGACCGTTGGCAACGGGGTCATCGGGGAAACCTTCGGGGGAATGGCGGACGATGATTTGCTGGTCGAAGAAAACGCTGAACCATTCGGCGGCATCTTCATGAGCCTGAGGAAAGGTAAAGGTGCGTGCGGGAATGTTGCGACGGTCGTTCGGAACCGAGAGCGTGACGGAGCAAAGATTTGGGGAATAGGTGGCGCGAATTAGATGCAGGACGGGAGTGCGCTTGGCGTTGACCCACCTGCCGTCAGCGGAGTATAGGGCCCACGCGCGATCGTGTCTGAGGCCTCCCGCAGGGCCGATGGCGGATTCGGAAACAGTGATTGGGTCTAGAGATTTGATGGGGTGGAGGCGGATTAAGGCGAGATGCGGATTACCTGTGGGAGTGGGGGACACCGCGCAAGTTTAGCACGGGAACTTTAGGGAGTTGGGTGGGAGGACTTTCGACCGCAGCCGTCAGAAATGAGGGAGCGAAGGGAAATCCAATAATTTAGCTAGACGTAGCGTTTAGGTACTTAGCGCCGGACGAAGTTCTGCTGCAGCAAGAGCCAACAGGGTCTCCTGGCTAGAGAGGGCCCATGAGGGCGGCGTGAAGCCACCCTCGGGTAGGGGACAACACGATGGGCTAGCTGCCGGCGGTGGCGGCTACTGCGTGTTTGCGGGGATAGACGGAATGAACCGATGGGGCAGAATGAGCAGCGATGACCTGCGTGGCATTCAGAAGCGGCAGGGTATGAATGTTGGCGACAGCGCCACCTTTGGCGAAGGCGATGGAAATATCGGACGGAGTGATGTTTTCGGGGAATTCGGTGATGGCCAAAACATCAAAGCGGCCGGTGGTAAAAAAAGCCGCCCGAATGTTGCCACCGAGATGCTCGATGGGTGAGCGAATGGCTTCAAAACGATCGTCGGGGTGTTGCGTGACTCTAAGCCAAGCCTCGGTAGTGAAACTGACTTCATGGCAGAAATAGGACATGTTACCTCTCAACTTTCCGGAGGGAGGGGCTTCGGAGGATTTTTTGAGAGTGGACCTGCGGGATGTGAGTGTCAAGGAGAAAGGGGAGGGCAGGAGGATAATTAACCAACCCGGCGGCTCAGAGAAAACAGTTCGTGGAGGAAAATGAATGGTCGTGAGGAGAAAATGCTGGTCGTTGCCTATTTCTCTTGGCAGATTATTATAGAAGAGTAATTCTATGGCATAGAAGAGTGCATCGAGCCCCGGCCATGTGTCCGGGGTTTTTCTTTTTTGGGCCAGTCCTTGGGATCTCCTGGCTGCGGTCGGGTAGAGAATCCTGATAGGGAAGAATTCCCTGTCAAATTGGCCACCCACCCCCAGCTTCAGCTGGAAGCTGGGGATGTGGATCTGTGAGACGACCAGGCTCAGACCCATAGCCCTTGGAAGGGAACGCGATAGTGCCCTGCGGGCTGTCCGTGGCGGTTCCGTACTTAAGCGGATTGAGCGAACGATAAAATGATTTCTGAAGGTAGGAACTGCCGGAGGACGGAACAGAAAATTAGTGCGTTGAGAATCGTCGCAAGTGAAATTCTATATGGATGCAGTACATCGTGCCCAAGATCTTCCCATCGGGGTGAGCAGTAAGCCGACAGATTGGTCAGGGCGCAGGCCGGGAGGGATAGTAGAAAGTCCAAGGAAAGTACTGGAAAGTCAAAGAAAGAGATATATTGTGCGTCCTATAAGATATATTATGTTAACTAAAAAATAAGGATGAATCAGAAGGGCTGTGGATGGCTGTTTCGGGCTAGGTTTAGTTAGCTCTTCCTCCGGTTGTTCCCTGCCGCGTTGTATCGCAAACCAGAAGAAAATGAAGGGAAAGAGAATTCGTGCGGCCATCTCTTGTTCGATGGGGATTGCCTCCGTTGACCTTAAGGCACACTGACACAAACGGTCCGTGCGAATTACGTGCGTTACTTCTTGGCGGCTTTTTGTTGGGCTAGTTCGTAATCGATGTATTGCTGGATCGTGTGAGGATCGGCGCCGACCACACGGCGGCCATTGATGAAGACGGTGGGCGTGCTGCGGACTTCGAGTTGGTTCGCATTGGCAATACTGGCATCGATGGCTTGGGCGGCCTCGGGGCTGCTTAGGCAAGACTTAAAGGCGTCTTTGTTCAGGCCAGCTTGGCCGGCAAAGTCCATGAATTTCTCGTAGGAGTTTGCGGCGGAAATCAGTTCCTGGTTGTCGTAGATGAGGTCATACACCTTCCAGAAGGCTTTGGGGTCCTGCATATAGGCGCAGCGCCCGGCGAGGGCAGCGGTCCTGGCCCAGGGGTGGAGGGTTTCGATGGGATAGTCCTTAAAGACCACTTTGACCTGGGGGTAATTGGGCATCAGGCCGCGAAGACCATCGTGGAGGATGCGGCAGACGGGACATTGGAAATCGGAATATTCGACGAGGATAACCGTAGCGTTGGGATTGCCCATGACGGGAGCGTTGGCGGTAATGATCTTGGCACGGGCTTCGGCGAGTGGGTCGGTGGTGAGATCGGTGACTTCCCCGCGCATGAGGTAGCGGCCGTCCTTGGAGAGATACATTTTTACTTTTTCGGAACCGTCGGGTGTTTTCACGTCAACGGACGTTTCCAGGATGCCGGAAGTGCCGAGTTCTTTTGGTGCACCCACGGTGATTTGAATTTCTGGTCCGAGGGCATAGAAGTTGCGGAGAAAGGCTTCCACACTCTTCTGTATGGCGGGAGAGGCTTGCGCGGGGGCCGGAGATGCTCCGGACTGTTGCCCGAAGAGAGGAGCATTGGCCGCAAAGAGTGTAAGTGCAAAGGTAGCAAGCTTTAAAGTTAGTTTCACGCCTAGCCTCATCTATAGTTTATGGGATAAACCGCTGCGCAATCGGAAACGGTCGACCAAAACCGAACGCCCGTGAGGTAATTTTCAAACCCGGAGCGGCCTGCTTCCGTTTGTACTCGTTGCGATCGACCTTCAAGACAATATCGTAGACCATTTTCTCATCGAAATTGTGCTTGCAGGCAATTTCTTCAGGAGACTGCACGTCCTCAATGTAGGCTTTGAGGATGACGTCGAGAATCTCGTAGGGCGGTAAGGAGTCCGTGTCCTTCTGGTCGGGGCGTAACTCAGCAGAAGGCGGTTTTTCTAGTGTTGAGTGCGGAATGAGTTCCCTTTCCCGGTTGATGTGGCGAGCGAGTTCATAAACCATCATTTTGGGCACGTCGGAGATCACGGCAAGTCCACCGGCCATGTCGCCATACAGAGTGCAGTAACCCACGGCGTTTTCCGATTTATTTCCGGTGCTGAGAACCATAGAACCGAATTTGTTGGAGAGTGCCATGAGGTAATTGCCGCGAATGCGTGCCTGGATGTTTTCTTCGGTGGTGTCGGGTTTGCGGTCTCCAAAAACGGGGGCGAGCGCGCCGCAATAGGCATCGAACACGGGGCCAAGGGGAATGGTGAGGAACTCGATGCCCAGGTTTCTGGCGAGTTCGTGGGCATCGGTTCGGCTCCCCTCCGAGGAATATGGGCCGGGCATAGAGACGCCGAGCACGTTCGATGGACCGAGAGCCGAGACAGCAATACTGGCGACCACGGCGGAATCGACGCCACCGCTGAGGCCAACGATGGTTTTGCTGAAACGACATTTGCGGACGTAGTCGCGCGTGCCGGTGACTAGCGCTTGATGTGCGTAAGCGATCTCTTCGGATGGCTGATCGTGAATATCGCCAAGTCCGGTGACGGTGTCGAAAAGGACGATGTCTTCTTCAAAAGCTTTTGCCTGTGCGGCGAGTTCTCCTTGCGCGGTAACAGCAAAACTGGCGCCATCGAAGATGAGGGAATCATCGCCACCACATTGGTTGACGTAGATGACCGGGCGATGGTGGCGCAAGGCGATAGAGCGAAGCATTTCGCGACGCAGCGTGCGTTTACCGATGGTATAGGGAGAAGCGGAGATATTGATCAGGACACTTGTTCCCTGCGCGATGAGTTCGCTGACGGGATCGCGGGTATACAGAGGATTGGACCAGAAGGTCTTATCGTTCCAGGCGTCTTCGCAAACGGTGATGCCGAGTTGCTCGCGGCCGAGTCCATAGACATACTGTTTGTCGCCAGGCTGGAAATATCGGGATTCATCGAAGACATCGTAGGTAGGAAGTAGCATTTTGCTTTGCTCGAATACCACGCGTCCTTCGCAGATAAGAGCGGCTTTATTGGCGATAGACTTCCCTGCCCGCTGAAGGTCTTGATTCACGCGGCCGGCGTAGCCCACGATGGCCGGGAGAGGCATCTGAGAGGCAACTTCTTTGAGAATTTCGTGATTACGATCGATGAAGGCGGGGCGTTCGAGAAGGTCTAGCGGGAGATAGCCACAAAGGCAGAGTTCTGAAAAGACGGCGATTTCCGCGCCGCGTTCTCTGGCATCTGCTGCCAGGCTGAGAATGCGAGCTGCGTTTCCCTCGAAATCGCCAACGGTAGGGTTGAATTGAGCGAGAGCTATTTTCATTCGGGTTGAAGATTAGGATAAGTGGGCAGTGAAGAGAATGCAAATGGGAGCTGGCACGTCGTACTCCGGGAAACAAATGGTGATGTCAGAGCGGGCCTTGGCAGTATTTGACCAGAGTCTCACTCGATCAGGAAACAACAAGTCTCCAGGTGGTAGTTCGTTATGGATTGAACCAAAATTTGATGGTGACTCTGATTTGCGACGGCACCGCTCTGCCGCCCTTGGTTGCGGGGGCATACTCATACTGTTTGATCGCGTCGATTGCCGCGCTTCGGAGGGCCTTCGGACCCGAGACCACTTCCATGTCGCGGATAATTCCCTTCTCATCGACTTCCGCCTTCATGATCACATCACCGGTTATAAAATTGCGCATGGCCTCCGGAGGATATTCCGGGCTTACCGACCTGAGTAGTTTAGCCGGCACCAATGGCGCGTCGTCGGGCACGGGCGACGTTTCCACAGGGGTCTCGAGCTTTGCCTCGCTTGCCGTTGTTTTCTTCTTTGTCGGCGCATTCACTTTAACCTGCGCCGAACCATTTCCGTGCTTTATCGCTTGCGGGTGAGTCGCCCCGGTTTCGGTCGCCTTGCCGCTAGCCGGAGCAGCCTCTACTCCGCCCCCGGAGTTCACGTCGGTTTTCCCTTTTACTGGGTTAGCCGACTCCGTTTTAGGGGGGCCCGGGGCCCCGCTGGGGGTAATTGCTGTGTCATTCGGATTGGCTGCGGGAGCATTTGTTAGTGAACCGTTTGTAATAGGCGAACTTCCAGTTGGTTGTGCTGAAACAACTGGCGTGCCGGGACCGTTAGGAATCTCCGGTTTCGGGGCCGCCGCAACCTTTTTCGCTTGAGTTCCCCTAGCATTCGTTCTCTTCACGGCGGCTGTCAGCCGGGCGAGAAACCCCAATTTCCATGCCCCTAACGCGACGACACCTACCAGCGCCAACGCGAGAAGCACCAATACCCATTTGCCCAGCTTTGCACGTGTCGGTTTGTAGATGGAGTACGGATCATCCCAATCTCCCCGTTTGGGCGGGATCGGCGCTTTGCTGAAATCCAGTGCCGGTTGCGGCAGCAACTGATCGATCACTTCCTGCTCTGGATCGATCCTGGCGGGCTCGCGATTGGGCAGGCTCATCGCCACATGCGAGTTCCGAGCCACGACCGTCGCAGCAACGGCAGGAGCAACAGGAGCGGCAGGTGCGATAGGGGTCTGATCGTTTACAGATGCAAGCGTTTCTTGTTTCTTGCCGGCAACGGGTGCAACCCAATTTTGGGATGCAGGGGTACTCTCCCCGGGTGCTGCCATATTCGCCACGGCTTTTGCCGCGGCTTCCGCCTTCTTCATCTCCTGCAACTGGCGCCGCAGCGCTTCTACCTCTTCCCGAAGTTCTGCAACTTCTTTTCCGGTGGGCGCAACTGTCAGCGGAGTGCCACTATCCTCGGTATTTTCCGCGGACTCCACCTGCTCAGCCACGGATTGTTCCGCAGAAGGCCCTTCCGAGTCGGGATCAAATGCCACATTTGTGGTCGTCGCCGTATTTGCATCCGCCGGCGGTTTTTCTTGCGTAGCTGCCGGAAATTCCACACCCCAGAATCCCGCCATCTCTTCCGTAAACTTCAGTTCGACATAGCAACTGGTCGGCCGGTAGACGCGCTTGCCGACCACCTGGCTGACCACTTCGAAATTTGTCTGCTTATTGGTAAGGAAAATGAGTTGGCCCGTGGCCACGGCGGCCGACAACCGGATAATTGCGCCATCAGGAAATACCAGCACGGTAAAGGTTTCTTCCGTGAATAATTCGCGCTTCTCGGGACCGCTTCCCGGACGGGTGCCGGTCGCATTCACGGGAATTTCGGTAGCTACGCAAGGTCCGCGCATGCTCCCCAGAGTGCCCAAAGGCTCTCCTGCGCTACTTCCGCCGATTCCCTCTTTGACGTCCGCTGCGGAGCTCACTGGAACTATCCCTCAGAAACTTTGTCTGATCTGAAGTACTTCGACCTTCGCTTGGACACACTCCAAGCGCACGCGCTTCGGTCTACGCCTACCCATTTTTTCAGGAAGTTGTTAACCTAACCATAGTACCCGGGTACTTCCACCGCCAATTTGCCCAAAGAGTATCAGTCCCCCCGTGTAATCGTGCTTTTGTTGCCAACGTTTGCCAAACGATACAAGTCATGAGCGACCAGACACTAGGAAGCCTTTGCACGGAGTAGTTCTCCATTGCCCCTCCGCTGTGGGGAATGGTGCGCCTCAGTCCTTTTTTTCAACTGACGCCGGTTGTACGGACCACGCGTAGTGTTCCTCTCCGAGCTGTACGTCAATATATCCTTCGGCCGGCAGTACATCGATCGGCAATCCCCCATGCCACAGGGCGACACCCAACCGGAATTTGCTCAAACCGGCCAGGTCCATCACTTCGCGGGTAACCGCAACTTCCAAGATCCGATCGTATTCCGCGGTGGCGATTGTGGAGGGGTTCAACAGGCAAACACGATTCTGTTCAATGGCATATTCCTTCATGCGACCGCGTTCCAGGTTTACGACCACGGTTGTCTCTTCCACTCCGCCAAAGACGATGCGGAATTCCGGATCATCCAACTCTGCCAGTTCGTCAGGGAAACAGTCCACACGCAGCACGAAACGTTCATTTTCAAACCCGTAGCGAAGCTCCTTTAGATAATAAATGCGTCCGTGCATGGTGCCGCCGCGACGTTCGGGAGAATAGACACCTGCGCCCAGCCACTCAAAATAGGAGGAATCCCTTCCATCCACTTTCACCTTGAGGAAGGTGGACGGCCACAACTGGTAGGCCCGCTCCGGTTTTCGCTTGATCGGCTTTGCCAATTCTTCCGGGGCCACCTGGCCGAGGGCCACATAAATTTCAGTCAGATGTTTGCGGTACAACGCATCGAACTCCGCATCGTTGGCGGTGCTGTTTTCCGGCCCATACCACCAGCACCAGTCGCTTCCCTCTGCAGCCAGTAACGATTCCAGGGCTTGCGCCAATTCCGCCTGCGTTGGCGCGTTGGTATGCCCTTTTTCGTTGGCTTCTACTCCACGGGAAAAAGCTTCGCGTGCATCCCACAGCAAATCCCAGGCGGTCACATCTTCTTTGTCGCCAATCCAGACGTTGAAATTTGCATTGATCCAGGAAGCGGGGAAAATTCCGCCGGTACTCGGAAGGTTGCCGGCCGCAGCGATGGTTTCGCTCGCCGTCAAAGCACGGAAATCCGTGTCGTCGCTGATTCGCCGATAGAATTCACGTAAGAATTCACGTCCGTTACCGGGATAATATTCCCAGGCGTTTTCGCCATCCAGGAAAAGGCAAATGGTCAGCGGGTGATCGCTCTTCACCGTTTCGCCCAGGTGCCGGAGACGACCGTGCAAATCCGATGCCGCCGCTTTGCCATCCATCTTGCTGTAGATAAATCCAATAAGGTCCGAGAGATGATGGTCGCGGAAAAGCCCGGTGATTCCGGTGTTGGCCATCTGCACGCGCCACGGCTGGTACATCCGCTCAGCGTTGGCCGGAATTCCCTGCGCGTCGCGGAAGAATCCCACGTTCAATGTCCGCCCCAAGACGCCCTCATCGGTGCCAAACCACTGGAAACCCTCTTCGGAGGCAATGGCCAGCGTCTGATCGGAAACCGAACCTTCCGACGGCCACAATCCCACGGGCTTCATTCCAAATGTCTTTTCGTGATATTCCTTGGCGCGCCTCAACTGTTCGCGGGCGTCTTCCGGTCGTCGGAATGCCCGGCGGGGCAGGGGCGTGCTGGGATTCGCCACCCGAGCAATATCCGAATCGCACAGCAGCGGCAAGATCGGGTGATAGAACGGAGTGGTGCTCAGTTCCACTTGGCCTCGCCGCGCAGCTTCCTTGTGCGCTGGCAGAACCAGCCCGATCAATTCAATAATCTTGACTTTTAGCGCTTCTTTGTCTTTTTCGCTGTAGTCCTTACCGCGATTTGCCAGTCGGCACACTATCGGGTCTTTGGCCAGCCACTCTTCTTCCATCCACGCCAGCTGCGAGAGCAACTGTAGATCGCGCCAGTCGCGTGTAGTAAACGTGATCAGTGCTTGCGCGCCGCCCGCGCCCAACGACCATTCGTGCAGTTCCACAAACCGAGGCCAACGAGCCATCAAGCGTTCGTGATTTACCTGAAACGCGCGCGCCAGAATCTCCGATTTGTCTTCGCGCGTGAGGGCGTCTGCTTTTTTGAAGGCCAGGGTGAACCACGGCTCGTCAAACTTTCCGCTGGCGTATTCCTCGAGTTGCAGACAGAGGGACGGCACCATGTTAAAGGTGACATGGAACGAGGGAAACTCGTCAAACAGCTTGATCATGCCGTAATAATCTTTGGTGGCATGGAGCCGCGTCCATGGCAAAACATATTTTCCCGTTTCCGGGTCCCTATATTGCGGCTGGTGCATGTGCCAGAGCACTGACAAATTGATCCGATTCATCCGTCCCGTTTCCTTCTTCCCTATTTCTTCAACCGCTTGTCTCACTTTTGGAGTGTAAAAATGCAGAACTTCTTTGCGTTACACGCCCTCGTCTCCACGATCAATCATAACCGCCGATCTTACAGGGATCTTTCAAACTTCTGTTGGCAGTGCCAATCCTGGCCGTGCTGCGAGCTACAGTCGTCAGCCCCACACGATCGAACTTTTAAGGATGCCCTATCCTTTGCGGTTTCTGCAAAGGGTGAGTTTCAACAAACCTACCGCACGATCCGCCTCTGTTCACTTCGCGATCCTTGCCGGTCGGTCGCTGACATCAAGGTTCGAGCCCAGCGTCAGAACCCTCCACCCATGCTACACTCCTCATTCGCGCCATGCGCATCCTGGACCGCTACATCGTACGCGAGGTACTTCGGCACGCACTCCTTGGACTTCTTATCTTCACATTTGTTTTGTTCGTTCCCAAGCTAGTGCGTCTGATGGAGTTGTTTGTTCGTCACTCCGGCTCCGGGTCGCAGATTGCCACCCTCTTTCTGTGCATACTTCCGAGCGTGCTCATCTTTACCATTCCCATGGCTGTGCTCGTAGGGGTGCTGCTGGGACTCGGCCGCATGTCGATGGACAGCGAAATCATCGCCCTCACGGCCCTGGGCATCAGCCGAAAGCGAATCCTGCTGCCGGTAGGGGTTCTCGCCTTCCTCGGTGCCAGCCTGACACTGCTGATGACGATCTGGCTCGCCCCCAAAAGCGTGCAGACTTTCCGGACCATCCAGAGCGACCTGATCACGTCGCAAAGCTCTTTTCTGGTTCAGCCCCGCGTATTTAACGAATTCCAGCACGTCGTCCTCTTCGTCAACGATGTGCTCGCCAGCGGCACGCGATGGAACGGCATTTTTCTAGCCGAATCGGGCACGGAAAGTGGTTCACGCGTGACCTTGGCGGAAAGCGCGATTGTAATTGCCGATCCCAAACAGGGCAAGCTGGAGCTGCACCTGAACGGTGGGTACACGCACGAATTTTCGCGCACGGACCCCAATCATTACTCGGTTACGGCATTTGGTCGCAGTGACTGGCCTCTGGACGTTGCCGGGCTCAACGATGCCAAGCAACGTACCTTGAGCAACCCAGAACGAGGCGTAATAGATCTCTGGAGAGATCGTGGCAGCAGTTGGCGGGACGCCCGTGTCGAGCTCCACCAGCGATTCGCATTCCCCGTGGCCTGTTTTGTGTTCGCACTTGTCGCCGTACCGCTCGGCGCGCAACCCCGACGCGGCGGCCGGGCCGCCGGGACGCTTCTCGCGGTCATCGTAATCGGTGCTTACTATCTGTTGTTCATAATGGGAGCGGGACTCGCGCGCCAGGGAAACGTGCCGCCGTGGTTCGGTATGTGGTCCGCCAATGCCATTCTGGCACTGACGGGCTTGGCGCTGCTTCCCCGCATGGAACGTTACCGCGGCGAAGTGAAGACTTCCAGTTTTGCCGCACGCCTGGCGGTCTTTTGGCGTTTCCTGCGCCGGCGCAAGACCAAAGTCATCTCTCGTGCAATCAGTCCTCGCCCAGAAAACGGATACGCGCGCCCGGGAAATGGAGTCGCACGGGCAGAACCTGCGGAAATCTCCCCTTCGCGAATTCACACCATCATCGATCTGTATGTTCTACGCCGGTTCTTCTATCACTTCGCCATCGTCATGGGCATCTTCATTCTGCTATTTCAGACTTTCACCTTTTTTGAATTGCTGGACGACATCGCACGCCACCGCATTCCCTTCCTCGTGGTCATAAACTATTTTCGCTTTCTAGTTCCTTATCTCCTGTATCAGTTGACGCCACTGGGCGCGTTGGTGGCAGTACTGGTCACCATCGGAGTGATGAGCAAAAACAACGAGGTTGTCGCGTTCAAGGCCAGCGGGATCAGTCTGTACCGATTGGCCGTTCCACTGCTTATCGCCGGCGCCGCGCTTGCCGGTACGCTTCTGCTCCTCGACAGTACCTATCTGCCATACGCCAATCAGCGGCAGGACGCACTGCGCAACCAGATTAAAGGCCGCCCACCGCAAACATACACGCGCCCGCAACGCTGGATATTTGGAGACAATGCCAAGGTCTACAATTACGATCTGTTCGATCCCACGCAAAATCTATTTGGCGGACTCACCGTCATCGAACTTGATCCCGGCACTTTTGAAATGCGCCGTCGCGTGTTCGCCACCAGGGCGCGCTGGCTCTCCACGGAAAAAACCTGGGTACTCGAATCGGGCTGGGCACGCGACTTTGCAAACGGCGAAGTCACCCAATACACCCCATTCAAGGTGACAACGCTACCGGAACTCGTCGAGCCACCAAGTTATTTCAATCGCGAAGTGATCCAGGCCATTCAGATGAACTGGTTGGATCTCGACAAGTATATTGACGGGTTGCAGCGGGCCGGTTTCGACGTCTCTTCCCTCAAAGTGCAGTGGCACAAGAAACTGGCTTACCCGTTGATCGCACCGATCAGCATGCTGCTGGCAATTCCCTTTGCGATTCTCGTAGGCAGCCGCGGGGCCATCAGTGGAATCGCCATGGGTGTGGGAATTGGCATCGGATACTGGGCGGTCTCCGCTTTACTCGAAGCCATGGGCGGTATTGGTCAACTGCCTCCCATGCTTGCCGGCTGGTCCCCTGACATCATTTTCCTCTTCCTCGGCCTATACTTCTTCTTCAGAATGCCGACGTAGGTGAACGTGCTAGCCCCGGTTTGCTGCATTCGGATTATTCATAATTTTGTCATGCTTGATAACTACGTTCCGTGAACTTGTCCTGCGAGAGAAAACTTTCCGACTCCGATTTTCCCTTGCGCCGGCAATGATTTCTGCGCCATCCTGTCCACGAATCCGTTCCCACATGAGGAGGTCCGCGTGCACGCCGCTCCCGAATCCATTCCCAATGTAAAACAAGTGGTCCCCTTCTTCCGGGTGGCTGACATGGATCGTTCTGTGCGTTTTTACACCGATGGCGTAGGTTTCAGCATGAAAAATAAATGGGTTGTCGACAGCAGAATCAAATGGTGCTGGCTCGAACTGGGTGGTGCCGCCCTGATGCTCCAGGAATATCGGAATGAGGGTCCGCAGGCGCTCACCAACAAAGGCATCATGGGGCTGGGTGTATCGTTAAGTTTTCAATGCGAAGATGCTCTTTCTCTCTATCACGGGTTCAAATCACGCGGCATCGCTGCTGACGAGCCATTTGTTGGCAATTCCATGTGGGTCACCCACTTTTGCGATCCCGACGGTTACCGCCTGGAATTTGAAAGTCCGACTGCGGTGCCCGAAGAAACCAAACTGTCCGACCTGAAACTCTGAATCGGACGGCACAGCGGCTGGGCGCTGTGCAATTCATTATCTTGCTCAAGGCACCTACCATGTTTCAAGACACGGCGTCCAACCAAGCACGCTTGCAATCATGACATTTCGAAAGCCACTCCGAATCCTTGCCGTATCCCTGGCCAGTTTCGTGATCGCTGGTGTGGCGTACGAATCCATCTCCACTCTTTACCATCGCCATCGGCCCGCACCCGGGAAGTTAGTGGACATCGGTGGTTATCGTCTCTACATCGATTGCCGAGGAGAAGGGGTGCCCACCACGCTCTTTGACGGCGGACTTGGCGATGCGTCCGACGTCTGGCGCGAACTCCAGCCAAGCGTCATGGCGATCGCCCGTACCTGCGTCTACGATCGCGCTGGTCTCGGCCGGAGCGACAACGGCCCTCTCCCGCGCAGCAGCGCACAAATTGCCAAGGAGTTGCACGCACTGCTGGCCAATGCGGGTGAACCCGGCCCATTCCTCTACGTTGCGCATTCTATGGCAGGCTATGACGCTCGGATCTTTGCCCGGGAGTTTCCAGGCCAAGTCGCCGGTTTACTGCTTCTCGACGTTTCTCATCCCGATCAGAACGCTCGTGAGTCTACTGCAGCAAATAAGGACCGGGACGACTTCATGTTCCACCAGGCATGGTACGGACGTCTGGCACCCTTCGGTATCACTCGCCTTGTCGGGCGTTGCCAATTCCATCCCCAAGATTGCGCCCGCAGTTTTCAAACGACCGCACAGGAATACGAAGCTTTCACCAATCTCAGTCCGGCACAAGTCCGCGCTACAGGCAATCTCGATCATCTGCCACTAATCGTCATCGCACATGACCCAGCAGTCGAAATGGCTCTTGATCCCGGCGAGCAGACGCGCCAGGACGAGGCCGTCGATCTGCAAATGCAAAAAGAACTCAGCGAACTGTCTACACGAGGCTGCATGCTGGTTGCCACCGGAAGTCGCCACTACGTTCAAGATGCACGGCCGGACTTGGTCTTGAAGAGCATCCAACGCCTCGTGGGAACCTTCCGCTCCGCATCGCAACCAACAACTTCACTGTGTGACGGGATCCCCTGACTTATTGTTCTCTTCGAATAACGCAAAGAGGAGAGAATCTTCGGCGCCGCGCGAGCGGAGAGCCCACCCTCTCCCCGGACTTCAACCTGTTTGCAGAGGGACTGCTTTTGCGGCGCCGGTACCGATACCCGCTTTGCCGGAGCAATCTGCGCCAGAGCCGCAAATAGATCGCGGCCGAACTTTCGCCGAACTTGCCGATTTCATGGCACGATCGCAGCCACACAGTCTGTGTCTCCCAACCGAAACGGGTTGCAGCTTGCATCGAAAAAGCTGCGACTTATACGAAGTAGGAATGGTTCGGGGTCGCTTTCATTCACCGTTTCCTTACCAAAACTTTCTAGCCAAAACGGCCACCACTACCCACAAGGCCAGCCCGTTTAGGAAAGACCAAAGCACTTCCTGTGCCGCGGAGAAGCGTGGGTCGCGAAAAATCACAAGTGATTTAGTCGAGCTGACATGGATCCACTGGCAGAACAGAACGCTTAACCCGAGCAGCATAACCGGAAGCATCGGTACCCCGTCAGTTATGGCAATTCCTCTCTGCGCGGCAAGGGCGGAGAGGGCAACAGCAGCTGTCCCAAACACAAAATTCCATACGTCCTCTCAAAATAAACCGCAACCGGGTGCCACTCGACTAACCTCACACCCATCCTTTCTCCCGATAACTCTTCAACCCAATCTCGAGCGCCCCCTTGATTCCATCGCGCAGTTCCGGCGTCAAGCCCTTCACATGAAAGCAGCATCCTCCCTTCCGAAGTTTCGCCAATTCCGGCGCAAGCTTCGTCACCGCCCCCGGGTCCATCGGCGAGTAGTAAAACCCCACATACCCTTTCTGGAAGATCAAACTCGCCATCGACACCGGATATGGCTTGCCGCCATATGCCTTCGGCGAAATCACCACCGGCACTGGCACCGTCAAGTGGTAATCCCGCTTGTTCCGCACCATACCATTCGTCACTTTGAACGGCGGTGCATGTTTCCCCAGAATGCCCTCCAACTCGTCGAACACCACGCTCAACTGTGCATCCCTTTCCGGAGTCCCACCTGCCTTCGCAGCCTTCTTCGTCTTCACAAGCTTCTTGGTCTTCTTCGTCGCCATGCCAACCTCCCCCAACTGTTCTTAAAAGCGTCGGCAACTTACCGGCACTCTTAGCACGTGGCATCCTACTACAGGACACGGGTGACAGCGCACTTCACAATTTACCGTCCCGCCCTGGCAGATGTAACGCAACCCGCGGAAAAACAGTCCAACGGTTTAGCATGACGTTCAATATACCCAGCCAAACAGAAAGCTTCGACGGGAGTCAACTTTATTTCGAAATCCACGGAATCGGAGTGGCGCTCCTGCTGCTCCACGGTTTCTATTTCTTCAAGCCTGCTAGCTTCTAGTTAGAACAGCTTTATTTTTTGGAAACTTAAGCGAAAGGCTAATTACTTCTTTCCCGCCGCCCAAGTCATCCCGTCCGGCTCGGTCCCGGTCGTAAACGTCTTCACCACTTCCAGCGTCTTTAGATCCACGATTGCGATTTTATTTTCCGGAGTCACCGCCACGAACGCTCGCGTCCCGTCTGGCTGAATCAGAATTCCTTCCACGCTCTGCCCCAGATGTATTCGCTTCACTTCTTTTTCCGTTGCCACATCCACCACTACCAGATCGCCTGCTCCCATATCTGAAATCAGCACCAATTTTCCATTGGGAGCAAATTTCAAGCGATTCGCCCTCTTCGTGTGCACGTCCAGGGTGTTCACTACTCGCTTCGAGGACACATCGATCTGCGAGACCGTGCCATCTCCTGAATTTGCCACCCACAATTCTTTTTCATCCGGAGACATATCAATTCCTTCCGGCCCTTTGCCCACGGAAATCTGTGATGTGCTCCACTGCCCGGTCTTGGCATTCAACTCAAATGCCGTCACATTGTTCGAGCCAATATTTGCAGTGAACAACCGCGAGCCATCTTTCGTTTCTACTACCATGTGTGTTCCGTTCTGCGAAGTTCGCAGTGTCCAGCCACCAGCTTCATTCTTCGCCGGGTCGTAGTTTGCAATCGCGTTGCTTCCCTCTACCGTAAACACAAATTTGCCATCACGCGTCGCAATAATTCCGTGTGGCGAACGCAACGGACTAAGTTCCACGCGGTGAATCTCTTTCTGCGTTGCCAGTTCGATGACACTCAGCGTAGTCCCGCTCCGCTCTTGGCCATAATTCGTCGCGACCGCCAATTTCCCATCCGTGCTAGCCGCCACTTCATGCGGTACGGCGCCCGTCGGCACTTTGGCAACTACCTCTAAGGTTGTCGGATCCACGATGGCCAGGGCATTCTCTGATTTGTTCAGCACCAGAAGCGCGGGCGAGGGGGTGGCTGCTCCTCCCGCGGCCGCGCTGTTACCCACCTGGGCCATAGGCTTGTTCATAGCGGTGACCGCCACGCAAGCTGCGCCAACTAGCAGCAAAACCACGAGGCATCCCAATCCCTGCATCCAATCCATCCGCGATTTCTTCATGTTCATCTGACCTCGCATTTCCTAGTGTCTTGCGCCTTACACAGTTCTCCCATTCCGCTTCCACCCAATGGCCACAAGATTTCCTACGGCCCCAATTGCAACGCTGCGGCCAACGTCATAGGCCCGCGATTATACCTCGTCTTTGGAAAGGACTCTGTAGTAGCCAGACCTTAGCTCGGCAGCCTTGTCGTTCGAGACTGGCGCCCACACGTGGAGGTAGGGTGCCTGGATTCTCCTGGCATTGATGGACCACCGTGGCAGTTTAGGTAGGCCCTAGTACCTGCCGCGAACTCCTTGAAGCTCCTGAAGCATCGTTGTGCCAGCGGGTGGAGTTCCGCCCAGGGGGAATCCCTCAATCCCGAAATCTGCCGCCTTTGTTACCTGGCTACGACCATAAAACCTCGCCGTTTCAGGGCGGGGATGAAGGTCGCTCTTGCTTTTGCTTTCGATTCCACTCTACTTCTCCTGTCCAGATGACCTATGGCGGGACTCGCCAAAAGTTAAGCCTCTTCGTTGTTCTCGGCTGATGTAAGGGCGCTGTGAGAGGAACCTACCGAAGAGACCGGATCAACATCCGGCTCTGTAGGTATCCTCGCCACGTACGGCGTGGAGGATTTCAAATGTCTCATTTTTTCCCGGTTGACTTGCGCTTAGCATCCTCCTAGCATCACACCCTCTCTCTTGCCAATAAGGAGACTCACGATGACAAAAGTTTTACGTTGCAGCGATCTGATGCCTGGCTGTAACTGGGAAGGCCGCGGTGATTCAGAAACTGAAGTTCTGATGTTGGCTTCCGAACACGCCAGGACGGCCCACAACCTGACGGATATATCCCCGGAGTTGATGACGCAGGTGAAAGGTGCCATTCGAGACGAAGATCAGGCGCAGGCCGCTGCCGGGTAGCTGACCACACATGGACATCAAAACCTTGCAATGTCGGGGGAAGTAGTTGCCCGTTTGCAGGGTGACTGATCAGGGGGCAGTCTTATGCGTAAGTCCTTGACGGAATCTACCATCTTCCGCCACTCCCGGTCCCCTACGTAGGACGGACGCAGGATGCTTGTTTGCGCTGCGCAGCCCCTAAATCCTCAAAAACAGTCCGCATGCCACGCGTAAACTGAGTTTTAGTGCTGTGTTAGACCTTTTTCGTTGGCCTTGCCAGTTGTTGCCAAACTTTTATGGATTTTGCTCCAAATAGCGCCGCTACAATTTGCCGGCCTTAAATCCTGCGCGTAGACTAATCGCACCAGAAAACAAAAAGGAAAATACTGCACATGTTAGTCGTCATGCAATCTCAAGCCACCAAGGAGCAGATCCAGAACGTCTGTGACCGGATAGAATCCTTCGGTTATAAAGCCCATTGCATTCCAGGCTCTGGCCGCACCGCCATCGGCATAACGGGCAACAGTGGTGCCGTGGATCTCGGCGTTCTCGAATCGATGCCCGGCGTCATCGAATGCATTCCGGTCACGAAGCCTTACAAATTGGTGAGTCGCGACGTTAAGGCCGAAGATACCGTGATCCGCATTCCCACTCCGCTCGGCGACGTTTTCGTCGGTGGACCGCATCTTGCCATGATTGCCGGTCCTTGCGCTGTTGAATCCGAAGAACAGTGCCTTGCCACGGCCGCGCAATTGAAGCCAACCGGCATCCGGCTTTTCCGTGGGGGCGCCTACAAACCGCGTACTTCCCCCTACAGCTTCCAGGGCCTCGGCGAGGCCGGGCTCAAGATCCTGGCTAAAGTTCGCGATACCTACGGTTTTGGAATCGTCACGGAGGCCATCGACAATGAATCGCTTGATCTGGTGGACGAGTATGCGGATGTCATCCAGATTGGCGCGCGTAATATGCAAAACTTTTCGCTCTTAAAACGCGCTGGCCGCGCCAGGAAGCCCGTGCTCCTCAAACGCGGCATGTCCGCCACGCTCGATGAATTTTTGATGGCCGCTGAATATGTAATGAGCGAAGGCAATTACAACGTGATGCTGTGCGAACGCGGCGTCCGGACCTTTTCTGATTTTTCGCGCAATACTCTAGATCTCGCAGTAGTCCCCGCAGTAAAAAAGCGTAGCCACTTGCCCATCCTCGTAGATCCCAGTCACGGCACCGGCAAGCGCCACAAAGTCCTACCGCTCTCCCGTGCCGCTGTAGCCGTAGGCGCCGACGGGCTGTTGGTGGAAGTTCACCACCAACCTGACAAAGCGCTCTCCGACGGCATCCAGTCGATTCTTCCCACCGACTATGCCGACCTCTATTCTGATATGCAGCAAATCGCCCACGTTCTGCACCGGACCCTAAATTAGTAGTGGCACATAGTTTCCCTGCCCGCTTTGAATTCCCCAAACTCCGCGGCCGACCTTGGCAGGCGCGATTTACTTAGCAATTTAAACCTCTAATTGATAACTGATTCTTGCCCCCAGCCCGCTCCCTCCCTTACCATATCTCCACTCATGACCGATCCCCAGCCACTCGACGGCAAGAAAATAGCCCGCTACTCTGTTCTCCAAAAACTCGGCGGGGGTGGTATGGGCGTAGTATATAAAGCCGAAGATACCGAACTCGGCCGCTTCGTCGCCCTTAAATTTTTACCTACCGAACTTACCCGCGACCCTCTTGCCCTGGAGCGTTTTCGGCGTGAGGCCCGCGCCGCTTCTGCTCTGAACCACCCCAATATTTGCACCATTTACGAAATCGGCGAGCACGAAGGCAATCGCTATATCGCCATGGAATTCCTCGACGGCACCACTCTCAAGCACTCCATCGCTGGGCGTCCGATGGACATTGAGCAAATCCTTGCCCTCGCCATCGAAATTGCAGACGGGCTCGACGCCGCGCACACCGAAAACATCGTCCATCGCGACATCAAGCCCGCCAACATTTTCGTTACCAAGCGTGGCCACGCCAAGATTCTCGACTTTGGTCTTGCCAAAGTTTCTTCCTCGCTCCGCTCTAGCGCGAGCGGCGAGGCCAACTCTATGGCCACGGTCGGTGTCGATCCCGACCAACTCACCAGTCCCGGCACTTCCCTCGGCACCGTCGCCTACATGTCCCCCGAACAGGTACGGGGCAAGGATCTCGACGCACGCACCGATCTCTTCTCTTTCGGTGTGGTGCTCTACGAAATGGCCACCGGGCAGCTCCCGTTTCGTGGTGACACGAACGGGATTGTGTTTGACGCCATCATGAATCGCGCGCCGGTCTCGCCGGTTCGCCTGAATCCCGAAGTCCCGGAAAAACTCGAAGGCATTCTCCAGAAGGCACTCGACAAGGATCGTAATCTTCGCTATCAGTCCTCCGCTGAAATGCGCACTGACCTTAAGCGTCTGCAACGCGAGATCGCTTCGGGCTCCAATCCGAGCGCTTTCACCGGTACGACCGCCAATGCGCCGCACTCTTCCGGGGCTGATTCCGCCCGGGTCTCCTCCGCTTCCTCCCCCCCGGTTGCTACGGCGAGTTCCGCCTCCTTGCTCTTTGGTGAGGTGGATTCGGTCACGCCTGGGGTGGCCAGTTCCGCCGCAATCACTTCTGCAACTCCAACGGGCGAACGCTCGTCGGCATCACCGAAGAAGTCTCTTTACATCATCGGACCTCTAATACTCGCCTCGATCGCCATCAGCGGATATTTCTTCTCGACCCGCCATGCCCGCGCGTTGACCGATAAAGACACCGTCGTGCTGTCGGAATTTGTGAACACTACCGGAGATCCCGTTTTCGACGGCACCCTTAAACAAGCCCTTGCCGTGCAACTCGAGCAGTCTCCTTATCTAAATCTCCTTCCCGAATCCAAAATTCAGGATGCTCTCCGCTTCATGGGCCGCAAGCCCGACGAACGCATCACCCGCGACCTTGCCAAAGAAATCTCCATCCGCGAAAACGCCAAAGCCATCATCGCCGGCTCCATCTCGAGCCTCGGCTCCAATTACGTCGTCACCCTCGAAGCTACCAACGCGCAAACAGGCGATTCACTAGCCCGTCAACAAGCCGAAGCTTCTGGAAAAGAGCAAGTTTTGAAATCGCTCGACAAAGCCGCCACCGAACTTCGCAAGAAACTCGGGGAATCCCTTGCCAGCATCCAGCAATTCACCACGCCCTTGGAGCAGGCCACCACCTCTTCCCTCGAAGCCCTCAAGGAATACACCCTCGGTTATGAATTTCACAGTCGCCTTGACGATGAAAACGCCATCCCTCATCTTCAGCGCGCAGTCGGGCTTGATCCGAATTTTGCCACAGCTTATGCCGTACTCGGCGTTGTGCAATCCAATATGGGTAGCTCTAAGGTCGCCAACGAATACATAAAGAAAGCCTACGATCTACGCGAGCGTGCCAGTGAACGTGAACGGTTCTACATCCAAGGCCATTATTTCGACATTGCTACCGGAGATCAGGAAAAAGCGGCCGAGCTCTACGAGCAGTGGACTCGCACTTATCCGCGTCAAAGCACTAGCCCCTGGGACAATCTTTCGTTGACCTATCAAACCATTGGCGAGTACGACAAAGCTTTGACCGCCGCGACGGAGGCTTCACACGTTGATCCGAAAGACAGCTACGCCTATCAGCATTTGGCCGCCACATACATGTATACAAATCGTTTCGACGAAGCCAAAGCCGTCGCCGAAACCGCCAAATCTGTGAAAGTAGATCCCATCGGCATACACTTTACGCTGATGGGCATCGCCTTCCTCCAAGGTGATCAAGCCACGTTTCAACGCGAAAGCGCTTGGGGCAATGGCAGAGCCATCGAGGCTTTCTTCATAGAACGTACCGCGGTTAGCCAGGATGCCGTCGGCAAAATCAAGCTCGCTCGTCAAACCGCGCAGCGATCCGTGGAACTGGCGAAGCAGTCTGGACTCACGGAACTGCCCGGCTCCATCACCGCCAATCAGGCCTTGCGCGATTACCTTCACGGGTTCACCGACATCGCCCGCCAGAAAGCCGCTACACTACCTCACCTTCCCGGCGATATTATTCCTCGAGCCAGTGCGGCCATGACCTTTTCAGAACTCGGCGACAGTGCGCAATCCCAGAAATATCTCGACGACCTCGTCAGGGAATATCCCTTGGACACCCTCGTCAGATATGTGATCGTCCCTTATGTCCAAGCGCACAACCTCATGCACAAAAATAAACCTGCCGACGCCATCGCCGCTCTGGAGGTTGGCCGCAAATTCGAACTCGGAGAATTCAACAGTTTTGGCGCCTATCGCATCATTTTCACGCGAGGGCTCGCCTACCTGCAACTCCACGACGGCGCCAAAGCTGCCGCCGAGTTCCAGAAAATTCTCGACCACCGCGGCATCGCCCCCTTCGCTGCGATACCTCCTATCGCACAGCTCCAACTCGCCCGCGCCTACGTCCTGCAGGGTGACAACGCCAAAGCGCGTACGGCCTATCAGGACTTCTTCGCCACCTGGAAAGAAGCCGATCCTGACGTGCCGGTTCTGCTTGCCGCCAAGGCTGAATACGCGAACTTGCCCTAAACAGAGGCCACCAAACAGAGCCGGTTAACAGGAACCAACTCCCTTCATCTCGTGGTCTTTAGAGACTTCATGTAAAATCAAATCTCGCCCATGCTGCATCGCAAAAACTTCCGTGTCTACTTTGTCCTGCTGATTCTTCTCATTTCACTAGTCATTGTTCTCCTCCGCGAACATCGACCCTCATTTCTGCGTCCCGGACTGAATCTGCACGCTTATGTCAGCAGTAGTACGGACGGAACGGTTACGGTCATCGACCTCATTTCACTCCGCGCCATCGCCAAGGTTTTTGCAGGTCCCGGGCTTGCCGATGTTCTTGAACACCCGCATCGGGATGAAGTGTGGGGAGTCAGCAGCGGCGGCGGCTACCTCTGGATCATCAACACGCACACCAATCAACTCTCAGGGCGCATCGCCGTTGGCCCACAGCCCTACTCACTGGCTTTTTCCCTAAAGGGCGATCGCGCCTACACGACATCTTCTGCAAACGACCAACTCATCGCCATCGATTGTGCTTCGCGTTCCATACTCGGGCGTGCAAAAACCGGGGCGCAACCGGTGCAGGCGCGCATCACCACTGACAATAAATTCTTGCTGGTGGTCAATCACCGTGCGGCCACTCTTGGCATTCACGACGCCGCCACGCTGCAACAACGTACTGCTGTCCCCGTTATTGCCAATCCTGAAGAAGTAGTCGCGCTAGGCGACGGGTCCCTCGCCTTTGTGATGAGCCGAACCGAAGCACAGATCTCTGTGGTTGATATCAAACGCGGCGTGCTGCTGACCAATCTCGAACTCGCGGGCCGCCCGACGCAGATGCTCCTGAAACCTGATGGTGGCGAACTTTACCTCATCTCTCCCGAGACGCACGGGCTGCTGGCCGTCAATACCTGGACGCACGAAATGGGTGATTACATCATGCTCGGTTCGGAACCGACGACCGCCATCCTCACGGCGGATGCAGCGGAAATGTACGTGGCCGACCGAGAAGCCAGTCGCGTACTTCCCATTGACATTGTTAACCGACGCGTAGGCCGCCCCATCACCGTAGGGGCTTCGCCGGGGGCCATGCGTTTCGATCCTACGGAAACGGGCGCATCGCCCACTATGCTGCTGGTCATCAACGAAGCTTCAGGCGATCTCGCGGTAATTCGCGCTCGCACGGACAGCCTGATCACCATGATCCCCGCAGGTAATCATCCCCAACGCCTGGCGGTAAAATTGTTCTAGCTGTTGAACCTCCCCTGCCCTAAAGGGCGGGGATTCCTGACAGGCTTACACATGGCAAGCCTCCTCGTGGGCTGTTCCAGCCCCGGCAAATAGCGTGTTACGAGCCGCATTGACATCGCGGTCATGCATCGTTCCACACGATGAGCAACGCCACTGCCTTACCGCAAGCCCACCCCATCCTGTCGGCCCCGTAGAGGCACCGCAGTCAGAGCAGGTCTTGGTGGAAAACTTAGAATCAGGTTCGTCGTATTGTGTACCGCCTGAACGGCTCTTGTACGCAAGCATCTGACGCAACTGATAGTGGGAGGAACTTGAAACGGACTTCCCAAACTTTCGGGCAACGCCCTTGTGATTGTCTCCGCTGAAGCGGATAACAACATTCTCTTGAACCAGTCGAAGCGACAATTTGTGGTTCCGGTCTTTGACTTGATTCGCTCTACGTTCGTGCAAGTGAGCCGCTAACTTTTTGTTGTGACCGCGCTGTGCTTGCGCCAAGCGGTGTTCGGTGGCTTCCAGTTCTCGCGGGTGTCCTACTTTTTCCCACTGCCCATCTAGTGCGGCGATGGTCAGCAAGCTTGTGAAACCGGGGTCGATGCCAATCTTTCCAGAGTCTTTGCGCTCGATCGGCTCCCGGTCAGTTGCGATACACAAACACAGATACCAGCCACTGGCACGCCGAACGATGCGACCACATTTGATTTTACCTTCCGGCAGTTCCTGCTTGTGGAAGCGAACTTTACCAAGACCGGGGATACGGATGTGGTTTCCCTTCGGCGGCTTGATGGGGTCGGGGAACGGGATGCTGCTGAATTTATTCCGCACGCCTTTGAAGCGGGGCTTCTTCGCAAGCTTCTTGAAACAACGAGTCCATGACAAATGTGCTTGTGAAAGAACGCCTTGCAGCGTATGGCTGGGGATTTTAAGTTTCTCCCCGTGGTTCGCTAACAGGTTCTGAAAATCTTTCGCACCGTGATAAATCTTGTCCTTGGCGTCGAGTTCGATTTTGCGAATAGCCCAGTTCCACACACTCGTCAGGTTCCACAGCCAGCCCACCAATCGGGCTTCCTGTATGTTGTTGAGCCGAAGTTTGAGTTGCGCTTGAATCATACTTTCTTCTGGTTCTCCACATATTGCTTGATAACTTCCAGTGGTGCCCCACCGACCGTTGAAACGAAATACGAGTTTGTCCACAGACTGGGCAGCCTTGATGTTAGGCTGGGGAACTCTTTCCGCAAATCGTGCGACGTTACCCCTTTGATGTATTTGACCAAACGGTGTATCCCAAACTGTGGGTCTACCTCGACCAACAGGTGAACATGGTCTGGCATGATTTCCAACGCGATGACCTCGGCTCGATATCTCGCGGCAGCCTTATGTATCAACTTAAACAGTCGTTTTGCTATCGCACCCACAAGAACTTTGCGGCGATATTTGGGGCAGAAAGAAACATGGTATTTGTTGCTGTAAACGACGTTGTTGTTCGATTTGTATCCAAGCATCAGGAGAACATGCTACTCTTTCGCCTTTTGTTTGTAAATAGATGTCTATTAGCAGTATAGCCTTTTCTCGCTTGACCCCGCACCTAAAGGCGGGGGATTGCGCTCGCTCTTGTTCAAGCCAGGCCCACTTTGCCGCCAACCAAGCCGTCCTGCGAATCCCTGCGTAAGTTGTATCTCAGCCGGCCCTTGCTTTCTCCTATATCCGTCCAGCCGCTTTTTGTACAGAAAAAGGACGCTCGGTCCAAACGACAGCAACATGACTGCTGCGCCCGTCACAATTCCGAAGCTCGTCACGACGGGGGCGCAACAATGTTCTTTTCGCCGAATGATCACATGGCATGGCACCGCGATCAGCAGTTCCAGGACGCTGCCTTTCAGCAGCCAGGAAATTACGCGGTTCGTCGCGTCCGACTTATCTCTGAAATAAATGTAGACCGCGATCCCCCACACCAGCCATATTCCCGCGAATAGCAGAACAACATCCACTTGCGTAAGTCCCGGCGAATCCAAATAAGTCAAGAACTGCTCTCCGCGGAGGGCGACACCCACACTCAAGTAAATTCCCCCAGCCATCATGGCCGTCAGCGCGCCCGTTACTGCGCACAAAACCCAAATCTGCGTCTTTGGCTTCAGTCTTTTCTGCGTCGTATCGACAGAAAGAGACAGCAGCAGCACTTTGCTGAGCAGTATGGTGGCAATCAGGAACCATGTCAGTCCCTCGGCATACGTGTCGTGTACCGCCCGCAGGAGGGTCGACCACCTACTGTTTTCTGCCGCTCCAGAGAGAAGCACCGCGATGGGAGCCAAAACTACCAACACCGTCCCGGCGTAGAGCACGGAAATGACAATGCCCCATCTGCGAATACTGCCCTCCTCGTTGCCACCGTGTTCTCACATCGCCAGTACTGTTGCCATCTAGCTGAGGCGGGAACACGTTGGGGTGAGCTACGTCGATTCCACATCCCTCCCATCCACAAAGGACCTGTTTGCGCAATCGCGAGTCCCATTTACAGTAACGTCTCAGTTCGCTAGCCTGAAGCTTCCGGCGTGCACCTTTCTCCCCAGCCCAATTCTTTTCTCGAGCAAGCCGGGCTAGGAGCCAACCATGCCGACGCGTCCCGTACGCAAGAAATCGCCAGCTACCTCCCGGGCTAAAAACAAGACGCAGCATCCGATTCGCATCGTGCCGCTGCGTCCTCACGTTCGCGAAGCCGTCGGACCAGTGCCGCATCTGACCTACCGCAACGGTCCAGTACTCACCAGGGTCGAAGTGTTCACAATTTTCTGGGGCAAGGTATGGAAGGATTCCGTGAATTCATCTCTGCTTGTGAAGATTAACGATTTCTTCGATTTCATTCTTACCAGCAGCTTGCTCGAGCAACTTGGCGAGTACAGCGCGCCCGGCAAAACGATCGGCCACGGCACGCGTACGGGTACCATCGTCCTGACCACGTCCGAGCCCGGTACTTCACTGGCGGATACGGCAATCCAGGCCATGCTGCAAAATCAGATTTCCTCCGGTACTCTACCCCCGCCCAATTCGAACACTCTCTACTTCGTCTACCTCCCACCGGGGACGCAAGTTACGCTAGGTGGCTCTGCGTCCTGCGCTGATTTCTGTGGCTATCACGATACGGCGAACGGATTCTTCTACGCCGTGATGCCATTTCCCGGCTGTACCGGGTGTCAGGGTGAACTTGCCTTTCTCGATGCACTCACATCCACCTCTTCGCACGAACTCTGTGAAGCCATCACCGATCCCATCCCCGGACAGGGCTGGTACGACGATAACAACGGCGAGATTGGTGATATTTGTGCGTGGAAGACAAAATCGGTGGGCCCATACACGGTCCAACTAGAATGGTCTAACCGCGGGGAGGCCTGCATTTAACCTGTCAACTTGCATCGTGGGACGGATCAAACCGGAAGCGCTGTACTTTGCTAACGCGAGTAGAAGGCTCCGGGCAAAAGTGGCTATTGATCAGTCGGTGGCGGCGGCGGAACGCTGGGTCAAGGTGGTATCGGCGGTCAGACCGAAGGCTTCGAGCATGCGAGCTTGAACGCTGGCGGAGACGTCGTTGATGGCATCGACACCAAAATCGGCGGGACTGATACGGTAGCGCAGTTTACGCTGACCTGCTGGTGTATCCACGATGCGGAGGACGGCGTCAGCTACTTCTTGGGGATCAGCGGCGGAACTGGTGAGTATCTGATTAATTTTACCGGGGATGTTGTTGGCGAAGCCGTAGGTCTCGGTTCGAGAGTGGTCCGAGGCCATGACGATGTTGCCGAAAACGGGAGTGTTGTACGCGCCGGGCTCTACGATGGAGGATTCAATCCCCTGCTGGGCTAGTTCGTAATGGTAGGCCTCAGCTAGAGCTTCCATGGCGAATTTGCTGGCACAATAAAAAGCAAAAGACGGAATGACCACTCGCCCGGCACCACTGCTGATGTGCAGGAGCAGGCCGCCCCGTTGTCGTCGCATGTAAGGTAGAACGGCGCGATTCACTCGAACGGAGCCGAAGAAATTGGTGTCCATGATGCGCTGGGCTTGTTCGATGGTCACGGCTTCGGCGAGACCGACGAGGCCATAGCCGGCGTTGTTGATGGCCACATCGATGCGACCAGCGCGTTCGACGGCGGTGCGGACGGCCTGTTCGACGGAGAGATCATCGGTGACATCCATTTCGAGGATGTGGAGTGGGAGCGATTCCCTTTTGGCAAGTTCGCGGATCTCGGATGCATTTGCAGAGTTGCGGCCGTCGACGTCGCGCATGGTGGCGAAAACGGTGTGGCCACGGCGGGAAAGAGTTTCCGCGAAGAGACGGCCGAAGCCGGTGCTGGAGCCAGTGACGAGAACCACCTTTTTAGTGTCCATTGAGGCCTCCTGGGGAGAGGTATTGTGAACCGAGAGATGGTGGTTGTAAAGCGGTAGGATGGCCTAAAGCAAACTAGCGAGCAGAGTCGGGTGTCGCTGTGCCGCAAACGGGACGCAAGGAGTGGCAAGCTGTGAGTCTAGCGACCTCGAGGTCGCCGTTAGAGATCAGGTAGGACAAAATAAAGGGCGGCATGGCCGCCCTTTGAAAACCGTTGATGATCTTAACTCTTAGACGCTGAAAGAGCTGCCGCAGCCGCAGGTGCTCTTGACGTTGGGGTTGTTGAACTTGAAGCCCGCGCCTTCGAGAGTTTCGACGTAGTCGATTTCGACACCATCAAGGTACATGGAACTCATCTGATCAACGGCGACTTTGAGGCCATTGAAGTCGACAACTTCATCCGCTTCGGTAGTTTGATTCTCAAATGCCATGTGGTACTGGAAACCGGAGCAGCCACCACCTACCACAGCGACGCGCAGCGCCACGGGTACAGGGGTTTGCATGCTCATGATTTCTTTGACCTTAACAGCGGCGGTCGGTGTTAGGTTAATCATTTTCTATTGGCCTCCGGCCGCGGGGTTCACCGCAGCAAAATGTACAAACTCAGTATAGCACATGCTAGGGAAACGCAAATTGGTGTAGCAGCGAAGTAAACAGCATGAGACCAGAGGATAGCCGATGCGAGCGACCCGAGATCAAGAAGCTCTGGAACAATACTTCGCCGCTGGCTTCGACAACGCGAACCGCTTCACCTAAAATAGGATGCACTTATGAGGCATAAAGTCACATTGTTACCTGGTGAAGGAATTGGGCCGGAAGTTGCGACCGCAACCCGAGAGATCCTGAACGCTGCGGGCGTAAAGATCGATTGGGAAGAGTTGGGGGCGCGCGCCGCCAATACGGACAAGGCTACAACTGGGGCGGAAGTGCTGAATAACGCGGCGATCGAGTCTGTGCGGAACAATCGCGTGGCGTTGAAAGGGCCGATGGCCACGGCGGTGGCGGGCGGAGCGCGCAGCGTGAACGTAGCGCTGCGGAAGAGCCTGGATTTGTATGCGAATTTGCGCCCGGTGAAAAATGTACCGGGAGTGAAATCACATTTCGACAATGTGGACGTGGTGATCGTGAGGGAGAACACCGAAGATTTGTACTCGGGACTGGAACACGAAGTGGTACCGGGTGTGGTGGAGAGCCTGAAGATAATTACCGAGAAGGCGTCGACGCGGATTGCGAAGTTTGCGTTTGAATATGCCAGGAAGAACGGCCGGAAAAAGATTCACGCGATTCACAAAGCGAATATCATGAAGCTTGGTGATGGGTTGTTTTTAAAGTCAATTCGAGCGGTGGCGGAGAAGTTCAAGGACATCGAGTATAAGGAATTGATTGTCGATAACGCGTGCATGCAGATTGTGATCGACCCGCGACAGTTCGATGTTTTACTCTTGCCGAATCTTTATGGCGATATCGTGAGCGACCTAGCGGCGGGGTTGGTAGGCGGATTGGGTGTGGTGCCGAGCGGAAATATTGGGGATGAGTGCGCGATATTCGAGGCGGTGCACGGCACGGCTCCGGATATTGCCGGCAAGGGATTGGCGAATCCTACGGCGCTGATTATGAGCGCGGTGCTGATGCTGAATTATCTGGGCGAGCGCGAGATGGCGACAAAGGTGGATGCGGCTTTGATTAGGGTGTATCGCGAAGGCAAACACGTGACGAAGGATGTTGGCGGTAAAGCGGGAACGAAAGAGTTTACCGACGCGGTGATTAAGGCGTTGAAGTAGTCGACTAGAAAATGGGCTAAAGTCTTCTGATGCAGTAGCCCGAACTCAGATGAATTCATACTGCGCATCTTACTTTTTTTGCCCTTCCTGATCGGTTCGTGACACAGAAAAGAACTACTGGCGCGCCGTCAATTTGTTGGAACCATAAAGAATACTTACGGTGGGTAGGATTTGGCCGCGAAGGAGGAAGCTAGATACAGCACAATACCCTGGTACAGGGTGAGGTTGTCGAGCGACCCCCCAGGTGCTTTTCTGGTCAAGCGATGGGTTTGAGAGTTCTATCTTCGGGCAGTGGAGGGGATCTGGGCCGCCGAATTGAATGAAATGGAGTCTAAACCGCTGTCCGCGCTGCTGCGAGGTTGCAAGGACGCCGAAAGGGCGGCAGTGCTAATTTTGTGGGTACGGCCGGCATGATCCGGCCAGAATCAGGGAGCGAATTAGGCAGGAATCGCTCCTAGGGGTCCTAAGCGTGGTCCCGAGGGGGCACAAACGGTTAACACCGGAGCTCCACCGCCCTGGAGTGCCCTTCAGAGGGTCCGTTTACAATCTTTTACAATCCTTTGCTACGCCTTGACACATTGGCCCGGGCGGTTCTTTATAGTCTGGTCATGGTGGGTAGTGGTTCTTGGAGTTGACGAGGCGAGGAATGCTAAAGAAGTGGAAATTAACGGAGCGCACGCGGACGCTGTTGACTCTGGAACTGGCTATAGTACTTC
Source organism: Candidatus Acidiferrales bacterium (assembly GCA_963741165.1). Taxonomy (GTDB): domain Bacteria; phylum Acidobacteriota; class Terriglobia; order Acidiferrales; family UBA7541; genus Acidiferrum. The sequence continues at coordinate 399,402 of CAVUHB010000008.1, read as the reverse complement.
CCGCCGCGGCGTTGATGGGCTTCAGCATCTGGAACCTGAAAAACATTCAGCGTGACAAAGCGATCGAAGCGGCCATCCAGCGCGACTTTTCCTACGTTTTAAAGATTGTAGAAAAGAAAAGCTGGGAAAAAGCCAACAATATCGTTTCTTCCGCCCGCGAAGAGTACCCAAATCCCGAGGATGGCCCCAAAATCAAATCCAAGTTGGAACAGATGCTCCGGCAGCATCCTGAGTTCGTCATGGCGATGTTGTATGACAAGAAAACCAACATGCTGGTCAGCGCCATGCAGCCGAGCCATGAAAATGATCCGGAATACTGCACCTACGCTAACGAATCGATCAAGGACGTGACGATGTGGCTCCCGTTGGAAGCAGGCGACTTGGCCAAGCACATCCACATGCTGAAGGAGAAAGATGAACCGGCCGTGAGTTTCTATGACGGGTGGGTGGAGCGAAACAATCAACACATTTATTGGAACGTTGCGTACTTTATCCCGCCCGGGGTGCCAAAAGATCATGTTGTGGTGGGCGTGGTCGGATTCGACCAAAATTATCTGCGCGACAACTTTTTCCCGGGCGTGCTGAAAGCGGTGTTGAACAGCAAGAGCAGCGTATTGAGGGCCGATCCGAATCCGCCGGCGATGATGGTACGCCCGCGCAAGGATTATGCGCCATGGGTGTCTTCTGAGAACTGGGATGGGGGCAAGCCGGAAGTGGAGCGGCCATTTTCAGATACCTTCCCCTACTTGACTCTGGGAATCAAATACCCCGGGACCACGATTGCCGATATTGGGTCGCGGTTCCTCCGATACAACTTCACGATCTTGGGAGGGCTTTCGCTGCTGATGATCGGTGGTATTTTGTTGACCTACCGGAACATTTCGCGAGAAATGAAACTGGCCAGGTTGAAATCGGACTTTGTCGCCAATGTATCGCATGAGCTGCGCACCCCCCTGGCCCTGATCCGCCTGTATGCGGAAACTCTGGAATTAGGGCGGCTGAACGCCAAGGAAAAATATCAGGAATATTTCCGGATTATCCGCGAAGAGAGCGAACGGCTGACCGCTTTGATCAACAATATCCTGGACTTCTCGCGCATCGAAGCGGGACGCAAGGAGTACGATTTCAAGGAAACGAACCTGGCTGAGCTGGTTCATTCCACCCTGGATTCTTACCGTTTCCAGATCGAACAAAACGGATTCGCCTTTGAGGAAAATATCTCTTCGGATATTCCGCCGGTGAATGTAGACCGGGAAGCTATCGCACGATCGCTGTTGAACCTGGTAAACAACGCATTGAAATACTCCAAAGAAAGAAAATTTGTGGGTGTCAGCCTTTACCGGTCGAACGGGAGCGTCAATCTGGAGGTCCGCGACCGGGGCATTGGCATTGCGCCAAATGAACAAGAAAAGATTTTTGAAAAGTTTTACCGGTGCGGAGATCCACTTGTGCACAACGTCAAAGGCTCAGGACTCGGACTTTCCCTGGTGAGGCACATCGCGCGGGCTCATGGAGGTGACGTGCTGGTCGAAAGCGCGCCTGATCAGGGCAGTAAATTCACGATCGCGTTGCCCTTGGATCCGAACGCACGGACCAGCGCCGCAATGGCATGAACGAATTGGGTTATTGAGCGAAGCTAGGCACCGGGCGAAGCACTAAGGAGATGGAATGGGAACAACGAAGATATTGATCGTCGAGGATGAGCCGAACATGGTGGCGGGGCTTCGCGATAATTTCGAGTACGAAGGTTTTCAGGTGACAACGGCGCTCGATGGAGTGGAAGGGCTCGAGCGCGCCCTGAAGGATTCGCCGGACCTGGTGGTGCTCGACGTAATGATGCCTCGCATGAGCGGGCTCGATGTGTGCAAGCAGTTGAAGGCAAAGCGTCCTTCCATTCCGATCATCATGCTGACGGCACGTGGCCAGGAAGTGGACAAGGTCGTGGGGCTCGAACTTGGAGCGGATGACTACGTGACAAAACCGTTCTCGATCCGGGAACTGTTGGCTCGCGTAAAGGCCGTTTTGCGACGTACCCAGACGCTACCGAAAGACCAAGATCGCTATTCGTTCGGTGACGTCGAAGTGAACCTGCGTGCCTATCAGGTGCTGCGCGGTGGGCAACCAGTAGAGCTTTCGACCAAGGAATTTGAACTACTGAAGCACTTTCTTTGTCATTCCGGGGAAACGCTGAGCCGTGACCGACTTCTGGATGAGGTTTGGGGGTACGAGAATTTTCCGACCACTCGGACGGTGGACGCGCACATCGTGCGTATCCGGCAGAAGTTGGAACCGGTTCCCGAGCAGCCGCAATTTTTTCTGACCGTTCACGGGGTTGGCTACAGGTTTATAGGATGAGGCAACAATTATGGCACTGAGGGAATGGAAACCGGAAATCGCGCCAGCCAATTTTGCAAGTGTGGTCACCCAGGAGCGCGCATGCGAAGACCTGTGGATAGCCACGCCTGCAGTAGCCGCCGAGGGAGATTCGCTCGACGGTGAACCGTCCACACTCGTGAACGAACTGGCCACGTTGCGCTGTGCACATGCGAAACTGCAACAAGACATATTCGAAGCAGCCCAAATACAGCGGCGACTGTGCGCACCTCGGGAATTCAATTGGGGTGAATTCGAGATTGCCGGCGAGATTTTTCCCGTGCGACATCTTTCGGGAGACTTTTTCAAGGTGTTGGAACTGGGCTCCGACCTTGGACTCGTTCTGGGTGATATTGCAGGAAAGGGGTTGACCGCGGGAATTTGGGTGGCCCATCTGATGGGCATGATTCAGCGCTGTGCGCGGCAGCACAAGAACCCGTCAGAGGCCGTTGCCGCGGTTAACCGCGAGCTCTGCCAGGACGCTGGCGAGCCGCCACTGACGGCATTATTCTTCGCGCGAATCGATCCGCTGCGCGGCGAAATTTTATATTGCAATGCTGGCCTTCCCGCACCGGTGCTGATGAGGCACGACAAATCGGTCGAAAAGCTGGACGAGGGTGGACCGATGTTGGGTGCGCTCGCGCGCGGGGTGTTCAAGACTGGAAGCGTTACGTTGCATCCGGGCGATATGCTGATCGCTCATTCCGATGGCGTTACCGAGTGCAGAAATTCCGAAGACGAGGAATTTGATATGCAGCGTTTGTTGAATGCGGCGGGAGCAGCCAGCGGCAGCAGTGCCAATCTGGCACTTTTCTCTACGCTAGGAGCGGTACTAGATTTTGCTGATGCCTGTACGCCAGGAGATGACGTGACGCTGCTGGTCCTGCGCAGACGTGGCGGAGTCCGGGGTCGGGACTCCCGTGCTGGCGGCAGTGATATTTCGACAGAGCACGGTAGCAGTTCGGCGCGCCGAGCGCAGAAGGCCGGCCGGGGAGCACGAGGATTCAAACGACTGAGCTGAGTTAAGCACTTAGGTCCAACAGTCCTCACACACGGGCCTAACGCCAGGGGTGTGTCTAGCTTCGCAGGGAAAGGACTAGAGATGGCTACGACGATGAACACGATGCTGGTGGATCAATCGGATCTCAGTTCCGCACAGGGTGACGCTCTCCACGCGTGTCCCGAAACGCTGAGCAGGCTGTATACAGTTCACTATCGGCACGTGCTGCGAGTCTGTCGGAGATTCTTCCGGCGGCCGGAAGACGCGGAGGACGCCGCGGCCGAGGTGTTTATGAAATTGCGCACAGTCCTCAAACAAAAGGATGAATCTCGTCCCTTCCGGCCTTGGGTGACGCAAGTGGCAGGACGGCATTGTATCGATCTATTGCGAAAGATGAAGCTCGAAAAAGCCGCGTCGGTCGGAGGAATAGAAGTGGCTGGGATGGCGGACCGGACAATGAAATCTCCACTCTCTCAGGTGCTTGACAGTGAAGAGCAACGCAGGGTAAAGAACGTGCTGAGTAGCTTACCCGAGCATCATCGAGTTCCGCTCATTCTGCGATATTACAAGGATATGAGCTACTCCGAAATAGCCAGCAAACTGAATCGAGGGCTTCCCGCGGTCAAGTGCATGATTTTCCGTGCCAAGAACCAGATGCGGCGAAATTTGCTGGTTACGGCCAGTTGAGCAGAGGAACCGATGCGCTCCTTCTGCTACCCAAACACGGATCGGCCGGATCTTTATTTTAGATTCGGGTTTGCGTCCCAGTTTTCTACGAGGGAGATGGGTTCGGCGACGGCGGAATTGATGACCGTGTTCACGAGAAAAATCTTCCCGTCATTGGAGATGTCGTAAGCCCAGTTGGATGAAGCTACCAGCGGAACCCAAAACAGGTCGCGGACATTCGTAATCGCGGGGGAATCTCGTTCGGATGAAATCGCCGCGCAGCCCAAATGATCGTCTGGGGCAAAAAAGAACAGTTCGCGGCCGTCGCGGCTCCAAAGAGGCATTACGGCGCCGTTGGTGGAAACCTGCCATTTCCCTTCCCCTTTAGGAAAAGTCGTTAGATAGATTTCCGCGCGACCTGTTTCGCTGGACATGTAGGCAAGCCATTTACCGTTGGGAGAAATCTTTGGAAAACTGAACAGGGTGATTCCGGAGGTACCGGGGAGGATAGGGAAAGGTTTCTCGTCGCCAGCGGTCATGGGAATGACCATGATTCTACCTTGGCCATTCACAGAGCTTTCTTCCAGGGCAACGAGGTAGTGACCGTCGCGGGACCAGGACATGGGATAGCGTTGCCCTTCTCCAGGATAGACAGGTGTTTCTTGCCCCATGCCGTTGGCAGACTTCACGAACATCTGGTAGTGGCCGTCGCGGAAAGAGGTGAACGCGATGCGAGCACCATCAGGGGACCATACCGGCAAGCGGTTTCTTTCCGTACCTGCGGAAGAACTGAACGTGAAGCGTGTCTTGGCGAAGGTCTTCAGGTCATAAATCCACAGATCCGTATCGGCCAGATTTTGTTCGCCGATGATGGAGACAGCCAGTTTATTGCCATCAGGAGAGAGTGCAGGAGCGAAAAAGGTACTTTCCTGATCAATGAGGCGAACCATCTTGCCGGTGCGATCGATCCACTTCAAAGTGGAGTGGCCCGCGCCGGCACTTCGCAGAAAAGCGAGCATACCGGTGCGAGAGATCGAATAGCTGGCATGCTGAACATTTCCGTTACTGGAAACATTTTGTGCGATGGTGATGGCGTCGCCCGAGAGGGTGAACTTGTCCGCGTCGAATCTCTGGGCGAGCACGTTGTCGCCGCTGGGATAGACGAGATAGCCCGAGGCAGAGTAACTCGCGTTGCCAATGCAGGTCAGGACCGTGTGCTTTTCCATGCCATCGAGCGAACCAACATTTATGGTGCTGCCGCTCAAGGACGCTGTCCGGGCCAGGTACAGAAAGTGCTTACCATCGGGGAGAAAGGATGGCCATCGATGGCTGTTCTCGTTGCGCGCGGCATCGAATTTCGTGACTTGAGTAGGAGTGCCTCCATTGGCCGGAACGCGAACAATCGTCCCCGTAATTGTGGGCGCGAACACGATCACTCCATCCTGATTCCAAGAGCCACCGCGCGCTTCTGGTGCGGGGCAAATGACTTGCACCGGGCCGCCGAAAACTCCCACGCGTTTGAGTTCGCTGTCCGCAAAAAAAGCAATGGAGCGGCTGTCTGGCGACCAAAACGGGAACGAGGCTCCCTGTGTACCGGGGAGAAACTGGCCAGTGGTGCTGTTGAAGGCGCGGACGTATAAGGAAGGTCTTCCGGAATCTCCCTGAACACCAACCACGATAAATTGACCATCGGGAGAGACAGAGAGTGCGCCCCAAGCGGTGCCGCTCTCGACGAATGAAGTTTTGTCCGGGGGTAGGATGGAAGAGCGGACGACGCGTTTCTCTGCGGTTGGGCGCGAGAGATAACCGGTGGTAAGACCGATAGCCAAGGCGGCGAGTGAAAGGCCCGTAGCGAACCAAGCGAAACTGCGCGAACCAGGTTTAGGCGGTGCCGGGACAACTGGGGTTGAGGACGGAGAGTCGGATTCGGAGATCCATTTCAGTTCAAGATTCAAGTCGCGAGCCGTCTGCCAACGCTCCTCCGGGTCTTTTGCGAGACAACGCCGGATGGCGTGGTCGAGAGAAGGCGGAGTGAGTGGCTTTAGGGAAGAGATGGGAGCGGGTTCCTTTTCGAGGATGGCGGAGGCGACGCTGAGCTGGCTCTTGCCATGGAAGGCGCGCTGGCCGGTGAGCATTTCGTAGAGAACGGCACCGAGAGAAAAAATGTCACTGCGAGCGTCGAGGTCTTTGCCTTCGATTTGCTCGGGAGACATGTATTGGAATGTGCCGACGATGCTGCCTTCCTGCGTAAGTGGGAGGCGTTGTGGTGTAGTGGCGGTGAGGGTAGCGAGTGTGGCTAGAGGAGAAGCTGGCTTGGCGAGGCCGAAGTCGAGCAGCTTTGCACCCGTTTGCGTGAGCATGATGTTGCCGGGCTTGAGGTCGCGATGAACGATTCCGCTGCGATGAGCTTTGTCGAGGGCTTCAGCGATCTGGCGGCCGATTTTGAGCAGTTGATCGAACGGCAGCGGGCCTTTCGCAAGGCGCGCTGCCAGAGTCTCGCCTTCAACGCATTCCATGACGAGATAGTCAAGGCCATCGTGATTGCCGATGTCATGGAGGGTGCAGATGTTGGGGTGATTGAGGCTGGAGACGGTTTTGGCTTCGCGTTCGAAGCGCTGTTTTTGGATGGGATCGCTGCTGAGGTGACTGGGAAGAATCTTGATCGCGACGGTTCGGTCGAGACGGGTGTCGCGTGCGCGATAGACTTCGCCCATACCGCCTTCGCCGAGCGGAGCGATGATTTCATAAGGGCCGAGTTTGGTGCCTGGAGCAAGAACCATGGTTTTGGGGAGGATTATATATTACTGCGGGGGGTAGATCTGGTAGAGGAGGAAGTAGACGACTACGCCGGTGATGGAGACGTACATCCAGAGGGGCAAGGTCCAGCGGGCGATGATGCGGTGTTTGTCGAATTTTTCGAGCCAGGCACGGCGGAGAGTTAGCAGGATCATCGGGACAATGATCACGGCGAGGATGGTGTGGGAAATAAGTATGGCGAAATAGACGGGACGGATCCAGCCGCGACCGTGGAAGCGAATATTGCCAACTTGATAGTGGTAGATGATGTAGGAGATCAGAAAGAGAGTGGAGACAGAGAAAGCGGAAATCATGAATCTTTTGTGCAGAATGATTTTGTGTTGACGGATGGCGCTGTAGCCGAAAGCCAGGAGAATGGCACTGGTGCCGTTTAGGGCGGCGTTTAAGGCGGCTTGGGAGAACATGAGTTAGAAATAGTTCCCTTCTCAGCTGGAGATTTGATCCGGATATCGGTGATCAGATATCCGATTTCAGGAGACGGTTTTGCAAAAAACCTTGGTTTAACCCCCCTTGACAGCAAAGGGTGCGGCTCCTGAAAACCAAGAACAAAAGATCCGGTCCGCAGACCAGCCACTACATAAAGTAAACCCAAGGCTGTCCGACCCAAGAGTGTACCGATGCCCAAACCAAAAGCGGCTCAGCGCGGAACTTTGTCGTACATCATCAAGCCCAGCAAGATCGGGATGTGCATCACCGTGACATGCATCAACCATTTGGCACGTGAGTTCGTTTTGGAAGCCGCAGCCCAGAGACAAAACTGGACTGAGGCGGTGCAGGTGACCAACGCGCCAAAGAAATAGAGCACGCCGGTCAGACCTACCAGCGACGGAAGGAGACTGACGGCGACCAGGCTAGCGGCATAGAGAATGATTTGGCGGAACGTGCGTGTGCCATCCTTGTCGACTACGGGAAGCATCTGGATGCCGGCGCGGGCATAGTCTTCGCGATACATCCAGGAGATGGCGTGGAAGTGCGGGAATTGCCAGCAAAAGAGAATGGCGAACAGTAGCCATGCCCCGGTTCCCAAAGATCCCGCGGCCGCCGCCCAACCGATCATTGGAGGAATAGCACCCGGAATAGCGCCGATGAAGGTGGCCCAGATGGTACGTTTTTTCAGCGGCGTATAGGCAAGCAGGTAGCTGATGCTGGTGACTACGCCCAGAAGGCAAGCGAGGTATCCGCCGGTGAAGAAAAGATCTATGGCGCCGACTAGACAGAGAAGAACGCCGAAGCGAAAGGCTTCGAGAGGTGTGAGTTGTCCGGTCGGAAGGGGCCGCGATGCGGTGCGACGCATGTACCGATCGGATTCGCGCTCGATGTAGTGATTGAGAGCGGAAGTGCCGCCAGCGATAAACATGGTGGCAAAGACGACGTGGAGCAATTTCAGCCAGGAAACCGGGCCTTCCGCGCCCATGTAGTAACCAGCACCGGTGGTCATCAGGACGAGGAACGAGACGTCGGGCTTGGTGAGCGCGACGTAGGCGCTGAGCTTGCTGGGCGACGCGAGAGGGGTGGCCTGTGTGGCTGCGCCTGTGCTCATTGAGCGGGAACCTCTCCTTGTGTCGTGGCGAAGATCATTTCCCTTTTGCGGGGAACGAGACGATAGCACAAAAGCACGGCGATGATGGAGGTGGCGAACAGCAGTGCGCCTACTACCGTGTGAATGACGGTGAAGGTGATCATGACGGGCATCGGCTGCGGGTCGCTGGCGGTAGAAATCCGCGACCAGTAGGCAGCGATGCCAAGAAGAATCTGTAGCCCGACGATGGCGTGAAGCGCAACGCGCACGCGGGAGATTTCTTTCACTTGCGAGAAGCGGCGGCGAAGGATCGAAGCGGTCCAGATAACGCTGGCGAGGACCACTACGGAACCCATGACGTGGGGCTTCACAGAGATGTATTGATGGCGGAAACCAGCCCCCAGCAACACCTGCAAGAAGACGATCGCGGCGTTGAGCGTGACGACGGAATGAATCGGCGGCGTGCCGCGGTCGTCGTATTGCGGTAGATTTTCCATCCACCAGTGGCTGGTGAAGAAAGCGATGCTGACGAGGATAGCGAACATGATTTCCGCAGTGCACGCGTGCATCACGGGCAGCCAGTAGTGGAGCAACTTGATCACGGTGAAGCCGCCGAGAATTCCCTGGAAGATTACCCCGCCGAGAGCGAAGAACCCCAGCAATTTGATGCGGGGACGCTCATCTTTTTCCCAGAGCAGATAGGCCAAGATGATGATGAAGATGCCGAGAATAGCCGCGATTACGCGATGAGAATGTTCATAGAAAGCACCACCAGAGAGCATGCGGAGAGGTGGAAAGTACATACCGAAGGAGGTGGGCCAGTCTGAGACGGAAAGGGCGGCGTCTTTGGAGGTGACTAGAGCACCTGCGGTGAGGAGCAGAGCAGTCCAACACACCACAAAGATTGAGAATTTGTGAATTCCCGGATGATACGTAGCTTTCATAATTTCGGGCCCCAAAACCGAAACTGAGATTATACCGCAAGCGGAAAACAGTGCATGCCGCGCGAATCCCCTAAACCGGAAAGGAGTTTAGCTGGGAAGAATTTGAAAGAGAAGGAGTTTTTGAGTGGGGTAGAAAGGATGACGATCAGCCAGAGGTTCGTAGACTTGAGTCCGTCGACGGTGTCTTGACAGAAGGAGTGTCGGAAATACGCCCTGGATTGCTCCTATGGAAGGAGCGCGAGGAGGGTGGAGGGGGAACGCAATCAAAGGTCAGAACGGGTGGCGCCCTGCGGTGAGGTCGAACTATTTGCTTTGCTGCATCCGTTCATTTTGATACGCTTCAAGCGTTTTTCCGCCCGACGCTTCCGCCCCGATTTTCCTGTTGCGCAGACCGAAAACTCGGAAATTTAAGGAGCAAGATTATGGAAACTTTAGATGCAATCCTGGCGGAGGCAGGAGACCAGTTTGGCATCAGCACCGCCAAATCAACTTCTTTGCTTTCCAACCTCATTGCCATGATCACGGAAACGCCAGGCGGTCTTGGCGGTTTTCTGGCTCGCTTCCGCAAGGTCGGACTCGGTGAGATGGTGTCCTCGTGGCTGACCAGCGCCAGCCCAGCACCCCTCTCAACGGCTTCACTAGAAGCAACGGTCGGACGCGGCGCGATTGACAAAGTAGCCTCCCAAGCAGGCTTGCCTGCCAGTACTGCCGCTTCCGCCTTGGCGTTTATGCTGCCAAAAGTGATCCAAAGGCTCGCGCCAGGTGGAGTCATTCCGACGCACCTGCCTCCCGACATTCTCGCTTACGCAGGCAGCGCTACGAGTGCAGTGGCTGCGGGGACTCGCCGGGCGGCTTATGCGACTGAGGATGCGGTGCGCAGGTCAAGCGCTCCGGCATGGCGCTGGCCACTTTTGGTGCTACTGGCAATCGGGTTCATTGGTTACTGGATCTGGAATTCGCGCCTCGTGGCAACGAATGCGACATTCAATAGCGAAGAACAGGTTCGCCTGGCGGGTCAGAAGGCGGGAGCGGCGCTGGCAGCGCTGAAACCCGGGTTCAACGCGCAGGATTTAGTCTCTGCAGTCAACCTGAACGTGATCAATTTTCCCACCGGCAGCGCCCAGATTCCAGTGGACGAGTATGCGTTTCTGAACAAGGTAGCGCTTGCCATCAAAACGGCTCCCACAGGGACGAGACTCGAGATCGGCGGACATACGGATAACAGTGGCGATCGAGCGTCGAATCTGGCGCTTTCGCAGCAACGGGCAGTCGCGGTCCGCAACTATTTGATAGAGCAAGGCGTTGATTCGAATATGTTGACGGCCAAGGGTTACGGCGACACCCAGCCATTGGGTAGGAACGGCACGGAGGAGGGAAAATTCCGCAACCGCAGGATCGAATTCGCGGTGCGATAAGGGGGGGGCGATTCGCTCGATTGCTTGCTCTGTAAAATGCCCGGTCGGAAATTCTCCCGTCCGGGCCATTTCTTTGGCTTATTGAGTTCGGCACAGGGATAACACAGAGCGGTTGAACGGGGCTCGCAGGCGGGTAACCTGGTACTAGGACCTATCCCTGGAGGCTTATATGGTGAAATCATTGGTGGTGCTTGGCTGGCTACGCGATGTCGCGCTGATCGTGCTCTTGTGCGCCGGGAACCATGTGCGGCACAGTTCCCCCTCGATTGGATACGCTATCATGGGTGGGGCGCTGGTGATTTTTGCGGAGCGGTTTGTGTGGTCGTGGCACCTGTGCAACCTGCGGGATAAGCAGGAAGCGGTGTCTGAACAGTAGGATTGCGCCGAGTTTCTCAATTCCCCTGACAAATCGAATAAAACTGCAGTCGCCGGAGCAGGCACGGACAGAGGTGCGGTTGCGCTCGGATTGACGGGAGAGTGGGGCTGAGGCGCCCCAATCAGACCGTGGTGGATTGCCGGCTGGAGGATGGCTCCGCGGGGACTTCGGCCGCGCGAAGGACCAGATCTTTCAGAGCTGCAATGAAAGCCGGGGAATCGCCGACGGCAGGCATCATGCGGTAGCGCTCGATCCCGGCTTTTTTGGCGTCGGCTCGACCTTCGATATTGATTTCATGAAGGGTTTCGATGTGCTCGGTAACGAAGGAGATTGGGACCACCAGCATTTCCTTCACGCCTTCATGTCCGAGACGTTCCAGTGTGCCTACGAAACTTGGTTCAAGCCACTTTGCGGGGCCAACTTTGCTTTGGAAGCACAGTAGGTGCGTTTTAGGCCAGTTGGGAAATTTTGTGGCACCCTGTTCGCAGACCAGGCGAACGGTTTCTTCGATGTGGCGGGGATAGGGATCGCCTTTTTCGACCAAACTCATCGGCAAGCCATGGGCGCTGAAGACCAGGTGTGCGCGCGAGCTGTCAGGAAATTGGCGGAGAATTTTACCGATATTGGTGACCAGTGCCTCGATGTAGAGGGGATGATTGAAGAAGTGCTCTACGGTGCGTTCGGGAAGCGTGTCGGACGGCTCGCCGTAAACTTTGCGCCACTCTTTCAGGCTGCTGAGGGTGGTTGCGTAGGAATAGTGCGGGTAGAGAGGGAGAAGGACGAGTTCGTCGAGATTGTGTTCCTTTTTGATTTTGGCGACAGCGTCTTCCGTGAGCGGTTTCCAATAGCGCATGGCGGTGACGGCTACAGGGTCGATGTACGGCTCGAGTGCGGCGACGAGTTTGGCGCGCTGGCGCTCGGTGAGAATGCCGATGGGAGAGCGGCGGCCGATCTGGCTATAGCGTTGGGCTACGGGGATGCAGCGTTTTCTGGCGATGTAGCGGGCTAATGGACCGCGGATGAAATTCAGCGGGCCCAGGGGGATGATGTCGGGGTCGAGAAAAAGATTGCGCAGGAATGGTTCTACGGTTTCAAGAGAATCGGGGCCGCCGAGTTGGAAAAGGACGATGCCCACGCGTTTTTTCTTGGTGTTGCTGGTCACGATCGTTCCCTTTCCTAGAGGCGCGGAGATTCCTAATTCAGGACAAGTGCGGCCATCTTCTGGTGGCCGCTAAAATCGCCAAGCTAGAACACGGCACCTACACGAGCCAAATCCAAGGAGGCAGCGTAAAGCCGTCGCACCAAGAGGCGATGCCCGGCTATTTCTTTGCGGCGGGCAATGCGCTCTTCAAGCGATCGATTTCGGTGCGCAAGGTCGAGGTGCGCCTCGCGATAGTGACATAGAAAACAAAGAATACGGCCCAGCCGATTACATAGGCGGCAAAGACACTGTCCAGATTTTTCATGTTGCCTCCACTTCGCGCTGCAGAATTTCAACTTCGCTTTTCATCTTCTCGACAACATAGCGTTCAACAATCAGGAACGCGACGACCACGTGCATCACAAAAACGTTGAAGAAGAAAACCTTGCTCATCGTCGGATCCAGACCAGAGCCTGAACCACCCATAATGACGGGAGCCGGGTGCTGGGTACGCCACCATCGAATCGAGAAGAAGACCAGGGGTACATCGAGGAACGCGAAGATTCCAAATAACGCGCTGAGCAAGGCACGGCGGTCTGGTTCTTCAATCAGTGTGCGAAGCAGAAGGTAGGAAACATAGAGGAGCCATAGGACGAATGTCGAAGTCAGGCGAGCATCCCAGGTCCACCAGATACCCCAAACGGGATGCGCCCAGATAGGGCCGGTAATCAAGACGATGGTGATACAAGCGAGCCCAACTTCGGCACAACTAACCCCCAGCCAATCAAATTTTGGATTGCGCTTCCATACATAGAGAAGATTGGCCAGGAAGCAAACGAAAAAGGCGACTTCGCCTGCCCAAGCCGTCGCCGCATGGAAATAAAAAATGCGCTGGATAACACCCATGGTGCGCTCCTCAGGGGCTATATAAAAAGAAGCGTAGGCAGCCGTGATTACCAGCATGACAGCGACCGCGCCGAGGATGATGCGTTTAGGCATGGTGGATTATTCCTCCAAGAGATATTCGCCGAAAAGCCATAGGGCCGTCAAAAAGATAAGGTCGAAAAATCCGAGGAACGCAATTCCCTTCCATTGCACAATGGATTGCCGGTCGAGAAGATTTGCGGTCACGAGCGAGCTGATGACTAGCACTGGGGTGAGCAACGGCAAGAGCAGGAGTGGCAACAGGAGTTCGCGCATGCGAGCCTGAGCGGAGATTGCAGAGATGGCGGTGCCGGCAACGGATATGCCGAGGCTGCCGGTGAGCAGGACCAGAAGAAGATAAGGAAGCTCGGACCAGAGGCGAATGTTGTAGAAGATGGCAAAGAAAGGAAGCATGAAGAACTCGGTGACTAGAAGGAAAAGCGTATTGGCAAGCAGCTTGGCCAGAAAAATGGAAAAAGGATCGCTGACGGCAAGGCGAAGAGAGCTGAGGGTATCGTTGGACTGCTCGCGGAGGAAGCAGGACTGAAACATGAGTGAGGAGGCGAAAAGGATCGCCAGCCACAAAAGGCCGGGCGCGAACTGGCGCGCTTCTTCCGTGCCGGGAGTGACGGCGAAACTGAAAAGAACGAGGACGATGAGGATAAAAACGCCGGTGGTGGTCAGAAGTTCGCGCGAACGGAACTCGGTACGGAGTTCTTTGCCGAGCAGGACAGCAGTGTTGGAGAGCAGGCTCATGGCGGGCTCAGGCGGCTCCAAAGGTGAGGATGGAGCGAAGGGATGTGCCGGACTGGGTGTCGGCGACGACGGAACCGGCGTCGAGTTGCACCGCGCGGCGGGCAAGTGCAGAGATTTCTGATTCCCCGTGGAGACTCATGACCACCGTGCAACCGGAGCGATTCACTTCGGCAAGCGTTTTGGCGAGCCAGGAGATACCGAGAGGATCAAGGCCGGTGGCGGGTTCGTCAAAGAGCAGGACGGAAGGCCTGTGAATCAGCGCGCGTGCAATGGCGATGCGTTGGCGCATGCCGCGGGAAAAGGTGCGTACCAGGGAGTCGCGGCGATCGATGAGGCCGACTTCGCGCAGGAGTTCTTCGCTGCGGGATTCCGGATTCGGAACACTTTGAAGTCTGGCAAAGAAGATCAGATTTTCTTCGGCGCTGAGTTCGTCGTAGACCATCGTGGTGTGGGCCACGTAACCTGGGCGTGCGTGGAGGGGAGTAGCGGGATCGGTGCCGGGGAAAGTGAGTTTGCCAGCGGAAGGCTTGACGATTTGTGCGGCGATGCGGAGAAGCGTGGTTTTGCCGGAGCCATTACGGCCGGCCAGGGCTACGCATTCGCCAGGAGCAATTTCGAACGAGACACGGCGGAGGGCGTAAAGGCCGCCGTAACGTTTATCGATGTGCTCGAAGCGCAGGCCGGTTGGTGGTGGGGTGGAAGAGCTCAATTTTGTTCACCGGGTGACCATTGCGGTTCACTACTGCCATCCTGCTGCGGGGCCAGAGCCCCTTTAAGGTTATGCGGGTAATGCCGGGGCTGTAGCTCCGATCCCCTTAGGAAAACCAAACTCAAAAGAATCGGGCGAATGACCGGCCACTCGAAACGCCAAAATCAACTCTGGCCAGCTGAAGGTGGCCGTCGCCAATCTCCTTATCCACGGACCAGGTCGCGTAACTTCTTTTCCATTACGGCGCGCTCCTGGGCATAGTCTTCCTCGGAGATTGTGCCGGCTTGGCGGCGCAATTCCAGGCGGAAGATGGAATCTTTTAGAGCGTCGAGACTAGTGGTTACTTCGGCATTTACGGCGGCAAGGGTCGGTGCGGCGGCTTTGACTGCCACCGGTGCGGGAGATGACGGAACGGGTACCGATTTCTTTTTGGAAGAAGGCCGCTTCAGTGGTGCCGCGTCCTGTTCGTCGTCGGCAGAGGGGGTGGAAGCGACCACTATCTGTTTGCGGGACAGGACAACGGCTCCCAGGGCAAACAGCGCGGCAAATCCGATCAGGATGGGCCACTTGAGAACGTCGAGGCGCCCGGGAACGGCTTGGACATCCTGGCCCCCGGTGCGCGAGTTCCCTTCTTGCGGCATGCCGCCTGGTGGTGGATCCCCGCCACTGGCGTCTGCGGCTTGCGGAGAGCCTACACCGGAGACGGTAACGGTCAACGCGGTTTTAGCCGCCAGCGCTTCGTGTGAAAAAACAAGCATACCCTGTTCCTGGCCGGCAGCGACAAGACCGTCTCCGGTAAGCGTTACACCGACGGGAGCCACAACGAGGAGCTTCATTCCGGGAAACGCAGCAGGAAGTTTTACGTTTGCCTTCGAGTCGGGATAAGGGAGTTCGTAGGAAAGTCGGACGTTTGTAGCGCCGGGACGAAAGGCATAGGCTACGGCGAAGCGGCCCTTGCCCTTTTCAATGGAGGCTTGTGGAACGTCCATGCCGAGGGTGCTGGTGGCCGTGACTTGCTGTAGGGTGGCATTTTCGGGGATTAGAAAGTCAAAATTACCTTCACTGCGGAAGAAAGCAACCTGGGGCTGCGAGCTGTTTTGAACGACGTACTCTTCCGCGCCGATAAGTTTGTCGCCTCGAGGTTGAAAAATGACGACGTGATTCACGACTGTGACGGTTTTGGGGTCCTTCGAGACGTCGAAGACTTCAACTTCAATCGTCGGCCTGCCGGGGGGAAGAAAAGTGTTGAAGCTTACGCCCTGATAGGTTACGCGAATGAGTACGGGGCCGGCGCCGATGGCGTCGTTTGTCGCGGTAAATTGGCCCTGGGCATCGCTTTTTACAGACGTCAGGACCTTCATGCCTTGTGTGGGGGCGAGCAGGTCCAAATCGGCATTGGGCACGGGCTTGCCAGTCGTGCGATTCATTACGGTGCCGCTGGTGGTGCCTGCCTGCGCGGCGGGGGAGAAGACAAAAGCGGCGAAAGTGAAAGAAAGAATTGTGGTGAGCAACAGCGACCGCAAAGACTTCATCGAGTACCCCGCTCCGCACCTGCGGGACGAGTTGGGCGCGGGCGCCTAACCTGTGATTCAGTGACCTGTTCAATCTCGGTCAGGGTGACGGCGGCTTCATTTTCCAAACTGGTTTTCATGCCTTCGTAATCGCCTTCCGCATATTTGCCGGCCCGGTATTCAAATTTAAGGTCGCGAAGATTTTCGTAAATGCTATCACGGCGTTCAAGAAGTTGATCGAGCCTGCTACGGTGCGGAGCAAGGTCGGAGGCGTCGGGCTGAATGTAGAAAATAAAAAGCATGACCACGGCAGCGAGGCCGAGACACGCACCGAGTACGGCGTAGTCCATTGGCGCGATGAGCAGGAGCGTGAATATGGCGGCGAGCATCGGATTATTCCTCGGTCTCCCGGTTGGCTTGCGCGCGAGCGCGTTCCAAAACGGCGGGAGAAATTTTTGTTCCACTGGATTCTGGAGTTGCGGCAGCCGGTTCTCTACGCCACTTGCGGATTACAAATACCACCAGGGCAAGACCGAGAAGTGTGTAGGCAAATGGCATGATCCAGGCGACTAACCCGAACCCATGCTTGGGCGGCTCCACGTAGATGATCGAACCATATTGGGCGACAAAAGCTTGAATGATCTGTTCGTCGGTCTCGCCCTTGGCGATGTGAGTGTCGACTTCCTGCATCATGCCCTTGGCGGTTGGGCAGGGGCCAGAGAATGCGCCGCCGGGATGTGAACATCCACCCGCAGACATATCGCAACCCTTGCACAGACATTTGAGGTGCATGCCAACCTGGCGGGCGCGATCGGACTGGGCGGACAGATTGGTAACCCAGAACGGCACGATCGCGAGACTCAAGATGAGCGCGAGGAAGAGGAAACGCTTGGCCCTAATCATGACCCTCTCGCAGAGTGACCGAAGGATGAAGAGCAGACGCAACTCCGGTTGGCGAAGATTCCGGGACCGCGGCGAGCGCTATGGTCGGCCGGCGATTGGGCATTAAAGCCAGCAGCGTGCCGAAGACCACAATCGCGCCGCCGAGCCAGACCCACTTCACCAGTGGGTTGAGATACGCGTGAATCACGGGAATCCCGGTTTCCGGATCCTGCCCGGCGTATACAACGTAGAGGTCTTCCCGCAAGGAGGAGTAGATCGAAACCATGGTGCCTGATTCCTGATTGGCCTGGAAGTTGCGCTTTTCGGGATAGAGCATCATGGTCTGTCGATCGTTCTTGATCACTTCAAGAATCATGCGCTGCGCGGTGTAGTTGGGTTCAGCCTTCGTATCGCCGCTCTGGAGGACCAGAGTGTAGGGACCGATTTTCAGCGAATCGCCCAAGTTCATGCTCTTCTGCACATCCTTGTTAAAGGCGGCACCCGCGAGGCCGATGAAAATCAGGACCATGCCGAAATGAACGACGTAGCCACCGTAGCGACGGGTGTTGCGCATGGCGAGTTCGTGGCCAGACATGATCAGGCCCATTCCGGTACGTGCAGAGATGACTTTCGCACCCCGATAAAACTCGAGAAAGATGGTCCAGGAGACGAATGCGCACAGGATGAAGCTCATGTCTGAATAGAAGTGGCGATAACCGGCAAGGTAGAAAGCTGCACCGGCGACCAGGCTGACGATGAGCGGCCAACCGAAATTGCGCTTCATACTTTCTGGCGAGGTTTTGCGCCAGGCGAGCAGGGGCCCCACACCTGTGAGAAACAGAATGGCGAGGCCAATGGGAATCATGACCTTGTTAAAGAACGGAGTGCCGACGCTGATGCGTGAACCGGAAAACCATTCCGAGAAAACCGGGAACAGGGTGCCAGAGAGAACCGCGATGCACGCTACGACAAAGAGAAGATTGTTGAACAGGAAACTGGATTCGCGAGAAACCATGGAATCAAGTTGATTCTCGCTCTTCAGATAATCGCGATTCTTCAAATACGCGCCGAAACAAACCAGCAGTACCAAGGCCATAAAGCCGACAAACCACGGACCAATCTGCGAATTGGCGAAAGCGTGCACGGAACTGACCACACCGCTGCGCGTAAGGAAGGTGCCCATGATGCAGAGCAGGAACGTCGAGAAGACCAGCCAGACATTCCAGACCTTCATCATCCCGCGCTTTTCCTGCATCATGACGGAATGCAGGAACGCGGTGCCGGTAAGCCAGGGAAGCAGCGAAGCATTTTCAACCGGATCCCAACCCCAATAGCCACCCCAACCGAGAACGGCGTAAGCCCAGTGCGCGCCAAGAAGGATACCGACGCTCTGGAAGCACCACGCGATCATGGTCCACTTACGGGTGAGATGGATCCACTTTTCACCCGGATAGCGGGCGAGCAATGCGGCAAGTGCGAAGGCGAAGGGAATGGTGAAGCCGGTGTAGCCGGAGTAAAGATTCGGGGGATGGATAACCATCTCCGGGTACTGCAGCAAGGGATTAAGCCCGTTGCCGTCCTGGCGAGTGAAAAACTCAAACGTACCGTTAGCCTGCATCAGGCCTAATGCCTTGAAAGGGCTCTCGACGAAATTGTTCAGCGTGAGGAAGAAAATCTGAACCCCAGCGAGAATGACCCCGACATACGGCATCAATTCGCCGTTCTTGTTGCGATAGGCGATCAAGACGGAGATGACGTAGATGGAGAGGAGGAAGCTCCAGAACAGGAGCGAACCTTCCTGCCCGGCCCAAAGCGAGGCTACCTTGTAGAACGTGGAAAGGTCACGGTTACTGTGCGAAACCACGTAGGCCATCGAGAAATTGTCTGTAAACAGGAGATAGACGACACAGAATGTGCCGACGAAGATTAGTGCGCAGGTGGCGATGCCGGCTTGGCGCGCGCTCTTGATCAGTAGCGGATGACGCGTCTTGATGGCGGCAATGCCACCGACGAAAGCGTAGACTGCGCAAAGAAATGCGAGCAGAAGCGAAAAAGAGCCAAATACATCCATGACTTCCGCCCTCCCCCAGGTTCGAAAATCTCAGGCGAACTACAGATTACATGCTGCTTTGCTGCGTGTTTGTAGCTGGCACGGGCTTATCCCCGCCAGGTGCTGCTTCATACTTCGAAGCGCACTTGGCTTGAACATGCTCGGCGACAAACTGGCCATCGGAACCCGGGCGACCTTCAACCAACGCTTGCGACTTGTCGATGAAGGTGTCGGGAAGCGGTTCCGTGCCGGTATAGCTGACGGCAAGAGTCTTTCCCTGTTCCTCAAGAACAAAATCGATGCGGTTGGGAAAGCGCTTGATTGTGCCGGGGGCAACCGTTCCGGCGAGTCTCATGCGGTGGCCACGTGCCGAGCTGTCCAGAGTCTGGTATTCGGCAATGGTGTGGTAATAGGTCTTGCTTTCGCCATAGCCGAGCCAGGCCATAAAGGCCATGGCAACAATGATGATTCCGATTCCTACACCAAATTTTGCTCGAATTTGCACAAATCACCTCTGCAACAGCGGGGTAGATCCTAATTCTAACATATCCAGCGCCATGTGCGTCCCAGTGCCACTTTCAGTTAATAGGTCACTTTTCTCAGTGATGGCCGTCACGTCCGCTCCTATTTCTGCAACGAAAACTCACGGTTCAGAGCCTGCCGAAAAGCAGCAAAGCGATTCGAATCAGCGTGTTCAGCAAGATTAAAGGGACTACCGTTGTCGAGAAGCAACGGTGCATCGAAGTCCGCTTCCGTGAGCTTGGTGGCCAGAACGGACAGCTCGTTTGAAAACAGCAGAACCCGTTTGGGCTTCAGGGATCGGCGGATGCGAACCAGAGTTTGTCGCGACTGCCTTTCAAGGAGGCCGTTAATTTCTGCAGGCGAAAGTCGGCCTTCGAGGGGACATTCAAGAACATGGGCAAGCAAGAGGCCGCGCTTTTGGAACTCGGCCAATACATCGTCTCGGGTCTTCCCTTCCGTAGCGATCTGAAGGGCTTCCAGGAGTTGCGCTGCCTCGCCAGAGAAAGGGGCACTGTCGGCGTAGAGAAAGGAACCCTGTTGGGCCGGAACGACGGCACCAAGCAGTACGGTTTGGATGTGGACGGGCCGGTAGCGGGTGGCCCACTCGAGGCGTTGGAGGCGCCGAGCAATATGTGCGGGAGGGGCAAATTGCCCGCAGCCGTCACAGGGAAGCAAGTTGGTGTCTGACATGGTTCGATAACAGCGTAGTGGAATGCGGAGCGGGGCGCAAACGGAATGAAGGGTAAACAAAGTACAGGGTGCTGGCTAGACCCGGAATCGCATCAATTTGGACAAATATAATACGTATTAAGTCGGTTTGACTTTACGTATGGTACTGGAGTAAATCGTATATCAACTGTGGGGAGCACAACTGGGCCAAGTCGTGGCGCGGTGGCACTGCTTCCCTTCGACTATTTCCGCGTGAGGGCCGAATGCCATTGCGATTTTGGGGATTCCTGCTGATCTTCCTATTGGTGAGCGAGCCATTTTCATCGGTCAGCTATGCGCAGGCGGGCAACGGAGAAATCACCGGGGAAGTGCGGGACTCCGCCCAGACGATCCTGGTTGGCGCAAAACTGGTGCTGCGAGAGCTGAGTACCAGCCTTGCTTATGAAACCAGGACAAACGAGGAGGGCATCTATCACTACTCTCATCTCAAACCGGGGGTCTACGCGCTAAGTGTCGAAAAGGATGGATTTCAAAGGTATCAGCAGGAAGGGATCACGGTGCGCACGGGAGAACGAATCCGCGTCGACGTGAAGCTGACAGTGGGAACGGTGACCACAGCTGTGGTCGTCAAGGAGGACGCACCACTACTGAAGACGGAATCCGTGACACTCGGGCAGGTGATCGATTCTCGGGCGATCCCCGCACTGCCACTGAACGGACGGACGTTCGTGAATCTCGTGGGGCTGGTACCGGGGATCGCACTGCCGCCAGGTTCGGCACTTCCACGGTTGAGTGGGAGTAGACCAAGGACGAATGAATATTTGTACGACGGAATTGCCGTACTTCAACCGGAGCCAGGCCAGGTGGCGTACTTCCCGATTATCGATGCGATCCGCGAATTCAATGTGCAAACGAACGATTCGAACGCGGCTTTTGGGAGATTCAACGGCGGCGTGGTAAACCTGACCACAAAGTCGGGGGGGAATGCGTACCACGGAACGGTGTTTGAGTTTTTGCGGAACGAGGCCCTCAACGCACGAAATTTGTTTGCGCCTGCGACGACGGCGAACCCGAACAAGCCGGAATTTCGGCGGAATCAATTCGGATTCGTTCTGGGAGGACCGATCAAACACGACAAAACTTTCTTTTTTGTCGATTACCAGGGGACGCGTCAACTGATCGGGCGGGTGGTGAGTTCGACGGTGCCAACGGTGCCCGAGCGCGGAGGCAATTTCTCGGCCCTACTAGCAGCGCCACTGTATCGCACGCCTTCGGGGACCGTAACAACCGTGGCAACGGGAAATACGCCGATCACGACGAAGGATACCGATGGAAACAGCATACAGGTACGGCAAGGAATGGTTTTTCGTCCCACGGACCACCTTGCTTATGCGGGGAATCTGATCGCGATGGATTCATTTGATACTGCAGCCGCTTCCCTGCTCGACCGGTATCCGACTCCGACCTCCAGCGGCTTGGCGAACAATTACCTGCGTCGTGGAAACGAGCCCGACAATCAGGACCAGTTTGATGTACGCATGGACCACCGATTTTCGGAGCGGGACCAGGTATTTGGGCGGTATTCCTATTTCCGGGACTTCACCGAACCGGTGACTGCGTTGCCGGACGGGAGTGGAGTGGTGACGAATGGCGCGGCGCTTGGGGCGCAGAACACGCAGGCGCAGTCCATCGCGGGAAATTACGTTCATCTTTTTTCGCCGATTTTTACAAACGAATTTCGAGCCGGGTATACACGGCGGAGAGTCAATCGCGCGGCGCTCTTGCTGAGTGCCCCGCCATCGGAGAGCTTGGGAATTCCGGGGATACCTACCGATGCCGCATTTGCCAATGAACTGCCAACCTTTACTCTCAGCGGATATCAGCAATTGGGTCCACCGGCGAATACAGCGTCTTATTTTCGGACCGACGTGACGGAGATTGCAGATACGGCTTCCTACACCAGGGGACGACATTCCGTAAAGTTCGGAGTCGATAACCGGATTTCGCGATTGGATGTGATACAGCCGCCCTCGCCTACGGGACTGTTCGCCTTCAACACACTGTTTACAAATTTGAACGGTGTCACGGGGACGGGTTCGTCACTTGCGAGCTTTTTGTTGGGGCAGGTGCAGCAGTTTTCGATTGATCTACAGCAAACCGTGATGGAACCGCGAGCGTGGTTTCAGGAATGGTTTGCGCAGGACGACTGGAGAGTGAGTTCGCGAATCACGTTGAATCTGGGCGTGCGGTATACCCTGAATTTTCCTTCAACGGAAGTCCACAACCAGGGGGCGGTATTCGATTTGCAGACGCAACTGCTGAACTACCTGGGACAGAACGGCTACCCTCGGGCGTCGAGGGTTCTGCATTGGGAGGATTTTGGACCGCGCATTGGAGTCTCCTACATGCTGACAGAGAATACCGTGGTGCGCAGTGGATTTGGATTGACGTACTTTGATCAAGCGGGAATCACTACACCGTTCACCAATCCGCAATTTCCCTTCGTGCAGACGACCTCGCAGGCGACGCTCGATAACCTTACGCCGGCGTTTGTGTTGTCCAACGGTCCGAACGTGCAACCGGTGGGATTGACTCCGGACGCCGGGTTGGGACAGGGCGTGTTTACCGTAGATCGGCATCTGGGCTCGGGGTACGTGCAGCAGTGGAATCTGGCAATCCAAAGAGAGCTGGGAAGAAATCTGGCGGTGGAATTTGCGTATGTGGGATCGAAGGCAACGCATCTGGGAGATCCGGACGCGAGCATCAACCAGCTCACGCCGGAACAGTTGGTCACGGGCAGTCCGCTGCTGGCGAAGGTAGCGAATCCGTTTTACGGACAGATTCCGCTATCGTCGTCGCTCGGTCAACCCAAGATCACCGTGGCACAGCTGATAAAGCCGTATCCCGAGTTCACGGGTGTGACCTATTTCCGGAACAACATTGGAAATTCGAGTTACAACGCATTTCAAGTAAAGCTGGAGAGAAGATATTCGAACGGGCTTTCGTTTTTGGTGGGATATACACGATCGAAGTTGATCGATGATGCGTCGTCGGTGTTCGACTCCTCGATTTTTACCGGCCCGGTGGCGAATTATCCGGTAGCGAACGCGTTTAATCGCAGACTCGATCGAGGTGTCTCTAACGGCGACATTCCGAACGTATTCGTGACGAGCTGGACATATGAGTTGCCGATTGGGCCGGGACACAACCTGAATCCAACGGGAGTGGTGGGGACGTTTGCAAGTGGATGGCAAATCGCGGGAATCGTCTCGCTGCAATCAGGATTGCCACTGGCGGTGACGCAGCTGACGAACTTTAACGCGTTCGCGGGGTATGGAACGCAAAGACCGGACTGCGTGGCGAATACTTCCCTGCCGGGCGGTAAACGCACCACGGCGGAGTTTTTCAATATCGATGCATTTCAAATCACGCCGCAGTTCGCGCTGGGAACGTGTTCGCGAAATCCGGTGCGTGGGGCGTCGTATCAGGATGCTGACTTGGCGTTGATCAAGCGGACGATGTTTACGGAACGATTTAGCCTCGATATCCGGGCGGAGGTATTTAATTTGACAAATACGCCACCGTTGAATGCGCCGAATGTGGTGGCGGGGGCCGCCGGATTTGGATCGATTACCTCGGCGGGAGATCCGCGGGTGCTGCAGATGGCGTTGAAATTTAATTTTTGAGCGGTAACGACAAGTAAAGCGGTTGCACAACCGGGATGGTTCGTCGGAGTTTTGAGCATTGTGCAACCGCGGTTCGTTCTGGATTGTTAAACCCATCGGGATAGGTAAAGTTGTAGGGGTAAGAACAGTGGTAGAGGTGCACACCGGGAAACGGCCGTGCCAGGAACGGGCAAATCCAGAGGCGCACGATTTATCGTGCCCCTGCCACTCCGTGAAAAGATGAGGCCTCGCGGAAATCGGGGCGCAATCCCGTGTGCCTAGGGTGAAAGGAAAGCGATCAGCGGATGGGTGGGTTGAGGAGGATCAGGTAATACCAGAGCACGGGAATGCAGAGGATGAGGGCGTCGATGCGGTCGAGTACGCCGCCGTGGCCGGGGAGTAGGCCTCCGGAGTCTTTAACTCCTGCGGAGCGTTTGTAGGCGGATTCCAGGAGATCGCCCATTTGTCCGGCGATGTTACCCAAAACGGCCATGATCAGGAATTGGGACAAAGGGAGGAAATTCCGGAAGAAGGATAATTTCGCAAGGTGGTTGGCGTAATACCAAAACAAAACAGCGACAAGAATCGAACCAATCATGCTGCCTGCAGAACCTTCCCATGTTTTTTTGGGGGAAATGTGCGGGGCTAGAGGATGAGTGCCCAGCGCGCGGCCAACGAAGTAAGCCGTGGTGTCAGCGGCCCAAGTGAGCACGAGTGCGAACAGCAGCAGGAACGGGCCATAGGTAAATGGAAGCCCATGCAGGCGAACGGTGAATGAAAGTGGGAATGCAACCAGTAGAAGAGCACTCGAGCTGATACCCGCCGCTGGGAGAGATTCGACAAGAGGTCTTCTGGTCCACAAGCTGAGGGCGGTGATTCCCAGCACAAAGATAAAGATCACGGCGATCGGTGATTGCTGAATGGCGGAAGAGTACTTGTTCCAGGTCTGCGGAAGAGAACCTTTAGGCCCGTAGGGCCCCATGTAGGATTCTGCGACTAACCACTGTGCGAAGAATAAAAGCAGTGAGCAGAAAATAGTCCAGAGGCGGTAGGCGCGGTGGCCTATGGCGTCGCCCAAGGCGAAATATTCCCGCAAGGCGAGGATGGTGATGGCGGCGGTAGCAATGGCGACCACGGTCGTGTTGGTGAGCAGGACGATGGCGATGACGAAGGGGATCAGGACGGTGGCGGTGGCGACGCGTTTCCAGGTCATCGAGAGCGAAGTCCTTTAGGGTCGTTCCATGCGAAGGGCTAGAGATTACCGGCAAGAAGGATAGCAGATAACAACGGAGGCAAGTCGCATTGGTTGAGATCAGTCGGCTGCGATAGGAACGGGACCGTCGGGGTGACGACGGTTTTGGACTCAAAGTGCCTGCGGTGTAGCAGGAGCGCTGGCTTGAATGCTCGTGCTTACAACAGAGAGTACGGAAACCGGAAATGGTTAACGAGCGGCAGAGGCTGGAGGGGCGTCTATGCCGCCGTAGCGGCGTTCGCGTTTTTGGAAATCAATGAGAGATTCCAAAAGGCGGGCGCGATTGAAATCGGGCCAAAGAGTCTCGGTCACGAAAATTTCTGCGTAAGCAATCTGCCAGAGCAGGAAATTGCTGACGCGCATTTCGCCGCTGGTGCGAATCAAGAGATCCGGATCGGGTAGATCGGAAGTATACAGGTGGCGCGAGATCTCTTCCTCAGAGACGGGCTGCTGTGTCTCCTGGTTATTACGCTCGGACAGAATGGCGTTCATGGCGTCGACGATCTCGGCGCGGCCACCGTAGTTCAGGGCCACGTTCAAAATCATGCCGGTGTTGGCGGCAGTGGCTTCGGTAGCTTCGCGGGTGTCGCGCTGGACGCCTTCGGGAAGCTCTTCCGGACGGCCCAGGAAGCGCATGCGGATGTTGTTGCGCTGCAGAAGTGGCAGTTCCTTACGGAGGTATTCGCGGAGGAGTTGCATGAGGAACTCGATCTCGGCTTTGGGGCGGCGCCAGTTTTCTACCGAGAACGCGTAAAGAGTTAGAGCCTCGATTTTGAGGCGGGCGCAGGTCTCGATGGTTGTGCGAGCGGATTGCGTTCCAGCACTGTGCCCGGCAATGCGCGGGAGATGCCGCTTCTGGGCCCACCGGCCATTGCCATCCATAATGACGGCGATATGTCGCGGTAGGCGGCCTAAATCAAGCTTTTCAAGGAGGACGGACTCTTCCGCGGTGATAGGGCCGAAACCATCGGAGAGAGAAGGGAGAGTCGGGAGTTGGAGTCGTAAGTGGGACACAGTCAGCCGATCCGGTTAATCCTCTTTACGCCGCAAAGTTAACACAGGGATCGGGTGCAGGGCAATCGGGTGTTGTGGAAGAGGCACGGGGGCGCGCCAGGAAGCTACCAGGGATTTCAAAAGGTTCGGAACACAACAGGCCGGAAGAGCCCGGATAGTGCAGAGATAAACTCCAGGCGGATCAGGTGGCCGGAGGGCGGAGGGCCTGGTAGATGGCTTGGCCGACGAGGACGAAGGTAAGGATGATCATAAACACGGCGGTGACCCAGGCGACGATGTTGAACAGGACTGTATTGGTGTGCTCGCCCATCAGATCCTTACGATTAACGAGCAGCAAGATGAAGATGATGACAATCGGGAGCCAGACGCCATTGCCTACCTGCGAGAAGATGAAGATCTTCCAGAGTGGCACATTCGGAAGCAGCACGATGCCTGCGCCGACTACGATGAGAATGGTATAGAGCCAATAGAAGGCCGGGGCCTCGCGGAATTTGTGATCGACACCGGCTTCAAATCCGAGGCCTTCGCAAATCACGTGCGCGGTGGAGAGTGGAAGAATTGTGGCTGCGAACAGTGAAGCGTTCAGCAATCCGAAAGCGAAAGCGTAGGCGGCAAATTTCCCCGCTAGCGGCACCAGCGCCTTTGCGGCTTCGCCCGCATCTGTAATGGTTGTTTGTCCCGAAGCGTGGATTGTGGCCGCCGTGCAAACGATGATGAAAAATACGATGACCATGCAACTGATGCTGCCGAAAAGGACATCGAGCTTGGCTTGCGGGTAATGGCGCGGGCCGACCTTTTTTTCGACGAAACCGGCCTGCAGGTAGAAGAACTGCCAGGGAGCGATGGTGGTGCCAACGAGCGCGGTGAGCGTGATGAGATAGCCAACGTCCCAATGAATGCTCGGAATGAAGGTCATGCGGGCTGCCAAAATCCAATCGGGTTTTGACAAGATTGCCGAAAACAGATAGGTGAGATAAAAGCCGCACGCAACCAGAAAGACAACTTCCACCTGACGCGAAGTTCCTTTCAGAACAAGAATCCAAACGGCTATGGCGGCAAGCGGCACGGCGACAAGCTTGCTGACGCCGAACAGTTCTGCCGCGGCTGCTACTCCGGCAAATTCTGCCACGACATTTCCGAGGTCGACTAGAAATCCAGCGGTCATGACAAAGAAAGTCGAGCGGAGTCCGAATTCTTCGCGGATTAGATCGGAAAGACCTTTGCCGGTGATGACGCCCATGCGCGCGCACATTTCCATGGTGACGTAGAGCGCAATGGTCATCGGAATGAGCGACCAAAGGAGTGCGTAGCCGTAGGCGCTGCCCGCCTGTGTGTAGGTGGCTATGCCGCCGGCGTCGTTGTCGACATTCGAGGTAATCAGGCCGGGGCCCAGAACGGCGAGGAAAAGGGCGATGCGGCGGCGCCAGGACTTGCCGCGGGAAAAGAAATCCATGGTACGGGCGCGGATGCGGTCGATGACGTTGTTGATGGTGGTAAGGTTCAGGGGCATGAGGACCCCGATGCAAAGTTAAGGGTCGAAAGCGGAGAGTTCAAAGAAGGAAGAAAACAGTTGGAAAGGTTCCGAACCTCAATGAGAGAGACTGGGGCACCCTGAGAAAACCAGGTGGCGCGCGATGCGAGTTTGCACAGCGGGCTAGGCATTGACTAACCGGGAGACCACGTCGTCGACGGTGACGGTGCCGATGGGATGTTTATGGTCGTCTATAACCGTGAGCATGCGCAGATTGTATTTATCGAAGAGCTCGAAGACGTCTTTTTCGCTGGCGTCGGGTGGTACGCTGATGAGCGGCTCGGTCTTCATCTCGGACATCAGCTGCTCCGAGGCAGCCAGCAGCATACGTGCCACAGGGACGGTGCCTGAGAAATTGGCCGTCTTGTCGATAACCACAATGGTATCCAGTTGCTCGAGGTTCAGTTCTTGGTTGCGCATCCACTGGAGGACTTCGTCGCGCGTGGACTGCTCACTGACAAAAACAAATTCTGGATTCATCATGCCGCCGGCTGTAGCGGGATCGAAAGCGAGTAGTTCGCGAACTTCGTTGGCCTCTTGGTTGGGCATTTCGTCGAGGACTTCCTCGGAAGTCTCCTTGGAAAGATCGGCGAGGAGGTCGGCGGCAGCGTCCGGAGCCATTTCCTCGATAATGTCGGCCGCTTTTTCGGGATCGAGTTTCTCGACGATCTGGGTGGTAAGGCGTTCGTCGAGTTCGGCGAGAACGGCAGCGGCGGTTTCTTCGTCGAGAGAAGCGATAATTCCCTGCCGTTCGGCGGCCGAAAGTTCTTCCATCATTTCGGCAAGATCGGCAGGATGCAGATCTTCGAGCTTTTCGTGGGTAATGCGGAGTTTTACGCGACGGAGCGGGTCGGGTTCGATGAGGTTTACAAATTCCCAGAGAATGGCGCGTTGCGGAAGCTTGGTTTGCAGGCGGCGGATCATCTTGGAAGGAGCCAATCCCTGGAAGAGCCTGCGCATGGCGCCCGGCAGGCCGACATCGACTTGGGCGATACGAAGCTCGATATGTTCGTTGGTGCGATATTCGGTGAGATCGACATCGTTGACGCGAACGACCTTGCGGCCCTCGGTGTCGATGATCTGTTGATCAAGCAGATCTTTGCGAACCGCGAGCCAGGATTCATTGGGGAGATAGGCATCGAGGGCGCGCTCGTTGACGTTCAGGTCGATGCGGCCGGGGGCGACTTTTGAAACTTGATCGTAACGGGCGACCAGGGGTTGGAAGCGTCCGCGGGAGATCAGGAAATGGGATACGCGATTGGGCTGCTCGGCGGGCTCAATGAAGAATTCGCGGACCCGCCCGACGTAATTGTCGTTGGCGTCGTAGGCGGTGGAGCCCATAAGTTCAGTTGCGTACAGCATAAAGGCACACTTTCCGGGGAGTCAGAGTTCGGGGGCGCGGCACCCTGCTCCTGAAAAAGAAAACCCGCGATGCTTTTGAGGCGGCCGCGGGCAAGAACTGCGCGATGCTGGACTTACCGTTAGCTCGATGTGAATGCTCCCACGCGGACAGTTCTTCGCGAGCCCCCCAAAAACGAAGGCAAAGCGGTCAAGTGGCGGCACCTAACCCGAGGGCGACTAGGGTGAGGGTCGAAATCGCTGGACGCGCTCATCGTGGTAAATTCACTCCGAAATTAGGAATAAGCCTGCAAGGAATTAAAGTCAAGAAGAGAATGGGGATATTGGAAATATTTTTCGAAAAAGGCGACGTAGGATGGCGGGGAAAGTTAAAAGTTGAGAGTTTAAAGTGGGAGAGAGTCGAACCAGGATGGGTATTGGGCGGGGCGGATGGGACGAGTTCTACTCCCAAGGGCCCGGATTCAAGAGCAGATGCGGCTGGGCAGAGGACCGAACACCCAATTCAGAATCTAATCGCTCCCCCTTACCCAGGAAGGTGGTGGCAACCAATGAGCGCATTATACGTTGAAGAGCATGTTCGCAGGTTGCTGCCCTCGCTTTTTGCAATCCTCGAGATAGAGGACCAAGTAGTTTTTCAAGATGTAATCGGAGGGAGAGAATCCTAATTCGCGAGCAGCCCGGTCAATGGCTTCAACCGGGCCTTCCAGCTCGACGTAGGTGCCGATAGGGGTCTCATCGACTTCGATGAGCAAGCCTTGCGCCCATTTCGAGCGGGCGGGGAGTTTGTAGGTGGTGCGGTATTTTTCGTAGCGAAACCATCCACGGAGGCCGAGGCCCTCGAAGATCTTCTGTAACGTGCCGGCATCTGGAATGGCCATTTCGGTCTCCTCGCGAACTTTGTACCGGCGACCCGAAGGGGAGTATTGATTGGGGTGGAAATCGGAGGCTTGCGCACCCATGGCGAGAGATTCGGGCGGGCTCTTGAAGGTCAGTAGATGGTGTGAAGGAGTCTTTGGATTCGGCTTCTTGTTCTCTGGAGTGGGGGTTTCCGTACGTATGCGGAGGAGTTGGCCATGCTTGGCGAGGCCGCCCTGGGGAGTGTCGAAAATTAAATTGGATTCGTGAACGCGGGGGGATTTGGGGAACACAGGCACGGCGGCAAGTCGCTTCAGGGAGCGCCGAAAGGATTTGGGATCTTCGATAAAGAGTTTGATTTCGGTTTCACGTGGCATGGTGGTTTGCTCGTTAGTAGAGTAGCGCAGGGGAACAGGTGAGCGGTAGCGGGGTGGCAGACAGAGCGCAGAACTGAGCGGCCGGAGATCAGGGGCCCAAGAGACGCGCGCTCGGGCACTTGAGACCGAGCAGGACGGCGACCGCAGTACCCAGATCCGGCGTCTTTGCGTGGGGGCGGAGTTCAGCTAGTATGTCGAATGCAAGGATAGTGGCAGGGCGACCGAAACCCACCTCGGGGCTCCAGACAAGCGAACCATGACGACCGACTACAATTCGGCGGCGACCTCTTTTTCTCCGGAACAAGCGACTGGCGTTGGAGCACAGCCTCCGGTAGCCAAGCGTGAAGCGGTGGAGCAGGTCATCCACGGGGATCGTCGCATAGACGAATATGCTTGGCTCCGACGGAAGGAAGATCCCCGTGTGCTGGCCTATCTCGAGGAAGAAAACGCTTACACCGACTCGGTGTTAAAGCCAACGGAACAGTTGCAGGAAAAGTTGTATCAGGAAATGCTGGGGAGGATTTTACAGACAGATCTGAGCGTGCCTTCGCGATTACGTGGTTATTCCTATTATTCACGGACCGTCGAGGGGAAGCAGTATCCGATCTATTGCCGCAGGGCGGAACGTCCACTGACGTCAGGCGGAGAGTCTCAGGAAGAGGTGTTGCTCGATCTGAATGTGCTGGCGGAGGGGCGTTCGTTTCTGGGGCTCGGGTGCTTTGAGGTTAGTGACGACAATCAACAATTGGCCTACGCAACGGATACAACGGGGTTCAGGCAGTACACCCTGGAGGTCAAAAACCTGCAGACGGGTGAGACAGTCCCCTTTCGTGCGGAGCGAGCGACGAGTGTGGCTTGGTCCGCGAATTTCCGAGTGTTGTTTTACGTGGTGGAGGATGAGACAACCAAGCGGTCCCACCGGCTTTTCCGGCATGTATTCGGATCGGACCAGGCGGATGCGCTGATCTATGAAGAGAAAGATGAGCGGTTCCGGATTGAGATTGAACGCACTCGAAGCGGGGCGTATCTGCTGCTGGCGGCAAATAGCCACACGACCAGTGAAGCGCGCTATCTGCGCGCGGATCAACCGTACGGTGAATTTCAGACCGTGGCGTTGCGGGAAGAAGATCACGAGTACTCGGTCGATCATCATCCGGGGAGCTCTGAAGATCCCGCCGGTGGCGTGTTTTTTGTGCGAACCAACAGCAATGGACGGACGTTCCGGTTGATGACTGCGCCGGCTAGTGACCCTGCGCGAGCGCGTTGGCATGAGGTGGTGCCAAATCGCCCAACCGTGATGCTGTCAGCGATTGCCTGCTTCCGCGACCATCTGGTTTTGTGTGAACGGGAAGATGGACTGCCGTATCTGCGCATTGTCGATCTGAGGCGAGAAGCCAGTTCGGCGCTTGGGGCTTCGCACCGGATTGAGTTTGCGGAACCGGCCTACAACGCTGCGTTTGGCGCTAATCCTGAGTTTGATGCGGAATATTTACGATTCACCTACGAATCATTCATCACGCCGCGATCGGTCTACGACTACGAGATAAAAACTGGCAAGCGCTTCCTCCGCAAGCAGCAACCGGTCTTGGGCGGGTATGACCCGACGCTTTATGGAAGCGAACGACTGCATGCCTTGGCGACGGACGGAACGAAGATCCCGTTGTCAGTGGTGTATCGTCACGGCGCGGTGCGCAGTGACGGCGCGCCCCTCTTGCTGTACGCCTATGGGAGTTACGGAATATCAATGCCCATCACGTTCAGTTCGAACCGGCTGAGTCTGCTGGATCGCGGCGCGATTTTTGTGGTGGCGCACATTCGCGGTGGTGGCGAGCTCGGAAAGCCGTGGCACGACCTGGGGCGAATGCATCACAAAATGAATACCTTCACGGATTTTATCGCTGCTGCGGAATATTTGATGGAACATGGGTATACCTCGACTGGAAAATTGGCGATCGAAGGCGCGAGCGCCGGGGGATTGTTGATGGGTGCGGTGGCGAATCTGCGTCCGGACTTGTTCCGATTGATCATTTCGCATGTGCCGTTTGTGGATGTGCTGAACACGATGATGGATGCAGCACTGCCGTTGACGGTAGGCGAGTATGAGGAGTGGGGAAATCCACAGGTGGAACAGGATTATTTCTACATGAAGCAGTATTGCCCATACACCAATCTGGAGAAAAAAGACTATCCAACGATGTTGGTGAAGACCGGATTGAACGATAGTCAGGTCATGTACTGGGAACCGGCCAAGTATGTGGCGAAATTGCGGACATTGAAAACAGACGCGAATCTGCTGCTGTTTAAGATAAATATGGGTGCGGGACATGGCGGGGCTAGCGGACGATACGATTATTTGCGAGAAATTGCGTTGGATTATGCGTTTTTGCTGACACAGCTAGGATTAGAGAGCGAACTGGGCGGAGCTTAGTTTCAAGTTTCGGGAAAAGTGAAAAATCAGGAATACCACGGCGGGCGAACAGGAACAGGGGATACAAACAGAGTAAGCCCCACATCTGATGAGTGAAGCTTCCACGCCACTAATGCAGCAATACAACGGGGTAAAATCGAGGTACCCGCATGCGCTATTGCTGTTTCGATTGGGCGACTTTTACGAACTATTTTACGAAGACGCAATCATAGCCTCCCGCGAACTGCAGATCACGTTGACTTCGCGAAACCGGGAAAAGGGCCAGCCCATTCCCATGTGCGGCGTACCCTATCACGCGGCCGACGGTTACATCGCACGGCTCATTCGGGCAGGATTCAAAATTGCCATTTGCGAGCAGATGGAATTGCCGTGTCCGGGAAAAAAACTGGTACGGCGGGAAGTTACGCGCGTAATTACTCCGGGAACGGCGACAGACGTGTCGGTGTTGGACGCGCGCGAGAATAACTTCCTGGCTGCGGTTTGGCAGGACGTAGCGAAATGCAAGATCGGCCTTGCGCTGGTGGATTTGTCGACGGGGGAATTTCAGGCCACGGAGTTTTCTGGACCAACTGCAGAAGAAGCTTTACGGGATGAATTGCAGCTAATTCGGCCAAGAGAGACGCTGCTGCCACGGCCGCAACAGTTATTCGAAACGGCGAAGACTTCCTTGCTGGAAGGTGCAGGAGGGGTGGAGTCGCGGTTGGAAGAATGGATTTTCCATCTCGATTACGCGGAACGGATTCTACGCGAACAATTTGGCGTATCGGAATTGACGGGATTCGGGATGGACGGACATCCCCACGCGCTTTCCGCGGCGGGCGCCGTGGTGCACTACCTGAGAGAAAACTCGGCACGGGGTGAGGATGGGCCGAGTGTCGAAGCCCTGCGCCACCTCGATCACATCCGGTATTACCAGCAGCACGATTCCCTGCTGCTTGACCCAGTTTCCGTGCGGAACCTGGAACTGATGACCCCTATTTTCAGTGAGGACGCGAAGGCCAGCGGTCCAACCACGCTGGTAGCGGCCCTGGATTCTACGGTTACGGGAATGGGTGCTCGACTGCTGCGTGCGTGGATTCTGAAGCCTTTGATCGATCGTGACCAGATTGAAGACCGGTTGAGTGCGGTTGGTCATTTGCTGCAACAGACGGTGGTGCGCGGCGAGATCCGGAAAGAGTTGCGCGGGATTCAGGACCTGGAAAGGCTTACAAGCCGCATCACGCTGGGGCTGGCCACGCCGCGCGAATTGGTGGCGTTGAGGAAATCTTTGGCGCAGCTACCGATTCTAAAGAATTTCGTGACCCCACCGGCTACCGGCGGCAGTGACTTGTTGCGTGAGCTATACAATGAAATCGACGAGCTGGTGGATGTGCGCGACCGCCTCGAGAAGGCGATCGCGGATGAGCCTCCGGCAATGGCAAGTGATCCGGGAATTATCCGCAGCGGATATAACGCGGAACTGGATGAACTGCGCAATCTGAGCCAGCACAGCAAACAGATAATCGCCTCGATGGAAGAGCGCGAGCGAAAGCGAACAACAATCGGCTCGCTGAAGATCCGGTTCAACAATATCTTTGGATATTACATCGAGATTTCAAAGGCCAACCTGCATCTGGCTCCCCCGGATTACGAGCGGAAGCAGACCCTGGTGAATGCGGAACGGTTTACCTCCCCCGAGTTGAAAGAGTACGAGCGGAAGATTCTGGCTGCCGATGAACGAATCCTGGAGATTGAGCGACAACTATTTGTGGAGTTGAGGGCCGGGATTGCGGCGAAGGCGGGGCGGTTGCGAAGAACCGCCGCGGCCGTCGCGCAACTGGATGTGCTTGCGTGCTTCGCGAAATTGGCGGCAGACCGGAATTACGTAAGGCCTGAGTTTAACGTATTGGGCGAATTGCTTATCGTGGGGGGGCGCCATCCGGTGATTGAAGAGTTGTTGCGCGGAAAAGGTGAGCGTTTCATCCCCAACGACCTGTGCTTTGAGCCCAAATCGCAGCAGTTGCTCTTGATTACCGGGCCGAACATGGGCGGCAAGTCAACCTACCTACGGCAAACGGCACTGATTGTCCTGATGGCCCAGGCGGGATGTTTTGTGCCGGCCCGACAAGCGCGGTTGCCGCTAACGGACAGAATTTTTACCCGGATCGGGGCGAGTGACAATCTTGCGCGTGGACGGTCTACCTTTCTGGTGGAGATGAGCGAGGTGGCAGCAATTCTGCATCATGCCACACCGGCAAGTCTGGTACTGCTGGATGAAGTCGGAAGAGGAACGTCGACCTTTGACGGGCTGTCCATCGCTTGGGCAGTGGTGGAGCACCTGCAGAAGACAACCAAAGCACGGACGCTGTTTGCTACCCACTATCATGAATTGACGGAGTTGGGAGATTTGCTGCCGGGCGTCAAGAATGTGCATGTGTCCGTGAAAGAGACCCCGAACGAAATTGTCTTTTTGCGGAAGGTGGAGCCGGGTAGCGCGGACAAAAGTTACGGAATCGAAGTTGCGCGACTGGCAGGATTGCCTAGGAGTGTGATTGAGCGCGCGCGGGAAGTGCTGCAAAAGCACGAACAGAGCGAGCATGAGTTGAGCGAGACGCTCTCACCCGGTGCAGTCGAGTTCGGACATAAGAATGGGAACCAGAATGTGCTGTTTACGGCGATTGATCGCGCGGTGATCGAGAGGTTACGGGGTGCAGATCTCGATGAGATGAAACCTATCGATGCACTGAATCTGTTGGCGGACTTGAAGAAGCAGGTAGAGTGAAGCGAACCGCTGAGCTGAGAAACCCGGTATCAAACATCAGGAAACATTCTGTGAACTGCAAATGGATGCGTGGGGAGAGGTGTGTTACAACGAGCGCATGGGGAAAAACGCAATGTTGGTGGTTGGAGTAATGTCCGGGACTTCGGCTGACGGGGTGGACGTGGCGCTGGCAAGGGTGAGCGGTGGCGGAGCTTTCAGCCTGCGCGGGGAGTTGCTTGCGCATGCAACGTTTCCCCTGGACAAGGCGGTGAGGAAAGAGATTCTGAGAGTTGCGGAGGGTGGGCCGATCACCGCTGGCGGATTGAGCCAGCTTAATTTCAGGATGGGTGAAGTTTTTGGAGATGCGGTATTGGCGGCGTGCAAGCAGTTCCGGGTCGCCTCCACCAAAATTGATCTGATTGGAAGCCACGGGCAGACGGTCTTTCATCAGGGAAAAGCAGTTCCCTTTCTTGGCCGGGCCACGGCCTCCACATTGCAGATTGGTGAAGGAGCAGTAATTGCGGCACGGACTGGGATTGACACCGTTACAGATTTTCGGGCAGCCGACATGGCAGTCGGAGGGCAGGGTGCGCCGCTGGTGCCGTATGTGGATTGGCTCCTGTACTCGGACAAGAAGCTCGGAAGGGTGTCGCTGAATCTCGGCGGAATTGGAAACGTGACCGTGCTTCCCGCGGGAGGGAAGGTATCGAAGGTGTTTGCATTTGATACCGGACCCGGGAATATGGTGATCGATGCGCTGGTGTCACATTTCACTCGGGGGCGGAAGCGATTCGATGAAGATGGGCGGATTGCGCGACAAGGTAGTGGTCAGGAGGCCATGCTGTCGGAGATGTTGAAGGACGATTACTTGCAGGTCCGGCCGCCGAAGAGTACGGGCCGTGAATACTACGGACGGGCATATGTAGAACAATTATTGAAACTCGCGAAGCGACTCGGTGCTTCGCCGAATGATGTGGTGCGGGCTGCAACAATTTTCACGGCTTTGTCGGTGGTGGATGCGTTAAGGCGATTCGTTGCACCGCGCACGAAGATTGACCAGGTGATTGTTTCGGGGGGCGGGGCACATAATCCGGTTATCATGGCGCAACTTGCGGCGGCGTTGGAACCGATCGAGGTGATGCCGGCTTCTGCTTTGGGTGTGAATGTGGATGCAAAAGAGGCTTATGCGTTTGCGTTGCTGGCGTATGAGAGTTGGCATCGTCGGATGGGAAATCTGCCTTCGGCCACAGGTGCGAAGAGGGCGGCGATATTGGGAAAGATTTCCTGTGCGCCCGAGAAATAGCAATGCGGTTTAGTGTCGGGATGAGCTGCTTCGGTGGCTCAAATCGTTCGCGAGCGAGGACGTGGGGTGCAGCAATGCCAGACCCTCACCAGAATGAGTGAACCACACAGAACGATGAACCGGCCAAGGAAACGGATCCCGCTGATTGGCTTGTGCCTTGTTTTGCTGGGGTGTGGGCGGGAGGCCAAGAGGGATGCCGGCGACATTGTGTTTTTGATCGAGTCCGGCCCGACAAATCTTGATCCACGGTTTGGAACGGATGGCGTTTCGCAGCGCATTGACCGGCTGCTTTTCAATGGGCTGGTGAAGCGCGATCAGCAGATGAACTTGCACGGGGATTTGGCGGAGAAGTGGGAGAATCCCGACCCTTTGACCTATGTGTTTCACTTAAAGCCGGGAATCAAGTTTCATGATTTCCGGCCGCTGACGTCAAAGGATGTCAAGGCGACCATTGAGTACATGATGGACCCTTTGAATAAGTCGCCGAAACGTGGTGCGTTTACGATGATTGCGTCGATCGAGACACCAGACCCGGAAACAGTGATTTTTCGTCTCAAGGAACCTTATGCGTCATTTTTGTGGAATCTCGAGCGATCGGCCGTTGGCATCGTGCCGGCCGAGGCGGGGAGTGATTTCGGCAGGAGTCCGGTAGGGACCGGGCCATTTCGATTTGTGAGCCAGGCGCAGGACGAAACGGTAGTGCTTGGAATGAATCGCGATTACTTTGAAGGCATGCCCGCGCATGCCCGGAAAGTGACTTTCCGGATTGTGCCGGATGCTATTGTGCGTGCGCTGGAGTTGCGAAAGGGCTCGGCGGACGTGGAGATGAGTTCCCTGTCGCCAGACATGATTCCAGTCCTGGCGAAGAGCACGGAACTGCAGGTCAGTGATGAACCAGGTACAAATTTTGCATATCTGGGGATGAATCTTGAGGATCCGATTTTGTCGCACAAAGAAGTGCGACAGGCGTTGGCGTGGGCCACAGATCGCGAATCGCTGGTCACCTACTTATTGCATGGACAGGCGAGACTGGCGAGCGGGATTTTGCCGCCGAATCACTGGGCGTATGAAGCGAATGTGAAGACATACGGCTACGACCCGGCCGAAGCGGAACAATTGCTGGACGCGGCGGGTTACCGCCGCGGTAGCGATGGAAAACGAATGCGTCTGACGCTAAAGGTGTCGACACAGGAACAGGCCCGACTACTGGGAGCGGCGTTGCAGGATCAATGGAAGAAAGTGGGTGTCGAGCTTGAGGTGCGGCCGCAGGAGACGGCGACACTGTTTTCAGATCTGACGAAAGGCAATTTTCAATTGAGCTATTCCATCTGGATTGGTGCAAACAACGATCCTGATGTATTCGATCTTGTATTTTCCTCGAAACGGATTCCTCCCAATGGTGCGAACCGCGGTCACTACCGCAACAGAAGGGTAGATGAATTGATCCTGGCGATTCGTGCGGAGTTGGATCGCGAGAAGCGCAAGGAATTGTGCAGCGAACTGCAGAAAATCGTGGCGGAGGATTCGCCCTACGTGCCGCTATGGTACGTAGATGTGGTCAGCGTGCACCGGCGGGAGTCTGTCGCGGTGCAGCTGACACCTACCGGCGATTTTGATTTTTTGGCACGATGAGAGAAAAGGCCCAAGGAGAAGATCCTCACGTGGCTCCGAATGCCGGTGCGCGCCGGCAAGATGCCGGCGATACGAGTAGAGGAAACTAAGGGATAGCGGCCGCAGACATCGTCAAGTCTAACTCGTACAGGGAAAAGCGTAGGGCGCGGCATCCCAAGACACGAACAGACTCAGGTGAGAGCGCCTTCGTTTCCTTCCAGAGCAGCTTGTATATCGTCGGCAGGGATGGCCCCCTCACGGCCGATGCACCAGTGATCGCCACGCAGTTCGACAATGGTCGAAGGCATAATTCCGTTGGTGTCGCCGGCATCAAGAATAAGCGGAATGCGATCGCCAAGTTGACGGAAGACTTCGTCGCCGCTGGCACAAGTAGGCGAACCCGAGATATTAGCGCTGGTGCCGGTCAGCGGCACGCCCAACTCCGTGATTAGTTGAGAGACGATGGCGTGATTAGGCCAGCGCAGGGCCACGCGACGAGTGTTCGCAGTGACTTTCAGCGGCAGGCGGGTGGATGCATCGACGACCAGAGTGAGTGGGCCGGGCCAGAAGGCTTCGGCAAGGCGGTAGAAATTGTCAGGGAGTTCGCGCGCAAGAACGGAGGCGTGGTCGAGCGAGTTGATCAGGATGGGAAGGGCACGCGTTTCAAGGCGGCCTTTGACACGATAAATTTCATCGACGGCGGCAAGGTTGACCGGATCTGCGGCTAGCGCGTAGAGCGTATCGGTTGGAACGGCGACGATTGCGCCGCGATTGAGCCATTGCGCAGCATAACGTATGGAGCGGGGGTCTGGTTTTTCCGGGCTTAACTTCAGGACTTCAGCCGACAAGGTACGTTCCTGACCTATTCTGAATTCACAGTGGGAGCGTTCACCGCTGAACAGGACGCTACCACACGGTTTGCCTGTTCCGCAATGCGAAGGCGTAGCGGAAACCACTAGCGCTAACGAAAAGGAGCCGGCCACAGAAAGCAGTCTGAACGATCCCGAGCCTGGTCAACTCGAGAATCGCAACCCGCGACGTTCAGTGTGCAGGTTTTTCGAGCAGGCTGGCGACGGCCTTTTTCAAATCGACGTATGTGGATTCGGAAAACTGGCCGTGGGCTTGCCAGAATACGCGGCCTTCGGGGTCCGCGAGGACAATGTAGGCGTCGTCCGGAGCACTGAAGTTTACAAGTTTCTTCCATTCGTCCTGTTTGTCGTAGAGCGGAACGAAGTGGGTCTGTTGCTGCGGCGTAAGATCTCCGCGCATGCCATGGAGAATCATGGGCTTGACCATGCGGGGAACTCCCTCGAGGTGTGGCATCTGGTAGTAGTTCACGCGGGGATCCAACAAAAGTTCCGCACTGATGCGTTTGCCCCAAGGGAGGCAGACATCGCCGCTCTTTTTCGAAAAACCCAAAATAAGGATCTCGACCTGCTGGGCGGAAGGTTTAGGCAGAGTGACTTCTGAGTCGTCGAGAGCCTTAGCCTTTACTGAGGGAATGGTCTGCGCCGATACAGGAACGGCACAAGCAAAAAAACACAGTATTACCGCGAGAAAAGATGGAATGCGACGCACGTGATTGTCTCCCGAATGAGCGATAGTCAAAACCTCTTCGATCAAGTCTGAGTACAAAGATAGATGGGTTCGAGAGCGGAGACGTTGCTTGGGCGGAGGGATAGGGCGCGTGAAAGTAATTCCCTCGCCAGTCAGAAAAGGGGCCGGTGAAAAACAGGCTGTAGCTCGGGAGCATCGTGTTCTGCCTCTACCGGGAGAGAGGATGATTTGTTACTCTCGCGGTGATGCCTGGGGCTGAAAAAACGGTGCGTGGTGCTGGCGGGCGCGCAGGGACAACCGCAACGGCAGCGACTGGTCTCATCACCAGTCGGGATAACCGTTGGTTGAAGGCCTTCCGGCTGACGCTGCGCGGGGGGTTGGCGACAGAGAATGGAAGCGTTGGCGTCGAAGGCCTACGTCTGGTGGAAGAGGCGCTACGCTCGACATGTACCGTGGAAGCTGTGCTGCTCAGCGAATCCGGAGAGCGACACCGGGAACGGCTGGCACCGCTGATTGATCGGGCAGAGCTGGGCTTCCCCGTACTGCGAACCACGGATCGAATGTTTGAGAGTATTGCGGACACCGAGCACCCTCAGGGTGTGGCGGCACTGGTGAAGCCGCGAGAAGTGAACATGGAAGACCTAAGGCAAGCACCGGAGGGGCGCCACTGGCCACTGCTGGTTGTGCTGGCCGGTGTGCAAGACCCCGGGAATGTGGGAACGATTTTGCGAACAGCTGCCGCGTTTGGAGCGACAGGAGCCGTGGCGGCGTCGACGGGACAGGGTGGGACAGCCAGTCCGTTTTCACCAAAAGCGTTGCGCGCCTCCGCGGGAGCGGCGTTGCATATGCCCGTGATGGACGGGATGTCCCTGGCGATTCTGATGACGCAATTCAAGTTGCAGAAGATCAAGACTGTGGCGTCGTGCGTTCACGATGATGCGAGGGGCGATCTGAGAGCGCCACTGTGTCCCTGGGAAGTGAATTGGTGCGAGCCGATGGCGCTGCTGGTGGGGAACGAAGGGGCGGGACTGCCAGAAGAAGTCGTGCACGCGGCGGACGAGCGAATTCATATTCCTATGGCTACAAAGGTGGAATCGTTGAATGCGGCGGCTGCTGCTGCGGTGCTGTTTTATGAAGCGTACCGGCAGAGATCGCGGAGAGAATAGAGATTGTTTTAAGAGGGTGCAGCCTATTCATTCAGACTTGTGGACTTGGGCTGAAGCAGTGCTGTGGCTGTACCGAACAAAAGCGGGGATCAGATGAAAAGATTTTTTCTGGTGGCTTGCAGCGTGATGCTTTGGGGTTTGCTATTTGCGATGATGACAGACGCCCAGGTGAAAACTGCGCAGACTGCCGGGACTGCGCCTCAACTGGTGATCATCGACACGGATATTGGCGATGACGTAGACGATGCGTACGCGCTTGGGCTGGCGCTGCAAAGTCCCGAGCTGAGAATTCTGGGAATAACTACAGCATGGGGAAATACACCGCTTCGCGCGAGGCTGGTTGGACGACTATTGGAGGAAACCGGACGACAAGATATTCCCATTGCGGTCGGACCTGAGAAGTATCCGGTGAAAGGCAAACTTACCTTTTCGCAAGAGCGCTACGCACTGCGCGGCCCTCAGAAACAATTGCCGGCCGCGATTGATTTCTTGCTCGGAGAGATCAACAAGCATCCCGGGGAGATCACCCTTATTGCGATTGGTCCGGAAACCAATCTTGGAGCGGCGATCGAACGCGATGCGGAGACGTTCCGAAAACTGAGGCGGATCGTACTGATGGGCGGGTCGGTGTACAGGGGATACGAAGGATTTAATTACGCGACTGTGACTCCACATGAGCAACCGGAGTGGAATATCTTGTGCGACGTGGCGGCGGCGAAGAGAGTATTTACATCGGGTGTGCCCTTGTATGTGATGCCGCTGGACTCCACGCAGATTCGATTGGCGGAATTGGAGCGCGCGCGCATTTTCAGCAACGGCACCGCGCTAACGGACGCGCTAACCGTGCTGACGCAGCAATGGTCATCGACCACGAATTCACCGACTCCTACCCTGTTTGATGTCGTGGCGGTAGCCTACGCCATTCAGCCGGAGCTGTGCCCGACGAAAGCGATGCGGCTGCGGGTGAACGATGAGGGGAGCACGAAAGTAGAAGAAGGCGAACCGAATGCGCAGGTGTGTCTGCGGTCGGACTCGGACCGGTTTTTTGAGTTCTACATGCCGAGGATATTGAGCGGGCAGAACTAGAGAGCGGTTCAATAGTCGCGGGTAGTCAGCGACCACTGATTGGATGGCACGAAGGGTCAAGTAAAGCTCGTTGGCTATTCGAATTTGCATTGGAAAAGCTCTAAACTCAAAGGGCCATGGGATTGTTTTCATCATTGCCGGAACCTGAGACGGCGGCTGGATTGCAGCCGTTAGCGGAGCGGATGCGCCCGAGGACCTTGGATGAGTTTGTCGGGCAGGAAAAACTCTTGGGGCCGGGTAAACCGCTACGTGTCCAAATCGAAACAGACAATTTGGGATCAATGCTGCTCTGGGGGCCGCCGGGCTGCGGAAAGACGACGCTGGCGAGGCTGATCGCGCGGCTGACGAAGGCGGAATTTGTGTCCTTCAGCGCGGTGTTGAGCGGCATTAAAGAGATCAAAGAAGTGATGGCGTTGGCGGAACAGAAGTCCCGCGCCGGTTCGCGAACGATCGTGTTTGTCGACGAAGTGCACCGGTTCAATAAATCGCAACAGGATGCATTTCTGCCGCACGTCGAAGCGGGCCACATTCTGTTCATCGGGGCGACCACTGAGAATCCGTCGTTCGAGGTGATTTCACCGTTGCTGTCCCGGACGAAGGTCTATGTCCTGGAATCGCTGACAACGCCCCAAATTGTGGAATTGCTGCAGCGGGCACTGGCGGATAAAGGGCGCGGTTTCGGGAACGAACGGATTACATTGGGGAGGCACGGCAGAAGTCTCTCCACCGAGTCAGGAGAGGAAAGCACTGTTCACGCAGAAGCCGTTGGAAATTTGGAAGACGTGCTGTGGCGGATCGCGGCTTTTGCAAATGGCGATGCCCGGACGGCCTACAATATTTTGGAATTGTGTACGAACAGCGCTGAGCCCGACGCATCAGGTACGCGGCATATCACGACGGAACTACTCGGTAATGTTCTACAGCGAAAGATGCTGCGCTATGACAAAGCCGGCGAAGAACACTACAACCTGATTTCGGCGCTGCACAAGTCGGTGAGAAATTCGGATCCGGATGCCGCGTTGTACTGGTTGGCACGCATGATCGAGAGTGGTGAGGAACCACTATTTTTAGCGCGACGCATGGTGCGAATGGCCAGCGAAGACATAGGACTGGCGGAACCGGGAGCTCTGGCGGTGACGTTGGCCGCAAAGGACGCTTTTGATTTTCTGGGATCGCCCGAAGGATACCTGGCGCTGGCGCAGGCGGCGGTGTACTTGTCCTTGGCGCCGAAATCAAATGCGCTCTATACCGGTTACGGAGCGGTGATCAAAGATGTTCAGGAGACCGAGGCCGACCCGGTGCCACTGCATCTGCGTAATGCAGTGACGGGATTGATGAAGAATGTTGGTTATGGAGAGGGTTACAAATACGCCCACAATTTTGACCAGAAAGTGACCGACATGCAGTGTCTGCCAGACAATCTGTCGGGTAAGACGTACTACAAACCAAGCGACCAGGGATTTGAGGCTAGATTGCGCATACGGATGGAAGAGATACGCAAATTGAAGGTGCGTGGAGCGGGAAAATGAAGCTATCGAGGAGAACTCTTACATGCATGGCTCTGTTGTTGGCTGCAATACCGAGTATTGCGGCGGATTCAGCGGGACGGCCAAAGATTTATGGGATTGCCTTCGTGCGGCTGAAAGCCACGGACATGGAGAAATCGAAGGCATTTTACGGCGGTGTTCTGGGACTGCAATCGGGGGGACCCGCATGCAAAGGCGTAGCGAATCCCTGTTTTACCGTTAATCCGTCGCAGCACATAGAACTGCTGAAGACGGACTTAGGGGACAAAGGACCATTTTTGCCGGAGATTGGCCTGGCCACGAATAGCGTGGAGCAGATGGCGGCGTACTTGACTGCCAAGGGGATTGCGACGTCTGTGATTCTACGACGGCCCGACAGCGCGAAATACTTGGAAGTGCTCGATCCAGAACGCCACAAAATTGTGTTTGTGGATGGAACGGCCCCGGTCGAATCGAGCCCCGTACACAAAGGGGCGGTGAGTAATCGGCTTCTCCATGCCGGATTTGTGACGAAGGACAGCAAAGCCGAGAGTCAGTTTTACGAGGATGTCCTCGGATTCAATGTCTACTGGCATGGAGGTTTCAAGGAGGATGAAACCGATTGGTATATGGTGCAGGTGCCGGAGGGGACGGATTGGATAGAGTACATGCTGAATATTTCGCCAGAAGCCGAGCACAGGGAGTTGGGCATTCAGTATCATTTTTCCTTGGGCGTGCAAGATGTGAAGGCCACGGCGAAAGCCTTGGAGGCGAAAGGCGTGCGCGTGGATGGACCACCCCTCTTAGGGCGCGACGGGAAATGGCAACTTACTCTGTATGATCCGGATGATACTCGCGCGGAAGTGATGGAGTTTGTACCGGTGGAAAAGCCGTGCTGTTCGGCGTATGGGGGGACGCAGCCAAAGCCATGAAAAGCTACCTGCGAATTTGTCTGGTTTGTCTGGCCTTGGTCTTTTGGCGCGACGCAGCCATCCGTGCGCAGTCTAAACCAGGTAGACCGAAGATCCTTGGATTGGCATTTGTCCGCATCGGCGTGGGGAACCTTGACTCGGCCAGTCTGTTTTATAACGG
The DNA here is from genome assembly GCA_963741165.1 of Candidatus Acidiferrales bacterium. Lineage (GTDB taxonomy): Bacteria > Acidobacteriota > Terriglobia > Acidiferrales > UBA7541 > Acidiferrum. The sequence goes on along the minus strand of CAVUHB010000008.1, from coordinate 354,587 downwards.
CGAACTGCATCTGCCCGTTTTGACGAGCACATGCCTCGGCAAAGATGCCAGATGCTTTTTTGTTAATCCTTTTCAGCAATTAGAGCTGTTCCCAGTGGATGTAGCCAGCGACAAAAACTTGATTGACATGGTCGGAATTTACACTTCAGACGCAAAAGAACTGCGTGAGTATCTTGTCGCCCGCGGCCAGCGGCCTACTGAAATCACTCCAGATCCAAGCGGAAGGGTATCGTTCCGGCTGAAAGACCCTGAACAACACACTATTCAATTTGTTCAGATCAGCAAAGGGTTGGCCAGGACAATCAGTAGCGTTTCACCGCTTTCACAGAAAGCGATCCATGCTGGCTTCATCGTGAGAGAGCGGTCGGCGATGGACAGTTTTTATCGGGACATTCTAGGATTTCATTTGTACTGGTCCGGCGGCATGAAGGATGGGGAGACGAACTGGGTGTCTATGCAGGTACCAGATGGAACGGAGTGGATTGAGTACATGCTGAATGTGGACCCGAATGCGGACCAACGCCTGCGCGGGGTGATGAATCACATAGCATTGGGAGTGCCCAGTGTAAGAGACGCTGCCATCCAATTGGAGAAGAACGGCGTCAAACTAACCGAGCAGCCAAAGATCGGACGCGACGGGAAATGGCAGCTGAATCTCTACGATCCGGATATGACGCGGGTGGAGTTGATGGAATTCACGCCGGTAGAAAGGCCTTGCTGTTCGGAATTTACGGGGACCCATCCTAAACCATGATCGTTCGATTCCTCGAAAATTTAAATAAGATGCGTTGCGATCGGTGGAGATCGTTCGACGGCGGGCTGAAGGGGGCGCATACCTTTGCTCGGGACGACAAATTGTGCGCTCTAGAGCTGAATGTCGAGGAATCCCCGCATTTTAAACCCCCATGGATCTTGTTGGCGGCCTTGCTGGTTTTGCTATGTATACTTCCCTGCTCTCGACCGGTAGTGGCGCAAAACATGGACAAACCTGTTCAGAGCGTTGAGGAAGAAGTGACGGCGTTTGCTTATGCGTTGGATGGAAGAATCGCCTACTCCGTGCGGCACACCTACAAGGCCAAGAAGTACGACCTCGAACGAGACGACATCTACATGATGGATACCAGCGGGAAAAGGAAGAAGATTTTCTCTGGCGAGAAGTTTTCAACCGGCGACAAGCCGCTGACCTATCTGATCGAGAGTTTTACCTGGTCGCCAAACAGCAAGATCCTGGCCGTGCAGATGAACACGATCACCGTAGATATTGAGGATGGGCACACAGAAGAGGCGCGCGCACTCCTGTTCCTAGACGATTCAGGGCGAGAATTGCGTCCCGCGAGCAAAGGCGTGTTGCTGAACGCGGAAAACCCGGTCTGGCTTCGGGACAATGCGACGGTGTTGTACATGACGGAAGAAGTTCCACCGCGCACATTGTTCTCCATGCAGTACATCAACATATACAGCGGACCCGCGGGGAAGGCCTTCGAGGGTCGCACGTTTGCAACGGCCGTGCGAATTTCGGGAACCAATTCAGCGATCGCTCTGGAGCGCGACAAGAATATGGACGGCCCTCCGCGTCTGCAATTGCTGGAATTGCTGGCACAGGATGACAAGGAAGTGGCTACGCTTGACGCGTATGCCGGTGGACTCAGTCTGTCTCCCTCGGGAACCTACGCGGCGTATTACCTGGACAACGAGGTGTTGGAGATTCGAGAGCTCAGTGCTCCGAAACGAATTGCGCGAATGCGGGTTGGCCTGGGTATGCTGCAATGGTCGGCGGACGAAACGAAAATCTATCTGAAGCGGACGGTAGAGAAAAAATCGGCCGATCTAGTGATGTTCACGGTGCCTCCACTGGTGGCCTACGCGAACCGAACGGAAGTGCCGGTCAGCGAACCGACGCCGGAGTTTCTCTTGCATGGATTAACGATACGGGAATATGGCGTGTCACCAGATGGGCGTTTCATCGGGATCGTGTTGCCGGGCAAGCGGAATCTCCAGATATTTTCGATGAAGTGAGAAAACCAGTCGTAAGTTTTTAGCTGTAGATGCTGATTTCAGCTGGAAGATTGACTGACGGGGCGCCTAAGGACGGCGCCTCTTTTTGTGTTCGACCAAGAGGCAAGCGTCTTCCACGACCACCAAGCCAGCGGCGCGGGCGTTTTCGGCAGCGGATTCATTGATGATGCCCCGCTGGAGCCAGAGAACCTTAACCTTGATAGCGATTGCGGAATCAGCGACCGGCGGAACGCATTCGGGGCGGCGAAAGACGTCGACCACATCGATCTGTTCAGGAATATCCTCTAGCCGAGGGTAGGCCCTTTCGCCAAGCACTTCATTTTCATTGGGATTTACGGGAATAATTCTGTAACCGGCGGACTGAAGATATTGTGCTACCTCAAAACTGGGACGCGTCGGATTGGAGGAGAGGCCAACCACGGCAATCGTTTTCATCTCGCGCAGGATGTCACTGACGGGATCGTTCGATACGCTCAGATGATCTGGGAGGTGAATCTTCATAGAAATTGGATGCTGCGCATTCTTGCTTAATTAAACCGTGGACCCAACGCAGAGGCCGCCGAGTGCGCGGAGGCACCGCGTCAGGCAGGCTTGGTCACAAGTGAAAGCGCGTGACTCTCAAGAAGATGCGCAATGGCTCCCAGGAGTTTCGTATTTTCCGCAGGATTGCCGACAGAAATGCGTATTGCGTCGGGGAAACCCATCCAGGCCATCGGGCGGACGATCACTCCCTCCTGAAGCAGCGCATCGCAGAACGATTTGGCGTTCTGGCCGAGTTCGATAAACAGAAAATTAGTTTGGCTCGGGACGGGATTAAGACCGAGACCGCGAAGTCCAATGTCAAGGCGCTTTCGTTCCGTACGATTCATCTCAGCGGAGCGCTGTACGTGCTCCGCATCGTCCAGTGCGGCAAGGGCGGCGGCTTGACCAATGCTTGTGACGTTGAAGGGTGTGCGAAGTTTATTCATTTCCGCGACCAGCGTGGGGTGACCGATGCCGTAGCCAATACGCAACCCTGCAAGTCCGTAAACTTTTGAAAAGGTGTGTAGCGTGAGGATGTTGTTGTATTGCCTAAATTGTTCCATGGCGATCGGCATATCTGGGCGTTCTGCATATTCCTTGTAGGCTTCGTCGTAGACAACCAGTACATCACCAGGAACTTTCTTAAGAAACTCGGCAAACTCCGTGGCTCCAAAGGCAGTGCCCGTTGGGTTGTTAGGATTGGCAATGTAGATGATACGCGTTTGCGGTGTAACGGCGCGGGCAATGGCCTCAAGATCGAAAACGTAATTGCGAAGCGGAGTCTGGATGAGCGTTCCACCGCTGGCACGAATGGCGATCGAGAAGAGAGCGAACGAGCCTTCGCTCGTGATGCCTTCGAAGCCGGGCCGGAGCAACACCCGGGAAGCCAAATCGATGATCTCGCTCGAACCCAGACCTACAAAAATTTCTTCACAATGCACACCATAGCGCGTTGCCAGCACTTCACGGAGGCGTTTGCTTCCGCCGTCGGGATACCAGTTCGCATCACCAAGAGCCCGTCGAGCGGCTTCGATGGCTTTGGGAGAAGGGCCCAGAGGATTTTCGTTTGATGCCAGCTTGACGGCGTGAATTTTGAGGTCCTGTTCAACTTCTTCGACGGGTTTGCCGGGAACGTAGGCGGGGAGTCCCTGTATGTAATCTGGGATAAGCTCTTCGAGAGTGTGCGTCATGGGCTTGATCGCCTTCCTGTTGCAGCAAAACTTATGGAGTCCATATCGATATGCTTATTATGCACAATCGGGGCGCATAGTGAAGTGACGGGAAGCATTGGCGTGCGCTGTAGGGGACTGCCGAATCCGCGCCACTACCCTAGGACTTCATGTCGGTAGAGGGGCCGAGATTCTTTAGCTGGAAGATTTCAGATTTCGTAAGTGCTCGGAATTTTCCAGGAGCAACATCGAGAGTAATTGGACCTATCTGGACTCGCTTGATCTTTTCGACAAGGAAGCCGAGTTCAAGGAACATGCGGCGAATCTGGCGGTTGCGGCCTTCGATCAAGACAACCTCATACCACGGATTGGTGGCGTCTTCGGCGAGACGGATCGTAGCGGGAGACGTTTTTACGCGCCGGCCGTCTTCGAGCGGAATGCTGATGCCTGCACGCAGTTTCTGGATCGCTTGTTCATTGGGCCTGCCATTGATTTTCACGAGATACGTTTTGCGGATGTGCGACCCGGCCTTGGTGAGTTTCTGCGCGAGAGCGCCGTCGTTGGTCATCAGCAGCAAGCCTTCGCTGGCATAGTCGAGGCGACCGACGGGATACACGCGCTTGTCCAGTTTGCCGAGCAGCTGCATCACGGTGGGGCGGCCTTCCGGATCATTCACAGTGGTGACATAGCCCTTAGGCTTGTTGAGCAGAAAATAGACGAAGGGTTGCGCGCGCTTCAGTGGCTTGCCATCGACCGAAATAGCGTCGACCTGCGGATCGGCCTTTGTTCCCTGCTCGGTGACAACGCTACCGTTCAGAGTGACGCGACCAGCGGCAATGATTTCCTCTGCTTTGCGTCTCGAGGCGATCCCTGCAGCAGCGAGAATCTTTTGTAGTCTTTCGGCAGGCATGGCGGGGATGACGGGTAGTCCCTAGCGCGGAGAACGAGGCTTGCGCGGCGAAAAATTACGCTCGGATTTGGGACGCCCGGAACCCCGGCGCTGTGGTTTACCGGAGGTATGGGAAGGGTGATTAAAACTGTCAGGAGCGTTGCCGCGGCGGTTGAATTTGCGCGGGGAGCTTCCAGACCTATTGAATTTGCCGGCGGGATGGGGCGGACGGTTCGGATTGCCAGTCGAGGAAAATTTGCGCGGACCTTTGGGACGAAACGATTTGGAATCCGGACGGAATGGTTTGGAGCGAGGGTCGTGCTTGCGACCACCGCGAATCTTGGCGGAAGAATCCTCAGCAGGGGCAGCAGGCCGGCTGGTGGTGAGCCACGGAGCGCGCGGTGTGTCGTTCGTGTCTGGGCGCTGCTCTTCGAATTCGTCGAAATTTTCAGAGGTATTTGGCGGAGTGGAGGGGCGGCGCTGAAACTTAGTGTAGCGAGCGGGGCGGCTATCAGGCCTTGAGAACGGACCGGAAAAGTGTTGCGCTTTTCCGAGAGAACTTGGATGACGGTGAGCTTGCCGGGAGGGAGCGGGACGCTGCGCTGTCTTAGCCACGGGTTTCGGCCGCGGATGCGGCGCGAAGGCTGGTGGGTGAGTTGGATTGTTAAGGGCTTCGACCTGTGCTTTCTTAAGAAGGATGTACTTGCCTACGGGAATACCTTCCAGTGACAGCGGTCCGAGGCCAATCCGCTTCACTTTTTCGATGGGATGCTGGTCCTTGAGCAGCGCGAGAGCCAGTATATCGAGCTTTGATCCCGTAACTTGCGCCTCGTACCAGAAATTCATGGCGTGCCCGCGCGTGGAATCAGGCTGGCGGATGACGCGAACGATAGTGCCCGTTTTCAGCCCAAGCGCATCAAGTTCATCGAGGTTGAGCCTGCCTTTGACCTTGATGTGATAGACCTGAGGAATATTGGACCATGACTTGAGCATCTTGTCCGTGAGCGTCCCATCGTTGGTGAGAAAAATCAGGCCGCTGCCGGCGTAATCGAGATTACCCACCGGATAGACGCGTTCCGGAAAACCGCGCAAAAAATTGCGGAGGGTTTTGCGGCCTTCGGGGTCGGCCAGCGTTGAGACCACCTCGGACGGCTTGTGCATGATCAGGTAGACGGACTTGCGCTCGGCAATTTCTACTGTGCGTCCGGCGGCTTCGATCTTGTCGACTTCAGGATCGGCCTTGCTGCCAAGTTCACGGACGATCTGACCGTTTACGAGGACTTGACCGGAGAGGATCAGTTGCTCCGCATGGCGGCGAGACGCGATGCCCGCGTGGGCGATGATTTTTTGTAAACGTTCAAGCATGGATGTTAAGAGAATAGCAGATATCAGTGGTGTGGTATCAGCTGCAATGAGAAGGGGAAGACCTTTTCACGACAGAGGAAGCTGTGTCGGGAAACACTCGGAAGAGATCGAGAAGAAGGTGAAGGCGAAGAAGCTCCGGACCGAGGAGCTATTCGCCGGCAGATTTTGCCTCCGCCTTAGGTGGGGCCTCGTCAAGCTGGCCGCTGGGCATGCCCTCGCCCGTCGCGGTCACTTCTTCCTCGCGAAGGACGGGGTCGGCATTGGCGTCCGCCAGCACTTCGGCCTCGATCGATTCCACCGTTCCCTGCTTTCTCGTGGGGATGGAAGAATGTGTTGCAGCGAACACTTGTGCCGAACTTTGAGGAGCGGGAAGATTTTCAAGCGTATCGGCGGTGGGCGAGTTGAGCAAAGACTCGTCCGTGGACTCATCGGCTGCGGCAACACCTTCGTCTGTACCGAGAGCTTCGCGAGCCAAAGCTTCGAACTCCTTCAGGCTTGGGAGTTCGTCGAGGTCGCTGAGGCCGAAGCGCATCAAGAATTCCTTGGAGGATTTGTAGAGGATGGGGCGGCCCATGACTTCTTTGCGGCCGGCTGTGGTGATCAACTTCTTGTCGAGAAGCGTGCTGATGACCCCGGAGGTATTGACGCCACGAATTTCGGAAATTTCCGGTGCGGTGACGGGTTGCTTGTAGGCGATGACGGCCAGCGTTTCCAGTGCTGGCATGGATAGGCGCAGCGGTGGACGTAGGCTTTTGATGAAGCGGCGCACGACGTCGTGGTGTTGCGGCTTGGTGTACATTTTATAGCCGCCGGCCACGGCGCGAACTTCTATACCGCGTTCGTCGTTGGCTTGCGTGGCGATCAGTTCGTCGAGAGAGGCTTGTACGGCAAGTTTTTCCTCGCCGAGGGCTTGCGCCAGTTGCTCGAGGGTAGCGGGCTCGTCGGCGGCGTAGATGATGGCTTCAAGGGCGGCTTTGCGTTCTTCGTTGGTCATAGTCATCCACAGTTTACAGTTATCGGTGAATAGTTGAAAGGGTGCCGAAGTCGGAATTGGGTATCAGAAATCGGCGAGCAAACCTTCGGGAACCAAGTTTGGTTTCCGAACCGGGGACGCGAAATCATACAACACATTACGCCCGGAGGTGCGGACAGGGGTGCGGTGCATACTCACTGGTTACGGGTATCTCGCATCCGCCAGCCACACAAGTAGCAGGAAACAGGTAGGATGTATCGAAACAAAGGCTCGCGAACGCTATTGATATTCCGCATCGATGCGCAGTGCGCCGGATTCGTCGAAGGCTGCGTCAAAAGCCTTGCTCTTCTTTACCACGATGTCGCCAAACTGGATTTCCTGCACGAGTAGGATGGCTTGCAGCTTTACCATTTCAAGGACGGCGAGAAACGCGACGATCATGGCGTGGCGCGATGGGCAAGCATCGAAGAACTGGATCAGATTGACGGAGTCTGTGTCGCTGGCGAGGATCTGACCGCGGAGTTGCGCGATCATCTGTGCGACAGTGAATACGTCGTGCGTCAGCTCAATGCGAGTGATCTCTTTCTTGCGTTCGAGGACTTGCTGGAATACGCGGACCAGATCTACCAGTGAGACGACCAGTTCCCCTTCGGTGCCTTCGTCGTTGTAGAGCGACTTGTCCGGCTTCGACCACACGTTTTCCTCAATTTGCTGCTTCTGATAGAGAAGTTGCGCGGCGTTCTTAAACTTTTCATGTTCGAGAAGGCGTTGAACGAGTTCTTCGCGAGGATCTGTGGCCTGCTCTTCGGTACTGGCCAGGGGGTCGGGTGGCAGTAGCATTTTCGATTTTATGTAAATCAGCGTGGCTGCCATGTAGATAAATTCCGCGGAGACGTCGATATTCTGCACTTCGAGATTGTGGAGGTAGTCGAGATATTGCGAGGTGATTTTGGAGATTTGAATGTCGTGGATATTCATTTCCTGCTTTTTGATGAGGTCGAGCAGGAGGTCGAGGGGGCCTTCGTAGATGGGGATATGTATGCGGTAAGGAGTCGCCATGGAGCACTAGTTTACAGGAGTAATGTGTATCCCGGGAACGGCAATCTCGGGAGTGTCGGGTTGAATTGAGCACCAAAGCCAACGCGCCGTTCTGGAGAACGGCGTTCCCCAGAATTCTGGCACTAGGAGGAGGCGATTTCCTGACGCTTGCGACGCCAGTTAAATATGCCTGTCCGTACGCGCTCCATGGTCTTTTGCGCAGACTTCTGAGCTTGCGCGGAGCCAACGTCCAGGAATTCGAGAACTCGTTTCGGGTGCTGCTCGTACTCCATGCGGCGGGCGCGAACTGGTTCAATCCAGGTGATGAGCTGGTCTGCCATCTTGGATTTGCATTCGATGCAGCCGATACCGGCGGTGCGGCAGCCTTCGGCGGCCCAATCCAACGTTGTTTTGGGCGAGAAAAGCTTGTGCCAGTCGTATACGGGGCAAACGTCGGGATTGCCCGGGTCGGTACGGCGTTTGCGGGCAGGATCGGTGACCATCACTTTGGTTTTTGAGCGGATGTCGGCATCGGATTCGGAGAGGGTGATGGCGTTCCCATAGGACTTGGACATTTTCCGGCCATCGAGGCCGGGGATGCGCGGGGTGGGTGTGAGTAGGACGCCAGGCTCTTCAAGAACGTTTGTCAAAGTGAAAAACTGCCGAAGTTCACCCATCGACTCGAGAAAATTGTCCACTCCGACTTCAAGGGCATGGTCTCGGATGATCTTCTCCCATTCTGCCCTAAGCGGCGCAAGCGTTGTGACTGTCCAAGCTGGTGGCGTTTTGGTCCCAACAGCACCTTTAATCTGCGCCATCACCGAGACAGCGGGTGGTTTGTTCTCACCTCTATACTCCTGAAAAAGCGCAGGCGAAATCTGAAAGCCGTAATTGAAGTTAAATTTTCGAACGAGTTCACGGCTGAACTCGACGTGGGAGACCTGGTCTTCGCCTACCGGTACCGAGAGAGTCCTGCCAGGGTCGGAGTACATGACGATGTCGGCAGTCTGCAACGTCGGGTAGCCGAGAAATCCGTACGTGTGCAGATCTTTACTGGTGACATTGTCGATCTGCTCTTTGTAGGTGGGGATGCGCTCGAGCCAGCTGAGTGGCGTGACCATGCTCAGGAGGAGATGGAGTTCGGCGTGTTCGGGGACTAGCGACTGCAAGAAGATCGTGGATTTCGCCGGATCAAGTCCAGAGGCTAGATAATCGATGGCAATCTGGATCGAGTTTTCCGCGACGGCGCTGGTATCGGCATAATCGCTGGTAAGGGCGTGCCAGTCGGCGATGAAATAGAAGCAGTCGTAGGCGAGATCCTCCTGCAGACGGACCCAGTTTTGCAGTGCGCCGAAGTAGTGGCCGATGTGGAGTCGTCCTGTGGGGCGCATGCCAGAGAGGACGCGGTTTTTCGCGTTCGTCAAGAGTAATGGTCCTTGATGGAAATAGTGATAGTTGCCAATGGAAAAGGATAGCAGATATCGGAGATCCGTTATCAGCAGGTGAACAAGGATGAGTCTGCAGGGATGGCGCGTCGCGACTCACCCGAAACATCCAGGGTCGGGCGCAGGCGGGTTCAAAGGTTCGCGACACCAGGAGGGAATACAAGTTTGCTGCTGTTTCCTGAACTTCAGGTCCTGATTTCGATTTCCCGGCCCGCAGTCACTTTCCGAGCAAGTCCCGCGCAATGATGGTGCGCTGAATTTCGCTCGTGCCCTCATAGATCGAGATTACGCGTGCGTCGCGATAGATACGTTCCACTTCGGACTCACGGGAGTAGCCCTGGCTTCCGTGGATTTGCACCGCCTTGTAGGCGACGCGATTGACCATTTCGCTGGCATAGAGTTTTGCGCGTGAGGCAGCAGATCCCATTTTGCCATTGGAATCCTTAATGGACGCAGCCTGATAGAGCAGTGCACGGGCGGCTTCGATTTCCGTATGCATGTCGGCGAGCATCCACTGGATGGCTTGGAAGTCGGCAATGGTTTTGCCGAATGCTTTCCGGTTGCGGGCGAATTTGGCGGATTCATCCAGGGCGGCTTGTGCCAAGCCTACGGATTGCGCGGCAATGCCAATACGGCCCCCATCGAGTGCGGAGAGGGCAATCTTTAGTCCCTGCCCCTCTTCGCCGAGGCGGTTGGCCGCGGGCACGATGCAATCGTTTAGGATAATTTCCACGGAAGGCGAACTGCGCTGACCCATTTTGTCTTCGTGGCGGCCAACTCTAAAGCCCGGAAAGGTCGGCTCGAGGAGGAAAGCGGTAATTCCCTTACCGGCAGCTTGGGGGTTGGTTTTGGCGAAGACGAGAAAAACCCCGGCGGCGCTGCCATTGGTCACCCACGTCTTAGTGCCTGCGAGCTTGTAAACGTCGCCATCGCGCGTAGCGCGACACTGAATTCCGGCAGCATCGGAACCAGCAGCCGGTTCGGTGAGGCAAAAAGCGCCGATAATCTCGCCGGAGGCCAGCGGCTTGAGGTAATTGGATTTTTGCGCGTCAGTTGCGAATGCCAGCAGCGGAAGTTGTACAGCGGAATTGGTAACGGCCAGTGCTGTCGAAATGGCGGCATGCACGCGGGCGACTTCTTCCAGCATCAAGACATAGGAGATGGTATCGAGGCCGGGGCCACCCCACTCTTCCGGCATCAGCATGCCGCAGCAACCCATCGTGCCAAGTTTCTTGATCACATCGAGCGGAAAGTGATCTGATTTTTCCCAGTCTTTGACGTGCGGACGGACCTCGGTGGCCATGAATTCGCGAACGGTATCGCGGATGAGAAGTTGGTGATCGGCGAGTGAGAAGTCCATGGAATCTGCGAGGGCTAGTCTAGCACGAGAGGAAAGGGACGCAGGTAGCATCGGGCGGAGTTCAAATACCAAATCCGAACGGCGACAGTTTCGTTTGTTTCAATGAACTGGGTTTTGTGGAATTGGTTCCGACGATCCCTCCACCCAGTACCGCAGGCTTCGCGGCAGCTCGGATGGGGTTGCTTACAGGTAGAGTCCCGCCTACTTGCTGGTCCAGTAGGCTTGCTGGCCGACGAAATCGTCGTCGGGCAGGCTGGCGAGAATCAGTCGCCGTACTTTCTGGATGTCGAGCGAACCCTGCTCTTTGTAGAGCACCTTGCCATCTGCCCCGATCAGCACGGTAAACGGGACAGCGCCCGTCCAGTCGGAGTCAAAGGCTTTCATTTCTTCGTACGGATCCATAGAGCTGAAAAGTAAATTGCGCGTCGAGGCATGCTGGGAATCGAGGAAACGGCGGACACCCTTTTCTTCGTCGGGATAATTAATACTTACGGTGACCAGCTCAAAGGGCCGCTTGCGATACATTCTCCAAGTCTTCTGCAGTTCCGGAAATTCTTCGGTGCAGGGCCCGCACCAGGTGGCCCAGAAATTTACCAGCAGTGTTTTCCCTGTCCGATTGCTGCGAAGGGCACGCATTTCCTCTGGTCCAGCGTTCACCAAAGGAATGGGCTCCTTTTCAATGTTCTTCAGTTCTGTGTCCTGCAAGGATTCTTTGTACGCCCATTTGATGGAGCAGCCGACCGCCGGAGTGTTCTCGACAGGAACAGGACGGCCGCTCAGAACAGCATCGATGGCATTGGCCGCGTCCGGAACTTTTGCATAGGCTTCGCGTGGGTTGCTATCGACGCGGCCTTGATAGCGAAGTTTTCGCTGTTCGTCGAATACAAAAAGGTGTGGTGTGGCTACAGGGCCGTACTTGTGCGCTACTTCCTGGGTGTCGCCGTCGTACAGGAACGGAAAGTTGAAGTCGCGGTACTCGGCGCGAATCTTCATGTCGTCGAGCGAATCGCCAAGATCCGTGTAGCCCATCTCGTCAAGACGAAGCGCCCTGGGACTGTTGGGTTGGATGACGACGAAGGCCACGCCGCGTTCCCGATAGGCGGCAACGAGTTTCTTTATGCGGCTTTCGTAGACTTCCGCGGTCGGGCAGTGGACGGCGGTGAAAATTACAACCAGAAGTTTGCTGTCTGCGAACTCGGCCAGCGAGTAGGTTTTCCCGTCGATCGCGGGGAGATGGAAGTCAGGAGCACTAGAGCCGATGGCCAATGTTTTGGGGTGTTCTTCTTCGGCGGCAAGGAGGAATGGGGTGAGGAAGATTGCGAAAAGCAGAAGGGTAAGGGTTCTCTTGAGAAGTTGCATAGGAAGGTTTTACACCGCTTGCCTGGCGGCGTCCAGATCTGTGGCCGTAAAGCCAAGGCCTTAACGTTCCTTCCACGGTATGCCTAGAAATGGCCGCGACTTCGTTCGGGATGACAGATTCGACCAACAGAAACAAACGGAAGTCCACTTGGACCCTTACCTCCCAACTACGAATTCCAACGCATCCTAAAGCACCCGAGGAAGCAAAACCCCAGAATCATGAAGCTCGCCATTAGCAGGCCTTTTCCAGGCAATCTGTGCACAGGCCACTTTGCCTTAGAGAGCATCATCACTCCGTCAACTGCCAGCCCTCCGATAAAGAGCCAAGCAAAGACCGTCGAGGTCGGGTGGCAATTTCACTGCATACTAAATCCGTTTGCTTGGTCCATGAATTGACCCGCTAGAGTTTGAATAGCTCGCGGAGGCGCTTGGTTTGTTGGCGGGACACGGGGATTTCGGATTGTTTTTTGTCGTTCATTTTCAGCATGAAGCTGGATTTAAACCAGGGTACAACTTCCTTGATGTGATGAATGTTGACGAGGTAGGAGCGATGGGAGCGCCAGAACGACTCGGATTGCAGCCCGTCAAACAGCTCTTCGAGAGTTCGGTAGTTTGAGGAGCCTTCGACGTCCTTGGCGACCACAGAGATGAGGCCACCTTCGATGGAAGCGAAGATGAGGTCTTCGGCGTCGACAAGGAGCAGGCGCTGCTGCGATTTGACAAGGATTTTTGACGGCGAGGAGGTTTGCTTGTTGCCACCCAGTTGGCTGACAAGTTGCTCGAGACGCTCCGTTGGGCTCACCTGCGCTTCAATTTCGCGGCGGGCGCGCTGAATGGCTTTGGCGATGCGCGCCTTGTCGAACGGCTTTAGTACATAGTCGACGGCGTTGACGTCGAAGGCTTGCACGGCGTAGTGGTCAAACGCCGTGGCGAAGACGACATGAGGGACTTTAAGCTTTCTTTCCACCAACTTCTTCAGAACGCCGAACCCATCCAATCCAGGCATTTGGACGTCGAGGAAGACAAGATCGGGAGAATGCTCTTTGATCAGGTTGACGGCATCGAGTCCGTTCTTGCCCTGGCCGATGAGATTGATCTCGGGAAAGCCCTTGAGGAGAAAGGCTAATTCGTCTCGCGCTGGTTTTTCGTCGTCAACGATGATCGTGTTTATGGACATGGGCGTATCGGGGCCAGTATAGCGCGGGTAGTGAAGGCGTGGCGAGGGTAGTGGCGAGATGCGACTGCCAACCGCTTCGGGTTATGATGCAACTTCAAGTTCAGACAAGGGGACCACACTTGGCAAAACTGAGGAAGGCAGCGACAAAGAACAAGGAAAAGATTCTGGAGAGTACCGTGATCTACGAAGGGCCGATTTTTGGGGTGCGACGAGACAAAGTGCTCGAACCCGGAGGACTCGAGACCACCCGGGAACTGGTTACGCATCCCGGCTCGGTGGTGGTACTGCCAGTTCTTAAGGACGGGCGGATTCTGATGATCCAGCAATATCGTCACGCTACCCGGCAACATCTCTGGGAATTGGTGGCGGGAAGAATCGATGAGGGCGAATCGCCGAAGCAGGCCGGGGCCCGCGAGTTGATCGAAGAGACCGGGTACCGTGCGAAGAAACTGGAAGTCTTTCTAGATGTCTTCCCTACCCCGGGTTTTCTCGAAGAGCGAATGTACATTTTGCTGGCCACCAACTTGACGGAAGGAGAAGCGCAGCCGGAGTTTGATGAGAAAATTATTTCCCATGCCTATAAAGTTAACGAACTAAAAAAGATGATGCAAAGTGGAGAATTGCGGGACGCCAAATCGATCGCTGGAATCCTCTACTACCTTACATTTTTACAGTAGGTTTCCTTTCCCGGCGGTTTAATTCGATTTTTCACACGTAAAATGGCGTGCCGAGGTGTGCGCAGACGAAATGTCCTATTGACTGGAAAAATCAGTTTGATACACTCCGCGCAATTCGTGCTCATTGCGGCGATTGCAGTTGATGTCCGCCCAAGGAGTCACCGTCAAAAGGAGACACGAAGTGCAAGGAACTGTGAAATGGTTCAATAATTCGAAGGGGTACGGATTCATCGGACGTGAAGACGGTCCGGATGTATTCGTGCACTATTCGGCGATCGTCGGGGATGGTTACCGGACGCTGCAGGAAGGAGATCCGGTTGAGTTTGAGATTGTGCAAGGCCCGAAAGGGCCACAAGCCTCAAACGTAGCCAAAGCAGGATAGTTGGTCGAAGGAGAATTTCAGCTACCGGCGGGGGTGAAAGCTCTCCGCCGGTTTTTATTGGCGTACCGAGCATGATCGACAGCTTGGAGGTGCAAGTCCTATTCACAACCAGATGGAGGTGAAGGGTAGCGAAGCGCAGGGCGTCACCGCGAGGCCCGGCCTGAAAGAAGCGTGGAGCAAACACGCGAGCCGATGAACAAGAACTGGATAAGAAGCCTACGGTGTCAGGCGAGCGGGCAATTGATCGCGAAGTCCGTATCCCTCAAGGACGCTGGTGGTAAATCCGGCGGTCGTGCATCGAAAGCAGACAAACTTGTCACGGGAGATCTGTTGCATGTCTCGGATTCGGGACTGAGCGTGGAGTAATTCACGCTGATCCTGCAACAGAAGTCAGCAGCGGGCGTAGAACTCACGCGGGTGAGGAAGGCCCAAGCAGTGAGAGGGAGTAGTAGAACGTTGCACTCATCGGAGGCACTGCGCCAGCCAATCAGCTTCGGCTGAGTTCTACAGGTTCAGAAGACGGTGAAGCCGAGACGGAAACCTCGAGAGCGGCAAAGCCCCGGTGGCGAACGACGACTCGAACCTCCGGCCCGCGAGGGCTCAACTTACTGAGCCGCGTATCCGGAACCATATGATGTACGGTCGTGTGGTAGGGGGAGGAGAGGTGACTCCCCCCCTATGCCGATTGTGAAAGAAAATGGCAATGACGCGGCAATTGAATCACCATCAGGAATCAGGTGAAGTTAGCAGGCAGATTTTGAGCGCTACAGCCGATCACTTACCCATGGGCCCCGCCAGGCATTGTGAACGCTAGCGAGCTTCGCTCCCGGGCTACGGATATCTGGTATGTGGCATCCGACGGCGATTATAATTACATCCATGGACAATAAACAGATTGCGCGAATATTGCAGGAAACTGCTCGGCTCCTGGAAATCGATGGAGCAATTATCGGCCGCTACCGAAGTTATGAAAAAGCGGCCGAACTCATCGGCAGCTTGCCCGATTCTGTCGAACAACTGGTGGCCACACCGGACAAATTGACGGCTTTGCCCGGAATCGGCGACCGCATGGTGGAACACCTCGCTGAGATCGTAAAGTCCGGCGAGTACAGTCTGCGTGCCAAATTGTTAAAGAAATATCCAGCGACTATTTTGGACCTCCTAGAATTGCAGTCCCTTGGACCCAAAAAGGTAGCCTTCTTGTGGAAAACATTTAAAGCTGGCTCGGTTGCCGATGTGGAAAAGCTCGCCAAAGAAGGCAAACTGCGCGATCTCCCAGGTTTTGGCGAGAAAAGCGAACAAAACATTTTGAAAGGTGTCGAAGTCTTCAAGAAATCTTCCGGACGCTTCCACATCCATGTGGCCGAAGCAGCGGCGGTGGCCATCAGCGCGCACATCCAGAAAGTCGGCAAGGCCGTGGAATCGGTTACACCGGCAGGCTCTTTGCGCCGCGGAAAAGAGACGGTTGGCGACCTCGATCTGTTGCTGACGCTGGCCGACGGGCACAGCACAGAGAAGGAAATCGACCGTATCGCCGAGCACATTCTGACTTTCCCGGGGATTGACCAGACACTGGCGCATGGCGAGAACAAGGTGAGCTTTACGTTACAGGACGGGCTGCAAGTAGACGTGCGACTGCTGGTGAAGAAGAGTTTTGGGGCCGCCCTGCTTTATTTCACTGGCTCGAAGGAGCACAACGTTGCACTGCGCGGACGTGCGAACGAGATGGGTTATACCCTAAATGAGTATCAACTGGCCACGCTAAAGGGCGAAAAGCACGTCGCCAGCAGAACCGAAACTGAGATTTACGCCAAATTGAAGCTGGAGTATGTTCCACCAGAACTGCGCGAGAACTCCGGTGAAATTGCCGCCGCAGAAAAGCATGCACTGCCGAAGTTGATTGAGTTGAAGGACATGAAGGGCGACCTTCAGATGCACACGACGGCAAGCGACGGTAAGAATTCGATTGAGGAGATGGCTGCCGCGGCTAGGGCACTCGGCCATGAGTACATCGCGATCACGGACCACTCCAAAGCCGTTACCGTGGCGAACGGCTTAGATGAGAAGCGCATGCAGGAGCACATCAAGCGCCTGCGGGCAGCCGATGCAAAGGGATTGGGGATACGCGTACTGGTTGGTTCTGAGGTGGATATTCTGAAGGATGGCTCGCTCGACTATTCCGACCAGATACTGGCGCAACTGGATGTTGTGGTTTGTTCGATCCACTCCTATTTCCATCTCGAACGAGCCGAGATGACGGATAGGATGCTGGCGGCGATTGAGAATCCCTACACGCAGATCATCGCGCACCCGACCGGACGCCTATTGCTCCGCAGGGATCCCATCGACTACGACATGGATAGGGTTCTTACTGCCTGCGCAAAGCACGGCGTCGCGATGGAGTGCAACTCCTACCCGGACAGGCTGGATTTGAAAGATGTGTACTTGCGGATGTGCAAAGATCGTGGTGTGAAGGTGGTAATCTCGACGGATTCTCACAACACTAATAGCCTGTCACTCCTCCGCTATGGGGTAACAATGGCCAGACGGGGTTGGCTCGAGAAGAAGGATGTCATCAATACCCTTTCGACAGACAAGTTTCTAGGGGCGCTACGGGGCAAACCAGGGGCCGCTGCTGGCCCTGGGGGTAAGAAAAAGGCGGCCAAAGGTCGCTAGCACCCTACGGGAAACCAGGTTGCGAGCCTGTGTGCCGCACCAGATCGGGAACATTTTACAGGGTGACTGCGTTTATAAGGTTAGAAGCGCCTGGAGGCGAAATTCCATGAAGACACTACTGGGTCAAATAAGCGGGCTGGGACTTGGGCTGGCGTCGCTCTTAGTTGCCAGTTCCCTGCAAGCACCCACAGGCCAAGCGGAAGAAGTCGTCAAATCGTTTGCAGTCAGTGGACATGCCAAGGTACGTGTGCAAACCGATGATGGTGCAGTTCGTGTCTCGACCGGCGACATCAAGCAGGTGGAAGTGCGGGTGACCTACAAAGGCTACACTCTTGACAAAGACCTACGCGTCACTACGGCCCAGAACGGTGACAGTATCGAAGTTATCGCCAAGAGCAGTAATAATTGGAGCTGGAGTTGGGGTGTGAATCATCGCGAATTGCGCGTCGAAGTTCATATGCCGAAGGATGCCGATCTGGATGCCACCACCGGCGATGGATCGGTGGAAGCCGACTCCATTATGGGGAGCCTTGAAGTGCGCACGGGCGACGGGCACATCACCGTACAAGGCGCGAAGGGCGATATCCGGTTGCACACCGGCGATGGCTCGATCGAGGGGCGAAATCTCGATGGACGGGTCGATGCAACCACGGGAGACGGTCATATCAACATCCAGGGTCGATTTGATTCCCTAAATATTAAGACTGGCGATGGCAGCGTGACGGCGCGCGCCAACGGTGGCTCAAAGGTACAAAGCACCTGGAACATTCACACGGGCGACGGCAGTGTAGATCTGGAACTTCCTGGCGAGTTGCAGGCCAACATTGACGCGAGCACACACGATGGGCATATCAGCTTGGACATCCCGGTAACGGTGGAAGGCACCTTCAGCTCGTCGCGAATCAACGGAAAAATGAACGGTGGCGGAACGCCGATTATCGTCCGGACCGGAGATGGGTCGATCCACCTGAACAAGAGCTAGCGCAGCCGATCCTTTATAGGACTAGGCTGCAATCTTCTAGCTATCCTTGGACGTTGCTTACCAACCGAGCAGAATATCGGTGCAAAAACCCTCTCGAAGTTTCTGAAAATTGAACCTGAAGATGTGGCGACGTCTTTGCAATTTACGGGTGCGTTCGGGGGAGCTTTCTTTGATCGTTCCTATTCTCGCCTTCGCCGTAGCCGTGTTAGTCGTCGTTTCCCTCACCAGTTCATTTCTCGAGGATGGCCGAGTGACTCGACCCTAGCTCCTATTCGCTCTAGTTCGACGCGATCCTCGAAGCTACCGCTATGTTCTTCCAAATTGGACACGGAATGCGGCCAGTGATTTGGCAGGTCCGAAGATGGTAAAGAAGCGGAAGCACCAAAGGCGGAATGACGCCGCCTTTGGGGAAAGAGTCCGGATTCAAACATTGAGGCCTGGACGAGCTAATTTTACTTTGCTGTAGAGTGCGCCGCCACGGCATCCATGGCGCGCACGGAGTAGATCAAGGCAGCTCCGGCATTCATGGCCATGGCTACACCCAGGGATTCCGCAATCTCTTCACGCGTGGCGCCGGCTTTGAGCGCAGCTTCCGTGTGAAACGTGATGCAACCGTCGCAACGTGTTGTGACGGCAACCGCCAGTGAAATCAATTGGCGGGTCTTCTCACCGAGTTTGGAGTTTGCACTGTTGGCACTTGAGAGTGTTTGATAGCCCTTCAGCGAGTCGGGAGTGAGCTTTGCGAATTCAGGGATCGACTTCAGGAGCTCCGTCTTGTAGTTATTCCAGTCAAACAGCATAGTATTTCCTTTCCAGAGTAAAGATATCTTGCGGGTTGTAAGTATACGATAGGACGGAATATGAAACTCATGTCCACCTCATTCGATGCCCGACGGAACAAAAAGTGGATGTAAACTCCACGTCAAATTAATCTCAGCTGAATGTAACTGCGGTTACCGCGCAAGGTGTTCGGGTTGGTCCTGCTCTTGGCTTGCATCGGTTTACAGGCCGAGACACTGAGGGTGAAAATCACGGCGACTGGAAAGCTCGCTCGTGTGCTGGCCATCGGAGGAGAGTCGACAGGGTGGGCGTGCAACTGGATGAGCACCCCCCGCTGGTGGGAGAGAGGTGACCTCCATCGAAGTGAACTTCAAAAATGCAGAGCTGGGGTAGAAATAGGAGAATCAACGTGTCAAGGCAAAAATCACGGTGACGTACTGACACGGCATGGAAACGGAAGAACTGATGGTCCTCGAACTCACCTCCATCAAAGGGTTAAAGCCGACCGAACCAACGGCGTAAGCCCGAACGGACAGGGTCCCTGCGAAGCCACCGAGACGAGTTGCGAGCCTTCCTTTCTACACCAAACGGTAGGAGTAACTGCCTGCTCCATCACAATAATAGCTTTCTTTCGCCGTAGCAACGCGCCGCAGAATTTTCGAAGATGAGGGGCGATGTGGTATCGTTTTCGGTTCGCATGTTCCGCTCCGAACTGTGTGAGCGGTGGTCGAATTTTCAGTTGGTTCTGAGGGGGGCCTGAAACATGAAATCTGCGTACAACGGCGTGGCGGTGCCAGGGGATGGGAAGCCGATCGGATACAGCAAGGGCGCTCTGGAAGTGCCCGACAATCCGATTATTCCCTTCATCGAAGGCGATGGCACAGGCCGAGATATCTGGAAAGCTTCCCGACGGGTATTTGATGCGGCAGTCGCGAGAGCTTATGGCGGGAACCGCCACGTGGCGTGGTTCGAAGTGTTTGCAGGCGAGAAGGCCTTCAAAACATTCAAGCAATGGCTGCCGGACGAGACCGTTGAAGCAGCACGGGACTTCCGCGTTTCCATCAAGGGCCCCCTGACGACTCCGGTCGGCGGCGGTATCCGCTCGCTGAACGTCGCGCTTCGCCAGATTCTGGATTTGTATGCCTGCGTTAGGCCGGTGCGCTATTACCCTGGAGTCCCCTCGCCTGTGAAAGAGCCCGAAAAGATGGATGTGGTGATCTACCGCGAGAATACCGAGGACGTGTACATCGGGATTGAGTGGAAATCAGGCTCGCCGGAAGCTAAGAAACTACTGGAATTCTTAAATCATGAAATGCTGAAAGACGGCAAGAAACAGATCCGTTGGGATTCCGGCGTTGGTATTAAACCCATCTCTCCGACTGGAACCAAACGCTTGGTTCGGCGCGCAATAAAATACGCGCTCGAAAGTGGGCGGCCGAGCGTTACTCTGGTGCACAAGGGAAACATACAGAAATTCACGGAAGGCGGTTTCCGCGACTGGGGATACGATCTGGCGCGAGAAGAATTCCGCGAGCAGACCGTCACTGAACGGGAAAGCTGGATCGTGGATAACCTGGACAAAAATCCGGCGCTCTCGATCGAAGCGAACGCCGCGTTGATCGAACCTGGACTTGAGCAAGCTACGCCCGACTTCCAGAAGGGTGTGTTTGCGGAAGTAAAAAAAACCATCGACGCCATTTACGGAACGCACGGGAAGGGTCAGTGGAAGAAGAAGCTTATGATCAACGACCGTATCGCAGATTCCGTGTTCCAGCAGATGCTGCTGCGGCCGGCCGAATATAGCGTACTGGCAACCTCGAATTTAAATGGAGACTACTTGAGCGACGCTTGTGCAGCTCAGGTGGGTGGACTCGGTATGGCTCCCGGCTCGAATATTGGCGATGGGTTTGGCGTATTCGAGGCGACCCACGGCACGGCCCCGAAGTATGCGGACAAGGACGTGATCAATCCCGCTTCGCTTATGCTCTCGGGAGCGATGATGTTCGAGTTCCTAGGGTGGAGCGAGGCCGGACAATTGATCGAGAATGGCATTGCCAAGACCATTCAGCAGAAAAAAGTCACCTACGATTTGGAGCGACTGATGACTGGTGCAACCAAGTTGGGGACCTCAGCGTTTGCCGATGCGATTGTCGCGAATATGTAGTGGGGGGAGTAACAATATCCAATAGCAGTGATCACATACCAGAGACCGGCAAGGGGGCACAATGCCGCCCCTACGAAAACAAGGAGAACGACTCGATGAGCAGGAAGAAAGTAACAGTGGTGGGCGGTGGATTTGTGGGCTCGACAACGGCGCAACGGATTGTGGATCTGGAGTTAGCCGACGTGGTGTTAACCGATATCCTGGATGGACCTCCAGCGGGGAAAGCACTCGATATGATGGAATCCGGACCGGTGACGCGCACGGACGCGCGGGCTACGGGAATTTCGACGGTGAGCGGCGATTACAGCGCGACGGCCGGCAGCGACGTCGTGGTGATCACAGCCGGATTTCCGCGCAAGCCGGGAATGAGCCGCGACGACCTGCTGAAGGCGAACTTTGACGTGGTAAAGGCGGTGGTGGAGCAGATCGTGAAACACTCGCCAAACTGCATCATCATCGTTGTAACGAATCCTCTGGATGCAATGGCGCAGGCGGCCTTTCGCGTGAGTGGTTTTCCGAAGAGTCGCGTGCTGGGAATGGCCGGCGTACTGGACTCCGCACGCATGAGCACGTTTGTGGCGATGGAATGCAAAGTCAGCGTGGAGAACGTGCATTCCTTTGTGCTAGGCGGACATGGCGATGACATGGTACCCCTGCCTCGCTATTCGACGGTAGCGGGAATTCCTCTTCCGGATCTCCTGTCCAAGGAAAAAATCGACGCGATTGTGGACCGAACCCGCAAGGGTGGCGCAGAAATCGTGAATCTTCTCAAAACTGGTTCGGCCTACTACGCGCCATCCGCTTCTGCGGTTGAAATGGTGGAAGCCATCCTGAAAGACAAGAAGAAGATTCTGCCCTGCGCCGTATATCTGGAAGGCGAATACGGCATCAACGGCCTGTTCGTGGGCGTGCCGGTGAAGTTGGGCGAAAAAGGTGCAGAAGAAATCATTCAGATCAAACTGACTTCGGAAGAAAACGCCGCTCTCCAAAAGAGCGCGGCCAGCGTGAAAGAATTGGTGGGCGTGCTGGGAATCTAACTTCCACAACGGGTAGGGGAGTTTATTTGCGAAGAAAATGGGTGCTCCTACCGGGTTACGTTGCGCTGGCCTGTCTGTTGATGTCCTAGTTCGCAATGCCGCGACGCCTAAGTCTGAATACTGGCCTCACAACCGAAAAATATTCGAAAGCTATCCGAGCCATTCTTCAAAGCCTATCGCGACGGAGACATGCCGGCGCAATATTGCGCGTTCAATATGGATGGTGCGCATCGATATCTCGGTAGCGGTTCGCTACCGTTCCGGTCCATGCCCTCTGGAGCTCGTCCTGAGAGCGAGGGAGGGATCGCGCCGGAACACTCCCCGTGCGGTGCCAGGAAAGGAGCATATACCTGACAGGAGTAATGCCTCTGCTCTTCACACAAGCGACGACATTTCGACCAGACTCAAGTTCAATATTCTGATGGCAGAACAAAGAAAGTAGAAGGAAGCTGTTCAGCCAGCTCAGAAGCCGAACAGCTTCCCTGCACCGATCACAAGCCCCAACGTAAATACGGCAATGACGACTTCCCCGATGAAGCCGACGGCAAAGGGACGTAACCCTTGCTTGCGCATTTCCTTGAAGTTTGTGCGGAGACCGACACCCGCGAAGGTGAGAAGAAAGGCCCAGCGGGAAAGATTGGCCAAAGCCGTGTTCTGATCTTTGCTGAACAAGCCGAGGGTGGCCAGCCCCGAAATCAGTAAGAATCCCAAGACAAATTTGGGGAATTTCTGCCACAGGAAGGCGGCTTTATTGCCAACGGCCTGTGCTTGTCCTTTGCTGGCCCAGTAAACGGCATAGGCGAGCACGACAAAGCCGATCAGGGCGTTGCGCGTGGTCTTCGTTAGTACGGCCAGCTTTGCAGCAGCATCGGAATACAGGGCACCGGCAGCGGTAGCTTCGGCGGTGTTGTCGACGGCCAGTCCTGCCCATACGCCATAAGCGTGATCGCCCAGGTGCAGGTAGTGGCCGACAAGGGGAAAGGTGAACAGCGCGATAGCGCCGAGAGCGAGAATCGCCGCTATAGCGAAGGAGGCGTCTTCGTCCTCAGCCTCGATAGCCCCTTTGGTGGCGATGATCGCGCTAACCCCGCAAACCGCAGAGCCGACGGCCAGCAGCGTGGTGAGCTTGGGCCGCAACCCGAACGCACGGCCAAGCAAGGTCATGAAACTGATTGCCCCTACAATTTCAATGCCGACGAGCAGAAAACTGACACCGCCCAATTTCCAAACGTCGCCCAACAGAAAACGGGAGCCGAGCAGAACGATACCCGTCTTCAACCAGAATTCGTACGTCGCCACGCCCGGCCTAAAGATTTCAGCCAAGCCGAAAACGTTGGAAATTACCAAGCCAATCAAAATGGCCCATAGAACATATTCGATATTGGGGAAGACCCAGTGATGGGCCTTGGCGTATTGATTTACGTTCTTCTCAAGCAGCTTCCCCGTATAGCCAATGACCGCAAGCAGCGCTACACCGGGAATGAGGCGCAAGAATTGGGTCCCGATCGAAATGGAAGGGTTTTGCGGCAATACGAGAGTTTCAGCCATTTCGTTGTCCGAAAAAATCGAGCGTGTTCGTCACCAGGGGACACGTGGGATGAGCCCGATGCGAACCAATATCGCCGCCAACAGCGCCACGAGTACGGCCCAGGTATCGAGGGAAAACGTAAATCTCTTTTTGCTGATGACTGAAGTCGCACCTGCTTGTCTCATTGTGTTCTCCTTTGGCGATCAGGTGCATGGGATTTAACTTCCGAGATGCTACCCTCAATTCGTTCCCGTGGCAGTGACAAGTTGCCAATCGTCGCAGAGGTTGACAGGCTTCCCATCGCCTCTTGCTGGTGCAGTGACTTGTCATCGGAGATTGCAAGCCAATGGATCCCGGAGGGTATGACTTTCTCCGGCGCAACTGCGCGACCGACAATTAGAATGGCCGGTGCTGGCAGCGGGGATAGTGAAGCGAGTCCTGCAACGCTCGACAGTTCCGTGGCCTGCTGGGGTTGCGTGGCTTTCGAGACAATCAGACATGGTGTCCCAGGCGAGAGTCCCGCGTTCAGCAGCCAATCGGAAACTTCTGCATAATGCAAACCCGGCATGTAGATCACGACCGTGGTATCCAAGGTAAGCGTGTTGCGCAGTTGTACCTGGGCTTCCGGAGAGCGCGAATACGTGGTGAGTAACACATGGGAGGCAAGAGTACGATCGGTCAGCGGGACGCGCGCCGAAGCAGCCGCTCCAAACGCGGCAGTAATACCGGGCACAATCTCAAATTCAATGGCAGCATCCCGCAGGGCTTGAATCTCCTCTGCCGCGCGGCCAAAAAGCAACGGATCGCCACCCTTAAGCCGCACGACCGTAGCGTGTTTTTCCGACGCCGCCACCAGGAGAGAGTTGATGTCCTGTTGCGTGAGCAATTTGAAGCCGCGACGTTTACCGACGTCGATACATTCCGCAGTCGCAGGAATCAATTCCAGTATTTCGTCGCTGACCAGTGAATCATGCAAGACGACATCAGCAAAGCTTAACACTCTGAACGCCTTCCGCGTAAGCAGTTCCGGATCTCCCGGGCCTGCGCCCACCAGAAATACTTTTCCCATCAGCCTTCCACTCCGTGAGGGACTGGACCCTCTGGTATGTCCCGCGGCACCGGGCTCGCAATATTCCCTGCCAAAATGTTCCGTATATCGTCGTTAGAATGACGCGAAAGAAATCTTTGAAGGTTCTCTGTGCCATAGTGCCGAGACTGGAACTCATGCAGGAGCCTGGTTATGGCATCCGGTACTTCTTCTGCGCGGCACCGGTAACCGACCGGTCGTGCAATGGCAGCCAACTGGCCCACGCCTCCACCGACGCAGAAATAGTAGGCATCGACCAGCTTGCCATCCGACTTGATTTTTTTACCTTCGATTCCAATGTCCGCGATCCAGTGCTGGCCGCAGCTATTGGGGCAACCTGTAATATGCAGCTTGAGTTGTTCGGCAAAATTGGGGAATCGCTCGTCGAGTTGTTCCGTGAGCCAGCGCGCAAAGTTCTTCGTTTCCGTAAGAGCGAGCTTGCAGAATTCGGAGCCCGTGCAAGCGACAGTGCCGCGCACAAACGCTGAACTCTGCACCGAAAGTCCGCTAAAACTCAGAGCGGAAATGACCGCTTGCAAATGCGTTTCGGGCACATTGACGAGCAGGAGATTCTGCATTGGCGTTGCGCGAATCCGCCCATCCGCATAGCGATCGGCGAGTTCGGCTGCCGCCCGTAACTGCGAAGGACGGATGCGACCGCGGATGACGGATGCCCCCACAGTGAACAGACCGGGCTGCTTTTGCGGAATTACGCCCAGGTGATCTCTATGGCTGTGCTCAGGTAGTTCTTCGGGTTCCGCCGCGTCCAGTTTGAAAGGTAGGTGTGCGTGGATGGCGTCAAGGAACGATTCAGGGGTCCAGCCATGGGCAAGGAACAAGTACTTCAGTCGAGCCTTTTCGCGGCTCTGCCGCAAAACGTCGCTCGAGCGAAATACTCCGGTGATCGCGCGCACCACGGGAATCACCTGCTCATACAGGATGAAGGCGCCCAGACGCACAGCAAGGTGCGGCTCGGTGGACAAGCCACCCGCCACGCGCAAGGAGAAACCGATTTCCTCATGCCCGTCCCGAATCCGCCGTGTAGCGGTGAGACCGATATCGTTGATCTCGGGATAGGAGCACCACTCAGGGCAGCCGGTGACCGTAATTTTGAATTTCCGGGGAAGATTGTAGAAATCAGAATTGCCACCCAATTCCCTGTCGAGAGCCAGAACCAGTGGCGAGACATCAATCAGTTCGCGTGAATCTACCCCGGCCAGCGGGCAGCCGGTGATATTGCGAACCACGTCGCCGCAGGCGCCCGTCGTACGCAGACCGACGGCTTGTAGCCGTTCAAACACTTCTGGAAGCGACTCGATAGGAACCCAATGGAGCTGAACATTCTGGCGAACTGTGATGTCCGCCACGCCGTTGCCGTAAGTCTCGGAAAGATCTGCAATCGTTCTGACCTGCTCGGTGGTCAGGATTCCATTCGGAACGCGGATTCGCACCATAAAATAAGGAACGGCACGACCTTCGCCGCCATTGCCTCCCGTCACGCCAAGGCCATCGCCTTGCGTATAGACGCCCCAGGAACGGAAATAAGTACCAATCCACTCAGGTGGAATGGAATCGAAGCCCTTGCGCGCGAATTCGCGAATTTCCTCGAGGTGTTCCCAAGCATTCTTTTCGCGCTTGAGGCGTTCGACGCGCTGTGCTTTGGTTTCCCGTGACAGAGACATGGAAAGTACTCCAGAAATGCAAAAAGCCCACGTGACCTGAATCTGGCACGTGGGCTTCGAAAGTCTTAGATAGAAAAAAGCTAAGTTCGAATGCGCGACTGGCCAGAGCAACCGAGCGGACAACAACAAACCGTTGTCGCACAGCAACCGGTGCTCTGGAAAAAGAAACTCATATCACCTTGAGGCTACGGGGACGTAAAGACGAAGTCAACCGCAGCGATAAACAAAAGATTGGATACTTTGCATCCGGAAATCAGATGCATGAAAAATCCAAAACGTTAGAGTCGCAACATGGCTACGACCTATGCCTTCCAGATACCCGTAACGCCTCCCGTTCGTATGACTTACAACAACTACTGCGGCTTTGGGGTAGCGGTCGTCGGCTTGGCTGCTGGTTTGGTGGTTGAGGACGGTTTAGCCGTCGTCGTTTGTTTTGCGGGAGTGGCGGCAGCAACCCCAACCAGCGTGGCAGATTTGATCATGTCCAGGCGCGGCCACTTGCCATCGATGTACTTCTTGCCGCCCTTGGTGATGGCTTCCTGGTCCATGCCGGCGTTCTCGCCGTACTGATCGTAGAGCATATTGACAACCTTCATTCCGTCGGCATCCACCGCGCCGAAGGGAGTGAAACCCTGACTATCGAGAGAGGAATTGTCTTTGAGATTGATAAAAAGCTGCGTTGTGCGCGTGTTGGGGCCAGCCGTGGCAAACGTGACGGTCCCCTTCTTGTTGCTCTGGCTGTGCGGATCGTCTTTGATTGTGGCCTTTTCCCAAGCTGCAGTGACCGCAGGATAGGCACTGATGCCAAATTGCGCGACAAAGTTTGGTAGTACCCGGAAGAAATGAGCATTGTCGAAGTAATGGTGCTTCACAAGATTGTAAAAACGGTCTGCACCAAGCGGAGCCCACGCGCGGGTAACGTTGATCGTGAACTCTCCTCGCGAGGTGTCGAATTTAACTTGGTACGTTGCAGGTGCTTGATCTTTCAACAGGGCCGGTTTCAACAACGCACGGTCGTAACTCGCAGCCGTAGAAGGACTCGAGGCTGTGGTCGTTGAACTCTTCGGTTTGGTTGCGGGCGCTGGCGCGAGAGCCGGCGCCTGGGCAATGGAAAGGCCTCCCAGGGTCGAAATAACAACGATTGCTGTTGCGGCGTTGCGAGCTAGCTTCCTGATGCGCATGTTTGTGAGTTCCTCCGATAATGCACGTAGTTTGTTCAAAAAATCTCCACGGTGTAGACAAATTCTTTTCCATACCTTCGCAAAATCCTTTGCTTCAGATATGCCCCGCTTGGCAACGGGCTTCTCTAGGGCATGGCCCGTCGAGTCGTGTCCCGACGTAATGCATTTTATGTTGGGAAGGAGGCAACAAGAAAGTGTCAGCCGCCTGAAGAGTGCCCAAAAAGGTCTTCATACGGCCCCAGGGAATCCAAGCGGGCGCTGGTCCGGCGGCAAGCCGGCAGCCATCGCGTCATGGAGTCGTTTGGTCAACTCATCGCGCCGCTCAAGGGTATAGTCCGCGGCATTGATGGGCTCGAGAAATTCGACGAGGATGTCGCCCGGACTGACCAGCAGGCTGCGCTTTTTCATGATGCGATGAGCGCCTGAGCAGGCAACTGGAACAATCTGGACGCCGGCTTTAATAGCCGTCACGGCCGTGCCCTTTTTGAATTCCTGCAGCCGACCATCGGGACTCCGCGTACCCTCGGGGTAGATCAGGAAGGACTGGCCCAGACGCAAAGCCGTTGTAGCTTGTTCTAAGCTGACAATGGCGGAATCGCGGTTAAAGCGGTCGACGGGAATGAAATGGGCAAGGGTGAAGGCCTGCCCGACGATTGGATATTTGAACAGCGATCGCTTCAGCAGAATGGCGATGCGCCGGGGAATCGACCAGACCACCGCAGGAGCGTCTGCGGAGCTCGTATGATTTGCTGCAAAAATGCATGTTTGCGACGGAATGCGCTCCAGTCCCCGGACGTGGATCCGGACCCCCACACAATTGATGAAGAACATGACCCCCCGAATGGCCGCCCAGTACAACGGATCGACGTTTTTGGTGATGGCGGTGTAAATCAGCAGTGGTGGCCCCAGCATCAGGACGTAGACGGTGATGGTGATGCAGATAAACGCGGCACGGAGCATAGACTGAGCAAACTCTCTCGAATCAGATGAAAATCGTCAAGGCCTATCAGTGAGCGGCCGCCGTCACCGGAGAGGTAGTACCGTGAAGCAATCCCTCGCGAATACGTTTCTCACGTTCCGTAGCATGCGCGGATTCAACAACCTGGTAATGTTTTTCGCGCAGTTCCCCAAGGCGGACAACGACGTCCTCCTCTTTGTCTGCGCCGGGACGCCGGACGTGGAGACTGATTTCATCTCCAATTTTTTGCGACAATACCCAGCGCTCTGGCCGTTTCGGAGGATCGGCATTGTTCCAGCGAAGGATTTCATCTCCCGTGCGCAGCAGAGATTTGGCGGCGGGAGAATCGGGGTCAATCCCGCGAACTGCAGGTGGCCCGTTGGGCTGCGGCTCCACAACAAAACCGAGGGAGGGACGCACCGTCTCATGGGGACGCAATTCCAGGCCGCTAAGCGCAAAAACCATTTGATACGGTAGCGGCGCGACCCCACTCACATAGTTGGTAAAGAAATCCGAAAGCGAACTGCCAGTGACCTTTTCCGCGGTAAGACGTATATCGAGGCTGTCGCGATAGAACTTCCCTTCCTTGGCAAAATCCGCATTCATGGCACGTAGGACGTCGTCGAGGCTCTTCTGGTTGTCGGTACGATCCCGAATTACGATATCGAGAAGCACACCCAAAACTTGACCCTTTGTGTAGTAGGAAACGCTTCGCACTGGTTGCGTGTAGAGCGCATATTTCTCAAGCCATGCATCCAGACTGGATTCCTCTGCACTCTGCCATTGCTGTGCGGGACTCGCTTCGATCTCGCTGATCTGCCCACCCAGGTCCTGATAGAACTCCTGTTTGTTCCAGATGCCGGTGCGGACCAGCGTATAGGAGCCATACGTATTTGTGACGCCTTCTGCAAACCACAACGCACGGGTATACATCTCGCGGGTGTAATCGATTGGCTCGAGCGTGGACGGCCGGATGCGCTTCACATTCCACAGATGAAAGAATTCATGCGCAGAAACATTCCACATGTAGGCGTCGGACGGGACGAAGATGGCAGTGGAATTCGCATGCTCCATGCCCCCACCAGAACCCGCTGCAGGTTTGCCTACATGGAACAGGAAGGTGTATCTCTCGTAGGGTGCGCCTTCCATCAGCTTGAGTTCATACGCGCAGATCTTGCGCAGGGCGTTCTCCACGTCGTGCTTTTTCCAATTATCACCGTGGATGACCACATCCACAGGCGGGACAAGGTCGTGAATGGTGAATTGCTCGAAAGCTGACGCTTCGATCGGGTCGTCCGCCAGTGCATCGTAGTTGGCTGCCTGCATCAGAGTATTCTGCGAAGGAATTGCGGAAAGTGCAGACGAAGCGACCTTCCATGTAGCGGGAACCTCACTCAGAAGCAAGACACATTCTTCCGCGCGACGCTCGGGGACATACAAAAGGATCATCGCCGGGTTGATAAAGGCGTGCTCGGAATTCAGTTGCGTACTGAATGGCCCCACATCATCCCAGAACGTAGAGTACGAGAGTTTTACCGAACCCGTAGCGTTTACTTGCCAGGTCAACTTGTCCAGTTTGGTGATGCTAGTTGGTTTACCGTTGACAGAGGCTTCGACCTGTTGAACGTGGCTGCTGAAATCGCGGATTTCATAAAGCGCATTCCAGGCGGCCATCTGGAATTTGAGTTCGCCGTGGACATCCGGCACCTCGATGGAAACGCGGAACAGATGCTGTTCCGGGTGGGCAAGCGAGACGGTGTAACGAATGGCGGCGGAAGACGGGTGCGTCGCCATTGATAGCAGCGCGGCGACGATGAGTACGAACGACGTGGACCGGCGCCGAAGGCAGTTCAGAGACGTTTGAAGGAATGACGCAATCTCAACTTGTAGCGTATTGTTGGACTCTGCAGAGCTCTGGGCAGAGATCACCGGGAATGGGCCTCTGAGGGAATTTGCCGCAAGCTAAGTTTCTTGAGCAATTTGTCACACAGCCCATCGAAGCTTCCATTGGACATGACAAGCAGCAGGTCGCCCGGTCGGGCTTCGGCCACAAGGTGATCCGCAATGGCGTCTGCTCCGGACAGCACGTTGGCGTCCTTGCCCAATGTGCGGACCGTCGTCGCTACAGTCTCCGGGTCGAGTCGCTGTTCTTCATTCAATTGTCCCGCGCGGTGAACGTTTCCAAGAACGACGCGGTCGGCAAGTGCGAGCGATTCCGGCAGCGTGTCCTGGAACGTTTTGCGTCGCATTGAATTGGAACGCGGCTCAAGGACTGCCCAAATCGTGCGCTCGGGCCACCGTACTCTCGCCGCCAGAATCGTGGCTCGGATTGCCGTCGGGTGGTGCGCAAAATCGTCGACGACCAGAATGTGGTCGACCTCGCCCTTGATATCCATTCGACGGCGAACGCTGCGAAACGTTTTCAAGGCTTGCTGCAGCAGGGAGAGTGGGATGCCCCGGCCGTGAGCAATAATAAGCGCAGCCAAGGCGTTCAGGACGTTATGGTGGCCTGTTGCTGACAACTTAAAATCGCCGAAAGGTTGTCCCTTTTTCGTCACGGAAAAATTCATACCGTCGCCATCCGGTTGAACATTGGCGGCAATCCAATCATTCCCTTTTTCTAAACCATAGCGAATCACGGGGCAGAATGCATGGGCGGTGACGTTTTGCAGGGCCTCGCCGGCATCGGAATCGCCCCACACCACGATACTCCCGCGACGCGGGACCAGATTTACTAGGCGGCGGAATGCGAGTTGGTATACCTCGAAGTCCGAATAGATATCGGCGTGATCGAATTCCAATGAGGTGATAACCAGATCGTCAGGCTGGTAGTGGAAGAATTTCGCGGCCTTGTCCCAATACGCGCTGTCGTATTCATCGCCTTCCAGGATGAACTCGTCGCCCCCCGCGAGTTGATAACTCTTGCCGAAATTCTCCGCGATCCCACCGACAAGGAAATTCGGATGCCTCCCGCCTACCTCAAAGATCCAGGCCAACATTGCTGTCGTCGTGGTCTTGCCGTGCGTGCCGCTTATGACAATGGAATGCTTGTCAGGGAGAAATTCCTCTTCAAGTACTTCCGGAAGCGACCGGTGAGGTAGCTTACGATCGAGCATCTCCTCAACCTCAACATTGCCGCGGGAGATCGCATTGCCAACTACAAGATAGTCCGGAGCCGGTGTCAGGTGAGCGGCGTCAAACGAACTCCAATAGGCGATGCCCAAGGACTCCAAGAATGTAGAGGCCGGTGGGTAGACGCCAGCATCGGAACCCGTGACACGATAACCGCGGTCGCGTAGCATGCCGGCCAGCGGTGACATCGCCGAACCACCAATCCCAATCATGTGGATATGTTTCATTGCCTCGGGGCCTCTTCCATCTTAGTCGATTACCGCCGGTTCCATAATTTCGAGCGTGCCTTCGCCACTTGCCTGCAATCGTGCTTGTATCCCAAGGGGTAGCGTGCACATGGCGCGTTGGGCGTGGCCGATAGCAGCGCCAAATACGATGGGAACACCCAGAGAGCCCAGAATCTGCTCACAGACCCATCGAACGCTTGGACTGCCAGGGACCGCAGGCTCGCTGCTTGGAAATTCTCCCAGAACGATTCCGCGGATATTTCGGAATTTTCCCGCCTGTTTCAGGTGCATCAAGGCACGATCTACCTGATACGGCTTCATGTGTGTGTCCTCGAGCACCAAAATTGCGCCCTCGGTATCGAGTTCCCATGACGTGCCTATCGATGTCTGCAGGATTGTGAGGCAACCACCGAGGACTCTCCCTTCAGCACTGCCAGAGCGAATCGTCTCTCCATCCAGATGGATCGACCAGGTCCCTCTCGTCCTGGTCAGCGCATTCAGAAAGGAGCTTTCTTCGTAGCCGCGGAACTCGTTCGGTCCGTGGTCCAATCCCGCGAGCAGCATCGGCCCGTAGAAAGTCACCCAACCATATCTTTGCCACAGAAATGCCTGGAGGGCGGTGACGTCGCTATAACCGATTACGCTTTTAGCAGGTCCCAAGTCCTCCTTCGGCAATAATTCAAGGAGGTAGGTTGAACCGTAGCCCCCTCGGACGGCGATCAAGCCCGCGATATTCTCGTCGCGCAAAGCATGCAAGAACCCTCGCGTCCGTTCTTCCGGCGAGCCGGCGAAATAGCCGGACGGGAGGATTTCATGTGCTTGCACCACTTCGAATCCAAGGCGCCGAAGTTCATACGTGCCAATTTCCAAATTCCCTTGCTCATCCGGAGGAGATGCCGGGGCGAAAAAAGCCAATGTGGACCCATTTCGTAGGGCTTTTGGTTTCCGAACGACTGTCTTGACGCCGTTCATAAGTGGCGGCCCTCTACCGGCAAAACTTCCGTGATGATGTCCTGGCGCTTGAACTGTTCCACAATCTGCTCTTGTTGGTGGTGACTGACTTCCGCTTCAAATTCGACGATGGATTTTGTTCCGACCATCGAAACCCGGAACTGCTGCATATTGATTTTCAGGTTAGCGAGAAATCGCTGAACTTCCCCCGCTACATTTTCCGAATGGGAAGTAGTGAGACGAAACATCATGGCGCGACCTTTTAGACCAATTCGGTCTGCGAACCACGCAAGCACAATCAGGGCAAAGAGCACGATGACCGTCGCAGTCCCCGCTACGGCATACAATCCACCCCCCACGGCCATGCCTATGGCTGCTTCCACAAAGATGGTTGCTGCCGTGGTCATCCCAACGACACCGGCACTGTCGCGAAGAATGGCACCTGCGCCAAGAAAACCAATGCCTTGAACAATATTCGAAGCGATACGCGTAGAGCCGGTGTCTCCCCAACGGTGCGATAGTTCGTTTGATAAAACCGTGAACAGGGCGGTGGCCATGCACACAAACATACTGGTGCGAATTCCCGCGGGACGGCGTCTAAGATCTCGCTCGACACCAATCGCCGCGCCAAGAGCGCCCGCAAAGAGAAGGCGAACAACAATTTCATGAAACGAGAGCATCCCGGATTGGACCCACGCCCTCCTGTGGAAATTTTACTGGACTAGAGTTTGAATTGCGTCAATTTTGCAAAGTGCCGTGCTCTGGAGTGTATCTCCGGTTTCTTCAACTTCAACAAGCGCTCCAGTCCGAATCGTTCCACCGCGAAACTGCCGAGTACGGAGCCGTAGACCATGGCACGGCGAAGGGAGGCATCGCTCGTGCTTCCCGCGCCGGCAAGGAAACCCATAAAACCTCCGGCAAAGCTATCTCCTGCGCCGGTTGGATCTTGAGGTTCCTCCAAGGGGAAGCCGGGGATAGAGAATACGCCATGCTTGTCCACCAGCATGGCGCCGTACTCCCCGCGCTTTACGACCAGCGCCGACGGTCCCATCTTGAAAATATGCTTCGCGGCACGCAGCAGGTTGTACTCGCTCGATAGTTGCCGGGTTTCGGAATCGTTGATCATTAGCACGTCGACATGCTTCAGGGTCTCGCGAAGGTCGGAGTTGCTGCCTTCGATCCAGTAATTCATGGTGTCCATGGCTACCAGTTTCGGCGTGCCTTCGACTTGTTTTAGCACGTCGTGCTGCAGCGAAGGAGCGATATTGGCCAGGAACACAAATTTGGAATTGCGGTACTTTTCTGGCAAGCGTGGCTTGAAGTTGGCGAATACATTAAGTTCGGTGGCCAGGGTGACTCGCTCATTTAGGTTTTCTGAATACTTACCCGCCCAGAAGAAGCATTTACCCGTGGCGCGCTCCACGCCTTCGATGTCGATAGAACGTTTGTGGAATATGGTTTCGTCCCTCGCATGGAAATCTTCGCCAACGATGGCCACCAGATTTACATGCGTGAAAAACGAAGCAGCAATGGAAAAGTAGGTTGCCGCTCCACCAAGGGTGCGTTCCACTTTTCCGTACGGGCTTTCCAGTGCATCATACGCAATCGAACCAACGACGAGCAGGGACACGGTGTTCTCCTAGGGCTAAGCCAAATATTTTTTGAGGATGGCGGCCAGATTCTTTTTTGCTTTGGGGGGGATAACTTTGGGATCGGTCAGGATGGCATGCTTCAGCGCATCTCCGCACTTGCAGGATCGTCCGGCTGGCACGGCCTTTACGGCTTCCCGCACTACATTCTGAGCATTGGTGGCATTCTGGTTTAACGTGGCAATAATCTGCGCTACCGTGACGGACTCGTGACTCGGATGCCAACAATCGTAATCCGTAATCATCGCGATCGTGGAATAGCAAATTTCGGCTTCGCGCGCGAGTTTGGCTTCGGTCACGTTGGTCATGCCGATTACGTCAAAGCTCATCGCACGATGATAGTTGGCCTCCGCGAGGGTCGAAAATTGCGGGCCTTCCATGCACACGTACGTCCCTTTGCGATGGACGGGAACGCCCGAAGAAACACAGGCATCGGAGAGGACAGTCGAAAGATGCGTACAGGTCGGTTTGTCAAACGTAACGTGCGCTACGATACCATTTCCAAAAAACGTGGAGATGCGCCCTTTGGTGCGGTCAAAGAACTGATCGGCAACCAGGAACTCGCCGGGCCGCAGATTCTCTTGCAAGGAGCCTACCGCACTGACCGAGATAATCCGTTCTACCCCAAGCAGTTTCATCGCGTAAATATTGGCGCGGAAGTTCAGTTCGCTCGGCAGGAGGCAATGGCCCCGTCCGTGTCGCGCAAGGAATGCAACGCGCTTCCCTTCCAAGCTACCGACTATAAACGCGTCGGAAGGTTCGCCGAACGGCGTCTTTACCCGAATCTCGCGGGTTTCGGTCAGGCCACTCATGGAATAGAGTCCACTGCCTCCAATGATGCCGATCAGGGCGACGGGGCCTTTGCCATTTGCTGCCGCCTTTGCCCCTGCCACAGACGTCCCCTTACGCTTTTTTGGTTTTACCATTCCCTGTTCTCCTGGGAGTTACCGATTCAGGTCCACCGGTTCGATTTCAATTTTGCCGTCGCGTTCGTGCAGTGTGGCCGCCGCAACGTCCGGATCATGCCCGAAAACTACGACCCAACCTTGATTCACCATTTGCGGGATCCATTTGCGTTTTGTCTCAAGAGTTCGCAATGGATACAGGTCGTAGGCCATGATCCACGGCAACGGAATATGGTGACGTGTTGGGAGCAAATCCGCAACAAAGACCAGGGTCTTGCCAGCACTGCGGAGCTTTACCGCTTGAATGCCCTCATTGTGTCCGGGAATCAGTTCCACGGAGATGCCCGGCAAGATCTCGGAACTGCCATCCACCAGGTCCCATTGACGGGAGTCCAGTAGCGGCTGGTAGTTTTCCGGAAAATAGCTGGCACGATCGCGTTCCGTAGGGCCAAAGGCATGATCGAATTCTCGTTTTTGCACGATATACCGGGCTCGAGGGTAGGAGGGAACGGCGCGTTCGTTCGAAAAGTGCGTATTACCACCGGCATGATCGAAATGCAGGTGCGTATTGATGACGAGATCGACGTCGGCCGGAGAGACACCCTCGTTTTGAAGAGAATCCATCAACGGGTCGCCATCGGGAATTCCATAAATATTCTTGAGTCTGGCGTCGAGTTTCGTCCCATTTCCTGTTTCGATCACGATGGTCTTATGCGCCGCCCGCACGAGAAGTGAATTTGCACGCATGCGAATCCGATTACGTTCATCAGGAGGAGATTTCTTCTCCCAAAGTGTTTTGGGAACGACACCAAACATGGCGCCGCCGTCGAGCGCGAATGGTCCGCCATCGAGAAATTTTACTTCGATATCGCCAAGATGCATGGTTAAAAATCCCTCAGTCGATGAAACCGCTCTCCTTTAGAATACTGTTTACCGCAGTGAACGGATCCATCCTGCGTGCGGCAACTTCGGCGGCAAGTTTTTGCAGGCGTGCTTCACCGTCTTTCCCGCCCAAGGTCTTCTGCAGCAGGCGCGATTCAAGAAGCTCCATCAATCGCTTTTCCCAGTGCTGGACATGCTTCTTCTCACGCTCGCCGCTCGATTCAAAATGTTTTCGGAACTTGGCGATGGTTTCCGCCAGCTCGGCCACGCCTTTATCCTCGGAGGCAACCGTTCGAACTACCGGTGGATGCCATCCATCGCGCGGCATTACCAGAGAGAGCATAGCGTGCAGTTGCTGTTCCAGTCGATCTGCCCCCTCGCGGTCGGACTTGTTCAGCACGAAAATGTCGCCAATTTCCATCAGCCCGGCTTTCATGTTCTGAATGTCGTCGCCAAGCCCCGGAACAAGAATGACCATGACGCAGTCCGCCAGACGGACGATATCGATTTCATCCTGACCCACGCCAACGGTTTCGATTAGTACCTGGCGCTTGCCGGCCGCATCCAGCAGCAACGCCACCTCGGCCGTAGCCCGAGCAAGGCCGCCGAGAAACCCGCGTGTGGCCATTGAGCGAATGAACATACCTTCGTCTCCGGCATGGCCCTGCATGCGAATGCGATCGCCCAGAATGGCGCCGCCGGAATATGGGCTTGTGGGATCGATGGCTATCACACCGACTGGCTCATCCTGTTTCCGGTGATAGGCCGCGAGTCGATCAACGAGGGTGCTCTTGCCGGTTCCCGGCGCACCGGTTATTCCGGTCAGATAGGCCTTGCCCGTGCGGGGAAAGATTAGGCGCAACAATTCTTCCGCCGCCGGCTCGTGGTTTTCTATGGCAGTGATGGCGCGGGAAATCGCGCGTATGTCTCCTGTACAGACCCTGCTGGCCCACTCTTGTGCACCATAAGTCATTGTTGAGCGAACTCTCGTTGGGGAGCCGAACGGCGCAAAGGCATGTCTCTATTATTTCTTGCCAAGCAACTGCCGGGCAATCACCAATTTCTGGATTTCACTGGTTCCTTCGCCGATGGTGCAGAGCTTCACGTCGCGGTAAAATTTTTCCGCGGGATAGTCCTTGATGAAACCGTAGCCGCCATGGATCTGCACACATTCGTTGGCGACGCGCACGGCGACCTCGCTAGCGAACAGCTTTGCCATGCTTGATTCTCGGGTAAACCGCACATTCTTGCGATCGGCGAGCCACGCCGCCTGATACACCAACAGGCGAGCCGCTTCCACCTCCGTGGCCATGTCCGCCAGCTTGAACTGGATAGCCTGGAACTCGCTGATCGCCCTGCCGAACTGTTTGCGCTGCTTTGCGTATTTCGTTGCCGCATCCAGAGCTCCCTGTGCCATGCCAAGGGCCAGTGCCGCAATCGAAATACGCCCCCCATCAAGGATTTTCAGACTACTGATGAATCCCTCCCCTTCAAGGCCGAGCAAGTTCTCCGCCGGAACGTGACAGTCGGTAAAAATTACCTCGGAAGTGTCGCTCGCGCGCATTCCCAGCTTGTTTTCCTTCTTGCCGGGACGGAAACCGGGCATGCCCTTCTCCAAGATAAACGCGCTGATTCCATGTGACTCCTTGGTTTTGTCTGTCAAGGCCATGGCAACGCAAATGTCGGCGTAATGACCGTTGGTCGTAAATGTCTTTGCCCCGTTCAGTACCCAATGGTCACCTTTACGAACGGCAGTTGTGCGCGTGCCCCCCGCGTCTGAGCCGGCCTCAGGCTCCGTCAGTGACCACGCTCCCAGCTTTTTTCCTTCGGCGAGAGGCACAAGGTATTTGCGTTTCTGGTCTTCGGTGGCAAATTTGTAAATGTGATTGGAACAAAGAGAATTGTGAGCAGCCAGGAAAAGCCCCACGGAGCCGTCAACGCGCGCAAGTTCCTCAATCACTGTGGCGTACTCCAGGTAACCCAGCCCTGCGCCCCCATATTGTTCTGGGAAAATGATGCCCATCAGGCCCATTTCCGCCAACTTGGGTAGAATTTCGAGGGGGAAATGGGATGCCTCATCCCACTCCATCACGTGCGGAGCGATTTCGCCTTCAGCAAACTCTCGTACCGTTTTCCGAAGGTGATTTTGTTCGTCGGTAAAGGTGAAATCCACGGGAACCTCGCCTAAAAGTAGAACCTATACGCAAAGTAAGTTTAACTTATGAAGGCTGTTTCTGCATCTGTTGGCATGTTCTTAGAGTAATGAACTTGAGTTCACGGAAACAATCAAACGTTCGCCGGTGTCCATCGCAGACTTGTCGCTGTTGGTCCGGGAAGGATCGGGATACAGCACGGTTTCCCCGCATACTGGCGATGGGAGCTACAGTTTCGTGCTCGTAGGGATAATCGTCCCGCCGCACGGCGGCGATCCGGGCTTTACCCCAGGCATTCAAACTCCTGCCTACACCGAAATTCAGCCGCGAACTTCCCTGGAATAAATCTCCCTCGGGTTGGACTGCTTCGGACGCGTTAACCGGCAACAAGCATTCGATATTGTGCACTGGCGGACACACTCACCACTCTGCCGTGCCGTACCATGCATCTGTTTTACCAGCCGACGGGATAGTTGTTCTTCTTATTTTGCTCGTCGAGCCAGGCCTTTAGCGGCGCAAAGTAATCGGCCAGCGCACTGGCATCAATTTCTCGTTGACCGGTTAGCGCTTGTAGTTCATCGGGCCACGGTTGGCTCTTGCCCATGGTCAGCATTTGGTTCAACCTTTCGCCAGCCTTCTTGTTTCCGTAAATAGAGCAGCGGTGCAGCGGCCCGTCAAAACCCGAGTCCTTGCAGAGTGCTCGTTGAAACTGGAATTGATAAATGCGTGCCAGATAGTAACGCATGTACGGCACGTTTGCCGGGACGTGGTATTTCGCGCCGGGATCGAAATCGGCTTCGCTACGACCGGCCGGCGGTGCGACGCCCTGGTACTTCAAGCGCAAATCCCACCAGGCCTTGTTGTACTGGTCGGGTTGAACGCTACCTGAGAAAACTTCCCAACGCCATTTGTCGATCACTAATCCAAACGGGAGAAAAGCCACTTTCTCAAGGGCTTGTTGCAGCAGGTAATCAGTGTCTCCCGATGCGGGTGGCACGGTATCGATCAATCCAATCTTCTTCAAATATTCTGGAGTGACCGAGAGCGCGATCGTGTCGCCGACAGCTTCGTGGAAACCATCGTTGGCGCTGTCTCGGAACAGCACGGGCTGGCTGTTATAAGCCCGTTGATAATAGTTGTGGCCAAGCTCGTGGTGGATCACCCGGAACTCTTCTTCTGTAGTTTGGATGCACATCTTGATGCGGAGATCGTTGACCAGATCGACGTCCCATGCACTGGCGTGGCATACAACGTCTCGATCAGCAGGCTTGGTGAACAGTGAACGTTCCCAAAAAGTCGGCGGAAGTGGTGCGAAACCAATCGAAGAAAAGAAATTCTCTCCGTATTTGACCATTCCTCGTGCATCGGTTTTGCGGTCTTGCAGAATTTTTGTCAAGTTATAGCTCTGCGCTGGCTTTGGTGAATCCATCAAGTCATAAACGTTGTTCCATTCCTGCGCCCAGATGTTGCCGAGTAGATGCGCGGGAATCGGACCGGAAGCTGGCACCACATCCTTGCCGTACTTCTTGGCCAATTGACCGCGCACATAGGCATGCAGGGACAGATAGAGAGGCTTCAGCTGCTCCCAGGTGTGGTCTAATTCCCTCTGGAATTCGTCGGGAGACATGTCGTAATTCGAGCGCCACAAGGCACCCACATCGGAATAACCGAGTTCGCGTGAGCCCTGATTGCCCAGTTCCACCATGCGCGCGTACCGTTGGCGCATCGGCGCGCCTACGGCATGCCAACCAATCCAGGCACGTTTCAGTTCTTCCGGATCCCGGCTGGTGGCCAGCAATTTGCCGACGGCGGTCACATCTAGACAGGGTTTGCTGTTTCCCTCCGGGCACCACTTCCCCTTTCCATAATCGCCATCAAGCGAAGCCAGCACCTGCGCCAATTCCTTTTGTGATTTGGGGTCGTTGGGGGCCGGGAATCCGGTCGCAAGTTCCAGGAGTAGTCGCTTGCGGGCAAGCTCCGACGGTAACTGCACTTTGTCGAAGCGGTGTGCCGCTTTGGCGTAGCCTGCGCTGACAGTATTCAGAGTCTCGTTCGCGTCGGCGGCAATCTGCTCGGTGTCGTCCGTAATGAAGTTCTCTGCGACCCATGAGGCGCGAGACGCCTTGACTCCGAGATCAAGCAACCGTTGCTCCGCAGCGTTGATGAACTTGGTAGCCTCTTCGACGGTGGGCGCCGCGGTAGCGGATTGTGGGCGCGCCGCCGGTGCTACAGTAAAGCCAGCAATTAAAACAGCGGTCCCGAGGAATATAGTTCGATTCCAGACAGAATCCATTGGACCTCACTTTCAGATGGTAAGACGTCTCAGGATGAAAATTGGCGTGCCGCACCTAACGCTAGTGAACCTATCGCATGGATAGGCTGCTAACGGATGTGACCGCCATCGCCCCGCCAACCGCTTGGCCAGATTCACGTTACAGGGAGGCGCCACTCTTCTTTGCGACCACAGACTGCAATTCGATGAGCGCTCGCACGATACCAGCGTGATTTACGTTCCAGTGTGTGACCATGCGCACCAGATACGGTGCCGTGTCCTGCGCCCAGACTCCCCTCTCGTGCAATGCGTCGCACAATTCAACGGCATTCATACCTGTGCCGGTGCAGTCGAAAATCACGATGTTGGTGCGTACCCGCGCCGGATCAATTTTAAGCCCCGGAATTTGCGCAATGCCGACGGCCAGGCTTCTTGCGTTGGCGTGATCTTGCTGCAATCGTTGTGGCGAATTCTCCAGAGCCACAAGTCCTGCGGCGGCCAGCATACCGACCTGGCGCATGCCGCCGCCAAACATCTTGCGATAGACTCGCGCATGCTCAATAAACTCAGTCGAACCGACAATCATGGATCCCACCGGCGCACCCAAGCCCTTCGATAAACAAAACATCACGGAATCTACACTCTTTGTCATGTTAGCTACGAGTTCGTTCAGGGTAGTCGCTGCATTAAAAATACGTGCCCCGTCCATGTGTATCTTCAGGCCCAGCGCATGTGCATTCTTACAGATTTCATCCACGCGTTCCGTCGGGTAGACTGTGCCGCCCGCCATATTACTGGTGTTCTCGAGGCAAATTAGGGCAGTTTGCGAGTCGTAGTAAATCTTCGGGCGGATTGCAGCTTCCACCTGTGCCCAGGTCATGACCCCATCCTCACCGCCGCGAACGGCCCGCGGCATGCACCCGGCAATGGCGGACATCGAGGCAAGTTCGTAGAGATTGACGTGGCTGCGTTCTTCGCAGACCACCTCGTTGCCATGGTGTGTCCAGATCTTGATCGCAATCAGGTTACCCATGCAGCCTGTGGGAACAAACAGCGCCGCTTCCTTGCCAAAGATTTCTGCGGCGCGCTTTTGCAGACGATTGACGGTAGGATCTTCTCCGTAAACGTCATCGCCAACCTCAGCCGCGGCCATCGCTCGGCGCATCTCATCACTCGGGTGCGTTACCGTGTCGCTTCTCAGATCGACCGCATTTCCGGCAGGCACAACGTGATCTGGGTCCACGAGCTGATTGCCTTTGGCTACCGTGTAACTCATCTGTTCCTCACTTGTCCGAAGATCCCCCCAAGCAGTTCTCGGGTTCGCTCTCAGCGTAACAGCTCAACGATAATTTCGTTGGAAACTCCAAGCTTGTCGGCTGAAAGCCGCACCTGTTCTCCCTCGCGTTCGACCATTCCCGCATAAACCAGATGACGGACCTTTTGTTCAAGATCGACACCGTACTGTCGCTTAATTCGTCGAAGATTGATTCCGGAAATTTGCCGCAGGCCGAGAAACAACTCCTCCTCGAACGCCAGGTCCGGCGTAAGCGTATACACGGATTGAATGCCACTACGGTGTGAGCTGATCACATCCACGTACGCCGCCGCGTCCGGTTCGTTCTCCCATCTTTGGGAGCCAGAAAATGAGTGCGCACCTGCGCCAAATCCAAAATAGGGTTCGCGCCGCCAATATTTCAAATTGTGTCGGGAAGCGAAACCCGTCTTTGCCCAGTTGGATATTTCATACTGCGCATAGCCGGCAGTTTTCAACATCGATTGCGCGGACTCATAAAAATCGGCCATCGATTCATCCGCGGGAAGATCTTTGGCACTGTATCTAGCGCCTCCCTGCAAAACTTCTAGGCCGAGCCGGCTTCCCTCGTCAATTTCCATCATGTAGATAGACACGTGTTCCGGGGAAAGTCTGATCGTTTCCTCTAGTGATGTCAGCCACGTGGCAGCCGTCTGCTTTGGTAACCCCGCAATTAGATCGAAGCTGATGTTGTAAATACCGGCGGCACGCAAGATGGGTAGAGCGCGATAGATGTCGGCCCTGCGGTGCATCCGCCCGGCGGCTTTCAACTCTTCATCAATAAGGGATTGCGTGCCGAAACTGATCCGATTGATGCCTGCTGCAGCCCACGTTTCAACTTTCTGTGGTTCAATCGTTTCCGGATCGGCCTCGAGCGTAATTTCATTGACGTCACACGTGAATGTTTCCCGGATGCTCCGCATCATGTCGACGAGGAGACTCGGTTCAAGCAAGCTTGGTGTACCGCCGCCAATATAAATTGTGTCAACTACGCTGGTAGAATCACAAATCTCGATTCCGGCAGTCTTCCAAAGCCGTTGGTGATCTCGAATTTCCCGCGAAACGGCGGTCGTGTAGGGAGCAAATCGCCCGGTTGCCACCACACCCGTGTGGAAGTTGCAGTAGGTGCACTTCGTCTGGCAGAAAGGCACTTGTATGTAGATGCCTGCGGTCCCCATCGCAAAACTTTAACACAGCGTGCACCCGAGGAGGGTCGGGGACTGGAGATTCAGTTTTTGCCTATTTTGTCGTCTGCTTGGATTTTGACCAAGAGTTGCCGCTCGCGCGGGCCATCAAACTCTGCGAAGAAAATACCTTGCCACCGCCCGAGAGCAAGTCTCCCCTTCTCAATAAAGACGAACTGGCTGATCCCCACCAGCATGGTCTTTACATGGGAGTCAGTATTTCCTTCCGCGTGTTCAAACCTTGGGTCATTGGGAACCAGGCGATCGACGCAGCCTTCCGCATCAGCGGCAACGTCGGGGTCAGCGTGTTCGTTAATGAGGATTCCCGCAGTTGTGTGCGGTACATACAAAAAGCAAATCCCAGAGACTGCGCCTGAGGACTGCACCACACGCTGGATATCACTGGTAATGTCCAGCAGTTGCGTTCTTCGCCTGGTTTTCAAGTGAATGGTCTGCATGGTGGAAGCTCAAATATATGATCAGCCAGGAAATACG
Organism: Candidatus Acidiferrales bacterium; assembly: GCA_963741165.1. Classification (GTDB taxonomy): domain Bacteria; phylum Acidobacteriota; class Terriglobia; order Acidiferrales; family UBA7541; genus Acidiferrum. The sequence goes on along the minus strand of CAVUHB010000008.1, from coordinate 310,978 downwards.
GGGCGAACTTTGCACATCGTGTGTTGCAGAGCAACCCCTAGCTCAAGGAATCGGTACCAAGAAGTGCAGCCCCGGTTTCCGGGCCCCAGAGTGTTTCTCAAGCTCTCCGAGCCCGGACATGCCCCAGCGTGCCAAAAACGGCAGAAAACATAGGTCGCGAGATTGCAGCCCCTTTTGTGGGTAAAGAAGGTTTTCTAGAAACTCTTCGTGCTGCTCGATCACTTTGTCGTGGCGGTCTAGCGCCGCGCCGGTCTTTTCGCGCAGCTTTTCAATCTGGTAGTGAATGCGTTTTTCCGCGCGCGCGATTGTGCCTTGAATCGTGGGATCCACGTCAGCGATCGCTTTATGCAGTTTCTTTAGGCTTTTCTCTATCTGGCGAAGGTTGGTATTGAACTCCCGAGTGAGTTTCCTTGGGATGTTGACGCCATACATCAATTTGCGTAGCGTTTGCTTTCCCTCCCACACATCTTCAACCGCGATTCCGTATTTGTTTAGGATGCGAACTGCTTTTGGGTCAACCAGTGTGAAATCGGCCCTCGGAAGCACGACCGGCATACGTCCCAGTAGTTTTCTGTAGAGTACCTGAGATTGTGCAAAGTAGGCGATTTCGGAAGGCCCGCCGAAATAGGCCACCGTCGGCAACAGGAAATCCTGCACGATAGGCCGGAACAGTGCGTTCGGACTGAAAAGCTCCGGGCTTTTCTGAACGCTTTGCAACCAATCAATGCGCGATGCAGTACGGCCGGCACTTGTGAAACTGTTCCCGTCGGAAGCGGAGATCACGCGCCTTTTGCCACCTTCCAACGAAAACAATGCCGTGCTGTTCGAAGTGACGTTGACCTGCGCGGCGTACCCAGCATGCTCAAGTTCTTTACCTCGTCGCAGCAGGAGCGCGTTCAGATCGTCCCGCTGTTCCAGCGCTTGCCTCAAGATAGGGGCCGCCAACCGGTGCAGGCGTTCATCGAGCGGGTCGAGGAGAATCAGCCCTTCCTCGGCAAATAGCCGGGTAAACAATTGCGCGAAGGCGTCGCCATAGGTGGCCGTGGGTGTGTAGGACTGTTTAAGAACCTCGGCCACCATTGTGCTCTCGGGTCCGGAGAGCATGCTCGCAGCTGCATTGACGATGCCGGTAATCTCTGACCCAAGTGGAACGCGTCCTACAGGAATATCCGCTTCGGCCGGTTTCGGCAATTCGAAGCGGTACAACTTTCCCGCGCAGAACCACGTCGTGTGGCGAATTTCGTCGACATCGTGGTCCTCGGTGGCCATCCAAAATACCGGCACCGCCTCGATCCCTTTCTTGGTTAGCTGATAAGCTGTGTGAATCGCGGAAAGTGCTTTATAGAAGGCATACGACGGGCCGCCGAACAATCCGACCTGTTGTCCTGAAACGATTGCGACCGCCCCCTTTGAGAGTCGATCCAAATTTTCCAGAGTCTTTCCACCGCACCCAAACCGGGCATTTTGTGACTGCAAGATCTCGGCAACTTCTTTTCGCCGTTCTGCTGGAAAGTTCAGGTCATTCGCCTGCGCTTCAACAATGTTGAGATCCGGCGGGCTGGAATAGAACTGTGCTAGCTTCTGAAAATTACCGACGTAGTCACGAATCAGCTTCGTGGTGTGTGGCAACTGATCGGGTCGAAGGGCGCGACAGTCCATGGGCATTTAGATGATAGACGCTAGAAAAAGTGACGGCAAACTCAGAATAGTTAGACGGAAGCTGCGGCCGGATAGAGTGCCGAAATAATGGTTGCAATCTGCTGTTTTTTGTCTTCTTTTAGGGGAAGAAGGGGTGACCGGGGGCTTCCGCCCTGGTATCCGCGCAGGTCCATGGCATATTTTACGCCGGCGATGCCAGCTTCGGAGACGATCCGCTTCGATGCAGTCCCCAACTTCAACTGCAGCTCCTTGGCACGTTCATGCTGTCCGGCTTTCACAGCCTCAAACACCTGCACACACAGCTCAGGGAGCGCACTGCCGAGGGCAAGGATGGCACCTCGTGCCCCGACTACTACTGCCGGGTAGATGAGAGCAGCTCCGCCAGTTAACACATAAAAGTTGCTACGCGCGGACCCAACGACTTCGACAACGCGCTGAATCACACCGGAACTGTCTTTGATGCCAATGATATTGGGGTGCTCCGATAACGCCAGGATTTCCGGTGTCTCCAGAGAGACCCCGGTGAATTGCGGTACGGAATACAGCAGCACGGGGATCGGCGAAGCATCGGCCACTGCCCGGTAGTGTTGCAGAAAGTTTTCCGGGCGATACACGGGTTTGTAATAGTAAGGAGTTTTTACCAGGGCGATTTGATAGCCAAGTTCGGCGGCGTACTTTGTGCGCCTGATGGTTTCCGCCGTGGATTCGGCCCCTGTTCCAGCGACAAGCAACTTTCCGGGTGCTGCGCACTCCCTGACTTGCTCGAGCAGGGCCATGGATTCTGTCCACGACAGCATGACGGATTCCCCCGTCGAGCCAAGAACAACGAACCCGGCAACTCCAGTCTGGTTGTAGAGACTTACATTGTGTTTGACGCCGGCAAGAGAGATGTCTCCCGATGAATCAAAAGGTGTAACCAGCGCCGGGAAAATGCCATTCATGTGCATCCGTCAATCCCCCGTTCCCGGCGAACCCGAAGCGGCAACTTTGCTCTGGTGAAGATCCTGAAGGCATGCTACTTCGCGCTTCAGTTCTGTGATGGCATGAATCCCGCGTACCGCAGCATGCGCCGCAGACAGCGTGGTAATGCAGGGAATGTTATAGCGAATCGCCGCGCGACGAATCGATTTCTCGTCATAAAACGATTCGCGGCCCAGTGGCGTATTAAAGATCAGGTTGATTTTGCCAGTCTTGATCAGGTCGACGATGTTCGGGCGACCTTCGTTCACCTTGAACACTTCATCGCAGGGAACTCCCGCAGCGTGAAAGGCGGTTGCCGTCCCCCGAGTGGCCACCAGTTTAAATCCCAGCGCGACGAGTTCCTTGCCAAGTGGGCCGATCTGCCGTTTGTCTCTATCGTTCACGCTGATAAATACAGTGCCGGTGCCCGGCAATTTTTGTCCTGCGGCAAGTTGTGCTTTCGCGAACGCCAGTCCGTAGGAGGTCGAGACGCCCATCACTTCGCCGGTGGAACGCATTTCGGGGCCGAGAATTGTGTCCACGCCTCGGAATTTGTTGAATGGAAACACGGGGGATTTAACGGAATAGTAGTCGTGCGTGGCAATTTCCGCGACGCCGTTATGAAGAACAATCGGCAGTTTCATATCCGCGAGGCGTCTACCGACCATCAACCGAGCCGCCACCTTTGCAAGCGGCACCCCAGTGGCCTTGCTCACATACGGCACCGTACGCGACGCACGTGGATTCACTTCCAGTACGTAGACGGTATCTCGTTGAATGGCGTACTGCACGTTCATCAGGCCGACCACTTTCAGGGCCAGCGCCAGCCGCTTGGTGTAATCCCGAATGGTATTGAGAACCGTGGGCGACAAACTCACCGTTGGAAGCACGCACGAGGAGTCGCCGGAGTGGACGCCGGCCTCTTCGATGTGTTCCATGATCCCGCCGATGACCACATCAGTTCCATCCGCAAGAGCATCCACATCGACTTCCGTGGCTTCCTCTAGGAATTGATCGATCAGAACAGGACGCGCTGGCCCCATCAAAGCGGCTTGTGCCACGTAATCCTGAACGGTATTTACGTCGTAGGCAATGACCATGGCGCGCCCGCCAAGAACGTAACTGGGACGAACGAGGACGGGCATGCCAATCTCGCCGGCCACTCGCGCAGCTTCTTCGGGAACAAGTGCGGTTCCATTCCGGGGTTGTGGGATTCTCAGTTCATCCAACAGACGCCCGAAGCGGCGACGGTCTTCGGCGAGATCGATCGATTCAGGAGCGGTGCCAACGATGGGAACACCATTTCTCTTCAGTTCCAGCGCTAGATTGAGCGGAGTCTGACCGCCAAACTGGACGATGACACCTGTGGGCTTTTCTCTCTCGACGATGGCCAGCACATCTTCAAGCGTGAGCGGTTCGAAGTACAACCGATCCGAGGTATCGTAGTCTGTCGAAACCGTTTCCGGATTACAATTCACCATAATGCTTTCAAATCCGTCTTCGCGGAGCGCAAATGACGCGTGGCAACAGCAGTAGTCGAACTCAATTCCCTGCCCGATACGGTTCGGGCCACTGCCCAAAATCATGATTTTCTGACGCTGCGTGGTATCCGCCTCGTCTTCTTCCTCGTACGTGGAATACATGTACGGTGTGAACGATTCGAACTCGGCCGCGCACGTATCCACGCGTTTAAAGACGGGAGACACGCCATAGCGCGCGCGCTGCAATCGAACTGCGGCAGGCGTGGTCTTCCACATTTGCGCCAACGTCTCGTCGCTAGTGCCCACGCGCTTCACTTCTTTCAGCAAGTCTTTCGAAGCCGTTTCCACAGTGACCGCGGCGGCCCGACGATTGGTGGCAATGATTTCTTCGATCTGGTGAATAAACCAAGGATCTATTTTCGTCAGCTCGCAAATCTCGTCGACGGGAAGACCACGCTCCACAGCGGTAAGGATCCAGTGAATCCGGTTCGGTCTCGGAGTCGCCAGCTTTTCACGAAGCAACGAGTCTGGAGTCTCCAGTGGAGCACGCCACGGAGTGCTGGGTTCGAGTGACCGAATACCCTTCTGCAGGGCCTCCTTGAATGTCCGGCCGATGGCCATGACTTCGCCGACCGATTTCATTTGCGTGCCCAGCGTACTGTCGGCTCCTGCAAATTTTTCGAATTGCCATTTCGGAATCTTGACCACCACATAGTCGATAGCCGGTTCAAAGCACGCAGGTGTTTTCTTCGTAATATCGTTGGAAATCTCGTCCAGTGACATGCCGACGGCCAACCGCGCGGCGATCTTGGCAATTGGGAATCCTGTTGCCTTACTGGCCAGAGCGGAACTGCGTGAAACTCGAGGGTTCATTTCAATGACAGTCATCCGCCCGTTCTCCGGGTTGATCGCAAACTGTACGTTGGACCCACCGGTTTCAACACCAACCTCGCGAATGATGGCTGCGGCCGCATCGCGCATTCGCTGATATTCCTTGTCGGTGAGGGTCTGCGCTGGTGCCACAGTGATAGAATCGCCGGTGTGCACGCCCATGGGGTCAAAATTTTCGATCGTGCAGATGACAACGAAGTTGTCGCGATAATCGCGCATGACCTCGAGTTCGTACTCCTTCCAACCGAGAACAGACTCTTCTACAAGTGCTTCGTGCACCGGACTCATGTCCAGGGCATGCGCAATGGCTTCGGCAAACTCTTCCTTGTTGTAGGCGATTGAGCCACCACTGCCGCCGAGTGTGAACGACGGGCGAATCACCAGGGGAAACCCTAGTTGATCGCACAAACGAAGCGCATCCTGGGCGTTGTTTACAAGCGCTGATGCAGGCACTTCCAATCCAATCTTTCGACACGCATCTTTAAACCACAAGCGGTCTTCGGCAACTTTGATCGCGCGTAGAGTCGCGCCGATCATTTCAACCTTGTGTTTTTCCAGAATGCCGCTCTCGGCCAATTCGACGGCCAAATTCAGCGCCGTCTGTCCACCTACCGTAGGCAGCAGTGCGTCAGGCTTTTCCCTGATCAGAATTTCCTCGACATACTCCTTCGTCAGCGGTTCAATATACGTACGGTGTGCCAATTCGGGATCGGTCATGATCGTTGCCGGATTGGAATTTACGAGCACAACTTCATAGCCTTCGGCTCGCAGCGCTTTGCACGCTTGCGCGCCGGAATAATCGAATTCGCAGGCCTGCCCGATGATGATCGGCCCGGAGCCGATGATAAGAATCTTCTTTATGTCAGTGCGTTTGGGCATCTATTTCCTTGTTGCTCCAATTTGTTGTTTCCTGCCAACGTTCTAATCGCGGCGCGTGGAGATACCGCGAACCTCAACCACGAGAACTCCCCGGCTGCTGGAATTCCTTCATCAAGTCCGTGAACTGCGAGAACAGATAATGCGAATCGTGAGGACCTGGTGATGCTTCCGGGTGATACTGCACGCTGAACAGTGGCAACGATTTGTGTCTCATCCCCTCGTTGGTGTGGTCGTTCAAGTTTACGTGGGTGATCTCAACGTCGCTGGAAGGAAGCGATTCGGGATCTACGCAGAATCCGTGATTCTGTGCCGTAATCTCCACCTGATTGGTCAACAGATTCTTCACCGGGTGGTTCGAGCCGTGATGTCCGAATTTCAGCTTGAACGTTTTACCGCCGAGGGCCAGTCCACACAGTTGGTGCCCGAGGCAGATACCGAAAATTGGTACACGCCCCATCAGCTTCCGAATATTCTCGATTGCATATCCTGCCGGCTCCGGGTCGCCCGGCCCGTTCGAGAGAAACACACCATCAGGGTTGAACGCCAACACATCTTCCGCAGGAGTGCCCGCAGGTACGACCGTAACGTCGCAGTGATGATCAACCAGCAATCGCAGGATGTTCTGCTTGATTCCGTAATCGTAGGCCAGCACCTTGAAACGACCCGTCTCCGGACTGGCATCCGACTCGCCCATGTGTTCAGACCATGGCGAACTCGCTAGCTCAATCGACCCCTTGTTCCAGTCGTAGGCTTTTCCGCAACTGACGTGGCTGGCCAGTTCCAGTCCAGCCATGGATGGAAGCTGGCGCGCTTCAAAAATCAACTGGTCCGCGGGCGTGCCATCGGTTGAAACGATTCCTCGCAACGCCCCAACGGTGCGAATGTGGCGAACCAGCGCCCGCGTGTCGATATCCCAAATAACCGGAATCTTCTGCCGGTTCAGATACAGTTGTGCCGTTTCTGAAGACCGCCAGTTCGAGGAAATCTGTGAAAATTCCCGCACGACCAGCGATTCGATGTAGGGGCGCGGCGCTTCCTCGTCGTCCAGGTTCGCCCCCACGTTCCCGATATGTGGATACGTCAGGCACACAATTTGCCCGGAATAACTTGGGTCGGTGAATACTTCCTGATAGCCGGTGAGACTGGTATTGAAAACAACTTCGCCGCCACGGCGCGTAATCGCGCCGCCAGCGCGGCCGTTAAAGACGCGTCCGTCTTCGAGCGCGAGGATTGCGGGTCGATACTGAACTTCCGTCAGTGGAGCCTCCATCAAACTTCATTATTTTTCGCTCGCTTCCGTCGCGGACAGCGAACCAAAGTGATCCACCGGCCAGTAGGCAAATACCGCGCGACCGTAAATAAACTGGCTAGGCACCGGCCCGAACACACGAGAATCGTTCGAGCTGATACGGTGATCACCCATCACAAAATAACTTCCTTGCGGAACCTTGGTTGGGCCGTAATCCGTCACGTCCGTGTAACGCGGCGGCACATAGGGCTCGGGGACAGACAGCCCGTTCAAGTATAGAACGCCACGCCGAATTTCGACTATCTCTCCGGGAAGTCCGACCACGCGTTTAATGAACGACTTCGACCGGTCCAAAGGATACCAGAACACCACCACATCACCACGGTGGATGGACTCAAAGCGGTAGACAAACTTGTTGATAAAGATGCGTTCCTGATCGGACAGCAACGGGGCCATGCTCGTGCCTTCAACCTTCACCGGCTGATACAGGAACACAATGATGACCAGCGCTAATCCAATCGCAATGAGTAGATCGCGCGTCCAGACACGGATCTCGTGCCGAAGTAGGTGATTCGGTGAGGGGGGAGTTGCGGAGGAAGTTTCCGTGACTGGAAATGACGAAACAGGGGCGCCTTTTGGTTCGCCCAGTGGGAGGGAAATCTGCTTATCGTCAGGTTTCAGCATCTCGTGCTGCCTTTCATTTATAACATGCTGTGCGGAATTGGCGCTAGGTGCGATTTCGTTCCCGAGGAGAAAATTATCAAGCTCGAAGGATTGGATTCAGGATGGGCGGCTGCGTGTTGCCTGCGAGGTGATTCTCCTCGCGGTGCGTTTTGTGCCAGCCTTTCTGTTGTCCACTACTGACTATTCCGGTCCCAGTGCGTAATTGAGTGAAGATAGTGCCGCGACTACCGCCGTTTCTGTCCGCAGTATCAAATTCCCTAAAGACGCCTCTTGAAAGCCAGCCTGGCGCGCAGCTCCGAATTCTGCTTCCGTCCAGCCACCCTCGGGACCAACAGCGATGACTGCTGCAGGAGATTGCTTCCCTCTAAGTACGCTCTTTAAGGAAATAGCTTCCTTTGCTTCGGATAGCATGACGCGAACACCCTCCCGATGTTCAGCAAATGCAGTCGCGGGCCTGGCAAGAGTGTGAAGGGAAGGTAGTTGGACTCGACGGGATTGTTGCGAGGATTCCAGAAGGATTTTCTGCCATCGCTCCGAGCGTTTCACCGAAGCGGCAAGCAGTCCTTTTTCGCTTCGCTCGGCAGCCAGCGGCACGATGCGATAGACCCCCAACTCCGTCGCTTTCTCCAAAGCCCACTCGAAGGCGTCAAATTTCACCACCGCGAGCAGTAATGTGGTAGCAAGTGGCGACTGGCAGGTAGGGAGTTGCTCAAGCAATCTGAAATTGACCCGTTCCCGGGAGACACTTGAAATCTCAGCCAGCCAGACAGATTGGCCATCGCTCAGTTCGTACTGTTGTCCACCTTGCGCCCTCAGCACGCGGCCCAGATGATGCGCTGCCTCACCTTCCATGATCGCCGTACGATCAGCAAACTTATCGACAAAGAAGCGGCGGCGCATCCAACCGTTAGCCGAAAATGTCTTTCATCTTGTTGAAAATCGACGAGTTTCGTTCGGCAGGCTTGTTCTCTACCTTCAGTGTAGCATCGAGCTGCTCGATCAGCTTCCGTTGTTCTCTCGTGAGCTTTGATGGCGTAATCACGCGCACCAGGTAATAGAGATCACCGCGACCCCCGCCATGAGGATCAGGCAAACCCTTGGCCTTGATGCGGAACACCGCCCCGCTTTGGGTTCCATCGGGAATCTTCAGCCGCTCCTCGCCGTTCAAGCCAGGCACCTGCAATTCCGTACCGAGAGTCGCCTGCGCAATACTGATCGGGATCGTGCAGTAAAGGTCTGCACCGCGACGTTCGAAAAAATTGTGTTCCTTTACATCCAATACAACGTAAAGATCCCCGGCGGGTCCCCCGTTCGGTCCTGGTTCGCCCTCGCCGCTGATGCGCAGTCGCGTGCCGGTGTCCACTCCAGGCGGGATGCGCAAATCAATCGAGTGCTCGCGCTCCACGCGCCCCTGACCGCGACAATCCGTGCAACGTTCCTTGATGATCTGCCCCGCTCCCTGGCATGCGGGACAGGTTCGGTTGATCGTGAAAAATCCTTGCTGGTAGACAATCTGGCCCCGACCACCGCAGGTCTGGCAAGATACAACGCCAGTTCCTTTTTTGGCTCCGGTTCCATTGCAGATTTCGCAATACTCCTGGCGAGGAATTCGGATTTTCGTGGTTACCCCGGAGGCAGCCTCTTCAAACGTCAGAGACATATCGTAGCGAAGGTCGGCGCCACGCTGAACGCGGCTGCGGCTGCCGCCACCACGGCGGCCACCGGCCCCGCCAAATAGATCTTCGAAGCCGAAGAAGTCGCCAAAAATATCGTGGAAATCCTGAAAAATCGTTCCGCTGAAATCCGTCTGCCCGCCAGAGCTGGCCAGCCCCGCATGCCCATAGGTGTCGTAGATCTGGCGCTTTTGCGGATCGCTCAGTATGGCGTAAGCCTCCGTACACTCGCGAAAACGAAGTTCGGCTTCTTCCTTATTGTCCGGATTACGATCCGGATGCCATTGCATCGCCGCTTTCCGGTAGGACGATTTGATTTCGTCTACCGTCGAGGTCTTGCTGACGTTCAACACTTCATAGAAATCACGTTGTTGTGCCCGACTCATGTTTGCTTCGTGAGGTCCCCTTCCAACTTAATTTGTAAGCTTATTCGATGCACCACTTGGGTGGACCGCTACGCGTACCATCGCGGCGCGCAACACGCGTCCGTGAAAGACGTAACCTGGCTGAAAGACCTCCAGAATCGTGCCGTCCTGATGTTGCGTGGTTTCCAGACGGTCCAGGGCCTGGTGAAGATGCGGGTCGAACAGTTTTCCAACCGGGTCAATGCGTTCCGCACCCAATTTCACGAGGTTATCCAGGAGTTGCTTGTAGATCAGTTCGAAGCCTTTGCGGTAGCTCTCATACTCCGCTTCCTTGTGCGCCGCTAATGCCTGCTCGAAACCGTCCAGCACCGGAATCAGTTGTTCAATCACGCGGCCCGTTGCTCGCTTTTGATCCTCGGCACGTTCTTTTTCGATGCGCTTGCGGTAATTATCGAAATCAGCCTGTCTACGCAAAAGCGTTTGCCGAAGATCTTCCAGATCCGTCGCCAGCTTGTTCACTTCCAATGTTTCGCGATTGGTATCCTCGGCGACCGCTTTGGCTTCTTCGCTCTGGTCTAGATTCCGGTCGTTGGGCATATCGATTTTGATGTCCTTCTTGCTCATTAGGCTTGCTCCACGGCAGCTTCAACTATTCAATTTTTTTCAATGCTTCCGTAAACATCTCGGCCACGTAGGCAACCGCCGTGATGGCGCGTTCGTAGTGCATCCGCGTTGGACCAATTACCCCGAGCGATCCCTGGGCCATGTCATTCTGCGAGTAGGGCGCGCTAATCAACGCGATATTCTCACCGGCTTCGGCTATCTCCTTTACCCCGATCTGCACGGAGACCGGTTCCGGAGTATCAATGCACGCATTCAACACGGCAACGAGTCGATGTTTTTCTTCAATCGCCGAAAGCAATTCGCGCAACTGCCCCTGATCGGCGAATTCCGGCGAACCCACAATCTGTGCCGTACCTTCCACGTACACCTGCTGTAGTGGGCTTTCCCCCAGGGCGATCGGATCGCACAGCGTTAGAGCGGTCCGGGCAATATCTTCGTAACGCTCCCGTTCGGTGGCCAGCTTCTGCAGCAGATCTGCCCGGATAGCTTCCAGAGTCCAGCCGGTGTAATGGCTGTTCAGGAAATTCGCCGTGGCATCGAGTTCTTCCTGAGTGAATAGTCGCACCGGCCGCAGCACCTTGTCGCGCGTATGCCCTCCCGGGGAAATCAGCACCACAACCACTCGTCCGTCAGGCAGCAACCACATTCGAGTGTGTTCCAGAACCGTTTTCCGCAAAGGAGGCGCGACAATGATGCCCACCCCTCGCGAAACCTCGGCAAGCACGTGTCCGGCACGCTCCGTAATTTCTTCCGCGGACACGCCTGCCGCCATTTCTCGCCGAATCCACTCCCGGTCCTCAATATTCAGCGTCGCCTGAGTGGCAATCTCTTGCGCGAAGAATCGATACGCTGCTGCCGTCGGCACTCGCCCCGCCGAAGTATGCGGCTGGTAGAGAAAGCCGCCGTCTTCGAGGTCGGCCATTACGTTACGAATCGTCGCGGTGCTTAGTGACGCTTCTGCACGTTTGGAAACCGCGCGCGAAGATACCGGTTCACCAGACTCAATATAAGTGCGCACAATGTCGGCCAGAATCTGCCGGTTGCGCCGTTCCTGTAATGCGGTATTTCGCATGACACCACTCTAACAGAGCTGCACCTACTATTTTAGGAACTGTGTCGAGTCTGGTCAAAGCAAACCTGCGTTTAGCAATGTCAGTTGTTGTCGATTTGAGCGCGCTGCAGTTTATCGGAATAGTCAATGTAGACCGACTTCCATTCCGTGAAAAAGTCGATGGCCGCGATGGCGGCTTCCCGGTGGCCGTTCCCCGTGTGTTTGGTACCGCCAAAAGGCAAGTGCGTTTCGGCTCCGATCGTCGGGGCATTCACGTAGACAATGCCCGTATACAGTTCCTGCATGGCGGCAAACGCGCGATTGACATTGCGGGTATAAATTGACGCCGAAAGACCGTACGGCACGCCATTGGCAATCTCAATTCCCTGCTCCAGGCTGTCGAATGGAATGACCGACACCACCGGACCAAAGATTTCTTCCTGCGCCACGCGCATCGCCGGGCTGCATTCACCAAATATGGTTGGCTCATGGAACCAACCCCTGGCATACGGGCCAGCTTGCAGTTGATTTCCTCCGGACACTAACTTGGCGCCTTCCTTTTTGCCGATCGCCACATAGTTCATTACCGTGTTCAGTTGCTGCTCATTGATGCACGGCCCCATTTCGACGGACGGATTCAACCCATCGCCAACCACAAGTTTCCTGGCTCGTTCAACGAATCGCGAAACGAATTCCCCGTATACGTTCTTCTGGACGCCCAGGCGACTGGCGGCCGTGCACCTTTGCCCAGTTGTTCCGAATCCGCCCCACAGGGCCCCTTCCACGGCCAAATCCAGATTGGCATCCTCCATCACCAGGATAATGTTCTTGCCGCCCATCTCAAGGCTGTAGTGCTTGAACTCCGGCGCGCACGCCTGCGCGATTATGCGACCTGTAGACGTTGACCCAGTAAAACTAATCACCGGCACGTACTTGTGCGTGGCAAGCGGAGTTCCCGCGCCCGGCCCGTCACCGCTCACCAGATTGATCACGCCAGGAGGGACTCCCGCTTCTGCCATCGCCTTGACCAAGTGATAACACGAGAGTGGAGTATCCTCGGCCGGCTTCAGTACCACGGTGTTCCCGGAAATCAGCGCCGGCATGATCTTCCACGAGGGAATTGCCATTGGAAAATTCCACGGGGTGATCATCCCGCACACACCAATGGATTGCCGCACGCTCATGGCAAACTTGTTCGGCAATTCGGATGGGGTCGTCTGGCCAAAAAGCCTACGGCCTTCGCCTGCCATGTAGTACGTCATATCGATGGCTTCTTGCACATCACCGCGCGTTTCGGCCAGTACTTTCCCCATTTCGCGCGTCATGTCTCGCGAGAATTCTTCTTTGCGCTGCAGCAGCAATTCGGCCGCGCGAAACAGAATCTCTCCACGCTTCGGAGCGGGAAGCAGTCGCCATTTTTTGTATGCGTCACGCGCGGCGTCTACCGCGTCGCTAACGTCTTCCGACCCTGAATTGGGGAACAATCCGATCAATTCGTCCGTGTTGGCCGGATTGCGATTCTCTGTCAATTTTCCGTTTTTCGGTGCGACCCATTCGCCATGAATAAAGTTCTGAAATACGCGCGCCTTATCAGATCTGCCCATATCGCCCCCTGGAATCCCCTGAGTCTACCAAGTAAAAGGGATCTCACAAATATTTCACCGGCCAGTGCGGTGCGGATGCGGTGCAGGCATTTGAGCAAAACGTTTGCTACTTTTTCCGGCTTTCCGCGTTATACAAGCAAGGATCGACCGATGAGAAGTTCACGAATATTGCTCGCACTCTTCTTGACTGTAGCTGCGACTTTTGTGCTCATTCATCGTGCCCGTGGCAATTCCGCCGATGTACGGGGAACTATCACCGTCGATGGACGCAAGCGCACCTACCTGGTACACCTACCTTCGCGCGATACCACCGGCAAACCCCTTCCCCTTGTCTTGGACTTGCACGGCAGACTGGGCAACGGTGAGGGGCAGTCGCGACTGAGCCATTTCGATGCCGTCAGCGACCAGTATGGATTCCTCGTCGTTTATCCCGATGGACTCGAGCGTAGTTGGGCCGATGGGCGCGGAACAACCCCCGCGGACAGAAAGGGTGTGAACGACGTCAAATTCATTTCCGATCTGATCGATAAGCTCACCGACCCATACCACATCGATCGTGATCGAATTTACGTTACTGGTATGTCCAACGGGGGATTCCTCGGAGGGCGCCTGGCCTGCGACCTCTCCACCAAAATAGCTGCGGTTGCCATCGTGGCTGCTTCGATTTCCGACAATACCGCCACTACCTGTCACCCGGAAAGACCGGTCTCCGTGCTGCTCATGCAAGGCAGTGCAGACCCTCTTGTGCCCTTCGCCGGCGGCCCACTCGGCAGAAACGAAGTTCACGGCAGAGTTCTTTCTCACGCCGACGCAGTCAAAAAATGGGTAGAGTTGGACGGATGCTCGGTCGAGCCAAAGACCATTCACATCCCCGACAAATCCGGCGATGGAACTTCCATTGATGTCCGCACCTATTCTGGATGCCGCGGCGGCGCCGAAGTTCAGGATTATGTAATCACCAACGGTGGACACGCCTGGCCAGGGGGGATGCAATACTTTGGCGAGCGCTTGGTCGGCAAAACCTCGAAGAATATCGATGCTAGTGAGTTGATCTGGCGGTTCTTCTCTAATCAGTCACGCTAAGACGCAGAACGCGCCCGGTACCTAGGAACTGATTGCCGACGCGAGCAATGCCAGGGATCTGCGGTTGCAGGAGTTTTAAGAGGATCAGTTATCCGAAGGGTCCGGATCGCGCTGCGCGTTTCGCGAAAGCAAACGATTGGCGGAACTATTGGGAGGCGGCGTTGGCGCAGCAACACCCGCTGTCTCGGAGCCCAACCCGAGCTTCTGGAGTGTAGGTGCGTCTATCTTGCCAGTCGGATTCAGATGATTGTCGATCTGGAATTTCTTCATGGCTTCAACTGTGGAATCATCCCACTTCCCCGTCGGCTCCCCGATCAATGCACCCTTGTTCGCCAAAGCACCCTGAATCTCAGTAATCCGGTCCGGAGTCGGCGCCGCCTGTCCTTTCACTTTCTTGGTTCGGCTGGATTTCTTGCCTGAACTCTTTCCCGCTTTAGAGGAGGTCGGTTTGGCTGAAGTTTTTGTGCCAGTGGAACTCGGGGCGCTTTTCGTAGACGTGGGAGTCTGTGCGGCCGCCACGGGAACGATCATGGAACCCGTGGCGATCGCCGCTAGCAATACTCCAGCTTGGGTCAGTGTAGAGATTTGTTTTCGCATCGCTGGCTAATGCGTTCTCCTGAGACTATTTACCGTCCGCTGGCACAACGCCCGGCAGAAACACGGTCATGACGCGGTCGTTGAATCCGTGGCGCAGAACTTTGAACACTACGTTATCGCCCGGTTTCAGCTTGGAAATTGCACTTCGATATTCGCTGACGTTGGTTACGGACTGCCCGTTCACCTCAGAGATCACGTCTCCGGGCGCAAAGTTGATGTCCTCGGCAAAGCTCGCGGGCTCAACTTCAGATACAACCACGCCCTTCACACCTTCCACGCCGACCTTTTGTGCCCGCTCCGGTGTCAGGCTTTCCACATGCAAACCGAATTCAGCGGGAGCCGGTTCCCCCGGCTTGTCGCTGACGCGGCTATCCGTGTTCGGGAATACACGGGTGCGCTCTTCAACTACGGCCGTCGCGTCCCTCTTCTGTTTGTCGCGGTAATACTCAATCTTTACCTTGCTTCCGATGGGAGCAGAAGCAATCGGATTCACCAGGTCGTTTCCGTTCTTAACCGCGGTGCCGTTGATTGTGGATATGACATCCCCACCTTTCAGCCCTGCCTTTTCCGCCGGGCTGCCTGGTGCCACATCTTCGATCACCACGCCATACGGCGCGCCGAGCGATTTCAACGTGATCTGGTTCGTACCGAGATCTTCCTGGAAACTGACTCCAATCGAGCCACGCGTAACGCGTCCGCTCTTCACAAGTTGATCGTAAACATTAATCGCCGTCGAGGATGGCATCGCAAAGCCAACGCCTTCATAGCCGCGCCCGCCAGTAATGATCGCAGTGTTGATGCCGATCACCTGCCCTGCCATATCAACCAGCGGTCCGCCAGAGTTTCCCGGGTTGATTGCCGCGTCAGTCTGCAAGAAGCGCTGAAATTGGCGTCCGATTCCGCTGCGATCTTTCGCGCTGATAATCCCAGCGGTCACCGTGGCGTTCAGCCCAAATGGGCTGCCGATGGCCAGAACCCAATCGCCGACCTGTACGCCGTCCGAATTGCCCAGCTTCGCAAATGGCAACTCCTTGCCGGCGTCGATTTTGATAACCGCGAGGTCCGTGGCCTCGTCAACCCCGATCACCTTTGCGGTGTATTTCGTGGTGTCCCCCGCCAGCGTCACCTGAACCTTGGTGGCCTGATCTACGACATGGTTATTGGTCAGGATATAGCCTTGCTTGTCGACGATCACCCCGGAACCCAGGCTGCGTTCGGTCTGTGGCTGTCCGTTGTCCGGCTTGCCATCAAAAAAATGAAAAAAGAAGTCTTCGCTCGGATCGTCCTGGTCACCCTGACCCTGGCGGTGCTTTCTTGCGGACTTTCGATCCATCACTTGCGTTGTGGCGATATTCACTACGGCGGGCCCGACGCGCCCCACGATGCCAGAGAAAGAATTGGACGAAGGAATGGGATCTGGTAAGGCAAGCGGCGCTGCATTGGTACCCGAGAAGGTAAACACCCGCATTGCCGAAACCTTGCCATTCACGATCGTCCCGATCAGAATGCCTAAAACTAAAGTAGCCGCAATTAAGGCAGCCGCCAAAAATGTCTTGCGGCGCGACTTTTCTACATTGTTACTTACGAGTTCCATCTGTCCTGCTCCTATCTATCTGGTCCCAGACCCGGACTGAGTCACAGAGTATAACATTGCACGGTCGACTGGGTGGTCTTCCGATTGAATGCAGCGGGAGCATTACTGTCCTCCCGGCCGGGTAGTTTAGGTTCATTCGTGCTATGTGGGTTTGACGCCGAAACTGTCTAAAATGTTGTCAACCTAAGGCGCCCAAGATTGCACTTGACATTTATCCCAGATTCCCGCATAAACGTTGGAGCCGCAAATGCGGTGTCACGTGGCGATTTAGGGCGACTTGCTCCACGTAAAAAACTGCTAAAGAGCTGGTAGAGTTCACAGAAGGAAATTCTGAGACCCCTCCAAGCTTTTTGGCACGGAGGGTTTTTTATTTGTGCCCGCCTCCGCGCTGCCCCGAAATCAGCTCCACGTCATTTCACGCGACAGCTCCCAGCCTGAACGCGATATTCAGCCGGGTTCCGTCAGCGAGGTGACTTATGTCCGATATCTACTTTCTACGTTGCAGGGAATGCGGCAAACGCTTCCCCAATGCTCCACGATCCTATTGCGAAGAGTGTTTTGCACCACTCGAAGTGAGCTATGACTACGAGAAATTGCGCGAATCGGTCAAGCGCGAGGCACTGACTCGCCGCGCCTTCAACATGTGGCGCTATTCGGAGTTTCTCCCATTGCCCGCTGGCTTCACGCCTTCACTTGCCATCGGCGGCACTCCGCTGCTCCGATCGCGCAATCTGGCCGCCAAATGGGGAGTCAAGAATCTCTATATCAAGAATGACGCGGTGTGTTTCCCTTCGCTTTCTTTCAAGGATCGCGTTGTAGCTACGGCTCTAGCCGCCTCGACTCGCTTTGGATTCAAGACCGTGGGCTGCTCGTCCACAGGTAACCTGGCCAATTCCGTGGCAGCCCAGTGTGCGCAGCAAGGCATCGACGCGTGCGTGTTCATTCCGGCCGACCTCGAAGCGGCCAAGATTCTCAATACCGCCGTATACGGCGCACGAATCATTCGCATTAACGGAAACTACGACCATGTGAACCGCCTGTGCACCCAGGTCGCGGACCGCTTCCAGTGGGGTCTTGTCAACGTCAATCTTCGGCCCTACTACGCCGAGGGATCCAAAACGCACGGCTACGAAATTGCCGAACAACTTGGCTGGGAACTTCCAGACAACGTTGTCGTTCCCATGGCCGGCGGCTCGCTGATCGGCAAGATCGCCAAAGCTTTCTGCGAGCTGGCACATCTCGGCTGGGTGGAACCCAAACAGGTTAAATTCTTCGGCGCACAGGCTACCGGATGTTCTCCGATTGCCGACGGCGTGAAACGCAACCTTTCGCGCTTCGAGCCCCAAAAGCCGAACACGATCGCTCGTTCCCTGGCCATCGGGAATCCAGCGGACGGTCCCTTTGCACTGCGACTCATCCGCGAAAGCGGGGGCTGGGCGGAAGATATTTCTGATCCGGAGATCATCGACTCCATCAAGTTGCTCGCCGAAACCGAAGGAATCTTTGCCGAAACCGCCGGTGGCGTCACGGCAGGCGTTACGGCAAAACTTATTCAGCAAGGCCGCATCAAACCAGAAGAGACGACGGTAGTCTCCATTACCGGCAACGGTTTGAAGACCACCGATGCCATCGCTGCGGACTTCCCAGTAACGGTTGCCATTGAGCCGCGTCTGGAGGCATTTGAAGCGCTTTTGAAGGAGCAATTGAAGGAAACTGTTACCGCGTGAAGCTCTGACGTGAGTTGCTCCGCCGCCCAACCACCTGAAGAAAGTGGCAACTAGCGCCGCGTTTTCGCCAAGTGCGGGAAAACCCGGCGCCGGTGGTTTTCGCGGGATTAAATCGGGATAGATAGAGGGAGACTAAAGGATGGCAATCACAATTGAAATCCCCACCGCTTTTCGCCGCTTTACCGAAGGCGAACCAAAGGTGGATAGCGGCGCCACGACCGTGGCCGAGGCATTGAACGATCTGACTTCGCGCTTTCCCGCTTTGTCCCGCCACGTTCGCGACGACCAAGGCCAGATCCGGCAATTCCTTAACGTCTATCTTAACGAAGAAGACATCCGCTTCCTCGGTGGCGAGTCCTGCTCGGTGAAAGACGGCGACCGCGTCCTGCTTGTCCCGTCCATCGCCGGCGGGTGACTTGCACAGCTAGAGCTTCACGAGTTCTACGCGGCGATTTTTTGCACGGCCATCGTCACTGGCATTGTTTGCGACTGGCTTGGTCTTACCGATACCTTGCGCTTTCAACCGGTCAGGCGTAGTTCCGTGCGAGGTCAGCCACCGGATTTGCCTCGAAGGCACCAACACCGTGCGCACCACGACCAGCAGTAACAATACGACCAGCGCCAGAAACTTCAGTATCTTCGACATTGTCGAACTCCATCCGTTCACCAACCAAATTCCAGGCGTCAATTTGCCGCAGATTATCACGGCTGAACCGTAATTCACCGTGCTGTACTCACTTAAAAATATCTTGCTTCTCTCTGATGCTCGCTACAAACTAACGCAACTTAAATTCTCGGAGGCAAGGACCTCGGTCCGGCGACTTGGCTACCGCAACGGGCACCCCGATTGTCGACTCGGATTCTTACCCCAGGTCACAGTCCAGCGCACTCCGCAAAGACCTCGGGTTTACAGACCTTGTGCTCGCCTCCATCCTGCTTGTCGTCATTCCCGATTTCTTTGGAACTGCGGCCAAAGCCGGACCTTCCCACGTGGTTCTTTGGCTGATCGCCATTGGTCTGTTCTTCATCCCGCAGGCACTTGTCGTAGCCCACTTGAATCAGCGCATGCCCATCGAAGGTGGTTTGTATGAATGGGCGCGCCATGCCTTCGGCGATGCGGTAGGATTCGTCGTTGCGTGGAATCTGTGGCTCTATGTCGTGCTGTATGTCGCTTCGATCGGCCTGGTCACCGCCACCTACGCCGCTTATGCACTGGGCCTCGACGCAGAAGGAATTGCCTCGAACAAATGGATCGTTCTCGCGGCTTCTATTTCCATCCTTAGCGTCTTAATGCTTGTCGCACATGTTGGCTTACGCGTCGGGAAATGGGTCACCAACGTGGGTAGCGCCCTCACCGTTCTCATCATCGCGTTTGTTGCCCTGCTTCCCTACCTCCATCCCAGCGGGGCATCTCCGGCCGCCTATCGCCCGCTGCATTTCGTCCTTCCGCCAATAACCCTTTTTCAGTTCAGCGTCTTCAGCAAAATGACCTTTGGTGCGCTTTGTGGTTTTGAATACGCGGCAATTTTTGCCGGCGAATCGCGCAATCCAGCCTCTCATCTGCGTAGAGCCATATTCATCGCAGCTCCACTCATCGCCCTGCTCTACATCTTTGGCACGAGCGCGATCCTCGCCTACGTCCCGCCCGAAAAGGTCGACGTAATCGGCGCCATTCCGCAAGCTCTTCGCGCAGCCCTTGGTGGCTCCGCCACAGCGCAGACCGTTGTGCCTTTGGCCATTCTGTTGCTTCTCACCAACTATCTTTCCAGCTTTAGCTTGAATTTCGCCGCCAACACTCGCTTGCCGATGTGTGCCGGCTGGGACCACCTGCTGCCAAAGTGGTTCACGCGTCTCCATCCGAAATACCGCACGCCGATCAACTCCATCCTGTTCTTGGGTGGAGTCACCATGACCGTCAGCGCCGCTGTACTTATCGGCGTCGGCCACCAAGAGGCCTTCGAGCTGCTCCAGATATGGGGGTTCACCTTTTATGCCATCGCCTATCTCGCGCTGTTCGCGATCCCCCTGTTCGCCTCGAAGAAATCTTCTCTTCAGGCCCCGCTTTGGATGAAAATTCTTGCTGTCTCGGGGTCTCTGCTCACTCTCCTGTTTGTAGTCCTCTCCGTCTTTCCTATTATTCCCGTAGCCAGTCAGTCGGCCTACACTCTCAAAACTATCTCCGTCCTGGTGGTCGCAAATCTTCTGGGCGTACTTCTCTATTCCGCGCGCCCCAGATCCGGCTGAAAGTCGCTCTGCACTCAAGGGTTACGGTCCGCTTTACTCCATCCTGCTGCGCGCCTTGCTCTCATTTGCCGTAGTGCTAAACTATCCAAGATCTCCCATGACACAAAAAACCCTTTATCAAAAAATCTGGGACAACCACCTTGTTCACCAGGAACCAGGCAAACCTGCGCTCCTGTACATCGATCGACATCTCGTCCATGAAGGCACTTCCCCACAAGCCTTCGCGGGACTGAAGGCCGAAGGCCGCAAAGTCCGCCGCCCTGATCTCACTTTCGCGGTAATGGATCATTCCGTCTCCACCACCGATCGTACCCTGCCGATTCTTGACAACGACGCCAAGCTGCAATTTGAAGCGCTTGAGAAGAATTGCCGCGATTCCGGCGTGCGCCTGTTCGACATGAACAGCAAGAATCAGGGTATCGTCCATATCATTGGCCCCGAACTGGGCATCACCCAGCCGGGCCAGACGATTGTCTGCGGCGACAGCCATACCTCCACGCACGGCGCCTTCGGCACTTTGGCGTTCGGCATCGGCACAAGCGAAGTGGAGCATGTTCTCGCGACGCAATGCCTTGTGCAGGGTGAATCAAAAACGCTCCACATTCTCGTTCATGGAAAGCGTCCAAAGGGCGTCACGGCGAAAGACATCATTCTTGCCATCATCGGAAAAATTGGCATTGGTGGCGGTACCGGGCACGTTGCAGAGTATGGCGGTGAAGCTATCCGCTCTCTTTCGATGGAAGGTCGCATGACGGTCTGCAACATGACCATTGAGGGCGGCGCGCGAGCTGGCATGGTTGCGCCTGACGACACCACCTTTGCCTATCTCGAGGGGCGTCCGTTTGTCCCGAGGGGGAAAGAATTTCAAGAAGCTGTCGAACGTTGGAGGGTGTTGAAATCTGACGATGCCGCCAGGTTCGACCTGACCATCGAGCTCGAAGCCGAACAGATTGCTCCGCAGGTAACGTGGGGAACGAATCCCGGCATGGTTACCAGCGTCAATGGCCGCGTTCCTGATCCACATGACTTCAAGGACCTGAACGATCAGAAAGCCACGGAGAGCGCGCTGAAATACATGGGGCTAACTCCGGGCACACCGATCGTGGACATTCCCGTCGACCGCGTGTTTATCGGCAGCTGCACAAATTCTCGCCTAGACGACCTCCGCGCCGCCGCGCAATTCGTCGCCGGAAAACACGTCGCCAAGAACATCAAGCAAGCCCTGATTGTCCCGGGTTCCCGTGGCATCAAGGCCAAGGCCGAAGCCGAGGGCCTCGACAAGATTTTCACCAATGCCGGGTTTGAATGGCGCGATGCGGGCTGCAGCATGTGTATAGGAATGAACGCCGACGTTTTGCCACCGCACGAACGCAGTGCTAGCACCTCGAATCGAAATTTTGAAGGCCGCCAGGGTCGCGATAGCCGCACGCACCTTGTCAGCCCGGTAATGGCAGCGGCTGCCGCAATAGCCGGACACTTCGTTGATGTCCGCGATTTTGACGTAGCCCTGGTAGAGTAGGCAGTGGCAGATGGGTTCAGTCTGAGACCGGATAGGAAGAACCAAAGGTTCGGCAAGCCTTGTAGCTTCCTGATATCTGATCCCTGCTAGCTGACCCGAGAAGAGCAACTTTTGAATATCGAGGTAAGGCATTCGATGAAACCCTTTATCACCCATTCCGGCCTGGTCATGCCCATGGACAGAGTCAACGTCGACACCGACCAGATGGTGCCCAAACAATTCCTGAAAGCCCTTACTCGTCAGGGTTTTGGTCGAATCTTGTTCTACGACTGGCGCTACCTGCCGGGCGAGAAACCCAATCCGGATTTCGTCCTGAATTTGCCGCGCTATCGGGGCGCTTCCGTGCTGCTGGCCCGGGCGAACTTCGGCTGTGGCTCCAGTCGCGAGCACGCCCCATGGGCGATTGGCGACTATGGCTTTCGGGTCATCCTCGCCCCCAGCTACGCCGACATCTTCTACAACAACTGCTTCAAGAACGGTATTCTTCCCGCCGAACTCGGAGAGGCAGAGATTGAGGAATTCTTCCAGCGCACGCAAAAGGAAGAAGGTTACGCGCTTACCGTCGACTTGCCCAGCCAGACCGTCAAAGACAACCACGGCCTCGCCTACAGATTTGAAATCGCACCTTCCCGCAAAGAAGTGCTCCTGAAGGGTCTCGATGACATCGGCACGACCCTGCAACACGCGAGCTCGATTGACGCCTACGAGAAGGCCCACGCCGTCACCGCTACCATGTACGAAGCTGTCGACGTGAAAAACTATACCAACGGCCGCTAACTCACAGTTGGCTTAAGCTCGAAGTTTGGAACAAGGATCTGCGTGCCCGCTCAGGGTGAATGGAGGGAGTGGATTTTCTTAGGTATCCTTCCCCGCTGGCATTTATTTTTCTCACGGAGTCCGTCGCTTCGTTCCGTCTCCTATCACGGGGCATCGACAGTCGAATGCCAATTTAGAGCATCATTCCGCTCACCTTGTCCTCCACCACGGCTTGAAGTATATCCGCCCCTCAAAGATCGGCTCCGGCGCTTCAGGTGCGGCAGGCTCACCCAACAATTCCGCAATCAGAATTCCCAGCACAACAAGCGCCGCCCCACCCCATCCGCGTGGATTCAGACGCTCGTGCAGCACTAAATACGACGTGAGCACCGCAAATACGGGCTCCAGCGCAAAAAGGATCGCGGCGTGGCTTGCCGAGGTATATTGCTGTGCCCACAACTGCACCGTAAACGCTACGGCCGTCGCAAATACTGTGCATACAGCCAGTGCCGCCAGCAGTTCCCAGCGCCACGCGAAGTGCACCGGCTGCCAGTGAATCGCCGCGCCTGCACCCGTTACGACCCAAGCCATTGCGCCACATCCTGCCACCTGAATCAGGCTCAGCGCCGACACGGAATGATCCTGCATATACTCGCCAACAAGAATGATATGTACGGCGTAAAATCCGGCGCCCACAAAAGTCAGCACGTCTCCATAATTCAGATAACGCAATCCTTCAGCCGGCACGGTCAGGAAATACAACCCAATCAACGCAGCGAACGCGCCGCCATAAATCCACTGCGTTAAACGACGGCCCCAGAAGATCCCCAGAAGAATAGGCACCAACACCACGCTCGATCCGGTAACAAACCCAGAATTAGATGCCGTCGTGTAACGCAATCCGGTGGTCTGGAATCCGTAGCCCACAAACATAAAAAATGCCAGCCGCATCCCCGCGAATATCTCTTCCCGATCGATCCGTTGCAGCACGCCGGGCCGCAATGCGGCCATCAAGACTGCGGCCAAAGTAAACCGTATTGCCAGGAACACGAACACCGATGTGTAATCCAGTGCGCCTTTCACCACCACAAACGTGACGCCCCAGATCAACGAGCAGAACATCAACGCGAGGTCGGCGAGATACTTTCGGTCCATGAAGCAAAACTCCGGTGATTCGCTTCGTCAGTCTATCTGAAAAACTTCGGCGGCTTGTCGTATTTTTGCGCAGCTGGTGGCCCGCAGCATTCCCATAGGGCACTTGACTCGTTCCGCAATCCACCACATTCTCTCGATTATGGGCTCGCTCGCCGTTCGATCACGCTTACTATTGTGTTTCCTGTTCATTCCCTTTTTTCCCTGCCCGCAAGCTCGCCCAGCAACCGCGCCAAAATGGATGGAAGTTCGTTCCCCTCATTTCCTTGTCCTCAGCGATGCCGGCGAAAAGCAAGCGCGGCAGACTGCCGACCAGTTCGAGCAAATCCGGGAAGTCTTCGAAAACGCTTTCCCCAATCTTCGCGCTGATATTGGCAAACCCGTGATCATCTTCGCCCTGAAAAATGAAAATTCCATGAAACTGTTTTTGCCGGCTTACTGGGAAATGAAGGGTCATGCCCACCCTGCCGGCGTCTATATTCCTGGAGAAGATAAGCACTACGCTATCGTTCGCACGAATGTTGAAAGCGAGAATCCCTACGAAGTGGTCTATCATGAATACGCCCACTCGCTTGAGAATCTAAATTTTCAGGAGCTTCCACTCTGGTTGTCCGAAGGCATCGCCGAATTTCTGGGGAACTCCCGCATCTTTGATGGATTTGTCGAGATTGGCGTGGCTTCGAGACGTCATCTCGCCGTTCTTCGCGAAAATAGGTTGATTCCCATCGATGTCCTGCTACTCGCTGATTCCAATTCCTCCTACTACAACGAACAAAGCCGTGTCTCGTTGTTCTACTCGGAATCGTGGGCGTTGGTGCATTATCTGATGCTTGACCCTGAAGCGCGCCAAACTCATTTACTGCAAAACTTTCTTGCCGCCTATCAGTCTACTGGCGACCAACTGCAGGCCGCAAAACAGACTTTTGGCGACCTGTCGAAATTTGCTGAGGTCATCGAGCAATATACCCGCCATCAACAATTCCTGGCTAGCCGCGTGAATACCTCGGTCCACGGTGATTCGAGTGGCTTCACGGCCCGGCAACTCTCCCCCGCTGAGGTCGATGCCTTTCGTGGAGATCTCTACATCCGCACACATCGCCCCATCGAAGCGAAAGTTGCACTGGAGGCAGCAATTCGCCAGGACCCAACTCTTGCCCTTGCGCACGAGGGCCTCGGATTTCTGGCGCTCTCCGAGCAAGACATGCCGGTCGCCGAGGCTGAATTCACGGCAGCCGTAAAACTCAATTCCAACAGTTTTGTTGCCTATTACTACAGCGCGCGTGTGCGCATGCGGGATGAAATGAAATCGAGTGAGGAGATCGGCCCGGTCATCGCCGACCTCCTAAAAGCCATTGCCCTGAATCCACAATTTGCGCCCGCTTACGATGCCCTCTCCTCGATCTATTCCCTCACGCCAGAGACCAGCGGCAAAGCCATCGCGGCGGGCCAGAAAGCCATGCAACTGGAGCCGGGCACGCTCTCCTACGCGTTGAATTACGGCTACGTATTGCTGAGAATCGGAAACGTACCGGATGCCAAGGTGGTTGCTGGTAAAATTCAGGCGGCGGCTAGAACAGCGGAGGACCACGCGGCGTCCGAACGGCTGACGGAGGTTATCGATCAACGTGAAAAATACGACGCACAACTTGCCGCCCGTGCCCGGCAGCAGGACGACTCTCGTTCGCAACAGGCTCCCGCTTCTGCTTCCCGTCCACCCGGCAGCGCGGCTTCCGGTTTTTCCTACGAACCACCCCCGAACGACAAGCACCCTGGCGAAGACGAATTTGCCGTGGATGGCACTGTACTCTCGACAGAGTGTCCCCATGGCTCGCCCGGGAAGGTAACCGTCGAGTCCAACAATAAGCATCTATCGTTTACGATACCGAGCATCCGCGAACTTCAGGTTTTGGTGAAAAACGAAGACGTCTCGAGCCATCCCCTTTCATGCGCACTATGGAAAGGCCGGCACGCCAGACTATTTTTCTACAAGGTACGGGACAAACGATTTTTCGGCGAATTGAGTACCATTCAATTTTTCTGATACACCGTTTTGCCGCCAACCACAGTGCGCAGCACTTCGGTCTTAAGAATTTCCGCAGGGGTTGCCTTGGTCAGGTCTGTCGACAGCTCGATGAAGTCGGCATACTGACCGACGACAAGCTGTCCCTTTTTCCCATCCTCAAACTCCGCATAGGCCGATCCCGTGGTATACGCCTGTACGCATTGATCGAGTGGAAGCTTCTCTTCTGGCAGCCAGCCCCCCGTAGGTCCGCCTGCGGGCAGTTCACGCGAGACGCAAGCATAGATTCCGCGCATCGGATTGATCGGTTCAACATCGTAATCCGTGCCAAACGCTAGTTTGGCGCCGCTTTTCTGCAAGGAATTCCACGCGTAGGCGCCTCTCGCCCGCTCCGGACCAACGCGCGCCTCAGCCCACCGCATATCGTTCGTTTCATGCGAAGGCTGCATCGACGCAATCACATTCAGACGTCCAAAACGGGGAATGTCCTCAGGCGCCACGACTTGTGCGTGCTCGATGCGGTCACGACGATCACGCGATGGGTTCACTCTCGCCACCGACTCGAAGACATCCAGCGCCACATGATTCGCTTTGTCTCCTATCGCATGGAATGCCAGCTGAAATCCCAGTCGATCGCGTTCGATGGCCATCGCCTTCAATTTCTCAGCCTCGATGGTCATAATGCCAGTGGTCGTCGGGTCATCAGAATAGGGCGCGATCATTGCCGCCGTGCGTGAACCAAGCGCTCCATCCGTCACCAGTTTGAGCGCACCGGTTTTGAGCCAAGGGTCAGTGGTTCCACCCTGTGCACGGTGGTTCTCGAGATCCGTCACGGAATCGCTGAAGTGCAGCCACTCGGTGATTCGTACCGTGAGCCGGTCTTCCCGCTTTAAATCCTTGTATACCTCAAAGTCTTCCCAATCGGAATTATCCTGCGCGGAAGTCACCCCATTGCGCGCCAACTCTGCAAAAACCAGCTCGATACCTTTGAGGCGTTGCTCGTCCGAGGGATCGGGAATACGCTGTGCCACCATCTCCATGGCCGCGCCCTCTTTCAACATGCCTGTTGCTTCTCCGTCTGCAAAACGCTCAATCTCTCCGCCCATAGGGTTCTTTGTTTCCGGATTAATCTCCGCATGCTTAAGCGCCAGTGAATTGGCGACAGCCACGTGCCCGGAAACGTGCACTAGGAAGACAGGATTGTCTGGCGAGACTTCATCCAGTTGCAGGCGCGTCGGGAATTTCTTGTCGGGCCAAAGCGTTTGATCCCAACCGCTGCCCAGTATCCACTCGCCTGATTTATGACGCGCGATCTCCGCTTTCACCTTTTTCTGCAGTTCGTCGACAGACTCCACACCGTTCAGTGAAATCGAAAGTTTGTCGCGTCCTGCGCCGCCCAGATGCGTATGCGCGTCATTAAATCCGGGCATCACAAAATGGTTGTTCAATTGGTAGGTGTCGCCTGGGGCGTTCGCTCCGCCACAATCCAGAAGAATGTGCGCGATGGTCCCAATGCACAAAATCTTCTCGTCCCGTACAGCAAGTGCAGCGGCCCACGGATGTTTCGGGTCATTCGTATAAATGCGCCCGTGGAGGTAATACGTTGTCTTGTGCAAGACCGGCGCTTTGCTCTGCCCCAGCAGCGGTTTCGGCGAGCCAACCAAGAGACCGGTCATCACGATCGCCAAGCACACCCCTGCCACGTTCCGATTCATCGTTGGCTTCCCTTTCCCGGTGAAATCCCGGCGACGCCCAGTATGGTTAGTAAAGCACGCTTCAATCCAATTTCTCTCTCCGCAGGTTCGTACCACTCCTGCAGCGAGTGAGCGCCTCCACCATTACCGCCGGCTCCGATGGCAACGGCATCAATTCCCAGAGAGAGCGGTATGTTTGCATCCGTCGACGACCGTTCCATCCGCGATAGATTGCCCACGGATTCGTCGGCAGAACGAAGCGAGGAGAGCAGCGGTGAATCCGAGGCCAATTCTCCTCCGGGACGACTTCCAATTACATTGATTTTCCACTCCAAGCGCCCCTTCGTCCGGTCGCGCGCGTTATCCATTTCATCCTTTACCCCTGCGCTCATGGCTTCGCGAAAGGCGACTTCCAGTCGAATGATTTCGTCCTCACTCTCTGAACGAAGGTCAACCTTGAGTTTCGCTTCGTGGGGAATCGAATTCACCGACGTACCCCCCTCGACCTGCCCCAGGTTGAAGGTAGTTCTCGGAGTAGCCGGAACTTTCGAATTGATAAAACGCAAACCGCCGCGCATCAACGCGTTAATCGGATTGGGCATCCCAAAATCCGACCAGCTATGCCCGCCCGGGCCAGTGATCACCATCTCCAGCCGCCGCGATGCCAGCGCCTTGGTCGTGACGTGATCCGTACTCGACCCATCGAGCACGATTACTGCCCTCAATTTCGAGCGATATGCATCAATCAGCGCCCGCATCCCACGCAAATTCCCTTCACCTTCTTCCCCGACGTTTGCCGCAAACAAGATCGTCCGTTGCGGGACTATGTGGCAGACGTGTAGGGCCCGCGCCAGCGCCACAAGCCCCGCCAGTCCCGTGCCGTTGTCAGAAATCCCCGGCGCCAGCAGTCGTTGTCCCTCTCGCCGGACTTTAATCGTTGTGTCCGCGGGGAACACGGTGTCCAGATGCGCCGCGACGAGGACCATCTCCTTGTCATTTGTCCCGCGCAACTCACCAATTACGTTGCCGAGCTTGTCGGAATGCATGGTCAGCCCTTCTGCTGCCAGTAGCACCCTCACCGCTTCTGCGCGTTTCGATTCCTCAAAGGAGGGTGCAGGAATTTCCGTAATCCGAATCTGCTGTTCATCGATCCAATCGAGGTTTCCCCGGAACCATTCCATCGCTACTTGCACGCGTGGGTCTTCGAGGAGCATGCCGGGATTTGACGGGCGTGTCGCCTGTGGCAGGGCCGTGGAGCGAAAGGGCATGGCAAAAAGAATAGCGCAAAGCGCGCTGCGTTTCACCGTACGAAGTGACAGGTGCATAAACTTTTACGAGGGTGCACGCGAAGCAGTTGCCAATACTGTTAGTTCGTCATCCGTCAGCACCCGGGTCGACTGTTTCGCGGCGTCGAATATCCGGTTCACCAGTTCATCTGAAGGGGGAAACTTGTGCCGGGCCAGCCAATACAGCACATTCGATTTTCCGCTCATCGGCCCGACCTCTACAATCTGCTCCAGCCCAAATAGATGCGCAGGTACGCCACTATAGACTGCATCAGCCAGGAATTTATCGTGTTTATTTATGGCTTTCACGATCGCCGCCGCATGCACTCCCGTTGCGGTGCGAAATGCGTCTCGTCCAAATACAGGATAGTTCGGCGGAATCGTGGTGTGCGTCGATTTCGCAATTTTCTCGCAATAAGCACGGAGATAGGTCAGATCACTCTGAACTAATCCCATCAACCGTAAATTGACCAGCAATAGTTCCATCGGCGTATTGCCGACACGCTCGCCGAGCGACAAGGCCACTGCGTGAATTTGTCGTGCGCCGGCTGCGATGGCCGCCAGCGAATTTGCGATCGACAGCCCGCGATCGCGATGTCCGTGCCAGTCCACTCGGATGCTCTCGCCCGAAGGCTTTACGACCGTATCGACAACGAATTTCACAAGATTGTATGCGCCTTCCGGGGTTGCGTGGCCAACTGTATCGCACAGGACAATGGCGCGCGCTCCGCTGCGAATCGCCGCACGGTACAGGCGTTGTACCGTATCGGGGTCCGTTCGGACCGTATCTTCGGTCACGTACATCGACGGCAATCCTTCGGCCACCGCAAACTTTACAGCCTTTTCCGTCGTACGTTCCAGGTGTTCGACCGTCCAGTCCTCCACCAATCGTCGTATCGGGCTTGATCCAAGAAAGGTAGCCGCCTCGATGGCAATCCCTACCCGCTGCGATATTTCCGCAATCGGCCGAATGTCAGTTTCCACCGTGCGCGCCGCGCAATTCGGTCGAATCTTCATCCGATTGTGTGCAATTTCGCGCGCCAGCGCTTCCACGTCCTTCACCGCTCGTGGCCCTGCACCAGGCAGCCCGATATTTACGGAATGAATTCCAATCGCTTCCATGAAATGAAGGATCTCAATCTTTTCTTCTATGGTGGGGTCATGTACAGAGGGATTCTGCAATCCATCGCGCAACGTTTCATCATTCAGCAGTACTTGCGTTCCCGGCGGGATGGCAAGCTGGCCCGCCAGGTTCCAATCATAAATCCAATCGTGCTGGGACATGGCGGAGCGACCTCATTCCCTGTGTAATACTAAAAGCGCACGGTATAGCTGTTGGGCTGCTGCTTCGGGTCGGGCCGGTACAGCGTCTGGCAAAATTCGCATCGGTAAATCTCGGCGCCTCGCCCAATCACCGCTTCGATCTCCGATGGGCATTCGAACCAGCGCTTTAGGTGCCCGGCGCAGAGTTTGCCCTTTTCATTCTTCTCATCGCATGCGCGTTGCTTCGGCTTGCGCGTCTTCACCTTTGGAGCAACCTTCGCTTCCGGTTCGGCTGCTGCTGGTGTTGCTGCTACCGTAGGTTCTTCTGCCAAGGACGTCCTCCTGTGTGTTTCTGATCTAGAATCCGTGATCGCGAAACATGGTCTTCATCGCTTCGCGCGCGTGCATCACTCTTGCAGCCAGGCTGCCCGTGAACTCGAATCGCAGAAATGCGTCCGCCGCCTTCTCTAGCTCCGGCCCGTAGCGGAACCACCACGGTTTGGCGGTTTTCGGCAAGCGATCCACATCCACATACTTAACATAGACCATTTCCGCCAAACCCGCCTTGCCGTGTGTGCGTCCCCAACCGCTCAAACCAGAACCGCCGTGCGGGGCTTCCGCAATCGCAAATCCGGTCAGCACATCGTTCACCATTACCGTGCCCGCTTTCAATCGCCGCGCAATCGACTTTCCCTTTTCCGTGTCCCCGGTCCATACACTGGCCGCCAGTGAGAACTCCGTGTCGTTCGCCCGGCGAACCGCTTCCTCGCTATCCTGAACCACTTGAATGGCCATGATCGGCCCGAAAGTTTCATCCTGAAAAAGATGCATCGACTTGTTCACCCCGGTCACGATGGTCGGCTCGAAAAAGTTTGGCCCCAGCTCCGGTCGCGCATTTCCACCACAAACTATTTTTGCGCCGTGTTGCACCGCATCCGCCAGCAGGTCGTTCATTCGCTGCACATGTTGCGGCCGAATCAATGGACCGATGTCTGTTGCCGGATCGTTGCCCGGCCCCAGTCGCAACTTCCTGGTTTTCTCAACGCACCGCCGGACAAATTCATCAGCGACTGGCTGTTCGACAAATAACCGCTCTATCGATAAGCACACTTGCCCACAATTCGTGTAACTGCCCCACACCGCAGCGCTACTGGTAACATCCAGGTCCGCATCGCGCAAGACTAGCATGGCATCCTTGCCCCCGAGCTCGAGCACACTCGGAAGCAGGTTCCGCGCACAAGCCTCGGCCACATGTTTTCCCGTGAACACGCTACCAGTAAAGAATATCTTGTCGGGATGCGCTTCAATCAATGCCTGTCCCACTTCCCCGCTACCTTGGAGAACGGTCACCAAGGCCTCCGGAAAACCGGCATCGCGGAAGAGCTTTTCGATCAGCGCGCCACATTCCGGCGTAAAATCGCTTGACTTGCAAAGCACTCCATTTCCTGCAGCCACCGCAGCGATGATCTGGCTGAGCGGTATCGCCAGTGGATAATTCCAGGAACTGATAATTCCTACTACGCCCAGCGGTTCGTAAAAAAGCGTTCCAGACTTCGCCTTAGCCGCCGTATTGCGATGCGGCACCGATTCCGGCCGCAACGAATCAAGCCCGCTCCTTGAAAAGTGCGCCGCTGAATCCAGAGCAACGAATACATCTGCAAACAGCGCTTCAACACGCGGTTTCCCGGACTCCCGCACCACCGCATCGGCGAGCACGTCCCGCGCCTTGAGGATTTCCCGTTGCAATGCACCGATCTGCGCACAACGCTCGCGTACCGGCCGCATTGCCCAATTTGCCTGCGCCGCACGCGCCTTCGCCAGCAATTGCGGCACTACCATGGGGGGTGTCTTTTCAAAATTGCAAATTACCCGGCCCGTAGCCGGATCAATCGAAGGAATTGTCTCTGCCGCAGCCAACGTCGTCGCCACCATGCCCCGATTCTACCATTCCCCAACAGGCTGCATGAATGAGTTCTCCATCGCGGCACCGTGACGCGGCGTTAAATCGTAGTAGACTGCCTCACTGCAAAGTTTTGTACACGTTCGTCCGGCTAGAGGAATCGCATGCCAACGAAATTCAAAGTGCTACTTACGCTTACCATTTTTACCTTCTCTGCAACGCTCACTGCGAATCCGTTCTTAGCACAATCAGCCGCCGCACCCGCTCTGGTACAGTTTGAAACCGGCCCACAGAAACTCGATAATCTCCCAGGCCGTCCCCGGGCCCTCGTAATAAGCGACATCGGCAATGAACCCGACGATCAAATGTCGTTCGTCCGCTTCTTGCTGTACTCCAACGAGATCGACGTCGAAGGCCTCATCGCGGCCACATCCACTTGGCAGAAAGCCACAACCCATCCGGAAACCATGCACCAGATCATCGCTCGATTCGGGCAGGTACTCCCAAACCTCCTCAAACATGCTGCGGGCTGGCCCAGTGAAAGCGATCTCGATCAGAAGGTACGCAGCGGTCAACCGAGTTACGGGATGGCGGCAGTCGGAAAAGGTAAATCTTCGCCGGGGTCCGACCTGCTGATCGCGGCAGCGGATCGCGAAGACAGTAGGCCGCTCTGGATAACGGTTTGGGGTGGCGCCAACACACTTGCGCAGGCACTCACAGATGTGCGCTCATCTCGCTCTCCGGGGGAATTGGCGAAGTTCGTGAACCGACTTCGCGTCTATTCGATCTCCGATCAGGACGATGCAGGGCCCTGGATCCGTCGCGAATTTCCTGATCTGTTTTACGTCGTTCGCCCGTCGCCACCGGATGGCCAAGAATATTTCTACTCCACTTGGACAGGCATTAGCGGTGACCTCTATTACCGCAACGGTGAAGGTGCTGATTTCTCCACAGTCACCAACGATTGGCTTGACACGAATATCCGCAGCAAGGGACCACTGGGCAAGCAATATCCGAGATTTGCGTTCATCATGGAGGGCGACACGCCGTCCTATCTTGGCCTCATCGACAACGGACTGGCCAGCTGGTGGAATCCCGGTTGGGGTGGATGGGGCGGACGCTATGTCTTTCGTCAACCGTATGGCGAGGCTCATCCCATTTGGACCCAAGGCGGCGATCTCTTTTCGCGCACGACGTCGCAGGACACCGTAGTCGGGACAGACGGCAACCTTCACACATCGGACCAGGCCACGATCTGGCGCTGGCGCCAGGCTTTTCAGCACGATTTTGCCGCGCGTATGGATTGGACGATCAAGCCATTTGCTGAGGCCAATCACAATCCCATCGTTGTAGTGGGTGGCCAGTCAGGGTCGGCGCCGATATTCCTCAAAGGCGAAGTAGGCCATCCCATGGTTCTCGACGCCAGCCAATCCCACGATCCCGACTCCCATCAATCGCTTCATTTTTCCTGGTTTCAATACTTCGAGGCTGGTGCAGGCAACGGTTCGGCCGTGGCTCCGTTGAACATCGTCGGCTCCGAAACATCGCAGGCCACCGTCACACCAACCGCAACCTGCCGTCCCATGTGGATCCAACTCCCCAAAGCGCACTGCCCGGCCGAAGGATTGGCCCACATCATCCTTTCCGTCACGGATGACGGATCACCCAGCCTCACTACTTATCGGCGGATCATTCTTCACGTTCGCTGAGCGCCCTGTTGGCTAAATTACGATTGGAATCGTCGCAGCACCCTTCGCCTAGTGCGAAGCATGCTTAGCGCGCTCTGGCAATATCCTGCCGAACACTACCGAGCAGGAGTAACATGTAGAGCGATTTTGCAGATTGACGATTACCAATCCGGAGGTAGAGTTCGCATGAAACGGTTACTGGCAGTCCTGCTTTTCTCGATCACTTTGCTTTGGCTTCCCTCGCGCGCAGAAACTCCGGCAGGCACCGTGGAGCATATTAAAGTCCACGGAATGTCGCTGATGGGAAATCTCGAAGGTGATTCTCCCGATCGCGACGTCTCCGTCTATCTGCCTCCCAGTTACAAGAAAGACAAATCCCGCCGCTACCCGGTAGTCTATTTTCTGCACGGATTCACCGACAGTGACGACAAGTGGTACGGCCCCACGAAACACTGGATCAATCTCCCCACCGTTATCGACAAGGCCCTCGGGACCGCTGGCAACAAGGAAATGATCTTCGTCACGCCAAACGCTTTCACCCGCTATCAAGGCAGCATGTATTCCAGTTCCGTGACCACCGGCGATTGGGAAAAGTTTGTGTCCCTGGAACTGGTCGCCTACATCGACTCGCACTATCGCACTATCGCAAAACGTGACAGCCGCGGCCTGGCTGGCCACTCCATGGGTGGATACGGGGCTCTCCGCATCGGCATGAAGCATCCAGACATCTATTCCAGCGTCTATCTCCTCAGCGCCTGTTGCATGTCGGGAGATTTTTTCAAAATCACCGATGATCAACTGACGAAAGCGGAAGCGGTAAAGGATCCCTCGGAGGTGGAAAAGGCCGATTTTTACTCGAAGATTATTCTCGCCTCGGCTGCCGCGTGGTCACCCGATCCCAATAATCCTCCGCTCTATCTCACACTCCCGGGGGACCAAAACCCCGCGCGAAAGGAAGTTCACAACAAATGGGTTGCCAATGCCCCTCTCGAGCAAATCGACCAGTATGTCGACAACATTCGCAGCTTGACGGCTTTTGCTTTGGACGTAGGCGACCAGGACCATAGCATCACCGACACCACCAAAGATCTCGATCAGGTCCTGAGTGCCTACAAAATTCCCCACTTCTTTGAGGTCTATCAGGGGGATCATCTGAATCACATCGCCGATCGCATCGAGACCAAACTGGTTCCGTTCTTCTCGAAGAATCTCTCCTTCGATAAAGCATCGGGCCACAAAAAATAAACGCTTTCCTGGAGGGTCCAGCCCAGCGGGACCCCACAGCCAGACGCATCGCGTCCTGACGGGTTTTGGACGCACTGCCTAGTTCGCGTGGCCGTTCTTATAGCCGATACCCTTCCTCGTGTTCTACCCTCACCATGCACAAGCCTTGCGGGGGAACCGTGGGTCCAGACTTTGAGCGGTCCTTCAGTTCAAACAAACTCTCAATATCTTCGGGCGTAAGTTTTCCCCTTCCCACATCGAGCAGCGTGCCGACCATTTTTCTCACCATGTATCGTAGGAACGAGTGACCATGCACAGTGAACCACAGCTCTTCCCCGTCCTCTGTCCGTTTCAATTCCGCGCTGAAGATTTCACGCACCATGCTTCGTTCCCGGTCATCCTCTTCCGACCCCGTCGAAGCGGCAAACGACGAATAATCATGGACACCCGCAAATCGCCTAGCGGCATCCTTCATCGCCTCTTCATCCAGGGGGAACGGGTAGTGCAGCACATAACGCCACAAAAATGGCGGCACCACCTTTCCGCGATACAAACGGTATCGGTATATCTTTCCTTTCGCGGAATAGCGCGCGTTGAACGCCGGTCCCGTCTCCTCCGCGGCCATCACGCGAATCGACATCGGCAGCAACGCGTTCAGCGCCCGCTGAAACTCCAGCGCCGACAGCCCCGATTGTGTTCGGAAATTTGCGACCTGGCCAAGGGCATGTACACCCGCATCTGTGCGGCCGGCCCCATTCAACTGGATATCCTCCTGCGTTAACCGACGCAGTACGGACACAATTTCTCCCTGCACCGTCGGTTTACCCTTTTGCATTTGCCAGCCGTGGAAGTCGGTCCCGTCGTAGGCCAGTATGAGTTTGAAATAACGCATGAAGAATGAAGGCGCGATACTAGGAAGCGGTTCGTGCGAATCGGCTGCCCGGTTTTACCGCCGCAGTGCCCTGCCTGCACAAGGGGCAATCATCTGGTTCGTAACTGTCTACAGTCATTCCCACCAGCGAACTTGATTCTACGGGAAACTCTATTTTTCCCCCGCTCCTGTCGATCAAGGCACCTGCCGCAATCACCCGTCCACCGGCTTCCTGCACCACATGGATCGCTTCCAGTGTGGAACCACCAGTGGTCCACACATCTTCGATCACCAGTACATGTTGCTCGCGCTTCAGTGAGAAGCCGCGCCGCAGCGTCATCGTCCCGCTCGCATCCCGCTCCACAAACATCGCCGGAACTCCGCCGTCAACGGAATCCTTACCAGCGGGCAGGGCTCGTGCCACTTCCTGCCCAATCACGACTCCACCCAACGCCGGTGAGACAACCACGTCAATATGTGCATCAGAGAACAGTGCCGCCAATGCCTGGCCAAGCTTTTCCGCAAACCGCGGATACTGAAGCACCAGTGCACACTGCACGTAAGTCCCGCTGTGCCGTCCGCTGGATAGCTCAAAGTGCCCGTGACGGATCGCCCCCGAAGTCTCAAACAGCCGCAAAATCTCTTCCTTTGTGAACATCATGGCGCTAACCGTCGATGGCTCCTAAACGTCGAAATGTCAGCAGCCTAGCTGCCAGAGACTTCGTTGTCAAATGATTCATGGCCCTGCTAGACTGCAAGGTCCCGGTTTTTCGCTACCCAACCGGGCTTGGCAACTCTCCTATTAAGCGGTCAAATGAAACAAATTGCCTGTCTCTAACGTTCTACAGAGTGAGAGCTGCAAAAGCGCGACTGCGCGAATCTCAACCTATGGTGAGGATACCTATGAAGAAGCTGTTCTTTCGACCCCTGCTTGCCGCCGTGTTGGTCGGCATCCTCGCAGGTGGGCCCGTTGTTCCTCTTCGCGCGCAAGAGCCCGCGCAGCAATCACCCACCCCTGAGTTGAAAGCCGCCACCCAGGGCGGAGCTCCGGTATCTTTGGGCCTCTCAAAACTCAATTTTTCGCATGGCCAGAGCTATTTTCCCAACATCATCAAGCCCTACACCAGCCGATTTGTGAATCCTGGCGAGCTGACCAACTCTCCTCGGCTGCAGCAACTGATCCACGACAACAAGCTTGACCTTAGTCTCCAGGACGCTATCGCTCTGTCCATGGAAAACAGCATGGACATTGTCGTCCAGCGCTACAACCCTTGGATGGCGGACACGAGCATCCTGAAGACTCAGGCTGGAGGCTTTGGCACGGGTATCACCGGAGCGGCCTTCACCGGTTCGACCGCTGCTCTACCCAATCTTCAGTACGACCCGTTCATCACCCAGCTCATTTCCTATGATTCGCGCGTTACGCCCATCAACAACCCCTTCATCGCCGGTACCGGTTCCTCAAACGGCACGAACGAAGTGCAAGCTCCTGGATTGCCTTCGCACACGGCACAGTACAACACCTCGTTCCAGAAGAGTTTTGATACCGGAACTTCCGTTGCCATCAACTGGAACAACACTCGTGGTTCCTCAGAAGCCGCCAACTTTTTCAATCCCTACGTCCAGTCCGCACTTACCATCGGTTTCCAGCAGCAATTGCTGCAGGGTTTCGGCCGCTTCATCAACCGCCGCAACATCATCATTGCCGAAAACAACCGCAAGATTGCCGACCTCGCCTTCAGTCAACAAGCCATCACCACCATCACCAACACCATCAATGCCTACTGGGAACTCGCCTACGCACGACAAAACGTCAATGTCCAACAGCAAGCCTTGACGGTGGCCGAAAAGCTTTATAACGACAACAAAAAACAGCTCGAAATCGGGACCATGGCTCCTCTCGACGTTACCCGCGCTGAATCTGAAATGGCCAACGACAAACAGAATTTGATCGTTGCACAAACCACGCGCCTGCAGAACGAACTCGTTCTGAAAAATTACATCTCCAAGGATCCGCTGGCTTCCAATCTCATTAACGTCGAGATTATTCCGACCGACAAGCCGGATGATCCCGCTTCCATTTCCACTGCTTCTTTCGAAGACGCCATCAAGGAGGCCTTCGCAAAGCGTCCCGACCTTCAGGAGCAGTATTACAACCTGAAGAATGCCGATGTAGACGTGCGCGCAACCAAGAATGCTCTTCTTCCCACCGCCACTGTCAGCGCGCAGTATGGTTCGTTCGGACTGGCGGGTAATGCCCTAATCACCGGTGCCCCCTTTGCTCTCAATACAGGCCAACCCGTAGTCGACGCCAACGGAACTCCTATCGTCGTCGGCGGGGTGCCCTACTTCGTGGGCCAGAATACGGCGGATATCATTGGTACCACGCACAACGGTTTTGGCAATTCGCAATCACAGATTTTCCATAACACTTACCCGGACTACAACGTCGCTTTGACGTTGCAGATTCCCATTCGCAACCGCGCCGCACAGGCCGATAATATGCATGCGCAGCTTGTTCGCCGTCAATTGGAAGCCCAAACCCAGCAGATCAAGAACTCAGCATTGCTCGACGTCCGAAATACCACCATCGCCCTCGAACAGGATCGCGCGCGGGTCGAGGCCGCTCACAAAGCCCGCGAACTTCAGCAGCAAACCTTTGACGCGGAGCAGAAGAAGTATCAGCTTGGTGCTTCCACGGTATACAACGTCATCCTGACGCAACGCGACCTCATCACCGCCCAAGGCACGGAACTGCGAGCACTCGCCGACCTCGCTGAGGCCAAAGCCAATTATGAGCGCGCCCTCGGGCGCACCCTCGAAGTGAACAGCGTCACTATCGCGGGGGCAGAGAAAGGTGTCATAGAACGCGACACGCTTATCCCCGGCACCTCCAACGGTCAGGTTGTTGGCACGGAGAAACTCCTGAAGGCCCTCGATCAAGCCAATTCTTCTGGCCACCGCTAGGCCTGCTTCAGGTTCGCCAATTTGCCAAAGGGCCCGGGGCGCTGCTTCGGGCCTATTTTTTTTGTGAGTTCATCTTCAACTTGCCCCTCAAGCCCATTTCCCCTACCATTTTCTCGGAACCCTCGGCTGAATGACGTCCGCCATTTCTCCAGCTCCCACTGTTCGTTCTCACTTGTCGAGCGATACGGCCTGCCTTGCATACATCGCGATCGGCACAATTCTCATTCACGCTCTCACTGGCAATCGCTACGGTTGGCATCGCGACGAACTTGCCGTACTCGACGACGCACGCCACCTGGCCTGGGGCTACGTCGTCTATCCGCCCGTCACTCCCTTCTTCGCGCGCATCGCATTAACGCTGTTCGGTACCTCGTTGGTAGGGTTTCGTTTTTTCGCAGCATTCGTCCAGGCAATCGCCGTCTTCCTGACCGGCCTCATGGCACGCGAACTGGGAGGAAAACGGGAAGCTCAAATCCTCGCAGCACTCGCCGCCGTTCCCTTCTGCCTGGGTGGCGGCGCCCTGATGCAATACATTTCCTTCGATTACATCTGCTGGGTGCTCACCGCCTATTGCATGATCCGGCTCCTGCGAACCGACAATCCGACGTGGCTCGTCGCCGGCGGCACGGCCATCGGATTGGGCATGCTCTCGAAATACACCATGGCTTTCTTTGTTTGTGGCGTGCTGGGTGGACTCCTGCTGACCCAAGCTCGCAGGTTGTTCCTCAATAAATGGTTTTGGACCGGGTTTTCCGCCGCAATCCTGATTTTTTTACCTAACCTGATCTGGCAATTTCGTCATCAATTTATCTCGCTCGATTTCCTGCACTTTCTCCACAATCGAGACGTTACCGGGGGGCTTACGAATGATTTCCTGCCCGATCAATTGCAGCAGACTCTCCTTGCCATCCCCTTGTGGCTGGCCGGCTTGTGGTTCTATTTCATATCATCCAAAGGAGCTCGATTCCGCGCGTTGGGTTGGATGTACGTCATTCCGCTAACTCTTTTCGTCATTGCCAAGGGCCGCGGTTACTACCTGGCGCCTGCCTATCCAATGCTTTACGCCGCTGGCGCTGTGGCTTGCGAGGGTTGTTTTGCGCACCGAGACACGAGGTGGTTTCGCCTCCTTCGCCCAGCCCTTTGGTCCGCATTGGTTGTCAGCATCCTCGGAGCCATGGCTATCGCACTTCCCATCGCTCCCATAAAATCTCGCTGGTGGTATGCCGCATCGGAAATTGACACCGCCCTACCGGAGGAAATTGGCTGGCCCGAATTTGTCGCGACTATCGCAGAGATTCGCGATTCTCTCCCCGCCGACCACCGAGGAAAAGTTGGCATACTCGCCGGCAACTACGGCGAAGTCGGGGCCATCAACCTTTTTGGCCAGCGCTACGGGTTGCCTGCCGCCATCAGTGGTGTCAATTCCTCCTGGGAGCGCGGCTACGGCAATCCTCCACCGGAAACACTAATCATCGTTGGATTCTGGAAAGAATTTGTCGACGATCACTTCTCTTCCTGTCGAGTTGTCGCTCGTGTATGGAATTCCTACGGCATCGACAATGAAGAAACTTTTGAGCACCCTTATATTTTTCTCTGTGGACCACCCTTGAAGGGTTGGCCGGAATTCTGGAAAGATTTTCAAATGTTTGCCCTGCATCTAGCCCCTCCATGGCAGACCCTTTCCATCATCGCGCACTTTAACCTCCCTTCGCTTGCCCCACGGAAACCTTTCGCTTAGCATTGGTTTTTGTGCGGGCTGCCGATCAGTGAGATCGTATCGTTCTACGCAAGTCGCAGGGTCGCGAGCTCGCGCTCCGGGAGTGCCATTTCATGAGTGAGTCCTCCAAATACAAGTCCAGGCTGGAACAGTGGGAAAAGAACACTCTGAATCCTACACTCGAGAAAAGCTCCGAGCGCCAGAAGGAGTTCACCACCGTCTCCGGCTACCTCATTCGCCGGCTCTACACGGAAGCCGATCTTGCAGGCTGGGATTCTGCGCGCGACCTCAGCTTTCCGGGCGAGCCTCCCTACACGCGAGGCATTCACGCGACCATGCATCGTGGCCGACTCTGGACCATGCGCCAGTTCGCAGGCTTCGGCGCCGCAGAAGATACGAATCAGCGTTTTCGCTATCTCCTCTCCCAAGGTCAGACGGGTCTCTCCACCGCTTTCGATCTCCCCACCTTGATGGGCTACGACTCCGATCACGTCCTGGCCGAAGGCGAAGTGGGAAAGTGCGGCGTGGCCATCAGTTCTCTGGCGGACATGGAAGTTCTCTTCGATCAGATTCCTCTTGCCGATGTCACCACATCGATGACTATCAACTCGCCCGCCGCGGTCATCTGGGCCATGTATCTTGCCGTCGCCGAGAAACAGGGTGCGGACTGGAAGAACATTTCCGGGACATTGCAGAATGACATTTTGAAGGAATACATCGCGCAAAAAGAGTACATCTACCCGCCGGAACCCTCGATGCGCCTGGTGATCGACACGTTTGAGTTCGGCGTGAAGAACACCCCCAAATTCAACACTATCTCCATCAGCGGTTATCACATTCGTGAAGCCGGCTCCACCGCCATTCAAGAACTCGCTTTCACTCTGCGTGATGGCATGGAATACGTGGAGTGGGCGCTGCGCCGCGGATTGAAACTCGATGAATTCGGCCCGCAGCTTTCTTTTTTCTTCAATGCCCACAACGACTTCTTCGAAGAAATCGCCAAGTATCGAGCTGCACGCCGTATCTGGTACAAGACCATGACGGAGCGCTACAAGTCCGCGAATCCACGCTGTTGGGCTCTGCGTTTTCACTCACAAACCGCCGGCTGTTCCCTCACTGCACAACAACCCATGAACAATGTCGTGCGCACCGCAATTCAAGCACTCGCGGCCGTTCTTGGTGGCACGCAATCCCTGCATACGAACTCGCTCGATGAAGCCTGGGCACTGCCCACGGAATTCGCAGCTACCATCGCGTTGCGCACCCAACAAATCCTTGCACATGAAACCGGCGTGACCAACACAGTAGATCCCATGGGGGGGTCCTACTTCGTGGAATCTCTGACCAATGAACTTGAGGAAGCCGCATGGGAGTACATCAACCGTATCGACTCACTCGGCGGAATGGTTACTGCCATCGAAAAGGGCTACCCGCAACGTGAAATTGCCGAGGCCTCCTATCTCTATCAAATGGCCATCGACAAAAAGGAAAAGATAATCGTCGGCGTAAACGATTTCGTGACCAAAGAAAAGCCTCTCGATATCCTCCACATTGACGAAACCGTAGCCCATCGGCAAAGCGAACGCCTCCGCAAACTGCGCGCCGACCGCTGCGCCGCAGAAGTCGAGCGAAAACTGGCCGCCCTCCGCAGAGCCGCCGAGGGTTCCGAAAATCTGATGCCTTATATTTACGAGGCTGTAAAGGTCTATGCCACACTGGGTGAAATCTGCGAAACCATGCGCATCGTCTTTGGGGCCTACGAAGAAGTCGCCGTCACCTAGGTTCGGAACTTTACGTTCAAGGTTGGAAAATGACTCTGAAGAAAATTCGCGTCCTGATCGCCAAGCCCGGCCTTGATGGCCACGACCGCGGCGCGAAGATCATAGCTCGCGCCCTTCGCGACGCCGGCATGGAAGTGATCTACACCGGCCTGCGCCAAACTCCCGAGATGATTGCCACCGCCGCCATCCAGGAAGATGTGGACGTGATCGGCTTATCTATTCTTTCTGGCGCGCACAACACCATCTGTCCCCAACTCATGAAACTGCTCCACGACAAGGGCATGGACGACGTCATTGTTCTCCTCGGAGGCATCATTCCCGAGCCCGACATCATCGCCCTGAAGAAATCCGGCATCGCCGAAGTCTTTCTTCCCGGGACTTCGACCCAGGAAATTGTGGAATTCATTCACCAGCGCCTCGGGCAGGCACGCTAGTTCTGTGGGTTAACCCTTCGCAAATATCTTTTCGAATTTTACCCGCGTGTACAGTGTCCGAAATCCCAATCGTGTAATATTCCGCTGCGAATGGCTACCTGGCACTGCCAGGCTAACTGCCAGGTCGCATCCCACTTCCTCCGCCTTCTTCATCCGTGCATGCAACAGCGCCGTCTGCACCCCTCGATTCCGAAAAGCAGGCAGGGTTCCCGCACCAAAAAATCCAGCCGTCTTTCCGCGCAGCGACAACGCGGCCCCGCCCACCACTCGTGCGCCAATCCTTGCCAGGTAACATTCCATATCGCGCCCCAACGCAAACATCTTCATCACGCTCAACAAGTCTTGCGTAACCGGGAACTGCTCCGCAAAACTTTGTGCCACTGTCAGCGTCCAGAGATCGATCTCTTCTCTCGCTACCTGACGTATGTCCACCTCCGTTGGAGCCACACACCTTGCATCCATTTCCAGGGGCCGAGCCATCACATTTGTAAACTCCGTGACGCCATAGCCCCGGTCTCTGTAATATTCAAAAAGCGACGCATCCGCCATCGGACACGTCTCCACCCGAACCGGTTCGTTTCGGCTAAAATAAAACTGTTCCAGCTGATCAAATTCCTCTTTCGTCACCGGTCCATGCAGTCCCAATGCCAGCGCCTGAGTCACGGGTGATCCCGCCCCGCAATACACGGCATATCCGCCGGCAATCCGTTCGACGGCTGCATTTGTGGTATGACGGACGGTTCGCAACCCTTCCGCGCAGACGACGGCTGCTTCCGCCTCTGCCGATTCAATCCGCTGGGCAAGCTGAATATCCAACAGCATCGGATCGTTCACAGTTTTCCCTTCTCTTCCCTTTGGCGGTACAGTTTTCGAACGGATCGATTGATCTTCTTGATGCTTTTCCGGGCTTCCTGCTGCATTCCAGTGTCGACCTTGCGCTTTAAGAACTCTAGTTCACGTTGCAGTTTTCGATAATTCTCCAGTCGCTCTGCCTCGAGCAAACCATCCTCTACGGCGGCGGCAACTGCACAGCCAGGCTCGCCTTTATGACTGCAATCGCGAAACCGGCAACGCGCAGACAACTCCTCCAATTCGCGAAATGCCTGCCCTATCCCGTCTTCCGCATCCCACAGCTGCAATTCTCGCAAGCCCGGAGTATCCATGATCATGGCTCCGCAATTCAGAAAGAACAATTGTCGAGCAGCGGTCGTATGATAACCTCGGCAATCATCTTTCCGTACTTCATGGATAGCCTGCTGCTCTCTACCCAACAACCAATTCACGATGCTCGATTTTCCGACGCCCGAAGAACCCAAAAGTACTGTGGTTTCTTGCGATCGGAATCCCCGTTCGAGGTCTGCCATTCCCATTCCCGTGGTCGCACTGGTTACATGGACCGGTACACCAAGAGCGCAGCGCTCCACCTGCGCAATCTGCAGTTCACTGCCCTCACGCAGATCTGCCTTATTCAGCAGAATTTCCGGCCGCGCCCCCGTGTCCCATACTTGCCCGAGATAACGTTCGAGCCTCCGGAGATTGTAATCCCCGTCCAGCGCCATCACGAGAATAACCTTGTCGATATTCGCGGCCAGGACTTGAACGTCAATCTTCCTGCCTGCTACCTTGCGCACAATTTTTGTTCGTCGCGGCAATACGCCGCGGATCAGTAGCCCAGTGTCCGCCGATCCTTCGACCGCAACCCAGTCGCCAACCGCAGGCCAGTCTCCGCCATCCGCAGCCGCCATCCGCAATCTGCCGGACGCTTCTGCCCGCGATTCACCCGATTCCCCGCAGACTTGCCAGATATCTCGATTGTGACTCAGTACTCTCGCAGGCCTGCTTTCCACCCATTCCCCATCATTCCACGCCGCTTCGAAATACGCGTTCCATCCAAGCCTCTCGAGATTCACTGTAGATCCCTTCCTGCCGC
Organism: Candidatus Acidiferrales bacterium; assembly: GCA_963741165.1. Lineage (GTDB taxonomy): Bacteria > Acidobacteriota > Terriglobia > Acidiferrales > UBA7541 > Acidiferrum. The sequence continues at coordinate 266,411 of CAVUHB010000008.1, read as the reverse complement.
ACTACTAGCGGCACAGCGCGCCTCGCCTGGTCGCGATGACGGGCGAGAGCGGACATGCGTCCGCGGGGATGCACACGGCGGATGCGATAAATTTCAATTTTTATGAAAAATGGTTATTTCCGGAGGCTTGCGTGTTCCGTGAAACGAGCCCTGCGGGCGCACCCACACCGGAAGTCTTTCAGAATGGTCTGCACAGGCGCCTCCCGCTCTGGAGTGCAACGCTAAACCTTGCCATTGCTGAGGAAATCCTACGCGCCCTCCATCGCCCGGTCAAGCCCGCTGTCGCTCGCACATTCAGGAAATCCTCCGTATACTGATCTGCCTGCATCTCCCAAGCGAGGTTCTCTCGTGTCTTCTTCGGTCCTTAAAACGAACATCAATCCGCAATCTCCCGAGTTTCAAAAAAATTCCCGCAGCATGATCGAACTCCTCACCGCCCTCAAAAATCAGGAAGAGACAATCCGCCAGGGTGGCGGTCCCAAAGCTATCGAATCGCAGCACAAAAAGAACCGCCTTACCGCACGTGAACGAGTCGCAGGGCTGATCGACGCGGGGACTCATTTCTTCGAATTAGGAATGTACGCGGCCCACGAAATGTACGAAGAGTGGGGCGGCGCGCCATCGGCTGGCACCGTCACCGGACTCGGGCGCGTCTCCGGACGCCTGTTCATGATCATCGCCAACGATGCCACCGTGAAAGCCGGCGCTTTCTTCCCGATGACCGCCAAGAAAGTTATCCGTGCACAGAACATCGCCATCGAAAACCGCATTCCCACGATCTACCTGGTCGATTCCGCCGGCGTTTTTCTTCCTCTACAGGAAGATGTCTTCCCCGACACCGACGATTTTGGCCGCGTCTTCCGCAACAACGCCGTTATGAGCGCGCAAGGCATCCCGCAAATCACTGCAATTATGGGCATGTGCGTCGCCGGTGGGGCTTATCTTCCCGTAATGTGCGATCACATTTTGATGACCGAGGGTTCAGGCCTCTTCCTCGCTGGCCCCGCACTGGTGCAAGCCGCCATCGGCCAGAAATCCACTGCCGAAGAACTGGGTGGCGCAAAGATGCACTCGCAGATCAGCGGTACGGTCGATTTTCGAGAACCTGACGACGAGTCGTGCCTCAAGCGCATCCGCGCTATCGTCGACAAAATGGGTGCACCCAATCCTCCTGTCTTCAGCCACTCCCGTCCGCACGAGCCACTCTACGCAGCCCATGAACTCTACGGAATATTCTCTGGTAATCCCGCAAGGCAATACGACATGCACGAAATCATCGCTCGCATCGTCGATGGCAGTACTTTCGAGGAATACCGCGCCGAGTATGGCGAAACGCTTCTCTGCGGTTACTCGCGCATTGGCGGCTGGGCCGTCGGCATTGTCGCCAACCAGAAGAAGCACATCACCACCAACGCGCCCCACTCCGACCAGAAGCGCATCGAATTCGGAGGCGTAATCTACACCGAGTCCGCCGAAAAGGCCTCGCGCTTCATCATGGACTGCAACCAGAACCGCATCCCGCTTATCTTCCTTCACGATGTGAATGGCTTCATGGTCGGCAAGGACGCCGAATGGAGCGGCATCATCCGCGCTGGAGCCAAGATGGTCAACGCTGTCGCCAACAGTGTCGTCCCTAAAATCTCTGTCATTCTGGGTGGTAGTTTCGGCGCCGGAAATTACGCCATGTGCGGCAAAGCCTACGATCCCCGCTTCATGTTTGCTTGGCCCACTGCAAAATTTGCAGTTATGAGCGGGGATGCCGCCGCGAGCACCCTCGCCGAAATCAAATTAAAGCAGCTCGAACGCGAGGGCAAACAGGTCGACGAAAAAGTGAGAAAGGACATGGTGGAATCAGTCCGCGCCACCTACGAACAGCAGACCGATCCGCGCTATGCCGCCGCCCGGCTCTGGCTCGACGCCATTATCGATCCGGCCCACACTCGCGATGCCCTCATCTGGGCCCTAACCGCTGCCTCTCTGAACACCCACGTTTCCGAGTTCAAAACCGGCGTCCTGCAAACATAAGCAGTCGCCGATCCAGCCTCTTGCACGGATGCGCGTGGATTGGCCGGACCGCCCTTTTGACTATTGGGTCCCGCGAAATCAGGTTGGCACTCCAGATTCTACGCCGGCGTCGGTCGATTGAGGGCGCTTCTCAGCTCGGTCGGACTATCCTTTTACCGTTGGCTTCCATTCACCTGATTTTGTGTGTGGTCGGCTTTCCCTGCACCATTCCTACACTTTTTTCGCTTTAGTTCGACAGACGCAGGAAAAACTGACTACCCTTCTGTAGCCTCCGTTTCTACCTTGGTAAAAGATTCGGCGGTTCCCGTACTTCCTCTTTCTCTCCGAGACCCGTAAACTAAACTTGCGTAAGCCCAAACACAATGAAGCGCACCTCCCGCATGCTGCTGATCGCCATGTCCATCGCCTTCACTACCTGCATATTGGGACTATTCGCCGGCATGGTCTACTATTTATGTGCTGTCTATGTGTGGCATCGGCCACTGGAAAGCGTTCTCGGAAACAGCATTCCTTACAACAAAACTCTGGGGGCCACGGGAATACTGGGTTTAATTTTGTTTTTCGCTTTTCTTCTCTCGCTGCTGCCCAAAAACAATTCAGGAAAACCAAACTAAATGACCGATCAGCTCAAACTCATTGAATGCCCCCGCGACGCTTGGCAAGGGCTCCCGGATCTCATCCCCACTGACACCAAGGTCGCCTACCTACGCGAACTTATCAGTGCCGGATTCCGCCACATCGACGCGGTAAGCTTTGTCTCTCCCAAACACGTGCAGCAAATGGCCGACAGTGAAGAGGTCATGCGGAGACTTCTCGATTCGCTGCCCGACGGCACTGCTCTCCCCGAAATTATTGGCATTGTTGTAAACGAGAGGGGTCTTGCGAGAGCCCTCGCCACGAAGGGCGTCTCTACCATTGGCTATCCCTATTCCATCTCCGCCTATTTTCGCCGCTCGAACGCCAACATGAACCGTGCCGAGTCCCGTACACTCGTCGAAACTCTGAAGCGCGAAAGCAAAGCCGCCAACAAAGATTTGGTCATCTACATCTCCATGGCGTTTGGCAATCCATACGACGAACCCTGGGGACCCGAACTCGTGCAAGACACGCTAGAATGGCTGAAAGACATCCACGTGCGCACCGTTTCACTTGCCGACACCGCCGGCACCGCCACTCCCGAACTGGTCCACGAACTACTCATGCAAGTAAAGGATCATGTCGCGGGGTTTGAACTCGGCGTGCACCTCCATTCGCGACCCGAGGGTGCGGAAGATAAAATTCTCGCCGCCTATGCTGCGGGCTGCCGTCGATTTGATGGCGTTATCACCGGGCTCGGCGGTTGTCCTTTCGCTGGAGACGAACTAGTCGGCAACATCCCCACCGAAGCTATCCTCGGAGCGTTCCGCAAAGTAGGTGTGGATCCCGGCATCAGGGCCGCGTGCCTCGACAGGCTTGTAGAAATGAGCGACACAATCCGCGCACAATATGCCCATGATCCATCGACCAAACAAGGAGGATCGCTCCAATGAACTACCAGACACTTCTTCTTGATGCGTCCACTAACATCGCCACGATCACCTTGAATCGCCCCGAGAAGCGCAATGCGATCTCTGCACAGATGATCGCCGAACTGCTCTCGGCGCTCGACGAATTAGAGAAGACCCGTACTCGCGTTGTCATCCTGACTGGCAACGGGAAAGCGTTTTGTGCCGGCATGGATCTTGAAATGCTCCAAGCCATCGCTCATCAGTCTCCGTCAGAAAACCAGGAAGATTCCCGCCGCATGGCCAAGCTGTTCCGCAAGATCTGGAGCTACACAAAACCACTCATCGCAGCCGTCAATGGGCACGCTCTGGCGGGAGGCTGCGGAATTGCTACCCTCTGTGATTTCACCCTGGCCGTGCCCGAAGCCAAGTTTGGTTATACGGAAGTCAAGATTGGTTTTCTTCCGGCAATCGTTTCTGTATTTCTCATCCGTCAGATTGGCGAAAAGCGCTGCCGTGACCTGCTACTCACCGGCAGACTGGTGGAAGCAACTGAAGCCAGGGAATTTGGCCTCATCAATGAAATCGTTCCCGCAGAGAAACTCATGGCCAGAGCCGAAGAGCTTGCCGCCACGTTGATTGCCGCAAGTCCTGCCAGCGTCACCCGCGCCAAGCACTTGCTGACTTCCGCAGCGGCCGTCAGCCTCGACCATGACCTCGAACGGGCCATTCTCGAAAACGCCAGAATCCGCTGCACGCCGGACTTCAAAGAGGGCCTCGCTTCTTTCCTTGAAAAGCGCAAGCCTCACTGGCAGGACGAAGCCGACTCGAATTAACCTCCGGCCTTAAACTCCCCATCAAGCAGACTATCTCTTCGTTTCAGAGCATCTTCACCGCGCCATTCTTCAGGTCGTAAACTCCTCCGACCACCTTCAGCCTTCCTTCTTTTACGCGAGGCGCCACAATCGGATCTAGTCGGTTGAGCTTATCCACGCCCAACTGCACATTCACGGCGATGGCATTGTCCAGCGGGTCTCCCGGCATTCCCTTGCTCTTGTGCACCGCAGGTTTCACAAGCTCCACCAGCCCATTGATCGCGCCCGGCAGCGAATCCTTTGCGTCAATATGCTTCATCGCTGACTTCACTGCACCGCATCCGCCGTGCCCCAGCACTAGTATCAGCGGAACGTTCAATTCCGCCACGGCATACTCGATGCTTCCCTTAACCGTCACACCAGTTCCGCCAATAACATTTCCCGCCACCCGCACTACAAAGATATCTCCCACCCCAACGTCAAACAGCAATTCCGGTGCAACTCTTGAATCTGCGCAGCTCACAATCACCGCCTCTGGATATTGCGCTTCCGCAAGCGCAGAAAATTCCTCCGGACTGCGACGCGGATTCCGTGTCTGCCCCTTGACAAAACGCTGATTTCCGTCCAAAAGTGCTTTCAATGCTTCATCCGGACTTATCGCCGGACCGGACTTGGCAGTCTCTTTTTGCGCTGCCTTCAGATACCAGCCAGGCAGTGCAATTCCCATGCCCAAACTCGCACTTAGTCGAATAAACGCTCGCCTCGAACGCGATAAAGGATATTCCATCACCTACCTCCTATTCCGCCCGGAATTGTACACAGAAAACGCTCGAAACTTGTTAACGAATTGACACATAGCACCGGCTCGATTTCTTCTCGTCGCCGGAGTCGCGCTAGTTTTCTCTTCCCGCTCCTTTTCCGGCATACTATTCACTGCGCGTTTCTCAGATTTCATTCTGTGGCACGCAACTGATCCGACATGCTCACCCATCATGATGTTACCGTGCGCGTACGCTACGCTGAAACCGACCAAATGGGAGTGGTCTACCATTCCAATTACCTCATCTGGTTTGAAGTTGGCCGCGTAGAGCTGATGCGTTCGCTCGGCTTCGATTACAAGCTTATGGAGACTGAGGATGACACCTACATCGTCGTTGCTGACGTGCACTGCCGCTACCATCATCCGGCCCGCTACGATGAACTCATCACCGTCCGCAGCCGCATCCTCGAAGCCAAAACGCGTACCCTGAAATTTGGTTATGAAATCTATCGGCAGGAGGATCAGCGACTCCTCGCCACCGGCCATACCATTCACGTCGCCTGCAATCGCGCCGGCCATGTGAAACAGTTTCCCGACAAATACAAAACTGCGTTTCTATCCATTGTGGCGCAGCCATCCGAGCGGAGCACCGAATGAGCATTGTTCTAAACGGCAATGAACTGACATTCACGCAACTCTATGCAGTCTCCTTCCATCAGGAACCTGTGTCACTCTCCCCGGAAGCCGTTATACGCATGAAGGCGTCACGCAATGTTGTCGAGCAACTCGTTGCGTCCGGCAAAACCGCCTATGGCATCAACACCGGCTTCGGCAAACTGGCTTCGGTCCGCATTTCTAGTGAACAGGTTCGCCAACTCCAGGTAAATTTGGTCCGCTCGCATGCCTGTGGAGTCGGAACGTCGCTAAGTGAAGCTGAGACAAGAGCCATGATGCTGTTGCGCGCGAATGCCTTGGCCAAAGGCCTCAGTGGCGCGCGACCGGTCATCGTAGAAGTTTTGTGCGCCATGTTGAACGCTCGCGTCCATCCCGTCATTCCATCGCAAGGTTCAGTCGGTGCGTCCGGTGATCTGGCCCCGCTTGCGCACCTCGCACACGTAGTCATCGGCGAAGGCGAAGCCATATTCCAGAGCGAAAAACTTTCCGGTGGCGAAGCGATGAATCGCGCAGGTGTCCTTCCCGTGGCTCTCGAAGCGAAAGAAGGCCTCTCGCTTCTGAACGGCACCCAGGGCATGCTCGCCCTGCTCAGCCTCGCGCTCTACCATGCCGACATCATGGCCGACACCGCCGACGTGGCCGCATCGCTCTCCCTGGACGCCCTCCGCGGCAGTCCTGGCGCTTTCGATTCTCGCATCATGCACGCACGCGAGTACCCCGGCGCCGGCACGACCGCACGCAACCTCGCTCATCTAAACGACGGAAGTGAGATCCGCGAATCGCATCGCGCCGCTGATAAAGACCCTCGAGTGCAGGACGCCTATAGCCTGCGCTGCACTCCCCAGGTACACGGAGCCGTCCGTGATTCGCTCGTCTATGCGCGCGAAATGGCGTTCGTGGAATTGAATAGCGCTACCGATAATCCTCTGGTTTTTGTGAAGGAAAATGGCGAAGGCGACATCATCAGCGGTGGCAATTTCCACGGGCAGCCACTAGCCATGGCCGCCGATCAGGTAGCCATCGCCTTGGCCACATTGGGAGGCATCGCGGAGCGACGCATCGAGCAGATGACCAATCCCCTCACCAGCCTGCTCCCCGCTTTCCTCACACCCGATCCTGGACTCAACTCCGGATTCATGATCGCGCAGGTCACTGCCGCCGCGCTCACCAGCGAAAATCGCGCTCTCGCCACTCCACATTCTGTCGATTCGATTTCTACCTCAGGCAATCAAGAGGATTACGTATCGATGGGCATGAGTGGCGCGCGGCGCCTCGAGCGCATGCTGCAAAACCTTGGTCACATTCTGGCGATCGAACTTCTCTGCGCGTGTCAGGGCATCGACCTCTTAGCCCCGCTGCAAACCGGCACCCTCGCCCGCAAAGCCTACGATGCCGTCCGCGCGGTTTCCACTAAGGTCGAAGCCGACCGCACCCTCGCTCCCGACATGAACGCCCTCTATTCGCTGATTCGCAGAGGTGTGGTTTCTCAGATCCTCCACCAGTGAGTTGAGCCCGCCTGCAATGTTGGCCGCGATTTCCCCGTCTGCACTCGGCACGGATAAACCTGATAGTCCACCAGTCCTCCACCCCCCCCATTGGCGAGTACCGCACAACTCGGCCAATGCCTGCTCCGCAAGGATATCTGGTACCTGAATCCTCGAACCAATAGCGGAATATTCCGAAACCTGCCAGCTCGAAAGTTGATTGAAAACGGGAGTATTGCTGCCATCGGTGTGTACTCGCATCCCGTCTGAGGCGCGATCGTTCAAGACAATATCGTGATATCGATGTCCAGAGTCGGGCCGCGGAATACTGAGCAGCACACTTCTTGCAGGATCGATTCGCCGTCACCAGACTACTTCCCCATTGCCATTAGGATTCAGCCGCGCGCGGACGGTGACCTGCGGCATTTTCAGTTCGCCCACTTTAGTTTCAAGTTCGATGCCGTACGACCTCCACGCGCGATGAGCTTTCAGCCAGTTCCTCCGTGCTGTCGCTGTATTGCCCAAATTCCACCACGCCGCCTCGTAGTCTGAGTTCAACGTAAGGGCATGCTGGTTACCGCGCGGGCTTTCTTCCCACCCGCACGCCTTTCTATCATGCAGCCCTAAATTGTAGAAAGGTTCGCTCCATCTCGGGTCTGTAATCGCCCGGGGACAGTAAAGACGCACTCCGGAAGAAATCCTTCCTGCATCAATGGCTTTAGATCCAAGTTTGCGCAGCAAGGCAGCTGCATCTCGTCGCATCGCTAACCAAGGGCCTCCAGAAAATATGTGAACATCCGATAGCCAGCCACATAACTGAACGGCGCCAACTCGAGCGAATAGTGCCCTACCGGCAGCTCGAGTGTTCGCGGCTCCGCTCCATGCTTCCGAAGCGCCCGCAGCATCTGCTCTGTCAATTCGGGCAAAAACGTCGGGTCGTACTTCCCATACACCATGAACGTGTCCCGGTTCGCTCCCATTCCCCGCTCGACGTACGGCATGGGACTCACGGGCGCCCAGAATTCTCGTAACTCCTCCACGCTGACTTCATGCCGCAACCCTTCCCACACGTGGTTAGTCGTCATCCCCTGGCTAACCACATCCGCAAAATAGGTGGAGACATGAAAAAATCCGCCTGCCCTCACGCGCTTGTCGTGTACCAACGTGATGTACCCTACCGATGACCCAATACTCGTTCCCAAGATTCCCAAATGATCGTAACCCTGTTGCCCGAGCCATGTCAGACAAGCGCGGGCATCCTTCACTGCCTGCCGGTTAGCCTGCAGTGTCAACCCAATGTTGGGTCCCACCAGCTGGTCTGCCCGCTCGTGTCCCTTCGCCATGCGACGGTCGTGATACGGCAAGCTCATCTTCATTGCCGTAATGCCCATGCGTTGAAGCCAATGACACAACGACACCTGACCGTGCCACTTCGCATTCCAGTTCGGCAGCACCAGCACCGCAGGGCCGATTTTCTTCCCGCGAAATAATTGCGCATGTACAGTGTTGTTTTCGGGCCATGCCGATTCCAATGGACTCGTGAACGTCAGCACGTTATCCGTGTCCAGCGTGTAGTCCCGCACCTCGTCGGTCGCATACCACTGTTCGCTGTCGCTGATGGCCTCGCGCGCGTAGTTCCGCACAAATTCCCGCGGATCGCTGTGCTCCGCCGACCCATTGATGTGTTCCAGACCCCACTCGAAAGGCCGCACCATTCGGTTATCGTCGGTAGTCCAGCGGCGATGCTCGTAGCGTCTGATTGCGTGCTCAAACCAACTCATTGCCATACTCTAAGTTTACCTGTTTTCGGCATTCCTCTCGGAGCGCTCTGCGGTCCTCGGGTCAGTTTGCAGCAAGACTTTCCCTTCTCTGATCTTCGCTGCCGCATTCGGCATCACTGGCCACCAGTTGTCGCACCCACCGTTTAGCCATCCGACACTGCCCGTACCTCCCGGCATTGAGCCTCTTTCAAGCCTATGTCACAGTGATGCAGATGATCCCGCTCTTCTTTTTCCTGTTCGGCATCGTAATTGGCAGCTTTCTGAATGTTTGCATCACCCGCATTCCGGAGGGCGAATCCATCGTTTCCCCCGGTTCCCGCTGTCCACGCTGCAAAATGCCCATCAAGCCCTACGACAACATCCCGATTTTCGGATGGATGATCCTCCGCGGCAAGTGCCGCAACTGCGCACTACCCATCTCCCCGATGTATCCGGTCATTGAATTCCTTACCGGCACGCTCTTTGTCCTCATGTATTTAAGGTTTAGCGTCACACTTTCAACTTTTAAGTGGTTGATCTTTGCCTGCCTGCTGATGATCCTCATCGTTACCGATTTGCGTGTTCGCTTACTTCCGGACGCCGTTGTCTGGCCTGGTTTTGGGATCGGTTTAGCTTTCGCCACGCGGGTTCCCCCCATCGATGGCAGCTCCGTCGCCCTATTCTTCGGGTTCGGATTTCACTACCTGCCACCCCACGCAACGGCCTTGTTCGGTCTATTGGACGCTCTCCTTGGCGCCTCCCTTGGCAGCCTCCTTTTATGGGCTGTTGCCACCATCTACAAAAAGGTTCGTCATCGCGAGGGTATGGGCATGGGAGACGTCAAGATGATGGTCATGGTGGGGGCTTTCCTCGGCGTTCCAGGAACCTTCCTGACAATCCTTATCGGCACATTTCTTGGCTCCGTCATCGGCATCGCACTCATCACTATTCTTTACGCATCCGGTTGGAAACGCAGCCTCGCCGAACGCGCCCACCGTCGCGGGCTTGGCCAGGTGAACTCGCTCCGCTGGGCCATCGTGTCCCAGTACCAGATCCCACTTGGCACATTTCTCGGTGTTGCGGCTCTGCTGGTCGTTTTCAGCCCCTCTCCATTGCTGTCGCTCTTTCCCGGCTAGCCCTTAATCCTTACGCGCCACGTGCGGTTTCACCATCCCATTCGGAGTTACAATAGCATTTGATACTGCTTCTGGGAGCTTCCTGCGCGCTCCGGTGGAGGAAGGTGTCTATGCGAATTACCATTATTTTTCGGACAACTGCTTTGCTCTCGGTGGGCTTCCTTACCTCGCTCTCCACCCTTGCGCAAGATCCATCGTCACAACAAGCCGCGGATCCCCTCGCTGCGGCCGCTCGCAAGGCTCGCGCCGAACAACAAGCAGCGCCCAAACCCAAAAAGGTGTATACCAACGATGACTTTGCTTCTGCTCCGCCTGCAAAGACTGCCGACGCCAAATCGGACGCCGCGCAACCAGATGCCAAAGTCGATTCTGACACCTCTGCCGAAAACGATCCGAAAAGTGAGGTTTACTGGCGCAAGCGATTCGCCAAAACACGCGATAAATTAGCCGCCGCTGAAAAAGAAGTCGGCGTCCTCCAGCGCGAATTTGATAAAGCGGAAGTTCAATACTATCCCGATCCGCAAAAAGCCTTGATGCAGCAATACGACCGCAAAGACATCAATGACAAGCGTGCCAAGATTGAGGCAAAACAGAAAGAAGTGGAATCCTTGAAGAAGCAATTGAGCGACATGGAAGACGAATTGCGTCGTGCCGGCGGCGATCCTGGTTGGGCTCGCTGAAGTTTTGTCTACGGGCCAACGTTCGGGTCGCTTCTTTCAAACTTTTCTAAACGTCGCCCCCTCAGGGGGATACTTTTTGACCGTCACGCCATCGCACGGGCTGGAAATATCCACTTCAATTCACGTACCCGCTGCCTTCGAACTTTTTTACATCCTCAAGCAACGCCAATCCCTCGCGTAGTTCTTCGGTTCCTTTTTCCAGTGCCTGCCAGGCAACCCGTTCAGACTCCGCTGTCACCGTCTCCAGACAACTCTTCAGCGCACCCTCATGCTCGAGTATCCGCGAATCCAGCATGCGTACCATTTTTTCAATGGCTGACTCCTGAATCTTCTGAAACGCCTCTTCGACCGGGACTTCTTCCAGGCACAATTCGCACGCCATGCGCGCCAGCGCGTCGTCCAGTCCGCTTGCGGCAATGCGCATCTGCAGTTCTTCCGCGGCAATACTCGCGAAACTCTGTTTTCCCGTGTCCGGCGTGAACCGCCTTGCGATTGGTCCAGCTTTCATGGTGATCTCTCCTCCACCGACTTCCTTCCGTACCGCAGAGACTACTGGCTCAATCCGTCCACCACAATAGTCCATTCCTATCAGTCAATAAGCCTCACTACACAAAAGCTGCTCGGCCTGCTCATGTTTTGCTGGACGCAACATCGGCTGTGGCAGTGGAAGCTTCGACGATCGAGGGGGGGTGCCGCTGTGACGAATGTCACACATTCGATTGTTAGCTCGGTTCTAGCTCGATTTCTTCCTGGCTTTCTTCTCCTGTGCCATCTGTTCCAGACGTCGGACGAACTTCGCCACACGACGTTCGAGCGTTGCCTGCTGTTTCACCGCTGTAAGGTATCGCACAATCTGCCGCCGCAATGCCACCGTCATCCCGCGAAATCGTGTGCCGGCCTTAGGGGATTGCCGCAGGGCCAGCAGCAGTGCCGGCGGAAGCACCGGCTCGCGCGGCTCCTCATCCCGCTCCATGGCAATCTCTACAATCGCGCCCGCATCCACTCGCAATTTCTTTCGAATGTCACCGTGGATCGCCAGTCGGTGAAGGCCTTTGCCGCGGGACACCATCGTGGTCACCAACGGAACGCCTTCCACGGTCCCGCGCACCGGAACATGAGCCTCCAAAGCTCCTAACGCGCGAGACACACTGGCCGGCACATCCACAAAACGAATGATCCCCAGCTTATAGATACGTCCCGGGAAAATGTGCAGCCGATCCGTCACAACGACTTCCTAGTTCCTGTCCGTAATGCCGTCCCGATTGCTTTGGCTGCGGCCTTCAAGGTACCGCCTCAGTTCGAACGATTCCTGTTGCCTCTCTACCGCTTCACTCCGATATGCAAGGCCACCGACCCGAACGTCATCAGGTGATACCGGACGTTCTCATAACCCATTTGCCCCATCAATCCAGCCAATTCCTCCGGTCGAAAGAATCGCGCCACTGATCTTGGGAGATATCTGTATGCTGAGGCATCCCCAGAAATCCACCCTCCCACCATTGGCAATATATTCCAGCAGTAGAATCGGTACACTTTTCCGAGCAATCCAGGAGCAGGTTCAGCCAGTTCCAGGATCCCGAGCGTCCCACCCGGTTTTAAGACGCGCAGGATTTCGCGCAACCCAGCTTCATAATTGGCCAGATTGCGAAACCCGAATGCCGTCGTCACCAGATCAAACGAGGAATCTGCAAATGGCAATCGTAACGCGTCCGCTTCGAAAAATGGCACTTGCCATCCGTTTCGCGACTCCGCCATGCTTTTCTGGTTTGCACGCACCAGCATCGGATGTGAAAAATCCGCGCCTGCGATCTTCGCCCTGGCACCCTTAGCCAAGGAGAACGCCAGATCTCCCGTACCACAACAAAGGTCCAAAACGAGCGCCAGAGGGTTCGTTAGAATCGGACGCAACTCCTTTGCCGTTTGCGACCTCCAGCGCTTATCCATTTGCGCCGACAACAGGTGATTCAGCAGGTCGTATCGCGGTGCAATCCGCGTGAACATCTCGCGCACCTTACGCGAAGCATCCTGCTCATTGACCGCGCCCTCTGGTTTTGATCCTTGGGGAAGGGCGGCCGGCTCAGCCACGGCACTTGCCTATGGCTGCCCCCGGATTCGCTCCGGAATTCGCCATGAATCGCAGCACGCACAGCACTTTCTTTTCATCTATGCCGTCGTAAGACTTTGCATTCCCGATTCGTGGAGCCAGCACAAACCGCAATTTTCCGCCCCGCGCCTTCTTGTCAGAACGCATCGCATTCACGAGATCTTCCGGCTCACAACCAGGCCAGGCAGGCAGCGGCCCAATGCGCCTGGTGAGCGAAATCATCCGTGCAACATCATCGGCCGGAGTTCCCGCCGCTTCATGCCCCAACAGTGCTGCGCACATCATGCCCAGTGCCACTGCCTCACCATGCTGATACCTCTGATAGTTCGTCACGCTTTCCAACGCATGTCCAAACGTATGCCCGAAGTTCAGAATCTCCCGCAAACTCGATTCTCTCTCGTCCCGGCTCACCACTTCCGCCTTGATCGCAATTGACCGCCGGATGATATGCAACAGTGCCTGCCCTTCGCGCCCCAATAGCCCATCCAGCACTTTTTCCAGATACACAAAAAGCTTCTTGTCAGCGATGATCCCGTACTTGATCACTTCGGCCAGTCCGCCGCGATATTCCCGGTCTGGCAAAGTGGACAACGCTTCCGGATCCACCAGCACCCGCCTGGCCGGATAAAACGCTCCCATCAGGTTTTTTCCTTCCGGCAGATTCACGCCGGTTTTGCCGCCAACCGAACTGTCCACCTGCGCCACCAACGTTGTGGGTATCTGTACCAAAGAAACGCCGCGCAGATAGGAAGCAGCCACGAACCCAGCCACATCGCCGATCACTCCCCCGCCCACCGCTAGCACCAACGAGTGGCGATCCGCCCCCGCCCGTACTAGAGATCGCGACGCGTGCTCAACCGTGGCCAACGTCTTGGCCGACTCGCCGTCGTCGAGAAAATGCACCTGTGGTCGGCGCTTCTTTCGGAATCCGGCACTGATCGTCTTGCCCAAAGCCTTCCACACCCGTGGCGAGGTCAGTACGTGTACGCTCGAAAACGAACCCAATTCTTCGATCTGGCCACTTATTCGCCGCAGCAGACCTGCCTGGCACAAAACAGCGTAGTCGCCTGAACTGGAGCGTACGCGTATCGGACGTGGATCCGTGATTTTCATCTGCCTGAAGGGAAAAATCTAATGTAGCACACAGGCGGAGAATCAATAAACGGCCGCACAAAGGATACGGAGTGAGGCCCCTACACCTCCCCCTGTTTTTTTTGCAATATCGTGTACACAATTTCGCATTCCAGCCCTTCCTCATATAAAATTAATTCTTATGCTTGCTGTTAACGACGTCACCATGCGCTTCGGCTCACGTATCCTCTTTGAGGATGTGACCACCACCTTTATGGAAGGCAGGCGCTACGCCATTTCCGGCCCCAACGGCGCCGGAAAATCCACTTTCATGAAGATCCTCACCGGCGAACAAGAACCCACCAAGGGCAACATTACCCGTCCCAAAAAGATGGGTGTGCTCCGTCAGGATCAATTTGCCTTCGATAAGTTTCGCGTCATCGACACCGTGATCATGGGCAACAGCGTCCTTTGGAAGGCGCTTGAAGAGCGCGACGCTCTTTATGCCAAGCCTCACGATTCGCTCACCAATGAAGACGGCATGCGCCTTGGCGAACTGGAAGGCATTGTTGGAGAAGAAGGCGGTTACACGGCGGAAGCCGATGCCGGCGTCCTTCTGGATGGTCTGGGCATCGAAGCAGAACTTCACGAACGCATGATGGGCGAACTCCAGGGCGGCCAGAAAGTCCGAGTGTTGCTTGCGCAGGCCCTGTTCGGTAATCCTTCTGCCCTGCTCCTTGACGAGCCCACCAACAACCTCGACCTCGATTCCGTACACTGGCTGAAGGAATATCTCAACGAATACCACGGAGTGCTGATTGTCATTTCCCACGATCGCCATTTCCTCAACAGTGTCTGTACGCACACCGCAGACATCGACTACGAAACCATCATCATGTATCCGGGCGGTTACGACGACATGGTATTGGCCAAGACGCAAATACGCACGCGGATGGAAGCCGACAATGCCGTACGTGAAAAAAAGATTGCGCAACTGAACGATTTCATCGCCCGCTTTTCTGCCGGCACCCGTTCCGCGCAGGCCACCTCTCGCAAAAAAGAAGTCGAGCGCCTGCAAACCTCGGAACTTGCCCGCTCCAACATTCAACGCCCCTACATCAAGTTCGCGACCGAGCGACCCTCTGGCCGACTTCCGCTGGAAATCAAGCACCTTTCAAAGTCCTACGACGACCTGGAAGTAATCAAGAACTTTTCCGCCAGCATCACACGCGGCGAAAAAATTGCTTTTACCGGACGGAACGGTGCAGGCAAGAGCACCATGCTCAAATCCATCATTCGCAACGCCGGACCCTTCATCACCGATGCCGAGCGCGAATTCCCAATCGATTCAGGCAACGTCGTCTGGGGGCATGAAGTTTCTGTCGGATATTTCCCGCAGGATTTCAATTACACCATCGACAAGACAAAGGGCATCACCGCGCTCGAATGGCTCTGGCAATTCTGGCCACAAGCCACGCAGGAAGAAATTCGCGGTTATCTTGGCCAGATGCTATTCAGCGGTGAAGATGCATTGAAGCCCACTGCCGCACTTTCCGGGGGCGAATGTGCCCGACTTATCTTCTGCCGCCTGATGATTCAAAAACCCAATTTGCTGGTCCTCGACGAGCCAACCAACAACCTCGACCTTGAATCGATCAACGCTCTGAACATCGCCCTGCAAAAATACGAGGGCACTGTTCTCCTCGTCACTCACGATGAAGACGTTCTCGATGAAGTTGCCACGCGCATCTGGCACTTCCGCGAAGGCAAAATCTATGATTTCAAGGGTACCTACGAAGATTTCCTGACCGACGCTCAATCGAAGGCCACCGCCGGCTGAGCCAGGTAACGCGCGACGATCCACTCTCTGTGCGAGGCCGGCATCTTGCCTGCTCTCGGTGCTTCTGCCCTCGGCCTGCCCAACCTCGGGACTCAGCCGTATGCCGAGCAACTGGTCCTTGGTTGCTACTTATAACGAACAACTTGATGCTTTTTCCCGTGCAACCACTTGCCCTAGTCCCCATCTCCCATTACATTGAAGTATTAAGGTTCATTCGGTTGTTTCCCCTGAACCGCCCGTACCGTGGAGGATGTATCATGCGCATTCGTAATGTCGCCATTTTTGCAGGGACCATGTTCGCCAGCGCCATTGTCGGCAGTCTCATCGGACCTAAACCGATTCAGGCCGTCAACCGCGAGATGGTAGAACTGCAGCGCGATGTCACCACTCTGCTGCAAGGCCAAAAAGACCTGCAGACGCAAATGACCCAGGAACACACCATTCAAAAGACGCTCATCGAACAGTCTGCTGATACTGTCAGCAAGCTCAACGGCACCATGAATTCGCTGGAGAAATCCGTCCAGGATGTCCAGGCTAATTCCGGCGCCCGCCTCGATACCATGTCCACCCAGGTCCAGGGCCTTTCCGACAATCTCGAGGAAATCAAATCACGGCTCGGCAAAGTGAACCAGCAGCTCGCCGATCTCCAGAATTCTGTCCAGAATATCGACTCTCGCATTGCAGGGGGCGTCCCGGCTGCCGGCCCTTCGAATTCATTCTCGAATGGTGGTTCGGTTCCACCCACGGGCAATTCCGCCGGTTCCGTACCCCGGGCCGCAACCGCTGACCCCGTGGGTCCTCCCCCTTCTGCCGATACCTTGTATTCCAACGGCCTTCGCGATATCACCAGCGGCAAATACGATCTCGCGCGTTCTGAATTTCAGGATTATCTCAAGTACTACGGCGACACCGATCTCGCTTCAAACGCCCAGTTCTATCTCGGCGAAATCGCCTACTCGCAAAAGCAATATGATCAGGCTGTCGAGGAATACGACAAAGTACTCAGCAACTATCCGAAGAGCTTCAAACTCGCTCCTGCGCGCCTGAAAAAAGGCATGGCTCTGATCGAACTCGGCCAGAAGAATCCCGGCGTGAAGGAACTCCGAGAAGTCGTAAAGCGCTACCCCGGCACCGAAGAAGAACGCCGCGCGCGCGCCAAGCTGAAAGATTTAGGTATACCGGTAACCGCCGCCGCATCCCGCTAGTTCCACTCGATCGAGGTGGTTCTTCTGGCACGCTGGCTTTCCTGTCGGCACTTTTTGTTGTCCCGCCTTTTATTTCATACTGCTTCGTAGCACGACTTCCGACCTGCCGTCTTGTTTCTCCTGGTGTAAAGTGGTCCTGCGCTGCTTTTCATCGTGCGGCTTGTTCAAGATGCACGTGCGATCACCAGCGTCAAATCATCGGTCTGTCTTCCACCGGTGAACTCCTGCACGACTGAGACAACTTTCCTCAGCAGGGCGGCCGGCGCCAGAGAACGATTGTCCCTTAAACTCTCGAGGAAACGGGCCTCACCGAACTCCTCGTCATCGCGATTCATCGCCTCCGTCACCCCATCGCTGTAGATCACCAACAGGTCCCCTCGAAATAGCGCTGTCTCGCGCGTGGCGCATTGCCATTTCTCGAACAGTCCCAGCACTGTTCCCGTAGCCGCCAATCGATCTACCTCGCCATCCGCCCGCAACAAAATCGGAGGATTGTGTCCACAATTAACGTAACGCAACCTTTTGTTCGCCTCTTCATAATCCGCATAGAACAAAGTCGCATACCGGTCATCCGGGGTATTTTCATAGAACAGGCGATTGACTGAACGCAACAGTTTTCCCGGATCTTCCAGCGCAATCGCATACTGGCTGCGCAAATTCGCCTGCAGATTCGCCATTAACAATGCCGCAGCAATTCCTTTTCCGGAAATATCGGCCAGCACAATTCCCAGTCGGTGCGGCCCCATGTCCAGAAAGTCGTAATAGTCTCCACCAACCTCCTTCACTTGAATGCAGGTCCCGGCGTATTCCAGTGAATCCATTGGTGGCCGGACTTGCGGAAACAGCCGCGCCTGCACTTCGCGTGCTATGTCCATCTCGTGGGCCACGCGCCGGTCTGTCTCCATGCGTTCGGCTATTTTTTCGGCCAGTAAAATATTCTCAAGCGCAATTCCCGCCTGGCCCGCTGCAAATTCCAGCAATTGCTTGTCTTCCCGAGAATAAGGTTCTTCGGACAGTCGCTGTCCCATCACGAGCATACCTAGCAGTCTCGCGTCGCGTCCCAGGATCGGTACTACACACTCCGCCTCCATCGCTGTCAGCGTGGAGAATTTAGTGGAGGCCACAAAACCAGCAAGGTACAGATCCCACGTTTTAC
Source organism: Candidatus Acidiferrales bacterium (assembly GCA_963741165.1). Lineage (GTDB taxonomy): Bacteria > Acidobacteriota > Terriglobia > Acidiferrales > UBA7541 > Acidiferrum. The sequence goes on along the minus strand of CAVUHB010000008.1, from coordinate 248,216 downwards.
CTTTCTCTACCAGATTACGGACTCTCGGATCGTCTTTCGCAATCGCTTCGGGCAACTGCCGCAACGATCCCGGCGCCGCATTCAGCCAAGACTCATCCTCCTCGATAAAGCAAGCCAGTGTCTTCGGGTGCAGCGCCTCCCGAACATGCGTTTCCAGGAGAGCCGCCATTTCGTCGCTCTTGCTGACCGTCCTGGTCTTTTCCGCCAGTTCCTGCAATATTTTCCGGGTGTCATACGCACTTCGGAAAAACGCCCGGTCGATTCGCACGGTAATCTTTGTGACCAGCGGCGCCGAGGCCCACACCAGAAAGATTCCGAACGACGCGCTCAGCGCCATTCCGAGACTCGCGTGCGTTTGCACAAACTGTGAAAACAGATGCGAAAACAAGGAGATCGCAATTGCTGCTACCAAAAAGATCGCAAATACAAATCCCTTCTGCACTAACACATAGCGGGCACTTCGGCGCAGCAACGCCGGGATTTCCATTACCCGGTGCTTTACCACCGCATAGGCGAAGGATAGCGGATAGAGGAACAGCACCAGATACGCCAACGTATCCGGCCAATAGGGCAACTGCAGGCCCGTTAAATCCCTTGCGCTACGCTCAAGCAGTACCGGGAGCACCCCCACGATGGTTCCCCAGAGGATGACACGTGATTTCCTGCGCGCTTCGACGGGAACCGTGTTCAGTAGCGAATTTTGCGCCAGCGAGACTATGCCCAAGCCAAGAAATACATAACGGCTGGCTTGGAACAGGAGCTGCGAAGTTCGAGTTCCCGCCAGTCCTTCCAACCAGTTTGGATACGTTGGCTGTCCAGTGCCCAGTCCAGGCCACACCGTCGCAAGTCCCAGTGTCAAACCCAACCACTTGAGCCATGGCATTCGCCGCTCCAGCAGAGAACGAACCGGAAATACAGCAAAGAATAGGTAGAACAAAGCGCACAGCATCCCGACAAAAATCGCGCGGTACGTGAAAGCGAAGACCCTCGCGACGTGGGACAGGATCATAGGATTTTGAATGTCTGGAGCCGCCGCGAACGCACAAAACATCAACGCCAGTAGCCAAGCGTGAGGGTCTTCGAGTTTCAGGAAAAGTACCGCCAACCCGACGAGCAGAAACAGAACTGGGAAGGACGCCAGTAATTGCTGTGCCGTTCCCTTCGCTAAACCTTCTTGCAGTTGCACATTCGGGCGCGCCCGGAAGATTCCGTGAACGGTAACAGGCGCTACCGTGCCCGGTCGCGCAACTGTAAGTTCCACCGCATCACCGGGCACCCCGCGCGCGTAGGCTTCTGTATAGGGTTCGGCGGTCGTGAGTGTACGACCATTGACCCCGATGATGTGATCGCCCGCGAGCAAGCCAGCCTGTTCCGCAGGACTGCCTTTCACGACATCGTGGATAAAGATTGAGTGTGTCTTCTCCTCAAACGATTCGTTGTGTTGATTATTGAATCCCAGTTCAACCTGCGTGTTCGGCAAGCGCGCGTCGTACATCCAAAGCGCACTGTAGAGAACGGACAACGCCGCCAACAGTACGGCCAGCGCTAAAAGCAATGGGCGTGACAGTGGAAACCACCTGCGGATCGGTTGCGGCACCCCACAATATAACCAAACATCTCGCGCGAGACTAGGACACGACTGCTCTTTCTACAACCAGAACAGAGCAGTTTCCACCTGCCGGTATCCGCTGTTACCGGAAGTCTCCCTGCGGATTTCATTTTTCTTCGCCATCATGCTATCTTCCTCCTTTCAGGGGGGACTTCCATGTCCGTTAACAAAGTCATACTGGTTGGCCGTCTTGGCCGCGATCCGGAAACGCGTTTCACTTCCGGAGGTCAGGCAGTTGCCAATTTCTCTGTCGCCACCGATGAAACCTACAAAGACAAGAGTGGCGAGCGCCAGAAGCGCACCGAGTGGCACAAGATAGTGGTCTGGGGCAAGCAGGCAGAAATTGCCCAGCAGTATCTGAAAAAGGGTTCGCTCGTATTTATTGAAGGCCGCATCCAGTCGCGCGAATGGCAGGATAAAGAAGGCCAGAAGCGCACCAGCTTTGAAATTGTTGCCACGAACTTCCGCATGCTCGGTGGCCGCGGTGATGGCATGGCAGCTGGCGCAGGAGCAGGCGGCGGAGGTGGCCGCGCGGAGGACTTCGATCAGGGTGGAGGGCACACTGACGAACCCATAGGCGGCAGTGCCGGCCCGGAAATCTCCGACGAAGACATTCCTTTCTAAACGTAGTCCGCCATGGTCGAAAAAGCCAGCGAGCACCCAACGCGTCCGGCCATTTTTCTGGCTGATCTCCGATATACTCGTACGGATGTCCGCCGAGCTTACTGCATCGTTAGCACTACTCTGAATTGTGCATGTCCACTGGTCATCCGCTCGTAGGCCTCCTTGACCTTCGCCAGCGGATATTTCTCAATCATAGCCCGCACGCCAGTCTGCGCCGAAAATCGCAGTGTGTCTTCTGAGTCCATCGCTGATCCCGAAGGCCAGCCTTGAATACCCTTGCGTGCTCCGATGACCTGGAATGGCGACACCTGAATTGGATCCGGCGCGGCTCCCACCACTAGCAATTTCCCTCCCACGCCCAGACCATCGATCACTTCCGACATCGCCTGGGAATTCGGCGCTGTGGACAGAATCACTTTTGCCCCGCCCAACTTTTGTAGCTCCTGTGCCGCATTCGTAGCTTTGCTATCGATATACACGGCTGCGCCCAGCTTTTTTGCCAGCGCTCCGTTTTCCGGTCCGCGCCCAATTCCCACCACAAAGTAACCAGCCTTCGCTGCGTACTGAATTCCCAAATGTCCAAGCCCTCCTATGCCCTGCACCGCAACTACATCGCCCGTCCGCGCCCCACTATTCCTTAAGGAATTAAACGTCGTTATCCCCGCGCACATGAGGGGGCCCGCTTCTGCCGGATCTAAATCCACGGGCATCAACGCCAGACCTTCGTGCCGCGCAATCATATACTGCTGATATCCGCCATCTCTTGTAATTCCGGTGATCTCTTCCTTCTGGCAGGTCACAAAATCCCCGCGCCGGCACGAGGCGCAAACAAAACAATGCCCGCCGTGCCATCCCACTCCCACCCGGTCGCCCTTCTTCCATTCCGTCACGTGCGCGCCAAGTTCATCCACCACACCAGCCACTTCATGCCCCGGTATCCGCGGATAGATAATCCCCGGCCAATGCCCGTCTTTTGTCAAATGATCGCTGTAACAAATTCCACATGCCTGAACCCTGATACGCACTTCGCCTGCGCCTGGCTGTGGAATCTCCCGTTCCATCAACTCAAAGTCACCACCTGCCTTACTGACTTGCACGACCAGATTTTTTGCCATCGACCCTTCTCCTCCTGGACTTCTGGGATTACCATACGGCACCAATGGCCATCCCGATTTACGCAAATTGGATGTCCTCGAAAGGCAGGACGTTAGAGTGAGCGGACAAAGTTTTTAGCTCCGCGCCTCGTCATTAGGGCAAGGTGTATGCCAATAGATAATCCCCCTGCTTCGAATGAAGCTTTCCATGTCCGCCCGCGGCAATCACGATATATTGCTTCCCGCCGATCACGTAGGTCATCGGTGTGGCCTGTCCGCCGGCCGGCAATTCCACTTCCCATAATTTTGTGCCGCTCTCTGAATCAAAAGCGCGCAGGCGCGGATCGGTAGTGGCGGAGGTGAAAACCAATCCGCCTCCCGTACTGATCACTCCTCCCAAATTGATCGATCCAGTTTCCTTCCCCGGAATCATTGTGCCCAGCGGTACGTTCCACACTTGTTTCCCGGTGAAAAGGTCCGTGGCCATAGTCGTTCCCCAGGGCGGAGCGTTGCATGGCAACCTGCTTGGTGAAAACAGGAATGTACGGTACAGCCCGTACGCGGAGGGAGATTGCTCGGCAAACTCGCCAAAAATTCGGTTGGTTTGATCCTTTTTGGCTTCGGCCTCAAATTGTTCTCGCGGGATCAACTTTACCCAGGCTACCAGCCGGTTGGTGTTCGTGAATAAAAGATGATGCAGTGGATCAAATGACGCGCTTCCCCAATTTACTCCGCCCACATTCCCCGGTACCACCACACTCCCTTTCGTGCTCGGTGGGGTATAGATTCCCTCAGAGCGGGACTGTTCGATCCTGTCGCGGCAAGCTTTCTTGTCCTCAGGAGTCGGCCCCCACGCATCATCCGGGTCGAACTTTTCCGGCACCAAAGAAATTGTGGAAGCTGGCTGGGTTGGCCAACTCTCCTCGCCAGCAATATCCGTCTGCGGGACCTTTCGCTCTTCCACCGGCAGCAAAGGCCTTCCGTTTATTCGGTTCAACACGAACACGCGCCCCATCTTCGTGCAGATCGCCAGCGCCGGCGTTCCGTCCTTCCAGGTAAACAGTGCAGGTTGTGCCGCAACGTCGTAGTCCCACAAATCGTGGTGCACCACCTGAAATCCCCAAACGAATTCGCCCGTCGAAGCCTTCAATGCCACAACGGAATTCGCCCACTTGTTATCACCTTTGCGAATGCCTCCAAAATAGTCCGGACTAGCACTACCTGTCGGCACAAAGGCCAGATCGTGCTCTGCGTCCACCGAAATCACCGACCATGCATTCCCGGCGCCCGAACGCGGACTAGTCTCTTTTGCCCACGGGATGGGATCCCAGGTCCAGCGCAGTTTCCCACTTCGCGCTTCGAAACCGCGAACGATGCCGCGACCCGTATCGACTCGCCAGTTGTCGGCAATCGATGAACCGACGATCACTATGTCGCCAGCAATCGCCGCCGGAGAGGTAACCTGATAGCCTCCGGTCCAAACCGTTTGTGTAGCTCCCTCTTTCGCCAAATCCACTTCGCCGTTCGCACCAAAACCAGAGCAGCGCTTCCCTGTTTCTCCGTCGAGCGCAATCAACCGCGCATCCAGCGTCCCAATCAATATCCGCAATCGGCACTCCCCTCCCCGTTTTGCCTGTGAGTCCAACCACGCCGACACGCCCCGGGAAGTCACCTCCGAATAGCTCTTCTCGAGATTCACACCCGGGTCAAACTCCCAAAGCTTTGTGCCATTTTGCGGATCTAGCGCGATCACATGATCGTACGGCGTACTTAGGAAGAGTTTTCCCTCCACTAGAATTGGCGTAGTTTCAAATGCTGCCTTTTCGATCAACTTCGTCTTTATGTCCAGTGCTCCCGTTCGGTAACTCCATGCCAACTTAAGTTGCCCGACATTAGCCCGATTAATCTGCGCCGCCGGCGAGTAGCGCATGCCTCCCGCGTCGTTTCCGTAATTTGGCCATCCCGCTTCCTGGAGACTCTGTGCTCGCCCCCATGAAGCCACTACGGCGAAACCTGCTAGTGCGCAAAGCGCAAATCCGCGAACGGTACGCGAATAGTTAGGCAAGCCCAGTGATATTTTTGAATTCCGCATGTGCATTTCCTGTCCGAATACCTCCGCCACGCACCTGACAACCGTTCAGCGGATAAGGATACCGCAACCGCATTCGGTACAGTAGATGTCTGATTGTTGTTAGGTAGGATTGCGCTGCAATGGAGGTGCTGAACTCGTCGCCTCTGGCCTAGATGGTTGCACTGATTCTCTGGGTGATTTAGGAGACGTCGGTGGTGGTGCTGCCGGGGCAATTGGTTTCGCGGGTGCCTCAAACTTCGTGACCTCCAACTCCGTATTTCCATCTACATACGCGATGACCGGTATCCTCCTAGCCATCACAACATCTTTCGCTCGCATAAATAGAAACACCGGCGCGGCCGGAAAAAAACAGAATCCCGGCTCAGATCATCGCTGCGGTCATCAATCCCTGCCGCCTCTGTACCATGTTCTCCTGCACGGCACGAAGTTTGGCGCGAGATCCATCGACCAAACGCGCCTCTTCAATTCTCACATTCAGTTTTCCGGCTCGGCCCATGCACCGCCTTCCTTGTCCCTCGCTAATCCACTCTGAGATAAGACTTTGCTTCTGTATTCTCCCTTCCGCTTATCGTCTTCAGCAGTGTGCATAGATCAATCTTTTTATAACTCGGGCAAGTGCAATGCTCACAACCCGTTAGCCCATTCAACCACATACCGTTCATTTTCTGTCCCTTCGGCCAGTTGTTTGGCTTTTCCGGACCCCCGACAATCTATACTCTATGCGTGGGTTCCCGATCGCCCTACGGCACATCCTCCTGCTCATCGCCCTCGCACTAGTGCTGACAGGCTGCGGCTCGGGTAGTTCTTCCACGCAGACCGTGCCACCGCCGCCCACAGCCACGGTTTCCATCTCCGTCGCGCCACCCACCGCGAACATTCGTTCCGGCGCTTCCCTCACCTTCACAGCCGCCGTCACGGGAACCAGCAATACATCGGTCAACTGGTCGGTTAATGACTCCCCTGCAGGCTCCAGTTCTCTCGGAACTATTGATTCCTCCGGGAAATACACCGCGCCAGTTTCACTCCCTTCTTCTAATGCCCTGACCGTGAAGGCTGTCAGCGTCGCCGACCCCAGCAAGAACGACACAAGTGCCATTACGCTTTGGAATCCCACCCCTGTGCTGACTGGCATCAATCCCGCCGCCAGCAATCTCGGAAGCTATTCGCTAACGGTTGCAGGGAGCGGGTTCGTTTCTGGCGCCCACGTCCTGATGAACGGGAGCGCGCTCCCCACGGCCTTTGTTTCGAGTACGCAACTGACCGCCACAGGAAACGCGGCAACGGCAGGCACGTTTCCCATCACCGTGCAAAATCCCGATCCCGGCAGCAGCAGTTCTGCCGCAATTAATTTTCAGGTGAATGGTTCTACCCAGACCTCCGGTTGCAGCAGCATGTCGACTGGACAGGGCGCGAGCCTAAACGGTTTTCTTCCCTTCCCGTCAGACAATTTGTGGAACAAAGATATTTCCGCGGTGCCCGTTGATCCAAATTCGTCTGCCATCATTACCTTCATCGGCTCGACGATCGGCCTCCACGCCGATTTCGGTGCAGGTCAATACAATAATTCCACCATCGGCATTCCTTACAGCGTCGTTAACGCGTCCCAGCCATTGCTACCTGTAAACTTCACGGCCTATGGCGATGAAAGCGATGCCGGGCCCATGCCCATTCCGCTCACCGCGCCGATTGAGGGATACCCCAATCCCGGCACTGGCGATCGCCACGTCCTTGTTCTCGACAACGGTAACTGTTTTCTCTACGAACTCTACAGCGCTTACCCGCAGTCAGGTACCTGGAACGCAGACTCTGCCGCCGTTTGGGATCTGCTTGCTGATGAACAACGCCCGTATGGATGGACCAGCGCCGATGCTGCAGGTCTTCCGATTTTTCCTGGCCTCATTCGCTATGACGAAGTTACCGCCGGTCAAATTAACCATGCCATCCGTTTTACGGTGCAACATTCCAGTCCGGGATTCACACCGCCGGCTTCACACTTCGCCTCCAATTCTTCGGATCCTCACGCACCGCCCATGGGCATGCGCATTCGCCTAAAATCCAGTTTCAACGTCTCGCCGTTTTCCGCTGCCAATCAGGTGATCCTGAATGCGATGAAAAAGTACGGAATGATTGTGGCCGATAACGGCTCGTCCATGTACATCAGCGGTGCCCCCGACGATCGCTGGGACAACAATGATCTACATAATCTCGGCTCGGTCACTGCCTCCAATTTTGAAGTAGTACAGATTACACCGCTCTACACTGCCGCAACCGTGCCGAGCGGTTCGGCTCCTCACATCGCCCAATTTGCCGCAAGTTCCACGTCTGTGACTTCAAGCACAGCGGTAACGCTTTCCTGGCAAGTCTCGGGCGCGTCCTATGTGCTGGTTTCACCGGAAATTGGCGCCACGCGCGGCAGCTCCGCCACCGTCCACCCCTCTGCCACAACCAGCTACACGCTCTACGCCAATAATGCCTTCGGCCAGACTATCTCCACCGTTACGATAACCGTACACTAACAAGATTTGCATTCTTCAGGCGTAGGCCAGTACGACGGCACCGGTGAAAATCAGCAATCCTCCCGTCCAGTGATGCCAGGTCAACTTTTCATGCAGGAAAATCGCGGCTAGTGCAATCGCGATCACCACGCTCAGTTTGTCCACTGGCGCCACGCGGGAGGCTTCCCCTAACTGCAGTGCACGGAAATAACAGAGCCAGGAAAGCCCCGTAGCGAAACCCGACAGGATTAGAAAGATCCAGGTGCGCTTTTCAATTGTGGATAGTGGCTGCGTTTTCGTGAACAGTGCCACGCCCCACGCGAATATCAGGATCACCACCGTGCGAATGGCGGTCGCCAGGTTGGAATTCACGTGTTCCACGCCCAGCTTCGCAAGGATGGCAGTAAGTCCCGCAAAAAACGCAGACAATAGCGCCCATACAAACCAGCTCATCTCTACCTCCGACTGCTTGTGTTGTTGCGCTTGCTTGTTCAAGCACGCTTAGCAAACCTGCGTCTTACGGTTTCCCATCCGGCGCATACGTGTAATGTCCGTGGATACACAGCCACTTCCCATTTTCTTTCATGAAGATTCGCGTCGATTTGCCACGGCTGCTCACATGTTTACCATCGACGTCTGCCCCTTCTGTCCAGTAATAGGTGATCCATGCAACGTCTCCGTGCACGGTAACCTCCGGCTGGTGCATGTCCGTGTGCAGATTCTTTGCGCGTTTCAAATAGTTGGTATACGTGCGCACCTCGTACTCCCTGCCCTGGTTCAGATACGTGTCGTCTTCCCCGAATGAAGTGAAATCCGGATGCAAATAGGAGGCGTAGCGCTCGATATCCGCATGCTCCAGTGCATCCCACATGGAAATGAGCGTGTTGACCACCGCTTGCTGATCCGGGTTTGGCGCTTTCGCAGGCGTTTGTGAAAGCGCAGGGAGCGCGCAAAGGAAACAAAGGATGACAACGCGGCGCACGTAACTCATGGAATCTCCTTCGACAGGGTGTGGTGCGAAGATACTCGACTCTGGTTAAGTTGAGAAGCGGGAAATGCGTTCTCTGGCGCCGGTGCCCCTACCCTGTTCGCCCTGACGCGCGCGCGATAAGTGGTATTCTCCGGCGGTACGCGCTACTTCCAGCTTCACAAAAGTTGTCTTGACTCTGGACATTCCGATGAGCGTCAGTGAGACCGACGGGAATTCAGGAAGCGTGCGCTTGCGACTTCTTCGCTCCTCGTGGTGCCGGATTTGGGCTTTGGCCTGGAATCGGCAGCCGATCGCACCGCCTGGTATCGGCATACCAAGTTCGGGATGTTGATTCACGGGGGCCCGATTCATTGGCTAGCGTGGAAGCCTCCTGGCCGATCATGACGCCATCCCCTGGCGGAATCACCCAGACGGAGTATGTGGAGTTGCGCAAGCGGTTCAATCCATCCCGTTTTGACCCTTATGCGTTCGTCAATCTGACCCGGGGGGCGGGTCAACAATATTTGGTGTACACCACCAAGCACCAAGATGGCTTCTGCATGCTTGACTCCGCTTCCACCGATTACCGAACTCCTGACCAACTACGGCAATGTCGCTATCGTCTGGTTTGATGGGTTGAATGATCAGCAATAATATTCCGGCCAACGCTACCTGGAGCTGATTCACAAATTGCAGCCGGCCACCCTATTGAATGATCCTATTGGCCAGCCGGGCGATTATCAAACTCCGGAACTGTTTATACCTACCAGGATCCCGACGATAAATGTGATCATCTCCGGTATCGACCCGAAACCCAAAGCAAATCTGCAACTCACCATTCCCTAGCCAGACGACTTCCAGCTATGGGAGACCTGCATGACCATCAACAATACCTGCGCTTACAACAGAAATGATCACGACTACAAATCCGCTCAGTTTTTGATTCGCGGACTGCTAGCAGTGGCCAGTCGCGGCGGAAATTTCCTGCTAAACGTCGGCCCGCAGCCTGACGGACAGATTCAGCCGGAGTTTCAGGAGCGACTCTGCGCCATCGGAGATTGGCTCGGCAACAACGGCGACTCCATTTATGGGTCGACGTACGTCCCTATCCAGAATCAGCCGACCCTCCGCAGCTCCGCAAAAAACCAGACAGTTTTCGTTCACCTTCTTGAATGGCCAAGTTCTCCGTTGACCATCGATCAATTTGAAGGGAAGGTGGTTTCGGAGCGGATGCTCGATGACGACCTGCAACTGAACTTTCGCCAGACCGACACGAATCTCCGAATCGATCTCCCGGCTGCGGCGAGCAATCCCGTCGTGCGGGCGGTCGCCGTTCAAACAAGATAACTCGGAGAAGACAATTACCCTGCATACGCGTTAGGCACCTCGTATCTACCTTTTCTCGATCTTTCGCCGTAGAATTTAGGACAGGTGATACGACTGTATCGAATGGGTTACTCTTAAAAATTACGAAAATAACCTGGTTGAAACTTTGTGGCAATCTGGGTGAAGCGACACTCGTTAAAGCCAGAGGTCAACTGTGAGAACGGTAACTTCCGAGCCACTCTTAGCCGCCACTTCCCTCTATCGCGTCAGTCTGGCGCAAACTCCAGAAGATCTAGTGGAATGCCAGCGTCTACGTTACCTGGTCTTCAACCTTGAATTGCGAGAAGGCCTCTCGACCTCTGAACGCAGTGGACTCGACATCGATCCCTTTGACTCCTTCTGTGACCACCTGATGGTTCGCGACCTCGAAACCAGCCGCCTGGTCGGCACCTATCGCCTGCAGACCGGCGAAACCGCGGCCCGCAACATGGGCTATTACGGCGACCAACTCTTCGATTTTACTGTCTATGATGGAGTCCGCCGCGAACTGCTCGAGCTTGGGCGCGCTTGCGTCCACGAAGACTTCCGCAACATGATGGTTTTGCACTCCTTGTGGAAAGGCATCGCGGTTTACGCCATGCGTGCGGGAGCACGCTACTTGCTAGGCTGCAATTCCATTTCTTCGCAGGACGAAAACTATGGCGTGGCGATGTATGACTCCCTTCGGGTCAAGTATCTGGTGGAACCCTCGCTGCGTACCCAGCCGCAACCCGGCTGCCGCTGCCACTCCACCGGTGAGCCAGTGGCAATCACGCGCCCACCGAGGTTGTTCCGAGCCTATCTGGACATCTCCGCGAAGGTCTGCGGGCCCCCCGCGATCGATCGAGAGTTTAAAACCATCGATTTCCTGACCCTTGTTGATCTGGTCAAGCTGCCAGATCGCGTGCGTACCCGGTTCTTCTGACTACAGCCATGCGATGGGCGAAACAGCATCTTAGGCCAAAAATTGGGGAAAAGGCTGACGGCTAGGCTAGCCCCACAGGAAACCTAGGATTTGGCCAATTGGGCCTTGAGCAAGCCCACAATTGCCATCCAGCGGCCCCACCCACGTCCCGACCGCCGACGCTCGAGAGAATGAGAGTGATGTCGAGTCTGGAACTCGCCGTTCCCGCCAACAGGGAGGACGCTGCGCCGCCTGAGATCAATAAACTCACGAGTTGCCACCAAGTCCGGCTCGGACCAAACTGGCGATGGAATTGCCGAGAGGCCGAAAGATTCAGGCGGCCTGTCGCATGTTTCACGAATCGGCACGACTCTATAACCAGTCCCTATCGCCGTTATACAAATTTTATTTCCGGTAGCGAACCCGCCCAGCCTATTGCGCTTGGAATTTCATGATTTCCGGATTCTTAAAATTCAATCAAGCGCAAGAGTCTTTGCCAGCTCAAGTGCAGCAGAGGAATTTTTGGGCTCGACTAGCTTTGCTCGGACAAAGTCCTTGGTGCCACCGCCCTTACAGGGAAAGGTCGCACCAATCTGTTTGAGGATTGCCTCTAGATCCTTTCCTGCCGACGAATGTTGCGCCAAAACCAGTTGACCGCTCTCTTCCGCCGCCAAAAGAGCGACAGTCCTGTCTTTTCTGGCAATTGCCGTAGCCAGGGGCAATAGCAATTCCGCAGGAACATCCCGTAGAAGTTCGCCTACAATCCGTATCCCCCCTGGAGATTGTTTCGCTGCGGAAACCAGCATCACGGAACGCGCTTCGGCAAGTTGCTGGACCACGCTGCGCAGGGTTTTATGGCTGATTTCGCGTTCTCCGATCGCCTTGTCTATGGCCGCGGAAACATCCTCGGGCGCGCAACTCAATTTGTCGGAAATCGCGCGCAGTAACTGGAAATCGGCAGTAGCAATGCCGTCGGCCCGCTCGCCGCAGGCAAATTCCACGCGCCAGTCCTGGCGGATGCGCATGCACCGCCGCACCAGAATCAGGCCGATTTGCCCGGTGGATTTCACATGTGTTCCGCCGCAGGGCTGCAAGTCAGCGGATTCAATTTCAATTGCGCGAAGGATGCCTTCACGGACCACTTCCTTGCGCACGCCGATGCTGGCTAGCATATCCGCAGTGCCATAGCGAACGGTAACCGGGCGATCCTCAAAGATCGCCAGGTTTGCTGCGTGCTGCGCGCCTTGCAACGTCTCCGTGGATGGTTCCGGGCCGCGCAAGTCGATGGTGCAAAGATCGGCGCCAAGATGAAAGGAAACCGTAGGGAGCCCGAAGCGTTCCTGAAACATGGCGGAAAGCAGGTGCTGTCCGGTGTGCTGTTGCATGTGGTCGAACCGACGAGGCCACTCGATCGATCCCTGCACCGAGCCGGTTTCCAGCTCCCTGTCAACGATGTGCACAATCTCTTCACCTGCATCGCGCACATCGAGCACTTTGGCTTCTCCGATGCAGCCGAGGTCGTTCGGCTGACCTCCAGAAGTTGGGTAGAACGCGGATTGATCGAGCAATACTTCCCAGGAAGGAACCGTACCCGCCAGGGAGGCAAAAGGCTCGGCCGGTAGACAACCCAGAACGCGCGCGGAGAAGGTTTGCAGATAGGAATCGTCGTAGTAGAGGCGATGCGTGCTCATCGTGAAAAAGTCTAGCAGTTAAACGTAACAAATTGGAATTGGGTTGCACTTTGACCGGGTGAAAACTTGTTTTCCGCTAAACTAGAGGGATGGGAATCAAGCTCATCGCGCTCGATATCGACGGAACACTGCTCGGCAGCAACTGGCGAGTGTCGGCCGGGAATCAAGCAGCCATTCAAGAAGCGACGCGCCGAGGGATTGAAGTAGCGCTGGTAACCGGACGTCGATACGACTTTGCAATTCCTGTAGCGCGGCAAATTCCCGCTCCGCTTACCATGATTGTGAACAACGGAGCGCTGGTGCGCACGCAGGAAGGCCACACCCACGTACGTCACCTTCTTCCGCGCGAAACTGCCTTGCGCGTCCTTGAAGCGACGATTGCCTGGCGCGAAGGCACGGCCGTGGTGTTTGATCGGCCGGTGGCAAAACAGGTTATTCTTGAAAGAATAAATTGGGAAGATCTGGAGAAAGTTCCTTATTACACCCGCAACAAGGAGTTTCTAGCCGAAGCACGGCCCCTTGAATCCTGCCTCGACGAAGATCCCATCCAGGTCATGTTCACGGGTAAGGTCGCGCCAGTCCGCGAAACCGAAAGACATCTGCGGGAGGTAGCCTTTGCGGCGGAGTTTGCCCTGGCCGTGACCATATACGAGGAGAAAGACTTCGCCATGATCGACGTGATTCATCCCAAAGTGACCAAGGGCGCGACCCTGGCCGAATGGGCAGGCTTGCAGGGAATACCTCCGCAGGAAATCCTGGCCATTGGTGATAACCACAACGACCTGGAAATGTTATGCTTTGCAGGCACCCCGGTAGTGATGGAAAACTGCGTTCCAGAGCTGAAAACGCGCGGGTGGCACATGACCGGAAGCAACGACAATGATGGCGTGGCAGCTGCCATTGAGCGATTTGCGTTAAAGGAGACGCCTGAGTGCGCCTGATGCTAAGGATCACCGCGGGAGCACTGGCAGGCCTCTCGGCGGGGGTAGCTGCGCCTTCCGTGCGGGGTGAGTACGTGGTGCTGCGGACGGGCGCGCGCCTGACGGTAACGGGCTACGAGTTACAGGGCGACAAGTATCGCCTGCAGATGAAGGGTGGCTCGGCTGAGATTGCCGCGGATGATGTGGTCCGGATAGAGCCGGAAGAGGTCTTTGACGCCCTGCCCGCGCCGCTCAGCGACACTACCCCCTATCATGAAATTATCCGCGCTGCTGCGGAACGGTATGGCGTGGACGCCGACCTGATCCACTGCGTAATTGCTGTCGAATCCAATTTCAATCCCAAGGCTGTTTCCCGAATGAATGCGCGGGGCTTGATGCAGTTGCTGCCGAAAACCGCGGTTCGCATGGGCGTGAAGAATATTTTTGATCCCAAGGAAAATGTGGATGGCGGCACGCGCTATCTGCGAGACATGCTGCTGCGTTACCACAACGAGATTCCGCTGGCGTTAGCGGCGTACAATGCGGGGCCGGAGAATGTAACGAGATATGGAAACCGGGTGCCACCTTATCGCGAGACGATGTTGTATGTACAAACGATTGCGCGCGGGTATGCCAAGATCAAGGCCAAGGCGTTGACGGCTGGCAGCATAGGATTGTCGGCAGAGCGGCAGGACCAAGCGACAGGCGTTGAGTGACTTCGGTACGCAATAACCTTCCGAGAGGACAGTTCCGAATTCACTTCTATCATTTATTGAGGCTGAGATTGTTCGGACTGATCAGGATCGGTCCTCAGGATTCCCCCACTCTGCTAGGTTCATGATGAAAATGTACCCGCAAGAATTCACTACGGATTGGGAGGAGCTTGCAATGGTGGATTCTCGCCGGGACCCGGGTTGAGACCGGGATTCTGCGAAGGACTTTGCGTTGGACTGGTACCGGCGGCGGGGGGGGCGGAAGAAGTGCCTGGCGCGCCGAAGGGGTTTCCGGCATTTGTGTTAACACCCATCCTTGCGCCGGTCAGCGAATCAACCGAAGGATCCCAGACGAACTCGAACTGGCGATAGTTCTTTGCTTTTTCAAACCAGATGATGGAACGCTGGTTGACCTTGCTTCCCACCCCGATAATGTTGCCGCCCATAATCGGACTATCGCTTAGCATGGATGGCTGCAGAGAAGGATCGCCATCACCAGAGGGATCGGGTACTCCCGGTTGTCCATTTCCGGCGTTGCTCGACTGGCTCGCGCCGTTCGTGTTGCCCACAGAATTATTCGAACTCGCTCCATTGTTGAAAGCAGAACCGTTGCTGTTTGAGCCGAAGGAACTGGCAGAGCCAAACCCGTTGCTCGAACCAAACATCGTAGAGCTGCCCTGGAGTGTCGAACCCGCTGCGGGGGTCGGTCCCCCAAATCCACCCATGGCCTGTCCTGCGAGGTTCACGGTGCGATTCTTCAGACTACCAATCAGCACTCCGTTCGGACCCACGTAGATGAGCCGCCATGAACCGTCTTTCGTGTTCAGCGGATCCTTGTAGGGTTGCCTGAGGAAGCGAATGCCTGTCTTGGGTTTGTACAAATCTTCGAGTTCGGTCGGAAAACGATGGTTTTTCGTGTAGAACAGCCGAATACCGCGGACGTATTGTCTGCCACGCCAGATCATCTCTTCTTCCCGCTCGCGCTTGGCATTGGTGATGATGTTCGGAGCGACAGTGGCGACGGAAATGGCCAGCAGGGCCACGAAGAAAACCACTGTCAGCAGGGCGTATCCCCCTTGGCCGTGGTGCGCGCGTTTCTTTGAAATTGTGGGCTTCATACAATGGGTGACGCAGGCGAGGCTTCCATCTGCTTCGTGCCTCGCATATGCGTGTTGATGTCCTCAAATTCGATGCTGTCGTTCCCTATACGTAAGATGCGCAAATTAGTCTGCACGGTGTCACCTTCCCCGACAATGCGCACATCCTCGCCATCCTGCAAGAAGGCGCGGCGCGGACCACCCGAGGGAAGATTGCCATAACCGAAAAAGGTCATGCCCAAGACCGGGGCAGGCGGTGGCGGCGGAGGTTGCGGCAAATACTGCCGAAATGGAGCATTTACCGGGGCGCCAGGTTTAACCGCTTCCGTTTCGATGGGTACGGCCCCGGCAATGAAAATATTGCGTCCGGAGGATTTGTATTCCGTGGATTGCGCCTTACTCAACTGTTCAAGAACGGCACTGAAATCCTGGGCATTGATGGGCGTGTAAGTGCCATTTTCGACGGAAAACCCGGAAACCACGGGATGCCTGGCTGACTGAAAATACCAGACAAGGATCGAGGCGACTAGCAGCGCTGCCAGTGCGAAGAGCTGATACCTTTGTTTCGCTTCGGCCATCAGACCTTTCGGAAATACGTACGCAAAAGTAAATTTACCCGTAACGCGCCTGGCGCAGTCTGGCCCCCGACCTGGGCCTGCGACTCCACCTGCAGAGAATCGACGATGTAGACGCTTCTGGAACGCTGCAGTGCGTTCAGAAAACGGACGATACCACCATAATCACCGCCAACCGAGGTTTCGATTTCCAGTTCGAGCAGGTTGCGGCCGGGGATTTCTTTCTGACGGAATTTTTCATCGTCGATGCCCACGTGGTTCTTCTTCGCCAGATCGGCAAGCTCTTCGGAAACGGCGGAATAGCCTTTCGGAGCGGGAATCAGGGAACTTTCGAAGTCGTCGAGACCTTTTAGGTACAAGGGAATCTTCTTCTGAATGTCCGAAGCACGCTTGACATCGGCCTTCACCAGCGCCACCTGGCGTGATTGGTTGGCCAGGAATGCTTGGGGATTCTGGCGTACATCCGTCATGCGATAGCTGTACACGGCAAGTGCCACGTCGACGAGCAGGAGAAGAATCAGGCTGGCAAGGAGGAGTCGTTTCTGTAGTTTGAAGTTCTGCATCGTCAGGCCGCCGAATAGATTGCCGTAAACTCGATTGTCAGCGGGTCGTTGCCCGGCTGATTGGCCGCGTGTTCCGCGATCAGTTCCACATGAGAAAACGATTTGGATTGCTCAAAGGACTTCAATAATTTCAGCTCCGCTTCCTGGTTCACAGCACCAACTACAAACCGCACGGAGACAATTCCTTTTTCGAGTTTCGGTTCAATGCGAACAACGTGCACGCCCGGGGGAATGGTGTGCTCCAGGTCCATGAACATCTGCGTCCAATTGATACTGCGTGCTTCGATTACGGATTTGATGAAATTGGCGCGTTCGTTCAGTTTCACATTCTCAGGCTGCGAAAAGAATTTGTCGAGCTCGGCACGTTGTTCACGCAAACTGGCCATTTCCGTCTGCAAAGCAGTGGAACGGGCGCGCATCTCCGTATCGGCCTTGCGTAGGCTGTGGTAACGCCAGCCAAGAATCAGGAACAGCAATGCTCCAAATACGCCCAGAGCGGCAGCTCCAGCCAAAAAACGGCGATGGCTTAAAAGCGGTCTGGTAGCAACATTGAGACGAATATTCATAGTTGTCGAAGCCTATTCTCCCTCCGCTCCTCCTTCCACGTTGCTGCTAGCCCCGGTGCAACATCCAGCCAACCAGTCCATCCAGCTCCTTATCGGCCAGGGAGCGCCCCTCTTCGCCCAGCCGGCCATCGGAAATCGCCGCGCTCAGCAAGGAACGCACCTCGCACTTGAACTCATCTTCAAGCGGTCGGACAAATTCTGGCAAACGGTGCCCCAAGCCCGCGACACGCACAGACTGAATGCCCTCCTGCCAGGTGTCCTGATAATACGCGGCGAGCGGGAAAATCTCCTCGAGCAACATTTGCGGGGTGACGTCCCCCGCGTGAGTCGGCAATTCCGTGCAACGGTACCCGGCCAGAACACCCTCGCGAACAATGGCGGTGGTCAGCGAAGTGCCAGAAACTCGGGCAAGCAGCGTCGGTTTGTTGTCTTCCAGAAGGGTGATAGCGGCAAGCGTAGAACTGAGAACGATGCCGGGGCGCAATTGCAAGGTGTCCACCAACGATTCGTATTCACGAATGATGCGGAGGCGCGCAATACCGGTAACCACGTCCACACCATCGGCACGCGGCGCCTGACGCATGTAGGAGAGCAGCGTCTCATCCACTTCAAAGGGAACACTTTTCTTGAGTTTCCACCGAAGCATCGGAATCGCTTCGGTGGCAGAACGAGGAAAATCATCGAAATGCTGTACAAAAACGCGAATGACGGGATCCGGTAAGAGCAAGGCGATGTCCTCGTCTTTTGCGGCAAGCCGGGTACAAACATTGTTGACGGCAGACTTCAGCGCCGCCGCACCCATAATATTGGTCTCGATTGCCGAGGGCACCAAGGAATTGAAAGGAAGATTTTCAATAGCGAACCCACCCAGTGCACCGCTGCGATGAAAACGCACACCGGCAACACGTTCCGCGGAAATCTCCAGCGCCAGCGGGGGATGCGGCATCCCTTCCATCCAACGCGAGACGCGGCGGACTAGATCGCTCTTAAAGATGCCGGACTGATAAGCGCCGGTGCTAGTCAACGAAAGTCACCTTGTTGATTTCCTTCAAAGTGGTAATGCCCGCGCGAATTTTGCCCAATCCACTTTCGCGCAACGTAATCATACCTTCTTCCACAGCAATTCGTTTGATTTCCGACGTGGGCCTGCGTTCAATAATCATTTCACGAATGCGATCCGTCAAGTCCAGTAATTCACAGATAGCAGTGCGGCCGTGGTAGCCGGTACCAGAGCATTCCAGGCAACCGGCACCCTCGGAAAATACAAAATTCTCCCACTGCGGAGGCGCCAAACCGGCTTCCAGTAATTCCTTATTCGTATAAGTCTTGGGGCGTTTGCAATTTTCACAAATGACGCGCACCAGACGCTGTGCCAGGATACAGTTCAAAGCCGATACGAAATTATACGGTTCGACTCCCATGTTGATAAAGCGGCCGATGACGTCCGTGACGTTGTTGGCGTGGACGGTGGTGAAAACAAGGTGGCCCGTCAGTGCGGATTGAATCGCGATTTGCGCGGTTTCCTGGTCGCGGATTTCGCCGACCATGATTTTGTCCGGGTCGTGGCGCAGAATGGAGCGCAAACCTCGGGCAAAGGTCAGGCCCTTTTTCTCGTTCACGGGAATCTGGGTGATACCGCGCAACTGGTATTCGACAGGGTCTTCGATGGTGACGATCTTGTCTTCGTCAGACTTGATCTCGTTGATGGCCGCATACAGTGTGGTGGTCTTACCGGAACCGGTGGGCCCGGTGACAAGCACCATGCCGTAGGGCTCGCGAATGTAGCGGCGGAAACGACGGGTTTCGTCGGAGGAAAATCCCACGACGTCGAGGCTGAGGCTTTGAAACTTTTCAGAGAGTGTTTCCTTGTCGAGCACGCGAAGAACGGCATCCTCTCCATGACTAGCCGGCATGATGGAAACACGGAGGTCGATGAAGCGACCTTTGTATTTCACGCGGAAACGGCCATCTTGCGGAACGCGTCGCTCGGCAATATCCAGATCACTGAGGACCTTGATGCGCGAGATGACGGTGGAGTGCCACTCTTTGGCAATGGGTTGCATGGCGTGCTGCAAGACACCGTCAATCCGGTACTTTACTGCGACTTCGGTATCGCGCGCCTCAATATGAATATCACTGGCGCGGCGTTCAAGCGCCGTGAAGATAACTGTTTCAACGAGGCGGACGACCGGACTGACCGTGGTGTCGCGCGTAAGACGATCGCCCGAAATGGTCTCGTCGGCGTCTTCGTCGTCTTTCGAGACCTGAAGGGTGAACGCTTCGGTGGCCTGCTCGAGAACCCGCTGCGACTGCTCGGTGCGTTTGAGGAGATCACTGATCTGCCGCGGAGTGGCGACCTTGATGGCCAGTTTCTTGCCGAGCAATAGTGGAAGTTCGTCGCTCAGTAGCACCTGACTAGGATCGGCTACGGCGATGACCAAGGTATTGTTTTGGAGCATCAAGGGTACAAAGTTATAGCGGAACATCAGGTCCGCCTGAATGGTGCGAAACAGTTCTGGATCAATACGCTGTTCCAGAAGATCGACAAAACCGCAGCGGTAGCGATCGGCAAGTTTTCGCGCCTGCTCCCGCTCCTGGATGAGGTCCACCGGACCGCCCACCGGGAGGTTTGTGTCGTGAAATGTTGAATCAGATGTGGCCATAAGAATCGTAAACCTTTGCTACTTTCCCACCCCCGAAATGGAGAAGGAGAAAATGGGCAGATAGAGTGAGATCAAAATAAATGCGACGAAAACTCCCATAAAGATAAGCAGAATCGGCTCGATCAAAGAGACCAGAGTTCCGAGGCGCAGACTGACTTCCTCCTCGTAAAATTCCGCGACGCTGTTCAGCATGGGCGCCAGAGCGCCGCTGGACTCGCCGACCTCGATCATATCCAGCGCCATATCCGGCATGACGCGGCTCGCCGAGAGCGCGCCATGCAGTGATTCGCCTTCGCGAACCATCTGGGTAGCTTGACCCACCGTGCCGCGCAATAATCTGCTGGTGATCGATTCGGCAGAGGTGGAGAGTGCAGCAACCAGCGGCGTGCCACCAGTGAGGAGCGTAGCCAAGGTGCGGCAAAACTGGGCTACCTGAAACTTCAGTAGGGTTTCGCCCACGATGGGGGTTTTGAACAGAACGCGATCGAACGCAACCCCTCCCTGCTCGCTGCGTGACCAGAAAAACACGCCGATTGCGGAAAGGAGGAAAGCCAGTACGGCGGCAAGGATGTAGTAGCGATAGCCAACCGTCACGTTGATCAGGAACTTCGTGGGACCGGGAAGCTCGACGCCGAGATCGCCGTAAAGGGTGGCAAATTTTGGCACTACGGCAGTGACCAGGTAGGTGACTATTATCGCCGCTACCAAAATCAGCAGGGTAGGATAGACCAAACTGGCGACAATCTTCTTTTTAACGCCGGTGCTGACGCGCTGGTAGCCAATGTAATAATCCAGCACTCCGGAGAGGTTACCGCTCTTTTCGCCAGCCAGAATTGCTGTGGAATAAACCTTTGAAAATACGCCCGCCTCGTCGACCGCCTCGGAAAGAGACTTCCCTTCCCGCACGCGGTCGCGAATCTGTATCAGCACGGGACGGAGTTTGGGGGCAGTGGCGCGTGTGGCAAGCAGGTCGAGCGAGCGCAAAATCGGCAACCCGGCCTTGATTAGGGTATTGAATTGTTGATTGAGGATGAGGAAATCGTTGCCGCCGATCTTGCGCTCTTTGCGGAAACCGAAGAATCCGCTGATCAGACTGTTGCGCGGACTTACGGAATAGACAAAGAGCCCGCGATCAGCGAGCTTCGCACGCGCCTCTTCCAATGTGGCAGCCGCCTCGACGTGGGAGAATACTCGACCATTGGCGTCGGCGACGCGACAGATAAATTCACCCATAGCCCTAGTTTACCTCAACCCATACACGCAAGGGTGCGGAAGCGCAAACATCGTGTAACCTCTGGATTACCAGTACGTTTCAATGACGGAAGGCCTTTTCTTGCTACTGACGGGCACTGGGGAGAGTCGGTAGCAGGCCGTCGACGATCACCACACCGGGTGGGGGGCTGAAACGAAACAACGCTTCTGCCAGCGATGGATTGACCTCCCAATCTTTGAAGCGGAATTCGGTCTGAACGCTGCCTGTGGTCTGGACGAGAACACGGTTTAATTCGCCTTTGTCGGAGATTTCCAGGAAAACGCGGACCGGCGCTTCAGCACCAGGTTCCTCGGATGAGCCTTCTGAAGCGTTTTTCAAGATGCACTCGAAGCCGGTGCCGGTTGTGGCGGGAAAATTTGTTTCAGGCAAGGAAGGAAACTTTGCGCTCCTGACATGTTCGCAAACACGAGAGAGCTTGCCTTCTCCTGCAAGCAGGGCCAGCGGTGTGCGCCAATCATCGCTTTGCCGAGCAGGAATGCGCGTAGCGGTGTGATCAACAGGGGTGTAAAACCAGGCGTTTTTACCATCGACCAAGAAGAGATTTTTTTCCGGCTTTTCATACTCCCAACGCATTTTGCCGGGCTTGCGAAAGTAGGCGACGCCCGATTCGACGCGAACCAGAGAGCCGTTCTCAAAGTACCGTTCGAGAAAGGTGGCCTGAAGGCTGCTGGCTTTGCGGTATTTCGACTCGAGTGCGCGAAGGATGGGCAGTTGCGAGTCTTGCGCGAAGGCGGACGGGAGCGCTCGCCCAGCCAGGAGTAGCATCGGCAGTAGGAACAAGGCACGCAAATATGCCATCGGCAACCGCACCCAAGCCTCGTTCGTGACCATTCGGCAAGTATAGCAGCGCAATCGGGGTTAGTAAGCAAAGCAACAAGGGGTGCTTGTGAGGATGTAAAGCAGGGAGTGCTCCACTAGACTGGTCGAAATGGCAAACAAGAGCACAGCGACAGATCCCGGTGCGACCGGGTCCGGGTCATACGCACTGCACACGACACCTTTGCGCTCAGCGGACCTACAGGCTTTGACCGATAAAAGGGAAAAGATTATCGTGATCGTTCTTTTCGTCTGCGCCTTCGCCTGTTATGCGAATACACTGACAAACGCCTTTGTTTACGATGACGACCAACAGATTCTGCAGAATCCCTATGTAAAGAGCTGGCACTATCTGCCCCAGATCTTCACGACCAACGTCTGGTCGTTTGTCGGGGCTGCGGGAAGCACCAATTATTACCGGCCGTTGATGACATTGACCTATCTTGCATTATGGAAGTCCTTCGGCGAATTGCCGTTTGGATTTCACCTCTTCAATATTTTCCTGAACGCACTGGTGGTTGTGGGCGTGTATTACACGGGGCGCGACTTGTGCAAGGACCGCAGCGTTGGTGCGGTCGCCGCATTTCTGTTTGCCGTGCACCCGATCCATACAGAGACGGTGTGCTGGATTGCCGCGGTGCCGGACCTGGAAGCGACGCTGTTGTTTTTGATCTCCTTCCGGGCTTACACCAGGGTAAATTCCGCCGCCGAGCGAAAACAACTGCTGGTGATTGTTCCTTTTCTGCTGGCGTTACTGGCCAAGGAACCTGCCTTGATGCTGGCCCCGCTGTTGGTGCTGTTTGAGCATTTTGTGCGGGGGGATCGCGAGGAAACCTCTTTTTCGACCAAGTTCGGTCGCTACGCGCCGGTTGGCCTCGCCGGGGTTGGCTATCTTCTCTGTCGTATCCTATTGCTCGGAAAGCTGGCGCCCGTACTGCAGCATCCGCAGGTGACTTGGCCCCGAGCAATCTACTCCGCTTTTGCGCTTATTGCTCAATACACCAGACTGCTGCTGTGGCCGTCGCGGCTTTCCACATTTCACGTTTTCCACGCAAGCGATTCGGTCAGCTCGCCCCCGGTATTGGCTGGAATACTGATCGTGGCCCTGGTAATTCTGTTCCTTGGTGTTTACTACAAGAAATATCCGGAGCTAGCGTTTTCGCTGGTGTGGATCGGCTTCACCCTGGGACCAGTACTCAACTCTCGCTGGATGGCGGCCAATGTTCTGGCGGAACGATACCTTTACCTACCCTCGGTGGGTTTCTGCTGGATCGTGGGGTGGTGCGTGAAAGAACTCTGGTTGGGAGTCCAATCGCGGAAAACGTGGCAACTGCCAGCCAAAGCAGCCCTCGCAGCGGCCCTTATGGGAATTTTTGTTCTCGGGGTGGTGAAAACTTTTGCGAGGAATACCGACTGGCGGGACAACATCACCCTCTATAGCAGAACGCTTCTGACCGACCCGGATTCGTTTGTGATGCACCTGAATCTGGGGACGTCGTACTATGCGATCCGGAATTTTTCTGGAGCAGAACAGGAACTTGACCAGGCACTGGTGCTCCGTCCCGACAGCGTAAATGTGCTGAACGCGCTCGGGTGCCTATACCTCGAGCAAGGTCGCCTTGAAGATTCTCGAAGAATGTTAGAAAAGGCGATCTCTCTGAAACCCTTGTGGACCGATGCCCACTTTAATTATGGACGACTGCTGTTGAAACTCGACCGGCGAGAAGAAGCATTGAAAGAATTCCGCACCGCCGTTGAAGTGGGTCAATTAAATTCCACCGCGAGACTTTTTCTGGCGCAAATGCTGGCAGAAGACAACCAAGGAAAAGAGGCGGAAGAGCAGTATCGCAAATCGATTGAACTCGCGCCTACCCTTGAGGCCGAGCACGGGCTGATCGACATACTGATAAGAGCCGGACGTAATGCAGAAGCAGAATCGCGGATGCGCGCCTGGCTGAACGGGTATCCCTTCGATGGAGAGATTCATTTAAGACTGGCAAGAGTGCTTGAAGCGAAAGGCAGCAAGCAGGAGGCCCTGCAGGAGTACGAAAAGGTGCTCGAAACAGACGGGCAGAACGAGGAAGCCAAAGCAGCAATACAATTGCTTCGCTCCTCCAGGTAGAAGCACCCTAGTTTAGGACTGAGCTAACCGCCGTAGCAGCCCCTGACAACCCGTAATGAATGACCCCGGTCTGATCGACGTAGAAATGACGCTGTCCGGTGTTACCTTGCGAAAGAGGGTCGGCGTTTAGTGTGTAGGTGGCATTCAATCCGCCAACAACTTGAGCAGCGTAGGTAAAGGAATAGCCTGCCTTGGTGGGGGCAGCGAGTCCAAGAACGTCATCGAGAATGTTGGCCCCACCGGTACAGTCACCAGCACCAGGCCCAAGATCTGCCAGAGTGGCGGTATAACCGACCGCAGGACATTGTGAAGCATAGGTAACGTTAGCCGTGGTGATTGTGCGGAGTGAATTGACCGCAGAGGCTTCGTTGGCGGCTATGCGGGATTTTACCAAGCTCGGTATAGCGATGGCAGCAATGATAAGGATGATGGCAACCACGATGAGAAGTTCGATAAGCGAGAAGCCAATTTCTCGTTTTCGAGCCCCCGTTCTTCCGATTGAGTTGGCCGAGCGAACCATAGTTCATACTCCTTCGAGAGGTTGCTTGAAACAAGCCGCGAACCACGACTTGTTGTTATCACACGTGCCTTGGGTCAGACTCTTTAGAGCACCTTTAATGCCAAAAGACCTGCCGTGCTCATTAATTCCTCGGGTCGCAACGTTCTGCCCAAATGCCCCTGGGAGATAGGGATCGCTTAGACTATCCGCCCAACGGTGCAAAACCACAAAATAGCTACTGAAGTGCCGAAGCGGCGTTTGTCGGCGCGCTGCCGTTCAATGTGTACCGAATGACGCCTGTTTGGTCGCTGAAAAAACCGCGCTGACCGGTTACCCCGATCTTCTGGGGAACTGCTGTGGTGGTGTAGGTCGTGTTCACCGGCGCGCCGTTCGTGGCTGCCGCATAGGCGAACGTGTAACCGCTCTTGTTGCCGGTCGACAAAACGTTGTCGATGATGCCCGTGCCGCCAGCGCAAACCGCACCCGTGTTCAACTCAGCAATCGAAGCCGAGAAGCCAACGTTGGGGCAACCGGAAGCATAGGTAACCTCAGCGGTATTGAGTGTACGGATGGAACCAACGGCTGAAGACTCGTTGGCTGCCATACGGGACTTGAGCAAGTTCGGAATTGCGATGGCCGCGATGATCAGAATGATGGCCACGACGATCAGCAATTCGATAAGAGAGAAACCCTTTTGCGTCTTCATATTCGCTCCGTCAGATTGAAATTTCTTTTTGAATGTCCAACTCACCTTGGACTACCTCTACTTGTGTATTTCCGAAGACCTGGTGCTGAATATTGAGCTAAAAAAATAGGGGGAGCCAAGAGCGACCCCCCCTTCGTAGCCTTGCCGCACGAATTCAGCTTACTGCAGAGCAGAAGCAGCATTCGTCGGTGCGGAACCGTCCAGCGTGTAGCGGATGACGCCAGTCTGGTCGGAGAAGAAACCGCGCTGACCGGTTACGCCGATCTTCTGGGGAACCGCAGTCGTGGTGTAGGTCGTGTTCACCGGCGCGCCGTTCGTGGCTGCCGCATAGGCGAACGTATAGCCGCTCTTGTTGCCAGTCGACAGAACGTTGTCGATGATGCCCGTGCCGCCAGCGCAAACCGCACCCGTGTTCAACTCAGCAATCGAAGCCGAGAAGCCAACGTTGGGGCAACCGGAAGCATAGGTAACCTCAGCGGTATTGAGTGTACGGATGGAACCAACGGCTGAAGACTCGTTGGCTGCCATACGGGACTTGAGCAAGTTCGGAATTGCGATGGCCGCGATGATCAGAATGATCGCCACGACGATCAGCAATTCGATAAGAGAGAAACCCTTTTGCTTCTTCATGTAATCTCCTTGAGAGTGTGTAGAGTGCCAGAGCACGCGCTACTGAGGTGCAAGCCGCATTCCAATCATAGTCCCTGAAGTACAAAAGTACCATAATTCCTGCAACCCACTACTTAACAGTAACTTACAGCTGGTACCACAAACCGAATCGACCGTATCGCCTGGGTGTAGTGCCAAATCCACCGCCGGGTGACATTTTTTGTCATCTTAAAATGTCAGATAAGGTCATTTTGCAGTTGCCGCCGAGACAGAACTCCTTCGCTGACCTTCGCCCCCGTCCCCGAAGACAATTTACTGCATGGTTACTAGAGTTCATGCTTCTTCGCGTAGTGGCGGAAGGAACGGTAACTGATCTTTAAAAGCTCGGCAGCGCGAGTGCGTACGCCATCCGCTTTTTCCAGTGCCGTCTGCAGATAGTGCTTTTCCGTGTTCGCTAGCACTGCTTCAAAATCGACGC
The DNA here is from genome assembly GCA_963741165.1 of Candidatus Acidiferrales bacterium. GTDB lineage: Bacteria > Acidobacteriota > Terriglobia > Acidiferrales > UBA7541 > Acidiferrum. The sequence continues at coordinate 221,772 of CAVUHB010000008.1, read as the reverse complement.
CTTCTTCCGGGAAGATCTCGGCAGTGGAGTGCTCATGAGAGACAGCAACCTCTCCCTTGGAATTGGCGATCCGCTCAGGGAGTACGGTTACCGAAATTTCAGGACCGCTTTCAAGAGCCACGGCGCGTTCAATCGTGTTTTCGAGTTCGCGGACATTGCCTGGCCAATCGTAGGACTCGAGGCGGCTCATGGCCTGCGGAGATATGGCCTCAATGGGTTTTTCCATCTGCTTGCGGAAACGTTCGAGAAAATGGCGAGCAAGAAGAGGGATGTCGTCGCGACGGTCGCGAAGCGGCGGCACGTGGATGGGAATTACACTCAACCGATAAAAGAGGTCTTCGCGGAATTCGTCGGCGGCAATAGCCTTCTCCAGGTCTTTGTTAGTGGCAGTAATGACGCGGACATCGACGTCCATCTCTTCGTTGCTGCCAAGTGGTCGGACCTTTCCTTCCTGCAGGACGCGGTAAAGTTTGACTTGCATGGCGAGGTTCATGTTGCCGATCTCGTCCATGAACAGGGTGCCGCCGTGGGCAGCCTGAAAAAGTCCCCGACGATTCTCGTTGGCACCCGTAAATGCGCCCTTCATATAGCCGAACAGTTCCGATTCAAGGAGGGTCTCGGGGAAAGCTCCGCAATTTATGGTGATGAACGGCGCGGTGGCGCGCGAACTGTTTTCGTGGATGGCCCGGGCCACAAGTTCTTTACCGGTTCCGCTCTCGCCGGTGATCAGAATGCGGCTAGATTGCGGTGCGACGGTCTGAATCATGTCAAAGATGGCGCGCATCTTCGGACTCTGTCCAACGATATTGTCGAGACCGGTTAGGCGGCGAATTTCACGGCGCAGGTAACCGGCTTCTTTCTTCCACTTCAGATTTTCGGAAACTTCACGGACAGCGACGCGCAACTGTTCGACAAGATCGTGGTCCTTGATGACGTAGCGGTTGGCGCCTTCATTCGCGGCGGCGATGGCGGTTTCGAGCGTGGGAACGCCGGTGATAAGGACGAAGTAGGAATCAGGAGCGATTTCTCGAGCAAAACGAAGAAGTTCGACACCGGTCGCACCGGGCATGCGCACGTCGGAAATAACGATGTCAAACAGAGAGCTTTCGAGTTTGCGTCTAGCTTCTTCCACAGAATGGGCGATTTCCACGCGATGGCCTTCCTTTCGGAAGGTGATCTCGAGTAGTTCGCAGATGGATTTCTCGTCATCGACAACAAGGAGGTGCACCATCTCTCGGCGTGATTCTTTCGTCGCAGTTTTTGTTCCCTGCATGTTCCCTCAGTTCAGTCGTGGAAGTTCAACGACAAACTCCGCACCCTTATCCTTTTCACTAAACACTGAAATCCTGCCACTGTGGGCCTGCACTATTTGATAGACGATGGCCAGCCCAAGTCCTGTGCCACCTTCGAAATTGGATTGCAACGGCTCGAATATTTTAGAACGTTGTTGCGGGTCCAAACCGATGCCGGTATCGCGGAAGGAAATCCGCAGCCAGTCTGCTTGAACGTCGATTCCCACGGTGAGTGTTCCGCCTTCGGGCATGGCACGCAGGGCGTTGTCGCTCAAGTTCCAGAAGACCTGACGAATCTTATTGGGGTCGATGTTGGCATGAGCCGGCTGGCCGTTGAAATCCTTCACGATCTGATAGCGCTGTTCCACGTCGGGCTTCATGCCAATCAGGAGCAGGGTCTCATCCAGTAGATCGCGTACATCCGCGTCCTGAAAGGCATAGGACTTCTCCCTAGAGTAGTTGAGAAAATCGGTGATGATGTGGTTTAAACGCTCGGATTCCCGGTTGACGATGTTGACAAGATGTTTCTCGTCTTCTTCAAGCGGCACCATGCGGGTCAGTTCTTTGACGGCGCCGGCCATGGCGGTGAGCGGTTGGCGGATCTCGTGGGCAATGGCGGCGGAAAGCCGGCCGACGGCGGCCATGCGCTCTTTTGTGGCAACTTCCTGTTCCAGCCTGCGCAGTTCGGTCAAATCCTGGAAGTTAAACACATAACCGCTGCGGGAGGCGTCTTTCGAACGCAGTGGGGAAACGGAAATACCGATAAAACGAATCTGGCCGTGAGGAGTTTTTACTTCGACTTCGCGGCGCGTGGACAGTTTGTTAGGGAAAGTGGTCATGTCCGGGAGCCAGAATTGGGGATTGACAGTCTTGATGTCGCGCCCCCGGAGTTCGGCGAACGAGCGGCCGAGAATCTCTTCGCCCGTGCGGTTAAGCAGCACGATGCGCCCTTCGAGATCGGTCGTGACCAGACCGCCACGCATGGAATGAATGATATCTGCGGTGAAATCCTTCAGTTCCATCAACTCTTCGCTCTTGGCTTCCAGTTCGGTGCTCTTGCGGCGAAGGGATTGCGCCAGAAGTCCGGCTAGATAGGCAACGGCGAGAAAACCGAAGGAATTGCTGAGGAACCACATGCGAAGACTCTCTGTGCTCGGAGCGGCCAGAGAAGTCCGCGGGATGCGGCCATAGTAAACCAATGCCGTGGTGACGCCGAGAGAAGCAAGGCAGAAGACGGAAGTAAAGAATGCAAGGTTGCGTGAGAAAAGAATGCTGCCAACGATGATTATCAGGAGGTAAAGTGAAGTGAAATAGCTGTCCTGCAGCCCCGTGGCATAGACCAGCGCGGTGATCAGGGCAATATCGCAGCCTACCTGCACGGCACCCATCCAGCTTGCGGAGGGCAAAAGGCGGACGAGGATCAGATGAAGAATGCTGAGGGTGATCCAGAGAATGACGATCGGGAGGAAGAGGCGAGGCGCGCCCGAGGAAGGAATGTATTGCGGCCAGACCACACCGACACCCAGAATGAGGGCAATCATCAGCAGGCGGACTTTCGTCAGCCATTCCAGCCACTCGCGACGTGTAAAGGTTTGCTCCATGCTGCACGGAAGAGTACGAATCAGCCCCACTGCTACGTCCATCTTAAACAGAAAATGGAGGACTGGCGAAAATCAACCGTCCTCCATTTCCAGATTTGAATCAGTCTAGTGTCCCGACAGTTTCCCGATTAGGGTGAATAGCGGGAGGTACATGGAGATAACAACGCCGCCAACGACCACGCCGAGGAAAACGATCATGATGGGTTCGAGAGCGGTCAAGAGGTCCTTCACGGCGGAGTCGACTTCGTCTTCGTAGAAGTCAGCGATTTTCTGAAGCATGGCATCCATCGCACCGGTCTGTTCGCCGACAGCGATCATCTGTGTAACCATGCCCGGAAACACCTGCGATTCCTTGAGCGGTTCGGTAAGGGATTTACCTTCCTCGAGTGCCTTGCGGACAGAGAACAGAGCGCGTTCGACCACGGCGTTACCGGAAGTTTTGGCAGTGATGTCGAGACCTTCGAGGATAGGCACACCGCTCGAGATCAGAGTTCCTAGGGTACGGGTGAAACGAGCCACGGCGATCTTGCGCATCAAAATACCCAAGACCGGCAGTTTAAGAATTACGGTGTCGATGGCAAAGCGGCCTTGCTGCGTGCCGTACCAGATCTTGATACCGAACACGATGGCTGCGAATCCGACGACGATCAACAGCCCGAAGACGCTGCCGACGAAATTGCTCAAGCCGATGACGATCTTGGTCGGGAGGGGCAGATCGACGCCCAAGCCCGCGAACAAAGTGGCGAAAATGGGGACGACTTTCCAGAGCAGGAGGAAAATGACGCCCGCGGCGATGGTCAACACGCCGATTGGGTAGATCAACGCCGACTTGACGGCGGCCTTCAACTTGACGTTCTTTTCGATGTAGGTGGAAAGGCGCTGCAAAATGGTGTCGAGAATACCGCCGGTTTCGCCCGCTTCCACCATGTTGCTGTAGAGAGGGTCGAAGACCTTGGGGTATTGCTTCATGGCCGTGGAGAGGTTACTGCCGCCTTCCACCGCAGAGCGCGTGCCAGTGAGGACCTTCTGAAAAGTCTTGTTCTCCTGCTGCGTGGCGAGAATCTCCAGACACTGAACGAGCGGCAAGCCAGCGTCAATCATGACGGAGAACTGCCGCGTAAAAATGGCCAGTTCTTTCGCGCTGACGCCGCTGCCGAACGTGGGCAAGTTGAATTCCTTGCCCTTCTCCGACATTTTCGTCGGGGTAATCTGCTGTCGACGCAGCATGCCCTGCAATTCATTCTTGTTGCTGGCAGACATCTCCCCCGCAACAGCACCACCTGAACGATTCGTTCCTTTATATGTAAAGACCGGCATATTTCCTCCTGAGCGGCCGAAAACCTTCTAGATACCTGCTACCGCAATTCGAACTCAGAAAACCTTAATGCTTTGCTCCCACGGGGGACTTCCCTGCCGGGACTTTTCCACCTGATTGAGAGGTAGCAACTCCCCGGTTAATCATGTCCTGCAACTCATCGGGATTGGATGAACGCGACAGTGCCATATCCAAAGTGATGAGTTTTTGAAAATAAGAGTTGGCCAGCCCCTGGTTAAACGTCTGCATTCCGGTCTGTCCGGTGCCCGTTTGCATCGCGGAATAGATCTGGTGAATCTTGTCTTCGCGAACAAGATTTCGAATCGCAGGCGTGGGGACAAGGACTTCCATGACCATGACGCGGCCGCGGCCATCGGTTCTGGGCAGCAGTGCTTGGCAAAGGATGCCTTCGAGAACCATGGACAGTTGGGCGCGAATCTGTGGCTGCTGATGCGACGGAAAGACGTCAATAATACGGTTAATGGTGGAAGCTGCAGAATTGGTGTGCAGCGTGGCAAATGTCAAGTGACCGGTTTCCGCGATTCGAAGAGCGGATTCAATCGTCTCGAGGTCGCGCATTTCTCCGATCAGCACCACGTCAGGATCCTCGCGCAAGGCGGCGCGCAAAGAATTGGCGAAAGAGTGGGTATCGGCGTGAACTTCGCGCTGGTTGACCAGGCACTTTTTGTGATTGTGCAAGAACTCGATGGGGTCCTCGACGGTGATCATGTGTTCTTCGCGCTCGGCGTTGATGCGGTCGAGCATGGCGGCGAGCGTGGTTGACTTGCCGGAGCCGGTCGGGCCGGTGACGAGAACCAGACCGCGAGGCTTGTCGCACATGTTCTTTACGACCGCGGGAAGACCCAAGGCGTCGAATCCCTTAATTTCCCACGGAATGGTACGAAAGACCGCTCCGACAGCGCCGCGCTGATTAAACACGTTTCCGCGGAAGCGGGCGAGGTTTTTCAAACCGAAGGAAAAGTCGAGTTCAAGATTTTCCTCGAAGCGATGTTTCTGCGCATCGGTAAGTACGCTATAGGCAAGCGATTTGGTGTCAGCCGCGCTCAATGGCGGCATGTCAAGAGGGCGCAAGCGTCCATGAACACGCACGCGGGGTGCGCTGTTGGTGGTGATGTGGAGGTCGCTGCCTCCCATCTCAATCATTTTTTTAAGCAACTCGCTCAGTGTTATCCCAGCCATGTGCGCATCCTCTCCTGCTTACAATACCGTCTCGCGAAGCACTTCTTCCATCGTAGTCTGGCCCAGAGCGGCCTTGATAAGCCCGCTGCGACGCAACGTGATCATGCCCTGCTCCACGGCCTTTTTCTTCAACTCCAGGGCCGAGGCGCCGACCAAAATCAGCTCTCGAAGCTCATCATTGATTTCCATGACTTCATATAAACCGGTGCGGCCCTTGTAGCCTCCCTTATTGCAGGTCGAACAGCCCTTGCCGTGATAAATCTTGGTGGTCTTCACTTCTTCGGGTGTGTATCCGGCGTCGATTAGCGCTTGTTCGGGAACTTCGAGCTCTTCCTTGCAGTTTACGCAAATGCGACGAACCAAGCGCTGGGCGCAAATGAGGTTGACCGAGGTGGCCACCAGAAAAGGCTCAATACCCATGTTCATCAGCCGACTGATGGTGGAAGGCGCATCGTTGGTGTGCAGCGTGGACAGCACCAAGTGGCCGGTGAGGGCGGCCTTCACGGCGATTTCCGCGGTTTCAAAATCGCGGATTTCTCCGACCAGAATGATGTTGGGGTCCTGGCGCAAAAAGGCGCGCAGAGCGGCCGCAAAGTTCAAACCGATCTGTTCCTTCATCTGAACCTGGTTGATGCCCGCCAACTGAAATTCGACGGGGTCTTCCGCAGTCATGATGTTAGTGTCTACCTGGTTCAGACGCGCAACCGATGAATAAAGCGTGTTGGTTTTGCCGGAACCCGTCGGGCCGGTAACCAAAACCATTCCGTAGGGCCTCAGGATGTTGCGTTCGAACTTCTTGAGGGATTCCGACTCGAAACCCAACTTGGTCATGTCCAGACGGAGGTTCTCTTTGTCCAGCAAGCGCATGACGATTTTTTCGCCATAGAGCGTGGGGACGGAAGAAACACGAAAATCAAGTTCTTTCTTTTTGCCGTCGGCCTTGTACTTGATCATGATGCGGCCGTCCTGGGGCAGGCGCTTTTCAGCGATGTCGAGCTTGGCCATGATCTTGATGCGGCTGGTCATGGCATCCCGTAATTTCAGCGGGGGGTTCATCACCGTCTGCAATACGCCATCTACCCGAAAACGCACGCGCATTTCGTTCTCGTAGGGCTCGACGTGAATATCGCTGGCTCCCCGTTTTACGGAATCGGTCAAAATGAGATTGACGAGCTTGATGATCGGCGCTTCTTCCGCGGCTTTTTCCAGGGCGGAGGCATCCATTTCCTGCTCGTCGGCGGCCAGTTCGAGTTCCTGCTCTTCGTCGACCAAGTCCTTCATCAAGTTGCTTAATTCTTCATGGCTCGAGGCGCCGCCACCATAAAAACGGGTAATGGATTCGGCGATGGCAGACTCGGAGGCCACCACGGGTTCCACGTTGAACCCGGTCATGAACTTGATATCGTCCATGGCGAAGACATTGGTGGGATCCGTCATCGCAATGGTCAAAACGGAACCGACGCGGGAAAGCGGAATAACCTGATAACGTAAGGCGGTGTCCTGCGGGATCAACTTAATAACGTTGGGATCAATTTCGTAATATTTCAGATTGATGGAGGGAACGCCGTATTGCCGCGACAGCACTCCAGTGATGTCGTCGTCGGTGATGAAACCCATTTTCGTCAAGCAACTACCAAGCTTGCCGCCGTTGGAACGCTGAAATTCCAGCGCCTTATCCAACTGATCCTGGGTGATCAGGCTTTCTTTGATTAGAATTTCACCTAAACGGACGGACATCCGCTGGACTCCCTGGGTCGTTCATACCCATCGTCAACATAGCAAAGGCGCGCGTCTGATGTAGTCTGATTTTGAGACGCAGTTGTGAATTGGCTAATACCTGTCCACGGGGACAGGCTCTCGGAAGCGAGGACAGTGCCTCATTCTTGACTTGCATGGCTTGGATGACTATCGTGCAAAAGAGATGTCCACGCACACAGTTTTGCCGAGTTCCCCCGGAACTAAGGGTGTATCGGGCAGAGAGCCCCCCGCGAGCGCCGCAGCGGACAGCAACTCGCTGCCCATTCTGTATCAATATTTTGAGATTCTTTTCCAGGCATTCGGGCCGCAGAAGTGGTGGCCAGGCCGGACCCGATTTGAAGTCATCCTTGGGGCCATCCTGACGCAGAACACCAGCTGGAGGAATGTGGAGCGGGCAATCAGGGTGTTGCGTCACAAGCGATTGCTCAATCCGGCGGGGATTCGGCATACCCCGATCGATACGCTGGCTATCTATATCCACTCGACGGGCTATTTCCGGGCAAAGGCTCGGAAGTTGAAAGAGTTTTTGACCTATTTGGATACAAGGCACAACGGATCGCTCAGTAAGATGTTCGGGACGCCTACAATGGAGTTGCGCGGGCAATTGCTCGCGGTGCACGGGATCGGGCCAGAGACTGCCGATTCCATTCTCCTGTATGCGGGGGAACATCCCGTATTTGTGGTCGATGCGTATACGCGCAGGATTCTGGAGCGACACGAGCTTGTGCCTAAAAAAACGAGTTACGAGGACTTACGAGGGCTGCTCGAGAAAAGTTTACCTCGGGATGTTTCGCTGTTCAACGAATTTCATGCATTGATCGTGAACGTGGGAAAGAATTTTTGCCGGCCCGAGGCACCGAACTGCAGCACGTGCCCGCTGGGTCGCTATCTAGCGAAGCCGATTGAGGGCGCCCGATGAGCCCCCTGACGAACAAACTGCGCGTTCGCTTGGTGATCGGAGCCGTGCTGATTACCTTGCTGCTTGCAGCGGTGTTCACCCTGGGTTCTCTCGATGTGCCGATAGAGCCAAGCTCGTGGCGTGAAATCATCGCTCTCTATTCCCTTTCGAGTCTGATCACGGCGGCACTGTTGGTATTTGGATTGATTCTTACGCGCACCATCGTGCGGCTATGGACAGAGCGCGGCAAGCAACAACTGGGAGCCAGGTTCAAAACCAAGATGGTCCTCGGAGCCATGGCGATTTCTTTGCTGCCAGTCGTCTTCATGTTTTTTGTGAGTTATTCGCTGCTGAATCGCACGCTGGGCCGTTGGTTTCCCCGCCCTTTGGAGATTGCTTCCGAGGAAACGCAAAAGCTGCTGAACGATCTAGGGCACAGCACCTTGCCGCGGTTACACTCGCAGGGATACCAGGCGGCGATGCATGTTTCGGAAACTCCGGAATCGTTTCTGGCGAAGGCTCTGTCAACCGGACTGGATGCCGTGTGGCTGTACGATGCCGATGGAAATTTCCTGCGGGGAGGAGTAATTTGCGAGGACCAACCGGAAGATCGATCATTGGCGACCTGTACGGTAGCTGGAGTTCAAGGTAAGTTAGTGCGACCGCTGCCAAGCGGTGTGGAAATTTGGGACGCGAGCGGGCAAACCTATTTCGCGGCGCACGTTCCGGCGATGCTGGAGGGCCAGAAACCCGGTACGCTGGTTGCCGGTTACCGGACCAGTCCGGATTTCTTGAAACGTTGGGGTGTCATACAGGCGCAGACGAAAGAATACGACAACGTTAAGCAAAACCTCCGTGCTTTAAAGCGGCAGATGCTGTTGATTCTTTTCTTTTTCACCATACTCGTGCTGTCTGCTGCGACATGGGTCGCACTCTATCTGTCGAAGCAGGTTACCGTCCCGATTCAGGCTTTGGCCGAAGGGACACGCGAAGTTTCTGCCGGAAACTTCGCGTATCAGGTGCCGGATCAGGTGCAGGATGAACTGGGCCTGCTGGTGCGTTCGTTTAATACGATGACAACACAGTTGAGCGACAGCCGATCGCAAATCGACGAGTTCACGCGCAACTTGCAGCAAGCGGTGCAGGAACTGGAACGCCGGCGCCAGTTAATGGAAACAGTGCTCGAGAATATTCCCGCCGGGGTGATTTCACTCGATGCCAGCGGCACCATCCTGAGGACCAACACGGCACTGCTGCGAATGTTTGGGACAGTAGAGCGGGAGATTCAATCGCTGGAATCGCTTCTGGGCGCGGAGGCACACCGCACGGTACAGGAGTTGATGCGAAGGGCACTGCGCATGGGGCAAGTGTCGAGTGAGATGGAAGTGGTAGTGTCAGGGCACGTCTTGCACCTCGTGGCGACGGCCAGTGCGCTTGGGCCTCGCCGCGCGAATAGCGGGTTTGTGCTGGTGTTCGATGATTTGACGGAGATGTTGCGGGCGCAGAAATCGGCGGCGTGGCAGGAAGTGGCTCGACGAATTGCGCACGAGATCAAGAACCCGTTGACGCCCATTCAACTATCCGCGCAACGACTGTCCCGGCAGCTTGACCGGAGGGAAAATGATCCGCTGCCTCCAAAGGATGCGGAATTGATCGCCATTGCACGAGAGTCCGCGACGATGATTGAGCGCGAAGTCGCAACGCTTTCGGCCCTGGTCAATGAGTTTTCGCAGTTTGTACGCTTCCCCACTGCCAAACTGCTGCCTGTAGACGCCAACACCACGGTACAGGAAGCGGTGGAGGTATTTTCCGGGCGCTTGGACGGCATCACGCTCAAGACCGATCTGCAGCCGGGATTGGCGCCGGTGCGGGCTGACGCGGCGCTGCTCCGCAGCGTACTTGTAAACCTGATTGATAATGCAGCGGAGGCGCTGGAGGATGCGACGGTCCGTCTGATCACCGTGTGCACCCATTTGCGGGTGGAATCCGATACGATAGAGATAGCTGTTGCCGATACCGGCCACGGCATTTCGCCTCAAGACAAGGACAAACTTTTCCTGCCTCATTTTTCAACCAAAGAACGCGGCACCGGATTGGGACTTGCGATCGCCGCGCGAATCATTTCCGAACACGGGGGCTCACTTCGTCTGGAAGACAATCTCCCGCAGGGATCGCGATTCCTGATTGAGCTGCCAGTAATGGAAGTTTCTGCCGCTACAACCACGGCCGTGACAGAACGCGCGCCGGGGGATAAGGGTCGATGAGCACGAAACCAAAAATTTTGATCGTTGACGACGAGGCGGGGATCCGCGAATCACTCGCATCGATTCTGCGCGACGAGAATTATGAAGTTGCCGCCGTGGGTTCTGCCGAAGAAGCGCTTGAACAAATCCCGGTGGCCGATTTTGAGGTGATTTTGCTGGATGTATGGTTGCCGGGGATGGACGGTATGGAAGCGCTGGGGCGCATACAGGCAGTTCCGCGGGCCCCCGCGGTGATCATAATCTCCGGTCACGGAAACATCGAGACGGCAGTACGCGCAACCAAACTGGGCGCTTTCGATTTCATTGAAAAACCGTTGTCGCTGGAAAAAGTGATTGTCCTGGTGCGGAACGCGGTCCAACAGCGCCGCTTGCAGGACGAAAATCTGTTTCTGCGCAGCGAACTGGGGCATCGTTACCAGGTGATTGGGGAGAGCGTTCCCACGAAAGCTTTGCGCCAGCAGATTGCCGTCACTGCACCCACCAACGGACGCGTGTTGATCTATGGTGAGAGTGGCACCGGGAAGGAATTGGTGGCGCGCGCCCTCCATGCAGCAAGTTTGCGAAGCAAGGGGCCGTTCGTGGAAGTGAATTGCGCGGCGATTCCGGAGGAATTGATCGAATCCGAACTGTTCGGCCACATCAAGGGAAGTTTTACGGGTGCGAGTGAAGACAAGATTGGGAAGTTTCAGAAGGCGGATGGAGGCACGCTGTTTCTGGACGAAGTCGGCGACATGAGTTTGCGTACACAATCAAAAGTACTTCGTGTGCTGGAAGAACAGCGATTCGAGCGCGTTGGATCCAACCAGACATTACACGTCGACGTGCGGGTTCTGGCGGCTACGAATAAGAACCTGGAGCAGGAAATTGCGCGCGGTGCGTTTCGGCAGGACCTGTTTTATAGACTGAACGTAATTCCGTTTTTTGTAACGCCGCTGCGGGACCGCAAGGGCGACATACCCATACTGACTAGATTTTTCCTGAGCGAGTTCAGCTCGGAGTATGGCAAGAAGACTCGGGAACTGAGCGATTCGGCAATGGAAATACTAACCCGGTATCCGTGGCCGGGAAATGTGCGCGAGCTGCGCAACCTGGTGGAGCGGCTAGTGATTGTATGCCCGCAGGCGCGCATCGAACCGCATCACCTGCCGCCGGAATTGTTTCGCGGAGTAGCGGAAAGCCCGCAGCAGCCGTATTCGACGTTGCACGAAGCCCGAAGTGCCTATGAACGCGAATTCATTTTAAGAAAACTGCAGGAACATCGCTGGAACATGACGCAGACAGCAACGGCGCTGGGACTGGAGCGCTCACACCTGTACCGCAAAATGAAATCACTCGGAATTGCCGCGCCAGAATAAGACGGATTACTCTGGATCTTGCTCGTCTTTTTGACCACGTTCACGGCTAGCCCGCAGGGCCTGATCCTTGCGCATATCTTCCAACTGCACATGCCAGTCGAGCTCCCGTACCTTGCTGGGATTGTCGCGCCAGCCTTCCACCACCTTTACGAATAGGCCGAGATAGATTTTTGTGCTAAGAAGAGTTTCCAGTTCCTTGCGCGCTTCGGTGCCGATCCTCTTCAACATCTCCCCTTTGCGACCAATAAGAATCTTCTTCTGGGAGTCGCGTTCGACGTGGAGAGTCATCTCGATGCGGAGGATTTTCGGCGTTTCTTCGAACTTGTCGACAAATACCGCCAGGGCGTGCGGCACTTCATGATAGGTGAGCTGAATGGCCTTTTCGCGGACGATTTCTGCAGCCAGAAAGCGTTCCGGTTGGTCGGTAACCTGATCCTCGGGGAAGAAATTGTCATTCTCGGGAAGGACCTTAAAGATTTCAGAAAGGAGAGCATCGAGCCCGCTTCCGGTAAGCGCAGAAATGGGAACTAGCGCGGCAAAGGGAAAAGCTTTGGCAAACTCCTGCAACAGGGGAAGGAGTTTCGGTTTGGGCAACTTGTCGATCTTGTTCAGCGCCAGGATCGTTTTGCTTTCGTATCGCCTGGCACGGTCGAGCAGCATCTGATCGGCATGCGGCATTGTTCGCGTGGCATCGATCATCATAAGCAGAACGTCGATGCCCTCGAGTGCGGCGGAGACCTCGCGCATCATCTGACGATTCAGCACCGAAGCGGCATCGTGAAGACCGGGCGTGTCGATGAAGACGATTTGTCCTTCCGGACGCGTCACGATTCCCTGAATACGGTTGCGCGTGGTTTGCGGCTTGGAGGTGACGATAGCGACTTTCTGGCCTACCAGGTGATTCAGGAGTGTGGACTTCCCGGCATTCGGACGTCCAATAATGGCGACAAAGCCCGCACGTCCCGCAGGTTTTGTTATTTCTGCTTCTTTTTCTAGTGTCAAAACGTTCCTCATTTCACTACCGGCAATTCCAGCATGCTGGCATGGTCCGTGTCATGCAAAAGCTGGATGTGCGCCGTTTTTGCATCTTTGGCCGTTTCCTTCGCGACTACTCCGCCACTGTTGTAGTTCTTCTCGGTGCTGGGCGTATTGATGCTGGCTACTATCAATCGCAGCCGGCTTCCCTTGGCAATGCGGCGGGAGAAGAACATAAAATTGTCGAACTCATATTTCTCCGGCTTGCCGGCGGTGACCAGCTTTTCCTGTCGCAACGATTCGCGGTAACGGGCACGCATGGCCGCAGTAGTCAACTGCACCGCACTGCCATCGGCCAAGACTTCCCACAGTTCAACATCCAGGTCGGTGTCCGGTACATCCATGGTGAACCATAACGTCAATTTCGCAAAACCGGTGATTTCGGTGGCGGCAGGAAATTCTTCGCTGTGATAGATGGCACCTTCGCCGTGTAGATTGTTTGCAGAGCGCTGAGAGATTAGCGGAGCCGGTTCGTCAAGAGGTTCGTCGCTGCCTGTTTGTGTATTCAGAGGATCGTAGGTCCAATGATCGTAACGATTGGAGCCCGCTTTCGAGCGAGACAGCATGCCGGAATGAAAGAGGTCCTGGGCGTTAGAGCTAGAGTCGAGATATAGCGTGAGCCTGTCATTGGCCAGGGTCTCGAGGCTGTCCGCGTATTTCCATTCTTCGGCGCCCATCAGGTAGTAAGCGACACGCTTCTTGAGGAATTCCGGCTTTTTCGCACCCTTCAGGGTCCAGTCGTACCACTCGGTGTGCAATTTGTTGAGGTCAAGAGCGCTGCCTTCGGCAAATTTCAGGCCGCCCATTTCACGCTTCGGGGTGCGCGTGCCAGCGTGGTCCCAAGGGCCGATGATCAAATAATGATTGGCCCGGGCCTCGGCATTTCCATATTGCATGTGGCGTTTGTAATAGGTAAACGCGCCGGGCTGATCGCCATCGTAATGGCCGGTAATGGTGAGAATGGGAAGAGAGAGTTTCCGGTATTGATCGGCGTTGGGGACCATCGCGTCGTAGTAGGCATCGGCGACTGGATGCTGCAGCCACTTTTGAAAGACGCGGGATGGATTGCCGACAAGTTTGTCATAGGTTTCAAAGGCGGCATGCGTATTGTAGAGTTCGCGGGATTTTTGACCCCAGAACTCGCTGTTACCGAAAGTGTTGCTGTTTCCGGTTTTGCCGCTGGTGAAGGTAAGCCACTGCATGTCGTAGGGAGCAAAAATATTGAAGCCAAACGGAAAATCAATTCCCGGATGGGCAGCCGCCGCGGGGACGATGGTCGCGAGATGGGGAGGAAATTCCTTGGCAACGGTCCACTGATCGAACCCGGCATACGAACCACCCCACATAGTTACTTTACCGTTGCAGAAGGGTTGTTTCGCCAGCCATTCGGTGACGTCGAAGCCATCGCTGCCCTCATTTTCAAACGGCCAAAACTCGCCGCCGGAATTTCCGCGGCCGCGGACGTCGACGAGCGCGTAGACATAGCCATGCGCGGCAAAATACATGGCACGGTCAGTATAGGAGTCACCAATGTAGGGAGTAAACGTGAAGATCACGGGGAGTGGGTCCTGCTTCGCGTGAGGCAGATAAATGGTGGAGTTCAGAGTGACACCGTCGCGCGCCGGGATTTTCACTCCCCATTGCATGTCAACACCAGGCGAGGGAGAGTCGGTGGGTTGCTGCGCGGCAATTTGAAGAGTGGTGAACGACAAAAGGAGGGATACAGCCACGCATCGCACAAACCCAAGGCTCCGCAAGATCATCAGGAACTTCCTCTCGAAGTGAGTTCAACCAGCGCGCCTATACTATCGCGGGCGGGGCAGAATGGGTCATTGAAATTGTTAGGGCCGAAATTAGCACCGCCGCAAGGGTCCTGGGAGTAACACCAGCGCGACCCAAGCAGAAGTCATAGCCTCTTCCCTCTCTACTCTGAGGACACGCGTCGGGAGCAATTCCGGGAGTGGAGGATAGCCTTATGCCATACTGCCGAAAACAATGCTTACCCGTACTCCGGCCGAAAAAAGCAGGATGGATCACACCCGTGAACGCACGATGGCACGGGTTCGAATAGGCCTTGCCTACTTGTCGGAAAGTCGGATTGCGCGCCTGATCGCCGTGATCGGGATCTACGCGCTGCCGGCTTTTCTTTTTTTGCGGCGTTTTGGCGTTACGGACCCGGACATTTGGTGGCACATCGCCACGGGGCGCTGGATTTTGCACCACCACGCCATCCCAAGTACCGAGCCGTTCAGTTCCTATGGCGCCGGCCATGCTTGGATCGCATACAGCTGGGCGTTTGACGTTGCCATGGAGTATTTATATCGATGGTTCGGGCTTGCAGGCATAGTTGTCTACGAGATGATTTTTCACCTTATTTTGGGTATCGCGCTATTTCACCTCCTGAAGTCGCTTTTGCCGTACTTCTGGCGAAGGATTGCGCTAACAGCTGCCGGTTTATACGTGATCGACTATCTGGTGACTCCAAGGTCATCGATGTTGACGATCGTGTTTGGAATTGTGGTATTGGACATCCTGCTGGCCGTACAGCGGACAGGAAAGTGGCGATTGTTGTGGCTACTAGCGCCAATTTTTGTTATTTGGGCGAACTGGCACATTCAATTTGTATACGGGCTTATTCTCGTTGGAGTCTTCGCCGCTGAACCGCTGCTAAACCGCATTATCTGGGGCAATGAAGCAGCTCTCCCGCTTTCACCTTCAAAACCTTTCTGGATCGCCTTGGTCGGAAGTGTTGTGGCAACTTGCCTGAATCCAGTCGGACCGCATGTGTATTCGATCATTCCGGAACTTATGCGCGAGCCGAAGGTTTTCCTGATCGTGGATGAATTGCGCGCGATGAGCTTTCGACAGCCACAACACTATTTGGTGGTGCTACTTGCGCTGTGCGCGGCGGCAGCAATTGGGTGGAGACGCGAGAGAAAGCTGCTGTGGCCGTTATTACTGGTCTTTGCGACGGCTGTAGCTCTGCGATCGGTAAAGGAAATCTGGTTCTTGTCGACGATAGCGACCTGCGCGATTGCCGATGGATGGATTGCCAGCGCGCGGGAGGATTGGCCCTTGTTTGCTGCGCGAGAACGCTTGCTGGTGGCAGTAGCGGTTCTAGCTATCCTGATGGTGGGCTGGCGGCGATACGATGTCTCGAACGCTTGGCTGGAGATGCAGGTGGCGGGCAATTTTCCTGAAGTGGCGTCGCAATACATCGAGCGGAATCACCTGCAGGGCCCTCTTTATAACGATTTCAATTGGGGCGGGTACCTGATCTGGCGGGTACCGGGACTTCTGGTGTCGATGGACGGACGAACCAATGTTCACGGGGATGAGCGCGTGGCACACTCGATGGCAGTGTGGGGCGGCAAGCCGGAATGGAAGGACGATCCGGAATTGATGCATGCCAATATTATTCTGGCGAAGCAGAATGCGCCGCTGACGTCGATCCTGCGGTTGGATCCGCGCTACAAGGTTGTGTTTGAAGATGTGCAGGCGGTGATCTTCCAGCCTCGATAGGCAGAACCGCGATTGTTCTTTGCGACATGGCTGGTCAGCTGTTGGATTGCGCCCACAGGTGGGGTCGGGCAGAATGCGCACATACGGAAGTATCGGCCGGAACCCGGGTTCGTAAATGGTCAGGCACAGACCTGGTAGGCTGTAGTCAGCTATTGATCATGAGATAGGGATGGAACTACTGCGCATCACCATACTTTGCCCGGTCTGGAATGAAGAAAGTGTCATTCCACTGTTCTATGCGCGTTTACGTCCCGTGCTGCAGAAACTTTCGGAACGCTATCTGGTCGACTTGCTGTTTCTCAATAACGCTTCCACCGACAGCACGACACAACAGATTGAAACGGTGCGTGAGTCGTGGCCTTCGACCTACGTCATCACCATGAGCCGCAACGTCGGCTACCACGCTTCCTTGGAATGTGGTTTACGGAATACCACGGGCGACCTGATGGTATTTATCGATGTGGATTGTGAAGACCCTCCGGAAATGATTCTGGAATTCGTGGAAAAGTATGAGCAAGGCTACGACATCGTTTACGGGGAGCGCGTCGACCGCGAAGAAATTGCGCCGATCAAGAAGGCGCGAAAACTCTTTTACCGCATTCTGCACGCCATGGCGGATGAAGAAATAATTCTGGATATGGCGGAATTCTCATTGTTCACGAAAGAAGTCCGCAGTGCCATCCTGGAAGAAAACACTTCGTTCCCTTTCCTAAGAGCTTCAATCGGCCGGGTGGGATTTCGTCGTGCCTCGATTCCGTTTAAACGCCAAAAACGCATTGCGGGCGCTACGCATTACAACTTGTTTAGCATGTCGATGTTCGCGATTGGCGGGATACTGGCAGCGTCCACACTGTTGCTGCGATTGCCGATTTTCATTTTCCCTTTTTGGCTGCTGGCACTGGCGGCCCTGGGCGCGGGTTACGCGGCCACCCATTCCCTTTGGTATGCGGTTGCAGCCTTCGTCTTGTTTGCGGGATATGTCGGAGCAACGGCGGCAATTACGGCCCTATACGTGGCGCGCACGTATAAGAACGGACTGCACCGGCCGAACGCTTTCGTAGACCACGCCCGCAGCGTGCTCCAACCTTTTTCGGCTGCCGAACTTTCCGGCCGCAAGTTGAATGGTGAGGCGGAACCTTCCCGTTATTTCGAGAGATAGCATGAACTTCTCTCCCTGCTCACCAGCCGGAGTGCTCCCGTGGGCATAATTTCACCCGACGGTACCACCTGCCCTGTCTGTGGTGTTTTACAGGGCCGCGTGGTCTATCCCGAAGCTCGCGACCCCCTCACCCTGGACAGCTTCCGAGTATCAGAATGCAACGAGTGCCACGTTGCATTCACCGAGCCACGCCCTGCTTCACTAGACCGCTTCTACCCAAAGCGCTATCGCGGGTATGGCCCGTTGGTGACACGCATTCTGGGAGCGTTTTATGCGGCACGGGTCACGCGTTGGACAAACGGGAAACTGGCGGGTGGCTCCGTGCTCGAGATTGGATGCGGGCCGGGACTGATGCTGGCGCTGTTTGCAGCACGCGGGTGGAAGGCACTGGGCATTGAGCGAAACGAAGAAGCGGCGGCTCGAGCGCGGCAGGCTCCTGGCGTCGTGATCACGGCGGTGCCAGTAGAAGGCCTGCCGAGCGATGCTCGATTCGATCTTATTATCATGTTTCACGTGCTGGAACATATCGGCGATCCGGTGGCACTGCTGAAGGAGTGCGCCAGACGATTGACACCCGATGGCCGCCTGATTGTGAACGTGCCCAATTTTGCCAGTTGGCAATCGCGGTTCGCAGGCCCCTGCTGGCTACATCTCGACGTGCCACGGCACCTAGTGCATTTCAGTCCGCAAACTTTGGCCGCCACATTGCAAAGAACAGGCCTCAAGCTGAGTGAACTGCGTTATGCGTCGTTTGAACATGATCCGTATGGATGGGTCGAGAGTACACTGAACCGGATCACGGGCCGATCTAACACCCTGACCCGATTCTTGATGGGTATGGATCGTTTCAGCGCGCGGGTGGCACTTTCCATCGCGCTTGGCGCGATCCTGGCCTTACCAGCATTGTGCACGGCGCTACTCAGTTGGCTGTTCGGTCGCGGCGCCTTGATGGAAGCGACCGCCACAGTCCCACCCGGAAAGGGTCGATAAACCGTTTCCATAACAGCGCTTGGCACATTAGCTACCAAGCGTGCCGCCGCAACCTTTTTCCAATCTTCGTTGACTTAAAATCCAAGTATTGAAACCTCGCGGTAAAACACTTTCACGGAAGGAGGAAGAACCTTGAAGGCAGTGATTCTGGCCGGCGGCAAAGGCACGCGCATCAGCGAAGAAAGTTACCTGCGCCCCAAACCGATGATCGAAATTGGCGGGATGCCGATGCTTTGGCACATCATGAAGATTTATTCGGCCAGCGGTGTGCACGAGTTTGTGATTTGCTGCGGATATCGCGGGTACGTGATCAAAAGCTACTTTGCGAATTATTTCATGCATACGTCGGATGTAACGTTCGACATCGCGGCCAACAGAATGGAAACACACCAGAATCATGCGGAGCCGTGGAAGGTGACCCTGGTCGACACGGGTAGCGAAACCATGACCGGCGGACGGCTGAAGCGCATTCGTACCTACCTGGGCGATGAGGATTTCTTCATGACCTATGGAGACGGATTCGCCGACATCAACCTAAATGCCCTTCTGAAATTTCACCGCGAGCAAAAAAGATTGGCCACTGTGACCGCAGTGCAGCCGCCGGGCAGATTTGGCGCCCTGGTTACGGAAGGCGGCCGTGTAAACGTGGTGCAAGAAAAGCCGGAAGGCGGAAATACCATCAACGGAGGTTTCTTTGTACTTTCGCCCAAAGTATTGAACTACATCGCCGGGGATCAGACGGTTTGGGAACGCGAACCGATGGAGCGCCTAGCGAGCGAAGGTCAGCTTTCCGCCTACAAACATCACGGATTCTGGCAATCGGTGGACACCTTGCGGGACAAAAATCACGTCGAAGAGTTGTGGAATTCCGGCCTAGCGCCCTGGAAGGTCTGGAAATGAACGAGGCGTTCTGGCGCGGAAAACGTGTTCTGATTACCGGGCACACCGGCTTCAAAGGGGGGTGGCTGACGCTTTGGCTGAGGAGTCTGGGTGCGGAAGTCACCGGGTATGCGCTTGCGCCGCCAACTCAGCCGAATCTTTTCACGCTTGGCAATGTTGCCGACGGAATTCATTCCGTAGAAGGAAATATTCTGGATCTGGTGCACCTCCGAGCGACAATTCGGGAACAACTGACGGAAGTCGTGTTTCATCTCGCCGCCCAATCACTGGTGAGGCAATCTTATCGTGACCCGCTCGGCACATTAGCCACAAACGTGATGGGAACAGCAAATCTTCTAGAAGCTGTGCGGGAAGTTCCGTCGGTGAAAAGCGTTATCGTGATTACGACCGATAAGTGTTACGAAAACCACGAACGCCAAAAGGCATTTCGCGAAAGTGATCCACTTGGTGGAAATGATCCATACTCGGGCAGCAAAGCTGCGGCAGAGATTGTTACCTCCGCGTACAGGCAGTCGTTTTTCCGAGGAACCAATCAGACGACGACAGCGGGAGTGGCCACGGCACGCGCAGGCAACGTCATTGGAGGTGGGGATTGGGCGGCAGATCGGCTGATTCCGGATGTGATGCGCGCGATCAGTGTAGGCAAGGAGCTATTGATTCGCAATCCGGATTCCGTGCGTCCATGGCAGCACGTATTGGATCCGTTGGGCGGCTATCTGTTGTTGGCTGAAAAACTTTATCAAGATGCGGACGGTTTCGGGCAAAGCTGGAATTTCGGTCCCCAACCGTCAGAAGCGAAGCAGGTATCGACGGTGCTGGATTTCGTTCGCGAACTATGGGGGCCAGAGGTGAAGTGGCGCCGAGATGAGAACTTTCACCCGCACGAGATGCAATATCTAAACCTGGATTCTTCAAAGGCAAAAAACCTACTGGGGTGGGAAAGACAGTGGAATTTGAAGCAGAGCGTGGAAGCGACGGTCCGTTGGTACCGGGCGTACTTCCGGCAGGATGACTTGCGCAGCGTAACGCTACAACAAATCCGTGAATTTCAGTCCGCAACACGACAAGGGGAGAGTTCGCGGGCATGAACGAGCACCGGTGTCGTTTTTGCGATTCCGTGTTAGTGGATACCTTCATCGATTTGGGGATGTCTCCGCTGTCAAATGCGTTCCTTAGGGTCGACCAATTAAACCAGATGGAACCGTTCTACCCGCTGCATGCATGGGTCTGCGCAAAATGCTTCCTAGTCCAGCTGGAACAGTTTGCATTTCCCGAAAACATCTTCACTAATTACGCCTATTTTTCATCGTTTTCGGAATCTTGGCTGAAGCACGCAGCCGAGTATGTGGAGGAGATCTCGAACAGATTCGCGATCGGAGGGGACAGCCGTGTCGTTGAGATCGCTAGTAACGATGGCTATCTGCTGCAGTATTTCCGGAAGAAGAACATTCCGGTGCTAGGTGTGGAGCCTGCACAGAATGTAGCAAAGGTGGCGGAGCAAAAAGGGATTCCGACGCTGGCAGCATTCTTCGGACAGAAAACGGCAGAGCAATTGAAAGCTGACGGAAAGCAAGCCGATTTGATCGTAGCGAATAATGTACTGGCCCATGTACCAGACCTCCGGGACTTTATGCGCGGCTTGAAGACGCTACTGAAAAGATCCGGAACGATTACAGTAGAGTTTCCGCATCTGCTGCAACTGATGGCGGCTAATCAATTCGACACGGTTTACCACGAGCATTTTTCCTACTTTTCGCTTGGCACTGTTTTGGAAATATTTCGCGACCACGGGTTAGAGATCTTCGACGTAGAGGAGTTGAGTACGCACGGCGGGTCGTTGCGACTTTACGCGCGGCATGCGGGCATGGATACGCCGGTCGTGACCGGGCAGGTGGCTGCGGTGCAGAAGAAGGAAATCGACGCGGGGCTGCGCGAGCTGGGGACGTACGCCAACTTTTCCGAGCAAGTACGGGAGACGAAACGCGCATTATTGGATTTTCTTGTCCGCGCCAAGCGAGACGGGAAGTCAGTGGCGGCCTATGGCGCACCAGCGAAAGGCAATACCCTGCTGAACTATTGCGGAATCCGGACAGACTTCATCGACTATGCAGTGGACATCAGCCCGCACAAGCAGAATCTCTATATGCCGGGAACGCACATTCCGATTTATGCACCTGCGAAACTGCGCGAGACCAGGCCGGACTACATATTGATATTGCCGTGGAATCTCCGCGACGAAGTATTGAAACAACATAGCTATGTTCGAGAGTGGGGCGGACGGTTCGTTCTGCCCATTCCGCTGTTGGAAGTGCTCCCATGAAATTCACCCCTACACCCCTGCAAGGCGTATTCGTTATTGAACCCGAGCCGCTAAGGGACGAGCGCGGATTTTTTGCCCGCAGTTGGAGCGCCGACGAATTTCAAGAGCATGGCCTGAGCACCTCTCTCAGGCAATGCAGTATCAGCTTCACGGTACACAAGGGGACATTGCGCGGACTACACTTTCAGAAGGAACCGTACGCGGAAGTCAAACTGGTTCGCTGCACGGCAGGGGCGATTTACGATGTGGCGCTTGATCTGCGGCAGGGTTCGGCCACGTACTGTAAATGGTTTGCGCTGGAACTGACGGCGGCGAATCGTTCGTCGCTATATATTCCGGAAGGCTTCGCGCATGGATTGCAGGCGTTGACGGAGAACTGCGAAGTGTATTACCAAATTTCCGAAAGCTATCACAAGGAGTCAGCGACCGGCGTCCGCTGGAATGATTCCGCCTTCTCTATCAAGTGGCCGTTTGCAAATCCAATGCTTTCGGAACGCGACAGAACGTGGCCTGATTACAAACCATGAAGCGCGTCCTGCTCACGGGGGCCAGTGGCTTCATCGGCCGGCAGTGCATTCCGATGCTGCTGGCGAAGGGTTATGAGGTTCACGCCGTGGCGCGCACAATTCCTGCAACATATGTCACCACAAGCTCAACAGCGAATGTGCACTGGCATCAGACGGACCTACTTACTGGCGGGAACGCCACGAAATTGATACAAAATGTTGCCCCTGATTCACTGCTTCATCTGGCCTGGTATGCGGTCCCTGGAAAGTTTTGGGAAGCACCGGAAAATCAGGAATGGGTGCAAGCAAGCGTGGAATTGTTCGAGGCATTTGTAGCGACTGCCGGGAAACGAGTGGTGGCTGCCGGGACTTGCGCAGAATACGCCAGCGACGTTGGGGAATGTATAGAGGAAAGCACTCCCCTTTCTCCTAGGACGTTCTACGGACAATGCAAGCACAGCTTGCAGCAAACACTCGATGCCTTGAGCAACCACAGCAAAGTGAGTGCCGCATGGGGGCGGATATTTCACCTGTATGGGCCTGGAGAAGATTGTGCGCGGGTGGTGCCATATGTGATTCGGTCATTGCTGAGGGGCGAGCCTGCCTTGTGTTCCGACGGCTTGCAGATATTGGATTTTCTGCACGTGCAGGATGTGGCGGCTGCTCTTGTGGCGCTTCTGGAAAGCACTGCGCAAGGTCCCATCAACATTGCATCGGGAGAGTCTGTGGAACTGCGTGTGGTTTTGAGCGAGATTGCACGACAGATTGCGCGCCCGAAACTGCTTCGCCTCGGGGTGCGACCTTCGGTCTCGCCGCCTGACCGCTGGTGGGGCAATGTTGCGAAACTTACGGGTGAACTACGCTGGCGACCTGGATTTGCATTAGAGACCGGACTGGCCAACACGATCCGGTGGTGGCGAAATGCTGATTGACCGCTTCCGCGAATGGTTCATACGGGCCAACCAGGGTGCCAAGCGGGAACAATTGCGGCCGGAAGACCTGGCCCGCATTGATGAAATGTTCCGTGGGCTGTCGGACGCAACTTCCGAAGTCAAACCTTCCCGGTATTGGGAAGAATTGAACAAGATGAATTTGGCGCAGTTGAAGCAGGAGGGGTTTGACAATTTCAAGCGGACTATTGCTCTGAACTATTTTACCTGGGCGCGTATTTTCCCGTGGGACAGCCAGATCATTTATTTGTGTAAAAAGGTGGGCATCGCGGCGACGCTTCGATCGATGGGCAAGACTTTCCGATTTTGCGGCGCCCGTTATTTTCCAAACGCACTGCAATCGTTTTCCTATGGGTTACTCACCTATTTATTGTGGGAGTACATCCTGCGCGGGGAACACTCGCTTGAATTACTAGGACTCTGCGAGCCGGAACTGGGCGGTCCACCTATGGTTACGCCCCGCAAACGCATGCGCGTTTCCCAGGATTTGGGCAATTCCCTACTCGAATATGAATCGTTCGAGGAAGGATTCCCTGCCGATGAGCAGGGAACAGTTTTGGAACTGGGTGGCGGCTATGGGCGAAACGCGTTTGTAATTTTGAAATTGAGGCCCCGCGTGAGATACGTGGCCGTCGACATTCCGCCAGCACTCTGGGTTGCCCAGGAATATCTTTCGCGGTTATTTCCATCTCGGAGCATTTTTCGATACAGGGAGTTCAAAGCGTTCGAAGAGGTAGCCGATAAGTATGCCCAGTCGGATCTGATTTTCCTCCTCTCTAGTCAATTGGCCGCACTGCCGGCGGGATCGATCGATCTGATCTTGAATATTTCTTCGTTGCATGAAATGCGCAAGGAGCAGATCGATTATTATTTTCGGGAATTCGATAGGGTGCTGAAGCCAGGCGGGCATGTGTACATCAAAGAGTGGAAAGAAGCGAAGGTCCTGTTCGAGAATGTCACACACAGGGAAGAGGATTATCCATGTCCGAGGGACTGGACAAAGATAGTGAGTAGAACGGCGGCGGTGCAAACGCGGTTCTTTGAGGCGTTGTATAGGAAGTCGGAGGGATAACGCTCGCAAGAGCTGTGCTGGCTTCAGTAGTCAACCATCACAAAGCTGGAATGCGCTCCCAGACCTCGGCGCTCCAGCCCGGACCTGTGCCGCTGGTGAGAGGGCCAAGCCGGCGATAGTGAGCGCGCAGGTAATCCCCCAGTTCTTGATTATAATCCTTGCCGAATATCGGCACTCCAAAGTCCGGGTAACTCTGATTGGACCAGATCAAATATTGAACAGGAGCCTTTTCAATTTCCTGAATAGTCTCGTCCGTCATCTTGCCCGGCGCTACGGCGCCGGGGGTGAATTGGAAGACGCGTGTTGGGCATTGCGTCCCAGCGAGGAAATAAAGGCTGACGTCTTCGGGAACGGAAAGCCCCACCTCGCCACGTGCCGCCTTTTCTCTCATAAGTTTTAAAGCCGCTTCGTAATTCTGTTTAACGTGGCGAGTGGTACGAACGTCGCCACGATCCGTCTTCAGTACTTCATAATTTCTGGCGCGGGACTCCAGACCCGCACTGGTCAGATAGACCGTCAACAGACAGCAAAAGCAGATAAAAGCTCGTCCGCCAAACGCCCTGAGTCTGTGGTGCGCATAGCGCGGAACAATGAGACAGAGCAATAGTAAAAAACAAAGAATAACCGGACCATTGTAGAAAATCGGGTATCCGACCGGATGCATGCCCATCAGGATGCGTAGTGCGGAAAGGGAGGCGTAGGTCATGACGATCGGGATTGCAGGACGGATTTTGGCAGGGCCACGGAAGAAAAAGATCCAGACGGCGATCGTGGCGATCACGACATAGAGCACCATATCCTGGGGAAAGAATATGGCAGCGAGTCGCTCCGCGAGCGGCACCGGAAGCGGGCTAACGAACAGTATGCTTTTCCTTACGAACAGGATCAAACCAAGAACCAAAGCGGCACGCACGAGTATGGATTGGCGATCGCGGCGTTTCCACCAGAGAAAGCTCCACGCGATCATCAGGACCCCTGCCGGAGCGACGCCTCGCCAAAACGCTGCGGTGAAGGCAGTGGCATTGATGGTGAAGCCGTTGGCTTCGAGCCATTTCCTGCCGAAGTTTTTCATGAAATAACTGCTGGGCCAGCTGAGAATGTTCTCGTGGGTAATGAAAGCAGCGCCTTTGATGGACACCATCCAGTAAATTACGCCCAGGCAGAGTACGATTCCGGGAACTGTAGCGACAATGTCCGGAAGAATCGATCTCGATGAGCGTTGGCAGAAGGCGCGGACGACGATCAGCGCGCAAAGCGTGCCGTAGCAAGCGACCCCATACTCAGGCTTCTCGAGAAGCGCCATGGCTGCACACAAACCAGCGGCGACAATCCAGGCCCAGTGCGGTGAATCAACAGCAACTACGGCGATCCAAAGAAAGCAGCAGCCGACAAGACAGGCGTAGACAGCTGCAAATGAGTACGGAAGAGGGAAACAGAAAATTGTGGGATGGAATGCTTCAAGCAGGAGGGCAGCACCCGCGGTCCAGCCAATCAGCCATGAGGAAAGCCGTAAGCCGATTAGGTATAGAGAAATGGCGCTGGCCAGAGCGGACAATGATCCGGCCCAGTAGAGAACAGACAAATGAATCCCGAAGGTGCGAAGCAACAAACCGTTCCAATATGCGGAGGCGGGTCCGTACATGAACCAGATGTCCCTATAAAGTTCCTTCCCTTGCGCCAATTGCGCGGGAATATACATTTCGTGGCCGCTGTCGCTGCTCAAGCTGCCCCAGGCACCCCAAGTGGTGTAGAACTTCACGGCCCATACCAGGATTAAGGCGCATAGCGCGACGTAGGTGGCTCCATTCCAGGTCGCGGGTGGCGCGAATAGTCCTGCTTCTTCAGAATTGGACAACCTGCTGGGCATCGTGGAAGTAGCTCCATTCCATTACAATTCAGAGTAACAAGGAATGATTCGGAGCCAGGCTGGCAATCGTCGGGAGGAGTCTAATGAATCATTGATGA
Organism: Candidatus Acidiferrales bacterium; assembly: GCA_963741165.1. Taxonomy (GTDB): domain Bacteria; phylum Acidobacteriota; class Terriglobia; order Acidiferrales; family UBA7541; genus Acidiferrum. Next base: position 195,670 of record CAVUHB010000008.1, on the reverse strand, counting down.
TTCAAGCGCTCGAAACCGCGGTCAAAATCGGAGGTGCAATCTGATGGAATGCACTGAGTCTGCGTAGCGGCGAATAAAACTAGCCGTGGGCAGCGGGTATATGCTTGGCGCGTAGGCGGAGTACCTTGCGCTGGTTGGATTCAAGTACTTCGAAGCGGAATCCACCTAGATTTACTTTGTCGCCGGGAGCGGGAACTTTTCCAGAAACGGTGCTGAGCAAGCCGGCAATCGTAGTTACCGTCTCATCGACATTTTCACCAAACTTAATGCCAAGCAAGTCTTCGGCTTCCCGGATGGACATACTGCCGCGCAGCACCAGGCTGCCATCCGGTTCGCGCACGGCGTCGGGGGCAGGGGTCAAGTTATCTGGATTGCTTTCGCCGACGATTTCTTCGACCAGATCCTCGACCGTAGCAATGCCCGCTACCGAGCCATGCTCATCGATAACAATGACCATCGACTGACCTTTCTGACGCATTTCTTTCAAAAGATCGGAGCCCAATTTGGTTTCTGGAACAAACAGCGCGGGTTTCATCAATTCACGGACCTTGCGTTTGGGCAGGTCAGTGTCAGCAATCTGCAATAAATCCTGGACGTGAACCACGCCGACAATGTCATCCAAAGATTTTGCAAAGACAGGCATCTTCGCCAGCTTCGTCTCTACATACTTCTCGTGCATCTCCTCCAGTGAAGCGTCCACCTGCATGGCGACGACATCCGGGCGCGGGGTCATGACTTCGCGCACACGCTTGTCACTGAACTCCACCACCTGTTCGATCAAGTCCGCCTGGTCCGGTTCGATGATGCCCTCTTCTTCGGCCACTTCGACCAGCGCACCAATGCCCTCTTCGGTGCGTTGCTCCTCGCTACGCTCGACTTCCTGTTCCGAAATGCGGGCAAGCGATTCGGCCGTTTCGAGGAAAACGCGAATCGGCCAAACCAGCCACATAGCCGAGCGAATCACGGGCAAAAGCGGTAGTAACCAACGGCCGGCGGTGCGATACAACAGCACATCTGGAATAAAGTGCATTGCGATTACTACTTCGAGCGTGAGAAAAACGAGGAATTGGACGCCGGCTTCCCAAGGATTTGGAACCAGGTAGACAACGCCGCGAGTGGTCTCTAACACCACAAAGGCCAACCAGAAATGGCCGAGGATACGGAAAGTGCGGCCGCCGCTGCGTCGATTGATTTTCAGCTTTGGCTCGATCTCCGATTCAAATATGTCTAGGTGCTCGTGGATGCGGCCGGTGGTGATGCGGCCGAGTTCGCGATAAATCAGAGTGAGATAGGAAAAAATGGGCAGACCGAGGGCGAGGACGAGAACGCTCAGGATGTAAACGTAACTCCATTGCAGCATTACGCGATTCCCAGTCGGCGCCGGAGGCGCATCTCCACCCGATTCATCTCCCCGTGATCTTTCTCGTGATCGTATCCCAAAAGATGCAAAACACCATGAAGAATCAGAATTTGCAGTTCTTCCGGAAATCTGCGTTTGTACAACTTCGCATTTCGCTTTGCCACCACTGGCGAGATGGCGATATCGCCGAGCTGCCGGCCCCGTACTTTCTTCAGATGAGTTTTAAGAGTGCCCGGCCGCCGCCGTGACTCCGCCGGAAACGACAGGACATCGGTGGTTCCTTTCTTGTGGCGGTAATTTTCATTCAGACGGGCCATTTCCGCGTCGGTGACCAAGCGAATTGCGACGCTTTCCGCGCCCAGTCCCAATTCCCCTTCGAGCTCCCGGGTAAACGCCAACACGGCGCGAACCTCAACGCGAACCGCTTTCTGGCGATTTTCGATCACCGGCACGCGTTCCTCTTTCTCGATTTTAGCTGTGCGTCGCTTGTGTTTCATTCCTTCGAAGTGTCGGAGGCTGCGGCCTTTTCCGGTGCTTTCGCCGCGGTCGGAACTTTTCCATTTCCCCCGCTTTTCGGGTTAGCCATGTCGTGTTCTTCATAGGCACGGATGATTTGCTGGACCAGGTTGTGGCGAACGACGTCTTTTTCGCCGAACTGCGTCACGCTGATTCCGGGGATGCGTCCGCAGATTTCCATAGCCTCGATCAACCCGGATTTCTTGCCTATCGGCAGATCGATCTGGGTGACGTCGCCGGTGATCACCGCCTTAGAATTAAAACCGAGACGCGTGAGAAACATTTTCATCTGTTCACTGGTGGTGTTCTGCGCTTCGTCAAGGATTACGAAGGAATCGTTGAGAGTTCGGCCGCGCATGAAGGCCAGAGGGGCAACCTCGATGATTCCCTTCTCGAGGAAGCGTTCGAGTTTGTCGGCGTCGAGCATGTCATACAGCGCGTCGTAGAGCGGACGCATGTACGGATCAATCTTCTGTTGCAGCGTGCCGGGAAGAAATCCGAGACGCTCACCAGCTTCGACAGCGGGACGGGCGAGAATGATGCGATTCATCTGCTTGGTAAGAAGCGCACTGACAGCCATGGCCACCGCAAGATAGGTCTTGCCCGTACCGCCGGGACCGATGCCAAAGGTCATGTCATGCGATTCGATCTCGTCCATGTAGCGTTTCTGACTGGCGTTCTTTGGCGTAACAGGCTTTTTGCCGAAGGAACGCGTCTTGCCATGTTCGAACATACCGCGCGGAGATTCATGTGGTTCGTCGGTGGCAACGCGCATCAGGGATTTGACTTCGGCGCTGGCGAGCACGCGACCATGCCGGGTCAGATGGTTGTACTCTTCGACGATGCGCACGGCTTGGTCAACACCTTCTTGTTCGCCCTCGACCGTCAGACGCGAATCGTGCAAGTGCGTGCGCACGCGCAAGGCATCTTCCAGCGAGCGAATATTTTCGTCGAGGGTGCCAAAGAATGGTTCAATTTTTCCGGTAATGTGTATCGTGCGTCTCATCCACTTGGAAGGTTGTACCGCTGTTCGAACCGGGTGGCCGATGGGATTCCTCCTGAAAGTTGTGCTGCTCAGCGCGAGAACACGGGAGAAACTACAATCAACGTAGCGCACCCCTGCGCCACCGTCAAGTTACAGCACCATGAATTCTGTGAGTGGAATGGATTTGCGAAACGGCTGAAGTCCGAGACCGCGGCGTGGCAAGCGGATCCATTGTGGAATAGTTTGGTTTGCAGCCCGCTTCCGATGAGAGTGGCAAGGAAAGCGAAAGGAATTCGCCTGTACCTTTTCCCCTCCTACGGGCCAAGGACAGTTGGCAACTGATTACCTGTACTCTGGTACGCCAGAGCTATGGACGCAAACGACGGTAAGGCTGAAACTCACCTCATCAATTACAGATGTGAAGTTGATATTTTGCGTAATGCCTGAGGGAGGAATCGTGCCATGTGCAAGTTCACAAAACAGATGATCACAGGGGTGGCGTTGCTGTTCGCAAGCTTGCCCGCCCTGGCCACAAACGAAGCAAGCAGTGCCGCGGGTGTGGCACCAGCGTCGCGTGCTGACATCAATTGCCCAGGCATCACCAGCGTACCAATGACCGCCGATGCGGAACAGTCGCTCCCGATGCGTGTGGTAGCCGTCTTGGGTTGCAACGAATCCGTTACCTTACTTTCCGACAGCGAAGGATACACGGCGCGTATTCGCCGAGCTGATGGCAAAGAAGGTTTTGTTGCGCGCATGTATCTAAATATGGACAGCCCCGTCCACACCGCCCCGGTAGATCTGCCAACGGCCACCGCCACGCCAGTGAACAATGTTGTGCGCTGGCAGGCTGGGGCATCAGGGTGCGATCAATTCATGGCCAAGGGCTATAACGTTGAGTCTGCTACGGCAAATGGCATCACGGTGCAGGTATCGCTGCAGGATTCGGGCTGGAAGCTGCGCGCGACGATTGCCATCTCTAACGCTGCAGACAAAGCGATCGAAGTTCTTCCCGCGCTGATTACCCTAGATGAACTTGAGCCAGGACTGAAGTCATTGCGTTCGGTGGATGCAGCGAAGCTCACGGGTGTGGTAAACCACCAGGTGCTGCTGACCCAAGCGAATGCGCAGCCACCGGCAAGCGCACACATCACCGAAGTGCACCTGAACACCGGCTCCTCCCGCTCCTCGACTCCCAACTATTTCACGGAGCGCACCGTGCCAACCACTTCTTCCAACAACAGTGCAAGCGCATATGCAGGCGCCGAACTGTCAGAACTGGCGTTGAAGCATAGCAAGCTGGCCCAGGGGCAGAAGACGACAGGGGTAATATGGTTCCAGCGCGATGCCAATGCACGCGAACTATCATTGCGCGTGCCGGTGGGCGATCTGGTGTTCGACTTCCCTCTTGCTTTTTCCCAGAAGAAGTAGCACCCGCAGCTACTGCTTCACGGCCCGGCGTCCCCTCACGCTGGGCCGTTTTTTAGTTTTGCTGTCAGTAAGTTGAATGCACAGCGAAGTCGCAGCCTAGTCAGCAGGCACGGCGCGGCCTTTGGCCCAATCACGAATCGCGGCAATTTCTTCCGCGCGTGTAACACTGAGCGGGTGCGTCGCCCGAAGTTCAGCTAACAGTATTTCTGTTGAGAGCGGCTGCTTCTGGTTGAAGGCGGTGTACAAGGCGGAAACGATGGCTTGCTCGATCTCGGCACCGGCAAATCCCTCGGCAGACGCGGCGAGTTCTGGCAATTCGAAATCTCCGGGGTCCCTTCCGCGCTTTTTCAGATGCAGGGCGAAAAGAGCTTCACGGACTTTCGCTGAAGGCAGATCCACAAAGAAGATTTCATCGAAGCGGCCCTTACGAACCATTTCTGGGGGCAAAATCGTGATGTTGTTCGAAGTGGCGGCAAGAAAAACGCCGCTTTCGCGCTCCTGCATCCAGGTTAGCAGAGTAGCCAGCAAGCGTTGGGAAAGTCCCGCGTCGGCATCACCGCTCGAGCCGGCAGATGCGAAAGCTTTCTCGATCTCATCGATCCAGAGAACCGCGGGAGCTAGTTTTTGTGCTAATTCCAATGCCTTCCTCAAACGCTTCTCACTCTCGCCAACGTATTTGTCATAGAGCGCTCCGGCATCCAGGCGAACCAGGTCGTAGTTCCATTCCCCAGCGATGGCACGGGCCGCCAAACTCTTTCCGCAGCCCTGCACACCCATGATCAATACGCCTTTCGGAGGGATAAGTCCGAACTTCTGGCCCTCCGGCGTCCAGGCACTTTTGCGTTTGCCAATCCACTCGCGCAGCCGCTGCAAACCGGCAACGTCACGGAAAGAAGCATCGCGTTTCACCGTTTCCAGCAATCCTTCAGACCGCAACGCCTGGCGCTTGGCATCGAGGACATCGTTCAGAACCTGTGCATCAGCTTTACCATGCCTCAGCAGACATTTGCGAAAGAGACGCAGGGCTTCTTCTTCGGGTAATCCAACCAGATTGTTCGCGGCTTGCGTCATCCCCACAACGTCGAGAGCAATTGCGAGGCCTTGCTCGTGATTCAGTTCCGCGAGAACACGTTTTACTCCCGGGAGGAGCTCTTCGGCAACGGGCAAGCCCAACTGAAACGTTGCGGCGTCGGCGACCAATTCTTTTGGTAATTGAATGCTGGCGGCAAGAATGACAATGGAACGCCGCGCGGTGCGGAAGCCATCCGCGAGGTCGCGGAGCCGACGGCTGATGCGGTCGTTATCACAATAGCGCCCAAAATCCTTAAGTAGGAAAATCCCGGACTCCTGGATCGTGGCGATGTTTGTGAGAGCCTGTTCCGGCTGGTCGGAGTTGTACAGGGCGGCGCCGCCCCATTTAGCGAGTCCTGCGGTGACGCTCCAAATGTATAGCGAGACGCCGAGATCTGAAGCAACGCCTACCAAAAGACGCGTGAAACGATCTTCTTCCTCGCTTTCGACGCTGATAATGGGATTGCGTGAATTGATGAGCAAGCGCAACTCTTCCTGCTTCTTCGTGCGAGCGCCGGCAATGGTCGTAGGGATGCCGTTTGTGGTCTGCTTGATCAAATCTGGCAAAGACATCTCCCCCGGTGCGAATCCATCCGTAGCATTCTGCGTTAGGTTTAGCGTAGCGACAGACTTCCCTGTTTTCCAGCAGTTTGACCCGGTAATGTTCTTCGACGCGCAAGTGCCCACAATTTGCAACCTGCGCGCCTTACGCCGCTTTGTCATTCCAACTACATTCATGAAACACGAGGAGCGTGAGCGAGGATGAAACCGACAAGGGAGTCGAGCAAGTTCGATAGGCGGACGCTTCTCAAACAGACTGCGACAATTGCGTTGGGATCCTCCGCACTGCTGACGGTTTCCGCGACGGCCGAATTTCTTCAGGTCCAGGATGTCCTTCCTCCAAATCCTTCCGCAGTTTTCGCTACGACCACGGCAAATTCTAGGCGGCAAACCACGCCGATGCGCGAAGCCTGCTGGAACTGGGACGATCTGGATGTGCAGGTAAATGTGAAGAGTAGCCAACCCGTAGTGGAAAGCTCTAGTGTTTCAACGAACTTGTCTGGACTTTGCTGCAGGCACGCAGCGAAGGCGATCAAGAGTCAATTCTGCAGGAACTTTTCACTCCCGCGAAAGGCGCAAATTTCAACACTTGCCGCATGCCTGTGGGCGCAAACGATTTTTCGCACGGCTGGTATTCCTATGACCAAACGCGGTTTGCGCTTTGATCCGAGTCATGAGTCCTGGTACCCAATGCAACTGCATCCGGCAGGAAACCTCCTTTGCAGGAGCACTCGCCCCCTCGGAAACTTGGGCGACCCGAGTAGTTTTTATTGCATCGACTATTCTGCCGCGTTACTCAGGCGTTGTGGTTGTTTGTCGGTTAAAATCTCACTGCTCATATTGTCCGTCAGATCTTAGATACTCGAGCATCCAGCGACCGGCGTGCTAGGAGCTAGTAATTGAGTGATGGAGGTAACGCAATGGAGTATCCACAGTTTGGATTAGGTGGGCGAGTGGCATTGGTCACGGGAGCTGCGCGAGGTTTGGGGCGGGCAATTTCGCTAGCTTTGGCACATGCAGGAGCAGATGTCGCGCTCGGTCTGCGCGATCTAAAGGCGATCGGGGGACTGCCTTCTGAAATTCAGGCGATGGGAAGAAAAGTCCTGCCGCTTCAGATGGACATGCGCAGTAAACAGCAGATTTTCACCGCGATCGGCGAAGTTGCCAAACAATTCGGTCGGATCGACATCCTTGTGAACAATGCTGGCATCGCACCGGATAATCCAGCCGAGAATGTTCGCGAAGACGACTTTGACGAAACAGTTGCCGTGAACTTGAAAGGCACATTCTTCGCTAGCCAGGCCGCAGGTCAACGCATGATCCAGCAGAAGAGTGGCACGATCATCAACATGAGCTCGCAAGCAGGTTTTGTGGCGTTGCCGACGGAATCCATTTATTGCATGACTAAGGCGGGAATCGCTCATCTGACCAAATGCTTGGCCGTGGAATGGGGCAAGTACGGAATCACGGTGAACGCCGTGGCGCCCACATTCATCCAAACCCCCGGAACGGAGAGTGCACTCTCTGATCCTGCATTTCGAGCCGACACAGTGGAACGCATCGCTGCGCTACACCGTATCGGCAAGCCGATGGAAGTAGCAGGCGCGGTTGTGTTTTTAGCCTCTCCCGCCGCGTCGCTAATCACCGGCGAGACAATTTTGATTGATGGTGGGTGGACGGCCCGGTGACCGCAAACCGGCCTTCTCATGGAAGGACCTACGGCTGAAAATTACAAGGCCCATAACAGGGTTTTGAAGCAATTGCCGCCTCTTGTATCCTTGCGCATGTAATGTTGCGTGGGCTGTCATTTCGCTCACGGAGGGGAGAGCAATGCGAGGACTCCTGCTGTGCAGCTTTTTGACTAGCTTCTGGGTTGGACTCCATGCGCAAGTTCTGCCCGCCGTCCAGAACGCCAGCGGCATGCGGCTGTATGTGGTTGACGAAAACAGCTATCCAACGCTACGCGTCATACTTCCAGGTCACCCAGTTAGCGATAGAGCAATCGAGGTGATTTTCCCGGAGCACGTCACGGTACGGCAAGTCGGAGAGACGGAAGGGAAACATCTGTTTCAGTTTCAACCAGGCCAGCACGGAGACCGACCAGCTTGGCGGCAGGTCGGCAGTTCAGTTCAGTATGAAATGGATTTCGCCGGCGGTCTCCACATGATCGCGAGAGCTACGCTTGAAGCCGATGGAGTGCGCTTTCGCTACCAGTTCGACAATCGATCCAAGGTTGCTTATGAAATGGTATACGCCCCCACCGATCCAAGGCTCACGTCCATCTTTCACGATGTTCGGCTTGAGCGGACGTATGTTCACCATAAGGATGGCTTCGATCTCTTGGCCTCAGAGACGCCGAGTCGGTTAACGATGCCGCTCGACCAATGGCTGCCTGTGCGATATCTAGCCTCGTACACGTGGCCGATTCCAGCCAAAAAAGTAGAAACGAGAGATGATGGCATCACGTACTACAACAAGTCGCGTGCCGTCGACGAACCATTGATCGCAACGTTTTCAAGCGACCACAAATGGCTGGTAGCCAGTTTCACACGCACAACCGGTAACGTGTGGAGTAACCCCGAGCTGACATGCCAACACGTGGACCCGGAGATTCCCGTCGCGGTCGGCGCGAGTGCGGCGATGGAGATAAAGATTTTGGTGTTTCAGGGTTCGCTCGATGACGCGTTGAAGAAAGTCGATTCACAGCGCCAGTCCCTTAAATAAAAACGATTCGATCGGGGCGATGGTGATCCAGCCCCAAATTGCATTAACAGCGGACATTTCAAGTGGTCCAGCTAGCGTGAAACTAGAAGAAAAAGCCCGCCATTTGGTTTCATCGATAAGAATGGAAACAGTTTGATTAAATCGCAATTTGGAACGCCACTGTGGTTTTCTGAAGGATTGGTCGAAGGCTACGGTGAGCAGGATAAAATACTTAATGTACCGGCTGGTTACGTAAATTCAGCGGAATAGAATGCCATTCGTTTGCAGGAATGTCGAAAGAGAATTGAATTCCTGACGGGCTTTTCCGAGGGGCTTGCCGGCGTTTCCATGCACGTTCAACATCCAGACGGCGGCGTAGAGCCTGGTTTGTAGGGCTTCCTGGACGATACCGGAACAGTCATAATTCCTCCGAGATTTGCGAGCATTAGCCTGCTTAGGGAAGGAATGGCATTATTTTCTGAAAACCGGATACTTCGATACATCGCCAAGGCTGGCACGGTCATTGTTTCCCCGAAACTTGATTGGGCCATAGAATTCGAGAAGGCATTGCAGCGGTTTCCAAACGTTCCGTTTTGGAGTGCTGGACAGGTCGGGGAGAATGAAAGGTACTCGGTGACAAAAGCACTCCGGTCCCATAGCCAGTTCAACTGTCGTGGAACTTTCCGTCCCGCTCAAGAGAGAACCATCTCTGAACGGAGCAGTCCGATAAGCTAGCAAAGGCCACCGTTCGGATGGTCCGCAGCTGGCTGCCAGCACCTCCCTTCACTTCAAGTTGGCCCGCTGCGTCGAAACGCAATCGTTTGACAATGCTGGGGTATCGCCTCAAAATATAAGATTGAAGTAAGAGCTTAAGGAGCGATAGATGGCGCAAGGTCAGGCAAGAAAAGTCAAGAAAAAGAAGAAATCAGTACTAAAACGCGCGGCGCAATCCCGTGAACGGGCGGAAGTGAACCGCACCAACCGGACGCGTGTTCGCGGCGTTATCAAGCGCCTGCGCACAGCCATTACGGCGGGGGATGTGACTGCCGCCGGGAACCTGTTGCATCCCACGATGTCTGCTATTGATCAGGCCATCACCAAGGGCGTGCTGCACGAGAACACCGCGAACCGTTACAAGTCGCGACTTAACTTGGCCTACAATCAGATCAAAACGAAGGCCGCAAAGTCCTAAAGAACGCTTCAAAAGAGTTGCGAGGCGGGCGGCTGCTAAAGTTGCCCGCCTTTTTTGTCTTCAGTCGCCAGGCACGACGGCAGCGGTTGTGCTGGGGTGAAGGAATCGTAAAATCGAGGAGAAACATGGCCCAGTCTATTGCCGTAACTCATATCGACAAATCCCGCCTGACCGAGGAACTGCGCGAGAATTCGCCTTTTGGCACAAATTACAGCGACCACATGTTTGTAGCGGATTACAGCAAAGGCGATTGGCGAGACGCGCGCGTGGTGCCGTACGGGCCGATGTCAGTTTCCCCCGCCCTTACCGCTTTTCATTATGGCCAGTCTCTGTTTGAAGGATTCAAGGCCCATCGCCAGCCTGATGGGCGCGTGGCACTTTTCCGTCCCATGGCCAATCATGCACGAATGAATCGTTCCGCCGCGCGGCTGGCCATGCCCGAAGTTCCGGAATCACTTTTCAAAGAGGGCCTGCTGGAACTGATCCGCGCGGATCGCGAGTGGGTGCCGCATCGGGAAGGCGGCTCGCTGTATGTCCGGCCAGTGTATTTTGGAACGGACGAATCGTTGATGGTCCGGCCGGCGGAAACTTATCGACTGGTGATCTTCACCGCGCCGGGTGGACCCTATTTTGCACAACCGATTCGACTGTTGGCGGAAGAAACCTATGTTCGTGCCTTTCCTGGCGGAACGGGCGATGCGAAAACTGCGGGTAATTACGGCGGCGGGTTATTGGCCGCAAAGCTCGCACAAGCCAAGGGCTATCACAACGTGATGTGGCTGGACGGGAAGGACCGCAAGGTAACGGAAGAGTCCGGGGTGATGAACATCATGTTTGTCATCAAAGGAGTGGCGGTCACACCGAATTTGTCGGGGACGATTCTGCCGGGTGTGACGCGCGATTCGGTACTGACGTTGCTGCGCGAAATGAAGCTTCCTTGCGAAGAACGCCCTATCACGGTGGACGAGGTATTCGCCGCACATTCTGCGCACACATTAGAGGAAGCATTCGGTATTGGCACGGCGGCGGTTATCGCACCGATTGCCGCCATCGGGTACCGCGGAGACGAAGCGCAAATCGAGACAGGTAATGCCGACGGAATCGCAAGGAAACTGCACACCAAACTGGTGGCGATTCAGACGGGGAAAGAAGCCGATACGCACAACTGGCTGCTATACGTTTAGGAGGTTGCCGTGCTCTACTTCGCTGTTTTCTATGAAGTTGTCGACGATTTTGTCGGCCGGCGTACTGCCTTTCGTGGGGAGCATTTGCGGCGAGTTTCCGAATCCTACGCACGCGGTGAACTGATATTGGGCGGCGCATTGGGCGACCCGGCCGATCTCGCGCTGCTTGTGTTCCATACCAAGGAAAGACAGACGGTGGAGTCATTTGTGAGAAATGATCCGTATGTGACCAACGGTCTGGTACTCAAATGGCAAATACGGCCGTGGAATGTGGTGACTGGCAACGAGGCATCGCCGGCGCCGGTTGTTCCGAAGCACCCTACGGAAATTGTTCGGACGTGGTCGGCACGCACAAGCAAGGAACTTTGGCCCCAGTATCGCGAGCATTTTACAGGGAACGTGCTCCGCGAACTCCACACTATTGCTGGATACCTGGGCGCAACGCTTTCCGTGCGGCTTCGTGGGGAGCAGTGCGAGATTTTGGTCGAATCGTATTGGAGATCGCTTGATGCGGTTCGTTCCTTTGCAGGAGTCGATATTGAGAAGGCCGTTGTCGCCAGTGAGGTTGCCGAGCTTTTGGCGGAGCACGACCAGAAAGTAAGGCATTTTGAAATTGTTCTGGCGGATTGGTCGGGTAGTTAGGGGCGGACCGACACTTTAGAGCCGCTAAGCTCCCAGACCAGAAATTCCATAACGGTGCGCTCGTCTCGTCCACTTTTCAATTGAACGTCGGCATCACGCAGAGCCTGCAAACCTTTCAGTAAACGCTCTTTCGAAATCTTGCGTGAACACTGCAGGGCAATTTCGGCTTGTTCAGGCCTCATGCCCAATGCACGCGCGGCCTGCCAGCCGTTGGTCGCGCCGCGAATTTCGCTGGCTTCCACAATTTTCCGGTACATCCAGGTAATGCCCCCCAACATCAGTAATGCGGCTTCACCTTCTTGAAACAGCCGATGGATGAACTCCAGAGCTTGCTTGGGCTGTTGCGCTGCCAAGAAACCCGCTACTTCCCAAATGGTGGTGGTCTTCTCGGAGACTACCAGTGCAGCAATGTCTGTTTTGCAGATTTGCTTTCGCTCGCCGGCAAAGGTGGATAGCTTTTCCATTTCTGTTTGCAGGCGGAGCAAATCGCCACTGACCAGTTCCGCCAATTCTTCCGCCGCACCCTTTTCCAGTTCAATTCCCTGCTCTTGTGCTAGTGACTTGGCCACTTCCACCGCGGCGGCGAGGCGACCCTCTTGGTTAGCTCCCGTGCCGACCTCTACGACCAGTAGCTCTTCGGCGAGGTGTTTGCCCAACTGCATCCGCATATCGAGTTTTGCCGCTTCGATCACCAGAACCGTGAAAGGGGCTGGATCTTTCAGGTAAGCAATGATTCCATCCACAGTTTCCTTGCGATTCTTCTCGCTTACGCTCTCGATGGCTTCGGCATCCTCGAGAAAAACGACTTGCTTCGGGGAAAGCATCGGCAAGGTCTGTGCCTGGTCGAGAGCCGCTTGTGTTTCGCCGCGATCGGCGGAGAACCGGGAAACCGCCCAGGTACGCGCGGCCTCTGCGACGAAGTGCCTGATCAGTGCGGCGCGGCATTTGTCGCGAAGGTAGGGCTCATCTCCCAACAGCAGAAGACCCGGAAGCTTCTTACCCTGGTCCAATCGAGCGGAAAGCTCTTCGAGCGAGATGCGCGCCATCAGTAATTCTCCATCACCGCAGTGACTAGTCGAGATGCAAAATCCTGGGCCATGCGATCGACTGCGGGGTCGCCTTCCTGAAAGAAGCTCTGCACGTCGGAGGACAGTTCATACTCATTGCGAAAGACAAAATTATCGTTGTGATAGAGAACCTTCTGGCTGAGGCGATCCGTGAAAGTGACATCGCAGCGCATGGTAATGAGCATGGCGGTAGCCTGGGCCGTTTGAACTCCAGTGCTGGAAGTGGTGTTGTTGTAGAGCAAGGGAATGATTTCGAGACTGACCACTTTTCCGGTCAGGACGGCGTCTCCACCATCGGCGTCCGAAACGACCTGGTATTGCGTCTTCGCCAGGAACTCGTGAATCGTTGCGGCCGTCAATTTCTGCTCGATGCGATAGCTGGTGGTTTTGTTCTCCATCGCAGGGACGGCGATCACATGAATGGTCTTCGGGAGCGAACTGCTGTGGCCTGCCACGTGGTAACCGCAACCGCTCATGAGAGAGACGCTTGTGGCCGCTGCGTTTAAAAGCAGCCACTTTTTCAGAGAAAGACCCCGCCACGTCCTCATGACTCGAGCCACTCCGCCAGCTTTACAGCACCCCATGCCGGCACACGTAAATTGTCCCCCGCACCCCAGAACCACCAACTTCTCTCGCGAGACATTTCGGGCTGGGGTTCACGCAAGTACACAACCGTCTCGCCCGCAACGCTCACATTGCTGGGACCAGCGTCCATCTCTGGCACGATGACGAATCCCGCATCCTGACAGGCGCCCGCCAGTGCCAGCGCGTCGATGTCATGGTCGAGATCGGCGCAAATACTGAAGGTGGTTCCGTAAAATACGGGTGCATGTACCAGATTCACGGAGATCTTGGCATCCTCTTCCCCATCGCTCATTGCCGCAGAAATTTCAGCGCGCATCTCCCGCAATTTGCTGCCTAGCTCTTTTCTGCTTTCCACTCCATAGCGCGGGAGCATGTTAAACGCTGTCTGCGTCCCAAAAACGGGCGAACCGATGCCCTGGAACGAAAGGAGTTGCGATGTTTGCGTTTCCAGCTCTTCGATGCCTGCGCGACCCGTTTCAGAAACTGGTTCGTAGAGGATGGCAATCATGCGGCGCAATCCGTATCGGGACTGCAGCATCATCGCCAGACTCGTGATGGCCGTCCCGCCTACCGAAAAAATGCTGAATGTCTGCGCGTCCTTACTTGCGATCCTACCGCTCACCGACTCGATTTTAGGAAACCACGGTGTGGCATCCGGATCTTCGAGCGAGGCGTGAGACAGATCAACCACCGCGCCAGCCGCCGCTTTCGCTGCTCCAAGGCATTGCTTCCCGAAGGAAGCGGAACCGGCGATGAACGCGAAACGCGCGCCGCGAAAAGTGTCCTCTTCTACACGCTGGATGAGTTTGGCCTCGCCACCCGCTTCCGTCAGAATGCCTGCGGTTTCGTCTTCATCCACCAAATGGAAATCCCACCCAGCAAAGCGGCTTTCTTCGAGCAAGGACTTTACTTCATGCCCCAGAAGGGACGAAGCCCCGGCAATCACTATTTTCTGGGAATTCCGGTCAACAGGCATGGGTCAGGCAGTCCTGGCTACCATCCGGTGCCGCAGGAAGCGCACCACATGTAGTGCGATGCCGATCAGCGTATAGCTGCCGGCGAAAATGACCAGCGCGTATTCCGAATACCTCCACACCACACCAATAAACAAGCAAAGCAGGATGATCGTGACGGAGCGTTGCTTGCGCGCCCAAGGAATGTCTTTAAAGCTGTAGTAACGCACCGCGCTGGTCATCAAGCCGCCAAGCGCTACCATCAACGCGAACCAGGCAATTGCCCAGTTCTTGTCGGTGATAGGGCCGATCCAGTGGCAGGCGTGAACGATAGCCGCGACCATGCCCGCCGCAGCGGGGGTGGGCATACCCACGAAGTTTTTCGACCCGCCCGGCGCCATCCCTTGCACGTTGAACCGCGCCAATCGCCAGGCTGAGCAGATCAGGAAAGTCAGGCAACAGAGCCACGCCATGTCGCCTAGCCAAGTTGCATCACCAAGGGCGTGGGCGCCACCTGTAACAACTCCCGGAAGATTCCGATAACCCCAGGCGTAGGCTAGAATTGCCGGTGCAATTCCAAAACTGACCACGTCCGCCAGTGAGTCAAACTGTACGCCAAATTCCGTATTGGTCCCGGTCATCCGCGCAACGCGCCCGTCGAGCGAATCAAAAACGATGGCGATCCCGATGGCTTTGGCTGCATGGTCAAAATCTTCGGGCCTGCCGAGTAGCGCCGCTAGCGACGCGTAATAACCGCACAGCAAGTTGGCTACGGTGAACAGACTTGGCAATAAGAAAATTCCGCGCCTCAAACGGTGGTTTTTGATGCGCTTTTCGTGTAACGGCAATTCCTGTTGTTCGTTTTCCGCCATGGCCTCTTCTTCTATCCCGCAACAAGATACTACGCTGGGCCTCCGCCTTGCTCTTTTTTCTGTTGCGTTGGCCGAGACGATTCCGAACCGCCGGTCTTTGCACCCAGAGGTCCAGGTATCCGCGCGAGAACAGAGGACCCACCCTTCACGTTTTGTCCCACCTTCACAGCCACGTCCGCGTTTTCCGGCATCCAGATGTCCACGCGGGACCCGAAGCGTACAAGTCCCACACGTTCGCCGCGTGCGACAACATCGCCCGTTTTCTTCCAAGAGACTACGCGCCTGGCTACCCAGCCGGCAATCTGCTTGAACACAAGTTCGCCATGTTCACTCGCCAGAGTGAACACATTTTGTTCATTCTCGAAAGAGGCGGTGTCCGCCCAAGCGGCAAGAAATTTTCCGGGCTTGTATTCGAGCCGTGTGATCGTGCCAGCGGCGGGCGAACGATTCACGTGCACGTTCCAGACTGCCAGAAAAATGCTGATCCGTATCCCCGGTCGACCTGCATAGGATTCCTCTTTCAGGACGACGACGCGGCCATCACCGGGCGAAACAATAGCGCCAGGTTCGGAAGGGATCGCGCGTTCCGGGTTTCGAAAGAAATAAAACACGAATAGCGCGAGAAACACCAGCACGCTCCCAGCCGTTACGCCAGTTCGTGTGGCCCATCCAAATGCGAGCAAGCCCAGCAGTAGCGGAGGTAAACCGAAATAATACCCTTCGCGGACCATAGCCTCCCCTTCTCCGCCGCGTTTAGAAGCGCGGGAGGTCTCTGGTCATATTATGACAAAACTTGTACGGTGAGCGCGATAACTGGGTGGCTACTGCGATCGTCGATCGGGCGCAACGTTATGGCGCGCAATCAGACGTTCCATTTCGTCCTTCACATGTAGCTTCAACTTCTTTAATCGGATTTCTTCGATGAGGTCTTCAGAATTGTGGTAGGGCGATCCGGTGAGATTCTGAAGTTCTACTTCGTACTGCCGATGCTTCTCGCTCAGACGTTGATACTCAACGTCTGTTTCGACTATTACGTCCCGAGGGTTACGCTGCAATTCGGCCACGCGGTCCTCCTCATTACTGGATTATGACCACTACATGAGGCGAGACTAGCACCGGGAAACCCCACGTCAAGGGCTATCTGGTACCAAACTGTGGATTATTTCGAAAGTGGTCGCTCCAGTACCAGGGCGTCTTCTTCAGGTGCGGCGTAATATCCTTTCCTTCGTCCCGCCAGCCCGAATCCCAATCCCTCGTACAGTTTGATGGCGCCAGCGTTAGATTCCCGAACTTCCAAAAACACCTTCTGTACTTGCTTATCTTGCCACTCGGCCAACAGGCTGCGAACAAGATCTCGCCCCAAGCCCTCCCGACGACGGGAAAGCTTCACGGCGAGATTTAGGATTTCTGCCTCGCCAGTGAGGTACACGCCAAAAATGCAGCCGCTGATCTGTCCGCCACAGACTGCCACGAACGCCGTGGTTTTCTGGTCTAGCAGGGAGTTGCGGATCGAACCTTCGGACCATTCCGCGGCCTCCGGCGCGGCCTGAACGATTTGCCAGGCCGCGCGGATGTCCTCTGCAATCATCCGCCTAATCAAAACTCTGGGACTAGCGGTCTCGCGTTCGTTCCACACGTTGAGCGGGCCCCTTCCAGTAGATCTCTGCATCCGAGCGACGGACATAGTTGGCGTCGAGTTGAACTAGCTCGGTGAATTCTCCCCGCGCAGCCTTGTGCTCCGCCAATTCGCCGATCAGATTTGCCACAAAAGGTTCTGTCGTGCGTAACGAAGAACCGTTCGCCACTTGACATTGCCAGTCTGGCAAACCAACGATCAGTTCCGGGTCAAGGCAGATCCACTGCACCGCTTCATTTCTGGAATGAGCAGTCACATATCCAAGAAACTCAGGGGGCGCGATGACCATCTCTTGTTCGATAGGAGTCCAGGATCTCTCCATCCGCCTGTACAACCCGCCGAAAAGTTGGCCGCGATGGGCATCATAGCTGGCTGCTATCCAGCCATCGATAGTGGCCTGCCTCGCCAGGGCTTCGAGGCGCGACACTCCGATCACTGGCTTGGAGTAGACCTCGGCCCATGCCTTTACGGCGCATAACCCCACGCGCACACCGGTGAACGATCCGGGACCAGTTGCGGCAGCGATTACATCGAGGCCACCAAAACTAGTTCCTGCCGCCGTTAACGAACTCTCGACCGCCGGAAGCAACCAGCTGGAGAACTCAAGGTCGCTATGCCTTCGCGAGGAGAGAAGGTGCCCGTCCCGACGCACAGCAACGCTCCCTCTCGAGTCACACGTATCGATGGCGAGAGTAATCATTTACGTTACCAGAGTCTCCAGAGAATATTACCTTTCCGCATGAATCTAAACGATTTGCAATTGTCCTGGCAATAAGCGACGAGTGTTCACTTTTCAGAAAAACGCACCAGAACTGTCACCAGGAAATCCACTGGGCAGTCGGGCGCCTGAGCAATTTTAATGCCAAATTGACTGAGCACCGCCGCTATCTTCTTCATTCCACTGGATATATCTTGACTCTTAGCTCACATTTGCATACACTCATTTCATCTCCTAGGGGGAACACCTTAGCTATGGACTATAAGATTGGCGACAAAGTCGTTTATCCGAATCATGGTGTTGGTGTTGTAGAACAGATGAGCTTTGGGGTACTGAACGGTAGGACTGAACGTTATTATATGATCCGCATTGTCTCCAGTGGCTTACGCGTGATGGTGCCACACACCAACGCGATTGCCGTTGGCCTTCGATCCGTTATCCGTTCCAACGACACGACCAAAGTCCTTGGTTTCCTCGAAAAGGGGAAGTTGAACTCGCATCACGACTGGAAACATCGCTTTAAAGAGAATTCGGAGCGAATGCGCACCGGTTCCCTGTTAGAAGTAGCGGTCGTGCTAAAGAGTCTGGTCTCCCTCAGTTGCAGCAAGCCCCTCTCCTTCCGCGAAAAGAAAATGCTCGAGCGTGCAAAGTATTTGTTGGTCAGCGAAATGGCCACCGCTCGAAACCTGACCGCGGAAAACGCCGAAGGACTGGTAGTAAAGTCCCTGGCTAAGGCCAAGCTGCAATTTCCGACTATGATGGAGAAGTTCGAGTAGATTTTTCTAATTGGCAAAATTCCTCTGGGCGGCGCTTCGGTGCCGCCCATTTTTATTCCATGCAAAAGGGCTGCAGTGGGGAAGCGGGATTGGCTGGGCTACAGACCGGCACCCGGGCGTTCTGCCTTTTACCACTCAGGCCAGCGGCATGCTGGCTAGTGCGTCTAGCTCCAGGTCGGCAAAAATTCCGCGGCGGTACTTGGCAAACGCGGCGGCGGCGATCATGGCAGCGTTGTCGGTGCACAAGTCTCGATTGGGAAAATAGACTTGTAGGCCTCTCGTGCGTTCAAGAAACGCGGAACGCAACTGCCGGTTGGCCGAAACTCCGCCGGAAACCAAAATCGTTTCGACACCGCATTCTTCCGCGGCGGTCATGGTGCGTTCCAACAGATCGCGAACCACAGCGTTTTGAAATTCGCGGATCAACCCGAGGGTTTGCAGGCTGCAGAGGGGCAGCAAATCTTCAAAGGTTCGCTTCCCCTCCGCTACAGCTGCTTCACGACGCCGAATCTCCTCATTGTATTCGGGATGCTCTCTGACGTGGTAAAGCACAGCGGTCTTTAGGCCACTGAAGCTGAAATCGAGCGGATTCCCGCGCGTCTTGGTGGGTCCAAATTTCACCGGGGCGGCAGTGCTTGCAGGCGTTGCCGCTGCGAGGCGGTCCAGCATTGGCCCACCGGGATAGCCGAGGCCGAGCAGTTTTGCCACTTTGTCGTAGGCCTCGCCGGCCGCATCGTCGCGCGTCTGGCCGATGCGGCGAAAGGTAAATCCTTCCACCCCGTCTCCGAGCTTCACTTCATACAAAACGGTGTGACCACCTGAAACGATTAAGCAGACGGCGGGCAGCTTTGGTGCGTCGCCATCCTGATACGCTTCGAGGAAAGCCGCATGGACATGCCCGACCAGGTGATTCACCGCAACTAAAGGCTTGCCAAGGGCTCGAGCCAGCGTCTTTCCATACGTGATTCCGACCAGCAACGATCCCACAAGTCCGGGACCTTGCGTCACGCCGATGGCGTCCAGCTGTTCCAGTTTCATGGCTGCCTGGCTCATCGCAGCGCGCACCACCGGCACAATTTGGCGCAAATGCTCGCGTGAAGCCAGTTCTGGTACGACGCCGCCATACTTACGGTGAACCTCGAATTGCGAAGCGACAACGCTGGACAGAATTTGGCGCCCGTCGACGACAACAGCTGCGGCGGTCTCGTCACAAGAGGATTCTATCCCCAAGATGCGCGCGTTCCTTTTCACTTTAAACATTGTTGTTCACGTGAATCTTCATGCTAGCACATAGAGTGAATGGTTCTTCTGTCACAGTCAGCCGTGTCGCTCAGGCATTGCCGCGGGCGACAAAACGGCTTCGATAGATGGAAGGAGCGATGCCAAAGCTGCGCTCGAAGGCGCGGCGAAAATTGTCGGCGTCTCGAAAACCGACGGAACGGGCGACATTGTCAACCGTGCTTCCCTTCACGACCAGGCGCTTCCGCGCTTCATCCAGGCGCAACCGCCGAACAAAGGATCCTGGCGTAGCCTTCATTTCCTGTTTGAACCGACGTGTGAACTGCCTTGGACACAAAAACATTCGCTCGGCCAGCACCTCGACGGAAAGGTCGCGGTCCAGGTGACCCAGCATCCATGGCAACAGATCCGCAAACCGGCTGCGCGATTCCAGTTGGAATTGTAGCGGCGCTGAATACTGTTCTTGTCCACCCAAACGCTTTACGAACACCACCATTTCCCGTGCGACAGAGAGTGCCATCTCGGGGCCAAAATCTTCTTCGATCAGCGCCAGAGAAAGATCAATTCCGGCTGTCACTCCGGCGGAAGTCCAGAACTTTCCGTCGTGAACGAACAGTGCGTTTGAGTCCACGTTTAGTTCCGGAAACTTCGCGGCAACATCAGCGCAATATCGCCAATGGGTTGAAACGGTCCGCCCGGTTAACAGCCCCGAAGCGGCTAGGCCGTAAATTCCGGTGCACACCGAAGCGATGCGTCGGATTCCAGAAGCATTCTTACGAAGCCACACCGATAATCGGGTATTTGCTTTTGGCTCCCGCAATCCTCTCCCACCCGGCACAATCAACGTATCTATATCTCGCACTGCTGACAGCGGGCAGCTCGCCACAAGCCCTAACCCAAATTCGGAACGGAAGGTCTTCCCCGCCAGGCCAGCCACTGTAATCTGATAACAGGGTTTACGGACTCCGTCGGCGGATCTCACCTGCGCGCTGCCAAACGCTTCCATGGGACCGACCAGGTCCATGGCCGTGAGGCGATCAAAACCAACCAGTACAATGTGTCTGCGTTTCATCATTCCCCAGCTGAATTCGGTCGGTCCGCGGTATGTCTCATAATGCCGGATTAATGTCCTTTCAGACATTCTATTTTCGGCTTACTCTATTCCTGTTTGCAATCCTTTTCTTTGAGAGAAACGAATGTCCTACAAACCGATCGTGGCGCTGGTGGTGATTGCTTTTTTTGGTGCATTTTTCATGAGCTTGCATTCCGCTCTGCTCCGAGCCCATCCCAGCGAAATTCTCCGCACTTCCGTTCCCGAGCAAGAACCAATCGAGCTCGTTATTGTTGTTTCCCCGGAGGAAAATGAAACCGCCGACGCGATCCGCAAGGACGACTGTCCCGCATGCGGGCGGACGTCAGCGACGCCGGAGCGCGCTCAGCACTCAACGGCAATCGTATTGCATGCGGACCGGGGAACTCTGAACAACGCTCTGGGACTGAATTCCGGAGGTATGGCTTCGCCAGCGCAGCTTGCCCTGGACAATCCTTGCCGTAAACCGTTTCGCCGTCAGGCTCAGGGTCGCACCGTGAGACAGTTTGTCGCCTATCTGCTCACGACATATTACCAGTTCCTACAAAGTGCAGAATACGGACCACTACTGCAATTTGTGGCGGCCAGTTAAATATTCCCGGGAGACTTTATGAAGCAATTTGCGATCGCGTGGACTCTTCTGCTGTTGAGCTCGTCCGTGACTGCCGGACAGGAAAAAGCTGCGGCCGCCGATTCCGCAACGGCAGCTCCAGCAAGGCCAGCTGTCGCTAAGACAGACTCTGCCCGCCCGATTGATGCCCTTGCGTGGCTGGTGGGGGGCGTGTGGACGACCGACGCTTCGCAACTTGGTCCGGGAATGCTGCGCATTGAAACGCGCTACCAATGGGCGGACAATCATGCATTTCTTCGCTTCACTACCCACTTTGTGATGAAGGACAGCGTAATTAAGAATTACGACGGCAATTTCTTCTGGAACCCGACGGAATCCGCTCTGTCACTCTGGTACATGGACGCAAGCAGCGCAATTACGCAGGGTTCCCTAAAAATGGAGGGTGACAATTTCCAGGTTTATTTTGCGGGAAACAACTTCCAGAACAAACCTGCCGGTCTACGCGTCACAGTCACGCGCAAGAGGGCGGATCTTTACACCTGGTTACTCGAGGAGAAGCTGCCGGATTCGTGGCACCAGATGGCCAAACTGGATTACGCTCGACAAGCTGGCGAATGATTCGTCCGCTAGGCGAGGCTCTTAATTCGCGTGATAGAGCCAAACCTGCCCCGTCGCTTGATAGTCCTTGGAATACCCACCGGCGAGAAGTACGTCGCCGTTTGGCAACATTGTCTCGCTCAGGTACCACTGCGGCTGGCCAGTGCCTCCGCTGACTTCGTGGAAGACGTTTTGCCGCCAATCGAACAATTCGGCTTTCGCGTTTCCACCGGCCACCAGCACATCGCCATTCTTGAGCACCGCCGCATGTTCCGGCAATTTGTAGCGCGCGTTGACCATCCGTGACACATCGAAAAAGCTACCTGACTTAGGGTCGTAACATTCAGCGGCCGCGGACGTGCCTGCACCATCGCGAGCATCCGATCCGCCAGCGACCAACACCCTGCCGTCCGGCAAGGCACCCGCGGTGTGCTTGTAGCGCGCAGTTTTCATGGAACCAACCAAACTGAATTTACCCGAACCAGGATCATACATTTCCGCAGAAGCCGTCACCTGGTTTTGATCCATCCCCCCAGCGATCAGAACTTTGCCATCGGGAAGGAGATCGGAGGTGTGCACAATTCGTCCCACGTTCATGTCACCTGTAGGTATAAATCGAGTTGTGGCTGGATCAAAAAGTTCAGCGGATTTTAAACCTTCGCGGTCACTGTGTCCGCCACCGGCAATGAGCACTCTCCCGTCCAGCAACACGGTTGCCGTGGGCCGCGCGCGGGAAGTCGTCATGGCCGGCAGCACCGAAAATTTGCCTGTTCGTGGGTCGTACCATTCGGCGCTGGCTGTCGGCCCGCTGGAGGTCCAGCCGCCAGCGACGAGTACTCGGCCATCTTGCAATAAAACTGCGGCCTGACCGACACGCCCGGCCATCATCTCGCCGGTGGCGACGAAGCTTCCCTTTTGCGGATCATAGAGCTCGGCCGTTTTTAGAAAGCGCCCGTTTTTCAGGAGGCCACCGGCAATCAGCACGCGACCATCGTTCAGCAAAGTGGCACTATGATCCGCGCGCGGAGACAACATCTGTCCGGCTGGTGCGATTCTGCCAGTGCTAGAAACGGATTGGCCAGCACGCAGCGCTTCCGGTCCCGGGTTCAGAAACAAGCAAGTCGAAGCGATCAGGCCCAATTGGTATTTGAGGATTTTCATACTGACAACTCCCTACTCCACAATCACCCTGCGTTTACGTATCGATCCAAAAGAAGATACGCTCGCGCACCAAGAAAAGGAATACGAAGATAAATAGAGGGGCGGAAGCGGTGGTATAGTGCTCGGACGTTCAAAGCCCGATCCGAAAGGAAAACGATCATGCTGGACCGCCGCAACTTCATGAAGGCCTGCTCCACGCTGGGATTCTCGGCAACGTTGTTCCCCGGCGTGCTGTGGGCGCAAGCGCAGGGCAAGGCCAAAATCACCAAAGAGATGATCGACAACGCCGCAGCAATTGCAGACTTAACTATCGCAGAAGATTACAAGCAGATGATGTTGGAGAGTCTAACAGACCAGGCGAAGGGCTATGAGCAGATTTATGCGTTGCACATGCCGAACTCTGTACAGCCTTCCATCATTTTCGACCCGCTGCTGCCCGGCATGACGTTGGAAACGGGGCGCAAACCGATGCACATCTCCAAAGCGCCAGAAATTAAGTCAGCAACGACTCCGAAAGACATCGAGCAACTGTCGTTCCTGAACGTGCGTGAGCTGGCGGAGCTGCTGCGTACTAAAAAGGTCTCCTCGATGACCTTGACAGAAATGTACCTGGAACGATTGAAGAAGTACGATCCCGTACTCCAGTTTTCGGTTACGCTGACCGAAGACCGTGCAAAAGCGCAGGCCAAAGAAGCGGACCGCGAAATTGTCGCTGGCCACTATCGCGGCCCGTTGCATGGATTACCCTGGGGTGCAAAAGACTTGTTGGCGGTGAAGGGATATCGCACCACCTGGGGAGCCGGCGGCTTCGAAAGCCAGGTAATCGACGAGAATGCCACGGTCGTGGATCGACTCGATAAAGCGGGCGCGGTGCTGGTTGCCAAATTGACTCTCGGCGCATTGGCCCAAGGCGACGAATGGTTCGGCGGGATAACCCGAAATCCGTGGAACACGCAACAGGGATCAAGCGGAAGCTCGGCCGGTCCGGCGTCCGCGACGGCAGCGGGATGCGTGGCGTTCAGCATTGGCTCGGAAACGTTAGGCTCTATTTCCTCCCCTTCCACGCGTTGCGGCTGCACCGGGCTACGCCCTACCTTTGGACTGGTTCCGCGCACGGGAGCAATGGCACTCTCATGGACCATGGACAAGCTGGGACCAATCTGTCGCGCGGTGGAAGATTGTGCGATCGTACTCGATGCGATCTACGGGCCCGATGGGCGGGATGTAACCGTCAAAAACGTCGCCTTTAATTGGAACGCAGAGCTCGATTGGAGAAAATTACGCGTCGGTTATTTGAAAGCGGACTTTGAGCCCAAGCAAGCAACGGAACCGCCCCAGGCCGAACAGGAGTCACCGGCGACCACACCCGAACAGCAGCGGAAGCGGGACGAACAGAAGAAGCGTCAGGAAATACGCAAAGCACGCGGGGAGTACGACCGGCAATTCGATCAGGCCGCGCTGGCGAAGTTGAAAGCCATGGGCGTGAACCTCATTCCAGTGGATATGCCCAAGTTCCCCTATTGGCCGATGGTCACGATGTTGACAGCGGAGTCCGCTGCGGCCTTCGACGAACTGACCAGGTCGGGGCGAGACAAACTGCTGACTTCACAGAAGGAGTACGACTGGCCCAACACGTTCCGGTCAGCGCGGTTTATTCCAGCCGTGGAATACATCCAGGCCAGCCGAGCCCGGCGGTTGGCAATGGAAGCGGTGGCCAAGGTATTTCGAACAGTGGATGTCATCGTTGCGCCCACGGAAAGCGACCAATTGGTAATCACTAATTTGACCGGTCATCCCTCGGTCATCCTGCCAAATGGATTCCGGGGACCCGATGCACCGAAAGATCCGAGCGACGCCCCTGGCGACTTCCGCAATTCGGGTGGGCCCGGAACGCCGACCAGTTTGACGTTCCTGGGCCAACTCTACGGCGAAGCGAAACTGCTGTCTCTGGCAAAAGCGTATCAAGACGCAACTGGATTCCAGCTGCAGCATCCCGCCAAGTTTTCGGCGGCCTAAGCTGCGACAATCGTCGTTGACGCCCGGCCCAAGGAACTATTTCTTGCGGCTGGGATCGTCGTTGGGATTGATGTAGTTGAACTGGAGCGGAGCGGCGCCGTGCACCTGAACCACGACTTCACCGTCAGCCATCACATAGTGATGCATGTTCGGATCGAGAAAAGCGAAACTACCTGCCGGAAAGGCTTCCATCTTGCTTTCCTCAAAGCTGTCTCCCATGCCGACTTTGAGTGTGCCTGAGAGTACGGTTACGTTTTCGCGCAACGGGTGCCAATGTGGCG
The DNA here is from genome assembly GCA_963741165.1 of Candidatus Acidiferrales bacterium. Taxonomy (GTDB): domain Bacteria; phylum Acidobacteriota; class Terriglobia; order Acidiferrales; family UBA7541; genus Acidiferrum. The sequence continues at coordinate 170,463 of CAVUHB010000008.1, read as the reverse complement.
CGATGCGATATCCGGCGGGCATTTTCAGTCGAACGGTGTAATCTCCGGTGGTGGCCCCAGGATTCCCTTCGAGCACGGCGAGTTGCGCTCCTGGTGCAATGAATGCAGGTGGCGGTCCGTAGGGAATGCTATCCGGGGTGAATGTATGTTTTTCTGACGAAGCAGTCTGTGCAGCAACCGTGACGAGCACTCCTGTCAGGCACAACAGCACCGCCAGTAGGATCGTCAGGTAATCGATTCGTTTCATGATTCTTGTCTCCCTTGCTGGATTTCCATCGGAGAGCATGATCGGCCAACATCCGTTTCGTTTCAATTGAAACCAGATAACTTTTGCCTATCTTTCGTGTATCGTCGCAAATTATTGAATCTTAGTAGATAATCCCCGCGTGAGCCTTATGCGAAGCACGAAGCGCGCAATTGAGGAAATCGAGCTCGATTTGGGGCGCTACGAACTTCGCCGGCATGGACGACGCGTGAAGCTAGAAAAAAAGCCCATGGAATTACTCATATTCCTGGTCGCCCGGCGAGATCAATTGGTGTCTCGCGAAGAGATTGTTAGCAAACTGTGGCGTTCCGACCTCTTCATCGATACCGAACCCAATATAAATAACATTGTAAGAAAAATCAGGACCGCATTGGGCGACGACCCGGCAAAACCGCGCTTTCTAGAGACGGTGGTAGGCAAAGGGTACCGGTTTATAGGTCCACTGCGAGTGGTCGATGCTCGTTTGCGCCTTCGCGAAACAGAACGAAGCGCAATCGCCGAGGGAGGCCAGGAACGCATGCCCGGCTGGAGCGAACGATCATCGCTAGCGGTGCTGCCGCTGTTGGTTTTAGGAAATATATCGGATGACCTCGGTGTGAGCCTAGGGTTTGCCGACTCCCTGGTTTCGCGGCTTGGCAACTTGCAGGGTCTCGACGTTTTGCCAACTTCCACGGTTCTGAGTGTGCCACTACGGATTCCCGTTTCCGAAATCGCTTCCCGTCTGGGTGTCCGCTTTGTGGTTCGCGGAGCGATTCTTGAGTCGAAGGGGCAACGGCGCCTTTCGATGGAGCTGTTTGACTCTGGTTTGCAACGCCCACTTTTTTCTCGGAAATATGATTTCGATGTGGAGGGTCTGTTCAACCTTCAAGACGAGACCGCGAAACAAATTGCCACTGCATTGAACAGAACGATCGTGCTCCCAGCTGAAAAACGTCCCCCGCGACACAGCAAAGACCCGCTGGCATATTCAGAGTTCATGCAAGGATACCGGCTTAGCTCTTCGGGAGATGCGATATTGCTGGAACAGGCGGCCCAACACTTGAGTACTGCGGTCGCTCGAGATCCGAGTTTCTCCCTCGCCCATGCGACTCTTTCCTTTGTATGCGCAACGCGTCACTTCGAATTCGATCCTGCCAGCATTTGGCTGGAGAAGGCCGAATTTCACTGCCGCCGCGCACTTGAATTGGACCCCGAGCTCCCCGAAGGACATGTGGCCAACGCCTTTCTCCTATGGGGACCGTCGAAGAACTTCCAACATCTGGAAGCCATTGCTGAGCTGCGGCGGGCGCTTGCCTTGCAGAGCAATTTGCCCCATGGCTACAACCGGCTTGGCACAATCCTGGCCCACGTCGGACTTCTCGACCACGCCCGAGAAATGTATGAGAGGGCCCGGCAGTTTCATCCGCAAAAGGCGGTAAGCCATAGTATCGTCCAGGTCTATATCTGGAATCGCGACTACGAACTGGCGAGGGAAGAGATTGCGGCCTGGCGAGCCGAAAATCCGAATAACAAGTATCCGGTGTATTTTGCCCCCCAGCCGCCCATGATGGAGGGAGATTGGAAATTGGCGAAACGCCTACTCGATGAAGCGATGCAGCGACTGCCCGAAGAACCGCTCATCGTTAGCTCGCTGGGGCTTTTCTACGCATTGACAGGCAAAGCGGACCGCGCTCTGCAATGCCTGGCACAAGCCTGCGCCAGTCCAAAATCTTTTGGCCACGCTCACCACACCTATTATCAGGTTGCCTGCATACTGGCTGTCCTTGGACGGCCAAACGAAGCGTTTCAGTGGCTTGAGCGTACCGTCGGCACAGGATTCGCGTGTTGGCCATTTTTTCTGAAAGACCCCTGCCTGCAGAATCTGCGCGCCGTTCGCGAATTTGAGGTACTGGTGAGTTCTCTACAGGCAAAGTACCCAGATCATCTTGGGTTGCTGTAGGCAAAAGTCTTCTTCCGCTTCAAGCCTCTCTCCTATTGACATTCTATATGAGTCACTCCACAATTCCTATAGAATGACGATAGGAGATACCTTGAGTTCTGAACCGACCACACTTTTGCAGGGAACTTTAGACCTGCTCATCCTGAAATCGCTCGTTGCGGGAGAGATGCATGGATTGGGAATCTCGCGTCGCGTGCAACAGATCACGGGTGGGGCCTTTGTCGTCAAGCCAGGCTCGCTGTTCCCCGCCCTACACCGTATCGAAGAAGAGGGTTGGATTTCCTCTTTCTGGGGCGAATCGGAAAATAATCGCCGCGCGAAGTTCTACCGCCTGACCAGGCCCGGACGGAAGCAACTGGAAGTTGAAACGGAGCGATGGGGCCGCATTTCCCTGGCGATCGCCCAGGCGTTGGAAACATTGTAGACAGGAGTCCACCATGCCGCTGTCCGTAAAAGTCAGAAGCTTACTGAGAAATCTGTTTTCTTCCCACCACGTAGAACTTGATCTTGATGACGAGGTGCATGCTCACCTCGAATTGTTGATCGATGAGAACGTTCGTGCGGGGATGTCCGCGGACGCGGCGCTGCGCACGGCGCGCATGGAACTTGGCGGCGTGGAGCAGGTGAAGGAGCAGGTCCGCGAACAGCGCCTCGGCAATTGGCTTCATTCGGTGATTTCCGATTGCCAGTATGGGGTTCGTCAACTTCGCAAGAATCCCGGCTTCACAGTGGTGGCGGTCCTGACCTTGGCTCTCGGTATCGCGGTAAACACAACAATGTTCAGCCTGGTCAGCGCCTTTCTTCTTCGGCGTCCACCAGGCCAGGATCCAGAACGTGTGGCGGTGGTAACTTCCATCGATCCTGGCCGGAATTTTCAACCAGACGCGAGCCCTGTCTCCGCACCCAATTATCTTGCCTGGCACAAAGAAAACCACGTGTTCTCGGATACCGCTGCTTCGGATGAAAATCGCGTTGCGAACTTCACCACACCGGGACAATCCGAAGCACTGCACTCGGCGGCCGTGACACCAAATTATTTCGGCGTGCTGGGCGTTTCTACCCAGTTCGGGCGCACTTTCGTTGAGGGTGAAGACCAGCCGGGTCGCGACCACGTTGTCATCCTCAGTCACGACTTGTGGAAACGCCGCTTTGGTTCCGATGCTTCGGTAATCGACCGGACGATTCGAATAAATCGGGAAAACTACACGGTCCTTGGGGTCATGCCCGACACCTTCCACTTGCTCGGCTTCACGCCACAACTGTGGACTCCACTCCTGGTGAACGCCGCCGATCAATCGATCGAAGCACGGAAGAACCATTCCTTGTACCTGTTTGCCCGGCTGCGCCCGGGAGTGAGCATTGAGGAGGCTCGCGCGGAACTGACCACCCTGGCACGGCGTGCAGAGCAGAATTTCCCGGATACTGAGAAAGGCTGGGGCGTCGCCGTGCGTACGCTACCCGATTTTCTGGTCTACGCGTTCAGTATTCGTAACGCCTTGGCCGTTATCATGACAACAGTCGGGTTTGTTCTTTTGATCGCCTGCGCCAATGTTGCGGGGCTGCTGTTGGCACGAGCCGCTGGGCGTCGCAAGGAATTGGCAATCCGCACCGCTCTCGGGGCCGGCCGGCTTCGTATCGTTCGTCAATTATTGACGGAGAATCTGATCATTGCCTTATTGGGCGGAGGCCTCGGTCTTCTGCTAGCCAATTGGGGTATCTATTTTCTTCGGGCGAGTTTGACTTTTAACGAAGCGATCAGCGCCGTACCGCTAAGCCTCGACCGCAACGTTGTTGTCTTTGCCGTGGTTGTGTCCTTGGGTTGCGCGGTACTGTGCGGCATTGCGCCCGCTATGAATGTATCGCGGACCGACGTGAACACGAGTTTGCAGGACGAGAGTCGAGGAGGTTCCTCTAGCCGCTTGCGCAGTAGGCTACGAACTGTGATGGTGACTGGCGAGATCGCGCTTGCCCTGTTTCTGCTGGTTGGGGCAGGTCTGCTTTTTCGTGGACTCTATGTGATCGAGCACCAGCCCATCGGCTTTCGCTCGGATCACCTGCTTACCGCCAGCGTGACCCTAGACGAAGCGCGGTACAAGACTGCGAATCAGCGGACTACCTTCGTTTCGAGTCTGCTGCTAGTGCTTAAAGGCATTCCTGGCGCAGAATCTGCTGCCCTGTCTTCTGACCTGCCGGCAACCGGCCTGGGTAGCGTCGGCCTCCGTATTCAGGGCCAGCCCGAATTGCCACCGGGCCAGGGGCAGATCGTGCACAATGCCGTAGTGACCTCCGATTATTTCCAGACTGCCGAGATCCCGCTACTGCGTGGCCGGACATTTACGGATACCGACAGCGCCACTTCCCCTCGCGTGGTTCTTGTGAACCAGGAGTTTGTACATCATTATTTGCGGGAGCAGGAGCCCATTGGGAAGCAGATCCAGCTCGATGAAAACAGTGCCTCGCCGAACTGGAGTGAGATCATCGGTGTGGTTGGCAATGTGAAGACGTATTCCGAGGGAACTCGCGAAGAGCCTCAAGTTTATGAATTATTCCTTCAGAAGCCGGTATCTTCCTTTTCGCTTATGCTGCGCGCCACTGCTGATCCGAACAATCTTGCAGCCGCGATGCGCGAAGCGGTAGCGCACACAGACCCGGAACTTCCACTGGATCGGGTGATGAGCATGCCAGCCGTGATCGAACGCCAGCGTTCCGGTAATCCATTTTTTGTGACCATACTCGGAAGCTTCGCCGTTCTTGCGTTGATCCTGTCGGCCATCGGTATTTATGGGCTGGTCGCTTATTCCGTCGGCCAGCGGACTCACGAAATCGGCATACGCATGGCTTTGGGAGCCAAAACCAGAGACGTGCTTCGCATGGTTTTATGGGATGGAATGAGGATGACGGCAGTAGGAGGAGCCATCGGCATCGCGTTATCACTCCCGTTGCCGAAACTCTTCGATGCCATCTTCTACGATCTTCATGTTCGCGAGCCGCGACTTTACTTTATCGTGCCAGCGGTTCTCCTCTTGGTGACCATCCTCGCCACCTATATCCCCGCCCGACGTGCTTCGCGCGTGGACCCCATTTTGGCGTTGCACCAGGATTGAGGCTAGGTGACGGAAATAACCCGTCAGGAAAATCGTCGAGAAATGCAAAGCGATTGACCACGTTCCAGGGGAGGTCGAACTGAGAGTGTCAGTATTTCTGTCGCTCGATTCATTCCAGAACGTGAATATTCTTTTTCTCGCAGATATCTTTCAGGATTCTTGGCCACACGCTGACGGTAACTTCACCGAGATGCGCCTTCCTCAGCAGCAGCATCAGTGTCCTCGATTGCCCGATGCCCCCACCGATGCTGAGTGGTAATTCATTCTTGATGATGGCCTGGTGATAGGGGAACTTCAGGAATTCCTTCTGCTTCGATAGCTCAAGTTGCTTTCGCAGCGTCTCCGCATTCACGCGAATGCCCATGGAACTGAGTTCGTGGCGACGTTTGGTCACTTGGTTCCAGACCAGGATATCCCCGTTTAATCCGTGGAGCGGCTTTCCTTCCTGTGATTTTGTTTCCGTTACCCAGTCGTCGTAGTCCGCGGCGCGCATTTCATGTGGATAGCCGTCGTCGAGCGGGTAGCCGATGCCCACGATGAACAGCGCCGGACACTCCTGAAGGATAGCCGTCTCTCTCTGCTTTCGCGGCATCGAAGGATACATTTTCAACAGATCTTCCGCATGAAGGAACGTTAAACGCTGCGGCAGATTGGGGTATTGCTTCGCGTCCAGTTGAGGAAAGAGCTCTTGCGCGTAGAGTTCCGCGTCCACTAGCACTTTCCAGATTCTCCCCACAATTTCGCGCAAGAAATCCAGGCTGCGCTGTTCTACAGTCATGACCCGTTCCCAGTCCCACTGGTCCACATACACGCTGTGATCGTGATCGAGAAAATAGTCTTTCCGCACTGCGCGCATGTCCGTGCAGATTCCTTCATCCGGCCTCATACCGAATTCTTTCAGCGCCATTCTCTTCCACTTGGTGGCAGCCTGGACGATCTGCGCATCAAGCGGATGTTTGTTCCGGTCGTTGGCAATGTGAAACTGGATCGGCGAGCGAGAACCGTCACGGTCCAGCATGTCGTTCACGCCGCTTTCGACATCGACGATCAGAGGAACAGTAACCATCATCAGATTCAATTGTTTGCACAGGTTATCTTCGATGAATCGTTTTACGGCATAGATGGCCTTCTGCGTTTCGCGGCGCGTCAAGGCGCTGCTGTAGTTATTTGGCAGGATCTTTTCCAGGTCCTTGTAATTCCCTATTCCGGGTCCCGCCAGGTCCGCCACTTTGCTGTTGGTCATGACTTACCTCCTCCCCCTACAGTCACGCCGCGCGAAGCGACGAGCGAGGACCTGCCGCACACGTCCATATGACCCCGGTCACCTGGAAGCGCCCACAGGGGCATACGCTGAGCTGTCGTTGACTGTCCTAGCTTGCCGCTCGACATTGTGAATCGTGCTTGTTAGGGTCAACCAGTTTCTAGCGGAGGAACCAGTGCGTGATTCTGTCTGCAATCAGGTCGGCCAACTTCCAGGAGCAATCTGCTCGATCAGTGGCACAAAGATCCCTGAGCTGCAACTGCTGGGGACCGTAAACGCAAGCGAGCCACCGATCGCCGCACGAGTCATGGCGACAACTTCACGCGGCCTGCCCGCGGTCTTCGTAAATCGCAAGCGAACTTCGTTTGTGTAACGTGCGGGTTCTCTGCCAATGCGGATTGGGTTGGCGCATGGAATAGCAAAGAGGCTCGATTAGCCTCGTTCGTCTGCTTCGGGTGAGGTAAGCCCGTCGTGTCAGGAACCCATCGAAGGCATCTGCGCGTAGGCGTTGAGTCAGCAGGAATCCTCTCTCTCGAGGGAAGAGGAAGTCAACTGCGCGTAGCTCTCGGACAACATTTTCTATAGCCCATTTCCCAAGATTGCACCGCATGGTCCGCCCATCGATAGCTTTACGCAGCAGGCAGGTACCAAAGCACCACATTTCCATTCGAGAAAGCACGAGACTTTGAAAGCTTCAGCATCGTGTGAATTTTGATTCCATCGAACATGCTGCGTCCGGCGCCTAGTGCAATGGGATTCAGGACCACCTGGTATTCGTCGATCAAACTGGCTTCTGCCAGTTGCTTGACGATGGTGCCACTGCCAAAGACGACGAGGTCGTCTCCGGGCTCCTGTTTCAGCTTGTGCACCTCGGTGATCAGATCGCCTTTTATGATTTTTGCATTTTGCCAGGTTACCTTGTCGAGCTTGCGAGAAAACACCAGTTTCGGCGTTTTGTTCATCGCTTCAGCCACATCGGGCATATTCTGGTGAGCGATTGGAGTAGGCCAGAACCCAGCCATCAGTTCATAGGTGACACGCCCGAACAGGAACACCGCACGGCCATTGGCATTTTGCGAAACAAAGGCGTTCCACTCCTGATCATCTGGCGCGGAATGTGCCCAGTTCATCTGCCCGTTTCTGTCGACGAAGTAACCGTCCAGTGAAATGTGGTTGAATACGATAATTCTCCTCATGCAAAAGTGCTCCTTTCCTTCTTCGAGGGATCATGCTCGTTAAACCGGTCAGAACTGCCCACCGGGTGGCGTTGTCACTCTCGCTCCCGAGTGTGCTGAACTAGCCGCTGTAGGGACGACGTTTGAGAGGCGCGAAAATCGACAACGGTCTGGAAGAATTTTGCCTGCCCAGATCTAGGTGAAAACAGGGCGGTTCCGACCCTCTGCTCGGCTAATTACTACATACATAGAGGCGTAGACCGGAGAAATACATCGTAAATCGCTCGTCCCTGTGCGCCGCGCGGTTATGAGCCAAGGGCCAGCGAACGTGCGAAACTTAGGCCACCAGGACTTCCGCCTGGCAGCCTACTTGGATTCCTTCGCAATAATATTTTCTTTTTCCAATGCCTGCGTAACCGCTTTGACCAGGCCTTTTAGAGATTTCTTCACGGAACCCGCATCAAACGTATTGGTTGTTCCGGTCCATACCAGTTCCCCATCGGGCCTTCCCGTAGAATAGAAGTTCACTTCCACCTGTGCTTCCTTTTCCGTCTCCATATAACCGGGGGTGTAGATTTCCGGGTAAATCGTGCCGTAGTAGCCATAAAACGTTCCGTAGTAGGGGAACGGTGCCCACACTTGCCCCGGAACGTAGGTTGTCTTGGTATCCTTCTTTGTCAATCGCGCAACCACAATCGCATCAATCTTCTGCTCTCGTACCAGTTCCCGCATATCGTTCATATCGATGGGGGTGGCGTCGGGACGAGCAATGAAATCGTAACTCGGCGAAACCTGAGAGCCGGGACGCGAAATGGCTGCCACCAGTTCATCCTCGAACTCGGCGCGATTGGCCGCCTTCCCATTTAAGGCCAGCACCAGAATATTCTTGAATTTTGTGCCGCTATAAGCTGGATTCTTCCAGCTGAATTCCACTTTCGGCGCGGCAACGGCCAACATCGCCACGCATGCCAGGAGCGCCAGGACCAGCACAGATTTCTTTCTCAAGATCGTTCCTCCGTCTCGTCTCAGTCGAGGTTCTGAAGAGTCTACCGCTTTTGCGTGCATTTGAGCGACGATTGCTTCCGAACAATCCACTGGAATGTCTGGCGGCACCCTGTGCCCCCCTCCAGCGGGGCTATTTCGGGCTGGGCAGGATCTTGATGGTCTCTAGCCACGTTTCCACCAACTGCGGCCACGCCGTTACCGGCAGCGTGGTACGACGCAATCCGTAGCCGTGGCCACCTTCCGCGTAAATGTGCAATTCCGCTGGAATTTTGGCATTCTTCAGGGCCATGAAATAGACCATCGCGTTCTCCACGTGCACACTATCATCTTCTGCCTGTACGATAAATGCCGGTGGGGTCTTATCGGTGACCGTGATCTCCGCATTTGGCGCAAAATTCTGCTCCTCCATCGCAAGATAGCCCGGGTAAACAATCACCGCAAAATCAGGACGGCAACTGAGTTGATCTGCAGCATCGATCGGAGTGTACAGCCGCTGATCAAAATGTGTGCTTAGCGAGGCGGCAAGATGCGCTCCGGCGGAAAAGCCGAGCACGCCAATTCGATTTGCATCGAGCTTCCATTCCGTTGCGTGCGCGCGAAGAATGCCCAGTGCACGCTGCGCATCCTGCAGTGCGGCAATTGATTTGGGATACGGTCCGGAATCGGGCACCCGATATTTCAACAACACGCAGGTCACCCCCACGGAGTTCAGCCAGTCACACACTTCCGTACCTTCCAGATCGATAGCGAGGATGTGGTAGCCGCCACCGGGAAACACCACCACCGCCGCACCTGTGTTTTTTCCTTTCGGCGAATAGAGTGTCAGCGTGGGCGTAGAAACATTGCCAAGACGAACCAGCGCCTTGCCGGCAATCAAGTTATCTTTGGTCGTCGTCGTGTCAATCTCCGGGCCTGGATTCGGTGCTGCGCCAGGTGGCGTCTGCGGCCATACGTTTAGCGTTGTATGGCCCGGCAAAGGCGCCCACGCGGGCTTTTGCGCCAGTACAGTTGGGGAGATACTGGCGAGGCCGGCGAGAAACAACATCACTTGGCGCATTGCAGTCACCTCAAATCTTCATTTGTTCGCGAAGATCGTAGCACGCGTCCTGCATCCTGCGCGTGGCTTCGAACCATCCAATTTTGGGAAGACACGTAATTTGACGGCACGTATCGTGCCGACAGTTAGCCTAGCTTCCAGCGTAGCGAACCTCATAACCTCGCCCGGGGTCACCCGACGGCCGACGGTGTCTCCGGCAAGGCGGAAAGCAGGCCACTGACACTGGTTCGCCAGCTAGGCCCGAGAGGAGCATTCCTCACTAAACTGAGAGTAAGGAAACGATTTGTAACCTGTGAACCACTTTCGAAGTCAAACAGCAATATCTGGTAATGGACATATTGTCGAAATATCGAGTACTGTTTGCCGGCATCCTTTCTCCACTGGCCGCCCTTATCCTGCACATTTTCGCCTATGGCACTCTCACAAGATTCAGTCCTAACCTTGAGCGAGATTGGGTTTTTCGACTCGCTTTCTCGACCCTTGCGATGACCATACCGTTCTTCTTCACGTTGTGGCTGGCCGTCAAGGAGGGCCGCCGGCATCCACTTGCCGTCTCGAGCAAAGCAGGATTGCTCATGGCACTTCTCTCGCTCGGTCTGGTCTGGAAGCCTGTCACGGACGGCATCCTCCGTGTGAAGCAGTCAAGAAATCTAGCCCTGCACGATGTGGCTGCACCGCTGTTCAACACCACGGACATTTCCGGTAACCCGCAACGTTTAGCAAACCATCAGGGCGAGGTGGTGCTGGTCAATATATGGGCCACTTGGTGCGAACCTTGCCGAACTGAGATGCCCAAACTCGATAAGTTGTACCGAGAGCGCAAAACGGAGGGCTTGATCGTTTTCGGAATGTCCGACGAGAGTATCGAAACGCAGCAGAAATTCCTACAGCAAGTCCCGGTGAGCTATCCGCTACTCCTCTCCACCGGACAAGTCCCCAGCCTCTATCGAGACATTGCGCGCTATCCTGCAATTTTTTTAATCGACCGTCAAGGACGCCTTCAGCCCGCCCCCGGCCCGGATCGGCCCTTTGAATCCATTCGTAACGCCGTCGATTCCCTTCTTAACGCGGTCCCTCGGTAATGTCGGGCGCTTGCCATTCATCCATGACGTGAGGAGTCAAGGAATCTGAGCTCCTTCGGTATTTACGAAGACGGAATAAAGCGATTGACTTGCCGCCATGAACAGCCGGTTCTTCTTACCTCCGCCGAAACAAATGTTCGCGCAAGTCTCTGGAAGGAGAATTTTGCCAATTCGAGTGCCATCAGGTGCAAAAACGTGCACGCCATCGTAGCCGGGTCCCACCCACCCCGCCGCGGCCCACACGTTGCCGTCCACGTCGCATCGAATGCCATCCGAATTGCCAGGGGCCATGTTCGCGAACATGCGGCCGTTCTTTAGGCGCACGCCATCTAGAACTTCGTAGACACGGATCGGCCGCGGGTCCCCGGATTTTTTGGCGAGACCGCTGTCGACGATGTAGAGCTTCGTCTGGTCGGGAGAAAAACAGATTCCGTTCGGTTTATCCAAGTCGGTTGCCACCACGGTCAGCTCCCGCGTCTTCGTGTCAAGTCGATAGACATTGGCGGGCAATTCAAACATGGCTTTGTGGCCTTCATAATTCGACATGATTCCGTAGCCTGGGTCAGTGAACCAGATAGCACCGTCGGAATGGACGGCCAGATCATTGGGGGCATTCAACTTTTTGTTTTGAAAATTGTCGGCCAGCACAGTGATAGTGCCGTCGTATTCTGTTCTCGTCACGCGGCGCGAATCGTGCTCACAGGTAATCAGTCTGCCCTCGCGGTCACGCGAATTGCCGTTGCTATAGTTCGAAGGGTTCCGGAAGACGCTGACCTCTCCGGTATCTTCGAGCCATCGCAGAATTTGATTGTTAGGAATGTCGCTAAATAGTAGATATCTGCCGTCTCCAAACCACACTGGTCCTTCCGCCCATCTTGTTCCCGTGTAAAGACGCTCCACCGCCGCGCTTATTACCCTGTATTTTTCGAATCGCGGGTCCATCACGACAATTGCCGGGTCGGGATAGGCAACCGGTGTCCTCTGCTGCTGGCCCCCGGCAAGCAGGTCCGAATTGACCACTAACGCTGAAGCGGCACTGGCGGTGACACTTAAAAATGCTCTTCTTTGCATAGTTCAGCCTCGGCATGGAAGGTAGGTTCGGACGCACTCTATCACGGCCAGTTCCCGCGGATGACAAAGTCTTTGAGCAAACCATCTCTTTACGATTCGTACGTCCAGCTTCCGCCGGCCATGGTACGTTCAACAGGAATGGTTACCAGCGTAGACGGATCTTCCTTGAGCGGGTCACGGCCAAGTACAACGAGGTCGGCAACTTTCCCAGATTCCAGCGATCCTTTTAGGTTTTCTTCATAGGAAGCATAGGCGCCATTGATCGTTCCGACACGAATCGCTTCTTCCACGGTTATCTTCTGATTCGGCCCCCAGACATTTCCCTTTGTGTCAGTTCGCGTCACTTCGGATTGCAGCGCCATCATGGGAATGAACTCGCCGGGAGGATAGTCGGAAGCCTGCGTCGCACGGATTCCCGCGTCCAAAAAGCTGCGCAGCGCGAACATGTGATTCAAGCGGTCGGCGCCGTAGTAACGCATCTTTTCGCCGTGATAATAGACATACGTGGAAAATGGCGTGGGGATTGCTCCAAGCGCCTTGATGCGCGCCACCAGCGCTTCATTGACGACGGTGCAGTGTTCCAGGCGGAACCGCGGATCGCGCCGGGGGCTTTCTCGCTGTAGCCGCTCATAGACCCGCAGCGTCGTGTCGATCCCAACATCTCCATTGGCGTGCGTGCCGATTTGCCAACCTGCCAGATGCGCCTTGCGCCCATGCGTATAGAGTTCTTCCTCATTCATCACCAGGATGCCGTAATCATTGGGGCGCCCTTCGTAAGGTGTCGACAAGCGCGCGGTACGTTCGGAAATGGAACCGTCGCAAACCAGCTTCATTGCCCCCACCCGCACCCAATCATCGCCCAGCCCTGTGCGGACTCCGGCGGCGATCATCGAATCGATGTACCGGTAATTGATGAAACAATAGGCACGAAACAGCAGTTCACCGGAATCACGCGCATCCTGGTAGGCCAGAAGATCGGCGGGAGTTCCCTGGGCTTCATGAGCGGAAGTGATCCCAGTACGTGCCAGCATTTTGGAGATGAGTTTTACGCCTTCACGATGATCATCACGCGTAAAATTCTGAGGAATCGCTTTGTTGAACAGTTCACGGGCGCTCTCGGCAGCGCGGCCCGTCAATTTTCCAGTGACCGGATCGTGTTCAATTTCACCGCCGGAAGGATCGGGCGTTTTACTGTCAATTCCCGCCCGTTGAAACGCTATGGAATTGCAATAAACCGTGTGGCCGCCGCGATGTTCAATTTGTACGGGACGGTCTGGGACGGCGGCATCCAGATCGCCGATAGTCAGCGGTCTTCCATCGGTAGTCTTGGTGTCATCATATTTGAAGCCTAGAACCCACCCGCCAGCAGGCGTTTTCATCGCGCGCTCGCGCAAGGCAGCCTGAATCGCGGAGATCGAACGGAGATCGCAGTCCACCATGCGAAGGTGCATCAACCCGGCCATGGCCGGATGTGAATGCGCGTCGATGAACCCTGGCAGCACCGTTTTCGTGGCAAGGTCGATCCTTTTTGTGCCGGGTGCCGCAAGATTCAGAATGTCTTCATCTTTTCCGATTCCCAGAATCCTGCCGCGAGAAACCGCAATGGCTTGCGCGCGCGGTTCTTTCACGTTCACGGTAACGATGTTTCCGTTATGAAGGATGAGGTCTGGCTTTTCCTCCTCCAACGGGAAGAGCGAGTAGGCGGCAATCGTGCCGAGAAACTCGCGGCGATTCGGCGCTTTTGACATGAATTCCTTTGTGTACTCCGGAAGATTGCGGGAGATGCTACGCCACAGAATGTCGTCCCGTCAATTCAGGAGCGCACTCGCGACAACCCTCCTCGAATTCTTCGTGACAGAAACGCGGCCGCGTGTTCATCACTCATACCGTAGAGCCACCATGGGATCGACCCGGGTAGCGCGTCGCGCGGGAATGTAGCAGGCCATCAGTGCGACACCAACGAGCCCGAGTGCCACGGCCAGATACGTCAACGGATCGCTTGGTTTGACACCGAATAGAAAACTGGAGATCAAGCGCGCGAGGCCTAAGGCCAATGCTGCGCCGATGAGCACGCCGATGATGGTGAGCTTTAGGCCAAGTCCGGCAACCAAGGCGAGCACATCTCCACGATGCGCTCCGAGCGCCATGCGGATGCCGAACTCATGCGTGCGCTCATTAACCAGGTACGACATCACCCCATAAATCCCGATAGTGGCCAACAGCACGGCCATGGTCGCGAAAATTCCGAGCAATTGCATATAGAATCGCCAATCGCCGATAGATTGGGCCATGACCTGATCCATGGTCATGATGTCGGTGATGGGTTGCTCGGGATCGATTTCCGCCGCTGCTTTCTTTGCCGCAAGCGTCAAGGAATTGTCTCGGAGCAGCGAAGGTACGGTGCGAATTAGGAGCGCTTGCTGGAGATGCGCCAGCACCGCGCCCCCTTGAAATACCGCGGGTTGCTGCAAATAGGAAGCGTAGATCGCCGGCGGCGGAGCTTCGTTAAGACCAAAGTGTTTTACATCGCCGACAACGCCGACGATTTGTCTCGGCCGATCCTCGTCAACCGGATAAGGATCGAAACGCAGCAGAAGCTGCTGACCGACAGGATCTTCGTTCGGTAAGTAACGCCGTGCGAACGCTTCATTGATCACGACTACCCACGGCGCGGCCTGGCTGTCACGTTCATCCAGGTAGCGTCCCTTCCTAAGTGGGATTTTCAGTGTCGTAAAAAGACCGGGACTCACCTCTTCATAGCCTGCTCGTGACCGCTGGTCCGGACTCGGTGCGGGGTGCCCAAGAATCGAAAAGCTGTAGTTGCCGCCGACGCCAACCAACGGTAACCGGCTCATCACCGCGGCCGACTCTACGCCTGGCACCGCGCGAATCTTTTCGAGCAGGCGCTGATAATAGGCGTTTACGGCGGGCAGCGGCTTTTCAAGATCGCCGCCGGGTACACGCTCGAGATACTTTCCTCCTTCCGGAAGTTTGATTTGTATCGTCAGGATGTGACTGGTGTCGAACCCCGGATTCACGCGCTGTAGATGCATGATGGTATTGATCATCAGTCCAGCGCCAACCAAAAGAACCATGGCCAGCGCAATTTCAGACACAGCCAGTCCGTGCCGGGCAAAGCGGCGCGAGCCTGCACCCATTTTACGTTCGCCTTCCCGCAAAACTGCGTTCAAGTCAGGGCGAGAAGCGCTGAGCGAAGGAACCAACCCGAACAGTAAAGCAGTTGCCAAGGAAATCGCGAGGGTGAAAAGCAACACACGTCCATCAACCCTGATGTTCTCCGCGTTGGGGAAATCTCCCGCAAGCTTCAGGAACAAACGGATTCCGAGATAGGTAAGAACGATGCCCAGCGCCCCGCCAAGTAAGCTCAACAATCCACATTCTGTCAGCAGCTGTCGGATCAACCGGCGACGCCCAGCGCCGAGCGCGACGCGCAGGGCATACTCTTTGCGGCGCGTTTCCGTCCGAGATTGCATAAGATTGGCAACATTCACGCAGGCAATTAGCAGCACGAAAGCAACCGCACCGAGGAGCGGGTAGAGGTATTGCCCAAATCCGTTGAAAAGAACCTGGTGCAGGTCCATCAGTTTCTTGCCAATGCCTTTGTTGGTAGCCGGATATTCCATCTCCAACCGGCGCGCGATCACGTCCATTTCCACTTGCGCCTGTTCCATGTTCGTCGCCGGCTTTAATCTCGCGATGGGCATCAACCAATGATCGATTCTCTGAGAGTAACGGGGGCTCGCCGGATTAATCGGCTCCCAGATATCGATTTTTCCACCGTAGAAAGGAGCAAACCCGGGGGGCATTACGCCGACGACGGTCGAGACCACTCCCTCAATACCGAAAGACTTCCCTAGCACATTCGGATCACTGTTGAAATGTGATCTCCAGAAAGCATTGCTGATGATCACGCTTTGCACGTGCTCTTGCATTTCTTCGGCGAGGAAAACCCTGCCCAAGCGGGGAACCACTCCCAGAATGCTGAAGAAGTTTGGCGTCACGTATTGAACATTAATGGTTTCCGCTTCGCCAATACCAGAAAGGTTGTTCGATTCCGTAAAACTGGTTAGCGCGATGTCTTCAAATACGTCCGTCTGCTTTTTCCAGTCGATCAGCTCAGCAATCGGCGGAAATTGCCGCAAATCCGGATGTACTTGCTCCGTCTCCCAAATCACTACCAGCCTCTCCGGTTGCTTATAGGGCATCGGGTGATACAGCACGGCATTAAGCACGCTGAAAATTGTACTATTCGCTGCAATCCCGAAGGCGAGGGAGAGCACCACCACGGCGACGAATCCAGGATGTTTCAGCAAGGTCCGTGCCGCATATCGCAAGTCTGACCAAAGGGTATCGAATGGAGTGAACGTATCCATGGTCGGTGCACCTCAGTTAGAGAAACTGTCCTCAATCTTCAATGCAAGTGACCGGCACTCGACTTTCATGCGCAGCCAGCGCTACGGCGGCCGGTCACCACTTGGATACTTGTGCCACTATAAAAGGTTGGTCGCAAGCAAATTGATTTCAGGGAGTCCTAGGTAGTTAGATCTAAAATCGGCGCAACTGTTCAGCAAGGCTTACGGCCGTGGCATGCAGTTCGCCAAACAGGGATACCAGCATCGCTCGAACCGCGTTTTCGCTCTTGCTAGCAACTTTGGCCTCGCCAAAGGTCACTCTCTCCATCGTTGGTGTGTGCCGCCTTATCTCCATTCTTTCCGAACAGGTCGGTTTGCTCGAAGGCACTCGCGACGACACACTCAAGGACAAGCGCCTTTCAGCCGCCAAATCCCTTTCCCGCCAACTCTCCAAAAACTAGTCCCCACAAGCCTCGACGAGGTATATAGTGTGTGCCTGTTGGCTGCGGTAACGGGGAGTCCACTCACTCTTCCATCCGCGTTCACGGCACCTGAACCGCGCTCTCTGGTAGTTCTCCTTCAGCGGTTCGTCAGCAAGGATACAAAGTCGCAGTTTCCGATCAGAGGAAAATCAACAAAAGCAAGGAGGCACAATGAAACGTACGGGGTGGTCCAACTCATTATTCGTAGTTCTTTTGGTGCTGATATTTGTGCAAAGTGGAGCGGCACAGTCGCTCCGTGAAAAACGACACATCGTAACTCCCAAATCCAGCGCAGTTCGACCGCATACGGGAAGTTCGATCGCCTATACGAACCTACTCGTTTCCCTGACCGACAGCGGCCCCATGCCTATCAAGACCAGCGCTCAACCGGGGCTCCCACCGATTTCGGGGCTATTCTTTGAAACGCCCGCCTCGTTGGCTTGCGTTTACCGCTTGGTCAAGAAACCGAAACCCGGATGCAACCCTGACGTCACCACGGACACTGCCGACGGCGGTTCTGGGGTAATTGCGATTGTCGACGCGTTTGACAATCCTAAAGCGGCGAGCGATCTCGCTATCTTTTCCTCCCTATTCGGATTGCCGCCTGCTGAGCTGACGGTCGTCTATGCCAGCGGCACAAAACCGCCGCTAGATCCAAGTGGTGGTTGGGAACTCGAAGAGTCGCTCGACCTGCAGTACGCTCACGCGATGGCGCCGAAGGCTCGACTGATTCTTGTGGAGGCGACTTCAAACGACGGGAACGACATCGTTGACGCAATCATCCTGGCCGGCAATCTGGTCTCCGCGGCAGGTGGTGGTGAAGTCACGATGAGTTTCAGCTTCACTGAATTTCCCGAAGAAACGCAGCTCGATGACCTGTTCACCGCACCCGGGGTCGTCTATCTTGCATCGACGGGAGACGCGCCAGGAGCCGTGTGGCCTGCAACTTCCCCGAACGTGGTAGCCGCCGGTGGCACCACCCTCTCTCGAGATTCTTCGACCGGCCGTTTTCTTCTGGAATCGGCGTGGCAGGATGCCGGCGGCGGACCAAGCCTGTTCGAGCCTCGCCCTCATTTTCAGGATCGACTGGCGCGAATCGTCGGTCAGACCCGCGGCACCCCAGACCTGTCCTTTGACGCAAACCCAGCGACCGGCGTCTGGATCGTTGACACCAATTTGTTCGAAGGAGAAGCCGGGGGATTCTTCATCGTCGGCGGCACGAGCGTATCTTCGCCTGCGCTTGCCGGCATCGTGAACAACGCCGGCAAGTTCTTCAGTTCGAGCCAGGCAGAGAACACAGAAATCTATCACCATCTCTTGTACGACCGCGATGATTTCCGCGACATCAGCTATGGCAACTGCGGCATCAACATCGGCGACTTCTCTGTACCTGGATGGGATTTCTGTACTGGAGTAGGCAGCAGTATCGGCCTCGGCGGAAAGTAATACCGGCAAACCTGTTCGTTCCATTTGTGTACGAACGAAGCCCCGCGATTCCTGCGGGGCTTCCCCCTTTTGCCCGACAGATAGCGGCATTGACCCTCAGACTTCGACTCTTCCAAACTGCGTCAGCCGTGGCAACAAAATCAAAATCAATCCATAGAAAAGAAGCGAAACCATAAGCGTTCCGGCATTTCCAAATCGCAGGTCTTCCAGCACCAGTTTCAGCGCCCCCAGCCCGATCGCTCCGTAGGCTAGCCATCCCAATTCCACGCGCTTCCAGCGCGATCCCATATAGCCCAGCACGAGGGCCATCACGCAGGTCACGACGGTCCGCACCATCGACAATCTTGATGCGCTTAAATCGCCTGCACCCATCCTCACAATTCCTGCCACGACAAGCGCCGCCCCCGTGCTTCCCACGACTGCCGCAGGCACAACCCACAGGACGCGTGCCCTCCATCCGTCGCCCTGGACGCGTGAACCGAGGGCATAGGTCACAACACCGGTCAATGCCACCATCCAAAAACTCCAACCAGGCCAGGCCGGCACCGTTCCCGCAAGGGCGGCGGCGGCGTAACCGAACAGCCCGCACTGTACTCCCGCCATCAACAAATAAAATGTCCCGTGAATTCCCAGGCTCAGATATTTCGTGCGCATGAAAAGGGCAACCGCAGCGATAGCTGCCAGACACAGCACAACCACGCGCAAATCTCGATTGAGCAGCAGCGAACTACCTGCCAAAACCAATCCCACTGCATAGAGGGCACTGACGCGCCGGTTTCGCCTCATTTCTATTCCCGCAAATCTTTTGAGTGCACCCCAGTAGCACACCAGTGCCAGCAGCAGAAACATCGTACCCAATGCTGCTGACGAACCGCCGTGAGTTGCTTGCGAGCTAACCCATGTGCCCAAAATAAAGGTCACGCCCGCTTGCAACAATTCTGTGATCGTCAATTCTCGCTTCATCACAAATGCCCGCACCGCCACAGTTCCGCCATAGATCAGCATCAACCCCATGCAAAACATGTTTATTTCGCCAGCGCCCATCGGCCTGTAACTTTGGGGCACGCCCTCTGCTGAAGTCATCAGCAGTCCTATAATCCCGACCCCAAAATCCGCGCCAAGGGCCGTCACTACGCGCAAGCTCAACCAGCGCCCAGAACTCGCCGCCACCTCCGTTACCAGTGCCATCGCCAGCAGTGCCATCGTCAAGGCCCGCAATTCGTGCGTCGCGATGATCAACGCGATTGCAGTTCCGACCGCCGCAACCGTTCCGATCCACGGAATAACCTCAAGACTCTCTTTCCACGCCAGGCTCAGCGACAGCACCACAGCTCCCACCAATACCGCCGCGGCAAAACCCGCAGACAATACCTGAAAACGCACCGTACCTTCCCACAACAACGGAGGAAGGATTAGCGCCGCTGTCAATGCAAAGATCACGCTCGCAAAATGACTTGTTCGATGGCTCCGTACGGCCCACACCAACCACGCGGCGGCATAAACGATCCCCGCAATTAACATGATCGACCTCGGCGCGGCTCCCGATTCTGCAACCGCCCGGAGGAGGTACGCGCCTGCAATTGCTAGCACCGCTTTGCCCAGTACCGGCACAACGCTGGTCGGCTTTGCTTGCTTGACTTTGTCTTTCGGGATATCGCCGAGGAAGGTCCGTACACTCGCTTTGACCGGTGGCCGCTCCCCCTTCTCGAGTAACGCCACTCGATTCTCCAACTCGCTCAACCGCTCAAACATCTGCTCGAGGCTTTGCTCTCTGCTCCCGCCCCGCTCTGCCATGGTGGTTCACCTCGCGCCGGACACCGAGGGGTGTTCGGGGAAAGACGTGCTGGCTCCAGGAGTGCGCTTTGCACACTGTTCAGCACTCCAACCCGATAACTGTCCGAGCACACTCCGGTCCATGACCACGGTCACTGCTCCGTGTGACTGGCATCACTTTTCTTGTTGTGCGTTGTGAGCGAGCTGGAGTTAACAGCGCTTTGTGGTCACGGGTCCGCAGGCAGCGAGTGTTCTGACCGGGTAGGGGCCGATCTGTGGGGCAAAGAGAGAGGGGATTTTTGGATCTGCTGTAGTCCGGACAATCATTCTGAGGTTAGCCTGGACAGTGCCATCGACAAAGGATGTTCGCCCATGTCGGTTGTCTCCCGCCGCTAGACAACTGCCCTCTGAAGTGCAAATAGGTTCCTTTCATCGTTGCATGGACATATCCCCAATCGATTTGGGAGAATAGCGGGATCATGCGAATGCGAACTCAGCCGCTCTTCTTTTTCTATACTGCCGCATTTTCCCTCGTTCCCCTGGTACTATTTGCACAAGAAGCAAACCTGCCGCACCTTGAAAAACGCGGTGTCACCACCCAACTCGTCGTCGATGGCAAGCCCTTCCTGATCCTCGGTGGAGAGCTTTACAATTCCAGTTCCTCCAGCCTCGAATATATGAAGCCGCTCTGGCCCAAACTTGCTGCAATTCCTCTTAATACCGTAGTGACACCGCTGTCCTGGGAACTGATTGAACCAGCTGAAGGTAAGTATGATTTCGCGCTCGTCGATGGACTGCTTTTGCAAGCCCGCGAACAACACGTTCGCGTGGTATTCCTCTGGCTAGCTGCCTGGAAGAACGGTATGTCCAGCTACCCGCCGGTATGGGTCAAACAGAATACCAAGCGCTTCCCTCGCGTTGTTCTCCACAACAATGAAGCGAATATCCTCAGCACCATCGCAGGCGCTTCCGACGCCACGCGTGACGCCGATGCGCGGGCTTTCGCGGCCACCATGCAGCACATTCGCGAACTCGACAGCCGGGAGCACACGGTCCTCATGATGCAGGTTGAAAATGAAGTTGGCATCCTCGGCGATTCGCGCGACCACTCTCTCGCTGCGGATCAGGCTTTCGCCGCCGCCGTTCCCGCACCACTCCTCGAATATCTGAAATCCCATCGCGATTCTCTCGATCCTGAACTTCGTACTCTCTGGCTGCAAAACGGCGAGAAGACGTCCGGCACATGGGCGCAGGTTTTCGGCGACACCGCGCGCGCTGATGAAATCTTCATGGCCTGGAACTATGCACGTTACCTCCAGGCTGTCACCGCCAAAGGCAAAGCCGCTTACAACCTTCCGATGTATGTAAACACCTGGCTCGGTGGCGATTCCAACTTTCCGGGTGATTATCCTAGTGGTGGACCCGAACCTCGCGTCATCGATATCTGGAAAGCCGCTGGTAACGCCATCGACATCTATGCACCTGATCTGTATGCCTCTAACTTCTCCTGGTGGTCGAATCGCTTTCACCGCGAGGACAATCCCCTCTTCATTCCCGAGACACGCGGAGGTACCGCAGGAGCGGCCAATGTCTTCTATGCCGTGGGTGAACATGCTGCGATCTGCTTTTCACCTTTCGCCATCGATGCATTTTATGAAGGCACTAGCGACCTTGGTGCCAGCTACTCCGCAATTACCTCAATCGCTCCAATCCTCTTGGACCAACAAACCAAGGGCAATGTCCACGGATTCACTCTCACCAAAGAAGTTAATTCTGTCGAGTTCTCCATGAATGGCTACACCGTGAAGGTCAGTCTCGACGACATCTTTGGTATGAAAGCGGAGACTGGTGCGGGGTTGATCATCGCCACCGGGCCGAACGAGTTCCTCGGCGTCGGCAGAGGCTTTCGCGTTCTAATCACGCCGCGTTCGCCCAGTCCGTTCAAGCTCGGCATCGCTTCCATCGAGGAAGGCACATATCAGGACGGAAAGTGGATTCCCGGGCGGCGCCTGAACGGCGACGAAAACGATCAAGGTAACTACTGGCGGTTCGACCCCCACTCCATTAAGGTCGAAAAAGCCACCCTCTATCGCTTTGATTAGCCACGCCAGCAAATAGACGCGGCTATTTCCAGGCGAGGGTAAACACAGACTCGCGCGGCATCTGTACAGTCACTGCTTTACCTTCCAACCGGAGTTGAACGCTGCGGTCGGCGCCACTGTTCGCCAGCACGACCACACGCGTGCCATCCGGATTTTCCGCACCCACGTGGGCCACCTCTGTGGAACCGCCAGAGGTCGAGAATACCTTCGCGCCGCGCTGCATCATTCGCGAATAATGAGCGAACGCCCAGTATTGCCCGCTGCGAGTTACCGCTTTACTCTTCGAATTCACGGTGACTACACCCCCACAGGAAAATGGTCCTATATTCGGCTTCCCCTGCTCGTCAAGAACCAGATTCCACGCAGTAATGCTACGCGCCCAATTACGCAGGATCTCGGCAAAGGTACTGCTCCATTTCGTCCAGTCCGTCAGATAGTCTGGCGAAGTGAAGTCGGGCCCGCCTTCGGTCCAGTAGGCGGATTTGAGGGGAAACGCGTCGTGGACTTTTGTCATTCCGGTCGGCTCGCCGGCATATCCGTGCCAAGCAATTCCGTCGATATACTGATACGCTTCTGGATCGCTCAGTTCTCCGATGGCGCGCCCCCACAAGTTATAGTTGTGGTCGAGTGCCCAAATTTTTGTGTCCATCTCCGCTTTGCGCAATGCTGGTCCGAGATGCCCTTTGATGAACTCGATCTCATACTCCTGCCCCCAGAGGCACGCAGGCATCCTTCCATCCTGATCGGTGTCCACTTCGTTTTGCACGGTGATGGCGTTGATCTTTACGCCTGCTTCCTGGTAGCTGCGAAGGAACTTGAGAAAGTACTGCGCGTACGGGGCGTAATTGGCTTTGCGCATGGAACCGCCCAGCAACGAGTTATTCGCTTTCATCCACGCGGGTGGACTCCACGGCGAAGCAAACAGGAAGAGATCGGGATTGAATTTACGTGCAGCCGCCATTGTCGGGATGATGTAATCACCATCCGGATCCAGTCGAAACTTCGCCAAAGTCGGATCGGGTTGCGATGCGTCGTCATAGGTGTACGCCCTGGTCGAATAATCACTGCTCCCGATACAACTGCGGCAAACATTGAAGTTCATTGCGTCGGTCGAGAAGAATTCGTGCAGCAGTTCCTCGCGCGCGCCCGTGGGCATGGCGTGAAACAGGTAACAGGAAGCTTCCGTGAACGCGCCTCCAAAGCCGAGTATCTCCTGGTACCGTTTGGAGGGATCGAGTGTGATAGCTTCGGTCGCAGAACCCGCGACTGGCTGCCAGTGGATTGCCCCTTCGGGACTGAACCGACGCGTGCCGTAGGTGGACCATGAGCGGACTTCGCCGCCGGACGCGGTTGCACTCTCCACAGATGGCAAGTTCGTAGAAACAGCGGCGCTGGCAAGGGCTGCGGTGGAAAGCTTGAGGAATGCGCGACGACTGTGATCAGACATGAAGCCTCCGGGTAGTGAAACGAACAGAACAGCATGCACGCAATCCGCACTACAAGGAAGTAAAAAGATAATCGCATGGGGAGCGCTGCCAGTGGATTGCGGCAGATTGGGAATCCCAAGGGTTATGACTGCAGTCGCGTCCTGGACAGCCGCAGGCAAGTAGCTTTTAGCGTTCGGCTGTTTCAGCCTATTTAGGCGTTGTCGGCCACGCTCAGTGAGTACCCGTGCGAACGAATCGCTTCTACCGCCTGGCTTCGGCTTCCGGCATCCACATTTCTCAAAATTCTGTGGATATGATTCTTCACCGTAAATTCCGAAATATTCAGTCGCAAGGCGATCTCTTTATTCGTCAATCCCTTTGCCACTAGGGCAATCAATCGCTGTTGGCGCAGCGTTAATGACGGTTTCTTCGCCACTACAGTCAGCTGTCTCCGTGCTCCCGCTTGCACGACGTAGTCAAATAGTGCCGCACACAACTTAGGTGGACAAATTGCCTCTCCTCGATACGCCGCACGCACCGCGGCAACAACTTCTGCTGCCGACGCCTCTTTCAACAAGTACCCGGCCACTCCGCAACGGATCGCGGCAATAAATTGCTCTGGTTCCTCGCTCATCCCAATCAAGAGCGTCTTGGGCGTGGAAGAGTCTCCAGACCTCAGCTCAGGATTCTCTGGAAGCCACCGGGAATCGAAAAAATCCAGTAGCACCACATCGCAGTGGATTTTCGCCAAGGATTCCTGCGAACATTGTCCCGGTTCGTTGCGCCCAACCATCAACAGATCCACTCGCTTACGTAAGAGTCGCTCCAGGACATCACGTAGAAGCCTGTTTTCGATCAGCAGGAAAACTCGGATTGGCATTTCGAGAACAGTTTCACTCACGGCTCACTACCTCCTTGGCTGACACTGGCGTCCTTCCGCTGGTTTCCTGACCACTTCGTTGATTCTGCTCCCCGCTTCCCTTTGACACGTACCTTTTCGCTCCTAGCGCAAACCCCTGGCCTTTCCTGTTCACAGATTTCAGAATCCATATCCACTTGCAACACGTCTATCCATATTTCCGTGGAGGCAAGCGGGGTAGCTTCTCTTAGGACTGCCGGCTTCTGTGCCGTTCGTCCCTGGTCCCTTCCAGGACTTCTTACCTTCTTCCCTTCCATTGCTTCTCTGCACGAGCGAGGCGATGTATTTTCTGTCACCTAGAGCGCCCAAAACCTAAGATTTCTGGGCACCTCCGCTGGTTGTCTGGCTGAGAGTCCTTTTACCTGCCCTGCGCGAAACCCTCTCAACCGACTTTTCTCGCTACTGCAGTGTTACCAGGACTTCGATCACTCCTTTCGTTCCGATTAGAGGTTGCACTGCCTCGCCCACCACTGCCCCCACGTGCGGTTGCGATCGGTTCAGCTCATGGCATACCTTCGAGAGGAGGAAGTAGCGAGTAGCTCGCCGCCATGATTCGCCCTGTTCCCCGAACTCACCTTGCACGGTACGATGTCCCCGACGGCAAGGGGAATCTCTTCTTTTGGCAAGACCTTATCGATTTTGTGAATGAATCCGAGCATCCCCGGTTTTGCGGAGAAAATTCCTGCTACTTGAGTGGTACTGGTTCCACGAATGATGTTGCCGTCGGTTCTGCCTTCGATCGCCGTACTTGTCGCCCTAAGTACGATCCCCGGCGCGTTTGAGATCAGTGCGGAAACCGAGCCTGCTTGGAAGCCTTCGATAGTCGTCGACCCGCCCACACTTTCAGCCAATCCCGAGTTCCCCAGCGTGTGCGTCCCCGTAAACTTCGCCAGATAATTTGCCTTTCCGCCACGCTGCACTTTCTCCAAATTCTTCCTTACCGTGGTTGCCTGCGCCTGCAGAGTTCCCTGGGCCAGCGTCGCTGAACCCGCCGCGCCCCAAAGGATCAGAGTTACTGCAATCTTGAATTGCATCGTTTTATCTCCGATTTTTTGACCCAGCCGTACTCGCGCAAACTAGCAGACCTGCAATTCCTCGCAAGCGGTAAGTCACGACAAACGGCGACATCCCCGGCCTGTCGTCCTTTGGCCTGGCAGTATGTGGGTTTCCTGGAACTTATTCCCGAATAGTGATATAAGCAACTATCCTAAAAGGGTACCTACTCTCTAGCTAACGGAGCGTTCCATGACTCTTCGTTACCGTCGAATGAAACCCTTTGATGTACAAGCCTGCGTAGATCTGCTTTCCCAGCACCCGTCTTATCGACCCCGTTTCGCCACGCAACTCTCTTCTCTGGCTCCAGCCATCCGCGCCAGCCTTTCCCTGGACTCTCTCCGAGCAGTCGTCTTTGAGGAGGTTTCAGCAGACGGCGCGATTCGGCTCATGGGCGGTGGGGCATTCGTTTTCGTCACCGATGAGTTTGTCCAAGCTGTTAAGACGCCGCCCTTTTTTTGGATTGGCCCCGAAATCGCCCGCCTGATAAAGGACCGTAAATCGCCCCTCCTGCAGCAGGACGAACTGCGTCGCGCAAACGCTTTGGAAGGTCTGAACGCCCTCACCTGGTTCTGGGGAATCTCCCCGGACGATGTAGGCCGCTTGGACGTCCGGAAACACGCGATGGAAGCATTTTACTTTGAAATGCTCGGGTTTCGCCTGAAGGAGCTTCTGGGGCAAGGGACGGTCATCGAAGAAGTTGAATCGGTGATCTGCTCCGGCGGATTTCTCTTGGGTTCCGATGGATGCCCCATGACCGCTCCCGACAGGCCAATCGCGGAAATTGTCGGTAAGCCCCACCTATTCTGTATGAACAAACAAATGATGAACCAGAATTTCGGTTCGTGGACGAGCCTGTTGTTTGTCTATCAGGAACCAAGAATTGGCTTCGCGCCGAGTGAACAACACCTTTTGGAGGAAGCTCTGCATGGCGGCACCGACGAGGAATTGGCAGGAAAACTTCAGATTTCTGTTTCGGCCGTAAAAAAGGCTTGGCGTTCTGTGCATGAAAAAGTGGAGCGGAAATGCGCCGGAATCCTGCCATCGACTTTCTCTGATTCCGCTGGTAGAAACGGAGACCGCGGGAAAGGAAAAAAGCACCCCATCCTTGCATACATCCGTGAACATCCGGAAGAACTGCGCCCCATTTCGATGAAGCTTCTCCGTCAGGCGCAGCAGCAGTCCAGTTCCGATCCAAGGGCGGCCAGAAGAGGCGCTAGTCAAAAACAAGATAGGAATTTGCCGCCACTTCCACCGCGCCCTGTTTCCAGACTTGCTTTGAAAAATTCACAATAATCGAACGCCCATTTGAGAAGGCGGTTTGCTCCACACTGAAATCCGGCGCCAGAAAACGGTGTTCCGTCATTGCTGCCGTACTTATCGAAGCGAACCATTCCTCTGCGTAGGCAGAAGACTTCAGCCCTTCCTTTTGTTTCGGCCAACTCGCCATGACTTTCAGCCCAGAAAGCACGGTGCATTCGACAGGTCGATGCAACACCATCTGATGTAAATCTGCTGTGAAAAGGTGGTGTTGCTATGAGATCAGGAAGGTTGGGGCGGTCTGCGATTGATAAGCGAGAGATTTGGAGTCGATGGAAGGCCGGTCAGACGCTGCATGAGATCGGGCGCGCTTACGGCAAGTGTCACGACAGGATTCGCGCGGTGTTGCTGCCTCGCGGCGGCATCCCTCCGTTAGCCCGTCGCCGCTCGCGACTAGCTCTCACTTTCCGTGAGCGAGAGGACATTTCGCGAGGGTTGGCCTCGGGTTCGTCGATTCGTGAGATCGCCGGTGGTCTTCATCGGGCTGCATCGACGGTGAGCCGGGAAATCGCGCGCCACGGTGGCCGACCAGCCTATCGCGCTTATGCTGCGGTCCAGCAAGCATGGAACGCAGCGTTGCGGCCGAAACGCTGCCTGCTTGCCGGGAACAGCGAGTTGCGCGACGCGGTTGCGAGTAAACTGATACTGGACTGGTCACCCGAGCAGATTGCCGGGTGGCTGAAGACTCAGTATCCCCATGACGAGGGCATGCGCGTGTCCCCTGAGACCATCTACCGCAGCCTGTTCATTCAAGCACGTGGAGCGCTGAAAAAAGAGCTGATGGACTACCTGCGGTCGAAGCGACGCATGCGCCGCTCGCGCCATTCGAGCGAACTTGGACACTCCCGAGGGCAGATCGTCGATGCGGTTTCCATCCGCGAACGACCTGCGGAGGCGGAAGATCGAGCGATTCCCGGTCATTGGGAAGGCGATCTGCTGGCCGGTGGGAAGAACAGCTATATTGCGACATGAGTGGAGCGGCATTCCCGTTTCCTCATGCTGGTTAAAGTGCCTAGCAAAGAAACGGAACCGGTGGTTGCTGCGTTGAGTGAGCATGTTCGTCAACTTCCGGCGACGCTGCGCCGCTCGCTGACCTGGGATCGCGGGCGATCTCCTTTAACGGGCGGTGCAAATCCTTGTACTGCATCACGGAAGTTCTCGATATCACGCGAAGGTTTCTATTCCTGGGCAGTTCGGTGATCAATTCATCGGTCATGCCATCTGCAAAATATTCCTGCGCGGCATTTCCTGAGAGGTTTACCAGCGGCGTTGCCGACGTCGCCTTCATCGGTCGCACCCTTTATGCCATTACTGCCGGCTCGGGCTGTTCTCACGGTCTCGCGCACACGAGTAATGCTGTGATCAAGGTCCATTCAAATGGGACGTGGACTATGGTTGCAAATCTCAGCGCTTTCCAGAAAGCCCATCGCGTCGCCAATCCCGAACCCGAGGACTTTGAACCCGATGGCACGTGGTACAGCATGGTTGCCGTGCGCGGCAAACTCTACGCCGTTGAACCCAACCACGGTGAACTCGACGTCATCTCCCAGGATGGCGACATTCATCGGGTCGCCGATATCTCTGCTTCTGAAGGACACATTGTTCCGGCCGCGCTTGCCTATCATGGAAATCTTTTTGTGGGCAACCTCGACACATTTCCGATTCAGGAAGGTTCCTTAAAAGTTTTGAAGATTACTCCGAGCGGCCATGTCAAAACCGTTGTCACCGGCGTAGCCACCGTTCTTGGATTGGCGTTCGATTCAGAGGGCTACCTCTACATCCTCGAAAACACGACCGGTAATCTTTTCCTCACGCCGTTTACCGGCAAGGTTTTGCGAGTTACAGACGACGGACTTGAGGAGATCGCATCCGGTCTTTTCCCACCGACCGCCATGACTTTCGGTCCGGACGGCCTTCTCCATGTTTCCAATGTTGGCTTTGGACCTCCACCTGTAGGGTTAGGTCAAATCGTCAAGATCTCCGTGCCTCCCGTCTCTCCGCGTGATCCACATAACCACAAGTCACCGGGATTCGATATCGACGACTAGTTGATCTCTCAAATTAGTCAGCCCGCTAGGCGCACGAACGAAGAGACCGCCAGTTTGGACTGTTCCAAAGGGCGGTCTCCTCGAGCTCCCCCGTCTGGGCCCTATATTTTTCTCGGCCAAGGGGCGTTGGGATTATTGATATCGGGCATTTCGACGACCACGGACGGGGTGGGGTCCCATTCAAAATACATATTGAAGTTTTCGTTCGCGGCGCGAATGTAGTGTGGGAGCTCATCGGCGGAGCCAAGGCAGACGGTGTATTGAGACATTTTGCTGTTTTCCGTAATACGTTGCACGGTCCATTCCTGGCAGGGACCGGCGGAATCATTTCCCGTACTTCCCTTTTCGATATGAGCTCCCTTGATATCGCTCTCGAGCGCCAGCCGGAATTCTTCCGCCCCGCCGGGAGCCTTCGAACTTGGTTCGCCAGGATTTGTAAGGCAGGGTCTTGGTGTCGGCAGCGGACGAAACAAGTCTGGGCCCGGCATGCCTTTCACCCAGCGACTGCTATTCTTCCGGTAGTACACGTCGTCACCCATGCGAATGTATTCTGCGTAATCGTCGCCGCCTTCCTCGATAATGTGCTCTTGGTCAGGACATCTCGCCACATGGATGCGGCTCATTCCCATCAATCCGTTCCGGCTGATCTGCGTGGTGATTCGCCAGCTGGTCACGAACTCCACGGCGTGCTGTTCATTCTTGAGCGCCTTCTGTCCGGCACTCGGAACTGCATAGTACGCCAGCACAATGACCAGGATTCCGCCGAGGATGATTCCTACGACCGCCTTGGCGCTCATGGTTGTGAATTCTCCTTGGCCAACAAATCCATTCCACTCTTTTTACCGGAGAACAATGTCTTCAGCCGCTGGCGCTTCAATCTTGATCGGAAGGTTCCAATCCGAATAGGTCTCCACCATGCGCCGGTCCGGGGTAAAGATTTCGAGCGGCAAATCCTGGTCTCCCAGGCACACGCCGTACTCGTCGCGCCAGCCTGCCGGGGCTGGGACGCTCAATATCCAGTCGCGGCAACGTTCTCCCGCTACCAATCGTTTGCTACCTTTCCTCACTTTACCATTGATCAGAATCAGGTCCATGGATTGCAGAAGTGAGTCGTACGCTCTAGCCCCCAGGGCGCAGGAAGCGGTCTGCATCCGATCCTCATGGGTCAACGTCCAGTGCAATCCCTTCCGGGTGTAATTGGCGCCTTCGATCCAGATCCGCTCATCGGCGTTCTCGATCGGCGTGCCACCATCCGTCACCACGGATTTCCGTACCGAATGCAGTCGCGACGGACAGTAGACCTCGACGGTGCTTTCAATATTCTTGGTAGGTTCATTCACGACCGTATGCACTTGCCAGCTTCGTGCGTTGTTGAGAGCGGCGTTCATCTTTCGCAGGGCGCTGACGCCGGAATCCGGAGAGATGTAGTACAGCAACACGATCACAATCCCGAACACGATGGCACGAGAGGCAAGGCTGGTGGCGAGATTCCGTTCCATATGCATATTATGCGAGCGGTTCTGCGCCGCGAACCCGCGAGTTCCTGCGTGTTTCTCAATCGAACAACAACGGTGTGCCTCTCCTAGGCTGAACACTCCTCACCTGTTCCAGTACTTTCCACCTACCCTCCTCCACGATCCGTTTGATTGACAAAGAACTCTCTCGACAGCTACCTTGCCTAAGGAGTTAAATCCATCTTGCGGAAAGCTACTTCTCGTCCCCATGACGCCAGACTCAAAGCAGTTCACACCCCTGCAAACCCCTCATCGCCGCGTTCGCAAAGCTGTACTTCCCGCCGCCGGCCTCGGTACGCGATTTCTCCCCGCCACCAAAGCGCAGCCCAAAGAAATGCTCACGGTAGTTGACAAACCCCAGATCCAGTATGTAGCCGAAGAGTGCGTCGCCTCCGGCATCGAACACCTCATCATCGTCACCGGCAAAGGTAAGACTTCCATTGAGGATCATTTTGACAATTCCCCATCCCTCGTCCGTTTCCTGGAAGACAAGGGTAAACCCGAGTTAGCCGAAATGGTGCGTAACATCAGCAATATGGTGCAGGTCAGCTACACGCGACAAAAAGAACCACTCGGATTAGGCCATGCGGTTCTGGTCGCAAAAGACTTAGTTGGCGACGAACCCTTCGCCGTTTTGCTCGGCGACGTCCTTATTCCAGGAGAAAACCCTGCCACCAAGCAGCTGATTGACGTTTACGAGGCTACCGGTATCGGAGCGATCGCCGTCGAAGAAGTGCCTCACGAGAAGACCCATCTCTACGGAATCGTTGACGGGGAGCCTGCCCCGCTGCCCCCGTTCGGTGAGCGCCTGCTGCGTGTTCGGGATCTGGTGGAAAAACCGAAGAAAGAAGATGCCCCGAGCAATCTCGCGATTACCGGCCGCTACGTGCTGCCGCCTTCGATCTTCGAGTGCCTCGAGCGCACCAAGCCTGGCGCCGGCGGTGAAATTCAGTTAACCGACGGCCTACGATTGCTCGCGAAAGAGCAAGGGCTGTGGGCTTACATCTATGAAGGGATTTCTTATGATGCCGGAGAAAAACTCGGCTTCCTCAAGGCCACGGTGGAACTAGCGCTTAAGAACCCGGAACTGGGAGAGCCCTTCCGCGCCTATCTCAAGACTCTCAAGCTCTAAACGGGAATTCCCTTCGGCAAGGTGATCAGGAGGTTGCGGCTTTGACTCGAACCTTAAACGAACAAGCTCCCGATGACACTGACCGAGCGATGAATGCTAGCTCTTTTTCTTTTCCGTTTTCTTTTCAGAGACGGGTTTGGGCTCTTTCGCCGCTTTGCTGTCCTTGGACTCTTTGGGAGAAGACTCTTTCGCAGCCGACTCCTTGTTTTCGCTCTTTTCAGAACCGCTTGCCGTGTCTGCGCTATCCGCGGAGGGCTTCTTCCCTGCGTAGTCGGTCACGTACCACCCCGCGCCTTTAAACTGAATCGCCGAACGCGACACCATCTGTTCCACTTTCCCGCCGCAGTGGGGACATTTCTTCAATTGTGGACCGTCCACCTTCTCGATCTTTTCGGTCAGCTTGTGGCACTTCACACATTTGTACTCGTACAGCGGCAAGGTCACTCCTCCTGGATTGGCAGAGATTGCTAAATTGTAGCACGCGCCCCGCCCACCTCACCGCATGCTAGACTCATCGACGGATCCTTTTATGACCGAGAAGACGGAACCACTTACAGATTCTGCCGCGCTGCAAGGAACGTTGTATCTGGTCGCAACTCCCATCGGCAACCTCGAAGACATCACCCTGCGCGCTCTTCGTATCCTGAAAGAAGTTGACAAGATTGCCTGCGAGGATACCCGTCACACCCTGAAATTGCTGAACCACTTCGAGATTCACCGGCCGCTCGTCAGCTACCACGAACACAACGAATTAACGCGCGCGCCAGAACTGGTTCTGGCGATGGAACAGGGCGCAAACATCGCGCTGGTCAGTGACGCCGGGATGCCGCTGGTTTCTGATCCCGGCCATCGCCTGGTCACACTCTGCATCCGTCACAGAATTTCGGTAGTGCCCATTCCGGGGCCATCCGCGGTCCTGACGGCATTGTCGGCTTCCGGTTTGCCCAATGAAGAATTTGTATTTCTTGGATTTTTGCCCAATCGAGGGAGTGAGCGGCGTCGCGCCTTGGAGCGGCTGCGGATTGAGGAACGAACGCTGATTTTCTACGAAGCTCCCCACCGCATTGCGGAAACACTCGCCGATGCCCTGGCCATTCTAGGCGATCGCCCCGCTTGTATCGCGCGTGAAGTAACCAAACTCCATGAAGAATTTAGGCGCGGCAGATTATTTGAGTTGGTTCAATCGCTCGAAGAACGGCCGGTAAAGGGTGAAATTACCTTGCTGATTGGGCCGCCAGAGCAGGTGGCACCGGGCGCGCAGTTCGATACCGCCAAGTCACTGGCCGCGCGCGTGGATGAACTGATGCACCAGGTGAAATTGGATCGCAAAGAAGCCTTAAAGTTGGCGGCAAAAGAGCGAGGAATCACTCGGCGGGACGCCTACAAGCAACTGATGGATGAACATTCCGCTGAGATGGAAAACAACGGGGACGAAACTTAAGCAGCCGATTCAGGATGAAACATTCGCTGGAATCTCGGCCCCACAAAGCGTACTCCCACAACTTTCTCGCCGTCCGTGAGTGGAGCACTTACATGGACGACCTGCCCCTGTGTTTCAAAGTCGTGATCCGGCCGGCGCGGCGCGTATCCCTGATGGGGGATGCGGATTTCGAGACTGCTACCAATCGCCACGTCGAAGCGCGTGCGAAACGCGGCCCCGCTACGGCAGAGATTTTCGCTATTGGTATCTTCCTCGAAGGCAAAACCGCGGGCGTCTTTACCGCGCACGCGCAGAGGCAAGCGTACGGAAATTCTACGTTCGGACCTCTGCTTGGAGATGTCTCTTGTCTGGCTCATGGGCTGGATTTCCCCCGTCGGCCGCCTTGCCAGCAAAGAAGCGTTCCACGTTCTCAACCACTTCCCCCGGCGTGCGAGCCGTATGCACGATCCTGCGTAGTTCGCTGCCGTTGCTGACACCGTGCGTGAACCAGCATGCGAACTGCTTCATTTTTCCCACACCATCCGCCAGATTTGCGGCAAGAATTTGCCTATAGTAGCCAGAAAGTAACTGGTGACGATGTTCTTCAGTCGGGTGGTCATACCGCCCGGTTTGCCGGTACTGTTCCATCTGCGAAAAGATCCAAGGATTTGTGGCCGCAGCCCTCCCAATCATCACCGCGTCACAACCTGTCTGCTGCACCATGCGCTCCGCGTCTTCCGGCGTCTGTACATCTCCATTGCCAATGATCGGAATTTTCACGACCTGTTTGATCCGGGCAATCAGCTCCCAATCCGCCTTGCCGGTATACCCCTGCGCGCGTGTTCGTGGATGAACGGCCGCCGCCTCAATCCCGATCGATTCGGCCATCCTCACCACATCGAGCGCCACGATTGAGTTTTCATCCCACCCTGCGCGAAGCTTGATCGTCAGCGGTATCTTTACCGCGGCGCGAACCGCGCGAAATATCTCTTCGAGCAACGGCAATTCCCGAAGCAGCCCTGAACCCCCGCACTTGACGACTTTTTTTGCCGGACACCCAAGATTGATGTCGACCGCGTCGTAGCCGAGGTCCTCCACCATGCGTGCCGCATCGGCCATCACTTTGGGATTCGCGCCGAACAACTGTCCGGCAATCGGATGCTCGTCTTCTGCGAATTGCAGATAGCGAAGTGTTTTCGCGGCACTACGCGTGATGCCTTCCGAGGAGGTAAACTCCGTCATCAGCAGCCCGCACCCACCCTGGGCGCGAATCACGCGCCGAAAAAGCGTATCGGTCACCCCAGCCATGGGAGCGAGTACCGTGGCAGGGCGAACGATCAGATCACGTAGGCAATATTCAGCAGGAAGCATGGTTTTGGCTACCGAACCAGTTTAACAGAGCGATTCCAAGATGACCGAGCTCTGTGATCAGAGATCAGGAATCAGTTATCGGTACGGATAGCTCCGTGGGGCCGCCATCCTGGTGGCGAGCTGTATCGGCTTACTTTGCCTTCGGCGCAGCAGGCTCGTCTTTTAGATACGCCTTCAGATCGAGGAATTTCCGCTGCAATGCTCCGCTGTATGCGGACCATTCAGCTTCGTTTGATCCAATCTGAAACGCCGCGCGCACCGCCGCCATTTTCGAATCCATATCATCCATATAGTGAAACACGAGCGCTTCGCGAATCATCGGCAACTTTGGCGAACCAAATTCATATTCTCCGTGATGGCTTATCAATATGTGCTGCACTACGGTTTTCAGTTTTGCCGGAAAACCAACGATCGCGTTCATGGCGTTCGTGACCGTTTCCAGTTCCATCACGATGTGCCCGAGCAACTGCCCTTCGGTGCTGTAGCCGACGGCGCGCTCGTAGCAAAGTTCATCGAGCTTGCCAACATCGTGCAGCATTGCCGCCATCAGCAGCAGGTCCACATCCAGTTCCGGGTAGTGCGCGGCAATCTGCTTTGCCAATCCGCACAGCCCCACAATGTGCTCCAGCAAACCGCCAATATACGCGTGGTGCATCACCTTGGCGGCAGGCGCCCGCTTCAAATTCTGGGCAATCGACGGATCGGCAATGACATTGCCCACCAGCTTATGAAGCCAAGGATCCCTGATCTCTGCCGCGAACCCGAGCAGACCCTTGTACAAATCCTCTACGCTGTACGGCGTGTGCGGCAGAAAGTCGCTGATCTCAATCTCGTCCGGACGCGCGATTCGCAATTGTTGCAGCACCAATTGCGGTTTATTCCGGTAATTTTCTACACGGGCACTTACCTTGATGAAATCATCGCGCTTGATGTCCTTGGAGAGTAGTTCAAAAGCGTCCCACATCCGTGCTTCGACAGTGCCAGTCCTGTCGCCAAGCTCCATGCGCAAGTACGCTTTACCGGCGGCTGTATTCCGCACTTCCTTCTCATGCACCAGGAAATAGGCAGTGACGGACTGGTCCGCTGCCAGATCCTTTACAAACGGAGACTTCATGACTTGGCGCCGGTAGTCTTGCCGAACAGAAGATATTTTTTGTGGCCTTTCTTCTCCTTGGTGCTTTCCGGAGAAGTGTCGACTTCTTGAATCTCGGAGTTTCCTCCGCCAGCCATTTCCTGGTAGCCGGGCTTCACCACCACATAACTCTGTTCGCGCAGAGTCTTCAGATATTCCCGCATCGCCGGTTCCATCCGCTGGCTATAGAGCCGATCCATAATTTCGGGCTCGACCTTTTCAAACGGCTGCTCCCCTTCCGAGTAGTGTTCCAAAACCTGCAGGATCAGAAATCCCTGCTTGGTTTCGATCACCGGAGTGAGCCCATTCTTCTTCATCTGGAATACCTGATCTTCGAGCTCCTTTGAAAGTTCGCCCCGCTTGTAAACGCCAAGGTATCCTCCTTGGGCTGCGGTAGCTCCATCGGAACGCCTTTTGGCAAGTTCACTGAAGTCTTCGCCGTCATTTAGTTTCTTTAGGATGTCATCGGCCTTTTTCTTCAATTCTGCGATCTGCGCCTCCGTCTTGCCTTCGGTTTTCAGTTCGATCGCACGCAACGCAACCTGCTCCGGCCGTTCAAATTCCTTTTTATGCTCTTCGTAATATTTCTTCGCGTCTTCGCGGCCGATGGTGATATGCGAGCCCACTTCCCTGCCGATCACCAGCTGGGTAAGCGCGCGGTTACGGATATTGGCCTTGAAATCATCCCAGTTCAGGCCCTGTGCCGTCACCGCCTTTTCCAGAGCATCCATATCCGGCAATTTATTGCTGATGCGGATCTGGTCGAGTTGTTTCACGACGTCGGCTTCGACGTTGACGCCCATATCCTTGCCGCGCTGAGCCAGCAGCGACTGGTCAATCAAGTCGCGCAATGCATATTTCTGACGATCTTCAATGGCCACCTGAAGCTGTTCGGAACTGCAGCGGTTGGCGCAATCCTGGCGCGCATCTTCTTCCGCCGCGTTGCGCGCTTTATCCAATTCCGACTTCGTGATGATTTCGTTGTTGACCCGCGCAATGATCTCTTCTACGGTTTTCCCCTCGCCGGTAGTGGTCTTCTTCACCGGCTTCGCTGCCGGAGTCGTTGTCTTGGCAGCCGGTGTTTCCGCTTCGGGAGCCTTTGCGTCCGGCGTCTTGGTATCGGGTTTCTTGACTTCCGGTTCTGGCTCTGCCATCCCTGGTTTTTCGAGTACGGGCGGATTTTGTGGTGCCGGTTCGGAGGCAGGGGGGTTCTGCGGCGCGGGCTCTTGAGCCGGCGGATTCTGCGCGAGTACAGGCCAAGCGGCCAGAATCGCAATGGCGCCCATGACAAACGATGCGTCTTTCCAAGTCTTAGTCATATTGAAAGTTTAGCCTTCTCCTCGGAGACCGAGCAATACGTTTCTGAGAGCCACCGCCACCGGTTCGCCCTTCTGCAGTTCCATCCAAAGGATGCCGCTCGGGTCCAGCCGGATGCCCTTGCGCGAACGCACCACCATTACCAGAACCGCAGGATCGAGCGGGGTCTCCGGGTGGAACCGAATCGCTAGCTTCGTGCCCTGTCTTTCAACGGAAGCGATGTGCAACCGCTCGCTCATGGATTTGAGCATTGCAAATTCCAGCAGGTTTTCGACCGATTTTGGCAGCTGGCCGAAGCGGTCCTCCAGCTCCTTGCGCACATCTTGCTTCTCTGCTTCCGTAGCTACGGTGGAAACCCGTTTATAGGTGCGCAACCGCAGATTCTCACTCGGAATGTATTCCTGCGGGATGCGCACGTCCATACCGAGATTCAGCGTGGTGCGTTGTTCGGGCGCGGATTCCTGGCCCTTCAGCTTGGCCACTGCGCGTTCCAGCATCTGTACATACAGGTCGAAACCAATCGATTCAATGTGACCATGTTGCTGTCGGCCCAACATGTTTCCGGCGCCTCGCAGTTCAAGGTCGAGCGCCGCGATGCGGAATCCCGCGCCCAATTCGCTGAACTCCTTCATAGCCGCGAGCCGCTTGCGCGCAATTTCCGTGAGAATTGTTTCCGGAGGCACCAGCAGATACGCGTAGGCACGCAAGTGCGACCGGCCGACTCGCCCCCGAAGCTGATAGAGTTCGGCAAGACCCAGGCGATCTGCGCGATTGATCAGGATCGTGTTTGCGTGCGGGATATCCAGCCCGTTCTCCACAATCGTGGTGGCCACCAAAACATTCGCGTCGCCACGAATAAACTTCAACATCACTTTTTCCAGATCTTTTTCGCCCATTTGCCCGTGGCCAACTACCACCTGCGCCTTCGGCACGAGCTTCACTACCAGCGCCGCGAGGGAATCAATCGATTCCACCCGATTGTGTATGAAGTACACTTGTCCGTCGCGGGCCAGTTCATTTTCGATGGCTCGCTTCACCACATCTTCGTCAAATGCCGTCACCACGGTTTGAATCGCCAGTCGGTCCCGCGGGGCGGTCTCGATCACCGACATATCCCGTAGTCCGACCAGCGACATGTGCAGCGTGCGCGGAATCGGCGTCGCGGAAAGCGCCAGGGCGTGAACATTCTTGCGCATCTCCTTCAATCGCTCCTTGTGCGCTACGCCAAATCGTTGTTCTTCATCGACAATCAGTATCCCCAGGTCCTGGAACTTCACGTCTTTTGACAACAAGCGATGAGTGCCAATGACAATGTCAACTTTTCCGGCCTCGAGATCGGCAAGCACCACCTTCTGCTCGGCCGCGGTGCGAAAGCGGCTGAGCATTTCAATCCGCGTAGGAAAGGCTGCAAAGCGCTTCTTGAACGTTTCAAAATGCTGAAACGCCAGTACGGTCGTCGGTGTAAGTACGGCAACCTGCTTCCCGTCAACAATCGCCTTGAACGCCGCGCGCATGGCCACTTCCGTTTTCCCATAGCCCACATCGCCGCACAGTAATCGGTCCATAGGTGAGGGTTTTTCCAGATCACGCTTGATGTCACGAATGGCATTCAGCTGATCGGGGGTCTCCTCAAACGCAAAGGCGTCCTCAAACTCTCGCTGCCAGTTGCCATCGGGAGAGAACGCAAATCCTTCGGCCGTCTTTCGCTGCGCATACAAAAGCAGCAACTGGTCCGCCATGTCTTCCAGTGATTTGCGAACCCGTGCTTTGCGGGAAGTCCATGCCGTACCGCCTAGTCGATCCAACTGCGGTTCGGAACCTTCAACCACCCGGTAGCTCTGCACCAGGTCCATGCGTTCCAGCGGAACGTACAACCGCGCGTCTTCCGCAAACCGCAACAGCATGAATTCGCCGCGCCGGCCGTCCGATTCGATCAGCCGCAAGCCCTCAAACTGCCCGATGCCGTGATCAATGTGCACGATGTAGTCGCCAGGCTTGAGTTCCGAAAAATCCGTAAAGAAACCGGAAGTCCGAATTTTCCGGCTGGCGCGCTCTAGGGAAGGAGTAACGTCAAAGAGATCCGCGTTACCAAAAATAGTCAATTTGGCTTCGGGAAAAGTGACGCCTTCCGCGAACGGTGCTCGCACCAGGACCAGGGCAGCCGATTCCGTGGCAGTCTCAGCTGTAAACCCCGTCGCCGCTTCTTGCGATTCGCCCAGGACATACGGCACTTCATATTCGCGGCAGATGTCCGCGTATCGTTCCAGTTCCCCCAGGCTGGCTGCGGTGAGATACACCTTGTTCCCGGCAGCAAGCTGCGTTTTCACTTCCGAAAGACACGCGGCAACCTCACCGTGATATCGGGGCGAGGGTCGCGTGCTGATTGCAAAGCGCGGGCCACCGTCTTGTGAAAGATGCAGTTGCTCGAGTTCTATGCGAGAGCTCTTGCCGATCGCCCTTTCCCACTCCAGCTC
The DNA here is from genome assembly GCA_963741165.1 of Candidatus Acidiferrales bacterium. Taxonomy (GTDB): domain Bacteria; phylum Acidobacteriota; class Terriglobia; order Acidiferrales; family UBA7541; genus Acidiferrum. The sequence continues at coordinate 131,201 of CAVUHB010000008.1, read as the reverse complement.
GTTCCAGAAATAGTGGGAAACTTCGGGAGAGTTGGCTTGTCCATGGCGCTCGTAATTCTCGGTCGCTTCCACCAGATATTGTTTGGCGGCTGCACGCAGACTGCCGGGTTCATCCAGAAACAGAATTGGCTTGAGCGAGCTTTCTGCAAGTTCCAAAAGCGCGGCGGTGCCGGCCTCTTTCATGCCACCGATCCAGCCAGTGGATTCCCAATCGCTCGGACGTCCCGAGCCCGGCGCGGGCAAACTCCACTCCGTAAGCGGAAGAATCGTCGTGCGCACGACCGGCGCAACCGATCGTTGGGTGCGCGGATCAAATTCCCGAACGCTCTCGACGGTGTCTCCCAGAAGCTCGATGCGCACCGGCCGCGGCGCTTCCGGCGAAAATACGTCCACAATCCCGCCACGGATCGCAAACTGCCCGGGCAATTCCACCATTTCCGTGCGCGCATACCCGGTGCTGCCCAGATGGGCAATCAAATCTTCGTGCGCGATTTCGGTATCTTTCGAAAGGGTCTTTGCCAGCGTCAGATAGACGTAGGGATCCTGGTAGCGCCAGAGTGCCGCGGTGATCGGCGTTATAACCAGAGATAGTTCCCCATTCGCCAGGCGAAAAAGGGTAGCGGCACGGCGTTCCAAAATATCCGCATGCGGCGACTGCGCATCCCATGGCAGGCTGTCGAACGCCGGAAGTACGGCGATCCCTCCCGTAGTGCCAGGAAAAATCTGCGAAGAAAACCGCAGCGTCTCGGCCAGTGCCTCTGCACGTCGGTTGGAATCGGTTACAAAAAAGGCGGGACGTCGTAGCTCGTGTGTCAGGTAGGCGGCCAACAGTGTTTTGGCCACATCCTGCAGGCCGGAAAGGCCGACAAGCGACCCGCCTGCACGTAGTTCTCCCAGTGCGCCTTCCAGAGAGGGGTGGCGCAGTAGTCCTTCCAGACGTTCTCGAACCGCGGGCAGAATCACTACAACGCTATTGTAACGTGCCCTCGTCAATTAACCGAATTCGGTGTTCGCGCAGGCGTTGGTTCTACACCCGGGTGCCTGGATTCAGCCGGGCTTTTTGGGGGTCGAACGTCGACTTTCAGCGGCAGGCGAGGATTGGGAGGTCTCCATCCCTCACACTGAGCCAAATCGAACAGGAGGCAAGCTCGCCGAGCGACGGCTTCTAGCAAACAGATCTCTCCTGACGGCGGACCTCGTTCGATCGCGAGATTGTTGTCGAAAGTCAATCACATGGTTCAGTTAAACTCCCATCCTGGCTTGGTAATCGCCCGGAACGGCACTCACCGGGCCCTCTGCCTCCTGCGCACTCCCGTTCCGATCTGCATTCTCAGAGACACGTTCGCCTCTCTGACACATCCCCATTCACTATCCCCTGTCCTTCCAGTCCACGATAGCCATGCGCCAGGAACTGTGGCAATCCCCGAAACTGTGCGCCACCGGAGTAGCGGCAGCATTCTTCCGCTGCACAGGCTTTCTATTTCCCGGGAAGATTGCGAATTTTCTGAAGTATTTCAGTCGTGGAATAGCCAGGCAAAAGGTCAATGCGTGCGACGCGGCCACCGGCCGCTTCCACTTCCGCGCGACCGACAATTTGATCGTCGGGCCAGTCCCCGCCTTTGACCAGCACATCGGGAAGGAGTGCGGCGATTACCTGTTGTGGAGTGGATTCCGGGAAAATCGTGACCGCGTCAACGCATTCGAAGCTGGCAAGAATCTCCGCGCGCTCCTGCTCCGGAATCACGGGACGAAGCGGTCCCTTTAATGCGCGAACGCTCTCATCGCCGTTGATCCCGACAACCAGCACATCGCCGAGTGCGCGTGCTGCCTCGAGGCTGCGAATATGGCCCGGATGCAACAGATCGAAGCAGCCATTGGTGAACACAACTTTACGCCCGTTGCGTTTCTCGCGGGCAAACCGCAGAATAATTTGTTCCAGACTCTGAACCGCTGGATGCAAAGGGTCTCCATGTACAAATCAGTTGTGAACAGCCGCCACACTTACCTGCTGAAAATGACAGTTTATCATGTCCATCCTAAAGCCTGTTCCCGCGGAGTAAACACGTGGTGAGGCGCAGTCCCCTATTTCTCGCACTAACCGGAGTTGGACTGTTGGCACTGGGAGCTGCCATGGCCTACGTGTCTGCGCGCCGCTACACAGAACAACACGTGGTGGCAAATGCTGGAACCTGCCGACTGGAAATGAGCGTCGTGCAGCTGGCCGGCCTTCCGGAAATCTCGCAAAACGGCAGCGTGATTCTTTTTCACGGACTGGCCGCCAACAGGGTGATCATGAGTTTTCTGGCGCGAGCATTTGCCGAACAAGGGCTCCGCGTTTACATTCCGGATCTGCCGGGACATGGACGGAGCGCCGGACCATTTTCGCCGGGCGGCGCAGAAGCTTGTGCGCAATCTTTTGTGCGTGGACTGACCGCGCGCGGTTTCATTCGCCCGGATCGCACAATTCTGGCGGGCCATTCCATGGGTGGATCAATTGCAGTTCGAGTCGCAGCGAAAGTGCGTGTCGCAGGAGTCGTAGCAATTTCGCCGGCGCCGATGAAACCCGACCATGGCGTCAGTTCGGAAGCACTACTCTTTACCAATCCCCCTTCCGTACCACCCAATTCCTTGATTATCGCGGGACAACTCGAACCCGAGGGACTACGTGCAAATGCAGAGGATCTTGCCGCCAGTTCGAGCGACCCCACGACCAGATTCGTCCTGTTCTCCTACAACTCCCATGTCAGCATTTTGTTTTCGCCGAGTGTCGCGCGGTTCCTGCAGCAGTGGTCCGCGCAACTGTTGCACCTACAACCAGCACCAAAACTCCCGTTACGCGGAGATTTGCTCGGTGCATTCCTGGGCTTGGCAGGAATACTGCTTATCTCCGGACCCTTTCTTCGTGAGTCCGTTGGCGAGCGACCCGTAGAGGAAATCCTCACCGCGAAACCGCTGTCCACGTGGCGCTTGGTGCTCGAGATTACCGTTGTTGGCTTTGCGGTTGTAGCCATACTCCACTATTGGGTACCTCTAAAAGTGTTGCATCTGTTTGAGGGCGATTATCTTGCCAGCTTCTTCCTGCTTTCGGGGCTGATGCTCATTGCCCTTCATGGCAAGAGAGCGCAGCAGGCGTTCCCGACCCAATGGTCGGTTCTGCTCGGAGCTGCATTTTCGGCGTTGGTACTTTTCCTGCTCTTGACCGGTTGGCTGCAACTGACCATTACGGGTTCGTGGTTGACTCTCGATCGATGGAAACGATTCCCGCTGTTCTTCCTGGCCGCATGGGTTTTTCTCTACGGTTTCGAGATCATGCTAGGCAAAGTCGTCGAAGGTGCTCGGCGACACCGATTCTTGGTAAGTCTGGGGCTACTCTGCCTGGTGTGGATCGCCCTCACGTTTGGGGTTTTGGCGCTGCATAGTGGCGCAATCCTGCTGGTTCTGCTCGCGCCCTACTTTCTTGTGCTTTTTGTGCTAATGCGGATGGGTGCACAACTGGTACGTATGCAGTGTGGCTCACCACTGGCCGCGGCCGTCTTCAGTGCTATACTCATGAGTGGATTTTGCCTGGTGATTTTCCCGGTCTCCTGATGGGCCACCACCAGTAAACGTCTGTCTTCTTCCCACGCCGGAGAGTAAGCCTATTATTGCAGGTTGCCACGATGTCTGAGATTGCCATAGTCGGTGGTGGGCCTTCCGGGGCGATGTGCGGCGAGCAGCTCGCGCTTGCGGGAAACACTGTCCACATTTTTGATGAAAAGCTGGCCTGGGAAAAGCCCTGCGGCGGCGGCTTGACCTACAAGGCTACGCAACGATTCCCTTTCTTGCTGGATAATCCGCATCCCAAAAAGCTGATTCGCGACGTAGAGATCATCAGCGCAGAAAATCAGCGCGTCAGACTGGATTTGAAGCACCCCATCGTCATCTACTCGCGGACTGTCCTGAACGGAATGCTCCTGGACCGCGCACGCGAAGCTGGTTGCCACATTCACCACTCGCGCGTGCAAAACGTCGATACCACGCCTGCTAAACCGCGCTATTCCGTGGACGGCGAATGGAAGACTGCCGATTTTGTGGTGCTGGCCGCCGGCGCACGTAATCAATACTTGCCCGGGATTCGCGCCCTGTCGAAAGATGAACTGGAAATCACGCAAGGATATTTCGTGCCGCAGACAGCGGAAGAGATCATCATCAAGTTTTTGCCGGAGTTTGAGGGATATATCTGGTCGTTTCCGCGCGCGGATCATCTTTCTCTCGGAATCTGCGGAAGCATGGCCACGCACACGAGTTTGGAACTAAAGACCCATTTGCACCAGTTTGCGGCTAGCGAAAACTTTTGCACGGAAAACGCCAAGTTCTACAGCCATGTGCTCCCTTCGCCACAGGAAAGCACGCTGTCGAATCGCCCGGTAATGGGCCGCAACTGGGCGTTGTGCGGAGATGCCGCCGCGTGGGTAGATCCGCTGACCGGTGAAGGGTTGTTCTACGCGATGCGTTCCGGGGAATTGCTGGGCCGAGCGCTGGCCGAAGGCTGTCCGGAAAAGTATGCGGCTCGCGTCAGAGCTTCCTTTTCCGCGGAACTGGAATTTGCCTCGCGCATCGTTCGGCGCTTCTATCGCGGCTCCTTCCTGGGATCGGCCGTTACCACACGAATGGTGCAATTTCTGCAGCGCAACGCTGTGTTTCGCCAATTAATGAGTGATCTTTTCTGCGGCACGCAGGATTACACCACCTTAAAGCAGCGAGTTCTCGATCACCTGGGTGGAACCTTGAGCCAATTTGTATCGAGTGTATTGAACTTCGACCGGCCCGCCGCCAAAGTTCCCACTTTCCCCTCAGCCGATTGACGCTTGGCATTCCAGAAGACACGAGCAAACGGCAGACTGAGGTCAAATACGCTTGTTCACGACGGTCTGCCTTCTTCCCAACTGGCGATTTCTAGATCGACAGATTGCGCGTCGGGGCAAGCAACTGCAAGTGGTTCCCGGACTAAAAGCACGTACCCGGGCAGATCGACGATTGGATTTCTCCCCCTACGAAGCATCAAGAATGCGGGATCGTGCGTTCCTCGAGTGTAGCGGAGTGCCGCGCTCCGGAGGGGAAATGGGAAAGAAAACGGATGACAGGCGCGCAGTACATGGAGTTTTGTAGTTTTTTCCCGTTGCAGGGCATCCAACAGGTATCCTGACACAGCGGAAACTATGACCACGACAACCACCACTCTGACGGAAGCACCAGCGGAAGAGAAAAAGAGGAAGAAAAAGGTGGATTGGAAGACGCTGCCCGAAATCTGGACCATGATTCGGCCACGGCGCGGCATTCTGGTGCTCGGATTTGCACTGATGGCGATTAACCGGCTAGCAGGATTGGTGCTGCCCGGATCGACAAAATATCTTGTCGACAATGTGGTTGGCAAACACCAGGTGAGCTTGTTGACACCGATCGTGCTTGCAGTCATTGGCGCGACCGTGGTGCAGGGATTGTCTTCCTTCACGCTGACGCAACTGCTCTCGAAATCGGCGCAACGGATGATTAGTGACTTGCGGAAGCAGGTGCAGGCGCACATTGGGCGGCTCCCGGTAACATTTTACGACTCGAACAAAACGGGCGCGCTGGTTTCGCGGATCATGAGCGACGTGGAAGGTGTGCGCAACCTGATCGGAACGGGATTGGTGGAATTTGTCGGCGGAATCATGACCGCAGTACTGGCACTGGTGATCCTGCTGCGCATCAGCACCTTGATGACGGTGGTTGCGTTCGTGGTGCTCCTGGGCTTCGCCCTATTTCTGAACAAGGCGTTCTCAACGATCCGGCCGATTTTCCGGGCGCGGCCGAAGATCAACGCAGAAGTGACGGGAAGGCTGACGGAGTCACTCGGCGGCGTGCGTGTGGTGAAGGGTTATCACGCCGAGAGCCGGGAGGAAGAGGTGTTTGGCGGTGGCGTGCAGCGCTTGCTCGACAATGTGCTAAAAACTTTGACGGCCACATCTTTGATGAGCCTGTCCGGAGCAACGCTCACAGGAATTGTGAGCGCGATGATTATGTACCTCGGGGCACGGCAGATCATTGCTGGAACCATGACGCTCGGGACATTCATCACCTATGTCTTCTTCCTGGGACTGATGGTGGCGCCGGTATTCCAGATTGTGGCCATAGGCACGCAGATTACAGAAGCGATTACGGGGCTGGAACGAACACGGGAAATTTTGAATGAGTCGATGGAAGACCAGGACCCCAACCGCACCGTCGATCTGGGACGAGTTGAAGGCAACATCAGTTTTGAGGACGTGCATTTTTCCTATGAAGCAAACAAGGAAGTCCTGCACGGGATTTCATTCCAATCCAAACCGGGCACGGTGACGGCGCTGGTGGGGCCGTCGGGTTCTGGAAAGTCCACGATTATTGGTCTGCTCTCCGCATTTTACACGCCGACAATTGGGCGCGTATTGGTGGACAGCGTGGATTTGTCAAGGGTGATGTTGAGCTCCTACCGCACGCAACTCGGCGTAGTGCTGCAGGAAACGTTCCTGTTCGACGGCTCGATTCGTGAAAACGTATCTTATGCGCGGCCCCATGCGAGCGAACAGGAGATCATGGCGGCTTGCCGCATCGCGCGTGTGGATGAGTTTGCCGAGAATTTTGATAAAAAGTACGACACGCTGGTCGGTGAGCGTGGCGTGAAGCTCTCCGGCGGGCAAAAACAGCGGGTGTCGATTGCACGGGCGATACTGGCAGATCCGCGGATTTTAATCCTGGATGAAGCTACTTCGAGCCTGGATTCGGAATCGGAAGCGTTGATTCAGGAGGGATTGCGGTACCTGATGCGCGGGCGGACGACGTTTGTGATCGCGCACCGCCTGTCGACCATTCGGCGGGCGGAGCAGATCCTGGTGGTTCAGGACGGGAGAATCCTGGAACGCGGGACGCATGAGTCGTTGTACGCGGCAGAAGGTCGATATTTCGAGCTGTACAGGAAACAGCATGCGGTGGAGACGAATCTATTCTTGGCGCCCGGCGAAGGAGATCGCACGGATGCCGCGAGTGGTGAGGAAGCGAATGACGGCACCACTCGTGGCGGAGCGGCGGAGGCGATTCGGTTGATGAGAAACCCCGCGGGATAGGGATTGCCGCCTACCCTTAGGCGCAACGAGCTCGAGTGGGTAGCACGTTGCCGTCCCTCCTTGACTACCTACGGCGTGTTTCTAGGCAGTGCGGTCGGGAGGAGAGTCACAACCCGCAAGAAAAACCCCACACGTGAAACAGCCGCGTGGGGTCCCCTCAAGCTCAGTTGTCTCAGACAAATTCGAGAAACTATTTAATCAGAGTGACGGACGGCGGAGTACTGCTTTCTTGGCCATGGCGCCCTGGACAGGGAGAAGTGTGGCCATCTTGCGGATCATGGCGAGAACCAGTCGCTTGTCGCCTTCCGAAAGAGTCGTACTGTACTTCTTGATTTCAGCGAGGAAGCGGATTTCGTCCTGAGAGAGCTCGCCGAGCATCTTCTGGGTCTCTTTGTCGTGCGTAGTCTCCGTGCCAGGGAAAAAGTCGGCAAGGGAGATCTCCATGGCTTCGGCAATCTTGGCCAGAGTCTCAAGGGAAGGAACGGTGTGGCCGTTTTCAACACGCGAAAGATAACAACGAAGCAGCCCGGTGCGGCGTTCAATATCGCCCTGGGACAGACCGCGTTGGCTGCGATAGGTTTTGATGACTTCGCCGATATTGACTTGTGGCTTCTCTTTAGGCACAGGTTCCTCCAACACAAAGGGTATCTTAGTGGCTAACAGTAGAAGTGGCAAGGGGGAATCAGGTAGGTGCGGTTGCCAAAAAGTTAACGGGGGTTTTCAACTGCCTAGAGGGCCTATTCGACCGCCTGGTAAAGGATCCGGGTGATATCGGCCATCAGGAGGGAACTGTCTTTGACGTTCTCGAGGCCACGCACGAGGATGACCAGGGCGAAGGGTTGCGGGGCGAAGACGATGGCGGCGTCGTGGTGGATCTTTGTGATCTCGCCGGTCTTGTGGGCCACGCGAATGCCGGGCGGAAGGCCGGCTGGGATGCCTTCGTTGAACTGCTGGTGTTCCAAGATCTCGATCATCTGACGGGAAGCCTCTCGGTCAACCGCTTGACCATCGGCGATGGCGATCATCAGGACTGCAAGCCCGCGGGCGGTGGTCGTGTTGTTGAGGCCTTTCTGAAAGGCCTTGTTATCTTCCACACCGCGCAGTACGTCCACACCGGAGGCATGAAGACTTGTCACGGTTGCTCGAATATTTTGTACCCCCAGCTTCTCAATAATCAGATTTGTAGCCAGATTGCTGCTTACTGTGATCATCAAATTGCAGAGTTCCGAGAGCGTACGTGTCTCGCCCTGCAGGTTGTAAAGAGTGGTTTCGGAGTCGTCGGCAGCGTCGAGTCTGTAGGGAGAGCCATCGACGATCGAGTGGAATTCATTGCGGATGATAATTTTGTCGGATAGGTGAAGCTTCCCTTCCTGGACCTGGTGGAAAAGTTCGATCATTACGGGGACCTTCATGGTACTGGCAGCGTGGAAAGAATCGTCCGGGCGATAGAAGAACTCGGATTTGCCGTCGAGGGTGCGGAAGGCGATGGCTACATCTGCGCCGGAAGCGGCGATTCGCGATTGAATTTGTTTTTGCGCGTCGGACGGGATGGATTGCGCGATCGCGGGCTCGATCAAGACGAGACAAAGCGGCAGAACCAGGGCAAATCTAGAGAGGTGCATCAGGGCTCCGAGACGCGATTGGTTTAGAGATACAGGGAGAAATTTAACACAGAGTACGCGGTGTTAGGGTACAGAGCGCCGGGAGCTTCGAAGAGGAAACGGAGTATCGCGCCGGCACAAACCGAAGGCGGGCCCCTCCAGCCTAGACACGGAGCGTATGCGATCGATAGGGCAACGACGCTGGCCTAAAACCCAACGCGGCTGGTTAGTGGGACAGCTTGATGGTTTCAGGGGCAATGTTGAAGCCCCCAAGTTCGAGGACCGGTTCTTTGCCGCCGAGGTCTGTGATGTCATACGTCACGGCCAGAGATTCCTCTTCGCCGGGAAGCAAGGAGAAATAGTTGTCATCCCAAAAAATCGGAACCACATCGTCTCCATCTTTGCCACGGGTGAGGCGGAGATGGATCTGGAAGGCCACACCGCCTCCCGGATTCTTCACTTTCAATTTGATCGTTCCCTTCCCGGAATCGTGATGCGCATCGGCTTTCACCTCGAGCCTTGCTTGCGGAAGAGAGTTGAGGCCGCTGAGATCGCCGAACTCTTTTTGTGGAGTGTAGACGGTGTCTTTCTTGTTGGCCCAATCCATGGTGTCGGGCTTGGTCGAGAGCCAATAGAAATTGTCGCTAAGGAGTTTACCGGCGGAGTCATGAAGCTGAAGCTTCAGGAAATAAGTTGTGGAAATTCCAGCGGGCTTTGGCAGATCGAAAGCTTTCGCGCTGGTATCCGCATCGATGTCGAGCGTGTCGTCGTGCGCAGCGGCCTCCTTGGCATCGCTATTGATGAGTCGTGCGCTGACCTTCAATGACTTCAGGGAAGAATAGGTGCCGTTAACAACCGAGACGGAATTGGTGTTGTAGTCGTATTGAACGTGAATAATTTCCTGGGCTTTTTTGGTCCCGAAGTAACCACCGCCCGGAACGAGGTAGTAGTCATAGAGATGCCAGATGAGGGAGGGCCAAGCGTTGTTGAGCATCCACTGGATCACACCGGTGGCGACGTATTTATTTCGGCCGTAGGCTTCAAACATGGAGCGTTCGTTGTCGTAGGCAGAGGCTTGTGCCTTGCGCTCGTAATCCTCAAGCGAGCTGGCGGTTCCATAGCGACGATTGAGACCGTCTGTGAACACATCGACGGTTGTGAAGCGTTCTCCTCCCGCGTGGAAATTCCAATACTCATCGATGGGCCAAAGATGATCTCTCGGAATGAATTTGGGCAGGCTTTCCTTCGTCGGAATCGCAGGGCCCGGACTGGTTTCCGTATTGTAGCCAAAGGCGCCGCCGGCTTCGGTATCCGAGAGCCAGTACATGGGCGGGACGTATTCGTACGGCCCGGGCATTTTTACGCCGGAGGGTCCGGTGACTTTGGTGGCCGTTTCCGAAGCGGAAGAAATAGAAGGATTCGGCCACTGCAGCTCCTTCAGGATCCCTAGATACATCGTCTCGATCTCCGGGGGCGGCGGATTGTCGCTGCCATAAAGCCAGACAAACACGCTCGGATGACTACGAAGCCTTGTGATCTGATCCACCAGGGAGGCGGCGGCAATCTTTTTGGTTTCGGCGGTCCAGTCGTCCCAGTGCTCCCACATGTCGCAGCAGATCCAACCGGGCATAATCAACAGGCCCAGGCGATCCGTTTTTTCAAAAAATTCCTCGCGATCCATCTTGCCTTCGAGGCGAATCGTGTTCAGTCCCATATGTTTGACGTAAGCAAGGTCAGCGTCCAGGCGCCTGGAGTCCCAGCGGAGAAGCAGATCGGGAGCCCAAGCAGCGCCGCGAATGAGAACCTTGCGTCCGTTGACTTTGAAAAGGCGGCCACCCTTCGGAGTGAGTTCGGAGGTGACTTCGCGGATGCCGAATGTCACCTTTGCGGAGTCGGAGAGTTCTTTGTTGACTTCCACTCGGAATTTGGCGGTGTAGAGGGAAGGCTCGCCCATCTGATAGGGCCACCAGAGGCGTGGGTGCGAAAGTTTGAGGCGATGAAATTGCTCGGGTCCGAAGGTGACGATTTTACTTTCGTTGGCGGCCAGTTGCACGGGCTGTGAAAGATGGTCGCCATCCACCTCGGCGTGGAATACGGTTTCGAGGGCGTGATTCGAACTGTTCCGCAGTTCGGCGCTGAGAGTGAGTTCAGCGGAATTGTAATCCGCGGAAAGTTTTGTCTGGACGAACGGAGCGCGGAGCGTGACTTCCCCGCTCCCTGACAGAAATACTTCACGCCAGATGCCCATGTCCTTGTCGGGAGGAGTCGGATTCCAGTCAACCCAGGTGAGGCCAAGATCATGCTTCTCGGGGGCGAACACTTCCACCGCCAGCGCGTTCAGTCCGTTTTTATGGAGCAGCTCGTTCACACGAATTTCGTACGTGCGGAAAGCGCCAGCAACCTCGGCGCGGTCGGCAATCTTTTTACCGTTCAACCACACGTTCGCTCGATAATTGATGCCGAGGAAATGCAGCCAGGCAGCCTTTGTCGTCAAGGAGGTCGGCGCGGTGAACTCCGTCCGGAACCAATGCGAGCAGCGAAACGGGCTGTCGGCGGGCATATCGCGGTTCGAGAAGGGCTCTTCACCACCGAGGCTGACGCCTGGGAAAGACTTCAGGTTCATTCCAAAGTTTGGATCCGGAAGAGTTTTGTCGGTGACCAGGGCCCCCACAACGGTGCCCGGCACTTCCGCCGGATGCCAGTTTGCAGCGGCGAAACCGGGAGCAGAAACGACCTCTCCGGTAGATTTGTCGGTACACGATGACTGCATCTGCCACATGCCGTTCAGAGAAAGCCTCGCCGCAGAGGGAGAGGTCGCGTCGCCATTGGCCACGTGGCCCAGGCCGAGCCCGAGTAAGGTGGTGAGAAAAGTCGCGAACGAAAGTGAGCGAAACGAAGAAATTCTCATGAAGGCTCCGATCCGGAAACACCGGAATAGGTATATTAAACCGTTTGAATACAGGGTGCCAGCATTTTCTGAAACGTTCGATATTAAAAGGTGTCGGAGGTGATCTGCGGGTCTTGCGGAGTCCAATCCGAAGGAGGAAAGGCTACACGCCAAAAATTTGAACTGGGGGTTGTAAATTCCAGGCCGACTTCACATTTTCCGTCGTGCGCCTCGTTGCTGTAAGCGACGCGGCAAGACTGCTCTTCACTGGTTTCCGGATTGCGGACAATGAGCGCCTGGCCGACCCGCACTTTCATCGCAAGATAGATCAGTCCGCCGTGGGCGCTGACAACTGCGGTGAACGTTGCCTCGGAAAGGGGTTGTTTGTCGGCGCCAATGGCGATGACGAGGATGGGCATGCGCAGCAATACACGCTGGCTGCGGCGGCGCGTGCTCATCGGTGTCAGATTGGAGGAGAGAGAGGGCATGAAGTCTTATGTCAGAAAACATATATGGCAGCAGGAAATGACGGAGTCAAGAGGAGGAAAGTACCAGCGTTTCCACGAAATGGAAGTGGTCCCGGAGGAGGGAGTCGAACCCACACGCCCGCGAAGGGCGGCAGATTTTGAGTCTGCTGCGTCTGCCAGTTCCGCCACTCCGGGATATTGATATTCAAAACTTTAACATACAACACCAACTTTGCGCACCTCGATTGCCCCCAAATTGTCCCCCTCCGCTGTGGTGTCCCCATTTTTCGCGCGGCGCTACTCAATCTTGCGAGCAGCATCGGCCATACCGTTCTCTGAGACTATCCTTCAGCGTTCAAAAACGCTTCACGTCTTGTGTCCACTCATCCGCATAGAAACAACCGCAGGAACTCCACGGCGAATCCTGTTAAGCACTTTGCTGCACGGGAAATCCTACACCAGCAATCCTGGCAAGCCCGCTGCCTTCCTCCTATTCCAACACTGGCCGTGGAACTCCAGTATCCCGCGACCATAGCGCCAAGTGAGACCACGGTCTTCAGCGCCCTTCAGACGAAGGCATTCGGCGCGCAAGGGTCCCCCGGGAGTTTGTGAATATTGGAGATGACGGTAGCCGTTGTGAGCAGGGGAAAAGTGGTTGCCTGCCTCGGGCGTTTGGTCTCAAATGTCCCGGAGCGGAACGTTCGGCGGCAAGCACGGGCTCGCAAACCGAACACAATTGCGACCGGCGGACTTTGCCTTATAGAGCGCTCCATCGACTTCATGAAGAATCTCTTCCACCGACAGCAGCCCCCAATCCTTCGTCGAGAGAACCCCAAAACTTATCGATACAGGAATGGGCCCCATCGTCGTTTGCACAGGTCCGCTGGCAATCACTTGCCGAATCTGCTCGGCTCGCGGGAGCGCCAAACACGACTCGCAGTTGTTTAGCACTAATAGAAACTCTTCACCGCCATAACGCCCTACATAGTCGTAGGAGCGCACCGCACCGAGGATTCGACGGGCAATCTCTTTGAGCACCTCGTCACCCATTACATGCCCGCGTGTGTCGTTGATCGATTTAAAGTGATCCACATCGCCCAACAGGACGGCGCTGCAACTATCCTCCAGATGAGTCCGTGCTACCTCGCGAGCCAACAGATCCACGATCACTCCACGGTTAAAGATGCCGGTCAGCGGGTCGTGCGTCGCCTTGAACCGCATATCCTCGCGCGCTTCGACCAGTTTGTCTTCCAGTTGCAAGATGCGTAGCCCGGTTCGGAGTCGGGCCTTCAACTCCGCTGCATCCCACGGTTTTACCAGGTAGTCGTCCGCTCCCGATTCCAGGCCCTCGACGATCTCTTTTTTCGACTCCTTGGAAGTCAGCAGCACAATATGAACATACGGCTGCTCCCGCCTCTCGCGAACCTGTCGACAAACATCCGGCCCGTCCAGCTCAGGCATCACCCAATCCAGCAAGGCAAGCCGCGGTCCATCCTTGCGGCAGAGTTGTTCTGCAGCGAGTCGCCCATTCTCGACGGCGAGCACCTCATATCCTGCACGCTCGAGCGTTCGCTGCAACAGCGTGCGGGAGACCGCGTCATCATCTGCAACGAGTATTCTCATGATTCGATCTTAACCAGATACGATTCCAATTCCGGAATAAGCACTCCTAACTCTTGTTCGAAAACCTCCAAGACACCGGACAGCGATGCCGTGTCACGCGCGCGTGCAAGCTGCTCCAGTTGAGCCGCGGAAGCGGCTGCGCGCTTTGCTGTCAGACCGAGGAGCATCCCTTTGAGTGTGTGGCTTGACCGTTCACAGGCAACCAGGTCTCCTCGAGACAGCGCGTAGCGGAGGGTAAACAATTGTTTCGGAAGATCAGTTTTGAAAATCACAATCAGTTCCCGCAGTAACTCACGATCGTGTTCCACGCGTGAGAGCAGCTCATCCAGATTGGTGGAAGGTTCCGAAATCGGGGAACGGACTTGCATAATACTCTCCCTCTGATTCATCGCTGATTCACTTTTGTGCTGCGCCTTCATGTACCATCGCAAGTTCCACCTTCAGTGCTACGTACTTGTCCAGCAGCTCATCGAGTTCCTGGGGACGGATTGGTTTGGAGAGATAAGCATCCATACCTGCCTCCATGCAACGTTCCTGATCACCTTTCATCGCATGTGCGGTCAGGGCAATCACCGGCAGGTGGTTTACTCCGGTCCGCTCCTTGTCGCGAATCGCCATAGTGGCCTCAATGCCATCGATCTCCGGCATCTGCACGTCCATGAAAACCAAGTCGAAACTCTCGCGATCGACTGCGGCAAGGGCCTCGCGCCCGTTGGAGGCCAGGACCACATGATGGCCTCTTTTTTCAAGTAGGCGTCTTGCCAGCAGCTGATTGACAGGATTGTCTTCGGCGAGCAATATGCGCAAGGAAGCGCCGGGATCCCGGGCGTCATGCAGAGAGAACCTGGTGATGAGTGGAATTGCGCCTTTCTGTTCTCGCGCCCCCAATACCCGAGCAATCGCTTCGCGCAATTCAGATTGCCGAATGGGTTTCAACAAGTAGGCTGACACTCCCAACTCCTTGCATCTCAAAGCATCTCCGCGATGCCCGGCCGAAGTGAGCATCATGATCGTCGCCGCATAAAGTTCTGGGTGTTGTCGGATTCTTTCGACCAGTGTGAAACCGTCCATGTTCGGCATATGCATGTCCGTCAAGACGAGAGCATAGGGTTCCCCCGCCTCCCGCGCGGATTTTAGTTGCCAAAGTGCTTCTTCGCCCCCCTCCACCAGCGTAGGCTTCATCTCCCAGCGGCGGAGCATCCCATCCAGAATCCGCCGGTTTGTACGGTTATCGTCGACTACTAGGGCTCTCACGCCGCGCAGTAGTTCGGGCGGCGCGATAGTTCCGATTTCGACTGCTTTGGCTTCCGCAACCCCTACACTGGCGGTAAAATGAAATTCAGTTCCCTTGCCGACCTGGCTTTCGATCCAGATCTTTCCACCCATCATTCCAACCAGACGGTTCGAAATGGTCAAGCCGAGGCCAGTACCGCCATATCTCCGCGTCGTAGAAGCATCCGCCTGCGTGAAGGGGTCAAAAATCACTTTCTGTTTTTCTGAGGGAATCCCGATCCCGGTGTCTGAAACCGTAAAATGCAATTTGAGATCCTGGCCCTCCCTACCATCGGTCTTGACCCTAAGCGATACTTCTCCTTCATTGGTAAACTTGATGGCATTGCCAACGAGATTGACGATGACCTGTCGTAGTCGGCTGGAGTCTCCCTTTATAATCTCGGGCACATCCGGAGCCACCTCGCACAAGAGCTCTAAACCTTTTTCGTCCGCCCGCAGCGCCACCGTTCTTAGAGTTGCTTCCAAACAATCGCGCAGGTTCAAATCGATGTATTCCAACTCGATTCTCCCGGCTTCGATCTTGGAAAAATCGAGAATGTCGTTGATCACGGTGAGCAGAGAATCCGCCGACATCTTGACGGTATCAAGGAAGTCGCGTTGTTCTGGCGTAAGCTCCGTTTCAAGTACCAGATCGGTCATGCCCATTACCCCATTGAGCGGCGTCCGGACCTCATGGCTCATGTTTGCAAGGAACTCGCTTTTTGCGCGGTTTGCTGCCTCCGCTGCTTCCTTCGCCTCTAGCAAACGGTGTTCCGCCTGTTGCCGGACTTCAATCTCCGATTCCAATTCCGCGGTACGGTCTGCGACCCGCTGTTCCAGGGTCTCGCGCGCAATCGTCAACTCGGCGTCCCTTCGTTCGATCTCCGTCAGCATGAAATTGAAGTCTTCGCTCAGCTGGCCTAGTTCGCCGCCGGGGCCTTCCGGTGCGCGAAGAGCGTAGTTGCTTCCGGACGCAACCTGACGGGCAATCGCGGCAAGTTCATAAACAGGCCGAGCGATCGTTTGGCGTAGACGCATGGAAAGCAGGTACACAAAAAACAGACAAGCCAACGCCATGACGCCCGAGGTCCATGCGAAGTGAATCATTCGGCTGTGTACGTCGTTGAGGTCATCTTCAATATAAATCGTTCCGACCGGTTTTCCTTCCAAGAACACGGTTTCGCCGAAGGAAAGCGAATCCGAGGTCCATGCCACCCCCGTGCGGGGTTCCTTCGGCGGCACATAGCCACCCGTCAAGTCTCGCCGAACGTACCAGGCAAGAATCTTGTCATCCAACTGATAAAGGATCGCCGTCCGAATCCCCGGACGAACACGCATCGCCTCGACAACTTGGTTGCCGACTTCGGAATCGCCGAACCCCAGAGCGGAATTTGCGTTTGAGCTGAGCAAGTCCGCAGTCGACTTGAGATCATCCAACTTTTTTTCGCGGAAAGTGTGAAGGTCAAAAATCAGAAAGCCCGCGCAAAACAGTGCCAGCCCCACACCGCTAGTGAACATTGAAAACAACAGAATGCTTCGAACGAGCGAAAGTTTTTTCACAAGCACTCACTCCTAGACTGTTGGGTCTCTACCCTCTCGTTCCCAGAGGCAACAAGTTCGTCTCCAGTGTGGGAGCTCGGGGACGAACACGTTGAACGGGGTGAACTCTATTTACGCTAGCAGTTAAGGATGGGGGGGGACTGCGTAATGTGAAGTGGGCGTCGCCAAAATGCAACGGGTTCGCGTGAATCCTGGGTGGTCCTAGCGCGTGCCAGTAAATGTGCCAGGGGGCGGGTAAAATATCCCCTCCGCACTTCTCCCGGGGGGCATGAAGTCGGCTCTCCTTTCCTTCTACAAACTGACATCGCTCACCGGTCGTTGCCCGCGCCGGCACAAGTGAGTCATCCGTGGGCGAAACAGGACGCCGGCCTCGGCGTTCGCCGCACTAACCGTAAACACAGTTCCGATGTCTGGTCCCGAATAGACAACGAACGAACCATCGGGCGCCCAGGTAGGATCGGGCGCGTATTCCGTTACAAAGACCGACCGGGGATGACCGTCGACCGGTATTTGCATGAGGTGTGTGACGCCGTGATCCTCAGCCGCTATGGTTAGCGATTTGCCGTCGGGAGCCCATGCCGCTGCGCCTTGCAAGTAGCCGGTAAAGTCCGGAGCAGTACACAAGTTACCGCCAATCAGGTGACCGTTCTGACCTGTCCCCCGTTTTGATCCCGCCATAAGTTAGCACTCCGGGATTTTTGCGCATCTGTTTGTTCCAAGACCCATGCAGTGGCAGAAACCCACCCAAACACTGCCTCGGGCCATTGGTGACATAAGGACTCCGCTCTTTGTGCTACCTCCCGCACACTTTCTTTCGATTTTCGACAATTCGATGACCCAATTCACCTCTGATTTTCCGCAGTTATTAGTAGGGATCGAGACTGGGGCGCGGCAAGGCGAATCCGCTCCAAATGCCCGGGGCATTTGGGTCCCGTCACTTTCTCCTTGGCAAAGCTCAGCAGCAGCAGTCAGGAAACCTAGAGGCGCGACGATGGCCAGTGCATTGCGCATGATCCCAAGGTCGGAAATCACCAAGCGCCACGCGCGGTTGCCTAGCCAGTCGCCGGTGCTACTCCTTCTTACTGTTTCCGTCTTCATCAACTACATCGACCGTGGAAATCTTTCCATTGCCGCGCCGATGTTGAAAGACGAATTGGGGCTGTCTGGCGCGAAGCTGGGAGTTCTGCTTTCATCGTTTTTCTGGACCTACGGATTCTTTCAGATTCTCTCTGGTTGGCTCGTCGATCGGTTGAATGTTAGTTGGGTCCTGGCAATCGGCTTTTTCCTTTGGTCCGTAGCCACCAGTGCCACCGGATTCGCCCACGGCTTCATGACTTTGCTGGTGGTGCGCCTGATCCTCGGCATGGGAGAGTCGGTTGCCTATCCTGCCTATTCAAAAATATTGGCGACATATTTTCCCGAATCCCAACGCGGTTTTGCAAATTCCTTGATCGCCTCTGGATTGGCGAGTGGACCTGCTTTCGGCATGCTGCTGGGCGGAATGTTGATGGCCAGATTTGGCTGGCGTTCGTTCTTTGTTGTGGTCGGAGTGATGAGCCTTTTCTGGCTCTTGCCCTGGCTCCGATGCATGCCGCGCGGACCGGGGCTTGTTCCCGTCGCTAAGCAGAAGGAAGCACCCACTACTCTCGAAATTTTGAAGCAGCGGTCGGCCTGGGGGACGTTTATCGGTCTGTTCTGCAACGCCTACGCGTTCTATTTTCTGATTGCTTGGTTGCCATTCTATTTAGTCCGGGAACGCCAATTCTCAATGGATACGATGGCAAAGATTGGCGGCGCCTTGTTCCTCTCTCAAGCCGCGTGTTCTGTTGTGTGCGGTCGACTTGCCGATTACTGGATTGGGGCCGGTGCCAGTCGAACCAAGGTGCACATAGGTTTCATGTCGGTAGGTACGCTCGGCACCGCGGTGTTTCTGGTCGCCAGTTTGCTGGCAGGACCCACTCTCTCGATTGCCTTGTTGCTATTTGTCGGAGCATGCTGTGGCTTGAGTATGTCCAACATCTGGCCGATTTCACAGACACTCGCGGGCCCACGGGCGTCTGGACGATGGACCGGATTACAGTGCGCCTTTGGCAACACATCGGGCGCCTTTGCCTCCGCTGTGACAGGGTTTATCCTGGATGTTTCAGGCCACTTTTTCTGGGCATTTCTGGTCGCCGCTGGGTTCGCTGTTATAGGGTTTTTCAGTTGGGTTTGTCTGGTAGGCCCGGTACAGCCGGTCGTCTGGGCACAACCGGCGCCCGTCAATATAGGTGACGCACGTGTCGAGTTGGGGTAACCCAGTGAACGGCAAAACCGGAAGGCGGTCTGCGCGTTACAACACTACAAGCGAGATATGCCAACATTAAATAGGAGGCACATTACATGGCCACAACCTCTTTCGACTACCCTTTGGGTTACACGAATTCCGAACATGACAGACTGATCCGGCAGGCCGCGCGCATCGCTCCCTGCACGGAACGTTTGTTCCGTGGCGCGGGAATCGATGCTGGGCAGCGCGTCCTCGATCTCGGCTCCGGCGTTGGCGACGTCTCCATGTTATTGGCCAGAATCGTAGGCCCATCTGGTGAGGTATGGGGCATCGAACGCGATGCGCCTTCAATTGCGCGCGCAAGGGCGCGGGTCGCTGAAAGTGGACTTCGAAACGTGCAATTCATGAAAGCAGATGTATACCAGATCGAAAGTGACAAACTCTTCGACGCGGTCGTCGGTCGTTTCATTCTTATGTTTCTTCCGGATCCTACTTCCGTCTTGCGCAGTCTAAGTCGATTCCTACGCCCCGGCGGAGTTCTCGCCTTCCAGGAGCCCACTTGGATTCCGATGCTTGCTTTTGCCGCCGGCACTCCCCTGTGGTCCAACCTTCTCTCTACGATCCACCAGATTTTTCTGCGTTCCGGCGTAAACCCGGAGATGGGGCCCGCACTCTACCGCATATTTCAGGAAATTGGCTTTCCTCCGCCGGCCATGCATATGGAGACGCCGTTGGGAAGCGATGCAAACTTCTTGGGGTTGATTTGCGATCTACTGGAGAGCGTGAAACCCCTGGCCCATCAGCACAACGTCTCTCTCGAGGGACTAGGCGACCCCGATACGCTCGCGGCCAGGGTCCAGGCCGAAATAGCCGCAGCAAACGCTGTTGTCAGTTTCGTGCCCCTCGTCGGGGTGTGGGCACAAAAACCAACGTAGCGCAGCAGCAAGATGACGGTAAGCGACAAACCCTAGCTCGATGGGATCGCCACTCGATGGGAGCTGCGAATCAAACATTCGGAGATTCTTTGCATCTCGGAGAGCGTGCAGGGAACCAATCTGCCGAGTGCGTCCTTGTCTGCTAGTTCCTCAGAAACTAGCAGCGGCGAATACCTTCTATAGCGCCCCGAGGAAACCAACGTCCTCCGCTCGCTGGGCGTTGGCCAGGTGGATGCGCAACGGAGAGTCCTACTCCTATTTTTGTTTTCCGAGCATTCCGGCTGCAAACTGAATTGAAATCATGCAGATTCCACACTCTTACTCCACTTGAGATTCACTGTGCGTGTTTTGTCGCTTTTCTCTTCTAGTAAACGCAAAGTATAACCAACGACAACAAAAATAAATCTCTTTATTCGCAAGAGAGGTTTATTGTTTGCTTCGCGGCTGGATTCGATTTTGAGTCAGCTCCCGCTGACAGTTTCGCCACTCCGGAAGAACTGGAAGGAAAATAGCCTGGAGGGGGGATTGCGCAAAGGGGAGCGGAAATTAGCGCCGCGGGCAGCAGGGTACACGCCCGATACCACGGAGAAGGAAGACTTGTGGGGTCCTAGTAGGCGGGATAGACTTTGCAGACTGTTCTAGAAGGCCGACCCCGGATGAAGACGACAAATCGCACGGAAGATCCCCGCGGGTTGCTGCTCGGATTCTGGGCGTTGATTGCGGCGCAGTTTCAGGGGGCCTTCAGTGACAATACGTTGAAGTGGCTGGTTAGTTTTCTGGTGCTGGAGTTAGGGTTGTCGCACGACCGGCGTGACTTCCTTTTTGTACTGGTAGTGCCTCTGGTGTTTGCCGTTCCCTTCCTGCTGTTTTCCATTCCCGGCGGTTATGTAGCCGACCGCTTCAGCAAGCGCAGCGTGACACTGTGGACGAAAGTTCTGGAAGTGGGAACGATGTGCCTGGTCACGCTCGCATTGTGGCAAAACCGGCTGGACCTTGCGACGGTGGCTTTGTTCCTGGTTTGTACGCAAGCTGCGATTTTTGGGCCGTCGAAGTACGGGTTGTTGCCGGAGTTGTTGCCGACAAGCAAACTTAGTTGGGGAAATGGCGTCATTGAATTCTGGACGTTACTGGCGGCCATTGGTGGAACGCTGGCGGGCGGGTTTCTGGCGCATTTCTTCCACGGACGGCAGGGCCGCTCGGGAATTTTTCTCATCGTGCTGTCGTTGCTTGGACTCCTGAGCAGTCTCGGGATTTCGCGAGTACCTGCAGCGGATCCAGAACGAAAGTTCGCATGGAATTGGGTGAAGGAGTTCTTCGAGGAAGTTGGTCGCATCCGCGAAGATGCGGTGCTGTGGGTGGCCATCATCGCGAATACATTTTTCTGGTTCCTCGGGGCGATCCTGCTGCTGAACATCGTTCTCTATGCGACGGATATTTTGCAGGTCGATGAAGCGCACAGCAGTTACCTGCTGGCGGCGTTGAGCCTGGGGATTGGTGCCGGGAGCTACATTGCAGGGCTGGCATCCGGGCGAAAGATCGAAACCGGGATGATTCTGCCGGGTTTGACGGGGATCGTGCTGGCCACCGGTGCATTGTTTGTGCCGGGGCTGACGTATGAATTTGTGATGATCGTACTCTTTTTCCTAGGTGTGACGGCGGGGTTCTTTGTGGTTCCGGTGAACGCGCTCATCCAGAACCGGCCCAGGCCAGAAGTGAAGGGTCGGGTGATCGGAGCCTCGAATTTCATGTCGTTTGGGGGTATCGCACTCCAGCCACTGGTACAGTACGCGATGCTGCGGCTGGGACATCCGGATCCCGGTCACGTGTTCCTAATTTGCTCGCTCACTTGCGTGGGGATGGCGTTTATTTTAGCGCGGATGTTACCGGAATTGTGGCCCAGTGCCCTTTACTGGACGCGGCTGAGGCATAGGACTAGTCTATAGATGGACCGACTCGGCAGCGTGCCCAGCGCAGGGTTGGCTTCAAAACGAGAAATTATGGCCACTGGGATTACCGTTGCGGGCTCACATTCCGAGCACCGCGACTTAACATATTGGATGGAACGGGTTCTGAAGGAACTGGAGCGGGTGCAGACTGTTCCGGACCAGGATTCCGTACACGATCTGCGCGTGGCCATTCGACGGTGCCGTTCGGTGGCCGCAGTGATGGAAGAAGTGGATCCGGACCCTGCCTGGCCGGAGATGCGGAGACTTCCCCGAAAACTGTTCCGCGAACTCGGTGAGTTACGCGACACGCAAGTGCTGGAAGAGTGGACGCGGAACCTTTCCGAACAGGGCGACGTTATCTCCGAGATACTGTTAACAAGTTTCTCTGAAAAGGAAAACGAGCTGCGCCAGGGAACGCTGCGCGCTGCGGGGAAATTCGAGCCTAAGGCCTGGAAGAGACTAGAGAGCGAGTTACGTCGGAGGGCGCGCCAGGTGCCCCCGGACAGCCCGGCAGCGGAATGCTTGGCGCTTGAACGACTGGAAGAGGCGAGGCAATTGCATTCGCGAGCGTTTCGTTCCGCAAAGGACGAAGCTTGGCACGCCCTACGGATCGGCGTAAAAAAGTTTCGTTACACGGTCGAGAGCCTATTGCCAACGCGATATGAAGCATGGGGCAGCGACCTGAAAAAACTGCAAGACCTGCTCGGCGAGGTGCACGATTTGGATGTATTGACAGCGACAGTTCGGGAGCTGACCACAGCCGATCTCGAGCAACCACGGAACCGGTGGATAGATCGGATCAGTCTCGAGCGCACTCGCCGGCTAGACGCTTACCGACAGTGGACGCTCGGAAAAACAAACCTTTGGCATGACTGGCGACAAGGCTTTCCGGTCGAAAGGAAGCTCGAGTCGGCAGGATTGGCTCGGCTACGTGTGACGGTCCGGGCGCTGGACAAAAATGCGAAACGCAGCGGTCAAGTTTCGGCGCTGGCCATGAAGCTGTACGACGGACTGGCACGCGCACATGCTGCGCCTGTGTTCGGCGAAAAGAGTTTGCGCAAGATCATGAGGGCCGCGGCCCGCGTTCACGGAATTGGTACAGGACTCGAATCAAAGACTCCGCAAAAGGCGGCGCGCGATTTTCTGCTCGAGATGGAGCGGCCAGCCGGCTGGTCGGCCGAAGAGTGGCTGCTGGTGGCCATGGTGGTGAGGTATCACCGCGGGAAAACGCCGGAAGCGAAACACAAGGGATTTGCGAAGCTGGGTGAAACGGACCGGGCTAGGATTTGCGCCTTTTCCGGGGTCTTGCGGCTGGCGCGGGTCCTTCGCAAGTGCGGGGTCGAGAATACCAAGGGAGTTCGCGTGGAAAAATCCGTTGAAGCCATGATTGTGCGGGTACCGGGATTGATCGATTCCGAGCGAACGGCCGCGGGAATTGCCGCAGGAAAGCACTTACTGGAAACCTCGATCGGGTGCCCCTTACTGCTAAAGGCTTTGCCGGCGGCCAGTAATGTTGTGGAATTGCGGACGAAGGTGGAGACAGTTCCGGTGGTTGTCGATTGAATTTGCGGATTTGCTTCTAGTCGTTCGATGTGATTTTGCGTACTCGGCGGTGCCGCCGTTCCCCCCTACGAGTAAAACCCAAGGGTACAGCGCGACCTGAACGGCGAAGGGTGCAACAGACGAGAACAGCTGCACAGGAATGCAGCTACCTGCTTGCCACCGGATACAACCTCTCGGTTACTTCCCTAATTTACGAAACATTTTGGGCGTGGAAATCCAGACTAGCTGGCCGGCAGGTGGTGTGATTCGTTTCAGTTCCACCAGGGCGGCTCCTGCTTTTTTCAGTGCGGTGATTTCATGCTTGGAATTGAGAGCGGTGGCGAGCAACGCATCGAGATGCGGAGCATGACCGAAAACGAACACCGCGGAACTGTCTTTGTCTTTGGAGAGTTCGCGAAAAAATTCCAAAGGTTCGGCCGCAGGCAAGAGAAAATCGGATTTGCGGATTTTGTCTTTGGGGTATTCCAGGACCTTGGCAAAAATCTCTGCAGTCTGCATCGCACGCACATAGGGGCTCGAAACCATGAGATCGGGGACAGCAGCGATCGCTGCGATGCCCCGGGCAACCTGTCTGGTTCTTTCCACGCCTTCCTCGGTGAGGAAGCGCCGAGCGTCCGGCGGGCATTGGGGATCTTCCCGGTCGATAGCGATGCCATGCCGAACAATATAGAGCTGCATTGGTAAGAGCCTCCTGCTGATATTTTACGGGAAAGAGGTGCTGAGAAAGATTAATTGTTAGAGAGTTTTGCAACGCTAAAAAGTTTCGGGCTGGCGGAAGAAGAGCTTTACGTGGAATTCCTTCTCAAACAGATCAGCGCTGCGCTGGGCGTCGCGCAGGTCTTCGGTAACGTCGCCGCGGGCGTTGACCTTGAGGGAGACGGCTTTGCGCTGAAAGGAGCAATGTAATTTGTCGACGCGCTGGCGATGGGAGTGATCAAGGCCCTCGGCAATGCGCAGGATGGCGGAAAGACGGCGGGCGATCCGCTTGTCGTTGTTGTTCAGCGCAGAGTAGGAGGGGTGGTGGCTGGCTGGTTCGGATTTGCGATTGTGGTATCGGACAATCGCTCCCACGATGTTGCGATCGCGGCCGGCAAGTCCTGGAATGTCGCCGTTCAAGGCAAGATATTCACCGTGTTTGTGATGGCCACGATGGCTTATGCGGTGGCCCGCGTCGTGAAGAAGAACGCCCGCTTCCAGTTGCACACGGGCCTGCGGCGGAAGATGGTGCAGCGCCTGGAGCTGGTCAAAAAGCATCAGGCTGAGTTCGCGAACGTGTTCGGCGTGGCGTTGATCGTAATCGAGGCGGCGGCCAAACGCGCGAGTAGCGGCCAGCATCTGGCGGGCTTCGGCGTTATAACGGTGTGGTTCCTTGCGTGAGAAAGCGTCGCGAGCAGTTTCCTGAAGAAGCCCTTCGCGAAGGCCCACACTCGGGATGACAAACCGGCGCACATTTAGATAGCGGCCGAGAACCACGAAAATAATGGCGGCAATGCCCATAACATCGGCACGATCGCGACGGACGCCGTAGGCTTTCATGCGCGCGCGCAGGTCGCGCTTCAAGATATCCTGGAGACGTTCACGCAATAGCGCTACCTCCAGAGAGGGAAGGCCATCCTGGCGCGGGCCAGGAGCGATGGTCGCCAGAGTCTCGGCGTTGCCCCCGAGCGCTACGGCCACTTCCTCCGAGAGATTCGGCCGCACGGGCAATCGCGATTCAAGAAGTGCGCGAATGTAGCGTCGGACCTGCTCGCCCTGCATGGGGCGAATGACGCCGTGAATGCCAAGGGTGGTCATAAGGCGGACGGTGCCTACGGGCAGCTGCGCGGCCTGCACCACGTTGTGATCGCGAAGAATGCTCAGTTCCAGACTGCCGCCGCCAAGATCAACGACGCATCGAGGCTGCGCTTCCGGCCCCATCGCCGCAAAGACCGCTTCCCTGCCGAGACGCGATTCCTCCTTGGCGCTGATGACTTCCAAGGAAATACCGGTGGCTTTCTTTAGGGCTCGGAGGAGCGTTTTGCGGTTTTGCGCTTCTCGGGTTGCGCTGGTTGCGACGGCGCGGTATTTCGTGACCCCAAGCTCTTCCATGATTTCATGCAGGCGGCGAAACGCTTTCACGCCCTTTTTCAAAGTCTCTTCGGAAAAACGATGACGGACGAACACACCCTCGCCGAGACGCAGCGAGTAGCGTTCGGTGAGAAGCGGCTCGATGTCGAGAGCGGAATGCGCGCGCGCGATCGAAAGCCGCACGGCATTGGAGCCGGCATCAATGGCGGCAATATGGACAGGCTCGCTCATGTCTACAGTTAGCGCCAAAGATGCGCGAGAGCGGCGGAGGGAGTGTATTTGGAAGCGCGAATGCCAAGCTGCTCGGCAATGCGCTGGCGAAGCTGCTTGTTGACGTTGGAGACGCTGGCTTCGCCATCGAGTTCTATAAAGCTGTTCTTTTTGCCCATCACTTCAAATTCGCGCTTGATCATGGTCTGGTAACGGACAAACGACCAGTAGAGGTCGTGAGAAAGTGACATGTCGCGGCCGGCTTCCCAGTAACTGATAGCCTGGGCCTTCTTGAATTCGCGGCCGAAGGCGGTTTCCGGGCGTACATTGAGCCAAAACGTGATGTGCGGACGAAGGGCCATAGCATAGAGACCGGTCATGTAGTCGCGATTGATGCCGCGGACCACACCGCGCGCAATGAGCGTGAAAATAAAGCGATCCGCGAGGACCACCGCGCCCCCCCGTAGTGCCGGAACGATGCGATGCTCAAGCTGATCGAAGAAATCTGTCGCGTACATCAAGGCCAGGGTCAGGCGTGTAACGGCGTTCTTGGCAAGGAGTTCGTCAATATCGCGGCCGACCAGATTCGAACGGCGGAGGCCGCTGGTCTGCACAGAAAACCCTTCCGACTCGAGCCATTCCTGAAGCAGGGCGATTTG
Organism: Candidatus Acidiferrales bacterium; assembly: GCA_963741165.1. GTDB lineage: Bacteria > Acidobacteriota > Terriglobia > Acidiferrales > UBA7541 > Acidiferrum. Next base: position 105,024 of record CAVUHB010000008.1, on the reverse strand, counting down.
CGTGGAGCGGCCGGAGCCGTCCATGCCTTCAATCACCACGAGGGTGCCGTTCAGCTCGCTGGGATCGAGCCCGACCAGCGATTCGCCAAAGAACGATTGCGAATATTCGGGTTCCGAAACGGAAGCTTTTAGTGGCGCAGGGGCTTCCGGGGGGGCAGCGGCCGCGATCGGCTTTTCTTTTTCCTGATCGGACATGTTATTCCGACTCCGTGGCACGAGGCGCAAATCGCTTCAGGTCAATCTTGGAAGCGACGATATCGCGCATCTGCTTTTGAAGTTTGTTCACGGGCAGGGTGCCATCGAGAACGACAAAGCTATCGGAGTCGACCATGCGGTCGTATTCCTCCAGGATGCGCGCCTGGAAAAGGCGAAAACTTTCGCTGCGGTCGTAGGAGAGGCCGAGGTCCATACCAGCTTCGTAATATTTCAGCTTGGGACGACCGCTGAGTATGCGGTGCACGGCGACATCGAGTGGCGCGCGGAAATAGAAAGTGATGTCGGGAACCGGCGCGAAGCGATAAAGATTTCGCAACCACCGAGGGGAACAGCCTCGCGCAGCATCGCGCGCAAAGGCGGTATAAATATAACGATCGGCGAGGACCAGATAGTCTCCCTGCAGCAGCGGCATGATCTGTCGCTCGCAGCGGTCGGCAAAATCGGAAGCGTGCAGCAGTGAAAATGTCGTGGGCGTCAGGAGACGCTTTTGTTTGCCGCGGCGCGTGGCGGATTTCACAAGCGGCGAAGAATTCCATTCGGTGAAGTGCAGCCGGTATCCGCCAATTTCAAGCCAACGCTTCAGAAGATAAAGTTGTGTGCTTTTGCCCGAGCCATCGGTGCCTTCGACAACGATCAACGCACCGGGATAAGCACGACTGGGGACCGGTCGGCCGGGTTGCGGCAGCGTGGTTTTGGAAGCCTCTGTGCGGACTGGTCTCGGACTGGAGTCTGGCGTTTCCATTTGGATGCTAAGGCAATTCAATTCAGAATGTTAAGCGTAGTCTGTCATTGTTACAGAAACATTACAACACGGAGCGGTGGCAGAGGGCAAAGAGAACCGCTTGAGCCAAATGCGTGCGAACTGTCGAGAGCAAATACAGTAGGGCACTGTCGAGTGAGCAGGTTGTCGTCGCACATACACGAGTTGAGGAGTAAAATGCGCGAACGTTCCTCGAAGAGGAACTGAGGAAATCAAAGACCCATGGGGGGAAGGAGAATCGGGATGGCGTCACCTTCGACTGCTATGAGCGCACAAAAGGAAAGACTCTACGGGCAATTGGTGGATGCATTGAATACCTTGTTTGGAGTACACCCGGGATTCCGGGCGACTCATGCAAAAGGCGTGATTTGCGAGGGCACATTCACGCCCAATTCGGCGGCTGCCTCACTGAGCCGTGCGCCTCATTTTCAAGGAGCGGCGACGACTGTGACGGTGCGTTTTTCGGACTTTACGGGAATTCCAAACATTCCAGACACCGATCCGAACGCAAACCCTCGAGGGATGGCCGTGAAGTTTCACGTAGCAGCGGGACCGGACACGGACATTGTCGCGCATTCATTCAATGGATTTCCGGTGGGCACGGCGGAAGAGTTTCTGGAATTCCTGCAGGCAGTGGGCAAGAGTGGCCCGGAGGCGCCAAAACCGACGCCCATTGAGGTGTTTCTCGGCACGCGTCCACGCGCGCTGCGATTTGCGACGGAAACGAAACCGACGCCAGCGAGTTTTGTCTTGCAACCCTACTTCGCCGTAAATGCATTTCAGTTCACCAATCATAACGGGACGAGTCGCTATGCTCGTTATCAGATCCATCCCGCGGGCGGTGCCACTTATCTGAGTGAGCGAGAGACGGCTCTAAAGTCGGCGAATTATCTGTTTGACGAAATTACGGAACGGCTTGCGAACGGACCAGCGAAACTGAAACTGGTCGCGCAACTTGCCGCCGCAGGCGATAAAACGGACGACGGGTCGGTTACCTGGCCAGATGACCGACCGCAAGTAGAGCTTGGCGTGATTACGTTGACGAAACCAGCAGAAGACAGCGATTCGATTCAGAAGAGATTGGTGTTCGATCCGGCCAATCTCATTGACGGGATTGCCTTCTCGGATGATCCGTTGCCTGCGGCGCGATCAGCGGTCTACAACATGGCCTACGCGCGGCGCAACGCAAAAAGCTAAGCGACTACCCAGTCGGAACTGATCACAAGCTCGCAGGGTTTTGTCTGGGAAATGGGGCGACCGGGTCAAGACCGTCGCCGATCGGGAGGGGGCCTGCCCTGACACGCTGCGCGAAAAATCGTCGCCGCAACCGGCCTGCCGTTTTCGTGTGCGTCTTCCGTTAGGGAGCAATCGATCGCGTTGCAGCTCCGCGCCATCAGTGGGTCGTCGCCCCATTCGGACTCGGTAGTTACCTGGTCGCGCGATCTAATCTCTAGAGATGCTGTGGCTGGTCTGGCGAATCCGAGATTCCTGCCCCGGCAGCGCGTACTCACGCAATATCTGCCATATACGGAAAATCTGAATTTAGAGGAACTAGAACCAGCTCGGGGAACAAAATGTCTCCATTTCGGTCGATTTGGAAGAACTTCTTTTCACCGCACACCTTAGTACTAGCCCATGGCCGTGATCAACTCTTCTGTTTTCTATGATTTAGAAGCTGACCCCCTCGAAGGCCTTGGCGCTAAAATTGCTACCGAGTACTACAGGTGGTCGCTCCCGCCACGTAACTTCGTAGAAATTGAAGCGGATTATAGATCACTAACCGCTGGAGTAAGGATGTTCGTTCAGCGCCCCAATCGTTCGAAGTTGTTTCTCTGTCTTGTGGTGAGCCCTCTGCTGTGTGGCATTGCCCTGGTTGAGTTTCCTCAACTCATCACATTGACTGCTGACACGACAACTGATTTTACAATTTCCGCTGCGAGTTCCGGGGTGCCAAGCGCGCCACGAAGCCAACAAGCTGCAAGCGTAGTTTCGGTGGAGTTTACTGCACCTCTGAGCGCGATCCATGTCTCGCCTTACTGGAGGGTCGATGGATTTAAGCCACCGTCTTCCGACTTGCTGGTCCTGCATTCTGTTCTTCAAACGTAGTTTCGTGATCCTTTCCCTTATGGATCTGACCTGTGGCTCGAGCGGATCGCTCCTGGCAATCTCAGAACTTTTGCTATGTTTGCCGCCTTCCGAATTCAAGCACGGGGACGGGCAAGAAATGAAAATTCTACGACTTTGCGTAACACGATTATGAAACTGGAAAAATGAAAAAAGGTTCCATAGCTTGTAGGCGAACGATAGTAGCGCACCGACACTTTGCGAATGTTCGAGAGCCGGGTGTAGAAGCGTTCGACGACCCGTCGACCCTCGGCGCTGCTAACTTTTTCTTTCACTCCTTCCAGAGAACTGATCCAGCATTCTTTCCCCCACCTGTCTGCAGTTCTCGGACGGGCTCTCGTCAAATTGCAGGGGTGCCCGGCGGTGATCGGCACCTCTACCCCTCGCGTCCGTTTGATGGAATTCGCAGTCAGTCCCCCTATCTACTTACTCAAATTTCCTTGGAGGCGTTGCCGTGTGCGAAGGGACTGAAACCATGAAGCGGTGCGAAGACGGCGGGCTGCGTTCCCTCGGGAAGACGCGAGACGCTCTTTACGCTGTGGACAATGAACAGCGCATTATCTATTGGAATGAAGGTGCAAGAAAACTGCTCGGTTATTCCGAGCAGGAGGTACTCGGAAAGCCTTGCTGGCGAATCATCGCGGGCCGTAGAGGGAAGCAGCCGTGGTGCAAGCGGAACTGTCGGGTTCATCGTTGCGTAATGCGCGACGGACTTCCGCCGCATCATTACTTTGAAACCCGCACGAAGAAAGGGCAGTCCATCTGGGTTGGCGTCAGCGTCCTGGTCCTCAAAGTGGATGACAAGCCGATTTCTGCTCACATGTTGACCAGCGTGCCACGCGAAGAGCGCCTGCGACAAACCCTGCGCAGAATGCAGGGGTCCGTGCAGATTGACGCGATGCCCCTTTCAGGTCCAAGAACGTCAATTGTCTCCTCTCCAAAGCGGACCGCCAGTTCTCGCGAGACTGGTAGACCAGAACAATCTGACGCGTCGCGAGATGGAAGTGCTCAAGCTGCTGGCGGAGGGACTCTCCACTCATGGCATCGCCAGTCGCGCCGGAATCAGCTATTTCACCGCACGCAACCATATCCAGAACGGCCTCCGCAAGATCGGTACCAGTAGCCGAGCCCAAGCAGTGTCCTTTGCGTATAACAGCGGCCTGCTCTAGATCTGAAACTCCCGATTAGTGCCCTCCAAATAATTCCCTCGTCCGCCATATTGACGATTTGGTGCATCCGCACCAGAAAAATGGTGCGCCTGCTTCATTGACGCTTTGCCGACACGGCCCCAAACTTTCGCAAATGAAGGATGGCGGCGACTGGTTGTTGTTTACCTTCCAGTCATACCAGCCACCTGTCCAAAGGGATTGGCACGTCCTGCCGGGATGACTGAGTTTTCGGAAATACCAAGAGCAAAGTCGAGGAAAGAGCGGGTGTGCCTGCTCGTCGACGAGGAAACAGTGGATTCCGTTTGGATACTGTCGAGCAAGACCTGCGTCCGGACGAATTTGGCCGCAAACACAGTGCGAACTGTGACAAATCTTTAGGAGGAGACGCGAGATGGGGAAAAACAGATGGCGGAACACACTGCGCTTGTTTATGGGGCTAATCGTCCTTTTCTTGGGCTACAGCCTGTCACTAGCGCAAAGCAATAGCAATGTCAGCGGTGGCAGCAATGCCAGCAGCGGCAGCAATGGCAATAGCCAGCAGAAACAAGCCGGCCCCCCCTCGGGATGCAAGCCGGGCAAGATGCGGTGCACGAAGAATGATCACAGAATGGCCGCGGCCACGCGTAACGCCGACCGTCGTGCGACCGATCAGAGAAAACACCAAGGCAAGGGGAAGTGACATGAAAAAACTACTCTTTATTGCACCCGTGCTGCTAATGCTGGCCGGACTGGCGTTCGGCCAGACCAATGTCCCCCCCTGCGACCCGAACAATCCGCCACCGAACTGTACGGATTACTTCGGCATCGCCAACTACGCCAACAGTCCTCTGCCCGGAGGTGTCATTGCCGGGTTCACCGTGATGAATGGAGGCAGCGGGTATAGCAATCCTGTTGTCACCCTCACGGATGCTGCCGGGACCGGCGCGAGTGCGGGTACGGTCACCGTCGCTGGTGGCGCCATCACTGCTATCTCCGTTGGCGCCGCTGGAGTTGGTTACATCGCTCCGCAAGTCACCGTCGTGGACCTCGGTCCGCTCGGCACCCCTGCTGTTCCTACCTGCGGTGGTGCAGGCCAACCGCTATGTGGCTCGGGCGCCATGGTTACAGCCAACATAGGCCCGCCCTTCACCGGAGGCATCCACAAGTTTGTCTCTGCCTTGGCGAATCTGCCGATCGCCGTCCCCGATACGACCACCTTTCCTGGATCTGATTACTACGTAATCATTTTGTCGCAATATCAACAGAAATTGCACCCCGACCTGCCTCCGACAACGATTCGGGGTTATGCGCAGACCAACCTCGGTACCGATGCTACGGGAGCTAACACGGTAGCGCCACCTGCTCAGTCCTACCTGGGGCCGGTGATTCTTGCCCAGCAGAATCGGCCCGTGCGTGTCCTATTTGTGAACAATCTGCCTACAGGAACGGGAGGCAACCTCTTCCTTCCTGTCGATACCACCTACATGGGTGCAGGCGCGCCTTACACCCAGAACCGCGCCACCCTCCACCTCCACGGTGGAGCCACGCCTTGGATCAGCGATGGTACGCCCTACCAGTGGACAGTCCCGGCGGGAGAGGCCGGCCCACAGCGTGGTGACAGTACCCAGTTTGTTCCCGACATGTGGTTTGACTCGACGACTGGAAAGGTCATCCCCCTTTGCGCCGCGCAACCGATTTGCGGTGCGGCAAACGCTACGATTGATCCCGGTGCCGGTAAGATGACCTTCTTTTGGACCAACCAGCAGGGCGGTCGGTTGATGTTCTATCACGACCATGCCATTGGCATCACTCGGCTAAACGTGTATGCCGGCGAGGCCGCGGGCTACCTGCTCGTCGACCCGGTGGAAGAAAACGGTTTGGCAATTGCAACCGTCCCCGGCACCATCACCAGTGCAGGCGCGGATCTTGCCCACCTAATTCCTTTGGTCATTCAGGACAAAACATTCGTACCGAGCGCGAACCAACTGGCTTCTGAAGATCCCACATGGACTGCTGGAGGATTTGGAACAACGCCCGGGTCTGCAAACACAGGCGACCTCTGGTTCCCCCACGTGTACACCCCCAACCAGAACCCTGCTGACTCCGGCAACGCAAACGCGTTCGGCCGATGGGATTATGGTCCATGGTTCTTTCCTCCACAAACGACTCTGACGGCCGGGCCAATCACGGTCCCCTGCCTATCGGCTGCGTTTCCGAATCAAGTGGTACAGTGCCCCATCACGCCCAACCCATCGGGAACGCCCGAGGGCTTTATGGACACTCCAGTGGTCAACGGCGTCGCCTACCCCGTTCTTCATGTGGCGCCCGCGGCTTACCGATTCAAGATCTTGAGCGCCGGCAACGACCGCTCCTGGAACTTGCAGATGTATGTTGCAGACCCGCTCAACCCCACAGAAGTGAAGATGGTTCCTGCAACTCCACCCACTTCGGGGTCGACTATTCCGCTTTGTGGCGCGACCAACCCGGTCGCCGTCCCAAGCTTGACAATAGGTCTTGTTACGGCCATTTTGGACGGAACTGGCAATCCAATAAACGGAACCGGACTTCCAGCCAACTGTTGGCCGAACTTCGGTCAATCCGCTGGCATCCCGATACAGCAAACCATGTGGGGAGCTGACGGCAGAGTGGGCGGTGTACCTGATCCGACTACCGCTGGCCCACCGTTCATCCAGATTGGCACCGAGGGCGGCCTGCTCCCAGCGCCGGTAGTAATTCCTGCGATGCCGACCGGCTTTGAAGCAAACCCGAGAAGCATAACGATCGGCAGTGTCAGTGTCCACAGCTTGTGGCTCGGGCCGGCCGAACGCGCCGATGTCATCGTGGACTTCAGGGCATTTAGCGGCAAGACTCTCATTCTCTATAATGATGCCCCTTCGCCTGCGCCAGCGATTGATTCGCGTCTCGACTACTTCACGGGCGACCCCGATCAAACCTTCATCGGCGGTGCTCCCTCAACTCAGCCGGGATATGGCCCGAACATTCGCACAATTATGCAAATCGTCGTGGACGGGACTTCCCCGAACACTGTTCCCTTCAGTCTGCCCACGTTGGCAGCAGCGTTGCCGAGTTTGTTTGCGCAGACTCAGCCAGCGCCGATCGTACCGGAGCCGACGTACCCACCAGCGTCTGGAGGATACTCTGCCACGCAGGCTTATTCGGGAATTTCGGATAATTCCCTAACCTACTATCCACTCGGTTCCACTACGCCGATAACTGCCAATGATGAGCAGAAGGCCATACAGGAGCTCTTCACCCTGGATTATGGTCGGATGAATGCCACCCTTGGCGTCGAGCTACCTCTCACCAATTTCCTGACACAGACAACCATCCCGTACGGATACGTCGACCCGACTACCGAGATCATCAAGCAGGGCGACACGCAACTCTGGAAGATTACCCATAACGGGGTGGACAGCCATTTCATCCACTTCCACCTGTTCAACGTGCAGGTCATCAACCGAGTTGGTTGGGACGGAAGTTTAAGACCAATCGACTCAAACGAGTTGGGCTGGAAAGACACCGTGCGGATGAACCCACTCGAAGACATCCTGGTGGCCCTGAAGCCAATCACACCGGTCCTGCCGTTCCCAGTTCCCGACAGCATTCGACTTCTGGATCCGACGAATATGGGTACCTTTACCGGCGTAGATCCCAATAACCAGCCCATCACCGTCACAAACACTCTGGTCAATTTTGGCTGGGAGTACGTATGGCACTGCCACATTCTCGGCCATGAAGAAAACGACATGATGCGGCCCATCATTTTCCAGGTCGCACCGCCCCCACCATCGAATCTGGTTACCGCTGCCTCCGTTTCACCCGCCACAGGAGTGGACCTGACCTGGACGGACAACTCGGCAAGTGAAAACAGGTTGGACGGTGCAGAGGGATACGGCTGAAACTTTCAACACAGCGAATCTGGCAACACTCGCGGTCCCTAGCACTACGACCAATCCCTATTCAGGGACCATCGCGTTTCACGACACCGTGGTTCCGACTGGTCAGGTGTTCTACAGGGTGGCAGCGGTTGACGATTTCACACCGTCCAATCCGCTAAACGCGCCCTTCCGACCCGTGCCTCTCGCTTCCACGTGGTCCAACACTGCCTCCATCGGCATCATCGGAGTCCCGTTTGCCAGTGTTTCCCCTGCGTTGCTCACGTTTGGAAGCGTGGCGATCACCGCCGCGAGTGCACCTCAGACGATTACGGTCTCAAACACCGGTACCGGCTCGTTCGATATCACCGGCGTTGCACCTTCGGGCGTAAACTCTGGCGATTTCTCTGTGAACAGCTTCTGTAGTTTGACGCTTGCTGCGCCTGTGCCGCCTGCAACTAGCTCTTGCACAATCAGCGTGGCGTTCACGCCGACTGTCGGCGGGGCAGAGTCCGCAAGTCTGATCATCAACACGAACGATCCCGCACATCCAACTCCTAACGGTCCCGGTAACGGGAACGGGTGGGCTGCCGTTGCTGACGATTACTGCCGGCACCGCCACGATGAAGTATGGCAGCGCGGTTCCGACCATTACGCCCGGCTACAGCCCGGCGAACCCAGTCGGTTTGACGGCACCAATTTGTACGACGACGGCGACCAGCACAAGTCCGGTGGGAACCTATCCAACGACCTGCTCGGGAGCAACGTCCGCCAATTACCAGATCAGCTATGTGGCAGGGGCGATTTCCGTAACGCCAGTGCCATTGACGATTTGGGCCGGCAACGCCATGATGGCGTTCGGCGGCACGGCTCCGACCATCACGCCCAGTTTCGTGGGATTTGTGGCCGGAGATACCGCAGCGAACTTGACGACGCAGCCCATTTGCACCACAACGGCGAACGCGACGAGTCCGCTGAGTCCGCCGACCTACCCGAGCTCCTGTTCTGGGGCGGTCGATCCGAACTACACGATTAGTTATGCCGGCGGAGCCGTGACCGTTGTCAAGGCGACTTTGACAATTACCGCTCCAAGCGTCTCGATGACCTACGGTGGACCAATCCCCACATTCACGCCCACCTACAACCCCGCTAACCCAGTGGGGGTAACCACGCCACCGACTTGTACGACGACGGCAACCACAACGAGCCCGGTAAGTGCCACGACCTACCCGATTACGTGCTCGGGGGCAGTAGCTCCTGCCTACGCAATCAGCTACGTAGCGGGCGCCTTAACAATTACTCCGAAGGCAGCTTCGGTTACTCCGAATGCGGCGACGAAGCCATACGGCGCGGTAGATCCGACTCTGACGGGTACACTGACCGGATTCCTAGCCTCTGACGGTGTAACGGCAACCTATACGCGCACGCCTGGTACAGCGGTCGGCACATACACGATCAGTGCCACGCTTGCTCCGGCGGCGGTGCTCGGCAACTACACCATTACTTACAACACGGCGTCGTTTGTCATCACCAGAGCCAACGCTTCGGTTACCCCGAACGGGCTCACGAAGGTATACGGAACGGCGGATCCAACTCTGACCGGTACGCTCTCCGGATTCGTTCCCTCTGACGGTGTAACGGCAACCTATACGCGCACGCCTGGTACAGCGGTCGGCACATACACGATCAGTGCCACGCTCGCTCCGGCATCGGTGCTCGGCAACTACAACATCACCTACAACACGGCGCCGTTTGTCATCACCAGAGCCACCGCTTCGGTTACCCCGAATGCAGTCACAAAGGTCTGGGGCCAGGCGGACCCGGTGTTAACCGGTACACTCGCTGGGTTCCTACCCTCTGACGGTGTAACGGCTACCTACACACGAGTGGCGGGGACGGCAGTAGGCACATACCTGATCAGTGCCACGCTTGCTCCGGCGGCGGTGCTCGGCAACTACAACATCGCCTACAACACGGCACTTCTGACGATCACGAACGCTATCCAGTTGACACCTGCCTCTCTCACCTTTGGAGTGCAGAACGTCAACTCGACTAGCCCGACCCAGACAGTCACCCTCAGAAACCTCGGAGGCGCGCGGCTAACAACCATCGCCATCGCGTTCGCCGGTGCAAACGCAGGCGACTTCGTCCGGGGTGGGGGTGGTGGAGGCAGTTGCGGCACAACCTTGGCAGTAGCCGCAACCTGCACCATCAACGTCCGCTTCCGTCCGACAGCCGGTGGCGTTCGCACTGCCAACCTGTCGGTAACTTCGGCTGGTGGCAACTCGGGCACGACCGCCCTCACGGGTACCGGCAATGCTGCCGTTGCTGGCGTCTCGCCCGTAACGACAGCGGTAGCGCCACAAGACTTTGGCAGCGTAACCCGCGGCCAGGTTTCGGCGCCGTTCACCGTAACTGTGACAAACAGCGGCAATAGCGCGCTCACGTTCAATGCTGCGAACGGCTTTACGCTCGGCGGCGCGAACCCGACTCAGTTCCGGTTGACAACCGGCGGCCTGTGCGCGAACGGCGGAACTCTGCCGGCGCTCGGGACCTGCACGATCACCGTAAGCTTCGCGCCCGCGGCGGCTACCGCACGGAACACGAAGAACGCAACCGTGACCATCAGGAGCAACGCCACGAACGGAAACCAGTTCGTATACGTTCGGGGTACTGCTCAGTAAACAGTAGGCTGCTGTCAGACAACTGACTGCAATCGCAACCAAATGCTACCCGCGACAAGCTCGCGGGTAGCATTTTTTCTGCAGTTGTTCTCTTCGCTCGTGACGGGCGAGACCGTGACGGCCGGGTGGTACATCGAAAGTTGCGCGAGGCTTCTCGAGCGAGGATTTTGCATGCGGCAAGGTTCAACAGGGAGTCTTCAAACGCCCAAGGCATCTGACCGTTTTGGGTGAGAAATCGGAGGAGCGTGGAATTGTCCGGCCCAGTGATTTCTGCATCACCGAAATCCTTATCTCCCGTGATCTATGTCACTGGAGGATGGACTCCCTTCCCCTACGCTTCTAGCTCAGGTGACCGCGGTCGAATCCTCCCGCTCGTCGACTGTACCCGACGAGACGTCGCAAGGTCCTCCGCGTCACCGCTAGGCGGCCATCGATGAAGAAAGTCTTTTCTGTCCTGCTGCTGCTCCTACTGCTGGTCACTGCTTATCTTGCCGGCCGCAATCATGCACCAGCAAGTTCCACCCGGATAGCGCGGCACGTACTGTATTACGTCGATCCGATGCATCCTTCCTACAAGTCGGACAAACCGGGAACCGCTCCGGATTGCGGCATGCAGCTTGAGCCCGTGTACTCGGGCGACGCGGGAGGACTTGGCACCGTCGACCGCGGCGGCCTGTCTCCTGAGGTAGTGAGCATAAACCTGGATCAGCAGCAGCTCATCGGCATCCGCCTGGTTGAAGCCACCAGAACGGCCGACCGGAACCACCTGACGGCACCGGGCAGGGTTGTGGCAGATGAGACGCGCAGCTATCGCCTAACCGCCGGCACGGACGGGCTCGTACTTACTACCTTTGATCATTCCGCTGGCAGCTTTCGTAAAGAAGGAGGAGGTGCTTGCAACCTTCGCTTCTCCCGAGTTCCTTACGGCGGAACAAAGCTTTCTGCAAAACTCGTGGCGCGCTCCGGAGAACAAATACGAGTCGACTCGCCCGACGGAATGGAAGGATCAGCTTTTGACGCTCGCGGGGAGCCGCTTGCGCACCTTGGGCTTGACCGAGCGGCAACTCAAGGAGTTGCTCATCAATAAACAAGGCGGCGGATTCGATTGAAATCATCAGTCCGGTCGAAGGAGTGATCTTGTCGCGCAATATCACCCCGGGCCAGCAAGTTGAAAAGGGTGGTGAATTCTATCGCATTGCCGACCTCAGTCGGGTCTGGATCCTGGCCAGCTTCCACGAAGACGAAGTGAAGGGATTGCGTCCGGGCACAGAAGTGAAAATCACTGTGCCGAACCAGGAAAAGAAGTGGCGGGCGAGCGTCAGTAGTGTACTGCCGCAATTCGATCCCGTAACGCGCTCGCTCCAGGTGCGACTGGAATTGGAGAATCCTGGACTACAGTTGCGACCAGACATGTTTGTCGATGTAGAACTGGAGACGCACTTCCCGGATGCTCTGACCGTACCGGTTGATGCTCTACTTGATTCTGGACTCACCAAAAGAGTGTATGTGGATCGAGGGAATGGAGCCTTTGAGCCTCGTCAAGTGGAGACCGGACGGCGCTCCGGCGATCGCGTGGAAATCCTAAGTGGATTAGAGACCGGGGAACGAGTAGTCGTCTCAGGTACGTTTCTTCTGGATTCGGAAAGCCGGCTGAGATCCCCTCTCAGAGTCCTTGCCTGCAAATCAGGAGCACACGCCTCGTGACCCGAGCACGAGGAAATCAGCGAAATTGGTCAAAGATCCGACCTGCGGGATGGAGGTGGATTCGGCGGCATCCTCCGCTGCCGGCAATACCGAATCGTATCAAGGTACGACCTATTACTTTTGCTCGCGAGGCTGTCGCGACAAATTTCGGAAAGTCTCCGCAAAAATTTGTGGGCGCCGGTCGGTGACCGAGGAAAGGCCCATTGCTGCCCTGACCGAGGGGCGAGACTCGACCCATGATTAACCGCATCATCGATTTTTCCGTAGAAAATAAGTTCCTGATTTTCGCACTCATCGCCGTCGCTTGCGCCGTCGGTTGGTGGGCCATGGTCACCGTGCCGATCGATGCAATTCCTGATCTCAGTGATACCCAGGTCATCATCTACTCGCGCTGGGATCGCAGCCCCGATATTGTCGAGGACCAGGTCACCTACCCGATTGTGACCGGCGATGTTGGGCGCTCCCCGCGTGAAAACGGTCCGAGGGTTTTCCGACTTCGGTTATTCCTATGTATACGTGATCTTTGAGGACGGCACCGACCTGTACTGGGCGCGCTCACGAACACTGGAATACCTCTCAGGCGTAGCTCCCAGGGCTTCCCGAGGGCGTGAAGACGGAACTTGGTCCGGATGCAACCGGGCTAGGATGGATCTTCCAATACGTGCTCGTCGATACCACGGGCCAGCACAGCCTGGCGGACATCCGCGCCTATCAGGACTGGTACTTGCGTTACTACCTGAAGGCGGTTCCCGGTGTGGCCGAAGTGGCACCGTTCGGCGGATTCACCCGCCAGTACCAGGTGAACGTCGATCCGCATCGACTGCAAGCGTACGGCATACCGATCAGTCGCGTGGTGGAGGCCGTCCGCGGAGGCAATACGGGAAGCAGCCGGACGTCTGATTGAGTTCGGCGAAACCGAGTACATGGTGCGTGGTCGTGGGTACGCGCGTTCGATTCACGACTTTGAAGAAATCGTCCTCACCGCCAGCGAGACGGGCATTCCGGTGCGAATCAAGGATGTAGGGCAGGTGGTGATGGGCCCGGACTCTCGCCGCGGTGTCTCCGACCTGGACGGGCAGGGCGAAGCGGTATCCGGCATCGTGATCATGCGCAATGGCGAGAATGCGCTCGAAGTGATCAATCGCGTGAAGTCCAAGATCAAGGAGATCGAACCCGGACTCCCGCCCGGTGTCAAGATCGTTCCGGTCTACGATCGTTCCGAACTGATTCATCGTTCGATCAGCAACGTGAAAACAACGATGATGGAAGTGATCATTACTGTAGTTCTGATTATCCTTCTCTTTCTCTGGCACTTCCCGAGCGCCGCGATCCCTATCGTCACCATCCCCGTGGCGGTGTTGCTCTCGTTCATTCCATTCCGGATGCTTGGAATCACCGCCAACATCATGTCGCTGGCAGGAATGGCGATCGCCTTTGGGGAACTCATCGACGCCTCCATCGTGGTCGTCGAGCAGACTCACAAGAAGCTTGAGATCTGGGAAAAGACAGGCCGGAAACGCGACTACAAGGAGATCGTAGTCAGCGCAGTCAAAGAAGTTGCCGGGCCCACATTCTTCGCATTGCTCGTCCTCGCCGTGTCATTTCTGCCGGTCTTGACACTCGAGGCGCAGGAAGGGCGTATGTTCAAGCCCCTGGCCTACACGAAGACACTCGCAATGCTGGTGGCGGCGGTGCTGGCCATTACCTTTGATCCAGCGCTACGTCTGCTTCTTACCCGCGCCGAGCCCTTCGAGTTTCGTCCGAGTTGGGTCTGCAGGCTGGCCAACGCCGTGCTTGTCGGAAAGATACGTTCGGAAGACAAGCATCCTGTCAGCGGCGTTCTAATGCGTTTGTACGAGCCTGTGGTGGTGTGGACGCTGCGCAGGAAATGGTTTGTAGTGGGCTCGGCAGTGGCGCTGGTGCTTGTCACGGTACCGGTGTTCTACCAATTAGGAACGGAATTCATGCCGCCTCTCGATGAAGGCGCGATTCTTTACATGCCTTCGACCATGCCTGGAATATCGGTAGCCGAAGCGCAGCGGTTGCTGCAAATCACAGACCGCATCCTCAAACAATTTCCGGAAGTGGACACGGTTCTCGGGAAAGCCGGCCGGGCCGAGACATCGACCGATCCAGCTCCACTATCCATGCTCGAAACCGTAATCACTCTGAAACCCCGCTCCCAATGGCGGCAGGTCGATACCTGGTATTCGTCCTGGGCACCGAACTGGGCGAAACGCTTCTTCCGCCACCTCACGCCGGACACCCTCTCCTCAGAGGAACTCATCGCGCAGATGGACAAGGCGCTCAAGATACCCGGCGCGATCGAATGCCTGGACGATGCCCATCAAGGGCCGAATCGACATGTTGACCACAGGAATCCGAACTCCTGTCGGGCTGAAGATTTCCGGTTCCGATCTGGCCGAAATCGAGAAGATCGGAACGGAAATCGAAACCGTGCTGCCTTCCGTCCGGGGGACGCGCAGCGCATTCGCCGAGCGCACGGGTGGGGGGTATTTTCTCGACATCGACTGGAAGCGAGAGGAGTTGGCTCGCTACGGACTGAGCATCGAGGAGGCGACAGAAAGTTGTCGAGAATGCCATCGGTGGCGAAAATATCTCAACCACGGTAATCGGACGCGAGCGCTATCCAGTCAACGTGCGCTATATGCGGGATTTTCGTAGTGACATGGAAGCGTTAAGCCGCGTCCTCGTCTCGGCCGGCGGACAAAGACAGGTGCCACTCTCGAGCCTCGCCGAGATTCGGTCCACCATTGGACCATCGATGATCCGCGATGAAGATGGTCTTCTGACTGGGTACGTATACGTCGACGTGGCGGGGCGTGATGTCGCAGAGCTACATCGACGAAGCCGGCACTTTGTTGCGAACGAGCGTGAAGCTTCCGCCCGGATATACGATTTCCTGGAGCGGTCAGTATGAGGCGATACAGCGGGTGAGACATCGCCTTACCTACATTGTGCCCTTGACCTTGCTGTTGATCCTGTTTCTGCTGTACATGAACACCCGCTCCATGGTCAAGACCATGATTGTTCTGCTCGCCGTTCCGTTCTCGGCGATCGGTGCGGTGTGGTTCCTCTACTTGGCAGGATACAACATGAGCATCGCGGTCTGGGTCGGGTTGATCGCGCTGCTGGGTGTCGATGCCGAAACCGGAGTCTTCATGCTTCTTTACCTGGATCTTTCCTACGACGACGCCCAGCGGAACGGCCGGATGCAAAACCTGTCAGACCTGCACGAAGCCATCGTCAACGGCGCTGCAAGACGCCTGCGTCCGAAGTTTATGACCTTTGCAACCACCTGCATCGGCCTGTTTCCCGATCATGTGGGCGGTTGGCTCCGGTTCCGATGTGATGAAGCGTATCGCCGCTCCCATGGTGGGAGGCATTTTCACTTCGTTTCTACTCGAACTCTTGGTGTATCCGGTGATTTACGAGATTTGGAAGTCGGGCAAGATCTCTAAAACTACGGAGATTCGGTCCAACTCCGTGGATGCCCGGACACCGATCGGCAGTGTCCCGCAGGAACTCCCACCTCCTTAGTCCATGCTGCAGTTTTGGAACAAAGAATTGACCCCACTGGGGTTCAGTACTCGACCGAACCGACGGGTGTTCCCGTGATCGGACACCAGCCGAGCGCTTTTGGCCAGGCCATTCACGATGCAGCCCTGAGGACGACACCGACCAACAAGTTCTTCTGCACTGCTTCGCCTGATGTGGTTCGTACCGACTCCTCGGCTATAGGTCGCGGCGCCACGACAGTTGGCTTACGGGGCAGGACCTCGAGGGCGTAACGATCGGGTGATTAAAAGATGTTGAGTTTGATGGTCAGGTATTTTTTGGGGTTTTTGCGGAAGTCGTCGAGCAGCGTACGCATTTCGGCGGATAGTTTGGTTATGTTGTCGTAGAGCTGCGGATCGTTGAACAGCTTGCCGGCGGTATTGTCGGTCTTGTTCATCTTGGATGTGACGGTTTCGAGATTAGAAGAAGTGTCACGCAATTTGTTGTAGAGCGTATCGTCGGTTGCGAGTTTGCCGAGGGTTCCCTTTCCGGCACGGACATCGCCAATCACCGCATTGCTGTTTGCGAGAGCCTTCTTGGCTTCCTCGTAGAGACTCGGGTCGTAGAGCAACTTGCCGATGGTGCCCTTCTGCTCGCGCACATCAGAAAGAATGATATTGATCTGATCGACGCCTTTGTCGACTTTGGTGTACAGCTGATCGTCAGTGACGAGCTTGCCGAGCGTGCCCTTGCCGGACTGGACGCTTGCGACAACCTGATTGCCCTTCACCAGAAGACTATTCAGATTGTTGTAGGCCTCGTCGTTGGTCATCAACTTGCCGAGTGTTCCTTTACCCGCTTTCAAATCGGTGAGCAAGTCGGAAACCTGGATACTAAGAGTCTTGAAGTTGGCCATGATATCGGTGACGTCACCCGCAGGAACGGCTTCGCCTTCCTTGATGGTTGCTCCCGTATAGCCGCGCTGGATATTGACGTAGCGATTGCCGAGGAGACCTTCCGTGACGAGTGAAGCGGTGGAATCGGTGAGGATGTCGTTCTGGAACTTCCGGTCGATCCTCATACCGACCATGATGTTGTGAAGCCTGTCGGGAATTTTGCCATGTTCGCGGGGTACCAGTTGGACCTGATCCACGTTGCCGATAACCACGCCATCAAGTTTTACGGGTGCGCCCGGGGCGAGACCGGAAACTTCCGGTAGAAACGTCTTGATTTTGTATTTGGGACCGAGGAAACCCGAGCCCGTCACGTAAAAGATGCCAACTGCCAAAACGATGAGGCCGAGAATAACGAACAGGCCCACGCGCAATTCTGACCAAGTCAACTGTTTGCGCTGCGCCATCCTTGGAATCCTCCGTACTTTGCCCTGTTTATCTTCTGCGTTAACTATACAAGATTTAAATCAAAAATCGTTGGAGATATGGATCCTTGGTAGCCAGAAGTTCTTCCGGGTATCCCTCGAAGTAAACCTTGCCGTCGCGAAGCACCAGAAAACGGGTAACCACGGGATTGCTGGTTTCCTTGACCTGATCCCGAGTGACGCTCTTGGTCTTCGGATCGAAATGAAAATTGGCGAGTGCAAAACCGTCCTGCAAGCGATGGGTAGCGAGCAATGCGGTGACACCGTAGATGTCACGAAGGCGGAGGATCAAGGTAATGATGGTCTGCGAAGTGACGGGGTCGAGACCGGCCGTGGGCGAATCATAGAGCACGATCTTCGGATGGTTTATCAATGCGCGGGCGATGGCTACACGGCGGCGCATTCCACCAGAAAGTTCAGAGGGAAGCATGTCGATGGTGTGATCGAGTTCGACGAAGGTCAGAACTTCCTCGACACGAGGAAGAATTTCTTCCTGACTCAGTCCGTCTTCCAGCAGACGGTAGGCAACATTTTCGCCAACCGTCAGCGAATCGAACAGTGCGCCTTCCTGAAACACGAAACCGAGGTCGCGGCGAAAGTCGTGAAGTTTGCGCTCGGGAATCGAGGAGACCCGCTGGCCGAGCACGTCCACCTCGCCCCGATCGGGACGAATGAGTCCGACAGCAAGTTTCAAGGTGAGGGTTTTGCCTGTGCCGGTTTCACCCAGAAGGACGAGTGTTTCGCGATGCCTGGCGGAAAAAGAGATGCCGCGCAGAATTTCACCTTCTGTAAATCCGAGGTGGACGTCCTTAAAATTGATGACCGCTTCGCCAGTTGTGGCGGAAGGCTTGGTTCGCTCGGTGAGAGTTCGGTTCATGAGAATTAGAAGAATTTATCCGCGCGATCGAGAGCTAATTTCGTCGGAAACGTATCGGCCACAATACTCATGACGCTAGCGATGACTACCGCCTGGGTTGTGGCACGGCCAACACCCTGTGTACCACCGCGAATGTTCATGCCCTGAAAGCAGCCAACGGTCGAGAGTAGGAAACCAAAGATCAAGGATTTCGTGATTCCTTGTAGGAGATCGGGCAACCGCAGAACAGCCATGGTGCGCTGCCAGAAGGTAGCGGCGCTCGAGCGTAGCGAAAAAACGCTGGCAACCATTCCGCCGAGCAGTCCGACGAAACCGGAAATGGCGGTGAGGAGAGGAACGGTGCTTAGAGCGGCCAGCAGGCGACGAGTGACAAGGTTGCGACTGAGACCAGTGCCCATGGCGTGCATGGGATCGAGCGAAGAGGAATCCGGTGGGGCGGGGGGTTGGTGAACGGAGTGTGCAGGAGTGTCGGCCACTTGGTGCTCGAGGTAACTTCGAGAAGCGTAACCGGGGCAGGAAGAAGCGTCAAGCGTTTGGTGCAGTTAGATTTAGCTGCTCTTTTCGGCCGCACTGCTCTCAAGGATTGCATGGCCAAAAGCGAGGAGGTTGCCGTCAGGAGCAAGCAGGATCAGTTCGCGCTGGCCATAGTTTTGGTTAACCGGGCCATAGACATCACCCTTCGGGAGAGTGTCGAGTTTGGGCTTGAGCTCCGCGTATAGTTGGTCGACATCGTGCACATCGATGTAGTATGCGAAGCGACGGGTCCCGGGCGGTGCGGCGTCGGGACCCCTCTGTTCCCAGATACGGAACGCGGCGGTCTCTCGTTCGATGTAGGCATAGTCTGGGACACGATCACGCACCTTGAAACCCAGAATTTCGACAAAGAAGGATAGGGCACGCTCTAGATCGTCGACAATCATGAAAGGCGTGACACGGATGAAATTTGGCATGGCCGAGCTCCCGGTGAGAGGGTATCACCGACATGCCCTCTGAACTGTTTCTGGCCTTCGGCAACCTCAGAGCTTTTACCTGTCGTTACGAGTATTATTCGGAAGTCCGAAGAGATCCATCGACAGCGGAGGGCCGGGATGCACCACTTCACACGGTTAATTCTCATCTCGCTATTCCTTTTTCCCCGCCTCGCAGATGCACAAGAGGAACATGCTCACCCTGCGGCCGAAAAACTGGGAGCAGTCTCCTTTCCAACTTCCTGCCGCGCTGAAGTGCAGCAAAAGTTCGACAGAGCCGTCGCGTTGCTTCACAGCTTTGCGTACGATGCCGCGGAGGCGGCGTTTCGCGATGTGGCCGAGCAAGATTCCGAATGTGCGATGGCACATTGGGGCATCGCCATGACCTATTACCACCAACTTTGGGAGCCACCTCTTTCGCCCCTCACGATTCCTAAGGGACAACGGGAATTGCAACTGGCAGCACGGGGTGGAAAAAGCACGGAAGGCGAACGCCAATTCATCACCGCCCTGGGCTTGATCTATCAGGATGCGGACTCCATTCCCTATCGCACGCGCGCTCTGCGCTACCAACAGGCGATGAAGATCTTGGCGGAGACTAACCGGAAGGATATGGAATCCCAGGTTCTTTACGCACTTGCGCTTTTGGCCAACGCTGCTCCCACCGATAAAACGCATGCGAATCAGAAGGAGGCTGCGGATTTGCTCGAACCGCTTTTTCGCATTGCACCACAGCATCCGGGAATTCCGCACTACCTCATCCACGCGTATGACAATGCGGAACTTGCACCGAGAGGGCTTGCTGCTGCCCGAGAGTACTCCAAAATCGCACCTTCTGCTCCGCACGCACTGCACATGCCGTCGCATATATTTACGCGCCTCGGACAATGGGAAGACTCCATTGCTTCTAATGTTGCCGCAAAAGAGGCTGCCGAGCGGCAGGGCGACACGGGGGAACAGCTCCATGCGATGGATTATCTGGTATACGCTTTCCTGCAGAGTGGCCGCGACAGCGAAGCCGCCCAAGTGCTTCAGCAATTGAAAGGCATGTCTGGACTCGATAACACCGATTTCAAGATTTCATTCGAGTCAACGGCTATACCGGTCCGATACGCTGTTGAGCGGAGCCAATGGTCCGACGCCGTAAACCTCGTCCCGGCTGCCGGAGCACCTCCGCAGGTAAGGGCGATTGCGATATGGGCTCGCGGACTTGGACTGAGCCGGAGCGGGCACTCCCGAGAAGCCCGGAGAGAAATTGACCACTTGCAACAGATCGAGGCGCAGCTTCGCGCCTCTGGAAATGACTACTGGGTCACACAAGTGGGTATTATGGCGCACGAGATTGTAGCGTGGTCGGCTCAAGCGGACGGTAAATCTGCACAAGCCACGGCCACCCTGCGTGAAGCCGCTGATCGGGAGGACGCAACCGAGAAGCTACCGATAACTCCTGGGCCGATCCTTCCGGCACGCGAACAGCTTGGGTACTTGCTGCTAGAGCAGGATCAGCCGGGCTTAGCTTCCACGGAATTTGCGATTTCGATCGCAAATGCTCCTGGCCGACGGGGCGCCGCCCAGGGTTTAGCGCGTGCAGCGGAACTCTCGAACCCGAGTAAAAACTGACCGCCACTCTTGCTGCGCCTGTACCACAAACTCCGCACCGCGACTGACGCGTATTGCTTTAACGGGAGGCAGGTAAGAACACGGCCTTGTTTGCTGGACGGAATTGCCGGCGACCGATAGACTTGAAGTTTATGCTTCGTTTCTACACCGCGGGAGAATCTCACGGAGAGGCACTGCTTGCGTTCCTCTCTGGGCTGCCGGCAGGCTTGCCAATCGATTTTGAACTTCTCCAGCATGAGTTGCACCGTCGGCAACTAGGGTATGGGCGCGGCGGGCGTCAGAAAATAGAAACGGATAGGGCGGAGATCTTTGCGGGCGTGCACCACGGGCAGACCATCGGGGCGCCGATAGCGCTGCGGATCGTCAACCACGATTGGGCGAACTGGGAAAACATTCTGCCGGTGGAGGCGTCGGACAGTCCGGAGGCAAGTTCGCGGAAACTGGTCGCACCGCGGCCGGGTCATGCGGACCTGGCTGGATCGCAAAAATTTAATTTTCATGATGCGCGATATGTATTGGAACGGGCCTCGGCGCGGGAAACTGCAGCGCGAGTGGCGGCAGGCGCATTCGCGAAGATATTGCTAAAGAAATTTGGCGTCGAGATCGCAAGCCACACGATCCAGGTGGGCCATGTGCGGCTGGAACGTGCGGCGAGGTGGGAAGAGATTCAGAAGGTTTGTAGGGACCTGGATTCGCCCCTGCGCTGCATCGATGCAGGCCTGCAGCAGAAAATGATGGCGGAAGTGGACGCTTCGCTGAAAGCAGGCGATACGGTAGGTGGTGCTTTCGAGATCGTAGTACGCAACGTGCCCGTGGGATTGGGTTCGCACGCGCAGTGGGATGAAAAGCTCGACGGCAGGCTGGCGCAGGCCCTGATGAGCGTGCAAGCCGTCAAAGCGGTGGAGATCGGGTCGGGTATTATTGCAGCTGGGTCCTATGGCAGCGAAGTACAGGACGAGATTTCCTACGATAAAGCAGCAAAAAGATTTCGGCGTGCGACGAATCGGGCCGGCGGACTGGAAGGTGGAATCACAAACGGCGAAGATTTGATGATTCGCGGATTCTTGAAGCCGATTTCCACCTTGCGAAAGGCATTGGGCACAGCGGATATGGTTACGAAAGAACCGGTGCAGGCAGCCTACGAGCGGTCGGACTGGTGTGTGGTGCCGGCCGGCGGTGTAGCGGGAGAGGCAATGGTTGCACTTGTGCTGGCCGATGCTTTTCTGCAAAAATTTGGAGGAGACTCGCTCGGGGAAATGCAGCGGAATTTTGAAGGATATGGCAAACAAATCGATAATTTCTGAACCAGCGGCAATCGTGGAGTCAGCGGCTTCTGCGGCGGAAATTCCGGCGCGGAAGATCTACCCGATTGTGAAGTATGGCGATCCGGTACTCGAGAAGCCCGGTGCAGCGATCAAGAAATTCGACAGCGAACTGGAAACTCTGGCGGAAGACATGTTTGCATCAATGTATGCGGCCCAGGGCGTCGGACTGGCCGCGCCGCAGATCGGGAAAAGCATGCGGCTGGCGGTGGTGGATGTGACCACCGGAAAAAATCCAGAAGCGAAAATCGTGCTCGTGAATCCTGAAATTATACACGCGGAAGGCGAAGTACGCGAAGAAGAAGGCTGCCTTTCGATCCCTGGATTCCGCGGTTACGTATTGCGGCCACAGTTTGTGACCGTGCGGGCGCAGAACGTAAAAGGCGAAACATTTGAGATTCGCGGTGAAAATCTACTGGCGCGTGCGTTTTGCCACGAGATCGATCACCTGAACGGCGTATTGTTTCTGACGCACTTGAGCATGCTGAAACGCGACTTGATCAAGCGCAAGATCAAGAAGCTGCGCAAAGAGGGCGAGTGGTAAATCCTTCACCTCGGCGGGTGAACGAACCGTGACGCCGCTTCGCATCATTTTTTGTGGTACACCGCAATTCGCAGTTCCCTCTCTGAAGTTCCTGCTCGAGAAGAACGATTTCAAGATCTTGGCGGTGTACACGCAGCCCGACCGACCGCGCGGCCGCGGCAACGAGATTTCCTTCACACCGGTGAAGGAAATCGCGCTCGCTGCGGGTTTGCCGGTGCATCAGCCAGCGAAGATCCGCGCTCCGGAGCTGGAAGCCGAACTTCGCTCGTTCGCGCCAGATGCAATCGTGATCATTGCCTACGGACAGATCATTCCGGCTCGCCTGCTGGAGATCCCCAAACACGGCTGGATCAATCTGCACGCTTCCCTGCTGCCGAGATATCGCGGGGCCGCGCCCATCAACTGGGCGATTGTGAACGGGGAAACCGTGACCGGTAACACCACCATGAGAATCGACGCGGGCTTGGATACAGGCGAGATGCTACTGCAACAGGAATTGGGGATTGGCAAAGACGAAACAGCCCCAGAACTGGCGGCGCGTTTGGCGGAGGCCGGAGCGTCGTTGATGGCTGAGACATTAGGCGGAATTGTGAACGGCAGGGTCGTGGGGCGGGCGCAGGACCAGGCGAAGGCCACTCTGGCGCCAATCCTTACGCGCGAGGACGGACGGATCGACTGGACGGTGACGGCATCCGAAATCTACAACCGGATGCGCGGCTTCACACCGTGGCCAGACGCGTACACACAGTTTCGCAGCCAGACGTGCCACCTTCGCGGTGTGCCGGTGTCCGCGGAGATATCGCACGCGGCGCCGGGCACGATTCTGGTCGGGGGAGGAAAATTGCGCGTGGCGTGTGGAGGAGGCAGCCTATTGGAGCTCGGCACCGTCAAACTGGAAGGACGCAAACAAGTGTCGGCCGCAGAATTTGCAAACGGAGCGCGGTTGCAACCTGGGGAACGCTTTGGCAAAGGTTAATTTGCGCACCGCCCCCTGGTCAGGCATACTCGCCCTTTGCGCCCCCACAAGCGAACCAACAAGTGGTACCGGAGCCAAACCTAGATGAACCGTACGAATGTGTTTAAAGCAATGGGAGAAGTTTCTAACTTCTCGGGGCACTTGATGCGCCGCGTGGCGAGTTGCCTATTGGCAGCGCAGTTGGCGTTCCTGCCGGTGATGGTAACGGGAACCGAGCCCGAAGGCGGAAAGACAGGAACTGCTCCCGCCGCGGCCGCTACCGCAACGGCGCCCGATCCGATTCTTCTGGTAATGCAAGGCGAGTTGAATCGCGCGAAAACTGATCTGGCAAAGAGCGACCCAGCGCCGTACTACCTCAGCTATACGGTGAACGACCAGGACGCGATCGTCATCGCAGGCTCCTATGGCGGGCTGCTGACGGATTCGGTAGTCAAGCGTCGCTCTGCGGATGTAGTGATGCGCGTGGGTACGCCGGAACTCGATAACACCCATGGACAGAGTCGCGCCAGCGGAATGACGTCCGGCTTACTGCCACTGGGCGACGATAGAGACGCGACCTCCCGGCTTTTGTGGGAGTTGACCGATCGCGGCTACAAACGCGCCGCACCGGCCTATATGAATGTACGGACGAATACGGCAGTCCGCGCCGAAGAGGAAGATAAATCTCCCGACTTTTCAAAGGAAGTGCCTAAAGTTCACGCAGGCGAAAAGTTGACGCAGCCTCCATTTGACCGCGCCGCTTGGGAAGCGGAGATTCGCCGCGTGTCGGCAGGCTTCTCCAAATATCCTGAAGTGTATTCCTCGACCGTGTATCTGCAGGTTTCGCTGGCCAACTCGCGCATGGTGACAAGCGATGGATCGTCGTTGGCGACGCCGGGTGCCTCGGCACGTCTGGTCATGGAAGCGCAGACCCGGGCCGCCGACGGCATGGACCTTTTGCGCGTGGAAACGTTTCAAGCTCCTACGGCGGCGGGATTACCGAAGGAAGCGGAGCTCGTGGGCAAGATCGAGAAAATGGCTACCGACCTGGCGGCGTTGCGGAAAGCGCCGGTCGCAGAGCCTTACGCCGGACCAGCGATGCTGAGCGGAAGAGCCGCGGCGGTATTTTTCCACGAAGTGCTGGGGCACCGACTCGAAGGTCATCGCCAACGCGACGAAGATGAAGGACAGACGTTTACAAAAAAAGTGGGACAGGAAGTTCTGCCGACATTTTTAAGCGTGACCGATGACCCTACCTTGAAGGAACTCGATGGGGTAAAACTATCGGGGACGTATGAGTACGACAACGAGGGAGTACCGGCGCAGCGGGTGGAAGTAATTAAGGATGGTGTGTTGAAGAGTTTTCTGATGTCGCGCATGCCGATCAAGGGATTTGAGACCTCGAACGGGCACGGGCGCAATCAGCCGGGATTGATGCCCACGGGACGTCAAGGAAATCTGATCGTGTCTTCGACGCAATCCATGCCGGAATCGGAAATGAAAGAAAAGTTGCGGGCGGAAGCGAAGAAGCAAGGCAAGCCTTACGGGCTGTATTTTGACGATATTCAGGGCGGATTCACATTGACCACGCGAAACCTGCCGCAATCGTTTCAAGTCCTGCCAGTGATCGTGTACAAGGTCTACGCCGATGGGCGACCCGACGAACTGGTACGCGGCGTGGACATTGTGGGGACGCCACTGGCAGCGCTTACGCGAATCATTACCACAGGCGATAAGCAGCACGTGTTTAACGGCGTGTGCGGCGCAGAAAGCGGCAGCGTGCCAGTTTCTGCCGCAGCACCCGCGATGCTGTTCAGCGAGATGGAAGTGCAGAAGCAGGCACACGGAAGAGAGAGACCACCGATATTGCCTCCACCAGGATTTGAAACGGCAGCCAATGGAACTGAGGGTGCCACAACCTCCGGGGTGAAGCCATGAAGAGGATTCACCTGCTACGCAGGGCAACACTCCTCGTCACGCTTTTTGCCATGAGCACACTCACGGTGCCGCTACCCGGTACAAGCGCAGAGAAAGGGACGGCAATGGGCGAGGCCCCTGGCGCAACGGCTGCGGCACACCTTGCAGCGAAAGGCGATCCTCTGCTAGAGGCGTTGCTGACGGAACTGGATCGCTCGACCGCCACGCTCAAGATGGATCAGGTGCAACGTCCCTATTACCTGGAATATCGCGTTCACGATGTGGAGGATTTCAACACCGAAGCGGCATTCGGCGCATTGCGCGAAGACCAGCGCACACACCTGCGTGTGCTTCGCGTGGTGGTGCGATTGGGCGACTACAAGCAGGACAGTTTCTACAACCAGGGAGTTGGCAGCGCGTCGATTCTGACCGTGGACAATGACAGCGTGGCCTTGCGCCGTCAGATCTGGTTGCTGACCGATGAGGCGTACAAAGCGGCTGCCGATGCATATGCTGAAAAGCTTTCGGCGCTGAAACAGTTCAGCGCCGATCCGAATCCAGTGGACGACTTTTCGAAAGCACCAGTGGTCACATTTGTCAGCGAAACGGTCAAATTAAAAGTTGACGATGCTTCGTGGAAAAAGACAGTTCAAGACATCACCGATCT
This sequence comes from Candidatus Acidiferrales bacterium, assembly GCA_963741165.1. Classification (GTDB taxonomy): domain Bacteria; phylum Acidobacteriota; class Terriglobia; order Acidiferrales; family UBA7541; genus Acidiferrum. The sequence continues at coordinate 78,725 of CAVUHB010000008.1, read as the reverse complement.
TTACCGTAAATATCCCGATATCCAGTCGCTGACAGCATCGGCGCGTTTTAATGCAACGAACGAGTACCTGGTGAATTCTGAAGGCAGCATCTTGCGCACAGGTCACACGACCTCCTCGGTAATGGTGAACGGGTCCACACAAGCAGAGGACGGGATGCGGCTCAGTCGGAATCCGTATTGGGCAGAAGCCCTGCCGCAGGACTTGCCGAACCACGAAGTACTGCTGAAGGAATCGGCTAAGATGTTGGATTCGCTGGTGGCGCTCAAAAAGGCACCCATCGTCGAGGAGTCCTATCGCGGGCCGGTGCTGTTTGCCCCGGATGCGGCGGACGACGTCGTAGCGGGAATGATCGGCGGCAATATTCTCGGGCGCAAGCCGGGGCCGGGCCGGCCAAACCGCACAACGGGAGGATTCGCCACAAGCTATAGGACCCGCGTGCTGCCAAAATTTGTCAGCGTCATTGACAATCCGACGCTGAAAGACTTTCAGGGGAAAAAACTATTAGGCAGTTACGAAGTGGACAGTGAGGGTGTGAAGGCCCAGACAATTACCGTGATCGACGACGGCGTGCTGCAGAATTACCTGCTAAACCGGCAACCGATCCGCGACTTCCCTTCCTCTAACGGCCACGGCCGGGCCTCTCCGGGAACGAATCCGCAACCGGCAATTGGCACGCTGATTGTGAAAACATCGGAACCTGCAACAGCCGACGAACTGAAGAAGAGGGCGCTCGAAATGGTGGCCGAACAGTCGAAACCCTACGTCTATCGGGTGGATACCATGGGGCCGGGAAATACTCCGAGGTTGCTCTATCGTATCTATGCCAGCGACGGACATGAAGAATTGGTACGTGGCGCAGTATTCAACGAGTTGGACATTCGCTCGTTGCGCAACGACCTGGTGGCGCTCGGAAATGATCCGTTGGTGAGCAATCGAACCGGAGGCATCGCCCAGACGATTATTGCTCCGTCGTTCCTATTTGATGAACTGGAAGTAAAACGCGCGGACACCAGCAAGGAAAAGTTGCCGGAATATCCGGCGCCGGCGTTGGAGTAGCCGGATCACCAGCGCGTGGTTTGCGAATTTTGGCGATGAAAAGAAATTGACGAAGCACAGCTGAGGTTTGACACTGACGAGTATGACGCTTCGAGAACGATTCGAATGGCTGATGCGCATGGCCTTCCTGGGCTTCATACTGGCATCTGCAGCATTCTTGAGCGCGATTACGGCCATGCGGATCGCGATACACGGCCGTGAAGTGACCATGCCTAACCTGGTCGGCAAGAACGTCGGAGAGGCGGGTCAGGCGCTGCGATCAAAGGGATTGATCCTACGCGTAGCCGATCGTGTCTACAGCGATGTACCGATCAATCAGGTCGTGCGGCAAACACCACCACCCGGCATGCTGATGAAAGTTTCGCAACAGGCACACGTGGTGCTCAGCCTGGGCCAGCGGCAACTGGAGATTCCACCACTGGAGGGAAACACGTTGCGCGTTTCGCGAATCCAGCTGCTGCGTGCAGGGTTGCAGGTTGGTGAAGTCTCGAACGTAGTCATCCCGGAGGAACCGATGGACACGGTGGTGATGCAAAACCCCAAACCAGGGAGAGGTGCGGGGACGCCACGCGTGGATTTCCTGGTCTCGGCAGGTCCACGAGAAGCCTCCTACGTCATGCCGTATTTGATCGGAGGGAGCGAGATGGAGGTGACGCGACGGATCGACCAGGCACACTTGCACTACAAAGTGCAATACGTGAATGCGTCGCAGTGGCCAAAAGGCACGGTAATTGACCAGTCGCCACTGGGGGGCGCCCGCATCAACTTGTCGAACGACGTGGAACTGACCGTAGCGAATTGATTCTGGTTTTCGCGAAATTTGCTCCGAACTCCTGCGACTGCTCCGATTTCGCATTTCTCGAATTTCGATCCCCATCCAACTTTTCAGGTTTCCGGCAGCGTGAAGCGCGCCGAGGAGCGTTGGTATCGCCACGCAGAACGGTACAGCGAGGGTTCGCTTGGCGGGGATCTTTTCTTCCGTTAGTTGGGTACCGGGAAGGGGGATGGTCACCGAGGAGACTCGGATCAGGCAACCCCCCATCCTCGTGTGCACCTCTTGCAGTTCCGTCTTGCTATAGAGGGAGCGAGGTGAAGCGCTGCTGGGCGCCACGGGCTTGGCATAACACTCGCCGCTGCTAGCGGGCATTCTGGCACACGAGAGATAGCTTTTGAGCTTCTCGATATGCCGCGGAACAAAATGAACTTGAATTGCGTTCCATACGCCAGTGCAAGGGGGTGGTTTCCATGCGCGGGATGTTCCTCGGGACGGTGTTGGGGCTGTGCGGAATCGGCGGCACGGCGGCTTGGGCACAAAAGCCCATTCGCGTCGATGTGAACCTGGTAAATGTATCGTTTACGGCCAGAGAGGCCCGCGGGGCTTTGCTGAACAACCTCACCAGGGAGGATGTCGAACTCTACGAGGATGGAACAGCGCAGAAGATTGAGTTCTTCACAAGGAGCACGGAACTGCCATTAACCCTGGCGCTGATTGTGGACGTCAGCGGTAGCCAGGATCATTTCGGCCATCAACACGAAAAGGACCTGGAAGTTTTCTTAAAAGAGGTTCTGGGGCCGAAGGACCGTGTCTTTCTGGTGTGTTTCGGCAATCACTTGCGATTGGTGACAGACTACACAAACTCAGCTGAGGAAATTATTGAGAACTACAAGCTGTTCGACAAGGGAAAAAAGCATTTTCCGGAGCTGGGGCCGGAGGAAGAGCGGGATCTGGGGACGGCATTTTACGATTCGATTTATTACAGCGTGACGGAGAAGTTGGCCCAGGCAGGAGGGCGGCAAGCCATCTTGATGTTCAGCGACGGGGAAGACAATTCCAGCTCACATACGATGATGCAGGCAATTGAGACAGCGCAGGCCGCCAATGTAGTGTTTTATGGGATTCGCTATACAGAGATCCATCATGGAAAACTGAACGCTCGGAACAAGTATGGTATCAGCGTAATGGACAGAACCGCGGGGGAGACCGGCGGTGCGCACATCGACGCACGGGAAACGAATCCGCACGAATATTTTCGCCAGATCGCAGAGGAGTTACGCAGCGCTTACGAAATTGCGTATTACCCCGCGAACAAAAACAGAGACGACGCGTTCCGGAAGATTGCCATCAAACCGAAACAGGATGGAATCAAAATCCGGACGAAAACCGGATACTTCGCGCGCTAGTTCGACTACGCCACGACACTATTTGGTTTCGGCCTTGTTGTGAAGTTTTGTGCACATGGTCATCGCATTATTGGGATCGACGGCGCTGTCGCCTTCTTCGATGTGCTGGATCACACCATTCTTGTCGATCACGATGTTGGCCCGCTGGGCCCACTCATAGGTCTGGTTCTGCTGATCATAGCCCTTCAGGATGCCGTAGGCCGTCAGCATTTTCTTATTCATATCGCTTAACAAGGGAAACTGGATGCCGATCTGTTTGGCAAAAGCGGCGTTTGCTGCGGGGGAATCGATGCTTACTCCGAAAACTTCTGTATCCGAGCTATCAATTTTTCCTGACGTGATTCCAGACTGGACCGCCTGGAGTTGCTTCGTTCAACCACCGGTAAAGGCCAGGACGTAAACGGCAAGAAGGACATTTTTCTTCCCGCGGTAGTCGCTCAGTTTCACGGTTTTCCACTGATCGCTCAGAAGACTGAAGTCTGGCGCCGTGTCACCCACCTTCAGGCTGCTCTTCGCGAGTTCGTCCTTTTTCTGCGGAGGAGCGGGCGACGCGGCGAAGAGCGGAGTCATTGCCAAAATCAAACAGCCAGCTAGTACACGTTTCATGAGGAACTCCCAAACAAGATGGACACACCGTACGGATGTGATGTTACTCCAGAGGAACGAACCCGCGAAGTAAAAAGATGGGTTCGAGGCGAGTGGGGATTGCAGATGGGCCGGTATCGAGTGCGGGCTTGGCGGCGTAGCGGCCCTCTAGCACAAAACCGGCAGGATGCCGGCGCTACCGGGGGCTTAGCGGAGATAGCCCCAATTGTGGAGTTTGTCGGAGTCTTCCACCCAGCGGTCGCCTATGTCGGTACGGTAGTACATGTTGGGAATGAGAATATTTTTGATGCGGGAATACACCTGGGCCTGGGTCTGCTTCATGGTTTGGCCGGTACCGACGACGATGAGCACGACTCCTGAAGTTCCAGCGACAAGCCACTGCCCGTTCACTTCCTTTACATCTTCGATGTGGATACCTTCGGTCACGGGCCGTTTGAACACGATGGCAGCGTTTTTCGAAAACGAGTTGAAGGTCTCTTCGTCGTCAAATGGAAACGGTGGTACGACGATGCGCACGCCGATCTGAAAACCGCTGCGCGTTCGCCACTTTGGTTCGAGTCCGTTGGCAAGTTCCCAGAAAAAATCACTGATGGGTGTGAGCATACCTTCCTGCTGGATGCTGATGGTGGGGTAGCCGAATCGCGAAGTGAATTCCAGGGGATAGATGCCGTTGTTGTTGACGATGCAGTTTACGTCGATGTAGCCGACGTAGCCTTCTTCCGCTAGTTTTGGCTCCATCTTGAGCAGAGTGCGATTGAACAAGGCGTTCGGCTCGCTCCAGAACATGGCCGTACCCATTTCACCCGTTGGTGGACCAACTTCGCCGGGAAACAGTTTCTTGTGTTCAAAGTTTATATTGATCGGAGTGACGAATTTTTTCCCGTTAAAAAAACCGCCCACGGCAACTTCGACTCCGGACACACGGCGCTGCAACTGAAACACTTTGATTTCTTCCGAGAACGCGCGCTTGTAGGCTTCCAGCATGCCAACAACATCATCGCCATCTTCCTCTTCGCCGACAAACAGGCGACGTTTGACGTTTTGCGCCTCTCCGCTCGGCTTGATTACATAACGGTCAGGATTTTTCTTCACAAACTCGATAGCTGGATCGAAGGAATCAAATTCCTGATACGGAATGATGCTGACACCGGCCTTCTTCAGTTCTTCCTGACCCAAAGAGCGATCGTCTTCGAGATTGTCCGTGTATGCGGTGCCGCCAATCACGGGTTTCCCAGCGGCACGAAGGGCTTGCGCACGCGCGCCCTGCCCCAAGGTGTCGTCGAACACGACGATGTCGGCCCAGCTGGTGTCCTTTTCCCAATCGAGAGATTTGGGTACAAGGCCATCGGCGATGTCGCGTTCCTTTTCATTGTCGATGTAGTAGCGAACGTCGTGACCCTCTTTGAGCACTTGCCAGGCGATATCGCCGATCAGGCCAGAGAGTGAAACAAACAGAAATTTTCGTTTTTCCATGAGTTGAGCCGAAGCCTCGGGGACTAGGGCGTTTCTCTATTCTAAATACAGTGGCAAATTGTGTGTATTACAAAATGGAAATAATTGATGTGACGGGGAACGAGTGAAAAGCAGAGTGTTCGGGAAGCCGGGAGCGGACCTGTGACGTGCAATTCCCCGGCAAGGGGTCGTGTCCGCGGACCGCCTCAGCCGGCAGTGTCGACTAAATCAGGAGGAAACCCGGCTTGGGCACCCAGGCATCTCAAGGGGATGGTGCCGGAGACTGTCCGAAAGGGCAACTTTCTTGAGCCGACTGGCCGTTCGTTCAGGTTATACTGGCAGAGTGCGAATCGGTTGGGGACCAGCCCCAACCTGGATTCCGGTCGTGCCAAGACAAGGCCTAATTGAAAAGAGAGGTGAAGAGTGCGGCGATTTCCGCTTCTTCTGATCTGCGCGTTAGTACTGCTGAATGCCAGCGTGTCGAGCGCCCAGATATTTCATAAAAAGCAAAAAGTCGACAAGTCAACCGATAGCACCAATTCCGTTGAGCCCGACAAACTGCTCTATGACAGGGCCATCGACGACATCAAGCACGGGAAGCATGAAATTGGTCGCCTGGGGCTGCAGACCCTGATCAACACCTATCCTGATAGCGAATACTTAGCCAAAGCGAAATTAGCAATCGCCGACTCCTATTATAAGGAGGGAGGCAGTTCGAACATTACCCAGGCCATTGCCGGGTACAAAGATTTCATCGTGTTCTTCCCTTTTCTGCCAGAGGCGGCTTACGCGCAGATGCAGGTTGCCATGTGTAACTACAATGAGATGCCGAAGCCGGACCGCGACAATTCCCACGCACACGCGGCGGAAGAAGAATTTCAGACGTTTTTGACCAAGTATCCGAAAGATCCCTTGGCTCCCGAAGCGCAACAGCACCTCCGTGAGGTTCAGGAAGTGCTTGCGGAAGGGCAATTTCGTGTCGCCTATTATTACTATGTCAAGGGAGACAAGCGCGCGGCAGCCGGCCGCTTGATCCCGCTCGTAAAGCGTTACCCCCTCTACAGCAAAACGGACACGGCCATGTGGATGCTTGGCGACATTTTTGAAAAGAGCGAGCGGAAGGATATCGCCGGCGGATATTATGCGGCGATCGTGAAGAACTATCCCCTTTCAAAATACGACGCCGATGCCAAAGCAAAGCTGGTCGCCTTTGGCGTGCCGGTCCCTCAACCTGACCCGAAGGCGGTTGCCTGGATGACCGCCGAACAGAATGCCTCGCGTCCCAAAGAGAACGTGGCACACAAGGGACTGGGAATATTCAAGAGCGGCCCTGACGTGCACATGGCCGCGCAAAACGGCGTTCCGCAGATGGAACCGGAGAGCGATTCCCTGTCCACCACGGACATCCTAAATGGCCCAAATCGTCCCGGGGGGGCCTCACCGACTGGTACAAACAGCATCGTTGGAACGGTTGGAGCTGGGCAGAAGGAGCCCGTCGCGATTTCAGGCGGAGCCGAGGACGTAAACGCTGGCCCGGCCACGGAGCAACCTGCCGGGACCGAAGCCGCTCCCGCGGCGGAGGCAACCGCGGAAGCAACGGCACAGGCTGCTCCTGCCGATGGAGCGACGCCACCCCCTGTGGGAGATACCTCCACGGCCGCCGATGCTTCGAAGACCGACGCCACCGCAGCGGCAGCACCGGCACCCGATTCAAAGACCCAGAAAGAATCAAGTAGCAAGAAGAAGGGGCTTAAGAAACTTATTCCCTGGTAGCCGCGCGATCACAGGGCAGACAAGCAAAAGAAACCGAGGGGTGCGTCTCTCAGAGGCGCACCCCTCGTCCGTTAGTACAGGTAGACGTTTGGATACCGAACCATGTCTACTTCCGACACACCGACTTGGTGTACCGATTGACGCATGCATATCCGGATGCTCCAATACGGTTTGAAGCATCTCCATCTGTAGCTTGCATGGGGTGTCTGGAGGAACGTTCGGTGGCCAAGATCCTGGTTGCGGACGACAACAGTAATATCCAGAAAATGGTCGGGCTGGCCCTGAAAGATCAGGGCATCGACGTTGTCGCCGTGGGCAATGGCGAAGCCGCCGTTCGTAAGATCTCTGATATTAAGCCGGACCTGGTCTTGGCCGACGTATTCATGCCGGTGCGCAATGGATATGAGGTTTGCAGCTATGTCAAACAAGATCCTGCCCTCGCTCATATTCCCGTTATTTTGCTGGTAGGTGCCTTTGATCCACTAGATGAACAGGAAGCCCAGCGGGTGGGCGCCGATGGCGTTTTGAAAAAGCCGTTCGTTCCTCCAGATCCTCTAATTTCGATGGTGAAGTCTGCGCTAGCACGCGCGGGAGTGGCGCTTGGAAATGCACGCCCTGCCGAAAAGGCACCCGAGACAGCCAAGCACAACGCCGCAGAGTTGTTGTCACCTGCAGTATCCAAATTGGCCGCGTTGTCTCCCGCACGAGCAACGGAAGCTCTGCCAGAACCTGCTCTTGAAGATTTCCCGTCCATGCCAGCCGAGCTGAAGATTGCCGCGGGTGAGGAACCGGTAGCGTTTGGTAGTTTACTCGAGACGACAGAAGCAGCAGACGATGCAGCATTCATTCCTGCAAAGCCTCCCACGGAATTGGGTGCCGCACAAAACTGGGAAGCCGATGAGGTTGAAGAAGAGGACACGGAAGAGGAAGAGGCGGCTGGAAACGGGTGGCGTCCCGGTGGCGACCTGACCGCGCTCAACCCCGAAGAAGCGGAAATCGAGAATAAAGTTAAGGATTGGCGAGAAGAAGCATTCCACGGCAGTTCACCTGCCCGTGCACACCGGTCTAATCGCTGGGCTCCGGCAGTAGCGGAACCGGAATTCGCAGAGACTACCGAGTCTCGGGCTGTAGCTGTATCCACACTTGAAGCCAAGCCAGCGGAAGCAGCTGCTTTTTCCGGAGACGCTTGGGCTGCGGCGATGGCCGCGGGAGTGGAAGGAAAACTGGCGGAATCGCACGAAGCCGTGACGGCACCGGTCGAGACAGCGGGTGTTGCCGACGCTACACCCCCAGCCGAAGAAAAACAGATTACAACGGAAGAAGCAAATTCACAGCAATCCCGGTCAGGATCCGCGCCTGGGAATAGCTGGTACTCGGTCACGGCTAGCCCATGGGACCTGGAAGCCAAGAAGGCTACACAACTCGCTTCTACTTGGGACGCCACCCCGGCGGAATTGCCTGCGGTCGTGAATGAGCAATCGGCGACCGAGGCGGTAATCGCCTACGCGGAACAACCCCACACGGTCGGTGCCGAACCAGCCGAGGAGTATGTACATGGCGCGCAGCCGGAAGAAACGCCCGCGCTACTCCATGAAGTGACTTTCGAATCCGCAAATGAAGCGGCAACTCCCTCCGCGTACGCGACAGAACTCAACGTAAACGATACTCAGGAAGTTCCCACCTACCAGCCCGCGGAATCGAAGAGCTGGGAAAACACCTGGGTGGCCGAACCGCCGGAAGTTGTGAACCAGTTTGTCGAAGCACCCTCGCAGGAATTCGTGACCGAGCACAACTCGGAACCAGTAGCAACCCAGGAAACAGCTCCGGAACCAGCGGTACTGCAGTCGCCGAACATGGATGAGCTTGTCGCGCGAGTGCTATCTCGCATGAATCCCGACGTACTGCAAAAAGTTACTCACGACATCCTGAAGCCAGTCATTGAGGCTCTCATTCGGGACGAGCTCAACGCCAGGAAGCCGTAAGCGAACCGGATCACAAGCCGAGCGATCGCAGTCCCTGTTTAACATGCCGAACGATCCAGCCTGTCCGCCTAGCGTGGGCCGCAACTAGGCCCGTCCCCTCTTCCCTACCCCCGAAACTGTTTGGCCTTCGTCTAACAGAACATTTGACGGTCGATTTCCAGGAGAATTTAAGCCAAGAATATGAGCACCGAATCAAGTCAGCACTCTGCTGCTGCCACAAAACGACTTGTCGCGAGCCCATGGCATACGTTAATGGTCATCGCTTTCGGTGCGCTCAATGCGTATCGCGGAATCCTTGGCGCCGCTGCTGCCCGCGCGGGGACTGGGCAAGGCCGGACGCAAATGTATCTGCGGACAATCGCGATTGAAATTCTGTTCCTAGGCATTGTGGTGGTTGGAATCCGACTGTGGGGCACCCCTTTCGAAGTTCTGTTCGGCCAGAGGTGGAAATCCATGGGGCAGATGGCCCGCGACCTTGGGCTCGGCCTGCTCCTGTTGGTCTCAGCTACCGTCCTGGTTTCAGTTCTGGGTGGCCACCCGCATGGTTCCTCACCGAATCAGGCAATCACTTATCTCCTTCCGCAAACCCCGATTGAACTCGTTCTCTGGCTCGTGCTGTCCGTCGTTGCCGGAATTTGCGAAGAGGCGGTTTATCGAGGCTACCTCCAGGTGCAATTTACGGCGCTCACAAGAAGCGTTCCCGCGGGAATCCTGATTTCGGCTGCGGCGTTTGGAGCGGCCCACAGTTATCAGGGGTTGGGACGTGCATTGGTAATTGCGGTCTCCGCCCTACTCTACGGCGCATTCGCCCACTGGCGAGGGACGCTGCGTCCAGGTATGTTCGCTCATTCTCTGCAAGACGCCTTGGCTCCATTCCTGCTCAAATTAGTGCGTCGCTGAGGGATGAAGCTGCAGCAGGTCCTCAGTTCACGGCAGGACCAGAAGAACGCTCTTTTTTGGACTGACGCGCAGCGCGGAACCGGGCTTCGATATCTTCCACTGCTTGCGGAAGTTGCTCCGGGTGGTAAATCAGGTTCAAAAAATAGCCGCGCGTATCGAAAGGCGCGCCGGCAATCTGACGAAAGCCGGAAGGAAGTGGTGGCCCTCCCGGAGTGCCAGCCTCGGGGATCTGTTCGGGCAGTTGAATGGCATACATACTGCCGCCGGCCAGTGGCTCAAGCCTGTATTGCGTCAACCACCCGCAGTTGTGCCCATCCAATAGGACATTTGCAGAAACCACTACCCACTGTCGAGCATTGGTGACCGCGGGTGACTGGCAATTCCATAACTCCGCCTGGGGCACAAAAACCGCGGGATCGTTAAACCCATAATCATCCAGTGGGACGCGCCGCAAGCCATGCTGCTCGGCAAACCGCTTCACTTCGGGTAGGGACTGATTCCAATCAAGGTTGGAATCGTTGACCAGAGCGTAGGCAGGATGTCCAAAGCGGAAGAAATTGATGTAAGGAAAGTAGTACGGGTAAGTGCGCACTGCGGTTAGCAGGCATCCGAATGCCAGGACGCTTGTGAGTGTCGCTAAAGCTCGCTGCTGCTTTCGGGAACCCTGCCAACCACTAGAAATCAGGTGCGGAACCGCCGACAAGAGCAGAATGAGCAAGATCAACGGGATAGTGAAATGTCGGATGCTGATGTCCATCCGACTCAAGAGACAAAACGCTGTGAAGACCGTTAACGCAACCCACAGGACGCGCCAATGGATCCGGAGATTGGCCGGGATGACTGGCGCAGGTGGCACCCGCGGACGCTTCTGCAGCAATGCCAGGGTCGGTGCGAATAGAAGCAAAACAATAAAACTGGGAGAAGATTTAAGAAGCAAGAGCACAGGAAAGTAGAACCATATTCCGTGTGGATAGGCATGCCCTAAAATGAACGTGGGACGATTGGAAGTAAGCAGCACGAATGCCGCGGCGCGAAAGTACACCACCGGAGGGAATAGTGTTCTTCTCAGCACCAAGGCAGGCCAGCTATCGCCGATGAGAGAAAGTGCACCGGTGGGCTGGTTGATAGAAAAGATGAAATAGAAAATATAGACAACAGCGGCCGCGCCGAAAATACCCTGAATCGTCGCGCGCCGCCGGAACCGGCGCCAGGCGCGGGCTTCGGCTTTGTCCGCAGGTTGACCGGCGACGGGGTACCATCTGGTGCTCAGTGCGAATGCTACGAAGGCAAAAAACAAAATCCCTGCGGTGAATTTCGAAAGCAGCGCACCCGCCAAGCTCAAGGCGAAAAGCAGGACATTCTTTCGGCCGGGAATCTGCCAGAGTTCCGCAAAACGCCACAAAGTGATTAGAGAAAACAGCGTGACCGCCAGGTCGGTATGAACAAGAGGACCAAAGGCCAGAAAGGTCGGTGTGGAGACGTACACGCACAGGCAGAGAAGTCCCGCCCAATTGCCGCCGAGACGACTCGCATACACGAATAATATCCAGCCAAGCAGCAGGGTAAGTAACAGCATAGGCGCGCGAGCCCACGCCAAGGTTCGAACAGGATCGTTCCACCGGCTCAGCAACCACTCTCCAAATACCCACTCACCTAGGTAGCCCGGGACAAATTTCTCGCTGATGGTCCAGGAAATGTGGGAATAGTCGGCACGCGTGCCACCCAAGACCAAGGGCACGGCAGCCAGAATTTTGGGTAGCGGGGGATGCTCCTGATTCAGCCGCAAGTCGAATTTTTGCAGATAACTAACACCTGCGCCAATATGAGCCAGTTCATCAATGGTGACGGATTCCTTGAGGGCGGCATCGCCGGAGAGTATGGCCATCCACAGCAAGAGCAGTAGCGCTGCGGCCGAAAAAGAAGCTTGCTGCCCTTTCTTCATAGAGAGAGTTCTTCCCATGGAGCTTGTCGTCGGATGGAGCGATGATCCGTGGAGAAGCGAGAGCTTGATCAAGCGTACGCGGACATCTTAACCGATCCTTCAGAGAAAAGCCGTCGTGTATTTGGGAGCATTGTCCACTGAATTGACGATGATAGCTGCCTCCCCGTATATTGAGAGATTACCCCGAGTCCATTACCGTGCGCCTAGCGCCGTTGCCTGGGTAGATGAGGAGATTGCTCCGGGATGTCTCGCGAAATCGCCAAATCGTATGAACCACAACTGATTGAGCCGCGTTGGGCAGAGTTTTGGGTCAAGGAAGAGTTGTTCAAGGCCGACCCTCATGCCCCAGGACCTGCCTTCTGCGTTGTGATTCCACCGCCAAACGTAACCGGCTCCCTGCACATCGGGCACATGCTCGATCACACGGAGATCGATATCTTGACGCGCTGGCATCGCATGCGCGGCTTCAACACCCTGTATCTACCGGGCACGGATCATGCCAGCATTTCGACGCAGCGCGTAGTCGTGAAACAGCTTGCCGAAAAAGGAATTAATTATCGCGACTTGGGCCGTGAAGAATTTCTGAAACGCGTTTGGCAATGGAAAGAAGAAAGCGGCGGAACGATTCAGCGCCAGATGAAGCAGATTGGCGAATCCTGCGACTGGAGCCGTGAGAAATTCACACTGTCACCGGAATTGTCCGCCGTGGTGCGCGAAGTCTTTGTCCGCTTGTATGAAGAAGGATTGATCTACCGTGAAAAGCGGCTTCTGAACTGGTGCCCGGTCTGCCTGACGGTGCTGAGTGACCTGGAAGTGGCTCACGAAGATCGGCCGGGACATTTGTGGCACATCAAGTATCCGGTGGCAGCAAGCGACGGCGAATTCCTGGTGGTGGCCACCACGCGGCCAGAGACCATGCTCGGCGATACCGCGGTTGCTGTCCATCCAACCGACCAGCGCTACATGCATCTGGTGGGCAAAAACGTAATGTTGCCATTAATGAATCGCGAGATTCCCATCATCGCCGATGACATGGTTGACCTGGAATTCGGGACAGGCGCGGTGAAGATCACCCCGGCGCACGACCCGAACGATTTTGAGGCTGGTCGTCGCCACAACCTGCCTCAAATCGACGTGATGACCGATGATGCGCGCATGAACGAGCAGGCGGGCCCGTACGTCGGACTTGACCGTTTCGTCGCGCGCAAGAAGATTGTTGAGGATTTGCGCGGGTTGGGTTTGCTTGAAAAGATCACTGACCACGTGAGTGCCATCGGCCTGTGCGAACGCAGTCACACCATCGTCGAGCCGCGCGCGTCAAAGCAGTGGTTCTGCAGCATGAAGCCGCTGGCCGAGCCTGCGATTGCCGCCGTGGAGCGCGGAGAAATTACAGTCGTGCCGGAAAATCGCCGGACCGAGTATCTGCATTGGATGAGGAATATCCGCGATTGGACGCTGTCTCGCCAATTGTGGTGGGGGCACCGCATCCCGGCATGGCACTGTCCAGATTGCGAGGAGCTGATTGTCGCGCGCGTCGATCCCACGCAATGCCCGAAGTGTGGATCTAGAAAGCTTCAGCAAGATCCCGACGTGTTGGACACCTGGTTCAGTTCCGGATTGTGGCCGTTTTCAACCTTGGGGTGGCCTGAGGATACCGCCGACTTTCGCCGCTACTATCCAACAACACTCCTGATCACCGGCTATGACATCCTTTTCTTCTGGGTCGCACGAATGATCATGCTGGGGATTCACTTTACGAAAACAATTCCTTTCCATGCCGTGTACCTGCACTCGCTGGTTCGCACGGCGAGTGGCGAAAAAATGTCCAAGTCCAAGGGCACGGGGCTCGATCCGGTGGCCTTGAATCTTCAATACGGAACGGATGCGATGCGCTTCTGTCTGGCCTCCATGGCCGCGCCAGGAACGGACATCATTCTTACCGACGACCGCATGCTTGGAGCGCGCTCGTTTGCCAACAAGATATGGAACGCGGCCAGGTTCCTGTTCGTGAATCTTGACAAATTCGAGCAAAGTGGAATTTCGCTGAACGAAATTGCCGCACCTGCGGTTCGAGAACAGGCTCCCTACCCTCACAAGGGAGAGATTCCGATCATTGATCGCTGGTTCTTCGCGCGTCTGGCGGAAACTGTTGGGACGGTTCAGGATGCCCTGAGTAATTATCGCTTTCACGAGGCGGCGCAATCGGTCTATCAATTTTTCTGGGGCGATTTCTGCGACTGGTACATCGAGTGGGTGAAACCGGATTTGCTAAACGAGGATCGGGAGAAATCGCAGGTTGCCTGGAAGAACCTGTTTGCAGGTTTTGAAGCCGCGCTTCGCCTCCTCCATCCATTCATGCCGTTCCTCACGGAAGAACTGTGGCATCAATTGCCGCAACAGAACGGTGCCAAGTCCATCGCGTTGAGTACCTATCCAGAAGCAAAGGCGAACTGGGAACATCCTGCGGCGCTCAAAGAATTTAGCCTGGTGCAGGAAACGATTCAATCGCTTCGAACGTTGCGGGCGGAAATGAAACTGGACAAGAAGAGGGTTGCTGCGGAATTTTCCAGTGCCGAGGCGGCGGTACGGTCGGTGGTACAAAAGAATCGCGACAGCATCCTGCGGCTCGCACTGCTGACGGAATTAAAGGTGCTTGACAGCAAACTACCCGAAACTGGCGGCGGCATGCGCTCCACGGCGCAATTCGACATACGGATACCGCGTGCCGCGGACACCCTTGACGTGGCGGCGGAACTGACCAGAATTCGAAAGGAAGTCGAACGCCTGAACAAAGACATCGCGGGCAAAGAACGGCAACTTGGGAATGAAACCTTCCGCAGCCGTGCGCCGGAGAAAATCATCAAGGGACTGGAACTTACGCTGGCAGAACGGCGGGTTGAGTTGCAGAAATTCCAGGAGCGCTCGAAAGAACTGGGCGGCGAATAGGAATCGCCGGTGGTTGAACGGTTGGCAAGCAGGGTGCAGTAGTACAGTACCTCTACCAGACACGAACGGACGTAGCTTCATGGATTGGAACTCGCCTTACATTGCGGAACGAATTGCGCAGGCGCTAGCGGAAGATGTCGGCGCCGGTGATGTCACCGTTGCCGCCACGATTCCGGCAAGCGCAGTAGCTAAGGCGCGCATTATTGCGAAACAAGAGATGGTCTGCGCCGGCCTGCCGCTGGTTGAGAAGGTTTTTAAGACACTCGATCCCGCGATGGACCTGCAGTTTCGACTGAGCGACGGGCAGTCAGCGAGAAAAGGACAGGAACTACTGCACATTTCCGGATTAGCTGGAGCAATCGTTAGCGGCGAACGAACCGCCCTGAATTTTCTCGGTCACCTCAGTGGTATAGCTACCCTGACACATCAGTTCGTCCGTGAACTCGAGGGAACCGGGACAAAAATGCGTGATACACGGAAGACCACGCCCGGTCTGCGACTCCTAGAGAAATACGCGGTGAAGATGGGCGGAGGAACGAACCATCGCATCGGCCTCTACGACGCGATCCTGCTGAAGGAAAATCACATTGCGTTGGCGGGCGGCGTAAATGCGGCACTCGATCAGGCCCATGCGTACGCTTCCTCGCAGCTGAATCCGCAGGCAATGACGGCTTATGAAGCGGTCGGAGCGACTGGTACGGCGCGCGGCAGCGTCGAACTGACCATACAAATCGAAGTTCGCAACGAGGCTGAATTGCGCGAAGCACTCTTTGCCGGGGCAGAATCGGTACTTCTGGACAATATGGGTCCGGACCAGGCACGTCACTGCGTGTCGATCAGTCGCAGCATTGCCCCATCGTGCATCGTTGAGATTTCTGGCGGCATTACATTGCAGAACGCACGCGCCTACGCACTTACCGGCGCAGATTATCTGTCTTCCGGGGCGCTAACGCATTCGGCACGGGCGGCGGACGTAAGTCTACTTGTGGACAGCATTGAGTAAAAGTAAGCTAGTGTCGCGCTGCCAAGACAACCGCTTCGACAGCCTTTCGACCTATTGGACCGAATGCTAATGTCGCAATCGCCGACGCTACCAGGCACAACCGACCGCCGAATTGCAGCGTTGCTGACGCTATTGGCGGAAAACGCCACGATCGTCATTAGCGGCACGAGAATCGCAAAAGAGATCGGCGTCTCACGCTCCACCGTTTGGGGCTGGGTAGAACGACTGCGCGAATTGGGAGTTCGCGTAAAGGGCCAAACCGCCACGGGATACTTTCTGGAAAAAGTGCCGGACATCCTGACACCCGACCTTCTCCGTAAGCGTATCAATGGAAAATTGTTCGGAAAGCGCTTTTATCATTTTTTCAAGACCGATTCGACAAATCGCGTAGCCATCGAGCTAGCCTATGCGGGCGAACCGGAGGGTGCCGTAATTCTAGCCGAGGCGCAAACCGAAGGCCGCGGCCGAGCGGGGCGCAAGTGGCACTCCGAACAGGGCACGGGAATCTACGTCACCTTCTTGCTACGCCCGCGCCTCTCCCCGGTACAAGCGCCGCTGCTCACCATGTTGGCGGGGCTTTCACTGCATTCCGCCATTCTCGCGCAGACCGGCCTGAACGCCGAACTAAAGTGGCCCAACGATATTCTGATTGACGGGAAGAAGCTCGGCGGCATTCTGACCGAGATGCACGCGGAACCGAGCCAGGTGCGTTTCGTGATCGTGGGCATCGGCCTGAACGTAAACCAGGAGAAGTTTCCTGCCGAGCTTTTATCCATTGCGACTTCCCTGTGCAAGGAAAGCGGCAAATCGCATTCGCGGCTGGAGCTGCTGGTGCGTTTGCTACGTGAATTCGAGACCGATTACAATCGATTCCTTCGCGAAGGGCCGTCCTATGTCGTCGGGCGGTTTAGAGAGGTTTCCCAGTTTGCAGACGGCAAGCGTGTTCGTGTGGATACCGGCCGGGACAGCTATTCAGGGCGGACGGCTGGGTTGAGCGCCGAAGGCTTGCTGCTGGTGACGAAAGACGACGGCGAGACGGTTACAGTTGTCGCCGGAGATGTTTCCGAGGTTCGCTAGATGCTGCTGACCATCGATGTAGGCAATTCAAACACCGTCCTCGGAGTCTTCCGTGGCGAGGACTTGATAGCGAATTGGCGGTTGACGACGGCACACTCGCAGACTGTCGATGAGTATGGTGTGCTGACGCGAAGTCTCTTCTCGTTGGCCGGCCTGGACAAGGAAAATATTACCGGCGTTATGATCAGTTCCGTCGTACCGCCGGTGAATTGGACCTTGGGCGAGATGGCGCGCATTTATCTTGGAAAAAAAGCGTTGTTCGTTGAACCGGGAGTAAAGACCGGCATGGCAGTACTGGTGGATAATCCGCTCGAAGTGGGTGCCGACCGCATCGTCAACGGTGTAGCGGCCTTTCACCAATATGGAGGACCTTGCATCGTTGTCGACTTTGGAACGGCGATCACTTTCGATGTGATTTCCGCGCGCTGCGAATATCTAGGCGGCGTGATTGCCCCGGGAATCGGCATTTCTGCCGAAGCACTCTTTACCCGTACCGCACGACTGCCGCGTGTGGAAATCAAAGATCCCGGGAAGGTGATCGGTACCAACACCGTTACGCACATGCAAGCGGGACTATTTTACGGCGCGGTGGACATGGTGGATGGCATGTTGACGCGCATGAAAGCCGAGCTCAAGACGGAAGCGACCGTTGTGGCAACCGGCGGGCAAGCGCGTCTGGTGGCACGCGGTTCAAAACACATTCAGAACATCGACGAGTTTTTGACACTAAACGGCCTGCGCATCATCTGGGATAAAAATCAGCATACTGAAGTGCACCATAGCGTTGCGGCGCAGGCACCAAATCTGGCGAATGCCCCAAAAGATGGATCAGTAAAAAAATAAAAACGCTAGTACTACGCGAAGCGGTCAGATCACAGCATGGAAAACTGGAATTACTTTAACTATTTCACGGAAATCGAGGAATACTTCTGGAAAAAACGGGGTGCCCACCTGCTTGTTTCGCCGCTGGATTGGGCGATCATGGAGACCTGGCAAAAGGCAGGTGTACCCCTCGAGGCAGCGCTAAAAGGGATTGATCACGCTTTTGAAAGTTATCAGCGGTCTCGTCGAGGCGCCAATAAACCGCTGAAGAGTCTGGCCTATTGCACCGATGCGGTGCTGGAAGCCGCCGAAGAAGCCCAGGAAGCATCGGCAGGTGCGGTGCGCGAGCGTAAAGCGGAATCGGAGGTACTCCGCAAGGAAGATTTGCAGAATTATTTTGACGCGAATGTGGCACGGTTGGAAAAAGCGGCTGAACGCTGCACCAGTTCGCAGCCCACGGTCGGTACTCTGATTCGGGAAGTCGTTAAATCCTTGCAATCCTTCTCGGCCCTATTCGATGCTCCTGGGTCTGTCGATCTCGAAGACCTGGAGCGCCGCCTGACGATTTTAGATGATAAGCTTCATGCAGCGCTGTTGAGTCACGCGAATGAAGACCTGATGCTGAAAATCAGGCGCGAAGTGGACTCGCAACTTGCCGCCTACCGGCGCAAAATGAAAGTCGAGCAACTTGCATTGGTGGAGAAGCAATATTTACAGAAGCGCCTTCTCGACGAATACCAATTGCCGCGCCTGAGTCTTTTTTATTTATCGTAAGCGCCCCCGCACGGCACGCAGCTGCACAAATCTGGTAACACACAGGACAGGACCTTTATGGCGGATGAGTTGGCATTATTGATTGAAAAGCTGATTTACGGCGGTGACGGCTTGTCACACACTGAGGAAAGCACGGTCTTCGTCCCGTACGTCCTGCCGGGCGAGCAGGTTACTGCCGCGGTGCGTACCCGCAAGAAGCGCCTGATCCACGCCAAATTGTTGGAAGTAAAGCAGCCATCTTCTGCCCGGATTGCCGCAACTTGCCCCCACTTTGGAGTTTGCGGCGGATGCCATTACCAGCACATTGAAGCTTCGCAACAAACGGAGTTCAAAAAAGACATTTTGCGCGAAACCCTTTCCCGCCTTGGCGGCGTATCCTGGGAAAAGGATATTCCCGCGCACACCGCCGCACCATTTGGATACCGCAATCGTGCACAATGGGCGTTTCGCGATGCACTCCCTCGCGCTTTTGGCTATTTTCTTCCGGAAAGCGCGCATATTCTGCCGATAGATGCTTGTCCTGTCTTGTCGCCCTGCTTGACACGTGCGTTTTCACAACTGCAAAACCTGGCACGCGCCAATTCACTACCGCCGGGAATCCTGGAAGTAGAAGCCTTTGTCGATTCTGAAGATTCCAAGCTCGCCCTGAATATCGCCTTCGAGCGCTTCCCGAAGCCCGCGAAAGACATCGCTGCCGAATTCAAGGCGGCACTTCCGGAGCTAGAGAGTCTGCTGCTGCTCGACAAGACCAAAAACCGGTTTGATCTAACGGGCTCTGGCTACCTCACCCACAAAGTCGGAGAACACACCTACCGCGTCAGCCATCTCTCCTTTTTCCAGGTGAACCGCTTTCTGATAGAAGATTTGATGAAAACCGTGCTGAATGGCATAAAGGGCACCTACGCCCTGGACCTCTACGCGGGCGTTGGGTTCTTTACCCTGCCACTGGCGAAGTCCTTCGGTAAAGTTGCGAGCGTGGATGCGAATCTTGCCGCTACGCGTGACCTTCGCACCAACGCGGAGACCGCTGGGATCGAAGTGGTATCCTTCGTGGAGCATGCTGAAGAATTCTTAAAGAAGGAACAAGACAGGCCGGATTTCGTAATTCTTGATCCGCCTCGCTCTGGATTAGGCGCCGAAACAGCCGCGCGTCTTGCCAACCTAGGTGCGCCGGAAATTGTGTATCTCTCCTGTGATCCATCGACTCTGGCACGCGATCTGGCCGTGCTGACAGGTTCGGAGCGCAAGACCACCACCACAGTAACGCCAACAAACCGTTACGAAATCACGGATGTGCAGCTATTCGATCTGTTCCCGCAAACATTCCACATCGAAACTCTGGTGAGATTGCGAAAAATGGGATGAGCATTCCGGCCATTGCGATGGCCCGTGACGATACAGGTGGCTTACTGCTCGGCAAGGAACAGTTGATTTCCCGCGGCTGCTGTGAGTGATCTTGGCGCGGACATTTTGAAGACCGGGCACCAGGGCAGCAAAACTTCTTCGATACCAGAATTCCCCGAGCGGTGTCTCCTCGAATCGCGACTTATTCAATGGGTGAATAAAATCCCGTATGGCGTTTGCTTCTTGCCCTGCGGGAAAGCCGGTTTCAGGCAGCGCGCAGACGCCAGATGACCGCCAGCGCGATCAGCAACAGTACAAATCCAATCGTAGCTTCATATTCGTGGTTCTTCCTGTACTGCGACCAGGAAAAGGCCCCGTTCGCTGGGCAATGCTTTTTTGAAGCAACCAGGCGTGGGAAAAATAGCGGAACGGACGCGGCATATTCTTCAAACGCGGCGGGATGTTGTATGCGAAGTTCACCTTCTTCCCGGCGCATTACAAAACTATAGACCAGTGCAAAAAAGGCGAGCAGTAATATTCCGCCAATCCACGAGCACATGGCTATCGCCGCGCCGATCGCGAGAAAACAGCTTCCAAAATATAGTGGATTGCGTGTGCAAGCGTAGGGACCTGTCGTTGTCAGAATCTCCTGCTTATGTAAATACCCGGCGGCATAGGCGCGGGTGAGCAGCCCAAAGAACCCGACCAGCCCACCGATCAAGATTGTTCGCGGCGTGGGCCGAGCCAGGACCAGCAGTACCACAGCCAAGAGATAACCGAGCCGCACACGCCAGCGCGCAAAAAAATCGGTGGCAGTCATGCTTTTGCCACGATGCATTTTCTGATGGCGGCGAACACCTGCTCGACCGAGAGATCGAGTAGCGATTGGTCTGCCATGTCTCGGCGGCCATAGCTCGTAACGGCAGTTGGACTGCGCAACACAATTTGCTCGGGAGGGTAGGGCCCATTTCGTGCAGGATCTGTTGGCCCAAACAACGCTACGACCGGGGTGCGCAAAGTTACGGCCAGGTGAAGCGGTCCCGTGTCGCCACCCACGACGCAGAGCGCATTTTTGAGCATGGCCATGAGTCGCCCCAACTCTCTCCCACAAGCCATTGGGTTTGCGGTACCACTGGCAGATTTTACCGCGGCAAATAGTTCTTCCTCACTAGGTCCATAGTTGATCAAGCAGCGGAGGCCTAGTTCGTTGCGAATGCGCTGACAAAGTGCTCCGAACCGATCCGGCGGCCAGCATTTTGAACGCCAGCCCCCACCCGGACTCAGCACGACGTAAGATGCAATTCCTTCCTGCTGCAGTTGCGTCTTTACCGCAGATTCGTCGCTCTCGGCGACACGCAATTGCACCACAGCGACCCCGGTGGCAGTTCCGGCACGCCGACTAAGTTCTCCGTTTTGATCGGCAATGTGCATGGTGTGGCAGTTCACGCGATCGGTGTAAAGAATGGGGACTCCGTATTCCCGAATCGTTGCTGAGGAGAATCCGATTCGTCGCGAAACCCCGGCGAGAAAGGCAGGGAAAGCAGATTTCCATAGTCCTTGAAAATCAATGGCGGAATCGGGACGAAATGCACGAAGCTTTGATACCACTTCGCGAACCGATGAAAGATCACGCGAATCCAGTGGCCAGATCTCTGAAGCTAATCCGCTGCTGGCCACAAGTTCCGTCCAACGCGGATGCGTCAGCCAAACAATATTCGCTTCGGGAAAAGACTCCCGCAAGGCAGCGACAGCAGGAAATGTGTGTACGATGTCGCCGAGTGAGCCGAGCCGCACGACTGCGAAGCGCTTTTCAGTCATGAGCACTCTTGCGGATGGTGGCGAGTAGTTCGCGCGTGGAGTGGTCCTTCGGGTCCCCTACGATAACAACCGCAATACCCAACCGGTCTGCCACGGCGCGTTCGGGAACGCTTTCGGCCGTGTAATCGGTGCCCTTGGCGTGCACGTCGGGATGCAATTCTTCGAGCAATCCCTCAACATTCGGATCGGAAAAGATGAGTACGTAATCCACGCAACGCAAAGCCGCCACCAATTGAGCGCGCGCCTGTTCATCCAGAATAGGGCGGCCCGCACCCTTCAGCCGGCCAGCGCTTTCATCGGAGTTTACACCGACAATCAACAAATCTCCGTTTTCCCTTGCGCCCTGCAGGTAGCGAACATGGCCGACGTGCAGAGCATCAAAACAGCCGTTGGCAAAGACCACGCGCTTCCCTGCCGCTTTTGCATTCTCAACCAAAGTGCGAAGTTCATCGCTTGAAAGGATCTTTGTTTTGGCTGCGCGCATTTTCTAAGCCTTCTCCGAGGCAGCTTTCTGGATCGCGTCCTGAAGCTCTTCGCGAGAGACGGTGGCTGTCCCCCGCTTCATGACCACCAGGCCGCCGGCGATATTGGCGAGGTGCGCCGCCTCGAGCGGAGAGGCGCCACAGGCAAGCGCCAGAGTGTAGGTGGCGAGTACCGTGTCTCCTGCCCCGGTAACATCGACGGCTTGATCGCTGCCGTGTACCGCGATGTGAACGGGAGAACGCTCAGGCTCGAACAGCGCCATTCCGTCTCTTCCACGTGTGACCAACAGCGAACGCAATTTCATATCAGCACGTGTTGCTTCGCCGCAGCGTTTCAATTCCGTCAAATTCTTCCCGATGGCGGTGTGATGCAGAGCTTCCATCTCCGCTTCATTCGGAGTTGCCGCTGTGACTCCCGCGCGCTTGAAATCCTGCAGGCGGTACCGGGAATCCAGAGTTACAGGAATGTTTTTCTTCGTTCTCCTCGTGGCTTCTCGTACTTCTGCAGGGGAAACGATGCCAAATCCATAGTCTGAAATCGCCAGCGCATCCGCCCGAGATATCCTTGTAAAGATCAATTTTCGCAATTTCTCGCGCGATCTTTCGGGCAGTGCAGTGCTTGGCTCATAATCCACGCGCAGAACCTGCTGGCCCACGGTATGCGCCCATCCGGCAAGAAAGCGCGTTTTGGTTGGAGTCATCCAACCAGGCACGCAAACAATCCCGGAAACATCCACCTGCTTGTTTCGAAATGTATCGATCAAGAATCGCCCTACCTGATCATCGCCAACGGCCGTGATTGGACTTACCTTCGCACCCATCGCCGCAAAGTTATTCGCAGCATTCGCGCCACCACCCGGAAAGATCTGCGTTTCCCTGTGACGCAATATCAGAACCGGCGCCTCTCGCGAAACGCGACTGATATCACCGAACTGAAAAGCGTCGGCGACAAAATCGCCAAGTACCATTACGGTCCGGGATGGAAAGCGTTCTACATATTCGGCAAGTGCGAGCAGGTCCACAACTGTGGATTTCGGTTTTTCCTTACTTGCACGTGTCTTCATCCCACCCTCATCAAAACCCGTAATAACTTTCGTTCTCCGACCGATCAACCCAGCGGATGCGCCCATGGACGCAATGCCACTTGTACCATATCCGGAGTCACGCTTTTCATGCAGCGATGATCGGTGGGGCATCGTTTCAAAAAACATGGGCTGCAATAAGGCTTCTGCTGCACAATGGAATATCGCGTGGTTACCGGCGAAGTCCCCTCGGGGTCGGTAGGCCCGAATACTGCCACAACCGGCAATCCCACCGCAGCGGCGACGTGCATCGCACCCGAATCGTTCCCCAGAAACAGATGGCATTCCGAAAGCAAGGCGGGCAACTCTCCAATCGCTGTCTTCCCCGTAAGATCCACCGGCTTGCGCTTCAAACCCGCAATGATGGCATTTGAAACCGCCACTTCAGTCGACGTTCCGAATAAAACAATGTCCGCATCTTTCTCCGCCTGAAAACGATTGGCCGCTTCCGCGAAGCGTTCTGGAAACCAGCATTTTGCCGAACCGTATGACGCGCCAGCGCCAATTGCCACGCGAAAGGCATCAGGCCGAGCACCGGCTTCGAGTAGCGTTTCCGCAGCTTGTTGCCTGTGCGCATCCGGGACGTTCATCGAAATGTGGTCAACATCGGCTAAACTCTGCACCCAGCCGGCGCGCCGCAACAATTCCAGATAGTAGAACTTTTCGTGGACGGGGATTTCTCCCGTTTTCGGAACCGGAATCGATTTGGTGAGCAAGATGGCTCGTCCGTCCCGACGATAGCCAATTCGTTCGGGAATGCCGGCTCGCCAGGCTAGCCAGGCGGCGTCAAACGCGTTCTGGAGAAGCAGCGCGACATCAAATTTTCGCGCGCGCAGTTCCGACACCAGCCGTTCGCGGCCCTTCCAACCCTTGTGCTCACCTGCCGGATCGTAGGCAATCAATTCGTCGCCGACCTGTTGGTCCCGATAGATCTCCGCCACATACGGTCTGGCAACAATTCCGATTGACGCTCCGGGAAATTTCTTTCTGACCTCGCGCAATGCAGGCATAGCCATGATGGCGTCTCCGACCCAGTTCGTCGCGCGAATCATTATTTTCATAAAGAAGCCTGCCGGTTCGACAAACGCCCGCGAACCGCCTGCAGAAAGGCCTGCTCCTGCGGGAATTCCACTTCGATCACCGCCACATAGATGGGCATCTCCACTACTTCCACATCTACCATGTTCTGGGCATCTTTCTCCGTGGTGACCAATGCTTGCGCACCAGCTTCTCTTGCCGCGTCGAGTAGTTCCTGTATTTCTCCATCACTATATTGGTGATGATCGGCAAACGCTTCTTGCCCGGCGATCTGAAGCTTCCAGTTTTTCAGATCCATGAGGAACGCTCCTGGATTGCCAATACCGCAAAATGCAAAAAAGGGGCCAATATCCATCTCTTCCGCGCGAAGCACGGGAGTTTCACTCCACATACGGCGAAACCCCAGCAATTTCGTTCTCGCCGCAAATACCGGGTACTCCGTCAACCGAGAGATAGCCATCTCGGCATCGGAGGCTGCTTCAGTCCGCGTCATAACCAGAATGTCGGCCCTATCCATCGCGGAGAGCGGTTCGCGCAAACGGCCCGCGGGAAGCAATCTTTCCTTCCCCAAGGGTCTCATCGTGTCCATCAGCAGAATATTTACGTCTCGCACCAGACGTAAATGCTGGTAGCCATCATCAAGAAGAAAGACATCTACGGAATTTTCCAGCTTGCGACCTTGCACCAAGCGGTCCTTGCCGACACCGAATTCAACCCGTCCCTTCAATCGAAATTTCATTAATTCAATTTCGTCGCTGGTTCGCCCGTCGCCGCGATAGCCGCGGCTTAGGATTCCCACGCGGTTACCTTCCTCAAGCAGCCGTTCCGCTAGCCAGATCGTAACCGGCGTTTTCCCTGTGCCACCGAGCGTCAGATTGCCAACACTGATCACCGGTTTGCTGAGTCGATGGACCTTGATGAAGCCTATCTCGTACAGCCAGACGCGAATGCGGACAATCGTTCCATACAGCATCACGAACGGCCACAGTACGATGCGCGCGACAGGTGCCAGATTCATCGCGCCGCGCCACGCAATTGCTTATCGGCCTCTTTCAAAGCTCGATCGAGCGCGCCACGGCTCCGCTCCACCAGTCCACGCGCGGCATCACCCATCCGTTGCATCTTCTCCTTGTCTTTCAGCAAGTGAATCCACTCCACCCCAGCGTCTTCCGGGCTACTTACCTGAATTGCTGCCTTCGCATTAAGAAATCGCGCAGCGATCTCCGCAAAATTGTCCATAAACTCACCGAATACCGACACTTTGCCGAATGCCGCAGGTTCTAGAATGTTGTGTCCTCCGGAACTTACCAGGGAACCGCCGACGAACACGCCGTCCGCACATTTGTAAAGTGACGCTAGCTCACCAATGCTGTCGAGCAGTAGCACCGTTACGTCTGGGGGAATTTCTTGCATACTACCACTTCCGAGACCGCCCGGACCCTCGATTGCCAGCTCGGAGCGGCGAATAAATTTGCGATGCGAATCGTCGATGAATTCAGCGGCAGCCGCAAACCGCTCCGGCTTGCGCGGCGCCAGCACCAGAAAAGCATCGCGGAAATCGCCTTGCGCCACTCCGAAGGCGATCAGCACCAGCGGTTCTTCCGTCGCCACCACGCTTCCCGCCACAATGAGCGGCCACCGTCCAAGTCTCTTGCATTCCGCCTCCAGCCACAGGGAAAGCGGAGTCGAGGGCGGAATTTCCATATCGTATTTTAGGTTTCCACTCACGATCACCCGATCGGCGGGCGCACCCAGACTCTTGATTCGCTCGGGAATCTTGGTCGGTTTGCATCAAAAACGCAGAAGCATTTCGAAAAGCCGACTTGAGGAATGGTTTAAGGTAAAAGCCAAACCAGGCAAAAAGTTTTTGATACCGGGCAAAGGAACGTTCCGACACGCGTCCGCTTACAAAGATGACGGGAACGTTTCGCCGTTTGGCTTGGCGCAAGAAATTCGGCCAGATCTCGGTTTCAAGCACAACCACAAGCGCCGGCTTCACGCGATCTAGCACGGCCTTCACACAAAACGCCCAATCCAACGGAAAATAGATCACCGCATCGGCAAACGGGAAACGCTCTTTTGCCAATGCGAACCCGGACTTCGTGGTCGTCGAAACGACCAGCGGCCGCTCCGGATGCAACTCCTTCAAACGCTTGGCCAAGGCGGTACCGGCAAGAGCCTCTCCCACAGACACCGCGTGAATCCAGATGGCCCCGCGCTGCTCTTTAGTGAGTTTTTCCAAACCGGCGGAGGAGAAACCCAATCGCTCGGCAAGATTCGACAAGTACTTGTCGTGTCGCAACCCCATCACTAGCCAATACGGGGCCGTTATTAGGGCGGCCAGCCCCATCAAAATACTATAAAGGAAATACACTCGATCTCACTCCGGTCTGATTTGCGATTGAAGGATACCCACACGAAACAGGGCAACCCCTTCCCTTTTCCAAGAATCGAAGGCCACAGGATGCAAACAGTCTATTATATCCACATGCCAAATCACCTTGCTGCTGCTCTCGTCGCTTTTCTCGGAATTCTGTCGCCGGGCCTCCTGGCTGCCCAGCAACCCATGTCCTCGCGCGGACCTGCGACGGAGTCGCACGAGGGTGTCACGATTTCCGTTGAAGCGTGGACGCACGCGGCAAACTATAAAGACAGATTTCCCAAAAAATCTCCCTTCAGCGGCGGAGTCGTGGCGCTTCACGTCACCTTTCGCAATAATTCCGATGAAAGCGTGAAGGTCGATCTCCAGCGTATACGCCTGGTAGTGATCCTGGGTGAAGAAAATCGTCAGGAACTCAACCCTCTTACGGCTGACGATGTCGCAGATACGGTGCTACTCAAAGGTGGAAAAGATCCCACGACCCGGCGCAATCCGCTGCCAATTCCCATTGGCAAGCCCAATCCGTCGCGGGATAAGAACTGGACGGAGTTCCGCGACCAGTGCCAGAACGCCGGTCTACCGTCTCCGGTAGTGGCAGCGCACGGAACTATAGACGGCCTGCTTTATTTTGATATGCGCAGCGAGTGGGAACTCCTGCAGACGGCTCGCCTCTACATCCCGAATCTGGAAAGCATGGCCACGCATACTCCGCTTTCCTACTTTGAAATCGAATTGGGGCATGGCAGATCGAACTGATACTCGCACCGGCGCGACCTAGAGTCATGGGGCTGCAGGAAAATCCGACAATCGGCCAAACTTAAATCCACAGGCGCAATTTGCCCTCATTCTCCTCCTCGGCTAACATGAAATGTCACAACAAATTCCTTTCCCCACGGACCCATGCTCAAATTTTTAGATGAACTGAACCCTGAACAACGTCTCGCCGCAGAGACCACTGATGGACCGGTACTGATTCTGGCCGGCGCTGGCACGGGCAAGACCCGCGCCATAACCTATCGGATGGCGAATCTAGTGGCCAAGGGAACACCGGCCGACGCAATTCTGGCGGTCACCTTCACCAACAAAGCTGCAGAGGAAATGTTGAATCGAGTCGCGGACCTACTTTTGCGCGCAGGGATCCAAGCTGATCGTCCGTGGATCTCTACGTTTCATTCGCTTTGCGCACGCCTGTTGCGGCGCGAAGCTACCAACGCGGGACTGCCGAAAGATTTTGCCATTTACGATGACGACGATCAGACCGCCGCTGTCAAGCTGGTGATGGCCAAACTGCGGATTGAAGACGAGAGTCTTACGCCCCGCAACGTGCTTAGCCGGATCAGCTATGCAAAAAATAATGGCCAGACGCCGGACCAGGTTCGCGCCGCCGCTAACGCCTCCGACGGCCGGCGAGTCGCCGACATTTACGCCGGCTACGATTCTCTGCTGCACCAGAGCAAGGCGCTCGACTTTGATGATCTACTGGTTCGTACCGCGCGGTTGTTACGTGAATCAACGGTTGTGCGCGATCGCTGGCGGGCCCGCTTCCAATATATTCATGTCGACGAATATCAGGACACTAACCGGGTTCAATATGACCTTCTCCGCCTGCTAACCAACGAACGTCAGAATATTTGCGTGGTGGGCGATGAGGACCAGTCCATCTATCGCTGGCGCGGTGCCGACGTTTCCATCTTGCTGAGTTTTTCGCAGGATTTTCCCGATGCCAAAGTGGTCAGGCTGGAGCGCAACTATCGCTCCACGCAGAAAATTCTGGACGCCGCCGGCGCGGTCGTCAGCAACAACCCGGACCGCCTTGGCAAAACTTTGCAGGCTGAGAAGCGCGAAGGCACCAACCTACGTTATTTTGAAGCACGCGACGCCCATGCCGAAGCCGAATTTGTCGCCGGAGAACTGGAACGAATCCTCGGGGAAGATTCCGACCAGACCTGCGCAGTCGAATACCGCACCAATTTCCAGTCACGTTCCTTCGAAGAAGTTTTTCGGCGCCGCGGCCTGCGCTACAAACTCGTCGGCGGCTTCAGCTTTTACAGTCGCGCAGAGGTGAAGGACGCTCTGGCTTATGTTCGCGTCACGCTGCATCCCGAGGATGACATTTCGCTCCTGCGTGTACTGAACGTGCCCGCACGCGGCATCGGCAAAACCACTGTCGATGTGTTGCGCGATCTCGCCACCCGCGATGGCATTTCCTTCTGGGAGGCCATGGAATCGCTCTTGACCAGCCCCGCGGCGAGCCGCGCCACGGCTCCTTTGCGTACATTTCGCGAATTAATCGTACGCCTTCAGGAGAGTTTCGCCACCAAGGAACCGCCTGAATTTCTCCGCTACCTTCTCGATGAGACCGGCTATATGCCCATGCTCCGCGATCGCAACATGCCCGAAGATGTAACTCGTATGGAAAATCTGGAAGAGCTGGTGCGCGCCGTAGCCGAGAGCCTCGACGAAGGCGAAGCGTTCACCGATTTTCTGGATGCGGCGGCCCTGGTCAGCGATGCCGACTCTTTCGAAGGCAAACCCGGCGTCACGCTCATCACTCTTCACAGCACCAAGGGTCTGGAGTTTGACCACGTGTTTCTGACGGGCCTCGAAGACGGCATCGCCCCGCACAGCCGTTCCCTCAACGAGGAAAAAGGCATCGAGGAAGAGCGCCGTCTGGTATACGTGGGCATGACGCGCGCCCGCAACTCGCTCACCCTCTCGCGCGCCGTGTATCGTCGTCTTTTTGGAAACGAGCAACAGATGCGTGCATCGCTTCCTTCGCGATTCCTCGGCGAAATCCCCAGTGAATTGGTGGAAACAGTACGCGGGTCGATGGCTGAGATTGGTGAATCTCGTCGCTACGAGCCCGACCCCGAATATTCCTACTCTGCTGATGAATTTATAAAACGGGTGCGCGGTGCATCCAAGGCGCCCTCGCGAACTCCTCCGGGCCGCTCTTTTTCCGGGGTGGCACCCACGACAAATTTTTCCACAATCAAACGCGCCTCGAAGGCCGATCCCCTCCTCGGACAGAAAGTGCGCCACCCGGAATATGGCGTAGGAACGGTGGTGGGTGTCGAGGGCGACGAGGATGATCGTCGTCTGTCTGTAAGCTTCCCGGGCCGCGGCACCAAGAAATTCGTTGAACGTTACGCCCAATTGCAACAACTCTAGCGATCAGTCTTTAAGTGGTCTCCTTCAAGCGGTATACTGCCGATCGAGTTCGAAGGGAAATTCAAACCCGCCGTCCCACAGGTGGCAGGACTTTCTCTGTTCCTTTGGCCCGCCCGGACGTCTCGGATAACTTGCAATAGGGCGCGTGGCCAGGGCAGAGAGTGCGACATACCGAACGTTGTAACTAAGCAGCCTAGTCAGCAACGCGCTGCTTACCTTTCCCGCTAAGCCGCGTGCCAGGTTGCGTCCGAACTGCCGGTCGAATTTCTTGCTAGCTACCGGACCGGGCGTGATGCCGGCAAGCGTTGGCGCCAGAGAGACCCCGTCCGGCTTGCAAGTCAGCAACGAAGGAGTTCAGCCATGTAAGGGCTTGTAAACTCTTGAGTTGGTTTTTATTATCCGGCCTATTCGGAATTCTTTGCTCGGACTCCAACTAGTGACCGTTTAATCCGCTTCCGGGTGCGGCCATGAAGAACCCAGCACAGGCCCCGTTCTGGGTGCATTTTTTACTTCTTCCGGTCTTCCTCCATTCTTCCCCGGGCAAGTTGCACGGCACCAAATATCGCGATAAAGTGTGACGCTAACATTCCCACTTAGCGTATCCGGCCAATATATTCAGTTCATGCGTGCGGATGCGATCGGAGAGCTTGAGTGGCATCACAACTGATGCGCTGCAAAAGCATTGACCAGCTTATTTCTGATTCGGAAAACGCGGAAATCCGATTAAAAAAATCGTTAGGCTGGCTGAGCCTTACTTCGCTCGGCATCGGCGCCGTGATTGGTTCCGGTATTTTCACCGTAGTTGGTACCGCCATTGCCGGACAAAAGCTGCAAGTCTCCTCCATCCTGAATGCACCGCTACTCCAATACCTGATCACCCATTCCACCTCATTCGGCCGCCCGGGTGCCGGTCCGGCCATCGCCATCTCTTTCATTCTCGTGGCCATCGTTTGCGGATTCGCTTCCGTTTGTTATGCGGAACTTGCCGCCATGATTCCCATTGCAGGAAGTGCGTACACCTACACCTATGCAACGATGGGCGAACTGATCGCCTGGATCATCGGCTGGGACCTGATTCTCGAATATGCCGTATCCAACATGGCCGTCAGCGTCGGCTTCTCCGCGCACATGGTCGATCTGCTCGACTGGTTCGGCCTGCACCCCGATCCCAAGTGGATTTCTCCCGCCTATCTTCCTTCGGGCCTTCCCGACTTGCAGGGCAACATGATCTACGGACCCGGCTGGCACTTTGGCTTTAATTGGCCCGCCTTCATCATCGTCATGCTCCTGACGGTTGTACTGGTGCGCGGCATCAAGGAGTCTGCGGAAACCAACAACATCATGGTTTTGCTGAAGATCATCGCCATCCTGGTTTTCATCGGCTTCTCCGCCCGATTCATTCACCCCGCGAACTGGCATCCCTACGCGCCCAACGGTTGGCCTGGCATTCTCACCGGCGGCTCAATCGTATTCTTCACCTACATTGGATTCGATTCCGTCTCTACCGCCGCGGAAGAGTGTAAAAACCCCCAGCGGGATTTGCCTCGCGGAATTATCGCAACGCTCGTGGTATGCACCATTCTCTATATCGGCGTCGTAGTTGTGCTCACCGGTCTGGTTCCCTGGCAGACGCTGATGGACGATGCCGCCCCTGTCGTCAACACCATGAAGAAGCTGCATTTCGGCGGCGTGCGACTAATTGTTCTTTGCGGGGCGCTGATGGGCATGATCTCTTCCCTGCTGGTCTTTCAACTAGGCCAGGCGCGCGTCTGGTTCGCCATGTCCCGTGATGGATTATTGCCGCGAATTTTCGGCCGCGTCCATCCTCGCTTTCATACTCCCGACTTTTCTACCTGGCTGGCGGGTTTTGTGGTCGGAATACCTGCCGGGTTACTCGACATCGGAACACTCGCCGATCTCTCGAACATCGGGACCTTGTTTGCCTTCGCGCTCGTGGCTGCCGGTGTGCTGATCCTTCGTTATCGCGAACCGGACCGTCCACGCGCCTTCCGCGCTCCGGGAGGACCGATAGCCCCGGTGCTGACGATATTCACGTGCATTCTCTTGATGGCCGGATTGCCAATCATGAACTGGATTCGCTTCTTTGCCTGGCTGGTCATAGGCCTGGTGATTTATTATTTCTATGGCCGCCGAAAGAGTACGCTTAGACTGTCCGCCGCCACCAAGTGAGGCACGTTCGGATGTTCCGCGAACCCTTCGTTGACGCAAGAAGCAAAGCAGGCTTGTCCATGGCCTTGGCGGTTGTTCTGCTATGCCTTCCCGAAGCCGGATTTGCCTGGGGTAACAACGCGCAGCGGTTGATTATCAACCACGCCGTCGATTCCCTTCCCTACGATGCTCGCAGCTTCTTTGAGGTCAATCGCAGTTACTTTATTCAGCACGTAAACGACACGCTGAACCTGGTCGACAAGAATCCCGGCGAACGTAACAACCACTTCATCGAACTCGACAAGTACGGCAAATTCCCATTCGACGCACTCCCTCGCAGCTATCAAGCCGCCATCACCAAGTACAGCAAATCGAAAATTTATTCTACCGGGGTGTTGCCCTGGCAGATCGGCGTTTACAGTGCAAAGCTAACCGAGGATTTAAAAACGGGACGGTGGGAAGACGCCAAACGCGACGCTGCCTTTCTCGCCAATTATGTGGCCGAAGCGCATGATCCCTTCAACACGACTGACAACTTCGACGGAAAATTGAGCGGTCAAAAAGGGATCAATGATCGCTTCAACACTGTGCTCATCGACCGATACGGCTCATTCTTCCCGGTAAGCCCGCACGATGCGTCGTTTATCAGCGATCCAACGGACCACGCCTTTGAATCCTGCCTTTCCGCACACAGCCAACTGGAATCCATCTTGCTCGCCGACCGCAAGGCGAAGCTCGGCCAGAGTTCCTACACGGACGAGTATTACGATCGTTTCTACAATCTGACGGCTGCCTCGCTCATCAAACAGCTCTCGGATGCTTCCACCGACGTTGGTTCCTATTGGCTTACTGCATGGATCAACGCCGGCCGGCCGCAACTTCCACACTAATGGTTCTTCCGATCTCGGCAGGGCAAAGGATTCATACCGTAGCCCTACACCGAATTGCTGTGCCCTGCTAAAATTTCTCGATGAATCCGCGTGAACTTCCGGCGCGCATCGCCGCTTTGCCTAAAGCGGAACTGCATCTCCATCTGGAAGGCGCAGTCCGCCCCGCCATCGCTCAAACCCTGGCTGCGCGCTATGGCATCAAGCTGACGCCGGAAGAGGTCCGCCACCGATACGCTTACAGTAACTTTGCCGGCTTTATCGAGGTTTTCAAATGGGTCACCTCGTTCCTGCGAAATCCAGTGGACTTCGCTTTGCTAGCAACAGACCTTTGCGAACAATTGTTGGAACAAAACGTGGTTTACGCTGAAATTACTTTGTCCGTTGGCGTGATGCTGATTCGCGGACAAAATCCGAAGGCCAACTTCGAGGCAATGCTCGAAGCCACGCAGCCCTTCGAGCGACGCGGCCTGCGCCTAAACTGGATTTTCGACGCGGTTCGCCAGTTTGGCCCAGAGCCTGCCATGCAAGTCGTAGAATGGGCCCATCGCTGCTCCTCGCCGCGCATTGTAGCCTTCGGAATCGGTGGAGATGAACTGAGTGTGGCCACAGAAGAATTTCGAGGTGTTTATCTGCAAGCCCGAAACTATGGGCTTCATCGCCTGATGCATGCCGGTGAAATTGGCGGGCCTGAAAAAATTCGCGAAGCAATCGAATTGCTGGGAGTAGAACGCGTCGGTCACGGCATTGCCGCCTTCTTGGATTCCGCCTTGATGGACATGCTCGTAGAAAAGCGCATACCACTGGAAATCTGCCCTGTCAGCAACCTGCGAACCGGCGCGCTTGCCAAACAAATCCATCCACGCGCCACGCTGCTTGATCACCCTATCGTGTCGCTGTTTCGTTACGGGATTCCTGTGGTCCTTTCGACCGACGATCCGGCGATGTTTCACACTTCACTTCGAGAAGAGTATAGGCAGGTTCACGCCATGGGCATGGAGGAGGAAGAGCTTGTAAAACTGGCCCAGCAGAGTTTCGTGAGTTCCTTCATGTCCCCCGAAGACCGGGGGCGAGTTTTTGCCCACCCCGCGTGAACCTCCGCTTTGGAATTGCTATACTTTAGTCATGAAAGCACACGTCTGGGTAATGCCGAAGCGCACCGTCCTTGATCCACAAGGTAAGACGATCCATCACGCCCTCGCCGGCCTCGGTTTTCAACAAGTCCAGGATGTTCGCCAGGGAAAATTCTTCGTGCTCGACCTGAATGGCTGGAGTCGCGACGAGGCTCAAAAGCAACTCGATCGTATTTCGAAGGATGTTCTGGCCAATCCGGTGATCGAGGAATATCGCTTCGAGATCGTCGATTAGCTTTCACTCTAGGGAATCGTGAACTTGTCGCTCCGCCCTGCACCATCTCGCAAACCATCCGGCACCCTCATGCTTGCGTTCTTTTCTATTTCTCTCCTTCTTCTGCAGGGGTGCCAGAAGCAGAAGCCTCTCGATGACCCCCAGCTCAACCCCATCCAACAGTTCCTTGAAACCCAAATTCCTGTGGGTACACCCCTGACCAACGTAATGCTGTTTCTCAACGCGCAGGGATTTCCGCTGGAGCCAAGCCAGGAGCCCCGAACTCTCGTTGCAAAAATTCGGAAGATTGACACCCAGCGAATGGAGCCGGTAACCGCCCGCGTCACTTTTTATTTTGACGCCCACGACAAGCTCGCCTCCTACGAACTGCAGCGCCTGTTCAACGACCCCGTTCGGTAACTCGGCCGCTTCGGCAACTTCCCTTTTCGCCCGACCAGAACTATGCCCGTGCTACTCTAAAATGAGAATTCTCGAGGAGATTCCCTGCATGTGCGGCATTGTTGGTTATATCGGCGACAAGAAGGTCGTTCCTGTCATTATTGAAGGCCTGCGAAAGCTCGAGTACCGCGGCTACGACTCCGCCGGCATCGCGGTGGTCGGTGACGATGGGAAACTTCACCTGCGCCGCGCCCCGGGAAAGCTCCGCAACCTCGAAGAAGTCGTCAAGAATTCCCCCATCGATGGCACCTACGGCATCGGCCATACCCGCTGGGCCACTCATGGACGCCCCACTGAGGAAAACGCTCACCCACACCGCGACTGCACCGGGCAATATGTCGTCGTTCATAACGGCATCATCGAAAACTATTTCGAACTCAAGGAGCAGCTCCAGAAAGAGGGGCACAAGTTCGTCACCGAGACCGACACAGAAGTCGTCGCCCACCTGGTGGAAAAATACGCCAAGGATTTAACCTTTGAAGAAGCCGTGCGCAGGACCCTTCGAGAATTACGCGGCATCTATTCCCTTGTCTTTCTGTCGGCCAAAGATCCCCAGAAGCTGATTGCGGCGCGCATGGGGCCGCCTTCCGTCATTGGCCTCGGCGAAGGAGAATTCTTCGTTGCCAGCGACATTCCCGCGCTTCTCGAGCACACCCGCGAAATGTTCTTCCTCGCTGACGGCGATGTTGCGATGCTCACCCGCGAGGGCGTGCGCGTCACCGACCTCGATGGCAACCCTGTCGACCGCCCGGCCCACCACGTTTCCTGGGACCCCATCATGGCGGAGAAGGGCGGCTACAAGCACTTCATGCAGAAGGAGATCTTCGAGCAGCCCCGCGCCGTTCGCGACACCATACTCGGCCGCATCTCACAAGATAGCGGCAAAGTTTTCATCGACGAAATCGACCTCACCGAGCAGCAATTGCGTGATTTTGAAAACGTTCGCATCGTAGCCTGCGGCACCAGTTGGCACGCTGCCCTTGCCGGGAAGTTCATGATTGAGCGCCTGGCGCGCATACCTGTTGAAGTCGATTACGGGAGCGAATTCCGTTATCGCGACCCCATTCTCGGCGCGAAAACACTCACAGTTTGCGTCAGCCAGTCCGGGGAAACCGCCGACACCCTTGCCGCACAGCGCGAGGCCAAACTGAAAGGCTCACCTTCCCTTGCCATCTGCAATGTCAAAGGCTCCATGATTACGCGCGAAGCGGCCGGTACCATTCTCACCCACGCCGGCCCGGAAATTGGCGTCGCTTCCACCAAGGCCTTTACCTCGCAGCTCGCCGCTCTCTTGCTGCTCGCGTCTCATCTTGGACAGGTGCGCGGAAAGCTGCAGCCTGAAGCCGCACGCCAATTGATGCTCGAGTTCACGCGTATCCCGCA
This sequence comes from Candidatus Acidiferrales bacterium, assembly GCA_963741165.1. GTDB lineage: Bacteria > Acidobacteriota > Terriglobia > Acidiferrales > UBA7541 > Acidiferrum. The sequence goes on along the minus strand of CAVUHB010000008.1, from coordinate 42,650 downwards.
CAAGATCGAATCCATTCTTCAAGCCGAGGAATCCGGGTTCTACGAAAATCTCGCCCGCCAATATTTCCGCCAGACGGATTTTCTCTACCTTGGCCGCGGCATTCACTACCCGATAGCGCTCGAGGGTGCGCTAAAGTTGAAAGAGATTTCCTACATTCACGCCGAAGGTTACCCTTCCGGCGAAATGAAGCATGGGCCGAACGCGCTGATCGACGAGAATCTGCCCGTGGTGGTACTGGCCACGCGCGACGACTCCGATCCCGCTTCGTTCACCCTCTATGAAAAGAGCGTGTCGAATATCAAAGAGGTAAAAGCGCGCGACGGCATCGTGATCTCCATCGTGACCGACGGCGATCACCTGGCCAAGGAAGCCTCCGACCACATCATTGAACTGCCTCCCGCCCCAGACCTGCTTGCGCCAATGCTCGAGATCGTTCCATTGCAGCTTCTGGCCTATCACATCGCCGTCCGCCGGGGTTGCGATGTCGACCAGCCGCGCAATCTGGCCAAATCCGTCACCGTCGAGTAGCGACTGGCTCTGGAGTTCTGCCAAGCCCGTCATCGACGGGGCAGTACGGTAGAATCAAGTCCGCCTGATCATCTGATATCGAAGCAAACAGCAACGCATTCATCGAGGGACCGTCATTTGACCTGCGAATGGCCACGTTTCAGGTGGCACGTCCACACAACGAACCGCGAACCGGGCCTCTGGTAATGTTACGATTTGATCTCGCGACAGAGGATTCTGGCGCCGGACCTGGTAACGATGGGTTGAACTTCTGACAGGGGAGATGCTGCCGTGATCGACAAAAAGATCCACAGCGCTTGCACATGGGGAGATGGAATCTTGGCGCAGATGCAAAGAATCGTGCTGAATCTCAATCGCCCCATACGACGTGCCGCATTCGTTTGTCGAATAGGATTGGCTGTTTTCCTGCTGTTATTTGGCGTCAGCGTCGCGTCAGCACAAAATCAATCCGACCCCCTCAAAGAAGCGTTTAAGAATCCTCCGGCCAGCGCTCGACCCCGCGTCTGGTGGCATTGGATGAACGGGAATATAACCAAGGAAGGCATCCAGCTTGATTTGGAGTGGATGCATCGCGTCGGCCTTGCCGGGGTGCAGACATTCGATGCGGCGCTCGAGACGCCTCAAGTCGTGGACAAGCGACTTGTTTACATGAGTCCTGAATGGAAAGAGGCTTTCCGATATTCGCTCGAACTCGGTGATAAGTTCCAGTTCGAGCAGGCAATAGCCAGTTCTGCTGGCTGGAGTGAAACTGGCGGGCCCTGGGTGCCACCTTCGCAGGGGATGAAGAAATATGTGTGGAGCGAAACGGTTGTCGAGGGAGGCCAACCCTTCCACGGAACGCTTGTTCATCCTCCTTCCGTCACTGGTGCGTTCCAGAATTTGGGTACGGTCGAAATGTTTCGAACGCCGGGCGCGGCAAAGCCGCCAGAGTTCTATGCCGACGCGAGCGTCGTAGCCTATCGCCAACCAGCAATGAATACCACAGGGCAGCCTAGGAAGGCCAAGATCAGTACGGCGACAGGTCCCCTGGACGCATCGATATTGAGCGACGGCGATCTGGTAAATAACGTTACGATTCCAATCGCGAAAGAAGATGATGGCACGTGGATCAAGTACGAGTTTTCGGAGCCTCAGAGGGTATCGTCGGTTGTCATCGTGATGAGGAGCCTTAACATTGTCATCTCCCTCATGTCCGGGGTAGCAAATCCGCAAAAGATCTTTCAGGCAAGCGATGATGGGGTGATCTTCCGAGACGTGGTCAGACTTCCGGAAGATGGGTCCCCAGAGAACACCGTTTCATTCCCTCCGGTAACCGCGAAATATTTTCGCTTACTTCTGCGACGTGGTTCCATCCCAGAAGTACCCGCATGGCTGAAAGGTATGGATATCTCATCACTCGGGGTAAAGGGTCCGCCCGCATCGCCCGTCTATGAACTTGCAGAGTTCCAGCTTCATCCTGAAACGAGAGTCAACCGTTTTGAAGAGAAGGCCGCATTTACCCCGCTCGAGGATCTTTATCCTTTACAGACACCAGCGGTGAAAGAAGAGGAAGCCGTTAGCAAGGCAGGGGTTCTCGACCTCAGTTCGAAATTGCATCCAGACGGAACTCTCGATTGGACCCCTCCTCCGGGAAGATGGGTGGTTCTCCGCTTCGGTTACTCGCTGCTTGGAATCACCAATCACCCTGCCACTGCCGAAGCCACTGGTCTCGAAGTCGATAAACTCAACCACGAATACGTGCGTAACTACATGAACGCATATCTCGATAGCTATAAGAATGCGGTTGGCAGCGAGATGATGGGAAAACACGGCATCCAATATGTCGTGACCGACAGCTGGGAAGCAGGATCTCAGAACTGGACGGACTACCTGATTGCGGACTTTAACAGACTCCGAGGATACGATCCTACTCCCTGGCTACCCGTGCTGACCGGCCAGATCGTCGAGAGTGCCGAATCGAGTGATCGTTTTCTTTGGGATTTTCGCAAGACGATAGCCGACCTCATTGCCAACGAGCATTACGGACAGGTACAAGCATCGCTTAAAGAGCGGGGCTTGGGCCACTATGGAGAATCCCACGAGGACAGGAGGGCATTTGTCGGCGATGGCATGGAAGTGAAAAAGCTCGACGATATTCCCATGAGTGCAATGTGGGTACAGGCGCCTGGTGTGAACGCGGAGAGCTACAATTACAACGCGGATGATCGCGAGTCGGCTTCAGTCGCCCATATCTATGGTCAGAACATTGCAGCGGCCGAGTCGCTAACCGCCGCAGCTTCCCCCTGGGCATGGTCGCCCGAAACTCTTAAGCCCACGGCCGACCAGGAAATGTTAAACGGAATCAATCGTTTCGTGATTCACGAATCGGCGCATCAGCCGCTCACGGATAAAGAGCCGGGCCTCACGCTTGGACCATTCGGCCAATGGTTCAATCGAAATGAGACCTGGGCCGAACAGGCTGGGCCATGGATCGACTATCTCGCCCGTTCCAGCTATCTTCTGCAGCAGGGCCACTTTGTTGCCGATATCGTCTACTTCTATGGCGAAGATTCGAATCTTACCGCCATCTTTAACAGAAAGGCCCCCGGCCTGCCAACTGGGCATCCGTTCGATTACATCAATGCTGATGCATTGATTCACGAACTGCGTGTTGCAAGCGGTCACCTTGTTACCGCAAGTGGCATGAACTATCGGGTTCTCGGCCTCGATCCGTACAGTCAGCACATGTCGCTGCCTGTGCTTCGAGCCATTCGCAAACTGGTAATGGAGGGAGCGGTGGTTGTAGGAGCAAAGCCTACAGACGACCCGAGCCTGGAGGATGACCAAGCGGAGTTTCGCCGTCTCTGCGACGAGCTTTTCGGAGATGGGAAGGGCGAATATCCTGTGGGTAAAGGCATCGTCTATGCCGGTGGCGATTTTGAACGAGCGTTCGAAAAGATGAACCTTCCACCAGACTTCACGACTAGCATTGCCGAAACCGATCGGCATCTGCCCTTCGTGCACCGCACACTCGTGGATAGAGAAATCTACTTCGTGAACAATCGCAGTGATCAAAACGTAAATGTGAACGCATCATTCCGGGTAACAGGAAAAACTGCAGAACTCTGGCATGCAGAGAACGGATCCGGTGAACCCGTTTCCTACGCGATTGCCAAAGACCGCACCACCGTGCCTGTTCATCTGGAGCCCTGGGGCACAGCGTTCTTCGTTTTCCGTGGCTCCGCGCCTGAGATATCGCACGTTATCGCTGCGCCCATCGAGTCGTCGGTAAGAACCATCGACGGCCCCTGGACTTTGACCTTTCAACCTGGTCGCGGCGCACCGGCATCGGTCTCGCTGCAGACGCTCACCCCATGGAATGAGAACGCCGACAAAGGCGTGAAGTACTTCTCGGGGGCCGGAACCTACACAACCAGGTTCACAGCCGACCCCGGTTGGTTCAAGGCGGGCCAGCGTCTCCTCGTCGATCTCGGAAGTGTCAAAAACCTGGCCGAGGTGAGCGTGAACGGAAAGTCGCTGGGAATTGTCTGGCATGCCCCCTTCCGTGTCGACGTCACTGGCGCTTTGAAGCCAGGCGAGAACCACATCGATATCAAGGTCACGAATTCCTGGGTTAATCGTCTCATCGGAGATCAGCAGCCGGACTCAACCGTGAGCTACACCTATGCCGATGTGAAGCCCTACAAAGCCACCTCTCCACTGCTTCCTTCGGGACTCCTCGGACCAGTGCAGCTCGTCTCCCTCCGCCAGCCGTGACGCAATACAGGTGAGCGCAGCGCGAAAGGGTAGTTCATGCGATTGCATTGGCCAAGGACTGTGCCTTGAACTGCCTCCGGCCTCGAATCTGCTTCTACCGACCTCGGAAAGTGTGCCCTTGCAGGTGCTTGCCTATCACATCGACCTGTTCCACGGTCGTGACCTTGATGAGCCTCGTAATTTGGCAACCTCCTTCGCTGTAGAATAGTCTTGTGAGTCTGGTGTTCGGGCCGGGCCGTGCAATGCTCACTCGAGGTGATGAATGAAGAGATTTCGTGGTTGTTTACTTCTATTTTCCAGTCTGGCAATTCTGTTCCTAAGCTATCCCCTCTTTGCGCAGAATCAACCACATAGAGAAATCGCCATCACCATCGACGACCTTCCTGCTTCCAACTCCAATTCGATGACCGGCACGGAAATCAACGACCTCACGGCGAAGCTTCTTGCTCCACTCCACGATCAAAAAGTACCGGTGGTTGGTTTCGTGAACGAGAGGAAGCTTTTCAAAGCAGGCGAAGTCGACGCGCGCATCAAGGCGCTATCGTTGTGGCTCGACAATGGTTTCGAGCTCGGCAACCACACCTTTTCCCACCTTTCTCTTAACAACTCGACGCTGAAGGCTTGGGAAGAAGAAGTTGTCCGCGGCGAGACGGTAACCCGCTACCTCCAGTCGCAGCACAATCAGAAAATGCGTTACTTCCGGCATCCTTATCTTGACGTCGGCCGCGATCTAGAGACCCGCCGTGACGCCGAATCCTTCCTGACGCAGCGCGGCTATCACATCGCTCCCATTACCATGGACGCCTGGGACTGGATGTTCGCTCGGGTATACGAAGATGCTCGCAAACGCGCCGACACCCCGTTGCAGCAACAAATCGCGAGCGCCTATCTCGCCTACACAACCACGGTCTTCGATTACTTCGAGAATTTCTCAAGAGACTTGCTCGGCTACGAGCCGAAACAAATTCTGCTGATCCATGGCAATTGGCTCGAGGCAGATCACATCAGTGAATTGCTCGACCTCTTGCGCAAGCGCGGCTATCAGTTCGTTACCTTGCAGGATGCGCTCGGCGATTCGGCCTACAGCCTTCCGAATGAGTATGTCGGTGAGGAAGGCACTAGCTGGCTCGAACAATGGGCCATTACCCGGGGCAAGCCCGCTCTGAACACCCCGATCTTTCCGCAATGGGTGATCGACCGCGCCAACAGTCTTCCCCAACAGCCTCCAGAGCGGGCCATTTTCTAGCGCTCTGCCGCGTGCTGCTGGAATTCGGACATTCACTCCTCCACCGAAGTGGAGAAGAGGAATCCGCGCGTTTTTTAAGGCCGGGTGCAATTTCAACTTCCACCGCTTCCTTCTTCGTCCGTTCCTCGCTACTATATCCGCCATGAATATCCACCCTGATCGTCGTACTTTTCTTATGACCACCGGACTCACTGCGCTTGCGTCGACTCGAATCCTCGGCGCCAACGATACCCTTCGCATCGGTGTTATCGGCGCGGGCGGCCGCATGGGCGGCCTGCTAAACTCTGCCGACCAGTCGACCGTTCGCTACCAGATCGCCGCCGTCAGCGATGTCTACGGACCCCGGCGCGACGCCGTCAAAGCGCGCCCCAACGGTCTCGCCGCAACGACTCACGTGGATTATCGCGAAGTGCTCCAGCAGGACATTGACGCCGTAATTATCTCCTCCCCCGACCACTGGCATGTGCGCATGGCGGTCGACGCTCTCGCCGCCGGCAAAGATGTCTACCTTGAAAAGCCCGTTACACACACTCTGGAGGAAGGCGCCACCCTCACTCGAGCTGTACGTGCCGGCAAGCAAATTCTTCAATGCGGAATGCAGCAGCGCAGTTGGAGTCACTTTCGAGATGCCGTCGAACTCATCCAGGGAGGCAGTCTCGGGCGCATCCCCCAGGTCCGCACCTACTGGTGGCAGAACTACCACTACTTCATGGCGCCCCGACCTGTCGACACCCAACTCCTCGATTGGAAGCAGTGGCTCGGTGGCGCTCCCGATCAGCCTTTCTCGGAAGAAAAGTTCTACCGCTGGCGCTGGTTTTGGAATTTTGGCGGCGGCGCAATGACCGATCTGTTCACCCACTGGATCGATGTCGTTCACTGGGCTATGAAAGCCGATCAACCACGCAATGTAATGATGCTCGGAGACAAATACATCTTCGAGCAGTGGGATTGCCCCGACACCGTTCAGGCTGCAGTCCGCTATCCCGGGTTCGATGTCGTCTATGAAGGCATGATGGCCTCATCCATCGATGACGGCGGCCTCGAGTTCCGCGGCACCGAGGCGACCCTGAAGATTACCCGCAGCGGCTTTGGCGTCTATCATGAAGGCGTCCCCAGCAAAGACAATCCGGTCGTCAGGGCAGAAACCTTTCGGGACGGGACCATCGACCACCTGCAGAATTTCTTTGATTGCATCAAGAGCCGCAAAGAGCCTAACGCGCCGGTAGAGACCGGAGTCGCCGCAGCCCGCGCCGGGCAAATCGCAAACCAAGCCTATCTCGGCACAGGCCAGATCACCTGGCCGCCGAAAAGCTAGTTACCCACTTCTCCTTCAGAGTCATGTCGGGAGCTGGCCGTCATTGCGCAATGAGAACGAAGCGCTTCCTCCATTTTTCCGATAGACTAGGGAACATGCGACTCCGCCCACTTGCTCTTGTCGCTTTTCTGCTGTTGGCTTCAGCGACTTTCGCACAAACCGCCGCCCTTAAGGAAGTTCACGCCGAAGGGCTCAAAACTCTTACTGAACCGCAACTCGTTCAACTCACCGGCCTTTCGATCGATTCGCAAGTTGGGCGAAAAGATCTGCAGGATTCTGCTGACATCCTGGTCCGTTCCGGCTTGTTCGCCAAAGTGAACTACAGCTTCAGCACAAAAAATGACGCCGTTATTGTCACCTTCAAGCTCGAAGAAAATCCGCGCCTAAAAGTTTCCTACGACAATTTCCCCTGGTTTTCAGACACGGAATTGAGCGACGCCATTCGCAAGGATCTTCCCTTTTTCGATGGCACCTTACCCGACAGCGGCGCAGTCGTCGACCTGGCCGCCAATTCCCTGGCCGCGTTCCTGGCCACGCACGGGACTCCGGTCAGCGTTGGTCACGATGTCATCGTCAATCCGCTCGCCGAAGGCTCCCTGCAGCAATTTCACGTGGAAGGCATTGCACCAAAAATCGCCAGCATGGAATTCAGCGATACCAATCTGACGACGCACAAGGCCGTCCTGCAACATATGGCGGAGATTGTTCATAAGCCTTACTCGCGTATGGCGATCGATATTTTTCTTGCCGAGGCGATTCGTCCCGTTTATCAGCAACTCGGAAATTTGCGTGCCACCCTCGGTCCCGCTGAAGTTCGACTCTCTGGCAATCCCAATCAGAAACTGCCCGAGCAGATTCCCATCTTGGTTCCCTGCAATCCGGGTCCGGTGTATCAGTGGCAAGGCGTTGAGTGGACCGGCAACTCCGCACTTTCCAGCCTCACCCTCACAAATACGGTCTCGATGAAACCCGGAGACGTTGCCAACGGCCTCAACATTGAAGGCGGCTGGGACAAGGCGCGCGACGAGTACGGCCACCTCGGCTACCTGGAAGTCAAACTCGGCCCCGAACCCAGCTTCGATGATCAGAACCACAAGGTCTCCTACAAAGTTTCCATCGTCGAGGGCCCGCAGTTCAAATTCAATACTATGGTCATAACCGGAATGTCTCTGGCCGGAGAACGTCTGATTCGCGATGCATGGCCGCAGAAACCTGGAGACGTTTTTGACAAGAAACTGTTTGACCAACTACTGACGCGCCTCGAGATTCATCGCGAGACTGTATTCAAAGATCTCCCCATCCACTACGACACCGTAGGCCACTGGCTGCAAACCGATCCTTCCAAAGGTAGTGTCGACGTCCTCCTCGATTTCAAATAGCACCGCAAATCATGGGTGGCTTCTGGCGGGCCCTGCTTTTTGCTCGAGTCGCCGCGCGATACTTCCTACTCGTTGTGGGAATGCCGGGCCGGGAAGGCCACGCTCCTGATCGGCTTTTTTCCACCCCGTCGGCCCCTTCGCATCTTCTCCTTCACGTTCCGATTTTCCGCTCCTGCGCTATACTCTATTGAGATATGCCGTCTTTCGTTCAAATCCACACGGGTGAGCCTTCCCGAGCTGCCGCGTGCGAAAAAGAACAACTCCTTTTCGCCAAACTGGCTGACCGCAATTCCCTGCTCATTGCCCTTTCCGGCGGAACAGATTCCGCCTACCTCGCGTGGGCTGCCCATCGGATACTCGGCGACCGCGCACTTTCTGTCACCGCAATTTCTCCGAGTTATTCCTCCTACGATCGCGAGCAACTTGAAATTTTCCTCCGCGACACGGGGATCCGCCACGAATATGTCCAAACCAACGAAATGGACAATCCCGCCTACCGTGCCAACAATGCGGATCGCTGCTACTTCTGCAAAGACGAACTGTTTTCCGTACTCGACCGCATCGCTGCCGAGCGTGAGCTGGAAGCCACCGCGTATGGTGTCAACGCCGACGACACCTTCGATTTTCGTCCCGGCCAGCGCGCCGCCACAGAGCACAAGGTTCTCGCCCCGCTCCTTGACGTCTGCCTCCACAAATCCGAAATTCGCTATCTTTCAGAGCGCGCTCAGCTACCTTCCTGGGATCGCCCCGCTTCCGCCTGCCTCAGTTCACGTTTGCCCTATGGCACAGAGGTGAGTGTAGAGCGCCTTTCCCTCATCGAGCAGGGCGAGCGTGCCCTCCGTGACCTCGGCTTCCGCCAATTCCGGGTGCGTCTCCATGACAAACTGGCGCGCGTCGAACTCGCGACCGAGGAACTTCCCCGCGCCCTGTCTCCCGAAATGGCCACGGCGATCGCCAAGGCATTGAAAGCGGTGGGGTTTGCCTACGTTTCCCTGGACTTGGAAGGTTATCGCCAAGGCTCTCTCAACGAGGCTCTGACCCGGTCAACCGGAACATAATTTATGCATTTTGCGTACCTATATTCAGGAGGGCCTGTAAGTTCAGGCGGGCGCCACTTCCATGATCAAACATAACATTACACTGTTCGCCACTGTGCTGCTTGCAGCTGGACTGTCCTTTGCTTCTTGCCAAGCTTTGGCTCTGGACAATACGTTCGACAAAACCTTTACCGTCTCTGGCCCCACTACTCGCATCGAGTTGAACAACGCCTCGGGTAATGTCGATATCCAAGCCGGCAAAGACGGCGTGGTGCACATCCGCGGTAAAGTCACACCTGGCGGATGGTCGCTGTTCAGCGACGCGCAGAAAAGCGCTCAGGAAGTTCTAGCCAATCCCCCACTCGAACAACACGGAGACACCATACTGATTGGCAAGAACTCCAGTTGGCTCAAGAACGTAAGCATCGACTATCAGATTGAAGTTCCGGTGAGTACCGAACTCGATGCCGGGCTCGCTTCCGGCGGCATCACCGTCAACAAACTTCGCGGCCCGGCCAAAGTCAGCTCCGCTTCCGGCTACATTCATATCTACCAGATTGAACGCGACGTACAGGTTTCCGCCGCCAGTGGTGCCATTGATGTCGGCACCGTCGGCGGATACCTTCGCGTGAACAGCGCTTCCGGCAGTATCCAGATCTCCGATGTAAAGGGCGACATTAAAGCCACCGCTGCTTCCGGGTCCATCCGAATCGATCGCCCGGGCGACCGCGTTGAAGCTTCTTCCGCCAGTGGTTCTGTTTCGATCAACGGGGCAAATAGCGACGTGAAAGCCCAGGTCATGTCCGGGCCTATCAACGTAACTGGAAATCCCAGCGGCAACCGCTTGTGGGAGCTTAAGACCGTCTCCGGTTCTGTCGACATTCAGGTTCCTCATTCCGCCAGCTTCCTGCTTTCGGCCGAAGCCATTTCCGGCGACATTCGCACGAATATCCCCGTGGTCATTGAGGAGCACAATAAGCACTCCCTTCGCGCCCACATTGGTGACTCATCCGGGCGCGTCGAAGTCCACACCGTGTCCGGTGGTATCAGCGTCAGTGGCACCTAACCCACGGCTATCCGCTTAAGCAGCATGCGGTTTACAAATTTCGAAATTTTCCGTCGCTCCCGGTACAATGCAGGTGTGTACATACCGCCTATACGCGGACGCTTCCTCTTGTGGCTGCTAACCTTATTTCTTGCGATCCGTGTTACGGCGTTTTCCGAAGAAGCGCACTCGTCAGCGCAGCAAACTTCGCCAGAAACGCCAAGAACAGCCGGCCAGCAACCTGAGCGCAACGAACAGCAGGATTTACAGAAAGCCATAGATGATGCTGCAAACGATCGCGCAGCGCTGGTTCGCAATCTCGAGGCCTTCCTCAAAACGTATCCGCAATCCCAGCAGCGTCCACAAATCTATCGCGCCATCGTCGAGGCCAGTCTAAAGGTCGATGACTTTCCGCGTGCTACCGAATACGCGGAGCGCATGGTAGCCCTGCGTCCCGACGACGCTTCCATCAACATCCTCGCCATCCAGCTTCTCGAACGATACGGTGATGCCGCCGGCTGGCGCCGTGCCATCTCCTACTGCACGCGCGTACTCGAACAGGTCCGGCGCACCAACATCGCGGACAAATCGCCGCGGGTCTCCGCCGAAAGCTGGCTGAACGACAGGAAGCGCGATGAATCCTCTGTGCTGCTCGTTCGTGCCCGGCTCTACCAGAAGCTCAACGATATCCCCGACGCGCAAAAAAACTTCGAAGCCAGTTACGCACTGCTACCCACCTCCGGCGCCGCTGCAAGCCTAGGTGAACTCGCGGAACTCCGAAAAGACCCGGACAGTTCGATCCGGGAGTATGCCCGCGCCTTTGCGCTGGCCACCGACACCGCTGGTCCGCTTGGCCGCACCGAGTTGCGCAAGAAAATCGGCAATACCTGGCGACTGGCTCATGGTTCAGAAAACGGGCTGGGCGATTACCTTTTGCATACCTTCGACGAGGTCGCTGCAAGTACGGCTCCTGCAAAACCTGTCCACAATGCAGGTTTGAAAAATCCCTACGAATTCACTTTGCGCAGGATTCCCGGCGGGGATGCATTTCCCTTCTCTGAAACGAAGGGCAAGGTGGTCGTCCTCAATTTTTGGGCAACCTGGTGCGGACCCTGCCGCGAGCTCGAGCCGCACTTCGAGAAAATCGCGGCTCACTACGCAAGCGACAAGAATGTTTTGTTTTTTGAATTGAATTGTGATGACGACGAATCTCTCGTACCGCCCTACCTCGAGCAGGAGAAGCCCAAGACACCCGTACTTTTTGCCGACAACATGGACAATCTCTACTCCGTGAACTCATTTCCCACAACCATAATCCTCGCGCCTGACGGCAAGATCGCCTTTCGAGCCGACGGCTTCGATCCCGATTCCGTTGACAAAGACCTCACGCAAGCCATCGAACATGCCCTTCATCCCGCAAATCCCCCCACCGCCTCAAACGCTTCCGCCACTTCGCAACCCTGATCGGCAGCCCGCGCTCACGTTAGGGTCAGAAATTTGCGCCCAAAGAAACACATGAGAATTACTCTTGCTTCCAGGCACCCTCACTCTTAACTGTGCTCTTCGTTTGTTGTCTCGGCAGTCGCCTCGGTACCCTTTGCCTTCGGATATTTCTCCGTCGCTTCTCTCGCCGCCAAGATCGTATTCACGTGGATCTGAACGGTATCTTCGACCCGCCTCGCGTAGCCGCCTGCCAGCACCGTGACCACCGGCACCGACCGTCTACGGGCCTCCTCAAAAACACCCCGATCGCGCGCCTGCAATCCATCGAACGTCAAAGATAGCCCACCCAACTGATCGTCGTAATACGGATCTGCCCCGCCAACATAAAAAAGCATATCCGGCGCAAACGTTTTCACCGCCCGGCTCACGGCAGGTAGCAACGTCTCCAGATATTCCTGATCCTCCACACGATCCTCCATGTCCAGGTCCACATTCGACGGCGGCTTGTACGCGGGATAGTTGTTCAGCTGATGGATGGACAGGGTGAACACCGAATCGTCCTTCGCAAAGATCGCCGCCGTTCCATTGCCGTGGTGCACATCGGTGTCCACCACCATAGCCCGGCGTATCCATCCGTCGGACTGCAATCGGCGAATCGCCACGGCGACATCATGTATTGCGCAGAAGCCTTCCCCATGATTCGCATGCGCATGGTGAAAACCACCGCCAATATTGCAGCCAAAACCGTCTCGCATCGCCGATTGTGCCGCCAAGACCGTGCCACCGGCCGCAAGCCAGAAGGCGCTGACCAACTCCGGCGAATACGGCACTTCCAATTTCATCACGTCACTCAGCGTCAGCGTGCCCGTCTTGAGCTTGCGCACCCAAGCTTCGGTATGTACACGCAGTATATCCGCGTCAAGCGCCGGTTCCGGCCGCAAAAGATCCTTGCGTTCCGCAATGCCTTCCTTGATCAGCTTGTTCTCGATTAACCGGAATTTCTGCGACGGGAATACGTGCGTGCCCAAATTCAAATCGTATCGTTCGTGGCAGACCAGCTTAAACGGCAGCATGGAACTTGTTAGCAGCGGAGCTTCAGCCCCGGAACGGGTATTTCCCGCAGAAGAGACTAGTTCTCTCGTTCCAGAATAAAATCCGGCAGCGTCATCAACGCGCGCGCGTATTCGGAATCGCCTCGTCCATCAATGCAGCTCTTTGCTCGCCGTGCATACTCATGCGCCAGGTTCCGCGTGCGATCCAAGGCACCCGAATCCCGTACCAACGCCACCAGCGTCTCCGGCTGCACGGAGTTGAATTCTTTTTCTTCCAGTACCCGCGCCACAAGATCCCGCGCTTCACGATGCCCATTCTCCATGGCGTAAATCAGCGGCAGCGTCACTTTGCCTTCTTTCAAATCGCTCAATACCGGCTTGCCTAATTGCTCGCTCGACGCGGTGAAATCCAGTAGATCATCCACCAACTGGAAAGCCAATCCCGCGTAACGCCCAAAATCATCCAGGGCCTTTTCCTGTTTTTCATCGAATCCGCCCAGCACGCCGCCCAGCCGTGCACATCCGCTGAAAAGGCAGGCGGTCTTATACGTCGCCAACCGCAGCGCATCTTCTTCCGTTACGTCCATGCGCCCCATCTTGTTCAGTTGGATCAGTTCGCCTTCCACCATCTTCTGCGTCAGGTCGATCAAGATGTCCAACACGCGAAAATTTCGTTCTTCGAGCGCAATCTGGAACGATTGCATGTACAGCCAATCCCCCGCAAGGACGCTACGATGATTGCCCCAGCGCGTATTGGCCGATGGCCTGCCCCGCCGCGTATCCGCACCATCGATCACGTCGTCGTGAATCAACGTAGCGCTATGGAGCAACTCCACCACTGCGGCAAGCTTGATTGCGCTTCGACTGCCGGCTTTGCTTGCACCGGCGGCATAGCCATGACACAGCAGTAGCAACGCGGGCCGAAGGCGCTTGCCTCCGCCGCCCAGCAGATAACTGGTTATTTCGGAAACCGGTTGGTAAGCCGCCGCGCTTTGACGCGACAATTCCTGCTCAACCTCGACAAGGTCTTCCCGGACCAACTCAAATATTTCCTTGGTCGTAAGTAACGCGATGGAATTTTCTCCTGGTCCGTAGCCCTGAGCTACCGGGACACCACAGCCGGTGACCCGTGCGGCTGGGCTAGTTGGAAGAAACGCCGAAAATTCTCAGCTGTCGCCTTAGCGATCTCCCGTTCCTGCAAGTTTCTCACATTCGCAAGGACCTTCGCTACCTCTCCCACATAGGCTGGCTCATTCCGCTTACCCCGGAACGGTTGTGGCGCCAGGTAGGGAGAATCCGTCTCGATCAAAATGTTTGCAAGCGGCAAAGCCTTCGCAACATCCCTAATATTCTGCGCTTTTGGATAGGTCGAATTCCCTGCAAAGGAGATCATAAAGCCCATCTCCAGACCCCGCTTGGCGTCTTCCAGGGTGCTGCCAAAACAATGGAGTATCCCGCCGAGTCCGGTTGGTTTCCACGCCTCTTCCATTACCCTCAGACAATCGGCCCAGGCATCGCGGCAGTGAATAATAATCGGCAATTTGGCCTCGTGCGCCAGCTCCATCTGCTGTCGAAATACCCGCTCCTGCACCTCTCGCGGCGAGAAATCGTAGTAATAATCCAGTCCGATTTCGCCCCACGCAATCACTTTGGGGTGCTTCGCCAGCCTCGCCAATGTCTCGAGATGAGTGGCTGTCACATCCTTAGCCTCGTGCGGGTGGATGCCCACGGTGGTGTAAATCCAGTCGTGCGCTTCGGCATAAGGCAGAGCCGCATCCAGCTTTTCCGGACCAGGCCCAGTCCCGATCGCCAGCAGAGTCGTCACTCCCGCCGCCCGCGCACGCTCCAGCATCGATTCGCGATCTTGCGCGAACTGTTCTGCATCAATATGGGCGTGCGAATCGATCAGTTCCATTTCGCCTTTGCTTGCCGTTGCTGCTTGCCTGGGCTGCTTCAAGGGCCGGAGGTTCAACTGGGACACAATCCTTCTTCCTCGAAACGGGCTGGATTACCGGCGAAATCCGACCTTATTTCAAACGCGCCCCCACTTCCACTTCCTCATGAAATCCCGCCAGGACGGGCCGGCCCTCTGCGCCCACCGACGCCGCCACAATCATTCCATTCGACTCCACGCCACGCAATTTTCGAGGTGCCAAATTCGTCACCACGACAACCTTCCGGCCAACCAGCGCGTCTGGTTCATAAAATTGCGCAATCCCGGCGCAGATCTGTCTTGACTCCGTTCCGATATCCACGGTCAGTTTCAGCAATTTGTCTGCGCCAACAATTCGCTCCGCCGTCTTGATCTGCCCCACGCGCATCTCCACCTTCACAAAATCATCAATCCCAATCTGCGCGATTCCTGCCGGAGCGGTCGCGGCTGCCGGTGCGCCGGCCGATGCCGGTGTCGCCGGCGCCAGGGGTGTAGTCGGATTCGATTCTTCATTTGCCATCGCTTCAATCCTCTCCACTGCTTCTACTTTATCCACTCGTGGAAACAAAGTCTGGGCCTTGCCCAATGGCGTACCTGGAGTCAACTGGCCCCAACGCAATCCATCCAACGCCACATCCGCCACCGTGCCGTTCTGCCCGAGCAGAGTCCAAATCTTTCGCGTAGTCTCTGGCAGCACCGGATGAGTCAGCACGCACACAATCCTCAACAACTCCGCTGTTGTCCAAAGCACGGTACCCTTGCGCTGCTGCTGTTCCGGTGTGTTCCCTAGTGCCCAGGGCTGTTCGCTGGTCAGATATTTATCTGCCAGCCCGATCACCGCCCAGATCGCCTCCAGCGCCCGTGCAAACTCAAACTTTTCGAAGTATTCCAGTACCGCTCCGATCGCCTCGTGGGTCTGCCTGGCCAACGCCTCGTCCTGGGGGTTCTGATCGCCGGGTTGTGGAATCTTTCCACCGAAATTCCTTTCGATCAGGGCTGCCGTACGACTCGACAAATTCCCCAACCCGTTTGCCAGGTCGCTGTTGTATCGCGTCACCAGCGCGTCGTAGCTGAAATTTCCGTCCTGGCCAAACACCACTTCACGCAACAGGAAATACCGCAGCGCGTCCATCCCCAGCAGGTTCGCAATCGGCCGGGGCAACACCACATTCCCCTTGGACTTGCTCATCTTCGCCGCGTCCATCAGGAACCATCCGTGTGCCCAAACCTGTTTCGGCAGCGGCAGCATCGCCGCCATCAAGAATGCCGGCCAATACACGGTGTGGAATCGTATGATGTCTTTTCCCACCAGGTGCAAATCCGCTGGCCACATTCCGCGTTTCACGTAGTCCGGTCCGCCCACCGCGCTCAGGTAGGCCGTCAACGCGTCGAACCACACATAGAATACGTGTGGCTCCTCGCCTGGCACCGGGATGCCCCAGCGAACTGCAGTGCGCGTGATGCTCAGGTCACGCAACCCGCCTTCCACGAAAGCAATAATTTCGTTCTTGCGCGTTTCCGGCTGAATGAAGTCCGGATTCTTGCTATAGAAGTCCAGTAGCGGCTTCTGAAACGCCGACAATTTAAAAAAGTAATTTTCCTCCGTAATGGTCTCCAGCGGGCGATCGCAGTCTGGACAAAGATTCCCCGGCTTCGGCTCATTCACAAACGCATTGTCGAAAATGCAATACAGTCCGGTGTAATGACCCTTGTAGACGTACCCATTCTCTCGACACAGTTTGAACAGCCACTGCACCGTCCGCACATGCTGCAGATCGGTGGTCCTCACAAACTCATCCGCAGAAATTCCCAGTTCATCCCAAAGTGCGCGCCAGGTATCCGCCATCTTCGCGACATATTCGGATTCAGGCACGCCCGCCTTCTTCGCGGCCCGCTCTACGTTCACACCATGCTCGTCCGTGCCAGTGGTCATCACCACTTCGTAGCCACGCATCCGCTTGTACCGCCGGATCATGTCGGCCACCACAGTCGTATAGGTGTGTCCGATGTGCGGCAGTCCGTTGGTGTAGTAAATCGGCGTTGTCAGGTAATACTTTTCCTTGCGCTCAGCCATTCCGCCTGTTTTCCCCCGTGTACTCCGACCTTTGCGTTAATTCTAGGTTCTAGCTAGCCTTCCCAGGCCCGCAGCGCGGCATCCAAGACTACCTGTAGCGGTACTTTTTTTTCCTCCGCCAGTTTACGGCAATCCTCAAATTCCGGCGAAGCCTGCCGCACCGCCCCATTCACCCGCGCCACCTTCATCCTAACCTCGCCGAATCGGGTCGAGACCTTCACCCATTCCCGAGGCAAAATCCGTCGCTGCGCCAAGGTAGTCCGCACTCCCAGCGTGGTCGTCTCGGCAAACAGCATTTCCTGAAACTTCGCTTCCTCGGCTGCCTGGCACAACACGGTAATCAACATCCCGGGTCGGTTCTTTTTCATCTGCACCGGTGTGGCAAAAACATCCAGCGCTCCCGCTGCCAAAGCCTTTTCAAGAAAATACCCATAGACCTGGGGATTCATGTCGTCCACATTCACTTCCAAAACGCGAATGGACTCCACGGTTCCCCATTCGTTCCTCTGCGTCGACTCGCCAATCATCAACCGCATCACGTTAGGCTGGCCCTCCAGGTCCGTGGAACCCGCGCCATACCCGATCGTCGACACGGTCATTGCCGGTTGTGGCCCAAATGAATCGCAAAGCGTAGCCACAATCGCTGCTCCGGTCGGCGTCACCAACTCTTTAAGTACGCCATTTGAATACGTGGGCTTCCCCACCAGCAATTTCGCCGTAGCTGGCGCAGGCACTGGCAACACACCATGAGCCATTTTTGCCGTTCCGCCGCCCACATTGAGTGCCGAACACGCAAATTCTTCAATGCCCAGCTCGGCAAATCCCACGCACGCCCCGACAATATCGACGATGGCATCCACCGCTCCCACTTCATGAAAGTGGATTTTCTCGAGCGGTACATCGTGAACCGATGCCTCCGCTTCGCCCAGCTTCCGAAATATAGCCGAAGCCCGCTCTTTTACAGGCACCGCAAGGTTCGATTTCTCCAATATCCCTAGAATCGTTGTCAGCGACCGGTGCGTGTGCGTATCTTCCGTTTTAACATTCACGCGGGTGGCCGACATCCCGTTCTTCCATACCTTCTCCGCACTTATCTGCCATCCCGGCACTTCCAATCCGTGCAATTCCGTGCGCAACTGTTCCACCGGCACACCCGCGTCCACCAGCGCACCCAGGGTCATGTCCCCGCTGATCCCGCTGAAACAATCAAAATACGCAAGCTTCATAGGCCTCTGCTATTCACAACAAATTGAGTCCAAACGATACTATCGGCCCTCCCCATCCCCGTCAAACCCAGCATCACCCGGTCACATCGGTTTCCAACTCCTAGTACTTGTCACAATATTTTAAAATTTTATGTCTTGTGGTTGCCAACGCACCTTGAGAGCCTACTGTCTCGCTCGCTAGAGGGTTGCCACCACCCTGCTGACTCACTGCATAGCTCCCGATCTGATGGCATTCTGGTTTTGTAATCGCCTCGGCTAGGAACTTATCTTCGCTCCCGACAGCTTTCAGAAAGGTAAACACAATGGCTCATCCTCAACTCGACAAAGTCTTGTACACCGCCAAAGAACACACTACAGGTGGCCGAGACGGCGCGACCCGTAGCTCGGACGGTCGCCTGGACATTACGCTTTCCTCTCCCGGCACCTCGGCGACCGGCACGAACCCGGAGCAGTTATTCGCGGCCGGTTGGTCGGCCTGTTTCCTCAGTGCGATTGGACTGGAGGCCCGTAAAATGAAGGTCACGCTTCCGCCGGACGCGGCAATCGATGCCGAGGTGGACTTGTGCTTCAAAGACGGTGGATTCTTTCTCCAGGCGCGTCTCAACATCTCTCTGCCGGGTTTGCAGCGCGAAGTTGCACAGGCTCTGGCGGACGCCGGCCACCAGACCTGCCCGTATTCCAAAGCCACACGCGGAAACATCGACGTCGTGATCAACCTGGTGTGAGTTCACCTGAGCCTCTGCCTGTCCCTGCTTCCGCTGGCCTCGGCTCCCTGTCTCGACCGCCGCGATCGGCCAAGCTGCCCACATTACCTCCTCATTCCTAGCGATCACAGGTACGCCCCCAAAGCATTCCTCGATTGAGCGACCGACAATGCCGCTCCGTTTCACTCCAGATTTTTCATTGCATGGGCATCCCGAATTCCCATCCCTCGCGACTTCTCCTAGAACCCGCTAAACTTAATCCGATGCCCACCGCTCCCTCCATTTCCTCGCTTCCTCTCCCGCCGGGCCCCAAAGGTAGATTCCCCTTCGGCAATGCCCTCCACCTCGTTCGTCACTGGAGCGGGTATTCGGCTGAATGCGCCCGCGAATTTGGTGACGTGGTCCTGTACCACTTTTTCCACGTGCCCATCGTCATGGTTTCGCATCCCGATCCCATCGAATCGGTGCTGGTAAAAAACGCCTCCAACTTTCATAAATCTCGCGACTACGCCGCCATCCGTTCTTTCCTCGGCAACGGCCTTCTGACAAGCGAAGGCGCCTGCTGGCAATCCCAGCGGCAGTTAATTCAGCCCGCCTTTCGCCACGAAAACATCGCCTCCTACGCCCAGATCATGTCCGATTCCGCCGCCACACTCCTGTCGCGCTGGAACGATGGCGAAACACGGGACGTCCACCACGAAATGGCCGACCTCACCCTTGACATCGTCGCCAAATCCCTTTTCGGGGGTGGCGTCACCCATGACTCCCGTTTCATCGGCAGCGAAATCGCCACGGTCATGGAACGTTTCATGTCCCAGGCCGCACTTTCTTTTCTTCTGCCCGAAAACTTTCCGCTGCCCAAGGGTCCGCGCCTGCTCCGCTCCAAATATCGACTCGGCAAAGTAATCCAAAGCATCATCCATGATCGCCGCAGCAATCCCACCGATTCGAATGACCTGCTGCAAACACTTCTCGCCGCGCAAGATGAACACGGCACGCGCATGAGCGACTCGCAGTTGCAGGATGAAATCATGACGTTGTTCATGGCCGGCCACGAAACCACGGCCAACGCCCTCTCCTGGACCTGGTACCTCCTCGCGCAATCTCCCGATGTCGAGCACAGGCTCCACGCCGAACTCACCGCCGTTCTCGACGGCGTTCCGCCCACTCTCGCCGATCTTCCCCGCCTTCCCTACACCGAAATGGTCGTCAAGGAATCCATGCGACTCTATCCGCCCGCCTGGGGCATCGGTCGCCTAGCCATCAACGATTGCGAAATCAGCGGCTTTCGCATCCCCGCCGGCACCAACGTTTTCCTCATGCAGTGGCTCACGCATCGCGACGCGCGATTCTTCCCCGAACCAGGAAAATTCGATCCCGAACGTTGGGGGGACGATCCCATCCGCCGCGGACGCCTTCCGCGGTTCGCCTACTTCCCGTTCGGCGGTGGCCCGCGGGTCTGCGTAGGTGCCGGCTTCGCCATGATGGAAGCTACCTTGCTGCTGGCCACGATCGCGCAACACTATTCGTTTTCTCTTCCGCCCAACTTCCATGTCGAGCCCTTTTTCTCGATCACGCTACGTCCCAAAGGCGGCCTCACCATGCTTCTCCATCGCCACTCGAATTCCCAGTGATCACCAGTTAACCCCGTCACAGCGCCAGATCACCATCTGCGGTACACTCCGCCCAGCACGGAGCACTCCTCGTTTATGAAGCAACCGGATGATCTCGAGTCTCTCCTCTTTTCGGCCACGGCACGCGCAACCTCATCGACAGAAGCATCGCGCCGTGAATTCCTGCGTGCCGCCGCAACTCTACTTGTCGGATTGAAGCTTCCGCAGACGACTCTCGCCGGTGGCGGGAAGCACGGCACTGGAGGCTCAGGCCAGCGCGTGATCCTCGTCATTTTCGGTGGCGTGCGGAACGCCGAAACCTTTTCGCCGCAGGGCCTCGAAAATATTCCGCATATCTCGCAGGACCTGCTCCCCAAGTCTCTGTTCTATCCAAACACGAGAAACGACGGCGTCACCGCCCACTTCAACGCCATCTCGAGCATCCTCACCGGCAACTGGCAGCGCGTCGACGACTGGGGCAAACTCGCGCCCACCACTCCCACGCTGTTCGAATATTTCCGCAAGCAGCTCGGAGTCGCGCAGAGCGACACCTGGGTCGTTGCCAGCAACAAAGCTCTCACCAGCCTCATCGGCGCAAGTTCCGCCGCGAATTACGGTTTGCCCTACGGCGCCAATGTTGTTTTTCCCAAGCAACTGATGGTGGCCGCCGTGGTCAACGCGATTCGCAAAGGGCATGGCAACAATCTCGCGGATCGTGCCAAGGTCGAAGCGGAATTGGCCACCATGCTTGAAACCGGAAACTACGAAGGCCTGGGCTGGTCTGTTTTCGACGGAGCCGACCGCCTCGATCCGCGCGTCCGTGAAATCATTCAGGATGCCATCGCCACGTTCGTCCGCGCCGGAGGCCCTACTTCCGGTGACGAACTGACCTTCCTGGTGAGCCGTGAAGTGATGCGTAAATTTTCTCCCCGCCTCCTGGTCGTAATATTCTCTGACGTGGAAGTCGCACACTTCGGTTCTTACTCCATGCATGTCGGCGGCATTCGCACCGGCGACCGCCTCACCCATCAGATGTGGCAGGAAATCGAGGCCAACTCCGACTACAAGGACACCACCACCATGGTTGTCCTCCCGGAATTCGGCCGCGACCCCGACGGCTCCACCACCAACGGTTTTTTCAACCATCGCGGCAACACCGATTCCACGCGGTCGACCTGGATGATGGCATTGGGCGCCGCTGTTGACCGGCCACAAATCATCGAACGACCCGTGCAACACGTCGATCTTTGCGCTTCGCTGGCCGGCGTGCTCGGCTGCGCACCAGTGGACTCCAAGGGCAAGCGTCTGGCGGAATTCCGCGTTTAGCGCACCGGAAGGAGTGGCGGACCTCAAGAGCGGTTCGCTAGTCCGGACTTGTCGATCTCCTGATCGGGCGCTTGGCAGTAAAGGATTTGAATGTACAGAAAGGTTGCAGAGTGACAACGCAAGCCCAGCCAAATCTTCCGCAACCGCTCCAGGACGCCCTGAACAAGGGCCTGCTGAAGCGCCTGCCCATCACTTTCCTTCCTTTCACGCAGCAGCAACTTCGCGAATGGGATTATCTGTTCCCCTACGAACGCCAAGCGATTGAGCACTTGCTTCTCTACCTGGCAGGATTGGACGACGCGGCGCTCACCGCACTTTTCCGTGAAGTAACGCAGCTTGAACAAAAAATGGGCGTTCGCGACTGGCAGTTCACCACCCAAGAGCAGACGATCCTCAACGCTTCACTCCTCGCCCGTTCGCCCTACTATCAGGAGTGGCGCAAGGCCGTGCAAAGTGTCTTCGACGAAGCCGAACAATCGACTGTCGCTTGGAAATCTTCGGATGCCAACGTTCATCGGCTGATTCTTCTCGTTCTTCCCCAACCCTTGCCCCTCGAAGCCTCCAAGGTCTGGCAACGCTGGCAAGGTCTCGGCCATCCCTTGCGTCTCGATCTTTCTCTCTCCGGACAATCTCGCACTCCTTTGCAAACGCTGCTGAGCCCCGCGGGTGCTGGCGCCACGGCCACCGTGCCGCTCTATGACGTTGTCGCGCGTCGTGCCCATGCCTCTTCCTCCGACTCCTGGATCCTCGATAGCGGATCGAGCCTGGTCGATTGCGTGCTCCAGCAACAGCCGCCCGGCACGGCGAATCTCTACACCACGCTTCTCAGCTACCAGCGCCTCTCCACCTTTCGCGATAATTTTTCTCGCGAAGTAAACACCATGCGCAAGGACCTCTCCGACGCCGACGCCGTCTACGATCGCCTCCGCAAGGCCGACGTCACGCCGTGGTGCCCGCCCGAAATCGCCTCCTTTCCCGTTATCCGCGAATTCCTTCGCTCACTTTATCTCAGCGGCAACGGTGCGCTCATCTTCGGGAACTCTTTCGTCGAGTGGAGCGCCTCAGAAGCCTTTCGTCGTGCGCGTCCCTCCTTCGTCTTGGCCCAATTCGGGGTGCGCAGCAAACCAAAACCGTTCACAAGTGTCGCCGTATTTGAAAATCCCGATGAAATCAATCCTCTTCCTTCCGTCGACGACTTGCCCGGCAGTTCTCTCGACGCTCAGGTCCTCGCGCTCTACATCTGGCTTGCCGCTACTCGCTACGACGAATATCGGCGCAATACGGTATGTCTGTGCGTCGCTGAAAGCCTCGCCCAGGCCTACGTAATCGGCCCGCCTGAATTCTCTCTCTGGCACGAGTCCCAACCTATCTCTCTCGATTGTCTCCGCACCGTTCTCACCGAGTGGCTCTCTCAGACCGCGTAGGGTTGGCTTCCCTGCCCGTGGAGTTGCTTTTACTTCTCGCTACCTCTGCTCTCAAACGTAAGCCCACCTTCTCGCTTCCTGTTGAAACAAGGGGTGGTCTGCTGACTCTGCTCGCACCCACTCTCTTCTCTTTTGCCATTAGGAATAGTCTCACCTCACCCGCGTACCAGACCTCCTCGGTAACTGAATCGACTCTCGCGGAGCAAATTCCCATACCATCTCCCCGCCATCCCTCTCAATATCAGAGCTATTGGTTGTTCTCATCAACCGTGTGTTTCGTTCCTATAACGGAGGTCTTATTATGGATCCGACGGGCTTAACGCCATGGGGCCCCGATTGGGCCTGGAGCATTCCACTTATCGTTCTAACCGTCGTGATCCACGCTTTCGGCTTGGGTGTGATCGATCATCGGGTCTTACTGGCATTGAACGGCAACGGCAGGCGTCGACGTCCCCAGAGCACTTCCATCCTTATCATCGGCGGCACCGCGCTCTCTGCCACTATCCTGCATGCCTTTGAGAGCACTGTTTGGGCATCTGTCTATAGTCTGCTCGGCGCCATCCCCGATCGTAAATCCGCCATGCTCTATTCCTTGAACGCTATTACTGCCTTCGGCCACACCGACGTCCACCTGGAGATGCGCTGGCAGCTGATGGGCTCTCTGGAAGCCCTGAACGGTTGGATTCTTTTCGGCCTGACCACCGCGTTCATGTTCACTGTAATCCAGAAAGTATGGCCTCACCTCAGCCACGAGGCCTGATGCAGCATGAAGCAAATCTGCGCTGGCCGCAGAATGGATGTTGGGCGTTCCAGGACTCAGTTCCGGTTCTGGTGAATGGGGTAACCGCGATGGGGGCTTCCATTTCCCAGCTGCCCCAGAACGGCGAGAATCGGGACTCAAGCTCCGGTCGGTATTCCATTCAAGATTGTTACGACCAGACTAAGGCCCGACAGTATGATTGGTCCGGGGAGTAGACAGCCGTGACCATGCGTCTAGAGAAGGTGCATACCGAGTTCGGCCGAACGGCAGTCCGGATTTTTGCCGCCAACGATCGCATCAACCAGGTTCTTATCGAAAATCTTGACCCCGCCGCATGGCGTGCCAAGCCTCCTGGCAAGGCCCGCACCATTCGGGCAATCTTCACGCACATGCATAATGTCCGCACCAAGTGGATCAGACTTACCGCTCCCCACCTGAAGGTTCCTCGACAGCTCCACCGCGCGCACTGTACGCCCCGGCAGGCCCGTATGGCTTTGGCTGACAGTGCCACTCGCTGTGCGGAGATGCTATCTGCAGCGCTCGGCGGTTCTCAAAGCCGCCTCAAGAAGTTTCGGAGAGATGGCTGGGGTCGGCCGTGGCCGGTTGGCCCGGAAATGCTCTGCTACATGCTTTCTCACGAAGCCCACCACCGTGGACAGGTGTGTATGCTCGCACATCAACTCGGATTCCCATTGCCGATCGAGGTGACCTCCGGGATTTGGAATTGGGAAAAGCTGTGGAAAGAGTGCGGGTCGCCTCGCGGCCCAGGCTATGACTCTTGAAGGATTGCGCAGGGGCGCAGACCGCACCTTGCTCTATAGTTCTAAGCCAGAATGCAGAAGCGAATTGGGTTCAGCACCGGCTCCCACGGGGATACTTTCTGGCTGCGACGCCGTACTCAGGAGACTCCTCACTAAGCATTTCGACTGGCACAAAGGCTGGCCCTCCGGTTACAACGAAGCTCCTCGTTCGAGTGGACAGCACCTTTTCGATGGCGTTTGTGCCTTGGTCCTTCTCATGGGCTTGGACTGCTTCATCGCTGGTTTCAAATCGGAATACTCAGCGGGCCGATTCCTGAAAGTCCGCTGACCACACGAATACCCGGCCGGCCGCGACTGTCTGATCTTTATTCAAATGGTTGGAGATGGCGAGTTGGTGTATAGTTCTGCTGGTTTTTCTGGCTCGATGGCAATAATTGCGTCCTAAGCAGCGCACCTCAAAACGTACGACGAAGTGGTTTCCTACGAACCAAGGAGCATGCCATGGAGAATCGCTCTGGGCTTCGTTTGTCCTTACAAACTCCCCTATTCTTGTATCTTAGCGCCGCGATCCTGCTCGCGTTGGGAATGAATGCGGCGATCGAGACCTTTGCACAAGCGCCTCAGGCTCCTCCCATAGCACCGGTGCGGGTGGTCACCGAGGACTATTTCGGGAGCAAAGTCTCCGATCCTTATCGCTACATGGAAAACCTGGCGGACCCGGAAGTGGTGAAGTGGTTCCGAGATGAGGACACGTATACACGCCTCGTACTTTCCCGAATCCCAGGTCGAGACGCACTTTTGAAGAGAATCCAGCAGCTTGACGAATCAGGACCACCGCGCATCTTCGATTATCAACGCTATCAGAAGCAGAGATATTTTTATCAAAAGAGACTGGCCAACGAAAACATCGCGAAACTCTACATGCGGACGGGGCTGCAAGGTCCTGAGAAACTGATTCTGGATCCGGATGGATATTCGACAAAACCCGATGAGCATTACACGCTGAATTATTACGCGCCCTCCTTGGACGGTCGTTTTATGGCCTACGGGATTTCCCCTTCCGGTTCCGAAGATGCAGTGATTCACGTACTGGATCTAATCACGGGTAAAGCGACGGACGAATCGATCGACCGGAGTTGGTATGGTGGAATATCGTGGCTTCCAGATGGGCAGTCTTTTTTTCACATCCGCTTTCAGAAACTCGCTCCTGGTGCGGCTCCAGCCGAACGAAGACTGAAGAGCCGCGTTTACCTGCATACGGTGGGAAACGATCCTGAGCAAGATACACCCGTTTTCGGTTTCGGCGTGAATAGCGGCATTGACCTCGATCCTTCCGACAGCTGCGGTGTAGTGAGTGATCCTCGCATTCCCTATGCACTGGCATATGTTAATCATGGGTTCAGCAATGATTTGACGATCTTTCGAGCGCCGGTTAAATCAATTGGGAAGGCCAACGTCGAGTGGCAAAAAATCATTGACGTGGACGATGGAGTTGTAAATTTTGACGCCCGCCAGGATGATCTGTATCTGGTTACCCACAAAAACGCTCCGCGATTCAAAGTGATCCGCGTGAGTCTCTCCCACCCTGATCTGGCTAATGCGCAAGTCGTGGTTCCGGGCGGCGAAGGGGTCATAACGAACGTTGCTGCGATGGCCGATGCCCTGTACATACAGGAGCTCGACGGTGGAGTCGGAAAACTGCTTCGATTGCCATATTCCGGGAAGATGGCGCAAACGCTTTCCCTTCCTTTCGAGGGAAGCTTTGGAATGGCAGGCGGTGATCCACGCCTTGAGGGCGTTCTCTTCGGTCTGACCTCGTGGACCAAAGCACCAAAGATATTTGAATACAGTCCCAAAGAGAATCAGGTTGTGGATACCAAACTTCAGCCCTTGGGGAGGTTTGACGAACCGGCCGATGTCGAATCCAAAGAGACCAGAGTTCCCAGTTACGATGGGACTCTGGTCCCGCTCTCCGTGATTTACAAGAAAGGGATCAATCTCGACGGCACGCATCCGACGCTGCTGGTCGGCTATGGTGCCTACTCCATCACGATCGACCCGGAGTTCAATCCGCGTGACCTGGCATGGATCGAACAAGGAGGCGTTTTGGCATTTGCGCATGTTCGC
This sequence comes from Candidatus Acidiferrales bacterium, assembly GCA_963741165.1. Taxonomy (GTDB): domain Bacteria; phylum Acidobacteriota; class Terriglobia; order Acidiferrales; family UBA7541; genus Acidiferrum. Next base: position 15,900 of record CAVUHB010000008.1, on the reverse strand, counting down.
GGTGGCGGGGAATACGGCGAAGAATGGCACAAGGGTGGCATGTTGCAGAACAAACCAAACACCTGGCGGGACTTCATCGCCTGCGCCGAGTATCTCATTCAGGCAGGCTATACCTCTTCTGCCAGGCTGGCTGGTCAAGGCGGCAGCGCCGGAGGCATCCTGATTGGACGTGCGTTTACAGAGCGTCCCGCATTATTCGCCGCGGCCCTCAGCGATGTCGGCCTGTCCGACATGATCCGCGACATGTTTTCGCCCGACGGACCATTAAATGTTCCCGAGTATGGAGACTTGAAGAATCCGCAGGGATTTCAAAATCTTTTTGAAATCAGCGCCTATTATCACGTGAAAGATGGCATTCATTATCCGGCCTTGATGATCACGACGGGAATGAATGATCCTCGTGTTGTTCCTTGGGAGCCGGGCAAGATGGCGGCCCGTCTACAAGCCGCAACAGCCAGTGGCAAACCGGTATTGCTGCGTGTCGACTATCAGGGTGGCCACGGCACCATCGGAGGAACCAGATCCCAAGCGGAGCAGCTAGCAGCGGATGAGTGGAGCTTCTTACTGTGGCAATTCGGCGTTCCAGCCTACCAACCCGTAAACTCATCCCCGGCGAGTCGGCTTGGTCCAAACTCCAAACAATAAACCTATGCCGATCTCAAAACCTCTGGCGAGTCGGGTTACCGGAGTGCATCCACTTTGCCTACCACGTTTAGGGTAAAGCATGTGATTGCCCCCATGCCGAGGCTCGAACTCCAATCCTCCCTACTCGCACAGACACCCCTTTCCGCTAGGCCCGTCGAGGCCACTCGGAGGAACAAAGTAGAGAAGTAAGTTCTCAGCTTTCCCACCTTCTTCTTCCGTGACCCCAGCGGATTTTGCCAACCCCGCTGCTATACTCTAGATTTCATATCGCCAATACTTTCTGACTGAGGACTCGTGTACCAGACTCTCTTAACTCGATTGCGTGAAGTGCTCGCTGCCCACGTGCGTGAAAAGTATTCGGTAGAAATCCCGATTGTGCTCGAACGCCCTCCCAGGCTCGAACTTGGCGAAGCCGCTTCTCCGCTCTGCTTCGAGCTCGCTAAACGCCTACGGAAGGCGCCACGCATGATTGCCCAGGAAATTGCCAACTCACTTCCGAAGATCGCGGGCATCGCGCGGGTGGAGGTCGCCGGCGGCGGTTACCTCAATGTCTTCTTCGATCGCGCCGCATTCTGGGACAGCACCTGGCAGGAAACAAATTCAACTCAGCGGACCAGCAAACCGGGCCGCATCATCGTCGAACACACCAGCATCAATCCCAACAAGGCCGCGCACATCGGTCACCTCCGCAACGCCGTACTTGGCGACACCATGGTGCGACTGCTTCGCCACAATGGGCGCAGCGTCGCCGTGCAAAACTACATTGACAATACCGGCGTTCAGGTCGCCGATGTCGTCATCGCCTTTCATCACATGGAAAAAAAGTCGCTCGCCCAGGTGAAAGCCCTCGCCACGGAGAAGAATTTCGATTACCTGTGCTGGGATCTTTACGCCAGGGCAACGGCCTTCTTCGCCGAAGACAAAGTACGCGCGGGACAACTTCGAGGCGAGACACTCCGCGCCATCGAATCCGGCACAGGCCAAATTGCGGAAATGGGCACGGTCATCGCCGATGCTATCGTCGGCTTCCACCTGCGTACCATGTCGCGTCTCGACATTTTTTACGAACTACTCGCACGCGAAAGTGAAATCCTGCACTTGCATTTCTGGGATGCGGCATTTGAGAAACTGAAGACCAGCGGCGCCATTCAATTTTCCGAGTCTGGTAAAACCAAGGGTTGCTGGATCATGCCCTGGAATCACGGCGGCTCGCCGGATGGCGAAGAGGCCGATGAAGACGATCAGGCCAAAATCATCGTTCGATCTAACGGCACGGTCACTTACGTCGGTAAAGATATCGCCTACCAACTCTGGAAGTTCGGCTTGCTCGGCAAAGATTTTCACTATCGCCGCTGGCCGGACTCTCCCCTAGACCATGAAGTATGGGCCACTACAGCGGGCGCGAATGATCCAGTCGCCCCGCACTTTGGCGATGCCACCACTGTTTACAACGTGATCGACGCCCGTCAGGCCTACCTTCAAGATGTGGTCGCCGAAGGAGTTCGCGCACTGGGCCACACCGAGCAAGCGAACAATTCCATTCACTTCGCGTACGAAATTGTTGCACTCACCCCGCGCTGCGCCGCTGAGCTCGGCTACGAACTCTCCCCCGAAGACGCCAAGAGGCCCTATGTGGAAGTAAGCGGAAGAAAGGGATTCGGCGTGAAAGCCGACGACCTGATCACCCGCATGCTTCAGGCTGCGGAAACCCGCGTCTTGCAAAAGCAGTCGGACATGAGCAAGGAAGAACTCACCAAGACCGCGAATTCACTGGCTATCGGCGCTCTGCGCTTCTTCCTTCTGAAATACACCCGCAACACCATCATCGCCTTTGATTTTGACGATGCTCTGAAAGCCGAAGGTGAGACTGGCCCCTACTGCCAGTACGCCATTGTGCGCATCCGCGGCATCCGTCGAAAAGGTCTCGAAATAAATGCCGCGCGCACAGAAATTCAACCGGAATCTTTGAACCTGTTTTTGAACGCGCCCGACACCGCCGATCTCTGGGAACTACTGTTCGTGACTGGCTCGCTTGATTCTGTTGTGGAAGCCGCGATCAATGCGCAGGAGCCGGCTTTCGTCACCAAGTACGCTTTTCAGTTGGCACAGGCCTTCAACAGTTCCTACCAGAAGCACCACATCCTCTCCGAACCAGACGATCAGAAGCGCGCGTTTCTCCTCGCTCTGACCGAACTGGTTGAGAAACAGATGACCCGCGCTCTCGGCATTCTCGGCATTGAAACGCCTGAAAAGATGTGAACGACGCTGTGAGATTTTCCTTGCGAACTTAGAGCGAGGTTACAAGATCCACCAGCGTGCGCAACGCTACACCCGTCGGGCCTTTGGCCAGCCATGGCTTCGCGTCATCGTTCCACGCGGTGCCGGCGATATCGAGGTGAATCCACGGGGTATCGCCTGCAAACTCGCGAATGAACCACGCACCGGTGATTGAACCGCCGCCCTTGCCGCTGCCAATGTTTTGAATATCCGCGAAACTTCCCTTGATGAACTCGCGGTATTCGTCGTCCATGGGCATCTGCCACATTTTTTCACCGGCCGATCTTGCACTTGCCAACAATTTATCCGTCCACTCCTGATTGGACCCGAACACACCCACGTTTACGTTCGCCAGCGCCACCACGATCGCTCCGGTCAACGTTGCTGCATCGACCAGGTAGGTCGCACCTAGTTGCTTCGCGTAGTGAACTCCGTCTGCAAGAATCAAGCGCCCTTCCGCATCGGTGTTCAAAACTTCAATCGTTTTTCCCGACATTGCTGTCTGAATGTCGCCGGGTTTCTGTGCTGTTCCCCCAGGCATATTTTCCGTGGCGGGCACCACACAAATTACCTTCACGTTCGGCTTCAACGCAGCAAGGGCACGCATCACGCCAAGCATGGTCGCGCCACCCGCCATGTCGTATTTCATTTTTTCCATACCATCTGCGGGCTTGATGGAAATGCCGCCGGTATCAAAGGTAACGGCCTTGCCGACCAGTCCAACCACAGGCGCATCTGCTTTGGTGTTTGCAGGGGTATAGGTAATCACAATCATGCGCGGCGGCTCGGGTCCTCCCTGAGAGACGCTGAGAAGCGCCCCCATTTTCAGATCGGCAATCTTCTTTTCGTCTAGAATTTCTACCTTCAGTCCCGCTTCTTTGGCCATCGCTTCGGCCTTTGTCGCTAGAATCTGCGGCGTCAACTTATTGGAAGGCTCGTTGACGAGATCGCGGGTAAAGTTTTGCGCCTCGCCAATGGTTTTGCCCTTGGCAATTCCCTTTTCCCCAGCCGCTTTTGAAGCTTCGCTGAATCCCGCAATTGTGAATGTTTCTATAAACTTGTCGTTCTTCTTGTCGGTCTTGTATTTGTCGGATTCAAAATTCGCGGCGATAACCCCTTCGACCACTGCTTGCGCTGTACTTTCGTTCACATCGCTTTCCCGCAAAAGGAAGGCAACCTTGTGCACGGACCGAGACTTCAAATAGCGCAGGGCAGCCCCCGCAACTTTTCGCAGGGAGCCGGGGGAAAACTGCTCGCGCTTTCCTGCACCCACCAGCAGGAGCCGTGCGGGCTTCAACCCGGCCGGTGCGTGAACGAGTGTAAATTCCAGAGCCTTTCCGGTCAGTTCGCCACTATTGTTGAGGCGAGCGATGAGGCCACCGGCAAGCTTATCGAGTTCGGCGACGCGTCCCTGAACAGGGTCGCTCTCGTCAAAAACATAGGTGACCAGTGCATCAGTTTCGAGTGTGGCAAACGGCTTGGTGTCGAGAATGATTTGCATGAGAGTTTTATCGCCTCCGGTTGCGATACATTGCTTGTTCCGTTTCCCTGCGGGCTTCCTTGGTCTTTTCGTCCTGGCGTCGGTCCCAGGTTTTCTTACCCTGAGCCAGAGCGATTTCGACCTTGGCAATGCCGTTACGGAAATAGATCCGCAGTGGAATGACGGTCAAACCTTTGGATTCGGTACGTCCAGAAAGCTTATCGATTTCGCGCTGGTGAAGAAGCAGTTTTCGATCGCCAAGTGGTTCGTGATTCCAAGGACCGCCGGGAAGATACTGGGCGATGTGAGCATTCACCAGATACGGACCGCTGCGCTTAAAATCTACAAACGCGTCACGAATGTTGGCCTTGCCTTCGCGAAGCGCTTTCACTTCGGTGCCGTGGAGAACCAGCCCGGCCTCCATCTTTTCGAGAAGATGATAGTTGTAGGAAGCGGCGCGATTCTGCGCGACGATCTTTTCACCAGAGTCTTTCGCGCCCTTGGTCTTTACCGGTTTGGTCGTTGGCTTGGCCACAATCTTCTATTTTACCTGATGCGACGTCGAATAGAGACAACGGGGGCGAAAATGACCCAAGCAGCGGGGACGTGCCAGCCAGACTGCGCCCCGAGTCTGTTCCGAAAGGCAGGGACTGGCACATGGAACAGTTGACAGCAGGTGACAGCAGGACGCAACTGGCTTGCCGCACCAGCAAGGCCGATGCTAGACTCCAAAGGCAAGTAAAGAAGAGGGTTGCCGTCCGTCGAGATCCCGGAGAGTTCATGCGTCGCTGCAGTCAATTTCTCCTCATCGTGGTTATCGGAATCTTTGCAGCTGGCTGCCCCAAGGGTAAAGAAGACTATTCTGCGGCCAAGAAAGCGTTGGACGTTCAGAATTATGACGAAGCCGTCGATTACTACCTGAAAGCCAGCAAAGCCGATCCCCACAACGCAAACTATAAAATCGGCCTCAATCAGGCGCGATTTATGGCCGGGCAACAGCACATTCACCAAGGCTACAAGTTGCGTGACAAGGGGGATTTGCAGGGAGCGGTCTCCGAATTTCAGCGCGCCATCGTGTATGACCCCTCGAGCATCGTCGCCGACCAGGAATTGAAGCGCACCATTGATCTGCTTACCGAAAAAAGTCGCGCCACGGCGACAGAGCAAACTACCGAAGAGGTTGCTACAAACGGGCAGCCGGTGATGGCGTCGGCGCCACCGGAACTCAAGCCACTTTCTCGAGCACCTATTAATTTGAAAATGTCCAACGATGCCAAGATCGTGTACGAAACGATTGGGAAATTGGCAGGCTTGACGGTAATTTACGATCCCGACCTACAAGCCAAGCGCATTAGCACCGAATTGAACAATGTAACGCTCGAACAGGCCCTGGATATCGTCGCACTGGAAAGCAAGTCGTTCGTGAAACCGGTGACGGAAAACATCATTATGGTTATTCCGGACACGGCACAGAAACGGCGAGATTATGAAGAGCAGGTAGTGCGGACTTTTTATCTGAGCAATGTTTCCATTGCCCAAGACCTGACAGAAATTACAACGGGCCTGCGGCAATTGCTGGATCTGAAGCGCATCCAACAGGTGAATGCGCAGAGTGCCATCATTATTCGAGATACGCCGGACAAGATTGCCCTGGCCGAAAAGATTATTCGCGATATCGACAAGGCCAAGCCCGAAGTCATCCTGCAAGTGCAGGTTCTCGAGGCACGCACCGATCGTCTGCGGGATTTAGGGATTTTGCCGGGCCAGTCGGCATCGGTGCAGATTAATCCAAACAATTCGACGAGCAGTTCCTCCACATCAACAACCACTGGCACGAACGGTGGAATTACTCTGAATCAGTTAACGCACCTGAACCAGAACGACGTGGTCTTCACACTTCCCGGTGCTACGGCGAACTTTGTTTTGACGGATACGACCACCAAGATCATTCAGGACCCGGAGCTGCGGGCCATCGATGGACAGTCGGCAAAGCTCAAAATCGGCGACCGCATCCCGGTGGCGACAGGCAGCTTCCAAGCCGGCGTGGGCGTAGGATCGACCGGCGGTGCGGGCTTCGTGAATCCACTGGTTAACACGCAATTTCAATATATCGACGTCGGCGTAAACCTGGATATCACGCCGCATGTACATCCGAACCACGATGTGAGCATGAAGGTTTCCGTGGAAGTTTCTGCGCAAACCGGAAGTGCCAGCATCGGTGGTATCACCCAGCCGATCATCAGCCAGCGCAAAGTGGAGCACGAAATTCGACTGAAGGAAGGCGAGGTCAGCATTCTGGGTGGATTGATTTCGCAAGTCGACCAAAAGACTCTGAATGGCTGGCCGGGGTTGGCAAAAGTTCCTATCTTCCGTTACCTCTTTTCTGACGACAGAACGCAAAGACAGGAAGATGAAGTGCTGATTGTCCTGACGCCCCGTGTAGTGCGTTTGCCCGATTGGACCAAGGCTAATCTGCGGCCCATCTATTCGGGCTCAGAGACCTATCCAGGAGCGAAGCGCGAAATAGAAGTGAAAGCCCCGTCGTCGAATCCGAATCCGCAAGCGATTCCGCCAACTGGGCCGGGTGCAGGGACAGCGGTAGTTCCGGTGCCGACAAATCCTGGCACATCCAATCCGGCTCCAGCAAATCCCGGCCCCGTTCCCCAGGCACAGGGGAGCGGCCCTAGAATTCGGTTTGAGCCCGCTTCCATGAACTTGTCGCCTGGCCAAACCGCCACCATTGGCGTGTTGGTTGAAAACGTAACAGATCTTTATTCCGTGCCGATGCTGCTGCAATACAATCCTGCTATTATCAGCGTCGAAGAAGTGCGACACGGCGGATTTTTGTCGGGTGGAACTCAGGAAATCGCCATTGTTCAGCGCGTAGACAAGGAACATGGTCAGGCGATTATCTCCGCCACGCGACAACCCAACACACCCGGGGTAAACGGCACAGGCACGATTTTGGGAGTGGTGGTCAAAGCACTCGCTCCTGGAGTCACCAACTTATCGATCGTGCAGGTGAATGCCAAGGATTCCCAGCAGAAACCCATACCGCTCGTAACCAGCGAAGCCACCTTGCGCGTGCAATGAGGAGGTTTAAGGGATCGTTATGAGCGCTCAGCCAAGGAACCGCGTCCCTTCTCCCGAATCAGGGATGACTCTGATCGAGCTGATCATTGCGTGCTCGATTCTGCTGATCCTTGCTTCCGCAGCCTTGCCACTGGCGAGATATACGATTGTTCGTCAACGCGAATCGGAACTCAGATATGATTTGCGCGACATGCGTCGCGCCATTGACCGCTACAAGGACCTGGCCGATCGAAACCTGATTCGCGTCGAACTCGGTAGCGAGGGATATCCGCCTGACCTGGATACGCTTGTGAAGGGCGTGGCGCTTGGCGGGACCGGTGCCGTGGGGAAAAATATAAGATTCCTCCGACGCATTCCCGTTGATCCCATGACCGGACGGGCAGAATGGGGATTGCGGGCGGTGCAAGATGATCCGGATTCTAACAGTTGGGGCGGTAAGAATATCTTTGACGTTTATTCAAAGTCCACGGGCATCGCGATGGATGGAACAAAATACTCAGACTGGTAGGAACAGATTGGGATCATTTGATCATGTATAAGATGCCACAATCCGGATTCGCCATTCGACGCCGCTTCTCTATCCACGGTTACCGCGGATTTACCATTATCGAACTAATGGTAGTGATGCTTATTATTTCGATCCTGATTGGCATCGCGGCCATCGCCTATGACAAGACCGTATGGCGAGCTCGCGAATCAGTATTGAAACAGGACTTGTCGACTATGAGACAAGCCATCGACAACTACACCCTGGACAAGCAGCAGGCTCCTCAATCGTTGGATGATCTGGTGGACGCACACTATCTGCGGGAAGTTCCCCTCGATCCGATTACGCGACAAAAAGACTGGGTAACCCATGTTGGCGATACGGTGCTGAGCCCCGAGCAATCGGGCAGCGGAATCGATGATGTGCACTCTAATTCGGAGCAGATTGGCAGCGACGGCAAGCCCTATAACTCCTGGTAATTCACCTAAAAGCTCAAGCGAGACAATTTCCCTGCATTTGACGGAAAGTAAACGAACCGCTATATTAACTATGCGGGGTGGAGCAGCCTGGTAGCTCGTCGGGCTCATAACCCGAAGGTCGTCAGTTCAAATCTGACCCCCGCAACCAAATTATTAATTTAGATACAACGGCTTAGGAGACTCCACTCCTGAGCCGTTTTCCTTTTTGCGTCCATCTACGTCCAACTGGCGTCCAATTGCGTCCAAAACTCCCCATACCGCGTTGCCCAGTTGAGCCGCAACCCGCTTCCCGTCCTCGCTGATCACATGTGTGCAAACCGATTCTGTGACTGGCGAGCCGTCAGCATGGCCGAGTCGCTCCTGGCGTAACTTTTGAGGAGCTCCGAAGCTGCTCATCAATGTGGCGTTCCCATGGCGGAGAATGTAAAAGCCATCACCGCGCGGCAATTGAATACCGAGCGCTTTTAATAACGGCTTGAACTTTCGTTTGAGAACTAGATTCTGGTCCCAGGGAGTTCCATTGCGCGTTGCAAAAAGCAGCCGGCGTTCATTGGGACGCCATGACGTTAGAAACGTTTTCAAGTGCTCGCAGGCGTGCGGCGATAGCTCAACGACGCGAATGGAATCGTCCGTTTTCGGATCGCCTAATTTTCCCCGCCACTCACTCCGTTGCACTTGAAGTAGCCCGCGTTCCAGGTCTAGGTCGTCCACGGTCAAGCCGCAGAGTTCACCGGGCCGTAAGCCCGTTTCCGCTGCAAGTCCGTAGAAGGTACGGTATGGCTCTTTCGCCGCTGCGATGATGAGTTGGATTTGTTGTTGTGATGCGAAGAAACGCTGTCTCCGTTTGCTATCTGGAAGTACAACGCCCTCCATGACGTTATGAGCGACGTAGCGCCAAGCTTTCGCCGTGGCCCACATGCTCTGGAGTGTAATGCAGATGTTTCGAGTGGTTTTCGGGGAGACTGCCGAGCAGGAAACGAAATGCTGGACCAGTTCGGGGTTTACGTCCTTCATCGCGTACTCACCCAAGAACGGAACGAGGTGCTTCCGAATATGGGTGCGATAGTTGATGGCCGTTGACTCTCCGTATTGACTCAACACGTCCTTTTCCCACTTCCTCGCGAAGTCCGCAAATCTGGCTGTTGGGCGTGGGCGATAACTGAGGTCGTTGATGTGCTCGATCTGCCTATCCAATTCACGCTGCGCAAGCCGTTTCGTTGGATAGTCGCGGCGTGTCCCTATCTCCTTCTGTACCCGGACACGCTTACGAGCGCCATCAATGAGAACATCTTCGCGCCATCGTCCAAACCAAATTTCACCTTCCAACCACAACTGTCCTTTCTGATACCTCTTCCGTGCCATCGAGCCTCTTTCGCTCGATGACTCAATTGCCCTATGGGACGCGAGTTTATCAGAATTTGCGTTCATTGCTCGGCACATTGCGGCGACGCTCTGGAAAATGTATTTTCGTTCTAGATTTCAGTCCGACCGATCACTGGTGTAGCTTTTCTTCTCATCTTCCCCGTGACCCCGTTAGCACTTCAAGACTTACCCACGGTTTGAAAGGGAGAAGCACTGTTGGAATTAGTCTGACCACCGTTGCCGTTATGCTCGTCCAACCAAACACGAAATTCATCGTCCTTTCTAAAGACAAGCTTCAAAGCTTCACTCACAACATAGGATTCAGAAGAATCAATAAACTCGGCGTACTTCGCGAGCTTCGACTTAACCTCCTCCTCAACCCGCAGTTGGAGCGTCTCATTCTTCGGTGATCTGGGTGCTGCTTTTAGAATTGCCATATGCTATTCCTTTCCTGCATGTGCGCGTTATTAATCTGCCCATGCGAAGTTTGCTAGTTCCGGTTGTACGCCGTCAGTGCGAACGGCCGCGTGAATGGCACAATTGGCTGGAGCGACCGCCACGTTGGAAACATAGTGGGGTCGCGTTAGCCCGGCCCTGTGTTTTGCATGCGTCCAAATTCATCGTTCACCGTGGCAATGAAATTTGTATCGCTGAAAGATGAAAATAATCGGACCATCGGGTGTTCCCGCGGTTTGCAAGGTTCTGTATTTGCATGTCGCACTCGACCTTTCGGTGCGTCGATGTAGGACGCGACGTGAGGTTCGTCCGGATCTTTCGAACTGGGCGGGAGCGACCCCACGAATTTTTTGGGCGGCTGAAGGCCGAAAAAGTGGGGTCGCTCCCGCCCGATTTGAACCTTTTTCCCACGGTCACTTTTACTTTCCTGGGCTTTGTATATTTGCGGCTTTAGAGGACTTCAGGAATTTCATGTATGAAGAATTTCAGATTTCAAAAAGTGAATAATGTAATTCTTACAATCTTCAATCGGACTTTGCGGAGTCTTCACGGTGAGCTCGCACTCCGCATCCTCATGACGCTTTCCGTATCCTTCGAATCTCTCGCCCGCGAAATTCGACCGCACCTGGTTGCGGAAGATAAGGTCTCGGTCCGTTACCGCCGCGTACTGTTTCTCCTCCCAAGCCTTGCGCACACGGAAGTAGTGAAGCAAATCGCCCGCGATGTTGGATTCGAGGGGAATCCTCACGAGAGAAGAGAAGATGTCCGTAACCTTTTCGAAGTTCGAATCAGTCCGCGAGGCGTACACGAACTGGAACTCAGATAGTTGACGGAAGAACGGAAGATAATTCTCTAGATGGCGAACAAAATTCGTGAAAACTACCGCACCTTCATGGATGTAGGTGAAGGTCACCACAGGCGAAGAAGAACTGAAGAACGTGGGGAATTTATCCACAAAATACCGGACGGAAGCGCGAGGGGTCTTACCAGAGTAGAGTTTTGCCGGAAGATAGTGGCTGTGGATGTTCAGGCTTCCAGAGAAGAAGCGTACTTTCTCGGGCTCGGTCTCAAGGTACTGATACTCTGGTTTCAAGAGAACGAAATCGAGCATGGCGATGCGTCGCTGGATGAATTCGATCTCATGTTCCCGGCGATTGCAGATGTTCTCGCGTTCGATCTGCCGATAGAGCCGGCGGGAGAACAGATGATAGACCGTTCCGCTCTTTGGAAAGCGTTCGGTCCGCGCATGGTTTTTTGTGTGCAGTTTATTCCAGAAGGAGGTCGTGCGGCCGCCCCAGTGGGAATCGGTAAAAGCAAGGAATTGGCGGGCCGCAGGTCGCTCGGAATCGGCCCGATACAGAGAAATCGAGCTTCTGCTTCGGTGTAGCCAAGGGACCGGAGGGCGTCGATATGGACAGGGGCGATGTTCATAAGTGAGGATTCCTGCGGTTTTAATCCCGAACCTGACAACCTTCGAGAGCGGCGCTTGGGTGCCAGGCGGCTGACCGAGATGGGTCTCTGGCCGGCTTACGGGAAGCTGCGACGAGAACTCCCCTCATACATATGGAGGGGGGAAGAATGAAAAGCCTCACACCGGAACTGATGGGATCGGCATGGGAATTCCCCGCGATGTATTGGAGTTCCCGCGATAACCGGAATGGTTTTATTCTGAATCAGCGAGCCTTATGGCCTCGCTGTTAATGCCAAGACATTCTCCGACAACGTTGAGGGGCTGATTTCGATGCCTGTACCGTTGCACTGGATCGCTCTCAGGATGCAGCAGTGGAACCTGATGGTCGAACGCCAATTGAAGGGATTTGGCGGCCGCTCTCGCCGCGCGATCGGCATCTCCCCCAAGCGTCTCTGTCACCTTGGAAAATCGCCTAAGTCCCGATTTGCGTCGGGAAACCAGCCCAGTACTCCAAGTTACGGGTTTGCAGCGTTAATCAGGACCTTGCCGCATAGTCAGCACTACAAATCGTCATGATCTGCGTCGACCCGAGGCAAATCCTCGTTACCAAATGTGCTTTGGGCGTCCTTCTCCGAGTACGTTTGCAAAATTTTCCCCGTGGCCACTTCGATTCGATAGACGACGTAGTCTCCCATGTACTTGCATCCGCTATCCGGATCCGCCAACGCTGCTACCAGAATCTCGCTTGAACCGTTCAACCACTGCGAGCCAACAACGTCATCACCACAATATTCTAGACTGCTCCACATCGCCCGGCCTTCCGGAGTAGCAGCCCACTTCGGGAGTGGCGCACTTTTCATTCTACGGATTAGGTCGGCTCTCACATGACGGGTCACGCCCGATATTTCCAAGAGTCCAGCCCCGGTCACATCGTAGACTTCCGTGTGCCATGGGCCAAGCTCGCCCGACTCACTCCAAGTTACAAAAAGCCGCGTCGAATCGGGGGCCCATCCCACTTCCGCGTCATGCATATTCCCAATTGGCGTCCAGTATCGTTTTCCATTTACATTCAGCCGAACGTGAAATCCACTCACCTGAATGACCTTCTTGCCATCAGGAGAGAGGAGGTCAAGCCGCCTTCCGGGATTCGTATCAGGCGCCATCCAGGTGTTAAACAGCGCAACTGTTTTTCCTGACCATGCGCCGTGACACAGCGCGTATCTGCGGTCAGCCTTTTTACCGCAATCCGTCCTTTGCTCATTCTGTGTGACGCGATTGACTTCCTGAGAAAACGCCGTGGGAACGAAAAGAACTAAGCACAGACATAGCGGTACAAACCTCCAACGGCTAGTCATCGCCGACTCCCCTTTAAGGACGCTCCGCCGCGAGCCCTGAAGAATCATACACTGTAAATTCCTGACGAAATAAGCATGGAAGTACCCCAAGTGCTTGGTAAGTTGGGTTACCGTCCATGTGGCGTACAGTAACCATCGACGATCTCGGCGTTGACTGGAGCAGAACCCACGCATTGAGGATTCGAGGCAAGCGACCGTTTCTGATACCGGCGTGTCATCCGCCGGCAACGCATGGGGGCCTTAGGCTTTAATAATATTCGAGTCATGGAGAATGCGCTGGTGTGCCCCCCGTTACGCTCTGGAATATCCGTGCACCAGTGCAATCTTATGTTATTGCTGCCTTTTGCTGCCTCGTGCTTTTCGAAAGTCCTTTGACGTCAATGAGATGGTTGGTAGGGACAGCGGGGATCGAATGTCCGAATCCGACTGGATCGTCTGAAATCAACGCGTAATCGTCGTGTCGTAGTATTCTGGCGAGGGAATACGCAGCTCCAAAAGATCCAGCGAGACCGAATGACAGGCTATCAATGTGCTCTGCTTGGTGCATGGGGTACACCCGGAATCTAGGCGCTAGCAAATTGAAGCGGCCTGCACTCGATTCGCACAACCGGCCAAGTGTTCTAGCATTCGCCAGTGCATGAGTGTGGGAAGTAGAATGCACGTCTTCGCATTGTTGCTAAACATGACAAGACCAGCTCCGAACGATCGGGCTTGACTCCTTGTTCTCATTGTGAGAACCTAATTCTCGATGCGTATCATTAAGCGAGGGACACTGGTGGAGTTCTGGCAGGAGCATCCGGACGCGAGAGCTAGTCTCGAATCGTGGTACGCGGTGGTACGCAAAGCGGCTTGGAAGACGCCCTCGGAACTGAAGCAGGTGTACTCCAATGCAGACTTGGTCGGACGGAGGACTGTTTTCAACATCTCTGGAAATAAGTACCGTCTGATTGCACGAGTCAACTACCAGACACAGCGCGTCTTCGTTCTCTACATTTTGACCCACGCGGAATACGACAGAGGAGTTTGGAACCAATGAGCACTACAACAATTGAATTGAACGAAAAAACTTACAGGCAACTCCTGGGACAGACTCTTCCTCATGTCATCCGCACGGAGCAAGAATACGAACGACTGACAAAGGAACTTGTTTGTCTCGACGACCGCGAGAATCCGTCTCCGGAAGAAGAGAACTTGCTGAACTGTTGACCTTGTTAATTGACGAATATGAAGAACGTCGCTATCCGATTCAGAAGTCGAACCCACAGCAGACACTTCAACATTTAATGGAAGCCCGTGAGCTGACACAGAAAGACCTCTGGAAGGTATTCGGTTCCAAGGGGATTGCGTCCGAGGTTTTTCACGGAAAGCGCTCTATCAGCAAAGCACAGGCAAGAAAACTGGCAGAGTTCTTTCATGTGAACGTCGAGCTTTTCATTTAGCATACTCGGCAATCGAGTATGCGCAGTTTATTAAGCAGCTAATGCAAATTGAAGGCCGCCAAAAATCAGCGTCCAACTGGCGTCCAAAACTGCTCCTTCTAGGGCTGATTTTGGGGGTTGTGCATCGCCAAAATCTCATCCGTGTAGAAAAATGGCGCGGTTCGTCTTGTGCCTCGGATTGAAAAGAGAGCCTGGACTCGGTTAAGTGTTGCTTTGAGGAGCGCGAAGGTTCTCTTTAGGCGAGGGCCTGGGCACAGCCGGCATACATATATAAGGATGGATAAACAGTTGGTCCGGATCAGGCGGCCCGAACGTAACGATGATGCAGCCCGCCCAGTCGATCCTGAGAAAGAACGCGCCCCGAGGTGGTCGAGCGAATTCTGTAGTCCGGGGTTCCCTTCCCTAACCCAAGATGCGTGCGGTCTTCGTGGTAGTAGCGGGCGTATTCAGAAAGCAAACGTTTCAGATGGCGTTCATTCACGGCAATGACGTGATCCAGCAGATCTCGTCGGCAGCTTTCAACCCAGCGCTCCGCTACACCATTCTGCCAAGGGCTTTCAAAGGACGTTCGTACCGGGCTCATCTTCAGGGATCGAACGGCGACTGGAACCTCCAGCCCGTACTTGGCATCGCGGTCGAAAATAAGAAACCGAGGAGCCAATTCAAACGGAAACGATTCTCGCAGCTGTTGCACAACCCACAGGCTAGTCGGATGCTTGGTGACGTTGAAGTGCAGGATGCGTCGACGGCCGTGGCTGATGACGAAGAAGCAATAGAGCACGCCAGAGTTGATCGTTGGCACGGTGAAGAAGTCCATGGCCGCAATCGCTTCCCTGTGGTTTCGAAGGAAGGCACGCCAGCGTTTGGCTGGCTCGGGATCTCTCGGGGCCCGTTTCATCCAACGAGAAATTGTTCTCTCCGCAGAGATCAAAACCGAGCATAAGAAGCTCGCCGTGAATGCGCGGCGCTCCCCAAGTTGGATTCTCAACAACCATCCGGAAGATCAACTCTCGAACTTCCTTCGGCGTCGGCTTCCTCCCCACCCGCGTCCCGACTCTAGAGATTAGTTTCCAGTACAAGCGAAAACCAGCTCGGTGCCAGCGAATTACGGTTTCAGGCGTGACGACGATAAGAGCTTGTTTCCAGCCTGACCAGAAGCGACTGACGGCGACCCAGAACAGTTTGTCGAATGGGCTCAGGCACGGGCGTCGACGGCGCCGCTGCAACACGGCAAGTTGTTGGCGTAATGCAAGATTCTCGAGGAGCAGACTCTGTCTCATGCGAAAGAAGCGAACCAGCATTCCGAGGCACAGGCGGATGAATCGAAACATGGCCAGGAGTTATCACAGAAAGCTGGCGGGACGGCGGCAGCTATGTTATTGATTTCACAGCCGGCCAGAGTTCTGGCGAATGACA
>CAVUHB010000007.1:0-357441 GCA_963741165.1 Candidatus Acidiferrales bacterium | reverse complement strand
ACAACTTACAAGACCGCGGGGACTGCCAAAATACGCGGAAGTCGTACAAAACAGCAGATGCTGTGGGTTGGATTGTGGGTTGAAAAATGTGTGTTAAAGAGAGATTGACTCCCACTTTGGTCAAGATGAATTGACCAGTATATGTCCACCTGTCGGCCCCTAACTCATTCTCGTCGAGTCGAAAACGTTTTCGAAAACATCGCGATCGATGAGTAAACCAAGTACACCCATCGCGTTGAATTCACCTAACTGACCTTAGGAAGCACCATGCGCTCGGGAGTGAGTTTATAGGTCCAGGGACAGCCCGAATTCTTCCAACCATTCTTCAGGCGCTGACCCACAAATACACTGTCCGGATCTGCGACTGCATCCCCTTCCATCCCATCAATGATGTTATGGACGTTTTTGAACCCGGCTTTGGCCAGCATGTTGGTGGCAATGGCGCTTCGTCCGCCAGACCGGCACATTACAAAGATGGTGGCGTCCGGCTTTGCTACCTCGCTTACCCTGGAAGCGAAATCGAGCAGGGGTTTCATTGGAAATTGCCCTTTTGCGGCGTCCCATTCATAGATTTGAATAGCGACGGGAATTTTCCACGCCATAGTGGGATACCCGACGAAGAGATACTCTTCGGGCGTGCGGACATCGAGGATCATCACTCTCTCTGGATCGGCCTTCCACTTCTCGTACGCTTCCTTCGCCGTTGCGTAAAGCCCCAGGACGGTTTGTTTTTCCTTGGGGAGATTGGCATTTGTTTCGGGCATGTTCTGTTCTCCTTTTTGTTTCATTTGTCACCGAACTGGCGTGGCGAATGCTCTGCAGTTACTTCAGAGCGACTGGCGGACCGCTGATTTTCTTGCCCTTGAGATTGACAGTCACCTCGACGCGGTTAGCAATCTTGATAAACGGGATGCCGCTGTTCATCCCGTACTGCTTTCGGTCGAAAGCCATAGTCCCTTTGAGTGTTCCGGTGCCTGTTCCTTTACCGGTAATGGCAAACGTCAGTTTCTCTTGTTTGGTTACCCCGCGGATCGTGAAGTCGCCGTCGAACACGACCGTGTCAGGTCCAGTCTGCACCGCTTTTTCTGAGTGAAACGTAATTAAGGGATTCTTCTCAACATCAAAGAAATCTTTGCTCTTTAACTTCCCGTTCTTCATGCCGCTGCCTGTATCTACCGTTCCGGCATGAATCTTTATATCTAAAACCGCGGTCGAAAGTTCAGGAGAAGTGAAGGTCAGAGTCGCCTCCCACTTGTCGAACTTGCCGACGATAGCTACCGACGACTCAACGTCGAACTTGATCGCGCTCTCTGCCGGCGTAAATTCAAAAACGGGAGCCTGTGCTCGACTTACCGCCGGGAATACTGCGAGCATCAGGAGGCAAAGAATTCGTGCAACGAGATTGCTTCTCATGTTTGTTAGTCCTTTCACAGCAAAACAAATACCGGCTTCAAGCTACGGTTACCGAAACTTTTTCTGACGCGAGCGTGCGTTGGGCAAGTTCCGGCTTGATGCTGGACACGGCTTCAAATTGGGTCAAGTACACCTTTCCCGTAAGCTCTTCGAGGAAATGTGAGCGCTTTAGTCGATCCATAATTGGACCCTTTACTTCGGAAAGATGAAGAGTGATGCCGCCGTCTTTGAGCCGATGGTTGATCGCTTCAAGACTTTCTAGGGCGGAGTAATCGATCGTATTCACCGCTGGACATTCGAGGATCACATGGCGCACCGCGGGGTTGGCGGCGACGGCCTGGTTTACGAGGTCCTCTAGGAAACGGGCGTTCGGGAAATAGAGACTGGCATCCACGCGGAGGGACAGGATTTCGGGATCGGTGACGACCTCGTGGCGCGTGATGTTGCGGAAATGCGTGGTGCCGGGTATCTGGCCCACGACCGCCACGTGTGGCTTCGAAGTGCTGTACAGGTGAAGGAAGATGGCAAGTCCAACGCCGGCCAATAGTCCGGCCTCGACTCCCTCAATTAGAGTGAGGAGAATCGTCGCGGTCATCGCCGCAAAATCAGTTAGGGAATATGCGTAGGTGCGCTTGAGCGCGCCGAGATCTACCAGGGATAGGACCGCTACGATGATAGTCGCGGCGAGTGTTGCGTTCGGCAAAAAGTACAGCAGCGGCGTAAGAAACATAGTGGCTAGCGCAATGCCAATCGCCGTGAATGCCCCGGCCGCAGGCGTTTCGGCGCCGGCCTCGAAATTCACCACCGAACGCGCAAATCCACCGGTGACGGGAAATCCGCCCGAGATGGCCGCGCCAACGTTTGACATGCCGAGAGCAATCAATTCCTGGTCGGGGTCAACGCGCTGACGGCGCTTAGCGGCAAGCGTCAACGCAACAGAGATGGATTCCACGTATCCAACGATGGAGATCAACAGCGCGGGGACAACGAGTTTCGTCCAAAGCCCCACGCTGAACGGCGGCAAAGTGAGTTTCGGTAAACCTTTGGGAACGGTGCCAACGATTCTGACGCCGTGTTCCGTGAGTCCGAAGCCCCAAACAGCGGCGGTAGTCACGGCGATTGCGGCGACGGGTCCAACCTTCGCCAGAATGTCGGCGGCTCTTTCGCTAACGCCAAAACGGCGCAAAAGCGGTTTCAGGCCACGACGCACCCAGAAGAGAAATGCAAGCGAAGCGAATCCGATCGCCGCAGTATAGGGATTGATGTGGGTGAGATTCGGCACCATCGACTTAATAAGGTCCACGAAGCTTTCGCCTTCCGCGTGGATACCGAGAACCGGTGCTAGTTGGCCCGCAGCAATCTGGATGCCCGATGCGGTGATGAAGCCCGAGATGACCGGGTGGCTGAGAAAGTTTGCGAGAAAACCAAGCCGCAACAGGCCGAGTGCAAGCAGCAGCAATCCTGAGATAGCGGCGAGTGCGATGGTCGCCCCGAGGTATTCCGGAGTCCCCTGCGATGCGACCTTTACTGCGGCGGCTGCCGTCATGAGGCTGGCCACGGCGACCGGGCCAACCGCAAGCGTGCGTGAAGTGCCAAAAATCGCATAGAGCACGAGCGGCGCCATCGATGCATAGAGTCCAACCTGCGGCGGGAGTCCCGCCAACAAGGCATAGGCCAGCGATTGCGGAATGAGCATGACCGTGACGATTGCCGCCACGATCAGGTCGTTGGTAAACGTGCGGCGGGAATATTCCGCTCCCCAGGTGAGAATCGGAAAGTAACGACGGGCAACGCCGGACCACTTCGGCGAAATGCTCATGTTGCACCTCCCACAGAGGTCGCGCCGGCGCGAGCTGAGAACCATTTCGTTCCTAGCAACGTGACGATCACCATGATAGGAAGTGCCAGCACGATCATGAGAGTGGCTCGTTCATCAATGTCGGGCGCCGAGAGAAGTGGCGCGAGACACGCCCCGAGATTGCGAGTTGTGACACCAACGCTCACTACGACCTTTTGCTCATGCGGCAATCCGATGCCAAGCCAGTATGTGCCAAAGCAGATAATTCCAAAGAAAATGAGCTCGGAAACGACAGCGAAACTCCCTGCCAAACTAAGCAGGCCCTTCCCGTAGATGATCAGGCAAAAGACGGCCCAAAGAAGCCCGGCGATCCCCGCGACCTTCTTTGCGAAGGGCAGCATTTTCGAGGCAAGTGCATCCGCGTTGCGGCGGATCATCACTCCGACGGCCATCGGCAGCAGCACGACAAGCAGAAGCGGCTTGGCAATGGCCCACGCACTGGTTGTCAAACCCTTGGCCAAGAGGGGCACAGTAAGCGGCATGCAAACCACAGTACCGGCCGAGACCAGGAGCATGAACGCAGCCGTGAATCCAAGGTCCCCTTTTGCCTTGTCCACCAAAGTCGGGACAAAGGGAGCGCAGGGTGCCATTCCCAGTAAGACCAGGCCGATGGCGTAAGTGGGCTCTAGCGGAATGACGAGGGTGATCGCGTAGGCCAAGGCCGGGCAGATGACGAAGCTCCACACCAGCGTATACGCCACGAAGCGCATACTTCGGAGTCCCCGAAGGGCATCCGGAAGGTTGAGCCTGAGCCCCATTTCGAGCAAGCTGCCCACCATAAAGACCGCTAGGGAGATCTTAAAAAGGAGCATCCAGATGTCATTCATGGAACACCTCGTTCCTTCTTCGTGTTCAGCGCATCATAGAAATCACTCGACAAGCCACTCGGGATACAGCGGCGTCTCAGAAGATGGGTGTTCATCGATCGTATCCATCGTTCACTCCTCGCGATCCCACATCCGGCGTCGTTCTATCCATTACTCTTGGTTTGCTGTTACCTCAAATCTAGTGAAAGCATGGCTCGTGACAGCATGCCGCCGGAAATGTTCTTAGCCTTGAATCCGTTCTGCAACAGAACCCGCGTCGCGTAGTAAGCGCGCTGACCAGAGCGGCAAATGACGTGGATCTCGCGATCACGTGGGAGTTCGCCGAGGCGCGAGCGGAGCTGGCCCATCGGAATGTTGACCGCGCCGGGGACGCTCTCGACGGCCAGTTCTACCGACTCGCGCACGTCCAAAAGGAATGCGCCGTCCAGTGAATCCCAGTGGCTGAGTGGCATGTCGCCATGAAGAACGTCCGCGGCCACCATTCCAGCGAAGTTAACGGGATCTTTTGCACTTCCAAATTGCGGCGCGTAGCAAAGTTCAGCTTCCTCGAGATCGTAGACGGTGGCCTTCATCTGGATAGCTAGAGCCAGCGAACTGATGCGTTTGTCCACCGCGGGACCATCTTCGCCGAGGGCTTGAGCACCGAGTAAGCGCCCGTCAGTTTTGCGGAAAAGTACTTTAAAGCCGAGCATCTTCGCGCCTGGGTAATAGCCCGCATGTGAATTTGGGAAGAGGTAGAGTTTTTCGTAGTCTTTGTCGCCGAGTTTCTTGAGCAACTTTTCGCTGGCACCGGTCCACGCGGCCGCACCACCAAAAAGTCCGATGATCGAGGTGCCTTGCGTACCGCGATAGCGAGAATCGCGACCGGCAATCACGTCAGCTGCGATTCGTCCCTGGCGATTTGCTGGACCAGCCAGAGCTATGAGACTCCACTGACCAGTAACGAAATCCTTTACTTCAATAGCATCGCCCACAGCAAAAATGTCCGGATCACTGGTGCGCATATGCTCGTCAACGCGGATTCCTCCGCGCTCGCCAATTTCGATTCCCGCTGTTTTTGCAAGCGTTGTGTCAGGGCGCACACCGATCGCGAGGATCACCACGTCGGCGGGGTAGGACTTCCCGGAAATCGTCTGGACGTTCAACGCTCCGCCTTCCAGTTGAGTGAAACTTGTCGCTCCGTCATTCAGCGCCAGTTTGACTCCATGCCTTCTGACGTGTCCCTCAACAAGCTGCGCAATCTCCGGGTCGATCGGACCGAGAAGTTGCGGCAGTTTCTGCATAAGAGTTACATCGAAGCCTAGATGCACCAGATTCTCGGCCATTTCGAGGCCAATGAAGCCACCGCCCACGACCACCGCGCGCCGTGTAGGCTTCAGCATTTGAATGCCCGAGTAGTTGGACATTCCCGCAAGAAAGGTCGTGCCCTTTTCAATCCATTCGCGAATCTTCTTCACGTCTGGAACAGTCCGTACATGAAAGATCCCAGGCAGATCGATGCCGGGCAGGGGAGGATGCACCGAAGGAGCACCCGGGGAGAGCACAAGCTTGTCGTACGACTCGGTTGTCACTTCACCCGTTTTGACATTACGCAGATCTACAGTCTTCTTTTTTGCAGAGATTGAAATCGCTTCGCAGTTTGTCCTTGCATCGATTGCAAACGCCGAACGGAAAAACTGTTCGCTGGCGACAATCAGGCTCGACTCTTTCTCAATCACCCCGCCAACGTGATACGGAAGACCGCAGTTCGCATACGATACAAACGGGCCGCGCTCTACCATCACGATTTCCGCTTTTTCGTCGAGCCTGCGCAGTCGTGCCGCGCAGGAAGCGCCACCCGCCACTCCGCCAACAATAATAACTTTCATAAAACGCCCCCCGGGAAGGAAACACTCAGCATTTGCTAGCTATCCTTCCATATAAGCTAAAAATGAAATGTCACTCCAAGCTGCGGTCCCTGTGTCCAAACGTCGTAGCGGAAAAGGTTCAATCCTGAACCGGTCTGGTAATCGGCATAGAACCAGCGATAGCCGGCTTGGAGGGAAACCCAGTTTTTAGGGCGCCAATCCAGCAGGGGTTCGATCTGAGCACTGATGGTAGAACCTGCGCCAAAACCTCCAACGTCGGTTCGAAGATGAAGCCCAACTTTAGAGGAGCCAGGCAGCCGCATATCCGCGCCGATCACTGGATCCCACCATTCCTGTGTGCCCGAAGGCGTTCTTCCCAAGGGACCGTTGATCGAGCCGTTCAATCGAAGGTAGCGCGCACCGGCATAGGGGCTGAGCCAGTCAGTGGCTTTGTACTCAACGACAGGTTGCACAAGCCATTGATCAAAATTCACACTTACGTTGTTCTTTGTTGCTCCGAGTTGCATGTAGATTACGTCCGTGGAAATGCCCCAGTGGCGATACCAGACTGCCGCGCGACCCATGCCAGTGGCCTCGAGGTTGTCCCATATCTTGCTGAATGGAACGTCGACGTTTGCTGGGATGCCGTGAATTGTGGCATCTCCCGACATCCCAGCAGCGAGCACGTAGACGGAGACGTCAGCATTCCAATCTTTGGAATTGGCCGTACTCTGAGCGACGCAAAGCGGGCTAATTACCGCGAGCGCGACAATCAAAGTAAACAGAAGTTTCATGGCGGTTCCTTTTTCCTGGCTCAACACCGTTCACTCCAGCTATTCGCGATCGCGAGCCGCTAGATTCCCGCGATGCCTTTGTTCTGCAGTAACCGGACAACGACGCGGCGGTTTTCCGCCTCGGTCTCCGCTGACTTATCTTTGTTCGTGATTTGGCGGCTCTCACCCATTGCGCCGGGCGCCAACATATTGGTCAGAGGAATATGACCTTGTTGCAGCAGGATGTTCGTTACATTGCTGGCACGCTCTTCACTTAGCTTCTGATTGAGCTGAACGCTGCCGGATGCGGATGCGTACCCTTTGACCTGAATCATGTAGCCGTTGACGCCCTTGGCCTTTTCGGTCAACGCGACGAGTTGTGGGTTGTACTTGGGATCAACCTTTACACTGCCGTTTGCGAAATACACCGTCACTTCATCCATGATGTAGTAATCATTGAGCTGACCGAATCGCGCACTGTTCGCGGCGATGGCTGCTTTATTTGCCGCTACCTTCTTTTCCTGCTCATTCAACGCTTCCTGCTGTTCTTTCAGCGCTGCATTCTGTGCCGCAAGGGCGGCATTCTGTTTCTCTAATTCCTCTTTATTCTGTTGGGCCTGCTGAGAGGTCTCGGATAATCCCGCCTGAATTGCCTGCGCCTGTTCAAAATCATTGCCTTTAAATCGAATAGTTTTTGCGACGAGTTGATTTTTCTCGTTGTAGGTTCCCTCAACTTGTATGGGAAGTCCCGGAACGAGAGCAGCCATGGACATTTCTTTCTTACGTGCTTTGAGCATGCCTTGGACCTGAGCGACATCCGTACTGTCGGTCAGCATGACGACGACCTTTGGATTTTCCGTCGTTTGTAGAATGATCTCGGCTCCGCTCCGGCCCTTAATGACTCCTTCGAGCTTGGTTTGCGCGGAAACAATCGCGCACTGTAGCGAGACAAAAAGCAACAAAACTAGTGAACCGGACAGAATTCGAATCGATTTGGAACAAGTCATAGCTCTCCTCTTTCAAATTTTCTCAATCAAAGTTGTGAAGAACTGCGGCGGCAGCTCTTCACCAAAATGGATACTGGACACACCCGCCGGTTAGACTCTATGCGTAGCGTAGAATCGAGATCTAGCGACTACCCGAGGTGCAACTGAGTCCCCTCGGGGAGCTTGGAAGTCGTTACCTTCTTCCAGCGCTCTTCGAGAAGTTCCTTCGCTGCCTGTTCGAGAAACTCCGGCGCCGCCCACTTCTGGACATCGAAGTCATGCTTGATGTAGCCGTGGCTCAGCATGAAATCTTTTCCGATTTCGACGGAGACCAGATTTTGCGGAGAAAGGTTGGGCACCATATCGATGTCCTTGATGCCGCGGTACGTGTGATCCACGTCCAGGTAGAAGGTCTGCTTGTCGAGAATCGCCGCGGCAGCATGTTTGTGTTCGTTGGCCCACCGGCCTACTTTGATCATGCCTTTCATGAAGGTAACTGCCAGTTCGGGATGCTTCTCGGCCATGACGTCGCTGCAGGTGATGGCGGCAGGAATATTGGCAACCTGTAACGTCCAGTCCGGATGGCGGGATAGGTCTTCAATGGCCTTGAACTTTCCGGTCGCCTCGGAGAGTTGTTGCAAGGGTCCGGTTTGCATGTACATGGCGTCGATGGAGCCCTTTTCCAGCGCTGCTTCCAACGGGCGGAAGGCGAGGTCGTGTTTGTGATCGCGGCGCAGCCACAATTCGGATGGATTCTCCATCAGTGGACCCATCATTTCCGGTTTGTCGTACCAATCATCTGGGTAGGGGAACTCGACGATCTGGACGTCCTTGCGTGTCATGCCATTCAGGCGAAGCATCAACTCGATGCCCTGTTCTTCCTGGATACCCCACCAGTCGGTCTTAATCTTGTTCTGGCTTCGCGAGAGTCCGATCTTTTTGCCCTTCAGATCGTTCATCCGGTAAATATCGTCCCGCGAACGCACCAGCATCACTCCGCCTTCACGGGGAGCATGCGTCACTCCCAAAAGCCTCGTCCTGCGAATGTCGGCGTGAACGTGAATCGGTGGAAACAATCCGCCGAAGCGAATCATGTTGTCGAGGTTGTGGATGTAGTGTGGGTACCAATCGTTCTCGGCGCGGGAACGAAGGTAGAGATACTGAATCCCAATCTTCTTGTACTCTTCCTTAGTCCAGCCTAACTCCTGGTCCACGTTGCTGGCGGATACGAGGGGGCAATTGGTGTAGTAAACCTCCTTCCAATCCAACGGTACTGTGGTTAGCTTCTTCTGTTGCACGATGGTGGTTGCCATTTGCAGTTCCTTTCTTGTGAGATCTACGGGAAAGCAGGCGGCTGCGTCCCAATTGCATCTTGTTTGGCTAAGGACCTAATAATTAATTTCGTTGAGGATCATCAAACCGCGCTCCAGAACCCTATCAACGCACGTGCTGCACCGAATCGGAACGTCCCGATTACTCACAAAAGTGCTTTTTCCTTTGCAAGTTACGCAGTTCAGCCGCCGAATCCGAGGCGAAGAAGGTTGGCTGGAGTTGGAGAATCTCCAACCTATTGGACATTTCGTGTTAAGATTGCTTATATTAGTTGTTCAGCTAACAGATTTGTTCCTTTTTCGTTCCCACCTGCGTAGCATCGCTCCGCTAACGCGCGTTCGGCCGCTTTTGAGGTGATGCTCAACCTCCATCCGGGTCTAATGCGGAGTTGACAAAATGACTGACGCCAGTCGAAGTCTATTGGCCCCACCTGAAACCAGTTTGGAATCCACAATTTCTGAACCAGTGATTGCTCCCTCCGAGTTATCGATAGACGCGTTCTGCCACGAAACGAGCGAAGCAATTCATCTCGAAAACCTAAGCAGACGGGTCGAGTATGAAAAGGCGCTGGCAAAACTCTCGGCGACGTTCATCAACCTGGCACCAGACCGTGTGGATGGAGAGATCGAGAACGGACTGGCCGCTCTGGCAGAATCCATGGGAGGAGATCGCGCCTCGATAGCTGTGATTGATCCCACCTCAGGAGATCCGGTCGTCACTCATTCATGGGCTCGGCAGGGGTTTCCGCTGACCGCCAAACGTGCTGTGAAAGAGTCACTACCGTGGCTCTCCACAACGCATCAAGATGGGCGAAACCATACTGCTGAACGCGGCAGACGAATTTCCAAGTGAAGCGACTATCGAAAGAAAATACATAGAGTTACTGGGAATCAAGTCGTCGCTGATCGTTCCTATGCACGTGGAAAGCAAGCTAATCGGTGCGGTGGCGATGTCAAGTTGTGTCAGCTTCCGCGAGCGCCGGCTTTCGGATGCCGAGACGATTATGCGGTTTCGGGCTGCGGCGGATGTTTTTGCCAATGCTATAGCTCGGAAACGAGCAGATGAAACACTGCACCGCGCTTATGCTGAGATTCATTTCTTGAAAGAACAACTTGAGGTGGAAAACAGCTATCTCCGCGAGGAGATCAAACTTGAGCACAGCCACACGGGAGTGGTGGGCAATAGTGCGGCGATTCGCGGCGTCCTGAAAAAGGCGGAGCAGGTTGCGGGTACGGATTCGTCAGTTTTGATTCTAGGGGAGACAGGGACCGGCAAAGAGTTGATCGCCAGGACCGTCCACGAAATGAGCAGACGCAGTAGACGCTCCATGGTCAAGACGAATTGCGCAGCACTTCCCGCAACGATCATAGAGAGCGAACTATTCGGACGCGAGAGAGGTGCGTACACTGGAGCTTTGGCGAGAGAAATCGGCCGATTCGAACTGGCAGACCAGTCCACGATCTTTCTCGACGAAATCGGCGAACTGCCTCCCGAAGTCCAATCCAAACTGCTGCGTGTTTTACAAGAAGGCGAGTTCGAGCGGCTCGGTAGTCCAAAGACAATCAAGGTAAATGTAAGAGTGATCGCGGCTACCAGCCGCGACCTTCGACAGATGGTGAACGAGGGCAAGTTCCGGGAAGATTTGTACTACCGCCTCAACGTTTTCCCAATCGTTATCCCGCCGTTACGGGAACGCCGCGAGGATATTCCCGCACTCGTTTGGCACATTCTGAAGGATCTTAGCCAGCGAATGGGGCGAAGCATCGATGTCGTACATGCTTCTACTATGCAGGAGTTTCAGAAGTATTCATGGCCAGGAAACGTACGCGAGTTGCGCAATGTCATCGAGAGAAACCTCATCCTTAGTAGCGGTTCCGTCTTCCGAGCGGAGGTACCGGAGATGGATCAGAAGCCGAATAAGAGCCTCCGCCGATTCGAAGAGGTTGAAGCGGAGTATTTCCGCAATGTGTTGTTAGCGACGGGTTGGCGGATCCGAGGCAAGCGCGGTGCGGCGGAGATACTCGGCGTGAAACCTACCACACTCGAAGCAAGAATGAAGAAGTTGGGCATTGGCCGGCCTAAGTAAAATCTCCAACCTGTTGGAGATTCCTCGTTAAATTCCAACGCTGCAAGTGCCGGAATGTGTTTCCGTCCACTGATTTCCCCCGAATAACGTTCTATCCACGAGTCTTATCTGCGTTCGTCGAATAGCCGCATGTTCGGTCAATCTCTTGCATCTATATCGCTCGATATCTTCATCAGGGACCGCCCGCAATGCGCCGCGCGTTGGAAGCCTACGCGGGTCGATGACGATTTCGACGGAATGGAGGCGAAATGATTATCGAGCAGATGAGTGTTTCTGCACCTTCCGGCAAAAGGAAGCAACTGGGAAGCGCGCTGTCGTCTCTGATCGGTCCGACCCAGGTACAGCCCGGATGTCTGAGCTGTCGGCTACTGCAAAACTGGCAAGACCTGGATGAACTTCTCGTCGAGGCAAATTGGGAGACGCAGGAGGACTTAATCCGCCACTTGCAGTCGGATTCTTATAAGCAGCTATTACTGATGATGGAAACGAGCCGCATTCCGCCAGTGCTGCGGTTCTGGACTGTGCAGGTTGCCAATGGTATCGAGCTCGTGGCGGTGGCCCGCTCCTCGTCGGAGTGAGGTCGTCACGGATTGCAATCGCCACCGGTTACGCCAGCTACAAGGAGCTCTACGTGACGGAGCGTGGGAGGAGATGAAGCCATGAAATTAGATGAAAGCGTTGCGAAACAGGCGTTACAGAACGACTCTCCCTCGTCCAAGATTGAGGTTGCAGAACAAACGCGATTAAAGAGCGAGCGCGAAGCAGGGATACCCTGGAAAAAGTGGGGGCCTTATCTCAGCGAGAGACAATGGGGAACAGTCCGCGAGGACTACAGCGAAAATGGAGACGCATGGAATTTTTTCACCCACGACCAGGCTCGTTCACGCGCCTACCGCTGGGGCGAAGACGGCATCGCCGGGATCTCCGATGACAAACAGCATCTCTGCTTTGCGCTGGCGCTCTGGAACGGCAGAGATCCAATTCTTAAAGAGCGGCTCTTTGGATTGACCAACAACGAGGGCAATCACGGCGAAGACGTAAAGGAATATTACTTTTACCTCGACAGCACGCCGACGCACTCCTACATGAAGTATCTCTATAAATATCCTCAAGCGGCCTTTCCCTATGGCGACTTGGTGGAGACGAACCGCCATCGTTCGAAAGACGAAATGGAATATGAACTCCTCGATACAGGTGTCTTCAAGGAAGATCGGTATTTCGACGTCTTCGTGGAGTATGCCAAATCCAGTCCGGAAGACATCCTGGTCCGAATCACTGCTTTCAATCGAGGACCGGAAACGGCTGAACTCCATCTTTTACCGACGCTATGGTTCCGAAACGACTGGTCGTCGTGGATTGCCGAATCAAATAGGGCTTCTAAGAAACCAAGCCTCACTCAAATCGAAGCAGCCCCAGGCACGAGTGCGGTTGCGGCGACGCATCCGTTGTTAGGTGAATTCGTGCTTTCTTGCGAGGCTGAAGTGCCGCTGCTCTTCACCGAGAATGAAACAAACCACGAGCGGCTTTTTCCTGGGCAAAAGAACGAGAGCAGTTACGCCAAAGACGGTATCAACAACTGGGTGGTCCAGGGCACCAAAGGCGCGGTGAACGCCGACAAGCAAGGCACCAAGGTTGCGGCACACTACCGAATTGAGATAGATGGCGGTCAATCCAAAGTGATTCGCCTCCGACTTTCCAAGAATTCCCGAGAGCTGAAGCGCGAACTGTTCGGAAAGCAATTTGATGAAGTGTTCGCTAGCCGGCTTCTTGAAGCCGATGAGTTTTATAAGTCGATCACGCCCCCATCGGTGAGTGAAGACGCGGCCAAAGTAATGCGACAGGCTCTTGCGGGAATGCTTTGGAGCAAGCAGTTTTTCTTTTTCGATGGTGACAACTGGTTAGACGAGCACCACTCCAATCCACTCCATTCCGGTTATCGAAATTCGCGGAACTCGGAATGGTTCCACATGCTGAACCAGAACATCATCTCTATGCCCGATAAGTGGGAATATCCTTGGTACGCGGCCTGGGACCTCGCCTTTCACACACTTCCACTTTCTATCGTCGACCCGGATTTCGCCAAGGAGCAGATGGAGTTGATGCTCCATGCAAACTATCTGCACCCTAACGGTCAGATGCCTGCCTATGAATGGAATTTCAGCGACGTGAATCCCCCGGTCCACGCGTTCGCCACATACTTTCTGCAAAAGACCGAGCAGGCCCTGCACGGCAAGACAGACATTGATTTCCTGAGGACAACATTCCGGAAACTTTTGCTGAACTACACCTGGTGGGTGAACCGCAAGGACCGTTTCAGCAAGAACGTGTTCGAGGGCGGTTTTCTCGGCCTAGACAACATCGGCGTGTTCGACCGCAGTGCGCCGCTTCCCACCGGTGGCCACTTGGAGCAGGCGGATGGCACCGCGTGGATGGCACTTTTCAGTCAGAACATGTTGGAACTCGCGTTCGAGCTCAGTCTTCACGACACCACCTACGAGGACATGATCGTAAAGTTCGCCGAGCACTTCTACTTCATCGCGTCGGCCATGAACAAGCCGGAATCGGACGGTATGTGGGATGAAGAGGACGGTTTCTATTACGACCTGCTACGGCTCCCGGACGGCACTGCGACACGGCTCAAGGTGCGCTCGCTAGTCGGACTTCTTCCTCTTTGCGCGACAACCATCGTCGAGGCTAGTACGCGAGACCGCATACCCGGGGTGATGACGCAGATCAGCGAGCGGGTACGCCGGATACCCGAACTCTCACGGACCATCCACCCCACGGGGCCGGGACACTTTGGTGTGGCGGAGCGGGGGATTATGGCCCTCGTCAACCCAGAACGGCTCCGCCGGATCCTTACCAAGATGCTCGACGAGAACGAATTTCTCAGCGGATACGGCATCCGTTCACTTTCAAAATTCCACGAGCAGCACCCGTACAGCTTCTGGGTGGGTGGCCAAGAGCACCGAGTGGACTACCTGCCGGCCGAATCGAACACGGGAATGTTTGGCGGCAACTCGAACTGGCGAGGTCCGATCTGGATGCCGATGAACGTACTCATCATCAGGGCACTGCTGAACTTCTATTTGTATTACGGCGACAACTTCAAAATCGAATGTCCCACGGGATCCGGCAAGCTCATGAACCTTTTCGAGGTGAGTAAAGAGATCTCCAACCGGCTCATCCGAATCTTCCTGCGCGACGAACATGGAAGGCGGCCGGTCTATGGTGGCACGGAGAAGTTCCAAAGCGATCCGTTCTGGCGCGACAACATTTACTTCTTCGAATATTTCCATGGCGACAATGGTGCAGGGCTGGGCGCCAGCCATCAGACCGGTTGGACCGGACTCGTTGCCCAACTCATCGAGCTCTACGGTTTCCTCGATGCAAAGCGGATCCTCGAAACAGGGAGACAGGCCGCGTTCACGGACAAGGCTCATGCTGCCGGCCGAAACTAACCGACAGAACTGCGACAGGAATTCGGCGATGAGAATGAACATTATCGACTGAAACAAAGCCGGTACTCACGAAAAAACAGAAGGGCATCATTCGTAAGCGTTAGATCGATGCTCTGAGAAAGTGTTTTCGCCACAGCAGCCCGTATTTCGCCGTATAGGAGTAGCAAGTCGGTCGAGACTCCGATAGTTGGAGAGTCAAGCCACGAAGGGAATTTCAGTCATGAAAAAGATGAGAGCCAATTCGAGTTTTCTCCTGAAAGCCACCCAGAGCTGCGTCGCCATTTTCTGTTCGATCTTGCTCATGCCCGGCGAGGCAGTATGGGCGGCTCAAGCCCAGCAAGGTGCGGCGAAGTCTTCGCCGCAACAAACTGCTGAAGCATCTACGGAGACTGGGGCCAAACTGCCGCCCGATCAACTGGACTCGTTGGTAGCCCCAATCGCGCTTTATCCGGATCCAATGCTGGCCCAAGTCCTCGCTGCATCCACCTATCCTTTGGAGATCATCCAGCTCCAGCAATGGCTGGGAAAGAACAAGGACTTAAAGGATAAGGCACTCGTGGATGCGGTCTCAAAACAGCCTTGGGACCCCAGCGTACAGGGCATGGCTGCGCTTCCAGACGTAGTGAAGCGCCTTGCGAACGACATTCAGTGGACGACCGACCTCGGCAATGCTTTCCTTGCACAACAAAGTGACGTGATGGATGCCGTCCAGCGCATGCGGAAGAAGGCCAAGGACGCGGGCAACCTGAAATCTACAGAGCAGCAAAAGGTGGAGACAAAAGTTGTCGAGAGCAAGCAAGTCATAATCGTTGAACAGGCCAATCCACAGGTCATTTATGTGCCCACTTATAATCCGACCGTCGTCTACGGCCCCCCCGTTTATCCCTATCCACCAATTGTCTACCCACCACCTCCGCCACCGGGTGCTTACGTAGCCGGAATGGCCGTTGCTTTCGGTGTCGGCATGGCAATGGGAGCGGCTTATCACGGAGGCTGGGGTTATAACTGCGGATGGGGTGGCAATAATAACGTCACCGTTAACGTCAACAACAACTTCAATAAAAACACGAACGTAAGCGGCGGGAACCGCGTGAATACAAGCGGCGGTGGCGGGGGCAGTTGGCAACATAATCCGCAACACCGTGGCGCAGCGCCCTACTCCGATCGCTCCACCGCCAATAAATATGGCGGCACCAGTCGAGGGGCATCCGCGTCCGACCGTCAGGCCAATGCACGCCAGAATCAATCGAATTCTCGCCAGAACCAAGCCAACGCGGGGAACAGAGGCCAATCCGGCGCGCGCTCCAGCCAAGGCCAAGTGGGTGGACAACAGCCGCGCTCTAACGATCGCAGTTCGGCCAGCGCAAACCGTCCCTCCCCAACTGGTTCGAGCAGCGGCAACCGAACAACTTCATCTTCCGCGAACAACAAGAGCAGCGCTTTCGGTGGCGGTTCGAGCGGCAAAAGCGGCAGTTCGGCTAAGGCCAGTAGCTCACGCGGAAGTTCGAGTATGAGTTCTCG
Organism: Candidatus Acidiferrales bacterium; assembly: GCA_963741165.1. GTDB lineage: Bacteria > Acidobacteriota > Terriglobia > Acidiferrales > UBA7541 > Acidiferrum. Next base: position 341,337 of record CAVUHB010000007.1, on the reverse strand, counting down.
AAGTGGCGGTGGCGGTGGGAGGAAGAGGTAGAAAACCATGAATAATACAATTCAGAAGGCCACAAGAACGTCAACTCTCTCGGCAGGTGAAGTCTTGCAGTTGGTGTACAAGGTCACACTCTCTTGCGTACTTGCTCTACTTTTCTCTTCCTTTTCATTTCCGCAGGGAACGCCAACCGGCGCTACTTCACAAACTCAGAAAACCTTCAGCAGTCCCAAAGAAGCTGCCGAAGCGTTGATTAACGCCGCGGAAAAAGGCGATGTACCCGCGATGCGGGAAATCTTTGGCCCCGCAGGTGAAGATCTGCTGTCGACCGAGGATCCTGTTCAAGACAAGAACATTGTTATCGGATTTGTCGCGGAAGCGCGTCAGAACAATTCAATCGACATCGACCCGAAAAACCCCAACCGGGCAGTTCTCGTCGTCGGCAACACCGACTGGCCGATGCCGATCCCCATCGTCAAGAAAAACGGTAAGTGGTTTTTTGATACAAATGCCGGACGCCAGGAGATGCTCTACCGGCGCATCGGAGCGAATGAACTGGATGCGATTGAGATCTGCCACAGCTATGTGGTATCGCAGCACGAATATGCCATGGAACGGCACGATAATTCCGAAGTGAATCAGTACGCTCAGCTCGTTATGAGCACACCGGGAAAACAAGATGGGCTCGTTTGGCGGAACCCCGACGGAACCTTGGGCGGTCCTCGCGCTGATGAACTCGCGGACGCTTTGGCGGAAGGCTACACCGATCACTCCAAGCCGTTCCACGGATATTACTTCAAGATCCTGAAAGGACAGGGCCCCGCAGCCCCGCTCGGCAAACTCAATTTTGTAATCGAGGGTGCCATGATCGGTGGCTTTGCACTCGTGGCTGCCCCGGCAGACTATCGGGTCACTGGAGTCAAAACGTTCATCGTCGGCTACGAAGGTGTCGTCTATCAGAAGGACTTAGGTCCGGACACACTCAAGCTTTTTAAGGACATGGAACTGTACAACCCCGACAAGACATGGACGCGCACAAACGATAGCTGGCCGGAGGACACGTCCGCCGGCTCGAGTGAGACAGCCCAGAACTAAGTTGATAACGTACTCGCTCTGTATTCTGGAAACAGTTGCGCTTCGGACGTCAGGCTCAGGGGAGCCATTACGGTCATGAATCCGAAACTACTCTACATGGGTTTCCTGTTGTTGTTTGCTGGGCCTCTTCTCGCCCGCGACAAGTCGGACGTGCTTGTCATGCGCAACGGCGACCGCCTCACGTGCGAAGTAAAAAGCCTCGATGCTGACACTCTTTCAATCAGTCTCGACTATGCTGCTGGTACCGTCTCCATCGACTGGGGCAAAGTCGATCACATCGAAAGCAAGCAGCTATTCCTTGTCAAAACTCAAGGCGGTTTGGTCTATTCCGGCAGTCTGTCTACGCCATCGTCTGAAGGAGCACGACCTACGAAGATCGAAGTCCTCGAAGAATCAACAAGCAGAGTTGAACTCGACAAGACCCATGTCATCCATATGGAAGAAACAGAACTTAGTTTTTGGCGTCGCTTCAATGGCCAGGTCGGCATGAACTCCATTTACAGCAAAGGCAACCAATCGGTTCAATACAATCTCAATGCCGATGCCGTCTATCCCCGACCCCGGTGGTCTGCGGCCGTTTCCTATAGTTCTTCCTTTTCCTCGAACACGGGAAGTTCTGCAGTCACCCGGAATGAAAGTCAACTGACCGCTCAACGTCTCCTTCGCTGGAACAATTGGTACTACGCGGGCCTCCTGGACTTCCTGCAGAGTTCTGAGCAGGGTATCCAACTCCAGTCCACTTTCGGCGGCGGTATCGGTCGCTATTTGAAAAACACGAACAACACGATGATCAGTGTGTATGGCGGTGTCGCTTGGCAAAATATCGCCTATCACGAGCAACTAGTAGCGTCCCCCGATCAGCAGGTTACGTCGGCTCTAATTGTCGCGAAGATGAGTCTGTTCCGTTTCGACAAGACCAACCTCGACGTCGTCGCAACTATTCTGCCTGCCCTTTCAGATCCCGGGCGTATCCACACTAATCTTAACGTCGCCTACTACGTCAAGCTTTGGAGCAAGTTCACGTGGAACTTATCGTTCTACGGCAACTGGGACAATCAGCCCCCTACAGGCTTCTCTACCAGCGACTACGGCACGAGTTCAGGAATAACTTACAGATTTGGAAACCGCTAGCACTTTTCCCGTGATGCTGAAGATCTTCGCTGGAGTGAGAGCCAATGCTAAGTCGCACCAAACGATTGCAGATTGGACTGACCGTTCTCGTGATAGTGGTGTATTCAGTGACCTTGCTCCGAAACCTCCACGAGAGCGAGCGGCGATCTTTGCAGTTGAAGGAAACGCCTCTTACCGGTGACTACGTCGGCGTTTCGATTCGGATCGTTACCGTCGACCTGTCCAAGTCAGAGATAACGGCGCTTGTGAGTCTCCGCCTCAATGGTGAACTTGCCAAAGACCCAGTAACACCGGCGATTGACCTGAAGCTCTTCCTGAACGGTATCCGAGGACAGCAGGAGATCGAACTTCCTCGAGGGCGGCGCATCAATCCCTTCGAAGCAGTTTTCCCGCTTGATGGCAACGTGAACAAATATCCCTCCGATAGCTACGATACTTCTATTTGGATGATGGTCACCAAGCGCGCTCGCTACACTAAGCCACCACAAACACAAGTGGAAAAGAAAAACAAAAAACAGAACCCACTTGAGGAGACGGCCAGTGGGGTCTTAGTTGCTGCCCCGCAAGAAAGCGTAACATTGCCGATTGTGTCGTCAATTAGCGCTTCTGTCCCGGGCTTGAAGTTTGAGGGCCAGAGCGTGGAGCGCCCTGGTAACGGGCTCGAAGGATTTAAACTGTTCGTTCGTCGGGCGGACAACGTAGTCATTGTATCCATCTTGATCATGGTATTGATGATGAGCCTGGCCATGAGCGTTCTCCTGATGAGCTTCAGTGCGTTGACTTCGGCTGAGGGGATCGAACTTTTGCCATTGTCACTTTGCGTGACTCTTCTCTTCGGTTTGCCCGCTCTGCGCAATGCTCAGCCGGCCGTACCGCCACTTGGTGTCCTTGGTGACTATTTATCGTTTGTCTGGGCAGAGATGATCGTCGCGGTTTCAGCAGTCATCCTCATTTGGACTTGGTTGTTGCGACAACGGCGCACGAAGCAAGAAGGTTAGCCGGTCGCCTCCAAACATCTGAGTAAGGCCAAGAGCGATATACAAAATCGCGTTTCTGAATGCCATGGTATCCGGCCAACATCTGGCTAACTCTTACGAACGCGCTTCTGGGAGAGCGCGACTACCAGAAATCCGGAGTCGTTTTTTCATCTATGGTTGTACTCGAAGACGATATCTTCCGGGACGGTGGCTGATGTGATGCCGCTCTCCACGCGGATTCAATTCCAGCCTCCTACCTTATTAATCTGTCGTGGTAAGCTAAGGCAGCTTCTTTTCCAATAGTCAACTGGACTGAGGGGAACAATCCAAACCCCACGGCTTTTCTCGACTAGCAGAAGTCGGGAGCCGACGAGGACAAGCGGTTTCACTCGGCGACCTTCTTTAATCTATAGGAAGTGCTTCTTCCTCCAGCCTCTTCCTGTTCAAGCACGCCAAGACCGATCAACTCTTCAATGTCTCGAAGCGCTGTTCGTGACGACGCTTTCGTTAGCTTCATCCACTTTTCTCGGGTGAGCTTTCCTTCGAAGCCACTGAACAGTTTATTCAGAACCTTCTTCTGGCGAGCATTCAGAGTGACGTTCTGCTCTTTCAAGTTCAGCCAGAACGATTCCTTTTCTAATGCGCTGCTTGTGATTCGATTCGATTGCCCTATGGCTCGATCGAGACATTCGAGGAACCAGGTCAGCCATTCCGTGATGTCAAGCGATCCAGATTGTGTCTTTTCGAGAACTTCGTAGTAGTTCTTTCGTTCTTCGAGAATCTGCGACGACATACTGTAGAACCGTTGTACGCTGCGATCTGATCTTGTGAGGCACAGTTCCGCGATGGCTCTTCCGATTCTCCCATTGCCATCCTCGAATGGATGGATCGTGACAAACCACAAGTGGGCGATGGCGGCTTTCAAGAGAGGATCTTCTTGCTCGTTGCTCTCAAACCATTTCAGAAACTTTCCCATTTCCGTATCGAGGTGGCTTGCTGCTGGTGCGACGAAGTGAACCTTTGGGCGAGCGATGGGCCCTGAGATAACCTGCATCGGCCCGTGGCCGTCATCTCGCCATGCTCCAACGCGAAATCTATCAGCAGTTGTTCGGACGCCTGGAAACAGGTGCGCGTGCCACCTGAACAAGCGTTTCTTTGTGAGCGGCTCGTTGAATTTCTGCGTCGCGTCGAGCATCATCTCCACAACAGCGTCGACATTCCGGTCTTTGTGCGCTTTGAGCCCGGCAACATCTAGGCCGAGTTTCTTGGCGATCGACGAACGGACATTTTCCGGGTCTAGCGCTACCCCTTCGATAGCGCTCGATTTGACGGTCTCTTCCGTAAGCACTTTGAGGGTTGCGGTCCACTGTGAAGCGAATCCGTAGCTTTGCATTTTCCCGAGCAATAGCCCCTGCCGCAGCCTCACGCCGGAGAGTAGGGGAGCGAGGCCCGTAGTGTCCCACCTAAACTTAGGCCAATCAGCGCGTTCGTGGATGTAGATTCTCGCCATATTCTCGCCTTTTACCTCGCCATGATCCTAACACATTCTCGCCATTATCTCGCCATATTCTCGCCACGGTGCGACCGTCGCAACTACTTCCAGGCGGGACGCACAATTCATGTCTTGCCCCGAGCTTGCTTTGTGAGAAGAGGTGGCTTCCGCTAGCACACAGCCGCGCCAGATAAACACCGATCTGTCACGACCGTTGCCATCCGCTCCAGCCGCAAATTCCTGCTGCTTCGCGCCTTGTCCTTTCCGTGAGTCCGTTGCGAATTGGTTCTCCTTTCTGGGTGAGAGAACCAACTCTCAACTCACAGAAAAGGACAAAGAAAATGAATTCAGAAAACATCAAGAACATCACAAATCAAGCCATTGAGCAGCTCATCGAAGCGCTGAAGGCTGGAAAGAGCGAAGCGCTCACGAACTACCTCGCCGCCGTGGCGAAGTTCCACCGCTACAGCTTCCAAAACATTATGCTCATCGCTCGGCAATGCCCGCAAGCTACGCGTGTAGCAGGATTCCACGCATGGCGCTCACTGGACCGCTTTGTCAAGAAGGGCGAAAAAGGCGTCATGATCCTCGCTCCACTCCTCCGGAAAGTTGAGTCTGCGGATGCGCGCTCGACCGAGAAAGAATCCCGAATCTTTGGCTTTCGTGCCGTATACGTCTTCGATGTCAGCCAAAACGATGGCGCTCCGCTCCCGACCATCGGTGTCGCTCAGGGTGAACCGAGCGAATACTTCTCTCGCCTCGAAGAGCTTGTTCGTGAACAGGGCATCACTCTCGAATACTCAGCTGAAATCGCTCCGGCAAAGGGCATGTCCTGCGGGAAGAAGATCATCCTACTGCCCGGAATGGCACCGGCAGAGCAGTTCTCAACGCTGGTCCATGAACTTGCGCATGAGATGCTTCACCGCGATGCGCGGCGCTTACAGACGACTCAGCGCGTACGCGAAACCGAGGCTGAGGCCGTTGCATTCGTTGTGAGCAAGGGAATCGGGCTTGATACGAATAGTGCCGCACAGGAAACAACTCTCTTGAACGCATTGGGGAAACTCATTTCGGATGAGGACCGAATTCTCCTCATTGAAGACACTTCAGAGATTCAGCTCGAAAAACCAAACCTGGTCCGCTTTGAGGCTCGTCAGGCACAGGCAGGTCTTCCCGCCGTCGCGATCCGCGACTTGCTGAAGGCGTCACTCCGGCACCGTCCTGACCGAATCATTCTCGGAGAGATTCGCGGAGGTGAAGCATTCGACTTGCTTCAACTTCTCAACACCGGCCACTCAGGTACGCTCTCGACTGTTCACGCGAGTTCTGCTCAACAAGCCATCTCAAGATTCACGAGCTGTGTTCTCCAAAGCGGCGTCGAACTCCCTTATCGCGCCATCAAGACAAACATCGGCGACTCGCTCAACGTCATCATTCAGCTCGAACGTCGGCCAGGGCAGCGTTTCGTTTCAGAAACCGTTGAAATCTATGGATACGATTCAGACAGAGATGAATACAAACACAGCAAGATTTTCGATTGCCACAAAGAGGCCTCATGAAAAATACAACGTTTCCTTCAAGCGATACTTTCGCGTCTGTACCTACAACCCCGGAGCCGTTTGTTTCGGCCCACGAGGCAGCTCTGTTCCTCAGTGTCAAGCGCCGCTATCTATTAGAGCTTGCCCGAAGGGGAATCGCCGGAGCCTATTCACTCGGCACCGGAAGCAAACGGAAAGTCTGGGTCTTTCGCCTCTCGGAACTTGCCGCCGTTATAGAGAGAGTTGAGAACCCAATTCCAAATTTGCGGAAACCGTGTACGATCGAATCTGGCAGTCCCCGCTGAAAAGAGGAATATGGCTTATCAGCGAGGATCACTAAAGAAAGTACACCGCAAGGAAGGAGAAACCTGGGTGCTCAGATACCGGGTTGCGACTACGGACGGGAGACGTGTCGAACACAATACGCCAATTGGACTTGTCCAGAAATTTCCGAAGGATGAGGCCGCGTGGCGCGAGGTGGACCGACTCGGAATTCTTGTTCGTATCAACGATGCTCCATCTACGAGCCGCCTCAGGTTCAACGCCCTCGCGGAGCATTACCTTAAGGCTGATTTCGGTGCAGACGCTGTCCGCCCGAAGTCGGAAAACACAACGTCCATCACGGAAGGTACCGTCCGCAATTACCTCATTGACCGCTGGGGCACGGAAATTGCGGACGATATCAAGCCGCTTGATATTCAGCGATGGCTCAAATCACTGAATATCGAATCAAAGCTTGCGTGGCCGACGATCTCAAAAATTCGAGGCATTATGAGTCGGATCTACAAGGTCGGTATTGTGCATGAATTGGTCACGAAAAACCCCGTGGCGCACGTCGAAACGCGCTGCAAATCAAGTTATAGAGCAATCGTCATCACTCCAGCCCAAACGCTAAGCATACTGAAATTCCTAACAGACAGTCTTCACTTCACGCTGGTGCTCACCTGCGCAGCGACGGCACTCCGATCCTCAGAGATCTTGGCGCTGCGATGGGCGGACATCATGTGGGTAGAAGACAGAATCCGGATTTCCAAACGCTGGTCAAAGGGAAAGGATGGTGACACCAAGACCGAAGCGTCGGACGGGTATGTGCCGATGCACCCTGCCTTGGCGCATCATCTGCAAAGATGGCACCGCCAGACGCCCTACCGGAAGCAGAACGACTTTGTATTTCCTTCCCTTAAGGCCCATGGTCGCGTGCCTCTGTCCTCTTCTGTATTTGTTGCTGACCATCTCCGACCAGCCGCGAAAGCAGCTGGGGTGAAGATTCAGGATGGTCAAAGGTTCGGACTTCACAACCTCCGTCACTCGCTCAGCAACTGGCTAGTGAACAAGGCAAAAGTCGAACCTAAGACCGTGCAAGGAATCTTGCGTCACTCAAGAGTTCAGACGACGCTTGATCTTTACACCCAAAAAGACAGCGACGAAGCTCGGGGAGCGCAGGGTCAATTCCTGGAAGCAGTGGGAGTGAGTTCAGGAATGGTGCAATAAAATGAAGTTGTGGGTTGAATTGTGGGTTGGAGCTTTTTCGGATTTTCGCTCTAACCCATTGAAAGATATGGTAGGCCCGTGGGGACTCGAACCCCAGACCTCTACCGTGTCAATTGCGTAGTCAGAAAGCTAAGCTCTTTGCCTGCTTTGCTTTTCCGGTTCTGACTCCACAAAATACAGCGATAAATGGCCTAGTTTTGGTGACGAATTGGTGACGAGTTTTCAGGTTGATTTTTGGACCATATCTCGCCTACAACACGGCCTTTCATTGATGGAGAGGGCCAATTCTAAGTGCCGGATTGGCGACTATTTCAACTTAGGCTGATCACCAGTTTCGGTTGAAACACCACCTTCTCCGTAAGCGTCCGGTCAGTATGCCGTGTAGACGAAGTATGTGTGAGTGGACACTCAAACGCTATCAGGAAGCTGGGCTAGAAGAGCGCTTAACCTGTTTCCCCGACGGGTGAGGGAAGCAAAAGGCAGCCCATGCTGATTGAAGGGGACAGGATTCGATGAAGAATCACCGCAATTCTCGTCGGATGGGAGATGCATTGCGCACGATTCGAACGAGTCCGGGCGCAAAGGAGTGCATGTCCGAGAATTATCATTTGGACCGGACTGGAAACCGTTGCTCACCGCGAAGCGTGACCGCTGCAGCGTACCACTGACAACCGTGTCGGCGTCCGTCTCGATAACCAGCATTTCCTTCCCACCGTCGACAACCACGAAGCTGAAATTCAGTGTCGGACCTGCCTTTCGGGGTTATCGTAGCTGTGCCCGTGCAGTTCGCATCGACCGAGTAAGACCCTGTGACTTCTTCGAACACTATGAAACTTGCCATCCTCGCTAGCCGCTACGTGTCCGCTTATCACTCCTTCTCCAGAAGGGTCGACCGTGAACTTCAACTCACCAATGAAAGCCACCGCTGGGGCGGACACCGCTGCGAGGAAGACGCCGGTTGTTTCAAACCCAAAACTACCCTCAACTCCGGCATTGGTGCAGGTCGGGGAGCCCTGCTTCACCGCGAATCCCTCCGCAAATAGGTGGAGGGCCAAAAACCCTGTTGACGTAACCACAAAGGAGAAGGGGCTGCCTCCAGCGGGGTAACCTGTGCCGGTGCAGTTCGAGGCGACTGTGTATGTTCCGGTGAGAGGCGCGGTGGCAATCACGCCGTCATGGGATGCTGTCGTCTCTCCGGTAAACGTGCTTGTGGTTGCGTCAAACGTGAGCTGGCTCACGGCGGCGGAGGTAGGGGTGCCGTTGCTATCTGTGTTGCCGTGCAGAAACCCGTAGGTGCCACTCAGAGAGGCGTTTGAACAGGTCGCCCAAGCAGCGGAACTGAGCGCAAAGCTGGCAAGAACAATCATTAAAGCGATGCGAAACATTTTGGAAATCATGGTGTTCTCCTCTTCTCTGTTTTTTGCTTGCGTTCGTCTATCTGGCCCGATGCCCGTCATCCTAATTCATTGATATAATTCTTCATTGATACAACTCCGCGGACGCCAGACCGGCAAAAATGCCGCCGCCCGCAACCAATACGCTCCCATTCGGGAGCAGCGTTGCGGTGTGTCCCGAGCGCCCGATTTCCATCCCACCGGTAATGCTGAAAGAGCCGGCTCGCCGGATCGTAGACCTCCGCGGTGGAATTTTCGTCGCCGCCACCTGCTACCAGCACCTTCCCGTTCGGTAACAGCGTCGCTGTATGGAAAGTTCGGGCTTCGGCCATTGATCCGGTAACCGAAAACGATCCAGTAGATGGGTCGTAAACTTCCACAGTTGCAGTCGTGCCCGTGGAGGTTGTGCCGCCGACGATCAGCACCCTACCGTCGGCGAGAAGCGTTGCCGTATGTCGTTCGCGGTCCGTCGCCATTGCGCCGGTCATAGTGAAGATGCCAGTGGCAGGGTCGTAGATTTCCGCCGTGGCAACCGGGTCTGATGCAGATCTTAGGACACCACCTACGATGAGCACTCTTCCATCTTGCAGCTGCGTTGCGGTGTGCAGGAAGCGCCCCACGGCCATGCTTCCCGTTTGTGTGAAAGTGCCTGTGCTTGGATCATAGAGTTCGGCGCTGGCCAAGCCCGTTCCAGTTGGATCTTGATCGGCCCCTCCTGCAATCAGGACTTTGCCGTTCGCCAGCAAAGTCGCTGTATGATCCCCGCGGTTGAGGCCGTCATGTTGCCCGTCCCGCTGAATACACCAGTGGCCGAGTCGTAGAGTACCTGCCCCGTTGTATGAGGTACTACATCCGTAGTAGTCCCAAACGGAGTTTACAAAGCCCCCGGCTAGCAAAACCTTTCCGTTTGGCAATAGTGTCGCGGTGTGGCCGTATGTCCCTTGCCACATTCTCCAACGATTTCAGTAAACGTGCCCGTGCCAGGGTCATACACTTCTATCGAGGAGAGGCCCACGTAACCGGTTGCCTTGCTGTATGCCCTACTGTTTGAGCCATACGCCACGAGCACCTTGTTATCCGGTAGCAATGTGGCTGTGTGCAGGCCCCGCGCCTCGTGGAGACTCCCGGTCGGCGTAAATCTACTGGAAGAGGCTCGTCACGGTAACGGTTGTACTCGCGGTGAGCGTCGTTTCCTCGATGCTGGTGGCGACTACATGATAGAAACCTACAGCGCTCGGCGCGGTATAGAATCCAACGCCGTTTATCAACGCCCCCACCTTTCTCCTGAACTGTCCAAGTCACACTGTTATTGGCAAACCCTACGGCAGATGCGGTGAAGGTCTGTGTCCCATTGGGAGGCAGCGTGACCGCCGCAGGAGAAATCGTCAACTTGGGGCAGTTGGAACAATCACGGTGGCGATGCCCTGGACAGCTGGATTGGCCTGGCTCGTAGCCACGACATGGAACGTACCACTCGTACCTTGCGGAGCCGTATAGAGACCCGTGCTGTCAATCGTGCCGCCGACGCTTTCTTGCACGCTCCAGATGACCGCGGTGTTGGTCGTCCCGTGACCGTGGCCGCGAAAGATTGTGTTGTGTCCGGCGACAAGGTAATGGTATTGGGTGTGACCGTGACACTTATGAGCGGAGGAGGCGGCGGAGTAGGAGCAGACGAAGAGGTTGAACCTCCGCCGCAGCCCCAGACGCCGATCACCGCGGCGATAGCCAGGGCAATCGCTCTCGGATGGAATCTCACCTTCGGGAGTAATCTGGTTCGCCCAATCGTGCGTGGACACATCATGATTTCCTCTTCGTCGCGTTTCCTATCGCGACTTGCTCAAGTCCGCCGAGACTGGCGCAAAGCGGATTGAGTTGCCATGGTGGAGGTCTGGTCTGTGCCTGTTTTCCATCTGATCATGCAGCTTTCTGAATTCAGGGGACTTGTACAGAACGCGCATTGCTCCGGCACAAATCAAGCAACAGTGGTAGACTCCGCCAGACTTGAAAGGCCAGGACCTGCCATGGAATCCAGTGTCCGCCCCCCCAGGACGCGCTTTGGCGCCTTCGAAGTGGACTTGCGTGCGGGCGAAGTGTACAAGCACGGCATCCGTCTGAAGCTTCAGGACCAGCCCTTCCAGATACTCGCTCTTTTGCTGGAGCGTCCCGGTGACGTAGTTACGCGCGAAGAGCTCTGCCAGAAACTCTGGCCCACAGACACTTTCGTTGACTTCGATACCGGTCTGAACAGTGCCATCAAAAAGCTTCGTGACGTCCTGGCCGATTCGGCCGAGGAACCCCGCTACATCGAAACTCTGCCTCGGCGTGGCTACCGCTTCATCGCCGAGGTGGAAAACGGAGTCCCAGCCGCGCCACTCGATGCCTGGGTGCAAAGCCGCAAATTACCTTTGGAAGAGGAAGAGAACGGGCTTAGGGCGAAACGTCCGGCGGATGGAGAAGTCGACGTCCGACCAACCGGGACTTCGCGGGCGCGTCTCTGGCTTGTTGTAGGCGGTGTGGCTGGACTCGCGCTTATTGCTGTCACCTTACGTTATGCTCCGGGGCCACACTGGGCATACGACCCAAACCAAAATCAGGTCGCTGGCAGTCCTGCCCTTGAGCAACCTGTCGGGCGACTCAACTCAGGAATACCTGGCTGACGAGATGACCGAAGAGCTGTGCGGACGTCTGGCCAGAATCCATGATCTGCGCGTCATTTCCCGTACCTCGGTCATGCGCTTCAAGGGTACGAAGCTCTCGGTGCCAGAGATTGCCAGGACGCTTGGTGTGGACGCCCTCGTCGAAGGTTCGGTGATACGGCAGGGCAGCCGGATTCGTGTGCACGCCCAGTTGATTCGTGGCTCAACCGACGAGCACCTTTGGTCGGATGAGTACGACGGCGAGCTGGGGGACGTACTTGCTCTTGAGAGCGAGGTGGCGCAATCCATCGCGCGCAGAGTGGAGGTCAAGGTCACGGGAGAGGAGCGTACTAGGCTGGTCACGGCGCATCATGTCTCGCCTGAAGTTTACGAGAGCTATCTTAAAGCCGAAGATGAATTCAGCAAGAGCAGCAGCCAGGCCGAGCTTGAACAGAGTATTGCCTACTTTGAGGAAACGATCGGCAAGGACGCTAACTTTGCACCGGCTTACGTCGGCCTCGCGAACGCATACGAGAGACTCGGATCAATTCTTGGCGGTGCCCCCCCGATGGAAACGCACCCCAAAATGATGAGTGCAGCTCGAAAAGCAATTGAACTGGATCCGGACCTTGCGGAACCACACGTCTTGCTTGCAGGGGTATATCAGAAACAATGGCAGTGGAGCGACGCCGAAGCGGAATTCAAGCGGGCTCTGGAGTTGAACTCGAACGATGCTGGTGCTCACGTCGGATACGCTAAGTGGCTGCTGTGCCAGGGGCGGACGGACGAGGCCCTGGCCTGGGTCCAGCGTGCCCGCGAACTTGATCCGCTTGGAGGCGCTGGCACCACTCCGCTTGGAGGCGTTGCCATCACTAATGGTTTCATTTTGTTCCATGCTAGACGTTACGACGAGGCCATCAGGGAGTTGCGAAGCGACGACCCGGACCATTGGATTCTGGGGCTCGCCCTGATTGCCAACGGCCAACCGGACGAAGCGATTACGGTGCTGGAGAAGGCGCTCGACACCGACCGGAATCCGGCTGTAATGGGCGTGCTGGTTCGAGCCTATGCGCATGCTGGGCGTCGTAGGGAAGCCCTTCGCCTGGTTGATGAGTTGAAACGACGGCAGCAGACAAGCTACGTTGCCGCCGCCCCCTTTGTGAACGCTTATTTGGGACTCGGTGACAACGAGCAGGCCATGGGCTGGCTTGAGCGGGCTTACCATGAACAATCAAACATACTGCAGTTGATCAAGGTCCATCCGTACTTTGATCCCTTGCGCGGCGACCCTCGGTTTACGGACCTGGTCCACCGCGTTGGACTTGACCAGCCTCGATAGCCACCTTTCCTCGTTTGGGGAAACGTAGCTCTCGAATCTAGCCCTGTTCCTCGATGCTGTCTTTGACTATGAGAAGTCGGGTTCTGCTAAACGAAGTTCTGGTATTGCAACGCGAACCGCCTCTGGGAGACCCACGGGCCCACATTTGTGTTTGGTTACCTTCGCCGGAGGGCCGTCATCTCGGGATTAAAGCCTAGAATCATGTTATGAACGTTTGGATGATGCAGAACTTCTGAAAACCGCAAGAAGGCTTCTTCCTAGCTCGTTCCTTCTTCTGACTGTAGATCAGGCCCTTTGCTCTCCGGTGTTCTCATGGAGTCTGCCTTAACATTGTTTCTCCGCGACCCCTTTACCTGCGTCCGCCCTTACGCTCGACGCTCCCTTACCAGATTTCGCAATTCGCACGACCTAAAGTTTGAAGATCATCCGCTCGTCTGTCTAAAACCGGATCTGCGCTTTCAGTTGGATCATCCGGGGGGAAACATCGCCTCCAAGGCCAGATCCCACGATGCTAGTCGGTGGCATCTCCATCGTCCCTATCTGTCCGAACGCTGAGTCTGAACTGTAATTAACCGGCGGGCCGAAGTTTGGGTGGTTGAAAAAATTGAAGAATTGGAAACCAATACCCAGCACCACTTTGTCTTGACCGACAAGGCTCGTTTCCTTCATGACAGTGAAGTCAGTATTGAAATAGCTCGGATAGCGGAAACGGTTGCGTCCTTGCGCAAGGGAAACGGCAGGGCCCGAACAAGGTCCCTGTGGACCTGGCACGTTCCCCACATCGAACGAGGTCTCGCAGCCCGTCTGTACAAACAGTGCGCCCGGATTCGGGGCCCCATTCGCGAGCACTTGAGGAGGCAAACAAGGATGCGGGAATGGTGGGATTACGGCTCCCGCTCCGCAGGAAGGGGACGGGCCGAGTGGGGCAACTGGCACAGCATAGATTGTTCCATAGAAATTGTTCCGAGCCAGGTTACTGGCTTCTGCTAAATCGATCACCGTGTAGGGAAATCCGGTTCGGGCGAAAATCGTTCCCGAGACAGTCCATCCCTTCACCAGGTACTCGGAGCCGTGGCCGCCGAGCATGGTCTTTACCGGGAGTTGCCACACATAGTTCGCATTCAAGGAGTGACGAACATCGTAATCTGCCGCTCCGTAGCTGCCTCGCAGACTAAAGGGATCTTGGGGGTAGACGGAACTGCCAGCGGCGAATTGGACGAGGCCGCCGTTAGAAACTTCATCCAGAGCATGGCCATAGGTGTAGTTTACCTGGAACAAACCATCGCCGAAACCAGCAAATCTCCGCCGAAACGAAATGACCATCCCGCTATAGTTCGATATTCCGGGTGTCGTGTATTCAGTGACCCCACTAAACCGAGGGTCGGCACACGGCGGAACGGGTGGACTGGCACAGGCTGTGGCCGGGAATGGACCCCATCCGAAAGCATTGGCTGAGGGATTTTGCACGAACTCATGAATTCCGTGGTTGCCGTAGTATCCGAGAGTCACGGAAGTGTTGGTGCCGAACGCCTGCTGCACTTCTAGGCTCCACTTCTGATACTGGGGTGAATGGGGATTATTAGTCGAAGCGATAATGCTGGGAGGGAAGAAATGAGGATCCGACGCGTTGATCTGAGCAAGGTTTTCACCGGCTGCAAACCCCTGGACAAAGGCCGCATTCGAGGCTGCGGCTACTTTAAAAAGGCTGTTGGTTTCTTCCGGAGCGAGATTGTAGCTGCCGAATACTGTCACATGGTTAACGAGCGGTGGATTCTTAGAGAAAAAGGTCGCGAACCCGCCGCTTGGCTCGTAAAATAAACCGAGACCGCCACGTACCACGGTATTATGCGAAACCCCCAGCGGTTGCCAGGCGAAACTGAATCGCGGCGCCCAGTTGACAGTGTCCTTGTGAAAAAAAGCTTGCATGCGATTCGAGATCGCTTGATTGTAAGGCTGTGCGGGGTCGTGACTGATCGATTCAAACGGTCCAGTTAATTCAGCAAAGCAATCATCGGCGCAGACTGGATTTGATTGATGTTCCACCCGCAGGGCGAGAGTAAGGGTCAGGTTGGATTTTACGTGCCACTCATCCTGCCCATAGCCCCCAAGTGTGTAGGTAGCGAAGCGCTGTGCCAGCTGCGTAGGAAAGGACTGACTCAAGCGCGTGGAGTCACTGTGTGGAGATGCTGGGTCCACGCCTCCAGAATAAAATGCGTCAATGGTTTGTGGAACCAGGTCTCCGACGGCGTTTTGCGAATAATCTGAATTGCTCAAATATGCTCGCAGGAAATCTCCACCGAATCCGAACTTGTGCTTGCCCCACGTCTTCAGGAAATCATCGGCGATCTCGTACTGCGTGAGCGCTCGGCCGATGGGATAGCCATAGAGGTAGTCAAATCCTCCCAGCGTCGTGAACGGCTGACCCGCGATGGACCAATCCAGGGTGGTCGGAAAAGCAGCCAGAGTTTTCCCCGGGTTGGCGAGGCTCGACACCCCATCTTGGTAAATACCCGCCAATAGGAACTGGTTCGCGGCGGTTGTTCCAAATGTGTGAGTTTCGTTCAACTGGGCTTGCCACCATGGCCCGGTGTAATAGACGTTGAAAAGTGAGCTTATGGGGTCGATGACAATAGGTTGACGGCCATTGTCGTATTGGAGGAGGAAGAACGCACGATCGTTGGTACCCACGTTCCAATCCATACGGCCAGATACGAGGGATTCACTCGTCGGCTGCCCAAGTGTTTTCTGAAAATGGATTGCGCACGGAAGATTCACACCGAGTTGCCCTTGGGCGGTCTGCGGACCGATGAACACACCACTCGGGCTCGCGTCGAGACAGCCGAGAGGATCGGAGAAGCTCCCCGGAGTCGCTGCTGCTATTCCAGGGGTTTGGTTATACAGACTGAAGATTTGCTTGTAGAAAGCATCTGAAGCGGACGCAGAGCCAAAGATAGAATCGATATTGGCTATGGTTGCCGCCTCGAACTGTGGGCTCGGGAGAACCACCTGTAGCAGGATAGGGCAGCAAGGCTCGCAAGCCTTCGGCATCAAAAAAGAAAAAAAGCCTATTTTTCTGGATGGGCCCTCCCACCGAACCGGCCCACTGATTGGCGACATCGAACGGGCGAGGATTGCCAAATGCTTTCGTGATATAGTCGGTAGCGTTCAACACGCTACCATTCCAAAAGTACTCGGCGTTTCCGTGGAAGTCATTCCCTCCAGACTTCGTGACATAGTTCACATACGAGCCTGCGGCATCTCCAAAATGTCCCGAGTAGCCATTACTCACCACAGTGGCTTCCTGAATTTGGTTTTGACCCAGAAGCATACCCGTAGCGCCAGTAAAATTAATATGACCCGAGTTGTCGTTCATGCCATTCAAACTGAAGAGATTTGAGGTCGCGGGCATACCCAAGATTGAAAAGTTCCCGCCCCCGCCCCCAGTGCGCGCATTATCGGTATTCATGATTGCGCCGGGAGCCGTCTGGGCGATGTAGGTGAGGTCGTTACCGGGATTGGGTAGTTCCGAGATCTGCCTCTGGCTCATCGTAATCGAAACGTCGCCGTTGTCTGCCTGAACAAGCGGCGCTTCTGCGGTCACAAAGAACTGTACGTTTGCTTCCGCAATCTCCAGCGTGATGTTGACTGTGACTGGTGTCTCCAGCAATACAGTCACACTCCGGATTTCCTTGCGAAAGCCGTCGTGCACTACGGTTAGCGTGTATCGGCTGGGAGAAAGAAAGAAGAAGCGGTACACGCCATCGCGGTCTGATTTGGTTGACTCTATCGTGCCCTTGTTGACGTCCCGGATCTCGACATCCGCATTCGGCACAATCGCACCGCTCTGGTCAGTAACAACGCCGGTCACTGCGCCGGAGGTGGCAGTTTGAGCATTTAGCCGATTTAAGAAAGACGTAGTGAGGAAGATTCCAACAAGAAGTGCTGTGGATATCGGGCGGAAACTCATCGAAGCACCCACGGGATTCGACCAGACAAAGCCCCCGGATCAGTCAGTGAGACATGGTACCTTTAATCGTCACGGAATCCCCTCTCGATTTTGAAGACTTGTCCCTGTCACTCGTGATTTCGACCCTTAAGTGAACCGCAGTAGTCATGCGCACAATACATCGCGTCACTGCCCGCCGATCGTGCGAATACGATCGCGACGGTGCGCGCACTGGTGAACAAGCACATTCCCCGCGGCTGCGATGAGTGTCTAGGTTGGGCACGATCGGCTGGACGATCCCCCTGTCTCGATATCCAGACACTTACAACAAGCAGCCGATCTGCTACGTCACGCTCTCGTCGCAGAAGAACTACTGCTTGCTCTACCTAATGGGCGCGTTTTGGAGTACGAGTCAGCTCGAGCAGCTGAAGGCGGCGTTCAAGTGGGCGGGGAGCCGAGCGTGCAGAGTCGGCAGGTAGTTGAAGCGCACCAGAGTGTCCTGCGGAAAGCGCTTGGCTAAATCATCCGTCAGTGCTTGTGCCCGAGTCGCATCCCCCGCCAAAGCCAGCGCCAGCGCCGATCCATACTGCACATATCGACCGGTGGAGAGTGCCGAGTGCGGCCGCTTCGTGTTGTATTCCACGCGCCATTTTTCGATCACGATCTGTGCCTCGTTCAGTGAGTAAAAAATCTCTCCGTTCAAGCATTCATCTCGAAGCTTCCCGTTGAAGCTTTCGCAGTAGCCGTTCTCCCAAGGACTCCCTGGCTCGATGTACAGTGTTCCAGTGCCCACTTTCGCCAGCCACTGTCTCAGCTCCTTCGCCACGAACTCCGGGCCATTGTCCGAGCGAATATTTTCCGGGATTCTCCGGAACAGCATCACGTCTGTAAGTGCTTCGATCACTTCATACCTCCCCAGCCTTCTTGCTGCGCGGATCGCCAGGCACTCCCGCGTGTATTCGTCGATCATCGTCAGCATACGGATGGTCCTTCCATCGTGCGTCATGCCGCTCACGAAGTCGTAGCTCCAAACGTGATTCGCACGCGATGAGAAACGACACTGTCATAATGTCGTGCTTTAGCGGACGTTGTTGTCCCCCACGGCAGGCGCTTGCTATTTCCCTTGGAAAAGCCATTTATTCCCCAGTGATAGGGCGCTGTGTGACTCGTTTCTATAAGGTCAGGTTCTCTTCGTACTCACTTTCACAATATTCGCGGACTCCTCGTTCGAAGTCAGAAATGATCAAACTGCGTCCTTCTGATGTTTCTGGCTGCGGCTACAGTCCGCCGGTTCCGCGACCTGTAGCCCTTGACGTCAAATTTGCATGCTCATTACTTGTGCGTGGCCAGCTTTTTGTATTTTGCCTGGAGTGCCTTGAGGGCGCTGAAATCAGGAACAGACGGCTGGGGCTTCCAGATGCTTCGATTGCCCAGGGAATGCGGTGTACGGCAGATCACACCGGGAGTGCCTCCATACCCAATTGCGAGATCGGAGACCATGAAGGCGCTGGAATCACAAGTGATCACGCCGCCAGTGTTAGAGGCAAACGAAACGCCGGTGAAATCTGCGCTGGAATTGACGAGCACGAGAATGGCGGGGCCGCTGTTGTGGGCAACATTTCCGCCGCGAAGGAAGACTTGAGAGTTCCCGTCGAGACGGATGCCGGCGGAGCGAGGGTCGGAAGCGCTGCCGTTATTGTGAATATAGTTGGGACCCGTGAGATAGGCTTGGCTACCGCCGTAGAGGTCGAGAGCCGGTCCAGTGTGACCGGAAATCTCGACAGAATCGTACAGTGCAACTTCGCTGCCGAAACCCGCGCTGAGGCCGACGGGGCCGTTCCCTTGGATGACGTTTTGCTTGGCGGGATCGAAGGCCCAAATGGCGATTTCCGAGGATTCTACCAGATAGACCCCGCCACTCTGGTTTCCTTGAATCACATTTCCCCCACTTACGGCGCCGAATTGCGCTCTGGCTCCGCCATGGAGTTCCACGCCAAAGCCGGGACCGGAACCCGGCCCAGAGGTATTATTGGAAATCGTGGTGTTGCCCCACGTACCGAAACCCGCCAGCGACGCGAACACGCCGGGCCCCGCGTTGTTGCTAATTTCATTCGCCATGCCATTCCACGCGGACATCTGAAGAAAAGAGTTGCCGCCGAGATTAATCCCACCATGTACGTTGTTGTTGAAGGCTGATGGAGCCACAACAGCAATATCAGAACCCTGATTCGCGATCATCCCAAAACCGGCGTTGCCTTTGCTCGTGCAACTGTCAATGACAACGCCGCCACTGCTGGTAACAGTGATGCCGTCACTGGTGGCGCTGGAAATATTCAATCCGTAAAGGTAAACGCCCGTTGAATTGGCAACACTCAGCCTGCCATTCAAAGTTGCGGTCTGTCCCCACCAGGAACCAAGGTAAAGGCTGTTTGCTCCCGACACATAAACGTCCTCCGTGCATGGGCCAGTGACAAGTATCGTGCTCCAGGGGCCGGAGGCTACAAGCGCGGCATTGATGCTGGTAAAGGCTCCTGGAGTGGACCCCGTGCAATCCACGTTTATTTGCGCACGGCTTATGACCGGGTAGAATCCGACCACCGCCAGAACGAGCATGAACTTCATTCCACGAATCAGATACTTGCGCGAAATCTCCATAATGGTTCTCTCCTCAAAGTCAGATTTAATTGCTTTTTCGGCGACGCCTGTTCGTGTCATCTATGTCTCTGACCTTACAGTCGTTGCTACAGACTGCAGTAGACAGGTAGCGAACCAGGCCAGCAAGCGGTAAGGAGCGACAAAGCCAGCATGTCGTTACATGTCGTGGCCCTTCTCAATCGCTGGCGCACTATTAGCCTTGGAGCAGAGAAAGAGCAATGCACGTAGAGGCTACTAGGCTACTTCTATGTTCCCGCGCAACTTACTGCAGTAATAAGACTTGCTGGCACCCGGCGAGTAGTTAGCGAACTAGATTGATCAAAAGATGAATATGTCCCAGCCGTTGCTTGTGGGCACTGGAGTCCTCGCACGGAATCATTCCCACGAACGTGCCAATCTGCTTGCCACGAGGAAATCGCATCGGGGTTCCGATGATCAGTACGTAGGCGAGTGCCGTAATTGCGAAGGTGTCAGCGGTGACGATCGTATCAGAACTCGGAGAGCTGTCCCGGTTTAGAGAAGCGCGACAGTTTAATGGCCTATAGTGGGACAGTGTCGCGCGAACACTCCAGTGGAGAGAGTTCCGAAAGAGGTGCTATCACCAAGACCGGCAACGTGCACCTGCGTCGCATTGTCGTGGAGGCGGCGTGGGCCTACCGCCACGCGCCGGGCGGTAACCCAATGTTTACGCAAGCGGCAAGAGCGAGTAAGCGAAGAGGTAAAGGGAATCGCCTAGAAGGCACAGCATCGTTTACACGGCCGCTACCGGCCGCTCGGTAAAAACACAGGAAAGGTGATCACGGCAGTAGGACGCGAACTGTTGGGGTTTATCTGGGCCATCAGGGTGAAAGTGGAAGCTGAACAAAGAAAAGGATTGGGCCTGTTTCACAATTTACGGTGCTACAGTTGATCGGCAATTTTCTTGGCCGTCGCAATCAGGGCGTCCGCCGAAGGAGTCACGGGTTCGTGCCCGGGTGGCAGCATGATCACAATCGAGAAGATAGTGGCGCTTTTGCGTACATCTATGGCCGCGTTTTCCGCTAGCTTTCCGTCGTTGGTGCGGCCGACGAGATAGCCTTCGTCGCCAATACCGCTGAGGACTTGAGTTTGATCCTTGTTGGCCGGGTCGCGAGCGCCGTTTGTGTCCTTCGTCCATGCCTTTTCCTTAGCTTGCGGATCTTTATATCTCTTAACGCTGAAAAACAGTGCACGGTCCAGGATTCCACCGGTCACAAAGCTTCCTCGCCCCCGGTACTGACCGTAGGTGCAACTGCTTTTCGACTGGTCAACGATCTTCATTGGGGCGCCCATGATGGCTGCGGCATCGGTGGCGGTGAGCAAGTTGCAAGGGTCCAGCTTTTTCTCTTTTTCCTGGCCGAACAAGACTGAAGACAACAAGCCTCCAACCAACAGGGTCCAGACTACCTTTCGCATAGGGCCTCCAGGCTCGGTGCCTCAGCTTTGTAAACAATACCCATCCCGCCCCCGCCAAGTTTCTCAATGACGCGGTAGTGCGAGATGGTCTGTCCGATAAGCGCGTCGGAATCCGCCATGGTGGGTCAGTTAGGTTGCGCCCCAAGGCAAGTCAACGAACAGGACGCACCTGACGCGTTTAGCGGAAGCGGCCACTTTACAGGTGAAGAATTACAGGTGAAGTTTTCTGGTGATTTTTGCTAAGTGATTGAAAACGATGGTAGGCCCGTGGGGACTCGAACCCCAGACCTCTACCGTGTCAAGGTAGCGCTCTAACCAACTGAGCTACGGGCCTAGAACTCTATAAGAATATCACGGCTACGCTCGTGAGAGAATTTCATCCAATGCCGCAAGTTCGACGGGATTAGCGGGTTGCCAGGCAGCGCCCAAACGGCGAAGGGCAGCCTGACTCTCCTCAAACGGACGGTGATTCAATAGTGTGCGGAAACGATGCCACTCTTCCTTTACGTTTTGGATCTCATCGCCGCTCGCGTCCGACAGAAATGTCCGTAACGCTTCCGTTGCTGTACCGTATTCTTCAACAAAATCCTCATGCAAGTAACCGCCGAAGAGATCCTGTAGAACAGAAAAATCATCTGGATCGAAATGCGAACTCTTATTTTTGGCTTCGTGCGTCATTCACGCCCCTCCGGATAAGTAGTCAGCACGTAGAAATTGTCAGGCCCGTCGGCACGCAGGACAATCACTGCACGCGTGCAGGGGATGACTTCCCGGGTGCCGCGGCGCAAACTACGACCGATCGGATGACCCGCGTCAAAGTGGAGTACGAGGTTCGCTCGCCTCTCGCCGCGGCTTTGCCAGCCATCGATCTTCTCTTGTTCCGCACGCAACGCCGCGGCGACGGTCTTTTCGGCAGTTTGCCGGTCTGTCCAGGTCGATGCCGCGGAAATATTCCGTTCGTTGTTCAATCGCTCTTGAAGTTGTTCGTCGCTGCGTGCCACGTGGCGAGATAGCGTATGTCCGCCGCGGTACTCGTCACGGTCAAGGTCGTACCACGCTGAGGTCCGATTCGTGGAATTTGAAGTACGAACTTCCTCATGTGGCGCGGTCTTCGTGTGGGGGCTCTGACCACAACCGCCGAGCGCAAAAAGTAGAACTACGGTTGTTATCTCGAAATAGCCACCATACTTTCTGTCAAACAGCATCTCTAACGTGATTCCTTTCTTGATTGGCCGGTATCAGCTCTGGGGTCCGCACGAGTATACGCAAAAGCATAATCACACGGCAGTAGTTCGCTGGGTTGTGACCTCGCCAAAGCGAGTGCTATTCTCCATTTTATGCCGGATTCGGACAAGCTACCGTCCACCCTGATCGCCAAATCGCCGATCGAACATTCGGAGCGTCAATTTGAGGCGCTCTTGGCTGTCAGTGAAACCATCGGCCAGCAACACGATCTTAAAGCCCTCTTCCACGATCTTTCCGAACGACTGCAGAGTGTCCTCGCATTTGATTTTCTTGCATTGGTCCTTCACGATGCATCGAGCAATATGATGCGTCTTCATACTTTGGAAACTCGCGAACCCCACGACGCAGGCCCAAAACAAGAATTTCCCATCGGAAATCATCCGGCAGGCTGGGTTTGGGAAAATCAGCGACCGTTTCTGACACTCGACACAGAAAAGGAAGTTCGCTACCCAGAATTCATGCAACGACTGCTAGAGGCGGGGGTCCATTCCTTCGCGCTGGTGCCACTGACGACGGCACAACACCGATTGGGGGCGATGGCCATCGGGCGATTTGTTCCACAAGGAATGTCCGATGCGGAATTAGATTTCGTTCAGCGAATTGCAAAACAGGTAGCGGTGGCCGTCGATAACGCTCTCAACTATGCGGCAGCTCAAGCGTATCAAGCGCAATTGGCCCGCGAACGCGACCGTCTGCAGGTTTTGCTCGACATCAACAATCTTTTGGTGAGCACGCGTGACACGGGAGCACTGTTCAGGGGGATTGTCTCTTCTCTCAAGCCTGTACTTCTTCACGATTACACCAGTCTGGCGCTGCTCGACAACAGTTCCGGCCTCCTCAAGATCCTTGCCCTGGACATGCCCGGCAACACGCAGAAACTGCCGAAAGCGGAATTCACCGTATCCGTCGAAGATACGCCGGCCGGCCATGCATTTTCATCCGGTCAGGTTCTTGTAGCGCGTGGGGCGGAATTGGATCGTTTCAACATTGACGTCATCCGCTTTTTGCGCAAAGAAGGTGTGCAGGTCTTGTGTTGTGTGCCGCTTTCCACGAATGGGCGGACCTTCGGAACTATCAATTTAGCCAGTCGCAACCCTGATGCGTTTTCTGCCACGGATGTAGAACTTTTGCAGCAAGTGGCGACGCAAGTCGCGATTGCGCTCGAAAATGCCCTGGCCTTCAAAGAGATTGATGCGCTGAAGGACAAACTCGCTGTCGAAAAGCTCTACCTTGAAGAGGAAATCCGCAGCGAGTTTAATTTCGAGGAAATCATTGGAGATAGCCCTTCTCTTCGAAGAACGCTTTCTCAAGTAGAACTGGCTGCGCCGGCGGGAACGACCGTTCTGATTCTTGGTGAAACCGGGACTGGCAAGGAACTGATCGCTCGCGCCATTCACAATCTCAGCCCACGGCGCGAACGCACTTTCGTCAAAGTAAATTGCGCGGCCATCCCCGCCGGATTGCTGGAATCCGAGCTGTTCGGCCATGAACGAGGCGCGTTTACCGGTGCGCTGACACAAAAAATTGGCAGATTTGAATTTGCGGACAAGGGCACGCTGTTTCTCGACGAGGTCGGTGACCTTCCCCTGGAGCTGCAGCCCAAACTGCTTCGCGTGCTGCAAGAGCAGGAGTTTGAACGGCTCGGGAGCAACCATTCGTTGCGCGTCGACGTTCGTGTCGTGGCCGCGAGCAATCTAGACCTGGCGCTACTGGTCGAAGAGAAAAAATTCCGCAGCGACCTCTATTACCGTCTGAATGTGTTTCCCATCGTGATTCCGCCGTTGCGAGATAGGCCCGAAGATGTACCCCTGCTGGTTCGTTATTTCGTGCAAAAAATCAGCCGTCGCCAGAATAAAACGGTTGAGTATGTTCCGGCTGACGTAATGGACGCGTTGGTGAATTACTCATGGCCTGGAAACGTGCGAGAACTCGAGAATCTCATCGAGCGTGCGGTCTTACTTTCTCCCGGACAGGAACTACAGGTTCCTATCGGCGAACTGAAGGCCGCACGTTCAAATTCTGTGCGTTTGGCTGCGAACAACGAACCTACGGGCGTTGTTCCGCTTGGCAATTTTCCGAACTCACTCCCTGTTTCCGGCCAGCCAGTCACGCTCGACGAAACGCAGCGACAGCATATTCTCCGAGTACTCCGGCAAACGCATTGGCGCATCTCCGGGCCACACGGCGCAGCAAAGCTGCTGGGTATGAAGCGCACTACCCTGCAAGCGCGCATGCGCAAGCTCGGCATTCAGCGCCCCATCTGAACTGTTTCGGGGAATTTACGTTTGGGTACTGTCCGGCTTGGCAGGGACTCATGAGTGTGCTCTCCTAGTAGGATAGATATGGACCGCATGAATGCAATTTCCGGGCTCCTGCGTTGTCGCGCCGGCTGGGCAGTCGTTTGCGCTTTGTGCTCTCTCGCGCTGACTCTATCCGCGCAAGATTCGGCCCCGCGCATTCGGTTTGTCCGCGATCCGGACCCGGCGCCGGCTTTTCAATTGAAGGATCTCGAAGGGAAAGAGCTGAAGCTCGAGGACTTTCGGGGGAAAGTCATACTTCTGAACTTTTGGGCCACCTGGTGCGGGCCGTGCCGTGAAGAGATTCCCAGCCTCATCGAGTTGCAGAAGCGCTACAAGGATCGCTTACAAGTCATCGGTTTGGCTGTAGATGAGGATGACGAGAATCATGTCCGTAAATTTGCGGGCGCAGAAGGCATGAACTATCCCATCGCCATGAGTTCGATGGACGTTCGCATCGCGTATGGTGGCGTCGGCGCCCTGCCCACTGTTTTCGTGATCAATCCGGAGGGACGCCTGGTTCAAAAACACGTGGGACTGTTCAATCCTGTTTTGTATGAAACAGAAGTTCGTGCATTGCTGGACTTGCCGATTGCGGCCAGGATAGAGACCTTTCAGGATCAAGGCGAAATATTTCTTAAGAATGCCGATCGTGCCACGGTTTTGCCAGGCGTCGATTTTTCGAAACTGTCCGGCGAACAAAAAGCTGCCGCCTTGCACAAATTCAATGCCGAATCATGTCCGTGCGGATGCAAGCTCACTCTGGCGCAGTGCCGCATTTACGACCCCGCCTGCCAGACAAGCCAACAACGTACAGCCTCGATCGTGCACGAAGTTGCCGGTGCAAAGCAGACGAAGAGCGAACCGGCCTCTTCGGATTCTGCGACTCCCGACTCGCCGAAGCCCTAACACGGGTAACTCCTTGCAATTGATCTGCTATTTTTTCAACAATTCTGTCACAGCCCCGGTCATCGCCTTAACCCCCGTGCGAATTGCCGGCTCTGGCAGCGGAGCGAACTCACTTGAATGTAGGCTGGGCAGCCGCGCCCCCTTTTCCTGGGCCTGTTTCAACTTTGCCGGATCAACCGCTCCCAGCCAAAACATCGTAATTGGAGGATGGGGACCCTCGAGTGCGAACAAACTGAAATCTTCGCTGGCCATAATGGGTATGGCAGACTCCACATTTTCCTTGCCCACGGATTTTTCGAGCGCGACTCCAATGCGGCGCGCGAGGTCTGCGTCATTAATCGTGGCGGGCACATTGTCTTTCCCAATTTCAATAATTGGCGCGCGATCTTCCGGCACGCCGGCGGCGGCCGCGATGCCGCGCGTCATACGTGTGATGGCATCGAGCGCCTTGGTGCGCTGCTCTGGCCGCATGGTCCGCACGGTCAACTGCAAATGCGCGTCGTCAGGAATAATGTTGTGCTTGGTACCCGCGTGAAACGAGCCGACGGTAATCACGGTCGGTTCAAGCGGATTCATCTCGCGGCTCACAATGGTCTGCAAATCCACAATCAATTCCGCCGCGATCACGATGGGATCTTTAGACATCTGTGGCGCCGCGCCATGTCCACCGAAGCCGCGAATGGTGATATCCACCGAATCACCCCCAGCAAGCAGTGGACCTTCCTTCCAGGCGACTTTGCCTGCGGGCAGCACGGGGCTGTCATGCAAAGCGAGCACGTAGTCTGGCTTTGGAAATCTGGTGTACAAACCCGCTTGCAGCATAGCCCTTGCGCCACTGACCATTTCTTCCGCCGGTTGACCGATTAAAACGACCGTGCCGCTCCACTGCGACTTGGTCTCGGCCAGCATTTTCGCCGTACCGAGGAAAACGGTCATGTGCAGATCATGGCCGCAGGCATGCATTACGCCAACCTCTCCGTTGGCCTTTTTGACGCGCACCTTGCTGGCATAGGGTAATCCCGTATTTTCCGTCACTGGCAGCGCGTCCATGTCCGTACGCACATACACCGTAGGTCCTGGACCATTCTTGAGCACCGCCACAATTCCATAGGAAATATTTTCCGCGTTTGCATACTTGCCAAAATGATCGGTTACCTCATATCCGAATTTCTTGAGCTGGCTTGCGATTAGCGCAGAGGTATCCTTCTCTTGCATCGACAATTCCGGATTCTCATGGAGGTGCGTATAGGTGCCCACCCAATCGTCGATATTCTTGTCGATGCTTTGGTCTAAATCGCTTTGCGCCGCGACGGGCAGCGCGCAGAGATACGCCAATGCGGCGATTGCCATCCAACGATTCCACATGGTTCTTCCTCCGAGAAAGCTCCGGCATCTTATCAGATTTTGCTGTTTCGCTTTTCGCTTGCCCTAGCCCGCGTTGCGCACTAGACTCCCGCTCCACAGATTGTTCCATTCCTTATTGGGAGGTTATTCATGAATCGTCGTATCGCTACACTGTCCCTGCTACTTGCCGCCGGAGTATTCTTTGTCGTTCACGGTGCATTTTCTCAGACGGACTCAGCCACCAAGCGTCGGGCCATCAATCTGCCAGACAAGCCAATCCAGGCCCCCTTCAGCAACGCCATTCTGTATGGCGATACGCTCTACCTCGCGGGTAGCATCGGGCTCGACCCGAAGACCGGCAAAGCGCCCGAGAAAATTGAAGATGAGATCAAGCTGCTGCTCGACGGTTATAAGGCCACACTCGCGCAAGCCAACATGACCATGGATGATCTGGCCTACGTCCAGATTTTTTGTACAGACCTCACCTACTACGACAAATTCAATGCCGCTTACAAAACCTATTTTTCCAAGGAATTCCCTGCGCGCGCCTTTATCGGCGCCGGCTCGCTCCTGCGTGGCGGCCATTTCGAAATGCAAGCCATCGCTGTTCGACACTAGGAAAGACCATCGCTACGAAGCAGTCTTGGAGTCTTGTCCCTTCGGTTCGATGCGACAGGAAATGATGGCGATTCCTGATGGCTTTGGCAAACGGGAGTGCACTCAAGCGGATTCACCCGGGATACAAGCCTTGGCTTGTCTTCGACGCAGAGTATTCGATTGTGTGGGCCTAGGCAGATTCCTCAGCAGCGATGCCGAACTCATCAGCCAGACACTTTGTACGGCGTCCCCGGTGTCACCTCCTTCTGATCATCCATTGCAAGGGGTTTCGCTCGGTACAGCGGGACGAGTGGATCCATTCCGTCCTCGACACCCGGATCCGTGGGCAAAGCATGAAGGTCGCAAACGAAAATCTTTTCATTGAGGATTAACACTGCTCTTTAAAAGATCAATGTTACCTTTCACTGCCCACTCCCGCACTACCCGGCGGAAGCGATTTTGGGGCTGACCGATTGCTACACTGCCAGATGACTGCAGGGGTCTGTGCGCGGGTGGATGGCGACGAAACAGAAGTCGCCGGCTTGAAAATCGGGAAGTCTCCCTTCGCTACTGCGGAAGCCTTTGGAACACAAAGATTTACTGGGCATGCGCTCTGCCGAGGGAGCATGCCAGGCAAGCGAAATGAGCCAACTGACGCAACCATTGATCGCGTGGACACCTGCATCGTTTCTACTGGGTGAGCTGAACCACGGTCAGACTCCTCCCTCGGGGTGCGTGTGGACGCATTCGTGGCAGTCAGCAAAAAGCGAAAGACCGAAAATAGACCAAATAAGGTCATAACAAGATCAGTAGAGTTCAGCAATTGCCCATATATGGGTATTTGCTCATCTTGGGTCTATCTCTTTTTATTTAACTCAATGAATAAAAACACGTTACAAGATGGATGGGGTGCAGACAGTTTGGTGCCATTCTTGCAGCCTTCTAGCCGGAGTGCTTCTTACAACATGCTTAGAATATCGACTGAAAATAAAAGAGGAAAGCTAATCCTTAGTGTCGAAGGGCGCCTCGCCGGCCAATGGGTTGGCGCCCTGGAACAGTGCTGGCGCGAACTGCTCGCGGCCACTCCTCGGCAGAAGTTCAGCGTTAATTTGTGCGGAGTAAGTTTTATCGACAATGCCGGCAAGGTTCTTTTGAAGGAAATGCACGGGCTTGGCGGCGAATTGATTGCGGAGGGTTGCCTGAATCAGGCTATCGTCAACGAAATCATAGGCAGCTCGGAAAAGCCCGAGTCACCTCAGATGAAGGGCAAAGATGATCGAAAGGGCACCACCATCATCTTCTACATCGCGCTATTCACTCTGCTCGTTCTGCCGGCTGGATTGCGCGCCCAGTCACAAACCCAGAACCCGGTTCTTTCCGCGGTCGCCCCCGGCGAGGCGCGGCGTTTGAGTTTGGAACAAGCGGTCGCTCTTGCGCTCAAACAAAATCCCACGCAGCAAATCGCGGTGTTGAACGCCGCGGAGAGCGTGCAGGATAAAAACATCACGCGTTCCGAACTCTTGCCGCAAGCGAACTTCAAAGTTGCTGATTCCGCCAATCGCGTCAACTTGCAAGCGCAATTCGGTGGTCAGCCGCTAGCGAATTTTCCGCAGCACATCGGTCCCTATCAAATTTTCTCTGCGGGCCCGACTTTTGGATCCACCGTTTTTGATTTTTCCCTCTGGAAGCGCTATCAGGCGGCTCGCAGCAACGTGGACGCGGCCAAGGCCAACAGTAATTCGACCCGAGAGCAAGTGATTCTACTGGTGGTTTCGCAGTACATCGGGACGCTGCGTGCCGTAGCGAATGTGGCAGCATCGAGCTCACGCGTTGAACTGGCGCAGGCTCTCTACGATCAGGCCGCTGATCTTCAGAAGGAGGGAGTCGGTACGGGCATCGACACGCTGCGCGCGAATGTGGAATTACAGAACGAAAAACAGCGGTTGATTGAGGCGGAAAACGAGCGCGACTCTTCGCTGTTCGGGCTCAACAAACTTTTGAACTTGGATCCTCGGCAGAAGATCGAATTAGCGGACGCACTGGGCTTCTTCGAAACTCCTCAGCCGGATGTCGACATCAGCATCAATCAGGCTTTGTCGGACCGCCAGGAATGGAAAGCCATCGAGGCACAGGAAAAATCCCTCGGCTACGAAAAGCAGTCGGCACAGTACTCCCGGCTGCCTTCCTTGCGGTTCGACGGAAACTGGGCCTATCTCGGCACTTCTACCAGCAACGGTATTCCGACCTATGTCTATCAGGCTTCCGTGAACATGCCCCTTTTCACCAGCGGGCGCATCAAGGCACAGATCGGCAAAGCCGATCTTGAGTTGCAAAAGGTGGAGCAGCAGAAAGCGGATTTGCGCAACCAGATCGCTCTCGATGTGAAGACCGCATTACTCAACCTCAGTTCCGCGCGCAACGAGGTTCAGGTTGCCAATCTGGGAGTGCAATTGGCCAAGGAGGAAGTGGACCAGGCGCGAGATCGCTTCCGGGCTGGCGTCGCCAACAACATTGAAGTCATTTCCGCGCAGGATTCCCTGGCCCGTGCAAACGATAACCAAATTATTGCCTTGTACCGCTTCAACCAGGCGCGTGCGGATTACGCACGTTCCGTCGGGCAGATGGAAAAGACCTACACGAAGTGAGGATGAATCGATGAGTGTCGAAATTGAAGTTGGCTTGGAGAACGCGGCAAAAGTCCGCATTCCGGCCGGCGACGGGTACAAGCCAGAAGATAAACCCCAGCCACTCGTGAATTCCTATGCGCGGCGCGCCCTGATCTTGGGCGGAATCCTGTCTGTAGCAGCTGTGATCGGGTTGCTTGTCTATTACCACAATCGCGAATCCACCGACGACGCGCAGGTCGACGGGCACATCACCCCCATTGCCGCAAAAATATCCGGACGCGTCGGCAAGGTTCTCGTCCTCGACAACCAGCAGGTACGGTCTGGCGAATTGCTCGCGCAGATCGAACCGGCCGACTATCAGGCTGCCCTCGATCAGACCAAGGCCGCCCTTGCCCTGGCTGAGAGCGAAGCGCGCTCGGCGGGATTTGACGTGCCGCGGACTACCGGCGATGTGGCCAGCGGAACTTCCAGCGCTGCGGCACAACTTGCCGGTGCGCAAGCCGATTTTATGCGTGCGCAGGCTTCCTACGAGCAGGCGCAGACTGCCGATCTCGCTGTCACCCAGGCGAATGTGGAAAAGAGCCAAGCGAATGCGCAACTTGCAAGAGCCGATCTGGCTCGTTACGGCCCGCTCATGGAAAAGGGTGAGATCTCGAAGCAGCAGTACGATGCAGCAAAGGCAAACGCCGATGCGTCCGCGAGTGCCCTGGTAGCCGACCAACAGCGCCTGGCACAAGCGCAACGCAACATTCAGATTGCCCACGCACAGTTGGAAGCTTCCAAAGCGCGCGTGGATATGGCACAGGCGGGAGTCGCACAAGCCAGTGCCGATCGCAACCGTGTGGGTATGCGCTCCGCCGACGCGCAAGCCAAGCTGGCGAAAGTAGATCAGGCCCGGGCTGCCGTCGAGGCCGCTCAACTCAATCTCGGCTACTGCAATATCAGTTCTCCGGTGACGGGCGTCGCTACGCACAAGCAAGTTGAGCCCGGCCAGATCGTGCAACCGGGTCAGGGGCTGCTGGTCGTCGTTCCTCTGCAAGACGTTTGGGTCACTGCCAATTTTAAGGAAACGCAGCTCAAGAAAATGAAGCCTGGCCAAAAGGCTTACGTAAAGGTGGACACGTACGGAAAAACGTTTCCCGGTCACCTGGACTCGCTTGCCGGAGCCACAGGTGCGGTCCTTAGCCTGCTACCTCCAGAAAATGCAACGGGTAACTATGTGAAAGTCGTTCAGCGCATTCCCGTAAAGATTATTTTGGATCCCATTCCGGCGGATATCGCTGTCCTTCGGCCAGGAATGAATGTGGATGTAACTGTGGTTACTGAGTAATCAGCGGTAGAGCGCAAAGGCATGCTCGAGAAAATCACAAAAAAGCTGCGGATGCCGGATGGCTCGATCAACCCGTGGGTGATCGCCATTACCGTCACCTTGGCCACGTTTATGGAGGTGCTGGACACTTCCATCGCCAATGTGGCGTTGCCGCATATCAAAGGTAGTCTATCTGCCAGCGCCGACGAAGCTACCTGGGTACTGACCTCGTACCTTGTGTCGAATGCAATCGTGCTGCCTCTCTCAGGATGGCTGTCCTCACTCATCGGACGCAAGCGCTTTTACATGTCCTGCGTGGTGGTTTTTACGTTCAGTTCATTTCTCTGTGGGTTTGCACACAGTCTAGGGATGCTGGTCTTCTTCCGCATCTTGCAGGGCGCGGGGGGTGGGGGGTTGCAGCCAAGTGAGCAAGCAATTTTGAATGACACTTTCCCCCTGGCAAAGCGCGGCATGGCATTTGCTGTGTATGGTATTGCGGTCGTCGTCGCGCCAACCATCGGGCCATGGCTCGGCGGTTTCATCACCGACAACTATTCCTGGCGATGGATT
The DNA here is from genome assembly GCA_963741165.1 of Candidatus Acidiferrales bacterium. Classification (GTDB taxonomy): domain Bacteria; phylum Acidobacteriota; class Terriglobia; order Acidiferrales; family UBA7541; genus Acidiferrum. Next base: position 309,325 of record CAVUHB010000007.1, on the reverse strand, counting down.
TTCTACATTAATGTGCCTGTCGGAATTCTTTCCATCGTGTTGACCTACTTGCTGGTTTCCGATCCGCCCTATATGAAGCGGGTCAACCTGAAACAGGGTTTTCGCATTGACTATGTTGGTCTTGGGCTCATCAGCCTCGGTTTGGCCAGCATGCAAATCATCCTGGACAAAGGCCAACGCGAAGATTGGTTCGCTTCTGGCTTTATCCGCGTATTTTTTGGCTTGATGCTGATCGGCGTCATCGGGGGGGTAATCTGGGAGCTTCGCACCAAGGAACCCGTCGTGGACTTCAGAATGTTGAAGAACCGCAATTTCGCCATTGCGACGGTGGCGATGTTTTTCCTTGGTTTCGTTCTGTACGCCAGCACCATGTTGATTCCAGAAATGCTGCAGGAATTGCTCGGCTATCCCGCGGAAATGGCCGGTCTGGCACTTTCTCCAGGGGGCGCGCTCATCATGTTGAGCATGCCTCTGGTCGGGTTTCTCGTCTCTAAGGTAGATACACGATTGTTAATCGCTTTTGGGTGTACTATATCTGCCTCCGCTCTTTTCGTAATGGCTGGATGGAACCTGCAACTTGATTTTCGTCATGCGGTCTTGGGACGCATGATGCAGGCGTTCGGCCTTGCCTTTCTCTTTATTCCGATTAACGTGTCGGCTTTCGCCTACGTTCCACGCGAGCTGACCAACATGGGTACGGGCATCATCAATTTGGCCCGCAATATTGGTGCCAGCGTCGGTCTCGCCACAGTGACCACGCTGCTTGAGCGCCGCACTCAGGCACACCAGGCGCGACTCATGGAACACGTCAATCTCATGAACCCGGCCTACAGCAACATGGTCAGCGGTACGGCTGGCAACCTGATGACGCACGGGGCGACTGCAACGCAAGCCACCGCACAGGCACACGGGATGGTATTGGGATTGGTGCAGCGCCAGGCTGCGATGATGGCATTTCTCGATAATTTCAAACTCTTGGGGATCATTTTCTTCGCCGTCATACCCATCATGGTGCTGTTAAAGAAACCCAAGTTGCAGGGTGGCGCGATTCCGGTGCATTAGGCTGAAAAAGAATTTGTAACCTTTTGGCTTTTCGAGAGTCTTAAAGAGGTACATGGGGGAGATGATGGCAACGCAAGTGATTAGTACTACGCAACTTAGCGATCAAAAACTGAGTGAGCAAAAGCTGATCCGAGCAGGGCAACGGGGCGATTCCGCCGCCATCGAGACGTTGTTCCGCCGCTACCACCGCCAGCTTTTTCAGACCGCGCTACGCGTTCTGGGCAATGCCGAAGATGCGGAGGACGCCTTGCAAGACGGATTGCTTTCCGCCTACAGAAATCTGAAGCGCTTTGAAGGCCGCTCGCAATTTTCGACCTGGCTGACGCGGATTGTCATTAACGCCGCCCTGATGAAGCGCCGCAGCTCCAAGGCTCGTCCCGCCGTTTCGCTCGACGAAACGCAACATGAAGACGAACTTCCTGCCGCCGAGCGGTTTGCGGATGATGGCCCGAATCCGGAGCAGGTTTATGCCGGCACGGAGATTCGCGAGATGATCAACGAAAACCTCGATGAGCTTTCGCCCTTACTCCGTTCCGCCTTCCTGCTTCGAGAAGTCGAAGGTTATTCCACTGGGGAAGCTGCAAAGAAACTCGGAGTCACCGAGAATACGCTCAAAGCGCGTCTCTGGCGCGCGCGTCATCAACTCGCGGAACGGCTTGGCCGCCGTATACGCAGGATGAAAGACGGAATGACTGGCGGAATGGGCAACAATGACGAAGCCTGCAGCTACTGCTAAATCGTTCAGATCATTCATTATTTAAGAAAACTGGAACGGCCACGTTTGCACAAGTGGCCGTTTTCATTGGTGATTCTCATCACATGGTTTGCATGGGCCGGATTGCTACACTCGCCTCCACTTGAGGTGTCTGCATGCAAAACTCACTGAAATTCTTTCTTCCCTCGGCTCTTGCGTTTGTCGCCCTGACCTTTGCGTCCGTGGATGCTCCCCCAGCTCACGCGCAGTCCGCGACGCCCGAAGCTCCGCGCATGCCCGTCGGCAAACCTGTGGAGTTGAAAGTTCCCCTTGGTCTGCCACCGGTTCCGGTGCCTGCAGATAATCCTCTCACCGAAGAAACCATCGCATTGGGCCGCCGGCTGTACTACGATGCTTCGCTCTCTGTCGATGGCACGGTGTCCTGCGCCTCTTGCCACGCTCCTCAGTTTGCGTTTTCCGATAACCGGCCGGTCTCGGAAGGTGTAGGAGGTAAAAAAGGGACGCGTCACGCGCCGACGGTGATCAACTCCGCTTACAGCAACTTGCAGTTTTGGGATGGGCGCGCCGCGAGTCTGGAAGAGCAGGCGAAAGGCCCGATGGAAAATCCTGTCGAAATGGCACACACTCTGAAAGGAGTGGTGAAGCGCGTAGCGGCCGACGCAAAATATCGAGAACTGTTCCTCAAAGCCTGGGGCACCGATGAGGTGGATATCGACCTGATTGCGAAATCGATTGCTTCCTTCGAACGCACGGTAATTGCCGGGAATTCTCCCTTTGACTTCTTCTATTATGGCCACGATTCCAAAGCGATGCCTCTCGAAGCGCAACGCGGGATGAAGATTTTCGTGAGCCAGAAGAAAGGCAACTGCGCTACTTGCCACCCCCTCGGCAAAGACAATTCACTATTCACCGACAATAAATTTCACAATCTGGGAATTGGTGCAGACACTCGGGGGAATCTAAACGACGAAGGCCGCTACAAGATAACGAAAAATGACGTGGACATGGGCGCTTTCAAAACGCCGACGCTTCGCAACCTGTCAAATCGCGGACCGTACATGCATGACGGCAGCTTCCCCAGTGTTAAGGATGCTCTGGGACATTACATCGGTGGCGGCAACTGGAATTCGCACCTCGACAAGGAAATTCATTCACTCGACATCCTCACGTTTGACGAACGTGAGGAACTGTTGAAATTCCTGGACGCGCTGAACGGGCCGTTGCCAGAGAATGTCGGGCCGCCTGCGGACCTGCCGTCTCCTGCGAAGAGTGACTCTGCGAGCAATTAGTGCCGGGGGTTTTGGCGAGTAATGACGGCGAACTATCGCCGTGCTGCGGCATACAGCCCGAGCACCCGCAATTCGCTTGTTGCGGCACGGACGCACTGCAATGCTTTCTCAAGCTGCGAGATCTCAACCGCGTCTACATCCACGTAAAACTGGTACTCAAAAGGCTTGCTGTGAATGGGCCGGCTCTCAATCTTTAACAAGTTCACGCCATACTTGGCAAACGGCTCGAGCGACGCCAGCAAAGCACCCGGTTGATGCGCCAACCGCATCGCCAACGACATTTTTCGTGCATCGGCCGCCCGGTAGCGTTGCGCTTCAGGCGGAGGTAGCAGTAGTACGAACCGCGTGAAATTTTCCCGGTTGTCTTGAATATCTTCTTGCAGTACGGCGGCGCGGTAATGTCTGGCAGCACGTTCCCCGGCAATTGCTGCAATACTCTTGTCTCCTCTTCCCATCATTTCGCGCACGCTTCCCGCGGTATCTTCCGCCGGAACGCGCTTAACAAACGGATATTTGACAAAAAATTGCTCGCATTGTGCCAGCGCCATCGGATGCGAGGCGACCGATCGAATATCGGCCATCTCCGCCCCCGGAAATCCAATCAATACGTGGGCAATCGGCAATATTGTTTCGCCGCAAATTTCCAGATTGCTCCCGAGCAGCAGATCGTAGACTCGCACCACTGAACCTGCCAGCGTATTTTCCACCGGCACCAGCAGGGCATCGGCAGCACCTTCCCTAATCGCCTGGAACGTTGCGTCAAACGTCGGCCGTGGCACCGTTCGTATCCCCTCTCCCAGCAATTGCACCGCTGCCGCTTCGCTGAAAGCTCCCGGCTCTCCCTGAAATGCCACTCGTATCTTTGAGAAATCAAACCCACCCATCCGCTTTTTCTCCATCGCCAACTATATTCCGGTTGCCACGACCAACGATATAATGACTGGTCGGCAAACCTTTCCGGAGGCACTCGCATGATGACACAGATTCGCCCTGAACCCAGCGAATACGCTCCGTTCTATGGAAACTACATCGCCCTGGTGTCAGGGGGAAATTTGTTCGAGACGTTGGATCTCCAAGCGCGTGAATGGAAGGATCTCCTCAGCGGATTGACCGCCCCGCAATCCGAATTTCGGTATGAACCTCGAAAATGGTCGATCAAGGAGACCCTGGGCCATGTCTCGGACACGGAACGCATCTTTGGCTATCGCGTATTGCGGATTGCCCGGGGCGACCAGACCCCACTTTCTGGTTTCGAGCAGGATGATTACGTGAAAGAAGGAAACTTTTCCTCTCGCACACTGCGGGATTTGCTGGAAGAATTTTCCGTTGTTCGCCAATCGACCCTAGCGCTTCTGCGTTCGCTCGCACCTGAGGATTGGACGCGCCGCGGCCAGGCCAACCAGAAGGAGGTCACCGTTCGCGCACTCGGTTTTATCATCGCGGGACATGCCCAGCATCACCGCGTCATCCTCGAGCAGCGCTACCTCCCCGCCTTGCCGGGCAGGTAGCCCACTATCACTTTACATCGGTAGTGGCAGACCTTCCTTGCGCAGGGAACCCTGCAAAGACACAGCCGCGTTTCGCGGACACCTTCAAGCAGACGCACTATCCCCCTCAACCCGCAATCCTCATTGGCCCACCGTCAACGGGATCTGAATGGTTTACCGATTTCGCGCTCCGCCTCCTTTGGACAGCATTTAAGACCCGCAGTGTCAGGAGCCGTTTGAAGGGGTGGGTTCGATTGCCGCATGCAGATATTTGCAATAGGTAAAATAACAGAACCGCCATGGCTGCCTCGTTTTGCTCTGTAGGGGCACCGGTGAGAACTCTTGCCAGCAATTTCCAATTTGGGACCATATTTCACTCTACCTAGCTCGCGTTGCTACCCCGCTGGCACCACTGCTACAATTCTCTTTTGGCTGCCATCCGTTGCGTTTCTGCCCTCCCGGGCCCTGACTAGTTCGCAGCCCATCTTTTTAATCTCGCAGGTTCAAGCACTTCCAACCCGCGGGTATCTGGCCTGGCTCCTGCACCCAGAGAATGTCCTCGGCCCATTTGGAAGGGAGATAACGCGTGGCAAAGTACGATGTGGCGATTATTGGTTCCGGACCTGGCGGCTATGTGGCCGCCATTCGCGCCGGCGAACTCGGGCTGAAAACCGTCGTGGTGGAGAAAGACCCGTACCTTGGTGGCACCTGCCTTCACGTTGGCTGCATTCCGACCAAGGTTCTCCTTCATCATGCCGATATTTACGATCACTTCAAGAACGCTGCTGAACTCGGCTTCGAAGTCTCCGGGCTAAAGATTGACTGGAGCAAGGTACTGGCCCGTAAGTCCAAAATCGTGACGAAGCATTCCAAGGGCATCGAATTTCTCTTCAAGAAGAACAAAGTCGAATGGGTTCAGGGCTGGGGAAAATACGAAGGCCCCGGAAAAGTCAGCGTCGAAAAAGATGGCAAGCGCTCCATCATCGAAGCCAGCAACATCCTTATGGTCAGCGGCTCGGAAGCGAAAGCGCTGCCCGGTATCGAGCCCGATCATAAAACCATCGTGACCAACCGCTCGATTCTCGAACTGCCTGAAATTCCGAAGACGTTGATTGTTATAGGCGCAGGCGCTGTTGGGGTGGAATTTGCTTCCATATTCAATTCGTTTGGTACGCAAGTCACCCTACTCGAAGCCCTGCCACGTGTTGTTCCGGTTGAGGACGAAGAGGTGTCTGCGGAACTCGACAAGGCGTATCGGAAGAAAGGCATCAACATTAATACGAACTGTAGAGTCGACAGCGTCAAGAAAGACGCCAAGGGTGTCACCGTCTCCTTCAAGGATAAAGATGGGAAAGCGCAGACACTCCAGGCGGAAAAGTTACTACTTGCGGTTGGCCGCAAAGCAATGACCGATGGTTGCGGCCTCGAGAAGTCAAAAGCCAAGGTGGAGCGCGGCTTCGTTCACGTTAATGAGTTCATGGAAACTGCCGAGCCTGGGCTCTACGCCATCGGCGACATTGTCGCCGGGCTGCCACAACTTGCTCACGCCGCGATGATGGAAGGCATCGTTGCCGTCACGCACATCGCCGGCAAACCTACACAGAAAATCGAAAAGACGCGCATTCCCAACGCTACCTACTGCGAGCCGCAAATCGGCTCCATCGGCCTGACCGAGAAACAAGCTCGCGACGCGGGCTACAAAGTGAAAACCGGCAAATTTCCATTTGTCGGTAACAGCAAAGCCACCATCCTCGGCAATCACGGCGGCTTCATCAAAGTTGTCAGCGATGAAAAATACGGCGAAGTCCTCGGCATCCATATCATCGGCCCACTAGCCACGGAAATCCTGGCAGAGGCAGCTGCCGTGCTTAACCTGGAAGGAACCATCGACGATATGATGAACATGATCCACGCGCATCCAACGATCTGGGAGGCGATGGGCGATGCCTTCGCCTCTGTCCGTGGCCTGCAAATTAACGTATAAGGGCAGGAATTTGGCCTCAGCAACAAGTCGCCAGAGTTCATGAGCAAAGACGGTTCCTGATTTCTGGTCACCGATATCAGATTTGTAACTCATCTCATGAATCCGCTCCAAATCGTCGACCTCGGCCTCATTTCCTACACCGACGCTTACGCACTGCAACAACGCGTCGTAGCCGCCCGCAAAGGTGGTGCGATCGATGACGTGCTCCTTCTCTGCGAACATCCGCACGTCATCACTCTCGGCCGCAATGGCAAGCGCGAGAATTTGCTCGCTTCTGACCATGTTCTTCGCCAGAAGAATGTGGAATTTCACTTCACCAATCGCGGCGGAGATATAACCTATCATGGTCCCGGTCAAGTCGTCGGCTACCCCATTCTGGATCTGTCTCGCATCCGGCAAGACGTCCACTGGTACGTGCGTATGCTGGAAGAGGTAATGATACGCGCTACTGCCGAGTTCGCCATCGCTGCTGTTCGCATACCCGGCAAAACCGGGATCTGGATTCACGTCCCGCCCAACGAAGAAAAGTTGGCAGCCATCGGTGTGCATATCAGCCGCTGGGTTAGTTCACATGGCTTTGCCTATAACGTTTCTACCGATCTTCGTTACTTCGATCTCATCATTCCTTGTGGTATCAGCGATCGCAAGGCCACTTCCCTCGAAAAACTTTTGGCACGAGCCGTCTCTCTCTCCGAACTCAAACCGCAACTCATCCGACATTTCGGAGAACTCTTCTCCTTTCTTCCACGGATGGTTTCACTTGAGAGACTCCTTACTGATCTCGAGCGAGCGGAAGCCCTCAGCAATGCCAGTATTTGATCCGTTCATGCGGCACTCCGCACAGTTTCGTTTGCTGCGAAATAGAAAAAGCCCCATCGACCGATATGGCCCATGAGGCTTGCTCATTTGTTGAGGTTGCCGACTGGCTAGCCGGTCCCGCCTATCGTGAGGCGTGGAAGATCACCGCGTGGTCAATTTCGGAACGGGAAGCATCCACGTCGGTGAGACTCGTGAAGACGTGGGTGATGGCATCCTGCTCTTCCTGCGAACGATGGTCACGATCGCCAATGAAGGCTGCCCGGATTTTGTCCATTGCCCCAAGGTCCTTCATGTCATACCAGGTGAAGTGCGTAAAATTGCCGTCGGTCCGAACATCCTCTACTGCCAGCCCATAGGCCAGAATCACCCCGTCGGCCATCAGTTTGTCCAGAATCGGCTTGTTGTACTTCTCCCAGGCCTTCCGGTACTCTGCCGCCATTCCCGGCTTTACCTTCACGAAATTGAAACGGGTGAAGGGCAGCAGTCCAGGGATAGTAGCCGCGGACAGGTTTACGCTAAACACGATATCGCGCGTCAGGTAATCACGCGTCTTGCTGGTGTCGACAATTTCCGTCATACGCGCCATCGGTCCTGTCGAAGCGGCAGAGCCCTTCTTGGTCACTCCAGCCTTGCTCGCCTCCTCCGTGAGCCTGGCGAACTGCGCGGTCATAGCGCCAGTAACCTTTTCCACGCCTGCATAGTCGTCAACCGCCCACCAGATTGAGTGCGTTGTCCCGCCGGGTTGCCGCAGCAGAGGGGTCGATACTCCCCAGGCCCGCACCACGCCGTCGGCCATCAACTTGTCGCGTACCGGCGCGCCAACCGTTTTCACCAAATCCAAAAACTGATCCTCTTTACCTTGATTTACGGTGTACTCGTACCAGAAAGTCAGCGGTTGTGCTGGAGCTTGTTGTGCCCCACTCCGAACCGAAAACAGAAGGACTGCCAACACAAAAAAGAACACACGTTTTTTCATCAAATCTTTCTCCTTGAACAATTTTTTCCCCGCACCGGGAAAAAGGGCCTGGTAATTGGTATTGAGAAAGTATGGGCGCTCGGAGCGGGGGTACAACGACCACATTTCGAGAAACCGACAACCTTGAGAATGACGTCACTTGTAGCACCAGGCCCTGCAGGCGTCAAGGAACAGGAGAGATTTTCGGTTGACGCCGAGAATGGGGCCGACTATAGTAAACCGTATGGTTAAGTATTCTGCTTCGCTCGATTCCACCTTCGGCGCTCTCGCCGATCCCACCCGCCGGGCCATTCTCGCCTCACTCATGCTTGGCCAGGCCTCCATCACCGAGCTTGCAAAGCCCTATCGCATGTCGCTACCCGCTGTCATGAAACATCTTCGAGTGCTTGAACGCGCTGGCCTTGTGATGCATAAGAAATCCGGCCGAACGCGCCGCTGCCAGCTGGCCGCGGAACCTTTGAAAAGCGCGGAACAGTGGATCGCCCAATACCGCATCTTCTGGGAAGGGACTTTCGATTCTCTCGAACGCTATCTCAGCCAGCAGGAAAACAAGGAGGACAAGTCATGGCCACGCCGCAATCGCAACCGGAAAATTCGATCCAGTTAAGGCGCACATTCGCCGCACCACGCGAAAAAGTGTTTCGAGCCTGGACCGATGCCAAGGAATTCGCACTTTGGTTTCATCCCACTACGGACCACTCCACCATCATCACGCAGCTCGATGTGAAGGTCGGCGGCAGCTACACCCTCGAAATGCATCATAAAGGTGGAAACGTTCACAAGCTAAGCGGTTCTTACCAGCAAATCAAGCCGCCCGAAAAGCTCGCCTTCACCTGGCGCTGGGCCACCGATCCTCCTGGCCAGGAAACACTCGTGAGCATCGAATTTCATGACCTCGGCACCTCCACGGAAATTGTTCTAACACACGGGCAATTCCCCAGTGCGGAATCGCGCGAGAAGCACAATCACGGCTGGAACGGCTGCTTAGCCCAACTTGAAAATTATCTGGCATAACCCTTTGCGCATGGGGTAGCGTTTGTGAATCGGGAGGAGCGCATCCATGAATGCAATGGATTTCCGTCGAATCGCCCTAAACCTCGAGGGTGCCGAAGAAAGCTCACATATGGGGCAACCCGATTTTCGTGTAGGTGGCAGAATATTTGCGACCCTTGCTTCGGCACACCTTGGTTACGGGAACCTCATGCTTACCCTGGACCAGCAGAAAGCTTTCCTGGAGGAGCTGCCCGACGTGTTTCTTCCGATCGCTGGTGGATGGGGGCGCATGGGCATGACCCACATTCGCTTAGCCGTGGCCAACGAGGATGTTCTCTCCGGTGCTTTGCGTACGGCCTGGAACCTACGCCTCGAGAAAAATGCCAAGGTGGGTCGGAAGAAACGCCCGCCAGTCAAGCGCGCCAGAGGAGCCAAAGCCCCCCGCAAGAACCGATAGTGGGCCGCCTGTTCCCATCTTCCAGGGCTCAACTCGAATATCAGAATAAGACTCAAGTCCAAGGGAGACTGACGGGCAGGCGAAAACCCGTGTACGGGAGCGTGTTTCTCCCCTATTCCTGCCGCAGCGCGGTTATGGGATCAATTTTCGTCGCAATTCTCGCCGGAGCATAGCAGGCCACTAGCGCTGAAACTAAGAGCACGATGGTGACCCCGACCAGTGCGCGTGTATCGACTGCTCCCACCTGGTAAAGCTGACTCTGGAGCGCCCTCCCTACCAGGTAGACCCCCGGAAGTCCAACGGCCATGCCTAGCAGCGCCGACTTCATACCCTCGCCGACCAATTGACTTAGGACTTGGGAATTTCCGGCTCCGAGGGCGATGCGAATTCCCATTTCGTGATTTCGTTGAGCCACGGAAAAAGTCATCACGCCGTATATCCCAATGGCCGCCAGAATCAACGCGAGGCCCGCAAAACTTCCAAAAACCACCAGGGCAAAACGATCTGTCACGAGAGATTCGCTTATTACTTGGTCCATGGTACGGACGCGAGTCATTGGATAGTCCGGGTTAAAGGTATGAATTGCCGCCGCAAGGCTATTGACGATAGAGGATGGATCGCCTGCCGTGCGGACAGCCAGAGTCGTGAACGGCCAAGGGCTTTGCTGGAAGGGCACATTGATTTCGGCTGAACCAGTTGTAGGATGGCTTTGATACTGGACGTCGTGAAAGACACCTACTATCTGCCACTCGATCGGCGCGCCAAGAGGTGGTTCAGCGCCTATCAGCAATTCCGGAACTTTGATGCGTTGCGTCAGAGGATCAACGCCAGACAAGAATTGGCGGACGAAGCTTTCGCTGACCATCGCCACCCGCACTCCTCCGGCCACATCCTTTGCGTTCAAAAATCGGCCGCGCGTCAATCGGATGCCATAGGTGTCGTAATACCCCGGAGTCACCGGCTGAAAAGCCGCCGTCGGCTGTTTGCTCATCTCCTCAAAAGGTTGGCCAACGATGGCAAACGGAAGTTGGCCGGTGTTGGAGGCTGGCAATCCCGGTGAAGCGGTCGCTGAAGAAATTCCCGGGACGGCCGCAATCCTTTCCAGCAATTGTGCATAAAGGTTGCGAACTTGCTCTGCGTTTTTGGTGGTTTCGCGAGGGAGGGGCACAGTGAATGTGAGCAAGTGATCCGCGCGAATACCGAGGTCTACCTGTGTAGCGTTCCAAAAACTGCGAAGGACCAGCCCCGCCCCGGCAACCAGAATAAGAGCCAGCGCGAATTCCGCGACCACAAGCACCCGACGCAACCGTTGATGACCGAGGCCCGCCGAAGACCGCCCCCCTTCCTTTAACAAGTCGCTGACGTTTTGACGCGTGGCATGCCATGCGGGTGCGCAGCCGAACAAAACGCCGCTGAACAGCGTCGCTCCCAGGGTAAACAGCAATACGGGAATGTTCAGTTGCGGGTCTGCTTCATACGGAATTCCCATCTGGTTGCGTGGCATCACACTGAGCAAGCCGCGCAGAAGTGTTTCCGCGAGAAGTACGCCCAGGCCGCCACCGATCGCTGCCAAGGAAAGGCTTTCGATCAGAAATTGCCGAAAAATGCGGGCACCAGTAGCACCCTGTGCAGCGCGCACCGCGATTTCTCTTTGGCGGGCGGTGCCCCAGGCCAGCAGCAGGTTCGCAATATTTACGCAGGCTATGAGCAACACGAACGCGACGGCACCCATCATTAGCCAGAGCCCCACTCTGGTATTGCGGGGAAGGAAGCTATTCTTCAGCGGCTCGACCGTAACGGTCAGATTCTCATTCGTTTTGGGATTGCTTGGCGAGAGTCGTTGTGCGATTACGGCCATTTCCGCCTCTGCTTCGGCAAGGGTAACCCCCGGCTTCAGCTCTCCCATCACCAGCAGAAAATGATTATCGCGATTGCCTTCCTCGGGCCGCAGTGCCAGAGGAACACTTAAATCCGTGTCCCCCCTGTCATTCGGGCTGGGAGCAGCCACTCCCAGAACGGTATAAAGTTCGCCGTTCATTCGCAGTTTTCTGCCCACGATGTTCGGGTCGCTCCCGAACCGCTCTTTCCAAAATTTATGGTTGAGGATGACCACGTGATCATTTCCGACGACAGTATCCTCGGGCAGGAAGTGTCTACCGAGTTGTGTCTTTTCTCCCACCAGTAGGTCAAAAAAACCTGGAGCGAGCCTGGTCCCTTGAATCTGTTCGGTCCAGTCCGGAGTCGTAAGGGTGAAACGCTGATCAGTCCAGGCGTTCAGAGACTGGAAACTGGTGCTCTGTTTTTGCCAGTCCAGATAGTCAGCGGGCGAAGTGAGCTGCCGCTCTCCCTTCTGATGACACCAGACCATGACGAGTTGGTCAGAATGCGCATAGGGCAGCGGTGCGAGCAGAACGGAATAGAGCAGGCTGAAAATGGCAGTCGTCGCGCCTATGCCGAGGGCCAGTGCCAGCAACGATACGGAGGTGAAGCCAGGGCTCTTCCAAAACAAGCGCAAGCCAAATCGAATGTCGCGCACAAGTTCGGTCATGAGAGCACCTTCCTATCCGTCAATCAATGCTGCAACCAGCAGGAATGATTCCCCGGCCTTGCGCCCCTGGAGGGGGTTGTACGTTCAAGGCACGCCCGTGGCCAAGTTCGAAAGGCCGGAATCCACCGTGTCTAGTGGACTTAGGTCAACCAATCTGGTTATTGGACCGTTGCGGGTGTCCGAATCCGAACAGTCCGGTGTCCGCTTCCGGTCATTGCGGGCAAGGTTGCCGATTAGGCCCCCAACGCAGATGGCCTTAAGATAGAAAACCGAATGCTTATTCGGAGAAGTCCGGACCATGCCTGCTTCTGAAACCACGCGCGCGAAAACCGCAAAACTTTCCCGCCAGCAATATCTCGACCTCTACTATTACATGCGCCTCAACCGAGACGTTGAGGACACCATGACCAAGCTCTTCCGGCAGAACAAGATTGTTGGCGGCCTCTACTCCAGTCTGGGCCAGGAAGCTATCTCGGTCGGCAGCGCGTACGCTCTCCTGAAAAAAGACTGGCTCGCACCCATGATTCGCAACATAGGCGCACTGCTTGTCAAAGGCGTTCCGCCGCGCGACATCTTTACCCAGCACATGGCGAAATTTACTTCGCCCACCAAGGGCAAAGACGGCACCAGTCATTTTGGCGACCTCGAAACGCTTCACATCGTCTCGCCCATCTCCATGCTGGGCGATCTTATCCCCGTGATGACTGGTGTTGCTATGGCTGGTCGTTACCTTGGCCAGAAAATTGTTGCCATGACGTGGATCGGCGACGGTGGCAGTTCTACGGGAGTCTTTCACGAAGGGTTGAATCTCGCCGCTTCGCAGAAAGCTCCCTTTGTCCTCATCCTCGAAAATAACCTGTGGGCTTACTCCACGCCGGTTCGCCGGCAGGTGCCCTTAGAGAACCTCGCAGATCGCGCAAAAGCCTACGGCATTCATAGTTACGTTGTCGACGGCAACGATGTTGTCGCCATGTTTTCCACGGCGAAGGAGGCGGTTGACCGTGCACGTGCGGGAGAGGGGCCAATTCTAGTCGAAGCGAAATCCTTCCGTCGTCGCGGCCACGCGCAACACGATCCTGCAGAGTACGTACCTACAGCGCAACGTGAATTCTGGGAAAAGCGTGATCCGATCACGCTGTACGAAAAGTACCTTGGGGCAGAAGGACTCCTCGACGCCAAAGGCAAAAAGGAAATTGATAACAAAATTGCCGCGTTGCTTGAAAAAGAACGCGAGTTTGCCGAAAACTCTCCCATGCCGCCGCCAGAACTCGCCGCGCAAGGCGTTTACTGCACCGGCGACGACTGCCACAAGATCCGTCCGAGGTGGCAGCGTCCCCTAGAAGAACTTACTCCGCCCAAATCCAGCGTCGATCCTGTCTGGATTATTGAAGGCTTTGGACGCGGCAAGAGCTCCAGCAGTGGCCACGCTCCCATTCATTTTGGCGACACGACACTGGCCGCAGAACAGCCTCTGTCCGCGCCTCCTGCCGCAGCAAAAAAGTTGACTGGCAAATCTTCGACAAAACAACCTGCCGCGAAGAAGTCTGCCGCAAAATATCCCGCGCGCGGAAAGGCGAGGAGGTAACCATGGCCTTCATCACCTTTCTCGAGGCTATCAAGCAAGCCATGTTCGAAGAAATGGCCGCCGATCCCAGCGTGGTCCTAATCGGCGAAGACGTCGGCGTCTATGGTGGCGCGTTCAAGACCAGCGAAGGGCTGCTCGAAAGATTCGGTTGGGAACGCGTCATCGACACGCCCATCAGCGAAAGTGCCATCATCGGAGCCGCTTGCGGGATGAGCTACCTGGGCCTGCGCCCTATCGTGGAGATGCAGTTCATCGATTTCATCGCCTGTTGCTTCAACCAGCTCACCAATTTCGTTGCCAAAGGTCATTACCTTTGGAACGCACCTGCTCCAATCGTTGTGCGCGGCCCTTCCGGTGGCGGCGTGCATGGCGGCCCATTTCACTCCGCCAATCCAGAAATGTATTTCCTGCACACACCGGGATTGAAAATTGTCTATCCCTCCACGCCTTACGACGCCAAGGGCCTGCTAAAAGCCAGTATTCGCGATAATAATCCGGTACTCTTCTTCGAGCATAAATTCCTCTATCGCCGCATCAAGGGAGAAGTTCCCACTGACGAATATGTCGTTCCGTTGGGCAAGGCCATCGTGCGCCGCGAAGGAAAGCACCTTACGATTCTTTCTTACGCGGCCATGATGCACACGTCTTTGGAAGCCGCCGAGACGCTGGCCAAAGAAGGCATCGAAGCCGAGGTCATTGATCTTCGAACCCTGGTACCGCTCGACGAAGGAGCGATTCTTACCTCAGTGAAAAAGACGAATCGCTGCCTGGTCGTCCATGAAGACACGAAAACCGGAGGCATAGCAGGCGAGATCGCTGCTATCCTTTTCGAAAAAGCATTCCATGATCTTGATGGCCCGCTAGTCCGGGTGGCTTCGCTCGACACGCCAGTTCCTTACGCCCCGACTTTGGAAGAAGCGTTTCTACCTAACGCGCAAAAGGTTTTCGCCGCCGCAAGAGAATTGGCGAAATTCTGATTTATCTGGCGGCCGCTTTCTGATGCGGGTGCAGGGGAGACCGATGTTCAGCAAGAAATTTTCACTGTTTGCGCTTCTTTTATTCTTGTCGCTCGCCGCTGTTTGCCCCGCGCAGGGGCCGCGCTGGAGCGAAGCGCAAGCCAAGGATTGGTACGCCCAGCAACCTTGGCTTGTCGGCAGCAACTACATTCCCGCCACAGCCATCAACGAACTCGAAATGTGGCAAGCCGATACCTTCGATCCCAAGCGCATCGACCTCGAACTTGGCTGGGCAGAGTCAATCGGTCTGAATACCATGCGCGTTTTCCTTCACGATCTTCTGTGGCAGCAGGATCCAGAAGGTTTCAAATCGCGCATCAACACTTTTCTCGAAATTGCCGATAAACACCACATCAAAATTCTTTTTGTGTTGTTCGACTCTTGCTGGGATCCCAATCCCAAGCTTGGCAAACAACACGAGCCAACGCCCGGCGTTCATAATTCCGGCTGGGTGCAGAGTCCTGGTGCCGCAGCGTTGCAGGATCCTGCGCAACTACCTCGACTTGAGGCTTACGTGAAAGGCGTTGTTGGTGCCTTTGCCAAAGATCCTAGGATCCTTGGTTGGGATGTGTGGAACGAACCCAGCAACAGAAATGGCAGTAGCTACAGCGGAGATCCAGCAAACAAAGTAGCGCTGGTCGCCGCGCTGCTCCCTAAAGTCTTTGTCTGGAGCCGGGAAGCCGGCGCGACGCAGCCGCTTACCAGCGGCTTGTGGGAAGGGAACTGGGGTTCCACAACGAAACTTGGTCCTACGGAAAGAATCCAATTGGAACAATCCGACGTCATCTCCTTCCACAACTACGACGATCCGAAGCGCTTCGAGAAGCACCTGAAGTGGCTCCTCAGATATCACCGCCCATTGCTGTGCACGGAATATATGGCTCGTGGAAATCACAGCACCTTTGAAGGAACCCTGCCGATCGCCAGGAAGTACCACATCGCCGCCTACAACTGGGGCCTGGTGGCTGGCAAGACGCAAACCTATCTGCCTTGGGATTCCTGGCAACACCCCTACACGGATCGTGAACCGACAGTCTGGCACCACGAAATCTTTCATACCAATGGCCAGCCATACAGCCAGGAAGAAGTCGATTTCATCCGCGCGGTAATCAAGCAATCTCCCCTCCCTTAACGGCTCAGCCTCTGGCGACAGTCGAACTGTTATCTAAATGGGAACAGGCAGGGCACGGGAGTGCGCAACATCCTTTTCCTGCCTCGTAAAATTTCCCTTATACGGGGTGTGCGGCCGGGACGGGGGCCGGCTCGAGCAATCTGTACTCTCGCACATTAAATTTCCTACCAGGTCATGCGTAGTGAAATCCTGCCCAGGAGGAAGTATGCGAATGCGACTGACAGTTTCTTTTTTCATGGCCTACCTCGGCTTCCTCAGTCCATTCCCTCTGAGTGCCGCCCCCTCTGGCGCCACCATTTCTGGAAGAGTCATTCTTAAGGGGACGCCTCCCAAACCAAAGCAAGCCGACCTCAGCAAACAGCCGGAATGCGTTCAGATGAGGGCCAAAGACCCGCTGTTTTCGGAAAATGTTGTGACTGGCCCCGATAACGCCCTCCAGAATGTGGTTGTCTACATTTCTTCCGGACCAGCCGAAAGCGCATCTGCAGAGCCTCGGCAGGCGATGTTCGATCAACAAAATTGCCACTACACTACTCACGTGCTTGCCATTCGCACCGGGCAGGAAATCAAAATCTCCAATTATGATCCCTTTTCCCACAACATCCATCCCCTCGCGAAAATCAACAGAGAATGGAATCGCATTCAACCGCCAGGTGTGCCGCCCTTTTCCTATTCCTATGAAAATGAGGAGTTCATTACCGTGAAGTGCAACATTCATCCCTGGATGCAAGGCTACTTTGCGGTGCTGAAGACCAGTCATTTCGCTGTAACCGGTGCCGACGGCGCCTTCCGTCTACCTGATCTCCCGCCCGGGAAATACGTTCTTACCGCCTGGCAAGAGCTTTATGGCACCCAGAATCAGGAAATCACGGTCACCGGCACAGAAACGAAGACAATAAACT
This sequence comes from Candidatus Acidiferrales bacterium, assembly GCA_963741165.1. Classification (GTDB taxonomy): domain Bacteria; phylum Acidobacteriota; class Terriglobia; order Acidiferrales; family UBA7541; genus Acidiferrum. The sequence goes on along the minus strand of CAVUHB010000007.1, from coordinate 292,360 downwards.
TCACTTTCCAGGCCAAGCCGTAGAACCTCCTCCTGACAATCATTACCCAAAATGTTCCGCTGAACACCAATAGAGGAACGCCACCCGCTGTGAGCTGTTGCACATCCCTGTAACCTCATTTCCGTTGCGATTTTCTGGTCAACTTGCCATCTTTCAGGGAAAATGGATTGGTTTGCTTAAAAACAAGTCCAGCAGAAAGATGGTTTGCTCATCATGTGTGCAAAAACAGTTCTCATCACCGGTTCGAGCGGTCTGATTGGTTCCGAAGCGGTCGAACATTTCGATCGACAGGGTCACAGTGTCCACGGAATTGATAACAATATGCGCCGCGAGTTCTTCGGTGAACCCGGAGACACCACCTGGAACCTCAATCGCCTCCGCAATTCCACCAAAAAGTTTACTCACCACAATATTGATATTCGCGACCGTTCCGCGCTGGATTTTCTTTTTCGCAATCATCACTTCGACATGATCATTCATTGCGCCGCGCAACCGTCTCACGATAAGGCCCGCGATATTCCCATTCTCGATTTTGAAGTCAATGCAGTTGGTACTGTGAATCTTCTTGAATCTGCCCGCCTCCATTGTCCGGAATCTCCGTTTATATTCATGAGCACCAATAAGGTTTACGGGGACGCCCCCAATGAAGTTCCGCTCACGGAACTGGAAACGCGTTGGGAATATGCTCGTCCGGAGGATCATGCGGGAATCGACGAAAACTGCCGAATTGACCGCACCCTTCACTCTCTTTTCGGTGCGTCAAAGGCCTCTGCAGACCTGATGGCTCAGGAATATGGCCGCTATTTTGGAATGAATGTTGGCATTTTCCGCGGTGGCTGTCTGACCGGACCTTCTCATTCCGGAGTCGAACTGCACGGCTTTCTATCGTATTTAGTGAAGGTTGCGCTTACCGGAGGCACCTATTCTGTATTTGGCTACAAGGCCAAACAGGTGCGGGACAATATTCACAGTCACGACGTGGTGCGGGCCATGGAAGAATTTGCTGCCAACCCTCGTCCTGGTGAAGTCTACAATCTTGGTGGCGGTCGAGAGAACAGCGTCTCCATGCTCGAAGCCATCGCCAAGATCGAGCAACTTTCCGGCAAGAAATTAAGCTGGAAATATGTGGACCAGAACCGCAAAGGCGACCACATTTGCTACATTTCGAATCTTGCAAAGCTGAAATCCCACTATCCTAAGTGGTCCATCACCATCGGCATTGACGAGATTCTCCGTCAGATCATTGCCGACCATCTTCAACGTCATCCTTCCACCCACCCAGAGTGAACTTGAGTCTAGGGTGCAGGGTCCAGACACGCCACTCGTATCCTTCGGTGTCAATTCATAGATTCTTCTGCGTCTGGTCGATTGACACTTGCTTTCGGCAGGGCGCACGCAACGAAATAGAGTGAACGGTGCCAAGGCGAGCGGGCGCACTTTCAGAAGTCAGCCTATATTTCGACCGCTAAACGGGTATAAGACGGAGAGTCCGGCTGTAAGCAGAATGGTGATCATCACGGGGATTTGGGACCCAGCAGCGATTTATTCGCCACGTAAATATCGATTGAGTTCAAGGGGTAACCTCAAATGCATAATCAATCGCGGTTCGTGTTGGTGAAGCACTCAATCTGCCCGACTGGCAACTTTCTGGATTTACAGTGCCGTTTGCCGGGTATGGCCGATTCCCGAAGTGACCACAGATTTCTTCGCACTCTCCGTCGCTACGAACGCCACCATCAATCCGACTTTGCCTGCCGCACAAACAGACAAACTTCACGCTGCTCACAACATCGATCTTTTCTCGCTTACCTCGAAGGCGCACGCACCGTTCATCGGGTGGTCATGGCTCCCGCCATACCTGACGTTGCCAAGGAAACCTTTGGCCTGCCTGAGGCGGTTCTCGATGGTATCGTTGCTCTTCTCAGACCGTCCGCTGTTGGGTCGGCCATCAAACTCGCTCGTCCTCGCTTCGACCACTGGCTTACTCTGCGCCGTCAACGCGGCCTGGCTGCACAATAGTTCATGTCGGGTTATACTTGGGAGCGTTCTATCCAAGCCTTGGAACAATTATTCCGCCGCGACAAAGATTTACAAGGTTTGATCTCCCAAATGATTTTATTGAGCATGAATTGCTGCAAGATAAGGGAAAGGTCTAATTTTTCGCGAGACGCACTCCTGCGGACAATTTCCGGTTCGAGTTGGCGATGACCATCGAGCCCAAAATAAAACGACAAGCCGACACAATGCGCGAAGATTGGAACGAGCGCGCCCGCCAAGATGCCTTCCTGTATATCGCCAGTTGGCGAAAAGATTGGGATGAAAACTCGTTCTTCGCCTCGGGTGAGGAAGACTATCTCAAGCTCGTGGCCCCCGTGCTCCACCGGCTGCAGTTCGATCCTACCGGGAAGTCCATGGCTGAACTCGGCTGCGGTGCCGGGCGCATGACCCGATGTTTTGCAAAACACTTTCATGCCGTTTCAGCAGTAGATATCTCCGAAGAGATGCAGTCGCGCGCCAAGACATTCCTGAAGGAGTTCAAAAACATTTGCTGGGTCTCAACCGACGGAAAATCACTGGCAAACCTGGAATCAGGTTCTGTCGATTTTGTATTTAGCTATCTCGTATTGCAGCATTTTCCTTCTCGTGAGCTGGTCTACTCTACAATTCATGAAATGTTGCGAATTCTTCGCCCGGGAGGCATATTTCTATTCCAGTTCAACGGCTCCGAAATGCCCACCATGAATTGGAGAGGGCGCATGATTTCCAGCTTTTTAGATCATCTCGCTGTCATTGGCTTGAAACGTGTCAGCCGGTCTTTTGCTCAACTTGCCCACATCGATCCACGAATGATTGGCAAGACGTGGCGCGGCGTTGCACTCACTGCATCCGATGTTGATGCCATGGTTCGTTCTGCAGGAGCTTCCTCTTCGGCGTTTCTCGGCGAGAATACTCCCCTCGCGTGGTGCTACGGCGCCAAACTGGCGCAGGAGCTTGCTTGATCACCCTCGGTGTCAATTATTCGCAGATGCACGATTCCTCGGCTTGCATCGTGCGCGATGGAGATTTGCTGTTCGCCGTTGCCGAAGAACGCCTCAGCCGTCTGAAGCACGATGCAAGATTCCCCCAACTTGCGATTCAAGCGTGCCTAGATTTCGTTGGCGTTGGTGCTGACCAGGTCGACGAAGTCTGTTTTGGTTGGCAACCGATTTCACAACTTTACCTCCACGATCTCAAACTATACGCTACCGGCAAATGGCCGATTACATATCTCAATGTTTTGAATTCCACCCGATATTTCGCCAGTTTGCGACATCAGCAATCCGGCGCTGCACCCTATCGCCGCATTTTCGGTACGCACAAAACAAGATTTCGAAATGTCGAGCATCACCTGGCCCATGCGCTCAGTGCATACGCATACTCCGGTTTCAAGGATTCCGCTATCGTTGTCATGGATGGCCGCGGCGCCTGGGAGGCCACCTCGATCTGGCGCGGTGACAATGGCCGCATGGAACATGTCCTTACGATCGATTGGCCGGATTCACTGGGCCTTTTCTACGCGCAATTCACAGGTTTCCTCGGCTTTGTTCCCAATTCCGATGAATGGAAAGTGATGGGCCTTGCACCCTACGGCAAGCCTGACATCGATCTCAGCCCCTTTATCGACACAAAAGCTGCGCCCTACAAAGTTCATGTCGATCGCCTCATCGGCAACGGTTCAACTCCGTTTGCGAATTTCCCCATCTCGCTCGGCAAGCCACGCGAAGCAGAAAGCGAGATCTACGAACTCCACAAAAATATCGCATTCGCCGTTCAGGACAAATGCGAAGAAGCGATGATGAGCATCGTTCGCTTGGCTATCGAGAAGTGTCGCAGCAAAAATCTTTGCCTTGCGGGCGGTGTCGCGCTCAATTCCAAAGCCAACGGGAAAATCATGGCCTCGGGCATTGTCAACGACCTATTTGTGCAGCCGGCGGCATCCGATGACGGGGTCGCTCTCGGTGCCGCGCTTACCCCATTCCTCGATGGCGGCCAGCGCCTCCCGCTCAAGCCCATGCGCCATGCCTATCTCGGACCTTCCTTCGACGATTCCGCCATTGCAACTGCCCTGAAAACCTACAAAATCCGCGCATCTCCTCTCAGTGATCCCGCCGCCACTGCCGCCGAGTTTCTTTCGCAAGGCAAGATTCTGGGCTGGTATCAGGGACGCATGGAATTTGGGCCGCGCGCCCTTGGCGACCGCTCAATCCTTGCCGACCCTCGCGATCCGGAAATGAACATAAAGGTCAACAACGCTGTAAAGTTTCGCGAGTGGTGGCGGCCTTTCGCCCCGTCTTTTAAAAAAGAAGCCGCCCCGGAATATCTCGAATCCGCTCACGATTCGCCATTCATGATTCTCACTGCGCAAGTCCGTCCAGAAAAGCGCGATATCATTCCCTCCGTCACTCATGTCGACGGCAGCGCCCGGCCGCAAACCGTAGAAAAAGAGGTCAACCCACTCTATTACCGCCTGATCGACGAATTTGGAAAGCACACGGGGGTCCCTGTCGTGATGAACACCTCCTTCAACCTGCGCGGCGAAGCCATTGTGCATACGCCCACCGATGCCATCCGGACATTTTTCAGTTCCGGCATGGATGCACTCTTCCTCGGTTCGTACCTAGTGGAAAAATGAATACGCGACATGCGATTGCTTTGCTAGGGCGCAAGGACGAGCCCACCGACGCTGTCGAAGAATACTGCCGCTACTTAGTCGACGCCGTCGCGGTTCACGATGTCCAATTGGAAATCCAGCGTTTCCCGTGGGAAACGATCGGATGGGCGGAAGCGTTCGAGCAACTCCATAAATCCGCAGCAACCTGGCGCGGCCAGTGGGTTCTCGTGCAGTACACCGCACTCGCCTGGTCGGCTCGAGGCTTCCCACAGAAGTTTCTAAGTGTCCTGAAAGTACTGAAGTCCGCTGGCGCCCGCGTGGCCATCGTTTTTCACGACGTTGAGCCATATTCTGGCGCGCGCCTCGTGGATCGTTTGCGCGGTTTTGTTCAAACTCGCACCATGCGTCGAGCACTTTCACTCGCCGACTCTGCCGTGTTTACTGTCGCACCCGAAAAGCTCTCCTGGCTGACTGCGACTCCCACCAAGGCCATTTTCATTCCAGTCGGTCCGAATCTTCCGATTGCATCGATTGAAATCCCAGTTGCGAACAACACTGTGCCTATTATCGGCGTTTTCAGTATTACCGGCGGAGAAGCCGGAGCGCGCGAAACCAGATTGATTGTGGCCTCCGTTCGTAAGGCGGCTCAAGAACTCGGCCTGGTTCGTCTTTCCATTTTTGGCAGGCATGCCGAATTGCGCGAAGCTGAACTGCGCCGCGGCCTTAAGAATGTTCCCGTCGAACTGTCCGTAGAGGGCCTTGTTGATCCGCGGCAAGTGATAGAGAAGCTATCGGCCTGCGACGTATTACTGTTCGTCCGCGGCGCTCTCTCATCTCGCCGCAGCAGTGCCATCGCTGCCATTGCTTGCGGCCTCCCCGTCATCGCGCTGACCGGATCGGAAACGGCCGCTCCGGTGACAGGGGCTGGCGTGATTCTGATACCTAGCGAGGATCCAAAACTTTTTGCCGCGGCTCTTGTTCAGGTTCTTACCGATCCTGCCCTGCGCGCCGAATTGGCTGTCCGCAGCCGCGCTGCCTATCAACAACATTTCTCCTGGCCCGCCATCGCCGCTCGCTTTGCCAAATTCCTGGCCGCGAGCTAATTCGCCAGGCATCCGCACACCAAATTGGTGGAGATTCTAGTGTTTCCCATAAGCCTCGTGGTTTGCCCGCAAATTGTCTGTGTTCGCACCGTTGTGTTTCTTCTTCGGGCCTACCTGCATAGCGCCTCGATCAGCAACTCTTTCTTCTCTTCCGCCAATCTGTCCAGTGATTCGAGTGAAGCCAGGTAGCCGGCAATCGTTGCCACGGTCAATCCGGCGAACGCTTCCACCGACAGCCATGGATTGCCAAACCATCGTGCGGCAAGCAATACGACCGTGGCAATGCCCCCTACCAGAATCTGCACGCCAAACGCGGTCCAGACCGCAACTCCAGAATTGCGCTGCCCCTTCATCTTTCCAATCTCCATCTTTTTTGGAAAGCTCAGTGATGACCAGTTGGCAATCGTCAGCTGCCCGGTTATTGCAAAGATCGCTGCTCCTATCGTCGCAAAAAAGCGCGGCGTCGTTGGCCAACCGACCCTGTAGACCAGCACGGTCAGCGAAATGCCTAGCTCGATGGTCACCAGGCCTGCGAGAAATAGATTCTTGCCGAGCAGCACATCGCGAAAGCGGATTGGCGCCATGAAATAGCATTGAATGCCTTTGCCTTCAAACGAAAACGAGTTATACGCTGGAGAAAGGAGAATCAAAATCAAATAGGCCATAATTGCAGGAAAAAACATTTCTGGGCCAAACGCATGTTCCTTAAGGGGTGAGGTCTTGCCCGTAAACTGAAAAGTAAAAAAGACCACCATGATGGGTGGAAGCAAGAAAGTCACAAACGAAAAGCCGTTGCGCACGACATAATAAAATTCCTTAACAATCACTCCAGTCACTTGGGGTGAAATGAACGGTACGCTTATCCAGCCCCCTGACAAGGTACTTTGTTCTGCCCCGCGGCCGCCGACAACTGTTCCTATCCCACTCTTCTTCTTTCGCTTGTCTGGCGCAGCGCCTTCGCTGAGCTCCTCTCCAGAGTATTGCGCTTTAAACCGTCGCCACAGAAATATACTCAATACGGTCAACCACACCAGGAGTCCCATCAAGCCGATGTAGAGGGCAGGTGTATTCGATGTGGCCGCCCCTGCCACTGCATTCCCCGCCAGCGATCCAGGCAGCCACCATAAATAGGGAACGAAGTTCAGCACTGTTGGCCGTGCTGAATCTCCGTATCGTTGCAATGCCGGCGACAGAAAATTCATCGATACCATGGCCAGTACAAAAAATCCTAGAAACAGTTCACGAGAGCGCCGCTTTGCCAACACCTTTTCTAACCATGAGCCCAGCAATCTCTCCAACGTCACGTTCAGCAAAACGAACATCGCGCAGACCAGTAGCAGTGCCGGCACAACACGAATGCGCGCAACACCGGCCCCCACCAGCATTGATGCGGTCCAGCACATTCCAGAAACGGCCGCAAAGTCAGCAAAGCCATAGCCCAGCCCGAGCAGGTAAAAAGCCTTTAGGCTCAGCGGGAATCGCAACAGGTTCTTGAACTGGAATGTCGTGCCAAATCCTGTGGCGAGTATCGGGAATACTTGCCACCATAAAAACAGCGCCCAGAACAGTAGAGCGATCCAACTCGCGCGTCCCTTGGTAAGGAAAAAATACGTCCCGGCGTAAAATGCAAAACATAATCCCAACACCAGAATTCCACTGGTCACCGCAGCAAATATCATTCCGATCAGGTCCCAGCGATTATTCTTCCGCTGCAAACCGTTCTTCAGGAGTGCCCAGCGCAGCCCTGCCACCAGCTTCAGCTGCTCGAACACTCCCGGGAATTGCCTTACGTCAACCACGTCAACTCCTCGATGTTTGACTGCTCTGCGCCGCTCTGCCCCACGATCGACAGGAAAATCTGTTCCAACGTTTTCTTCTCGCCCTCTGCGCCAGGCACGCCTGCCCGCAACTCTTCCAGTGAACCCTGTGCTACGAGTCGCCCTTTGTGAATGATGGCCACGTGGCTGCACAATCGCTCCACGATTTCCAGTACGTGCGAAGTCAGGAAAATTGTTACTCCTCGCTCGGTCATTCTTCCCAACAAGGCTTTCAGTGCGCCGGCTGCCAATGCGTCCACCCCCTCGAATGGCTCATCGAGAAACAGAATGCGGGGTCCGTGGATCACTGCTGCCGCTAGTGCCAGCTTCTTCTGCATACCATGCGAATAGTCCGCGATCAGCGTCTTTTCGCGATCCGCCAATTGCATGAACTCCAGCAACTCCGCAGCGCGCTTTTCGGTTGTCGCTTTGTCCAGCCCGTACATCCGTCCGACAAAGCGCAAATACTCGATACCCCTCAGCCGCTCAAACAATCCCATGCCTTCCGGAACGACCCCGATCTGCCGCTTTACTTCTACAGGATTCTCTGAAAAGTCCAGGCCCAGTAATTGCATGCGGCCAGAGGTTGGCGCCAACAATCCCGTCAACATCTTGATGGTCGTGGATTTGCCAGCGCCGTTTGGTCCCAGGAATCCGAAAAACTGGCCGGTATTGACCTCCAGATCAATATGGTCCACAGCGGTGAGCCCACCGAAAAGCCGCGTCAGTTTTTCCGTCGTAATCGCAATTTCTCTCATCTTTTGACCCTTCGCGCACACCCATGCGGCAAAACTCTACCATGAGTATCTACGCATTCTGGCGCTGTAATTTTCAGCGTATTTCTAGGTAAAGCGCCTTAGAGCTGCTTCCCTGACAGGGAAGGAAGAGTACCAGCGCTTGAATCCCGTGTTGGCAAGGCGGCCATCACGGCAGGTAGTTCCACGCGAAAAACGGCGCCACCCGCCTGCCCGTTATAACAAATAATGTTTCCGCCGTGTTCGCGGACAATGCCGTAGCAAATACTTAGGCCCAGACCTGTACCTTGTCCCACGGGCTTGGTTGTATAGAAAGGGTCAAACACCCGATGAGGTTCTTTAACCCCGGGGCCCGTGTCGGAGAACAATACGATCACGTTGCCGCGATCACGCATCGTCCGGATCGTCAATACTCCCCCACCTCTACCCGACATCGCATAGATTGCGTTATTAATGATGTTGAAGAAGACTTGCATTAATTGATTGCTGTCGCCGCGCACTCCTGGCAAAACCGATTCCAGCTGCTGCTCTATACGCGATTCGCTGGTGCGCAGATCCAACGCCCGCAATTGCACCGCATTTGATACCACTGTGTTGATATCGAGCAGTGTCCGTTCTGCGGGTACTTGTCTCGCAAAGCTCAAAAGATTCTGAACTAGGCTTTTGGTTCGTCTGGCCTGCTCGCGGATCTTCGCCGCCGTCGCCCGTGTGCGCTCCGGCAATTGCGGATCGTCTGCTAATAAATCTGAATACCCAAGTATAGCGGTCAGGGGATTGTTAATTTCGTGCGCAGCTCCTGCGGCCAACTGTCCCAGCGAGACCAGTTTTTCCGACTGCACCATCTGCGCTTGCAGCCGTTGAAGGTTGATCACCGAAGACTCCGATTGAGCCAGCAATCGCGCGCGATCTGCATCCGCCAGATGCGTCCGCAAGAATACCAACAACGCCAGGGGCAGCGACGCCACCAAAGTTACCGTGAGCCGAAAATCCCGCACTTGCTGCGAATGGTGTTCGATGCGCAGCGCGTAGAGTGCAAACAACGGCAGGGAGAGTACCGCTGCCATGGCGAACCGCGTTGCCCAAACGCTGTCTCCCGCTGTTTGCTTCGATTCCTCCGTGCCACCATCCAATGGCAAATCCAATTCATTCCGTTTCTGGTATGCAATCACTCCGGCCATTCCATACCAGAAGAACACGGACATCAATGGCAGGTCGTACCAGCTTCCTGTGTAGTATTGGTCATGCTCAACGGCCAGATTCACGACCATGGACGTGGCCGTGTATAATGCTGACGCTCCAAATAGATGCGCACAGACCGTCCGCCAGGCACCCCACGTCCGGTACCAAAATATTCCGAACCCGGCCAGAATGATCAAAAACTGGATATTCGCCAGAATGTTGTAGTTGTAATCGTAGTTCGTCTGCGTCGGTACGGCGTACATCCAGGGCAGTACCACGTACACGTACAAAAATGACCACCACGTAAGCAGCAGGGCAAAATCCAGATATCCAAGCCGGATGCGCATTTCGCCGCGCTTCAGATACGGGCGCAGCGCAAGCGCCGCAATCAGCGGTATTCCGCGCAGGAAAAATATAATATCTCCCGCAAATAGGCCCGGCACATTCTTGTGCAGGTAGACCTCGTAATACGTCCATTGAAATTGCCCAATCATCCACATTGAGCAACTCAATGCCAGCAGCATCCAGAACACATTGCGACGCCAATGCGGCGTTCCGGCGTTCGCTAATAAACCGGCATTTGCCAACAACGGAACGAAGCATTGCGTAATATTTCCGAGCGAGTTGAGGGATGCGCCGGTCCCCAGGTGATGGGACACCAGCGCATACACGCCTAGAAACCCAAACCAGGCACCGACCAGCCATGCGTTCGCGCGGGAATTTTGCATAGACTTGCTTACTACCAGTCTAGACGCTATAGGTTCACCGGAGTGGTGAACTCTCCCCGGGCCATATCCAAAGCATCACCGGGAAAAACAGCCAGGTACCTTTGCGTACGAGAATTCAGTGGGGAAAAATGATGTTCTGGCGGAGGGGGAGGGATTCGAACCCCCGTGACCCCTTCGGGCCAAACGGTTTTCAAGACCGCCGGTTTCAACCGCTCACCCACCCCTCCGTTTCTAATTCTAGCGTACTCTCTGGGTTAGCGACCACTTTGTGACACTTTCGGAATCAACTGCTGCACTTTGGGGCGTACTGTCACGGAATTGTCACAGTTCGCCGCGAGTTTTGCGACCGCCTGCACCTTCGCTTCGAGATTCGGATGCAAGTAACGCATGGTTACCAGGACAGTGGAATGTCCAAGCAGCTCTTTCACCGTCACGATGTCCACGCCTCGATCCACTAGGCGAGCGGCAAAGGTGTGACGTAGCGTGTGCCACGTTGCCCCCATGATCCCCGCTTTGTGGCAAGCCAGCAGTTACAGAATTTTGCACAGACAAGAATGGAACCCAAACCAGTAAAGCCAGCCCCGGCGCAATCAAGTTTGTATTTCACTTGGTTTTAAACTTCGAGACGCATCAGATGACGAAGTTTGTCGAAGCAAACCCTGGCAGCAGCGCTGGATATCATCTGGAAGACCGGTAAGAGCGAACAATTTACGTGGATATCCTGTCTGCGGCCTTCTAACAATGAATCTGTTTGAAAACTTATCATTTGACAATATAGCCAATGCGGGACTATAGATGACTAAGATTCTTTCAAACATTGTAAAGGCCTCGATTGCTCAAGGTATATCGGCCATCCGGACAAACGCATTGAGTCTTTTCGCTACTTATCGCTGAGATCTTGCGCCCAATTTGTTCCGAAACATCAGAGTCTGTGCACCAACCAGTTGAATTGACGTCAAGGTAGCTTTCAAGAGGTCTTATGAGGCACTCCACATATTTTGCTCTTTGGCTCCTCATACTCACCTCTGCGGGCGTCATTGGAGGATGTACAAGCGGTTCATCAAGTCCGACTCATCCCTCAGCCACTCACTTTTCTGTCACTGCTCCGACCACGGCAATCGCGGGGACAGCCTTCACCTTCACCGTGACTGCGCTCGATTCCTCAAATGTAGTGGTAGCCAGCTACGCCGGGACAATTCACTTCACGAGTACCGACGGACAGGCCGTCATTCCTGTAAATTCCCCGCTGACGAACGGGACGGCGAGCTTCTCGGCCACACTGAAGAGCAGCGGCAGCCAAACTTTAACAGCTACTGACACGGTTGCGACTTCGATCACAGGAACTTCGAACTTGACCAGTGTTAGTCAGCTCGGAACTCACTTTTCCATCACTGCTCCGACCACCGCCGTTGTTGGAACAGCCTTCCCCTTCACCGTTACTGCGCTTGATGCTTCAAATGTCGTGGTAACCAGCTACGCGGGGACAATTCATTTCACCAGTACCGATGTACAAGCCGTCGTGCCCGTGGATTCAATGCTGCCAAATGGGACGGCGAACTTCTCGGCTACCCTTAAGACGCTGGGCAGTCAAACCATTACCGCATCGGACACCATCACGGCATCGGTTACGGGCAGTTCGAACGTGATCGTAGTTTTCAGCCAATGTTTGTCAAAAGGAGCCGAGTGTGCTCCTCAGTTCCCACCTTGTTGTTCTGGATTGGCATGTATACCGGCCTCCCTCCGTGCTTTCTGCGAACCTGTCCCACAGCTGGCTCCGGCTGATTCTCGTTTCACCTCAGTCTGTAACATGTTAACCGCACGCGAATCGCAAACTGCAACACTCTTGGGCGACGGATTAGTCCTAATAACCGGAGGAGACGATCGAACAATCAGTCTTTCAACAGCTGAGCTGTTCAATCCCAGCAGCCGGAGCTTTGCACCGACAGCTGATATGAGGGAGGCGCGAGCTCGACATACCTCCACTCTATTAAACGACGGCGCTGTGCTTGTTGTAGGAGGAGGCGACGCCAGCGGTACTGCTCTTGCATCAGCCGAAATTTATGACCCAACTCGGATGAGCTTTGTGGCGACTAACAAGATGAGCAACAGGCGTGAATCACACACGGCGACGACCCTAAGCGACGGAAGAGTCCTCGTGGTCGGTGGAGACGACACAAAAACTAGTCTGGACTCGGCCGAGGTGTTCGATCCGGCTAGCTCGAGTTTTTTGCCCACTGGGAAGATGAGAATCGCCAGATCGCTCCAGACGGCGACTTTACTGAAAAATGGAAAAGTTTTGCTAACGGGAGGAAGGGATAGCGCCGGCAATAGCCTGGCTTCGGCAGAACTCTACGATCCGACTAGCGGTCTATTTGCGCAGACTGGGAAAATGAGCTCACCCCGCGAGTCCCACACCGCGACGTTGCTAAGCGACGGAAAAGTACTCGTTATTGGAGGGAACAATGGAACAGTCAGTCTTGCAACTGCAGAACTGTTCGATCCAGCAACGGGGAGTTTCGCGCTGACTGGCAGTATGCAACTGGGGCGAGAGTTTCATACGGCAACGCTCCGGAATGATGGGACCGTGCTAGTGGCAGGAGGTGCTTATTTCAGGCCTACAGTAAATAGTGGCGCCGGGATAGGATTCCTTCAAGAGGCCACAAGCGCAGCCGAGGTGTTTAATCCCCTCAGCCGTAGTTTCACCCCCACAAGTTCCATGGTTGAAGCTCGGTCAAGACAGACGGCAACCTTACTGAGGGATGGCACGGTGCTCTTGATTGGCGGAATCGATGAACAGTTCCAAACAGCCTCGACCATCAGCAAGATCCTTTCGATTGCTGAATTGTTCCAATGATGTTACTTGCTTGGTCACTTTCAATTGCATTCGTTTTGGAACGACGTCCAAGCGCCTCATAGCCGTGCGATGGTTTGGGAAGAGACGCACTTAAAAAGGTAGAAAACCAGAACAGCGGCACAGTGACCCGCCCAGCTCCGATCGGCGCTTGAGTCTATGACACTCAAGCCCCAGGCGGACCAAACTCTCAAAGTGTCACCAAATTGTCACTATAAGTGGCGCAAAGCGAGCAAAAGCGGAGTAAATCAGGAAAAGACAAATTGTCGCTATCCTACGGCTGGCAAAGGGATTTAGTTGAATTCTCTGCGAGATGGCGAAATGGCGATTTTATTGTTCAGGACCGCCGGTTTCAACCGGTCAACCACTCCACCGTACCGAATTCTAGCCTACCCTGTGAGTCAGCGGCCAATTTGTAACCCTTTGGGTTTCGATGGTTGCGTTCTTGATTCCGACCTTTCTGCACGCCAAATCGAAGTCTGTCTTCTGATCGACAAACGGTTTGCCAGTTTCGCGGTTATAGAAAACAAACTCATTTTTCCGTCCCATCGCCAAGTATCGAAAGCCTGCTGTGCTTCCCCGTATATTGGAACAGCGCGAATCTTGTGGATCTCCTCGGCAACGACGATTAATGAGCTTCCTTTCCATTTCCCCCTGTTCCGAGGTTACCGTGCAGTGATACCATGCGAAGCCGTCAATGCTTGCCAGCAAACAACTCTTTGACGCGGTAATTGTCGGCTCAGGAGCCAGCGGTGGCTGGGTAGCCAAGCAACTCACCGAGCAGGGTATGAGCGTCCTGATGCTGGAGGCCGGACCGCCCCGTATACCTACCCGCGACTTCACCGAGCATGTGCGCCCGTATCAGGTAAAGTTCCGCGGTTTCGGCAACCGACAGGCACTCCTCGAACGCCAGCCCATCCAGCGACTGTGTTTTGCCTGCGATGAATACAGTCATCAATTCTTTGTCGACGACCGCGAAAATCCCTACACGTTTCCCATCGACAAACCGTTCATGTGGATTCGCGGGCGCCAGGTTGGCGGCAAAACCTTCTGCTGGGGCCGCGAAAGCTATCGTTACAGCGATTACGAGTTTAAAGCCGCCAGCCGTGATGGTTACGGCGAAGACTGGCCCATTGGCTACAAAGACCTCGCACCGTACTACGATCTGGTGGAGTCCTTCATCGGCGTCAGCGGCTCGCACGAAGGCCTCGAGCAGATGCCCGACGGCAAATTCCTCCCGCCGATGAATCTCTCCTGCGGCGGGGAGTTGGCTCGTGAAGTCATCGGCAAAAAATTCGGCTGGGTGGTCATGCCCGATCGCGTTGCCAATCTCACGACCGTGCATCGCGGGCGACCGGCGTGCCATTACTGCGACCAATGTCAACGCGGCTGCCACACTGCGTCCTACTTCAACAGTCCGTCCGTAACACTGACTGCTGCCGCGCGGACCGGCCGCCTGACGTTGGTCAGCGACGCCGTTGTCAGCCACGTGCTGATGAACGAGAAGGGTAAAGCCGAAGGTGTGTACTACGTGGATCGCTCGACTCACGCGCATCGCGAAGCGCGCGCGAAGGTGGTCGTCCTTGCCGCCAGTGCGCTTGAATCCACCCGCATTCTTCTCAACTCGTCCTCCTCTCGCCATCCGGCTGGCCCCGGCAACTCCTCAGGGCAGCTTGGCCACTATCTGATGGACCACTTCACGCTGGAAGGCGCTGGCGGCTACCTACCGCAATTCAAGTCTTCGCGCCGCGCTCCAACAGGCACTCCCTGTGGCTTCCTGATTCCCAAATACGTAAACATCGGGAAGAACAGGAATAAAGCTTTCCTGCGTGGCTATCGCTTCGACGGTGACGGTAGCCAGGAGCTCTACGCGCAAGCCTTCGGGCTCGCGGGTTTCGGATCCTCCTGGCGGGAGAAAATTCGGTCGGAAATTCCTTACTATTTCGCAATTACTGTGCAGGGCGAATGTCTGCCTCGCTATGAAAATTACGTCACGCTCGATCTCGAAAAGAAAGACGCCTGGGGAATTCCGGCACTACGCATTGTGGCCAGCTACGGAGAAAACGAATACACGATGGCCAAGACCATGCGCCAGGATGTGCTGGGAATTCTCGACGCGATGCAGCTGGATCGCCCGCAGCCGCCAGGCGAGCAGCTGAGCGTTTTCGGCAAGAACATCCACGAGTGCGGCACCGCCCGCATGGGCGCTGACCCCAAGAAAAGCGTTGTAAACGGCTTTGGCCAGTTGCACGACGTCGCGAACCTCTTTGTGACCGACGGCGCAGTCTTCGCCACGCAAGGGTGTTATGAGCCGACGCTCACCATCATGGCCATTTCGGCTCGTGCGGGAGACTATATTGTCGACGAATACCGCCGAGGTAACCTGTGATTCGGGATTCTTGTGAAGCATGACGATCACAAATTCGAGCCTGAACAGCCAGTCGAGGGACTTTCCCGCCGCGACTGGCTGCTGAACTTCGGCAGCGCGGTGATTCTGTCCGGCTTCGCGGGCATGCCTGGCGAATCGCAACAGACAGAGCCCGCCTTCGCCACGGCACTTCCTCCGGGCCTCTATACGCCGTCCATCGACCACGTGACGCACGCTTTGAGCCATGACGGGCCATTTTTCCCAATTCCCCCCGGTGCCGAGACCCAATTCGTACGCCCGCGCTCGGGACCATTTCTTCCGCAGGCGTTTTCTGCCGAAGAGTTTACGGTCATTCGTCGTCTGGTCGAGCTGATCCTAGGAGAAGACCCGAAAACGGCCCCGGCACAGCCGGCAGCGGGAGCCCCGGAGATCCCCTATGACGAAGTGGCAGAGTGGATAGACCTGGTCGTGCTCAGCGGTCCAGGCGTTCGCGCTGCTGCACGGAACCTGTCAGCTGAGCAGCGGGCCCTCGCCGTCGCGTACTTCACTACCGAAGAGCCGGTCCACGAACTTGAAACCTTCGAGCCGGAACGAATCTGCAAAGAAGGTCTTCTGTGGCTGCAGCAAGAGACTGAGCGCAGATCCTTCAAAAAATTCCTTACGGTCCCGCCCGCAATGCAGTTGGAACTGGTCTCCTCCATCAGCGACAGCCGTCCTGATCCAGCGGTAAGTAACGCCGGTACGTGGTTTTTCAGCTTTCTTAAAGCGGAAGCCATCAGGGGCTATTACACTTCACGGCGCGGTCTGAAGGAACTCAGCTACACAGGAAATTCTTTTTATGACCAATCACCGGGCTGCGGACACCATTCGTCGTCCGTTCATCCCTCACACGACCCTGCTGTCTGACTATTGAACCTGGACTTCCTCCCCAGGGGTGCAAGAATCAGGGGAAGCAAAAGGCGACTTATGCCCACGAGCGTGTGACGCTCCTGGGTACGGGCGGTCGAAATCCTTGAGTGTCAGCAAATTGTCGCTCAAACTCGTTCAGCACCGGAAACAAAAGAGCAATTCGAGAAACGAGAATCTTTCGCTGCCCTATATCAGGCGAACGGATTCGATCCAATTTACTATCAGGTAGTGAGTCAGTTAGAAGAATTTTCAAGCCCGCTCATCAAGGCGGGGAAACCGAAACGATGAGATGTTGCCAGCCCATCATGGCCGTGAAAATCACTCCAAGCTGTGCTAAGAGAGGCTGGTCTGTATTGCGTTGAAGCTTGACGAATACAGCCGGAAACGCCGTAGGTATAGCAACGGCATTTTGCAATAGAAATGCTACTCCCTTACCCTCTGTTATTGACAGCAACGGGCACTGGTATTTTTTGAAGCAATGGGTCCCACCCTTAGGATAGACCGCTCCCCTAGAAGTACGTGTTGGCTCCAATTGAGGAAGTCAGTCTGGCCCGTACTTCGTCTGACCGAGGCACCATGCGTCGACTATTTCGTTGGTTGTGAGAGCGCCTTGACCAGGTCGTAAAGGAAGTTCTGTCCTTCATAAAAAGACTGTACCCCCATACGTTCATCACGGCCGTGGAAACGGATGTCATCGCGGTCGAAGAAAAAACCTTGAATACCGTAGGTTGGAATCCCGGCAGCGCGAAGATAACGGCCATCCGTCGCACCCATGACCATGATCGGTACGGTCTGTACACCCGGCCAAATTTTCTGTGTGGTGCTGGTCACCGCCGCTAGTATGTCCGGCCGCATGGGGGAAGCGGGGCCGGCGGTCATTTCGAGAATGGGAGTGATGGTGACCTTCTCATCGGCGACGACTTTCTTCAGGGTTGCCAGCACATAGTCTGCGGAGTCTTCCGGAAGCACGCGGCAGTTAACATTGGCCGCGGCCAGCTGCGGCAAGGCGTTCAGAGCGTGGCCACCTTCCAGCTGCGTAGCGACACAAGTAGTGCGCAGGGAAGCGTTCCAAGCGGGAGCCGCTTCGGCGACCTTCTGCATCGCCGCCTGCGAACCAGCGGAGGCTTTGGCAAGATCATCCTTCAGTGGACCAGTTTCAATTTTCGACATCTGTTCAAAATAAGCCGCAGTCACCTCGTTGGTCTTCAGTGGAAATCCAAAGCCGGAGAGCTTTGCGAGCGCAAAGGCGAGATGGTAAATAGCATTTTCGGCGACGGGAATAGAACTATGCCCGCCCTTGTTGCGCACCTCAAATCGAAAATTGAGCACATACTTTTCACTGATTTGCAGGTCGTTTGATAGTTTTTTGCCGTCAAGGGATTCTCCCCAGCCGCCTTCATTGAGCGCAAACTCTGCATCAATCAGCTCGCGGTGGTTCTTGATCAGCCACTCGACGCCGTTGAATGGGCCGCCACCCTCTTCGTCAGCGGTGAGTGCAACAATGATGTCGCGGTCTGGCTTGAACCCTTCTTTTTTGTATTGGATCAGATTGGCAATCCAGACCGCGGCCTGCGCTTTATCGTCGCCGGTGCCGCGTCCGTAAAAATAACCATCCTTTTCATTGAACTGGAACGGGTCCATGGACCAGTCTTCCCGCTTGGCTTCCACGACGTCAGTGTGGGCGAGAAGTAGAATTGGTTTGCGCGCTCCCGTTCCGTGATAGCGAACTACCAGATTGGCTTTCTTCGGGTTTGCCCCGCCGACAAAAATGTCGGGCTCGGGAAAGCCTGCCGCTTTCAGTCGTACCGCCGCGGCTTGCGCTACGGGAGTGGTCGATCCCGTGGTATAGCCGGATTGTAGCTCGATGAATTCTTTGTAGATGTCGCGCGCCAATTGCTTTTCGTTGTCTGGCCGCACGGTTTGTGCACTGACGGAAACGAGTATCGAGAACCCAAGGATACCGCCGCGAACAGGGTTAGCCAAACTGCGAATGGTCAAATGCAAGGAGCGATCCTCCGGATGAATTACGGGCAATAAACTCAGGCAATGAATATATCATCGTCCTGACAGACACAGTCTTGAGGATCTGAGAATTGCACTGGCAAACAGGCAGTGCAAAATTCTAATCTTGTTTTCGGTGCTTCCGCCCATCGGAGGTCCGCCATTAGATTCAGAAAGGTCTGCTCCTCACCGGCGTTTGCGTGTTGGTTACTTTTCTTAACTTGGACTGCCTCTGGGCAGGAAACGGCCCCGAAGAGACGTGTTGCTCTCTTGAATTTCGAAGATTACACCGGGACATCAGCCGAAGCTGCGAAAGTGTTCGGTGCCGACGCTGGCGATGCGGGCAAGGGCATTTCTGCTCTGCTCATAGAGAAGCTTGCCGCCGGAGGAAAGTTCACTCTTGTGGACCAGTCTGCGGTCAGAAAACTCCTGAAAGAACAAAACAGTCTCGGCGACGATCGTTTGGACGCCTATGGCAGGGCCGCAAAAATCGGACGAATGCTAGGACTGGATGTCATGATCGTCGGTGCAATTACACGATTTGGGCCAGATGCGTCGCAACAGGAGGCCAGGGGTGGCCACTCCGGCATGAGCACCTGGAAGTCAAAAGCCTATGTCGATATCACCGCGCGTGTCCTGAATATGACCACCGGAGAAGTGATCGCCGAACTAAAGGCCACCGGCGAGTCCGCCCGCACGGGTGAAGTAATGCGCGTCAAGCCGCGCGGAAATTCTTCCGAAGCGCAAAACATCCTGGGAACTGAATTCGTTGATAGCCTTCTCGGTGAGGCAACTCGAAGTGCGGTTCAGAAAATTGCCGGGCAACTCAATGCCTTAGCTGAGAAAATCCCGACTCGCAAGATTGAATTTGATGGTCTGGTGGCGGAAGTTTCGGGGGATTCGGTAACACTGAATCTGGGGATAAACTCTGGACTGAAATCCGGCGATAAGCTTGCCGTTATGAGGGAAGGCCGCGCCGTCACTGATCCGCAGACGGGAGCATCTTTGGCTCCCGTAGTCGAGCGCGTCGGTGAAGTCACGATAACCG
The DNA here is from genome assembly GCA_963741165.1 of Candidatus Acidiferrales bacterium. Lineage (GTDB taxonomy): Bacteria > Acidobacteriota > Terriglobia > Acidiferrales > UBA7541 > Acidiferrum. The sequence goes on along the minus strand of CAVUHB010000007.1, from coordinate 272,950 downwards.
GTGTAGCCGAACTTTTCTCCACTGCTATCTTCTCGGGGCCGCGGCAGATTCATGTCGGTGACCACGTAAAGAGCCCTGCATCCTCACAAATTCCTGCGCCGTGAAGTCCACAAGATCATAGACGATGTCTGTACAGTCTCGAAATACAGGGCCCTGCGAGCAACTTGCTCTGCAATATAACCTCCCAATGACTGAGGCGCTCCTGACATTTCAGAGCTCGATCGAGTGACCATTCGGCAGTGCAATCACATCGTGGTGGACCAGTTGGACCGTGTACTCTACTCTGATGCCAGGTAGCACCGTATTCCAGGCGTGCAAACGCTCCTCGCGAATCGTATTGCCCGCCATCTTGATCTCCGGCAAGTCATGGATGATTCCTCTACGGTAAACCGCCTCTTGGGGCTGTTCGTCGCAGCCGCCTGGCCAGGTGCCAGCATCTTGAGTGCCGCAGAAGCGGTTTTAGTCGCGTCGTGCCTGCTTGCCACTGTCAGGGTGACCGTCGAGACCACTACAGCGGAACAACCTGAATCGGTAGCATTCCAATGAGGTTTGCAAGGAAAAGAGATGCGGATTCTGGGGAGTGGTGAAAATTTCAACCTGGGCGCTTGAGAGGCAGCCGTCCGCCAACAGCACACAAACAGAAATTGATCACGAAACCGGATTTCACCATACCCTTCCCGGGTTGAATTAAGAATGGGCCATCCCTGCTCTCAAAAGCAGTGCCGTCGATTCTGCCGCGTGTTGCCTCAACTTGCCCGAGAGTGGATCGCAGTGAGGTCTCAACGGGCCTTCTTCCTCAGGCAAAACTCCTCCGCATGCAGCAACCCGTGGGGCAGTTTTATTGAGAGAACGCATCCGATGGGGGTTTCATTCGCCTACTACCCCCGTGGCGCGTTTTGCAGGTAAAATGGCGCGTCTTGCTAGTGACCTCGGGCTTCCCCCTTCGTACAATTCTTCCTGTCACCTGACCCGAGAGGAACACACCATGACAAAAGCAACCCAACAGACTGCTAGAGAAGCCAACGTATCTAAACCTCAGACTTTTTCCGCTCGTGCTTTTGCTGCGCGCAGCGCAAGCTCAGGAATGGTGCCGTTCACTATTTCTCGTCGCGCGCCACGTCCCCAAGATGTGCAAATTGAAATTCTCTTCTGCGGCGTTTGCCATTCGGATCTCCATCAAGTCCGCAATGAGTGGGAAGCGGTGATGCCCACGGTCTATCCGTGCGTGCCCGGCCACGAAATTATCGGTCGCGTCGTAAAAGTTGGGAGCGCAGTACAGAAGTTCAAGGAGGGCGACATCGCCGCGGTCGGCTGCATGGTGGACTCATGCCGTGAATGTGGCAGCTGCCGCGCCGGTGAAGAACAGTATTGCGAGAAATTCTTCACCCTGACCTATAACGCCGAAGACAAGCTTCTCGGTGGTGTCACTTATGGTGGCTACTCCGACAGTATTGTGGTGGACGAAGCCTACGTTTTGCGCTTGTCCAAAAAACTCGATCCAGCCGGTGCCGCGCCTCTCCTGTGCGCTGGAATCACCACCTATTCCCCACTTCGCCATTGGAACGTCGGCAAGGGCCAGAAAGTGGGCATCGTGGGACTAGGCGGTTTGGGCCACATGGGTGTGAAATTCGCTCACGCGTTGGGAGCTCACGTTGTTCTCTTCACCACTTCGCCAAACAAAACTGCAGACGCCTTGCGGCTCGGAGCCGATGAAGTGGTCATCTCCAGAAATGAAACGGAGATGCAAAAACATGCAGGCAGCTTCCACTTCATACTCGACGCCGTTTCCGCCGACCACGACATCAACGCCTACATCAATCTCCTCAAGCGCGATGGCACTTTGACCCTGGTCGGTGCTCCCGAGAAGCCGATGCCGGTTTCCGCCTTCGGTTTTCTCATGGGTCGCCGTCGGCTTGCCGGTTCGGCCATCGGCGGTATCCGCGAAACCCAGCAGATGCTTGATTTCTGTGCTGAACACGGAATTACCTCGGACATCGAGCTGATTCCGATTCAAAAACTCAACAACGCCTACGAACGCCTGCTCCAGAGCGACGTCAAGTACCGTTTTGTAATTGATATGGCTTCGCTCAAGCAGTCCAGTTCGCAATAGATTTGATCTGGTACCTTACTCCCGGCTTGGGTACTTTTTCAGGGAGCCATGTCCAATCGCTTCAGAGTTTCCACCATGCTGCCGAGACGGCTCGAAGAACTCGGGCTGTCGCCGGTCGTGGTCCTGCGCCAGGCTGGACTCCCCATGGGCTTGTTCAACCAGGACAAAATCCTGGTTACCACCGAAGAAATGTTTGCTCTCTATCGCGGCATTTCCGAAGTCAGTCGTGATCCCCAAATAGGGCTAAAACTGGGCACCGAACACCGTGTGGAACGCTATGACCCAATCGCCATCGCCGCTCTATACACCCGCTCCTTCCGCGACGCCCTCCAGCGCATGGCCCGCTACAAACAGCTCACTTGCCCGGAAGAAATTCGTTTCGCCGAGCGTCGAAACGAGTGCACTCTGCAATTTCGGTGGCTGCTTGCCGATCGTCCCGAACCCTCCGTGCTTGTGGATGCCTGTTTTGCATGGATTGTCGGCGTCGGCCGGCGGGGTACGGGCCGCCTCATCCATCCGCAACGCGTCGAATTTCAGCGCGCCGAAGCGCACCGTAAGATCTATGAAACCCACTTCCAATGCACCGTAAAGTTTGGAGCTCGCCAAAATCTTTTGGTATTTCATAAGGCCGATATAGACAGTCCTTTTCTCACTCATAACGCGGACTTACTTGCCATGGTGGCGCCGCAGCTTGAAGCAGAATTGTCGCAACAATTGGCGCAGAAGACGGTCGGTGAACAAGTGAAAGGAATCCTGAAAAAGCTGCTCGCCGGCAGGCGCCCCGGGCTTCGGGACGTAGCCTGTGAACTGCGCATGAGCACGCGTACATTACAGCGCAGACTTACAGATGAGCATGTCAAGTTCCAGCAACTGATGGAAGAAGCACGCCGCGAACTGGCACGCCACTATCTGCTGCATTCTTCTTTGGAGTTGAACGAGACGGCTTACCTGTTGGGCTACGAAGATCCCAATTCCTTCTCACGAGCCTTCCATCTATGGGAAGGCACTTCACCTGGTGAATGGCGCTTCGCTAATTCCGATGCAACGGGACAGGGCCGTTCCTAGATGGAGTTGAATTTCAGTGGCCAGACTTCAGCGCCGCGAGCTGCGGGTATGAACTTGGGATGGTGAAAATACACTCCGGCGGTTGCTGGCCGGTCCTGAACGAATTGACCATCTCCTTGATTGCCCGGCCGGCGTTGGCTGGGATCACCACGGTCGCCGTGAGAAGGCCACGATGGACGTGGATCTGTCCGGTCTTGGGTAGTCCGTCGCAACCGAGGAATGGTAACTTCAACCAGCGTTCTTGATCTGGCCCGGCGGTCAGTTCTTGAAACGCCCGGCGCGCTCCGAGCGCCATGGCATCATTTTGTCCGGCCACAACTCCAAATCCGGAATCTTTGGCCACATTCAGTTTTAGCCACGAAGCTACTGCGTGGTAGGCGCTTTCCTCTGTCCATAGCCCTTTCAGTATCCGCACCTCGACATTTGCGGGCTTTGCCGCTTGCATGGCCGTGGCACGCAGTACCGCAGCTTTGTTGTCAGATGGTCCATGGATATAGAGAACTGTTCCTCCCAGAGGCAGCAGTTTTGTGATTTGCTCTGCCTGGATCCTGCCAACCTCCTGGTGATCTGTGGTGATCGAGAAACAGGGTGACTTGCTCTCTAATCGAAGCTCGTGGATGTAATCCACTTCCCGATTCAACACCACCCATCCCACCCCCGAACTGGCCGCAATTTTCGCCGCCTGCGCCAGTGGCGTGCCCACCGGTTCAAATAGAATGCCGGATGGGCGAATATCCGGCGCACTGTAGAGGAGTTTAAGTACTTCCTGGCTTTGCGTTACCGCATCGTGGCCGGTCTGAATGATCTGGACGTCGACATCACATTCGTGGGCGGCTTGTCTTGCTGCGATTGTTTGCTCCACCTGGTAATCATTATTCTCTACGACTAGCAGGACGAATCTGAGCTTCTTCATCCGGGACCTCTCCGCTACACGGCAAGTTGCCCGGGTAGTTCAATTCATTTGCTCTGCTTCGCTCATGGTTCCGACGGCGCACTTTCACCGGTCACCTGGCAGCAACGCATATTTTTTACGGATTAATGCAACTGGGGCCTGTCTCGCAGTTCTGACTGACTTTGCCGCGGCCCTGTCCCTCAACAAAGCCGGCAATCTTGCGGGAACTGACTTCTCGAGCTGGTTTTCTTCCTGACCGTTAGCGAATCCGCTCCGGACTGTGCCGAAGGCAGTATCGCTTCACCGCGAAAAACATACGCCCGGATGACCCGTGCGTCAAGCTCACAGACTCATCGCGGAAAATACCGGCACTTGATACACGCCTCGGCCAGAGCTGCTGCTCCCTCACGGGGTCGGATGGTTCAGTTCACGGGCACTCCGGAATTTTGTGAAGCCGCCGGGCGTGACAGTTTTGCGTAGTCTTTCACGTAGGCACGCAGTCCAAAACTTGGTGTAATCTTTGCGTAACCTGCGACCAACTGATCCTTGTAATGATCCTGGCTCCAGTCCAGCGGGTCACCGACATCTAGATCCAAAACCGTTAGGTCGGTATTCTCCATGATCACTCTACCGAATCGCACCTGATTTCCTTGAAAGGCAATGTAATTGCCTTTTTCCTTGGACACCGGCGTGGCCTTGTCTCCATCGCCAAAAATCGTCACGATCGCGTTTTTCTCCACCCTCACCGCCGCAACTTTTCCTTTGATATGCGGCGGCGGCAACAGCATCCCCAAATCTACCACTAAATCATTCTTATCCGTATCCAGTCCGTCGATCTTGCTGGTATTCACGACATCAGCCAATCCAATGCCGAACACCCCCATCATTCCTTTGACTGGCACATGCATTGCTTTCACCTTGTCCGTATGTACCCGCAAGCGGCCGTCGGCTGTCGTACTCAGTGTGCCTTTGGTTTCGAACGGAATATCCCCTTTGCTGTGCAATTTTCCCTTGATCACCAGCTGTCCTTTATCGATCGAAACGGAGAGTTCCTTCAGTGGCGCATCTTTTTGTGCAAATACATGGTCATTGAGAATCGACGATAAGCTGTCCGGGGTGATCCATACTTTTCCGCTGCTGACGCGCACCTCGAACGAAGTTTTGTCATCGAATATTGGCATTTCATTTTTTCCGACAGGCCACAGCTCTCCCGAAAGAGTTTCCAATCTTGCGGCAGTATTAGCTGTCAGGCGAAACAGCACGTTGCGCATCTCCATCTTTACAGCGCGTCCACTTGCCGGCGTCGGCTGTAGGAGTGGACTCTCGGCTCGGCGAGATGGGCTCTCCTGCGGCAGATTTGCCGCAGGATTTTCCAATTCCCCAGTATGCGGTGGCGGTACTATCTTCGAACACGACAAAAGAATGGATGCAACCAACAACAGCGTTCCGATCCTGATCTTTTCCTTCATCGATCTACCCGGGTCCTCGTTCAAGTCTTTCCCGGATTCGGGCCATGGTTTTGCATGCATTCCAGGGCGCAGAATCCGCCCTTGCAGTGTCCCTCAATCCTCACTCAAAAAGAATAAGGAACTCTATTGAGCTCAAGTCACGGATTGCCATCTGGAGCCACTGGGCCGAACGCAGACAAAAGCGGCATTTCCATCCGGTTTTGTTCGAAAATGGAGAGAATTGGACTGCTGGAAGGTTCTTCGCGGATCCTTACCAAGGAGAGGAGCCGATCGCTCGGCTCCTTCGGTCGCACTCGCTTGGTTTCCGTCACTCCGTTGCGGCTGAGCCTGTCGAGGCAACTGCCGGGCCACTGTACCGATTGATGTGCTCCAATTCCTTCAGATGGTCGTACCAGGTGAATTTAAGGATCAGTGAAGTAGCAGCGATAACTCCAAACGTGATCGCCGCAGTCGCCAATCTCCAGGTTACGATGTAAATCGGCAAGGCCACTAACGCGATTTGCCAGACAATTCCAACTACGATGTTGAACATATCGCGGTAGAAATCCTTGTTCGCTTGAAAGGTCGGATCTTCCTGCTGCACTTTTTTCAGAATCGGGCCCCAGAATCCCCACGGCCGCACTCGCCGGTAGAATTCCTTCAAAACTTCGTCATCTTCCGGCGCCGTTAACAAAGTTCCGGCAAAGCATCCAATCAGCGACAGCAAAAACACCAGTCCAAAACCTACCGACACTTCCAGGTTCAGCGAATGAGCATGTGCAAAATTCTGTAACGGTTCGATCTTTGAGACCAATGTCGGCAATGTGAGTGCTGAAGCCATACCGGCCACCATGCCCCAGAAATAGCCATACCCATTGAATCGCCACCAATACCACTTCAAGACATTCGAAGCCGTGTAGCCACCCCAAAGCGATGTCACGATCCAGATCACCACATTGTTTACGCTCGTCACGTACCAGCCGATCAATACCCCCAGAAGTACGACCATGAACGAACTCAGGTAGCTCAAACGTACGTACGTTTTCGCGTTCGCATTCGGGTTGATGAACCGTTTGTAAATGTCGTTCACAAAGTACGGCGGTGCCGCGTTTACCGTGGCGGCGAAGTTAGACATGTATGCTGCCAGCAACCCCGCAATGAGCACGCCCAGCAAGCCTGCCGGCACAAACAGTGCCAACGTGGAAGGAAGGATCTGCTCAAAATCCATGTTCGTACCCATTCCACGAATTTGATCACTGAAGAATACCAACGCCAGCACGGTGAGTCCGGTGATCAGGAAATATCGCGGGAAACTTAGTACTACGTTCACCCACCCGCTCATCATCGATGCTTCGCGCGCATTCTTGCAGGAAAGCACTCGCTGCATGTCGTAATTTGGCGCCGGGCCGGCCGCACTGATCAAAATCCCCTTGAACAGCAGCATCATCACAAAAAAGCCGAACAGCCCATAACCGTCCTGCTCCACGCGCGCATTTGCCGACGGAACCAGCGCGGACCAGTCCAGATTCAGGTGCCAACCGAAGAATATGTTGTCCCAACCTGCCGGCACGAACTTTTGCAGCGTTTCCGGCGCCACCTTCATCATCGCGATGATCCCCACCGCAAACGATGCCACTGAAAGAATGCAGAACTGCAACACTTCCGTAATCACCACGCTGAACATCCCGCCCTTGATTACATAGATAGCAGTGATGGCGATCAGCAACAGGGCGTACTGGTTCACGCTCAGATGCCAGGGCAAAAACGTCGCGGCAAACTTTCCGATTCCTTTGAACCCGTATGTGAAGAATCCGATGATGCTGATGAATGCGTAAATCACCACAATAATATGGGAGAGTTGCGCACCACGTCCTTTCCCGAATCGGGTCTGGATCCATTCCGCCCCGGTCATCACATTCGACCGCCGCAGCCACGTCGACAGATACACCATCAAAAATACCTGGTTGAATGTTGGCCAAAGCCACGGTATCCACACGCTCTTCACGCCGTACACAAACATCCAGTACACCAGCAGCATCGTGCCGCTGATATCAAACATCCCCGAAGCATTGGATATGCCCAGCACGTACCACGGCAGCACGTTTCCGCCCAGAAAGTACGCCTTCATATCCCGCGACGCCCGGTGCGATACCCAGTATCCGATCAGCACCGACCCCACCAAGTACGCAATAATGATGACAACGTCGACTGGATGCAGATGCACGCTACACCTCTATGGGAGCGACCCGCCGCACAATCCATTCATTTTCGTACGGTCAGGGTATCGTTCGTTTCCGTGCACTTCATTTTCTACAACGTTTCCCGCTGCAAATTCGGCTGTTGATTTGTTCCAGCTATCAGGGGAGCGTACCCGCGAGCAGGAACACCAGCGGAGCTTGCCAGTTGATGGCGATCTCATTGCTCGCGTACGAGGCCTGGTCATCCGCATAAACCTTGGCCGGTGGCAGCCCTTCCGGCAATTGTTTCAGAACATCGTCCTGCCGGCCGGCGTTCGGGCCTCCCGACAACATCCCGGGCCATGGCTCCGCGTTCTTATCTGCACCGCTCGGACGGTGATGCGGGTGATGATAGGGGTTTGCTCCCACCTGTGTCACCCACGAAATGGAAAACGCATTCCGTCCCAGCAAGTAATGAAGATCGTCTCGCGCGCTTTCGACGAAACTTGGGTCCGGCGCCAGGGTATTTGCCACCAGCAATTCCATTCCATAATTTGCAACCACCCCATTTGATCCCCACACATAGTCCTTCGTTTTCAAACTCACTCGATAGCCGTTCTTCTGCGTCTGCCGAACGATCGCATGCGCCGCCGCAGCCGTGCGCTTTCGAATGTCCGCCACTACGGTCGCATCCGCTCCCTTCTGCTTGCTCAGTGCGTAGGTCCACAGCCCCAAGTTCCCGACATTGCCCCAGCCTTCGGGTGAAGGCGTGTCCAGGCTCGGCCGGAAATCCGGATAGTGCTTTACGAAATACTCTCCATAAGTGGCTTCCCCGGTTGTGCGCCACAGCTCTGCCGAAGCCCACAACCTCTCATCGCTGCAATCCTTATCTCCGTACTCACCTGTGTTCACACCTTGCGGATTACGGAACATCACGTTGGGGTTTTTCTCCGCCCACTGCCAGCTCTTGCGCGCCGCGTCCAGATTACGCGCCGCAAACCTTGCATCAAACGGCTGATACACGCGCGCGGCGATCGCTGCCACCGCCGCCAAATCCGCCGTGGCGCATGTGCTCTTGTAGGGAATTTCTCCGGTTCCGATCACCTCGCTCGGCATGTGGTCGTCTTCGGGCATCACGAATCCCGCAAAATGTTCGCTCGTCTGCTTGTGCCACGCGCCTCCATCGTCATCCTGCATCTTCAACATCCAATCCAGGTTCCAGCGCGCTTCATTCAGAAGGTCAGGCGTGCCATTTCCGCTTTCCGGAATATTCAGCCTGATGCTCTTCACCTTTGGCCCAAAAATTTCCCATGTCCACAGCAGCGTTCCTGTGCTGATTCCAGAGTTCACTACGTAACGTCCATAATCTCCGGCATCGTGCCATCCGCCAGCGTTGTTCCTCTCGCCTTGTTTTCCCGAGGAAGCGTGAAACTCTCCCTTCAAGTGGCACGCGGCGTACTGATAACCCGGAAAATCCGGTGCAAGATCCACCGCCGCTCCGCACCGTTGTCCGTAAAACGCCCGCATCGCCAGATAAAATGTACGCAAATACACGTCCGGCTTGATCGAAAATTGCCAACTCCGCCCTACTCCCTCCACATCGAGGTAGTACGTTCCGGTAGCCTGCAACTTCGTGAAGTCCGCAATCTGCACGGAATCGCCGGTATCCGCATCCGCATGAACCGGTCCCAGCGTGCCCTTAAACGCAATCCCATTGTCCGACGCACGCTTCACTTCAAATGTGTTGCCAGCCGCCGTTACCACCGCCACCTTCGTCGCCCCCGGTAGATATCCCACCTGGTCCAGCTTGATCTGTGCGCTTCCGTTTTCCGTTGCGCCAAGGTTTTCCATCCCTAGGGAAGGCAAAAATGAAATAACGAAGACCATCCAGATCGTCGGAGCGGGCAAACTATTTCGAGGACGGTTTCTGAAAGTGCTCATTTGCTCCCCCTTTACCTAGGGCGGCTTCCTCAAGGGTGCAAGCCTCTCGCTCTCTGGTTACCGGCCGCGGTGATTACCCTCACGCGACGTTGTGACGGTTGGCACGTCCGTGCACTTTTCTACCTATTTCCTTCTTCCGGCACCGTTTATATCTACACCTCAAAGTTGCGCAATGCCAGTAAAATATCGTTATACTAAGCCATCTGCCAGTCCCGTGCGTTTCGCTCAGGGAGTCGTCCTCATGAAATACGGATACTTTGACGATGAGCATCACGAGTACGTAATTACGCAGCCGGATACGCCTCTTCCGTGGATCAACTACCTCGGCTGCCAAGCCTACTTCGGAATCATCTCCAACACTGCTGGGGGATACTCTTTCTACCGGGATGCTCGCCTTCGCCGTATTACGCGCTATCGTTACAACAACGCTCCCTTCGATTTTGGCGGACGCTACATTTATCTACGCGACGATGACTCCGGAGAGTTCTGGTCTCCTTCCTGGCAACCCACACAACACAAGCTTGAAAATTATTCCTGCCGTCATGGCATGGGCTACACCACCATAGGTTCGAAATTCCGTGGTATCGCCGCCAGTACCCGCTACTTTGTCCCCCTCGACGAGAATCTCGAAATCTGGCAATTGACGGTCACCAATCACCGCGCACAGCCCGCCGAACTCTCGGTTTTCTCCAGTGTCGAATTCTGCTTGTGGGACGCCCAGGACGATTCCACCAACTTTCAGCGCAACTTCAGCATTGGCCAAGTCGAAATCGAGAACGGCGTGATCTACCACAAGACGGAGTACCGCGAGCGCCGCAACCACTTCGCTTACTTCGCCTGCTCCGAAAAGCTCGCAGGCTACGATACGCAGCGCGAAGTTTTCCTTGGCCCTTATCGTGGTTGGAATAATCCCGTGGCCGTCGAGCGGGGCTGCTGCTCCGATTCCGTTGCCCATGGCTGGGCCCCTGTCGGTGCGCATCACCTAAGAATCTCCCTCAATCCAGGAGAATCCCGCCAGATCGTTTATGTTCTTGGCTACCAGGAAAACCCGCAGGAACGGAAATTCGATCCACCTGATTCGCAAATCATCGACAAGCAAGGGGCGATAACTACCCTCGCCAAATACCTTGATAAAACGAATGCAGACGAGGCTTTTGAAAAACTTCGCTCCTACTGGAATGAGCTTCTAGGTCTTTGTCAGGTCGACACCCCCGACATTCATACCAATCGCATGGTAAATATCTGGAACGCGTATCAGTGCATGGCCACGTTTAACATGTCTCGTTCCGCGTCCTTCTACGAATCTGGAATTGGCCGTGGCCTTGGGTTTCGTGACTCCAACCAGGACCTTCTGGGTTTTGTCCACATGGTACCGGCCCGGGCCCGCGAACGCATCATCGATCTTGCCTCCACGCAACTTCCCACTGGCGGCGCTTACCATCAATATCAACCGCTTACCAAGCGAGGGAACAACGAAATCGGTGGCGGTTTCAACGATGATCCCCATTGGTTGATCATTGGCGTCGCGGCCTACCTGAAGGAAACCGGCGATTGGCGAATCCTCGACGAACTTGTTCCCTACGACAATCAGCCCGGCTCCGAAAAGCCGCTCTACGAGCATCTCCAGCGCAGTTTCCGCTACACTCTCGATCGACTTGGTCCTCACGGGCTTCCGCTCATCGGCCGCGCCGACTGGAACGATTGCCTCAACCTGAACTGCTTTTCCGATTCGCCCGGGCAATCCTTCCAGACCACCACCAACAAAGAAGGCAAGGTTGCCGAATCCGTTTTTATCGCCGGACTTTTAGTCCTCGCGGGTCGCGAACTTGCAGCCATCGCCAGCCATCGCCATCTTTTTGATGAAGCTTCATGCTATCTCGCCGAAGTCGAGAAAATGGAAGACACCATTCGCAAGCATGGTTGGGACGGCGAGTGGTTTATCCGCGCGTACGACGATTTCGGCCGCAAGGTCGGTTCCAAAGAAAATACCGAAGGCAAAATCTTCATCGAAACGCAGGGATTCTGCACTCTAGCGGGCATCGGCCTTGCCGATTGCATGGCCAGCCGGGCGCTGGACTCCACGCGCAAGCTATTAGCCACCAAACACGGAATCGTTCTGCAGCAGCCTGCCTACTCAAGGTATTACCTCGAATACGGCGAAATTTCATCCTATCCCCCTGGCTACAAGGAGAACGCCGGGATCTTCTGCCACAACAATCCCTGGGTCATGATCGGCGAAACACGCATCGGCAACGGGGATGGGGCCCACGACTATTACACGCGCATCAATCCGTCCGCCCGCGAGGAGATCAGCGATCTGCACCGCTGCGAACCCTACGTTTACTCCCAGATGATCGCGGGTCGCGACGCCCCCACGCACGGAGAAGCCAAGAACTCCTGGCTCACCGGTACTGCGGCTTGGAACTATTTCGCCATAACCCAATGGATTCTTGGAATTCGTACCACGTTCGACGGACTGCTCATTGCGCCGGTCATTCCCAAAAATTGGCCTGGATTCAAAGCCACGCGCAAGTTTCGCGGCGTCACCTACCAAATCGAAGTTCATCGTGCAGGCTCCGGTAACAACGTTTCTCTCCTGGTGAATGGTTCGCCGGCGTCAGGCAATCTGGTGCCGCTTCCACCCCAGGGTACCTCCGTCGTGGCTGTCGAAGCGACGTTGCGCTAAGCTCTGCCTTTGCAGAGATAGTGCCGGGATTCGCAGCAACAATTTTTCCCACATTTCATAAAGGAAAACGAGATGACCTATCAGCCTGCCAGCTCTCGCTACGACAGCATGCAATATCGGCGCTGCGGTCGCAGCGGCCTTTTACTCCCCGCCATTTCTCTCGGTCTTTGGCACAATTTCGGTGGCGTGGACTCAGTCGCGAATTGCCAGGCCATGGTCCGGTGCGCGTTTGATCTCGGCATCACCCACTTTGATCTTGCGAACAATTACGGGCCTCCCCCAGGCTCCGCGGAAGAAAATTTCGGACGCATCCTCCACGACGATTTTGCGGCGCACCGCGACGAACTCATCATCAGCACCAAGGCCGGTTACACCATGTGGCCAGGTCCGTACGGTGATTGGGGCTCGCGCAAGTATCTGCTTTCCAGCCTGGACCAGAGCCTCAAGCGCATGAAACTCGATTATGTTGATATTTTCTATTCGCACCGCCCCGATCCGACGACTCCCATCGAAGAAACCATGTCCGCTCTCGATCACGCCGTACGTTCTGGCAAAGCCCTCTACGCAGGCATTTCCAATTACGACCCTGCGCAAACCGCTACGGCCACAGAAACGCTCCGTCGTCTGGGTAGCGCGTGTCTGATTCACCAGCCCAAATATTCCATGTTCGATAGAAGAATCGAGGGAGGAGTGCTCGATGTTTTGGAAAAAGAAGGCATCGGTTGCATCGCCTTCTGCCCGCTCGCGCAAGGCCTGCTCTCGAATCGGTATCTCGATGGCATTCCGAACGATTCTCGTGCCAACAAGCCCCAGGGCTTCCTGAAGCAGAGCGATGTCAGCGAACAGCGCATGGCGCAGGTACGGGCGCTAAACCAATTGGCTCAGTCGCGCGGGCAATCCGTCGCACAACTCGCCATCGCCTGGGTCCTTCGCCATCCGGGAATGACCAGTGCCCTGATCGGTGCGAGTCGCGTCGAACAAATAAAGCAGAACGTGAACGCACTCGGCAGGTTGCCGTTCTCTTTGGAAGAACTTTCTCGGATTGAACAGATCCTGGCGCAATAGACTGTCTATCCGCGCGAATTTCCGCGTTTGCCTCTGCTCGGCCGCAACCCTTTCAAGATCTCAAGATTTTTCTTGATCAAAGCGTAGCGCTGTTCGACGCAGGCGTAACTGCGCAGCGGGTCCTCTGGCGTGTTCATGGTGTAATCCAGCAATTTCTCCACGGTGCTCGTTGCCACGTTTAAACGCGTATCGGAAGCGCCGTAGTATATGAATACCTCTCCGCGTTTTGTTGCGATCCACCCGTTGCTGAATGCTACGTTGGAGACGTCACCTATGCGTTCTTCGCCCTCCGGCGCCAGAAAATATCCGGCCGGCCGGTGCGTAACCACCTCCGGCCTGCCCAACTCGCTCAAAAATGTGTACAGCACATAACGTAAGCCAGCCGCTGTATTTCGCACACCGTGCGCCAGATGCAGCCAGCCTTTGGCTGTCTTGATCGGCGGAGGCCCCAGTCCATTTTTTACTTCTTTGATGGTGTGATACTCGCGATTGTCGATGATAGATTCGCTCTCCACACGCGCATTTTCCATCGACGCGGAGAGTCCCCAGCCGATTCCTCCGCCTTTTCCCGCCTGAATGAACTCATCCTGAGGCCGCGTGTACAACCCGTATTTCCCATTCACGAATTCCGGATGCAGCACGACATTCCTTTGTTGCGGCGATTTCGTACGTAAATCCGGCAGCCGTTCCCACTTTTTCAAATCTCTTGTCCGCGCAATCCCGCATTGCGCCACGGCTGAGGACGTATCCGATTGCGGTACTTTCGGATCCTTGCGCTCCGTACAGAACAACCCGTAAATCCACCCATCCGCATGGCGGACCACCCGAATGTCGTATACGTTTGTGTCCGGGTCGCCCGCCTCCGGCATAAGAATCGGATAATCCCAGAACCGGAAGTTGTCCACTCCGCTCGGGCTTTCCGCCACTGCGAGAAATGACTTTCTGTCTGCCCCTTCGACGCGCGCAAACACCATAAACTTTCCTTCATGCTCAATCGCGCCGGCATTAAACGTCGCGTTCACGCTCATTCTCTCCATCATGTGCGGATTGCTTGTGGGATCGAAATCATAACGCCAGAAAAGGGGCGTGTGTTCTGCCGTCAACACCGGGTACACAAACCGGTCGTAAACTCCATTCCCGAATTTGGCTTTTGGATTCTTCCGGGTGATCAGCTTCTCGTGCTGCCGGAACAGTACCTGCACTTTCTTTCGGTATTCCGCCTTGTTCATTTCCGCTCTCCGTCCAGCCGGTGCGCTTCCTTTCGGGGATTTCTATACCGCGTGCTGTCTGCCGATCTTCTCCATCCGCTCCATTACCTCAAAGCACATCCGGCTGTTGTGATACGGACACTTCCACGGACCTACTTTGTCTTTTTCATTGTTTGGGCTGCCGTCGCGCGACACCATCCAGTACCACTCCCCGCGCTCTCGATCCACAATGTGTTTCTCGATGAACTCCCAACTTCTCTCTGATGCCCTCAGGAAATGCTCTTTCCCGGAGAGCTCGTAGGCGTTCAGAAAACCAACCACTGCTTCCGCTTGGGGCCACCAGTGCTTATCCGTGTCGATGATTTCTTTTCCTCTGCCTTCGTAGAACAATCCGCCATCTGTGTCTGTCGCTTGCTCGTATACGGCCTGCGCCATCTTGAGCGCACTGGTTTGTACAGCATTCAGCAGTGGTGCTTCGCCGAGCACTTCTGCGGCTTCGCAGATCAACCAGCTTCCTTCAATGTCATGTCCGAACGAAAACCGGTCCGATCGGTCTAGCCACGCTTCGTTGAAAAACATGCGGAAATGATGTGTCTCAGGATCTAGGATATGCTCGAGAAAGATGCGAAGCAGTTCCCGCAGCCGGTTTCGCAGTCCGCCGTCACTCCACACGCGAAACAGATTTGTGTACGCTTCCATGGCGTGGAGATGCGTGTTCATGGATTTCTTTTCATCCATGTCCACTTCACTCAATCGCTGCTCATCGGCCATCGTCCAATCGCGCTCATACGTTTCGAAATACCCGCCGTGCCTGGCGTCATGACTCGCCACTTCCATTAACCCGTACAATTCAATGGCCTTTTCCAGCGGCTCTTTTCTATCACTGGCGGCCGCATATTCCGCCAGTGCGTAAATCGCGAAAGCTTGCCCGTAAATCCTCTTCTTTGTTTCCACGGGTTTTCCCAGATGATTTACCATCCAGTAGAATCCGCCGAAGGTCTCATCCCAGAAAAATCGCTCCAAGTATTCATACGCTCGCTTTGCAGCATTCAGGCTTTCTTCATCGCCCAGTACCTTGTACGCCTTCGCAAAGGTCCACAGGATGCGTGCGTTTAGGATCAATCCCTTGCTTGCCAGCGGATCCAGCGCCAAATCATTCGCAATCTGCCCGCGAAATCCACCGTAGTCTTTGTCCAACCCATAGTTCAGCCAGAACGGTAGAATATTTTCCCGCAGTTCCCGTTCAACGCGCTCCCGGAAACTGCCCGCTGAGTTGCCCAATCCTCTTTCCGACTCTCCTATGCTCTTCATGGTGATTGCGCCTTTGCTTCTTTTGCCGTGAGTCTGGAACCGCGCCTCTGCATTGTCAAGGCCAGGTAAACGTTACTCTAAAGGAGTGTCGTTAGCTCCCTAGAGACTCCTCCGGCGGTTCGTCACACTGCTCTCTGGTTTTCTCGTAGAATAAGCTATGTTGTTCCATCCGGCCCGGAACGGGATAGGATGCGCAGCATTCACGCCATCCGTCAGGAGTGATCAGGTTTCCTATGAAGCGGTCCAATTTTTTAAAAGCGGTACTCCTTCTCTGTCTCACCATGCTCCTCATGGCTGTTCCGGTTGCCGCTCAACAAGCCTCGACCCATCCGTGGAGCGATCGCAGCCTTTCTCCAGACGTCCGCGCTGACCTTGTCCTCAAGGAATTGACTCTCGAAGAGAAGATCGGTTTGCTTCATGGAAATGGCATGCCCGGCTGGCCCGAACCGAAGCCCCGCGCAAATGCCCATCTTGGAAACAACGGCGCCGGGTTCGTCATGGGCGTCGAACGCCTCGGCATTCCGATCATTCAGATGAGCGACGCCGCCTACGGCGTTCGCGCCAGCGCAGTAAACGGCCGCTACTCTACCGCGTTGCCTTCCAACATCGCCTCCGCAGCCAGTTGGGATCCCAAGGCCGCTTGTGCTTACGGTGCTCTGATAGGCCGCGAACTTCGCGCCCAAGGGTACAACATGACTCTCGGCGGTGGCACCAACCTTACCCGTGAACCGCGCAACGGCCGCACCTTTGAATACCTCGGTGAGGACCCCATTCTCGCCGGAACTTTGGTTGGTCATCGCATCAAGTGCGAACAGGATCAGCACGTGATCGGCGACATCAAGCATTACGCCCTCAACGATCAGGAAGCTGGTCGTCTCGAGGCTAACGTAATTATCGGCAAGCGTGCCATGCGAGAGAGCGATCTTCTCGCTTTCCAGATCGGCATCGAAATTGGAAATCCAGGCGCCGTAATGTGTTCCTATAACGCCATCAATGGTGACTACGCTTGTGAAAACAAATATTTGCTCACCGACGTTCTTCGGAAGAGCTGGAACTTCAAAGGCTTCGTCGTTTCCGATTGGGCGGCCACCCACAGCACGATTAGAGCTTCCGCCGCGGGGCTCGACATCGAACAGCCTCTCGACCTCTTCTACGGGGAACCCTTCAAGCAGGCCGTGCAGTCCGGCAAGATTTCCCTGGACGAACTGAACGCCCATGTTCACCGAATTTTGCGCGCCGAATTCGCCAGCGGCATTGTCGATTTCCCCATAGAGAAGAGCGTGATCGACGTGGAACTCAGCCTTGACATCGCGCGCCGCCTCGCCGAACAAACCATTGTCCTTCTAAGAAACGACAAAAACATTCTGCCACTTGATCGCAGCAAGCTCCATTCCATCGCCATCATAGGCGCCAACGCCGACAAGGGTATGCTCACCGGTGGCGGCTCCGCTCAAGTCGATCCCCCAGGAGTTCCCAACGCTGGTTGGCAGGCGCATGTCTGGTTCCCGCCCGCTCCGCTCAAGTCCGTTCGCAGAGCCGCACCCGGTGTCGAGGTTCAATTCAATTCCGGCACAGTTCCCGTCGAGGCTGCCGCAATCGCGAAACAAGCCGACGTCGCGATAGTCTTCGCTCATCAATGGACCAGTGAAGATATGGACCTCAAATCACTCGCTCTTCCCGATCAACAGGACAACTTGATTGAGCAGGTAGCTGCCGCCAATCCCCACACCATCGTTATTCTTGAATCCGGTACCGCGGTTACGATGCCTTGGATTGAGAAAACCGCTGCCGTGCTCGAAACCTGGTATCCCGGAAGCAAAGGTGCCGACGCTGTCGCCAACATTTTGTTTGGTGCGGTGAATCCCAGCGCCAAACTGCCCATAACCTTCCCCCGCAGCGAATCCGATCTTCCCCATCCGCAGATGACCATTCCTTCCCCAAAAGATCTTGGCCCGGCCGCGGTGATGCGTTCCGGTGAAGCAAAACCAACCTTCGAACTTCACTACGAGGAAGGTCTTAAAGTCGGCTACAAGTGGTACGACGCCGAGAAAAAGCCGATCCTTTTCCCCTTCGGGTTCGGGCTTTCCTATACCACTTTCGCCTACTCCAATTTAAAAGTCATTCCCGGCAAGGAAGTGGTCGTCACTTTCTCACTGAAAAATTCCGGCAGTCGCGCCGGCGAGGAAGTGGCCCAGATCTACGCGGTCCTCCCGGCTGGCGCAGGCGAGCCGCCGAAGCGCCTCGTTGGTTGGAGCAAGGCCCATCTGAACGCGGGCGAAACCACAGAAGTTACCGTGAAAATCGATCCTCGCTATCTGTCGATCTACAACGAATCCACGGATGCCTGGGATTTGGTTCCCGGCACTTACTCGATTCTGGTCGGAGGTTCCTCTCGGGATTTGCCCCTGACCCGCAATCTCGATTTGCACTGATTTCGTGCAACTGTCCCATGCGCCTGTTGGGCAGAAACCGTGTTCAATAGGCCCCGCTCTTCGACTTTTCTGTAACCTTCCTATCTCCACCGAATCGTATGATTACGGGTGGGTACCCGCGACTACCGGCTAGTTCGCATCCAATTTCTCATGTGCCGGCGTACTACCCCATTGAGGGGTGAATCGGTTCGTTCCAGAAAGGTTGCGTATGTCGAGCAAGAGTCCTTGGGAATTGTCGAACGACGAGATCACGCCGAAGTCCACTTATCTGAATCGGCGGCAGATCCTTCGCACCATGGGGTTTGGCGGCGCTATGCTAGTCGGCGGCAAACTGCTCTCTCATCTTGCGGGTCCGCCTGAGGCAGTCGAGGCTGGCAACAAGCTGAATGTTACTGTTAAAAGTCCCTTCAGCACTACCGAAAAGCAGTCCAGTTTTGAGGACGTCACCCACTACAACAATTTTTATGAGTTCGGCACCGACAAAACTGACCCTTCCAAGAACACAGGAAATTTCCACACTTCTCCCTGGGCCGTTTCGATCGAGGGGGAAGTCAAGAAGCCCATCAAGCTCAGTATGGACGACATTTTGAAAGTAGCTCCACTTGAAGAACGCATTTATCGCCACCGTTGCGTCGAACGCTGGTCTATAGTTGTTCCCTGGATCGGTTATTCCTTCAGTGCGCTCGCAAAGCTCGTTGAGCCCAACGAAAAAGCCAAGTATGTCGCCTTCAGTTCCTTTTATGATCCAAAGGAAATGCCTCAGGCGAAATATGGCGGCATCAACTTTCCATACGTCGAAGGCTTGCGAATCGACGAAGCCATGAATCCGCTCGCGTTGCTTTGCGTCGGCATGTACGGCCAATCGCTTCCGAATCAGGACGGCGCACCCGTACGCATGGTCATCCCCTGGAAGTACGGATACAAGAGCATCAAGTCTCTGGTGAAAATTCGTTTCGTGAAGGATGAACCACGCACTACCTGGAATTTGTATTCCGATCGCGAGTATGGTTTTTATTCCAATGTGAATCCCGATGTTGAACATCCCCGCTGGAGCCAGGCCACCGAGCGGCGCCTTGGTGAAATCTTCACGCGCAAGACCCTGATGTTTAACGGCTACGCCGATCAGGTGGCCAGCATGTACACTGGTATGGATCTGAAGAAATACCATTGATGCGAGCGGTCCGTTGAACAAACTTCTTTCCAGCAAGTGGGCGAAAGTTTTTGTTTTTGCCCTTTGCCTCGTCCCGTTTCTCGTTATCTGCGTCAATACCGCGCGCGGGCAACTCACCGCCAATCCCGTTGAGTATTATCAGCACGAAACCGGTGATTGGACTCTGTATCTGCTCATTTTTTGTCTTGCCATCACTCCTCTGCGAAAGATTCTCAATCTTCCCGATCTCATACGTTTTCGCCGTATGCTCGGTCTATTCGCCTTTTTTTATGTAGGATTGCACTTCCTTACCTACATCGGCCCCGATCAGTCGTTTAATCCTTTGGGCATGTGGAAAGACGTTCAGAAACGCCGCTTCATCACTGTCGGGTTTACCGCCTTTGTACTCTTGATTCCGCTCGCCATCACCTCCACAAAGGGTTGGATTCGCCGCCTTGGCGGCAAGCGGTGGCAGATGCTTCATCGCGCGATCTATGTCGCTGCCGTCTGTGGCGTCATTCATTACTACTGGCTGGTCAAGTCTGATGTCCGCAAACCCCTGTTCTTCGGCACCATTGTGGCCCTCCTGCTCCTCTGGCGTTTGGTCAGCTGGTTCCTCAAACGCAATCGCACCATGGCCCCCGCTGCCAGCACGACCAGCACTCCTACTACCGCCGACTGACTCCCAGGTTTTTGTTTGTATGGGGGGCACGATACATCCTGTCTTCTTGGGAATGCCCTTAATCGGCCACCGCCAACTCATCGCAACGCGCACCGATGTCATCCTCTGCGAGGCGAGGGACCTCAACTGATCCTAAACGTAATACTCCAACTTGTAGGGGAGGAAAAACAGGCTTAGAGTGCCTTCTTGCTCGAATCCAGGCCGTTCTGGCGCGCTTCAAAATCAATTCCCCAGAAATGGGGCGCTGGAGTCAGAAATTCAATTCCAACCCGCTGGCCATGGCTGCCGGCATCGCCAACAAACACTACGCGGCATTCCAATTCTTCCAGTGTAACCGGGTTTTCCAGGACAATCATTTCGCCGTTGTCCACCTCATTGTTGAAGTTCAGCAGCCCACCATGGGCATTCACCACCACCGTCTCGCACACCTCGCGAAACTTCTTTCCACCGTGGCAGCGTCCGTGGGCCTTCAGGCGCAGCTTGTGAAAGACGCGCTGGCTCCGCCGAGAGCTGACATAGACTGCTTCACTCATGGGCCAATCTTGGCCGCACCGGCCATTAGCGTCAACTGCCCTCAAGTACAGGTGTCTCCCAACGCTAAAGACATTTCTCGATCTGCTGGGTGGTATAAACTCCCTTCAACTCAATTTCGGAGTCTGCAAGATGAATCCTTAATCCGTGCCCCTTGCTCTCCTATTTCCTTTTCTGTCCATTTCCGCCACCCAATCCTGGACGATCAGCTACGGCGAGATCAGCGAGACCATCTCCTTCACTGATTCCTCCGGCCTTTTCACGGAACAGTGTACGAATCTGAAAACCTATGCGGAGTTCATCCTTCAGAAGAACCCTCTCTGGAACATGCCCCAGGAATTTTCCTTTCCGTGCAAGTGCCAGGCCTACAACGGCGCCGGCGAGCAATTCACGCTGATCAGCGCGGAGCAAGCGGCCTTGTCCAAGGGAAGATCACTCACAATTCAGTTGCGCAGCAAAGATCTTCCGCTGGAAGTGTCCGTGATCTAGGGCGTCTAGGAACAGCTCCCCGCCATCAGCAAGCGACTAGTGTTTCGCAATACCGGTGCGGCCGGTTTACACATTTCACATCTCAATCTAGAGTCCCTTGGTCCCTCGGTTGGACCTCAGAGTGATACCACGAAAAAGTGGTCTGCTTTAAAAAACTGAGGGGCAGCAGAAAAATCAACGAGAGTCTCTTTCCGCTCGACAGTCGGATACAGCCTTCCGTGACAACCTGGGACTGTTTCGCTCGTTTCAACCACAGCGGCACCGGAGTGCTCGCCCTGTTCCGCAACCAGGCGGACCTCAAAACAGTGAAGGTGCAATTTTCTTTGCTGCCGGCAGGGGAGTTCAAGCTGCGTTCGGTTATTGCCAACAAAAACCTCGGCTTATTCAGCCGGTCAGATTGGGTTCGTGGCGTGCCGGTCACTTTTTCAGCTACCACTCTTGTTGAGATTCTGGAAGTCACTACTGCCAGGCAACGTAATCCGACGATTCGATAGAAGATGTCGGTATTTAGCCCCATATGGCTCGTTGTAGGGTGATGCCTGCGCTTGTGCCCCTCCCATCGCTAGCCTTAGAATCACAATAGCGGCCCGGGGCATTCGTTGCTTTCCGCTTTGGTACCATCCGAACGCCGCAACTTTGCCGTGCATCTTTGCGTATCTTCGTTCATAGAACGAATTATTGTGTCTGAGGCCCTCATATGAACCTTACTGAGTTTATCGAAGGTCGTCGCCAGCAGCATTTGACGGAACTCTGTGAATTCCTTCGCATCCCTTCGGTGAGTGCCAGAAGCGAACACAAGCCGGATATCGAACGTGCCGCCAATTGGGTCGCAGATCACCTCCGCACCGCCGGATTTAAGAAGGTCGAAATCGTTCCCACTAATCTCCATCCCCTGGTTTATGCGGAATCTCTCGAAGCGCCCGGCAAAGCGACCGTCCTTTTCTATGGGCATTACGATGTTCAACCCGCGGAACCACTGGAACTCTGGACCTCTCCCGCTTTCGAGCCGGAATCTCGAAACGGCAATCTCTACGGCCGCGGCACGGCAGACGACAAGGGCCAGGTTCATATTCACCTGAAAGCCCTGGAATCTCTGCATCAGCTACACGGAAAATTCCCGATCAACATCAAAGTGCTCGTCGAAGGCGAAGAAGAAGTGGGCAGCGTCAGCCTGTGGGACTACGTGCAGGCCAACAAGGAAAAGTTGAAGGCGGATGCCTTGATCGTCTCGGACACCTCCATGCTCGGCAAAGGCGTTCCTTCCATCACTTATGGCCTTCGTGGACTGAATTATTATCAGATCGAACTTACCGGCCCTGCCCGCGACCTCCATTCTGGCGTTTACGGTGGTGCGGTCCCCAACCCGCTCACCATCCTGACCGAACTCTTTGCCAAGCTGCACGATAAGAATTACCGCGTTGCGATTCCGGGATTCTACGATGCAGTGGATGCCGTTCCCGCGGCGGAACGCAAAGCTCTGAAGAAATTACCTTGGAAAGTAAAGGATTTCGAGCGTGCCGTCGGCGCGCCTGACTACTTTGGAGAAAAGGGCTTCAGCACCGTTGAGCGTCTGTGGATCCGCCCAACCCTGGAACTAAATGGCATTTGGGGTGGCTATCAAAGCGAAGGAGCGAAAACCGTTATCCCTTCCAAGGCGTTTGCGAAGTTTTCCACCCGGTTGGTGCCTAGTCAACCTCCCCAAAAAATTGCCAAGCTCGTCGAGAGACACATCCGCAAATTATTGCCAACTGGTGTGCACTGCAAGTTTGAAGTCCTGAGCACCGGCAAGCCTTGGGTTGCGGCGTGTCATGCCCCCATTTTTCATGTCGCACAAACTGCACTTGAAAAGGGCTTTGGCAAGAAAGCCGTATTCATTCGCGAAGGCGGCTCCATTCCGTTCGTAACGCAAATGCACGACACGTTCAAGGTTCCCTGCGTCCTCGTTGGCTTCGGCTTGCCCGATGAAAATGCGCATGCTCCCGATGAGCATATCGCCCTGGAAAACTATTACGGCGGAATTAAAGCCATCGCCCATCTTTACGAAGATCTCGCTTTACTCGAGTAGTCTGAGGGGAATCTCGGTCATTGAACAGGTGAAAGGAAGCCTTGCTCCTCGTCCCGGGCAGGGCGAGGAACCTGCTTTTCAACAAACGCGTTCCAAGCGAAATAGATAGCAACCCGCTTCCGTGCTATGCACATGGATGTAGGCAACTTCCGGAATCGCGAACAATTGGTTGGCGGCTGCTTCTTCCTCGCCATCGATCAACAAGATTTCCCTTAGCAGGTTGCGATCGGCTCCATACGCGGCAAAGGTCAGCTTGCGACCCTTGTACGCCGAAGGAAAAATTTTCTCTTCCCTGTAGCGCCTGCATGGTTCCGCATGCAGATACACCGGTCCCGGCGATGGCCGCGCCCCCACCCCCTGAAAGGGATCGTAGGTAAACAGCAGCAACTCCTGTTCTTGCATGCGGATCAGTTCCAGGCAATGCCGACAAGGCGCCCTTCCCGCCGCAACTTCTTTGTGTGCTGGGAAACCGTAGACCGGCGACTTTTCGCTGGTTCTGACGTATTCGGCTACTTCCGTCGGGATGGCGATCACCTTAAATGCATTCATCATTCACCTCGCATGGAATCTTCAGCGAGATGGATTGTGCTAAAGAAAGGAAACAGCCGCTATCCGCAATCCGGCATCAAATTCTATGCACTCGCGAGTTCCTGACGGCGTCCTTTCGCAAACTCCAGCAGGGCGGAATTCGCGCTTTCAATGATTTTCAGGGCCTCGG
Organism: Candidatus Acidiferrales bacterium; assembly: GCA_963741165.1. Lineage (GTDB taxonomy): Bacteria > Acidobacteriota > Terriglobia > Acidiferrales > UBA7541 > Acidiferrum. Next base: position 248,980 of record CAVUHB010000007.1, on the reverse strand, counting down.
CAACGGCGACAAGATCTTTTCCCCTCACCACTACATACATCTCCTCTTCTGCCAGCCCCGTGTACACGCGATTTCCGATGCATCCCAGGCTGGTAATGGTTCCGTGCTGCAGAGAAGCGGGCAATGCCATGCAGGTCGGCCGTCCCAGTGCCGGGGCACCCGTTCCTACTCCCGCGCGGTTGGCGGCTTCCTGCAAGAGCATCGCCCCGGAAGGTTTGCAAGTAAACAGGACTACGTCGGGCGTTCCGGTGGCTTCGCCGAGCGGCGAATAAAGAATGGCTTTGGGACTATTCACGAGCCTCGGTATTTGTGGCACCTCTTCGGGTTTCACGTAGCCCAGGTCGAACATCATCTTCAGAGTCTGTTCCGTTTCCTTCTCGCGCGCCGGAGAGAGCGCAATATTGTGGGTATACGCTCCCACCGCGCAATTGAAATGATTCTCGGGAACCGTGTAGAAAGTGCGTCCTTCCGCTGCCAAGCGCCAGAAACTGCAACCGGATGGCTCGGTGCCCTCAAATTTTGTTACGCTCGAGGGAGCCGCTTCAAGAAAGGTGACTGCCACGGGCCGTTTTCCGGTTTTTAACGCCGCAGCGACGCGCTGCTCTATCTGTTTCCAGTTTGTACTCGGGCTCATAGTTCTTGCTCCTTGCATAAATTGGGTTTCGGAAGGATAGCACACCGTGGATTGCTGCTCGGAACCTAAAGCACTGCGCCGAACCGCATGAAATCGGCCTGTTTTGCACATCCCTCAAAAGAAATCGCGTTTTTCCCTTACTTTTTGCTGTTTGCCCCTTGCGTTCCCCTTCTGCGTTCGCTATAGTCCGTTGCGGCCCGAGTTTTTTGCAGTAAAAACAGCATTTTTGTACTCGCGGCTGGCCTCGATTTCTTCGAGGTGGATAGACAACTCAGGAGGATAAGCAGACTAAATGGCAGCCAAGCCTTTGAGCAAAACTAAAATCGTGGCGCACATCGCCGAGAAGGTTGGCACGTCGAAGAAGACGGTTGTGACCTTTTTCGATGAACTGCACAAGCTTGCCGTTAAGGAAGCCAAGGGCAGCGCAGGCAAGTTCGTCATTCCGGGAATTGGCCGTGTTGTGAAGGCGCACCGCAAGGCGCGCATCGGCCGCAATCCCCAGACCGGCGAACAGATCAAGATCAAAGCGAAGACGGTTGTCCGCCTCCGCCCGGCCAAGGCCCTGAAAGATGCCGTTCTGAAGTAGCATTTTCCCCGCAAGGGAAAGAGTGGAATTCCCAAACCCCCGGAAGCCTGCGCAAGTCAGGTCGCCGGGGGTTTCTCTTTGGGGTAAAGGATTGGCGTGATGAAAATCACAGGTCTACAGCGTTTTTACGTAAGCGATAACATCCTTGAGTTGTGATGGTTCAAGCTGTTCCTTGAATGGAGGCATCAACTGGTCACCGTTTTCGATCCAGGCCTTCAGGCTGTCGTCGGTAATCTTATTTCCATTCACGGTAAACGTTCCGCGCTTGTTCAAACCCTTCAAGCCCGGGCCGATTTTTTTCTGGTCGGTGGTGTCATAATGGCAGATGCTGCATTTCTGCTGAAACACCGTTTTACCGCGGCCTACGGCGGCATTCGCTCCTCCTGACTTTTTGCCGGAATCCTGCGCGTAGAGCATTCCCCCGCCAATCACCACGGCACAACAGATTGCCAGAAGCAAAGTTCCGAAAGTGCGATTCACTGTTCCCCCCCGATTGCAATATAGCGCTCTTCCATTTTGTACGTTCCTGGCCGGAATTTCCACTGGCACCCGTCATTAAGGACAGTTTCATCTGACGCACAGGTAGCACTTTCGTACCTTTGACGTAGCTCTGTCTGTGCCTTCACAATGGGCGCATGAATCAGGAGACTCTGACTCGCGCGTGGGAAGTACTGCAGGATGCTTACCAGGCGCAGATGGAAGGCGACTACGATCGGGCGGTAGAGCTCTATCAATCGTCGCTCGAGCTGCATCCCACGGCCGAAGCGCACACGTTTTTGGGCTGGACCTATCATTTCCAGGGCAAATTGATGGACGCAATTTCGGAATGCAAACGGGCCATAGAGCTGGACCCGGATTTTGGCAATCCCTACAACGATATCGGCGCCTACATGATTGAGCTGGCGCAGTTTGATGAAGCAATTCCGTGGCTGCAGCAAGCCGTGGAAGCGCGACGCTACGAACCGCGGCATTTTCCCCATTACAATCTTGGCCGCGCGTATCTTGGCAAAGAAATGTACGGGCAGGCAATGCGCTGTTTTCAGGAAGCGCTGAACGTGGAACCACGCTACACGCTGGCGCGTCAGGCACTGGATTCCCTCCGCCGCATGGTCAACTAGCAGGCAAATCGGTAGTTTCCGCTTTGCCGGGCTGCACCACCCGGTCGTAAACCCACAAAAGACACGTTGTTGCCAAGCCAATGGCGGTAAGTGCCCATAGAAACATCTGCGGATGGTGCTGTACTTCGCCGAAATAGTGAAGTAACGCCCCGCCGATGGGACCGCCGAGGAACGAGCCAATCCCCAATGGCAGAAAGGCAAATCCCATATACGTGCCTTGCTGCCCTGCGGGAGCGAGGCGCGAGATGTAATCGTAGTAGCGCGGCTGCTGAATAAGTTCGCCGACCGCGATTACCGCTAGCATCACGTAGACGGCCCACAAGCTGGTATGAAGGGCGAGAACAGAGAAGGCGAGCATGGAAACGAGGGTCCCTAGCACCACAGCGCGAAACGCCGTTATTTTTTGAGTCAGGAGACTGAAAACCACAGTAAACGCGATCACGATGAGCGGCCCGATGGAAAGCATCCGTTCGGTGTCTGCCTTGGGGTCGACGTAATCATGAACGTAGATTGGTAAGGTGATGAATTCCTGCCAGTACACAATCCAGTAGCCGGAAAAAATCAACAAGAAGAGCATGAATTTCGGATTACCAATGACTTTGCCAAAATTGCTGATCGTTACCGCGATGCTTTCGGTGCGTACCTCATTGGATTTGCGCGGTTCGCGAAAGAATATCAGCACCGCAAAAAACATGAGGAAGACGCTCGCAGCCGAAACGCGAAACACATTTTCCACACTAAGGTTGCGATGAACTGCGGAGGCCACGAACGGGCCAAGCGCGCCGCCAATATTCACGAGGGTGTAATAAATGGAATAGCCGATGGAACGGACGTTGGGGTTGGAAGCGCGGGCTGTCGTTCCTACGACGCAGGGCTTTACGAGCGAGATTCCAAGAGCGGGAAGAATCAGAATGACGCCGACAAACAAGCCAAGTGGTATGGCGTTGCGTATGGGCGCAAGCCAGGGTGAGCCGATGGACCCCAGCATGAAATAGGCGACGGTGAGAATCAGGTAGGCAAGTGAAAGGGCACGACGGAAGCCGAGGCGGTCGGCGAGGGCGCCGCCAAAGATTGCGAGGAACCAGACCAAGCCGCCAAACAATCCAGAGAGGGCGCCAGCACGGTCCGTGGGGAAATTCAGCGCTTCGTGGAGATAGCGAGAGAGAGAAGCAAAAGCGGCGTAGTAGGAAAGACGCTCGAAAAGTTCGCTGATGTTGGCGACCCAGAAAGGACGTTCAAAGCCGGTGCGAATTTCAGAGAGTCTTTGTGAAACCTTCATCGAACCTCCAGTTTGCAGTCCATGCGCACAAGGCGGGAATGATAGCAGAGCGGTGAGCGAGAAAGATGCGAGGGGTAGGATTTCCTCTTATAGCGGGAACAGAATCTGTTCGTGCGGGACCAGAGGCTACTAGCAAGACTGTCCCTCCCCCCACCCCCGGGGATTCACGGACATGCGGGCATAATGGGAGTTGCGGAAACAATAGCGGCAGAAAGGCGAAAGCAGGCATAAGGGAGGCGGAGCGGTGCCGATAATTCACGGTTACTACAAGCAGGTTAAGATTCAGTATGCAACAAGCATTCCTTCCTATATTTGAAAGAGACGAAATGGATTGGACTGAGCTCTCCACTTCAACACCAAGCAAAGTGCCTGCGAATGGAAGCAAAAGTGCTAATTTGCACGCGCCGGCCAATCCAAAGTGGGAGGAATTTGCTCCTGATTCGGAAGTTCCTGTTGACGGCATGGCTAACCGGATTGCTTCCTGGAACGCTGGCAATGTTGAACGGGAAGACACAGGAACCGCAGGAACAACATCGACGCCACAGCAGGCAGCAAAATCGATCAATGGAACGATCTCAGACACGGGAACTCAGGGGCACTCCTTCACATTGCACACAGGGTCTCGGACAAGCAAACGCCGAAGTTCGTGGTCGACAACAACACAAAGGTGCGGGGAAAAATGAAGGTCCGTAGGATTGTGGCGCCAGATTCCCAAACAACAAGCGACGGAGTGCTGTTGTGCCGGCACCTTGCGGTCCAGGGATAGAATAGAAATCAATCTAATTCGAACTTGCGCGCGTGGCGATTGCAATCGTCGCAACACGAGTTTTTGAGAGGGAGCTAAAGGTGTCGATCTAAAGATCGGCGTTTTGAGGAATAGCAAGCCCGGGCGGGGCACGATTTATCGTGCTCCACAGATCGGGAGTCGTGAACACGCGGCGAATGCCTATGGATGTGGTGAGGGGAAATGGTTAGAGGCGAATTGGAGTGATGCGGGGACGTGGGCTGCGAAAAAGGTGTAGTCGTGGCGGCCGGGGTATAGATGGAACTCGTGGGGAATGTGGCGTAAGGTGAGAATTTTGTCGAGGGCGTTGGCGCCCGCCTCGAAGCCGTAATCGTCCTGATCGCCACAATCGAAATAAATCTCTAATCCGGCGAGATTGGCCGTGCGGACGAGGGTGATGGGACTGCTTTGCTCCCAGAAAACGGGGTCCAGAGGACTGCCGAAGACTCCACCGAATATGCGGGTGCCAGGCGAGACCGGCGCTGAGGCCACGAACGAAGGGACATTGGCAAGGAGTGCGGCGCTGTGGGCGCTGACGGAGGAAAAGAGTTGCGGGTGGTGGAAGGCCAGGTGAAGCGCACCGTAGCCGCCCATCGAGACACCGTCGATGGCGCGGTTTGCACGACCGAGTAAGACGCGATAGCGTTTTTCGATGAAGGGAAAAAATTCCTGGATCAGGAAATCTTCGTAGCGGTTTTTGCCGTCCTTTGAGTTGATGTAAAAGCCTACGCCACCGTCCGGTGTAGCGATCAGAAAATCCTTCAATTCGTGATTGTCGCGGAGATCCGCGACAACGTTCCACAGGCCGGAATGGACCAGGAATTGTTCATTGTCGCCGAGGCCGTGGAGGAAATAGAGGATCGGAAAGTGGCGGGATTTGTCAGTGTCGAAGGAGGGAGGGAGGACGACACAGTAGGGGACGGAGCGGGTGAGGATTTTGCTGGGGAGGGAATTGCACTCGACGCGGCCGGGGGCGGCGTGGGTGAATGGGGAGAGAAAGAGAAGGATCAAGACGGTGAAGAATGATTGGCGGTTGATGGAGTGTGGAAAAAATCGGGCCACGTCGCTCCGAATGACAGGTTGGTGAACGGGTGGCGTTTCGCTACTCATAGCGGAGGGCGTCGACGGGATTGAGTTTGGCAGCACGAGAAGCAGGATAGAGGCCGGCGGCGAGGCTGACAAGGATCGCGAAAGCGATGGCGGAGAGAATCAGCCACCAGGGCACGGAAGAGAGTTCAATGGGATTGAGATTCTGGCGCTTGAGGTAGACATTCGTGCCGAAGGTGAGCGCACGGCCTATGCACCAACCAAAAAGTACGCCGAAGATGCCGCCGAAAAAACCCATCACTCCGGCTTCGACAAAGAAAAGTTGCTGCACATCGAAATCGGCGGCGCCCAATGCTTTGAGGACACCGATTTCGCGGCGACGTTCCAGGATGGCCATGACCAGGGTGTTGACGATACCAAGAGTGGCGACCGCAAGCGCGAGGCTACCGAAGATTCCGAGAAGAAGATCGAAGACAGAGAAGAAGGTACGAAGCGATTTGCTGGCGTCGAGAAGAGAGAATGCCCCGAAGCCCATGGACTTGATGGAAGCTTCGAGCGCTTCGACTTGTGATGGAGATTTGACCCGGACAGAGAGTGAAGGGTAAGTGGTTTTGTTGGCGGTGTTGTCGCGGACGATGTCGCGAAGGTCGTTGACCTGCGCGGCGCGAAGAGTGGAGGCGGTGCTGAGCGGTATCAGGAGACGCGCGTTGCCATAGCCGCCAAAACCCTGTGCCGGCTCGGTTTCAACGATGCCGACAATTTTCAGCCGCAGTTCTTTGGGAACGACAGAGAATCCCCCGCCCGTGGAATCTCTAGCGTTGCCGGACCTCGCGTTGTCTGTAGAAGCAGGGAGTGCCTGACGTTCGGCATAACGAAGGACAAGATCCTGACCGACCAGAGAAGCAGTGTTGTTGGGCGACAGGTCTTTGGCGAATTCGATCTGAAGAATAGCTTCGTTCGCGACGGAGGAAGAAAAGAAATTTCCGGTCATTCCGTCGAACGAGCCGGAATTCTTGGACGATTCGGGCATTCCCGCGACAACCGTAGCGAACGGCTTGGTGTTGAAGCGAACTTCGGTGAAGAAGCGGACTTGCGGGTAGACCTCTATGACCTTGGGAAGTTTTTCAATCTCATGACGCGCATCTTCATCGAGCACGCGCGGAGGCTTGTCGGAATCGGTGTTTGCATCGCGCCGAGGCGGCCCACCCATGCTGCGAAAGGTATTCTTGGGAGTGACGACTACGGTATCGAACAGGCCGCTTTGCGACAGACGCTTTGAAGCCAGTTCCTGAAGGCCGACACCGAGCGAAAGCATGGCGACAAGCGAAGCGACCCCGACCGCGACTCCAAGAGTAGTGAGCGTGTTGCGAAGGATGGCTTCGCGAAGATTACGGAGGGCAAGATCGGTGAGGTCGCGCGGCTTCATTGCATTTGCTCCCCGGTGGCCACAGAGATGGTGAGAAGTTTTCCGTCGCCCATGGTGGCCAGGCGATCGGCGAAACGCTCGGCCAGCGGGCGTTCGTGAGTGACCATAACGATGGTCATGCCCATGGTGCGTTGCAGTTCACGAAGAAGGGTAAGGATCGATTCGCCGGTGGCGGAATCGAGATTGCCAGTTGGCTCGTCGGCGAGAAGAATCTTGGGGCGATTAACGAGCGCCCGGGCGATAGCTACGCGCTGCTGTTCGCCACCGGAAAGTTCGGTGGGGCGGTGACCAAGCCGATGCGTGAGGCGAACACGCTCCAGTGCCTCGCGGACTCGTCGAGGACGGTCGGCACGATCAATTTCGGCCAGACGAAGCGGCAGCTCGACGTTTTCTTCAAGCGTCATGCGTGGAAGCAGATGGAAGGATTGAAAAATCATGCCGATGGTGTTGCAGCGATAGCGCGCCAATTCCCGCGAAGAAAGCGTGGCGAGATTCTGGCCGTCAGCAAGGATGGAGCCGGAGGTCGGGCGGTCGAGTCCTGCAATGAGATTGAGGAGTGTGGATTTGCCGGAGCCGGAAGCCCCGAGGAGCGCGAGAAACTGATTGGCGGGGATGGAGAGAGAAACATCGTCGACGGCGCGCACACTGGTTTCTCCCATGATGTAGTGGCGCGAGATGTGGTCGAGTTGAATCGCGGTACCGGAGTTGGGCATATGCTCAACTAATGATACGTCAGGAGCGTCCAGGGAATTTCAGGGGAGTTGCAGCTGGAGAGAGTAGATTTCCTGCGCGCTGAGGTCTTGAACATACAGCCGCGAACTGTCGGGGGCCATGCCGCCCCAGGTGCCGGAAGCTGTACCCTGAAACCGGCGAAGTCCCGAGAGACTGAATCGTTCTTCGGACTGCGTTTCGCCGAGCTTGATGCGGCGTGAAGTGGGATGGTCGGTCAGGAAATTGTCGAAGTAAAGATAGCGGCTGTCCTCGGACCACGTGGGGTAAGCGATGTTTCCTGGTTCCGTGAGCCAAACGGTCCAGGACTTGGTGCGATAGTCGTAAACCTTGAGGGTGCCGGAATCCTGAGTCAAAGCGGCGAGATAACGGCCGTCAGGCGAGAGGCGGGGGCTAAACAGTCCGTCAGAGCCCGGGAACTGAGAACGCTGCTGCGTTTTCCGATCGAGGACTTCAATACGCAGAGGTGGAAAACTGGGCCCGTGCGAAAAGATCAGTTGATTCCCATCGGGAGTCCAGTTGAAATCCACTCCAGCGCCGCCCTGGGGCAAAACGTCTTCAGAAGGACCGCCTTCTACGGATACGGACTGGGCTTTCCACGTCTTTCCGACAATGAAACTCTGATACACGATTTGCTTGCCGTCCGGCGACCAGACGGGAAGCAAGGATTGCGTTGGAGGATGAGTGAGCTGTAATCGCTCGGATCCGTCCACACGGCTGCGCCAGAGATTTCCCTCGGGAATACTCACGTACGCGATCCATTGGCCGTCGCGAGAATAGGATAAGTCCGAGGCGGAAATGCCCGATAGATGGGGAATAAACTGTTTGGAAAGGGTGTCGTAACGGACGAGCTGGGCGCGAGGTTGCGTGGCGCGAACAAAAAGTCTCTTGCCATCGAGCGAAACGGTGAGGTAATTGAATTGAAGTGGACCAGTGGTCAGTTGAATCGGAGTGGACGAGGATCTGTGGAACATGCCACTGCGCTCGTCCAAGGCAAAAACGTCGCTGGAAGTATTCGTGGCGCTGATGAAGAAATAGTATTGGCCATCGGGTGACCATTGGCCGCAACACTCCGCGGGCGGAGTGTGCCAATGAGGAAGTACTGCGTGGAGCGCCGCGCCATCCGTGCGAATTTCCCAAATCGAAGAAGCGATTCTGGCGGCTTCGTTGAGGGTGAACCGTATTCGGCGTCCGTCAGGGGAAAAGCGAACGCTATCCGGAGCGCCTTGTACAGCGACGAGGAGGCGTTGACCGCTACCATCGCCATTTGCCAAATAGATTCCGGAACCCTTGGTGTAAACAAGCTGGCTGCCATCCGTTGACCAGGCTGCAGAGGAAACGACGAAATTTCCGATACGACGCGGAGAGCCGGAGGGAAGTGGTATGGACCAAGCCGCAAAGTCAAATAGAGTACCCTCCATCGTGCCGACGAGAAGTTGCGAGAGGTTCTGAGAAATATCCGCGACAAAGACGTTGCGAAATGGTGTAGGAATCTCGACAGCCTCGCTACCCGCCGTAGAGGCTTGCGCGAGAACAAAATGTCCTTCACGGACCTCGGAGAAATAGAGGCGCATGCCGTCTGTAGCCATGGAGCCCTTGGCCAAGCCATCTCTCGTGATTTGCGTGGAGCCGATAACTTTTAGCGGGTTTGCGGGCATGAGATACCAGAGCAAGCCGGCCAGCGCGAGCAGGAGCGGGACGGCGAGGGCAACCCAGAGCCTGCGTCGCCCGGCACCGGTGGATTGCACAGCGGGGATTGCCGCGCCGCTTGCGCGTTCGGAGCTGGTGTCGCGTTTGAGTCGTTTGAGATCGGCGTGAAGCTCGGAGGCAGTCTGATAGCGAACCTCGCGATCCTTTTCGAGCGCTTTGCGAATGATGTGATCGAGTTCCTCGGGAAGAGCGGGATTCAAACGCAATGGCGGGGCGGGCTGTTTGTTCAGTATCGAATCAAAAATGGCAGCGGAGGTGGTGCCGGCAAAGGGAACAACACCCGTGGCCATTTCATAAAGTACAGCGCCGAAGGAAAAAAGATCAGAGCGCGCATCGAGCTCTTTGCCGAGTGCCTGCTCCGGTGACATATAGCCGACGGTGCCGATGACACTGTCTGGACTACTGAGCGGATCCCAGCTGATAGTAGATCCATCGGCGGAACGGGTGGCGAGCTCCGCGCCAGGGCCGGCGATTTTGGCGAGACCGAAATCGAGAAGTTTCAACTGGCCGCGGGAGGTAAGAAAAATGTTGGAGGGCTTGATGTCGCGATGGATGATGCCCCGGGAGTGCGCGGCATCGAGAGCGTCCGCGATTTGCATGCCGAAATCGAGAATGAGATCCAGGCGCAAAGGCTTTCCGGCAATGTGATCGCGAAGGTTTTGACCTTCCAGCAATTGCATGGCGAGGAAAGTGCGGCCTTCGTGCTCGCCAACTTCGTAGATGGTGCAGATGTTCGGGTGATCGAGAGAAGACGCGGCGCGCGCTTCGCGCTCGAAACGTTCCAGTGCGTGTGAATTGCCTGCAACAGATTCCGGGAGAAACTTCAGGGCAGCATGACGACCCAGCCGAAGATCCTCAGCTTCGTATACCTCGCCCATTCCGCCGGTACCAATTTTCTGCAAGATGCGGTAGTGGGAAATGACGGGAACAGGCATAGATTCCTCGTATCAGGAAATCGTAATCTGGTGGCTTCTGTAGGTCAGTGACAGGGAACACAAGGGAGTGGAAAACAACGTAGAATGCGGCGGGGAATGGAGATTGCGCGGAGGTGAAGAATGCCGGCGATTGAGGGAAAGAAAGCAGTTGCGTGGATCAGTACGTATGTGGAGAAAAAGGGGCCGATGCTTTTGCCAGTGGCGGAGGGATTGCGGCGGCTGATGAAGAAAACGGTGGCAGAAGTGAAGGAGTCTGTGAATCCGTGGAAGATACCGACGTTTGAATCGGGCGGGCCAATGTGTTTTTTCATGGTGGGGAAGAATCATGTGACGTTTGGATTTTTGCGTGGGACGGCGTTGAAGGATCCCGGGGGATTGCTGGAAGGAACAGGAAAAAATTTGCGGCATGTGAAGTTGCGGACGGTGGAAGATCTCAAACGGCCAGAATTGCGGAGTTTGATTGCGGAAGCGGCGAAGTTGAATAGGAGGGAGCCGATGGCGGGGATGAAGTTGAACAAGAAAGCGGAGTGAGTTTGTGGTTGGACTTTGGCACGATCAGATGGCGGCGCCCCGAAATCAGGAAGCGGCAATCCGTCGAGCGGCATGGTGCGGTTACGCGTGCTGAATTCGGCGCTAGGAAAAGGACGGGCTAGTTCGCTCGGGAGGACTTTTTCGCTCGATGACAAATTGGGGCAGGGTATCGGAGGGATAAGAAATGAAATTGGAGCTGAGCCATGAAGAGCATTGTGATGGTGGTGATGGCGGCGGGAACGCTGATTGCGGCGGAGGCTCGGGGACAGAAGCCGCCGCTGCTGGCGGAGAAGGAGGTGGCGGCGCTGGCGAATGAGATGAGTGGAGAAGCGGCGAAGGGGAATCTCGAGGGGATCGCGCGATTTCACCGGCAGCGCGGGTCGCAGGGTTTTCATGAGGCGGCGGAGTTGGTGGCGGAGCGTTTGCGGGCGTATGGATTGAACGACGTCGAGATACTGCAGTTTCCCGCAGACGGAAAGATTTTTTATGGGACGCAGAGGTCACGACCGGCATGGGATGCGGAGTTTGGAAAACTTTCCGAAATTGCCTCTGACGCGGACCGGTGCAATAAGGCGATTCGAGATTCCGAAAAGAAGGAAAAGGAAGAACCACAAAAACTTCACAGTTTTAATTGTGTGTCAGGACTGAACGACGGAAAGACGATTGCGAGCTATGAAGCCGTTCCCGTGGCGCTGGCGGAGGATAGCGAGAGCGCGGAGGTGAACGCGGAATTGGTGGAGGTGGGGGAGGGGACGAAGGAGAGTGACTACGCGGGGAAAGACGTGAACGGAAAGATCGTGCTGGTTGCCGCGCAGCCGGGAGCGGTACAGGATCTGGCGGTAGGAAAATACGGGGCGGCAGGGATTGTCAGCTACGCGCAGAACCAGAAAACGGCGTGGTCGGGCGAAAATCTGGATGCGATCCGGTGGGGTCATTTGGAGACGTTTTCGGCCAACAAGACATTTGCGTTCATGGTGTCGTTGCGTACGGCTCGCATGTTGCAGGCTCGTTTGGCCAGCGGAGAGGCGATCAAGCTGCATGCGGTGGTCAAGGCCGGTCAGCATCCCGGAAATTATGAGGTTGTGACGGCGACGATTCCTGGTGCCGATGCGAAATTAAAGGAAGAGGAGATTGTGTTTTCATGCCACCTGGATCATCAGAGGCCGGGAGCAAATGACAATGCAAGCGGGTGTGCGGCGATTTTGGAGGTGGCACGGACGCTGCAGAAGCTGGTTGCTGAGAAGAAATTGGAGCGGCCAGGGCGGACGATTCGGTTTGTGTTTCCGCCGGAGGTTGAAGGGACACTGGCGTTGTTGAACGGCAATCCTGAACTGGCCAAGCGCATTAAAGCCGTGGTGCACATGGACATGGTAGGAGGAGGACCGGAGACGAAGGCAGTGTTTCATGTGACGCGCGGGCCGATGAGTTTGCCGTCGTTTGTGCACGATGTGGCGTGGGCGTTTGCGGAATGGGTGAACCAGGAGAGTTATGAATTCGCCGCGACGGGGAAAGCGGAGTATCCGCTGGTGACGCCGGGAGGCGGACGCGAGCCCCTGCGCGGGGAGTATTCGGCGTATTCGATGGGAAGCGATCACGATGTGTACCAAGATTCGTCGTTCAAGATACCAGTGATTTACATGAACGATTGGCCGGACCGGTTTATCCATACGAATTTTGATTCGGGGGCGAACATTGACCCGACGAAGTTGAAACGGGCGGCTTTTATTGGTGCGGCGAGCGGATATTTTCTGGCGAGAATGGAGGATGGAAATGCGGTGGCGGTAATGATGCGACCACACCAGTATGAATGGTCAGAAAAAGCAATTCGCAGGTCGATGCAGCTCGAGCAACCAGAGGCGGAGAAATATATGGATCAGGTATTCGACTATGAAGAGGCTGTCTTCCGGTCGATTAATTTGTTCGCTACGCTGCCCATGAGAGATTCAATGTCTCCACCTTTTCAACGTCCAAAGCCAACTCCGATCTACGTCCTTCATGCAGACAAGGGAACGACTGTGATCTGGAAACGTAGGCGACAGCCAAGCGGACCGCTGGCGGTGTTTGGGTATGACTATTTTGAGACGGAGTGGGCGAAGCGGGGGCATCGGACTCGGCCGAAGTTGCTGGAGTACTCGGGATTGTGGGGTGGGGGAGAAGAGTACTCGTATGAAGTGCTGAATTTTGCGAATGGAAAAAGAAATGCAGAAGAGATCCGGGATGCGGTGTCGGCGGAGTATGGGCCGGTGCCGTTGGAGTTGGTGATGGAATATCTGACTGCCCTCGAAGAGATTGGAGTCGTCGAGGGGATGAAGTGAGAGGCAAGGGTCTAGTTGCGATCCTTCGACTGCCCGACCCGGCGTGAAGAAAAGACCGGATCAGTTCCCTCCGGTTGATAGTTGGCCGGCTGGGAGAAGCGGAAGATCGTCTTGCATCCTTGTCGGATAACCTCAGAATAAGAGTTTTCTCCTTCGCGGAAATTTAATGACACCAGCTCGCCAGAGCCCACCCTTCGCAATCTGCGCAAAGAATGGGACACCCTCAAGTTCAGAGGATCGCGAGGTTAGAGTGGTAAGCCGGCGCGTTGGCGAGTGGCATCGGTGAGGTTTGCGCCGGTCAGGAGGAGGACGGAGGGGCCATGTGGCGGAATGGATGAGGGCGGGGCGGCGGATTTCAGGTAGGCCGCAGTGGCGGCGGCACCAGCGGGTTCAGCAGTCAGATTGGCGCCAGTGTGGAGAAGCCGGATGGCGGCCAGCATTTCGTCTTCGGTGACCAGAATGACCTCGTCGACAAGCGCGCGGATTTTTTCTACGTTAGCGGGTTCGGGAGTGCGAGTAGCAAGTCCGTCGGCGATAGTGTCGCAGGTATCGGTGGGAGTGGGCTGGCCTGCTTTCCACGACAAATAATAGGAACAAGCGCGTTCGGCTTGGACGCCGATTATCTTCACGGCGGGTTTGAGCTGACGGATGGCGGCGCCAACGCCGCGAATCAAGGCGGTGTCTCCCATGGGGACATAGATAGCGGCGACATCTGGCAATTCGGCGAGGATTTCTAAAGCGATGGTTGCCGGGCCGGCCGGAAGATCGGGGTCGGTGGCGTCGTTCAAGAAATAGACACCCGGGCGAGATGAATAGCTTTGTGCTTCAAAGAATGCGTGAGCGAGGTCCTGTCCACCGCATTCAATGATGCGCGCGCCTAGATCGGCAATCCTTCTGCGTTTTACTGGATTTGGTTTCGAGGGAAGAAAGATTGTGGCGCGGATTCCTAGAACTTTGGCCGCCCAGGCTACTGCAGCGCCGTGATTGCCGGTGCTGGAAGCGATGACTTCGGTGATGGTGAGGCGTTTGAGATTTGTGGCCAGAGCATAGAGGGCGCCGCGCGGTTTGAAGGAGGCGGTGGGGAGATCGGACTCTAGTTTGAGAAAGGCACTGGCATAATAGCCAGCGCTACCAGTCGCGAGTATGGGTGCCTCGAGGAGACGTGTGGGCGGAAAGTAGGAAGCAAGCAAGTGCTGGGCATTGAGGATGGCGGAGAGAGTCGGTTCGACGGCCATGGAAGAATTGAAGCATTGATGCGGGGTGGTTGTCTAAAGAGAAGAATTTATTTGAGAACTGCGATGGGTGGGACGCGAGTTGAAATTCGAGTCTTGGCAGATGTCTGGGATTACACTGAAGTGGACCAAGTTGATGTGCTAGCATCGGGGATTGGTGCGGGGTAGAAAATCGATCCTCATTATTAGCACGCAAAAAGAGCGATCCAAACTGGGCGCGATGTATCGTGCTCCTACAAAAGCGAACCCAACAGGGTGGCATGAAGACGCCCGAACTTGGGAAAGAGGTAGGCCGAGTTTAAGAACGGCCAGCATAGAGGAAGCGGGAGCACGGGTTGATGGCTACTAGCATGAAGGCTTTGCGGAAGACGGTGGCGGCGAGGGGCTTACAAATGGAGACGGTGCCACTGCCGTCGACCGGACCAGGAGATGTTCTGGTACGCGTGAAGGCTGCATCGATTTGCGGCACGGACCTGCATATCTATGGATGGGACCGCTGGTCACAAGGAAGGATCAAACCTCCGGTAACGCTGGGACATGAGTTTTGCGGCGTGGTGGAGCAGGTAGGCGAGGAAGTAACAGCGGTGAAGGTGGGAGATTTTGTCAGTGCGGAGATGCACGTAAACTGCGGCCATTGTCACCAATGCCGGCTGGGCGAAGCGCATATTTGTCAGAATCTGAAGATCATCGGAATCGATCAGGATGGGGCGTTCGCGGAGTTTGTGAAAATTCCAGCGACAAATATATGGAATCTGGACCCGGCGATTCCGGAACAGTATGGAGCGATACTGGATCCGCTGGGAAACGCCGTGCATACGGTACTGGCAGGGGCGATTGCAGGCCAAACGGTAATGGTGACCGGTTGCGGTCCGATTGGATTGATGTCGATTGCTGTGGCGAAGGCGTGCGGAAGTTCCACCGTGTTTGCAACGGAGACGAATGAACACCGCCGGAAGATGGCGAAGGAGATGGGCGCGGATTTTGCGCTGAATCCGGCGGCGGAAGATGTGGTGAAGAAGATTTTGGAAGCTACGGGCGGAACCGGCGTGGATGTGTTGCTGGAAATGAGCGGTCATCCGGCGGCAATACAGCAGGGATTCAAGGCGCTGCGTGCTGGGGGAAGAGCTTCGCTGCTGGGTATTCCGACCGAGGCAGTGCAACTCGATCTGGTACAGGATGTGATTTTCAAAGGCGCGACGGTGCAGGGAATCTACGGGCGAAGGATGTACGGAACTTGGGTGCAGATGACGGCGCTACTGAAGGCGGGGCGCGTGAATCTGGAGCCGCTGTTTGGAGAGCGGATGGAACTGGAAGGATTTGAGGCGGCGTTTGCGAAATTACAGGGCGGGCTGGCCGGGAAAATTCTGCTGTATCCAAATGGAATGAAGAAGTAAGGCAAGGACTAGCACTGGGTACGCCGAGAGCCGCAGAGTTAACGGAGAACGGGGAGATTGGGCATGAGTGATTCCGGGGCACGAACTAGTACTCAGAATCCATTGCAGTACGTAAGTGAAACGCTGGCGGACCTGCGCGCAAAGGGTGTAGCGCCAAAGTTGCGCGTGCTGGAAGGTGAACAGAAGCCGCTTTGCACGTTTGATGGACGGGAGGTAATCAATCTGGCTTCCAACAACTATCTGGGGCTTACCTCGGACAAGCGGTTGCGCAAAGCTTCGCTGGAAGCGGTTAAGAAATTAGGCGTGGGCGCCGGAGCGGTGCGAACGATTGCCGGCACGATGAAGATTCACATGGAACTGGAAGAACAGATTGCAAAGTTCAAACAGGTGGAAGCGTGCGTGGTATTTCAATCGGGGTTTACGGCGAACGCGGGTACGGTATCCGCAGTGCTGGGCAAAGAAGATCTGATTATTTCGGACGAGCTGAATCACGCGTCGATTATTGATGGCGCGCGGCTGTCGAAGGCCACGATCAAAGTTTTCAAGCATAAGGATGCTGCGGATTGTGAACGGATACTGCAGGAGAACCATTCGTTCCCGGGCAAGAAGCTAATTATCACGGACGGCGTGTTTTCGATGGATGGCGATATCGCTCCGCTGCCCGAGCTGTGTGGCCTGGCGGAAAAGTACGGCTGCATCATGATGGTGGATGACGCTCATTCTTCGGGTGTGCTGGGCCGCGGTGGACGCGGAACGGTTGATCACTTTAATTGTCATGGGCGTGTACACATTCAGGTTGGCACGCTGAGCAAGGCGATTGGTTCGATGGGAGGGTATGTGTGCGGCTCGCGCGAGCTGATCGATTATCTCTATCTGCGTGCGCGGCCATTCTTGTTTTCGACCTCGCATCCGCCGGCTACGGCGGCAGCCTGCGTGGCGGCATTTTCGCTGCTGGATTCACCGGAAGGGGAAAAGCTGGTGAGAAAATTGTGGGCGAATACGAAATACTTCAAACGGGAATTGAAGAAACGTGGATTCCAGTTCGCTGCGAGCGAGACGCCGATTATTCCGATTCATGTCGGGGAGGCGGTGAAAGCGTTCGATTTTTCAAGGAAATTGTTCGATGCGGGGGTTTTTGCGCCAGCCGTCGGGTACCCCACAGTGGCGGATGGCAAGGCGCGTTTGCGGGCAATTGTCAGTGCGGCACACAGACGAGAACATTTGTTGAAGGCGGCGGATATCCTGGCAGCAGTGGCCCGACCACTGGGAATTGTCAGCTAGAGCTCATTTCCTCGGGCACGTGGACCAAAATCGGCAGTGGGACTGCCGCACTCCAGAGCACTCCTGTATACTCGCGCGATGGCTGCGAGAGAACAAACAACCAAGAAACTGTTTCTAGTGGACGCGATGGCGCATATCTACCGGGCGTTTTACGCACCGATGATGCGTATGAACGCCCCGAGCGGAATCCCTTCGAAAGTGCCCTTCCTATTTTCAAATATCGTGCGGCGCTTGCTGAAAGATTACCGACCGGACTACATCGGGATTGTATTCGACACGAGCAAACCGACTTTTCGTGACAAATTGTTTGAGCAGTACAAAGCCCAACGCCAGCCGATGCCGGATGAGATGAAGGTGCAATTGCCGTACGTACGGCGGTTGTGCGAAGCGATGCGGTTGCCGATTCTGGAATTCGATGGATTCGAGGCCGATGACGTGATCGGTACGATGGCAAAGCAGGCAGCGAAGGAAAAACTGGATGTATTGGTGATCTCAAACGACAAGGACATGATGCAGTTGGTAACGCCGGGCGTACGAATCCTGCGAACGGGATCGGGCGGGGCCAAGGCCGACCTCATCGTGGATGAGAAAAAAGTAGAAGAGATTCTGGGAGTGCCGCCAGGCAAGGTGATCGACCTGATGGCGCTGCTGGGCGACACGGTGGATAACATTCCAGGAGCGAAAGGAATTGGCGAGAAGGGCGCGAGGGAGTTGATCCAGAAGTACGGTAGCGCCGAGAACGCGCTGAAACACGCCGATGAAGTCACGAATAAGAGGTATCGCGAAGCGCTGCAGCAGCAAGTGGAACAGGTGATGATGAGCAAGAAGCTGGCAGCGATTGAGATGGATGTGCCGCTGCCGCTCGATTTGAATCAGTTGCAGGTGCGCGAGCCTGACCCGGCGGCACTGGGCGTGCTGTATCGCGAGTTAGGGTTCAATTCCCTGTTGAAGGAATTGTTGGCGACGGGCGCGGCTCTGAGCGACGAAGAAACTGGGCCCACAAGTCGCGGCCAAGGATCGAGTAAAGCAGCGGAAGAGAAAGATTACAGGCAATTTGCAAACCTGGTCGAGTTTCGTGACTATCTGAAGAAAGTTCCAGCCAAGAATGCATTGGCGTTGTGGTTGAATCTGGATACTGGAGAACGGGAATCAGAAGGTTTCGGAACGCCCGTTGTGTCTTTGGAAGTTTCCTCGGGTGAGGGGGAAGGTCGCGCGATCTGGGTAGATGAAAAGGACGAGGTGCTGAAGGCGCTGGAGCCCGTGCTGCAGGATAAGAAGAGGCGAAAAATTGTGCACGACCCGAAACTCTTTCATTTGCTAGGTGGCAGAGCAAACGGAATTGAACACGCGACGCAATTGTATTCATATTTGTTGAAGCCGACGACAGCGAATCACAATTTTGTGGACGTAGTGTTCCGGCAATTCAATATGCCGATGGGCGGAGGTGCGGGGGAACGTGCGGACTGCCTGCAGAAGCTCGGGCCGGCGTTGCGGGCGCAGATAGAAGAGCAAAAGTTGCTGGAGGTATACGAAAAGATAGATTTGCCGCTGGCGCCGGTGCTGGCGGAAATGGAGCGCACCGGAGTTCGGGTGGACCCCAAGGCGCTGGAGAAAATGTCGCAGTCTATGGAAAAAGCGGTTCGGCGGCTGGAGAAAGAGATCTGGAAGCTGGCCGGCGCTGAATTCAACGTGAACTCGCCAACGCAACTGGCGGAAATACTTTTCGACAAATTGAATCTGCAGCCCCCCATGCGAAGAGGCAAAGGGAAGGAACGTTCTACGGCGGCGGACATTCTCGAACAGATGTCTGATCAGCATGAGCTGCCGGGGAAGGTGATCGAATATAGAGAGATCGCCAAGCTGAAGTCGACGTATGTGGATGCGCTGCCAAAACTGATTCACAAGGATACCGGGCGGCTGCATACGAGTCTGTCGCAAACAGGAACGGCCACGGGACGACTGAGCTCGAGCGATCCAAACCTGCAAAACATTCCAGTGCGGAGTGAACTGGGGCGAGAGATTCGCGCTGCGTTCGTGGCGGAAAAGGGCAAGGTGCTGCTTTCGGCAGACTATTCGCAGATCGAATTGCGAATTATGGCGCACTTTTCGCGCGACCCGGTGCTGGTGGAGGCATTCCGAAATGGGGAAGATATTCATGCCAGAACGGCTCAGGAAGTGTTCAGTGTGGGGCCGCTGGGCCAGACGGGAGAACATCGGCGCGCGGCAAAGGCGATCAACTTCGGAATTATCTACGGGCTATCGGCATTCGGGTTGGCGCAACAATTGGGGATTCCGCAGAAAGAAGCGGCGCAGTTTATCAACGCGTATTTCTTGCGCTACCGCGGAGTGAAAGCGTATCTCGACAATATTCTTGTGGAAACGCGACGGACCGGTGTCGCGAAGACGCTGTTCGGAAGGATCCGGCCGATACCGGAGATCAATGCCACGCAAATGCAGTTGCGGAACTTTGCGGAACGAACGGCGCTTAATTCGCCACTTCAGGGAACGGCGGCGGATCTGATCAAGCTGGCGATGATTGCGATCGACAAGAGACTCGCGAAGGAAAAACTGTCTTCGCGGATGATCTTGCAGGTGCACGACGAGTTGTTGTTTGAAGTGCCGGAAAAAGAACGCGCGACTCTGGTCAAATTGGTAAAGGAAGAGATGGAAGGTGTGCACAAACTGATCGTGCCACTGGTGGTGGAAGTCGGAGTAGGGCCGAACTGGCGAGACATGGATTGATGAAGCGAGTCCGCGGACTTCTTGAGGATAAGCACCTGTCCAAAAGAGCAGGAAGCAGATAGGGCAAGTTCGAGAATCGTCCACAATGGAAGGAAATCCCGCGTGCTAGCCTGAGCAAGGTAATGCACTGCTGGGGGACTTCATGCGTCGAAATCATATGAGCGCGTCAATGTTAGCGGCCGGGTTGTGGCTCGCGGGCTGCAGCGGTCCAAATGACTACAAACACAGCGGGGGCGGTGGAGGAGGTACGGGTTCGAGCAGTATCGCTATCGCGCCGTTAACTGCCGCAGTGCCGACGTTTGGGACGCAAACCTTTACGGCCACGGTCAGTGGAGAAACGAACACCGCAGTGACCTGGGAGGTGAACGGGGTTGCAGGCGGAAGTCTAACTACAGGATACATCTCAAGCAGCGGGTTGTATGTGGCGCCGAGCGGGGTGCCAACTAAATCGAATGGAAAGGGTGACAGTGAAGTCACCACAATTGCAGTTACGGCTATGTCGCAAGCGAACAGCAGTCTGGTTGCAACGGCGACCGTCACGGTGACGTCGCCGAATAAAAATGCGCAGACCGGCGCGGTCAAGCTGGGAACATCGGGCGGGAACGTAAACGACACAAATAATGGATTCTGTTGCGGTGGCACTTTGGGATCGTTGGTAGTGAGGAACGGAACGTATTACATACTGAGCAACAATCACGTGTTGGCGAAAAGCGACAGCGGAATCGCGGGAGATCCGATCAGTCAGCCGGGAACGATTGATTCCCCTACTACCTGCACAACCAGCGGAACTTCAACCGTCGCCAATCTTTCCGAATTTTTCAATCTGGAGACGGGACCAAATCCGAAAGTGGATGCAGCCCTTGCGCAGATCGTGAGTGGGCAGGTGGACACCACCGGGGCTATCTTGCTGTTGGCATCGACTGCAACGAATGGCACGCCGGATCCCGGTGCGCCTCATGCGGGGACAGGTGTTGTGGCTACCGTAAGCCAGGCAGTGGCGAAGAGCGGACGGACCACAGGGCTGACGTGCTCGACCGTGCTGGCAACGAATGTAGCGGCAAATGTGGACTATTACCGGCACTGCGGTGATACGACGAAAGCATATACGGTGAGTTATTCGAATCTAGTCGCTGTAGCGGGCGGAAATTTCAGTGCCGGCGGCGACTCGGGGTCGTTGATCGTGTCGCAGGGTACGGCGGATCCAGTGGCGCTCTTATTTGGCGGCTCGGACACGGACTCGGTAGGAAATGCGGTCAGTGACGTGCTGTCTGCGTTTCCTGGGACAGGAAATGCAACGCCAACCTTTGTGGGTGCGGCATCTGCACATCAGGTGATTGGTTGCACGCTGCCGACCGCGCCACAATCTGCCATGGCACCTAAGGCTGCGCAGGTCGCGGCGCAATCGATGCAGGCCGCTTCCTTGGTGCGTGACGCGCGAGCGCCGGAGCTGTTGGCCACTGCGAGTGTGCACGCGATTGGACTAGGCCGAAGCTATGACAATCCCGGCCAGGCGGCGATTCTGCTCTTTGTCAGCCGTGGAAAGACGGCCACTGCATTTCCGCAGAACCTGGACGGAGTGCGGACTCGCGTGATCGAAGGTGATCTATGGAATTACCGTGGACTGTTGTCGACGGAAGAGACGGCGCAAATGATGAACCGCGTGGCTACCCCACAACTGGTATACGAACTGCGCGCCGGCGAGATGGAACGGGCGAAGACGGTGCATGCAGCGCAACTGCCGACATTATTGAAAAATAGCGACGTGTTGGGAGTGGGAATCAGTGCTAGTGTGGACGCGCCGGGAGAAGCTGCCTTGTTGATCTATCTGAAGCATGGAGCCGACCGAAGCGCGATACCTGGGTCGATTGATGGATTGCGGACACGCATTCGGGAGTCCAGTCCATTCGTGGCGGGAAGGGACAGTGATAGCAGCGATGCATCTTCAGGATGCAAAGTGAGAAGCATCATTTCTACTCCGGTGAGCGACGCAAAGCTGTGACAGGGCGCACAACGTGGCAAAGAGCCCAACCCTATACTGAATGCGTGTCTGGGAGCGTGCATCAGCTTCATTTGAGGAACCTGCTGGCGTAGAATCGGCTCAGATACGGTTCACCTCGCTCCAAGTAAAGTTCGTACCAGGGGGTCTGTATGCGCCGTGTATTGATTTTTTTTAGTGGGATTTTGCTCGTTAGCTTCGGCGCCGTCCTTGCGCAGCAAAAAGATACAAAAGATAAACCAAAGGATCCACAAGCGGCGGAGCCGGCGCCGGTACCTGCGGATGCTGCGTCCAAAGTGAATCCGGTGAAATCAACGCCGGAAGGATTGGCCTCGGCGACCAAATTGTACGGATACCACTGCGCGATGTGCCACGGAAAAGATGGAGACGGGAAAGGTGACTTGGCGGTGGACATGAAACTGGCCCTGCACGACTGGCGCGATCCCAATTCCATCGCCAAAATGTCCGATGGCGAACTGTTCTACATCATTACGAACGGAAAAGGGAAGATGACCGGTGGTGAAGGCGATCGAACGAAAGAAGAAGTGCGGTGGAACCTGGTGAACCTGGTCCGGTCGTTCGGTAAGAAACCCGAATAGGCAAGGCCAAACGAAACTGTCAAATGGGAGAGCGAGGGCGTTCCGAACGTGGAGCGCCCTATTTTTTTTGATGGCAGCCATGTTTTGGCATAAAGTGGGGGAGACACAGGGAGCTCCAGGAGGACGAAATGGCGCATGCGACGAAATTTCTGGCGATAGTGAACGATTCAAAAAAGCGGGTGAAGGAGACGAACGTTGCAGATGTAAAACGGCGCATGGACGCGGGAGAGAAGTTTGTGCTGGTGGATGTGCGTGAAGAAAGTGAGTGGGCCGGAGGACACCTGCCGGGTGCGATCCATCTGGGCAAAGGGATTATCGAACGGGATATTGAGTCGAAGGTGCCGGATACGGGTACGAAGCTGATCTTGTATTGCGGGGGTGGATTCCGCTCTGCCCTCAGCGCTGATAATCTGCAGAAAATGGGCTACACCAACGTGGAGTCTATGGACGGCGGATGGAAAGGTTGGACCTCCGCAGGATTGCCGACGCAGAAGGATTAGAATCTGGCCGCACGCCCCGAGCCGCCCTAGCCACCAAAAATGTTGGTATTCAGGTATTCGTTGCGGAATTTTCCGTGCGGATCGTACGAGCTGGCCAATTGGATAAAATCAGGCAGTTTCCCGTAAATGGATTTCAAGACAGCAGGAGATATGGTGAACAGCTTTCCCCAGTGGGGTCGAGCGTGGAAGGGTGCAAGCTCCTGTTCGATTAGGGGAAGTAGTTTGCTGACCGCTGGCCAGTCCTGCTTCCAGGTGAAGTGGATCGTTACGCAGGGTTGTTTGTAGCAGGGACTCATCCAGAGATCGTCTGCGGCGACGGCGCGGATCTCAGAAATCAACAGGTGAGGTGTGATCTGGCCGCGTAGCCGCTCGATGGCGAGGATGGCATCGATTGCATGCTTACGGGGTACGAAGTATTCTGACTGCAATTCCTTGCCAGCGCTGGGTGTGAAGCCCATCTTAAAGTGGGGTAACCGCTCGTACCACGGGCCGGGTACGCCCATCTGTTCGGTACAGTTTTCTGGGGAGAGTTCGGCGATGGGGTGCAGATTCTTGGTGGCGCGCGTGGCCCCGAAAAATGTGGCCGCGGCGTCAGACGATTTTCCATTATCGACGCGGCTCTTGATCCACACCTCATTCATGCGTTGCTTCTGCCAATCGGTGAAGAGACTGACACTGTAGGCGCTGGCCTCGATGTCGTCGAAGTGTTTCTTGAATTCTTCAAGCGGCAGGTTTTCGTACACATACTGGCGAACCAGGAAGGTGGGTTGAAGGTTGAGGGTGAGTTTGGTGATGACGCCAAGTGCACCAAGGCCGACGACTGCGCCGGGAAAGGTGCCGGGGTCCTGCTGGCGCGATAGTTTCACTAGGTCACCGGCGGCGTTGACGAATTCCAACGCCGAGACAGCAGTGGCCAGGTTGCCATTTTTCTCGCCGGAACCGTGCGTGGCGGTGCTGCAAGCCCCGGCTACGGATATATGAGGTAAAGAGGCCAGATTGTGAAGTGCGAACCCCTTGCCGTGAAGGTAGGGAGCAAGTTGGCCGTAGGTAACGCCGGCATCAATGCTCACGGTTGAGGCGTACGCGTCCAGTTCAACGATCTGGTCCATGCTCTTCAGCGACAATAGGTTGTGAGTGCTGTCGGCGATGGTGTTGAAGCAATGCCTCGTGCCGAGGACCTTCACATTGTTTTCACCTTTAAGGTAGTCTCGAACCTGCTGGAGCGAGTTGGCGATGTCCAGGTGATCTGTGCCGTACACGATATTGCCAGCCCAATTTTTTAGTGGACCGCCCAGCGCCCAGGCAAACACGGGAGAGATTATGCGATTTGCAGCAATCGCGCCAAAGAGCTTCATGAAAGTGCGTTTGTTCATGTTGAACTCCCAATGCACGCCTGCACATGAAAGCCTCGAATGAGTGCCGTGTCAACAGCTAAATCCAAGGTGTAGGGAGCAGCGAATAGTCCGCTTGCGGAGGGAAAGCTTGATTTCATCGGTGAGGAAAACTGATTCCGGCGGCGGCTTCCACAGCATGAGACACGGTGTAGCGAGCACTTTGTTTGCCGACGGTGCTTCACCCGCTTTGGTGCAACGTCAGTTGCATCAGGGCGACCCGCGCATCACGCTTGAAGTTTACGCCCACGTTCTAGGCAACCAACAACGCATCGCAGTACAACCGTGTTCTACTCGGCTAGTGAATTCGCTTTCAATCGTTAGAAAGCCGCGTTTTGTTAGAAAAACCAAGAATAAACAGTTGAGAATCAATTAGTTTGGCTGGGGCGGAAGGATTCGAACCTTCACCGTCCTCATTAACAGTGAGGTGTCCTACCAGTTGGACCACGCCCCAGCGGCGTGAAAGGCTGCCTCGGAGAACCGAAACAGGGTAGGCTCCGCGATGAAACAGCAGGAGACATTAAGAAGAATAGCAACGAGAACAAGTATGAGCAAGAGTCGATGCTTTGGAGGGAGACATAAATAAAATTAATTGAAGGAGGCGTCGCAGAGGCGAATCAGAAGGCACAACTAAACACAAGAGGAAGATGATGAACTAGAGATGGCAAGTTTATTCAAGGATCTGCAGAGAATAGAGCAGGCGGCAGCCTCCGCTCGGAACATTCGAATGAAACAAAGTGTTCGACACTCGGAATCAGCTTTTTAAACCTAAGTGCTGAAGTATGCTTTCAGGTTGCATTCCCAGAAAAATTATCGGAAACTAATCGGTCGCTGGGTGATCCGAACAGACGCAATCGGGCTTAAGAACGGAAACAGCTCCGAAAGGGATACCCGATCGGGGATTTAACCGCTCAGGCGTAATGCTGACATGGCACAAATTTTTCATCGTAGTTTTAATTTCATCTCGCGGTTTAGTTTGTTCGCGGTGGTGTTTCTCGTCGGTCTCGCGTTGGCTGGAGTGCTGGTCGTGGCGAGGTCGCCCTACCTCACAAACCAACGGGTGACCCGCGATCAACCTGTACAATTCAGCCACAAACACCATGTGGGGGATGAGGGGATCGACTGCCGCTATTGTCATACGGGAGTGGAGACTTCTGCTTATGCGGGAATCCCTCCAACGAAAACCTGCATGAATTGCCATTCGGTGCTATTTAACAACGTGGACTATCTGGAACCGGTTCGCCAAAGCTATAGGACGAACGAATCTATTCAATGGGTAAAGGTGCACCGTCTGGCCGATTACGTCTACTTCAATCACAGCATTCATATTAACAAAGGAATTGGTTGTTCTTCCTGCCACGGGACGGTGAACGAGATGCCTCTGGTCTTCCAAGCATCGCCACTGACCATGGAATGGTGCCTGGAATGCCATCGGAATCCGGAGAAGAACCTGCGCGAACGTGATCAGATTTACAACATGGACTGGAAAGCAGGCGCGAACCAGGAAGAACAAGGAAAGAAACTCGCCACCGAGTACAAGCTTCGAACGACAGCCGAGCTGACCAGTTGTTCGACGTGTCATCGATAATGGATGCTATGAACGAGCTACCAAACAACGAGAAATTGCTGCCAATCCTCCAGGGCGAGTCTAGTGGGGAAGCTTCTCATGGTCCGGGGCACGAACTTAAGGACGGGGCCGAAGGCACGACGTTGCAGGAAGCGAGACTGGACCTTTCCGCGATACGGGAAAAACTAAAGGAAAAATCTGGGAAAGCGTACTGGCGGACTCTGGAAGAGTTGGCGGACGACCCGCATTTTGATGCACTGATGCACCGAGAATTTCCGCGGCATGCATCGGAATGGGACGACGCGGTGGACCGGCGCGATTTTCTGAAGTTAATGGGCGCTTCGCTAGCGCTGGCAGGGTTGGCGGGTTGCGGGCGTCCGGATGAAGAACATATTGCGCCTTATGTGAAGCAGCCGGATGGAATGGTGCTGGGCCGTCCGAATTTTTATGCGACGGCGATGCCCTTCGCGGGTGATGCGATTGGCGTGCTGGTCGAGAGCCATGAAGGCCGGCCAACGAAGCTTGAAGGGAACCCCGATCATCCATCGAGTCTGGGGTCGACGGACGCATTCGTACAGGCGTCCATATTGAATTTGTACGACCCGGACCGCGGCCAAACGGTGATGTATACAGGTGAAATTCGATCGTGGTCGGCATTTTTGGACGCAGCGCAGGCTTTAACGACCGCGATGAAAGCGACTAACGGCGAAAATTTTCGGATTTTGACGGGGAGTGTAAATTCCCCGACGTTAGTCTCTCAGATTCACAAATTGCTGGAGTCCTATCCCCAGGCAAAGTGGCATCAATGGGAACCGGCGGCGGGAGATGGCAAAAGCGAAGGGGCGAAGTTGGCTTTTGGCCGGGTTGTAAATACGGTGTATGTGCCGGGCAAGGCGAATGTGATCTTGTCCCTCGATTCAGATTTTCTGGCGAGTGGGCCAGGTCATATCGCATATGCCAGACAGTTTGCACGACGCCGCAATCTGGATGGAGTGAATGATTCTCTGAATCGACTGTATGTGGTGGAACCAACGCCGAGCGTGACTGGATCTACAGCGGACCACCGTCTGCCCTTGCGAGCAAGTGATATTGAGCTATTTGCCCGAGCGCTGGCTGGAAAATTGGGAATCGCAACTGCCCCTGCGCTCTCAGGTGAGACTGCCAAGTGGCTGGAGACGGTTGCGACAGATTTACAGAACGAGCGGGGTTCTTCGCTTGTCGTGGCGGGAGAACATCAACCACCCGCGGTGCACGCGTTGGCGCATGCGATTAACGCGAAGCTGGGAAATGTCGGGACAACTTTATATTACACGGAACCGGTCGAGGCAGTGCCTGCGGGGAATGCGGAATCGCTGCGGGACCTCTGTGCGGACATCGCGCGCGGAAAAGTAGACCTGATCTTGATTCTGGGTGGCAATCCGGTCTACGACGCGCCGCATGATTTTGATTTTGCATCAAAACTGGGGAAAGTACATACCAGTATTCACTTGAGCCCGTACTACGACGAAACTTCGACTTACTGCAAGTGGCACATTTCTGAATCGCATTTTTTGGAGACCTGGAGCGACGCGCGTGCCTTTGACGGCACTGCCAGCATTATTCAGCCGCTGATTTCGCCGCTGTACTATACGCGCTCCGCTCATGATCTGTTGGCGGCGTTCAGCGACAAACCGGGCTTGCCGGACTACGATGCGGTGCGCGGTTACTGGGCAGAAGGTTCGGCACGTCTGGAGTCTCCCATAGATGTGGGCTGGAGAAAGTGGCTGAACGACGGAGTAATTCCCGGGACAAAATTTGCGCCAATCACGCCGGAATTGAAGTGGAGCGCGGCGAGTCTGCCGACGTTTACAGCGTCACCAGCGGATCAGATCGAAATTATTTTTAGGCCGGATCCGACCGTGCATGATGGACGGTACGCGAACAACGGTTGGCTACAGGAATTGCCGAAGCCGGTTACGAAATTGACTTGGGACAACGCGGCGCTGATAAGTCCAAGATTGGCACAGAAGATGGATCTGGCGCATAAAGTGGAGGCGCGAGGCGGTGAGCACGGGAAGATTCGGTCCGCGCTGGTGGATGTTCTGGTAAACGGGAGCAAAGTGACGGCAGCCGCGTGGACTCTGCCGGGCCAAGCGGAAAATACGGTGGTTTTGCCGTTAGGCTACGGGCGGACGCACGCTGGATACACCGGCACGAATAAGGGATTCAATGCCTACGTAGTACGAACTTCGGATAAGTTGTGGACGGCGACGGACGGAAAGTTAACGGCGACGGGAGACAGCTACCCCTTGGCTTGCACGCAGTATCACTTCAATATGGAAGGCCGGCAGATTCTGAGCACCGGTACGCTCGAGGAGTACAAGAAGAATCCCGCGTTTGCCCACGAAGGGGCGGAAGCGCCGAAAAAAGAAGATTCGCTCTATAAAGAGTTTACCTATCCGGGTCAAGCCTGGGCCATGGCGATCGATCTGAACAAGTGCAACGGGTGCAGCGCCTGCGTGGTCGCGTGTCAGGCGGAGAACAATATTCCGGTGGTAGGCAAGGATCAAGTAATGCGCGGGCGCGAAATGCACTGGATTCGTGTCGACCGTTATTACCAGGCGGAGTCGCCGACAAACGATCCTTCCTCCTACAACGCATCGCTCGACAATCCCCAGACGTTTTTCCAGCCCGTGCCGTGTATGCAATGCGAAAACGCACCCTGCGAGCAAGTTTGCCCGGTGGCTGCGACCGCGCACAGCGCGGAAGGCTTGAATGACATGGTTTACAATCGCTGTGTCGGCACTCGGTATTGCTCGAACAACTGCCCGTACAAAGTTCGGCGATTCAACTTCCTGCGATTCCAGGATTGGGACACCCCGCAATTGAAATTGTTGCGCAACCCGGAAGTGACGGTGCGCAGTCGAGGGGTAATGGAAAAGTGCACCTACTGTGTGCAGCGCATCAGTAATGTGCGGATGGACGCAGAGAAACAGAATCGCCCGATTCGCGACGGTGAAATTGTGACGGCATGCGAGGCGGCCTGTCCCTCGGAAGCAATCGTATTCGGGAATGCGAACGATCCGAACAGCCGGGTGGCCAAATTGAAGGCGCAACAGAGGAATTATTCGATCCTGGCGGAAATCAATGCGCGGCCGCGCACCACGTATCTTGCCGCGGTACGCAACCCCAATTCGAAATTGGAGAAGGCATGAGCTCGACGCAGCCTCCCGGGAATGTGCCCGAACTCCGACGGCTAGACCCCGTTCTGGAACCCGGGCATACCTATGCATCGGTTACCGACAAGATCGCCGCAGTGGTCTTGACGCGGCCACCGAGTACGGGATGGATCGTGGGATTCGGGGTGAGTTTCACCGTGGTCATGATGTTGTTTATTTCGCTGGCCTGGCTAATCACCAAAGGTGTCGGAATCTGGGGTATCAACGTTCCTATAGGCTGGGGCTTTGCGATTGTGAATTTTGTGTGGTGGATCGGCATCGGCCACGCCGGTACACTCATCTCCGCGATATTGTTTCTGTTGAATCAGAAGTGGCGCACCTCGATCAACCGCTTCGCGGAAGCCATGACGCTGTTTGCCGTAGCCTGCGCCGGCATCTTTCCGCTCATCCACACCGGGCGGCCATGGATGTCGTATTACATGATGCCGTACCCGAGCACCATGGGAATCTGGCCGCAATTCCGCAGCCCGCTCATCTGGGACGTTTTTGCGGTCTCTACCTATGGGACGGTATCGCTGCTGTTCTGGTTCGTGGGGTTGTTGCCAGATCTGGCCACGCTCAGGGATCGCGCGAAGAACAGGCAGCAACAGGTGATCTACGGGATCCTGTCAATGGGCTGGCGTGGTTCGGCGCATCATTGGCACCGATACCAGTCTGCGTATTTGCTACTAGCGGGTCTGGCTACGCCTCTTGTGCTTTCCGTGCATACGGTGGTGAGCTTTGACTTCGCTGTCGCGATTGTTCCCGGATGGCACACAACCATATTTCCGCCTTACTTCGTCGCCGGAGCGATCTATTCCGGCTTCGCTATGGTGCTGACTCTGGCGATTCCTCTCCGCAAAGCGTACGGCCTTGAAGATTTCATTACCATGCGCCATTTGGAGAATATGGCCAAGGTCATGCTTGCCACCGGCTTGATAGTTGCCTACGGCTACGGCATGGAATTCTTTATGGCTTATTACAGCAACAACAAGTTCGATGTCTTCCTCGCGCAGCAGCGGCTCCACGGACCGTACGCGCATTTCTACTTTGCACTGATTCTGTGCAACATCCTTACGCCCCAACTCCTCTGGTTTGAAAAGATACGTCGCAACGTGGCCGTTCTCTTTGTGATGTCTCTCGTCGTCAATGTCGGGATGTGGCTGGAGCGCTTCGTGATCGTGGTGATTTCTCTGACTCGCGATTTCATGCCGTCAGCCTGGGGCCGGTATTCTGCTACGTTCTGGGATTACTCGACGTTCGTCGGCACCATCGGATTGTTCGTGATGCTGATATTCCTGTTTGTGCGCGCTTTGCCGGCCATTGCAATTTCCGAGATGCGGGAACTCGTGGCGCATCAGTCGCGCTCGGACGAGGAAAGCTAATGAAGCAACATCAGGTCCCGATCTACGGCATGATGGGCGAATTCCTAACGCCGGAACAGATATTGCATGCGGCGACCAAGGCGCGGCAAGCCGGGTACAAATACATCAGTGCGTACACGCCGTTTCCTGTGGAAGGGCTGGCACACGCCATCGGCTTTCCGCGGACAGGGGTGCCCTGGTTGACACTGATGGGCGGATTGGGGGGCGGCCTGACAGGTTTTGGCCTTCAATACTGGTGCTCGGTCATTGCCTATCCGCTCAACATTGGCGGGCGGCCGCTGAATAGCTGGCCAGCATTCATTCCCGTAACTTTTGAATTGACGATTCTGGGAGCCGCGACGTTTGCGGTGATTGGCATGTTGGCATTGAACAGGTTGCCGCAACCGTATCATCCGGTCTTTAACGTGGAGCGCTTCACCCACGCATCGACGGACCGCTTTTTTCTGTGCATCGAATCGCGCGATGCAAAGTTCCAACTGGCACAAACGGCGAAATTTTTACAGAGCGTTGAGGCGCACCACGTGCACGAGGTGTCGAATGAGGAGTAGGATCGCGTTCGCCGCCGCGCTGGTATTCGCTGTCTGTGGAAATGGGTTGGTGGGTTGTGGCTATTCGCTCCGCCAGGACATGGCCAATCAACCAAGGCAAAACCCTTTATCTCCTAGTAACTTTTTTGCGGATGGGCGGTCAGAGAGACCGCTGGTGGAGAATACGGTGGCCCGAGGGGAGTTTGACAATACGTTGTCGCTTGTCCCCAAGGATTCCAATGCGTTTCCGCTGCCACTCACGCTGGCGTTATTGCAACGTGGGCAAGAACGCTATGACATTTTCTGCGCGCCGTGTCACGGGTTGCAGGGAGATGGCCAGGGCATGGTCGCCGTCCGCGGCATGAAACACCCACCCAGCTATCACCAAGATCGGCTGCGGTTGGAGCCAAACGGCTACATCTACGATGTGATGACGAACGGATTTGGCGCCATGTATGGCTATTCGGCGCAGATTCCACCGCGGGACCGCTGGGCCATCCTCGCCTATGTCCGCGCGTTGCAGTTGAGCCGGAATGCCCATACGGCAGATTTGCCGGCAGACCTGTTGGAGAAGCTGAAGGCTGGAGGCGCCAGGAAATGAACGCGCAAGATTATACGGCACCGGCAAACCTCAGCCGCGTTCAGAGAGGCGGATGGCTGATCGGGGGAGTGGCGCTGCTTGTGGCGAGCTTCGGGGCGATCACGTCGCCGGAGAAGTTTTATCAATCTTACCTGTTTAGCTACCTACTGGTGTTGGGCTTGACGCTGGGGTCGCTCGGCCTGCTAATGCTGCAACACCTGACCGGGGGTGACTGGGGAATTATCATCCGGCGTCCACTGGAAGCGGCGACGCAAAACATCTGGCTGTTGATTCTGATGTTTGTGCCGGTAGTGCTGGGAATGAATTCGCTCTACCGTGCCTGGATGGATCCCGGACACCGCAAAGCAGAGCCGCTCTCTCCCTTCCAACAGGGATATTTGACTTCCAGTGGATTTCTTGTTCGCGCGGTGATTTATTTCATGATCTGGTCCGCGTTGATATGGATCTTCAATAGCTGGTCGCGCAGACAGGATGTCGACAGGGAAGATCGCGGTTTGCGCCGGCATTTCAAGCTTTTGGCCGGGCCTGGAATTATTTTATATGTTGTGGCCATGACGTTTGCTTCGATCGACTGGGTTATGTCGCTCTCACCGCACTGGGCTTCGACGATTTACGGATTCATTTTCGTGGCGGGGCAGGCGATCTCCTCGATATCTTTGATGATTGCCGTGGTGGTCTTGCTCTCGGGCTCGGAACCTTATGCCGGAGTGTTGCAGAAGCGGCACTTGCACGATCTGGGAAAATTGCTTTTCGCCTTCAACATGTTGTGGGCGTATTTTGATTTTTCGCAGTTGCTGATCATCTGGTCCGGAAACCAGCCGGAAGAAATCAGTTTCTATCGGACACGGCTCAACGGCGGTTGGGGAATCATTGCAGTGATCGTGCTGATCTTCCATTTCGCTCTGCCGTTCTTGCTGCTCCTGTCTCAGGACGTGAAGCGGAACGCACGATTGGTTTCAAAGATTGCCCTGTGGATGATTTTAATGAGACTCATCGACCTTTTCTGGATGACAAGGCCGGAATTCACCGCGCGGGCATTGCCGACTTGGCTGGATATAGTTGTTCCGGTAGCCCTGCTCGGATTGTGGATCGGTTTTTTTGCCATGAACCTCCAGCAGCGGCCCTTGCTGCCGCTCGGAGATCCAGATCTTGCGGAGGCGCTTGCCCACGATGAGCACTGAGCACCACAAACACACCGCGGAAGCGGGGCACGCCCCACAACACGAAGACGTGTCGTTTGAGGTGCGGGACGTTCGTGCCACGCCAATTTTGAAATTCCTCGCCTATTTGGGCGTTGCGATTGTGCTGTCCTATTTCCTGACTTTGGGAGTTTATCGCAGTCTGACGCGCCACTGGAATTCCGAGTACATTTCGCCGCCGCCGTCGCGCGGGGAGACCGGGCCCACGCTGCCACCCGAGCCGCGACTGCAGGGCATGCCTGGACATCTCAGCGATCCGCAATTGGATTGGCGCGAAATGTCGAAGGAAGCGATTGCGGCAAACAATAAGCTGGGTTGGGTGGATGAGAAGAGCGGGATAGCGCAGATTCCTGTTTCCGATGCCATGAAATTGATTGTGGAAAAAGGTTTTCCAGTTCTGCCCGCAGCGGCGGCGGAGAAGAAGTAGGAGAAATGAACGCACTACGTTATCTAGCGGGAGTGATAGTGCTGCTGTCGAGTGTAACGGGCAGCAGGGCGCAAATGATTCCTGACAATGTGGGCCAGTCCTCCAATGGTTTGCCGCCCGCCTTGGTCAATGTGGGATTCGACCCACAGCTCAATACGCAGATTCCGCTCGATGCGTCCTTCGTTGACGAATTCGGCAAGAAGGTCACGCTCCGCGATTATTCCGGCAAAAAGCCGATTGTTCTTGCGTTTGTCTATTTCACCTGCCCCATGCTGTGTAATCAGGTGGAACAAACGCTGGTGGGCACGCTCAAGATGATTTCCTTCAACCCGGGAACGGAATACGAAGTTGTCTTCCTCAGTTTCGACTCGACGGACACGCCGGATGCGGCAATCAAGAAGAAGCACGAGGCGATGTCCCGGTTTGCGCGGCCCGCCACGGAACCAGGTTGGCACTTTCTAACCGGATCGAAGGAATCCATCGATACCGTCACCAACGCTGCCAGTTTTCGGTTCACCTATGACCCAAAGACGAAACTTTTTGGCCACGCCAGCGGAATCTTGTTGCTTACGCCCGACGGACGCATCTCTCGCTACTTTTTCGGCGTGGACTATCCGTCCAGCAACGTCCGCCTGGGATTGGTGGACGCCTCTGCGGGGAAAATCGGCAACCCAGTCGATCACTTTCTTCTTTTTTGCTATCAGTATGATCCAACCAAGGCGCGCTACAGCGCAACCATTCTCTCGGTCATCCGCATGGGCGGGATGGTTACCCTCCTTTGTATGGCCATCGGTTTCGTGATTTTCCGCCGCCGCGATCATCACGCGGGCCGCCGCGAAGGTTCCGGGTCGGGTTTGCCGACGCAAGGAGCACACTAGAGCCGTGCAGCTACCGCTTCCATTTTTTCCAGAGCAAGCCTCCAATTTCGCGGGGAATGTGGATACCCTCTTCGCTTTTATCCTGCTTACGGCACTGTTTTTCAGCATTCTGGTGACTTTTCTGACTATTCTTGCAGCCTTCGCGTACCGGCGGAAGCGGCCCGGCGAAATTGGCGAAGTCATACACGGGAATAACGCACTGGAAATCGGCTGGACGGTGATTCCCCTGGTACTTGCCATTGGCATGTTTGCCTGGGGCGCGGTCATTTATGTGAATTATCGGACCGCGCCGAAGGACACCTTGGATATCTACGTGATCGGCAAGCAGTGGATGTGGAAGTTGCAGCAACCCAACGGCCGCAAGGAAATCAATGAGCTCCACATTCCCGTGAACCGAAACATTAAGTTGATCATGGGCAGTGAAGACGTGATCCACGATTTTTTTGTGCCGGCTTTCCGCGTGAAGATGGACGTGGTGCCGGGCCGCTACAACACGATGTGGTTCCGGCCGACCAAGGTCGGCAAGTACCACTTCTTCTGCTCGCAATATTGCGGCACCAACCACGCGATCATGGGCGGATGGGTAACAGTCATGGATCCGGCGGAATATGCGACTTGGCTTTCTGGCGAGGTTGGCGACGTGAATCCCATATCGGCGGGCGAGAGATTATTCACCCAATTGGCCTGCAACACCTGTCACCTCGCTAACGGCACTGGACGCGCTCCTTCTTTGAATGGCTTGTATGGCGGAAAAGTTCTTCTTGCCGATGGATCGACGGTGACGGCGGATGAAGCGTATATCCGCGAGTCAATTCTGGAGCCAAAAGGTAAAATTGTTGCCGGGTATCAGCCAGTCATGCCCACGTTTCAAGGCCTGGTCACCGAGGAACAGATCCTGAACCTTACGGCCTACATTAGGTCGTTGCAATCGCAACCCGTGCCCGCGAAGGGCGCTGGAATCGCGCCGGCAACAGCGGGGAAGAAATAGTCATGAGCAGCACATCCATTGCGGCAAAGCAGACCATGCCGAAAAAGCATTACTTGAATGCGACCTATGGGATACGCTCTTGGCTCTTCACCACAGATCACAAGCGCATCGGGCTTCTCTACCTTGCTTCCGTCACCTTTTTCTTCTTCCTCGGTGGCTTCTTCGCCATGCTGATCCGCATGCACCTGCTCTCCCCAAACGGATACCTGCTTTCCGCAGATACCTACAACCGGATGTTCACCATGCACGGTGTGGCGATGATCTTTTTCTTCCTGATACCCTCCATTCCCGCCGTGCTCGGCAATTTCCTGATTCCCCTAATGATCGGGGCAAAGGATCTGGCGTTTCCCAAAATAAACCTGCTCAGCTGGTATATTTACGTGGTTGGGGCCGCCTTCACACTTTATTCGATGGTGGCGGGTGGGCTCGACACGGGATGGACTTTCTACACCCCCTTGAGCACTGTATATTCGAATTCCGCGGTAGCTCCCGCTGTCATCGGCATTTTCATCACCGGGTTCTCCTCGATTCTCACTGGGCTGAATTTTCTAGTGACCATTCACACGATGCGTGCTCCGGGGATGACCTGGTTCCGCTTGCCGCTGTTTGTCTGGACGCACTACGCCACAGCGGTGGTCATGATCCTGGGAACTCCGGTCGTGGCCATCACCCTGGCACTCGCCGGCATGGAACGCCTTTTCGGCTTGGGCTTCTTCAACCCGGCTATGGGTGGCGATCCCATTCTCTTCCAACATCTGTTCTGGTTCTATTCGCACCCAGCCGTCTACATCATGATCCTTCCGGCCATGGGCGTCATCAGCGAATTGATCCCCACATTCGCACGCAAACAACTATTCGGCTATCATTTCGTGGCCGCTGCCAGTCTGGCCATTGCGGTGATTGGTTTTTTGGTCTGGACGCACCACATGTTTCTCACCGGGCAGTCCACCTATGCCGCGCTGGCATTCTCATTCCTCACCTTCCTTGTGGCGATCCCCTCAGCGATAAAAACTTTCAACTGGGTAGCCACACTCTACGGTGGATCGATCTCTTTTGACACGCCGATGCTCTACGCCTTCGGTTTCATTGGCCTGTTTCTCATTGGCGGCTTAACCGGATTGTTCCTCGGCTGCCTTGGAACGGACATCCATATCCACGACACCTACTTCGTCGTCGCGCACTTCCACTACATCATGGTGGGTGGTGCGATTATGGGTTACCTCGGTGGATTGCATTTCTGGTGGCCGAAGATGACCGGCCGCATGTACCCCGAGTGGTTGGCGCGAATAGCGGCATTGATTCTTTTTGTGGGCTTCAACCTTACCTTTTTTCCGCAATTCCTGCTTGGCTATCTGGGCATGCCGCGGCGCTATCACGTCTACCCGCCGGAATTTCAGGTCTACAACGTGATGTCCACTGCGGGTGCTTCGATCCTTGCGATCGGCTACCTGATGCCGATGATCTACCTTACCTGGGCCGCCTTCTATGGCAAGGTGGCGGGCGACAATCCGTGGCCGGCGACAGGTTTGGAATGGAAAACACAATCCCCGCCATCCACTGAGAATTTTGAAGAGACACCGGTGGTGACTTGGGAGCCTTACGACTTTCAGAATCGACCGGACCTTGGTCTGGAAGTAGCCGGAAATCCATCGGTTGCGCCGGCTCACGGTGACGATTAGAACAGCACCAGGCTTCGGCCTGGTGACAGGCGCGCCGTTTGCGCCTGAAACTAACGAATAGAGGAGTGCGGAGTGCATCGCACCGGAGAACTGTACGGACAATTTAAGACTCTCGAGCAGCAGAAGGACAGTGCCTCGCTCGGGATGTGGATCTTCCTGATCACGGAAGTGATGTTCTTCGGCGGCATCATGCTCGCCTATACCATTAACCGCCACACCTATTTCGCTGCCTTCGCCATGGGCAGCAACACCCTCGACCTGAAACTTGGAGGCTTCAACACGATTGTGCTGCTCGCCAGCAGTTTCACGATGGCTATGGCAGTTTGGTCCGCACAGGTTGGCAAGAAGCAGCTCATTTCCATCTTTTTACTGCTCACCATCGTTCTCGGCTTCGTCTTCTTTGGCGTGAAATATATCGAGTACAGCCAGAAGTTTCATCACCATCTGGTTCCCGGAAGAAATTTCGATATCAGCTATTGCGTCAATAACACCGCCAAGTGCGAGGACGTGAGACCTGAGGAATTAGACCTGGAGCGGGAGGAGCTTGCCAAGGCATTCCAGGCGGACCCCGATCTGAACTCTCATGCGCAACTCTATTATTCTGCTTACTTCGGAATGACCGGCTTACACGCGCTGCACATGGTCATTGGGGCAGGGCTGCTTCTATGGCTCTTGAAGCTGTCGCTCGCGGGCCGCTTCACGCCCCAATACAACACCCCGGTCGACATGGTTGGGTTGTACTGGCATTTTGTCGACATCGTCTGGATTTATTTGTTCCCCTTGTTATATCTGATCGATCGGCATAAGTAGGGAGTGAAGAGCGTGTCTGAACATCAACACACCGAACATATTGTCAAACCGGGCACCTACCTGGTCATCATCATCACCTTGCTGGCACTGACAGGCATCACCGTTTACGCCGCTTACGTCAACCTCGGCAGGTTCAACATCGTCGTGGCCTTGGCCATTGCCACGGTGAAAGCTACGTTCGTCGTGCTCTTCTTTATGCATGCAAAATACAGTCCGCGGCGCACCCAGTTGGTGATTGTTGCCGGCATCTTTTGGTTGGCTATTCTTCTCTTCATGACTCTTAGCGACTACATATCGCGCGTTGATTATCGCGGGGTTCGCTCGCCGTTCACGCAAGTCACAATTCAGGGAAACCTTCAATCGTCTTAGATCTTGCCACGCAGTGGTTTGCGACCGTCGAACTTGGCTCGTCGCCGATCGTCAGAGGGTGGAGCTCTCTCCAAGTTGTTTGCCCAATCAGGCCCATATTTCTGATTCACACCGCTCGAGATCCCTTTTCCGCGCATAGCGGTGAGCCATCCAGATGCCAAGGGTCATAAATCCTGCAGGAGGAACCAAGAGTACGAGCACCGCTTTGTTGATGGCCCGCTGTCCCTCCTTCGAGGTGGCTTGCGCCGAGCCGTAACACATGGCACAACCCTGGCAGAAAGCCGGGGCGGTCCAAGCGAGGAGAATTAGGGTCAGAATCGGCAGCCTGAATTTCATCGCACTCCCAAGGAAAGTATTCGAAAAGCATCCGGAAAAAAGAAAATGGTCATCAAAATCAAGCAGCCAATTACCGAACACATGGTCAACCACTTCATGAGGGAAATCTCATACTTCAAATGCATAAAAAACCCGATGATCAGCGCTGCCTTGATCAGAGACAGTCCCATCAATATGGTTAGCATGGGCTTGGGCTGCATATTCTGATAGGTCAGATAGACTTCGATCGCGGTCATCACCAATAAGGCACCCCAAACCCAGAAAAATAGCGCCTTCTTGTGGTGGCGGTGTTGTTGAGCAACGCGTTCTTCAATGGCCAACTGGGTTGCGTCCATAGTTTTCGGCCTCCTAAAAAATCTTGGCAGACATCAAATAGACCAGAGGAAAAATGAACATCCACACCAAGTCTACAAAATGCCAGTACAATCCAGAAACTTCCACGTCTGCCGAGTCGTAAACCTTTGGCTTCAGCCACAGAATGATCGAGCACACGATTGCCGCGACCAGCAGCAGGTGGACTCCGTAGTGAAAGGGACTATACGCCGGCGTCGCAAGCCAAGCCACCAGCCAGCAGACCAGTAAAATGGGGATGAATTTGCGCCGCAAAGCAATTACACCCAGGTAGATTACGCCGAGCGTCACATGGAGCATGTGCATTCCAGTCAATCCAAAGAATGTCGCGGGGAACTGGGGCACGTTTTTGGCTACCTCGGCAAACTCACCAGCTGCCTTATGGCCCGGGAAGGCAGAAAATACAGGAAGGGTTAAGCCTTCCGCGATCAAATTGTTCCACTCCCGTGCGTGAAGAATCATAAAGCCAGCTCCGCACGCCATCGTGGCCAGCAAAAACAACCGCTGCAGCTTCACATTCCCCTCTACAGCGGCCCTCACCGCCAGCACCATCGTCAGTGAACTGGTGAGAAGAAATGCGGTCATGATGGTAGCGTTGACGATACTCTCGGAGTGGAATGGCGTCGGCCAATCTGGCGTCGAAATGCGTCCGTAACTATAAGCGTAGAGCAGGGCCCCAAAGGTTAGCGAATCGGAGAGTAGGAAAAGCCACATACCAATCTTTTTGGAGTAAGTGCCAAAGAAAGACGGTTCATAAACCGAACTGACATCTGGTGCTAGCAATGGTTCAGCCATGCTCTCGGCCTCCTGATCAGGGTGCGAAGTGTGAAAACTGTCAAACGCTATTCAGTGCGCGAACTCAAGTAAACACAAAAGGTAAACCCATAGCAGGGCCATGAAATGCCAATACCAGGCGGTCACATCGACGACAATGTTCCGTGCTCCAGCGGGCCGGTGCAGCAGCGCTGCTCCACCCGCAACAAATAGCGCAAGTATTCCGCCCATCAAATGAATGGCATGCGCTCCAGTCAGTAAATATATGAAGGAGCTGCTAGCGGAGGTGGAGACGTAGAAACCGCTCCCGGCGAGTTCTCGCCAAGCCTGCCACTGACCAATGAGAAAACTAATCCCGAGGAGAACTGTCGAGACCAGCCACGGGGTTGACATCTCGTCTTTGATAACAACCCCGGGGAGAGAGGCGGAAGACGGAGCTGCAGCTTCACGCTTCATATGGCGCCGCGCCAACTCCATGCTTGCGGTACTAAGAAGAAGTACGCAAGTGTTTAAAAGCAGCAGCTTCGGGAGTTTAACCGGAATCCAGTCCCGAACCAATTGATTGGTATGCGGGTCCAGCGTCGGCAATCCCTGGCGCACAAAGTAAGCGCTGGTGAAGGAAACAAAAAGCATGAGCACCGGTGTCAGTGCCACGAAAAGCCCAAGGCGCGCACGGCGGAGGCGCGTGCGGTAATCTGGCGAACCAGGCCCGAACCGGCCGTCATCGCCGCCGAGAATTGGTGGAACGATACCGTAATCGTCCAGGGCAACTCTGGGAGTTTCAACGGAAGCTGTGGGAGTGAAGCTAGACATTGGTCCTGCCTAGTGTGTCTCCCGGATTTGTGGATCGGTCTGCATTACGTAGTCGCGAGGCGCACCAGGCACGCTGTATTCGTAAGGGCCGTTATGGACCACGGGAGTGTGCCCGCCAAAGTTGTCATGAGGCGGTGGGGTTGCAGTAATCCATTCAAGGGTTGTCGCCTCCCACGGATTGTCGCTGGCCTTTGCGCCGTACTTGAGACTCCAGAATAAATTCACGAGAAAGATAAACTGGCCGGCGATGGTGATGAACGCCGCGTAAGTGATGAATTTCTGAAGAGGAATCAAGCCGTGCAGATAAGCGACTTCGGTAAGTTCTGAATAGCGCCGCGGGTGACCGGCCATCCCCAGATAGTGCATCGGCATGAAAATTGCGTAGGTGCCGATAAAACTGAACCAGAAGTGCCAGCGACCCAATCGTTCGTTCATCATTCGCCCAAACATTTTCGGGAACCAGTAATAGGTTGCGGCGAATATGCCAAAAATCGATGCGACCCCCATGATCAGGTGAAAATGACCAGGCACGAAATAGGTGTCGTGCAATTGGATATCCAGAACGGGCTGAGCCAGGAACGGGCCGCTTATTCCGCCGGAAACGAACAGTGAAACAAATCCGATGGCAAATAACATGGGAGATGCAAAGCGGATGCGCCCCCGCAACAGCGTTCCCAACCAGTTGAAAGTCTTGATCGCCGACGGTACTCCGATAGCCATAGTCAGAATGGAGAAGGCAAAAGCAGAATAAGGGCTCATGCCGCTCATGAACATGTGATGGCCCCACACCATGAAACCCAGGAAACCGATGGACAGCATTGCATACACCATCGCCTTGTATCCAAAAATCGGTTTGCGCGAAAACACGGAAAGCAATTGCGAGGCAAGGCCCATGGCAGGGAGAATCGCGATATAGACTTCTGGGTGTCCAAAAAACCAGAACAGATGTTGCCACAAGAGTGGCGAACCTCCCTTGTGACCGGTGAGCTGGCCGTTAACGGTAACCAGCGGAACAAAAAAGCTCGTGCCCAAATTGCGATCCATTAACAGCAAAACGCCGCCTGAAAAAAGTACGCCAAATGCCAGCAGACCCAGAATGGCAGTGATAAACCAAGCCCAACATGTCAGCGGCATGCGCATCAGAGACATTCCCTTGGCACGCATGTCGAGTGTCGTTGTGATGAAGTTCAGCGAACCCATCAGCGCCCCGAGACAGAAAATCGCGATGCTGATGATCCAGAGATCCGCGCCGGATCCTTCCCCTGGGCCGGCCGATGGTAACGCACTCAAAGGTGCATATCCGGTCCACCCATGCAGCGGTGCTCCTCCTGGCACGATGAAAGCCGCGAGCATCACAACAAAAGCCACAAAGGTCGTCCAAAAAGAAAGCATGTTCAGAACTGGAAAGGCCATGTCCGGCGCGCCAATTTGGATAGGGAGAAAATAATTTCCGAAGCCGCCCTGCGGCGCCGTGGTAAGCACAAAAAAAACCATAATGGTGCCGTGCATGGTCAGAAGGCTCAGGTAAGCTTCGGGTTTGATTTGGCCGATCAACGGCAATGAAACAGCGGGCCAGATGAGGTGAATGCGCATCAGCAGGGATAGAAACATCCCAACGAACACGGCAGTGAGCGCGAGAAAATAATACTGAATGCCGATTACCTTGTGGTCCAGACTGAAAACGTACTTGCGAATGAAGCCTTGCGGGGCCGCGTGCGAATGAGTTGCCGTAGTGGAGGATTCTTGGGTTGACATGTTATTGCTTCTCCGCCTCTCGTGAAGCCAACCATTTGTCGAATTCATCCTGGCTGACAACTTTCAGAATCCCGTGCATTTTGTAATGGCCCAACCCGCACAACTCTGCACACGCTATCTCATATTCACCTGCTTGCGTCGGCGTGAAATGCATATGGATCGCCAGGCCCGGGACCGCATCCTGTTTGAAGCGCATGGCAGGAACAAAGAAGCTATGAATCACATCATGAGCTCGCAGGATCACTTCTACTTCGCGGTTCACTGGTACGAGCATGGTACCGCTCACTACATCGTCTTTCGATGCGGGGTCGTTCGCATCCAGTCCGAGCGCGCCCTCGCCGCCGGAAGAGGCATCCTCGATCTCTGGCCTTGTCGCGCCAAACCTACCGTCCGGCCCGGGATACCTGAAATACCACGCGAATTGCATGCCCGTTACTTCCACGCGCACCGCACCAGCATCCGCGGGCCGGAACCGTTCGGTAGCCCAGATCGTACTGCTCATCAGGTTTAACCCGATGAACAAGATGGCGGTGAGAACCGTCCAGACAATTTCAAGTTTGATGTTGCCGTGGGAATATTCAGCATTGGGTGCATCCTTCCTATCACGGTACATCCACACGAGCACGCCGAGCGACAATTGGGCCGCCACGAAGACAATACCCATCAATATAAAAGTTGTCGTGAAATGATGGTCTATTGCCGGCGCGGCGGCAGAGGCCCCCACCGGCAACCACCATGTCTTCGCCACGAAGAAATAGGTGCTGAGCAGCGTGATCAACCAAATGACGATCAGAAGAACGAGGCCCATTGCGCGAAACCTCCCCGGCCAAATCTTCGGCCTTTCGCACCCAGATACCCATGAAATCCCTGTAGTCGGAAAAACAGATGCCACGAACCGAACGGAGTCTATCACAGCTTTTTCCGGGCGCAAGCAGCTTCTTCTCGGTGTTCATTCTTCTTCGCCATCCTTGTAGGTGAGCACCAGTTA
The DNA here is from genome assembly GCA_963741165.1 of Candidatus Acidiferrales bacterium. Lineage (GTDB taxonomy): Bacteria > Acidobacteriota > Terriglobia > Acidiferrales > UBA7541 > Acidiferrum. The sequence goes on along the minus strand of CAVUHB010000007.1, from coordinate 206,107 downwards.
TTTTTGACCTGCTGCAACACACGCGAAACACGCATGCGAAACACGCATTGACGAATTTATTTCATTTAAGTAAGATGCGTTCCGTTCTGGGGGTTCCTTGATGTTGAGCAGTTCGGGTTCTTGTACGGCATTTTTCAAATCATGCGGCCCCAGGACGATGGCCGGAGCCACGCCGAGCCACTATTTTTCCCTAAGGAAATGCCATTCCTCCTTCCAGGCGCGAAGCTTTGATGCTTCTTCGACAGTGGTCGCATTTCCTGCCGATCTTTGTGTTCTTGACTCATCCGCTCTTGGCACACCTTGGAAGCCGCGCGCTCTCAGGCAATTGCCGCGTCCGAACTTTGTGGTCAAGAACTCGGTTTTGAAGGTGAAATCCTTCACCCAGGAAACAAGCGGTGTAGAAATCACTCGCCTGTTTTTCGGGGGAACTCAATAGCGCAGCTCACGGCCACGGACTGACTTCGAGACACGCTCATCTAGGAGGCGACGAATGGCGGGCCCGGAATCCGAATCGGATAAACCGAAATCTGATGCAGGGAATAAATCCGCTGCGAAGGGGAAGGAAGCGACCAGTTATGTCGGTTCTCCGGCGGTCGGTACTTCAAAGGCTGCTGCCGCTGCAGGCTTGGCAAGTGTTGGCCCGCAACACAGCGAAGTAAACGAACGTCGCCGTGGTTTTGTGTGGTTTGCCGTAACCGGCTTTCTCACCGCGTGGTTTCTGGCCTTCCTTCGTTTTTTCCTGCCGCGCACGCTGTTTGAACCTCCCACCATCTTCAAGATCGGATACCCCTCCGATTATGCCCTGGGTGTAGATACGAAGTGGCAGCAAAAGTATCGTATTTGGGTGGATCGCACTCCCGATCGCCTGTTTGTCATTTTCGCGCGATGCACTCATCTGGGTTGTACACCCGACTGGAAATCCAGCGAAAACAAGTTCAAGTGTCCCTGTCACGGAAGCGGATACGACAACGAAGGCATCAATTTTGAAGGGCCAGCCCCCCGTCCCATGGACCGCGCGCACGTCGAACTAGCTCCCGATGGACAGATAATTGTTGATGTTTCTCGACTGTATCAGTGGCCCAAGGGACTGCCCAGCCGTTTTAGCGAACCAGGATCGTATTTGTCGGTGTAACGTGTCGACTCACGAAGGCAATCATTCGAGAGGAAGATTGAGGACCGCATGAGCGAACTGGGTGACGGGAGCAAACGAAATGGCTGATGAGCACAACTCAATCCCGAAGGACGGCAAATCCGTGAGCTTAGTCGAACGGGTCAAAGCTGGAGTTCAGGAAGATTTTGAGTCGTTGAAGACCGACCTGCCGACGAAAGCCAAGGAGCAGGTGGAGTTGCTCAAGAAGCCGACCAAGACTCAGGTTTTTACTTCCATTTTTCGCCACAAGCACGACGAGACTCCACGCAATCGTGCCCTGGGTGTACTCTCTAACGTTTTTCTCCACCTGCATCCCGCAAAGATCAACCGAGATGCGGTGCGCTACAGTTACACCTGGGGAATGGGTGGAATCACGTTCTACTTGTTCATCGTGCTCACTTTCACGGGTGTCTTGTTGATGTTTTACTACCATCCTAGCAAGGTGCAAGCCTTCCGGGATGTGCTCTATCTTGAGCACGACGTGCCGTTCGGCAAACTGTTGCGCAATATGCACCGGTGGGCTGCGCACTTGATGGTGATTGCGGTTGAACTTCACATGTTCCGCGTGTTTCTCACCGGCTCCTATAAGAAACCACGCGAGTTCAATTGGAACGTCGGGGTCATCCTGCTTGTCTTAACTCTGCTGCTTTCCTTTACCGGATATTTATTGCCAGACGATCAACTCGGATTTTGGGCGGTGACTGTGGGGACGAACATGGCGCGTGCCACGCCGCTCTTGGGCCACGAGGGTCCGCTCGGACCGCAGTTGGGTATGACCCCGTACAACGACGTTCGCTTCGGCCTTCTGGGTGGTTCCATCGTGGACGCCAACGCCTTGCTGCGTTCCTACATCTGGCACTGCATTGGCATTCCTATCGTTGCTTCGATATTCATGATCGTACACTTTTGGCGGGTGCGTAAAGACGGAGGCATTTCCGGCCCAGCAGCAGTGATGCTCAACTCAGAAGTCAAAGAGGAAAAGCGCTAGCCATGGATTGGAAACAATTGTGGGAAATCCTTTCCGCACCTGACAACGTCCCGATCATCGGCATGATTCCGCTGCTTGCCTTCTACATGTACCTCGCCTGGAAGCAGGCGCATGCAAATGACCAGCTCATCACCCAGCTGGAAGGCGATGCGGCCATGGCGAAGACCCATCATCGAAAGGCGTGGCCGTTCCAGGCCGGTTGGCAAAAGGAAGTACACGTATGGCCCTTTCTTCTTCGCGTGGAGTTCCTCGCTGCCATCATCGTCACCATAATTTTGATGGTCTGGTCCATCACCTTGAACGCACCGCTGGAAGAACCCGCGAACCCCAACCTGACCATGAATCCTGCGAAAGCTCCGTGGTATTTTCTGGGATTGCAGGAAATGTTGGTCTACTTCGACCCGTGGATTGCCGGAGTGGTCATGCCCACCTTGATCATCATTGGGCTGATGGTCATTCCCTATATAGATACCAACCCGTTGGGTTGTGGCTACTACACTCTGAAGCAGCGCAAATTTGCCATTGGAACCTTTCTTTTCGGATTCATAATTTTGTGGGTCTCGATGATTTTTATTGGAACCTTTATCCGGGGCCCTGGCTGGCAGTGGTTCTGGCCAGGACAGACTTGGGACCATAACCGGCTCATCTATGAAGTCAACCGCGATCTTCCAGACCTTTTTGGGATTACCTCGAATTGGGGAAAAGGTATTTTCGGAGCGGTAGTCGTCGGTGGCTTTTTCCTATTCGGCGGCATCGGGGCGCATGCCTACTTCCGCAGGCACAATGCCAAGGACTACAAACGCATGAGTTTGCTGCAATACTCCATCCTGATGGTGTTTCTACTAACTATGCTTGGATTGCCGATCAAAATGCTTTTGCGGCTTCTCTTTCACATTAAATACGTGTGGATAACGCCGTGGTTCAACGTGTAGGGGGACGTGGTGTCCGATCAGCCTATTTTTGAGAATGATCCCGTAGTCACCAAGTCCCTCGCGCCTCACTACGTCGTGGCGATGGTCGTCTTGATGGCTTCACTTTTCTGGGCTCTTTGGGACGAAGATTTTGGACAACGCCCCTGGAAAGCCTTCCAAAGCGAGTGGAAGACTCGCTACTCGTCATTCCTCAAAGGCGCGCGCACGGAGTCCCGAAATCTTCAGAAGGAAGTGGAAGGCAGCTCAGAGTATCAGAAGCTCAAAGCAGATTATGAAAGCACCAACCAGAATTCCGCGCCGCGGATCAAGGAAATCAACGAAAAGCTACGTGACTTGAGCGCCAGAATTCTCGCAGTACAAAACGTCTTCACCGACCGCCGCGCTTATGTCGGCGCCTCGACCTATGAAATCGAAACTGAAACTAGCGCTTCATCAAAACAACGGAAACAAAAAGATCTTGAAAAGTACAAACAAGAAGTCACTTCGGTCATTTTTCCCGATGGCAGCAAGCAGAATTACAGTTACCGCCAACTGGAAGAGATCTACAACCAGCTGAAAAACGACCGGACCAACTTGAGTGTGGAACTCGGAGAAGCCATCAAGCCGGTCAACGAGCGGAAGGAAAAGCTCGATACCTATGTCGCTGACCAAATGACCAACCTTACGCCGCCGCAGCTGGCCGGCTTGCAGAATAAAACCGAGGATTGGACACCGAAAATCCTGCAGATCAATGTGCCGGAAGCGAATATCGTCGACCGCTGCGAGTCATGCCATATGGGCATTCGTGAACCGGTCAAGCTCACACCAGCGGCGATGTCCCGTAAGGGCAAGCAACCCGACAAATATGCACTGGCGTTCACCAGCCATCCAGAACCGAACCTGTTGAAAATTCACGATCCTGAAAAGTACGGTTGTTCACCCTGCCACCAGGGCAATGGACGTGCCACTACGAGCACAGAGAAGGCGCACGGCACCTACGAACATTGGCTGTGGCCGCTGTTTCCGAGAGGGGACATGGAAGCTGGCTGCCAGAGCTGCCATTCCGCAGATATGGTAACTGTGGTGGACGACATCGGATGGGTACTCAGCGAAGGCAAAGATTTGTACCGTCAGCGTGGCTGCGTGGGATGCCATCGTTACGAGGGCTATGATAAGGAGCCCGAGGATTTGCTTTCGATTGGCCAGCAGATCAAACAACTCGAGCAACAGAAAAAGGACAACCTGAAGGAAGCCGCTTATTTGATGAAACAGGCCGACACCGCCACGAGCAACGAAGAGGCCAATCGCCTCAATGATCGCGCCGTGGCGCTGAAAGTCACGAACAGCAAAATGGATTTGCGCATCGTCCAACTTGACCGTACCACCAAGAGCCTTCTGCAAGACATAAAGAAAGTCGGGCCGAATCTTAAGGACGCGCGGCTCAAACTCAATAAGAACTGGATTCCAGTATGGCTGAGGAAACCGACCGACTTTCGTCCGACGACCAAGATGCCGAACTTCCGCCTCACTGACGATCAGATCAAAGCGATCTCAGCTTATCTTTGGCAATCGGCCTTGACCGATCCCCTACCGAAACATACAGCCGGCAATGTGAATCACGGGAAGGAACTTTTTGAAACGCGCGGCTGTCTGGCATGCCATTCCATTGGAGAGGGCGACCAGATACAGGGTGGCACTTTTGCTGCAAATCTAACGCGCGTCGGCGAGAAGGACAATTACGAATATCTAGTCCGCTGGGTGCACAACGCTCGCGAACGCACCCGCCCTTACTGCAGCTACGAGAAAAAAGATATTGGTCCCGAAGACTATAAGAAGAAGGGCTTGCCGTTTGTTTTCGACCTGGAACACTCCCGGTGCCCAAATGACGGTCACGAGTTGCAAGTACAGAACATGACTGTAATGCCCAGCCTCCGGCTCTCCCCCCAGGATGCGGAAGACGTCGCGAGCTATCTCGTCACCTTGAAAAAACAGGAGCCATCCAGCTATTCCGAAGCGCCATTCATGGACGATCCCAAATTGCGAGAGGAAGGCAAACGGTGGATTCGCCACTACGGTTGTGCCGGGTGTCACGAAATCTCCGGTCTCGAAGACGAAGGTCGAATCGGCACGGAATTAACCTTTGAGGGCAGCAAGCCCGTGGAGCGACTGGATTTTGCTCTGCTGACAGGAGTCGCGGAACGCGGAGGCAGTGAACCGATCACCGATCCCGAAGACCTTGCGCGTTTGCCCGATGGCCCAGCCAAAGAGCCTTGGTACGGGCACAAAGGCTTTTTCGAGCACAAGCTCGCTGAGCCGAATATCTGGGACAAAGGCAAGATCAAACCAGAAGCAGAACAGCTGCGCATGCCTAATGTACACCTGACCAAGGAACAGATTCGGGCTCTCACAACGTTTCTCATGGGCAGTCAAGAAAGTCCTCTTCCTCCCGGTTATCAATATCGGCCACTCGATTATCGCCGGGACATTCAAGAGGGGTGGTGGATCGTCAAGAAGTACAACTGCATGGGTTGCCACCAACTACTGCCGGGCCAGCGTACCTCGCTCATGTCCATGGCTCGCTACCAAGGACCAGACGGCCAGGAACAAATGCCGCCCAAACTTCTTACCGAAGGCGCACGCGTGGATCCCGACTGGATGCTTCATTTCCTCAACAATCCCGCGCTTAATGATCAGAACACCAACCGCAACGGGTTGCGTAGTTATCTGCAAGTGCGTATGCCAACTTTTTCTTTCTCTGAAAATGAATTGGGCAAACTGGTGCGGTTTTTTCAAGCCCTCTCACGGCAGCCGTTCCCCTACATTCCGGAAGAGGTCCCGGTGCTAACTGCGAAGGAGACCGAAATGGCACGCAGTCTGTTTTCCAGCAACGCGGCGCCCTGCTTGAAATGCCACGCCACGGGCGATCCCGTCCATGATCGAACCGCAACCGCGCCGAACCTGCTGCAAGCAAGAGGGCGCTTGAAGGCGGATTGGATGGAGCGGTGGGTGATCGACCCGCAAGCTATCAGTCCGGGCACTTCCATGCCTTCCGGGCTATTCAAGCGAGAGGATGGCCGATGGGTGTTCGCCGGCCCGACTCCCCCTTCTTTCCAGGGATATGATAAGGATCATACAAAGCTGCTGGTGGACTATATTCTTCAGCTTACGCCGGAAGAGCAACGGCGAGTGGGTGCGGCCATGGGTCACGCTCCCATGGCTAGCTCCAGACCGTCCTCCGGCGGGAGATCCGCAGGCCGCGCGGGGCATGAAAGCGCAAATTAGGATTTCAATTGGTAGTAAGCTTAGAATCTCAAGAGAGGCAGCGCGAAATCATGAAAACGACGATTCGATTCACATACCCGGGCTTGCTTTGTGTTTTGGGACTAGTCCTTCTCGTAGGATGTGGCAAAAAGGATGCTTCAGAAGAGCAACCCGCGACCCCTGCCGCTACGGCGCCTACGGCTGCGGCAACTCCCATCGATCCTGCCACGGCTGCCAGTGTCAGCGGCACTGTAAAATTCGACGGTGCCCCGCCAAAGGCCGCGATGATCGACATGAGCCAGGATCCCGCCTGTAAGGGTCAGAACACGGCCGAAAACATCGTAGTGAGTGGCGCGAATCTGGCCAATGTTTTTATATTCGTGAAAGAGGGACTTGGCAATCGCACATTTGATGTTCCAAAAGAGCCTGTCGTGGTGGACCAGCAGGGGTGCAGGTACCACCCCCATACGCTAGGAGTCATCGCGGGGCAAACCGTCAAAATCATTAATAGTGATCCGACCACACACAATATTCATCCCACACCAAAAGACAACCGTGAGTGGAACGAATCGCAAGCTCCCCAGTCGGCTCCCCTCGAGAAAGTTTTCACAAGGGAAGAGATCCTCCTCCCCGTGAAGTGCAATCAGCATCCCTGGATGAGGATGTTCATCAACGTCGTGAAAAATCCGTTTTTCGCGGTTAGCGGCCCCGACGGCAAGTTCGAAATTAAGGGTCTGCCGCCGGGGGACTATACGCTGGCCTTTGTGCAGGAAAAACTGGGAGAGCAGGATGTGAAAGTGACTCTCGCCGCCAAAGACAGCAAAACCGTGGATGTGTCCTTCAAGCAATAACTGCTGCCGGAGTGAGTCCGGTGGAGGCCTAGAAAGACTAGCCGCCACCGCTCATGGACGATTGAAGCGGTGCGAAGTGGGATATGATTAGGATTTCCACTTGGCCTGCTCTCGATACTGTGGAGTTACGAATCCAGCTGGCTGAAGGAGGTCTCTTGCGTGCGGTGACACTCTTGATTGCGATCGTTCTTTGCCTTGTTCCTCTTGCGGGGATTGTCTGGATCATTGTTGCGGGTTCGATCAGCACAGTCGACGGACTGTTTATGTGTCTTATCCTGCTCTCTCTTTCCGGAATCTCCTTCCTGAACGTATTTTGGGAGCTGCGAGACCGCGGACTGTTATCCTTTCTCCAAAAGCAGCAAGCTGTGGCTGGCAAGGAGCCTCTGGCTCCCAAGGCGCGCTGATTCTCAAGAGAACCCATGGTTAGTCGACCCAGTTCCGTGGACGCCACTCCTGTGCAAGAAGTCGTTGCGGGGACCCCGTCGCCGCAACCGGCACCCCACCGCATGTCCACCCGGAAGCGCCTGCTGTTTTTCCTGACCGCTTGGCTGATTGTCCTGATGCCGTTCTTGTTTTGGTGGAGCACTTGGTTCGGACGTCATCTTTCGGACCAACAGATCGCCGAATACTTGAATGATCAGAAGCATCCGCGGCACATCCAGCATGCGCTCATACAAGTGGGCGAGCGTATGGAGCGGAACGAAGCGGGCACCACGCGCTGGCATTCCGACCTCGTGCGCCTGGCCAGTTATCCGGTGGAAGAAGTGCGCAACACCGATGCTTGGGTGATGGGGCAGGATACGGCGGCCCGGGATTTTCACCAAGCACTATTGACAATGCTTGGGGACACTAATCTTCTCGTGCGAGGGAATGCCGCGCTCTCGTTGGTTCGCTTCGGCGATGCCTCGGGCCGGGCTCAGATCACCGCACTATTGCAACCGGCCGTAATTGCTGCTCCTTCAGCGGGTGTGGTGATTGACACGGACAAAATCGGAACTCCCATCCATCAAGATGGTGTCATTGCTAAGCTGCAAGATCGCCAAGAGACTTCAGAAGTGCGCTCCCCAATCGGTGGTCGCATCCGCACACTCAGCGTGGGAACAGGCATGTACGTAACTCCGGGAGCCGAAATCGCAACCGTGTCGCCTGCGGACGAGCAGGTGTGGGAAGCTCTACGCGCGCTCTATCTCATTGGCCAATTGGATGACCTGCCCGCGATTCTTCCCTACGAGCGCGAGCTGCCGGAAATTTCCGATCGCGTGCGGCAGCAGGCGACGGCGACGGAAAAAGCCATTCGGGAGCGGGCAGCGCAGCCGACAGATCCCCACACCCATCCGTGAACAAATCCTCTCGAGACGTTTAGTTACAAGGGACTTCAATCCCCTCAATAGCAAAATGCGCGCCGGGCACGCGCGTTTTGCCACAAATGAGTCTGTCGAAACGGCGGGAACTAATAGGTCATCGGACCGACTTCTTTTTCCACTTCCGCAATATCCACCATCACGATGGCATCCCAGGGGCAGCCATCGAGGAAGCAGCCGTCTGGACCCTTACTAAGACACTTTTTGCAGCCGATGCAAAGGATAGGATCAATCTGAATGCGGCCGAAAGGGGGGTTGTCCTCGTCGTTCACCCAGAACATGCAGTCTTCGACCGGACAGTACTCCACGCACGCGGGCGACCCCGCGCAACCCGTGCAACATTCTGTGATTACAGCCAGTTCTTTCGGCTTCTTCTTCCGCGCCGTGCTAATTCCCTTTGAGCGAGGCTCGTGTTTTTGCTCGTCGGGGACCATCCCCGGTGCCTTCACAGTTTCCGTTTCGGGTGCCATGGGCTGGGATTATACCCTCGATTTTAGGATTTTGTAACTCCCGCATTCTTTCCTGTTCCTTTCGGAATAACCATTGAAGAGGACTGGCGGGAGTCCCGAAAACGCAAGCTTCATTCATGGGAGTCCATCACGGCGAAGCATGTCCCCCACCAGGTTTTTTCCAAAAAAACAGATTTTCCACTCCGATCAGGGAGACAAAAGCGGCACTCCCGTTTGGCTCATGATGCGCGCTGCCTGACCGATCGATTCAAGCACAGAAGGCAACATTTGGCTCCGAAGACATTTTATGATTGCTCATCGAGAGAATGGTTTTTGCTAGTGGTCTCTGTGGGCAGAAACCCCTGTTATGCGCAGTGGTTCCTCAGGATGAGTTAGAGTGAACCAGAGCAAGGGATGTTTTGGATTGGACTGCGCTAGAAGTGAGGGGAAGTACGAGCCGGCCCAGCCCTCAATCCCCTAAAGGGATCCTCGGCTCGCCTCCCCCACGACTAGGGGAGGAGCACGCCGTGGACCATTGTAACATCCATGTTTTCAATAAATTATGCAATTGGTGGTTGGTAAAAATGTGCTACCCCCGGGGAAATTTTTACGTTGGTTCCAAAGGTAACGCACCAATTGGCACCCACGACGCCGCGAACCCGGACAGTAGTCCCGAGCGCCTTGACCCACCTGTCGCTCAGTTGTTATGTTGAAAGACTATATTGGGATCAGTGTACTCACTAGCTCCCAGGGCTCCTGTGGAGGGGCGACATAGATTTATGGGACTGACGAAATTGGTGGTGCGAGGGGCGCGGCAACACAACCTGAAGAATATCAGCCTGGAGATTCCCCGTAACTCGCTGACCGTGATTACGGGATTGTCTGGATCCGGCAAGTCTTCTCTGGCCTTCGACACCATTTACGCGGAAGGGCAGCGAAGATATGTCGAATCCCTTTCCGCCTATGCGCGGCAATTTCTGGATCAGATGGAGCGACCGGAAGTCGATGTGATCGAGGGGCTTTCTCCTTCCATCGCCATCGAGCAGAAAACCACCACGCGATCTCCACGATCGACCGTCGGAACCATCACCGAAATTTACGACTATCTGCGCGTAGTTTACAGTTCGGTCGGTGTGCCCCATTGCCCGAATTGCGGAAAGCCGATCACGCGGCAATCGAGCGAACAGATCGTGCAGTCCATATTGCAGGGCGAACTGTGCAAGGCGGACGACCGGATCATGATCCTGGCGCCTATCGTGCGCGGGCGAAAAGGCGCATACCGCAAAGAACTTGAGAAACTTTCGCAGGATGGATTTGTCCGCGTGCGGATCAACGGGGAACTGTATCCGCTCGATGAGCCGCCAGCTTTGGACAAGCGAAAGAATCACACTATTGAAATTGTGATTGATCGGCTGCTGGTGAAACAGGGGGTAGCTTCGCGGCTGGAGCAGTCGATTGCCACCGCGCTGAAGCTGGCGCAGGGGCTTGTGACGGTGGCGGTAGTCGGCGGGAAAGAGCACGTATTCTCCGAAAAATTGGCTTGCCCGGATTGCGGGTTGTCCGTACCCCAACTGGAGCCGCGTTCCTTCAGCTTTAACTCGCCTTATGGAGCATGCCCTGCTTGCAATGGGTTGGGATCGAGGTACGACTTCGACCCAGCAAAGGTGGTCGTGGATTGGACGCGACCTTTGTTCGACGGTGGGCTGGGGCCTGGCTCCGGTTCCGCGATTCTGAAGCGCACTCTGGAGTTGGGCGCTTACGCGCATGGTTTTCATCTCGATACCCCGTTTGAGAAATACCCGGCCAAGGTGCAGAGCCTGCTGCTCTACGGCTATCCGCCACCCGGGGCGAAAAAGAATGGCGATGCCGCGGGGACTCGCGCAGGGAGTGGCGAGAAAGAAAAAGGATTTCGCTTCCAAGGAATACTGAAATTCCTGGAACGCAATTTCGAGGAGTCGAATTCCGACTCTTACCGCGAATGGATGACGCAGTATATGTCTGCGACGCGTTGCAGTGTTTGCGCAGGAAAGCGACTGCGGCCGGAGTCGCTTGCAGTGAAGTTGGCGGGTTGGTCGATCGCAGATTTTACGGCGCTTTCCCTGAGTGAGGCGCGACCTGCGGTGGATCACATTTTGGCGGAGTTGACGCCCCGGCAAAAGGAGGTAGCCGGAAGACCCCTGGGGGAGATTTCCGAGCGAATTGATTTTCTGCTGGCCGTGGGACTTGGGTACTTAAGCCTGGAGCGATCTGCTGCGACTCTATCGGGTGGAGAGGCGCAGCGGATTCGGCTAGCCACGCAAATAGGATCGCGGCTGCGCGGCGTGCTGTACGTCTTGGATGAACCTTCGATTGGATTGCATGCGAGGGACAACGATCGATTGCTGCATTCCCTCGAACAATTGAGGAACCTCGGAAATACCGTGCTGGTGGTCGAGCACGATGAAGATACGATTCGTCGAGCGGATTACGTGGTGGATCTGGGGCCGGGGGCAGGGAATGCCGGCGGCTATCTGGTGGCGACCGGCAAACCGGCAGAAATAGCGGCGACCGCCGAGTCGCTTACGGGCCAATACCTGGCGGGCACGACGCGAATTCCTGTACCGGCCAAGCGGCGGAACGCCAGCGGTAAATCGATTCAAATATTGGGAGCAAGAGCGAATAATCTCAAGGATGTGGATATCACGCTTCCGCTGGGATTGTTCACGGTGGTTACGGGAGTTTCCGGTTCAGGGAAATCAACGCTCGTGAATGACATTCTCTACCGGGCGCTCGCCCAGAAGCTCTATCGCTCGATGGAGCCACCCGGCGAACATCGCATGATCCTCGGTATCGAGCACATCGATAAGGTGATTGAGATCGATCAGGCGCCGATCGGACGCACGCCACGCTCAAATCCCGCAACCTACACGGGAGTATTCGCGCCGATTCGCGAGTTGTTCGCGATGTTGCCGGAATCGCGGCAACGTGGCTACAAGCCGGGAAGATTCAGCTTCAACGTCAAGGGTGGCAGGTGCGAAGCGTGCCAGGGCGAAGGACTCCGGCGAATTGAAATGAATTTTCTGCCGGACGTGTATGTGACCTGTGAAGTGTGCCGCGGGCGACGGTATAACGCAGAAACTTTGGCGGTCCGCTACAAGGGGCACAGCATCAATGATGTCCTGAATCTGCCGGCGAGCGACGCGGTGAAGGTGCTGGAGAATATTCCTCAGATTCAGCAGAAATTGTCGACCATCGTGGAAGTTGGCCTCGGCTACGTTCAGTTAGGTCAATCCGCTACCACGCTTTCCGGTGGCGAAGCGCAGCGAATCAAACTGGCGCGAGAGCTTTCCAAGCGCCAGACGGGCCGGACGATTTATATTCTGGACGAGCCTACGACGGGATTGCACTTCGATGATGTGCGGAAATTGTTGGATGTGCTTCAGCGACTAGTGGATCTGGGGAACACTGTGCTGATCATCGAGCACAATCTGGACGTGATCAAGCAAGCGGACTGGATCATCGACTTGGGTCCAGAGGGTGGAGAAGGAGGCGGGCGGATTGTGGCGCAAGGCACGCCAGAGCAGGTGGCGCGAGTGAAGAAGTCATACACCGGACAGGCCATGGCCCGGACTTTGACGCTGAATGGAAATGGCAACGGCCGCGAAAATGGAGATCGTAAAGGCGCATGACAAGGAAGGATTGGCTCGGTCTGGCGAGTTCCTATTGCGCGTGATGCGGGTTCCTCGTAAAGTGTTTTCATTCGCATGAGTATCTATTCCATCCAACCCATCACATTTGGGGGAGTACAAACCTATCCGTTGGCGTCGCGGAAAAGCAAAGTAAACGTGCGAGAGTTTGCGACTCCTGTTGGATCGAAATCCTCACTCGTCAAATTCCTAGATTCACTGCCAAAGATTCTGGCGGCAGAAGACCTGCGCGATCTGTTGAGTTCTCTCCACCGGGCAAAAAAACAGAAAAGGGCGATCTTGTGGGGAATGGGCGGGCATGTCATCAAGGTCGGTCTTGGACCGTTGCTGATCGATATGATGCGTAGGGGATTCGTGTCCGGGATTGCCATGAATGGCGCGGCAATGATCCATGATTTTGAACTTGCCCTGGTCGGTAATACTTCCGAGGACGTCCAAGCCGGGCTGGGCAATGGCCAGTTCGGGATGGCCGAAGAAACCGGCAAATACAGCAACGAGATCGCGAAACTTGCACATCGCATACACATCGGATACGGAGAAGCGGCGGGTCAATACCTGACCAGCGGAATTTTGAAGCCGAAATATCCCGAAGCAAGCGTGCTGATAGCCGCATATAAAATGAGAATCCCGGTAACGGTGCACGTGGCAATTGGAACGGATATTCCGCACATTCATCCGTCGGCCGAGGGATGCGCGCTCGGAACAGCGACGCAAACTGATTTTCGACTGTTCTGCTCGTTGGTAGGACAGATGGATGCAGGCGGAGTATTTCTGAACTGGGGCTCCGCAGTGCTGCTGCCGGAGATATTTTTGAAAGCCGTGACTGTGGTGAGAAATCTAGGCGTGCCACTGCAATCGATCACTACAGCCAACTTCGATTTTATCCAGCATTACCGGCCAACACAGAATGTAGTGAAGCGGCCGACGGCGGCCACCGAGGGAAGTGGTGCGGCGCAGTCTCGTGGACTCGCGATTACCGGCCACCACGAACTGCTAATGCCATTGGTGGCTGCGGCGCTGGCAGCGGGATGGCCAGCTTCAAAAAAGCACGGTAAACGATGATTCCGACAGACGATAATTCATCCCCGCCACCCGCATCCGGAATGGATCGGCAGGAACCGGCCAGCGCTGCCCCGCCGATCGCGGCGCAACAGCCAGCACCTGCCGATCAGCTGAATTACCATCTCACCGGGGCAGAGAAGCGATTGCAGGCCGAATCCAGGTTTCCCCCGGATCTGCAAATCAGCTGGTTCTGGGTGCACGGGCTCATTTTTTCGTTCTTCATTCTGGCTACCTTGCTGGTGGTGCCGCTGGCACTGGTGTTGCATTACGCCCCACAGCAAAAGCTGACAGAAAAACAGTTCCAGGAATTCCTGGTATCACAGCCCGTCATCTCGATTGGAAGCACCGTAATCGCGTACGGTCTATTTATATTTTTCCTGTACGTGACGATTGCAGTGCTCTGCGAAAAGCCATTCTGGAAAAGCCTGGGATGGCGAAAAATACAGCCAAAAATTACGGAATGGCCGAAAAATCCCGTCGCCTATTTTATTATCGGTGGGGCTTTGTCTTTGCTGGTCGCATTGGCCACTTCGGTCCTGCACACTCCCGAAAATACACCGATAGAACAGGTCTTCCATCACCGGACAACAGCGTTGCTGTTCCTCGGTGTGGCGGTACTGGTTGCGCCTCTGGTGGAAGAGACTATTTTTCGAGGATATCTTTATCCACTGTTGGTCCGAATTATTTCGGCGGTATTGAGGACGCAGGGGGTAGACGATTCCCACGCCCTGCGAAATGGAATCGTCGGCAGCATTTTGATCACCGGAATACTCTTTGGATTGATGCACGGACCACAATTAGGGGGATCGAAAAGCCTGATCGCAGTGCTGATTTTTGTCGGTGTAGTCTTCACGATAGTCCGGGCGGTAACCGGGAGTGTTTTTGCCAGTTTCATGATGCATCTGGGCTACAACTCGTTGATATCCATCTTCGCGCTGATTGGGACACACGGATTCACCAAGATGCCTCCCGGGCATTGAGTGGTGGTTTGTTCATGCAGCGTGAGCAGGGGAAAATTGATCATTGGGGGAAGGCGCACGAATGTACGTAGCACAGCCGATTGAGTGGACAGAACACGGAGTGGTAATGCTGGATCAACGGAGGCTTCCGGCAGAAGAGATCAACCACACGTATGTGGACTATCGAGAGGTAGCCAAGGCGATTCAGGAAATGGTTATTCGTGGAGCGCCAGCAATTGGCGTGGCCGCGGCGATGGGAGTGGCGATCGGTGTTCAGAAGTCAAAGGCTAGTTCAGTCGAAGCACTGAAACCAGAATTCGCGCAGATTTGCGAGACGCTGGCAAAAACGCGCCCAACAGCCGTGGATCTTTTTTGGGCTCTGGAACGAATGAAAGGGCGATTCTCGGAATTGCTGGCGTCAAAGACTGAACTGGGCAAGATTCGCGAAGCGATGATTGCGGAAGCCCAACTGGTGCATCTGGAAAAAAAGGCGACGGATGAAGCCATCGGAGCTTACGGCGCCGAATATATGCCGAGAGACGGCCAGGTGATGACGCAGTGCAATGCGGGAGCGCTGGCGACGGCCGGCATCGGGACGGCCCTGGGCGTGATCCGCGTGGCGTACCAGCAGGGTCGCAGGTTGCATGTTTTGGTGCCAGAGACGAGGCCCTACCTGCAAGGCGCGAGACTGACAGCATGGGAATTGCATCGTGGCGGAATTCCGCTAACCTTGATCACCGACAATATGGTTGGCCATTTTCTGAAAACCGGCAAAGTGGGCGCAATTGTTACCGGTGCGGATCGCATAGCGGCGAATGGCGACACGGCCAACAAGATCGGCACCTATCAAATTGCAGTACTGGCCAAGGAAAACAATGTACCGTTTTATATTGCAGCCCCGATCTCGACGTTTGATTTGTCGATCCCCGACGGGACCTACATACCGATCGAAGAGCGCACGGCGGAGGAAGTTACGCATATACAAGGTGTGCGAATTGCGCCCGATGTGCACGCAGCACATCCCGCATTTGACGTAACGCCAAGCCGGTACATCGCCGCGATATTTACCGAGCGCGGGGTGGCCAAAGCGCCCTATACGGAATCGCTTCGGGCATTGAGCGCCGCCGCTCGATCTGCTGGTGGACGCTAGCGCGTCAGTTCCAGTCTTGACGGAGCAGGATTACTTCGCGTTGTTGTCGATCTGCATCATGCCGAACGTATTGCCCTCGGTGTCTTCGCAGTAAGCGAGATAGCCTGCACCGGGAATCGGCATTCTTGGAACGATCTGTTTACCGCCCGCCTTCGCTACTGCGGCGATCGCTTCATCGAGGGCACCGACCGCAAGTGTATTTGTTGTGCATTTGATTTTGTCATTTCCTCGCTGAATGCCGCCGTTGATGCCAGGCAGGGTGAGCGTGCCGGTGTTAGCCAACCAATAATCCACCGGTCCAGCCCACTTCTCGAAATTCCAGCCGAAGACAGCTTTGTAAAAGGCCATAGCGCGCTCTGGATCAGCAGCCGGCAGGTCAAAATGGATAACGCGTCCCATGAGAAATCTCCTTCGATAAGTTTTATTTGGCGAGGACCCGGATTGCTTCAGCTCTGTCTTACGGGAATCGGCCCGTATTTTTGTGTGGCATAGCCGACCAAGGCGCCGACAATGCTTCCCGGCAGGATGATCTCGAAGTAGTAGCCGTGCTGCAAACGCGCGACAAGAAACGCGAGCACGAATCCCACCGCCAAGCCGAAGAGAACTCCCAAAGGAACGGAATTCACCTTACGCGCGAACAGTCCTGCGGCCACACCCGCAATCAGCCCTTTCATACTGGAACCAAAGATGATTCCGAGGATCGCTGGGCGAACGGCCGGGGTGAACCATGCAGTGGCACCGTCGAGTGCCCCGAGTACAGTGCCAACGAGCAATCCGATCACGAGCTTATTCATAGTTGCATCCTCCGTGGGGCAGCATTGTCCCCCTCCTGTTAGTTCTATACAACGCCCATCGGAAATCCTTTACGGCCGAGGGTGTGGATAGAGCAAAAAAAGCGTTCGCATCAATAAGTACGCGCAAAGCAGGAGGATGGCGACCTGGTGACGGCGGTAGAACCGTAAGGCCCGTTCCCAGATGTTTTCAGAATAGGCGCTGACAGGCATACCGTCGAGGCATAGCGAGACATCGGCAGCAAATTCCAGTACGGAGTTATACCGATCTGCCGGTGATTCCGACATGGCCACCGCAACGATGGCACGGAGGGCGCGCGGGTTCGCAAACTCCCGAACGAAAGCATGTTCATCGACCAGAAATCTCAGAATGGCTCCAAGGGAATAAATGTCGCTTCTGGCATCGATCCGATCAACTTGACCGCACGCTTGTTCCGGAGACATGTATCCGGGTGTACCGAGGATTGTGCCATCCTGCGTGATCTGCGCTGCAGGATGGCCGATGGCCGGTGCTCCCTGGCTAGGTAGTACTCCAGAAAATGCTTGTTCCTCAGAGACTTGCGACCTAGCGTGGACAACTTTTGCCAGACCCCAGTCCATGACCAGAACCTCGCCGAAAGGGCCTACCATGATATTGTCGGGCTTCAGATCACGATGAAGAAATCCACGGGCGTGAGCGAAAGCCATGGCATCACAAATGCGGAGGAAAAGGCGCAGGCGGTCTGGCAGGGGCTTCACCCGTTTCACGTAGAGGTCGAGCCGGTCTCCGACGACATATTTCATGACGTAAAACAGCCGGCCATCGGGGAGCGTTCCGGCATCATGCACAGGAACAATGCCGGGGTGCTCGAGCTGTGCCAGGACACGTGCTTCTCGCGCCAATCGCTCTCTTGGTTCGCCAGACGCGGCTTCTGCACCGAGCACCTTCAGCGCGACACACCGGCCCAAAGCTTCGTCTTCGGCCTTATAGACGATGCCCATGCCACCCGAGGCGATGCGCTCGAGCAATCGATAGCCCGTGCCAGCCAAATCGGGCCAATCGGCTGCGGCACGAAGGCGCTCGAGCGCCTGGTCATCGAGGTAGGTCATCGGAGACTTTCGCCGAAAAGGGCACGTGCTTCGCGGCGAAACTCCTCATCGCTGCCACACAGCGATTGAAGCCGGTCTAAGACCGTTCGTCGAAACTCGCGCCGCGCCCAAAACAAGCGGTTGGTGACGTCAGAAACGGAAAGGTTTAACTTTGCGGCAATCCGGGCGTAGGATACGTCGGATTCGCCCTCCAGGTCATATGCCTCAAAGATCTGAAACGCGGACCCTCGCTGCCGCGCCTGACAAAGGGCGCGAAGATCCTCGACAGCAAGCGAAAACAGGCTGCGAATCCATTCCTTCTCAAAGAAATCATTCCAGGAATCAGGAGAGGGAATACTGGCGGCATCGATCACACCGGCCTGTAATTCACCCTCGGCATCCATAAAATCCAGTACCAGGTGTGGGGTTCCTCCACCGCGTTTCTGACGGCTAGCTGCTTTGCGTTCGTTGAGCACAAAACTGTCCACGCAGAGGCGCAAAAAGGTGCGCAGTCGGGCGCGAGCAGGATCGAATTGTGCGAGCAGATTGCGTTCGAGGAGTTCCGCAAAGAAGCCCTGTGCCAGGTCCTGGGCGTCAGCGGGAGGCTGCTGATACTTCAGCCGGATGTATTTGTAGATCGGCTTCCAGTAGGCGGTGAGCAGTGTTTCCAGGGCGAGAGCGCGCTCCGGCTCGGCTTTACTGCGTGCTTGTTCGACAACGGAAAGACGCGTGACAGGAAACGCACCGCCGCGTGCGGAAGATTGTGGATCGTCGAATGTCATACAGAACGCTCAACAGGAGACGATCAGCAGTCTATGCACAGAAGGTGCCGGTTGACAACCTCGCCTACTCGTAACGAAGGGCTTCCACGGGATCGAGACGCGCGGCTTTCCACGCCGGATAGACACCAAATACAACACCGATCAGAGCGCACATGATGAGCGCGGTGGCAATCCAGAAGAAGGATAAGCTTGCGGGAAAGTGCGCTCCATAGCGCAGAAGCATCGATAGACCAGCCCCAAGAATCACACCAATTACGCCACCAATGGCGCTAAGCGTGACCGCTTCCGTCAGGAACTGGAGCAGAATGTTCCCTCGCTTTGCGCCAATCGCTTTGCGTACACCGATCTCTCGTGTTCGTTCAGTGACGGAGACGAGCATTATGTTCATGACCCCGATGCCACCGACCAGCAGGCCCACCGACGCAACGGCGAACATGAGAACGAAAATGAGGTAACTGATTTTGTTCCAGAGATCGAGAAAATAGTCTGAGGTGAACAAGGCAAAGTCGTCAGGCTTTTCGTTGCTGAGGCGACGCTTGCGGCGCAGCAGATCGCGGATTTCCTCGACGGCTTCCGCTACAACTTTGGGATCTTTGGCCTTGGCAAAGATGACGTAATCTTTTTTATTTGGATACAGCTTTCGGAGTGTGGTAACCGGCATGAAAGCAATGTTGTCTTCCGGGTTGGAGCCGCCAGAGATGCCCTGACGGCGTTTTTCGAGCGTGCCGATCACTGTGAACAGTTGACCGTCTACGGTAACTTCCTGTCCGATCGCGCCCGCCGCTCCACCGGGAAACAGGATATTGGTGGTGTCGTAGCCGAGAAGAACCACGGGAGCACGATGTTCGGTATCGGTTTCGTTAAACGCGCGCCCGTTGGCAAGTTTCAAATCGAAGATTTGGGAGATCGACGGTGAATTGCCCTGCAGGATCACGTTTTTTGCGCGAAGACTTCCGCGATGTACATCGGAAGTGCCCGAGCCGAACTGTGGCTGAAAGATTCGGAGCGAAGGTGATGCGGCTTTGACGTGAGGCAAGAGAGCCATATCTTCGGCCCAATCCGCTTCTAGTTCTTTCCGCGTAAACCATTCGCTGGGCGGCCGGGACAGAGAAGCCCAGGGGAATCGGTAACAGATAATGGTGTCTGAACCGAGATCGCGGATCCCGCCCAGAACATTTTCATTGAGGCCGTTGATCACGGAGCTGACGGTGATGACGGTCATGATGCCAATGACGATGCCAAGAATCGTCAGTGAGGAACGAAGTGGGTTCAGACGCAGAGTGTCGAGCGCCAGGAATATCTGCTCGCGAAATTCGATGAATTTACTGCGGGAGACCAGGCCGCGGAAGGGCAGCAGTTTGGATTGCGGCAGGATTTTGGTGATTGCGGCCATCTTACGTCTTTATCACTCCGAACGCAGCGCTTCGACAGGATCGAGCTTGGCTGCCTTCGATGCCGGATACGTGCCAAAGAACAGTCCCACGCTTAACGCTACAGCGAGCCCTCCAAAAACAGACCAAAGCTGCACATCACTGGGTAATGGAGAGAGTATCGAAACCAGTTTTGCAGCCGAGACTCCCAGAAGCACGCCAATGGCACCGCCAATGACAGCCAAGGTGGAAGACTCAATCAGGAATTGCAGAAGAATATCGCCGCGCCTTGCGCCCAACGCTTTGCGGATGCCGATTTCACGGGTGCGTTCGGTGACGCTGACCAGCATGATGTTCATGATAACGATGCCGCCCACGACCAGGGAGATGGAGGCGATCGCGATGGTCACGAGAAAGAAAGACTGGCTGATGTCTTTCCACAGCGAAAGGAAAGAATCGCTGGTTTCGATGGCGAAGTCGTCTTTTGTGCCGTATTCGAGATGGTGGCGGCCGCGCATAATCTGACGCACTTCGTCGACGGAGTCCTGCATTTTATTGATGGAGGCGGCGCGAGAGGTGATGCGAAGGGATTCCTGCTGCGAGCCAAACTCCTTGAGATAGGTAGTCAGCGGAATGATGATCCAGTTGTCGAGCGAAGTGCCGAGCGAAGAACCCTGCTTCTTGCCGATGCCGATAATCTGGCAACCAATATTGTTCCAGCGAATTTCTTTTCCAATGGGGTCGACGCCGGGCAGGAGATTATCGACGATGTCCATGCCGATGACACAGACCGGTGCGGCAGTGCGCAAGTCAGCATCGGTGAGGTGGCGGCCTTCGACCAGGTCGACATCATAGAGTTCTGCCATCTGGGGAGTCCAGGCGCGAAGATTAGTGTCCTTCAGGGAATTGAGGCCACTTCGAATTTCCGCACGGCCGCCAATGGATGCGCCCACTTCCTTGCAGCTTTTGCAGTTGTCGCGAACAGTGTCGTAGTCCTCGTAGGTGAGGCGTTTGCGTTTCTGGAATTCAAGGAAGTCGTCAACATTGGTGACGATCGAAGGCTGTTTGGCCAGCGCAAAAACATCCGCGCCGAGGTTGAAGACCTTGGTGGCCACATAGTGGTTGGCGCCGTTGATGAGGCTCACGACGGCGATGACGGCAGCAACCCCGATGACCACTCCAATGAGCGTGAGGACGCTGCGGAGCTTGTGGGTCCACAGGCTGGACGTGGCTATGGTAACCGCCTCGGAAAACTGGAGGGTGGAGGTGCGAGCCATTAGGGAAAGGTTAGCTCAATCATAGGCTACTAGCTATACGCAGGGCTGGATGGTTAGATTACCGGCTTCAGCAGGCACGAGGGCGGCGCAACAGGGATTAGCGCCAATACGATGAGCATTTTGGGGCCATTTTGCCAATAGGGAAAGCAAAGTAGGGAATTCAGGGTGACCTCGAGGAGCACAGGGAGCCGTACCTTCGGCTCCCTCCGACTCTGCAATTTGGGTTCCGGCTAAAAAGTGCACCGTAACCCCAGACGGATATTGCGGCTAAGCTGGCAGAGATAGGGCTTGCCGTACTGGCTGCTCAGAGTCACCAGATTCGTATTGAGCAAGCCCTTCCAATCATAGGGATATTCGTAGACCGAGTAGGCTGCACCACCGACGTAAAAGGTAACCCATTGGGCTGCAGAGAGGTAGCGAGTTGACCGGAGTCAATCTGTTCGTTGTAGGCGGTCACGGAGTGCTGGTTAAGGAGATTTGTAAACGTTACCGCGAAACGGAGACGCATGGACTCGCTAATTCTGTGAAACCCTGGCCGATCCCGGCTCGTAAAACTACAGCTTCTCCTAGAAATCATTTGCCTACAGATAATCATAAGGATGTCAGTTCATTGTCACGCCAGCGATCTGAATATTGGGTGACGCTCGCTGTCTAGTGGCGGAGGCGTTCTGCGAGGGCGCGGGCGCGTTGCCGGGCGATTTCGACAAAACGGGGATCGCTTGCGATCAGGTCGAGGACCGGAAGCGCCCGGGACGGTTCCGGGAGAATCCCTTTGTTTAGATCACTCTCAAACTGCATCAGGGCGTCGTTGACACCCAAGCGGTCGTATTTCGCGCGGCGTTGGAGAAGCTCGAGAAGCTCCTGCTGGCGGGCCAAGCCCTCGCAAATCTGCAGGAGTTGGGTAGCCGGGGAGTTCAAAGTGTAGTTGAACTTAACCTCGTAGTTTTCCGTTCCGCTGCTCCATGCAAAAGTTTTTTCACCAAGATTTGCGATCTTGCGATGGACGTCGAGGTCGAGTCCCTTGAATCGGCCTAGCTGGCCGACCAGTTCAAAAATCTTTGTGCGAAGTGCGGTCCCGATCTCAAAGGAGGAGGCTCCGGGATCTTCGTCCAGTTGACGAATTTCATAGCTAGCTTTGTCCGAGTCTTCAGGGATTTTGATTTCGATAAATTCCGGAACACTAGACTTGAAGATACGGCGATAGGTAAAGACACTGCCAGAAGGTGCGGCAAGCGCGGATCCAACTACTACCACAAACAGTAGCGCGAGAACAGAAACCCGAGCAAGGAATTGTCGGCCGAGGAAGTTCATCGATGTGATGAGATACGCGGCGAGCGGCCGGTCGTTGGGTTGACAGCAGGAACTGGAGCGAGGCGCGAGAGAGTTCCCCTGCCTACTGCGGGACGCTGCGAAATGCCGAAGCGTTCTTCGAATTGACGGGCCTGGAGATAACAAAGTCCGATGGCCAGAGCGTCCGCGGCGTGGGAAGGCTCAGGAGTTTCCTGCATGTTTAGCAAAGCGCGAACCATCGTCTGCATCTGACGTTTGTCGGCATGCCCGTAGCCCGCGACGCAGGCTTTCACTTCGCGAGGTGAGTAGCTGCGGACTTCCACATTATGCTGCTCGGCAGCGAGGAGCACGACACCGCGTACTTCCGCCAGACGTAGAGCTGTGCGCATATTTAATGCCGTAAAGACCGATTCCACGGCCAATGCCTGGGGCTTGAACTCTTCCAGAAGCTGGCAGAGCAATGCATGTACATCGTGAAGAACAGCGCCCGGCGAAGTTTTCTGACGCTTTGTCGCAACGCGGAATGCGCCGTAGTGAAGAACCCGGCAATTCTTGCCATCCGTCTCGAGAACACCGTATCCGGTGGGACCAGCGGCGGCAGGGTCCACGCCAAGGACGCGGAGGCAGTTGGTTTTGGGCGCGGTTGTGGCATGGCCAGGCATCGACATTATTTTACGGCCAAGGAGAAGCCGCTACCAATAGATTCTGAGGATAGTTGCAGAAGAGAAAAGAAACGGCCACGCGGAGAGTTCCGCATGGCCGCATGCGAGCAAGATCAATGATCAACTGGCGCTGACGGCCGCCTGAATTTCAGACTCGTCGATATCGAAATTCGCGTAAACGTGTTGCACGTCATCGTGTTCTTCCAGGGCTTCAACCAGACGAAGCATCTGCGTGGCTTGTTGTCCGGTAAGCTTGATGTAGTTCTGGGGGACCATGGCCACCTCCGCGGAGGCAGGTGTAATTCCGGCCTTGATCAAAGCTTCCTTGACGCTTTCAAGCGATTCCGCGGGTGTAACGATGTACCACGAGGAGCCATCGTCTTTCATGTCCTCGGCTCCAGCTTCCAAAACCAGGTCGAGAAGCTTGTCTTCTGAGGCAGCTTCCTTCGGAACGTTGATTTCGCCCTTGCGGTGGAACATCCAACCAACCGCGCCAGCTTCGGCCATGTTGCCGCCGTTCTTGCTCATCAAGTGGCGGAATTCACCGACAATGCGATTGCGATTCGTTGTGACAACCTGAATTAAAAGGCCAACGCCGCCGGGGCCGTACCCTTCAAACATGGCTTCTTCATATTGTTCGCCTTCCAGTTGTCCTGTGCCACGAAGAATGGCGCGTTCAATATTTTCATTCGGCATGTTCTCATTCTTACCGGCAAGAATCGCGGTGCGTAAACGAGGGTTGGAGTTGGGGTCGCCGCCGCCGATGCGAGCGGCGATGGTAATTTCACGGATAACCCGCGTGAAGACGCGTCCACGCTTTGCGTCAGTAGCAGCCTTCTTGTGCTTGATTGTGGCCCATTTTGAATGCCCAGACATGACAATTCCTCTTTATAACTCGTGACCGCAGGGCGGTCAGGATAATTTTGTTAAATGGCACCCCGCCACTGCCAAGGAATGGACTCGTGGCTCATTCAACCTGCATTGCGGGGGTCACCAGTGCGGAGACCAATGGTCATCGGCCAGGAAGGAGTGCGCAGTGGCTCCCCTGCCTTGCCTAACCGCAGAATTCTAACACACTTAGAGAACGCCGGAAACCGTGTATACTTTCGAACGGAGTCACTTCCGATTCGTTGAGATCTCCGTTCCTACCGGCGCGTGCTACGTGACTAACCCTCGTTACCGTGTGCTGGCCGTAGCCAGTCACCCCGTCCAGTATATGTCTCCTGTTCTGCGCAGGTTGGCACAAACCCCTGAACTGGAGCTGAACGTGGCGTACTGCACGCTCCGCGGGGCGGAGGCCATGCATGACCCGGAGTTTAATGCCGTAGTGAAATGGGACGTCCCGCTTCTTGATGGGTACGGCTGGGTAGAGGTGGAGAATCGGGGTTCGGGCGCAGAATCTTTTTTTGGTTTGTACAATCTCGGCTTGTGGAAGCTGATTCGAGGGGGAAGCTACGACGCGGTGCTTTGCTACCTCAGCTATCTCCGGGCTTCGTTCTGGATTTCCTATGCAGCTTGCAAATTCTCGAAGACGGCCTTCTTGTTCGGTACCGATGCCTCCAGCTTGACCTCGCGTGTGGCCAGCCGATGGAAGTACTACCTGAAAAAAGCGTCCTGGCCGCTGCTTTTTTCCCTGGCGGACCAGGTTTTTGTACCGTCAAGCGCGACTCGGGATTTGATGTTCTCCTTGAGGGTGCCGAGTTCGCGGGTTACGCTAACTCCGTACGTCGTAGACAACGACTGGTGGATTGCGGAAGCGCACAAGGTGGATCGGGATGCGGTTCGCGCCAAATGGGGAGCAGGTTCGTCGACGGTGGTAATTCTATTTTGCGCAAAATTGCAGCCGTGGAAAAGGCCGATGGATCTCCTGCTGGCTTTTGCCAAGTTATCGGCCGACGAAAAAGCGAGAGCAGTGCTGGTGTATGCTGGCGAAGGGCATCAACGCGCGGAGTTGGAGAAACGGGCGTCGTCCTTGGGAATTACTGACCGAGTGCGTTTCCTCGGGTTTGTAAATCAATCGCAGTTGCCGGGAGTCTACACCGCAGCGGACCTGATGGTCTTGCCCTCCGAGTACGAACCATTTGCCGTGGTGGTGAACGAAGCCTCTTGCTGCGGGTGCCCGGTCGCAGTGAGCGATCGCGTGGGAGCGGGGCGCGATCTGGTTGAACCTGTGAATCCCGAGCTGATTTTTCCATGCGGAAACTTACAAGCCCTCGCTGGGATACTCCACAGTTCCATTGTTGATCGCGAGAAATTTGTGGAAGCGGGTCGGCGTGCGCGAAATAGAATGGAGACATGGTCGGTTCGCGAGAGTATTTCTGGAGCCGTGGATGCGATAACTCGCGCGGTCGCTCGACGAAACAAGCTTGACGATATTGGGAACAAGCAGTGAAGAGCGAACAGGGGTTAGCTCTGTGCCTTTAACCAGCCCGCTGAAAGGGTATAGTACCCGGTCAGTATCGAGTAGGAAAAAAGGTATAGTTTAAGAGTCCTTGGGGTATTCAATCGGCGCAAGAAGAGGTCAGGTTCCCGAGCTTGCTGCGAAAGAAATTCGGGTAAGTAGATTATTAGATGAAAATGATTGGCTCAATTCCGTCGCTGCGAACGTCAAGGAATCCGCTTGTTTTCCTTGGTCTTTTGGGCGTAGTCATCTACGCGGGCTATCAGGCGGCCCAATTGGTTTTGGCGGGAGATGTAGACGGTCTGATGCTCGTCGCATTGATCGCCGCGGGTGGCGCGGTGACGGTCGCCATTCTAAATGACTGGCGCAGAGGTTTGTACGTACTGATAGCCTGGATACTTTTCGAGGATTTTGTCCGTAAATATCTTGGCAACAACATGGCCATTTATTTCGGTAAAGATATCTTAACCATTATTCTCTTCGTTTCTTTTTTCCGAGCCCGAATCGTGCAGCGAATGGAGCGATTCCGCATTCCGTTTCGTGTGGCATTGCTGGCATATATCTGGTTTGGGTTTATCCAGATGTTTAATCCGTCCTCCACCAGCATCTTCTTTGGCATCCTAGGTATGAAAGTGGATTTCCTGTACGTGCCATTGATTTTCGTGGGATATGGACTGCTGGAATCCGAGGAAGATCTGCAACGTTTCTTATCGTTTACCTGTGTTCTAATCATTGTTGTGGCTGGGCTGGGACTTGCGCAGTCCATCCTTGGGCCCACGTTTCTTAGCCCCGCGGTCATGCAGGAAGACATCCGGGAACTGAGTAGCGCCTACAGATATGCTCCTATTTCTGGATTGCGAGCGTACCGGCCGACTTCCGTCTTCGTAAGTGCCGGGCGCTTCCAGGATTTTCTTCTGGTCGCCTGGCTGATCTCCTTGGGTAACGCAGGATACCTTTTACTGCGAAGTCGAAAAGGTCGGACGCTTGCATTTATATCGCTTGGCGTCGTTGCGGGGGCTTCATTAATGAGCGCTTCTCGTGGCGTTTTCATGTGGAACGCAGGAATTGCGCTGGTCGTTGCCGCCGGTTTCCTCTGGGGAGCACCGTGGCGTCAGGGTGAAGCATTGCGAGTCCTGCGTACGATCCAGAGAACTGTCTTGTTTGCCGGAATCGCCATCATCGTCCTCATGACAATTTTTCCGGATGAAGTTGGCTCCCGAATCGCGATTTATACTGAGACGTTGATGCCCGACAGCACGGCGAGCGAGCTTGTTCACCGCACGCAGACCTATCCACTCCAGCAACTGGAATACGCATTCGCTCATCCTCTCTGGCCATATGGATACGGGATTGGCACATGTACACTTGGGACTCAATATGTTGCTCGAATCCTGAACGCCAAGCCCATGCGCATCGGAGTGGAGAGTGGCTTTGGAAATTTAGTCGTCGAACTTGGAATCGTAGGTCTCGTTTTGTGGATCGTGCTCGGTTTCTCCATCGCCTTCTCTGCTTGGGGGGTCGTAGTAAAACTGAGGGGCACGCCTTGGTTTCCCGTGAGTTTTGTGATCTTCCTGTTTTCCGTCTTGCTCTTTTTCCCTATGACCTTTGTTAGTTTCAGTGCCTATCAAGACTTTGTCATCAACGCCTATTTCTGGCTCCTGATGGGGATTCTTTTTCGGCTACCAGCACTCGCAAAGGTTGCTATGAACGCTCAAGCTGAAAAAGTTACGCGGCAGGTCTGAATTGCGCCTCGCCGTGGTCTCTCCGTTTCTTGACCGGCAACACGGCACGGAAATCTGCGTAATTGAGCAGATTGAGCGGCTCGCTGCACTGAATACCTGGGAAATCCATCTCTATAGCCAAAAAGTTCTGGACGTCCGCGGCTTGCAGACTGATTCGCCGCTCGAGAAAGATCCGGATGGCGCGATCCGGTGGCACAAGGTTTCGAAAGTGCCCGGGCCGCACCTGATTGAATTTCTGTGGTGGTTCGTCATCAACCAATGGCAACGTAGACGCGATCGTCAAGCAGGAAAAGTACGGGTGGATCTTGTCTATTCGCCCGGAATTAACTGCCTGGACGCGGACGTGATCGTGGTGCACATCGTATTTCATGAATTCTATCAGCGAGTCAGAAAAGAGCTTGCGTTGAGCCGGACCTCGCCGATCCATTGGCCACGCGTAATTCACCGAAGGCTGTACTACAGGCTGATCATGGCGCTGGAACGAAAGATCTATCGCAATCCGAACGTCCGACTCGTAGCCGTTTCCTCAGTTCCTTGCAAAGCAGTCTGAGAGCGTATTTTCGCGTTCAACGATGTGAACGGTCATTCCCAACGCCGTAGACACATTACGCTTCACTCCGGAAGCACGCCGACTCCGAAGGCATTGATCGCGAAATCTTTTCGGTACGCAGAAGATGAATTCGTTGTCCTCTTGATCGGTAACGATTGGAAGAAAAAAGGGCTACAAGTACTTCTCAAAGCATGCACGCTGCTAACCGAAATACCTTTGGGGCTGTTGATTGTCGGCAGCGACGATCCGACACTGTTCCGAGCTCCACGATCAAGGAGCTTCAGCTAATGGATCGCGTGCGTTTTGAGACATCCAGCCGAGATGTATTGCGCTTCTATGCGGCGGCGGATTTATATGGCGGTCCTTCACTGGAGGACTCTTTCGGTTTACCTATCCTCGAAGCGATGGCTTGCGGGCTTCCGGTCATTGCTAGCGCACGCGCGGGATCCAGCGAGATGGTCCGCGATGGGGAAACGGGACTAATACTCCACGATCCTCAGGACCATATCCAGTTGGCACAGCTGATTCGACGAGTGTACCAAGAGACGGAGCAAGGCCGGGCGATGGGAGAAGCAGCCGCCCGTTCAGCAAAGGAGAATTTCAGTTGGGACCAAAATGCGGCCATGACACGACGAGTCTTAGAAGAAGCTGGCTCACAACCGGAATAACGGTGACTCATCCAAAATTTAGCTACACTACGATCAAACTATGCATACCAATTATCGTGCGTTCGGTTCAGCCTCCGATGCAACCTTCCGGCAGAAAGAATGACGATTTCTAGGGACTTCCACCAACATCTGCTAAATTATTATCGTTCAGCGCATGCGCATAGCTCTCTTCACACCCTACTCGCCGTCCATCGGTGGCGGCTCCGTTCAACTGAGAAGCCATATAGAGCAGATGGAAGGGCTCGATATCCAATGGAACTATCTGTCTGCTTCACCCGTAGTCGGAAATGCGTGGCGTTGGCTGGGTAAGCCATTCACGTCGACGGACTTCGCTTCGGACATTTGTGCGAGAACGGGCTTACTCCCGGGCTCAACGGCATCGGCGCGCGAACTGGTGAAGCAGATTGACGCTGATTTGTATTGGGTAGTCGCACACTACGAGGGAATCTCGGTCGCAGATGAGCTTCTCAGGCAAGGGAAACCTATTCACTTAACCGTCCATGACGAACCACTGGCAATGATCATCCGATCCCGACGTTACCGCCTGCTATACCCGATGATATCTCGGGTGTTCCGACGTGTGCTGCGGGGGGCGAAGTCCGTGGATGTGACCAGTTGGAATATGCGAGACTATTTTAATCAAGAGTATGGATTAAACAGTTTTGCGCTCTATCGATCGGTTTCCCAATTGCCCCGATTGAATTTTGCTACGCGGAATAATGAACTTCGAGTTGGACATATAGGTTCGTTGTACCAGTCGGACCCATTTCGCCGCTTCGTAGATGCGTGTCGAGAACATGCTAAGCGGCAAAACCTTCGGTTGAAGATTGTTCGAATTGGGAATTCCCCTGAGATGGGTAAAATAGCTGCGGAAAACCCGGGGATTTTCGAAAGTTGCGGAGAGCTGGAAGAACCAAATGCACTCCCAATCCTGGCAAACTGCGACTTTCTTTATGCCATGTATCCGGCCGGCCAGCGGTACCGAGGATTTCGTCGCATGAGCCTGCCGATCAAACTCTCGACTTATATTCAGGCGCAACGGCCCATTTTTGCTCACACGCCAGAGGATAGTTCCATGGCCCAGGTGGTCACAAAATATGGGGTTGGATACGTTTGTTCGTCCAATGATCCCTCAAAAATCGAGCAAAGCATTGAAACAATCCTCCGTGCGGCAGTAACAAAGGAACGGTTTGAGATTTTTCGGATGAACCTGATGGGTGATGGGCAGGTTCGGAAGCTGAGAAATGCACTCATGGCGGGGGATTTCCGGCAAAACAGTGATCATTAAAGGGTGAGAGGTCTAGTAACGGAGAGACTCATTTAGAGTCGTGAGATTGTCTCCGTGTTTTCGGATTCCAATTTATTCGAGGTGAGTTCCGGAGATCTAGTGACTTCCGGTTTCTGCGGATAAACGGATACAATGCGGCGTGCAAAAAATATCCTTCACTTGCAAAAACGGCTTTTCAAAATACCACCGAGAGGGATACGCAATCAGGATAGAAATAACGCTGACAACAAGCATTCGAGTTCATACACGACCCCATGGAGATAGTGTCTAAATGAATTGCAGACCGGCAAGTTGCAGCAGCCAAGAATATAGTTCAATTACTAGTAAATGGTAAAGATACGGTCTGTATCTTATCGACCCCACGAAAACCAAGAATCAAGGGGCAACCAGTTTTCTCCTTGGGCCGCTCTCGATTAACAGGAACATGCAGAGGGTGCACCGAAACAAAGGTTCCAATGAACCCATGAGAGCGCCTAATGCTAAACTATCGACAGGATTCCAGCTATAGTAGACCATCCGTCTAGATGAAAGAGTATTCATCGCCAAGTTGGTACGAAACAAATCGGAAATAGGCGATACCAGGATGATGGATCCACATATCAGTGCCAGTTTTGACGAACTAATGCGCCGAATCACGGTAGGCCTCAAGAAATAAAAATGCTCCTCCACAGCAAGCGACCAAAGGACGAGATTGGCCATGGTGATCCCGAATAGCAAAGATAGGTTGGAAGAGCAAAGCAGGCTCTTTCATAGAAACCCACGAGAGGTAACACCGATGGGCGCCAAAATCAGAAGAGTTGCTGAATACGCCCGAACTATTCGGAGGGAGCGGTAGAAGTGAAATCCATTTAGAAGGCCCGTATTCAAGAATCCGAAAACAAGAAGAAAGATTAACTCCGACTTGTGTTGGATCCGCAAGCGTAAACGAGCGCCATTGCCACGGCCTGTATATCGCGAGGTCGGCGGCCCAGTATAGGCCGTGGTAAAGCAACACACCCAGGATTGCCAGGCCGCGGATCGCTTCCAACTCCGGGCTGTCCGGACGCAGAATTGGCAGGTGTGCCGTCAGAGTTCCATCCAGCGCGAACATTACACAGAGACGGCGGCTCGCTACGACTCTATGCACGCGAACGAAGGAGGCGGTGACGTCGTACAAAATCGATTTAAATTGGCGATGCTGCAGATGAAGGGGTGAAGAGTCTGTTCGACGTGGGCTCAGCGACGGTTAGGGGATTGCGGCCTTTGCAGCGGGATTGCCCGGCGCATTGGTCTGCGGAATGGAACCCGTGGCCGCCCTGCTGAAACAAGCAGTGGACACGGGCGTCTTGCAGCAAGTTTCCCTGGTGCAGGGTAGCGGTGAATCGCTGCCCTTTGCTGATGGGAGTTTTGACGCGGTCTGTGAATTCAGCATTTTGCACCACGTGCCGAATCCCTCAAAGGTAGTCGGCGAAATGCTGCGCGTGGCCCGAAAGATGATCGTGATCACGGACTCCAATCGCTTCGGGCAAGGATCTTCGCCGGCGAGGTGGCTCAAATTGCTGTTGTACAAGGCCGGACTGTGGAGAGCATTCAATTTCCTTCGTACCCAGGGCAAACACTACCAAATCTCGAAGGGTGACGGGCTGTTTTATTCCTACAGTGTTTACGATTCCTATGAACTCATTGCCGAATGGGCAGAGCGAGTCGTGCTTGTGCCAATTGGTCCGGTAAAGTCGAAAAGCTGGATGCACCCTTTGCTTACTGCGGAAGCGTTGATCTTGATTGGATTTCGAAAAAGCGAATCGGAGAATCGGTAAGCGATTCACTTGAGGTTGATTTAGCGAGAACCGCCCGGCGAACCGCGCCCAGCGTAAATTCCAAAGATTCCTTGGGAATGCTGGTAACGAAGGGTTCTACAGCCCAGCCAAGACCCTTGGGAATATCGCGAGTCAAGGAAACGACCTGATTCTGCAAGTAAACGCCACCGTCTTTTTCTTCCAGTCGCCACCAAGTTTCCATACGCCACAGAAAACCATTGTCATGCCCCGGCGCTTTTTCCTTTTCAGAGGGCTCGCCGGGATTGTCGACCTCCGCGATGCGAATGGCTGAACTCCGACTGTGCGCACGTGTGGAAGAATCCGAGAAATAAGTAACGTTGTGATCCGTATTCAGAACTACGGTGATAATTTTTGTACGACGGAAGCGAAGGAAGACGCGGAACTGATTCCCGGAGCGCTCTTCAATTTTAGATTTTTGTACGTCAGGAGCGAAGTAGGTCGACTGGTGATCGTAGTCTTGGAGCAACGTCAGGACATCTTGCAGTTTGACTCCGGGAATAAACACCATTCCCTCCCAATCGTGGATCATCCCACCAGGGATATCCGCGAACTCGCCCGAAGGGGTAATCCTTTGCATGACCACTTCTCCACGCTTTAGCTTGGCGTAGGCAGCCGCCTGGGAGGATTGGCTAAGATCGTCAATCCAGAGAAAATTCCCGCCCCGCAAACTCTTCGCATTTTTCGCATCCGTCCTGCCGACGTAATCGTCAAACGCGCGAGTCGTTTCGGGGTGTGGCGAGACGGTGGCCAGCGGAGGGGGGATTCCTTCGCTCGGAGAGAGATTTATCCAGAGACAGAGCAGAGCGAAAGAGAAGGCAAAAAATCTGTGGATGCTCGAAAGGCTCATGGATCGGATTATCCCGCAGGTGCGAAGAAACGGCTATCAGGGCAATAGGGGCCAGCCCCGCCGAGCAAGTGTCAAAGAGTACGCTGCTAGCTGCCTAGCGTGTTTTTCGGTAAGAAAATGAACTTAAATGGGTTAATGGAAGACGAGGAGGGCCCGGCGGCCTAGAGTCTGGCGGGTTGGGAAGCTCGCACACGGCCCCTTGCGGGACCGCTGTCCCCGCGCGGCCCCCAACCCACTGAAGCGATACTAGGGTGGCGAGGAAGAGTGCTCAATGGGCCGATGGCCCCAGCCAATGGGGTACCCGGGTCGTGGTACGGATGCGCTACTCAGGCTATCGGGAGTTTGCAATCTCACTAATACCAAATATGCAGGAGATAAAATTGACGCGGGACGCAGATGAACTTATCGCTGAGGCTTTTCTTCCTGCTGTTTTACAGGCAGGGTGGAGGGTGTTTCCGTACCTAGCTCCAATCGCAGGGTGACATCCTTTGTTTGGCCTCGCTTCAAGGGGATGTTCCGGTGCCACTCGGAATTAGCGCCGTTTGCAGAAGCGCGAAGATCATAACTGTCTTGCCGTAGCCCGGTGATCACAAATCTTCCCTTGGCATCGGTATGGACCGCGTGAGGCGAAACGCCTCCAGACGATTGGCAGCTGACAGCGGCGTGTGTGACGGGTTTGCCGTCCACACCGAGCACAACACCGGTCAGGATGGTCGCCGATTTCTTGGAGGTTTGCGCGTCTAGTTGGGCAGCAACCAGCAGTGCAAGAGCTGAGAAGATGAGCGAGAGTAATTTGCGATTCATTGTGTATGCTCCCCTTTTCATATATTGAGTCTAGCGTTCAAGGGAAGCCCTGCTGCATCAGCAGCAGGCAATGTGTCGCAATTGAAAACTGATACTCGGTACAGTGGATGGGAGAAGGACAGGCAGCACGAGGATTTCGCGGCAAAGGCGCGCAAGAATCCGTGTGGTTGAGTCCGGGGGGCCGCTGTTCCTATGGCAACTGCAAATCCAGTGAATAAACGTCCACGCCACCATGATCCACAGTGACATAAATAGAGCCGTCGGGACTGAGGCCCGTAAAAATGCAGCGGGTTGCGCCGAAGCTTAGCAAATCACCGAATCTGGTGACCCGTTCAACTTCTTTCTTGGCCATGGGCACGCGAAAAACGGACTGTTCCAGTTCGTCGACATCTTGGAAATAAAGGGCGTCGCCGCCAGGTGACCAACGCAGAGCAGAAGGGAAGTTAGCATCGGCGAGGACGGACCAGACCTTTAATTGGCAGTCATAGAGCCAAACCTGCTTCTTCTTGGGATGGAGCGCAGCGATGTAGCGGCCATCGGAGGACCAACGCGGTTCGATAAGTCCCTCAGATCCTGCCAATTCAGTGATCGTGGAAGTTTCCAGATCAAGAATGCGAATCGCCGGTTCTGCAGAGGTTTCCGTATCCTGTACGTCCATGACAATCTGACGACCGTCAGTCCTCCAATCTCCAGACATCGAGGCCCATTTGTTGTTGGTGGGAAGCACGGGTTTCGGTGTGCCACCTTTGGATGAAACGACATAGAGACGAGGTTGTTTGTCGAGCAGGAAACCAGTGAACAAGATCTGCTTTTCATCCGGCGACCAGGTGGGCGCAAATGCCCCTGTGGCCTTGGCGGTAAGCTCCACCTTACTGGTGCCGTCCAGGCGGCTCTTCCAAAGGGTTCCGTTTTCTCGTGCGGCGTACACCACCCACTGTCCATCGAGAGAAAAATTGATGTCTGTGGCGCCCGATTCGGTGAGCATGGCCGTTTTCGAAGAAGTTTTGAGATCAATGCGCAGAAGTTGATATTCGTTCTGTGTACCGATCACGAAAATACGGTCCGCCGTGGGCATAGCGACGGGATGATCAAAGGCGATGGGTCCGGTCGTAAGCTGTACCGGATTTCTGGTGCGTGACAACAGGCCCGCTTGTTCTTCCATCAACCAGAGACTCGCACGGGTGTCGACGGCGAGGCTGGCGCGAAGGTCTACTCCGGAAGAGAACGCAAAATATTTGCCACCCGCGAGCCACGTGCCGCTGCCCTCATGCGGGCCCCGTTGTCCTTCCGGAAGAACACGACGAAGAGAGGAGCCATCGACCCCGATCTCCCACATCGAATCAGTACCCTGTGATGGTTCCATTTGCGTGAAGCGAAGCCTCCTGCCGTCAGGCGACCAAACCAGGGAGCGCGGGGCGGGGTGAAATTTGGCAACTTCCCTAACTGTCCCGCCTTCTGTCGGAGAGATTTTGATGCTCTCACCTTCCAGATACGCGATTTGATCGCCCTTCGGCGACCATACAGCCTCTTCTGCCATCACATCGCCAACCCGCCGTGGTGCGCCGCCCTGCACAGGCCACAGCCAAAGTGGTGTGGCCTCTCCGCGGTGGGTTAATTGGCCGATGATGAATTGAGAATGATCGGGAGATAAATCAAAGATGCGCGTGTTATCGAAGGGCGTGGGAGTCTTTTGCGAGTTTCCCCCTTCGACGGAAGTCTGCATGAGGTTCCAGCCACTAACATCGCGATTGACGAAGTAAATGCGGCTGCCATCGGTTGCCAATTTTCCCCAAGGATCCACCTGGCCGGAGTGAGTGAGTTGACGAACGGCGAGGACTCGAGGCTGCGCTTTCGGCCAGACCAGATAAAGGCCCAATGCAGAAAGTGCCAGCAAGATCAGAGACGCATGCCACCAGCTGAGGTAAAAACCCTTTAATGACTGGCGACCAAGGGCGGAATCAGAAGACGGAGAACTGGAGGAGTTACCGGGGAGTTCGTATCTCCCGACCGCGTTAGGGCCCATATTGACGCGGACATCTGTCGTTACCGTTGAAGATTCAGGGCGGGCAAAGACGATGGGCGCGATGAAGCGATACCCCTTACGGGGAACCGTTTCGATGAAAACCGGGTTCTCCGGGTTGTCGTTCAGGGCGGCACGCAACTTCATAAGGGCGGTGTTCAGGCTGCCGTCAAATTCGACGAAAGTCCCCTCGGGCCAAATCTTTTTTCTGAGGTCATCGCGCGAAAGCACTTCGCCTTGCGCTTCTAGCAGGCAGGCAAGGATTTTGAAAGGTTGTTCCTGGAGTTTGACAACTGCGCCCTGCCGCGCAAGAGTGCCTTGCTCCAAGTCGACCTCAAACAGGCCAAACCTGAGTTGCTTGTTGCGAGTTTGCAGAGAGCTTGGAGGCATATTGCGCGACCGGAGCGAACCCGGATGGCGTATCCTACACCAAAAATCTGGTTGATGAAAGACTATAAGTTACGGAGAAACTGTGGGTTATGTGTTGATAAAAGGAATAGGAGGAGTTCGTTTGACGGATTTGCGACTTTACCTCATCCTGCCCACTGTGTGCTCCTACTCTTGTCAGGTTCCCCAAGTGCCTGGCGAGGGACACATCCGGTAATTGCGGCTCCCGCCGACTAGCTGGATGGCTCACACACTCTGAACCAACGGGAATGTCCGCGTCCCGTGCCTACCGTCGGATGTACCAGGCACGGACGCGGTCGGTCCCAATCCCCCGCCCGCCTAAGCCATTCACTCCCTCCCACTTCTGGTTTATCAGGGGACCTTTGGATCTGCGTGTCGGTAGTAGGTTAGTGCCGCTTGCACACCCAACCAGCGGAAAGGCTCGTTCGGGGTGTACAGCGGCAGACGATTGAGGTAGGGTAGCCACGCCCATTCCTCACTCTTGCCCCCTACTACATCCGCCAAAATGCGACCGAAAACGGAACTCAAGTTCACCCCATGTCCGGAGAAGCCAACAGCGTAGAACACATTTCCGTTTTTGCCGATTTGTCCGACCGAGGGTCTCTGGTCGAGAGACATATCGACCACCCCGCTCCAGCTGGTTTCGAAAGGTTCATTGGCCAAAGCAGGGAAAATGCGACCGAGTTCGGCGCGTAATCCCTGGAAACGGCTGGAAGCGTTGCCAGGTTCACGCAAGCCGTTATTAAAGGAATAATCTACCGGCCCACCACCGATATGGATACGATTGTCTCTTGTGATTCCGAGATAAAACACTTCCGTTCGAGAATCGTTGAAGGGGATGCGTTTCTGCCAGCCAATTTCGGAAAGTCGAGTGTCAGAGAGCGGACCGGTCATCCCGACATAATCGAACAGGGGCGTTGTGGCTTGGCGGAGGTAGCCGAGTTTGGAGCTGTAGGCATTTGTCGCGAGAACCAGGGACCGGGTGCGAACCCGTCTTCCGTTCGCAGTAAGAAGAGTTATGCGCTCTGCTTCCTCGACAGAGGTCACCGGGCTTTCTTCGTAGATTTCAACACCAACGGATTGCGCTGCGGTTTTGAACAGCCCCACTAATTTCCCAGGATGGACCTGTCCCCCGTGCGGATCGAACACCGCGCCTGGATATGCGCGTGTTCCCACCGCTGCAGCAATTTTCTGTTGATCCCAGTATTCGTAAGGCAATCCTGCACTCTGAAATTTTTCGACGTACTGGCGTGCCTCCTCCGCAAGTTTTATGGTGTTACACATCTGCAGCGCCCCATGCAGTTCAACTTCCGCATCGAAACCAAGTTCGGAAGAAAGTTGAACGAGGCGCTGCGCATTATCTACGGTGAGGTCGTAGATCCTCCTATCGAGCGCCGGATCGCCGCTCCAATTCATGTAACGATCTTCCGTACTGGTTAGCAGCATGGCACCATTGCGTCCGGAAGCCCCGTTCCCGCAGCGCACCGCTTCGAGCACTACGACGCGAGCCGATGGCTCTGATTTCTTCAAATAAAAGGCCGCAGAAAGACCGGTCAGGCCTCCCCCAACGATAGTGACATTGGCCTCAATGTCGCGCTGAAGGGGGGATGAAACCGCGGGCAGCGCCTTCAACCAATGGCTTCGATTCGGTTCGAAGACGGTCTGTTCGGGTAGGAGATTGGGGAAGACGGAGTTGGTGGTCAAAACGGCGACGCCAGTAGCGGCTCCGGCCACGCCTGCCGTTTGGAGGAATCGCCTGCGATTGGTTGTAGGTTCCTTGCGTTTGGGCATAGGAGTCTATCGAGAAAAAGGGCCGCTTGCGCTGCAGTTCGTACACACTTTCTCACGGCAGTGGTCAAAAATTACACAACAGAATTGTAATTTGACGAATCACTTAATTTCCACAACGCCTAACTTACAGAGCGACTGGATCTTAACGCTCGCGCCAGTTTAAGGGACAGTTGGCTGGGTTCGTGCCTTTGATGGATGCCCCAGCAAGCTGGGGTACAAGTGTGCGTGACAGGCGGAACGTCCTAAGGTATCTTTTTTCAGTGCCTCAGACCTAGCCTGATGCGAATTCCGAATATCTCATAGGAAAATGAGGTGACGGTGAGCGCTCGGCAAGCTGTTTCCGTCAAGAAGCTGGTGTTCGATAGCGAACAGCAAGCGCTCGGGAGGAAAGCTAAACTGACTCTGCACCAGGGAAGGGGATGCGGGGATCGATAGAACACTGAAGTTGAAAGAGTTCCTTTAGGCCGGCCCGGAGGGAATTTTTGCGAACTACCCTGAAGATCGTCCTACCGCTTGCGGTCAGCGTAATTTGTGTTTCGCTGCTGTACTCGTCCTACCAGATTCGTACCGAGCGACGTAATTTGCGCAATGACCTGATCCGGAGATCGGCAACGCTGGCCGAGAGTCTGCAGGACAGCATCGAATCGGCAAGCGGACAAGCGACCAACAAAAATGTGCAAAGGATAGTGGCGCGGTTTGGCCAGCGCGAGCATCTGCTTGGAGTGGCAGTCTATGACCGAGCGGGGGCCGTGGTGGCGCGGACTCAGGGTTTACCAACGTATTTTGAAACCATCCCGCCAGCTGCCGTCCGTGCGGCCAAACAAGATAGCGGTTCAAATGAATTCCTAGTGAACGCAGACCTTCCCCTGCATATCTATGCATTACCACTCCATCGTGGAGATGACCAGAGCGGAACGCTGGTGGTTGTCCACGACGCAGTCTACATCGATCAGCGGCTGAAGCTTTCGCTGCGCGATTCACTCCTTACTGCCTTAATTCAGACGCTACTCATTACATCTCTGGCCTTCGTTCTGGTGCGCGTGAATTTCACCTCTCCCCTGGCCAAGACGGCGAAATGGCTCACAGCACTTCGCGCCGACGCTTCCGGAAGTAGTGCAGGTCTCCCGAAAGGAGAGATGTTCGACCAGATCCAGAAGGAAGCGAAACATCTGGCGAATGCGCTGCAATCCGCGCGTGCCGCCGCGCTTGCGGAGGCGCAGCTCCGCGATTCGCAGTCTTCCGTGTGGACGGCGGAACGGCTGCGCGTGAGCCTGCGCCGGAAACTGGGAGACAAGCCACTTTTCGTAGTGTCGAATCGCGAACCCTACCTGCACGAATATCGCGAAAAGGACAAATCGATCGAGGTAGTCGTCCCCGCAAGCGGCTTGGTGACCGCCCTCGAGCCGGTTCTGCAGGCTTGCAATGGAACTTGGATAGCACACGGATCCGGAAGTGCGGATCGTCAGGTAGTCGACGGCTGGGATCGCCTTCAAGTTCCACCAGAGCGCCCTGCCTACACGTTGCGCCGTGTGTGGCTGACCAAAGAGGAAGAGCATGGTTACTACGAAGGCTTCGCGAACGAAGGCCTTTGGCCTTTGTGCCACATCGCGCATACGCGGCCGATTTTCCGCACCGAGGACTGGAATTACTACCAGGAAGTGAATCGGCGGTTTGCAGACACGGTTTTGCAGGAGATGGAAGGAACACAATCGCCGATCTTGCTAGCCCAGGACTACCACTTTGCGCTGCTGCCGAAGATGGTCAAGGAAGCCCGTCCGGACGCGGCCGTGGCGATTTTTTGGCATATTCCGTGGCCGAACGCGGAAGTATTTGGAATTTGCCCCTGGCAAAAAGAGGTTGTGGAAGGTTTGTTGGGAGCAGACCTGATTGGTTTTCATATTCAAACGCATTGCAATAATTTTCTGGAGACCGTCGACCACGCGCTGGAAGCGCTCACTGAGTGGGATCGCTTTGCAGTAAACCGTCAGGGACATGTTACGCGAGTTCGACCTTATCCCATCAGCGTAGCCATTCCCCAGAGTTTACCGGTCTACGCGCATCAGAATTCGGGCGAAGATCGTGCAGCGCTGTTCGCCGAACTCGGCGTAGAAGCTTCGCTGCTGGGAGTAGGTGTTGACCGACTGGACTACACCAAAGGAATCGTTGAGCGCTTCCGCGGAGTGGAACGGTTTCTTGAATTGTATCCGGCGTATCAGCGTCGTTTCACCTTCGTACAGATCGGCGCCCCCAGTCGAGGGGTCATTCCTCGATATCAACAATTGATGCAGGAGGTCATTGCGGAAGCCGAGCGAATCAATAGTCGGTTTCAGAACGGATTGTGGAAACCCATCGTGCTACTAAACCGCCACCACTCGCATGAAGAGATCGCCCGATATTACCGTGCCGCTTCCCTGTGTATGGTGACTTCACTCCATGACGGAATGAACCTGGTGGCGAAGGAATTTATTGCCGCGCGAGAAGATGAACGTGGCGCATTGATTTTGAGCTCATTCGCGGGAGCGGCTCATGAGCTTACCGATGCGTTGCTGGTGAACCCTTATGACTCACAGCAGCTTGCGGAGGCGATCCGGCAGGCACTCGATATGACCGAAGAGCAACAGGAGACACAGATGTCGCGCATGCGGAAAGTGGTACATGAACACAACGTGTATCGATGGGCGGCGAATCTGTTGTCGGATCTGACAGAGATTCGAGTGGAAACGCCGGAAAGAACGGAAGCGCCTTTCTCGAGCTAAGCCAAATGTCCCGGGTTTGCTGCCTGTGATTGCAGAGATAATCTCGAGAGTGCCAATGCTACCAGCAAGCCACGGCAAGAGTTGCACTGTTAAAGCCCCAGGCTAGCGCAAATCTCCGGGTTCAATGCCGTTTTTTCTGGCGTCATTTTCGACGTCGTCGATTTTGGCTTGCAGCTGCTTCTTGCGCTCTTCGAGCTGCCTTACCTGATCTTCCAAGGGCACCATGTTATAGCCCTGCGTAGGATTGATCCCGCCGGATGGCGCAGTATTCTCTCCCTTGAAGTTTTTCAGCTGGTGGATGCGTTTGTCGGCCGCTTCGATTTGACCCTGAAGTTGCTGGATCTGACCACGATAACTATCGATCTGTTGTTGTCTAAGGTTCTTCCGGCCAGCGGCCTGGTACGTATTCGTCGCCTGGCGTTTCTCGGCGGAAGAATCCTGCTCTCCCACAACAGAAATCTCACCCTTTACGGTGCCGATTTCATCATTGGTCCAGACTTTTTTGGATTTCTTCTTTTCCTTTTCGACCGGGGCAGGGGCCGGCGTACTCTTTGCTTGTGTCGTTGCGGGAGTCGCGGTGGGGGTAGTTCCTCCAGGCGAATCCTGTGCCAGGGTGGCCAGAGGGATGAATGCGATCGCTAGTAGAAGGCTCAGATGATGTGGCTTCAATTTGTTTACCGTTCCCTTTCAGCGCAGTGCCCCGGGATCGATGCCCTTCTTTCTAGCTTCCTCAAATAACGTGTCCAGCTGTAGTTCTAATTTCTTCTTTTTGTCCCGCAGGACTGCCATCTGCTGGTTGATGGGCATTCGTGTATAACCCTTCTGAATTTCCATGCTGCTTCTTGTCACCGTTTCGCCTTCCTGAAATTCCTTAAACGAGCTCAGCTGGAGGGTCACTTCGTCCAATTGTGATTCCAGTTTCTGCAAATTCTCACGGATGCGCGAGATGGTGGCGGGGTCTGCCGGTTTTGCAGGGGTCGCCGTATATTTTTGACCGTGTTTGTCGCCAACGACAGAGACCGGTCCACTAGCCTCGGAGAGATTTTCATTGGTCCAAATCTTCTTCCGAGCAGCATTCTTCGCGGCAGCATCCACGGGAGTCGAGTGATGGGTCTGACTCTGTTCTGTGGTTCCGCTCGTGGCGGAAGGAGTTTGGGCAAGGCAGAGCGAGGAGCCCGCAGCGAAAAGAAGTACAAAGATCGAGAGCCATCGGAACACAACACCTCCGGCAGCCTGGTGGGACTAGTACCTTGCAGTCAGTTTATCGCAAGGGGCGCCTGAAAAGGTCTATTCAGCAGGCAGTTTGTCCAATTCAGCACGGACGAGGCTTACAGCCTCTGAGGGGGGGCCAACCTTCTTGTACCCCGAATAGAAAGTGCGTTCATGTATTGAGAAAGAAAGAAGATACTTCCGCCCATCGAAGTCGTACTGCTCGTAGCTTGGCAGCCAGACTCCCGGAGCAAATTCATAGCGCTCCTGCATGAAATGGCTTCCCTTGTATACCTTGGCAAGGAACATAGCGATCGAGATATCTTCGGTCACGGTGCCTTCGATACGGGCCAGTTCGCCGGACTGCTCGTCAATCCAGACAAACCCGCTGACCTTGCTGAAGACGACTGCGTTACGGGTAGTTGGGTGAAACTTAGGATTCGGGGTCATGCTGTACTTGTTCAGGATCTGATTGCCGCGGGGTTCTTGGCCCAAGGGTGTGAACAGGAAGGCTTCGTGCGTCGAAGCGAGAAGGTCATTCCTTTCCTTGCGCTTATGCTCCATTTTGGCGTACGCGTCCCTTTGCGATTGGCCTGACTGGCTGGCCCAGGTCAGGTATTTTGCCAACTTCTCGAGTTCATTGCGGTAAGTCAGCGTGCTTGTCGGCGTTCCGGATGGCGAAAGCGGTATCTTGTGCAGAGCAGGACCGCCCGGGAATAAGCGCCAAACTTTTATTTCCGAAGGATTCGCATCACTCCCCGTTTTGCGAATCTCAATTCTCTGGATGCGTTCATAGGCATCAAGAAACGCCTCCATGCGCTTTTGATTGGCAATCACCCGGTCGAAAACGTCCCCCTTGACTTCTGCCGAGTCCTGGGTAGCGACCTGGCGGGGCGAGAGAGGGCCAGCGAAAAGGAGTACGATGGAGATCGGCAAGATTCTAAGTTTCCTCGAAGAGACGTTGGGCATGATGTAAGCCATAGAAAATAGTACAGTAAGACTATCCTGGGATACGAACACTTTGTGACTTTTTGGTTGGATGCACGGCTGGGCATAGCGGTGTTTTTCTGGCCCGTACGCCGATAGATTCGCTACAATACCAACGTATCGATAGCAGTGGCCTTCCTCCCTGTAAACCATCGATTTGTCCACCCAAGTCGGGGAACGAAACCGGGGGGTGGTGCGTCTTATCTACAGTAGGAGCCCG
Organism: Candidatus Acidiferrales bacterium; assembly: GCA_963741165.1. Classification (GTDB taxonomy): domain Bacteria; phylum Acidobacteriota; class Terriglobia; order Acidiferrales; family UBA7541; genus Acidiferrum. The sequence continues at coordinate 163,531 of CAVUHB010000007.1, read as the reverse complement.
ATGTGGGTGTGACCCCAATGGACAGTCTGACCGGCGTACCGCGTCTAACCGCCGGCACCTTCGTGTCTCAGGAACGAGCGCGAGGGATAAAGTCAGCGTGGATTACCTTTGCCGAGACCCTCAAGCTTGCGCTCGACGCCCTGCGCGCCCACAAATTGCGCAGCTTTCTGACTCTACTTGGAGTGATTCTGGCGGTCACCACACTGGTATCGGTAATGAGTGTGATTGAGGGATTGAACCGATACGTGGCCGATAAAGTGGCGGACCTGGGATCGAACGTGTACATCGTGGACCGCTTCGGAATCATCACCAGCCGCGACATGTGGATCAAAGCGCAAAAGCGGCCGCTGGTCACGATGGAAGACTACGAACGGCTTCGCGACAATATGAAGCTTAGCAAGGCCGTGGCGGCCGAGGAAGACCGAAACGTGCAGGTTCGCAGCGGAAATCTCACCATGGAAAATGTTTCCATGATGGGCGCCACTTCAAATTTTGCCGACGTCAGAAACATGAACGTAGAACTGGGACGATTCATTACTCCGGCCGATGAAGAGCATCGTTCCGATGTCGTATTTGTCGGTCCCGACCTGACCAAGAAATTCTTTCCGAATGTCGACCCGATCGGGAAAACAATTCGTGTGCAAACGCATACGTACGAAATTATCGGCGTGGCGGAGGCGCTGGGCACGGCTTTCGGACAATCGCAAGACAATTACATGATCATGCCGATTAGTACGTACCGAAAAGGTTGGCACCGCGACGAGGACTGGGTGGCGATTTTCGTGCAGGCACCGAGCGCGGAATTGGTGGAAGCTAGCAAAGAGGAAGCGCGAATGTTGTTCCGGGCCTGGCGGCACATTCCCTACGACGCTCCGGATAATTTCGCGATTCTCGGTTCCGATTCAATCATGGCACTTTGGCACGACCTGACGGGTAATCTGGCATTCGTGGCCATGGCATTGGTCAGCGTGTTCCTGGTGGTCGGCGGCATCGTGATCATGAACATCATGCTGGCCAGCGTGACGGAACGCACACGGGAGATCGGATTGCGACGGTCGCTCGGGGCACGGAAGAAGCACATCCTGCTGCAATTCCTGACGGAATCGGCAGTGTTGGCATCTACCGGCGGATTCATCGGAATATTGGCCGCCTATTCGATTGTATTCTTTGTAAAGAAAGTTTTCTCGTTCCCGATGGAGACTCCCTTGGGAGCCGTAATCCTTTCCCTGTGTCTATCGACGGCGGTTGGTCTCTTTTTTGGAATTTTTCCGGCAATGCGAGCGGCGAAGCTGGATCCGATCGAAGCGCTGCGCGCGGACGGGTAGGGTACACCATGGCGCAGGCATACGGCGAAAACCTCCGACAAGCAATGGACACGCTCCGAACGCACAAATTGCGCAGCGCCCTGACCGTATTTGGCGTTGTTTTGGGAGTCAGCGTGATCATGCTGGTGGCAGCGCTGCTGACGGGATTTGACCACCAGATTCAAGAGAGTATTAATCAGTATGGTGCGGACACTGCATTCATCACCAAATGGGACCAGGGGCGTCACGGAGGACCACCGCCTCTCGAAGAACAGCAACGGAAGCCGCTGACGGTAGAAGACGCAATCGCATTGAAGGAACAAAGCCCCGCAGTGAAGGACGTTACCGTTTTTATTCAGACAAACTGGCGCAAAGAACACGCCGTGCGGACCAAGGACGGTGAAGTGACTGGTATTGATTTCCGCGGGGTACAGCCGAACTTCGGCGAAGTGTACGCGAACGCGACTACGCTCGAAGGAAGGTTTATCGGCGAAGGCGACGACCTCCACAAAGAAAAAGTGGTGATGTTAGGACAGAACGTTGCACCGGTGTTATTTCCCGAGGGTCACCCGATCGGCAAGGACGTCATGATCGATGGAACCGATTTCAAAGTGATCGGGGTGGTCGAAAAGCCCAAAGGTGGATTTGGAATGGGGGATGAAGACCGACGCGTGCTTATCCCCTTTAGCACGTTCAAGAAGACCTATCCGGAAGCGGACGAAATACAGATGCGGGCGCAGGCTTATCCGAAAATGCTCGATCAAGCCGTGGACCAGATGACGGAAGTCCTCGAGCGCCGCAGGAATGTGCCGTTTGGCGGAAAAGACAATTTTTCGATTGCTACAGCGGAACAGGAAGTATCGAACTTTCATAGCATCATGATGATGGTGTACCTGGCGATGATTGTACTGAGTGCAATCGGGTTGTTAATCGGAGGCGTGGGCGTGATGAATATCATGCTGGTCAGCGTAACGGAACGAACCCGCGAAATCGGATTGCGCAAGGCGATTGGTGCGAAGCGCAAAGATATCACCTGGCAGTTCCTGCTGGAGGCCATGACGCTTACCGGCATGGGCGGATTGATCGCGCTGATATTGGTGTTTTTGCTTGTGCTGTTGATCCGCCTAACACTGCAATGGCCCGGTGTGGTGCCCTTCTGGGCGGCTGCAACAGGAATTCTTGTTAGCGTAACCATCGGGCTGATCTTTGGTGTCTGGCCTGCGGTAAAGGCCGCCAAACTGGATCCCGTGGAAGCGCTGCGCTACGAATAGCCTAACCCCCAAGAACAAATTTCTTTTCCTAAGCCACTCGCTTTTCGCCACAAGCCACGCCATCCGGTACCAGGGCCAGCAAACCTTTGCTGTGTGCCCGTGGCAGTTTAGCTGTCGCGCTTGCACGCCAATCCGGGCCCGCTTCAAGCAAAGCAACGCCTTAACCGCATTCCGAGGGTTCGCGTTCAGTTGACGGCGATCGGGCCGTTAACTGTAGAGAGGTGTACCCTTGTCGGGCCGGAGCCGAACTGGATGCTCTTGCGATCATCATCCCAACTCTTGCGACCCTCGCTGCACACGCTTGCGTGGCAACGAAATGGACTGTGCCCGTCAGATTCGACCAATACGCCCGATTGATACCCTTCGGGAATTCGCAGTGTGAGCGGTCCGTTGTTTGCGTGCGCTTCGATTCCCGAGCCATTCCAGTTCGAGCCATTCAGAGAGACGGTAACCGGACCATTCTGCGCGTCCAGTCGAAGCTTTCCACTATTGCCCTCTAATGTGACCGGGCCATTATCTGCGTTAAGATCGAAATCACCGTTGCAACCGCTAATCGTTATCGGGCCGTTCTGAACACGAACTTTCGCGTTGCCATCTACGCGAAACAGCCCCAATGGACCGTTGTTGGCTTCTAGATCGAGCGACGCGCCTTTGGGAGCCTTTACGAGCAGATGCGCGGTCCAGCGATCGTGCGAAGTGGGACCGGCAACGGTGACTTCCCCGTTCTCGATTGTCAGATGAATCCTCGAGAGTACATCTTGTGCATTGCCGGCAGGATCAGCGGCTTTACAAAGCGTGACGGAGTAGTCGTTCTTGTCAGAGCCTTCCACCTGCAATCCGCCATTTGATTCGGCCTCTATTCGAAGTGTCGAGACCTCTGATTTGCGGATGGTTCGTTCCTCGGATTGAACGACAGCGTGTCGATTCTCGAATTCGATATTGAGATCGGAACAACTTCGGATGGCATCATCAGGACCCGCGGAGATCCGGACGGAACGGCGGCTAGAAACTGCGCGGCTCACAGTGGTAAGGGCGACGGCGCACCACACCACGACTGCCAGGACGCGGAAAAGCTTATGTGAATCCATGACGCTCACCTCTGGCAGTATAGACGAGAGGAATCGGGGTATGGTCAGGGCCGATTTGCAAGAAATGTTGTCAGGCGGAACGAAGTAGCCGGGCTGCTCGGTTACGCAACGAGGTGTCCACCGCGACAGGCTGACTCGGAACGGGTTTACGTCGCGCCAGAGGAAAAAGCTGTTCCGCCAGCAGATCAGCGGAAGCAAAACGATTCTTGGGGTCTTTTGCAAGGCAGCCTGCAAGGACTTCATTGATGAGAGCGGGCAAGGATGGATTGCTCTGTGTAGCGGGAAGAGGGGTAGAGGAAAGTACATGATTACAGACACTTTGCAGCGAATCACCGGCAAAGGGAGAGATACCGGTTAACATTTCATAGAGTACAACACCAAGTGAAAACAGATCGGAGCGGGAATCCTGCGGGCGCCCGTGGATCTGTTCGGGGCACCAATAAGCGGGAGTTCCAAGCAGCGACGTATCGCCACTATCGTGGCTCGCAAGACGTGCCATACCGAAGTCGGTTAGTTTCACCCGATTGTCGTGAGTGATCAGAATGTTCGCTGGCTTCACATCGCCATGGATGATCCCGCGTCGGTGAGCTACGGCCAAGGCCACTGCGACGTGCGCGGCCCAGTTGCAAGCGGCAGGGAAGGGAATGCTTCCCTTGGAGAGGATTTTCTCTAGTGATTGCCCTTCGACCAACTCCATAACAAGATAGGGGGTTAGGGTCGATTCCTCTATACCGATGTCGTGCAGGGTGATAATCGAGGGATGGGAGATTTGGCCGACGACCCGAGCTTCCCTGAGAAAGCGGCTGCGGCCTTCACCACGGGCAAGTTCCGGGGAAAACAGCTTTATGGCGACGCCGCGGTCGATGAGCGGATCAAAGCCGCGAACCACGCGACTGTGAGCGCCGGTACCGAGCGTCTCGAGAACCTGGTATCGCCCAACGTTCACCTGACTCACCTCAGAAGACACTAGTCCATGCACTCAACTATCAGAGAAGAGCATAGAGGTAAGGCAGTGTAGACGGAATGAAGCGGGAGTCACGTTCTGCGTGGTACGAGGGTACTGGGTTAAACAGGAACCGTAGTTTGCTCACGCAGATAGTGTTCCGATCAATCCGGCTTTACTGCTTTTCTTAGCTGCGCATCCGATTGCAGCCGTAGGGGGAGATTGCGGACAAAGGTGATCATCGATGGATGCCACGCACTGTTGAAACCAAACTGCATCATCTCGGCGAGAGCCTGATCAGAAGACCAATTTTCAAACGCGATGCGATAGGCGGCGATCATTACACCGGTACGGTCCCTGCCAAACTCACAGTGAACAAAGACTGCTTGCGAAGAAGAATCGCGTAGCACCTGAAAGAAGCGAACGAGGTCGGAATCATTTGGATTGGAAAAACCGCCAATGGGAATGCGGTGAAAACGCATTCCCAGGGCCTCTACGCGAATGCGCTCTTGTTCGGCTGTCTGTGGAAATTCGGCGCGTAGATCGATCACCGCGGTTACACCGATTTTTTTTAATTCCGAAAGTTCATGGAGGCTTGGCTGAGAACCACGATAGAGGTGATCGTTTATCTTTCCGGCGTTGTGTACGCCGGGGATGAAGATTTTTTTTGCGGAAGTGGGGACAGGAACATCATTCCTCGAACTGCAACGCGGAGCGGAAGCGAGCAGATGAGTGCCAAGGAGAGTCAGAACGAAAATGCGAGCGGAAAAACGCATAGAGAACTGTGCCAGAAGAGTTTAGGAGAAACGGCGAGGGAAGAAAAGGGAGTCGAAACACTGCGGCACGGAGAACCGCACCACAAGATATAGGCACTTAGAGAAAAAATTAGCTAGATTTTGTGATTTTCTCTTGACACCGTCATCGCACAGATTGATACTGCGATTCCAGATTCGGGGGACGTGGAAGCGCCAGACGGACCGAGTCGGGGATTGCCTTGGTCCGGCATTACCCATGCTCCAACCCGGAATCACCGTAAAAAACGAACGCGAGGTGTTTCGCTCCGCGGAATTCGTTGGTCGCGGAGATGAGTTGTTCGGCCGTGTGCGAGAAATCACCGGCACGGGCGGCGCATTCGCTGTTTGCGGTAGTTTCGGGATGGAAAGCTTTCAGGTGACCATGAGGATGAGCGGCCGCCCACAAGAGTGGAGTGCGGCACCTTGGGCGACAAGGGAAGTTAAAATAAGGTTCCTCGCTTTCGAAAACGGGACCTGCGGCGGGGAGGAATGGAATGGCAACGGTGAAGTCAGCATTGGAAGGTAATGCAGTAGAGACAGTGAAAAAGACGGCGGGTGCAGATGTTTCGAGCGGACTTGTATTCGAAAGATACTTCACCGACGGAAAGAATTCGCCATTTGATGTAGTCGAATGGGAAAAGCGCACGGCCCACATCGGGAACGAAAAGGGTGTGACGATCTTCAAGCAGGAAGATGTTGAGGTACCGAAGGGATGGTCGCAGACGGCGACCAACATCGTCGCTAGCAAGTATTTCCACGGCAAGCCGGCGACGGCGCAGCGCGAGGGATCGGTCCGGCAACTAATCAGCCGTGTGGTGAATACCATTGTGAAGTGGGGAGAAGCGGGCGGCTATTTTGCCAACGCCGCCTCGCGCGATGCGTTCCGTGACGATCTGACCCACCTGTTGGTGGAGCAGAAGATGGCCTTCAACTCGCCGGTATGGTTTAACGTCGGCGTGCAGGCCAAGCCGCAGTGCTCGGCGTGCTTCATCAACTCCGTCCAGGACAACATGGAATCGATCATGGGTTTGACGAAGACGGAAGGCATGCTCTTTAAATGGGGTTCCGGGACGGGTACAAACTTCTCGACCTTGCGCGGGAGCCGGGAAACGCTGTCGGGCGGAGGCATTGCCTCGGGGCCAGTGAGTTTTATGAAGGGATTCGATGCGTTTGCCGGGGTCATTAAGAGCGGCGGAAAGACGCGGCGCGCGGCGAAGATGGTGATCCTGAATATCGAACACCCGGACATCGTCGACTTCATCGAGAGCAAGGTTAAGGAAGAAAAAAAAGCACATGTCCTGATCGAGCAGGGATATGACTCCGCGATCGATGGCGAAGCCTATAGCTCCATCTTTTTCCAGAATGCGAACCATTCGGTGCGCGTGACCGACGAGTTCATGCGTGCGGTGGAAGAAGGCAAGGACTGGTGGACCAAGAACGTGATTGATGGGCAACCGAATGAAAAGCTGAGCGCGAAGGAACTGCTCGGCAAGATTGCCGATTCTACGTGGCATTGCGGCGACCCCGGCATGCAGTACGATACGACCGTCAACCGGTGGCACACCTCGAAGAATACCGCGCGAATTAACGCTAGCAATCCTTGCTCCGAATACATGTTCCTTGATGACACGGCTTGCAACCTGGCTTCCTTGAACCTGATGAAGTATCTGGGACCACAAGGGCAGTTTGATGTGGATTCGTTCAAGCACGCAGTGGATGTGACGATTACGGCGCAGGAGATTCTGGTGGACAACGCCAGCTATCCGACACCCAAGATCGAAGAGAATTCACACAATTTCCGACCGCTCGGGCTGGGTTACGCCAACCTCGGCGCACTGCTGATGTCCATGGCGTTGCCGTACGATTCCGACGAAGGACGTGATGTCGCCGGGGCCGTCACGGCGCTGATGTGCGGTGAAGCGTATGCGCAGTCGGCGCGGATTGCGGAGAAGAAGGGAGCCTTCCCGGGATACCCCGTCAATCGTGAGCCGATGTTGGAGGTGATCCGCATGCATAGGAACGCAATGCGCGGCATCAAGCCGGATCACGTGCAAGCCGAGTTGTATATGGGCGCGCAGGGTGCATGGGATTCCGCTTTGGAATTGGGGGAAAAGTACGGCTACAAGAATTCCCAGGTGACTGTACTGGCACCGACCGGAACCATCGGCTTCATGATGGATTGCGATACCACCGGAATCGAGCCGGATCTGGCGCTGATCAAATACAAGAAACTTGTAGGCGGCGGAGTGATCAAGATTGTAAACAACACCGTGCCGCAAGCGCTGCTGAAGCTTGGCTATACACCGGAACAGACCAGCGAGATTGTCAGCTATATCGACAAGAACGGAAAAATCGATGGCGCTCCCTACATGAAACAGGAGCACGTGCCGGTATTCGATTGTTCGCTGGCTACAACCGGAGGAAGGTCAATCGCCTGGCGCGGGCACGTGAAGATGATGGCTGCGGCACAACCGTTTCTTTCCGGCGCAATCAGCAAAACCATCAATATGCCGGAAGAGTCGACCATCGAAGACATCATGAACGCGTATGTGGAGTCCTGGAAACTTGGCTTGAAGGCCGTGGCCATTTACCGAGACAATTCGAAGCGCTCACAACCGCTGAGCGCGGCCGGAAACAAGAAAACGGAAAAGCAGGCGACCGCCATGCTAGAACCCGAGCAGCGGGAACTGTTTGCACGAACACAGCGTGAAAAAATGCCCGTGGAAAGGCTGTCGGTTACCCACAAGTTTAGTGTGGGTGGTCATGAAGGCTACATCACGGTTGGCATGTATCCCGATGGGCGGCCGGGAGAAATCTTCATCAAGATGTCCAAAGAAGGGTCCACGCTGTCCGGCGTGATGGACGGCTTGGCGCTGACAATTTCGCTCGGATTGCAGTATGGCGTGCCATTGAAAGTGTTCGTGGACAAATTAGTGAACACGCGTTTTGAACCCAGCGGTATTTCGGCCAATCCGAATATCCGGTTTGCAACCTCGGTGCTGGATTATATCGCGCGATGGCTGGGGGGACGGTTCCTCTCCTCTGATTATTTGAAACTGAATGGTGCGGAGGCTCCTGTACGCCAAGTATTGGTGGCGCCGCCAACCCCTGGGCCGATTGGAACGGAACCAGCGAATGCCAAACCTCGAGACGCCCACGAAGGTGCGCCGACTTGCTCTGAATGCGGCATGCTGATGGTGCCAAACGGAGCCTGCTACAAGTGCGAAAACTGCGGCAGCACGAGCGGTTGCAGTTAAGGCGATTGGCAGAGAAAGAGAGAAGGCATGAGCGCACTCCCGAATGGAATCGCACTCGTAGCAAGGAAAACGCCGAACCAGCCTCGAACAAGAGGATTTCTGCACATCGTGAGACACGGGGCTGGACTGAGCGCGTTCTACATTGTGACCTATCACCGCTTGGATCGCATCGGGGTGAGACCCAAGGCAATGCTCGCCGAAGGCGCGCAAGCCTTGATTGACCTGCTGGAACGGATCGGCGTGGATTTCCGTCTGAGGGAAGTGCGGGGAGCACTCGAGGATATACTTCGGTTAGGTTCGGCGAATATTCCCGATCTGTGGTTGAGCGACGACGAGATGCTCGAACGAGGACTCGTCGAGGGATAACAGGTGATGATTTTCCGGAAAAAACAAGGCCAGGGGCAAAAACCTCTGGCCTTCTCCTTTATCGGGGGCGCATGGGCGGTCGCGGAGCAAGAGGTCTCGGCCGGAAATGATGACGTGGCATGAGCGGGGGCGGAACGTTGCGGAGAGACTCGCCGCATTTCGGACAATTTTCCGAACCGATCTGTTCGGCTTTTACCCAATGGCCCCTTGCTTCACACCGTGAATTGACACACTGAACGGTAGAACCAGGCAGAAATGCCATTTTCGCTCTCTTGTCTGCAGCCATCTCACTCTGGGGAGTGAGCTCACCCTGGCGGCACGAAATATTCGCAGGCTGAAAAAAACAGATTCGCGGCATTCTGTCGCCAAGGGAAGTACGAGTCAACAGGAAAAGAATTATGGATGAATATTTCAAAACTGTGCTGTGGAAAATCGCCCCGAGAGTTTACAGGAAATCCGATGGCAAAGTGTCTCTTGGCGAACTGGAAACGAAATGAAAGCCGCTCTCCCACCGTAGTACAAGACGAGGATAATAGGCGTTAGCAGCCCCAAGGCGGAGGGAACACCATGGTAAACACGACGGGTGATTTCAATTTGCGGGATATGCCGGCAATGCGAAGTTTGGGCGGGTTCGGAGCAAAGGTGTTGAAGATTCTGGGATTTGTGCTGGCGGTAATCCTGTTTTTTTCTTCTGTGGTTTCCATACCAACCGGGAATGTCGGTGTGCTGACATTATTCGGCCGCGTAACGGGGGAAACGCTCGGGGAAGGCATCCACCTGATCAACCCTCTGAAATCCGTTCAGAAACTGTCGATTCAGACGCAATCGCTCAAAGAGAGTGCCAACGTCCCCTCCAACGAAGGGTTGATCCTGGCGCTGGATACTTCGCTGCTATTCCATCTCGATCGCACCAAAGCCGCTGATGTATTTCAGAAGGTCGGGCCAAATTATGTCGAGAAGATTGTTGAACCTACGTTACGCGCTGCGATTCGGGCATCCACTTCCGCGCACACCGCAAACGCGCTGTATACGAATGCGCGCGAACTGGTGCAGCAGCAGATTCAGGACGAATTGTCTACGCAGCTGGGTGCCCGGGGTATGATCGTGGAAAATGTCCTGTTGAGAGACGTTCAACTGCCGGCGCTTCTGAAGGGCTCCATCGAGGCGAAGCAGCAGGCGGAACAGGATGCATTGCGCATGAGTTTCATATTGCAGAAAGAGAAGCAGGAAGCGGAAAGAAAAAGGATCGAGGCCCAGGGTATTGCAGACTTCCAGAAGATCGTCGCGCAGGGAATCAGCCCGCAGTTGCTTGAATGGAAGGGCATCGAGGCGACCGAAAAACTGGCGACTAGCGCAAACTCCAAGGTGGTGATTGTGGGGAACTCGAGGAACGGGCTGCCCGTGATCCTAGGTCCGCAATAGCCCTGTGGATTCCAAAGATTTGGCGGACGGCGGAGCCGGAGGAGTCAGGATTTGGGAGGAGCTCCTGCAGCAGTCAATTCGGGTGCGACGCTCTGCAACTTGGCCTTAAGTTTCTCAAATTGTTCGATTTTCTGGTCGAGATCCTGCTGCTCCGCGTCTAGCTTTGCCTTACCGTCGGCATCCCGCGATGAATCCGGTTTGCTAAGCAGTGCTTCGCGATCCAGGTTCAAAAGCCGCTGTAGCAGTTCGACTTCACTCTGTTTGTCTTTCAGTTCCTGCTTGATGGTGGCAATTTCAGCCTTGAGTTTATTGGCGTCTTCCCGAGACAGTTCGGATTTCGCGGCTGGCGTGGAAGCGGAAGCGCCGGCAGGGGTGGGCGCTTCAGAGGAAGGTTCGGAGGAGGCGGCGACCGGTGGTGCTGGGCTTGGCGAAGTTGCCGTTTTCGGATTGCCAGCCGCGGAAGGATTCAGAGTGTCGTTGGTGATGACGGTCCCGGATTGCGGGGCAGCTTTCTTCTGTTGGCGATTTTGACGTGCGGCATCCGCGATGGAAGGCTCCTGTGGACTTTGGGCCGCCAATCGGGCGACCGTGTAACTGCAAGCGGCAAGTAGAATGGCAGTCGTCAATGTAGTTGATTTGAACCGCATGCTATCCCCTTTTCACTTTACTCGGGCAAGCCTAGGATAGCTCGCCCGGGGAGACGCCTCAATGGGGAACTCCGTGCTGGCGCGAATCAGGCAACTGTCCCGGGGAACTAATTTGCCGAAGAGGCCTGGACTGCGGCGAGGTCATGAAAAGAAAAATGAGTTTGCAGGCCCGAGAAAGGCTTTCTCTCCAGTTCGGCGTAGGGATAGATGAAGTAGTTTAGCGGAGCGCCTTTTTGTTCGGGGGAGCGGTGAAGATCCCGGCCATAGCTGAAAAAGACGCGATTTTCGTCGTGTGCACCAAAGAAATAGTCGCGTTTGGCGGGGTTTTTCCACGCTTCCGAGGCGTCTACGGGGATCCAGCCGGTTCCATCCAAATAGAATTCGGCCCAACAATGGTAACCGGGGATGTCTCCCTCGGTCTTACCGGCAGGCAAAGGGAAGCCGATCTCAAAGCGAGCAGAGATTCCGCGGGCCCGCATCATGCCAATCAATAGGGAGTGAAAGTCGGTGCAGTTCCCGCGCTTCGAACTGCAGGCCCACACCGCATCGCCGCGGCCCCATCCTTCGCCGGTTTTGTCATACTGCATTGTCGAAACGACGTAGTCATAAATGTGCCGGGCCTTGGCGAACTCCGTCGTGTCGCCTGCGGTGTGTTCTCTGGCGAGGTCTGCAATCGCGCCATCAAGAGGTACCAACTTGCCTGGTTCGAGAAAGCGTTGTAGAGCAGGATTGCCTGCGGCTTTGCCAGTACTCCTTGCCATCTGAACAGAGTCTAGCGGGACTTTGTGCTCGTAGCGAACAGCGACGAAGCGAATCGTGGTGTCAAAGCCGGAACCGAGCTGTTTGGCATCGGGATGAAATTCAGCAAAGGGATTCCCGTAGGAGCTGTCATGCCCTTGTTTGAACCAGACTGAGCTGTCGATGTGCAAGTCTTCGATCTTCTGATATTCGTCATCTTGCGGAAGCGGAACCCAAACGAGCAGCTTTTCATCTGTCGCTTTGGTAGCCGGGACGTGAACCTGATAATTGAATTCGAAAGTGCGTAAACGGGCCGACGCAGGCACCGGAGCACTGGCGCGCCCGGCGGCCGAGACAGCCAGCGTCAGGCCGATGACCGCTGTCGAAAGTTTGGTCACAGGATTTTGCATAGAGGCTTAGATGTGTACCTCGCCGATTCGTTTCATAGTTCGAGAATCGGCAGCAAAGCGGCTCCTGCCAACGAAGCGCAAGCATAGAAACTAAGGACTGGGTTTGGGCTTCCGTTGAAGGAAGGCGGCCACTTTGTGGCGGTTTCCACAAGTGGCCATGGAACACCAGCGGCGGCGGTGCGTGCGAGAATCGTCATAGAAAAACAAACGGCATTTGGGGTTGGCGCAGCGGCGGATGGGGGCTTCCGGGCCTTCTTGCAGGAGTTCGGCAGCAGAGCGCGCAATGGCGGCAAGCAGCCACTCGAGGCCCTGCTCCCGGGCGATGTATTCAAGACGCCAAGCTCCGCCGTATGGTACCAGTTCATCGTGGCCTTCGGTGATGCGCAGGATCTGATTCACAGGCTCGACTGTGGTCCTGGCAAAGGGCTTCTTACGGGCGATCGCAGAAAAAATGGCCAGATGAGCTTCCCGCAGATGCAGAATCGTAGCCAGCACCGCCTCCACGGCGAGTGGCTCAGAGGACGGAAGCGTTCGCAGGCGTGCGGAGCGCTCTTCCGTGACAACCTTGGCATCGGTCAAAAAAGTGATGAAATCGTTCCAGGACAGATCCTGCGCATGAGCCGCGGTATTGGCGAAATCGAGCGCGAGTCGACCGGCAATCAGCTGCGTCGAAGAATTTGTATCCGAAGGTTTCATAGTGGGGGCCCGGAGCAAGTTCGGAACCTTCTAACCGGTAGCGTACACTATATCGGTTAATGGGTGGGAGTTGTGTGGTCAGTTCCGGCTTGCTACAACTTCCGACTGATCGGCACCGAAGAATCGTACAATGTTAAATCCGGCGTCAGACTAGAGCAGAACCGAACCAAGGAGCGAGGATGGATTTGCATCAAGCACCGCCGACCGAACCGCAACAATCAGCTCCGCTAGAAACCTCGCAAACTCCGCCCACGAATTTTATTCACGGGCCTGAAGGATTGCGGGCAGGATGGCGATTGTTGGTGTACCTCCTGATTGTCATTCTGTTGAGCGCTGGGATTGTACTCGTAGCGCGCGTGACGCTCGGGCCGACGGGAGTCCCTTCTCCGCGAGCGCTATTGGTGCAGGAAATGATCTGTTTTGCCGTGGTCATCGGTGCAGCCCGGTTTATGTCCCAATGGGAGAAACGCCCTCTGGGTGACTATGGCCTTCCCTTGCAAGGTCTCCTTGGCGGGAAATTCTGGTTGGGGTTCCTGTTCGGGATGGTAGAAATTTGCACATTGATCGGCTTGATCACCGTCTTTGGCGGCTATTCATTTGGTCCCCTTGTCTTGCAGGGAAGTCAGATCGTTCGTTGGGGAACTTTTCATCTTTTGTTTTTCTTTGTCGTAGGATTGTTTGAAGAATTTCTTTTTCGCGGCTATACGCAGTTTACCCTCGGCGATGGGATTGGCTTCTGGCCCGCAGCATTGGTGCTCTCTTTGGGATTTGGGGCGGTACACCTCGGCAATCCTGGAGAGGGTCTGGTCGGAGCGGCGAGCGTGGCGGTGGTGGGGCTATTTTTCTGTTTCACCCTTCGTAGGACGGGAAATCTTTGGTACGCGGTTGGGCTTCACGCCAGTTTCGACTGGGGTGAGACCTTTCTCTTTTCCGTGCCCAACAGCGGCACGGTATTGCAAGGACATCTGTCCGATTCGCTGCTTCATGGAGCGAAGTGGCTGACGGGGGGAAGCGTCGGTCCGGAGGGAAGCGTATTTTGTTTCATGACCATGGGGCTGCAATTCCTGGTGGTGGCGCTGCTCTTTCCGGCCAAACAGGAGCAGCCCTCCCGATCTGTCGAGGCCGTCGGCTGATTAGTGCACTAGAGCCGAGACATAGACCAGTTCAACGCCCTGGGACGGCAGGCGGGGCAAGAGTTCCCGTAAAACGCGCAACGTTTCCGGATGGGGATGACCGATCACGATGACTTCTCCTTTTTCCTTTGCATCATGAATAGCGATTTCCAGTTCATGGCGTACGGCCGATTCGAGGGGAATATCATCGAGAAAGGGGACATTGCGAAAGCCGGAGTGAACCCCCTCGCGTTCTGCGGTGTTGTAGGCCACGGTTGCAGCGGTCGTGCGACTGTCGATGAAGAACAAACTTCTGGCACGCAGCAGTGGCATCAGCTCCGCCATCAGTCGTCGATCGGAAGTGGCAAGGGAGCCCTGATGGTTGTTGACACCAACAGCATAGGGCACGCTCTGGAGCATCTCGCCAAGCAGGTTTGAAACATCCGACAACGGCATACCTACGCGCAATTCTCGCGGCTCGGGAGATTCGTTCGCTTGTGATTCCATGGGCAAGTGGAGCATGAGCTGATATCCACGTCGATGTGCTTCCTCGGCAATCGCGGTAGACCGCGGATGGTCAGGTAGGACAGAGAGCGTAAGCGGATAGGGCAAAGCAAAGATTGCATCCACCGCTGTAGGATCACTGCCAACATCATCGATGATGATTGCCAGGCGCGGGGAGTGCCTACCCTGTGGTTGAACCGCATGGGGAGCAGTATTTCGGAAAGTTTCTCGCGATTTTGGCTTGTCGCAGCTGATGGAGGCAAACGTCAGCCCCCCTAGGAAACAAAGCAGAATTACAGATCGGGTTCGCCGCACGGCCGGCGAGCGTCTCGGCACGAGCGAATCAGGCGGCTTTCTTGACCGGGTTCTTCAGCAATTCGAGTGCTCGGCGGAGGATCAGGTCGTCGGATGAGAGAGGTCGTGGACCGAGCGGTGGCTCTTTCTGATTGCTCGTCGAGGAGTTGTCATCCCCGTCGTCGCCGTCGTCAGTCGCGCTCAACGAGGCCCGAACCACTTCCGTCGGCGCGACGCCTTCTTCGAGTATGGGC
Source organism: Candidatus Acidiferrales bacterium (assembly GCA_963741165.1). GTDB lineage: Bacteria > Acidobacteriota > Terriglobia > Acidiferrales > UBA7541 > Acidiferrum. The sequence goes on along the minus strand of CAVUHB010000007.1, from coordinate 148,431 downwards.
TTGCCATCGGCATTGTAGTAGTTGGCCACGGTAAGGATGAGAGCGGCTCCATCGTCCATAGTGATCAACTTCTGCTCGGAAGCCAGTCCAAAGGTGCGATCGCCAACAAGGTCGCCGCGCTTGGTGTTGGCAAGCGAAGCGGCAAGAACTTCCGCGGCACCGGTGGTCGTTCCATCCATCAAGATGGACACAGGTCCTTTCCAGACCAGCTTGCTTGGATCAGCGGCGAAAATCTGTTCGGGGACGGTCTGGCCCCGGAGCGAAGTCAACGTACCGGAAGGCACAAACAAGCGAGCGATGGAAATTGACTCGGGAACCGATCCGCGTCCACATTCCCGCAAATCCAAAATGATTTTGCTGACACCCAATTTGCCAGCTTCCTGCAACTTGACACGCAATTCTTCCGCGCGGCCCGCGTCGATCGAAGAGAAGCGGAACGCCAAAGTCTCGTTATCGATCCGTTGCGCGACCAGTTTCGAAGGAGTAGATTTCGTGCGCACCAACTCGACCTCATCAGGGTCTGTCTTGCCGCGGCGAATCACGCCTACCTTCACTCCCGTACCGATGGGGCCAGAGAGCAGATTCTGAGCCTGGCCAACGGACATTTCCCGGGTTGTGAAACCGGCGACGGATTCAAAAATGTCGCCGCTGTGAAGCCCGGCTTTGTCCGCGGGGCTGTCGGGGATGACCGAAGTTACGATGATGTACCCAAAACGCTTGCTGAGATTCAGTCCCGTTTCACCGGTACTCGTGGTGGCAGCCTTTTGTTTGTACTCGGTGTATTCGCGAGGAGTCAGGTAGCTCGATTCAGAATCCAGCGATTCAAGCAGACCATGCAAAGAACCGGCTTCCACCAGGTGCATGTTCGGCTCATCGACATAGTCCTGCTGGATCTTTTGCAGGACTTCGCTATAGACGACCAGCGACTTGTACGCTTTGTCGTTTGCGGTGCGGCCCAAGACATGGCCCAAGCCCACCCATCCAAAGATAACCACAGAAACAGCCAAGATGCCGACGCGAGCCCAACGATTCATCCAGCACCATCCTATTTAGGCAACAAAATCGAAGTATAGCATTCAGATGAGTAGACGGGCGGAAGAGTTGGAGGAGTTCACGAAAGAATCAAGGGGCGGCAGAATCTTTGGTAGACGCCAGAGACACGGAAATCAACTAATTGTTGCATCAAAGACACACCGATTATCTTTTAAGGGGTAACTATGTTCGTAAACTGTTGATAAATAAGGACAAAGTCGGTTTGATTTGGCCGACAGTTTGCTATACTGATAGCTCACTCATGCTGCAGACGACGATTCATCAACCGGTCGGAACCGAGGGTGTGGGGCTCCACACGGGAGTCCATGGAAAGCTGCGCCTGATGCCTGCGCCTGCCGACACTGGAATTGTCTTTCGTCGCATCGATCTGGATCAGTTCTTGATTGAAGCGCATGGCTCGAACGTAGCCCGAGTCAGCTACGCCACCAGCTTGATGAAGCAAGGCGTTCTGCTGTCCACGACCGAGCATCTATTGGCGGCCATCTATTCCTGTGGAATCGATAACATCTTTATCGACATTGATGCGATTGAAGTTCCGATTCTCGACGGCTCCGCGGAACCATTCATGCAGATGATTGACCGGGCAGGGATACGCAAACTAAGGCGCAAACGCAAATATCTCAAGGTCATTAAGCCTGTGGAGGTGGTCGAAGACGGCCGCTCAATCGGGATTTATCCTGCGGACGAATTTCATGTGCGCTGTTACGTTGATTTTCCCCATCCACAAGTGGGGCAACAGGAAGTGGAAATGGTCGTGAATCCGGAGACGTTCCGCCAAATCCTTTCGCGTGCACGAACGTTCTGCTTTGAGAGCGACATAGAGCCTTTGCGAGCCATGGGCTTGATACGCGGCGGTTCGCTCGACAATGCCATCGTATTGACCAAAGATGGCATTATGAATGGACCCCTGCGGTTTCCGGACGAGTTTGGCCGGCACAAGGCATTGGATCTGATTGGGGACCTGGCGCTCGTCGGACTGCCGCTGCTCGGGCGCGTCGAAGCGCGAAAAGCCGGCCATGCCCTACATACACAGCTGGTGAGCCGCCTTCTGAAAGACTCTACATCCTGGGTGGTAACCACGAACGAACCCGCAAGCGAACAAAAGGAAACCTCGGTATTACTCCCCGCCGCCGACTGACCGATTCACTCGCTCCCGTCAGGCTTGGAATACAGAATCATTGTCAAAATGGGCCTCCTCACGGGACAATGCTGGCCTATGGCAAACAAAGATCTGGCAATCCTCATACTAGCCGCGGGCAAAGGAACTCGACTGCGATCAAGTCTCGCGAAGGTGCTGCATCGAGCAGGAGGGCGCCCACTTCTCGAGCACGTCGTGCGAGCCTGTCAGCCTCTTGGCGCGAAGAAGACCATCGCTGTAATCGGCCATCAAGCCGACCAGGTTGCGGAACTCTGCGCGCCGCTTGCGGTCGAGACGGTATTGCAGCAGCCGCAAAACGGCACCGGTCACGCCCTGCTGGTGGCCAAGCGAGTGATCGGGAATGCCAGGTATGTAATTGTGCTTCCGGGTGACGCGCCCCTGGTGCGGACCCAGACACTGCGCGGACTTCTGGCTAAGCATAAGAGTGGAAATGCCGCGGCGACCATTTTGACGGCGGTCTTGGCAGATCCCATGGGTTATGGTCGAATCTTGCGAAAATCCGGCGATGCAGTCGCAGCAATTATCGAAGAAACGCAACTTGCGCCGGAGCAGCGTGAACTGAACGAAATCAATTCAAGCATGTATTGCTTTACAGCCGCGAAACTGTGGCCGGCGCTGGCGCAGGTAAAGCCGAACAACAAACATCGTGAGATCTACCTCACGGACGCAATCGTCATCCTGAACAGCAAGGGGGAAACGGTGCTGGCGGAAATAGCCGCGGACTCGCGGGAAACTCTGGGGTGCAATACCCGGGCGGATCTTGCCGGAGTAGACCGCACTTTCCGTGAATGGAAACGCGAAGCATTGATGCGAGAAGGCGTAACCATGCAATTGCCCGAAACCGTGGTTATCGATTCAGACGTGGTGGCAGGAGAAGACACAAGTGTCGAATCCGGTGTGCAATTGCTCGGAAAAACAAAGATTGGCGCGCGCTGCGTGATTAAGACGGGTAGCGTTTTGCAGGACATGCTGCTCGGAGACGATGTTGTCGTCGAACCCTATTGCGTGATGACCCAGAGTCGGCTGGATTCCGGCTCCGTGGTCGGCCCCTTTGCGAGGTTGCGGGCTTTCACACATATAAAGAGCGGCGCGCGCATTGGAAACTTCGTCGAGCTCAAAAAGAGTGTTGTTGGCGAAGGCACCAAGGCCATGCATTTGAGCTATCTCGGTGACGCGAAAATTGGAGCGAACTCCAACATCGGGGCCGGAACGATCACCTGCAATTATGATGGATTCCACAAGCATCCCACGACAATCGGCAAGCATGTTTTCATCGGGAGCGATTCGGCATTGATTGCTCCGGTGAGGATCGGCAACGGCGCGTATATCGCAGCCGGTTCTGCCATCACCGACAATGTGCCGGCCGATGCCCTAGGAATTGCGCGAGGCCGTCAGGTAAATAAAGCCGGCTGGGCCGGGAAACGGCGAAGAGAATTGGCGGCCGCAGATAAGCTCAAGAAATCAGGAAAGAAATCTCGACGCAGAGCGTAACGGCTGCATTTTTTGATGGTAGACCGGAGCTCTGTATCCCCGGTCACTGCGCGTGGAGTTGGCCACTGCTACCTTCACGAACACTTGTGGCAAAAGGAGTTCCGCCTTGGCAACCTGGACGAACTGGCTGTTAGTGGTTGGCGGCGTTGTCTGCGTGATTATCGAATTGGCGCTTGGAGCGGTGACCGGTTTTGATTTGGCCCTAGTAGGCGGGTCGTTAACGGCCGGCGGAGCGGTTGGCCTGCTGTTCGGATCGGCCACCATCGGATTGCTGGCCGCCGCGGTGCTCGCATTGCTCTACCTGGTGCTATTCCGGCGCCGGCTGAAAGCCAAACTGACCGTGAACGACCATGCCAGTAATGCCGACGCGGTGGTCGGCAAGACCGGCGTAGTTACCAAGCGAATTGCCCCCCGAGTTGCTGGCATGGTGAAACTGGGTGACGAAACTTGGCGCGCAGAGCTGACCAGCGCAGATGATTCGGTGCGGGAACTGGGAGCTGTAGTGGCGGTGCAATCCGTTGAAGGGGTGACACTCAAGGTGAAGTGAGGTGATATGGATTCAAACGTGGGAATTACGACATTTCTGATCGCGGTAGTCATCCTTGCGCTCCTGACTCTGGCAAAAGCGGCGCGTACGGTAAAGCAGTATGAGAAAGGGTTGATCACGCGGCTGGGAAAATATCACGCGATGGCGCAGTCTGGACTGACATTTATCGTTCCGTTTGTGGACGACATTGTGCGCGTGGATATGCGCGAGCAAGTGATTACCGTGCCGCCGCAGAAGCTGATAACCAAAGACAATGTCACCGTCGAAGTGGACGCAGTTGTCTATTACAAAGTGATCGATCCGGTAAAATCTCAGTATGAGGTGCAGGATTTCGGATACGCATGCACCACGCTGGCTCAAACCAATCTGCGCAACCTGATTGGAGACCGCACGCTCGATGAAACGCTGGTCGCGCGGGACATGATCAACACGAATCTACGGGAGGTTTTGGACGAAGCCACCAACAACTGGGGTTGCAAGGTCACGCGCGTCGAAGTGCAGAAGATCGAGCCACCTCGAGACATCACTGACGCGATGTCTCGTCAGATGAAAGCGGAACGAGAGAAACGCGCTGCCGTTCTGGAAGCGGAAGGAATCAAGCAAAGCCAGATCTTGCAGGCAGAGGGCAAAAAGCAATCAGAAATTCTGAAGGCTGAAGGAGATGCGCAGGCCCGCATCACCCGCGCCAACGCCGAAGCCGAAGCCATAAAATTGGTTTCCACCGCGGCCGAGACCTATTTCAAGGAACGCGCGGAAACCATGCGCCGTCTGGAAGTCCTGAACAATACGTTGGCGCAGAACACGAAATACATCGTGCCTTCAAATTCAAGCCTGGTAAACGTCCTTGGTCTCGACGGCATTGTCACACCGGCCGCGGCGGGGACTGCTCCAGCCCCCACGTCGTCCTCACTCCCCGGACGATCGCTCTAGAAATGCGCGTAAGCAGATGACCAGTTCGCCGAATCAGGTGAACCTGTCACAACGACATTGCCGAATTCCTTAAACCCTCGAATCGACGGGAACCGAGTTTATCCGCCGCCACGTGGCCCCCCGGAACAGAGCGCTGTGCTAAAATAGAACTTCCCATTATTGATACCCGGAGGTGGATCATGAAATTTGGAGTCGTCGTCTTTCCGGGGTCCAACTGTGATCACGACGCATACCATGCCATCGGCCACGTCTTGCACAAGCCCGTAGAGTTTATCTGGCACCAATCCGAACAACTGCACAATTGTGATGCAATCGTCCTGCCGGGCGGCTTTTCCTATGGGGACTATCTGCGGACAGGCGCCATTGCGCGTTTCTCTCCGGTGATGAAATCGGTCGAAAAATTTGCGAAAAGTGGCGGTCTGGTTTTGGGGATCTGCAACGGGTTCCAGATTTTGCTCGAGGCAGGACTGCTGCCGGGGGCCATGATGCGTAATTCCGGTTTGCGATTTATCTGCCGTCACGTGCACATCCGCGTGGAACAGACCGATACGCCATTCACAAATGCAGCGAAAAAAGGCCAGCTACTGAAAATTCCCATCGCCCACAGCGACGGAAATTACAGCTGTGATGAAATGACCTTGGGCGAACTCGATCAGGGGCGGCAGATTCTGTTCCGCTATACAACCGCCGACGGCAGGGATGACAACGCCGGGAATCCGAATGGTTCCGCGTACAACATCGCGGGTATCTGCAACCGGGAACGCAACGTGGCGGGCTTGATGCCCCATCCGGAACGCGCGGTGGAAGAGGCGCTCGATTCGGAAGACGGCCTGGTGATCTTCCAGTCGATGGTGGAAGCGCTGGTTGGAGTTGGCAACAAGGCATCCGCATAAAGGCGTAGTGACCGCAAAATTCTTGAGGAGTGGCGCGAACTGAAGCGCCGCTGAGATCCTAAGCAGGGGAAATGGCGACCGCACAAACTGAAATCAAAGTGACGCCGGCAATCGCGGCAGAGCACGGAGTAACTGCAGAAGAATACGCGCGCATCCAGAAAATCTTGGGACGCGATCCGAACATAACCGAACTTGGCATCTTCAGCGTGATGTGGAGCGAACACTGCTCCTACAAATCGAGCAAAGTGCACCTGAAGCGGCTGCCGACGCGTGGAAAACTCGTGGTGCAGGGGCCGGGCGAAAACGCCGGTGTCGTGGACATTGGCGACGGGCTTGTCGCCGCCTTCAAAATTGAATCTCACAATCATCCGAGCTATGTGGAACCCTTTCAGGGAGCTACGACCGGCGTCGGTGGAATTCTTCGCGACATTTTCACGATGGGGGCGCGGCCGATAGCGATTCTGGACTCGTTGCGCTTTGGCGAAATTGTTGCCTCCGGGCAAACAAGCGAACAAGAAGCCGCGAACAACCGCCGTGTTCTTGACGGCGTCATCCGGGGAGTTGCCCATTACGGAAATTGCTTTGGCGTACCAACCGTAGGGGGGGAAGTTGTTTTCGAGCCTTGCTACTCGCAGAATCCATTGGTCAATGCACTGGCGCTTGGCATTGCGCGCAAAGAAGATCTGTTTTTCGCCAAGGCCAAGGGAACCGGCAATCCCGTCATTTACGTTGGAGCAAAAACCGGACGCGACGGAATTCATGGTGCATCGCTGCTGGCCTCGGCGGAGTTCACCGAGGAGTCGCAGCAGAAGCGTCCGAACGTGCAAGTGGGCGATCCATTTGTCGAGAAGTTGTTGCTCGAAGCCTGCCTTGAGGCCATGAAGACCGGCGCGGTGATTGCCATTCAGGACATGGGTGCGGCAGGGCTGACCTGTTCGACGTGCGAAATGGCTTCGCGCGGCGGAACCGGAATCGAAATTGATCTGGCCAAGGTACCACAACGCGAAACGGGCATGAGCCCTTATGAGATCATGCTGAGCGAATCACAGGAGCGCATGCTGCTGGTTGCGGAAAAGGGCCGCGAGCAGGAAGTGCTCGGAGTCTTCAAGAAGTGGGGGCTCGATGCTACCGTCGTTGGGGAAGTGAAGGACGGGGAGCTATTGGTGGTGAAGGACCACGGCAAGGTTGTGGCAGAAATACCGGCGCATCCACTTGCTGAAGAAGGCCCTGTTTACAACCGGCCCATCGCCAATCCACAGCCTCGCCAGGAATCGGAAAAAGATTGGTTTCAGTTCACGGGAGAAGGCGCAGATCTCACCTTCAATTTCGGAAAGTTGCTGGCCTCACCGACGATCGCTTCGAAGCGCTGGATCACCGAGCAGTACGACACCATGGTGCGGACCAATACTTTGGCAGGACCTGGGGCAAGCGATGCGGCTGTGGTGCGGGTGAAGGAAACCAAGCGCGCCTTAGCACTAGCCACGGATGGTAACGGGCGGTGGAGTTATCTAAATCCCAAATTAGGTGCGATGCATGCTGTCGCGGAAGCGGCCCGCAATGTGGCAAGTTCCGGCGCTAAGCCGATTGCGGCTACAAACTGTCTGAATTTTGGCAGCCCCGAAAAACCGGAAGTGATGTGGCAGTTCTCGCAGGCGATTGATGGACTGGGCGAAGCCTGCGTAGCGCTCAACACACCAATCACCGGCGGCAACGTAAGTTTTTATAATGAAACCCTCGGCAAGTCGATTTACCCAACTCCCACCATCGGAATTCTCGGCATTCTCGAAGATGCCAGCAGGGTTCAAAAAATCGCATTTCGCAAAGAAGGCGATGTAATCTTGTTGCTCGAAGGAGCTGCAAGCGGCGAAGGCATACGGCAACCTGCCCCTGAGCGCAATTACCAGCAAGAGTTTTCTTCCTCGGAATACGCCAAAACATTAAGCGGAGTCGTGGCAGGAGAGCCTCCCGCTATTGATTTGGCGGCGGAGAGTCGTTTGATCGACTTTCTTGTGTCGCTGACAAGGAGAGACGGGGTACAGTCGGCCCATGATCTGAGCGATGGCGGTTTAGCGGTTTCCCTGGCCGAATCGTGTTTTGCCGCAAATGGGCTAGGCGCCGAAATTACCGAGGACGGTTCTTTGCCGGCGGAATACATACTGTTTGGCGAGAGCGGAGCGCGCGCCGTTATCACGGTGACTCCGGAGCGAGCTATCTCGATTACCCAGGCGGCCAGCGAAGCGGGTGTGCATTGCCATCCAATCGGCAAAGTTACCCGTGACAATACTCTGCGCATCCAATATAAAGGACATATTGTCCTATCAGGTGCTGTTCAGTCGCTCAGGGACGTTTGGGCCAATTCGCTTGAACGCGCTTTGAAACTTCCATGAAACCAAAACTCGCATACGCGGACGATCATTTCCACGACGAATGTGGAGTGTTCGGCGTTTTCGGACATCCGGAAGCGGCCAACATTACCTACCTTGGGCTTTACGCGCTTCAGCACCGCGGACAGGAATCTGCCGGGATCGTGGCCAGTAACGGCCATGACCTGAACATGCACAAGGCCATGGGTGAAGTGGAAGAAATCTTCCAGCCGAGAGTCTTGGCAAAATTGCCTGGAACCTCGGCCATAGGACACACCCGATATTCGACGGCCGGCGATAAGGCCTTGCTGAACGCACAGCCGATCATGATCGACTGCAACAAGGGCAAGATCGCCGTAGGGCACAACGGAAACCTGACCAATGCAGGCGAGTGGCGACGCAAGCTCGAACACCGCGGTTCCATCTTCCAGACCAATAGCGATACAGAAGTGATCATGCACCTGATCGCCAAGTCGCAAGCGCGCAATTTTTCCGGAGCGCTTGGCGACACGCTCAATCAGGTGGAGGGTGCTTACTCGCTTCTGGTGCTGACGCCTGAAGAAATGTACGCGGTGCGAGATCCACGAGGGTTCCGGCCGCTGGCATTGGGAAAAATTCCCGGTGAAGCCGGAACCGACGCTTGGGTAGTGGCTTCGGAAACCTGTGCTTTCGACCTTCTGAATGCCCAATATGTCCGGGAAATTGAACCCGGAGAGATGCTGCGCATTTCAAGGGCAGGATTGGAATCGATTCATTTCAGCCCGCCCAAGCCGCACCAATACTGCATTTTTGAGCACGTCTATTTTTCCCGGCCCGACAGCATCGTTTTCAGCCGCGCCGTGAATGAATCTCGCGAAATGCTCGGGCGCTTGCTGGCCCGCGAGCATCCCGTGGACGCGGACATGATCGTGCCTATTCCGGACTCCGGAGTTCCGGCGGCCATCGGTTTTGCGCTTGAATCGAAGATCCCGTTCCGCATGGGCCTGATTCGCAATCATTACATTGGGCGTACGTTTATTGAGCCTTCGCAGGCCATTCGCAATTTCGGCGTCAAACTTAAGTTGAATCCGGTGCGTAGTCTGATCGCGGGGAAGCGCGTCGTGCTGGTCGATGATTCCATTGTGCGTGGTACGACTAGCCGCAAACTGGTCCGCATGGTGCGCGAAGCCGGCGCGACTGAAGTGCACATGCGGATTAGCTGCCCACCGACGGTTTCTCCCTGTTACTACGGTGTCGACACCCCTACGAAGGAAGAGTTGATCGCCTCTTCGAATTCGCCGGAAGAAATTCGCAAGTTTTTGGGAGCGGACTCACTTGGCTACCTCTCGTTAAGCGGATTGAGACAGGCGGTCAACGATACGGAAGGCAATTTCTGCACTAGCTGCTACACCGGAGTCTATCCCACGGATCTCGTGCAACTGGAAGTTCGCGAGAACGGAAAATTTCGCGAAGCTGTGACGGTGGAACGTGAAGGCTGAGGCCAAGAAGTCAAAGAGCAAGAAATCCCCTCTGGGAACAGGTTCGCCGTTGGTCACCGTTGTGATGAAGGAAGCCATGGCGTGGACCTGGGTGGTGCTTGCCTTCCTGCTGATTAACGGAACCATTGGACAGGCGCGTGTGATCCCCTCCGGATCGATGGAGAAAACCCTGCTTGTAGGCGACCATCTGCTCATGAGCCGGCTGGGATACGATGCGGGCGTTCCGTTTACGAATTTGCATGTGCCTCTTTGGCTGAATCCCCACCGCCAGCAGATCGTAATTTTTAAGCCGCCTTATGCCCCGAACCAGACGGACTTGATCAAGCGCGTGATCGGATTGCCGGGTGAGACCATCGATATCCACGATGGCGGTGTATGGGTCAACGGCAAAAAACTCGAGGAAGGCTATACGACCGGTCCCACGAAGCTACCGTACCGCGCCGAATTGGTTCCGCCCTTTCCCGGACTGCCCTTGGTTGTGCCAAAAGACCAATATTTTGTACTTGGCGATAATCGTGGGAACTCTTACGACAGCCGCTACTGGGGATGCGTGCCGCGAAATGACATTCTCGGCACACCCGTGACAATCTACATGTCGGTCGATGCTCCAGGAGATGCGTGGAATGGCAATTTCGGCGAACGTCTGCTGGCGTACGGAAACGCCTTGCTGCACCCCAGCAAAATTCGCTGGAAACGGCTATTCGGAACTTTTCATTAACCCCAAAGAAACGCAAGATGTGAATGGGCTCATCGTTTATGGTGTTTAGGGTGAATCGTGAAGGCAGAAGCTACCAAGAACAAAAAGAGAGACGAACAGGCAAAAGAACCTGAAGTACCCATGAGTGTAAAGGTGAAGAGCGAGATCATCGCCTGGTTCTGGGTGATTTTGGCATTTATGCTCATTAATGGAACGCTGGGGCAGGCTCGGGTGATCCCTTCCGCTTCGATGGAAAACACTCTGCTCATCGGCGATCATCTGATCATGAGCCGCCTGGGTTACGACGCCGGAATACCCTTCACCAACATTCACGTGCCGCTGTGGAAGAGTCCCAAGCGACAGCAGATCGTAATTTTCAAGCCGCCTTACGATACTTCACTGCCTGACTATGTGAAGCGCGTAATCGGATTGCCCGGCGAAACAGTTGATGTACACGATGGTGCCGTATGGATCGACGGGAAGAAGCTGGAAGAAAACTATACGATTGGCCGCACGGAACCGCCGATGCGCACGTCTTTGATCGGGGATTTTCCCGGGTTGCCGTTTAAGGTGCCGGACAACTGTTATTTTGTGATGGGTGACAATCGGGAGAATTCCTTGGATAGCCGCTATTGGGGGTGCGTACCCCGCAATGATATCCTCGGCACTCCGGTGCTGATCTATATGTCGCTTGAGGCACCGCGAGACGCTTGGAACGGCGATATCGGCGCGAGGTTTCTTGCTTACGGGAACGCCCTGATTCATCCTGGCACCGTCCGCTGGCGCCGCCTGTTCCATTTGTTTTAAGCTGTAGAGGTCCGGACCGCCACTCGACCGGATCTGCATAGCGTTAGAACTAGGAATCCCAACCGAGTGACCCGTCACAGGTGACTCGTTCTCGCTGGCCACCCACTGACCCACCGGTGCCGGACAGCGGGGATCACTCTTAGTGCTAGATTCAGCAACGAAACGTTGAGGCGGCAGACCATGAAATACGCCGACGCAGGAGTCAACATTGCCGTTGCCGACGATGCCAAGCAGCGCATCCGGCATTTGGCTAGCCGCACATTTACCCCCGCAGTTCTGGGCGGAATCGGTGGCTTCGGCGCCTTGTTTGCCCTTGACCTGAAAAAGTGGAAAGAACCGGTGCTGGTCTCTAGCGCCGACGGCGTTGGCACAAAGCTTAAGGTGGCGATGGCTATGGGGGTTCACTCCACGGTCGGCGGCGACCTGGTAAACCATTGTGTGAACGATATTCTCGTGCAAGGCGCGGAGCCACTCTTTTTTCTTGATTATCTGGCGATGGGCAAGCTGGACCCTGCGGTTGTCGAGCAGTTGGTGGATGGCATGAGTCGTTCTTGCCGCAAAGTCGGTTGCGCGCTAATTGGCGGCGAAACAGCAGAGATGCCGGGATTTTACGCACCGGGCGAATACGATCTGGCGGGATTTATTGTCGGCATTGTCGATCGAAGAAAAGTGTTGACTGGAAAAGCCGTAAAACCGGGCGACACGCTGTTGGGACTTCCATCCGCTGGGTTGCACACCAACGGCTACTCCCTTGCCCGGAAACTGGTTTTTGAAGTTGCCAAACACAAGCCCGATACCTACGTGGCGGAAGTTGGCAATAAAATCGGCGCGGAGCTCTTGAAGCCGCATGTTTGTTATGCCCCGGCACTGAAAAATATTCTTGCTAAGGGCTGGATTTCTGCCCTGGCCCACATTACCGGCGGAGGGATTCCGGGCAATCTTCCGCGTGTCTTGCCAAGTGGGGTGAAGGCCACGATTGATCTCGATACCTGGCCCATTCCACCCATTTTCAAATATCTCGCCAAAGTCGGAGAGATGGACAGCGATGAGCTGCTCGAGTCCTTCAACCTGGGTGTGGGGATGATCGTTAGCGTGCCTGCGGCTTTTGTGAAGGAAGTCGAGGCGGACCTGAAGCGGCGCCGTGAAAAATTCTTCCGTATAGGCCGCATCGAAAAAGGGGACACCGGCAAAGCGCGCGTAGTTTACTCCGGTGCACTTAATCTTTGATGATTGTCCCGCGCGAATCTGCCGCCGTCATTTTGCCCGCTTCCTTAGTTGTGCTAACGTTTTTTCTTTATGAACAAGCGAATCGGAGTGCTCTTAAGCGGACGCGGCTCGAATTTTGAAGCACTGGCGGACAGTGTCGCCGCGGGCCGCATTCCCAATGCTGAAATCGCCATCGTAATCAGCAATAAGCCGGATGCCCTTGGATTGGAACGCGCCAGCGCGCGAGGTATTCATGCGCGGGCGATTCCGTCCAAAGGATTGCAGCGGGAAGAATACGACCGGCAAGTCGTGACGGTATTGCAGGAACACCAGGTCGATCTCATCTGCCTTGCAGGATATATGCGGCTCCTTTCGCCCTATTTTGTTGCGGCATTTCCACAACGTATCCTGAATATCCATCCATCCCTTCTGCCATCCTTCCCCGGCCTCGAATCGCAAAAGCAAGCGCTTGAGTACGGTGTGAAATTCGCCGGTTGCACTGTGCATTTTGTGGATGAAAACCTCGACGCCGGCCCTATCATTCTTCAAGCGACCGTACCGGTATTCGATCGGGATGACGAACATGGCTTAGCCGAGAGGATTTTGCGCGAAGAACACCGTCTCTACACGGAAGCGGTAAAAATCATTCTAGGCGGCAAATACAAAATTGCCGGTCGCAGGGTTTTGTCGACGTGAAGATCCTGATTCGATCAAACGGCGAATGCAATGGAGCGCAATGACGACAGAATCGAACTTCAAACCCGTTGAAGAGCAACTAGCGTACCTGAAGAAAGGTGTCTTTGAAATTGTCCCGGAACTGGAGTTACGCGCCAAGCTGGAAAAGTCTCTGAAGACGGGCAAGCCGCTGCGCGTAAAACTTGGTGTGGACCCGACCGCACCCGACATTCATCTTGGGCATACCGTTGTCATCCGTAAACTAAAGCATTTTCAGGAATTGGGGCATACGGCAGTCTTCCTGATAGGCGATTTCACCGCCATGGTTGGTGACCCCACCGGACAGTCCGAGACGCGTCCTCCCTTGACTCGCGAACAGGTGAATGCCAACGCGCAAACCTATCTTGAACAAGTATTTCGCATACTCGATCGTGACAAAACGGAAGTGCGCTACAACAGCGAGTGGTTGGATAAGCTCACGAGTTACGATATCGTCCGGCTCTGCGCAAAGTATCGCGTGGCGCGGATGCTGGAGCGCGAAGACTTCCGCAAGCGCCTGACCGAGCAACAGCCCATCTCCGTGCACGAATTTCTGTATCCGCTGCTGGTGGCTTATGACTCCGTTGTACTGGAAGCCGATGTTGAATTGGGTGCGACGGAGCAGAAATTCAATCTGCTGATCGGGCGCGAAATTCAGCGCGAGTACAACCAGGAACTGCAGGTTGCAGTCATGATGCCGATCCTGGTGGGCCTCGACGGCCAGCGGAAGATGTCGAAGAGTTTGGGAAATTATGTCGGGATTACCGAATCGCCTTCGGAAATGTTCGGGAAGATGATGTCCATTCCTGATGAATTAATGTGGTCGTACTACGAGCTGGTGACGGATCGGACCCCAAAAGAAATCACCGCCATCCGAGAACTCGTGACCAGTAGTGCGCTCCACCCAATGGATGCGAAAATGAAACTGGCGGAAGAGGTTGTATCCGGTTTTCACGGCGCCGAAGCAGCCAATAAAGCCGCCGAAAACTTCCAGCGTGTCTTTCGAGACCGTCAAGCGCCGGCCGAAGCGCCCATCTATAAATGTCCGCTTGGTCCGCCGAAAAGACTCACCGCTCTACTGGTGGAACTAAAATTCTCCTCATCAAAAGGCGAAGCAGAACGGTTGATTAAACAGCGTGCGGTAGAGATCGATGAAGTGTGCGTGGAAGATGTGCGCAAGGAAATCGATCTCAGCAAACCTTCGCAATTCCTGTTAAGAGCGGGAAAAAAGAACTTTTTGCGAATCGTCATCGCTTAGCCGTTCGACCTAGCGATAAACCTACTCTTCGTGACCGATTTCATCGAAGAAGGGCTTGCAAGGGACCAGTCGTGCGCCCGAACCGTCGTGCACGGCAAAACTGGCCACTTTGTTTTCCTCATACCCATTTTTCCAGAGCGAAGCGCTCCCGAATTCACCATCCTTGTTCAAGGCGTAATAGTAGAGATGAAAAGTTTGGAGTTTTACTTTATTTCCGTTGTAATTCCGCACCACCCGACCCAGTGCTTCCAGGCATGCGTCGGTAGGCTTCATCCCTTTGCGCATCATTTCCACAATAGTATGTCCCCCACAGACCTTGATGTTTTCTTCTCCCTTGCCGGTTGAGCCGGCCCCGCCGACATCCCCATCGACATAAAGGCCTGCGCCGATGATCGGAGAATCTCCAACGCGTCCGGGAATTTTCCAGGCGAGGCCGGAAGTCGTGGTCGTTCCGCTGATATCGCCCTTTTCGTTTACCGCCAGGCAATTGATGGTGCCGGTTGGTGGCCGGGAAATCATTCTTTCTGCGTACAGAATCTGTGCAGCGTCGCCATCAAATAAGGACGCCAAATGTTCTTTCCACTCGGGGCTGTCGATACCCGGCCGCCAGTTGAAGCTGGTCCTTGCCTTCCACGCGAGCCAGATTTTTCGCGAATGTTCGGTCAACAGATTCATTTCCTCGAAGCCTTCATCCACGGCGAATCGGCGCGCGCCATCACCGACAATCATCACGTGGTTGGTCCGCTCCATAACGGTTTTTGCCAACCGCGATACATTCTTGATTCGTTGAACACTAGCCACAGAGCCGGCCCGCCGCGTGGGTCCATGCATTACACTTGCGTCGAGTTCAACCACGCCTTGTTCGTTTGGCAGTCCCCCATAACCCACAGAATCATCGTTGGGATCGTCTTCGACGATGGTTACGGTGGCGACAGCAGCGTCGAGTGTGTCACCACCGTTTTTCAGTATGTCCATGCCCTTCTGCAGGGCGTTCACACCGTTCGCAGAGGAAATAATCACCGGGCGTTTCGCAGTATCCCCGGCGGCGATGGCCGCTGGGCCCTCTAGGTCTTTGGATCGTTCGCCAGGCAGCGACTCCCCCAGCAGGTGGTCCGCTCCGGCAAGTGCGCTTCCGGCCAAAGTGGTAACGAAGAATTTACGTCTGGTCAGTTGATCCATGGCAATCTCCCGTCAACAACTTCAAGCTATGGTACGTACAGCTACTGCAAAAGGAAGAAATGAGGAGTGTTAAAAGTGTGTTGTTCCCAGCGGTCAATCGGTTCCGCCTAGGGGAAGGAAATATTGGGTGCCTTTAACCGGTTCCTGCAGCCTGCTCAGAAGCTGCTGCAAATCCTGGCTGTGTTCCACAAAATCAATTTCGGAAGTATCAATCACGAGGAGGTCTGCTCCCGAATAACGAAAGAAGAAATGTTCGTAGGCTCGTGCCACTTCTTCCACGTACTCCGGAGATATCTGTCTTTCTTCCGACGCCTTTTTCTTCGCGATGCGCGTACGCAGTATTTCCGGTTTCGCCTGAAGATAAATGACCAAATCCGGCTTCGGCAGATCCGCCGTCACGGATTCGTAATATCGCTCATAGAGCTTCAGTTCTTCATCGTCCAGATTCAAATTGGCGAAAATGCGGTCTTTCTCCATCAGGAAATCAGAGATGACCACGCCGGGGACATCCTCAGCCCGTGCTTCTCGCAATCGTTTCTGGCGCTCGATCAAAAAATACATCTGCGCACGAAACGCCGCACCTGCTTTCTCTGCATAAAAATCGGCGAGAAATGGATTGTCTTCGCAATCGTAAATGCGTCGCGCGTGCAATCGTTCTGCTAGGATGCGCGCAAGGGTGGTTTTTCCTACCCGTAGTGGACCTTCGATCACGATGAACCGCGGGGGCTTCGATCCTCGTTGCGGAGTTTGCGCACGTTTTGCCGAAGCAGAGTCTGGTGTCACCAATTCCCCCTTCCTTTGAAGAAGCCGTTAGTTGCGCGGGATTATAACAGGAGTTTTCCACTAAAAAGCGCATGGTTCGGAAAGACGCCACAGATGGGAAGTTCCTCTCGCTGCAATCAAGCAGCGAGGGTGACGTATTTTATTCCCAAAAGGCTCGGGGTCGTTCGCAGATGGGCATAGGCGGGGAACCAGAGGCGGGTCGGTTTGAATTCTGTCATCTTCACCGGCCGAAGCGAGGATGTATGCTATTGATAATAAAGCCCATATTGGAATTTGTTACACGGATGCGTAAAGATTCCAATCGATAGTCCCGCTGTTTAGTACCACTCACGTTGTGACCAATGGTCCACTGACACCTGTTCGCGTGTACAGTAGCCTGAAATCAGTCGCAGCCAGACGGCTCCCCCTCCCGCTCTGCGGCCACTGAGGTGAGTCTTGTTCCTGTCTGTTTTCGCTCTTCTCTGTTGCACAGCACTGCCCACCGGCTTAGCGCCCAATTCGGCTGAAGAGGCGACGGCGAGTTCTGAGCACACCAGCACCATGGATGCTCCTAAGCCAGAAGAATCGAAACTGCCCGATGCTCCCGGGGCCAAAATGGAAATGGTTGCTGCGTCCAGTTCGAGTCGTCTCGCGCCGACGGAAAATATCCTGCCACCGAGCGAATCCCTTCTATCGACTCCGGTAAAACCGGTCGTCCACGGGAGCTACGAAACAGCTCGCCAGCGTAAGATATGGTACGGATTGATGGCAGCCGGCCACAGCGCGGCCGCGCTGGATGCCTATTCAACTCGCCGAGCGGTATCTGGCGGTTATGGCACGGAAAGCGACCCGCTGTTAAGACCTTTCGCGAATTCCAATGCAATGTATTTCGCCACGCAAGTCACCCCGGCGTTGATGGACTTTCTCGGCCGTCGGATGATGACCAGCCCTCATACCTGGATCCGCCGCATGTGGTGGGTGCCACAGGCTGCTGGAACGAGCCTGTCACTGACGGCGGGAATTCATAATTACCGACTTGTTCCCTGATAGTTGACGACCGCTCCCAAACAGCGAGATTGCAGGAGTCCTTCGGAATATCTCCTGGCAGGTGCAAACTTCCCCAGTTCCGGAGCCGGGTAAATGCCAGCCACTCTGCATCTGTCAATCCGGCCGGCAAGCCGGTATTTATCTCGCCCAAAGATACTTACTCCGTTCTCTCGCATTCCATAATTTTTGCGATATAGTATTCCTACCCAGTCAGCTGCCGTTATCCGCCTCGGCACTTACTTTGGTCCATGTATCTCTGAGTCGGGTTTGTCTTGGGTATCTTAAGCAACAAAGGCCGGATAGCCGTAGGGGCACTGGCTGGAGAGGCAGAGAGAATGCGTATGAGAAAGCCACTTGTGGGATTTTTGTTGATGCTGGCTGCTTGCTGGGTGTCGGGTGCGAGGGCTCAGGGCGTTGTATCGATGGAAGACGCCGCCAAGACGGAGACCAATGCCGCCGCCCCTTTCAGCGCCAGCTCTGCATCTCGGGCGAATCTGTTTGACGCCGCAGCCAATTACTCGGACTCCCGTATTTTTGCGCTCGCTGTTCCGGCAAATGCGCTGCCCGCCACTCCAGCTCCTGCTGCCACGCCTTCTCCGGCCGCGAAACCTAAATACATCTTCGGTGATCGGGACGATTATCGCTGGCAATTGAGCTTGGGATTAGAATTCTTCCGCTTTCAATCCAGTCTCATCAACGCCAGTCTCGTAGGGCTGAATACCACTGTGACGTACTTTACAAACGATTGGTTCGCCGTCGAGGGTAACCTGGTGACCGGCTTCGCGCCACAGATCTACGATCGAGAACACGTCAAGTATTTCAGCGGGAGTGGAGGAATTCGAGTTGGTTCACGGCGTGCGCGATTTGAGCCTTGGGGCCATGCCCTTGTCGGTGGAGCCCACTTGCAGCCGCAGACGGCAGGTAATGGTAAGAATTCGCTGCAAGTAACAGCCGGAATTGGGCTCGATTTCAGAGTCAATACGCGACTCTCTTTACGCGCTGAAACAGATTGGGTCCGCACGCAGTTGTTCAACGAAGCACAGAACAATTTTCAGGGAGTAGCTGCGGTTGTTTTCCATTTCTAGATGCAAGTCTGGCAGACGTTTGAAAACGAGCCCGCTCGATTCCAATATGATGTGGGCTTCATGGACAGCCGCCACTGGGGTGGCTAAAATTTGTGAATAGAAGAAAAGTCCTTCCTTAGAGCATTCGGTGCGATGCCGGATGCTGGTGAATTTGTCAGACGAACTCCGAATCTATGTCCTTGAAAATGAATCGACCGATTCGCCTGCCTCATTAAGAAATTCGGGGAAATCACGATGTTGGACCCCAGTCTCAAAGTGGCTTGATTCTGAAGTTTGTATTAGAATGAAAACAAATACGTTGCGCGGTTCCCCGGTAGCTCAATGGTAGAGCATTCGGCTGTTAACTTTCTAGCTAACCGTTGATTCTGCACCGTTTAACCCTGGAATTGGCCTCCCATGAGCGGGCAAGTTGGACCCCAATTGGTGGGCCTCCGATACGTGCAAATCTTTGTTTGTAATGGGCATCAAGGGACTGCTGCTGCGGCAGTCAACTGAGCCATAGTTAGCAGTCTAGCAAAATCTAGTTTTGTCTTGACACCGACGGCAGGAGGTCTAGAATAATAGTAAGAGGTGTAGCATGGTTAACCGGGCGACAGTCAAAATCGGTCCCGCAATCGACGCAAAGCTCTACAAGGAATTCGTCGCAATCGCGAAAGAAAACGGACAGTCACAGCGATTTCTGCTTGAGAAGGCCATCGAGCATTACATTCATACCGTGGTTCCCTCTCAGCACACAGTGCGGCCTGAAGTAATGGAAGCGTTTCGTCGCTCCAACGAGAAATTCCAGGACCTATATCGGAAGCTGGCCGAGTAAATGGCGGAATCGGTCTACCTGACCGTGGGCGAAATTCTACAAATCCACCAACAGCAAGTCGACAATTACGGCGGAACTCACGGACTGAGAGACAAAGGGCTCCTGGAGTCCGCCGTCTTTCGCCCACAGATCGGGTATTACAACAACATCGCCGAGGAGGCCGCAGCGCTGATGGAGTCGCTAGCGAATAATCACCCGTTCCTCGACGGCAACAAGCGAGTCGCTTTCGCCGCTGCTCACACTTTTCTCCTGGTCAACGGACATGACCTTGAAGTGGATCCGTTTGTAGCATACGACTTTATGATGCAGTCCATCGCAAGAGGGGAGTTCCGTTTCGGGCTTATTCTCAAGTGGATCAACGATCATATTCGCGAAGAATAGCTGGCCGGATCACTTTCACATGAAGCAGTCATTGTGCTGCGCAAAAATCTCGCCCTAGTTCGAAGTCTGACCGATCCGAGAGATAGACCCTTCGCTTAACCTTTTATATATGCATCGTTGCCTGAAAGGAGCGGTCGTAATCGTGGAATTCGAGTTGGTGGTGGAGATGAACTTGGTACAGATAGGAACTAACGAGTTCTTCCCCCAACTCATTCGTCTCGCTGCAAACGAAAGGCACTTACCGTCCCGCCCGTACAGCAACCAGAAATTGGAGAGCCGCGATCAACGTGCAGCGTCTTCTGAACCCTTCCTGTCCTTCACGCGGCGATCCTTTCCCACCGATACTCGTGATGGAGGCCGCCGAGAACTGCGTGAGCCACGACCTTGCAGTCTCGGGCGAAGGAATGTCTGTCGTGACCTTGCGACGGCAGGAATACCGCGGCACGTTCAGGAATCCCCGGTCCGAGGCTCAAATGAGGGCGCCCTTGGTTGTAATGAGTAACCCACTCCGCCAGGATTCTGCGCAGATGTTTTTCGCCTAGCGGAATCATGAAATCCAAACACTCACGGCGTACACTTCCCACTAATCTTTCACAATAGGCGTTCGCCTTTGGTGCTCGCGCGGGTGTGTGCAGGACCCGCAGTCCAAAAGCCTTTAGCTGCCGGTCCACCTCTGCCGAGAAGATCGCATCACGGTCATGGAGGAGGAAACGGTAGGAATGATCGCTCGGAATCGCTTCGCGAAGCTGCTGCAAGGTCCAGGCTGCCGTTGGATGCGCGGTGACGTTGCAATGCACGATGCGCCGTGTCCCGACCTCCATCAGGAGGAGCACGTAGAGAGTTCGGAACCGAGCGGTTACCACGACCAGGAAATCGCAGGCAACGATGGACTGCGCGTGGTTGCGGACGAACGTCCTGCAGTTCTGCGAAGAGGTCCTCCGACGGCCTCGTCGCTCCGGTTCGGGAGGCCAATAGGCGCGCACTGTGCGCGGAGAAACATAGATACCCAGCTTCACTGACAGCTCCGCTGCCAGGCGCGCTTGTCCCCAAGTTGGATTCTCTTTTGCCATCTGCACGATGAGTTTGCGGATATTCTCAGGAATTCGTGGCCGACCGGCTTGTGACTTCCATTTCCAAAACAACTGGAAACCCTTGCGATGCCAGCCAAGCAGGGTCTCGGGTTTCACGATGACCAAAGCCTCTTTCCAATTACATAAGCGAGACCAGAGGATCAGGGAGAAACGGGCGGAGTCGTTCAATGGTCTTGGTTGGACCCGCCTCTCCTCATAAAAGGCCAGTTGCTTTCGCAAGAAGAGGACCTCCGCGCTCAGGGATGTGCGCGAGCGGGGCAGGAGACGGAAGAAAAGAAGCCCGTCCGCGATCAGATCGGTGATCAAGTTAAGCAGAGAATCCAGTGAGCGCTTTGTGTTCTGAAAGAATCGAAACATGGCCAGTCAGGATTGCACAGGTTCGGCCCGGCTGAGAAACATTTTCTGTTCGCAGGATTGGTTTTTGGAGCTTCCTAGCGCGGGACAGCCGAACAAATAAGTGCCAGCATCTCTGTCAGATCGGAGCCTGATGGATTTTTTGTGTGCCACACCTGTTTCTAAAACGAGTTCAGCAGAAAACTAACTATCTTCGGAGCGCGTGAATACGAAGGGGAAGCACTTTTGCGTAGTTTGAAAAATCAGGATCAGTGGTGAAGATCGTCCACAGTCGTTTGTTCGCGACCGCACATAGAAGAATGTCCACAATCGATACTACGACTCCCTTTGCTCTGCAACGATTGCCGGCCTTCGCCGCTTCTTCGTAGTCAGAGGTGTCGACAACCTCGTCTGGAAAGGAGCGAAGATGGAGCCTCAATTTTTCATATTGTTCCGCTGCCTTTATACCCGAGAGGAGCTCTTGCCGAACCAGTCCGATCATTCGCGCTCGGCCTTCTCGAATGAGTTCAGACAACTCGGCCACTAGGAATCTTTCGTTTGTGCTGAGACTTTCCTGCTTTCGACGAAGTGCAAGGGACCAAACCGATGTGTCTATTAAGACATTCATATGCGCTTGGCCTTGCGCTCGCGCTTGTAGTCATAGCCAGGCTCGTAATCAATTCTCCCAAACAGTGAAAGGATTTCTTGTTGCTTGCGATGTTCGATGTACTCCTGTAGCGCAACTGTCACGGTTTCCCGCTTCGTCCGGTGTCGGCCCACCTTCTGGGCCTCTTCCAACAGACGGTCGTCGATCGCGAGATTGGTAGGCATTGTGTTCACCTATGTGTAGAATTCTACACATACAAGCGTACAGATTCAACTGGAAATGGCCATGACTCATTTTTGTGGACACCTCCGTTGAGTCTACAAACACCATCGTGCGCTCCGCTTGTACCCTATCCAGAAAACATTTGGTCATCGATTCCTTGTTGATCTATACTTGTGGTATATACCCTCATGGGAGGTTGCGATGGGTAAAACCGGGATCGCCAAACTCTTCCGCAATGGACGCAGTCAAGCCGTTCGACTGCCGCAGGAGTTTCGCTTCGAAGGAGATCGAGTCCGCATTCGGAGAATCGACAATGGCGTCATATTAGAACCACTCATTCCTGATGCCGCTAAGTGGTTTCATGAGATGGACAGGTTCAATCAGGAACAGTTCATGGGCAAGAGACGCAATCAACCCGTCACCCCGCGTCGCGAGATCTTCAAGTGAACTATCTGCTGGATACTAATGCTTGCATCGCGCTGATCAACGGGAATCCGCCCACGGTCCGTGCCAAATTTCGGAAGGCGACAGACCTCGGGGGCCAGGTATTTGTGTCGTCCATCGCTTTGTTCGAACTCTGGTACGGGGTAGCAAAGAGTCCGCGTCGAGATTTTAATAGGGAACGCCTCGAGGCCTTCTTTGCGGGCCCTATCCATCCGCTGGCCTTTGAGGATCAGGATGCTGAAATCGCCGGCGTGATCCGAGCTGATCTGGAGTCTATCGGGAAGCCAATTGGCGCGTACGACCTTCTGATAGCTGGGCAGGCGATCCGAAACAAGCTGACATTGATTACTGCAAATCTCTCCGAATTTGCTCGAATCGAAGGGCTGTCCTGGTCAGACTGGGGACGGCCGTAATCTTGCTTCTTGCGGGGCAGTTTCCATAGCTTATCTCCGTCCGCTCCTTTGGAGTGAACTGTCTCCCCTTGGGATCCGGCAAGCGCTATCCAATTTCGGGCTGTGCCGCGCAAAAATCTCGCCCTAGTTCGAAGTCTGACCGATCCGAGAGATAGACCCTTCGCTTAACCTTTTATATATGCATAGTTGCCTGAAAGGAGCGGTTGTAATCGTGGAATTCGAGTTCGTGGTGGAGATGAACTTGGTACAGATAGGAACTAACGAGTTCTTCCCCCAACTCATTCGTCTCGCTGCAAACGAAATGCACCTAGAGTCCCGCCCGTATAGCAACCAGAAATTGGAGAGCCGCGATCAACGTGCAGCGTCGCGGTGACACCTGAGGTTCCCACGTTGTAGCTGACGCCGGTGAGTCGGTTCAGCGTGTCATAGCCATATGAAGTGAGAACGCCGCGAGCATCCGTTCTTTTCAATAAGTTATTCCAGGAGTCGTAGCCATCGGAATTGCATGTGCTTCCAGTTACGGATCCAAAGCAAACTTTGCCAGCCTCGGGCGTAGTTGTGCTGGTAAGTCTGGCTAATGCGTCGTAAGTATACGTGCGCGACTGAGCGCCCTGGGTGACTTGCGTGAGTTGATCGAACACGTTGTACGTGTAAGAAGTCTGAAGCGTCAAGGTATTGCCACTGGAAGGATCGGGCTCGTAGACACTGGTGAGTCGTCCCGCGCCGTCGGAAATGGCCTTTCGCTGCACGCCGGTGGGATCGGCGATCGTGACTGCATTGTCGGTGTAGGTGATTGTGGCTGAGCTGCTGTCTGGCGCAGGGGCAGTGGTTTTTGTGACGCGACCTAGAGTGTCAAAATACGTTTGCGTCCAATAAGCCGGGGAGCCTGTGTAAGGATTGCTGGTATTGTAAGCCCTTCCGAAAGTATCGTACTGGGTGTCGGTGGCAGATTTTACCAAACCAGTGCCATCAAGGAGCTGAGATGTCCTCGTGCGCCCATAACCGTCGAGAATGGAATTCTGGCATGCCTGATCGCTGTTCTGAACAGGCGAGCACACCTTGACTGACCAGGGTGCGGTATCCGTGTAGGTGTATTGTGTGACGGGCAAGGTGCCAACTTTTGAAGTTAGAGTGCGCCCCATGCTGTCGTAGGTCAGCGTGGTTACCAAATTATTGGGATCCGTAGAAGTGAGGACCAAACCCATGTGCAAGTCATAAGGTTTTTTGTTGGTTACGGAGGCATAATTTCGGATCGGAGAACTGAAATGGCTGCTCTACGACGCTTAGCGCTGGCAGTTGCCTTCTATTCCTTCCTGCTTGCCGTGTTCCTATTGGCGCTTTCGATGTGTGGCGCCCAGCAACCCAATTTTGATTTCTTAATCACAGGAGCCCGCGTTGTCGATGGCACTGGCGCTCCTTGGTTTATCGGAGATATCGGAATCGTTGGCGACCATATCGCGGGAATCGGAGATCTGCATGGTGCTACAGCGAAGCAACGGATCGACGCGAACGGACTCGTAGTTTCTCCGGGCTTTATTGATCTTCTCGGCCAATCGGAATTCAATCTCTTGGTCGACAATCGCGCCGCGAGCAAAATCACGCAAGGCGTGACGACTGAAATTACCGGCGAAGGAACATCCATCGCCCCGCTCAACGACCGGGTGCGTGAGGATCCGGATCTCCTAAGCCAGTCAACAAAATATGGTGTGCCGCTCCATTGGCGCTCGCTGGAGGAATACCTTCGGCGCCTCGAAAGCGCCAGGCCTGCCATTAATCTAGGGACCCTTGTCGGTGCGGGAGGTCTACGCCAGTACGTCATCGGAAGAGACAACCGTGCCGCAACTCCTGCAGAACTTAACCAGATGAGCCAATTAGTCAGGGAGGCAATGCAGCAGGGAGCGTTCGGTCTGAGTTCGGCACTCCAGTATGTGCCGGATGTGTATGCTTCCACAGATGAGTTAGTCGAATTGGCAAGAGTTGCCCGTGAGTATGGTGGGGTTTATTTCACTCACCAACGTTCAGAGGGTGACCGTATTTTCCAATCTCTCGATGAAGTTTTCGCCATCGCCGAGCGCGCACAAATCCCCGTTAACATCTGGCATCTGAAAACCATGTTTCCCGAAAACTGGAACAAAATGCAGGAAGTCCTCAACAGAATCGAAGCTGCCCGCGGGCGTGGACTAGACGTCGCCGCCAACGTCCATCCCTATACGCGCGGTGGGAATGGCTTGGTCGCTTGTTTTCCCGGTTGGATTTCTGAGGGTGGTACGGAGAAGATGCTTTCGCGTCTGAATGACCCAGCCGAGCGCCAGCGGGCCAAACAGGAGATGGTGGCGCCGAGTTCGACCTGGGACAACCAATGGCTCGGTTCAGGTGGTGCTCAGGGCGTGCTGCTCGTTCAAGTATTCCATACCGACCTCAAGAAATACGAAGGGATGACTCTCGCAGAAATCGCACAAAAGCTGAGCAAAGATCCAAGAGACGTGGCAATGGATATCGCCGTAACAGATCGCGGGGAAACTCAGGTGCTGGTTTCTACTATGGACGAGGCGGACGTGCGTCTCGCCGTTTCTCACCCACTCATCAGTTACGGTTCGGATGCACCAGCCCTGGCGAAAGACGGGCCGTTCGCCGACACGCTAGATCATCCCAGAGCCTTCGGCACTTTTCCTCGCGTGCTGGGAGAGTACGTTCGTGAGGAACACACAATGCGCTTGGAAGAGGCAGTGCGCAAGATGACCTCGCTCCCCGCAAGCCGCGCGGGAATTATGGACCGAGGAATCTTGCGGCCGGGGATGTTGGCAGATGTCACTGTATTTGACCCGGCGACGATTAAGGATTTGGCGACCTACAAAGATCCTCTCTGCTATTCGGTAGGCGTCAAACATGTCTTTGTAAATGGAAGGCCCGTTTTACTCAATGGCAAGATCACCGACGAACGGCCGGGTCGCGCCTTGCGTGGTCCAGGATACAAACGCGCTGAATAGGTCCGACACGCTGACATTCAAATTACAAAATCCATAAGGAAGAGCGAGAAGGGATTTTCCTGCGTTACCCAGGGATTTCCATCGGCAATTTTGTTTGGAAGGAAAAGCAATGAGGACCATCGGCTACCTGGACATTGGCCGGACACAGGATGAGTCGCTCGCCTTTAGGAAACACACTCGTGATAGCGGAAATCTTGCTTTTCACCAGTTACCATCGCCGGCCAAAACGTAAGTGCGAGCCAATCCTAAATGAGCCAAGGAATCGAACTCCGTCTCTCTCCCGAGATCGTTAGGGCGCTTTGGATCAAGGATGGTGATGGCGCTGGAACTGGTGTCGGCTGAGTTTAAAGGCGGCCTGCGCACACGGGAGGCGAAGAGGTGCTGTCAATAGCGCCCCCAAGTTATTCCAACTACATTTAAATAATGTGGATCTTGGTAGGGGCGGTGGGGATCGAACACGATCCCCTATTTTTAAGTCCCGCGATTTGATGGCGTTGCAACCGCCTACCAATTTCAATTGCTGATTCTGATGACTGAAAGATGCATTTGCGCGTGTCCCTGGCGAATTCCTGCTTAAGCCGCGATTGGCGTGTGAAAGAGCCCACGACAATGGCCACGCCAACGATACGATTTCAAGGTCGTGCAGACGCTGACCTCCCGAGGTTCCTCCGGTGTTTTGCCGGCGAGACCGGCGTGACTTCGATGCAAATTGTAATAGTCCCTGAACTCCGATAGCTTCGACTCTAAATCTACAGCTGTCCAGAACAGCGCGACGTCTAGGTACTCCCGACGAATGGTTCCAATGAGTCGCTCGACGAACGGATGTGACATTGGGACGTAAGGCACAGTTTTGACCTCCGTGACGCCGAGCACCTGAAGGTTCGCCTGCCATTGATGAAATCGATACAGAGGATCGTGATCCGAACTCAGATATTTCGGAACCGGTTGCCATCGAATCGCTCGATTGAACATCCGACATAATTCGACCCCATCCACGATGCCGCGGCGAACGCCGAATCCGATGATACGGCGGGTATATTGGTCCATGACCACCAGCACCCAGTATGTCCGCAACGCCACCGATTCACATCGGAATAGGTCGATGCTGTGAAGGCTGTCCTTCGCGTGGCCTAAGAAGGTGAGCCACGAAGGACCGCTACGATCTACAGGCGGTTGGTAATGGGCTGCGAGAATTCGGCGAACGACGTCCTTGTTGATGTCGAGACCGAAGGCCAAGGCAATCTGCTCGGCAATGCGTGGGCATCCCCAAGGTGGATTGCGCTGCTTCATTTCAACAACGGCACGAATCAGATCCGCGCTTGGGCCTTTCGGTCCCGGCCTCGTTCTGCGTTTTGCGGAAAACAGAAGCCGGTATTTTCGATGAACCAGAGCGCGATGAAAGTTGAGAAGCGACGATGGTTTCACCACGATTGCGGATCGTACCAATCGTCTCGGCAGCACAACTATTGCGCACAATCCGGCGATAAGCCGGTCCCAGGGGCGGAGATTCGGCGCTCGGTGTCGGGAACGATTCAGAATCAGCAGCTGATGCCTGAGCAGAACGGATTCGGCGAGAACTGCCCGCACGCCTCCGGGACGAACCAGGCGCATAAGGATGGTGACGACATGGACGAATAGGAGGACGAGATCGCGCATGGAGCATGTTATCAAGAAAAGAAAAGCGCGGATTGTGGCCCAAATTAGCAATTCGCCATGGACAGGATGACCATACTGAACGCGGCGCTGGAGGCCGCCAGTATGGGACGTCGGAAAAACATAATCAAGCGCAGCCTAGACCTCCTGGCGGAGGTTGGGACGCAGCGTCAGCGAGCCGTCATCGTTCAACTTCTGGTGACAAGCCCAGCGAACGGGATATCGCATTCCCTTTACTTCAATCTCGGCCCTAAGCTTCAAGCCTTTCCAATCTGTGACGTTAGAAAGCACGAACTGTGCCTGCCGAATTTTGCCCGGTATCGGGTAACCAGCGTCTAGACAACCGCTAGTGAGCACCTTTCCGTCCTGGCTCTCGACAGTTATCCGCAATATGCCAGGCACACCGGCGATGCCGTCATTTGCGAAGCCGACAATCAGGCCCAGGTAACCAGCGTCCTTATAGCTCCAGATGAAAGACGGCCTCACTCGATAGCCAATTCTGCGATTGATCCGGTCGAACGCTGCTGGATAAGTCTGGTAGTAGTTCATCAGATTCTTTGCGCTGATCTGGTGAAAGTTCCAGAGCGACCAGTAGTTCGCTCCGACGTCAATCACATGAGCGATCATGTTCTCCGCCGGGGAGATCCCTTCCGATGCGGCGTGTGGATCGGGAGGTTTACCCGGAAGCCCCTGCTCGAGCAATGCCGCGATCCAGGGAGGACGATTGCTAAGCGCTTCAATCTGCTCGTTCTCAATAAAGATAGTGTCGCTCCGAATCCAATTGTTGCTGCGGACCGTGCGGTCCAGCAGTTCTGAATTGCCAACCCGGCTAAAATCCGGTTGCGTGTTGGTGAGTAAAGGAGTCTTCGAAAAGTGCTCGAGTTGAACTTCGAGCATGTCGGTCCAGGTGCGCTCTGCCGTCTGGTAATCAGGGAAAGGATTGTTGCCAAATGGCCAGGTGTGCCCCTCCCCCCAAAAGCCATACATGAAAGTATCGATAAACTCGATGAGCGGATTGCCATCGAATTCCGCTGCCAGTAGGCCAACCAGTTCTTTGAAGGCCTGCTGAAAAAAAGGATGATCATAGCGAGGCTGATACCGCGAATGCGGGTTGTCTAGAAATCTTTTCCCGGCAGCAGCGCTTTCCGGATCGCTCTGCACCAAATCCACTTTCGGCACTTTGGCGAGTACAAAATCCGGGAGGGCGGCTTCGTGTTTGTAGTCTGGAGCACACATTTGAATGCGCAATCCGACCCGCTTGTTGTTCTTCTTCGCCAATTCGAAGACGAGCTTCAGATAGTCGGGCAGCTCCAGGCGTCCGGGTCGGGGCTGTACTTCCCTCCAGGTTGGACGGATATAAAGCTGCTGGCTCAAAGGAAATAGAACTAGGTCTTCGATCGCCTGAGGGATATTGTCCGACTTGATTTCCTCCGTGCCACTATCCGCCGTGATATAGGTGACCAGTCCCTTGCCATAGTTCGGCACGGCATCTTCTGAAGCAGTAGTGCTCATCACCACATCGTCAGTGGGAATGACAGCATCAGGCGGGTATTGAGGGAACGGTCCCTGATTGAGGCGATTGGCCACCTGGGGGCCGGAGCCGAAGTCGTAATTCCCCCAATTGTGGGCGGGAACCTTCGCTTGCGCCTTGGCAATTCCAAGTTCCGCGATCGCGGCGACGGCAACCGTGGTTTTTAGGAAATCTCTACGCTGCATCGGAATTATCTCCTTCTTCTCGTTCGATTCGACTTCGGCCTAGTTAGCTGGATCCCCAATTCCAGCGCAATGGATCTGACGCTTGCACTCGTCAGGCGGGGATGCTCCTCGACCGCAGACCGACCGTCAAGCGAGTATCGATCTGTTTCTATTTATATCGTTTTATTTCGTTTGTCCAGTGCAAGGCGACCAGATCATTTGACTTTCTAAAACTTTCCTTGTATTACGAATCCTTACGAATGATTTCATTCGATCCTCCCCATGTGCCGGCACCGACCAGGAAGGTGCTCTATGCTTTCAACTCAAAACAAGGCTTTGCGACCTGACAGAAACTTCCTTCAGAAGCTGCGAGCCATGATTGCGCTCGGAGCTTGGATTGTTTTCATCATTGTGTTTCCATCTTGTTCACTCACAGCAGCTGCAAACACCCCCGCCGGCAAGCCTCAGATTCAGGGCGGCAATCTGCGCATTGAATTTGACAACCGCCTGCGGACCCAGGTAGTTGCCCGCTTCGACAAGACCGAGACAGTGATGGGACCGTTCACTGCCTCGGAGACCGTGACAACCACCGACAAGCAGTGGACCGGGTTTCTCCTGACCTCCCATAAACGGGAACGTATAAAAGACGCTTTCGGAGAGGGTGAGCGGCTCACGGTCGAAGGAAAGGCGGGAACGCTCACTAAGACGGTCTCCGTCACCGTATACGACGATTTTCCCGCAATGGCGTTTTTCGATGTCCAGTACACGAATACCGGAACAAGCAAACTCGAGGTGAAGAGTTGGACCAACAACGCGTACCAATTGAATGCACGACCGGCTGTCGGATCACCAGCTTTCTGGTCCTACCAGAGTGGCTCTTACGAGAAACGTCCTGACTGGATCGTACCCTTGCACGCCAATTTTCGGCAGGAGAATTATCAAGGCATGAATGCCAGCGACTATGGTGGCGGTACGCCAATTATCGACGTCTGGCGGCGTGACGTTGGAATGGCTGTGGGGCATGTCGAGCCGCGACCGAAGCTGGTTTCTCTTCCCGTATCCATGCCTGATCCCACACATGCCAGGATTGCGGTACGCTTCACCAAAACCATCTCACTAAACTCTGGTGAGAGTTTTCATACGTTTCGTACCTTCGTCGCTGTCCACCGGGGAGACTACTTCCGCACGCTCACCGAGTACCGGCGCTTCATGAGGAAACAGGGGTTCGAAATGGCCACGGCTCCCGACGACGCTTTTGGGGCAATCTGGTGCGCGTGGGGTTACGGCCGATCGGTGCAGCCTCAACAGGTATATGACACACTTCCGACGGTGAAGCGTTTGGGATTTGCGTGGGTCACGCTGGACGACGGTTGGCAAAACAATGTGGGTGACTGGGCGCTGGACGCCAAGAAATTCCCCCGGGGGGACGCTGACATTAAGGCCCTGGTCGACCGCATTCACCAGGAGGGGTTCAAGGCGCAACTCTGGTGGTCACCGCTCAGTGCTGTGCCGGATTCGCAACTTCTCCGGGATCATCCCGACTACGAGTTACTGAACCGCGATGGCTCGAAGCGAAAGGTTTCCTGGTGGAACTCCTTTTATTTGTGCCCGGCGGACCGCCGCGTCGTGGAGTACCACAAGGCATTGGTGCGAAAGATTTTGGTCGATTGGGGATTTGACGGGCTGAAGCTCGATGGCCAGGACATGAACGGAGTGCCAGCCTGCTACAACACCGCTCACCATCACGCACAGCCAGAGGAATCGGTCGAAGCACTGCCGGATTTCTTCCGCGCAATTTACGAAACCGCACAGTCAGTAAAGCCCGGGGCTCTGGTAGAGTTCTGCCCTTGTGGCACGGCGTTCTCCTTTTTCACCATGCCGCACTTCAATATGTCGGTGGCTTCCGACCCGAGAGGGTCCTTTCAAGTTCGCTCCAAGGCAAAAACGTTAAAGGCCTTGATTGGAGACAACGTTCCATTCTTCGGCGATCACGTCGAACTGAGTGATGGCGCCAACGACTTTGCGTCCACGGTGGGTGTGGGAGGCGTCGTGGGAACGCAGTTTGTTATTCCGGCGCTTGTCGAGAAGAGGAGTAAATCCGACCTGACTCCGGCTCGGGAGAAGGAATTCGAAAAGTGGCTTCGCATCTATCACGACAAGATGCTGTCAAGAGGACAGTATCTGGGGGAGCTCTATGACATCGGCTTCGATGCGCCGGAGACGCATGTAATCCGCAAAGACAAGACGATGTACTACGCCTTTTTTGCAAAGCAGTGGAAGGGGCCAATCGAACTGCGCGGCCTCGAAGACCGCAATTACAGTGTCGTGGACTACGTCACAGGAAAAGACCTGGGGACGGTGTCAGGACACAATGCACATCTGCCGGTTGAGTTCGATGGGAATCTGCTTGTGGAAGTGCGGCCACAATGAACTTTGTGCACAGGCCTGCAGGGTGCTTTTCCTGGGAGGACGAGCGTGAAATTTCTGTCTCTTGTTATGTTTCTTGTGTGCGTATCCGTGGCCTCTGGCCAGCCCAACACCTCTTTCTACGTATCGACGACCGGGAATGATTCGAATCCCGGCACCCAAACGGCACCTTGGCGCACCGTCCAGCATGCCGCAGACACGGTGCGTGCGGGTAGTACCGTCAATGTGCGGGGCGGCATCTACGAAGAGATCGTCAACATCAAGGCATCCGGCAACGCGACTGATGGATACATTACTTTTCGAAGCTTTCCCGGCGAGACGGCCGTCCTCGACGCAGAGCATTTTGCTCCGGAAGGCAGAAGCGGCATATTGACCGTCCTCAACAAGAGTTACATCCGAATTGAAGGCTTTGAAATCCGCAACTACCGTACCGCCGAACATCGGCTGGCTCCATTGGGCATCAGTGTCATGGGAGCTGGCTCCCATATAGAGCTGCTGAAGAACAACGTCCATCACATTGAGCAGAATTTCGACGGCCGGGATGCACCGGGACGAGGCGGCAACGGGTTTGGCATTGCTGTATACGGTACCGACGCCAAGACTCCAATCAGTGAACTGGTGATTGACGGCAATGAGGTTCATCATCTCAAAACGGGTTCGAGCGAATCGCTTGTAGTGAACGGGAACGTTACAAAATTTCGCATCACGCACAACGTTGTCCACGACAACAACAACATTGGAATCGACATTATCGGTTTCGAGCGTACGGCTCCTGACCCTGCCGTTGACCAGGCTCGCGACGGAGTGGTAAGCGGCAATTGGGTTTACAACATTACTTCGCGGGGCAATCCCGCCTACCAGAACGATGAATCTTCCGATGGCATTTACGTTGACGGTGGCACCAGGATCCTAATCGAACAGAACGTCATTCATGATGTGGACTTCGGAATCGAACTGGCCAGCGAGCACCAGAACCGCGCCACCAGCTACATCACCGCGCGGAATAACCTTATCTATCAATGCCATACCGCTGGCGTCTCAATCGGCGGTTATGCGCCCGAGCGGGGACACACCGATCACTGCACGGTGATCAACAATACGCTCTACGAAAACGATACTTCGGGAACAGGATCCGGCGAGTTCCAGATGCAGTGGAACATGGCAAACAATATTTTTGCGAACAACATCGTGTACGCGGGGCCTCGCTGTCTTTTCATGCTGAACAAATCTCAGCTCGACAAAAAACAGCCTCCCACCTCAATTGACCACAACCTTTATTACTGTGCCTCCGAATCAAAAGCGAGCACGTGGATAGAGTCTTCTGAAACCGTGAGAGGATTCGACACATATGTTGCGTCAACGGGGAATGACCGTCATTCCCGTTTTCTGGATCCGAGATTTATTGACGCAACTAAGGACTTTCATTTGCGATCCGATTCTCCCGCGATCGCTGCTGGCACGACTGATGGAATACCAGTGGGAGAACTGGATATTGAAGGCTCGCCCCGCGTCAAGTCCGGAAAAATAGACCTCGGCTGCTACCAAAGAAAATAGGGAAAGTCCCTATTGTAATTGGAAGTGAATCGACGCGAATTTCTGAAGATTGTCTGGTGACCCAGCGCCGCCTTGGCCATGACGGAAACCGTGGATGTGACCCATTCTGTTGCCGTGGAGCGATTGTGCATCGATCACGATGGTTCTGTTTGTCGTGCTTGGCGTTTTCGCGGTTAGTAGATTTCATGCCGAGCCGGTCCGTGGCGGAGTGTCGTTTGGTTAGCCGGAAATTTGGACAGCAGCGATCCCTTCCTCCGAATATTAGTACCAAGAAACGCCCTAGTGCTGACCGAACCGATCAACTCCCAGATGGTCAACTCGGAAGCTCCCCAGAAACGCTAGTGCTCTATCGGATGCGCGTTTTCAGAAAAGTACGAATTGGGCCACGCGCACTGAGCGCGTTCGATAGAGCCGTTTGAACCAAGCCGCTCGTGGTTGCGGCGGACGCGGGCCCTATGCAAACTGAATGGAGTGAGAGAGCGGTGTTGAGTTGCCGCTGGTACATGCGACGAAGTGCAGAAGACAACCCCAGACGGTAGCGAGTTGACAGAAGGGCAAAACGGTTGCCAGCCGAATGGGTGGAGAAGTTGGAATAACGGATTTCGCCTGCGGCCAAGCACACAGGGACTGAACGTGCCGGAGCACGTGGCCATGGGGCGCGTACTCAGAAATTCAATCCTTCATCCAAGAGCGTTCGAGGCGCAACCGAATGCTCTACGGCACATAAAGTGTTGAAAGCTCGCGCGCTTCCGTCAGTCGCCGCGATTGTCAGAAATGATGTCCCCACGTTTTCGGAGCTTGAAAAAGACCCGCAAATATCACAAAATAGAAGGGTTCCCCGGTAGCTCAATGGTAGAGCATTCGGCTGTTAACTTTCCAACTAACCGTTGATTCTGCACCGTTTAACCATGACATTGGCCCCCAAAGAACGGGCAAGTTGGACCCAAAGTTGGACCCAAAATTGCCTCGTGGATAACAATCTTTCTACGGGCTAGGAAATGACGGAGCGACGCGATCATACCAAGCATCTCACCGTAATTGTCCAAACTTGGATTTGTGCCAAGTCATTCATTTTGCAGATGTACGACGTTTTGGCGAGGCACAGGGATCGTCTGCCGGGACATCGCAGCCGCCTGGTGCAGGATTACATTGCCAGTTTGCAGGGCTGGATCTCCACTGCCTATCTTCCGCCCTTTGCTCCGGAACTAAACCCGGTCGAGTACATCTGGGGTTACTGGAAGCAGCACGAGTTACCTAATGTCTGCCCCAAAGATTACTGGCAACTGAGCGAAGCAGCGCGACGAACGCTACGTCGCATGCGCCGCGTCCGCGACTGATCACCGCCTTCTGGAAGCAATCTTCTTTGTGGCCAGAATGACTTTATATTATGCGGGAGTCAGTAAGCCATCACACCAGGCAAGAAAAAGCGCCGTCCCGCACCGCTGCGGGGCCCAACAACTCTCCCGAACAAAGAAAAATCAAGAAGAAAACCATGATTCACTCAACCAAAAAGCAAAAACCAACTCATGCACAGCTTTTTTCCGCAGCCTGTTAGGATTCGAAACGCCTGCGAGTAAACTTCAGGCGAGTGTTGCATAGACCGGTTGAGCTGGCAGCTTTAATCGGGAGTTGGTCGAGCATGAGGAGCTGACTTTCAGATGCTTAGCTATGCGGGAATCCCAGGAATCCGGCTCATGGGCTAGTTGTTTCATTGCCTGAACCGGAGCTTGCCATACCCCAAATTTCCGATAAGTTCAATTTTCATTGGTAGGTGCAACTATTCAATTCGCAGTACTTCTCGAATTGTCGCTTTCGCGCAAAGAATCTCTTCAAGCATCCCTACGATTTTATCGGTTGCAGCGATGTTTCCCTTGCCACGCAGTCGCTGTCCAATTGAACACTTTTTCTCGATGATGATACACCACTCGTTCCAATGCTCATTCTCTCTCGAATCGTCGGCCGTGTCGCTTAATGACAGACAATATAAGTCGTTCCCATCGTACGCTTGAAGTTCCCAACCCCAATCCTCCTCATAAGGCTGGCGTACTTGGAAGCTCTTTTCGATCAGTTTGGTTCTGAGCCAGTCAGCGAATTCTTCTCCGAAACTGTATAAATTGAAGAAAGGGTCCCGCACTTTCGAGAGGTTAAATCGAGCGGTTTTGCATGCAATGCGCAGAGCTTTCATTCAATCCCCAGGAGGAGGCTTACTCAGGCAATCCAGCCAAAAACCTCTATTTCTTCTTAGTCGCAATACTGAACATCTCATTTGTGTCGAATGCGAAGTCTCCATATGAGTTGTTGATCGGCTTCAAGGAACGACCCAGCGGCAGTCTCGGAGGCATGTGGCTTCCCAGATGTGCTAGAGTGCGCTTTCTCCGTGTTCCTCGTTTCGAATGCGTATGGCGTCTTCGATGGCGTACACAAATATCTTGCCGTCACCAATCTTGCCAGTTTTGGCGGCTTTTAGGATTGCAGCGACGACCTTTTCGGCGTGCGCTT
The DNA here is from genome assembly GCA_963741165.1 of Candidatus Acidiferrales bacterium. Lineage (GTDB taxonomy): Bacteria > Acidobacteriota > Terriglobia > Acidiferrales > UBA7541 > Acidiferrum. Next base: position 112,642 of record CAVUHB010000007.1, on the reverse strand, counting down.
TGGCAATCACCATTTCCAACTTGACCTTGGGAAGGAGATCTACTGAGTATTCGCTTCCTCGATAAATCTCGGTGTGACCTTTCTGTCTGCCATGACCCCGCACTTCAGAAACAGTGATCCCCTCGATTCCGATTTCCAGCAGGGCGTCTTTCACTGATTCGAATCTGGACGGCTGAATGATTGCTTCAATCTTCTTCATGTGTTTCCCCTCTCGATGGAAGAACTAGATTGGATGGCGCGTGAGCGCCACGGAGCGGTTGAACTTCGTGCAGGGATAATGCGCTTGTCTGCGGAAAGCTCCAATCAAAAAGTATCGATGCAGTCAATTGAAAATTTGCGTTGGCGTTCGGCACGAGTCGCCAGTACATTGCCACACCAAGCAACGACCAGAGTCGGTTCTCTTAAAAGTCCCACAGGAGGAGAAAACGCGATGCGCATTCGCTCCACGTGTTGTTGGATCTGTTTAATTGGGCTGCTGTGGGCAACGTCCGTCTTTGCCCAAACGAGCGCAGTTGCAAATTCTCAAGCCACGTCAGGGATTCCTCAGGCAAATCAAGTGCAAGCGTCGGAACGTGGAGCCTCCCTGTCAAATTCGAACCGAGCGTACAGTTCGAGCGTCGAGGAGGCCCACTCCATGGAATACCTCCGCGAACAGATGATGCTTGATCGAATTGAACATCTCGAAAAGCGTATAGCAGAGCTCGAGGGCCGGACCGCTTCGACAGCATCAACTACCGCACCGGCAACTGTCGTTCCCATGGGACCGATTCAATCGAGCCAAACCCCGGCGGTTACCCCCGCCGCTGCTGCTCCTGCCGCTGCGGCTGTTGCTAGTCCAGAGGCCGCCCCGCCAACTTGGTCAATAGGCCCCATCGATTTCAGTGGCAGCGTGGACGCGTACTATGGGTACAACGCGAACCACCCGCAGTCTCAGACGAACCAACTCTACAACTTCGACGTGAAGGCCAACCAGTTCAGTCTCAACATGGCGGAATTGCGCCTTTCGCATACCCCAGACCCCGTGGGATTCGAGTTCGATCTGGGCTACGGCCGGGCTTTCCAAATCATTCATGCTAGTGAGCCTGACGGTGCACCCAGCATTATGCAAAACATCGAACAGGCTTACGTGAGTTTCAAGCCGGCCAAGTTGAAGGGTTTCGAGGCAGATTTCGGAGAATTTGTAACCAGCGCTGGTGCTGAAGTCATTGAAACACAAAATAACTGGAACTATTCCCGTTCTCTGCTGTTTGCCTGGGCGATTCCGTATTACCACTTCGGCCTACGCACATCCATGCCTCTCGGCAAGCATTTCACAGGAGGCGTGCAAGTTGTAAACGGTTGGAACAATATCGAAGACAACAATGGTGGAAAGACCCTCGGATTTACGGGCGCGTTAACTTTTTCAAAGTTCAGTTGGTTCAATAATTACTACACTGGCCCGGAGAATACCGGCACCAATGTCGGTTGGCGCAACCTCTACGACACGACACTGTTGCTGACGCCCAATAGTAAATTAAATGCGTATATAAATTTTGACTACGGTCAAAACTCCAGTGGATCGGGCGAATCGCAATTCACCGCTAAATGGTACGGACTCGCTGGCGCATTTAAGTATCAGTTGAACAGCAGATGGTCGTTCACGCCCCGGATCGAGTGGTTTTCCGATCCTCAGGGGTTTTCAACGGGCAGGGCTCAGAGCGTGAAAGAATTTACCCTCACAGGCGAGTACAAGATGCTTGAAGGACTGTTGGCGCGACTGGAATATCGCCACGATTGGTCCAACCAGGCCTTCTTCGACCGTGGCAATGATCCCGCATCGACAAAGGAGATGGATACAGTGGCGTTCGGGATCGTCGGATTTTTTGGGCCCAAGCGATAGATGGGTATCTCGGGGAATTTGTATAAGTGGCTGTGTCTAGGAATGATTCTAAAAATGGAGGAAAAACACAATGGGAGCTAATCCCACTCAAGCCGTCGGCGTTTTGGCCTTTTTGTTTGGGTTTACTGCGCTGGCTGGTGCCATCTATGCAGGGAGCATTTTTCTCTACATTGTTACCGTTGCACTCCTGGCAGGATCGATTGCAGCTTTTCGTAAATGCAAGCCGTTGGAACACGTGGAGAACTGAGGACACTGACTATGAAAATTCTAATGGGACTTCTCGTGACATTTCTTGGCTTCCTGCTAAGTCTATTCAGCCTGACGTTAGCCAGCTCTGTAGGAGGGCGGCTTGTGCTTGTACTTCTGGGAATCGGACTCAGTCTGTTCGGAATTATGGGTCTTTTGAACAGTCACTACTTGAAGAATGCCATTTGGAAGAAGGGGTGAGGCGAGAATGAAGACGATGAATCGAATGATTTTTGTTTTGGCCGCACTGCTATGCGTCACGCCGCTCGGCTTTTCTCAGATGCCGGCTGTTCCTACCGCAGCTGCTCCCGCGACTAACGCAGCTCCGCTTCCTAAACCAATCACTGATGCAGACGTTGCCGGTGCTCCCGTGCCGTCTGCCGATGCACGCGCCAAAGGCGACCCAGATGGCTCGCTGACCGGCACGGCAAGCGACGTCACAGTCAGCGATGCAAAAAAGGGCCTGTCCATCGGTGACCTGGTTAATCAGGTTGGCCAAGACAAAATCGCCATCAACTTCGTCTGGACACTTGTGACCGGTTTCCTGGTCATGTTCATGCAAGCTGGATTTGCAATCGTCGAGGCGGGGCTATGCCGCGCCAAAAACGCGAACCACACAATGATGATGAACTTCATGGTATATGGCGTTGGAATGCTAGCGTATTGGTTGATAGGTTTCGCAATTCAGATGGGTGGCGTTGGAGCCGTTGCTAACCTCGGCGGTACTCCATCACTCTCTTCTGAGTTTGCGATTACTCTTTTCGGCAAACCATTTGGGTTATTCGGGCAGAACGGGCTGTTCCTCGTTCACAAAGGCACCTACGACGTTGGAGTCATGGTGCTGTTCTTGTTTCAGATGGTGTTTATGGACACCGCTCTAACCATCGTCACCGGAGCAGCCGCGGAACGCTGGAAGTACGCTGCCTTCCTTATTTCTTCCTTTGTGATGGGTGCGTTCACCTACCCTCTTTTTGCCAATTGGGCCTGGGGTGGTGGATGGCTCGCCAACCTCGGCGCTAATTTCTCACTTGGAAAGGGCTACGCTGACTTTGCGGGATCTGGCGTGGTGCATGCCGTCGGCGGAATCACTGCCCTTGCGCTTTCCATGATGATCGGCCCACGCATCGGCAAATATACGCGTGCGGGAAAGCCCAATGCAATCCTGGCGCACGACATCGTAATTGTATTGACTGGTTGCTTCATCCTCGCGTTTGGTTGGTTCGGATTCAACCCTGGGTCCACATTAGGGGCTTCGGGAAACGGCGGTTTGCGAATCGGATCGGTCGCGGTCAATACCATGCTCGCGGGAATGGCTGGTTCGTTTGGCGCCATGTTGTACATGTGGCTCCGCTACGGCAAGCCGGATGCCTCGATGAGCGGTAACGGGCTTCTCGCCGGACTCGTCGCAATAACAGCGCCCTCGGGTTTTGTTAATCCTGTCGGCTCAGTGATTATCGGTTTAATCGCTGGCGTGCTGGTGTGTATTTCGGTCGAGTTTGTAGACCGCGTACTCAAAGTGGACGATCCTGTCGGAGCCATCTCGGTCCACGGGACTAACGGCCTCTGGGGAGTTATTTCCGTCGGATTATTTGCTGACGGCAAGAGTAACTACGGCGGTTCGTGGAACGGTGTAACAGGATCTGTCACGGGCATATTTTATGGAGATAACGGTGGCCAGCTCGTCGCCCAGTTGATCGGCGTAGCTACGCTCCTCGGTCTCGTCTTCACCTTAAGTTTTGTGCTCAATTTGCTTGTTGACTTGATCGTTGGACAGCGCGTCGCACCGAAGGCCGAACTCGAGGGGCTCGATCTCCCTGAAATGGGCGTTCTGGGCTATCCCGAGTTCGAACTGAAGTCACAATCGTAAGAACGGAAAAACATGACCAACGAATCAAGCAACACGTTCACGCTCGCGCCGGTAACGGGGGTTCTCGCCCCCGCTACCGGTCTTGGCCATCTTCCTGCAATTCCCTGGCGCGACCCGCACTCCGTCTCACCTGAGAAACTTGCTGAGGTTATCGCATCCCTCAAAGAAGCCTGCGCACTTAGCCCGAGAGACGCCAATGTGCGCGTCTGCTTAGGCATGGCCTATGCCATGAACTACGAGGTGTACAACTCGATGGATATCCTCGAGGAAGCGCGTATCCTCGAGCCCACCAATTTCCTCGCGCAATTTAAATATGCTGAGTTGAACTTCCGTTTGCGCGCGCTCGTTCGTGCTGAGGAGGAAACTCGTCGGGCTCTGGATTTAGCCTCTAACCACTGGGAACTTGCACAAGCAAGGCATCAGCTCTCAGAAATTCGCCGCATGCTGCGGGAGGGCACAATGAAGCCCGTATGGTCAAAATCTTTTTTCATCCCGGTAGTCTGTCTCGGACTCATTATGGGAGTAGTCACAGTCCTTTTCACGGTGATTCGATGATCCTAAAGTGGAATCTCTTTGGAGCTTCGGCGCTCATTGCAGCTTTTTTACTTATCTCTCGTGGGGTCCCCGCTGTGCCGGTGCTGGCGGGGTGTGGTTTGGCGGCGCTGGTAACTTGGCGCAAATTGTCTCGATCAGTCACGTCGTCCCGCTAGTATAAACAATATGCACGAATCGTTACCGCTTCCGCTTGTGATGTTACTGATATTTGGTTCGGCAAAACTGTTCGGGGAACTGTGCGAGCGCTTCGGCCAGCCTGGTATCGTCGGCGAAATTCTGGCTGGAGCAGTGCTGGGCCCAAGCCTCCTTGGATGGGTAACCCCTGACGCGACTTTAAAGGCACTTTCCGACCTCGGAGTGATGTTTCTGCTCTTTGGGGTGGGCATGGAAGTGAAGGCCTCTGAATTGCTAAAGGTTGGTGGAAAGGCGGCCCTGGTTGCCAGCGTCGGTGTCATCGTGCCGTTTTTCGCAGGGTGGGGAATTATGCTCGCTTGGGGTACGCCTCAAGTCGAAGCGGTGTTTGTCGGCGCAGCAATGGTGGCCACCAGCGTCGGAGTGACCGCTTCGGTGCTGTCAGCACGGGGTCTGCTTCACGAAGTCGCTAGCAGAATTATCTTGGCCGCGGCGGTAATAGATGACGTTCTTGGATTGATTGTCCTCGCAGTTGTCAGCAGTATCGCGCGGGGGCACTTCAACTTGTGGGAAGTGGTACTTACCACCGTGCTGGCGTCTGCATTTACCATAGTAATGGCGATTTGGGGCACCTCCGCGGTAAATCGATTTCTGCCACACTTTAATTCGCGTATCAAGGCTGACGAGGCCAAGTTCCATATTGCGCTTGTCTTTCTTTTCGCCATGGCGCTACTTGCGCAATACACTGGTGTTGCCGCCATAGTCGGTGCATTTCTCGCGGGTTTGGCCCTTTCCGATAGTGCTGACTCTCGGGTGCGCACTCTCACGCGCGGAGTCAGTGAGCTATTAGTGCCGTTTTTCCTTGCCGGCATTGGATTGCATTTAAACCTCGCGGTCTTTCGATCCCGACCCACCATAATCCTTGCACTGGTCGTACTAGTGGCCGCAATATTAACGAAGCTTATCGGATGCGGGTTGGGCGCAATATCGCTCGGCTGGGGCAATATTCTGAAAATAGGGTTGGGAATGGTGCCGCGAGGTGAGGTAGGGATGGTCGTGGCGCAGATCGGGCTGGGGATGGCAGTCATCAGCGCGGAAGTGTACGCCGTTGTGGTTTTTATGGTTGTGGCGAGCACCCTTGTCACTCCCTTGTTATTGCGGATCGCGTTCCGTGATCCGGTTCCCGAACCGGCGATGGCTCAAACCTGATCGCAGTTTAATTCCGACCCGCTGGATTCCCGCGCCTGCATTAGGATTTTCGATACCTCCCTCTGAATTTTTCGATTTGACCATCGAAATATACGTACGTTAACCTCCAGCGCATGTTTCAATTCGGGGTTCCTAAGATGATCGCTTTTAATTTCGGCGCATTCTACAACAAGGAGAACCATGTCGACTGAACTTCGTAATTTTCTAGCTCTTACATATGATGAGCTGGAAGATCTGAATCTGGAAGCCAAAGAACAACGCAAGAACCGCACGCCGATTGGTAAAGTTCAAGAAAAGCGCCTCAAGTACCTCACCGATGAAAAACGAATCAAAGCCGTAACCGTGCTCTTCAGCGACCTTGAAGGTCGGTTGCACATGCTCGACTACGACAAGAAATTTCTGGTGAAGAGCTGGGACAACCTCACCTTTGACGGCTCGTCGATCCGCGGATTTACGGCCCAGCGCGAAAGCGATCTTCGTCTGGCCATGGATTGGGGTTCTTTCTATTGGGCACCGTCCGACATATTTGGAAGCGGGAAGGTGCTGGTGTTTGGCGAAGTCATCGACAAAGACAGCTCACCCTACACGGCGGATATTCGTGGAGTACTGAAGGCTTATGCCGAAGCGTTGCACAATAAGGAAGGCTACACGCTTAACGCCGCCAACGAAATCGAGGGGTTCCTATTCCAGGGCCCGGACGCCGAGCGACGTTATCATGAAACCTGCAAATTCGAGTACGTAAACACGGGTGGCTACTACCACTCGTTGCCCGGCGATCCGCTGCGTACCTTTATCGACACTACAGCGGAAGTGCAACGCGCGATGGGATTCCAGAATGAAAAGGATCACCCGGAAGTTGCGCCGTCGCAGTTTGAAATCAACTACAGCTACGGCGAAGTCGTCGCGGCCGCTGATCAGATCCAGCTCTACAAGTTGATCTGCCGGCAAGTCGCCAACAAACTCGGGTTCACGGCCTCGTTCCTCCCGAAGCCGGTGGTCGGAGTTAATGGCAGTGGCATGCACACTAACGTCTCGATCAGCAAAGGTGGGAAGAATATTTTCTGGGATCCGAAGGGCGAGGAAAAGCTGAGCAAGTTTGGTTGGTCATTTGTCGATCGCATTCTCACGCACGGCAATGACCTGTGCCTGCTCTTGAACCCTAGTGTGAATGCGTACCGCCGTCTCGATCCGCATTTCGAAGCGCCCAACCAGATCAAGGCTTCCGCCGTCGACCGCGGATCGATGATCCGCATCCCCATCGGCAATGAAAAGAGTATGCGTGTCGAAGTGCGCTCGGTTGCGCCGGATGCGAACCCGTACCTGGTGCTGCATTCTATCTTCAAGACCGGGCTGGACGGGGAAACCGCCAAGCTCAAGAATCTGCGCCAGGCCGAACGCTACCTGCCGGACAATATTTACACCGCGTTGGAAAATTTCCAGAAGGCAGAGTGGACCACAAAACTGCTGGGAGCCGATGTTAAAGCACGATACGCGGATCTGAAGCAGGCTTCCGCAGAACGTTGCGCTCGCGCGCTTGGCACCTTCGTCAAGCCGGCGGAAGTTCAGTACCACCACGAGGTTTACAACCAGTTCCTTTGGAATCACTTCTAGTTTCATTTGGTCGCTGTGCCCTGAATATTTTACGAGCAGGTTAACTAAGCGCCAACCCGCAGAACGGGTGCAGCCCCTTAAGGACTAGGTTCAAATTCACAGCGCGCAGCTGAAATTTGAAAGCCCATTTATTTCACTTCGAGGAACAAGCCGCGTACCGAAATTGGGTACTTCTCTTGGAGAGGGAATTATATGGAAAAACTCTGTGGTGTTCTGGAAAATATCGGAACGTTGACTGGCGGCTACCTCGTGGCCTCAAACAAACTGAATCAGTGCGGTCAAAAAAGAAACTTCGCAGCATTTTGGGAGGCCTCTCTGATTGATTCGGTGACGATTGGCACCACGACATTAAAAAAAGCCCGTTGTACGGTGGACCTCTATAGCTCTTTTATGACGGATCGCAAGGCATGCATATACATCTTTCGTCATTTCTGGCGAGTGCCCACGATTCTTGGAGTCAAATATGAGGACGACAACTCTAAGTATATGGTAAGCACAAACTATGTCAGGAGCAGCTGCCTTGAGTACATAATTGCATGGCCGCTGTTGATGCTGATTCCCGGGGTATTTGTTGGCATGGTAATTGGTAAAGTAATTGGCGCCAGAAGTGGAGACCTCTCACCCATGCTCGGAGTGATGTGCGGTATCGGCTTGGCATGGTGGAATTCGGTGCGTATTTGGAAAGACTATCTGGCCGCATCCGCGGACTGACAGTGCAACCCTGTTCATAGTGAGCTGAGTGCGTCCGAATTATACTGTTAATTTCCGTGGGTCAGGCGTGTAGTTCCACCGCTATTCTGAGCCCAGCATGTAGCTTAACCGCGCAGGTGCGAAGCATTTTGCCGATCCGCTTCGGGCAGCCCAAAGGTTGTCAAATGATCGAACGGCCCCTGACGGGCTAGCGCGGAGCCGCTTGGACTTGGCGTCTTTGTTGCTTCTCCAACCGTCGATTCTTTTCCGCCGAGGTAAAATATCGGCCGGCGAGCCATTGTGCGTGGCCCACCGTGCCTGGGGACATCGGATGTTTTGTCTCCAGAAATCCATTCGGCGACTGGCGCAAACTCTCGGCAAGTGCAAATTGTTCTTTCGCTTCCCGTTCAAATCGCTCTGCCTGCGCTGCGTAGTAGTCTGCAATGCGGGTGCGATCTTCGGCCGTCCGTGCGCTCTCAAGAGCTTGCTTCAATTCCTTGGCGTTCCATTCCGGAGGCGATTTCGTCTGCGACGTTATCAACAATGGAATCGCCAAAGCAATTGCAGATATCAAAATACATTTTTCCATGATCCTGTGAATTCTATTTTTCATTGTCTTTTTCTCCCGACTTAACTGACTTAACTGCCACCCCCCTTTAATTACAAGTAATTCAAATGAATATTAATCCTAAATTTCTAAGAATGGCGTGACCAGTTTATTTGGATTTTGTTAATGTATTGCAGATTCGGATAAAACAATGAGAGACCGCGACGCAACTTGTTACCGATAGTCAGTGCAGACATTGTGAGGAAGGTCCCTTCGTGCCAGAGCCTCCGCGACCGCATCCACACTGCTCTGTCCAATCCCTCCACGAGTCCCTAACCACCAGTCATAACCATCTTCAGACCTGGGGTGCGTGGCTCACCGAGCCTCAGCTCGTCGGGGACGTGCCGCATGTACTCGTCAACATGCTCAGCAAACTGGTCGCGCCAATCGACAACGAACTGTTCATCCTTCCATTCGTCCGGTGCGTTCAGCTTTATGGTCTCGGCTTCTTGTATCGTCAGCTTGTGGTTTTTCTTCCGGAGATAAAACCTCTTCAGCATCTCTGTCAGTTGTTCACCCGCATAGTCAAGCGTCGAAGCTGGTTTCTCCTCAGCGAAAGCTACGAAAGATCTTCAGTCTTTCTCCCTCGGACACTTAACATTCAATTGGCAGCCGTATACTGCAGTTGAAGAGAATTACTCGCTGGGCGTAAATGCCCTGGAATGCTCGCGATAACAATCATCGAGAAATGACCTAAAGCGATTGGAGTAATAGCATTCGGTCTCCGGACCGAATGCTCTTTGCAGCCAGCAAAGAATTTAGCGACTAAGTCTTTAAGAATCAGCCAGAACAAATTGATCTTTTTGCCTTACTATCTTGGAAAATGAGGATGTTGGACCCCAGTTGGACCCCAATCAATAGAGAGGAGAGTGGCACGTTAGTGCAAGTTGTTGTAAATTAAAAGTCTAACTTGCCTGTTCCCCGGTAGCTCAATGGTAGAGCATTCGGCTGTTAACCGAAGGGTTGCTAGTTCGAATCTAGCCCGGGGAGCCAAATCTTCCTCTTTAATTTCAGTTCCTTACGCTGAAGCTGATAACAACTCACTTTGGGTGCAATTGGGTGCAACTTCGATTCTTGTGACCAGAATTCCAAATTCGATGCTCTCGTATACAGTACGAAACACTGTGTTTAGAAATCGCCACATTCGACTGGTCAAATTAGAGACTGTGGGCAGGTATCCGTCTGAGAGCCAACCTTAATTTTCTCAATGAGTTGGAATAGGGCAGAGCATTCGGCAGACTACCGAATGATTTCAAATAGTCATTTCTGGCCGGGAAGTCTTTGGCCTCTGAGCGCACGACCGAGAATCTAGTGTCCTGAAAATCAGCAGACGCCGCGACGTTACGGAGGCTTTCTTCTCCGCGAATCCGGCGAATTCCAAACTTCCGCTAACCGGAATAACTTCTGGTTAGCTCCTGATGACTCGGGCTCCATCCCGGGATGCTTCCTAAGTGCGCGGGTAGCCGAACGCTCATACACAGAGTTAGCGAAGCCTCTCAATCCAGACCTACTCATCGTCTTGATCCTCACCTAGCCTTTGCATGGCGTGCCTCGCAACGAAATTCGCCACGTTCCTGCCCAGGGTGTTGCCGAGGACGCAGGAAGTGCGGAAATGGATGCCGCCGAAGACACGTGCGTCAGCGATTTCTGAAACGGCGCTGGAGAAACTGGAGAACGAACGAGTGCCGGGACGCGATTCGGAGGTAACGGTGAACGAGGTGTTGTCTCCGAAATTGGAGGCGAGGATGAACGCCGCGGAGCCGCTGATTGAGGAGTGGGCTGAGGGATATTCCGGAAAGGCTGGAGTGCCGGGTTTGAAGAAGTCCAGCCAAGGCTCCCACGTGGGGTCGGCGTCGGTCGGAGTAAGTCCTTCGCGGATCGCGGTGATCGGCCGCCAGAAGCTGTACCGGTATTTGGAATCCCAGCCGGCGATGACAGCGTCGGCCATGGTGACATTCAACAAGGCAAAGAGGTGGACATTCTCGTGAAATGACAGACTACGCTCGATGGAAATCTGAGCGGCGACTCGGTTCCAGGTCAGCGGTGTATTGCTTTGCCAAAAAAGCGCGAGTTCGGACTGATCGGCCGTACGCGGAGACCCGGAAAATGCGCCCACAGTTTTCGTTTCATTCAGGTCCGCCGCGTACTGCGCGCTGCTAAGGGAATATGGAGGCGGCAGCCGGAACTGCGATGCCCGCACCAAAATCCAAGGAGTCATGGTCGCCAGCTGAATCCCGGCTCCCGGTGCATTGAGCGGAGGCGTGGGAATCCAGTAACCAGCCGCGGCGGAAGTTCCCGCGATGGCGAGGACTCCTTCAAAGGGAGCAGGAGGCGGCGCGAAACCGTCCGTTTGTCTCCAGGCCCAGATGGCATTGGCGACGGCTTGCCCCCAAGCAGCGCCGTCTGATATGGATCGCGCACTTTCGGTCAGAGCAAGCGCCGCCAGCGATGCCTTCACCTGAGTGCTGAGCGCCGGGGCCTGCTTCGGGTATGCGTCCGCCAGGATCACATACGCGGCTTCAATGGCTGCCGCCCGTGGCGATGCGCCGTTCGGCGCGTTCGGCCGCACATGGATCGGCCGGTAGCGCGGATCAATACCGTTGACGGCATCGAAAACCGACGCGGATACCATCGCGGCTATGCGAGAGGTAAAAAACGGGGGAGTACCGCCCGCAAGCACCGTGTCGTTCATGATGTTGATCCACTCCAGCACTGGGTCGCGCGGGGCTGCTGCGGATGGACTAGGCGTCGCGGCGATGCCGATGAGCAGCAGGGCGCAAACTGAGATAATTCGAGATAACTTTTTCATGGGACCCTCCTCTTGGGTAAGGACGATTTTGGATAAGTCGGGCCTAGTGTCAATGGACTGCGGCTGGACTATTGCCGGACATTTTCCGGACAGATAAGTCGATTCGCGAGAATAACGTAGGACAACCGTTTGGCGCTCCGGCAAGCCGCGAAACGGAATTGCGGTGACCTGCACTAAGCCTTATAGTGCTGCCTAATCAAAGGGGTCACAGTTGGCTGCCAACGCTCAACCCTCCCGTCGGCTGCGTTTCGATGAGTTTGAGATTGACCTGCGCTCGGGCGAGTTATGGATGCGCGGCAAGCGGGTTCGGCTCCAGGACCAGCCCTTCCAAGTGCTCAGCGTGTTGCTGGAGCGGCGGGGCGAGATTGTTACCCGGGACGAACTGAAGCAGATTTTGTGGCCGGTGGATACGTTCGTGGATTTTGATGACGGGCTAAATACGGCTATCCGAAAAATCCGCGAGGCGCTGGGAGATTCGGCGGAAAGACCTCGTCTCATCGAAACCATTCCTAGACGCGGCTACCGCTTTGTGGGACGGTTGACCGACGTCCAGCCGGGGGTTGTTCCCTTGCTGGCGGAGGAATCGAAGGAAAGCCCTGAGCAGAAAAACGCGGGTCAAAGTACTTCGGACTCCGCCGTTTTGGCGGCTCAAAAAGCTTTCCCCTCCGCACACTGGAGGGCGGTACTCGTGGGAATAGCCGCGCTGGCTGCCTTCTCTGTCGCCTTGGTGCTCTACCGAAGCAGCAGTGCCAAGGGCGCAAGGCAACCGCCCATCAAATCGCTGGCGGTATTGCCTCTGACGAACCTCTCTGGCGACCCAAAACAAGAATACCTTGCGGACGGGATGACGGATGCTCTCATCGGGCGCCTCTCCGAAATCCATAATCTCCGGGTCATCTCCCGCACCTCCGTGATGCGCTTCAAGGACACACACTTATCGGTACCAGAGATTGCCAGAACCCTTCACGTTGATGCCATCGTCGAGGGCTCCGTAATCCGTGACGGCAGCCGCATCCGAGTTCATGCTCAGTTGATTCGCGCCGCAACCGACGAGCACTTCTGGTCGGAGGCTTACGATCGCGAGCTGCGCGACGTGCTTGGCTTGGAGAGCGACGTGGCGCAATCCATCGCGCGAAAAGTCGAGGTCACGATCACCGGAGAGGAACACGCGAGGCTTAGCGCCGCGCGCACAGTAGATCCGGAAGCGTACGAAGCCTATTTGAAAGGCCGCTATTACTGGAACAAGCGGACCGCCGACAGCATGCCCAAAGCGGCGTTTTATTTCGAACAGGCAATAAGTAAAGACCCGGGCTACGGCGCCGCCTACTCGGGATTAGCGGATTGCAATAGTGGACTCGCCTGGCACGGGTTTATGTCTCCGGCGGAGGTGCTTCCCAAGGCGTACGCAGCAGCTCAGAAGGCGGTTGAAATCGATTCGCAATCTGCTGAGGCTCACGCCTCACTAGCTCTGGTTCTTGATCACAAGTGGGATTGGGCTAGAGCGGAGGTTGAGTTCAAGCGCGCATTGGAGTTGAACCCTCAATACCCCAATGCGCACCACTGGTACGGCGATTATCTGTCGATCCAGGGGCGGCATGATGAAGCTCTGGTTGAGGCCAAACGCGCACTCGAACTCGATCCCCTAAATCTCATGATTGGGACTTGGGTCGGTTTACGCTACTACCTCGCGCGCAGATATGACGGCGCAATCGAACAAAGCCAGAACACAGTCGACTTAGATCTGAACTTTGCAGCCGCCCACCTCATCCTCGGCGAAAGCTATGTACAACAGGGGAAGCACAAGGAAGGTCTCAGTGAGTTGCAGAAAGCCGCCGGTCTGTCCGGAGATAGCCCACTTTACATGGCCCAGGTCGGGGTGAGTCGAGCTGCGGCCGGAGAAAAAAGGGAAGCCCTTCGTGCCATTCATGAGCTGCAAGACATTTCTGGCAAACGCTATGTTTCGCCTTACGGTGTGGCCCAGATTTACGCCACTCTGAATGATAAACAGCAGACGTACAAGTGGCTTGAGACTGCCTATCGTGATCGTGCTGTCTGGATGTCGTATCTCGCCGTGGATCCAGTGTTTGATTCGATTCGCTCGGAAGAGCGCTTCCAAGATTTGCTTCGCCGCGTTGGTTTGCCAAGAGTTGGGAACATCATGAAAACAGTAGCTGCCCCAGCTTTGCATCGGTCCCCGGTTTTCTCTCGCGCTACAAAGTCGCGCCAACTTCCAAGTGGTCGGAAGTTATCCAGAAGCGGCGTTGTTGGACATAGGGCGTCAGCTGTCGTGTGCTGACTGCGAATACTTTTGGGTGCAGGATTGGGTGCAGCTAGAAAAGTAAGAATGGCTCCGAGTCTTGTGTAAGCGACACCAGACGAGGCACTTAGATTTTTGTCCCGCTCGGCTGTTAACCGAAGGGTTGCTAGTTCGAATCTAGCCCGGGGAGCCATTCTTCCTCTTTAGTTTCAACTTTTTATACGGAAGTTGATAACAACACCGTTTGGGTGCAGTTGGGTGCAACTTCTATTCTTGGCGCCAGAATTGCAAATTTGATCCTCTCGTAACCAGCAGGAAATAGTGTGTTTAGAATTCGCCACATTCGCTTGGCCAAATTTCAGACTCTGGGCAGGCATAAGTCGAAGACCCAACCTTAATTTTCTCAATGAGTTGGAAAACGACAGAGCATTCGGCAGACTACCGAATGGTTTCAAAAAACCATTTCTGGCCGGGGAGCCTCTGGCCTTTGAGCGCACGACTGAGAATCTAGTTTCCTGGAAATCAGAAAGCGCAGTAGGTACTATCTGTTCGCCGCGAATCCGGCGAATCTCAAACTTCCCACAAGCGGGCCCGTTTCGCCGGATTCACATCTATGAGTGACGGATTAGCCAGGACTTGAGGTCACACGTTTGCAGTTCGGTCTCAGAAAGATTGCGCGGCCCGGTGTAATTCCTATTCTTGTTGCTCATTTCCCGACAGCCTATACTAGCGAAAGAAATTAGCCTTGTGCGCTGAGCTCCTACAGCGGTTTTCATCGATGGAGACCATACGCACACATATCCGATCGCGTATGGACCCAGGGAATACCCAAGAAATTAGAGTGCGGGCAAAATCTCGGCGCGGAGGAAGATCATGCTTACGGCGGAACAGCAACGGTTAGATGATGCGCGACAGGAAAAATTCCCTTGGAAGAAGTGGGGCCCCTACCTCAGTGAGCGACAGTGGGGCACGGTTCGCGAGGACTACAGCGAGAATGGTGATGCTTGGAATTTTTTCACCCACGATCATGCCCGCTCGCGCGCCTACCGCTGGGGTGAGGACGGCATCGCTGGTATTTCCGATGATAGACAGCACCTCTGCTTCGCGCTGGCCTTGTGGAATGGCAAGGATCCGATTCTCAAGGAGCGGCTGTTCGGATTGACCAACAGCGAAGGCAACCACGGTGAGGATGTGAAGGAGTACTACTTCTACCTCGACAGCACGCCGACGCATTCCTACATGAAGTATCTATACAAGTACCCGCAGGCGGCTTACCCCTACGCCGATCTAGTCGAGACGAACCGGCGTCGTTCTAAGGACGAAATGGAATATGAGCTCCTCGACACAGGAGCCTTCAAGGACGACCGATATTTCGACGTTTTCGTGGAATATGCCAAAGACGGTCCGGAAGACATCCTGGTCCGGATCACCGCAGCCAACCGCGGACCGGATGCTGCAGAACTGCATGTATTGCCAACACTCTGGTTCCGGAACAACTGGGCATCGTGGATTGCCCCAACAAATAGGGCTCCCGCGAAACCGGGACTCAAGCAAGTCGAAGCAGGCGTGGGGACGAATGTGGTTACGGCGTCGCATCCGCTGCTGGGTGATATGGTCCTTTGCTGCGAAGGTGAAGTCCCGTTACTCTTCACCGAGAACGACACGAACCACGAGCGGCTTTTCCCTGGCCAAAAGAACTTGAGTCCCTATGTCAAGGACGGGATCAACGACTGCGTGGTGCAGGGCAAGCATGGAGCGGTAAACCCCGCCAAGAAAGGCACCAAAGTCGCGGCAAACTACCGGATTAAGATCGACGCTGGTCAATCCAAAGTGATTCGCTTGCGGCTCTCGAAGAGTGCTGCAGACCATCACCGCGAGACCTTCGGAAAGCAGTTTGATGAAATCTTCGCCAACCGCCTTCGTGAAGCGGATGAGTTCTATAAGTCCGTTAGACCTCCCACCCTGAGTGAGGACCAGGCCAGAGTGATGCGCCAGGCTCTCGCCGGGATGCTCTGGAGCAAGCAGTTTTTCTTCTTCGACGGTGACAACTGGCTCGACGAGCATCACTCCAACCCACTGCATACCGGATATCGAAATTCCCGCAACTCCGAGTGGTACCACATGCTGAACCACGACATCATTTCCATGCCTGACAAGTGGGAATACCCCTGGTACGCAGCCTGGGATCTCGCCTTCCACACGCTCCCACTTTCTATCGTCGATCCCGACTTCGCCAAGGAGCAGATGAAGTTGATGCTTAACGCACTCTACCTCCACCCCAACGGCCAAATGCCTGCCTACGAGTGGAACTTCAGCGACGTGAATCCTCCAGTCCACGCTTGGGCGACATACTTTCTGCACAGGACTGAGCAAGCCCTACACGGTAAGACGGACGTAGATTTCTTGAGGACCACGTTCCAAAAACTCTTGCTGAACTACACCTGGTGGGTTAACCGCAAAGACCGTTTCGGCAAGAACGTATTCGAGGGTGGCTTTCTCGGTTTGGACAATATCGGAGTTTTCGATCGCAGCGCGCCACTTCCCACGGGCGGCCACCTGGAGCAGGCGGACGGCACGGCTTGGATGGCCCTGTTCAGTCAGAACATGCTAGAACTCGCGTTCGAGCTCGCCCTCCACGACCCAACTTACGAGGACATGATCATAAAGTTCGCCGAGCACTTCTACTACATCGCCTCTGCCATGAATAAACCGGGTTCGGACGGGATGTGGGACGAGGAGGATGGTTTCTACTATGACCTGCTCCAGCTCCCGGATGGCAGCGCGACACGGCTCAAGGTGCGATCGCTCGTGGGACTCCTTCCCCTGTGCGCGACGATTGACGTCGAAGCTGCAATGCGGGCGCGCATTCCTAGGGTTATGGCACACATAAACGAGCGCCTACGCCGGATGCCCGAACTCAGCAAGACCATGCACCCCACGGGTCCGGGACACTTCGGCGTGGCCGAACGGGGGATTATGGCTCTGGTTAATCCGGATCGGCTCCGCCGGATCCTGACGAAGATGCTCGACGAAAACGAGTTCCTTAGCCCTTACGGCATCCGCTCGCTTTCCAAGTTCCACGAGCAGCACCCGTACATCCTCCATGCGAGTGGCCAGGAATACCGAGTGGACTACTTGCCGGCAGAGTCGAATACTGGCATGTTTGGCGGGAACTCCAACTGGCGGGGACCGGTCTGGATGCCGATGAACGTCCTCATTATCCGGGCACTGCTGAACTTCTATTTGTACTATGGCGACAATTTCAGAATCGAATGCCCCACAGGCTCAGGAAAACTCATGAACCTCTTCGAGGTCAGCAAGGAAATCTCGAACCGGCTCACTCGGATCTTCTTGCGCGACGCGCAAGGCCGACGGCCCGTCTACGGCGGCTCGGAAAAGTTCCAGAGCGATCCGTTCTGGTGCGACAACATCCTCTTCTATGAATACTTCCACGGTGACAACGGTGCCGGGCTCGGCGCCAGTCATCAGACCGGTTGGACCGGACTCGTTGCCAAACTCATCGAGCTTTACGGCTTCCTCGATGCCAGGCGGATACTGGAAACAGGCAGACAATCCGCGTTCACTGATAAGGCCCGTGCCGGTGGGTAGAAAGATCGGTAGGTTGCGGCCGATCGGCAAAAGCACGATGTGTGTCCTGAGGCCAAGAACTTGACGCTGCGACGCGAGACTATAGCCGCCTCGCAGAATTGCACGCGAATGATGGTCCACTTGGGAGAAGCTTTCACAGAAACCCACCGCTGGCAGAACTGTTCCTGCAAACTGTTCTGAGTGCGATAATCCAATTTCACTTGCCTGATAAGCGGGCCCGCCGTAGTTAGTCCGAGGCGACTTTTTTCGCTAGCAGCCCGTCTTTCTCCATCTGCTTTGGAACTTCTTTGACAAGGCCATCTGCGATTTTCTTCGCTGACTTCGGATTGAACGACTTGCTGACGCCGTTCCACACAAGGTCACCGTCTGGCTTGCTAGTGGCGTAAACGTTGGTCTCGACGCTGACGGTCGTATCTTCCCGTGTATATCCCGGATCGTAAACCATGGGATACACAGCGCCCAGGTAACCGTAGAAAGAGTAGTAGTAGGGATATGGGGCAATGTAGGTCGAACTCGGGACGACGGTCACCTTCTTGTCGACGTTCAGCAGACGCGAGACGACTACAGCGTCAATGTGATTGTCGCGGATCTGCCCACGCAAGTAGTCGAGGTCAAGTTTCACGTTGGGGTCCGGGCGCAACAGGATGTGGTTGCCAGGAATGGCTTCGATGCCGGGACGCGCAATCTGGGCGGCCATTCCATCTTCGAAGTCGGCGCGCACCTCCAGGTTTTGCGCGACGCCGATGACCAGAATTTTGTGGAACGTCTGCCCGTCGTAATTTGGGTTGAACCAACTCGTGATCATCTTGACGGACTTGCCGCTGCTGGTAGTGAGAACCGCCAACAAAAAGAAGAAAAGAAGCGCGGAGCGAAAGACCTGACGACTCGTGAAATATGGAAATGTCATGGATTCATCTTGCTGAACTGAATCGTGCTAAGCAAGTGATTCCGCGCGATACCGAGGGCGCCGATTTGTTTGGAAAGCATCAAAACAAAAAGCGGACGCGTCCCGAGCTGATCTCGTAGATTGCGCCGACTAATTGGGCGCCTTTCTTCACTGCATTCTTGCCCCCTGGGGTTTTGATCAACTGGTGCATTGACCAACGCACATTCGCCTCGACCGCGTCTGCCAAAAGCTTTTCTTCTGGTAGCCGCCGATCAGAGTCGGATAAGCCGGAGACAATATTCCTTACCAGAGTGTGAATGCGGGCACCCTGCTTCACGCGATGATGTTTGAAGTCCAAAGCGGCTTGCACTGCGCCACATCCCTCGTGGCCGAGTACAACGAAAAGGGATGTGCGGAGAAGTTCGAACGCCTATTGCAGACTGCCTCTCACCTCAGGCGAGATTACGTTCCCAGCAACACGGACGATAAACAACTCTCCAAAATCCGCATCAAAAATAAATTCCGGTGGGACTCGGGAGTCACTGCAGCCGAGGATCGTTGCATACGGTTGCTGTCCTCTTGCCAAGTCAGCAAGCGTTTCCTTGGATACAGTGGGAAAATGTGCCTGGCCTCGCATGAATCGCTCGTTTCCCTCGATCAATCTACGAAGTCCCGCTTTGGCGGATCGAATTGGCTTTTTTGTGTGGGGAAAGGTCATCGCACCGTCTCTCATAATGAACTGTACCCAAGAGGTAAGGTTCTCAACGACCCCGGGCCTAAGTCCTTTTTTTGTGTGCTGAAGCAGCAGGTATTGTAAATCGCTTGGGAACTATCGAATATTGTTCTAGTAGGCGCGCGGGACTCAGGGCAGTTGCAATCGATCGCCTTCTTTAACTACCACTTGTTTACGCTGTCCCCGATATGTGTAATCAACTTTCAAGGTCTTGTCCGCGCCCTTGTTCGGGTCTCCTCCCAGAATGGCATTGGAGACCTTTACATCCAGCGTGTTGTTCTTAATCAATTTCTGAAGGCGTTGAGTCACGTCGTTACTCGATCCCTCTTTACCGTAGACCGCTTTAATGATTTCGAGCTTGCCAGTCTGTGCGTGTACAAGGGTGGTCGAAACGAGTGCCGTCACGAGCAATAAGGCAAATACTGGGAAAACCAAACGAACTATTCGCATCTTTATGTTCCTTTCAAACGAAATCTGAAATCCGCTTGCCCTCGAATCCATTCTTGATTTAGGCGATAGCGTCAGAAAACTCATCCACCGGACAGCACTTCTATTTGGTGGTGGACCACATGCAGACTATATTGCCACTCGGGAACAAGATCAAATGCATGACCAACTCCTGGTACCAGCGGCATGCTACGCTCGAGCCGCTTGACACCGAAAACGGAAGGACATGAGCCGGACGCGCCCTTGCGGCGTATTTCTTAGGTTCAGAGCTTGACGCTGCGACGCGACACTCTCGTGACTGTGCTAGCGATTCTTGTGATCGCCATTACACTGCCGTTTGCGATTGTAGACACGATCGAAACGGGTCGCGTGCACTTATTCTCGAGGCAGTTCCTCGAAGAATTGCCTCAGCGGTTCACCGGATCTGGACGCTTACGCTTCATCCTGCAACCGACGTTCGCCATCGTCCTTGGGATTCGCGGAGGCCTTGCCGACGTCAAGGCTGGAAATCCGGACTACCTGTTTGGGCTGCTCTTCGGCGGTCGACGTCGTAGGGAATTGCTGCGAAGCGGCCTGGCTGCCATCCGCAACCTGGTCGCTGTGGCGATCATCATGGACATTGTATTTCAACTAATCCTCTACCGCTCGGTGCATCCGGGTGCCGCCGTGGTAATTGGGCCGATTCTCATTTGTTTCCCGTACGCACTCTCCCGAGCATTGACGACACGCTTGTCCGGGTCGCGGCGTGCCGATCCGCATGGCCTCGGCTAACTCGCGGTAGATCGGCTAAAATGTGCTGTCCCGTAAATAACCGACTTGGGTAACAGATACGATTGCATTGATGTTGCACAACTTGAGGCGTGGTACTTATTTTAGGGACACGGACACTGCAGTGATAGCCGCGTTAATCAGAGCTGACCTAGAGACGAATTGACGACGGAGTTGGGAAGGCCCACACTCCGTGGCATGAAATTATCAATTCTTTTCCTCTTAGCATCCGTTGTGTTCCCATCAGTAAGCCCTGCACAGGCCCCTGTTTTCGAGGTTACACCGAAAGAAAGCACGATTAAGTTCGACGTCGAAGCGTCGGTGGCAATAAGGGGCAAGTTCGACAAGTGGGACGCCACTCTAACAATGACCTCCGCTGAACTTTCAACAGCCGTTTTGGACATCAAGATTCAGGCTGGCACCGTCGATACCGGAAGCGGCACGAAGAATGGCAAGCTGAAAAGCAGAGATTTCTTCGATGTCGAGCACAATCCATTGATCACGTTTCACTCAACAAAGGTTGAACAGACTGGTCCCGATACGATTGTGTTCGACGGCGACTTCACGATACGGGGAACCACCAAACAGGAGAAGTTGACGTTTACGTTCAGCGGTAAGGGCACAGGTACAGGCAAGGTCAAGGGGACAATGGCTTTCGACCGAAAGCAATACGAGCGGCATTCCGTTCATCAAGATTGCCGACCGTGTCGCGGTCAACGTCGACCTTACCGCGAAACGAGTCAGCGGGCCTCCGGTAGTCTTTAAGCAATAGCCCCGACGCTGGATTCACGTCTCGGTCACGCGCCTTGTTCGCGGCAAGTCAGGCCTGAACGAACGTCCTCAATGCTGACTTCGGCAACTCAGGGTAGAATCAGTTATACGGTGACCGATCTAGCAGAAGAGAACCTGTCCACCTGGAAGTCGCTGCACAACATGCTGACCCTATAGCCTTTCGAGAATGTGGTCAAATGCCTGACCGAGTCGGCTAACTGGACATCATATGGACACCTCTACTCCTCCGATAACCGCTTATCGGGAGTTGAGAGCACCAGCGCTTCATCATTTCTCCTTGCCGACACCTTATCGAGTAGTTCGACTGTCGGCTCCGTGCTCCAACAACATTTCTTTCAACCGCTCCATTTTCGGCTGTGGCCGCCGACGAAAGTTCTGTAGTTCCCTTGAGCAGGTTTGCGGATACGTCATTTACAGATTCAGCCTTAGTAATTGCCTCACATTTCCCTTTTGAAGTTGTTCCAGATGGACATATGATCGGGCCAACGCCAGTCTTCAAGTTTCAAGAAAAATCACGGGTTAAGAGGTGCGTCGATGCTAAGTGACCGCAAGGAACTCCGCCATGCCAGAGCGACCCCTCTCGCCTCGATCTTCGGCAGCGGCTTTCTCGTGATCGTGCCAATTCTGTATGCTGCCGTGGGGCCCTACTCGGTGGTTGCTATGGTCGGCGTGTGTGCTCTCGCCTACGCGATGGGCTCTGTCATCCGTTTCAACATTCGCCACGCGGAGCCACTCCTGGCCGCGGGTACCATCTCCGACCGAACCAAGCGTCACGAATGGACGGCCAACCTTGCCCTGGTGCTCGCCTACGCAATTTCGGTGTCGCTCTACATCCACATCCTTGCCGCATTCCTCCTGGGCGGGCTCGGCGTCAATACGCCTCGTAGAGAGAACATCGTTTGCGTAATTATCATCGCGGCGATCGGCATCGTCGGGCGGTTCCATGGGCTCGATATACTACTTAAGCTGGAGCGTGGGGCCCTAATTGTCACTGGGGTCCTCATTTTGATGCTGATTGTGGGCTTTGCAGTGTTCGACTGGCACGCCATCCAAACCAACACTCTCCAGTGGCCCGTCTTACCTAAGGAGGACCTATGGACGGTCCTCACCGTTGTGGGCGGGACGCTCATCGTGGTCCAGGGCTTCGAGACTTCGCGCTATCTTGGCTCACAATTCGACGCAGAGCTGCGTATACGCTCGTGCCGCAGTTCGCAGATCGTTTCGACAATCATCTACGTGCTCTTTGTCGCCGTGGCAACACCGCTTATGCATTTTCTGGGCAATGAAGTCCAGGACAACGGGCTGCTTTTGCTGGCTGCAAAGGCATCAGCTCTGCTTACCATTCCGTTGGTGATCGCGGCAGTGCTCAGTCAATTCAGTGCGGCAGTGGCGGATGTAGTCGCAGGTGGGGGCAACATGGCCGAATCCACTCAGGGCCGTGTCGACGACCGGCATGCCTACGTATTAATCTGCGGCATCGCGGTCGTGCTGGCATTCGCTTCCACGCTTACAATTTTATCATTCGCATCCCGTGCCTTTGCCTTCTATTACTTCCTGCAGTGTCTCGTCGCAATCTCCGTCAGCAAGAGCACCGCACAGAAGGTGGCAATTAGCCTGTTGGCCGCGGTGCTCGCTTTTATCACGCTCTTCGCTGTTCCCGCTGGCTGAGCGGCGAACTGGGACTACAGCGCCGCCATCACGGCAAGTCGTCGCTTTACGGCTAAAATCTCGAACCGGCAGACCATTGGTGGAAGCAGGCTGTCGGCTATCCGGTCACGCCATGACGTCGGGCACACGCTCCCATCTGGTCTAAACGGGGTTGTGCGAGATAACGCATCTACTGTCCGTGTGCTGACTGCAAATACTTTTTGGGTGCAGGATTGGGTGCAGCCAGAGAAGGAAGAATGGCACCGAGTCTTATGTAAGCGACACCAGACGCGGCACTTAGATTTTTGACCACCTTGGCTGTTAACCGAAGGGTTGCTAGTTCGAATCTAGCCCGGGGAGCCAAATCTATCTTTTTCAATGATTTAAGTTTTTTCAAATTGCGAATTTTAGTGGATTAGCATTCGGTCGCAAGCCGAAAGGTGTCTGCTCCAACCCGAATGAAAGAATCGAGTCATTCCTTCTGGAATCATCAAAATGCGCAGCCTTCCGTCCTGATTCCTCCAACCGCTCGTTGGGTGCGATGGGTGCAACATCAGAGCTGATTCCATGGCGAACTCAAAAGGTTAGTGCATCCGTGAGGGTGTAGCCCAGCGCCGCATAACCTGCCAACCTTTTCTTGTACATCCGAGCCAGCATTGGCACCAGCACATCCGCGTAGTCGTAAACTTGGACTTCCTTTTTATTCTCGTGGAGCCGGTGGAGACGGCCGACATACTGCTGGAGAGTTCCCCTCCAGGAAACCGGCATCGCAAGAAGAAGGGTGTCGAGGCGTGCATCATCGAAACCCTCACCAAGGTAGCTCCCCGTTGCCAGAATGACACGCATTTCATCTGGAGGAACAGCAGTTAGGGACTCGGTCAAATTCCTTCTTTGCTTTTCACTCATCCCGCCTTTCAAAATGAAAATGTGCGAGCATGCCCCGTGCAATTGCCTAGCCAAGTGGTCGAGATGCTCCGTCCGACTCGTCAGCACGAGCGGAGATCGCCCAGCCGATAAGACATTTTGGAGATCTCGGATAATCAACTCGTTTCTGTGTTGGTTTCTGACTAGTGCGGCGTACAGATCTTGGATAGTGATATCGCTCTCTGTTTGGCTCCATACAAAGTCGGTAAACCGTGGAATGACCTTGTGTTCGAGGAGCGACGCCTGTGCTGCCTTCTTCGCCGTGAGGTGGAACCGAATGGGGCCACATTGCATGTAGATGATCGGGTGGTGCCCGTCTTTTCGAGTCGGCGTTGCCGTCAAACCCAACACGTACTTTGCTTTGATCTCGCGAAGGACGCGTTCAAAGGTCACGGCGGGCAAATGATGGCACTCATCGACGATGACATGACCGTATTCGGCCACAAAATCTTCGACCGCTCCCTTTCGTTGCAAACTCTGGATTACGGCAACGTCAATCATGCCGGTTCGCTTGCTCTTTCCTCCTCCAAATTGACCGATGCTTCCAATTGGCAAATCCAGGAATGCTGCTAATCTTTCGCGCCACTGGTCCATCAATTGGCGCCGGTGAACCAAAATCAATACGTTGACGGCTCTTCTGGCGATCAGACATGCACCAACGACTGTCTTTCCAAATGCCGTCGGTGCACTGAGGATGCCTTGGTCGTGACAAATCACTTGATCGATGGCTTCCTGTTGTTCGGACCGCAGCTTCGCCTCGAATGAGACGCCAATCTCTCGACCTGTAGTTCGCTCATCTTGCAGTTGGCCACAGACGCCATGAGATTCAAACACATCAACTACCTCGTCGACGCATCCTCTCGGAAGTCCAAGGTGGTCGGGGAAGTTTTCACTGCAGGATATGACGCGCGGCTTGCCATAAGTCGACAATCGCATAGCTTGAGCTCGATAGAATTCAGGATTCTGAAAGGCAGCAATACGAATCAGGCGATCCAGCATGGCAGACGGCAGATCTTTCTTCTCAACGTAAACGCGATTGCTCACTACCACGCGGACTGTAGGTGGCAACGGGGCCGTGATCCTTTCATTCTTTTGCTTTCGGGATGGTCGCCATAGCCAGGGGGCCTCGTCCCGTCCCTCTTCAGGAAGGCTAAGGCGCACTCCAATCGTGTTGCCACTGGGCGCTATTTCCTGAATTATCCGAGTCAGCAAATCTATAGGTATCCGTTGAACCGACTCTAAGAATTTCCATTGGTCAACAAGAGGTTGAAAGACCTCATCCAGGAACACGGTATTACCCTGCTCTCGGGGACGTTTCTGGAGCGGCAAGGCTATCAGATTTCCAAATCCGCCCTTCGGCAGCGTGTCTTGGCTAGGAAAGAGACGATCGTAAGAATCTAGTCCGATCTCATGTCGGTTTTCCATCGTTCGCGTCAAGAGAGCACAACCGAACTGCCTGGCACTCGCTGCGAGCACGGGGTGGTCGAAGAACAGCCAGATATGCGCTCCGTTTCCTGACCGCGACCGCTCAATAGCTATTGGAACTTGAAATCGTCGACAAGTAGCAGCAAAGGCTGCAGCATCTGCCATCCAGGATTTCTTGTCAAAATCTACTGCAAGGAACCAGCAAGTCTCGTCGGGCATCAGTGGATAGGTCCCGATAGTTAGCTTCCCAGTGAGGTGGTCTCGAATCGTGCTATCCGTGAGCGGTAGGAGCATCCGGGTCTTTCGTGCGACCTTCTTTCGATCCTCGGGATTCGCGGCGTGGATTGCGCGCCAGTCCATGGCACCAGCGGGAGAATAGCCTGACCTACCATTTTTCCCTTCCCATCGAACGGCGTATACATCCTCACGCCCGCGAAACAGTCTTCGAAAAAGAGCAATCTTCCTTTCAGGTGTAGGTGGCCCAGCACCGCCGCCCTCGGATATCATCGCGGCAGAAATCGCCGTTTGACTCGATTCCCCGGGTGTTGAATCCGGAGTCCCCAACATCGCTCGGAGACGAATATTTTCTTCGCGGAGCCGCTCGCATTCCTTCTCTGCCGACCGGAGAAGGTCTTCAAGTTTGTCCTGGTTGGTCATTTCTCGCGCGGTCTTCCTATAGACTAATACCAAAGTTTCCCGGCAAAAGCGCAACGCATTAGTATTGAGTATTCTAAAGTTGTGACTTATAATACTCAAATGCGATACGTACCTAGAAACCTGGACAAAGTGGTCCAGCAAGCTGCCAGACATTTCCCAGCGTTAGTCGTGACAGGACCGCGCCGTTCCGGAAAGACGACTCTCCTTCGCCAATTGTTCCCCAAGGCTCAGTATGTGCTCCTTGAAGATCCTGACATCCAAGGACGGATTCGCAATGACCCACGTACATTCCTCGAAGAACTTCGTCCCCCTGTTCTATTCGACGAAATTCAGAATGCTCCCGAACTCCTAAGTTACGTGCGCACTCTTATCGATGCGGTGCCACGCCGGATGGGCCGGTGGCTATTCACCGGATCGCAGGAAGCGCCGTTAATGCAAGGCATCACGGAATCGATGGCTGGACGGGCTGCCATTCTGCAACTTCTGCCTTTCAGTATCGTCGAGAGTGCAAAAGCAAATATGCTTCACGGTGGTTTTCCAGAGGTTCTGGCTCGCCCAAAATCTCGAGCGCTTTGGTTTGCTTCCTACCTTCAGACCTATTTGGAGCGAGACGTCCGTGCCATCACGAACGTACGAGACTTAGTTACCTTCCGCCGATTCCTTGCTTTACTCGCCAGCCGGCACGGCCAAATCCTCAATAAGACCGATCTTGCTGCACCGCTTGGGGTCTCCGTGCCGACCATAAGCGAGTGGTTGCACGTTCTCGAAATCACCAGTCAGGTCATCCTTGTCCCACCGTACTTCGAGAATCTTGGGAAACGGCTTATCAAATCTCCGAAAATCTATTGGGGCGATCCTGGCTTTGCCTGCTACCTCTTGGGAATTGCTTCGGAGACTGAGCTTCAGCGTTCGCCATTCCTAGGGCAGCTGTTTGAGGGTTTTGTCGCGGCCGAAATACTCAAGAGCCAAGTGAATCGAGGAGCCAGAAAAGAGCTGTATTACTTTCGCGATCAGCAGGGCCTGGAAGTAGACTTTCTGATACCAAGGCCGAACGCCGAACTATGGCTCATTGAATGTAAGGCTGGAAAGACTGTTCGGCCTGCGATGGCCGCTCCGCTTCTTGCCTTACGCCGCACATTGGAGAATCGCTCGACGCGTATGATTGTGGTGCACGGGAAGTCACGCTCGGCTCAGGTCACAAGAGCAGTCGCGAGCGGAGTAGAAGCGCTAGACCTAGCGCGCTTCGTTTCAGAGCTCATTCCCAACGATTAATCAGTACGGCAAGCGGCGGCCGAAAGATTTCCTTCCCACCAAAGCCTGGTATCGTTGAGTAGTGAGTCCAAGATGTGGACGAATCTATCGTTCATTACCTGGAGTGAGGCGATGAGTCCAGGATTGCTGGCGAACCCACCGATGGTGGCGCGGATTTTGGGTGCAGGATTGGGTGCAGCTAGAGAAGGAAAAATGGCTCCCAATTTTGTGTAAGCGACACCAGATAGAGCAGTTAGATTTTTGACCACCTCGGCTGTTAACCGAAGGGTTGCTAGTTCGAATCTAGCCCGGGGAGCCAACTTTTCAATAACTTAGACCTGACTACGTATTCCGTCCAATTGGCACTTGAGCGGATAGAGTAGCGGGTGCCCGTCGTTTCCACTCGTTCCCTAATCGGCGAGCTTGCCAGTCGGACCCACTCGTGTAAGTTCGCAAGCTAACAAAAACTGGGCACAGGCCCACTGTCCCGGTAAGCCCTGAGTTGTCCGGCCTGAGGGAACGCAAACATGCAGACGCCTTTTGGGTTACCCACTTTCATTTTGTGTCAATTCAACTGCCCCAGTACTAGCGTAGTGTCCCGGAAATAGCTTCGATAAGTTCAACGTCCTACGTTGTGAACATCAATGCAATCGCATCTGCTGCCTCTGTCTGCGGATTCCGGAGGATGGTGATCACGATCAGCCCGGAATACTGATTATCTTCATCGGAATTCGCAAGTCCAACCCAAACTCCCCTTCGATCCGTACTTCAACTGCTTTCCGCCTTGATGAACAATAATGGGGAGTCTAACCTCCGCGCAAGTATAGTCAGGGATTTGCCTGGCCAAGTGGCCAATGTCCTTCGGTACCATTGAAGACGGTAAACTTGCCGTCCATCGTAATATCAAACACTCACGTGCTTAGTTAGAATGCCCTCAAGGAGGAAGTGATGCCCGGAAGGGACGGCACAGAAACTCGACGCAGCAGTCGTGTGACACTGCGCGTGCCGCTGAAAATTTATCAGCATGCCATAGACCAACGTTTCCACATTAGAGAAGCCTATTCTTTGAAGGTGAGCCTCTGGGGTGGACTAATCACCCTCAACTCCGCGGTCAACGTGGGTCAAAAGTTAGTGGTGGTCAACCACTCGAATTGGGAAACCAAGGAAGTTCGCGTGGTCTATTTGGGGCCGATGCACGACGAAGGAAGACTCGTGGGCTTCGAGTTCTTAAAGTCTTCGCCTGATTTCTGGGGAATCGGATTTCCCTCGGTCGCTTCACAGCGATTCCTAGCCAGATCGGCCCATAATTAGCAGGTAAAACGCAATTTTCTTCTCCTGGGGATGTTAGCAGGCCTCCAGTAAACGAAGGGCCGAAAAGCTAACACGCGCGCTGAGCAGAAAAGTTTGTACCCCGGACTTCTCTCGAGCGCATCGGGAGGCTAACCGGCTGCCAGTACTCGTAGATTCCAAACAAGGAATGTCGGCTGCTGCAGGCCCTCTAGGTAGTAGCCTGACCCAAATTCTGAAATTTTTTGTGAAACGGGCACTGGTGGTCTCGCGATTTGACTACCCTGGGTGGCCCCCCCAGGAGAATGATTCCGTATCGGAAAATGATCGATGTGCCCAATTTTGTGCCATCTCTCCATCGCAAACCGTAGCAAGTGGGCACAGTCGGGTAGTGAGGGATCGTCACTACTGTTTCGAGGAATCAGCGTGTTAGCGAACCATCGCACTGGGTGATAAAGACAAGCGCCGCAACTGTTAACCGAAGGGTTGCTAGTTCGAATCTAGCCCGGGGAGCCAAATTCTCCTGCTTCTTCAATTAGTTAGGGACGGCCTTTTTGGGTGCCCTCTTCGCTTTCTGGCTAAGCGTTGTAAAAACGTACTAAATCCGCATTGATGGTTGATGAGTTGATTGGCCGGCGAACGGCGTCCCTTTAGGCCGCGGCTATCCACCTTCTCGTCTCGACCTTGACGCGATTTGGCGGATTCGATCGACAAGCAATGGCACGCGCGCTTGACTGACGGTATCGGGCAGAAGATGTCCTGGAAGAGCTTCAAGGAAGGCCTCATTTTTGATTAAGCCCCGTAGCGCGCCGGCGACGTAAGCCCCCACTTCCGTAGCAACGTCTATTTCGTCCGTGATCGCCTCCCGCCCATTGATGACGGTCAGCAAATCTTCCATATCGTGACTCGTAGCAAAATCACCACGCCCTCTCCCGCGAAAGGCTTCCAACTTCGTTGCGATGAAATACGGTGCAGTCACAGTTCGAATTCGAAGTCCTGATTCGAGTTCAATTTCTTGGGCTGAATCCATCGCCTCTCGGTACCATGGGTTCGTGAATCCCAGAATTGTTCCTTCTATCGGCATGACGTCAACTTTCATTTCGTCAATCAACCAACGACAGATGGGTGCGCCTTCGCTCGTGTCCTCTTCAAAACCCAATGCACGCAAACGTTCAGCGAATGCGGTGTACTCAGCATACGAAGCGATCTCAGCAATTAGGTCGACATCGAAAGTAGGACGTACCTCTCCTGCAGCATTGTCCGTTATGAACAAACCCGTGGTGCACCCTCCGACGAAGACTACCTCGCCCCGGAGTGGTCCTAAACGCCTGGCGACCTGCTTCAATAACTCAATGTTTGCGTTCGGCATATCGTGGCGAATGTAGTCGGAGCTTTAGTTCATCTACGGCGATTTGTCGTTCGCGCGCCCTTCCATCACGGATGGCATCAATCAAGGCCAGCATTTCATAAAGATAATTGTCCTTCAAAGCAGCCTTAGGCACAGTCTTATAGAGGGGGGCAAACGAATATCCACGCGTCTTTCCTTCACCTGTTGGCCAAACCGGAGGAAGTTCACTGCCAGCATTGATTCGACTCTTGAGGGGCTCTGCCGCGTAGCCCGTAGGCATTCCTCGTGTGATTTCGCCGCGCTCTGGAGGGAACGAGTACTTTAATCCGTGAAGCAAGAATTCCTCCAAGGCTGATCTGTTCGGGAATCCGTTTGGATCGCTGCCAGTTAATAATCGGCTCTGTCTGGCACGCTGCACGGCCGCATGTACTTCCGAAGCGCTGAGAAATAACTCTTTCGCGATTTGGGCATACGGAGGCCGCTCCTTCTCATATTCAAGGAGCTTTATGAGAACCACGACATCTTGGGGTTTCAATTGCACGCTATTACAGTACATTCGCTATTCGCGAATAGCAAATGATATTGCTGGGCTTAAGTTCCTCGGAGGCTTGGGTGCAGGTTTGGGTGCAGCTACCGAGGTAAGAATGGCTTCCGATCTTTCGGAAGCGACACCAGATAGGGCAATTAGATTTTTGTCCCGAGAACTGTTAACCGAAGGGTTGCTAGTTCGAATCTAACCCGGGGAGCCAAATCTTTCAATCACTTAGGCCTGACTACGTATTCCGTCCAATTGGCACTGTAGCGGATAGTGTAGCGGGTGGCCGTCGTTTCCACTCGTTCCCTAATCGGCGAGCCTGCCAGTCGGACCCACTCGTGTAAGTTCGCAAGCTAACAAAACTGGGCACAGCCCCACTGTCCCGGTGGGTCCTGAGTTGTCCGTCCTGAGATAACGCGAACACACGGACGCCTTCTGGCTTGCCCACTTTTATTTTTATTTTTTCATTTTTGGGTCAATTCAGCAGGCTCGGTACTAGAAGGAACAAACCAGATGGAAGGACTTAGCAAGCCAGAGTGTCCCAACGGACCTTCTGACTCGGATTAACTTCCGGTTAGCACGTCATCCACCCAGAATCGGACGCAAATACGTCAATAGGGTTTTGAAGTTTCCGGAAAGACCTGGAAGCCAATCTGTTTGGGGGGCGCGATACTGGATAGGGCTTAAGATATCCGACAATGAGACCAATATAGTGGAGAAAATTGTCTTCGAATACGTACACTTTCCGCGGACTTTACCTCAAGCGATCGTCTTCTGGGAACCGGAAAGGGGCGAATCACCTCGCCCCTTCATCGACTCTCATTGGCCTCTACTCTAACCGATCTTTCCCCTACTCATTCGAAGCGACTCCCGACGCTCGTGGCACAGCCCGTCACAATCACGTTACCGTTGGTGTCGAAGATTTGAAGCGCAACTGTATCGGTGAATTCGTCCTCGTTATTACCGATCTCGATGGCCCGCGTGAGCCTGTGCGTCTGCGTCCAGACGCCGGCAGTGCTAAAAACGAAGGCCTCGGACACCGCGCTGTAAGCGTGGCCGTCCGTGTGCCGCCAGACGCCCAAGCCGGTAGTGCTTAGCGCCGGGAGTTGGCCTGCCGTCGTCACGGATAGCGTACCCCCTTTGGCGAAGGTAAACAGGGCCGGGAAGGTCCTTAGAGCTACGCCGGTCTGACAGTCGCGGACCGTGAGCTGAACGCGCCAAGCCCCTTGCAACCCCTTCGCGTGGGAATCGGATTCGTCCGATTGCGCTGCCGTGGCGCTGAATCCTAATTGCGAAATGAGCATGAGGGTTAGAGCCAGTACTGCCGCCAGCCCAACTGCGCCAAAGCGCTTCAAGATTCTCAACTTCATTGCTTTTCGGATCATTTCCATTGCGGTTCTCCTTCGCTGCGTTTTCTTGACCTGGATATTCGACTCACTCTGGTCGTTTAACGGGCTTGAGCATGGCGCCAGCTGCCGACTACTTCAATGCAAGGGGCCTCATTTCCTGGTCCATCGGAGGTCATCTGGGAACGGATTGAAAAACCAGGGCCTTGCGGGCACGGCGCGGCTGGCACATGCTTCTACACTTCATGGTCAGGTGCTAGAATCCGGGTCAGTCAGGGCGAGGCAAATGGAGAAAAGCATTTCATCAAAGACAGTCGTCCGGTTCGGTCCATTCGAGGCGGACTCTCGAGCCGGGGAACTTCGCAAGCACGGCGTGAAGCTCAAGTTGGTGGGCCAACCGTTCGAAGTCCTGGCGATGCTGCTGGAGCGCCCCGGCCAGCTAGTAACGCGAGAGGAATTACGCGCGAGGCTTTGGCCAACGGATACGTTTGTAGACTTCGACCATGGCCTTAATGCTGCGGTGAACAAACTCAGGGACGCGCTGAACGATTCGGCTGAAAAGCCAAACTATGTCGAGACCTTGCCTCGGCGCGGCTACCGTTTTATCGGCGCAGTGGGTCTGCATGATTCGCAGAACTTGCTCGGAGAGTGGAACAGCCCAAAGATTCAATCCCTTGTTGTACTTCCATTGGAAAACCTTTCCAACGATCCCGAGCAGGAATATTTCGCTGACGGGATGACTGACCAGCTCATCACAAATCTGGCCCAGATCAGCGCATTGAAGGTTATCTCTCGAACATCGGCGATGAGGTACAAGGGAACGAAGAAGTCTCTGCCCGAGATCGCTCGGGAACTGCACGTGGATGCCGTGGTCGAAGGCGCTGTGATGTGGGTAGGCGGCCGAGTGCGGATCAGCGCGCAGTTGATTGAAGCACCGACGGATTATCATCTCTGGGCGGCCAGCTATGAGCGCGATCTGCGTGACGTGCTGTCCATGCAAGAAGAGGTCACGCGCGCCATCGCCAGCGAGATTCGCGTGAACCTTAGTGCGCAGGAGCAGGCGCGGTTGGCAAGCACACGCCCGATTGACCCAGAGGCTTACCGGTTTTATCTGAAGGGCCGCTACTACTGGAACAAGCGGTCCCTGGAAGGATTCCAAAAAGCCATTGAATACTTCCAGCAGGCCATCGCCAAAGACCCGGCTTACGCGCTGGCTTACGTGGGTTTGGCCGACACCTACACGTATTTTTCGTTTTTCGACGTGGTTCCTCCGCGGGAAGCTATGCCGAACGCGAAGGCCGCAGCCGCGAGGGCGCTCGAGATTGACGGCAGCCTAGGCGAAGCCCACGTCTCCCTGGGATACGTCAGCTACATGTACGATTGGGATTGGCCGGCCGCAGGAAAGCATTTTGAGCAAGCCCTCACGCTAAATCCGGCTTATTCCAGGGCCCACACCTTTTATCCTTTCTATCTCAGCTCTCTCGGACGGTCGGAGGAAGCCTTGGAGGTGGCGAAACGCTCCCTAGATCTCGATCCCGCTTCCCCTGCTGTCAACCATAGCTTGGCTGTCCAGTTTTATTTCGCAAGGCAATTTGACCAGGCTATCGAGCAGGCCCAAAGGACGCTGGAACTGGATCCGAATTTTGCCATTTCATACGAGTTGCTGGGGGAGGTGTATGTCTCTCGAGGAATGTACCGAGAGGGTCTGTCTGCGCTGGAAAAGTACTCTGCACTGAGCCGAGGCAGGGCCATGTCCCTTGCTCTTCTGGGGTACGCGCATGCGCGGTTGGGTGAGCGAAGTCAGGCTCTCCGCATGCTCGAACAGCTTGAGGCGGCCTCGAAGGAGAGGTATACGCCTGCCTTTTCTTTCGCTGTTGTCTATGGCGGGCTCGGTGAGAAGGATCAAGCCTTCGCGTGGCTCGAAAAGGCTTATGGGGAGCGCACCAGTCGTCTCGGCTACCTTAATGTGGAACCACTCTGGGACCCGTTGCGGTCTGACCCGCGTTTCGCCGACCTGGTGCGTCGCATCGGGCTCCCACCGTAAAGACCGCTCTGCGAAAACGACGCGTTTTTCGACGGAGTCAAGGAAGAATCACAGACCCGCATGAGTTGCAAAAAAACCCGCGAGCACTCTCGGAAGAAACCGCGCTGCGCGAGGATCGACATTAAGATTCTTCGTGTCGCGCTTTTCAAGACAATACTGCCGAGCGACAGCATTGGTCGGTGACGTGCTTCTTTCAAGCTAGCTAGAGCCACTCACTTGGTTGTGGAACGCCGCGCTCGTAGAAGTGGCTGTACTCGGTATTTCGATTCGAGCCACGACGCGATAACCCCCGAGTAATCGGCAACCCAGAAGTAATCGTCTCGTTTCTTCTCAAGAAAAGTTCAGCCTGATCAGCCTGCTCGCGCAAGGTCCTGATAAAGCTGCCAGTTCAACCGGTAACTTGAGCGCTGGGACTGGAACGAGCCTAACCCACAGCACGGGCTCTTTCTTTTCGTAATAGGATTGGAAACTCAAATCTGAGGGTTCGCATATCGTACAGTTCGGGGAGCCAAATTCTCCTTCTTCTTCAATTAGTTAGGGACGGCCTCTTCGGTGCCCTCCTCACTTTCCGGCGAAACGACGCGATTTATCAGCTACTGAATGTGACGCAGGGGGCGACAACGAAAGAGAATTACGACTCGTTCAGGAACCGTGCCGAGACTGGATCGTAGTATCTGGTGCGGTAGTAGGATGGGGCGGTCGCGATGACTTTTGCGATGATCGGATTAAATCGGTCCGATATCGACCACCTGCCCGCGCTCGATTACGAGGAGTGCCTGAGCGCGTAACGGCATCAGCGGCAACAAATCCTTCATGCGGTTGGATCTGGCGCATAGGATCAAAATACCGACCTTACAGCCGGTCATGTTCTGTTGGTATTTGATGTTTCGGTCGCTGGTGAGCAACACATCCTATTTACCTTCATCAATCGACAAAAGTTCACCGTTCTTCTTTGAGCCAAATCCTGCTTGTCGCACAGTTTGACACTCGTGACCTATAGCAGTAACGGCACCCTTCAATTTTGCAGGAAGGCACTCATACATCAGGATGTTCATTTGGCGAAGCGTGCCAGAACAAGGGTCTTTGCTTCTTCCAACGCGGCGATGGCTTGCTCTCGGCTGACACCGCGATATTGTTCTAGAAACTCGTCCAGTGTTTCTCCGCCCTCAAGATAGTCCAGAAGTGTCTGGAAAGGAACGCGGGTGCCACGGAATACCGGCTCTCCGCTGTGAATATCAGGATCTTGGATGATTACGCTTTCAGCGAAGGCAGCCATGGCGAACCCCCTGCGCATAGTCCAATTATGCCATTGATTAGAATCAACGGCTCTGGAAAGTGCCATGGGTGAAACCACAACCCACATCTAGAAAGCGCCTAGGCCGATTGCCCGTCAAGCCAGGAGGATCACCGGGCACTGGAACTCACTCCGGGAAGCGTCAATCAGTTGACCGCTCAATCTGTCACTTTCAGAATTGTTTCCGGTCGCCAGCAATTCATACAGAACACCGCAAGACGAGACGAGTTTGATCGTTGTAGCTTGGGTCCAAAACGGATGCAAAACCCACCCAAACACCGTGATATTAGAGAACAGGAGACACCGGTAAAGGCCAGACGATGCAACACTTTTGCCTATCAGCGGAAATCAGCGGGATAGCAGTTTCCCAGTTACTGCGGAGGTGGTTTCCATCGGGAGTTAATCCTAAGCGAGTGAGGAGAGCAAGCGCACTACATTTTGGATTTATCACATTTCATCAAAGAGCCAAAGCTCGCAACTGAAATACAGGGGAAGGTCGGCCTCGAAGGCCGACCCTTGTATTTTGACGGCGGGTTTTGACGCGCAGACTACTCCGGAATGTTGGTTACTCCAAGCGCTGGGCGGTGGCTGTGGCGCAACCAGATCGATAGACTGTTCCCGAGGCGTCGGCAAATTCAACGATAGCCTCGCTGGCGAATTGGTCCGGCCCATCTTTGAATTCAATGGTCTGTGTGATGGTTTGGGTGCCCGCCAAGAAGCCGGGAGACACAGGTGGGTTTGGCGAAGTCGTGAAAAGCAGGAAAGCCACGCTCTTTGCATTGTAAGTATGGCGTGCTTCGTGACTCCAGACTCCAAAGTCGGAAGTACGCTGACCTGGGGCGAACCCCGGGTTGCTGGTGGTCCCTGTCACGGTTCCTCCGTCGGAGAAAGTGAGCAAAGAAGGAAACAACTTGCCGATCGGAGCGTTCGTTTGACAGTTGTACTGTTGCACCTGCACACGCCAGGTCCCTTGCAGTTCCCTGCCATGGGAGGAGTCTTGTTCCGGCAGGGTCGGCCCTGCACTTGCGTGCCGCCCGGACCCCAGAATCAGAGCGCCCGACAGTGCAATCGCGGCAATCACCCAGACGGCCTTTGATGGTTTGTGGCTCATAATCGTTTCTCCAGTTTTCTTCAGACGTTGGCCAGAGGATGCTCCAGCCTGCGGACCGAATATGCTTCCAAGAGGTGGGTGAAGTACTTAGAATGGGGCTGAAATATCGTGAAAACTTCTGAAAGCACGGACATGAGCGGCCCACAACCAAGCGTTTACAAATTCGGCGAATTCCATATCGAGACCGGGAAGCGGCTGCTCCTGCGGGGAGGCGCACCCGTTGCGCTCACGCCGAAGGCCTTCGACACGCTACTGCACCTTATACAGAACAGACAACGAGTCGTCCACAAAGACGAGCTTATGCAGGCAATCTGGCCTGACACGAGTGTCGAGGAGAACAATCTCAACCAGAACATTTCGACTTTGCGTCGAGTTTTGGGTGAGAGCCGGGG
Source organism: Candidatus Acidiferrales bacterium (assembly GCA_963741165.1). Classification (GTDB taxonomy): domain Bacteria; phylum Acidobacteriota; class Terriglobia; order Acidiferrales; family UBA7541; genus Acidiferrum. The sequence goes on along the minus strand of CAVUHB010000007.1, from coordinate 76,284 downwards.
CGAGAACCGGTACATCGCGACGATTCCGGGGAAGGGCTATCGCTTTATTGCGGACCTCGAGGGCGGCGGGGCGCTGTCTGGGCCTTTGCAAGTCGCGCCAGAGCGAATTACGCTGGGCGTGCTGCCGTTCGAGAACCTGAGTAGCGATCCGGAGAGGGAGTACCTGGCGGATGGGCTGACGGAAGAGACGATCACAGCACTAGGTCAGATCGACCCCGACCATTTAGGTGTCATTGGCCGAACGTCGGTAATGACCTACAAGAAAGCGACGAAAACGCTCGGAGAAATCGGATCTGAACTGGGTGCAAGTTATTTGGTCGAAAGTACGCTTCGCGGAGAGGGCGGACGGTTTCGAGTTACCTCCAAGTTGATCCGTGTTAAGGATCAGGTGCAAGTGTGGACCGCTTCCTACGATGGCGAACCGGCCAGTGTGCTTAATTTCCAGCGCGAGTTGAGTGCGGCGATCGCCGAACAGATCCGGCTGCGGCTTTCTCCTGGGCGACTAAGTGCGCTGGCGCGGCGCCAGACGCGGAACGCGGAAGCCTACGACTTGTACCTGCGGGGCCGCCACTACTGGCATCAGCTCACGCCGCCAACAACGAAACGCGCGGTGGAATGCTTCTCTCGCGCGACACAACTGGATCCGGAATATGCACTGGCGTGGTCCGGGCTGGCAGATGCGTACGCGGCGAGCCCGATCAACGGTGATGCGCCACCGCTCGGCATGTGGCCGCTTGCCCGGGAAGCGGCTGCCCGTTCTGTCGCGGCGGAGCCCAACCTTGCGGAAGCGCAAACCTCGTTGGGATTTGTGAAGTTTTGGTTCGACTGGGATTGGTTGGTGGCAGAGGCAGCTTACCGGAAAGCAATTGAATTGGATCCCAGCTATCCGATGGCACACCGCATGTTGGGGATAGCGCTCGCACACATGGGAAGATACGCGGAAGCGCGTCCGGAGATGGCTCGGTTGCGTGAGCTCGACCCGCTGCTCGCCGTCAATCAGGCACTCTCGGCGCACGTGGCATTCGCGGGGCGAGAGTATGCGGCGGCGGTGCAGTTTGCGCGGCAAGCGATCGTGGTTGGTCCGGAATTCTGGATTGGGCTGTTTCAGCTCGGTCAGGCATACGAGCAATCGGGCGAAAGCGAGTTGGCACTCGAGGCACTCAATAAAGCGGGAAGATTCAGTGGAGGCAACAGCAAAGCGATCTCGTTGCGCGGCTACCTACTTGCGAAGTTGGGGAGAGCGAACGAAGCGCGAGAAGTGCTGAGCACGCTGGAGACGATTGCGCGCGAGAGATATGTCCCACCCTATGCGATGGCACTTGTCCATGCCGGACTTGGTGAAAGTGAGCTGGCCCTGGAATGGCTCGAGCGGGCGCTTGCCGTGCGGGACGTGCACCTGGCTTTTCTTCCGGTGGATCCGAAGTGGGATACGTTTCGCGGCGATCCCCGATTCCAGGCCTTGCTTAAGCGATGCGGATTCTCCGAAGGCCGGACTGGGGCTCCGGCTAACTGAAGTAAAGAGGGATGCTGCTGCGTGGTTGACCGCGAGGCGAGGACATGGCCCATGGAAGCTTTTTTACAAAGAGGAGTTTGAAACATTGTTAGAGGCACGGCACGGCGAATTGGAAATCAAGCACCGGAAAACGTCGCGGATGATTCGCGCCCTCGTTTCTGAACCAGTTGATTAGAGCGGGCCGACCAAGTCGGCCAGGACTGGGCTTCCCTTCGAAGACTCAGGGCAAGCGAGTCCCCACGGGCCTACCATCCTTTTCAATTACTTAGCAAAAAATATCAGAAAACTTCACCTGTAATTTCACCTGTAGCAGTTTCGGCTTAGGCGTACTTGCACGTACTTAGATAGCCCTCAACACCCTTGAAGTTGTTGGCCGTATACAATAAAGCCGCCCAGGACTTAACCACGTTTTCGCCACCTTGTTTTTAGCCACTCCGTACCGTTCTCCTTACGTTGAAGAACTTTTCTTGGTGAGTTCTAGTGAGTACCGCTCGATCGCTTTGTCGCTCTCAAATTCCAACCCGAAGGCGTAGCCCTCGACCAGCAGGCGCTGGAGCGATTTGACGTGAAGCCAAAGCCGCATCGGCATTGAACCATACGAATATTTGCACCATTCATGATATCGGCGAGGAAAATGGCAACGCCTTCATCGCCATGGAGCTTCTGGAAGGCAAAACCCTAAAGCACACCATCGAGGGCCGTCCCATAGAATTGGAACAGCTCCTGACGACTGCGATCGATGTGGCCGACGGCCTCGACGCCGCGCACGCCAAGGAAATTGTCCACCGCGACATTAAGCCTACGAACATCTTCGTAACCGAGCGCGGCCATGCCAAAATTCTCGATTTTGGGCAGGCCAAGGTCAGCTCGCCCAAAGGCGCTGCAAGTGGTGCGGATAGTCTTGCCACCCTCGGGGTGGAAAGAGCGCACCTGACCAGTCCCGGCAGCACATTGGGAACGGTTGCCTATATGTCACCGGAGCAAGTTCGAGGGAAGGAACTGGATGCCCGGGCGGACCTGTTCTCCTTCGGTGCTGTGCTCTATGAGATGGCTACGGGTACGCTCCCGTTCCGGGGCGATACATCCGGGATGATTTTCAAAGCTATTCTGGATGGGACACCACTGCCAATAGTGCGGTTGAACCCTGATCTGCCGCCGAAACTGGAAGACATCATCAACAAGTGTTTGGAGAAAGATCGAAATCTACGCTACCAGCACGCCTCCGAACTGCGCACCGATCTCCAACGCCTCAAGCGAGACACAGACACTGGGCGATCCGCGATCTTTCCTGCGGGAGCAGTGCAGAGCGACTCTGGTGCCTCCGGGAGGACGCCTTCCCTGGCCGGAACTTCCGCGTCCCACCTCGCGGCGAATTCCGACTCGGAGATCGCGGTGGAACTTGTGGGCCGCCACAAGAAAAAATTGATCGCGACGGCCGTTTTTGTCCTTCTGGCGGTCGCAACTTTGGGATTCGGGGCATATCGTTGGCTTGCGCCTCACACTGGTTCTGCCATTGATTCGCTGGCCGTTTTGCCGTTCGCCAACTCGGGCGGCAACGCTGAGGCAGATTATCTCAGCGACGGCTTAACGGAATCATTAATTGCCAGCCTCACGCACGTGCCGCAGTTGAAGGTGAAATCCCGTAACTCCGGCTTCCGCTATAAGGGCAAAGATGTTGACGTCCAGAAAATCGGGAGGGATTTGAACGTGGATGCGCTGTTGACCGGACGAATCGTGCAACATGGGGGCGCGATTCAAGTGACTGCCGAGCTCACCAGCGTGCAGGACAACATGGAAATCTGGGGCGAACAGTATGAGCGGAAAGCCACTGACATTATCTCCTTGCAGCAGCAAATCGCGGGCGACATAGCGAACAAACTTCGCTCGAAATTGAGCGGAACGGAAAAACAGCAGGTTACCAAGCAAGGCACACAGAACCCAGAAGCCTATCAGCTTTACGTAAAAGGCCGTTACTACTGGAACAAACGCACAGCCGCCGACATTAAGGCAGCGATTTCCGAGTTCAATCAAGCCATTGATAAAGATCCCGGCTATGCGCTGGCATATTCAGGGTTGGCGGATGCCTATGGCGTGCTTCCAAGTTATGGTGGCGAACCAAGTGATGTTGTCCCCAAGTCGAATGCTGCAGCCCAAAAGGCCCTGGAACTCGATCCCACACTCGCCCACCCGCATGCGGTTCTGGCCAGCAATAAATTCGAACACGATTGGGATTTTTCCGGCGGCGAGGCCGAATACAGAAAGGCCTTTGCGTTGGATCCCAACGACGCCACCGCCCATCAGTGGTTTTCTCAGGACCTATCCTACATAGGTGGCCGGGCGCAGGAGGCGATCGATGAAGCCAACCGAGCTCATGAACTCGATCCGTTATCGCCAATCATAGGCCTCGCACAAGCAGGGGCTTACGCCTCAGACCGTCAGTTTGATAAGGCGATTGAGTTCTCTAGGAAAATCATTGCCGACAATCCGACCTTTGGCAGAGCACACGGTCCCCTGGCAAGTTCGTATTGGGGTAAGCATAAATATCCAGAGGCTATTCAAGAATTCAAAACTGACGCTCAATTAGAGGGCGACAAGGGTTTTGCTGAGTTCGCTGCCGCCCTAGACGCGGGCTTCCACTCCGGTGGATGGCCAGCCGCCCTGCGCAAGGCTATTGAAGTTTCCCTTACGCAGCGCAATGCCAAGACCTCTTACGTCTCTCCATACCAAATCGCGGGTTTATATGCCGATTTGGGCGACAAGGATCATGCCGTCGCGTGGCTCAACACTGCCTACCAGGAACACGACACCTCACTGGTTGGTCTTCGAACCGACTTCACTATGGATTCCCTGCGCTCTGACCCGCGCTATGCCGACCTAGTGCGCCGAATTGGTTTGCCGCAATAAGAAAGCTATTTTTTCAGGGGTTTGCTCGGTTCAAAGAATCAATAGCGTTCTGATCCGGGCGTCTTGATCGTTGCTGCGGAATTAAGCGGTAGAGGTTTGGTGTTCGAGCCCCACGGTCCTACCATCGCTTAGTGAAAATCACCAGAAAACTTCACCTGTAACTTGGTGTCTTGGATTGGCCGGGGTCCTTTCAATGACCCTTGGGTACAGACATTGGTCTAAATAGGAGTAGTTTCACACGAATCACGTTCCCTGACTCACGGCTAGTTTATGTCGCGCGGACCAATCCATTATCCGCGTTTTCGGAAGCCACTGACGGAAGCGTACGACCAGGCCATCGGAACAGCGCAAGATCAATCTACATAGTGGCGGCAAAGTACGACAAGTACTCGGGTGTCGTAGTTGGCGCGCCTTGTTGCTTGAAACGAGCAGTTCGGTATCGCTAGTGTTGTGCCTGCTAGTCCACAAGTTCAGGTTCAAAAAGGAGAGGCTGTGAAGCTCAAGTTGGTGTTGGTGATTGCAATTCTGTTTGTGTTGGGCGGAGGCGTCGAGCGAACCGCTGCCCAACAGAAAGGGAATAGGCCGCTGGACTACGTGGTGAGCCTTGATACGGACATTACCGAATTAAGGGCCTCCGATAACGTCGTGTTTGCACTGGCGATGTACCGGCACGGGTCGATTGGAGGGATTGTGATCACGCCGGGCGGCCAGCGGATGTACGTTAGCAATCACGAAGTATCGAGCGTAACCGTCTACGACACAGCCACAAACGTGCCCATTGAGGAGATCCAAGTTGGCGTTAGTCCGATTGGTCTAGCAATCACAAAGGACGGATCGCACATCTATGTGGCAAACCAAAATTCCAACACAGTCTCCGTCATTGCGACGGCGACCAACACTGTCGTGGCGACGATCCCTGTCGGAGCTGGGCCCATCTGGGTGACGCTCTCGCCGGACGACTCCCGCGCCTATGTCTCAAACCAAGACGAAGGCACCTTGAGCATACTGTCGACAGCGAGTAATTCAGTGTTGAACACCGTGCTGATTGGCTCACTGTCATTTCATTCCGCATTCGCGAAAGATGGCCGGAGTCTATGGGTTAGCATTCAAGGAGAACAGGTGGTGCGAGTGTTCAATACTGCCACCGGAACGGTTGCGAAAGACATTCCTGTGGGTCCGATACCCCGGGCGATCGCGTTTACACCCGACGGAACTCGTACCTACGTTTCGAACTTTGGAGCGAATACAGTGTCTGAATTGGATGCCGTGGGTGAAAATTTCTGGAATCCCTGACAGTGGGCGCTAGTCCCTGGGATATGGCAATGACGCCCCAAGGAGTGGCATACGTGGCGAATTTCGGGTCAACACCGTGTCGGCGATTGACACAACAACGAATAACGTGACGTCATTCGTGCTTCACCGACAGGCGGTTGATGTGGCTGTGAGCACAACGGCAAGGCCGAAAACCCTCAACTACACATGCAAATTCTTTGACTATCCAGGAGCGATCCAGACCCGCGGTTGGGCCATCAACGACTGGGGCACGGTGTTGGGCGACTATACCGACAGCAGCGGGAACCAGCATGGGTCCTCCAGAACCGCCGATGGCAAATTCATCATGATTGACGTCCCTGGAAGGACAACCCAAGTTTTGGGCATTAACAATTTTGGAGTTCTCGTTGGATCATACGTCGACTCGAATGGGCTGGGACATGGGTGCAAGCGAACTCAGAATGGGACCGTGACCACAATCGATTATCCAGGTGCCCTAGAATCAGGCGTCAGCGACATCAACGATTTCGGGGATATCATTGGGGTGTACGGAGGTGATACGACGACCGTCATAGGTTTCCTGATTCACCAAGGTGTGTATCGTTCCCTTGAGAATTCGGATGCGGCACCGATGCAGACGGACCCCTTCGACATAAACAATTTGGGGCGAATCTGCGGGACCTTCATTGATTCCTCCGGGCAAGAGCACGCATTCATACTCAACGGGATCAATTACACGACGGTGGACTTTTCGATGGCTGACGGTACCGTGGGGTCGAAGCTCAACGATCTGGGACAAGTTATTGGAAGTTACTCCGGTTCTGGGCCCGGGCACGGGTTCCTGTTTAACAGCCAAAGAGTCGGATTCCTATCTTTTGAGCCGCCGGACGTAGCCGCCACACAGACGCATGCCATCAATAACAGAGTGCAAATCACCGGCAACTACCGGCCCTTCTCCGACAATTCCCGGCATGGCTTCATCGCGACGCCCGTGAAATCTACCGACTAGTGGATAATGCAATCTGGACTAACTAGGGCTGTCAGCTTTCAGAGCGAGGAGTTGCCAGCCCCGCAGAGACAAGAAATAAAATCTGCACAGACCAGTGGATCTGGGTGCAGGTTGCCCACAAACTCTTGAGGGTACACCATCCTTTGTGCGCTCCTTGCTCATAGGATGGGTCTTCTCCTCCTCTAGTTAGTTCTTCATCTCGTCTCTACTTCGCTACCTCTCCCAAAACCGCTATAATGGCCCTCCATGACTCGCCACCTTTGGGACTTCCTCCGTTTTCGCAAGCGGAAGCGACAACAGCATCTGAATCTCCTCGACATTCCGTCCTCCGACAAAGATTTCTCCAAAGATCCCCAGTTTCATGGTCTCAATCACAAGTCCCACTCCAACGAATCCACTCCGAAGGATAAGGCTCTATTCGCCTTCGTCGACCTTAAAGATCCGTTCGTCGCCAGCGAAATCGCGGATGAAGAACTCCCTGGCCCCATTCTCACCATCCTCGCGGCTAGGCCTTTCAATTACATATTTATGTTTCATACTCCGCACACGGTTCAGCAGGCGGAAGCGACCCGACGCGCGATCATAAAACGATTTCCTCGTTGTGTGATTACTACCAAACTACTTCCAGTCTCCGACCCTGCAGACTACGCCTCACTAACGCGGACCGTCGCCCGCTACATTCGCACTTTTGTTCCTGATTCGGGTGGCCTGCGCGAAGACTTCGTGTGCATTTCCAGTGGCACCGCAGCAATGCGCGCCTCGTGGTTTCTCTTAAACGCTTGGGGAGTTTTGCATGCGGACCTGCTCCAGGTTCGCTCCACCTCCGTCTCTCGGTTCGGATCTTTCCAAGTAAAAGAAGTACACATTGATCCATCTAGCTGGTTCGCTTTGAGGACCATGGTGATGCCTCAACTCCGGGGCTACCCGACGTCGAATAATAGCTCTTCCGAGTCAGCTGACTTAGACTCCCGCGGGTCGGCCTCGAACATACCCACCGGTGCCTCTTTACCATCCGATCCAAAGAACGAGGTTCCGACGGATTCCCTTTATACACCCGAGATGTTCGGGGAAAAGTCGGGCCGGATCGTGTCTCGCAAAAGCACTCAATCTTCTGAGTCCGCTTCCATCATCCTCAAGGATCCCGCCGATTTCATCCCTACCCAACTCCGCAGCCTCGACGACGCCCTCCTCGAACTCAACCTCCATGTCGGCTCCGCACATCTCCGCTACGCCGCCGAACAATCCGCCATTGCCGCCGAATCCACTCTCCCCATACTCCTCACCGGCGAAACCGGTACCGGCAAAGAGCGCTTCGCCCAGCTCATCCATCGCCTCAGCCCCCGCGCCTCCAAATACATCGTACCCGTCAACTGCGCCGCCATCCCCGAATCCCTTGCGGAAACTTATCTCTTCGGCCACACCAAGGGAGCTTTCTCCGGTGCCACTGCCGACAAGCCCGGCCTCTTCGAAAATGCCGACGGCAGCACTCTCTTCCTCGACGAAATCGCTGAACTCTCCCTCGACATCCAAGCCAAGCTCCTCCGCGTCATACAAGACGGCGTCATCCAGCGCATCGGCGGCCCTCGTTCCCGCCAGGTCGACGTCCGCATCATTGCCGCCACTAATCGCAATCTCAAAAAGGAAGTTGAAGAAAAACGTTTTCGTGAAGACCTCTACTTCCGTCTCGAAGTCGTCCAGATCCGGCTTCCCGCTCTCCGCGATCGCCGCGCCGAAATTCCCGAACTCGCGCTCAATCTCCTCAAGCAAATCAACCAGCGCCGTCAGAATCCACGTCAACTCTCCAAGGACGCCCTTCTGGCTCTCGAGGACTTCCCGTGGCCCGGCAACGTCCGCCAACTCTCCAACGTCCTCGAACGCTCCGTACTCTATTCCCATTCCGAAGTTCTGGAGCCCGGTGACCTCCTCTTGCACGACGGCTCCGACCATCGCCAACCCTCGACATTTCTCCCTGAACCCGCCCTCGGCTTTTCTATCGAAAATTTCCTCGACGAAGCTCGCAAGCAGCTCTTCCTCTCGGCCTTGAAAAAGTGCAACAACAATCAGGCCGAAGCTGCCGCCCTCCTCAGCGTCTCGAAGCAGGCCGTCAGCAAGTTCGTTGCCAGCCTCGACGACAACCACGATTGACATTCCGTCAACTCAGGTTGTCGCTGTCGCGTTCCCCGCTTCTCTAACTGCTTGATTCTTCGCGCCGCGAATTTGGCAACACGCTTGCGATATCCGTCTCCGTGTTTACTTCCACTCAAGGACCAACTCTCATGATTCCTGTTCGCGAAGAATTCGCGCGGCTTCAAATCGCTCCGCCCCAGCACTTCCGCAATCTCACGCTCTTTCCCCTGTTGCGTCATACAACTCCGCTGCCTCCCCGGGATTACATCCTCCTGGAAGAAGGCATCGCGCAGCACCTTGTCCATGTCACCGAAGTTCACGCCGCCGGTTCCGTTCCCGAACTCTCCATTACTAACGACGCCGCTCTCCCCGTCATCCTCATCGATGGCGAAGAACTTCTCGGCTCCAGGCAGAATCGCGTCCTCAATCTCTCCATCCTCATCCCTGCCAAACACAAGTGCGTCGTCCCCGTTTCCTGCGTCGAAGCCGGTCGCTGGCGCATGACCAGCCCCGAATTTCAGACTGCCGACCATTTCCTCTACGGCAGCGCCCGCGGTCAACGCGTCTCTCAAGTCACCCAAGCTATGCGTGCCAATGGCTCACGTCTTTCCAATCAGGAACAAATTTGGGATGAACTCGCACAAAAAGCCGCTCGCCTTGACACCACTTCCGCCACACGCGCCGTCGCCGCCATCTACTCTCGTCACGCCAGTGCACTCGAAGAATTCACTCGCGCCTTCCAATACCAGGAACTCCAGGCGGGCGCAGCTTTCGCCATTTCGGGCTCCATTGTCGGTCTCGATCTTTTCGATCATCCCGTTACCATGCAACGCTTCTTCACCAAGCTTCTCCGCAGCTTTGCCCTCGACGCACTCGATACTCCGGCCAGCGACAATGCCGCGGTCTCTGTCGATGCTCTGCCCGCATTTCTTGCCGCATTTGCCGATGCGCAATGCTTTTGCGACATCGCCATCGGCCTCGGCAAGGATCTTCGCTTCATGTCTCCAACCATTTCCGGCGCAGCGCTCTATGCCAACGACCGCTATCTCCACCTCTGCGCCTTCGCAAACGGCTCCGCAAATTCTGCCGGTGACTCCTCCCAAACCCGGCTTACTCGTTCCAGTCACCGTCGCATGTTTCGTAATTTTTTGTCTTAAGGAGAGTACTGCTCGATGTCCCTGAACGCACCTTCAGCCCGCACGCGCCGCCGTTATACCGGCTCACAAGCCTTGCTCGATCCTCACCGGCACTCGCGCGACACCTTGCTCCCGATTTATCATCCCCCCGATCTCCGTGCCGATCGTCTCGACTCCTGGAAGGAAATCGCCGTCTTCCTCAATCGCGAAGTTCGCACCGTCCAACGCTGGGAAAAATCCGAAGCTTTGCCAATCCACCGCCACATCCATCCCCGAGGCCACTCTGTCTACACCTTCAAACAAGAACTGCTGGCCTGGCAAACGTCGCGTTCCACCCGCAAACAAGTCCCGCCCCTGTTCACTCCCCCGCGACGCGATTGGCTCTACCAACTCTGCTATCTCTGTTGCGACTAGCGTCGTTGGACCAACTAGAAAGTCCAGGCATCTCCCAGAAGCGTGACTCGTTTACCCTGAGCTCAGACAAAGCAGTTTGCCAACGGTCCTGAAGACGAGTTTCCTCTAGCCCGGGCAGCCAAATTCCTTCACTTCCGTTGGTGCCATTGGTCCCATTTGAACACTGACTAATCCTGTCGAAGGCTCGAGCATTCGTGAACTGCACGGCCTTGGGAATGGTCGGAGTTAGTTTTCTTTCTTGGGTGTTTTATTTTCTGTGCGTTCATCTGATTGGTTTTTCTCCATGCGCGGATTCGCTTATTTGTTGTCGCTAATAGGGTACGTGATTGCAGCATGCTACCTGCTCGTTCATTTCCGCGATCGAATAAACACTAACGCGATTATTATGCGGAGACTGAACGGATGGGCCCAGAAACCCAAAGCGCTCACCGCGTCCAAAGCCAAAAGGAAGTTAGTGATTTGTAGCACGGCTGGAATCAATCGGCCTGGACGCAATTTGAACGAGAGCGGCCGACACGGCGACGGGGACATGTGGGAGTTCTGAGTATGCCATCGCTGGACGAAGCGCGATTCTGGCGGAGAAGTTTTATAGAGATGGGACGAAGTTCCTCAGGGTGTTCGCGAAGATAGTGAAGGAGACGATGTCGTTTGCCTTTGCCGCGTTCACCCTCTTCGTGGGTTGCCGGTGGGACGGGAAATATGGGAAGGCCGGCTAGTTCGACGCGAGAGTAGATGGAGCGCCAGGTTTTCTTGATCGCAGACATGGAGACTTGAAGTTCGACGGCGAGTTCGTCGTCGGTAAGGCCGCGGAGGGCTGCTTCGAGAAGGTGTTGCTCGGCTGGGGAGAACCCGATCTGGGGATCGGAGTAACTGAAAAGCGAAGCCGCCCACGATCCAACCCGAGCCAAGGCAAGTTCTCGAGTGAGGTACATCAAATGTGGCTTCGAAACAATTTCTTGAAGTTCTTGTAGCAATGGAGGGTTCCCGAGGCTGTGCTTTCCGACCAGAATCGCCCCGCTCAGCAGGCTAGCATGAAGGTCCTGGGCAACTGGCGTCTGAAAGATAGCTTCCTTAATGCGAAAAGAGCTAGTCTCCCTGATGAAGGCAGCCAAGAATTCTTGGGTCAACCCAGGGCGATGTCGGTCGGCGGCACCGATTCCACAAGGCCAAGGAACAAGGTTGAGTCCGGAGGTAGAGTTTCTGCGCCGAACTTCTTTGTCCGAAAGGAGTGGGCTCGCACCGGATGAAATCCTCTTGGCTAATTCTGGACCGAACCAGAAAAAAGGCGGCTTTTTAGCTTCCTGCATGAATTCGTCGGTAACGAAAACAAAGATACCTACCGCCATAGGCACGGGATGCCCGTTTCGCACCTCCTCAAAAAATCTCCCCACGAATGCGTCTTGCTTTAACGACGAAGACCACGCTTGATATACGGCGTCCCACTGCTTACCGTACTGACGGCTGAACTCTGGATGCTTGGCCATGAGGTCGACGCAGGTCGAGAGATCATCTAGGCGCATGGGGCGGTCGCGAAGAGGCATGGGACTCCAAGTCCGAAAGGCAAGAAGTAGTCTATTAGGATACTTGCTTATAACACGAGCACCTGTACATTCCAAGCCACTGCGAGGGGGGCGACAAGGAGCGACGAGGGCAGTGAGGGAGGTCTATGTCGCCGGTTGTCGCTTGAAGAGGAATTGTCCCGCAACTAGTGTGTACCGAAGCGGTGCGGCTTTACGTTCGGAAAAAGGAGACAGAAATCAACCACAAGTTGACGGCAGCGATCGTGTTGGCAAGTGTGATGGCGGCGCCAATGTCTGGAGAGATGACGGCAAGCAGGACTCAGCAGTCCGGCGCAGAGGAAGTAAAGGGATTTGGGACTCCGCAGCATTTAGCAACATTCACTGGGAATCTTACAGTGGGAAATTCAGTCTTATTCGAGACTGGGCCACATCTGATCACATACGACAACTTCGCAGCGGCAAATGTGACAGCGAGGGTGAATGGACCGCTGAGTGTTGCGATGACCACAGTGAAAAATGCACCCGATGGCAGCACAGATGCTAACGCATTTTATGCGTCAGGTACGATCGGAATATTAGGGCAGACATTGAGTCCTGCGAGCGCGGGAGTGATCAACGTGCTGGTCACTTTGCAGTAATTTTTGTCTGGCTGTTCGGTGGATGTGGTGCGCACTTTGCGCAATTGCTGATCGCTGAACACGGGATCAGCTTGCACCGTCTCCAACTGCACGGGGCGCCAACCCACGACGAATGCGCAGAAGTCGTCTTTTGTCGCACCTTGCCGCTTGAATGGCTCCGCAAAACCAGTAGTTTACGTGGGTGGCGGCGCTGAATTGCAAAAACGAGGCAGGGGTAGCGATCGAAGCACCAACTTGGATTTCCGAAGCGATTTTAGCTTGTGCCGACTTGGCGTCACTAATTCAGTGGAGTCCAGTAGCGTAAAGAAAGGCATGGAGAACAGGATGATGATCATGAAACGTTCAGAAAAAATGCCAATGCAATGGGGTTATTGGCCTTTTTTGGTCTTCGCCATCAGCATGGTGCTAACGCTGAGCCCAACGGCCTGGGGGCAGAAGTACGTATTCAACGCGCTGTCGATGCCAACCGGGCAGAATCCAGCCGATGTTGGTGCAGGAGACTTCAACGGGGATGGAATCGCAGACCTTGTCGTAACGAATCAAGGGGAATCGACAGTATCGATTTATCTGGGAAAAGCGGATGGCACGTTCCAAGTGAAGAGTGATGTAACGGTCGGCGCAAATCCAAGGTATGTGGCAGTGGGGGACCTGAACGGCGATGGGTTGGCAGACTTGGTGCTCACCGGTGGCTCGCCGAACGCCACGGTGAGCGTACTCCTGAGCAATGGAGACGGGACGTTTACGCCGACCGGATCGTTCTCGACTGGGAACGGACCAAGCCGGACAGCAATAGGTGACGTGAATGAAGATGGAAAAGCGGACTTGGTGATCGCGAATGCAACGAATGCGACAGTATCGGTGCTTTTGGGCAATGGCGACGGGACCTTTCAAGGAAAGACGGATTACGCGTGCGCGGCGAATCAATTGGCGGCACCGCAGGTCGTTGTGGTGGCAGACCTGAATGGTGACGGGCACGTCGACATCGTTGCGGCCAATACGGGAGGGGACACCTTAGGCGTGCTGTTAGGGAATGGTGACGGCACATTTCAGGCAGTCAAGGAAATACAGGTGACTTCGGCCCCCGTGACCGTAGTCGTTGCCGACTTCAACGGGGACGGAAAAACGGATTTGGCGGTCCCGAATAACCAAGGAGATACGATACCAGGCGCAAGTAACGCGATTTCGATCCTGCTCGGAAAAGGCGACGGCACATTCGGGAGTGCGACCGACTATAAAACTCCCGGCCCAACACAGGCGCTGCAAGTGGCGGATTTCGACGGCGACGGAAGATTGGATCTCGCCGCGTTTTCGTTTTCGACCACGGCAGCGGGAACGGTGACCGTGTTGCTGGGCAAAGGTGATGGGAGTTTCCAAGTCCATGGAAATTATGGAGGAGTAGCTTCGTTCGCCAGCGCGGTGGGAGATTTCAACGGTGATTCGCACATGGATGTGACGATGCTTAGCCGCGATGACTTCCTGGTGAACGTGTTACTGGGAGATGGGAGCGGCGGGCTGTGCTCAATCGTGGACAGTCCCATCGTCAATAGAAACGCGCTTATGACGCCCGATCTGTTCGCGGGCGAGTTCACAGGCGACGGGAAACTGGATTTGGTGAGCACCTATTTGGGTCTTGGAGGAGTAACACTCGCAGCGGGAAATGGCAACGGGACCTTTCAGACACCTCAAGGGATGAGCATGCCAGGATTCGGACCTATTCAGACCGTGGGAGACATCAATGGAGACGGAAAGTTGGACATCGCCATCCTGTACAGCGGGTCAACATCCGGGCTAGGGACGCTCTTTGGAAAAGGCGACGGGACGTTCACAGCGGGCCCACTTACGCCGGTCGGAACCTTGCCGAGTGGCATGGTGGCAGCAGACCTGAACGGCGACGGCAAGCTCGACCTTGCCGCGTGCGGCGTGTATACCGTCGTGCTACTCGGAACAGGCGACGGAAATTTCCAAGTGACTGCAGGCAGCAGCCTGCAACAGGCGCCGGCTACATGCATCGTGACGGACCTGAACAACGATGGAAAACCCGATTTGGTGGCAGCGTATCAAGCTGGAGGCGTGTCTGTATACCTCGGCAAGGGCGATGGAACCTTCCAAGAGAGGGCGGATTACTCGATATACGTGAGTCCCGGTTCGGCGCTTGACGCCGTCGCGGCTGATTTTAACGGCGACGGCAACGTGGACATTGCCGTTGTGAACAACGCGGCGAACGTTATTCTGATCGCGCTTGGAAACGGAGACGGCACTCTGCAGCCGCAAAGAGCGGTAAATACCCCAGAGATGGAAGCGTCGGGTACGCGCCTGAAGGCGGGGGACTTTACCGGTCGTGGCAAGGTGGATCTGGCGGTCCAAGGCAATCTGTTAGAGATCCTGCCGGGCAACGGCGATGGCACATTCGGGGCGGGAGTGGTCTACGGAAATGAGCGGTCGACGATCTTGCTCTCCGAAGACGTAGTGGGCGACGGGAAGAAGGAACTTATCACTGCAGCTCTGGGACCTTCAGTGTATTTCCTAACGCCATCCATCGCGATGCGGCCGACGCAACTGACGTTCGGGAAGCAAGCCGCCGGGACCACCAGTGCGGCGCAGCAGATCACGGTTTACGATCCAAGCATTATTGCTATCAGTGGAATGAGCGGGAGCACGACAGCGCCATTCACCGAATCGACCACGTGCGGGGCGAGTCTGGCAGCAGGAGACAGTTGCTTGTTCTCACTAGCGTTCGCACCAACGGCGAGCGGGCCGCAAAGCGGATCGCTCAAAATTCAGAACAATACACCGAGCAAGACACAAAGTGTAATCCTTCAGGCAACTGGAACAGACTTTGCAATTATTCCGGCCAATGGCGGGAGCACGAGTGCCAGCGTTACGGCAGGCCAAACAGCTACATTCCAGCTGGAAGTGAACGCGCTATCCGGATTCACAGGAACTGTGTCGCTCAGTTGCAGTGGAATCGACGCAAGCGCGGGATCGTGTAGCGTGGCGCCGAGTTCGACGGATGTGCATGGGGTATCTGTGCCATTCGCGCTCAGTGTGCAGACCAGTACCAGCGCGGCGGCCGGAATAGCCTCGACGACGACCCCCCGATGGCAGCCGATGCCGTTGTCCGCTTTGGAAATTGCGGTGTTGATTTTCATCTGTTGTCGAATGAAGCGGCAGCAGCGACAGGTATTAGAGACGGCCACGGTTCTGTATCTCGTGTTCGCGTTAACACTTCTTGGGGGATGCGGCGGCGGATCCGGGGGTAAACCGCCGAAATCGTACACCATCACTGTAACGGGCACCGCAAGCGGAGTAGCGCGAGTGCTCCCGGTAACCGTTACGGTAACAAGGCCTTAGGGTGAACGATGCATCCTGATAGCTCAGAGCATTCGTGGCGAAGATAAAGGAGAGTGTTGCCATGAGAAGTAGAGCGATAAAGGTGTGGCTGGGAATTGCGGCTGCCCTGGTCGTCGGAACGGGGGCGACGTCAGAAGCGGAGGCACAAGCACAGAAGAAGGAAGAAGCCGGCACTGCAAAGGTGTGGGGCTACTACAAGATCGTGCAAACAGAAAAGAGCGCCGACGGAAAAGTACTGATGATCGTGCTGGTCCGATTGATCAATCGGAGCGGAGAGAACTATTCGCTGAATACGGCGCGAATACTGGGGCCCGGGGGTCACCTCTACACCATGACAGCCGTCGGGGGAGCAACGACAGCGATGCCTAGCGGTGTAACGACGGTACAGCAACAGCTCAGAGTCTCCCTCGGCGCCGCCGACAAGTTGCGAGAGGCATCCCGGTTGGCGTTGGTGCTCTCGGTCAGTGACGGTGAGCAGGTGAGGAAAACGATTACGGCCGAACTGCAAAGAGACGCAGGAATTAGGGAGGAAAACTAACATGAGACTTCAGGGTAGCTTGAAAGTGTTGATTGCTTCCTTCGTGCTCTTGCCAGTGCCGGCATTGGCCCAGAATACGATCACGACCGTGGCGGGCGGAAGACCGAACAATGTACCCGCGAATGGGGCGAGTATCGGATCGCCGATCAGCGCGGTAAGGGATTCGCACGGCACCACGTACATCGCAGAATCCAATTTGATTTACAAGGTAGACTCAACCGGATCAATTTCGCTGTTTGCCGGCACGGGGGGATACGGAACCTCAGGCGATGGTGGCGCGGCACTCGACGCGCAGTTCCGTTCGATTGCGTCATTGACGCTGAATGGAGCTGGGGATTTGTTCATCGTGGACAGCCAGGCTTGCATGGTGCGGGAAGTTTCGGCGACGACGGGGAAAGTCAAGACCATAGCAGGAAACGGAACCTGCACGGACTTTGCAGGAGACGGGCCGGCAACCAACATCGGAATGGGCCTCGTGTCGGGAGCCGCCGTGGATGACTCAGAGCAATGTCTACATTTCCGAGAGCGACACCTGCCGGATCCGGGAGGTCCAAGCGGCCAGCGGAAACCTAGTCACGGTGGCAGGAAGTGGAGCGTGCGCATATGCGGGAGACGGAGGACCGGCGAACCTCGCAACGCTGGTTGGACCGCATTCAGTCGCGTTGGACACGGTCCGGAACCTGTACATCGCCGACGGAAACTTCATCCGTGTGATCGCCGCGACGACAAACGGAAAGATGACGGCCGGGTATATATACACTGTCGCAGGGAACGGCAGCTCTGGGTTAGACGGTGACAACGGTCCGGCGACAAGCGCCTCCTTGGGGCAGCCAATGGGCGTGTTCGTGGATGCAAGTGGAAACGTGTTCATTGCAGACACGACAAACGAAGCGATTCGAGAGGTTGCAGGAGCGAACAATGGTTCGTTGACCGCGGGCTACATTTACCGCGTCGCCGGAACGGGTGCGAAAGCGTACGGGGGCGATGGAGGGGTGGCCACGAATGCGAGCCTCTCGACACCTCAGAGCGTTTTCGTAGATGGCGACGGTAACGTGGTGATTGCGGACATGGACAATCATCGCGTACGGCAAGTCGCTGGTACAACCGCGGGGACGATGACGGCTGGGAACATGTACACACTGGCCGGAAATGGTTACGTCGCTTACAGCGGTGACGGTGGACCGGCTGTCGGCGCCACGATGAATGCACCGTACGGAATGGCGATCGATGGTCTCGGGAACCTCTACATTGCGGATACCTTCAATCAAGTAATCAGGGAAGTTTCGGTAAGCGACGGGAAGATCAGGACAATCGCGGGGACAGGAACATTCGGGTACAGCGGGGATGGCGGACCGGCAATTCAGGCAAGACTGAATTTCCCGTACCGAGTGACTTTGGACCATTCGGGCAATCTGTTCATCGCCGATGCATCGAATTGCGTCATCCGCAAAGTCGCTGCTGGAACAGGAATTATCACGACGGTAGCGGGAAATGGAATATGTGCATTCAATGGAGACAATCAGGCGGCCACGAGTGCGGCACTGAATGATCCCTACGGATTGATTGTGGACGATGCGGACAACTTGTACATCGCAGACAGCGCAAACTTCCGGATCCGGGAAGTACCCGCGACGACTTCGGCCACAATGACAGCAGGATACATGTACACGATTGCGGGGACGAACTATGCGCCGACCATTGGCGATAACGGACCAGCCACTAGCGCTATGCTGTACTTTCCTCTTGGAATCGCGATGGATAAGGATGGAAACCTGTTCATTGCAGACACGTATCACGGAAGAATTCGCGAAGTAGCGGCGAAAACGACCAGCACGATGACGGCAGGCTATATCTACACGGCAGCGGGTAACGGCACCTCAGGGCCAACCGGCGACAATGGCCCCGCACTGAATGCCGCTTTGTATTACCCATCAGATGTGCAAGTGGATGCGACAGGCAATTTGTTCATTGCGGATACATATTCGATATCGGTGCGCGAAGTCCCCGCGAGTTCGAACGCTACGATGACGGCAGGCTATATCTACACGGTGGCGGGGACGGGGACTCCTGGCTACACTGGCGATGGCGGTCTGGCGACAAGCGCGATGATCAGAGGGCCGAGAGGACTGGCCGCAGGCCCCGGTGGCGATCTGTTGATCGTCGATACGGACAACGGTGCCATACGAAGCGTGGCGGGATTGTTGTCTAACCCGTGGTTGACTGTTGGAGCTTCCTCGCTGTCGTTCGGCGCTGAGGTGGTTGGCACAACTTCGGCTGCGCAGTCGATAACGGTTTCAAACAGCGGAACGGCGCCACTGAATGTATCGGGAGTGAGTTTCAGTGGAACAAATGCAAGTGACTTTGCGCAGACGAATACGTGCACCTCGGCAGTTCAACCCAGCGCGACTTGCAGCGTGAGCGCAACGTTCAAACCGAGTGCTTCAGGGAGCCGGGTCGCGTCGATCGTGATTAGCAGCGAAGGAACCGGAGGGCCTGAGACAGTTTCGGCCACAGGCACAGGCGTCACATTTGCCTTGGTGGCCAGCACCTCGTCGCAAACAGTAAAGGTGGGACAGACGGCAACATATAGTCTGCAACTCACCACAACTGGCGGCGGGCCTTCGGATCAGATCCAAGCGGCGGTTACATGCTCCGGCGCACCTGCCGGAATGGCGTGCACGGCCTTGCCATCGACGGTTTCTGCCACAAGTGCGAATCCCGGGACCTTCACGGTTTCGGTCGGGACAGGAGGGAGCGCAGCAGCAACGCGCAGGTT
Organism: Candidatus Acidiferrales bacterium; assembly: GCA_963741165.1. Classification (GTDB taxonomy): domain Bacteria; phylum Acidobacteriota; class Terriglobia; order Acidiferrales; family UBA7541; genus Acidiferrum. The sequence continues at coordinate 57,086 of CAVUHB010000007.1, read as the reverse complement.
TGTCGGGCGACGCCAGCGCCGGGAAACCAGAGGAATAAACTCCCTGTTTGGCTTTGCAATCATGTTGACGGTCGTGATCGCGATGGGAGGCTTGGCACTGGGAAGGCAGGCCGCGTCGAACAATTCACGGCTGGCGCGATTGGCCGCGGGCTTAGTCCTCCTGCTCGCGCCAATCGGTTCTGCGATTTGGCTCGGCGGTTGTTCGGGCGGATCGCCATCACCGAAGACAGGAACCTACACACTTACAGTCACGGCGACAGTGGACGGCAGCGCGCAGATTGCCACCCTGACGTTGACCGTCGATTAACGGTGGATTGCCGAAGGACGGCTAGCTACGCTTGCCCTTTTGCACCTGCGATTTGGTAGCCCAAGTAGCCCAACTGACGGACTGACAATAAGTAAGTCTCCCGGTAAGCGACACCAACTAAGGCATTTAGATTTTGCATTCCCTGGCTGTTAACCGAAGGGTTGCTAGTTCGAATGTAGCCCTAGGAGCCATTGCTCCGCCATTATTCTCTTCTGCACGGAAATCAATTTCGCCAGTGCCCCCTAACGAAGCGTAAAGTTGAAAATCCATTTGGCTGCGAGGGGATTGAAGTTGTGTTGCGCAGTTCTAAAAGAACGACCCCGGGGCTATTGCCGTCGGGGACTTGTTCGCCGGCGCGGACTAATGGTTCTCCCAGTAATTTGCTGGTCGATCGTCGTTCTGGACCCCTGGGGGGAATGCCCAATAATATTCGCCAAAGGGTTTTGTTTCTGGCCAGAGCTCATCGAGCGTTTCTCCGTCGTAAAGTATTCCGCCCTTCATGACCGCATGAATTTCGGCGCTGTTGTGAATGTTCTCCAGCGGATTCTTGTTCAGAATGACCAGGTCGGCGAGTTTGCCCGTTGTAATCGAGCCGAGGTCCTTATCCATTCCGAGATATCGCGCACCTTCCATCGTTCCGAGTTCGAGTGCGCCTTCGGCTCCCATAGCGCTTGCATACATCCACAACTCCCACTGCGTGCCAATGCCATTCTGCTGGCCGTGGCCGCCCAGCGCTCCGTGACCACCATTCGCGATAACATCGGCAAGCGCTTGCGCGATGAATGGGAATGAGTAAGAAGTCTCCGGCCGCAACATGCGCGTGCGCGCATGCGGAACAATTTCACGCCACGGCGTCCAGCGGAGCAACTTCTCGTCCTTGAACCAGTCTTTGGACTGGAAAAAGTATTCTTCGTTCCACGGACCTGCGCCCGCGACAATCGCTGTGGGTGAATAAAAGAAGTGGGCCATGCCGAAAAACCGTGTTGCATCTCCATACAGAGGCAGGTAGGCGAGCGGATGCTCTACGCCCGTCTGGCCATCCATGACCATGCTGAGATCATATTCCAGGCCGACACCCTCTGCCGTAACGTTCATGCCTTTTTTACGGGCAATTTCAGAGACCCACTGACGTTGATCTCGTCTGGGTTCCAAGTATTGTTTGATGGTGATTACTCCGTAACTTTTGAGGCGGTCGACATTATCTTCCGTAACTTGCAGGCTGGCGAGGTCATTGTTGCGTTCGCCGTCTCCACGATAAAACGGATCGCCGGTGGAGTAGGTTCGAGGCCCAATCATTTCGCCGGCATCGATTAATTCTGCGGCCGGAAAAACATTGTCGCCCCACGCTGCAGGATCGAGATTGCTGGTCACTCCGTAGGCGAGGTAGATCGCATTTTCGTAATTGTGAGGAGGAGTGATGCCGGAATAATCCGCGTAGTGGTGTGAGTGCATGTCGATCAACCCGGGAATGATGGTCTTTCCGGTGGCATCAATGACACGGTCGACACCGGAGATGCCGCATTCGCCCACGCAAACGATACGACTTCCTTTTATGACAAGGGAACCCTTCTCAATCACTTTGGGAGTGTCTTCCGTGATGATCCTGGCACCAACAAGAGCGATCGAACCCTTGGGAATTTCTCGGGGGGCGGCCAGCTGGATTTGTGTTGTTTCTGTTTTTGCGGAGTCTACGTTGTACGTGCCATAGGTCATCGCACTTCCGTATTCCAACGTTTGGGCGTCACGCCAGCGTGGGAAGTTGCCTCCCTTGGTCGTGACCGTCTTTACGGGAAACGCCGGTCCTTTTTTGTCGAACAACGGAGGTTTACCGCCAGTTCCTGCCAAGGGGAATGCGACTAGGAAGACATTGTCGCCTTCCTGAAAAGCGATCCATTTTCCGTCGGGCGATGGAACGGCTTCATCGGCGTAGGGAAAGATCGAGTGAACTCGGCGATCGGTTCCGTCGTCTTTCACAGAAACAAAATTGGTCATCACGCGTTCTCGACCCGCGGCCTCGCCTTTGCTCAGAAATAATTCGGGGTAATAGATGCGCCCGTCAGGGCCGAACGAGGCCTCCACAATCTGCCGCCGCTCTACCATGCCTTGTGGCCTCGGCACTCGCGTGATTTGCTGCGCGTCTCCGCCCGCCGCTGACACGCGGACGAGGTCGTACCATGGATTTGCTCCCCATGACCTTCCCCGCAGAGATTCTCCAGATCCGCGGGCCACGACAATCGTTTGACCGTCGGGGCCCCACACCGGGTTAATGTATTCTCCGGCTACTTTCGTGAGCTGTTGCGGGGTTTTGCCGTCTTTTGTGATTTTAAATAACTGGCCGCCCTGCTTCTCATCCCAGGTCGTGAAGGCCAGCCACTTCCCGTCCCGGGACCATGCCGGTGCATATTCCATTGGCGCAAAGGTCGCAGTCGTCAACCGGTGCGGCGTGCCGCCCGGCAAGTCCATCAACCAGATTCTACCGAGTGCCTGGAAAGCGAGCGTTTTTCCATCCGGTGAAGCGGTGTGCCAGCGGGCGAATTGTGCGGCGAACGGTCCATCATCGATGCGCCGCTCCGCTTTTGCCATTTCTGAAATAGTTCGGTGGACATGGGCTTCGAATGGAATGTTTTCAACTTTTCCGGAATCAATCCACAAGCGGTGAATTTTTCCGCCCTGGGTGATGACGATGGATTTGCTGTCTGCGGCCCACGAATATCCAGGCAGGATGCGCGGCGTTCCATATTGTTCCGCCATTTCGACTTCGATGGGATCCATCACGATGCGCTCCGTGCCGGTGCTCAGTTCACGGAGCCACAAGGCGCTTCGCGGCCCGAAGCTGTGGCCCTTGTAGGAAATGGTACCGTTGGGGATGCGCCGCGAGAACGCCAGCCATCGCCCATCGGGTGAAATCTCCGGGGCAACCGCGCCGCCGTTTGAACTGCGATATTGTTGCTCTCCTGTGCCTCCTGTTAATTCCTGAATCTCGCCGGTGCGCAGTTCCAAGCGTTTGATCTGGTAGTAGCCTTCTGTCGAGTCCGCATGACCGGCGTATGGACTGGGATCTCCCGCAACATAATAGTAATAAACATATCTCCCATCTCCCGAAGCCGATGGCCAATCGGCGCCCTTTTCGTCCTTGCCAATTAACTCTATACCTTTGCCCCCAGCCTTGTTGTACATCCAGATTCCGGAGGGTGGCGGCGGTTCGAGTCCGGTCGCGACCGAATCACGCCTTACTAAAATATACTGGCCGTCCGGCGTCCACGCCGGCTGCCGCACGCGAATGTCCTTGTCGTCAAAGACTGCGCGGGGATTTGCGCCATCCGCACCCATCACCCATAAATTGTCCTGGCCGCCACGGTCTGAGATAAAGGCAATCGACTTTCCGTCGGGCGAATAACGTGGATGATAGTTCAAAGCTACGCCGCTATTCTGCGTCAAGCATTCCGCCCGGCCGCCGCTCGAGGGTATACGATAAATGTGAGCGAGCAGGTCAAAGACGATCCACTTTCCATCGGGCGACAGGCTCAGCGACATCCACGTTCCTTCGGAGGTATCGAAGTCAATTTCGCGTGTGGCGCCGCGGGCCATCGTCACATCCCAGGTCTCCTGCGGCTTGCTCTGTGCGAATACCTTTTTAGTTTCTTGCTGGCACAATCCTAAAAGTATCAGCAAGGCGAGAATTCGAAGCAGTGGCAGTCGCAGACTCATGAAACTCCTCCAGGCAAGCAACGTGATTTTGACAGTTCGATGAAGTTGGACGCGCAAAAGTTGAAGTTGTCGCATGCGCCGCCACGCATTCTATATCAATTGTGCGCGGTTATTGGGGGAGTCTTTGCGCGGAGAAAACTTCAGGCTGGACCAGCCCGCAAATTTGCTTTGGGAGTTCATCCCCGGGCCACAAGCAAATCCTCAACGGAGGGGCTTAACTAGCAACAAGATAAACTGCAGCTCCCTAACCTGCTTAAGCCGTGTTGTGTAGAATACTTGACGGAGAAATATAGACCATGGCTGATGAAAGCGCGAAGCGGGCCGCCGAAGAATATCTGGCGGCAAAACTGGCGGAAGAAAGCCAGAATCGCGAAGAACAACAGAATCGAGAGGCGGCGATAGCGCTCGGGCCTACGGTCTGGAAGAGACTTGCCGAAAATATCTTTGCGCAGTGTCGCGAATGGAATAGTGTGACCGGCGAGCAGACGGTTACCTGCAAGGAAACGGCTCTTGGAGACCTCCGTATCTGGTGTGCGGGAAGACCGCAGCAGATGCTAGTGCATTACAACTCCAAACAGGGTCTAGTGATTATCAAGAACACGGCACGCCCAGAAAATGAGCCCGACACGGTTCTCAGCATTGAAGGCTACTCGACTGGGAATGGACGCGATGCCCGGCTGGTGCGGAACAGAGAAGCGGTGAACATGGATATGTTGATTCTCGGGCACCTTCGCGTTTTGGCCGGTCTAAGTCGTCGCGCGGAGTAAGCTGGTCTCCAGCAAAGAATAAACCATGCGCCCGCTTCGCAGCGTGCCACTCAAAAAACCGAAACAAACAACTTGTTCAAGCAATAAACTCCGAGGCAATCGGCAACGCGCGGGAGGAGCCGTCTCGGGGTCTGGCCCACACGTCACACGATTGCGTGATGCGTAGTACAGACCCATGTGCGCTCGGTCTGGGAGATTCACAGGGTCACCTGCGAAAGGACTCCCGCCATGTCTACAGCCACCTCCCCGAGACTTGAGACGCTACGTACTTTGCCTACCGATGCCGCCCGCCAAATTCAATGGCGTTTTGCCGATCGCTACGATTTACAGATGCTTATGCAGTCTGCACGGACCGTAGCTCGCGGACCAGTAGCCAAGTTGGTGGCTCGGGGAGGACGAAATTCGCATGAGTGGACCGCGGGTAAGGCGGAACTTCTGGATGCGTTTGACCGTTCCGGACTGACAGCTGCCTTCCTCGATCCGGAGCAAGGGGGGTTCCTCGTGGGTCCCCGGAATCTGGCGTTGTCCCTGGTGGCGTTCGAACTTGCCTGGGTAGATGGTGGAGCAGCGACCTCAAGCCTGGCGGGATGTCTGGCGTTGGCGCCGATCCACGAGCGCGGCACCACTGAGCAGCGCAAGCATTACATGCGGTTAGCCGCGCCTTCGCAACCGGGCGAGGATCGTAAACCATGGCGCGGGGCTTTCTGCTTGACCGAACCGATTCCCTATGTCGGGGTTGATACTGGGATGTTGGACGGAAAGATTAGCATCGTCGAGTGGAAAGACGGCGAAGAGCCGATGCTGCAAGTGGAAAAGCGGGGCCGATTCATCACCAATATCGGATTCGCGAATTTTGTTACGGCTGCGGTCGATTCGGCAGATCCGCGGATCAAGGGTAGTTGTATGGTGATCCTGGAAGAGAATGATCCCGGCGTGTTTGACCGCGGAACTCCCACAAAAAAACTGGTGCATCAATTGTCATCGACGGGTGATCCCATTTTCAGCTTGCGAATTCCCGCGAGCCGCATTGTGGGTGGCTATGAAATCAAGGGCGGCATATTGATACCACGGCACAATCACAGCGAGGTAATCGAAGCCGTGTTTCGCCGTACGCGCGTGACGGTGGGCGTGATGACTGCAGCGAAATTGCTTTCTGCCGTCGAACCCATTATTCGTTATCAGCGCGGAAGATTTCGCGGCGCTGCGATGGCGAAGCCGGGCTCCGTACGGTATCAACTGGGGTTACAAGCCAGAGAAGACGCGCTGCACCGACTGGTGGACGTCTGGGCAACGGGAGAAGCGAGTGCATCGCTGGCGTTCGCCGCAGCGAGGGCGTTTGATGAACTGGACCCGCTCGAGAAAGAAGCCCAGGCAATCCTTGTAGGTCAGGGTGCAACCGGTACAAGGGCGCAAGCCAAACTGCTGCGTCAGGCTGCTGAGGAAGCGGCCATGCTTCTGAAGCTGCCTGCGGTTGATTCGCGGAGAGAAAAACTGCACAGCGATGCAATGCTGCGATTTCTAGTGCTAGATTCGCAGGCTGACATTTTGTGCCCTGCAGCAAAACTTTGGAACACCGGTTGGGGTGCGCAGATGATGCGCGAAGCCGTGAGCCTGATGGGTGGTTACGGGATTACCGAGGATTGTCCAGGCTATCTCGGGAACAAATGGATGGATTCGCAACTGGAAGCGACGTATGAAGGGCCGGAAGCAGTACAACGACGGCAGCTCTCCATCACGATGATCAATCCAGTATTTTTGGCGCAATTCCGGAACTGGATCCGGGAAATGCGCACCGTTGCATCCGGAAATCCGGGGACCGGCGCATGCACCTTGGCCACGGCAATGACCATGTGGTTGTGGACGCTCGAAAGGCTCCAGCACACGACCGATGGGAATGGCGAGAAACTGTATCAGAGTGCGCGGCAGGGAGTTACTTTCCCGATGGCCGATGCACTGTGCTGGATGCTAGCTGCGCGATGTCAGATATTGGATGTGCTCGAGCTGCAGAAGCGCGGGGGCGAAGATGCTTCGGTCTCGGAAGGCCTGGATGGGCTGGTCAACTTCATGACTGACCTTTGCCACGTGCAATCGGCGCGAGCGAGCGGAGAAATCGCACGCATTTGCGCGGAGCTGGTGTTTGGCTACAACCGGCATCCGTCGTGGGACGAAGCTGAAGCGCACGGCTGCTTCATTCAGGAAGAGATTGACGCGTTGGAAGGTTTCATTCCCGGAATCGCGGCGTGCACGATCGATATTATCGGGAATGATGGGTCGCATCCGAAAAAAGCTGGTCCGTGCGCGAACTGCCATGGTGCTGAGACATTCCTCGCCATGCACACCAAATTGGACACCTGCTTGACGGGTGCGCGTTTGTCGAAAGACCGAGCCGCGGACGCAGTTTCAAAGCTGATGATTCCGGAAGTGCTGGATTATCCGGCATGAATTCTGCAAGTCCCGAAACAGCTGCCGACGTGGAACGGCAGCAGATGGCTGTGGACATCGCTTGCGTGGGCTTTGGTCCGGCGATGGGCGGCTTCCTGACTACGTTGTCGCGCCATTTGTTGAAGGATGACGGCACACCGCGACTCGAAAGTGAAAGCCTGCCTGGTGCGCCACTGCAAGTGATCTGCTACGAGCGCGCGGATGGCTTGGGTTTCGGGGTTTCTGGCGTGGTTACGCGTGCGCGTGGAATCCGGGAAAGTTTCCCAGGCCTTGATCCGGCGCAAATTCCCATGGCCGCTCCCGTCGAGAGTGAAAAGTTGGTGTATTTGCTGGACCCCGGCAAGGCTAGCAGGCGCTCCTTTGCATTGCGTGTTGCAGACAAACTCCTCCGCACATTTGGTGGCTTAGGTCGATTGCACGATGAAGCCGTTGCACTACCCTACATCCCTCGTTTCCTGCAAAAGCATGATGGGCTGGTTCTTTCTCTGGGACAGTTCAATCAATGGGTAGGTGAACAACTGACTTCCTCCGGGTTGATGCAGATCTGGCCGGGTATGCCGGCAAGCACCGCATTGATTGAAAAAAATCGTGTGAGCGGTGTAAGGCTGATGGACCAGGGCACGGATCTGAATGGAACAGCGGTCGAAGGATTCATGCCGGGAATGGACGTGCGGGCGACACTGACCGTTGTGGGCGACGGGCCCGTGGGAGCAGTTGGCCGCGGTATTGACGCGCACTTTGGACTGCCGCCAGGGCATGGGATTCAGGAGTGGGCGCTGGGCATGAAAATGGTGATCGAGCTTCCGGAGCATTGCAGTCTGAACCCGGGAGCGGTCTTCCATACATTTGGATATCCAGAGCCGGAGATTTTTGGCTTTCTGTATGTGCACCCGAACCGGCTGGCTTCGGTCGGAATTTTCCTACCCTCGTGGCTACAAAGTCCGGTGCGCACCGCCTACCGTTATTTGCAGCACTACCTTCTCCATCCTTATATATGGCGTCATGTGGAAGGCGGAACATTGAAGTCGTGGGGAGCGAAATCACTGCAGGAATCAGGGCGCCACGGGGAGCCTTTTCTTGTCGGAGATGGCTACGCACGGATTGGGGAAGGCTCAGGGAGCACCAACGTTTTGTCCGGATCTGGCGTGGACGAAGCCTGGACCACGGGAACGCAACTGGCGGAAGCCGTCGTGCAACTGCTTGAAGAGAAGCGTCCATTCACGAAAGAGAATCTCGAGGAAACGTACTTGGGTCGCCGGCGAGCCAGTTGGGTGGACGAGGAGTCGCGCACGGCTCAAGATTCGCGGAATGGTTTTTCATACGGCGTCGTTCGTGGGCTCCTGGGAATGGCAATCGCGGGGTTTTCAAAAGGAAAGCTGGCGTGGCCAGCCCCAGAATCGAGGAAGAAGGCAGGTTCTTCGCTAGTGAAGAGGTATAGCGATCGAATCTCCGCCGGTGAATGGAAGCGAATGGCTAATGATGCCATTGCGCGCGGGCTGCCGCTGCATGACCAGGTTATGAATCGGTGTGGCTGGCCGGAGATTCCGCTTGATGGCAAAGTGCTGGTTTCGCAACAGGATGCGCTGCTGATGGGCGGCAGCGTGCAAGCGCCACCGGGTTATGCCAATCATGTGGCATTCATTCACCCGGAAGTTTGCCGCGAATGCGAGCCGAAATTGTGCGTCGAAATGTGCTCTGGGCAGGCCATCACTCGAGGGGAGCGTGGCGTTCCCAACTTTGATCGCGAGAAATGCATATTCTGCGGCGCGTGTTTGTGGAATTGCCGAGCGGAAATCGATGGGCAACCGAGCAACGTGGACTTCCGTGCCGGAACAGGCGGATTGCACTCAACACTGAATTGACCTGAATGCGCTGAAGTAGGAATTGCGAAGATGAGGATCGTATGACCATGAGCATCGGATACCAAATAGTTGTGTGTGGCAGCATCGTACCCGACCCGCTGCAGACTCTGGAGCCAATCGAGACTCCTGCCGGACCGGGATTGAAGAACGAAATGCTGTTGCCAGCAGTTCTTGATCCGTGGGCTGGCCATGCGCTGTTTGAGGCGGCCAGTCTGGCCGCGCGCGTGCCCGGAAGCAAGCTCTGGCTGGTAAGTCTGGGCGCAAAAGCCAAACTCCAGCAAGTGATGATGACGATTGCGCAAAAAGTGAGCTTCGAATTGATCGCGATTGATGGACCTGCGAGCGGTTTCGTCGACGCTCATTGCGTTGCAAAAACTCTTGCAGAAGCAATCACCGCAATCGCCGGACTGGATCGTTCGCGCTTGCTGCTATTTGGTGGTTGGGAATCGGCGTCCCGTGGAGCTGGGGTGACACTGCAGTTGATCGGCGAACATCTTGGAATCCTGGACCAGTTCCAAGGAGTGGATCAGATAAACCTGAAAGCGGACGGATGGCTAGAAATACTAGAGCGCATCGAAGGAGGGCGGCACCAGGTTTCAAAATGTCCTGGGCCGCCTCTCTTACTAGGGTGGGCGACCGGAAGCCTGCCAGAACCCCGAAATAATCCCCAGCTTGGGATGGTCAACATGCGCACGGTTATGCCTGCATTGCAGCGCGCCAAGGCCTTTCACCCTCCGCAAGATGGACTGCGTTATGACAGTGTCAGTCCGCCAAAGCAGCAGCGGCAGACGCGCATCGTGAAAGGCCCTTCGGTGGATGAGATCGCCACTGAAATTGCTGAGTGGATTGCACAGAAGTGAAGCTCAGTATCAGTTCGCAGCTCAGATGTAGAAGGGTCGAACTCAAAACCAGAATGACCCGCGCAACAAAAGGGGGAGTATGAGAGAAAGTATTTTATTTTTGGCACATTTGGATGAAACGGGAGGGGGTCTGCCCAAGACTGCGTTCGAGAGCTTGGGAGCGGCACTCGAATTGTCCAAACAGTTGGATGCACCGCTAGACGTTGGTCTGATCGGCGAAACACTGCAATCTGCTGCTGATTCGCTTGCGACAACAGGGGCAAGACGCATCCTTGGTGTTGCCGGAGCGGATTTCGCGAAGCCTATATTCGCGAGCGACGCTGCGGCCGCACAAGCGCTGTGCCTTGCAACTGCGCCGAGTATGGTCGTTTCCTCAGGAACGTCGCGCTTCATGCGTGCGCTTCCGAGCCTTGCGCAACGATTGGGGGGGCAGGTTGATACGCATATCACCCGTGTGAGCGCCGCTGAGGGGAAAATCACCGCAACTCGCTGGTACTACCGTCAACGCCTTGAAGGGATCATCCGTCGAGAAGCGCGTCCTTGGATTCTGCTACTGGATTCTGGATGTCACGAGGCGTGGCGTGGTGAAGCGGGGAAAGCAGCTTTGGAGGAAATTTCAGTCACTCTGCCAGCGGAGGCGAAACGCACGACGGTTGAGGGAATTCGTGCGCCGAAGACCGATGCGCAGACGATTCGTCCCGATGCCGCCTTGCTATTTGTTGCAGGTGCCGGATGGACGAAAAAACAGTCTGACGGAAAAATTCACCCGGAAGATGCCGAGAAATTGATACTAGGATTTCTGAACGCTTCTGGCGCATCGCTTGGGGGAAGCAAATCACTGGTTGACCAGAGTGGAGAGAACCAGGAGGTACTGGGTTTCATGACGCACATGAACCAGGTGGGACAGACCGGATCGACGCCTCGCCATCCAAAAGGTCTCTCTTCCTGTTGCCACGGAGAAGAGCCGCACGTCGTGGGCTGGCGCTTCATCAATGAAAGGCGCGCAATCAATCTTGACCCGAATTGTGGATGGGGACGCGGAAAGGCCGACGTTTTGTACGTTGCGGACGCATTTCAGGTGATGGAAAAAGTGACTGCACTTTTGACGAAGCGTGCGGCGGCGACCAAATAGATTGCCCCAACGCACTCAAGACTAAGGAATGGGACGGCGGCCCTGAATTACGCGAATCAAGATGACGATGATCGCGAGGACCAGCAGGATGTGAACGAAGCCTCCGAGCGTGTACGAAGTGACCAGGCCCAGCAGCCAAAGAATCAATAGAATTACGCCGATCGTCATGAGCAGGTCCACGGGTTCCTCCATTCAAGTTGACTGACTGTAACTTCCCCAATGCATAAGTACGTACGTTTCGCGTTTATCGACTGTAAGCCCCAAGGTGAGCAATGCCAATCGAGCAAATCTTGTACTGTGAGAGCGGTGTTCGTGTAGGGTTCGTAGGCATTGCCGAGCTATCTAGACGAGCTCAGGGCTAAGGCAATTCCGTGTCTTGAGATCGCCCAACGTGCCTGGAAGCGATGGTAGATGCTTTCAGTGCCTCTACTTGGCGCTTAATTCTTTTTTGCCCCGTGCCCAGGGTTTTCCCGGCATCATTAGAGCCTGATGCTGCGTAAAAATCCAGGAGCTGATTTCTTAAATCGTGATCCACATCAACCAAATTGCGCGTTGAGAGTCGATCGAGGAGTCGCGCGCAAGTTGCATCATTGAGTTTGTATTTGCCACGAGCCGTGACTTCGCCCACGTCGAAATTGTTGTTAGGAAGTTCGAGTCGGCCCTCGTCCGCTCTTGTAAGAAGAAGGCGATAGCGATCAACGGTAGCGTTAAAGCTGTTTTCAAACAGTTTCTGTGCCTCGGGAGTAGGAGTCCGGAAGGTGAGAATCTTCAGAGGGCCGATCTTGGGAAGAATACGAATGAGCAATGCGAGAAACTTCTCGCCCATATTCGGCCGATGATAATCCCGCCCCCACTCTTTTTCGAAACTGGCGCGAGACAAATTGTAGAGAAACGTTTTGCGGGTTATTCCAGGCAAGTCTTTTTGAATGTCGTCTTGCTTGAGATCCCAGGCAACTCTTGTGGCTTTTGGAATCAGGGAATTAATGCCGTGACGGTAAGAATTCGTAGCGCTCTGCTCGTCCCGGAAAACAGAATGGAGATCGATCCCATAGGTATCGCGGAAAGCCGTTTCGAGAAGGGGAAGTGCCACTTCAAATCCTACGAATTGGTGATAACTGTTCGGCGCATAATGGCCCTTGGCAACCTGCAATACGTCAAAGCCAAACTCGGTTTTGACGTGGGCAAGTGGATTGTCTTCATAGGTCACGACGTGGCCGAACTTTGTCTGTAATTCCGGATAGAGCATCGGGACGGCGAGGTTGGTGGCCAGGCGATGGCCATCATTGTCGGCGGCATAGTGAGCCAGTGAACCCAGGGCGAAAGCATACTCGTTCAGGCTCCGGGCATTGTTGAGGAGCGAGAGAATAAAATCGCCGCTGCGAAAATAGTGTGTTAAATCGCTGAAGAACTTGTTGCCGTGAGGGTAATAGCCCATGTCCTGGATAATTGCGCCGCCGTAGGCGTAAGCGTGAGCCTTCAAAATTTCATCCGGAGTGGAATTGGGAAAGCGCTTCAGAAGCAATGGGCGAAGGTTGGTGTCCCAGACAACATCAATGATTGCCTCGTGCGTGAGGACGGAATAGGCATTACAGGAAGGCAGGCAAATAATCTGAAGGAAGCAAAGGATTGCGATGACCCGACGCCAAAGAGTTTTCATCCGTGATTTCTTCTTTCGCACGGATATCCGTGCTGGTCTATTGATTCGCGAAGGAGAATGGGAATCCGGGGTCGGGGGCGACCCAACGCCGAATTCCCAACAGGTTGATTTCAGGTTCTAGACCGGAAGACGGATAGACTAGGAACCTGCGCCGTGAGCCTTCTGAGCTTCGCGCCGCACGTCCGTGTCACCCACGGAATTCGCGAATTCGTCGATCTGTTTTTCTGCCTGGTCTTTCGCCAGGCCATAACGTTCCTGAAGCTTGCCAACCAATTGATCGCGCCTGCCGTTGATGGTGGTCAGGTCGTCATCGGTCAATTTCCCCCATTTCTCCTTCAACTTCCCGGAGTATTGCTTCCATTTTCCTTCGATCTGGTCCCAATTCATGTATGCCTCCTTTTTGGTTGAACTTCCTGCACTGATCTAGAGCAATGGCGGAAGTTCAGACTGGCGACTCCATCAAAGCGCGAAAAAATTGAAAAGCACATACACCAATTCACGTGGTTGGTCGGATGAAGTGCTGGAGCGCGAAGGGTGAGGGAATCCTGCTGCAGCGATACACCGGCGCAAATACAGCCATCTGCTGATGGAACCCGGAGGAACGGGACGGTACAAGAGGACAATCATGTCAGCGCTGCGCGTTGCACGATGATACGGGCCCGGAAGCCAATTTCCGGAAGCCAGAACGAACTAGGAGCGTGTGATGTCACGAATGGCATTGGTTTTTTTCGTGGTGGCGTTGATTGCAGCGGTACTGGAATTTACCGGGATGGCAATAGCCACGGCGGGAATCGCAAGGATTATCTTTTACATTTTTGTGGCGCTTTTTGTCTTGAGCCTTGTCAGCCATCTGGTTCGGCAAACATGAGAAAGAGGCCAACAATGACGGCAGACTTCCGATCTGAAAGAATTTCGATGGTTAAAGGAAAGGAGGCTTCGAGATGAGTGGAAAGTCAATGTTGGGAGTTGCGTTGGTGGTATTGGGAATTCTCGCCCTCGCTTATCAAGGGTTTAGCTACACCGTGCCAAAGAAAGCAGTGGACCTTGGTCCAATTCAAGTAACGAAGGAAGAACGGCATACTATCCCACTACCTCCCGTCCTGGGAGCGCTTGCTCTGATCGGGGGAATCGCGGTTTTGGTAATGGATCGGCGAGGTCAGTAGAGGCTTAGAGAGAAAAGGAATATGCAAAGGAGAAGCAAAATGAATCGTTGGAGAACAGCACTGGTTGGGCTTCTGGTTTTGGCACCGTTTTCATTTGCAGGAGCAAAAGCAGATGACGCCAAAGAAACGGACCGACTGCAGAATGCCGGTACAGTAGTCCAAGAGATTTTGGATATACCCGACGACATTCCCCAAGACCTGTTGGACAAGACGCGCTGTGTAGTTGTCCTCCCCTCGGTGCTGAAAGCTGCATTTATCGCGGGAGGTAGCTACGGCAGGGGCGCTATGGTCTGCAGAACGGGAGCTAACTTCACGGGACCATGGGGTGCACCCGCAATGTATGCACTCGAGGGCGGAAGTGTCGGGCTTCAAATCGGGGGAGAAGCAACGGACTTCGTGATCCTGGTCATGAATAACAGAGGAGTCGACAGCTTGCTTCGCAGCAAAGTGAAGCTGGGAGGAGACGCCTCGATTGCGGCAGGGCCCAAAGGACGCACAGCGTCTGCTGAGACGGATGCATACATGCGGTCGGAAATGTTGAGCTACTCCCGCTCAAGGGGTGTATTCGCCGGAGTTTCACTAGAGGGCACGACTCTCCGCCCGGACGAGGACGCCAACCACCGATTGTACGGTAACTCTGTAACGGCGGCCAAGATCATTATGGAATCAAAGCTAGAGGCGCCGCCTGCCGGGAAGCATCTGGTAGCGCGACTCCAGAAGGCAAGCCCGCAGCTCAAACCGTAAACGCGGTTTAAGCAAAGCCCGGAACGACGGGGCAACCAGACGCCCCGTCGTTATTGATGTGAGAAGCATTTGTTCAACATGGAACTGGAATTGGCGGGACGGAAAATACAGGGAAACTGGTATTCAACCCATGCCAACGATGGTTTCTACTCAGTGGAGTGAAATTGGAGAGACTCAGGTTTTCAAAATGGAGATAAAATGCCAGGGCGCGCAATAGTCGAGCACGAGTCAGGAATTTCTCCCATGTCCGTCAGGTCGGGAATGAGCAACCTAAAAATACTAGTTGTGGACGATCACGACATCGTCCGGCGAGGACTGAAAGAGCTATTGACTGCCAAGCCTGGCTGGGAAGTCTGTGGAGAAGCCAAAACGGGCAGGGAAGCGGTTGCTCTCGCGGAGCAGCTTAAGCCCGAGATTGTGGTTATGGACGTGAGCATGCCGGACTTGAACGGTCTTGAAGCTGCTCGCCGTATCAGCAAAGCACTTCCAAAGACGGGCATCCTGATTCTCACAATGCATTTTTCCGATCAATTGGTCCGCGAAGTCGTTGAGGCAGGCGCGCGAGGATACATTTTGAAATCTGACGCAGATCGAGACCTAGTTTCTGCTGTTGACTCCATTGCAAATCGGCGAACTTTTTTCACGCCTCGCGCATCCGAGATGCTGCTGGATGATTTTTCGCGGCAGACCTCGGGAGCCGAGGTAAGGCTACCTCAACGAAATCGGCTTACCACGCGCGAACGCGAAATTGTACAACTACTTGCGGAAGGAAAGAGCAGCAAGGAAGTCGCAGTAGCGTTGGGCATCAGCGTTAAAACCGCAGAAACGCATCGCGCAAATATCATGCGCAAGCTGGAAATTCATTCGGTAAGTGAGCTGGTTCGGTACGCAATCAAGAATCAGATTATTGAGGCGTAACTATTTTGGTGAAAACTGATTTACGTCCGACGGCTTGTGACTACGACGCCCTTGACTCCTATTCTGGGTATTTTCGCTCCCCGAGTAATCGCGCGCCCGCAATTACGCAATCACTCCAGGAGACCATTGCCCATGCCCCGAGTCCTCATCGTTGACGACCATGCGTTCATTCGACGCGGCGTTCAATCCATTCTTCAGGCATTTCCGGAATGGGAGCTCTGCGGCGAAGCCGCCAACGGAGCTGATGCTATACCCCTTGTCGACGCACTTAACCCGGACGTCGTACTTATGGATGTGACGATGCCCGGAATGAATGGCATCGACGCGACGCGAATCATTCGTCATTCCCATCCTCGAGTGAAGATTGTGCTGTTAACGCTTCATGAGTCGGCAGAGATCCTCCGGAGCGGGTTTAGGGCTGGTGCGAATGGGTATCTTCTGAAAGCCGACGCGGAAGGGGAATTAATGAAGGCTATGCGAGTGGTGGTTGCTGGCGGATCCTACATCAGTCCAAGGGTAGATAGCGGCGTCGTTACCGAAGTGGTCAAGGAAATACGCCCGAATCAGTAAAGACGAAACGGGACCACATTGTCAATTACGACGGCCGGAAGGGCCTAGTCAAGTTGAAGGGCGACGTGAATTCACAGGCGAAGGGGGTTTGAGCGGAAAGGTGGCAAGCAGTGTTTTAAACGTTCAGCAAGCCGTGAATGAAATTGAAGTAAAAACGCAAAAACCAATGGTATCCAAATAAACTGGCTAGGGCCGGAATCAAAAGCAAATGCGGGAAACTTGTTTTGTACACTTGGCGCTCGCTCTCACCTGAACACGGTGAGACTGAATCGTGGTATATCTGAGACTTACTAAGCCAAGACTCACCCGCCCTTAGGCAATCTGAAAGGATCTCGTGCCGGTCGCTGACGCTCCTCAACGCCTGATGGCTTCCGCTAGTCGTCTGCCTACCCCGCGGTTTGGTTCACTAATTATTGCTGTACTGCTTCTGGCGATGACTGGCGTCATTGGGATGGTCACCGTAGAGCGAATGAAGGAAAGCCGTGACCTGGTATTGCATACCTACCATGTTCACGGTTTGTTAAAAGACCTTAGATCTGAAATCGATGAGGTTCACGCCAATTTCGACTTGTTTCTTCTTTCCAAGGATCCAAAGGAAACATCCCAAATGGCCCAGCAGTCTCAGGACGAACGCTTGATACTCGCCGACCTGCGAGGCTTAACTGAGGATAATCTGGTTCAGCAGGAGCGTTTGGCCAGGCTCCAGCCAATTCTGGATCAGGATATCGACGAATTAAATGAATGTGTAAACAAACCCGACTGTCTGAGTGCAGGAATGGCCACGCGAACAGATTTCTTGAACGGTCTTGCTGCTCGTCGGCGAAATATGTCTGAAATGCTCCGCGAGATGGAGGGCTGGGAAGAAAACCTGTTGCAAGGCAGGCTCAGAACGTGGGAAAGACTGTTCACGCGTATGGTGATTACTTCGGTCGGAGCTTTCAGTCTTGCGCTAATTCTTCTCGTCTATAATTTCCGGTTGCTGTTTCGTGAGGTCGATCGGAGGAAAATCCAGGAACTGATCGAAAAGAATAATGCAGAGTCCTACCGAATGCTCAGCGCCCGTATACTTGAGTTGCAAGATGTCGAACGCAGGAAAATTGCAAGAGAACTTCATGACAGTGTCGGGCAATTCCTGGCGGGCCTAAAAATCAATCTGAGCCGGCTTCAGCGACGCGAAGCCACAGCCACAGTGGAAGGCAATCCTTTGCTGCAGGAATCAATTGAGTTGACCGACCGCGCCATCGGGGAAGTTCGAACCATTTCGCATTTGCTTCACCCCCCGCTGCTCGATGAACTTGGACTCTATTCTGCTGTGCGTTGGTACACCGAAGGTTTTGCGAAGCGAAGCGGGATTCAAGTTGAACTGCAGTTGGCGGAAATCGCGGATCGTCTGCCAAAAGAAATTGAGCTGGCACTATTCCGAGTGCTTCAGGAGTCACTTACGAATGTACATCGACATGCAAAAGCGAGCCGGGTGACGATTGATATTCAGTGCACCGACGACGAGGTGATCCTTATCGTCTGTGATGACGGTAGCGGCATTAACCGGGATTCGCTGCAGCGGTTCCGTGCCGGACAGGCTGGCGGGATCGGTCTGGCTGGAATGAGAGAAAGACTTGCTGAACTGGGTGGAACATTAGAAGTTGATTCCAGCCCTGAGGGAACACGGATTCGAGCAACGCTCCCGACAAATGAATGCGACCCCGCGGACTCACCCGGAGAGAGTATTTCGATTACGCCCGCATAGTCACCGGGGTTTAGCAGTACCTGGAATTCCGTGTACGGATGTGGGGCTTCTCGTGCTGCGGTAGATCAATACGCTCTTGAATGCTTTCCACACTTCGCAGCTGCGTCTGTGGCACAGCACGCACAAACCAGGCAATCACGAACTTGGCCTCTGCTGTAAGCAATGAATTCCTGGCGACGGAATTTGTTCAGAAACACATGTTTACCTTTTGATCTGCCAGCCGGGTCTGGCCTTTCACCAGAGTGAACTCGTTTTTTGCTCCGCCGGATCAGCGATAGCTGTTGTGCCGCCCAGCTCTCCTGATGTTCCTTTTGTTCCGCTCAAGCTCGCCAGCGAGAAAATAAGACTTATTCTAATCAATAGTAAAATGGAAAGCGCCCATCGTCTGATGAATGGCGGTGATCACACCGAAGTCAGACCGACGGTTTGGAGGATGAGGATTGCGAACGGTCGATCAATCAGACACGTTGACGCCAATCTGCTGAGCGAGACTAATGAAAGCATCTCTCTCGGCAGAAATCACACTGCCATTCCTAGTGTCAAAGATGAAGTAATCTCCAGGGAAAAGTTTTGCCATCTGGACGAGTTCGTACTTAGCATCCTGCAATCCCACCACAGCTTTCATCCAGACCGGCTGGCCATCAGGTAATTTTCTAAAGATGTCGTACTTGGCATCCATTGCCGCTACCTCCTGCAAATGTTGTTTGTCGATTGTACAAGCTGGCAAATTGAGGTCCATTGGACCACGAAATTGCTATTTATCTTAGGTTCAAATAGTTACATGCCTTGAGGTGACGATGGGAGAGAAGATATTCAACGGAAACTGGAACTATTTTCAAAGCTGGCTGTACATTATTCACTCTAACGCAGTACTAAAACCTACAAGGATCACCGGATCCGTATCTCAACGACCAACAAAACTAAGCACTGGCGCTAACAGTCGCTCCGTTCCTTAGAACGCCGTGGGCAATTGAAATCGGCGAGAATCCACGGTTGATTCAACGCCGTGATCACGAACTTCACCCCGATCCGCGTCGTGATTCAAAGTGAAAAATTGTAAATTCATCTTACTTCCTCCCAGCACAGAAATTTACATTTAAGCACTTTCCACCGCAGCTACGGGTACTCATCATTCATAACGAGAGACTGGCGGCCAAGCTTGCATCTCGGTCTGCAAATTCTATGAATCTTGTCCGCTATTGGTCTGAAAGACGCAGAGTGTGGCGAACTTTTGAATGGGCTGAGTGGGCTGAAACGAGTATCTAGGAATTAGATTCGAAAGTGAATGGCACTCCGTGCGAAAGAATCTTAAATCGAGGAGGAATATAAACTATGGAATCAGTACGAAAGTCTTCCAGATGGATGACCGCACTTGCCGTGGTGCTCCTACCATTTTCAGGGACCGCTCTGGCGCAGCATTACAAGCAAACCAATCTTGTGGCAGATACGGCCGGTGCGGCTGCGATCGAAGACTCCAGCCTTGTTAATTGTTGGGGTCTCAGCCGCAGCTCCACTAGCCCCTGGTGGGCGGCTAACAACGGCACTGGTACTTCCACTCTCTACAACGGCGCTGGGCAAATCATACCCATTAATGGAAATGGAATCGTCAATATTCCGCCGCCAAACAACGCACCAGCCGGAACAATCGCCACTCCTACCGGTACGGTTTTCAATGGGAGCCCAGATTTTGTGCTTCCCGCGCCGAACGGAAAGCCCGCAGTTTTCATTTTTGCCACAGAAGATGGAACGATCTCCGGTTGGAACGGTGGACCATCCGCTTTCTTGGCGGTCGATAATAGCGACAAAGGTTCTGGAAATGGCGCGGTCTACAAGGGTGCAACCACCGCCGATATTAATGGAAAGAGATTCTTGTACGTGACGAACTTTCATGCGGGCCGCGTGGAGGTTTATGACACGAACTTTCATCGTGTGCGCCTCCCCCAACAAGCCTTCGACCCCAGCGGAGACAATGAAGACCGCGAAGACGGCCGCAATGAGGATCGCATTCCCCACGGCTTTGCTCCGTTCAATATACAGAACATTGGCGGCAGCCTGTTCGTCACCTACGCAAAGCAAGACTCTGACCGGCACGATGATGTGGCCGGCGATGGCAATGGGTTCGTCGAAATATTCTCTCCCTCCGGCAGACATATCGGCCACCTCGAGCACGGGTCTTGGCTGAATTCTCCCTGGGGAGTGGTTTGGACACCCCGCGATTTTGGCGAATTCAGCAATACGCTATTGGTTGGCAATTTCGGCAGCGGCCGGATTGCCGCATTCAATGGGTTCACATATAAGTTCATCGGGTTTATGAAGGCTACCGACGATTCAATTCTTACCATTGATGGGCTTTGGATGCTGGCGTTTGGCAACGGTGCCGCGGCCGGGCCATCCACCACACTCTACTTCACCGCCGGTCCAGAACATGAGTCGCACGGGCTGTTTGGCACGTTAACTTCTATTGCCGCCGAGCAGGATGGGGATGAACAGTAGCAACTGAAAAGCAGGGTTTCCGCCAAAGGACACAAAGAACAACGAGAAACGGGCGGGCGGCAGGGAATGGAGCGATTCCCTGCCGTTTCATTTTAAGGTAAGCGAGAAATCACTTTTATCCGGTTGCCAGGGAGGGAGGACGGAAATTGCAGCTTCGGCGAAACCAGAATGTGGTGAATGTGGGCGGAGCAATCTTAATGAATTGTTTGCGCAGACTAACCAGGACGCGATTCTCCATTTGAGCAAAACGACCAGCTTCACGGGAAGTAAACGACACTTCGCGACAACGGCGGTGCCTTAGCCGTTCGTAGCGTCGCAGCGCAACGGAAATTTCGGAAGTCGATCTAAGACTCGCTGCCAAGACAACCGCATCCTCGATAGCCAAGCCAGCACCCTGGCCGAAGTTGGGACTGATCGGATGCGCAGCATCCCCCAGAGTGACGACTTGTCCTCTGCCCCAAGGGAGAGACAAACTACGATCTTGAACTCTCGTGAGCAGAATGCTTTCTGCAGCTGAAATCAGATGCGGCACAGGAGAATGCCATCCTGAAAAAAGATGCAAAAGTGCTTCCGTATCGCCAAGATTTGCCGGGCGCAGAGAGTTATTGGCCACTGCATACCAGTGCACGTATCCCGGTCCTAACCGTAGGATTCCGAAGCGCTGGCCCCATCCATAGGATTCAGAGAAATCACCCTCCCTGTCCAGGCCCAAACATTGAATGTCAGTCGATGGTCTGATGCGAGTCATGCCACGCCAAACCGAGTAGGGTTGGCTGGTTAGGCTGGAGGCAAGGTCCAGGGACCTTCGAACTGCCGAGTGGATACCATCGCAGCCCACAACAAGATCAAATGGTTCAGAAGCTCCGTTCTCAAAATGAAGCACGACGGAATTCCCACGATTCTCGAGGCGAGCGAAAGTATGATTCAGGTGGATTAAATTTGATGGCAAGACTTCCGCCAATGAGTTTTGCAGATCAGCTCGGAGCACGGCGATCCCCGTGGGGTCGGTTCCGGGAAAACGAATTGTTTTTACTTCGTTGCCGCTCGCATCTTTCATCAGTAGCCTGAGAAGAGTGCTGCTTTTTGTTTTCAAGGTCTTCAGGACGCCCGGATCGATCTCTTCGAGACACCTCACTGCGTTTGGCCACAAGCTTAGCCCCGAACCCACTTCCCTTAGTGTCGCGGAACGTTCGTATACTTGTATGTCAAAGCCGATCTTGCGTAATGCGATCGCTGTCGCAAGGCCTCCGATTCCACTCCCAACAATGGCCGCACGTTTCACGAATACCTCCAAGAGAACGAATGAGAGTTTAAAATCACCGCCGGATATCAGAAACCCGATTCGAACGAGCAGCCGGTAAGGCTATGTCCGGTGGGCGCGTGGTGCCTCGCCAGGGCAGATGAGGCGAATTGCGTGAGCGAATCTAAGATTCGGTCCGATCATGAGCCGCGGTCATCTGTGAACAACCGATGAGGAGTGAACGAATCAGGCACTTTTTGCTCGTACCGAAGAACGTCCGAGGGAGTATACAGGTAAGATTTCTCACAAAGGTCGCAGCAAACTGTGAAGGAACTACCAAGTTGAGGCCGCGGAGCTACGCCATCCGTTTCGGCAAGAATGATCCGATGGCCATAGAAGAGGTTGTGCCTAAGGTGAAACCACCAGTTCTTGCAAAAAACCACCCAGCAATATTCGCTATTCTCCCACATCGTTAACTCCCCTCTATCGTCAACCATTATTCCCTTCGGGTCAGAAGGTACTTCGACGTTGAATTCTCCCAGGCTGATGGGGGGCGAGATCCTCATGGAAGAGATTCTGGCCCCGACAATATACCGCCATAAGCGGATGCTCAACGCTTTCGAACCTTGCTTGCAACAAGCACGGGATTCGGCGAACTGTTGAATAGCAGTCCGCGGACGGAGACATCCATACCATTAGCGAGCGCGCCGGATCCATTCACGTTGTCAAACTTGGTGTCAGAGGAAGTCTGGATCTCGATGAGATTGATTCCGTCTGTTGTAAACAATCCGGGTAGATTGCCAATATTGAAATTACTCCCCGATGGGGCACCGGCGACGGTGGCAGTCAATCGGGTATCACGCAGTCGCACGCGATCCGTTGTGATTGTAATGGCAGCGGGTGCCGGCCCACCAGAAAGACTGCGTTTGCGGACTTGTACCGTCTGGCCCGGGGCAAGTTGCGATGTGTCAATCTGATTTTCGAACGCTTGCTGCAGAGAAGAGGGAATAGACAAACCATTCGCATCCACCCGAAACAAAGTGCCTGACCCCGATGCGGAAAGCATCACCGTCACGGGGTCCCCTACAGACACATTCGTGACAGCGCGCAACTCATCGATTACGACCATCTCAAATTGACTCGGTCCGTCAATTTTGGAAATAACCCCATCCAGTTCGTCATCCGCGGCACCCTGCGTATCGTCCTGGAGCTCGATCTTTCCGGCCACGAGCGTACCGCTTGCAAGGAGCACCAGTTCGACTTCAACCGCCTGGCCGCTCTGCATACAAGTTGCATTTGACATCATGCAACTGTCGAATCCGTCAAACTGGGTGTTTGAATCAATGGACACCGCGATGGTACCCAGATCAGCAGTCTGTAGCATGAATTGACTTGCAGAGGGATTGCCAACTATACCGCTCAGTTCATCGAGATCGCCGAGTGCGCCCTGAGAATTCTTGGTCTGTTGCAATGCCGTAACAGCCGAGGTAGTAGTGAAGTCTACCCCCAACGACGGTGTGAGTAGATTCGCAAGATTTAAATCAACCAAAACACCTGTTTGTGCCCCGCCTGTCGAGTAGAATAGTCCGTTCACGGTAGAGGTTAGCGTTCCGGATGGTTTGATCTCGCAAATACGCCCCGAAGCACACCCGGCCACCACTGCTCCGGTATCATTACGAAACGTCAACTCCGGGTTTGAAAACGTAAGATTGAGGCTTGTATAGTTCCCCGCGGCTATGTTGGCGGTGCTAAGAAATGCGTTCTCGGTTTCTAATTTCTTCACCTCAATCCGCACAGGACTTTTTCCTGCGAGCAGATCCACATCGCCAGGATTCAAGGTGGCTCCCGTTACGGTCACCTCAAACGAAAATACAGTCACCCCGGCAGGAGGAGCGTCCGTCATGGAAACACTTACCTGGGCTGTTTGAGAGCCAGGGCCAGGACTTGGGGAAGGGGCGTTGTAGGAACCACCACAACCGGCGATCAGGATGGACAGCACGAAGTGGGAAAAAAATAAGGCCGAAATCTTGTGCATAAAAGAATTGCCTCCGAATTTCTGAATAAAATTGAATGAAATATAGAAAACACTCCTCTGCCCCTGCCGGATGCCGCCAGCCAGAATTGCAGGCCCGTCCTGGGTACAGCGAGCATAGTTAAACGGGTGGGACAAGATGTCGCCTGGATGTCACCTACAGGCAAACAAATTGCTTACTTTCCTTACAGACAAATGGTGAGGGGGCGTTAGCTGGTGATAATTTGCAGAGGAAACTGGTGGATCGGTCGGCTGTCGCAAAGCAAAGGGTCATCGCCACGCTTTCGAACTGCCAACTGTAGACAAAATTGGAGCCAGATTTGTTCGCCCCTCCGAACATTCAACGAATTGTCAACAATTTGCAAAATCGGATGGAATGGAGTGTTTCGTCAACAACGAAGGGCTAGGATAGTGAAAGCTCGGTCGTAGATCGAAACTCGGTTTGTTCAAATATACGTACAATTGTAAATGCTTTAACAGGCTGGACGGGGGAATGCGGATCGCGATGGCATGAGGAGTTCGCTCATCGAGCTTCTCAACAAGCGTAGTTTATCGATTCAGCCCGGAGGTATGATTGTGAGAACAACTAGTCTGCTGGTAACGGAAGTAATGATGCAACCAGCCACGAACTATGAACGAGCGGAGACCACTGCCATGAATACTGTGCTGATCGTGGAAGATAGCCGCCCGATGCAGCGCACGCTTCAGCGCCTGTTTGAAGCGGATTCCCTGCAAGTTCAGATTGCGTCGGATGGCCCTACTGGACTTGAATGTTTCCGTAAACAGCTTCCCTGTGCCGTGGTTCTCGACCTGAAACTTCCAGGTATGTCCGGGAAGGAACTCTGCCGGGAGTTTAAGGCGATCTGCGCATCGGTACCGATTGTCATCTTGAGCGCGAATGCGGAAGTGGACGACAAAGTCCTGTTATTGGAAATCGGTGCTGATGACTATGTTACGAAACCATTCAGCCCCAAAGAACTTCTTGCGCGAGTACGGCGCGCTATGCGACGTACCCCTGCAAAAGTGGCGGCATCTGGTCAGGTTACCGGCAAGGGTAGCGATCACGAGTTGCTTGCCTTTGGTGATGCACAAATCGACTTCACCAGTATGGAAGCGACGCGTGCGGGTAAGCCGGTAACCATGACGACACAGGAATTCAAGCTGCTGAAGTATTTGGCTTCCTCCGCAGGCAGAGTAGTTTCGCGCGAAGAATTGCTGAATGAGGTATGGGGCTACCAGAATTATCCTTCCACTCGAACAGTGGACAACCACGTCCTTCGGCTCCGTCAAAAACTTGAACCAGATCCAGCCGAACCACGGTATCTGCTGACGATGCACGGGGCAGGGTATAAGCTCGTCCTGGATGTGTAATATCTAGACGAGAGATATGAGCGCTCTACACATTCTGCTATGACCACTTATCGGCTGCGTTCACAGCTTTTTATCGCTGCCCTGCTGATCATCCTTGGATTGGCTGGTTCGCTGCTTCTCTTCATCCGGCACACTGTCAACGTTGAGATCCAGAAACAGGTCCGCAACGGTACAGATGAATCGGTGCGCGCATTTGAGAGTGTGCAACGGCAACGAGAATTACAGTTATCGCGAACGGCTGCAATGCTCGCGGAATTGCCTACACTGAAGGCGCTGATGTCCACCGCACATGCGCCAACGATTCAGGATGGTTCCGAAACCTTCTGGAAACTAGCGGGAAGCGATCTCTTCGTTCTGGCGAAGCCCGATCGAGAAGTAGTCGCATTGCACATGACCAAGGCCGGTTGGTCCGCGCTGGCAGCGGAACACGACCTAACGCGATCTACAGATCTCGGGGAAGATGCGTCCTGGTGGTATTACGACGGACGCCTGTATTGGGTATTCCTGCACACGATTATCTCAGGAGCCGGAGCGACCGCGCAGCAGCTTGGAATTCTGGCCGTTGGTTATCAAGTGGACTCTGCAGTAGCACAACAACTTGCCATAGTTGCTGGAAACCAAATTGCATTAACCACAAGTGATACTGTGATTGCTTCGACGCTTCCGCCCCGGGACGAAGCCGAGTTCCAGCGGCGGATTCGTGCTGGCATCGTTTCCATAGGTACGTCTTCAGGCGAATTAACCCTCGAGACCGATCAGTATGCGTATTCATCCGTTTTGCTGCATGGTTCCTCTCCTTCACCGGTACATTGCTATGTGATGATGCCGCTGGTTCCCGTAAACACGTTTGTCAAGCGACTGAATTTCACAATCTATCTGGTGTGCGGGATGGCGGTGCTTTTCGGTGCGGTTCTGTTTGGGTTTGTCGCGCGAACCGTGACGCTCCCTCTCGACAATCTGGTGGCAGGTGTTAAAGCGCTGGCGGCCGGAGATTTTACCTATTCCATCACGCCGCGAGGAAGCACCGAACTTGTCGAATTAAGCACCTCGTTCGCAAAGATGCGTGGCCAACTTCAAGCTCTGCAACAGCAGAGAATTGAAATGGAACGAGTTTCCGCACTCGCTCGAGCCGCAAGCTCAATTTCTCATGATTTGCGGCACTATCTCGCCGCAGTGGTCGCCAACGCAGAGTTTCTATACGAAGCTGATCAGCTGAACATGAAGAAGGACGAAATCTACGAGGAGATTAAAACGGCGGCGACGCAGATGACCGATCTAATTGATTCTCTGCGCGAGCTTTCCTACCAGCGTAACGCAATTACTCCCGCACTGACCCGGATCGAGGTGGTGATACGGCGGGCAATTGAAGCGATACAAGCCCGACCAGAATTTCGGAATTCAAGGATTGTTCTAATTGCGTCGGAAGGGTTGGAAGGAATGTTTGACCCGCGAAAACTAGAGCGGGCATTTTTTAACCTGATCTTGAACGCCTGCGAAGCGTCCATGCCGGTAAACGGCATCATCACGATCAATGCCAAAGATGCTGGCAATTTTGTTGAAATACGTATCCAGGATTCTGGTCCGGGTATTCCCGAACCGATTCGTTCTACGCTATTCGATCCATTTGTAAGCTACGGAAAGCCGAATGGAACGGGCCTGGGGCTCGCCATTGTAAGTAAAATCGTTCAGGACCATTCCGGGGTAGTCACCGTAGATGAGACTTCTAAGCGCGGGACGGTTATTCTCGTGCGACTTCCTTATTTGCCACAAGCTGTCAAGAGTGACCCGCAATCGGCCCTCATCTAGCGATATGTCCCGAAACGCAAGCCAGGTGACCCGCCAAAGAGTTGTTCAGAGTCGGTTTGAGATTCCTAGTCTATGGATGCGAATATGCTGGTGCTGGTGGGGACGCGTAATCCTGGCCATATTTATTTTTATGAGACAAAGTGAAGCCGGAGTTTTCGGTGATGCTGATCGTACCAAGTTCCCTGGCTTTCGATGAGACATTCACTGCTCTGGTGAGCATCTTCAATTCGGCCGGTAGGCTCTTTTCATACCAGACATGCATCTCATATTTGCCGTCCGGCACGTTCGGGATAGTGAGGGTTCCTGAGCGGTCAGAAACTCCATAGTAAGGGGTATCGACCGCCACTACCACCGCGCTCATCTCCGGATGAATATTGCAGAACAGGAAACTAACACCGACCCGATCGAATCGAACGGAGCTCGACGCGCCAGCTTCATACAATCCGAGATCAAATCGCTTGCCATCAAATAAGGAGAAGACATTATGAAAGAAAGGGTCGCGATTGGGAAAATCGACCTCCGAGCCAACTGGTACGACCAGAAGGTGAGGCTGGAAGCTTTTGTTTTTTTGGACCAACTGCACTCGTTTATGTTGAGGATCAGTGACAAGTGCGGATCCGGTTGAGCCGTCCACCGTCTTCAGCCAAACCACCACTTCCGAAAAATTGAGAGGATCTCGAGGGCTCTTTTCTGACTTTGCGCCACCTTTCACCTTGATTTCAACGCGCACGCTCACAGTGTTCACCTGTGCGCCGAGGTGGTTGCAGCATAGGAGGTGAATACAACCAAGTACTACGGCGACCGTAATGCGACGAGGGTGCACGGAGATTGACACTAAAATATATACCCCACACTGAAATTGACCAGGTTCGCCGAATTGGAACCCTTATCCAATATAAAGGTTTTCAGCCTTCTGTACTCAAAAGAGAACACGAAGTCCGATCGTGGCTGGTAAATGAAGTTCACGAGCGCAGTCTGATTCTTCGAGAATCGATCCTCGTAATAGCTTCCATTCCCTCCAAAATCGCGCAGATCGGAGGCAAATGGATTTTCTTGGCCAAAAGCTGCATTAAACTGCAGCTTTGGATTCGCTCTGTACTTCAGCTGTGCCCATCCTCCAACGGAATTCAGACCGTAGACCTCGGTTTCAGGATCCGTAAGTGGCCCATCCCACAAGACACTCTGCCCAAAACCTCCGCCGATTCCGCCTACCGCTCGTCCCCGGTAAACCTGGCTGGTAAATTCGAACCTGCTGCCGAGCGGGAGTCGTAAATCGATCGTGCCCGCCCAACCGTCAATGTCTCTACCGAAACCCCAAAACTGCCGGCTATAGTACGCCCCTGCGCCCAAGGTAACATCCTGTCCGCGGACTTTCCGTGTCCAAGCCAGTCTTGTAGCATAGGCAGGTTGGCCCGTGTCTTCCCCCCAACTCGAGTATCGAACGTATTGGGAAGGCGGTACATCGCCCGTCAGATTGTCCAGAATTCCACCTTGCAGCAAGAGTTGAGAAGAGTCCGAAAGTGCGAACTTGTGCTCGAGACGAACCTGAGGAGTCCAGCTCCAGAGATTTCCTGAGTAAGCTAGAGCGGGGATAGCGAGCGTTGCAATTGAAGTTGGGTTGAGGGGCGCAAAGAACAGGGAGTCTTGGCCGCCGACGACGGAAGTGTTGGTCCAGTCGAACCGAATAGTGCCGGTGCGCAAGCGCATAATTCCAAAAGCTACGCCATTCTGGGTTTCGGGGAACCCACCGGCAAAATCAAATTGAATGTCCGCGCTGGTGCGGGCGCCGGCAATCGTCGGACCAAATGCCTGGACGCCAATCTGGGATTGGCGGACGGATCCACCAAAGGAGTTCTCGGAAGAAAAAATGCCCGGCGGAATAGCCAACTGCGGGAAATCCGTGTTGTCCACCTGTCCGTTTCCTCCATACATATTGAACAGCACTATTCCTGACAATCGAACTCGATACTTCGAGGCGCTCTCAACTTTTGTCTGACTTTGTTCCGATATCTTGGCATCCGACAGTTGCTGATCTTCCTCAAGCTTGGTGATGCGTTGCTCCGTACCTTTTTGGGCGGTGGAAGCTTCAGGAACTATTTGTGCAGTATTTTCTGCGTTCAATGAATTTGACGGAACCAGAAACTGAGAGCGGGTTTGCTCAAGTTGCTTTCGCAATTCCGCAGATTCAACCTGGGCCGATTCCTGCTGCATCTTGAGATCCTTCACTTGCCCACGAAGTTCCTGCAGTTCCACCTGGAGCTGTTGCAGGATTGGTCCAATGGTGCTCAGGTCGACCTTTTGCCCGGACTGGGAGGTCTCGCTCCTCTGGGCATCTCCGGCCGCTTGCGCACTCACCGGACTTGCCGGCAAGAAATACAGACCGAATAGTGCACTGAATCCAAGTGTGAGTTTTGCGCAGCATGTGCTTCGCATAAAGACCTCCCTGCAACCGCTGAGTAATCGACTATATGGATCCCGTGAACATACTAGAGAAAATCTTCGCCACGACATTCTGGCTAGAGTATGGAAATCTACGCGAAAGTACGCGGGGCCGGGCTCATCATTTTATGTACCTTTTCCAGAAGGGTCGTGCGTGAAAACGGCTTTTGCAAAATTTCGACGTCGTAAGACGACTGTTGTTCCGTGTTTTCCGGGAATTCCGCATAACCTGTCATGAACATGACTCTGACTTTAGGTCGGATCTCATGAATTTTTTGAGCCA
Source organism: Candidatus Acidiferrales bacterium (assembly GCA_963741165.1). Taxonomy (GTDB): domain Bacteria; phylum Acidobacteriota; class Terriglobia; order Acidiferrales; family UBA7541; genus Acidiferrum. Next base: position 27,545 of record CAVUHB010000007.1, on the reverse strand, counting down.
ATTCCCTTCCATTCATTCGTGGCATAACCACATCCGTAAGCAACAGGTGGATCGAACCGCGATGAGCTTCGGCAGTCTGCAAAGCGGCTGCTCCATCCGGGGCTTCGAGGACCGTGTACCCTCCTGCTTTTAAGAACTCGGATGCCAATTCTCGAACACCAGTTTCATCTTCGACTAAAAGAATAGTCTCATTCCCGCCAGGAACACCTACCGCAGAGCCTTCATCTTCTGAAGGAGACACTGGTTTGCTCGAACAAGGAAGATAGATTTCGAACGTAGAGCCGATGTCCAGGGTGCTCTCCACCCAGATAAATCCTCCGGTTTGCTTCACAATCCCATAGACAGTCGATAGTCCGAGTCCAGTCCCTTTGCCGACCTCCTTGGTTGTGAAGAAGGGCTCAAAGATGCGTGCTTTAGTTTCCGGATCCATCCCATGCCCGGTGTCAGAAACCGTAAGCAAAACATACTCTCCAGGAGGCATAGGCGAGCGCTTTCGCGCTTCCGCTTCATTGATGACCATGTTTCTGGTAAAGACTTCCAGCTTTCCCCCATTTGGCATCGCATCGCGGGCATTTACGGCAAGGTTTAAAAAGACCTGTTCGATCTGACCAGGATCCGCAAGAACGGTAGAAAGGTTGGATCCGCCGAGGAAAGTAAACTCAATATGCTCGCCGATGAGTCGAGGAATCATCTTGCTCATTTCGGCGATCGTAGCGTTCAGGTCAAGCACACGTGGCTGCAATACCTGCATGCGGCTAAAGGCGAGCAGCTGGCGGGTCATCGAAACGGCACGGTCTGCTGCCTTCTGAATTTGTTTCAGATATTTCAATTGCAGGTGATCCGCCTCATGACGCTCGAGTAACAGGTCTCCGTTTCCGCGAATTACAGTCAGGAGATTATTGAAATCGTGAGCGACTCCGCCTGCGAGGCGGCCGATCGCTTCCATTTTTTGAGCCTGGCGCAGTTTATCTTCAAGTTGTTTTTGTTCAGCCAGAGTATTTCGCAGACTCTTGCGCATGCGGTCAAAGGCGACGGTTACTTCCCCAACCTCGTCGCCCCCTTTCTGGTCCAGGGGGTAACTATAATTGCCAGATTCCAGTGCATGAACACCGGCTACCAAATCTGCGAGAGGTCTGGTAAAGGTGTGGGATATCAGGAAAACCAGGGCACCTCCGGCGACCACGCTGATCAACCCCAGTCCAAGCAACACCCGATTCAGTCGACTTAGGAACTCGGTAGCCTTGTCGAGCGATTTCAGAACGCTCAGAGTGACCGGGTGATCGCCAACTATAGATAGGTTGACAGAAGTCTCGATGTAACGCTCTTTTCCAATCTGGAGTTCGCGGAAGGTCTCCGCGGAGCCGCGGCCCACCGGCATAGAAAGAGCTGGATTAGAGACTCCGGAGTCACGTGGCAGCGTGCTTGCCACCATGGTGTCGCCACACCTAAAGACAATCTCACTGGATACTACTTTGCTGAAGTCCCGGGCAGTCGTGGCATCAATCTCATGCCCCACGCCGAGGACGCCACTGACTCTACCCTGACCTTCCGCACCAAAGTAAATGGGTTGTAGCCAAACCTGGTAAAGACGTCCTCCGCCAAACCACCAACTGCGCGATTCTCCTGCCTGAACGGAGTCACTTAAAAGCGTTTCGACCTTTTCGCGATTCATGGTCTGCAATTTAGACTGAAATCCGACTAAAGTGCCGGAACGATTTGCCAAGACCAGAAGGTCGCTGCCCGATAGTTTCCATATATTTTCGGAGGCATCCTGAATCGTCGCCATATCTTCCGTGGTCATTAGTGCCCGAACCAGCGGCAGATTGGCGAGCAGCTCGGCGGATCGGGCAAGCGTAGTTTCTCTTTGTTGTTCAAAGGTCTGGAAAATCAATATGGAGTTTCGAAGCTCTTCGCGTAGCGACTCCCGCACGCGTCGCTCCACACTGTAACTAACCACGAGAAGTGTTGCGGCTGAGAGGCCGGAAGAAATCGCCAGAAGGGAAAGAAGAAACTTGGTCCTGAGTTGGATCCCTCTTCTCACGGGAACATACCTCCGCCTGGATCGTTGAACGGTTGATGCTTACTGGGTGAGTAGGCAGTCCCACCCCTATTCGAAATTTATCACGCACACAAGGACGGCGGTCGCTTACCAGTTGGCAGCGTATCGAAAGATATATTGCGTACTTCCAGGCTCAAAAGACCGGGTATGGCGTTTCAATCATCTGGGGCGAGGACCGAGCAACCATGGATCGCCGCGGCATAGAGTGGCGAAAAAGCTGCGGGATAAACTCTTTAAACTGATTGATCTAGCGTGTCTGCAGTTGGCCGGCGGTACGTATCATATCAACGGCGTCATGACGCGTGGTGGCCTCCACCTGGCGCATTACCCGGCGAATATGATTTTTAACGGTGAATTGAGACAAATTCAAGTTAGCGGCGATTTCCTTATTTGTCAGTCCTTTGGCAACCAGGGTCATGAGCTGGGCTTGTCGGTGAGTCAATCGGTTCTTCGTGTTATCAAGGGTAAAGGTAAACGCGGCCTTCCGTTGTGCTTCACTCGATACATGTTCGAACAATTTCATGCACAAGTTGGGGGGACAAGTAGCTTCACCCCGGGCAAGTCCACGGACGGCCATTACGATCTCTCCAGCCGAAGCATCCTTTAGCAGGTATCCTCGAACTCCAAAATAGACCGCTCTCAAGAATAACTTTGGATCATCGTCCATTCCAATCAGCAAGACCCGGCAAGGACTGTGGGCCTTTTGCAGTTCGACGAAGAACTGGGAATGAGGTAAATCTGGCGGGCAGTCTGTCAGTACGATGTCACAACCCGATTCCGCAACCTGCTCCCGGGTTCCTTCGGTATTACGGAGTACCCCCACGACACTAATTCCGGTTTGTTTACGAAGAAGTCGAGCCAGGGAATCTCTCAGCAGACGGTTGTCAGCAATCAGGCATACTTTCACTTCGTTTGATTGATCCGCACCACTTACCAGCGCCATCGGGACATCCTAGGTTGCGCACGCTAAGCTGCAATTTCGTCAGCTAGTGGGTTCTGTATAACAAGCAAATCGCGACTGCGAGGGGGAGTATAAAAAGAGTTAGCTTATCTGTCAAGCAGTATCAAGAAGTGGTAAACCCTTGGCAGGTGGATGGTTAGCGGAAGGCCGGTCGTTGTAACCCCGCCCTGAGATATGTTCAGCCGTCACAATTTGAGTTCATTTCGGTCGTTTTTCGAGTAGCGCTGGCACTAGATCCCTTAGTCCTTCGTCCCCTTTCCGGCTCAAGTCGGAGTAGTCCATTCGTAGTCCGTTCAAGTGGCGGAGTGGCTTACAGGTTTTGCCAAGTTCGATTTGATTCCTTTTTGAGTCCACAGTGAACCTTTCATTTTGCGCGTTCAAGGCAATACTCGTTGGCTAAGAGAGGGAATCATGGTTAAGACCTTCCGGGTGTTAGTGGCGAACAAGCCAAAGTTGATGCGCGAATTGCTGCGCGAAACATTTGCGGAGCAGTCCTGGATTGACATCGTCGGCGAGGTAGCTGATGAGGCAGACATCCGGAACCATGTGGAAAGAACCTCGCCCGATCTTCTCGTCGTGACGGCAGAAGAGCGGGGGAAGCGGCCGGAAATCTGCGACACGCTTCTTCGTGAGTTTCCGGAGTTGCGGATTATCGCGGTTGCACCACGTGAAAACTATACCGTTTGCTATTGGGCCTCGCTCGATATCCATTCGGGTGACATCGAATCTTCCGAGGAAGGGCTGCTTACCGCGGTCCGACAAATGGCGGAAACGCCATGAAAGAAGCTCTCATGGCACGAACCCGGATTCTAACTGAAGTGGTCACGATGATTGTTCGAGGAGCGCGCGGCCGAAGCTTCGACTACATTTTATGCTAGGGCAGCTCTCGCTCTCGTGGTGTACGCGCCTTGCTATCCTGCGATGGCGCAAGAGTCGCAAAGAAAACCGGTCTCAAATAACGAGACGACAATTCCACGCCAGCAGGTTGGCAAGTCAGAACTCGAGAAAGACAACCTGGCACGAGTGGCTGCTTCAGCATCACAAATTCAAGGTGTTTTAGTGAAGGATCCCGGTTTGTTGGTCGAGTTGAAGCGATATGTGGCAAAAGAAGCCGCCGACAACGGCCAAATTGTGCAGGATTCGGATTTGACCGAACAGGGAATTCTGGATCGATTGAATCGGGACATTCAGTTCCGCTCCATAGCAACGCGCTTATTGCAGAGATATGGGTATCTGATGCCGGCGCCGAACCCGGATTCAACAATGGGAAAAGAACAGGAACTGATTCTAAAGGAGCGGGCACGCCGGATTGTGCAGATCGAGAATCAGGAAGATTCGGAAACGTTGCCACGGAGTCAAAAAGACCAAACCGACACGGACCGAACCGCGAAGTGCGAAGAGTCTCCTGAAAATGGCCGCTGCGGGCAGCGGCAGAGCTTTGGAAATCGGCGAGACACTCTGGCTCCCAACACAGAATCGCCAAGATCTCCTTCAAACCAACAGGATCTGCCGGATCAACAACCGCAACCTCGCGGAACGCAAATCATTCAGACGGCGGGTACAGGTTTCGATCAAGGGACAAATCCGGGATTAGGAATAAGAAGAGGAAATGTTGACCCATATTCCAATCCGGGAGTCCCGGATGGAGAAGTTGCAATCGACAGGACAACTCCGCGGGGATCGGTCGGTTCGGGTGCGGGAGCACCGCAAGTCTTTGGTGAAGAAGTTCTGTCCAATCAGAATTCATTGGCGCAGCCAAATTCCAAGAGAGATAGGAACTATCCGCCAGGGAACCGAAGAAGGTATGAAAACGAAACTGGAAGAAGTGAAGAGTTTGCGCCAGTCACAATGGTCCATACGTCGAACCCCTTTTCAGACATCCCCTCGCTCTATGAGATGTACATGCAGGCCGCACCGCGGCAAAAGCCGGAGAGATTTGGCCTGGATGTATTCCGCAACGATTCCCGGCTGACAGAGGCAGTGCCGATGGACCTTCCCGTCGGTCCTGAGTATGTAGTGGGGCCCGGGGATGGTCTGGCCGTGGACATCTGGGGCGGAGTCTCGCAACGACTTACGCGCGTAGTGGATCGCGAAGGTCGCATCAATTTACCGGAAGCCGGCCCCATTCTGGTGAGCGGCAAGACCCTCGGTGAAGTGCAGCTGGCGGTGCAACAGGTTTTGCGTACTGAGTTTCGCGATGTGTCCGCGGATGTTTCGCTGTCCCGATTGCGTACCGTGCGCATTTATGTTGTTGGCGATGTGAAGGATCCGGGAGCGTATGACATCAGTTCGCTGTCGACACCGCTAAACGCCATCTTTGCGGCGGGAGGAGTGACCGAGCGCGGCTCGTTGCGTTCGTTGAAGCATTATCGCGGCAAAACGCTGGTTCAGGAAGTAGATGCCTACGATTTGCTCTTGCACGGCGTGCAAACGAATCTCAAGCATTTGGAGAACGGAGACACGCTGATCGTGCCGCCGCTGGGTCCAGAAGTCACGGTGGACGGCATGGTTCGGCGTCCGGCGAACTATGAGCTGAATGGAGAAAAAAATCTGGCGGACGTAGTTGAACTGGCAGGAGGAATACTTCCGACGGGCACGCTGAGCCACATCGAAGTGCAGAGGGTAGAAGCTCACCAGAAGAGAACCATGCTTAATTTTGAGGTTGCGCCGACGGACAGCAAGGAATCCGTGGCGATTAAGTTGAAAGAATTCCAGATTCTCGACGGCGACGAAGTGCACATCTTTCCGATCGCCCCGTACAACGAAGACGCCATCTTCCTGCAGGGCCATGTCCTCCGGCCGGGACGGTACTCCTATGTAAAGGGAATGAAATTAACGGATCTGTTGGGTTCGTACAAGGATCTATTGCCTGAACCAGCGGGGAACTACGCAGAGATCATTCGAATCAACCAGCCGGATAATCATCCGACGGTGGAGAGTTTTGACCTGACCGCAGCGCTGGAACATCCGGAGGCAGCACCGAAGTTGCAGCCGTTGGATACGGTACGGATTTTTGGCCGCTACGATTTTGAAGCCGCTCCCGCGATTTGGGTTGGCGGGGAAGTAAGACAACCCGGCAAATATACCACCAGCGGTCAGGTGCACCTGCGTGATGCGATCTACCTTGCAGGTGGATTGGCGCCAGATGCGACGCAGGGCAAGCGCACAGGTCTTCCGGACTCAGAGCGACGGAACGATGAAAATTCTGAGCGTCAACCTCAAGGAAGCGATTGGCGGAAATCCGGTGGATAACATTCTGCTGATCCCTCGCGACCGATTGTTGATCCACAAGAGCCCGGCAAGGGTTGAGCCCGCGACGGTTTACATCAATGGTGAAGTGGCCAAGCCAGGACGCTACCCACTGACCACGAACATGCATGTCGAGGATTTAATTCAGGTGGCTGGAGGATTGAAGCGCGCTGCCTATCACAGAAAGAGCGGACTTGACCCGATATCCAGCCACGCAGGATGGAGTTGTGGCAGGCGAACATGTGATGGTCAATCTGGCCGATGCACTCTCGGGCGAAGCAACGAGCAAATCTTTCTTTGCGCGAAGGCGATGTGCTGACCATCCAGCCGATATCTGGTTGGAACGACATTGCTGCCTCAGTGACAGTGCGTGGTGAAGTGGAACACCCGGGAACCTACGGCATCAAGCCAGGGGAACGACTGAGTTCAGTTTTGCAGCGCACTGGAGGCTTCAGCGCGGAAGCTTCGCCATACGGCGCGGTGCTGATGCGCCGAGAAGTGCGTGAATTGCAGATGAAGGCGCATCTGGAACTCATTGAGCGAATGAAGGATGAAGAACTACAACTCAAATCACTACCGGATGGCGATGAAGATCAGAAGAACGCCAAGTTGAACGCGATTGCAAGAACCGAAACGACGTTACAGCAATTGCAAGCGACTGACCCGATCGGTCGCGTCGTGGTGCATGTGCCTGCGAACACGAAGGAGTGGAAGGGTAGTGCAACTGACGTAGCGATGCGTGATGGAGATGTACTTGTCATTCCGAAAAAAGCGAACGTCGTAATGGTGAACGGCCAGGTGTTTAATCCGACGGCGGTTAGTTACCTGCCGGGGCGCTCGGCGAAATGGTACTCTGAGCCAGGCGGGAGGATTGACGCCGGCGGCGGACAAGAAGGCCGTCTTTGTGATTCGTGCGGACGGCTCCGTGATTTCATCGAAAAACAACGAAGCTTCGTGGTGGTCCGGAGACCCGTTGAGTGCAGTACTGAAACCGGGCGACATGATCATGATTCCGGAAAAGGCACCGAAGATTGGAGGTTGGAACCTCACAAACACATTGCAGGCTGCTCAATTGGCAACTTCAATCGCGTTGGCGGTGGCTTATTTCCACCCATGACGCTGAGGTGCATTGCGTGTGGGCTTTTCCTGGTGGGCTTGGGAGGAATCTTGGGTGGAGTTGCAGTACTGGCCCAGGTGCCAACCGAAGAAAGGCAAAAGCGTAGCAGAGGAAAAGAGCGTGCCTGAAAAGCGAACATTGCCGGAAACGTTGAAGCCGAAAGTGGAAAAACGAAAAGCTCCGTCAACCACTCTTCGCTGACGGCGAGTATTCGCCTTACTGGACGGGACACATGACCTGGACCGCGAAGGAATTTCTTGTTGGACCAAAAACAGATATGGACAAGTCCAACGCGGCTTCGTTTCTCCGACGCCAACTGGCTTCTGCCAGTAAGTGGATTGACCGCAGGAATGTTTGTGACCGACAGCGACATGAGCCGGCACATGAACCAGAATCCGACCACGATAGGACACTACAACACGATCTCAAACGCGGCGGTGGGCGCGCTGATCGGAGGGGCTGGCGGAATGTGGCTGCTCAGCTACCGTACGCACAATCAGCATTGGCGCGAAACGGGTTTCCTGGCCGGTGCAGCGGCCCTGAACAGTTTTGTAGTTGTTGAAGCGATGAAATATCCATTGGGGCGCGAGCGCCCCTTTCAGGGAGATGGTAGCGGTCAATTCTTCCAGCACGGCGTTTCGTTTCCTTCGGAACACTCGGCCGCGGCATGGGCGGTAGCCGGCGTTATAGCCCATGAATACCCAGGGCCTCTGACGAAAATTGCGGTCGTACAGCCTGGCTACGTTGGTGGATTATTCGCGGTTTCGCGCACATCAGCATTTTCCGTCGGATGTGTTTATCGGCAGCCTGATTGGCAATCTCGTCGCGCAGGATATCTACACACGCCATCACGATTCACAACTTGGGTGGTGAACCGTGGGAATACATCGGCACCTACCTGAAGAAAAAATCAACGAGCTTCGAGCGCGAACATGGCGTCGCCGTACGTGCCACTGGACAGCTGGATCTATCCGGCGATGGATCGACTGATCGCGCAGGGCTATATCCATAGCTGCAATTATGGCGATGCGACCGTGGACGCGATTTGAATGCGCACGACTGGTCAATGAGGCAGGCGAGACGCTTGATAACGGCGAATTAGGCTCCTCAGATGCGCGGGCAATTCATCAGTCACTCGAAAAGGAATTTATCTACGAATTGAATTTGATGGGCGGTGGAGAGAATCGGAAGGCAGAGGTGGAGTCGGTCTACACGAGGGTCGATGGAATTTCCGGAACTCCGCTTTCGCAGGGTTATCACTACGATTTTGGCCAGACGAAAATCAACGATTTTGGGCGGCCATACGAAGAGGGATTCAACAGCATTACTGGTTTTTCCGCTTACGGTAGCGCGGGTTCATTTACCGCATACCTTCGGGGTGAGTATCAGCACTCTCCGTCGGCTCCGCCGATGTCACTCTACTGCGCGTGAATTTATTGGACAGAGTCAGGTCATTCCCGTGCCACCGGCAGATAGCCACGAACGAGATAGACCGTTTCGAAGCTCTTGGATGCCTATGTGGCCATGAATCTGGAGAACTGGCAGTTCTCATTCGGGAAACAGAGTTTGTGGTGGGGCCCTGGCGCAGGCGGCCCGATGATGTTCAGCGACAATGCCGAACCCATCACGATGTTCCGCATCAATCGAGTATCGCCATTCAAACTGCCGAGTGTGCTGGGTTGGTTTGGTCCGATGCGGGTGGAGTTTTTCATTGGACAGCTTTCAGGACACAACTTTTTGTTTACGGAGCGACACAGGCGCTAGTTGGAAATTGGAACTCCACTCTTGATCCGCAACCGATGATCGATGGTGCGCGATTCAGTTTCAAACCCACGCCGAATGTGGAATTTGGATTTTCGCGCACGACTTTGTTTGCGGGTCAGGGCGTGCCGTTCACGACCCATACGTTTTTAAGAAGTTTTTTTGCACTGAATAACGCCCTCCCGGAACCGACGAGCGATGCTGGTGACCGACGTTCCGGTTTCGATCTGATCTACCGACTTCCGTTCTTGCGGAATTGGGCGACGTTTTATGCCGATGGATTTACCGACGATCAATTCTACACCAGTGGCGTATTGGGATCGCTCTGCTTGGAGTGCAGGGCTTTATTTCTCGCATATTCCGGAGATTCCAAAACTCGATTTGCGGATGGAGGGCACGCTACACAGATCTGCCGATCGGGGGAGCAATGTGAGTCACGGATTCTTCTACTGGAACGACCGATATCGTCGACGGATACACCAACGAGGGTAATCTGATCGGAAGCTGGATTGGACGTGAGGGCCAAGGTGCACAGGCGTGGACGAACTACTGGTTTACCCCAAAAAACCGAATCCAAATCAATTTCAGACACGAAAAAGTGAGCTCAACAGTTCATTCCCGGAGGGGGGACCCTGACTGACGTGGGTGCTCGCGGAGATCTCTGGCTCCGGAACGGTGTGGGAATTTCCGCTTCAGTCCAGTATGAGCGATGGCTGTTCCCCGTGATTCAACCAGGGCCGCAGCGAAACATAACAACCTCCGTACAAATACAGTTTCAGCCAAGCAAGATCTTTCAGCCGTCCTTTCACAGCGGACCGCGAAGTACTGCAAAAGTGGGAGACACGAATTGAGCGCGCCAGGAAAAGTGCCGATTTTGGAACCACCTGTCGACCGGCGGAAGAACTACGAATTGGGTGTCTCCTCGCCCGCTCGAAGATGGCGATATCCAGTATCGCTACTGCCCTACCTTCGCCTCTTCTGGGAACATCGCGATTTCCTGTTCCGAATCGGTGCGTCTGCACTTTGCTGCAAGCGTTCTGATCGCATTCTTACTCCCGGTGCGATACCAGTCAGTGGCTCGGCTGATGCCACCAGACAGTCAAAACAGTTCGGGGCTTGGAATGTTGGCCGCGATGGCTGGCCGCAATGGCGGCGCCGGGTTTGGTGGTCTTGCAGGTGACCTCTTGGGAGTAAAGAGTACCGGGGCACTTTTTGTCGGCGTTCTTAGCAGCCAAACAGTTCAAGACCGGCTGATTGACGAATTCCAACTCATGAAGATTTATCACAACTCCAAAGATCGAGGACGCCAAGAAAGACCTCGCAGAGCATACCGGACGTCTCCGAAGATCGCAAGAGTGGAATCATCACGATCGGCGTGACCGACCACGACCCCAAACGGGCTGCCGCGATTGCGCAGGCATACGTCCGGGAGCTGGATCGGCTCGTAGCCCAAGTTAGTACATCGTCCGCACGTCGCGAGCGGATGTTCTTGGAAGGACGCCTCGACAAAGTAAAAGGGGATCTCGATACTGCGGCGAAAAATTTCAGCGAGTTTGCCAGCCAGAATTCCGCGATCGATATCCCCGCTCAAGGAAAGGCTATGGTAGAAGCTGCCGCAACTTTGCAAGGTCAATTGATCGCCGCCCAAGCCGAAATGAGTGGATTGCAGCAGATATACACCAACAGCAACGTTCGAGTTCGCTCAGTACAAGCGCGTGTAAATGAGTTGCAGAGAAAATTAAACGAAATCGGAAGCGCTGGCACCCAGGGAAGCAACCAGGATGGAAATGCTCTATACCCCTCCATCCGTAAGCTTCCCTTGTTGGGAGTTACTTACGCTGATTTATACAGAGAGACAAAGATCCAGGAAACTGTCTATGAGTTGTTGACTCAGCAATACGAATTAGCAAAGGTGCAGGAAGCCAAAGAAATCCCCACCGTCAAGGTGTTGGATGCCCCTACCGTTCCTACCAAGAAAACTTTTCCTCCACGCGCAGCGATCGTTCTGCTAGGAACTTCGATTGGCATGGCAATTGCTATGGTGTGGGTGATCGGTAAGACTCGATGGGATGCGGTCGATGCTAATGATCCTCGCAGGGTCTTTGCTATGGAAGTGTTCACGACCGTCCAGGCACACATGCCCAGGTTTCAGGGAAACGGGACCGACGCAGGCGTTAATGGCAATGCGGCTCGGAATTGGCGTAAGCACGATGACGAGCCCAGTGATGGGCAGGAATAGGCCGAATTTGGCTGTATCAAACTGATGTTGCATGGGTTAGGTCACACGCACCTCTGTAAGTGACGGGGCGAAGCTGTAAGTGGACATTGTCCGCAACTAGTCGAAGAAAGGGATCATTGTGCTTCATCCGATGCAGCTTAACTTGGGAAATGAGCCGGGCTTACTTTCCTGGACATTTTCTGCACCTCGCTGGTACGCCGCGTACACCAGCGCGAATCACGAAAAACGAGTCGCCGAACAACTGGAGGTTCGGTCGGTCGAGAATTTCCTTCCTACGTATTCCTCCGTCCGACGCTGGAAAGATCGACGCGTCACGTTGCAACTTCCTCTATTTCCAGGATACGTGTTTCTGCGGATGTCGTTGCGCGACAAACTAAAGGTGGTTCAGGTCCCAGGTCTCGCCCGACTCGTGGGATTCGACGGGACGCCGGCCGCTTTATCGGACGAGGAAGTGGGCGCCCTTCGATCCATGATTCAATGCGGAAGCAAGTTGGAGCCGCATCCGTTTCTGAACGTGGGGCGGCGCGTGTATGTGCGGAATGGGCCTATGGCGGGAATGCTATGGAATTCTGTTGCAGCGAAAGGGCAGGCTCCGCGTTGTCATCTCGATCGAACTCATACAGCGATCCGTTTCTGTGGAAATGGACGAAGCCGATCTGCAACCTGTGAGGTAGCGAGAAGCCTAGAGGCCAAGAACGATAAAGCAGAGGTCATCGCAACTCAGTTGACGGAATGAAGCATAGAAATAATTTAATGGCGAGTACCGATACCATACCATTACTCGAAGCAACCGAATCGACTGGCGCATCCATTGATGGCGCCAGGCTCGCGAAAAACACTGCGTTTAATCTAGCCGGACAAGTTTTGCCAGTGCTGGCTGGAATCGTTCTGATACCTTATATCGTCAAAGGACTCGGCTCTGATCGATTCGGAATGCTCGGAATTATTTGGGTCATTTTTGGTTACTTTACCCTCATGGATTTGGGACTTGGCAGGGCCACAACGAAATTTCTTGCGGAATTGCTGGTAAAGGGTGCAAACACGCAGATTTCTGAAATGGTCTGGAATTCAATGATATTGCAGTTGCTCCTAGGACTTGTAGGTTGTGGATTAATTCTTTTACTCACACCGACGTTGGTAGAACGCGTTCTCAAGACTCCGGTCGCTCTGCAAGGTGAAGCCAGGACCGCATTCTATATTTTGGCAGCATCCTTGCCGGCAATCCTCGCAGGGAATGGTTTGCGCGCCGTTCTGGAAGGTTGTCAACGATTTGATATCACCAATCTACTGAGGATTCCCTCCAGCATTCTTGCCTTTGTTATTCCCGCAATCGCAATCGCAGCGGGTTTGCGGCTGCCGGGAGTCGTGTTGTGGATGGGAATTTCGCGCATGGGATTTACGATTGCCCACGGCTTTTATTGTGCGAAGGCTTTACCCTGTCTCAAAACTCGTCCGCCACTTCAAGCCAGGGCAGTTCTTCCTCTATTGTCCTTTGGCGGTTGGGTCACAGCGTCAACGGCGGCTTCGGCCTCGCGGAAAACGTTCAAGACCTGGATGACCTGCCGAAGCTCGTGGCCGAGTTCGCCGCCGGCGACGGCAGCGCGGTCTGGGACTTCCACGTCTCGGACAAGGTCCTGTCTCCGAGCATCCGCCGCGCCCATCCGCAGTCGACCGGGAAGTACCCGCTCTATTTCCTTTTTCGCCACTTCCTGGTTCCCTTGTGCGTTGAAATCCTGCGTGATAGCGTGCGCTGTATGAGAAGCAACACTGTCCAGCAGCGAAGCGTCGTAGTCGTCGTAGTCCGGGAGGACCGCGCCGACTAGCGCTTGGAATAGTTCGTACACCAAGCCCCTGTCGGCGAGCCGGTGGGGGCTTTTGCTTGTGGGCCCCTCCGGCGATGCCGACCAACGAGGAGACCCACCATGCAGGACCCTCTGAAGCTCGGATTCTTCATCCAGCCGGTCCACCCGCCGTCCCGCCCCTATGCGGACGTTCTGCGTGAGGACCGCGAAGCGGTCGTGCTCGCCGATCGACTCGGCTATCGCGAGGCCTTCATCGGCGAGCATCTCGTCGACTCAGCCGAGACGATCACCTCGAGCCTCGCTTTCATCGCGAGCCTGGCCGATGCGTGCCCGTCGATCACCTTCGGTACCGGCGTGCTTCCGCTTGCCAACTACCACCCGGCGATGGCGGCGGCGCAGGTCGCGATGGTCGACCACCTGGTGCAGGGCCGGCTCGTGCTGGGAGTCGGGCCCGGCGTTCCCGGCGACGCAGAGGCCATCGGAGACCTGGGCTCGGACCGCAACCGCAAGACCCAGGAGGCGCTCGAGCACATGTGCCGGATCTGGAGCGAAGAGCCGCCGTACCGGATCGAAGGCGAGTTCTACCGGACCACCACGGAGCGCTCGCTCGATCGGAAGATCGGAGTGGGCGTCGCAGTCCGCCCGCTGCAAAGACCGCATCCGCCCATCGCGATCACCTCGATCCGGCCGGACGCCCGGGGACCGCACGCGGCGGGAGCTCGCGGCTGGACCGGGATCTCGGCGACCTACGTGGGTGCGTACGTCGTCCGGGCCCAGATCCAGAGCTACCTGGAAGGCCGGCGATCGGCGGGCCTCTCCGCCGATCCGTCCGGCTGGCGCGTGGCGCGCAGCGTCTTCGTGGCCGATGACGAGGCCACGGCACGCCGCTATGCGCATCGCGAGGACGGCGCGCACGGCTTCTACTTCCACGTCATGAGGACCAAGCTCGCGAAGGCCGGCGCGCTGGACGTGATGCGCGACTATCCCGGGCAGCCGGATTCCGAGCTCTCTACGAGGCGGTGCCTCGAGCGTCTCGTGATCGCGGGAACCCCGGAGAGCGTCGCGGACCAGATCCTCGCATTCCGCGACGAGGTCGGCGCGTTCGGCACCCTGCTCTATACGGGCCACGACTGGACCGATCCAGCGCTCGCCCGGCGCTCGATGGAGCTCATGGCGAACGAGGTCCTGCCCCGGATCAATCGGGCCTAGATGACAGCGCCTAACTTCTCTTGCGCTTTTTGCCCGCCGGCGGCGCGTGGTGGTACTCGGGATCCTTCTCTATCTTCTGCTTGAGGTGGCTTAGCGTGCCCGACTGCAGCATCGCCTTGCGCATCGCCGTCGGAATCACGGCCGAATTGAGCGTCCCGTCCTCGTTGATGCGCGCGTAGACGCGCGTCGCGCGGCCCTCGGTCACGGGAGCGCCAGTAACGGCATTCCTCGCCTTGCAGGTCCAATGCAGCGTGCGCGCGCCCATCTTCGCGAGCGAAATCGTGGTGGCGATGCGATCGCCGTAGGCGGCGGGGCCGATGAAGCGGAAGTGGATCTCGCCCATCACGAAGGTGGTGCGGTCCAGGCGGATCATCTGGTCGATCGGATAGCCGATGGTGCGGAAGAATTCGTGCTCGGTGTCGTTGAACCAGGCGACGATGCGCGGGTAGTAGACGAGCCCGAAGGGGTCCGACTCGCCCCATTGGACGGTGATTTCCTTCCAGTACATTGCTTCGGCCATCGCGCACTCCGGTCTCGGGCAGCAGTGCGCGGATTGTAAGATACGGACATGCTCGAACTGCTTTCCGATCCCCAGGCCTGGATCGCATTCGCCACGCTGACCGCTCTGGAACTGGTCCTCGGCATCGACAACATCATCTTCATCTCCATCCTGGTCGACCGGCTGCCGGCGGCGCAGCGCGACCGGGCGCGCCGCCTGGGGCTGTTCGGCGCGATGTTCATGCGCGTCGGCCTGCTGCTGGTGCTGGCCTGGATCGTCGGTCTGACCGCGCCGCTGTTCGTGCGTGCTCGGCAGAGGAATTCTCCGGGCGCGACCTGATCCTGCTCGGCGGCGGCCTGTTCCTGCTCTGGAAGAGCGTGCACGAAATCCACCAGCTGCTGGAGGGCGCGCGAGGAGGAGCGCATCGGCGCGCGGCAGCGCGTGCTTCGGCGCCGATCCTGGTGCAGATCATGGTCGATCGACCTCATCTTCTCCCTCGACTCCATCATCACCGCGGTCGGCATGGTGAAGAAGCTCGAGATCATGATCGCCGCTGTGGTCGCCTCGGTGGCGCTGATGATGCTGTTCGCCGGCGCCATCGGGCGCTTCGTTTCCGCGCATCCGACCATCAAGATGCTGGCGCTCGCCTTCCTCGTGGTCGTCGGCGTGGTGCTGATCGCCGCCGGCTTCGACCACGACGTGCCCAAGGGCTACGTATACTTTGCGATGGCTTTCGCCGTCGCCGTCGAACTGCTCAACATCCGCATGCGTCGGCGCAGCCCGTGAGCACCGTGCTCGTCACCGGCGCCGGCCGCGGCATCGGCCTCGCCACCGCGAAGCGCCTTCGCCGAGCGCCGGCTGGAAGGTCCTCGCGCTGGACAAGGATTTCTCGAGCTTCGACCTGAAAGGGCGCGGATCGGATCGACTTCGACCTTCGGGATCAGTTCGGGATAAATTCAAATCTCGTCGGACGCACGGGAAATACACGCGCTCGTCAACAACGCGGGCGTGCTGTTCTGCGATCCCTACGACGCCATTCCCGGAAGAGCACAAGCGCGAAGTACTGACGGTCAATATCGAAGCGCCGGCCCGTCTGATTGAATCCGTTTCGATTCAAATGAAAAAGCGCAGAAAGATCCGGGCCGGATCGTCGAATCGTCGGCGTCGGTGGCCGCGTTCACCGGTCATCCGGACCTCTGGTACGGCATCACCAAGGCGGGGATCCTCAACCTCACCAAGGCCTGGGCGAAGGAACTCGGCCCGCACGGCGTGCTGGTCAACGCGGTTGCGCCGGGTCCGACGCAGACCGCGATGTACGACCAGCTGCCGCAGTCGCGCAAGGACGGCGTCATGAAGTCGGTCCATTCCGGGCGCGTCTGCCGGCCCGAGGAAGTCGCGGCTGCGATCCTGTGGCTCGGAACCGCTTGCCCCGCCTACGTCAACGGGACTACGCTGGACGTCAACGACGGCTCCTATCCGCGCTGATGCCCGCCTCGCCCGACGCCACGCACGAAGTCACCAACCAGCCGCCGCCGCTCGCGGGCTACAACGCCTGGCGCGGCGACCGCGGTGCTCGCCGCCGCGGCGAAGCGCGCGCAGGCGCGGCTGGATCGAGAACCGAGGCCGATGGCGCTCGGCGAACTGGTCGGCTCCGAGCGCATGCAGCTGCTCGCCGACCAGGCCAACCGCCACGGCCCGGTGCTCAAGACGCACGACCGCTTCGGCCACCGCATCGACGCGGTCGACTTCCATCCGGCGTACCACGAGCTGATGGGCCTCGCCTTCGGCGCCGGCCTGCATTCGCTCGCCTGGACGGCGAAGCGCCGCAGGGCGCCTTCGCCGCACGCGCTGCGCTCAACTACCTGTGGAACCAGGGCGAGCAGGGCATTTCCTGCCCGGTCACCATGACCTTCGCTGGCGTGCAGGTACTGCGCAACGCGCCTGCGCTCGCCGCGGAGTGGGAACCGAAGCTGACGGCCAACGCCTACGACCCGCGCCCGCTGCCGATCGGACAGAAAACCGGCGCCACCATCGGCATGGCGATGACCGAGAAGCAGGGCGGCTCGGACCTGCGTGCCAACAGCACGGTCGCGCGGCGCGACGGCGGGGCCTTCCTGCTGACCGGCCACAAGTGGTTCTGCTCGGCGCCGATGTGCGACGGCTTCCTCGCCCTCGCGCGTCTCGACGACCGGGTGACCTGCTTCCTCGTGCCGCGCTCGCTGCCCGACGGCACGCGCAACCCGTTTTACATCCAGCGCCTCAAGGACAAGATCGGCAACCGCTCGAACGCGTCGTCCGAAATCGAATTCCGCAATACCCGCGCGCACCTGGTCGGCCCCGAGGGCCGCGGCATCGCCACGCTGATCGAGATGGCGCATCTCACGCGCTTCGACATCGTCGTCGCCAGCGCCGGAATGATGCGCGCCGGCCTGACGCAGGCGCTGCACCACTGCGCGCACCGCGCCGCCTTCGGCGCGAAGCTGCGTCGAGCACGCCGCCATGCAGAACGTGCTCGCCGACCTCGCGCTGGAATCGGAAGCGGCGACGCTCACCGCGTTCCGCCTCGCCGAGGCGTTCGACCGCGGCGCGCAGGACGCCAACGAGCGGCTGCTCGCGCGCATCATGACGCCGGTCGCGAAGTACTGGCTGTGCAAGCGCAATCCGGTGTTCACCGTGGAAGCGATGGAGTGCCTGGGCGGCAACGGCTTCGTCGAAGACGGGCCTTTCGGACGCCTGTTCCGCGAGTCGCCGCTGAACGGCATCTGGGAGGGCAGCGGCAACGTGATCTGCCTGGACGTGCTGCGCTCGGTCGAACGCGAGCCCGAGTCGCTGGCCGCGCTGTTGCGCGAAATTCGCGCCGCCGCCCCGGAAAACGCGCAGCTGAAGAAGATGCTCGGGCGGCTCGAGCGTGAATTCGCCGATCGTGCAAACCTCGAATCGCGCGCGCGCCGCCTGGTGGAAATGGCGGCGACGGCGCTGCAGGCGAGCCTGATGCTGCGTCATGCCGATGCCCGCGCCGCGGACGCCTTCTGCGCCAGCCGGCTGGGCGGCGACTGGGGCCATGTCCTCGGTACCCTGCCCGCGGGCACGGACTGCGCGGCGCTCGCCGGGCGCCTGCGTCTGCAATAATCCGGCGGCGGCAAAACGGGGAGGGAAATCGTGTCCAAACGACATTTGCGCACCCTGAGCATGACCGGCGCTGCGCTGCTCGCTGCGGCGCTGTTTTGCGCTGCGGCCCTGGCGCAGGCCTGGCCCGAGAAGCCGGTGCGCATCGTCGTGCCGTTCTCGCCGGGCGGCATTGCCGACACCAGCGCGCGCACCATCGCCGAGCGCCTTGGCGCGCGGCTCGGGCAGCCCGTGGTGATCGAGAACAAGGTCGGCGCCGCCGGCAACATCGGCACGGAGATGGTAGCGAAGAGCGCGCCCGACGGCTACACGCTGCTGCTCGGCTACGACGGCACCATCGTCGTCAATCCGCACGTCTACGCAAAGATCCGGTTTCGACGTGCTGCGCGATTTCGCGCCGGTGACGAAAATCGGCGACGCCGGCGTGATCGTGGTCGCGCACCCGTCGCTGCCGGTGAAGGACCTGCGCGAACTGATCGCGCTCGGCAAGTCCAAGCCGGGCACGCTGTCCTACGGTTCGGCCGGCACCGGCTCCAGCGCGCACCTCGCCTGCGAGATGCTGAGCCAGCGCACCGGCGCCGGCCTCGTGCACGTGCCCTACAAGGGCGGCGGCCAGGCGCTGGCCGACGCGGTGGGCGGCCAGATTCCGCTCGTCTGCACGGCGGTGGCGGGCGCGCAGCAGTTCATGAAGAGCGGGCGCCTGAAGGGGCTCGGCCTGTCGAGCGCGAAGCGCGCCGCCGGCGCGCCCGATGTGCCGACCTTCATCGAAAGCGGCCTGCCCGGCTTCGTCGTCGATTCCTGGGTCGGCATCCTCGCGCCGGCGAAAACGCCGCGGCCCGTCGTGGACCGGCTGCAGCGCGAGATCGCCGCCGTGCTGAACGAGCCCGAGGTGCGCGAGCGCTTCGGCGTGCTGGGCATCGATCCGGTGGGCAACAAGCCCGAGGAATTCGCCGCGCAGATCCGCGCCGACCTCGAGCGCTGGGGCCCGGTGGTCAAGCAGGCCAACATCCGAATCGAATGAGGGTGCTGCGGGCATGAGCGCGAACCTCAAAACGCTGCTCGCTTCCGGCGAATTCATCGTCGCGCCCGGCGTGTTCGAAATGTTCTCGGCGAAAATCGCCGACCGCCTGGGCTTCAAGGCCCTCTACATGACGGGCTACGGCATCTCGGCATCGCACCTGGGCGTCGCCGACGCGGGCCTCGTCACCTACCGCGACATGGTCGAGCGCGCGCGCACCATCGCGCAGGGCACGAAGACGCCGCTCATCGCCGACGCCGACACCGGCTTCGGCGGCCTGCTCAATGTGCGCGAGACGGTGCGCGGCTACGAGGCGCGCGGGCGTGCAGGCGATCCAGATCGAGGACCAGGAAACGCCGAAGAAATGCGGCCACACGCCGAACCGGCGCGTGGTGCCGCTCGAGGACGCGGTCAAGCGCATCGAGGTGGCGGTGGAAGCGCGCCGCAGCAAGGACTTCCTCATCATCGCGCGCACCGACGCGCGCACCGGCCTCGGCCTGGACGAAGCGCTCAAGCGCGCCAGGGCTTTCGCCAAAGCCGGCGCCGACATCCTGTTCGTCGAGGCGCCGGAGTCGGAGGACGAGTTCAAGCGCATCGGGGCGGAACTGTCGGGCAGCGCGAAGCTGCTCGCCAACATGGTGCCGACCGGCAAGTCGCCGGTGGTGTGCGCGCGCAGAAGCTGAAGGCTTACGGCTTTTCCATCGCGATCTACCCGAGCGCCGGCATGGGCCCGGCTTGTGCCGCACTGGAAGATTCCTACCGTTACCTGCTGCAAAATGGCTCGACGGAAGGCTCGACGACAAGAAGCTATGACATGAAGCAGATGCACGAGCTGGTCGGTTTCCCGGATGTCTGGGATTTCGAGAAACGCCATGTCGGAGGTGAAATGAGCGCCACGCTGTTCGAAAAGATCTGGAACCTGCACGTCGATCGACGAGCTGGGCGACGGCATGCAGCTGATGTTCGTCGACCGGCACCTGATGCACGAGCTCTCGGGCCAGCGCGGCCAGCAGGAGCTGAAGGAACGCGGCATCCGCACGCGCAGCCCGGGCCTCACCATCGGCTCGATGGACCACGTGGTCTCGACCGTGCCCGGCGCCAGGGGCGGCGCTGCGCCCTGGGCCGACAAGATGATCGATTCCTTCCGCGTCGAGAGCAAGAAGGCGGGCATCAAGGTCTACGACATCGGCCAGGACGGCCAGGGCATCGTGCACGTCGTCGGGCCCGAACTCGGCTTCACGCTGCCCGGCACGCTGCTGGTCTGCGGCGACAGCCATACCTGCACCCACGGCGCGCTCGGCTCGCTCGCCTGGGGCATCGGCACCAGCGAACTCACGCACGTGCTCGCCACGCAGACCATCGTGCAGCAGAAGCCCAAGACGATGCGCGTCGATTTCCACGGCACGCCGGCGCGCGGCATCACCGCGAAAGACCTGATCCTCGCGCTGATAGGCAAAATCGGCACGGCGGGAGGCGTGGGCTACGCGGTGGAATACGCGGGCGAGGCGATCCGCGGCCTGGAAATGGAAGGCCGCATGACGGTGTGCAACCTGTCCATCGAACTGGGCGCCAAGATCGGCATGATCGCGCCCGACGAGAAAACCTTCGCCTACCTCAAGGGCCGGCGCCACGCGCCCAAGGGCGAGCGCTGGGAGCAGGCGCTCGCGCACTGGAAGACGCTGCCGAGCGACGCGGGCGCGAAATTCGACAAGGAACACGCCATCGACTGCGCGTCGCTCGCGCCGCAGATCACCTGGGGCACCAGCCCGGAGGACGTGATCGGCGTCGACGGCAGGATTCCCGGCAACAAGCCCGAGGCGCTCGCCTACATGGGCCTCACCGAGGGCAAGCCGATCGCGGGCACGAAAGTGGACCGCGTGTTCATCGGCTCCTGCACCAACTCCCGCCTGCCCGACCTGCGCGCCGCCGCGCGAAGTCGTGCGCGGCCGCAAGGCCGCGAAGCACGTCGAAGGCCTGGGTGGTGCCCGGCTCCTGGCGCATCAAGCAGGATGCCGAGGCCGAGGGACTGCACGAGATTTTCCTCGCCGCCGGCTTCGAGTGGCGCGAGGCGGGCTGCTCGATGTGCGTGGGCGTGAACGGCGAGCAGGTCGAGCCGCTGGCGCGCTGCGTGTCCACCTCGAACCGCAATTTCGTCGGCCGCCAGGGCCCGAAGGCGCGCACCCACCTCGCGAGTCCGGCGATGGCTGCGGCGGCGGCGATCGCGGGGGAAATTGTCGATGTTCGCTCTTTTTCATCTTTAGCTTTAAAGAAATAACTTGAACAAATTCGAAACCCTGACCGCCATCGCAGCGCCGTTCCCGCAGAAGAACGTCGACACCGACCTCATCATCCGCATCGAGCGCTGCACCGGCACGCCGAAGGAGGAGCTCGGCGCGCTACGCCTTCGAGATGGTGCGCTTCCTTCCCGGCGGCGCCGAAAACCCGGAGTTCGTCCTCAACCAGCCGCGCTACCGCGGCGCGCAGATCCTGGTCTGCGGCGAATTCTTCGGCACCGGCAGCTCGCGCGAAGTGGCGGTCTGGGCGCTCGCCAGCATCGGCATCCGCTGCGTGATCGCGCCCTCCTTCGGCCAGATCTTCTACGGCAACTGCTTCCAGAACGGCCTGCTGCCGATTGTGCTTTCTTCGCCTGTTGTTGATGATTTGATGAAAAAAGCGTCCGCAGCGGACGCGAAGCCGTTCACGGTGGATCTCGAGAAGCAGACTGATCAACGGCACGGTCCGCTTCGACATCTCGCCGCGCCGCAAGAAAATGCTGCTCGAAGGCCTGGACGAAATCGGCCTGACGCTCGCCATGGAACCGAAAATCGCCGCCTTCGAAGCCGCCGACCGCGCGCGGCGGCCGTGGATCTATGCAACAACCTCTTGAAGACGTCAAAGTCCTCGACCTGAGCCACGCGCTGGCCGGGCCGTACTGCTCGACCATGCTCGCGGACTACGGCGCGCAGGTGTTCAAGATCGAACCGCCCGGTGAAGGGCGACATCGCGCGCGCCTGGGGCTCGCCGCTGCCGGGCGGCGAGACGGCGTATTTCGTGAGCCTGCACCGCAACAAGAAGGGCGTGGTGCTCGACCTGAAGCACAAGGAAGGCAAGGAACTGTTCCTGCGCATGGTCGAGCGTGCCGACGTCGTGCTGGAAAACTACCGGCCCGGGGCGCTGAAGCGCCTGGGCCTCGACTACGAGGCCGGGCGCAAGCGCAATCCCGGCATCGTCTACTGCTCGATCTCGGGCTACGGCCAGGACGGGCCGTACCTGGAGCGCGCCGCGCTGGACCTCATCCTGCAGGCCGAAAGCGGCATGATCAGCGTCACCGGCGCGGAAGGTTCGCACGGCGCGCGCTGCGGCGTGTCGATCGCCGACATGACCGCGGGGATGAACGCGGCCTACGCCATCCTGCTCGCGCTGCGCGTGAAGGAGAAGACCGGCGCGGGCCAGTCGATCGACGTATCGATGATGGAAGGCCAGCTCTCGCTGCTCGGCACCATGATCGGCAGCTATCTCGCCAACGGCGAGGTGCCCGCGCCGATGGGCACCGCCTACAAGGCGCTGCTGCCGTACCAGACGTTCCGCACCAAGACGCGCGATCTCGCGCTGGCGGTCGGCAGCGAGAAGCTGTGGAAGGTCTTCTGCCCGGCTGATCGGCTGCCCGGAGCTGGCCGCCGACCCGCGCTACCGCTCCAACCGCGAGCGCGACGCCAACCGCGCGAGCCTGGTGGCGAAGCTGCAGGAGGTGTTCCTCACGCGCAGCTACGAAGAATGGGAAAAGCTCCTGGTCGGCAACGGCATTCCCGTGGGCAAGGTGAATACGCTCGCGGAAGCCGTGGCGCATCCGCAGGTCGCGGCGCGCGGCTCGCTGGTCGAAATCGATCACCCGAGCGTGGGCAAGACCAGGGTCGTCGGCGTGCCGGCGCGCCTGTCGGCGACGCCGGGCTCGGTGCGCTCGCCCTCGCCGCGACTCGGCGAGCACACCGACGAAGTGCTGCGCAACCTGCTGGACCTGGGCGCGCCGGAAATCGCGGCGCTGCGCGCCGGCGGGGTTATCGCGTAATCTGTCGGCGGGGACGGACAAGAGGGAGGGAGCAATGCCAATCTCTATTTTTCCGGTAACGCCGCGGTTCGCCGCCGAAGTCGGCGACATCGACCTGAGCCAGCCGCTCAATGCCGAAACCCTGCAGGCGGTGCGCGATGCCTTCGCCACGTACGCGGTGCTCGCGTTCCCCGCGCAAAACCTGACCACCGAGCAGCATCTCGCGTTCGCCGCGAACTTCGGCCCGCTCGAGCGCACGGTGCAGAAGGCGCTGCGCGGCGAGAAGCTCCGCGTGCGCGAAGAGATCGCCGATATCGCCAACATGGACGCCGAGGGCAATCTCTGGCGCAAGGACGCGCGCATTCGCCTGTTCCAGATGGGCAACCGCCTGTGGCACACCGACAGTTCCTTCAAGGCGCCCAGCGGCTACGCCTCGATGCTTTATGCGCGCTCGGTGGCGCCGATCGGCGGCCATACCGAATACGCCGACATGCGCGCCGCCCATGACGCATTGCCTGCGGCGATGAAAACGCGCCTTGCCGGCCTGATCGCGGAGCACTCGCTGATCTATTCGCGCCGGAAACTCGGATTCACCAGCTTCACGCCCGAGGAAATGACGGCGTTCGCGCCCGTGCTGCGGCCGCTGGTGCGCCGCATTCCGGAGTCCGGCCGCGATTCTCTCTACGTCGCCTCGCATATCGGAAAAATCAGCGGCCCGCTCGGCGGCATGCCCGACGGCGAGGCCGACGCGCTGGTCGCGGAACTCATCGCGCACGCCACTCAGCGACAGTTCGTCTACACCCATCGCTGGCGCGTGGGAGACCTCGTCATGTGGGACAACCGCTGCACCATGCACCGCGGCACGGAATACGAGGACACGCGCTGGCCGCGCGACCTGCAGCGCGCGACCACCTCGGACCGCAGCGATTGGTGACCCAGTTGATGAGCCCGGGGGCCAGCAGCCGCCACTGCGTCTGGCTGGCGTTGCAGTCAAAGTTCAGCGCCAGCTCCGAGACCCCGGCCTGGGGGTCCGTGCCCGGGTGCTGATACACGCCCGCCATGGTGTTGCCGGCCGAGTTGGTCAGGAACGGGGTGTACGGAGCCCCGGAGCTGACCGTGGCCCCGTAGCCGTAGCTGCCGGTGTCGAAGGGGACGGGCCCCTTGAGCTGTGGGAAGGCGGTCAGGCGGCGCTGGTCAGCGTGCCGGTGGTCCCATCCAGCGCCCCGCCGGCCGCTTCGGTCACGCCCAGGGCCGGGTCGGGGGACATGTTCCGTCCACCTGGCGCACACCGAAGGTGGATTCGTAGGTGTCCAGCGCGCTCAGCGCACCCGACGCGAACTCGGTGGGCGAGTCGGCGATGACGACACCGTCGGCCAGCCACGCCGTCGCCCGGCCCCTATATCTGCTCAACGAACTTCCCCCATCAATCCGGGAAATGACCCCGGCTGCGGCACAGCCCCCGAGGCAGTGCCGTACTAATAAGCGCATAGTTTTACTAACGGGCAGATCGCCCCCGTACCTATCGCTTCCATCGAAGAGACGCTTACCTGGCCATGTCGGATTACGGCGTTAGCCAAAAAGTTCATTCCAGCGGTATGCCCGCTTGTGATACCACTGCCTCCGCCGTCCCGAAAAGGCGGCTGCTACGGGAAAAAATCCCTGACCGCCAGGATTAGCCGCCTTTCTGATTGTTACCGAGGTCACACGGCCAGTTGTGACCGAGGTCACACGGCCAGCACCGACCCTGCTCCCGCGACCCGGTACGCACAGGGAATTTACTTTCGTTGCAGCAACTAAGGAGATGCGGTGCCGGGCGGGCGATCCAGCCCCCTGGGCCTCAATGCTTCGTGATCTTGGCTGGGGTGGGCTGAGAGCGCGGCCTGCTGCGTTTTGCAGCGTTTCGCGGTGCCTGATGGCCCGGCAGTCGCGCCCGGTGGGCGGGGTTCCGCGGTGGCTGGCGGCCCGTCGGTCGCGCCGGATGGGTGCGGTTCCGCAGGCGCTGAGCTGGCCGCATGGCAACATGCGCGTGATCGATGACGTAATGTAACCTGGACTCGGTATGCTCGCGGACCTGCGCCACGGACGGCTGGCGCGGGTAGACCGCCGCCAGCCCCTGCGGTGCCGGCTGGTGATTCCCGGCCGACCGCCGGCGGCCGGCCGGGGCTCTCGCTGTGGCCGGTGCCACGCTCCCGGCCGCGTGATTTGCCCGCTGAACCCACCCGGGCAGGCGACCACCACGGCGTCCTCACGGCGTCCTCACGGCGCTGTCCGCCCGGCTCGACCGGTGCGATCACCGTGCCCGGGTGGGCACTCGGTCACGGCATTACCAATACGCCTGACCCGCACTAAGCAGCCGCCGATTCGTTTAGTGAAATCGGCGCTAACGAGCCACCGGCATGGCATTACGGGACGGTGTCATCGCCCGCTCTACTGGCGCATAAAAGCCTGCGGTTAAAGGGAAAGCCCGCCGGCCGCGGTCACAGGCCGAGGCGGCGGGACAGGTCAGAGGCGAGCATCCCGCCGGGGTCCAGCTCGGCGCGCAGCGTGCGGAACTCCGGCAGCCGGGGGTACATCTGCGCCAGCACGTCGGGTGGCACCCGCGAGTCCTTGGCCAGGTAGACGCGCCCCCCGGCGTCGAGGACGAGCCGGTCGAGCCGGTCCAGCAGCGGGCCCAGCGCGGGGGTGCGCGCCGGGAAGTCCAGCGCCAGCGTCCAGCCGGCCATGGGAAACGACAGCAGGCCCGGGTCACCCTCGCCGAAGCGTTTCAGCACGGTCACGAACGACGGCGCCCGCGCCGCGCTGACCAGCTCGAACGAGCGGCGCACGGCCTCCTCCCGGCCGAACGGGACCACGTACTGGTACTGCCGGAACCCGCCCGGCCCGTACACACGGTTCCAGTTCCTGATGCCGTCGAGCGGGTGGAAGAACGCCCCGATGGTCTGCAGCTCGCCGTCACGATGCCGCGGCGCCTTGCGGTACCACGCCTCGTTGGCCAGGGCCACCGTGTAGCGGTTGATCAGACCGGGCGGGAACGCGGGCGGCACGCCGAGGCGGGCGCCGGCGCGGAACGCGAACGGGTCCGCCTTGTCCGCGGCCGGCAGATCGGCCAGCTCGGCGAAGTCGCCGCTGGTGATGACCGAGCGGCCGAGGCCCGCGCCCCGCGCCATGCTGTCCGACCAGGCCACCGTGTAGCCGTAGCGGCGGTCATGGTCGGCCAGCACGGCCATGGTCTCGTCGATGTCGGCGGTGCGTACGGTCTCCACCCGGACCCGGGACGTGGCCACCCGCTTCAGCTGCACGGTGGCCCGCAGGATGAGGCCGGTCAGGCCCATGCCGCCCGCGGTCGCCCAGAACAGGCCGGGATCACCCTCGCTGGTCACCGTCCGCAGCTCGCCGCCGGGCAGCATCAGGTCGAAGGACCTTACGTGCCGGGCGAAGCTGCCCGCGACGTGATGGTTCTTGCCGTGCACGTCCGCCGCGATGGCGCCGCCGATGGTGACCTGCCGGGTACCGGGCGACACCGGGACGAACCACCCGCCCGGCAGCCCGGCCACCATGAGCCGTTCCAGGCTGACACCGGCCTCACAGGTCGCCAGGCCGGTGGCCGGGTCCAGCGCGGTGATCCGGTTGAGCCGGGCAGTCGAGACGACCAGGCCGCCGCCGCACTGGGCCGCGTTGTTGTAGCTGCGGCCCAGGCCGCGCGCGATCAGCCCACGGGACGGCGACGCCGCCTTGAGCAGCGATTCCGCGTCGCCGGGACCGGACGGCTCGGCCAGCTCCGCCGAGGACGGCGCGATCCGGCCCCAGCCGGTCAGTGTGACGGATGAACCCACGAGCACCGCATCCTACCCGGCCCCGCCCCCGGCCGTCACCGTGGACTACCTGACCGAGCTCGGGCTCACGCCTGTTCGTCCTGCTTTCGCACTTCTGCGGGCAGGTCGCCAGCGTCAGTCGCGTCTTTACCCTTGCGCGTGCGGAGCTCGGCCAGCTGCGCCGCTATCTGCAGTTCGGCCTCTTCGTCCTGCCTTCGCGCCTCTCCGGCAGGTTGCCAGCGTCAGTCGCGTCTTTACCCTTGCGCGTGCGGAGCTCGGCCAGCTGCGCCGCTATCTGCAGTTCGGCCTCTTCGTCCTGCCTTCGCACTTCTGCCGGCAGGTTGCCAGCGTCAGTCGCGTCTTTACCCTTGCGGAGCTCGGCCAGCTGCGCGGCTATCTGCCGTTCCGCCTCCTCGTCCTGCCTTCGCACTTCTGCGGCAGGTCGTCATTGTGCGTCATGGCATGTCCCTTCAAACTGGCCACCCCGCCGGGGGTCCTGACCGGGTAGAGACGGCAGATACCGAGCTATTCCTGGTTTCTTCCTACACGCGACCTTGGTCCCGCCGCTGGTGACCTTCGTCCTTCGTCCGGGACGATGACCCCGCCGCCGCCAGCTCGCCGGGCACCCGAACTGCGGGCCCGCCTCGC
>CAVUHB010000006.1:0-187338 GCA_963741165.1 Candidatus Acidiferrales bacterium | reverse complement strand
GACCCGACGCAAATCAGATGGGATGAGAAGGAGTCAGGTCGCCGCTCCAGGCAACCTTTGGGGTTCCCTAGTTGTGCAAAGATGAAATTCAACTTATTGTTGATGAAGCAATTGTTTTCAGTAGCGGCCCGGTCGTTACCGTACGTGCACTCGAAGAATCAAGGTCCGGGCAAATCTGCGTGCGACCATTTCCATTTTAGGAGCCTATATGAATAAGTTTTTCAATCTCTTCGCCGTTCTTTTACTGAGTGCAACGGTTGCCTCGGCCGGCCCCAAACCACAATCCGGTACGATACTTTCCCAGACCTCGGTCGCGTGCGGTGCGAAAAAATCCAAGAAAGAGAACATCGATCTTCTGTGCCAGCAGTATGTCGTCCGCTCTGGTGCCACCGACTACACCATTCGCCAACCAAAGCCCTCCGATCAGGCCCTAATTTCGTTGAACACGGCGATCCAGTTCACGCTCGACAAGAATAAAATGAAGTTTAAGGCCAACGGGAAATCGTTCGAGTTCATGGTCATCTCCCAAGCCTCTGCATCTCCTGGCGGCATTACCCCGGCCTCCTCCACTCCCAATCAGTAGCAGCTAGTGCAGAGGCACTCAGCCTGCCGATCTTGAGTTCTCAACTTCTGATTAACTTACCGGACATCAAATGGATTACTGCCAACCTGTCAATCGTGAAGTGCCTCCAGTTCAAGTTGTTAGGAGAGGAGGATCCGGTCAACTAGGTGGAAGAGTTGAAGCTTGGTGAGCCGTTCTTCCGCAGTCGGGGATGTCTAGCCGTAGATCCTCCCGTAGATTGAGGATGAGCGGAGCATAGAGACGTCCAGCCCCGCTGGGAACTGTCAAAAGTGACAATTCTGCACCCAAAATAGTGACTGGGCGTATCGATTAGAAAAAGACGACTGGCGATAACGATTGGAATCAGGAGTGTTCTCACCAGCAAAACGGATTCAGTGTTTTTCAAACTCCGTTCATCTGTCGAAGTAATTTCCACAGAGCTTGCTTTCGGTCATCCATTGAGACTGGTGTCCTATAATGTTGCGTGAGCCGGGTGATTAGGTCTGTAGGTTCCGCGGTCGAAATGTCCAATATAGTAGCCTCGTCCGAGACGAAGAGAGGCTTTTCGTCGTGCAAGACGTGCTCAAATAAGTCCTGAGCGAGGTCCTGTATTTTCCCCATTTCAACGGTAGGACTGAACTCCATTTCGAGGCGTCTCCTTCTTTGATAAGTCAACAATAGACGGGCCGTAGGCGCAGGAGGCCAGCCCCAGCAATCAAATCACACGCCATGTTGAGTTAACTTCTCGGGCGACGCCAGATTCAGTTTCCTTGACGATTGGGCGGATTAGCCACTTTACCTTCGCCGTCTTCGTTGCCAACCTAAATGGCATCTATCGAGCGGAGGAGCTGAAATCGTTTTGTGCGCCATGAAGGACTTAGCAAGGCAGAATGTCCCAACGAGCCTTCTGACTCGGAATAACTGTCGGACCGAGGCTCACTCATTGAACGCAATTGGTCTTGCCTCTGCGCCGGGCATTTGTCACCATCAACTCGGTTTCATCAATTGCCTAGCGAACCGACGTGAACATCTGAAAGGAGGCGACTGATGCATGCCGCCGTGCTGCATGTTCTCGGTAATCCGCCGCGCTTTGAGGAATTTCCCGATCCAACTCCGGGCGAAGGTGAGGTGCTCATAAATGTCTCCGCGGCTGCGCTGAAGCCTGTGGACAAACAGATGGCGGCCGGAACGCACTACGCCAGCCCGCGCGAATTTCCTGTCGTTTGCGGCATGGATGGCGTGGGGCGGCTCGAAGACGGCACGCGAGTGTTCTTCGGCGGAGCGCGGCGGCCGTACGCCGCGATGGCCGAGCGCACTGTGGTTCGGCGAGTTCAATGTTTTTCGGTCCCTGAAGAACTGGACGATGTCACTGCCGCGGCCATTCCCAATCCCGGTGTGTCGGCCTGGGTGTCTCTCAAGCACAGTGCGAAGCTCGCCGCTGGCGAAACCGTCCTGATCCTCGGCGCCACCGGAGTCACGGGCAAGCTGGCGTTACAGATCGCCAAAATCTTGGGCGCGGGACGCGTCGTTGCGGCAGGACGCAACGAACACGTGTTGAGCACACTCCACGAGCTTGGCGCCGACTCGACCATTCGCATCGACAAACCCGATGAAGAATTGATCGCAGCCTTCCGCCGCGAGGCCGGCGAAAAGCGTTTCGACGTGATCATCGACTATCTATGGGGCCGCCCGACCGAAGCTCTGCTGAAAGCCATCACTGGAAAAGAATTTGCGATTGGGGAATCGGAGACTCGACTGGTGGAGGTGGGCGAGAGCGCTGGATCTACAATCACGCTGCCCGCGGCGGTCCTGCGAAGCACGGCGCTGACGATTCTAGGAACCGGAGGCATGCCGTCTTGGGACATACTCACCGACGCGTTCCAACAAGTGATGAATAGCGTAGCCCGCGGCACATTGCGCATCGAGACCGAGCGTGTTCCGCTCGCCGAGATCGAGGATGCCTGGGAACGCGACGCACACGCCCACAGGCTGGTCGTGATCCCGTAGCCTGACAAAAGTGCCTTTCGCGGCAGCTATGATTTGGTAAACGCATCATAAAAGGGCGCCCGCTTGAAGTAGATTTTGATCGTTCGCATCAACGTCTACAACAAGGAGCACCCTCATGAATGACGCTCAGTATATTGGGATGGATGTTCATCAGGTAACGATCTCTGTGGCCGTTCGGGATTCGCGCGGAAATCTGGTCATGGAGGCTATTCTCGAGACGAAAGCGGAGACGATTCTTCAGTTTATTGACGGCCTGCGCGGCAGTTTGCACGTGACCTTTGAAGAAGGAACCTGGGCCGCCTAGTTGCACGATCTGCTGCAGCCTCACGTCGCCCGAGTGTTGGCCTGCGATCCACGCAAAAATGCCCTGTTGAAAATAAGGAATAAGAACGACCGCATCGATGCCCCCAAGCTGTCCGAGCTGTTGTATCTGAACAAGCTCAGCCCGGGGTATCACGGCGAGCCGGGTATCCGAACTTTGAAGGAATTAGCGCGCAGCTACATCACGATGACTCGGGATTTGACGCGGGTGATGAGTCGCCTGAAAGCCATCTACCGAAGTTGGGCGATTCCTTGCGCCGGCCAGCAGGTGTACGCACCACGCTACCGTGCGGAATGGCTTGCGAAGATCTCGGAAACTGGCGTACGCCGTCGCGCCGAACTCTACTACCAGCAGTTCGAGGCCTTAGCGGCATTGCGCCAAGGCGTGCGCCGAGAACTATTAGCGGAAGCACGAAAGCATCCGGCTCTGAGATTGCTGCGGCAGATTCCTGCGATCGGCCCCATCCGCGCCGCTTTGTTGATTGCTCTGCTGCAGACCCCCAATCGCTTCCGGACCAAGCGACAACTGTGGGCCTACTGTGGATTGGCACTGACGACCTACACCAGCGGTGAATACCGCTTCATCGCTGGCCAACTGAAACGCACAAACAGCCGAAGTTGGTACTGGGGGGAACCTTCCCGATTTGACTTGCCAGGCAGATAGGCTTACAAAACTAGGACTGCGCCGTCAGAAAATGTTGTAATTCAAAGTCGTCGACCACAGGAGGCTGTTTGAAAAGGTGTATCGCAGGTGTTGCGTTCGTCATGGTGAGCTGTGCTCGAAGGAGCGAACGGAGGCGGGGAGCTAACGAATCGCCACACTTGTCGTTGACGCACGGAGAACGCGCTTACCGATTAGTGCCGGGATCCAAATCAGGCATACGCCGAGATTTCAGGACGTCGTAAATCTTCGTTGGTGAGTCAGGGCTTGCTTTTTTTGTTTTGCGAGGCGATTGCTTCGGTGATGTCCTTTTTAAATTGTAGGAACAGGGCAAGGTTGGGCGTTTCCAGGCCGTGGTCCTGCGCGTTTTTCCAGTAAGGCCCAGCAAGTGTTCCATTTGGATTCAGCGCAAAAACCCACAGGAGATCATGTTTTGGTCCGGTTTCGCCGCCTGAAATTGGGCCTGCTTCGGTTGTGGGAGGACTGCCGGCGGGAGGAGTGTGAATGCCAACATGTCCACCGGCGTAGGCGCTGGCTACGCGACCTACGCGGACGGCGATGACGAGGTCGGCTTCGCTGCGGCGCGCGGCGATTTTGTATTTACCCCATTTTTCAATTGCACGGGAGACATTGGTGATGGCCTGGCGATCTTCGGGCAAGACGTTAGGATCGGAGAATTTGCCGTCGTCGATGAGTGGCTCGACGTAAACGTATTGCGCATTGAGAAGGAGTTGGGGCGTTTTTTGCTGCGTCGTTTGTGCGGAGGCAACGGAAGAGAGAAGTGCGAGTCCCACGAAGAGCGATTTGCGCGAGAGCATGTCAACCCCCCAGACACTAAGGATAAGAATCTCTTTACAAGAGCTACCTTCTGCATTTGGAGATGCGGGATAAATCCGTTCAGTTGCTTATGAGTTAGGCAACCTCCAGCATCACATATCTAACGCGGACATCTGGGCACTGGGCCGGTTTCCCGACGCGTCGAAGACGCAGTTAAGGCTTACCGGGAGCTAATCGAATGCCGACCGAGAGGCTCGTCGAAAAAAGAGAATGGTTTAGTGCAGGGCAGAGATCTTGACTGTCACTTTCTCCCCAAGAGCTAAGAAGAAAGACGTAAGCGCTGCAGGAGACTTTGGAACCTTGCGGTATCCCGCAAATTGTCAAAGTACTGTGGAATACGAACAAACGGAGTGCCAGAATTTAGCCAAACCAAGCGGCCTGAGTGTGCAAGAAACGCGCGCTCAAGCCAATCCAGAGCTTCTGAAAGATGACCGATTCCTGCTTGCAGGGCCCCGATGTCGAACGCAAGTCCGTGCCAGCCATCCCAGCGCCGAACAGTCTGCCGGAGGTCCTCGTCATGCAGTCCGCGGATACCATTCGTTCGATAAGCGGTTCTGATAGCATCGCACTCTTGCGGGTCATGGTGGCCAACAGCCAGCGCGGTGAGATATTCCTCTGCCGCTTCTTCGATGGATCCTTTTGCTTCCAGAGCCGCACCAAGCACAGAACGAGCAAGCCCGAATCGCGGCTCCAACTCCAAGGTTTTCCGGCTGGTGGCGATGGCTTGATCATACTGCCGCGCGGCAAAATACATCATGCCAACAAAATTATTGATGGGCAGGGAAAGGGGGTCGCTCTGCAGAGCGGCCTGAACTTGAGCGAGTGATTCTTCCGTCCGCCGCTGCGCAGACAGCAGCAGTGAATAAAAATGGTGCGCCGTACCCAGGCTCTGATTCAGACTTAGCGCGCGCCGACAATTCGATTCAGCTGCAGCCCAATCCCAATCGTAGGTTATCTGAACGAGTGCCAGCGAGCAATGCGCTTCCGCAGACTCAGGGTCCAGTTCAAGAGCACGCAAAGCTGCAGCTTTTGCGCAAGGCATGGCATCTTTCGGGTCCATTCGTCCGAATGAGTACCCTAGATAAAAATACGAATCAGCAATGCCTGAACAGGCGGGAGCGTAGAGCGGATCGAGACGAAGAGCTTGCTCGAAGCAGTCTATGGCCTTTTTCAGGTTTGTCTCGTTGCGTTTGTTCCAGAAGAAACGGCCACGCAAATATGCGTCGTAAGCTTCCGGATGGATCGTCCGCAAATTCTTCGCGGTTGCGTGAGAATGTCCTTGAATTCGGGTACGAACACCGGTGGCGGTGGCGTCTGTGATGTCGTCGTGGAGCGACAAGATGTCGCGCAAGTTCCGGTTGAATGTTTCACTCCACAGCAACTCTTCTTTGTGGGGATCTATCAGGTGACAGGTGAGTCGTAGCCGATCGCCCGAACGAAACACCGAACTTTCGACCACAGCGTCTACATTCAGCTCCTGGGCGATCACAGGGATGCTTTTGCGCGTGTTCTTGTAGCACATCGAGGATGTTCGGGAGATCACACGAACGCCACCAAGCCGGGCAACCGCGGTGATGAGTGCCTCCGTCAACCCATCTACGAAATAGTCCTTATTGGGATCTGGGGAGAGATCTGCCAACGGTAGAACAACTAGAGACTTGATGCGCGGGGCTGGCTTGAGGCTAGCCGTAAAGGAGGACGAGACTTGTATTTCAGTCGAACCCGAGCTTGAACTGGACAATGCTTGAAGTGCGATAATCAGTTCACGGGCTGTAGCGTAGCGGGCTTCTGGCGATTTTTCCAACAGACGTTCAACGACACTGTCAAATCCCCTTGGGATGCTCGGATTGACACGGCTCGGCACAATAGGTGTGCCCGCCAGAATCGCCGCAAAAATCTCCGCGGCCGAATCACCGGGAAATGCGCGGCAGGACGTGGCCATTTCGTAGAGTACTGCGCCCAGCGAGAATAGATCACTTCGAGACGTGGCGGGTAGCCCTTGCGCCTGCTCAGGCGACATATACGCAACAGTGCCGACCGGAACCCCTCCCATGGTTAGTTCGTTTGCGGTTACCGTTGTGTCTCCGCCAGTTTCCACGGAAGGCGCTCTTACAAATTTCGCGAGACCAAAGTCCAGCAGCTTAGCTTCTCCGTAGTGGTTGATAAATATGTTGGCCGGCTTGATGTCGCGGTGAACGATGCCCGTCCGGTGAGCCGACTCGAGCGCGCTGCCAACCTGAATCCCCCATGCGAGGACTGACGAGAATGGGAGTGGCCGCGAAGCGATGGTCTCTTTCAGCGTCTGCCCCTCGAGAAGTTCCATGACAATGAAGTGAGTGCTTTCCTGACAACCAATGTCGAAGAGCCTGCAAACGTTCGGATGATTCAAGGTCGAGATAGCCTTGGCTTCTCGTTGAAATCGCTCGACGGCATGCTCGCTGGAACCAAAACTCGACCCGAGAACCTTAATTGCGACTTCACGGCCCAACCGGAGATCGCTGGCACAATAAACCTCGCCCATTCCGCCAGCACCCAGCAGCGTGCGAATCTGATAAGGACCGAGTCTTGTACCAGAGGGCAGCATGATGATTCGCCGTGATTATATCCTTTGGGATGAGGGAAAACGCCAGGTCGACTTCGCGCCTAATAAACGGAAACATGGGTACCATACGCCACATTTCCGGTGAGAATTCATGCGCCCTTGGCGCACCACCAAGCATGAAGATAGACCCGAGCTACAGAAACGCCCCGATGAATAAAAAGGACTTGCCTCTATTTTCATAGCAGCCGACTTCCCGGGAGTTGACCGATAGTTAAAACGCTGGGAGTGTCTGAATTAGGGGCTAGGCGCATGAGAAATGTAATCTTTGCAATCAACATCACGGTCGTAAGACGTGGATGGTGTGGGACGGAACAGATTGGCCAGACGACGCAGTTGCGCGAGTCGTCGAACTGGCGAAACAGACCAGGCGTTCGACTTACAACGAGGCGGCGAAGTTGCCTGAAGAACAAGCGACGAAAATGGGCCGATGGGCAGAACGCAGCCTGCAGTACGACAAGATTACGACGATGCTCAACTCTGCAAAGAGCGACCCGCGCATCGCTATTACTACTGACAGGCTCGATTCGAATCCGTGGCCGCTTAATTTCGAGCATGGAACAGTCGATCTTCGTTCGGGAGAAGTCCGAGAGCATCGCCGCAACGACTACATCACTAAAGTAGTGCGCTGCAACTATGCGCAAGAGCTCAGCGGTCCGCGATGGCTCCATTTCGTTGGGCAAATGTTTGGCGGCATGTCTGATTGGGTGCAAAAGCCGTAGGCTACTCGCTCACGGGCATCACCAAGGAAAAGGCCGTGTTCCTGCTGCTCGGCCCCACGGACACTGGGAAAACGACTTTCCTCACCACGCTGAAGACTATTTTTGCCGATTACTCGTCGCTGCTACAGTCGACACTCTCATGTGGAGCAGGAATCAAGACAACAATACAAGCGCGGGCCTGGCCGACTTGCGCGGTGCGCGATTCGTCATGACGAGTGAGACCGAAGAAGGGCAGCGGCTGCGTGAAGCAAAGCTGAAACGCATCACGCAAGGCATTGGTGAGATCAAGGCAGTTCGAAAGTATGAAAACCCGATTACCTTCCCTGAGACTCACAAACTCTGGATTGACGCGAATTGCGCTCCAGCGATTCGCGGCGCTGATGATGCGAACTGGAAGAGACTCCTGCCTATCCCATGCAACCATAGGCCAGAAAAAAAGACCCTGAACTTGTGGACAAACTGCTGCCCGAAGCCGAAGGAATCGCCAGTTGGGTCATCGCCGGTGCTATTCGCTGGCACAAAGAAGGTTTGGAGCGCCCCGAGAACATCGAGGAAGCGCGAGACTGCTGGAAATCAAGCATGGACCTCTTCGGTGACTTCATCGACGAGTGCTGCGTGGAAGGAGAAGGTGAATCCCGCGGTGCTTCGGAAATCTACCAGGCATTTCATGAATAGGCGAAAGAGCAAGGCCATGAACACCCGCTGACACAGACGATTTTCGGCACGCGCCTCTCAGATCGCGGCTTCAAGAAAGGAAAGCGCCAGCCGGGCACAGGGCGATTGACTTACTCGGGAATCCGGCTCCGGTAGAGAGGGGTTGTGAACACTCTGAACGGTCTGACTAGGACTTTTCCTCGTGTGGGGATATATAGGAACTTTCAGTCAAACCGTTCACTCCATTCACAAAGCGCCCTGATTCCTCCGTGTTCTCAGGGCTTGCGAGCGCATCGGCGTGTGGAACGAAAGAGTTAATAGACGATGACGATAGCGGCAAAACTCGCGCAAGTTCCAAGGCTGCCCGTGCCTCGGGAGGAGAACGACCGTTTGCTGCGTGCTGAAGATGTAGAGGGAATCACGGGTCTTTCCGTCGAGACCCTGGCGCAATGGCGAAGCCAGCGCAGGGGCTTTCCCGATGGTTTAGGTGTAAAACCACGCCAAACAATTCGGCACCGGATGGGTCTAGCACCACTCCAGCCAGTGCACCGGTGGAGGTTGCTTGCCCATGTCAACAAGTAGAAAGCAGCGTTGCAATAGCCATTAGCCCTGCCGACACGATGCTGCGCTGCTTATGGCGCTTGAATTGTGAACCGTGACTCATCGGGGCCCCAAGATTGCAGTGGGGAAGACCATTCCCGACTCCTGCCACTTCCGCAAGAAACTTGCCCTTTAGACCGTGCGGGGATATTAGCCTAGGCTCGGAGTTCCCCCCAGTGTTATATTCGTGGCGAATGAACCCTTTTCTTGTTCGATGGACCTGCAACGGTATTCTTTAGGTGACTTAGAGTTAGACTTGCGTCGCTATGAATTGCCTTGCAGGTTTTCTTGTGTCGGCTCAGTGGAGCGTGGCTTGTCGGGTGAATTTAGACAGCCTAGTGGGCTCGATTCTGGCCGTTATCCTCAAGGGTGGCCAGGACGGGCAAGGCTTGTCCTAGCGCTAATTGTCGTTGCGACTTTTCTTTTTCCTCAATTAATTGGAGCTGACCAAACAAAGGCAGTCCGGCGAGTCCTCATTTTCAATGACTTCAGTTCTATTTCGTCGCCAGGAATTGCGGCTCTCGATCAGGAGATCGTCACTGGTCTAGCGATTTCTCCATACCAGATCGAACTCTACAACGAAACTCTTGAAGCAACTTTATTCCCAGACGAGGCTTCCCAGCACAGGTTTGACGAATGGTACATTCGCAAATATGCAGACCGCAAGCCGGACGTGATCATTACTGTCGGACCCGCGGCTCTCAAGTTTATGGTGGAATCCCATGAAACGTCATTTCCGAACACTCCGGTTATCTTTTGCGGCACTACAGAAGAAATGCTTAACCAGTTGAAACCCGACTCTCACTTTACCGGTGTTTGGGGGGTGGCACAGCCAGAAATGACCCTGATCGCGGCGCTGCATTTGCAGCCCGACACAAAACACGTGATTGTCGTAGGTGGTGCCGGTGCGTTTGACCGGAGCCTTGAGGCCCTGACCAAGGAACGTTTGCGTAAGTACGAGTCGCAGTTTGAGTTCACGTATCTCACAGACTTGGATATGCCCACGCTCCTTGAACGACTGAGGCGGTTGCCGAGCAAAACGATCGTGTATCACACGTCCATTATGCAGGATGCTGCGGGAGCACACTTCATTGATGCATCCCAGTCCGTTCCTATGGTTGTCGACGCCGCGAATGCACCCGTGTTTGTCACGGATGACGTGGATATCGGCAAAGGAACGGTCGGCGGCGATGTGGTGAGTTGGGCTGAAGACGGTAAGGTCGCAGCCGGGATCGCGGTCAGGATTCTCAACGGGGCGAAACCGCAGCAAATCTCCGTAGTAAGGAACAGCAACGTCTATATGTTCGATTGGCGAGCTCTACATCGGTGGGGATTCAAGGAAAGCGATCTTCCGCCCGGCAGCGTAGTGATGTTCCGCGAATTGTCGATATGGGAGCGCACCAAACGGATCTGGATCAGTGGGCTATTCATAATCCTCGTGTTGTCTCTTCTTGCCACCTACCTGCAGTACAGCCGGACGGAACTGAGGAAGGCGCGAGACGCACAGGTGCAACTCAGCGACCACCTAATCAAGGCGCAGGAGAAGGAGCGAAGCAGGCTGGCATCAGAACTACACGATGATATTAGCCAACGCTTGGCATTGCTTGCATTGGGATTGCGGAATACTGCCGAGACACCTCCTGATTCACCAGATACGCTGAAACAGACACTCGACGAGTTCAGGCAGTCAGTTACCGAGCTTTGTGGCGATCTTCATAGCTTATCCCACCGATTACATTCATCCACTTTGGAAGCCTTGGGACTTGTCACCGGGCTAAGGTCTCTGTGTCGAGAGTTTGGTGCCAAGCAAGGTATCGAACTCGATTTCACATCTGAGGATATTCCGCGCAGCGTTAGGCCTGATGTTGCTTTATGTCTATTTCGCATCACCCAAGAAGGACTTCAGAATTTGAAGAAACACAGCGGCACGAAAAAGGCTCAATTGAGTGTGCGCCATATGGGCGACAGATTATTTCTTTCTTTGTGCGACGAGGGTATGGGATTCGATACGAACAGGATGGAAAAATGTGGGCTGGGAATACTCAGCATGCAAGGACGCGCACGTCTATTAGGCGGAGAATTCAAGATTCATTCGAAGCCTGGCGAAGGAACGCGAATTGAGGTCTGGGTGCCTCTCCAGCCGGCGCAGATCCATTAAATGTTTGAGTTTGCCTGACTCCGCACAATAGCGGAGAAACTTAGGGGATCTGGCGATATGCGTCAAATTGGATTCCAATGGAACCAGTGCCAAAAGACGCGAAGATGATCGCACGATACCAAAAACAAAAGCCGGAGTGCAGCCTGTCGCAATAAGCGCACCGATATGGTCGAATAGCGATCACGAGAGTCAGCTTCGCGAGCCCCTTGCGCCTCTCCCCATACACTTCTCCGTGACAGTAGGGACATCGCCTAGGGGTGTTGAATCAGCTTGCTTTTATCACGTTTTTATCACACCAAGTCGTTTTAGGGCCCAAAGAGAGGCCCACGCAAAACAGCTAAACCGTTTACAATGAAAAGTTTTAAGTGGCGCGCCCAGGGAGATTCGAACGCCCGACCTCTTGCTTCGGAGAACTGAGAACTATTTTGACACGTTCTGAAAACTTTGGACTTTACTATATTCGTCAATGGGATACAACGACCGTGGTTTGAACCGTTCCACCCAATTTGATCGGATATGAACAGAGAACTATCACATTTTTATCACACCGCTGTTGATTTCAGTTCTCGACAAGACTACTCAGACAAGAGGCTGGGCCTTCCTTCTTTAAGTAACTAACACTATCTTTGAATTCGGAAGTGGCCGATTGAAGGCGTGTAAATGTGGATTCAACAGACCGTGGGGCCAGAACGAACATGGTCAAGAACCGGAGCTGAGGGAACAGGCAAGGGCGGTTGGTCAGTATCGGCTCTCTACAGCCTCCAATGTCCAAGTGCCTTGAGGAAGTCGATATATTGCGTAATCAACTCAAACCGAGAGAATAATTAAGTGATTCCTTCTTTCATGACACCTGTAACCAATGAACAGATTCGAGCGCTCACTCAGTTCTTGCCAATTTTGGAAAATATCAATCCAGAAGATTTAATACGAAACGTGGACCCTCCAATGCTTGAGGCAGATGGCTACTATATCGGCCGCTTCGAGTATCACCACGCCGTGTACGAGTTCATGAAGGTTTGCTATGCAAACAGTTTCGTCCAGTCATTTGATTGGCCAGCGTGGGCTAGGGAAGGACGCCGATACATGGGCGACCCTAAACTCGTCGCTTCAGCTAGGCTTGCGACGTGCATTAAGCTGATTACTGCGAGTCTCCGATATGAGAGATTCTGCGATGGTCACCTTGGCGCAGTCATTAAATCAGGGCATATCGCCGCAATCTGTCCCTCTTCGTTGACTTGCCTTCTGGTGCAACCTAATATGTGCGGCACATGTCAGGTACCGACTCACTCATCGGCCAGACTTTCTCGCACTATCGCATCCTTGAAAAACTCGGCAGCGGTGGTATGGGCGTTGTCTACAAGGCAGAGGACGCCCGGCTGCACCGGTTTGTGGCGCTGAAATTCTTACCCGAAAATGTAGCGAAAGACCCACAGGCGCTGGCGCGTTTTCAGAGAGAGGCGCAGGCGGCATCGGCCTTAAATCACCCCAACATCTGCACAATTTACGATATCGGCGAACAGGACGGCCAAGCCTTCATCGCCATGGAGCTCTTGGAGGGCGCAACGCTGAAGTGTCGGATTGCAGGGCGGCCCATGGAGCTGGAAACGATGCTGGCGCTCGGCATCGAAATCTCCGATGCCCTCGACGCCGCCCATGTGAAGGGCATCGTGCATCGCGACGTTAAGCCCACCAATATCTTCATCACCGATCGCGGTCATGCCAAGATTCTGGACTTTGGGCTTGCCAAATTCGGCTCGTCAAGAGGCACATCGCTCAGGGCGGATAGTCTGGCCACGGTTGGAGTGGACACAGCGCAGCTTACCAGCCCCGGTTCAACGCTGGGCACGGTCGCGTATATGTCACCGGAACAGGTAAGAGCAAAAGAACTGGATGCGCGGAGTGATCTGTTCTCCTTCGGTTCGGTGCTCTACGAGATGGCCACGGGCGCACTGCCGTTTCGTGGTGACAGTACCGGGGTGATCTTCGAAGGAATTATGAACCGCCCTCCGTCGCCTCCCTTGCGGCTGAACCCTGACCTTCCGCCCAAACTGGAAGAGATCATCAACAAGGCGCTGGAGAAAGACCGCGAACTACGTTACCAGTCGGCGGCAGAAATGCGTAGCGACCTGAAACGGCTGCAACGCGATACTACGTCCGGCACTACTGCAAAGCACTCCACGGTTACCCAACTGTCTGCAGCAGCTGGTAATCGCAAAGCGAATTCATGGTTGTGGCCCGCGGCCATCTTTGCGCTAATCACTATTTGCGGCGGAATCGGTTGGCTGTACTTCACCCAGCTTAGGCCCTCGATTTCGAGCCCTCCACCGAGAATGGTTCCCTTCACAAGTTCTGTAGGAATTAAGTCAACGCCCGCTTTCTCTCCGGATGGCAAGGAGTTGGCGTTCGCGTGGCAGAGCGAGAAAGACGAGGGTACGCACATCTACGTGAAGCTGGTCGGTGCGGGCGCGCCGTTGCGATTAACCGCCGGATCGGGAGGGGACGA
Source organism: Candidatus Acidiferrales bacterium (assembly GCA_963741165.1). GTDB lineage: Bacteria > Acidobacteriota > Terriglobia > Acidiferrales > UBA7541 > Acidiferrum. Next base: position 173,714 of record CAVUHB010000006.1, on the reverse strand, counting down.
TAGCCCGACTTGGTCGCCGGATGGCCGGTTTGTCGCCTTCGTGCGGCACTCCGGGGACGTGAGCAGCTACTACATCGTTCCATCGCTGGGCGGAACCGAACGCAAGATAGCCGACCGGTACGCGCACCTGATGACTTGGGGGAACGACGTAGATTGGTTGCCGGACGGAAAAAGCCTCTTGGTGGCCGACCGTAGTTCAGACCAAGATCCGCATGTCAGTATCCTTCTCATCTCCCTCGAGAATGGTCAGAGGCACGTTTTGCTCACGCCTCCGGGTCCCTATCTGGCCACCGCGGTTTCCTCCCCCGACGGCAAGTTCGTAGCTTTTGTTCAGGGTCCAGGCTTTCTGGCGCAAGAGCTTTATGTGATGCGTATGGGTACGTCTAATGCCAGCCGGCTTACCTCGGACAAGGCGTTGATTCAAGGTCTCGCATGGACGCCGGACAGCAAGTCCATAGTTTTCGCCTCCAGTCGGACGGGGCTGCAGAGTCTGTGGAGAATTCCCATCACCGGAGGGGTGCCGGCGACGGTCGTTGCCGCTGGCGACGACGCAGCCACTCCGACAATACCGCGGGAGGGTGCTCAGCTCGCTTTTGTGCTCAGCCGCACGAATACGAATATATGGCGTGCTCCCGGACCGACTGCGAAATCGGGCCAGCCGGAGAAGCTCATTACATCCTCGCGCCAGGAAATCGATGCTAGCTTCTCCCCGGATGGCAAGAGAATCGCCTTCGGCTCCAGCCGTTCCGGCGCTTTGGAATTGTGGCTGTGCAACAGCGATGGCTCAAATCCTGTGCAGGTGACATCGCTGTCGGCTCCTTCCACAGGTACGCCACGCTGGTCCCCAGACGGCAAGCAAATCGCCTTTGATTCCGTACAGCAGGGGCACTCCGATATTTTCTTGATCAGCGCTGAGGGAGGATCGCCACGACGCCTGACCGAAGGAACTTCCCAGAACGACATCCCGAGTTGGTCACGTGATGGAAAGTGGGTTTACTTCCATTCATCTCGCAGCGGCACCGGCGAAATATGGAAGGTATCTCCCGAGGGCGGGTCGCCCGAGCAGGTAACCAAGAATACCAGTAGCGGATCAGTGGGCGGCGAAGCTTTCATGGATTCGTTCGAGTCTGTCGACGGTAAGTTCCTATTTTACCGGCGGAATGACGGACTCTGGAGGGTCCCCGTACAAGGGGGCGAAAGCATTCGAGTTCTTGAAAGTGTAGAGTTCGCGCAGTGGAGGGTCTTCGGGAACGGCATTTGCTTCCTGGACGGGACGACGCGACCGGCGCAATTAAAGCTATTCGACATGAGAAGGGGGCGAACGACCAGATTCGGAACCGTGGAGCTGGGTCCTCCGGTGCCGGCATTCGGGGCGTTCGACGTTTCTCCAGACGGTCGGTGGGTACTCTACGTCCGCGTAGAAGCCTCGAACTCCGACATCATGTTAGTGGAGAACTTCCACTAAGGGTGCTCGTCAGGCGAATAGGTTGGGTTGCCCTGAGCTCCTCTCATCGCAGAGGGACCAACCAGCATCCCAAAACCGCGGCCGCCGAATTTTGCCTTGCCATCCGCGCTTAGTTCCGGGAAGTTCATGTGGCTCACAGTACCTAGATGGACCGTCTTGGCTGTAATCAGTCCGTGATGAAGTCTTTCTCAGTCGAAAAATAACTGAGCGCACACCAGCGTGCGGTACAATGCGCGCTATGAATCAGAGACTTGGGATTATTTGGTTAACTATTATCGCCTCTTTAGCAGCTTGTTCTAAGACCCTTCCACAGGTTCCTTCTCCTGGAGGGACTCAACAGATTGCCGAGTTTGGTGATTTTAAATTGCACGACGGTGGGGTTGTGCATGAGTTCCATCTCGGCTATCGGACACTGGGCAAGCTAAATGAAGATAAATCGAATGCTGTGCTCTGGCCGACTTGGATAGGAGGTAAGTCAGAGGATTTGCTCCCTTTCATTGGGCCCGGCAACGTGCTGGATACCAATAAATATTTCGTGGTTCTTGTTGACGCAATTGGTAATGGAATCTCTTCGTCACCTTCCAACAGCAAAACACAGCCTCTCATGAAATTTCCCAAATTCGCGATTCGAGACATGGTGCAAAGTGAACACCGTCTCTGTGAAGAAGTATTGCACCTGAATCACCTGCATGCCGTAATCGGGATTTCTATGGGCGGAATGCAAACATTCGAGTGGATTGCGGCCTACCCCGATTTTATGGACTTGGGAATACCGATGGCTGGGACACCGCAGACCACTTCATACGACAAACTATTTTGGACGGCTCAAGTGGATGCTATCGAACTCGACCCTGCATGGAATAACGGCAATCCAAAGCGACCACTACGCAGTGGCGCTGCACTCTCGGAAGAAATCAATTCGATGAACCTGACGTCACCGTCTTATAGAGTCGCACATACCAATGCCAAAGACTTCGATACGTTCCTCGCGGGACTACGTAAGAACGCGACAATCGACGGTGGGACTGCAAGTGACCAAATACGTCAGCGCGAAGCGATAATTTCCTTCGATATGCCCAGCGAATTTGGATTAACCCTAGAGCAGGCAGCGAAAAGAGCACACGCAAAACTACTCATCGTCGTTCCGCTAGAAGACCACGTTGTCAATCCTCAGCCTGCCTTGGAATTTGCTGACGCGATAAGCGCAACCGTCGTGCGTCTAAATTCTTCGTGTGGGCATCAGAGTTTTGCATGCGTCTCTCTCGGTCCAACAATCGCGAAATTCTTGGCTGACCCGACATCAGTTCACAGCGAAACGATGCAGGAGAAACGTTAGAAGCGGAAGTCATTCGCCTAAGTCCCGATTTGTCGTGCCGGCTAATCGGAACGGGAGGTAGGAACGCGAGTTGGGGGCGGGGACACCGCTAACTGATAAGTTGGGCTACCCAAGTCATGATATCCAAGTCATTTCTGCGTTCACGACTTCCCAACGTCCATGTCTCTTCCGCAAGACATAACGGTCTCCATGCCCGCAAAGCCCCCCGCAGACAACCGAAGTCTCCACAACTGCCTCGTCCAAGGTGGAATCGAATCCAACACGCGAAAACGAAACAAATCCCGCTCTGGGAGACGCCTGCTCCGACGCCTTCGACGCGGCTTGATGTATGCTCCCGGCCTCGCCGAAGGTCTTCCGCAAATCAGCACGGAAGGATTCGGAAAGGCTACCGCCCGTGCAAGCCTTTATAACAAAATCCTGAATCGTATCTGCTTTTAAAGAAATATGCGGAAGGACGTTCTTTTCCAAACTCATTCGAGCACTCTCTTGACACCGCGTCATATTGCCTCCGGGCGCAGGCTCGCCGAACAAGGTGTCGCTAAACATAAGGTAGGTAGGCCCTTCGGTCGCCACCTTGTAGCGGACCACGGTTTCATACACTTCGAGTTCAGGGTCTTTTGGGTTCGAGTGGTTGACGGAATGGCAGGAGCAAATAACGTTGACGGCGATTGCTGCGGATGTCGCAGCCCATAAGTAATGGCGCATAGCTCTCACAATGACTCCGTGCCCGTAAGAAATCACGCGAAACTTGGGGGGACAGACGGAACGATTCCCAATCGTATACTTCATCGCAGGAAAAAATCAGGAATAATTCTGGCGGTAGGGATGGTCAACTGGTTTGTCGGGTTACCGGACTCGCTCCCCCAGACGAACTTTGCCGCTGGGATAAGGCCGAAAACAGGGGGTGGTCCGAACAGGGGCGAGTGTTAGTTCGCGCAAGTTACTGATTTCAGTGGACCGAAAATCGCAGCGTGGGAGAGTCCGAAAGGTACAGGTTCTGGACTACTTTGATTTTATTGAAAGTCGTTCGGCTCGGCTATTTAGAAACATATTCCATCGCCAAACGCGCTCTGCTGAAGACCGTGGAAACGCGCCACACTCTGCGAAGAAGGAACTGGAATCGCTGTTTTTTAGCGATGAAATTGGGGCCGCGAGCATAGAATCAAACTCTTGCTAGCTGACCAAAACGGTGACGAGCGTAACGAAAACACTCGCACTCCACTGTCATCCTCGCCTCCACCGCACCCACCGGCGGCCACGTTCGAACGGCTTTACCGGAGGCGCGCAGAGCTCCTTGCCTCCGTTCACTCCACTCCCAGAACGCGAATCCGGTAAAGCGCTAAAGTTTATCAGGCTGTAAGTCTGATTGGCAGGCGATGAAGTAGTTTTAGAGACGGACTGTTTTCGGATGGTTAACTTAGCGTTTCGAATAAAGATTTACTGGGCCTGCGTCCAGCGTCGAGTTGCTTGCCATTCACGATTGGTTGGTACAAGTCAAATGTTCTAACGAAGGTCCCGGAATTCGGGACTGGTCTTAAAGTGATGGGGAAATTCTTCTTCATAGCTTGACAGGCCGGGGCAAATCAGACGTCTGTGAGCAAAGGAAAAGCCAAACTTCTCCATTTCCTTTTCGGCTCTTTCTGCGGACCAGCCCTCTTCGGCCATGCGGTAGGATGCAATCATCATTGCCGTGCGGTCGTCACCCAAACGGCAGTGAACAAAAATCTTTTTACCGGGATTCTTCCGCTGCAATGTAAGGAATTCCGCGAAGATTCTATCTTTTGGAAATGAGCATTGCCACGGTATTGCGACGTACTCCATGCCGAGATGGGTGACGATTTTACGCTCACTATCGCGGTTCCCGCGCAGGTCTACCACGATGTTCACGCCCATCTTCGCCAGCATGTGGAATCCGGTTTTCGATGGCTGACCGCCGTGGTAAAGGGTCGTGGACGCCTCGCCGAAGTTTGGCAGGTTTTTGCGCATGGACTTGTTTGAACTTGAGTGCTGGTTCGGCGCGAGAGGTATTTGCCCCTCGGTTCTCCTCCGCCATGGTCGATAATGTAGCCACCAGCAGAGCGAGGCTTGCAAAACAACTGACGGCATGAGTTACAAGACCTCGAACTCGGAATGTTCTCTGTCCAAACATTGGCGCCACATATTCCACGAGATTATGGTGAATTCCTGACACCCACTCCACACGCCGACCAAGGCGAGTTTTTTGACCAGCTTCACTCAGAGAATCTACAGCTCACTGGTATGTCCGGGTATTGGAAAATTGAAAAGGACCTGTCCGATAAAGCGCTAATCGGGGGCGGATGAGAGAACCTGCGAGGAGTTGATACCGTCTATCTAACTCGCCCAGCTCTGCGGTCAATATTGCGCCTGGCCGCCGTCCACCGATTAATCTTAAAGACTATCTGGGAAGTGCGCTGTTCACTTTTGTACGGTTTGCCGAGATTTGATGGTTGGGTGGCGACCACGGAACGGATCGCTAGCGAGGTTTCTTGATCGCTCCGACATCTGCGTCCCCTCCCTGCCATGGCCTTCATCCTGGTTTCTGATTTCGTCAAAGGCACAGAATATCGGCTCAATGACAGCTCGTTTTCTACGCGAGGCGGATAAACCTCCTAACCGCTTCCTGGAGGACGCGAAAGAAAGCAGCACGACTGGGCCCGCCAGACACAAAACTCATTTCGCGAAGCCGGATTTAGAAGCGACAAAGCACGACAAGCGAAGGAATGGCCACTGCCGTCGCGCTTTGTCGCTTGAACCGGGAGTTGGGCATCGCTAGTGTGTTTGCGTCACGACAGAATCTTCAAGTTCAAAAGGAGAGGCTATGAAACTCAAGTTGACAGCAATGTTGTTTTTGGTCGGTTGCATAACAATGTCGGTGTTTGGGCAGTCCAACCCAAGTAGCTACGGGCAAGGGGGCTATTTGAAAGTCAGCTGCAGTCGCAAGGCAGAAGGGACATTGCCAAGCATCAATGCGGCTTTGAAGCTGTTGGCGCCGGCTATGTCAAATACAGTCACCGTTTCGGGCTCCTGTAACGAGAACATTCTGATTCAAGGTTTTGACCGGCTCACGCTGGTCTCCACTACCGGTGCAACAATCAACGACGCATCGGGAGGGCAGCGCCCAGTGGTAGATATTGAAGACTCGCGCCGTGTAACGCTGCAGGGATTCACCGTGAACGGAGGATTGGACGGAGTAATCTGCGGAAACGCCAGTGTTTGCTACTTTACGGGAAACACGATTCAGTCCTCTGTGGGGCAGGAGGGCGTAGCCGCAGGGAACGGGGCGCAAGCCTTTCTCACAGACAATATAATCAAAAATAACGGCACCCGGGGCCTGACACTGAATGAAGGGTCTCGTGTGTTTAGTACCGCGGACACGTTCCAAGGGAACGCAGATTCGGGCGTTGTGGCGAACTCCGGCGCTTATTTTACTTGTAGCAATTCCACGATTGAGAACAACGGAAATGGCGGGGTTGTGCTCACTGATCATTCGACAGGCAGAATCATCTCGTGCACAATCAGCGGCAACACTGGAAACGGAGTCACCGTACAACGAGGCTCTGAAGCGCGATTCGATTCTTACAACGGCGCGGCAACGGTGACTACAAATACCGGGAGTGGCGTTCTGGTGCGTGACCTCTCATTCAGTTTGTTCAGCGGGGGAGCGAACATCACGGGAAACCTAGGTGGTACTGACGTCTCGTGTGCTCCCCAATATCCGGCCACGAGAGGGGCACTGACGGGTACCGGGGGCGGCACTACAAACTGCGTTGAACCATAGTTTTCCGGAAGAGCCGAAATACGCAGCACCCGGTGCCTGACGAACTGGAGGCGGGTAGAACTCGCCTGCCTCTCGTTCCGAATGGCTTCTTGGAGGCCCACATGGCGCAATGTTGCCTGCGGTTGCTGCCCTCATCGTTCTTGGCGGTCAGGAGGCGGGGCAGTGGGACCTGCATTCATTAAACTTGCCTCTCCCCTTTGTAGCGTTAGGCTGGGGACGCGACGGGGAATTGCTGGACAGGGACCAAGCATTTTCAGAGGAGCTGGGTGAGGATATCATTGGCAGGCATCGGCGCGATTGGCTTCTTGATGGCTTCTTTAGCGGGCAACGACAGCTTGCTAGAGATATCGAAGAATTCAAACATTAACTACCGCTGCACAGCGGATGGATTTAGCGAGAAGTTTGACACAAAATTCGACCGCAGAGACTATCCGCTTGACGATGACCCCGCCCACACAATGGTCTCGGTAAAGTTACTAAGTCCGAGTACGGTTTAGCAGACCAATAAACGCGGCGGCTGTAGGGGGTTCGGTTCGGCCCGGTCCCGATAAGTTCGGGTCAGCAGAACCCAGCCAATATCGCTTCGTTCGAGTCCACCGCTAGGTACTTTTGACACTGGCTCCTTGCAGAGAATCGGTAATAAAATCCGCCCAAGGTCTCCTTGCCCGACTCTCAGGGCACATAGTAAATCATGTGACTTGGAGTCACGCACAGCACGGGAGTTCGCGTGATAAAGGAGAAAAAATGAAAATATCAAGTTGGATTCGATCCAGTTTAGCGGCTGTGCTGGTAGCCGCCATAGTCCTGCTAGGCTTATTGGCACACGCCGCCGACAACGATAAAGCAAAGCAGCAGAAGCAAATTCGGAGCATGGCCCAAGAGACGCTTCAGCGGCTTTATAAGGCTGAGCCAAAAACCCAAGCGACGATCAAGCGTTCTTATGGCTATGCGGTCTTCACTGATCTGGGTGTGAAAATACTCTTCGGCGGCACTGGCAGCGGAAAAGGCGTGGCCGTGAACAATAGAAGCAAGCACGAGATATTTATGAAGATGATCGAGGTCCAAGCCGGACTCGGAATGGGCGTAGATAAATTCCGTGTGGTATTTGTATTCGAAAACGAGCGAGCATTCAACGATTTCGTAAACAAAGGCTGGGAATTTGGCGGCCAATCCACGTTTGCGGCAAAAAACGGGGACGAAGGTGGTGCGATGGCTGGAGCGATTGCGGTCTCGGACGGGGTCTGGATGTATCAATTGACGGACAAAGGTTTGGCCGTCGAAATTAGTGGCACGGGCACCAAGTACTACAAAGATGATGACCTGAATTGAACTGCGAGAGAATTGTCGCGTGCACCATGAATGGTGCAAATAGGAGAGGATCCTCATGGACGTCAATGCGGATGCTCCCTCCACACTCGCTCCTGCAGAAGTTTCTCTCGTGCGCGGCGGGCCGTTTTGTCGAGCCCAGTTAATGGTCGGGCCCATGCGTCCGGATCATTGGAACCTCAAGAGGCGCATGGCCGGAGTTTCGCAGGACGGTCAGGTAGCAGTTGCCCTCGTGTTGTCGACTCCACCTAGAATTGCATTGCCTCCCATTGACACAGGAGAGAGTCGGGAATTGCCGGTGGCCGAATTACAGCAGATCGTACACGTCTCGTGGTTTCCAGATGGAAAACGGCTCCTGGTGGCAGGAGCAGTGGCGGGTGAGTCGCTACGAACTTACTTGTGGAGTTTGGATGGCGGTAAACCGGAGCCTTTAGGTCCTGCCGATTTCAAGGGCGCTAGCGTATCGATGACGGGTAGGGAGTTGCAGGAAGAACGACGCTCGGTGAAGCCGCAGTCTTTAACAGCGAGACGAACCAGGTATTGCCGATACCCGGCATCGGGCGGCAGGAAGAGATCGAAAAATGGACCAAAGACTCAAAGGCCTTGTTGATCACCTCTGGCATAGCCTGGGAAGCGCAGGTGGTTCGGCTCGACGTGGAACACGCCGCGCGGACCGTGATTCGGAAAATCGAACTGGCCGATAAAGCTGGCTCGAACCTCAACATCGGAATTGTATGCGCTGAGAAGAGGAAGACCTGCGTCGATAACACGCGTCGGCTTTTGAGCACTTTGTAGGTGGTGAAAGGATTGAACTAGGAGTGGATTCCCAAGGACGTGGTAAGTCTTGGTGCCGTATCGGAACTGCGGGTTGGTATGGTGTTGGCACGAAGGGGATGCCGTGCAAGGTCGTTGCAAAGTAGCTCAAATCCGCTTCTGTTTTCACTGAGAATTTCTCTGCCATCGGTTCATCGCAATGATAACAATCGAGGCGAATTGAATTTACATCGGCCCACGGTCTACCTTCTTCGCAAGCTCGCCTTCGAAATGACCCTCAACATCTTCATGACTCAGTGGATTTCTAATGTGGGTTAAGACAACCGAATAGACAACTTCATTTCCGGCGATTTGTGCGGTGATAAATGCCCCATATTCAGACAATCTCAGGTAGGTGAATTTAACCTTACGGCCATCTTCGAGTTTTTTAATCCATTCTTCGTCTTGCATGTGTTCAAGCCCATCAGCTAGGGCAAGTGTACATCTGATTCTGACCCACGAGCTCAAAATGCGCTGAACTTGCGGCGGGCCGGCAATCGGGCAACACTTGCCACAGAAAAAAAGTTGTCAACTCCCCATAATTTTCTGGGAACCGGGAATACGTCCCCCCCCAGAAATTCAAATGATTGCATCACAATGATGTCCAGTAAGGGCCTTAGAACGATTACTCGAAGGTGGCCGGGGGATGTTACCTCAGTAGACTTTCTTAAGGGTATACTTGGCTCGTCCATGTCCCCAGCTCCTGGCACATCACTTGGGACCTAGGAGTTCCCGCCGCCCTACATGCGCCGGGGATTCCAAATCTGGCCTTTGCTTGTCAATTCATGCCTGTGCGCTGCCCCGTGGATATGGGCCACGACTAATCCCGCAAGCTCTGAAAAATTGGTTTAAGGGAGGACCAGGCCCGTGATACACCAAACAAATCTGTGGGCGCTTGCACTGTTAGCAATCTCGCTGAGTCTCGCAGCCACGTCCGGAAGGTCGCAGGAGAACTCCAAGAGTTCTGCCGCGACGGCAGCGGCTGCAAGTGACGTTCCGAAAATTGAATTTGAAAAGTACACATTGGCGAACGGTTTGCAGGTGATATTGCATGTGGACCGCAAGCTGCCCATGGTGCACGTCAACAATTGGTATCACGTCGGGTCGAAGAACGAGCGCGTGGGACGCACGGGATTTGCTCACCTTTTCGAACATATGATGTTTGAAGGATCGAAAGACGCCAATGCCAAGTATTTCGGCTTCGTTGAAAAGGCTGGCGCGAATCTTTTCGAAGGTGGCGTCAATGGCACTACCAACGAAGACCGCACCAATTACTTCGAATCCGTTCCCTCAGGAAACCTCGAATTTATCCTCTGGCTCGAGTCCGATAGGCTCGCCACCCTCACCGAGGTTTTGACCAAAGAAAAGTTGGATAACGAGCGCGACATTGTCAAGAACGAGCGTCGGCAGGGGCTAGAGAATCAACCCTACGGGCGTGCCTTCATGCTGATCACGGAAAATGTCTTCCCGAACGGTCACCCCTACGCCCACACGGTGATTGGAAGCCATGAAGACCTTACTGCTGCCAGCGTTGACGACGTGAAAGACTTCTTCCACAGCTACTACACTCCCAACAATCTTTCGCTGGCGATCACGGGGGATTTTGACGTAGCGGAGGCTAAGCGACTGGTGTCGAAGTATTACGGTTCTGTTCCTCCGGGACCGGCGCTCGATCGCCCCAAGCACTGGATACCCCAGCTGAGTGCAGAAAAGGTTATCGAGGTGAAGGATCACGTCCCTCAGGAACGCACGTACTTTGCGTGGCCTTCACCGGCATTTTTTGACGTGGACGATGCGAACTTGGACCTAGTCTCCCTCGTGCTGACAGACGGTCTCTCCTCGCGTCTCAACAAAACTCTGGTGTACGACAAGCAGATTTGTTCCGACGTGGTTTCCTTCCAATCCTCGGGCGAAATAGCCGGCACCTTTGTCATCTGGGTAACAGCGCGTCCCGAGGCTTCAGTTCTGGAGGCCGAACGGATCACGGTTGAGGAAATCCACCGGCTGGCCAGCGATGGGCCCACCGTGACGGAATTAAACCGGGCAAAGACGAAGTGGGAATTTCAATACGTCACCGGCCTCGAACGCATTGGTGGCTTTGGCGGGAAGGCCGACCTGCTAAACACGTATAACGTCTATCTCGGCGACCCAGCCAAGTTTGCAGCGGATGTGGAGCGGCACCGGGCAGTTACGCCTGAAAGTCTGCGCCTAGCCGTTGCGAAATGGCTGGATACGCCCAACCGTGTGCTGGTGCGCTTCCACCCGGAAAGTTTCCATGCGGAAACGCAGGCTCAGCTCGACCGCACGAAACAGCCGGGGTTGGGTGCTGACCGTCCGTTCCAGGCGCCAGAAGTGAAATCCACAAAACTTGAAAACGGAATGCAGCTTTATGTTGTGGAACGGAAGGACCTGCCGAAAGTCGCCGTTCGCTTTACTACGCGCGCGGGAAGCATGGCAGATCCGCAGGGTAAAGAAGGCCTCGCGAGCCTGGCAGCCCAGGTGATGAAGCGCGGCACCGCTAGCAAAAGGGCGCTTGAGATCGACGATGCACTTGGTGATCTTGGTACATCGCTCGATGGCGGAGCAGGATGCGAAAACGCCACGCTCAATTTTGAAGTACTCAAGCGAAATTTAGCGCCGGCTCTGGCCATCATGGCAGATGTCGCCACCTATGCCAGTTTTCCAAGCGACGAACTGGAGCGCGAGCGGAAAATCCGGCTCGCGGAACTCGCTCAGGCAGAAAACCAATCCGGCAGCATCTCATCCCGGGTGAGTTCAATGCTGGCGTATGGGCGCAATCATCCCTACGGCCGGCCCACGGGAGGGTATCCTTCCACGGTGGAGAAAATCACCCGGGAGGATCTTACCCGCTTCCACGACAGCTATTGGAAACCGGGCGGATCGGCGCTCATTTTCGTTGGGGACATTTCTTTGCCCGAAGCTACCAAGCTTGCGATACACAGCTTTGGTACTTGGAAGGGTGGAATGTCTCCGGTAAGCAACGTTCCGCGACCGCAACCCGCTGGGCCGGGAAAAGTGTTCCTGGTGAGTCGCCCGGATGCCGCGCAGACTGTCGTGGCGGAGATTCTGCCAGGCCCGGCTCGCAGCAGCCCGGACTACTATTCGCTCAGCTTGGCGAACGTCGTTTGGGGTGGTGCGGCGGGGGCACGGCTTGGCATGAACATTCGCGAGGAGAAGGGATACTCGTACGGTGTTTTTTCCTTCCCAGCACCACACGAGAAATATGGCATGTGGAGAGCTTCAGGCGGCGTGCAAACGAATAAGACGGCGGAATCGGTTGTGGAATTTGAAAAAGAGCTGAAGTATATTTCCGGTGAAAAACCGATCACGGACAAGGAACTCACGGATGCCAGGCACAATCGCGTGCGCGGCTACGCCCAACAGTTCGAGTCCATGGACCGGGTCGCAGGACAAATCGAGGAACTTTGGACCTTTGGTCTTCCCATGACCGAATTGCAGCACGAACCGGACGAACTCGAGAAGGCCACCCTCGCCTCGGTCAACCTCGCCGCTCAAAACTACGCAAAGCCCAGTGGCGCAACTTTGTTGCTCGTCGGTGACCGCTCCAAAATTGAAACCGGCATTCGCGAGCTCAATTTGGGGGAACTCGTTATCCTCGACGTAGAAGGAAAGCCGCTACCAATAGAATAATGTAGTGCCATCAATTGCACTCAGCTCATAACTGACGTTCAGTGTACGGCAACCGCGTTTCACACTCAGGAAACAAGCAAGGCGACAGAATCGCGGGCGGCGGCTGCGCCTTGAGAGCTGGAAACCCTGATGGAGTCCTGATTTTCCGCTGCTGTCACCCTTGCGTGAGGGGCCAGGCATATCTGACAGTGCATTAGAGTGCCGGTGTTGCCATGGAGTTTCCAAAGATTGCTGCCCACCCGCTCTTCACTCGGCACGAGATTATGGATGCGCTGACGCATGCGCAACTTGTTCGCTCCTACGTATGTCGGCCGGCTTAGCGAATCTTTGCGCACTAACGATGGTAGTCCCCGGTAAGTCGTGTCAGCCGTTGCTCGCGTAGCAGCCTCTTTCGATGGATGCCGCGTCAATAAGCAGTTGACTGTCCCGAGCGTGTTGTGGTCCCATACGGAAATCACTACCTTCCTCAGACTGCCGCTCGGCGCATCATTTCGCATGCCAAGAGCAGTCGAATATGTTTTCGGCGACCATTGTGGCTTTCCCATTTGTAACAATGAAATCCAGTAGATAGCTGGGTTCTGCGAACTGTGGTTTGGGCTTTGTCCACGCAACACCAAGGAGAGTTCTAATGAATTGGAACAGCAAACGAATGTTGATCGCTTCTGCGCTAGTACTTCTGGCTACGGCCCCGACACTCCCGCAAAATCCCGAACTCCAGCAGAAACTTGCAGCTGTAAAGCAGGCCGCTGCAGAAAACAAGCAGAAGCTCCTCCAGTATCAATGGATCGAAACAATGCAGCTCACTCTGAAGGGCGATGCGAAGCCTCCCACGAGCAACAGCTGCCGATACGGTCCTGACGGGAAGGTCCAAAAGACGGCGATCGGACCTCCTCCGGAACAACCTAGCGGCGGCAGGTTGAAACAAAGGATCATCGCAAAGAAAAAAGAGGAGATGAAAGATTACATGCAGGATGTAAAAGCCGTTCTTGGCATGTACGTACCACCCGACCCTCAGAAAATGCAGGCAGCCTACCAGGCTGGCAAGCTCTCCCTGAATCCCGTCCCAGGTGCGGTGAATTTGATCTTCACGGATTATGCCCAGTCCGGCGATAAAATGACTCTCACGTTTAACACTGCCACCAAGAAAATCATGGGACTGAACATCAACACCTACATGGGTGAGGAGAAAGATGTTGTGACGTTGCAGGTGCAGATGGGCAGCCTGCCAGATGGTACCAACTATGAGCAGCAGACTGTTCTCAACGCAACCGCTAAGAAGCTCGTGGTCACAACCACAAATTCCAACTACCAGAAGCTGGGCGCGTACTAAGGTTACATGAGCGGCCAGAGCAAATATTGTCTGACCCGGACACGCGGGTAAGAGAAGTTCACCAATTTGTCGTGTCGCTCAGCTGGTCAACTTCCTCTCCAATCGATCAAATCTTGTTGGTTGCGGGAAACCTGACCGTCCTCCATGGGACTCTATTCCTGGCACATCAACACGATCTTCCCGCTTACCGATGCTTTCTCCAGTAACTCGTGTGCGAGGGGGGCATCGCGCAACGGCAGTCGTTCTGCCACCACGGGCTTGATTAATTTCTGTTCAAGCATAGTCAGCAATCGGGACAAATCCTCTCGGAACCATCCCGGGTGTTTCCTCTTTTCTGTCGTGATGCTGTACCACGTCGCGGATCTTCCGGGTAGAAGGCCAGTCATCCAGAGCCACGCGAAGCTGGTTACAGCCAACCCCATGTTTCGCCGTCCGCCTTCGATGGCCGCTGACATTCCATATCCCACAAAGCGTCCACCCTTCCCAAGTGTGCGATACGATCGCCGCCAGTTGCTGCCGCCAACCGGATCAAACACCGCATCCACTCCCGCTGCACGTTGGACAAAATCTTCATTTCGATAATCGATGGGAATGCCGCCGAGTGAGTACACCAGCTCGTGCTTGGTTCTGGATGCGGTTCCGAACATCTTTAGCCCCGCGATTGAGCCCAGTTGCAGCGATGCCGTTCCGACTCCTCCCGCAGCCCCGTGAATCAGCACACTCTCGCTTCGTTGCAGCTTTGCGATGCGATGGATCATTTGATACGCAGTCGTATAGTTCAACGTCAGACTGACTGCTTCGGCAGGATCGAGTCCAACCGGCACTCGCACCACTTCCGATTCGGCTAGCACGATGTACCGCGAGTATCCTCCAGTCATGGTTAGCGCAGCGACCAGATCACCAACCTTCCATTGCGTTACACCAGGGCCGCAGGCCTGTACAACGCCTACGATGTCGTACCCGGGAGCATAGGGCAAGGGCGGAACCCCAGAGTACATCCCGCGGCGCATCAATACGTCCGCGAATGCCACACCACAAGCCAAAACCTGTATGCGCAACTCATTCGCGCCAGGTTCGCGAATATAATCTTCAGTTATCTTGAAGACCTCAGGGCCGCCAAGCGCGGTCAGCACGACGCGGGTGTTTTTCATAGTCTGTAATCTTAGAGTAGCGAGTGGAGCCTCAGGTTAGATACCAGACCCATTCCCCACTTCATCAGGCACCTGTCATTTCTGACAATGGCAATCCTGGAATGGCAATGAAAGTATGGGAAGCACTAAAATCGTCGCGGTATGCGTGGTAACGGAGGAATTTCATGCGCCTAGCAGCCCTTGCTCTCTTGGCTTCATCATTTTTCGCCTCAGTCTCGGCAGCTCAAGGTCCCGTATTTACAATCGTCCCCGACACAAGTACGGTCAAGTTCTTCGTCAAAGCATCTGTGGCCATTGAGGGGAAATTCGGGAAATGGGATGCCACACTCACTTTTCCCTCCACGGACCCTCTCATGGGTGTTTTGGACATCAAGATTCAGGCGGCCACGGTTGACACCGGGAGTGGAATGAAAAATGACAAACTGAAGAGCAAGGACTTCTTCGACGCCGACCAGGATCCCTATATTACATTTCATTCCAGCAAAATCCTTCAGACGGGCCCGAATACCTTTGATGTACCAGGCACATTCACCATCCGTGGTGTTGCCAAGGATGAAACATTGCACCTGACCCTCGAGGGCAAAGGCACCGGCCACGGTACGATCAGCGGCACTATGGCCTTTGACCGCAAGCAGTATGGAATGAACAGTGGCATCCCGTTCATCAAAATTGCCGACCGCGTCGAAGTCAACGTCAAACTCCAGGGCAACAGGGTCAGCGGACCTCCTCTAGTGTTCAAGGAGTAGTCTTCCGGCGATTTCTGTCTGCCGTCTAGCAACCCTGCTGTTCCCGATTTCCGAAGTGCTGACCAAGTATTGTTTCTTCTGCGCGCGCTGCCACACGCATTCGCTTCTGCTGTGCGAGCTCTGCTGCTCGTCAAGTAAGACTGTTTGAACAATCGTGTCGTAACTTCACTGCTCGCGCGCGTGTCTCGTGCTAGTCTTTGCACCAACGGGCTGCCAACCACAAGCCATGAAGGGGAGTACTTATGAACTCAGCTTCCGTTCCCGCAGTCATCGGGAATACCTTGAAAGGCTGGACTCATTCCGTTCAGGACTATTCGCTGCTGAGCTTTCAGTCCATCGGACATATGTTCGCCAGCAGGCGATATTTTGTCGATTTGATCGATCAGATGGACCAGATTGGTGTCGGTTCGCTTTCTATTGTCGCTGTGGCCCTCCTCTGCGTCGGAGGTGTCGTGGTCTTAAACGCGGCCTCACAGTTCGCGCGATTCGGCGAGACTGTCTTGACCGGCGACGCCGTCTCACTCGCGCTAGTCCGTGAACTCGGGCCGGTCTTCACCGCGCTTCTTGTCGCTGGTAGAAATGCCACCGCCATGGCCTCCGAACTTGGCTCCATGGTCGTCAGTGATCAGGTCGACGCCATGCGCGGCTTTGGAATCGACCCCATTCGCAAGCTAATGACACCTCGCGTCCTTGCCACCGTGATAACACTGCCCTTACTCGTAGCTGTAGGCGATTGTGCTGGCTTGCTTGGTGGCTTCCTCGTCGCCAGCATGACCCTGCACCTCGGTGCAGAACAATTCATGACCCGCGCCATTCACGCCCTGGTCTTTGGCGACCTTGTCCTGGGTTTCACGAAGCCTGTCGTCTTCGGTTTTATTATCGCCACCGTGGGCTGCTATCAAGGTTTCCGGGTTGAAGGTGGGACAGCAGGCGTAGGCCGAGCCACCATCAAGGCCTTCGTCGTGTCTTCTCTCGTCGTTCTGGTCGTAGATCTTTTCATCACCCGGCTGCTTCTCTACGCCTTCGATCTCTGAGGGCGGTCGTCACCGCACTCCGGACCTTCACAGGTCACATCGATGCCACTCGGGGCGGACCTGTACCTCGAGCCTCGCACCTGTTTCGCTCTCCCCCTAAGTACAGGTATTGCCAGCGACTACTTTCCAGACTCATTTGGGTACTACAGGCTATGTCATTGAAAATAATAGGAATAGCATTGCTAATGTAGTACCGGTAACCTACCCCGTCATTGGGACTCTGGGTGTTTTAAAATGGACCCCTGTACCATTGGTCAGGCTCTCCTCCCCCAGTAGGCTGTCCTTACGGACAGATTGCACTTCTTCAAGGCCAGTAACCGACGTGCAACTCAAGGGTCCGATTCGTAGAACCGGGGAGCCCGCTTTATGAAGTTCGCCACCCTATTCCTCGCAATCGCCGGCTTTTTCTTCGCTCATCCTAAAAACTACATCGATTCGCTGCGGACGTTTGATGGTGACCGCTACCTGGACACCACTTGCTCGGCTTTGATCTGCAACGCACACAACCGCATCTCCGAGAATAAGGTCCATTGCAAGGCAAAGCAGTTGTGGGAAGGATGCGAAGGGAATTTGACAGAGGTCATGGAAGCCCAGAGCCTGGCCAAAGTGGACTGGAGCAGGGCACAAGCGGGCGACGTGTTGGCTGTCAATGGTGTGCACGTAATCGCCTATCTTGGTAACGGGCAATGTATCGATTCCGACCCGCTCCAAAATGGGGTCAAAGAAGTCAGCGTTTCCACCCTGATCCAAAAGAAAAACGACACCTGGTTCGCAGGACCCGTGCGCGTCGAGCGCTGGGTTCGTTAAACTCCCCCCTATTCCGTCTCGCGACAGCCTCACTTTGTTGACTTGTTTTATGCCCCGGCATTGAATATGCGCCACTTGACGGGCACCGCTTCGCTTATCGACTGGGGTTCGCCAAGGACGATCGTGATCTTGCCGTTCCTGCAGACCCACTTGCAAAATCTTTCGGCCCCCAGGAGAATTGCGAAATGTCCAATCCTCGCGAATATAACCTGCCTTCCTATCTGATTCTTTCTGCGTTTCTTGTTTCCATGCTGCTGTTGTCCGCTTGTACCCCGCAGGCGACGCTAGATACCCGTGCAGCCGATGAGGTTGCCATTCGAGCGACAGATGCGCAATGGGCAAAGACCGCGGCAGCCAAAGATCTTGACGGCACCGTGTCCTATTACAGTGATGAAGCCATGGTATTGCCTCCCGCGGCCCCCATCGCTACCGACAAGCAGGCTATCCGCGCCATATGGGCTCCGCTGGTTGCTCCCGGTGTCGACGTTGCATGACAAATCTTGAGGGTGGAAGTCTCCCGTTCGGGCGAACTTGGCTATGTGGTCGGTGTTTACCAAATCAGTGCGAACGACCCGCAGGGCAAACCCGCAACAGAACACGGCAAACTTGTCGAAGTCTGGAAAAAGCAGCCTGATGGAAAATGGAAGTGCGTCGCAGACATTTTTAATTCCGATCAGCCGCTCACCCCATCTCCTACTCAAAAGTAGAAATAGCTGTCTCCCTCGCTGCGGCGCCGGCTCATGCGGAAGGAACTACCGACATCCCCTCTCCCGGAGCCATCTTATTTCTCAGTCACGTCCCTTACCTCTTCCTTAGTGCCTAACCACTTATTTTCTTGTTGTCAGACGCTTCATAAAATGGCATCGTCTCCCATCCGGGTAGCCGGCTTCACTTGGCCGAGCTTTGGGAAACTGGCCCGGACAGGAACACAGGGTGTTCGCGAAAAGGGATATGGATAGTAGCCGCGGGGTAGGCACCAAGTCAGGTCAGGTTGGCTCTTCGGAATTGCTGATTAAGCTGCATTTGCAGAGCAATCCGGAGGCTCTTTGCCTGGTTCGAGCAACCTTGGAGCGAGCAACCGAACTTCTCCATTTTCAGCCTCAAGACTCGCGCGCCATCGTCCGCTCCGTCGACGAGGCACTGGCCAACGTAATGCGCCATTCTTACCAGGGCGAAAAGGGTCTGCCCATCGAGATTACTTGCTGGAAATTGATCGCTGAACGCGGTACAACCGATGCTCCCGTTGATGGCATTGAAATTCTTCTCGAGGACAGTGGTGTCGCTCCCGATCCGGACAAGCTTCAGGGACGCGACCTCGCAGAGATCCGTCCTGGAGGATTAGGCCTCCATTTCATGCGCCAGAGTATGGATCGGGTGGAATTTGGGCGTGAAAACGGTAAGAATCAGCTTCGCATGGTCAAGTATTTGGTTCCGGCCACTCAAGTAACTAAGCCGGAAGGAGAGTAGACAGTGCAGATCGCCTCCCGTATCTCGGAAGGTTTTACTATTTTTGATATCTCAGGGGACATTGATCTCGCGCATTCTCCACAAATGCGCAAAGCCCTTCTCGGGGAAATCAAAGAGAAAAAGGTTCCGAAGGTATTTCTTAATCTGAAAAATGTCCGTTACATCGACAGTTCCGGTATTGCCTCACTCGTCGAAGGCCTTAAAGCCTCCCGCGACACTGGCTCGCGTCTCATCCTCTACAGTCTGAGCAATTCTGTTCGCGAGGTCATGCAACTCTCCCGCTTGCAGAAAATATTCGAAATCTTTGATGATGAGCAACAGGCACTGGCTTCTTAGGGTAGTATTACCCTACGTTCGGAGGGTGCCCAGCATCCGTGGATTTTCTTAGACAAGTTGGCGCTACTTTTCTCGATTCAATCGCCTATGTCGGCGCGCTCGGTGCGCTTGCGGGGCGTGCCGCCTACGCCATGGTTGCCGGGCCCTTTATCGGCAAACCTGTCAGCTTCCGAAAATCCGTGGGGCAAGCGATGGAAGCTGGCATCCGTGCTCTTCCGATTCTCTCGCTCATCACTTTCTTCATTGGTTTGATCCTTGCCCTTCAAAGCGCTTATGAACTAGAACGGTTCGGCGCCATGAACTTTGTAGCCAGCGCCGTTGCCATTTCCATGTCCCGCGAACTCGGCCCACTGATCACGGCCATCATCGTCATTGGTCGGTCCGGTTCTGCTTTTGCTGCTGAGCTTGGCACCATGAAAGTCAGTGAAGAAATCGATGCCCTGGAGACCATGGCCATCGATCCGGTTCACTTTCTTGTCGCTCCCAAGTTTGCCGCGATGGTCGTCATGCTTCCTTGCCTCACCATTTGGGCAAACACGATGGGCGTATTCGGTGGCTCACTTTTCGGTGTTCTGAAAGCAGACTTCACTTGGATTGGCTACATAAAGTCCTCTCTTGACGCCCTCTTCCTCCGTGATATCACCACCGGGCTCATCAAGAGCATCATGTTCGGCATGACCATCACCGCCGTGGGTTGTCTGGAGGGTCTTATGACCGGTGGCGGCGCCGAACAGGTCGGTCGCTCCACCACCCGCGCCGTCGTGGTTTCCATTTTCCTTGTCATTCTTGTCGACCTGGTTTTCACTACATTGTTCTTCTTCCTGGGGGGGCGTTAATCCGGATGGCCCGGCTTCCCAAAACTGCGTCGCAGATCACCGCCGCCGATGACGGCCCGATGATCTCCCTGCGCAATGTGCGTGTCAGCTACACCGGCCGCGAAATTCTGCACGGCATCAATTTCGACGTTCAGCGAGGCGAAACTCTGGTCATTCTTGGCGGTTCCGGGTCCGGCAAGAGCACGCTGCTGCGCACGCTGGTCGGCCTCGAAAAGCCCACCACCGGTGAAATTTGGATTCGCGGCCAGAACTTTGCCAGCATCTCTGAGGCGGAGCGTAACGAAATTCGCAAGCGTATCGGCATGTCTTTCCAGGGTGGGGCCCTTTTCGGTTCAATGACTGTCGGTGAAAACGTTGCCCTGCCCCTCCGCGAGCACACCAAGCTTGAAGAACCAACCATCGAGATCATGGTCCGTCTCAAACTCGATCAGGTCGGCCTCTCTGGATTCGAGCACTACATGCCTTCGCAATTGAGCGGCGGAATGAAGAAACGCGCTGCCGTTGCACGCGCCCTGGCTATGGATCCTGAGATTCTCTTCTTCGACGAACCATCCGCCGGTCTGGACCCCATCATCGCCGCGGGCATCGATCAGCTTATTCTGGAGTTGAAAAAAGCTTTCCATATGACGATTATCGTCGTCACCCACGAATTGGCTAGCGCCTTCCTGATCGCCGATCGCATGGTGCTGATCAACAAGGGTGATGTCGTCGCCATTGGCACGGTGGAAGAAATGCAAAACAGCAAGCACCCCAAGGTCCGGCAATTTCTCGATCGCGTCCCCGAACCCGCCGTTGCCCAGGAGTTGGATTATCTGCAAATGCTGACGGAGTCTCAGCCGAAACAGGGTGAGCCTTCTCAGAGGAAGAGCAGCTGACGATGGAATCTAGACGTGAACAAATCTCGGTTGGAATCTTTGTCCTGGTTGCCGCAGCCCTTTTGATCTTTATCGTGTTCGCACTTACCGGTGCGTTCGCGGGCTCCGACACCTTTTATCACGCCAAATTCAGCAATGCGGCCGGTCTCGAGCCCGGTGCCTCGGTGCACTACGCGGGCGGCCAGAAATCCGGCCACGTCGTCAAAATGCAGATCGACCCCAATGATCCTACCTTGATCGACATGACCTTTACGGTTACCAAGGGTTTGCCAGTGAAGACCGACAGCAAGGTCGCCATCATGAGTTTCAGTCCACTCGGCGACAATCACCTCGAGATCAAGCCTGGCTCGCAGAAGGCTCCTCTCGCTCCCTCTGGCAGTCTTCTCCCCACGCAACCTTACGTCGGCTTCAACGATCTCACCGAGCAAATCAATAAACTAGCTCCACAGGTGCAGGAGCTGATAGCTAACCTCAATGGCCGCATCACTCAATTGAAAACGACAATCGAGCGCGTCGACGATTTGCTCAACGATCAGAATCGCGCAAACGTTTCCGCCAGCCTGGCGGATCTTCACGGCATCTTGAGAGAGAATCGCCCGGCCATTCAATCCACTCTCAAGAACGTGAACGCCGCCAGCGCCAAGATCGAGCCACTCATCGACCAGCTTCGCAAAGCCACCGATCAGGCCAACGAGACTCTCAAGCACGTCGATTCCCTTATTTCCGAAAACAAGGAAGATATTCGCGCCACCATACTTCAGTTGCGCCAGGTCCTCGCTTCCGCCAGCGAACTTACCGGCAGGTTGAATCAGACTTTGGACAGCAATCAGGACAACATCGACCAGTTGCTTTTGAATTTGCGCGACGTTTCCGAAAATCTTCGTGAATTCACCGACACCATCAAAAACCGGCCTTCCAGTTTGATTCGTTCCAGCATGCCTCGTGATCGCAAACCCGGAGACAAGCAATGAGAATTTTCCTGAGTTCCCCCATGAACGCAAATCGTCCTGCAAAGATTTCTCGAATACTCCGCGCGAGTTCTCTCGCTCTGCTGGTCGTCAGCTCTCTGGCCGCGGCTTTCACTGGCTGCGGCTCCTCGCGTCCGATCAAGTATTACCAGCTCAGCTACCCGACTTCTCCGGCAGGCCAACAGTCGCCGTTTAACGTCTCTCTGTTGGTCCGCAGCTTCGAAGCTTCTCATCTCTATCAGGAAGAACGCATCGTGTACAGCACCAGTCCGAATGAGTTGGGGCTCTATGAGGAAAACCGCTGGGTCGCTGCACCGGTCGAAATGTTGCAGGATGCCTTGGTGCGAGGACTTCGCTCTGCCGGACACTACCGCTCGGTCATGATTGTTCGCGGAGAGGGTGGCGGAGATTTTGCTTTGGCCGGTCACCTTTACGAATTTGGCGAGGTCGATGGAGCCGAAATCGTTGCGCGTCTTAAGTACACCATTCGACTCCGTGACCGCAAAACCGGCATGATCGTCTGGAACCACACCTACGATCACGACGAGCCCGCCTCAGCCAAAACGGTTCCCGCGGTTGTCGCTGCTATGGATAAAAATGTCCAGCGCAGTGTCGAAGAAGTGCAAGCAGGTCTGGACGAATATTTCCGCGCCAACCCACCCAAAAACTAGTTCACCGCTCGCTTATTTCACAAAATTTGCTGCGGGCCAAACTCCTGTCGGAAGCCCTGGCCTCGTCGTCTAGACTTGCTGCGGTAGCGCTGAGTTTCATGACCGCGCACCTGCATTAGCCGTCTATCCTCGCTGGCAACAACTCCGCTCTAGCCGTAAACTAATCTCTGGAGCACCTATTCATGGATTTCCCCGTCACCGCTACCAAAGCGCCAGCCGACAGTTTCGACTTCCTCGACCTCCGCGCGCAATTCGCCACTATCCGCGAAGAAGTTCTTGCTGCCGTCACCCGCGTTCTGGAATCTCAACATTTCATCCTGGGGCCCGAAGTGAAGCAGTTTGAGGACGAGATTGCCGTCAAGCTGGGTGCTCGCTTTGCCATTGGTTGCGCTTCCGGAACCGATGCCCTTATCCTCACCCTGTTGGCAGCTGGAATCGGCCCGGGCGACGAAGTCATCACTACTCCCTTCAGCTTCGTTGCTACGGCTGGCTCCATCGATTATGTCGGCGCCAAACCCGTGTTCGTCGACATCGATCCGACTACCTACAATATCGCCCCGGAAGGTATAGCCGCCGCCATCACGCAGCGCACCCGGGCGATCATGCCTGTCCATCTCTTCGGTCTCGCTGCCGACCTCGATCCCATACTCCAAATTGCACGGGCGCATAAATTGCTTGTCATCGAAGACGCTGCGCAGGCTTTCGGTTCCCGCTACAACGATCGCTTCATCGGCACATTCGGCGATTTTGGCTGCTTTAGCTTTTTCCCATCAAAAAACCTGGGCGGAGCCGGTGACGGCGGCCTGATCACCACCAACGATTCCGAAATGGCCGAACGCCTGAAAATGATCCGCGTCCACGGAAGTAAGAAAAAGTATTTTCACGATATCCAGGGCACCAATAGCCGCCTCGACGCGCTCCAGGCCGCCATTCTACGCGTCAAGTTGCGTCATCTCGAGGAGTGGGAGGCAGGACGCCAGAATCGTGCCGATCGATACCGCAAACTGCTTGATCAGAAATCTCTCAGTTCTCATATGAACTATCCTTCCATTCCACCCGCGAAATTTCACCATGTCTATAATCAATTCACGATTCGCACCCAATCGCGCGACGCCTTGAAGCAATCTCTCTGCCTGGCCGGCGTACCCTCGGAGATCTACTATCCACGCTGCTTGCATCTCCAGGCCGCGTTCAGAGACCTCGGCCACAGACCCGGGGACTTTCCCGCTTCCGAAGCGGCAAGTCACGAAGTCCTCTCCTTGCCCGTCTATCCGGAACTCTCTGACGCCCACCAAGATCGCGTAGTAAAAGCCATCGCTGACTTCTTCTCAAACCATTCCTAATCTCTTTTTCCCGGAGCTACCTGGCCTGATCAGAGTTTGCGGTTCGGTTCAGCCGCCAGTGTGGCGCTGGGTTTCGTCCCGGCGCCTTTTGTGCAACTTCCTAGCTTGCTTCTCCTCCGTGCTGCTTTTTCACTCCCCAGCGCAAATTTTTGCTTCGATCAAATCCACAAGCAGGCAATCTGTTCGAAAAACTGATGCATTCCACAACAGCCCTATTGCATTTCACTACAAGGACCTCGACCCTCGCATCTCTTTTGGTTTCAGCCGTTTACTCCTCGACGCTCGCCGCTACCGTCTTCCTGTGTTGCATTTATCATCAACTCCTGGTGCCACTCTCATCGCCTTTCCGATCTCACTCTCTCTGAATCGTTCTCTATCTTCTGCTCTCTCTACTACTTACCTCTACCTCTCGGGTTCTCTTGCTCTTTGGCCAATCGAGTGCCTTTACACAGAGTGGAAACAGGAACCCAGCAAGGGGACAGGAGAACCGCCATGACAATCATTCTGATGCTCACTATGTTCGCCATCTTTCTCACCATCGATTACTTCATGAAGAAGGGCAAAGTTACTGTGGAAGAGCCGGCCGTCAAAACTTCACCCGCCGCTGCGCCCAGCTTGCCAACCTTTGTGGCCGGTTTTGATCTCCCCGCCAATCGCAACTACCATCAGGGGCACACCTGGGCACTACAGGAAAGCCCGACCTTTGTCCGTGTGGGTCTGGATGATTTTGGTGCTCGTCTGGCTGGGAAAGTGGACGGAATCATTCTCCCGAAGCGCGGCCAGTGGATTCGCCAGGGACAGAAATTCGTTACCCTCCTTCGTGACGGTCAGAGAACGGAATTGGTCTCTCCGGTTGAAGGCGAGGTCACAAACGTTAACGACGCGCTACTCCTTGACAGCTCTTTGACCAACACGGATCCCTACGGCAAGGGTTGGTTCGTTACCGTCGTCTCCCCTGATCTGCAGACCAACTTCCGCAACCTTCTGAATGGCAGCCTGGCCCGGAAGTGGATGGCCGAAGCCGCCAGCCGCCTGCAAATGCGCATGCCCGCACTCGCCGGAGCGGTTGCCCAGGACGGCGGGGTTGCCGTTCACGATCTGACCGTTCAGTTGCCGACCGAGAAGTGGGGAGAAATCACCCGCGAATTTTTCCTGACCTGACACCTTCTACCCAAGGTTTGTCGACGTCAAGCGAGGCCCCGGTTCCGTAAGATCGGGGCCTTTTCGCATTTCTATGCAACTCCACCCTCTCGGTTCTACTTCATGAGTCTCGCTGCTGCGCTACAGCCGGGAGTTCGGCTTTCTCTTGTTCCTTCCAACATTGTTTCCACTCCGCGTTTTTCCGGATTTTTCGACACGCTCGAATAATGCATGACTACTGACGCTTCTGTGCTAAACACTGTTTCGAAATGGCGCACGCGCCGTCCGCGTCAAACACACTGCAAAATCAATCGATCCTGCAGTCTGAGACGCCCAACCGCGCCATGATTCGCTGCTTAATTCGACAACACCAAGGGTGACACCCATCACCTGCAACGGTGCCCGACCTCACTGGATTTCGTTGTATTTTCACTCATACTCTCCTTGGGTCAGCGACAGCGTGGAAGGTTTCCTCTCTGACGCCGTCATCCCTGCTGAACTTCTCTACAGTTCGCGGACATCTCATTTTCGTTCGTTGGCCCGCATGTCTGGATGACCACTCGTCAGTTTTCGCGACTCCACGATTGCGCGAACCGACCGGCAGTTCGGTCCGAGCCTTTTATGAGAATTCGGAGTGTTCCCCGGTTCCTGCCTGGCTGTCCTTCAACGGGGATGAAGGTCGCTCCAGGGAGCTACAATGAGCAAAGGCATCCTCTACGATGCAACCCTGTGTATCGGCTGCAAGCTATGTGAAAAAGGCTGCGCCGAACGCAACGGGCTTCCCTACAACGACACCATCGCCGCTGAAACTAAACAATCCGAGCATAAATTCACCGTGGTGCTAGCCAAAGGCGACAAGTTCATGCGCCGCCTTTGCATGAATTGTGAAGATCCCAGTTGCGTCTCGGTCTGTCCGGTCGGCGCGTTCCAGAAAACCGCCCTGGGTCCGGTCGCTTACGACGCTTCTCGCTGCATGGGCTGTCGCTATTGCATGCTGGCGTGTCCCTTCTTTGTTCCCAAGTACGAGTGGGGCAAGACAGCTCCGCTCGTTCGTAAGTGCGACATGTGCTCCGACCGCGTCGCCAAGGGCCAACAAACCGCCTGCGCCGACGCTTGCCCAACCGGCGCCACAAAGTTCGGCGATCGCGATGAGCTCATCGCCGAAGCCCAGCAGCGCATCAAAGACAATCCCAACAATTACCTCCACCACCTGTACGGTCTCAACGAAGTCGGCGGCACCTCCGTTCTGTTTCTCTCGAGTGTCCCCTTCGAAGATTTTGGCTTCCGTACCGACCAGACCACCGAACCGATGCCGCTGCTCACCTACCGCGTCTTGACGCATGTTCCGGACGTCGTTGCGCTTGGCTCCGTGCTGCTCGGTGGCATCTGGTGGATCAGCAATCGTCGCGTAGAAGTCGCCGCGGCAGAGGGCACCCCCATCACACCGCGCCCCGCAAAAGAGCGATGAGGACGAGATGACCATGAAAATACCGAAGTTTACCTTCTGGAAAGCAGTCCTGGTAATCATCCTGATCCCCGGCCTGTACTCACTCCTCTACCGACTTACACACGGCCTAGGTCAATCCACCAACCTTACCGATGAATTTCCGTGGGGCTTGTGGGTTGGCTTCAAACTTTTCTCCGTGGCGCTGGCCGGTGGCGGATTCACCCTAGCCGCCGTCGTCTATATTTTCAACCTCAAGCGTTATCGACCCGTGCTGCGCGCCATGATTCTTACCGCGTTTCTTGGCTATTCCATGTTCATCGCGTCCTTGATCCTTGATCTCGGCCGGCCCTATCGCATTTGGCACCCCATCGTCATGTGGAACCACCATTCCGTCATGTTTGAAATTGCCTGGTGCGTGATGCTCTACACCACCGTTCTCTTGCTTGAATTTCTTCCCGTGGTCCTTGAAAAATTTGGCTTGCATCGCCAACTCAAATGGCTGCACACCATCATGATTCCCCTGGTAATTGCGGGTGTCATCCTTTCCACGCTTCACCAATCGTCACTCGGCAGCCTCTACCTCATCGTTCCCGGAAAACTCTATCCGCTCTGGTATTCCGCATTGGAACCGGTTTTCTTTTTCATCTCCGCAATCTGTGCCGGCCTGGCCATGACCATCTTTGAATCCTGGCACGCCGACAAAGCCTTCCACCAGCGCCTGGAACTCTCACTTCTCACCGGGCTCGGCCGCGTTCTTGCCGTAGCGCTTTCCTTCTACGTCAGCCTGCGCCTGGTCGATCTCATGCGCCGCCACGTTCTGCATCTTCTTGTTCAACCGCGCTCGGAAACGTATCTGTTCTGGCTGGAAGCCTTCTTGCTTCTGGTACCGATGGTTCTTCTGTTCCGCCGCAGCGTCCACGCCAATCGAACGCTGCTTTATCTTTGCTCTGTGCTCACGCTCCTGGGTTTTGTCACCAACCGCATGAACGTCGCCATCACCGGAATGCTCGCGGCTTCCGGGGGCAACTATTTCCCCAAGTGGACGGAGATTTCTATCACCCTGGCTATTATTGCTGCCGGCTTCCTGGTCTTTGCGCTGGCCGTGAAGTATCTGCCCATTTTTCCGAATGGTCGTGCGTACGCGCCTATTGAGGCCACTGCGAAGGCATCTGCTCCACTACCCGTAACAGTTCCGGAGCTATCCAATGTCGGACCCTGACAAACGCCTAATCTCTGCGACCAACGGCCGCTGGCAGAAAATCTCTGGCAGCCTCAGTTCAAAGCTGCTTCTCTTGCTGGTTTCCTCCATGGCTATCATTTTCGGGGTTCTGGGCTATTTGAATATCCGTTTGCACCGCCAGCACCTGGAACAGACCGTCCTCGCCGATGCTGCACGGATGAGTAGCGTCATCAAGCGCAACACCTCCTATTACATGCTCCGCAATCAGCGCGACGGCCTCTATCACAGCATTGCGGACATGGCCAACGAGCCAGAAATGGTCAGGATCCGTATCATCAACGACCAAGGCCGCATCAGTTTCTCTTCCGATCCCTCTGAAATAAACAAATTCGTTGACCAGGCTATGAAGGCGCAAGACGCGCAGCCGACTGGAGATGCTGCGATCCGCATGCCTGATGTGAAACAGAGTTTCCGCACCTACCATCTGCCTAAAAAAGAACGTGCGCTCGGGGTCATTGATCCGATTGAAAATTCGCTCGCTTGCAGCAGCGCCGAATGCCACGCTCATCCCGCCGAAGTAAAAACGCTCGGCATTCTCGACACCAATATTTCACTCGCGCGCAGTGAACGAGACGTTGCCGAGAGTACGCGACAGCTCGCCATCTACACGATTATCGGAGTTTTGGGCGTGGCCCTTCTAAGCGCCGCGTTCGTTCGCTATATGCTGGGAGGCCCTCTCAAAGCTCTCACCGCAGGCACCCACGCCATCGGTGCTGGTGACCTCGGATATCAAATTCAGGTGACCTCCAATGGGGAACTCAAGGATCTCGCCAATTCATTTAACACCATGAGCCATCAATTGCTCGAAGCACACGAGGAGATTAATTCCTGGACGCGTACCCTCGAAGCTCGGGTCGATGAAAAAACACGCCAGCTGAGCAGCGCTCAAGAGGAAATGCTTCGGGTGGAGCGCATGGCCTCCATCGGGAAGCTCGCGGCCGTGGTCGCCCATGAAATCAACAATCCCCTCGCGGGAATTCTTACCTACGCGAAGCTGATGAAGAAGCGTCTTTCCCGCGAGCCGACGCCCAATGCCGAAAATATCGCCATGCTCGATCTTGTGGAATCAGAAAGCCGCCGCTGCGGCGAGATCGTGAAGAACCTGATGACTTTTGCCCGGCCCACTTCGATGAATCGTGAACCTGCGGACCTGAGTGCCATTCTTGATCGTTGCGTCCGCCTCGTCCAGCACCAATTGAAATTGAAAAACATCGAACTCCACTTGCAATTGAATCCGGATCTCGCCCTGGTCCGCTGCGATCAGGGCCAGATCGAGCAGGTCGTTCTCGCCCTGGTCATCAATGCCATCGATGCAATGTCCAACGGGGGAAACCTCTTTCTTTCGACGCGCCGCGTCCCAGACTCCACCGACATCCAGATTGAAGTACGCGACGACGGCGTTGGTATGCCACCCGAGGTCCTCTCCAAAATGTTCGAGCCATTTTTCACCACCAAAGAGCACGGCCGCGGTTTGGGTCTCGGTTTGGCCATCAGTCGCAATATCGTAGAACGCCACGCTGGAAAAATCGCCGTTACCTCTGAGCCTGGTCACGGTACCACTTTCCGTATCACCTTGCCCATTCAGGGGAATCCTGTGCCACCGGCCGTTCCGGTTCACGCGGTAGTCTGAGAAGGAGTTAACATGTCCGCAAAAGCAAATCTACTCGTCGTTGATGACGAACTGATCGTTCGTGACTCGCTCGACAAATGGTTTTGTGAAGAGGGTTACGACGTCACTGTGGCCGAAAATGCCCACGATGCCCTTACGAAGATGGCGACGAAGCGTTTTGATCTCTCCCTGGTCGATATCAAGATGCCCGGTACAGATGGTGTGGAACTGCAGCGCCGCATGCACGAGATCGATCCCGACATGCTCGTCATCATCATGACTGGCTACGCTTCGGTCGACACCGCCGTTAGCGCCCTCAAAAACGGTGCCTACGACTACGTCTCCAAGCCCTTCGATCCCGACGATATCGCCCACACTGTTCACAACGCCCTTGCTCACAAACGTGCCGAACAGGAAAACGTCCGCCTGCGTGAAACCGTTGCCTCGGTCGTGCGTCCCCAGGAAATCGTTGGGCAAAGCGCCGTGATGGTCCGCGTTTTTGAAGCGATCCAGACCGTTGGTCCCACGGAAGCCACTGTCCTGATCACAGGGGAAAGTGGGACCGGCAAAGAACTCGTCGCGCGCGCCATTCACGCCGCCAGTCCGCGTCATTACAATCCGCTCGTTGTTCTCCATTGCGGTGCCCTGGCAGAAACTCTTCTTGAGAGCGAACTGTTTGGCCACGAAAAAGGCGCGTTTACCGGTGCACAGTATCGCAAGAAGGGGTGCTTTGAGGTTGCCGATGGTGGCACCATCTTCCTTGATGAAATTGGCGATATCAGCCTGAAAACGCAAACCGACCTGCTTCGCGTATTGCAGGAACGGGAAATCACCCGCGTTGGCAGCTCGCACCCCATTCATGTTGATTTCCGCTGCATTGCGGCTACCAACAAACACCTCGAACAACTCGTCGAGGAAGGGAAGTTCCGCCCCGATCTTTTCTATCGCCTCAATGTCTTTCAAATCCAGCTGCCGCCGTTGCGCGAACGCCGCGGTGATATCTCCATCCTCGTCGACCACTTCGTTCGCAAGTTCTCCGCCAGCATGAACAAACGCATTAACCGCGTTTCACCCGTGGCCATGGCCCTCCTTGACCGCTATCAGTGGCCCGGCAACATCCGTGAACTGGAAAACGCCATCGAGCGCGCCATGGTCGTCGCCCAGGAACCAGAGTTGCGCGAAAGCGATTTCGCCCTCAGGCTTCCCATCGCCGGAGGCACCTCGCGAACGCTCGAAGATATGGAAAAAATCCACATCCTTGCCGTGCTTGAAGAATGTAGAGGCAATCAGACCTTGACCGCCGAGCTTCTCGATATCGATCGCGTTACTCTGCACAACAAGCTGAAAAAATATGGGTGGAAGAGAGCTACCGCGGACGCCCTGTGAATCGCATTCGCCTACTGCCGCTCGGCTCGATCCCGCAGCAGGTTTTGTCCGAGCTTGCCACCGGGATTAGCTCCGAATATCGCATGCCCTGCGAACTCCTCGGGGCAGAGCCGGCTCCTGCCTTCTCCTTCAACGTGACGCGCCAGCAGTATTGTTCCACGGAAATACTTGCGGCCGTCGCAAGACGCTGCACTCCCGATGGCGGCCGTCTCCTCGCTGTCACTCCCGTCGATCTCTATATTCCTATCCTCACCTTCGTATTTGGGGAAGCCCAGCTTCATGGCAACGCCGCCGTTGTGTCTTACCATCGTCTTCGCCAAGAATTCTACGGGTTGCCTGCAGATGAAAAAAATCTCCGCGACCGGCTGTTAAAAGAATCCGTTCACGAACTGGGGCACACGCTTACGCTCCCACACTGCGATGACTACGAGTGCGTGATGGCCCCTTCTCATGCCGTGGAATGGATCGACTTGAAGACTCACCGCTTCTGCCCCATGTGCAGCACCAACGTCGCCAAACTTACCCTCTCAAATACTTGAGGTCTTTTTTTCTATCTTGTGTCGATGCCCACAATGCCTTGAAGACGCCCCACCCTTTTCTAACTCTGCCAAAAGCGGGTTCCCTCGATCGGTCGTCGCAATAGTGCTTGTTCTGGATTTGATCTGTAGTAGTACCTGCCAAACTTCTTACGCCGTCGCCCGGCCTTCGCCCGCCGCTTTTCTTCGAGGCACCAGCGTCCGCACAATCACATACAGCGCGGGTATGAACACCAGATTCAGCGAGGTCGCTGCAATCATTCCGCCAACCACCGTCGTTCCTACCGAAACGCGCCCGGCCGCGCCTGCTCCTGTAGCGATCGTCAGGGGCACCACGCCCAAAATGAAAGCCAGCGAGGTCATCAGAATCGGCCGCAACCGGATTCTCGCTGCTTCCACACCTGCATCCAGCACCGTCATGCCCTGTTCCTGCAATTGTTCCGCGAATTCCACGATCAAAATTGCATTTTTGCTGGCCAGGCCAATCAACATGACCAACCCGATCTGGCAGTACACATCATTCGTTAATCCGCGCAGCGCCACCGCCGCCAGCGCTCCCATCAACGCGACTGGAACTCCCAGAAGAACGATCGACGGAAGCACAAAGCTTTCATATTGCGCTGCCAGCGTCAGGTACACGAACACCATGCCCAGGCCGAACAGAATCACCGCTTTGCCGCTCGACTGAATTTCTTCCAGCGACAATCCGCTCCACTCGTACGTCATACCCTTGGGAAGCAGTTTGTTCGCCAATCCCTCCATCGCCGATATTCCTTGTCCCGAACTCAGTCCCGGTGCCGCCGATCCGTCAATTTCCGCCGACCGGAACAGGTTGAAATGCGAAATCACTTGTGGGCTGGCTGTCGACTCGATCTGCACCACGTCGTCCAGGGGAATCATCTTGCCGGTCTCGGACTTCACATAGTACGACCGCATATCCTTTGCCTCTGCGCGGAATTGCTGGTCCGCCTGCAAGTACACGCGATAGGAACGATTGTTGAAGTCGAAATCGTTGATATAAACGGAGCCCATGAATACCTGCAGGGCCGCTGTGATCTGACTCAATGGCACTTGCAAGCTCTTCGCTTTTTCCCGGTTGATGTTCACCAGATATTGCGGATCGTTCGCCGTATAACTCGTGAACAGCCCGGTTACTTCCTTGCTCTGATTTCCCGCGGCGATCAACTGGTTGGTAACGTTGGAAAGCGTCTGGAGGGAATTTCTTCCGAGATCCTCCACTTGGAAAGAGAATCCGCCAAACTGCCCCAATCCCTGCACCGCCGGCGGGTTAAACGGTATCGCCAGCCCTTCGGTAATTCCAAATAGCGGTCCGCGCATTTTCTGCACTATCGCCTGGCCCGTGTGTTCGCGTCCCTTGCGCTGGTTGAATGGCTTCAGGTTCAAAAATATGATGGCGCGATTCGGGGCACTGCCGCTGAAGCTGAAACCCACCAAGGTAAATGCTCCGTCAATCTCCGGGACCTGCGAAGCCACCTGTTCCACCTTGGAGCACACCGCAGCCGTATATTCGAGCGAGGCACCTTGCGGAGTCTGCACGATGACCATCAAATATCCTTCGTCTTCTTCGGGAATGAATCCCTGTGGCGTCCTCACATACAGCCAGTACGCAACTCCAAGGGTGGCCGCGAACGACAGAAGCGCCACATATTTCCATTCCAAAACCTTGTGTAGGGACCGGTGGTAGAGCGATGCACCCGCTTCAAATGCTCGATTGAACTGCCGGAAGAACCATCCTTCTGTACGCTGCCGGTGATGTCCGAGAAAAATTGCGGAGAGCGCAGGGGTCAACGTCAGCGCATTGAACGCGGAAATTCCAACGGAAAACGCGATGGTCAGCGCGAATTGCCGGAACAATATGCCGGTGGTCCCTGGGAACAGCGCCACGGGCACAAACACCGCAATCAGCACCAGAGAAGTCGCAATCACCGCACCGGCCACTTCTTTCATCGCCACACTGGCGGCGTTATGCGGCTCGGTGATCCCTTCCATGATGTGGCGTTCGACATTTTCAATAACCACAATCGCGTCGTCCACCACCAATCCGGTAGCCAGCGTGATGCCAAACAGCGTCAGTGTGTTAATCGAAAATCCCAACGCCTTGATAAAGATAAACGTTCCCACAAGCGATACGGGAATTGTGATCGCTGGAATAAAGGTGCTTCGCCAATCCTGCAGAAAGATGTAAATAACCAGCACGACCAGCAGGATCGCTTCAAAGAGGGTGTAGATCACGTCACGAATGGATTCTCCGATCACGTCCGTGGTGTCAAACGCAATTGCATACTTCAATCCTGGCGGAAAATTCTTGGAAAGCCGCTGCAGTTCCACTTTTGCGGCTTTGTCTACGTCGAGCGCATTGGCTCCCGGCAATTGCGTGACGCCGATACCCACCGCATCGTGTCCATCGAAACGGAGCAGGGAGCCATAATCCTCCGCGCCCAACTCTGCTCGCCCGACATCCTTCAAGCGGACCAGCGTCCCGTCCGTCCCGGCCTTCAAAATAATGTTTTCAAACTCTTTAGGATCCGTCAGCCGACCGATGGCCCGAACGCTGATCTGATAAGCCTGCTTCGGATTCGAGGGCGGCTGTCCGACCTGTCCGGCGGCCACCTGCACGTTTTGTTCTTCCAGCGCCAGCAAGACATTCGTCGCGTCCACTCCACGCTGCGCCAACCGTGCTGGATCGAGCCAGACCCTCATGGCATATTTGCGCTCACCAAATATAAACACGTCACCGATGCCCTTCACTCGTTTCAGGGCGTCCTTCACATAGATATCCAGATAGTTGCTAAGAAACAGGCTGCTGTATTGTCCCGTTTCCGAATACACGCCGGCGCCGAACACAAATCCGGAAGCCTGTTTGGTGATGATGATACCGGTGTTTTTTACCGCGTTCGGAAGCCTGCCGAGCGCCTGGCTGACGCGGTTTTGTACGTCGACAGCGGCTAGGTCCACGTTGCGGGTCACGTCAAACGTCACCGTGATCTGGCTAGACCCATCGTTGCCGCTGGCCGACTGTATGTATTTCATCCCCGGAACGCCGTTGATAGCCTGTTCGAGCGGAATCGTCACCGCGGATTCCACGGCTTGCGCGTTGGCACCGATGTATCCGCTGCTTACCACCACCTGCGGTGGCGCCAAGTCGGGAAATTGTGCAATCGGCAGTGTCGGTATGGCGATGGCGCCGCCCAGCACGATCAATAGTGCGCAGACTGTCGCGAATACCGGCCGCTGAATAAAGAAATCGACAAACAAATCCGCTCTCCGCCTTCTCTCGTAAAAGCCCTGCGTTCTATCTACATAAAGTGCTGATTTACTTCGCTTTTGCGCCCGGTTCTGGCCCCGCACCTGCGGTATCTTGTTTGCCGGGCCCCTTCTGCATCTCCATCACGGGCATGCCGTCCTGCAAGAACTGTGTGCCGGAAATAACCAGGTGGTCTCCGGCCTTCACTCCTCCCAGTACCGCATAATCGTTTCCTGTCACTTCACCCAGGCTCAACTGTTTTTGTCTGGCCACCGGGCCTTTGCCCTCATTTACTGCAAGGAACGCAAAATATTCCCCGTTGATTCTTTGCACTGCCAGCACGGGAATCACCGGCCCCTGCCGCGTTCCCCAATCCACTTGCGCGCGCACCTGCTGGGCAATTCGAAGACTTGCCTTGCTGTTCGGCACGGCCGCTTTTGCCAGAACTGTTTGCGTCTCCTGGTCGGTCTGCGGCGAAACGAAAGAAATCTTCGTGTCCACCATGACGTTGCCTTTTTCGTCCAGCAGTTTCACGGGGAGGCCTACGCGCAAATTACCTGCTCGCGAAGCCGGTACATAAATGTAAGCCTCCAAGGCTCCCGGTTCGTCCACGGTCGTTAACAGCGTGGACACCGCCACGCGATCACCCACACGCACAGGAATATCTCCCACAATCCCCGCCATCGGTGCCTTCACTTCGAAATAGCGTAATTGGACTTGCTCCTGCTGTACCTGGTGCTCCAATGAGCGCAGTCGCGCTACG
Source organism: Candidatus Acidiferrales bacterium (assembly GCA_963741165.1). GTDB lineage: Bacteria > Acidobacteriota > Terriglobia > Acidiferrales > UBA7541 > Acidiferrum. Next base: position 138,353 of record CAVUHB010000006.1, on the reverse strand, counting down.
GCATGTTCGTAGGTCATCTGCGCGTTGTCGAATTCTGCTTGGCTGATTACCTTATCGGCGACCAATTTCTTGTTTCGATCCATCGTGATTTGCGCCAGGCGCACGTCGGCTTCCTGCGCCGAGAGTTCCATTTCCTGGCTCTCGACGGTGGCTTGCTGCTTCAATGGGTCAACCTGCAAGAGGGGCGCGCCCTCAGCCACCCTGTCGCCGGACATCACCGAGATCTTCGTAATGTAGCCTTCCACCTGCGGATTGATGTTTGCCGAGTGCCGCGACTTCAGAATCGACAAGTACTCCGTGGAGTTGATGATTTCCCGCGATTCCACCACCTGCACCTGCACCGGCATTGCTTGCGGTCCGGCCGCCTGCCCGTCGGCCGCCTTACCGCCACAACCGGCAAGAAACAAAACGGCGTAACTCAACCCCAAACCGCACATGGCGGAGATTGCTTTTTTGCCTCTAAACGATGGTGTCTTATCGGTATGAATTCTCATAATCTCGCTGAATAACAATACATCTTACGATATGCGTACTAGTGATGGGAATCAGAATGCGAGTTTATTTTGTTGAATCTCCAAGATGTGCTTTTCTGAAGGGCGGGGTATGTGGTGGCCGACTTTCAGGTCGGTTCGTTCAATTTGTAGCGCGGCATTGCAAACGGCGGCAGCAGACCTGCTTAATACATATCACTGGGGTCGATCTTCTTTCCCGACAAGCCCATCTGCAGGACTTCAATATCCTGCGGCCGGTCAAAAATCTTGCCGGGGAACGAACGTTTTATAAGGATGCGCAGTCCGCCGTACAAAATCCCCAAGCCGAGCGCCACTCCCATAAACATCATTGTGAACACGATGATCCTGACCAGCATCACCAGGATGGGCGGGTCCGTGGCCGTGTGACTCGATTCGTTCCACGTTACCTGCGTCTCGTAATCAACCGCATCGCGCAATTTCTGCGCATATTCCTTGGAACTCCCATCGAGCACCAGCGAAAGCATCGACGCCTTGCGTTCTACATTCACGCCGCCATTTCTCGCCGCGGCCGACAAGGCCTTTTCGAGATGGTGCAAGTGCTGCTCAGCCAGTTGCGGCGTTGGATATTCCAGCAGAATTAGCACGCCAGCATCGCGCCCGGCTTGGTACTTCGCCAGCATCGCTTCCGCGCCGCTGTTGAACCCGACTTCCTTCCCAAGTTCACGAAACGATCCCTGATTCAGTTGATCCAGTCCGGAACGGAACCCCACAGGGCCCAACGCGTATTTCTGCGTTCCATAGAGCTGGTCTTTGCCCGGTACATATATTTTCAATGGGGGATAAGGCGTATGGTCCGCCTTCGTTTCGAGGCTCTTGTCCAGTCCCGCCAGGCTTTCCGGGTTCAAGTTCGGCGATGGCCCGACCAGTATGACAAAATTTCCGACGAGAATACTTCCACTGGCCGTCTCAAACGCACCTTCATCTCCCAAAGGAAATCTGCGATGAACCGGTGAAGTCGTATGCGTGAAGTACTGATAGGCCCCGGTCGGATCCTTAAACACGTCCAGACTCAGCTTCAGTTCTTTCTCGCCGCTCCGGTAAGTCCGCTCTTCGATTCGAGTCAGTCCCGATTCCTTCAGAATCTCCGTGCGGGCGTCCGCGCCCAATCCCGCGTACAAATTCTGTCCGCTGGCGGTCTTGGATGGACCTTCGGCCAGCCATGCCCCGAACTGGTCCGGCAGCAGGGAAGTATCGGCAGCGCTTGCGCCCAGGGAACAAATCACCGCCGTCAACAAGACTAGATAGGTCGGCTTTCGCATTGCACCTGTATCTTAGATGCCGGTAGCTTAGTTTTAGTTCCTGGATTGTTCAACTGTGGAGACCACCGCGGGCTTGACCGGCTTCCCCGACGTGCCCACGTTCATACTGTTCATGCTCTGCAGGTACGAACTCACGCCCGCAAATACGCCTTCGGCGATCCGCTGCCGGTGTTCCGGTTTCTTCATCAGTTGCTCGTCCGCCGGATTGCTCAAGAAGGAAATCTCCGTCAGGATCGACGGCATGTCCGCGCCGATCAGCACCACGAACGGCGCCTTGCGCACCCCACGGTTCTTCACCGGCTTGGCCGTCTTCTGTATCCGCTTGGAGAGGGAATCCTGAACGTCTCCCGCCAATTCCCTGGACTCGTCAATCTTTTCCGTCCGCGCAATCTTCTTCACCATGTCTTCAAGGTCGTGAATGCTGCCTTGTGACACCGCGTTTTCCCGTGCCGCCACTTCCATCGCTTCCGGCGAACCCTTCAGGTTCAGGTAGTAGGTTTCGACGCCCCGTGCACCGTGGTCAGGGCTGGAATTCGCGTGGATTGACACGAACAGGTCGGCTTTGGTTTCGTTGGCAATATGCGTGCGCTCTTCGAGGGGAATAAATGTGTCATCGGAGCGCGTGTACACGATCTCGGTATCCGGCAATTTCTGTTGGATCAGCTTACCTAGCCGCAGCGCCACATCTAGACACAAATCCTTTTCCATGAGGCCGGTCGGCCCGATCGTTCCGGTATCGTGTCCGCCGTGCCCGGCGTCAATCACGATGCGCCCGATCTTCAATCCCAGGGCTCGCGTCAATGTCGATTGCCCATCCCGCGTTAGCTGCGGAATCGGGGTCTGCTGCACCAGGTCTGGCTTGGTGCCTTTGCCGTTCTTCGCGCGCACCAGCGAGCCTGATGCGGGGTCTTTTTTTGTGCTGGCCGTCGCCGCCGCGTTCGGCGCTGGCGAAGCGGCTGTCCCCGCGGGCACAGGGGCATCTTTTGCCGCCACGGTTAGCGGCTTTTCATTCTTGTCCACCTCCGCGGTCAAGTCCGCTGCTTCCGCCGAAGCCATCTGCGATGCCACCGCAGCATCCACAGCTTTTGCTTTGCTCTTTGTCGTCTGAATCGTGGCCGCCGACTGTACCACGTCCTGCTTCGCGGGCACACCGCCGTACAATTCAATCACCAGTCGCGTCGGCTTCTTCACCAGTGCAGCTGCATAATCCTGCACGCCATTCACGTCCAGCACCACGCGTACAACCCCAGACTGGTTCTGCGCCACGCGAACTTTTGTCAGCAAGTCTCCGCTTATCGCCACGTTTCCGTGCGCCACATTCGGGCTCAGCTTCGCTGCGTGCAAATCAAAATAAATCCGGTCCGGGTTGGCGATTCTTCCGGAAGCGTACTGTACGGAATCTTCCAGTTCGATAATCACTTCCGTGCTGCCCGGGGTTACATTCGCCTTAATCTTTTTTATGTGAGGAACTTCGACAGTTCGAGCTCTTTCACCGCCGCTCTTCCCCGCGAGTTTTGGCGTTTCCGCACTTTCCTCATTCACCGGCACAGTCGTGGGGGTTGCTGATGCTGCAACGCTCCGGGTAGTCGAAGGTGCAGAAGCCGCACTTCGTGCCGTTGGCGGGGCATTCCCGGGGGCAGGAGAAGCGCTGTTCGCATCCAATTGCCCGGTTTCCGCGCTTTTCAGCAAGGCTAGTTCCGCCAACGCTTCCTGCACTTCGCGTTTTTTCTGTGAATGTGGATATTTTCTCAGGAAATCTTGAAAACCCTTGGTCGCCGCTGCGGGATCGCCCAGCTGGTCCTTCTCTAGTCCAGCCACGCGGAACATTGCATCCGGTATGTATTTGCTCGCAGGATATTCGCGCATCAAAAATTGGTAGGAATCTACGGCTGCCTGGTAATAGCTTCGTCCAAAGCGGTCGCCCATCTCGCTGTTCAATTCGCCAACGGCCATCAGCGCTTCCGGCACCTGCGCTGCATGCGGAGTAATCATGTAAACGCGACGATAAGAGTTAACAACCTGCTTGTATTCCGCCAGGGTTCGCTTGTCCGACGCCTTGGCATTTAAGGTCTCGCGCAGTTCCTCGGCGCGTCCAAACTGATTGCCCGCCGCGTCGCGCTTTACGCTGCTGTTGTTGGACGCGGCCCCCGCGGGGTAGGGACCAACACCAATTCCCAGCAGGGTGAAACCCAGCGAAACGACGGCGAAGATCTTGTGGAAATTTTTTGCCCCGAACTTCATTCCCGGCTTGCTTTCCGAGCAAACGAGTGCCGATTTGTCCTTATTGTTCGTTGGTGAAAATGATGCGCCCGTTGGCATCCATTTCACGATGGATGGCGTTTGCGCGGGCGTAAGCACTATCGAGCCGTCCCGATCCCGGCCGATAATACGCGTTTTGCACTTTCTGTACATAGTTTCGCGTCTCACGATAAGCCGGAATCCCATGAGCTCTGTCCACCGCTCCTTCACCAGCATTGTACGCTGCTAATGCCAAATCCAAGTTGCCGTTGTATCGTTCTAGCAACGTCTTCAAATACCTTACCCCGGCGTCCACATTCTGCTTCGGGTTGAAGGCATCGCTGGCCCCGAATCTTTGCGCCGTCGTTGGAATCAATTGCATCAGTCCTATGGCCCCTTTACGTGAGAAGGCCCCAGGATTCCAATTCGATTCCGTTTCAATCACCGCCCGTACCAGCGCCGGATCCACTCGATGCCGTTCTGCCGCTTCTCGTACCAACTGATCCACGCCGTCCCGGTCTATGCTCATCGGGCGACGGTTCCCGCCCATAAAACTCATCTCGCCTTGCAGGTAAATATTTGGATGCGCCGCGAGCGACTTCTGTGCCGCCTTGAGGGGCGGTTCTGAATTCACAAACAACCGGCGTCCGTCAAAGTTCGTCACCGTCATGATCTGAGCTTTGGCCGGTTGCGAACTAGCCAACAACCCTGCAAAAGCCACAAAAAGCACGAAGGCTACACGTATTGCTGCTTGTCTCGCTTGGCTGTGAATTCGCCTTGGGGAAGGCATAGGTTGCTTCTCTAAACCAATCTTTAGGGATTCTACCCATCACCAGAAACTCAACAAAACACACGGGTGACAGACCTGCAACGACGCCGAACTGCGGAGCTCGGGCCCTGCTGCTACCGGGGGGAATTATAGCAATGGGTCCAGCAGGCTAGGAACTGTTTGTAAGGCCATTTTTAGGGCAGCTGTGTCTTTACCGCCAGCCTCTGCCAGATCGGGCCTGCCACCGCCTGAACCGCCTATTTGTTTCGCTAAGGCCTGTATCAGCCTGCCAGCATGGACTTTAGCCGTCAAATCCTTGGTTACCCCCGCGATCAGGGCCACCTTCTCCCCGTCCGGCATCCCCAGCACTACTACGCCAGAGCCGAGCTTTTGCCGCAGCGCATCGACCAGTTGCCGAAGCCCCTCCCGGTCGACGTTCTCCACCTCGCCGATGACCGCCTTCACGCCCTTGATGGTCTGTACCTGTCCAAAAAGCGCTTCTAGTTGCTCGAGCGCTCCCTTGCGTTTCTGTGCGCCCAAGTCCTTTTCCAATTGTTTGGCCGTCTGCGACAGCTTTTCCACGCTGGCCAGCAGGCTGTCCTCGGCCACGTTCAGTTTGAACGCCAACTCCCGCAGGGTATGTGCCTGGTGCTGGTAATGAACTAGCGCCCCCACTCCCGTTACGGCTTCGATGCGTCGAACGCCCGCCGCCACCGACTCTTCGCTCACAATTTTCAGCACACCGATGTCGCCGATGCGGTGCACGTGCGTGCCGCCACACAATTCCTTGGAGTAAAACCCGTGCGGTGCACGAGGATCGGGAATGGTCACCACCCGCACATTGCTCTCCGGGTATTTGTCGCCAAAGAAAGCCAGCGCGCCCGAAGCTAGCGCCTGCTCGAGTGACATCACGCCAGTTTCGATCGGGGTGTTCAAGCGGATCTCTTCGTTCACCTGTTGCTCGATGTCGTGTAGCTGTTCCCCGTCGACCGGTGCGAAATGCGAAAAGTCGAAGCGCAAACGGTCCGGAGCGTTCAACGAGCCGGCCTGCTTCACGTGCGTGCCCAGAATGTTGCGCAAAGCCGCATGCACCAAGTGCGTTCCGCTGTGATTGCGAATCACGCGCGCCCGTCGCTCCGCATCGGCCACCACCGTGACGCGATCGCCGACGCGCAGCGTCTCTTTAGCCGTGACGCGATGCGCTACCAGTCCCGCCACCGGGTAATACGCGTTGGTCACCTCGGCCAGCGGCAGCAGTCCCGTGTGGTCATAAAACATACCGGTATCCGCCACCTGCCCGCCAGATTCCGCGTAAATCACGGTGCGGTCCAAGACCACTTCGCCTTTCTCGCCGAGTTTCAGTTCGTTGATCGCGCCGCTACTGGTGATGATTGCTTCAATCCGGCAATCCTTCGCCGTCGTCGAGGAATAGAAATCCTTTTCGGTCAGGAAGGTTTCAGCCAGCCTGGCGTACGCTGGATTTGCCGAATCCTTTGACCCACCCTTCCAGGAAGCGCGTGCCCGCGTGCGCTGCTCCTGCATGGCCTTTTCAAAGCCCACTTCATCCAATTGCACGCCGAGGTCCCGCGCAGCGTCGAGGATGAAATCCATCGGCAAACCGTACGTGTCGTACAAACGAAAGGCACTCTCGCCGGAGTAAATGGATCCTGGCTTTTCAGAGAGTGGCTTCAATTCCTCTTCCAGTTTTCGCAGGCCGATATCCAACGTGTGTCCGAAGCGATTCTCCTCACTCAAAACGATGTCTGGAACTCGCGCAGCGTTTGCTTCGAGAAGTTCGGGATACGCTTTGCCCATCAACTCGCGAACGCTGTTCACCATCTCGTAGAGAAAAGGTTTGCTCCCTCCAAGTAATCGTCCGTGACGAATTGCGCGCCGCATGATCTTGCGCAGCACATAGCCGCGCCCTTCGTTCGATGGCAGGACTCCATCGGTAATCAGAAAGGTTGTCGCGCGTGCATGATCGGCGATAACGCGCAGGGATGCCGCAGCATGCTTTTGATCCTCGGTCTTCAGTTCCTTTGCTTCATCTACGCCGGTCAACTGCGCGGCGCGATCCAGCAGGGGCGTAAAGAAATCCGTATCGTAATTGGAAATCACTCCTTGCAGCACGGCCGCCAGACGCTCGAGCCCCATACCTGTATCCACGCATGGCTTCGGCAGGGGAGTCAGTGTGCCGCCGGAATCGCGGTTAAATTGCATGAACACCAGGTTCCAGATTTCCACGTAGCGTCCGCAATCGCATGGGAATTTGCAGTCCGTGTGGCCTTCCTCTGAGGCAATCGCGCCCATGTCGTAGTGAATTTCGCTGCATGGACCGCAGGGCCCGGTATCGCCCATGGCCCAGAAATTGTCTTTCAAACCCGGGATGGCGAAGATGCGGTCAGGATCGACTCGCTGCTCCCGCCAGAAGCCCTGCGCTTCTTGATCGACTCCCAGTGTTGTGCCGGGTGCAACTTCCGCGCCGCCAAAAATAGTGACGTACAGTCTTTCTTTCGGAATTGCGAACCACTGCGGCGAAGTAATCAATTCCCAAGCGTAGGCAACTGCATCCTTCTTGAAATAATCGCCAAACGAAAAATTTCCCAGCATCTCAAAAAACGTATGATGCCGCTTGGTGAAGCCCACATTTTCGAGGTCATTGTGCTTGCCACCCGCGCGCACGCATTTCTGTGAAGTCGTCGCCCGCGTGTAGTCGCGCTTCTCGAGGCCCAGAAAAACGTCCTTGAACTGGTTCATGCCCGCGTTGGTGAACAGCAGCGTGGGGTCGCCATGCGGCACCAGCGAAGAACTCTTCACCCGCCGATGTCCTTGGCCCTCAAAGAATTGCAGGAACCTTTCGCGTATCTCGTTGCCGCTCAATTTGCTTTTGTCGTTCCTAGTCACGTCCGCCTCAATCCAGCATCAATTCTGAACACAAGATTATCGCATAGCCGCCAAATAGAGTGGATGCAGGGTTGTGTGGTGGCCCCCGGAGGTACATTTGGACTACGGCGGAACGACGGCAGACTTCGCGTCCCGGTGCAGGGGCACGGTCAATCCTGACCATCTTGCGGTACTCGGTCGAGACCCGTCGACAAGTCCGAAAAAGCCGGCCGACATTCCGCCTGCATTTTATCGCAGCTCTCAAACGCAGGCCCCATTTGGCCTGCAAAGCATCTGCTCGCTCTATAAAAAGCAATCACTTGCAGTTCCTGCAATGCATTTGCGTCCGAAAACAAAGCCAAGGTGTCGGCAGGCCGATATTTGTTTCGTCAGAGACAAATTCGCTTTTTCGGGAATATCTCGACGGAAAACTACTCCACTTCCACATCTGGCACTTCTTCCCGCGTGATCCGGAACAATTCCTTGCGAATGATATCCGGAGGAAATCCTGCTGCAACCAACGAACGGTAGAGCGAGGCGATTTTCTTGTCGCTGATTTCGCCGCGGAATAGTTTCAATCTCCGCTCAATTCGATGTCGCACCATGGTGGCCGGGTCATTTTCTTCCGCCGAATCCTTCAGCGCTTTTTCAATGTGCCGGTCGGGAATTCCCCGCGCCCGCAGATCGCGCGCGATGCGAAACGCCCCCTGTTTCCGCGATTCCGTGCGCATCCGCGCAAACTGTTTTGCATACCGAGCGTCATCGAGTAGATTCTGCGCTTTCAGTCGCGCCAGCACCGTCTTCACCAGTTTTTCGTCAGCGCAGCGCCGCGCCAGCGCTTTGTTCATCTCGTGCACAGAATGCGCGCGCCGCATCAATATCTTGATCGCAGCCTCATACAGCGCCGATTCCGTCTCGACCTGGCGTGGTTTCTCCCACATACGAGCAGCATAGAAGAAGTAATGGCGAGTAGCTAGTGGCGAGAGTTTCTCGGCAACCGTGCGATGGCGGCTGCGCGTGCACATTTCCGCCCCGGGGCGTAAAATGGGATCAGTACCTCCGCGGCGGATTGTGAGTTAGCCATGACCTACCCATCGTTGTTCATGAAGTTTTTTCCTTCTCGGTCGAGTTTTGGCCTCATCTCCGCCTTCGTGCTTCTCTTTTTAGCCGGCTGCAACAGCGACACCTGCTTTGTGGGCGTGATCAATCCGCCCAACAATTCGTTCAATGTCACCACGGGCAATCTCCCATCCGTCTGTTCCGGCTTACAGACTCAGGCCGTTATTCGTCTGAACGTGCAACTCGCTCCCCTTTGCACGGGATGCTCCGCCACACGGCAAGTTTCCGGGGTTCAATTGTCTGTAAGCGACGTCGAATTACATCCCGGTGCCGTAGCTGATGAGAACTCGCCAGACTGGCTCGAGATTGCGCCAAATCTGGCGAGAAAACCTCTGCAACTGAAGCTTGAGCAACATTCGGATCGAGATGCTGTGGCATTGCCTGGCACTTTGGTGGGTCGCATTCCCGCTGGAACGTATTACCAGTTCCGTCTACGCCTCGCCGATGCCACCTCACTGCAGACTATGCAACTACCCGCAAAGAATTCCTGCGGTGCAGGCGGAGCAAGCTGCATCTTCACAGAGAGTGGAGAAGTCCACGCGCTGCAGTCCCCGAACGGATCGCTATACGTGCCCGTGGTGGTTTCCTCGCCAATCGAAGTGCGCGTGGGCCATCTAAATGTGTTGCGCATTGAGCTCAGCCCCGAATGGTTGCTGCAGAGTACTTCCACCGGAGCTTCTGAAGTCGCGCCGCTTCTCCGGGGCCGCATCCTCCCTGAAACCGTTCCCCCCTCCGGGTCGTTCTAATCGGGTGTGCTACATTCCTTGGCTATGAACTTTCGTCGCATGGCCATTGAAATTGAATCGCCTGAAGAGTTGGGCTATTCCACGATCAAGAATAATCTTTCGGAAAGCTCCGTTAGCGATCTGAAACTCAGCGAGCTTGGGGTGGACCTCCAGGAGTTGCTGCTATCCTATCCCGCGCACCGCGGTTTGCCGGAATTGCGTGAACACATTGCTGCCGAAGGAACCGGTTTAAAGTCGAATCACGTTCTGGTTACTGCCGGAGCCGCAGGAGCATTATTTTTGATCGCCGCCTCTTTGCAGAAGCCGGGCGATCGCATCGTCATCGCCAAACCGAATTACTCCACAAATCTGGAAACGCCGCGCGCTCTGGAAGCGAATGTCGTGGAGTTGCCGCTGATCTTCGAGCAGGGCTATCGCCTGCACTTGCAGGAAGTCGACAACCGCCTTACCAAAGGTACAAAGATCCTGAGCCTGACCGTGCCGCACAATCCCACCGGCACCATGATGAGTCTCGACGAATTGAAAGACATTGTCCGCTTAGTCGAATCGCGCGGCGCGCTCCTGGTTTTTGACGAGACCTATCGCGAAATGGCGTTCGGGATCACCTTGCCGCCCCTGGCCGCACTCTCTGATCGCGTCATCAGCGTCTCCTCCTTGTCGAAAGCCTACGGCCTTCCCGGAATTCGCATCGGTTGGCTGGTGTGCCGCGATCCTGATCTAATGGAACTGTTTCTAGCCGCAAAGGAGCAAGTCTCCATCTGTACATCCGTCCTCGACGAACATGTCGCGCTGAAATGCTTCGAGCAGAAACAGAAAATCCTCGTTCGCGCCAAAGAACGAACCTGGAAGAATTTCACCGCACTGCGCGATTGGATGAGCAAACAAAACTATCTGGAATGGGTGGAACCGGCGGGCGGCGCCGTCTGCTTTCCGCGCATCCGCCACAGTGCCGGAATCAACATCGACAAGTTCTACGACGTGCTTCTGGGAGATACCCAGACTGCCGTCGGACCCGGCCACTGGTTTGGTGAGGATCGACGCCACTTTCGCGTCGGTTTCGGCTACCCGCCAGAAGCGGAGTTTTTGCGTGGATTGCAGGCGATCGAACAGGCAGCCGCGGCGGCTCGCCGGTAAGCGGAAGGAGTGCTCGACTAACGAACCCGCAGTACCTGCGCCAGATCACGCACCCCAATCCAGTCCGATATTAGGATCAACGTCTCCGGTCGGTTGATAACTCAGGAGTTGCCGGTTTGCCAGCTTGGCATATCGATTGCTCCTACCGCCCGGGGAGAATGGAACATGGCCTACGTGATTACTGATAGCTGTACGAAGGATGAGCACTGCATTGAAACCTGCCCGGTGAATTGCATCCATCCCACAAAAGATGAACCCGATTTTGCCACCGCCACGCAGCTCTATGTAAACCCGGCAGATTGCATCGATTGCGGTGCGTGCATCCCGGTTTGCCCGACCGGTTCGATTTTCGCTCTGGACGATATGCCGGCAGAGCACCAGCCATTTGAAGGTAAGAACGCGGCGTATTTCAATTAAGAAGTTGCCGCGGAAGTTTTTTGCATGTAGTGGGGAGGAATTATTCTCCGCCCGGAAAGAACTCACCACGGCCCAGCTCTGGTGAGTTCTTTTCTTTTGCAGACATCTCCGGCAACTCTACCGGAACGGATTCTTTACTCCGATGCGGGCTTTGCTCCCGGCAGACGGGCTTTCAGAAATTTAATCTGGCCATTGTGGTTGGATTCGTGTTCGCACACGTGAAACCACTTGCAGTAGTTGTTGGTCGGGCCCCAGCCCCAAGTTTTATCGACAGACATCAGCCAAGAATCATCGCGCTTGCGAAATTCTGAGAGGGTTTTTTCGCGAGTCTCTGTAATGATGTTCAGGTAGTAGTCGAGATCGTGCCCCTTTATTCCTTTGCGCGCCGGTTCGCCCAGTTCCATGGGCATGCCCCATTTTTCTTTCCATGATTCCGGAATCTTGTCCCCATCCAGTCCTTCAAACGTATTCAGTTGATAAAAGGTCTCCGTGGCGGCCAGGTGCAGCAACAGCGCGCCAATGGTGTTCGCCTTCGCGTCGAATAGAAAATCCAGATCTTTTTGTGTCATGCCCTTTACGGACATAAGCACCACCATGCGCATCCAGGCCATCTCTGAAACCAGCGTGCCGATTTGTGGCGAATAGCCTTTCTTTGGCCCGATGATGTTGATGTCTGCATCCTCTGAGTAAGCTGTTGGCGATGTGAGCAGCGAAGCGCCAGCAATGGCTGTAGTCAGCGCAGCGGAGGTCCTCAAAAAGTGTCGGCGACCAGGAAAGGGAATCAGGCGATCCATAGCAGTCTCCTTTTTAGCGAAGGTGCAAAAGAAAGCTTCGGCTGGTAGAACCGAGGGATGATACACCCTGATCATCAGAGGGACAAGCCTGGCTCAGCCTGGTTCAGGCTGGCTCAGAACGATGAAGCGTTGGCTGTGACTGTTTCCTACTTGCGCGCAAAACGCTCGAAGTCGGCCATTTGCGAAGCCATTTCTTCGCGCGCGGCGTCGGCGGCGGAACGAATACCCTGTATACGCAGCTTGAATTCGTCGGCGTTAGAGGCGCGCATCAAAGCCTCGTCAAGCGTGATCAGTTCCTTGCTGTACAAATCGAACAGTGACTGGTCGAAGGTCTGCATGCCGTACTGCGAAGTGCCGGCGGCAATCGCGTCGTGAATCAGGCGCGTTTTATCCGCGTTGATGATGCAATCCCGGATGTATCCGGTGGCGATCATGACTTCGACCGCTGGCACGCGCCCTTTGTCGTCGGCGCGGCGCACCAGGCGTTGCGAAACGACTGCTTTCAGCGTGGCGGCAAGCTGCAAACGAATCTGTTTCTGCTCGGGCGGCGGAAAGACCGCAATAATACGCTGAATGGTTTCGGTGGCGTCCAACGTGTGCAATGTGGAGAAAACCATGTGACCGGTTTCCGCGGCCAGCAGAGCAGTAGAAATGGTTTCCAGGTCGCGCATTTCGCCGACCAGGATTACGTCGGGGTCTTGACGAAGTCCGGCGCGCAAGGCCGTGGAAAAGTTCGCGGTGTCGACTTCCACTTCGCGCTGGTTGATGAAGCTGCGCTTGTCGCGATGAAGAAATTCGATCGGGTCCTCGATCGTAATAATATGATCGGCCCGGTTGGCGTTAATGCGGTCAATCATCGCCGCCAGCGTGGTGGACTTACCAGAACCGGTAGTTCCCGTAACCAGCACAAGCCCTCGCTGCTCTTCACAAATCTTGGCGATGACCGGCGGGAGGTTCAATTCCTCAACGGTGCGAATCTTGGTGGGAATCACACGCAAGACCATTCCCACGTTGCCGCGCTGCTGAAATACGTTCACGCGGAAGCGCCCCAAACCCGCAACGCCGTAGGCCATATCCAGTTCGGCAGTTTCCTTGAATTTCTGTTTTTGCCGGTTGGTCATCATGCTAAAGGCCATCGAGAGCATTTCTTCCGGCGTAATACGGGGAATATCGGTGAGCGGCGTCAGCAAGCCATCCACGCGCAAATACGGGTGGTTACCGACCTTAAGGTGCAAGTCGGAAGATTTGTTCTCAACCGCGCGACGCAACAGATCGTCGATGCTTAGAGCCATGTGCAGACACCCCGCAACAAGCAGATTCCCTTCTGAAACTAGCACCCATGGCGGGGGCCAACAAGAAATGCGCAAACGGGCGTTGCTGTGTAGTTACCTGAGCGAGGGGACAGGCTGCAGACGGAAAGTTGCCGAATGGCGCGGGATCCCCCCCGGAAAACAAAAGACGCTCGACTCTTGGCAATTTTGTGTAAAATGCCGGCACTCACCTCCGCTCCAGGTCGGGTCACACCTGTATAGCTCCAGAGCAAAGAGGAGGAGCTGCATTTATTGTCAATTCAACAGAGGGATTCCCGTGTTCAGAAAACTGGTGTTTTTGTTGGCCGTACTTGGGATAGTTACCGGCTCAACTTACGCGCAGTCCGTGGCTAGTTTACACGGAAGGGTAGTCGATGCCAGCGGTGGCATTGTGCCCGGCGCCAAAGTAAAGCTGACTCTGGGCACAACGGGTGCAGAACGGTCCTCACAAACCGACAGTAACGGGACCTATGAGTTCAACCAATTGCAGCCAGGAAAGTATTCTCTAGAAGTTACGGCGGACGGATTTCAGCCGGCCCATCGCGATGGGCTTGAACTGCTGGTGGCTACCGCCAACAACGTGGAAATTACGCTTTCCGTGGGTAGCATGAAGCAGGAAGTGATCGTCGATAGCGAAGCGGCCGTGCTTGTGAATACCACGGATGCCACGCTCGGCAACGCCTTTGCGGAGAAGCAGGTCTCCACCCTGCCGATTGAGGGACGCAACGTGGTGGAATTGCTGAGTCTTGAGCCCGGTGTGACCTTCCTGGGCAAATTCGCCGGCAACGATAATAGCGATTCGCGAAGTGGTGCGGTGAATGGGGCGCGCAGTGACCAATCCAACGTAACGCTCGACGGTATTGACGTAAACGACCAGAACTACGGCTATGCGTTCAATAGCGTGCTGCGCATGACGCAGGATTCCGTGCAGGAATTCCGCGTAACGACGAGCAATCCGAACGCCGATGCAGGGCGCGGTTCCGGCGCACAAGTCACCTTGGTCACCAAGAGCGGCACAAACACGTTCCACGGCGGACTCTATGAATACAATCGCAACGCGCTGTTCACCGCCAACGATTACTTCAACAAGCAGACGCAACTCGCCAATGATGAGCCGAACAAGCAACCACAACTCATCCGCAATGTATTTGGTGGTTCCATCGGCGGTCCTATCCTGAGGGACAAGCTGTTTTTCTTTGTGAACTATGAAGGGCGGCGTGACGCGGAAGGCGAGGTGCAGACCCGGACCGTGCCAGGCGACAGCATGCGGGATGGCGTAGTGCAGTATTTGTGCCAGCAAACGGATAGTGGGGGGCTTGATACGGCCACTTGTCCTGGCGGAAGTACGGAAGGCGTCAGTGGGAAAAACTATATGGTTGGCCCCGGTTATTTTGCAGTGGGCCCGAACGATATCCTGGGCATGGATCCGCAAGGAGTGGGTGTGAACGAGGCCATGCGAACAGTGCTCAACACCTATCCCGGAGCCAACGTTTTCTCGGGAATTGGCGACGGCTACAATACATTTGGGTATCGCTTCGTTAGCACGGTGCACCGCAGCTACAACACATACATCGCACGCCTGGATTACAACCTGACGAAGAACAATGTGTTTTTCTGGCGCGGCAATCTGATGGGCGACACAGAACCGGGGGCTCCGCAATTTCCCGGGCAACCTGCTTCTAGCACCACGTTGACAAACAGCAAGGGATTCGCATTCGGCTACACGGCAATTCTCCGGCCCAACCTGGTGAACAATTTCCGCTGGGGATTTACGCGACAGGGAGGAACGAATTCAGGAATCTCCACGGAGCCATCGGTGGGTTTGCAGGGACTTGACTCGCCAGTATCTTTCTCGCGCTCGAAGGATTTCATTATCCCGGTAAACAATTTCGTGGACGACGTTTCGTGGACGAAGGGGGCTCACAGCCTTTCATTCGGCGCGAATCTGCGCGTGATTCACAACAGCCGTTCGAGCACAGCGAACTCGTTTCCGGATGGGCAGATCAACACCGGATGGCTAGGGCCCTCCTCTGCCGTGGCAAATTCCGGCTCACCACTCGATCCTGCGATTGCTGGTTTTCCTGCTGTTGATCCCAGTTTTGGTTACAACTACGACAGCGGAATCATGGATGTTGTCGGCGTGGTGACGGAAGGCGACGCGATCTACAATTACGATCACAGTGGCAACCCCTTGCCGCTAGGAGCACCGGTCAAGCGTGAATATCACTGGAATGAAATCGATTTGTATGCCCAGGATTCCTGGCGCGTATTGAAGACTTTGACCGTCACCGCTGGCTTGAAATACAGCTATCTGCAAGTGCCCACCGAAATTCACGGACTGCAAGTTGGACCATGTTTGCTCTCGGGAACTACGTGCAGCCCCTACGCCCTGTCTGATTATTACCTGGCGAGCGCGCAGGAAGGCGTGAACGGCGGATCCGCCAGCAACGTGCAAGACGCGTCGTTCGACTTGAACGGCCGGTCGAACGGTAAAAGCGATTTCTGGTCGGCGGGCGCAGGCACGCTTTCGCCACGCATCGCGCTGGCATGGTCTCCCTCGTTCGATGGAGGAATCGCTGCCGCGATCTTTGGAAAGCCCGGGCAGAGTTCTATTCGTGCTGGATACGGATTGATATACGACCACTTTGGCGCGGCGATTGTGAACTCGTTTGACACCTCGGGTTCGTTCGGACTTTCCAGCAACATTTCGAACCCCCCTGGCGTTCTGAGCACCACGACGTCGCCACGGTTTACAGGCATCTCCACTATCCCTGACGGGCTTCTGCCACCAGCGCCCGCAGGCGGCTTTCCCGCCACACCGGATCAAAGCCAGTTCGCGATCAGTTGGGGAGTGGACAATAAGGTGAACAATCCTTACTCGCACATGCTGGATCTTTCCGTCACCCGACAATTGACGCCGTCCACTTCGGTAGAAATTTCCTATGTGGGACGACTCGCTCACCGGTTACTGGTCCAGCAGGACGTGGCCATGCCGCTGAATCTGGCAGCCGCAGGCACGACGTATTTCCAGGCTGCAACACAGTTAGCGAAGCTCGCCAGGACAGGAACAGACGTCAGTCAGATTCCGCAGATCCCCTACTGGCAGACACTCTTTCCAACACTGCAAAACGTGGATACGGGCTATGGCGTGTTGAGCGCCACGCAGAACGTGTATGAATCGTTTTTGAACAATCCCGGGAACGAAACCTACGCGCTCTTTCAGTTGGACTTGCCGGATTCGCTTAGCGGCGCCGGAATTAACGTCGGCGATCACACCTACGATCCTTTCCGCTTCTACCACGCGCAATATTCCGCGCTCTACGCCTGGCGGTCAATTGGCACCTCCAGCTTCAACGCGCTGGAACTCGTGCTACGCCACAATTTCCAGCATGGAGTGCAGGCCGACTTTAACTACACGTATTCCAAATCCATCGATTGGACTTCACAGGCGGAGCGCCTGGCTACTTCCGGCGCGAACAACTACGCTCAGATCATCAACAGCTGGAATCCTTCGCAGCTTCGTGGAGTTTCGGATTTCGACATGACCCACCAGATCAACGCGAACTACCTCTGGGAATTGCCGGTGGGCCGTGGACGCCACTGGATGTCCAACAGCAATCGAATGGTCGACGCGATTCTGGGAGGCTGGCAGCTCACTGGCATCGTGCGCTGGACCAGCGGACTGCCCTTCATGATGGATAACGGATCACGTTGGCCGACGAACTGGGACATCGAAGGGTTCGGCCAGCTGGTTGCGCCGGTTCCCGGCGCACGCGCAGGAAAGGGCCCGCAAATGTTTAACAATCCTACCGCGGTGTTCAATGCATTCATTGTCTCGTTGCCGGGGCAGTCTGGCACTCGAAATCCGATGCGTGGAGACGGCTACTACAGCTGGGACACCGGACTGGACAAGACGTTTAAGGTTACCGAACGCGTCAACCTGCAATTCCGTTGGGAAGTGTTCAACGTCACCAACAGTGTCCGCTACGATCCACACTCTGTCAGCGCGAGCATCGACTTTCCCGACTCGTTCGGTGTGGCGAATGCCACGCTCACGGATAAGCGCGTGATGCAGATTGCGTTGCGACTGGATTTCTGAGGAGCAGTAAATCTGCCGCTTGAGAGATAAGAGAAATTTCTCCTCGCTTCACACCTCTGAGTTGCGGATGAACAGCGAGTCGTAGAGCAGGCCCGCCAGGAAGCCGCCGATCAACGGGCCGATCCAGTAGACGCCCTGATTCAGCCAGTGATTGGACGCGAAGGCCGGACCGAAGGCGCGCGCGGGATTCAATCCTCCACCCGTGTAGGGGCCGGCGACGATAATTCCCAGCGCCATGGTCAAGCCGATGCCGAAGCCGCCAACCGAGCGGAACGTGCCGCGCTCGTCGACCGCGGTGGCGAAAACGACCAGCACCAGGAAAAATGTGGTGGTAGCTTCCAGCGCAAGACCGCTCCAGCGGGGAAAATCCGGCATCAGGGTGGGTGTGCCGAGGGCAGCCGTGCGCCAAGTCTCCACGGGGATGACCAGTTTCAGCAGAAAAGCCGCAGCGGTGGCGCCCAGCAGTTGCGCGCCCCAGTAGCAAAGAGCATCGAGCGTATTCAGCCGCTTGGTGACCCAGAAACCTATGGTGATCGCGGGATTGAAATGGCCACCTGAAATGTGACCGAGGGCGGTGATCATGATGGCGAAAGCCAGTCCGTGCGCCAGCGCGATAGCCAGCAGACCGATGCCGCCGGTACTGTTGCTGCGGAGCTGAAAGTCGACGCAGACAGCGCCGGCACCGAAGAAAATCAGCGCGAACGTTCCCAGGAATTCGGCTGTTAATTTTTGCGTGAGGTTGTACATCGAGAGGTCTCCGGGCGATGGCATGCGTGCAACTCCTAACGCGAAAGGATTCTAACACGGGTGTGCGGCGGGCTCGCTGGAGAAGACAGTCAGGACACAAACAACAAGCGCCGATCTGAAGATCAGCCTCTAGAAAAGCAATCTCAACTGGGAACGATGTATGGTGCCCCTGCAATTTGGGCGATTAGCGGGTTGCGGCTACCGGTGCGTTGACCGGAGTCAGCCAGTTGTGGCGATCGGCCTTTTTGCCGCTCGTGAGCGCAAAGAACTCTTCCTGGATGCGGTGCGAAATTGGTCCAGCCACGCCTTTGCCGATGGTGATCTTGTCGATGGAGCGGATTGGGGTGACTTCTACGGCGGTGCCCACAAAGAAAACTTCGTCGGCGATGTACAGCATTTCGCGAGGGATTACAACTTCCTTCACTGGGATTTTCATGTCCGTGGCAATCTTTACGATGGAGTCGCGTGTGATGCCGGGAAGGATGCTGGCGGCCAGCGGGGGTGTGTACAACGTATTGTCGTGAACCAGGAAAATGTTCATGCCGGAACCTTCGCTGACATGTCCATCGGTATCAAGAGCGATGCCTTCGCTGTAACCATTGGTGACAGCTTCCATGCGGATCAACTGAGAGTTCATGTAATTGGCGGCCGCCTTGGACATGGCAGGCAGAGTGTTCGGCGCAATGCGCGCCCAGGTACTTACGCAAACGTCAACGCCCTTCGCCAGTGCTTCGGGCCCGAGATAGGCTCCCCAGCTCCAGCAAGCGATGTAGCACTCCACCGGCGAGCCGAGCGGATTTACACCTACTTCGCCGTAGCCGCGAATCACGATGGGTTTCACGTAACAAGCGCCCATTTTGTTCAGGCGTACCAGTTCACATGCCGCGTTGCTGAATTCGTCGGCGGTGAAAGGCAGTTCCATGCGATAGATCTTGCCGGAGTTCTGCAGGCGCTGCATATGCTCGTGCAGACGGAAAATGGCCGGGCCGCTGGGGGTTTCGTAGCAGCGAATGCCTTCAAAAATGCCGGAGCCATAGCTGACTACGTGGGAAAGGACGTGCAGCTGCGCATCGTCCCAATTGATGAATTTCCCGTTGTACCAAATCTTATCGGTCTTCTGTACCGGCATGGTGTGGTATCTCCTTTGGGCGCGTGAGGTGAACCTGCCCCACAGTTGCAGAATAGAGTCTGCGGCCTGCAGCGTCAATTAAGTTTGTCTTAACGATGCGCGACATCAATGGCCAATTTGGAGTGGTAGGCAAGGGGCGAGGGGCTGCGCAAAGATGTAACGCGGAGCTCACCGAACGGATGCAGTTGTTGCCCAGCGCCTTCAGTGACTTGTGCAACCTGCCTGGTTATCCCAGGCGGCTCTTGGCGTGATATCGCTGGGCTGTCCGAGGTGACGGGGATCGCAACCAGAGGGACCCTAGCAAAGACACTGCTCGGGGTATCCAAATGAGAACGGATATTTGACGAGGACATTCACTCATAATCCTGGCGGTAACACTTAGTAAGGCAGGCGTGTGTGGCTGCGCAGCCGTAAAGGCTTTTTGTGCGGAGTTTCCGGCATAGAAGAGACAAAGCGAGTGCGCACGGGTCATGAACTGATCCCGATGCGCGTCAGTTTTTGGGGGCCGAGGAAGCTGGCGTGTCGTGCTGCTCGTTTACGGCGCGATACGCGGCTTGTGCTTCGGCTAGCATTTTGCCGTTGCTATGCTCCCAGATACCCAAGAGAAGAAATGGAATGATCGTAGCAGCAGCCCAGAGCTTGCCGTTTCGCGGAATTTTGGTTTCCGGTTCCCACCGAAACAACTGCGAGGCGACAAAAAAGGAAAGCAAGGTCCATCCCAGCAGAACAAGGAAATAGGTCAATAGCTGCGTAATGGACTTGGAAAGTAACGAAGCCTGTTGAAGGCCGTTGACCAGATAAGTGGCGGGCAGAAAAACAGAAAAGCCCTGGACCACCTTGGGAAGATAGGTAAGCGGCATCGTTGCACCCGAAAGGAAAATCAACGGCAGCCAGAGAATCTGGTTCAGCACCTGAGTTTCCTGCATCGTGTTGGTGATGCTGGCGACGACAAGACCAAGCGAGCCGAAGGCCACCGTCCCGACGCAGATGAAAAGAAATAGCGCGAGCGGATCGCCGAAATCGTGGACATGGAAAACGATCCGAGCCAGAAAAAGGATCGCCACTACAGTGGGGAGGGTCAGCGCAAAGTTCGCGAAGATGCTGGACGCCAGCATATCCGACGCGGAAACCGGAGTGACATGAAACCGGCGCAGGATGCCTTGTTCGCGAAACATGACCAGCGTGGCGCTAAGTCCCCAGAAGCTGCCCATAACGTTGAGCGCAAGCACCGGGCCAATGAAAAATCGCACGGCCTTCGGATCGCCTTTTGCGAAAACGCCGGCGTACAGGAAAAAGAAGCCCAGCGGCATGACCACGCTGAAAAAGAAAAACATTTTATTGCGCAGGGCAAGCTGCATGCGCACGCGCGTGAGGGTAATGAGGTTAGTCAATCGCGTAGTCTCCTTCCGGTGAGTTCGATGAATACGTCTTCAAGCGAAGGCGTGGCAATTTCCAGCGCGGCCAACTCGTTGCCGGCGGCATCGAGGTGTTTGACCAGTGCCACGATGGCAGGTGCGGTGCGAGGGCAATGCAAGACGTAGGCGCCATCGAGTTCGCGCGCGTCGACTACACCCTCGAGCGATTTCAGTGTGCCAATGTCCACAGGCTTCGCCAGGCGGACTTCCACGCGCGTGGTGTTGGCCGAACGCTCCTTCAGTTCGCGCGGCGTCCCGAGGGCGATGAGCTTGCCGTGGTCGACGATGCCGACGCGATCACAGAGGCGTTCGGCTTCTTCGATGTAATGTGTGGTTAGTACGATAGTTTTCTTTTCGCGCTTTAATTCTTCGATGATGTCGTAGATTTCGCGGCGAACCTGTGGGTCGAGTCCGGCTGTGGGTTCGTCGAAGAAAAGCACTTTGGGATCGTTGACGAGAGCCATGGCCAAGGCAAGCCGTTGTTTTTGCCCTCCAGATAGCTGGCAGTAGAAAGCATTGCGCTTTTCTTCCAGGCCAAAGCGCTGAAGAAGGTCGTCCACTTTGCGTCCACGGCCGTAGAAACTGGCAAACAGCCGCAGCGCTTCGATTACCTTGATCTTGTCGGGTAGGGAGGTGGATTGTAGCGCTGCGCCAATTTCGTGTTTCAACTCCGTGGGATTTTTCTGCGGATCGAATCCGCAAACGGTGACGCGGCCACCATCGGGCACGCGCAAACCCTCCATCACTTCGATGGTGCTGGTCTTCCCTGCGCCGTTCGGGCCGAGGAGGCCGAAGACTTCGCCTTCGGAAACGGAAAAGCTGAGCCCGCGCACCGCTTCAAGGTCGCCGTAGCGTTTAACGAGGTTTTCTACCTGCAGGACGGAATTGTTCATGGTTCAGGAACCTCTATGGTAGCGCAGGTCCGAGATTCCGGCTAACGCAGAGTGCTTGCTTGACCTGCGACGCCCAGTGGTATTACGGAGTCGCGAAAGGAATAATTTCAGTACTAGGGGTTCGGGCCTGCAGGAACAAATTCTATATAGTCGATGACCGCTCGCTCTGCGCCGTCGGGTTGTCCTTCGATGCGGAGTTCATCGCCGTGGTGCAATTCAACGTTGTGGAAATGCTGACGTGTTGACGAGTCCGCATTGGGTGTCTTTGCCGGAAATGGTTGGTCTGCCAGCCATTCGGCGATCAGTTTCTTGCCGAGATATACGCGGAACTTGGAGATGCCGTTGTGCTGATCGAAATAGCGAACATCGACATCGTAAACGCCATTTGTTCCAGGGAATCGAACGGTTGCGGTGCAGGACGTCGATGCTAAGGGGCATTCGACAGCTTTACCTTGCGAAGCTGCTTCCCACGGAGTGACGTCGATAGGCACGTAGCCGTGCAATTCCATGGATTCTGCCTCGATTCGATCCGGATGGTGACCTACGCGGTTACGTTCATCGGGGATACCGGAGGTTCGCGCGAACCAGTTGCAGACGGCGTCGCGCCAAACGATGGCGTGACCCGCCTGATAATCGAGTCGCTGCAAAACTTCTTCGTAACGTTGCGAGTCTATCTTGCCACTCAGCGATTGCCACTGCCTGAGGAATGCAGCGGCTTGATTGGCTCCGTCATAGTGCGAATCATAAATATGCTGAATGACCGACTTGCCGGAATGGATTTTGTAGGTATAGGGAACATGGTGGAAGAACAGGAGCAATTCGTCCGGCGTGTTCGCAAGCGACTCATATTGCCTTGTGACGCCGGGGGAATATTGCGCGACATAGCCCGTGCCGGTGGCAACCGTGCGATCCATGCCGATTCCCTCATGATCAGCGCGATGCCATTGGCCCCAACCATTTTTTTCTGAAGATTCCACACCGGGACCATAGTGGCTGCCGAGAATATCAGTGAGCGTGCCAGCGCCGAGAGGTCCGGTATAGCTTTCGTAGCTACTCCAGGAGGAGAGCAGAATCGCATCGATGGTTTTCACTGTTGTGGCATCGTTGCCGAAAGTGAGACGCGACCATTCTTCGGCGATTGTCTCCGCGCTAAGTGCTGGATTCCACGCCAGGCGGGCGAAGCCATATAGATTGGCCATGGCCAGTGGGTGCGCGAGCCAATTCGTGGCTGCGCCCACGTTTGCGACACCGACGAATCCACCAGTTGGACGATGGTAGTTTTTTCCGGAAATTAGATCGCGCACCAGCGTCGAGCGATTTTCATTCTGCATGTCAAAATCGAGAACTTGCTTCCACATGGGCACTAGAAAGCAAAGGTGGCGTTGCTGGCCCGTATACTCTTGTGTGATCTGCAGTTCGATGGCTTCGTTCGTTTTCTGCAGGCCACCCAACAGCGGAGAGACCGGCTCGCGCACCTGGAAATCGATGGGGCCGTGCTTTATCTGGATGACCACGTTTTCAGCGAACTGGCCGTCTAGGGGATGGAAGATGTCGTAAGCCGCTTTCGCGCGGTCATTGTTCGGAATGCGCCAATCGAGGTGATGGTCGTAAACGAAGCTGCGATAAAAAAGCAGTCCGCCGTGAGGTTGCAGCGCGCGGGCAATTACGTTTGCGGCGTCGGCAGGGGTGCGGCCGTAGCTCGCAGGTCCAGCGCGGCCCTCGGAATCTGCTTTCACCACGAAGCCGGCGAACTCGGGAATCTGTTTGTACAGGGCGTCGACCCTCCGTTGCCACCATGCCGCCACGCGCGGGTCGAGTGGGTCGAAGGTGTCGAGGCCACCAATTGTTTGCGGGCTGCTGACATCCACGGAGATAGCCAGGCGTACACCCCACGGACGAACAGCGTCGGCTACGCGGTGGAGTTGCGTGAGGAATGAATCGTCAAGGAGCAGGGGATTCGCATTCACATTGTTTATGGCGCAAATATTCAGGCCGACGGAAGCGAGCAGGCGGGCATATTCCGAGACGCGAGAGAGGTCTTCGCGGACCTGCCGGCGCTCGAAAAAGATGGAAGGCCCGGCGTAGCCGCGTTCGATACTGCCATCGAGGTTGTCCCATTGATCGATCATGCGAATGGAATTTGCAGGAATGCTGATTTCATTCAAAGCGGAGAGAGATTCTGCACGCGCGATTTTCGCAAGAAAAGCGAATACACCGTACAGGACTCCTCGATCTGTTTTCGATGTGATGACGAAGCACTTGGCACCACTGAGATTCACTTGGGCAATCCAGTAACCGTCTCCGGAGGAGTTTGGAAGTGGCATTACGTCTTTGACGATGGTGCTTGTGGAATCGATGGTGCCGATAAGAAGGTATGATTGCGAGGCCGCTTGATTCTGTTCACCGAGCATTTCCTGTAGCCCGAGGGTGAGTTCACCCGCTGCCGAGTTGAGAACTGGGGAATCGCCCTGGCGAATGACCCGGCGGGGAAGGTCAGTGTATTGAGCTGCAATTGCAGGATTAAGCCTAGCGTAGCGCAACCATGCGGCTTGGCCGGTTTCGGCGCGTCCGGGATGAGCAAGTACGCCTAGAATAACCATTGCAGCAAAACCAATAGATGGCGAAAAAGTCGCCGAAACAGTGCGCCGCTGCGAGGGTTCCCAGAAGAACATAACGAGCTGAATTTAGCACAGGTTTCGAACGCCGAGACCATGTCTACAATCTGCACAGAAGGCTGCGCTGATCTGAGCATTGGCCACTATACGGGCGAGATGCACCGACCGACTCATTATTTCGAGGATTTTGTGCGCAGGGGAGCGCGTTGCGGGCGTGGCGGAGTCCACAGACAATTTTTGATTCGGACCCGAGATTCCAGGAGGGGGACACCTTCACTTTCAAGGAGTTTGCGCTGCAGGGAAGA
Source organism: Candidatus Acidiferrales bacterium (assembly GCA_963741165.1). Classification (GTDB taxonomy): domain Bacteria; phylum Acidobacteriota; class Terriglobia; order Acidiferrales; family UBA7541; genus Acidiferrum. The sequence goes on along the minus strand of CAVUHB010000006.1, from coordinate 113,948 downwards.
GTAGGGTTCGCGGATGAGGAGTTTGCCTCCGGCACCGACCACGCGATGCCAGGGAATGCCTCTTCCCGAGGGGCAACCGGCCATCGCTCTGCCTGCGGTTCTCGCCCCACCCCGCAGACGCAGCGATTTAGCAAGCGTGCCATAGGTTGTAACCCGGCCTCGAGGAATTAGTTTCACGAGTTTGTATACAGGATCCCATCCCGACATAGCGAAAGAGATCATATTTGCCTTGCGCTGCACAGGCAAGCGACTCCTTACGACCCTTTTCAGAAATCCGTGTTTGATGAACTGAGAGCAAAAAGCGGGAGACCGGGCGTATAAAAAAAGTCGATGAAACGCAGTTGAAAAATGCGTGAGCAGCGGAAAAGAAAGTTGAGTCAAGATGAACGCATCCAGGAGATTCGCAACGTTTACTAATTCGACGCATTCTTCCTTGACGAATGTAGTGGAAGATTCTTACACTACAAAGAGCGAGTTGAGCAGCCTCGGCAACCGCCCGCACTTGCCACTTCGGGCAAGGCGCCGCCGATTCTCCGACTCGCGGTGCAGTACAAGGAATCTGATGGCCTTCGTTCGCCGTAAAGGAAACGCCTACTATCTGGTGCACAATGTGCGCCGCGATGGAAAAGTGCAGCAACTGCACCTGGCGAAGCTTGGCGAACGGGCGCGTATTACCGATCAAGTTGTTCGGGAAGTCAGCAAGAAACATCCCTTCGTAGATCTCAACTGGCGTGAACTTCGCGAACAGTTGGATAGTCGGATTAATCTGGCGGACCCCCAGTCCCCGGCCGTCCAGAACCTCGTGCATACCCTCCGTGACCTAAATCTTGATTTGGCGGACATGTTTCCGCCAGTAGTCCGATTTTCCGAATCGCCCGCGGTGGCGCGGGAATTGCTCGTACAGCTGCGATTGCTGCACGCCACAATCCAGGTGAAGCTGAATCAATTCGGCCGCAAGGACGAAATGAAGAGGATGCATCGGGTTGCTGGGCGGTTTGGAAATGCGTGACGGTTTGGTCAGGAGGGGTCATGAGCACCGAGATACTTTCGCTTAACCCGAACATACGCAGCGCGGAAACGAACGAGTTTCATAACGCGCTGCGCGAAAAGATCGTCGGGCAGGACGAGGGCGTGCAAGCTCTCGTGGACCTGTATCAGGTGTTTTGCGCTGGCCTGAATTCGCCGGGGCGGCCGGTAGGAAATCTGTTGCTGCTGGGACCCACCGGGTCTGGTAAGACACGGATTGTGGAAGCCGCAGCGGAGATCCTTTTTGAGAATCCGCGGTCGGTGATCAAGATCGACTGCGCGGAATTCCAGCACTCGCACGAAATCGCCAAACTGATTGGGTCGCCTCCGGGCTACCTTGGCCACCGGGAAACCCACCCACTGATCACCCAGGAAGCTCTGTCGGCCACGCACACGGACAAATTGAAGTTGTCGTTCCTGCTTTTTGACGAAATTGAGAAAGCCAGCGACGCGCTGTGGCAATTGCTTCTCGGCATGCTGGATAAAGCCACGCTGACGCTCGGCGACAACCGTAGGGTGGATCTGACCCAGACGGTTATCTTCATGACCTCAAACCTCGGCGGGGGCGAAATCACCGAAATGATGGTCGGCGGGCGCTTCGGCTTCATCAAACCCGGCGACGCCCCGCTGGCGAATTTCGAGGTCAAGCTGGAACGCACGGCGGTTGAAGCGGCGCGCCGCAGATTCTCGCCTGAGTTCATGAATCGCCTGGACAAGGTCGTGGTCTTCCAGCCGCTGAAACATGCGGAACTGGAAGCGGTATTGGACATCGAACTGGGTCAAGTGCAGAAACGCGTACTGGACACGGCAACAGGCAAGTTCCTGTTTCGGGTGACACCGGCGGGTCGGAGCTTCCTGCTGCAAGAGGGAACCGACCAGCGCTACGGCGCCCGGCACCTGAAGCGGGCCATTGAGCGCTACATCGTCTATCCGCTGGCGAACCTGCTGGCCACTCGGCAGGTAAGCGTTGGCGACCTGGTGCGCATCGATTGGGATGGGGTGCACAAGGAGCTGACCTTTGTGCGCGAGAGCCAGGGGGCCTTGCTGCTGGTGGAGCCGATGGAAGAACCAGCCCTGGCGGTTGGAGCAAGCGATGAAGGGTTGGGGACGAACGTGCCCACCGAAGCGGTGGCCGAACTACCAAAAGCGTTACCTGCATTGCCTGCGGCAGGGCAAGCAGTGGCGCGGCAGTCGGTGCAGAACCGCAAGAAAAACAGCCGACAGTAAAATCCAAAACCTGTTCTAAGGATCAGGGGCGCAAGTGGTCGATGCGCCCCTTTTTGTCATGTGTAGAGTGACAGATTCTGTAGCAGCGCTCTCAATTTGCGCATGGATGAAACCGCGTCTCACGAACTGAGACAGTTTCCAGGACAGCAACCTCTGTATGTGATTGAGTGTGCGCTTGTTGCTGCAAATTGTGAGTTTCCGCGCAAATGGCACTCGTCATGCTCTCTTTCACTTTGCGACTGGAGTACACCAGACGCATCGATGTAACTGTTAGGGCAAACGGTGAGGCGAACGGCCATCACCACTGAGGGAAGATGCCATGAGAGCAGCCGTGCGACAGCAATTGAATCCCAGCATGCGCAGCAGCGAGACGCGTGATTTTCAACAAGCGCTGAAGGCGAAGATCGTCGGACAGGAAGAAGGCGTCCAGGCACTCGTGGACCTTTATCAGGTGTTTTGTGCGGGCTTGAATTCTCCGGGACGTCCCGTGGGAAATCTTTTGTTTCTCGGACCGACCGGGTCGGGTAAGACGCGGATTGTGGAAGCGGCGGCGGAAATCTTGTTTGGTGATCCCCGAGCAGTGATCAAGGTGGATTGCGCGGAATTCCAGCACTCGCACGAAATTGCAAAGTTGATCGGTTCGCCTCCAGGCTATCTGGGACATCGCGAGACACACCCGCTGATTACCCAAGAAGCGCTGGCGGCTTCGCACACCGACAAACTGAAACTCTCTTTCCTGCTGTTTGACGAAATTGAAAAGGCCAGCGACGCGTTGTGGCAATTGCTACTGGGGATGTTGGACAAAGCGACTTTGACGCTTGGCGACAACCGCCGCGTGGACCTTTCGCAGACAGTAATTTTCATGACCTCTAACCTTGGTGGGGGAGAGATCACGGAATTGATGGGTGGCGGATATGGATTCGTCAACTCTGACGACAAGCCAAAGAACAATTTGGATGTGAAAGTGGAGCGCACGGCGATTGAGGCGGCGCGCCGGAAGTTTTCACCGGAATTCATGAACCGACTGGACAAAGTTGTGGTGTTCCATCCCCTGCAGCGAAAACAGCTGGAAGAAGTTCTGGATATCGAATTGACCATGGTGCAACATCGCGTGCTGGAAACGGCAAAGGGACAATTCTTGTTCCGCGTGACGGAAAACGGAAAAGACTTTTTGCTGCAGGAAGGGACAGACCAGCGCTATGGAGCACGTCACCTGAAGCGCGCAATTGAACGCCACGTAGTGTACCCGATGGCAAATTTGCTGGCCACCGAGCAGGTGCACTTCGGCGATCTGATCTGCATCGACCGCGACAGCGACGACCTAAACTTGAGCTTTGTGCGTGAAGGCGAAAACGTGGCGATGCCGGTGCGTCGCGCGGAACCCTTGCTGACAACCAAGACTTCGCAAGCGCGTGGCGGGCGGCCAGTGGAAGCTCCCGGAGTGCAACTACCTCCAGAGCCCGCTCCACGATTTGCGCGGTAGGCCGCCTCACAACGGTCTCCTTCAAACCTTAACCCCTCTCTCCCCAAGCCCGGACAGGCGACTGTCCGGGCTTCTTCTTATTAAGCGGCGACGTATAATTTAGAAGGCTCTCCCGCGCCGCAGCCAATTCTCTGTTTTGGAGTACTGTATGAACGCAGGTCACTACTGTATGAAATTGTGCGCTGTAGTCACGTCCTTTTTGCTGGTCATTGCACCCGTTGCCATCGCGGACCGCACGAAACTGAAGCCCGGAATGAACTCGTTTTCACCGCAGCAGGATATTGAGTTGGGAAAGAAAGCCGCAACGGAGGCAGAGCAGAAACTGCCGATGTGCAATGCGCCAAAAGTGGATGCGTACCTCACAAAATTGGGAATGCGGCTGGTGGAACAGTTGAATACCAACGGGATTGGGTATCCCTGGGAATTCCACTGCGTGAACGACAAATCGATCAATGCGTTTGCGCTGCCGGGAGGTTACGTGTTTGTAAATCGCGGCGCGATCGAGGCGGCGGATAACGAAGCGCAGTTGGCGGGAGTGATAGCACACGAACTGTCTCACGTCGCGTTGAGACACGGGACGAATCAGGCCACCAAGGTGCAATACGCCCAGCTGGGGAGCGGAATTCTGGGTGTGGCGGGAAGTATTCTGGGTGGCACAGCCGGAGCTGCGGCGGCGGGTGCAGGCCAACTGGCCGTCGGAAGCGTACTGCTGAAGTACTCGCGTGGAGCAGAAACCCAGGCAGACGTCATGGGGACCCAGGTGCTGTACGACGCGGGATACGATCCGCGCGCTCTGGCGGCATTTTTTGAGAATTTGAACGCACAAGCGGAAAATAAGAATCCGCCGGAGTTTTTCTCTGATCACCCGAACCCGGACCATCGCATAGAGCGAGTGCAGGAAGAGATCCAGAAAATGGGCGGCGTGCCGGAGGAAGCAAAGAAAGACTCAATGGAATTCGAAGCCATCAAGAAGCAGGTTTCGAGTCTGCCTGTACCACCGAAACCGACACCGGCCGCAAATCCCGGGGGAGTCGGAGGCAAGATCCCGCCGCCCGGAGCCGTGAAAGTGGGGCCTCCTTCGGAGAACTTTAGGAAGTTGCAGCTTGGCAATAGTTCGATAGGGTATCCGGAGAATTGGCAAAAGTACGGACAGGGCTCGAACTATACGGTGGCGCCGGAGGGCGGGATTGTCGACGGGGGAAAAGGGAACGCGGAATTGGCGTACGGAGTTTCTACGAGTCTGGCGAGGATGGAAGGTCGGCCGCCGGCAGGGGAAGACGAATTGAAATTTGCGACGCAGAGGCTGATCGAATCGATGCAGCAGGAAAATGAAGGAATGGAAATTGTTCGGGCGCCGAAAGAAGTGACGCTGAACGGGGAACGCGCGCTTTCTACTTTCCTGCGAAACGAATCGCCAGAAGGTGGGAAAGAAATCGATTGGGTAGTCACCGCGCTCCGGCCAGAAGGACTAGTGCATTTTGTATGCGTGGCGCCAGAGGCGGATTACGGTCGGTTCCAGAAAACGTTCGAAAGTATCCTGGATAGCGTTCGCTTCCAGAAATAAACTTCCAGAATATTACCCGGCTTGAATTTGCCGCGCACGGGCAAGCGCTTCATCGATGTTCGCGCAGATATTATCGGCGCCCACATGACGGTCGAAGCCGGATTCGCGCATTAGAAAAGCGGGTTGCGGCCGTGCTCCACACACCAGCATAGTGCGTCCGCTGTTTTGCAGAATATCCGCGAGCTCTTCCAGTGCGGCGATGCCGGTGGCATCGATGGCGGTCATATTGCGAAGCCGGAGAATCACAATCGGAGGAAGAGAAGAGAGTTGATCGGTAATGGTAGCGACTTTGTCGGTGACGCCGAAAAGAAATGGCCCATGAATGCGGTAGACCGCGGCGTAATCGGGAATTTCTTTGTCCTGCAAGTTGTGCGCGCGGCTGTCTTCAATGTAGTCGTCGGTGACCTTCGAGACCGTGGTGGTCATGGAAATCTTGCGGATAAAGGTGAAGGCGGCAAGGATCATGCCGACTTCGACGGCAATGGTGAGATCTGCAAAAACTGTGAGGAACACCGTGATGGCCCAGACGGTGATATCGGCTTTGCTGAGTTTCAGGATTTCAGGAATTTCCGCCCAGTCGCCCATGTTGTAGGCAACCATGAAAAGAATGCCAGCCAGGGCCGCGAGTGGCATACCTTTGACGAGCGGGGCCGCGAATAATATAACGGCGAGAAGGGTGATGGCGTGAATCATGCCGCTGACGGGGGTTCTTGCACCCGAGCGGATGTTGGTGGCGGTGCGCGCAATCGCCCCGGTGGCGGGGAGCCCACCAAAGAGCGGAGAGAAGATATTTGCGACGCCCTGGGCCACCAATTCAACGTTGGGATTGTGCTTGTCGCCGCTCATACGATCAGAGACGACGGCGGACATCAGGGATTCGATAGCGCCGAGCATCGCGATAGTCACTGCGGGAGAAAGCAGGCGAAGCAGGAGTTGCGGCTCCAAGGCGGGAACCACGATGTGAGGGAGGCCGCTCGGTATGCCACCGAAACGAGTTCCGATGGTTTCGATGGGGAGATGAAGAAAGTAAACCGCGGCAGTGGATCCGAAGCAGACAAGAATGGCGCCGGGAATTTTCTTGAAGTATTTGACACAAAAAACCATCACCAGTAATGAGATGAGCCCCAAAAGCGTGGCGGTGAGATTCAGGGTGTGAAAATTTTCCGCGAGGGCACCCATACGATGAAAGAAATCGCCAGGGACATGCTCCATGTGAAGGCCGAAAAAGTCACGTAGTTGCGTGCTGGCGATGAGGATGGCGATGCCATTTGTGAACCCAACAACCACCGGACGGGGAAAATATTTTACGAGCGCACCGAGTCCGGTGATCCCCATGATCACGAGGAAGACTCCAGCGAGCATGGTGCAAGTGAATAGCCCGGCGAGGCCATAGCGCGAAATAATGCCGAGTACGACGACAACGAAGGCGCCGGTTGGTCCGCCGATTTGTGTGCTCGAACCGCCCAGGGCAGAGATGAGAAAGCCGGTGACGATGGCGCAGTAGATGCCGGCCTGGGGAGGAACGCCCGAAGCGATGGCGAAGGCCATGGCCAGAGGCAGGGCGACAAGGCCGACGGTGATGCCTGCGAGCAGGTCGGCGGAAAATTTTTGCAGATTGTAATGGCGAAGAAGAATTACCGACTTTGGTAGCCACGCGTCGATCGCGAAATTCATGACCTATGTTTCCGTCCGTTCTGCATTAATTATAACAACTGGGGAGATGCTCGGGTGTGTTGTGCGTGGTTGATGTTCGCGAGAGGAAATGGTTAGGAGCGATGTTGTCTCGTGGGATGAGAGTTGTCTTGGGTGTTGGTCCATCGCTTCGCAAGGGATGACAAGCTTTTTGACACATGCACCAGCAGAGGTGGGCGGGAGCCCTCGCATTTAGGTACTCCGCGGGAAGTCGGTCTCTCCCAAACATGCTATCGACCTACCTAAATCTCGGGGAGTACCAAAGCGGGCAGGGCGGCAGGAAGTCGCCCTTGCACAGAAAGATCAGTCGGCGGCTTCGCTGTGCTTTGGCTGGGGTTTCCAGCGAAGGATGGGTTTGCGCGCGGCGGCGACTTCGTCGAGCCGGCGGACGCGCGTGTTGTGCGGAGCGGTTCTAACCAGATCGGGATTTGTGGCGGCTTCTTTGGCGATGGACCTCATAGCGTCGATGAAGGTGTCGCATTCGTCCTTGGATTCGGATTCGGTGGGCTCAATCATCATGGCGCCAGGAACAATCAATGGAAACGCGGTGGTGTAAGGATGGAAACCGTAGTCGATGAGGCGCTTGGCGATATCCATGGTGTTGACGCCATTTTTCTTTTGGATGGAATCGCTGAATACGACTTCATGCATGGACGGGCGCGTGTACGGCAGGTCGAAAACGCCCTCCAGGTGCTTGCGAATGTAGTTTGCATTGAGCACCGCATCCTGGGTGGCCTGACGAATTCCGGGACCGTAGGCGAGGATGTAGGCGAGCGCGCGGACGAGAACACCGAAGTTACCGTTAAAAGCTTTTACGCGGCCGATGGAATTCTTACGGTTGAAATCGAGCGCGAGCTTTCCGCCGTCTTTTTCGACAAGCACAGGCACGGGAAGAAATGGTTCGAGAATTTTCTTCATTGCGACTGGGCCAGCGCCGGGGCCACCACCACCGTGAGGGGTAGAAAAAGTTTTATGAAGATTGAGGTGCATCACGTCGACGCCGAGATCGCCCGGGCGAGTTACTCCGGCGAGGGCGTTCATGTTCGCGCCGTCCATGTAGAGAAGGGCGCCTTTAGCGTGCAGGATTTCCGCGATCTCAGGAATCTGCTGCTCAAAAATGCCGAGGGTGGAAGGATTAGTAAGCATCAGCGCGGCGACGTCGCCGGTGACTTGTTCGCGAAGATGCTCGATATCGATCTGGCCTTCAACGTTGGACTTGATGTTCTGCACTTCGTAGCCAGCGATGATCGCAGTGGCCGGGTTGGTACCGTGTGCGGAATCGGGAATGAGCACGATCTTTCGGGCATTACCTTGCTGCTCGAGGTAGGAGCGAATCAGCAAAAGGCCAGTCAGTTCACCCTGCGCCCCAGCAGCGGGTTGCAGAGTGATCGCGTCCATACCGGTGATTTCGAGCAGGCATTTTTCTAGGAGTTGGAGAATTTTCAGGCACCCTTGCGAAAGTTCCTGTGGCTGATATGGGTGTTCGGTGGCGATGCCCGTGAGGCGGGCAACAAATTCGTTGACACGCGGATTGTACTTCATGGTGCAAGAGCCGAGCGGATACATGCCGAGATCGATGGCGTAGTTCCAGGTGGAAAGACGTGTGAAGTGACGAAGAACTTCGATTTCGCTGACCTCGGGAAAGCCCTCGGTGCCGGATTTGCGATGATGCTCGCCGAGCACCTTTTGCGGATCAACGGTGGGAACATCCAGACGAGGGAGATCGAATGCACGCTTTCCAGCGGAGGAATGCTCGAAAATGAGCCATTCGTTCTGGCTGATATGGCGAGAAACTTTATTGATATTTTGATTCTTCATGGATACCAGGGCGGGGACGGGAGCAGTCCCGACCGATTCCTCCTGAGCTAGAGCGGTTGTTCCAGGGCGCGTTTTACGGCTGCGACAAAACGATCGATCTCGACGCGCGTGGTGGTTTCGGTTACGCAAACCAGGGCGTGCTTGGAAAGTTCTGGATACGTGGAGCCGAGCGCGAAGGGGCCGATGATTTTGTCCCTTAACAGATCGGCGTTCACCATTTTTACGGAGCGCGGAAATTCCACTGAAAATTCGTTGAAGAACGCAGTTGTGAAGGTGCGCTTCACGCCCGGAATTTTTTCAAGTTCGGTGAGTGCGTAGTGCGCCTTGGAAAGATTCTGCTCGGCCATTTCGCGGAGGCCTTCTTTGCCAAGAAGGCACATGTGGACCGTAGCCGCAAGGGCGCAGAGCGCTTGATTGGTGCAGATGTTGGACGTGGCTTTCTCCCTGCGGATATGTTGTTCGCGCGTGGCCAGGGTTAGCACGAAGCCGCGACGACCATCCTGATCGGTGGTCTGACCGACGAGACGGCCGGGCATCTGACGAACAAACTTGTCGCGCGAAGCGAGTACGCCGACAAATGGCCCACCGTAGCTTGGGGCCAGGCCAAAGCTCTGCCCCTCCATGGCGACGATGTCCGCTTCGCGTGGAGGATTGACGGCGCCTAGAGACATGGCTTCCGCGATGGCGACAACGAGCAGTGCGCCCGAAGCGTGTGCGGCATCGGCAAGCGGTTTGAGCGATTCGATTGCGCCGAAAAAGTTTGGTGATTGCACGACGACAGCGCAGACATCATCACGGAGGGCCGCCTCGAGGGCCTTCAAATCGATAGTGCCTGCCGAGGTGTAGGCAATTTCCTCGACTTTCAGGCCCGAGTGTTTCGCATAGGTGCGCAATACATCGCGATATTCCGGATGAACGGAACGCGCGACAAGCACGCGCTGGCGGCTAGTCAGGCGCTCGGCCATCAGAACGGCTTCGGTTGTCGCCGTCGAGCCGTCGTACATGGAAGCGTTGGCGACTTCCTGTCCAGTGAGCTGGCAGATCATGGTCTGAAATTCAAAGATGGCTTGCAGTGTGCCCTGGGCCATTTCCGCTTGATAGGGAGTGTAGGAGGTAAGGAATTCACCGCGTTGGAGAATCGCGTCGGTGAGAACCGAGCGCAGGTGATTGTAGATGCCAGCGCCGAGGAAACTGGTGTAGCCGACGGAATTTTCATTGGAGCGGGCCTGAAAATAGTCGATAACTTCCGATTCCGAGAGTGGACCCGGCAAGTTGAGCGGCCCCTTCAGGCGATAAGCTTCAGGAATGGAAGCGAAAAGTTCTTCGACAGTTTTGACGCCAATATCGGCCAGCATTTCCTGGCGTTCGATAGGGCTCTTCGGCAAATAACGCATCAGGCGGAAGTTTCCTTCTGTTTCTCCTCGATGAAAGCCTGATAAGCAGCGGCGTCCATAAGGGATTTGATTTCTGACGGATTGGACAGTTTGATCTTAACCAGCCAAGCGGCGCCGTGAGGGTCGCTGTTTACGGTTTCGGGCTTATTGTGAAGTTCGGGATTTGCTTCAGTGACCTGACCGCTGGCGGGAGCGAAAATTTCGCTGACGGCTTTGACGGATTCGATGGAACCAAAAATCTTGCCGGTGGTGAGAGCGGCGCCTACGGCGGGGAGTTCGACAAAGACCACGTCGCCAAGCTCATGCTGGGCGTAATCGGTGATGCCGATGGTGGCGATGTCGCCTTTCACATCAATCCATTCATGCTCTTTCGTGTAGCGATATTGAGTTGGGTACGCCATTCCACCACTCCTTTAGTTTGATTCACCAACCACTGTGTTTCAGGAAGCGAGTGACTTTTTAGGCCGTTTATAAAAGGGGGTTGCGACTACCTGGGCCTTGCATCTCTGCGAACGAACTTCCACGTAAACCGCCGTAGTGAGAGCAGCGAATGCCGGAGGAACATACGCGAGAGCAATATTCTTGCACAAGGTAGGTGAAGGGGAGCCGCTGGTGATGACGCCAATAGGTTCGCCGGATTCGTTGACGCAGCGATAGCCATCGCGGGCGATGCCGCGTTCGACCATCTCGAGTCCCACGAGCGTGCGGGTCAGGCCAGTGGCACGAGCTCTTTCAAGAGCGGCGCGGCCGATGAAATCGCCCTTTTCAAGGCGACAGTAGCGATCAAGACCCGCCTCCCAGACATTAATACTCTCGCTGATTTCGTGTTCGTAGAGGGCCATCTTGGATTCGAGGCGAAGCGTATTCCGCGCACCGAGGCCGCAGGGTGTCAGGCCAAATTCTTTACCGGCCTGGACGACTTCGTTCCAGACGCGTTCACTAGTGGTGATATCGGAGGGAACGTAAATCTCGAAGCCATCTTCCCCGGTGTATCCAGTGCGGGCGATGAGAGTGTTTTTCAATCCGCAGACCGTGCCGTGCGTAAACCAATAATTTTTGATCGAGTTAAGATCGGCGTCGGCCAGTTTGCGAAGGACATCGACGGCCTTGGGGCCTTGAATGGCGAGCTGCGTGTAGGCGTCGCTAAGTTCTTCGACCCGGCAGTCGAACGATTTTGTGTTATCGCGAACCCAGTTGATATCTTTTTCGCGTGTGCCGGCATTGATGACCAGGAGGTAGTCGTCTTCACCGAGACGATGAACGATCACATCGTCGACGAAGGTGCCGTTGGAATAGAGCATCGCGGAATACTGCGCCTGGCAGATGGCGAGGCGAGAGGCGTCGTTCATGGTGATGTGCTGAACAGCCGCGAGGGCACCGCCGGGTTGCTTTGCACCGTGAATGCGGATGTCGCCCATGTGGCTGACGTCAAACAGACCGACGGAATTGCGAACTGCCTTGTGCTCGGCGACGAGTCCGCCAGAGGAAGGGTACTCGACGGGCATGTCCCAGCCCCCGAAATTAACCATTTTAGCGCCCGAACGACGGTGAACCCCATGGAGGGGCGTCTTGCGAGGGACGAGGTTTGCGGGAGATGTGGCCGATTCCATTGTTTACTCGGGCAGAAAGGCATGGTAACACGCGTGTGAGATAGCGTCAAAATCTGGCTTGCTGCAAAGGTCGTTGGAGGAATCGAGATCGGGATGTTTGCATTACCAGCCTAAGATAGAGAGGCACTTTGTACAGGATGAGAGTCGGTTTCGGCAGAAATAGTTTCTGACTCTGGGGAATTTTGAAAATTCGCTGAATAGAGTGAAGATCAGAAATGCTGGCTAGACAGACGCCGCAGCGACACGAGCTTCGCGTTCTTCCAGAATTACGCGACGTAATTTGCGCAAATCGTGGAGAAGACGCTTGCTGGAGACGACATGGGCATCGAGTTGACCCAGTTTGTATTTGACCAGTTGAAATGCCTGCTTCTTGCGTGCCACTTGGGGTTCGGTGAGGGAGGCGATTTCGGCATCGACGTGGAGTTCAGCCTCCCGGCAGGCTTCCAGCAGATAACCGACGTATTCGAGGGCGCCCTCGATATTTTCAAACGGTGTTTTTCTTGTGCGGGGCATAGGTTAACTCGCAGTGTTTCCATCGGCTTGCGTCAAAAAGCCAATACTTAATGGGCAATTCCATTGCCACATGTTTCTGACAGAAGACAAAGGGTTTACTTGAGCGAGTTGCGGAATTTGGCCCACGTAATTCACAAAACTCTGCAAATTAATTCCTGCCAACGAACCTCGGCGAGCGGGCTCGATTGAGGTCCATGTGATCGCCGACACACGAATTTGAACCGGTTCACGGGAATTTCACCGACATTTGAGATTGTCTCTCGATTTGACCTCAGCGACCTGAAGCCCGGTCTCCGTGGAGAATCATGCAGGTGCTGGAGGCTTTGGCGACGAGCTTACCGGCCTCGTCGCTGACGACGCACTCGACGTAGGCGGTAGTTCTGCCACGTTGCAGGACGTTGGCTTCGGCGGTTAGTTTGGTTGACCAAACGGGCCGGAAGAAATTGATCTTCAGCTCGACGGTGGTGAAGGATTGACCGGGTTCGATGGTGCTGCCCACAGCGATGCCCATCGCCGCGTCGGCGATGTCGCAGAGAATTCCGCCGTGCAGTGTGCCCATCGGATTGGCGTGCTGCGGCCCGGTTTGCAGCGAAGTGACGGCACGGCCCGCGGCGAACTGTTCGATCTTGAAGCCGATCAGATCGGCCACCGGCATCCGGAAACCTTCCGGAGGCAAGACGGAAGGAATCGCGGGGGAAGAAGACTTCTGCCGCGGATGATAGTTCAGGATGACCTCCGGCCGCGTAGATTTGTGTTTTTGGCGCGAACAGTGTGCTCTAGATGGTGATTCAAGTGTTGGCGCGCGTCGGACAGTGTGGTAGCGCGGTTCTGTAGGCGGCTGATCAGTAGAGCGCATTCCAGCGAGCCGATGATGCGAAGGGAAAGTTGGCCAGGATCGATGCGGCGATCGATCTGATCCTTGCGCATGCCTTCTACAATATATTTGTTCAGTATCGCTGTCCAATTCTGCAAGGCTTTTATGACGCGAGCGCGCAAGGCGGCGCTGCCGTCGTCAGTTTCCACCGCGGTGTTCATGAGAGGGCAACCGCCAGGAACCGGGCTTTCACGCCGATCGACAATATTGTCGACCATCTTTTTGAGGCGGTCAACGCAATCGGGGATTGCTTCCAGTCCATCCAACCTGCCGTGCACTGCTTTTGACTAGGAATACGCGAAGGCCTGGGCTGCTAACTCCTCCTTGCTCGAGAAATGCCCATAGATACCGCCTTTTTTCAGACCGGTAGCCTTCCTTAAGTCTGAAAGGGAAGTATCGACAAAACCTTTTTGATTGAAGAGCGGAACGGCTTTGCGGACGATCTCCCGGCGAGTGAGTTCGCCCTTGGTGAACGGCATCAAAGCGCCTCCGGTAAATAAGTATGGGACCGCGTATTCTCTTCCTGCATGGGAGTATCGGATGGATGAGACCGAACGGTCTCTTATTGGAGGAGTTGGAGGGAGCCTCCGTGAGCGAGAGGGCAGTTCCAGCCACATTATTGAGTTCTTCGAGGCCAAGCAAAGGGATTAAACCGTAGTTCATCGCCATCACCGTCGCTCTGGCGAGGTGGCATTACGCGAGCTTTTCGTTAGCCACGGCTTACCGGCGCGCGGGATGGACCAGTGCGCTGCAGCGGCTGTGAATCGCGGTTCTGGTCGTTCCGGTCACTCAGTTGGCATATTCGAATCTGCCGAAGAACAAAATCAATAAGGCTCCGAGCCTGACAAATTTGTTCCGAAACCGAGGTGGAAGCTTCGGTATAGCGTTCGTGACTACGCGGCTGGCCAGACCTTCGTAATATCACCAGAGCGTGTTGGTGGCACATGCTACGACGCTGGGGCAACCCTGCCGGCAATTGCTCAGCAACCTTGCCGAATATTTCGAAGCGCGTGGATTTCTGGCGCCCGATGCGGCCAGACGCGCACGTACAGGCAGTTCAGGTGCTAGAAGGTCAGGCAATGTCTCAGGCTTTCTGGATTGCTTTGCGGTGCTTTGCTGGGTGGTTTGGATGGCAGTCCCGCTGGTGTACCTGCTCGAGAAGTTCAGGCTGGAAGCAAGTTCAGGGAATCAATAGAAGATGGGACGGTCCTGCCGCTCACCGGAGTTACGGTCTAGAAAGTATAGCCAAGCGAGAGCACATAGGTGGGGTCAGCTTCGCCAATATTAAAAACCTCGGCGGAGAAGCTTATTTTCTTGTGAGTGAATTCAACGAGGGGGCCACGTTGGATATCGAGTGGAGTTCGGTAGGCGCGGGTGCGTTGTGTGACGTAACCAAATCCAAACCAGGACACAGGGGAGTACGTCAATTGCGTCCAGGTGTAGAAAAAATTGTCGGATTTTGAATTGGTATTGAAAATGTACTCGTTGGCACTGTAGAGCTGAAGCTTCTTGTAGCTGATGGTAGCTTCAAGGCCGGGCGCAATTCCATTTATTTCGCCGATGACGCCGCCGAGCATCGGGGTGATGTCGAAAGTGACTTTTTTACCAAAAGAAAAGTTGTAACCGGCCCACAGAGATCCCGTGCGTTGCCCTTCGTAGTTGTAGCGAGCTTCAAGGTGCAGGATGCCGTGATCCGCAGTGAGGGTGGGTGATGCGTAAGATTGGCCCTGTGGAACGATGTAACCGCTGAGGGACAAGTTGAAGTCCCAGGGATTTGCCGAGGCGATTTTGGTAGGTGGAGTCTTGTCGGTAGTAGTTTGGGCAGGCAGAGCCGCGGAGCCCATGGCGCCGAGGAAAAACAGACCGACATGACGTGCAAGCTTCATTCGCGGGATGAGGACTTATCCCAAGCGGCTGCGCAATTTGAGTGATCCGGTCCGGTCTTCATCGCTTTGCCGTAGACGCAAAAATCCAGGAAAACGCGACTGGCCCTATTTCCAGAACTTGCCCCAGTGACAAATACGAGGCAAATTTACTGTACGGAGCAATTTGAAGCCATTGTATGTTTTGACAGAGGGGGCCGGAGAGAGTGGGAGGATGATTTTGCGGAAGCGCGACAAAACGTTAGATTTCGCGGACACTGGGGCCCAGTGGCAGTGCACCCCGGTAATCCAGCCGCAGATTAGTGGGAATTTTGAGCATCCTTGGGAGCTGTTAACGCTTTGTTTGGCTTGGGATGGGCAGCTGCCTCGGCTTGCGAAAGAATGTAAGCCTGGATTAGGTGAACTTGGGCGGGATTGAGAGCATCTTTGAACGAAGGCATGCCGCGGGATTCGCGAGAGCCTCCGAGGACAATCGATTCAAGCTGATGATGCGTTTCCGCAGTGGCGTAACGAAGGTCAGGAACGCTGGAGCCTGAAAGTACACCAACACCGTGGCAGTAGAAGCAGTAGCGCATGTAGAGGACATTGCCTTCGCGAATGGTTGCAGGTGTGGCGTTCACGTGGATCGCAGGCGACGGAGGCCCCTTGTGGCCAAAAGGAGGGACTTCCAGTTTTGTGTGCGCACCAAGAGAGAAGGTAAGGACACGACCAAATCCTGCCTTTACCGGGCCGGTTCCCGGGACGTTGATAAGTCCAGCGGCGCCGCCCCAGCCAACCATGAGTGTCAAATACTGAACTCCGTCCTGAAGGTAAGTCACGGGCGGCGCCATTATGCCTGTGCCTGCGTCGAACTCCCAAAGTTTCACACCATCGGTCGCGCGATAGGCGCAGAGCATTCCGTCGGAACGGCCCTGAAAGACCAAGTTGCCAGCGGTAGCGAGGACGCCGCCGCTTTCGACTAACGGAAGATCGGCGCGCCACACTTCACGTTGCTCGACGGGATTCCAGGCGATTAGATGGCCCGACATAGGCGGAGCCGCCAGTAATTTCGTTAACATTGGCCCATCGTAGGCCGCATCCTCGCCGCGATTCCACAGCGTGGGATTTGACTTCCAATTCTTGTCCGGAGCACTCAAGAAGACCGAACCTTCTCTTGCCGGTATGTAGACCAGGCCGGTGGCCGGATGAAATGCCATCGGATACCAGTTATGGCCCCCACCCGGGGCCGGGGAAACAAGTACTGCCTTAAAGCTATCGTGTGCGCTCGCCGACTCGACGGGACGTCCAGTTTTGGGATCAACTCCCGTCGCCCAGGTAATGCCGTTCACAAACGCTTTTGCGGAAATGAACTGACCGGTCTGGCGATCGAGTACATAGAAAAATCCATTCTTTGATGCCTGCAGGATGACCTTACGCGTGGTGCCGGCGATTGGCAAATCGACGAGCATTAAGGGTTGCGTAGCGTCGTAATCCCAGTTGTCTCCCGGTGTTACCTGAAAATGCCAAACCAACTCTCCGTCGCTGGCACGGAGCGCCAAGATCGAGGCGAGGTAAAGGTTGTCGCCACCGCCTGGGCTGCGCAGATCGCGATACCATGCGATGCCGTTGCCCGTACCGGTGTAGACGAGATCAAGGTCGGGATCATAGACGATGGAGTCCCACGGAGTGCCTCCGCCGCCTGCAACCCACCACTCTCCGTTCCAAGTTTTCGCGGCGGCTTCAAGCGCTTTGGACTCAAAACCGTATGCAGGATCACCCGGTACGGTGAACGTACGCCAAATGAGTTTTCCCGTTTCCGCGTCGTAGGCGGAAATAAACCCGCGAACGCCGAACTCCGAGCCAGCGTTCCCGATGAGAACTTTTCCTTTGGCAATGCGTGGAGCACCAGTAATCGCGTACGATTTTGCCTGGTCAGCCGTGACTACATCCCATACAGATTTGCCGGTCTTGGCATTTATGGCGATGAGTCGGCCATCGAGCGTACCGAGATAGACCTTTCCGTTGTAGAGGGCGACTCCGCGATTTACAACATCGCAACAGATCGTGCGAGCGCGGGAACGAGGCACCTTCGGATCAAACGTCCACAGAATCTCGCCGGTCTTTGCGTCCAGGGCGTAGGCCATACTCCACTCGCCAGTTGTGTAGATCACCCCACCGGAGACCAGTGGCGTAGCTTCCAAGCCCCGGGTGGTGCCGAGTTCGCGACTCCAGAAAAGCCCAAGTTGGCCGATATTTTGTTCGTTGATCTGGCGCAAGGGGCTGAATCGTTGTTCGTTGTTGGTTCCTCCATACACGGTCCAATCGCTCCGGTCGGCGGTAGGAGGCTCTGCCTTTCGGCATGCACCAAGGGAAAACAACGAAAAATAAAAGGACATGACAAAGATGCGGCGATGCCGTTTCACGAGGATCTTCCGAAGCGCTTGAGTCTATTTTTCATTATTGCGGACTTGGCCGAACAGCGAGCCCTGATGATCGAGATTGCAAGCGATTAGAGACCGAACTGAACCTGGTGTCAAGTAGACCCGGGTAGGTGTGAATGATTACGCAGCAGATTCTTGTCAGCAGGGAGCGTATTCCGATGGATTGGGTGGCATCAAGGCGCAGGCCAAGGAAGTGCTGAACGGCAGCACGCTGGACGACCGGTGAGACGATGGGAGGCAGATCGGCACGGGCAAAGATCGGGCGGTGGGCTGGGCAATCGGAAAAGGTGAGACCTCGCAAAATCCTGCGTATCAGCATCAAGTGGAAGCGAAAGCGCTTTGCGAGCGATTGGAGCGAGAAATTATGCCGGTGCTCTCCGAACGCCGATCCGACAGACTTCCGAAAAAGTGGATTTAGCGCATGAGAAGTTTCATCACGCATCTCTGCCCGGTACTCAACATGCGTCGCATGGTAGTGCGGTGCGCTCGGGATTGTTACCTAGTGGTTCGCCGTCGGAATCAACTATTGCACCCGGAGTCCGCCGCCAGGGCAAAGGATCTTGCTGACTGGAGGCATTGCCAGAACGCCAGCCGGTTCCCACCACGAATCGAATCGTTGCCGGCCAGAGCGATAGATGTGGCCAGCGGTGAAGGAGTGATTGTTTCGGCTCGGATTGGTTTCGATTTTCTGACAGACGACGATGCTATCGGACAAGTTTTGCAGGGCTATGCGGATGCGCGAGGAGAACTCCAGAAGCTAACGGTGGGCGGTGATGGAGCCGCACTGTCGAGATGACGCAGGAACCGAGATGGTCCGTGCAGCTTTGTGTTTGAACAAGGACGGGCTCTGAGGATGAGAGATCCGGCTGTTGCCGAATCACCGTGATGCGGTTTCACCCTTCCTGCCTGGACTGATTCTGTGGACGAGGAAATCTGGGGTAAGTTCGACGGAACTTGCATTGCATTAATTCGGCAAACCCACCAGGGTCGCGTTAATTCTGAGCGCCAACGGCGGAGTTGCGGCCAGAGCCCGGCTTGGTCAGATCCATCACGTATACGGTCTGATCATCCGTCAGGACAAGGAGTGTTTTCGCATCCCTGGAAAAAGTCTTCACTACCACGCGGTTGGAGAAAAAGAGATCATCGAGCTTCGAGAGCGAATGCAGATCAAGTAGACGCAATTGTCCGCGATCATTCGATAGGCAGAGAAGATCCCCAGAAGGAGAGAGAGTGGGGCGAGATCCGAAAAAACGTGCTTTGGTCTCTCCCGAGGATAGTGAATACAACAGGACGCGGTTCGAGGTGTCAGAAACGACGACCCAGTCGCCAACCGATGTCAGGTGATCGACCCTGAATGCCCCTTTCCCAGTTGAAATAATTAAAGAGCCGATCAATTTTCCCGTCATGCCTTCGAGTACTTCGACCAGGTAGTCGTTGGCGGAAAGGCTTTTGGGCGGCCATTTCTCCTTGAGAACAGGATCGCGGGAGATTTCCTCTTTCGCCGTATCCGAAATGGCAGGCCAAATGAAAATGAGGCGGTCGTTGATTGAATTACCTTCCAACCAGGGCGCACGCTTCGGAAAAGAACGAGTCCAGAGAGTTTGCCCCTTTTCCGTCTGGATGACATCCAGGGTAACGTCGCGCATGTGGTCAGACTCTTTTTCCGGATGCTTCCATCGGATCGAGTACTTACCGCGCAGAATCAAGTAGTCTTTTTCGTCCAGATCGCGCGTAGCCGTCTGATGGGTCACTCCACTGAAGGCCAGTAATCCAGGGCCGGCTTTCTCAAATTTAGGAAGTTCGAGATAGAAAATCTCAGGCGACACAGAAAAGGCCTGGTTATAGCCGCGGGTGAAGAGGATTCGCTCGTTTTTGTCGAGGTCCCAAATGGCACCACGAGAATTGATGGAAGCCGCCATCCAGCGGAGATCGGGGGAAGCGGCGAAGGCACTCAATTTTCCAAGGTGGCCAAGGGGGAGTTGCAGGGTGGCATAAGGTTTGGTTTCTGGGAGCTTGTAGAGACCAATCTCTCCCGTAAGCCGTTCGCTGACGGAGGTATCGGACCAAACGTCGGTTGCGGCAGTGCGGTTGGCAAATACGTATTTCTGGGTGGCGATATCCAGGGCCCCTACAGCGTGATCAACGACGGGGCGAATGAGTAGATACCGCGAATTGGTGGCAGCCGAAAGAGAGCCACCTCCAAGCGGTACGTAGGAAATGATCTGGCCCGAGGGGAACGAGACGACGGGAGATTTCTGTGGGTTCGAAGGATTCAGACCGACCAGGCGGTCGGAGGAAAGAAAGGAAAAAGAACGCTTTAGAATAAGCTGAACCTCTCCGGGCATATTCAACTTTTTGCCTTCAGGAAGTTCGAGCACGATTCCTTCAGACCCAGGTCCTGAGGCAGCAAAATAACGGCCATCGGGCGAGAAGCGTAAAGTCGCCAGATTCTCTCCTCGCAGCATTCTGAAGAAAGTCTCCAAGAAGAAATTGCGATACATTCCCGCGCCGCTCAGGTCAACGAAAGAATCTTTATGGAAGATCTCCCGACCAGAGTTGACATTGAAGAGAGCCAGGGCAAAATCATTGCCGAGACAGGCAAGGAACATGCCATCGGGGGAGAGTTCCGAGTCTTGGCAACCATGGATGGCGGACACATCGGAGAGCGAACTGCGTTCTTCTTTTTCAACGTCCCAGACCTCGACACGCAGATCGCGAGTCGCAAAGGCAATCTGTTTGGAGTCTGGAGAGAAGTGCGCCGACTGCGCCCCATTGGCGTCGAACCGGAATTTAACGCGGAAAGGATCGCGGGTGAGGACACTGATTCCGCCATCGTCCTGGGCCAGAAGATATTTGCCATCAGGGCTGAAGCGGAAATTTTCAATATCACTGCGAAGTGGTTCGCCCAATTTCTTTCGATACAGGACATCGTGAAGTTTTTCCTTGTGGCCAACGCCCTGATAGTGGAGCACGTCGATCTGCCAGGCAGTAAACTCCATGGGAGCGCCGACAGGCTGGTGATCGATGCAAGAGGAAGGGAGCGAGGCGACATCTTTCATCACTTCGCGTAGGCGCTTGGAATCGGGATTGGTGCCGCCGAACATGTCGCTGAGCCAACTGCCCGTCTTGCCTTTTGTCTCCATAAGACGGTCCATGAAAACCGCGAAGGCCTGCGGAGAATATCCGGCGCGGGCGGTAGCTTCCAGACCAACCCTGTCGGCGATTTGCTGGTCTCGGCCGGAATCAGAACGATTTCCGGAGTGAGATTTCTTGGTGCGGTTTGTTTCCATCCATTCGTTGTATTTTTCAAAGATGTCTTCACGGTCGCCGACAGACTGAATACCCAGGACTTCGCGCATCTGGCGAGACATCCCTTCATTCTGCTGCTTCATGACGATGTGGCCGAGCTCATGGCCAAGAAGTCCGGCGAGTTCATCCTCGTTTTTTAGGAACGCAACCATTTTACGGGAAACATAGATTCTTCCACCGGGGAGGCCGAATGCCTGAATCTCCGGCTGGTCGTATAGGAAGAACTGGTACTGAAGGTCGGATTTCGGCAATTGACGTGCGACACGATCGCCAACCCGCCGAAGGTACGCGGTGACGTCGTCTTCGTCAACCACCAGGAAATTGCTTTGCAAATGCTCGGCAACAATCTCGCCGAGAAACATTTCCTGTTGTGTATTGAAAAGCAACTTTGAGGGATCGGGAGTCGTCAATTGGATTGGCGGGCAAGATTGCTGTGCAGAAGAGGGAGTCAAGAAAATCAAAAAGCACGGGAGCAAGAGGATCGGGCGGGATCGCATATAGATTCTCCGGTGGATTTAACCGGAGGATAACACCTTGGTGGAGCAAGGGTCAAAGGTGACTTGTGGGTGCGTGTCTTGTGGGTGTGTCGCCGCAAAATGAGGATGTCCAGTTTGTGCAAAGTAGAAATGCCCGTCATAAACTTTCGCTCGCCCTGGGATCCAAAAGCAATATTCACGATAGCGGCGACGCGGATGTTTTCACTTTTGTGCGTACGCTCAGCTCGGGAATGGGCACTTATGATTACTGTGCGTTGGCTGATCGGTTTTCATTTAATCCGGTTCGTCGGAGTATATTCTCTGTCTCTCAATGGTCGGCATGAACTGCCGTATGAATTTGCGGCGTGGGCCGGACCCGGAGACATGATAGTTGCGACCCTCGCACTGCTTCTCCGGTTGATCGGGAAATCAAGAACAGCGTTGACTGGTTGGAATATTCTTGGCCTGGTGGACATCGTCACGGTTACCGCGACGGCGGGCCGATCGGAAATGGATGTGCCGGGCTCGATGCAGCAACTCGATCGGTTCCCGCTATTTCTGCGACCCACGATGGTAGTACCGGTGATCTTCGTGGCCCATGGACTGATGCTCGCGCGGGTATTCCTGGCAAAGCCGTAATCGCATGGCGCTTGACCGCAATTGGTCGCCGGGGCATTCTAAGATTCCCCGATCCCTCCACCGGGAGGTCATCATGAAAAAAGCGGCGGTTGGATTTCGTGTGCACTCAGGCTGGGCAGCGATGGTGTCCGTGTCGGTCGAAAAAGATGTTCCTGTCATTCTGGGCCGCCAGCGCCTGCAGCTGGTGGAAACATTCAGTTACAAAGTTCGGCAGCCGTATCACACCGCAGAAAAGATGCCTATCGCTGATGCCGGGAAATTCATTGACAGAGTTCGCGCAGAGGCGAAGAAGCTGGCGTATCAAGGGCTCATGGCGTTACGAAACGATCTCGAGAAACGCGGCTACCGACTGGAGCGAGGAGGTCTGTTGCTAGCATCGGGCAGACCGCTGCCCGAGTTGGTGAGGATACTGCTTTCCCATGCGTTGATTCACACCGCGGATGGCGAGCTATTTCGCCAAGCTCTGCGAGATGCAAGTGCACGAAGCGGTCTAAGCCTTGATTGCACTAGGGAACGAGACCTCCTCACTGGTTGCGTTGAAGCATTTTCAACGAAAACTCCGCAATTGCTGCGGCGAGTGAGGGAACTTGGCAGGCCGCTTGGTTCACCCTGGTCGCAGGATCAGAAGTTCTCGATGCTGGCCGCGTGGCTGGCTCTGGTTCGCGACCTTCCTTCCGCAAGCTGATGGTTTCGTCGCATGAAACACCGGCACCGGCGATAGGTGCGCGAACAGTGCTGGAACAAAGGTACTACCGGGAACTATACCAATTCGGTACTGTCCCTCTATTGGAACCCCACAGGGCAGACTCTAGGATGAGCGGGATGTGGAACGGCCTGGTATTGGTCGTGTCGATCTTGTCGTTGATCTACCTGATGCCAATCTACTGGCGTTCTGAATCGCTATCTGATTGATAGTAAATGGGTTTAGCAGGCCGGGCCAAATCCTATCGCACGCGAGGTGCCCACCGCCATGGGAACACTGCATTTTCGAAGAATCGAAAGACGCCGTACCGCCCGCGTTGCCTTGTGCGTGGACCTGATCGCCCACTGGGAGGACCAGAGCAGCACAAAGATCAGGGTTGAAACCCGTACCCTCTCCGTCAGCGGGCACGGAGGAATGATGGTGCTCGAACAGGAAGTTCCGGTAGGCCAAAAATTGGTGCTCATCAATGCGAACAGTGGACAGAAAGCCGAGTGCAAGGTGGTATCGGCAAAAGTCCTGCGTGATGGAACCCGCAACGTGGCGTTTGAATTTACAGCGGAAGTGAACAATTTCTGGAGAATGTGCTTTCCGGCACCCGGGGCAAAGCCTCTACGAAGAGCAGTCCCGGTGATGTTTGGGTCGATGCCCGCCGCAAAAATGAGCTAGCAGCGGAGACTGGCGTAAGCGGGTCTCCTGCCACCTTTATCATTGCCTCATCAAATAAATTGATACTTAGGGAAGGGACGTGCCAGAAGCGCCATCTGCCTGCACTGTGGCTCCGGGGTAGAGAGATGATCCGCGCCGAGATCGTGAAGGCCGCTGGACCCATCCTTCCGGATGGCCCGCGAAGATTTGGCGATTACTCGCGGCCGGGAATGTCATTGGAGGAGTTTGCTGCGGCAACGACCGGTGAACCTCGGCCGGGTGCCCGCCGCGTATCCCTCCTTCTGTCGTTGATGGAGCCTGCACGGGGAACTGGGGTGGAAGGGGAGTGCCTGGAGCTCGGATGCGGATGCATATTTTTGCTTCTCTCCCTGGCATTGCTCCATCCCAAAGCCAATTGGACCCGCATCGAGCCTCCCGATCGTAGCTATTTTAACCGGTCAGATTTCCATTAGACGATCCGGCAATAGAGCCACTGTCTTGTCCGCGTGAATGTCTTCCGGGAACGACTTACTTTCCGCGATCACTATTTTTCGGTGATCACGAGTTCGGACACTTTGGAATCCTTGCCGATGGAGCGAATCAACTTTGTCATCAAGGGCATCGAGCGGGTGCTGGCATCGATGAGATTGCGGGTTGCATCGCCCCCGAACCAGGCCTTGCTGGAAAACCGGCTTCGAGTGCAAAGGGCAAATATTTTCGCCCATATTCGAATTTACATGTCGGATGAAATGAATCGAACGATGTCCGAACGCGGATTCTCTCAGGAGCTGCCCTTGAGTCCCGCATTTTGGCATATCGTGGCAAATCCTTGCGGTTGCTGTTCCGGCGGCTGCCTAGCCTTTCGGAAAAGGAAGAGTAGCAATTCGATTTTCTGGGCGAATTCAGAGACACGTGTACAAGAGGTTCCGCAGTTTGCAGGACAGAATTGGCTATCGCCAGACGCTGAGTATGGAGCCCATCACCAAGTAACAAGCCAACTGATAACCGGTATTGATGGCGAACAGCTTCATGCTCTGCTTCATGAAGAGCACTCCGGTTAGTTGTACGGTTGCGACAAATCCCAACCAAACATGGAAGGCAATCAACAAGCCAATGTCCACAGATTGCACCCGCATTTCGTGGAAAAACAAAGCCAGGATAAATGCAGAGACCAGGCTGGCGATGAACGAAGCAAAATAAGCCGGACCAGCACTCTTCTGCATCTCCTGAACTTTGGACTTGTCATCCGGGTCGTAACCCATTTCGCGCATCCAGGGCTTCGCGAAAAGAATGGGGGAGTACCAGATGAATCCAACAACGATGGTGGAAATCGCCGCGACAAGTATGGCGAGCAGATTGAGATTATGCATGTGCATGGAAAATCTCCTTATGTGGGTGATAGTCGTAGGGTGAACGGTGCGGCACATGCTACTCCGTGTCTCCGTGAAGGTAAAGAAGGAAGAAAGACGAAGCAAGTATTTGCCGGGACAGGCGTCTTGTCTGCCGTTGACTTTGCCCGCGATGGGCCACTAACATGCCGGACATCAACCCTGGCATCCACAGATATGAGCAGCTAGCGAGTCTGAAGCAAAAGAATTCGCAGATAGTGATTGGTGAAGGAGATCTCGCATGTCTACGCGTGACGCGTCTAGTTTGGCGACAGTTGCAGTTTTATTTCTTGCGTTTACCGGCTGCAAAACGGCGCCGGAGAAGCAAGTAAAGTGGGGTGACGTCAACGACGCGCGCGTTGCCGCGGATGCGGGCACAGGAACGAATTGGCTCCTGAACGGGCGCACCAATGATTCAAAACACTTCAGCCCATTGGCGCTGGTCAACGACAAGAATGTAAGCGAGTTGGGACTGGCGTGGTCACTGGATATCGAAGGCGAGATGGGCGTGGTGTCGGAGCCGATCGTCGTGGACGGCGTGATCTACCTCAGCGCCCCACTCTCGAAAGTTTATGCGGTGGAGGCTGTCAGCGGAAAACTGATTTGGAAATTTGACCCGCTGGTGAAGCTGAACCAGTCGCTCAACGGATCGTACTCCGCACGAACGAACGGGGGCGTCGCGGTGTGGAATGGGAAAGTCTATGTAGGCACAGGGGACTGCCGGTTGGTAGCCATCGATGCAGCAACGGCGAAGCAGGTCTGGGAGGCGACGGTTTGCGAACCTTCGCAGACTGGAATTACAGGGGCGCCGCACGTTGCCAAGGGAAAGATAGTGATGGGGTTCAATGGTTCTGACGATGGAGTCCGAGGCGCCCTGATTGCCTATGACGCGGAATCAGGAAAAGAGGTGTGGCGCTTCTGGACCGTTCCGGGAGATCCATCGAAGCCGTTGGAATCAAAGGCGCTGGAAATGGCCGCTAAGACTTGGAGTGGAAAAGATTCGTGGAAAGTTGGCGGCGGCGACGTATGGAACGCCATCACCTATGACGACGCAACGGGACTGGTGATTTTCGGGACGGCGGGAGCCGGCGCGGATTACGGGGAACTGGCAGCGGTAAAGGCAACCGGCGAAAAACTCTTCTCTCAATGCATTGTCGCGGTGAATGCGGACACCGGAGAGTACGTGTGGCACTACCAGACGGGCACAGAAGGTGTGCACTCTGAAAACAATCACATTGTGGTGGCGGATCTGATGCTGAGCGGAGAGAAGAAACACGTCGTGCTGACGGTGCCGAAAAACGGATTCTTCTACGTTCTGGATGCGAAAACAGGAAAACTGATTTCGGCGAAGCCGATGGTGAAAACGACCTGGGCTTCTTCGGTGGATCTGGAAACCGGCAAACCGGTACTCATCCCTCGATCACGGCGGCGGTGGACAGCAGTGGACCGTGCACAACTGGTGGCCGATGAGCTTCAACACCGTGACGAATCTTGTCTATGTGCCGACGACGGATCGCCGTGCGGACACGAAAGCTCCGGTGGAAGCAGGAGAGAGTGGCGAAGGTCTGTACGGGCGATTGACCGCGTGGGATCCAATTACGCAAACGGCACGCTGGTCGGTCGAGGAAGAGATCTCCGTCAATGGCGGAGTGTTGTCAACAGCGGGGAATCTAATTTTCCAAGGGCAGGGAACCGGGGAATTTGCGGCATACGCAGCAGACAGTGGGAAAAAACTTTGGTCGGTGAAAACCGGCTCGGCCATTGAATCGATTCCCGTCACATTTGCCCATGGCGAAGAGCAGTACGTGATCACGCCCGTAGGATGGGGCAGCGGTTCGCGATTGTTTGCTCCCGCACGAACAATGGCGACACCGCAATCGAAGCGCGGGCCCGTGCGCCTGTATGCATTTAAGTTGGGCGGCAACGTGCCGTTCCCGTACATGCAAGTCGTGGTGCCACCAGTGCCGAAGCCACCGGTGCAGAAGGCGAATGCAGAGACCATCAAGTTAGGCGCAAAATTGTACGTCAGTTTCTATTGCGAAGGATGCCATTCGCCGGCCATCGATGGAAGCGGGGCGTGGGTACTCGGTGGAGCGATTCCCGATTTGCGGTACGCGCCTGAGGACGTACACAAAGACTGGTATCAAATTGTGATGGGTGGCAGTCACTGGGAAAAGGGGATGCCGGGACTGGCAGATCCACCGAAGTTTGCATTTCCCAATAAGAGGATGAAGGTGACGGACGCAGACGCGATTCACGCATACGTGATCGATCAGGCGTGGAAAGCCTACAACGAAGAACATAAGGGGAACAGTGCGAAGAAGGAATGAGTTGCAATTGGGTGAGTGACTGGAGAAGATGACGTGCAATCAACATGAAAACTTCCAGTCCACTGCCGCATACGGGTATCCCCGGCAATCTAATCGTCGTTCTCCTCCTGCTGGGCATTTCTGTATTCATTAACTACGTCGATCGCGGAAATCTTTCCATTGCTGCACCGATGTTGAAAGACGAGTTGCGAATCTCTTCGTCACAATTGGGGGTGTTGCTGTCCGCGTTTTTCTGGACGTATGCCTGCATGCAACTGCTTTCCGGCTGGTTGGTGGATCGATTGAATGTGAACTGGGTCTTCGCCGGCGGATTCCTGCTGTGGTCCGCAGCTACCGCCGCGACAGGGTTTGTACATGCGTTCTCGATGCTGTTCGTGCTGCGCTTGCTGCTCGGTTGGGGGGAGTCGGTAGCGTATCCGTCGTACTGCAAGATCGTCGCACTGAATTTCGAGGAAGCGCATCGTGGAGTGGCAAACGCCATGATTTCGTCGGGACTGATGTTGGGCCCCGGATTTGGAATGCTGTTTGGCGGCTATCTGATGGCGCGGTTCGGCTGGCGGCCGTTTTTCATTGTGTTGGGACTGGGAAGCATGCTCTGGATTGTGCCATGGTTGAAGTGGATGCCGAAAACGCGGATTGACGCCCGAACCGACGCTGGCGGTGCGCCCAATCTATTGGAATTTGCCAGGCTCCGTTCCGCTTGGGGAACGTGCCTGGGATTGTTCTGCGCAAACTATCTGAGCTATTTCCTGATCACGTGGTTGCCATTTTATCTGGTGCGAGAGCGAAATTTTTCGTTGGAGCAAATGGCCAAGATCGGGGGCAGTGCGTATCTGTTAGGAGCTTGTGCATCCATGCTCTCGGGTTGGCTATCCGATCGCTGGATTTCGTCTGGCGCGGCACCTACCCTCGTGCGCAAGAGTTTTGTCGGCGGGGGACTTGCCCTTGCAGGAGTTTCCGTAGGACTGGCAGTTGTTCCCGACCACTCCTTCTGCGTAGCGGCAGTCATAATTGGCGTGAGCTTGATGGGTGCCAGTTTTTCGAATACTTGGGCAGTCAGTCAGACGCTTGCGGGGCCCAGGGCCGCAGGACGCTGGACCGGTTTCCAAAGTTTCATTGGAAATCTGTCGGGCATCGTTGCGCCTGCGGTCACGGGATTCGTGTTGCAGCGTACTGGA
This sequence comes from Candidatus Acidiferrales bacterium, assembly GCA_963741165.1. Lineage (GTDB taxonomy): Bacteria > Acidobacteriota > Terriglobia > Acidiferrales > UBA7541 > Acidiferrum. Next base: position 85,776 of record CAVUHB010000006.1, on the reverse strand, counting down.
CATTTTTTCTGGGCCTTTGTGATCGTGACTGCGGTCGCACTGGCCGGTGCTGCCTCGTACGCATTTATTACCGGACCGATCGAGCAGGTGCAGTGGCGCAGGAAAATGGCAGAGGCCAATATTCCAGCATAGGCGAAAATAAACGACTGGCAGGCCGTTTTCCGGGCGATTTTTCCCACCTGGTGTGAAACCAAACTGCCAAACCGTAGCATCAAAACTGCGCCGGGTGGGGTGCTGGCGCGGGTTGGATTGAAACAACCGCAGAGAGACCAGCCTTGGGAACCCAGCGGGAAGGCCTTAAACTAATAAGGTGAATTCTAAAAGCGCTGCCTCCGGCAAGAATCCTCTCGGCCGAATTGTCTGCAATTCGGGCTTCGAATCCTTGCGCACCGTCGGGTTAGGTTTAGCCCTACTCGTTTGGGGCCCTTCCGTCGCGGGGCAGACTCATCCGTCTGCTCCCCTAGCGAAATCGACGGGAAGTTCCCCTGGGGTCGCTGGAGTTGTGACAGAGACGAGCGAGCAATCGGCGGACAGACAACAGGCCGGCAGCATCAGCGGGACAATTGTGGATCGCAGCGGTACGGCGGTGACTGGCGCCCATGTAAAACTGGCCCATGAAGGGCAGACTGCGACCGAAGAAACACTCTCGGGTGAGGATGGTCAATTTTCTTTCAGTAATGTTGTGCCCGGCCCATTCCAACTGGCCATTACTTCGGAAGGTTTTGCGGCTGGAACAACGGCGGGAAATGTGCGACCCGGAGAGAATTTCGCTGTTCCCCAGATCGTGTTAACTGTCGCTACCAACGTAACTGAAGTCAGGGTGGAGCTTACGCCGATTGAAATTGCCCAGGAGCAGTTAAAGGATCAGGAGCAACAGCGCGTGCTCGGCATCATTCCCAATTTCTATGTGAGCTACGTTCCGAACGCGGCTCCGCTCAACACGCGGCAAAAGTTCCAACTCGCCTGGAAGACTTCGGTGGATCCAGTCAGTTTTGGGTTGACCGGAGCAGTTGCGGGAATCGAGCAGGCGCAAAATCGATTTCCTGGGTATGGACAAGGGGCAGAGGGTTACGCCAAGCGCTTTGGGGCTACGTACGCGGATTTTACCATCAGCACATTTATAGGAGGGGCCATATTGCCTTCGTTGTTGAAACAGGATCCGCGATACTTTTACAAAGGAACCGGGAGTAAACGATCGCGCGCGCTGTATGCTTTGGCCAATTCCGTGATCTGCAAGGGCGACAATGGCCACTGGCAGGCGAATTATTCACAGATACTGGGAAGCCTGGCCGCGGGTGGGATTTCTAATCTTTATTACCCTGCGAGTGACCGGAACGGTGTGGCATTGACGTTTGAGAATACGCTGATCGGGATCGGCGCAAGCGCGGCCGCAAATCTGCTTCAAGAGTTTGTGCTGAAAAGGTTGAGTACCCACGTACCGCAGTCCGCCCCGACAAATACCCTGGCCACTCCCTGATCGTCATCCCGCGCATCCATGATCGATTCCGGCAACTAATCCTCCGACGGTGAAGATATTGCTTCGATGGATGCTAGAATTGCGGACAATTCCTGTCAGAAGTTCTGTTCAAAAAGGGAACGAAGATTTATGAGGAAATTCGTAGCCGTATTCTCGCTGATGTGTGGGCTGACGGCCGGGGCTTGTGCCCAACATAGCGCAACGCTGCCGAAATGGGCATACCCGGAACCTGCCCCGGACTATAAGCAGGCTGTCGACGATGGCCGCATAAGGCACGTTCCCGGGAGTCGGGCCGGCTGGACGCTCACGCAACTGCGCGATCTGTTTTTTGCGCCCGATTGGCACCCGGCCGACCATCAGACAATGCCAGAAGTGGTGGCGCGTGGAAGAAAACCGGATGTTTATGCTTGCGGATTTTGCCATCGGGCAGATGGGCCAGGCGGCCCCGAAAATTCGGGGCTGGCGGGGCTACCTGAGGCTTACATCGTTCAGCAGTTAGCTGATTTTAAAACTGGTGCCCGGAAGAGTGCACAGCCGCAGCGACTGCCCACTGTATTCATGACCTCGATCGCACGAGCGGCGACCGACCTGGAAGTTACAGAAGCGGCAGTCTATTTCTCTAACTTGAGACCAAGAAAGATCATCACGGTAACGGAGACGAACGTAGTGCCGAAAACGTATGTGGCGGGATGGCTGTTTGCTCCGATTGACAACAAAAATGGGGAGCCGATCGGACAGCGCATAATCGAAGTACCGAAGGATTTGGAGCAATTTGAATCGCGAGACACGCACAGCCAATTCATCGCGTATGTGCCGATTGGAAGCGTGGCGAAGGGGAAGTTGCTGGCCACGACGGGAGGCAAAGGGAAAACCATGGCGTGCGCAACGTGCCACGGGAAGGGATTGCAAGGATTGGGTGCCGTGCCGGGAATTTCCGGACGTTCGCCAAGCTATCTGATTCGGCAGTTGTACGATTTTCAGGTCGGGACACGCAAGGGACCCCTTAGTGGCCAGATGGCTCCCGTCGTCGCAACGTTAAATTTAGAAGACATGATTGTTCTAGCAGCATACTTGGCCTCCTTGCAGCCCTGACACCGGTGCGGTGAACCCAAGAATCTGGGGATTCGAAGCAAAGATAAGAGCCGGAATGTGGAAACGAGCTATACTGTGCGCGAGGCAGCCGCTGCTAAACGGACCCAACAATGCCCCAGTATTTGTTGAGGCCACCATGAGACCCCGATCTCACTTCGAACGAAGAAAGAACCAGCGTATTCCCACCGCCACGGGTTTGTGGGCCTCCTGCAAATTCAAAGAAAATCGCAGCACAGTGCGTGTTCTGGATTTTAGCGTCTCTGGGGCCCTGCTGGAGAGCGATGAGAAAATTCCGCTTGGCACACGGCTTGATTTGCTTTTTTCCGTCCCTGAAGGCGAGATACGCGTTTCCGGTGCGGTGCGGTCTTGCACACCTGGCAGGGGCCTCGGCGTGGAGTTCGTCGGCATGGATGCCGGAGCGTTTGACCTCCTTTTGAAACTGATGAAGCGACTGCTGGAGTAAATTTGGAGCGGAGCAATCGCGTGGAACTGCTTTACTGCTTGTGTTAGTCTCAGGCAGTCCCATCTTCACCATGGTGATGGCATTTCCCTTGGCGAGAACAAATTTAAGGAGAAGTGCTTTGATTCTTCACCAGTTCTATCTGAATTGCCTTGCACACGCTTCCTATCTGATTGCAGATGAACGGACCGCCACGGCAGCAGTCGTCGATCCTCAGCGAGATATCGCCCGGTATCTCGTGTTCGCGGAAGAGCGCGGACTGAAAATCAAACACGTAATCCTGACCCATCTTCATGCTGACTTTGTGGCTGGGCACCTGGAGTTGCGTGATCACGCTGGAGCGACGATCTACCTGGGCGCTAAAGCGAAGGCAGGTTACCAATTCACGCCGCTTGCCGACGGGAGCGTTTTGGAGTTCGGAAGCGTGCGGCTAAAGACCCTCGAGACTCCTGGACATACCCCTGAATCGATCTCGATCACGGTCTACGACCTGAATAGAAGCGCCTCGGAACCGTACGCCGTACTGACGGGCGACACTTTGTTCGTGGGAGACGTGGGGCGTCCTGATCTTCGCGTGTCGCTGGGTTGGTCGGCAACGGATTTAGGGGGCATGCTGTTCGATTCGTTGCACGCGAAGTTGCTGCCGCTGCCGGACGCAAGCCTTGTCTATCCGGCCCACGGCGCGGGATCGCTGTGCGGAAAAGCCATCAGTAAAGAGACGGTCTCCACCATGGGAGAGCAGAGGCGCGTGAACTATGCGTTGCAGCCAATGACCAAGAAGGAGTTCGTCGATCTGGTCACAGCCGACCAACCGGACGCACCACCCTATTTTACCTATGATGCGGTGTTGAACAGCCAAGAGCGGCCGACACTCGACGCTGCCCTTGAAAAGGTATTGGAACCACTCGAACTGGAAGCAGTCCTGAAACTTCAAGCGGATGGGGCTCAAGTTTTGGACACGCGCGAACCGGAAGAATTCGCGACAGCGCATCTGGCCGGCAGCATCAACGTTGGGCTGAACGGTCAATATGCCACGTGGGCGGGTACGATTCTAAACCGGGAACATCCGATCGTTATTGTCGCTGCACCTGACCGGGAATACGAATCCGCGGTCAGATTGGGGCGAATCGGTTTCGACCACGTGGCGGGGTATCTGAAAGATGGCATGCAGTGCCTGGAATCGAGGCCTGAACTGACAGCAAAGACGGAACGGTTGAGTGCAATACTTGCTGCAGAACTGCTGTCCTCGACGGAGCCGCCCGTCTTGATCGACGTGCGAGGAGCGCGCGAGCGACAGCAGAAATACATTGAAGGAAGCATCAGCTTGCCCCTGAATCATCTGGGGCAGCGCGCAGGGGAATTACCCGAGGAGCGGCCGCTGCTGGTGTATTGCGCGGGTGGCTATCGTTCCTCCATCGCTGCGAGCCTGCTGCAGCAAAGAGGATTTGTCACCGTGCGTGAGATTGCCGGAGGGCTGGCTGCGTGGGACTCGGCGAAATTGCCAGTACGAAGCGCCTGAACAGGAAACTCAGCGGCTAACCTCACCGGGTGCCTGGCAATAACAAGGGAAGGTAGAATTCAATGGGGAGCATCAAAAACGACGAGGTTGATGCCGCCCAGGCGTCTGCCTGCCAGAATTTTCTTGCCGTCAGGAGACCATCGGGGATTCGTGAATTCCCCCATGGCGTTGGTGAGCTGACGAACGCCACCGCCCTCGCGATTCATCACAAAAATCTGAAAACCACTTTCCGTGCGGCGCGAAAACACAATTCGTTTTCCATCTGGAGACCATGCGGGCCAGCCATCAACGGCAGCGTCTCTCGATAGATTGTGATCGTCCGAGCCGTCAGCATTCATGAGGAAGATCTGGGAGAGTTCACCCTGCTGCCGTCTGTGCAGGATGGCGCGACCGTCTGGGGAAAAGGAGGCATAGGTGTACCCACCACCGCGGGTGATGCGTCGTAGGTCTGTGCCGTCGGGGCGGATAGTGGCAATATCAATGAATTCATCGCGCACTTCGCCAATGACGCGATGTTCGCTGCTGGACTGATCCTTCTTATGGGTGTCTGAAAATTGGGTGGTATTGAAAAGGATGCGCGAGCCGTCCGGCGACCACATGGGATGAATATTCTGTCCAAGATCGCGCGTGACCTGACGGAGGTCGCTGCCGTCGATGTTCACTACGAAAATGTCGGAAACACTATTGTGAATGGAAACAAAGGCGATTTGACGGCCGTCTGGTGACCACGCGGGAGAATCGTCTTCATTTGGACCGAAAGTGATCTGCCGCAGATCGCTGCCGTTCGAGGTGCTGGAGGTGTCGACGATGTGTACTTTCATGCCGCCGTGACGACTGGAGATTAACACGATCTGACGGCCGTTTGGGGACCAGGACGCTTCGTAGTCCACAACATAGGTAAACAAGGGGACGTGCTTCAGGGGGACCTCCTGCGCAAGGGCCGAAGGTCGGAGGCTGCAGACAAAGAGCAATATTGCTAGAGACTTGGCCAGGGAAGCCATGGTTAGTATTTAGGACTTACCGAGACTGAATTGGTTAGCAATCAATTGGGAGGAGGGAAACGGTTGCGCTGGCGTTAGCCGACAAATTTCATGAGAGTCTGCTAAAATGCGGGGCATGAAAAGACGAACGTTACTCAAATCGATTCCAGCAGCCGCAATGCTCCCCACCTCTCTGTGGGCTGCATCACAACCAGACAGAGGTGCTCCAATGCCTTCCGCCACGACAGTGTATGAACTGCGAGTCTATTCCGCCGCACCTGGAAAGCTGCCGGAACTGCTCACGCGTTTTCGTGAACATACGATGAAGCTATTTGAGCGTCATGGGATGAAAAATGTAGCCTATTGGACGCCCGTCGATGAGCCGGCTAAGAGTAATACGCTGATCTATATTCTTCGGCATGAGAGCCGGGAAGCGGCGGCGGCAAGCTGGAAGGCATTCCAAGACGACCCGGAATGGAAGAGCGTCAAGGAAAAATCCGAGCAGAACGGCAAACTCGTGGACAAAGTCGATTCCACCTATATGGCGACAACTGACTTTTCTCCCTCCTTGTCCTAGAAGACCAAGCCCGCGCTGAGTTGCAGGCTTATTGCGGTAAACTGTTCCGGCCATGAGTGTCATCGACGAAGTCCTAATTGCAAACGAAATCTACGCGCGCACGCACGAATTGCGCAAACTAACACCTCGTCCCGAGCGAAAACTGGCGATCCTGACGTGCATGGATACGCGGCTCTCGATTCGGACCATGGGGCTCAAGACAGGTGACGCCCACATCATCCGGAATGCCGGCGGCATCGTGACGGAAGACACCTTGCGCTCGCTTGTGGTGTCACACCATCTGCTGGGCACTGAAGAAATCATGGTGATCAATCACACGGATTGCGGGTTGATGCAAACCAGCGAACAGGAATTGCGTACGCGAATTCAGAATCGCACCGGGACCGCCGCCGTATCTCCCGCGTTTTTCTACGCCTTCGAGAATATTGAAGAGAATGTACGCCACCAGTTACAGAAACTGCGGAGCCATCCGTGGATACCAGAGAAGGTGATAGTTCGCGGATTCGTGTATGACGTTAGCAACGGGTTGTTACGAGAAGTTAAAGATAGCTAGGCCAGGCACGGTAAAAGAAAAAGCCCGGGAACTGGCAGTCCCCGGGCTTTATGTCTGGTGTGCTGCGAGCAGCTTAGAAGCTGAACCGCAGACCGACCTGCATGACGCGAGGCGCTCCCTGAATGTTGGTAAAGTTTGCAAAGTTGCTCGACGGATTCGAACCACGCAGCGCTGGATCGCGAACGATGCCGAACCCAGTGCGACTACTGTCGATCGCGCCAAACGGTTGATAGTTAGCAACGTTGAAGACGTCCCAGCGAAGTTGCAGTTGCTGGCTCTCACTCCAAGGCATGACAAACGACTTGGCCAGCCCCAAATCGACGTTCATATAGGAAGGCTGGCGAAGGTAATTCCTCCCTCCGGCTTCTCCCGGATAGGCGTTACGGAAGCTTTGGTAGATGGCCGTGATGTCGCAGCCGCTGCCTCCAAAGAGCTTGGGCGTCCCGGTGCGGCTCGGACAGGTGTGCACACTCGTTGAGGTAACGTTTGCCTGCACGTTCCAGTTGGTCGCCCAACGAGCATCGTCGTAAGGCGACACGGTCAACCCAGTGTTATCCCTGATCGGCAATCCTGTGTTCCAACGGAAGATACCGGAGAGTTGCCAGCCTCCGAGGACTGCCTGTGCGAATTTATTCCCGGTGTTCAAGAACTCTCTTCCAGTGCCAAAGGGTAATTGCCAAATGGCGGAAGCATTGATCAGGTGGCGGATGTCAAAGTCTGAATTTCCGTACCCGCTACGCTGATTGATGGGGTTAACGATAAATGCGGATCCATACGCCCCTGCCGACTGCAGACCTGAGGAATCGTCCGCGGAGTGCGAGAAGGTGTAGTTAAAGTCCATCAGCAAAGTCCGTAAACGCTGACGGGCGGTAAAGGTGAAGCCGTGGTAGCTGGAATTACCGATTGTGCTCCAGGCAGAGAGCGCTCCGTATTGCTGTTGCATGAACCGGGTAGGCCCGGCTCCGGTATCAAACAGCACTTGATCCATTAAGGCCTGAGTGTCTGTCCAGTCGTTACCTGAGAAAAATGCGCACGGGTTACTTGGTGTGCGGCTCTGCATCGCGTAGAACAACTGGGTGTTCGACCAACCTGGATCGAACCCAGCGTTGCTATCCCCGGGTGTGCAGCCAGGATTCAAGCCGAAGTAGTCGTTCACAATGGACGCGAAGCCTGTAGGGAAAAGATTCTCAAAGAAGGGAACTGGTGCAATCTGGCTTGTATCAATACCCTTTTGACGCTGCTTTTCCAGGATAGTGCCTGCCGTGTACCAATCCATTCCGCTTTTTGGATCGCGAACATCGTTAAATGCCGCGACGTCGCGCCTTGCCAGAAGACTGCGACCCTGCCTTCCGATATAGGATGCCGCGATCGTGAAGCCGCCCGGCAACTGCCGTTCGAAGGTCAGGTTCCAGACATAGGAGGTCGGGGCGTGCAGCTTTGAATCGATGCTTGATTCAATTCGCTCTCCCTCGTCCAATGGCTGAGACTGCGGAAAAGTTAGATCTGGAGGAGTCACAACATTCGGCAGCGATCGAATATCCTGATTAAAGCTGGTAAACAGAGGTGCCAAATTTCCTGCAGTTGTATCGTAGGTATTTGCAGGCGTGGTGTAATTCGAGGTGAAGCCCAACGTATTGTTTAGGTCGAAGTCCACCGCGAGGGCTTGTCCATAGTAGTCGTTCGTGAGGGCAAAGCCGCCGCGGATCACCGATTGGCCGCTATTCCCAAAAACGGAATGCAAGACGCCATCGGCATAATTTGGCGACCACGCAAACGCAACACGGGGCTGGAAGTTGTTCGTATCCCAGCTATACATATCTTTACCGTTGTTCGCGGGCCCCGAAAGATTAATAACGATGGGTTCGGTATAGTTTTCGCCCTGATTCGCCGCATTCAGGCGGTTCTGAAAGTAGGTGCTCAACGGGATCGTCGGCTGCACTTGGTAGCCGTTCTTCTCGTAGACGGGGCGTTCCAGGCTGTATCGGAGTCCGAGAGTCAGTGTGAGGTGTGAGCGAATTTTCCAGGCATCCTGGAGGTATCCATCATAGGCTTGTGTGGCAAAATCGCGACTTGTGGGCGTACCGGCACTTTGCAATGTGCCCGCCCTATTGAAGGTAAAATCGGCTGTATATTCCGAGTACCGGCCAATAATTGCGGTCGCAGCGTTTTGCACCTCGGAGAACGAGTTTAGAGACTGCCCAGAGGCTTCATTGCCCGGCAAACTGTTAGCGTCAAGATAGGTCTGAAAATCGGCGGTAATGTGGTCTCCGGCCCCCTGATAGAAGGAAGGGTTGGTGATGGCATTGTCGTAAGCGTTGGCAAAACTTGTCCGGCTATTGCTGATGATCCGGATATTCGTTCCAAACTGGATGACATGATTCCCATGGATCCAGGATAGGTCGTCGGTGATATTTTGGACCGGAGTGACTCGACTGAGCGTATGAGTTTGGCTGGTGGGTTGGAATACAAAGCGAAAACTGATGTCGTTTCCCGTGCTGTCACCGCCTTCAGTAAATGCCTGACGGGTATATCCATAACGGAAGTTGTTGACCCAGTTGTTTGAGATTGTCCATGTGTGACCGATGACAAATCCGGTCGGGTGGCTCCAAGTCTGGGGTGCAATTGTATCGGGGAACCAGCTGGCTGCTGTCGAAACGTCGTGGATCACATTTACACGCGCGAACAGCGTCTGCTTCGACGATATGGCGTAATCCAGTCTGGCAAAATGCGAATTCAGCGCTACCGGCGTGGATGAATTGAATCGATACCCACTGGTATTCAAGCCGTCTCCGACCGTGGTGTCGTTCGCTGGATATCTGGCTGCTGCATCTGCGAGCGCAGTCAAAGCATCCGGATTGATACCGGCATCGGCGAATGCCTGTTGGTTCTGCGCCAAATTCAAGGATGCCAGTGGTGTAACGTTGCAGGCAGCATCGGCGCAGTAGTTGTAGTTAATGATTCCCTTGCCCAGACTCGGCAAAGGCACGACTTCTGTAACCGGAGCGGCCGTCGCATCGCGCCGACCTTCATAACTGTAAAAGAAGAACAGCTTGTCTTTTAGGATCGGACCTCCCAGGGCTCCGCCGAAGGTATTCCTGACCAGCGGCGTGCGTGGAACCCCTGCGGCGTTGCTGAACCAGTCGTTGGCTTCAAACAGGGTGCCGCGGTAAAACTCAAATGCAGCGCCGTGCCACTTGTTCGTACCGGACTTGGTGACCATGTTGATCTGCGCGGCGGAAGACCTTCCCTCATTGGCATTGGCGTTGACCGTAGTTACGCGGAACTCTTCGATGGCTTCTGCATTCAAACGCAGGACCGGCTTGGCAATGTCACTGGTTTGCGCTTCATTAATATCCACGCCATCCAGTGTGATGTTGGATTGATCGCTGCGGGCTCCTGCAACGTAGCCGTCTGGAGTAACTGCGGGCTGCAAAGTCAGCAGCGAGAGAACGTTACGGCCCTCCAAGGGCAAGGCGTTGATCTGTTGATTCTCGATGTTATTGCCGAGGGTGGCGTCTTGGGTGTTGATATGAACTTGGGCCGATTCGGCTTCGACCAGAACCGTTTCCGCGGCGCTGCCAACTTCCAGTCGAGCGCTTGCATCGGTAGGCACTCCGACCCGTGCGACCAACTTGTCAAAACGATATGTCCGAAAGCCTGCAGAGGTAATCTCAATCTGGTAGGTAGCTGGCGGAATAAGTTCGAAATTAAAACTTCCTGAAGTAATCGTTTGAGAACGGCTGGATCCTGTTTCCAAATCCTTGATGGTCACAGTGGCATTTTCGATGACTTTGCCCTGTGCATCGGTAACTGTCCCGCGAATCGTAGCAGATCCGGATTGTCCCCATGCTGTTCCCGCGACGCCCGCCAGACCGAGTACTAATGTTAAAACCACTACCAGAGCTGAGCGCACTTGCATCATTTTTCCTCCCCCGTTTCGCTGAGGAGGTTCACAAGAACAATCGACACTTATGCGTCTAATTGTCCATGAAACAACGCCACCTTGGGCAAGGCGCCACACCTGGAGACCACTCGCAGGGAGAGCAAAACCCCGGAAACGTCGAAAACCACCACAGCGTTGGGACGTAAATAGTATTGAATGGCAATCAATGTCAAGGCGTTTCTCACTTTGAGGCGGGGTTTTATCTCTATCGCCTAGATCGGATATTTGCATCATTGGAAAACGAATGGGTTTAGTGGTTATCGCACCGTTGCCGTTAGGAAAAAAGTTACACACAGCAGACTTGCCCGTGACATGGCGCTCAGGTAAAGTTTCGCGAGAGGCTCCGATGGCTGCCAGACAGCAAATTGTATGTTCACAGTGCGACAAGAGTGAAGAACGTTGCGACTGCGATAAGTATTGCACCATTTGCAAGGGCCAATTAAATGTGCGGCTTTGCGTGGATGGGTTGTATTATTGCCCGGATTGCCGGGAATCGTGCGATATAGCTCTGGCGAGTAACACATAACCGTGGCCACCCACACTCAACGGATATTGCTTCAGATGGAGCCGGACGAACGACTGGCCGCAGCAGCGGGCGGGGCCGCGCGCTATCTGGCGGATACGGCGGGACTCGAGAATTCAGAGATTCTTGGTTTACAGGCGGCAGTTGTCGCAGCCTGCAAGTATTGCTTCATCTGCCACAGTACCGCGAAACATTGTGACATTGCGCTCCAGCGGCTGACGGATCGAATTGAAATTGAAGTGTCGTTCCCGGGAAAAGAACATCCGGAACGAAGAGAGAAACCGGTTATTGCCGGCATTGATCAGCTCGATTGCGAGTTTTTGGAAGACTCCTCGAAGATGCGATTGACCAAGCGGATTCCACTGTCAAGCTGAGAGAAATAGCAAGCTCCTGCCGTAGGAACTTTTTGTTGCACAAGCATGAAAGGAAGGCTGGGAGAGGAGCACGATTTGTCGTGCCCTCTGGAATAGTTTCATGCCTACATCTTGATCGAAAACGTATTCTTGCGAATCAGCGCGGTCATCTGATCGTCGGTAACCGACATGCGTATGACCACGCGATCTCCGGAGGGAGAAACATTGGCCTGGTCAAGAAGTTGGCCCAGTTCCGGATTATCTTTACTGGCTTGGTATTTCTTGAGGAGCAGCCCCGCGGTCATTAACTGGCTAAGCGTGTTCGCGTCTTCCGGAAGGGCACACACTGCCTGGAACTTGGCCTCGATGCCGCTGCTGGAATTCGCAGAAATGATCATGGACTGCATGCGATTGACCAGTTTTGCCGCTTCCGGAAACTGTTGCACTTCAGGAGCGAGTTGACCCATGGCCAGGCGAGTGTAGCCGGGGTCAAGCACCGCCCACACGATTCCAGAGCCGTTTACCTCATTAATGAGGTTGTACATCTTGTCGTTTCGGAGTAGCCCTTCTTCGCCGCCGTAGCGAATCTCGATCAGTTTTTCAAGCAATTGCCGGTGGCCGAATGCAGCCTTGCTCGAATCAATGAAGAAGAAAAACAAGTCGTTCGGACCCGCACCGGAACCGAACGCAAACAGGGTATAGCCGCGCTTGGAAGAGGTGGGAAGCTTTTGCTGCTTGAAATAGGCCTCGGTGGAAGACGGATTGTAGTTGCCCAGGGCGATGCCGACGATTTGTTCGCTGCTGGGGACATCCGTGGGTTTGCCGTCCTCTGTCTTTGCCATGGAATCCGGCACCAGGCCCCAGGCTAGTTCATCGACCTGAGAGTTTGGATCGATACCGGCAGATGCCAGAAACTTTTCAAATTGTCGAAAGCGCTCGGGGAGCATCTGCTCTTGCAGAGCGGGATACCACCGCATGGTCCGCGCCTTTTTCAGGTCCGCATAGGCAAATTCGCCAACGTCCTTCGGGAACAGTCCGATCGTGTCCGCGCTGAGGCTTCCGGCTTTGGCGGGCCTGGCCGTGGCCGCGACCAATACCAGGACGGAAACGGCCGCGAGCACGCGAAACGAAATCTTGGAAAACTTCATGTAAAGCTCCTTTGAGGCAGGGCCGTGTCTCTATTTTACCGTATTGCGCTCGGATTATCCCAGGCGCTTGCGCAGTTCATCAACTTTGATGCGCATTGCCGCCACGTAGTTGGCATCCTTCAATGCATCCAGATTGATCTCGACGTTGGCGAGGGCGCCGTTTGCGCCGGCTGTGGCCATTAAGCGAGCGACGAGCAGATCGGACTTCATCGATGCCGGCGAAATGGACTCCAACTGTGCCAGGCGATCACGCAGGTCCGCGCTCTTTTGCGCAACGCCCAGGGGCACTTCCGCCGCGCCCTTCGTGGCGTGCTGGATGGCCCCCTCCCGTTTTTGAATTTCATCAGGACTCCCTTGCGGAAGCTTGAACGCAGCCATCACCGCATCATAGGAAGAGGCGTCGTGATCAATCGCGGCAGTCAGCTCGGCGGCGACTCGGCGCAATTCCTCCAGGTGGTTTGAGAGCTTGTCCACATGAATGATTTGCGATCTTTTCTTGCGAGAAAGTGCGGCGACCATTTGCCCGAGCGAGGCTGCGGCCGCAGCGGCGAAAGCGGAGACACTACCGCCGCCCGGGGTGGCGGTGGGCTCCGAAACCGCATCGAGGAAGGGTTGCGCCAGGGTGGCGAACTTCGCCTCTTTCGATTCCAGCGGAACGCCCGTGAGAACAGCAGCCAGCTTATTTTCGAATACTTGTGCAGGAGAAAAGTTTTCCAGTTGAAGGAAATAATCGGCGGCCATCTCGATGGCTTTTTTGGGGACGAGGCCGACAATCTCGCTGCCCACCGGCATAACGCCGTAACGAGCAGCTTCGCGTTTAACCATCTCATAGACGCGATGCATCGGCGTGCTTTCAAAATCGGTGAGGTTGATGGAAACCTGGGCGAGATTGCGTGCCTTCAAATCCACGCCCATCGATTTTACGTAGCGCAGGCCTCCGCTGGAGAAACGGATGGCCTTGGCAATTTTATTGGCAACAGATAGATCCGGAGTATTGAGATTGACGTTGTAGGCGACGAGAAATTTGCGCGCGCCAACCACGGTCACACCTGCCGTGGGATGCAGTTTTGGTTCGCCAATGTCCGGTTGGCGCTCGTGATTCTTCTTCAACTCCTCGCGCAAACCTTCAAACTGCCCGCGGCGCACATTTTCCAGATTGACGCGATCTGGACGTGTCGCTGCGGCTTCGTAAAAAAAGATGGGGATGCGATGACGCTTCCAGATTTCGTTGCCGACGCGGCGGGCAAGGGCCACGCAATCTTCCAGCGTGACGCCTTCGATGGGTATGAAAGGGACTACATCGGTGGCGCCGACGCGCGGATGCGCGCCGGCATGCTCATTCATGTCGATCAGTTCGAGGGCTTTACCCGCACCGAGAATTGCGGCTTCGCCAACGGCGTCCGGGTCTCCAGCCAGAGTGATGACGCAGCGGTTATGGTCCGCATCCATCTCGCGATCGAGGACGTAAACGCCTGGGACGCTGCTGAGGACGTGGACGATGGCGTCAACCTTGGCAGGGTCGCGGCCTTCGGAAAAGTTCGGAACGCATTCAATCAGTCGGTTCATGAGTTGGGCTACCTGCTCGTTTTGAGGCTCGCATGGTATGAAGGCGAATGCAAAAGTATGCCATGCTAGTCGTTCATGTAAATGATTTCCCCGCGCTTGATGGTCATCCAGCAACGGTTCATACCAAAATAATAGGGAATTTCACGATAATCCTCTACTTCGAAGACGGCGAGGTCGGCTGACTTGCCTGTCTCGAGGGAGCCGATGCACTTTTCACGGCGGAGGGCATAGGCAGCATTAAAGGTGGCCGCGGTGATAGCTTCGGCGGGAGTCATGCGCAGCTGTGTGCACGCGAGCGAGAGAATCATGGGCATGCTGACGGTGGGGCTGGTGCCCGGGTTGAAATCGGTAGCTAGAGCCACAATCGCGCCAGCGTCGATCAGTTTGCGCGCGGGAGCATATTGCTCCCACCCGAGATGGAAGTCACAACCCGGTAATAGCGTGGCCACGGTTTGCGATTGGGAGAGTGCACGGATATCGGCAGCGGTGACCTGTTCCAGGTGATCGCAACTGGCCGCGCCGAGCTTCAAGGCAAGTTGCGTTGCGCCGGTGTGGGATAGTTGCTCCGCGTGCATGCGTGGCATCATGCCATGAGCCTTGGCTTCGGTGAGCACCTGGCGGGCTTGTTCGCGGTTAAAAGCGCCGCGATCACAGAAGACGTCACAAAACTCGGCGAGCTTTCCGCCAGCGACCTCGGGAATTAATTGCCCAATCAAAAGCTGAATATATTTTTGCGCTCCGTCCGGAGTCGAACGAAATTCAGCAGGCACAACATGCGCAGCAAGTAGCGTGGAAACGATTTCGAGTGGTTGCTCGGCAGAAAGTTCCCGATGCAGCGAAAGAATTCTTAGCTCGCTTGCCACATCGAGGCCGTAACCGCTCTTCGCTTCGACCGTGGTAGTGCCGTAGGAAGCAAATTCCTGTAATACCGCCATGGCACGCGTCTTCAATGCCTGTGCAGTTGCGGCTCGGAGTTTTTTCACGGAATTAAGAATGCCACCTCCTCTTTTGGCGATCTCTTCGTAGCTCGCCCCCTGAATTTTTAATTCGAATTCTTCGGCGCGACTGGCGGCATGGATCAAGTGCGTGTGAGAGTCGACAAATCCTGGCAGGATGACGCGCCCACCAACGTCGATCCGCTCTGCGCGGCGTGCTTCTGGCGTGGCTTCGACTTGCGCACGCGTGCCAAGGCGAACGATGCGCGCGTCGCGCAGCAGGAGTGCCCCATCCTTGATGATGCCGAGGTTGGAAAGGGAACCGCCACGTCGCCCAGAGTTGACTCCGCGTAAGGTAAGAAGTTGCGATGCGCCGGTGATGAGTAAGCTGTCGCTCACGCCGTTGCTATTATGCCGAAGAGCCAGGAGGAATGCATTTACGCACTGGCGGCTTTGCCCTGGTAAGCAGGTGCAAATACTTCCTTGATGAAGGACTCGACAGTCGTCGGCGTAGTGTTAGCAGCGGAACGAGGTTCCTGGCCAGTAGTCGTGCCGTTGTTGAAGCCCTGTAACATTTCGATGAACAACGCGGTGGTCTTGGGCGGCATGCCCATCTGCAGGAAAACCTGTTCGACCTGATCATAGGGAAACTGCACGTAACGCAGGTCGGGTTTGTTCAAGCTTCTGGCCATCACCGCAGCGACTGCATTCATGCTGAGGTCGCGTTCGCCGAGAAGTTCGCGCGTTTGCTTGCCATTGAAATCAAGCTTCAAAAGGCGGTCGGCGGCAAACGTGCCGATGTCACGCGTGGCGATCATGGGAATCTGCAACTCCGCCTTCAGTGCACCGCCATAGATCCCCATCATCTGTATCATGCTGAGGCCCGCCAGGTGGTTTTCCAAAAAATAAGCGGGACGAAGGTGCAAAACATTCAGCTTGTCGAGAGCATTCAGTTTATTTTCAAAACTGTGCAAGCCTGCGATTGGCCCTGTTCCTGTGGGAACTTGTGCACCGATGCTGCTGAGATTCACTGCGTATTGCAAACCCGAGGCCCTGACCGCGGCGCTGATGGAATCGCTGCTGCGCTCCTGATCCGCGCGATAGTCCGGCGATGCCAGGTTTGGCGGGATCATCAAGAAAGCCGCCCGCGCATCGCCGAACGCTTTGGTGAGCGCGTCAACATTCGTAACGTCCGCCACCAGGGCTTCCGCGCCTTTTTGCACGAACTGATGAAGCGTGCCTGCGTGGCGCCCGATGACCCGCACCGTTTCGCCCTTTTCAAGCAGCGATCTGCTAATGACCGAACCAATATTTCCTGTCGCACCTAATACCGTATACATTAGCGGATTCCTCGACTACCCGAATTTGTGTTGATTCGACTGGAGCCTGCGAACTGCGAAGGAGTTCGATTATACCATTGGAACCTTTACGCCGTTCTTGCTGGCAAACGCAATGGCCTCCTGATATCCCGCATCGACGTGTCGGACAACACCCATGCCCGGGTCATTGGTCAACACTCGTTCGATGCGCTTGGCCATTTCCCGTGTACCATCCGCGCAAATGACCTGACCGGCGTGTTGCGAGTAGCCGATGCCAACTCCGCCGCCGTTGTGGATAGAGACCCACGTCGCGCCGCTGGCAGTATTGACAAGCGCGTTGAGCAGCGCCCAGTCGGCGATGGCATCTGAGCCGTCTTTCATTGACTCCGTCTCGCGATATGGCGAAGCAACGGAGCCGCAATCGAGATGATCGCGACCGATCACGATGGGCGCCTTGAGATCGCCTTTGGCAACAAGATCATTGAGAGCAAGGCCGAACTTGTCGCGCTCTCCGTAGCCGAGCCAACAGATGCGTGATGGCAAGCCTTGAAACTTAACTTTTTTTTGCGCCATGGTGATCCAGCGCTTCAGGTGCTCGTTCTGCGGAAACATTTCAAGTACCAGTTGATCCGTACGCGCGATGTCTGAAGCTTCTCCCGAAAGAGCCGCCCAGCGAAAAGGTCCCTTGCCCTCACAAAACAGCGGACGAATGTAGGCGGGCACAAAACCTGGAAAATCGTAAGCGTCCTTTACGCCGGCCTCGAAGGCAAAGGTGCGAATGTTGTTTCCGTAATCAAACGTAACAGAGCCTAGCTTTTGCAGATCCAGCATGCCCTGAACGTGTTGGCCCATCGCGGCGACGGAGCGTTTGCGATAGGCCTGGGGATTCGTCTTTCTCAGCTCCACTGCTTCCTCGAACGTCAGGCCATTGGGCACGTAACCGCCAATCGGATCGTGTGCACTGGTCTGATCGGTCAGGATGTCTGGCACAATGCCGCGCTTGGCGAGTTCGGGAATCAGATCGGCGCAATTGCCAACCAGTCCGACCGATGTCGCTTCACCCTTGCGCACGGCATTTTTCAGGATGCGCAGCGCTTCGTCGAGTGAAGTGACCATTACATCGCAGTACCCGGTTTTGACACGACGCTTGATGCGTTCTGCGTCCACGTCGATGCCCAGAAAGGCAGCGCCATTCATGGTTGCCGCAAGTGGCTGCGCTCCACCCATGCCACCCATGCCACCGGTTACGACAAGTTTGCCGGCAAGCGTCCCACCGAAGTGCTGCTGGGCGGCTGCAGCGAAAGTTTCAAAGGTGCCTTGCAAGATTCCCTGCGTCCCGATATAAATCCAGCTACCGGCGGTCATCTGGCCATACATCATCAAACCGGCGCGGTCGAACTCATTGAATTTTTCCCAATTGTTCCAATGGCCCACCAGATTTGAATTGCACAGGAGCACGCGTGGAGCATATTCGTGGGTGCGAAAAATGGCCACGGGTTTACCGGATTGGATCAGAAGCGTTTCGTCGTTCTCCAAAGCACGAAGTGACTTCACGATGGCATGAAAACAATCCCAATTGCGGGCAGCTTTTCCCGTACCTCCGTAGACGATCAGGTCCTCAGGCTTCTCGGCCACTTCGGGGTCCAGATTATTCAGGAGCATGCGTAATGCCGCTTCCTGCTGCCAACCCTTGCAGGAAAGCGCACTACCCCGCGGGGCGCGAAATGGGCCTCGGCTGGTGCCTGGATCGTTAAGAATGGGAGTCGTGCTGCTCATCAGTTGTGCTCCTGGCTCCCTAGCATTCTAGCGTACCCGTTGATTTACCAGCAAAGAGCCGACGAATGGTTGACAGGGCGCAAATTGGGGAGAAAACCCGGTATCGGTCGACCCCGGAGTCCTGGATTGCATCCAAATTGTCAGTAGGATAGATTCAAATCTCGGATGAACTACCGCTCTCTTCCTTCTAGGTTTCTGCAGGCAGTCGACGAACTCCCGTCTCCCCGGGCACAAATGGTGCGCCGCGACGAGCATTGGGAGGCTATTTCCTCCAAGGAGTTTTTGCGCCGGGTCGCCGGTCTGGCGAACGCTTTTGTGGAATTAGGCGTTAAGACGGGTGACCGAGTCGGACTTTTCGCGCCAAATTGTCCGGAATGGCATACCGCGGACTTTGCCATTAGCGGATCCGGCGGGGTAACGGTACCCGTATATTTCAACGAATCACCCGAGCGGATGACCTACATTTTGAACCACTGCGCGGCAGAAGTTGTTTTCCTTTCGGGAACCAGTCAACTGCAGAAGTTCCTGCAAATACGCCATATGCTGAAGGATCTGCAGCAAGTGGTGGTGGCGAATGCGGGAGAAGATGTGCCCGCCGATTTTCTGCGTTACGAAACCTTGATTGTCACGACCGGCGAGGCGGAAATCGCCGCCTACCGGATGCGGGCGGCACAAGTCTTGCCGAGCCAGCTAGCCTCGCTGATCTACACATCAGGCACGACCGGTGAGCCAAAGGGCGTGATGCTGACGCACCAAAATTTTAGTTCGAACGTTTCCGACTCCTGCACAGAACTGGTCATTAAACCGGAGACGGATCTGGCGGTATCGTTTCTTCCGCTTGCTCACGTATACGGGCGCATGCTGGATTACCTGTATATTTTCCGCGGTTGCCCGGTGGCTTACGTAGAGGTGGTGGAAAACGTGGCGCAAGCCCTCCTGGAAGTTCAGCCGACGGTGTTGGCAGCGGTGCCGCGTTTTTTCGAGAAGATCTATGCCAGGCTGATGGAGAAAGGTTCGCAGAACACCGGGGTCAAGCGAAAGATCTTTGATTTTGCGATCCAGACAGCACGCGAGGCGGCCTCCTGGCGCACAGGCGAAAAACAAGGCAGCGTTGGACTGAAGCTAAAATGGGCGCTGGCCGACAGGCTGGTTTATCGGAAGGTGAGGGAAGGGACCGGCGGCCGGTTGCGCATGGTGCTCTCGGGAGGAGCACCGTTGTCACGAGAACTCGCTGAATTTTTTTGGTCGATCGGCATTTATATTTACCAGGGATATGGATTGACGGAAACGTCGCCCGTGCTCACTTCAAACTACCCGAAAAACCGTATGGGGAGTTCGGGCCGGCCGATTGAAAATGTGCACATTCGCATAGCCGATGACGGCGAGATTCTGGCCAAGGGCCCGTGCGTCATGCAGGGATACTACAAACTGCCGGAAGCAACGCGGGAGGTGTTGTCGGAATCTGGCTGGTTCAAGACCGGTGATATTGGATACCTGGACAATGACAACTATCTGTTCATCACCGATCGAAAGAAGGATCTTCTGAAGACGGCGGCAGGAAAATATGTCGCGCCGCAACCAATTGAGAATTCGCTGAAAGGCAGTCCGTACATTTTGAACGCTATGGTGGTGGGAGATCAACGGAAGTTTATCGTGGCGCTTATTGTACCCAACCACGCCACAGTGGCGGCGAAGCTTGCCGAACAGGGGCTGAACTTTTCCTCAAAGGGGGAACTCGCGGCTCACCCGCGCGCTTACGCATTGATTGAAAAAGAGGTGAGCCGGTTGACCGCCAACCTGGCGCAATACGAATCGATCAAACGATTTGCCCTATTGACCGATGATTTCACGTTTGACAGTGGCAGCCTGACCTTCACGATGAAACTGAAACGCCGCGTGGTGGAAAAGCAGTATCACGAGCTGATCTCCAAACTTTATTCAGACGTAATCGAGCCAAGGCCCCTGGCCCTGAACTAGAACTGGCCGGCCTTGGCGCAAAGGTTCCGAGGACCCAAGTTAGTCGCCCTGCAGTCCGGCCCTAGACCCCCATTTTTGTAAAAATAGCTGCACCCATTTACTTCCGAGACTCATCCTACAAACTGTCCGAACGATTTTCTCAGGAGGTCTTTCCCATGGCAAAAAGTGGAGCAGCTACGGCTCGTGCATTTAGCAGCAGTGTGGGCGTACCCGAAAATAACCGGCAGGCGTTGACTACCTTACTAAACTTGCGGTTGGCGGATACGGCGGATTTGCATAGCCAGGTGAAGTGGGCACACTGGAATGTGAAGGGCAAGGATTTCTACCAGTTGCATCTTTTGTTCGATTCGATTGCCGAGCATCTGGAAGATCACATTGACACTATCGCGGAGCGGATCACCTCACTCGGTGGGGTGGCAAATGGCACCGTGCGCGAGGCAGCAGCCAAGTCCAGCATCAGGGAAGCGGACCTCTCTGCGTCCGATGGCCCGGCGATGTTGAAATTCCTTGTGCACAATGTGGCACAAGTGGCCAATGCATTGCGCGAAGCAATCAAGGAATCCGATGATCTCGATGACGCGATTACCGCCGATCTGTTTACGCAAGTGGCGCGGGAATTGGATAAAGATCTGTGGTTTCTGGAAGCCCACACGCAGGCCTGAGCAAATGGTAGTCCCCAACCAATGGCTGAGAGAGCCTCGGTTTCTCAACTTCACTATGAATTGATACGCGGCTTGGCGGATCGGGGCGTGTGCCCATCGAATGCCGAGCTCGCTCAAAATCTAGGGGAAAGTGTGACCGGAATCGAGCATTTGCTCCTGGAGTTATCGGGCATCCACGGTGTCGTGCTGCATCCGCATGTGTGTGAGCCGTGGGTTATCCATCCATTCTCGCTGACGCCCACCATCAACTGGGTGGAAAGCGCAAGGAGAGGTTGGTGGGCGCCTTGTGTGTGGTGTGCTTTGGGGGTGGCCACCGTCGTGGGCGGACTAGTGCAGATTCATTCGCGATTTGAAGGCGAAGCGGATTCCTTCACATTCGCCGCAATCGATGGGCAAGTCGCATCGCGCGATGAGGTGTGGGTCCATTTCGCGATCCCTCCATGCAAGGCCTGGCAGAATGTTCACGAGCACTGCTCCTTGGTTCTGCCATTCCGGACGCCAGAGAGGATTCTCGATTGGTGCGGCCGCCATCGCTTGCCATATGGCCAAGCCGTTGCCTTACAGCAAGTAGCTGAACTGGCTCGTCTCTGGTACGGCACGCATGGGAAAACTTTGTGGCACAAATGGACGATTAGAGAAGCGCAGGAAATCTTTGAGAAAGTCGGCCTGAGCTCACCGTTCTGGGATCTCGGCGCAAAACAGGGCAATTTCTGATTCTCCAAGGCTAGCGTTCGGATTACCCGCACCGTGCTCGAGCGCGAACCTAAGTTTATTTGGCAAGGGTGTCAAGCGGGACTAGAATTGGTCTGGGAGACGCCCCATGCCAGATCAACTTGTAATAGCGGGACGCGCATTTGATTCGAGGCTCATCGTAGGGACAGGGAAGTACCGCAGCTTTCAGGAGATGGCGCGCGCTCACGTTGCCTCTCGAGCGGACATGGTCACGGTTGCCGTTCGCCGGGTAAACCTCACTGACAAGTCCAAAGAATCGCTACTCGATTACATCAATCGCGAAAAGATCTTTATTTTGCCCAACACCGCGGCTTGTTATACGGCAGACGAGGCGATCCGCACTGCTCGGCTGGCGCGCGAAGTAGGGTTGTCGAACTGGATCAAGCTGGAAGTAATCGGCGACCAGCAGACATTATTTCCGGATACCGAGCAACTGATCGAAGCGACCAAAGTGCTGGTGAAAGAGGGATTCGTGGTTTTGCCCTACACCAATGACGACCTGATCGCAGCGCGAAAATTGATTGATGCGGGTGCTTCGGCGGTGATGCCGCTGGCTGCGCCAATTGGATCAGGCCTGGGAATCCAAAACCCGGCTAACTTGAGAATCCTGCGCGAACGCATTACAGAAGTACCGATGATCGTGGATGCGGGGGTTGGGACGGCTTCCGATGCGGCCATGGCGATGGAACTGGGGGCGGATGGGGTGCTGATGAACACCGCGATTGCCGAGGCAGCAGAATCGGAACTAATGGCGGAAGCGATGTGCGATGCGGTGATCGCCGGGCGGAAAGCATTCCTGGCAGGCCGCATGCCGAAGCGCTTGTATGCGTCGGCCTCCTCTCCACTGACTGGTGTGGTTCGCTAGCAAGTTGCAGCACTGCTTGAGTTTCCGGTACTGAACCCTTGTTGCTAGACCAGTTTTCCACCGTGGCGGCCCACGTCTTCAAACAGCATCACAAGATTGGTGATGCTGAACAGCTTGCGGATCGGTTGTGAGGCATTGACCACGATTATCTTGCAGCCGCGTGTTCGAGCAGAAACGTAAAGCGTCGCAACAGCGCCGAGGCCAGTGCTGTCCATCTGCGGCACACCCTTCAGGTCCAACATGATTTTCTTCTGGCCGGGAATCAATTTTCGAACTTCATCTCGAAGTTTAAGAGCATGCTCGCTGGTCAGTTTCCCGTGACATTCCACAACCAGACCGTTCCCGGATTCGTAGCTGTGAATGCGGAATTCGCCCGAGGTGCTTAGCAAATGGTCGTAGGTCATGAGCGTGGTTCCTTTCCCGGCAGGGCGCGCCGGCATATGGGTTCAGTTTGTAACTCAGATACGCTTCAATTACCAGTGGAAGGTAAAACGCTGATGCGCGATAGACTACACAAATGGAACGAAAAATCTTCTGGATGACGTTTGCGGTCTTGGGACTGGTGGCGGACCTGGTCCTGCCGTTCTGGTGGGCGCTTGGCGCAACGATTCCGCTTGTGGCGCTGAGCTGGTGGATCGCGTATCGCAGCGAGTGGTTTTCTTGAAAAGCAGATCCCAAGAATGGAATGTCGCTACAAGTTCCGGAACAGGAAGTGCCAGGTTACATCAACGGCGGCATGAACGAGCGCAGGGGCGAAAATGGAGCCAGTCCGGCGCCAGCTCCAGGCATAAAAGAAACCCGCCACAGTGGCCAGGATGACATAGCGCCAATTGGGAAACCCGCCATTGCTGATGTGCGAGAGCCCGAATAGAATCGAGGAAGTCCACCAGCCGGCAAAATCACTCTTCGAGGTGCGCGCAAGAAGATTCTGCAGCAAACCGCGAAATAACAATTCCTCCGGCCAAGCTGTGAACACCAGAATGGCTATCCCCAGACCGACGAAGGAACCCCAGCGGCTCCATTGCGGCGCGAAGGCGATGAATCTCATAGCGATACCCAGCGGTATTGCCAGCAAGCCGAAAAGCAGGAAGCTTCCCAGCAGGTAGATCGACCAGTTGTATCCCCAGCCGATGGAATAGCCGATCCCCCTAGTCCGGCGCGCCAACAGGAATGTAGCGAGCGCAACATTCTCGGCAACCAGCACGCTAAAGATATAAGCGAGGCGCCCGCCGGGATAAGGCCACAGGTAGTGGGCTGGGCCAAACTTAACAAATGTCCACACACCGGCAATGGCAAGAAAATCCTGCCACGAACCAGGGGCCGCGCCCTGCGCCGACATCGCCAGCGTTAACGGAACGAAAATGAAAGCGGCCATGACCAGCAGACGCCCAAGCGCAAAAGTTCCAGTGCCAAACAAAAAAATTATGTACACCAGGAAAATGAGTACGCTCAGTAGCAACCCGCTCCCGGAACCGAAGCTCGCCAGAGCGCGGTCAGACACACCTCGCGCCGCGAACAACAGCGTGAGAAGGAGGAGCACACTTGCAGTCGCAGCGGTGGCAGTGAAAGCACGGCCGGAGTAACCCTGCCAGAGCGCCAACGCGACACCTGCCAGCGATAGAGCCGCCCAAATTCCCGAAATGGCCCAGACACCGAGTTGTTTCATTCCTACTCGCACCTCAATGCAATCTCCTGATAGTAAACTTTACACAATGGCGGCTGCTTTATAGAAATGGTGTGCGTTGAACACGGTAAACTGCACTAGGGAATGGTGAAGTGAAACGTCTGGCCTACATCGACTGGATGCGAGGGTTGGCGTGCGTGCTGATGTTCCAGGCGCACTGCTACGCGGCGTGGCTGCGACCGGAATTACAGGAAACGCAGTTTGCCAAATGGTCTCAATTGTTCGGCACACTTCCAGCACCCCTGTTTCTTTTCCTTGCGGGAGTCTCCGTTGCGCTGACCACGCAGAAATTACGCGAAAACGGAAGGGTGCGCAACGAGATTGCCAAGCAGACTATCCGGCGCGGTGGCGAGATTTTCGGACTGGGCTTACTTTTCCGCATTCAGGAGTACGCCCTAGGCCACAGATGGGTGCCGTGGACCGATCTGCTACGCGTGGACATCCTCAACACCCTGGGGTTGTCGATGGTTTTACTCGGGATACTTTGCTGGCTGGCTGCTGGCGAAACTGTGGAGTCTGCGCGGCGTCGCAGTCTATTCGCTGGGCTGGCGACGACCGCTGCAATTTCCTTACTGACACCGCCGTTATGGAGTGTCTGGCGGCCGCGATTCTTGCCGTGGCCATTGGAGTCCTACATCAACGGTGTCCACACCGCAAACGAGCCACAGCACTGGTTGTTCCCATTATTCCCGTGGGCCGCGTTCGCGTTCCTTGGACTCGCCGCGGGTTTCGCTCTTTTTTCTGAATCGGCTCGACAAGACGAACGTAGATTTTTTGCAGGCATGACGGGAGTCGGGGCTACCGCGGTCCTGCTGTCTTTGCTATTCGAAGCCCTGCCTTTTAAATTTTATGCTTTGCAGGACTACTGGCACGCGGCACCCAATTTTTTCATACTGCGCTCGGGCGTGCTGCTGATCATCACGTCGTTGGCGTACGCGTGGTGCGGCAAGGGGTGGGGTCAAAAAGGATTCAGTCCTGTAATTCAACTGGGAACCACCTCGCTGCTGGTCTATTGGGTGCACATCGAGTTCGTGTACGGGCGCTTTTCCATCCTGCGCAAGCACGAATGCACTATGGGTCAAGCCACTATTGGACTGATCGTGATTTTTCTGGCGATGCTGGCGCTTTCAATCTGGAGGACCGAAGCGAAGGAGAAAACCGTCAGGGTTTTACCGCTGCAGCCTCAGTCGGCGTCTGCGCCGGCAATTTGATGATAATTTCGCCCGGACGCGACTGGCCAAATTCCTCGCGCGCGATCTTCTCGATGGTCTGCGGGTCGGTCTTCAGGTTCTTCACGTCTTGCTCGAGCAATGAATTTTCTTTGTTCAACCGGTCCAGTCCAGTTTTAACTTTTTGAATTTCCTGCTGTTTGCGGTGCATGGCGATGTATCCGTGTGTGCCGAATACATCGTGGACCAGGAGCACGGCTACAAACACGACCAGCACGTGCCGGCCATAATTTGTCAGCAGGTTCTGAAATTTTCCCTGTAAATCGATATTCATCAACCTTTAAGAATCCACTCTGAAGCTTCCTGCACCAGCTTTTGTGTGGCCGCTGCGCTATCTGCTTCGACGTACAAACGAAGGAGGGGTTCCGTGCCGCTCAAACGAAGCAACATCCAGGAGCCATCTCCAAATACGAATTTTGCGCCATCGGTGCGATCCACGGATACAACTTTTCTTCCGACGAGTGTCGAAGCGTCCACGGCTACCCGCTTGATGGCATTTGCTTTCTGTTCGTCCGTAAGATGCAAGTTCTCCCGCACGGGATGGAATTCGCGCCCAAGTCTTCTGAACATGGCCCGCACCTGTTCAGAGATCGAAGCTCCGCGGGCGGCCGTCATTTCCGTCACCAGCAGGCAGGCGAGGATGCCGTCTTTCTCTGGCACGTGGCCGCGGATGGTCAGTCCGGCGCTCTCTTCGCCTCCCATGGCGATTTTGTCTTCGCGGATCAATTGACCGATATATTTGAACCCCACCGGCGTTTGGTAGGTCGTCTGCCCGTGCTGTCTTGCGGCGGCGTCCACCATCTGCGTGGTGGCAACGCTGCGGGCGGCGGGAAGTTTCCAGCCGCGACTCTCCACAAGGTAGTCGTAAACAAGCGCGAGGATCAGGTTCGGCTGAATCCAGGTGCCGTCCGCATCGACGATGCCAAAGCGATCGGCGTCGCCATCGGTCGCGAGCCCAATCTTTGCGCCGCTGCCCATCACCGCTTTGCCGAGCGAAGCGAGATTTTCTTCGCTGACGTCCGGACCGCCGCCCCCGAACAGGCAGTCGCGGTTGGTGCGGCGCGCCTCTACCAACACGCCGTGATCGGAGAGGACTTTGTCGAGGTACCCTGCGCCCGCGCCATGCAAGGCGTCTGCGACAACTTTTAAATTGGCTTTACGGATGACTTCGAAGCGAACAAGTTCTCCGAGCCGTTTCAGATAGTCGGCTTTCAGATTTACAAGCTCGCCGAGATCTTTCTTTGCGCCATGGGCCGGGGAATAGGTAGCGGCGTAGCCCAGGCTCTGTTTTGCGAAGATGGCGGCAACGCGCGCTTCGATATCCTTGGTCACCTCGGGAAGAGCAGGGCCAGCGTCGGCCCCGGAGAATTTCAAGCCGTGATACTGGGCGGGATTGTGACTGGCGGTGAAGTTGATGGCGCCGTCCAGTTTGCGTCGCTGAATTTCGTAAGCAATGGCGGGGGTGGGCGTGAACGTCTCGCAGAGAAGCGTCTTAATGCCGTGCTCCTGCAGAACCCGAACTGCCAGTGCCGAGAACTCTTCCGAATAAAATCGCGTGTCGAAGCCGACCAGGACCGTCGGGCTGGCCTTCTTACTGGTGAGGTGTTCGGAGATGGCTCGAACGGCCAGGCGAACTGTAGCAAACGTGAAATCGTCGGCGATATGCCCGCGCCAACCGCTGGTGCCAAATTTTATCGGTGAGGTAGCCATGATTGGATATTCTAGCTGGACTTTGGCACCCCGTGTAGAGTGGGTGGTGTGGATTTCACTGCCGGAGGTGATCGGATGGCGCGTGCGTCCAAGTTTCGAATAGCGCTGGTAACGTGTGGGTCGGCGGCCGAGGCGCGAAAGATTGCCCGTGCGCTGGTCGAGAAACAGCTGGCGGCTTGCGTGAATCTGATCTCCACGCCGGTAGAGTCTATCTACCGGTGGAAGGGTAAGGTTGAGAAGGCGCACGAGCGCTTGCTGCTCATTAAGACTTGTGCGAATCAGTTGAAACCGGTAGAAGCGGAGATTCGACGATTGCATTCCTATGAAACGCCAGAATTTCTGGTGCTGGCCGTGGCGGAGGGATCGAAAGCGTATTTGTCTTGGTTGGGAGAATCCGTGAACTAGACTAGCCTTGAAACCTGCGTACAGGAGGTGCGGCAGCACGGCACCCCCGTGTTGCAACACTCAGATATAGAGCAGGGCCTGATCGAGGTCGGCGATAATGTCCTCGACATCTTCAATTCCGACGCTCAGGCGAACCAGGCTGTCCGTAATACCGACGCGGTCGCGAACTTCCTTCGGCATTGACGCATGGGTCATCTGCGCGGGTAGCGAAATCAGCGATTCCACGCCGCCAAGGCTTTCTGCGAGCGAGCAAAGTTTTACATTGTTAAGAAAACGGCGAGCGGCCTCTTCTGTGCCGAGATCAAATGCCAGCATGGCTCCAGGACCCTTCTGCTGCTTGCGCGCCAAGTCATGCTGCGGGTGAGAGGCGAGGCCCGGGTAATAAACCTTGCGGACTTTGGGATGAGCATCTAGATGACGCGCCACCGCCTGCCCGTTGGCATTGTGCTGCAGCATTCGCACCGCCAGAGTCTTGATCCCGCGCGAGGTTAGAAAGCAATCCATGGGAGAGAGTCCAGCGCCCGCGGAACGTTGGATGAAATAGATTTTCTCCGCGTCTTCCGGACGAGTAAGGATCACGGCGCCGCCGGTCGAGTCACTGTGGCCGTTGAGGTACTTGGTCATCGAGTGGACGACAATATGCGCGCCCAGATCAATGGGGCGCTGCAGGTAGGGGCTCAGGAAAGTGTTGTCGACTACGAGCGTGGCGTGCCGCTCGTTGGCAAGCTTGGCCATTGCGGCGATGTCCGAGAGACGCATGGTGGGGTTGGTTGGCGTCTCGATATACAGCATTTTGGTGTTAGGCCGAAGCGCGCCGAGCACCACGGCGGGATCGGTCGTGTCGACAAAACTGAATTCCAGGCCAAAGTGGACGAGCAGTTGCGTGGTCAGGCGATAAACGCCGCCGTACACAGCTTCCGAAAGCACCACGTGGTCGCCCGGACGAAGTAAGCGAAATACAGAATCGATCCCGGCCATTCCGGAAGAGAAGGCATAGGCACTGTGACCGCCCTCGAGCTTGGCTAGGGTTCGCTCAATGGCTTTGCGGTTCGGATGATTGGTCCGCGCGTAATCGTAGCCGCCCTTGGATTTGCCCAACTCTTCGTAAACATAAGTCGAAGTCTGATAGATGGGTGCAACGACCGCGCCGGTGGTCGGATCGGGTTCTTGTCCCACGTGAATGGCGTTGGTAGCAAATCCCATGTGTTCTCCTTGAATGTGGGCGCAATTCCCTGATGAGAAAAATACGCCGCAGCGGCTTCAGCCCGCAACAGTGCCTATGAAAAGTGGAGGCCCGCGAACGAAGTGAATTCTCTCAGTAAGTTACCGCGGAACGCAATGGATGGAAATTACAGGAGCAGAGGCGCCGAGTCAAATCCTTGTGCCAACTTCTATGGACCCGCGGCACAACTTTGTAGAGAAACCGGGCATAGGGATACCGGGCAGCTTGACCTAGCTTAGAGTTCGCGCGAGGATGTTACCTAGGCCTATGAAAATTCTGAGCCGCTTCTTATTCTCGACTGCCATCTTTGTCTGTTGCTTTTCCACTGCCGTACGGGCTCAACAGCCAGGAAACTCTCAAACACCGAAGAAAGAGCAGCCCGCGCCAGGCGTGATCAGCCGATTAAGAATTGAAGTGACGGGCGGGGAAGCCAACAAGCCAGTTGAAAATGCCAGCGTGTACCTGAAGACCGTGGAAGAACGCACGGTCCTCAAAGACAAGAAATTAGAGCTCAACGTAAAAACAAATCAGCAAGGTGTTGCCCATATTCCCGAGCCGCCGCTCGGCCGCGTACTGATCCAGATCGTGGTGCCTGGGTGGAAGACATATGGGAAATGGTACGACATTACCGATCCGAACCAGACCATCAAGATTCATCTGGATCGTCCTCCGCAGTGGTATTGATTCCTTAAGAACAATTTCTGTCCGTTGAAATCGGCTTCCGGTGTGAATTTTTGTCTAAGGCCAACGTTCTGTTCCATTTCCAAACAAACTTTTCCGGGAACAATTAGTTGCACCAGGTCGCGCGTGTGGAAACTAACTTTTGGCGCCCTTCTGAAAAAGAATTCTGCACAAAAATTGTGCAAACCGTATCATCGTATTGAAAAGTTTCGGAGTTAGCGGAAAAAAATCGACGCTTTCCACAAAGTTATCAACAATTGTGTTGAAAACTTAATCAAAAATAAATTTTATCTGGTGCAGTTCGGTCCTGTTCGTGCTACAAGTCGTGACACAAATCAGGCTCTGCTTTTTGACGGACATAAAATCCTTCTGCTAAAGTTGAAGCAACGGTTAACGAATGGCTGAAACTCACGAAGGACCTTTTTCGCTTTTTCAAATGTTCTGGGGCAATATTGTTGCCCGGCCACTTCGCTGTTTGCTCAGCATCCTTGCCATTGCTATCCAAGTAGTTTTGATTTTGATGATCGTCGGCTTAACTTCCGGCGTGATCGCCGAATGGGGCAAGCGCGTCGAAGGCGTGGGTGCGGACATCCTGGTACAACCTCCTAACTCCTCGATATTTTTTGCTTTTTCCAGCGCGGTGATGCAGCAGTCGTTGGGCGAACAGATCGAGAAACTTCCGGGTGTCGACGAAGTTTCTCCCACGCTGATCCTTACCGACCCGAAAAGCTTGATGATCATTTACGGAATTGATTACAAGCGCTTTAACGCATTGAGTCAGGGATTTATTTTTCGGGGCGGTCGTCCGTTCGAAGCGGCCGACGAAGCCATCGCCGACGATATTGTGGCGCAAACCCGCCACCTGAAGGTCGGCGACACGGTGACGTTGATCAATCACACTTTCAAGATTTCCGGTATCGTAGCCCATGGCAAAGGTGCAAGATTCTTTATCCCGTTGAAAAGCGGACAGGATATTGTGGGCGCGGAGAACCGTGTATCGATGTTTTTTGTTCGGAGCAAGGGCGATACCGAAGCTACGCGGACGGAAATTCTGAATTTGAACCCGCAAAATCGTATACGTTCCATGTCCGAGTACGTTTCGCTCATGAATTCGTCAAACCTGCCCGAATTGAAACCGTTTATCCGCACGATGGTGGGTTTGGGAGTGGTTGTCAGTTTCCTCGTGGTGCTCATGAACATGCACACCATGATCCTCGAGCGCACTCGCGAAATCGGCATCCTGAAGGCCCTGGGTTTTTCTCGATTCGATATCGTGAAAATGCTGCTCGGAGAGACGGCGGTGCTCACTCTGGCCGGAAGCCTGGCGGGGATCGCTATCACCTTTATTACCCAGGGAGTATTGAAGGAGACCAATCCTGGACTATCCATCTTGTTGAGTCCCGGTTGGGTAATCGGCGCAATTGGATTGGCACTGTTAGGTGCGGCGTTGGGTGCGACAGTGCCGGCACTTCGAGCCTCCGGCTTTGATCCGGTCGAGGCACTCGCGTATGAATGACAATTAACGGGTCTCTGCAAAAATTTCCCAGGTTGGCTGTTTCCACATTCCGCCTTTTCCTTGAATTGATTCCACCGACTGAAACTGATACTAAACAGGTCAGGCCCTCTGCCAGACCCGTTCGCAGAGCAAAGCTTGGTTATCATTCAAGGAGAACATCATGAAGCGAATTTACGTGCCAATCGGTATGCTTGTGCTGTGTCTCGGACTGGTCTGCCGTACCGATGCCCAGATGGGGATGGGCTTGTTTCAAAAGCCCGCCATCGCCAAGTTCTTTAATCCGGTTGTCGGAAAAGGCGCACAGTATGAAACGACTCACACGGGGTCTAAGGAAGAGAAGGCTCAAACCATTGAAATGGGCGTAGTGGCCAAGGAGAGCGTGGATGGCAAGGAAGGATTCTGGATGCAAATGGTAACGGTAGATGACAAAGGACAGCCCATGGTGGGCAAAACGCTCTTTACTCGCGACGATTTTCAGCTCCACAGGAGCATTATGCAACTGCACGGTCAGCCAGCCATGGAGATGCCCTATAATCCGAACAATAGTCGCGAAAATAAATTAGAAGCGAGCATGGCCGATTGGCATTTGGTAGGCACCGAGAGCGTCACCGTGCCAGCGGGTACTTTCACCTGTGAGCACTGGAAAAATGAAAAAAATGGTTCGGAAATTTGGGCTAGCGACAAAATTACGCCGTTTGGCATGGTGAAAGAGGTTGGCAAGAATCAGAGCATGGTATTGACCAAGCTCCTTACTGACGTGCCCGACCGCATCACCGGACCGGTCACCAAGTTTGACCCTCAGATGATGATGCAGCAGATGCAGCGCGAGCATGCCCAGAAGCCCTAAGACATCTGTTGATTGGATCACCGAAAACCCGATAAAGTAAAACTTTGTCGGAACGGGCGTGGACACCTGCGTCTCCGCCCGTCTCGTGTATCAGGGCACGGCAGCGAACCGCAGAAGGGAGACTGGATGCCTTCCGACAAGCACTTGGATGCGAAGATCGTCGCCCGGCAGGAGGTTGCCGAAGACCTGTTCATCTTGCGCGTGGAATCTGGCGGCCCTTTTACTTTTCTCGCGGGGCAATACGCCACACTCGGGGTGGAAGTGGACGGCAAACGGTTGGAACGCGCTTACTCCCTGTGCTCCTCTCCTTATGAAAATACTTTGGAGTTTTTTGTGGAGCGAGTCCATGGCGGGGAACTATCTCCGCTGCTTCATTCCATGGATGAAGGTGCTCCATTGCTCCTCAGGCGGTTCGCCAAGGGCCGTTTCACCCTGGATCTGCGCAGCGGCCGCAAGAATCACTTGCTGCTGGCTACCGTGACGGGAATCGCCCCGTACGTCAGTTACATCCGAACTGTTTATGCGGATTGGAAGAAGGGCGGGGTGCCAATACCCGGTGAACACAAATTCTTCTGCCTGCAGGGGGCGAGCCGTTCACGGGAATACGGTTATCGAGCAGAGCTGGAAAAATATGCCACCGAAACGCCTTGTTTTCAGTATGTCCCGACGGTCAGCCGCCCTTGGGAGGATCTGGAATGGAGCGGCGAACGCGGCCGCGTGGATGATCTCGTACGGAAATACGCGGAACTCTGGGGTCTGCAACCGTCAAACACCACTGCTTACCTTTGTGGCCACCCTGGCATGGTGGAAAGTGGCCGAGGGATCTTGCTGCGAGGAGGGTGGGAGAAGACGGCGATTCAGGATGAAGTCTATTTCCCACCAGGCAAATAAGCGCCGGCAGCGAACCAGTTACCGTCCGCTTGAGGTTACCATCGAAAATTTTGAGAGCACAACCAAAACACCTCGCTCTCCCCTGGAGAGCGGGGCACTCGGGCGGAGGCGGTGTGTTTCACGTTTTGCGTGAAATGCCTGGTTTAAATGCTTGGGGCGTTCGCTTCGAGTCGGTCAGAAACGTCCTCTAAAGTTTCCAACGGCACCCGTACATGCACGGTCTGGTCGTGATCGACGGCATCGATTTGAATTTTTCCGTCGACGATGGCAATGCGCACATGGTCTTTACCATCCTGAACATCGACCAGTTCCGCGTTTGGATATTTTTTCAATTCTCTCGCCAGCGTGCGAAGCATCGGCAAATACGGCTGGGCTTTCTCCGCGGCTTGTTCCAGGTGTCGATGAGGAACAACGTGCAAACCGGCGTTAACCGCCGTGGCAGGCACCCAGAAGTGAACGTGACTCCCCCCTGCGCGGTATTCGTCAACATCCACACTGATCACCCCTTCGTGGAAGACATACGCCGAAGACACTGCCAGAGTGGCGCTGAGCCCCAGTACGACTTTAGCGGCAAGTAGCATCAAAAGTCCTCCTCAGTGATTTCGCTTTCCTGTAATTACTCGGCAATATTCTTGGAATCGATCCACACGCGAACGGTGTTCTCTGAATCCTTCACGCTGACCAGTTCGATGTCCCCGTGTGCAGACAACGCATGCAGCGCCGCCACGACGTCCAGTTCATCTTTTCCGGCGGAAAACAGCGCGTCCACGACCTTCATCGGAACCTTGACTTCCACTTGGGATTCCCGGGCGGGAATGACTTTTCCATCTTTGGTCTTGCTTTCAGCCTTATGGGACGACTTGTCGGTGACATGGATCAACAGGTAGCCACCGCTCTTGGCCACACGCACATCATTCTCGCGGCTTTGCACCGTCACATACTCACCGTCCTTGGAGGTGCGAATCGCATCCAGCAGCGCGTGCAGGTCAACGTCCTCCATGTGGGCAGCGTCGATGTGCACCTTACCGTTGTGCAGGTTGTCCTTGTTGATGGCCGGCAGGACTTTTTCAGCAAGTTCGATGGGCACATTCACGCGCACGGTTTCGCCGGTGTTGTCCTTGTTCTCGACGCGGACGTGTATCCATTGATCTTTGGAGGCAGCTGCGGTTTGTGCGAAAGTGGCGACCGGAGCAAGGACCGCCGTCGCCAAAGCCAAGGTAAAGGCAAACTTGAGAATTCCCCGAGATGCAAGGTTCATAGATATGTTCTCCCTTGCAGATGAATACGTGCGAGGTGCGGGGAAAGTTCCGGAAGTTTCAAGAAATGGATGAAAAAGCATCGCGAGGCGATCAACCGGGCTTGCCCTACCAGGTTCCGGGCTGCCGAGCAAGCGGGTTAAGCCAAAACCGGCCAGCAATGTACACCTCATTCGACTGACGGTCCGGGATGAACGCCTTTCAGAAGGGGCTCGGCATAGCGGATTGGCACGCCAAAGTTAGACCCACCGAAACCACGAACCACAGCGTAGGTGACGCCGACAACCTGACCAGACTGGTTGATTAGCGGCCCTCCAGAGCCCCCGGAGGTGGTCTGCGCGTCGTAGACGAGACGATCTGGCAAGACGTCGCCGATATGGCCCTGCGTGACCAGCGGACGGATTAACTTGCGTCGTGCCAGTTCTTCGATGACTCCCTTGGGGTCGCCCCCGCTGACCTTCACAATGTCCTGCACAGCATCGTCACTAGCGCGTGCCAGGATGGCACTCAGTCCGGTGGCGTAGCCAAGTGAGATGAGCGGCTGCCCGCTGATGGCCGCCTCTTTCCGTGGGTCCATCCTAAGGGTTGACCGCTTCAGCTCCGAGAGTTTTCCGCTCAGTAGGGCAAGGTCCGCATCCTTTGAAATTTCAAGGATCTCAACGCGGATACCGCTTGGCGACTCCGGAAAATAAGCGGTCATGGTAGCGATCACCGGACGCAACCCCTGTTGCCCGACATTGCCCAGTTCATCGTTCTCCCACCACGGCTGCGCTACGTGGTGGTTCGTCAAGATCCTGTCCGGACCGGCGATGAATCCCGTACCAAAAAAATCCGCGCGCACTTCCGGACTGCGACCTTCCAGGGTGTACACCGTATTGCCCGCGCTATCCTTGTAGGGACCGTCCGGACCGATGCCACCATAGCGCAACGGCTGCCCCGAATTCTTGTCCACAAATCCGACGGAAACGTGAATCAGGCAAACGCTTGGCGCATAAGCGCGAATCACGGATTCAGGAGACTCCAGCGCCGACACCGGTGTTTTAACGATCGCAGCCGGGAGCGAGGCAGAAGGCGGCTTGGGCTGTGCCGTTTCGTTAGCAATGATCTCTTCCCGTGCTTTTTGCGTAGCCGTCAGCAATTTTTGTTGCGATTGGACTCCGCGCTCAAGCTGGGCAATCACGGAATACGCGCGGCGTGATTCCTTGTCGGCCCTGCGTGAAAAAAGAAGGAAAATGCCACCCACCACCAAAGCCAGAGCAAATAGCGCCCCCACGCCGATCTTCAACGCGCGCTCCAGATTAAACGCGTCGCGAGTCATTTTCTCTGTGACCGCCAGCGCCTGAAACGCGGTTTGCGCCACTTCCCAGCTTTCTTCGGCCAGACGAGTTTTCTCGGCGAAGGCGTGTAATTCGCGGTTGGTTCGCAATTGCGCGCGAGCGCGTGCAAGTAGTTCTGTGGGATCCCAAGGGGGCGAAATCACGTCGTCGATACCCAGGTCGAGCGCTCGTGCACGGTCTGCAGGACTGGCTTGTGAAAGAAGAATAATGCGCGTATTGGCTGCCAACGCCGCGGGATTGGTTTCCGCCAGTGTTGAACTGAAAACGCTGTCCCCCGGATCCGCAGACAGCACCAAAAGATCGAATCCCCCGGCTCGCAACAGTTGGAAAGCCTCGCGAGAGGATTCGGCGTGAGCGACGTCGTAGTCCGCACCTGCAAATAGATTCTGGAGATCCTGACGCAAAGAGTGGTCAGTCACGCCGATTAAAATCTTTTCTCGAGTCGAAGCCAAAAAAAGGGCTCCTTATCCCACATCGACCGCTAATTCCCTAGCTTGGATGAATCCGGAGCGGGACGGGTTTCGGTGGGGCTTTAGAATGTTCCAACTCCGTCCGGTGATGGTAGATGGAGCGCCAAGGTGAAGTCAATCCGCGGGTGTATTTTGAGGGTGGCAAAAAGCGAATACGGCTAATCGCCAATGGTGATTTGAGGAAAGAGGGTGTCTGGAGACACGGGCGACATCGGCAAATCCTCGTAGTCATCGTCGGCATCGGTACTGTGGCGGTGTCGCAGGGAACGAATGCTCATGCGCGTCAGCTCAAACGCGCTGTAGACAATATTGCCACGAATGACGTCGCTCTTGTACAGCAGGACCTGCGTTCGGAAATAGCGAACAAATCTAGAGCGGGGGTGGATCGGAATGAGTGGATTGTTCCGCGTGTATTCCATGACTGGCCGGTTGCAGCTCTTCAAATGAACGACCGTCAAATTGCCGTCTGTGCGCATTTCGTCGCCCGTAGAATTGAAAAGGGTTTCCGATAGTTGCGGGCGGGGAAGCTGGCGAACCGAAGCCACGCAGCCCGTCAGGGAAAGATCACGCACCAACATGTTGACGCCGTCGTCCAGGTTTGGGTCGATGTGATGAATGAATTTGTGATTTTTGACGGACAGGGCGGCGCTAGTTTCGCGTGTATAGGCACTCAGCCATGCGGGTTGTCCCGATACGGTGGTCGGCTGGCTCCATAGCCGGATGTGCTCGCGCTTTCCGTAACTGTTGAAACTCTTCTGCCAGGTCATGTCCTGGGGTTGTCCGTTCAGCATTTGATGGGTGATGGGCATCGTCGAGTAATTAGAAAATGTAAGGAAAGCGGCAAATTGTTTGAAGAAGGCGCGAGGAGAATTGCGATCGGCAGGCATCCATCCGGAAGCTTCGAAGGCCTCCTGAATCTCTTGCTGCGAGCCAACAAACAGAATGTTGACCAGATCGGCGTCTTTACCCGACCGCGTAGTCGTGCGATCGGGTATATCTTGCACCACGGCTTCTACGTCGCCGCGCTCATACTCATCCATTTGAAACGAAACCCGAGGCAGATCTGGCTGATCGCCTACGTACAAGGGCACATTCAGGCGTAATCGAAGGTCCGACCCCGGCGGTAAGTAGATTTCCGGTTCCGGCAGGACGGTCAGTGCTCGATACACAATCAGGCCCACGTCCGTGTACGGATTGAACGTGGGGAGATGGATCAGGCCGCTGGTGATGCGTCCTTGGGGAGTGTTGGTTGCGCGGATGCCACGAATCACACCGTGTCGTGTGGTCTCGCGCGCGTTATCGATTTCCACGACGTCGGCAGCAATGGGCAGCACTTCGCCCGCGGAGGTCACCAATTGGGTAAAGCGAATCTCAAGTGTCGCTGAATCGTGCAGAAAACCCAGGCCGACTTTGCGCACTGCCGTAACTTCTCCGTCTACCTCAAGCCCGGCAGGAAACACCGGATTGTAGTCACACTCGGGTGATTGGATCAGAACGGCGCGCACCGCAGTCCCCGGTTTTGAGCTGTAGGATGCGACCGGGTCGAGCAGACGAATCCAGAAAGTTCGACCCGCTGGAATATTTTCGCAATTTGCGAAAGTGAAAGGTGCAAAACTGAATAGAACTGGAATCAAAAACAAGGATGCCCGCAGGCTCCGGCGAATTCTCCTATTTGCCGCTCCCCTTGAGTTCCCTTGCGCCCGATTTACCTGTGAACATCGCTTCACGTTCGATTCTTTGCTCCTTAGTAGTGCTACTGCTAGTACGCTCTTCCACCACACAGCCATGTGGACGGTCCCGAAAACGACAAGAACTGTAAGCGCACGGCGGAGGGCGAGAGATCGGGTGCCCCTATGCGCGGCAGGCTGTAGGCGGTGCGTCCAGGTGCGAGGCCGGCAGCTCTCAGCCTGAGAGCAGGACGACTAGTACTAAGATACAGGAATCTCCGAGCGGGATGTACGTTGAATAAGTGATTTGTCGTTGCTAAATAACTGTCCTTCCGGACGGGTGTCCCGGTGCTTAAGGCTTCACTTCCTCCACGCTACCGATCTTCACCGTGCTGCCATATCGCTTGTAGTTCGAGTATTTCACCACCATGCGGATGTGCACGTCACCGCTGCGGAAGTGAAGATAGTCGTCGGCCTTGGTGTAGGTGGGGAACCAGAAACCCTGAAAATTCTCGCGCCAGGTGCGGAACCTCGGAAACACGTTCTCATTATTCTTACTGATCAGGTCGGGTACTGCTTTGCCGTCGGTCATCACGATCTGCAGGTCTTTATCATCTACCCACACACGGCCCTGAAAGTAGCGCTGCTTCTTCTCGATCACCTTGGGAGCCACGTCGAACACGTAGCTGCCCAGTTCGTCGACTTGCTGGCGCCCCACGTAGGTGACGTTGTATTTGGGTAGCTCCGTGGTGGTCAGCACGAATGGTTGCACGTTACGCACGTCATCGAGGTCCTGCTCGCTCAACATAATGCGGCGAAGCGTGTCCGGCGGCGCGAAGGTCACTTTCTCAAAGCGTTTGCCATCCGGTGTGAACACGATGTCGCTGCTCATGCGGTATTCGCCATCGGGCCGGTTGTCGTCATCGATGGTCTGAATTGAAAATGTTTGCGAGTACGTGTAATTGCCGCGCTCCCGTTGGAATTCGGCCTCGCGCTGAGCGAAACGCTTGATGATCTCTTCCACAGGTTGGGACGGTGGTTCGTTGGTGATCGGATTGTCGCCCGGTGAGTGCAATTTCTGTGGAGCCGTAGGCGTGTGGTAGGTGTTGTCTTGCGTCGGAGCACTCTGGGGTGGGGGAGCCTTGGTATGTGCGGGAGGAGGTCCGCCGGGGAGCGGTCCTGGTGCCGGAAGCGGACCCGGTTGTTGTGCGAACGCTGCGGGAATTAATACCGCCGCGAGCGCGGCTGCACCGAAACGGCGGGCGGCCCAAATAAAAGTGTTTGGCGACGAATCCACGGCAAACCTCGCTCGAGAGCTATTCAATCCAGAACATTAGAAGTTTACAGCAACGCACAAGGTTGCACGAGGGCCAGACGCCCTCAGACCTTCCTTTTCCTGATTCCTTGAGGGTTGTAAGGAACTGCGCTATGCTCCCGCGGACCAGTCAAGAGACGAGTCCGCGCCCATTCCGCGTTCAGGTTACCGGGTCTGTGCCATCCCAGCTGCAAACGCTATCAAGCCGGATAAACCAACCTAGCCCTGGGGTTTCCCAATACTCGCGATTTTGTTGATTGGACTTGCCATCCTTCGATCGGCGATCTCTAGGCGCCGCGAGTCATTTCTCCCGGGGCAAGGGTTAACCCGTGGGCGGCGGAGTCACTGAGGTCACCTATGGTGATGTCCGCAGCAAACCCGAACATCCTCCCCTGGTAGAATTGCGGGTTGGGGTCATCCTAAACCGCACCAGTTATCTGCTTGCTCCGCTCCGCTGACTCAACGATTCACCCGATGAACTTGCTAGTTGGGACGCCACTTCAGGAACACCACGGCCAAAGGCGGGAGCGTAAGCGAGAGTGAGTGTACGCGGCCCTGCCACGGGTGTTCGCTGGCGTTCATGCCGCCTAGATTGCCCACATTGCCGCCGCCATAGGTGGCCGAGTCCGTGTTGAGGATCTCCTCGAAATGGCCGGGTCGCGGTACACCGATTCGATACCCGTAACGCACCACGGGTGTCGCGTTCAAAATGGCGATGACGATGTCGTCGTTATTCCTGCCGCGCCGAATAAACGAATACACACTATTATCCGCATCATTGGCGTCGAGCCATTCGAATCCCTGCCACTCGAAATCAACTTCGTGCAACGCAGGCTCGCTCTGCACTAACTTGTTGAGATCTGCGATCAGTCGCTGAATGCCGCGATGGGAATCATACTGCAGTAAGTGCCAGTCGAGACTGTGGGCTTCTGACCATTCATCCCGTTGCGCGAATTCTTGACCCATGAATAGAAGTTTTTTCCCTGGATGCGCATATTGATACGCGAAAAGAAGCCTTAAATTGGCGAACTGTTGCCAGACATCCCCCGGCATCTTATGGAGCAGTGAATTTTTGCCGTGAACCACCTCATCGTGAGAGAACGGCAGCATGAAATTTTCGCTAAAGGCATACAGCAGCGAAAATGTCAGTTTGTTGTGCTCATACTTGCGGTGCACCGGTTCCTTCGAAAAATATTTCAGCGTATCGTTCATCCAGCCCATGTTCCACTTTAGACTGAAGCCAAGCCCTCCGAGATAAGTCGGACGTGAAACGCTGGGCCACGAGGTTGATTCCTCGGCTATGGTCAGCACACCGGGGAAACGCAGATGCGCAACTTCGTTCA
Source organism: Candidatus Acidiferrales bacterium (assembly GCA_963741165.1). GTDB lineage: Bacteria > Acidobacteriota > Terriglobia > Acidiferrales > UBA7541 > Acidiferrum. The sequence goes on along the minus strand of CAVUHB010000006.1, from coordinate 45,746 downwards.
GCCTCTTGATAAAATCGATGGCTTCCAAATTCTCGCGCCCGCCGTAGCGGTTTGGAATCCATTCATCGTGCTTTCGTGAATAATCGAGATAAAGCATGGATGCAACCGCATCCACGCGAAGTCCGTCAATGTGATATTTGTCCAGCCAGAAAAGCGCATTGGAGATGAGGTAGTTTTGCACCTCGTTGCGCCCGTAGTTGTAAACCAGCGTGCCCCAATCCGGATGTGAACCCTGGCGCGGATCGGAATGCTCATAAAGATGTGTACCATCAAACAGGCTTAATCCGTGCGTGTCGCGCGGGAAGTGCGCTGGAGTCCAATCGAGAAAGACACCGATTCCAGCCTGATGACAACGATCCACAAACTCCATGAACTCGGTGGGCGTCCCATAGCGACTGGTTGCCGCGAAATACCCCAGCGTCTGATAGCCCCACGAGCCATCGTAGGGATGCTCCATGATCGGCAGCAGCTCAATGTGCGTGTAACCCAGCTCTTTCACGTAGGGAATCAGCTGGTCGCCCAGTTCTCGGTAGCTTAGCCAGCGGTTGTGATCCTCTGGGATGCGCCGCCACGAGCCGAGATGCACCTCATAAACCGTGATCGGCTGGTCCAGCCAATTCTTCTTTCCTCGTTGATTGATCCACTCGGCATCGTTCCACGGATGCTTGTCCAGTCGCGCAACTACGGAACCCGTGTTCGGCCGAAGTTCCGCACAGAACGCATACGGGTCAGCCTTAAGCGGGAGCACCGTTCCCTGTTCTCCGACTATCTCAAATTTGTAGACGGTGCTCTCACTCAGATCTGGAACAAACAGCTCCCAGATACCGGACGACCCACGCGCACGCATCGGCTGCACGCGCCCATCCCAGCGATTGAAATCGCCAACTACGCTTACGCGGCGTGCACTCGGTGCCCAGACCGCAAAATGGACACCCGCAACTCCATTGACCGTCTTGAGGTGCGCGCCCAGTTTCTCGTACGTGTCGTAATGCCGACCCTCGCCCATCAGGTACAGATCGAACTCCGTCAGCAGGAACGGGAATGCGTATGGGTCGTGGCCAACCGTGATTTCGCCGTGCTCCGTGCGAAACCGGATCTTGTAGCTCGAAGGGGCAGGCGGCAACTCGCTTGTCCCCGGCAACAACGCCTCGAAGAAACCCTCCGGTCGAAGCTTGCGAGCTGGAATCGGATTTGTATCGCTCCCTGTGAGAACCTGGCCTTCTACCGCGCGCGGCTGAAAGAAACGGACTACCCAGCGGCGTCCTTGCGGAGTTTCAAAGGGATGTGGGCCAAGTATCCCAAAGGGGTCTGCGTTCCGTGCAGACAGCAAAGCATTAAGACTGGAGCCGAGCTGCTGTAAAGGCGGTGGTTGGTGTGAAGATGGGGTAATGTCAGGCACGGGAGCATTCTATCCAAAGATGGGTGAGGGTCAAATGACTAAAGGACCGAAAGCGGGGGGAAGGGCGGATCGGGAAGATGTCTCACTGAAAACCGAAACGGCAGTTGAGGGATCCCGCGCCCGAGTCCATCCCTCAGCCGCCACTCGGGGTATCGGCTTATGCCGTTACCAAGTTCGTTTCGTCAGGGGGACTGAACGGCTTTTAGATTCGCAGAAGGTCGCAGCCGGCGCAAGACACGGATGGACACCAAATTCGGTCCATTTGAATCCTGCTCAACAAAACAGGGGGCTATTGAGTGGAGATTAAACAGAGGACGATTTCCTCTGCCCGCGCCCTGGGGGGCGCTTCGAGGGACGGGGTGCTTGAGCCGGCTCCTAGAACTGTTGCGAGAGTAATCCGGACGCTGTAGAGTGCCCGCAGGCCAGTGAATTTTCACTGTGTCGCTGCGTTCAAATTGTAGCGAAAGAAAGCAGGCCAATTGGCACACGTTTTTTCAAAATACACGGTCAGCTTGTTGATTACGTCCGCGCTAGTCGCTGGGATTACCGGCGCGCAAGATCGCTCGCAGACGCGGTCGATGGTTATCTCACGCCACGGAATTGTCGCGGCCGAATCACCGTTGGCGGCCGAGGCCGGGGCGCGAATCCTGGAGAACGGGGGAAACGCGGTGGACGCGGCCATTGCCACCAACGCCATGATGGGCGTGGTCTCGCCCATGATGAATGGTATCGGAGGCGATCTGTTTGCGATTGTTTATGATGCCAAAGCCGACAAGCTGTATGGTTTGAACGCCAGCGGCTGGGCGCCCAAGGGTCTCACCATTGAATCGCTGCATAAATTGGGCCTTCGAGAGATGCCGCAAACCGGTGTGCAGGCCATCACCGTGCCCGGCGCGGTAGACGGCTGGCTAAAGCTGTCCGAAAAATTTGGCCGCAAGAAATTGTCCGAAGATCTCGCCGCCGCGATCCAGACCGCACAAAAGGGTTTCCCGGTAACGGAATGGGTCTCAGCCTATTGGTCCGAGAATGTGGATTATCTACGCGGAGATGACGCCGCCGCGAAGTTGTATTTGCCGAATGATCGTCCGCCGAAAACCGGCGATATTTTTCAAAATCCGGCTCTCGCCTTCTCTTTACAAGAAATTGCCGAAAAAGGCCGCGATGGATTTTACAAGGGGGACCTTGCCTCCCGCATGCTGGAAGCCATGAAACGCCGCGGCGGCACCATGACCGCACAAGACTTGGCTGATTATGCGGCTGAGTGGGTGGAACCGATTTCTACTACGTACCGCGACTGGACGGTTTACGAATTACCACCCAACGGCCAGGGCTTGGCGGCACTTGAAATGCTCAACATCATCGAAACCTTTCCCCTTGGCCAGAAGGATTCCGGTTTCGGTTCCGCGAAATCCTTACACGCTATGATCGAAGCCAAGAAACTAGCTTATGCCGATCTGGCCAAATACATTGGTGACCCCCGCGGGCAGAATCTGCCGGTAAAGACACTTCTCTCCAAACAGTGGGCTGCAGAGCGTGCGAAACGGATTGATCCCGATCGCGCTCATTGCGATGTTGCCGCAGGAGATCTGCCTGTTGGAAATGACACCACCTACCTGACCGTCGTCGACCGGGAAGGGAACATGGTGTCACTCATTCAGAGTAACTACGATCTTTTCGGCTCCGGTATTGTTGCGCCTGGTACAGGATTCGTCTTGCACAATCGTGGCGCGCTCTTTACCTTGGATCCGAATTCGGCCAACGCCCTTGCCGGACACAAGCGTCCCCGGCACACCATCATCCCTGCATTTGCTCAGAAAGGTGAGACGCGGTTAGCCTTCGGAATCATGGGCGGCTGGAATCAGTCACAAGCACATGCACAATTTGTTGCCGACCTCGCTGATTTCAAGATGAACATTCAAGCCGCGATGGAGGCGCCCCGATTTACCAAGCGCACCTTCGGCGGTTGTGACGTACAAATGGAGAACCGCTTTTCGGCAAAAGTTCGCGATGAGTTGACCGCCAAAGGCCACAAAATCGAACTTCTCGGCTCCTTCTCGGGCGCCGTTGGTGGGGGCCAGGCAGTCCTCCGAGACTTCGTTTCCGGCGTCAACTATGGCGCATCGGACCCGCGGAAAGACGGCGAAGCCGTCCCCGAGTTACCCTTAGAGTAAACAACCAATCAAGAACTAGCTGCAGAATCCCGCCGGTCTAGTACGCGCAGGTTAGTACGGCAAAACAATTCCGTTCACAGCGCGGAGTGTGCAGGTAGGTTCCCAAACTGCAAAAGAGTCTCTTTCGTCCTGGACGCAAGTGTTGTGTTGTCAATGATGTAAGGTCACGGCCTCTGGCCGACGACTTGCATCGTATTGCTGCAAACTCTAGGTTGCTTAGTCCGAACGATAGCGTGGAGGCGATAATGAAGTTGCCGAGGGGTGTGCGAGAGAGATTGCTCGTAGCGGTTGTCGGCGCGGGCTTGTTGGTCACGCCGAAGCCTGCCCACCCGCAGACCACTGACGTAATCGGGGAGTACGAGTGCACCGAGGCAAGAGTGGCTGGCAAAAGCGTCCCGTGCAAGGCCGCTCAATTGTCCCTGAAAAGTGATGGTCATTTCGAACTACAAGGACGAGAGGGACTCGTATCTGGTTACCGGAACCTGGGTCGAATTGACCGGGACGATTTTGAAATCACGCGCAAAAATCGAATCGGGCCACAAGATCGTGTTTCGCTTCTACAACAAAAAAGGTTTGTGCGAAATGATCTACGAACGTCGCGTCGCAGAATTGGGCAAGACAAAATTAGGTTGAGCAACCGTAGCTAGACTATCTTTCGGATGGTTACTTTTCAGACTGCCTCCCCGCACACTGTAAATCTACTTGGCCCGCTTGTATGTGAAATCGTATTCTACAAACCAGGTTTTGCCGTCATCGTTCGAGCCCTGGCTGAATTGTCGTACCGCATCCGGTCCCAAGGGAATGAATTGCAGGTGCCGTTTCAGGAGCTTTCCGTCTGGCTGTGGAACGGCCTCCGTCCAATAATCCATCGTGCCGTCCTTCAGCATTCCGTAGAAATGAATCATCCCCTGTGAATTGTCAGCCCAAAACTGTTCCCACCGTCTGAGGCTGGTGTTGTAGGTGTTATAACTCTTCCCTTGATAGGGAGAATTCGCGCTGGTCCAATTTTCCAAAATTACGCAGTCGTTGAGGATTTTTTCTATGCGGCTTGTTCCCGCAGGCATTTCTCCGGCAGTGGTGAACACCTTCCAATCGCCCAGCCAGAAGTCGAATTGCCGGTTTTCCGCTGCAAAGCTACAGGGTCGCGCGTTGTGCGTCACCAATTCCAGCAGCTTCGAAAAGCGTGGATCAGATCGATAGGGTTTCAATTCTGCGTCAGACTCGAGCAGTTCGGGTTGCGCAAAACCGTAGCCGGCAGCTTTTTCAAGGTGCGCAAATACAAGGTCTGTTCTCTTCAGCGAAGCGCAGGCCAGAGCCATCTGATATTCGGCAAGCGGGTTTGCCGCACCGTTTTGTTCGGCCGTTTGCAGCGCCGTTATTGCCTTTTCGTTTTCATCGATTTTGTGGAGCGAAACGCCAAGCCGGTACCAGGCCCGGCCATCCTTGGGATCCGCGAGTGTCAATCGTTCATAGAGGAACTTAGATTGCCGCCAGTCCTTCTTTGTGTAAGCCTCGTTCGCGGCAGCAGCGTCCGGAGCTCTGTCCTGGCTTTTTGCCGTTCCGGAACTGAAAAACACCACTACCGGGAAAAGGACCGTGCAGACAAACCTATGCCGTATTCCAAAGATCATGTGTAGACCTCTTCGAGCGGGCGTCTAAGCAAAGAAGCTTCAGTCGTTAACGCAGCCGATCAGCCAATTTAGAATGTTGGACGCGAGCAGTCGGGAAAGGTCTTTGACCGGGGGTGGCGTGCTACTACTTGGCCATCAGCTTCTCGAACAGTCGCAAGGTGTCGGGCGCGTGGCCACCGTAGTGATTGTTGGCGAAGGCGAAGACACGGATCTTGCGTTTCAGGAAATTCCGGCAGGCTTCCACCCATTCCTTCAAGTCAGAAGCACGGTCAATGACAGTTTTATCCCACAATTTGGTAACTTCCTCAATCCCATGGCGATCGCCCAGCCAGCGAATGTAGGTAAAGTCCGTGGTCAATGCATCGCCTTTGGCGAAATACTCCTTTGGCCGCGGCATCCATGGATGATCGATCATCGTTAGTGCCACCTTGTGTTTGCCTAATAGATCGTAAAGCGCGGGACCAAGCCAGTATTTGTTTCGCACTTCGAGTGCAAATCGCGGCTGCGAAGGCAACTTCTCAAGGAATGGCTTCAGTCTCCCCAAAAAGTCCGCGGGAGCGGGAAAGGCCTTTTTATTGAAATACGGAAATTGCAGCAGGATCACGCCCAACTTTTCTCCTAGTGGTTCCGTTGCATGCAGAAATTGTCTGAAGACGTCGTCGGCATCGACCAGGACGCGCTCATGGGTAATTTCCTGTGGCGTTTTAAGGGCGAACAGGAAGCTTGCCGGGGTCTTTTTGTACCAGCCCTGAACTGTGGAGGTCGTAGGTATTCGATAGAAGGTCGCGTCGACTTCCAGGGTGTCGAACTGAGTTGCATAGTAGGAAAGGTAATCGCGCGAGTGTGTGCCCTTCGGATAGAACGAAGCTTCCCAACCCTCTGCCGTAAAGGAAGAAGTGCCAAGTCGGAGCAGGGATTCCCGTGGTTCGTTTGTCATGCGGGAATATTAAATCAGAAATCAGCGAACGGAAATCAGATATCGGGATGCTCTCGTAGCCGGTTCGGCCACCCCATCGGGACGGGTTCCTACTTTGTGCTCCAGGAGCCAAGGTTTACCAGCTGGTAGACACTCCCTTGTCCGTTGGACTGAATCCCGACGATGTGCTGGCGATCCTTTGTGCCGGCTTTGTACAGTAGGCCGCCCTTTTCCGGCTTATCGTCCCCACAGGTCAGGTTTTTCGACGATTCATTCCGGTTGGCTGCTTCGCTGGTTTTGGATGCGTGGGAGCAGTCCAAAACATCCCCGTACTTCGCTAGCGCTCTTTTATAGAACGCCGCGACTTTTTCCGGAGCGTCGCCCGACTCCATCTTCAATACCGCGAGTTTGAATCCAGCTCCGCCTCCCCACAACCCCAGATTTGCTCCCGTTGAGTCATCGTCTTTGTCCTTGTGTGGTTTAGATCCAGGGTAGATGGGGAGGCCGATATCTTTAGCGCTTGCTTTGCCGCTCACCACAACTCCCGCGCCATCCTTTTCCTGGGCGGCCCCGCGGAATGGAAAAAGTGCTGTGGTAACGACGAACAATGCCACCGAATAGCCGACTGTTCTCGCAGTGTGATTGAACATGAGTCTCCCTCTACACAAAGATACGCGATAAGGCGAACAAAAGTTCAGGGAGCAAATCGCAATTCCTATTTTGCGGAATCTTGCGGATGAGCCTCAATCGAAAGAGACACGCGAATTGTCGTCGCTGGGCGCTTGTCCTGTTCAAACGGACGAAATAAGGCAGCAGCAACGGGGAGTCGCAGGGTTTGATAGCCTTGAAAACGTAGCTCTGAGGTCCGGTTTCGCCAACTTCCCCGCTTTCGCTCTTGTTCTTCAGCAACTCGATGGAACCAGGTAGCTCCGCGGGTCTCCCACTGTATCCCCTGGTGAAATTGGACTTTAGTTTTACAGCCTGGGTGTCACCGACGTTCAGGATAACGCGAGTGCCGCCGACGGAGTCCTCTAGCAATACCGTTTTGCCTGAACTCACGCACCCGCAGAGCACGATCAGCGTGGCCGCAAACACGGATGGCCTCCAGATCTGTCGGCCCCGTGGCAGATCTCGCTCCTAAGGCAAATTCACGTCATAGGCCGCCGCTGCTATCTCACCGAGCGCCTGCCCTGCAATTTTCTGTGCGATTTCCGGCTCATTCGTCATCGAGGTGTGGTTCACGTAGGCGGCAAACGCCAGCGTCTTCCCGGATTTGGTCATGACGTAACCGCCCAGTCCTTTACCGTTTAGCATCATGCGTTCGTTGAGTTTATCCTCGGAGCCAAACGTACCAGTCTTCGCGAATACATGGCCGGCACCCGGGTTGCTCACCTGAATCTTCGCCAACGTTCCATCTCTCCCGAGGATCGGTAGTCCCTTGAAAAACACCGGGAAATCCGGCCTCGTTTTGAAATATGCGAGGTAATGACAAATGAAATCCGGTGAAAAAAGATCGGCCCAATCACCACCCGCACCATCTCCCTGCGAAGCACCGCTCAAGTCCAGGTTTGCTTCGGTCAGGAACGCGCGTTCCATCTTGAATCCCGCATGAATGGGATCTTTCCTATCTTTGGCTACCAGCAATCCCAAATAGTACGGCCCCATGCCGGCGTGGAGATTCTGGCTGACCTTCAGGGTGATCTTCACTTCTTCGGAAAGTGGCGGCGATTCATGCTCGGCTACCTGATTTTCCGGGGTGTAAAAGCGCCGGTAGGGTCCGAAATCTTTGATCGCAGCATTTGAGGTTTTCGTTTTGATCACGATACCGGCTGCGCGGAGGCTGTCCCGAAGCGTGACTGTAGCGAACTGTGTGGGTGAGGGAACCGGCAGCGCCGCGGTTTGTGCAGTGCCGCCTAGCGGTATGTTCCCGGATAGTTCGATGCTAACGGTTTCATCGGCGTTTGTAACCGGGTCCGATGAGTCGAATTTCAATTTGGAGCCCGCTTCGCCCGTTACCACCATGTTCGTGAAGTGAATGTAGGAATTCTCTGGAGAAACTGTCAGCGCAATCGGGTCGCCTACCTTCGCGCCGGGCTTGCCAACAAAATCAATGACGTTGTCATTGACGATTATCGAGGACATCACCACGCTGGTGCCTCCCTCCGGCGAGCCGTCGGGCATCAGACTGGCATCCACAAATACGTTGCCTTCGATTTTGCGAATACCTTTTGCCGCAATCTGTTTCGCGAAATCCTTGATCACCACTAATGGATCGCCGGGCAGCGCAGGACCCTGGTACGAATGATCTTCGTCGACGAACCCTAGCGTGCCATCCGCCTGAATCCGGTTGGAAAGATTAGGGTCGCCACTGGCGACGAGAATCAAATTTCCCTTCAGCGTGCCGTGCTTGTCGATCGGGCCGGTGCGGTACATGCAAGTGTGGAAGCGGTAATCGGCTCCGAGCTTTGCCAGCACCGTTCCTTCCGTTAGCAGTTTCGTCGTAGATGCAGGGACGAACAACTTGTTCGAATTCAGCGAATAAACAACTTTTCCGCTTTCCAGATCAAGAAATTCGATTCCAAAGTTCGATCGGGTAAATTCCGGTCGCGAAATTACCTTCTGAATCCGGCTTTCCAGTGAATCTGCGGTCTGCGCATGCGCAGGACCTGTCAGTACCACGAATAGGTGCAAGAATATGGTTGTGAGCAGCTGGAAAGTTCGCAAGAAATCGCTCCTTTAGTCCTTAGCTAATTTTTCGAACGACACATTCAAGATTGGGTAGTGCTTCCAATCTTTGTAATCGAAGTGCCACCACTCATCTTCGTTCACCGTGAACCCTTCGGACTCCATCGCCCGACGCAACAGGTCCCGATGCCAGCGCTGCAGCGAAGTGCCGCCCGGAAAAGTGGGATACGATCGAGGCGACATCTCGTCATACAGCCCCGGCATCTGAATCGGCCGTCCATTTGAGAGATCGTAGAGCGTAATGTCCACCGCGCACCCGCGGTTGTGCTTCGACCCCTTCGCTGGATCGGCCACGAATGCGTGGCCTTCCGATGGTGTTGCGTCCCAGAAGATCTTCGTTACGTACCACGGCCGGTAGGCGTCGTGGATTAGAAGTCCGTAGCCCAGCGGTTGCAGTTTATAAAGGGCTCGCAGGAGCGCATCGGCGGCGGGCCGTTGCAGGAATGCTCGGGCCTGCGAATAAACAGGCGTGCTCAGGAAATTATTCGATTGGGCATATCGGATATCCAGATGAACGGCGGGGTCGAGCGGAGAAATTTCAACCAGATCCGGCTGCCGAAAAGGCCCCTTCTCAGTTGGCGGCGTGTCCTGCATGGCTTCCTCGCGCAACTGCTCGATCGGACGCGAGGGCGTCACGTTATAAAAGCCATTCATGTCGGACCCCGCGTCGGCGCGGAGGTATTCCGTTCGTGCTAGTTGCAGCGACGTAATTTTGCCCAGTTTGTCGCGATGAATGCTTAGCTCACCTCGAAGTTCGGGTTTCCCCTGATAGACGATGTATCGTGATCCCTCAACGGAGGTGATCGCTGATTCTTTCCCGTCCGATGTGCGCCAGAGCAAGGACCCGTGTCGTTCCAAAATAATGTTACTGCGTTCCTGGACTTGGCCATAGATGCCTACCAATTGCTTCCATGCGTCAGAGACATCGGCAGGTTTCGGACCTGGTTCTAGCAGTCGTGAAGGGGCGGTGGCGTTTTGGCCCGAAAGCAGCCCTGGCGCTACAGCAAGCGCACAAGTCAGAACAATCAAGCCGAACTTGGGCAGGGGATTAGCGGATCGAATACTCACGGCCGACATGATATCGAAAATCTTCGCCAGAAGAGAACGGAAACTATTGTGAGAACACATCAACTATTGGCTGAACCATCTGGAGCCACTGCGCTGCTCTTCCGCTAGCTCGCGAACAATCTGCATGGTACGCGGGCGCCGGTACTCTCCCACAGAAGTGAGAATGGCGTTCGCGAGAGCCATCGGGGCTGTATAGGAAGCGCCGAAGGAGAGGGAATCGATCGAAGCGAGGAAAAGTTCGTGGCAGTGTCGCGAAAGCGGCGAGATATACGTGTCCGCGATGCCCACGCAGTACGCGCCGCGAAGCCGTGCCTGTTCCGCGCCTTCTACCGTGGTTCGCAACCCTCGCCGAAAACTTATGGCAATTACCAAATCCTGTTTCGTCAGTGAGCGAACCGTGTGGGTAATTGAACCGTGCGAAGTCGCCAGGAATACAGGCAGCCCCAGAATATTGAGTTGATATCCGAGATATTCAGCCACCACCGAGGCCAGGTCTCCCGCAAGAATCGCGATGCGCCGCGATGAATACATGCGCTTGGCCAGCAGCGTGAACCGCTGTGGGTCCAACGAATTTTTCAGTCCTTGCAGATTCTTCTGGTCACGAAGCACGGCATCGGCCGCTGGCTGGCTCGTGCGTCCCGCAAATCCGCCTTGCTGCATGGTATCGAGCGAAGTCGCAAATGCCAGCGATAGTTCGTGAAGGTGTCGCTGAAACTGCTTGTAGTTCTCGAACTCCAGCCCCTGCACGATGCGCACAATCGTCGCAGGGTCGGTTTTCAATTTCTTGGCTAGTGCTCGAATACTCAGCAAGACGTATTCACGTGGATTTTCAAGAATGGGCCGGATAATTTCCTGGCGCTTGCTGCTGAGTTTCTCAATACGCTCCGATAAATTAATCGCAGAGATAGCTATGTATTTAGGCATAAGTAGACCAATTTACGGAAATTCAGACTTCTGTCAACCCATCGCATTGCTCGTGTAAGGAACGAGGCGTCATCGGAGTCAATGACGCCTCGTTCACCGCAGCGGATTGTCAAGACAAACCGAGATTACTTCTTGGCCGTCGCTGCCACTTCGGAAAGGCCGGGCGCAACGATGGGATTCAAGAACGGCATCATGGCGCGCAGCTTGGGTCCAAGTTGCTCAATGATTTGGTGTTGCTCCGCGGCGCGTTTGGCCAGGAAATTCGGGCAACCCTTTTCGTTTTCCTCAATCCACGCCTTGGCGAAACTCCCATCCTGAATTTCCGCCAACAGTTTTTTCATCGCTTCACGAGTTTCTTTTGTGACGATTCGGGGGCCTGCGTGGTAATCGCCGTGCTCTGCGGTGTCGCTTACGGAATATCGCATGTAGCTCAATCCGCCGCGATAAATCAGATCGACGATCAGCTTCAGTTCATGCAAGCACTCGAAGTAGGCAACCTCGGGCTGATAGCCGGCATTCACAAGCGTTTCAAATCCCGCCTTGATCAGTTCGCTCACCCCGCCGCACAGCACCGCCTGCTCGCCGAACAGATCCGTCTCGGTCTCCTCGGTGAAAGTTGTTTCCAGAACGCCTGCGCGAGTCGTACCCAATCCCTTTGCATAGGACAGTGCAAGCGCCTTGGCCTTACCAGTGGCGTCTTGATGAATCGCCAGCAACGCAGGCGTTCCTCCGCCTTCCGTGAATACCTCGCGCACGCGGTGCCCCGGTGCCTTTGGTGCGATCATGCTGACGTCAATGTTCTTCGGCGGCTGAATCGCGCCGAAACGAATGTTGAATCCGTGGGCAAACATGAGCGTCTTTCCCGCCGTCAGATGGGGTTCGATTTCGTCCTTGTAGAGTTTCTTCTGACGTGTGTCTGGCGCCAGAATCATGATCACGTCGGCCCAGGCCGCGGCCTCCGCAGGAGTCTTTACCGTCAAGCCGTCTTTCTCCGCCTTGGCGCGCGATGCACTCCCCGCAGGAAGTCCCACACACACAGAAACTCCGGAATCGCGCAGGTTCAAGGCGTGCGCATGGCCTTGCGAGCCGTAGCCGATGATCGCGACCTTCTTTGCCTGAATCAGGGAGAGGTCCGCGTCTTTGTCGTAATAGAGATTAGCCATTTCTTGGTGTTTCCTTTCCTTCGCCGCCATGCGGCTTGGTAAGTTTCGATACGTTTCAAGCAATGAAATTCAGTGCTGAAAGAGAATTTAGCCCGCGAACAATTCTCTACGCGGCCGAGATCTTTCCTGGTGCCCCGGAATTCTGTGCTGGCGGCCGCAGAATGTCATTGCCGCGGGTCATCGCGATTCTGCCGGTGCGCGTCATCTCCAGCACCCCGAACGGCCGGAGCACTTCGAGCAAGCCATCAATCTTGTCCACCGTGCCGGAAACTTCCACTATCAAGGACTCCGGCGCCACATCCACCACGCGTCCGCGGAAGACTTTGATCAACTCCATCAGGTGCGGGCGGTTCTGCTGATCCGCAGAGACTTTGATGAGCGCAAGGTCGCGCTCAAGCACCGAGCGGTCGGAAATATTCTCCGCCAGCAGCACGTCGACCAGCTTCTCAAGCGATGACTCGAGCCGATGCGCACCTTTTTCATCTGTGTGCGCGCAAATCGTCATGCGCGCGATCTCCTCATTCTCTGTCGGGCCAACCGTCAGCGAATCGATATTGATGGCCAGACGCCGCGCCAGGGAGGCCACCCGGTTTAGCACGCCGGGCTTGTTTTCTACGTAGGCAACGATGGTTTGCATGGTCTGCATTATCTCCAAAAAACGTCTTAACGCGAAAAGCGTAGTCCCGCAGGAAATTTCCGCCTTTGCGGCTCAAAAGTCCAGGCTCGTTCTACGGCTCCGATGCCGTCTCCACCAGCGGATTGTTCGGCCTGCGAATCATGTCGTTCAGTGAAGCGCCGGCCGCTACCATCGGGTACACCGAATCTTCCTGCTCTACCCGGAAGTCGAGCAGCACGGCCTGATCATGTTGTCGCGCCGCTTCAATGGTCGGCACAACTTCCTTGCGCGTGGTAATGCGCTCGCCGCGAATTCCAAAGGCATTCGCCAGCGAAACGAAATCCGGCGCAACCATCGGCGTCGCCACATAACGCTTGTCGTAGAAAAATTCCTGCCACTGCCGCACCATGCCGAGGAATCCATTATTAATAATGGCGATCTTGATGTTGATCTTTTCCTGAACGACCGTCGCCAATTCGCAAGAGGTCATCTGGAATCCGCCGTCGCCCACCACCACCCACACTTCCTTGTCCGGATTGGCAAATTTCGCGCCAATCGCGGCAGGCAGCGCAAAACCCATTGTCCCCAGTCCACCGGAAGTCACCAGCGAGCGAGGATGGTGATGGTGGTAGTACTGGGCCTCCCACATCTGGTGTTGACCTACGTCGGTAACAACGATCGCGTTGCCACCGGTTACCTTCCAGAGGTCGTTGATCACATGCGCAGCATAAAGATGCCCGGTGTCCGGCAGCGATTGAATATCGCGAACGGCCGAATCTCCCTTCAGTTCGCGGATGTGTGCGATCCACGGAGCGTGCTCGCGATTGGTAATGTGCGGTAGCAAGTTGCGTAGTGTTTCGCCGGCGTCCCCGATGATAGCCGCGTCGACCTTTACGTTTTTGTTGATCTCAGAGCGATCCACTTCGACATGAATCTTCTTGGCGTTGCGCGCATACGTTCGAAGATCGCCCGTTACGCGATCGTCAAAGCGCATGCCCACTGCGATAAGCAAATCAGCTTCCTGAATTGCGTTGTTCACCCATGCTTCGCCATGCATGCCCATCATTCCGAGGTTTAGCGGGTCGGTAGCAGGGAAGCAACCGATTCCGAGTAGCGTCATAGCCACCGGTATATTGCTTGTGTGCACAAATTCCTGGAAAATATCCACGGCGTTGGCCAGCATGATGCCCCGGCCGGCAAGAATCAGCGGCCGCTTCGCCGTGTTCAACAATTCCAGTGCGCGGTCGAATTCTGCCTGATCGTGGTTCTGTCGAATCCTCTTGGTTGGCAGCTTCGGGGCAGACGCTTCCCAATCAAATTCCGTCGTCGCCTGTTGCGCATCCTTTGTGATGTCGACAAGCACCGGTCCCGGGCGCCCCGAATTGGCGATGATGAACGCCTCACGCACGGTCCGGGCGATATCCTCCGCTTTTGTGACCACCACGTTGTACTTCGTGATCGGCATTGTGATGCCGGTAATGTCCACTTCCTGAAACGCGTCAGTTCCCAGCAGTTTGCTGCTTACCTGACCCGTGATGCACACAACCGGAGAGGAATCGAGCATCGCCGTCGCGATTCCCGTGACCATGTTCGTCGCGCCAGGCCCGGACGTGGCCATCGCCACACCGATGCCGCCGCTTGACCGGGCGTAACCATCCGCCATATGCGTGGCACCCTGTTCGTGGCGCACCAACACGTGATGCAGCTTCGATCTTCCCAGGGCGTCGTACACCGGAAGAATCGCACCACCTGGATATCCGAAGATGTGCTTGACTCCCAGGCGAGTGAGCGTTTCGCAGAGGATTTCCGCACCTGTCATCTTCATAGAGTTCTCCCAGAGGATTCCGGCCCTTTGCCAGAAGAAAAACTTGCGGGCACAACCGTGATCGCACCGAGCGACGCCGACGAGACCAGTAGTGCATACTTCGCCATCACGCCTTGTGAAAAACGCGGCTTGGGTGCTTTCCAAGTCCCTAATCGCTTTTGCATTTCGGCATCAGAAATATCGAGAGTCAATGTTCTCTTTGGCAAATCAAAAATAACAGTGTCGCCATTCTTTATCGAAGCAATCGGGCCGCCGTTATAGGCCTCGGGAGCTACATGTCCGGCCATGAAACCGCGCGTCGCGCCCGAGAATCGGCCGTCGGTCAGTAGCGCTACCGATTCACCCAAACCCGCACCCACGAGCGCCGCAGTCACGCCCAGCATCTCGCGCATCCCAGGTCCGCCGCGGGGCCCTTCATAGCGGATCACCACCACATCCCCAGCTTTAATTTCATGTTTCTCTACCGCCGCGAATGCCGCTTCCTCGTTGTCAAAGACTCGTGCCGGACCTCGGAAATTCTGCGTGTTGTGGCCCACAACCTTCATCACGCAGCCTTCGGGCGCCAGATTGCCCTTGAGAATCAGCAGCCCGCCAGTCGCCTTGACTGGATCTTTCGTCGTGCGCACAACCTGCTGGCCCTCGGTCTCTCTCGCCGCTGCAGCCTCTTCCGCGATAGTTCGCCCGGTTACCGTAATGCATTCACCACTAAGCATTCCCGCATCAACCATGCGTTTTGCTACCAAAGCAGTACCACCTGCCTCATACATTTCCGTCGCAACGTATTTTCCCGCGGGCTTTAGATCTGCCAGAATCGGAGTTTTGGAAGTGATCGGGTCGAAATCATCGATCGAAAGTGGAATGCCAGCTTCACGAGCGATAGCCAAAAGATGAAGGACCGCGTTGGTCGAGCCACCCGTGGCGGCCACCCCTGCGATCGCGTTTTCGACCGAAGCCTTGGTCAGGATCTTGGAAGGCGTCAAGTTCTTGCGAATCAGTTCAATTACGAGTTTGCCGGCAAGTTCACCCGCATGTGCTTTGCCTGCATCCGTCGCCGGCACGCTTGAGATTCCCATCGGAGCCAAACCCAGGAATTCGCATACCAGAGCCATCGTATTCGCGGTGAACTGTCCGCCACACGCACCTGCGCCGGGACAAGCTGCGCATTCAAGTTCCTTTAGTTGTTGGTCGGTAATCTTGCCGCTAGAGTGCGCGCCAATGGCTTCGTACACGTCTTGAATCGTGACCGAACGGCCTTCGAAGTGCCCGGGAGCAATCGAACCGCCGTAGAGCATCAACCCGGGAATATTCAAACGGGCAAGCGCCATCGCACCGCCTGGAATCGTCTTGTCGCAGCCCACCAGAACTACCAGTCCATCGAACATATTTCCGCGCGTGACTAGCTCAATAGAGTCCGCAATGACTTCGCGGCTGATCAGTGAGGTTCGCATGCCTTCTGTGCCCATCGTGATTCCGTCGGAGATGGAAACGGTATTGAATTCCAGTGGAGTCCCACCAGCGGCGCGGATGCCGTCCCGTACGTGGTTGGCGAGTTCTCGCAAGTGGTAATTACATGGCCCGATTTCAATCCAGGTATTGGCGATGCCGATCAACGGTTTGCCGAAGTCCTCGTCTTTCAGTCCGGCAGCGCGCAACATCGCTCGCGCGCCAGCTCGATGAACACCGTCCGTGAGGGCCCTGCTGCGCTGTTTGAGTGGATTGTCGCTCACGCTTGCTCCTCTGAAGAAATCCCCATTCATCCCCGAAACACGAAAGCCATCACCTTGAACCGGTGATGGCCCCGAAAACTTCGAAATTGCTTTATCGGCCCGCCATCACCCGCTTGTGTGCACCCCGATACTCTCGGGGCTAACTCGCACAACCACACGAATCACGATGCTGGCCAGCATGGCTGGGGCGACGAGACGCGAGCATTGTGAGGCGATGGAGCACATATCTATCGCCTTTCAAACTACTAGAGTGAGGGTAGTGAGGCTAATCAGTCAAATTAATAGAAGTGCTGTTTAGCATAAGAATCTGTTATTCTTAATTCTCCCTGACCCGTCGCCCAGATGCCGTCGCTCATCAAGGCTTGCAGCACTTTTCAGTTCTCGAGGGGAAATCTGTCGGCCGGTGACGAACCTGAGGCATCTTCATTGAGCAGGAGCGCATCCATAAACCAGTATGGCGACCAAATCGGTAACATTCGATTCTCCCTTTACCCGTCTTTCATCCTATGAAGAGTATGTAAATCCTCAATGGGTGGCACTGCTCAATCTGCTGGAAATGAACGTGGAATACGTTCGATGCGCCGGCTGTGAACTTATCACCAGCGACGGAAAGCGGATTCTCGATTATCTCTCCGGCTATTGCGTACACAACGCCGGTCATAACCATCCCTACATTGTTGAGGCATTGAAATCTGAACTCGAGAAGAGCGGGCCAGCCATGCTGCAAAGCCACGTACCGGAAATTGCCGGAGAGTTGGCTGCTCGGTTGTGTCAGCTGGCCGGTGGCGGATTAAAAAAAGTTTATTTTGGCAGCAGCGGAAGTGAAGGCGTCGAAGCTGCCATCAAGTTTGCCCGAGCCACTACCAATCGCGACGGCATTATTTATGCCAACAGTAGTTTTCACGGCTTGACGGCGGGGGCGCTTTCGTTGATGAACGACGAATTCTGGCGCGAAGGATTCGGCCCACTCCTGCTAGACACCGCGGGAGTTCCCTATGGCGACCTCAGCGCCCTCGAAAAGGCTTTGGCTTCCAAGCGATTCGCGGCTTTCATCGTAGAACCGCTGCAGGCAGAAGCCGGGATCGTAGTCCCGTCAAAAGCCTATCTGCAGTCAGCCCAAGAGCTCTGCCGCAAGTATGGAAGTCTGTTCGTGCTCGACGAAGTGCAGACGGGCATGTTCAGGACGGGCACGTTTTTGGCGGCTCACCAGTTCGACGTGCAACCAGACATGGTCATCCTGGCGAAGGCATTGAGCGGCGGATTGATGCCGGTGAGTGCCGTGCTGATGAAGGACAACGTATACAAGTCTGTTTATTCCTCGCTGCGGCGCGCGATTGTTCACACCTCCACATTCAGTGAAAACAGTCTTTCCATGCGCGCCGGCCTGGCCACGCTGGATGTGCTGGAAAAGGAGAACCTTGGGAAAAAGGCTTTCGAACTCGGCCATCAATTCCGTGCCAAGCTTCGTCAAGCCCTCGCGCCGTTCGATATCGTGAAGGAAATTCGCGGCATGGGACTTCTCTGCGGCATTGCGTTCACCGCGCCGAAGAAAATGGTCTTGCGCACCATGTATGAAGCGTTCCGCAAAGTGCACCCGGCAATGTTCGGTCAGATCATGGTAATGAAGATGTTTCGAGAAAAGGATATTCTTACCCAGATTTGTGGAAACAATTTTATGGTCCTAAAGGCCGCTCCGCCTTTGGTTGTAAGTGAACAGCAGCTCGATCAATTCGTTTCAGCGATTCGTGAAGTCGCTGAAATTGCAGACAGCTCTCCGTCGTTCTGGACGGAAGCGCTGGGCTTGGCACGCCGCGCTGTGAATATCTAAATATCTGGCGGAACTCCGCTCCAGATCCCCAAAGTGCCCCGGAGGAATTGGTCAGAATGAATCAAAGTGTGGACGTATTTGTAGTGGGTGGCGGGCCAGCTGGACTGGTCGCGGCGATTGCAGCCCGTCAACAAGGGCTTTCGGTCATGCTTGCCGATAGCTCCGATCATCCGATTGATAAACCTTGCGGTGAAGGATTGGTCCCCGAAACGCAGATTGCTTTGGCTAAATTGAACATCCACATCCCCAAGGAAGTTGGATTCCGTTTCCGCGGCATCCGATTTCTTCGGGAACAAACTCAGGTATCCGCCGAATACCCCTACAGCGAAGGGGTTGGAATTCGCCGAACTCTGTTGCACGAACTGCTCGTGACAAAAGCCGAGGAATGCGGCGTCGAGATGCGTTGGAAGACTCCCGTCACCGGGATCGATGCCGCCGGAGTCGAACTGAAAACAGCAAAAGTCTTCGCGCGCTGGATCGTTGGAGCGGACGGTAGCGGCTCGCGCGTCCGACGCTGGAGCGGCCTGGAAGCAGCTTCGCATCGTCAGGAGCGCTTTGCCAGCCGTCGTCACTACCGTGTGAAACCCTGGAGCGAGTTCATGGAAATTTATTGGGGGCCACGGGCGCAGGGCTATGTCACACCCATCTCAAACGAGGAAGTTTGCGTGGTTATCCTCGCAGAGAAACAGCAGGATGCCAATTTTGCGGAGTCCTTTGACGGTTTGCCTGAACTCGGAAAGCGCCTGGCAAACGCGGAACTCGGCAGCCGCGAGCGTGGTGCCGTCACGGCAATGCACCGCCTTAGGTGCGTGACTCGCGGAAACGTCGCACTCGTCGGCGACGCTTCCGGTAGTGTCGATGCCATTACCGGAGAAGGATTGCGTTTGGCTTTCTGCCAGGCGCTGACGCTAGCCGAATGTCTAAAGTGCGGTGATCTATCGGAATATCATCACTTCCATCGCCAGCTTTTTCGTCGCCCTACGATGATGGGAAATCTTATGTTGTTGATGAGCCGCAACCCTACGGTTGGGGATAGGGCTATCAAATCGCTCGCGAGCACTCCCGGATTGTTCAGCGAATTCCTGGCGATTCACATCGGTAAGGCGAATACCAAGGCAATTTTTTCTGCGGCTGCTCGGTTAGGGTGGGGATTCCTCGCAGCCTGAATAGAGGAAAGGAAGAATTATGCGCGTTTCAGGATGGAAATCAGGAATTGCGGCGGCACTCGCTACCTTCGGGCTTGCTATTTTTCTTTCCGCCGCTGCCGCCCCGCCACGGCCACAGGCGGCCGTCCAGGCCCCAACCGAGGAAACCGCGCTCACCCTTGACCCCGCTCAGAGCAGAGTCCATTTCACGGTTGACAGCACGCTTCATACCGTTCACGGCACATTCGCGCTCAAAAACGGTTCGGTGTCCTTTGAGCGCGAAAGCGGCAAAGCCGGTGGCGAGATCGTCGTGCTGGCCTCCAGTGGAGAGAGTGGCACTAGTTCGCGCGACGAAAAGATGCACAAGGAAGTCCTAGAGAGCGACAGATTCCCGGAAGCCATCTTTCGCCCCACCCAGATCGAAGGTAAAGTCGCCAGCAGCGGAGGCTCCGATTTCAGAGTACATGGCACCTTCGTGCTGCGCGGGAGCAGCCATGACCTTATCGTCCCCGTCCACGCCGAAATAAATGGAGAAGGTTGGAAGGGAACCGGGAAATTTGATGTGCCCTACATTCAATGGGGCCTGAAGAATCCAAGTAATTTTCTGCTCAAAGTCCAGCCTATCGTACACATCGAAATTGAAATGACCGGTACGCTCAAGAATCCGAAGTAATCCCGCCACCGATCTGCGGTCGTTTACTCCACCACCGATTGTGCTCTGACACTGTTTTTCATTTGCATATCCACGCGGCATCCCCCAAGATTGTATATTTGGGCCACAACATTCGCTCCGAACTGCTGTGACCAGTGTTGACCACCTACGAAAAGCTGAGGGATTTCATGGATAAGCCAAAGAATATTGCTGCGCCAAAGGGAAAATTGGGGATTCTACTTCCCGGGATGGGCGCGGTGGCCACGACGTTCATGGCCGGCGTCGAGCTCGTTCGCAAAAAGAAAGCGCAGCCCGTTGGCTCGCTTACGCAAATGGCCACTATCCGTTTGGGTAAACGCACCGAGGGGCGCTCCCCCAAAATCAAGGACCTGGTTCCCCTGGCGCGCCTGGAAGATCTCGTTTTTGGAGGATGGGACATCTTTCCCGAAAGCTCCTATGATGCGGCCGCAAAGGCGGGCGTCCTCGATCCTCACCACCTTGCCGCCGTAAAGGGTTTCCTTTCCAAAATTAAGCCGATGCGCGCTGCGTTCGATCACGAATATGTGAAATTGTTAAGCGGCACACACGTGAAGAAGGGCAAGAACAAGTACGACATTGCTCTGCAAATCAAAAAAGACATTGCCAATTTCAAGAAGAAGAACAAGTGCACGCGCTTGGTTATGCTCTGGTGTGGCTCCACGGAAGTATTCATGAGGCAGCACGAAGTTCACTCTACCGCCGAAAAATTTGAAGAGGCGATGAAAAAGAATCATCCGGCCATTGCTCCATCTATGCTCTATGCTTGGGCCGCAGTGACCAGCGGCATTCCTTTCGGTAACGGAGCGCCGAATCTGACCGTCGATGTGCCAGCGATCGAGGAGCTCGCCCAAAAGTACAGTGTCGCCATCGCTGGCAAAGATTTCAAGACCGGCCAGACGCTCATCAAGACCGTCCTTGCTCCCGCCTTTAAAGCACGCATGCTGGGCCTGAACGGCTGGTTCTCCACAAATATTCTCGGCAATCGCGATGGCGAAGTGCTCGAAGATCCCGGATCGTTCAAAACTAAGGAAGAGTCCAAGCTCGGTGCCCTGGAATTCATTCTCCAGCCGCATCTCTATCCTGAGCTGTACAAGACCATCCACCACAAGGTCCGCATCAACTATTACCCGCCGCGCGGCGACAACAAGGAAGGCTGGGACAATATCGACATCTTCGGCTGGCTCGGCTACCCCATGCAGATCAAAGTCGACTTCCTCTGCCGCGATTCCATCCTAGCGGCACCTATCGTCCTTGACCTGGTACTGTTCCTCGATCTGGCGCAACGGGCCGGCATGCGCGGCATTCAAGAGTGGCTCAGCTTCTACTTCAAGTCGCCCATGACCGCTAAGGAACTCTATCCAGAGCACGACCTGTTTATTCAACTCATGAAGCTGAAGAACACGTTGCGTTGGATGATGGGCGAGGACCTCATCACCCACCTTGGCCAGGAGTATTACGACTAGTCCAAACTGCGATTGCTACACGGCCGCAGCTTTGGCCCATAGCAAGCAGGGCGCACCAGAATTGC
The DNA here is from genome assembly GCA_963741165.1 of Candidatus Acidiferrales bacterium. Classification (GTDB taxonomy): domain Bacteria; phylum Acidobacteriota; class Terriglobia; order Acidiferrales; family UBA7541; genus Acidiferrum. The sequence continues at coordinate 24,369 of CAVUHB010000006.1, read as the reverse complement.
GCTCGTAATTTTTTTGCAGGCTAGCCGATATCGGGAGCCTCCCACTTGCCCGATCTTGCCGACTGGAACAGTGCCTCTATGGTCGCCATGTTGTGAATGGAGTCTTCCAGCGTATTGGGGGGATCCGTATTGTCGCGGATCGCTTTGGAAAAAAGGTCTGCTTGAATGGTGTACTGATCGCAGACAGGAAAGGTCTCGATTACCTGGCTGGCGCTAGCGTAAAGATCCTTTCCGTTATCGATGAACATGCGTGCCGGCTTATCCGCGGGGGCGTTAAATGGAATTTCCACGTCCACCCGTCCCTCCGTACCAAAGAATTGCATCTTTTGATACGGCACCATCTGTGTGCTCGAGGTAAAAATACTCTGTCCCCTCGGGAACTCCAATATTCCCGAAGTCAGCCGGTCTGTTTTGAAGCTGGGGTCACGCTCGATGCACGCAAACACGCGCACCGGTTCTTCGCCAAATACAAATCGCGAAGTTCGGACCGGATAGCATCCGATGTCCATCAGCGCACCCCCCGCGTACTCTTCGACATTCCGTACGTTGGCGGGATCCACGTTGAAATAGCTGAAAAAGCCAGAAGCAGAACGAAGTTTCCCGATGCGCCCGGAATTCACCACATCTCGGGTGCGTAACCATTGCGGATGTGTGACGATCATAAACGCTTCTGAAATCTTTACGCGATATTCCTCGCTCGCCTCCCGTATTCGCCGCGCCTCTGCCACGTTTCGCGCAAGCGGTTTCTCGCACAGCACATGTTTCCCGTAACTGGCTGCTCGTATCGTCCATTCCCCGTGCATATGATTTGGCAGCGGGTTGTAGATTGCCTCAATCTCAGGATCGGAAAACAGTTCTTCGTAGGTTCCATAGGCTTTGGGAAAATTGAACTGTTTCGCGACTGCCTTCGCTTTTTCGTGCGAGCGTGAACCGACTGCCACGATTTCTGCATTTTGGCAGGACAGCATCGCCGGGATGACTTTCCGGACGGCTATATTTGCGGTGCTGAGGATTCCCCACTTCACCTTTCGACTCATGACGATTTGTGCCTCTCGCTTGGAACTCGTACTGTGACGCTATCTTATTCGGCGGAGCGACCGTGTGCAAAGTTTGCCGTGTCGAGTGCGTCTCGCCCGAAGCGTAAGGCACGCTCCTCGATAGCGGAGGACCCCGAGGCCAACCCCTAAGAAGCCGTCGCAATCCCTAAAATAACAATAACTTTGCCAGCAATCCTGCCAATGAGCCGCCCACCAGCGGGCCTAGTACCGGAATCGCAGCATAACCCCAGTCGGATCCGCCTTTTCCGGCTATCGGCAGCAAGGTGTGCGCAATCCGTGGCCCCAGGTCACGCGCCGGATTAATCGCATACCCGGTTGTCCCACCAAGCGAGAGTCCGATGCCCCACACCAGGCAAGCTACCAGGTAGGGTCCAAGTCCGGCAACGGGGCCCCCCAGCGCCACTTTCTTTGAAAATATGGCCGCGACAACGAATACCAGGACGAATGTAGCGATTACTTCCGAAATAAAATTCATCGGCAGATTGCGTACTGCCGGAATGGTCGAAAAAATTCCCAGCTTTGATTCGGCATCAGGAGTTGCCTCCCAATGTGGAAGGTAATGCAGGTAAACCAGCAAAGCCCCGACAAACGCCCCCAGCAGCTGCGCGATCAGAAAAGGCACCACATGCGAAAAATCCCCGGTTTGCAGCGCCACTCCCAACGTTACCGCAGGATTCAGGTGCGCCCCGGGACTCCCACAGGCAATCGCTGTGAACACACCGCACATCACGGCCAGCGCCCAGCCAGTCGTGATTACAATCCATCCAGAATTTTCAGCTTTAGATTTCTTCAACAAGACACCGGCAACTACGCCGTCGCCCAGTAGTATCAAAATAAGTGTTCCCATGAATTCACCAAACCAGGGCGAAAGCATTGCGATTTCCTCCGAGCACTCCGTAGGCTTGAGTATTCTTCACAGATCCTGCCGGAGCGCAAAGTCTCCTCGGCTCGCAGCCAGGCGCAAAGACGATTTCTGACTAAGCAAGAATTACACTGTTTTTACAAGTTTTCATAGAGTGATTCTCTTAAGTGCCTTGAATTCAATGCCCAGGGATTGGCCGCTCGCCTGCTATTCTTTTTGTGACCGTAGGGAAAAGGGGATTTGGTCCATGCAAAATATAAAGACTATTGCTATGATGGCATCCATCCTTTTAGTGATTTTGGCCTGTGCAACGACTCACGTCATGTCCGTCGTCGCTGGAGTTTTCAGCATTGCCTCTGTCATCGTATTCGCTGTGGTCGCATTGTTTGGCGTGGCGACGCGCCTGCGCGCCTAGGGTCTCCTCCGTATTTATTGTCTCACGCTCCCGTGTTCTAGTAGCTACCGCCCAACTGCAAGAAGAGAATAGATTTGGACGTGGCTTCCTGCACAATCTTACTCGCGCTTTTTAAACAGAATGGCAAAATCGTCCGACCGATCTCGAGAGAATTTTCAGGAGGCCTGGACGAAGCGGCTGCACGCGCTTAAGAATGTGCCTGCCGTCATGGCTATCGTGTGGGAAGCCAGCCCCTCGGTAGTCACCTGGGGTCTGGTCCTTCGCATTTTCTCCGCACTGATGCCACTGGCCCTGCTGGCCATCGCTCGTATCATCATCGATTCGGTTGTAAATTACATCTCTCATGGCGTCTTGCGCCCACAGTTCTGGTGGTGGGTGGGCGGGGAATTTGCCGTTGCCAGCTTCAGTACCTTTCTGAACCGCACCATCGATTTTACGGACACCCTTTTTGCCGACAAATATGTGAAGTACATCAGCGTTCGCATTATGCGACACGCCTCGTCACTCGATCTGGCAACCTATGAAGAGCCCGCCTTCCAGGACAAACTGGAGCGGGCCCGCGTCCAGGCTACCGATCGGCTCGGCATGGTCCAGCAAATGGGCAGGCTGGTCCAGCAAATAATCACCACCATCGCCCTCGCTACCAGCATCGTCGTCTTTTCCCCCTGGTTGCTGGTCGTGTTGGTAGTTTGCGTTCTGCCCGCGTTTCTCGGGGAGAGTCACTTTGCTTTTCTTGGCTATAGCCTGGCCTTTCATCAGACACCCGTAAAGCGGCAGATGGACTACCTCCGCTTTCTTGGGGTCAGCAAAGACAGCGCCAAGGAACTAAAGGTATTTGGCCTTAATTCGTATTTGACCAATAGGTTTGCCAAGCTTTCCGATGATATCTACCAGCAGAATGTCAGTTTGGCCAAACGGCGATTCCTTGCCAGCACCTTTCTGACTCTCCTGAGCACCGTTGGTTATTACGGCGCCTACGCCTTTGTCATTTTCCAGACACTTACGGGAAAACTCAGCGTCGGTACGTTGACCTTTCTAGCCGGCGCCATAGCCGGCGCCAGCGCCAACCTGCAAATGATTTTTTCCACCTTTTCCAGTATCGCCGACCAATCCTTGTTTCTTACTGACCTTCTGGGTTTTCTGGCTCTCACACCCAAAGTGCGATCTAAACCCAACAGTTTGCGGGTACCACGTCCCATCCGAGAGGGAATCGAGTTTCGCAACGTTTCGTTTGCCTATCCGGGAAGTTCGCGATTTGTTCTCCGCGAACTTAACCTGCGACTGCAGCAGGGCGAGCGCATTGCCCTCATCGGCGAAAACGGAGAAGGCAAGACCACCATCGTTAAATTGCTCACCCGCCTTTACGATCCCACCGAAGGAGCCATCCTGCTCGATGGGGTCGACCTTCGCGAGTACGACTTGGAGGATTACTCGAGTCAAATTGCCGTGATCTTCCAGGATTTCATGCGATACGACATGACCGCACGGGAAAATATCGCCATCGGCCGCATCGAGCAGGGTGAAAATTTGCCGCAGATTGAAGCCGCTGCCAAGAAAAGCCTGGCTGACACCGTCATTGATAAGCTCGAAGGTGGCTATGATCAGATGTTGGGCCGCCGCTTCGATACGGGAGTTGATTTGTCTGGCGGAGAATGGCAAAAAGTAGCCTTGGCGCGCGCCTATCTTCGCGATGCCCAGATCCTAGTTCTGGATGAACCGACGGCATCGTTGGACGCACGCTCCGAACATGAAGTTTTTCAGCGGTTCGCCGAGCTGACCGAAGGGAAATTGTCGGTGCTCATCTCACACCGCTTCTCTACCGTCAGGATGGCGGACCGGATCATTGTTCTGGAGAAGGGAAAAATTTCTGAGGAAGGACGGCACGACCAGCTGATCGCGCGGGGCGGACGTTACGCGGAGATGTTTGATATGCAAGCCTCCAGTTACAGGTAGATCTTAACGGAATGACTGCAATTCCCAGGCCGGCAAAAGACCCTATGGATCAATTCCCTCTCAGTGCGAATCCGCAACAGGTTTTGTCCACCTACCCTGTTCGCCATGATGCTTCGACAGATCCTGTTGCCGAGCAGGCTCGATTGACATCGCGATCGTGGGTTCTGGAAGGCAAAGCAGCGGATTTTCGTAGACTCAAAACCGAGTTGAGGACGGCCATGGAACTTTTGGCCCCCACCCCCAGAAAAGTCGCCAAATGCAAGCACGATCAACTGTACCCGGATTATGTTTTTGCTTATCTTGAATCCGGGCGAATGCTCTTGCAGTCCGCTGCAAAGGATGTTCGAGAAGCTATCCAAGACAAAGTTCCTTCGACTCAGGTATCCACTCCCGAACAAGAAAAATGCCTGCGATCCTATGTGGCCGCAAAATCGTATCTTTCAACGGTGCAATTCGATTTTCAAGAAGATTCTCTCTGTTCCTACATGAGTGCGGCCCAGGAAGCAGGAAACTTTGCCATCGGCGAAATCTGGATGCTCAACCCCATGCTGCAACTCAGCCTGCTATTGCGTCTTGGTGAGGCTGTCCAGGGATCACAGGAACAAAATGGCGATCAAAACAGCGGCAGCATCGGAAGACTCTTTTCCGCACTGGACCGCGTGCGAAAGGCCGCTTGGAAAAAAATATTTCGTGGCCTAAGTGCGACGGATTTGGCCTTGTGTGGTGATCCGATCGATGCTTATCGCCATATGGAGTTCCGTAGCTGCGATCACTACCGTGACGCGGTGCAACAGCTCTCCCGCTTTTCCGACAGTTCTGAAGAAGAGGTTGCCGAACTTGCTGTCAAAATGGCCAGGAGTGGAATGACTCGCTTTCCCGCGGGCACCAGGCAAGCCCAGAGATATGGCCACATCGGGTACTACCTGGTGGACAAGGGACGCGCTTATCTCGAAAAAGATATTCATTACCGCCCCCAGGGGATGGCTTTTGTTCGCGCCGTACTGCTGGAAGCCCCCGCGCTCTTTTATTTTCTAGGTGTGGAGTTCTGCATCTTTGCCATCTTGTTGTTCATTCTCAGTGGCATTCCTGTTGGTTTTCCGTTCGCCGCCGCTACGCTCCTCTTTTTCTTGCCGGTCAGCGAAGCAGCCATTGAAGTCATCAATCCCTTCATCCTCTTTTTGCTACCGCCTCGCATTCTTCCGCGGCTGGATTTTTCCGGTGGTATTCCCCCGGAATTTCGCACCGTCGTAGCCGTGCCCACGTTGCTGATCTCCAGGGAGCAGATCCAGGATTTGGTCCGCACCCTCGAAATCCGTTATCTCGGAAATTGCGATCCCAATCTCTGCTTTGCTTTGTTGACGGATCCACCCGATTCTTCGCAACCTTTCGATGAGAAAGACGAACTGGTTACTCTGTGTTCAAGCCTGATTGCTGAATTGAACCGAAAGTACTGCAAAGGCGGCGACGGTTGCTTTTTTCATCTTCACCGCTATCGCACGTTCAACGAAACAGAACAGACTTGGATGGGCTGGGAGCGCAAGCGAGGCAAGTTACTAGATTTCAATGAACTGCTGCGCGGCGGCGAGGACCGTTTCCCTGTTAAGGTCGGCAATGTTTCTTTCCTGAGAAATGTTCGTTACGTGATTACTCTGGACTCAGACACGCAGTTGCCTCGCGAGTCTGCCAAACGGCTCATTGGAGCCATGGCTCACCCACTGAACCAGGCTTTGGTTGACCCGCTTACCAATACCGTTCGCGAGGGCTACGGCGTATTGCAGCCCAGAGTCGGCATCAGCGTGCATTCCGTCAACCGCTCACGATTGGCCTACATCTATTCTGGCCAGACCGGTCTGGATATCTACACCAACGCTGTTTCCGATGTTTACCAGGATCTTTTCGGCGAAGGAATTTTTACCGGTAAAGGGATTTATGAAGTTGATGTCTTCCGCCGTGTTTTACGAGAGCGGTTTCCCTCGAACGCGATCTTGAGTCATGATTTGATCGAAGGTGCCTATTCGCGAACCGGCTTGGTGACGGAAATTGAAATCATCGACGATTATCCTTCTCACTTCAGCGCGCACAGTCGTCGCAAGCATCGCTGGGTTCGCGGTGATTGGCAGATCATGCGCTGGCTGTTTTCCAAGGTTCCCGACGCATCCGGAGAAAAAGTTGATAACCCACTGAGTTTTCTTTCGCGCTGGAAGATTCTTGATAACTTGCGCCGCAGCATCATAGAAGCGGCCACCTTCCTCTTGTTTCTCTGCTGCTGGTTTGTGTTGCCGGGTTCGCCGGTGCGATGGACGATTGCTGCACTCGCACTCTTGCTTTTACCCAGCTATCTGCAGGCAATTCTGTCGTTTGCAAGACAGTGGAATTCTCACCATCGCTGGGCTGTCGCCAGGCAGGGAATTGACGATTTTATTACCTCGCAAATCAATGTCCTGGTGTTTCTGGCGTTTCTACTGCACCAGACACTGGTTACTCTCGACGCCATCATCCGGACGGTATTTCGTCTGACCATCAGCCGCAAGAAATTGCTGGAATGGGAAACGGCCGCTCAATCCGAGTTGGAAAAGCGAAAGAAAACTCCCGTCGATATCTATCTGGCATGGACACCGTTGGCGGCGTTGGTCATTGCAGGAGCGTTGTATGTACTCCGCCCCAAATCGCTCGTGATTGCTGCTCCCATCCTTTTTCTTTGGTTTTTCTCGAGAATCGCTGCGAAGTGGCTGGACCGGCCATTGCGCGCGGCCGTCAGCTCCTTGAAACCGGAAGATGAGACATACGCTCGCAAAATTGCCTTGAAGACTTGGCGCTATTTCCGGGAATTCTCTAACGAAAAGGAGAATTGGCTTATTCCAGATAACATTCAGGGGGTGAATGGGGAAATTGCGTCTCGAATTTCTACCACCAATCTGGGGCTGCTCTTCAATGCACAGTACGCCGCGTTCAACTTGGGGTTTCTCACCCTTCCTCGTTTTCTGTCGCTGGCGGAAGCCACCATGCAGACGACCTGGAAACTGGAACGTTTCCACGGGCACCTGGTGAATTGGTACGACACCCGGACTCTTGCTCCCCTTCAACCCATGTTTGTATCCAGTGTGGATAACGGGAATCTGGCTTGCTGCTTGTGGACGCTCAAGCAAGGTTGCCTGACCGCAGAGCACGAAGCGATTTTTTCGGAATCTCTGTTTGAATCGATAGTGGATCATGTCGACATCTGTATCGAGGCTGTCAAGAAACAGGCCGGCCAGGAGCAGTTACTGGCAGCCGTGGAGAAAATCCGTACGGAAATCAGTGCGCTCGGAAATGATGTCGAGCGATGGATTGCGTCTGCGTCAAGGCTTGGCGCAAGAATAGAAACGATCTTAACGTCCATTCCTGATGGAACCTCCGAAGAAGCCTGGTGGCTGGGAGAAACCGTCGCAAAATTGAAAGACCTTCTTGTGCTGGCAGAATTGTTGACCCCCTGGTTTCTGCAGGACTTTGCGGAATTTCGAAGTGCTCCGCCACATCTGCGCAAAGTCGAAACGATCCTCGGCTTGACCCTCCAGAATTACGCGCAATTCGCGAATGGTATTCAGAATGCGCCACCAGGGACTGATGTACCGGCGGTTTTGGCAACACTTAAAAGGTGTGCGGAAAATGTGTCGTACCTTCGAGCGCGGTTGAAGCAGGTCGCCAGTGGCGCGGAGAATCTGGTCAACGAAATGGATTTCAGCCTGTTCTATGACCCAGCCCGCAAAGCCCTATCGGTCGGATTTGACGTAACGCAAAACCAATTGCAGAGAAGTTTTTATGATCTATTGGCCTCGGAAGCCAGAAGTGCCGTATTTGTGGCTATCGCCAAGAACGAAATTCCGCAGGACGCCTGGTTCCTGATGGGCCGGACGCACACGCGCTATGCAAACCGAACGGTATTGTTATCCTGGACGGGGACGATGTTTGAGTATTTGATGCCGGCACTTTGGCTGAAGCACTTTCCAGCGACTCTGCTGGAGAACAGTTTGAATGGCGCGGTCGCGTGCCAGGAAGCGTACGTGCGCAAGCATAAGATTCCGTGGGGAATATCCGAAGGCGCCTGTACCTCGAAAAATGAAGGCGGCCATTATGAATATCACGCATTTGGGATTCCTCCTCTGGCGCTCAAAGCGAATCCGCCGCGCAAAATCATCATTACTCCCTACGCCAGCGCGTTGGCCTTGAATACGAACCCGCGTGAAGCCTTGTACAATTTGAGAGCTATGGACGAACTGGGATGGAACGGCCGCTACGGATTTCATGAGTCCGCGGAATACACGCCAACAGCGGATGACGGCAAGGGGACATTTGAAATTGTGCCATCGTGGATGGCCCATCATCAGGGAATGATTCTGCTGTCGATCTGCAACTTACTCTCGGATTGTGTCTTCCAAAAACATTTCCACGAGGAAGTGCGAGTGGAAGCGACCGAACGGATTCTGCACGAGCGCCCGCTGTCCGTGCAAGCAATGAGCGAGATGGTAGTGGCTCCCCAATCGGCCGATTAAGCCCTGAGAATCCGCTCATTCTTCTGCCTCCGAGGGCGTGCTGTCTGCCTGGACTGGCGGTGGAAAGAAAAACTGACGAGGCGACCGGCACAGGTAGCTCCAAAGAGTGCGAAAGATTGCCCGATTCGCGCGCAAGTCCACTCCATGGGCCTCTAGCGCCAATCGAAGAGCCAGATAGAAACTGACGCCGAGATTGAGAACGAAGGTCGCGGCGATACCGACCGCGGCCCAGAACAACCCGCCTTCCGGCATAGTTTCCCTGGAAAGAGACACGACGCCAAGCGCCACGGTGCCGGTTGAAAGTGTGACGTGGCGGACGTCCAGCGGCAGCCCGAAGAACCGTCCAAACGCTGGCGTCAGACCGAGCATGAAGCCAAGAGCGATGGAACCAGCCCAACCTGAAATATTTTTGGAGAACGTTTGAGAAATTCGTTGGAGCCGGTCCGGATGAACCAAAGTACCAAGGCGATGATCGGCAATCGCCTCGGGCAGTCGGTGATAGACGGCCCAGTTTTCGATCCAGCCGCCCACGATGCTGGAGAGCCACAGAATTACACCGGTAAGTGCGGCATAAAAAATGGTGCCGCTACGGAGCGGATTGAGGGAGGTGACGGCATATTCCGCGGTTTCTGGGTTAAGAATCGGAGTACCGAATAATATGCGCCAGAGAAACGCGAGACCGACGGCACCCGCACCTACGGCAATAATATTCCCGAACGCGGCAGCGAGTTGCGTGCGCAATATGCGAGCAACGTAGGTGACGAGTTCGTTGTCGTTGGAATCCTTTTCGCGGCGAAGCACGATTTGAGCAAGCGTTGCGCCGGTCATGGAAGGTTGTTTGGTGGCTAGTGCCAGATGAAACGTCTGCAAGATCAGGAAGCTGATGGCGTAATTGAGTCCCGCCAGGAATCCTTCTGGAAATGCGCGCAGCTGAGCATGAGTGACGAACATCTTGATGGCCGCTGTGCCTACAGTCAGTAACCCGCCGCCGAGCGCGGCTCTCCACATCGCCCAATATTCCTCGCGCGTGGCAGAGATGTAATGCTCGCCGGTTTTTCCCGCCCATTCCACAATCTTGCGCGCCAGCAAACTCGAGCTGTTGCGCAACAGCACAGTGATGCTGCGATCGGAGAGGCGACCGCGAATTACTTCCTTCAAGAATTGTTGAACGGCAAGCCGCTTGGGGTGGCCAGGAGTTGCCGAGAGCACGGTAGCGATGGATTCCATGCGATGCAGGCATTGCTCAATTACGTCCAGAGCATAGACGACGTCTAGATTGACGCCGCGCTTGTCCATGTTCAGCTCAATGGTGTGCAATTCGTTTCTGCAGTCCTGAACGGCGCGGCGGCATTCTTCTTCGACGGATTCAGTTTCTTGTCCTTCCTGAATGGCAAGCACGAAATCGTCGCCTACGTGGGTGAGCCGGTAAAAAGGAGATTGCTGCACTGGACGCGGAAGGCTGCGTACCCTCAGCTTTTCGGAAAGACCCAGACCTTGTACGCGTGCACCAAGCAGGCTGAAGGAGTCGAGGAGTGACTGCAAGACGTTGTTCCACTCTGGCGCGCTCGCGTCGGGCGCCTCCCAGGCGACGATATGATCGAAATGTTCCGGTGGAAGGCTGAAGAAATGTTCCACTTCATCGCGCGTAGGAAACACACGAACAAAGAGACGGGCCAATTCCGAGTACTCACGTGGCGCTGGGAGCAGAAGCGCGAACAGTCGATTCGACAATTCGGACATGAGGCCGCGATCGCTGGGCAAACCAGACTCAGCGAAAAGCGATACGCCGTTTGTCTCGGCGAGGAGCGCAGCGATGCATTCCTGGTACCGAAAGCGAACTTCCGGAGAGACTTCGAGGATGGATAGCCAGACAGCGTGGCGACGCCATCGGGCATCATGGCCGTACCCACTGCCGAGGGCCGCCGAAAGTGGCGGGGAGATGTGGCGATCGCGAGTACGGTTGAAGCTGGCGAGATCCACAGTAGCGTCGAGGCGCGCTTTGAGAGTTGTCGCACTGGTAAGTTTATCGACGAGCAAGGCGAGTTCGTGAAGTGACTTGTTGGCTTGTTCCGTCGGCGGAAAGAGGGAAAGAAGGATTTCGCTGGTCGAGGGCATGGGGAGTAAAAGGGTATCCGAGTTCGACAAATACCGTACCTGCAACCGAGAAAGTATGCAACGCCTCGAGGAGGACACGCCCCGAAGGGGCTCGATCGAGAAATTGTGGAGAAGCAGATTCCGTCGGATTGCCGTATGGGCTTGAGACTGGCATAGAATGGATGTGGAGGCGAATAGGGTCCGGTGACCTTCCCGGTCTTCAAAGCCGGCGATTCGGCTCTTAGCGGGTCGAATGGTGGATTCGACTTCCACACGCCTCCGCCAGAATTATCGGTGAATACATTGAGAAAATGCGGAGTGTTGTGAGAGGCTCAGTGAAGTGTGCCCGAAATGTGCCGTACTGTTTTAGGATTTGAGGGCTTTCTTGACAGCTTTGTCGAGGGCATCCTGCCGAGTTTTCACCCAAGGATTGCAGTGTTTCTCAGTCACGCGAATGCTCTGGTGGCCCAACAGTACGCTCACTGTCTCGATTGTCGCGCCGCCTTCGAGCAGCGAGACAGCGAAGGTATCACGGAAGCGGTGGGAGTGGCCGTTCTCGATCTTTGCTAGTTTGAAGACGTCAGCCAGACGTTCCCGCCAGAAGCCAGTTACCGTCGAGAGTTTTGATTCGCCTGTCCAGAAGAAGTATTTGGGGTTTTTGTGTGGGACCTTTAGCAGGGTGTCGGCAACGTGCTGGGGAAGCAGAGCGCTCACAGGCTCACCCGTTTTGGCCTGGTACAGCTTTAGTCGGTTTCCATTCAAGCTGTCAGTGCTGAGTGTGGCTGTATCCGAAATGCGGAGCCCCGCGTACCGCATCGTCAAGATGAACGCTTTGATCCGAGGCTCGACCTCTTTAGATTCCGCGACTGTCAGGATTCGCGCCATCTCTTCTTTGGGGAAGGGAAGCGTCGGGTTCGATTTGACCTTTGGTGCCACCAACGACATCGCGAAGTTCTCGTCTACCATCTTTCGCTGAAGAGCGAACTTGTAGATGCTACGGAGCCTCTCTAACTTTTTCGTCGCGGTCAGTGGCCCCACACGCCAGGTCGAGCGGAAGTCAGTCAAGGCAGTAAGGTCCATGTTGATGGCCAGTGAAATCCCGCGATCGCTCCCAAAAGCAATAAGCTGACGAAACAGAAGTTTATAGAGTCGTGTTGTTCCCTGACTCAGATTGCGGGAATCAGCATCCTGCAAAAACTGATCACGCCATTGCTCTAATGTCACCTGTACTCGTTTGAAGGGTTTCTTCCCGTCAGAGTCCCATTGGCGAACATATTCTTGGGCGCGATTCCAGTCGCGTAGCCTTAACGGCTCACGAATTCGCCTACCGTCTTTAACACCATCAACCCAAATTGGGCACTTGCAGCGATACTCGAATCTCGATCGGAAACGACACTTAGCCGGATTGTGACGACGGAAAACGTTCATTTATTCAGACAACCTCTTGTGGACTCGCAAGGCCACGCTTTCAGGGATTCGAAGAGTTAAGTAAGCCCGCTCGTGTCGCGGAGACTTCTCACCAATTTTCACAACTCCTGGCTCTTCGCGAAACAAATTGCGGATTGTTTCTACATCGACGGCCCACGCTTTGGCCAGATCGGCCGGCGAATAATGCCGCTCATCGACGACCAAATTCTTATAAGACTTTCCCTTGTATGTGAAGGATTGACCACGCCCCACGCTTATGGTCGGCGTCTTTGTGGGTTTGGGTGCGGGAGACCATTCAAGGAAAGATTTTGAGCGCAGCAGTTCTTCGATCCGTACTGCTTCCATGATGGGATTCTGCTACGGGCGACGGGTCAGGGTCGATTGCAAGGTCTGGGGAAGACACTGGCAGGAACCCCTTGACGATTTACGTGAGCTTGCAGAACGCGATTTTCCAGGAAGGCACGAGAGGAGCAGTGGCCCAAATGCACGATGGTCAGGACTTGGATGAGCGAGCGCAGATGTGAATTGCACTTGATCAGTTCTTCCCTTTTCGGCCATGCGAGCTTGTTTCTCTGCGTTGTGAATGTGCCACGGTGTTGCTTTGCTTCAAAATGGAAGTTAGAGCATCGATGAGCGCGTGCCCGCTACCGCGTAATTCGTGCAATCGTTGGTGCACAACCCGTTCCAAGGCGCGACGCCCTTTCGGAAGTAGCGTGACCCAGACTTGCCTCTGGTCACGGCTGCCACGGGAACGGCGGACATAACCACCACCTTCCAAGCGATCGATCAGACCTACGGCACTATGGTGCCTCAAGAGCAAACGATCCGCCAGTTCTCGGATAGAAGCTTTGTGGTGAGGAGGTAGGCCGCGAATAGCGAGGAGCATTTGGTACTGTTGAGGCTCGAGGCCTGCCGTTTCGGCGGCACTATCGCTGCCACGCAGAAACTCTCGAATACGGAATCTAAATTCTGCTAACGCGGCGTATTCGGAATTGTAAATGGCCCTCTTCACGGGTCAAGTATATCGCGCCACAATAGCGGAGCAAGCGGGAAGCATTCAGCACTAACTCTCTTCACAATACGTTTCTCAGGTACTGAATATGCTGGGTCACCTATCGGCTGCCAACATTCTTTTGCTCGAGAACCGGTTTCTTTGCCATTTATCTGATTTGTTCGATATCTGATAGTTTTAAGGTGTGGCCTACCGCAGTTCCCTTCACCACTACATGTTCACCTGCGTGGGGGGCGACTTCATCTTGCGGGTCAAGAGCATAGACCTTTTTTTCGGCATCATCCACAAATACGAACTTGGCTCCCTTCTTTACACAGCTCTTGGCACATTCCCTGTCGCCAGGGTGGGCGCCTGCTGCGCCGCAACGACTGTCCGTAATCCAACCCTTCCAACTGCGGTCGGCCGCTGAAGATACAACTGCCGTTGTGAGGAGGAGCACAATGATGGGGACGGCAGATCGACAATTTGCCATGTAATACTCCTGAATGATCTCTCGTCTACGAATTATTAGTATACAGAAAAACTATTTAGATTTGACTCGCCTGCATGATCTCGCGTTTGATAGATCGATTGCATCTTCGTCAAACCCAAATGCTTCTCCAGCTAAGCGCTGGAATGTTTCCTACAACATGCCGTAAAGTGACCTTATGAGGCGACAAGGTTGCGACCCATGGACAACTTAGCTAAATTCCCAACACTGGTTTTAGTATTCTCTTTCGCTGCCATGTGGCTTTCTGCGCGGACCGGGCTCTCTTACCGCAAACGGCAACCGAACTTGGAGGATTCCAAGCGCCAGGATCTAGACCTAATCGTGACTGCCACTTTGACAATGCTCGGCCTCATCATCGGATTCAGTTTGTCAATGGCAGTCAACAGGTACGATCAGCGAAAAACCTACGAAGAGGCCGAGGGCAACGCGATTGGAACGGAGTATGTCCGGGCGGATCTACTACCTCAAGCCGACGCATCGAGAGTGCGTGTACTTTTGAAAGAATATCTCGACCAACGAATCTTGTTTTATCAAACACGCAGTGAACGTCAACTTCTGGAGATCAATGCCCACACTGCTCGACTACAAAGTGAACTTTGGTCGTTAGTCAAGACTCCTGCTACGGCTGAGCCGACGCCTGTTCTAGCTCTCGTCGTTTCCGGTATGAACGATGTGTTGAACTCGCAGGGATACACGCAGGCCATTTGGTGGAACCGTATCCCACCTGGGGCTTGGCTCCTAATGTTTGTGGTTGCCACCTGCTCCAACTTATTGGTCGGCTATGGTGCGCACTACGTCGAAGGGAGAGCTACGAGATTGTTAGTGTTACCGCTTGTCTTAAGCATCGCGTTTTTCGCCATTGCAGATATTGACAGCCCGCGATGGGGTATCATTCGTGTTTCGCCGCAGAATTTAATAAGCCTTTTTCAGTCCCTACATACGCAATAGTCGGAAACAAGTTACCGATCGTGGTAACCAGGGGCAGGCTCCCGGCTAGCCTGGCAGAAATTGTAATAATTAAGATGAACGATTTACCTGATATATCTCAGTGCGGCTGAGAAAGCCGGCACGCTTAAATAGGCGGAAAACATTTCCGCTCCGATCAAAGCTAAGTCTTTGCATGCCGCTCTGCTACCAAAAAAGTGAACTGTCAATGCCTTCGTGGGACAAATATCTTCCGATTTTGTGGCGCTACACCTGCCAAGGATCGCACTGAAGTGATGCAATAGTCGTTTGAATTGAGTTCCAATTCTAGATTGTATTCCACTAGATTCTGCTTGGCTTTCTCCACTTCGGGTTTAAGCTTAGCAACCCACCCCCTTTTCTTATAAGTCACAATTCCTCCACATTAGCAGCGTTCCTTCTTTCCCCTCTTGTACATTATATCGCATTACGACATATTCTCGGACTCGGCTTTCTCGTGTTACCTGGCGCTTTCGCTCCGCTGTGCACGGGAAGCTGAACCCTCAGGAGGACTCGCATGACTCAGGTTTACCGCCCGTACTTTCGTGTTGTGCTTATCACCACATGCTCTGTGGCATTCTTCATTGCCAGCTGCTCGAAGAAGCCCGTCAGTAAATCCGTCGCCACCAATGCGCCACCTGCTACCGCTGTGAAGCCCACGGTCACGATTTCCACTGACCGCACTTCCGTCAATCAGGGTGAAGCTGCGCACCTCTCTTGGACTTCCACCGACGCTCAGAAAGTTTCCATCGCTCCCGTTGTCGGAGCCGTCGCGCCCCAAGGTTCCATCACTGTCAAGCCTACCGAGTCCACAACTTATTCCATTATCGCTTCCGGCCCCGGCGGCAACGCCGATGCCAGCCTGCGCATCTCCGTCACAGTTCCCGCCGTCATAAGTGAAGTTCCGCAAACTCCTTCTCTAGATCAGCTCTTCCTCGAAGAAGTTCGAGACGCCTATTTCAACTATGACTCTGCCGAAATTCGCCCCGAAGCTCGCGAACCATTGCGGAAAACCGCCGACTTCCTCAAAAAATATCCTTCCATGCGCGTCACCATCGAGGGTCACTGTGACGAGCGAGGTTCCACCGAATACAACCTGGCCCTAGGAGATCGCCGCGCCAACGCAGTTAGGCAATACCTGGTCAGCCTCGGCATTTCCGCCGAGCGTTTCAACGCCGTCAGCTTTCGCAAAGAAAAACCTTTTTGCATGCAGGCCAGCGAGGAGTGCTATGCCCAAAATCGCCGGGGCCACTTCGTCCAACTAAAGTAGATTGCGTCTGCAGCCCCAGCACGGCTGCCAGGAGGCCACCTTCGATTTTTTTGGCGGCTATCCTCTTCACTCCATTACCCGGTTTTTCTGGGGATCGAACTACAGGCAACTACTTTCGCAGAATGGTCGATGTATTCCAGACTAGCTGGCTGTTTATAAATACGGTTTTTATTCCAAGGTAAGCAGGCGCTTCACCAACTTAAGGACTAGGTCGAAGGATCTCGCTTCCATACCGACAAACTCAACACCGACACCCCTTCCCAAAGTGAAAGAGCGGACGGCTGCGAGAATGTGGATCTCACCCTCCGGCACCGAAAAGAGCAACTCAAGCCGAGTGCCTACTGGGATAGCTTCGAAGGTCACAAGTAAAGCACCTGAAAGACTGAAGTCGTGAGCGCGCAATGTAGTGCGTCGATCATCAAATTTGCCGGAAACCCAGAGTCCGGTAGGTGTAGGAATCCGCTGGTCTTTCCTTCTCTCAAAATGGGATCGAGGTCTCATTTCCCGCATCAAGAATACCAACTTTGCTGTTGACTGTCGTTATCGATAGTGCCGTCGCGCCCAAGTATAGACACGTCGCCGCAGTTTAAACTGAGCTTCGGCGCAAATAGCTCACAATAAATTTGCTGATCACCCGCAACCGTCTTTAGCTGCCTATAAATAACGACGAGATTGATTGGCACGTCATCCACAATAAAAAGGGACGTTTGAGTCGCTTGAGCCATCATTTCACTCGAGTTTGAGAGCTAGATGCGCAGCAATATCTGAAAGAGACTTGAGTGCCGCCCCGAAATCGAAATTGCCAATGAGGCTGGCGAGAGTATTGATCTCAGCTTCGGTCAGCACACGGGACAAAGCAGGGCGCACGTCGATGATGAAATCGGCAGCATCACCATCGTCATTCTTGAGCAATTTGTTCAAATGGGATAACGATTCCCTCACAGTGGCGGGATCGGCGGCGGTCTCGACAGTTACGGGGGCAGTTGGCAGTGCCGATCGGATAGCTCCCACGACAGCATAGAAGGTGGGCACGAGCAACGCTAGCGCCTCCTCAACGCCATGGCTGGTCGTGATAGCGGTTTCTGTCTTTGCCGCCATCTCTGCTACTGCGGTCGCGCCAAGATTAGCGGCGGCACCTTTTAACGAATGAGCGGCGCGCGCGGCAGTTAAAGTATCACCCGCCGCCAGGGCGTTGCGAATCGCCTCAAGTCCTCCTGCGGATGGCTCTGCGAAATTACGCAACAGCGACTCATATCGTTTGCGATTGCCGCCCGATCGCCTTAACGCTGACTTGGTGTCGATCCCAGCGATCTCCAGCGAGTCGGAGTCAGGAATCTTAGCCGGCGCGGGCTGCCCTACCATCGCAGTTACGCTGTCACTCCCTGCGCTGTTTCCTGCGCGGGGCTTAATCCATCGTAGCAATGCTGCAAAGAGCTCATCGGGATCGATGGGCTTGGAGACATGATCGTCCATGCCAGCCTCAATGCACTTTTCGCGGTCCGTGGCCATCACATTGGCTGTCATGGCAATTATGGGCAGCCTGCGTAGTTCGGGGTTGGATCGGATAGCCTTGGTCGCAGCAATTCCATCCATCACCGGCATCTGCATATCCATGAGTACAAGATCATATTCGTGTTTGTTTACCATCTTGACGGCAACTGCTCCGTCTTCTGCTAGTTCGATGGACAGGTGGGCATCCTCGAGCAATCCTAGAGCGACCTCGCGATTGAGTTCATTGTCTTCGACGAGCAATACACGTGCGTCGCGCAGCTGGGAAAGATTCAGAGTGGGGCTAGCCGGGACATCGAAGACCTTCTGTTGTTCTGTAGAAAGAACTTCCACGGCAGAGTCGAAGAGCATGGATGGTGTGACGGGCTTAATTAGGACGTTTGCGAAGGCATTGTCCTCGGCTTGTTTCAGAACCTCTTCCCGGCCATATGCGGTAACCATAACCAATTGCGGCCTGACAGCAAGGTTGGGCAGCGCGCGGATGCGTTTGCCTGTTTCGATACCGTCGATACCCGGCATCTGCCAGTCGACAAAAGCGATCTCATAGGGCTCGCCGATTTCAGCGGCCTGCCGCACCATCTCAACACCTTCCAGTCCTGACGGCGCCTCATGCACAACGAAAGTCATACTGGAAAGCATGCTCGACAATACGGCGCGCGCTTGCGAATTATCGTCGATTATCAGCACTCGCCGCCCGCGCAGATCCGGCCTGGCAGCACGACGCGAAGAAGCCGCACCATTGCCAAGTCGCGCTGTGAACCAAAACGTGCTTCCTCTTCCCACCTCACTGTTTACACCAACATCGCCTCCCATTAGTTGCGCCAGTCGCTTGGAAATCGCGAGACCCAACCCTGTTCCGCCGTGCTCGCGCGTGGTGGAAGCATCTGCCTGTTCAAATGCTTGGAAGAGCCGCCCCATCTGCTCTTCAGTCAGACCAATGCCGGTGTCACTCACCGAAAAGCAAACCAACTGCCCAGTCTCATCCTTTTCCTGGACCTGCGCCTTTACGACAATCTCCCCGCTCTCTGTAAACTTCACCGCATTGTTACAGAAGTTGATTAAGATTTGACCGACACGCAGCGGGTCGCCTTTCAATTGCGTCGAGACTGCCGGGTCGATGTCGAAAATAAGCTCCAACCCCTTCGCTGAAGCTTTCTCAGAGATCAGATTGCTCACATTCTCGAGCACCTTCTCCAGATCGAAGTCGATATTCTCGACCGACAATTTTCCAGCCTCGATCTTCGAGAAATCCAGAATGTCGTTAATGATGCCCAGCAGGTGTTGGCCGGACATTTGTATCTTCCGCACGTAGTCTCTTTGCCTAGGATTGAGTTCAGTCCTCAACGTCAAATGGGACATGCCAATGATCGCATTCATCGGAGTGCGGATTTCGTGGCTCATATTTGCAAGAAAATCCGCCTTAATCTTGGTGGCTTCCTCCGCTACCTCCTTTGCTTTTCGAAGTTCCACCTCAGTTGCTTCTAGCGCCTGGTTGATGGCCTCCAGTTCCTCTTTCCGTCGGCCAATCTGCCTTTCCGAAGCGGCCAGATCTTCAGCTTGAGCCCGTGTTCGTTCTAGGAGTTTTCTGGTCTCTATGTTTCCCGACAAGACTTCTGCACTGAGGGCGAGGGAAGGCAAAAGCGCATCAAGGAGAGACTGCTGACGTTCGGTTAGTGCTGAAACGGGAGCCAGTTCGATGACAGCGTTGACGAAGTCCTGGTTGATCACAGGTAGAAACAGCAATTCGGTTGGCTTCACTGTCGCCATGCCGGCGGTAATTTGTACCTCATCTCCTGCGATTACGGTGAGCGTTCTCTTCTCGGCAGCAGCTTGTCCTACCAGTCCTTGGCCGAGTGAAAACTCACGCGGACTACCAGCATCACTGATGGCAAATGCACCGGCACGGACGTATCGCTTCTGGCTTTCGTCCGTGACATACAATGCGCCGTAGATCAGCGGGATGGATTCGGACAACTGCGAAAACAGAGTGCTGGCGAACACTCCAAAATCTTGAACCGCTTGGACGCTTCGCAACAGCGATCCTACTTCACCCTTCACCCACCCCTGCGTTTCACGCTCTCGGGCGCCCTTTTGGAGCGTTTGTAGCGCTCGGGCGATTTCGCCGATCTCATTCCGGCGATCCAAATAAGGGATGGATTGATCCAGCTTGCCATCGGCAAGGTCCTGAATGCTGCCGCGCAAGGTCAATAATTCCTGAACAACTTCTGTTTGTATGACATAGAAGGCAGCTGCGTACGATAAAAACAGGCCGAGGCCGATGACCAGCCAAGTAATCATAATGGCGCGGTGAGTCTGGGTCGTAAGGTCGTTGGACTCTTGGTCGACGGACTTTCGCAGCTCGTCCACCAAGTCGATGGAAGCTTGCCTTGCTTGGTACAATTCGGCATCAACCCCTCCGCGCATTAGATCCATAGCCCTCTCGTGGTTACCCGCCAGGGCTTCCACGCGAACGGGACGCGAACGGTTTACGGCTTTCTCGAACAAAGCCGCTGCTGCTTTTATTTCGCCAGCGCGACTGGGGCTTTGCCGAAGGGATTCGGCCAAAGTAACCTGTTGATCCGCTTGTACAGTGTCCAGTTCTTTGTCGAGTGCCCGAACGCGCTCACGATCCTTCTCGGCGATCAAGTTGTACAACACCATGCCAAACCGCATCGAATGTGACCGCTGCGTGCTGACCGTCTGCAATGACTTGACGTCATTGTCTAGCAAATCGCCATATTTCGAATCGATCGATTTGATTTGGAAGGTTGCATAGAGTCCCGCCAAGGCCACCATTAACGCCAGCGGAACCATCGCGATCATCAGTTTTCTTCGAAGCTTCAGATTTGTTAAGAAGCGGATCATGGAGGGGCTCCAGTGAAAGTCCAAACTTAACGCCGGATAGGAGATATTGCACTCTGATTCTGCGGTGAACTATTCGAGACAACTGTGCCGGACAGGCATTTTCTTTAGCCCAGTCAACCCTACCACACGAAGATATTGGCGATGGATGATTTATTGAACGCCCGGAGCTCCGCGATCGGCCTAGCCCCGCTTCGACCCACGAGGGACCACGATGCAAATAAGCTTCAGCAGGTCGATGGCTAGACTGCTCAACTGTCAAAGAACCAACGGGGACCAATCTTACTAATCGGGTTAAAGGGAACATGAGGATCCAGTGCCAGCGCACAAAGCGGTGCACTCTAGGCAGGATGCACTGCGGTCGACCATGAAATGTCCTTACAGATTCTTCCAATCCTGACCCGAATCACTTCAAGTGAGTATTTTCCGATCCACCATTCTAGTTGTCTTCAACGCATGTGCCGAAAGTCAACTCGAAGTAACTATTAGTCTTCATTCTCTGTGCCTATGCCATAGGAATCCAAAATATCTTGCTTGAGCACTACACCTTCGAGTTTGTGCATGTCCGCGCGACTCACAACAGGCAAGAGATCGAATCCAGATTTACCCATGCGTTCTAGGGCCAAGTGAGATGACTGATCGGCGTGAAGATGAGGAAACGCTTGCGGCCTGATAAGCTCAGAAAGCAGCATGGACGCTCCGTGCTCTTTCTGTGCGCGTTCGAGTCTGCGCTTGCTCGTCATTCCCACGACACCACGGTGATCGCACACTGGCCAACAGGATTGTCGACTGGTCAGTGTTAGTTGGAGAGCATCGGCTACGGGAAGCATCGCCGACAAAGTCTCCGTCGGCGAACGCATCAGTTGGCCCACTTGATGCCCTCCTTTCGGGTGACGTGTCTCGTCGCTCGGTAGATGAATACCATCTTGATGAGCCAAAACCTCGTAGATGGGTTTCGGTTGTAGCCGCGACGAGATAAAGAAACTCACTAGATTCGAAATCATCAACGGAACGATGATCGAATAATCGCGCGTGATCTCAAAAATCATGACGACGGATGTCATCGGCGCCCTTACGATCCCGGCAAATGCTGTTCCCATGCCGACAAGTGCATAGCCCCCTGGGGCCGCGACATACGTAGGCAGTAAACCGTGCGCAACGTTGCCGACGATTCCACCCAGCATTGCCCCTAGAAACAAGCTAGGCCCGAAAATGCCGCCAGCATTGCCTGAGGCATAGCTGGTTGTTACGGCCAGAAGCTTGAGGACCAGCAGCAGGACCATCAGCCTGACCGCCATCCTGCCGTTCAACACTTCACCGACATGTTTATAGCCAACACCTAGCACTTGGGGTACGAACCAGCCCATTATGCCAACCGTCAAGCCGCCCGCTAGTGGTTGGAACCATAGGGTCTTTCTGGGGAATCGCAGAAAACGCGCTCGCATGCCGAGAAGAAGTTTAGTGAAGGCCACCGACACCAGTCCCCCGGCAACTCCTAGAATGGCATATACAACAAGTTCCAGCGGATTCACGAGTTGGTATTGCGGCACTTGAAATAGAGGATCATTCCCAAGCAACAGGCGCAACATGCCCCAGGATGTAGCCGAGGCCAGTACAACTGAGCCGAGCACCGGGGCATGAAGATCCCCAACGACTTCCTCAAGGGCGAACAACACTGCCGCCAGGGGTGTGTTGAATGCAGCAGCGATCGCTGCTGCTGCTCCCACCGGCAAGAGTGCCTTTACCTTTTCGGGGCGCAATCCCAACTTTCGACCCAACACCGACGCTATTCCTGCGCCCACTTGAACTGCCGGGCCCTCGCGTCCAAGCGGGATCCCACTTGCCAATGTAGCTGACGTGCAGAAGAATTTTCCGAATACCGTGCCGAACGTAATGTGACCCTCTCGGGCAAACAGGGCAGCTTTTGTTTGCGGAACGCCACTGCCGCGAGCATCCGGGAAGTACCGGAATAACAGATAGCCCATGGCCAGGGAGCCCGTAACTGGAACCAATAGTCGACGCCAGGCAGCGCCACCTATGGGGTAGAGTCGCGCGCCAAATCGCTCCGTGATCAGGATAAAGGCAACAACGATGGCGCCCACTAGTGCGCCGATCAACAGCGTCAAGACGAGAAAAACTTGTTCCTCACGGTCCTGTAATAATCGTGTCCACTGTCGAGATGGCACTTTCCACCAGATCTCGGTAGGTTGCTCTTCAGCTTCCTTCATTCTTGGATACCCTCGGCGTACTAACATGACGCATTGATGTCTTCTTCAATTAATGTAAAATAAAAACCCGCCGGTAGAAGCGCCGACGGGTCCTCCATTTGTTTTCAACGACTCATAGCCTCTAACCAACTGAATCAAATCACATATGTTTTTGCCTTTACTTCACCTGACTCTGCACTAACGGAATCTGCGATGACAGCTGTATATCCAACAGAAGACCGAGTCGGCGGTCCAACTGAAAGAATGTTGCCGTCTTTTTCCCCGGCAACACCTGATTCACGATGGGAACATATTTCATTCTTAACCGAATGACAGAGTCTTCAATGTCTTGAGACCGTTTCAGATAACTCACAGCCTGTTCTTCGGTGATCGTACCCCACTTTTGTGCGTAGTCCTTGATCAGTGCAACCTTTGCATCGCCGATCTTCGCATACTCAGCCTGGTACTGATCGTACACTGGCCAGAATTTTGTCGCTTCTGCAGGTGTTAATTGGAGATTCTCCGCTATCAATTGCTTTTTCTGCGATTTGATATCACTCCTCAACAACTTTATGTCCTGATCTGAAATAGTTTCTGAACTCTGCCCCGCCGTCTTTTGACCAGCAGTTGCCTGCGCCCCGAGCTGCGGACAGGACAGAAAAGACATTCCTACCAACACCGCTACCAGCTGCTTCTTCACGATTATTCTCCTTAGAAATTAGGTTCGGTAAATTGCTGCAGCTACACCAATCTCTCTGCTCTCAACTCTGGCCTGTTCATTTCTCCAAATGTCTTTGGACTCCTGCGCAATCGATGCCAATTCAGCTTTGCGTTCCGCTTTGCTCACTTTCGAGACCGAATTCTGGACTTCTTCGGTCACAGGAAGCCGGGAACGCTACTCGAGCAAGAATCGGTAATCGATCTTCTCGCGCAGACTGTCCCAGGAGTCTATCTGGTAGACGAACATGTGAGTATCGCTGTCTGTATCGTGCTACGATATGTCTGTAAATGCAAGCAAAAACGGCATTTAAAGCGCCGCTTATACGAAGGCGCGCTCACTACTGTGGGCGATGTAATCTGCTTTGGCAGTGCACTCCATCGAGAGTTTTATGAGAAGTACTTTACGATTGATCTTCTCATTGATTATCGGAGTTACTTTAGTTGCCTTTATCTTCTCGTACTTGGAAGTTCGCCAGGAAGAGCGCCGACTTCACGAGGAGACAGAGCGTAAAGCCGCGATACTAGCGGAAAGTCTTCAGGAGAGTATTGAACCCCTGCTCGACGCCAAGTCAACGAAAAGCCTTCAACGGATCGTGGAGCGGTTCGGGAATAGGGAGCGATTGAGCGGCGTAGCAGTCTACGACTCGCGCGGTCGTTTTTTGGCCATCACGGCCGGCTTGTCGAGTAGCTTCTCTAAACTCTCCATCGGCCGCTTTTGAAGCTGTTCGTACGAACAGCGGGTTTGGGCTGTTCCAAAACATTGACGGCAAGCCGATGCACGTTTATGCGCTGCCCCTGCATCGGGACGATTCGCTCGCAGGCGTGCTGGTAATTCTCCATGATGTGAGTCACATCTCGGTTGAGGCCGCAGGTACATGCAAGTAAGAAAATCAAATCGGCTGGCTTCCAAACGCCGAGCAAGTTTAGTCATCAATCTACACCGTAACCCAGAGAGAGTTCCGTGCCTTCTCCTTGATTCCTCTCGTGAGGGTTACCG
>CAVUHB010000005.1:0-823929 GCA_963741165.1 Candidatus Acidiferrales bacterium | reverse complement strand
TTTGCCACGGTAAGATAGCGCCGATAACCGGACGTTGACCGAAGTTTCCGATTGCTTTATAACGACGTCGGTCTCGCGACCCCTGAGTAAACTCGTTTCGGTGTTCAGCCTAACAGCTGCCAATTCTGGTTCAGTATCACTGCTAATCCCCCAGGCTCAGGCGGTGGACGCCTGGGGCTGCCGCTCCTTGGCACCCATGATGATGAGCCACAGCATGATGGCGAGTTCGCCGACCATCAGCGGGAAAACCCAATTGGAGACCCTCTGCTCGAATTGCGGCCATAATATGCCGGTGACGCTCGTAGCCAGATAAGCGAAGCAGTTGAGCATCAGCCAGACGCCTAGGATGCGCGGAAGAAACCGCGACCTGTACACCAGCAGGCCGAAGGGAAACAGCCAGAGTCCCCAAAATACCTCGTTCGCACATATCCCTTGGCCATGCATCCGGAGGAACACCATGACGAGAGCGTCGCGCTGCGGCTTGTCGAAGGCAGAGAGGAAGTCTGCCCCACGGGCGAGCAGCAGCGCAGCTGCGTCATTGATCGTGTTGAGGAAGTAGATGGGCGTCACCATCAACGCGCCTAGGATTACCACCAACCGAGCCAGGCCTTGGTCCACTCCCCTGAACAGCCGGAAAAGGGCCAGAGTGAGAAAGATGGCCATGGTCGCGGTGAACAGATCGCTCACAATGCCGAGGCGGAAAAGCGTCTCGTGCGCGGCAATGTTGTTGGCTGTTGCGCTTGCATTCCCTGCCACAAACAGCTTGCTGGGAATGTAGATGAGGCGCAAGGGTGCGGTCAGGAGTGTGAGGTAGAGGAGTCCTGCGATTCTGGCGTTCCTGCTGAGCGAGGTCATGTGTGCTCCTTTGGACTGGATTTTAGACCCAAGTACGGGGCGCGACTTTGAAAAGTTTCCCAGCCTGCGGGATTCGCCGTGCTTTGGGAGAGGACGGGCAATTCAGAAGCAATTGCAAATGCCTGGTAAGTCGTGCCGGACAAGTTAGGCCCAGTACCGACATGGACCGTTGGTGCATTAATCAGGGGATGAATGGTTTCCGGATTGGAAAGGACAGAGGAGTAGGTTGTGATTTTCGTGGAGCTAGCGTGTCCAGAGTCGGAATAGAGAACGATTCGGTCATGGTGCGTTCCGGGGGGCGAATTCCTCGCTGAATGGCTTTTGCAAGAATCTCGATCGCTGTTCCCGCAAGCGGTGGCAAATAAATCGTCGCGGCTAACCATCCTTGGCGCACCCACGTTTGGCCTGTCTTTAGCTGGCCATCACAACCGGTGAACGGCAGGCCGAGCCATCGGGTGCGTTCTTCCTCGTTGGTAACCTTCTCAAAGGCTTTGCGAGCACCCATTGCCATAGCGTCGTCTTGTGCACCAACGAGATCAATTGCTTTGCTTTGCGACGTGGCGAGCTTGAGCCAGGAAACTACGGCTCGTTCAGCGCTCTCCTCCGTCCACCGTCCCTTTAACATGACGACCTGTATATTCGAAGGTTTCCTCTCAAGCATTCCCGCTGTACGTTTCTGAGCTGATGCACTTTGCGACGGTCCTTCCAGGTAAAGGATCGAACCACCTTGCGGAAGCAGGGCGGCAAATTGTTTTCCCTGGATGCGCCCGATCTCAACATGATCGGAGCTAACCCCAAAAGTAGGCGCTTTGGCTAGCCTGTGTAGCTCCGGCATGTACTCAGGATCTCGATTCAATACCACCCAGCCGATCCCGGCTGCGCTGGCAGCGCGGGCCACCTGAGGTAGTGCGGTGCCGCTCACTGGTTCCAACACAATTGCGTCCGGCCTGGACTCGGGACGATTCTGGATCGCCTGCAGAATCTGTGTACTTTGATTCACTGCATTGTTGTCGGCGAAAGTGATTTCCGCATCGACGCCAAATTTGTGCGCGGCCTCTTCTGCGGCCAAGGCCTGTGCTATTTGGAAATCGTTGTCCTGCGTATGGAGAGAAACCAGAAATTTGAGTTTTTTCATCACACGCCATAATTAACTTCGGTTGCCTCAACGATACGCGCCGCCCGAGCAAAAGTCCTTAGGTTTTTCGGAGAGTATTCCACGAGGAATTGATACTCGCTTAGATGTACTCGTACGAGACAATTACTGGCACATGGGTGTCAATGTCCGGTTAGCGGTAATCGGGACTCCAGACCTGTCGCAGATTTTTTCTGTCACTGTTTCAAGTAACGAAGCGCGACACAACCTGATTTAAAAGGCTTTGACTCAACCAGTTTCAATTGCAATTTCTCGGGCAGGCTGACGCCCTCCATCAATCGTCTGCCTTCTCCAACAATGGTTGGCATAACGACAAAACGATATTCGTCAATCAGGCCAAGCTCCATAAGTTGTGAGGGAATATTTACACCGCCGGCTAAAATATTTTTACCCTGTTCTTGCTTCAGTTTAAGTATTTCGTCGCGAAGGTTCGTACGAACAATTCTCGTATTTTCATCTTCAGCGCTGGCCAATGACCGTGAAAAAACAATCTTCTTCTTGGAAACAAAGGTTTGAGCAAATTCGATATCCGCTTTTGTCCCGGACTGGCTTTTTGCGATATCAGGCCAATAAGGAACCATCAATTGATAGGTTTTACGCCCATAGACGAGCAGGTCGAAATCTCGCAAGAGGTGCGTGTAATGTTCAAGTACTTCGTCATCGTCAGGGGGATTGAATTTGGTATGGTCGCAGCAGCCATCCAGGGTAAGGTTGATTGCGTAGATTACATTTCTCATTGAATTGTCCTGGCCCCTCTCTCGCACCCGCGCTCATGAGAGTTTGACTTACGATGCTCAAAAAGTATGGCGACCAGCGGTTCAAGGAGCCTCACTTGGACCAGCCACAGGCGCGTACCGCACGTTTATATCACGGACTCCGGCTAGCTCCTGATAAGTCGTGCAAATCGGAAAGGTTCGGTCTGTGTAGTCGGGTAATCGGACACGTGTCCGGTTACCGCGTTAGGACGTAGCCGCCCGGCGGCGGACGCTTCGCGTGAGGTAGTGCAACGTTGGTTGCTTGATGGAGTGGATGTAAATGTGGGTCACAGGAGGTGTTCCCGTGACCCGTCTTCGCAAAATGATGTTGGAAGAACTCCAACGTCGTAATTATGCACAAAATACCATACGCCACTACCTTCGTGCAGTAGAAGATTTTGCTCGACGATTTCGAAGCTCTCCAGATCGTCTGGGCCCTCGACACATTCGCGAATATCAAGCCGAGTTATTCCAGAAGCGCAAGTTGTCGGCAAATTCCGTAGGACAACACCTGGCCGCTCTGCGTTTTTTCTACATCAAGACGCTGCGCCGAGCCTGGAGCATTGCCGAAACTCCGTATCCGAAAAAGACACGCCGCCTGCCCACGATTCTGAGCCGCGAAGAAGTTGCACAACTCTTCCACGCCGCGCGCACTCCAGGCGAACGCATTCTACTCATGACTCTCTACGCCACTGGTGCCCGGAACTCCGAGCTGACCCACCTGGAAGTTAACGACATCGATAGTCAGCGCATGGTCGTTCATATCCGTGGCGGCAACCCTCACCGAAAAGGTGAAGAGAGGTCGCTAATCAGGTAGCAGCACCTACTGAAACGAGAACACCCACCTAGCACCGAGCGAATATCGCTCACAAAAGAGTGCGGATGGAAGGATGGCGACAGGGGCGGCCCGGCTGAATGGGAACAGACTCACGGAAATAAGAAAACGAAAGTGTGCCTTGACATCAACCGGCCTTCTCATGGAACGCCCTTACCGCGCCCGGTCTAAATTTCAACTCCCCACCGATTGGCGAGCGGTGGTATAAAAAGCTTGCTTAGCATGCAACCAACTTGCCGGAAGGAGACTACCGAACATGAAGTGCAAATTATTAATTCGAGTTTCATTCCTTGTTACCTCACTGGTGGTGTTGCCAACGCTATCGTGGGGAGCAGAGGACGGGACCGCACTCTATAAGTCAAAATGTGCTGTTTGCCATGGCGCGAGCGGTGAGGGAAAGCCGGCAATGAAAGCGCCTGCGCTGAGAGGCTCGCTCCTGACGGCCGACCAAATCACGGAGCACATCATGAAGGGGACAGCCAATTCAAAGGCACCTCACAATAAGGGCATATCGGGCATCAGCGACGCACAAGCCAAAGCGATTTCCGAGTTCGTAAAAACTTTGCTGCCCGGAGCAAAGAGCAAGTAGCGTGGACGATGTTTGCAATTCCACTGGTGCTTCGTCGCCGATTGCCGAACTGAACGTCACTGTTTGAACGGGTTCTATTACCCATTTGATTGCATAACAATGTCGGCTCCTCTCTCCCGAGCCTGAGGTCGTCGATAAACCACAGTCTACTCGGGTCGGGGAGCCGACATTGTTATGCAATCAAGTACAATTGGATGAGGTAGAAGCCGGCGATCTAGGCATATAATGTCTCCCGTTGTATCCGATATCGACCCGATATGGAGTAAGGAGAAATTTATGGCAGCCCCACAAGCTCTGACGCCCGAGTTTGCCGCTGGCTTTCGGCAGCTAATGCTCGAAGGTCTACTGCGTGAACTCGAATCAACTAAGAAGGTCCTCAAGGCGGTTCCCGACGCAAAATCCGACTACCGGCCTGATCCACACGCACGCACGGCGTGGGAACTTGCATGGCACATTGCCAATACCGACGTGCAATTCCTTGACGGTATCGCCGACCTGAACTTCAAAATGGCGACGCCTGAAAGCAAACCGAAGAACATCGCCGAACTCGTTGACTGGTACGACAAGAGTTTCAAACAAGCGGTCGACCGGGTACGTTCTATGTCGCCAGAACAGCTGGGCACGCCAATCGAGTTTTTCGGTGTCTTCAATCTACCGGCGGTCGCGTATCTCGGATTTCTCAACAACCACAGCATCCATCATCGGGGAGAGCTGGTCACGTACCTGCGCCCCATGGGATCGAAAGTGCCTTCCATCTACGGAGGCAGTTACGATGAGCCGTTCCAGCCCCAAGAGAGCAAGACCACTACAGCCTGATCAATACTGAGTCACGACCGAGAGCCGCCCTTCCGGGCGGCTTCTCTCATTTATCACCCACTTCTCCGGTAGCGCATAGCCAGGACTAATTCCACAAGCCTGATCAGTCCGGAAATCGTCCATATGGCGCATAGTCCCAGCGCAACTAGGCTGTTGCAGATTTTGGGCTGCTAACTCCAATTTAGACTACGATAGGGCCGTGTTGTTCCCGATTCCAACTTTTGTAGCCTGTATGTTTGCCGCGCTATATACAGTCACTGCATTCATCATCGGTGCTGCAATTTCTCTCGCCGTTTCGTTTGCATTGAAACGCACAAGGTTTCGCTTCATAGGCGGCGGGCTTCTTGGAGTCCTAGGTTTTTGGCTTGGCCTAATCGGATGTCTGTTAATACCCTGGCCAGAGAATACCATTGTCTATTACGTTGGGGACACGCGGGTGAGCGAAACTGCGAATCGCTTTCAGCATCCATTTGCCATTGCATATGTCGTCGCCGTTCTTCTACCGCTGATCTACGAAATCCCTCGCTGGAAATACTCAAGAACGAACTCAAGTGCTGCCCCGAGTTCGTCAGTGCCTGGTTCGGCTTACCGGAAAAGTTCCTCATAGTACTCAAAGCGGCCAATCAATTCCGGGATTGCTAAATGCTCAATGTACCGCGTGTCGTTTCGCTTCCCGACATTGCTCACACAAACCGTCTTCATCAAGGGCCAACTCATCTACTAGGCGACGTAGTATAGCGGGAATGAAGACTGCGTTATCAAATTCAGGCTCCGGCATTTCAGGTTTGTAACCCTTATGGTGGCAGGAGAGGCATTCGTTGACCCACCGCAACATGTAGGGATACTTCGACAGAAACTTTTCAATGCCACTTCCACGGTTCTTCACACTCAAACCTCATGCGGAGTTATATACCATTCTCCCTGCCAAGTCCTGGGTAGTCGGGAAATCGGAAACATGGGTACTAGCCTCCCCTTCGGCAGCGTTAATCAAGACCTTCCTGCCGCACTGGTCTGAATCAAAAAGCCGAATGCGGCTATCGCGTTCGATCAGCGACCGACCAGCTTCGCGTGAAAGGCGGGGTATCTTGCCCCTTCCAGCTTGATCTTTGAGGAGGCGTCTTCGAGAGCCCGTACATCGTCCGGCGTTAGTTCAATCGCCGCCGCTGCCAGGTTTTCTTCCAATCGGGTCAGGTTGGTGGTGCCCGGAATCGGAACGATCCACGGCTTCTTGGCAAGCAACCAGGCGAGTGCAATCTGCGCAGGAGTCACTTTCTTTTGTTCCGCGAATGAGCGGATCACATCGACCAACGCCTGGTTCGCTCTCCGGTTCTCCTCGCTGAATCGCGGGACGCTGCTGCGGAAGTCCGTGCTATCGAACTTCGTGTCGGCGTCGATCTTGCCAGTCAGGAAGCCTTTGCCGAGTGGGCTGAACGGGACAAATCCGATACCCAGATCTTCCAATGCAGGCATCACGGTCTCTTCGGGCTCTCGCCAGAAAAGCGAGTACTCGCTTTGCAGCACTGCGACGGATTGAACTGCGTGGGCGCGACGGATTGTCTGCGCGCTTGCTTCAGAGAGACCGAAGTGCTTCACTTTGCCTTCCTGAATCAAATCCTTTACAGCGCCCGCAACATCCTCGATCGGGATGTTCAGGTCGACTCGATGTTGGTAGAACAGATCGATGGCATCGACTCTCAACCGCTTGAGCGATGCCTCTGCGACCTCTTTGATGTGTTCTGGCCGACTATTGAGAGAGCTCCACTTGCCCACATCGTTGGGGTTGGCCTCCCATCCGAACTTCGTCGCGATTACGACTTTCCCGCGGAACGGAGCGAGCGCTTCGCCTACCAGTTCTTCGTTGACGAGCGGGCCGTATACCTCGGCTGTATCGAAGAACGTGACACCTCGCTCCACGGCGGCGTGCAGCAGAGAAATCATCTCTTGCTTGTCCTTGGGAGGCCCGTAGGACCAGCTCATTCCCATGCAGCCGAACCCGAGAGCTGAAACTTCAAGATTGCTTTTTCCGAGTTTGCGTTTTTGCATTGTTCTCCCCCCTTACACAGAGTAGCCGTGCAATGATTTGTGGAGGTGGACTAGTAATGCTCCCAAGTAACCTTCCAGTGTTCTTCCGGGCGAGTGGACTTAACGATGAGTTGATTGCCCGCGAACTCGAAGGAGCGCGGCAAGTCTTTGCCGATCAGGTTGCGCACTAACGCGCCCTCGACATGAAAAGTGAACGTATGAGCGCTCTCATCAACTTGATATGTACCAAAAGTGGCTTCATAGCCGCCTTGCGAGTACTGCCCAGGTCCCGCCGCAGCCTGTGGTGGCGGGTTGCGCTCCATCACCTGAACCGACGCATGGCCGTCGCGCGTGAAGACGAACATCCCGGTGGAATTGGCCTTTTGAATTTTCCCGTCAGGCCCCGGCGCTTCGAGAGAAACGAGTCGCCACGCTCCAACAAACCGGAAATTGGCCCTGTGATCTCTGTCGTGATCCTGATTGCCGGACAGCGTCGTTGCGGCCATACCGGCAAACAAAACCACTAAGCCAAGCAAAAGTAGTTTTTTCATGTCCGGCTCCTCGTCGCTAGTTTGGAGGTAGTCTAACAAGCTCAACATCGCATGACGAGTCTGGTCACAGATGCACGAGAGGAGCGACGGGGCCGGCAGAACTTACCAGGCACTTGGATAGACACGTCACGTCAACCGGCGCGGTCTGACCACCGCCGCCCCTGCAATCTGAAGTGTCGGGCCGCGCACTCCTGAATGTCGTTTTCGCTTGTTTCCACATTGTCGTGTTACAGTCTTCACGGCTCGCGACGTTGAAAATCTTCTTCGGATGAGTGGCTGATGACCCCGTCAAATCCAAATATCTCGGCAGTGGCTGCCAACAAAATCACTCGTACCGTTCAGATCTTTACGAGAAGACGATCACGCTTGCTCGCGTTGAGCTGTCTTCTTCTAATCGCGTTCGCCGCAAAAACCTCTGCGTCAAAGAAAGACAATCCTTCTCAGGCGGCCGTAGAATTTCAGGACGCCAAAGGCGTCCACATCGCATCTAGCCATTCATCAACGCAGCGGCCAATGCAAAATTCCGCCAATCTCGTCGTAGATCGCCAATTTCAACCCGGCGATCACATTGTTTTTACCGGGCCGCAGCGAATGGCCCTGCAGATTTCCGGGAATATTCCGGAGTGCTTGATCTTTATGCCGGATTCGGAAAAATCGGCTTCCTATGTCATTCCATACGGAAAGGAAGAGAAGGATACAGGCAGCGCTTATGATCCACAGAGTTTTTCCGGCACCTCTCATCAGTTTTCAGTCCGTCCTCTGATGAAAAAGGAATTGCGCGCCTATCGAAATCTCGCGTTGAATCCCTGTGACACGCAAACCGCGGAAAACGAGCCCGCCAACTTCTTCCCCCATGCCTCCACCAACAGTGTCTCCCGCAGTCTTTTCGATTTCGCCGCGCGCAATGCCATCGACGGCGTTTCGAACAATGGACACCACGGCGTCTGGCCCTATCAATCCTGGGGTCCCCAACTGCGTAGCGATCTATGGTGGAAACTCGATTTTGGCCGCCCCGTCGAACTCGACAAGATTCGCTTGATGGTCCGGGCCGATTTTCCGCACGACAGCTTCTGGAAAACTGCCGACATCGAGTTCTCCGATGGCACCAAAATCTCAATCAATATTCAGCAGTCCGCTGAATTTCAGGACTTCCCGTTTCCGAAACGCAAAATCTCCTGGATCCGCATCACCAACCTCGTCCCTGCCGACCCCCAGCGCTGGTGCAGCTTCATTGAAGTTCAAGCCTGGGGCAAAGATCTTTCTTAGTTCGAAACCGCGCTCCAAGTTGTAAGCAAGGACAGCCGACTCTCCAGATGTCGGTAATGCGTTATCGGGACTTATGACTATCCGTGCTAAATTCGGCGTTTCTGATGCTTGGGGATGCATAGATAAGAACCATGGATAAAGAACAAGCTGAATTTCTTGCGGAGAAGACCAAAGGAGCCCTATCGGAGATGCCGTGGTTAGTAAGTCTTCAAACAAAATTATTAAATTTGGGCGGAACCGCAACTGTGCTCTGGAATGGTACGAACGAGGAAGATTTCGTCGAAATTCTGTTAGAAAACGGTTGTGAATATTCGACAGCAAATATTGAATTGCATGAAGGTGGTCGGAATGAATGTCACGAAAATTCAGAGCAACTCGCAATGACAAATGCGGACTATCACCTGGCGACGGGTTACGCGTTTTCAACGCAAGCATGGTGACCGCACTCGTGGGTCTACGAGTCAAAAAATAGTAGAATTCTCGAAACGACTTTGGTGAGGGAACTATATTTCGGAGTTGACTACAAACCCAATCCAGTTCCAACAATCAAATAGGAAAAAAGGTACGCAAATGGATAGAGGGACGCTGATGGGACGGAAGCGAATCCAGTTGATCAATACGGTCTTCCGGGCAGCGACAACTTCCGTTCACACGATGTTCGAATCGGCTAAGTCCTTCCATGAGAAGGCCGGTTGATGTCAAGGCACACTTTCGTTTTCTTATTTCCGTGAGTCTGTTCCCATTCAGCCAGGCCGCCCCTGTCGCCATCCTTCCATCCGCACTCTTTTGTGAGCGATATTCGCTCGGTGCTAGGTGGGTGTTCTCGTTTCAGTAGGTGCTGCTACCTGATTAGCGACTCCTTTGGATATGAGCAGTCAGATTGTCGCGTCCGCGAATTTGTTTCCCTTGAGAATGAAAAGAATAGTAACTATGCGAGTCACTTCAGTGGTTTACAAGGACGAATGGTCCCGTACGGGCCGATCTACAGGGTAGATGTTAAGTGCTCGGACGGGCGCGGTGGCGGAACCTTTCTGGTAGCGGTCGAACGAGCAAATGCGTTCCTGGTCCTGGCGTCATGGCTTAATGTCGGTGATTACGTTACCGGACCGATGCCAAGACTCACTATTTCCGTGAACGCGAAACGAGAACCCGCGTTAACGAGGGGGGCGTGGATAAAGCTGGTTGGCTTATACCTAAATCAAACGGAAGTCGATAAGCTCGACGGCGGCTCACACGTTGCGCGATTTTATGATGTGGTCCCAGGCAGGTATATCATGTTCCTTTTCGCCGCGGACGGACTAGTTTGCACGAAACAGGTAGATTTAGTTAAGGCACCAACGGATTTAAATCTCTTAGTTTCCGGGCAATCTTGTGACGTTGAGGGCGAATCCTCAGAACGAATACAACAACATTGAGCCGGTTATGCGGCAATATCAAACCATGGACGGGACGGGGGGACGGGGAAGGGGGGAGGTAAGGCACGACCTACTATTACGAAGCGCAGTCAGAAGACGCGTCGGGTAAAGCTGCCAACTCAGCGTGACCTGCACCCCTCAATCGGCAGGAAAGTGAATGCGATTTCATAGTTGTTGGATCGGTCCCCTTTTCCTGTATCACCCCCAGTCAAATAATGCCAACCGGCATTTCGATGTGTGGCAAGCTTGACACAAACTCATTAAGGAAAGTTCTAAGATCGTCCCTTTGGGCGCGCCACTCCAAATCGGTCCACACGCCTTCCTCTGTTTTCGGTTTTACAACTTTCCTCAATTTGGGTCCGTTTGAGTCCGATAAAAGCCGCGACAGCTTCTCTTCGGCCTGAATCATCGTTGCTGGGATCGCATGGGTATAGGTCCCCATCGTTGTACCCAGATCCGAATGCCCAAGAATTGCTTGCGCCGTTTTTGGATTCTCTCCCAATTCGCTCAGCAAGGCTGCATGGGTGTGCCGCCTATTCCGGCCCCGGAATAGGCGCCACTGCTTTGCCACGCATGCCAAACGGTTTTCGTATCGATCGGCTGATCAGCGCAATGATCGTGAAAGCCTGGGAAAAGCCAGACTTTGGGTCTTCGGGGTAAGCGGTGCGAGTGTTCGCGAAGTTCTTTAAGCAATTTAGAACTGAGCATCACATCTCGGTCTTTGTGCCCTTTGCCACCTTGGATGTGAACGACCATGCGCTTCCTTGTCGACGTCGCTGAACTTCAGACTCGTCAACTCGGCGTTCCGGGCGCCGGTGGCCTATAGCGTCATCGGTAGAGTGCGATGGAAGGAAGTGCCGGCAGCCTGGATCAATCGTGCGACTTCTTCCTGGCTGAGGATCGCTGGAAGACGGTGATCTCTTTTCGGATAAGGAGTCTCGGCAATGCTCCAAGCTTTCCGGAGCGTCTTACAGTAAAAGAACCTTAAGGCGGCCAGCCGGACCGCGACGCTACCCGCTGACAACTTGCGCTTCTGAAATAGCTCCGCTTGAAATTCGCGAATGTGTCGAGGGCCTAAGCGATCCGGAGAACAGTGGAAGTGTCGAGAAGAATCTTCGACGGTGTGGATGTGACTGCGTATAGTTTCTCGAGAGTAGTTACGACGCTGGAGTTCCTCCAGCATCATTTTGCGTAGATGGATCACAGGTACACCTCCTGTGACCCACATTTACATCAAGACATCGAGCAACCAACGCTCCCTAACTCACGCGAAGCGTCCGCCGCCGGGCGGCCACGTTCTAAACGCCCAAATCGGAAAGGCTAAGTACTGGGAGCCAAGTTACCGGCAAGACTTACCAGATGGGATGTGTAGGCCGGTCTCCAGCGGGTCCAGCCGCAGATTGGTGAGGATCGACCTTAACGGTCGCGCCGAACCAGCCGTTCGGTTGGTCCGTGAACCGATATTTGAAGTCGTTAATGCGTACTGCTGAGAGATTGCTCTCCGTTAGGTAGTAGATTTCGTGCCGCTTCGATGGACCCTTACCAGAGAGAACATCAGTCTGATGGAAATCGCTGGGCGATTTCCACAAGCACCCACCGCCTTCTCTTCTGGTGATGACTTTAAGAACGGACAAAAGACGTCGCAAGCACGGCTGGGGCTTACGCGATACTCACAACCTCTGCCGCTGGCTGGTTTTCAAACGTTCGGTGATACACTTCGTTCGGGAAGACGACGAATCCATGAAACCACCATCGAACGTCAAGACGCCAGCGCAATACATCGCCTCACTCCCCGCCGATCGTGCGAAGACGATCGCGACGGTGCGCGCACTCGTGAACAAGCACATTCCGCGCGGCTACGATGAGTGCCTCGTCTGGGGCACGATCGGCTGGACGATCCCCCTGTCTCGATATCCAGACACTTACAACAAGCAGCCGATCTGCTACGTCGCGCTCTCGTCGCAGAAGAACTACTGCTCGCTCTACCTGATGGGCGCGTTTTGGAGTGCGAGTCAGCTCGAGCAGCTGAAGGCGGCGTTCAAGGCGGCGGGGAAGAAGCTCGACATGGGGAAGTGTTGCGTTCATTTCGAGTCGCCGGACGATTTGCCGCTCGAAGCGATTGGCAAGCTGATCTCGGCGATTTCGAGCGAGAAGTGGATCGAGATGTACGAACAATCGCGCTTGATGACCAAGGCGGGGCAGGCGCAGATGGCGAAGCAAGGCGCCCCATCGGCGAGCAAGGTGGCCGCCAAGCGCGTCGACACAAAGCGTCGGCGGTAAACTTTCCCAGCATGACTCGCCGATACCGGGCCACCACGTTTTCCATTGCTTTTGTGGGTGCCCTGGCGATTGCGGCGTGTAGCACAGACGACGGCGGTGGCGCGACGGTCTGCACTGAGGTGACTCTGTAGCGCTTTTGATCATAAGAAGTATTAAAGAATGCATTTGACGCCAGTGGGCTTGTTGCCTGTCGAGAATTGTTCCAGGCTAATCTCAGTAGCCGCTAAGTCCTTTTTTGTGCCTCGAGCACGTCGAACATTGGGAGCGTATCGCATCCCGCGGGAAACCGGCCTTCTCCCATCTGGTATACGCCGTTATCGTCTAGTTGTTGGGTACGATGCGTCACATAGACGGTTTGCTGACACAGGAGTTGACCGCTTGGCCAAGGGTTTCATTTTCTGTTCCGCAGTTGGCGAAGGAGTACCTGCCGCTAATTGAAATTGTAGCCAAATTCCCAAAGGAACTGGTGATTGCCTGTTGTCACTCCGGAGTTTCCGATTTGATAGGCCGTGTACAGCGTCACTTTCTGTGTCAGTTTTATCACTGCCCCAGTGTTCAGATATCCCACTGAGGAATTTCCCGTGTACCACTCCGCCGCGAGCGTCAATCGCTTATTCAACGTCTGCTCTAGCGTCAACTGCCCGCCAGCTCGATTTCCTGTCGACACGACATTCCGCGTAAAGTCGTAACCGCCGAAGCCGATCCGCGTTCCGTGTTTCCATTCCTTCGCAAAAAACGCGTACGCGTAATTTCCCGCGTCGTAACTACGTTTGTACACTGGGAAAAACAGGTCATCACCCACCAAGAATGACCACCCCGATGAGTTCGCCTTCCAGATCCTCCACTTTACAGTTGGCGAAATCTCCAGCTCGCCAACGTCAGGTGCACTCAGCCCGTCAAAATTCACTCCCACTTCAATCTGGTGCCCGATGCCCACAACAACACGCGGCGTAAATGTAGCGAATGGATCCACCACGCGCACCGTTCCATCCAATTCGCCGTACACTTTCCCTTTATCCAGAACGTCCGCACTGGGAACGTCAAATACTGTTTCCTGCGCGTATGAACTGCGGGCCGGAATGACGACGAAAAGAAGCAGCAAAAACTTGAAGTACCGAGTAACTTTCAGTGGGCACAAGGTGATTCAGGATAACTTACACACCCATTGTGGTCATATAGTTTTGTGCAATCTGATTAAAGCGGTACAAGTGGGTCCCGGTACCCAAGTTTCCGATTTGCCGACGTAAGGGGTTGACTCTGCTCACGGATTTTTCTTCAGCTGCTGTTGTTGTAGTGTCTTCTGGTCTGCTTCTTTCTCTGACTTCACTACTGTCTTGCGAAATTGATCCACCGCGAGCATTGTCTTGCGCCGACACCGGACGATTGTCATTATAGGGGGGTGCAAACTGTCTTCGAGGCAGCGAGTGGGATGGACGGCCTGCGCCGTCTTGCCGACGCCTGGCATCTTCGGGTGATAGCCGACGACGTGGTCGGGCACGCGTTCAGCCACGGCTTCCACCCGCAGCATGTCGAGCGACTCGCCGCTTACTGGGCCGAGGCACTCGGAGGACCCAGCGCGTATTCCGACTCCTATGGTGACGAGACCACCGTCGTCAAGATGCACAGCGGCAACGGTGAGCACGAGGAAATGGATCGACGTGCGATCGCCTGCTTCGACCAAGCTCTTGCCGATGTCGGACTAGCCCAAGACGCCGCGCTGCGACAAGTTCTGCATGACTACTTCGCTTGGGCGACCACGACAACGATGTCTCGCTACCACCAGTCCGCCGATGATGTGCCTAACGGCCTCAGCATCCCACACTGGTCATGGGATGGACTCCAGGTGTAACGCTCCACGCCTGACATGGACCACACCGTTAATGGCCCCAAACTCAAACCTGTTGGGCGAGTTCATCTTGACCGTTCTGACGGATCCACCTGCCAGCCGATGAGCTAGATACTTTCTAACGGCGGAATGTTCACCCGACTGCTCAATTCCCGGATAGTCCCCATTCGGAAAGTATTCGACTTGGTCTTGACCTCGGTAAACGCACTTACCTGATGGGAGTTGCCGCAAAACTCGGACAGAATCTCGCGCTCGTGGCTTCTGTTGCGTCTAAGATAGCCTTAGAATTCAAGACGACGGAAGAAGTTGTCTTCATTCGAGGATATATCGCCTATGACAAACTGGTTCGCGCGACCCGTCATACACGTGACGGACGTCGAGGCCTCGCTCCGCTTTTACGTTGACAGGCTCGGCTTCACGAGCCCCTGGCGCTACGAGGAGGGCGGCAGAGCGCGCGTTGCACAGGTCGAGCGGCAGGGCTGCGCGCTTCTCCTCACCGACAGGTGGCCGGAAAAGATTGGTAAGGGGCTGATGTTCATTTCCGTGAACGTCGAGTCGGAGACGCGCGAGGCCGCGGTCGCCGCGTTGGACGCGTTGCGCGCGGAACTCGAGGCCAAGGGCGTTTCGGTCAAGGAGGGTTCGTGGGGCTACCGGCTCCTGGTGGTCGATGACCCTGAGGGCAATCAACTCTTCTTCAACTATCCGAACGAGACTGCATCCGGCAAGATTGGTGGAGACGAAGCGTAATGGTCCAGGCGCGACTGCATGCGTTGACATGCTTGGCTGACGCGCAAATCGAGAGTTGAGCGCACTGGTTGCAGAAAAACAGTACCCATTTAGTGATTTGAGGGACACTATTGCTAATTCGCTGGCGTCCAACTAAATGAGCCAAACTGCCGCCAACATGAAGTGCATTAACGCGCCGATTTTGCTCCTCCTTGGCCTTACGGCACAACTTGCTTACGGGCAAAAAACTAAGAAGAATCCTGCGCAAGCACCAGCGGAGACAACGGTCGGCAGGATTCTTGGTGACCCATCTGTCTTCAACAACCGAATTGTGAATCTTCGCGGCTACGTCGCGGCGAGTTCAGAATCTTCGCTATTAGTGGATGAACACTGCGATACAAGCTTGTTATGGCTTGCGTCCGCTGACGGCTCGGCTCCGCCGCAACTGGCAGCTATCGTAAACGGGAATGTAAGGTCTGGCGGTGACGTTCCGCCCCCCTCACTGTGGCTGCTTGGGATGAATCGATTGCGTGCAGGCGTAGGCGCGCTTCAGAAGTAGGGTGCGTTCGCGAGAGTTCCGGGTGAGGGATGCGGCGCGCTCGAATTCGGCACGGGCCTCGTCGAAGCGACCGAGTTTGAAAAGCAGATCGCCGCGGACGCTGGGTAAGAGGTGATAATTCTTTAGCGAAGGATCTGAGGTTAGAGCATCAACGAGCGGTAACGCAGCGGAGGGACCTGATGCCATGCTGACCGCAACGGCGCGATTCAGTTCGACGACGGGCGTGGGAACCAGGGTGGCAAGATCTGAGTATAGAGCGACGATACGCGCCCAGTCCGTCGACTCTGGGGTTAGGGCGCGCGCGTGGCAGGCGACGATGGCGGCTTGCAGTCCGAATGGGCCAAGCGGGAAACCGAGTTTTTCTGCGCGCTCTAGCGCGGCGAGACCTCGATTGATCAGAAGCCGATCCCAAAGCGTGCGGTTTTGATCGAGTAGCAGAATTGGTTCGCCCGAGGCGTCAATACGGGCGCGGGAACGGGATGCCTGAATTTCTATGAGCGCGACGAGTCCGTGGACTTCCGGCTCGTTGGGAACGAGTTCCGCGAGAACGCGTCCGAGACGCAGCGCATCTTCGCAGAGCGAGGAGCGAATCCAGTCGTCGCCGGCAGTGGCAGCGTAGCCTTCATTGAAAATCAGATAGATGACTTCGAGCACGGAGGCGAGACGTATGGCACGATCCTTGCTAGTGGGAACTTCGTAGGGAATTTGCTTTTCGTTGATGGTGCGCTTGGCGCGGACGATACGCTGAGCGACCGTCGACTCGGGCACAAGAAAGGCGCGAGCGATTTCGTCGGTAGTGAGGCCGCCGAGCAAACGAAGGGTTAGAGCGACGCGGGCTTCGGGAGCGAGAATGGGATGACAGGCGGTAAAGATGAGGCGGAGTAGATCGTCGCCAATATCATCGTCGAGTGCGGTATCGAATCCTGCCACAGCGGAGTCCTGGCGAGCTTGTAGCTCGCGGCCAACTTCCTGATGCTTGCGTTCAAGGCGTTTATTTCTGCGAAGGTGATCGATGGCGCGATGCTTGGAAGTGGCCATCAGCCACGCGCCCGGATTGTCGGGTATTCCGGAGTGCGGCCACTGTTCCAGAGCGGCGACCAGAGCATCCTGGGCGAGTTCCTCGGCGCGTCCGATGTCGCGAACGATGCGAGTCAAAGCGGCGATCAGTCTGGCGGATTCCATCTTCCAGACGGTTTCGATGGCGCGATGTGCATCGCTGGACATGGATAATACCCATCACACCATCTTCATTTCGCCGACGCAAGATGAGAGCAAATCCGAATCACTCCGTAGGGCCTGTCCAGAAAGACCGACGACCGCTCCAATGCTTATCTGAACTTGTCGAAGTCTTCAGGTCCGAACACTTGGCGGATTTCGGTCTCGCCTTCCCATTCCGGCCAGTACTTTTTGTGGAGCTCCATGAAGCGCTTTCCGGCTTCAATGGCTTCTTCGCGCGATTTGTACTCAAACATCGCGAAGCCGCCAATCACTTCCTTGGATTCTGTAAACGGCCCATCGATGACGGAGAGCTGACCTTTTGAGACGCGTATCCGAGTGCTCATCGAAGTGGGGGCGAGACCGCCGGCGCCGAGCATTCTGCCCGCCTTCGCTGCTTCATCGGCAAGTTGTGCGATGGCGTCCATAAGTTCCTTGGGTGGGCGGCCGGAATTCTCCGCGGACTTTACCAGGTTCAAGAATCGCATGATGTTATCTCCTCGATGAGTATTTGCTTTGACCAGAACTCTGAAGGATTTCCGCCGGCAGAATTTCTGGCTCTATTGGTGCGTCGAACAAGAAGTTAAAAATCGACAGGTGACAAAGAATTTTCTCCACGTAATCTCAATCTGGCGATTATTTTTTGGCGGCTTTGCCCAATTGCGCAGAGTGCTTGCGCAGTTGTTCCTCTTTTTCCTTGAGTTCCGGAGTTAGGCTGTCGCCAAAGTCCGCCGCTTCAAATATGGGTCGAATCTCAATCTCGGAGTCTGCAGCATCCATGGGATTTGGGCAACGCTTGACCCATTCGATGGCCTCGTCCAGGGATTTTACCTGCCAGAGCCAATAGCCGGCGACGAGTTCTTTGGTTTCAGTGAAGGGGCCATCGATTACGGTTCGCTGATTACCGGAAAACCGCACGCGAGCGGCTTTTGAGGTGGGTTTGAGACCTTCGCCGGCGAGCATGATGCCGGCCTTGACCAGCTCTTCGTTGAATTTCATCATGTCCGATAGCAGCTTTTCACTGGGCATAACTCCGGCTTCTGAGTCTTTACTCGCTTTTACCAGCACCATGCATCGCATTGTTTTCTCTCCTTCAGTTTTTAGGGTTCCGAGCCGGGGACCTGTTCCAGAGTTACGAATCAGGTTCCGGCCCTATCTAGACGTCGAATGAAAGTCATGGATATCGACAGGCACCCTATCTTTATCCTTTTAGTGTGAATTTGTTAAGGGACAGATGGTATCAGGCGACGCGGGTATCTGCTCGGCTCAGGCGATGCCCGCAAGGCCAGAGAGCATGGAGCTGGCGGATGAGGCGATTTGTGGCATAGAGGTCGAACATATTGAGTTTTCAGTTAGATGGATGGAGTGGCAGGCTGCGAGAAAGATGGGACGCAAGATCGTACTGAGGACCCAACCGTTGCCGTTGAGGAGATTACAGCCATGCGTGGCGGACACGGCGATTTGGCCGATCACAGTGACCAATGCAAAGCCGACGATGATCGTGGCAAAAACGTGCTTGCGGCTCGAAGCGTTTGTCGTTTGTCCCAACATTTTAGCCTCCCATGTAGCTTATTTTCAGGGCTCTACCTTGATGACGAATGTGAAGGTCCAATATCGACAGGAATTCTGAGATTTTTTGCAGGAGTGAGAATGGAATGAGGCAACAAGGCGGTAAGTTGTGACGCTAGTGTATATTGAGCACTCTGCGGAACATCAGGACGATTCATGGGGGAGGAATTCGTGGCTACAAGTTCGGGAAATGCGATGATGATTCTGATTGCCGGGCCGTACCGGTCGGGGACGAATGACGATCCGGCATTGATTGAGAAAAATGTAGCAGCGATGGAAGCATTTGCGCTGCCGATATTTAGGGCCGGGCATATTCCGATGCTGGGGGAATGGCTGGCGCTGCCGTTGGTGGTGCTTGCCGGGTCAAAAGAGATTGGCGATGAGGCGTTCAACGAGATATTCCATCCGATCGCGGTTCGGCTAGAGGGTAAGTGCGACGCGGTGTTGCGGGTTGGGGGACCATCGGTAGGTGCGGATGAGATGGTGCGTGTAGGGCAGAGTCTAGGTCTAAAGATTTATAACAATTTGGCGGAAATTCCCGGAGTGAAATAACGCAGCAGGAAAGAGATTGATCGGGGCTAAAGCTCCGAGCCCCGAAAGGCATTGTATGCGACGACTTCCACTTGCACTTTTATTCCTCGGATGGTTGCTGGCCGGCGCGCGTGGGCAGGAGACGGTGACGATACGCGTGGATGGGGCGAAAAAGCTTGCGCCGTTCCAGCCGATCTATGCGTACTTCGGTTACGACGAGCCCAATTATACATACACGAAAAATGGGAAAAAGTTGGTCGGAGAATTGACCGCGCTGACGGACGCGCCCGTTTATATTCGCACGCATTTCATGTTGTCGACAGGAGATGGGGCAGCAGGATTGAAATGGGGCTCGACGAATGCGTACACGGAAGATGCTTCGGGCAAGCCGGCGTACGACTGGACGATTGCCGACCGGATTTTCGACACGTATTTAGAGAGGCACGCGAAACCGTTTGTGGAGATTGGCTTTATGCCGCAAGCGCTCTCTTCCAAGCCAGAACCTTACCGGCCGACATGGATTCCCGGTGCAGAAAATAAGGATTACGCGGCGGGGTGGAGTTACCCGCCGAATGATTACGCAAAATGGGGCGAACTGGTCTACCAGTGGGCGCGGCACTGTGTGGAGAAATACGGGAAAGCGGAAACGGAGTCATGGTATTGGGAAGTGTGGAACGAGCCGGATATTTTTTACTGGCACGGGACGGAGGAGGAGTACGAAAAGCTCTACGACTACGCGGTGGCGGGGGTGAGGCGGGCTTTGCCGAACGGGCGTGTGGGAGGTCCCGCGACGACCGGACCGGCCAGCGAGAAGGCGGCGAGATTTCTGAAGGCATTTCTAGCGCATTGCGCGGATGGAAAGAATGCTGCGACTGGCGGAAAAGGCGCACCGCTGGATTTTATTTCCTACCACGCGAAGGGAA
The DNA here is from genome assembly GCA_963741165.1 of Candidatus Acidiferrales bacterium. GTDB lineage: Bacteria > Acidobacteriota > Terriglobia > Acidiferrales > UBA7541 > Acidiferrum. Next base: position 804,023 of record CAVUHB010000005.1, on the reverse strand, counting down.
GTCCGAAAGTGGTGGATGGGCACGTGCGCATGGGAATTGCGCGGAATCTGCAGGATGTCGACGAAGGGCTGAAGATACTCTCTGAATTTTCTAATTTTCGAAAGTTGCCGGTGATTTTAACCGAGTCTGATCCGGAGGGATGCGCGGCCTGCTCGGCGCGGGTGTATCCGCAGAATGCGTACCGCAATGGGCCTCTTTACGCGGCATATACGGCTGCAGCGATGAAGGGGATTCTGGAGTTGAGCTCGAAAGCAGGGGAAAACGTCGAAGGAATGCTGACGTGGGCGTTTGAATTTGAGGGGCAACCTTATTTCGATGGGTTCCGGACTTTGGCGACCAACGGAGTGGACAAGCCAATTCTGAATTTGTTTCGCATGGACGGATTGATGCATGGGGATCGCATCGAGGCGGAAAGTTCTGGAGCGCTTGCTTTGGAAACGATTTTGGCCAAAGGCGTACGCGAGAAGGCGGATGTGGATGCACTGGCGACACGAGACGAACATGGGTTTTCGGTTCTGGTATGGAATTATCACGATGATGATGTGACGGGCGCGGTAGCTGATGTAACGCTTGCTGCGTATGAACTGCCGGTGAATGCTCGACGTGTGTTGGTGAAACACTACCGGATTGACGCGGAACACAGTAATGCCTACGCGAAATGGAAAAACATGGGATCGCCGCAAGCGCCGTCGGCGGAACAACAACGTCAACTAGAAGATGCTGGACAACTGGAGATGCTGCAACCGCCCAAGTGGCTGGACAGCGGCGCCGGAAAAGTATCGATAATTTTCAGTCTGCCGCGGCAGGGAGTGTCGCTGATTCGGTTGGAGTGGTAAGAGCCGGAGAATGCCGGAGCGCCGATAGCATTCAGTGGGCATCCATCTTAGTATCTATTCGAATGAGAAACGATTTGTTTCAAAACAGGGATGGCGTCTTGAATGATGGACTTGGCGTGAACGGAAGGTCGCGGTGTTCGAAGGCCGGCAGACCGTGATGAGTCCGAGCGCTGTGTAAATGTTTTTTGTCGGCGCCGAAACTCGCCCTACATTGGCAATTGGTCGGCAAAAGAAAGAAAAATCCGCCGACCGCCGGAGAGCCCGCGGCTAGTGAAATCGTAGCGGGACGGCCGGAGTCTTCAGAGGCTAGAGACCTGAGCCCCTGAAAAGAAATGAAAACGGGCCCCAATAAAATCTGGCCCTGAGGTTACCGCGGCGTTTGAAGCACCCGAGAGCGTTGGTGAAGAGTTTCGCGGAACGCGTCCACGGAATCGGCCAATTCCTTCGAGGCCAGTTCCACCGATTGTTCTGCCGAATCGAGATGATTGCCATCCGAATCTTCCAGTTGTGCAATGCGTCGTTTAAATTCCGAGAAGTGCGTTTATGAGCTGGCCATTTCCCGGCCACAGACAACGCTGGCCGGCATTTTCAACTTCGCAAAATCCCCCCTGAGAAGGGAGATCCGAGCGAGCAGATCATCCACTTCCGTAAGAACGTGATCGAGAAAGGCTTCCTTGGGTTGCATGGCGCCCTCAGGTCGTGCGTAGCCCGCGAAGGTGCGCAGAGAGAATACCGACTGACGTCGAGGGGAAGAGCAGTTCACTTACCAAGGGAAGTGTCCGGAAGTTGAGTAAGGAGAAAAAGACACAAGGAGATGAAAATGTATGCGGTGTGAAGAGTGCGTGGTTAGGCGCAAATCCTGGTGCGGGTGAGCGAAAACATCCTGTGCGCAAGTTTACAGGATGCGACTGGAACTTAGTTCGAGCTGTAATTTTTGAGGGGAGACTTTCCTTAAGCGCCAAAGCCCGGTTTACTGTTATTCCTGATGTCGGAGCGGATGCTCTGATCCCCTAAACACCATGGTTCAGTGCGTGTGGGTGAGTTCGGATTGGTGACTTAGTGCTGCCTTTGCTGCTGCGGTGATTTGCTTGCGCAAGCAGTCCATCCCGGCATCGATAGCGAGATAGTCGACTTCGAGAAGCTTCTGGTTTTTGACCTTCGCTTTCAGGAGGGCGAAGGCGCTTTCCTTGGGAAGGGTGTGCGTCAATTCCAGCAGGGCGCCGAGCATAACCATATTGGCGGCCTTGGTGGTGCCGAGGCCGTCGGCGATTTCGGATGCGGGAACGCAGAAGGTCCGCGCGGTGGAAGACTTGAAGCCTTCGGAAAGTTTCGAGCTATTAAAGATGATTGTGCCGCTCGGCGGGACATTGGCGCCGAATTTATGCAAGGAAATTTCGTTCATGGCTATGAGGACGTCAGGATGCTCGACCAGGGGCGAACTTACACGCTCGTTGCAGAGGCAGACGTAGCAGTGGGCGCTGCCGCTACGCATTTCGGGGCCGTAGGATGGAAGCCAGCTGACTTCTCGACCGGCGCGCATCCCCATTTCGGCGATGATCTGGCCGAGGAGGAGCACGCCCTGTCCGCCAAAGCCCGCAATGTTCATGGTTAGATCGGGATGCGGTTCGGAAGCGTTGATTGTTACAGGAGCGACTTCGTCGGGCGCGTCGAGCTTCAGCAGTCTTGAGACTGTGATTTGTGGAACTTCGTTTTCTGTGAATTGCGATTTCCGATCGCGGAATACGCCAAGCGGATAAACGGGAAGCATCTGTTCTTCAATCCACTTGTGCGCGTCTTGTGGCGTCATTTTCCAGATGGTGGGGCAGGGAGAGAGAATTTCGACGAATGTAAAACCTGCGCCGTCGTGCTGGAGTTGCAGGGCCTTGCGAACGGCCTTGCGAACTTTCATCAGATTCTTATTGTCGGTGAGGGCAACGCGCTCGATGTAGACGGGCGCTTCGAGAGTGGAGAGCAGTTCGGACATGTGCAGCGGGAAACCTTCGTTGGAGGGGCGACGTCCCCAAGGCGAAGTGGTGCTGTTCTGGCCGACTAGCGTGGTGGGGGCCATCTGGCCGCCGGTCATCCCGTAGATGGCATTGTTTACGAAGAAAATGCTGATTTTTTCGCCGCGATTTGCGGCGTGAACGATTTCCGCGGTGCCGATGGCGGCTAGATCGCCGTCACCCTGATAGCCGATCACCATGCTGTGCGGATGGGAACGCTTTACACCGGTGGCGACGGCTGGGGTGCGGCCGTGAGCGGCTTGCACGTTGCCGAGGTCAAAATAATAGTATGCGAAAACGGAGCAGCCCACGGGGCTGACGAAGATGGTGTGGTCCTGGCAGCCGAGATCGGCGATGGCTTCGGCGATCAGCTTGTGCACGACGCCATGTCCGCAGCCGGGGCAGTAGTGGGTCTGGTGCTGGAGTTCGGATTTACGCTCGAACTTGTCGAAGAAGACCGGTGACTTCGATTCAATGATTTGATATTCGTCCACGGCGCCACCTCATAAGTATTGCGTGCCCCTAGTCGACTACGAGAATCTATGCTCCAGGGGCTAAAGCCCAGTTAACGCGAATGCCGTAGGGTCGGGGCCAAAGCCCCGACCCCCTAAAAGTCAAACGCCCCAATCAGCTGTCATGCCCATGCGTTCATAAAGTTGCTGACGAACTTCATCGGCCATGGGGACGTTGCCGCCGAAGCGGCCGAAAAACTCGACCTCGACACGGCCGTCGAGGGCGAGGCGAACATCCTCGACCATCTGCCCAGTGCTCATTTCGACCACGAGAACCATTTGTGCGCGGCGTGCGGCATGGCGAAGAGCCTCGGAGGGGAAAGGCCAGAGAGAGATAGGACGGAACAGTCCGGCTCGCATGCCGTCCTTGCGAGCCATATCGACTACGGAGCGCAAGACACGGGCCGTGATGCCGTAGCCAACGAGCAAAACTTCGGGATCATCGGCGCGATAACGTTCATAACGCGTTTCACATTCGGCCGCCTTTTTGTATTTGTCTTCGAGGTGGCGGATGTGTTCTTCAAGTTGATCGGGTTCGAGGAAAATTGATGAGATCAGATTCTTTCTGGTTTCCGGTGTACCTGCTACGGCCCAGGGTTTTTCGGGAATAACGGATTCGTTGGCCTTGAGTTCGAGCGGCTCCATCATCTGACCGATGAAACCGTCCGTGAGAACGACGGCGGGATTGCGATATTTGTCCGCGAGATCAAAGGCCAGACGGGTGAGATCTGCCATTTCCTGAACGGAACCGGGAGCGAGCACGAGATTGCGGTAATTGCCGTGGCCGCCGCCTTTTACTACCGCGAAGTAGTCGGACTGTTCGGGTGCGATGTTGCCGAGGCCGGGGCCTCCGCGAACGACATCGACGACTACACAGGGAAGTTCCGCGCCGGCAAGATAAGACATACCCTCCTGCATCAAGCTGAGGCCGGGCCCGGAGGATGCGGTCATGACGCGAAGGCCGGCAGAGGCTGCGCCATACACCATATTGATAGCGGCGACTTCGCTTTCGGCCTGAAGAAATGTGCCGCCGACTTGAGGCATGTACTCCGCAGCGGCTTCCGCGATTTCGCTGGCGGGGGTGATGGGGTATCCATAGTAAGAGCGGCAGCCGGCGAGCAGTGCGCCTTTTACAATGGCGACGTTACCTTTAGAGAGATGGCGCATGGGGAGCCTCCACGGGAAGGACTGGCGGTTTTGGGGCGATCCACCGATAGACGGTGATGGCGCCGGGTTCAGGACAGGCGTAGAAGCAAATGCCGCAAGAGGTGCAAAGTTCACCGGTGTATTGCGCGGGATGCACTCCATAGAAATTCAGCTCCGCCCGGAGAAAGAGACACTTGGGCGGGCAGGCATCGACGCAAAGTCCGCAACCCTTGCATTCGAGAGTGTCGATGGTGACTTTGCCGCGTGGTGGTGTGGCCATGGTTCACCTTTCCTGAAGAGCAGGCCGCTGGAGCCAGCGGGTCTTCTCGCAATATTGATAGAGTTCCTCGCGAAATTTGGGATGAGCGATGGAGATAAGGGCTTCCGCGCGTTGACGAATGGTGCGGCCATGTAGATAGGCGACACCGAATTCGGTGACGACGTAATGGACGGATCCGCGAGAGGTGACGACGCCTGCGCCGGGTTCCAACATCGGGACGATCCGGGAGATCGTGCCATTCTTAGCGGTGGCGGGCATGGCAATGATGGGCTTGCCACCTTTGCAGCGAGACGCGCCACGAATGAAATCGACCTGACCACCGATGCCGCTGTAGAAGTAAGTGCCGATAGAGTCCGCGCAAACCTGACCCGTCATGTCCACTTGCAAAGCGGAATTGACCGCAACCATCTTATTGTTCGTCGAGATGATGTAGGGGTCATTGGTGTAACGGCTGGGATGAAACTCGAACATCGGATTGTTATTCACAAAATCGAAAAGCTTTTTGGAGCCCAGGACGAATCCAAGAATAATTTTCCCGCGATGGATGGATTTCATGCTGCCATTGATGACACCGGATTCGATCAGCGGGACGGCGCAATCGCTGAGCATTTCGGTATGGATGCCGAGATTCTGGTGACTATGAAGTTCGAGGAGAATGGCGTCGGGGATGGCGCCAATTCCCAGTTGCAGGGTGGCACCCTCTTCAACCAGGCCGGCGACGTTTTTGCCGATGGCGTGATGGACTTCCGTAACCTTGGCGGGTTTTAGTTCGCAAAGCGGACGCGATACTTCCACAACGGCATCGATGTCATTAACGTGGATGAAACTGTCGCCGAAGGTGCGGGGCATCTGGTCGTTGACCTGGGCGAGGACGAATTTTGCATGGTGGGCAGCGCCGAGTGTGGCTTCCACGCCAACGCCGAAACTACAAAAGCCGTGAACATCCGGCGGAGAGACCTGAATGAGGGCGACGTCGATCGGCATCTGGCCGGATTCGAAGAGATCTTCGACCTGGCTGAGGAAGACGGGTGTGTAGTCGGCGCGGCCCTCGTTGATGGCCTGGCGAACGTTGGCACCGATGAACATCGCGTTGTGGCGGAAATGGCCTTCCATCTGGGGGGCAACGTAGTCTGCACGGCCGACGGTGAGAAGATGGACGATTTCCACATTCCTGACAAACGGGGCGCGAGCCAGGAGGGCTTCGACCAATTCCTCGGGCTCTGCACAACCCGGGTGGATATAAACGCGCATGTTGGACTGAATGCAATGAACGGCTTCACTTGCCGGAAGCGTTTTGCGACCGTACTCGGCTAGCCAGTCCATGGAACCTCTCTAAGTGATACAAGCTGAAGGGTTTGGAAGATTTTGGAGGCCGGTAAGTCAATCCGGGGTAGAAAATGACTTTGGCGACGGGTTATGGCGAGGTGGAGTGGAACTTGGGCGAAACCGTCCAGCGACTGCACGAGGCTGCCTCCCAGGGGATAGAAGCACACCAGTCACCAGGAGAGGGTCGGAGTCAGAAAACTAAGCGCTTGCAACGTAAGAACTTATAAGCAGACTAAGATTTACTTATAGTAGCGCTGAGGGATTTGGCTCAGAGAAAGGAGAAGCGGTGGGTTGCTAGACTCAGGCCGAAAAGAATCTCGAGGTAATGCAAGCCAGAACACCGAAGGCTGGTATTGATGGTGGTGCGGGAGAGTAAACGGTTCCGTGTTCGAAACTCCATGCCACCTTTTCCTTCTCAACGGGTGACGCGGGTGTATGTTAAGGAAAAGGTGGTTTTCCGGTGGCAATATGCCAAGACTGAAATTTTTAGTATCGCTGACAACCAACGATAACGATTATCAAGCCGAACAGGCAGCGTCTGCCGAACAAGCGGGGCGAAAATTCGGCGTAGATATCGAAATACTGTACGCGGATAACGACGCGATCAACCAGAGCACACAAATTTTGAAAGCGATCCAAGCGGCGGAAGAAGATCGCCCGGACGGAATTGTATTCGAACCGGTGGGAGGCACGGCGTTGCCGCAGGTGGCGCGAGCGGCGGCGAGCGCGGGAATCGGCTGGGCGGTATTAAATCGAGACGCAAATTACATCGCGGAGTTGCGGCGAACGGCGAAAGCTCCGATCTTCGCGGTGAGTGCGGACCACGTGGAAATCGGTCGGATTCAGGGACGACAATGCGCGGTGCTGCTGCCGACGGGTGGAGCCGTATTGTACATACAGGGCCCTTCCGAGAATTCCGCGGCGAAAGAGCGGACGTTGGGCATGCAGGAAGTGAAGCCGCCGAATATTCATCTGACGATATTGAAGGGACAGTGGACAGAGGAGAGTTCGCAACGAGCCGTGCGTTCGTGGCTGAAACTGACCACCTCGCAGAAGGCGGCCATAGATCTGGTCGCGGCGCAAGATGATTCGATGGCCATCGGAGCGCGGAAAGCATTTCAGGATCTGCCAACAGAAAATGAACGCGAGCGTTGGCTGAGCATTCCGTATCTGGGATGCGACGGGCTGCCCAAGACTGGGCAAGCCTGGGTGCGCAGCGGGCTGCTGACCGCGACAATTTTCAGTCCACCGAATACCGGGCAAGCGATCGAGATGCTTGTGGACGCGCTGCAAAATGGAAAGAGTTTGCCCGAGCGCGCGCTGACGGTTGCGTCATCGGTGCCTCCGCTGGAGGCACTGCGAGCGAAAAGATAGCTACTTCAAAACGGCGATAGGAACGTCGGACTCAGTTGAGAACGGCCATGTAGATCGAGCGGTCACGCGGTGGGTGGCTGGAAACTTTAACACGGTGGACTGATGCGAAAGCTCAAATTTCTCGTTTCTCTGATGACCAATGAGAACGACTACCAACTCGAACAAGCGAGTTCTGCCGAACAAGCGGCGGCCCGGCTGGGCGTAGATGCCCAGGTGATCTTCGCGGACAATGACGCGATCACACAAAGCACTCAAATACTGAAAGCAATTCAGGGAGACCCGAAGGATCGGCCGGATGCCATAATTTTCGAGCCGGTGGGAGGCACGGCGCTGCCACAGGTAGCGCGCGCGGCGATCAATGCGGGAATCGCGTGGGCGGTACTGAATCGAGACGCAGCCTACATAGCGGAATTTCGACAGACAAGCAAAGTGCCCATTTTTGGAGTGAGTTCTGACCAGGTTGAAGTGGGGAGAATCGCAGGGCGGCAATGTGCGGCGCTGCTGCCAAGAGGTGGATCGATATTGTACATAGAAGGACCTTCGCAGAGCGTGGTTTCCCGAGAGCGCGCACTTGGAATGCAGGAAACGAAGCCAGCGAACATCCATGTGGCCGTGCTGAAAGGGCAATGGACAGAAGAAAGCGCAAGGAGAGCGGTGAGTTCGTGGCTGAAGCTTTCCACATCGCAAAAAGCCACGGTCGATCTGATCGTTTCGCAGAATGACGCGATGGCGATCGGCGCACGCAAAGCATTTCAGGAATTGCCGAACGAAGCAGAGCGGGAACGCTGGTTGAATATCCCCTATCTGGGATGCGACGGAGTTCCGAAGACGGGGCAAGCCTGGGTGCGAAGCGGATTGTTGACGGCAACGATCTTAACGCCACCAAGTGCAGGCCCGGCGATCGAAATGCTAATCGACGCATTGCAGAAAAAGAAGATACTTCCAGAGCGGGCATTTACGGAATCTGCGTCAATTCCTCCCATCGAAAACCTGCAAGCCAAAAAGTAAAAAACCTCGACAGCCGTCCTTTTTGTCGGAGCGATCCGGGCGTATAATGCCCCCGGCCTTTATATTTTGTAGTGAAAGTGGTTACCGGAGGATTTCTAATGAGTCAGGACAAGCCAGTTCGAGCAGGGAAACAAAGCCATCTGGACCGCCGAGAGTTTTTAGCGACGGGGGGAGCGGGGCTTCTTGCGGCGGCGGTGCCAGCAGCACCTGCGATGGCGAGCGGGTTGACGGGACACTCCACGGAAAATTCAACACTCCTCGGCGGAGGGAGAGCGGCAGGAGCAAAAAAGAAAATTCCGATCGGAGTGTTCGACGCAGTGTACGACAAACTGACGCTCGATCAGATGATCGATAAGGTTAGCGCGCTGGGACTGGAAGCGGTGGAAATCGGCACGGGAGGGTATCCGGGCTCAAACCACTGTCCTGTGGATGAATTGTTGGCAGACCCAGCGAAGGCGAAGGCGTGGAAAAAGAAGTTCACGGATCGCGGGATACAAGTTGCAACGCTAAGTTGCCACGGGAATCCTGTGCACCCGGATCCTGCACACGCGGCGAGAGATCAGGAGACGTTCAAGAAGACGGTACGGCTGGCGGAAATATTGGACGTGAAAGTGATCGTAGGGTTTGCGGGATGCCCGGGCGGTTCGCCGAAGGACACGCAACCCAACTGGATCACGTACCGGTGGCCGCCTGAATACAACGAAATGTTGCAGTGGCAGTGGAAAGAAAAGGTAGTGCCATACTGGAAGGAAGCGGCGAAGTTTGCGCGTGAGCACGGCATACATCGGTTGGCGTTCGAGATGCATCCCAACTTTGTGGTGTACAACCCGATCACACTGCTGAAATTACGGGACGCTGTCGGGGAAGAAATCGGCGCAAACTGCGATCTGAGCCACCTGTTCTGGCAGGGCTGTGATCCGATCGAGGTGATCCATTTCCTTGGCAAGAAAGGGATGATTTTCCACGCACACATGAAGGATACGGTGCTGTATCCCGAGAACGTAGCCAAGTATGGCGTTCTGAATTTTGTGTTTGAGGCGAGCGACCTTCCGCAGGCATCAGATGCGTTCCGCGCAGTGGGCTATGGGCATGGGGCCTCGACATGGAAAGCGGTGTTGCAGGCGTACATGGATATTGGATACGACGGAATCCTAAGCATCGAGAATGAAGATCCGATTTTGACGGGTGAAGTGGGAGTGGAACGCGCAGCGTATGTGCTAAAGAATGTACGCGACGAGATTCTGAACTCCTAGAATATTGGCTGGGATTCCGGGTAAGTGTCGCACAGGCGAAATCCCGGCGTTCAACGAACAACGAATCAGGATGGAGATCTTTCATGCATAGACGTGAAATGCTGCGCTTGCTGTCTGCCACGGCGATCGGACCGATTGTTTCGCCGGATCTATTTGCAATGTTGAGACAAGCGCAGCCTTCGTCCGATTATCGATTGCAGTCTTTGAACGAGCCTCAGAACGAGACGGTTGTGGCGATGATCGATGTAATGATTCCGGCAACAGACACGCCCGGGGCAAAAGCAGCACGCGTAAATGAGTTTATCGACGTGATTTTAACGAGTTGGGCGACGCCCGCGGAACGAGACAGATTCCTGACCGGACTGGCAGCGGTCGATACACTCAGTAGAACGCTTTATTCCAAAAGTTTTGTGGAAGCATCGGCGGAGCAACAGACTGCTTTGTTGCGGGCAATGGACGACGCAGTGGATTGGGCACACGATCCCGACTCAAATGACGACTTCGATGGCGCGATCGATTACGACGCGAGGCTGCGCGGAGAATTCTTTCGGGTATTCAAGAAGTTGACGTTGCATGGGTATTACACATCAGAAATTGGTTTTACGCAGGAATTGAAGAACGAAATCATACCCGGAGAGCAGCATGGTTGTGCTCCGGTTCCCGCAGGGAAGAGGGCCTGAGGACCCCGGAATGGCGACAAATACCTACGACGCGCTCATCGTTGGATCAGGAATCACGGGTGGCTGGGCCGCAAAAGAGTTAACGGAGAAGGGCCTGAGTGTGCTGGTGCTGGAAGCGGGACGAACCATCGTCCCCGACAGGGATTATGTAGAACACATTCCCGTCTGGGAGTTGAAATACCGCGACTGGGACGACCGCGCGGAACGGCAGCGAACGCAATTCGTTCAGAGGCAATGCGACTACGCATGCGATGAATATTCTCATCAATTTTTCGTGAACGATTTGCAGAATCCCTATACCACCGATCCGAACAAACCGTTTACGTGGATTCGCGGGCGCCAGATGGGCGGGAAGTCGATCACCTGGGGGCGCCAGAGCTACCGATGGAGCGATCTGGACTTTGCGGCGAATCTGAAAGAAGGCATTGGGGTGGATTGGCCGATCCGCTATCAGGACATTGCGCCTTGGTACGACTACGTGGAAGATTTCGCGGGGATCAGCGGGCAGGAGGAAGGACTTCCGCAGTTGCCGGATGGGAAATTTCTGCCGCCCATGGAAATGACGTGCGTGGAACATGACCTGCGCGAGGCGCTGGCAAAAAACTACGACGATCGAATCATGACGATCGGGCGGGCAGCCGTGCTGACGCGGACACACAAGGGCCGCGCGGCCTGCCATTATTGCGGAATCTGCCATCGCGGATGCATCACGAGCTCCTACTTCAGCAGCTTGAATTCAACGCTGCCCGCTGCGCAAAAGACGGGAAAGCTTACGATCCGGCCGTACAGCGTGGTCCATAGCCTGATTTTTGATTCGAGTACGCGGCGCATATCCGGGGTTCGCGTGATTGATGCGGAAAGCAAGAATGCGATGGAGTTCAAAGGAAAGATCGTGTTCTTGTGCGCTTCGACGCTCGAATCGACGCGGATCATGCTGAATTCGGCTACTGCTGAATTTCCGACTGGGTTGGCGAACAGTAGCGGCGAACTTGGACACAATTTAATGGATCACCATATGGGTGGCGGCGCTTCGGGAATCATGCCGGGGCATGAAGATAAAATGCCATTCGGTAACCGGCCAAACGGGATATATATTCCACGCTTTCGAAATGTGAAGACGAAACAAAAAGATTTTGTGCGCGGTTACGGATTTCAGGGAGGTGGTTCACGCGAAGGGTGGGGCCGTGCGCTGCGGATGGCTGGGCTTGGAGCCGAATTCAAGCACGCTATTCGGGAGCCGGGGCCGTGGACGCTCGATATCGGCGGGTTTGGAGAGTGTTTGCCGAATCACGACAATTATGTGGAGGTTGAAAAGACCAAACTCGACGCCTGGGGAATTCCTACGCTGAAGATCCATTGCGAGTGGGGCGAAAACGAGAAAGCGATGCATCGGGACATTTATACGCAGGCAGCGGAGATGCTGGCGTCTGCAGGAGCCCGAGAGATTTCCGTGTCGATGCACATAACGCCACCGGGGCTGTCAATCCACGAATTGGGAACGGCGAGGATGGGCCGCGATCCGAAGACTTCAGTGTTGAATGCCTATAATCAGGCGCACGATGTGAAAAATCTATTCGTGACGGATGGAGCGTGTATGACGTCGGCGTCATGCGTTAATCCTTCGCTGACCTACATGGCGATTACGGCGCGGGCGTGCGACTACGCGGTATCCAAAATGAAAAAAGGCGAACTATAACGGGGGATTGATGGCTCAGGTGATGCGTTCTCCAAAGACATACGACGCGTGTGTAATCGGATCTGGCGCTGGCGGAGGAATGGCGGCGAAGATTCTGACCGAGGGCGGCCTGAGTGTGGTGATGCTGGAGGCCGGGCCGCAAGTTCATCCAGAAAAAGATTTCAAGATGATGGTATGGCCGTACGAAGTGCCCCACCGCGGGGTCGGCGTCGGAGGAAGAGCGGCGAAAGATTTTGGAGAATTTCTGGCGCCGAATGGGGCGTGGAAGATTGAAGGTGAACCTTACACTTCCGCGCGCGGGTCAAATTTTCAATGGTTTCGATCGCGGATTGTTGGCGGGCGGACGAATCACTGGGGACGAATCGCGCTGCGATTTGCTCCGGTGGATTTCACGTCGAAGACGCGGGACGGGATCGGGGACGACTGGCCGATCAGCTATGAAGAGATCGCGCCGTACTATGACAAGGTGGAAGGGTACATCGGGGTATTTGGAACCAAGGAAAATGTGCCGAGCGCACCGGATGGAGTGTTTCTGCCACCGCCGAAGCCGCGTTGCAGTGAACTACTGATCAAGAAAGCGTGCGACAAACTGAAGATCACGTGCATTCCTTCCCGCCTGGCGGTGTTGACGAAGGCGCTGAACGGGCGCGCGCCTTGCCATTATTGCGGGCAATGCGGGCGCGGATGCGTTACGGCGTCAAACTTCAGTTCGAGCCAGGTGTTGCTGCCGCCAGCCATGAAGACAGGGAAGTTGATGCTGATTACGGGGGCGATGGCACGAGAGATCTTGGTGGGACCTGACGGGAAAGCCACGGGCGTTTCCTACGTCGACAAAGACACAAGGTCCGAGAAGCGAGTGATGGCTCGCGCGGTGGTAGTGGCGGCCAGTGCTTGCGAATCGGCGCGATTGCTACTGAATTCAAAATCAAAGCTATTCCCAGACGGGCTGGCAAATTCCTCGGGAACGGTGGGGCGATACCTGATGGATTCCGTCGGAAGTGGCGGAAATGGCTACGTGCCGCAATTGGAAAAGATGCCGCCGCACAACCACGATGGAACGGGCGGAATGCACATGTACATTCCATGGTGGAAATACGATCGGAATAATGATTTCCCTCGCGGCTATCACATTGAAATCGGTGGCGGGCGGGAAATGCCCGGAGCCGGGATGTTCGACAACGTGTGCGAGGAGTTCGAGGGCTACGGAGCAGATTTGAAGCGTACCTGCCGGAAGCGATACGGGACGGAGATCGGATTCGCGGGGCGAGGTGAGATGGTGCCGAATCCCGACACATATTGCGAACTGGATCCGGATATTGTGGACCGGTGGGGAATTCCGGTTCTGAGATTCCACTTTAAGTGGAGCGATTACGAAATTCGCCAAGCCAAGGACATGCAGGAGACGTTTAAAGCTATTGTTGAGGCGATGGGCGGGGAATACCGGACGAAGACGCCGATTGACGGGCCGAACGCGTTTGGAATTGAAGACGGTGGAAAAATCATCCATGAGGTGGGTACGGCAAGAATGGGCGCGGATCCCAAGACTTCTGTACTGAACGGATATTGCCAGGCACACGACGTGAAGAACCTTTTTGTGACGGACGGAGCGCCACTGGTGACAAACCCGGACAAAAATCCGACCTTGACGATCATGGCGCTGTCGTGGAGGGCCTCAGATTATCTGCTGGAGCAGGCGAAGAACGGGAGTCTGTAACTAGCGCGCAAGAGCGGAACGAACGAAGTGAGGAGTTAACGATGCAGGGAATTTCTAGGCGCGATTTGTTAAGGAACCTGTCCATGGGCGTGGCGGGCGGGTCGGTGTTGCAGGTAATACCCTCGGAAGCAGCGGCTCTTGCTCACCAGATGGTACACAAGGAAAAAACCAGCGTAGTGACGGGGAAATACGCGCCTAAGTATTTCTCGGCAAAACAGTACGAGACGCTGTGCACGCTGTGCGACGCGATTATCCCGAAAGATGAGAATTCTGGCGGAGCGGTGGAAGCGGGGGCGCCGGAGTTCATTGATCTGCTGACCAGCGAGAACGAGGAGTTTCAGTTGGAGCTAGGCGGCGGGTTGATGTGGCTGGACAATTTTTGTGCGGACAAGTACGGCAATACATTTCTGGAATGCACGGCCGCCCAGAAGATAGAAGTGCTGGACCTGATTGCGTACAGGAAGAATGCGAAGGTCGAGCCAACGCTAAGTCAGGGCGTGGCGTTTTTCGCGGGTTTGCGAGATATGACCTGTGACGGGTTTTACACCAGCAAAATCGGAATTGAGGATCTGCGGTACATCGGGAATGTTGCGATTGCCGAATTTCCTGGGTGCCCACCGATTCCGGAGTCGTAAAAAACAATCACGATTTGCATTGTCAAAAGGAATTAAGGTTGGTGCCTGAAGTCTGTCAAAAGTGAGATCCTTCGCTTCGCCCAGGCTGACCCAGCTGTCTGTAAGATCGGATAGTTGGTCTGGTTTTTGCCCTGCGAAACAGTGTGCTCCCCCAAAACTCAGGAAGAAGATGGCTCGTTGGGAGTAGCTTCGATGAGTTCGCCCTCCCAGCGGGCGATTACGGCGCTTGCGAGGCAGTTGCCGATGACATTGACGGAAGTGCGGACCATGTCGATCAATGCGTCGACGCCCAAGAGGATGAAAATGGGTTCACTTGGGAGATGGAAGGTGGAGGCAGTGGCCATCAGAACGACAAGTACGGCGCGAGGAACACCGGCGACACCTTTGCTGGTGAGCATGAGGACGAGGACCATCATCAATTGATCGGTCCAGGACATGTGCATGCCGGCGGCTTGCGCGACAAAGATGGAGGCGAGAGCGAGGTACAGCGTGGAGCCATCGAGATTGAAGCTGTAACCTGCGGGAATAACGAACGCGACAATCTGACGGGGAACACCGAACGCTTCCATGTTTTCCATGGCGCGGGGAAGGGCAGCCTCAGAAGTACTGGTAGCGAAGGCGATGGTGGCGGGCTCGGCGATATAACGGATGAGGCGGGTGAGCGGAAGGCGCGCGGTGAGAGCGATTGGCAGCAGGACACACGTGAGAAACACGATCAGTGCTCCATAGGCGGTGAGGACTAGTTTGCCAAGGGGAAGAAGAACGCCAGTGCCCATGTGGCCGACGGTGTAGGCCATGGCCGCTCCAACGCCGATGGGGGCGTAGTACATGACGATGTTGGTGAACTTGAACATGGTCTGCGTAAAAGATTCAGCGAAGCTCAGTACGGGCTGCCGGAGGCGTTCGGGAACACGCATCAAGGCGATGCCGAAAATAACGGCAAAAACGGCGACTTGTAAGATTTGGTTCTCGCCGACGGACCTGACGAGGTTTTCGGGAAAAATGTGGACCAGGAATTCGTCCCATCGGGGGGGAACTGTGTTTTGCGGCGCTTCCATCACTGAGGCGGCGGGTAAAACCAGACCAACGCCCGCACGACTGAGGTTGATAGCGGCGACTCCAATGAACAAAGCGATGGTGGTGACAACTTCGAAGTAGATGAGGCTGCGGAGGCCGATGCGGCCAACTTTTTTCAGGTCGCTGTGACCGGCAATTCCGGTGACGAGCGTGCCGAGGATTAGTGGGGCGACGATGACTTTGATGAGGCGCAAGAAAATATCACTAAGGAAACGCAGATGGACGGCGAGGTCTGGGCGATCGAGGCCGAGTTCGAGTCCGGCGAACATGGCGAAGAAGATCCAGAAAGTTAAGGAGCTACGTTGAAGGCCGGCGATCGCGAGAAGGGCGATTCCGGTCCAGCGAACGGCGATGAATGCGGCAGAGTGGCCTTGCAGGAAAAACGGGAGAAACGCGGCAGCAGCGAAGAGCAACAATCCCGCCGAGATAAGTATGCGAAAGAGTTTAGGGGTTCGCTCGGCCAAGCTGCCTCATTTCCTGAGAGTCTCGGTGAGTCAACTGGCCATGATAGCGCAACAACGGCGGCAAGAATGGAAACTTATTCGGGTGATTCTCATACGCTTGCCGAAGGATAAACCCACTGATATCTTCGCATCATGCCAAAGATCAGCCATTTAGAATGTTCGCGTTGCCACGAAAAAGTTT
The DNA here is from genome assembly GCA_963741165.1 of Candidatus Acidiferrales bacterium. Classification (GTDB taxonomy): domain Bacteria; phylum Acidobacteriota; class Terriglobia; order Acidiferrales; family UBA7541; genus Acidiferrum. Next base: position 787,838 of record CAVUHB010000005.1, on the reverse strand, counting down.
CTGCAGAAAAACCACAGACAGTTTGCCCGCAGTGTGCGGGTGCGTTTTACGTTCGATATCAGCTGAACGGACTGCACGGCCTTGCGGCGCGCGAGCAGGTTTCAAAAGATGGTGCCGTTGCCGGCTGGGCCGGAATGTGGCGGTATCGCAGCGTGCTACCGGAAGTTTGGCCGGTGACGCTGGGTGAAGGCTGGACGCCGCTGGTTCACAGCAGACGCTATCCCCATGTGTATTTGAAGGAAGAAGGCGCGAATCCGACGGGAAGTTTCAAGGCTCGCGGGCTGGCGCTGGCGGTGACGATGGCTCGGCACTATGGATTAAAGAAATTGGCAGTGCCCTCGGCGGGGAATGCCGCGGGAGCGCTGGCGGCGTATGCGGCGGCGGCGGGAATTGAAGCAAACATCTTCATGCCAAAAGATGTGCCGTTCGCAAATTATGTGGAAGCGGAATTGTATGGAGCGAAGGTGACGCTGGTCGATGGACTGATTTCCGATTGCGGAAAAATGGTAGCGGAGCGCAAAGAAAAGGAAGGCTGGTTTGATATTTCGACGCTGAAAGAACCATTCCGTATCGAAGGCAAGAAGACAATGGGGTACGAGTTGGTGGAGCAACTCGGATGGGAATTCCCGGACGCCGTGTTTTATCCGACTGGTGGGGGAGTGGGACTGATCGGAATGTGGAAAGCGTTTGGCGAACTGGAAGAGCTGGGATGGGTACGGCCGGGCAAACGCCCAAAGATGATTGCGGTACAGTCGGCGGGATGCGCACCGATGGCGCGCGCGTATGAAAAAGGCGAAAGCGTAAGCCAGATGTGGGCCGATGCTAAGACGTTCGCGTCGGGGTTACGTGTGCCGAAACCATATGGCGATTACATCATGCTGGATATCTTGCGCGAGTCCGGCGGCGTCGCACTGGCCTTCACGGACGAGCAGATCCTTGCTTCGCTGAAGGATTGGGCGAAGAATGAAGGAATATTTCTGTCGCCGGAAGGCGCGACGGCAACCCAGGCTTACGATCACTTGTTGGCGAACGGGTTTCTCAAGCCGCGAGATCGCGTGGTGCTGTTCAACACCGGTGCCGGGCTGAAGTATACAGACGTGACGGCAGAAGCCGCCGGGCTAGGCAGGCCAAACGCGCGCTAGACCAAACTACTGAAGCGCATAGATGTTTCCGTCGGTGCTGCCGAAGTAGAGTACGCCATCAGCGAGAACAGGCGAAGAGTAGATGGCGCCGACAGTGCGCATCTTTTGCACTCCTACAACCATGTCGTCGTAAAAATCGCCCAGGAAAGCCAACTCGTAATTTGGAGTGCCATCTGGCTTGGTGTACGTTGCGCCGTTCTGGCGATTCCCATCGGTTTGAAATTCCCAGAGGGTCTTTTGCTGAGTGACGTCAATGGCGAATATCTTGCCAGACAAGGAGCCGAGATAGAGAACATCTTCTGCAAGAATGGGTGATGAAAAGGTTGGCCAGCCGCCAAATTTCATGGAGAAGAGCTCTTTGCCTGTCTTGGCATCGAGGGCGCGAAACATTCCAGAGTCCGATGTTTCAAAATAAAGTTTGCCGCCGCTGACAAGTGGCGAGGCGATAACCCAGGAACCCTTGTTGTTGTAAACCCAGAGTTTCTTGCCGGTTTCTGCATCGAGGGCATAGAGATTGGAATCGCGGCAACCGAAGTAGACGATGCCATCTGCGATGACGGCGGAAGATTGAATGCCGACCTGATTGTGAATGTCAGGGTCTTCACCGGTCTTGAAACGCCACTTTTCTTTCCCGGTTGAGGCGTCGAGGGCGTAGAAGTAGGAATCCCAACTGCCAATGAATAGAGTTCCACTGGAGATTACCGGGGAGGCGTGCACGACATCGCCAGTCTTGAATTTCCAATTCAGCTTTCCCGTCGCGGCGCTCAGGGAGTAGATATTGCCATCGCCGCTGCCCAGATAAACGGCACCTTTCCAGACGAGTGGTGAAGACAGGTAGGTATCGAAAGGATCAGGCATAGATTCGCCCTTTGGTTGCGAACCGTTCAGGTGCGTACCGGAATAACGACGCTCGCCGCTGGTTTCAAACTTCCAGCGGAGCTTTCCGTCATCGGCGGAAACGGCATAGACATTGCCGTCATAGCTCGAGAAATAAACCGTGCCTTCGGCTACGGCGGGTGACGAGGCGACGCCGGCTTCGGCTTTGAATTCCCACTTTTTTGTGCCGGTGTTTACCTCAAGTGCATAAAGACGATGGTCGGCACTGCCGACGTAGAGGACGCCACTGAAGACGGCAGGCGAAGAAACAACTTGGGCTTTAGTCGCGAACTTCCACTTCACTCGTGGAGTATTGCGGATGGGCTTGGCGCCGTAGACGCTCGGATGATCTATATTGCCGCGGAAGCTGGGAGAGTCATCTGCAATCGCAGCGAGCGAACACACCAATACGACCAACAGGAAGACCAATGAGCGCATCAACACACCTCTCTTACACGAGTAGACGATGGGATGGCAAAAAGGTATGCAAGGAGCCCGGAGGCTCCTTACCGATTGCCTGGGCAAACGTCCTAGAAACGAAGCTTTGCGAGATAGGTATAGCTTGCGGCAAGATTACCGAAAGCTTCCTTGGGGAAATCGTTCTCGACGAAATAGTGCTTGATGCCGCCGACGTCAGCGCTGGCAAAGATGCGATTCCAGTCAATGACACCGTCGCCCACAGAAGTCATGCCCTCTTCGATCGGCTTCATGTTGAAGGTAGCGAGCTGATCGGGAGTGACTTTGGGCAAGGCTTTCATGTCTTTCACGTGGACCAGCGGAAAGCGGCCGGGGTACCTCTTGAAGTAGGCGACGGGATCCTGGCCGGCAACGCTGATCCAGCAAAGGTCAAGCTCCATCTTCACGCTGTTCTTATCTGTCGATTCGAGGAGATAATCGTAGGCGAATTTACCGCCGAGAGCCTTGTCAGGCTCAAATTCCCACCAGTGATTGTGGTAGGCGAATTGAATGCCGGCCTTTTTGCAGGCTTCACCCGCCTTGTTGAAGGTATCTACAATTTTCTTCCAGCCGTCGGCAGTGGTGCGGATCTTTTCATCGATATAAGGACAAACGATAAAGGTCTGGCCGATAGTGTGCGCAGTCTCGATGGTTTCAGCCAGCTTGGTTTCCACGATGTCATAGCCGACGTGAGTGGACGGGGAAGTGAGGCCGTTTTTCTTCAGTAGATCACTGATGTCTGCGGGCGAGTGGCCAAAGTAGCCGGCAAATTCCATCTCTTTGTAGCCGATGGCAGCGATTTTGGCGAGGGTTCCGGGAACGTCGGACTTCATGGCGTCGCGAGCGGTATAGAGTTGGACGCCGATTTTGTTGATTTCATGGGGCGCGGAAGCGAAGGCGCGCGACGGGAGCGAAGTGAGAAGAGCAGTTGCTACAGAGTTTTCAAGAAAGGTGCGTCGGTTCATGGGGCGATTGTACATCCGGACTTTGCGGAATTGCACGGAGAAAGTTGGAAGAAAATCAATCCAAAAATGATTTTCCTGAAAAGAAAAAAGGCCCCGCGGTTTAGCGGGGCCTTTTTCGGTAGAAAGGATTAGAACTGGAACCGCAAGCCGAACTGCATGCGGCGAGCGGCGTGAGCGCTGTTCAAGTGCAGGAAGCCCGAGCTCCCTATGCAACTTGAATCGCCTGCCGAATTTGTTGCGCCGGCAGCGCAGTCCATCGCGGAATTGATTCCGTTGTACTGGGTATGGTTGAAGAGGTTAAACGTTTCCCATCGGAATTCGAATGCAGCCTTTTCCTTAATGGTGAAGCGCTTGAAGAGCCCGATGTCGAAGTTGGTGCGACCCGGGAGATAAAGGGTGTTGCGGCCAACCGTGCCGTAGGTAAGCCCCGTCGGGACAACGTACGCGCCGGGATTGTAGTACAGGGGACCGAATACGCCGCCTGCGGCTGAATCAGTCTTATCCGTAGGCGAGACCGCATGAGCATTCCCCACGATGTCTGGGCGTGAGCCGGTACCTACGGAGTTGCCCAAGCCGGCGCTATCGCCGAACTGAGTGCCGTTGGTCACGCTGAAGGGCGTGCCGGTCTGAATGGTGATGATGCTCGAAGCGGACCATCCACCAAGGGCGGCGTGAGCAATACCGGGTTCCTTGAAGAAGGGAATTGCGTACACAAAACTCATCGAAAAATTGTGGCGCAGGTCAAAATTGGAGCTGGCTCGTTGATGGAGGTAGTCGTAGGAATCAACGAACGCGCCATCGTAGCGATCAGACGAGCTATCGATGGAGTGGCTGTACGTGTAGGCAGCGCTGAACGTGAGAGCGCCAACGGTGCGACGAGCAGAAACTTGCAGTGAATTATAGATGGAGTTGGCGTTGGTTTCGACACTGGTTACAGTGCCCATTCCAGGATAGCTAGTGCGAACTAGATTTGCACTGTTGCCGCAGGCCACGAACAGGTTGTTAAGGGCGCCGGCAGGTACGGGAGTGCCGTTGGCAAGCGTAGCATCCGGATTGGGCAATCCATCCGGGCCAACGATCGAGTTTTCTCTATCCGTGCTGCAGTCAGCCGAACTAATTGCCTGACCGGCTGCAAAAGGATTGGTGGTCGTCAGGTGAAGTTGGTTGATGTCGCGCTGGTTTGCGAGGTGAGTGCCCTTACTGCCAACATAAGCGACGCTAACGATGAAGTTCAGGGGGAGTTCTCTCTGGAAGCCGATATTCCATTGCTGGACGTAGGGCCAAGTTGCACGGCCAGGAATGGCAATCGGGTTGACGGGGAAGAGCAAACCACCGCCAGCGCCGACCTGGTCGTACCCCGGAGCATTGTTTTGTGTGGAAGAAGGAGAGTTGGGAGCCGCGCCCTGTTGGAGGACTTCGGCGTTGGCCTCGTTACCGTTCATGTGTTCGAAGAAAATGCCGTAGCCACCGCGAATGGCCATCTTGCCATCACCCTTGGGATCCCAGGCGAAGCCGATGCGAGGCGCGGGGTTTACGAGCTTGTTGTTCATGCAACCCGTAGTGGCGCCGGAGACACCGGGATAGGTGCTGGATTTTGCGCCGCACTGGATGTAGCCGTTGTACTGAAGGCCAATGAGGCTTCCCCCTTCATTGGTCTCGAGAGCGCCAGTATTGGGGTCAACGATGCCGGCGTTTGCCGAAGAGTATAGATTCGGATCGAAGCCGTATTCCTGATTGAGCTTTTCCTGGTAGCGGCCGAAGAAGCTCCAGCGGAGTCCGAGGTTAAGAGTGAGTTTCTTGTTTACGCGCCAGTCATCCTGGAAGTACGGTTCGAAGTTTTTGTAACGGTCGTAGTAGTAAATGAAGTTCTGTGCCTGCTGGTAGCTGGCGATGTTGCCTTGCAGCAAGTCAGCAAACGCGTTCCCTGTCGAGAGCGGGGAAGACCCGTCGAAGGTTAGAATTCCCTGAGTGTAAACTGAGTTTTGCTGATTCTTTTGAGCGGCGACAAAGTAGAAGCCCATCGAGAGAGTGTGATTGCCCCAGATCTTGGTGAGGTTGTCGCGATAGGTGTAGGTGGGGTTAGCATTCTTCCAAGGGAAGTACCCGGTGTCCGTGGAGAATCCGCCTCCATAGGCGGTGCCCGTGCCGATAGAGAAAGAAGGGATTTTTCCGTCGAAGCCATTGTTATAGAGGCTGCCCATCTGGAATCCCTGCAGGGAAATGTCGACTCCAGCCGCAGGCAAAGCAGTGAGGAAAATGTGGTCAGCTGTATAGCTGGCCACAAATTCGTTGAGGATGGTTGGAGTAATGTTGGCATTCAAACGCGCAACGAAACTGGTGCCGGGTCCGCCGAAAGCAGTCTGCACGTTAGGATAGCTGGCACCATTTCCCCAGAGTGGATCGGGGTTGGTGGTCTGCCATGAATCGTGGATATAACGAAACGTCAGACGATAGTTATCGGTGATGTTGTGGTCAACGCGAATCAGCTCTTCACGCCAGGTGGTAGGTTCCGAAACGGTCGTGAAGTATGCGGGGAAGCCACTGCTTGTGCCATTGGCCTGCGGGATCAAATTCAGAAGGTAGGGAGCGTTGGGGCTGATGTTGGTTACTGTGTTATTCGCGAACGTATTGAACGTTCCGTTGCCGTTGGAGCTGGCCGCCGGACAATCCGGGTAATTTGTAACCAGGGGATCCGTGGAATCGCGGGAAAATGGCGTACCGGCGGTGGGGCAGAGGTCACTGAAGTTACCACCGCGTTCGGCATCGGAAGGAACGTTCGGGCTGTAAGAAGTCGGAACTTTCTCGCGGCGCCATTCCTGAGACCAGAAGAAGAAGGTCTTTTTCTTGTCAGTGTTGTAATGCCCGGGAATATAGATAGGACCGCCGATGGTGTAACCCCAGTCATGTTTCTTGTACGGGGCCTTTGCTTCGCCAGCATAACCTTGTGCCCAATCTTTGGCGTTGAAGGCATCATTCCTGCCGTAGTAATAGGCGCTGCCATGGAAGGCGCTCGTCCCGGACTTGGTTTCGACTTCTACAGTGCCTGAGCCGTTGCGGCCGTACTGTGCGCCGTAGTTGGAAGTGAGCACCTTGAATTCAGAGATGGCTTCAAGGCTGGGGTAGACGTTCAGCGTGGAGTTAGAGCCGTTGTCCATGTTGTCTCCACCGTCCAGTTCCCAGTTGTTGTACTCGACGCGGCCGCCGTTCATGCTGTAGCTTACATTTCCCGCCACGCCGACGGTGCCCTCGTCCTGGCCAGTCTGGTTGACGACACCGGGGCTCAGAGTAACGAGTTGTGTAAAGTTGCGACCGTTCAGAATAAGCTGGTCGACTTGCTTGCCACTAATTGTGGAACTCAATTCTGAAGAGCTGGTCTCCACCTGAGCGATGCTCTCGCCGGTGACCATGACTTCTTCAGTGACCGCACCGATCGTGAGAGTAACGTCAACGCGATCCTTATCGCCAACGTTCAAAACAATCTTTGAAGCAGTAAATTTTTGAAAACCCTTAGCCGTTATGCTGAGGTCATAGGTATCACCGGGCAAACCAGGGATAACGTAAGCACCCACGTCATTGGTGGTAGTGGTGCGGTGAAGAGCGCCCCCCGCATTGACGAGTGTAACTTCCGCTCCCGAGACTGCAGCGCCGCTCTTGTCAACGACGGTGCCGCCGATGTAGCCGGTATCCTGTGCAGCGCTGAGACAGGGAAACAAGAACAGCAGAGTAAAGACTCCCAAGCACATAAGGAGTTGCGCGCCGTAAGAACGACGCGAAGGAATCGAATAGTCCTTCACGATGAAACCTCCACAGAGTTGAAATATCTCGACCGTTCTTTAAGAAAGGAAAGAAGACGAAATGGAGACCCTGTCAAAGTGCCGCCTGAACGAAACCACTCGTCTGCAAATCCCTGATCCTCGACGGGACCCCGAACAACCAGCCAAAAGCACCTATTAAATCGGATTAATAGCGGATAGCGGAGGTTCTGTCAAGAGTAAAATCCCATGCTTTACTATCAGAATACCGGATGGGGGGTGAGAAATGGAGAATGAGGGTGGAAAAGTTTCCAAAAGGAGTAGGCTAGGGTGCGATAAGGGTGCGGGCGATGACCGGCGGGAGACGATACAGTTTGCAAGTGATTCGTGCGAAGAAAGTGCTGAAGAAAATCGTGCTTTGTGGAGTCTTTTGCTCGTGGTGTGCTTCTATGGCGCATGGCTTACCGAGGCAACAGGGCGGTGGAAGTTCCGACCCAAAAGTATGGTTCCAAAAAGGACAGAGCGCACTACAGACAGGTGACCTGAACGCGGCCGAGGCGGCATTTCGCAGAGTGCTCGCGCTGGATCCGCAGGCGGGCGCGGCGTACGCCAACCTGGGTGTGGTGGCGATGCGTGAAAAGAAATGGGAGGAAGCGCTACAAAATCTGCGTAAGGCGGAAAAGCTGTCACCGAAGATGACGGGTATCCGGCTGAATATAGGGCTAGTGGAATTCCGTCGCGGGAATTATCGAGAGGCGATTCCACCGTTTCAATCCGTGCTTCGAGAGACGCCGGACGTCAAGCAAGTGCGGTACTTGCTGGGGCTGTGCGAAGTTTTCGTCGAAGATTATGCGACCGCGGCTGCGACGCTCGAACCGCTGTGGAGCGCGATGTCTGGCGACGTGATGTACCTGTACGTGCTGGGAGTCGCGGCGAACCAATCCGGAAAGACTGCATTGGACGAACGGGCGATGAAGCAACTAGTGGATGTGGGATCGAATGCGCCGGAATTTCACTTGATTATGGGGAAGGCATTTCTGCAACGCGACGACTTTCCAAAGGCAGAGGAGGAATTGAAGAAAGCGGAGGCCGGGAATGATGCGCTGCCATTTCTACATTTCAATCTCGGCGTTGCCTACATGCACATGAGCGAAAACGAAAAGAGCGAGGAGGAGTTTAAAAAAGACATCGCGATTGAACCCGACCTTGCGGATAACTACGAACGATTGGGGATGCTGTACACGAGAATGCAACGCGACTTGGAGGCGGAGAATTCGTTTCGCAAGGCCCTGGAGCTTGATCCGCGGTCAGCGAATTCCTATTACGGGATGGCGAAGATTTATCAGCGCCAGGAAAAGACAGGAGATGCGCTGCGAGAGATTGACGCGGCGTTGAAGCTGGCGCCAGACAGCTACAATGTGCACTTCACGCGGGCACAGATATTGCAGCAGATGGGAAAAAAAGAGGAAGCGAAGCAAGAATTTGCCGAGGCGAAAAAATACCTGGATGCGAAGGTGGATCGCGACCGGGAGGATTTGAACAAATCGGTTCCGAATCCGGAACTTAAAGTGACGCCGAATTAATCGGCGATTTGGCTTTAAAAATGTATGGCTGCGTTGCTGCTAGAGACTTGGTGGGGCTTGCCAGGGGCCGCTCGCGCGCTCGAGAAGTTCGGCTACGTCTAACAAAAGCTTTTCCTCGAAGGGGCGCGCGATCAGTTGGACATTGACGGGCAGGCCTTCACTCGAACGGCCGAAGGGAAGCGACAATCCGGGAAAACCGGCGAGATTGAGCCATTGGCAGAAGCGCATGGTGTCGCGATAGTTGTGCGGATCGCCGGAGCGATAATTTCCCGTGCCGTGTGGAAAAGCGGGTGCGGAAGAGACAGGTGACAGCAGTAGGGGGACATCCCGCAATTGACGGAGGAGATCGGCTCGAACTGCGTCGCGTTCCATGCAAGCAGACAAGAAAGAATCCAAGGTGACAGGAGATTCGGCGCCGGCGATCTCCAGATATTCACGAAGCATGGGGCTCAGCATGGATTCCTGGCCTTCGGTGCTTTGTCGGATCAGATGAGCGATGACCGGGCCGAAGAAGAACCACCATAGATTTAGAGCAACGTCGAGTTTTTCCAGTGAGAAGGGTTCCACACGAAAACCTTGAGCGGAGAGAAGCTGGGCTGCTTGGTGAACCGCGTCAAGCGTTTCGGAAGTGGCAGAGCCGAGGGCTGGGCTCTGCAGAATTCCGATTCGTAGACCCAGCAGATTAGTGATGGAAGCGGTTTGCAGCCCCACAGGTGAGGAGAGCGGTTCACCCGAACAAGGACCCGCCATGATTTCAAAGAGAATTCGGCAATCGGCAACGGTGCGCGCCATCGGACCGACTACACCCAACCAGGGAAACGCACCGCCAGGAGGAGGGAAATGGCCGGTGGCAGGAATGCGGCCGGGAGTGGGCTTCAGTCCGCAAATCCCGGAAAAATGCGCTGGAGTGCGGATGGATCCACCTCCGTCACTACCGACCCCGCCCATGGAGCAGCCGCTGGCGATCGCGGCTGCCTCACCACCACTCGAACCGCCAGCGGAATAAGACAGATTCCAGGGATTTGACGTTTTGCCGGAGACACGATTGTCTGTTTCGTACGCCATTAAGAATTCAGGAGTGTTGGTATTGCCGAGAAGAATGGCTCCAGCATTTTCCAGACGAGAAATGAGGGTGGCATTTGCAGCGGGCACGAAATCTTTGCGCAAAAGTGATCCAGCGGGGCAGGGCCAGCCGGCAACATCGATGCACGATTTTACGGTAAGAGGAATGGCGCCGAGCGGAGGTAGAGCGTCGCCGCGAAGGATTGAAGATTCGGCCTGACGTGCACGAGCGATGGCGGATTCGGCGTCGAGGTGCACGAAGGCATTCAACTTAGGCTGGAGAGATTGGGCGCGCTCTAGATGGTCGGAGATGAGTTCGACGGGAGAAATTTCTTTTCGGCGGAACTTTTCGATTGTTTCGGCAATGGTGAAATAGAAAGAGGCGGCCATGTGATATCTCGAAAACGTTAGCGGGAGGGGCGGTCGGCGTCAAGCGAGCGGCGGAAAGGCAAAAAAAGCGACTATAAAAACGGTTGACGATGAGGTTGGGAGCCAAGACAATCAAGTAGGCGGCAGGTCAGGATTTGCGGCCACTTTTCGTCACGCGTCCAGAAAGAACATTCCTCGATGAGATTCATGCCAGGTAAAACCGGCGGATGGAAATTTGCCGCAGTCAGTATCTTGTTTCTGAGTGTTGCGGGCTGGTTGTCGGCTTCGCGAGGGAAGATTTCAGAGGCATCGGACCCCGCGGGGAGCGCCAAATATTCTTCGGAAGCGCTGCGGCAGAACACCCTGGGCGTGGCTTATATGAACCAGGGGAAGGCTCCTGAGGCGCAGAAATTTTTTGAGAAGGCGCTGGTGTTGGAGCCGGGTTTCGCGCAAGCGCGGCTCAATCTGGGAATTTCCTATCTGGCACAGCAAAAATTGGAATTAGGCCGTGTAGCGCTCGAAGAAGCAACTGCAAAACTCCCGAACGATCCCTATGCGTGGTACAACCTCGGACTGGCTTTTAAGGATTTGGGCGATCCAGAAAAGGGAATTGCGGCTTTCCAGCATGTGACGCAGATTGTTCCGGACGAACCCGACGCGTTTTATTTCATCGGCTTCCTGAATTCGCAAGTCCAAAAATATGACGAGGGAATCTCTGCGTTTCAGAAGGCGCTGGTGATTGCTCCGTATCATGCCTCGGCGCAATTTGGATTGGCGAGGGCGTATCAGCGAAAGGGTGATGCAGACAGCGCGCGAGAGAACATGAAGAAGTTCCAGAAGATCACCACGGAAAAGCTGAGTACGCCATTTGGCGCGGGATATGGCGATCAGGGGAAATTTTCGCTGGCGGAATTTGTACACGGGGCAGATTCGAATGCACCGGCGGAAATCGCTGTGCACTATACACAGGAATCACTGGCGAAGCGGATTGTCGGAGGGGCTGGATCGATTGATGGAAGCCGGGGAGCCTGCTTTATCGATTACGACGGGGATGGCAAACCGGATTTGTTTTTGGTGGCGGCCGGTACGGGTTCGAGCCATCTTTTGCGCAACGCAGGGAATGGAAAATTTGAGGATGTGACGGAGAAGGCTGGTTTGGGTGGCTTGGGCGCGGGGTACGGATGCTCGGCAGGCGATTTTGATAATGATGGAAAGGCGGATCTGGCGGTATGCGAGGACGCAGGCGTTCGCCTCTTTCACAACGATGGGGGGAAGTTCACAGACGTCACGGGAAGAGCTGGGATCGTCCGGGAGAAGAACTGCGTAGCGGCGGCATTTGTCGACTACGATCATGATGGCGATCTTGATTTGTATCTGACCACCTTGCCCGGAACTATTGCAGAAAAACGCACGAATAGGTTGTGGCGAAACAACGGCAATTCCACGTTTACCGACGTTTCTGAGGCAACAGGACTTGGTGTCGAGGCAACCGGTGCGTCCGTTGCGGCCACTGATTTCAATAACGACCGTGCGATTGATTTTGTGCTAGCAGGCGGAGCGAACGGCGTTGGAATTTATCTGAATCCGCGTGAAGGGCGATTCGCACGGTTGGCGGGGATTGATTTTGGCAAGGAGCAATTACCGGCGGCCGTCGGCGTCACGGTGCTGGATTTTGATAAGGACGGGTTCATGGATCTTGCCTTCACGCATGCGGGTTCGCCGGGAATCAGTTTGTGGCGAAATGTCGGAGGTAAGACGCTCGAGCGTATGGCGCTGCCGGACTTTGCGTGGAAGCGGGGTTGGGGACTTTCCTGGATAGACTACGACAATGATGGCTGGCTGGACCTGGTAGCAGTTGGAGAAGGGGCCAATGGCGGAGAGATTCGCCTTCTGAGGAATCTGGGCGATGCAGGCTGGGCGGACGTAACGAAGAAAACGCAGCTCGACAGCGTGAAGCTGAGCCAACCGCGGGCGTTGGCTGTCGCAGATCTGGGCGGCAGAGGAAATCCCGACATACTCGTGACGCAGGCTGACGGGCCGCCGATCGAGTTCGAGAATATCGGCGCGAATCAAAACAACTGGATGCAAATTGATTTCAGGCCGCTGAATGACAACAAGAGTGGTTTCGGTACAAAGGTAGAACTGTACGCCGGCGCGCTGTACCAGAAGTGGGAAGTCTCAGGTGCTTCGGGATATTTGAGCCAGAATGCGATGCCGCTCACAGCCGGACTGGGAACGGAGAAATCCACCGACGCGCTGCGTTTGTTGTGGCCAACAGGTGTGCCGCAGGATGAGATTGAGTTGTCCGCGCGGAAAACGCAGTCGATTGAAGAACTCGACCGGCGCGGTAGTTCGTGCCCGGTGCTGTTTTCGTGGAACGGGAAGGAATACGAGTTTATTGCCGACATGATCGGGCCTGGAGTGGTGGGCCATTGGATCGCCCCGGGAGAACGAGATGTGCCCGATCCGGACGAATATCTGAAAGTGCCGGCGAAATCGGTCCGGCGGAAGGATGGAAAACTGAGTTTCCGCTTCCTGGAGCCGATGGAAGAAACGGTTTACATGGATAAGGTGAGGCTGTTGGCAATCGACCACCCGGCGGGTGTGGAGGTCAACACCAACGAACGTTTCGTGACGGCGCCGCCATTTCCGGAATTTCGAGTGATTGCATCGGTGAATACCCGCATTCCGATCAGCGCCCGAGACGAACGCGGCCTAGATGTGTTGCCACTGATTGCCAAGAAAGACCGGAAATACGCGACGAATTTCGACGACCTCTCATTCCCCGGGTTTGCGAAGCTGCACTGGATCGAATTGGAATTGGGTCCGTGGGATGCGGCAAAACCGTTACGATTGCTGATCGATGGCTACACGGATTATTTCACGGCCACTTCGATGTATGCGGCGGATCAGGCGGGAATCAAGGTGATTGCGCCCTATGTGGAGGCGCAGGACTTGCAGGGACACTGGAAGAAAGTCGTCGAGGACATGGGATTTCCTGCGGGGCTTGAACGGACGATGGTTGCAGATCTTGACGGAAAAATTCCCGCTGGTACAAAACGAATACGGATTGTCACAAACCTGAAAATATACTGGGATGCCATTCGGATCGATCAGACACCGGAGATTAAGGAAGTTCATGTGAATGAAGTTCCGCTGTCCACAGCATCGCTTGAATTTCTGGGGTATCCGCAAGAAATACGGTTGAAACCGGCCAGTGACACGGTCTATTCGTATGCAAGGCGGAGTAGGACGGGGCCGTATGCGCGGGCGGCCGGGAATTACACGCGCTACGGCGATGTGAAGCAGCTGCTCCAGTCGTCTGATGATAAGTTCGCGGTGTTCAGTTCCGGGGAAGGACTAAATCTGGAGTTCGATCCTCGAAATCTGCCCACCCTGCCTGCAGGCTGGGTGCGCGATTACTTTTTCTACGCGGATGGATTTGAGAAGGATCTAGATTTTTACGCCGCGCACGCGTTTACTGTGGAGCCTCTTCCGCGGCATACTTCCATTTCCTATCCCTATCCAAGGGGCAAGGAGTATCCACTGGACAACGATCACCTGCAATACGAGTTGGAATACAATACGCGGATGAGATCGGACCGGTTGCCGGACGATTTGCGATTCGCCTATCCAGCACCGAAGTGAGGGATAAGAGGTGGCTAAGACTGGAGTAGTTACGATTCGAGATGTGGCAAGCGAAAGTGGATATTCCGCTTCGACGGTCTCGATCGTACTGAACAGCGCACCACTCTCCCGCTATATTCCTGCCGACACTAAGAAGCGGATTGAGACAGCGGCAAAGCGACTCGGTTACCGGCCAAATCCGCTTGCGCGCTCGTTGCGAAGTCAGAGATCGAACATTGTGGGAGTGATGGTTTTCGACATAACGGATCCGTTCTGCACGCCGATTTTGCGCGGGCTGGAAAATTCGCTCTATCAGTCAAATTATTTGTCGCTACTTGCCGACGCGCACAACGAACCGCAACGGTTCGAGAGATACCTGGAGATGCTACTGGACCGGCGGGTGGAAGGATTAATCATCATTGCCAATTGGCTGGTGACGGACATCAAGGTGTTGGCGGATTTAACGGAGCGACAGATGCCGACGGTGGTGGCGGGCAGGGAGGTGGAATTTGATCTGGCCAGCACGGTGTCGGTGGATAACGAAGGCGGGGCGGCGATGGCCCTCGAGCACCTTCAACAGCTCGGGCACAAAGAAATTGCGTTTTTACGCGGACCGAAAGCATTAACAAGCAGCGGCCAGCGTTGGAAGGGGATTCGGAATTATGCACAGTCGGCGGGGCTGGTATTGGATCCGAAAAAAATTGCAGAATTACCGGAATCGCTGGATGCGAACGCCAGTTTTGAAGCGGGGATGCAATTGACCACAGAACTGTTGAGGCGAGGGAAATCATTTACGGCATTGATGGCCTACGATGACGTCACGGCTTTTGGAGCGATGCGAGCGCTGAAGAAAAAAGGGTTGCGGGTGCCGGAGGATTGCTCGGTAATTGGCTTCGATGACGTGGCACAGGCGGGGCTTTCCATTCCCTCGCTGACTACCGTGCGGCAACCTATGGAAGCCATGGGCGCGATGAGCGCGGGAATTGTGCTGGAAGCAATTAAAGCGGTCGACGTAAAGCGCCCGATTCCGGTGGTGCGACGCAAGATAGCGGCAGAAGTGGTAGCGCGTGAATCGACCCGCGCACCGGCAATTTGAAAACCGTAGAGGCGTAGTTTTATTCGCCGAGCGATACCCAGCCTTTTTTCTGGGCACTTTCCGCGATGGCTTCGCACAAAATCAATTCGTGATGGCCAGTTTCGAAGGTTGGAAATGTGCGTGGAGCGCGGAAGTCGCCGGCCGCTATGTATTCATAAAAATCCTTAAACAATTGGACGAAAGTGTCCGGATATCCCTCGGCATGGCCTCCTGGATAGGCCGCATAGCCGCGAGCTTCCGGCGTGAGCAATCCCGGATCTTTGGGGAGTAATTCGCAGGCGCGATCGCGTCGGCCGATCCAAAGCTCATTAGGAGATTCGGAGTCAAAGGCCAAAGAACCTTTGCTGCCGTCAATTTCGAACCAAAGTCGAGCTTTGCGGCCGGGGCTGACTTGCGAAACCGTCATTACCCCGTGCGCATCGTTTTCAAAGCGCAGGAGGACGGAAGCATAGTCGTCGGTGGAGATTAGAACTTCTTCGGTTTCCGACGATTGAGCCTTTTGGAAGGATTCGACGCGGCCTCTGGGGCGTAGGCGTGTAGGCATCACAGTTGCCAAATCCGCGCAAAGTTCGGAAACCTTACTGCCAGTCATCCACATCATGAGGTCGAGCCAATGTGTTCCGATATCCGAGACGGCACGAAGATCGCCGCCGAGTTTGGATTCCAGGCGCCAGTTCCAATCGGTAGGGAACAAAAGCCAGTCTTGGAGAAAACTGCCGTGGACGAGCCGCACCTGGCCGACAGCGCCCTTTTTGATCAGTGCGCGGGCTTCCTGGCAGAGAGGATAGTAACGAAGATTGTAGGCAACGCCGCCGACCAGATTCACTTCCTTGGCCAGGGAAACC
Source organism: Candidatus Acidiferrales bacterium (assembly GCA_963741165.1). GTDB lineage: Bacteria > Acidobacteriota > Terriglobia > Acidiferrales > UBA7541 > Acidiferrum. Next base: position 772,065 of record CAVUHB010000005.1, on the reverse strand, counting down.
AAAGTTGCCGATTCGCGGGAGTCCATGGTCAAAGGTTTTTCGCAGAGCACATGTTTGCCCGCACGAAGTAATTGGCTGGCTTGCTGGAAATGAAGATAGTTGGGCGTGCAAAGATGAACGACTTGGACGGTGGGATCCGCAGCAAGTTCGTCGAGGGAAGAATAGGCGCGGGATAAGCGAAGAGCCTCTGCGGCTTCTTTCGTACGTTCAGGCGTGCTGCCAAGAATTCCATGCACCGGAATTCCGAGTCGGCGCACACCGTCCAAATGTGCGCGGCCAACGAAACCCAATCCAACGATTGCGGCGTTCAGTTTCTGCATGAGCTTGACCTCTCCTCAAGATTCCATTCTGCGTATTCTAGTTGGATATGGCATCCGGGAAAACTAGAAGTTATCTGGCTCTGTTGACACAAAAAGGTAAAACTGGAGATTCTCTATTTTGCAGTCGGGCGAAACGTTTCGACGGGATCTAGGTAGCTTTCAGACCAGAAGGCATCCCGGGTAATGAATTTAGCGGAAAGTTTTTGAATTTCAGAAATCGTGGCTCCGGCCATACCTCCATCGGCCGAGTCGAAAATTACAACAACACCCTCAGGAGCTGGATTTGCGGAGGTGGCTTCTTTCAAACCTTTCTGAAACAACGCGAGAGCGTAGTTCAGTCGAGCGGGCGGGCCGGAATCCTTGGGATTCGTAGAGACTGGCAGGACGGTATAGATTTTTACTTGTTTCCCTCGCAATTCCGACCAACTTCCGGGAAACGCACTGATTTCTTCCCGCTCAACACGGAAAGCAGTAAATTTTTCCGAAGGATCCGCTGACAAGGGAGATTGCAGCCTGGTGGTCAGAAATTCCGACAATTCGACGGAATCGCGTTGCAGATATCCACGAGAATCGCCGGAGATGCTGATGTGAATCCAATCGTCGTCGCCATCAAGAAATTCGAACTCGTCATTCTGGGATGCCTCAAAAAGTACGCGGGAGCCGATGGCGTTCTTTGCGTAGACGGGAGTCCCTGATTTCTGGATGAGTACCAGATTTTGGGGATGGGCCTGGGTTTTCTGGATCTCCTGCAAGTTTTGCAGTTGCGTCGTCAATTGCTGAACGCGTTTTTCACGCGCGATTCGTTGGGTGCGAAGTTCGGCCACTTCGTCGGCCGGTGGCGCAGAATCATGAGCGATGTTTCCACTAGACATTCCTGGCACACCGGAGAGATCGAGTTTGGGGCGTGGAGATTGCAAGCCACCAGCAGGATTTGAGGTGGAACTCACGGGTTTGCCGGAGAGCTTTTCTTCAAGGAGGTCCAGCATGTCGAGTTCCAGTCGACCGTTGGAGAGCAGCACTTGATAGCCGGACTTCGCGACATCTCTGTCCACATACCATGCAGTGATTCTGGCCCGCAGAGTTACCACTGTGGAACCGTGATCGGCGGGAACGAGATCCACGGAAAACTGGTAGAAGCCACGTTCGTACTGATCGAGCGGGTGTTCGGTCTCGCCGACAAAGCCATCCAAAATGGGAAGTTTCTGGCCAGAAGAAGCCTGAAGATCTTTCAGGGCCTGCTCTATTGCCGCTTTGGGTTTGGAGAAGCTACGCGCGTAGACGTTGGATTGCGCATGGACAAAAGGTGTCGCAAAACAGGCTGAAAGCAACAAGAAGAAACCCAGTTGAATTGCAGCTTTTCTGATCGCTTTCAAGGGAGCAGCTCCAACATTTCTTCCTGAATCCAACCGCGCCGACCCTCGGTGGTTTCCACGCCCATCCAGTGAGGAGTGACGATCAGAATCACCACATCGGTGCCAACGGGAATTGAGCTTAATGTGGCAGCGGACTGGAAGGGTGCCGCCTTCAATTCGGCTCCGGGCTGTTTCACCTGGCGTTCGAGGAGATGGCGCAGTACATCGACCTGTTGCTGGATCTGTTTTTCGGCAGATTCGGCGGAACTCAACCGGGTCGTTTCGTCCTCCCGCTGGCGAACGTAGGTTTGGTGGACGATTTCGGCGCTTACCTTGCGGCGTTTGGCTTCCGCAGCCTGCTGGGCGGCCTGTTCTGCCGCCTCGATGCGATCCATAACTTCCTTCATCTCCATTTTTTCAACTGTGCCATCGGAGGCATGAATAACGCGGTGTGCCGATTCAACGTAGACAGCATCGATGCGGACACGAGTGCGCTCGCTATCGCTGAGAATAATGACATAGCGAACGGCGATGGTACCCATATCGGCACTTTGCAGAAAGTGGCGCGGGGCGACGACTTCTTTCCGAATTTTGTAGAAAACTTCTCCGGGTCCATCCCAGGGCAAAAATAAGGGAGTGGAGTCGACAGCTTCCGCGCCGGTCAGAATTGGCTCTTTATCGAAAACACGGGTGCCATGAATGATCTTGTCTTGCAGAACTGCGCGAACGGCTTGCCGGACGTTTTCCGGGGAAGCAGAGAACTCCCGAACTAGGCCGGCAGTAACGACGGGGTCTTTGGCGAGGGAGCCGGGCGAGATAAAGGTGGAAGCGAACCCAAGCAATAGAGAGGCATACGCTAAAACGGGTAGAAGGTAGTGCGGGTAACGGGAGCGAGAAAGTTTGTTCATGGCCGGAATGGACGTCTAATGTGGTAACGCGAAGTTCCGCCAGTGTCAAATATGAATATGGAACGGTGGAAAGTCCCCGAAGGTACTGTGACTTGCGAGTTGAACAATTTTTTTGATGTACGCAAGAAAACTCTTGCATTCAGGGAAAGAGTGAGAGTAGCATCCCCTCGGTTCAGGGAATCGAAAATCCATCATCTTCTCTTGACGGAGAAAGGGTGATGTGAGTTTCGGTGGACAATCGTTGAGCGCACCATCCGTAGGGCGGTCGAACTTGGGGTTCGGCGAATCCTACAATTTTGATGCGCCCGCGTTCCATTCCCTACAAACAACTGAATAGTCAGAAATCACGTGTTGTCTGCTCGACGTTCGTTGGCCAAACGATCAGAGGAGGCAGTATGCAAAGGTGGAGTTTGAAAAAAAGCGGCTCAAGATCGATCCGCACCTCGGTAACTCTCGTCTACGTGTTACTTTCATTGGCCACAGTTCTCATCAACTGTGGCCCTGCAAGCGCGATTCCTGCTTTCGCAAGAAAGTATGGAATGCCTTGTTCTTCCTGCCATGAAGCTTGGCCGAAATTAAGTCCTTTCGGCCAACAGTTCAAGGACAACGGTTATCAAATGGGGAATGACCGCGATGCCCCCATCTTTCAGCAAGCGGCGTATTGGCCGATTTCGCTGCGCATGACGCCGAACTGGCACGTGGAAACTGCCAACCACGTGGTGGTGGACGGCACGACCGAAGGCGGCCAAAACTTGGCCAACATCAAGACAAACGGATTTGACTACACCGGCATGGATTTGTTGACCGCCGGTACATTGGCGAAAAATTTCAGCTTCTTGCTGGTGCCGTCAGCGGACGAGACGGGGGCATTCCATTTTGAGTCAGCAAACCTGCGGTTCAGCAACCTGTTTGGTTCGAGTTGGGCCAATATCAAGGTCGGAAAATTCGAGCTGGACAACCTGCTGTCTGAGAAACGGATTCTTACCCTTTCAGAGAACGGCGGTTTCTACCAAAACTACCATTTCCAGCCCTGGGTATCGCCGGGCAATCCGGAAACGACTTATGTCTTTGGAATCGGAGACAACCAGGTCGGCGTGGAGTGGATGGGACATTCGAGGGACGACCGAACGCGCATTTCCGCATCGCTGCTGAGCGGCACGGACGGCAATCCCGATTTTCAGAACGGGATCGGACTCGCCGCGGGCCACGCCTACGAAGGTTACTTTGCAGCCAGCCGCGCGTTTGAAGTGGGCAGTCTCGGCCTACAACGAGTGGGAGCCTTTGCCTATTTGGGGCAGGCATCGACTTATGCGCGGTATTCCTCCGATGGAGTGCCAATCAATGGGACGGGAATCGGGAATCAACCGTATTACCGCGTCGGCCTAATCGGCATGTGGTACGTGAAGAAGCTGGATGTGACGACCATGTATTTCTACGGCCACGACAGCGTTTACCTGGGGACGAATACAGCGAGTAATCTGGGTCCCGAGGGTCTCCCCGAAGGAGCGCATGCGCCGTCCTGGAATGGTGCACTGTTTGAGACGCATTACAATTTCAATCCACAGATGATCTTTATCAACCGGTATGAATTAATCCGGATGTCGCAGCAGGCAATTTCGAGCAACCCGGGCAATACGGGCAACGTGGATGCGCTGACGTTCGGCTTCCGCTATTACCCGTTTATCAGCAGCCGGGCGGGTTTTGCGTTCCACAACGAGTACTCGATCGTGAGACAGAGAAACATTCTGATCTCGCCGTTGACGCAAGCGCCAATCGACCTGACCAGCAGTAGTGTGATGATCGGCTTCGACTTCGCGTTCTAAGGAGAGGAACTATGAAAATCAGTCCATTCAAAAAGATTTATGTAGTCCTCGTTCTCGGAATGTCTCTTCCCATACTAGGGTCGGCCCAACAGATGGAATCACATGTGGGCGATCTGACAGGTCATTCAGAAGGCGGAGCGCAGTTGTATTACCGCTACTGCTGGGGTTGCCACGGGGCCCGCGGTGACGGGAACGGAGAAAATGCGCAGTACCTGAACCCGATCCCTAGAAACTTTGTGCAGGGAACGTTCAAGTGCCGGTCTACGCCGACAGGGATGCTTCCTGTTGACGATGACCTCTACAATTCACTGGTTCGCGGATTCAATTTCACGAACATGCCATCTTGGCAAACATTGACAGCGCAGAACCGCGCGGACCTGGTGGCTTTCATCAAGACGTTTTCACCGCGCTTCAAGGCGGAAAAGCCGGGAACTCCGATTCCCATTCCGCCGGAACCAGCGTTGACGGTGACGAGCATTCAGCACGGCAAGGAACTGTTCCAGAAGCTGGAATGTTGGAAGTGCCACGGACAGGAAGGGCGGGGCGACGGCCCTTCGGCGTCAACTTTGACAGATAGTAACGACCAGCCTATTCGCCCGTACAATTTCACTTCCTCAAACCGTTCGAAGTGTGGAAGCACAAACCGGGACCTGTACCGAATTTTCATGACCGGACTGGATGGCACACCAATGCCGTCGTTCGCCGATGTGATCAAGCCGGAAGACGCCTGGGACCTTGTGCATTATCTGCGCACATTGCAGGTCAACAACAAGAGCCCCGAACTGACGATGTGGGAAGGAACGAAAGAAGGCGCGGAGATCGTCAATGCGCAAAAAGTGGAGAATACCTACACTGGTTCAGGAATAAAGCCGTAGAGCAGAGGCATTAAAAGTTCAGGAGGAATGAGGAATGCAAATTAAGCATGTAGGGTTGACGGGTGTCGCCGTGCTGGCAGCTTCGAGTTTGGCGCTGGCCGGACCGCCTAGCGGCGGGACTGTTTCCGGCAAGGTGACCTACGAAGGGACGCCGGCCAAGATGAAGCCAATTGACATGTCGAAGGAGCCGTCGTGCGCCAAGATGTATACGACGCCACCCATGGCGGAGACGGTTGAGACTGGAGCAGGAAACACCCTGGCGGATGTAGTGGTTTATGTTTCCGCGGGTGCACCGGACGACGCAGCTCCTACTTCTGCAGCGGTATTCACGCAGAAGGGTTGCCGGTACATTCCGCACATTTTGGCGTTTATCGTGAATCAAGAATTAAAGATCCAAAACGAAGACCAGACTTCTCACAACATTCACCCGTTGCCGAAGATAAACCGCGAATGGAACAAGTCCCAACCACCAGGATCGCCTGCAATCACAGAGAAGTATGACAAGGCTGAATTCATTCCAGTGAAGTGCAACATCCATCCGTGGATGCACGGCAACTTCGCAGTTCTGAAGAACTCCCATTACGCAGTCTCCAACGAGACTGGGGTGTTCAGCTTGGCAACCCTTCCTCCGGGCAAGTACACAATCACCGCCTGGCAGGAATCCTATGGCGAACAGTCGCAAGACGTGACAATCAGTGGAAACGAAACAAAGACGATTACGTTTGTATTCAAAGCCAAGCCCTATTGATGAGGGCTTGGTTTTCCTACGGCAGGGAAACTATAAAAAGTGAACGTTCAGGTTGTGAATCGTCCACACACTTGGACGGAGGCGAGGAGCAATGGGCAAGATACTAGCTGTCGTGCTGGTGATTATTACGCTGGTTTCGGCGTATCCCATCGTTGTGAATAAATACGCGATGCCGGAAGATATTTCAACGCACGGTCACTTGATTGATGAGCAATTGCACGAAACGATGTGGGAAGCAGGGCTATCCTTTGTGGGCGCGCAATTGGTTCTCGCCTACTTCATTTGGTCGTTCACCAATCGCAAGGCCGGTAGTGTTCTGAAGTCATTTCCTGGCGGCGCCAAAGTAATGGTGATTGCTGCAGTGCTGTTTGTTGGAACGGAAATCCTTGCGCTGGGAGTGATGGGGCAGAAGGCCTGGGGGAGCGTGTACTTTACAGCACCGAAGGCAGATGCTCTGCAAATTCAGGCGCAAGCGGGACAGTTCGCGTATTACTTTCGCTATCCAGGTGCTGATGGAAAATTCGGCAACCTCCATCCCGACAAGATTGACGAAGGGAACCAAAACTATTTTGGATTGGATCCCGCGAATGAAGTGGAAGCTCGCGATGACATCGTGAGTGCCGAGCTTGTTGTGCCGGCCAACAAGGAAATTCAGTTGCTGATGCATGCGAAGGACGTCGGGCATTCGTTCTATGTGCGCGAACTGCGGATCCAGCAGGATTTTGTTCCCGGACTGGATTTGGCGGTACATTTCACGGCTACGAAGATCGGGAAGTATGAAATTGTCTGCACGCAATTGTGTGGATTGGGGCATTACAACATGAAGGCGTACCTGAATGTGAAGTCTCAGGAAAATTACGAAAAGTGGTTGAAGGAGCAGGCAGCAGCACAGTGAAAGCGGCTTAAGCGTAACCGGTCGATTCGAAGCCAAGTTTTGGTGCGAACAAGTTTCAGATTTGTTCAGGTGAGGTGGTCAGATGCAGGAGACGTCAGCCCAACAAGCTCAAGTGCACGCTCCCCCGGAAGGGTTTATCCGCAAGCATGTCTTCAGTCTGGATCATAAAGTTATCGGGAAACAATACTACGCCCTGGCTCTTGTTGCCGTATTCATGGGTATGGTGATGTCTTGGCTGATGCGAATTCACCTGGTCTGGCCGAACGCAAAGATTCCCGGACTGGAGTTGCTGTCAAAGGTTGGTGCGCCGGGCGGGGTAATGACTCCCGAATACTATTTGTCGCTCCTGACGATGCACGGGACGCTGATGGTGTTCTTTGTGTTAACCAACGCACCGTTCGCGGCTTTTGGAAATTATTTTCTACCTATCCAAATCGGTGCGGAGGATATGGCGTTCCCACGATTCAACATGATGTCTTTCTGGACCACGTTTATCGCGTTTGTGGTTCTGGTTACAGCATTCGTGATTCCGGACGGCCCACCAATCGCTGGCTGGACCTCTTATGCGCCGCTCAGTGCGGTTGGTAAGGACGCTGGACCTGGGATGCAGTTTGGCGAGAGCCTTTGGGGACTGGCGATCGCGATCTTCTGCATTGCTTCACTGCTAGGCTCCTTGAATTTTATCGCAACCACGCTTGACCTGCGTGCCAAGGGCATGACTTTGATGCGCATGCCGATTTCTACCTGGGCATGGTTTATAACTTCTTGCATTTCGCTGCTGGCGTTCGCCGTGCTCCTTCCTGCTTGCATTCTGCTGATTCTGGATCGCCATGCGGGTACGAGCTTCTTCATTCCGGCTGGACTGGTGATCAGTGATCGAGTCCAGCCTCACAGTGGAGGCTCGCCCCTCCTTTGGCAGCACTTGTTCTGGTTTTTCGGCCATCCGGAAGTCTACATTGCGATTCTTCCGGCGATGGGGATCGTTTCGCACATTCTAATCAACAGTATGCGCAAGCCATTGCTTAGTGCCAAGGTAGTTATCTATTCCATGATGTCCATCGGGTTTCTGAGCTACATGGTCTGGGGACACCATATGTTCGTCAGCGGTATGAATCCGATGTCTTCGCTGGCGTTTTCCTTTCCGACATTGACGATTACAATTCCCGCGACAGTGATGACGTTGATCTGGCTGGGTAGCCTCTATGGAGCCAATCTGCAAGTCAGCTCAGCATCGCTGTTCGCGCTGGGCTTTATCTCCATGTTTGTGAGCGGAGGAGTTAGCGGCTTTTTCCTGGCGCAGCCGTCGATCGACATCTATCTGCACGGCACCTACTTCGTCGTCGGTCACTTCCACCTAGTGATGGGAGTCGCGGCGCTATTCGGCGTTTTTGCAGGGACTTATTTCTGGTTCCCGAAGATGACCGGACGAATGATGCATGACGGTTGGGGAAGGGTGCATTTCCTGATCACATTTATCGGCGCGTATTGCATCTTTATGCCCTTCCACTACCTGGGACTAGTGGGCAATGTCCGACGCTATTCTTCGTTCGTCAATGATTTCATGGGACCCGATCTCATGAATCTGCACAAGTTCATCACCATCGCCGCCCTGGTTACCGGAGCCGCCCAGTTTATTTTCCTGTTCAACCTGATCTATAGCCGCTTCAAGGGTATACCGGCTTCCGATAATCCTTGGAATGGGACGACGCTCGAGTGGTCGATGCCTTCGCCTCCACCATGGAACAATTTCGGCGGACGACACCCGATCGTTTACCACGATCCTTATCAGTATGGTGTGAAGGGATCGAAGGGCGATTTCGTTATGCAGGACTCGCCGGAACAGGCAACTGCAAACGGTGATTAAGAAATTGGGTCAGGGCGTGGTTCCGCTCGCCACGCTTCGATCCGACGAAAGGAATCCAGGAAATGTCCACGGGTTTGACAGTCCATTCGCACACGGCCACTCTTTCCGCCCTGCCCACATCCGCCCGTGTGGGCAGACAAGGAGCAGCCGCCAGCGACCGCGCGTCGCGAAGTGGCATATGGCTCGGCCTCTTTACCATTACGATGTCGTTTGCGGCGTTCACCAGTGCGCTGTTTGTGCGTGAAGGGACTTCCGACTGGGGACATATCGTTCTACCCTCGGTACTTTATTTCAATACGTTCCTGCTACTTTGCAGCAGCGCCACGATGGAAGTGGCTCGTCATTCACTCTGTCGCGGCAGCGCATCCGACCCACAGAAGCGCCGCGAGGGGATGGTGTGGCTGCTGTTCACGCTGGTTCTAGGATTAGCGTTTTGCGGGGGACAGTACATGGCCTGGCAACGATTGCGCGCGCAGGGCTTGTATCTGGCCACGAATCCCAACAGTTCCTTTTTCTATGTACTAACGTTTATGCATGTGCTGCATTTGTTGGCGGGGATCGGCGTGCTTGTTTACTTGACCGGGCGCGTGCTGGCCAGCCACACCAATTTTCACCGCGGCCTGCTTGGAAACACGGCAATCTACTGGCATTTTCTCGGGGTTCTGTGGGTCTACCTGTTCTGGCTGTGCCGCATGAAGCTGTAGTCGAACTTGGGGAGAAAAACTGTGAGCGAATCCGAAGTTGCAATTCATGGGCACGGCGCCCTGTTGGAACAATCGCCTTACGCCATACCCTCGCGCAAATTGACGATGTGGTTGTTCATCATTTCGGACGCGGTGACCTTCGGCGCGTTCTTGTTTGCGTACGGCTATATTCGCGTTGCCACGCCGACTTGGACGCGACCATTCGAATCGGCCAGCGTCATCAATGTCATCCTGATGACCTTCGTGTTGATTACCAGCAGCTTGACGATGCTAGGTGCAGTTGACGCCTCTAAGGTCGGGGACAAAGCAAAGGCGATGCGCTTTCTCTATTCCACCGCGATATTAGGCATCCTCTTTGCCGCATTGCACATCCGCGAATGGTTTCAGCTCTTTGGCCGGAACATTACCATCAGCTCAGGCATGTTCGGCCAGACCTTTTTCACGATCACCGGGCTGCATCTGCTGCACGTGATCTGTGGTGTGATTGCACTCCTGGTTGTTGCCTCGCTGTATTCGCGCGGGAAGCTCACACCAGGCCATGTCGAAACCACAGGACTGTACTGGCACTTTGTGGATCTGGTCTGGATGTTCGTGGTTCCACTGGTCTATCTCACGAATATTGCTCACTAAGGCTGAAAAGGAGAGAACACGATGAGCACCGAGACTAGTTCGGGAAACGTGATCCGAAAATACTTGCCGGTCTATTTTGTGCTGCTGGCTCTGTTTTTGGCAGAGGTAGTGCTTTCGTTTCGCAATTTTTCCACCCCGTCGCTAGTAGTCATGCTGCTGTTGCTTGCCCTTTGCAGCGCCGCGCTGGGTTTGCTGTACTTCATGCACCTGGGGCAAGAGCGTCGAAATCTCTTTCTGTCGCTGATTCCGGTCACGATCTTTGTGTTATTGATGATGAACATGTTCTGGTCGGACAGCATCCGGCTGTTGCGCATGAGGTCGCCGGGACAGTAGCCTAAGTTGACGGAAGGAGTGCCAAGTATGCTCAAAAATAGATGGAGCATGGGTTGGATCGCCGGATTCTGCGCTTCCTTTTTCGTTCCCAGTCTGGTATTCGCCCAGAATTGTGCGCTTTGCTATACGCAGGCCGCAGGAGCGGGTTCCCGAATGATTGCGGCTTTGAAGAGCGGGATTCTGGTGCTGGTCGTTCCTCCCATGCTGATTTGCGTTGGAATTACCTGGATGGCCTACAAGAAGAGAAATCAATTCAACGAAGATCAGTAGACCATTTACACGTTCGCCACGAAGGCGCTTCATCCAAATCACCCCGGCCCTGCATACTAGAGAGTCGGTTGTCTGCGTTGACTTGCCGCACTGCGCCAAATACCATACCGGTCAGTGAAAAAAGCTCGAAAGAACTATCGCCTGCCGCATCCGCAGCCGATCGACGCTCTGGTCCACGCCCGTTTCGGTGGAATTTCAACCTTTATGCGGCTGCCGCATTTGATCGAGCCCGAAGAGTTGGATGTCGCGCTGCTCGGAATACCGTTTGACGGCGGCACGACATATCGTCCCGGCCCACGATTTGGACCGCGCCATGTTCGCCAGCAGTCGGCAATCATTCGGCCCTGGAATCCGGTACTCGACGTAAATCCCTTCGCGAAATATCGCATTGCTGATTTTGGCGACTTCTCGGTGAACCCCTTATCCATAGAGGATACGTTTCGGCGCGTGGAGGACCAGATGAAACCGGTACTCGATGCGGGTGTACTGCCGGTTTCTGTCGGGGGGGATCATTCGATCAGCTTGCCACTGTTGCGGTCTATCGCTAAAGTGCACGGGCCAGTTGCACTCATCCAGTTCGACGCGCACAACGATTTATGGGACGAATATTTCGGTAGCAAGCTTTCGCACGGAACGCCATTCCGGCGCGCGATTGAGGAAGGATTGTTACTCGACGGGAAATTTCTACAGGTGGGGTTGCGGGGGCAGGTCTATAGCGAGCACGACTTTGATTTTGCTCGTCAGCACAAGATCAGGATGATAACCGCGGAGGAATATCACAAGGGCGGCATCGCGCTGTACCGCCGTCACCTGCACGCATTCCGCAATCAGCCGGTCTACGTGACGCTCGATATCGATTGCGTCGATCCGGCATATGCGCCAGGGACGGGGACTCCGCAAGTAGGGGGATTCACCAGCATGCAGATACTGGAGTTGGTGCGCGAGTTGAAAGGATTGCAGATTGTGGGCTGCGACCTTGTTGAAGTTTCACCGCCCTATGATTCAGCGGAGATCACTTCGTTACTGGCAGCGAATTTGCTATACGAGTTGCTCTGTGTTCTATAACGATTCCAGCCGTTGGCCGGACGAACTTCCACGCGTCCCGGAATTGACTTCGGAATGATCAAGCTCGCCCGCAAGTTAGGCCTCGCCAATTATTTTGCGCTTGGATTTGGCACCATGATCGGTACGGGCTGGGTCGTGCTTATGGACGACTGGCTTGGGCGTGGCGGCCCGCTTGGGGCCATGCTGGGTTTTGGTATTGGCGGCCTTTTGCTCCTGCCCGTCGGCTATATATATGGACAATGGGTTCGGCGCTTACCCGATGCTGCCGGCGAGGCCGCTTATACCGGGCAGATTTTCTCTCCAATCGTCAGTTACATGACTGGCTGGATGATGCTCCTTGCGTATTTCATTGTGTGCCCGTGGGAAGCGGTGGCACTGGGCAAACTTGCTGCCTACATTTTCCCGCAACTGGACACCATGGAACTTTATCGCGTGGCAGGCCAGCCGGTGTTTTTACCCCGCCTGTTGCTGGGGGTAGCACTTACATTGGTTCTTGCCGGTCTCAACTATCGCGGAATTCGTGCGAGCGCGACGTTCCAAAGTTGGGCTACATCTTCGGTGCTGTTGGTGTTCCTTCTGTTGTTGCTGACCAGCGCTGCAACCGGGTCGCCCGGGCATCTGCAACCGCTGTTCAGTCACGCCCCGATTGCCTCGGTTCTGTTAACTCTGCAGATCGTTCCGTATTTTGTTACCGGATTCGAGTCCGTTCCCAAAGTTGCCGAAGAGGCTAATCCTGAATTCAAATCACAGGATTTTTTCAAGGCAATTGCCATGGCGTTGCTTGTCGGAGCCGGATTCTATGTTCTGGCAATCGGAGCGGTTTCCTATATCGCGCCGTGGCAAAGCTTGTTAGGAAAGCGGTTTGCCACAGCGATCGCTTTTGAGCAGGCAACTCGTTCTGTTTGGCTGGTGAGGCTAATCCTTGCGATTTCCCTTGTTGCGCTGTTTCAGGTGTTCAACGGAAATTTTGTGGCGTCTACTCGCCTAGTGTTTGCTTATGGCAGGCGTGGCACGCTGCATCCCGCCTTCTCTGCGATTCACACGCGGTATCTGACTCCGACAATCGCTATCTTCGGCATCACGGCGGGAACGCTGGTTGGCTTGCTGCTTGGCGATGCGATCCTGGTGCCCGTGACGGAGGTTGGTTCTCTGGCTTCCTCCCTAGGCTGGTTCGCGACTTGTTTGTCGTTCCTGCTGACGGAAAGAAATGGAAGGCTGCGTTTCATTTCCGGGCTCGGCATACTGGTTTCCCTCACATTCATACTGATGAAGGTGTTGCCAGTATTTCCGGGCCATTTTTCGAGTGCGGAATGGATTGCGATGGTAATCTGGCTCTCGCTGGGAATTGCGCTGCACCGTTGGCCGCGTCCAGCGACCTAACCGTATTCGAATGTTGCGCTCATGTATAATTTGAAGGGATTGCCACGCAAAGCTAGATGATTCCATACCTACATATTGGACCGTTGTCGATTCCAACGTTTGGATTGATGGTGGCGCTCGCTTTGATCGTCTCCGCCTACATATTGCAGGCGGATTTTGACCGTCGCCGATTCAAGACTAATATTCCCTTGTCACCTGCCTTTCCAAACTTCCTGCTGGACGCGTTCACGATGATTACTCTAGCCGGCTTGATGGGCATTGCTGGCGCGAAACTGTATCACTTACTGGAATCACCGGCAGAATTCTTCGCTGACCCGCTTGGGCTTTTCTTCACTCGGACCGGTTTTGCTTGGTTCGGTGGATTCCTGGGTGGTTTTGGAACAATGGTATTTCTTGGCTTGCGAGCGCGACTGCCAGTACGAGAATTCCTGGATGCTTGCTCCCCGGCCGCGGCGGTTGGTTACGGAATTGGCCGTATCGGTTGCCTGTTATCGGGGGATGGTGATTACGGGAAACCCACCTCGTTGCCGTGGGGAATGAGTTTTTCGAATGGAATCGTTCCAACTCTGGATCGGGTTCATCCTGCGCCACTCTACGAGTTCTTGATCTGGAGTACGATCGGGGCAATGCTTTGGAAATTGGGGTCAAAAGTTACCAGGGGCGAGAAGACTCACGGTGAGATATTTGCGTACTACTTACTACTGACGGGAAGCGCACGTTTTCTGGTCGAGATTATACGCATCAATCCGCCGTGGATTCTGGGGATGTCCAACGCACAAGTGGCCAGCGTGGTTTCTGTTTTGTTCGGGATCGTCCTCTTGTTGAAATGGAGAAAAGCTTCGACGGGGTAAAGAAAAACCCTAGCTTGAGGTGATGTGAAAGTGCCGCGTTGCAGAAATCTGCCGGCCGCGACCTTGCCAGTTCCGGTAGCTTTAGTTTGCTGCCGGATTGGATGTCTCGGACTTTCCTTGCGTGTCAAATACTTTTACCGGGCCATACTTCTGAAGAATCGGACTGATCTTCTGCGCGTCTCCGACGCCGACGACTTGCATGGTTGCAGGATTTATATACTTTCTTGATACGGATTGCACATCATCCGCGGTTACAGCTGAGATCTGAGCAGGATATTTCTCCCAGTAATCGGCGGGTAGGTTATAGATCTTCTGCTCCTCGGCGAAATTGAGAAGCTGGTCAGCCTGTTCCAGGGAGAGCGCAAAACCGGCCACCACGGCTCGTCGGGCGTCGTCTAACTCTGCGGGCGGAACTTTCTCGTCGCGCATGCGGTTGAACTCAATCCAGAACTCCTGCATGGCGAGTTCGGTGACTTCGGTGCGTAGATCGCCTCCGGCGCGGAACGGTCCTGCATATTTGCGAGCGGTGAACGAACTGTACACACCGTACGTATATCCTTTTGCTTCACGCAGATTGAGGAACAAGCGTGCCGCTGCCCCGGCACCCAGAATCTGATCCATCACAACCATCGCGGGATAATCAGGGCTGGTGCGGTCGATGGCAATGTTGCCCATGGCCAATGTGGTTTGCACAGAATTTGGCCGGTCGACCACGAAGACGTGCGGCTGTTTCACTTCCTTGGTGGCTGGTATGGGCGGTACCTTGAACTCGTTAGTAGACCATTTCGCAAACCAGTCCTTCAGTTTCACAATTGTTTCTTGCGCGTTCACATCACCGGCAATGCCCAGCAAAGTGTTCTGCGGTGCATACCGCGCTTTGTGCCATTCGGCTAGTCTTGCGGATGTGAGAGCATCGATCGATTCGGGAGTTCCTGCAACCGTTGCTGCGGGATGACTGCCGTAAACCGCCTCGTTGAAACGTTCTGTCGTCAGGAAATTTGGCTGCTGTCTTTGTTGGACCAACTGCACCTTGAGCCGTTGCTTCAGCTTGGCCAATTCGCTTTCCGGGAAACTTGCATTCAGCATCAAATCGGTTACCAAGGGAAACCATTGATCGAAATTGTCGGAAAGGCCCGAGGCCCCGACACTCGCGGCTCCGTCGCCGAAAGGCGCGCTGGCAATAAACGAAGCACCAAGCCTGTCAATATCTTCGTTGATTTGCTTGCTGTTGCGTGTGGCTGTGCCTTCGCGAAGCATCTGGGCCGTCACCCCCGCCAAACCATGCTGATCGGCTGGTTCCCAAAGGGCACCTGCGCCATCGATTGTGAAATCCACGGTGACGATGGGGAAACGGTGGTCTTCGAGAATTAACACGGTGATGCCGTTGGGCAATCTGGCTTCGACCGGGCTGGGAAGTTTGACGCGCAAAATCTCCTTTGAAACTGGCGCTCGATTCTTGCGTTCTACCTTGCTGGCTGAGACGGACTTGGAATCGCCAGGAGCTTGCGCGTGGGTGGGCGTGGCGAGCATCGTTGCGGTAAAAAACAGAGTGGCAGGAATTCCCAGAATGCCATTCGCAAATCGGGTCAGATCCATCGACCTCATGGCCGCACCTGATTTTCGCCGGTTGCGCCGGCTGCCGTTTTTGATTTTGGGATGGTGGTAATCACGCTGCGATTGGTGGCGAGCAGATATTTCTTCGCGACGCGCTGCAGATCATCTTTCGTAACTGCGTCCAACCGCGATTCCTCTGTGTTCAGCACTTCAGGATCATTCCAGGCGACCGTGTAGTAGGCGAGTTGGACAGCCCTGGAGAGCGTGCTCGAGAGTTGAGCGGCATGATCGTGACGGTATTTCAGTCGTACTTTTTCCAGTTCCCAGTCGGCGACAGGTTCCGTCTGAATTTTTTCTATTTCACTATAAATTGTTTGCTCGACATCCTCAAGCTTGACTCCGGGACGGACCAGGGCCACGACGGAAGCCAGTCCAGCCGCTCTGCGCGCGGTCGCGTTTGCAAATACATTGGCGGCCTGCTCCTTCTCTTTCACCAGTTTCTGATAGAGCCGCGAGGATTGTCCGGAACCGAGAATACTCATCAGAACATTTAATGGCATGTAGTCCGGTGAATTATAGGCAGGAATCTTATAAACGACGTCGAGGCGCGGGACTTGCGCAAAGGTGTCTTCAACCGATTTACGACGTTCTGCTGATTGGATAGGCTCAGCCATGTCAGGCCGCGCAGGCGGGGGCTGCGCGGAAATATCCTCGAAATATTTCTTGATCTTCGCGAGGGCTTCGTCTTTCTTGAAATCACCAACCAATGCCAGCACAGCGTTGTTTGGCGCGTAATAGATGCGGAAGAAATCCTTCAGCTCGTCGAGCGATGCAGCGTTCAAGTCCGCCATTGAACCGATGGTGGAGTGCTTGTAGCCGAAGTTATCGTAGGCGGTGTCGGAAATAGCTTCGAAAGTTTTCCCGTAGGCCTGATTGTCTACGCGCAGGCGACGCTCTTCCTGAACGGCATTGCGCTGGTTATCGAGATTGGCTTGCGTGACAGCGAGCGATTTCATGCGATCGGCTTCCAGAAACAGTCCCAGATCCAGTTGATTGGCAGGCAGCGTCTCGAAATAGTTGGTACGGTCGGTATTGGTGGTTCCATTCATTCCGCCGCCATTGTTTTCGATCAGTATGAAATGCTCACCCTTACCAACATTTTCCGATCCTTGGAACATCATGTGCTCGAACAAGTGGGCGAAACCGGTGTGGCCGGGTTTTTCATCGCGGGAGCCGGTGTCATAGGTGACGCAGATGGAATAGGTGGGAGCGGAATGATCTTCGCTAAGCACCACGCGCAAGCCGTTCTTGAGAGTGTATTGTTGGATAGGGATTTTGCTGGCGGATCGCGCCTCAGTCTTCCGGGGTGCAGCGGTTTGCCCAAATGCAAGACCCGCACCAAGGATGAGCACGAAGGCACCCAGCACTACCGTATTGCGCAATCGCAGTTTCATTGTTGCCCCTTAGCGTTTAATCGGCAGCGGGAGGAAGTAAGATCCATCGAATGTCCGCCGAGAAAGTGTATATTTGGGCCTCAAAGGTTTCGCAACTACTCTAACATCTGGCGCAAGACGTACTGCAGAATGCCGCCGTGCTGATAGTAGGAAACTTCTTCCGGGGTGTCCACGCGGACAATTGCGTTGAAATTGATTTTCTTGCCGTCTACTGATCGCGCGCAAATACTGACTTCCTTGCGCGGTGCCAGCGTTGCCACTCCGTCAATTTCGAAGACTTCGTGACCGGTCAACCCGAGTGTCTGGCGGTTTTCTCCCGATTTGAACTCTAATGGAAGCACTCCCATACCCACAAGATTGCTCCGGTGAATGCGCTCGTAGCTTTCTGCAATTACCGCACGCACACCGAGTAGACGTGTACCCTTGGCGGCCCAATCGCGGGAGGAACCGGATCCATATTCCTTGCCGGCCATCACAACTAGAGATACGCCCTCTTCGCGGTACTTCACGGCCGCGTCGTAAATGAACATTTTCTCACCATCGGGAAGGTGCAGAGTCCAACTGCCTTCCGTACCAGGCGCCAGTTGATTGCGCAGGCGAATATTGGCAAACGTGCCGCGCATCATGACTTCGTGATTGCCACGGCGCGCCCCGTAGGAATTAAACTCGTGCGGTTTGACGCCATGAGCGACAAGGTATTTGCCGGCCGGAGAATCCATCGCGATAGAACCTGCGGGCGAAATGTGATCGGTGGTTACGCTATCGCCAAGAATGGCCAAAACGCGCGCGCCACGAATGTCCGATAGCGGCGCAGGCGTCTTGGGCATGTTTTCAAAATACGGCGGCAGCTTGATGTAGGTGGAATTCGGATCCCACTGATAAAGATCGCCGACGGGAACGGGCATGGACTTCCACTGCGCATCACCTTCGAATACTTCGCTGTAGACTTTGCGGTATTGTTCGGAAGAAACAGCGGCGCGAACCGTGGCCTCGACTTCCTGGGGAGTTGGCCAGATATCGCGGAGATAGACAGGCTTGCCGTCCTTTCCGAGCCCCAACGGTTCGGTCGTTAAGTCCATGTCCATTCGGCCAGTCAGAGCGTAGGCCACCACCAACGGCGGCGAGGCAAGATAATTGGCTCGTACCAGAGGATGAACGCGGCCCTCAAAATTGCGATTACCGCTGAGCACGGCCACGGCAACCATGTTGTTTTCTTTGATTGCGTTGCCAATTGCATCCGGCAGGGGACCGCTGTTGCCGATGCAAGTGGTGCAACCGTAGCCGACGAGGTTGAATTTCAATTTGTCGAGATACGGCGTCAGGCCCGCGGCAAGCAGGTAATCTGTGACGACTTTCGAGCCGGGCGCGAGACTGGTCTTAACCCAAGGCTTCACTTGAAGTCCGTGTTCAACGGCTTTTTTGGCTAGCAAGCCGGCGCCCAGCATCAGAGCTGGATTTGAAGTGTTGGTGCAACTAGTGATGGCCGCAATCACAACGGCGCCGCTGGAAAGTTCAAATGCGTCGCCATTATTTTTTACCGGCACCGGTGTCACCGGATTGCCCTCCACCACTTTGATGAACGAAGATTTCGCATTTTTCAGCGAAACGCGATCCTGGGGGCGCTTGGGTCCGGCAAGGGTGGGCTCGACAGTCCCCAAATTGAGTTCTACCGTCTCACTAAACGCTGGCTCAGGAGTCGCGTCGGTGCGAAACAACATTTGTTCCTTGCAATAGGCTTCCACAAGCGCCACCTGCTCCTGTGACCGAGCCGTGAATCGGAGATAGGCCAGGGTCTCGTTATCAACGGGAAAGAAGCCCATGGTGGCACCGTACTCCGGAGCCATGTTGGCGATCGTAGCGCGGTCGGGAACGCTCAAACTCGTCAGTCCCGAGCCATAAAATTCTACAAACTTTCCGACGACGCCTTTCTTGCGCAGAATCTCCGTGACAGTCAGCACCAGGTCCGTAGCGGTCGTTCCTTCCTGCAAGCGACCGTGCAATTTGAAACCGACGACTTCGGGGACCAGCATCGAAAGTGGTTGGCCGAGCATGGCGGCTTCTGCTTCAATGCCGCCAACGCCCCATCCGAACACGCCGAGCGAATTCACCATGGTCGTGTGCGAGTCGGTGCCGACAAGCGAGTCGGGGTACGCTTCCAGACGGCTGCCGTTTGGCATGGAGCACACCACACGCGCCAGATACTCAATGTTGACCTGATGACAGATCCCGGTGTCCGGAGGAACTACTTTGAAATTGCGAAACGCGGTTTGTCCCCAGCGAAGGAAGGCGTAACGTTCCGCATTGCGCTGAAATTCAAGTTCAGCGTTCAGCCCGAATGAGTTTGGCCCGCCAAAATTGTCGACCTGAACGGAGTGGTCGATAACCAGTTCTGCCTGAAATAGCGGGTTTATTCGCTTCGGATTGCCGCCCATACGTTGAACGGCTTCGCGCATAGTTGCCAAATCCACCACGGCAGGCACGCCGGTGAAATCTTGCAACAGGACGCGTGCGGGCATGAAGGCGATTTCTCTTTGAACACCGTTGGGTTTCCAGCTGGCAAGCGCGCGAATATCGTCGGCACGCACGGCGCGGCCATCTTCAAAGCGCAATAGATTTTCCAGCAAGATACGCAGTGAAAAGGGAAGTTTCTCTATGGCGCTAATCCCTTGTTTCTCGAGGTTTTCGAGTCTTTGAATCTCGAAAACTTGTGCGCCAACATTCAATTTGTCTCGGGTTCCGAACGAATTAGTCGCGGAGATAGGCATCCTGATGGTCCTTTCGGGAATGCTTGAACAAATATAATAACTGAAATTCGCGGCCGGCGTGGAGGCCGCTATAATAGGGCATCGTGAAAATCGTCTTGATCTCCACGTATGAGTTGGGGCGGCAACCGTTTGGCTTGGCTTCGCCGGCAGCATGGCTCGGAAAGCGTGGGCATCAAGTGAGGTGTCTCGACTTGTCTCGAGAAGCTTTGGATGAAAGCGCCATTCGCGAAGCCCCTTTGATTGCTCTCTATGTTCCGATGCACACGGCGACACGGATTACCATCGAGTTGCTTCCGACACTAGGCAAACTCAATCCCAATGCTCATTTCACTGCGTACGGACTTTACGCGCCGCTTGCCGCCGAGAGTCTTAAGAGGGCGGGTGTTAAGAGCTTATTTGGCGGCGAATTCGAACAATCACTTGTCGATCTGGCCGAACATCTTTCTGGCCTCTCTGCCGCTCCACAGATCCATCCCCTCGATTCCATTGTTTCGTTGGCACGGCTGCGCTTTCAGACGCCCGATCGCGCCGGCTTGCCCCCGCTTCAATCGTATGCTCACCTGGTGATGCCGTCTGGGCAGCACCGCACGACGGGCTATACAGAAGCGAGCCGCGGCTGCAAGCATTTGTGCCGGCATTGTCCGATTGTTCCGGTGTATGAGGGTGTATTCCGAATTGTTGATCGCGAAGTGGTGTTGGCAGACATTCGCCAGCAGGCGGCGGCAGGAGCCCAACACATTACTTTCGGCGATCCAGACTTTTTTAATGGTGTGGGGCACGCCATACCGCTGGTCGAGGCGCTGCACCGAGAATCACCGGATCTTACTTACGATGTCACCATCAAAGTCGAGCATCTTTTGGAGCATCGCGAACTGCTGCCGACACTGCGGAAAACAGGATGTCTATTTGTAGTCACGGCGGTTGAAGCGCTCGACGATCGAATCCTCGAAAGACTACAAAAAGGGCACACACGCGAGGATTTCTTTCGTGTTGTCGAACTGTTCCGGCAAACAGGACTGAACCTGCAACCTACCTTTGTTCCGTTCACTCCCTGGACGAGCTTCGAGAATTACCTCGAGCTCCTTGCGCAACTGCAAGCGCTGGATCTGATCGAATCCGTGCCGCCCATCCAACTTGCCATTCGATTGCTCATTCCGCCAGGCTCGAGAATCCTGGAGCTCGATGACGTGAAACAAATCATCGGCACTTTTGACCCGGCCACTCTAGTTTATCCCTGGAAAAATTCAAATCCTGCGCTGGACGAACTGGCCACCGAACTCCAGGAACTGGTTAGAAGCAGTGAGGAACTGAAGCGCAGTCGAACGGCGGCATTCGACCTCATCCACCGAGCAGCCCATCTCGCCGCTGGTCGCGAGCTGCTGCCGAACAACAGGCCCGTGCTGGCTTCACGTGCCACAGTGCCGTACCTGAATGAACCCTGGTATTGTTGAGCAGAGCCCACGCGGGACCAGTTGGTCCCCCTCGCAAAAGCGAAAGAAGTGGCCCGCCAGACAGTGGCGATTCTCTGAACTTCCTGAATCCTCGGACCTGCTAGAATCGCCTTGGAGTATGGTCATGGAACGATCCAAGCGGGTGCTGCTATTTGCTTCCAAACTTGGTTACCAGACGCGAGCATTTAATGCCGTGGCTGAAAAACTGGGTGTCGAACTGGTTTTTGTGACGGATCGATGCAATCGGTTGGAAGATCCGTGGCATGATCACGCGCTTTCGGCACATTTTGAAAATCCGGAAGTTGCTGCGCGAAACGTGATTCATTCGCTTGAAGGGCGGGTCATCGATGGAATTCTGGCGCTCGGTGATCGTCCGACTCCGACTGCTGCGTATGCTGCCGAAGGGCTGGGATTGTTATTTCATCACTCGGCGAGTGTAGTGGCCTGCCGCAATAAGAACCGCATGCGTGAACTGCTTCGGGCTGCCGGATTGCCGGTTCCGTGGTTTCAGACGGTACCGCTCCATCCTGTTCCAGAGCCATCTCTGCTTGGGATTTCCTACCCTTGTGTGCTTAAACCGCTGTCGCTGTCTGCGAGCCAGGGTGTTGTACGCGCAAACAATCGTGAAGAATTCATGACTGGTGCAGCGAGAATGAAGCACTTGCTCGATTCCGCAGAAATTCGAGCCACTCGTGAACCAAACCTCGACCAAATGCTGGTGGAGGGGTATTTGCCGGGCGGGGAAGTGGCTGCGGAGGGCCTCGTAGCAGCAGGCGAACTCCGGACATTGGCCATCTTTGATAAGCCAGATCCGCTTCAGGGTCCATTTTTTGAGGAAACCATTTATGTGACACCATCACGGCTGCCCGTTCGGCAGCAGCAAGCCATCGAAAATTGTTTTTTGAACGCAGTTCGCGCACTGGGATTGCTGCATGGTCCCGTCCACGGGGAATTCCGAGTGAATGAAAGCGGTGTCTGGCCTATCGAGATTGCCCCGCGCCCAATAGGTGGTATGTGCGCGCGGGCGCTGCGTTTTCAAAAAGAAAACGGAACTGAACCGATAAGCCTGGAGGAGCTGTTACTGCGGCACGCATTGGGAATGCCTGGGTCGGATGCGCCCCGGGAGAGCCAGGCCTCAGGCGTCATGATGATACCGGTTCCACGCAGCGGTACCTTTGAGAAACTAGAGGGCGAGAATGATGCGCGAGGCGTGGCTCATATTCAGGATGTGGAAATCACGGCACGATTGCATGACTACATTCGCGCGTGGCCGGAAGGTTCTAGTTATCTGGGGTTCCTATTTGCGAGTGCGGAAGACCCTGCCACTGTGGAAGAAGCAATTCGCGCCGCCCACGAAAGACTAAAGTTCACTCTGACTCCCCGGTTGCCCGTCGAGCACCCCTTAACTGGCAGTCTCTGACATAGCTAACCCTTGGCCTTTGGTGCGACGTATCCTTCCGGCAATTTTGCTCCTTCGCCGAAGAAAAACTGCTCCATCTGTTCGCCCATAATTTTTTGAGAGTTGGGGTCAAGCGGGTTCAACCGATATTCGTTCATAACCATTTTGGAGTACTCGACCCAGAGTTTCCACGCCTCCTTGGATATGTTGTCGTAAACGCGCTGCCCCAATTCACCCTTCCAAGGTACCCGGTCCAATCCCGGCAATTCCTTCCCGATTTTGACGCATTTGACCATGCGCGTGCCGGGCTTCACCGGTTCACTTGGTGCTGGTGTCGGGTCGCAACTGTCGTTTGCCATTCATTCCTCCTGCCAAGTCTACATTCTCCGCTACGCAAACCCCCGTTGCAAGCCACCTCTAAATGGCGTAACAAGTCATCGAGGAATGCACCTGCTCGATCCTATAGAAACGGCCGCTCGCTATTCCCCTGAAGATCCCTTAGTCCAATTCGGTCCGTAATCGCGGGTTCGTTCTCCCTTTTTTCTTGGTGGGAGTTGCCATGGACAAACTGTTCCAGGGCTTCGTGCCAAGCCGCCTTCGGGCGATTGTCGATCAGCAGCGCAGTCAATTCTGAGCGAAAACATCGTCAATCGCTCCTGCCCGAAGGACCTCTCCTTGTGCACATTAGACGAACCCCTGTTCTCACACATCCCGGGGAATCTCGGCATGGGTGAACTTGCCGGAAATAGTGGAGCACTGCTGCAAGGAATTTCTGAAACAATCGACATTTCGAAAACGGAGGGTCTCGTCGACCCAGTATTCTTGGACTTGGAGAATTCCAGCCGTTTGGCGCGCGTTGCTCACCCTCCAGAGGCTCCCGCAACTCCGCTCGTTTTCCCTATTGGCCAGTAGCCCCCCCTCGGCACTTCAATACCTCGAAACCAAAATCGAATTCCCGTGTGCCGTGTTCGTGATTTCCAGTGAAGGAGAAGACAACCTCGAAGATCATGCGTTTTTTCTCTATTTTCAACTCTAGCTCAGTAGAACCAACCCTGCCAATGCGAATCAGCATTTTATCCCCGTGCCCCGCGAGAATACCTTCCTTTTCGGGAGTCAGCTAGGGCTACTCGTTTCAAGCCTTGGTCTATAGCTCGCCGTACCTTCTCCCTCCCTACTGTCCCCTGCTTCCTTTTGGCCCGCTGTTGGTAGGAGTCGCTCGGATTGACCGAAAATCTGCGTTGGTCTCCCGCTGCGCGATGCGCCGATTCTGCGTTGACAATTCACCAATAAATCCAGCGTTACAACTGGCGTTTTTTGCCTCTGCGGCGGCTGCCTCTTGTCGCAATCTGATCCTTCTGAGGTCTCCTCTCCTGATCTCCTATTCCAATCGACTGGGCCGTTTGATTAATGGAGGTACGGGAAAAGAACAGTCCGGGTTTATTTCCGTGAGTGGAGATGTGCCGCGGAACACGATTGCTAGAGTACAAATAGCTGCGTTTATCTTTTTCACGCAAGAAGGAGAACGCGACCCTGAGCTGATCGAAAAACGGGAGGTCTTCCGTTATGCGGGAGTCCCCTTGGTTTCCAGCGAGATTACGGATACGGAAATGTTCCTTCCGGAAACATTCCAATGGGAGATGCTACCGCCATTTTCTGTGCCAGCCTCGGATTAGGTCTAGTCGAATGGCCAAACGTCCGGCAGCCTCACAACTTTGCCATGAATCCTCTTGAGATACTATCCATGAATGGTACTGCACGAAAGCACAGCCGCGACTTCAAGAGGCAGGCATTTAACCTTTTGGCAAAGAGCACGCACTGCCGGAGATGGCATACCTTCATCTGCTGGAATCGGTCGGCTCATTTTTCAGCTCGAGTGAACCGAATGGCTTCGTGGTTTTGTTGATTGATCCTGGGCGTTGGCCCGATGCAGGGAAATTATTAGGGGAGTTTCGAGAATTACTGCCCCGGCGTCTGGAGGTGCCCGTGTTCTTGCACTGTGGTCCTCGATGCCTCCCTCCGTGCAACTACCTTCGCGGAACCGGACTTCCTCCTGCCGTGTATGTTTTGTCTACGACAGACTACCCGGAGGAAATCCCCATTCCAGGCGCAGACTACACGTTTCACAGTTGCCCTTGGCACTCACCCTGGGGGAGTTCGAGTCCATGGTCGAATCAAATCGAACCGGGATACGACTCCATCTCACGGGAGAACTTCGAGAACCCTAGCCAATCTGAAACATGTCCTTGGCAGAGCCTTGCCTCGCCCGTAATGAATATTTTTATCCTTTTGAATCCTTCCTACATCTGATATTTCTCAGTGGCTTCTCCGGGAGGCTGGTCTTGAACTCAATTACCACACTGTTTTGGGATATTGGTGGCGTAGTACTTACCAATGGTTGGGATCGCGAATCGCGTCGCCAGGCGGCGGAAGCGTTCGAGTTGGATTGGGACGATTTTCAGGATCGTCACGACCTGTCGTTTCCGGCCTTCGACTCCGGCCAGATCACCCTCAACCAGTACCTAGATCGCACGCTTTTCTACCGGCCGTGTTCCTTTACACGCGAAGAGTTCACCGCCTTCATGTTCGCGCAATCACAGGAATTTGCAGATACTCGAGCGGTCCTCTCCAGTTTGGCGCGGACCGAAAAATATTTCATTGCGTCGATCAACAACGAGCCGCTGGAACTTAATCAATACAGGATCGAGGCGTTTAACCTGCGCAAGGATTTTCAGATCTTCTTCAGTTCCTGCTACGTTTACGTTCGTAAGCCGGACGAAGCCATCTTCCGCATGGCCCTTTCCGTCACTCAGCGCCCCGCGGAAAGGTGCGTATTCATTGATGACCGGGCGATCAACCTGGAAAACCCGCGGCGTCTGGGAATGAATGTTATTCACCATAAGAACGCACCACAATTGCTTACCGAACTGAAAACACTTGGTATTGAGGTATAGTTCTAGGCGGTCTTGACACGGTTAGAATGCACACGCCCGGAGGGCCTTGATGTCCGAAGAAACCATTCGCTCCAGCTCCATTTATGGTGCTACGGCAGACCCCTGTACTGTGATTCTCTTCGGTGCTTCCGGAGATTTGGCCAAACGCAAGGTCCTGCCAGCGATGTACGACCTCGCTCAGTACAGTTCACTGGGCGAACGCTATGCGATTGTTGGTTTTGCGCGCACGCCGATGACCAACGAATCATTCCGTTCGATGGCTGGAGAAGCCGCCAAGACCATTTCCGAAGTTGGCCCCATCGAACCCGCCAAATGGGACGAGTTTGCGTCCAATCTCTACTATTCCCACGGTGACTATTCCGACCAGAATTCGTACGCGGAGCTGGCCAAAATTCTGCAGACTCTCGATGCAGAAAAGAATCTCGGTGGCAATCGACTGTTCTACCTTTCGACTCCCCCGGAAGTTTATCCCCACATCGTGGAGCAATTAGGCCGGGCGGGATTGGCCCGCCCGGCGAATCCAAATTCCTGGGTTCGCATCATCATCGAGAAACCATTCGGTCGCGACCTGGCCTCCGCGAAAGAATTGAACAAGATCGTTTTGAACGTATTTGAAGAAAAGCAGGTCTACCGCATCGATCACTACCTTGGTAAGGACACGGTGCAGAACTTGCTGGTATTGCGCTTCGGCAATGGCATCTTTGAGCCGCTTTGGAACCGCAATTACGTTGATCACGTGCAAATCACCGCGTCCGAGACGCTTGGTGTGGAACGGCGCGGAGGCTTCTACGAGACTGCTGGCGCACTCCGGGATATGATCCAAAGTCACGTATTGCAGCTCACCTCTCTGGTTGCCGTGGAACCCCCTGCTTCCTTCGACGCCACCGCCGTGCGGAACGAAAAGCTCAAAGTCCTGCAATCGATTCGCCCCTTCAACCTCGAGATGGTCGCCCAGTCCGTAGTTCGTGGCCAGTATGCCCCGGGCAAGCTGGGGGAAAAGGCTTTGCCCGGTTACCGGCAAGAGGTCAACGTCGACCCCAACTCTCGCACCGAAACCTTTGTAGCTGCCCGCTTGTTGATTGATAACTGGCGTTGGGCCGGCGTTCCGTTCTATCTGCGGACGGGCAAGCGTCTGGCCAAGCGCAGCACGGAGATCATGATCCAGTTCCGGCGCGCGCCACACATCGTTTTCCGAGAGAGGGAAGTGGAGCCCAACCGGCTGATTCTTAATATTCAACCGGATGAAGGAATCTCCATTTCCTTTGGAGCCAAAAAGCCCGGTACGGAAATGAGCATTGGCAACGTCACGATGAATTTCAGCTACCTGGAGGGGTTTGGGGGCGGTTCGCGCAGCGCGTATGCCACGCTGCTGAATGACTGCTTGCGTGGGGATGCGACCCTGTTTGACCGTGGTGACAGCGTGGAAGCCGCGTGGTCGCTGGTTGACCCCATCCTCGATGTCTGGACCGCTGCAAAGACCGCGGGTGTACCCGTTTACCCTTCCGGCAGCTGGGGTCCAAAAGAATCGGATCAACTGCTCGAACGAGACGGCAGACAGTGGTATAACCCTTAAAACGGTTTAATGCTCACGTTCTGAGGAGGCCCTGTGATCCTGGCCGGCGATGTAGGCGGCACCAAATGCAATCTCGCTCTTTTCTCAGAGAAAAATGGCAAGCTCGAACCGGTTTTTCGCCAGCGATTCGCCAGCAAGGATTTCTCCCGTTTTGAGTTGATCGTGAAGGAATTCACTCGCCAGGCGGCCCCGCACCTGGGTAACGACAACATTGTTGCAGCCGGATTTGGAGTGGCCGGCCCGGTCATCAATAACCGAATTCACGCCACGAATCTTCCTTGGGTAATCGAAGCAGATACGCTCTCGGGCGAACTTAACGTGAAACCAATAGTTCTACTGAATGATCTCGGCGCCACGGGTCACAGTCTCGAACACCTGCCTCCCGAAGACTTTATTGTGCTGAACCCGGGGAAAGTGATTCCCGGCTGCACCCGCGCGCTGCTGGCGGCCGGGACCGGCTTGGGGGAATCGATCCTGTTCTGGGATGGCGCGAAGTATCAGGTGGTGCCATCTGAGGGAGGGCATACGGATTTTGCCCCGCACAGTTCGCAGCAGATCGAATTGCTCAAATTCATGAGCCATCGCTACCCGCAGGTCAGTTGGGAACTGATCCTCTCTGGCCGCGGATTTCGCACTCTACATGAATTCCTGGCACCCCATGTGAAGCATCCCGTGTTCGAAGATCCCGATGCAGACCCCGCTCCATTTATTACGAAAAGCGGGCTTGATAGATCCTGTTCCGTTTGCGTGGAAACCTTGGATCTATGGATGGCAATTTACGGAGCGGAAGCGGGAAATCTTGCGTTAAAGGTGCTGGCACTCGGGGGCGTCTACGTCGCCGGTGGAATCGTCGTCAAAGTCCTTCCCAAAATTCAGGACGGAACTTTCTTCAAATCGTTCCGGGATAAATGGCATTTCACCGAAGTTTTGTCGAACATTCCCGTCTCCGTTGTCTTGAATGAATCCGCTCCCCTGATTGGGGCAGCTTACCAGGCGCTGGGCGCGACCAAGTAGCACCCATTAATGTGTCATTTTTTGCTAAAATAACCCCTTATTCGACGGTCGAACGGACCGACATATTTCATATCGCAAGTCCTGCTGGATCAATTCCGGAGGCACGGAGCAACTCTCATGAGCAGTGCGCCCACCACCACGGTAGTGGAGATCCTAAATTACGTCGACAGTTCCTGGCGCAAGTCTTCCACAGCGCAGTTTCGAGACGTAACCAATCCCGCCACCAACGAACTCATTGCGCGCACTCCTCTTTCGACCCGCGCAGAGGTGGACGATGCGGTTCGCGCCGCTGCTCGGGCGTTTCCCGCCTGGCGCCGTACACCCCCTGGGGAACGTATTCAGTATCTGTTCAAGCTGAAATACTTGCTCGACGACCACATCGACGAACTGGCGCGAATCATCACGCTTGAGAACGGGAAGACGTTCGGGGAGGCGAAGGCAGAGATTCGCCGCGGGATCGAGAATGTGGAAGTAGCTTGCGGTATTCCCCTGATGATGCAGGGCTACAACCTGGAAGACGTTACGCCCGGCGTTGATGAAACGTTGATTCGCCAGCCGCTTGGGGTAGTCGCTGCGATTACTCCGTTCAATTTTCCTGCCATGATTCCGTTCTGGTTTCTGCCCTATGCCATCGCTTGTGGCAATGCCTTGGTGCTGAAACCCAGCGAACGCGTTCCGCTGACAATGCGTTTTGCCGTCGAGTTGCTAGAAAAAACCGGGCTTCCGAAAGGTGTCGTCAATCTGGTGAACGGCGGGAGGGACGTTGTGGATGCCATTTGTGATCACCCAACGATCAGGGCTGTAAGTTTCGTTGGCTCCACACCTGTGGCAAAGCACGTCTACCAGCGCTCCGCCGCAAGCGGAAAACGCATGCAGTGTCAGGGCGGAGCAAAAAACCATGTAATTGTCCTGCCCGATGCCGACATGGACCTCGCCAAGCAAATTATCAGCGATTCCGCATTTGGGTGCGCCGGTCAGCGATGCCTAGCGGTTTCCGTGGCCGTCACCATTGGCGAAGCACAGAAAACTTTCCGAGATGCCATTGCCGATGCAGCTTCGTCCCTGAAAGTCGGCTTCGGTCTCGATGCCGGCGTGCAGATGGGCCCAGTGATTACCAGGGAAAGCAAGCAGCGCATTGAAAATTTGATCGCCACAGGTGTGAAGGATGGCGCCAAACCCATCGTCGACGGGCGAAATCCTGAAGTCACGAGCTACAACAATGGCAACTTTCTGAGGCCCACGATCCTGGATGGGGTTCCATCTAGCAGTTCGCTCGCCAACACGGAAATCTTTGGGCCAGTCCTGAGCCTGATTCACGCCGATTCAATCGATGAAGCCATTGATTTCATCCGCAAGAGCCCGTACGGCAATCAAGCGTCTCTGTTCACCACCAGCGGCAGCGCCGCACGTAAATTCCGCTACGAAGCGCCTGCAGGGAACATCGGCATAAATATCGGCGTTGCTGCGCCCATGGCCTATTTCCCGTTTAACGGCTGGAAGGAAAGCTTTTTCGGCATTGTCCACGCACAAGGCAAAGACGCAGTGGAGTTCTATACGGAATCGAAGATTGTTGTGGAACGCTGGTCGCGCCAGGAAACCCGTAAATTCTAGTTCGGTTGGAGGAGCGCAAGACTTTGCGTTCCTTCATTCCCACGACCGATTCGCTTTCTGCTAACTTTATGTCCAGTTCTCCACCATTCTGCTTACCCTGGATTTCGGCATGACCAAAAAACCGATGCATCTCGACATGAATCCACAGGTGGAATGCGCGGAAACGCTGGCGTCTAACTTCTACACCGATCCCACCGTGCTCGCTCGCGAAAAAGACAGGATATTTCTGCACACTTGGCAACTTGTGGGAACTCTCAGCCAACCGTGCGGGGAACTAAACGGCGTTAAACATACGATTGCCGATCCCGAATCATTTTTCACTTTTGACGTCGCCGGTGAACCGATCGTAGTCACCCGCGATAAGTCGGGTACACTGCGAGCGTTTAGCAATGTTTGCCGGCATCGTGCCGGCCCGATCGCGCAGGGATCAGGCTGCAAACACGTCCTGCAATGCGCCTATCATGGCTGGACATATACATTGGATGGCGTGCTGATTGGCACGCCGGAAATTGATGGCGTTGAGTTCTTTGATCGTTCCAAGTTTGGCATGGTGCCGCTGCGCGTGGATACCTGGCAGCAATTCATTTTTGTTAATTTTGATGAGAATGCCCCTTCGCTCTCCACCTGGCTTGGCAAGATTCCAGAGCAAGCGAAGGATTTCCCGTTTGAAGGACTCGCCCTTGCCGAACGCCGCCACTATATCGTGAATTGCAACTGGAAGGTGTATGTCGACAATTATCTCGAGGGCTACCACATCCCCATAGTGCATCCCGGTTTGATGAAGGAAATCGACTATCCGCGCTACCGCATAGAGACCTCCCGCTACCACTCGCAGCAGTTAGGCCCGGTGAAGGAGATTCGGCCGGGAGACACGAATGAGCGCGTATATCCACCCAGTGTTGGCTTGAAAGAGGCCCTTTATTTCTGGGTGTTTCCGAACCTGATGCTGAATTTTTATCCGGACAATATTCAGACCAACATCATCGTTCCGCTGTCACAGGAAAAGACGATGGCGATCTTCGAGTGGTATTTTCAGGATGCGGATTCCGAGAAGGTCCGGGCACGCGCGAAGAAAGCCATCGATTTCAGCGAAGTCGTCCAACAGGAAGACATGCACATCTGCGAGGACGTGCAGCGTGGCTTGAATTCCTCACTCTACGATCGCGGGCGCTATGCCGTGAAGCGTGAAAACGGCGTTCATCATTTCCATCTGCTTTTGAGCGAATTCCTTCGCTGATCACCGACCTCGAAAACAAGGAATCGCAGAGGCACTTCCCCTGCGACCCTCGAGCAGTAGACGAAGCTCTCCTGCCGCGAACCTGCCCTGATTAAGGGTGCGCTGGTGCAGCCTGGGGTGCAGCCGCTGGTGCGCCGGCGGGCTTGTTGCCGTAATCGAAATTGACCTTGGGAGCCTGCCGCGCCCCCTCCTCCGTCTTGAAGTAAGCATCGTTCCGCGTAAAGCCGCCAATGCTGGCGACCAGGCTATTGGGAAAGAGTGAAATGTATGTGTTGTAGTCCTGCACAACTTCGTTGTATCGGCGCCGCTCGACGGCAATCCGATTTTCCGTGCCGGCCAACTCATCCTGCAACCGTTGGAAATTTTCGTTGGATTTCAATTGCGGATAGTTTTCCACGATGACCAGCAACCGGCTTAACGCGGAATCCAACGCACCGTTG
Source organism: Candidatus Acidiferrales bacterium (assembly GCA_963741165.1). GTDB lineage: Bacteria > Acidobacteriota > Terriglobia > Acidiferrales > UBA7541 > Acidiferrum. Next base: position 740,598 of record CAVUHB010000005.1, on the reverse strand, counting down.
GCCGCGATTTTATCCGAGGGAGTCCTTGCCCCCACCAATGCTGCGCGCGCTGCGGCGATATCACCAAAGACCTTCTGCTCTTGCACTGCGTAACCTTTTACCGTTTCCACCAGGTTCGGAATGAGGTCTGCGCGGCGCTGCAGCACCACATCCACTTGGGCCCACGCGCCATTTACCGCTTCGCGTTTGATAGCCATCTGGTTTCGCCGGCCCACATACGCGCTACCCAGTACCAGAGCAATCAGCAACAGCAAAACTAGAATTGCCAGTCCCGCTTTCATAGACACCTCGAGGATTTGACGTTCACAAAATCAGTGGCCCACTCTTTGCCATTCCCGCTTGGGAACCTTTGTATCGAGCGCGACGATTACCTTTTCCAGCGCATGCATATAATTGTCGTAAGCATGCAAGGAATCCTCTTTCCATGTTCCGGTGGTCCGAAAATTGTAGACTTCGGTAAACGCGTCCGCATTCGCCCCCGTTAAGACGCCAACTCGCTCGAATATGTCCGACGCGGCGGCAGGAGGTTCCTCGCCAAAGGTCAGCAGCGTGTGACGCAACAATGTTTTCGCTCCGGAGGCAGTCTTCTTCAACACCGCCGTTAACTCCATTTCGTTCCGTCCTGCGTGCAGGACGTGTTGACGCAATTTCAGCAACAACTCCCGCAGGTCGCGCTCCACTTCTACGCGATGCAAATTCATCGGGATTTCTAGATTGGCGACAACATCTTTCCCGAACAGCACCCGGTGCGACCGCTTTACGTCCAGGCTCTCAATGGCAAATACGTCCGTGGAATTCTGTATTTCTTCCGTCAGAAAAAACAAAGGTGCTGGCTCTTTCACTTCCTGTGTCCACCAGGAGACCACCGGGGCCAGCCGCTGCAATTCGTTCACGTCGATCGACACGAGCGTGCACAGTGTGTTTAAGTCCGAGGTGCCGGGATGAAAGTCTCCGCGTGCGGCCGATCCGTATAAAACCACGGACTCCAGATTTTTCCCTGCGGCTTCCTTCAATCGGCTAACCAATTCATTTAGTTTTCCATCCATCGCTGCCACCTGTATTTCGTCAAATATTTTCTGCTACCAGCTTCCACCAGCCCCGCCACCTCCACTGGATCCGCCACCAAATCCCCCGAACCCGCCACCACCGCCACCCCAACCGCCTCCACCGCCCCAACCACCACTCGAGCCGCCCCAACCCCCTCCCCGCCTGCCGCCTATTGCGCCAATTACCGGTCCTACCCACCAACCGCTACTCCCTGTTCCGCCGCCCCCGCGCATTCCTTTACTCGAACCGCCACGGCTCGCCAGGAAGATCATCAGAATGATTCCCAGAATCAGCCAGACCCAGATATCGCTAGAACCTTTGCTAGACTGGCGCACCTGCCGTACTTGCGGCATACCAGTCAGTGTGACCCCTTTTTCATCGGCCACGTATTTTGCCAACTGCCAAGAAGCAGCCGAAATTCCTCCGCTATAATCTCCCTGTCGAAGGAACGGCACCATCATGCGGCCGGCATCGCCCGCACGGGCATCGTTGATAACAGGTTCCAGCCCGTAACCTACTTCGGTCCAGTACTTCCGGTCGTTCGTAGCGACTAGCAGTAGCACACCGTTATCATCTTTCTTGCCGCCGACTCCCAGATGTTTGTACAGATCGCTTCCATACGGCTGAATGGGATTTCCATCGAGCGACTTCACCGTAACGATCGCCAGTTGTGCCCCTGTCTTTTGCTGCAATTCCAGGCACATGGCTTCCAGTTGCGATTTCGTCTCAGGCTTGATCACTCCAGCCAGATCCATGACGTAGCCGGTGGGCTGGATTTTCTTGATATCTTCGGCGTGTGAAGATACGCACAGACACAACAAGGCGAATGCGAAGCAGAACTTCAGGGCTGAGTATCCGTTTTTCATCTTCTAGCGGTTAAGGCCTGTATGTATGACGGTTCCGCTCTTTCTGGCTAAACAAAAAATACGGCGGATCTTCGGGCGGAGGTTCTTCGTCCAGCGGCCAGACAGATACATCGACCACTGCGCGGATTCTCTCATAATTCCTGCGAAGAAATCCTCACATTTGTCACTGCCTCTTGACAGCTGGAAGCCTCGTCGCACCTCAAAAACGAATGGCATTATTGCTCGTACGCTAACTTCAACTCAGGATAGACTGGTCCTCTGCCTGAACTAGTGAAAGGAATTATCAGGAGGTCTTTCAGCCCTTGCAATACCAAATGGCCAACAATCCGTTTGCGGTGCTCACCGCAATCGTCGCCCCCGCGATTCTTACCAACGCATCTTCCGTTCTCGCGCTGGGCACCAGCAATCGCCTCGGACGTGTCGTTGATCGTACGCGTATCGTCGCTCAGGACGTTGCGTCTTATGTTAAGGATTCGCCAGAGTATCTAGCCTGGAGTGCCCAACTTGCCGTTCTGGAAATCCGCGCCCAAATGCTCATCAAAGCGCTGCGCCTGTTCTATGCCGCTCTGGGACTATTCGCATCCGCCGCGCTAGTTTCGATCGCAGGATCGTCCGCTGCCTACTACGGATTCAAACTTGGATTTGCGGTTTGCGCCATTCTTGCGATAGCTACCGGTGCTTCTGCTGTTGTTGGACTCAGCGTGGGCTGCAGCCTTATGGTCCATGAAACGCGCATGGCAGTTCATAGCCTCACGGAAGAGTCAAAAATCCGTATCAGGTTCCGCGGTGCTCGAACCGCGAACTGAATCCATCTTGCCCGTGCTAACTCCCCATAAAATGAGGAGGTTGAGGTTCTCTCCTCTGGAGGCTGATGCATGAGCTTTGAGCTCGTTCGACGGTGATGTCAGCGGTTCTGCAAGGGCTGGCACAAATCTCGGCTCTACGTTATTCTTAGTTATTCACACTCCGTCGCATGCAAGTTCCCCAGACACTGGATTGAGCCGATGAGTGACACTAAAATCAGCACGCCTGAAACGAAGGCAGCGCGCCCCACCTGGAAGCCCGCTGGGAAAGTGCATACCGGTGAGCAGCCGTTTTCCTATCCCTTGAAGCGTGAGTTTGTCGAACCGGATTGGCGACGCCTGCCCGGATACAAGGATGTCACTCGGGAAGAGTGGGAGACCGCGCTGTGGCAGCGACGTCATACCGTCAAGAATCTGAAAGAGTTCAAAGCGGTCTATGGTGAACTGGCTCCCGATTCTCTGATGGCAAGCGTGGAGCGCGACATTAAAGAACGCGCCACCATGTCCATTCTCATTCCTCCTCACATGCTCAACACCATGGATGAAAAGGATCTTTGGAACGATCCGGTCCGCCGCTACATGCTTCCCGCCTTCGAGGATCGGCATCCCGAGTGGCCCAGCCACCCAAAAGCCAGTCGAGATTCCTTGCACGAAGCTGATATGTGGGCCGTCGAGGGACTAACCCACCGCTATCCCACCAAGGTGCTCGCTGAACTGCTTTCCACATGTCCACAATATTGCGGACACTGCACGCGCATGGACCTGGTTGGCAACGACGTGCCTCAGGTAGTGAAGCTGAAGTTTCAGATACCGCAGAAAGATCGCTACGAGCAGATGCTGGATTACCTGCGTGTCACGCCTTCCGTGCGCGATGTTGTTGTAAGCGGCGGTGACATTGCCAATACCCCAATCGCCGCGCTGGAAGATTTCTGTTCCAAGTTGATGGATATTCCGAGCATCAAGGACATTCGGCTCGCCACGAAGGGGCTTATCGCCCTACCACAGCACTTCTTGCAGCCTGAAGTTCTTGCAGGACTCGAGCGCCTGGCGAAGAAGAGCCGCGAACGGGGTGTCGATATCGCTGTGCACACGCACGTTAACAACGCGCGCCAGGTCACACCGTTGGTTCGCAAAGCAGTGCAGGCACTGCTTGATATGGGCTATCGTGACGTGCGCAATCAGGGCGTGCTTTTGCGCGGTGTGAATACTTCACCTAAGGAACTACTGGATTTGTGTTTTATGCTGCTCGATCACGGCAAAATCATGCCCTACTACTTCTACCAGTGCGACATGATTCCAAACGCCGAGCACTGGCGCCTGGCCATTCACGAAGTTCAGCAATTGCAGCATGATGTAATGGGTTACCTACCCGGCTTTGCGACTCCCCGCATGGTTTGTGATGTACCGTTTGTTGGAAAGCGCTGGGTCCACCAAGTGAAGGAATACGACCGCCAACTGGGCATTTCTTATTGGACCAAGAATTACCGCACTGGCATCGAGGCCGATGATCCGGAAGCGCTCTCGCGCCGCTACGAATACTATGATCCGGTCTACACGCTGCCGGAACAGGGGCAAGAATTCTGGCGTAACCAGGGGCCAATGCAACAGACGCTGACGAAGTAACCAGCGCTATTGGACTACTTTTTGCTTGATGGCAAAGCGCAGCAATTCTGAATTGTTCTCCAGGTGAAAGTCTTGCATGATGCGGTATTTGTGAAATGCCACGGTACGCGTAGCCACGTGCAGGATGGCCGCTGCTTCTTTCATCGTGTGGCCTTCTGCAAGAAGTTGCAGAACCTCCCGCTGTCGCGGAGTCAGTTCTTTTGAGTTGTCAGATCGAAACTCGCGGCCTTCCATGGTCTCTTCCACCCCCACTTTGACCGCCGGAGTCACATATTTTCCACCGCGGAGTACTTCTTTGACAGCCTTGAGGAGTTCCGATCCCGCAGACTTCTTCAGCAAATAACCAGAGGCCCATTTCCCCAACGCCTCAGCGGCTATCTCTGGGTCTTCGTTCATGGTGAGTACTACGATCTTTATGCCCGGAAGCAATTCCTTCAATCGTCCGCCGGCGTCCAGGCCGTTCAGCAATGGCATATTCAGATCGAGCAGGGCGAGGTCCGGTTTCAGTTCCACCGCGAGGCGCAACAACTTGCGTCCGTCTGTTGCGTTACCCACTACTTCAAATTCTGGTTCCAGCAGCTTTTTCAACGCTTCCGCGACGAGCGTGTGATCGTCCGCCAGAAGAATCCGCGCCTTAGCCAAGGAGTCCTCCACGGGAGTCCCCGACCACCTTGCAAAATGTTGGTGGCAATATACTTGATGCTAGCTGAGTTGAATAGTGTTGGCACCACATGGGTTTGAGGCCTGTCTCCATAATTTGGGCCTGTGCTCCCGGGGCAATAAAGGGGGAGCCAAAACTCAGCCGTGCGAGGTGCGAGTAGTCAGGGCCACATCTTCCTCAGCGAATTTCATCCGCTTGATGTCCCAGGCGAGTCCGACGAGTGACAGGGTATAGATGCCGTACCAGTTCATGTCCATCTCGTACCAAGCCATGCCGTGGCGAGCGGATTGCGGTGCATAGTGGTGGTTGTTGTGCCAGCCTTCGCCGAACGTCAGGACGGCTACCCAAAAACTGTTTGTCGAACTGTCTCCGGTTTCAAACCGCTGAGAACCCCATATGTGTGTTGCCGAATTCACCAGCCACGTGGCATGCAGGCTGAACACAGTACGCAGGAACACTCCCCAGAATAGCCAAGGTAGACCACCAATGAGATAAAAGACCACCGCGACAATGACGGAAGGGACCCAATGATAATTGCTGAGCCACAGGTGGTACCTGTCTTTGCGAAGATCAGGAACATAGGGGAGCAGCTCGCTGCGATCACGATGCATTGCGCGTCCGGTCAAAATCCATCCCATGTGCGCCCAGATTCCGCCATCTCGCGGTGAATGTGGATCGCCTTCCTTGTCCGTATTCTGGTGATGGATGCGATGGGTAGCAACCCACGCAATCGGACCTCCTTCAATCGCCATCGTGCCGCAGGTTGTCAGGAAATATTCCATCCACTTCGGAGTCTTGTAGCCGCGATGAGTCAGCAGCCGATGATAGCCCATGCCGATGCCGAGGCTGCCGGCGACCCACCACATGACAATGGCGAGGATCAGAGCCTGCCAGGTGAAGAAAAATACGGAGGCGAGCGCAAGAAGGTGCAGCGCAATCATGATTAAAGTTACGCCCCAATTAACGGGCGAGGAAAAAGTCCGGTCACGCTTAAAAATTGATGGTTTGCTCATAGACCTTACAACTTTAGCATTAAGTGCTCACATTTCGTGTGACATTCGTCACAGTGGGTTGCCATTTTCCTTACATATCCCTTCCGCAAAAGAATTTGCTGGCCTCGGGGCATAAACGTGCTACTATGGAATTGCGTTTGTTGCTCTTGTAACACCTTTAGATTCGACTTTAAGGGGCTGCGGGGTCAAACCTGCAGCTTTTTTAGTTGTACGGCTGGAGGCAGTCGGGAAGCACCAAATAGCTTTTTTTAAAAGAATAGGAAACACAAGTGAAAGAACAAGGAACAGTAAAGTGGTTCAATGCCAGCAAGGGATTTGGCTTCATTCAGCGCCAGACCGGCGAAGACGTCTTCGTCCATTTCTCGGCGATTCTGTCGGATGGATACAAGTCGCTCAACGAAGGTCAAGCGGTTGAGTTCGAGGTCACCAAGGGCCCCAAGGGCCTGCAAGCAGCGAACGTGACTAGCCTCTAGTCCGATCGGGCGAGCCGAGCTAAATGCCGGCTCGCCCGTTTTTTTTGCCTCGGACTTTTCGCACTTCAGGGAACTTACCCCAATCCACTTCAAACTCCCGTCGATCTAATTCAGAAATTTGCCGTCAGACGCAACGCGTATCCGCGCGACGGCCCGATTGCATTCCCGGAAAACAATCCTGCAAAATCGATGAGGTTTAGCTGGTTGCTCAGGTTGAATGCGTCGGCCTGCAATCGTACTTTCATCCTGTCTCGCGTCCAGAGATCAGCTCCCAGGGACGCGTCCAAGATCAGGCATGGGCGGACTCTCCCTTCCGCAAAATTCACGTGGCTCACAACCTGCGCACCGTACTGCGCCAGAGCTTCTTGTTCGGTGCCAGAAAATTCAAAGGGTAGGCCACTACCGTAGGCAATGCCAATACCTCCCCAGATACGATTCGTGAACTGGTACCGGAAGCGGGTGCGCACTGTATTTCGCTGATCCTGCGAATTCCAGAAGCGGCCGGTTACATCGTTCAAGGCATCGCTGGCGTCAGTTCCGAGGAACAAGCCTCCCGTAACCGGCAGGTAGGCCGAACCAACCTGGTAGGAGTAACTTACAAAACCGCTCAAACCGCGCCAATGAGGTATTTCCAGCTTTGCTTCAGCTCCGTAAATGGACGCTTTGGCAAAGGCGATGGGGAAACTGACCGCGGTACTCAACAATTGGTCATCGTCGGCAAAATTGTTCATCCGTCTGGTGAAAACCGTAGCCTCCAGCCGTATCTGCCCGAGAAACCCTTTACTTGCTCCTAGTTCGAAGAAATTGCCCAGCGATGGTCGCACCGGCAAGCGAAGCACCTCAGGATTCAGTGAGACAATGTCTGCGGAACTTGAAAGAAGAAGATTCTGGGAAGAAGGCGTCTGGAAGATTCGATCGTAGGACGCATGAAGCACCAAATCCCAACCCGGGAAGAACCGTGCAATACCGAGCCGCGGACTCACGGCATTCTCATTCACTACCAACTGGTAATGATCCCAGCGAAGCCCCGCGCTGATGGTCCACTTTCCCAGACGCATCTGATCCTGGAGGAATGCAGATTGTTCTAGGTCGGGCTTGGTGCCCATAAAGTGAAACGCCGGAGGGGTTCCGGGATCAAATTGAGCTGGATTGGTAATCAGGTAACTGAAATTCTCGTGCAGAAACGTATTGTCGGACTCGACTCCCACCTTGAGCTCATGTCTCCCATGATGAATCGAGACCGTTCCCTTGATATATCCTTCTCGAAAATAATTGTCTTGAAAAGCGATCACCGGGGTGGAATAGGGGTTGGAACGCAGTTCATTGGAATTGTCCCGCACCATCCCTCGGACATCTCCAACCACGTTCGGCGAGAAAATATGTTGGTAGGCAGCAATTCCCATGGTTTCAAAATTTGCCGCGTTTTGCAGTTGTGAACCCAGAGGTTGCAGAGGGTCGAATGGATTTGCATGAAGGGCTTGTTGGACTTGCTCATTAGGAATCTCGTAACGGGCAAGTTCGTGCCGGACGGAAAAACTGATTCGATCGAATTTGGTGATGTCCCGCTCATAGCGAGCTGCAAAATCGGCGGTAGTTCCCGTGTTGGTGAAATTCTGTGGCACGACCGGGTTCAGGTAGTGGTTGGTCATGTCGCCACTGGCACTGAACCCAAGCGTGTGCTTACCCCACAAATATTGGCCCATCGCGTAAGCCCCGGCGGTCTCGAAACTTCCTCCAGAGAGCACCGCCTGGCCGTGAAATCCTTCCCGCGCATCATGCGAAGTGTTCAGCTCGACTACGCCACCCAATTTTCTCCCGTATTCCGCTGGATACGTAGCCGTGTAAATTCCCAATGAGTCCAAATTATCCGCTTCAATTTCCGGTCCGGACCCGGGCGAGCGATTGTCGGTTAGGGGAATCCCATCGACCACAACCTGTGTTTGATACTCCGATCCCCGCGGATGGAGAACCGCGTTCCCTTCGTACAGCCAGCCGGGCTGTGAATTTACCAGGTCTTGCAGCGAGCGACCCGGAATAGCGGTAGTTCTGCTCTCGATCGCGGTCTGACCGATGTGATCGATGATGCCAACGCTGTGGGGATCAATGAGGGTTTCGTAATCTTTCACGATGACTGAAGCATTCGCGGAGGAGATACTCAGACTTACGGCGTATTCTACCGGTATAGCAGAGCGTACCTCGACCGTACCGGCAACCGGGACAAATCCATTTCGTTCGACTTCGAGCTTATAGAGCCCGAAGGGGAGTCGTTTGGCGGTCAATTTACCGGACTCGTCTGTCGTGTAGTCCTCTTTGAATTGATTGGCGTCGCAGGTTAGTTTCACGGAGGCCCGCACACTCAGACCTGAAGGATCAGCAACGCTGAGGCGCAACTCGCCCATCTTGCTCTGCGCATGGAGCGAGATAGTTACCAGAAATAAGATTGTACAGAATCTCCACATTCAGAAATTGTTCCTTAGGATTCGCTGCCGCGCGCCTATAACCCGTTCATATATAAAATACTCTGCCAGAAATTACGAAAGCGAACGCACTTCAATGGGTGTGTCAAAGCCTTAATAGCGTGCATGTACGTGGCGAGATGTGGCTAATTGGCGGTCAACCTGTAGACTGACTTGCCGTTCTTGATTGTCTCCACTATCTTGATATCCGCCAGTTGAGTCCGCCGCACGGTGAGAGGGTCATCGGACAAGATCACGAAATCCGCCAATTTCCCGACTTCAATTGAGCCTTTGCTGGATTCCTCAAAATGTTGATAGGCCGACCAAATCGTCATGGCCTTCAGCGCAATGAGCGGATCGATTCTCTGGCTTGGTCCCAGCACGTATCCGGTGCGGGTTGTACGATTGACCGCGGTCGCCAGAACGCGCATTGAGTTTGGAAATGTAACCGGCGCGTCGGAGTGGATTGTGAATATGATGTGATTGGCATACAGCCAGCCGGTCGGGGAAAGATTTTCCGCCCGTTCCGGTCCTACCACGGATTGCCGATGCCAGTCGCCCCAATAAAAAGTATGCATTGGGTAGAGGGCAGAGAAGATGCCCAGATTCTTAATTTCTGCCACCTGATTGGCTCGCAGAAATTGTCCGTGAATGAGGACGGTTCTGCGATCATTGCCGGGTATATCTGTAGAAGCAGTTCTCACCGCCCCCAGAAGTTGATCGATAGCCGCATCGCCGTTGGCGTGCACCAGTAATTGCCAGTTATTTTTGTAAGCCTCTTCCACCCATCTTTCGGCTTGGTCATCGGTCAGTACTGGGTAGCCGCGATAGCTCTCGGGTTGCCCAGCAGGCACATGGAAATAGGGCTTGCTAAACCAGGCGGTCTTACCTTGTGGCGACCCATCCAATGTCAGTTTCACGCCGCCCAGGCGTAATCCGTTCGTGTATTTGCGAGACATCAGTGGCCCGTGCAGCAGCGGGTTTTCGGCATTCAGGATGATGTCTGGATATATCACAACGTCGAGTTTTAGTTTTCCCGCCTCAGCCACCAGTGGCAGCAGCCTGAGCGTTTCTCGATCGGCACGGCCTTCTTGCGCCGTGGTAAATCCATTGGCCAGATAGATATTCTGTGCTGCCTCAATCAGTTCAATGCCTTGTTCTGGAGTGAATTTTGGCAGGAGTTTCAGCAAACTCGCGAAGTGTGCGTTTTCTTCCAGCAATCCCGTGGGCGTTTTCCCATCGGCCTCGCGCGCGATGACCCCGCCGGAAGGATTGGGCGTGCTCGAACCGACGTCTGCAAGCGAAAGCGCCTTGCTGTTGTAGACGCCCAGATGGCCGGATTGGTGGATTACAAACACCGGCAATTCCGTGGATACTGCGTCAAGTTCCTGACGCGTGGGGTTGCGACGCTCGGCCAACTGCGAATCGTCGTAGTCAAACCCGATCACGACTCCATATTTTTTGACTGCCGCTGAGGATTGCAGGTGCTCCCGAAGGGCGGTCTGCAATTGTGCGATCGATTTCACCGGACCGTCCGGCGGAGGTAATAGATTGGCTGAAATTGCCTGCAGACCGACTTGTGAAAAATGACTATGAGCGTCAAAAAACCCCGGAAGCAAGGTCTTCCCAGCGAGGTCTATCATCCGCGTCTTGCGTCCCTTGTGAAGCCTCTCGATCGCTGCCCGCTGGCCAACGGCAAAAATCTTGCCATCCTTCACAGCCACCTCCTCCGCGCCGGGCTGCGCGTCATTCATCGTCAGAATGCGGCCACCGAAATAAATGGCATCGGCGGTGGCAGTTCGGCTGGGCTCGCTAGAGCCACAGCCGATGATTAGAGAAAGGATGAGCGTGCAAATAGCGAGTCCCAGTGTTTTCATTGCGTCGTGGCCTGCTGCTGGCAAGATTCCGTTTCGGCAAAACGTTCCGAAATTCAGTTTAGCAAAATTAGTCTATGGTCCTCAGATTTCTGTATGAGACCTTGTCGCAAATGTCTTGGCGCAGGCCTGCCACCTTTCCCCGGAGACGGAAATTCAGCGCTTGAGGATGGACACTAACTTCATTACAGAAACTATTTATGTATTGACTCGATCCGGTATGGCTAGCTAAAGTGGCCACGGTTCTGCCCGTTCCTCCCGTGCGGGCGATGACTTGGTCTCCGGAACTTGTCCGTCGGAGGGGAAAGGAATCTTACGCGCCTTGTTGCCTAACCCGCCTCTAGGAGTTTTCTTCCACTGGCTTGGTGGCCTCGCCTCCGGAAGTTTTTACGTTCCCTATCGTGGTGTCAAAGGCTGGGCCTGGGAAACCTACTGGCTGGTGGGCGGTTTCTTCAGCTGGATCATCCTGCCTTGGACCATGGCTTTGGCCATTACCCACGACTTACTTGGTGTCTTGCGCGAAGCTCCATCGAGCAGCTTTTTCTGGGCTTTCACGTTCGGTGTGCTCTGGGGACTTGGCGGCCTTACCTTCGGCCTCACCATGCGTTATCTCGGCATGTCACTCGGTATGGCCGTAGCGCTCGGCTACACAGCGGCCTTTGGCACCTTGATGCCACCTCTTTTTCGAGGAGAATTCTCGACTATGGTCCTGGGTACGACCTCTGGATTGATCGTTCTCCTCGGAATTGCTGTCTGTCTCGTCGGCATTGCCCTGGCTGGCGCAGCCGGGGCTTCCAAAGAGAAGGAGATGTCCGAGTCGCAGAAACGCGCATCCATCAAGGAATTCAATCTCAAGCGCGGTTTGGTTGTGGCCACCTTTTCCGGGATTATGAGCGCTTGCTTTGCCTATGGATTGGCTGCAGGCGATCCCATCAAAGAAATTTCCATGCAACACGGCACTTCATCCATCTGGCAGGGGCTTCCTGTCCTGGTCGTCGTACTTGCCGGAGGCTTCGCCACGAACTTTGTCTGGTGCGTCGTTCTGAACATTCGCAACCGCACTGGCTATCAATATTTTGACTCCAAACTTCGCGGACCCTTCCCCACTCGAGAAAGCGAACTGATCATTGAGACAGCAACGGATGCGCCAGGCGAAGAAATTGCAACGGCCCTGCCGTCTTCCCTGGAAACTCTCACGCATGCCCCAATGCTTCCCAATTATCTTTTTTCCGCGCTGGCTGGAACCACCTGGTACCTGCAGTTCTTTTTCTACACCATGGGCGAGACGCAAATGGGCCGCTACAAGTTTTCCAGCTGGACGCTCCACATGGCTAGTATCATCATTTTTAGTACTTTGTGGGGCATCGCCCTGAAAGAATGGAATGGAGCTGGGCGGCGTACAAAATGGCTCGTTACCGCGAGCCTGGCCGTTCTAGTCGCCTCCACAGTAATTGTCGGCTACGGGAATTACCGTGGGGTTGCTGCCTCCTCCACAAAAACGCAGGCTTCCCGGTAGGTCAGTCATGCGGTCCTATTGCGCCCCAAAGATGAGCTTGGACAGACAATGAATAAGCGAACTGCAGCTCTCGAACCACCACACGTAATCAACGTCTACGATCTTCGCGAACGGGCTCGGCTGCGTCTCCCAAAAGTGGTGTTTGATTATCTGGATGGCGGCGCAGAGGGCGAGGTCACCCTCCGCGAGAACTCCCGAATCTTTGATGACGTGATCTTTCGTCCGCGGCAAGCCATCGCCGTCTCTCACTGCGACTTGCGAGCGCAGGTTCTCGGGCGTGGCCTGTCTTTTCCGGCGATCCTGGCACCCGTTGGCTACAGCCGACTCATGCATCCGGCCGGTGAAGTGGCGGCAGCCTCGGCTGCGGGGGCGGCCGGCACCACTTACATCCTATCCACAATCTCCGGCTACAAACTGGAAGACGTCAAGTCGGCTTCCTCTGGACCAGTCTGGTACCAGCTCTATCTGGTGGGTGGGCGTCAGGTCGCTGAAGGAGCCATCGAACGCGCGCGGAACGCGGGATTTTCTGCGCTTGTCGTCACCATCGACACTGCCGTTGCCGGGATGCGCGAGCGCGATCCACGCAACGGAATGAAGCAGCTTCTTAGCACTTCGATTTTTTCCAAGATTCCCTATATTCCGCAGATCCTTGCTCATCCTCGCTGGCTTGCCGGGTTTTTGCTGGATGGCGGCACACCGGCTCTGCAAAACATTGTTGAACCTGGGAAAGGCCCTATGCCTCTTGTCGATGTTACCGCAGCCCTCGCGAAAGCCGTCGTTACTTGGGAAGATCTACGCTGGCTGCGTCAATTGTGGCCCGGCCCCATCGTGATCAAAGGCGTGCTCACCGGCGAAGACGCTAAACGCGCGGTTGACGAAGGTGCTGCCGCAATTGTCGTTTCCAATCATGGTGGCCGTCAGTTGGACGGCGTTGCTGCTTCTCTTCGGGCTTTGCCCGAAGTTGTTGCTGCTGTTGGCGGTCGTATAGAAGTCCTGATGGACGGAGGAATTCGCCGTGGAAGCGACATCGTGAAGGCGCTTTGCCTCGGTGCGCGGGCTGTACTTGTGGGCCGTGCCTACGCCTATGGACTTGCCGCCGCTGGGACCGCCGGTGTTGATCGTGCACTGGAAATCTTGCGAGCGGACGTCGAGCGGACCCTGATTCTGCTAGGCTGCCCCTCCGTCGCAGCACTGGACTGCTCCTACATTAAAGTGCCACAGTCTTGGAGCACCTGACCTCAAGTTGTCGCCCTGTCTTTCCTGCCCACCCTGTTCGCCCAACTCCCTTCAAGGCCGATTCAGGAGTCCTCTGAGCCTCAGCCAATCCGCAAGCCTTCCCGTCCAGCCAGAGAGATTTGCATCAAGCGGTGCCAACCCGTACCCATGCCCCCCGGACTGGTAGATATGCATTTCCACGGGAACTCCGGCCTTCAACAAAGCCGTGTAAAACCGAACGCTGTTCTCAGGAGAAACAATGTCATCGTCCGTCGAGAGCTGCAGAAAAGTTGGGGGCGTCTGCGGGGTCACCTGGAGATCCGTGGAAACCGTGCGGACCAGTTCTTCACGCGGATGCTCACCAAGTAGTTGCTTGAAACTCGACTCCGCCGCCGTTCCTAAAGCTTCAATCACTGGATAAGTCAGGATCATGAAATCGGGGCGGGAGCCGACTCGTTCGATTGGATCGCTGGCACTGGCATTCCCTGCGTCAAAATGGGTCCCTGTCATCGATGATAAATGTCCCCCTGCAGAGAATCCCCAAACTCCAATGTGATCAGGCGCAATCTTGAATTTACTGGCATTTGCACGCACATAGCGAATGGCACGCTGCGCGTCCGACAATTGCGCGGGATAGTGATACTTCGCTCCCAGCCGGTAATCGAGCACAAACGCGGCTATGCCGAGACTGTTCAACCACTCCGCCGGCTGTTTCCCTTCGTGCTCTTCGGCAAGGACGCTGTACCCTCCTCCTGGAATTACCACCACTGCCGTTTCGCAAACCGATTTCTTTGGCAAATAAATCGTCAAGCGAGGTATGTCAACCTCCGCTTTTCCCTGTGCCAAAGGAGCGCCGTCGGGCCACAACACGATCACCGGCGGCTTCGTCTCTTCTACTGCTTGAGCCTGGAACGGAGAAAAGACGCAGAACAGGTTAAGCGTTGCCATCAAAAAAGCAAGATTCCAACGTCTTTCCATGAGCGTTCAAGCCTTTCTAGAATTTAGAAGATTCGCGTTCTAGTTCGAATCGTTTTGTTCGACTGCCGTCGAGCAGAGCTTTCTGCTCCATCTCGCCACTGCTTCTTGCGATACGCCAGCCTCCTCCGACCGGTCCCCATCCAGCACGGCCAACTGCACGGCCACATTCCCAATCGTCGAACTCTCGACCGCGCCACGATGAACCTCCAGATTCGTTCGCGCAGCAATCAACCCGTTCAAATAGCGATTCTTGCTGCCACCGCCAACGACATAAATGCGTTTTAGGGATTTCGCGGTGACAGAACTGATCTGTTCAAGGACTGCCGCGTACCGGGCGGCCAGACTGTGAAAGATTAAATTGGCAAACAGTGGTGCATTTGCCGCTTCGGTCGGCAGCGGACGGGTACTTCTCTTTTTCAAGACATCATTGATTCGCTCAGGCATTTTGCCCTGCAGCAGCAAATCCGGGTCGTCCACTTCCAACAATCCCTCGGGCTCTGGCAGCGGTTCACAGGCTTTGACCAGTGCGGTAGTCTCCCACGCTGTTCCCATTTTTTCCCAGTACCGTTGGCACTCCTGCAGCAGCCACATTCCGTTCACATTTTTCAGGAAACGAGATTGGCCGCAAATTCCGCCTTCATTGCTGAAATTAAAGTTCATCGCAGCCTCGGAAGTGCAGGCCCGCGGAAGCAGCGTCCCGACCAAGGACCATGTGCCAGAACTGATGAAGGCCCAATCGTTTCCCTCGGCAGGGATTCCAGCAATCGCCGATCCGGTGTCATGGCATGCTGGCGCTATCAGAACGGTGTTCTTCAGCTTTTCATCGTCCAATCCGGCATGAGAAAACACGCCAAGTACCGTCCCCGTTGGCACGATTTTTGGCGCGATCGTCCGGTCCAATCCGGCAGCGCTGAAGATTTCTTCCGACCATTCCCTCGTTCCCGCCAAGACCATCTGGGAATGCGTTGCATTTGAATACTCCGCGACGGGCGCCCCTCCTAGAAACATCAGCATATATTCTGGCAGGGTCAGCCATCGGTGACCGCCCGAAAGGTGATCGCAGCGATCGGCATAAAGCTGGTACAACGTGTTGAAGCGGAGATGTTGAATTCCTGTCAGCGCGTAAATTCGCTCACGGGAAATCTTTTTCCATAATTCCAACTGGCGGCTCTCCGTGCGGATATCGCGATAGCAGAACGGGTCCGCCAGCGGTTTCATTTGTTTGCTCAATCTGACGTAGTCGACCGCCCAGCCATCCACGCCGATTGAATCGATGGGGCCATCCGCCAGCTGCACGCATTTGGAGATGCCTGCGATAACGCCTTTCTGGATGGTCGCAAGATCCCAGTACAAATGCTGTTCGAGCGGGATCGGTGCATTTGGGAAGCGATAAACGGTTTGCAGCTTGATATCAACTTCTCTGCGCGTTAACAGCGAGACGCGGCAACTTTCCGCGCCTAGATCAATGGCAATGATGTGGGTCGCTTGCTTCCGTGAAATAGCTGGGTCACGAATTGCACCATTGGCGATTTGCGTGGGTTTCACTCGCGCCACTTTCTTCACTTTCACTTAACGCAGGAATGCTTCCGGCAAGCCGCCGTCAACAGGAATAATGTGGCCGCTGGTACACACTGACCGGTCGCCGGCAAGAAATAGGACTGCCTCGGCGCAATCCTCAGGTGTGATCGGCGTGTGCGTGATTGTTCGTTGCGCATAAAAGTTGCTCAGGTTCTCGCGTAACGCGTCATCCGATGCCGACGAATCAAAAGCAATCTTGTATTTCTCAAGCGAAGTGATCACCCGATCACGTGGAAACATCGTGGAACCCTTTACCACCGTGGCCGGACTGATTCCATTTACCCGTACCAGCGGGCCATACGACACCGCCAGTTCACGCACCAGATGACTAACCGCGGCTTTGCTGATGTCGTACACTTCGCTGCCGTGCTTGGCCACCACAGCGTTCGCCGAACTGGTCAGGACGATTGAAGCCTTAAGCCCCTGTTTGCGATAAATTTGAACGGCTTCATCCGCCAGCAAATAGTTCGCCGTCACGTTAAGATTCAGAGTGTCGCTCCATTGTTCATCAGAGAGGCGCCCATTCCGACCCACGGGAAAAATGGCGGCCGTATTCACCAGCACGTCGAATCCGCCATAGCGGGAAACCACTTCCTGAAACAGAGCGCGGATGGAACTGCGCTTTTGAATGTCTACTGTTGCTCCGGTAAGGAATTCTTTACCGAATATGTCGCCAAGTTCTTTTGCCGTCTCTTGCGCTGCCTTGAAATCGCGGTCTGCCACTACGACGTGTGCGCCATCCCTCCCCGCGGCAGAGGCCACCGCTCGCCCGATTCCATTCGCTCCTCCGACAACCACAAAAACCTGCCGGCTGAACGGTTTCTCCGGCGGTTGGCGTCGCAGCTTTTCTTCTTCCAGCTGCCAGTATTCGATACGAAATGCTTCTGACCGGGGGAGGGCTACATAGTTTCTGAAAACTGTAAATGCCCCACTCGGAGCGGCCTCTCCCGCTTGCGGCAATTTAGGCGGCACCTTTCTGTCGTCGAGCGCCGTCGCGCCTTCCATCACGTGAATCGCATTTGTATAAAACTCGCCCGTAATCCGGGCCTCTGATTTGTTTTTTCCAAAGCTGAACATGCCAATGCCCGGCACTAACACAACAGTGGGTACCGCATCGCGCAGGGCCGGAGAATCCCGCTGGGCGTGCTTGCGATAGTAGGCGATGTAGTTTTCTCGGTAGCGGCTAAGTGTGGCATCTAACAGTCGCTCGACTGTTTCCACCTTTTCTGGGGTTTCGCAGGGCAGAAACAGCGGCTGGATCTTGGTTCGTATGAAGTGGTCGGGACAACTTGTGCCCAATTCCGCCAGGGAGCTTGCGTCTTCCGAATTGACGAAGCGGAGCACTTCCGATGAATCGCTGAAGTGCCCGATGAGCCGTCGGTTGGCCGAAAGCCGCCCACGCAAAATCGGCAGAAGCTGCGTGGCAAATTCTGTCCGATCCGTGCGGCTCACGACCTTTTGCCCCCCGAAAAGCATTTCTCCAGACTGGTTCACAAATCCCTGCACAAACTGCCCTAGATCATCGATCACGCGCAGAGTGTTCTCATAACATCGCCGCTGCGTTTCGCCCCAGGTAAACAACCCGTGCGAGCCAAGCAGGATCCCATCCGCATTCTGCGTATCAAGGATCGCTCTCCGCAGCATTAGCCCAAGCTCAAAACCCGGCCTCTGCCAGGATACCCACACGAGTCGATGACCGAATTGTTTGTTGAATTCCTGAAGTCGGTCTGCCGCGTTAGCAGAGGCTGCCATAGCGATGGCCCAATCCGGATGCAAGTGATCGATATGGGGGAAGGGAAGAAACCCGTGCAGCGGTGTATCAATCGACGCGGTGGTGGCATTTTGCCCAAACGTGCACAGCGGGTAGTAAGCCACCATTTCATCCTCGTGGGCTGCACCGCGATAGCGCTTTTCCAGTTGCAGCAGCTTTTCCATGTACAGCGTCGCGAACCCGCTTCTCCTGATACTTCCCAAATCGCCGCCGCTTCCCTTTACCCACAGTACCGGGCAAGATTGGCCGCTGATGCTGTCTTGCTGTGCGATTTTTGAGCTGGTGTTGCCGCCGGCAAAATTCGTCAATCGAAGATCTGCGCCCAACAGATTAGACCGATAGCGAAGAAGTTCCGGATCATCCATTCCTTCTGCTGTCTCTTCATTCCACAAATTTTCGAGAAAGACTAGTTTCTTCATGATTCACCTGGCATGCAGGCTCGTAAGCCTTTCAGTTGTTCCAACCTCGCAGAGCCCTTTTTCGGACTAAGCATAACTTCCCGAGGCCTTTTTCCGCGGAGCGCGTTCCCGTGCCGTCTGTTCCAGATATCCGCTAAGACGGAAAGTCGCAAGGGGCTCCTCAGGTAACCCCTTGGATTTTCGCCACTCGCGAATTAAAGGGCGTACGTCCGTGTTGAAGGCGTCCTTCAAAACCGTTTCGGCATCGATCAGTCTCTGTTCATTTCTGGCCTTGACCAGTAACGCGTGATCGATCAACGAAGCCTTGGCATACAACTCCTGCGCCGTCGTCACCGTTTGAATCATCGCTTCGACCTTATTCTTAAGATTGTGGCTCTGGTCAATCATGTATGCGATGTCTGCACGCTTCTCTTTCTCCCACTCAAAATGTGCAATCTCGGCAAAAACTCGGAAAATCTGGTACGGATCGATCGAGCCAAGTGTTAAATCATCATCTGCATAACGTCGGTCATTGAAGTGGAATCCGCCCAGCATCTCTTCATCCAGCAGCCATGCAACGATCTGCTCTATATTCTGCGCCGAATAATGATGTCCGGTGTCCACCAGTACTCGCGCTTTCGGGCCCGCGTGCCGGGCCAGCAGCAGAGCCATGCCCCAGTCCGCGATATCCGTATGATAAAACGCTGGCTCAAATGGTTTGTATTCGATCAAAAGTCGCTGTTCCGGCCCCAGCTTCTCATGCGTCGCGCGAAGGCCGTCGGCCATCCAGTGTTTCCGCTGCCGTATATTTGCAGTTCCCGGATAGTTGGAGCCGTCGGCAAACCACGGCGCAATATCCCTGCTCCCGATTTTTTTAGCGATCTCCACGCAATCCAAAAGGTGTTGCAGGGCCTTGTGCCGCACTTCCGGTCGCTCGTTCGCCAGCGACCCGTGCTTGTACTCCTGATCCTGAAATACGTTGGGATTGACCGACCCGGGCATCACACCATGGAGCTTCGAGAGACTCAGCAGCGTCTCAACGCTCTTAGCGTCCGGCAAATCCCAAAGGACGTGCAGTGCCAGTGTAGGGCACGCCCCGGTCAGATGGTGCACCTGGCTGGCATCCGCAAATTTTTCTTCAATGGTGGAAGCCGCCGAATCCTGAAGGAATTTTCCGAATCGCGTGCCGGTATCCGCGAAACCCCAGGAAGGGAGTTCGATTCGGAATTGTTCAAGCGCAGCTGATGCGACATTTGCCGGATCCATATGCAACTCCTGGACAGCCCTGTGTGAATTCTAGCTTCTTTCTCTCTGTAATGAAATTATTTCAATATGGAAATTCTGTCGCGTTTGCCCCACTTAGCCACAGTCCGTCTCGTTTTCTCAACGTGAAACTCGATGGTGGAGCACGGGGCTTTTTATCACTTTGTGCTCAATGTAATTGTACGGTGCGATGCTCTCTCCCTTAAGCAGTGACAATCCCAGTTGGATAAGCGAAGGGCCATACTTCGCCACCTCGTGCGACACCGAAGCCACTAGCGGACTGTTCTTCCGGCGCATCTCTTCCAGGGCCTCTTCAATACAATCGTGGCTTACTACACACAAGTGCTGCTCCCGATTTAGTTCTCGCGCCGCATCGATGGCTCCCAGTGCCGCGGTATCGTTGATTGCGGCTACCAGAATCCTGCGAGCAGTCCGATTCTTCTTAAGAAATGCGCGCATCACTTTGTAACTTTCTTCACGAAGCCCGCAGCTATCCAGTCTCACAAATTTCTCTGGCGGTAGATGCTCGATTCGTTCGCGAATGCCTTCAAACGCTCCCGTGATCCGACTCTGCACCAGGCTTCCCGCTCGCACCAGGTCCAACCCCACAACAAGATCAACTTTTCCTTTGTAGCGATCCAGTGCCACAACGCCCAGGAAATCGCCGCCATCCAGGCCCGCCCTGTAATTGTCGACTCCAAAATACACTGCGTTCGGATGCGGGCTATCCACCGCAATCAGCGGGATGCCCGCTTCGGCCAGTTTATTGGCAATGATTGGCGCCACAAGTCGGTCGGTCTGGAACTCCATCACCAGATCGACACGGTCCTCGATAAAGCGATCCACATTCCTTCGTGCCACCTCACCGTCATACTGATTGTCCAAAACCAAAAGATGTATGCCCGCCGCCGTTGCGGCGGACTTCAAGCTTTCCGTCACTGCAATAGAAAAGGGCAACCGTCCCGATTGCCCCGCGAAGCCGAATCGTAATTTCTTCGGACGGCTGACCAAGCGGTACCGACCATCCTCCGGGCGGGACACATATCCCCGATGCACCAGCGTGCGAAGAATTCTGAAAACCGTAGTTTTGGAGATGCCTGTCTGGTGGTGAATCTGTTCCAGTGTCAGGGGCCGCTTCTGCTCCTCGAGCATTTCAAGGACATCAAGCGTCTTGGAAAGAATCGGTATCAGGTACATTCGTTTACCCGAAGTCGCATTCAGCACTTCAGTCAACCCCTCTCCGCGCAGGTCCGCAAACGGTGCCCGCTCGCCAGTGTAGCGCAAGGGTAGTTCCATAGTTAAATATATTTCGATAGTGAAACAAGCCCACTGGATTCCGCCCCCTTGTCTTTTACCTAGTGATCAGGAGGTATTGTACTGTTGGTACTCACCTTCAAGTGGAAGCTTTGCATTCCCGGATGAACGGTCGTCTCCTTATTTTCCCAAACCAACCAGCCCGTCAGTCCCTCGGGCAGCCGAATCGTCGCATCGACGAACTCGCCATTCCTTCGATAAGAAGTTTCTATCATCCCCGCAGGATGCGGAATCGATGCATCCACTTCGTTTAGCGTGCCAAGCGAGGGGGCGATGCGCACTTTCCTAAATCCGGGTTCAGCCGGATGAATGCCGGCCACGATGGTCGGCAGATCATAGACCGGATGCGCGCTCCAAGCGTGAGAATCGGAACGCGTCGGGTCCGGGTATTCTGGTGTGGTCGTCAATCCCAGCCCCAACATTTTGCGCCAAGGTTTTAGCAATTCTAGATAGGCATTGCCCAATCCGGCGTGATCCACCGCCCTGGCCAGATAGAACTGAAAATAATAGCTAACCTGGGCAATGGGGGGGCCTGAGGCCGTGGAAGTTTCCGCAAGACCCGACTGCAATACTCGATTCATCACTTCTTGCTGTTTTCCTTTGGGTATCACGTCAAACAACACGGCCAGAAGATTTGCATGCTGGCTATACGAATTCTTTGCCGGGGTGTCTGCCAATAAGCCAGTCGACGGATGCCAACACTCTCGATACACGCTTTCGGCAGTAATTTTTGCGTTCTTGCGATATTTGTCCGCGAGGGGTTTATCACCCAGTGCCTCTTCCATTTCTGCGGCATCCTGCAAGGCACTTATGAATTGCAGCGTAAGTATCGCGGATTTGCCGTCGGGATCGACAGGAGGGAATTCCTTCCCTCCCGCGGGGGTGTCCACAAACTTCCAATAAGGCAACTCTTTCAGAAATCCATCCGGATATTGCCGCCCCACAAACCATTCAATCACCGGCCGTGTATCTGGAAGCAGCTCGGCAACCAAAAGGTGATCCGGCCGATACATCCAATAGTCATGGATCATGTTGATCCACTGAAGGGAAAATGGCGGAATCAGCTGCGGTAGGGAACTCGGAAATCGGCTCTGTGTTAACCCTTCTGGAACGCGCGATTCATCGAAAGCACGTAAAGCCTGTCGTGCCAGTCGGTCGTCACCGCTGACCACATAAGAGATTAGCGCTTGAATGCGGGTGTCGCCGACATACTGCAACTGCTCCCAGAACGGCGTGTCCATGTAAGTTTCGTGCGCATCAAGTCTCGCGCCCCGCCAGCAAATCTCCCAGATCTTTTCCAATTCTGGGTCGCTAGATGTCCAGTGCGCATTTTCCTTGAATGGATATGCGGTGAACTGTGCATGCAATCCTTCCAGTGTGAGTGCTTGATCTTTTGTTTCAATCTCCATCTCGATGTAGCGCCACGTCCGCCACCAGAGCGGCGCGAATTGCCGCGAGGATCCACCATCAGGCACAAATTCATCGAATAACCCCAACGCATGCCGTCCCACTATTTCATTGCGATTCCCGCGGGCCTGTTTCGCATCGTAAAGTGCTTCCGTATATGTCAGTCGGATCAAAGATCCCTTGCCCCCACTCACCGTTAGCGATAGATACCCCGTTACGAGAGTCTTCCGGTCGAGGAGAATTGTTGTTCGAGTTTGCACTGGAATCGTGACAGGTATCTCCGGGAAGGCCTGCGCAGCGGGCAGATCTGCCCGCACAACCTGTCCCGCGGAAACCTCCGTATATTCCATCGCGGGGAGTTGGTCCGGAATCAGCAGCCATGGCACGTTCGCAACCTCGAATCGCGAGTGCGCAAGGCTACCCTCTAAATATATGGATTCCCGGACTGCGCCGGCAGCCGGCACATAGTGCGAATCAGACGAGACAGTTGGTTCATTCCATTTCCAGTCGTACTGCAAACCATCAATCCTCTCCCCAGGACCTGCAGCCCAATAGAACCAGAACCCGTTCGCCTCTCTACGAATTACGGACTGACCGCCCTCTTCCTCTACCTGCCACGTCTTGTCGGTATTCACAACTGCTTCGGCATCCGTGGCGCCTTGCACCAGAAATGCCGCACGATCTGTTATCTGCGCCAAAGGGGCGTATATCCCAAATTGCCAGACCGTTGCGGATAACAAATTTGCGCCCTGCCGCAGTTCTGGCCCCAGATCAAACGTTTCGTAGCGCCAGTGCGTCAAATCTCCACGGGCTGGCCCTTCTCCGATCCTTTTCCCGTTCAAGTAAAGCAGAAAACGATTGTCCGCACTGACATGAATTACGAAATGCTCTGGCTTTATTGGGGTTTCTATCGTCTTGCGAAAGTGAAACACACGTGGTTCACGTAGAGGAGCCGTTGGATGAGCGATCCATTGTGCACTCCACTTCTGCCTTTGGGGAATTTCGGTTGGGCTGCCGTTCGCTCGAGTCGGGAAATGGAATACAGACAAAACAGGGAAGAGAGCTACGAAGCAGAACTTATGAAACCGCGGAATCATGAGCGTGCACTCCGTGAATCGAGCAAAATCCTCTCCCATCGAGTTGCCGCATTCCTTTACTGGAACTAGAAGGAGCATAGCCCCAATTGGAAACTATTTCACCTATGAAGTAGCGACCGTGCGGCTTCATAGGAGTGACGTATAGCATGCCGACTCAATCCGATACCGTTCCTCTTCGCGCTTTCCAAACGTACCTGGGGCAAGGAATTTCTGAACTGAATCGTCAATCAGCCTCGAAGGTTGAAAAATCCACCATCCAGTGGATAGTCCACACCGGTAATAAATGATGCCTCGTCTGAACAAAGAAAAAGTGCCAGTGACGCAACTTCTTCTGGTTTTGCCATTCTTCCAATGGGCTGCGATTTAGCCAATGTGTCAAACATCTCGTTCTCGCGTCCCGGATAATTCTTCTTCAGATAGCTATCAACAAACGGAGTATGCACTCGGGCTGGCGAAATGCAATTACATCTTATGTTGTGCGCCAGATAATCCTTTGCCACCGAATAGGTCATCGCGATCACTGCGCCCTTGCTCATTGAATAGGAGAAACGATCGGCGAGTCCCGCCGACCCTGCAATCGATGCCATATTTAGGATGACGCCGCCGCCGTTCGCCTTCAAATCGCCGATACAAGCGCGCATGCAGTTGTAAAATCCCTTCACATTCACTCGAAATACACGATCAAAGTCTTGTTCCGTCGTTGTTTCCAGTGTGCCAATGTGCGAGATCCCGGCATTGTTCACCAGAATATCCAGGCGCCCGTTTTCCAGTTTGCGAAAAGTCTCTTCTACCTGCTTCGCGTTCGTCACATCGCATGTATGCGCCCAGGCCCGTCCGCCATCCGTATTCACAAGTTTCGCGGTACTCTCAGCCGCACTCAGATCGAGATCCAGAATATGAACCGCCGCCCCGCTCGCCGCAAACCGCAACGAAATGGCGCGCCCAATTCCACTTCCTCCTCCCGTGATGACCGCCGTCTTGCCATCCAGCCGGGATGCTTCTTTGCCGCTGGGTTTTGACCCGATTTCCATTTTTCGACTTTCCCGCTTGGCACAGGAGAGAGACTCTCTCGCTTAACTTCTCCGAGCGCGTGGACTGGACGCAGAATCTTAATATACTCCTGGCGATTCATTTTACCCGTCCTATTTTCCAAGTTATCCTTCTTCAAAAATGTCGGCATATTCTCGGGCAGCAGTTGTGTGCCCAATGACCTTGCCCAATTCCCGCAAATCTCTGATACTTTTATTCGCAAACAACAGTTACTCCGGAAAGGGTGTCAACGCATGCTTTCTCTCACTCCTGCACCAAACTTCTGCCGGTTGTTGATGGGAGGACTTGCACTCACAGTCCTTTTCATTGCGCCAGTTTCTTCCTATTCGCAGGCTCCTGCCTCTCCCACTGCTCCCACCGCTTCCGAGCCCCCAACAAAAATCGATGAGATTTGGCAGAAAGCCAGCACAAAGTACGATGCGCGGCGCGCAGCCATCCTGGCGGAAGTGGATCGCATAGATTACGCCGGCCCCTTCCGGCCCGATTGGGAATCACTTCAAAAATACGAAGTCCCGGATTGGTACAAGGACGCGAAGTTTGGCATCTTCATTCACTGGGGCGTCTACTCCGTTCCGGCCTTCGGAAATGAGTGGTATCCGCGAAACATGTATCAGGAAGGTACCAACGAGTTTAAACACCAAATCGCGACCTACGGCCCCCAGGATAAATTCGGATACAAAGATTTCGTGCCCATGTTCAAAGCAGAACAGTTCGATCCTGCGGCCTGGGCCAAGCTATTCAAAGATGCCGGTGCAAAATATGTTGTACCTGTCGTCGAACACCACGATGGTTTTGCTATGTATGACAGCGGGTTAAGCGACTGGACCGTAGCGAAAATGGGTCCTCATCGGGATACTACGGGTGATCTGGCGAAGGCCGTCAGGGCCGAGGGGCTTCACTTCGGTGCGTCTTCCCACCGGGTTGAGCATAACTTTTTTCTCGGTGTTGGACGCCGTGTCCCATCCGACGTAAATGACCCTAAGTTTGCCGACTTCTATGGTCCTGCTCATAATTGGCTCGAAGCCAAGAGTGGCACGCCGGTCTCAAACGATTTTACCTACGTCTCACGCGAGTGGACCGCCGACTGGCTCGCCCGTTCTGCCGAAATCGTCGAAAAATATCATCCAGACATCATGTATTTCGATTGGTGGATTGGCCAGCCTTCCGTCCGCTCAGATCTGACCCGCTTCGCAGCTTTTTACTACAACGCCTCACTCAAATATGGCGATCATGTCGGAGTTATTAATTTCAAGGATTACGCTATCCAGGAGCGTGCCGCTGTACTCGATATCGAACGCGGACAACTCTCAGACATTCGACCACTGTACTGGCAGACGGACACCTCCATCAGCAACAAATCGTGGGGCTTCATCAAGGACGACACTTTTAAGTCTCCACAATTTGTCGTCGATCAGCTCGTTGACATTGTCAGCAAGAACGGAAATCTCCTTCTAAACGTTGGCCCGCGTTCCGATGGGACCGTTCCCGAAGAAGTTCAAAAGGTACTCCTCGATGTCGGCTCCTGGCTAAAGTTAAACGGTGATGCCATCTATGGCACGCGTCCTTGGAAAATTTACGGTGAAGGTCCAACCAAAGTAACCGCGGGCGCATTCCACGACACCGACACGGCAGATTACAGACCTGAAGACTTCCGCTTTACCACCAAGGGCAACGTCCTCTATGCGATCGAACTCGCATGGCCAACCACCGGTGAAGCGCTGATCCATTCCCTCGGCGCCACGCTCGGCGGCCAGAAAATCTCTTCGGTGGCACTGCTCGGATCAGATGCTAAACTCGAGTACCAGCAGCAACCAGACGGCCTGCACATCGTGCTTCCCGTGCAAGCTCCAGGCAAGTACGCCTATGCATTCCGCATAACGTTCGATGCCTCCCCAAATTAGACACGCGCGGACGCGACCTTATTTCGGCCGTGGTGTACTCGCTCCCAATTGAGAGAGGACGCAACCTGCATACTTAAGCACACGAGGACTTCTGCTTTCACTACCGATCCATTTGATCTGGAGTCCCGCGTGTAGAGACCGCTGGAAAATCCATTTGGGCCAAAAGCGTTACCTATCTCTTAGCTACGTTGTGTCACCCATGTGTCCGGGTCGGACCCCAATAAGGATGGTGCGCCCGGGGGGGACGATTTAGAACTTTTCTGAATGAATTTGTATCAATCCTGCCACACCCTCGAACGCTGGCCGAGACAATTGCTCGGTAAGAACCCGAGTGGCCCTTGATACGATCTTTACGATATGTGATAGTCTTCGCCCCATTCAGTGTGAGGAGGAAGCAATGACTGCTACCGGTCCAGCAAGCAACCTCGTAAAAGTTGAGCTTGAATATGTCTGTTCTTACTGGGCAACGCTTACCCCACCGGAAGTCATTGGGCCTGTTGCCGAGGGCATCCGCGCAAACTTCTACGTCAAATCCGGCGAGGTCTCCGGGCCAAAAATGCAAGGTCGACTTCGCCCCGTCGGTGGCGACTGGCTCTTAGTCCGTACCGACGGGGTCGGCGTGCTCGATGTGCGCGCAACTATGGAGTTGGACAACGGAGCTATCGTTTATACGACGTATGGTGGCTTGTTCGATCTTGGACCGAACGGCCACAACCTCTTTTTGCAGGGAATCCTCCCGGCCCGGGTCGATCTGCGAATCGTCCCGCGGTACCACACTAGTCATCCAGACTACTTGTGGCTGAACCGGTTGCAGTGTGTAGGCGTTGGCGTGTTTGATCGCGACGAATTGAGGGTCAGCTACGACATCTATGGCATGCGATAGCAGCTGCCTCCCTTACAAACGAAGGCCGATATCGAAGTACTGCCACACGCCTGAGTAATCGGATTCGAAACCGCTCTCGGGCTGAAGCCGCAAGCTATTGAAACGAAAAGCCGGGAAAGTGGCGCGCCCGGGGAGATTCGAACTCCCGACCCTCGGATTAGAAGTCCAATGCTCTATCCAGCTGAGCTACGGGCGCCCTTTTCCTAATTTCTCACATCCGCAACAACTTCCGCCAGAATTTCTTATTTTGTTTCAGCTCTGCCTGACTCAGGACAAGTCTCGGGATACTACACTGGATCAAGTAACCTTGGTCCGGGTCCCTGCTCGGAAAGTCTGTCCCACGGATTCCGCAGAGGGCAGATTCCAAGCGACAAGCAGCCGCATCCGATGCAACCATCCAATTGGTTGCGAAGTCGCGTCAATCTGTTGATGCGTTCGTTCAAATCCGTTCTCCAAGCTTCCGAAAGCTTACTCCAATCTTTCGCAGTAGGGGTGCGCTCTCCCGGCAGCGTTTTCAGCGCCTTACCAATTGCCGCCAGTGGAATTCCAGTGCGCTGGGCAACCTTTATTATGGCTACGCGCCGCAACACTTCGCGCGCATAGCGCCTCTGGTTCCCACGGTTCCGCCAGCTCTTGATAAGTCCTTTCGCCTCATAAAAATGGAGGGTCGAGACAGCAACGCCACTGCGCGCGGCGAGCTCTCCCACAGTCAATTCTCGATGAAAACTGGCTGGATCGTGTTTCGGTTTCATTTTTCCTCTTGACCTCAACTTTACTTGAGGTTGTACCGTATCTTTTGTCGTTACGCAATCGGAGGATTCAACGAATGTCCAACCCCGCCAACCTCGCGCTCATCTACGGAAGTACTCGCCCCGGACGTTTCTGTGACAAAGTCGCGGGGTGGGCCGTCAGTCAAATCTGCTCGGCCGGTGAATTTACCTTAACCGTGATTGATCCTGCTTCTGGATCCGCTCACGTCCAATCCGAAGCTGGAGTAGTTTCCAATTTGACCCGGTTGCGCAGACAGCTCGAACTCGCCGATGCCTTTATCGTCGTGACCCCGGAATACAACCACGGTTATACCGCCGTGCTGAAATCCCTCATTGATTCCGTTGGGGCGGAGTGGCAAGCCAAGCCAGTGGGATTTGTCTCCTATGGCGGAATCTCAGGCGGTATCCGCGCGGTTGAGCAGCTTCGCCAGGTTTTCGCAGAGCTCCACGTGGTTACTATCCGCGATGCCGTCAGCTTTGCCACCGCCTGGGAGCAATTCGACTCCAACGGTACGCTAAAGAATCCCGAGCGTGCCGAGCGACAGATGAGAACAATGTTAAAAAGGATTAAGTGGTGGGCAGAAACTCTACGCAATGGCCGCAATGCCATTCCCTATGAGCTCGCCGCCTAATCGGACAGAATTCAGAAAATTGTTCACGATAATCCCAGAATTCCAGCACACACAAACTAAGGAGTGAGAGTCATGATTCTCGTTACCGGAGCTACCGGCACAGTCGGCCGCGAAGTAGTCTCACAATTGCTCGAGAAGGGGCAAAAAGTCCGAGCCCTAACACGTAACCCCGCGAACGCCAAACTCGATCACCGCGTCGAACTCGTACAAGGTGATTTTGACAAGCCGCAGTCGCTGTCAAAGGCCGTCGAAGGGGTCGACCGCGTTTTCTCTCTCACTTTCGGGCCCAAAACGGGTGCACATGAAGGCAATCTCGCGCAAGCCGCGGTAAAAGCGGCAGTTCGCCACATCGTAAAACTCTCCGCGCTCGGCGGCGACGGGGAAACTCGCAACGCCATCCGGATCTGGCACGACGAGGGTGAGCGAGCCATTCAGAAAACGGGCATCGCTTGGACCGTCTTGCGTCCCGGTGCCTTCATGTCGAACGCACTCCACTGGCGGGAAACCATTCGCGCTCATGGCAAGGTCTTCTCAAACTACGGCGACGGCAAGTTGCCACCCATCCATCCTCGCGACATCGCCGCTGTTGCTGTCAGCGCCCTCACCGCAGACGGCCATGAAGGTAAGACTTATCTACTCACAGGCCCGGAAGCCCTCAGTGTTAGCGAACAGGTTCGCCTCCTTTCCGATGCCATCGGTAGGCACCTAGAATATGTTGCCATCAGTGATGAAGCCGCTCGAAAGGGAATGCAGCAGGCTGGCCTGCCTGCTGCACTCATTGATGCCCTGATCCCCTTCGCTGCATTCATTCGCAGCGGAAAAGCTGCTCACGTTTACACCACGGTAGAAGAAATCACTGGACGGAATGGTTTCACCTTCGCCGATTGGGCAAAGGAAAATGCACCCGCCTTTTTTTGAAGGCTCGCACAATTGCTGGTGCTTGAACAAGTCGCCCATTGAACAAAGATAGGCCAAGTTGCGTGCGGGAGCAGGGAATTCGCGCATTGTCCTTGCCCAGAGAGTTGAATCCTGGGGCACTCGAATCGATCGACTAGCTCGTTCGCGCATCAACCGCTCGGCCCACGACGGCCTGCCGCAAAATGTCTTCAATGAAACACCATCGCGTAATCCCAGAATGCAGCTGGTTAGCGCACACAGGCGCGGTCAGCCACTACCATTTGTCTCTGACATGGATCCTCGAAGCCTCGCATTTCTCAGAAAAAATCGTGTGCAGGACAGATGGTTGTGGTTTATCGGATGGCTTCGGCGGTGTACCATAAGCAGTTGTCAATCACGAAAGAGGAAGCTTGATAATGGCAACATATTCTTGCAGCACGAAACAGAAGTCCGAAAAGCCGAGTTCACACGCGCGACTGCGCGAGAAAGTAGCGATTTTCCTGTTCGTGATGGCGCTGCTTGCGGTTCTCATCGCGGTTTTTCTACGCCATTCGCCTTCCACGATTTCCTCCGTGCAGGCAAACATCCTCCAGCCTGCAGATATGGGCGTAGCCTTCGGTCCCACCATTGCCAACAAGCAGCCGCCACCGGGCAAAGCCCCCTTGGGGATGGTATGGATACCCGGAGGAGAATTTTCCATGGGCGCACAAGATCCTCCTGACATGGATATGGTTGGCATGAAGGCCACACAGGATTCACGCCCTATCCATCGTGTCTATGTCGACGGTTTTTTCATGGATAAGACTGACGTTACCAACGCGCAGTTCGCCACATTCGTTAAGGCCACCGGCTATATCACCATCGCCGAAAAAACGCCCAATGCCGCGGATTTTCCCGGAGCTCCGCCAGAAAACCTGGTAGCGGGTGGCGTTGTTTTTTCACCTCCCGACCACGCTGTTCCGCTCAACAACCATTTTCAATGGTGGAGCTACGTAAAAGGTGCAAACTGGCGTCATCCCACCGGGCCAAAGAGTTCGATCTTGGGAAAATCTAACTATCCTGTCGTTCAGATTGCTTACGATGATGCGGAAGCCTATGCCAGATGGGCACACAAGCGCTTGCCAACGGAAGCGGAATGGGAATTTGCTGCCCGCGGTGGGTTGGCAGGAAAACCGTTCGTCTGGGGCGACGAATTCAAGCAGCAGGGCAAGTACATGGCGAACACGCATCAGGGACACTTTCCGAATCAAGATACGGGCGCGGACGGGTACGTTGGCATTGCACCTGTGGCCCAGTATGCGCCGAATGGGTACGGATTACTCGACATGGCCGGCAACGTTTGGCAGTGGACCTCTGACTGGTATCGTTTTGACTACTACAAGGAATTGGCAAGCATAGGCGGTGTGGCACGCAATCCCCAGGGACCGAGTCACCCCTACGATCCTGAGGAACCAAATGAACGAAAGAAAGTCCACCGCGGCGGTTCTTTTCTCTGCACAGACCAATACTGCTCTCGCTACATGGTGGGAACACGCGGAAAGGGCGAAGTGAGTACGGGCACGAATCATCTTGGGTTTCGCTGTGTATCTACGGAGCAGTTGCACTGAACTGCCTAAATATTCCTTCATCCGTTTTGATGCTTTATTCACAAGGGCCAAATTTATACGAGGTGTACGCATGAGTCTTCTGCCGCGTGGGCGAACTTGCGCCATCCATTTCCTGTCGTGTGTCTTGTTCTCCTCTGCCATCGCCATGCCCGCAATGGCCAAGCGCAAAGACGATGTGGTCATGATGAAGAATGGCGACAAGATGACCGGCGAAATTAAACAGCTCAGTCAGGGCATTTTGTACTTCAAATCGAGCTATATGAATTCTTCTGTCGAACTGGACTGGACTGAAGTGGCTGCCCTCGAGAGCCAGGACCATTACATCGTTCGACTCTCCAGCGGTGTTCGGATCACCAGCTCCATTGAGCGCACAGTGGAAAAGGGGAGTGGAAAAGAAGAGTTCACGGTAGGAGCAGCTTCGCAGGCCATGGTCATCAATCCAAGGCAAGTGATCGAGATCGAGCAAGCTGAGAGCTCGATCTGGAAACAGATGAACGGAGATGCCGATTTTGGACTCAACTATACGAGTGGCTCGAATCCAACGACCTTGTCAGCTTCCGCGGATGTGACCTACCAAGGGATTAAGAATGTTATCGGAGTGTCGACCAGTTCGCAATTCAGCAGCCAGACAAACGCGCCGAACACCTTCCGTTTCACGCTTGATTCGCAATACCAGCGTTTTTTTGGGGGTCGCTGGTTTAGTTTCGGTGTATTCAATTACCTGAAAAGCGACCAGCAGGATCTCGACTGGCGCACGACCTATGGCGCTGGCTTGGGAAAAGAAATTGTGCGCACCGATCGCAGCGCTTTTCAGCTTTTCGGCGGCATGGACTATTCTCACGAACAATATTTCCCCAGTGCAGGCGTGAACAACAGCAAGAACAGTCTGGAAGGTTTGGTTGGTGCCAGATACGCAACTTTCCGTTTCAAGACACTGGATTTGAGTTGGGACGGTACCATGTATCCGAGCATCACCGACGCGCCGCGGTTCCGCTTCATTACGAATGGCAATCTCAGGATCGAACTGGTCAAAGATCTCTTCTGGAGTTTTCGGCTGTACGAAAACTACGATACGCATCCGCCCGTCAATGCTCCAAAGAATGATTTTGGCGTGACCACTTCGCTAGGCTACCGCTTCTAGCGGCGGCCGAACATCGCATCGTACGGTGAGCGAAAAATATTCGCGCGCAAGGCAATACTAAAATTCCCACTTTGAGGATAATGAGGTGGATGGTTTGCCGTAATGGCACCACGGCGACCTGCCACGTAAAAGGTTCTGGGCTCCGGATGCCTACCTCAAATGATCTCGAAGTTCGGATTTCCTTTGACGGTGCCGTCCTGGCATCCCCGCAATGTGTCGGAAGAACAAAATCGGAAGTACTACCTGCCATAGAACTAAGTCAGTGGAATCTCGCGAATACCTCAGGTCGAAGATAAGTGTGGGGGAAGGTCAGGGCGCACCCTGCCCCTCATCTACATAAAAATAAATGAGTTACCTTGCTGTTTGGGTAGAGTGCCTCCGTCCGGGTACCTTCATCCACAAGAACGCAGGTAACTGTCCCTCTGGTAAGGAAGGACGGGTGCACCCCCACTGCTCTGAACCCGTCCCTCGGTCCAGTTGTTGCGTACGGAAGTGTGCCTTATACCTTGCTGAGCACCAAGAATCGGTGGAGCGGGTGTCCCCGGTGCTGCAACGCGGAGATTTTGGTCCAGGGCGGCAGAAACTGCCGTAAACGGACACCGGGAAAACGCGCATCCGCCGCTATTGTTGATCGCCGTTGTTGATTGGAAAGAATGGGAGTTGCGCCGTGAAACCGAAGAGGAAACACGAAGCGGGATTCACCTTGTTGGAAGGCTTGATCGTTATCGGGATCATGATGGTTCTGACGGGCATGGCAATCATCGGCAGTCGGGGAACGATGCAAACGTATCGCGCCAATGCCGCGCTGGACACGGTGAGCAGCCAGTTGCGCGTGGCCCGGCAGATATCCATCAGCCAACGCCGATGGGTTCAGATCACAATTGATCAGGTCGCGAACACAATAAGTTACCAGGTCCTTCCGCCTAACACTGCGGGAACCACGGAACAGCCCGGTCCGCTCGTTACAGTTCCCCTCCCAACCCAAACAACATTCATGCTGGAAGCGGGAGTTCCCGACACGCCGATGGCCTTCGGAAAAAACGCTCCGGTCTACATTGGTGGCCTCAGCGGTGGACCAGTCGGGATGCGGTTCACGCCGACAGGGACATTTTCCGATAACACTAACAATAACCCGATTAACGGGACGATTTTTGTAGGTATGGCCAACCAGCCGAGTTCCGCGCGCGCCGTAACCATTCTCGGAAGCACGGGGCGTATTCGGCCATATACCTACGTTGGCAATTCGACCTGGGTTGAATAGGAGTCCTTTCATGAAGAACATGCGCACTGCAAATCGTCAAAAGGGATTCACTCTGCTGGAGACGATGATCGCCATGGCCGTGTTGTCGTTTGGCATTCTGTCGCTGGTTGCGATATTCACGCAGGGATTAAAGGCTTCTTCGACGAGCCAGATCCAGTTCATCGCCCAAGCAAAAGCGCAGGAGGCGATGGAGACCATCTTCACAGCGCGCGATACCCACATCTTGTCCTGGGCACAAATCAATAACGTCAGCAAAGGCGGTGTTTTTCTGGATGGTCCTCAACCAATGCTGGCGCCCGGGCCCGATGGATTGGTGGGAACGGCAGACGATGATGTCAACAATCCGAACACGATCATTATTGGACCGCCGGGGAACGACGACATCATGACCACATCGGGCGATATCACTCAGAACTTGAATCCGTTGATGACGCGCACCATCGAATTTATTCCCGTCACCGGGACGCCCAATCTGAATCAGGTCACCGTGACCGTGAAATACACCATGCAAGGGCAAGTAAACCAATTTCAGCTTGTTTGCTACATCTCGAATTACGCGTGAGGCATTCGATGAATCCTAAAATGAACCGCAAAAACGCCGGCTTTACGCTGATCGAGCTAATGATCTCCATGAGCGTAACCCTGGTTTTGCTCTACGCCGCGGTGAGCATGTTCCGGAACGCGTCGCAATCAAACCAGGTGGTGACGCAGGCTTCTGACATGACCGACAACCTGCGGGCTGGCTTAAACCTGATTCAACAGGACCTGCAACAGGCCGGCACGGGAATTCCGACGGGCGGCATTCCGATCCCGTACACCTCTAACGGCAGCACGACCAGCCCTTGTGGAATCACGCCAGAGCCCAATCGACCAACACTAACCGGCTCCACACAGTTTCGACTTTGCAATGCCACTCTCCCGTCCGTGTCTCCTGGCCAATCACTGGGCCCAATGGTAACCGCGCCTGATGCAACCACGGCCCGTCCTACCGATGAGATCACCATGTTGTATGCCGACAACACATTGGGTATGGATGCCAAGCCGATCAACCAACCGGCGAATCCCGGTCCCCCGGCACAGCCAGCGTGCAACGGGACCTTGACCATTAGCGGGACCACTTTACTCGTCAATTTTGACGCCACCTGCGTCGCGGCAACGCAGCCGGGTGTAAAACTCAATCCCGGTGACCTGGTCATGTTCTCGAACACGAAGGGCAGCACCATAATGGCGGTGACTAGCGCAACGGGAAACTCGGCGACGTTTGCACCTGGCGATGCCTTCAATCTGAACGGGCGGGTGACCGATACCGGGGGGACAATTTGGCAACTGCAGACTTCTTCCGTATGTGGTGGGGCTCCGGCATGCTTCCCGCCA
This sequence comes from Candidatus Acidiferrales bacterium, assembly GCA_963741165.1. Classification (GTDB taxonomy): domain Bacteria; phylum Acidobacteriota; class Terriglobia; order Acidiferrales; family UBA7541; genus Acidiferrum. Next base: position 705,729 of record CAVUHB010000005.1, on the reverse strand, counting down.
ACTACAGCAACGCGGGTCTGGATGATTTCCTACTACCTCGATAATCTAACCAGCCCACCCTACGTGCGGCTGATCCGTCAGGTAAATTTCAACCCGCCGACTCCGGTAGGTGAAACCCTGGAAAATCTCCAGTTCACTTATAACCTTGTGGATGGTGCGACGAACCCGGCAAACCAAGCCAGTATTCCGACCGGTAACAGCGAATCACAGATTCGTTCGGTCAATGTGCTGCTTGCCGCGCGTTCCACTTACCTGACCAAACAAGGGTCGACGCCGATGTACGCCCGAAACAATTTGGTAACCCAGATTAGTCTTCGCAGTATGGCCTATTACAACAAGTATCAGTAAAGAGGAGTATGCAATGAACTTGAATTTCTCAAAAAGATCCAAGACCCCTCGTAAGGATGCTGGTATCGCTCTCCTCACGACACTGCTACTCCTGTTCATGATGTCGAGTCTGCTGGTGGGTTTCTCGATTCTTCTGGCTTCCAGCCAGAGGCTCGCCGGGACCAACAACGATCAGGTGCATGCCTTCTATGCCTCGGAAGCCGGCATGGAGCAGTTGACTGCAGGGCTGGGCAATTTATTCAATCAGACCTACTCGCCGAGCACCAGCCAGATCAACGCGCTGCAAACCACACCACCCTACATTCCTGGAATCACATTTATTACCGGCGACGGCAACAGCGGTTACACCATCACTCCGCTAGCTACCGATAACAATGGGAATCCCACGCCAACCATTACCACGATTAAATCCGGGAATTATCAGGGCATGACAGCCATGGCGACCGAATACACGATGATGACCAATGCACGGACGGTCACTGGCAGGGAAGTAACGCTGAAGCGTACAACACAGACGGTTGGCATCCCGATGTTCCAGTTCGGTATTTTCTCCGACGACGACCTCAGCTTTTTCCCTGGCCCCGATTTTAACTTTGGCGGCCGCACTCACACTAACGGGAATCTTTTCCTCGCCTCCGGTGCCACCCTCACCTTGTCTGACAAGGTGGACGCATTTAAAGATGTGATTCGTCAGACGCTTTCTAACGGTCACCCCACCTCCGCTGGATACACGGGAACCGTAAACATCACGGTATCTCCTGGTGGCAGCAGCTATCGCGCACTGGCAACGACAGAAGGATCTTTGACCGGAGGCCTCGGGTCATCGGGCTGGTCCGGATGGCCGAATCTTTCCATGGGTTCTTCGAATTACAACGGAAACCTACAGAACGGCAAAGGCAGCAGCGCACCACAGTATGCCGGGTCGGCCAAAAAACTCGATCTGGGCATCGTGACCATCGGCAGCGGTACAACCCAGTCCATCGATCTGATACGTCGCTCCTTCCCAGGTGAATCCACCACCATCACCGCGGAGCGTTACTATGCGCAAGCCAGCTTACGCGTTCTGGTTTCCGACGATCCTTCGGACATTATGAATTTGCCTTGCATCGATGGTTCCACCACTCCATTCGATTTGAGCAAGATGGCCACGCCTCCTGCTACCTGGGCAGCTTCTGCCTATCTTCCCCTGAAGAATCTTTACAACGCGATGATCGCCAACAACGTAGTTCCACTTCCGCTGGCGACTTCGGGAGCCTCGGCAGCCTCGTACTTTAATACCGACGGTTATTGGCTGCCCAATGGCTATCCGATCATCCGGGGGTTCATCAAGATCGAAGAACAAACTTCTTACGGCACTCCCTGCGGGACATGGAGAGACGTGACCTTGGAAATTCTCAGCTTGGGCTACGTAGGCCGAAATATCGATCCAGTTCCGCAGTCGTTGAACGGCACAACCCTGAATCCCCAGTGGGATGCCACCAATGCGCTCATGGAAGCGGGAAGGTCTCCCAATTGGCCGTATGTGCCGATGAGTGGCACTACCCCAGTGCAATTGGACAATCAAAATGGCAACTACATGCCAGCCGGCAATTTCACGGCTTTGAATACGGCGGCCGCCCCCTTGGGTGTGTGCCGCGATCCTCACCCGTTCGCGGTCATTCGCCTGGAGAGAATTCGAGACAATCCGTCTTCCATCCCTGTCCGGACCGGAGCACTAAAGACCACCGTTCCGACAAACCTCCCAATGACGGCTACCGTCGCGCAAGCCTGCGGCGTCGATCCGGTGACTGGCAAGCTTGCTCTTGACTGGCAGACCGGCGGACAGTGGGCTCCACTTTCGACGGATTTCTGGCCCAACACACTGTTTGACTCACGGGAAGGAACATTGCGCGACGTGGCAATGAATACCGTGAACCCAGCCCGTCCCACACTGAATGGCGTGATGCACTACATCGAGCTTGACGGAAAGAATCTGGCCAGCTGGTTTGGCGGCAAGATCACCACGGTGCTCGGCTCCCTTAACACCTCAGGACAGGCCACTAAAGATCCAGCCGTGGCACCCAACAACTTCCTGTTTTATCTCTCGGATCGTCGGGGAAATTATTCCAAGTCGCAGACTCTTACCGGCGGCTGGCCTCCGCTCTCCTACACCCAGAACGAAACGGGTGAATACGGGTGGAACGACATCGTGAACAGCAGCGACCCCACCAACGGTTGCCCGAATGTGACGCTGGACAATGGAGAGGACGCTGATAATACCAACGGCCTCTATACTTACGGCGCGAATGAAACGTACATTCACGGCACGGGAGTTACTCCGGTCACCGCACTCGCCAACGGGCAGCTGGGCCTGTTTGCCAATCTGGTGGGTTCAGGTGCGATTTCCAACAATTCCAATTGCGCTGCGGTGCCAAGCTATACCACCAACGGAATCTGGCCGATGATGGTGGCGTACAATGCGGCTACCGCCCGTGAAAATCCCCCGCTATTTTTCCGGCGCGCGGTAAAAGTCGTGAACGCTACTGACCTTACCGCGGTTGGTCCTTGCCCCAGCGGAGTGAGCTGCGGACTTTCCATTACTTCAGAAAATCCGGTGTACATACAGGGTGACTTCAACGCAAACCTCGGTGGTACGGGTTGGAGCGGAGTATTTGTCCCGACTTCTGTGGCGGGCGACGCGGTCACGCTACTTTCAAACGACTGGAACGACATGAACTCGTTCTCCAGTCCTTATTCGTTAGCCGCTCGCAATGGCGCCACCACTTGGTACCGTACTGCCATCATCGGAGGCAAGTCTCCTTCCTTCCCGCAACCCTCGGGCACGGGGCAGGACTATGGAACCGACGGTGGTGTGCACAACTTCCTGCGCTACATCGAAGCCTGGTCCGGCACGCTCAACTACCAGGGCTCCATCATCAACCTGTACTTTAGCCGCCAGGCCAACAGCACCTTCAAGTGCTGCAACACCGTGTATAGCCCGCCAACCCGCGGCTACAAATTTGACATAACCTTCTTGAATCCGACCTTGTTGCCGCCGCGGACTCCACTGTTCCGCGATGTCAATACCACTGGCTGGACACGACTGCTGCTTCCAGGCCAATACCAGTAAATTAGAAGTAAAACTTCTTTTCCCACGAGCGTCCCGGTTTATCACCGGGACGTTTGTTTTCTTTCCCACACTTCCGCCAGCCTCAACGATTCGTGTTATCTTTTTTATTGCCGCCTAATTCTGCTTCCAAACTGGGAAGAACATGAATCCTCTGGAAACGCTCAGTCTCGTTCTCGGCGCAGGATTTTCAACGGGATTGAATCTCTACGCCACCGTTGCCACCCTGGGGTTGCTGCAACGCTTTGAAGTGATCCGTCTACCCGAACATCTGCAGGTGCTTTCCAATCCGATCGTACTTGGCATTGCCGTTGGCCTCTATATCGTCGAATTCCTCGCCGACAAATTTCCCTACATCGATTCCATCTGGCAAGCGGTTCACACCTTTATCGGCCCTCCGGCGGCGGGATTACTGGCCTTCAGCGCTACGGCCGCCGCGCCTCCCGCTTGGCGTTGGGGAGCGGCGTTGTTAGCCGGCAGCATCGCGCTGACCTCACATGGCACAAAAGCAAGCGCACGTGCGGCAGCGAATATGACGCCGGAACCACTCAGTAATTGGGCACTGAGTTTTGGTGAAGATGTATTAGCGGTATGGCTGACCTGGTTTGCCACGGCGCATCCGACCCTCGCTATTGCTGTGGTAATCGTGCTCGTCGCAGTATCGCTTTTCCTGCTCTACCACCTGTTCCATTTTTTGCGCCGAGCACTACGCAAATTAGCGGAAGTCTGAGTGCCGAGTTATTTCAGGTAGGTTGCCAGCCAATCGAGAAACGTTTTGTACCACAGTTGGCTGTTCTGTGGTTTCAGCACCCAATGCCCCTCATCCGGGAAAATCATGAGTTTCGAAGGCACGCCCTGGCGTTGCAGCGCGCTGAACAGCTCCAGCGATTGCGTATACGGCACGCGGTAGTCTCGCTCTCCGGCGATGACCAGTGTGGGCGTTTTAAATTTCCCCAAATCGGCTGCATACGTGGAGGGGGACCACTTCTTGTAATTTTCGGCGGCGCTCCACGGTGTGCCCAGCATGTCGTGTTCTTCAAACCACAATTCTTCCGTCGCGTACATGGAGAATTTATCGTACACCCCTGCATGGCTGATGATCGCCTTGAACCGGTCGGTATGCGTCGCCAGCCAGTCTGCCAGGTAACCACCGTAGGAACCCCCGGCGGCCGCCAGTTTTGTTTTGTCGATGTATGGGAATTTTACGATCGAAGCGTCCATACCCTTCATCACGTCCACGTATGCCCTTCCGCCCCAGTCGTTGGTAATTTCATCCGTAAATCTCTGCCCGTAGCCCGTTGATCCGCGACGGTTGATCATCAGTGTTACATAACCGGCGCCGGAGAATACTTGTGGATTCCAGCGGTACCCCCAAGCGTTCGACCACATCGTCTGCGGCCCGCCATGCAACAGGACCAGCGCGGGATATTTCTTCGCGGCTACAAATCCCGCCGGCTTGATCAGCATGGCCTGCACTTTTGTTCCTTCTGCCCCTTCGAACCAGAACGTCTCCGGCGCGTTCATTTCCACGCCCGCCAGCAGGGAATCGTTCACATGAGTCAATTGCTTCAAGCCGCTGCCATCGCTACTGGCGACAAACAGTTCGCCCGGCATCGTTAGGCTGGTTCGCTCCGTAACTAGAATTTTCCCGTCGCCGCTGAAAGAAAACGCTGTGTTAAACCCGTCGAGCAGTTTTTTTGGCACTGCTCCTGCGCGTGGTTCCGTTGAGTAAATGGGCTGCAACGTTTCGTTCTCAGCGGTGAAATATATGGCCTTGCTGTCTGGCGACCAGGCAAGATCGGCAGCACTGCGGTCGAATGTTGCCGAAAGATTCTGCGTCTGCTCTGATTTACGGTCGTACAGCATCACCTGCCAACGGTCTGCTTCATAGATTGGCGTCAGTTGCGCGTGATAGGCAATGTAGTGACCGTCCGGCGAATACACTGGATTTCCGTCAAAGCCCAGATTCTTCGTGATGCGTTTTGCATCGCCTCCGGCCACTGGAACAAGGAACAGATCGCCATTTGTGCTGGTTGCTTCCACCTTGTCCGCTACCGCCGTGTAGCAGATCTCGTTTCCATCCGGCGAAAAATTGATGTCGCCGGGACCACTGCGCTCGTCAGGCGGAATGTCGTAGTCAGCCTTGGGATTCAAATCGAGCGCTGCAGTACTACCGTCGGCCGGCATAACAAACAAGTGGCTACGCTTTCCTTCCGACCAGTGATCCCAGTGGCGATAGAGAAGGTGATCGTAGATGCGTGCCTTGACCTTGCTCTTTTCCTTTTCTTCATCGCGCTTGGCGTTGCAAGCGTCGTCTTTGCAATCGATATAAACGGCCGACGTGAACGCGATGTGCTTTCCATCCGGAGACCACTTGAACGAATCCGCACCCGTCGACAGTTGCGTTAATTTCTTGGCCTCGCCTCCATCCATGGAGAGCAAGTAAACCTGTGAATTGGCATCGCGTGAGGAAAGAAATGCAAGAGTTTTGCCGTCGGGAGCCCACGAGGGAGACGAGTCGCGCCCGCCCTGACTAACCTGAACCGCCTCGCCACCAGCTGTGGGTACGATCCAGATATTGCTGACACCACGATTGGCGTCCATGTCCGGTGTCGATACCGCGTATGCCACCCACTTCCCGTCGGGCGAAACTTCTGGCGCGGAGATGCGATGCAGCTTGATCAGGTCGTCGAAGGTGAGGGGATGTTTCGGGGGTGACTGCGCCACGGCCGTGAGCGCCGTCAGCAGTATAATTAGACACGTTTTTCCAACTTGAATCCCTCTCATCCTCTTCTCCTCTGCCACAGGCAAAACCACACCGTCCCCAAAACAAGAAATCATGTCATGCCCGGGCCGGTAATTCCAGTTAGGGTTGCGGATTTTGTGGAATCGCCGTTCCCAGCGCCCAGATGTAGCCGTCCGGGTCTACTACCATTACATCGCGCCAACCATGGGGAAAATCTTTTGCGGGTTGAAGGATGGTGGCCCCTGCCTCGCGCGCGCGTCGCTCGACTGCGTCGGGATCGACTCCCAAGAATCGCAATTCTGCGCCATCGCCGCGCTGCCCGCTAGCCGACAATCGCGAATGCAGCGGGTGATGGTCGTACGTATGGTCCGCGTGCAGCATGAAGTCCCATCCCTTCAATTGCAGCGCGGCGAAATCGTCGTCGGCGTAGCGGAGGATTGCGCCGACAACATCGCAATAGAACTTGACGGAATTCGTCACGTTGCGCACCAGCAAGTTGACAGAGAACTTCGGCATGGAGCGACCGTACTCGTCCGCCGGCATGAATGCGTCGCCAGTACGCGTTTTTGTCACCGTTTTACCTCCGAACGATTATCCAATTGAGTAGCGCGATCCCGCAGGTGGTGCCGACAACAAGAAATTCGCCGCGACCCATCTGCGTCAGCAGAATTACTGAAAAAAGTATTCCTAGCCCGGCAAAGAGATTAGCTGCAGGCAACAAAAACTTGCCTTCTCCCGGTCGCTGCTTGCGGAGTACCGGTACCGCAATAGCCATCGCTCCATACACGGCTAAGCGCGAAGCTGCGGAAAGCACAGCGTTCCACTGGAACGTACCTAGTGCCGCGAACGCAAAAACCAGAACTGCGTAGACCAGAATAGAAATGTAGGGCGTTCGAAATTTCGGATGGACGGTGCCGAGGAACCGCGGGAAATCTCCTTGCTCCGCAAGCGCATAGGTAATCCGCGGGGCGTGCAACAAATTCGCACTAAGGTATCCGTAGGCGGAAACCAGTGCAGCCACGGCAATCGCGGTCGCGCCCACAGGTCCCAGGAACCTGAGCGCGGCTTCGTAAAGCGGGCGTCCCGTTGCTCCGGCGTTGGCCAGGGTTGCGACGGTGACAAATTGCACGGCCGTGTAGATGACCGCGACAGCGAACAGCGCCAGCAACAGTGCAATGGGGGTGTCACGCTTCGGATTTGTCGTTTCGCCTCCGACAAAAAGCGCTCCCTCAAATCCACCATACGCGTAAACGAGCAGCAGCATGGCTTGAAACCAGCTTGCACCAGAAATCGCAGGGATCGTCAGCGGCACCCGTATTTCCGGCCTTACAAGAAGTGCAAACAGTCCCGCGAAAACAAATAAAAGCAAAAAACTGACTTTGATCGCAGTAAAAAAGTTGCTCACATTCCTTCCGGTTTTCACACCGATAAAGTTTAGCAGTGCAAGATGGCCAATCAGCAGGGCAAGTATCAACAACTCGGCCACGCGCCCTTCTAGAGCAGGGAAGAACTGCGACAGGTAGGTGTGGAACAAATTCGCGGCTGCCGCGGGAGCGGCGATTCTGGTAAGCCACGTGAGCCAGGCAACGAGCAGCCCCGCAAATCTGCCTAGCGCAGCGCGCGCATATAGATAAAGTCCGCCGGTCTCCTGAAAGTATGAGGAAACTTCCGCGATGCAGCCCGCGATGATCAGTATGCCGGCCCCGGCCCCAAGGCAACTGAGCGGGCTCAATCCACCTAGCTTCGCCGCCAGGTCGGAAGGCAATCGGAAAATGCTGACGCCGATGATGGAGTTCACCATCAGGGCCATCAGGCTCCAACGTCCGATGGTACGTACCAGTGTGGGTGAATTCTGCGTCAAGCGGGAACCTTCTTCACAAGGAAAGCTTCCAACTTCGATCAGTAGGTCGTCGGCAATGCCACGGGGGCGGCTTTCATGTGGGCTATTTCACCAAGCACATCGGTCTTGCCAGCGCTCGGCTGGAGATGCGGATAACGTTCGCCCTGGTGATAATCGACCGCGTAGGTTCTGAAGTAATCGTCGCTCTCGGCGAGCAACTGGATCGGAGACTTGCTGGCTTTCGCGCGGCGAATCGCATCGCGCAAGATATCCGGCGTCCATTTGCGACCGTCGACCGCGATGAGGCGCATCCCGGGCGCCAGCCCGGCGAGATCGGCAGGCGATCCGGGAACGACGTCGAGAATATGATCGCTCTGTTCGCCACCCGTTACGTGCACCTGAATGCCCAGCGAAAACTCCACATCAACATCCTGATCGACTGTTTCGCCAGCGCGCTGATGCTCGTTCATTACGTCCGTGTACACCAATTTCCAGCCGCTATTCTCAAGGCCACCCAGTGGCGCTCCGGGCCCATGTGTTTCCAACCGCTCGACAAAGAAACCGCGCCAATCGTAAGGTGCAATTTCATTCATTGCAGTCACGATATCGTCGAAGGTGTAGGGCAGGACCAATGGGCCGGAATTTTCGCCTCCGTGAAATTTCCGACAGAAATCATCCAATGACCTTTTGTTTTTCGTTTCGCGACGAATGATCGTATCCGCTTCCAGCCAGATCAGCGTACTCTCCTCGTAGTAATCGACACTTCGGCGCCACACCGTGCCTCCGGTCGGCATGCCGTACAATACTTGCGAAGACGTTGCTGTGTCTTGCAGGTTGCGCCATGTCCGTCCTTTGCGGTCATCCAGAAAGCCAGCCGTTGAGGCCAGATACTCGCGCAATTTGTCCGGTGTCCAGAAACCCGAACGAGCCGCGAGCATTACGCCGTAGTACTGAGTCAACCCCTCGTAGACCCACAACATATCTGTGGTGAGCGGCGCTTGGTAGTCCGGAGTCACCAGGCCCGACGGACGCCTGTATTTGCCATTCCACGAATGTGTAAATTCATGTGGCAGTAAATCCATTTCTGTTTCGTGCACATCGGGATCGAGGAAAAGTGCTTCTGGCGTGCGATTGGCGCTCGATTCGTGATGTTCCACGCCGTCGATTGGCAAGTGTTCGCTCAATGTCAGCAAGAAATCGTAGCGGCGGTAATGACGCGCACCGAACAACGCGCCTGTTTCCGCCACCAACTGCCGAAGATGTCGCACTTCCTCCGGGCTGGCCTGCAACGCAGCAGGGCCATCTGCGGCGATGTGAATCATGTGCGTCGGTTTCTGGCCCGGTGCAAGATCGATGTCCCGAAAATAGGCCCCGGTGATTACCGGCGAATCGATCACCGTGTAGAAGCTTGCCGGAGCAAAGGAAATCAGTCCGGGTAATTCTTTCTCCACGGGCAGGGCCGTTCCGTACTTCCACCCTGCCGGCAATCTCAGAGTGGCCACATAAACCAATTCGTTCGGCCTGGCCCCCTGGGGATACAGCGAAACCATGTACCAGTTCAGCAAGGCAATTTGCGCCGTGGAGGACGGCGTCTCTCGCGATCCGCTCGTCTCGGCCGGAGCGAGATAGTCGAGCGTCACCTGTAAAGTCTCGGCATTTGCCGGCACTTCCAGATGAAACGCGTACATGTCGAGATTGTCTCGATGCCACGCCACTTCTTTTCCCGCCGCATACATTCTCAAGTCGGCAAGATTATCTATGGGGCCAGTTGGCGCATGCTCGCCTTGGATCCATTTCGGATATACCAGTGTGAGTGGCCCTGGCTTCACCGGAAATTCCAACTTCGCATGAAAAATGTGCTTCGAGGCGTCGCGTAAATCGACTTCCATCTGAACTGGCTTCAGCGTGGACTGTGCATGCGAGTTTGCTGTTCCCAGAAAGATCGTAGTCAATAGGAAAAGGGCGAATCGCCTGAATGGAATCATCATGAACGAAAATCCTCCGAACCCGCGAAAGAGTATCACACTAGCCTGAAAGCTGCCGATTTGGCCGGGACGGTCGCACGGCAATTTTGCTCTCCAACCGCTAATTTTGACCGCCCTTTGCTACAATTCACCTATGAGCACTGCCACTCATTCCACTTCTCTTTTTTCCCGCAATCTTCGCAAGAATTATCCCATTGCTGTTCGCGGCGAAGGCAGTTGGATCATCGCTGCCGATGGGCGCCGCTATCTCGACGCCTCCGGGCAAGCAGCCGTAGTCAGCATAGGCCATAGCGTCGTCGAAATTGGACAGGCGATGGCGGAACAATCCAGCCAAATTGCATTTGCCCATACTACGCAGTTTCATTCCGCACCCGCCGAGAAACTCGCCTCGCGCATTTTGGCGATTGCGCCGAAGAATTTTCAGAACGGCGGCCGCGTGTATTTCACTTCGGGCGGTTCGGAAGCCACCGAGACCGCGCTGAAGCTGGTTCGCCAATATTTTCTCGAAACCAAGCAACCATCGCGCTATCGCATTGTCTCGCGAAGGCAGAGCTATCACGGCAGCACGCTGGGTGCGATGTCCGTCAGTGGAAATGTCGCACGCCGCGCTCCCTACGCGCCGATGATCCCGGAGTGGGGCCACATCGCGCCTTGCTTCTGCTACCACTGTCCGTTCAATAAGACATTTCCCGAATGCAATCTGGCCTGCGCCGATGATCTCGATGCTTTTCTGCAAGCCAACGACACTACTTCGGTAGCTGCTTTTCTTTTTGAGCCGGTCGTCGGTGCGACTCTCGGAGCCGCCGCCGCCGTCGATGGCTACACCGCACGCATCGCGGAGATTTGCCGGAAGCACGGCATTCTATTGATCGCAGACGAAGTCATGTGTGGAATGGGTCGCACCGGAAAGCCGTTCGCATGCCAGCATTGGGGATTGCAACCGGACCTTATTCTTACAGGTAAAGGAATCGCTAGCGGATACGCGCCGCTCGGTGCCGTTCTCGTTGCGCCACACGTGGCCGAAGCATATGAAAAAGGTACTGCGGCGTTCATGCACGGTTTCACCTATCAGTCTCATCCCGTATGCACGGCTGCCGGAAACGCAGTGTTCGATTATCTCGAAGCGCACAAACTTTTCGATCGCGTCATCCCTGCGGGCGAAACGCTTCGCAAAGCTCTCGCTCCCCTGGCGGTCCACGCGAACGTGGGCCAGGTGCGAGGTCTCGGTCTGCTGCAAGCCGTCGAATTCGTGAAAGACAAATCCACGCGCGAGCCATTTCCGAAAGAGGTGGGCATCGCCGAAAAAATTCGCCAAGCTGCACTCGATAAGAATGTGCTGACGTATCCGACCCAGGGCTGCGTAGATGGACTACGTGGCGATCACATTCTTCTCGCTCCGCCATTCATTATCACCGGGCAAGAATCGCAACTGATAGCCGATGCGATACAGTTTGCGCTGAATAAAGTCTTTTCCTCTTGATTGGGCCACGTTCCTGTTCTAAAAACATTCATCAGTGTATTTATCCCTGGGAGAAATATTTCATGCGCCGATTCCTCGCCCTGCCCGTCCTGCTCCTGTCCTTTGTTATGATTGGCTCCCCAAGTTATTCGCAAAATAGACCCAAGGCAAAGCCCCGTGCCCGCGATCTCGGTGTTCCCTTTGACGGCACCCCCGGCGCGTTAAATGCCATTACCGATGTTGCTGGCGTAACTGTTGGCCACACCACTCTGATCTCCGGCGACGGAAAATTGCAGATCGGAAAAGGTCCGGTTCGAACTGGTGTCACCGCAATTTTGCCCCGCGGAAAAGACTCCATGATGAATCCCGTTTTTGCGGGATGGTTCGCACAGAATGGGAACGGTGAAATGACCGGTACAGCCTGGGTCGAGGAATCCGGCTTCCTCGAAGGCCCTGTGATGATCACGAATACTCACAGTGTTGGCGTCGTTCGCGATGCCGTAATTCAGTGGCGCGTGGCCCACGGCCAACCCGATGCCAGCGGCTACTGGTGGTCGCTGCCCCTGGTAGCGGAAACCTGGGACGGCTGGCTGAATGATATCAACGGCTTTCACGTCAAGCCCGAGCATGCGTTTAACGCCATTGATACCGCACACAGCGGCCCAGTCGACGAGGGCAACGTGGGTGGCGGCACCGGCATGGTCTGCAACGGATTCAAGGGCGGCATTGGCACCTCTTCCCGGAGACTCACCGACAAGGAGGGTGGATACACCGTAGGGGTGCTGGTGCAGTGCAATTACGGCTCGCGACAGAACCTTCGAATCGCGGGAATTCCCGTGGGTCGCGAAATTCCTTCCGAAGATCCGTATGCCTACCAGCCCTCGGACATTTCCGAGCGCGGATCGATCATTATTGTAATTGCTACCGATGCGCCGATTGTCGCTCATCAACTAAAGCGATTGGCTCATCGTGCCACACTAGGGCTGGGCCGCAACGGCAGCATTTCCGGTAATGGTTCCGGTGACATTTTCATTGCCTTCTCGACTGCCAATTCGGGCGCCGCCGTCGCCGATAAAATGGCCGATGTGAAAATGCTGCCCAACGAGTCTCTCGACCCCGTTTTCGCCGCCACGGTGCAAGCGACGGAAGAAGCCATCATCAACGCGATGATTGGGGCCGAATCCATGACCGGGATAGACAATCATCATGTGACCGCAATTCCTCACGACCAGTTGCGGACAGTTCTGAAGAAATACAACAGGCTGAATCCGTAAACGGATCTCTTGAATGATCCCAGAATGAAGAATGTGCCGTGCAATTGCAGAAGATCTGGGAACAGGGTCGCCCTGCTGGCCTTGCCAATCAGAGGAAAGCTGACCTCATCCTGCGAAGAAAATTAGCGACTACTTCCTTTGCACTGGTAAAAGCACATGCAACACGCTGGAGTTTCCAACATGGCTCGAACCGACAGCACTGCGACTAACGTCTTTTTAGCCTCCATGACGATCTGTTATACACGGTGCAAGTCGGACTGACGCCCTGGAAGGCCCTCCAGGCAGCCACCTCCGTCCCCACCCAATTCCTCGGACGCGCCGATAGGCAGGGCGCAATCTCTCCTGGTCAACGCGCGGACTTATTACTTTTGGATGCGAATCCTCTCGACGACGTCCGCAACACGAAAAAAACTCACGCGGTAGTCTGGAATGAAGCCTTGCTGGATCAAAGCACACGCGGCAAATTAATCAGATTCGCAGAACGATTTTCCGCTACGCATTAAATCGTAGGCAGAGCCGTCTTGCGCGGTGGATTGAAAAAAGGAAGCGACACAATTTTCGCCGAGACCGTCTTACGCGAGGCTTCCACGGTCAATTCCATGCTAAGCGTAGAGCCAAGCGCCGCGCTTTCGCGACTCACCGAAGCCAGCGCAATCATTCGCTTTAAAGTAGGGGACCACGTCGTCGACGTTGCTTTCCCTACTTGCCGGCCGCCGCGATACACCGGCACCGCCACGCGCGATGCTGTTCCCGGAACCTGCGGCGCCATCCCGATCTTTTCATAGAGCGCTTCTACTTCGCTCCAGTTTATCTCCAGCCCGACCAGCGAACGCGACGGTCCGCCTGATTTTTCTTCCTGCGTCAACGCCTCGCGTCCCACAAAACTCTCTTTTTTCAAATCGACAAGTTTTCCCAACCCAATTTCGCCCGGCGTATATTTCTGGTCATCAATCAGCGCCCGTTTGCTTGAGATGTAATCCACCTCGATCAGGATAAGCCCGGCCTCGATGCGCGCTATGTCCAGCGCCACCATCCCCGCCGGATGAATGTCAAACGACCGCCCCTTGACCATCAACTCGTCAAACACCTTCACGGCATCCGTCCAATTTACCCACACCTCGTAACCGAGATCACCAGTGTAGCCAGTGCGCGAAATGTCGACAGGAATTCCTGCGATCTTACCGTGGCCAACGCGAAAATATTTCAGCTTGGCAATGTCTACATTGGAGGTAGCGTGAAGCAGCTTGGCAGAAGTGGGCCCCTGCAGGGCTAGCGCCGCAACCTTTTCGGAAATATCTTCGATCTCCACTTCTAGTCCCAGCGCATTCTGTTTAAACCAGCGCAAACTTGGGTCCGCTGCCGTCCAGCGATACTCGTTTTCCCCCAATCGCGTAATGGTTCCGTCATCAATGACGTGACCCTCGGGATCGCACCAGCAACAATAAATCACCTGATCGACAGCAACCTTATTAATGTCTCGGGTGATGACGCGGTTTACAAGTTTCGTCGCATCGCGTCCGTTCACCCGATATTTGAACAGCGGCGAAATATCGATCATTGCGGTCGTATTGCGGATGGCGTTGTATTCGTGCTCGTGCGTCATCTCATAGGCGCCGACCGTGTAATAGCCCGACCATTCCTTAAAATTCAGGCTCTCGCAAAGCGCAAGCGTTCTTTCGTGAAAGGCAGTTCCTACGGGCACATTTCCTCCGCATGCTACGACAAAGAACAAAAAGTCACTTCATCACAGAATATCCGCTAGACACGGAATTATAGTTTTGTTGAACGCGTTGCCGCAAGGTCACCTGCACCTCAAACTGTTCTCCTGACCTTGTGCACCGCTGGCGCTCTCAGTAGAATGATTTGCATCTTTCTACGTCTAGGTCGCTCTCTATTCAAGCGGAGTTATAAGCGAATGCCTCAGTCTTACGATGTTATCGTCATCGGCGGCGGCCACAATGGTCTGGTGAACGCAGCCTATTTGGCGAAAGCCGGGAAAAAAGTTTTGGTGCTCGAGCGGCGCGGAGTTCTCGGCGGCGCGGCGGTTACCGAGGAAATTGTCCCCGGCTTTCTCTTTTCAGAGTGCTCCTATGTAGTTTCCCTCCTTCGTCCGGAAATTATTCGCGAACTCGATCTTCCCCGGCACGGACTGGAAATCCTTCCGCTCGACGGCACTTTCTCGCCAATGCTCAATGGCGATTATTTGTGGCGTGTAAACGATCACGCCAAAACACAGCGCGAAATTCGACGTCACTCGCGGCTTGATGCTGAAGCTTACGACGAATTCTCGAAAATGATGACGCCGATGTGCCGCTTCGTGAAGCCGATGCTCTCCATGGTCCCGCCGGATCCCACGACCCTGAATCCCAAGGACCTCAAGCAGCTTCACTTCATGCTGCAACGTTTCCGCGAGCTTTCTTCCGACGAGCGCTACACGTTGGTCCAGCTGATGACCATGAGCTCGGCAGACTTTCTCGATCAGTGGTTCGAGACTGATGTACTGAAGGCCACCATGTCCGCTTCGGGAATTATCGGCACATTCCTTGGCATTCGTTCGCCGGGTACTGCCTATGTTCTGTTGCACCACTACATGGGCGAAATTGACGGTGCCTTCCGCTCATGGGGTTTCAGTCGCGGCGGAACCGGACAAATTTCTAATTCCATCGGTGCTTCCGCGCGCGAACTCGGCGTGGAAATCCGTACGAATGCGCCGGTTAACAAGATCCTAATCAAGGACAACCGCGTCAGTGGTGTTGTGCTGCAGAACGGCGAAGAGATCCGCGCCAATGTGGTTTCTTCGAGCGTTGATCCGCACCTCACCTTTGAAAGGTTCATTGAGCCGAAAGAGCTGCCGTCAGACTTTCTGGAAAGCGTTCGTCGCTACAAGTACCGTGGCTCTTCCGGCAAAGTAAATCTCGCTCTCAATGGCCTTCCAAACTTCCGCTCGCTTCCCGGAGTGGGGCAGCATCTGCGTGGCGCCATGTCCATCTCACCCGGCATGGAATATATGGAACGCGCCTACGACGATGCGAAATACGGCCACTATTCTAAGCGGCCCTATATCGATATGGTCATTCCCAGCCTAACCGATCCTTCCGTTGCGCCTCCGGGCAAGCACGTGCTCTCCTGCTTCGTGCAATATGCTCCCTACAAACTGGCAGAAGGAACATGGGACGATCATCGCGAAGCCTTCGGCGACAATGTAATCGACACCATCGCCGAGCACGCGCCCAATATCAAGGATCTCATCATCGACAAACAGGTGCTCACGCCGCTTGACCTTGAACGGGAATTCGGCCTTACCCAGGGCAACATCTTTCAAGGCGAACTTTCTCTCGAGCAGCTCTTCTTCCTTCGCCCCGTTCCAGGCTGGGCCTACTACCGCACCCCGGTCAGCAACCTGTTCATGTGCGGCTCGGCAACGCATCCCGGTGGCGGAATTATGGGCGCCAACGGCCGCATTGCCAGCCAGGTCATCCTGAAAGAGTGGAAGAAGGCGGCGAATTGACCATGCCTATCGGACAAAAAGTAGTGCTCATTGGCGGTGGTCACAATGCACTCATCACCGCGTACTATCTGGCCAAAGGTGGATTCAAGCCGCTCATTCTTGAACGTCGCGAAATGGTCGGCGGTGGGGCAATCACCGAACAGTTTCATCCTGGCTTCCGTGCCTCCACGCTCTCGCATACGCTTGGACCTCTCCGTGGCGATATCGCAAGAGAACTCCAGTTGGAAAAGTTCGGGCTGAAAGTTTTGCGACCCGATCCACGCATGTTCGCTCCTGCGCCAGACGGCCGCGCTGTAATCTTTTATGAAGACGCGGCGAAAACTGCCGGTGGCATTGCTCGACTCTCCGCAAAAGACGGGACGCGCTATACGGAATTTGCTGAAGCGCTCGAAGAGGTCGCCGGCGTGTTCCGTCAGGTCGCTTCCATTACGCCGCCAGGCATCGATAAGCCTTCACCGGAAGATCTCTGGAACCTGCTCAAGGTCGGCCGCGGCGTGCGCAGACTCGGCAAAACGGGAATCTTCGATCTCCTGCGTTGGGGTCCGATGGCCGTTGCTGATTTCACTTCGGAATTTTTTGAAACGGAGCTCTTGCGCGCCGCGATTGCCGCTCGTGGCATCTTTGGCTGCGCGCTTGGCCCGTGGTCAGCAGGATCCACTGCCGTTCTTTTGCTGCGTGCTGCCGCCGATTCGCATCCGATCGGCTCGGCATCATTTCCGAACGGCGGACTTGGAGAATTCACGCGCGCGCTTTCAGAAGCCTCTAAGTCAGCTGGCGCGGAAATTCGCACCAGCGCCGAAGTACAGCAAATCCGCACGAAAAATGGCGCCGTCTCCGGTGTGGTACTGGCCGATGGCGAAGAAATTGCTTGCGAGGCCGTTGTTTCAGGGGTCGATCCAAAGCGAACATTCTTTAAGCTGCTCGATCCCGCCAACCTCGATCCGGTTTTTGCCGGGCGCATGAAGAATTACCGTGTGCGAGGCAATGTCGCCAAAGTACATCTGGCGTTGGGTGATCTGCCACACTTTCCCGCTCTGGCAAACGCGGTTGGACCTGACGGCTTGCAGCAGGCGCTGTCCGGACGGATTCACATTGGCCCCGAACTTGACTATCTCGAGAAAGCATTCGATGCCTCAAAATACGGCGAAATTTCCACCTCGCCCTATCTCGATGTCACTATTCCCACTTTACTCGATCCTTCGCTTGCACCGGAAGGGAAGCACGTGCTCTCCGCGTACTTCCAATTCGCGCCCTACAAATTGAACAACGGCGATTGGAATGATCGCCGTGGCGAACTCGCTAACATCGTCATCAAGACGTTGGGAGCCTATGCGCCCAATCTTGCGAACGTTGTAGAAGCGGCTCACGTCATCACGCCGACGGAGCTGGAATTGACCTACGGCTTCACCGGTGGCCACATTTTCCACGGCGAAATCGCACTCGACCAGATTTTCACCATGCGCCCGGTACTTGATTACGCGCGTTATAAGACGCCTGTCACGGGATTGTTCCTCTGTGGCAATGGTACGCATCCCGGGAACGGTTTGACTGGCGCATCCGGCGCCAACGCCGCCAAAGAAATCATCTACGAACTGAGATAGTGCTATTTTTGCAGTTGCCGAGCTTTGGATCGGCCGGACTTCATCTTGTGCAGGGACCGCGCTCTGAGTCGGTCCGCAGGACTTCCATGACTACAATCAATCGCGAAAAACTAGAAAAACTCCAGCAACGCGAAATGAAACGATTTGTCGACGAACACCCGAGATCCGCTGAACTCTACCAACGTGCAAAAGGTTCACTCCTAGGTGGCGTGCCCATGAACTGGATGAAAAAGTGGGCCGGAGACTTTCCTGTCTTCGTCACCAAAGCCAAAGGAGCTCATTTCCAATGCGCCGACGGCCGCAAGTACATTGATCTCTGCCTCGGAGACACCGGCGCCATGACCGGTCACTCCCCGGATGCAGTGTCCGACGCCATCGCACGTCGTGTCCGCGAGGGTATCACTTTCATGCTCCCAACAGAGGATTCTGTCTTCGTTGGCGAAGATTTGCAGAAGCGCTTTGGCCTGCCCTACTGGCAATTTACCCTGACGGCTACCGACGCAAACCGTTTCGCCATCCGCATCGCGCGTGAAATCACCCAACGTTCCAAGATTCTCGTTTTTCACTACTGCTATCACGGTACCGTCGATGAAACGTTTGCCAGCTTGCACGATGGCACAATCGGGCCGCGCCGGGGAAATATCGGTCCTCCTGTCAATCCGGCAGAAACCACACGCGTCGTGGAGTTCAACAATCTGAACGCTCTCGAAGATGCTTTGAAGCATCACGATGTGGCCTGCCTGCTCGCCGAACCCGCCATGACCAACGTCGGCATTATCCTTCCCGAAGACGGCTACTGGAAAAAAGCCAGAGAACTCGCCAAGCGTTACGGCGCGATTTTTATTTCCGACGAAACGCACACCATCTGCGCCGGCCCTGGTGGCTGTACGGCGGAATGGAAACTCGATCCCGACATGCTGGTTTTCGGCAAGGCGATTGGCAGCGGCATTCCCGGCGCCACGTATGGTTGCTCGGAAGAAGTCGCCCAACGAATCTCCGCGCGCATTCACTTGGAAGATTGCGACGTTGGTGGCATCGGTGGAACGCTGGCCGGGAACGCATTGTCCCTCGCCGCGATGCGCGCCACACTCGAATACATACTCACTCCAAAATCCTTCGAGAAAATGATTCCGCTCGCCATTCGGTTCAACGACGGTGTCGCCGGCGAAATCAGAAAGCACAAACTGCCCTGGAACGTTCAGCGCCTAGGCTGCCGCGCCGAATACACGTTCGCGTCCAAACCGCCACGCAACGGCGGCGAGTCGGCAGCCGCCAGCGATTTCGAACTCGAGCGCTTCTTGCATCTCTACGCGCTCAATCGCGGCGTGCTGCTCACGCCATTCCACAACATGGCACTGATGTGCCCAGACACAACGGTGGCTGACATCGATCTGCACACAAAGATCTTCGCAGAAGGCCTCGACGAGCTGGCCTAACTGTAACATATTGATTTATAAAGAGTTATATGTAATAGCGAAAAGAGAGTTGTCTCCTGCAGGTACCTTCGGCCGTCCCCGTGCGCGCTACCGTCTTCTTGTAACTAAACCTGCCGTTACGGCTTCGGCGGCTCGGGAGTTCTTACGATGGGTGCCGGAGTTCTCACCAACGGCGGCGGAGCTTGCACCACTTTTTCCTGCTTCTTCTTTGGTTTCTTTTTTTCACGACCGCGCGAATCTTTGTTTCCCATGCGCCAAGAGTGACACAACTCGCCACCAAAGGCTAGCGAGGATGGCTTATTCCCTTCAAACCGTAGAAGAGTCACGACCCGTACGGCCTTCTGTCACGGCCGAGTTGTGCCCTTAGCGGTAGTCTCGAGTCAAAATGCGAACTCTGAAAAACCCGACGTCACTCCCAGCAAGTTTGAGAGTGCCGGACTGGACTGTTCGATGAGCAAGCATGGCTCCGAAATGTGCCAGCAGAAATTAGCTTGGACGAAGGCGTGATTTGTCGAAGGTCTTTGCTACAGAGTGATCGCTCGTGGCGGTCGCCAGATGGCTCACGGAACGCAGAGTCGCACGGGAAATATTTCTCTTTGCACAAGACAAAGTCTTAGGCACCTGGACGGCGCCCAACACGGTCATGGTAGGTGGCTTAAGCACCCGGAGGCAATAACCTCGGCCATTAGCCATCATCAAAAAGAATCTCTCGCCGGTCCACAGTGCGAAAGGGTTCAGACGCGGGTCGTGTCTCAACACTCTAACCCTCTGCTTGAAGGGGCCGCCACAGGCCACTCCCTGGCTCCCTCTCACCAAGTCAACTTGTTCGCTCCCTGCCACCCGCCCTATAATTGATTGTTCCCATATTTGGAGGAGAACCGCTATGGCCACCGCCGAGACGAAATTGCATGTGACCGAATTCACCAACGAGCCATTTATCGATTTTTCGAATCCAGGCAATCGAAAAAAAATGGAGGACTCCCTCAAGACGGTAAAGGCGGAATTTGGCCATGAATACCCCATGTGGATTGGCGGGAAAAAGGTCATCACCTCCGGCAAGAAGAAGTCCACCAATCCCTCGCACCCTTCCGAAGTGATTGGTATTTTCCAGGACGCTTCGAAGGAACAAGCCGTCGAAGCAATCGAAGCGGCCAACACCTACTTTGATACCTGGAAGAAAGTCCCCACCGAGCAGCGCGCTATGTATCTGTTTAAGACAGCAGCCATCGTCCGCGAGCGCAAGTTTGACCTCGCCGCTCTGGTCTGCTACGAAGTGGGTAAGAGCTGGATTGAAGCCGACGCCGACATTGCGGAAACCATCGACTTTTGTGAATTCTACGGCCGTGAAATGCTCCGCCTTGCCGAGCCTCAAAAACTCACTCCTATGCGCGGCGAACGCAATTACATGGTCTACATTCCGCTCGGCGTCGGCGCGATCATTCCACCGTGGAATTTCCCGTGCGCGATTATGGCCGGTCTCGTTGTCGCTTCGCTGGTTACCGGCAATACCGTGGTGCTAAAGCCTGCCGCCGATTCTCCGACCATCGCGGCGAAATTCGTAGATATTTTGCACGAAGCCGGCGTACCCAAGGAAGCGGTGCAGTTCCTGACAGGCTCTGGCGCGGTCATTGGGGACACCATCGTGCAGCATCCCAAGACGCGCTATATCGGCTTCACCGGGTCTAAGGAAGTCGGTCTACGCATCGCTGAATATGCGGGAAAGACTTCTCCTGGACAAAAATGGATCAAGCGCACCATCCTCGAAATGGGCGGGAAAGACGGCATGATCGTCGACGAAGAAGCCGATGTCGACGCCGCAGCCGAAGGAACCGCGCAAGCCGCTTTCGGCTATCAAGGTCAGAAGTGCTCGGCATGCTCGCGCGTCATCGTCAGCGAAAAAGTCTACGACTCATTCCTCGCGAAACTGCTGGAGCACACCAAGAAGATCAAAGTCGGCCCCTCTGACGACCCCAACAACTATATGGGTCCGGTGATCAGTGAGAGCGCGATGAAGGGCATTCTGAACTACATTGAAATCGGTAAGCAAGAAGGCCGTTTGGTTTCCGGGGGTGGACGCGCACAGGGTGACGGCTATTTCATTGAGCCGACCATCATCGCCGATGTCGATCCCAAAGCGCGCCTCGCGCAGGAAGAAGTGTTTGGACCCGTTCTTGCCGTGATCAAGGCGAGAAATTTCGATCACGCCATGGAAATCGCCAATAACACGGAGTTCGGCTTGACCGGCGCCGTCTATTCTAGGAACAAGGAAAAGATTCGCCGCGCCGAACAGGAATTCCACGTAGGCAATCTATATCTCAATCGCAAGTGCACCGGTGCGATGGTTGGCGCGCATCCTTTCGGCGGATTCAACATGTCCGGTACCGATTCCAAAACCGGTAGCAAAGACTATCTCCTGCTCTTCCTGCAGGGGAAAGCTGTCGCGGAAAAAATCAGTTAAGACCGCATTGAATTTGATCGGAATGGGGCGGACGAAAAGCTTCCCTTTTCTATTGCGAGGGCATTGTCGCGGCGTTCCCGGAGGCTACCTTCAGCACGCGATAGACCGGATAGCTGCAGGCCAGTGCAACCAGTGTGAGGATGCTGTTGGTGCGATCTTCACGCACCGCTTCAACCAGAAAGCCGATCGAACCAAGCAGTGCTAGTGCCGTGGTCCAGGGATAGCCCCACGCACGATAGGGTCGCGCCATTTCGGGTTGGCGCAAGCGCAGAATGAATAGGGAAGTGAACGAAAGCAAATAATTCGTAACGAAGAAAAACGCCAGCATCGCAATCACCCGTTCGAAACTGAAGATCGCGAAGGAAACTCCTACCAAGGCGCTGAGCAGCAGTCCGATCGTCGGCGTGCCACCCTCGTTGACACGAGAGACCGAACGAAAGAACAATCCGTCGCGGCTCATTGCGTAAATCACACGCGCGCCCATCAGATGTAGTGCATTTAGCGAACTGAACAGCGCAATTACCATAATCGACCGAAAAATAAAATCTCCGTGAGGCCCGAACACTCGCTGAGCCGCCAATCCCAGTGAAAAATTATTACCCGCAACTTCGTTCATGGGCAGAACGTAAAGTACCGCAGCGTTGATCAGCAGGTAGATCATAACTACGGAAAACAGGCTGGCGAATATCGCCCGGGGTACCAGATATCCGGGATTCTTGATCTCATCGCCAAAATAGATTACGCCATCCCACCCGTCGTAGGTGTAGATCGTCGCTTGAATACCAAATAAAAGCGCCGTGATCAAAGCCGCCCCTGCAGGAATCAATGTGGGCGCGATCCCCTTTGCTGCTGTAGCCGCTTCAGCGGCATGGCGCACGCCACCGCCGAATGAAAAGCAAGCGACCACCATTACAAAGAACACCAAGCCCTTCAGCAAGGTGGTGAAGTTCTGCACCTTGCTCCCCACGCTGATACTTTTCCACTGCAGCAGCGCAAACAGGATGATGACGGACACCGCCGTTATCTTGATACGCTGTACACCATCAAAACCCGGGAACATATGCGCCATGTATTCGCCGACAACAATTCCCACCGCGCCAGTCGTGCCGCAGGTGGAGAGCCAATCGCTCCAGCCAACGATGAATCCTGCATAATCGCCCAGCGCGCGGCGTGAAAAATTGTATTGGCCGCCACTTCTCGGAATCGCGGACCCTAACTCCGCAAGCTGGAAGGCGCTGACCAGAGCGTAAAATGCACCGCCAAACCACACCGCGAAAAACAGCCAGCCATTGGGCAGCCGAGATGCAATATCGCCAGGGGTCCGAACGATTCCTGCGGAAATTGAGTTGCCTACCGCGACAGCAATACCAAAACCTACCCCAAGTATCTGGAGGAGTTTGCCCTTCTCCTTGCGGGGATGAGTGAGATGAGCGGTTACTTCTGTGGATGCGCTTTCAGGCGTTGGCAGCAATGGATGGTCTCGAGCGATATTTCATTCGCGCACATCATACGTTGGCGGTCGGGAAATGCAAGAGGATTGGAGCATTGATCCAAAAGTATCCGAAATTCCGATCTTGCGACTCGCCTGAGTGCACTCAGCCGGTGAGTTCGAGCTCGGCCGTTTGTTCCCGTGGCGCTACCGCAGGTTTTGCTGCTTGCGGTTCCGTGAAGTCGGCCAATTCCAGACGCAGGTTTCCGGCATTCGTCGCGTAGGTCATGCCAGTTTCCATGTCAATTATGCCGTTCCGAATCAATTTCTCGATTTCGCCATCGAAGTGCTGCATGCCGTCGTTGCTTCCATCGCGCATGGCATCTAGCAGTGTCTTTCCTTCACCTTCACCTTTTTCCACGTAGTCCCGCGTGCGCATCGTCGACTTCAGGATTTCGATCACCGCGATGCGCCCCCCCCCATCGAGTCGCGGCAACAAACGTTGCGAAAGGATGAACCGGAACGCCTTCGACAGGCGGTTGCGTACCCCCTGCTGGTCTTCCATCGGAAAGGTACCGACGATGCGTTCCACTGTCTTCGCCGCATCGATGGTGTGCAGTGTGGAGAGAACCAGGTGCCCCGTTTCCGCCGCTTCCAGCGCGATCTCAATCGTTTCCCGATCGCGCATCTCACCAACCAGAATCACCTTAGGAGCCTGCCGCAAGGCTCCACGCAGTGCCGCCGCAAATGTCGCCGTATCGCTGTGCAACTCGCGCTGGTGAATCGTGGCTTTCTTATGGCGGTGCAGAAATTCGATCGGATCCTCAATCGTCAGGATGTGAATAGCTTTTTCGGAATTCAGCTTGTCGATGACCGCTGCAAGTGTCGAAGATTTTCCTGATCCAGTCGGCCCGGTCACCAGAACGATTCCGTTGCGCAGCCCACAAATCTCGCTAAGCTGTGGCGGCAAGTTCAAATCTTCGAAACTCGGCACCTTATCGGGAATCACGCGCATCACGATGGCGCAACTTCCACGCTGCCGAAAAATATTTACTCGAAAGCGAGCAGTGGCCAGGCCATAGGAAAGGTCCGCAGAGCCATCCTGCTCCAGCTTGCGCGCGGCATGCTCGTTTTTCCCAATGATCGCCTGTGCGATATGTTCCGTGTCGAACGGAGAAAGATGCTCCAATCCTTTGAATTTCAACTCCACAAGTTGACCGCTTACCTCCACCTGCGGTGCTCGGCCGGGAGAAAAGATCAAGTCGCTGACGTGGCCTTTTGCCGCCAACATGGCGCCAATCAGTTGTGGCACATTAATCGTTCGGTGAACGGGTGGCACTGGTGGTGTCGTACTCATAAGTCCCCTGAGGATCAAAAATTGCGGAACTAGGCGGGCCCGGGTCACTGGCTCCCTCTCGCCTTCTCTGCTTGATACCCTCAGTTTAGAGCACGGTTCCCCGACGCAGGGGAATCCCGAAGTACAGGTTTCTTCTGTTGGTTACTGGCCTTTTGCAAACAATTAGCCACGGCCCGCTAAGGTGGCTGGACGAACTGCCAAGCAGCCGTGGCAGGGAACGCAGACCAAGTAAACGCCGGCTGCAAGTGACTTATTGCTGTTTGGAGGCTGATTCAATGAAAGCTGCAAGATTTGCCTTCAGCTTGGCTTGGTCCTCGTCGTGTACATACATCATGTGGCCAGCTTCATAATATTTGTGGTGAATATTCTCTTGTAGATTTTCCGGCAATCCGAGGTGCTCCGTGGCGTACTCCGCTTCCAAAAACGGCGTAGCCAGATCGTAATAGCCGTCTTCCATTTCCACCTGCAGCTTTGTGTTGGTAAGCATCACACCGGCCAGATCCAGAGTGACATTTGGTGAACCTGGAAAGAATGCGAAGTCGCCCGACTGGTGCTTCCAATCCCACCGGTTGTCGCCAAAATTTGCCGCGGTTCGGTATTCGCGATCCGGACTAAATTTCAGTTCCTCTCTGAGATACATGTTGAAGGCGGCTACGAACGCTCCGCTGATCGCGGTTTCCTGCGGATCGTAATCGGCATATTCGGCCACAAGGTTGTACGTGGGTCCAGAAAAACGAGCGTCCAGTCGCCCGGTCGTCAGCCCGCGGCTTCGCTGCAATTCCTGCATGAACTGCGGCAACTTCACGCGCAAGTCCGACTTCAGGATGTACTCTTCGCTAAGCCCGGTGTAACGAGCCATCTTTTTTGCCACTGCTGCCTTGTCCGCGGCGGAAATCGTGCTCCCTCTGAGCAAAGCGGATGCATACTCGCCCTTCGCAAATGCGCGCGCCTCCTGCAGAAATGTGGTGAGATTTTCCGGCCGATTCGTCAACACTTTGTGATACCACGCCGTGGCCGCATAGCTGGGCAGATAGAGAATGTAGGAAAGATCTTCACCCGGATAAAACGAAATCGTTCCCAAATCCCATACCGAAGAGATCATGACCAGCCCATTCAGATACATTCCATAGCGATTCTGCAGAACGTTAGCAAGCGCCGCATTCCGAAACGTACCGTAGCTTTCGCCCAGTAGAAATTTTGGAGAGTTCCAGCGATTATTCCGGCTGACGTAAGTCTGCACGAAATTAGCCAGCGAACGCGCATCGGAATCTACGCCCCAGAAATCTTTGTCCTGCGCTTTACCTACCGCCTTGCTGAAGCCCGTGCCCACAGGATCGATGAACACGAGATCACACTTATCCAGCAGGGAATTGGGATTGTCTTCCAGTTTGTAAGGCGCCGGAGGTGTAACGCCGGCATTCACCGTAACCACTCGCTTCGGCCCAAACGAACCCATATGCAGCCAGAGTGACGACGATCCAGGCCCGCCGTTATACACAAACGCCAGCGGCCGCTGGCTCAAATCTTTCGTGTCACTCTTTGTGTAGGCCGTGTAATAAATCAGCGCATCCGGTTCATCTTTCTCATTCTTGATGAGAATGCTGCCGACAGTCGCCTTATACCCAACCGTTTGCCCGCCAATCTTGATACTGTGATCTGTAACGGAGGACTCTTCCTTCGGTGGCGCCGCATCGGCAGCCTTGTCTGTAGGTTTATCCGCTGCTTTAGTATCCTTCTCCTGCCCACCGGCTGCACTTGCTCCTAGAGACGCAATCGCCACAACTACACACAGTAATTCCTTCCAGATTTTCCGGTTCATTCCGCAGTTTCTCCTTGGAAACTAATCGAGACTTACCGAATTCGACGCATTCTAGCTCATTTTGGGAGCACGCGGGGACTCGATACTGTTCAGCTCGATTTCCAGGCGGTCGGGAGTTGTTGGCCGCAACAGACGAATCGAAGCGCAATCATTGATGATCCAGTCAGCACCCGCGCCTAGAAGTTCGTCATCTGTAGTCGTCGTTCGCAGAGCAATCACCCGCGCACCAGCCGTTTTTCCCGATCGCACGCCCGAGGGTGCGTCCTCTATCACGAGGCACTTTTCCGCGCCAATCTGGAGTTTTGCTGCCCCTTTTAGATACGGCTCAGGGTCCGGCTTGCCGCGCGTGATTTCATCAAAGGTCACCATGTTTTTTACAAACTTTAGTACGCCCCCGGATTCCAGCCGCACCTTTGCCAGTTGGCGCGTTGCCGAAGTTACGACCGCGAATTGGGCCGGCCCTAGGATTGAAACTAATTCTAAGGCACCGGGAAGGGCGATCACGTCCTCGACATCCGCGATTTCTTCACGCTCCATCCATTCGTTTTCGCGTTGATGTACTTCCGGGGATGCGTCGGGAAGCATCTCTTGAATACTGACCAGACTTGGCCGCCCGTGCGCCTTCCTTGTCGCCCATTCTGGATCGAAACCGTGTTGCAGCGCCCAGCGCGACCAAACCCGCGCCACCGCAGGTGTCGAATCCACCAGCACCCCATCCATGTCAAACAATATTCCCGAACAAACGATCCGCGTCATCACCTCTATTAGTTTACCTCCGAAGCGCAATTCAACCTTGGCGTTTACTGCAAGGGGCGCAATGGCGTGTCACCGTACCTAACTGCGAAGTGGCTGTGCCTTGGAAATCGTCTCCGTCGCCGCCACTACTCCCCATCCGTGGACCCCGGCGTCCTGTCGGGCAAACTCTTCAATACAATGAAAAATACAGTTTCCTGCTCCTCATCATCTTCATGCGCCAAAGCGGGAGAACCGGACAGATTTGCACCCCAGGTCGTACGGTCTGTTTCCTGGAAGAGAAACCTCAGCTGCAGATGCCCTTGCCCGTTAGCGTCGCTCAAGTCGCCCAGTTTCGATATCTTGTAGCACATGGCCCCGAGCTCCGTAGCAGGGTTCGCCTTTCCTGCCTGCGCAGTCTTGCCTCGATCGATGATCTGCATTTGGGAGAGGCCCGCCAAAACCCATTCCGTTCGTTTCAGGTCGGGAGGAAGATCGGAGCGCGCAGCCGCTGTATTAAAGTAAATGGAAGCGCGGATTTTCGGATTTCAGAATCCGGCAGGATCGAAGCTTGTAGCCCGGGAACGCTCGACAATACATGCGAATCCGTTCGTGCCCTTGAAAGCTGTTTCGTAACCAAAGACTTCCGAGAACCAGGATTTGAGCATCGTTTGAAATCGCTACAGGCGCCACGCTACGTGCCAGTGCAATCTCGTCCGGTGAACTCGCCAACGGTATTCCCCAACTCGAGCCGTCTTTGGGTAGGGTCCCTTGGTATCCTGCGCGCCGACAGGATTGCCCGTGCCGAGCAAAAAGAACAGAGTAAGAATTCCCACCATCGAGCTTGACCCGAGCCGAACAAAGCGTGCATCCCGTCTCCCAATGCTATTCGTAATTGAACTGCGTGGCAAATGTTCGTATCTCTTATATTGAACGCGCCAGCTCCATCCTTAGTAAACAGAAATCCCGAACTCACAATCAGCGCCTAGCGCCATCACTTCCATAATTTTATATGCGTTGTGCACGGAAAGTTTGCTACGAGCGCTGAGAAATAAATACTCGTCCGCGTTTCTCGCCCCAATAAAGTAGGGGCCCAGCATTGCTGGGCCCTAGCTGGCGAATATGCAGTTCCCTCAATACTTGCGTTCTACTGCGCGGCGATTTTTTCGATCACAATCGCCTTCGAACCACCACGATCGTAGACTTTTCCGCTCACGACAACTTTATCTCCAGCGAAAGGCAGCAACTTTTCATTTTGTCCGGTCGCCGGCATGGTATTGGCGATAGGCCAGTAAATCCTTCCATCTTCTGCCAGGATCACCAGCTGCGATCCCGCTTTCGCACACGAAACCGCACATTCCTTGCTGATCGGTTTTTCGAGCCCCTTTGTGAACGCGCACGCAGAATCCAGCACGTACCCCTTAATCGTCACCGACGCGGTGTCCGCCAAAACAAACATCGCTAGCGCAAGAATTGGCAGCACCATCACTGCCCGCATCGCAAGTTGTTTGAGTTTCATTCCGTCATCCTCCTCATACGTAAGCGTAGACAGTATCCGCCCCTTCCTACCGTGTCACTAGTGTTTTTCAAGTATTGCCGCGGCTCGACCGCCCTGTACCTACCATCTAGTAGGGCAGGAAAAAAGCATGACACATTTTGCCGTCGCAGAGTTCACGACAATTACTTTCTGTCGATGCCTAAATCTGAATTGATTTAAAGGGGTACATTGAATTGGGGTGGGAGACGGGGATTGAACCCGCGACATTCGGTGCCACAGACCGACGCTCTACCAGCTGAGCTACTCCCACCACTTCTCAAAGTTTATCACGCCACGTGACCCCGAAAAAGAGCCACACGCGCTGCGCCCCCAGAATTCTTTCCGAAGTGGAGTTGCCCGATGCGATCGTACCCGCACGATCAACAAAATCTCGCACACCAAGTTGCCCATTGATAAAATTCCCAACGCTGCCATCGCGCGCCATTTTTTTGATGCTACTCTCCTGGTGCCCCCATCGACCAGAGCCTAACTCCTGAACGCTCGGCTCGTGCTGATTTCAGCCGCTTCCCCGCCTTCCAATGCAATCACGGTTCCGTCCTTCCTCTCTCATCAAAGTCATTATTTACAACAACTTACAGTTATCGCAACTCCTCCGACGATTCCGTGTTTACTATCATGTACGCGCTTCCCCAAGCGGAATCTGCTGGGAGGCAGTCCGGTCCATTCGGGTTTACAATCCAGTTATTGGATCGGAACTCGGGAGAGAGGTAAGACCATGCGCTATCTAAAGTACGTTGCTTTACTGGGGATTTTGCTTCTCAGCGCAGGATACGCGCAAGCTCAAGTATCTGTAGGAATAGGCGTCGGTCCCGTAGGCGTAGCCATCGGTCCCGCTCCTATGTGCACCTACGGTTATTACGGCTATGCTCCATACGCTTGCGCGCCCTACGGCTACTACGGCCCTGATTACTTTGTCGGCGGCGTGTTCATCGGTGCCGGCCCCTGGTATCACGGCTACGGTTACGGCTATGGCCATGGTTACTACGGTCACGGCTACTATGGTCGGGGTTACTACGGACACAGCTATTATGGCCACCCGGGTTACTACGGCGGAAACGGGTACGGCAACGGTCACGGCTCCGGTTATGGCAACCACTACGGCTACGGCAGCAGACCGGGCTACGCCGTCGGTGGTTCTCACGGCGGGTATGCTGGCAGCAACTTCCGTGGCAGCGGTGGCGCGTATCACGGTGGTGGAAACTTCCGCGGCAGTAACGGCTACCATGGCGGCGGCGGAAGCGGTTCGCACGGCGGTGGTGGATTTCACGGCGGAGGTGGGGGAGGTTCTCACGGTGGCGGATCCCACGGTGGTGGTCACCGGTAATTCGACCCGCTTCGCCAAATAGCAGTCCCAACGGCTGACAATGTGAATGTCAGCCGTTTTTCATGTGAACCTCAGTGAACTCGTACCTCCTCCGCAATGCACCAGCTTGCTCCATCTGCTCATAACGCACTGGGAACGGACCCCCGACATGCCTCATGAGCCGCTTCTTCCCCTTGCTAGACTTGCAGCAGGGAAGCGTGTGTCCCCGCGCATGAATCCACTAGAGTCAGACCGGCTCCATTTCGATTTACAGCTCGCCTTCGCGCGCCCGGTAATCGCGCTGCTGGCCGCGTTATGCTTGCTTCAGCTTGGCACCGCTCGGCAAGTACAGCGTCCGCTTTCCCTGCTCATCGCCTACATGGTTCTGGCAGTCGTCATCCTGGTCCTCGAACGGGTGTTGCGCCGCCATAAATGGCATCTGCCGCTGCTCTGCGACCTGTTGGTTGTGGGGTTGTTCTTGTACCTGTCACCGGAAGTCTTGCCTGCGTGGTTCTTGCTCTTCTTTGTCGCCTTCGCAGCGGGTTATCGCTGGAATCTGAAATTCGCAGTGTTTCTCTGTTTCGGATTGCTTTTACTAGCCATGGCTCTGAAGATGCAACGCTCCGGAGAAGCGGACGGCGTCCACCACATCTTCTACTCACTTCATTTCTACGCCGCGACATTTCTAGGTGCCGCCGGTGTTGCTTTCCTCGGCGACCACAATCGCAAATTTGCCTGGCAACAGGAATTCCTCGCTCGCCTCGCCACCACCATGCATGTCGACCTGGGTCTGGCGGAATCATTGCGCTTGCTACTTGAAGAATTTGCGCAGGAATTTCACACCGAAGAAGTTCTACTCGCATATCGCGACATGGACCTGGAGCGTATCTTTATCTGGCGCCTGAAATCTGGGGAAAGCGAACGCCTCATTCCAGAAAATATCCCCCTCACTCGGGCCGACGGATTTCTCCTCGACGACATGGACGCCTCCGTCTGCTGGAACTCCGTGGAAGGTCGTGGCGCAGGTTTCGGCTGGGATCGTCGCGACAGCCAAATGCTGAAAATCGTGCCGCGCATGCCGGGTCCGACTTTGCAGGAATTGGGCATAAAAAATTTCATGTCCGTTGCGTTTGACCAGGATAATCACGCTACAGGTCGAATTTTCCTTGTCAATCGCAAGCCCGGCCGCGTCGCTTTCAACCGCGAAGATCTGGCTTGGATGGAGCGCATCTCCCGGCATGTCAGCGCCTCCCTTGAAAATGTCTTTCTTCTTCGCCACCTGCGCGCTCGCGCCATTGAAGCGGAACGCTCCCGTATTTCCCGCGATCTCCATGACGGAATCCTGCAAACTCTCCTAAGTATCGAGATCCAATTGGACGTTCTGCGCCGAAAAGTAAACACCCAGCCGGACCATATGGAATCCGGTCTGGCCTCCCTCCAGCAGACCGTAAAAAACGAGGGTGGCGAGCTCCGCCACATGGTTACCGACCTGCGTCCCTTGCGTGTGCAATCAGCGGATTTAGTTGATTTAATGCGTGGTTTTGCAGAACGATTCCGGAATGAGAGCGATCTGCCCCTCGATCTATTGATCGATTCCGCGGATCTGCACGCTCCCGACCGCGTCTGTCGCGAGATTTTCCAGATTTACCGTGAAGCACTCAACAACATAAAAAAGCATGCGAAGGCTTCCCATGTCGTGGTAAAACTGTCGCAGGATGACAGCCGGCTCGTCTTAGTGGTGGACGACAATGGCGAAGGTTTCAGCTTCGCTGGGAGATTCACCGGGGATGAACTTGACCGCCTGCGGCTTGGTCCAATTTCCATTAAGGAACGTACGCGCACGGTCGGTGGTGTTTTGACTGTGGAGTCAAGCCCCGGGCATGGTGCGCGTTTAACGATTGAGGTACCGCTCGGCTGACGCTATATGGCGAAGACTAAACAACAAATCCGAATTTTAATGGCAGACGACCACGCAATTTTCCGAGATGGCTTGCGCAAATTGCTCGACGGCGACGAAGAAATCACCATCGTTGGCGAAGCGCAGAACGGTGCCGAATGCATCAAACTGCTCGCCAAGCTTAAACCCGACATTTTGCTCCTCGATCTACGCATGCCCGATAAAGACGGCCTCGCCGTTCTCGAAGAAGTCAATTTCGACACCATCCCCACGCGCGTCATTGTGCTGACCGCCGCGGAAGATGATCGCGACGTTGTCCGCGCCATGCGCTTGGGTGCACGCGGCGTAGTCTTGAAGCAATCCGCCACCGATCTTCTGGTCAAGAGCATTCACCGCGTTCATGCCGGAGAAATCTGGCTCGACAATCGCATGACCGCCGAAGTCATGAAAGCTTTTGCCAAATCCTCGGAGTCCGGCCCCCGGCGCGAGAAGCCGTTGCTGTCCGATCGCGAGAAAGAAATCGTCCAACTTGTTGCCCAGGGTTTCCGCAACAAGGAAATTGGCGAAAAATTGTTCATCTCCGAACAAACCGTCAAAAATCACCTGCACAACATTTTCGACAAGCTAGGCGTCTCCGACCGTCTAGAACTCGCTCTCTACGCCATCCATCACCGCCTCATCGACCACTCCTAATCTTGTAGCGGCCAATTTCAGGTGGCCAATGCAGGGCCGGCTTTTATGCCAGTGCCGGATGGCCCACCCGTCGCCTTCCAGGGCTCGGGCTTAAGTCCAATCTCATGCGGTCCTTCTCACCATCATCCTGCACCCCACTAGTCCTTTCCTATTATTGCCTCTCCTCTTTTGAATCCGTATCCTCTCTCAAACTTGTACAGGTGCCCGCCCCTGCGGCTGCGCAGGGCTGAATGCAATTTATTGGTCATAGTTCGGAACGTCTTTGCTCTGAAGGATTTTTGCGTGTCTTCCCGCTCGCCACTGGCGGGTAAAACTAACTGAGGTGAATGGAATTGATCAGCATCGCTCCTGCTGCTAGCCGTTTGTTTCGTCTTCTCTCGCCGCCGCCCACAAAAAATACTCACCTGAACTCGGAGAATCGCATGTCGAATTTTGCAAAGCTCACGCTACTCCTGACGCTCATTGCCGTTTCTTCCGGTCACCTCGCGGCACAGGACGTTTCCGGCAGCCTCCGGGGCACTGTACTCGACGCCAGTGGCGCAGCCGTCGCCGGTGCTAAGGTTACCGCAACAAACACGGAAACAGGTTATGCGCGCACCACTCCAAGCGATTCAAAGGGGGACTATCTCCTCGTCGCACTCCCCGTCGGCCGCTATCGTCTCGAGGTCGAAGCAAAAGGTTTCCGCACCTACACGCATGAGGGAATCACTCTCGACGTAAATCAACCAGCCACGATTCCCGTGCATCTTGTCGTCGGAACCGCCACGGAAAGATTGGAAGTGGAGGCCAACGCCGACATCATTGAAACCACCACCACCAGTTTGGGCACCACTGTCGGCGATCGCGAAGTTCTCGATCTCCCACTGAACGGCCGTCACTTTACGCAACTCGGCTTGCTGCAGCCCGGTGTTGCTCCCATCACTGCCGGACTCCTACAGGCCGGTGGTTCTCTTCGCGAAGGCCAAGCCTATGCCGTGAACGGTCAGCGTCCGGAGTCCAACAATTTCCTCATGGATGGTGCGGACAACTTCAACGGTGTGGACGGCGGTTTTGTTCTTGAGCCGCCTGTCGATGCCATCGCCGAATTCCGCATCCTTACCCACACCGCCAGCGCCGAGTTTGGCCATAGCACTGGCTCGACCACCAACATCGTTACCCGCTCCGGTACCAATCAGCTTCATGGCGCTCTCTGGGAATTTTTCCGTAACAACGGTATGGATGCCAAAAGCTTCTTTGCCTCGTCCGTCGAACCTCTGCATCGCAACCAGTTCGGCGCAACCCTGGGCGGGCCCATCAGGAAGGATAAGACTTTTTTCTTTGGCTATTATGAGGGCCTTCGCAACAGCCAGGGAGAAACCACGCGTACCACTGTGCCTTCCGATGATGAGCGCGGCGGCGATTTTGGCCTTTTGTGCACTAGTCGAGGCGGGGCGTTTGATGCCAACGGCTTCTGTATGCAAGGTGGCGCTCCCTTGCAGGATGGCCAACTCGTTTTTCTTTTCACACCCAAGCCCACCCCCGTCCCCTATAACGATCTACACAATATTCTCGGCCCAAATCCTATTAATCCAATTTCCCAAAATATCTTGGCCTTTTATCCGCACGCGAATCAGGGTCTGACCACCTACGTTGGCACGCAGACCTTCACTTCAGACAACGACCAGTTTGGCATCCGCGTCGATCACTACCTGACCCCGCAGGACATGCTGAATTTCCGCTACAGTTTCAGCCAGGGTTCACAGATCGATCCGCTTTCAACTGCTGGTGCAAACGTTCCGGGTTTCCCCGTTGGACAAAATCAACGCTCGCAGAACTTCATCGCCCAGGAGACCCACACTTTCTCGCCTACCATCGTAGGCGTCGCGCGTTTTTCCTACTTGCGCAACAAATTCCTCGTCGATGAGCACATCAACCACGCCACTCCAGAGAGCCTCGGCTTCGAGTATCAGCCTTCCCTCGAAGCGGCCATTGGTCCTCCATTCATCCAAGCCAGCGGATACGCCTCTGTTGGCGATCCCATTACCGGCCCGCGCAACACCTACCAGAACTCCTTCGATTTTTCCGGCTCGCTCACCTGGGTTCGCGGCCACCATCAGATGAAATTCGGCGGCGGATATCAGTATGACCAGATCAACGTTCTGCAGGGCATTGCTACCAACGGATTCTTCGTCTTCGCCGGTTTCCCCTTCACCGATGCCTTCGCCAGCCTCGAGTTTGGCCAACCAGTGTTCTTCCTGCAAGGCAGCGGTGATTTCTCTCGCGGTTTGCGTGGCCATTCCGTCAATTTGTATGCACAGGACACCTACAAAGTTACTTCTCGCCTTACACTCAACTTTGGTTTGCGGTATGAGATTCCTTCCCCTTACACCGAAATACACAATCGGCAGAATTTGTGGGAGCCCGGCGTACAATCCGCTGTAAATCCTGACGCTCCAACAGGTCTGCTCTATCCCGGAGACAAAGGCGTTCCTCGCGGGCTCATACCCACACAGAAAACCGCATTTGCTCCCCGCCTCGGCGTGGCTTGGGACCCGGCCGGTAACGGCCAATGGTTGGTTACTGCCGCCTACGGAATCTTCTACGATCCTTACTATACCGGTCAGGGTGGGCCGCTGCAGACACCGATCAGCGCGCCTCCCTACCTTCAGACTGCGCAGATCAGCGTCCCCAATTCCTTTGCAAACCCGTACGAAGGCATCGCGCCGCCGGTCAACGGTTTTGTCATTCCCATGACGCTTCTTACTCTTGATCCCAAATTGAAACTTCCCTATGCCCAGGATTGGAACCTGAATATCGAACGCTCTTTCGGGAAGGACTGGCTGTTTCAGGTTGGCTACGTGGGAACAAAGGGCACCAGACTCCCCCGCTTTGTCGAAGGCAATCCGACCGTCTACAACCCGGATATATCGCCCGCGGACAACGCCCAGTTCTCGGACCAGCGGCGGCTTTACTCCGGTTGCACGCTTGCACCGGATTCGCCGCCATGTGTTTTTTCCTCCGCTGGTCTCATCTCAGGAATCACAAACTCCACCTATAACGCTTTGCAGGCCAGCTTGCGCAAGCGTTTCAGTCAAGGTCTTTCCTTTCTCGCTTCCTACACCTTCTCCAAAACGCTGGATGATTCCTCCACCTTCAACATCACCGGTTCGGCGTCGCAAAGCACTGCCGGAGAAAACGATCTTGCCCAAAATCCCTTCGATCTAGCTGCGGAGCGCGGTCGTTCTATGTTCGATGCACGGCACCGCTTTGTTCTCAGTTACCAATGGAATTTGCCGTGGTTCAGCAAGCCGCAAAACTGGTACGGCCATGTCCTCGACAACTGGCAGGTGAATGGAATTGTCACCCTGCAGAGCAATACACCCTTCACCGTCTATGACTCGAGCAATCCTCCGGCACAGGGGGGCGCCCCGGAAATCTCAGGTTTCCCCAGCAGCCGTCCGGACCTCATCGGCAATCCCAACACTGGATCGTGTAGCCAGAACGGTATATCGGTGGCAGTTCGCACCGCGGGATGTTGGTTCAATACGGGAGCTTTCGCCTCATCGCAACCGGGGCAGTTCGGCAATGTAGGGCGCAATACCATGCTCGGGCCTGCCTTCCAGCAGTGGGATTTTTCCGCAATCAAGTCGATTCCCATCCATGAAAGCATGAACCTGCAATTCCGTGCGGAATTTTTCAACATCTTCAATAACGTGAATTTCCAACTCCCCAATAACGACCTTGCCTCCTCGGACTTTGGGTTGATTCAATCTGCTCGACCCGGTCGCGTCGTCCAGCTAGCCCTGAAATTTGTCTTCTGAGTCAGCCCCATTGCTTTCCCGCAGGGCCGACTTATGTGTCGACCCTTTGCCTCTAAGATTTGTACCGTCGCCTTGCAGCCTGCCTGGCACGGAGACGGACAAACACCCCCCCTGGACAGGCGCCGTGCCGCTCGGGGTCGACGGGACGGGCTTAAGCCCAACCCACAACCAGCCCCTATTGAAACCAACAAACCAGCACCCTGGGTGCGACAGAATCGCCCGCGTGTTCTCCAAGCTCCCAACCCCCACCCAGAGCCGCAACAAGGTTGTAGTACTTAAGTACTTTTTCCACGCCTTTGATTTTTGAACCCCCAGTCCTATTGTTCTCTGGTCACCTGCCCTATACACTCGCTCTTTCAATCAGGGAGGTTTCTTGTGACCGGCTCAGAACGCCGAACGACCCAACGGTTTTCCATGCGGCTGCCGCTGACAGTCCGTTGGACGACTGGCGCGGCCGTAGGCGAAACCACTACAGAATCACGCGATGTCAGCTCTCGCGGCGTCTATTTCTTTCTCTCGAAGGACGTTAAGGAAGGGTCGGCGGTCGAAATCCTGCTTACTCTCCCCAATGAAATCACACTCGCGGGACCTGTCCGCGTGCGCTGCCTTGGCCGCGTACAACGCACAGAAGCCCGCGAAGAAGGCGCCGTCGGTGTCGTTGCCGCCATCGAGCGCTACGAATTTCTGCGAGCTGCCGAGGAAGTCTAAACCACTGCTTCGCTGCTCCATGGTTCATCGAGTTTCTGTAAAAGTTCCTTGCTCGCTCACTGCGGAGGCGGGCGGGAAAATAGCCGGGGTGCCTCGGCCCCTCAGCGGAGCCCCCGGCTGAATTTTTTCGATCCCCGTTCCACCATCCCAATTTCACTCATGTTTTCCTGACCCAGACACTCCTGACTCTGCCCCACAGCTACCTGACGCGGGCGTCCACGCCAGTGCATTCCTCTCTTTTGCCACCGGCCAAGTTCTTGTGCCTTTGTCCTTGCTGACCTTCCGATGGGCTCTCTTTTCGCTAACTTCACCCCCTACGTGACTACCTAGCCTCCCCTGTCCTTTTGGTCAGGCGATTTCCACATCCTCAATCGGCGAAGATGCCCTTATCCCGCCCTCGGGTTAATTTACTGCTCCTTTTCCCAGCGCTCCCAGGAAAGGACAAGGACGAACCTATGCCGGAATGGCCGGCTGAACAGAATTCTGGCACGCACCAGGATGCCACCAAGAAACCCATCGAGCGTCTCGCTACCGCCGAAGAGCTTGCCGAGTATGGTGCCATCGCCCCCGATCCAGAAATCGAAGCTCAAATCCTCGCTTTGCTCGAAGCGCAGATGGAAGAAGCCGTCGCGGAAGACCCCACTCCTACGACGACTGTCGAATTTCCATCGATCAAATTCTCCCCCATGAAGATTTCTGACCTTGAAGAAACTCCGCAGTCCCCCGAAGGGGAAACTGAACCGACCGCCCCTGAACCTCTCCCTGTCGAGCCTTCCGTCGCTCCACTGCTTACGTCGGCCACGGACAACTGGGAGGCTCTCAAATCATCCGCCGTCGATGAACTTACCCCGGAACATACCACCGAACACGCTATCGAGCCTTCACACGAAGGCTGGACCGCTGATCTCCTCGAATTTGCGGAAATTCTGGACCAACATCGCCTCTGGCTCGATTCCGCGGGTCAAGAAGGCGTCCGCGGCGACCTGAGCGGCATCAATCTTGCCAGCAGGGATTTGACTGGTGTCATTCTTCAGGGTGCGCAACTGAACAAGACCAATTTACGGGGCGCGGATCTATCCATGGCCAATCTCCGAGGTGTCAGCCTTGTTGAAGCGGATCTTCGCGATGCCAACCTTCTTGGCGCTGAATTTTCCGGCGCCAATCTCATGGGTGCAAATCTCTATGGCGCGCAGGGTCTGTGGGCCGGCCGTCTGGGTGGTACCAATCTTTTTGACGCCACTCTACCGGAAGCCGTAGTCGCACACGATGGTGGCAAGACCATCGCGCAATCCACACAGTCCGCCCGCCGCTTTTATGGCATCGTCATCGGTCTCTGTGCTCTTGCTTGTGGATTGATCGCGCTTACTACCGATGTCCGTTTGCTCCTTGATCAGGGAGCCATCCCCACAGAACGCATTCCGAATCTTCTTCCGCTACAGGGTTTCTACCTTGGCGCTCCGCTCCTCCTCGCCATTCTCTATTTCCGTCTGCAATTTCTTCTCTTGCGCTTGTGGGGCAGCATCGGTGCGCTACCGGCAGTTTTTCCCGACGGCCAGACACCCGAAAAGGACGGCTCCTGGTATCTGATGGGCCCCATCCGCCCGCACCTGCGCTGGTCTCGCGACCCTCGCTCGCCTCTCGCCATGTGCGAGAGTGGGATGGCGAAGTTACTGGCCTACTGGACCGTTCCCGCCACCGTTTTTCTGTTTTGGCTGCGCTACCTGGTGCTCCAGGACTATCGCGGCACTCTGCTACACGTAGTTCTTTTCACGCTGGTTGTCGCCGCTGCTTGTGGACTCCCGCGCATCGTCGCTCGCGTTCTGCGTCCCGGCGATTGGGTTGATGAAACCACCTCCAGTTTCATGCGTGATGTTCTCTCGACTCTGCGCATTCCCCTCGCCGCGGGTTTTGTCCTCTTTCTATTTTCGGTCGGTGTCATCCACGGTTTGCCCGCCGACAATTCCATCCGCCCCGAAGTCTCCAATAGCGATCCACGCCGCTGGGCCGCCGCCGTCTTCCGCTCCGTCGGTTTTCGCCCTTACGTTGACATCACTGAAACTAGCGTTTCCGATTCCCCTGCCAAGGATTTTGCCAGGGAATCCAGCCCCGGGGATACACCCGGCCCCCGCCTCAATGAAATCAACCTGCGCTACTCCCGTGGCTATCGTGCCGCTTTTGCCAACGCCCGCATGTGGCGCGCGAATCTGGAGGGCGCCAGCCTCTCCGAAGCCGATTTTCGTGGCGTAAATCTGCGTGAAGGAGTTTTACGCTCCGCTAAACTCGACCGGCTGCAAGCCGCCAAGTCCAATCTGGTGTCCGTAGATGGCCAGTGGGCCGATCTTGCCGGGGCGGATTTCCGCAATGCCGATCTTTCCTACGCCAATTTCCAGGGAGCCACGCTCGCAACCACCAACTTCACTCGCGCCACGCTCTATGCCGTGAATCTGCGTCACGCCAATCTTCTGCGCGTCGACATTTCTCACGCCGATTTGCGAGACGCTAGAATGGAAGACTCTATTCTGTCGCTTGCCACCATGGAGCAAACCGATCTTTCTGCTGCCAAACTACAAGGGGCAAATCTCACCGGTGCTCAGGCCAAAGGCACCATTCTGCTCGAAGCGGATTTGTCTCGCGCCGATCTTCGCAGTGCCAGCATGACAGGTGCAATCCTTCGCGAAGCTAAACTCGATGGCGCCAACCTTGATGGAGCCGACCTGCGCGGCGCTCTCGGCCTCGATGCCGCACAAGTCTGCTCCGCGCAAAACTGGCGTGGCGCTCAACTCGACGCCGACATCCTGCAGTCCGTCCAGCAGCGCTGCGGCACTCTGAAAACTGCCTCTCAGCCATAAATTGACATCCTCCCCTCCCTGAAGGGAGAGGATTCCTACTGGCTCAACGGGTGAGCGCAGATGCCTTCGGTGGGGTTACTCCTAGCTCCTCGCCCCGAAGCAGTGAGCACAGCCACCGGGCGCGTTTTCTTCACGCCCATGCTAAGTTCGGAGGGGGGTTACCCGCGGCTAGCGGGATTCCCGCTACGCGTTCGCGCAATTGCTCACATTCCGTGCCCGTAGTAAAGTTCACGCATCGCTGCCTTGCGGTGATCCGATTGGAGCTAACGTGCGCACAAGCCCCCTCTCAAAGCTTTTTTTCGCACTCATTCTATTCCCCTCCACTCTCTTCGCTCAAGAGAACACTCACATCGCCAGCAAAGACGGCCAATTTGCCCTCATTGTGGAAGGCAAGCCTTACTTGATGCTCGGTGCACAAATCAATAATTCCAGCGCCTGGCCAGCTTCGCTTCCTCAGGTCTGGCCGGCTCTCGAAGCCATGCACGTTAATACCGTCGAAGCGCCTGTGTATTGGGAGCAACTCGAACCGGAACCCGGGAAATTTGATTTCACTAACGTCGATCAGCTGGTAAACGGCGCGCGTGAACACAAACTCCATGTGGTCATCTTGTGGTTCGGCACCTGGAAAAATGGTCAGGCGCACTACGTTCCCGAATGGGTGAAGAGCGATCTAAAAAAATATCCGCGGCAGATTTCTGCATACGGCAAAGTTCTCGATGTGCTGTCTCCAAATTCTCAAAACAATTTGGAAGCCGACAAGCACGCCTTCGCCGCTCTGATGCGCCACGTCAAGGAAATCGACGCCACCGAGCATACCGTCTTGATGATGCAAGTCGAAAACGAATCCGGCGGCATCGGCTCCATTCGCGACTATTCCTCCGCAGCTCAAAAGGAGTTCAATGCAAAAGTTCCCACCGCACTCACCGCCGCTCTGCACTCTGCAAACGGCACTTGGACGGAAGTATTCGGCGCGGATGCTGACGAGAAATTCGCCGCCTATTCCACTTCGCGCTACATCAATGAAGTCGCGCGAGCCGGAAAAGCCGAATACAACATCCCTATGTACTGTAACGTGTGGATCACCTATCCCGTTCGCGCGCTCGAAAATCGTGATCATCCTGGCGCCGGCCAGGAGTATCCGAGCGGCGGCCCGCAGCAAGGAAGTATCGCCATCTGGAAAGCCACTGCGCACGCCATCGATATTTTGGCACCTGACTTTTACTCCGACGACCTCGTTCTCTTCCGCGAAGTCATCGCCTCCTATAAACGCAGCGACAATCCTCTGTTCATTCCCGAAACCGGACTCGCCAAGAACTTCAGCCGCTATTTTTTTTACGCACTCGGCAACGGCGCAATCGGTTTCTCACCCTTCGGTGTCGATTACACCGGCTGGACCATCGAAGACGCGAAGATTCCCGCTTGGCTCTCCGAGAACTTTGCGCTTCTCCAGCCAATGTCCGGCGAAATTGCCGCACTGAATTTTGCGGGTAAATTGCAAACCGCCATCGAGGACAAAGGGGCTGCGCAGCAAGTACTCCGTTTTGGCAACGTAGCCGCAATGATCTCCTTCGGTCCGCACAGTGACGGAGAGCGTCCCCCCGGCACAACCGAAGGACAAGGTCGCGCACTTGTAGCGCAACTTGGTCCCCTCGAATTTCTTGTTGCCGGCTTCGACACCAGCGTAAGTTTTCAACTCGCTTCCGATCCCGGCACCAAAAGTCCGTCGCAGCAACTTGAAATCCTGCGCGCCGACGAAGGTTTTTACACGGAAGGCAACTGGCACACCACACGCTTCTGGAACGGCGATCAAACCGACCGCGGCCTCAACTTCAAACCCCACAACACGGAGGTTGTGCGTATCCGCCTCCACATTATCCCGTTCCACGAGTAGCGGCCGCATGGAGAAGTTCAACCTTCCGGTGTCAGCCCAAAATGACAGCATTTGGAATAGGTAGTAGCTTGAACTTATCTCATCAACACATTCAGGCCGCCGAATGGTTGAAAGTTATGGCAAATGGCGTAAATCGCGAACATGGACCTTTCCGAGGCCCAGTGGCGTTTCTAGAACCGCTGTTTCGTCCCAAACGACGAGCCGATGGTCGAGGGCGACCGTGGCAGGATACCCGCGCGGTGCTGCACGTAGTCTTCTTGGTTTTGCGCACGAGCGCTCCCTGGCACAATTTGCCTTCCTGCTATCCACTACGATGGTGCGCACAGCAAGGTCC
Source organism: Candidatus Acidiferrales bacterium (assembly GCA_963741165.1). Classification (GTDB taxonomy): domain Bacteria; phylum Acidobacteriota; class Terriglobia; order Acidiferrales; family UBA7541; genus Acidiferrum. Next base: position 663,598 of record CAVUHB010000005.1, on the reverse strand, counting down.
GCCACTTGATAGACGTGCCGCTCGAAGCAGCGTTATCGTTCTTCGCCGAAACGTTTGATGTCTTCGGGACCCTCGTTGAGGGGGCCCAGTTCGCGGCCTTGGACGATTTGGCGGACTTGTTCGACAATGTCGGGATTTGCGAGCGTGGTGATATCGCCGGTGTCCATGCGATTGGAAATGGCGGCCAGGACGCGGCGCATGATTTTGCCGGAGCGCGTCTTGGGCATGTCGGGAACGATGTGGATGCGCTTCGGGCGGGCGATCTTGCCGATCATGGTTTCGATGGTGGCAATTAGTTTCTCGATGATGATTTTCTTAGGGAGTACACCGGGCTTCAGCGAAACATAAATTTCCGGCACACGGCCCTTCACGTCGTCGACCACCGGCACCACGGCGGCTTCGGCGACTTCATGGACGGTGAGGCAAGCGGATTCCAATTCCTTGGTGCCAAGACGATGGCCGGCAACGTTTATCACATCGTCTACGCGACCGAGTATGCGGTAGTAGCCATCGTGAGGAAGTACGGCGCCATCGGCAGCGTAGTAGGGCCAATCGCGCCAATCTTTGCTGTGCGGATTCTTGTTGTACTTTTTGTAGTAATTGCTAACGAAGCGGTGCGGATCTCCCCAGATGGTCTGCATGATGCCGGGCCAGGGATTGCGAATGCAAAGATTTCCGGCGTTATGCGAGGCTTCGAGTACTTCGTTACCTTCTTCGTCACGAATCACGGGATAAATTCCCAGGCAGGATGGACCGGCACTGCCGGGTTTCATTGCGTCGAGAGCAGGTTTGGTGGTGATCAGGAAGCCGCCGGTTTCCGTTTGCCACCAGGTATCGACGATGACGGCTTCGCCTTTGCCGACTACTTCGTGGTACCAGCGCCAGACTTCGGGCTCGATAGGTTCGCCGACCGTGGTCATGTGCTTGAAGCGGTAGGTATGCTTCTTCGGTTCGTCGGCACCGGCTTTGCGTAGCATGCGGATGGCGGTGGGCGAAGTGTGGAAGATGTTGACGTCGAGACGTTCGGCAATGCGCCAGGGACGGCCGGCGTCGGGAAATTGCGGCACACCTTCATAGAGCACACTCGAAGCGGCAAGGGCGAGCGGTCCGTAAACGATGTAGGAGTGGCCGGTGATCCAGCCAATGTCGGCCATGCACCAGTACACGTCCTCGGGATGAAGATCCTGATAATACTTTGCGGTGCCGGCAACGTAGGCGAGATAGCCGCCTGTGCGATGCTGACAACCTTTGGGTTTGCCCGTGGTGCCGCTGGTGTACATGAGGAAGAGCGGGTCTTCCGATTCCATGGAGACGGGTTCGACGACGCGATTGCGAAAACCCTTGATGATGTCGTTGATGAAGAAATCGCGCTCCATGATCATCGGCGAATCGGAGGTGAAGCGGTGAGGATAGCGTTTCCAAATGAGCACCTTGTCAATGTTCTGGCCTTCTTTTTGCGCGGTCTGCACGGCGATGTCGGCGCTGGCTTTGTGATCGACCCAGCGGCCGTTGCGATGATAGCCGTCGGCGTAGATTAAGACGCGGCTGCCGGAATCGGCAGCGCGGAGGCCGCAGGCTTCACCAGAGAAGCCGCCGAAGACGACCGAGTGAATGACCCCCAAGCGCGCGCAGGCGAGCATGGTGATGGGCAGCTCCGGAATCATCGGCATATGAATCGTGACGCGATCGCCCTTTTGCAGGCCGGCAAAGTCCCGGAGCATCGCGGCCACTTCATTTACGCGTCGATAGAGCTCCTGATATGTGATGACGACGTGTTGCTCATCTTCTGGCTCCGGAACGAAGATGAGCGCGGCTTTATTCTTGTATTTGGCAAGATGACGATCGACGCAGTTGTAGCAAGCGTTTAGTTTGCCGCCGACAAACCACTTCCAGAAAGGAGGATGGTTGGTGTCGAGCGTGGTGTGCCAGTACTGTTCCCAGTGGAGCAACTCCGCGTACTCGCGAAAGCATTCGGGGAAATGTTCTTCGTTGAATCGCTCAACGATGCGGGGATCGTTGAGATTTGCTTGCGCGATGAAGCGGGCCGGCGGGCGAATGTACTCTTCTTCCTTCCAGTGGACGGCGATCTGAGCCTCGGTCAGTCCGAGTTTTTTGGCTTTGGATTTTTTCTCAGCGGTCTTCTTTTCGCGGCTTGTTTGCACTTTAGCTACTCCCTCCGAAGCTGAACCCAAAAGATCAAAGCGCGGGGATGCCACGCCAGGAGAACAAAAAAACGCGCGGAGCGGCGCGTTATGGAAGAGCGGAGAAGCAGAGAGCCACTCAACCCAGAGTCAAAATCATGCACCTAGCGGAGTTGTGCCGTCAATTGGCCGGTAGTCGATGAATAAAGAATTGGGATGGATGCAAAGGGAATCGGGCGGTAGTAAATGGCGGTAGGCGCAGGAATCTGTAGAGGCTGCGGAAACGAATATGAATGGTTTGTTAAAAGACGGTAACAAAAACTGATGAACTGAAGAGATTGGGTGCGGATGAAGACCCGTGAAACTTCGTTGCAAAGGCTCATTGGTTATATACAATGCCACCACGATCAATGTCCGATGGGCGCGATGTTGGACCAGGCGCTCCCGAGCAAAAAAGCAGATCCATCCATAGGTTGCCCGGTGAAGGAGGAATGGATGCAAGTGGCGACAAGTTCTGACCCACCTGAGAAGACCATGTGGGACCGCGTGGCGGCAAGTAAAGAATTCCGGGATCTGATGGCCGTAAAGCGAAGTTTCATCATTCCCGCATTTCTTTTCTTCCTGGTCTATTACTTCCTGCTGCCGATTCTGGTTGGTTATGCGCCGCAATTCATGTCCATCAAGGTGTGGGGCAACGTCAATTTGGCATATCTGTTTGCGCTCTCGCAATTTTTTATGGCGTGGATTATTGCGGGGTTGTATGTGAGGGCCGCGGACAACTTTGATGAGATCTCGAAAGACATCATCGATCGGGCGCTCGAACATGAGAAGACCGAAGGAGAGAAGTAGATCATGACCGCTCCACTGCTGATGTTTCTGGCGTTTATCGCGATTACGCTGGGGATAACTTACTGGGCCTCGAAACGTTCCGCGGGATCGAGCGCGTATTTTGCAGCGGGGCGACAGATCAAGAGTTGGCAGAATGGTGTAGCGGTGGCGGGCGACTACATGAGCGCTGCTTCATTTCTTGGGATCGCGGGGATCATCGCGTTCCAGGGATACGACGGTTTTATGTTTTCCGTCGGTTGGCTGGTTGCTTACCTAACGGTACTGCTGGTGATTGCGGAACCTCTGCGGAACGCGGGGAAGTACACCATGGCCGATGTACTGGCGTACCGGTTGAGACCTCGGCCAGTGCGGGCGATGGCGGCACTGAGCACACTTACGGTCAGCACGTTTTATATGATTGCGCAGATGGTGGGAGCGGGTGCGCTGGTGGCGCTGTTGCTGAAGGGCTCGGGGATATCGTATAGCACGGCAGTGATCGGCGTAGGCATACTGATGATTGTGTACGTTGTATTCGGCGGGATGCTGGCGACCACGTGGGTGCAAATCATCAAGGCCATCTTGCTGATGGCGGGCACGTTGCTGCTGAGCATACTGGTGATGGCGCACTTCCACTTCAGCTTTGCAGTGTTTTTCGACGCGATCGGGCATGTGACGTATCAAGAAAAAGGCGCGGTAGTGGTAAAGGATTTTCTGCAGCCTGGACTGCGGTACAAACCGCCGTATGGCCCGCTGGAATTAATTTCACTGGGGCTAGCGCTGATTTTTGGTACCGCAGGATTGCCACATATATTGGTGCGCTTTTATACGGTGCCCGATGCCAAAACAGCTCGACACAGCGTGGTCTGGGCGATGGCGTTGATTGGCAGCTTCTACATCATGACGACCTTTCTCGGATTCGGGGCGGCGACGATTGTTGGGCGTGACTTCATCGGTTCGCATGGCGGGACGAATATGAGCGCTCCGTTGCTGGCACAAGCTCTTGCGGGGGACATTTTCTTTGCGTTTATTTGTGCGATTGCGTTTGCGACGATTCTGGCGGTAGTGGCGGGACTGACGATAAGCGCTTCGACTTCGTTCGCGCATGATTTCTGGACAAATGTGATTCACCGGGGCGAGGAACGCAAACCTGGCGAAGAAGTGCGGGTTGCGAGGATTTCCGCGTTTGTGGTCGGCGGCATTGCGATGGGAGTAGCCATTTTGCTCGGGCCGACGGCCAACGTAGCGTTTCTAGTGGCACTCGCCTTTGCTGTTGCAGCTTCGGCGAATCTGCCGGTGATCGTACTGTCGATCTTCTGGAGGAGATTCAATACTAGCGGCGCGGTGACAGGACTGGGCGTGGGATTGATAGCTTCAATCGGGCTGATTTTGGTGGGACCCAGCTTGATGGCTGTCGATCCACCTACGGTGACGGGAGCGGCTAGACATCTGATTCAGGCAAAGGCATGGTTCCCGCTGGAGAATCCAGGGATTCTGAGTATTCCATTAGGATTTCTTGGTGCAATATGTGGAACATTGCTGAGTAATGAACCGTCATCCACGCACAAATTCAATGAGCTGTTGGTGAGATCAAACACGGGGTTGGGGGCAGAAAAGGCCACAACAAGCCATTAGGGAGTATTGACGTGGAAGGCTAATTCGTGATGCGTCGAGATGTCTGTAGCGTCTGAAAGACTATTGCCCGTGAGAACGTTGAGATCCTTCGCTTTGCTCAGAGGCTGTGAATAGATGGGGATGGGTGATGAGTGAATCGCAGGATATGGTTTGCTTGGCTGTCGCAGTGTATTTTCGCGCTTCTTGTGTTGCCAGCATGGGGGTCTGATCGATGCTGGCTGGCTGCTCGTAACTGCAGCGCGGCAGGGAAGTGCATCGGGTTGTGGGCCGGCGCACACCAAACCGCAGCACATTTCGCTTTATCTAAGCCGCGCACCGTGATCGGTGCGAAAATCCGACAGCATGCGGTGATTCACACTCCCTCCGCCGCGCCAACCACCGCGCCGAGCCGATCTCCCGAATGCAGGCATACATCCAAAGCGCCACCAATGACTCCGGAACGGCAGCGTCCCGCCCCGCTGCGCCTTCCCGCGCTTGCATCGTGTCGCGGAAAGCGGATAAAAGGCAATTTCGCCGCCGCCGCCGCTATGGTCCTCACGGAATGCGTAAACGCGACTAAATCGTCCGTACACTGCGGCACTAACTCCATCTGCCGCCGCTCTGATTTGTGCACTCGCAATCCACCCACTGCTTCTGCACTTGTCCCTGCTTCCGGTTCTCTCATGACTCACTTATAACTACCAATCCACGCGACCGCACTAAAAATGTCGCAACCTTTCGTGATGACGACGATTTGAAGTTGCGGAGAGATAGAAAGAAAGCAAATCCCTGGCATTGTAGGGGATGACCGTTGCGGCTCGAGCAGAACTACTTGGCTAAATCGCGGAACCACACCGTTTTGACGTTGGTGAATTCGCGGAGGCCGAACGGGCCGAGTTCGCGGCCGTGGCCAGAGGCTTTTACCCCGCCGAAGGGGAGACGGGGATCGGAAGCGACCATCTGGTTGATGAAAACCATGCCAGCTTCGAGGTCGTTGATGAAACGCTCGCGCTCGACAGGATCGTTGGTCCAGGCGCTGGCTCCTAGGCCGAAGCGGGAATCGTTGGCGATGGCGATGGCTTCGTCGATAGTGTTAACGCGGAAGATGCTGGCGACGGGGCCAAAAAACTCTTCACGGTAGGCCGGGGAATCCTTCGGAACATCGATGAGCACGGTGGGTTCATAGAAATTCCCGGGACCGCTGACGGGCTTGCCACCGGTAAGCAGCTTTGCGCCGGCCTGGACAGATTTCTGTACATCGGAATCTAGATCCTTCACCGCGTCGGGTGTGGCCAGGGGACCGACATCGGTTTTCTCATCGAATGGATCACCGAGTTTCAGCGCTTTCATGCGGAGGACAAATTCTGTCACAAATTGTTCGGCAATATGTTCGTGGACAATGAAACGCTTTGCGGCTATGCAGGACTGCCCGTTATTAATGGTGCGTGCCTTGACGGCAGTAGCCACGGCTTCGCCAATGTTTGCGCTAGGCATGACGAGGAAGGGGTCGCTGCCACCAAGTTCGAGAACAACTTTCTTGATGCGCCTGGCGGCAGAAATGCCTACCTGAACTCCGGCTTGCTCGCTTCCGGTGAGAGTGGCAGCGGCAATGCGCGGATCGTTCAGAATGCGATCGACTTGTGAGGCACCGATCAGGAGAGTTTGAAACGTGCCAGCGGGGAACCCGGCGCGCATAAGAATCTCTTCGATCTTTAACGCGCTCTGGGGAACATTCGATGCGTGCTTGAGGAGTCCAATATTTCCGGCCATGAGGGCGGGAGCGATGAAGCGGAATGCCTGCCAGAACGGATAGTTCCACGGCATGATCGCAAGGACGACGCCGAGGGGTTGATAACGAATAAAACTTTTTGTGGCGTTTGTGGAAACTACCTCGTCGGCCATGAATTTCGCAGCGTTTTCGGCGTAATAGCGGCAGCCGGACGCGCATTTGACGGCTTCGTCGATGGCGGAGCGGAGGGTTTTACCCATTTCGAGAGTCATCATGTGGCCGAGATAATCTTTTTCGGCTTCCAGGATTTCAGCCGCCTTGATCATCCAGCCGGCGCGATCGGCAAGAGAACTGTGGCGGTAGGTCTGAAATGATTTCGCGGCCAAGGAGATCTTTTCGTCGACTTGCGCATCGGTGAGGGCGGTGAAGGTTTTGACGACCTCACCTGTAGCGGGGTTGATGGTGGCGATGGCCATGGGAATCACTCCAGTAGGGGGTTTGCGTCGCGTCTTTGACTTCGGAGTAGTTTAGAGCCAAACCTTACTTTTTTACAGTAGAGATTTGTGAAAACAGAGAGGCGTCGAGCCAAAGAAGGTAATCTTTGCAAGAGGGCTAGAGTTCTGGGTGCAAGATGCAAAATCCCCAAACTACTGCTTGGGCGGAGCTTCTTCGATGATGGGCAGATTCGAGGCGATTTGCAGATCGACGACTAGCTGGATCTGGTTCTCGAGCTGGAAAAAGCGGGCGACGACAACGGCGGGCAGAGATTTTTTCATGAGGTCGTAATACTTTTTGCGAAGGGCGAGCCGCTGATCTTCAAGTGACATGGCTTGATGGGCTAGCTGATCGGCTTTGTCATCGGTCATGGTGAGAAAATTGCCTGCGTACTGCTGAATCAGGGCAAGTTTCTGGTCCCCAAGTTTGCCCTGTTCGACGTCATATTGATTGTAGAGAGGCCAGAAAACCTCGGCTTGCTTGTCGTCAAGCTGCATGGATTCTTTGATCAGCGTTCGTTTAGAGGCTTTCAGGTCTGCGCGAAGCAACTGGACGTAGGCTTGCGTGTTCAGTTCCTTGCTTTCCGCCGGGTCTTTCAGCTGTTTGCCCTGCGCGGCCAGGCCGTAAGGCAGAAGCAATGCGGCGGCAGTGGCTATAACAGATCGAATCTTCATAAGTGCCTCCATAAACCTTCTTGATGCTCCGTGCTACGCCGTAGGACCATGCTGCGGAGGTACGGGAAGAGTGACGGGTTGCTCTAGGGTGAAATCGACTTGAGCTTCAGCAGGGATTTGGACTTGATTGCCGCGCTGGACGGCGGAGAGAACGACACCTGAGAGCGCGCCAATGGCGGCACCTTCGCCCGCGTTTCCGGCAAGCGCTCCTATCCCTGCGCCGAGTCCTGCTCCGCCCAATATCCTGCGTGCGGAACGGCCAGTGGAACTCTTGCCATCGGAGGAGTAGGTGTCAGTGGTGATGCCGATGGCGATGCCGTTGATGACAATCTGAGTCAGCTGGAGGGTGATCTTGGATTTGCCAAATATGCGGCGCGCGGAAGAGACGTCGACGACCTGGCCGTAGACGGTTGTGCCCTGGCGGGCAACGATGTAACCCTGTGCCGCGAGGTTGGTGGAGAGTGTGGCGGTGAAGATCTGTCCCTTCTGTGCCGTGCTGGTGTCGAGAGTTTCTGACAAGCGCACGAGAAGGAAGGTGCCCGTAGGAACATTAATTTCTGCGGGTGCCGGCGGAGCGGCAGCCGCAACCTGCTGGGCAGCGGAAGGGATCGGACCGAAGGTGAGACCGGTGACCTGTGCCGTTGGATAGGACTTGGTGGTGCCGTCGGGGCCGAGGAACTGGATTGCATCGTTTGCGCGGCCCATAAAAACGCCGTAGATTACCTGGCCGTTGGTGAGCCTCAGGGTGTCCGCAGAGACCGAACTGGCGAAACAAATACCGAGTAAGAGGATTGCAGCAGACTTCCAATTCATGGTTACCTCCGACTATTTTCCAAATTCGTGGAGCGGAGATTCCTGGTGGGATGATTTCAAGCAGGTATACACAGCTCGGCGGTACCCACCAGTCAGGCCCTCGAAAGGATGCGGCAGCCGAGATGGATGCGGAATTGTCAAAAATGACAATCCCCTGGTCCATATTTTGAATGATTTCGGAGAGAAGAAATTCCTGCAAAGGGTGTAACCTTTGGCCCAAGGTGGACTCGCATAGGTGAGAGGTAGGGTCACGCCCGGAGGCGATGAAGCACTTGACCGCTCCCCAACCGGCATCCTCGCAAGAGACGATCGAGCGGGAAAAGGCACTAATCTCCCGAATTCTGGGGGGTGAGACGAACCTTTTTCATACCTTGATACGCCCGTACGAGCGGATGGTGTATCTGGCTATTTTTGCAATGGTACGGAACGAGACGGAAGCGGAAGACGCTACACAGGATGTGATGATCAGCGCGTATCGACATTTGGGCAGTTTTCGTGGCGACTCGAAGTTCAGCACGTGGCTGGTGACGATTGCCATGAACGAGGGGCGGAAACGCCTGAGACAGAGGAAGGCAACAATCCTGGAATCGCTCGACGAAGAGAAAGAAGACCACGAAGGCGATTTCACGCCAGTGGCATTGACGGATTGGCGAGAGATACCTTCCGTGGCGCTCGAGAAACAGGAATTGCGAGACAAAGTGCGTGAAGCGGTACAGCAATTACCTGATATTTATAGAGAAGTGGTGGTACTGCGCGACCTGGAAGAGTTGAATCAGGAAGAAACGGCGGTCGCGCTCGGGATTCCGATTACCTTGGTCAAGGTGCGCTTGCATCGAGGACGAATGATGATGCAGAAGAAACTTGTGCCGTATTTGAAGGCTGCTGTGGCGCCTGCAAAGAGAGGGTTTCTCGGGAGGCTGCTGCAATGAAGTTGGATTGCAAACAAGTCTGGGAACATATTTCGGAATATATCGATTACCGATTGCAGCCATCGGTGCTGGCGGATGTGGAGAACCACCTGGAGAACTGCGAAGTTTGTTCGGCGGTGCTGGATTCTACGCGAAATGTGCTGGTGTTGACGGCGGATCATCGGACGTTTGAATTGCCGCTGGGTTTCAGCGAACGCCTGCATCGGCGGCTGGAAGCGGCGATCAGGGAAGGGACTGTACCGAACAACAGAACGACTTAGGCGTTATTCTGACTAGCCTGCGCCAATTTTGAAGTGGTAGTGATATTCAAAAGCCAGAAGGACGAGAGTGAGAACGGAGAGCGTCAGTTGCAGACGCTCTGCATTCAGTTTTCTGCCGGGGGACTTCTGCCGCCATGCGGAAGCGGAACGGCCGCGAAGTCGGCGCAGCTGCCAGATAGCCACTAAATTAAGAAGTGAACCGAGGAGGGCCAGTAGCATCAGGGGGATACGAATGGCACCGTAGTGAAAATTGTCTGCGATCTTGAGCACGCCGAGGGCAGAGCCGAATGCCGCCGCGCCAATCAGCAAGCGAACTCGGCTGAGTGCGACGAAGGCGCTGCAGACGCTCTGAACGACGGCGAAAAAAAGCTCGACCAGCCAATCCAGGTAGAGCGTGTGATGGAATGCGAGCTGTCAGTTTCGGCCGAAACAGTGGCTATTACCGATGTGGGGGTGTTTGCGGATTGCTCTATTGGCGCCTCTCCTGCGTGAGATAGACTGCCGTTCAACCTATTGAGATGCAAATAACAAGAAGATAGATTGCCGGTGAGATTCGAAAGCCTGCGGAAGTGCGGCGCATACTCGGGAAGTGGGCAAGCATCTCATAATTAATACGAAGACGCGGGAATACGGCTTAGGGTGGAGAGACGGGAGTAAGGGGCGGATGCAAACTGTTTTACCATCGGAATTAGGGCTATTTCACGCACCGGTGCGGGAATGGTTTGCAGCGACGTTCAGAATGCCGACCCGCCCTCAGTTGCTCGGATGGCCGGCAATTGCGAGCGGCAACTCGACATTAATTCTTGCACCCACGGGAACGGGAAAGACGCTCGCGGCATTTTTGTGGTGTCTCGACCGGATCCTGTTTTCGGCGGCACCGCCCAGCACAAGACGCTGCCGCGTTGTGTATATTTCACCGATCAAGGCGCTGGCGGTAGATGTTGAACGCAATTTGCAGGCACCGCTGGCGGGAATTGCGCAAGCCGCGCGGCGCATGGGAATTCCCTTCCACGAACCTTCCGTGGCGATTCGTACCGGTGATACGCCTCAATTGGAACGCGCACGGTTTGCGCGTCGGCCTGCCGACATTCTAATTACCACACCTGAATCGCTGTATTTGTTACTTACTTCGAACGCGAGGGAAGCGCTGCGATCGGTGGAAGCTGTGATCGTCGACGAGATCCATGCGCTGGTACCTACGAAACGCGGATCGCATCTGGCGCTGTCGATTGAGAGGCTGGAACAGATTGCAGGGAGAAAGTTGCAGCGGATTGGGCTGTCGGCTACGCAACGACCTCTGGAAGAGGTGGCGCGCTTCCTGGGTGGAGCAGACATATTGCGAAAAATTGGTGGGGAGAAGGAGGTTGTGGGCGAAAGCGAAGACGAGAACGTTCTGACGGAGTTTACGTCATCGACAATTGCTCCGACGTATCGTTCGGTGACAATTGTGGACGCGGGAGAGCGAAAACGGCTGGACTTGCGCGTGGAAGTGCCGGTGGAAGACATGTCGCGGGTGGACAAACTCGAAGAATTGCCGAGTGGACCAGCGTCAAAGGGGCCGGTGCGAACATCGATCTGGAGCGCGATCCATCCGAAGTTGCTCGAACTGGTGAAGGCGCATCGGTCGACATTGATTTTTGTGAATAATCGGCGGTTGGCGGAACGGATTTCAGGCGCAATCAATGAGCTGGCAGGAGAGACGCTGGTGCGCGCGCATCATGGCAGCGTGGCGGTGGCACAACGAAAAGAGATTGAAGACCGGCTGAAACTGGGAACCATTCGTGGACTGGTGGCCACGTCGTCACTGGAATTGGGAATTGATATGGGCGCGATTGACCTGGTCGTGCAGATTGAATCGCCGCCTTCGGTGGCAAGTGGAATGCAGCGCGTGGGACGCGCAAGCCACCAGGTTCATGCGATCAGTAATGCGGTGATTTTTCCGAAATATCGAGCGGACCTGGTGGCGTGTGCGGCGATCACGCGGGCGATGTATGGCGGTGTGGTGGAGTCCGTGCACTATCCGCGCAATCCTTTGGATGTGCTGGCGCAGCACATTGTGGCAATGGTGTCGATGGAAAACTGGAACGTGGAGGATTTGTTTACCCTGGTGCGGGCGGCGGCGCCGTTTGCGGCGCTGACGCGCTCCGTTTTCGAAGGTGTGCTGGACATGCTTTCAGGGCGATATCCCTCGGACGAATTTGCGGAGTTGCGACCACGCCTGACCTGGGATCGGTTGGAGAATAAGTTGAGCAGTCGCGAGGGTTCGCGGCGAGTCGCGATTTTAAACGGAGGCACGATTCCAGATCGCGGGTTGTACGGTGTATTTCTGGCCGGAGCGGTAAAAGGCGCGCGTGTCGGCGAGTTGGATGAAGAAATGGTATTTGAAAGCCGGGTGGGCGAAACGATTATCCTGGGCGCGTCGACGTGGAGGATTGAGGAGATTTCGCAAGATCGCGTGATGGTTTCGCCGGCGTCCGGTGAGCCAGGGAAAATGCCGTTCTGGAAAGGTGATGGGCCGGGGCGTCCGGCGGAATTTGGCAGGCAGATTGGGGAGATGACGCGGGAATTGCTGGGGCTGCCGCGTCCGGTGGCGCTTAGGCAACTCGTGGAACAGCACAGCTTGGATGTGAATGCTGCGGAGAACTTGCTGCGATATCTGGAAGAACAGGCGATCGCGACGCAGCGGGTGCCGAGTGATCAAGATGTGGTGATTGAAATTTGCCGCGATGAATTGGGGGATCGCCGGGTGTGCGTGATGACGCCGTTTGGCACCCGCGTGCATGCGCCTTGGTGCATGGCCGTTACCGCGAAGCTGCGGAACGAGACCGGGTTGGAAGTGAATTCGTTGTGGTCTGACGACGGTTTTGTGATACGGATACCGGACAGTGATGAAGTGATTGCTTCGGAACTTTTGCTGCCGTCGCCGCAGGAATTTCGAGAGTTGGTACTGCGGCAATTGGGATCGAGTTCGCTGTTTGCGGCAAAATTTCGGGAGGCGGCGGGTCGGGCATTGCTGTTGCCAAAGAGGCGTGCGGGACTGCGAGCACCGCTCTGGCAGCAGCGAAAACGAGCGGCAGATTTGCTGGCGGTTGCGGCACGATTTTCGTCATTTCCTATTCTGCTGGAGACGTATAGAGAGTGCATTCGCGACGTTTTCGATTTGCCGGCGGCGACGCAGATCATGACGAGCATCCAGCGCGGAGAGATTCGCGTAACCCGGGTTGAGTCGGAGCGGCCATCGCCATTCGCGGCTTCGCTGCTGTTCTCCTATGTGGCGAATTACATTTATGACGGGGATGCGCCACTGGCGGAGCGACGGGCGCAGGCGCTGTCTATCGACCAATCGCAGTTGCAGGAAATTCTTGGCGACAGCGATTTGCGAGAGTTGCTGGATCGAGCTGCGCTGGACGAGGTGGAATCGCGGTTACAAGCCCTGGAACCGGAATATCAGGCACGGCATTCGGATGGTGTGCATGATTTGCTGCTAAGGCTTGGTGATTTGACGGTGGAGGAGATTGCGGCCCGAAGCAGCAGCGGCGAAGTTGCGGCCAGCATTGGTGAACTCGTGAATACGCGGCGGGCGGTGCGCGTGCGGGTTGCGGGTGAGAATCGATACATACCGGCGGAGTACGCTTCGCGATACCGAGACGCGCTGGGAACGCTGCTGCCTCCGGGATTGCCCGCAGTGTTTCTGGAGCGAACTGATGAACCGATGCGGGATCTGGCACGGCGGTATGCGCGTACGCACGGACCATTTACGACGGCGGAGCTTGTCGCGCGGTATGGGCTGGAAGCGGAAGGCGTTGAACACGTGCTGCATGCATTGCATGGTCGCGGACAGTTACTGGAGGGTGAATTCCGGCCGCGGGGAACGCTTCGCGAGTGGTGCGATCCGGAAGTGTTGCAGCAGATTCGGCGAAAGAGTCTGGCGCGATTGCGGCGCGAAGTAGAGCCGGTAGCGCAGGGTACGTTTGCGAGGTTTGCCGCGCGTTGGCAAGGGGTGACCACGAAACGGCGCGGATTGGATGCGTTGCTCGACGTGGTTGAGAACTTGCAGGGAACGGAGTTGCTGGCCTCAGAGCTCGAGAGAGAAATTTTACCCGCACGACTGGAGAAATATTCTGCAAGCGAGCTCGACTTGGTGATGGCCGCGGGGGAAGTGGTGTGGGTGGGCGTTGAACAGGTTGGTGATCGAGATGGACGCTTGGCGCTTTACCTGACGGAGTCATTGCCCCTGCTGTTGCCGCCGGAAGAGTCGCAAGACAATGCCGGGGTGGTTTCGGAACGAGCGCAGAAGATACGGGAGGTGCTGGGGAAGCAGGGAGCGAGTTTCTTTTCGCAATTGCATGCAGCGATCGGTGGCGGATTTCCACGGGAGACGCAGGAGTCGCTTTGGGAGTTAGTATGGTCTGGGCAGGTGAGCAACGATACATTTCACCCTTTGCGGACCTTGCTGGGCGGGAATGAAGCTCGGCACCGCCGCGCCGAACTGACGGAGGGGCCGCCGGGTTCACCGGAGTTTTTAAGAAGGCTGCGTTCGCGGACGTCGGGCAGGGGGCAGGTGCAAGGTCGATGGTCGCTGGTGCGGCCGCGGATTGCGGAGCCGTTGAACATGACGCAGTGGAGCGCCAATATTGCACATCAATTGCTGCTGCGGCATGGATCGGTGATGCGAGAGACGGCGAATGCAGAAAATATTCCTGGCGGCTACCAGACGATTTATCCGGCCCTGAGGACCATGGAGGATAGCGGATGGGTTCGGCGGGGAATGTTTGTGGCGGGATTAGGCGCTTCCCAATTTGCGATGCCAGCGGCGGTGGATATCCTTAGAAGCTTGCGTGTCGAACCGCAAACACCGGAAGTGGTATTTCTGGCGGCGACGGATCCGGCGAATCCATATGGAACCTTGTTGGGATGGCCGCGAACGGCGGAGGGAATGGCGGCGCACGGGATGTCGCGTACCAGTGGTGCAGGCGTGATCCTGGTAAATGGAAACCTAACGGCGTTTCTGCGGAGAAGGAATTCGACGATGCGCGTGTTCTTGCCGGAGGGAGAGCCGGAACGTTCAAAGTTAGCGCGGGCGTTGGCGAAAAAGCTGGCGGAATTGGCAATTCGGCGGCAAGAGAGGCGGTCTGGATTGTTGATTGGTGAAATTGACGACGCTCCTGCCCGGGGACATTTTCTGGCACATTTTCTGACGGAAGCGGGATTCGTGGATACGGTGTTGGGATTTCAGATGCGGCGGATGGCTGCGCCTACGCTTGCGGGGACTGCGAATGAGGGAGAAGAATTGAATTACGAAACGCCCGAGAAAGACGGAGTTGACTGAACTGGACACCATATTCCGCGCAGAGAAGAAGCTGAATCACGCGCGGACGGGGGAATTGGTGAAGAATTTTGAAACCTGACTGCCAAAGTTGGCGTGGCGCTGCTGGACCAATCAGTGCTGGCCGGGGATTGGAAAAGTGTTCAAGTCCGAGGTGTGTTTTGGATGCGGAGTGAATCCGTTTCGGTATTTGGATACGTTGACGATTCAGGCTGCGGAGGGTCTGGAGGCCACCGCGAGGAAATGCATGTTGGCGAATGTGGGTGAAGGGTCTGGCGACGGAATTTTGACGTATACGTGAATGGGAAGGAATAACGGCCCGGCAAACTCGGATGAGCGGTTATGGGGGTATTAGCGTTGGAGAGAGGCGTACCGACAGTCTGGAACGAGGATTGACGCGCGGAAGCAGCAGTCGGGAGCGAATACTACTTCTCAGTGCCCGCGATTTCAGCCTATGGCGGACGTGGAGCGGTGAGCGGAATCGGTTGGAGAGTTCGCTTTTGAACTGGTGCGCTACAGCCAAGCGAGGATACTACTCCAAATCGGGATGGGCCAGGGGAGAAATTGTGGCGCCTATGATGTTACGCGAATTTTTGTCTACGGCGAACGCGACTGCGGACAGATTGGCCAATTGCCAGGATGAATCCAGATTGAAGTTTGCTTTAGTCAGGTAGCTGGCTGGTCCGCGAAAATTATCCAGCTTGCGGATGGTGCGGACTACCGCGGCATGCTGCAGGCGCTCGCCGGAATTTTCGCCGGACTTAACATCGGTGTGCAAGTTTTTTTCGGTGATGGCGACCCATAGTTCGACTTCTTTCACCTTTGTCAATTTTGAGAATTCGGAAATCTTGATTTCGAACGAGGCTTCGCCCCTCTTTGCGCTTGCGACGGGTGTCAAATGGACGCACAGTTTGGGTTGAGATGCGGAATTCTGGATGGTTTCGCGGACTTTACCAGAACGACTACCGATCAATTCTGTATGGCCATCGACAATCATTTGCGGAGTGTATACACCGCTGTTGCCAAATTTGCGGGCGTACTCGTTTTGACGCTCTGTGAATATGCTTGAGGAATACGCATCTTTCCAACCGAGGTGATCCCAATAATCGACATGCTCTTCGAGGGCAATGATTTCCGCTCCAGGAATCGGCATTGCTTCACTTAACTCTTTCAAAAGTCTATCCGCGGGCGGGCAGCTGGAACATCCTTCGGAGGTAAACAACTCCACGATAACCGGGATGGCAGAAGAATCCGCGGTATTGGCCGACGGGCGCGAATCCCGACTTTTGGCAATAACAACAAGAAGAAGAAAAAGAAACCCGGCAAACACCGAGAAGACGACAACTGTACGATTCAGACGCATGGCGGCACCTCTACCTAGGCCTGTACATTGGAGTCGTGGGAGAGAAAAAGGTATCAAGGAAAATACGCCAGTGGCTAAAAGACCGGGCCAGGCAATTTTCCGAGAACCCGTTCGATGCTTAAGCCGAGAGCGAGGAGCGCGCGATCGGATCCCGGGGGAGCGTCAAACTCCAGAGCTACGGGAAGACCGTTTGCTGTGAGGCCAGCAGGAAGCACCAAGCCGGGGAGCCCTGCGGTGCTGCCAGGAGCGATGTTGCGCGCCACGGCGATTTCCAGTGGAACTTTCGTCCCAGAGATTTCCACTTCCAGGTCGTTGCCAATTGGAGGAGGCGGAACCAGAGTTGTGGGGAAAACGATGGCGGCGACGTCTGTCGTTGCGAAGTAGGTTCGGAAATTATCACGGAGTTTGGGAAGATGAACGTCACGGGCGGCTTGATAAGCGGATTCAGAAACGTAGGATTTTCCGCCGGGAAGAACGTTTCGCACGAAATCGGTCTTGATGTCGGCGCTGGCCTGGGCAACCAGTTGGGGGAAGGTAATGCCGGTGTGGTTGTCAGCTAGATATTTTGCGAGGGTGCGGCTGATGTCGTGATTTTGAATCGGCACGGTGGTGAGCTCAATCAGATGAGCGAGGTCGGCAACTTCGGATTCGACCAGTTCGACGCCAGCATCCCGGAGTTTTTGAATCGCCGCGCTAGTAATTCGCTCGACCTCGGGGTCGAGCCCAGTAAACCAGTAGCCGCGAGCGACTCCTAGCTTCATCCCTTTTAACAATGCGGGGAGAACTTCGGCCGAGTCTCCCGCCACGACGGAATCGAAAAGGACAAGATCGCCCATGGAACGCGCAAGCGGTCCAAGCTGATCAAAGAGAGGAGTAATTGGGACAACCCCAGTGGTTGAGTAGCGCTTAGTGGTTGGACGGAGCGCCGCAAGACCACACATTGCGGCGGGTACGCGAATCGAGCCCTCGGTGTCTTCCGCAACGCCCAGCGGAGCCATCCGAGCGGCGACCGCGGCTGCCGTTCCTCCGCTGCTACCACCGGGAATTCGCCTGACATCGTATGGATTGTGCACCGCACCGAAGCCGTAGTTATTGCTGGTCCATCCCCAAGAGAGCTCGTGGAGGTTGGTTTTGCCGAGCACCATGGCTCCGGCACCGACAAGTGTGCGGACGATGGGAGCGTCGTCCTTGGGATGGAACTGGCGCAGGGCAGGTGTTCCGCCAGTGGTGGGAAGATCCTTCGTATTAATGCTGTCCTTGATGGGGATGGGGAGGCCATGAAGCGGGCCGAGTTTTGCACCTGAGCTGCGGAGCCGATCAGCGGCATGCGCGACCTCTAGTACTTTGTCTGGCTCAAGGGTGATGAAGGCATTGAGTGATTTGTAGCGCTCGCATTGAGCTAGGAGGGTGGCTGCGTAACGCTCGGCAGTGATCTCGCCATGGGAGATGGAGGCTACCGCGTCGGTTGCGGACATTTCCAGCAACTGTGCAGAATTCGGCGCGTGTCTAGGAAGTGGCGGTTCATTGCCGCACCCTACGACACTCGCTGTGGCCGCGACAGCGGCGGAAGCAATAAATTGTCGACGAGAGACGGCACACTGTTTGTCCATGCGGAACTCCCCCTCAAGAACGAGACAGGTTGAAGGCCATGAGTCGGATAGTAATAATAGCGTGAGGCCGTTACGAATTGCACTGATGAGTTGGGTCCGTTGGAGTTTTGTTTAGCGTTGGGGGAAGTCGGTAGTTGTCACAGCCATAGCAGGAGCGATTGCCAGTGTGGAGGGCCTAGGGTAGACTCCATGAGCTATGACGGAAGCTTCCTCGATTAATGGTCAAACCATTTCTCATTACACAGTGATCGAAAAAGTTGGTGGCGGAGGAATGGGCGTAGTCTACAAGGCAAAAGACACGCGCCTTGGCAGAAACGTCGCGCTGAAATTCCTGCCCGATGACATTTCGCATGATTCGCAGGCGATTGAGCGATTCCGACGCGAAGCGCGTGCGGCTTCTTCACTGAACCATCCGAACATATGCACGATTTACGACGTTGGAGAATTTGAGGGACGTCCATTTATCGCGATGGAGCTGCTGGAAGGGCAGACGCTGAAGCATCGCATTTCCGATAAGCCTCTGGGCATTTCGGAAATTCTAGAACTGGGCATACAGATTGCGGACGGACTCGAAGCAGCGCACACAAAAGGAATTGTGCATCGCGACATCAAGCCGGCAAACATTTTCCTGGTAGAGAAGGGGCCGGCGAAGATCCTTGATTTCGGACTGGCAAAGCTGGCCATCGCGCGACAGCATCCAGATGGGTTGATGAGCGAAGTTTCGAGCCAAACGAGAACACATTTTGATGCCGGGGATCTGCTGACGAACCCGGGGAGTTCCGTTGGTACGGTAGCGTACATGTCGCCGGAACAAGCACGGGGGGAAGAATTGGACCCGCGCTCGGATCTGTTTTCACTTGGCGTGGTGTTGTATGAGATGGCCACAGGAACGGTACCATTTTCCGGATCGACGGTTGCCTTGATTTTTGACGGCATCCTGCATTCGGGAGCCGCCCCAGCAACAAAGTTGAATTCGCGATTGCCCATGGCGATCGAAAATATCTTCAACAAGGCCCTGGAGAAAGACACGGATTTGCGCTACCAGACGGCTGGGGAACTTCGTGCGGACCTGAAGCGGATGAAGCGAGATCTGGAATCGAATCGGCGTCCTGCAGTAGGTGAAAAGTCTGATTCCTCCAGCAGTCAGGCGACGGCTTCCAGGAGCGTGCCAGCGAAGAAGTCAGTTGCGGTGCTTTATTTTGAAAATCAAAGCGGAGGGAAAGAAGACGAATATTTTCGCGACGGTATGACCGAAGACATCATCACCGAGCTCTCCAAAATCACACAGCTGCAGATTTTCCCGCGTTCGGAAATGCTGGCATTCCGCGATAAACAGACGGCCGCGCCGCAGGTGGGGCAACAACTTGGAGCCACTTTTGTGCTGGAAGGGACGATCCGGCGCTCAGGGAACCGACTTCGTATCACCGCGCAGTTGGTAGAAAGTTCCACGCGGCATTCTGTGTGGGCGGAACGATACGACCGGCAGCTTGAGGATGTTTTCGCGATTCAGGATGAAATTGCCAGAAGCATTGCGCAGGCATTGCGGATTACCCTGACACCACAGGAAGAAAAAATTATTGGAATTAAGCCGACCGAAAATACACAAGCTTACGATTTCTACTTGCGCGGACGAAGCTATACGCGACGCGAAAACATGGATTACGCGCTGCAAATGTTCGAGCAGGCCATCCAGCTGGATCGAAATTTTGCATTGGCGCACGCGGGGATCGCGCATTTGTGCGGGCTGATATTTGAAGTACGCGAGCAGAACCCAAAATGGATCGAGAGGGGATTGGCAGCTTGCGACCGGGCGATGTCTCTGGCGCCGGATTTGCCGGAAGTGATGGTGGGGCGTGCCCGGCTGTTCTACGCGCAGAAGAAGTATGAAGAATCCGAGCAGATGGCACGGCGCGCGATTGAGAGAAAACATGATTGTGACGGATCGTGGAATATTTTAGGGCGGGCCCTGCTGTCGTTCGGAAACTATGATGCGGGCGCAGCACTTGCGGAGCAAGCCCTCGAAGCCAATGGGGATGATTACAACACGTACATTCCCTATGGGTTGTGCATGGAGCGACTGGGCCGGAAAAAAGAAGCGGAAAACATGCGCGAACGCATGAACGTGGTGTTGCGGAAGCAATTGGAGCTGGTGCCGGAGGATGTGCGCGCCAGAATTCTTTTGGCTACCAACCTGGCTTCGTTTGGAGATTCGGAGGAAAGTATCCGGCACTTGCAGACGGCCGTGGCGCTTCGACCCAATGATGGAAACACGTTGTACAATGCGGCTTGCACGTATGGTGTTCTGGGAAGAAAAGCGGAGGCGTTGGAAACGTTGAAGAAGGCGATTGCTGCTGGCTATGGTAATTTGAATTGGGCGGCAAGAGATTCGGATCTCGATTGCTTGCACGAGGATCCTGAATTCTTGAAGCTGGTTGGCCTTGCCTAACGACCATTCACCACCAAGCGATTACTAACTTCATCCGTTTCTTTTCGAACTAGCGGGCGCAGATGCCAGTGACGGCGAGTCCGAAGAAGCGGAACTCGAAAAGCCCATGGGTGACTCTCGTCAGAAGCGAGTGGGGGGCGAAATTCTCGCTTCGCAATTCTGTAGGGCGAACCACCGGCTCACGCGGGACCCCACCGGAGTGCCGGTAAATTGGCGTAGGAAAGTGAAAGGGCAAGCACAGAGATTAGGCGCGAGCTTGGAGTAGAGTAAGAAAGTACTTTAGAAGACAAACTCACCCTGTCGGGGCGTAGCCCAGCCTGGTAGCGCGCCTGCCTTGGGCGCGGAACGACCGACTCCAACACCTCCATTCATTCCTCTGGCTTCTCTGTGTTTTCAGTAATTTGGGGAATCTGCTTTTCGCTCAAAGCTAACCCTAATGACACCAAAAATATGGCATTCTGGCACAGTTTTGGCACAGGACGCACCTGCGTTGTAACGCTAACCCTCCCGCAACTAGAGCAGCTCTTCTCTGGTACTCGTTTTAAGGCGTAGGCTTTAACTTTACAATATGTCGGTAGTTGCATATACTTACCGACGTTTGGTAAAGAGCCTGCCATGCCGAATCACCGCATAGCCGACCTCACGAAACTAGTGAAGAAGGCTGGAATACTACGTCCGCGAGACCTTCGGGCCCACGGTATCGCACGGGCCTATCTTCGCATGGCAGTTGACCAAGGTTCGATCATGCAACTCGGTCGTGGACTCTACGTCGCCCGCGGTGCCAAGCCAACCGAACATCACAGCCTTGCACAAGCTTCGAAGCGCGTGCCAAAGGGAGTGGTTTGTCTTCTATCAGCTCTTCGGTTTCACGACCTCACAACTCAATCGCCGTTCGCGGTATGGCTTGCAATTGGTGATAAAGCACGCGTGCCTAAGCTCGACAATCCGCCACTGCATATAGTTCGGTTTTCACGCAAAACACTCGCCTACGGAATTCAAGAGCACTCCATCGAAGGAGTCGCCGTTCGAGTCTTTTCGCCCGCGAAGACGGTTGCAGATTGCTTCAGATATAGGAATAAGATTGGACTTGATGTTGCGCTTGAAGCCCTCCGCGAATGCCAACGAAAGCGCCGGGCGACCGCGGATGAAATCTGGAGAGCCGCCAAAGCATGTCGAGTGGCGAACGTCATGCGTCCTTATCTTGAGGCCCTATCGTGATCCGAGAAACGCCTCGGAATCTTGCTGCTTCTGTTCGTCAGAGGCTCTTCAACCGCACGCAGGAAAGGCACGAGGACTTTGGACTAGTTCTAACCAAGTATGGATTGGAGAGATTTCTTTATCGTTTGAGTCACTCACAATATCGGGACCAGTTTGTTTTGAAAGGCGCTCTGCTCTTCGAACTTTGGACGCATCACCCATATCGCCCCACTCGTGACTTGGATCTCGAAGGCCAAGGAGACAACAGCATCACTCGAATCAAACAAGTATTTGCCGAGATCATCGGCCAACCAGTCGAAGATGATGGTTTGATTTTTGACCCCAAGTCCCTGCGAGTCGCACGGATCAAAGAAGAACAAGAGTACGAAGGACTCCGCATCAATTTCATAGCTCGCTTGGAGCGCGCCAAGATTCACATGCAGGTGGATGTCGGCTTCGGCGACATCATCGTGCCCGCACCTGAGGAAATTGAATATCCACGAATGCTCGATTTCCCAAGTGCCCGCCTAATGGCCTATCCGAAGGAAACGGTTGTCGCCGAGAAGCTTGAGGCGATGGTGAAGTTGGGAATGGTCAACACTCGGATGAAGGACTTCTACGATCTGTGGAAGCTATCCCGAGAATTCGATTTTGATGGCGAAATTCTATGTAGATCAATCAAGGCCACATTCGAGCGCCGGCGGACAAAAATACCGTCGGATATCCCGGTTGCCCTAACTGAAGAATTCTCGCGCGACGCGCAAAAGGTCAAACAATGGCAAGCCTTCGTCAGAAAGAGCGATCTCGACCACGACGGAGTTACTCTGCACACCCTTGCCTCTGACCTTACGGAATTTCTCATACCCACACTGCAAGCAATTGGATCATCCCAAAGGCTTCCGCTGGTATGGCACAACAGCGGTCCGTGGTCCCCTACAATCCCCCACATCTAAGGCCCCCGTCAGCATAGAATCGCGGCTTGCTCTAGCACACAGTCGCGCCAGGTGAACGACGACCTGTCACGCCCGTTCCCTAGCGATTTGAATTCGACCGGACACCAAGTAGCGTTGAGGACCGTTTGGCAAAAGACCCTGCGACGAGCCAAGGTTACTTACTTTCGGATTTACGATTTGCGATCCACGTATGCTACTCGCCTCAGTGCGGGCGGCGTGGCCGATGAGTGGGTGACACAATTGCTCCGCCAGGGAGACTCTCAGGTCTTCAAACGCTACTCGCAAATGAAACTGCAGATGAAGAGAGAAGCTCTGGAGAAAATCAACCGCCAGGCCAATGAAATGCCGTTGGATTCTGGCACAGCGATGGTTCAGCGAATTCTATTTGGCACAGTTTTGGCACAGTTGAAGGCCAAATTGGACTGATGGAGCAACAATTTACTTGGGAAGTGCTTTATAATCATTACGTACTTCATGTCGGGGCGTAGCGCAGCCTGGTAGCGCGCCTGCCTTGGGCGCAGGAGGCCCCCGGTTCAAATCCGGGCGCCCCGACCACTACTTAACTGAACTAACTGACTTTCTGTTTCCGCGATACTTCCGCAACTCTCCAACTTGGGAACATTTGGGAACAATTGCTCTTCAAGCAGGTTCACCGCGTCCCTTTGGGTGCTCCCGCTGACGTGTGTATAGACCTCCAACGTTGTCGCCATATGTGAGTGTCCAAGCTGAGCCTGTGCAACCTTCAAGGGAGTTCCTTGTGAGTGCAACAAGGTGCCGTGCATGTGACGGAGAATATGCCAATCGATTCGTTGCAGACCAGCTCTCCTGCACGCGATTCGTAACGCTTTTTTTCTGAGATTATCCGCCGCGAGCGGGAGGCCTTGGTGCTTAGAGAATACCAATCCATCCTGAGAGTGCTCCTGTGAACGCGAATAAAGGTTTTCCAGTTCACGCACGACCGCAGCAGCCAATGGAACTTCACGTCGGCTTGCTCGTGTTTTCGGCGACGGTACCCGTGGGGTCGATTCGCATCGCTCCTAGAATAGTGCGATTGCGTTCCATCGAGTGTTGAAACCGCGGCGTACTGTCGC
Organism: Candidatus Acidiferrales bacterium; assembly: GCA_963741165.1. Classification (GTDB taxonomy): domain Bacteria; phylum Acidobacteriota; class Terriglobia; order Acidiferrales; family UBA7541; genus Acidiferrum. The sequence goes on along the minus strand of CAVUHB010000005.1, from coordinate 640,132 downwards.
TATCGCTGGTGTTGGGTCGTTCCGTGGTCATTCTCGCCATGCACATTGTGGACTTCATTGACGGCTGGACTCCAAACCGTTAGTCCTGGTACGGTAAACCGACAAAGCTAAATCGACGTCGGCCTCCCGGTTTTCCATTTCAGAAAACTGGCATTGAGCGAGGAATTGATAAAGCATCGTCCGATCCCGTACATCATAGTTACGATACAGCGGCTCGGCCAACTGATTTACGCCTGGAATTGAATCGGCTGATGCACAACAGTTTGCAGGAAGGTTTCAGTGAGCATCGTGCTACTGCGGAGGATGAATTCCGAGCGACGCCTCATCCGGCCTGAACTGTCTGGACTTTGTAAGAATTCGGACCGTTCTCTACTACTCCGCTTCGTTTACTTGTTGGGCGCCAGAGTACCCAATGTGCAGTGAGCGTTCTGTGGCGTGTAAGCGATGTCGCCATTTTGCGATCGGTAGATTTTTCGGCCATTGACATCGACCGCGCCTGAACCGGTCAAAGTTCCATTCGGCTGTAGTACAAGCGAAAGCGGCCCTGCGCCGTGTTGGAATTTGACCACCAACTGGCCGCCTTCAGGTACTACGGCATACCCTTCTGAGCTGAGTGCTGTGCCACATTCCAGAGTAGCCGAGTCGCCGCGAAATTCTATTTTCAGGCCGCCGTCGACGGAGTACGTTCCATTGAGCCGCAGGCCCGGTGCCATGTTGGTGGATTTACTGGCTTGGGTGCCCAGCACTTGTGTCAGGGCGCCAGAGACGGAGCCAATCTCGCCTGTCGGAGGAAGGATTCCCACATTGCAACGCTCGGTCTTCGGAGCAGTTGGCACGGTATAGCTATGGACGGTGGTTGGTACCATGGTGGTGGAAGTCGTCTGGTCGTTCACCGAATACTCCATACCGTTTCGGTTTACCTGGTCTGCGTTGTAGTTCGAGACTTCGTTGGCCCCGATCTGTTTTTGCGTCGTCGTGGTTTGCGTTTGCATCTCATATGCGGTTGAGGTGGTGCCGGTCGCGCCTCCAATGACAACTCGACCAGCCACATCAATAGGCCCCGGTCCCGTCAACTTGCCATCAGGCTTAAAAGACAGAACAACCGGCTTGGGCTGAATCGGAACTTTCACGAGCAATTGGTTGCTCGATCGCTCTACTGAATAAGGGTAATGCAGTGGCAGGAGCTTGCCGCACGCCACCCCTGCTGTGCTTTGGTCGAAACTTAGGCTGAAATTTCCGGCGGAGTACACGCCGGTAAGCCGTAATCCTGGATCTCCGCCAGGAAGTCCGATGGAGCCGCGCGGGTCTCCGCCTGCTAAGTCAACCAGGCCCGTCTTCAAGCCTTCACCAAGGCATTCCGTTTCACTTCGGCCGGATTCCAGGCAGCGTCGCGTTGCAACCGACCCCGGATCTTTTTTCATATTTTGCTCGGACTGCGCAATCTCGGCATTCGTCTGCAGTTGCTGCATCGCTTTGCGCTTCTCTTGTTCGACCGCCGCGGTGTAATGCGGGTCGTTGCCGCCAACGATTTGCGCAAACTTCGCCTGCATGCTCGGCGAAAGAAAAGTGACCCATACCGGAATGCCTTCAAATCCGAATTTTGGATCGGACCGGGCGAAGTGGTAGGAGTTCGTTGCCACGTCAAAGTGTTGCCCAGGTAGTACTTGCGCCGCCGCTTCTATCAGACCGGTCTGCATTCTGCTGTAGCTGTCGAGGAGTTTTTTTTCGTCGGGCGAAAGACCTCCACCTCCGCGTTGCGCGGACAGCACGTTGACGATCTCCGTAAGTTGATAAAGTGCTCCCATCCCCCGCGTGGCGTTGTCCTTTGGATTACCCACCACCATGGCCTGGACCACGTAGGCGGCGCTGGGAAATTCGGCGAGATAAGGAGGATCAAAAGGCGTGCCCGCCTTGCATGCCTTCACCTGCGCAACGATCTCGGCCCTAGGTTTGGGGACTTGCAGAAGAAATTTGCCGTTCTGTTCAGCTCGGACCATACAGGAGTCCTGGCCGTTTTGCTTCTGGCACTGAAACACGGTGAGCGCAACACCGCCGGCGCATTGATAAGGTGTGTCAAGTTGCAGATCGGAGGATGATTGGGCAGCTGCTGCAGCCGGGGCGGCGGGGGAAGAAGAGCCTTTCAGATTGCACATTTTTGTCATCTGATACAACACGGCTGCACGCGTGTTGTAGCGCTCGGACTGTCCTTCGGCCTGGTAGTAGCACATTTCTCCCTTTGGACCGGTCAGGCATTTGTGGACTACGTAAGTAATTCCGTTATTGCACTCGTAAGGAACATTGAACTTAAGGTCATCCTGGGCCCGCAAAACTCCCGCGCAGGCGAATAGAAAACAGAGTCCGACTAGCGTGACGAGCGAAAATGAGCGTTTCATGATGATCCTCCGCGATGCGTGGAGATCCTTTCAATCAGGTCATCAACAACCATGCAAATCGGGCCTGGGAGGTAGACTACATCAGTTTGCGGATGAGACTTTCCCTATTTCTTTTTCGTCAGCCTTCCCAGCATTCCGCCTTGAGGGCCGTTCAGCGATCCGTCATCGTCCACCGTGAATACAGTTTTGTCTCCTTCACAAACAAGCGTCACGGTCTTCCCGCTCTCTGTATAGGTGCACGGAGTCGAGACCGGCCCCGTCGACACGTATGCCTTACCGCCTGATTTAAACTCAATTTGCACGACGCCACCATTTCCTGCGTATGTGGTTCCTTCCACTTTCGCGCCACACCCTGTGAGTAAGATGCTCCACTGGAGCAGGACGCCTACTGCCATCAGTTTGGAAGTGCTGAGTCTGATCTTTTTCACTTTTCCTCGATTCTTCGCTCGCCAGTTTTGCTGAACCGTGCGCAACAAAAATAGTGCGAGGCATTTAAAGCTTACCCGAGTCTGCCAATTGCATTGGTTGCCTCACCCTCATCTCCCTGAAATGGAGCCATGGATTGGTGAAGTCGACCTTATATCACAATTGTTAAGCGGAGGGAGATCGGAACTGAGGCCCGCCTGGACCGCGAGAAGCTAGAAGTTTCGTCGCCACCCAAGATGGCCTGATCCGCGATGACGATCCGTCCCACTTGAACCTCGTTCACGTCAAAGAAATTCAAATCCTGATTGACGCGCTAACCGCCGAAGTGGGTCCCGGTACCCAAGTTTCCGATTTGCAAATCGGGCACTTTGAAAAGATTTTGTGGCCCGGTGTATGCTTTAGCGGCTGGATAGCATGAAATTCGACCATTTGAAAACAGGGGACAAACTGCTTCCGTTCGTCGGAGCCGGCCTTACAATACTTAGCTCTCTTGCGCTTCTGGTGTTCATAACGTTGTCAGCGGTTTCCCTCGTGACTTGGCGCGTTCCGCACTTTTGGCATCTGTGCTTTTCGCTCTGTGCAGTTTCCTTGGGCGGCTGGATGCTTTTGTACGCAGGGCAATTGCGAATCGGCGGCGGAGTCATGTTCCGTCTCAATAATGTTTTGCTCTTGTTATCGTTGATTCTTGCGGTTCTAATTTCCGCGGTTGTGAGATTCGCCGGTCATCAGAAATAAATTGCAATTCTTGTCTTTGCTTTGGCACTCGCGGCATTCCACATCGCCGTGCCCGGGATCACGAATCCACGAATGCTCTTTAGGCTCTGGAAAAACGAACGGATTGCAAGCGACGGTGCCGAGACCTGATTGTCGCGCTAACCGGATTTGGGACCCTAAACCGCTGCGCGTTTACGTCAGGGTAGGACCTGAATTTCGAGTTCCATCGCACGCCCATCCCGGATTGAAAATGCCCGAATGGGTGTAGTCGCGTACGGCCGGGGCGTGACGATGAAATGGATCGCTTCAGAATAGTGGGCCAGCGCGATGTCTTTGGGCGAAGGCTCGTTCGTGTCCAGCCAATGCGGATGCGAGTGGTAGAAGCCGAGGAATTCCAGCCGCCGCTTGCGGAGTTCCTCCATCACGCGCACGACCTCCTTGGCCGCAATTTCATAATTTCTGACTGGATCAGCCGCGACGTTCTTCGCAGGGAACGCCTGCGTGATTAGTCCGTGCTTCCCCGCCAGAATTCCGCAGCATTCCCGATGCGGCTGGCGGCGGGCATGCGCCAGGAGTTGCCCGTATACTTTGCGGCGACTTCGCACGGCGCACTTCATTCCGGGAGTATATAACGAGGCGAATTCGTGAATCGAGTGACGGACGCGGAGAGACTCCCTGACGTGAGTCCCGATAAACGCTAATCGTCTAATTGGGTATCACTATGAGCCACGTAGACGGTTTCCTGACGAATCGGGACTTATGCAGTAAGTTGTTGGAACGTCTAAACAAGCTAAACATCTCGACTCCTGTTGCCCCAGATAAAATTATGATTATGCGCATTCCAGGTTCTGATTCGTGGCGTGTATGGACACGCGCTGTGCAAATTTTTGGAGTAATTGGATATTTAGGCCTCATCCAACCTCAGCTTTGGCAACAGGGCACTGCGTGATGGAGGACTTCATCTCAGAATGGGATTGAGGACGTAGTACGGTACCAAGCGCCTAGTGACTCGAGTGAAAAACCTCGGATCATTTCCATCCTAGTTTAGGTAGTTGGGCGAGAATTCGGGTAATTGTCTATCTGGCTCCTAGTCAACCACGTGTTCGAACTGCGAATTCGCTGCATGGCGTGACAGCGTCAGGCATGGACAAGCTGCCTGACGCGCTTAACGTGAATCTGCTTCTCGCGCTTTCGGGTTTGGGCGATGTCGTAAGAAGCTTGCATGCGCATGAGAGTGTCCATCTTCATGCCAAACGCCTTTTCGATGCGGAGGGCCATATCTCCCGAAAGATCGGCCTTCGAATTCAGCAAGCTGGATAGGGCAGGCCGGGAAACGTTAAGCGCGGCCGCAGCTGCGGTCACCGAAAGGCCCGCAGGCTCGATGATCTCCGTGCGGATAAAATCGCCGGGATGAGGCGGATTCTTTATGGGCATAGAGTCTACTCCTTCACTTCGAGTGATAATCTTCCGAATTCAAATCGCAGATTTCCTGCTCTGCCGTGTCGATGCGAAGTGTCAGGCGCCGGTTGCGCGTAACGCTAAGGCTCCAGTTTCCCTTGCGGTCTCCGGTCAGCGTATGTACTTTCCAAGAGGGAAGGGCGCGCAGCTCCTCTGGCTCTTGCATGTCATCGAGAAACGCCAACATCTTGCGGAGCATGTCCACAGTGTCGGGCGGTACGCCTTTGGCGTTGTCCGCGGCGTAGAGCCGTTTCAGACCCTTATGGACGATGTTCGTATTCTCACGCAGAGCCAAGTGTAGCCTGTAACTTAACACTTGCCGATATCGGTCGCTGTCGAATCACACCCCCACTCTTTCTGATTGTTCTGCCTGATAAATCGAGTCGACTTACCGGACCGGGGTATCCGATCGGTCCGACCACTATGCGCACGCCTAGTTGAATTGCATTTTGGAATGCAGACATCTGGATGAAATCTTTTCCTGCATCGGCGTTTGCCGCTTCCAGGCACCCCAAGGCCCCCGGTTCAAATCCGGACGCCCCGACCACTGAACTTTTTTTGTGCGCCTTATGTCCACGATTCGTTCACTTGGAAACATTTGGGAATCGCTCGGTTTCAAGCGAGTTCACACCTTCTCTAACTGCATCCCCGCTAGAGAGTAGATACGCTTCCAATGTTGTCGCCATGTGTGAATGAGCCATACGAACCTGTGCAACTTCCAAAGCGGTTTTTTGCGCGTGCAGCAGTGTGGCATGCGTGGGACGGTGCAGACGAGCGATGCGTTCCACCAGTAATCTTGGAGCACTCTCGCGGCAATATGCACATGCCTACAATTTGAATCCTATGATGTAATCCTGTTATGAGACTCCACCGTGTTTTTCTTCTCCTGTTCGTGACGATTTCTACTGCCGCAGCGCAATCCAGTGAAACTGTTGAAGCGCGGCTCGACGCCAAGGAAAAGCAGCTGGAAAAACTATATGCACACTACTGGCGTACTGAATACAAGAAGGCGCTCGGTGACCAGCAAATCACATCTGCTCCCACTGAGCAGCGAATTCGTGGCCTATTCGGAGAAGAGGAATTTCTTGCTTCGTTGAAGGCTGCTTCTCTACCAGACCCGCTCCTGAGCCGCCGCCGGGAACTCTTCCTCGAGGAAGCCGTTTTCACGAAAATTACAACGGATGCAAAACTCCTCGCTCTGGAAGAATCGATCACCCGCGAAGAAGGCAACTTTCGCTACAAATTGGGAGAATCGCAGATTTCGCGCGCTGAATTGGGCAATCTGGTTGCAAATAGCCCCGATCGCCGGATTCGCGAGCAGGCCTGGAAGGCCCGCGCGCAAATCGCGCCTGTGAATAGCCAACGTATTCACCGAACGATCGACCTGCGAAATGAACTCGCACTCCGTTACACCGACACAATTTTTTCAATCTTCATGCTTCGCCGCAAGGGAGTTGATTCTCAACAAATCTTTACTTGGTTTGATCAACTCCGCCGGGAAACGGATCCGGAATACCTCCAACTCCTCAATCAAATGCGTCGTGAACTTCATGTTGAAAAGATCGAGCCTTGGGACCTGGAATATTACTTTTCCACGCTGACAAATGACTTTGAGGAGAGACAGTTTGTGCCCGGCCAAGGCTGGCCAAAGACCAGACAATTGGCCGCAATTTTGGGGTATGACCTGGACAAACTGCCCGTGGAAATGCGTGTGGCGGATCTAGGTTTCGATGGTGCAGCTTACCCCATTTTATACGGCAAAGAAGTCAAAATACTGGCGAATCGGCTCAGCGGCATCCGTTTCTATGACCGTTTACTTCATTCCACCGGTCATGCTCTCCACTACAGCATGATGGACGCGCCCTCGTTCCTACTGCGTGCCGACTGTCCCGAGCCCCTCGACGAAGGCTTGGCGGAATTCTTCAATACCTTGCTCTACCGCCCCGAAGTAAGCATTCCACTTTTTGGACTGACCTCGGAGCAAGCGGCCATGTTGGCGAAACGTTACCGGCTCAAGTCTTTATTTGATCTGCGCGAGAAGATGGCGGATTCTCTGTTTGAATTTGAAGCTTATGCGAGCTCCAGCCAGGATCTTGCGGCCCTCTACAATCGAATCCATGCGCAATACCTCGGTGTCGATATGCATGATGTTCCCGTGTGGGCTTATAACCCTATGTATGGTTCGGATCCAATTTATCTCCAAAGCTTTGTTCTTGCCCACATGGTCGCCCGACAAATTCAGCACACCGTCGATCAGCGATTCGGTCCACGCTGGGGAGCGGGCACTGGTGAATTCTTGAGACAAAAATTTTACTCTCGAGGCGCCGAGCAAAGCCTCAACGGCACGCTTCAGGAAGGAACCGGGAAATCATTGGACCCACAATTTTTGATCGACTACTTGCGCGACCTCCACACGGCCTCTCAATAGTCACGGGCTGGGGTTGCCAACCTCACTTTTCCAATCCTCTGACGGTAAGTCCGAGCACGTGACAATCCTGAATGAGATCCGGCGGGGTAATGACTCGTTTGAGAAGAGGTTTGGGCAGGGACATCACGACGTTTCCTCGCTCCTGCACGATTCCGAGAGTTCGCAGATTTGTGCTCTTGAATGGAAGTCGCCATGACCATGTGGCACGGTAGGTGAGCCGTCGAGCCAGCTTCGACGCAAGATTCAGCGAATCGTTGTTTTCAAGCGCCAAGACAAAACATACCTGCCGAACAGGTCACTGTTTATTTGGGGACCAGCGTTCCGATGTCACAGTGGGTCTTGCGGAGAGCGAAGGCAAATCCATTGGCCTTATTTCCAACTATCCCTCGTCCTGAGCCCACCACCGCCCCGGAACCAACGAGGTTCCCATTTGGATGAAGAATCAGAACGACCGGAATGCTGCCAATATCCACAGAGAGCCGGATCTGAATCGCGGGGCATTCGCATCTCCACAATCGGCAAGCGCCGAGGTCGTGTGAAACTCAATCCTAAGCCCGTATCGTCCCGAGAATTGCCTCGCCATCCCTACGCTCCGCCGGATTCGACCTTTGCGGCATCTCGAGCTGCCTGGCCCAGCCCCCTTCCGGCAAATCAACCGAGAATGCTTGATCGCGCTCCATCGAACGACGTCGAAGGTCCCGCAGGTAGCAGGGTCCCGAGCGCGCAACGCGAGTACCAGGTCAAAGTAGGATAGAAAACTTGGTTCACCGTCGGGAGACTTATTCTTAGCAGTAATCACGCGTAACAGGCTGCGGAATGGTGATTCGTCACATACAATGCGAGATGGAATGGTTAGACTGAATCCGATTATTGCCTGTACCCATGAAGGAGTGAACTGATGAAGCGGCAAGATTCTATTTTCGTCTTTCTCACAGTGCTGGTCGTGGCTGGGCTCACCGTGGGTATCGCGATCTGGACACGGGATGCTAACGCAGGGGGGACAGGCACGCGCACTTACGCTCCCGAACAACCTATCGCGGTGCATAACTTTATTGTGAAAGATGGTCACCTTGAACTAGATGGCAAAACGATACAGATTATTGCGGGGGAAATGCACTATCCAAGAATTCCGCGGGCCTACTGGCGCGAACGATTTCGCATGGCCAAGGCCATGGGATTGAACGCCATCACTACGTATATTTTCTGGAACGCACACGAGTCCCGGCCCGGAACATTCGATTTTTCTGGCAACAATGATGTGGCCGAATTTATTCGTGAGGCGCAGCAAGAAGGACTGTACGTGATCTTGCGACCCGGACCGTATGTCTGCGCAGAGTGGGAATTCGGCGGCTACCCGGCATGGTTACTGAAAGATGCAACAACGGTAGTCCGCAGCACCGACCCAAAATTTATGCAGCCAACCGCGCGGTGGATCAAGCGACTTGGAGAAGAGTTGGCGCCGCTGCAAATAGGGTATGGCGGCCCAATCATTCTTGTTCAAGTGGAAAATGAATACGGCTCTTTTGGCAAAGATCATGCCTACATGGAGCAGATCCGCAAAATGTTGGTGGATTCTGGGTTCACGAAATCGCAGCTTTATACGGCAGACGGCGCGAAAGAGATTCCTGGAGGCTCGCTGCCCGATTTGCCAGTGGGCATAAATTTCGGGGGCGCGAATGCCGGAGCCGCAAAGCGTGAATTTGCCACCATGAAGAAATTCAGGGCCACTGGCCCTTATTTCAATAGTGAATACTGGGCTGGCTGGTTTGATCATTGGGGAGGCAAGCATGCTATGACCAATGCGGCCAATGAAGTGGCCAATCTGGATTGGATGTTGAAGCAGGGATATTCCGTGAGCATTTATATGTTCCACGGAGGTACCAGTTTTGGTTGGATGAATGGAGCGAACAGCAACGGAAAAAATTACGAGCCAGATGTAACCAGCTACGACTATGACGCTCCGTTGGATGAAAGCGGGCGGCCTACGGCAAAGTTCACGGCGTTTCGTGACGTTATCGCGAAAGATACGGGGGCGACACCACCGGCGATTCCGGCGGTCGCGCCGAGCATGAAGCTCGCGGAGATTAAGCTGGAAGATACCGCCGTGCTTTGGAAAGTGCTACCTGAACCAAAGCATTCCGAGCAAGTGCAGGCTATGGAGGATTTGGACCAGGCTTATGGCTACATCCTTTACCGCACACATATAAGAAACGCACTCAAAGGAGAGTTGGTTCTTGAAGGACTACACGATTATGCGCAAGTTTATCTGGACGAGAAACTGGTCGGCACAGTAGACCGCCGGCTTGGCCAGAAAAAGCTTCGATTGAACGGTACGCCGGCCGGAGCGCAACTCGACATTCTGGTAGAGAACACCGGACGCATTAATTTCAATATTGTGCTGCGGAAAGAACGAAAAGGAATCGTCGGGGGAGTTAGCCTTGCAGGTAAACCTCTGGGCGGCTGGGAGACCTTCCCGTTGCCCATGGTGGACCCGGGGAAACTGATATATTCCCAGAGTCCCTGCGAAGGCCCATGTTTTTACCGCGCAACTTTTCAGATCGATACGCCCGCAGATACCTTTCTGGATACCAGCGCCTTCAAGAAAGGACAGGTTTGGCTGAACGGCCAGCCGCTTGGACGTGTGTGGAATATCGGCCCGCAAAAAACGTTATATGTGCCGGGGTCGTGGCTGCATAAAGGAGAAAACGAGGTGGTGGTATTCGACCTGAACGGCGCGTCGAGTCGTAGTTTAGTTGGACGAGACAAGCCGATACTGGATGGAAATCGGCACTAGCCCTCAACGAAACAGCAGCGGAGCAAACTCCGTCAGATTACGGCGCCAAACCATCCAGGTGTGAGAGCCAGCCGTTTCGATGTCTACGTGCTTGATGCCTTTCGAGGCGAGCCACGTCCGAAAACTCCGATTGATATCGATTAGGCGGTCATCGGTTCCGCAGGCGACCCAGAGCAATCGCAATGGCTGGCTTGTCTGGGAATCCAAGGCAGGGAATTCCTGGTCAAACTCCGTAGTGAAGCCTCCAGAACTGAAGGCCCCGACCCAGGCAAACTGGTCCAATGTGTTTAGTCCAGTGAGTAGAGACTCCGCTCCACCCATGGAAAGTCCGGCGATGGCCCGGGAATCTCGATCTTTCTTGACGGGATAAGCGGCTTCCACACGTGGGATGACTTCCGCTAAAAGTGCCTCGCGAAACTTATCAAAGTTGCGCTTGGTCAGACTCGGATCGCGAAACACCCCGGAGTTAGGCGCGAGGACTTCGGGCGCACCGTAACCAAGGGGCATGACCACCAGCATGGGTTTTGCTTTTCCTTGCGCGATCAAATTGTCCAGAATTACGTTTGCGCGGCCAACTGTTGTCCAAGCACTCGCGTCGTCGCTGTAGCCATGGAGCAAATAGAGGACGGGATAGGACTGCTTTCCATGCGGGTCAAAGCCGGGGGGTGTGTAGACGTAAAAGCCACGATTGTCGCCAACCACCGCCGATTTGTAGAAGTGATGATGAATCTCTCCGTGAGACACGTCGCCGAGCTCCCAGGAGAGAGTTGCCGGTCCGGCGACGTGCAGTTCGCTGGCGCGATACAGAAAGTTCGGCTTGATGGCGTAATTCGAGGGGTCGAACATGTTTACGCGATCGACGACCATGGAGTAGCCGTAGTAATCGGGAAGGAGAGGCTCTGTGGTCACACTCCAGACGCCTTGCTCGTCTTTCTCCATGGGGAGAGGCTTCGCAGCACCTTCAAGAGCGATGGCGACTTCTTTCGCGTTAGGACTGCGGAGTCGAAACGTGACGCGATTATCAGGGTGCACTTCGGGAGAAACCAGCGAAGGAGCTTGAGTTTGCGCGGGAGCAAGTGCAGAGGTGAGAAGGGAAGCAAATAGAAGCACGATTCGTTTCATAAATCACCCAGGCCGCACATAAGAGAAAAGAATGGGGTTAGTTAGCGCGGTGCGAATCGATGATACCTCATCTGGCCATTCAAGGTGATTTAGATACCGTCGACAGCATCGAGATGCAGGATAGAAACGGGTATAACTCAACTAGGGAGGGTCCAAATCTCATAGATTCTCCGTATGTCATTCGCAAAAACAACCCGGGAGAATGGAGCCGAGCCCAGTGGTGTTAGCAAGCGGTAATGGCGGGCCATCGCAGGTTTTGCGAACCGGGCACTAGTACTCCAACAACTGACTAACTAGCCGGGGAGAACGGCAATGCTGTCTTGTCCGAAATGTCACGGCAGTCATATTCATGTATCGAAGCGGAGGGGGCTGATAGAAAGTAAAATGCTACCGATCCTGTTCCTACGACCATGCCGCTGTGAGGTTTGCGATCATCGATTCTATCGGGACACCTGCAGGACAAGTCCCAACTCAACGCAGACTATCGTGGCGCGCGTATCCAAATGGCTGCGCTACCAAGATGACGTCACTAACGGCGGGTCCCGAAGCGTTTAGTGCACGCTTCCGTCAGAAATTCTCGAACCGACTTTGTGGAGAATTGGAATAGACTTTTCCGTTGGCAAGAAGCACTTCGTTTACCTGGTTTAAGAGACTTTCACGTGTAAATGGCTTCTCCAGGAAGACGCCATAGGCCAAGATTTCCGCTCCTTCTTGGTTGTGCTCCAAATATCCTGAGACAAAAATCACTTTCGTGGCTGGGAAATCTGCCCGCAGACGCTTAGCAAGTTCGGTTCCCCGCATTTTCGGCATCACGACATCGGTCAGCAAGACGGCGATCGAATCGCCGCATTCCTTCGCTAACTGTAGCGCTTCAAACCCATCTTTTGCGGAGAGGACTTGATAACCCGCTGTATTCAAAAAGCTGGTTGTCAAATCTCGAACGGCCTGATCATCTTCCACGACAAGCACGGTGGGTGCGTCCAACACTCTCGCCGGTGAAGGGCGATCAGACTGGGTAGTCTCGTCCGTTGCTGCAACGTGCGGAAAGTAAATTTCAAAGCAAGTTCCTTTCCCCACGGCGGACTGCACGTAGACGAACCCGCCACTTTGTTTCACAATCCCGTACACCGTTGCCAATCCAAGCCCAGTGCCCTTGCCAACTTCTTTGGTAGTGAAGAATGGTTCAAAGATGCGAGCTTTTGTCTTTTGGTCCATTCCTTGGCCGGTATCGGTCGAGGAAAGTAATACGAAGGATCCCGCTTGAAGGCCGGGCCGACCCTGCAAATATTCGGTGTCGACATTCACATTCCGCGTCTCAATCGTTAGCTTTCCGCCTTTGGGCATGGCGTCGCACGCGTTGACTACCAAATTCATGACTACCTGTTCAATCTGCCCGGGATCGGCTTTAACTTTTCCAATGGCCGTGCCGGGAAGAAAGTGGAATTCAACATCCTCGCGAATCAGACGTTCCAGCAATTTATCCATCTCTGCCAAAAGTATATTCAGATCGAGTACTTTCGGCTGAAGCACCTGTTTTCGACTGAAAGCGAGTAATTGCCGAGTCAAAGCCGTGGCTCGGTCCGCAGCCTTGTGGATCTGCTCACTGCTCTTATAGGGCGCCTCGGAATGCTGCAGCCAATCCAGCAGTAAATCGCTGTGGCCGCGGATGATAGTTAGCAAATTGTTGAAATCGTGGGCCACGCCGCCAGCAAGTCTGCCCAACGCTTCCATCTTTTGCGATTGTCGAAGCTGTTCCTCCAGTTCGTGTTTTTCCCGATCATTGTGTTGGAGGGTGCGACGCATGCGATCAAAGGATTTTGTTACCGCGGCAACTTCTCCACCTCCTTGTGCTTCCAGCGGAAAGCTATAGTCGCCTCGCTCGAGCGCACGCACGCCTTCGACCAATTTGCCGAGGGGTCTGGTGAAAGTTTCTGAAATCAGGAAGGCCAGGAAGCCGCCGACCACGACGGCCAATAGGCCAACTCGCAACAGGAGTTGGTTCAGCCGATCCAAGAATGCTGTCGTTTCGCTCTCTGAACGGAAAACCAGCAAGCTGGGGCCACTCGACGACTCCCGGGTCAACTCCACGGTGCTAGCAAAAAATTTTTCCGCCCCCAGGTGCACCTGCTTTGGCCTGCTATTTTCCTGCAATTGGGAAGCTAGTTCGCTTTCGCGATACGGATCAAGCGAACTTGCGACCACTCTACCTTGATATCGAACCGCCACTTCGCTCGATAGAAGGTTTCCCAATTCGCGTACACCCCGCTCATCGAGCTCCTGCCCAACTATTACGGTGGCGGAAGGAGTGTCCGTTGTTTTACCTTCGGATCTGATGGACTGAAATTCGACTTGATAGAGACGCCCGCTATAAAACCACCAATCGGAATTTCGATCTCTAAGAAGCGAGGTACGGAGGAGCAGTTCAAGAGGTTGCGCAGGTAACCCCGAATGCGTGGTGTGCAGGGCCACGATCTTTCCGCGCGAATCGGCCAGCGCCATCAAATCGCATCCGGAGGTGTCTAGGGGATTCTCAATCGATTCGGTAAATGAGGAGACGTCGCCATCGGAGAGGAATGCGGATGTAGCGAGCAGGCCCGCTTTGCGACTCAAAACCAGGTGACGCTGGTGTTGGAGTAACTCCAGGGCCATCAGTGAGTTGTGAGCACTGATGGTCAATTCTTCCTGGGCGCGTTGCTGAACCGTTTGGCGCACCACGAACAGGGCAACGCACGTCAGCCCAGTGATTACCACCACCATAGAAAGCAATAATTTGGTTCTTAGCCGCAAATTGTCGAGTATTCTTCGCATTTTTCGGCAAGAGGACGCAGTTTCAAAGTTACTGGATTCGGAACTTAAAAATTGGCATTAGCCATGATTCGAGTAAATAGGACTGTGGTACTGGTAACTATTTCTGAAACACTATCTCGATCGATACCCCCGTGCCGGCGGCTCGTACACTTGGCTAGGCTATTCTAACCTTTTCGATCTGACCTCGCGCGAGCCTATAGCATAGTACGGCGCACCGCAAGACAGGGAATCGTGTGACTTCCCTGTAACGGGGTGTCTTCCGCAGATTCGGAACAACGGCCCGATGGGCGACAGGCGGAAGATTCGCTGCAGGCGTTTAATTCCCTTGTCGGTGTTACCTGGGCAAATATATTTCTGCAGATCAGCCTTTCCGTCTTGTTTGGAATTGCGAGTTCGCAATTGGCGGGGCTTTCAGCTACCACAGCTAGTACCTATTCGATCGGAGCGGTGCTGACAGCGCCGATCTTCGAAGGTGGCCGACTACCTGCAAATTGCCAGCTTTCGCAATAGCAATTTAAAGAATCGAAGCCACTTATGAAAAAACAGGGCAGAATTTGTTTCGGGAAGTAGCGGACGAGCTGGTGTAATATCAGAAACTTCGCGAACCTCGCACCGTTCAGGAGAAACAGGCTACAGCGCTTGGTGCATCTGTCGAGCATTTGCTATTCCGGCGGGCTTTCGTGCTCTCTCGAACTGCTGGATGTCCAACAAGGATTTTCCAACGCGCAACTCGCGCTTGCGCAGACCCGCGACGGGCAGTTATTTGCGTTGGTTGAAATTTAGCAAGTGTTGGGCGGTGGTTGGCGGCAGTAGAAATCATATTCTCTTCGAAACCAGCAGTGCCCCTCAGGCATTCTGCGGGCAACTTCGATCTGCTACTATTGCATTATTCCAACTGCTATCGCTCAGCAGAATCGCCGAAAACAGAGGAAGCCTTCGCTTCAATCAGATAATTCGGTTGGTCTAATTTCCGGAGGGCACTATCATGCGAATAACCACCGAGACCCACAACTCGCAACGGATTGGCTGGTTACGCGCCGCGGTGCTCGGAGCAAATGACGGGATCCTATCCACAGCGAGCCTGATGCTGGGTGTTGCTGCAGCGCATGCCACGCACGCGAGCATTATGACTGCCGGAATTGCAGGACTTGTTGCCGGAGCAATGTCGATGGCGGCTGGCGAGTATGTTTCTGTGCATTCGCAGGCAGACACGGAGCAAGCTGATCTGAATAAGGAACGCAATGAATTGAAGGCGGATCCCGAGTTCGAGCACCAGGAACTTGCAGCAATCTACGTTTCGCGAGGGGTTCAACCCGACCTTGCGAAACAGGTCGCAGTACAACTGATGGCCCATGATGCCCTGGGTGCTCATGCACGAGACGAACTTGGCTTCTCTGAAGATCTGAAGGCACGACCCGTCCAAGCAGCACTGGCTTCGGCTGCAAGTTTTGCAGTTGGCGCACTGCTTCCGCTTGCGGTGACGGCGTTCACGCCACATTCCACATTAATTCCCGTGGTTGCCGTGACTTCACTCTTGTTTCTAGGGATCTTGGGAGGTTTGGCAGCGCGTGCTGGCGGTGCGAAAGAAATTGTCGGAGCGTTGCGCGTCACTTTTTGGGGTGCCTTGGCAATGGGAGTTACCGCGGGTATAGGCGCGTTGTTCGGAGCCACGGTTTAGCTGTGCCATCTGGGGCGCTGCGGTTTGGCGGGCAGGGACGGTTCCATCACGTGCCCGTTGCACGCCACGTGGCAGCCCGAGCTGGGGTGCATTGCAATCCCTTGGCGATTCGCTACTATGGAAGAAACCAGCTCGATCTCTAATTTCTAGGTCGTTCCGGGAAAGGATTTTGCATGAATCGAAGGATGCTGACGGTGCTTTTGGGCGTGCTGCTGATGTTTAGCGCCGCGTGCAAATCAAAGCAGGGCGATAAGGACGCAATACGCGCCGGCGTGTTGAAACATCTTGCCGGAATGCAGGGGCTGAATGTCCCCAACATGGAGATTACCGTTACGCAGTTTACTGTGAATGGCAATCAAGCAACGGCTCAGGTGGAGATTCGGGCAAAAAGCGGAGAGAATTCTGGTGGCAGTATGAATCTGTCTTACAACCTGGAAAAGCGGGGTGACGAGTGGGCCGTTGTGAAGGGTGTGCCTGCCGGGGGTACCATCCAGCACCCTGCGCCCGGCGAGATGCCGCCTGGCGCGACTACGCCTCCGGGGCATCCCGGCGGGGCGGGAGGCGGGGGACCCGTTCATCCCGATTTCAACGAAATCTTGAAGAGCGGGCAGGCGCCTGCACAGCAGCCTGCAGCGCAACCCGCGCCGCCCCCGGCGCAACAGACAGCACCGGCAACAAAGCCACCCGCCAAGCCTTATTAATGCGAGCCTTGTTTTAGTTCAAGATAAGCCGGGTTGAAATTCGGCTTTTTTCTTTTGCGGGCGTGATCGGATAGTCACGGCGAAAACAAATTCTCTCGGGAATTGGGACCGTAATTCAAACAATTCCTAGAAATCCTGCAGTTCCTCGGTTGGCAACGCCACGCGCACCGCGTTCAATACAGCCACCAGGTCAATCAGCTCCTGACCAACCGCTCCCCAGATGGGCGGCAAGAAACCAAATGATGCGGCGATCATGCCGATTATGCTTGCGGCCATGCCACCGAGCGCACTCTGCAGCGCGATGCGCCGCATGCGTTGACCGATGTGCATCAGTTCATCGATCTTGCCGAGGGCCGGTTCGAGCACCACGGCATCTGCTGCTTCCGTAGTAATGTCGTTTTGCGTGCCGAAGGCCACTCCCACAGTTGCGGCCAGCAAGGCGGGAGCGTCGTTGATGCCGTCGCCCACAAACAACGTGCTAGCTTTCGCCGTTTCTTCTTTCACGATGGCCACTTTTTCTTCGGGGCTGCGGCCCGCGTGTACTTCGGTGATGCCCACACTTTCGGCGAGATACTTCACTTCTGATTCGCGATCACCGGAAACCAGCATTACTTTGGCTACGCCGTGTTTGGGCTCGAGATGCTGGATGAACGAGGCGGTATCTTTTCGGGGCGCATCGTGAAAGCGGAATGCTGCGGCATATTTTCCATCGAGAAAGACGAGACATTCCAAGCCGCTGACCAGTGGCGGAAGCGGAAGATTTTGCGCAGCTACCTTGTTTCTACCGGTAATACGCACGGAGTGGCCTCCCACGGTGGCCAACACACCTTCGCCGGGCTTTTCGCTGATATGTTCGACTTCTCGCGGCGGAAGGTTTTCCTGCTTGGCGGCTGTCACCACGGCGCTGGCCAGAGGATGTTTGGAGTAGCTTTCCACACTGCCTGCCAGTCGGAGGATGTCCTCGCGTTTGATTTCCTCGGCACAAATGATTTCCGTTAGCTTTGGGCGGCCATATGTCAACGTACCGGTCTTGTCGAAAATTAGGGTGCGGCAATTCGAAATCTGTTCGAGGACGGAAGGATTCTTGATAATGATGGCGCGGCGCGCCGCGAGTGAGATTGCTCCGATAATCGCGGTAGGAATCGCCAACAACAACGGGCACGGCGTTGCAATCACAACAACGGCGAGGAACCGCTCCGGCTGATGACTAGCCATTGCGGCGATGATGGCGACTCCAACCGCGAGCGGCGTGTACCAGGCGCCCAGTTGATCGCCAAGTCGGCGCAAGTGGGGTTTCTGCTGTTCGGTTTCGTGCATCACCTTCATGATGCGTGCGTAGCGCGAGTCGTCGGCGAGCCTGTCGGTTTGAATGACGATTGCTCTCTCTCCGTTGATGGCGCCAGAGATTACGGTCGAGCCAGGCGTTTTTGAAATTTGAAACGGCTCGCCGGTGAGGTAAGCCTCGTCCATCACTCCATGGCCTTCCAGGACCGTGCCATCCACCGGACAAATTTCATGCGGCAGAATGGCCAGTTCGTCGCCGACGCGGATATCAGGGAGTTTTACATCGACCAGCTGGCCCCCTTCGCGGCGATGCGCGAGGCGCGGCACACGGCGCGCCAGAGCATCCAGCACCGAAGAAGCGCGAGCGGTAGCGTACTCCTCCAGTGCTTCGCCGCCCGAGAGCATCAACACGACGATTGCGGCAACCAGGTACTCGCCAAGAAGCACGGCGGTGAAAATGGAAATCCCTGCAAGCAGATCGGCGCCAAATTCCCGTTTGAATAGTTTTTGCAGCAGCTTCCAGAGCAGCGGAGTTCCGGCCAATAGTGCAGCGAATAAAGGTATGTGGAAAGTGAGTGGAGGGAGATGGAGCAGGTAGCGAAGAACTAGATGCAAGAGTATTGCAAGAAGTGTGAATCCGGCGATGTAACTCTCTTTGGTAAGCGCAAAACGTGGCTCAACCTTAGCCGTCATTGTGTACATCTTATCTCACGCATTGTGCGTGTCGTCAAAGCTGCAACTGTTTTGCGACTGAGGGATAGCTGCGGCTTTTTCAAAAAAGCGACCACCGTAGAGGTCGGCCGCTACAAAGGGAAATGAATCCAAAGGGACCGGCCCCAAGGTCGGTCACTACCTGGGCGACGACGAAAGCGCTGCCACGAAAGCCAACGCCAAATCGACGAGAACAAGAACTACTGTCGAGCAGTACGCTGTGCATTTGCGGAAGTGGCCCCTGACGTTGGCCCCTACCTGGGTGGATTGGTTCTGCCGCACCGCGGAACAACCAACCCGATAGCTACGCTGTTTTGTCTTTCGAATTGCAGATCCTTTCCAGATTGCAGTCGACGCATTTCGGTTTGCGCGCGAAGCACACGCGACGGCCGTGCCATATCAGTTGGTGAGAGAACTGGATCCATTTATCATGCGGGAGTATGGCCAGTAGATCCTGCTCGATTTTTTTCGGATCAGTGTTGCGGGTTAAATCCAATCGCTGAGACAAGCGCATCACGTGCGTGTCTACGACCACACCGCTGGCAATTCCATAGGCGGTGCCTAGCACTACGTTTGCCGTTTTCCGTGCTACGCCCGGTAGTGTCAGCATCGCTTCCATGGTCCGCGGCACCTCGCCGCCGAATTGTTCAACGATGGCTTTACTCGCGCCCATGATGGATTTGGTCTTGTTGCGGAAAAAACCCGTGGGACGAATGTCCGCTTCGAGTTCTGCCGGATTGGCATACGCGAAGTCTTCCGGCTTGGTGTACTTCTTGTAGAGCATTTCAGTGACTTGATTGACGCGCACATCGGTACACTGCGCGGATAGAATTGTTGAGATCAGCAACTGAAAGGGGCTTTCGTGCTTCAGTTCGCAGGTTGCTTCCGGATATGCCTCTTGCAGCCCCGCCAGAATTTTGGCTACGCGTTTTGGGTCGATGCCAACGGCTTTACCAGTTTTGCCAGGAGGCCCGCTGTCTGATTTCTTGTGTACGGGCGTTTTCGCGGCCGGCTTGGACTTTGCCTTCTTGTTCATTACTTTCTTTTTCTTCCCCATGGTTCGGCATTCTCCAATGAACTGTGCTTCAAGCTTTATCGGGTGGCTATTCCAGCGCTTCTATCATCCGCCGGAAGGCTTTCCCTCGATGGCTATGCAGGTCTTTCTCTTCGGGTGTCAACTCCGCGAATGTTTTCTGTAATTGTGGAAAATAAAATACGGGGTCGTACCCGAACCCGCCTGTACCACGCGCATCTTCCAAAACATATCCATCTACCAGATCGGACGCCACAGCGCGGGTTTTTCCCCGCAGCGCTGCCGTCACCACGCAGACGAACCGCGCGCTGCGTTCCCGACCCTTTAGGTCGTGCATCTCCTGCAGCAGTTTTGTGATTTTCCGGACGTCACTGGCTCCTGGGCCGGCGTAGCGCGCCGACAACACCCCTGGCGCGCCGCCAAGCGCGTCAACGACCAATCCGGAATCATCCGCGAGCACCACTTGGTCGGCGTGTCGAGAATAGTAGATTGCCTTACCAGTCGCATTTTCCGCGAAGGTAGGAGCCGTCTCTGCAAACGCAGGCAGGGAAGCGAAGCCAGGGAGCAACTCGAGTTCCAGCGCGTGGCCTGCGGCCATGTTGCGAAATTCTTTAAGTTTGCCCGCGTTGCCAGAAGCCAAAAGCAGTTTTGAGACCTTGTCCAAGGGATTCGCCAAGAGCTATCTTCCACGCGCAAGGAATTTGGCGGGGAGCACGCCGCGCTGTTCTTCACCGAGCACACTGATACCGACCTCCGCCAACCGCAACAATTCCTGCATCTCGCTGGCGGCGAAGGGCCGGCCCTCCGCGGTGGCCTGCACTTCGACAAAATCACCGCTGCCAGTCATCACCACGTTCATATCGACGTCGGCGCGCGCGTCCTCTTCGTAGCACAAATCCAGCAGCGCTTCATCGTCCACGATCCCTACACTGGTGGCAGCGACGGAATCGATCAGCGGCGAATTCTTGAGAATGCCCATGGCGATCAGTCGTTCCATCGCCAGCGCCATAGCCACGAACGCGCCAGTGATGGAGGCGGTGCGGGTGCCACCGTCGGCTTCGATCACGTCGCAGTCCAGCCACACAGTGCGGTCGCCCAGGACTTCTTGATCGGTCACTGCGCGCAAAGATCTGCCAATCAATCGTTGAATCTCGAGCGTCCTGCCCGTTTGCTTTCCGCGAGTGGCTTCCCGAGCTGTGCGTTCCTCGGTCGCCCGGGGAAGCATGCCGTACTCACTGGTTACCCAGCCTTTCCCTGTGCCTTTCATGAAGGACGGGACGCCATCATTCACGGTTGCAGTACAAATTACGCGAGTCTTGCCCAGCTCGATCAGCACACTGCCTTCGGCCTGCGAAATAAAATCCGGCGTAAATTTGATAGCTCGAATCTGATCCGCGCTGCGACCGTCGCTTCTCATCGTTCCTCCACAGCTTGCTAGCGTCTGACGGCGTCCTTTACCTTTTCCACGGCCTTTTCAATCGGCTTAGTGATGGCCGAAGTGGCGGAATCAGGTTTCGGTCCTGCACCGGCTCCGCCAGTCCTGACCTGGAAGGTTTGCGTCAAATCCAGGTGACCCGCCAGCGTATCCACTTCCTGTCCATGAATCAAAATTTTCAACCGCTGCACCTGCGGCACATTCGCTTCAATCGTCCGGGTGATGGAATCCACGGCCAGTTGTTCGCTTTGAATCCCCGAAGGGATAGAGGTCCCAAAAGATTCGGAGAAATCGGCGATCGCAGTCCCGTCGGGAAGCAAATAGAACGCCAACAGCGCTGCGTCGGAGGGCAACGTGCGCGCGTCGTTATCCACGGGTCCTGCTAGCAAGGTGTTCAGCACTTGTTTGGAGCGCATGACCGGATCATAGGATAGCGGCAACTCCACCAATACTGGTTTTAAGGTCCCGTCGTCGTTGGACGCTCCCCAGAACATTTTGGCTTTTACCTTTGGATCACCGCTCGTAGGCGGCGCGATGGGCAGAAGCTCTCGACGAGCCTGTTCTGCCGTCTTCTCTGTCAGCTGGCGTGCCTTGTCCACCTGGCGGCGTAGCGCAGGGAAGTACAGAGCCGCAGCCACTACCGCCACCAGTAGCATCCCCCCCAGCCAGACCATCCAGCGAGGCGTCATGGCTGAATGCCTCCCGTGGCTTTCGAGGAAAACGTCGGAAGCACATAGGAGGGTTTGAAGGCGACGATTCCGCGGGTAATGGCGTCGACTACACCCGGAATCATGCGTTGTAGCTCCGCGCGATCAGCAACAGACACACTCGAGATCTCGACGGCAATTGCCGGAGCTGCCGTGGTGCGCAACTGGCGAACCGGCGCAACCATCGCAGCGGTAGGCGAACCCTTGAATCTCTTTGCCAGTTCAAGTTGCACCAGGTCTCCCAGTTTGTGGCTGAGTCCAACGAACGGGCCTTGCGCACGTTCCCAGGGAATCATTCCGGTGGTATCTGTGAGCGTTGCGAAATCAGGCGATACATAGACTCGCGCGGTGCCCGTCACACCGGTGGATCCAACATGCAGGGTTACAAACACAGCTCCGCGTTGCGCATTCGCCCGGGCAGAACGGTCATCGAACGACGGATTATCATTCGCTTCGCGCGTCTGTACCACCTGAAATCCCTGTGCTTCCAATGACTTTCGAAGCTGTGCGGCGAATTCCAGAACCACGTCACTTTCGCGAATTCCTTCGGTACCGCGTCCGCCGGCGTCCGTGCCGCCATGAGCCGGGTCAATCACGATTACATTCAACCCGGTGCGGGGAATGATTTGCGCAGAATTCGATTGCGGTGCTGACGAGGCGGGAGTTGGCGAGTTTTGTTGTGTAGCGGAAGACTGAGTGGTCAGTGCCGGTTTCGCCGCTGACGTTTGAGCGAAAACGCTCAGTCCGCTTCCGGCAACGACGATCATAACGAACCCTAGTTTGCACATGGGTTTTGAAATACTCACGTGGAGCAGGATACCAAATCTACGTGCTCTCTGCGGTGTAACCAGGGGCGAGAAACGAAAAAGGCAGGGAGTTGCGGGAGTGTTGCCAGGCGTTGGCGGTAAACGAGTGGACCCGGTTCCTAGCAAACCGGGCCTTTCAGTGATTCGAATCGTTGGATTTATGCCAAGTTGGCTGTTTCTAGCGTGTCCTGGCTCATGTACTTGGTCCGGACTTTGCGCATTCCGAGGTACATCGCAAATCCAGACAGGATTATTAGGACGCCAAAGAGCAGAGCGTTCATCCCAAGGATGGTTTCATTATCGCTTTCCATCATGGAGAGAATCAGCAGGGCCAATGGGAATATTCCGCAGGTCACGGCGCCGGCCAAGCCGCCCGGTACTCGGAAGCTGCGTTGAAGCTTTGGCTCGCGGATGCGTAGTACGACCAACGTGACAAACTCCAGCATAAGGCTAGCACCGTACAACATAATGTCCAGCGTGACCAGGCGTTTAAAACCAATGCCCAAGCAAAGTGCCCAACAACTGGCGCAAACCAGTATGGCCACCCACGGCGTTTGATTCACTTTAGTCACTTTCCCAAATACTTTAGGGAGCATGCCGTCTCGTGCCATTGCCAACGGCAGACGGGAGTAGCTTAGTACCAAGGCGTTGAACATGCCGAAGGCGCTCATCATCCCGCCCAGAGTGATCATGAAGCGCAACCACTGCACGCCCATGATAGAGCCGCCGAGTTGTCCCGCTATGATTGCCCAGGATCCTTCCTCGGAAAAGGCCGACGCCGGCGCCCCGGTAAAGTAGACAGCCATAAAGGGTAGAATGTAGGTCAACGAAACCAGAATCACCGCGGCGATCATGGCCTTCGGATAGGTCTTTCTTGGTCGCTCGACTTCCTGCGCGATGGTTGACGCGTTATCCCAGCCCATGTAGTTCCACATGGCCACCAGTACGGCGCCCAAAAGCGTCACGCCAGTGCCAGTTGCCGCGGCGGCAGGTTCGGCGGCGCCCGTTAGTGCTCCCACTCGCAATGGGGAAAGCACCACGACCAGCGCAAAAGGAAGTGACAACAGGAAGAACAGCCAGAGCGACGTCAGTCCAACGACGCGAATCCCCGCTAGATTCAGTGCGGCACAGGTCACCACGACAAACAGTCCGGCGTACAAGGCATGAGTGCCAATGCCAAACCAGGGCGACATTTGCTTCAGGTAGATTCCAAACAGTGTCGGGTAGATCGCCATGTCAAAAATACTTGCCGCGAGCGAAAGCCAGGCTTCCTGAAACCCCCAAAAATTGCCAAGGCCGCGGCGTACCCACGCGTAATAGCCGCCTTCCGCGGGCAAAGCACTCGAAAGTTCGCCAATCATGAAAGCCGTCGGCAGGCACCAGACCACAGGCAAAAACAGCAATACCAGAATCCCGCGGCCGTAGCCAGCTCCCGAAATGATGGCCTCTGTTCCGTAGGTGCCCCCTGACACCATAAAGAAAGTAGCGGCAACGAGCGGCCAGAGGGTCAGCTTGGCGGCTCGCTTTTTTGTTGCGGGAAGTACTTGGGAGGGAATTTGTGCGGGGAATGATAAAGTGCTCAATTTTTTTCTCTTGTCCTCCCAATGCGACTCTCGTTCTCAAAAACGGGCGGAACGAGTTCACTGTTTGAAGAATACAAGTTCTGTGCGCTCGTGCAATAAAAAAATGAGGTTTTCGATAAATATTTTTTGCCGGGAAGGCTGTCCGATCGAACGGTTCAAGCAAAGCTTTCTCCGCTGCCCACCTCGTTCTCTACTGACTCCGGGCTTTTCCCTACCTGTGCTACACTCCGGCCATTCATTTAATTTGTTATTCAATTCATAGTCAGGAGTCATCGTAATGAAGCTTTGCTCCGCCCTTACCCTGCTCGTGTTCGGTCTGTACGGTTCTATTACCTTCGCGCAAAGTTCCGGCTCTCCCCGGCCGTTCACGATCGACGACCTCTTCGGCATGCAGGAAGTATCCGACGCCCAGATTTCGCCGGATGGGCAGTTCGTGGCCTACACCGTCAACACTACGATCCTCAAGGAGGACAAGACCGCTACCAGGATCTGGATGGCTCCCACGGCAGGCGGCGATCCGATCGCCCTGACCGCCCAGGGCCCGTCCTCTTCCCATGCTCGCTGGTCTCCCGACGGCAAGTTCATCGCTTTCCTTTCCGAGCGCGAGGACGAGAAGACGCAGGTCTATCTGCTGAACCGGCTCGGTGGAGAAGCGCAGCGCCTCACGGAAACAGCTCAGGATGTGGAAACGTTCTTGTGGGCGCCGGATGGCAAGCGACTTTTGCTCGTGCTACGAGACCCAACGCAGGAAGAAGTTGAGGCCGCAGCCAGTAGAAGCAAGGACGGCGCGGAGGAAAAATCCACTACCAAAAAAAAGCCCAAAGCACAGCGCCCTTGGGTCATTGACCGGCTACAATTCAAAGAGGATAACATTGGCTACCTGGACCGCCGTCGTACGCATCTCTACGTGATCGGCATCGGGACCAAATCCCTTTTACAGATTACTTCTGGCGATTACGACGACTCTGAGCCAGCTTGGTCTCCTGACGGCAAACGGGTAGCCTTTGCGAGTAATCGCTCAAAGCCGGACCCCGATGCCACCTACGACGTGGAAATCTGGACGGTCGCAGCCGACAACACGAATAAAGGAGCAAACGTCACGCAGGTGACCAGCGCGCCGGGCGAACACCACTTTCCTGCCTGGTCGCCAGACAGCAAGTGGATCGCCTATAACACGAAACTCGATCCCAAGCTGTTTGAATACGCCACCCGACATATTGCCGTCTCGCTGGCGACAGGTGGAGAAGCCAAGGTGCTCACTCGCTCGCTCGATCGGATGGCTAGCTCTCCTCACTTTGCGCCTGATGGCAAGTCCATTTACTTCATTGCGGATGACGATGGCACGCAGATATTGGCACAGGTCAACCTGGCTGACGACAAGGTCACGCGCCCAATGGGTGGGCGGATCATGTTGACGGATTACTCGGTGTCGAGTGATGGCGCGCTGGCGGCGACGATTTCCACTCCTGATCGACCGGCTGAGGTGTTCACGGCACCTGGGGGTAAGATTACCCGGCTCACCCACGTCAACGACGCGTGGGTGAGCCAACTGAAGTGGTCACCAGGTGAATATGTTTCGTTTAAATCCAAGGATGGCACTACCGTTCACGGATTTATGTACAAGCCGATCGATTACGTGGCAGGGAAGAAATCTCCGACGATCCTCCGGCCCCATGGCGGACCAGTCTGGGCGTATTACTCGGAGTATCAGGATCTGGCGCAACTGCTATCCGCCAACGGATACGTGGTGCTGCTGCCCAACCCACGGGGTTCATCCGGTTATGGCGAGGACTACTGCAAAGCCATCTTTGCCGACTGGGGCAATAAGGATTTCGAGGACGACATGGCTTTTGTAGACTACGCCATCGCGCAAGGCATTGCAGACCCGGACAAACTCGGTGTCGGCGGTTGGTCTTACGGTGGTATCTCCACCGACTTTATTATCGGTAAGAGCAATCGGTTCAAAGCTGCAATTTCCGGGGCGGGCGCGGCGGAGTTCACTAGCATGTGGGGGCACGACCAGTACGTTCGAGACTACATCACAGAACTCGGCCTACCCTGGGAGCACCGCGACGTCTGGGATCGCGTCGCGCCCTTCTATAACATGATGAACATCACCACGCCGACACTATTTGTGGGCGGCAGCATAGACGCAAACGTGCCGATTCTTGGCGGCGAGCAAATGTATCAATCGCTCAAAGCATTGGGCCGTGAAACGGAACTGGTTGTCTACCCGGAGGAATATCATGAGTTCAAGACTCCATCGCACATCAAGGACCTGAACGAACGATATCTCGCTTGGTATGGTCACTACGTCAAAGGCGATAGTATCCCGGCTCGGCCTGTGACGCCGAGACCGGGGAATTAGTGTCATTCTAAGATCGGTCAGAAAAAAGGCCGGTCTCAAAATGAGGCTGACCTTTTCTACTTGTGCGAATTCTTTGATCGGCCTAGCTAATTGCCGATCTTCTGGCCAATGATGGAACCCGACACGATTATTTCCACGCGACGATTCAGCTTGCGACCGGCGGCGGTGCTGTTATCGGCAACCGGTGAGGCCTCGCCCATTCCCTTCGACGTAATCGTATCTGCGGACATGCCTTGCGAAATGAGGAAAGTCCGTACCACGTCGGCGCGCTGTTGAGACAGCTTCATGTTGAAGTCGGCCGTGCCGGTCGTGTCGGTATAGCCTTCGATCGCCAAATTCAAGCCAGGGTGGGCCTGAATGATGCCGGAAAGCTTGGCCAGCTTCAGTTGCGCATCCGCGCTCAGGGCATACTTGCCGGTTTCAAATAGAACGTCCGCCATGTTAACGACCAATCCACGCGGAGTATCTGTTGTCTGCAACACGTCGTTGAGCTGCTTGAGCAACTCTGCGCGCAAAGCGGCCGTCGCGGCCTGTGCTCTTTCGGCTTCCTCACGTGCGGCATTGGCCTTGGCCGCCAGCGCGGCTGCTTCCGCATCTGTCTTTGCCTTGGCTTCTACTGCCTGTGCCCTGGCTCTTGCGGCTGCGGCGTCGGCTTCGGCCTTCATCTGCGACTCCTTGGCGGCGGTCAGTTCCGCTTGACGCTTTGCTTCGGCGGCAGCCTGCGCATCTGCTTCGGCCTTGGCTTTTGCCGCCGCCGCCGCCGCTGCGGCAGCCTTCTCTGCTGCAATTCGGTTTTGGTCCTGAACTTGAACAGAGAGTGCCCGGGCATCTTCCGCAAATTGGATCGTCTGCCGCGCATTCGAGACGATCTGTTTCTTGTCTGCCTTGCTGGTGATGGAATTCTCCATCATCTGCAGGCTAGATTGCGCTTTGGCAAAAATGTCAGGAGCATACTTATCCGCCTGCCGCGATTTCGCGATTTCGACTGCGTTGCGAGCTTCATAGATATCCAAAGGTGTGTTTTTCAGATCCAAGGAGAGTGCCAAGGGATTGCCCAACTTCGCGTATTGGTTGCGCTTCATTAATTTGTAGTCGTTGTCCGGGTATATCTTTCCCTTGGTGTTCTTTTTGGTGTCATTTTCCAACACTACGATCTCGCTCGGCAGGCGTACGCCATAGTAAGGCTCGGCAGTAACGATCATCGCAAAGGTCTGTAGTTGCGTGGTGGCGTTCAGCTGGCCGTCACCATTTTTATTGATTGGAATTTCCCCAAGGTTTGCCGTGCGTCCATCCGGTGTGATGGCCCAAAGTACGTAGGTCAAGAATTCCGTGCCCAGCGTGTTGGCCTGGGGCATGTCTTTTACCTTGAGTTCCACGCTGGTCGGGCCCTGTTTTACCTCTACCTTGGCTTCGCCGCTGCCCTGTGATGCTGCTCCCGTTCCGACGAACACCACCTTGGTCGCGCCACCACCCACGATATAGCCAACCGCCTTAATCGACTTGCTGATGACGTCCGCTGCGGGTACCGCCTCTTGCGGTGTCTGCGCCGCTACAAACCCGCTGGAGAACACGAGTCCCATGACGGGCAAAAATTTCATCCAGTTACATCTCATTTTTTCTCTCCGATTAGTATCCAATGCGAAATTGGGCTCCGAGCGACGAGCCATGAAGTACTCCCAGTTTATAACAAATCTTCCCTCCTGTATCCATGCAGCCGTTCACGCATTGAAAATGTTCTCCTGTACCGAACCCGGATGAACTCCCCCGTTTGCTCCTGCTCTCCGCCCGCGCTATGCTGCCTTACTTTGTGGAGGATGTGATGCGCTTGAAGGCGAGAGTGAAATTGTTCGTGGGCTTGCTATTCATTTGTAGTGCGACCGTTACAACCCGTTCACAACAGTACGACCAGAAGCTGTTCGGCGAACTGCGCTGGCGCTGCATTGGTCCATTCCGTGGTGGACGTACCGTTGCCATCGCCGGCGTGCCGCACCAACCCACCCTCTTTTATATGGCGGCAGTAAACGGCGGTGTCTGGAAGACAACCGATTCTGGAAATACCTGGGATCCCATCTTTGACGAGCAGACTTCAGGGTCAGTCGGTGCGCTCGCCGTCGCTCCCTCGGATCCCAGTATTTTATATGTCGGCAGCGGGGAGGGCTTGCAGCGCCCTGATCTGGCGGTGGGAGACGGTTTTTACAAATCAACGGATGCTGGAAAGACGTGGACGCATCTTGGTCTTCGCGATGCCCAGCAAATGACCGCTATCGTCGTCGATCCGAAAAATTCTGATCGGGTCTATGTTGCCGTGGAGGGGCATCCTTATGGACCTAACGCCGAGCGTGGTGTCTTTCGTTCCACGGACGGCGGAAAGAATTTCGAGAAAGTACTATTTAAGGATGAAAATACCGGCGCGGCAGACCTCGTGATGGATCCCTCAAATCCGCAAGTGCTCTTTGCTGCGCTGTGGGCCGCCCGTGTGGCTCCTTGGGAGGTCCGCAGTGGTGAATCCTTCATTCTTCCTGGCAGCGGGCTGTACAAATCCACTGATGGTGGTACCACGTGGCGTCCGATTACCAAGGGATTGCCTGGCAGCGCGGCGGGTCTAGCGCGTATTGGGATTGCCATCGCCCCCAGCAATCCCAGCCGGATGTATCTGACGGTCGAAGCGAAAGATACTGGCGCTGGTATCTATGCATCGGACGATGCTGGAGAAAGTTGGAAGCAGGTGAATGCCGATCGCCGTATCGGCGGCCGTGGACCGGGCGCGATGGGCATCGCGGTCTCACCCGACAATCCAGAGGTCATTTATGTTGCGAACACCACCACGTGGAAATCGATCGATGGTGGGAAAACCTTTAAGGGTTTTAAAGGTGCACCCGGGGGCGACGACTACCAGCGTATCTGGATCAATCCACTCGACGCCAAGACCATCGCCCTCTCGGCCGATCAAGGCACGGTGATCAGCGTTAATGGAGGGCAGACTTGGAGCTCCTGGTACAACCAGCCAACCGGTCAGTTTTATCACGTCACCACGGACAACCGTTTTCCCTACTGGGTCTACGGCGCGCAACAGGAAAGTGGTAGCGCGGCGACGCAGAGCCGCAGCGACTATGGCGAAATCACGTTCCGTGAATGGAGTTTGCCAGGTGTATTCGAGTACGGTTACATCGCCGTCGATCCGCTTGATTCCAATATTGTGTATGGCGCAAAGCTTACGCGCACAAATCAGGCGCTTGGCGAAGTGGCGGATATCGCGCCAGAAGCAGTACGGCGCGGAGAGTATCGCTACAACCGTACACTGCCAGTTGTGTTCTCGCCGCTCGATCCCAAGGCCCTCTACTTTGCCGCCAATGTTTTGTTCAAGACCACCGACCGGGGCAATCATTGGGAAATTATCAGTCCCGACCTAACGCGAGAATCCTATGAAATGCCGGCCAACCTTGGCGCTTTTTCCGAAGGCGATCCGGAAAAGGGGCATCATCGAGGGACCATCTATGCGGTTGCCCCTTCTTTTAAAGAAGTCGAAACGATCTGGGCAGGTACCGATGACGGCTTGTTACATCTGACACGCGACGGCGGCAAGCATTGGAATAATGTTACGCCGCCCCAGCTGAAACCCTGGAGCAAGGTGTCTATTGTTGAAGCTTCGCATTTCGAAGCGGGCACTGCCTACGTCGCTATCAACAGTTTTCGACTCGATGATCTCCAAGCACACATCTATCGCACGCATGATTACGGCTCCACATGGGAAGAGATCAGCAAAGGAATTGCCGATAACGCTGCCTCGAATGTGGTGCGCGAAGATCCGTTGCGCAGGGGCCTGCTCTACGCCGGCACGGAGACTTCCCTATATGTATCGTTCAACGATGGCGATTCCTGGCAGTCACTCCAGTTGAATCTTCCGCATACCTCCATGCGTGACCTGACGATTCACGGTGACGATCTGATCGTCGGCACACATGGCCGTTCGTTCTGGATTCTCGACGACGTAACACCTCTTCGCCAACTCACCGATGGAGTCGCCCACGGTCCTGCGTTTTTGTTTGCGCCACAACAAGCCGTCCGTTGGCGCTGGAATCGCAATCCGGATACCCCGCTGCCGCCTGAAGTTCCAGCAGGGAAAAATCCGCCGGATGGCGCGATCATTGATTACTACCTGTCGAGCTCTGCAAACGCACCGGTCACTTTGGACATCTATACGGGGGACAAGGCGCCAGTAATGGTTCGCCATTATTCCAGTGCCGACAATCCTCCGTCCTTGGACCAACTCGCAGCGGAGCATCCCATCCCCATGTACTGGGTGCGCCCCGAACAGATTCTTTCGAACAAAGCAGGCATGCATCGATTTGTGTGGGACTTGCACTACGCACCTCCCAAAACGTTGGAACACGAATTCCCTATATCTGCCATTCTGCATGACACCCCGCTCGTCCCGCTGGGAGCCAGACCGCTTCCCGGGAAATATGTCGCAGAACTGACTGTCGACGGCAAAAAGTATCGCCAAGAGTTTGAGGTGAGTATGGATCCACGTGTCACGGCTGCGGCAAGCGACCTAGCGAAGCAGTTCGCGATGGAATCTGGTGCAATCGCAGGCATGAATGAATGTTACCAGGCACTTGAGCGGGCACAATCTCTGCGCTCTCAGATCAAGGAGCTAACCCCAAGGCTTCACGGGAAGGCCGTAGGGGATGCTGACGCTCTGGACAAGCAATTGGCAGAGCTAGAAGGCTCGACCCAATCAAACTTCTTCGGAACTCCTCCGCGTGGCAAGCAACCGGAGAATTTCTCGTCGCTGAACCAGCACTTTTCCGCCATCTTGGCGGTCGCCGACAGCGCCGACCAGGCCCCCACTTCGCAAGCCAACGCTGCCTTCGAGGAACTGGAAGAAGCATCCACCAAACTTGTGAAACGCTGGGGCGCACTCAAAGAAAACGATGTACCGGCCCTGAACAGTGCACTGAAGAAGGCCGGGCTTCCCGAACTAGATCTGAATAGTCCGCTTGCCGAGAAGCCCAGCCACGTATCGGAAGGCGATGACGAACCGTAGTCTTGGTCTCATTTCAGGTATTTCGCGAAGAATAGAGTAATACGTTGTGAGGCGTCGTTTGCTGCTTCAGGCCTATATCCCTGCTTGTTGTTAGGATTTTCGAATGCGTGGCCTGCCCCCTCATAAATCTTGATGTCCGCGGTCTTGCCATTGGCCTTCAGCGCAGACTCGAACGCTTTCACGGCGGGGGGTGGAATTCCTTGATCGTCGCCGCCAAAATTGCCAAGAACCGGGGCCTTGATCTTGGCGATATTCGCCGGATCGGTTGGCAACGACCCATAGTTTACGACGGCTGCCGCCAATTTAGGCTGGTCCACAGCCAACTTGATCGACCATCCCCCACCCATGCACCAGCCGATCGTACCAATCTTGCCGGCGTCCACTTCAGGCCGGGCGGAAAGGTAGGCAAAGGCGGCTTCGAGGTCGCGTAACCCACGATCATCCGGTAATCCCCGCATCAATATGTGTGCATCATCCGCGGTTTCGGCAGACTTGCCACGATAGAGGTCGACGGCCATCGCTACATAACCCTGCGCCGCGTATTTCTGGGTTTGTTCCTTCACCCAGTCGTTCAGTCCCCACCACTCATGAATGACGATGATCGCGCCATGTTTTCCGCTGCCGCTAGGTAACACCAGGTAGCCATTTACAGTCTCGCTTCCGCTATGGAAACTCACCGTCTCTGCTTTTGGGGCGTCTGCTCCGAGCGCCGCACCAAATACCAGGACAAGAAATGCGAAATTCGAAAAGAACAGACTGCGAGACATACGACACCTCCAAAAGAAAAGGCTCCGAAACAGTACCGCATTTCGGAGCCGGAAGTCACCTTCCACTTTGTATTCAGAATTCTCAGGCTCCTGAAGTTTTCTTCAGTTCTTCAATCGAGGCCAGGACATCGTCGCTGTGTTTCTTTACGTCTACTTCCGTCCAGACTTTGCGGACCAGACCATCCGGACCAATCAGGAAAGTGTGGCGCGCCGACAGCTTCATCACGCCCAGATTCATAACCGAGTCATACTTTTCCGAAACCTCTTTGTTCGTGTCCGCCAGCAATTTGAAGTTCAGCCCTTCCTTGGCGCAGAACTCCTGATGAGATTTTTCATCTTGTACGCTGACTCCCAGAACGACCGCACCTAGCGCGTCGTACTTGGCCAGGTCCCGTTGAAAATTGTGGGCCTCGATGGTGCAGCCCGTGGTCATATCCTTTGGATAAAAATACAGCACCACCCATTTGCCCTTGAACTCGTGGAGGCTTACAGGCTTGCCGTCTTGCGAGTTCAAGGTGAAATCCGGGGCAGCGGTTCCGACGGCGGGAGCTTTCTCTCCCGCGCGGGTGGCAGCTACCAGTAGGCCAACGATTGCGATCACGGCTAGAAGTCCGAGTACGGCGGCAAACATACGGGCAATCCTCATCATTCACCTCGCAAGATATCAGAACGCAGCTGTCTGTGGACCATTTTCTTGGATGCACCTGATGCGAGAGCGGCTACACCAGATCGCGGCCTACGAATCGCCGTATCTAGGGAACTGGTTATTTCTTTCTCAAAGCTGGTGTGGCTGCCCAGGCGGTCGTCGATCCGGATTGAGCATTTAAGTGGGCCATTCGCTTTGCCTCGGGTTTCGCGGGCTCCAATCCGAAGGCGGAAACGAGACTCGCCAGAAATGTGGACAAGGCGCCGCAGATTCCACACCCACCTTCGGAGTCCCCGTGGCGCTGGCTTTTATGTCGACCACCGTGCAAAGGATGTTTTCCGGAGGTGACCACATTTCTCATTTTGCGGATTTGTCCGGAGAGGACCGGTTCGTGGAGCATGAGCAGACCTCCATGTGCGCTAACCACTAGCGCCTTGGTGCGCTCTGAGAATCGAACGCCATTGGTTTGAACGGCTGTCACCAGCAAGTGGACTGCTAACAGCCTGCATTGACTGCTTCGCCGATTGACGGATGCAGCTGGCCTTGCGTGTTGTGGGATCACCATCGTGGCCTCAATTCTCTGGGTATCTTCTTGCATGAAGAGAACCATCGGGAGCATCAAAGCGCAGCAATATGGACACTATGAAATAAGAAAAACCTGAAGCAGACACAGTGCTCCGTTTTCGACATCGCCCACGTCATTTGCTCATTTGCCGTTGAGTCCGCCAGAATCCTATATTTGGGCCGAAGCTATCCAATTCGATATTCCGTGCATCAAGCCAAATTTACGGTGGACCTGGATTTGAGTGTCGAGGGAACATGTGCGGAGCCAGCGTGTTATGAACCTAACTGAAACAGTCCGTTTCAGGATGGGATTCGTCTCGGCCCAGGCGATGTGGCTGGCAGACTTCGTGAATAGGCAGAGCACCTAACTGGCCAATGGGGCCAACGCCGAACTAAGCACCTTCCCCATGCTCAAGTGAACTTAATCGTGCCGAGATTCTCTTGCCCAGTTCACGGCCTTCGAACTATTCCTGCTTAACTTCGTTGGTGCGACCACCCTTCAAGTAATAGTTAATTGTGGGCGTAAAGACCAGTGAGAGCACGATCGAACTCAATAATCCTCCGATTACAGAAATCGCGAGCGGCTGCAGCATCTGCGATCCGGAACCAATCGCTAGTGCGAGTGGAAACATGCCTGCAATAGTGGCCAATGCAGTCATGGCGATAGGACGCAACCGCCGCCGGCCCGCCTGAATCAACGATTCTTCAGCGGAGAATCCAAGGGCGCGGAATCTCTGGTCGGCATCCAGCAGCAAAATTCCGTTTTTTGCCACGATGCCGATGACCATGATCATGCCCATGAAAGAGGCCACATTAAATGCCGTCCGCGTTATCAGCAAAGCCAGAAAACCCCCGAATGTGGAGAGCAGTGCCGAGGCGAGAATTGCCACGGGCGCGGAAAATGTCCGGAATTCAAAAAGCAGCACGACGAACAGCAGAATCAATGCCAGTACAAAAACTGCGGACAAGTCCTTGAAGGTCCTCTGCTGCTCTTCATATAGGCCACCATATTCGACACGTATCGATGCCGGCAGGTGAAGGTCATCGACCGTCTTTTTGATGTAGGCCATTCCCGAGCCGAGGTCCAGGCCTTCGAAGCGGGCTGTCACTTGGACCAGCCGTTGCAGATTTTCCCGCAACACTTCGGTTTGCCCCGGATTGGTGGTCATCTTTGACAAGGATCCCAATGTAGCGGTGCGTCCCGTTGAACTGGTGAGCAGCGTATTGCTCAGACGCCCGAGCGAGGCTCGATTCTGCTCCGGAAAGCGCACACGTATCGTGTACGTTCGATCGTTCAGGACAACGGGGGTTGCTGCAGGCTCACCTTCCAGGACGGCCGCTGCATCGACGGCAACCTCTTCGGGAGTAAAACCCGCGCGTGCGGCGATCAACGGGTCGACTTCATAGGTCACAGCGGGTCCACTGATGGTGTTTTCAATTCCATCGAGCACGTCCACCACTTTTGGATTTTTCTTGATGGCGTCTGACACCCGCGGGGCGGTTGCCTCCAGCAGTTTGGCGTCGGGAGAAAACAGTTTAATCACCACGGGTTGCGGCTGGCTGGTCAGATCTCCGATCATGTCCTGCAGCACCTGAATGAATTCCACTTCCGTGGCCGGCTCCGTCTTTTTTACTTCGGCGCGAATATCAGAAATGATGTCGTCGATGGCGCGTTTGCGCTTCTTTTTGAGTTTGACAGTGAAGTCGCCGCGATTCGCTTCCGTCACTGCGGCCAGCCCCAGTTGCAGACCGGTACGCCGCGAAGTATTTTCCACTTCCGGTGTGGACCGAACGATTTCTTCAATGTGCTGCAGGATCCGATCAGACTCGGCCAAGGAGCTTCCCGGCGGGGTGTTGTAATCCAGAATAAAACTGCCTTCATCCATTTCCGGCAGCAGGTCGCTGCCTAGAAAGTTGTAGCAGAGGTAGGAGAGAACGACGATGACCAGGGAAGAGACCGCCAGCAACACGGGGCGGTGCAATATCTTTAGCATGACTCGCGAATAGAAATCCACAATGCGCCCAAAGAATCCGGAAAGATGTGACTCTTCCGCTGCAAGCAGAGAAGCAGCCGTTTGCTCCCCAGCAACCTCTTCCCCGGACAGCTCGATATTCTTTCGACGGACAAAATACTGACTTAGGGTCGGAGTCCAGGTCACTGCGAGGAGCAGGGAACTGAGGAGCGCGACTGTCATGGTGATCGCCAGTGCGCGGAAGAAACTGCCGAACACTCCGGTAGTCGAAATCAATGGCAAGAAGACCACGATTGGTGTGATGGTCGATCCTATCAGCGGGGCGGCGATCTCGCTCAGTGCGCTTTGAATTGCACTGAATTGAGATTCTCCCGCATCACGATGCAAAACGATATTCTCGAGTACAACGATCGCGTCGTCGATCACCAGGCCAACAGCGGCGGCGAGCCCGCCAAGCGTCATCAGGTTGAAACTCTGACCAGTCAATTTCAAAACGATAAAAGTGAACAGGAGTGTTACCGGAATCACCAGAGCGGCGACGAGTGAAGAACCCCAATCGCTCAGAAACAGCACTAGAATTGCGGAAGAAAGCAGGATGCCGAGCAGCACTGCGTCGCGCACACTGGCAATGGAATCCTGCACGATTGTCGATTGATCGTAAAACGCTTCGAGGTGCACGCCAGGCGGGAGCGTCGACCTTAATTCGGTAATCTTCTGGTGGACTTCACGGGCCACTTCCAGTGTGTTGCTCTCCGGTTGCCGGTTCACACTCAATAAGACCGCCGGTTTTCCATTTGCCGTCACGATGGTGTAAACCGGCGCTTCTGAAGGCGTGACCTTGGCAATGTCTCCGACGCGAATGGGCAGGCCATCCTTCGAGGTTTTCACAACGATCTGCGCAATCTCTTCCGGGTTGCGAACCTGTCCGCTGATCAGTCCCAGAACGAGTTGATGCTCGTGTTCCAGTAGTCCCGGCGAATCGATCAGGTTTGTCCGTCGAATCGCTTCTAGAATGTCCATCACGGTGATTCCCGCTGCCAGCAATCGCGCAGGGTCCGGAGCGACCTGGAATTCCGGAACTCGTCCACCCTGCACGAGCACAGAAGCCACTCCGTCGAGCCGGTTGATTCGAGGTTTCAGATCGTAAGTAGCGATTTCCCACAATTTATCTTGCGGAAGAGTGCTCGAAGTCAGGCTGTATCCAAGAATGGGGAAGGACGCAAATGTCATGCGATGTGTTTGTATTTTGGCGGTGCTCGGCAATTCCGGCTGCAACCGCGCAACGACGGCATCAACACGCTGCAGCGTCAGAATCATGTCGGAACCCCAGTCGAAAAATAGATCGACCTCGGCCGATCCTCGGCTAGTAATCGACACC
Organism: Candidatus Acidiferrales bacterium; assembly: GCA_963741165.1. Lineage (GTDB taxonomy): Bacteria > Acidobacteriota > Terriglobia > Acidiferrales > UBA7541 > Acidiferrum. The sequence goes on along the minus strand of CAVUHB010000005.1, from coordinate 603,308 downwards.
ACTTTCGTCAGGTCGGGCACGCTGTTTACGGCTTCTTCCACCGGCTTAGTAATGGTGACTAGCATCTGGTCAATCGGCATCACTCCTTTGTCTACGCCGATGACGATGCGCGGAAAATCTGTGTTGGGAAAAACGGAAACGGGTATGCGGAAAGCCAGGAACGCTCCGGCAAGCGCGAGGCTTAGGGTGAGAAAAAGAATCGGCCGCGAAAAGCCCTGGAACCACGGGACATGATTTGATTCCCGCATGATGGCTTTCCTGGTTCCAGATGAATTTTGTTCTGGCCCGGAATCCACCCTATTCCTCGGCTTTCTTCGGCGCAGCATCTTTTTCTTTCTCGGATTCCCGCGCAGGCGCCGCTTCCACGGTAATCATTGTGCCGTCTGGCACTGCGTATCCCCCCTTGGTAATCACCGCGTCGTTTTCCTTTATTCCGGACTGAATTTCCGCCCATTCTTTGGTGCGCAAGCCGACCTTCACTTTTGCCTGGTGCGCCTTTTTGTCGGTGCCTGCAAGCAGCACGTAATCTCCCGTTTCCGGGGTCTTGAATATCGCCAATGCCGGCACCACCAGCGCATCCTTTAGGCTCTTGGCCGTCGCGTTAATCTGCACATTCATTCCTGGCTTCAACGCCGGGTTCGGTTTGTTGGCTTCCACCCAGACTTCCAATGTAGTACTTCCCGGGTCAAGCGCAGGACTTATCAATGTCACCCGACCGGCGATTGGCTCTTCGAGGCCCGCTACGATCAGTTCCGCGGGATTTCCCACGCTTAACAGCACGGCTTCATTTTGGACAATATGGGCCTTAGCGATCAGCTGCGAAGTGTTCATCACCGTCAAAATCGGTTGATTCGCCTGCGCCAGCTCCCCCTGGAACGCCGGCCGATCCGACACCACGCCATTGATCGGACTGCGTATTTCCGAATAGCTCAACTGCGCCTTAGCACTGAGATATTTTCCCTTTGCAGCTGATAACTGCCCGCCTGCGGATTTCAACGTTTGCTCTTTTCCAATCTTTTGGAGATCGCTTATTTGTTTTTGCGCCTGCTCGTTCTGGCTGCGCGCTTGCGCCAGCGTCACTTCCGCCGAATCCAGGTCACGCCGCGGGATAGCCCCTTGCTCAAACAGGTCCTTGCGCGCGTCATAGATTTTTTTCTGTGCTTCGTACGCAGATTTGAATGCTGCAGCATCCAACTCCGCCTTTTGTATCTGTTCCGGCAGGCTTGCGCCTGTTGTCGTTGCGAATCCGGCTTCTGCCTGCTCGAATTCGCCCTTGCTTTGTTCGGCCGAACCGGCAAGGTCTGCGTTTTCCAGTTCAGCCAATAGTTGTCCCTCTTTGACGCGGCTGCCACGCTGGACATATAACTTTCTGATTGTGGAAGTGATTTTGGGGGTGATCACTGCTTGTTCCAGTGGCGAGACAACTGCTTCCGCGGATATGGTCATCACAATCGGTCCGTGCTTTGCAGGAGTAGTCTGCACCGTTACCACCGGCTCGGGTTCTTTCTCCGCAGCACTGCAGCCTAATAGTGCCACCGCTCCGAAAACTAGAAGACATCCGTTCACAATCCTGCTAGGCCATTTCGTCGTGGACTTTTCTTCTCGCGCGCTCATGGATTTGTCAGTACTCCCGTCAGTGTTTGTAGATTTGCCAGTGCCACGCGATACCGGAGCGCGCCATCCTGATAGGCGCTGTTCGCTTGGGCAAACGTTGTCTGCGCGTCCACCACTTCCAGCACGGTGCTCTCGCCGCCCTTGTAACGCAATGTGGTCAGCCGCAGACTTTCGGCTGACAATTCCGCTGATCGCTGCAATCCACTCAGTTCGTTCAGCGCGGTCTCCGCTTCGCAATACAGAGAGCGCATCTCCGCGAGTAATTTTCTTTGCGCGAAGGAAAGCTCCTTCTTTGCCAAATCGCGCTTTAACTCCGCCTGACGCACTTTGCTCTGGGTCGCTCCCCAATTCCAAACTTGCAGATTCAGCGAGGCGATTGCCGAGGAACCCAGGTTGCTGAATTTGCCATCGGGTGTCGTCGTGTAGGTTGCATAACGTTCCGCGTCGATTCCATAAAAGTAGTCCAGGCTGATGCTTGGCAGGTATCCCGCCCAGGCAGATTTGACGTCCTGCTCGGACGCCCGTGAAGCTTCCAGTGCCGCGCGAACCTCAGGATTTTCTTGTCCGGCTTGCGATTCAAAGGCATCGCGAGAGGGCAGGGGCACGTTGGCATGCAAATCATCCGCGGTCTGATAGTTGTCATTGAAGTCAGGGAAAATCAACACAGCCAGATCCAATCGTGCATTCAGCAGTCCCAACTGCGCTTCCTGCAATTGACGCCTCCGCTCCTGCATTTGCAGTTCGGCCTTGATCACGTCGGCATGCGCCACCTCGCCGCCTTTTTCCAGGCTCTCAGTAATTTCAAGAAATTTTTCACCTTCTTCGGAGATTCTGCGTGCCGATGTTAGCTTTTGCTCCGCAGCGGCCACAGCAAAATAGTGCTGGAAGACAGTCACAACCAGCCCGCGTGTTGCGACTTCCTTTCGGGCCTTTGCTGCGGCTGCCAGTGCTGCAGTGCTGCGGTAGGCTGAGATCATCGCCAAGTCCAGTTGCTGGTGCACATTGCCCAGGCTGATGTATTCGTGGGGCGCGTTGTTAGCGATGAATTTCACACCGCCGTTGTTGGCGTTGCCGTTGCTCTGCGTGTAGATCGCCGCTGAATTGAAATTTACGCTGGGCAGCAGTTCGGCCCTGGCGATATTCTTATCCTCGTGCGTCACTCCCGCATCGGTCACCGCCGCTTGGAATTGCGGGCTATTTTTCTTCGCTAAATTCAAAGCGTCCTGCAAGGTCAGTACAACTGGCGCCCCGGGTGGGATTGGTGTGGTCGATTGCTTCGTGGTCGTGTTCACCGTCATTGTTAATGGCTTCGGGGTGGGGGCTTCCGGTTGTTGTGCCGAAAGAGAACTTGTTGCAGCCAACAAAACGCACCCCGCCACGAGCATGCAAGCTGTGTTTGCGTGTTTCTGTTTCACGTTTCGTCACTCATCCCTGTCGCTACAGGACTGCAAATCAATCTATTGATTGGGTACTCCCAAAACTGAAGGATAGGCACCCGCCGCCTGTAAGCAGATTACGCAGGCCGTTTTTGGGCCCGAACTCAGCCTAGCGGTGCCAAGATAAACGCAACATTAATCTGATAGCGAAACGTTAAGATTGGCTAGTAACCGGGAGCACAGCTGTAAATGTCGACCCCGTGGCGTCGGAGCGAATCAGTTCCAGCCGGCCATGATGCGCTTCCGCAATCCATCGTGCGATCGACAATCCCAATCCCGCACCACCCATTTCACCCTCTTGCCGCGATCGGGCTTTGTTGGCGCGAAAGAATCGTTCGAATACGCGTTGCTGCAGTTCGGCGGGAATCCCTTCACCGGTATCTGTGACGCTAACCACATAATCGTCGCCACGCCGCTGACAATCTAGCGTAATCGTTCCGCCCTTGGGTGAATACTTGATGGCGTTATCCAACAGATTCAGCAACATCCTCTTCAACAGGGCTTCGTCCGCGTGAAGAGGCAGGTCCGTGGCAATTTCGGACTTCAGAGTAATTTCCTTGGCCAGTGCCAGCGACCGCGCCCTCCGCAATACGTCCGCGGCAAGCTCATCCAGATACAAATGGTTTGCGGCTAAAGTGTATTCGCCTGCATCCGCGCGGGTAAGCGTAAATAAATCTTCCACGATACGCGCCAGCCGCTGCGATTCGTCCCTCAAAATTTCGAGCGTCTCGCGATACTCCCCGGGGGAACGGTCAGGCCGAGATAGCGTTACCTCCGTCTCTCCTCGCAAAATTGCCACAGGGGTGCGCAATTCATGGGAAGCGTCGGCAATGAATCGCTTCTGCCTCTCGAAAGATTCTTCCAGCCGATCCAGCAACTGATTGAATGACAGCGCCAGCTGCCCTAACTCATCGCGCTGGTTCGCCACTGCCAGTCGAGTCTGCAGATTGGCAGCGCCCATGCTGCGCGCCTGGGTCGCCATTGCGGCCACCGGGGCGAAGCTCTTACGTGCGAGAAAATATCCGCCTGCACTGGCCAACAACAGGGCTACCGGAATCACCAACAGAAATGTATTGCGAATGTCCTCTAGCATCTCAGCCTGCGAATGCATCGATTGCAACAGCAGCAATTTGTAACTCTTCTCACCCGCCGGCAGCGTCCGCGCGTAAGGCAGCAGTCCGTCTCTTCCCCCGGGGATCTTCCTTCCGTAGCTTGGTCTGGAATCGCCTTGCACCGCAACCGCGTGAAACTCTCGCGTTGCAAAAATATCGTCGGTCAGTCGCTCGTGAGAAGAGCCTGAAGTGGAGAGTTCCAGCGAGCTGATGAGCACTTTGCCGTTTTCATCCAAAATCACGAAGACGGTGTCGCGGAAGAGGTGTTCCATCATCGACTCGCGTGCTGCCGCCTTTACCTGTTCAACACCCGGCTGGTCGGGCAATTCTGTCTGAAATGTCGTTGCGAATGCATTCGCAAGCTCTGCAAGGTTCGCGTCTGTACGTTGGGTGATATTCCGCTGATAGATCAAATAGCTCACCACGGCAAGGAGTACCAACACAATTCCCAGCGCCACGCTATACCAAACTGTGAGGCGTGCCCGGACGGAATCAAGCATGCGATTTTCTCGTTTCGCCGGAGGCACCATTCTTCATCGTGGAGCCAAACACATAGCCACTCCCGCGCCGCGTTCGCAGAAGGGGCTTCGCCGAACCTTCATCGATCTTCCGCCGCAAGCGGTTAATGTACACCTCGATTAAATTCGAAAACGGGTCGAAAGACTCATCCCAAACATGCTCCGCAATTTCCGCGCGTCCAATCACCCGCCCGGCATTGCGCGCCAAAAACTCAAGTAATGCATACTCTTTTGCAGTCAAGGAGATCTCACGGCTGCCGCGAGTTACCGTTTGCGATGCGGTGTCCAGCACCACATCTTCCACAACGATTTGCGGAGCACGCAATTCTCGAGGCCGCCGCAGGAGCGCCCTCAAGCGCGCCAGTAATTCACCAAACTCAAATGGCTTGGTCAGATAATCATCGGCGCCGGCATCCAGACCAGTGATCCGGTCTCTCACGCCATCGCGCGCTGTGAGCATCAATATCGGGATGCGCTTGCCTTTCGATCGAATGGCGCGGCAAGTGGCAATGCCATCCAAACCCGGAATCATTACGTCCAAAATCACCACGTCGTAATCGTTGATCTCTATTTGGTACAGAGCATCCTTGCCATTCCCCACGACATCCACGGCATAGGATTCTTCACGCAGGCCTCTCGCCACAAAATGCGCTATTCTCGGTTCGTCTTCCACCAGCAGCAATCGCATTCGGGTATGATAACTCCATTGTTCGACATTGCACGTCACCCAGAATCGATCTGGCCAGAAAGCTGACGCAGTGCACGGAAAGTGGTCCCATGACTCCGAACTACGATTATCCTTCGATCGCCAAAATGATGGATCACTCCCTGCTGCAACCCATGCTCACGGTGGACGAACTAGAAGCCGGTTGTGCTCTTGCGCTTGCCTACGACGTTGCCAGCGTTTGCATTCTGCCCTATTACGCTAAGCGCGCCGCAGAGATACTGGGTGGCAGCACCGTGCAGCCAAGTACGACCATAGGATTTCCCCACGGCGGACATACCACAAAGGTGAAGCTCGAGGAAGTTCAGCAAGCCCTTGCTGATGGCGCCACGGAACTCGACATGGTCGTGAATATCAGCAAAGCGAAAAGTGGTGACTGGGCGTATGTAGCGGCAGAAATCGCGCTGCTCACCCGGGAAACTCACGCGGGGACAGCCAAAATTAAGGTAATTTTCGAAAATGCTTATCAGGACGAGAAGTCTAAAATCGAGCTGTGCCGAATCTGCGGGGAGGCCGGCGTCGATTGGGTTAAGACCTCGACCGGTTATGCTCCTTCAGGCGCTACCTTTGACGATCTCCGCTTGATGCGCAAATATTCGCCGACTCGCGTCCAGGTAAAAGCTGCAGGAGGCATTCGCGACCTAGATGCTCTTCTCGCTGCGAGGGAAATCGGAGTCACCCGAGTGGGTGCTTCTCGAACGTCTGAAATGCTTGAGGAGTGCCGCAGGCGGCTGGGACTGGCTCCAATCAGAAAGGCTTCTCGAACTTCCGCAACGACGGGGTACTAAATGGGGTGGAATGCGATTCCGCTGAACTCACACCAACACTCTTGCGCTAAAACTCGTAAGCTCTTCCTCTTCCACCGCATAGCTGATTTCGATCGGATTGCAGCAAACTTCGCAATCCTCCACGTAGGTCTGCCGATTCACCGACAGGTCGAGCACCATAGAAATCTGTTCGCCGCAGTACGGGCACGAAAAATAATGTTCCATTTTTCCGTCAACCATTACTATTAGACTCTATTTGCCCAACCCATTTCGAGTGCGCCTCACGGTCGTTCCAGGCAAGCAGCTAACTCAACAAATCCTGTCTACCACATTCCAGGCTAGCTCGTTCCGTGAACGCGTCCTATAATCTCCTTAATTTTTCTGGTAGCTCTGCGCTCCGAAGGATCTCTCGTGAACTCGCGACCCATTCTAGGTCTCATCATTTTTCTCTCCTTCGCGCCTTTTCTCATCGCGCAGGATTCTCGTTTCTCCCCCGATGGCCAGCAAATTCAGCTTGCCGATTGCCTCAGCGTAAAGGGCCAATGGGATGGCGGATACAAACCGTGCACTTCTGAAGACTATAAAGAGTGGCTAGCGGACATCACCCACTGGCGCAATGAACGGCTGATCCGTATTGGCTATGACGGGTTTCGCTACGACCTACCGGAGCTTGCTTGGACGCAATCGAGTTTCCTACAGCCACAAATGATGGTGCAGGAGCGTTATTTTTACGATCCCATTGCAGGAAGATATACGGTCGACCGGTATCTCGACGATCTTCGGAATCGATACGGTGGAATCGACGCCGTGCTGATCTGGCCGACTTATCCCAATATGGGCATCGACAATCGCAACCAGCACGACCTAATTCGCTGTATGCCCGGAGGTGTTGCCGGCGTAAAGCAAATGATCGCCGATTTTCATAAGCGAGGTGTGCGCGTTCTTTTTCCGATGATGATGTGGGATCAAGGCACGCGTGATCCCGGCTTGCCTTGGACTCAGGCGATTGCCGAATTAATGAAGGAAGTTGGCGCCGACGGAATCAACGGCGATACGCAGGACGGTGTGCCGCTGGCCTTCCCTCAGGCCGCAGATAAGGTCGGTCATCCGCTGGTCTTTGAACCTGAAGGTGGCCCCTCGGATGAGGCCCTTGCGTGGAATTTGATGACCTGGGGCCAGTATCAATATCCATTTACTCCGCTCGTCGACAAATATAAATGGCTCGAGCCTCGTCACATGGTAAATATTTCCGATCGCTGGAATCGCGACAAGACTCGCAACCTCCAATTTGCCTTCTTCAACGGCGTGGGTTGGGAGAGTTGGGAAAATATCTGGGGCATCTGGAACGGCATCACTCCGCGCGATGCGGAAGCCACACGCCGTGTGGCAACAATGGAGCGAGCCCTTGCTTCGTTTCTCGTCAGTCCTGCGTGGGAACCAATGACGCCCACGTTGCGATATGGAGTTTTCGCCAGCCGCTGGCCGTTGCACGATCAAACCTTGTGGACCATCGTCAATCGTAACGGATATGCTTTCGACGGGCCTCAGCTGGAAGTTTCCTCCACGCCAAGCTTGCGATTTTTTGACCTCTATCACGGCGTCGAAATATTGGCTCAACGCGACTCCAGTGGCCATTTGATGCTGTCTTTCCCTATCGAGGCGCTTGGTTATGGCGCAATTCTCGCCACCCATTCCGGGCCAGGCTCCACGATTCAAGACTTAATGACCCAGATGAAGCAGCTCACTGCTAAACCACTTTCTGCCTATTCGCAGGAGTGGCGCGTACTTCCGCAGCAGATTGTGCCAATCACCGCAACGAAACCTTCAACTCTTACTCCTGCTGGTATGGTGAAGATTCCAGAAGCGGACTTCCTCTTCAAAGTCATGGGTGTCGAAATTGAAGGCTCCAACGATGAAGGCGTCGACGTCCAATATCCGTGGGATGACTCACCGCGCCGTTTCCATGAACATCGCCTACACGTCAGATCTTTCTGTATTGACAAATTTCCAGTCACCAACGCGGATTTTAAGCAGTTTCTCGAAGCAACTGATTATCATCCTCAAGACGATTTGAATTTTCTTCGCGATTGGCAAAATGGAGTTTTTCCCGCGGGTTGGGCCAATCGTCCCGTGACCTGGGTCTCTCTCGAAGATGCCCGCGCTTACGCCGCTTGGGCCGGAAAGCGTCTGCCCCACGAATGGGAATGGCAGTACGCTGCGCAAGGCACCGATGGCCGCCTGTACCCGTGGGGAAATAGTTGGGATGCTTCCGCTATTCCTGTTCCAGATAAGGGAAGGACAATGCGCGGACCTGACGCCGTCGACGCGCATCCGAAGGGCGCCAGCCCATTTGGCGTGATGGATCTCGTTGGCAATGTATGGCAATGGACCGAAGAGTTTACCGACGATCACACTCGCGGTGGGATTCTTCGCGGTGGAAGTTACTACCAGCCTCAGGGTTCCATGTGGTATTTCCCACAAGCTTACAAATTGATCGAGCACGGGAAGTTGTTGTTGATGTCGCCGAGTATGGATCGGTCCGGCGCAGTCGGGTTCCGTCTTGTTCAGGATGTGCCGTGATCCTGGCAATCGCACGCTGACGTTCGGTGGAAGACAATCTGCTTGATCATGCGGAGGCTTGGCTAACCGCGAGTCTCGGTATACTGTCATTCCATCGCATCGCTCCGACGCAGCCCAATCGAGAATTGACGGGAGACCACATGTATCAGCCGGAAGCTTACGTCGATGCCCTTCTCTTCATGTTGACCAGCATGATCTGCTGGGGTTCGTGGGCCAACACCATGAAACTTACTTCCGGCTATGCGTTTCAATTGTTCTATTGGGACTACGTCATCGGCGTTGTGGTCGCCACGCTTATCTGGGGATTTACCCTCGGCAGCACGGGCACTAGCGGACTATCTTTTCTGAACGACATTCGTCAGGCTGGCACTCTTCCGGTACTTTACGCCGTTGCTGGTGGCGCAGTCTTCAATATTGCAAATCTTCTTCTCGTTGCTGCCATCGATCTGGCCGGTATGGCCGTTGCTTTTCCTGTTGGCATTGGCCTTGCCCTGGTTGTCGGCGTCCTACTCAATTACGCAATAGCCCCCAAGGGCAATCCGCTTCTGCTTTTTGGCGGAGTGGCGTTCGTCATGTTAGCCATTATTCTCGATGCCATGGCCTATCGTCGCCGCGAAGAGAAGAGCCGCACCATCAGCGCACGTGGGATTCAGATCAGTGTCGCCTGCGGAATTCTTATGGGCAGTTTTTATCCTCTGGTCACAAAGGCGGTCACGGGCGCACATGCTCTCGGACCCTACGCCGTGGCCCTTTTCTTTGCCATCGGGACTGCGCTTTGCGCGATTCCCGTAAATTTCTTTTTCATGCGCAAACCGCTCACGGGAACCCCTCCCGTTTCGATGAGCGGCTATTTTCAGGCCAAGTCCAGTTGGCATCTTTGGGGTGTTGTTGGCGGAATGATCTGGTGCACCGGAGCGGTTTTTAATTTCGTGGCTTCGCATGCACAAATTGTTGGCCCGGCAATCTCTTATGCCATCGGCCAGGGAGCGACGATGGTTTCCGCGTTGTGGGGTGTGTTCATCTGGCGGGAATTTGCCAGCGCTCCTAAATCGTCGCGTAAACTGCTCCCACTCATGTTCCTGTTTTTTGTTCTGGGGCTTGGGGCTGTCGCTATTGCCCCCATCATCATCCACTAGAGTTCCGAGAGACGGTATGCCGAAACCAATCGTCGTCGTTGGCAGCATCAATCTTGACCTCGTCGCCACTTCCGCGCACTTGCCCGCAGCTGGCGAAACCATCATCGGTAGCGCCTTCCACACTTTTTTTGGTGGCAAGGGAGCCAATCAGGCCGTGGCCGCCGCGAAACTAGGCTATCCCGTAACCATGATCGGTAAAGTCGGTCAGGATGCGTTCGGCTCGCAGTTGCTTGAAGGCCTTCGCCAATCCGGAGTTGACGTTTCCTGCATTCAACAGGTTGAAGGCTCGAGCGGCGTCGCGCTCATCCTTACTGATCAACACGGCGAAAACAGCATCGTCGTTATCCCGGGAGCCAACGGCAAGCTGACGCCCGCAGATCTGGACAAATTTGGCGAGATCCTCCGCGGCGCGGGAATGATTCTCGCTCAACTGGAGATTCCCATGGAAACGGTTGTCCACCTCGCGGATTCCGCTTACAAGCTCAACATCCCCGTGATGCTCGATCCCGCTCCCGCACACCCTTTGCCCGCCGCGCTGCTGAAGAAACTGACTTGGATCACCCCGAACGAAACCGAAGCTGGGCTGTTGCTGGTGGCCTCAAACGCACCTAAATCTGAACACCAGATCGCCGACGAATTGTTAAGCACGGGAGTCCGTCACGTAATCTTGAAACTAGGCTCACGTGGTGCTCTGGTTGCCGAAAATCACGCCTCAAGGAGTCACGTTCCCTCCTATCGCGTGACGCCCGTCGACACCACGGCGGCGGGAGATGCCTTCAACGGTGCTTTCGCCGTAGCGACTCTGGAAGGGAAGTCGCCGGTTGAAGCCGCACGTTTCGCCAACGCCGTCGCTGCCATCTCCATCACGCGCCGGGGCGCCCAGCCCTCGATGCCCGCGCGCCACGAAGCAGAGCAGTTCCTGAGTGGCTCATACACTGGCTGAAATTATTTCCAGGGAGAAATATAGTTGGCTTCGAGGGTTCGCTCTCCCGCTCCGGTCATTCGCGCTCCCGTACGATAGCTCTTCGCAAAAGGTGTGATTCATCATGAATCGACGCAGCGTCCTGAAACTCATCCCGGCTGCGGCAGGCGGCGCGCTGCTCTCGCCCTCCACTTCAGTTCCGGTAACCGCGACCCTCCGCATCGACCCGCCGACAGGGAACTCCTTCCGTCCCCTCGAGGAAGTCACGCTCCATGGCGCAGTTCACGGTACAATTTCTGTCCGCGATGCCGCAGGCAACGCCCACGTGCGCGCAACTGCGGCTGACCCGTTTCCGTTCAAAGCAGGCGGCGCTCTCGGCATTCATACTGCTAGCCTTCTGGGTGCCAACGGAGCCACAATTTCTTCTGTTACCTTTGAAGTCGATTGCGCCACCGAAATCCGCGACGAGCACGGCGAATTCCAAACGTTTCTCGCGGACATCGTCTGGACCATGATGGACTGGAACGCGGCCCCCCCCGTAAACGTCATCCGCTACAAAGATCGCACCTACCAGTTCTTTGCCAATTGGGTTTTCGATCACACCCTCACGCTCAAGGGCATGAAATATTTCTGGCACGATATCCGGGATGCCGTCGACTTCTTTGCCGAAACCCAACGCGAAGACGGCATGATTTGGGAAAATTGCTATCCTGCCACTCCACAGCTCGATTATTTCGACTGGAAGTTTGCGTATGGAGATTTCGTCCGCCGCATCGAGAATAATTCTCGACAGTTACGCCGCGCTCCGGTCGAGAGCCACGTCGAGCAATTCTTTCTCGAAGCCCTCTACTTCACCTGGAAAGCCACCGGCGACACGGATTGGATGAAGTCAAAGCTCGATTGCTCCATCAAGGCCGTGCGTTACGCCACGAGCGATCCTTATCGCTGGTCCAGTAAGTATCAGCTCATGCATCGCGGATTTACCTTCGACACCTGGGACTACACATCAGATGATCAGCAAAAAGTTGGCGACGACTGTGTATTCGTCGTTCATCTGGGCAAAAGTGAATTTGGAGTTTTCTATGGGAACAACACCAACCTGATCATCGGCCTGCGCCGCCTGGCAGAAATGTTGCAGCACGCCGGCCGGGCCAGCGAAGCTCCAGAATTTCTGGCTCTCGCCGATGCTGTGCAAGCTCGCCTGGACAACCTGGCCTGGAACGGAAAGTTCTACAAGCACTGGATCGCCGAAAATCCCGGGTACCATCCCGACTTGGGTGTCGATATGTCGGCACAGATCTCATTCTCCAACGCCTACACGCTCCATCGCGGAATTTCCCACGAACAATGCGTCGCCATCATTCAAACCTATCAAAGCATCCGGAAGGAGATGCCTGCTACCTCGCCGGGTGAATTCTATGGAATCTATCCACCCTTCCAAACCGGCTTTACACAAAACAATCCGGGCAAAGTTTGGGAATACATGAATGGAGGAGTGGTAGCAACGGTCGCTGCGGAACTTGCTCTCGGCGCCTTCGAACATGGCTATGAAGATTACGCCGTCGATATACTTCGTCGCGAGAAAAAAATCGCCGAACGTTTCAGAGGCTACCTGCCAATAACACTGCGCGGCAAAGCCGTGGACATTCCTCAACGCACTTTCACCAAACTCAAACTACAATCCATTGCCAATGCCGATTTCGGCCCGGGCGCTCCCGGCGTCCCCGGCTGGATGGGCGATCGGAACATAACTCTTTCCGGCCTCCCCGTCGGCCCGCAGGATTTTCAAGCTGTCCCGTTCGACATCATCGATCCCACCACAAGCGGTCAGCGCTCCTGTCTCGGTATATCTCGGATTTCCGGTTACGCCCAAACTCTGTCTCTTCCTGTCCACACCAAAGCCGCATCGCTTTACCTTCTGCACGCCTCCATCGGGTCAGAACACACTGTCGGCACTCTAAGCTTTCAATATGCCGATTCCACTTCCTATTCCGAATATTTGGAGAATGGCAAAAATATTGGTTCTTGGTGGGAGCCCCGCGATTCAAAATACAGCCGCGAAGGCCCGCGCACCGAAGACCGCTTGCGTGTTGCATGGCAGGAGCCGGTCGGTGGCCCTCCGAACAAAGGACTGTACGCCGGAGGGTTCAACAATCCGCACCCCGAGCGCGAAATCGCTTCTATCGAATTTGCCGCCGGCCTCGGGGACAGCAAGTGGATGGTTCTTGCAGCCACCCTCAGCGATGTTCCTGTTTTCTTTATTCCATACGACGATCTCTCGACCGGAATTCCTGATGGCTGGAACGCTGTTTTCGCGAGCACTGTTCTAGAAGGTCTGGCCGGCGCGAAAGATAATGGAGTCGCGTTCAGTAATACACGCATTGCGCCTCGCTGGGAAGCCGCCGGAATACTCAACGTGGAGGTTTCCGTCCGCTATCCCACTTCTACCGGTTATTGCTTCTACCGCTATCATCGCGATACCGCGGAGCATCGACTTATACTTGATTTCACCGGTAGCGCGGTTGAGTTCGACCTTCAAGTACTTTTGCCCAAGGGCAGCACGGTCAAATCCGCACGTCTGGACGGCCAACACGTGCAAATCACCATTAAAATTGTCGAACATTCCAAATACGCCGTTTTACACGTTCAACAAACCGGGGTTCACCGTTTGGAACTGGAACAATTGCCAGATTGAACTTACGCTCCGTCGAGCCAATAGATTTCTAGGTAGGGACACGGTAGTTCGCAAGCTTATTCAAATTAGGATTTCGAAAAAGGGCGGAAGGACCTGGTACCTTTGGTTGGGTTCCATGACAAGGACCAACTTTAAGGATAGGAGATGCCCCCTTGAATCAAGTAGGCAGCATCTTTTCGCAGTAGTTGCAGTACTTTCCTCGTCTGGAATTTGAACACGTGGTTCGAGAGACCCGTGCGGAAAGTCATGCACGTGGGTTCACCTGCTGGAGACTGTTCGTGGCGATGTTATTTTGCCAGTTGGGCAGGCACGTTCGTTGCGTGAGATTTGGGGTGGGCTGGCGGGTTGTGATGGCAAGTTGAAGCATCTTGGCGTTCCTCAGGCACCCAACCAGTCCACTCTTGCCTATGCCAATGAGCATCGACCGTGGCAGTTGTATCAGAAAGTTTTCGGGGTTTTGTTTGGCCGCTCTCGGCAAGAAGGGAGCTCTGGACACCGTTTCCGTTTTCGCAACCCACTGCTGAGTATCGACGCTACCCTCATCGAACGCTGCGTCACTATGTTTGATCGGGTCCAACACCAAAAACCCAAAGGCGCGGCCAAGTTGCACTTGGTTTTGGATAACGATGGGTATTTGCCGTGCTAAGAGCGCATCACCCAAGGAAAAGTTTGGGAGCTGAAAATGGCGCGTGAATTTCGCTTTGCGCCAGGCACCATCCTAGACTTTGAGCTCGGCTAGGTGGCCTATCAGTGGTATCGACGGCTAACCGACTGCGGGTGTGTGCTTTGTGATTCGACTGCGTCGCGATGCCCACTATCGAGTTCGCGGAGATTTCCCCCGCCGGAATGCTCCGGAAGAATGGCCTGAGCGCGGGGGTTGAGGTCGGCAATCTCGCTGCCGCAATCGTCGTTATATTTATTCAGGAATAACTACACGAGCAAAGTAAGCAGGATAGTGCCGCAAAACGACAACCCGATAGAATGTCTACGACGAGGGCGCAAACTTGCGAAGAAGGCGAGAGCGGTTTGCGCGACATGTGAGGGTTGGGAGAGAAGAGTTTAGACAGATTAGCGGAATGAGAACGAGCTAGTCGGAGACACGAGGAAGATAGTGTTTAAAAGCGGCGCACGTGATTGGTTTGTACGGCTGGAGCACTCAAGCGAATCTCAGCTGGTGAATGTTCCAGTGTGCCCAGGGGAAAGCGCCAACGCCCGGGTTGGCAGAAAGGCGCCGCTAGCTCAGAACAGCAGATGCATGACGAAATATTGGACATAGGGAAAGATCTGACGAAAAACAACTAGACCAATAAGCAGGCCCGCGATAGCAAAACTGTTGCCTCGCAACCAATCGAGATATTTCTGGGCACCGGATTCGCTCATGAAGAGCATAATGGCGGTGCTGCCGTCCAGCGGGGGAACTGGAAGAAGATTAAAAGTGCCGAGCAGGAGATTCATCATGAAGGTAGTGGTGAGAGCGGTGAAGAGAAAAGTAAAGTTTCCGTCGGGTTGGCGGTGGAAAAGGTCAAATGCGAGGCCTGCCCGAAGAGCAAGCGCGGCCAGAAGCATCAGTGAAAAATTGGCTGCCGGACCGGCGAGAGCCATCCAAGCGGAACGTTTGGGATGGCGTCGTTCCCAAAGTGGATCGAAGGGAGCACTGGCCCAACCAATCATCCCGCCAGAAAAATAGAAACTGAGAAGCGGTACAAGTACCATCCCAAACGGTTCGCGACGAATATGGGGGATGGGATTCAGGGTAACTTGACCACCGAGATCGGCAGTGGAATCACCTCCGTATTTTGCAACCAGCGCGTGAGCCGCTTCATGGCATGTGGTAGAGAAGAGAAACACCATGTAGGAGATAAAGGCGATAACCAGCTTCTGTGGGTTGAGTGGATCCATAGGTCTGTCAGGTTAAAGTCTGGACGAAGGGAAAGCAAGTACTTGGCAAGCTGCCGCAAGTGAACTCGCTTTGATGGGTAAAGAACCGGCCTCTGAGCCGGAATCGAGCGATTTACGGGCGAAAAAAAAGGCCTGAGTGGAGGGTTGAAGTAAATAGTTAATGACAGCGAAATTAAGGAGTGAATAACGAGTGGCGATTGGACGAAGATGGATCTTCATGGGGAGAAGAGGCAGGATTCCGAGAGCAGAGAAAGCTAGATTAAGTAGCCGGGCCCAATTTTGCGGAAACAGGAAGCCAATCGCAGCAAGAATCTGAGCGAGAGCTTAGATGAACAGGGCCATTCCTAGGAAATGGCCGAGGTTGCCAAGAACAAAGTTTGAAACCGTTGCCTTCCAAGGCGAGCGTAGCAACGCGAGACTAGATTCCACCAAAGAAGATGGCGCCAAAACCGAACGGAGCCACAAGGTCACCGCGGAAGAATAGAACGCAAGCAGAAAGTGTGACTCCGGTGCGGCGCATGGTGCGTCCTGCAACCGATCGAAAGTAAAAAGAGTACCCGAGGAAGAGACGCGTGCCAAAAGAAATACCGGAGAGGAGAAGGGCATTCTTTGCCGTGAGCGTAAAATTGCGGTATTGTAGAGACACTTCGTGTGTTGGCCGCCTGACTAGCTTTGAACTCCGGGGCCTCGGGTTTCAAATCGACTACTGAGTAACAGAAAGCCCGGACTGCAGGACGCGTACCTGTCTTAAATTCGGTGACGGGTCGAATAGCTTGATTGCCAGCTGCCCGAATGTGACTAAGTGTTTGGTCCGAGTCGGGAGTGCGGCATGGGTGCTCGTCGCTCCGGCAACCAGGAATTAGCCATCAAGCGATCGCGATTTCCTGAGCGTATCCCTCGAAATACTGCTTCCCACTGGCCTGCTTCCGGCTATACAGCAAAGAGAAGTGTCCTTCGTCGATCTGAATATCGTATTGCAGCGACTCCTGCTGGCGCCCGGGCAGGAGTTTGCTCGGATGATGGGGATGAATGAATTTGCATTTCACGATGCATCCGCGCGAGCCCATACCCTGAGTCATCCTTCCCTCCCTGAGTCAACCCGTAAGGTATCTGCCCACGAACCGAATTTTGAATGGTGCCGCTCCGCTCGAACTTCGAAAAGGTAGCCGACGCAGGATCTGACTTTGCTTGCAATCGCTGATCACGGACTGGATGTGGCGCAACTAGCGGGAGAAGGAGTGAACGGCGCAGATTTCGCTTTTTCTTTGTAACGGCCGTCACAACCTGTTTGTTTTCCTTATTCCTACCTGTGTGATTTCTCGTCACGTACTGGGGTAAAACACTCAACTTCAGAGCTCAAGGGGGTAGAGGACTGTGGAAAAAATCAGCACTTGGTGCTGTAAGTTTCAGCAGGGCAATAGGTTAAGAGCCGAAGGAGGAATACCCCGGTTCGGCACGGGAGGTGCACTTACGGACACAGAATTCTTAGTTCTCCCCAAAGAATAAGGTTCTCTTGGTTTTAGTAGTCTTGCCGCAGGCTGAGAAACCGCAGGCCGGGGATTTTGCAGAGAAATTGGAAAGCCACGAACGAGAAATCAGTGGATTGGTCAAGAAATTACCAACGACCCGAAAGATTAGGTGGCCAAGGCCACAAAGAGAAAAATACATGGCGGTGAAAACAAAAACTCGCTCCCACCGGATAGTGTTCATGGTCCTGTTGCTGGTTTTCGCGGCTGCGCTTTCCACTGTTCTGGTGATTGCGGGGGAGCGCGATGGGGCAAGCGATAAGAAAAACGTCACGGAAATGAGTTCTTCTGACGCGGCCTCTGCAAACTTCGGCAAAAGGACAAGAGGATGCTGGGTTGCGTGATCAGGTGTGCGAGACGCCTGGCGAGTTCGCTCGGCAGCGTAGCGGCATTGCTGCTGATGTTCAGTGCCCCCACCGTAGCGGATATACATCCTGTGCCACTGGAAAAGAACACGGATTCGGCGAAATGTCTGGAGTGCCACGCGGACAAAGCAAAAGGCAAGGCGGTGCACACAGCGATCTCAACGGGATGTCTGACCTGCCATGAGGTACGAGTGAACCGGGACGCAACTTACGTGAAGCTGACGACAACGACATCTGGAGCGTTGTGCCTCACGTGTCACGTGGAGCTGAATCCTACAAAAGCGAAGGGCACAGTACACAGCCCCGCAGTTCGTAACTGCGTGAAATGCCATGATCCGCATGAATCCGACAACAAATTCCAACTGTTAAAGCTGACATCCGGTGCAGATGGAAAAGAAAATCTGTGCCTCGGTTGTCATACACAGGGCATGAACGTCTCAGAGAAGGGAAGCCGTCACGTTGCCCTGGACATGGGTTGCGAGACATGTCACGTGACACACAAAACCGGCGAACGGGGCAACATCGAATTTGACTATCACCTGACGAAAACACCCCCCGCCTTGTGCCTAGACTGCCACGACGCAAAAGACGAGGGACTGCAGAAAGCACATCAGAACCAGCCGTTCGGAACGGCAAATTGCGTGACCTGCCACAATCCGCACCAATCGGCTAGCCCGAAACTGATGCAGGCGTTCCTGCATCCGCCGTTCGCGGACAAACAATGCGAAATGTGCCACGCGCCAGCCAAGGACGGAAAAGTCGTATTGGCGCAAAGCGATGTGAAGGCGATCTGCGGGACTTGCCACGACGAAAAAATCAAACAGATTGAGACGGCCAAAGTGCAGCATCCTGGCGCGGCAGGTGATTGTACGGATTGTCACAATCCCCACGCCGCAAAGAAACCGGGGCTGCCCAAATCGGATGGCGTGGACTCCTGCCTGACCTGCCACGCGGAACAAGCGGAGATGGAAAAGACCGCGAAGGTGCTCCATCAACCGGCGTTCGAGGAAGGTTGCGGCACATGTCACGAGCCACATGGAAGCAACCACGCGAAACTTTTGCGCGCCGAAGGTAATGCACTTTGCCTCGAATGCCATGGCCCAGAGGGCAAGCCGGCGAAGGTCGAGGGCACGAAACTGGTCACGATATTCGGCGGGAAGATCCGACTGGCCGACAACTATTTCTCAAAGAACAAAGTATTTGTTCTGCCGCTGAAAAACGGCAAGGGACACCCGCTGCCGGGTCATCCGACACAGGACATAAGGGATCTGAATGATTTAACCAAGGTGGTAACGCCGCTCAATTGCATGAGCTGCCATCAGCCGCACGCCGGAATTTCCCACGCGATGCTGGCGAAGGACCAGAAACCTGGAACGGAATTTTGCCGCACCTGCCATAAAGGAAGCATAGGAGACCAGATTCAGTGATGGACGGTATGAACATGAACACTCGCTCACACAAACCGATCCTTGCCGTGCTCTCAGCGATTGCCATCGCTCTGCTGATGGTACCGATGGCACAAGCGGACAAGAAAAAGAAGAAGGATCCTGCACCAACTACGACAGGAAAACAAAAAGATATTCAGCAGATTGACCACCGGCTGATCGATACGAGCAAACTGGTCTGGCCCTTACCTCCGGATGTGCCGCGCATCAAGTTCGTAAAAGAAGTGTATGGCCAAGAAGCACCCAAAGTTCCTGCAGGACAGAAAGCGCCAAAGAAGAAGCAGAGCTGGATGGACCGTGTGGCCGGACTGCAGACCACCGACAGCGGGGCCTTCAAACAGGACGTCACCCACATCCTGGGCAAACCTTACGGCGTCGGGGTCGATTCGCACGGGCGGATTTACGTGGCCGATAGTTTCGTTTCGGCAGTTTTCATATTCGACCTGGAAAGAAATGAAACGAAGTTGCTGCGTAACGGTGGAGAAGCGCGGTTCGGAACAATCATCGGACTGACCGTGGACGATGCGGACCGCCTTTTCGTGGTAGACGCGCTGATGCACCGGATCGGCGTATTTAACAAAGAGTGGAAACTCGAGACGTACTTCGGGACTGACGAACTGGGGCATCCCGGAGGAATCGCCATTGACGAAAGAAACCGTTTTCTCTATGTCGCAGACACGGGGAACGAGCGCATCGCGGTATTCGATGCAGACACCTTCAAATTCCTGCGGTCGATAGGCGGGCCGCCAAAGAAGGTGGGAGACGATGATCCAGGAACGCTCTCGAAGCCGAGCAATGTGGCGGTAGACAAAGAAGGCTTGATCTACGTCTCAGACACGATGAATAACCGGATTCAGGTTTTTGACGCAGACGGTGGATTCGTGTCGATGTTTGGCAGGTCGGGAGACGGACCAGGATTCTTTGCACGGCCAAAGGGAATTTCGATTGATTCCGACGGACACATCTGGGTGGCAGATGCCTACCAAAACCGCGTGCAGGTCTATGACAAGGAAGGCCACTTGTTGGCTTTCTTCGGCGTCGGTGGAGGGTTGCCTGGGCAGTTTGGGGCACCGACCGGACTTTTTGTGGACAAGACGAATCGCGTCATGGTGACCGAGCAACTCGAAGGGCGTTTGCAGATTTTTCAGTATGTGACGGACGCGGAAGCCAAGCAAATGAAGGATGAAAAGTTGAAGAAGACGCCGGCGGCGGTAAGTGTGCAAGCAGGCCCGGCGAAGGTGGGGGAGCGGGAATAAAGAAGGGTTTTGGCGTGGGGCGGAGTGCTCACCCGGACCGGCCAAGAACGGGAGTAAGACGGAGGTTGGACCCGTTGCTGTGAAGTTCAGTAGCAGGAAATAAATCAGGAGGTCTAGCGACCATGTTGAAGAAAGCAATGTTTGTAGTTTTAGTAGCGTTGTTCGCGGTGGGTATCGCTTCTGCCCAGCAGATCCCCGCTGGCAACGATATCCTCGGGCCACACAACGTAAACGGTCACGGGTGCGCATCCTGCCATGCTCCGCACACGGGAGCAGTCGGCAACGGTGGAGTAACCGCTTCGACCGGTGAAACCTATCTCTGGGGTCGTGAATTCTATGCCACCACGTACCAGACGTTTGGATGGGACATCAACACCCCGCTCGCGGACACGATCACGGTTACCGCAGCAGGTTTTGCCGAAACAGATCCCGTGTTCCACACCGCAGCTTGCATGTCTTGCCATGACGGGAACCAGACACACGTCGTTGGCATGGCCGGCTTGAGCGTGGAGACGATCGAAGGTGGAAAGAAAGTCCCAACCTATTTGAACGACGGAACCGAATCCTTGAAGAACGACCATCCGGTGAACGTGGTCTATGACCCAACTCGGACAAGCAACTGGCCCGGCACAGTCAACGCCACAACGGGCGCTATCACCTGGACCGTTACCCCTCAATCGACAGCGTTCCAGACAAGCTATGGACGTCCGTTCCGCCTGTACGCCGGCAGCGGCACCTCCGGCATCGCCTCCTACGTGGAATGCAGCACCTGCCACAACCCACACTCCGTGAATTACAGCCGGAGCACCTATGCGAATGTGACGAACACCGTAAAGCCGACAAACTTCTTCGTTCGCGGCTGGTACAACACCGACAACCCAGCCAGCAACTCCGGCGCGCAGTTCTGCCGCAGCTGCCATTACAGCAAGTCCAACGAATACGTGAACAACACGGTACCGACGACTTGATCCTTGGGGGAGAGGCTTCGGCCTCTCCCTCCTTTTTCCGGTAGTAGAAATTGCGCGACTGGAGTCGGACCGGATGGAGGCCAGAAAGTACCGGAGGCTCTCGCTCTCAGTGAGGATGGAAATGAAACTTCGAATCTGGATTTTGGTACTCGCCGCAGCAACGACAACTCAGGCCCAGATGGCAAGTCATGGCACGGCAAGTTCCAGTGCCAGTGCAGCGACGACGGTGGTAACGGCAGGCGCGGTGGCGCAGCCGGTGGTGCGGGTAAACGGGACAGTGTTGACGGACCGGGACCTGGTGCGGGAAATGATGAATGTTTTTCCTTATGCCAAGCAGCACGGAGGAAGGTTTCCCAAGGATTCGGAAGCAAAGATCCGCCAAACAGCGATCAAGAATATCGAGTTTGAAGAACTGGCCTATGAGGCGGCGCTGAAGCAGGGGATGACCGTTGCGCCGGCGAAGCTTGACGCAGCTGTGAAGGACTTTCGGGCGCAGTTTGAAAGCGAAGCGCAATACCAGGAATTTCTGAAGGTTGAGCAGAAGGGATCCGAGCAGGATTTGCGCAAGAACATCCGCCGATCCTTACTGATCGACCAATATCTGGTGGCCGAGGTGGACAACAAAGCCCGGTATTCGGATGCGATGCTGCTGGCGTATTACCAAAAGCACCCGGAACAATTCCGGAAGCCGGACAGCGTGTCGATCCAGACGATCACGATCGCTTACGGACAAACGCCAACGCCGGTGGAAAAGCAGGCGGCGAGAAAAAAGGCCGAAGAAGCGCTAAAGCAGGCAAAAGCGACGAAGAATTACGAAGAATTTGGAATGCTGGCGGAAAAGGTTTCGATGGACGACTGGCACGTGATGATGGGCGACCACAAATGGCTGCATCGGGGACGCATGCCAGGGGCTGTGGAAAAAGTGGCGTTCACGATGAAGTCGGGAGAGATCAGCGGGATTATCGATACGGAGGACTCGTTCTGCATCGTGAGAGTAAACGGACGGGAAGATGCGCACCTGGTGAAGTTTGAGGAAGTGAAGCAGAGACTGAAGAAAGATCTGGAAGCGCAGAAGGCAAATGAACTACGCGCGGGCCTAGACAAGCACTTGCGAGCAGGCGCGAAGATCGAAGAGCTGTGAGGAAGTGCGCACGATCCCCTGTGCGCGAGAGACGGTGAGTGACAAGAAACCGGGAAGTAAGGGGCCTGGCAGATGCAGTTAGGACAAATGAAATCGTTCATCATCGGGTTCGCGCTCTCGCTGCTCCTTGCCCCACATGCCCACGGCCAGTTGCAGGTAGGAGATGAGACGCAACTGAATCTGACCGGGAGCGCCTCGCTCGGGTATAACCGGACGTGGGATGGCACAACCAGTGACGGCGTTGCGTACGGGTTCGATGCGCAGTTTAACGGTTCCTATCATGATCCGCGATTTTTGAATTGGGCAATCAATCCATATCTCAATCAATCCAATCTGAATTCCACCTTCAATTCTAATTCACTGGCTTCCGGAGTTAACGCGCAGGCAAACTTTCTGAGCGGCAGCAGGACGCCGATGCAGTTGACTTATGTGCGAGACTACAATCGGGAAGGGACGTTCAATGTACCCGGCTCGATTGGGAATTACGTCACCAACGGAAGCGGACAAGCCATTTCCATAAATGCGGCATATCTGCCGGAAAACTGGCCCTCCATTCAGGGTACGTATGTGCATTCCAATACGGACTATGAAGTGCAAGGAACGCCAGGAACGGGGACATCACATGCAGACTTATTCGGGCTGAATTCCGCTTACGTGCTTTGGGATACCAATCTGAGCGCCTCCTACACAAAGAGCTGGGTGAACAGCGATAGCCCAGCGTTTGGAGCACCGGGTGTTTTCCTGACGCAGAACACCGCCCAAGACACGTTTCAAGCCTCAGCAAGCCGACAGGTGTTCAGCAAGACCAACATTAGCGGAGGCTATTCCCGGTCCCACATCCTGGGTGAATATGCGAACACGACCGTCGATTCCACCTTCAATACCGTTTACGGCGATGTGTCTGTGATCGCAACTGACGCGCTCACGCTAGCGGGGCACGCCAACTACAGCTCAAACCTGAGCGGGCAGTACTTCTCGAATGTCATTGGCGGAACATCCGGGCAGCGGGGGGTAGCGACCGCGGATGGGGGAGCGCTGGCAGCATCAAGTTCAGGGCAGAGTTTGAGTTATACGAGCAGTTATCTCAGTTATGGAGCAAACGGTTCTTATCGTGTGACGCGAAGTTTGGTCATGCTCGGTGCAATTGATCATCGAGTGCAGGGGCAATATAACGGATTGCCCGATTTCAGTTCGACGATATCCCAAGTGGGAGCGACTTGGACTCACAACCTGTGGGGAGGAGGCTTAGGGCTTTCCTATGGACTCTCCTACTCCTGGACCCCTGTATATTCCTACCAGAATAATCCGTCAAATAACGGCACGGTAACAGCAACTCAAACTGGCACTTCCAGCTTTTTCGGCAACAACGCCACTATCTCCTATGGGCGAGCGTTCGGTTCGTGGTCTGCAAATATTGGAGGTTCTTACGCAACCGGATTGACCAGACTTCTGGTGGGCTACACGCAGACAAGCTACGGGGCGGTGGGATCGATCAGCCGCAATGTCAAAGACTGGAACATGGCGTTTCACGGTTCATATTCGAAAGCGCATGTGGATGCCACCAGTTTGTCAGACACGTTGGCGGCAGGTTATGGCGCTTCGTTTTCACACCGGAATTTTGGAGTGAGTGGAAGCTACGGTCGCAGTTCTGGCAACGCGTTGCAGGTGCTTGGTGGAATTGTTCCTACCCCGATACCAGTTGCGGGAACCCCCCAAGATCTATTGATTCAGTTTTACGGAGAGTCGTACGGGTTCGGAGCAAGTTGGAAGCCACAGCGGCGGCTGAACATTTCCGGTACCTACACGCGCGCCAGGTACACAACGATCAATCCGCTTGCAGGACCGGACCCAGTGCACAGCCAGACAGTGCAATATTATGCCCGGATGGAATACTCGTTCCGGCAGTTGTTCGTGTTTACTGGTTACAGTTATGTCAGCCAGGGCTACAACCTGGGGACGACGACGCCGTTCAACTATAACGCGTTTTATTTTGGGGTGACCCGGTACTTCAACTTCTTCTAGCCCGTGGCTGGGAGCAATCGTGTCAAGAGGCAAGGGACTCAAGCAAGGTGACGCAAGAGAAAACGCCTGACCGTCGGTAGTATGCTCGGAAGCAAAGAAAAGTGGAATGAAGTTCAGTCCAGACAATTCGAGGCGAGTGTTGCGGCAAGCGAAATCGCTGGCATGCACCTGCACGCTCGTGCTGTCTGTGGGGCTGCTGTCGCGATCGTTGATGGCAAAGGACAAAAAGCCTCGGGAATCGATGGTGCCAGTACTGCAACTGGAAGCCGGCCGCAAATTAATCTTCGAGGGGGCGTTCTCCTCCGAAAGGGAAGTAGAAACCAAGCGAGGTTTTTGGAAGCGCGTGGTCGATGTGGTGGCGGGCGCGCCGGACTTCAAGGAGATGATCCGGCCTTATGGCGTGGTGACGGACTCGAAGGGGCGAGTGATTGTTAGCGATCCGGGCGCCGGTGGAATTCACATATTTGATTTTAAGCAGGAAAAGTACAAGTTCATCTCGCGCCGAGAGAAAAGCAAGGAATCGATGACCTCGCCGCAGTGCGTGGCCGTGGACGCGCAGGACAACATTTACGTAACAGACTCAGAACTTGGGAAAGTCTTTGTGTTCGAGCCGAACGGGAAGTTCATCCACGTGATCGGCAGCCTGAAGTTCGGCGAAGGATTCTTCAGGAGGCCGACGGGAATTGCGGTGGATTCCTCGGCCAAACGAATTTATGTAACCGACACACTGCGCGATCAAATCTTCGTGATGGATATGCAAGGCAACGTAATGCAGAGAATTGGAAAGAGCGGAACGGGAGAAGGTGAATTTCATTTCCCCACGGAATTGCATCTGAGCGGAGAAAATCTGATAGTGGTCGACGCCCTGAATTTCCGCGTACAAGTGCTGGACCACGACGGCAGGTTTCAGTATGCCATCGGGAAGCTGGGGGACGGGCGTGGCACGATTTTCCGACCGAAAGGGCTTGGGATCGATTCGGAAGGCCATTTCTATATCGTCGATGGCGCCTACAACCTGGTGCAAGTGTTTGATCGGGAAGGACAATTGCTGTATTACTTTGGCCAACAAGGGACGGGATTTGGGGATTTCCAAATGCCGACGGGCTTGTTCATTGACGGATCGGATCGCGTGTTTGTGGTGGACAGCTACAACCACCGAGTCGAAGTGTTTCAGTATGTGGCGCTGTCCAAACGTGCAGCGGGAGGCGGTAAATGAAGCGCGCAGTACGGATCGCCGTGCTGATTTTTCTCGGGGTAACCCGGGCCGCTGGGCAGCAGATTGTCGGGGATGCGCTCGGTGCGCACGATTTGACGCCCATGGGCACGTCACCAGTGAAGGGAAATATGGCTGCGGCCTGCCAGTATTGCCACGCACCGCATTCCGGGTTGAGCCAGGGCACGCCGCTGTGGAATCAAACGCTTTCAACGCAGAGCTACACGATGTACACGAGTTCCACCTTTGCCGGGAAGCCCAGTCCGCAACCGGCGCTCGGGGGAGCGAGTAGTTTGTGCTTGAGCTGCCACGATGGCACAGTCGCGCCCGGGCAGACGGTGGCTTACGGAAAATTCGGGATGACCGGCAACATGAGCAGTTCCGATGTATTCGGCGCAGATCTGCAGGGATCGCATCCATTTAATCTGACCATTCCTTTACAGGACTCTCCGGATCTTGTCCCGACCTTGGCGAGTGGGGGAAAGACTGCGGACCCGGCGGGCGCGGTAAAATTGATCAATGGTAATATTCAGTGCACGTCATGCCATGACCCGCACGTTCAATCAATCGACAAGAATTCGCCGCATTTTCTTCTGATCGACAGCTCACGAGGCCAGATGTGTCTGGCATGCCACGATCCGAGCCGGGTAACTCCCGGACAGATCAACCCGCTGGCTGGTTGGCCGACGAGCATCCATGCAACCGCGGCGAATTCCGTGAGTACGACACCACCCGTGGGCACATATAAAGATGTCGCGTCAAATGCCTGCGGTTCCTGCCACCAGACCCACAACGCACCAGGAGGGGCGAGACTGCTGCGGGGAGTGAACGAACAGGACTGCATCGCATGTCACAGTGGGGGAAACAATCTGTCGCCTCAGCTCTTAAATATTTACTCGGAATTTAGCAAGGTCGGGCATCCGGTGCCTTCCGCGAAAAACCAGCACGATCCGGGCGAGTCTGCGGTACTTAATAACAATCGCCACGCGACATGCGCCGACTGTCACAACAGCCACAGCAGTGCGCAAACTGGCAGCTTTGTGGTGCCACCAGCCGTACGCGGTTCACAAAACGGGGTTACCGGGGTGAGCGCCGCAGATGGGTTAACTCCGGTAAGTCCATCCGTGAATGGCTATGAAAATTGCCTGAGATGTCATGGAATGAGTGCCGGCCAAGTGGCGAATCCCGTTTACGGCTATCTGCCGAGCCGGGTGGTTACCTCAGCGGATATGCTGAATCTGGTCCCACAATTCGCGATCACCAGCCAGTCAAGCCACCCGGTCGTTCATTCGCGGAACAGTGCCCTGTCGCAGCCCAGTCTCCGCTTGAACATGCTGAATGAAGATGGTTTGACGCCGGGTCGGGGAATGGGAACGCAGATTCTCTGCACCGACTGCCATAACAGTGACGACAACCGCGAATTCGGGGGAGTCGGGCCAAATGGGCCGCACGGTTCAAAGTGGACACACATTCTGGAACGGCGGTACGAAATCAGTCAATCGGCTGTGCCAGGACAACCGCTTTCAAATCTGTTCCCCAATCCGGATTTGAGTATAAACGGACCTTACGCGCTTTGCGCCAAATGTCACGATTTGTCGATTGTGCTGCAGAACACGAGCTTCACCCAGCATGCACTGCATATCAATGATGGATTCTCCTGCTCTACCTGTCACACCGCGCACGGCATGGGGGCGACAAGCGCCACCATTACAGGCGAGCGCCTGGTCAACTTTGACAGAAACGTGGTTGCACCGAACGGCGCGACACCCATTGGCTACAATCGTGTGCAGAATTCATGCGCGCTGACCTGTCACGGACACCAGCACAATTAATTTTGGAAGCGTTTGGGCCTAAGGAAATGAAAAGTTGGTAGGAGAGCGGGCGAGGGCATGGCTTGAGGAGTGGCCTCGAATTCGTATGAAGAGCTAGCTAACCCGCAAAACGTCTTGAAGATCAATGAGAAGCTTGCGCGTCAGCGACGAGCTTCTGGATTTTGTCTTTTTGCTCATACTGGGGGTTTTCGGCGAGAAGTTTCTGCCAGGTAGTAATGGCTGCGGCGGAATCTCTTTTACCCCTCAACTGGACAATTCCCAAGTTGTAGAGAGTGTCGGGCTTCGTTGGCTGGTAACTAAGCGACTTGTTGAACTCGGAGATTGCGGAGTCGGCATCGCCAATGTACCAATAAGCGGTACCGAGGTCGGTGCGCACATCCGTATTGGCGGGTTGCCGGGCAAGAACTCGTTGGTAGTATTCGATTGCCGCTGCATATTGTCTGGAGTCGTAGTAGAGATTTCCGAGTTCTATGAGAATTCCGGGGTTATTGGGATCGGATCTTAATCGTTCAAGTTTAGCGCCGACCTGAATGTCGAACGCCGCATGCAAAGGTTTTGCAGCCGCGGTCGGGGTGCCCGTGGGAGCAGGAGAAGCTCCTATGGTCCTGGCATCAGCCTGTGATTGTGACCGGCGCAAGAGGAAACCACTGCAGGTCCCGACCATCAGAGAAACGACTGCCAGAGAAATGGCTTGTGTGTTGGTCCACTGAGCCTTGATCGTCGAATTCGTTGTCACCGCCACGATGATTTAATTCCTCCGAAAAGCGACACCGCAATTCATCTTGTTGTTTTGCCCTCAGCTTGAACTTCCGCGATCATATGCTCGACGATTGGTTTGCGATCCAAGTTCGGATTGGTCTTTAGCAATTCTTGCCAAACTGCGATAGCGCCCGCAGGATCGTGCTTTCCCTTCCACCGGATGACTCCCAAATTGAACAGCGAATTCGCGTCGCTTGGATTGAATTGCAAGGACCGGTTCAGCTGTGCAATGGCACCATCAACGTCGCCTGTGCTGTAGAGGCAGGAAGCTAACTCCGTGCGCGCAACGAGATTCTTGGGATCGATCTGAAGCGCACGGCCGTAATATTCGGTGGCTTCTGGACACTGATGGGAAGCTTTGTAAACGGTGGCTACCTGCATGAGCATTGCGACGTTCTTGGGGTCCGCCTTGAGTTTTTCAATGAGCTCGCCAGCTTGAACGGCAGCCATCTGCTTCAGCTGATCTGGAGACAATTTGGGGTGAGTCCGAAAGAGGCCAACTTGAGGGGGCAAATTTGTCGACGGCTGAACAATCGCTGCTGGAGTTGTCGTGAGCTTCGATCCGAGGAAAAAATAGCCAATGGCGAGGCCCAAGAGTAAGAAGAGTCCAGACAATATATAGACTTGCTTTGCAGGCCAACGGGTGGGTGCGGAACCGATATTCGGACCAGGTTCATTTGTCATTGTCGCATATCTCCTTATGGTGCGCTGTGGGCAGAAAGGATAATCCAGGGAGAATGCCGCTAAGCTTGACCCCTCCTGGGGAAGATCGTATCCAGATTCTTGGTAACAACCGGTCTGGAAATTAATTGCTTTGTTTGTATAGAGTTACCAGAGCCAAAGCGCCTCTCAGAGTTCGAGGAACGAGAAGCAGGGAAGGCCCCTCGAAGGGAGCGTAAGCGATAGCCGGCGCCGAGTGCCACATGTTGTATCACAGGCCACCGTGACGCTTGTCACCACGGGAATTTTGGTTCTAGGAGAGGGTCTGGCTCGAATTCGGGGTCCGGAAACGAATTCCCCCAAAAATCTGCCGTAGCGGTGAATCGTTCTGGAGAAGAGGGTAGAAATGCTATTCTTACGGAGTTGACCGAGGCAAATTTTGCCGGTCACCCAGGAATCCTGCAGATGAATCGGAGAACGTTTACAAGTCGCGCGATTCCGCTCCTGGGAGTGGTGTGTCTGTTTGCGGTGAGTTTTCTGTTGCGAGGCACGGCAACCGGCAGACGCGAAGTAACTGGCTTCGAAGGAACGAGAGGGAACAGCACTAGCTTCGCCATCGCAGATTTTGACGGTGACCAGAAACCCGACATCGCGAGCGTCAATTCGGAGCGAACGGACCGTCAGACGACGAATTACTCCATCCATTTCGAGTTGAGTGACGGACTGCAGCCTGCCATCGGGATACGAGCCCGCACGGGGGGCCTGCAGCTATTCTGGCGCGACGTGAATGGAGATCATGCGCTGGATCTGGTGGTGCGGACGTCGCTGGATTTGAATTTGGTGGCGGTGTTGTTAAACGACGGACACGGAAAGTTCACACAAGCAGATTCTGGAAAATTTCCCGGGCTGGAAAAAGAACCAGAATTTTATTTTGGGCCGGAAATCCGGTTGTCAACAGAAGCTTTTTCCTCACTGCCTTCGCGAACGACGTTCGGCGAAAACGGCAAACAAGATACCGGAGCGCGTCTGCCACCTGTATTCGAATCGTTAGGAGTGCAAGAGAATCAGTCGTACTTGGGTTTTCTTTTTGACTCCGGCGCGGGACGTTCGCCACCGGAACTTAGCTAGCTTTCTTCAACAATTCCATAACCATCCAAAAATAATTCACTCCTGCGAATGGGAATACCGCCTTCCCGCGCATCCTTTCGACGTGGAGAGGAACGGACAGTGGAGAACCGCGAGCACCCTGTCGATTTTCTGGGTTAACCACTTTTAGTGAAAATTAGTGCACGAGGTCCGATTCATGAATCGATTTCGAAGCAGTGTCTACCGTGGCGTGTATGTGACGTCTTTGTTCGGAGCGGCGTGGATAGCTGTAGCGTGCGGGGGCAAGTCAGAAACAGGAAACGGTGCACCGCCGGCAGCAAAGGTAGAAACGGAAGGCGACCCTAGCCTCCTCGAAGTAGAACATCCGGAACAATTTCCGGTGGTGAAAGCCGCGGAGTATTCCTCTGTCTCCATATTGAAAGTGACGGGAGTGATCAGTCCGGATGCGAACCGAACCGTGCCCGTAATTTCGCTGGCCTCTGGACGAGTTGTGGAGATCCGAGCGAGGCTGGGTGACACGGTGAAGAAGGGGCAAGTATTGCTACGTGTGCAGAGCCAGGATATTGCAGGAGCGTTTTCGGATTACCAGAAAGCGGCGACGAGCGAAACGCTGGTGGAAAAACAGTTCGAGCGGGCAAAACTCTTGTATGAGAGGGGCGCGATCTCGTTGAACGATTTTCAGGTAACAGAGGATGCGCAATCCAAGGCAAAGGTGGACGTGGCGACCACGCTCGAACATTTGCGCGTGCTGGGAGTAGACAAAGATCAGCCGGGCGCTGTGGTGGACATTGTGGCACCGATTTCCGGAGTCATCACGGATCAACAAGTGACAACCGCTTCAGGAGTGCAAAGCTTGTCGGCCACAAATCCATTTACCATATCCGACCTGTCGAAAGTATGGGTCTTGTGCGATGTCTTTGAAAACGACCTGGCCAAAGTACAGGTAGGAGAAGATGCGGAAATCCGCCCGAATGCGTACGCGGACAAGGTGATGGCAGGGCGAATCAGCAACATCGGTTCAATTCTGGATCCGAGTGTGCGTTCGGCAAAAGTGCGCGTCGAGATGAAAAATTCCGATGGAATCTTGCGAGTAGGAATGTTTGTTACGGCGGTATTCAAGGGGCAGAACAGGCAGGTTGCCGCGGCGGTGCCGGCTACGGCAATCCTTCATCTCCACGACCGAGACTGGGTGTACGTGCCAGCTGGTGAAAGAAAGTTTCGACGCGTGGAGGTGAAAGCAGGCATCAATTTGCCGGACAAGATGCAGGAGGTATTGTCTGGGATCAAGGCAGGCGACGCGGTGGTGGGTGACGGACTGGTGCTGCAAAACACGGTGGAGCAGTAGGAATGTCTATGGATTCCGCTAGGGAAAGCCGATGATCGCCCGTCTTGTCGAATTTTCTCTCAATAACAGGTTCATGGTGCTGGCACTGACCGCGTTGCTGCTGGTCTGGGGCGGGTGGTCGTTTCACAACCTGCCTGTGGAAGCCTATCCGGATGTGGCCAACAACTACGTGCAGGTGATTACACAATGGCCGGGGCGTGCGGCAGAAGAAGTCGAACAGCAGGTGACGATACCGATCGAATCGCAATTGAACGGGTTGCCCCACCTGCAGCACATGCGTTCGGCGTCCTTGTTCGGGATTTCCAGTGTGATGATGATTTTTGATGACGATTCTGAAAATGACTGGAACCGGCAAAAGGTTCTGGAGCGGTTGGCACAGGTCAGCTTGCCGAACAATCTTCAGCCAACCATAGGGCCGGATTTTAGTCCGGTCGGGCAGATCTACTGGTACACGCTGAAGAGCACCAATCCGAAATACGACTTGATGGAGCTGAAGTCGCTGGAAGACTGGACACTCGAGAAGCATTTCAAGTCCGTGCCGAATGTGGCGGACGTAGTGAGTTTTGGGGGATCGACCCGGGAATACCAGGTGCGGGTGGATCCGAATAAGTTGATTGGGTATGGACTGACGATCGGGCAGGTGGAGCAGCAGCTGGCGAACAACAACGTGAACGCGGGAGGCAGTTTCATTGAGTCGGGTTTACAGCAGATCAACGTGCGGGCGGTCGGTTTGATCACCAGTCTTCAGGATATAGAGGACACGGTACTGAAAACGCAGAACGGTGTGGCGTTGCACGTGAAAGATATCGGGACAGTAACGAAAGGCCGGAAGATTCGGTTAGGACAGATCGGCAAGGCGCACCGGGGCGACGACGGAAAGATAGTCGACAACGAAGACGTCGTGGAAGGTATTGTGCTGCTGCGAAAGGGAGCGAATGCAGATGCCGCGATGGAGGAGATCCACGCGAAGGTGAAGGAGCTCAACGAGCACATCCTGCCGCCGGGGGTCAAGATTGTCCCGTTTCTGGATCGCAGCGACCTGGTGCACTTCACGACGCATACGGTGATGCACAACTTGATAGCGGGGGTACTGCTGGTCTCGGTAATTCTGTTCTTCTTTCTGGGGAATGTCCGTGGGGCATTCATTGTGGCGTTGACGATTCCGTTCTCATTGTTGTTCGCGTCAATCTGCCTGGATCTGAACAAAATTCCGGCGAATTTACTCTCACTGGGAGCGCTGGATTTCGGAATGGTGGTGGACGGGTCGGTGGTGGTGATCGAAAACATCGTGCGCCATTTCAATCTTACGTCAAACGCGGGAAAGACGCCTTTCGAGCGAATACGAGGTGCTGTATTTGAAGTACTGCGACCGGTCTTCTTTGCGCGGGCCATCATTATCACGGCCTATCTTCCGATATTCACCCTACAGAGCGTGGAAGGAAGACTATTCAAGCCGATGGCGTGGACGGTTTCGTTCGCACTCCTGGGTGCGTTGACATTTTCGATCGTGATCGGACCGGTGCTGGCAGAGCTGGGATTTCAGAAAGGTGTAACAGAGTGGCACAACCCGGTGATGGAATTTTTGCGTAAGAAGTACCGGAGCACGGTCCGTCGGGCAGTGGAGTACAGGCGGTTGACCCTGTCTGCCGCCGGGGGAGTTCTTGTGGTGACATTCCTGTTGTTATTGAGCGGCGTGGTGGGATCTGAATTTCTTCCGCATCTCGATGAGGGAGCGGTGTGGGTGCGCGGAACGTTGGCGCCAAGCACTGGGCCAACGGAAGGCACGCGGATCATGAATGAGGCGCGTGTAATTTTGGCAGGGTTTCCCGAAGTCAAACAGGTGATTTCGCAAGTGGGGCGCCCGGACGATGGGACGGATACGACAGGATTCTTCAATACCGAATTCTTTGTCGACCTGAAACTGAAAAATGAATGGAGGCCTGTTTTTAAGGAAGACAAAGAAGCATTGATTACCAGGATGGATACTGAACTGAGCAAGATACCGGGGGTGCTCTGGAATTTCTCTCAGCCGATCTCGGACAACATGGAAGAGGCGGTCAGCGGTGTAAAGGGTGAGTTGGCGGTAAAGATGTATGGCGACGACTTGAAATTGCTGGAGCAAAAAGGCGAAGAAGTTGTCGGTGTAATGCGGTCAGTGCAGGGCGTCGAAGACCTTGGGCTGTTTCACGTATTGGGGCAACCGAATCTGAACCTCAGCATCGATCGGCAGAAGGCCGCGCGGTATGGGATAAATGTTGCCGACGTACAAGACGCGGTGGAGACGGCGATCGGGGGGAAAGCGGTAACGCAGGTGTTACAGGGAGAACAACGGTATGACCTGACGGTACGCTACCTCGAACCGTTTCGAGATACGCGCGAGGCGATCAATAGTATCCGGATCGTCGCGCCCTCGGGTGAACGAGTATCGCTGGGGCAATTGACGAACGCAAATGTGGAAGATGGCGCTTCAGAGATTTATCGCGAAGCAAATTCGCGGTATATCGCGATCAAATACAGTGTCCGCGGTCGCGATCTGGGAAGCGCGGTCGAAGAAGCGATGGACAGGGTCGAAAGACAGGTGAAATTGCCGGTTGGTTACCACCTGAACTGGGCCGGAGAATACGAGAGTCAGAAGCGGTCACAAAGGAGATTGCTGATTGTTCTTCCGATCACGATTCTGATCATCTACATAATTTTGTTTACGATGTTCAACTCGGCGAAGTGGGCGGGGCTCACGCTGGCCAACGTGTCGATGGCCCCGATTGGGGGAATTCTGGCGCTGCTGGTTACCAGCACGCACTTCAGCGTATCAAGCGGAGTCGGATTTCTAGCCTTGTGTGGCGTGTCGGTGCAGGTGGGCGTGATCATGATTGATTACATCAATCACTTGCGCGCGCAGGGATACTCCATTGAAGATGCAGCGGTAGAGGGAGCAATCCTGCGACTGCGGCCGATCATGATGACGATGCTGGTGGCCATGCTCGGACTATTGCCGGCGGCACTGTCCAGGGGCATCGGCTCCGATTCACAACGGCCATTTGCCATCGTGATCGTTGGCGGGTTGTTTGCGGCACTGTTCATTAGCATTTTTCTGCTGCCGGCAATGTATGTGTGGCTGGCGAGAGACACGGACAAGCTGCCGATAGTGGAGTCGGAATTGGAATAAAACAGGAAGAAAGAAACAGCACGCAGTGACGCTCGTCACATTGCGCATGTACGACTGGGCAAGTCGTAAATACCCTTAATTCTACTGATGTTTTCATTGCTTTCGAGTCCGGGTAGCCCTACCATTTTTGTGTACGCATCCGGAGAATCCAATGAACAGAAATATGTCGATTGTAGACGGCAATGAAGCGGCCGCGTCGGTCGCATTCCGCCTTAACGAAGTGATCGCGATCTATCCAATCACGCCATCCTCCCCCATGGGCGAGTGGTCTGACCAATGGAATTCCGAAAGAAAAAAGAACATCTGGGGAGCAATTCCGGACGTGATCGAGATGCAAAGCGAAGGCGGAGCTGCCGGTGCGCTGCACGGCGCACTGCAGGCCGGAGCGCTGGCGACAACCTTCACTGCCTCACAGGGATTACTGTTGATGATTCCGAACATGTACAAGATTGCAGGGGAGTTGACGGCGGCGGTGATCCATGTGGCGGCGCGGACGCTGGCCACCCATGCGCTGTCGATCTTTGGCGACCATAGCGATGTGATGTCGACGCGGGGAACCGGGTTCGCGCTGCTTTCCTCAAATTCAGTGCAGGAGGCGAGTGACCTGGCCTGCATCGCGCAAGCCGCGACGCTTGAGGCCCACGTGCCGTTCCTGCATTTCTTCGACGGATTCCGGACGTCGCACGAAGTGAACATGATCACGTCTCTCAGTGACGACGATCTGCGCGCGGTAGTTGACGATAAATATGTACGGCAGCATCGCGAGCGCTCGATGTCGCCGGATCGGCCGAGCCTGAGAGGTACCGCGCAGAATCCCGACGTGTTCTTCCAGGCGCGTGAAGCGTGCAATCCCTTTTACCGGGCGTGCCCTACGATCGTGCAAGACGTGATGGATCGATTCGCAAAGCGCACCGGGAGGGCGTACAGATTGTTTGATTATTACGGACCCGCGGATGCAGAACGGCTGATTGTTTTGATGGGATCGGCAGCGGGAGCCGCGGAAGAAGCGGTGGATACGCTGGTAAAGCGTGGAGAAAAAGTAGGTTTGTTGAAAGTGAGATTGTTTCGCCCATTCTCGGCGGAAGCGTTCCTTGGGGGCATACCCGCCAGCGTCAAAGGGATTGCGGTGTTGGACCGCACGAAAGAACCCGGTAGTTTGGGTGAGCCGTTGTACCAGGATGTGCTCACCACTTATATGGAAAGGCATTCGGCGCACCCGGCATTGGGGATTCCAAGGATCATCGGTGGAAGGTACGGACTGTCGTCGAAGGAATTCACACCCGCGATGGTCAAGGCAGTTTTCGACGAGCTGAAGAAGCCGGAAGCAAAGAACCATTTTACCGTGGGAATCAACGACGATGTCACCCATACCAGCTTGACCTATGATGCGGACTTTTCCACGGAAGATCCGCGGACGGTGCGAGCCCTGTTCTATGGACTGGGTTCCGATGGCACAGTCGGGGCAAACAAAAACTCGATCAAGATTATCGGCAAGGGTACGAGCAATTTTGCGCAGGGCTATTTCGTCTATGACTCCAAGAAGGCCGGCGCGGTCACCGTATCGCATCTACGATTTGGGCCGGACCCAATCCGATCGACATACCTGATTACGAAAGCAAACTTTGTCGCTTGTCACCAGATCCAATTCCTGGACCGCATTGACGTTTTGTCGGCGGCAGAACCGGGTGCGACGTTCCTGCTGAACACGCCGTTCGGGCCGGACGAAATTTGGGCGCATGTGCCCCGACAAGTGCAAGCAACAATTCTGAAGAAGAAACTGAAGTTTTATGTGATCGATGGCTACGCAGTAGCGCGGGCAGCGGGGATGGGCAGCCGGATCAATACGATCATGCAGACCTGCTTCTTCGCGATTAGCGGTGTTCTGCCGAAAGACGAGGCGATCGCAGCAATCAAGAAGGCGATTTCCGACACGTACGGCAAGCGTGGCGAGGCGGTAGTGCAGAAGAATTACGCGGCGGTTGATCAAGCGTTGGCGAACCTGTATGAAGTGAAAGTCCCGGGAGAAGCTACCGCGGTGTTCGACATGCTCCCAGCGGTCTCAAGCCAGGCGCCCCAGTTTGTGCGAAACGTGCTGGGGACGATCATTACCGGTAACGGAGACAATCTGCCGGTGAGTGCGATGCCTGTGGATGGAACGTTCCCGACCGGGACGGCAATGTGGGAGAAGCGAAACATCGCGAAGGAAATTCCTGTATGGGATGAGGATTTGTGCATCCAGTGCGGCAAATGCGTTTTAGTTTGTCCACACGCGGTAATCCGCGCGAAGGTTTACGATTCGTCGCTGCTGAAGGACGCACCGGCGACATTTAAGAGTTCAAAGCCAAGGTGGCGTGAATTTGAAACGCTGAAGTACACGTTGCAGGTGGCGCCGGAAGATTGCACCGGCTGCAGACTTTGCGTGGAAGTATGTCCGGCGAAGAGCAAGAGC
Source organism: Candidatus Acidiferrales bacterium (assembly GCA_963741165.1). GTDB lineage: Bacteria > Acidobacteriota > Terriglobia > Acidiferrales > UBA7541 > Acidiferrum. The sequence continues at coordinate 566,651 of CAVUHB010000005.1, read as the reverse complement.
GAGGTGAAACACAAAGCCATCAACATGAAGGATCAAGATCCCCTGCGCAAGCCGGAAGCTCTGAACTGGGAATTTTTCCTGAACTTGCCGGAATTCGATCGCAGTAAGTTGTCGCATACGCAGGTGAAGGATTCGCAATTGCTCGAGCCATTGTTCGAATTCTCCGGGGCATGCGCGGGCTGTGGTGAAACTCCGTACATCAAGCTGCTGACACAATTATTTGGCGACCGGTTGCTGGTGGCGAATGCCACCGGCTGCTCTTCGATTTATGGCGGGAATTTGCCAACCACACCGTACACCAAGAACAAGGATGGCCGTGGGCCGAGCTGGTCGAACTCCCTGTTTGAGGACAATGCAGAATTTGGGCTGGGCATGCGGCTGGCCGTCGATCAGCAAAACCAGTACGCACGGGATTTGTTAACGCGATTCGACGGAAAGCTCGGCGATGTGTTGGTGAAAGGTCTGCTTGACGCCGATCAGAGAAAGGAAGTGGGAATCGAAGAACAACGCAAGCGTGTGGCGGAACTGAAGAAATTACTCGCAGGGCAAAGTTCACCAGAAGCGTTGGCCCTGCTCACCTTGGCGGACAGTCTGGTGAAAAAGAGCGTCTGGCTGGTCGGCGGCGATGGCTGGGCGTACGACATCGGTTTCGGGGGGCTCGATCACGTATTGGGTTCGGGCCGGAACGTAAACGTGCTGGTCGTGGATACGGAGGTCTACTCCAATACCGGCGGGCAGATGTCGAAAGCCACGCCGCGAGGCGCGGTGGCAAAATTTGCCACTGGCGGCAAGCATACCGGAAAGAAAGACCTGGCGATGGAAGCCGTCAGCTATGGATATGTTTACGTGGCGCGCGTGGCGATGGGATCGAGCGATACGCATACTGTGAAGGCGTTCACAGAAGCGGAAGCGCACGACGGGCCGTCGTTGATCATCGCCTACAGCCATTGCATCGCGCACGGATACGACATGTCGATGGGCCTGGACCAGCAAAAGAAAGCGGTGCTGTCGGGTTATTGGCCGTTGATGCGCTACAACCCGGGGTTGAGGGCGGAGGGAAAGAATCCGTTCCAGCTGGATTCCAAGGCGCCAAGCATTCCGCTGAAGGCTTATGCGTACCAGGAAGCAAGGTACACGATGCTGGTGCGCAGCGATCCCGCCGCGGCACGCGATTTGTTGAAGCTGGCGCAAGATGATGTCGAACGGCAGTGGCGCGTGTACTCGAATCGTGCTGCCATGGCCGGGCGGGCAGACTCTCCCCACATAGCGCCGGTCGCACCCCCGGAACCGGATGATGCCACGACTTTAAAGAAGGGGGGAGACGACGAATGAGCGATCTCTCAACGAAATACCTAGGGTTAAACTTCAAATCGCCGCTGCTGGCTTCGGCCTCGCCGTTGTGCGAATCGGTGGATAACATCAAGCGATTGGAGGACCACGGAATCGCCGGTGTGGTGCTGCCTTCCTTGTTTGAAGAACAATTGGAGTTGGAGAGCCTGTCTGTGGATTCGGATCTGACCCGCGGAGCGGAAAGCTTCCCGGAATCCGCAGGATTTTTCCCGGATTTGCAGACCTACAATCTGGGGCCTGACGGTTATCTGGAACTAATCCGCCACGCGAAAGAAGCGGTGAAAATTCCGATCATCGCGAGCATTAATGGTACCTCTGACGGAGGGTGGCTGCAGTACGCGCGATTGATGGAAGAGGCCGGCGCTGACGCGATCGAACTGAACATTTATTCGATTGTAACGGATCCCGCGATAAGCGGCGCCGAAGTGGAGAAAAACTATATTGAACTAGTGCGCCATCTGAAGAGAAATCTTCGCATACCCCTAGCAGTGAAGCTGTCTCCATTTTTCAGCGCTCCAGCCAATATGGGTGTGCGGTTTGACGAGGCACATGCAGACGGAATCGTTCTCTTCAATCGTTTTTACCAGCCTGATTTCGATATCGAGCAACTGGTGGTGTCGCCTAGCCTGGCGCTCAGCCGGCCGGAAGAACTGCTCCTTCGAATTCACTGGGCGGCAATACTCTACGGGCACGTGAAAGCGGACATCGGAGTCACCGGAGGAGTCCACACTTCTCGAGACGTGATCAAGTGCGTGCTTGCAGGCGCGAAAGTAGCGTTCATGACTTCGGCGTTACTCAGAAACGGCGTGCAACATGCCGCGTACGTGTTAAGAGAACTGAGCCGATGGTTGGAAGAGCACGAATATGCGTCCGTCCAGCAGATGTGCGGAAGCATGAGCCACGGGTCGGTGGCTGATCCTACAGCGTTCGAGCGCGGGAACTACATGAAGGTGCTGAGCTCATACACACTGCGTGCAAACGTATTTAATGATTGATATAGACAGCTGGAGAAGGGCAACGGCCTGAGTGGGTAGAGACTCACAGAAAATGTGATCGACGATCGACTTCGTGCCTCCCCTATCGCCATGGAGTAGCCAGCACAATCGGCCCACGGGCAAAGATGCGGCCCCGACAACGCCTGGCAAAAGTAATCCCAAATCCGCCGAGGTGACTGGAATTTCTCGTCCGAAAGCTCATCTCTCCATCCAAATCCGAATTTCTGGCAAAAAAGCTCTACCGTGTGCCGGAGAGTGCCGATTTCCGAGTTCGCTGACTAGTCTTGCGGGTTGAGGAACTGCGCGATGGTATCTGACGCGATCTTCGGCAGCCGCCATTTTGTTCTGCCAGGATTCTTCTTGTTTCCGCATACGGAAGGCCCGGGATTTGTAATTCGCCGACTTTCAACGGCGGCCGATCCGTGATGGCCTCTACAATTACCTCTGTCAAGCCTTCCGGAAAGGGGATGCAGTGGAACAGCACACCGATCTCGTGGAGCAACCCGGACAAATCACTTTCGTGCTGATCGCTTAAGCCGAGAGCGACGCCTAGCTTGCAAGAAAGCACGGGATGACTAGTGCATGCCGCGAGGGCACCTCTTTGCCAATGGCCGGGCTCCTGGAGCTGTCCCTTCGCGTGCGATGAGTAGCGAATGGAGCGGGCAAAAATTTGGGAAGTTTCAAGAAACCAGAGAACTTTCATAGATGGGACACCCAAACGTAGTGTACGCACTGCTACACGTGCCCCTAAACGGGGTGTTGAAAGAGACTCCAGTGGACAATGAGATCATGAAAACGCCCTCGAGGCTGCCAAGTCGGTGAGCGACTCGACACATAGTTAACTGTTATGTCCGGTAGCTGAGGTGGATTTGAAATACCAATCGGGGCCTGCGTGCTGCACGCGCATTCTTCGTGGGTGATCCGGTTACACGAGGATCTTCCAGAGGTCTAAAATCTAGCGTCGGTACGCTCGGTGGGAGCGAGCCGGATGAGACTCCTGTCCACGCGTGAATTTTGGTTCAAGGCTACCTGTTTTCTTTTAAAACTTCAGCTGCGGCGTGAAAAGCGGTATTGGCCGCAGGCACGCCACAGTAAATGGCGGAGTGCAGCAAAACTTCGCGGATTTCCTCGCGAGTCACGCCATTGTTCAGCGCAGCACGCAGATGAAGTCGTAATTCTTCATTGCGATTTAAGGCTACCAGCATGGAGATCGTGAGCAGGCTACGAGTCTTCTTGCTAAGGCCGGGGCGGTCCCAGATTTCTCCCCAAGCGTAGCGCGTGATCAGATCCTGGAAATCGGCGGTGAATTCGGTTTCATGCGCCTTAGCGCGATCCACATGCGCATCGCCCAGGACTGCGCGGCGAATTTTGGTACCCGCTTCACGACGCTTGCGATCATCCATTTTGGTGCTCCCTTACGCGCGAAGGAAGGAGAGAACTTCGCGGTTGAACTCGGATTGCGCTTCGATGTTTGAAATATGTGCAGCGGAAAGCTCAACAAATCGGGCGCCGGGAATGTGTTCGGCGAGGAAGCGACCATCTGTCGGCGTGGTAACAGGATCATGGGTGCCGGAGAGGACGAGGGTGGGTACCCTGGCTTCGGCAACACCGGTTCGCTGGTCAAAGTCGCGCACGGCCGCGCAGCCTGCGACGTAACCAGCGGGATCGGTATTTTCAAGCATGGAGAGCATAGTAGCCGTTTGCGCCGCATGGCTAGCGCGGAAGGGCGGTGTAAACCATCGTTCGATAACGGAACTGGCGACTGCTTTCATCCCACCCTGCTCGACAGCGTCGATACGAGATTTCCACGATTCCGAGGTGCCGATTTTTGCGGCCGTACTACAGAGCACAATCTTTTCGAATCGAGATGAGGCGTGGGCGCCGAGAAACATTCCGATCATGCCGCCCATAGACAGACCGCAAAAGCAGACCCTAAGTAGCTGAAGGTTGTCGAGAAGGTGCAGGACGTCGTGACCGAGTTGCTCGATGGTATAAGGCCCAGGCGTCACCGAGGATTGGCCGTGGCCGCGCGTGTCGTAGCGGAGAATCCGAAAATGCTGAGAAAAATCGGCAAGCTGCGCGTCCCACATCCTAAGTGTGGTGCCGAGGGAGTTGGATAAAACAAGGACGGGAGAAGTTTCCGTTCCGGACCACTCGTAGTGGATATGGGCGTCAGGCAATTTTGCGAAGGGCATAAGGGACTCTTATTCCTGGTTAGGGTGCCGGCGACAGTTTTCTAGCGTTCGCGAGTACTGCGTCAATAAATTTGCCAGCGCTCCCCAAGTATTGTTGAGGATCGAAAAGGGCGTCGATTTCCACGGGTGACAAGTGATTTGCCACACCGGAATCGTGGCGCAAGACATCCTTCAAGTGACGCTTTTCGGCAACGGCGGTCTTGCAGGCGGATTCCACCAGTTGGTGGGCAACCAATTTGCCGATGTTTTTCGCAAGCGCCATGCTTACGGCTTCGGCAAAAATGAGGCCGTTCGTCAGCTCGAGGTTTTGCTTCATGCGATCAGTGTGCACTTGAAGACCGGAAAGCATTTGCTCCAGATGATGAAGGGCGCCGGCGGCGAGACCCACGATTTCCGGCAGGGTTTCCCATTCGGCATGCCATCCGCCAAGGCCACGCGCTTCTTCCTGAATCATGGCGCTCAACATGGTGCTGACGAGAGATGGAACGCGCAGGCCGGCGGCGAGCACGACAGCGCAAGTAACTGGATTGCGTTTGTGGGGCATTGAGGACGAACCTCCGCGGCCATCGGAAGACGGCTCGGAAAGTTCGGCGATCTCGGTTTGCGAGAGCAGGGAGATGTCTCGGGCAATTTTGGCCAGGGTTCCACAACATAGACCGAGCGCAGTAGCAGTCTCGGCGAGTCGGTCGCGATGAGTATGCCAGGGAATAGGAGGCAGCGTCAGATGAAGAGCATCGGCGAGTGCTTTGGCGACCGCCGGGCCGTGATGACCGAGGGCCGCGATTGTGCCAACGGCTCCGCCAAATTGAAGAGTGAAGACGCGAACGCGAATTTCGTTGAAGCGTTCCTGATCGCGGAGAAGAGCATCTAGCCAGGCGGCGACGAGGAAGCCAAAGGTGGATGGGAGCGCTTGCTGCATCCAGGTGCGAGCCACGATAGGAGTGTGGCGGTATGTTGCCACAAGAGAAGTGAGCGTGGCCATTAATCTGCGAAGGTCTCGATCGATCAGTTCGAAGGCCCGCCGCAGTTGAAGGACGGTCGCCGTATCGATTACGTCCTGGCTGGTCGCGCCCCAGTGCACAAACTGCGCGGCGTCTTTGTCTTCCTGTGCAACGAGAGTCGTCAGTTGCTTGAGGAGAGGGATTGCGAGATTCCCGGAAAGTTTCGCCCCGGCGGCAAGTGCCTTCAAATCATAAAGATCGACACGGCATTTTGCTGCGATGGTGCGAGCGGTGGGTTCTGGAATGACTCCCACAAGAGCTTCGGCGCGGGCCAGGGAGGCTTCGAACTGGAGCAGGCTCTGCACGTGCTCCGCGTCGGACAAAATAGTTTCCATAGGCGCGCTGCGGAACAAATCGTCGAAGAGATTCATAGAAAGTTGTTCAGTTGTGTGACCTGTTAGACCTTTTCAAGAATGACGGCGATACCCTGGCCTACACCGATGCACATTGTACACAAAGCGTAACGGCCGTTGGTGCGATGAAGTTGATAAACAGCGGTGGTGACAAGGCGCGCACCGCTGGCACCAAGCGGGTGACCGATAGCGATCGCACCACCGTTTGGGTTTACGTGCGCCGCGTCGTCTGGCAAACCAAGCTCACGCAGGACGGCGAGGGCCTGCGATGCGAAAGCTTCATTCAGTTCGATGACATCCATTTGTGCAATGGTGAGATTGGCTTTGGCCAGAACTTTCTTTGTGGCGGGAACCGGCCCCATGCCCATGATTCGGGGAGCAACGCCGGCCGCGGCGGCAGCGACGATGCGTGCTTTAGGAGTGAGCTTGTGGCGGGTGACGGCGTCTTCAGAAGCCAGCAGCAGAGCGCATGCGCCGTCATTGATACCGGAAGCATTGCCAGCGGTGACTGTGCCCTCGGGTCTGACGACGCCTTTCAGCTTTGCGAGACCCTCGAGGGTGGTGTCCGGACGAGGCTGCTCATCGGTGGTGACCAGGACGGGGTCGCCCTTTTTTTGTGGGATGGTCAAGGGAACGATTTCATGGGAGAGGAAACCCGCCTTCATGGCGGCAGCGGCGCGCTGCTGGCTACGAAAAGCAAACGCGTCTTGGTCGGTCCGCGAAACGTGAAATTCTTCCGCGACGATTTCCGCGGTTTCAGGCATTAGGTCGGTGCCGTATTTTGCTCTGAGTGCGGGATTGATAAACCGCCAACCCATGGTGGTGTCTTCCAGCTTTAGTGAGCGGGAAAATGCGGAGTCGGACTTGCCTACAACGAACGGAGCGCGGGTCATGCTCTCGACGCCACCGGCGATAAGGAATTCTACTTCACCACTTTTGATAGCACGGGAAGCGATCGCGACCGCATCCATACTGGATCCACAAAGGCGATTAACGGTAGTACCGGGAATTTCCTTGGGGAGTCCGGCGAGTAAAAGTGCCATGCGTCCAACGTTGCGATTATCTTCACCGGCCTGGTTTGCACAACCGTAGATGAGATCGTCGAGGGCGTCCCAGTCCGCAGCGGGGCTGCGCTCGAGCAGGGCTTTGATGGGAATGGCCGCGAGATCGTCGGCGCGAACCGAAGCCAGGGCACCCGCGTACCGGCCGATGGGTGTGCGAATGGCATCACAAATAAAAGCAGTTTTCATGGGATTGCATCTTTCCTCACCCACAGTCTACCGTAAACGTACTGGGTAAAACCAAATTCGCTGCAGGTTCGTTCATGTCTGCGCTAAACTCTGGCACAGCCACTTTGGACTCTGTGACGGCGGGAGAAAATGCTGACGAATCGTAGAGAGATTCAGATTGAGTGGGGCGATTGCGATCCATTCGGAATCGTATTCTTCCCGCGGTATTTTGAGTACTTTGATGCATGCACAAATGCACTTTTTCACCGAGCTTTGGGAATTACGAAGGCGGAAATGCTGCGAAGATATGCGATTGCCGGGATTCCACTGGTGCAGGCGAGTTGTAATTTTCACGTGCCGTCATCGTTTGGAGATCTAGTCTTCGTGGAATCCTGTATAACGAGATGGGGCAAGAGCAGCTTCATGGTCCAGCACAAACTTTTCCGCGGAGAGACGCTCGCCGTGGAAGGCTCGGAGACCCGGGTGTGGACCGTACGGACCGGAGGGGAAGGCTCAAAGGCGAAAAGCCATCCGATCCCCAAAGAGATTTCAGACCAGTTCGCCTAGTCCCCGTTCGCAATGTGCTCCTGGATCAGGAATAGAGTGGGCTTCCGTCAGGAGGAGAATAATCCGGGGGGGAGCGGATTCCGCAGCCGTGAGCTCATATTTTGCGTGAGCACAAACTGTAAATCAGGTCACTCTGAGCGCTACGGAGAGGGTGTCTGGGCTCCCGAGGCTTCATGACCATTCGAAATAGAGTCTCTCTCGATTCTTTGAGCAATTGCATTGCGACTTGTCGAGCAAAACCACAGCATCGCGCCCATCTCACGCGCCCATCTCACGCGTTGACAGTCCTTCGGGTGCAGGGTATCGTCCGAACTGTTTGACCAAGTTATTTAGTTTTGATGGAGTGGATCGATGCTGGATTCCCGAATTCGTGCACGAACTTTTGTCTTGATCAGTGCTTTGAGTGTTCTGGAAATCCTGGCCATCGGCTCACCGCTCAGATCGCAAGACGCGGATGACAAGGAAGAGTCCAAGGGTTCCGCGCAAATGCGCGCGCAATACACCAAATTTGAGTTCCGGATTCCCATGCGCGACGGCGCTAGATTGTACACGGCCGTTTATTTACCGAAAGATTCTTCTCCCTCCAAAACCTATCCATTCCTGATCATGAGAACACCCTACAGCGTCGGGCCCTATGGCGCCGACAACTATCCGCGAAGCTTGGGGCCTGCTCCCAGCTTTGCCAAAGATGGATTCATTTTTGTCGATCAGGACGTTCGCGGCAGATTCCAAAGCGATGGCACCTTTATTGAAATGACGCCCCACAAGGACAAAAAGACTTCCCCCAAAGATGTGGACGAGAGCTCCGACACCTACGACACCATCGACTGGCTGCTGAAGAACGTGCCTTACAATAATGGTAAGGCTGGAATCTACGGCATATCTTACCCCGGATTTTTCGCGGCGGCTGGAATGGTGGATTCACATCCCGCCCTGAAAGCTGCCTCTCCGCAGGCCCCTGTAACCGACCTTTATATGGGCGACGATGCCTATCACAACGGCGCCTTTATGCTGGAAGCCAATTTCGGTTTCTACACAGCGTTCAAGCCGCGCCCTGGCCTCGAATTTCCGCCGAAACGTTGGTCGGATTTTGAATATGGCACAAACGATGGCTACGACTTCTATCTGCAAATGGGTTCGCTTTCGGAAGCGCGCAAGTATTACGCGCCAGATGCGGAATCGTATTGGTATGACCAGGCTCTTCATCCCAATTACGACGATTACTGGAAGATTCGCAATATTTCCGCGCACCTGAAAAATGTGAAATGCGCCGTGCTCACCGTGGGCGGCTTATTCGACGCGGAAGATCTGGTCGGCCCCTACAAGGTATTTAACTCCGTCGCCGCATCGAATCCCAACACGCCGGATCTGCTCGTCGAGGGACCTTGGGTGCACGGCGGTTGGGCGAATACCCCAGGCGATCACCTCGGCCCCGTGAATTTCGCCAATAAGAACTCCGAATATTTCAATGACCAGGTTCTGCTGCCGTTTTTTCAGCAGTATTTAAAGGACGCTCCCGACGCGAAACTGCCGAAGGCACTGATGTTTGAGACCGGAACGAATCTCTGGCGCCGCTACGATTCCTGGCCTCCCAAAAACATCCAGCAACAGACGCTCTATTTCGCTCCGAACGGTAAGCTCACCTCCACACCACCCAAGGAATCGGTCAGCACTTACGATGAATATGTCAGCGATCCGAATCGTCCGGTTCCGTTTGTCGAATCACAGACGACCGACGTGCCACAGACCTATATGAATGCCGACCAGCGTTTCGCCGCCAAGCGTACCGACGTGCTGGTCTATGTAAGCGATCCACTCGAAGAAGATGTTACCGTGGCCGGCCCGGTCTCTCCGCGATTGTGGGTTTCTTCCTCGGGTACCGACTCCGATTTTGACGTCAAGCTGATCGACGTCTACCCCATGGACTTTCCAGAACCCAAACCGAACCCAAAGGACATTCACATGGGTGGTTACCAGCAATTAGTTCGCGGTGAGCCTTTCCGCGCTAAATTTCGAAACAGCTTTGAAAAACCGGAACCGTTAGTACCCAACCAGCCCACGGCCATCATTTTCTCATTGCCCGACATCAACCACGATTTCCGGCGTGGCCACCGCATCATGGTGCAGATCCAGAGCAGTTGGTTTCCCCTAACGGATCGCAATCCGCAGAAATTTGTGAACATTCCAGACGCAAAGCCCGAAGATTTTCAGAAGGCCACAGAACGCGTCTATCACGCCGGCGCACAGGCTTCTGCCATCGTTCTACCTGTGTTGAAATAATTTAAATCTTACCGCAGATGACGAGTGAGCGGCCTGTTACAGGGGCGGCCAATGTGTCAGGTTCGGACAAGTGAACTATGGCGGAGAGGGTGGGATTTGAACCCACGGTACGGTTTCCCGTACGCTCGCTTTCGAGGCGAGTGCTTTCAACCGCTCAGCCACCTCTCCGCAGTCATTTGCCTGGCCTATTTTAGCAGAGTGCAACCACGCCCGGCTATGCACCCTCACCGTCGAGCAGCAAAAAAAGACTGCAGCAACGCTGCCGACTCCTCCGCACATACACCCCGAACCACCTCAACACGGTGATTCAAGTTCGCACTAGTCAGTACCTCAAAACACGAGCGAAACGCACCGCCCTTCGGGTCGTCCGCTCCGTACACCAGTCGCGGCAGCCGGGCCTGGATCATTGCCCCCGAGCACATCGTGCAAGGTTCCAGAGTTAGGTAAAGAACGGTATCCGTCAGCCGGTAATTTCCCATCACCCGCGCGCCCTCGCGCAGCACGATAATTTCGGCATGGGCCGTTGGGTCGCAATCGCGAATCGTCCGGTTTCCAGACCGCGCCAATATTCGCTCCTGCCTTACCAGGAGCGCTCCAATCGGGACCTCTCCCGCCGCTGCCGAAGCGCGTGCTTCTTCCAGCGCCATTTGCATGTACTCGAAATCTGTCGCCATGAAGTACCGAGAATATCACGCCAGTGCAGGAAATTTCGCTCGCGCGGCCACGAGCCACCCCCGTAACTGTGCCAACAATCCTTGACAACTCGCCGCGGGCGCAACAGACTGAGGTTATGAAACAACTGGTAGAACGGCTTTTTCAGCTAGATTTTATCAAGGGCATGGGCGTCACGTTTCGCACCCAGAATCCCAAGAACATTTACACCGAACAATATCCCCTGGAACGGCCTCTAGTGGCCGAGCGTTACCGCGGGGCCCCGCGTCTCAATGACAATCCCGAGACCGGCGAGACGCTGTGCATCGCATGCAATCTCTGCGCCCTAGCTTGCCCGGAAAACCTGATTGTGGTTGGTTGGGAGCGCGACGATGCCACACGACGCAAAGTGCTCACCACCTTCACCTATGATACTTCCCGCTGCATGTTCTGCGGATTGTGTGAGGATGCCTGCCCCACCGATGCTTTGGAATTGACACAAGACTTTGAGATGGCGTATTACACGCGCGAAGGCGCCATCTGGGACCGTCACCGTCTTGAAGAAGGTCCAACCCCCACACGTTTCACTCGATAGAAGAACAAATGGAAATTCGACGCGATCCAATTACTCAGAGCTGGGTTGTATGTGGCCAACGCGAACAGACCGACGACAAGGAGGCCCCTTGTCCGTTTGATGCCGGTACCGTAGAAAACGCAAAAACTCTTCTCACCTGGCCGGCAGAGGGTACTTGGCAGGTCCGAGTTATTCCGCATCCGGATGCGCTTTATCGGGTCGAAAACGACCCCGGCCGCGTTGCCGAAGGTATCTACGACAAGATGGGACCTCTCGGCGCCCATGAAGTCATTATCGAAACCCCCGAGCATGATAAAAGACTGTGGCAACTGAGCGACGAACAGATTGACCGAGTCCTGTGGGCTTGGGGAACTCGAATTGCTGACCTGAAGAAAGACGCGAGATTTAAGTACGTCAGCGTTTTCAAGAATCAGGGTGCACTCGCAGGAGAAGAATGGGCACACGCACATTCTGAAATTACCGCTACTATATTTGTACCCCGGCGCATCAAGTATGAATTGAGCGCTGCCCACGAATGGTTCAAGGATCGCGAACGCTGCGTTTTCTGCGATATCGTTCGCCAGGAAGAAAAACAGGGCAAGCGAATCGTCGACGTCCAGGGCGATTATTACGCGCTCTGTCCCTACGCTTCACGTGTGCCCTTTGAGATCTGGCTGCTTCACCGCCGTCATAATCACCTGTTTGAGCAGGCTCGTCCCGGCTCAAATCGCCGTCAACTGGCGGCTTTGCTGGGCCGCGTCTTGCGCAGGCTCGAGAAAATTGCCCCTGCATTCCACCTGGTGGTTCATACAGCACCGAATACACGAAACAAAAAGGGTGAATTGGCGGGATATTGGAAGACGCTCGCGGATGATTATCACTGGCACATCGAAATCATGCCCATCCTTGAGAAACGCAGCAAGTCCTATAGCATCAAAGAAGTCTATTTCAATGCGAGTTTGCCAGAGCAAGCTGCGGAGCAGCTCCGCTCTATCGATCCAAATTCATGAACCGTACTTCCAGTAAGCGCAATCAACGTGGAGGCGCCCTATCTACCCTGGTTAGCCTGCTCTTTCTGGTCGCTTTGTGTACCACTGTTTATCTGGCCCGTCATCCCATCATGCGATTTGCAGCCGAAACCTGGGTTGTCAATGAACCTGCGGCCAAAGCTGACGCCATAGTTGTGCTCAGCGATGACAACTTCTACGCGGATCGTGCGACCCACGCTGCTGAATTATTTCGCCAGGGTGTTGCCCCCATCGTTGTGGCCAGCGGTCGGAAACTGCGTCCATCTGCGGGTATCGTCGAACTAATGACGCACGATTTGATCGAACGTGGGGTACCCAGGGAGAACATCGTTCCCGTAGCGCACGACGCCGAAAGCACGCGCGAGGAAGCGGGCGTAATATCGCGCTTTGCAGCTGATCATCACTGGACGAGGCTCATTATTGTCACCTCGAATTTCCACACCCGTCGTGCCAGGTATATTTTTCAAAAAGTGGTGCCGGCCGGGATGGAAATCAGCCTGGCCAGCGCGCGCGATGGCGATTTCGACCCGCAACGGTGGTGGGAAAACCGTAAGTCCACCAAGGAATTCATGGGCGAGTTGCTGGGAATGGTGGTCGCGCTGTGGGAACTGCGGAACGGGAACCATACGGGGGCGGCTCCGGCTAAGGTGACTCCCTGATATTCAGCTCCCCGCCGCCCGCGGTATAGACCGTCACGGCACAACGCTTGTGGAAAATGCTGCCTTGCGCTTTACACTGTTTAAGTGCTGTAATATGTTGAGCTTTCTGAGTCGTAGCGAGGATCCGGCCCGCGAGTAGCGACTTCGAAAATATAACCAGTTGAGGCATCTCCATGTGGTCAAAGAGGAAGAGAACTCGTATTCTTCCTAAAAGTTTTCCACAGGTTCTGGGTATGCCACTACTCCAGGAGTTTCCATGAGCTTTAATCAAAAAGATTCAGCCGGTACGTTGCCTGTCACTTCCAAAGCTGCTGCGTGCGTGAGCCAGGGAATCAAAATCAAGGGCGAGCTCACCGGCAGTGAAGATCTGTTCATTGATGGCCAGGTGGAAGGCAGCATCACACTTACGAATTCCGTTGTGACCGTCGGACCCAACGCGACTGTGAAAGCGGAAATCATTGCGCGTGAAGTGGTCGTCCGCGGTAGGGTTCAGGGAAAAGTCAGCGGTTCTGAGAAAATTCAGGTCTGGAATACCGCGCGGATTCAGGGTGATATGAAGTCCGAGCGCATTGCCGTTGAAGAAGGCGCCGAGCTGCACGGGACTCTCGAAGTGGGCAAGGCTGCAGATCGTCCTGCAGATGCCTTCAAGAGCCCTGCGAAAAAGGCCGAAAGCGGCAAGGCTAGTCCATCGGGCAGTGGCGAAGAGAAGACGTCCTCTGGCGCGGCAGTGGCGGGAGCGAGCTAAGAGATGGGATTTCTCAACAAATTAGGGATTGCAGTGGGAGTTGGCACGGCGCGCGATGCTTCACGCACCTTGCCCGGTGAGCGTAATTCTTCGGGCGGAAGCCGTGGCGCTGTTGCAGCTGGCAGTCCCCGCGCTCCGGAATCGCAGGGAACTTCTCGACTCTCCAACGGGTTGAAGGAGTTTTTGTGGAATCTGGATGGCCTGGGGCACGGCACTTTGCTCGACCTAGGCCCCGCGTGGCAAACCACTCTCACTTTCTTCATCGAGCGCGGATTCCGTGTTTCTTCCGAAGATATTCTGCGGGGATGGGCGGACTTCTCGGCGGAAGAAGATGTTCGCACGAAAAACGCATCGACGCCGGAAGAATTTGCCGAACGCACGCCTGAGGCGCGCGCCAAGCGTTTCCTGAAAGATAATCTCAATTATCCGGCGGCTTCATTCGATGCACTATTGATGTGGGATGTGCTCGACTACATGGAACCGACTTTAGCGAAAACTGTTGTCGCCCATCTGACCGATCTCTTGCGCCCCGGGGGAGTGGTATTCGCTATGTTCCACAGTAAAAAGCCCGAAGGGTTTCAGAGATATCGCGTCGCAGACACCAATACATTGCAGGTGTTGGCGACAAAGCCCATCTGCGCCGCGCAAAAAGTCTATCAAAATCGCGAGATCCAAGATCTGTTTGGACGCTATCGCACCATGAAATCGTTTGTTGCGCGCGACCAGCTGCGCGAAACACTTTTTCTGAAGTAACCGCAAGATCCACAGCGCAACTCACTGATTCCAAAGGGAAAAAATCTCCGATACCTTTTCTCTTTTTTTCCTATTGCAACGCGCATCCCCACGGCGTATACGGGAGTTGTAAGTTCGATGAGATCCGGAGGAATACGAATGACTCCACCGGGTTTAGAAACGAACGAAAAATAATCACACCGCGCATGCGGTGCGCGTCGCCGATGAGCTGATGGCAATATCTTCAGCGCACTCGGTGACAAAGCAAGACAAACGGGGAGCCTTTTGGCTCCCCGTTTTGCAAACCCTGCCACAAGTCCGATTCATCTTCTGATTGGGTGCCTCGACGCTGATCCTACGCGCGCGCCTCGCAGCGGTATCTTTTGGGTACTAACGTTCCAGGCGGTCCGCCGACTGCACAAATTCACAAGCCCTGGGGTCGCTCTGTTTTCTTGATCGAAGCGCACTACCTTGACAGCGATTCTTCAATTAGCGTTCGATGGGGGGCTACCTGCGGAGAACTACCCAACTGCCGTATCTAACCAATCGCTAGTAGTGATTTTCTTCTTCAAATTCACGGATGGCCAAGAGTCAGTTCACGCCAAAATCAGCGAACGCTGCCGTAATTGTTCGGCGGTGGCAATCCCCGATTATCCCCCGAACTTACTCTCGAGCAGATGAATCACGGCATTCTGCTTGGCAATCACCTGAGCCTGCCACACCAGAGCAATCGACATAACGCTCATCGTGAAGATGCACAATGCCACCACTAAGCCCATTTGGGTCTCTGAAGCCGGTACGTGGAACGCTCGCCGCAACCATGACATGATCGAATCTCCTGATTTCGCCCGCGCTGGTAGCAAGGCTTACTCTTCATCGAACAGGTGAGAACGAGCAATTGATGTGCCAGCGCAAAGGTACGGTTTTAGTACCCTCATTACTGTGTTTTTAAAGCCTTTTTCGCGTTTTCTCGAATGGCGAATTCACGTCATCGCGGCGAGTGTGCAAACTCTCGTACACAATGGCCACACACTTTCCCGTTCTAGTTCCTTTTGGCTAGTACTGCTTCGAGTGTGGTCTCCCATGTCGCAGCCCCGAACAGTGGCAATTCGAGAGGTGTAGGACCATTCCTTACCGCTGGAGCCGATCCTTCATAGGTTCGTTCGCGCAAAAAGATGGCGCGATTGCAGCATGAAAAAAGTGCCGGCGCGTCTACTGCTGTGGCCACTGCGATATTGAAGGCACGCGTCCGAAACGATCGCTCGTAGAGTCCGGAAAGTTCACCTACGCACGCAGTCAAATTTGCGCCAACCGCGAGCGACCAGAAGTTCCCTCTCGGGCGCACCTGCAATTTCCGTCGCGAGGCTTCTGCACGAAATTCCTCTATTTCTGCCTCCTTGGCTCCTGCAAAAAAGAAAAATTCGTCGAAATCCCGCTGTCGAAGCAGTTCTGCTTCGCGTTGAGGCAGGCCTGCATTCTGCGATAGTTCGCGGGGAGACATCGTACGCAGCGGCACCACTTCAATATTACTTTCTTCGGCCAACAGGTCCAGGGCGGTCGCTGCAGCCGATTGCGGTGCCGCCACCGGAATGCACGTAAACCGCGCAAATCGCATGCTCCGCGTAGGTTTCAAGTGAAAGTAATCTTCTGGAAGATAAACGCCGGAGCCACCTTCCCCGATAAACGGCGATGATTGCCCCACCTTCCGGATGGCCGCATCGATCTGCAGCCGAGTGCGTGTGGTTACCCACACACAGGGCACACCTGCTTCTTGCAGCGCGTCCAGAAAGTCGAAAAAGCCCGTGACCGGCTTGGACATGTTGGAAATCAGATCGTCGATCGTGCAATAAACCACTGCGGTCGGAGAGCGCTGAAGCATGCATGGATTGTAGCGGAAATCGCAAGGCATGCGCCAAGCAACAAAACGGCGGGAAGTCTCCTTCCCGCCGTCGAGGCATTCCTATTTTCTACTAACCTACTACTTGCCCGATTTCGAAGCTGCCGTTACCGGAGCCGCTCCTGCCTTCGGAACGCTCACGTAGCCGCTGATCTGATTCTTCGAAATGCGGTTGATGACTACCTCTTCCGGTGTGTGCGAATTGGAGGTGTAGAAGATCAAGGGTTGGTTCGTTGCGCGGTTCTTGTCTTCATAGCGCTTGTCTTCTACGGTCACATTCATGTTGGCACGGTTCTTCTTCTCGTTCGTGCCCTTCAATTCGATGGTCACGTTGCCAACCTTTTGCGGCTGGTTCTTGCCGGCAATCGTGAACTCAACATAATCACGCTCGCCCTTCCGGCGCAGTAGATCGATTTCATCATGGTTGCGCGCGATCAGTGTGCCCAGTTCGCTGCGGGCCATGTTCAGGTCGCTGATTGTCTTGTTCAAATCGGAGTTTACCTGCGTCACGCGCGTGTCCACGGTCTTTACTTCGTCCGTGGATGCCTTGCTCGCAAGCTCGCTGTGCACTGAGGTATCCAGCGCCGTCAGCTTTTCCTTTGTCTCCGAAGCCGTCTGATTGAGTTCCGACGCTTCCTGGCGTGCCTTCTTCAGCTGGCCCTGGGTGATCTTCAACTTGTCGGTGACGACTTTCAAATCGCCCTGTAGGTCAGTGTTCGCCTTCTCATCCTGTGCGATCCGCTCTTTCAGCGAAGTCATGTCCTGCTGTACGGCCTGTTGAACGGTCTTTACTTGGTCCATGACGGCAGCTTTATTTGCATCCAGTCTTGCGGAATTGCTCCACGCCCAGCCCAAGCCTCCCAGTGCCAACAAGCCCAAAACAACGATGGCCGGCAGGTGCCAGGTTGGATTGTTCTTTGTCTCCACTACGTATTCCTGTTCCGACATAGTTTGCTTTTTCTCCTCACCCCGTAGGGTCTACCTCTTGATTGGGAGCAGCCTTCTGCTCAGAAAGTCTTGCTTCCGGTTGGTGCAAGCTAGAGACCTTCCGAGGCCACAGCAAACTCACTCTAAGTAGTTGACAGGACACTTTTTACTGGAAAGGCAAAAACAGAACCCAGTACTAGTTCTAGCAATCTTTACGCACACGGCCTGGCTTTCGGAGAATTCCTACTCACTCCATTCCTTCCAGCACAGTAACTCCCATCCGAGCCAACTCCCCCCGAAGCTGTTCTCCCGATTCGAACTGGATACCGTGCATTCCGAGCCGTCGGGCCGCCTCCACATAGGCACCGATGTCATCGATATAAACGCTCTCCTCCGCTCTTGCCCGGCAGGCACGCAGTGCGTGCTGAAAGATCACCGGATCCGGCTTGCTGGCTCCGACGGTGCACGAATACGTTCGCGCGGCTGGCGGGAAATAGCTCATGAACCCGTAGTCTGACTCAAGTCGTGAGACATGTAGGGGGTCGGTGTTCGATAACAAACCCAACCGGTATTTCTTGGCAAGTCCTTCAAACAGACCGTTCTGGTGGATCGGTTCGGGATCGAGCGCACTGTTCCACACTTCCGTGAATTGCGCAAAATCCATCGTTACGCCCAGTCGCGTTGTCAGATTGATATACCAATCGTGAGGAGACATCCGGCCTTCTTGCCAATCCTGCCACCGTGGATCTTTCTCAATCGCAGACCAGAGCTCTTCCGGGGATAAGGAGAGCCCTTTGGCAAGCCCCGCCTTTGCCTTGGCTACGTTTACACGCACCAGCACGCGTCCAATATCAAAAATAATTGTTCGGATCTGCGCCATGAACTAGGATTCCTTCGCCGTGCTCCGGGCTTTCAACAGACTGAAAATCACCGGAAGCAGAGATACAAAGACCACTACCAGGATAACGTAGTGAATGCGCTGGCTGATATTCGGAATCGAGCGGCCCAGGAAATATCCGCCAAGGATCATGGTGCCAACCCAGAGAATCCCGCCAAAAATATCGTAAGTTAGGTAACGCGCGTAGGGCATCTTGGCCGCGCCCGCAACTGGTGGACAGAACGTGCGGATGATTGGAATGAATCGTGCCATGATGACAGTCTTGCCGCCGAACTTTTCGTAAAAATCGTGCGCTCGCTGCAGGTGCCGCCGCTTGAAGAAGAAAGAATCCTCTCTCTTGTAAATTGCCATTCCCGCTCCGCGCCCGATCCAGTAGCCAATCTGGTCGCCCAGAATCGCGCAAAGCATTACTGGCAAGAGCAACCACTTCAGCGGCACCACTCCGGTGGCTGAAAAAACTCCGGCGGTCACCAGCAGGGAATCGCCAGGCAGAAAAAATCCCACAAAAAAGCCGGTTTCGATGAAGACGATTGCGCAAACCAGGTAGGGAACATTGGGGCCGGCAGCTCGGATGAGACCTTCTACATCATAGATACGGTGGAACAGCTGCTTGATGAATTCGAGCAAGGAGCTTCATGCCTCACAGTGACGGGGATGGGGGCAGTCGTGCGGGAACGTAGATTCATATAAGTGCCCCAGCCAATAAGGTAGCAGAAAAGGGCGGGGTTCTCTCCACTTTCCTGCCACATCACCACCGTAGGTGCAACGACGGGCATCAACCACTCGAAACGTTTCATTGCAGTGAACTCACCAGTAGCAACTCGCCCTGCTTGCCAAATTCCGAGCCTTCCTCAATCTTCGGCCTGGACAGCTTCTTAAGTTGCGGCAAGGCTGCAAGTGCAGCATTTGCGCCAGCTTCAACCGCCTCGTCGATCCTCTCGAAATCATCCCATGCCAGCGATTGCACCTCCGGCCTCAACACCAGATCCGCGTGGCGTTCCCATGCTTCCAGTTGGTGTTTTTGCGCGGCGCTCACGGCCCGGCTGACTACTTGAAATATGTTTGTCGGTGCCCCGCGATGACCGTCGTGCAAGCCCACGGAAACTCCAACAACTATTTCGGCTCCCATTTCACGCGCCGCACGCGTCGGTACAGGGGCCACTAATCCTCCATCAGCCAGGTATCGAGTACCGATGTGCACAGGCTCAAACAACCCGGGAAACGCGCAGCTTGCACGGATTGCCTCCGCAATATTGCCTTCCTTAAATAAGACTGCATCTCCAGAACCCAGGTCCGTGGCCACGATCGCCGTCGGGATATGTAAGTCCTCAAATTGTTTGCTGTCGAAAAATCGTTGGACGAGTGCTCCCAACCGGTCATTGCTTGCCAAACCGAATCGCGAGACCCGCCAACGGGCAAAGTCGCGGAATCGAATCTCCCGACATTTCGCGATAATCCGCGGCAGCGGTGTCCGGCTCGCATAGGCAGCAGCCAGAATGCTTCCGATGCTGCTTCCTGTCAGACACGAAATCGGAATTTCGTGCTCTTCGAATACCCGCAGCACACCCAGATGCGCGTATCCACGCGCGAATCCACCTCCGAGCGCCAACGCAATCCCCGGGCGCAGTGGCAGTCTTTCCGGTAAGGAGAAGGCAGGGTGTGGGCGGCGTGTCACGACCCTACCTTCTCAAATACACGATTTCACCGCGATGGGACAGGCGTCCCGTATTTTTAGTACCGAAGTACCCGAATTCTCGCCAGCCGATTCCATGAAAAAAAAGGCTGGGCAGTACCAAAATACTAGGAGAGTACCCGCGCTGTACCATTGTGGGATTCTGCTCCATCCGCGATTCTTCTCCTCGCAACATCGAATGCAATCAACCCTGAGGGGAGACTATGCAAACGGGATTCAACGGTTGGCTCGGACACGCAGTCGTTTTGCAGGTAGCACTTGGGGATATCAAGGTTCCGCTCCGCGGCAAATTGCTCAGGGAAACGGGAGAGACCGTTCGCATGCGCATCGGCGAAGGTTGGGACGTTGATATCTACAAGGCAATGATTCTCGGTGTCGAAGAAGATGGGATGGCAATGATTCCAGCCTGAGGGAGCGACCATGAAAAACGAAATACCGAAATATGTGACACGTGCTCGTGCAGCTTATTTGCTGGGCCTTCCTGTCGAAGAGATCGGGCGCATCTCCCAGGAAACCGGCATCGGTCACCGGGAGTGCGCCGGCAACGTCGAAGAAACATTCTTTACTTACGCCGAATTACAGAAGATTTGCGTGCTTGCCACCACCGAAGGT
Organism: Candidatus Acidiferrales bacterium; assembly: GCA_963741165.1. Lineage (GTDB taxonomy): Bacteria > Acidobacteriota > Terriglobia > Acidiferrales > UBA7541 > Acidiferrum. Next base: position 546,265 of record CAVUHB010000005.1, on the reverse strand, counting down.
GTCGTAGCGCACTGACCAGACTTTCATTTTCCTGCGGCCCCCCTCAGGAGTACCCCCGCCCCGGTTCGTTGCCCCCAGCGAACCGGGGTTTTTTCTTTTGTCATCACCAGAACATTTCCCTATTATTGAATCGATTTAGAAATCCTTTGACATCGTGTCCTCCTGCGGAGAAACTTAGCGGCGATCGAGAGGGGGAGTTATTCTCTCAATGAAGAATTGGATCGGTTTGCTTGCATTGCCAGCGGCTCTGATTCTGATCGGACTGCATTGGGCACGCCACGTTCAAGGAGCGCCTGATTCTAGCCCTCTGGATGTTGTCCTCTCCGGAGGTCGCGTAATGGATCCGGAATCCGGCCTCGATGCCATTCGCAATGTGGGCATCCGCGACGGGAAAATTGTCGAAATCTCCGAGAATATGTTGCAGGGCAGAGAAGTGGTCGATGCAAAGGGTCTCGTCGTTGCCCCCGGATTCATTGACCCGCACGAGCACGGCCAGGAGCCGCGCAACTATCAGTTTCAGGCGCACGACGGCGTCACTACCTCGCTCGAACTCGAAGCCGGCACGGACGACGTCGCCAGTTGGTATGCCAAGCGAGAGGGCAAATCACTGATCAATTTCGGTGTCAGTATCGGCCACATTCCCGTGCGTACCGACGCCATGCTGCATCGAGCTCCCGGCTCGAAAGAGCTCCCGGAAATGTTTAAAGAAGCCGACGAAGCCGCTCATCACGCCGCTACTCCCGAACAGATCACCAAAATGAAGGAATTGATCGAAGCCGGCATGAAACAAGGCGCTCTCGCCGAAGGCATGGGTATCAACTACACTCCGGGCGCATCGCATGGGGAAATCGTCGAAATGTTTCGCATCGCTGCGAAATACAATGCCCCTGTTCACGTCCACGCGCGCTATTACGGGATCCTCGAACCGCAAACCGGTTTGAACGCGCTCGAAGAAGTGATTGCCGCCTCCGCGGCCACCGGCGCTCCGCTCCAGGTTGTCCACATCACCAGCATCGGTCTCAGCAGCACACCGGAATTGCTCGCTATGGTCGAAGGCGCACAGAAACGCGGCCTCGACGTAACCACCGAAGCCTATCCCTACACCGCGGCGAGCACCGCACTCGAATCTGCAATCTTCGATCCCGGCTGGCAAGAGCGCATGGGCATCACCTATAAAGACATTCAATGGGCGGCTACCGGCGAACGCCTTACCGCCGAGACTTTTCTGAAATACCGCATGCAGGGCGGAGTCGTCGTCATCCACTCTATTCCCGAATACGCCGCCCGCGCTGCGGTCAGCAGTCCGCTGGTCATGATTGGCAGCGACGGCATGCCGATCACCGGGCCAAAAATTCATCCCCGCGGCCAGGCCAGTTTTTCGCGCGTGTTGGGTCACTATGTCCGCGAAGAAAGAGCACTTGACTTGATGCTCGCTCTGCGCAAAATGACGTTGATGCCCGCCCAACGGCTGGAGAAACATGCGCCCGCCTTCAAAACTAAAGGTCGCATCCGTGTCGGCGCCGATGCAGATATCACCATCTTCGATCCCGAAAAAATTATCGACAAGGCCACGTTTGACGATCCGCTGAACTATTCCGAAGGGATTTCCTATGTCTTTGTAAACGGTGTAGCTGTTCTAAAATCAGGAACTCTGATCGAAGGCGTTTTCCCCGGTAGAGCAGCGCGCGCACCCGTTGTCCAGTAACAATTTTTGTTTGCGTACCAAATATTGTGATCGCTCCAGGAACAGGAAAACAAAACCTTGCATCTCACATCACTCGATTGGATCGCAATCGTCGGCTACTTGATCATCACTCTGGTACTCGGCCTCTATTTCCGCCAGAAGTCAGGCAAAAGCACTGGTGATTATTTCGTCGCCGGCCGGCAAGTCAGCTGGTGGCTCGCCGGCACATCCATGGTGGCGACCACCTTCGCCGCCGATACTCCGCTTGCTGTTTGCGGCCTCGTCTATACACAGGGTGTAGCGGGGAACTGGCTCTGGTGGAGCTTTCTCCCCTCAGGCATGATGACTGTCTTCCTTTTCGCGCGCCTCTGGCGCCGCTCCGGACTTATCACCGACGTGCAGTTTGCCGAGTTCCGTTATCAAGGCAAGCCCGCTGCCTTCTTGCGCGGCTTTCGCTCGGTCTATCTTGGTTTGTTGATGAACTGCCTCATCCTTGGCTGGGTCACTAAGGCCATGGTCAACATCATCAGCACTTCGATGGGAATCAGTGACGCCAAGGCTCTCGCCATCTGCGTCTTCTTCCTCATGCCCTTCACAGGCATTTACGTTTCGCTCGGTGGCCTCTGGGGCGTCCTGTGGACTGACCTCTTTCAGTTCGTTCTGAAAATGGCCATAGTCATCGGAGTTGCTTACTACGGCGTGCACGCCGTCGGCGGCATGTCGCAACTCCTCGAAAAATTGGCGGCAATGCGCACGGCAACTGGACCTCGTGCAAGTGACATCACGGGACTGCTCCCTGATTTCTCGCGCGGTTTCACCGGGGAAGCGATCTGGACTCTACCTGTTATTACGTTCGTTGTGAATCTCGCAGTGCAGTGGTGGGCGTTTTGGTATCCTGGCGCCGAACCCGGGGGTGGTGGGTACATCGCGCAGAGAATTTTCAGCGCACGAGACGAACGCAACGGCTTGCTCTCCGTTCTGTGGTTTAACCTCGCGCACTATGCACTCCGCCCCTGGCCCTGGATCCTTACAGCTCTCGCCGCAGTTGTACTCTACCCGGGCCTCGCCCAGCCCGAACGCGGCTACATGCTGGTCGCCACGCAACATACTCCCCATGCCGTTCTCGGCGTTCTCCTCGCCGGATTCATGGCCGCCTTTATGTCCACCGTGGCTACGCAATTGAACTGGGGCAGTTCCTATCTTGTCGAAGATTTCTATCGCCGCTTCGTGAAAAAAAACGCCAGCGAAGCGCACTACGTCAACGCTTCGCGCCTCGCCACTCTTTTCCTGGTCGTTGCCGCCGCTTGGGTTTCCATGCAACTGCAATCCGTCAGCGAAGGCTGGAAAATTGTTCTCGAACTCGGTGCCGGCACAGGCGGCGTCTATCTGCTCCGCTGGTATTGGTGGCGCGTCAATGCCTGGAGCGAAATTTCCGCCATGGCCGCCGCTCTCACTACCACGCTCGTCTTGCACAACCAACATTTGTGGATGTGGTTCGTAGGACACCCTGTGCCATTCGGCGGTTCCGACCCGGTGATCTTTGCCAAGACGACTCTCTGCACCACTGCCGTTACCACCATCGTCTGGATCGCGATCACATTGCTGACTCCCCCCGAACCTGGCAACACCCTCGTCGAGTTCTACCGCAAGGTTCGCCCGGACATTCGCGGGTGGAGGCCCGTTGCCAAAGTCAGCGGCGTAGAGGAAATCACCCAAGACCTCGGCAAGAATCTGGTAAGTTGGCTGATCGGCGTCGTCTTTGTCTACACTGCTCTCTTCAGCATCGGCCAGTTCTGTTTCGGCCGCACTGCTTCCGGCGCAATACTCGGCCTGGTATCCGTCATGTGCGGTGTGGCATTGTTTCGCTTGATGCCAAAGCCCACCGAATGGCGCGTCTGAACCTTTCTTTGAGTGCCCCACACGCCTGCCCCGAACAAAATGGAAGGTTGGCTTTCACGTGCGGGAATTATTCTTTCTTTTCCGCTTCACTCCTTTTCAGCAATCGGCAATTACTCTAGAATCAGCGTTGCCGTAAGGCAGCAAGGAATTCTGGTTCGGGCGCAATGAAACTCAGCGCACTCCACGGGTGCAATGACTGAAACGCGGAAAAAATTGGGCACCCACCATGCCGTCCTGGCCGGCTTCCTTGGCTGGACCCTCGATGCCTTCGACTTCTTCGTGATCGTCTTCCTCTACGACACCCTTGCCCACGAATTCAACGTCTCGAAGAAAGCCATCATCTTCACCACCACCGCCACGCTTGCCCTTCGCCCTGCAGGCGCACTACTGTTCGGCCTGCTGGCGGATCGTTTCGGTCGCCGGATTCCCCTCATGGCCAACGTTATCTATTTTTCCGTTATCGAACTAGCCTGCGGCTTCGCTCCCAATTACACCGTCTTCCTGATTCTTCGTGCCCTCTTTGGCATCGGCATGGGTGGGGAATGGGGAGTTGGTGCATCTCTAGCCATGGAATCCGCACCACCCCGTTGGCGCGGCATCCTTAGCGGTATCCTGCAGAGCGGCTACTCGATCGGCTATCTCCTCGCCGCCATCGCTGCTCGACTGGTATTGCCCGCGTGGGGTTGGCGCCCCATGTTCTGGCTCGGTGCTTTGCCCGCGCTTCTGGCTCTCTACATCCGCGCCAAAGTTCCCGAATCCGCTGCATGGCAACAGAATCGTGCCAACAGCATGACACACATCGTGCGAACGGTTGCCTCTCAGTGGAAGCGCTTCCTCTATTTGGTCGTGCTCATGACCTTCATGATGTTTCTCTCTCACGGCACACAGGATCTCTATCCAGATTTTCTAAAGGAAATTCACCATGTCTCCGCTTCACGGGTTGCCGATATCGCCATGATTTACAATGTTGGCGCAGTTATTGGCGCCATCCTCTTTGGCGCTCTCTCTCAACGACTCGGCCGCAGAAAGGGTATGCTTGCCGCCTTGGGACTTTGCTTGGTTGTGGTTCCGTGGTGGGCCTTCGGCGGCAGCTTGCCCATGCTCATTCTCGCCACCGTGCTCATGCAGATGGGAGTGCAGGGCGCCTGGGGCGTTATCCCCATTCACCTCAACGAACTTGCCGCCGATTCAGCGCGCGGTCTGATGCCAGGACTCACCTACCAACTCGGCATTCTTCTCGCTTCTCCCACGAACAACATCGAATTTGCCCTGCGCCAAAAATTCGGCTATCAGTGGGCGCTCGCGGGCTTTGAAATAGCAACCATTGTCACGTTAGCCCTTTTGCTTTGGCGCGGCGCCGAAGCCCACGGCAAAAGCTTCGTCAGTGTTCAGACTTCTCACCAGTGAGGAATGCACTCTTCACTATCTCTTACCCATATATTTCGCGACTACATCCGCACAAGCTTCGGCAAACTCCTGCTCCGCTTTCGTGAACGTACCTGCGAAATAGCTTTCGATATCCAGTTCCGCGGCAAGCTTCTTGTTTACAAAAATGGGAACAACAATCTCGGATTTCACCATCGACGATCCCGCAAGGTACCGTGGGTCTTTGGTGACATCCTGCACCACCACCGTGCGTCCGCTTGTGGCCACGGCGCCGCAAAGCCCGTTGTGCAGGGGGATGCGTGCATTCGGTGTAAAACTACCCGCGAAGGGTCCCACGATCAGGTAATTCGGGTCTGCTGGATCGGCCAGATAAAAGCCCACCCAGTTGTAGCGTGTCAGCTTCTCGTGCAGATGCTTCGCCGTTCGTTCCATCACGGCTTCGACCGTTGCAGCAGTCTGAATGTATTTCTCGATTTCCTGCAGAAACTTTCTCTGCCCTGGCATCATCTCTGTCGTCTCGTGTTCTGCGTCAGAAAGTTTTCTGACGCTACACACAAACCTCCATCTGCCGCAAGTGTACACGAACGAAATAAATCAACCATTTGAATTGCCGCGCAGGTTCCAGAACCGCAGCGTCTTCACCCATTTCCCCGCGCGTTTCCGTGTATCATGCAGCGCAGAGGGTTCGCCTGATGAAGATTACCGACGCCAAAGTTATTGTCTGTTCCCCCGGCCGCAATTTCGTCACGCTTAAACTCTTCACCGAAGATGGCCTCCACGGTTTGGGCGACGCCACCCTCAACGGCCGTGAACTTGCTGTCGCCAGCTATCTCAACGACCACCTGCTTCCTCTTCTGATCGGCCGTGATGCCCGCAAGATCGAGGACATCTGGCAATACCTATACAAAGGCGCATATTGGCGCCGAGGCCCAGTCACCATGTCCGCGATTTCCGCCGTCGACACCGCGCTCTGGGACATCAAAGCAAAATCGCTAAACGTTCCGCTTTATCAACTCCTCGGGGGTGCCTCGCGCGATGCCATTCTGGTTTACGGCCATGCCAGCGGCGGAAACATTGATGAAACCGTCGCGGATGTCGCTCGTTTTCTCAAACAAGGTTATAAAGCCATTCGTGCGCAGTCAGGAATTCCAGGGCTGGAATCCACCTACGGCATCGGCAGCGGCCACGGGTACTACGAGCCCGCGCAAAAGGGCCTGCCACCAGAAAATCTTTGGTCCACTGAAAAGTATCTGGATTTTCTGCCACAACTCTTTTCCCATCTGCGCAAGGAGTTCGGCCAGGAAATTCATCTCCTCCACGACGCCCACCATCGCCTCACTCCCATTGAAGCTGCGCGCGCTGGAAAGGAACTCGAGCCTTATCACCTCTTCTGGCTTGAAGATCCCACTCCCGCAGAATTACAGGAAGGCTTTCGCTTGATCCGCGAACACACCACCACTCCGCTCGCCGCCGGCGAAGTGTTCAATTCAATCCACGATTGCCAGCAATTAATTCAGGAACAACTCATCGACTACATTCGCACGACGGTCGTCCACGCGGGTGGAATCACACATCTGAAAAAGATCGCTAACCTCGCAGAGCTCTACCAAGTCCGAACCGGCTCCCACGGTGCCACTGACCTCAGCCCGGTCTGCATGGCGGCGGCATTGCACTTCGATCTCAGTGTTCACAATTTCGGCATTCAAGAATACATGCCCCACTCCGCAGAAACCGATCAAGTTTTCCCCCATTCCTACCATTTCGAATCCGGCTTGATGCATCCTGGCGAAGCGCCCGGACTCGGACTCGATATTGACGAAACTCTCGCCGCAAAGTATGCCTACCAGCCAGCCTATCTCCCCGTGAACCGAAAACTGGACGGCACCGTGCACAGTTGGTGATCTGAATCCGCAGGTGCGCTCTGCAAATTGCCATGAGCGGGTCCCCAGACGAGTCAATGCTGCCCGGTACATTTTCATCAGCAGTAAGTAACCCAACCATTTTGTAACGAAGATTATAGTCTTGCCCCCTGTTCCCGCGAGGTTGAACCATGAAATAATTTGTCATTTGCTGCGATGGCCATTGGATCCGACCCAACCAGGCGCACGACGGAAAAATCTGCACCAGCAACGTAACGAAGGCCACCCGGTCAATCGCACTCGCGGATTCTGCCGGAATACAGCAACAGGTCTTTTAGACTGCTAGGGCGAGTTTCTTTCTCATAATACTGAGTGCACTCAGGCAAGCGTTTAACCCTCTCGAACCTGAACTTGAAGGACGCGGCTCGAACACAATTACTTGTCACAGAACTAGTCCAGCCTTGCCGTTCAAGTCGATTGACCGGTACTTTTGAGACTCGTGCCGTCAATTTTCATCGAGCAAAGCATTCGCGAGAAATTTGACTCGGTTTGGCGCTACTCATTGAGTGCGGCTTCCCGGTCATTTGTCTCCCAGTACTTGAATTTACCGGTTTGCGCAGCATCAACGGGTTAGCCGCCAACAACCTTAGGAAATCGCATCACGGGGCAAATTCGCAATACAGGAGAGCGATTATCTAAATTCGGTGCCATATTTGAGGGCAATCTCACGGATCTGCTCTCGAGTGAGTTCCTTTGGCGGCACGCCGGGTGGATTGCAGGTGTCACGGAAGAAGCTGTCCAAACCAGCGGGTGACATAATCCAGAGTAGGAGCAGTTCGTCATCGGGATTCGAAAACTCGTGCCAAGAGTTCCTGGGAATGAATATCGTTCTCCCCTTCTGAAAAGTGTGCGGTGCATCGTTCAGCGTCAAAATTCCGCTGCCTTCAAGGACGTAGAAGGCTTCGTCCATCCGGAGATGTCGGTGGACCGGGATGCCTGCGCCGAGGGTGACTTGCTGGGTCCCCAAGGCGAGACTGTCGGAGCCTGTCGCGGAGCCGACTTTGATATAGATGTTGCCGTGGTCTCGAAAATGAACGAGATGTTCCCCTTCGGTGGGCCCGAATACATATCCCTGCGGTCGCGCGGCCTGAGCAGTGGACACGCCTTGAAGTAATGCCTGGCTGATGCCAAGGCTACCTAAGCCGAGCAAAAAGGTTCGGCGTTCCTGTTCGAGTACATTCATGACCATCTCCTCGTCGCTGCTGGCTCAAGCCTTGTGATGAATCCGGCAGAGACACAAGTGGCTGTAGTGACGACCTAATGAAAACTTCGGTAGGCGCCCCAGGCACTCAGTGAGTCGCGTAACCCGAAAAGTCCAGCTTAATACTTTAAGTTTTCGGTAGAGCACTAAAAAGTTGAGACAGAAGAACTCCTGAGGTCACCAGAGTCTCCGTCCCGCCTGCACTTTGCAACACCTTAATTGGTCGAGGGAAAAGGGTCGCGAGATCTTCGTTCTTTGCTGGTAGGACCATGCCATGGCCCCGAACGGTTTTGCCTTCTTAGAGGATACCAAACACGAATCTTTTCGTACTTTTACCAAACTTTTGAGCATCCTTTGCGTATATAGCTCTAGCAGTCCGGGGGTTTCCTGTGACCAAAACTGGCAATGATGCCGCTCGCCACCCGACCATTATCGGCTGGCTCGAAATCCTCCTCCGCGACCTGAAGCACACCTTCCGCATGTTCGCGCGCACTCCCGGCTTTACCGCCGTGGCCGTGGTGACCCTCGCGCTTGGCATCGGTGCCAATACTGCCATTTTCAGCCTACTCGACCAGGTTCTCTTGCGCTTGCTGCCCGTCAAGAATCCTCAGCAACTGGTCCTTCTCACCATGAGGGGGCACCACTATGGTAGCAACTGGGGAGGCAACTCCATCTCTCACCCCATGTTCCGTGATTTTCGCGAGCATAACGAAGTCTTTTCGGACATGTTCTGCCGTTTCCCCACCTCCGCCAGCATTTCCGATGGCCAACAGTCGCAACTTGTACAAGTGGAGTTGGTTTCCGGCACGTACTTCTCGACTCTAGGCGTTCTTCCTACCCTGGGACGCATGCTCACTCCAGAGGACGATCTCGTTCCTAGTGGCCATCCATTCGTAGTTCTTAGTTACAACTATTGGAAAACACGATTCGCCGCTGATCCCCAAATCGTAGGCAAAGACCTGACGGTGAATAGTTACAAAATGACCGTCGTCGGCGTTGCTGCGGCAGGTTTTGACGGCGTGGAACTTGGCTTCTCGCCGAAGATCTTCATCCCCATCATGATGCAGAAGCAAATTATCGTCGGCAATCCGCTAGATATGCTGAATGATCGCCGCGACCGCTGGGTGAACGCCTTCGGCCGCCTGAAGACAGGAATTTCCAGGCAGCAGGCCAAGGCCTCGCTGCAACCCTTCATGCACTCCATGCTCGAGTCAGAAGTGCAACTTCCAGCATTCAGCCGCGCCTCGAAATATGACCGCGAAGAATTTCTCAAGTGCTGGATTGATATCCTGCCAGGCTCCCAGGGCCGTTCAGAATATCGTCAACAGCTTTTCACCCCACTCTGGGTATTGCTGGCGACCACCGGCGCCGTCCTGCTGATCGCCTGCGCCAATCTCGCCAACCTGATGTTGGTGCGAGGTTCCGCACGCGCGAAGGAAATGGCCGTACGTTTGGCGATGGGTGGCACCCGTCCACGCATCATTGGACAGCTCTTAATTGAAAGTCTTTCTCTTTCCGCGCTAGGTGGAATCGCCGGTCTAGCCGTTGCGTTCTGGGCCGACCATGCTCTGCTGAAGATCTACATGCCCTCTGATACAAGTGGCTTGAACATCTCGAGTTCGCCCGATCTGCGGATCCTACTGTTCAACCTTGCCGTGACCGTCCTGACGGGCATCGTCTTCGGGTTGGTCCCCGCATTACAAACCACCAAACCGAGCATTTCCTGGGTACTTAAGGATCAAGCGGGTGCAGTCGTTGGTGGCGGCGGCCACCATCGCCTGCGAAAGGCCTTGGTGATCGCGCAGGTGACGCTTTCGCTGCTCCTTCTAGTCGGTGCCGGTCTGTTCATTCGCAGCCTCGCGAACTTGCGCAACCTCGGTCCGGGTTTCTCTCCTGAGCGACTCGTGGGTTTCAATATCGATCCATCGCTCAACGGGTATAGTTCCGAAAAATTGAAAGTCTTCTACCCGCAACTTTCCGAGGCGCTCAGCGCGATTCCCGGAGTGCAAACCGTGGGGCTAGCATCCGTGCGCATTCTTGAAGACAACGAATGGGACAGTGGAGTGTCCGTCGAAGGCTTCACTCCCGCCAATCCCGAACAGTACGCCCAGCCCTTCATGAACACGATTGGGCCGAATTATTTTGCCACGCTCGGCGTCCCAATCCTCGCCGGCCGCGATTTCCGCACTAGCGACAACCGCGAGGTCAAACACGGTCCCGAGGAACGGGACTGGTCGCCAACTACGATTATGATTAACGAAAAGTTCGCCAAGACGTACTTTCCCGGTCGAAATCCAATCGGCCTGCATCTGGGATTCGGTACTGATCCCGGTACTCCGATCGACATGGAAATCATCGGTGTCGTCAAGGATTTCAAGTACACTAATCTCCGTGATGAAATTCCCGCACAAGCCTTCGTTCCATATCTTGCCGACCGTTACCTCGGGGGAATGACTGTTTATATTCGGACCACCAGTGATCCCAATCAATTGATGTCCGCCGTGCGTTCGAAACTTCGCGACTTGGATTCCAATATCCCCATCTACGGAATGCGCACGACCGAAACTCAGATCGATAATTCACTTTCCACTCAGCGAATGATCGCCAGCCTCTCTGCCGTCTTCGGCTTCCTTGCAACACTGCTCGCGGTCATCGGCCTTTATGGTGTAATGGCCTGCGCGGTCGCGCAGCGCACCCGAGAAATCGGCATCCGCATTGCCCTCGGAGCCGCCCGCGACAATGTAATATGGATGGTCATGCGCGAAGTCCTCCTCCTAGTCGCCATCGGTGTCTCGGCCGGCATCGTCGCCTCCATTGCGCTGACTCGTGTTGTGCAGAGCCAGCTTTTTGGCCTGACCCCGCACGATCCGTTCACAATGGGTATTGCCACCGCTGTTTTGGCCGTGGTGGCCTGCGCCGCTGGGTACATCCCGGCAGTCCGGGCAAGCCGCCTCGATCCGATGCGAGCACTACGCTACGAATAGTCCATGGTTTCCATGTCCCCATTGCATTCAATGTTTTAACCTGCTGAACTGGCCCATTCCGAATCTCCCGAACTGCGCCAAGGTATTCATCGTATGCACCGAGTACAAGCAGACATTGGAGTTCTACGCTGTCGAAATTAACATTATTCGAGCTGGTGAGCCTCGTGAGCGTTGTCCGGAGATATTTCGCACGGGTCCGGTCGAAACGATGCGCCGCAATTATCTTCTAATCTTATCGCTTAAGTTTCAGATTTTCCGGCGAGAAAATTTGGAACGAACGCAGGTCGCCGCGGGGAGTTCGCAAGGACAACCAGTAGACTCCGCAGTTTTCGGCCGTCTCTGAAAGGTCGGGCGAAATGGAGACGGAACACCGAAGCCTATTGCCAGACAGTCGCCAATGGGTGTACAAAAGTTGAAGCAACGTGCGGACGAGCGCAGCAAGTATGGTTAAGACCATCACCAAGTTCATTCTATTGGGCCTGACACCTGAGTTGTCGGAGAAGATTCGAGCAGAAGCCAAGAGCCGTAACGTTAGCGTCAACGCTTTAATCCGCACCGCGATTGAACAGCTTCTAGGCATATCGAGCGATGAGGTGAACTGGACTAGAGCTGAGAAAGAATACGCTCATAAAGTGTTGCTGGAACACTTCGAGGAAGACCGCAACGAGATAATCAGATTCAACGAATCACGAAGACCCGGGTGGCCTCAGAACTGATTGACAAGCCCGGTTTGTTTTGGAAGTGACTCGCTCCTTCTTTCATAAATCCCAAAAATTCTTGCTAGTTCCCGGGCCGTGTCCCGCGTAATGATTGTTGGCGTGGCGACGGATTAGTCTACATCTAAGATATGAGTGTCGATGTCCTGCGTCGATTCCGTCAATCGTGGCCGAACAAGAACATCCCGGCTCGAAAGAAACGGGAAGCGCTTAGCGCGTTCTTCCGTTTTTGCCAGCGGTGTAGTTGGGTTGTGGTCAACCCAGCGTCTGCCATCAAACCCGGAAAGTTGACGCCGTCGCAAATGACGCCGATTACGAAATCAGAGCTCGGCAAGATTTTGAAAACGTGCGACGAATATCCCGATAAGCAGAATCGTATACAGCGACCCGCAGTTGCGCTGGTAATACGGTACACGGGCTTGTGGATTCGGGATGTCGTGACCCTTCGGAAGCACGACATCCGAAACAACAAACTCTTCCTGCGCACATCCAAAGCGGGCAGCGACGTGTTTTGCCCCTTGCCCGAGATAGTCACCAAGGCTCTGGACGCTATCGCCGCAAAGGGCGACCATTATTTCTCGACGGGAGCCTCGAAGCCGAAGTCCACGGTTGGCAATTGCCAGCGTGCGCTCCGTACGTTATTCGATTTGGCAAAACTGCCACACGTCCACGCGCACTTATTCCGGCACACTTTTGCAACAGAGTTGTTAACGGCTGGGAACTCCTTGGAGACCGTAGCTGACCTTCTCGACCACTCCAACACAATGGTCACAGAGAAGAGCTATTCGCATTGGGTGAAAGGTCGGCAGGGGAAGCTGGAAGATGGGTGCAAAAATAGTTGGGCACAACTGGGCACAGTGGAAGGAAGTTCGGCGTAGAAATCGGCAAAACGCCAATAAAAACACGGGAATTAGTTGGTGGAGGCGGGGGGAGTCGAACCCCCGTCCGAAAAGCGCTACGCCACGAAGCCTACATGCTTAGCTCAATTCCGTTTGTTTCGCCTTCCGCGCTCAGAATGAGCAAGAAACGCGGCCGACTAGTCCGATGGTTCTCGCCCAAGCCTTACGGACCGAAAGGTTTGGGCCAGCTCACTGTGTGACGCTCCTGACTGGGCCCATGAGCAAAGCCCAGGGAAGCGTTGCGCTTAATTAATTAAGCAGCAAGTGCCAAGTTGTTGTTGGCAGTTCTAGTTTCCATCCTGTTGCGGGCGGGTGGGCCCCGGCATGCCTTCGAGACGCGACAACTTCCGTCGAAACCGTGTCGCCCCCTCTGACACTCCTATATTATCATTTAGAACTTGGCACCGCATCGCCGCCCGCTTGCCGGGTCTTTCCCGGGCAAAACCGGCCAGCCTCACTGGAGCACCCATGCCGCAAACGGATCGCCGCCTAAATTACTGCATAATGGGTATCATTCTGGGCCTGATTCTTGTAGGCCTCGTAAGTGGCACCCCGTTGCGCCATATGGTCCAGGTTCTCCCTGCTTGCATCATTCTTGTGGCCTCCGGTCAACGAAACACTTGGGGCCATTACGCCGCGCTCGCTATATTTTCCTTCTGGCTACTCATCATGTTGCTCATCTGGCTTCACCTGCTCGGACTCGCTCACGTTCTTACTGGAGATTTCTCCCGTCCAGAAATCGTCCTCACCATCTTCATCGGCGGTTGGTGTCTGATTGGCCTGTACCGCTTTTCTACTTCGCCCGCTTCGGCGAAGCCCGCCACGCGCATCATCGCATTCGTCGCATTCACCCTACTCCAAGTCGCGGCGCTTTGGATCAGTCTCCAACCTTACCTTTCTCATCGCTAGCTTCCGTTGCCTACTCGCTGGAGTTTGCCGCTTCCTCGATCACACTCAATACTATGACTTGCCGGTAGCAGCATGCAGAACAATATCCATACGATCAATGCCAGCTGCCTCTCACCAAATTCTATGCTCTTCATGACCCCCTTCTTGACTCGGTTTTCCGAGGCATCTCGGCCGCCTCCGTGCGGCGGCGTAACCTTAGTGCCATGGTCCAGGTAGGGCGAAAAAAGGTTTCCACTTTCAGTTCGATTTTCGATCCATGTTTAATCAAGTCACTCAGCCCGGACAGCACCGTCAGTGCTGCCGTGTCTCCCGCCTCGCTCTGCTCCTGTCGTACTTGCGATCCGCGCAGTGCAACGCGCGTGCTTCCTGTCTTCAGGTATTACAGCTCCAGTCCCGATTCCGCTCCCCGGTTGTGCGTTCGCGCTGGCTTGGCCTGCCGCACTTGCCCATAGCCAGTACCCCCGCCTTCGTCAGCCTCGAGACTTCCACAACCATGTCCACCGATAAGGAAGAATTCTGTGAATTGTCGATCACCACCGCTTTTGCGTTTAACGAGAGGTAATAATTTTACGGTTGTACCTTCCCGTACAAAAACGCTGGTTGCAGCTCGGGAGGGTTCCGTACCTGGCAGTCTTGATACTGATGGGGTTTGCGAGGTCTCTGTCGGGGAAACAGATTGTGATTCGGCAGCTTGGACGGTCCTTTCGCCCTCACCACGCGATGCAAGGCCACGACTATCGACCACCCGGCGAAACTAGTGCACACCCGCCTGTTGAGAGACCGGAGGGTATGGAGTCCTCGTACTCGACACACGAACTCCTGTCCGAGGGTTCTGACGCGCTGGTCGCGCATCAACTCTCGCAAGTCCAAGTGTCACATCCCCTGGCCCACCCAGCCAACTGTTGCTATCTTTTCATTCCGACACTGTTCAAGGTGCGTGAATCTACTCATGCCTCTCTCCATTCATCCTGCAGATTCTAACGATCTCGATTCCTTGCTTTTCCTGATGCGCCACATGCAGCTTGACGACCCTTGGGACGAACCTCTTGACGAATTTATCGTCCGAAAGAATCTACTGGAGCTACTCCAAAACTCCTTCTGCGGACTCATCTTCATCGCTCAGGATGACCATACCCCTGTCGGTTACGTCGTGGTGTGTTTCGATTTCAGCCTGGAATATCACGGCAAGGGCGCCTGGATCGACGAACTCTTCGTCGAACCTGCCTATCGTGGGAAGGGAATTGCCGGGCAACTTCTTGACCTGGCCGAACGGGCTGCTCTCGACCACGATGCAAGAACACTGCATCTCGAAGTCACGCATGGCAATCTAGCCATCGAACTCTACCGTCGCCGCGGTTTCCTCGATCACCGTCGCTACCTGATGACCAAGTGGCTCAGGCGAACGTAGATCATACTCGGGCGTATGCGCAATCCACCTGCTCATTGCAAAATATAAAAACTTATGATCCGGAGCGACGTGTCGCTTGAACTGTGGATTACCAGACCCGATCCCCCACCTGCACCATTTTTGCTCTCCCCACCACCACCCTATCCGCGCTACCATCGCTCTCCGCAACCTTGGAGATCTCCGAATGACTTCGAGATTCACCCCCCTTTGTCTTGGCATTTTGTATTTCTCCCTAATCAGCTATGGTGCGCCGCTCTTGCATGCCCAGACCTTCCCGGTCAAGTTAGAGAACGATGTTCCCGTGAAAATGCGCGATGGCATCACGCTGCGCGCCGATATCTATCGCCCCGATGCCGAAGGCGAATTTCCTATCCTCCTCAAGCGCACCCCGTACAACAAATCGGGCTCAGGTCGCGAAATGGAATTTGCGCGCAAAGCCGCTTCTCGCGGTTACCTCGTGATCATGCAAGATGTTCGAGGCCGCTATTCTTCCGAAGGAGACTGGTATCCTTTCATTCACGAGGCCGAAGACGGTTACGACACGGTCGAGTGGGCGGCCGCACTTCCCAATTCTGATGGTCGCGTCGGCATGTGGAGCGGTTCCTACGTCGGTGCCACGCAAATGCTGGCCGCCATCGCTCATCCACCGCATCTCGCGGGAATTTGTCCCGTCGTCACTGCCAGCAACTATCACGAAAATTGGACCTATCAGGGCGGCGCGTTTGAGCAATGGTTCAACGAATCCTGGACTTCAGGTCTTGCCCAGGACACCTTCCAACGAGCGATTCAAAAAGCTTCCAATGCGCGCCTCGGCGAGGACATGCTTCCGTTGACCAACTATCCGCTCTTCAATCTCCAGACTCCCGGCGCTGCGAATGCCAGCACGCCCGTGCTCGCACCTTATTTTCTGGATTGGCTGAAGCATCCCTCCTACGACGACTATTGGAAGGCGGTCAGCATCGAAGCGCATTTTGCCGACATAAAGGTTCCTGCGCTGCACATTGCCGCGTGGTACGACATCTTTCTTGGCGGCTCGCTTCGCAATTACGAAGGGCTGAAAGTGTACGCTGGCAATGAAAAAGCACGCAAAGGCCAGCAACTGCTGGTGACCATCGGCGGCCATTCCGGCGGTGGCCGCAAAATTGGTGAAATCGATTACGGCCCCGAAGCCGAGAAATTCGACGAAACTGAAATCACACTCCGCTGGTACGATTTCCTGTTCAAAGGCGTACAAAACGATTTTGCCGGCAGCAACCGCGTCAAGATTTTTGTCATGGGGTTGAATCAATGGCGCGAAGAAGCCGATTGGCCGCTAGCCCGCGCCAAAAACACCAAGTACTTTCTGCATTCGCAGACTGCGGCAAACTCTTCTAAAGGTGATGGCTCACTGTCGACCGTAGCTCCATCCAATGAGTCTGCCGACAAGTTTACTTATGATCCTATGAAGCCCGTTCCCACCATCGGCGGCCCTCTCTGTTGTGATGGGAGCCATCTCGCCCCTGGCCCGCGCGATCAGCGTCCCGTGGAAGACCGGGGAGACGTCCTTATCTATTCCACACCCCCACTTGATCACGATCTGGAAGTGACGGGCCCGGTCCGACTCGAACTGTTCGCTTCTTCCTCTGCGGTCGACACCGATTTCACTGGCAAACTCGTCGACGTTTTTCCTGACGGCTCGGTCATCAACATCAGCGAAGGAATTCTCCGCGCCAGGTATCGTGACTCGCAGGAAATTCCCGCCCTCCTTATTCCAGGAAAAGTCTATGCGCTCAACATCGATCTGTGGGCGACCAGCAACCTGTTTCGGGCCGGCCATCAGATCCGCCTGGAAGTTTCCAGCAGCAATTTCCCGCGTTTCGACAGAAATCTCAATACCGGCGAATCCGCCGCCACTACCTCCAAATCTACCAGCGCCGTGAATACGATCCTGCATGACGCGGCCCACCCATCAGCACTGGTTCTGCCGATCGTGCCCTAGGATGCAGGTGCTGGGCTGGGGCACAGCCACACCCAGTTTCGTACCAGAGTTTTCGCCGCCCTCGGGTGATCGCCTTTTGCAGCGGCCGCCTACAGCTGGCCACCCAATCGAAAATTTCTTTGCACTACGGTCCGTCCCTGAGTCCCTGTCATCCAGAGCTAAAGTCTTGGCCGTTTGGAAACCGCAGTCGATGGATCGCAACCCAAAGCCCATCAAATTCCAAACGATGGAATTCCGATTTTCTTCCTGTCCTCCGATATGCCCGCGACCTGCTCTGCAACATCATATAACTGGCTCAAGAAAGCTGCTTCCTGCGGCCCAAGGAGATAAAACCCACCCAGATGCTCCGTCGATTTGCTGTCTTCCTCTTCGTTTTCCAATCGATCTTATTTCTAGCGCACTTTTTCCTATTCAAAACGTTGCTAGCGGCGTTCAGTCCAGAACTGAACCCATATGCTTGGCCTCTGGCGTTACTGTTCTCTATCCTTGCTGCGATTTTCCTGGGTACCTCGCTCCTGGCCTTTCGTTATTCGACGACAATTGTCCGCGTCCTGTACATCCCCGCCGCCGTGTGGCTCGGCATCTTCAATTATCTTTTTCTTGCTGCCCTGGCGTGGTGGCTGCTCTACGGCGCAGCAGCCGTTCTGAATATCCCATTGCCCATTCCAGTCGCAGGCACACTCCTGTTCGGCACCGCGCTCACCGTCAGCATTTACGGCCTGATCAACGCCGCTATCCCTCGCATCAAACGCATTTCCGTTCGCCTGAAGAATCTTCCTGCCAACTGGCACGAGCGCACCTTCGCCCTCATCAGCGATCTTCACCTAGGCCACGTTCGCAATCGCGGTTTCGCCGCGCATCTTGTCCGCATCATCAATCGTGAGAATCCTCATTTCGCTGTTATCGCGGGAGACCTGTTCGACGGTACCGCCATCAACGCCGAGCGTGCCACCGATCCATTTCGCGATCTCCATCCGCCACTCGGTACATTTTTCTGCCAAGGAAACCATGAAGAGTTTCGCGATCTCCGTCCATTTCTCTCCGCCATCACCAAAACAGGCTTACGCATCCTCGACAAGAAAAATGTCGACCTCGACGGCCTGCAACTTCTAGGGGTTCCTTATCGCGACGCCACGCACACTGAGCATTTGCGCTCCGTCCTGGCCGGAATGGCTATCGACAAAACTAGAGCCAGCATCCTAATCACACACGCACCCGATCGCCCGGTCGTAGCCGAAGAAGCAGGAATATCCCTTCAAGTCTCCGGCCACACCCACGGCGGACAATTCTTTCCCCACACCTGGTTTGCCGCACGAATCTACCGCCGCTTCGTCCACGGTTTATCCCAACTCGGTGCTCTCCAGGTCTACACTTCCTACGGTGTCGGAACCTGGGGACCACCGTTGCGCGTCGGTACCTACCCAGAAGTCGTGATCATTCGCCTTCAGGCGCTTGAGTAAAATCACGATCCAAGTCTCTTGCGATCTCGGCAAACTTCACAGAGTCTTCCGCATACAAAATGGGCATGACAGGCAACACTCTAGATTAGTGCAACCGCTTTCGACGCCCGTCCCACTAATCTCCCTTACCTCAGCGTCTATTCTCGCCGTGCATGCCACTGTTTTGGCTCTATATTTGCCTTTCCAATCCTCTAGATCAGGGAGCCTTCCATGTCCGCTGCTAGAATTTTCAGCAGCAACTTTACCTTGTGGCATCATGCCACCGGTCCGGCTCAGTCCCAGAATCCTAATCCAGGTATGCAACGAACAGAACAAAAAGCGCCGTCCGCCGCTGCGGGCCACGCGCAAACCGACTCGATCCAAACTGCCAGCCACAACCAAAATCCAATCTACTTAGTCCACTCGGTCAGTCCCCGCACCCTGGAACTCCTGCCGCTGCCCGGGAGGACCCTTAGCAATTTGTCCTGGGCATCTGTTCAAATTTCTCCTTCTCCGGTCCTTCCGGTTCTTCCACCCCACATGGCGCAACCTCTCCGGTTGGGCCACAATCGACTTTCGCCGACAGCCAGCTCCACCCCCCTCCCCGGTTTGGTACCCGAAGTCACAAGGTCACTTCTGGGCACATCGCCCCAGCAGGATGATTGACGCCTACCCCCCATGGCCTACAGAATGACCAAACGGGAGAATTTCGGGCGAAAAACCCCCGGAAACAGGGCATGTCACCAGAACCCAACGCGTTTGAACAAGCCGTAGCCCGTGCGCTACGCGACAATCTTGAACGCATTCAGCGCACCAGCGACGAGCTGAATCAGGCCGTCAATGATGTTGTAGCCGCCTGCTCCAGCAGCCGACCCACAAACGCATTGCCTCCGATGTTGCGTGCGCAATCCGGCGCCGCCGCGCTGGCCGCCTCTCTGGAAGTGTTGTCTCGATTCCTCATCCTGGCACTCAATCCTGCTCCACGATCCCCGTTGGAAGACAAGATTACCCAGGTAATGGGTCTTCTGGTTCCCGAAGCTTCGGCTACCCCCGCCCGCCCGACAACTCCCGTGCCGCAGCCGCAGGCAGTCTCTGCAGCCGCACCTGCTCGAGCCGCGGAGACTCCCGTTGCGCCACACCGCACTCCCACTCTCGAACCCGCTCCTGTAGAATTAGAAGCATCCGAAGCCGTCATTGAAGTTACCGATGAGTTTGACATCAACCGGTTAACTTCTGAGGAACAAGAGCTTCATCGCCGCGCGAATCGTGTGGCTAAAGTTTCGATGCAGGATATTAAGATGTTAAGACCGGAACAGGTTAGACTGGGCCGTGAAAACAGGGATCTCTGCATCAGATTGAAAGACGACATTGAGAAAGCTCATCGCGAGTACGACCGTAGATTCAAGCCCATCATGGACCACCCGGTGGACTACTTTTACCGCTGGATGGTGGAAATCCTTGCCGAAGGCGACGCCTCTGCACTCGGCGAATATCCGTACGCCACAGCAGGCAAAGCCCGCTAGAAGACTTCGTCAATTTGTTACTCGCTTGCTGCCTCCTGATGGGCTTCAGACCTTAAGGAATACGTCTATTGCAAGATCAGGTTTACAACAGCGAAGCGCTCCTTATGCTTTGTATCTGATTTTGATTCTGTGCCTCTCCCTCACCGGCTCGCTCGATCTTTTTGCCCAGTCCACCAAGAAAAAGCAGAAGCCGGTTCACCCGAAATCCCCGGCCTGTCGCACCGGTTGCAAGCCGGATACCACCATTCCCGCACTCGATTCCGCAACACCCGAAGATGCCAGCCTGCAAAGGGAATTGGCTACACTTGCACGTGAACTCCATCAGGGCATTCCCGGTTCCTACGACAAACTCGCCTCGTTCGCCAACAAGAATTCCAAAAGCGTTTGGGCGCAGCGCGCCGCTCTGGCACTAGGCTACGACGATTACACCAAGGCCCGCTCGCCTCAGGCGCTCATCTGGCTGGCGAAAGCGAAGAGCGACACTATCCTCGACGAATACACCCTCTTCTGGACCGCACAAACCGAGCGCACGATGCACAAAAATGGCGAAGCGGCACAAGATCTCGCGGCGCTATTACGCGATCATCCCAACACCGTCATCAAAGAGATTGTCCTGCAGGCCTACGTGCCAACCACTGTCGAAATCGGCAGGGCACAGAATGGACTGGACGCCCTGGCCGCTTATCCTGCTGCCGTGTCGAAGCCCGCCTTATTGTTGGTGCGCGCCCGAGCCAATGAAGCGATTCAAAAACTGGTGCCCGCCACCAAGGATTATCAGGCCATCTACTACAAATTCCCGCTTTCCGATGAATCGAAAGATGCCGGCCTTGCACTTACGCGGCTGAACAGAGCGCTGCGCAGCGAATTTCCGTATGCCACCGCCGAATTGCAGGATCAGCGCGCACAAGCCTTCTACGACGCTCACAAATGGAAAGAAGCCCGAGCAGAATACGAAAAACTTGCGGCCATGCTGAAGGACCCCTCCAATCCCACACGGCAACGCTCTCTTGTCCGTGTCGCCGAATGCCGCCAGCATCCCAAGCAGCTTCCTGCCTTACTTGCTTCGCTCAACATTTCTGATCCTGACGCGGATGCCGAACGACTCTACGCGCTTTCCCAGGCCTATCGTTCTGAAAAGAACGAAGGCGCAATGCTCTCCACCGCTGAGAAATGCGTCGCGAAATATCCGCTCAGCCGCTGGAGCGAAGAATCGTTGATGTCTACTGGCAATTACTATTGGGTGCAGCTCGATCGCTCGAAGGCTGTCAGCTATTACCAGCGCATTTTGGATAGCTATCCTGGCGGAAAAAATGCCTATAACGCCGAATGGCGCACTGCCTGGCTCTCTTACCTTCAGGGCCTGCCCATCGCCGACGAGAAAGTCACCATCTTCCTGCGAAAATATCCGGTCAGCGGTGGCGCCGTAAACGCGCTGTACTGGCTGGGACGCAATGCCGAACGAAGCGGCAATCCCGGTCATGCCCGCAGCTACTACCGAAAGGCCGCAGAACGTTTTCCGACCACTTATTTTGGCCAGTACGCGGCCAAGCACTTGGAAAAATTAGGAGCTGGTGAAGAAGATCCCACCGATGTGCTTGCGCAAATCCCTGTCGCGCCTGCCTTGCGGCCTTTCGACGAACCGATTCCTGCGAATGTTATCGACCACTGGAATCGTGCGCAAGCCCTTCGCACCATCGCCTTCGACAGTTCCGCCGAACTCGAGTTGAAGGCTGCCTACGCCTCTACTGCCTCTCCGCGTTTCCTTGTCGAAGCCGCGCAAGCCGCTTTCGATCAGGGCCACTTCGCCGCAGGAATGGCTTACGGACGCCTGGCCGTCCCCAACTTCGACGCACGCAAATATTCCGAAGTCCCGGTCAATGTCTGGAAAGTTCTATTCCCGCTGCCCTACGAAGCCACACTTCGCCGCGAAGCCGAACGTAACGATTTCGATCCCATGTTCGCCGCCGGCCTGATTCGCCAGGAATCCACGTTTCAAGCCGACGTTGTTTCCCACGCCAACGCCATCGGCCTTATGCAGATCGTCCCCAAGACCGGACGCATTCTCGCCAAGCAGCGCAAGGTGAAATACTCCAAGGCTTCACTGTTCGATCCCACTGTCAATATTCAGCTCGGCATGATGTACATTGCGGACCTCACGCGTGCCACCGGCGCCCCCGAATACGCCGCTGCAGCCTACAACGCAGGCGAAGATCGCATCGCTCTCTGGAAATCCGAACGCAACTACGACGAAGTCCCCGAACTGGTCGAATCCATCCCCTTCACCGAAACCCGCGAGTACGTCCAGATCGTCATCCGCAACGCCGGAATGTATCGCCAAATCTACGGCGAAACTCCCAAATCCACCACCGTCTCGGCCGCCATCCAATCCCGATAGCTATTTGAACTTCCGCGTGCCCCACTTTCGGTTATTGAGGCTGGAGACTTTTCCCGATTTTGTTCGTTAACCCCAGCCGCACGCGCACAACTTTCATCGTGAGGCCGTTCTCGAGGACGGAAGATCTCGACCGATCCGCTAGCTACCATTTCTCCGAGCGCCGACCAACCGTCTCCCGCTATCTGATCACTTGTCTCTGATACCCCCACCATTCCGCGCAAAAAACTTGCACCACTTGCTACAATAAATTCCCATGTCCACACCCGAATCCAACATTTCGAAAATCGCTCGCCGTATGCTCTCCGTCAAGGCCGAACAATTCACTGAATCCGTCATCCGCGAAATGACACGCCTGGCCATCAAGCACGACGCGGTTAACCTTTCGCAGGGTTTTCCCGATTTTGCCGCACCCGAAGAGATCAAAGAAGCCGCGCGCCAGGCTATTTCCGACGACATCAATCAATACGCCATAACCTGGGGCGCGAAGCCGTTGCGCGATGCCGTCGTCGAAAAATTTGCCGCCACGCAGCACGTAAACTACGATCCGGAACGCGAAATAACCATCTGCTGTGGGTCTACCGAAGCGATGATGTCTTCCATGATGGCCATCATCAATCCCGGCGATGAAATTGTCGTGTTCGAACCCTTCTATGAGAATTACGGCCCGGATGCCATTCTTTCCGGAGCTTCACCGCGGTTCGTAAAGCTGCAACCGCCCGATTGGACCTTCGACGAAAGGGAGCTGGCCGCTGCCTTTGGTCCGCGCACCAAAGCCATCATCGTCAACACCCCCAACAATCCCACTGGAAAAGTTTTTTCACGCCGCGAACTCGAATTCATTCGCGAACTCTGCCTGCGCTGGAACGCCTACTGCATTACCGATGAAATCTACGAACACATCCTCTACGATGGCACCGAACATATCTCCATGGCGCAAATCGACGGTATGCGCGATCACACCATCGTCATCAACGGCATGTCGAAAACCTACAGCGTCACCGGCTGGCGTGTGGGCTGGGCGCTTGCTCCTCCAGATGCAACGCAATCCATCCGCAAGGTCCACGATTTTCTGACCGTAGGAGCGGCCGCCCCGCTGCAGCAGGCCGGCGCGCTGGCTTTGAAGTCGCCGCAGTCCTACTACGAAAAACTAGCAGCGACCTACGACAAGAAGCGCGCGCGACTGTTGAGCATCCTGGAAAAATCCGGATTTACCGTTTACAAGCCGCGCGGCGCCTACTACATCATGACCGACACCTCACGTTTCAAGTTTGACGAGAAGAAATATCCCGCCGAATCGCGCGACGTCTCCTTCGCCAAATACCTTGTCGAAAATATTGGCGTAGCCTGCGTCCCCGGCTCGAGCTTCTACCACGACGCCCAGGACGGCGCCAGTCAGGTCCGCTTCACCTTCTGCAAAAAAGAGGAAACCTTGGCCGCTGCTGAAGCTCGCTTCGCCAATCTCCACGCCTGAGCTTTCCTCGGGGGGCCGCCTCCGGGCAGCCAGGTGCCTTTCCAGGTGGTCATCCTCTGCCAAGCGACCCGATGTTTCTTGTCGTCCGATTTTTGGGCGACTAAGGTTGTGCAGCCGAATGATCTTGACTGCCAACGTACCGCGCGTGGATCTGCGGACATGTTTGATCTGACATCTTGATTTGGGTGGTATTCTCAAAGCGTGAGTATCTAATCGGCCATTTGGAGACAGCTGCGAAATGAAAAACAGGAAGCTGCTACTCCTTCTTTTCGGTGCAGCCCTTATTGCCTTTGGCCTCTACGCCATGCACGTCATTCGGCGCGGTTTCAGCACGGCTGACGAACCTTCTTTCGCAGAGAAAGCTGTGGCCCATGTCGCACGCCAGCTATCCATTCCGCACAGCGCCCGCCTGAAATCAAATCCCTGGAAGCCCACCCCCGATGTGTTGAAAGAAGCTCGTGAATCCTATCTGAATCGCTGCGCCGTCTGCCACGGGTCCGATGGCTCCGGGCAGACCACGATCGGTCGCAACCTCTATCCGAAGCCCCCCGATTTGCGCGCAGCACAAATCCAGAGTCTTACCGACGGCGAAATCCGCTACATCATTCGCAATGGCGTGCGACTCACGGGAATGCCGGGTTGGGCCAAGCCCCACGATGAAGATACCGACGACAGCTGGAAATTGGTCCTGTTCATCCGCAGCCTGCGCCAGGAAACCACCGAAGAACGCGCGCAACAGGCCGCTATCAGCAGTTCCGCGCATTACGCCGGCTCAAAGTCCTGTCAGAAATGCCACGCAGAGATCTACGAGCACTGGCAAAGGACGCCGATGGCCAATGTCGTTCGCGATCCACGTGAATTCCCAGACGCTATCATTCCCGATCTAACCACCAACACAATTTCCAGGTTCACGAAAGCTCAGGTAGCGCTTGTCTACGGCAGCCAGTGGAAGCAACGCTACTTCACCAAAATTGGCGACGACTATTATCCGCTCGGTGCCCAGTGGTATATTTCACAGCGGAAATGGCTCCCTTATTTTGTTGCGAAGGGCACCGATTGGTGGACTGAGTTTTATCCGGCAGAAAATATGCAGCGGCCCACCGGTCCAACCTGCGATGGTTGCCACTCCGTCGGCTACGACATTCACACCAAAAAGGTCGTAGAGTGGAATGTCGGCTGCGAAAAATGTCACGGCCCAGGTAGCGAACATAACGCGCATCCCGAGGCCGGAAACATTCTCAATCCCGCGCGCATGAACTACGTTCAGGCCAACGATTCCTGCATCCAGTGCCATTCGCAAGGCCGACCCTTGCAGATTCCTCTAGAAGGGAAATATTACGATTGGCCAGTAGGCTATCAGGTGGGCCTAAACCTGCCTGACTACTGGAAGCTGGAAGACCACATCCTTGGCGAAACCACCTTCACGCATTACCCCGACGGCTCCGCACACAAAAACCGCATGCAGGGGAACGATTTCGTGCAGAGCCTGATGTATCGCCGCGGCGTCACCTGCTCAACCTGCCACGATGTCCACGGCACGGAGCATTACGCGCAGTTGCGAAAACCCGGCGATCAGATTTGCATGGACTGCCATGGTCCGCAAACCCTCAATGGCCCGCGCACCGGCACGATCGAGGAACATACGCATCACAAAAAGGGTTCGGCAGGCAGCAGTTGCATCGCTTGCCACATGCCGAAAATCGCCACGGAAATTGCCGACCTGAAAGTCCGTTCACACACCTTTGCCTTCGTCACCCCGGCGATGACCGACAAATACAAGATCCCCAATCCCTGCACCACCTGTCACGCTGACAAGACTACCGCCTGGGCCACCGAAGTCATGCGCGACTGGCCAGAGCACTCCGCCTGGCGCGTCGACTGACTCTCGCAAATCTTCCTCGTTTCGATTAAGTTTTTAGGATGATAAGCCGCAAGGAGCGAATTTCCGGAGGCCTGGTGGGTCTTCTTGTTGGCGATGCGCTGGGAGTTCCTTACGAGTTTTCCGCGCCCTCTAGAGTGCCGCCTATTTCTGAAATCGAATTTGTTCCTCCATCGAGCTTCGGACGACCGGCTCATGCAGTTCCCCCAGGAACATGGTCCGATGACGGGGCACAATCCCTTTGCCTGCTTGCTTCCATTCTTGAGCGCAACCAGCTTGATCTTGCCGATTTTGCAGCAAAGCTGCTTGCCTGGTTTCATCGTGGCGCTTACACGCCCGATCACCTGATTTTTGATTGTGGCATTCAGACAAGCTCCGCGCTGCGTGCCCTGGTCGATGGCGAACCGCCAGAAACCGCGGGTCCTAGTGACGAAGAACAGAACGGCAACGGTTCGCTCATGCGGGTTCTACCGCTCGCCCTATGGCACACGGGCACGGACGACGAACTTTACGCAGACGCACGGCGACAATCCCTGGTCACCCATGGCCACCTGCGCTCGCAACTCTGTTGTGCGATGTACTGTTTGTGGGCTCGCGAACTTTTGCGAGGAGCCGGGGACGGCTGGGAAATTGCGTCCGAGAAATTTCTACGCTGCAGCGAATCAGACGTGCAGGCTGCCCAGGAAGCCGAATTCATCCTCGAGCCTGCACATAAATGTTCCGCAGCCGGTTCTGGCTACGTACTGAACACCCTGTGGAGCGCGCGCATCGTCCTGCAACATAACTCGTACGAAAATGTCGTCCGCGCGGCAATTGCGCTTGGAAACGACACCGACACAACAGCCTGCGTTGCGGGTGGTCTTGCGGGAATTCGTGATGGATTCCCTGCAATTCCCGAGCGATGGAGGGATCGACTTCGTGGCAGGGATGTTTATCAGCCACTTCTGGAACGCCTGCTCCTAGCAACAGCGGCAGGCGAAGCTTCTTGAGATATTCAGCACGGATTGAACCGCCCGATTCGTGCTATTATCCGGTCAAACTAGGAAGGTATATTTCTTGGCACTAGAACTCGCACTCATCCCCGCCGCCACCAGGCTCGAATCAAACGCCGATGGTGCGACCTTTGCTATTTCCGAAAACTCCACCCGTACTTTCTTCTGTAGCCTCACCATCATCGACCAGATCGAACAGGAATCCCTCGACGTTTCTATCTGGGGCTCCGTCGACGGCCAGGACTTCGGGAGGAAGCCGCTACTGAAACTTCCTCAGCAGTTTTATCAAGGAACCTGCAAAATGGTACTGGACGTTTCACTGCGACCGGAGGTAAAGTTCCTGCGAGCAAAGTGGGAATTGAATCGGTGGGGACGTGTTTCGCCTCTGCCGATGTTTGTCGCCGGGCTCACATTGGCGGAAATTGCCCCAATGTCCCGTGATTTGCCGACAAACCGAGCGCCCTTAGTATCGCGCTAGGGCTTGGTCAGGGTGACTTTCCGCCCGGTAGTTCCGGGAGGAAGATGGGGTAGGAGACTGACGGTCGGTTGCCCTGTGGTGGTTAGTCTCCTACCCCGCGAGTGGTCTTGCGTATATAGACGAGAGTTACGCGTAAAATGTTTCCTCGCGTTTCAAACATTTTTCCATTAGCAGTCACTTTCCACCCAAGTTACTATGATTTTCTGTAGTGTTCTGCCTCGGCCAGTTTACTGTTCGTCTACAAGGTAGTTTGTACACGGTCTGCACCCGACCCCACGCAGTGCTCCATTGTTCGCGCCACTTAATTTATATTTATGAACGTAAATTTGTGACAGCGCCGGTGCTCTAGCCCAATTCCACTGTCTCCAGATACCGAGCCACGCTGGCCTTCCAATTGATCTTCTCCCCAATTGCCTTCTGCAGTGATTGCGCCGACTCCGGTTCCCCGTGTGTCAGGTATACCTGTTTTGGCTGCGCCTGCAATCCGCCCATCCAACGCAATAGTTCGCTCTTCCCCGCGTGCGCCGAAAACTGTCCCATTTCGACGATCTCCGCTTTCACAGGAACCACCTGTCCGTATAGATTCAGCGTCTTCGCGCCCTCCTGCAGTGCCCGTCCCCGTGTACCCTCGGCCTGGAATCCACCCAGGATAACCGCATTCCGCGCGTCGCCCAGCCGGTTCGCCAGATGATGCAGCACACGCCCGCCCGTGATCATGCCACTTGCCGAAATAATAATGCACGGCGTCTTCACGTTATTGATGGATTTCGATTCCTGCACCGTCCGCGCCAAATGGAATCCGCCCACATTCAGCGGATCGCCGCCATCCTGTTCGTCGCGCGAAAACTGCAAATCGTGATCTTCCTTGTGCTTCAGGTATAAATCCGTCGCGTTTAATGCCATTGGGCTGTCCACATATACCGGTACTTCCGGCACGCGCTGCTGGTCTTCTAATTGCTTCAGATAAAACATAAATGTCTGCGTGCGTCCAATCGCAAATGCCGGAATCACGATTGATCCACCGCGTTTCACAACTCGATTCACGATATCCGCCAACAGCGCCGACGGGTCACCATCTGGATGCTCGCGGTCACCGTACGTCGATTCACACAGCAGCACATCGATCTGTTTTGTTACTGGCGGTGTGGGGTCATTCAATATCGGCTGGTCGTATCTGCCGATATCACCTGAAAAAACTACTACCGTCTTCTTGCCATTTTCGTTAATCGTCAGTTCCAGGCTCGATGAGCCCAATATATGCCCTGCATCGTAAGACTCCACCTGAAAGACCGGCGAAATGTCGAAGCCACCATTACGCGGCATCGGCCGCAACAATTTCAAAACTGGTTCCACATCATCGCTGGTGTACAACGGTTCCGGGTTGGCGTGTTTGCTCCACTTGTTACGGATCGCGTTCTCGGTATCTTCCTGCTGAAGGTGTCCGGAATCTTTCAGAAGAATTTCCGTCAACTCAATCGTCGCGGGGTTCGCAAAAATTGTTTTATTGAAGCCGCTGCGCACCAGCACGGGCAGCCATCCGGTGTGGTCCAGATGCGCGTGCGTCAAAATCGCATGGTCGAAGGTTTTCGGGTCGATCGGCAGCGGATTCCAGTTCCGCTCCTTCAGGTCCGCGAGCCCCTGAAATAGCCCACAGTCCACCAGTAGCCGCTCGCCGGCCGCCTCCACCAGATATTTGGATCCCGTTACACAGCCCGCCGCGCCCAAAAATGTAAGTTTCGCCATGGTCCCAGCATTCTACCTGAACTCATTCTCGCTACCATCAAAAACCAGCGGATGAGGTGTACCTCTAAGAGGTCTTCTCTTCTTCTGCTCGGACTGCGTTTCGCTGCACCGTCCCATCAGCACCGTGGCGGCTATTAAGTCGGGCGGGCGCTTTTGAAAGCAACCCCGCAAAACTTAGTCGCGTGCACCAAAAAGTTAATTCATTCTTTCCTTGCAGTTTGAACTGCATCTAGGATTGTAAGTTCGATGGAACGGATGGCATGCAAGGCCAAACGAATGGACACCGGCCTCGCCCTGAACCTCAATGCAAAACTCGCCGGGCCAAGAGTCGATTGGGGAACCTTCGAAGCATGCCTGGACGGTTCCACAGGTAGCTGTCCTGCTGCGAGGGAGTCGCCGACATTTGTTGGAGTTTTACAAGTTTTGTCAGCCGCCATGTGGGAAATGCAATTTACGGAAATACAAGAAACGGGAGCTGGCCTTCGGCTCGCAAAGAAAACGAGTGGAGGAGATCCTCGGGCCAGCAGTGGATCCTTTGCCGCAGCATCGGTATTTTGAATACATCTGAATTGTGACTTAGCACCGTCGTGATTTAAGGGAATTAGGTAGCCTGGAGGATCAGGCATTCCTGGCACGTGCAGAAAGTCAGGGCGTTTCGGAGTTTCATGCTTGGACCTTCGAGAGCCTTAAGAGGGCTGATAGAGGAATAAGCACAGGAGAAATGCAAAAAAATGTGAATTTGGTGGAGCCGATGGGATTCGAATCTACCAGCGATGTGAGAACAAGGGAGTTTTGGGCTGCAACCTGGCCTTCTACGGAACTGAAAAGAAAGGGGCGGAATTCGTATTACCCCGTTGTTGCCCCAAGAAATGTGCAGGGAATCGGCACAAACTTTATATTTCGAAAAATGTTTTACTCCAATATTTTGGCTGAGATTTTGTCCACAAATCGGTGATAGCTACCAAGGTTTCCCTCGACGGGACTCCTGGACTGGAGTTGTTTCCGAGCAAGGGACAGCGGTGTACTAGCAATGGTGCGAGAAGGCAAATGGCTTACGCGTTTGTTTTCTGGGGAGTGGTCCGTGATCCTTGCCACGAGGTATTAGCCTCGAAAAAGTCCTGGCGCAGGGTATCGATTACGTGTGCCCGGCTAGGAGAGGTTGGCGCTCCCCAATGCCGAAGTCTTCAGATATCATGGCCTGCCGTGACCATGACGAAGGAATCCGACCCGGGCTCGCGCCGCCGCGCGGTGCGCGATATCCTGCTCTACGGCGTGTGCGGCGGCCTGCTCATCGTAGTGCTGAAACTTACGGAGTACCGCTTCCTGGTCGTGGAGCATTCGGTGGAGATCTACGGCGCGCTGGTCGCGGCGCTGTTTGCGGGACTGGGCATCTGGCTGGGGCAGACGCTCACGAGAAAGAAGCCGGCAGTGATCATGAAGGAAGTCCCGGTGCCGACCGCAGGTCCCTTCGCCGCGGACGAGAGGCGCGTGAGGCAGCTCGGCATCACCCCGCGCGAACTGGAGATTCTCGGGCTGATATCCACCGGGTTGAGCAACCGGGAGATTGCCCGGCGGCTCTTTGTCAGCGAAAACACGGTGAAGACCCATTCGAGCCGGCTGTTTGATAAGCTGGGCGCAAAGCGGCGCACCCAGGCGGTGCAGATCGGCAAAACCGCCCGGCTGATTCCTTGAATCGTTCGCCTGCCCGGAGGCGCCCTACCCGAAAGGGTGATTTTCCGTCCTGGAAGGCAGAATCACCCAAAAGGGTGACGACAACGTTGACGTCACCCGCTACACTTCTGGCCCGTGAGATCTGGTGAGGGAGGCTTATGAAGCGCGTAACCGGCATTGGCGGAATTTTCTTCAAATCAGAGAACCCGCCGCAGCTCTATGACTGGAATGAGAAGCATCTCGGCATCCAGCGCGAACCGCACGGCCATGGAGGATCGTTTCACTGGCGCGAACCGCAAGCGCCAGATGGTACCGAGCCCGGTCCCAAAGCCTTGACTGCGTGGTGCAGCTTCCCCCAGACGACGAAATATTTCGCCGCGAGCAAAGCCAGCTTCATGATCAACTACCGCGTCGACAATCTCGACTCGCTGCTCGAAGATCTAAAGAAATCAGGAATCGATCCCCCGCGCGAAGACTTCGACTACGGCCGGTTCGCCTAGGTCACCGACCCAGACGGCAGCCGCATTGCGTTATGGGAACCGCCAACGCCAAAGGAAGACTGACCGCAGCGCCGGCGGCCACCGCTAAATTTCGGGCACGTTAAACCAAGTTTCAAGGAATTGAGACAACAGGAGACTTAAATCTATGAAAAAGACGGTGCTGACTTTCGGGCTGATTTCTGGCGTTCTTTCCTCGCTGATGATGGTGGCCACCGTGCCGTTCATGCACAAGATGGGCTTTACCAAGGGCTTGGTCATCGGCTACACGGCCATCGTGCTCTCGTTTTTGCTGGTGTTCTTCGGCATCCGCTCGTACCGCGACAACGTCGGCAACGGCCAGATCACCTTCACGAAAGCTTTTGCCGTGGGGATCTGCATTACCCTGATCTCGTGCATTTTTTATGTCGGGACCTGGGAAATTCTCTACTTCAACTTCCTCCCCCCCGATTTCATGGACAAATATGGCGCCCAAACAATCGAGAAGCTCAAGGCCTCGGGTGCGAGTCCTGCAGCCGTCCAGGTGAAAGTTCAGCAACTGAAGAAATTCAAGGAGCAGTACGAAAACCCTCTCTTCAACTCACTGATGACTTTCATCGAGCCCTTCCCGATTGGCCTCGCCATCACCCTGCTTTCCGCAGCGGTTCTGAGAAGAAAGCCGAAATCGCAATCGGCACAATCGCCCTTGCCGGCATCCCATTAAATCTGTTCGAACGAATCCGCTCCTGCTGCTCTTTAGGTTGGCGTTCACGAACAAGCCGCGGATTCGGCGATTCTGTCCGGTTTGTCGTGCCGGCAAACCGGAAGTTGGAAGGCTTCCTCCCGACTCGGGCTGAATTGCACACTGCGACGCATGACCCTGCACGTTAGCGCAACGGGTTGGAGGGGATCTCTACTCCTCGGCGAGAGCCTCCATGGGGGATATGCGCGCGGCACGTTGCGATGGCAGGAGGCAGGCGGCGAGACACACTGCTGCCGTCACGCACGCGGCAGCAGCGAGGACCGCAACGTTAAGCGGAGGTACCTCGAAGAGCAGCGACCGCATTGCGCGGCCGGCCTGCCATGCTCCGATCAAGCCCAACACGGTTCCGGCAGTTAGCAGGCGTAGTGAGAGTGAGAGAAACTGGATTCGAATCTGCCCGGGTTGCGCTCCGAGGGCTATCCGCACTCCAATCTCGCGGCGGCGTTGTGTCACGGCGTAACTCAGCGCTCCATAGGTGCCGATGGAGGTGAGCAGCAGAGCTATCCCTGAGAAGAGGCCAGCCAGCAATGCCGGTGAGCGACGGGCGACCAGACTGTCGGCAATGCGAGTGTCCATCGACCGAAGATCACTGACCGGCACGTCTGCGTCGATTTGTCGGACCGCCTTCTGCAATGTCAAGGCGAACGAATCCGGGGGCAGGCTCGTGCGGACGGCGACGAAGACGCTGTCACCGATGCGGAAAGCGTAAGGATAATAAATCGCGCCCTGGGCTCCATCTTCGGTGAGCCCCGCTTGTTTCGCCCTTCCAACTACCCCGACGACAGTGAACGCTTCGGCATCCTTCCCCGCTTCGGAGCCGTCCCATAGACGTTGGCCAATCGCGCTGGCTTGCGGCCAGTAATATCGCGCGAAGTCTTCATCCACAACGCAGACTCGCTCGGAGCGACGTGAATCGTCAGCGATGAGGAAACGTCCTGCCCTCAGGGAGAAGCCCATAGCACGAAAATAGTCGTCCGCGACGCCGTAAGAATAGTGCCCTCGCACTGATTCGCCGGGGCGGAGAACATGACCCATTACGGTGGCGGCGCTTTTGCCGATGCTGCCACTGAAGGGCACATTGTTGACCACGCCTGCGGACAACACTCCCGGTAAGTGGCCGATTTTGTCCATCAAGCGTTCCACAAATGTCAGACGGGCTGCCTCCGAGTAGTTTGCCCAGGGAAGCAAGATTTGCCCAGTGAGGACGTGGTCGGACTGGAAGCCCGGAGAGACGGCCATCACTCGCTGAAGACTGAGGCCGAGCAGACCGGCTCCGGCTAACAGCATGAACGCCAGGGCAATCTGAGAGACGATAAAACAGTGACGCAGGATTTGAGCGCCGTGCCCGCTCGTGCCGCCACGGCTCTCCGATTGAAGAGCATTTCCGAGATGCCGCCGAAGATAGAACCAGGCGATTGGCATCGCGAACACGATGCTCATGACGATGGCTGCGACCAGGCTGACCATTGCCAATCGCGCGTCAAAAACGATGCGACTTCCCAAGGGTAGGCGATCAGCGGCGAACCCGCGCAGCAGTTGGATTCCGCCGGCGCCAACGGCGAGTCCGAGTAATCCTCCGGCGAACGTGAGCAAGGTGGTTTCGACGACCACTTCACTCACGAGGTATCGCCAACCTGCGCCAAGCGCCTGGCGAACGGCTAGTTCCTTAACTCGGCCGTTGGCGCGGATTAGAAGCAAGTTGACGAGGTTGACTGCGCCTATCAAAAGAAGAACGAGTACGCCTGCCTCCAGCAGCAGCAGTGTGGGACGCACGGCTGCGACGTGGTCCGCCCGCAATGGCACCACCAACGAGCGAAAACCCGCATCGGCAATCATCTTGGCCTGCGGGTCGTCGACTTCCAGCGCCGCGTTCTGCGCGTCTATCTCCGACTGGGCTTGTCCGAGCGTGGCGTCCGGTTGGAGGCGCGCAATCATTTGGATCACATTTCCGCCGGAATGCCGCCGCGATGGCGCGCGATCTTCCGGGCGCGATGCAAGGGGCAGGAACACCCGGGCATCGGAAGAGAGAAAGCGGAATCTGGGAGGCAAGACGCCGATCACCGTTCTGGGAACGCTGTTTACGCGAATCTGCTTTCCAATCACGTTGGGATCGGCGTTGTATCGTTGTCGCCAGAACGTGTCGGAAAGAATGGCCACGTGGTTGGTTTCAGAAGTAGTTTCCTCGTCCGTGAAAGTGCGTCCGATCGCGGGGCCGAGCCCAAGAGTAGAGAAAAAATCCGGAGACACGCGCAGGGTCTGAAGGCGTTCCGTTGAGCCGGGCTCACCGACAATCTCCGTTCCATAGCCGTAGATCGAGAGCGAGGCGAAGGCAGGAATACGACTTCGGCGTTCGTAATAGTTGGTCAGCGAGGACCCGTCGCGATCGACGCCGGCTTTCGGATAGGTATTGAATATCATCATGAGCCGGTCGGGCTCAGGAAAGGGCAGGGGACGGAGCAGCACCGAATCGATCACGGCAAAAATCGTTAGATTCGCGCCGAAGCAAACGGCGAGTGTCAGGAGAGCGGTAGCTGTAAATGCCGGGGTCTTTCGTAGCAGGCGGGCGGCGTAACTCAGTTGCCTGCGAAACTCATCGAAGAAGTGCATGCCAAAAGCTTCCCGGCAATCCGCTTTGATGTTGATAGGGCTACCAAGCTCCGCCCGAATCAGGCGGGCCGCTTTTTCCCGCGTCATACCGGAGCGCACCAGTTCGTCCGTGTATTGCTCGATGTGAAAGCGGAGCTCCTCGGACATTCCCTCTTCGAAATCACGCCGCCGAGTGAGCACGCGAAACAAAGAACGAAGGCGCTGGATCATGTCACACCTCCTCCGACCTTGCGTTTAAGGCCGCGGCAATCACAGACGCCAACCGGTTCCAGCCGGCCGTTTCCTCACGCAAGCGGCGACGCCCCGCAGCGGTCAAGGGGTAATACTTCGCCCGGCGGTTGTTCTCGCTCTGCCCCCACTCGGCAGTGCTGAGACCGTGATGCTCCAAGCGGTAGAGGGCCGGATACAAGGGCCCCCGGGGAATCTCAAGCGCATCGTTTGAAATCTGGCCTATGCGCAACGAGACACCGCAGCCGTGCAGCGGTTTCAAGGACACCGCTTTGAAAATCAGCATTTCGAGTGTGCCTGGGAGTAGTTCCGCGGGATTACTCACTGCGTTGTTCTCCTAGTCAAACTAGGAGTGTAACGAGTACTCTCCTAGTTTGACAAGGGGAAAGCACGGCGACTGGTAGATAGCCTCACCGGCAGGATGCCGCAAAAGGGCGCTCGCATGCTTGTGGTTGGATGGTCGGCAACTCTCACCCTACCGGACTGGGCAAAGGCTGCCCGTTACCCGCCAAGTGAGCAACTGACGACACTAGCGGTCGCGCTCTGGCCAATGGAGTGCGTCCGGTCTCCCTTTGCAGTGCAGTTCGCTACTGCAACTTCGCGTACTCGGCTTTGGCTTCTTTTAGGGACCTTGGTGCTAGACTGAAATCGCTTCAACAAGCTGAAGAGAGTCCTGCTCTGATGAAAACCGTGCACCAGGTCACCTACGAACTTCTCCGCACGCACGGAATGACCACTGTATTTGGGAACCCCGGTTCGAACGAACTGCCGTTCCTCAGTCAATTCCCGAGCGACTTCCGATACATCCTCGGATTGCACGAAGGCGTCGTGCTGGCCATGGCTGACGGCTATGCCCAAGCGACTGGGCGGCCTGTGCTCGTCAACGTGCATTCGGCCGCCGGCCTCGGCAACGCCATGGGCGTGCTGGTCAACGCCACCGTCTCGCATACACCGCTGGTGGTCATGGCCGGGCAGCAGACTCGCGCGATGATCGCGCTAGAGGCTCAGCTCACAAACGTTGACGCCACGCAACTTCCGCGACCGCTCGTGAAATGGAGTGTCGAGCCTCCGCGACCGCAAGACGTGCCGGCGGCACTCGCTCGGGCCATTCATACCGCCATGCTCCCCCCGCGCGGGCCCGTCTTCGTCTCGGTGCCCTTTGATGATTGGGCCGCCCCCGCTGAGGATTCGGCCGACCTCTTGATGGCACGCAACGTCACTTCGATCGGTGCGGTGACGGCCACGATCGTACAGAGCCTGGCAGCGCGTCTCGCCGCAGCGCGGAATCCAGTCCTCGTCGTCGGCGCGGAACTCGACGAACCCGGCGCGTTCCAGTCAGCAGTGCAGCTGGCCGAGGCAAGCCGCATGCCCGTGTGGATCGCGCCGTCTTCATCGCGCTGCCCGTTCCCAACCAACCACCCGCTGTTCCGGGGAGTTTTACCCTTCGCCATCGGTCGGCTCACAGCGAAGCTCACCGGTCATGACCTAATCCTCGTCTTCGGCGCGCCGGTCTTTCGCTACCATGAATACGTGCCCGGCGCCTATTTGCCCGAAGGTGCGCAGCTTGTCGTCGTCACTAGCGATCCCGCCGAAGCCGCACGCGCCCCCTTCGGAGACGCCATTGTCGCCGATCCAAAGCTCGTGCTGTGCCAGTTGGCCGGTGCCGTCGCGCCTTCCGAGCGTCCGCTGCCCCAGCCACGGCTGCGTCTCGGGCCAGCGACCGACAGGACCGTGCCACTCAGCCCCGAGACCGTGTTCGACGTGCTGAACGAAGTCAAACCTAACGAGGCGGTCATCGTCAACGAATCGACATCCAACACCGAGTCCTTCTGGCAGCGCATTGGGCTCGACCGCGCGCGGAGCTTCTACTTTCCGGCCGCAGGTGCCCTGGGCTTCGGCATTCCCGCCGCCGTGGGGGTGCAACTCGCCGAGCCCGGCCGACCAGTCATCGGCGTGATCGGCGACGGATCAGCCAATTACGCTATCACCGGTCTCTGGTCCGCGGCGCACTATCGTGTGCCCGCCACTTTCGTGATCCTGCGCAACGACGAGTACGGCGTGCTGAAGTGGTTCGCCGGCGCCCTCAAGGCCACTGGCCTGCCCGGTATGGACTTGCCGGGCATCGACTACTGCGCCATTGCGCAGGGCTATGGCGTACGGGCCGTTCGCATCGCATCCCGCGACGAACTCGCCGCCGCGCTGGTGCGCTCCGTTGCCTCAGATTCCCCTTCACTGATCGAAGTCCCCATCCGCGCCGTAGGCTAACTCATTCGCCATGCAAGCGGGCCCTAACTCCCATGAAGTCAAATTGCCCGCTTGAGCCACCGACCACGAGAACGCTCTGTCTCATCTCAATTGCAGCGAACGAGGAAGCCAAGAAACTGCTTGACATCTGACATACTGTTATAGTTAACTATAACAGTATGTGACGATGGGTTTGTCGAGGTTGATTGATCGCAAGTGACTGCGCTAGCCAATAACACCGACCCGAGATCAGGAAGAGCTGAATTTCTTGAGGAGAATGAAACATGAAATCCCTTCATTTAGTGCTGTCCGTTGTTCTGATGTCGCTCGCCACCGTGGCTTTCGGTCAATCCGACGCGCACAAGATGGCTGAGCCCAAGGCTCCCGCGCCGAAGTCCGAGGCGCAGACTTCCTTCGACGCAATGAAAACCCTCGCGGGGGATTGGGAAGGCCCGGTGAAGACAGACATGCCGGTAGAAGCGAAAGTGGACATCAAACCTCTGCACGTCTCGATGCGCGTGACCTCGCGGGGAAACGTCCTCGTGCACGAGTTCCAGGAGGCAGGAACGCCGCTGGACCCCGCAAAATACGACCATCCCGTCACGATGTTGTACGTTGACGTTGAAGCAGACCGGCTTACGCTGGTCCATTATTGCGACGCGGGAAACCGGCCGCGCATGACCGGCAAAATGTCGCCGGACGGAAAGACCCTGGAATTCGATTTTGCCGATCTTTCCGGCAGCAATAAGCACGGACACATGTACCACTCGGTGTTCACCATCATCGATGACAACCATCACACCGAGGACTGGACCTACCTGCTGCCAGGGGACAAGCCGGTGCACGCGCACTTCGACCTGCAGCGGGCAAAATAACGCAAGCGTGTTTCCAGCAAGGAACAACAGGCAAACCTGATGGAACGCGAGTGGAACGACAGTCAGCCGATTTACCGACAACTTCGCGACCGTGTCGTCGCGATGATACTCGACGGCGTGCTCAAGGAAGGTGATCCGCTTCCTTCGGTGCGCAATGTCGCGGCCGAATATCGTGTCAATCCGCTCACCGTCCTGAAGGGCTATCAGCAATTAGTGGATGAGGGGCTGGTAGAGAGCAAGCGAGGCCTGGGCATGTTCATCAATACTGGCGCACGCAAGCTGTTGCTAGAGGGCGAACGGCAGAGGTTTCTTGTCGAGGAATGGCCCAGGGTTCACGCAACCATTCAGCGGCTCGGCCTGACACCGGAAGAACTGGATGCTGCCGCAAAACGCAGGTCGAAGCCCCGCAAAGAGGAGCGCTAAAGCCATGGCATGCATAGAAGCACGGGGTCTCCGGAAGGCGTTCGGAACAACGATCGCGGTGGACGGCATCAATTTGCGTGTCGAACAGGGTCGCATCCTCGGACTTATCGGGCCGAACGGCGCAGGCAAGACTACCGCACTCAATGCGATTCTCGGACTCACCCCTTATCAGGGAGAACTGAAAGTGCTCGGACGCGACCCGTGGACTGAGCGCGATCAGCTTATGCGCGATGCATGCTTCATTGCCGATGTCGCCGTGTTGCCGCGCTGGATCCGCGTTTGGCAGGCGCTCGACTACTTCGCCGGTGTGCACCCGCGATTCGATCGCGCGAAGGCGGAAGGTTTTCTCGCCAAGACCACCATCCCGCTCGCCAGCAGGGTCCGGGAATTGTCGAAGGGCATGGTGGCGCAACTACATCTCGCTCTGATCATGGCCATTGACGCGAAATTGCTGGTGCTCGACGAGCCGACGATTGGTCTTGATATTCTCTATCGCAAGCAGTTCTACGATTCGCTGCTGAATGACTACTTCGATCGAAGTCGCACCATCGTGGTGACCACCCATCAAGTGGAAGAGATTCAGAACGTCCTGACCGATGTCATGTTCATTAACCGCGGCCGCATCGTATTCGATTGCAGTATGGAAGAATTCGAGTCGCGCTATCTGGAAGTGATGGTGAATCCCGAGCAGGTCGCCCGAGCCAGGGCGCTGAAGCCGATTCACGAACGCCAAGTCTTTGGGCGTAGCATCCTGCTGTTCGATCGTGTCGAACGCCAGCAACTCGCCGCGCTTGGCGACGTGCGAACGCCGAGCATCGCCGACTTGTTTGTTGCCGTGCTCAGCAATCAAACCGGCGCGGCCCCAGGAGAGACTCGATGAGCGCTCCATCAAACACCGTGCCCGGGTCTCCTCTCGATTCGCAGGTAACCGCACCTGCGGTTATCACCGCCAGTCGGCGCATGTACTGGTCGGTGCGGCGCGAATTGTGGGAGCACCGTTCGATCTATATCGCCCCGCTGGCCGCCGCCGCCGTTTTTCTGCTCGCCTTCCTGACCGGGTTGACGCTCAGCCCGACGCATCGGCACCAGCCGCTCGACATACCGTACCAGTTGGCGGCAGGTCTGGTCATGGGGACGGGTTTTATCGTCGGGATTTTCTACTCTCTCGACGCTCTGTACGGAGAGCGCCGCGATCGCAGCATTCTGTTCTGGAAATCGCTGCCAGTCTCCGACCTCACCACCGTACTTTCGAAGTTCGCCATTCCCCTCGTCATTTTGCCGCTCCTCAGCTTCGCCATCGCTGTTGTCACGCAGTTCCTCATGCTGCTGCTGAGCAGCGCAGTCCTACTCGGCAGCGGAGTGAGTGTCGGGACGCTCGGGGCACGGATGTCGTTCTTTCACATGTCACTGATGCTGCTCTATCACATGCTGACCGTTCATGGCCTCTGGTACGCCCCCCTCTACGGCTGGTTGCTGCTGGTTTCAGCTTGGGCACCACGCGCGCCATTTATATGGGCGTTCTTGCCTCCGTTTGTGATCTGGGGAGTCGAGAAGATTGCGTTCCGAACTTCGCATTTCCTCGGCATGCTGCTGTACCGCTTGACCGGACCGGAGCCTTCCAGCACCACAGCGCGGAGTGGAAACCTGATGGAAATGATGTCCGCGCTCACTCCGGTGCAATTTTTCAGTACGCCGGGTCTGTGGGTAGGACTGGCTCTAGCCGCGATATTCCTTGCCACAGCGGTGCGGCTACGGCGGTGCCGCGAAGCAATCTGATTCGAATGCTCACTTGATTCAGTCCCTGGTGTAAGGAAAAACAGATAGGTGCACAACTGAAATGTTGGAACGAATTGGAGAAACGTCGCCAGGTCTCAAAGCCAGGATTACGGCTGTGCTTTACCTCCTCACCATACTGATGGGAATCTTCGCCCAGGGTTTCGTTAGCGGCGGGCTTGTTGTAGCCGGCGACGCCGCGGCCACGGCGACCAACATACTGATGCACAAGAACCTTTTTCAGCTTGGTTTCGCAGTCTACCTCATCGAAATGGCGTGCCAGATCGCTGTGACAGCTCTCTTTTATGACTTGCTTAAGCCGGCGGGCAGGAGTGTCTCTTTGATTGCCGCGTACTTAGGCTTCGCAGGTTGCCTCATCAAGACTTTTAGCCGCCTCTTTTTTATCACCCCCTTGTTCATCCTGGGAGGCGCGCACTACTTGAGCGTATTCAGTGCGGAACAGTTGCAGGCGCTGGCGCTCCTGTTTCTTAAAGTAAATGACCATGGCGCCGCGATCGCCTTGGTATTTTTCGGACTCTATGCACTCCTGACGGGTTACCTCATTATCAGGTCCACTTTCCTGCCTCGGATTCTGGGTGTGTTGTCTGTATTTGGAGGTTTGGGTTGGCTGACCTTCCTGTATCAGCCGCTCGGATACCGTCTGTTCCCCTACATCGCCGCCTTCGGCCTCCTTGGAGCAGCATCGCTAATCCTGTCGCTCCTTGTGTTTGGCGTGAACGAACAACGATGGAAAGAGCAGGCCAGTGCAGCGGGGGATCGATAATAGCCGCATGCCATGCACGCTTGATTCAATGCTTCGCGTAAGGAAACGATTATGAGCACAGCAGTGATGATGGAACGGATTGCAGATGTTTTTTACATGCTGGCCGCGAATTTCTAGACAGCAAAAATCTAATTTGATGTTCAGGAGGACGCATGGAACCACTTACTAGTGTTAACTGCTCAGCAGTTGAATGTACTTCTCTGTCGACCAGTGCTCCGATTTGGCAGGACATTCTGGCACAGGCGATAACCGGGGAACTACTGGCAGCGATGAACTACACCTCCTTATCGGAGATATGTGAGGATCCCGCAGAAATAGCCGATGCATTGGAGCATGCGCAGGGTGAACAGGGCCATGCCGCAGCGTTCGCTGCCGAGGGCCGCAAGCTCGGAGTGGCGGTCATCCATAACGTCGACGCAAAGCATTGGAAGCGGCTCCGCGACGCATTCCTGCGTTGCATCACAGAGCGCGACTTTATCGGCTGCCTGATCGTCCAGGAGATCATGCTGGAATCGTTCGCCGTCGCGAGCTATTCACGCGTCGGGAAGGTGGCGCCGGGGAGCCTAGGCGGGACCTTTGCCCGCATCGCAGCCGAGGAAGAAGACCACGTTGACCACGCTATGGCGATTCTCAGAGCGGAGCGAGCCCGAGACGCGCAGCGCTTCGACGACAAGGTCTACCGGCTGCATCTGGAAGTGATGACCACCCTCGCGCAGATGTTGGCGAAGGAATGCAAGGATGGCCATTGCGAAGTGTGCCACGCCAGCTGTGTGAAGCCATCACTATCCGAAATCAGCTTGTCGGCAGCCGAGCTTCGCGGAGCGTCGCTGCAACAGTATCTGAAAACGCTGGACATGCTTGGCATACCCGGGGAGGTAACACTTAGATGGGTGACGCAGTTGCCAGTGTAACTACGCGAACGCGGACGATCGACGCCGATTTCGCTTTGATCGGACATCCGGAAAGTTGGCGAGCAGCTTCGGACGTGCTTGCTGTGCTGCGCGGAACCGAGCGTGCACCACTGCCGGACGACGAGATCAAGGACCTCCTTCCATGGATTCCGCCCAGAACCGTATGTCATGTTGACATCGGATCGATTGTTGGCGCGAAGGCGCGCGGCCTGTACATCGACTCCTTCATTCCTCCCGACCGGCTGGAAGCCGCCTACGTGCATGAGAACATCGCCCGCGTTCGAGGGGCGGCCGCCTGTGCGATCCAGGCAGGAGCGAAGATCGTGAGTCTCGGCGGATTCAGCTCCATTCTGATCGAGGGCAACTTCGATCAGCTTCCGGATAGACAGGATACGGTCTTCACGACAGGCAATACGTTGACCGTTGCCTTCATCGTTCAGGGTATCCAGAAGATGTGCGCGCTCGAGGGCCGGAGCCTTCGCAGGTCAACGCTGCTCATCATTGGAGCAACCGGCGATGTCGGTTCCGGCTGCGCCCGCTGTTTGGCACCTCTCGTGAGGCGCGTGCTGCTCAGCGCGCGCAAAGTGGAGGGACTACGCAGACTCGCCGCCGAGTTGGAAGCCAATGGAGTTCCGGTGGAGATCGAGACCGATCTCCAGCGATTCTCCGCAAAGGCTGACGTAGTGATCTGTGCCGCGAGTCTGGCATCCCCGTCGCTTCTGTTGGGGCGGATCGCATCTGATGCCATTGTTTGCGATGCGGGCTACCCGAAGAACTTGTCTCCAACGGCGGAAATGCTTGACGCCAAAGTCTTCTTCGGAGGTCTTGGACAGATCACTGGTGGAATGAAGTTCACTCCGGATTTTCATGGAATTCTGAATCGGCACCCCTTCCCCGATGTGGTTCATGGATGTCTACTTGAAGGAATGGCTCTTGCGCTGGAAGGGCGGATCGAACCTTACTCTCGGGGAAGAGGATTCATCACTCAGGAGCGGGTCGACGAGATTGAGACAATTGCTGCACGGCATGGGATCTATCTCGCACCGCTTTACAATGCCGAGGGACCATTAGAGGACGGACTTGATGCCAGATGGAATGGTCGAGAGGATGAGTCCATGGGCGAAAGACCAAGTCGAACTGTCCAATCTTCTTTTTGAGATAGGTTGGAAGGATTGAGCATCGGACCAGCGGGCACGGTCGAATCTCTCCGGACTGTACACAGAAAAGTTGGTGGAGCCGATGGGATTCGAACCCACGACCTCCTCGATGCCATCGAGGCGCGCTCCCAACTGCGCCACGGCCCCAC
This sequence comes from Candidatus Acidiferrales bacterium, assembly GCA_963741165.1. GTDB lineage: Bacteria > Acidobacteriota > Terriglobia > Acidiferrales > UBA7541 > Acidiferrum. The sequence goes on along the minus strand of CAVUHB010000005.1, from coordinate 503,301 downwards.
ACCGTTAACCCAAAAATCTTACCACAACCACGCCGCGCGCGCCCTAAACTGCCGATCCGTTAAGTTCCTAGGAACTCTCCCATCACGGACCATGGTGCCAGAACGGAGGAAAACGCCTCGGAATTCCTGTGGAAATCCTGGCTTAACCACACCCTCCAGACGACATCTTGGCCCTGTAAACGCCTAATTGTTAATGGTTTGTTAAAATTTGCGATTGTGACAGCTATCACTCGATTTCTCACTCCCCAACGCTTATCTTCGGCTAGACAAGTCCAAGGGCCTTCGGTATTCTCACCGGGCCCCGTACACCCAGGATAGGTCCAAGGAGTTTCAAACTCATGTCTGTCGAAACGATTGCCCAACAGTTCCGAGGAGTCAAGTGCCGTCGTTGCGGCAAACCAGTCCGTCTTCCCGCCCTCGTGGCAAGGAAAGAATCCGCCTCGCACGACCAGCATGCTGCAGAACAGATGGAGTTCCAGCTGGTCTCACAGGTATTTGTCCTACGCTGCCATTCCTGTCGCAAGGAATCGATCTACGCCATCAATCAAATCATGGATTTTCCGTTTGTGGCGGCCAAGGAACTGGCCCTCGGCAAGTCCGCAGCTGTCTAACCGACCGCTTTTTTCGCCGCCATTGGCAATTCCTTCTGCATGATCCCGCGATAGGTGCGCATCACTTCATCTGTCGAAAGTTCCGGTTCCTGGCCGGGGTGTGTGGGTTGCGCCCGCAGGACAATCTCGTGCAATGAGAGTACGCCAACCAACTTCGTGTCGCTATTCTGTACTGGCAGCCTCCGGACATGGCCTTCCCGCATCGCCTGGAGCGCCACATGAATGTCATCTTCCGGGGAGCAAGTGCATACTCTCCCGTGCATTACCTCACCCACCGTGACGTTGCCAGCCGGCTTGTTGCGCGTCCCCAGGGCCACGCAGATATCGCGGTCCGTAATCACTCCCTTAATTCTCCCAGTACCATCCAGTACCGGCAGAAACCCGCAGTTTCCTTTCCACATCAACTCGGTGGCGTCGCCTAGATTACTTTCCGGGTGGCACGCATACGGAGTCATCATCATTATTTCTTTCACCTTCATAAGACCTCTCCTTCCCTCACAATTTCTTCCATGATTCAGCTGGAATTGTTTGAGCAAATAAATTGCAGTTGGAACGTATCTTCATACGAACAGGCTAGCGCACCACCTCTACCGAGCAGTGCGCGTGCATCGCCACGGATTCCGACACGCTGCCAAGCACCAACCGGTCAAATCCACGCCGTCCGTGTGAACCCATCACAATCAGATCCGCCTGCCAGTGATCTGCCGCGGCAAGGATTCCTTGTACCGGTGACTCTCGCGGCTCGGTGACTTCCGTTTCCACGACGAAACCATTTTTCCGTAAACGCTCGCTCGATTCCTTAGCTGCTTGACTGGAATGCAATTCACTGCTTTTCATCATCTCCGTTACCAGCTCGGGGTCGAGGTATGGATAGTTGCCGATCAGAACAGGGAACTCCGGGCAGGCAATCACTATAAAGCGGCATCCCGCCGGCCAAGGGCGCTCTGCCAAAGATTTCAGTGCCTTCTCCGCACACTCGGAGCCGTCGGTCGGTATCAAAATTCTCATCCCCGCCCCTTGCCCAAGTGGCCGGATGCTGGGGGCTCTCACAATCTCCACAGAGCAGTGCGCGTGCCGAAGTACTGCCTGTGCCGTACTCCCGATTAACAGCCGTTGCAGCGTGCTGCGTCCTCTTGAACCCAGCAGAATCAGGTCGGCCTTCCGCTCCGTCGCAAAGTTTGAGATGGCATGTCTGGGATTTTCCATCACCACGTAGGTGGTGGCCTCCCAACCAGCACTGCTCAGTTTCTTTGCGTTCTCTGCCAAATCTTCTTCGGTGTTTCTCTTTGCTTCCGCCAGCAACAGTGGCGCTCGTACAAAGAAATACGGGTCCACGGCCGTGATCAGGCTGAATTCTGTTCTTGCTGGCCAGGGGCGCGAGATTGCTTCCTGGATTGATATTTCCGAAGCCGGTGATCCATCTAATGCAATTAGAATCTTCATGACGACTAACGCTCCAAATGTTTCCCTGTAACTGCGCGAACCACATGGCTCTAGTCGATAGGTACCGGCGTGAGGAAAAGGAGGATGAACAGGTAATGAGACCAGAACGATGAATGAGCGTAAACACCCACGCCGATACCAGTCCGTACTGAATGGAGCATGTACGGGGCCAGTTTGGGAACTTCGCACCGTAGCTATGTCCTATCATTTCAATCATTCGCAGAATCTGCTATCTGGCTAGCCCGCTCACCGCTGTGTCATTCCCCACTTGATGCGTCATACTATCCATGCGTACTGTTTTCTAAGCGATGCCAGAATCTCGTGTATCGGAGCCGTTATCAACTTCCTGGCAGGGACACCATATGGATATTCCCTACCTAGGCAAAGCCGACATAGTTTTCCGGGGCCACGTTTTTTCATGAGGTCATTCATGCCCGCCCTGAAAATCGTCAACATCGAAGCCGGACTTCCCACCGTCGAACAAGCGCGCCAATTGCTGCTCGTAGCGGTAAAGGAGTCGAAACAAACCGGCGTCAAAGCCCTGAAAATCATTCATGGTTACGGCTCCACGGGAAAGGGCGGTGCTCTCCGCGGCGCACTGCGTACATCCTTGCTGCGACGCAAGAAAGAAGGACTCGTTACCCGTGTGATCTTTGGTGAGCGATGGAGCGTATTTGAGGACGACACACGATATGCCATCGAGCATTGTCCAGAACTGCGCAATGATCGCGATTTAAACCGCAGCAACGAGGGGATTACCATTGCCATGCTGATCTAGAAGGACTTTGTCCTTTCCTTGGAATTCAAAGGAGATACACTACCGTCGGTAACCTGATGCCCCAAAATCCTGCCGATCTCTACGCTTCCCCTATAGCCAGAATTTCCCTCCCATTGCGGATCGCTGTCGTTCTGCTGCTTGCGCTCTATCTTCTCGACACGCTCTGGTTCGCAATCCGGAGAACCTATCCCGCAACCGGTCAGGCTTCTGGTACCATCCATCGCCGGCGCATATTGGCCATCTCGGACAAAGGTAACAAGACCGAATACACCACCGATGCCTTGCTACCCGAAGAAGACATCCCCTGCGTTCATTCGCTTTTTCCCCACGCCGCGCAAAAGCCTTGCTGGTACGTCGCACGCCACGCTAAAGATCCCATCCCTATGTGAAGGTTTAATATTCACTGCTGTCTGGTCCGAATGAATCTGGAAACGCCTGCTGAAGTGTTGCCCGAATACGCTGGATATTCTCCGGCGTCGTCCCGCAGCATCCGCCAATCCAAGTTGCTCCCAGTTCGCACCACTGCTCTGCCCACCGTTCCCACGACCGCGCCGAAGCTTCTCCAATCCAACTGCGGCTTCTGGGATCCCAGGTCTGTCCCGAATTTGGATACACCACAATTGGTTTGGCAGTTTCCGCATGAATCTCTGCGATCAACGAATTCAAGTACTGGGGCGCGGTACAGTTCACTCCAATCGCCACTACTTGACGCTCCGCCGCCAATACCTTCGCGCAATCGCGGATGCACTCTCCATGGACCGTATGTTGCCCGTCTTTGCAAGCGAACGAAAACCACGCAGGTAGCTGTGGAAACTGTTGCAGAGCCTGCAATAAAATTTCAGCCTCGCCCAGGGAGGGAATCGTTTCGCACGCAAACAGATCGGGTTCCGCCGCGCTCAGACAAAACATTCGCTGCATGTGGAACTTAAGCAGTTCCTCTGGCGCCAACCCATAATTGCCATGATACTCAGATCCATCTGCCAGCGAAGCTCCATAAGGCCCTACGGATGCCGCCACCAAGGGTTTCCGGCGACGTCCTAAACGATTCGCAAATCGCGCGCGTGCGCGCTTTGCCACACGAACACTCTCCGTCAACGCCTGTGCTGTTGCTTCTCGCGACTTTCCCGCCTTCTCAAATCCCGCAAAGGAAACCTGGTAGCTCGCCGTAGTGATGCAGTCCGCTCCCGCCTGAAGGTAATCGTAGTGAATTAGCTCGATGGCTTCCGGATGGTCCAGTAACACCCGTGCCGACCACAGCGAATCGCTGACATCCCACCCGCGCCGCGCCAACTCCGTCCCCATTGCTCCGTCAAGAATCAGATTCTGCATGCTGGCAGTCTATCCCATGCGAGTTCGCGGCGGGCTTGCGACATTAGGGCGTTTGGGCGGCGCAATTGGCCGCCGCGCGCTGTCCCTCGGTTAGCTACCCAGAATTTTCCGAATTCTCTCCATCAACAAATTTCGCGAAGCGCTGGTCTCGAGATCTACTCGCAGGTTCACTGCGTTCTCCTGCAATTACTCGCCCTTACCGGTCTTGTTTCGCCAGCCGCACCCTTCCCGGCTCATGGTTCGCACTGAATTTCCCCAAAACCTGCGCCGCTGTCTTGCCTCCTCCGAACAGCCGTCCGAGCGGCAGCATCTTACCGGAGGTTGCAATGATTCGCGCCGCTTGAGGGCACGCTTGAGGGCTCGTTCCTGCCCACACACCACGCGCATCGCCCACTTTCCTATCGGTTAACACTCTCTTTGTCATATTCCCCTCCTTTCGTGCGAGAATACTCTCGATAAGCGTCCAGCCCCCGGCGCGCTCGCTAGTTCATTCCCGGCCCATCTCGCTCGCATCGGTGCCTATCCCAGTATTGCGGAAGTACGCGCAGACCCAGCTGCTCTGTTCGACGTATCATTCATTCATCTGGAGGGCGCATTATGTCCGACTTGTGGAGACAATGTGAAGGTCAGTTAGTCGATAACCAGTTTCCGCTGCTGAAATTCCTGGCCAACACGAATCATAGCGCCGTGTTCCTCACCGAAATCAAACAGCCTGAGCCTCGCAAAGCCGCTCTTAAGTTCATTTCTGCCGACGTTCCCGTTCCCGACCAGCAACTTGCCATCTGGCAGCGCGTCCGAACGCTTTCTCACCCGCATCTTCTTCAGATTTTTTACCACGGCCGTTGCCGTCTCGCGGGAATGGACCTGCTCTACGTCATCATGGAACACGCCGACGAAAATCTTGCGCAGTTTCTACCTGTCAGGCCGCTCAATCCCGATGAAACGCGCGACGTTCTTGAGCCTCTTGTGAGCGCACTCGGTTTTCTGCACGGCCAGGGATTCACCCACTCCCACGTCAAGCCCTCCAATCTGCTAGCGATTGCAGATCAGCTTAAACTTTCCGGTGACACGATCCTTCCCCTCGGCGATCATCGCGAAGCCTATCGCGATCACGACATCTACGACGCTCCCGAAAATTCTGCAACTTCCACAATCAGTGCCTCCACCGCCGCGGATATTTGGTCCCTCGGCATCACGCTGGTCGAAACGCTCACGCAGCAACCGCCTCCGCTCCCTTTTGACGACTCCGCCGAGCCCGCGATTCCCGATACACTCCCGCAACCATTTCTCGAAATTGCCCGCCACTCGGTAGTGCGCGATCCGGCCCATCGCTGGAGGATTGCCGGTATCGCTTCGCATCTCAACCCCGCACTCCTGGCGGTCGCCGCGACAGCTTCTGCGTCTGCCTCTCCCATGCCCGTCTCCTCTCCGGTAACGGTGGCGCCTGCCCAAAGTGCACCCGCCCCCGCACAGCTTTCGCCGGTGGAGATTCCTTTGTCCACCGAGCCTGCCGTTCCGCTCGCAAAACTCCCGCCCGCGCCAATTCCAGCAACTCGCCGCTACGTTCAGTCCGTCCCAGACAAAACCGTTTCACTGCCAAGCTACGTGATTCCGATTTTCCTGGGCTTCGTTCTGGTGCTCGGCGCCATCTTTACGCTTCCCAAAATCTTCCGTAGTCTCCCGAGCACCACGGCCTCCACCACGTCCAGTTCGGTGCCAGCCGCTGCCAAACCATACCCACCGGCATCTGTTTCAAAACCTATCGCTGCTCCTTCTACTGTTCCTTCCGATACGCAGAATTCGGATAAACCTTCGAGCGAACCGAATTCAACACCGCCAGCCAGCCGGCCCGTCGGACCAGTTTCTGCCCCCGCAATCCGCGCGACAACTTCTCCTGCCGCCTCGCCCAGTGCGAAGTATTCCGCCGGCTCGCCCGATCGCGGCGAAGTCCTCGATCAGGTGCTCCCGCAAGCTTCCGCCAAAGCCCTCTCTACCATCCACGGAACGGTTCGCGTACTGGTTCGCGTGCAAGTCGATCCTGCCGGAAATGTCTCATCCGCCGAGTTCGATTCGCCCGGCCCCAGCAAATATTTTGCGGATCTTGCCCTGAAGGCTGCTCAGCAATGGGAATTTACATCACCGGTTTCCGAGGGCCATAGCTTCCCAAGTCACTGGCTGATCCGCTTCGAGTTCTCTCCTACCGGCGTGATTGCGGTAGCAACGCAAAAACTGCCATAAGCCAGACAGGTCCGTACGGCTGGCATCTAGCCGGCATCCTTTAACTCTTCTCAGCGTTGTTTATCTGGCCTACACTGAATCGCACGACACTTCTTTTCGTGAGGCCCTTCTGGCAGGATCCTTCGATGTTCTCATTCTGGGTGCCGGCGCAGCCGGCCTGATGTGCGCCATCGAAGCCGGCCATTGCGGTCGCCGAGTGGCCATCCTCGAACACGCCGATCGCATCGCGAAAAAAATCCTCATCTCTGGCGGAGGCCGCTGCAACTTCACCAACCTTCATTGCACGCCCGAAGATTTTCTCTCCGCCGATCCCCACTTCGCCAGGTCCGCTCTCGCCCGTTACACGCCCACTGATTTCATCGCGCTGGTACAGAAACACAAAATCCCGTATCACGAAAAAACGCTCGGCCAGCTGTTCTGCGATCGATCTGCTTCCGAAATCACCAGTATGCTCGAAGCAGAATGTCGTCACGCTCACGTGCAGATTTTCGCCAACACTAAAATCAAGGAAGTGAGTCGCACCACGGAATTTATCGTTCGCGCTGAAAACGAAGAGTTTCGCGCGCCCGCGCTGGTCGTCGCCACTGGTGGCTTGTCCATCCCCAAAATGGGCGCTACCTCGTTCGGCTACGACCTTGCCCGCCAGTTCGGCCTGAACATCGTTCCGCCTCGCCCCGCACTAGTCCCACTGCTGTTTCATTCCACCGATCGCAAGCGCTATGCCGAACTGGCAGGGGTCTCCGCCGACATTATCGCCACGGCAGGCCGTCAGCACTTCCGCGAAAAAATGCTCTTTACCCATCGCGGCATCAGCGGCCCCGCCATTCTGCAAATTTCATCGTATTGGAGCGAAGGTCAGACCGTTCGCATCGACCTAGCTCCGGCCCGAGACGCTACAGCGCCCATTCGCGAAGCCAAAACCCGCAACGAATCCGTCGCGCGCAAGACATTCGAGTCCTTTCTCGCGAATCGCTTGGCCGCCCGCTGGCTCGATCTGCACGCTCCCAAATCCTGGACCAATGCCGCTCTGGCCGCGCTAGAACAGCAAATCCACAACTGGTCCGTCAAGCCCGCCGGTACCGAAGGCTACGAAAAAGCCGAAGTCACCGCAGGTGGCATTGACACGCGCGAACTTTCCAGCAAGACCTTGGAATCGAGAAGAGTTCCTGGCCTCTTTTTCATCGGCGAAGTAGTAGATGTTACCGGCCATTTAGGTGGATTCAACTTCCAGTGGGCCTGGGCCTCAGCCTCCGCGGCCGGCCGTTCCCTGTAGCGGCTAGCACGCTTCTCCGTGTCGAACCTTGTCAGTTCTTATGAATTTGTTTGGGTAGAGGCGACACATTGTGTTCTGCCTAGGTTTGCCGAGGTTGTACTGTCTCCGCTGACTTTGTTCTTGCCGCTGTCCAAGTACTACCGGCCATTAGACCGGTTCATTTCGCCGGTTGTCCGAGCCTAGGTTTGTGCAGGTGACGCCTGTACCTGGGTTGCTGCTCGCACCGCTGGTTTTTTTGCCCGTGCACTTACGCTCCCACCCTAGGCAAATTCCAATGCAACCAAACACTCACTAATCGCAACAAAAAACAAACCGCGCCACCCACCATCGCGGCCCATCTCGCCGATAATCCCATTCTGCCGCAAGCTACCATTACTGCCGAACCTAGCAACGCCGCCGTGGCATACACCTCCGCGCGCAGAACGTGCGGCACCTGCGCCAACAGAATATCCCGCAACACCCCGCCTCCTACCCCCGTAATCGTCCCGAGCAGCACGGCCACAAATGCCGGCATCTTGTAAAGCAGCGCCTTCTCCGTCCCCGCAATCGCAAACAACGCCAACCCGGCTGCATCGAGCACCAGAATCGCCGCTGCAGGAATCCCGCTTACAAATCGATGCAGAAAGAAAACAATCAATCCGCCGCAGAAGGCCAACCCCGCATACCGCCAATCACGAAGCGAGGCCGGTGGCACCGCTCCAATCAGCAAGTCGCGAACAATCCCGCCACCCAGCGCCGTAGCGAACGCCAGCACCATCACCCCCAGAAGATCCAATTGCCCCGCAGTAGCTGCCGTTGCCCCTTCCACCGCAAACAGCAGTGTCCCCGCCAGGTCGGCCGCAAACAATATTTTCTCCGTGTCCGGCTTCACCACTTCAAGACCCGCCTTCCCTGATCTGCCCGCAAATTTTCGCGATCGCAGTATCGCCGACATCCCACCGGTTTTTGAGTTTGCCATTGCATGCTTGTGCTTCTCAGTTTTTCCAGGTGCCACGCCCTTCGCTCTTACTGGCGGGGATTTTGAATTTTTCCTGAATCCATCACACCGGGCATGCGAGAGCGAGGATTTTTCCGCTTCTGTTCGGTGAACGTTTTTCCGCTCAAACCTCGAAATCCACCTCAATCGGCTCGATCAGCGGCACCAGCCACTCCAACAATTTCTGATGCACGGGACTAGGTCCGTAGGCTTCCAGTGCCGCCCGATCCGTAAACTTCATCACTCCGCCAAACTCATATCCCTGTCCGCGCGGCGAAAAGTTAAAGCCCACGTGAGTCTCGAGCAAACCGGGAATCTGCCCCTGGAGAACGCGAATTTCCCGCTGTGCCCGTAGTTTCTGTTCCTCTGTAACGCCAGCCTTCCATCGAAACGCAAATGTATGCAGGACCATGCGCAGTATTGTAGCGAATTCGACCTGTCCGTCTCGATTGGAAAAACTAACCCCGGGCGTCGCCACGTATCGCCCGGGCTGGCACCAGCAGCCGGGCACAAGTCGACCCACCCCGTAGGGGTGGCAAAGCGGAGCAGGAAACCCAAACCTATTAGTTGCCATAAATTCTCACAGTAATCACAAACCAGTGCGGAACCGTGCCAATCCGTTGCATAGATATTCGAAAATCAAAACCGCCAAGATGTTCTTTTATCGTTCATAAAGCGGCTTGTCCTTTCACTTGTCCGAGGGATCGCATCCAAACGGAAACTCGCCCGCCGTCCGATCCCGTTGACTCGAGTTCTCGGCGAACCCTGTGCCCCTCACTAGTATTTGTGGCTAACCCTTCTCCTTTTCAGACCTCCCTTTCTGAATGCCGCCCATTGCCCGCAACTCTGCTCCTAAGTCCAATCCTTCCCGCACATACAAGGCCCCGGGGGCGGGGGGGCTATCTTGCCAACAGTTCCGTGATTCCGATCCATGACCTTCGCACCATTGCATCGCGCCCTTTCTGGTGCAACAATGGCGGCATCTTGGGAACCTCGCGTTCCTCGGAAACAGTTCTCCCCGCTCCGGTGTCTAATTAGGTAGAGCGGACAAAGGTTGGGCAGTACCCACCAACCAGCTAGCCGGCACGCTCCGTAGCAGCCGGAAAGACGGAGCTCGAAAGGCATCCCGTGTCCGATTGGGCCAGCGCCTTATCATGGGGTCAGGACGAGACCGAGCTTGTCACTGAGCTGCAAGCGGGCTCGGAAAATGCCTTCGACTGGCTCGTGAATCACTACCATGCCCCGGTGTACAGCTTGATCCTGGGCATGCTCGGAGACACGGCAGACGCCGCCGACGCTTCACAGGAAGTGTTCTTGAAAGCCTTCAAGGGAATTCGCAGTTTTCGCCAAGGCAGTTCGCTGAAGACCTGGCTGTACCGCATTGCAATACGCGAAGCGCTGAACCACCGGCGCTGGTTCAAACGCCACCTGCAAAAAAATGTATCAATCGATGCGGAACCCGAAGAGGGAATCGCTCCCATTGAAATTGAAGATTTGTCCGCTACGCCGTTTGATCAATTGGCCGCGCATGAAATTCAGGTGGCCGTGCAGGCCGCGCTACGGCAGGTCCCCGAAGTGTTTCGCAGCGCTGTAATCCTGCGCGATCTAGAAGGCCTCAGCTACGAAGAAGTCGCCGAAGTGCTGGAATGTAGCGTAGGCACGGTGAAGTCTCGCATCCTGCGCGGACGCCGCTCATTAAGGGAAATTCTGGAACCGCTGCTGGGCGATAAGGAATTGGCCGTGCGCCGCGAATCCCCGCGGCGTGATTCTGCACCAGCGCCAGCATTTGGGTCCCAGGTGGGATTGCAAGTAGCCTATATGCGGACAATTTCTACAGTATCAGGTGAGCAGTCAATTACGCGCCACCACGTGACGCGCGAGGAACTCCCATGACGTGCGAGAAGGTTCATGCAAAACTCGCCGGTTATCTGGACGATGCGGTGGCTTCAGCCACGCCTCCGGGAGAACGAAATGAAGTCCGGACGCATCTAGATGGCTGCGCGGAATGCCGCGAAGAATTGCAGCGTTATCGCAAGCTGGGCATGCTGCTTTCGAAAATGCCCCGAGCAATACCCCCTGCAGATCTGGCCGTGCGGATTAAAGTAGCGGCCGCACAGTCCAAAGCCACGCAGGATTGGTCCAGCCGTTGGCAGCATTTCAAGGATCGCACCGAACTCCTGTTCGAAAATACCTACCGTCCACTAACCGTGCCTGCCACGGGAGGCTTGTTCTCCGCGATTCTGGTATTTGTGTTTGTGCTGCACATGATTCTGCCCGGTATTACCGTGCAGGCCGACCCTAACGATTTGCCTCTGGGCCTGTTGCGCCCTGCCGAACTGATTTCGCTTTCGGATAATCCCGGTGGAATGGATCCCGAGCTGCAACATCCTGACGTGCTCTTGAATCACGATCTGCTGGTAGATGTTACTGTCGATGCGCAGGGCGGAATGAGCAGCTATCGCATTCTCTCGGGTCCGGATTCGCCGAACCTCCGCCATCAGCTCGACCAGATGCTGCTGTTCTCACGTTTCCGTCCGATGATGAGTTTTGGCCGTCCAACGCCCGGCGGGCATGTGGTCATCAGTTTCAGTGCAGTGCACGTTCGCGGCTGAGCTTCGCTGGGTTCTTTACACACGTTTCGCACTACTGCGAAACTCCCCGCAATTTTCGCGAGGCACCTGTACGTTGTGCCAGCTTCACTTTTTGCGCTGACCTGTACCATTATTCCCTCAACTTATTTCGCCGCAAAGTGTTCAATGATTGCAGGAGCTCCGTTATGTCCCCCACATTGCGCCGCTTTGCCATTCTTGCTGCGCTCACGATTCTGGTTTTGCTGCTGACACCGACTTTGCATGCTGCGGCCGCTGTTCCTGCGGCGCGCCCGCAAGCAGGAGCTCCTGAAGCTCTGCTGCTCGATGCTGCGAATCGCGACCGCGCCGCAGCAGGATTGCCGCCGTTTCAGTGGGAGGCTTCGTTGGCCGTTTGTGCCAAGATGCACGCGCTGATGATGGCGCAGCGCAACATGCTCACACACCAGTTTCCTGGCGAGTTGCCGGTACAGCAGCGCGCCACGCACGCCGGGGCGCGCTTCAGCGTAATCGCCGAGAACGTTGCGGAAGGCCCGAACGTAATCGGTCTGCATGTCCAGTGGATGAATTCCGCGCCACACCGCGCGAATCTGCTGGCCAACGATATGAATTCGGTTGGAATTGCCGTGGTGCAAAGCGGCAACATGCTGTTTGCGGTTGAAGACTTCTCTGAAGCGGTTCCGGTGCTGAATCTGGATGCGCAGGAATCACAGGTGGCAAGATTGCTGGTTGCACGCGGAGTGCAAACCGTGAGCTCGTCGCCCGAGGCGCGGAAAACGTGCGATATGGAACGCGGCTGGGCCGGACAAAAACCGCATGCGGTTGTGCGCTACGAGGCGACCGACCTAAGCCGTTTGCCGGACGATATTGCGCAGAAAGTGCAGAGCGCAAGATACCGCATTGCGGAAGTAGGCGCCTGCGATGCGGGTGCGGCAGCGGGATTTACGCGGTTCCGCGTGGCGATACTGCTGTTCCAGTAAGCAATACAACCCCCTCCATAGGAACAGGAAATGCAGGCTATAAGCGAATATTGGCTTGCGTTTTCGGAAGGAATCGATAGACTCTCCCCTATGAATTTTGTGGCCAACTCGTATTGGTGGCGATTTACATACCGGAGCAACCGGCAGCGAGGGGCCTCTAACTAGTCACAGCGAATTCACAAAGTGTTGGCCCACTCGCTTCGGAGTGGGCTTTTTTATTTTCAGGCGGCAAAAACGCCAAAGGAAAAGGAAACAACGATGATTATTTCCATGAAGCTGCATTCGACGAGAGAGGAAATTGAGGAAGTGACCGGGATCGTAAAGCACTTCGGGTACAAAGTGCACTCGATTGAGGGGGAGGAGCGCGTGGTCATCGGCGTGGTGGGCGTGGGCGACGTAACGGCATGCATGGAATCGGTAGAAGCGATGCCGCAAGTGGACAACGTAATGCGGATAACCGCGCCGTACAAGTTTGTGAGCAAGGAATTCCGCAAGGGGAAGACGCGCATCAAGATTGCCGGAACGGAAATTGGCGGCGACGAATTCGTGGTGATTGCGGGACCGTGCTCGGTGGAATCGGAACAGCAGATCATGCGATCGGCGGAAGGCGTAGCGAAAGCTGGCGCGAAATTGCTGCGCGGGGGAGCGTACAAGCCGCGGACTTCGCCTTACGACTTTCAGGGGATGGAAGAAGAGGGATTAAAGCTGCTGCAAAAAGCGAAGAAAGCCACGGGACTGGGCATCGTGACGGAAGTGATGGGCGATCGCGATGTGGAACTGGTCGCCCAATACACCGACGTGATGCAGGTAGGCGCGCGGAATATGCAGAATTTCATGTTGCTGAAGGCGCTCGGAAAATGCGGCCGGCCAGTCCTGCTGAAGCGCGGTTTGAGCAGCAGTATCAAGGAATTACTAATGAGCGCGGAATATATTGTGGCCCACGGAAATCCAGACGTGATTTTGTGCGAGCGAGGAATTCGCACATTTGAAACGGCGACGCGGAATACGTGTGACATTTCTGCGATTCCGGTGCTGAACGAGTTGACGCATTTGCCGGTGCTACTCGATCCGAGCCATGCGACCGGGAAAAGGAGCCTGGTGCCGGCGGTTGCGAGGGCGGGCGTGGCGATTGGCGCGGACGGATTAATTGTGGAGGCGCACCCCGCGCCGGAAAAGGCGATGAGCGACGGTGCGCAGTCGCTGGATCTGATGCAATTTGCAAAGATGATGGAAGAGCTACAGCCGTACATCGCGCTGTGGAAGTTGGCGAGGGACAAAGAATTAGCATCGGCAGCAGTGCGGTAGCAGTGGTTTAGGAAAAATCAAAAACCACACCCTTTCGAGCGAACTTTGGGCACCGGGAGAAAGGACCCAAGAAGGTACCCCCGTTCGAAATCGGGAGTGGCGCAGCCAACTTGGTGGACCGTCCGAGAAAGCGGTTCCAAAAGCAAATAGAGCATCCGCGAACGATGCTCTTTCTTTTGGGAAAAGTTAGATGGGAAGCAAGGCGGCGTCTATAACCTGGAAGATACCGTTGGATTGATGGACGTTTGCGATGGTGAGATTGGCGAGGTAACCCCTCTGGTCCCTGAATAGGATGTTTTCTTCGCCATTTATCATCAGAGTTAGCGTGCCGCGACTGACGGTTTTTAGTGTGACCATGCCGTCAGCGGGCTTGATCTGGTTGCGCAGGTCGGGAGCGGGATAGCGGCCCGCCACAAGATGGCAAGTAAGAACCTTCGCGGGCAAGTCGTGAATTTCCGGCTTCAGCAGAGCATCCACGGAACCCGCAGAGAGTTTGGTAGGGGGGAATTGACCGACGCGAACACGGGGAACGGGCCGGGGCCCTTGAGGGTGGCGATCGGGCCAGCAGCCTTTACGGCAGCGACAAGGGTGGTGCGATCGGCGGAGTGTACAGCATTGTCCACGATGTCCTTGCTGGGAAACATCGTTGGTCCTCCGACCATGGTGGTTTTTTTGTCATCAGAAAATAGTGTGGTTGCTCCAACAATGGCTAGAATCAGGAGCACAAAAGCTGCGAATACTTTCTTCAAGTTCGAGTTGTTGCTTTCCAGTCTTCTTGGGTTTGTGTTCCCTGTGGGGAGTACGAGGGTGCGGAAGTCACGGTTTCCGAGCTGGAAGAAATAGTCGGAAAGATATTATAGATGGGGCCGATCGGTGAAAAATTGCCTAGGGTGCGGGGGACCTTGCGGACCGGTAGATAGATTCGGATCGTTGAAGCGTGGTGCGCAGACTGTGAGGATTGGCGCGAATCTGGGAGTATAATCGCGGCGAAGTTCGACTCCGGGAATGGCCGAATCACCGGGAGCGTTCAGCTAGCGAGGAAGGGAGAAAAATCGTGAAGAATGTGCCCCCGGCACCAACGACGACTCCAGATGATGGAGGGGGAATCAAGAAAGCCGCACTTTGGTTTGTGGTGCTGGGATCAATTGGGGCAATTCTGATGGGCTTGGCGGTGTACCACTCGGCGGGTTTTGCCAGGCCGAACGTGGAGTCGAACGATGGTGTTACGACGACGAAGTAGAAGGATGCGAGTTTCGGAGGCCTCCTGCGGTTTTGTTGCAGGGGGCCATTTTTTTGTCGTTGGTGACGTGTTGACGATGCGGCCCTTTGTGACACGCAGGATGACAGCGGTTTGCAGTTGTCGATCGCAATGGGAAACCCGATTGCACAGTCAGGAGTGAATGAGCCGCTAGGAAACGGTCAATTCTCCGCGTGGAACGGGGTGGTGTGGGGCTCCTCCGCCGGGAGACAAGAAAGTACTTCACTCCTGAATTCCAAGAGTGGGGCAGCTTCATAAAATGCCGAGCTGCGGCTAGTGAGAGATCGCGGCGGTTGCTACGCGGACGGCGGCTTCAAAGAGAACGGCGCGGGGGTAGCGATTGGCGCTTGCAGCGGCACTGGCTTTGGGCGACGCGCTATCATAATTCAGGGCGACTGCGAGATGATCGCCGCGGAGCACTCCAAAGGAATTGCCACCGGGAATTACCGCGTCATCTTCGAGGATCTGGCCATCAGTGCGTGGATCAATAGCTGCGAGAAGTCGCCATGTCTCGAGGAGCATTTTCGAGGTGTTGGTGGCGTCCGAAACGGCGGCAAGAGAGAAGGAAGGGACTTCTGGCGCGGGATGATCGCGCAGGAATTGCTGGCGCACATTTTGGCCAAGACTGCGGAAGGCCTCCACCAGATTGCCTTTGCATGTGCCGAGATTCAGCGCGGAGGCATAGCGATCGACGATGGATGGCATAGTCTCCGCGATGGGAGAACCACCAATCGCCCCAGAAACGGTAACATGCGCCGCGACGGCGGAGCGAGCGGCAGCATCTCCTGCGAGGGCTTCCTGAACATCCGGCGAGCCTTTGCTGTAAGAGACGATGATGAACTTGCGCGAATCGGTTTTCATGGCGTTGCGAAGATACGTGCCGATCAGTCGGCCATTTTCCGCACTACTCGAATTCGGAATTTGCAGAAATTCCACGGTCATGCCATGTTTTTCGCGGAGGTGAGCCTGCCCTTGCTGAAAGGCCTGGGCATTTTCCTGACAGGAGCTAAGAATCCCAGGAACGACGAGGACCCGATAGGCAGTATCGAGCGGTGGGAGCGCAGAGGCGAGAAGCGATGAACCACCGGGTATCTGCAAATAGTTGGAGCAGGGCTTCCACGAGCCGCCATCGGGATTTTCCGTCTGCAGAAGATTGCAGAAGGCGGCGGCAAAGTCTGGAGCAAGATCCTTACCAGTGCCAGAGAGTTTAAGAACAAGCACCTGGCCGTTGGAATGGAAGGAACCGCCCGTAGCGGTATTTGCCTCCTGCATGGGATGTTGCGGTAAAAAGTGGGTAAGTTCGGAGACGAGACCCGTGGAAGAAAGAGTTTTTTCAACGTAATTGCGTTCAAGATCGATGTCGGGATCGATTTTGTGAGTCACGCCACCGTTGCGCTGATCGCGTTCAAAGCCTATGTCGTGCGTGGCGGCGCCAACCCAGAGAACCTGTCCGTTGACGTTGAAGGGAGCCTTCCAAACGCGAAGATGGTTGCGTGAAGCGACGACGGCGATGGGCTCGGCGTGTGCCCAACCGAAATCCTGGGGGCGGTCGAAGAGATAGAGTCGGCTCATCGGCATGGTGAGGTACGACTCTTTGGAGACGCTGGCGAGCACACCAGCCAGAATGGTCCCTTTCACGTCGGGATCAACTTTGACCCAACCGGCCGTGGTGAAAACCTGCTTCATCTGATTTTCGGTTCCGAGGATCAGGAAGTTGACCATGTCGCCGGGAGTGCCTTCTTGGTCCGAAATGCGGCGCGGAATTTTGGAGAAGAGTTGGTTGTCGATGCCCGGAATGGTGGGAACATCACGAGCAATTTCGCGAGGTGTCGTGTCGGTGGAGGCATAGATTTCAATTTTGACATTGTAGGAGCCGTCGCCCGCGTCGCTGGCGGACTGGTTAATGCCGATCGAGAGTTTGCCGCTGATCGGAACGATGGCATCTTTTCTGGGACCGAGAAGGAAAGGTTCGGCGATATCAGCATCGCCGATTTTGGCTATCAGTGCTCCGCGACCTTCGCTATTAAGCGGGAGGAGCCGAAGAAGATCTTTGAAGCCACGAGGGAGCCCTTCTGGACCATTGTCGGCCCTGGCATCGGAATAGTGCAGTTTGCCTTCAGCGGTCACGACGACGCGCTGGCCGGGTTCGAGGGTAATGCCCGTGTCGGTCCAGACTGTGTTTCCTGACAGGGTAAATTCCTTTGCACTGAGACGCTTGCCGGTAGCGGCAGCAGGTTGACTGACGCGGAGAGGTGTTTTTTCGGCTGGAGTTTGCGGCTGCGCCGAAAGTGGGGCGGGATCTTCGCCGACCAGTTGCGCGAAGATTCGCGTGGGGGAGAGAAGGGCGAGGCAGAAAAGAACCGGGAACATTAAGCTTTGCAACGTTTGCGACATCGGGGAGTGCCTCCGTGCGAGCAGCAGTCAATAGGTAACAAAAGAGTGGAGGGGAAGGCAAGCGAAGGGCGACATTGCTAAAAAGTGAGGCAGACGGGGGACGACCGCCTAGGAAAACGCAAATTCCCCACATAAAAGTCGGAGGGTGCATCACCCGATGGACGTGGCGCGGTTTTTGTGCAGGCCACCGAGAAGGAGACGGCAGTCATCCAAGAAACAGGGAGGGGAGAGAGAAAGAATTGCGGGCGATTCCTTGACGGATAGGGAGGGCGCTTGTACATTGGCAGAAGGCAGCGGCAGTGCGAATTGTGAAGCTGGATTGTTCACGGAAACCGCCCTGGAAGCCTCCCAAGCCGGTTAGACATAGTCCGAACTGAAGCAAACTGCCGCGCTCCACAAACACTAATGACCAAACGATTGGGCTCAATTAGCAGTGCACTTCTGGTGATGCTCGGGGTATTTGTGTGCGGAGCGACAGCGCAAAAACCGACGCCCGCGCCGGGCCCGGCGCAGCGACCGGTGCGTCAAGCAGCCCCCGTAACCAATGTCACGGTGGACGGAAGCGAGGCTATGTTCACGACGATGATGGCGCTGTACGCATCGGGATATGAGGCCGATATCAGCGCGGATACGTGGACAACCTTCCGCGCGCAGATGCGCGAGCAGGCGAGACGTCAGCAAGGGCCGGCTGTGGATGCGGTACGAGAGTTCTACCAGCAGCATAAGCTAAAAGACCCCGGTGCAACGTTGTCGCGGTACGTTTGGTTCGGACTGGTGTCCGGGCCGGCGCCTAGATTCCAACCGGTGTTGCGGCGCGATGAGCTGCCGCCGGAAGTTCTGGAGCTGGAAGGGTTCAGCGAAATACTTTCAAGCTACTATACCGAACAGAAGATTGGAATACTTTGGAGGCAGGTGCAGCCGGAATATAACCGTGCGATCGAAAGGCTGCACGAATCGATATCACAAATCGTGCTGGTGTCGACGGTATACCTTCGAGAAATGCCGGATGCCACCGGGCCGCGGACTTTTACGATCCTGATTGAACCGCTGGTGGGGCGAATTACCAACGTGCGCAATTACGGCGATCACTATTCGATCATTCTGAGTGGAGCCGACGATGTACCCGCGGACGTGGTGCGCCATGCGTTTCTGCATTTTCTGATCGACCCATTGCCACTGATGTATCCGCACGTGGTGGTGGTGAAAAGGCCATTGTTTGAACTGGGGGCGAAAGCGCCCCTTTTGCCGGAACCTTTGCGCGAGGATTATTTTGCTTGGTTTTCAGAGTGCATGGTGAGGGCAGTGGAATTGAAGTTGAAACGTGGATCGCCGAGCGAGAAAGAAGCAGTACTGAGGGCAGACGACAGTGCCGGATATGTAATAGTGCGGCCGTTGTTCGCGGCGCTGGCCGGATTTGAGAAGAGCGAACCATCGATGAAGATCTATTTTCCCGAGCTGGTGCGGGGTATCGACGTGAAGGCGGAGCAGGCCCGCGTGGCCACGCTTGTTTATGCACGAGCCGGATCGCAGGAACAAACCGAAAAGCTAAGCCAAGAGGACCTGACCAAGAGACGCGGCGCCGCAGTGACCACCGTGCCGAATGATCAGGAAATGCTGAACGCGTTGACGGAAGGTGAAAAGCAGATTGCGGCAAAGAATGCGCGCGGGGCGGAGACTTCCTTCAAAACCGTGCTGGCAAAGTATCCGGATCAAATCCGCGCACGGTACGGATTGGGATTAGTGGCCGTGCTCGATGAGGACAGCACCCGGGCGAAAGACATATTCGAGCGCTTGACCGTGGGGGAGCACGCTGCCACGCAAGATCCAATGGTCTTGGCCTGGTCGCACATATGGTTGGCCCGCATATTGGCGTCGGAAGGCCATCTGGACGTGGCAAAGAGCGAATTCCAGGGGGCGCTGGAAGTGCAGGGAGCCCCGGCACCGGCACAACAGGCGGCGAAACGGGGGCTGAATGACTTGGAGAACAGGAAACCGACGGAGCGGCCATAACACGAGGGGGATTAAGCCATGAAATACCTGAAAAGCACAATGCGGGCAGCCGCGATGCTGGTGACCATGACGTTCGGAGGGACAGTCGCATATGGACAAGCGCCGAGTCCCGCGCCGTCCACGAATCCGTCGCCTCAAGTGCCGGCAGATAAGACGCAAACACCAGTGGCGCCGTTAACCTTGGACGCAGCGCCACCACCGGTAAATGCGGAAGAAGATGCCGCGATGAAAACATTCCGGGATGCGTCGATGAACGACTTGCCGAAGAAGTTGCAGATTGGAGAGGATTTCCTACAGAAATATCCGCAGAGCCGATACCGCGCGGAAGTGTACGCCTGGCAAGTGAAGGGCTATATGGCGATCGGGCAGGTCGACAAAATGCAGGTTGCGGGGGAGAAAGAGCTGGAATTGGAGCCGAGCGACGCGCAGACCATGGCAATCATGGGCTCGTCGATGCCGCGATCGATGCCTGCAAATCTGACGGAGGAGCAAAAAGTGAAATTGCTGGCGCAGGCGGAGGCCTATTCGAAGAAGGCATTGGAATTGGTAACCACGTTGCCAAAACCGACAAATGTAACTGACGAGCAGTTCATACAGGCAAAGAATCAGATCCAGGCAATGGCGTACGGCGGGCTAGGGTTGGTGGCCTTTCGCCGCGGAAAGTTCGCGGATGCGATCCCGAGTCTGGAGCAGTCGGCAAAATACGATCCTAACCCGGACCCGGTGATCTATTTTGTGCTAGGACTTTCGAATGAAAAGGCTTCGCATTTTGATGATGCGGCAACAGCATTCACGAAGTGCGCGGCGATTCAATCCTCCCTGGCGCCGACGTGCACCAAGGGAATTGAAGAAGCAAAGAAGTTGGGCTCGACGCAGTTGAGCGTGCCAAAGTAAGAGAACGGGTCGATTGGCCCGCAGCCTGTGTGTGGATAAAAAGAATGCAGCATGAAGACGATGACCGGCTGGTGGAACGACTCGGCTATGAATTCCGGGACCGAAGCCTGCTGGAGCGCGCCTTGACGCACAGTTCGGCGGTGCCTGAACTACGCTTGGCGCGCGGAGAAGAGATATCGTTCGAGGGTTCTAAGGTTCAGGATAACGAACGCCTGGAATTTCTGGGTGATGCAGTACTCGAATTGCTGACCAGCGAATATCTTCTGCTAAATTATCCGGAATGGTCGGAAGGACAATTGTCAAAGAGCCGGGCGCGGATCGTGAATGCGCATTCGCTGGAAATCAGCGCGCGACGATTGTGCCTGGGAGAGCACCTGCGACTGGGGCGAGGCGAAGAGAAGACCGGAGGGCGTGAAAAGCCGGCGCTTCTGGCGGACGCTTTTGAGGCGGTAGTGGCGGCGATTTATCTGGATGGTGGATTAAACCCGGCAAGAAATCTGCTTTCGCGAACAGTATTTTTGCAGGCACTTGAAACTGGCGAGAATATTTCGGAGTCGGACCGGAAGAGCGCTTTGCAAGAATTTCTGCAGGGACGCGGCGACCAACCGGCGGAATACAAACTGGCGGGGGAGAGCGGTCCGGATCACCAAAAAACATTTCGCGTTGAAGTGTGGGTAAAAGGTGAGCGGATGGCCAGTGCGGAAGGAAGCACGAAGAAAGAAGCGGAGCAGAAGGCGGCTCGAAGTACGCTGGAGAAATTGGTAATGATGAAAGAAGCGAAGCAGGAAGAAGCGGAATCCGATGCCCGATGAACTGATTTCGCCCGGGGAGACGGTGGCGACGGTCGAGCCGCCGATTGCCATAAAACCCGAAACCGCAGAGGAGCATCCGGCAAATCAAACTACAATTTCGGAATACCTGGAATCGCTGTTGGTGACGGTAATTCTGGCTCTGTTTGGCACGAGCTTTGTGGTGCAGGCGTTCAAGATTCCTTCGCCTTCGATGGAGAAGACCCTGTTAGTTGGCGATCACCTGCTGGTGAACAAATTTATTTTTGGCGGACGCGGGCACTGGTACGACCGATTGCTGCCGTATCGTGAATTGCAGCGCGGAGACATAATCGTTTTCAAGTTCCCGTATCAGGACCACCCCCATTTTGTAAAACGGGTGGTTGGATTGCCGGGAGATCACCTGAAGGTAGTGGATCAACAGGTGTACATCAACGGGAAGGCGCTGAGCGAACCATACGTAGTTCATGACACGACTTTTGGAAATGATCCCCTGAATTATTCGTTCCCGCCGGTGGGGAACCAGATATTTTTGTCGCCGGTGCAGCCGGAATGGGCACACGAAATCAAAAAATACATTCAAGGCGACGAGATCGTTGTGCCTCCTGACAAATATTTTGCGATGGGAGACAATCGCGATCACAGTTTAGACAGCCGATACTGGGGATTTGTCGATCGCGACGCGATCATGGGGCGACCGTTCCTGATTTACTGGTCGGTGGAAGCGAGTAGCACCGATTACGGGGAAACGTCATTCGGGCAGCGAATTGTGGGGATATTCGATACGCTCCTGCATTTACCAGCGCGGACACGATGGTCGCGCATGCTGCACACTGTGCATTGAGCGAATCGACGCAGAGACAACTACACATTTGCCTGCTGGTCTGAGAAACTCCCATCAGTATGAATCGCTTGCGAAAATTCGGAAAATGGGCCGTGCTGCTTTTGGCGCTGTTTGTAGCCGCGCAACTCGGCGCTGCATTGGCCCTGAGGACGAAGCGGATGCACGGCTATCTGATTGCGCAGTTGGAACGGGCATTCGGCAGGTCGGTGCAAGTGGGCGAATTCTCGCTGCAACTGCTGCCGATACCGCGACTGGATGTGGAAGGGATCACTGTCGGAGAAGATCCGGCGTTTGGACAGGAATATTTCTTGCGTGCAGAGAGCATGCAGGCCAGCTTACGATGGACGGGATTGTTACGCGGCCACTTTGAATTGGGCACGATGACCTTGACGCGGCCGAGCCTAATCCTTGTACGGAATCCGAGCGGTCAGTGGAACCTCGAAGAGTGGCTGCCGCGCTCCTTGAGCAAGGCGGGGGCAAACGGCCTAACGAACGGGCCGCAGCCATCGGCCGGTCCCAGTAACTACCTGCGTAAAATCGAATTTGAGGATGGACGAGTTAATTTCAAGACCGGTGTTGAGAAGCGACCCTTTGCCTTTACGAATGTCACCGGAAACGTGGAACAGACCGGGCCCGGACGCTGGCACTTGAAATTGCAGGCCAAGCCGTGGCGGAGCGGAGTAGTGCTGCAATCGGCGGGGATTTTGTACGTGCAGGGTGATGTGGCGGGAACATCGGCGCGTTTGCAGCCGGCGATGGTGCAAGTGCATTGGGACAGAGTGTCGCTGGCAGATCTGTTCCGGATGGTGACGGGAAATGATTCCGGCGTGAGAGGAGAATTTGGACTGGATGGAACGGCAAGCGTCGGCGTGGCGGAGGCCGGAGAGGCCGCACCAGTTGTCGGCCGATGGCGGTACGAACTGCAGGCACGAGCTCTGCAAGTACACCGTTGGGACCTGACGGAACGCAGTGACAATCCAAGAGTGAACCTGCGACTGAAAGGCGTGTGGGATTTGGCTGCGCGAAAAGCACGAGCGGAGGAGATGAACGTGGATCTGCCACACTCGAATATTCGCGGGACCGGGCAATTTGGAACGACGGCGGATTCTTCCTGGAGCGCCACGATCGATTCCGCGGCCATCGAGGCGGAGGATGCCCTGGCTTGGTATCGCGCGTTCCATCCGGACATCGCCGATGGGCTGACGATGGACCAGTTCTTTACCGGCAAGGGAATTGTGCGTGGATGGCCGTTGCATTGGGAAGTAGGACAATTGACAAGCGAAGGCGGAACGGTGCGCGTACCGGGGCTGACGGATCGGGTTCGGGTCGGTGCCGTTCGGGGCGGACTGCATGGTACTACGTTTTTGACGGAACCGGTGCGGTTGTCGCTGAACGCACCAAAAATCGAAGCAAGTCAGGCTGCAAAAACAGAAAAGTCCGTCGCGAACCCACGAGATGGGCAGAATTGGGCGGAAATTCGCTTTGCGCACGATATTTCGTCGAGTTACGGATTCATACATGTAGATGGACACGTTGATCGGCCCGAGATTTTTTTTAAGACGGCGCTGGCGATAGGCAAAACGGTGAATCATGGTTGGGAGCTCAGTGGCGGGGTAAGTAGCGCAATTGAATGGGACTGGCACGATGGACTTTTTCGCAATGGAAAGTGGAACGGGGCATTACATTTTACGAAAGCAGAATTGCAGGCCGCGGGCTTGAATCAGCCGATTACGCTTGATGACGCCCAGATGGAATGGAAAGCAGGGCAGCGGGAGGTAACGATTACGACGGCCGAGGCGTTTGGCGCGACGTGGTCGGGGACCGCGGGAGAATCACTGGCGGCGAGCGATGGAGATTTGCCGAGATGGCAATTCAAATTACATGCCGATCATCTGGACGCAACGGAGCTGGACCGCTGGGTGGGCCCGCGAGCCAGACCGAACTGGCTGCAACGATTGTTGCCTTCGTTGTTGGGAAATGCGAATGCGGGAGGGAAACCCAGCGAACTTTTGCGGCGAGTTTCGGCCGAGGGAGAGATAACCGCGGACACCATCAGTGTGGAGAAAATCAAGTTGGCCAAGACGCGGGCGCGAATCAGTTTGCAGAATTTGCAATTGAAGTTGCGGGATGCCGAGGCACAATGGGCCGGAGGAACGGTGCGCGGTTCCATGCAGGCGGAATTCTCCGCGGCCCCCAAATATGAAATCCTCGCGCAGATCGATGGGGCAAACCTGACGCAACTCCCCTGGAAGGCCGGTTGGGCGGAGCGATGGAATGGGACTGCTTCCGGTTCCGTTCGTCTAACGACGGCGGGCGTGGGACGCGAGGAATTGTTGAATGAAATTACGGGGCGGGGGGATATCCAGTTCAAGAATGTGGAGTTTCGCGGCTGGGACGTGGCCAGCAGCCTGGAAAGTGGCGCGCCGAAAGCGGGTTCTTCTCGTTGGGTGAGCGGTGCAGGGGAATTCACCGTAAAGGATCGCGGCTTGAACTTTGAGGCGATTCAACTGGATGGTCCGCGAACAAAGTTGTGGCTTACCGGCTCACTGGGATTTGCGAAGGAAGTGTCTCTGACATTTCGAGCCGCGCCCTCGGACGCGAAGGCAGTTGTTGTCGTCGGGGATGTGCGGATATTGCAGTTGAGCGGGCCGCCAGAAACACCGAAAGTGGCGGTACAAACGGTCAGCGCAGTCCGGCCAAAGTCTTAGGCGAAAGCATTTCGAGGAAACAGGAGAACAGGAATGAAGCGAGTGCTGTTGGGCATAATCGCGTTCGTAGTGACATCTGCGGCGCAACTGGCCGCGCAGCCGTCATTCACTCTTGAACAAGTGTTGAGCGCGCCGTTCCCTGCGGACTTGGTTGCGTCGAAAACAGGAAATCGTCTGGCGTGGAGCGTGAACGAGCAGGGACGGCGAAATATCTGGGTGGCGGAAGGGCCTGCGTTTGCCGGAAGGCAACTGACAAAATACTCCGCGGACGATGGAGCGGAGCTGTCGGAATTGGCATTTACGGAGGATGGCAACGCCGTCCTCTTTGTGCGCGGGGAAGGAAAGGACTCTGCGGGAGACTACGCGAATCCCACAAGCAATCCAGCCGGCGTAGAGCAGACGATCTGGCTGGTGCCATTTGGTGGGGGAGCTCCCGTGAAGATAGATGCGGGCCATTCGCCGCGCGCGTCCGCGCGGGGAAAGATTGCCTACGCGCGGGGAGGGCAGCTTTGGATTGCCAAAATAGAAGCGGGAGCCAGCGAAGCTGACAAACCAAAACAAGTTGCGGTTCGCGGAAAAAACCAGCCGGTGGATTGGTCCTCGGATGGAGCAAGATTGCTGTTTATTTCCGATCGGGGAGATCACCGATTTGTAAGCATTTACGATACGACGGAGCAGTCGGTGAGATTCCTGGCCCCTTCGGTGGATTCCGATGGCGATGCAGTCTGGTCTCTGGACGGAAAGCGCGTGGCGTTCGTGCGTCAGCCAGCGGTCGAGAGAGATACGCCGGAGGGATATTTCATTCAGCCAGATCGGGCGCACCCCTGGGCGATTTGGGTGGCGAATGTGAGTACGGGCGAGGCCCGGGAGATTTGGAATAGCGGCGCAGAGGTGCAGGCTTCCTATCCTTATATGGCGGACGACACCGGCGGAGGAGTACTGAACTGGGCGGCGGAGAATACACTGATCTTTGCAAGCGAGGCGGATGGTTGGCAGCATTTGTATGCTCTCGGCGCGGACGGAGGAGCAGCCACGCTGCTGACGCCGGGAAGGTGCGAAGTGGAGCAATGGTCGTTCGCGCCAGACAAGAAAAGCATTCTGTTCAATTCAAATTGCGTCAACTCCTATCCGTCTGACACGGATCGCCGTCATCTATGGACCGTAAATATGAACGGGAAGGGACTGGCGCAGATTACTAGCAGTGAGCAAGAAGACGGAATCGAGTGGGCGCCGGTCATCCTCAGCGATGGGAAAATGTTTGCCTACCTCGGATCCAGTGCAAAAGAACCGGCACAACCGTATGTTGGAACTTTTCCGAATGGAAAATTGAAT
Source organism: Candidatus Acidiferrales bacterium (assembly GCA_963741165.1). GTDB lineage: Bacteria > Acidobacteriota > Terriglobia > Acidiferrales > UBA7541 > Acidiferrum. Next base: position 477,552 of record CAVUHB010000005.1, on the reverse strand, counting down.
AGCCTGGTCCATCCATTGGCGCCGGATGCCAGACCAAAGAATTTTCCAGCCGCCGAACTGGTGACACCGCAACAAGTGGTGTTCAAGTCCAGTGATGGACTGGAAATTCACGGGCAATTATTTCTGCCCAAAAACCTGAAGGCGGGTGAAAAACGACCCGCGCTGATTTTTCTGCATGGCGGATCAATGCGGCAGATGCTACTTGGCTGGCATTACATGTATTATTACGCAAATTCCTACGCGATGAATCAGTTCCTGGCACAGCGCGGCTATGTGGTGCTGGCGATCAATTACCGGAGCGGAATTGGGTACGGGCGCGCCTTTCGCGAAGCGCCGGGACGTGCTGGTCGCGGTGCAACAGAATATCAAGACGTGGTAGCCGCGGGAAAATATCTGCAGACGCGTAGCGACGTGGATGCGAAACGAATCGGGTTGTGGGGAGGAAGCTACGGCGGGTATTTGACGGCGCTGGGACTGGGCCGCAATTCCGAGCTATTTGCGGCTGGCGTTGACATGCACGGAGTGCATGATTGGCCGACGGACAATTGGGAAGGAAAGAATATCTCGCCGGTGATGACGAAGTTGGCCCACGATTCCTCTCCGGTGACGGCGGTGGACACGTGGAAATCTCCGGTGCTCTTTATTCATGGAGATGACGACCGGAACGTGATGTTTTCACAGACAGTGGACCTGGTGGCCAGGTTGCGAGCGAAAGGGGTCCACCTGGAAGTACTGGTTTTCCCCGATGAGGTGCATGACTTCCTGCTAAACCGGAATTGGATAAAGGCCTACCAGGCGTCGAGCGATTTCTTTGACCAACAATTTCAGATGCCCGCAAAATGAGTTTGAAACAATTCATAGACGGAAGAAAGCCGAGACTCTTTCGGGGGCTCGTGTGGATTACGCTCGCTTCGACCTGTTTGTCGAACGGATTATGGCCTCAGGAAAAGGATGCAAGGTTCGTGCCCTCGTTACAGAAAGGCCAAGCCGTACTCTACACAGTTCAGGGCCGCGTGCAGCGAAAGGTGAAATCAGAAAGCCGGGTGTCGACTATTTTGAAGCCGGCCGAAGAAAAACAGGAATTCTCGGGGCAACTTCATATCAAGGTAATGGATGTGGGTACGGAGAACGGGCGGCCGGTGATTCGTGCAAAGGCGGAATTTGATTATCCGGAGAATACCACTGCTCTAAAGCATGTTGCCGAATTCGCGATTAGCGGTAACGGACAAGTAAAAAATATGTCCGGATTCGATGATTGGGAGCCCATCGAAAGAATGGCCTGGCAATTTTGGATCTCCCGATTTGCGTTTGGATGGACCCTGTCATCGGAAAACATGAAACGTGGCGCGAAGTGGAAAAGCGAGGAGCCGGAAAACAGTCCGGCGCCGATTGCAAGGCTGGTATGGCAGCGAGAGACGACCTTTGGAGAAACCGGGAAATGCCCGATGACACCGACGGATTCGTGCGCAGTGTTCTTTACCAATGCGGTGCTGAAGCAGAAATCGTCAGTGAAAGACAGCACGCCACAGGATTACCGGCTGCATGAGTTGAGTACCAGCGGCACGGCCACCGGAACAAATGAAACGTATACGACGATTTCGGAAAAGACAGGACTGGCGGTGCGCGGGACGGAAGACGTGCGGCAGTCGATGAAGGTAGTGATTGTGAAGAGCGATGGGTCGAACGGAGTGAGATACACGATCGAAGCGGCAAGCCATTTCGAGATGGTGTTGGCAGGGGACGAGGCCGGGCGGTGAACGGGTGGGCAGTTAAGATTCACTGACTGCCGTCCAATACAGGCGACTTGGCCTTTCTTCAGAAGGATTTCTGTGCGGCTGGCTGAAAATTTGCGGCGAAAAGCTGTGGGATAGAGTTAACCAGGAATAAAGGCTGGAGTGACTGCGCCACCAAATGCAAATTTGACGGCCTTGTTATAATGAATAATTCGGCTTTGACCGGCGAAGCTGCAGGAGATCCTCGGCATGGAATTCAAACTACATAGCGGATATCAACCGCGCGGAGATCAGCCTGCGGCGATTGAACAGCTTTGCCGGGGGCTGGATGCAGGAGAGAAAAATCAGGTTTTGCTGGGCGTGACGGGGTCGGGCAAGACATTCACGATGGCCAAAGTAATCGAGCAGGTGAACCGCCCGGCGCTGGTGCTGGCACACAACAAGACACTTGCGGCGCAGCTGTACCACGAGTTCAAGGCGTTCTTTCCAGAAAATGCCGTGGAATATTTTGTTAGCTACTACGATTTTTATCAACCAGAAGCGTACGTGCCTGCGGCGGACATGTACATCGATAAAGAAGCGACCATAAACGACGAGCTGGACAAATTGCGGATGAGCGCAACGCGATCACTGTTTGAGAGGCGCGACGTCGTGATCGTGGCTTCGGTTTCGTGCATCTACGGCATTGGCTCTCCGGAAGCCTATTACGGGATGCTGGTCATGCTGCAGAAGGGCTTTCAGACGTCACGCGAGGCGCTGCTGCGGCGATTTGTGGACATGCAATACGACCGGTCTGAAGATTTGCGACGCGGAACGTTTCGTGTGCGCGGAGATATCATTGAGATTTATCCCACCTACGAGGATCAGGCATATCGGTTTGAGATGTGGGGCGAGCAGATCGACACGATCCGCCAGTTCGATCCACTCACAGGCGAGATACGGACTGGCCAGGAAAATCTTTCGCGCGTGACGATTTTTCCGAAAACGCACTACGTAATGCCGCAAGAGCAGCGGGACCGTGCCATCGTCAGCATTCAAGAAGAACTGGGATGGTGGAAGAAAGAACTGGAGAAGCAAGGAAAATTCGTGGAAGCGCAGCGCGTTGTACAGCGAACTATGTTCGACATCGAGATGATGCGTACGATTGGATATTGCCATGGCGTGGAAAACTATTCGCGGCACCTGAGTGGGCGGTTGCCGGGAGAGGCTCCGCCGACTTTGCTCGATTATCTGCCGCAAGATTACATTCTGTTTGCCGATGAATCGCACGTGAGCATGCCACAGGTGCGCGGGATGTATCACGGTGACCGATCGCGAAAACAAACGCTGGTGGACTATGGATTTCGCATGCCTTCGGCCCTCGACAACCGACCGCTGACCTTTGAAGAATTTGAAAATCGGCTGAACCAGGCGATCTATGTTTCGGCGACGCCAGGACCGTATGAACTGACCAAGGCCGGCGGTGTGATTGTGGAACAGGTGATCCGGCCGACCGGACTGATCGATCCGCAGGTAGAAGTGCGTCCGGTGAAGGGACAGGTGGACGATCTGCTTGAAGAGATTCGGATCCGTTCGGAAAAGAATGAGCGGGTGCTGGTGACGACATTGACGAAGAGGATGGCGGAGGACTTGAGTGAATATTTTTCAGAGATTGGCGTGAAGTGCCGGTATCTCCATGCAGAGGTGGAAACGCTCGATCGTATCAAGATACTGCGCGATCTGCGTAGGGGCGAGTTTGATGTATTGATCGGGATTAACTTGTTGCGCGAAGGCCTGGACTTGCCCGAGGTATCACTGGTGGCGATTCTAGACGCGGATAAGGAAGGGTATTTGCGCAGCGCAACTTCATTGATACAGACCATGGGGCGTTGTGCCCGGCACGTGGAAGGCCGAGCCATTCTGTATGCGGACCGGCACACGAATTCAATGAACGAGGCCATTGGTGAAACGAACCGACGACGCGCCAAACAAGAGGCTTACAACACCGAGCACAACATTACACCGCTATCAATCATCAAGAGCGTAGATATGGAATTGGCGAGAATCGTGGAAGCAGACTATGTGACGATACCCCTGGATACGACGGAACTGGATGCGGCGACGGCAAACGTAAAATCTGAAGCGCAGCTTGCGGAATTGCTGCAGCAATTGGAAGGGCAGATGAGGGAAGCGGCGAAGAAATTCGAATTTGAGAAAGCGGCACAGTTGCGGGACCGGATCAAGTCGCTGAAACAGCAGGATCTGTTGGGGACGTTTAGAAACGAGGTGGATGAGGCGGCGTCCGCTTAGGGCTTTGCCGCTACCCCTTTTACTGCGCGACCTAACGCGGCGCGGGCCAACAGTCGCGTGGAATCGAGCGTTGGCAGGGGAGAATTTTCATCGTTCATGATCAAGGGAATTTCGGTGCAGCCCAGTACTACTGCGTCGCAGCCTTGACCCTTCATCCGAGTGATAACCTGCTGGAAATATACAACAGATTCCGGTTTAAAAACGCCGTATACCAGCTCTTCCATGATAATGCGATTGATCTCGTCGCGTTCGGCGGCGGTCGGGCGAAGATATCCGAGTCCTCGCGCGAATAGCTTTTCCGGATAGATCTCACTCTCGACGAGCCAACGAGTCCCGGTCAGTCCGATGCTGCGAAAATTGCGAGTTGCGGCATCGGTGGCGACGACTTCAGCGATATGAAGCCAGGGTAGCGGTGAGTGCGGTTCGACGTGGGGTAATGCCTGGTGAATGGTATTGTCCGGACAGATCAGGAAGTCGGCGCCTGTCTTGGCAAGTTTATGGGCAGAGGAAAGCATTAGCCCCCCGACGCCTTGCCAGTCGCCACGGTGAATGAATTTCATATACTCGGCAAGGGAGTGGGTGTGCATCGAGACTTCAGGATGATCGTGCGAGCCCAGAAACTGCGCGCCTTCAACGCAGATGGTTCGATAACAGAGCGCGGCGCCCTCGGCTGAGCAGGCAACAATTCCGATGTGCTGAGGCATAGCTGATTTTACCTGGGTTGCTCGGAGTGTGTCACACCAGGCCGCGACGAAGATCTTCTAAAGAGTAGAACGTGCCGCGCCAAAGAATGCCGCCCTGCTTCAGGGTAATGATGGTGGAACGTGCGAGCATGTACATGAAAATGAGCGCGGCCAGAGGCAGGGTGAATGCGTAGAGGGGGGAGATACGCATCACGGTGTCTACGCCTGCGAGGAAACCCATTGCAACGAGAAGGGCGACCGTGGCGAACATACGGGTCCAGCCGTGCGCGAATATCACGCCCAGGGCAGGCGCGACATTGAAGGTGAAAAGCGCGAACATCTGAAGCACCACATGGGAAACTTTGAATTGAGCGCCAGCAAAGAAATTCTTCTCGACACCGCGGATGACGTTTGAAAGGCCAGCATACCAACGAACCGTTACCGAATCTGGCGCGATGGCCACGCCGGAACGGAAACCACCGAGCTTGATCATTTTGCCGAGCTTCACATCGTCGAGGACTTCAAGGGCAAGGCGGCGATGCGTGCCAGAAGCTTCGTAGGCGCTGCGACGAGCCAACTGGAATGCCCCCACTCCGACGTACGCGCGGGAGTGCGGATTACTGACCCGGTGGGGCTGAATGGCCAGATTGAACGACATACCGAAAAAAGAGATAAGCACCTTTTCCCAGAAACCTACCATTTCCATACCGATGAAAAGTGCGAGGTGATCGAGTTTCAGCATACGGAGCATTGTTACGCAGCGGCGCAGGGTAGCCGGGTGGAAACGGACGTCGGCATCCGTAAACAGAAGCCATTCCCCGGTAGACCTTTCGTAGGCTTTCTGCAGCGCATGCGTTTTGCCCAGCCAGCCGGGAGCAAGATCCTTGATGTGTACGACCTTCAGGCGAGGATGTGTGGTGGCAAATTCATCCAGAATGCGCGGCGTGGCGTCCTGAGACCGATCGTTCACAGCGATGATTTCGAGATTGGGGTAGTCGAGTTCGATGAGCGTAGCGAGTGCAGCGGGAAGCTTTTCTTCTTCATCGAGGGCGGCAAATAGCAGCGAAATACTCGGACAATCGACGTCTTTGGCAGGCTCAAAGGAGTTCAACCAGGAAAGCCGGACGGCGCCAATTACGGTTTGCAGTCCAAAGGTGAGCCAGAAGAGAGCGATCAAGCCAAAAAAAACGATTCCTGCAATGTGCATGATTGGTGTCGGACGGCGGCCTCAAGGTATCCTAGCATGGATGTCAGGAAGGTTTTCTGCTGCTAGCGAGACCAAGGCCAGGGAAAAGGGAGCGCGAATGAGTCGATTGCAGATTCCAATTCACAGTAGCAAGCTGCCGAACGGATTGCGGGTGGTGATTGCGCCGGACTCCACGGCGCCGGTGATCACGGTGGGGATTTACTACAAGATTGGGTTCCGGCTGGAACCGCAGGGACGAAGCGGATTTGCGCATCTGTTCGAGCACATGATGTTTCAAGGCTCGGAAAACGCGCCGAAGATGCAACACATCAAGCTGATCAACTCGAGTGGCGGAGTGCTGAACGGTTCGACTATGTACGATGTGACGAATTATTACGAAGCGGTGCCGTCGAATGCACTAGAGCGCGTTTTGTGGTTGGAAGCGGACCGCATGCGGGCGCTGAAGGTAGATGCTGACAATTTGCACAACCAGCGCGACGTGGTGAAAGAAGAAGTGCGCGTGAATGTGATGAACCAGCCCTATGGAGGATTCCCGTGGCTCGATATGCCGCCAGTAGCCTTCCGGAATTGGGCGAACGCGCACAACTTTTACGGGGATTTCGCGGACTTGGATGCGGCGAACCTGGTGGACGTGCAAAAATTCTTCAATACGTACTATGTGCCGAACAATGCGGTACTGCTGCTGCTGGGGGACATCAAGATCGACGAGGGAGTAGTGCTGGCAACGAAATATTTTGCGGACATACCGGCTGGGGCGGCACCTCCGTTTGCCGATCCGACGGAACCGGAGCAGAAGCAAGAGCGGCGAGGGCGTGTCGACGAAAAGTTTGGCACGTTGCCGGCGATGGCGATCGGCTATGTGATGCCGAAACGCCGCACCAGTGAATGGTGCTCGATGGCGTTGTTGGACCAGGCGCTGCACGGGGGACGCGTGGGACGGATTTATCGCGAACTGGTGCTTGAGAAGCAGATCGCAGTGGAAGCGGATGGCGGGATCGACGATATTTTCGGGTACAACGGGCCGACGCAGATGACTACGCGGATTTTGCACAAGCCGGAATATTCCAGTGAAGATACGTTGAAGGCGTTTGATGCGGTGATCCGCGAAGTGCGGGAAAACGGCATCCTTCAGGAAGAATTGCAGCAGATCAAGGTGAAATGGCGGTCCGATTATTTTTCAACGCTGGAAGGCGGACGGGGCGGATACATGCCGCGCTACGGATTGATGCACCTGCTGGCATGTTTCACGCTGTTTGATAACGAACCTGAATTGGTGAATTCGATTCTGGACGGATTCCTGGCAGTAACCAGAGAAGAAGTGCACGCTGTGGCGAAAAAATATCTGCGACCGGAGAATCGCGCAATTGTGTTTCGCACCCCGGTGAAGACAGATGCGAAGGAGGCAGCCTGATGGCGATACCGACCGCGGAAATTTCTAACCTAGTTCCAGGATTGGCGCCGGAACGGCCGGTGGTGTGGCCGAAGCGTACGCGCGTGACTTTGCCGAATGGCTTGCAGGTGGTTCTGGCTGAATCGCATGCAATCCCGAAATTTCACGGGGAGTTGTATTTCAAGGCGGGGAATGCCCTGGTAGCGGATCGCTCGCCAAGCCTGGCGGAAATGACAGCTACCTTGGTGCGGACGGGGACAGCTAAGCGCACCAGCCGGCAAATTGAGGAAGATTTGCGTCGACTGGGCGCGGATCTGGGCACGAGTGCGGGGCAGGATACCAGCGCGATTTCGTTCGCAGGGCTCAGCGAATTTGCGGAACCTATTCTACAGCTTGTGAATGAGCTGGCGCGCGAGGCTTCTTTCCCGGAGGCGGAACTGGAGCGCGAGCGGCGGCAAAAGCTGGAGGAAGTGAAGCTGGAGCGCACTTCACCTGGATTTTTGGCTGGAGAGCGGATGAGAAAGGTTTTGTTCGGCAAGCATCCGTACGCGGAGGTTTCCCCAACGGAAGCGCAAGTAGCAGCGTATAAGCGGGAAGATCTTGTCGCCGTGTACCGTGAAATTTACACACCAGAGAACGCGCTGCTGATGATGGTGGGCGATTTCGATTCGCAGGCGATGCTGAAAGCGATCGAAAAAGTGTTTGGCGACTGGACAGGGAAGAAGCCAGACGTGAAAACGTCGACGGCTCCGCCGGATGTGCACGGACGGCGCTTGTATCTGGTGCACAATGCAGGATCCGTGCAGACGCAGATTCTGGCTGGCTGCCCCGCGATTACGCGAAAGCATCCGGACTGGATGCGGCTGGGCCTGACCAATAGTTTGTATGGAGGCGCATTCAATTCGCGGCTGGTAATGAATATCCGCGAGGATAAGGGGTATACGTACAGCCCTCGGAGCGCAGCGAATCCGCTGAAACAGCATGGTTATTTCACGGTGTCGGCGGCGGTGCGAAACGATGTCGTGGCGGCTTCGCTGACGGAAATACTTTACGAGATGGATAAACTACGCTCGCTGCCCGTTCCGGATGCAGAATTGGCCGACGCACAGAACTATCTGACGGGTGTCTTTTCGATGGGATTGGCGACGCAAGAGGGATTGCTGTCGCAATTCTCGACGGTGGAGTTGAATGAATTGCCTGCGGATTATCTAGCGACCTACCGCGAGAAGATTCGGGCCCTGACTTCGGCGGATTTGCTGACGACGGCGAGAAAATATCTGGATTCGGCGAACCTACAGATTGTGGTGGTGGGAGATCGCGGGCAGATTGAGGAGCAGGCAAAGCTGTTCGGTGACGTGGAACTCTACGACAATCAGGGTAAGAAAATGTAGAACGCAGCAGAATCTTGTCCGCTTCCGAAGCCGACCGCTTCGCGAGCAGGGCCAGAGGAATTTGCTTCCCTGACAAGCCTTGTGCGGGGCACCCGGGGAAAGACCCAAGAGAACCCCATCCGAAAACTGGGCCCTGAACTGTGAATGGTGCGGCACTCAAAGAGAACACAAAAAACAGGTGGAACCCAAGAAAGCTGTAAGGAATGACTGTCCCACAACTTGTGCAGTTACAGTTTTTGGTGAGTGGGTTTTGCCGTGGCGCCTAGCCGCAGGGGGACCTGATCGGCAATGCGGATACCGTAGCCCTCGAGCGCGACTACCTTTTTGGGGTGATTGGTTACCACGCGAATGTCCTTCAAGCCTAAGTCAATCAGGATTTGGGCTCCAATGCCGCTTTCGTGTTGGACCATCCGCTGACGGGCAGGTTCACGATCGAGTTGGCCGCGCGTGTGGAAGTGAATCTGTGGCAAGGTACCGGGAGTGTCGGGCGTGTCGATGGAAAAGCCGCGTCCGGTGTGGTGAAGGTACAGAAATACGCCGCGGCCTTCTTCCGCAATTTTTTCCAGAGACTTGGCGACTAGGTCGGGGCAATCGCAGGCCAGCGAGCCGAAGACGTCTCCCGTGAGGCAGTGAGAATGCACACGGACGAGCGGCGGCGTAGCGCCGACTAGGTCGCCGCGAATTAGAGCGATATGCATATCGTGATCGACGTCGCTGGAATAGGCAATCATGCGGAATTCACCAAAACTTGTGGGAAGCACGGCTTCGGCAACCCGGCGCACATAGCGCTCGTGATTCATGCGATAGCGAATCAGATCCGCCACGGTCAGCATCTTCAGATTGTGCTCGCGGCAAAATTCCAGCAATTGCGGCACGCGAGACATGGTGCCGTCTTCACTCATAATTTCGCAGATGACGCCGCTAGGATTGAGGCCGGCGATGCGCGCGAGGTCGACGGAGGCTTCGGTTTGGCCGGCACGGACGAGCACGCCGCCGTTGCGCGCGCGAAGTGGGAACATGTGGCCGGGGCGCGCAAGATCCTGCGGACGCGTTTTGGGATCAATGGCGGTGAGCACAGTGATCGCGCGGTCAGAGGCGCTGATGCCGGTGGTGACGCCGAGCTTGGCGTCGATGGCTTCGGTAAACGCGGTGCCGTGAACAGAGGTATTGATTGCGGACATCAGGGGAAGATTGAGTTCTTCGCAGCGCTGTTCGGTGAGGGCGAGACAGATGAGTCCCCGGCCGAACTTGGCCATGAAATTGATGGCTTCGGGAGTGATTTTCTCGGCAGCCATGGTGAGGTCGCCTTCGTTTTCGCGGTCCTCGTCGTCGATGAGGACGATCATGCGTCCCTGACGAATTTCTTCGACAGCTTCTTCGACGGTACAGAAGGCGTTTGAGGTCGGAGTCATGGCCATCTTCCTAGCTCTAGTATACCTATACTAGGGATGGCGGGTGGAAGCGGGAGAGCAAAAGTCAATAGTTCAACATTTGTCCAATCTCGCTCATGGAGAGGCTCGGCTTGTCGATGATAGGCTAGCCCCGATGAGCGGCGATTCATTCCGACTTCAAGGCGTTGCCGGGACCGCCCACTGGATGGAGCCGTGGGAGGCGATCTTCGACCGAGGGCAGCGGGGGAAATGCGGCGTGGGGTTCGGTCTGATACCAGTAGGCCACGGAGAAGAAATTATCGGAACGGACGTTGGCGTGGCCATGCTCGATGGAGGCTTTGAAGGATTTGGTGAAGGGGATGGGCGAATCGAGATGGAAACGGTACAAGGAATAGCGACTGCCGGCTTTTTCATCGCCCACGATTACGGGCGCCCCAAATAACTGGTAAGCGAAGGGTTTGCTGGCGAAATCATAGGCGCCGAGAAAATAGTCTTCCGTGCCGGTGCCAGTGATGACCGGATCGGACGCCCCATCGATAAAAAACATATCGTCTCCCTCGCCAAACCAGTAATCCTGATTCTGCAGGACGGACATGGTGACGCCGACGAAGTGGCCACGGCCGGTGGTTTCGAGCCAGAGATAATTATCTTCGCCACGCAAATTCTTTTTATTGCCGATCGAGGGATCGCCATTGTCGGCCCAAGGGCTGGTGAGGCCGTGGGTGGGGGACTGTTGATGATATTGCGCGTGGAAATAGAGTATGTCGGCGGCTAGTGGCTTGTTGTAGGCCTGGTAATCGATATTGAAATAGAAGGCGTCGACTTTTTCCTGACCCATGTTGCTAACGGTAATGCGTGCGTGTTTCTGGAAGGGCATGGGGAAGAAAGAGTTAAGACCCTTGTTGGGGGCGACGGCGAGCGGCGCAGATTGATAGGTGTAATATTCGCCGAGTCCCAGACCGAAGAAATCGCCGAGAGGAGTTTCAACGCTCGGCGTGGGTTCGCCATCCCAATACATGCGCAGGACGATTTTCTTGAGGTGGTAGGCTTCGTCGTCGGCGATGGTGAACCAGATGTGCGTGATGTTGCCGGGGCCATTGTCGTCGAGAAGGGTGAGGGTATCGCCGGGGGCGATAGTGCGCATGTCGGCGTTGCCGCCGGAACGGTCGTAACTCGAGGAGCGTTTTTGGGTGTAATTGCGCGGCTCGGGGAGGGAGGAGAGCCATTCTGGGGATTGCGCGAGGGCAAGAGGAGGAGTGATGGTAGCGAACACGAGCGCCATAAAGAGCGTCCGACTAGCGAAGAATGTTTTCATGGTGGTCCTTATTGCGAACTGTTGTTAGGTGCATTGTTTAGCAAGAATTGATTGGAAGCAAGCGTGAGATGGGGGAGAAGCGGATGCCGAGTAAGTGCGCTGGCCCCGGAAGGCGGCCGCTACAATATCGTCCTGCGGTTAGCGGAGGAAAGGGAGAACGAAATGGTAGAGGCCAGCGCCTAGAAAGGCTGCGCCAGGCATGGTCAGGATCCAAGCCCAGATAATGCGCCGGGTCACGCCCCAACGTACGGCAGTGAGGCGGCGCGAGGCTCCAACACCAACGATAGCCCCCGTGATGGTGTGCGTGGTGCTGACGGGAATGCCAAAGTGAGCTGTACCCATCAAGGTGAGTGCACCAGCGGTCTCTGCAGCGAATCCGCCAAACGGCGTGAGCTTGGTGATGCGTTGGCCCATGGTTTTGATAATGCGCCAGCCGCCGGCCATCGTGCCACCACCCATCGCCAGGTGGCAAACAATGATGACCCAGTAATGAACTTCGTAGGTTTTCATGAGGCCGCCGGCCACCATCGCCGCAGTGATGATTCCCATCCCTTTTTGCGCGTCGTTGGTGCCATGGCCGAGACTGTAGCCCGCCGCAGAAAGAAGTTGAAGCCGGCGGAACCATTTATCGACTTTTTTGGGTCGTTGGTCCTTCACGATCCAGGTGGTGATGATGGTGACCACGATGCCCACGATCATGCCAAAGACCGGCGATAGGAAAACGAAGAGTACGGGCATTTTCCAGCCGCTGAGGATGAGCGTCTTGAAGCCAGCGTGCGCGACAGCTGCTCCCCCATAGCCGCCCATGAGAGCGTGCGAAGAACTGGTAGGAAGGCCGAGCGTAAGAGTGATGAGATTCCAGATGATGGCGCCCAGAAGTCCGGCCAGCAGAACTTTTTCATCGACCATGTCGATGTGCACGAGTCCTTTGCCGATTGTTTTGGCGACCGCGGTGCCGAAGACGAAAGCAGCAATGAAATTCCAGAAGGCGGCCCAAAGCACGGCGCGGAAGGGAGTCAAGACACGCGTGGAAACGACGGTAGCGATGGAATTAGCGGCATCGTGCCAGCCATTGGAAAATTCAAAGGCCAGCGTAAGGAAAACGGTGATCAGAACGAGAGTAAATCTATCCACGGGGATCAGGCGTTCTTCAAGATGACGCTCTCGATGACATTGGAGACGTCTTCACATTTATCAACAGCCGTTTCGATGACTTCAAAAATCTCCTTCCATTTAATGATTTGGACGGAGTCTCTTTCTTCCTCGAAAAGTTGGGCGATCAGAGTGCGGCAGATGCGATCGCTTTCATTTTCCAGGCGGTTGATTTCAATGACGTGCTGCAGCGCCTTGTCCGGCGATTCCATAGCATGGATAGCGGAGCTGAGCTCGCTGGTGGCGGAGGCCAGGACTTTGGTCAGTTCAATGGTGCCGGTGCGAATGGCGTCTACACGATAAAGAACAAAGCGGCTGGCAGCTGCGTCAATCAGGTCGATGACGTCATCCATGGTGCTGCAAAGTTCGTGAATGTCTTCGCGGTCAAACGGTGTGATAAAGGTGCGATTAAGCTTGCGAAAGATCTGGTGGGTGATCTCGTCACCGTTATGCTCAATGGCTTTGATGATCTGGACCTGTTCGGGCACTCCGGTGTAATGCTCGAGCATCTTGGTAAATGCGTGCGCACCGGAAACGATATTTTCCGCCTGTTTCTGAAAGAGGACGAAAAAATCCCCATCGTGGGGCATAAACCGCTGCAAGAATCCAGGCATGTGCCTCGCTCCCCCCTGAGGAGCACGAGTGTGGCGAAGAGAGTTTAGCGGAAGGGCGGCGGGGGAGGCAAGGACAGGGGGCCGTAAAATCGGTGGAAAAAGAGCGAAATTGGTGTTTACGCGGTCCAGTACGCAAAACAAAGCAATTCAATGACTTAAGCTGGCAAAGAGTGGTAAGGGACTGGCGGTCATACCACTGGCTGCGGGCTAGCCGATTCGGACGAGCCGGCGACCAAGGCTTCCTGCGCTGGCTCGGCGGCAAGCAACTTGGCGATCACGTCGGCTGCGGTATAGCTAGACTGGCCTGACGGTAGAAACGCGGGAATTCCGGTGAGGTCGTCGCCGGAAGTGACCATGCCGACTTCCACGTACTTGCCGTTCCCGCCGCGTACCTGGGGAATTCCAATGTTTGCCAGCAAGGCGTTGCAGAGACATTTTCTGCCAACAGTGGTTTCTTCCTGCCCACCCTTGGAACGGTACACGCTGAGGGGTTCCGCGGCGCAGCGATAGTCGATTGCGCCTTCTTCCGTGCGATAGGCTTCGCGGAGATAGCCCAGGTCGCAGATGCGCGCCCGGGCCAGGTAGACGCCAGGGTCGGAGAGGGTGCCTTCAAGCAGTGCCGCTTTAAAGGGATAGCCGGTCGGCGAGGCGGATGGGTCGGTAAAGATTTGTGCATCGCCGGCTACCGCTTTTTTCAGGAGAGCTTGTTTGTAATCTTCGCGCAAACCTGATTCCGCACAATACGCAAAGGCGGTGCCGATTTGCACACCAGTGGCGCCGCTGGCCAGAGCTTCTCGGAGCTTGTCGGCCGTACCGTAGCCTCCCGCGAGCCAGAAGGGGAGCCCGAGGCCGCCTAACTTCACAAGATCAACCACGTCCCGTTCACCGTAGATGGGTTCACCGATGTCACTTAGAAGCATTTTTCCGCGCGGCGGGGCGTTGTGGCCGCCTGCTGTGGGTCCTTCGACGATAAAACCGTCGACTCGGCCGTTTGCGCGCTTCAGGAGAGTTGTCGCCAGAGTGTTCGAAGCGACGATGGCGAGAAACAGTGGACGCGAAAGTGGAGGGAGCTCGAACTCCATGAAATCACGCGGCGAAAAATGCATGGTGGTGTCGTCGCCATTTTGGGAGCCGACGACCTGTAGGTCATAGGAGGCGGGTTGGTGATAGGTCAAAGAATCGAGAACTCCGGGAATTTTCAGCGGGATACCAGCGCCCATCAGGACGTATGCAACGCCAGCAAGCATGGCTCCATAAATCGAAGGAAGATGAGGAATTTGGATCTTTTCAAGGAAATTGATGCCGACAGGATTGCTGTGGCCTTCTCTTGCCAGAAAGACTTCAACGAAATTGGCGACTACGCATAATTCGATTGTTTCGCGCGGACTGTCTTTTGAATGTTTAGCCAGAACCTGGAAGGGCTGGTTTTCAGCTTTTCCGCCGGGGATGTAATACTTTTCCCAAATGCGCTCCGCCATTTCACGAAACGGGAAATGATCGAGGCCACGGCGCATGTGCCCACCGGGATCGCCGTTCTGGAGTCGCCTGGCGAGGATGTGGTCGAGGGCTGTACCGGAGACAACGCCGAGTTGACCGAGTCGAGAGACGGCCGCTGCCAGCCTCCAATGGGAGACGCCAGCTCCCATACCGCCCTGGATAATGACTGGATGTTGAATCTTCATAGTTGATTTGTCGAACTACTGCAAAACCAACGACGCTGAACCTTTCTGGTAACACGCGACGTGGATGAACGGGATCGTTCTGAGGAAGACCTGGTGTTTACGGTCCCCCCGCGGTTTCCGAAACGAATGAGCGACACAATTCAAACACTACGATTCTTGATGGATGAGACCGATTTCTTTTCAATAGCCTCGATCGTGGAGAACTTCCGGTTTACATGTGAGTCGGAGCGGTGCACTCCCGAACTTAGCACGCAACGCTTTCCGGCAGCGACTCCGCACGTAGGACAAGGTACTGAAATAATGTGATGAGACCTGAGTTGGGACTTTTTCATACCAGCAGAATGCAATATTTGCGACAAGCAGGACTGTTCAAATTGGCACACTGTGCTCGTACTGGAGGGATGCGAGGCTGTCAGGCACGGAATAGCTCTATAACACAAGAGCGCGCCGACTGAACTTCAGTGGCGCGCTCCTACCTACTGGCGGGGTCAGAGAGAGCGGAGGAAATTCAGTAAGTCTTGCTTTTGCTGTGAAGTTAGCTGGTTGAAATTGGAAATGACGGCGTTTGCTTCAGAGCCGTTGCTGGCGTGCTGTTGAATGGCATGGACGAGGCCGCCATTTGCGGGACCGGAGCGACCATCGTGAAGGAAGAAAATACGCTGGCCTAAACCCCACAGGGGCGCCGTGCGGAATTCACTGGGACCCGCAGAGCCTTGCGAGATGTTGTCAGCCAAGCCTACCCCCATGCTGTGGAGTAAAAGGTCAGAGTACAGGGCGGCAGGCTGAGTGTTTAGTGCCGCTGTAATATGGGAACTACCGGTCTGCAATACCGGAGTGTGGCAAGCGTCGCAATGGATCTGGCCGAAAAGCGTCTGACCATTATGGATCGATGTCGCTGAGGGATTGCCGGGAATTCCCTGGCTGGATGGTGCGGGGGGTGCGAGGAAGCGCATGAAATGCGAGAACATCACCATGTCATTCAGGATCTGGTCGCCAGACTCGTCAAAGTGAGTGAAATCTTCGGGAGTGGGATTGCTGAGGCAATTGGCGGGAGGATTGCCGCGCTCGTTGGGGAACAGTTCGTTGGTTACGCCCATTTCAACGTTATAGGCTTCGCCGGTGAACACTTCGAGTGATTTGTTCTGGGCTTTCCAGCCGAAGCGAGTGATGGATCCATCGTTTCCGCTGAAATTGGGACGACCGGAAATCCCCAGATGCTGCTTCAGGGAACTATTGGCGTTCATGTTGGCAAGTATGGTGGAGTCGGGAATGTTCTCGATCAGGCCTGCGCCGAATACCGGCGTTGGAATACGGAAGATCAAATTGCCGGCCTGCTGCATCTGGTCAAAGTTGGGTTGAGCGAGAGTGCAATTCCCGGCATCGGAGCGTCCGGCGATGGTGAACAGCGCGTGGACTCCACCGTCCACATTCCTTGTGACAGTTCCACCGGAAGTGACCGCAAAAGGAAAGCGGGCCTCGCGTACCGGACCGTCAAGAGCTAGGAAGGAAGGAATTTTGTTGGTAGCGCCGTTGGCGGATGCGGCTTCGATCTGAGGGTTGGGCCCAATGTTCGGGAACTGATCCGTTCTGGGGCTGGTGCCGCCGGTGGAAGGTTGCGCGTGGCAATTGCCGCAACTGGTGGCATTAAAAGTTGGACCGAGCCCATTGGCGACTTGCTCTACTTCGTTGAAGCGCGCAAAACCGTCAGTGAAGTACTGCAGTTGACTAGGAGTGAGCGTGGAAAGCGGCGTACCAGCGTTGATGGAACCGGTGCGGACGCCGGGGTCTCTGGCCTGCAATCCCGCATTGGCGACGGGGTTGTTTTGCGCGACTGCGAATGGATTCATCCCCAAAATAGCAAGGGACAGGCACACGACAGGCATGGCGATTTTTCTCATCGAACTTTCTCCCTTTAGACTTCAAGCGAGGCGAGGCACGCCCCGGCTATGGGCCGGGTTGGAATCATGAATGGGGACCACAAGTTCGGGAATGGACCTGGGCTTTTGACCGTCATTTCCCGGGAAAATGGCAAAAAAGTCTCAGCATCAGATACTTGGATTGTGAATGGACAGCCGACCCGCCTTTCTGAGGGCTCTCGATTCGCGAGTTGAACCGCTTGAAGTACATGCGCAGCTGCGTTCTGGGTAAGCGAATGCAGTGCAAGAATGCGACGGTATATCGCGAAAAATGAAATTGGCTGAGAGAATTTGAGAGACATTATTCTTCGCTGCTCAAGGCGTCAAGGCGAGAAGAGTACAGTTTTCGTACAGGTCCTGAAGAAAATTGCGGGAAAAAGGGGTGGAACAAATTTATCCATTATTGCTTGCCAAAGCGACGGCGGGCCCCGTGCGGCTGCGAATTAGCGGAAGGACGCGTACCGTTTATGGCTTTGGAGGAGCCTGTTTGGAAGCTACCGTGCCCACGCGATTCATTGAACCTAAGTGCCACCAACCGACAATCACCGCGACCAGCAGCGCAATCAGGCCGGCAAGTCGGCCTTGGACTTGAGGATCGCCGCTGTGCAGAAGCGCTCCTGGAATTATGAAAATAAGCACGGTGATCAGAAATACGACTCCCATGCGAAGGAGGGTCTACAGTTTCTTGGGACTCTTAAGCGCAAGATACAGTATTGCCACCATCAGGAGAAGACCAAGAGGGCTGTCCGCTGGCTGGGGAGTTTGCATAGCAGTTCCGTTTCACTGAGAAAAAGGTTTTGTCCGGGGCCCCGAGTGAAATTGCCCGCAACTATCTGCCGATCCTGGATTTTAGTCAAGCCGGTGCTCTCCCTCAGGGAACCATGGTGGATTGAGCAATGCATTCGTTGACATCCACTCCGGCAGACCACTAACATGTGCACGGAATGGACACTTCTGACGCGCTCATTGGAAGGACCATTTCCCACTACCGCATTCTCGAGAAGGTAGGTGGTGGTGGAATGGGTGTGGTCTACAAGGCCGAAGACATCCGTCTTCATCGCTTTGTGGCCCTGAAATTCCTGCCCGACGAAGTATCCCAGGACGCGCAAGCATTGGCCCGTTTTCAACGCGAAGCGCAGGCCGCCTCTTCTCTGAATCACCCCAACATCTGTACGGTGCACGACATTGGCGAGCAAGACGGCAAAGCCTTTATTGCCATGGAGTATCTGGAAGGGCAAACGCTGAAGCATATGATGCTGGGCGAGCCGATGAAGCTTGACCGCCTGCTGGAGATCGCAATCGACGTGGCAGACGCTCTCGACGCGGCACATACTGAAGGCATTGTTCATCGCGACATCAAACCGGCAAATATTTTCGTTACCAAACGAGGCCACGCGAAGATTCTAGATTTTGGACTAGCGAAAGTCTCGCCGGCCAGAATGGGTAGTGGAGTCGGGGCGGGTGTGACTTTGGCGACTACCAGTGTGGATTCAAAGTTCTTAACGAGTCCTGGCAGTGCGATCGGCACGGTTTCCTACATGTCTCCGGAGCAGGTGCTGGGGAAGACGCTCGATCCTCGGACGGATTTATTCTCCTTCGGCGTGCTGCTCTACGAGATGTCGACAGGCTTCCTGCCGTTCAAGGGAGACAGTTCTGGCGCGATTTTCGATTCCATCCTGCACAAGACTCCGGTGCTGGTAGTGCGCTTGAACAGCGAAGTTCCTGTTGAACTGGAGCACATCATTGACCGTGCGCTCGAAAAAGACCGCAATTTGCGTTTTCAGCATGCCTCGGACATGCGCGCGGAGCTGAAACGCCTGAAACGGGGAACTGATTCGGCCAGTGCGATGGCTTCTGCGCCCGCGCTGAAACGCCGGAAACTCAATGTGCCATGGATCCATCTTGCCTGGGCCGGAGCGTTCATAACCCTTCTGCTTTTGGTGGGATTTAACGTGGGAGGATTGAGAGAACGCTTATTTAAATCTTCCAGTACGGCGCGCATTGAGTCCATTGCCGTCCTGCCTTTCACGAATGTAAGCAATGATCCAAAGACCGAGTACTTGAGTGACGGTATAACGGAAAGTTTGATCGATAGCCTGTCTCAGCTTCCCAACCTCACGGTGATGTCTCGAAACACGGTGTTCCGGTACAAGGGGCAGGTGACCGATCCTCAGAAGATGGGTCACGATATGCACGTCCAGGCGATACTGACGGGCAGGCTGATCCAAAATGGCGACGAGCTGATGATCAGCGTGAATCTGGAAGATGTACAAAATAGCCGCCAGATTTGGGGAGAGCAGTACAACCGGAAAATTTCCAATTTGGTTTCCGTGCAACGCGAAATTGCCGGCGACATCTACGGGCACTTGCGGCCAAAGCTGGAGGGCGAAGAAAAGAAAATTCTTGCCAAACGCCCGACCGAAAATGTGGAAGCCTACCAACTCTATCTGCAGGGACTTTTCTACGGGAATAAGTGGACGCAAGCGGATTTCAAGAAGGCCGCGGACTTTTTTACGCAGGCCGTACAGAAAGATCCGCGCTACGCCCTTGCCTATGCCGGACTCGCAGATACCTATAGCCTGTTGGGGGACTCCGGCTACCTGGCGCCATCGGAAGCTTGGCCGAAAGCCAAGACAGCCGCGATGCAAGCGCTCGAAATCGATCCGAGTCTGGCGGAGGCACATAGCTCATTGGGATTGGTGAAGGAGCATTTTGAATGGGACTGGCCCGGCGCGGAAAAAGAATTCCGAAGCGCCATCAAACTGAATCCAAATTCGGCTACCGCGCATTTATGGTTCGGCGATTATTTGGCTAACATGAACCGCTTTGAGGAAGGCCTTCGGGAAACCAAAAAAGCGCAAGAGCTGGATCCGCTTTCATTGATCATTAATACAACGATCGGCTGGCAATTTTATCTGTCGCGGCAGAATGACCAGGCCATCGAGCAGCTTCACAAGGTGCTGGATATCGACCCCAGATTTTCTCCCGCACGTCGTTTGCTGGAAGAAGTCTACGCCCACATGGGCATGCAGAAAGAAGCAGTGGCGGAGCGAGAAAAAGCGCTCTCGCTCTCCGGGAGTCCTGAACTTGCGGCGTCTTTGGAAGAGGATTTCGCCAAGTCCGGCTATCGAGGAATTTTGCAGAGTTGGCTGGAAGGGTTGACGGAAATATCCAAGCACGGGTACGTTTCCTCTTACAGCATCGCGGAAGCCTACATGCGAATTGAGGACAGGGAAAAAGCCCTAAATTGGCTTGAAAAAGCGTACGAAGAGCACGACAGTGGATTGGTTTCGCTGAGCGTCGAACCAATGTTTGATCCCATTCGCGGAGACGCGCGATTCCAGGAAATTCTGCGGCGAATGAAGCTTGCAAACTAGGTCTTTCAAAATCCCCGTCGAAAACATCGCGCTTTAGCGCAGAGGATAGTTTTTGTCGCCCGGAAGCATGCCATCCACGCGTAAAACCTTTACGCCGGGATGAACGTTCCGTGCGTCGACAAACGCAATGGCGCCAGGCATGGCGGAAACCAGTTCGTATTGCATGTCGCTGGAATAAACGATTTTCGGCGGCGCAGTAATTTCGGCGCGAAAAATCTTTGCCACCCAATACTGCTTGAACTGAGCTTCCGACATCTGGTAAATCACGCGCAAGACAACATCGCGTTCACGTGCTACCGGAGCGCGAATGAGCAAAACCACAGGCAATTTCGCGTTCCAGTATTGACGCTCACCCAGAAAGACTTTGCGTACTTCCGCCAGGCTTAAATCGGTAACCGGCGTGTCCGCGTTCACCACCACGGCGACATCGGAGCCGCGCGCTGTCTGCGCAAGAGTGAGTTGATAGGATAAGGTCCCCAGGAGGAGTACGGTCAGCAGCAGGAATCCAAGTATTTTGCGAGTGTTGGTCATGGGTTTCACGCGCTCAGAAGGTAAAGGCTGTCTGGAAGAACAGCCCATTCACAGCGGGTTGCGCCAGGTGGTCACCACGCACCGGCTGACTATTCAGGAATCGGTATTCCACTTTGAAGGCTGCGAAATTCGATATGTCGTAGCGAACGCCCAGGATGGATTCCATCTGCGGCTGGTAGGTGAACACCTGTTCGCTGAGGGGCATATGCGTGTACTCGAAACGATAATACGGTTTCCACGCCTGTTCAAACCAGGGTAGCCGGTAGGCAAATTGCGCGTAAAACGCATTGCTGTTGGCGGTCTGGTTGGTAAAGATATTGCGGTGATTGATGTTGTCGAATTCGCTGATGAATTCCGGTGCGCCCTTGGTCCAGGCCACATAGGCGGAGCTGATCCACTCGCGATAATCGGAACCGGTCGGTAGGGAAATCTTGTCGCGGTAGACCGAACCGCCTACTTCGAGTCCATAGAATTTCGTCGGGCGAGCGAAAACCTTAACCACCCACGCGCGGTTGTTATTGTTGTCGCCGGAATCGCCGGGGCGGCCGATCAACGTGCCGCGACCGTTACCGATACCGACGTTGTATTGGAGGCCGAGACCTCCGGAAGGTATATGTCCCTCGGCCAGCGCACCGACCAGGTGGAGAGGGGTAAATGTGCCGCCTACTTTGACCATGAAGGGGCGGTCGACCGTTGTTTCCAGCCAGGCGCCATGATGGAAAGCCGTGTTCCAATAACCGATAGGCGTGTGGAACCTGCCGAAGGAAATTTTGAAGTAGTCATCGTAGTCGTACCGAATGATCGAGCGCTCCACCTCGAGCGTATATTCGTTGGGATGCGCGTTCATAGTGATTTCGCCGAAGTAACTGACCTTCTGGGAGAGCGCGGAAGCGATGTGCAGATCGAGTTGGCCGAGGTAGAAACCGCTGTTTGCGCCTTTTTGGTCAGTAGTAGCAAAATCAGCATCGCCAAATCCGCGAATCTGGAGAGACGGATAATGAGTCTCCATCTGACGGGCGGTTTCCTGCGGGACAGCGGAGTCGTGATCATGCGGCTGCATGGCAGGTTTGGCGAGCGGGTGGGCCTCAGGTGGGGGAGCGGCCTCGGCAGTCACAGCAGCGTTTGCTGGGAGAGCGTTCACAGTCGCAGCGTTCACCACGACGGTGCGGTCTGTCTTGAGTTCTGCGACTTGTTTCTCAAGCGCTTCGACGCGCTGCAACAACGCTTTGATCTGCTCGGCCTGGTCGGGCGCAGTCGTGGTTTGTGCCTGCACCACGCATGCTGCGAGCAGAAACACTGAGATGAAAGAAAATAGTCGGAGCATACTATTCCCCCTGATGTGACTTGTACCCGGACACTGCAATGAGAGAACTTCTGGTAAACCAACGAGCGCGCCGTTCATAACGCTAAACCGATCCGCGACCGCGAACTTTCCCCAAGTTGCGGAACCGGTTGACGCGCTTGCTAGAAGTTGAACGGTATTCTATTCACCATGGCAGGAAAGTCAAAAGTTACTTTTGGCGACAAGAATTTGAATCGCCGCGGGAAGGACACCGGGAAGGAGAAGGGCAATCTCGGCGGTGGAGATACCCGTAAACACAAACGCTCCGGGAAGTTTGGGGAAAACTCCCGGAGCGTGGTGACAGGTCAGGCGGTGGTTGGTCAGGCGAGACGGGTCAGAAGAGGGTTGCTTTGGGATGGCTCGCGTGCAGACGTGCGGCGAGATCGCGACTGGCTCGCTTGGCTTCTCCGAGTGCATAAATTGCAGCCATCGCGATACCGACAAGTAGGGAAGCGAGCAACCAGAGTTGGAGGGAAGCCCACCCAGAGTTTGCAGCTGCCTGATTTGCGTTTGGTCCGGAGACCAGCGCGCTTGCGCTCAGGGTCGGGGTTTCCGGGGCGCCGGGGTTCGACTGGGTTGTGGCAGGATTTGGTGTAAGGCCGGGCTGAGGAACTGCCGCGTCTACCTGGCCGTCGCTCCAGGCGGTGTTTTCGATTTCCTGTGCCTGGCCGGAACTGGCGAAGAATAGAGCCGCAGCAATTCCAATCATGATGACGTTCATCCGAATCACGTTTCGAATCTTCATCGGCTACCCCCTGGGTTCGACCCTTGGTCGGACGACGCAGAACTTATAGGCAGGCGATATGCCAACGGAACAGGAAAACCGGAAATTGGGAAAATAATTTTTAAGCGATGTACAAAGAATGAGTTGTGGAAAGGCAGAAAGATTCAGGAGACGCGATTGTGGGTGAAAAATTCATCGGGGGTTAAAGTTTGACCACCGCAGGGTTAATTTCTAACCCAGGTTAGAGTGACCAGGGTAAAAACGTTACCGAAGCCAGGTTTTCTGAATTCTGTACAGACTTTGTACAGAGACCGTCTACGTAGGGACAAGTCCAGGAATAGCCAATCGATGTGAGGCGAAGCCCGGAACGGAAACTTTTTGGGTTACGCTCGGTTTCGAAAATAAGTCAGTGTACTGGGCCGGACGGAGGGTTTACCAGAGGAACGGTTGCCTATCTGGAGTTCCTCAAGGAAAGGAACACGCCCATGATCCGTACGGCAAAAATAGTTTTCTTTTTCCTGATTGTTTTTTGCGCTTTACGCAACGACCCCTGCTCAAATCTCCGCAGGTATCGCGATTCAGCTTGGACCTCCCGCAGAGCCGGTGTATGCGCAGCCGGTTTGCCCACGGGTGGGTTAGCTCTGGACGTCCGGCTACTGGGCATACGGCCCGGCCGGATACCTCTGCTCTGGGTGTCGGCCACATGGGTGCTGTCGCCAAGGCCTGGATACCTGTGGACGCCGAGGTGTTGGGGTTGGGGCAGCGGTGGATACATCTGGCATGCAGGCGAATGGGGACCACACGTCGCTTTTTATGGTGGGATTATTTACGGATTTGGATATGCGGGATCGCGTTTTTAGGGTGGCAAATGGCGCAATGGGGTATATCCGTACAACATGGCGCTTACAAACGTGGACACCACGATTATTCATCGCACTTTCAACACCACAGGAATCTGCAACAGTACAATCGTGAATCCAGTCAGCTAGAACGGCGGAGCAGGCGGCGTAGCTGCACAACCGACGGCAGCAGGGCGGGCTGCGGAAGCGGAGCGGCGTGTGCCTCCCACCGCTCCGTTCGCACAACATCAGCAGGACACAAGCTCTCATGGCGTCATGCTGGCTTCGCAGAATCACGGGCAGCCAAGCTTGGCCGCGAGTGCAAAACCAGGCGAATTCAAGGGGCCAGGCGTCGTGGCAGCTTGTCCTGTCTCAGAACCCATGGCCGATGCGAGCGCAATCCCTCCCGGCGCGAGAGTCGGAAGGAGTGCCACGATTGAGAATGCCCGTCCACCCAGTGCCAGGACACATTCAGAGATCGCAGAAAACGCCCCAGGCCACTCGAGCGGAAATCCGAGTCGCCCCCGAACCGTCCAGAGATGAATCCTTCCCATCCCGTGAACGGTCGAATGAATATCACTCATCTGAATGCGACGCCAGAGAATGGGGCGCATCTAAATGCTTCGCGTCCCACTAACCCGATCCAAAATGGGCCACATCCACACGCGGAACATTCGCCTCAGCAGAGCCATCCACAGGAGCAGCACCCGGATGGTGGGCATCCCGGCGGAGGACGCTAGAAATCCGTTAAGTAAGAACTTGAATTGCCGCAAAGCTCCCGCGATGATGTGAACCATCAAAACGGGAGCTTTCCATTTATGATCGTCACCGAAAGTTACGAAAACATATCCGGTCGCGGAGCAACGCTGCGTACGTTTGTGGCAGCGCCGAAAATCGAGGGAACGTATCCAGGAATCTTGTGTTACTCGGACATTTTTCAATTGACAGGGCCGATGCTGCGCGTGTGCACTCGGCTGGCGGGATATGGCTTCGTTGCCGCGGCACCGGAAATTTACGGCCGGATCGAGCCTCCGGGAACAGTGATTCCTTTTGACGATGCAGGGCGAGTGCGCGGAATGAAAGACGCGGCGAGAATGCCGGTAGCGCATCTCGACGAGGATGCTCGAACTCTACTTGACTGGTTAAATGACCACCCGAAGGTGGCCAAGGGAAAGCTTGGAGCTATGGGATTCTGCATCGGCGGACATCTGGCATTTCGGGCGGCGATGCAGCTGGATGTTCGTGCTACGGTCTGCTTTTACGGAACGGGTATTCAAAACGGAAAGCTGGGAAAAGACGCCGATGCGGGTTCCCTTCGACGAGCCGGAGAAATTCGCGGAGAATTGTTGATGGTGTTTGGAGCGAACGACCCGCATGTGCCCGCCGAAGGACGGGAGAGTGTCGACAGGGGGTTGCGAGAAACGGGAACCCACTATCGCATCTCCCTCTACCCGGCAGAGCATGCATTCATGCGGGATGAGGGACCGCGTTTTGATCCCGAGGCCACGGACGAGGCATTCAGCCAGATGATCGGACTATTCAGAAAAGCTTTCTGAGTTAAAGAAAAAATCCCCACCCGCAAACTGCGGGAGTCGGGCACCCCCCGAGAATTGGCGGCTTCTAATTCTTGAAGCGCTCTAAGAGCTGCTGGAACTGTGGATCTCCGCGCAAGGAGTTGAATGCGGGATTGGCGTTGACGGCGGCGAGATCACGGAAACCGCGGCCGAATGCCTTTTCGAGGGTGGCGAGGGACTTTTCTTTGTCGCCTGCGCCGGCGTAGTAGGTGCTCAGCCAGTAGGTATCCATCATGCTCTTGGTTGGGCCGCGTTTGAGTATGGTGGCAATCGCATCGGTGTAGCGACCTTGTGCCGCCAGCGCCTGGGAACGCCCAAAATCCGCTGCGCCGGATTCTCCAGCGACTTCTTCGCAGCGATCGAAAGCAGCCATGGCTTCCGTGTATCGACCCTGGAGATAGAGGGCACGGCCGAGGTGATACTGCGCGTAGATCAGTGCCGGATTGAGCCGAATGGCTTCCCTAGCTGCTTTTTCCGCCTCGAACGGTTCCGGAGGAACTTCGTAGGCAAGGGCCCACGACAATTGGTCCCAGGCCAGAGCGTTATCGGGTTCCTCTTGAATGGCAATGCGGGCTTCGCCTGCGGCTTCCGTATATTGGTAGTTCTCGCCATAGGAGCGAGACAGTGCGACATGAGCTTCGGGAAGTTTCGGATCGATGGCCAGGGCTTGCTTGGCGAGATCGGCAGCACGTTTCTTGTGTGCGGGGTCGGGATCGACGTCGCGATAGTAGTAGCCCTCAACGTGAGAGAGTCCGGCAAGGGCGGGAGCGTAGTTGGGATCGAGCTTGAGTGCAGCTTCAAAATGTTTGCGGGCAGCTTCAAGGGATTGGGTTTGATCCTCGCGAGCAAGAAGGGACCGGCCAATGAGGAATTCCTGGTACGCCTGCGGGTTCTGCGTGTAACGGCGCTGGACGGCTTGTTGTTCCTGCGGGCTCAGATGAAGGTTTAACGCCTCAGCAATCTTGAGTGCGGTTTGTTCCTGCAGCGCGAACACATCCTGCATGGTTCCACCGAAATCATCGGCCCAGGTTTGAAACCCCGTAGTGGAGTCGATCAGTTGAACATTGATCTTTACTTGATTTCCCGCTTTGCGAACGCTGCCTTCCAGCAGATAGCGCACACCCAGTTGATGACCTTTTTCGACGGCGGCGGCAGTGGAACCTTTCAGCGCGGCAACGGCGGAACGAGGAGCGACATCAATTCCTTGGATCTTGGAAAGCTTTGTTGCGATTTCGTCGGCCATTCCATCGGTAAGGTAGGCGCTGTCTGGCTCCGAGCTTAGATTCTGAAGTGGGAGGACGGCAATCGACGGACGCGTGGCGGTTGTTGCAGAAGTCGCGCGGGATGTTTTTCTGGACCAGAGGAAACCTGCGATCGCTAGGATACACACAGCGAGGATCGTGCCAAGGAAAGCAAATCTGCGTTTCAGAGAGCTAGTACTTTTTGCTGTTCTCGGCGCAGCCGTCACGGGGCGCGATTCGGTGTCGCGTTTCAGGCGCGCTAAGTCCGTGCGCATCTCGGCGGCGGATTGGTAGCGAAGCTTGCGATCTTTTTCGAGCGCTTTGTGAATGATTTCTTCAAGCCTTGGTGGAACAGTTGGGTTCAGGCGAACCGCAGAAACCGGGGACTTCTGAAGGATGGCGCTGAAAATAACTGCACTGGTGTTGCCCGGGAAGGGCATCGCGCCCGTACTCATTTCGTAGAGCACGGATCCGAACGAAAACAGATCGGATCGGGCGTCGAGTTCCTTGCCTTCGGCTTGCTCGGGAGACATGTAAGCGATAGTGCCGATAGTCGTGCCGGGACTTGTCAGAAAAGCGTCGGTGGCCGCGGTAGCTTCCAACGTGTCGCCGGGCGAACTCATCTTGGCGAGGCCAAAGTCGAGGACTTTGGCGTGACCGCGAGAGAGGACGAAGATGTTGGCGGGCTTGATGTCGCGATGAACGATGCCTTTGGCGTGAGCGGCGTCGAGCGCATCGGAAATTTCCATGCCCAGGTCGAGGATCTGCTCGAACGGGAGTGGCTTACTCTGGACCACATGCTTAAGGGTCTGTCCCTCGAGGAATTCCATAGCGATGAAAACGCGGCCATCCTGTGCACCTATCTCGTAAATGGTGCAAATGTTGGGATGATTCAGCGCGGAAGCGGCGCGCGCCTCGCGGCGAAATCGTTCCAGTGCCTGGGGATCCTCGGAAAGCTCGTCAGGAAGGAATTTGATAGCAACGGGCCGGCCCAGTTCGGTGTCCTCCGCCTTGTAGACAACGCCCATACCCCCACCACCGATTTTTTCAAGGAGGCGGTAGTGGGAAAAGGTCCGGCCAATCAGCGGAGAGGAATCCATCATTAGCGGGACATGTTAAGTGGTAGGAGGGGGCAAGTCAACGAACAGCGGTCGTAATTGATAGCAATCGCGAGACTTCTGCTTGCTGCAAGATCTCGGTCCGATTACCGCAGAAGACCAGATCCCGATTGGGCGAATACGATAGCTGCTTACTCCAAGTGATGCATCAAGGCGCCCACCCGGTGCTTGGGTTCAATGCGGAAATGAAACTGGCGCTGATTGGCATTGCTCCAGGGTAAGTTTGCAAGGACAGCTACTTGATGCCGATCGCCATGGGGTCCGGGCCGACCAGATGTCTCACTCCAGTTTCGCGAAAGCCCGCCTCCGTCATCCTGGCTGTGCAGTCGGCCCCTGTGTAATCGAACCCACCGGACGTTTCGACAAGCATATTCAGGCTCATCAGAAGTCCAAAACTGTTCACGGATCGATCCTCGTCGATGATGCTTTCGTGGACGATGTATCCTCCGCCATCGGGAAGGGCTGCGAAAGACTTCTGGACAAGCATGCGCTTTGTCTCGAGGTCCCAGTCGTGCAAGATATGACCCATTATGATTACTTCGGCCTTTGGAAGAGGCTGCTCCATGAAACTGCCGGAGATAAATTTCACGCGGCCGGACTGCCGATTGGATTCTATGTACTCCTCGAAGATGGGCTCCACCTGAGGCAGATCAAAACCAATTCCTTCAAGATGCGGATTGGCCAACGCTACCTGGGTGAGCCGAAGACCCTGTGCAGTCCCGACGTCAACGACTGTAGGGTACTTGGTCCAGGGGAATTCATGTGCGAACGTCAGATTCGCCCCGTGGTGGACGCCAGTCATGGCTTCCAAAAACTCTTTTAACCTTGCTGGTTCGGCGTAGATTGCCGCGAAAGGGTCTGGACTTCCGTCTCGTGTTTCGTCTTGTGGAAGCCCCGTCGGCAGCGCAGTGGTCAGATGGCCCCAGAATGGGTAGAGGCGGTTGTTGGCCATTTCAAGAATGCCGCCGACGTAGGAGGGCTTGCGTTTGTCCAGAAATCAGTCCGTGCGGGGAGTGTTGGAGTATCGTCCGTCACGGCGCTCGAGAAATTTCAGCGAGACAAGCGCATCGAAAAAGTCGCGTGCGGCTCGAGGATGCAGTCCCAAACGTCCCTGCAGAGTTTCGCCGTCTTCAGGGTGCTTGGCCAGCTCAGTAAACAATTCCATCTCTACTGCTCTCAGAACTGTCTTTGAAGCCCTGAATCACAAGCCGACCTGCACTAAGCAATCGGGTCTTGGTTCGTGCATCCGTGTTTTCTCCTCACGACGGTGGAGGAGCATAACAGACTCGAGGGGTTGGCTTAAAAGTGAGGATCCGGTAGGAGACAGCCTGTGATCGGCAGCGTTTCGCTTGCCCGGTCGGTCACATAATTTGGCCCTAGGCGCACCCGCCGGCGCAGCTAAGTGCTCGGGCTCTGAGCGCTTCTGAGGTGGCTACCTGATCCACGCCACGGTTTGCGACTTGCCATTCCATTTCAGTGTATAATCCGGGGCACTCGGTAAAAGACAGGTGGCTCTTGGATCAAACGCAAACTCCAAACGTCTGGATTCCCGTATGTTGCGAGCGCGTGATGCGTTTCAACATGTTTGTCCAACCGGGTGGCCTAGCCTACGCTGCGCTGGTCTGCCCCGTGTGCAGCAAAAATGTTACGTTTGAGCTTGAACATCGAGCCGATGTTTCCTCCTACGGAGAAGGCTCACGCGTGTTGAACATGCTGGGCTCGCCAAAACCGCCGACTGCGCCGCGCGAAAAGCCCGCAGGAGATTCTGCAATGAACGACCAAACGCTTTGATCTTGATCGTTGTTTCCTGAAGCGCGGACTCATGCATGATTGACGAGACCATCTCTCACTTCCGCATCATTGAGAAACTGGGTGCTGGGGGAATGGGTGTGGTCTACAAAGCGCAGGATACCCGCCTCGCCCGCCCAGTCGCGCTGAAATTCTTACCCGACAACATGGTGCAGGACACGCAGGCCTTGGAACGTTTTCGGCGCGAAGCTCTCGCCGCTTCTGCGCTCAACCATCCCGGGATCTGCACCATCTATGATATTGGCGAGCAGGATCACCGGCCGTTCATCGCCATGGAATTCATCGATGGAGAAACGCTCAGGCAATATATCAAGGGCCAGCCACTTCCTCTCGAACAGATTCTTGATATCGGCATTCAAATTGCCGATGCGCTCGATGTTGCCCACACCGGTGGCATCATCCATCGGGACATCAAGCCTTCCAATGTTTTCGTGACGAAACGTGGGCAAGCGAAAGTACTTGATTTCGGCTTGGCCAAGCTTGTTGCCCAGGAGGCGCTACCTCTCAGTTCCGAGGATTCCTCCTCGAAGGCGACGCAGGACGCCGTATCCATCGTTGGCATCATTAGCGGTACTCCCGCCTACATGTCGCCAGAGCAGGTTCGCGGGGATGACCTGGACCGGCGCACTGATATTTTTGCTTTGGGTTTACTGCTCTATGAAATGGCCACGGGACGCCAGGCCTTCAGCGGCAGAACCGGAGGGGCGATTATCGAAGCGATTCTTACGCGCACTCCTCCCTCCGTGCGAACAGTGAATCCGCAGATTCCGCAGCAACTGGAAGAAATCATTGGGAAGTGTCTCAATAAGGATAGAGAGCTTCGCTACGCAACTGCGGCGGAAGTTCGCTCTGACCTGCAACTGCTGAAGCGCGTCAGCGAATCGGGGCAGATCAGCGCATCGGGTGTTTTGGCCATAGCGGCCGCAGCAGCTGCACCCCCTGTCGTGCATCGCTTGGGATGGAAAGTGCTCGCGGGCGGAGCTGCTGCCCTCATTGCTGCTACTGCGGTTGGCGGCTGGTTCTACAACGCGCGGCACGCTCACGCCCTGAGCCAGCTGGACACCATCGTCCTCGCGGACTTCATTAACAAAACGGGCGATCCAATTTTTGACGACACGCTGCGGCAGGGACTTGCCGCACAGCTCCAGCAGTCTCCTTTCCTAAGCCTCGTTTCGGAGCAACGGATCCAGCAGACATTGCGCATGATGGGCAAGCCGACGGACAACAAGCTCTCTCCGGGAATCGCTGGAGAAGTCTGTCAACGAGCCGGCAGCAAGGCTTACCTGAGCGGTTCCATTTCGAATATTGGCAGTCAATACATCATCGGCGTTAACGCGGTGAATTGCCAAACCGGAGACTACATCGCTCAGGAACAATTCACCGCAAGCGGAAAAGAAAATGTGCTGAAGTCGCTCGGCGAGGCTTCAACAAAGCTGCGCGAAAAACTGGGAGAGTCGCTGAAAACCGTCCAAAAATTGGATACTCCGATCGAACAGGCCAGCACTCCCTCGCTGGAAGCGCTTCAGGCATACAGCCTAGGGCGCAAAACCATGACGGGCAAGGCAGATTTCACCGCGGCCGTGCCGCTGTTCCAACGGTCTATCCAACTGGATCCGAATTTTGCCATGGCTCATGCGATGCTCGGTACCACGTATCACAATCTAGGCGAAAAAATACTTGCCGCAGAAGCCACGCGGAAGGCATATGAACTCCGCACGCACGTGAGCGAATGGGAGAAGTTCTATATCGAATCCCACTACTACCACTTCGCCACCGGCGACCTCGAGAAAGCGCGCGAGGTTTATGAACTGTGGGAACAGATTTACCCTCGCGAGCAGGTGGCGCCCACCAATCTCGGGAACATCTACCAGTCATTGGGCCAGTTCGAAAAATCTCAGGCGCAGTACCGCGAGGCAATGCGCCTGAGCCCTGCGGACGGCCTAAACTTTGGCAACATCGTGCTTGGTTACATACACCTTGATCGTCTGGATGAGGCTCGTGCCGCCGCCGATGAAGCCCTAACGAAAGATCTTGATTCCGGGGACTTGCGTGCAAATCTGTACCAGCTTGCTTTCTTGAAGAATGATCTGCCCGGCATGGCGGAGCAGGTTGCCTGGTCGGCCGGGAAGCCAGGAAAAGAGAATCTCATGTTGTATCTCGAGGCTGGCACGGCAGCCTATTCCGGAAAACTGAACAAAGCGCGCGAATTTTCGCACCAAGCATCTACTTCTGCGGCTCGAGCGGGCGAAAAAGAGATGGCTGCGGGCTGCGAATCCGCCGCGGCGCTGTGGGAGGCGCTGTACGGCAATGGCCCGGAGACGCACGAGCGGGCCGCCGCCACGCTGGCGCTTTCCAACGGCCGCGATGCTCAGTTCGTCGCCGCATTGGCGCTCGCATTAATCGATGATTCTGCGCGCGCGGAAGCACTCGCCGACGATTTGCAGAAGCGATTTCCGGAGGACACGATAGTTCGTTTCAATTATCTGCCAACATTGCGCGCCCAAATTGCGCTTTCCACTCCGGACAATGCGGCGAAAGCCGTGGAAAGCCTAGTTCCCGCCTCCGCGTACGAAATGGGTGTTCCCGGCAGCAGCACCTTCTGGACCAATCTATATCCGGTGTATGTGCGAGGCGAAGCGTTTCTGGCTGCTCATCAAGGAGCTGCGGCGGCGGTTGAGTTTCAAAAAATTCTTGATTCGCCTGGTGTCGCTGTGAACGAGCCAATCGCCGCACTTGCCCATGTTGGCCGTGCGCGAGCCTATGTCTTAGAGGGTGACAAGACGAAGGCGAAAGCTGATTACCAGGATTTTTTCAACCTGTGGAAGGACGCTGACGCCGGCATCCCCGTCCTCCTTATGGCAAAGTCAGAAAACGCCAAGCTGCGCTAACCACGGCAAGCTCGAGTGAGCGCAGCTTCCTCCAGAGTACAATCTTGATACCCACTACGATCTGGCCGCGCTTTCAAGCGTCGCGATCTCGAGCTTCTTCATTTTCATCATGGCCTGCATGGCCTTTGGGTGTTTGATCAATTCCGGCAAGCGCGAGGGCACGATCTGCCAGAGGAGCCCGAACTTATCTTTGAGCCATCCGCACTGACTTTCGCTGCCGCCAGCTATCAGCTTTGATCAATACTCATCCACCTCTTGTTGGGAATCGCAGCGAACCACGAAGGAAATTGTTTCACTGAATTTAAACATCTGGCCGCCGTTCAATGCAGTAAACTCCTGCCCATCAAGTTCAAAGGGGATCGTAATAACCCTTCCTTTTGCCCCGGCGCTTTCCTCCGGGATTCGCAGTTCACCGAGGCGGCGCGAATTCTTGAAAACGGTGAGGTAGAAGTTGACAGCTTCTTCAGCGTTTGTGTCAAACCACAGAAATGGAGTGATGCGGGAGAAGTTCTGGAGAGCGCACATGAGAACAATTTTCTTTCTTCTTCTGAGTACTTCCGAAGCCTCGTGAAATGTCGTGTTCGCGAGGCCGCTCTATTGCAAACTCTGAAATTTAAGGCGGCGTCCTGCGCACAAGCGTACCAATAGAATCCTGTATTCTGCACCTATTGGCTTGCCTCTACCCAGCTGCCCTAGGCTCAGACGGAGGGTGAGGTGCATTCGGTTTGCTCGAACCGGATTGTTCGGTCGTCCCGTGACTCAGGGGGGCACGACAGCAACTCCGCAACGGCTTTTGGCATCCATGCATTCATGTGGTGGTGACAATGCTTGCCGTGCGTTGCATGAAACTTTGGCCAATGATCGGGACTATTTGTCTCGCGACTTCGTGCCGGAGTTTAACGTGCGCCCAGGAAACTCCTCCTGCTCCCCTTCCCGTGTCGTCTGCAGACTCCAACCCTATCCTAAAGCACCGACCGGCAGAAACTTCGGTGGCTCCCAAGCCTATTGTGAAAGAAAGCGTCAAACTGACGGTCGCGAAAGGAACCGCCTTGCAGGTAGCGCTGGACAGGGAGGTGCGTGTGCAAAAAGTTGGACAGACGATTCATGGCCGGATCGTCGCGCCGGTCTATGCATTCGACAAATTGGTTGTGCCCGTTGGCACGGAAGTGACAGGCCAGATTTCAGGAATAGGGGATGTTTCACCAGGCGCGCGGACGCTTGCGGCGTTGGATGCAAATCTTTCGCCCGCGCGGAAGATAGAGGTTGAATTTACGGAAATTGATTTGGCGAACGGACCACGCATTCCCGTGCAAACCAGCGTCATGCCGGGGTCTGGGCAGGTACTTGAGTTTGTCACCGCCGCTGACAGTAAGGGGAAGAAAGGCCTCAAGAACACCGTTACGGAAAAAGAAAAGCAGGCCAAAGAAGAGGCGAAGCGAGAGTGGGACGCGGCGATGCAACAGGTGAAAGCGCCGGACAAGCTGCACCGCATCGAGAGAATCGCCGTCGCACAACTGCCCCTGCACCCGCAATACCTCGAGGCGGGAACCGTTTACTTCGCGGAGTTGAAAACTCCCCTGGAGTTTGGAAGCGAGCCGCTTCAGCCGGAACTAGCGAATAGTTTGCAGTCAGAGATTCCGCCGGGAAGTCTTATTCATGCGCGACTGATGACACCTCTAAGTTCGGCGATGACGCAAAAGGGCGCGGAGGTGGAGGCGCTCCTCTCGCTGCCACTCCTCGAGGAAGGTCGATTGATTTTGCCGCAGGGTACAGTGCTGAAAGGCACCGTGGTGCAGGTTAGGCCGGCGCGTTATTGGAAGCGGAATGGGCAGCTTCGGTTTGTCTTTCATGATGTGGTGATGCCCGATGGCGTTGAGGAAAAAATTGAAGCGATGGTGCAGGGCGTACAGGCCGGCGCAGCCGACAACATGAACCTTGATTCCGAGGGGGGCGCCGAGCCGCGGACTCCCAAGACCAGATACTTGTGGACGGCAGTCTCCGTGACGCTGGCATTGGCTGCGCAACACGACGACACCCTGAACCGCGTGGCGGGTGGAGCGGGTGGATTTAAGGTAGTGGGCATCGTGATTGGTGCGACGGTTCACTCACAACCACTCGCCTTGGCGATGGGCGCGTTCGGGGCGAGCCGGTCCATTTACGAACATTTCGTTGCACGTGGAACTGATGTGGTGTTTGCGAAGCACACGGCGATCGTAATAAGCATTGGCACGCGGCGTGCGAACCCCGGAGTCCCTGGTCCAGACGGGACCATTCGCACGCCAAAGCCAGAATTGATCCCCCAACCATGATTGTTTGTAGCGGCCGATTGCAGCGGCCAGTGGCTCTAGTGCGTTCTAAAACTAACTCTCCTTGTTCGTGTTCGGTCAGGGCAGCTGTTATTCTGGAACAGTACCAATTGACGAGAGCGACAGTAGAGAAGAGCGAGAAACTTGCCTCCGATTATCAGCGCACAAGGCCTTTCCAAACGGTACGGCGTATCCCCACTCTTTAAGAATATTTCCTTTACGGTGTCGGAAGGCGATCGCATCGGAATCATCGGGCCGAATGGGTCGGGTAAATCCACTCTTCTGGCGATGTTGAACGGCACGGTTACGCCCGACACGGGAGATGTGGCGGTCCGCAAAGGAATGCGACTCAGTGCGGTGCTGCAGGTTTCCGAATTCGCAAGTCATGACACCATTCGATCGGTGGTCAGCGCGGCTCTGGACCGCGCATACGTTGCGGAAAGCGACAGGCTTTCCCGCATCGCGGAAATATTGGGACGAGCAGGATTTACGGATTTAGACGCGGTAGCGGCGAAGCTTTCCGGCGGATGGCGGAAGCGCCTGGCGATTGTCGAAGCATTGGTCCAGCAACCAAATATTCTGCTGCTTGACGAGCCGACAAATCATTTAGACCTGGCGGGGATTAAGTGGCTGGAAACGCTTCTGCAGAATGCGCCGTTTGCCTGCGTAATTGTCAGCCACGACCGGTATTTTCTGGAGAATGTGGGAAACGGCATCGTGGAACTAAACGCCGCTTACGATGATGGCGCGCTGCGCGTTTCCGGAAACTACAGCACCTTCCTTGAGGCCAAGGAGCAGTATCTCCACGCCCAGAGAAACCGGCAGGCGGCCCTCGAAAATCGCGTGCATACGGAAATTGACTGGCTGCGGCGAGGCCCGAAAGCGCGTACTACAAAATCGAAGGCGCGCATTGACAAGGCCCATGAATTAATCGGCGAACTAGGAGAAATGAAGGAGCGCACGAAGGGTACCAGTGCGCAAATCGATTTTTCCTCATCCAACCGGCAAACCAAGCAATTGGTCACGCTCGATGCTGTGAGCTACGTGATGGGTGAGCGCACGCTGTTTAAGGATGTGCATTTCATCATGACTTCGGGAATGCGCGTTGGATTGGTTGGCCCCAATGGAAGTGGCAAAACCACGTTGCTACGTTTGCTGCGCGGGGAACTGAAGCCCAGCCTGGGTACGATTCGGAAGGCAGAATCGCTGCGCATCGTATATTTCGACCAGAATCGCGTGCTTGATCCGGATATGACGCTGCGCCGTGCACTGGCGCCGGACAGTGATTCCGTAATTTATCAAGAGCGTGTCATTCACGTGGCCGCGTGGGCCGCGCGATTCCTATTTACCGGCGAAAATCTAAATCAGAAAGTTGGGAGGCTCTCCGGTGGGGAACGTGCGCGCGTACTGATCGCTCAGCTGATGCTACAACCGGCGGATGTGTTGCTGCTGGACGAGCCGACCAACGATCTGGATATTCCGACGCTCGAGATACTGGAGGAGAGCTTGCTTGAATATCGTGGAGCGTTGGTACTGGTCACGCACGATCGTTATATGCTCGATCGCGTGTCGACGGTCGTGCTGGGGCTTGATGGACTGGGTGGCGCGGAGCGGTTTGCGGATTACCAGCAGTGGGAAGCGTGGCAGCGCGGGCAGCAGGCGGCAGGAAAGAGCAATGCCTCTGTCGAGACGCAAAGCCCAAGTGCCGCTAGGAATGCCAGCCGTGCTTCGCTGACCAAAAAGAAGTTGTCGTTCAAGGAGTCGCGTGAGCTGGAAACGATTGAAGAACGGATCGCCGATGCCGAGAGGGAACTCCAGAGCAAGCATGACGCACTGCTCGATCCGGTGATCCTGAGTGACGGGATGCGGCTGCATGCGGCGTCGCTCGAACTGGAAGCGGCACAGAAGACGATTGATGACCTGTACACACGGTGGGTAGAGTTGGAACAGAAACTGAAATAAAACCGCCCCGAACGGGAAAAACTGGGATCCACAAAAACAGAAAAAAAAGACCTTGACGTGTTATTCGGTAAGTAGTAGCTTACGGTAAGTGAATACTTACGTACAAAACGGGTTGGCGGCACTGGGTGATCGAACGCGCCTGGCAATCTTTGCCACGCTTTGCAAGCATCCCCACGCGGTCAAGGAACTCGCGGCCGGCCTGCCCGTGTCGCGTCCGGCGGTATCGCAGCACCTCAGAGTGTTGAAGAACGCGCGCCTGGTGCGCGACCGGAGAGAAGGTACGCTGCGCATTTACGAGCTGGACCCGCAGGGCATTGCGGAACTGCGCGATCACTTCGCGCAGCTGTGGGACAAGGCCCTGGCGGCTTTCCAACGAGTCGCGGAAGAAGAATACAAAAAGGAGAAAGAGTATGGCGGCAGAGATGGCTCAAAGCACCACGGTAAAAAAGACTCTCCACGTGGTAGTTCCCATTGAAAAAGCGTTCCAGGTATTCGCGGAGCGCATGGGATCGTGGTGGCCTGCATCGCACCATATCGGGGAATCCCGTTTCAGGAGGTAATCGTGGAACCCCGGCCAGGCGGCCGCTGGTTTGAGCGGGATGCGCGAGGCACGGAGTGCGAGTGGGGAAGCGTGATCGAGTACGAACCACCGAAAAAGTTAGTTCTCGCATGGCACCTGCAACCCGATTTTAAGTACAGCCCCGATAGGTCGCGTGCCAGCGAAGTGGCGCTGGAATTCATCGCCGAAGGACCGGAATCGACCCGGGTAGAGTTTGAGCATCGGCACATCGATCGCCACGGCGACGGCTGGGAGAAGTTACGCGCCAGTGTGGATCCGGGATGGGGCCAGGTTCTGGCAGGTTTTGTGGCGGCTGCGAAGTAGGGGGAGGCAGTAGTGCGGCTTCCGGGTCTTCGATGACAGAGATCAGGAACCTGTCGTCAGCTCTGATTTCCGTCAGGAAGTGATGAGTCGAGAAAAGGGAGGGACACATGAAAATCACATGGATGGCGGTGGCACTCCTGTTGACTCCGGTCCTGGGGCCGACAATTTCTCAGGTGGAGCGAGACAAGGCGGTGACAGAACTCGAAACCTCGGAAAAGGTATTTCTTGATGCTACGCGAGGGCTTTCCGAAGTAGAGTGGAATTTCAAACCTGCGCCGGATCGCTGGTCTGTGGCGGAGTGTTCGGAGCATATCGGCGTGACGGAGGAGGTGGTTTTCACGATGATCACGGAAAAGGCTTTGAAGGGTCCTGCAGAGCCGCAAAAGAGGGAATTGGACAAGATGCAGGATGAAGCGATCATTTCCATGGTGCTCGACCGCACCACAAAATTCAAGGCGCCGGAAGCGATCCAGCCGACGCGGCGATGGACGACTCCCGAAGATATCACGAGACACGTATTGGAGAATCGCGGCAAAACACTTGCTTTCGTGAACACCACAGACCAGGATTTGCGGAACCATTTCATGGACCATCCAGTCCTGAAAACTCTCGACACCTATCAATGGATGCTGCTGATTTCCGCACATATGCGCAGGCACACCGCGCAAATTCTGGAACTGAAAGCTGACCCGAATTTCCCGAAGTAGCAATAAGGTTATTCTTTGTTGCCTAGCGGCCCCGCGGACGATCCATTTCAATGTGCGGAGTTTTGGCCGGACCTACTGAGATTCTTACCTAGATTTCTGACCCCTTGTAAGCGTGTTCCTTTTGTCTGCGGCGGCCATTGCCTGGCAACTTGCCCGACTGCGTGCAGGAGCACTGGCGTAGATTCCGTTGCTCACTTGCGGACTGCTGCTCCGTTTTATTGCAGTGACGTTTCTGAGCGGGACTCATTTCTTTGTGGTCCCGGTCGCTTTTTCAAGCGTAATCATCGCCTGCCGAATAGCAGGCGCATGACTTTCAAGGAAGCCTGGATAATCTAACGATTCACTCGCTGTTTGATCTCAAAAGGAAAAAGTTCAGACGTGGACTTCGACGGCGGTGAGTCGAATCTTACCGCATTGCACAGCAGATTCGAGCGCGGTGACCACTGCCTGATCAAATTTTGAACCGGCAAGCGCTTTGATGCGTCCAAGCGCAAAATCCAGATCCATGGCGGATTGATAGGGACGGTTGGTGGTCATCGCGTCGAGCGTGTCGGCGACACCGATGATGCGCGCCATGAGCGGAATTTGCGGGCCGGAGAGACCGTAGGGATAGCCACGTCCATCCATATGTTCGTGGTGAAGCTCGATGCCCGGCAACATATCCTTGAGCTGAGAAACGGGGCGCATGATATTCGCACCCTTGGTGGTGTGCGTCTTCATGATGTCAAATTCTTCGGGCGTGAGGGAGCCGGGTTTTTTCAGAACGCGATCATCAACGCCGATCTTTCCGACATCGTGAAGCAATGCGGCAATCTTCAATTTATCCAGCTCTTCCGCGGCCAGTTTCATTTCCTGTGCGATGATGCTGGAATACTTCGCCACGCGGCCAGAGTGACCACGGGTGTAGGGATCCTTTTCATCGATTGCGGCGGCGAGCATGCGGATGGAGCCGATAAACAGTTCGCGGTTCTCCTCCGCCGCTTCTTTCAACCGCTCGATGTACTCCTCGATGTCGTTGGCCATCAAATTGAAATTTTCGGCCAACTCGCTGATTTCGGCCGCGCCGCGCACCGGGGTACGTTGATGAAATTCACCGCGGCTGATGGCGCGCGTGGAAGCGGCCAGTCCACGAATCGGTGTGCTGATGCCAACCGCAAAGAAATAGCCGAACAGAACCGCGACGAGGACCACGACGCTGACAAAGGCGAGTGCTTGGCGATTGAGTTCGGTCACACCGGCATCGGCGCGAGCTTCCTGCAGGCTCCGTTGTGCGACAACCGCCCAGTTCACTTCGGGGAAGGTACTGTAGGTGCCAACCATCTCAATCGAGCGATTCTTTTCTTTTTCCGTGAAGCGGAGGGTTTCGGTGTTGCGCAGTTCCTTTGGGAGCGACTTGATCTTGCTGACCAAATTCGATTTCTCGCTAAGGTCTTCCCCAGGCACAAAATTTTTGGTATCGGGATGAGTCACGATGTGGCCGTAATGATCAACGATAAAGACCGAACGGCCCCGTACGCTGTCGTCCTGCAGGCGATGAAGAATCGTGTCCAGCGAGACCACGGCCGCAAGCATGCCGGTAAAGTTATCGTTGGAATCCTTCAAAGGCACGGCAATAACGAAGGCAGGGCGGTTGTCGGGAGCCAGGGCCAGGGGGTCGCTGCGAAACTTTACAGATTGCACGCAACTGCTGAACGCACGCTGCAGTGCTTTGGCAACGAACGGGTCGCGTTCCGCGCGGAAATTGCCCTGCGAAGCGCTGGTACCCTTGCCATCGCGGCCAACCGCCGTCAGGTAAATGAAAGTGTTGCGATTGGAATCGACGAAATTCTCCAGCAGGCGGGTGACTTTGGGCTCTGCCACGGAGTCTTCGACATTTTCAATCAAGCCGGTGAGTGCCAGGATTTGGCGTTCGCTGATCAGTTGTTG
Source organism: Candidatus Acidiferrales bacterium (assembly GCA_963741165.1). Lineage (GTDB taxonomy): Bacteria > Acidobacteriota > Terriglobia > Acidiferrales > UBA7541 > Acidiferrum. Next base: position 437,562 of record CAVUHB010000005.1, on the reverse strand, counting down.
CGTGAGATTGGCCTCAAAGAACTGGACTTCCTGCGCAAGCGAACGGGTTAATTCGGTTTGCTGGACGCGCTCTGTGTCGACCAATTTTTCCTGGCTTAATTCGAGGACCTGGCGATGGTACAGACCAATGGGCAGCGCGCTCACAAGCAGCAGCGCTCCGAGCACGAGCCAGAGGATACGCACCCGACCAGCGCGGAGGCGCGTGAATAGTGTGATGAGTTTGCCAGACATCGCAGCACCTTAATTTTAGAGGACGGCGTTGAGGAAAGAGGGCTGTCCGAAGGGACAGGCGACGCGGAAGTGCAACTAGGCTGGAAGTACCAAGGTCGGGGGACAGGTTGGCCTATTCCGGCTTCAGCGGGCGCTCCATGATGTCACGGATGGCTTCGCTCGGAGACTTCCACTGACAAAGAATGGCATTGACCTGTTCGGTGATGGGCAGTTCGATGCGATACTCCTGGCCGAGCGCAAGTAGCGCTGCGGTGGTCCCCACACCCTCAGCGACAGAGGACATGCCGGTAAGAATTTCTTTGAGCGAACGGCCTCTGCCGAGCTCAAAGCCCACATGTCGATTGCGGCTGAGCGCGCCATTGCAGGTAAGCATGAGATCGCCGAGCCCCGCCAGGCCACTAAGTGTCTCCGGCTTCGCACCTGCCTTTATGGCCAGGCGCGTCATTTCCGCCAGGCCGCGTGTAACCAGGGCGGCGAGGGAATTGGCACCGAGACCCAACCCCTGGCAAGCTCCAGCCGCGATGGCCATCACATTTTTCATGGCACCGGCGAGTTCAACGCCGAGCACGTCATCGTTGGTGTAGAGCCGAAACGTCGGTCCGGCAAGTTGTTCCTGGAGATACTCTGCCGTGCGCCGTGAATAGCTGCGTTCGCCTTCTGAGTTTTGATGGGTCACACGGGAGGCAATGACCACAGCGGTGGGTTCACCACGTGCGGCTTCCATGGCGAAGGAGGGGCCAGAAAGCACAGCGAGTTCCGGCACAAATCGTTGCGAGCAGACCTGTTCGAGAACCTGCGTAATGCGCAAATGCGTCGCGGGTTCCAGGCCTTTGGTGGCGCTAACGATGATGGCATTCTGAGAAATGTGGGGAAGGGCGAGCGTGAAGACTTCTCGCGTATGGGCTGACGGGACAGCGCCCAAAATGACTTGTGCGTGCTCAAGAACTACCGCGAGATCGTTCGAAGGCTTGATGCGTGCCGGAATTTCCACCCCCGGAAGATATGTTTTGTTTTCGCGCGTGGTGGCAATCGCTTCTGCCAGCGCAGGTTCGCGAACCCACAAAGCGATTTCGTGGGCACGGCGGCTGCGCGAAAGAATGACGGAGAGGGCAGTACCCCACGCGCCGGCTCCCAGGATGGCAATCTTGCTCACTCGGAAGGATCCTCAGACTGGTCGGAATGGTTCGAGCCGAACCGCGGTTCAGTTCCCTGGACCAGGCGCTGCAGATTGGCATCGTGTTTGTAGATGACCAGCGCGGTTGCAAATAGTGTTCCGAATACGATGACCACCGGTGGTGCGTGGCCCGGCGCCCAGAAAAGATACACGAGCAAGGGCATAGAAGCGGCAGCTGCAACCGAACCGAGCGAAGCATAGCGCCAGGTGATCGCCACGATGATGAACACAGCCAATGAACCAAGTCCGGCGAGGGGGCAGAGCGCTGTAAAAACGCCGAGTCCAGTGGCTATGCCTTTGCCGCCTTTGAAGCCTAGCCAAACCGGGTAACAGTGACCGATCAGCGCGAAAATGGCGGCGAACATCATTGTTCTGGCGTCGTGATTGGTGAAATGGGAGGCCAGCAGGACGGCGAGAGCGCCTTTGCCAGCATCAAAAAACAGGGTGAGGATTCCGGGTAGCGGCCCGGCTACGCGAGTGACGTTGGTGGCGCCAATGTTTCCACTGCCTACTTCGCGAACATCCTTTCTTGCAAAGATTCGTGCGAACAGCAGGCCGAAGGGAATCGAGCCGAGCAGGTAGGCAACTACGAGCAGTATGGGCAGGGTCAGCGAAACGAGAAGCATCTACCGCCAGGCCTCCGGCACAAACGAAAAAGTCTGTAGAGTAGTGTACTCCGCACCGGCGGATTTCTGCTTGGATTCGATGAGATGAAACTGGTTGGCGGAAAAAGAACCGAAGCTGCGAGAAGAGCGTTCCGATGCAGCGGTCTCGAGCACGGTCTGGAACAACGGCTGGTTAAAACGAGCGAGGGTCAGGTGGGGAGTAAATGGACGATCTTCAAGAGCGAAGCCGAGCGCATGAAGTGTCTGGTCGATCTCGGCCGCGATGGAGGAGAGAGTTGCAGAGATTTCGATCCCGACCCAGAACACTCGTGGGCGTTTGGCGTTTGGAAAAAAGCCGAGACCTCGAAATTCGAGTGTTACTGGCTGCGGAGCACGAATCACGGAAAGTGCGCTCATTACATCACTTACTTTAGGAGGATCGGTTTCCCCCAAGAATTTCAGCGTCAGGTGCATATTCTCCGGGCGTACCCATTTCGCATTCGGAGAAATGGCGCGCAACTCATGAAGGAGTGTGGTCAGGTTAACGCGTATGTGTTCGGGGAGCTCGATGGCTACAAACAGGCGCACAGTATCGCGGCCTCGTTAGTTGCCGGAATTGACACGGCGGGGTTGCGGGTTGCCATTGTATAGAAAGTGTATGCGCACAATGTCGAGAGCGATCTGCGAAGCGTGATAGCGGATCATTTCCCGATCGCCCGGCAGATGAACTTGCCGCTCTTTCACACCGAGCGGCGAGGCCAACGCGATGTGCACGGTGCCAACCGGTTTTTCCTCGCTTCCGCCACTCGGTCCGGCTACCCCGGTGATTCCTATCCCAAGCATGCTTCCCGATCGGTGACGAATTCCTTCCGCCAGCGCGATGGCCACTTCGCTGCTGACCGCCCCCTTTGCGGCGATCAGGTCAGGCGAAACGTCGGCCCAAGCGCTCTTTAGTTCGTTGCTGTAACAAACGACACCACCGAGGAAATACGTGGAACTTCCGGGTATCCGTGTCAGACGCTCGGAAAAAAGACCACCGGTGCAGCTCTCGGCTGCGGCGATGGTGGCACGATTATCCGCAAGTATCGCGCCCACAACTTCTTCGAGAGAAACGGCACCGTGCGCGAAGATGCGATCGCCGAGTGCCAGTTCGAAGCTCCGCACCATCTCGTCGAGGACTACTTCCGCATGCGCAATGTCTTCGGTCCAAACCCGCAGATGAATCTGAATCTCGCCAGGTGAGGCCAGAATCGTGGTATTCACATCCCTATAGCGCGTGTAGATCGGTCGGATGCGTTCTTCCACGTGCGATTCGCCGAGCCCGGTGACGCGGAGTTCGCGCTTGACCATACGCACTCCTGTGACGCGACGATGCAGACGTGGTAAAACTTCCTCGAGAAAGAGCGGTTTGAGTTCGCGCGGTGGTCCGGGAAGGAGTGCAATCATGCGGCCGGAATCTTCCAACCAAAGGCCAGGAGCGGTGCCGCGTGGGTTGTTCAGCACCTCGGCGCCTTCAGGAACCATGGCCTGACGCAGATTCACGGCGGGCATGTCTCGTTTAAAACTTCGAAAGCGCGCCTCGATGGCGCGCACGACTTCGTCCCTCTGCAGCAAGCGGCGGCCGAGCAATCCGGCAACCGTTTCGCGGGTCAAATCATCTTCCGTGGGACCAAGTCCCCCGCTGGAAATGACGATCGGCACGCGTTTGAGCGCTTCGCGAAACGCCTCGGCGAGAAGTTCGCGATTGTCACCGACGATGGTTTTGCGCAGGACTTCCACACCCAGTTTGTTCAACTCTTCAGTGAGGAAGAGTGAATTCGTGTCTAGGCGATCCGGAGTGAGCAACTCCGAACCAACAGCAATAATTTCGGCTTTCATGGCTGCAAGTATTGTATCTCGACTGGAGATTTGCGGTAGGTTGGGGCCGGATGTTGCGTATCGGTCCGAGACGAATTCCAAATCGGCCACATCTGGGACCCAACTTCCTCCGCTTGGTGTCCAAGGAATAGGTGCTTTCGGCGCACGGAGAACGATCCATGAAGTCTTACATTTTCTCTGCTCTTTGCATTCTACAGGGCAGCAGAGCGTTGGTGCAGGAAGCAATCCGGCAAATGAGAATAGCGGTCGATGAAGATCAGATTTACTCTGAGGTAATTGTAGAGCAATTTGTAAACGACAAAATTGATCGAACTGTCGTCGGAGACCAGCCTCTGATGGCTCTGCCCCCGGTCCTATTGGGAATGGCAAGAATTGGGTGGGAATACACCCGAACGGAAGAAGGTCCCCAAAGCCGCCGCTAAGGAAACATGGGAAGACTATGACACGGAAAATAAATCTTCCTTCACGCTGGAGAACAATTTCTCGGTCAAAGTTGCGGTTGTCCTGATTTCGGAAGCAGAACGAGACCGGGTTTTTCTCGCGAAAAAAGATGGAAAAAGGAATCGTCAAATCCGGGTGGACTGGGTGAGTTATACCGACTGTACCCGAAAGCTCAGGGATTCATGACGGTTTCCCGGATTGGATTCAATTCCCGTAGAGATCAGCTTCGCTTTATATCGGCAATCGATGTGGCGGATGGTGCGGTTGCGGGCAAGTCTTTCTGCTCACGAAAAAAGGCAATGCATGGAAAATCAAATTCACAGCCACAGTGTGGGTTTCCTGGGCGCAGGGGACTTGAATCAGAACAATTTCTGCAAGACTTTCTTGCACAGGCATGCACAGATTTCCACAATGTTTTCCTGAATTAACTCTTGCACACATTTCCTATTCCCCGTAGGATGCGCCACAGATTGATCGGGAAGAAAAACTTCACGACTCAATTCAAAGATGACGGCAAGGGTAAAACTGAGCTATCAATCTGGAGTTGAAGTAGAAGTGCCGAATTTGCAGCTCAATTCAAAGAGGTGATGAGGGTAAAACCGAGTCGTCCTTGACTGGGTGGAGTTGTAAAGGCAGGCTGCGCGATTCGATACCATGGAAAGGCAAGGGTCAAACCGAGCTGACTTCCCTGAAGACGGATCGAAGAGTGAGCTTTGCAGCAGAGTTCAAGGCAATGCGGGTAAAACTGCGTAGCCATTGAATGCAAGCGAAAGCGAAACGCTTTGCGGTGAACTCAAAGATGCAGCGAGGGTAAAACCGAGTTGTATTCATGAGCCGAACCAAGAAGTCGAGCTTCACGAATCAATTTACAGGGGGCGATCGGGCTAAAACCAGATCGCCTCCCAAGTAATGAAATCGGGAAGCGGAAACTTCGCGAATCAATCAAAAGAGGGCGACGCGGTCACACCGAGTCGCCCTCAATTTCTTTGCTGGCGAAAAATTCTGGGCTTTTCAGTCACCGGTCGTTGCCCGCCAAATGAGCCTTGTCCAGACTGCCCTTGATTCCACTCAGTGTGCTTCTAACGAAGAATACCTCGCCGCGATCTGCCTGGCAGCTGCGAGTAGCGTCACGAACCGGGGATCTGAGTGCAATGGTCTGAGCGACGGAGCGTCCTCAAGTCCTGCCACAAGATCAGGACTAAGGTTATGCGACAGTGCGGTTTGCAGCAGAGCGAAGGCAGAATCACGTTTTTTCTGTGCAGCGGCGATGACCGCCAGATTGTATTCAGAGAAGGCACAATCGGCGTGGGAGTCACCAAATATCTTGTGCTGGGAGTACAGCGCTGCGCGCGTGATCCGCTCTGCCTCGGCATATCGGCCTTCCAGTCGGTAAACTGCCCCTAGTCCTACCGCGGCCCTGAGTGTGTTCGGGTGTTCCGCGCCTAGGACTCTTTGCGCTATCTCCCAGCTCTCGCGCGAGAGTTGCTCCGCCTCCATATAACGATGCAGGGCGCTGAGGTCATCCGCCAGATTCTTCATGGTCTGGAGAGTTTGTGGATGTTCCGGGCCGGTGATTCGTTTTTGTTTTTCGAGAGTTTCTCGGTGAATTTGTTCTGCTTCGGCATAGAGGTCCTGCTCGTAGAGAAGTGTGCCAAGATCTCCGCCATTGGTGAGGGTGTCGGGATGATCGGGCCCAAGGACGCGGCGACGAATCGCCAGCGTCTTCCTGGTGATTTGCTCTGCGTCGGCGAAACGGCCTTCCTTATCGTAATTATCGGCAAGGTTGCTGAGCGCTTTGATGGTAAAGGGGTGCTCCGGCCCCAGTGTACGATTCATCGTGGCCAATGCCTCGGTCAGAATCTGGTCGGATTCTTTGTAGCGTCCAGTCAGAGAGATGGTGATAGCCAGATTGCTTAATTCAATAAGGGTTACGGGATCCTCGGGGAGTTTGCGCTCGCGAATGGCAAGAGCTTCGCGATCCAGTTTTTCGGACTCGGCGTATTGCGCTTGCTCGCACAAGTCATTTGCCAGATTGAGCTCGGAACTCAGAGTGTCCTTGTCCTCAGGTCCAAACATTTCGCGGCGAATCGGCAAGATTTCCCGTTCGATTTTTTCCGCCATCGCGTACCTGCCCTGCTCTTGCAGTACCCAAGCCAGCTTATCCAGCGAATCGAGAGTCTCACGATTCCTGAGGCCAAGAAGGGGACGGCGAATGTCGATGGATTGTTCAATCAGCGATCGTGCTATGGGTAAAAGCCCGAGATTAAGATAGACCTCCCCCATCACGCTCATCATCTTGGCTTGCAGTTCCGGATCTTTGGAGAGACCGGTCTCGATTTCCTGGGAGGACTTGTCGAGGATCTCGCGCGCGGTGATGGTATTGCCACGAGCTTCGCTCGGATCGGAAACCTTAAACATACTAGTGATGAAATCGGTGACGCGATTGGCGCGGTCGCGTTCGCGGGTTATGCGCCGAAGTTGGAACGCCTGCATCACCGTGAAGGCAATCAGCAAGGCGAGTGCCCCGGCAGCCACGGAGACCGCAACGCGATTACGTCGAACATATTTTTGAACCCGGTACCCCCTGCTGGCCGGCCGCGCCAGCACCGGACGATTTGCCAGATAGCGAGTCAGATCGGCAGCAAGATCGGAAGGGGAAGAATAGCGCCGCTCGCGGTCGCGTTCCAGTGCCTTCATGGTGATCCAATCGAGATCGCCGCGGAGGAGTGTGACGAGTTGAAGGGCATCCGTGCGGCGCAGCGCCGCGAGGGTCGTGGAAGTCTCCCGGGTTCTCCTGACTTTGTCGCTTGGGGTTTGGGGATCTTCCTCGCGCAACAGGCTAAGTACCTTTTCCAAAGAATGCTTCTTCAATCGTTCGGGATCGAAAGGTGGATGGCCGGCGAGCAGTTGGTACAGAACCACCCCAAGCGAGTAAACATCTGTTCGCGTGTCGATGTCCTGCAACGATGGATCGGTCTGTTCCGGACTGGTATAGCCGGGAGTGCCGAGAAATGAGCCCACCTGGGTAAACAGAGTTTTTCCGGAGTCGGCCGCGGCAATTGTTTTGGCGAGACCAAAATCGATAATACGCGGAATCGGTTTGCCGTCGACTTCCACAACCAGGATGTTGGCGGGCTTGATGTCTCGATGAATGATGGCTTTCTGGTGAGCGTGCTGAATGCCGTCACAGACCTGAACAAATAGGTGAAGGCGCTCGGGAATCGAAAATTTTTTCTCGTCACAATAGACTGTAATCGGCAGGCCTTCAACATACTCCATCGCAAAATAGGGTTGGCCTTCGGCCGTGGCCCCCGCCTCGAAAACTTTGGCGATGTAGGGATGGTCCATGATGGCGAGCGATTGCCGCTCGGCCTGGAAACGTTGAAGTAAAATCGGATCGAAGAAACCGCCGCGAATCAGCTTTAGTGCGACAAGACGGCGTACGGGACCAGTTTGCTCGGCCAGCCAAACCTGACCCATCCCCCCTTCGCCGAGCTTGTTTACCAAACGATACGGCCCAATGGATTGCCGCAGTAGCGCCGCCTCCAGAGTCTGTTCCGACCAGGGTGAGTGCGATAGGCCGTCCGCTTCGGCGTAGGCGGCGAGAAGAGACTGAACTTCCTCGCGCAACGCGGGATCTTGCCCACAGGCGTGGCGGAGAAACTCCGGACGCTGGCTGGGGGAAAGCTCCAGCGCATCGCCCACGATCTGCTTAATTTTTATCCACTGTTCTGACGGCTCCATGAGGCTAGACATTGTATCTCGAATGGAAGCGAGCGGCAGTTTTAGAAGGGGTCGACCTTGGTGTTCGAGCGATGCAATACTTTTTTGCGGTGTAGCAGAGGTCTAGGAAACCGACCGGATTTCTCCCCTCCGCGTGCCTGTATTTTGGAGCGAGCATCACGCAACGATTCACCAGGACGAGCGATACATTCTTCGGCCTTCTGGTAAGTGGCTTTGCGAATTTCCCTCGAGTCGGGTGCCCATGCGGGGGCCATTTGGGTCGCTCTAGAGATTCGGCGCGGTTCAACGAATCCGACTACTAGCGGTTCTACCTCCAGCATGCGGAAACTTCCCGGAACTGATTTCATGGCATTAACGGGATTTTGCGAGCCATTGGAGGCATGTTGTAGCTTTCTTGATTTCTTCAACAACTCCGAGCCGAATGACGGAAACAATTTTCGGCCACGAACACCGAACGAGGTGTGAATTCACATGCTGCGGGGGATTTGCCACACTCTTGACAGGATGCGAAGGGCCGGTTAGCTGCGCGGTCCCTGCAGTCACGTACTCTAGCTATGCGAAGAGGTGTTACATTCAACTTTTCTTGGAAGTCACGGCGAAGAAGGCGGCTGCCTCCTGGTGCACGTGCTTGCGCCCGCACTCGGGGCACTTGATCTCCCCTTTTTCGTATTCAGGCAGCGAGAGGATGAGTTCAAAAGGCTTCTTGCAGTCTTCGCAATAAAACTCGTAGCGAGGCATGGGGACCTCCTAAAACGCGCCGAGGTAGCTGGGTTTCTACCTCACGGTTTACGCCTGAGAACGCTTGATGTCAAGGTTGTCGGTGATCCGATGGACTCCATAATCTCAAAATCAAATCTGGGTTTCCCGACAGCGAAGCGGATCACGCTATCGAGCTTGCGATGCAGCAAGGTTCGCAAGAAACCAGGCCAGCGCATTCCCATGCGACATAAGAACTGGGGCATTTTTCATCCGCCACCTGCCCAATCAGTCTGCAGTCTTGGCGGCCTGACCAATGTTTGCATCACCACGCAGTACTGCTCCGTTTTCTCCTGTAGTGCGTCTAACTGTTCCGGTGTGGCATTCGGAGCAGCAATGTCAAAGTGAATGCGAATGCTTTCAAAGCCGACGGGTACGTCTTTTGCTATCCCTAGCGTGCCACGCAGATCCATATCTCCTTCAACAGTGACCTCAATGCGTTGTGTTGCGATGCCCATGGCCGCCGCGACCATCTGGCAGGTAATCTGCGCGCAAGCCGCCAGCGCCCCTAGCAGCAGATCTCCCGAACAGGCGCCAGCACCGGCTCCACCTACACCCTTGTGAGCCTCGGCATTGTAGACACCACGGCCAATATCGACGGCGCATGAAATCGGAACATCCGTTTGTGCTCCTTTCGCGCGGAGAGTGATTCGCGAAGTATGGGGGGCATTGCGGTATTGCTCCTTCAGGGGTTTTTGGAGCGATCGAAGATCCATGACGACCTCATCCTTTGCTCTGATTCGTGTCCTGCGGCAATTGCGCCGAGCTGTCTTGAAGCAGCATAGGTCGCATGCTCGCGAAGTATAGCCACCAGTGTCTCGGCTGCTGTTTCTCTCAAAAATGGACGCTTCCCGCTGACCATTTCATAGAGCACCAGGCCAAACGAGAACTGGTCCGATCGAAAATCCAGGTGCCGCCCCGCAACCTGCTCTGGTGACATGTATCCCAACGTGCCTAGAAGTAGACCTGGCGCAGTCAGCGAGATCGAGGTACTGCACTGGTCCGCGTTCGTTGAGATGGCAGAAGCTTGCTTTGCCAAACCAAAGTCGAGAATCTTCACGTGGCCATCGTCAGAAATCATTATGTTCTCGGGTTTTAGATCCCGGTGCGAGATGTACGCTTCATGAGCTTTGGTCAGACCCTCCGCAATCTGTGCTGCGATTTCAATCGTCTTCCTCATCGGCAGCATACCGGCGTCGAGTATCTTGCGCAGAGTCGTGCCCTCTACCAGTTCCATTGCTATGTATCGCCTGGAACCGTCCTGGCCGAGTTCGTAAATTGTGATGATATTCGGATGGTTGAGGGCGGAGGCCGACCGAGCTTCCTGCTCGAAACGTTGCAGCAGGTCGCCATTTTCAGAAAAATTCGCAGGTAGAATTTTGATTGCGACTACACGATCGAGCCGGGTATCGCGCGCTCGATATACTTCGCCCATTCCGCCAGCGCCGATTGGCGCAACAATCTCGAATGGACTTATTTTGCTGCCCGGAGCGAGGGACATACTTGGGCGAGATTATACCCCTTGAAAACCATTTTCCGGTACTTCCTGTTCTAACCTAAGACCGCAAAGTGTTATTTGAGGAAGGGAAACCTCGGCAGCGCACGAGATCAGCCAAGGAGTGGCAATCCGTGAACATCCCAGTCGAGAGTCAACAGCGCGCTGTTGGCGGCGAGTATGGTTCGGCCTGAGGGTAACAACGCCAGACCAACTAGCGCGGAGCCACTTAGCACATGCTCCGCGCGGCCCTGCGGGGTGATGCGTACTACCCCGCGGCGTCCACCGAGCGAGGCGGCTAGATAGAGATTGGATTCGCGATCGAAGGCCATGCCTTGGGGTCGGCCCAGTCCTCGATAGAACACGCTGACCTCACCGCCTTGCGAAATGCGATAGACGCGATCGAAGCTCGAAGTCGTCGGTCCGGTAACGTACAGATCGCCGCTCGGATGAAACGCCAGATGGTAAGCAGCCATGGAAGGTTCCAGGGTAGCGAAGACAAAAATTTCGCGGCTGGAGCTGATTTTGAAAATCGTGCCGCTGCGGTCGCCCACAAAAAGATTTCCGTGGCCGTCAAATGCAATTCCCGTAGCTATGCCCATGCCTTCCATCCACTGCTCGGCGCGGCCATCAGGTGGTACGCGATAAATCGTGCCGTCGTGGCGACAGGAAACGAAAAGGTTCCCATTGCGGTCGAGCGCCACACCCGTAGGATTGACGAGCGAAGTAACGAAGGGCTTTACCGTGTAGTCCGAGGTAATCTTGTAGAGCGAAACCGGAACCCTTTGGCCGCGCGGGCCGCTGAAGGTAACATAAATGTTGCCGCTAGAGTCGACGGCAGGATTTGACACGGGGTGAAGATTGTCCGCGATCTGGACTGCCACGGAAACATGGAACGGGTCACTTTCATGTTCTGATTGAATCACCTGCACGGTGCTGCCAGTGGCGTTTTCTGGCACACGAGCGATCAGGCGATTGCCGCTGGCGAGACTGAGTGGCGCTTCTGCTTCACCGAAACGAACCACCGGCCGCACCCCATGCCTTGAAGTGAATCCACTGCCATAGATGGCGATTTCGCCACCGGGAATGGCAGCGGCGGGCAAGATACGGTCAATGTGCGGAATGCCGTTCTTTTCTGGAGAAGAACCGAACCCGAATTTCATAGCAGCTGAAAGTGTAACGCGAGACGCAGGCAAATGGCAGCATAGATACCCGCCATCCAGTCGTCTGCCATGATACCCCAGCCGGCGGGTAGTTTTTCAAGACGGCGGCAGGGAAATGGCTTAGTGATATCGAAAATGCGGAACAGTACGAATCCGGCCAGCAGAAATTTCCAGTTGAGGATGCTCATGCCGGTGAAGAGCGCAAACGCGGCCGCGTTTGCCGGATCAACGAGCATCACGGGACCGCTTGCCGGCACCAAGGCGAGAATCAGCGCCAGATGTACACCGGAGACTTCGTCGATCACTACAATTTGCGGATCTTTCAGGTTGGCGTAATTTGCCACCCGCGTACTGGTGCGAACGCCCAGTGCCGCGACGACGAGCCACACGATGAGCGATGGCGCGAGCAATACAAAAGTTCCAAATGATCCTGCAAGTAATCGCGGATCCGCACCCATGCTGAGTTTCATGGCTGTGCCTGTGAAGTAAAACCAGGTCAGGGGGTGCGAAACAATCGCCAGGAGCAGACCTACAACAGATCCCCAAGTGCCGGGCCCCGGCCTCAGATAACCGGCTCCGAGAGCCGTCGCGACCGCGTAAGCGAAACGCGGCTTATGAGCCGGGGCTGCAGATGCGGCGCTAGCGGTCGTATTCGGATTCATTCTGTGTATCGAGTTCGAGAATGATGGTCTTCTCGCCTTGATCGGCCAGATCATCTTCGTTGAATATCGGCTCGGACACCACATATTTTTCCGTGGCCCAGTTGCCAAGATCCTTCTGGCGACAACGGTCGCTGCAAAAGGGGAAATCCCCGTCTTTTTCAGAATCCGTGGGATTTTTGCAAATCGGGCAGTGATGTTTCATAAAAATGGCCTGTAATTAAATTAGCTTCGGGAAATAGTGTACCTTAACCGTGGAATTGTAGCGGCCACCTTCCGGTCGCCGCAGCCATTCCCGCAATCGCGGAAATGTCGTCAACGCGTCAGCCTAGAACGCGGAGAGCGGCACCGGTGGAAATACGTGTCAATTGCTGGGATGGCGGCGTCGCGGCGGCCGATTGCGGCAATGTACGAACCGCGGCGCGCGGAAGGATTTCCACTACCCGGCCGATCAAGTCATACGCATCGGTCTTGGTGATCTCGACGCGGGCAACGTCGCCGGTGATGGCAATTTCGCCGCCGGGCAACTCAATGTCGGTCAAATAGAGTTTGCCGTCGATATCTGGTGCCATGGATTCCAGCCGCGCTTCCCACACCAGCGGATTGTCATTCGATGGCCCCTCGACAAGCGCGGTAGCCACGCAATGTTTGTAGGCGCGAAGTTTCTCTCGCGAGATTTTCTTTTGCAGCGCCATTAGGTGATTGCGGCGCTCGGTAATCGTTTTGGTTTCAACTTTTCCGTCGAGTGTGAAGCTTTCGGCGCTATCCACATCCGAATATTCGAATACGCCCATCCAGTCCAGTTTAGCGGCGGAAACGAATTGGCAAAGTTCGTCGAAATCGGCATCAGTTTCGCCGGGGAAGCCGACAATAAAGCTAGTGCGCAGGGCCACGCCGGGGATCGTTGTGCGCATGCGATCGAGCAGCTTCAGGAACGCGTCGCCATTCGAGCCGCGCTTCATGCGCGACAGCACATTGCGGCTGGCATGCTGCAGCGGCATATCGATATATTTGGCCAGCTTTGGGTGCGCCGCGAGGGTCTCCAGCATTTTTTGTGTGACGCGATTTGGATAGGCATACAGAAAACGCACCCACAGTAAGTCTTCCACGCCCGCCAGCTTTTCCAGTAATTGCGCTAGACCGTCGCGCAATCCAAGATCTTCGCCGTACGAAGTGGTGTCCTGCCCAATCAGAGTGATTTCTCGCGTACCCGCCCCTGCCAGATTTTCTGCTTCGCGAACCACAGATTCAAAGCGGCGGCTGCGGAACGCTCCACGTAATTCTGGAATGATGCAGAACGTGCACGGATGATCGCAACCTTCGGCAATCTTGATATAAGCCTGATGCTTGGGAGTAGTCAAAATACGCGGTGTAAGGTCGTGGTAGAGAAATGATGGCGGCTGCGCAGGAAGAACGCGCAGATCGCCTTCCACCGCTTCAATAATCCGTTCGACTTCGCCCGTGCCGACGACCGCATCCACTTCCGGCACCTGCTCGAGAATCTGATCGCGAAACCGCTCTACCAGGCATCCCGCTACAATCAGTTTTCTTGCCGAGCCGAATTTCTTGTGTTCGGCCATTTCCAGAATTGTATCGATGGATTCTTTTTGTGCGGATTCAATAAAACTGCAGGTGTTGACCACAAGGATTTCCGCGTCATCGGCGCGCGGCGTCAGTTCGTAGCCGTCCCGAGCAAGCAAGCCCATCATGACCTCGCTATCAACGAGGTTCTTAGGGCATCCGAGCGAAATAAATCCGACCTTGGTCATAGTTAGCGGCAACGTACGGAGCGTAATCTTTCAATTTTAGCACGGTTGCCGGTATCGCATTGAACTGCGCAATCGAACCAACTCGTTCTGGCCTCGTGCTTGCAGTATCCCTCTGTAGTTGATTGTGGATGCTTGTTCCCGGACTGCGCTGCTCGCATAGGACAGCAACAGGTCATCTGCCTAACGTATTGAAGCAGCAAAGGTTACGAAGTTTTGCCAGGAGTGGCACGGCTCCCGTCCTCGTGCCCTCAATAGGTTCCCTGGTTCCGGGCCGAGCAAATCCCCGCAACCACTGAGTCTTCTCGCTCATTCTCGACTCTTTGTCGTCGACTAGTTGATTGCTGACTGAAGGAGTTCTTCCTATGAAGCCCAGTGCGAATCGTCGTGGCCCGCAACTCACAATTACGGAACTGACCGCCGCTGCCGCCGAAATGCGTGCCATGGACCTGATCAGTATTTTTGCCGCTGGGTCCGGACATCCGGGCGGCACGCTTTCCGTAATGGATATTGCGGCTACACTTTATTTGAATTCTCTCAATCACGATCCCGCAAATCCGACTTGGCCAGACCGCGATCGCGTTTTCTGGTCGGCGGGGCATAAGGCTCCTGCACTGTACGTCGCGCTCGGCAAGGCGGGATATTTTCCACTAGATGACGTTGTGTTGCTGCGCCAACTCGGTTCCGGATTCGAAGGTCACCCGAATTGGCTGAAAGTTCCCGGCGTGGAAATTTCCAGTGGATCGCTGGGACAAGGGTTAGGCGCGGCAGTCGGCAGCGCGCTGGCCGCAAAACTTCACGGCGCCGCCTACCGCGTATACGCCATCATGGGCGACGGCGAGCAACAGGAAGGAAGTATCTGGGAAGCAGCAATGTCTGCCGGACACCACAAACTGGACAACGTTTGCGGAATCGTGGATGTGAACCGTTTGCAAATCGACGGCTGGGTGAAAGACGTGATGAATGTCGAACCACTTGCGGAAAAATATGCGGCGTTTGGATGGAATGTAATTTCCGTGAATGGCCACGACATCGCGCAAATTCTCGACGCGTTCACGCGCGCGCGCGAAACGACCGGCCGCCCGAGCGTGATTCTTGCGGCAACTGTCAAAGGCAAGGGCGTTTCGTTTATGGAGAACGAAGTGAGTTGGCATGGTACTGCCCCGAAGAAAGAACAACTGGACAAAGCACTCAATGAATTGCAGCCTGCTGATTTCCCGCGTGAACGAGTGGAGGCGTTGCTGAAGCGGGCAGCAACAAATGCCGCCGAGGTCGCGCGTAAGGCCAAGGAGAGCATTCCCAAGTTTGCTGGCGAATTTTGGTGGAATAGTCGCAACGACATGAAAGTCGACATGGACCCCACGCGCATGGGATTCGGCCGCGGCCTGGAACGCGCCGGCGAGGATCCCCGCGTGGTCACGCTGCACGCCGACATTTCCGGATCGATTCGCATCACCGATTTCGAAAGCAAACACCCAGAGCGCAACAACCGGGTGTTCAGCGTCGGCATCGCGGAACAGAATATGATGAGCGTAGCGGCAGGCCTCGCACGCGAAGGACTCATTCCCGTAACCGGTACCTACGGCGTGTTCGCCTCGGGCCGCGCCTGGGATCAAATCCGCACCACGATCTGCTACTCCAATCTGAATGTGAAAATTGCTGGCGCCCACGGCGGAATATCCGTGGGACCCGATGGTGCAACGCACCAAGCCCTGGAAGAAATTACGCTAACCAGTATTCTGCCGAACATGCATGTGGTTGTGCCGTGCGATTCCCTAGAGACACAAAAGGCCACGGAGTATTCTCTGTTGACGCTGCAGGGCCCGTGCTATCTGCGGTTCGCGCGCGAAGCTACGCCTGTAGTCAGTAAAGTGGATACCCCCTACGAATTTGGCGTCGCCAACGTGATTCGCTACCGCGGCCCACAGGCAAAATTCCTCGACGCGTTTGATACCTTCAAAGGACCTGGCTATCAGAACGAGGACGAGCAGGTGGCCATCATAGCCTGCGGTCCCATGATCCCCGAAGCGATGCGCGCCGCATGGATCCTAAAAGAGGAATACGAAATCGAAACGCGCATTGTTAACGTGCATACCATCAAACCATTGGACATCCCGACACTGTTAGGCGCAGCGGACGAGACTCGCGTGGTGGTGACCGCCGAGGAACATCAACTCGGCGGCTTTGGCAATATCGTGGCCGGCGCAATTCTGCAACACCGCAAGAATTTCCGGCTCCCGCTGCAATTGTCGATGGTGGGTGTCGCCGATCGTTTCGGAATTTCTGGAAACTCGTGGGAACTCATGCAGTACTTCGGCCTGACCGCGGAGCATATCGCCAAGCGCGTACTTGAGCTCGTCGACCAGCGGCTCGCCTCCGCTCCGATGGCCGCTCACCCGTTGAACGCCATACGCTGCACGCGCTGCGGCGCCAAAGTATCACCCAGCGAGATTTCGAAGGATTTTTCGTCTCGCTCCGACGAGATCTGCGCTGACTGCGATTATCAATCGATGGATCTGTGCGCCGTCTGCCACATTGAATGGGGCAAGGCCATGGGCAACGCAACCTATGTCTGCATGGCGTGCCGCGCCAAGCCCGTTCTTCGTTAAGGATTTTTCCGGTAAAATTCAGCGCTGTTTGGGTGTCGAACGAATCTGCGCCAGCAATGTGCGCAGGTGGTTCGTATCACAAGGCGCGTTGCCAAAGCGGGCTTCGGCGTAGTGATTGGTGAACTGGCGAACGGCAGGTGCAATCTCCGGTTGAAGCCCTGAGGATGTGGCAAACTCCAATGGTGTCTGTGTTTCGGAACGGCGGAATCCGCGTTTCGCGAGCACGTGCAACAAATCCCCGTACAGTCGTGAAGCCAGTTGCGGATTAGAGCGATCTGCCGGCGAGTTTCGCAGCTGGAGGTAAAGGCTCAGCCAGCGGAAGGCCGAGCGGATCCAGTCAAATCGCAGTACCACCAAAATAAAGACGAGAACTGCGGGGAGTACCAGGCTCAGCTTCTGGTGATTGATCTGCCAGCGGGTCAGGCCACCCATGCTACGCTCCTGCACGCGTCGGAACCAGTCTCGTGCGTTTTCATTCCAGTTGCGCGAACCGCGTTCAACGTTCTGCGCCAGAAGCATCTGATGCGCGAAATCGTAGTTCACCACCCATTCATTCCAGTTCAGTTGCATCCAGTCGAGGTAGTGATTGATCCGCGTGAACATGCCGCCATACTCGTCGGGACCAGGAGGCGTGGGGTCGAAGGTGATCCAACCGCTGCCGGGGAAATAGGCCTCTACCCAGCTATGCGCATCACTCGCGCGGACAATGTAATCGCCGCCAAGATCGTTGTATTCACCGGGCAGAAAGCCGTTCACCTCGCGCGAAGGTATGCCAAGCGCGCGCAGCATGACGGCCATGGCGGAAGCAAAATACTCGCAATGACCGGCGCGGTTTTCGAACAAGAAGTGTGCAAGGGGATCTCTTCCGGGTGATCCGGTCAGATTTAACGTATAGCGATAATTTCGCCGCAGGTACGCCTCTAACATCACAGCCTTGTCATACGGATTATTCGCCGAGGCAGTGCTTTTGCGGGCAAGATCGGGAACACGTGAATCGAGATCTGCGGGGAGCTGTAGATAGCGATCGCGAATATCGTTCGGATAATCCTCGCCCGCTCGTCGAACCTTTACTGGATCAATAATCGGTAGAAGAGAAATTCCTTCATATTGAATCTGCGAAAAATTGTGGAATGGGTTGTAAACGGAACCGGTGGAATCGCGCGAAAGATAGCCGCGTCGCAAAAAAAGCCGGTAGTTAGAAGACTCCGCCAGAAAGTTGCCGCGGAGTCCAACAAGGCTGGCGGGTGCAAAAAGGGCGTCGCTGGCCATCGGCTGCATCAGCACAGTAAACCGTAGATCCTGCACAGAATTATCCCTGGGTGCCTTGGGATCCGAGAAATAGACCCAACCATTTCCGGAGGGTGGAACCGTCTCGCGCGACTTGTCGCTCGAAAACCAGCGGCGGCCGTCAAAGTTGGTGAGCGCGATGCCACGCCAACGCAGCATGGGGTAATTGACCGGATTTCCGGTCTTGATGCGCATCACCACCGCCGTGTTTTTCTTTATTTCTCCAATTTCTCCAAGCTCCACGTTGTCCGTGAATCCACTCATGAGCGTGGATTGCAGCCCTGCTCGGGAGAGATATCCGGCACTGAACCGTGGGAAGAAAAAGAAGAGCACGGAGCCCAGCAGCACGCCGCCGAGTGCCACCGTCAGCGAGGCTAGCGACAAAGCACGATGAAATCGTCGTTCCGAGCGCGAATTGGCGTGCAGTTCCGGATAAATGGAATTGGTCGCACCGCGGCGTATCTCCAGCCCGACAAACGTGCCCACAGCGAAAATAAGGAAGGCTACAAAGAACGCCAGGAAGTATGTGTCTACGGTGAAAATCGCACCCGCAAGAAGGCAAGCAAACGCCAGCATGGCCAGAAAAAGCGCATCGCGGTCGGTGCTCGCGCTGTAAAGCCGGATGATGGTGACGAATAACAGAAAGTGCACCGCAGAGAGGACGATGGCGTACAACACGGGATCCGAAATTCCCCGTGAAAGAAACCTGGATACAAAAAGCGCATCGACCGGCAGTAGAAACAGATAGGCCAGAACAAATCGTGTGGCCGTAACTTGCCGCAACTCGGCAGGAAAGCCGCGCCACCAGCGAAATCCCTTGTAAAGAATGAGGGACGGGGCCAGCACCGTGGTGAGGGGATCGAGTTTTCCCGTCGTGCTCAGCGTACAGACCGCTGTCAAAACCAGGAAAAACAGGGAGGTGCGATAGAAACGCTCAGCGGGTAGAGGAGTCGCGGGGATGGAAAGGGAGGTTGCCATGGTCAGGGATCCAGAATACCACCCCGGGCCCCGCGCCTCCGCTGGCGGCAACCAAAGAATAACGAACAGGGCGATGCTCGGGAGCCATCGCGCGATTAAGGGATAGCCGCGCGGGCAACTTTGCGCGTTAAATTCGAGATGGGGATGGAGGAAAGGTCACCTAGCGGAAGCGTTCTGGCATGCTCGATTCGGGGAATCTTTGCCACGCTCACGCGGAAGGGCAGTAGGGTGATACTGCGATAAGTCACCGCATGCCGGACTTTTCTTAGCGCGTGGAGTGCACTGCCAAAACCTTTGCCTTGAAGCAAAGTCTCTTCGAGATAGCTCCGCAACTCCTTGGGAGCGTCGCGAGCTACCTCAATCGTGGGGAAATGCCAGAGTCGGGAAAGGAGCGCTGCGACATTTGCGTGCTCCACCGTCCGTGGGAGAGTTTTCGGCGGAGGCAACAACAAAGTATTTCCATGTGGATCGACGAATATCAACGCTGCCAGCGTGATCTCCTCCGTCGCTCGCCTGGTACGCTTTTCCGGGATGGAATCGACCAGGCCTTGCTTTCGTGCTTCGCAGAATCCGCCTACCGGGCACAGCAGGCATTTTGGCGAGCGTGGAGTGCAAAGCGTCGCGCCCAGTTCCATCATGGCCTGATTCCAGTCACCCGGGTTTCGCGGATCGAGCAAAGTATCCGCCATTTTCTGCAATTCCTGCCAGCGAAAGCTGCCGCGCAAGTCCCCCTGCATTGCGCCGAGGCGAGCCAGTACGCGTGCGACATTCCCGTCGAGCACTGCCAGTTTCTTGTTGTAGGCAATGCTCAGGATGGCAGCCGCCGTGTACTTTCCAACCCCTGGCAACTCCAGGGCCTCTTTCGCTGATGGAGGAAACGTCCCACCGTGTTTCCTGACAATCTGCCTTGCGGCTTTCTGTAGATTCCGCGAGCGCGAATAATAGCCCAGGCCCGACCACAGGCGCAGAACTTCCTCCTCGGACGCTTCCGCAAGCGAGCGTACATCGGGAAACTGCGCGAGGAATCGCTCGTAGTAGGGAATTACTGCGCCCACCCGCGTTTGCTGCAACATAATTTCGGATAACCAGACGCGATAAGGGTCTTTGTCGCGGCGCCAGGGGAGGTCCCGCTGGTATTGCCGAAACCAGGCGCGCAGATTTTTGCGAAACTGAGAGAGTGGGATTCCGATGAGCATAAGCGCAGGTAGTTTCGCACAATGAGCTGCAAAAGATTAAGCGCAGAGAATCGTGACACAGAGATCTCAGAGACCGGTCAGATCGGAGATCGCGAGGAGAAGCTTTAACCTATTTCGGACGAGTGCTGCATCTTTAAGTGGTGCGCTTTGCGACCTCCGCGCTCCAAGCGCTCGGGCTCTTTTCTGGTCATCAGGAATTCTGCCAACTCGATGGCGCGGCTCAGCAACTGGCAGGCTCCGTCCCTGAGCTCCGTGCTCTTCTTCACATAATCGACGTTTCGTTCCATATCTTCGGCCGACCATCCGCGCGAGTGCGCAATGAAAGGGAATTGCGGGAAACTGAAGCCAAGTTCCGAAAAGAAAGTGAGCAAGTGGCCCGCAACGGCCTGAATATTGTCTTGTCCACCGGTAATAATAAACGCCGCTACTTTATTTTTGATCAGGACGTTGTCGTGAATCGTGATCTGGTTCTGAATGCAATTCAAGCGCTCCGCCATCCGGAAAAAAAGGGAACCCGCGGCGCCCCAACGGATCGGGGTTGAAACCAACAGCACGTCCGACCAGTGCACAATGGCCTCATAGACTTGATCGAGTTGATCCTTGGGGTCCATCTGCGTGATGGAACAGGGCCACGTGCATGCGTGTGCGCTCTTTGAGTAGTAACCTTCGCAAGGGCGAAACTTCAGTTCGTTCAGCTTGATGAGCCTGGTGTCGCAACCCTCGGCCCGCGCGCTATCCAAGGCCGCTTCCAGCAGGGCATCGGAGGTGGAGTAGCGCGGGTAGAATGTGTCCATTGCGGTGGTGGAAATGCCCGCAATGCGGATCGGCCCTGCACCGCGCTGCACCTTGCGAGCCAGTGGATGGGGTTCGTGCGGCTTTTTCTTGCGCGTTGTCGCAGGCTCTGTATGGACGTGCAGATGACCGTTCTCCACACGAAATTCGTAGCGCGGTACCGCGTCATCTTCAAAGCCCGGCTCTCCTTCGCCCGTTGCGCGATGAAACTTCCAGTGGTGCCACGGACAAACGATGTACTCGCTATCCAATTGGCCCTGGCCCAAAGGGCCGCCGACGTGGTTGCAGACTCCAGAAATGACACCAAACTTTCCAGCGCGGACCGACACGGCAATTTTCACGCGTCCGAGTTCCACTTCCGTGACAGATCCTTCGGCAAATTTCTCAACAGGTCCCAGATCACGCCAATTTTTGTTGTCCATAATCCGCGGATTATGCCACAGCTCTGCGTTTGGAGTTAACTCCAACTTGAGGTAGCTGGAACGCGGGGAAAAGCAGGGTTAGCTCAAGCGGGCAGGTCTTCGGCGAAAACGATGTATGACGAGCGCCAAAGCTCGCCTGGAATGGCTCCATGGGGCTGCGAAGTAACTACGATTTTGAAAGACTCGGGATTTGCCGCAAGATTTTGCAGCATCGCGGAATCTGTGGTGGGCGCAATGGGTGTTACCAGCGCGAGATGGCGTAGCACGGTGAAAATGTTCTCCGAGGCGGGGGCCAGCGGAGTTTCGGCATTGACGCTCCGGAATTCCATTAGGGCGTTGCGTTCGTGAAAATTCCACGCAATGGCGGCGCAAAGAGTTACGGCTCGCTCGAATCGTTCTTTCTGGGTATTCGAGGCGGCTGGCAACGCGGCCGGGCTATACGGGTCGAACACCAGCAGAACATTACAGTCGTCCTCGCGTGCAAATTCACGCACCATCAGCGATCCGGAGCGTGCCGTAGCTTTCCAGTGCACCAACCGGGCGCTATCGTTGGGCAGATAGTCGCGCAGAGAGTAGAGGTCCTGGCCGCGGCCTTTCGCCAGACTTTCCATCGCTCCTTGAATCCCGGGGTGAACATCGAGAAACTCTTCGGTGACCTCCACAGAGGGGTAGACCAGCGCTTCCGTTGGTAGATCGAGACGCCGGGCTTTCTCCAAAAAACCAAACGGAAAGCGTGTGACGATGCGAAAAGCCTCCTGCCGATAGACCCCCCGTTTGGGAAATACCAACGGCACTGACTGCGCAACCGCTTCCTGCCTTGGCAAAAAAGGAAAGTACACTGGAGTCTCCAGCAGCGCGGCGTTTGCAGCCTCTTTTTTGATCTTTCCCTCAACGCGCAGAGAAAACGATGGCAGCGTGACCTTTTCGTTCCTCAGCTCCACCTGGGCTCGCACCGGTTGTCTCGCAAAGATATGTTCGGGAAGCCGCAGGCGAAGTTCCACGCCCGCCAGAGTCACCGACGAAAGAATTCCGGACATCAGGATGCTCGCGATTAGGCTGGCGAGAATCAGGAACAGCAAGTTGTTCCCGGTATTCAATGCTGCCAGCGCGACCAGAATGATCCCCACCATATAGATCCAGCCCTGGCGCGTGATGCGATACTCCATCCGATAGCCGATCCATCGAAGCGGCGTGCGTTTGGCCAGCGTCGGCACCAATGTGACGGCTACCCACGCGGTGACGAGCAGCGCAATCAGGGCCGAGCTAGAAGCCAGGGCCACATTTCCCAGTTTCGCTGCGGCTCCAGAATACAGCGCCAGGATCAGAGCCACAGTGAGCGCGGCCATTGCTAGAAAAAATGCCCGTATGGCCGGGCGATCTGCTTTAGCCCAGAGTTGCCAGAGTGTGGAGGAGAGATTCATGGCGTTTGCGGCCCGGAAAATCCACCGTGATTAGAGCGGAACGCGGACCGATTCTACGATTTCGCGCAATACGTTTTCCGTGGTCTCCGCTTTTTTTTGCAGAGAAGCGTGCCGCGCGCTGGCCACCACGCGGTGCGAAAACACCGCCACCGCTAACTGTTTGAAATCGTCAGGCAGGCAGAAGTTGCGGCCATCCAGAAATGCGCGAGCCTGCGCTGCTCGTTGCAGCATCAGCGTGCCCCGTGGGCTAACGCCGAGCGCCAGTTGGTCCGACTTGCGGGTACGATTCACGATGTCCAAAGCGTAGTCGTGCAAACTGGAATCAACTTTCACGCGCGTTACGGATTCCTGCATGGAGAGCACGTCGGCCACGTCGGCAATGGGTTCCAGTGTGCCAATGGGATCGTCCGAAGCGCGGCTGCGCAGAATCTCACGCTCGGTTTCATGCGAGGGATAGCCCATCTTGATGCGCATCAAGAATCGATCCAACTGCGACTCAGGCAGCGGATAAGTGCCGTGATGTTCAACGGGATTCTGTGTGGCAATCACCAGAAACGGCTGGGGAAGTGGCAGCGTGCGGCCATCCACGGTAACTTGCGCTTCGTTCATCGCCTCGAGCAATGCAGATTGCGTACGTGGCGTGGTGCGATTGATCTCATCCGCTAGCACCACATTGGCGAAGATTGGCCCATGACGAAATTCAAAATCACGCGATTCCGGATTGTATACACTGACACCCAAAACATCACTCGGCAGAAGATCGCTCGTGAATTGAATCCGTTGAAACGAACAATGAAAAGATTTTGCGAGCGCTTGCGCCAGCGTGGTCTTGCCCACCCCCGGCACATCCTCAATCAGCAGATGCCCACGCGCCAGCAGCGTCACCAGGGCAAGCTGAATTACGTCTTCCTTGCCATAGATGGCCCGGGCAATCGAACGCTGAAGTTGAGAGACTACCTGTGATGTCGCGGTCGGCATCGGTTGAAAACCCTTACTCTTCCTGTTACAAATAGATGAAGGCAAGCGTGGACGTTTCACGCAACCTTGGCGCCTTCCATGCTTTGACGGGCTACCCGCTGGCTGGGTTTCCCATTAAATCATAACCCGTTCAAGAACGGGCGATTAGCTCAGCGGTTAGAGCGCTCGCCTCACACGCGAGAGGTCAAAGGTTCAAATCCTTTATCGCCCACCATTCCCTGAATTCTCCCATTATCCGCGCTGCAGTCGGCGGTAAACACATGGCCCCTGTGTTGAACTTGTTATTTGCCCGCCGGGGCAGGCAGCGACTGCAGCCATTCGAGAATGGCCGCTTCTAAGGCAATCCGGTGGTCGGAAAAGGAATGGTCGGTTTCCATGTATTTCTCGACCACCTGCGTGTCGCCCGCTTTTCGTAATGCTTCCGCCATCGCCTTATTGTCCGCCGTATTGCCGTCCTTCGCTTCCAGGATCAGGGCAGGTCGGTTCTTCAGTGCCTCCGCATAATCGGCGTATCGCCACTCTGCTGCATGCGAAGTTGCCTCGGCTCGTAGACCCTCCGGGGTCGTACCTGCCAATCGAGGAGAAGCGGTCGTAAACGTGTCCGGGTGATCTTTCACCGCAGGCCGAGACCCCACTCCCCCAAGGTTCCACGCGGCAATCATGCAAAACGCATACACTTCCCGGTCGTGCGCCGCGGTATAAGCGGTCAGGAATCCGCCCATGCTGTGGCCGATCAGCACGATACGGGCTGGATCGATACGGTACTTCTTCACGTTTGACGGGTCGCGCAAAAAATTTACGGCAATTTGTGTATCTTCCAGCGCGTTTGAGAACGAAAAAGTTCCAGCACTTCCCCACGCGCCGCGATAATTGGGGAATAACACGTTCCACCCCGCTCGCCGCAACGTGTAGGCCAAATCCAGATTCTTTTCATTGCCGGGAAAGCCATGGAGCAGGAGCACGGTTGGATGTGCCTGGGAGCCAGAGGCCAGGAAGAGCACAGCATTCAGACGCGAACCGTGACTCTCTAGGTCCGGCGCTTCCATTCCAGACGGATATTCCTTGTCGGGGGGTGGGTCAGTGGTAATGGCGGGCGGAAGCTGCTGCGCGACCGCGGTCCAGCCAAAGAAAAGCAGTATCCCAGTTAATCGAAAGGCAAGTCTATGATTTGGCATCCGCGCATTTTGTACCATTTTCACCGCTCTTGTATAGTGGCCCTATGCAAACTTTTCTTCGCACTATCGAGATTTTGAGCTTGGGAATGTGGCTAGGTTCTGACGCCTTTCTAAGTTTTGTTGTGGCCCCGGGAGCCTTCGCCATCCTTGGCAGCCGCGATGCAGCGGGGATGATGGTGGGCTTTTCACTCGCGCGCCTGCACGTTGCCGGAATTTTTCTCGGACTGATCTTCCTCACCGCTCGGCTGGTCCGCACACAAAGTTTCGCCAGCTATACCAACCCCGCGGCATTGTGCGTAGTGCTGATGGTGCTCCTGACCGCCGCTTCACAATTTACAGTAAGCACCCGCATGGAAGCCCTGAAAAGGGATATGGGCTCGGTACAAAACACTCCCGAGAACGACCCGCGCCGCGTGGAGTTCACCAGGTTGCATCACACCTCGGTGCGCTATGAAGGCGCCGTGTTGCTGCTCGGCCTGGCCGGAATGTTTCTTCTCGTCCGCGAGTTTTCTGCAACGCTCGAATAGTGCGTCACGGAGTCGGCCCATCGATGCGAGTGGAGTCCGAGAAACCATTTGGACGCATCCTCGAACAGGGTAGACTACGGGGTCAGCAGGGCAGTGCGCCTGTTCTACGGAGAAGCTCCCATGTCCGCCCAAGAAGCGCTAAACATTCACCCAAGTCCTAGATCCCAGCTACTTGAGGGTTTGCCATCCCGGGACCGTCAATTTATCCTGGCCGCCGCCACGCGCCGGAAATTCTCCGCGGGCTCCGTAATCAGTACGCAAGGTATGCCCGCGGATCGTCTCTATCTACTGGTTAGAGGTTGTGTGCGTTACTTCTACACCACACCCGAAGGACAGAAAATACTTTTGATTTGGATGGGACCCGAGGATGTATTCGGCGGGGCTTCCCTGGTCGCTAGACCATCTACCTACTTGATCAGCGCCGAAGCCGTGAAAGACAGCGAAGTGTTGGTTTGGGATCGCCCCACATTGCGAGGATTCGCGGAAAGATTCCCCCGGATCCTGGACAACGCGCTGGTTATCGCTCTCGGATACATCGATTGGTACATGATGGCCCACGTCGCCCTGAGCTGTCATACCGCACGCGAGAGGCTGGCGCGCGTTTTGCTCGGTTTATCCGGAGCGATTGGTGTAAAAGTTCCGGACGGAATAGAAATCGATGTCACCAACGAAGACTTGGCAAACGCATCAAATATTACTCCCTACACCACCAGCCGGTTGATGAGCGCCTGGCAGAAGAGCCGTGCCATCGGCAAACGCCGCGGAAAAGTTCTGCTACGCTCGCCCGAACGCCTGCTGTTAAAGGTTGTCTGAGCGCTTCAATTTTATTTAAACTTTTTTCAAAATTGTCGTGCATTTAGTTGCCCTGGGGCAACGACGATTCTGCCGTCGATATGAAAATCTCTTTACACGAGGATTTGATTTCAATCTTCTTGCCCCTGCCCCGCGCAGAGGCCTATGCTTCGCCCGTCAAAGGGATTGGTAGGGAATTTGAGAGTCTGCCTGAACTGTTCTGACAAGCTTGAATCATTGCGAGTAAGGGCAATCTCCCGATTTACCGCTGTGCATGTTCCCATGCATTAATCGTCCTGAAACAACTTTCCTTCGTTTTCCTATCAGATCTACATGCGCTTCGCGCCAGTAAGTCCCTGGAAACAGGGTTTGGCCAGTCTACTGTCTCGCGGCGTGTGTTTGCTCGGTGTGCGTGATTACAGGCTTTTTTCCCGTGGTGAGGATGTGACAGGTCGGAAGTTTGTCGGTCGAGCGTTCAACAAGTTAAAAAATTCAGGAGGGCATCGTCCTTGGTTACCAGCAATCGTTCTACTAAATTCAGTGCAACACTCGTCTTCTTTGCGACCATTCTGTGGGGTAACGTGGCCGCTGCGCAAGCGCAAACACAGCCACAAACGCGAATCGTTTCCCCCATCAAGAATGAAGAGCGCGTAATTGTGAAGGGCACCACATCACCACTCTTGAAAGCCAGCGTCGACACCGGTCGGTTGGCGGGCGGGCAGAATCTGGGCCGCATGGTCCTGATGTTGGCGCCTAGCGCCGAGCAGGAGCAGGCGGCGGCAGAGTTAATCGCAGCGCAACAAGATGCTGCCTCGCCGTCTTTCCACAAGTGGTTAACGCCCACTCAATTCGGGCAGCAGTTTGGTGTCGCTCCAGACGATGCCACAAAAGTTCAGCAATGGCTGCAGGGTCAGGGGCTTACCGTGCACGAAGTGGCGCAGAGCCGCCGCTTCGTAGTTTTCAGCGGAACGGTGGGCCAAGTCGAGCAGGCTTTCTCCACGCAGATGCACACGTATACCTACAACAACAAGAAATTCATTGCCAATGCGACCAATGTGCAGATTCCCGCTGCACTCTCGCCCGTTGTGAGGGGAGTCGTGCGCTTGCATGGTGACCCGCGCACCCCGAACACCTACATGGGGGGGAAAGTTCACTTCAACAAGAAATCGGGCCATTTCGAGGCGGACACCGGAGGCCACTTCCTGACACCCGCGGATTTTGCCAAAATCTATAACATCCAACCACTGTACGACGCAGGCATCGACGGTTCTGGACAGACCATTGCCATTGTCGGCCGCAGCAACATCGATGTGCAAAACGTCACGGATTTCCGAATGCAGCTGGGGCTGCCCGCAAACGACCCGCAAGTGATCGTGAATGGAGACGACCCGGGCCAGACCGAAGACATGCCTGAGGCCATGCTGGATGTGACGTGGTCGGGTGCAGTGGCACCAATGGCAAAAGTTATTCTGGTGGTGTCGCAGAGCAACTTTGCCGATGGCGTGGATACATCTGCCAGCTACATCGTCGATAACAACCTCGCACCTGTTGTGAGCATGAGCTACGGAGCTTGCGAAAGCGCCATTGGTCCTACGGAGAATGAGTTTTACAGTTCGCTTTGGCAACAAGCTGCAGCGCAGGGCATCACTGTGTTCGTCTCTTCCGGAGATAACGGCGGCGCAGGTTGCGACGCTCCCGGCGGCGGACTCTATGCCTCGGGCGGCGTGGCTGTGAATGGTCTTTCTTCCACTCCCTACAACATTTCCGTAGGTGGCACGCAATTTGATGATACCGACAATCCATCTGCCTACTGGGCCGACACCAATGACCCGGTCACCGGACTCTCTGCGCTCGGATACATTCCAGAAATCGTCTGGAACGAGAGTTCCAACGATCCAAATTCGGTATTGCTCTATTCTGGAAGCGGCGGCGTCAGCACTGTATACAAGAAGCCCGCTTGGCAAGCCGCTCCCGGCGTACCCAACGACGGAATGCGCGACCTACCAGATATTTCGCTGACCGCCGCTCTTCACGATGGTTATCTAGTCTGCCTTTTCAACGATTGCTCGTTCGGCCAATATTTCTACTCCTTTGGCGGTACTTCGGCCTCCAGTCCGTCCGCCGCCGGAATCATGGCTTTGGTGAATCAAAAATACGCTGGTCAGCGTCAGGGTGTGGCGAACTATGTCTTTTACAAACTCGCTTCGATCCCCGGCGTTTACCACGACACCATCAAGGGCAATAACAAAGTACCCGACACTCTTGGACAATTCACGGTTGGCTACGATGCGACTACTGGCTACGATGTGGCCACTGGACTTGGCTCGTTCGACGCCAATGCGTTAGTGAACAACTGGGCCACCGCCGCAAGCGCCGTTAGCTCTTCGACCACGCTGGCCTTGGCCAAGGGTCAAGCTTCCTCGGTCGTCCACGGAACCCCCCTCACATTCCATGCAAAAGTTTCCTGTACCGGCGCCGGTTGCACTGCCCCCACGGGCGAACTCTCCTTGCTGGCTACTCCGGCAAGCGGTTTGCCCGTCGGTGTTGGCTCTGGCTCTCTAACTCCCGCAACTCCTTCCAGTCTTGCGAACCTTACCACTGGGAAGGTACCTGGCGGCAGCTATGACATCACGGCAACCTATGGGGGAGACGGTAAATATTATTCCAGCACCTCCAACCCTGTTTCGGTAACTGTCTCGCCTGAACCAAGCCAGACGTATCTCGGAATGATCGGCGGTGGTTCTTTTACAACTGCCCCATTGTCCATTGCCTACGGCACGCATCAACAGATCGGCATTATCGTTTCCGGAAATTCCGGTGCTGGCTATCCCACCGGACAACTCTCATTGCAGGCCGATGGAGCGCCTGTCACGACGGTTTCCTTTGATCCCGGGACCGGGGCGTTAAACCCAAGCTCGCTTGCCCTGAATTTTGGCGAGCACTCGACGGTCGTGTCTCCTGGCGTGAATGCCATCAGCCAATCAAGCACCGTTTCCTATCTGCCGCCTTCGACGAGCCTTGGAGTCGGCACTCACGTGCTTCAGGCCACCTACCCCGGTGACCCAAGCTTCAGCAGCAGCGTCTCGAATTCCTATACGTACACGGTGACCAAGGCGGACATCGAAATTCAGGACTTTTTCCCTCTTGGCAGTGTTGTCACCAATGCCCCTGTGCATCTGATGGGTCAGATTGGATTCCACGACTTATTCAGCTACGCTCCCTTCAGCGGGACCGTGACCGTTACCGACATGACCAGCGGATCCCCTGTGGTTGTTGGCACCGGCCCGCTTCTCCAGGATTATGGCGGCTCCTACGATATCCTCGTCACGTTCAGCTCCGGCGGAATCCATGATCTTGTCGTCAATTTCAGTGGTGATGCCAATACCAAACCCGCCTCCGCGAAAGAACATCTGCCCGTCGACGCGACCGCCTCGCCGTACGTAATTGTCTCTACCGACGTGACTAGCGCGGCGCTAGGTAGCCCCGTCACCATGAGCGCTGAAGTGGATTCTCCCGTACAAGCGCATTCGATCATCGGACAGTCCGTTACCTTTTCAGACGGCGCAGCCGTGTTAGGCAATGCCGTGCTCGCCGGTCCTGGTGTCAATCGCGGAGGTGGGACGATGGGCTACACAGCTAGCCTTGTCGTCAGCAACTTCACGGGTGGTGTGCACAGCCTAACGGCGAAGTACGCCGGAGATGCCGTACTCACCGCGGCGGACTCGACCGCTAGCCCCGTTTCCGTCGCCATCGCGGACTATACCTTGCAAGCCCAGCCCACCAGTCTGACCATTGCCACGGGACAAAGTGGTTCTGCAACGATCGCCATAATCCCTCTCGGCGGCTCCACGCAAACCGTGCAATTGTCTTGCGGTACTCTACCAGCCGACATTACCTGCAGCTTTACCCCCGCTTCCGTGACACTCGATGGCATCAATGCAGGTATTGCGAAGGTGACTGTCGGTACACGTCAGGTCGCCGCGAATGCCACGCCAAAAAGCAATTTGTGGGGCGCTGCCTCAACATTAGCGTTTGCGGGCATCTTGCTGCCGTTTGTTCGCCGGAAACGTCTAAAAACACTGTTGGGAGTAGCCGCGCTTCTTGTCATCGCTCTCGTCGGCGAGGGCTGCGGCAGTTCCAGCAGTTCCAGCGTTGCACACCAGGGCGTCTATGTTCTGAGCCTGACCGCTTCGGGTGGCACGGGCAGTGCTGCCAAGACGGTTCCATTGGTCGTCACCATTACAAAGTAATTCAAAGCTTGCGGGCGAATGCAATCCGCCCCGCCCGCAGAAATGGTAAGGCCCCGTCCTCGCGGCGGGGCCTGCCGTTTTTATTTTGTCTTCGTGGGATTACGAATCTCTAGATGTCGAGGTTTAGCCCTGCCAGCTTTTGCTGTTTTTTTCTTCCCTCTGGCGACACGTGGCCGGATCTTATTCGTCTTCTTATAGCCCGCGCGCTCAAACGCTCGCCACATGTACCAGCTTGCGACCGTCCGGTACGGCCGCCAGCGTTCTCCGAATTTCAGCAACTCTTTCGGCGCAGGCATGTGCTTCTTCCCGTATGCCACCGACCATCCCTTTTTCACGCCGAGATCATGAATGGGAAGCACATCCGGCCGCCCCAATCGAAAAATCAAAAACATTTCCACCGTCCATGCGCCGATTCCGCGCACGGACACCAGTCGCTTGACCAACTCCTCATCGGAAAGCTGGAGTGCCTCCTCATGCCTTGGAACAATACCTTCCAGCGCTTTCTTTGCCAGATCTTTCATCGCCAGTACTTTCGCGCCAGAAAGTCCCGCTTTGCGCAGCTTGCGGGCCGGAATTTTCAGCATCTCTCCCGGCGTTGGCGCATGCCCGTTTGATCCGAGTGCCTTGATGCGACCGAAAATCGTGGCGGCCGCCTTCCCGGAAATCGATTGGTAGGCAATCGATTCGAGCAGCACCTCATACGGGGATTGTGCGTCTGCCACATCAATTTGAAAGGGAACCATCTCCCCGATCAAGCGCTTCAGACACTCATCTCGTTCGGAAAGATGGCGAACCGCCTCGGCCAGATCAAACGCCAGCTGGCTGGGCGGTGTGTTCACGGTCATGGTCTCTCCATTCCGGAAACGGGAGAGTAGAGTACCAAGTTTTCGCCACGCCGAAGTCCAGAATCTGTATTCGAACTATTTGGCACGGGAACCCATCCCATTTTTGTAGATTTTCCCATCCTTCGTTATGACCGTGCAATTTTTATCCGCATCCTCCAGCAACTTGATGTTCGCCACTCGATCCCCGTCCACCAGCATCAAATCCGCCAGCGCACCGTCCTCCACCACGTCCAGCTTTCCCCTGTAAGGACGGGAAGCCCCGACAGCGCCAGCAACTCCGCATCGTCAGCCGTCGCCAGCTTCGGCACCTCCGCGGTTGTGCACCACGGCACCATCTTTTTCAGCTCTTCCGACCGCGCCACGAGATTTTGGGCCTCAACCGGTAATGTCGGTACCCCGGGCGGACAAGTCGAAAGGAGAACTGTATTTTCACCCGCATTCTTTGTGGACGGAAACACAGGTATCGCCGGAACGGGAAGCCGCGACCCGCCGGAGGATCCCGGAAAACTCCAGTTCTCTGGTGACTTCTCGGCAGTGTGCAGAGTCTTATCGAGCGGTTGAGTTCACCGTCTGCCTCCTGCGTGGGCGGGCCTCTGTGCTAAAATTACTGGTTTATGCAGACCGGAATTATTGGACTACCACAAGTTGGAAAAACCACGCTGTTCCGAATCCTGACCAAGGCCAATGTTGAAGGCAAAGGGGGCCAAACTACCCACGTCGGGGTGGCCAAAGTGCCGGAACCGCGTCTCCTTGAATTGGCCAAGCTCTATCATCCGAAAAAAATCACCTACGCGACGGTGCAGTACGTGGACCTTGGAGGCATGCAGAAGGAGCGCATGCGGGAAAGCCTCGCCTCTCTCCGCGACGTTGACGCCATTGCCCACGTCATTCGCGTTTTCGATGATCCGAGCGTCCCGCACTCCGAAGGCACCATCGATCCGCTGCGCGACGCCACCAATCTCGATCTTGAGCTTATCCTTTCCGATCACGAGCAAATTACCAAACGTCTCGAGCGCATCGACAAGGACCTGAAGAAAAAGTCGGACAAGCTGCTCGAGTTGGAAAAAACTGTTCTGGAAAAGTGCAAAGCGCATCTTGAAGCGGAAAAACCCCTGCGCGAGCTGCCGCTCACTCCCGAGGAGCGCAAGCCGATCGGCGGATTTCTCTTTATGTCGATGCGTCCAATGCTCTATGTCCTGAATCTGGGCGATGAAGAAGCCGCAGAAATGGACAAGGCCATCGAAAAACACAAGCTCTCCGCCCTTGAGGGCCGTCCCAACACTGCCGTGGTTGCTGTCTGCGGCCGCCTCGAAGCCGAACTGGCCGAAATGAAAGAAGAGGAAGCTGTGGAACTACTTGCCTCCTACGGATTAAAGGAGCCAGGCCTGAACCGCATGATCCGCGCTACCTACGATCTGATGGGCCTGATTGCATTTTTTACCGCTGGCGAGCCCGAAGTTCGGGCCTGGACTATTCGCAAGGGCGCCACCGCTGTGAAAGCAGCCGGCGAAATTCATAGTGACATCGAAAAAGGTTTCATTCGTGCCGAAGTCGTTCGTTGCGAGGACCTCCTCGCCGCAGGCAGCATCGCTGCCGCCAAGGAAGAAGCCCAGGTCCGCCTCGAAGGAAAAGAATACCTCGTACAGGAAGGGGATGTTATCCTCTTCCGCCACAGCGGCTAGGCACCTGAAATGGTTCAGCGACGGTACCGCATGGCGCCAACCAGTTCGTGTGGCACTCGTGGGGGCGGCTTTACCCCGCTTTCCCTATGTGCGCGGCCTCATCAGGAAACGGAGTGCCCAGCAATGATCTCGAAGCGGACCGGCGCCGCTCTACTGTTCCTACCGACCAGCCTGCTCATTCTGGCCGCTGTGCTCGCGCCAGGCGTGGCACAGCCGCTTTCCTATCACCACTTCGCCGATGGCCGGGGCTTTTATGGCATCACGAATTTTAACGACTTCGCTTCCAATTTTCTCTTCGCCGTCTTTGGCGCTTGGGGAATGTGGTTTCTTACAGAAACTTCCAGCGCAAAGAAATTCCACGATCCACGCGGACACTGGCCCTACCTCACTTTGTTTATTGGCGTGTTGTTGACCGTTTTCGTTTCCAGTTACTTTCACCTCATGCTCGACAATTCATGCCTGGTTTGGGAACGTCTCCCCATGACCGTCGCCTTCAGGTCCCTTGTCTCAGCCACGATCGCCGAACGCATCGATCTCACAATAGGCTTGCGATTGCTCCTGCCATTTCTCTGCCTTGGTGGTCAGAGCAACCTGCAACAGCAGTTCAGAGAACAGCGTAGCGCGGGCGGCCTCCGTTTCTCTGCCGCAGCCGAGGTCTATCCGATCACAGTCCTTCTCCTCTTGCTGTGCTTGCCGCCGCGATCCACCCGCTCCGGCGATCTGGTTTGCGTCGGCGTATTTTATCTGCTGGGTAAGGTTTTTGAGGTCTTTACTCGTTCCAGCTATTCGCTCGATCGCGAACGAATCAGTGGTCACTCACTCCGCCATCTGACTGCGGCAGTTTCTGGATATTCCCTGCTACCTATTCTGCAAAAACGAGAATCGGTTATGGCTGAGGGGCAACTTTCCCATGCTGCATGACTTAACCTTTCGCAGCGAACTAGCCGCAGCCTTGGGCATTGTCGCCGGTGCCGGCAACTTGTTGGGTGGCTACTTTGTCGTCTATCGCGAGTGGCCTCGCAAATACCTCCAATATTTTCTTGCCTTGGGCGCGGGCTACATGCTGGCCGTTTCTCTGGTGGAAGTAATTCCAGAATCCCTGAAGCTCGACGGACAAAACGCGCTCTACTACGTACTCGGCGGATTCTTTCTGGTTCATCTGTTCGAACACATCTTGGCGCAGCATTTTCATTTTGGCGAAGAGACCCACACGGAGGAAGTCAGCCATCACCACGTGCGCACCACGGTAATCCTCGGGCTGGCGATTCACACTTTTTTTGACGGTGTCGCCATCGGCGCAGGCTTCCTGGTTTCCACCTGGCTCGGTGTGGTAATCTTTTTCGCCGTTTTTCTCCACAAGCTCCCCGAAGGCTTTACGGTTGCCTCGATGGTCCTTGCGAGTGGTCAAAGTAAGAAGAGCGCCGTGCGCGCCGCCGGCCTCCTAGGCTTGGCAACCTTGGTCGGTGTCCTGCTGACCACCCAGCTGCAGGCCCAATTGAAATACGCCTTGCCTATTTCCGGAGGAGTTACCCTCTATGTAGCCGCTACCGATCTACTTCCAGAGGTGAACCGGGAACCTGGCTGGCGAATGGCATTCCTGGTTTCCACGGGTATTGCTAGTCTATTGATAGTAAAGCTTTTATTTAGGTTCTAGCGGCCTGCGATCGAGAGCGAAGCTGCCAGCCGATCGTCAACAAGGCGCCCCTCCGTGGCTTGTCGGTCGCAGGCACACAAACTGCAACTTTTTGAGAACAAATGTGTTTGGTAGAGTGTGGCGGCTATGGTCAGAACCGACGTCCAACTCATGCTGGACGTGAAATCCGGTGACGAAGCTTCCTTCGAGCTTCTGTTGCACCGGTATCGCAGGCCGCTTGTCAACTTCCTGTATCGCATGGTGCGCAACAGGGAGCAGGCGGAGGACCTCGCGCAGGAAGTCTTCCTGCGGGTGTATCGCGCGCGTGGCGAATATGTGCCCAGCGCAAAGTTCACCACCTGGCTCTTCCGCATCGCGACGAACTTGGCGCTGAATTCCATGCGCGACAATCGCCACCAGAAACTCGAAGATTCGATTGACGCACCGGTCAGGATCGACTCCGAAGAAGGCGATGAGAGGCCGCTCGATATTGCGGAGAAGCATCCCAACATCGAGCAGCACCTCGTCGAGGATACCCGCGTGAAAATGATTCGCCACGCGATCGACAAGCTCCCGGAAAAGCAGCGCGCTGCCGTGCTGCTCCACAAGTATGAAGAGCTTGATTACGCCGAGATTGCAAAGATTCTCAGTTGCTCGGAGAGCGCATTAAAGTCGCTGCTGTTCCGGGCTTATGAGGCGCTTCGGGTGGAACTAGCCCCGCTTGTGGCGCACCAGGTGAGACAGTAGGGTAGGGAAAGAAGGCTGTTATGAGTTGTGAAAAAATGGAAAGCCGGATACTCGGATACGTCGATGGACGGCTGAAAGACTCCGAGCGTCTTGAAGTCGAGAAGCATCTTGCCTCGTGTGCGCCGTGCACCTTGCGGATGAACGAATTTCGCGCCGTCTCTGATCTGCTCGGTGAATTACCGATGATCGAGCCTTCCGATGCATTTGACACCCGCGTTCGTGCGCTGGTTGCAGCGGAGCCTGCCCCGAAGCAGAGTTGGTGGGCGTGGCTCGATTTCTCGCCGCGCATCGCCTTTGCCGCTTCCCTGTTGCTGATCGCTGCGCTTTACCTGGGTATTTCCCGAAATACACCCACCGGACCGGCTATCGATATGCAACGCGCAGATGCTCAGATGATGCAAGATTTGCCGGTACTGGAAGACCACGACGTGCTGCAAGATTTTGAGCCGCTGAAAGACTTACCAGCCCAACCGTACGAAGACGATTCCGATCAAACGCAACAGAAGATGTAATTGCTCGGGTAACAGGAAGGGAACTATCAGAGATTGTGAAACGCGGACTCCAATTCGGTGCGGTACTAGTGGCGATGCTCAGTTTCTCCACATGGCCAGGTTGCGCGCAATCGCAGAACCCGCATCCCGATCGCCCCCCACAGCAGAGTCATCCTTCCTCACCATCCCAGAGCCATCCCCCCGCAACGCACCCGCCGTCACCGCAGCCTGCTACTGCTCCGCCGCCTCGTTCTAGTTCACCGCCTGCGCCTCCTCCAACTTCGCAATCGCATCCTTCGGCGACTCAAACGCCGCAAAGCAGCAACCGGCCTCCCGACAATTCGAACACGACCTACGATCGGCCCAATCGATCAAGTGGTTACCCTCAATCAAATTTCAATTCGGGGAATACTCCAAATCGTCCTGGGAACATGGATGGTGGGGCAAAACTGACGCCCCGGCAGCAGATGGGTGTCGGCGCAGCGCGTCCGTGGGTTGATCAGATGCGTTCGCTCAGCCCGCAGCAGCGCGACAGCGTTCTGCAGAGCAGCAAAGCGTTTCAGAATCTTTCTCCCGAGAAGCAAAACAAAATTCGTCAGCAATTTAATCAGTGGGACCGGATGACTCCGACGCAGCGCGCCGACCTCCGCGAAAAGGAAGATACCTGGAGGAATCTCACTCCGCAGCAACGCGACCACATCAAGAACGAAGTCCTGCCGCGCATGAAGCAGATGCCCTGGGATCGCCAGCAGATGATCCGTCAGAAACTCGGCGTGCTCAAAAACATGCCCGAATCCGCGCGCAATCAGCGCCTCAATGATCCCAACTTTACCCGCGGCATGAGCGAGGAAGAGAAATCCACGCTCCAGGACCTAAGCCATATGCACGTGGGTTCCGGCACGGAGCCTCCTCCCGAGTAATATTCCTTTTCCTATAGTGGCCAGGCTTTGAACCGGCATGCGTGTCCTTCTCTGGCACAGGCTTTCCTGCCAGCACTCGCGGGTTTTCCTCCGCATTTCCCAATCTCCACCGAGCGTCACCATTCTCCTGCGTTATCATCAAACCAGAGGGAGATTCCGATTCCGGCTCTGTCCAACCGATTTCGCGCGCTGAAGCACCGCAATTTCCAGCTCTTCATCATTGGGCAGTTGGTTTCCCTTATCGGCACGTGGATGCAAACCACCGCGCAGCAGTGGCTCGTCTACGATCTAACACACTCCGTAGCCATCCTTGGCATCTTTACCTTTGCCAACCAGGTCCCCATGCTGTTCCTGGCTTGGCTGGGCGGCCACGTTGGCGATCGCTATGACCGCCACAAGGGCGTGATTGTCACGCAATCGTGCTCCATGGTTTTGGCATTCTCGCTCGCCTTTCTCACACTCACCCATCTTGTCCGCGAATGGAATCTGATCTTGATCGCGTTCCTTGTCGGCATCGTCAATGCCTTCGATGTACCCATCCGGCAATCCTTCTTTGTGCACATGGTCGGTAAAGACGATCTGCCGAACGCTATCGCCCTGAACTCCTCCATATTTAATGGCGCGCGCGTCGTCGGACCCGCCATCGGCGGTTTCGCCATCGCGTGGATCGGTGAAGGCGGTTGCTTCCTCCTGAACGGTTTCAGCTTTGTTGCCGTACTGGTCGCCTTGCTCTTGATGCGCATCGACCACATCGAAAAAACTCCTTCCGAAGAATCTCCCGTGCGCAGTTTTGTGCAGGGCTTTCGTTTTGCCATGTCGGATCGGCCTATCCGATCCGCACTGCTGCTCTTGTCCGTACTCAGCTTCTTTGGATTGCAATACTCTGTGTTTCTGCCGATCTATGCTCACGACATCCTGCATGGCGAAGCGCGCACCCTTGGCCTGCTGATGAGCGCGGCAGGCGTCGGAGCGGTATTGGGCGCTCTGCAGTTCGCTGCGCGCACCGAATACACAGGCCTGGCTCGCTGGATCGCCACCACCTGCACCGTTTCCGCCATTGGCCTGATTGTTTTCTCGAAGGCGAATTCATTCTGGCTTTGCGCACTGCTACTTTTTGTTGTGGGCTTCGCGGCCACCTCGCAGATGGCCGCGACCAACACCATCATTCAGGAACGCGTTCCCGATGAAATGCGCAGTCGTCTGATGGCCGTTTACGCCACCATGTTTATGGGCATCATGCCCATCGGCGCGTTGCTGGCAGGTGGCATAGCCAAACGAATCGGCGCTCCAAACACTCTTCTTCTTTTTGGTGGATTCGTTCTAGCCGGTTGTCTCGTGTTCATATTCCGGGTGGCCTCGAAGATGAACGACTCGAGCGCCCATCCCGCCATCGTAGCCGAACCACCACTCTAACGCCCAAAATGGTAGTGCCAGTTCATGTAGTTCCGCTGCGATACGATGCCGCCGGGTGCCCCACAGGGCAGCCCTCTGCGCTGGTTCTTGGCTTGGTACCGCTGGCTCTCTTGCCAGTGCCCCTATCTTCGTTGGGGCCGGATTCAGACCGCCCCCTTCTTTTCATGACGGATTCGGCCGATATAACCAAGGAACGGATTCCACCGCACTGCCAGAACCCGCGCTATTCACACTCTCAAGAATCGCGTCGACTCTTCCTCGCAGTGGTGCCAGTGAACAAACCGGATCCGTCGCCCGCGCATCGCCCGCCACCAGCATCGCCTGGCACCGGCATCCGCCGAAATCCACCTCGCGCCGGTCGCACGATTTGCACGGCTCCTGCATCCACGCTTCGCCGCGAAATGCCTGAAAGGCCGCCGAGTCTTCCCAGATTTCCCGCAAGCGCTTTTCTTTTATATTTTCGAATTCCAACCCGGGAATCACCATGGCCGCGTGGCAGGGAAGGGCCTTCCCGTCCGGCGTAATAAGCATCAGCTTCCGTCCCCAGCCCCCTACGCACGGCTTCGGAAAACGCGCGTAATAATCCGGCACCACGAACACCACTCGCGTTTTCCCCATCAACCGCTGTTCTGCCAGTTTTAGGGTCTCGACAGAGTGCTCCAGTTGTGCGCGCGTTGGCAAAAGTTTCTCCCGATTCGCCAAGCCATATCCGTAATACTGCACGCTGGCAAATTCCACGCAGCCGGGGGAATACTCCTCCACCATCGCCAGCATCTCTTCCAGTTCGTGAATATTTCGCCTGTGAATTACGAAGTTTAGCGTAACGCCGATGCGATGACTCTTCAGCCATTCCAGCACGCGCAGTTTTTGCGACTGCGTTTTGGTTCCAGATATCTCTGTAGCCGTTGCTTCACGCGCGCCCTGAAAGCTCAGTTGAAAATGATCGAGACCGGCCGCCACCAGCGATCTGAGTTTTGTCTCCTCGAGTGGCAATCCGCTGCTGATCAGACTCACATAGAGTCCAGCCGTACGCGCCGCGCGCACTAGTTCCACAATGTCCGTGCGTGCCAGCGGCTCGCCGCCGGTAAAATCAGCCTGCAGCACGCCCAGTTCAGCTGCCTCCCGAAAAACCCGCGACCAAGTCTCCGTCGTCAGCTCCGCCGCGCGCCCTGCCAATGCAATCGGGTTCGAGCAGTACACGCAATGCAAGGGGCAACGATGCGTAAGTTCAGCAACCAGCGCCAGCGGTGAGGGGAGTGCGGTCATGAATTGGTCGGCTAGTGGAGTGGCCAATCTTCTGATCGACCAATTCCTTCCTCAGTAGGCGCCTGTATCATCCCTGAATTCCCTCCAACTTTCGTCTCGCCCTAAAAATCAATCGCCCGCTGCTCATGCAGCAGCACCAAATATCCAAGCAGATCAGCCGTAATGCGTTGCGGCTCGGCTTTGGCATAAAGCTTGTGCAAATCTTCTGCGATCTGCTGCACAGTATGTTTCCCGTCGCACCGCAATACGATCTCGAGGCTCGGCCCGTTTAGCCGCAACGCGCGCTCTGGCATCAGCAGCGTCCGCGGCTCCTGCGATTTTTCGTTCAAACGCACTCCTGGTGCCAGGCGCGGTGTGGCGGTAAGCTCAGGCTTCATCAGGATTCCTTTGCCGGCTGGAATGCGCCGGGGGGCGGCCAGCCGGGTTCGACGTACGCAAAATACAGTGCGTCCAGTTGTGCCCACAGAATATCGCATTTGGCGCGGAGTGCGGCATGGCAGAGTTCCTGTTGTTCCCGCGTGCGCGCGTGCTTCACAGCGTATGCCAGCGCAAACTCCGCATCCTCCGGTGCTTGCGTCAGTCGGCCGGTGAAGTAATCCAGTCCGCTCGAGAGCCACGGATAATGCTGCCGCATGCGATCCATGCGCAGCGCAATCAACTTGTGGCTGAAAAGCTCGGTCAGCGAAGAGGCCACAGCTTCCAAATGCGTCCGTGTCGATACGAAATCTACATATGCTTGTACTGCAAAGCGGGTGGCGGGGAGAATCCCCTCGCCTCGCAACGCTTTCGCGCGTTCCAGCCCCGTGGCCTCCACCAGTTTCAGCCACTTCTCAATCCCGCCCGGTTTGCTGCCGTCGCCGTCGTGATCGAGGATACGCTTGCGCCACGCCAGCCGAAACGCCGGTTCATTGCTGCGCGCCAGGATCGCTGCATCCTTCATGGGAATATGCTCTTGGTAGTAGTAGCGGTTCAGCGCCCACGCCTGCAGTTGCCCGCGCCTGAGTTTGCCTTCGTGCATCAGCAGATGGAAGGGATGCTTGTGGTGATAGCGCTCCGCTCCGATCGCATGAAATCCCGCAACGAAGTCGGCTTCGCTCAGCAACGCCAAGGTCTTTTCGGGGGTTCCGCTTGTCATAGCTCGAGTTCCATTCCATCTTCGGCGATTTCAAAGCCCGCTTCCAGGGCCTCGCGATATTCCGCGCTGTCTTTATTCAGAAGCGGATTGGTGTTGTTGATGTGGATCAGGATCTTTCGGCCCTTTGCATCCCTGGGATACTGTTCCAGCAACCCCCCGGGCCCATTGAGCGGTAGATGACCGATTTCGCGTGCTGTTTTCTGGCTGCGGCCCGTGTGCATCAACTCGTCATTAGACCAGAACGTGCCATCGATCAACGTCACATCGGAACTCGCCGCCGTTTTCAGCCACTGTGGGTTTGTACCCCCGACCGAAGGCGCGATGAACAGCTTCTTGCCGTCCTGCTCGATCACCAATCCCACGGTTGCTTCTTCCGCGGAGGCGCTGCTCCGAAATTCGTCACTCGCGAAATCGGGGTAAGCCCCACCCAGGGGTACGGAGGTGTAGTAGAACGTTGGCGGATCACCCGCATTCTCTGAAAGATGGCATCCGATGCGCCCGCGCGAGGAAAGCATTTGCCATTGCACGGGCGGACTGGCGCGCTCCAGCACTCGGAAGATCCGGTTTTCATTCCGCAGGAGTCTCTGCACGGCAGGCGTTGCAAACACAAAAAAACTCTGAAACTCGCGAAGATGCAGAAGCCCCATCACGGAATCGACGTCCGCCGAAAGCAGAAACACTCCGGCGATGGGCGAAACGCCAGGATTCGTTGGATCTGGAGACAGGTCCGGGGTTGCTACTACCTGCGAGCGCAGGTCCGGCGAGGCACCCACAAGGAACCACACGCCGCTGATTGGACGAAAGGCAATTTGTGTTTGCGTGCGCGCTCGCGCATCAAGCCGACCCGCCCGCAAACCCGCACAATTTGCGCATGTGCAATTCCACTGCGGGAATCCTCCCCCCGCGGCTGATCCTAATATTTTGATTTGCATCTCGGGTGTCTCCGTCTAGAGACGTCAGGGGTGGGGCAGGGAAGCAGAGCGACGTTTCAAGCCAATTCACACAACGACCCGCCCAGGCTTCAGGCGGGTCCCACGGACTAAATCTCAATTCAGTTTAGAGTTCGGCGTTTGCGTAGGAGCTAACTTCACAATTCAAATCGATTTCTTCGTGTTGAGGGGTAACCCATTCCATAGTCGAGCACCTCGGCTTATTGAGATCGGGACCCCACAAGGATACCACACTCGGTCCCCAAAAGGGAATCCGGCCAAGCGTGCCATGAATTATCGAGTGACCACCCCTAACAGAAGGTGTATCATTCGCCCGAATCGGTTGGCACTCGCATGCCGTCGCTCCTAATGAAGTCCGTTTTCATTCCTCTATTTCTCTTCGTATTCCTTTGCATTCTTGGGCTTTCGGTGGCATCCCCCTCCGCCGCCTTACAGTTTGGCGGAACCGGGATCGCAGACATCAAGGTTTATGTCCGCGCCCTAGACGGCTCGCAACTGGCCCAAATTGCTCAAGTCACCCTGATGAATCAGGTTAACCAGGTTGTCGAGCAAGCCACGACCCGTGGCGGCTTCGCCGAGCTGCACGGCGTCCAGAGTGGGGGCTACACACTGGAGGTGATAGCTTCAGGATATGAAAAGCATGTCGAGTCGCTTGAGATTGGAGAGAGCGGTGGCGGTATTTTCAATATCGCCCTGCAGCCCGGCGGTGACGCCCGTGAGGCTCGCGCTTCGATCGGCCCGCCCGTTCTCAGTCCCTCTGCCCGGAAGGAATTGGCCAAATCGTCGGAAGCCCTGCGCGCCAATAATCTGAAGGAAGCGCGTATTCATCTCGATCGGGCGTACCAGCTCGCTCCGAGCAATCCTGAAGTGAACTATCTCTTCGGTTTGTACTTCGCCAAGACCTCAGACTGGTCCCAGGCCAAAACCTTCTGGCAAAAGACTCTTTCGCTCTCCCCGGACCATCTCCGGGCTACTCTTGCCCTGAGTGAAGCCCTGATTCGTGAGAAGCATTCTCCTGATGCCATCGAGCTCCTCAACCATGCGGCGGACAGTTCACCCGACGCTTGGCGGCCGCATGCGCTCCTGGCCGAGGCGTATCTGCAACAAGGCGCACTTGAGGAGTCCATTCACCAGTCGGAACGCGCCCTGGAACTCGGCCATGTTCAGGCCCTTTCCGTCGAACCCATCCTTGTGCGCGCGTTGCTGCAGCATGGCGACAAACAGCGCGCCATCGATATTCTCCGCGCAGAGCTTGAGTCCCATCCCGACGATTTTGCTCGCAAGCAACAATTGCAGGATTTAGAAGGCTCCGCAGCGCGAGAGAGCGCCGGAAGACCCGATGCCGCGTCGCTCGAGCTCCCACCTGCCGTGCTACCTCCGCTTGCGAATGCTGTCCCCTCTCCTTCGAACTGGCTGCCTCCCGACATCGATGAACAGGTTCCTGCCGTTGTTCCCGGCCATTCCTGCGATATTGATGCGGTCCTGTCAAAAGTAGCGGCGCGCACACAGGAATTCATCCGGGATGTTGACAAATACACGGCCACGGAGTTGCTCTTCCACGAATCCATCAATAAATGGGGGCTAGTTTCTAATTCAGAAAGTCTGTCATTCAATTACCTGGTTTCCATTGAGGAAATCCGTCCCGGTTCACTGTCTGTAGAGGAGCACCGTGAATCTGCACGACTACACGCGAGCTTTCCCGATAACATCTTGACGAACGGACTTCCTTCACTGCCACTGATCTTTCACCCCTATTATTCCAGCCATTATGCGATCACCTGTGAAGGCGTGGCGAGCTGGGATGGCGGCTCGGCGTATCAGGTCTATTTCCGTCAAAGATCGGATCAACCGAATACCACGCGTTACTACAGAATCGGCATTTCCGGACCGGCTTATCCCGCCGCCCTCAAGGGCCGCGCCTGGATCTCCGTCGACAGTTATCAAATCGTCCGCATGGAAGCCGCGCTTGTCGAACCGATTCCCGCCATTCAGCTGTACGCCGATTTCACCGTCGTCGAATATGGTCCTGTGCATTTCAAAAAAACGAGCGAAGATCTATGGCTTCCGAAGTCCGTGGAGTACTACTACGATTGGAGAGGGAAGCGCGCTCACCGCCACCACAAGTTCGACCACTATTTACTATTCTCAATAGACGACAAGCAGCGCATCTCCGACCCAAAACTCCCCGATCCGCCCACAGACCCCGCTCTTGGCCATGTCTCGCCGTAGTGATAGGTATTCCTCAGTTTTCAAACTGCAATTTTCAGCAAGGCAAAAATGCCGCGCGAGTTGTCAGCAAACTGCGTTCTAAGGGTTCAGTACGACTCTTGCGCTCAGACCCTGTCCGACGAAGTCGCAGCAATCCCTGACCCGCATGAAAAAAGATAACGCTCGAACTATCCAGCCCCGGCGAGAGCGCTGAAGGCCAGCAGAGAACCCCGTTTCACCACTCCGCACAGCCACCACCACCTATAGGTATTCCTCTCCGTCACAATCCCATCCAGTAGTAGGGCTTTCCCCCAAATTCCCAATCCACAGAAATCAACAATTTATGCACAGATTTTGCGGTTTCCTCTTGACAAGTCTCAGAATGAGCCTAAGATGTGGCAGAAAGTGGAAAAAAGTGGTTAGCAGTAGAGCCGGGTAGAGCAAAGTAGGGGCATCTCGAGGGTTGTGGTGATTCGAGCCAAAACACACCTCCAAGAGACGGATTTGCATGAAACTGCGGGGCAATTGTCAGGCAAGGGTCGACGAAAAGGGTCGTTTGAAGATCCCCGCTATTTTTCTGGACGCTCTCAAGGAGTATGGGAACCAGTTCTACATCACCAGCACCACTGGTGAGACCGCGAGGATTTACCCGATGAAGGTTTGGGGCGAGATCGAGGACCGGCTGGCTAGCATGCCGAGCACGAATCCGGCAAAGCGCAAGTTCCTGATGCGCACCAGCTATTACGGTCAAGTAATCGAAATTGACAGTCAGGGAAGGGTATTGATGCCTGCGGTTTTGCGCGAGGCGGCGCAAACCAAGGGCGACGTCGACGTTTTGGGCGCTCTGGACCATATCGAAGTCATGAATCATACACGGGTTCTTGATCAGCTAAAGAGCGAACCGTACACCGACGAAGACGATCGGGCACTGGAAGCTTGGAAGCCATAAAAGTTTTATTGACAGTTGCGGTTGAACGAGCAGTCGCAGTTGGGGTTGTTGTTCTCCCGGGGCAGACGGGGCAGGGCAGGCAAAAAAATTGGGTGTGCCACACACTCCGGTGTTGCTCGAAGAGGTGTTGGAATGGCTGGACATAAAGCCAAGCGGAATCTACGTAGACGCCACAACGGGCGCGGCGGGTCATTCGGCGGCCATCGCCGAGCGCATGCTCTCCTTGGCAAGTCAAGAGCAGCCT
This sequence comes from Candidatus Acidiferrales bacterium, assembly GCA_963741165.1. Lineage (GTDB taxonomy): Bacteria > Acidobacteriota > Terriglobia > Acidiferrales > UBA7541 > Acidiferrum. Next base: position 392,740 of record CAVUHB010000005.1, on the reverse strand, counting down.
TCCGGACGCTTGATCAGCCTGGACCGGGACGCACGGGCGCTGCAGATCGCACAGGAGCGTTTGCAGCCCTTCGGGAGTTTGGTGACTTTGGTTCGTTCTCCGTTCTCGAAGATTGCGGAGGTCGTACACGAATTGGGGATAGCGAGGGTGGACGGGGTCTTGGCCGACTTGGGAGTTTCGAGCATGCAGCTTGACCAGCCCGAGCGCGGGTTTTCCTTCCGCGAGGCTGGTCCGTTAGATATGCGCATGAGCGGCGGGGAAGCGGAAGAAGACACGCTGACGGCAGATGAGATTGTGAATCAATGGTCGGAAAAGGAAATTGCCGACCTGCTCTATACGGAAGCGGAAGAGCATGATTCCCGAAGGATCGCCAGGGCGATCATGAACGCGCGGCCCATACGGGATACTGCGCACCTGGCAACGGTTGTGGCAGGCGCTCGGAAGCAATGGGGAAGGCAGAGACTGCATCCCGCAACAAAAACGTTTCTGGCGCTGCGGATAGCGGTGAATCGAGAGATGGAGGAACTCGGGCAGTTTCTTTTCCGGACCCCTGCCACAGTAAATTCAGGCGGTCGCATGGTTGTGCTGACGTATCACTCGCGCGAAGACCGCCCCGTGAAGCAAGCGTTCCAGCAAGGACAAAAAGAGGGAACGCTGAAAGTGCTCACCAAACACGTAATTGTACCCCGCCCCGAAGAGCAGCATGCGAACCCGAGATCGCGAAGCGCGAAACTCCGGTGCGCGGAGAAGGTGTGAAATGGCAAGACCGAAGAAGCAGAGAAAACAGCCGGTGATGAGGGAATTTCACACCAAGAAGCGCATCGATAATTCGCGCATGGTGCGCCACGTAGAACCGGTCAAATTGCGAAATCTTTATAAGACCGCGGCGCTCGGAGCGATTGTCGCCGCATTCTGCATGCTCTATGTCTATCAGCATTTTCGATGCATCGATCTCAGCTTCCAATTGGAAGATCTGAAAGCCAAGCAGCAGTCTGCCCAGGGTTACAACGGCGAATTGAAACTGGAAATTGCTACCTTACGCGACCCCCACCGCATCGACGTCATTGCGCGTCACCAGTTGGGGCTCACGCAGACAGCCCCAGCCCAAGTGCGCGAGTACACGGGATTGGATGGCGCGCAAGTCGCCACAGTTCGCTATGTGCGCCCCAATCGTGCCCCCTAGGCTCGTTCATCCTGCGGGCGCAGGCGGTACCCCCGATTTTGGTAGCACCTTAAACCAACGCCCGAACTGAGAGCCAACTGCAACGAGCCATGCAGCAGAACAAAGTTCAACTCCGCATATTGATTCTTGCCGGGCTGGCCCTCTTATGGATGGGCGCCATCTTCGGACGCCTCGCTTACCTGCAACTGGCGCGTCATAGTGACTACATGGCGCGTGCCATGCGCCAGCAGCGCCGCACCCTCGACATCACTCCGAAACGCGGCAGCATCTACGACCGCAACATGCATCCGCTGGCCATGAGCATTCCGGTTCAGTCTGCATTCGCCGTACCCACCGAAGTGAAAGATTCCGTGATGGCGGCGCGGCTGCTCTCGGGCGTCCTCGGCATGCCGCAGGATCTGATTCGCGAAAAACTCGAATCCGGCGCCACGTTCGTTTGGATTCAGCGAAAATTGCCGCCCGAAAAAGTTCAAGCCATGACCGCCCTGAATTTGAAAGGTATTTACTTTCAGGAAGAAAATCAGCGTTTCTATCCAAAGCGCGACATGGCTTCGCACGTCCTAGGTTTTGTTGATGTCGACGACAAAGGCTTGGGCGGTATCGAGCACGAGTACGATTCCCTAATTCGAAGCAAGGGCGAAAAAATCGTGGTCATGTCCGACGCACGCCAGCGTTGGTTCGATGGCGGCGAAGCGCAAGCCGACCGCGGCGTAAACATCGTCCTCACCATCGATGAAAAAATTCAGTACATCGCTGAGCGCGAGCTGGCCGCCGCCATTGAGAAGACTCATGCGCCAGCCGGAACGGTCATCGTGCAGGATCCCAATTCTGGTGCAATCCTCGCGCTCGCCAACTGGCCCAAATTTAATCCCAACGCCGCGGTGAATGCGGAGCCGGAATCGCGCAACAATCGCGCCATCACTTCGATTTATGAACCCGGTTCCACCTTCAAGCTGGTCACGCTGGCAGCGGCCTTCGATCAAAACCTCATTCGTCCCGACGAGGTATTCGATTGCGGTAACGGCTCTGTGATCGTGGCCGGCCATCTGATTCACGACCACAAGCGTTACGGCATGTTGACTGTCGCTGATATCCTCGCGAATTCCAGCGACGTTGGCGCCATCAAGATTGCCCTGCGTATGGGCTCTGCGAAATTTTATGACTACATCCGTACTTTTGGTTTTGGCACACCGACCGGAGTTGATCTTCCCGGCGAAAGCCGCGGCCTGGTGCAGCGTCTCAGCCACTGGGGTTCGTTTTCGATCGCTTCTGTATCCATGGGACAGGAAGTTGGCGTAACTCCGCTCCAGATGGTTACAGCGGTGTCAGCAATTGCAAACGGCGGCTTGCTCTATAAACCGCACGTAGTCCAGGAAATGCGGCGCGCCGATCAAATCTTGCCCCTTCCTGGGCCTTCCGCTCCGGAAGATCCTCACCGGATCATTCAGCCCAAAACCGCCGCAACTTTGCGAAATTTGATGGAAGGTGTTGTACTTCATGGCACTGGCAAGAACGCGCGACTGGATGGCTGGACCGCCGCAGGCAAAACAGGCACCGCACAAAAAATTGATCCTCAAACGAAACGCTACTCGCCCACAAATGTTATCGCGTCCTTTAACGGATTCGCGCCCATCAACAATCCGGCCGTAACCATTCTGGTTTCCGTCGATTCTCCCGCCGGTTACCCGCATGGCGGTGGAGACGTCGCCGCTCCGGTCTTCAAACGAATCGCCGAACAGGTCCTGCCCTACCTCGACGTCCCGCGCGATGTGCCCTTAAGCCCGCGCCTGATTCAGACCGCCTATCATCCAGCCGAAGATACCCAGGATTTGTCTCTCGATGACTTCACGCCGGTCGATTTTTCGACGCCAGCCCCAGGCGAGGGAGCGGCTCCAAAGGCAGGGAAGGAAAAGCCAGCACCAGGGAAATTACCTGAAGTCATGATTGCGGCAGAGGAAGATGGCGGAATTGCCGTCCCCGATTTCACGGGCAAGACCATGCGCGAAGTTACGGAATCCTGTTTGCGTCTGGGGCTCGATCCGGTGCTGGTTGGCAGCAGCCTTGCATCTAAGCAGACACCGGCTCCCGGTACCAGCGTGCGCCGCGGCTCCAAGATCATCGTGGAATTTGGCAGCGCTCTAGCCAAGCCGACCAAGCCGGGGAAGCAGCACTAAGAAAAGGATTTAGGAAAACAATGACAACCGGATGGAGTGCCACGGACGAGGCGGAAAAGAAGGCGAGCTCAGTGTTCGAGGAAGATCAAGGACATATTGTGGCCAGCGTGAAACACTCCGCGGGAGTGCCGATTCGCGCAATCCTGGAAGGCGTTGCACTGCGCTCGCCACTCCCCCCGCCTGACCTGCAAATTTTCCAAGTCACCTGCGATTCGCGCAAAGTACAAGCGGGATCGCTATTCGTCGCCATCCAAGGCGTCGCGACCGACGGCAATCTTTTCGCCAAGGACGCTGCCACTCGTGGCGCTTCCGTGATTTTAAGCGCGGACGGGAAGCCCGCCGATTGGACAGGCCCGGTCACCTGGTTGCAAGTTGGCGAGCCCCGCAAGGCGCTGGCGATCGCTGCTGCCAATTTTTTCAGATGCCCCGCGAAAGCGCTGAAACTGGTCGGGGTCACCGGTACCAACGGTAAAACCACAACCTCTTCGCTGATCGATTCCATCGTGCGTGCTTCGGGCGCGCACACCGGCTTGTTTGGCACCATTGCCTATCACACCCCGCGCGGCGTTTATCCTGCTCCTAACACTACGCCGGAATCGGTGGACCTGCAGGCTTTCTTCGCCGAAGTACGCGACGCGAAAGGCACTCATGCTGTGCTGGAAGCGAGTTCCCACGCGCTCTCGCTCGATCGTTTGTGGGGTTGCCACTTCGCCGCAGCGGTATTCACCAATCTCACGCGCGACCACATCGATTTTCACAAAACCTTCGACGATTATTTCGCTGCAAAGCGCCATCTGTTTGAAGGCACCGGTGCAGGCGCACCCGAGCTCGCCGTGATCAACACCGACGACGAATGGGGCAAGAAACTCAGGGGACTGGCAAAAAAGACCCTCACCTACGGCCTGACCAACGGTACCGACCTAGCGGCAAAAAAATTCGCACTCAGCTTCAATGGCTTGAATTTCGTAGCGCAAACTCCCAACGGTAAGATCAACGTTCAGTCTCTACTGGTTGGCCGCATCAACGTTTACAACATTCTCGCGGCCATTGGCGCGGGCATCGGGTTGGGTTTCTCGAACGAAATTATCGAAAAGGGAATCCGCGCGCTCGAAGCGGTAGCCGGCAGATTTCAGCGCGTCGATCAGCGCCAGCCGTTCCTGGTTGTGGTGGATTACGCGCACACGGACGATGCCCTTGAGAATCTCATTCGCACCGCGCGCGAGTTGAACCCCAAAGGCCGCATCATCACCTTGTTCGGCTGCGGGGGCTCTCGCGATCGCACCAAGCGCCCCATCATGGGAGAAACTTCCGGCCGTCTCAGCGACTTAACCATACTGACGAGCGACAATCCGCGCCAGGAGGATCCCCTGAAAATCATCAGTGACATCGTCGTCGGCATGCAGAAATCCAGCGGGAAGTATTTGATCGAAGCGGATCGGGCCAAAGCCATTCGCCTGGCCATCGACCAAGCCAAGGCCGGCGATATCGTTCTGCTGGCTGGAAAAGGTCACGAGGATTATCAAATCTTCTCGGACCGCACCATTCATTTTGACGATCGCGAAATCGCGCGAACTGCGCTCGGCGATCTCGGGTACACGGAGCCAGAGAACGGCCCAGGGTTTGCTACGTAGCGCGCTCGTCGCCTGCATTGGGACGGGGGCCTGCGGACCGAAATTGCAACTCGCAGAAACAGGAGGAGCCCTCAACCGGTGAGAACAAACCTGGAAGTGCCCTGCGGTCAGAGAGTCGATCGCTACGACCGAGCCCTGAGTGAGTCCAGTGTACTGAGGAAATTATGCGGTGGACGGTTAAACAGGTGGTTGACGCGGTGGCGGGAAAGCAGGGGTTTGGAGTCGACGCCCTGGCCCGGGTGGCCGGTGTGTCGATTGATTCTCGCACGTTACGTCGCGGAGAACTGTTCATCGCCATTAGCGGTCCGCGTAACGATGGACACGACTACGTGGACGCAGTCCTGGAGGCGGGCGCTGTGGCCGCGGTGGTCGCCGAACCACTGGTCTCTCGCTATCCCGGATGGATGCAGGACCGCTGCATCACCGTTCCCAACACGCTCGAGGCACTCCACAATCTGGCGCGCGCCGTCCGCAAGGATTGGGGCAAGAAAATTTGCGGCATTACCGGATCCGTCGGCAAGACTACAACGAAAGAGATCCTGGCGGCACTGTTGGGCTCGAAGTTACGGGTCCTGAAGTCTGAAGGAAATTTTAATAATGAATTTGGTTTGCCCCTGACGATCTTTCGGCTCGACCAGACGCATGACGTTGCGGTCTTGGAAATGGGCATGTCCTATCCCGGCGAATTGCAGCGCCTGGCGGCGATCGCGCTGCCCGACGTCGCCATCGAATTGCGCGTCACGCCTGCACATCTACTGAATTTTTCTTCTTTGGACGAGATTGCACTGGCCAAACGTGAACTGGTGGAAGGGCTCATTGGGCCGAATTCCGTTGCGGTGCTGAATGCGGATGATCCGCGCGTGGCGGCAATGGCCGCCGTTGCGCCCGGACGCGTCATTTTTTACGGCATCGAAAAGCCGGCGGAGTTCAATGCAGTCGATATCGAAGATCGCGGCGCACTCGGTTCGGCTTTTACCCTCCTGCATAACGGAGGGCGCTCCCGCATGGAAATGTCTTTGCCGGGTAAACACGTCGTGTTGAACGCACTCGCCGCAATTGCCGCGGCCAGCCAGTGGAACATCGGTGTTGCCGAAGCGCAAAGTGTTTTTCCCACGCTGCGCACTCCCACCATGCGGGGCGAGCTCATCCGCTTCACCAATGGTTTCGCGCTTATCAACGATTCCTACAATTCGAGCCCGGCTGCCTTAGAGGCCATGATCGACTTGCTGGCGGCCACTCCCGGTTTCAAGCGCCGCATCCTTGCCGCGGGAGAAATGCGCGAACTTGGGCCCAGCGCAAAGCAATTGCACAGGGAAGGCGGAGAGTTCGCCGCAAAAACCGGGAAGATCGATTTCGTCATCGGCGTGCAAGGCGATGCGGCTTCACTGGTTGAAGGTGCAACAACCGGAATGCTTCGCGAGCACACCAGATTCTTTGCTTCGCCCACAGCGGCTTCAGAATTTCTCAGCGGATTTGTCGAGCCGGGCGATTTGCTGCTGGTGAAAGGCTCGCGTAGCGTCAAAATGGAACAGATCGTTGATGCGCTCATCGCAAGATTTGCGCCCGATGACCCCCGGCGCCACGTGGGAGGAGCTCACTAGATGCTCTACTACCTCCTCTACCACGTCTTGCAGAAATATTTCAGCCCACTGAACGTCTTTCGTTACATCACCGTTCGTACCGTTTACGCCAGCCTGACCGCTATGTTTCTTGCACTCGTCTTTGGCCCATGGCTGATCCGCAAGCTACGGGAGTTGCAGATCGGCCAGTACATTCGCGAGGAAGGACCACAGGCGCATCAGAAAAAGGCGGGTACACCCACAATGGGTGGCGTGCTCATCGTGCTTTCCACCGCCGTGCCCACTTTGTTGTGGGCAGATTTGCAGAATCCCTTTGTGCTGCTTGCGCTGTTCGCCTTGCTGGCTTTTGCCGCCATCGGGTTTGTGGACGACTACGCCAAGGTGGCCAAACGCCGCAATCTAGGATTGACTGGAGTGCGCAAGCTGACGCTGCAGCTTCTTGTCAGCAGTGTCGTCGGTATCTCGCTTTTATCACTTTCAACGCATAGCGCCTACTCCACGCAACTAATCGTTCCGTTCCTGAAGCGTTTCCGGCCAGACCTGGTAATTCACAGCATTATGGATTCGCCGCATCTCTGGCCACTCGCATTCATTCCGTTTCTCGTGTTCATTGCGCTGGTCATTACCGGCAGTTCGAATGCTGTCAATCTGACCGACGGTCTCGATGGTCTTGCGATCGGATGCACGGTAATCGCCGCGGGTGCGCTCACAGTTCTTACCTATGTGAGCAGCAACTTCCGTTGGGCGAATTACCTGGAGATTCAATACATCCCACGCGTTGGCGAACTCACCGTTTTTTGTGGCGCCTTGGTTGGCGCTTCGCTAGGTTTTCTGTGGTACAACGCGCACCCCGCCGAAGTGTTTATGGGAGACGTAGGTTCACTGAGCTTGGGCGGTGCCCTTGGGACCATTGCCGTCATCATCAAGCAGGAAGTGCTTCTGGTCTTTGTCGGCGGAATCTTTGTAGTCGAAGCGCTCTCGGTAATTCTGCAGGTCGGCTCGTTCAAGCTGCGCGGGAAACGAATTTTTCGCATGGCCCCGATTCACCATCATTTTGAACTCCTGGGTTGGAGCGAAAGTAAGGTGATTGTCCGTTTCTGGATTGCCGCGCTGGTCTTCGCCTTGTTCGCGCTGACCACGCTGAAATTACGCTAGTGCACTACGCGGCAGCGTCACGGTTCGCTGCGCAACTGGGTTTCTGCGTTATGGAGAATTGAGTCGAGAGTTTGAGCAAACTATGCCTGGATCGATGGAGTTACGCAAAAAGCGAGTGCTGGTCGTAGGACTAGCGCGTACCGGTGTGGCCACGGCACTTTTCTGTGCTTCCCACAACGCCTTTGTCACCGCTACCGAAACACGCACCGAGCGGGAACTCGGCGACATTCCTGCAAAACTCCGCGAGTCCGGTGTAGCCCTTGAACTCGGCGGCCACACTGAAAAAACCTTCCTGGCTCAGGACTTGATTATCCCGAGCCCGGGGGTTCCTGCTGACGATCCCTTTCTGTCCTCCGCGCGTTCCAAAGGCATCACCATCTGGAGCGAGATCGAACTGGCTTACCGCTTCCTCGAGGGCAAGTTGATTGGTATCACCGGATCGAACGGAAAAACGACCACCACCACGCTGGTGCACCACATCCTCCGAAGCTCCGGTGTTGAGACATTTTTGGCTGGCAATGTTGGCACGCCTCTGATTTCGCGCGTCGAACTCATGACTGCGGGTACTGTAGCGGTGGTAGAGCTCAGCAGCTTCCAATTGGAATTAATCGAACGCTTTCGCCCGAACATCGGAGTGTATTTGAATCTGACGCCCGACCATCTCGACCGCCACAAAACGCTCGAAGCCTACGCCGCCGCGAAAGCCCGTTTGTTTGAAAATCAGACGGAATTGGACGCTGCCGTACTGAATCTCGATGATGTACCGCTGCAGAAATATGTGCCTAAAAAGCCGCAAGTGTTCTGGTTCAGCCGCAAGCAAAGCGTCAAACAGGGTGCTTGCCTCCGAGGTGATGACGTTTGTATTGTGCGAGGACCCGAAGAAGAATTTGTCATGAAGCGCAGCGAGATTCCATTACCCGGTGCCCACAACGTCGAAAATGTGCTGGCGGCGATCACGGCCTCGCGCCTCGCAGGCGTGGATGCCAATTCCATCGGCGCGGCCGTTCGCAGCTTTCAGGGTGTCGAACACCGCCTGGAATTTGTCGCAGAACTTCGCGGCGTGCGTTACTACAACGATTCCAAAGCGACCAACGTCGACGCCACGCTGAAAGCATTGGACGCGTTTCCCGGGCGCATCCTGATTATCCTGGGCGGCAAGGACAAGGGCAGCGATTACTCCGTGCTGCAGAATTCTCTGCGGGGAAAGGCCATTCTTGCACTTCTCATCGGGGCCGCCGCCGAAAAAATTGAATCGCAAATCGCAGGAACCGTGGCCATCGAGCGCGCCGGAACACTGCAACGCGCGGTCGAGCTTGCTTCCCAAACCGCCCAAGCGGGCGATATCGTCCTGCTTGCGCCGGCGTGTGCCAGCTTCGATCAATTTCAAAATTACGAACAACGCGGACACGTATTTAAGGAACTGGTTCATAAGCTCACCCGGGAAAGCTGGCCTTTCCGGGAGGAGGTAGACAGTTGACGAGACGTTCCGATACCGATCGCTTATTATTTGGGGTGGTTCTGGTGCTGTGCCTACTGGGCGCGGTGATGATCTTCAGTGCCTCCGCCGTGACGGCCCAAAACCAATACGGCCACTCTTACATTTTCGTTGTCCGCCAGATCGCCTGGCTGGTCTTGGGGCTGCTCGGCATGTTTGCGCTGATGCGACTCGACTATCACCGCCTGCGTGAACCTGCGGTCGTTTATACGGCGGTCTGTCTCGTGGTCCTGTTGCTGGTAGGCGCTTTTTTCCTCGATAAATCGCATGCCACGCATCGCTGGATAAAGCTTGGCCCCGTGAATATTCAGCCTTCCGAACTCGCAAAGCTTGCCGCCATTTTGTATCTGGCGTGGTTCTTGGATCTGCGCCGCCGCACTGCTGTCAGCATGGAATTCAACAAGCAGGATTTTCTGCAGACTCTTCTTCCCGCAGTTGCACCAATCCTTATCTGCGTGGCATTGATTCTCGCGCAACCCGACCTGGGTACCTCCGTCGATATCGTGTTGATCATGGCTGCCATGCTGTTTGTAGCGGGGCTTTCCTGGAAGTGGCTGGCGCTCGGCGCAGGTACCGCCCTCCCGGTACTTTTTTTGTTGATTACTCACGTCTCCTACCGCCAGGCGCGCTTGATGGCCTTCTTGCATCCGGATACGGACCCGCAGGGCGCGGGATTTCAACTCCTGCAATCGCTGATCGCCGTGGGTTCAGGCGGTTTTACCGGCGTGGGCTTGATGGAGAGCAAGCAAAAACTCTTCTATTTGCCGGAAGCCCACACCGATTTTATCTATGCCGTTATTTGTGAAGAGCTTGGCTTCATCGGAGCCAGCGTCATCGTCCTTCTGTTCGCTGTATTCGCCTGGCGCGGCTTACGCGCGGCATTCAACGCGCCCGACGGGTTTGGGCGCATGCTAGCACTGGGAGTGACCGCCATGGTCGTGTTCCAGTCGCTCATTAATTTTGCTGTCGTGCTCGGAATGATGCCCACCAAGGGAATTCCGCTGCCTTTTGTCAGCTACGGCGGCTCGAGTCTGCTGGTGATGCTCCTGGCAACCGGCGTGCTCCTTAATATTTCGCAGCAGTCGTTACCTGGCGCAAGCCTGAGAGACTGAGGGATGAAATTATTGATTGCCGGCGGTGGAACGGGTGGACACGTTTTTCCTGCGCTGGCCATTGCGCGAGAGTGGATGTCGCGCGGATTGGATCGAGACGTCGTGCTGGTCGGAACACAACGTGGAATCGAAACGAAGCTGGTGCCGCAAGCCGGGCTGCCACTGGAGACGTTGCGGGTTGCCGGGCTAAAAGGAAAAGGTGGCTTCACGCTGCTAAGGAATCTGGCGCTGCTTGGCAGCGGACTCTCGGATGCCTTCGGTGTTTTGAAGCGCCACGAACCGGTGGCTGCCTTTGGCGTGGGTGGATATGCCGCAGGACCGATGCTGCTGGCGACTTGGCTCAAGGGCATCCCTAACGTCATTTTTGAGCCAAATGCGGAACCTGGCTTCACCAACAAAGTGCTGGCCCATTTCGCCCGGCGAATCGCCACGGGTTACGAAATCTCGGCAAAGTCCTGGGGGGCCAAAGCGCAAGTTACAGGTTGTCCGGTTCGCGAAGAGTTTTTCTCCATCCAGCCGCGCAAGCCCGAAAAACCCCTACGCCTGCTCGTGACCGGCGGAAGTCAGGGTGCCTTGCCGATCAATCGTGCGTTCATAGATGCCATCAGGCTGCTGGCCGCGCGAAAAAATGAGCTGCAGATCGTGCATCAAAGTGGCGAGCGCGATTATAATATTGTGAAAGCCGCTTACGACCAGCAGGGATTTCGCGCCGAGATTGTCCCCTTCCTCGGCAACATGGCGGAACGGTTTGCCTGGGCGGATTTGTTGGTATGCCGCGCGGGTGCAATTACGGCCGCGGAAGTTGCTGCGGCCGGGCGTGCCGCGATTTTTATTCCCTTTGGGCGCGCCACGGACAGCCATCAACTGCGCAACGCGCAGGAAATGGTCAACGCCGGAGCCGGGCGCCTGATTCCGGAAGGGGAATTGACGGCCGAACGTTTGAGCAAAGAGATTTTTTCCCTCCTCGACCAGCCGCAGGAGCTCGAAACACTCTCAAGGAAGTCGCGGAGCCTTGCGTATCCGGACGCCGCGCGCGTGATTGTGGATTTGATCGAACGCGCCGCGGACATCGGCACGGTCACGGGCGAGCCTATTCTCGCGGGAGGAGACTGAAGGGAAATGATGGTATCGTTTCGTAATTTTCAGCGCATTCACATGGTGGGAATCGGCGGCATCGGCATGAGCGGCATTGCCGAAGTCCTGCTCACGCTCGGCTATTCCGTGTCCGGCTCGGATACCAGGCCTTCCACGATCACCGAACGCCTTCAGGATCTCGGCGCCACAGTTTTTGAAGGTCATAAAGCCGAAAACGTGCAGGGAGCGCACGTCCTGGTCATTTCTTCCGCAGTAAAGGCCGACAATCCGGAAGTTGTTGAAGCGCACAAGCAAAAAATCCCGGTAATTCCTCGCGCGGAGATGCTTGCCGAACTCATGCGCCTGAAATACGGCATTGCCGTTGCCGGTGCGCATGGTAAGACCACTACCACTTCCATGGTCGCCTCCGTTCTCGCCGCCGCTCATCTCGATCCCACCTTTGTCGTCGGCGGAAAAGTAAACCAGGCCGGCACCACGGCGCGTGTGGGCCGTGGTGAATATTTCGTTGTGGAAGCCGATGAAAGCGACCGCAGTTTTCTGATGTTTGCGCCGGTAGTGGCCGTGGTCACCACCATCGATCGCGAGCACCTCGACCAGTATTCCTCGCTCGAGGATATTCAGAGCGCTTTCCTGCAGTTTGTGAACAGCGTTCCTTTCTACGGCTCTGCCATTCTTTGCGTGGACGAGCCCAACGTGCAGGCCATCATTCCCAACGTGAAACGGCCCATCCTCACCTACGGCACCTCCAGCCAGGCCGACCTGGTCATCAGCGACATCGAAATGGTGGGCCTCGGCAGCCAGTTCCGCTTGAGCTATAAGGGTGACGACCTCGGAATTTTTCAATTGCCGCATCCACCCGGCATTCACAACGTTCGCAACGCTGCGGCCTCGGCCGCTGTCGCCCTCTACCTCAACGTCGCCACGGATTTGATCAAGGAAGGCCTAGCAAAATTTGGGGGTGTTGGCAGACGCTTCGATATCAAGGGCGTGGTCAACGACATCGTGGTCATCGACGACTACGGCCATCACCCGGCCGAAATCCGGGCCACGCTGGAAGCCGCACGAGGCTGTAAATTCAATCGCCTGTTAGTGCTGTTTCAACCGCATCGCTATTCGCGCACACAGCATCTCTGGGATGAATTTTCCCGCGCTTTCAATCAGGCAGATATTCTCGTCCTCACCGACATCTACGCCGCAAGTGAAGTCCCCCTGCCGGGCATCACCAGCGAAGCCCTGGCCAACAGCATTCGCGATGCCGGCCATAAGAATGTCCACTATTTCCATTTCATGCAGGATGGCATCGAATTTCTGCTGAAAGAGGCTCGGCCCGCCGACGCCATACTTACTATCGGTGCCGGTAATGTCAGTCGCGCCAGCAATGAACTGATGGTTCTGCTGGGGACTGAATATCGTGTGGACGAAGGGGTACCGCGTGAGGATTGACGATCCCAAACTCGTCGCAGAACTGCAAGCACTCGGCAACGAATTGGTGCGCGAAACCTCGCTCGCCGACCTAACCTATCTCGGCATCGGCGGCACCACGGACCTTGTCCGCATTCACCGCCACGAAGCGATTCCCGACCTCCTCAATCTTCTCGATCACGAGGCCATCCCTCACAAATTCCTGGGGGGCGGATCAAATCTTTTGGTCCTCGATGGCGAGCTACCCTTCCTCGTTCTGCAATTGGCCAAACCGGAGCAGGAAGTGGTCATTGAGGGCCGTGTCGCCTCTGTAGACGCCGCCGCCGACCTCGGCCGCACGGTTACCTTTTGCGCCAAGTACGACTTGGGCGGGCTGGAGGGTCTCATCGGCGTGCCCGGCACGGTCGGTGGTGCGCTGCGCATGAATGCCGGAGCCTATGGCATCCAGATCGGCTCTTACGTCCGCGAAGTAAAAGTCTACCGTGCTGCCGCCGGGCGCATCGAAATCCTCAAGGGCGATCAAATTTCGTTTGAATACCGGCACACATCCTTTGCGCCCGATGATATGATGCTCTCAGTGAAGCTCGAACTTCCCTCCAAGCCGTTTAAGGAAATCCTTCAAGGAATACGTATCTGTAACGAGAAGCGCCGGGCCAGCCAGCCGCTTGGTCAGAAGAGCGCCGGTTGTATTTTTAAGAATCCTCCAGGCGCCTCCGCCGGCCGAATGATTGATGAACTGGGTCTAAAAGGATTCTCCGTGGGCGACGCCCGCGTCAGCGATCGCCACGCCAATTTTTTTGTGAACGCCGGAAAGGCCTCGGCCTCGGACATGCTCGCCTTGATCGCGAATGTCCGCGAACGGGTGCGCGGTGCTTACGGCGTCATTCTCGAAAACGAGGTGGTTGTTTGGAACGCTTGAAACCCATCCAGCGGAATGTTGCGGCCGCTACGGCTGAGCGGGAAGCGTACCGGCCCGAACTGATCGCCGACGAAGAGCCGAAGTTCCTGCGGCGGCAGAAGCCCGTGGAGATTCGCCGCAAGAAAATCGGCGGCAAGAGCTGGTCGTTCTACCGGCGCGTCTTTTTTTGGTCGGTCGTAGCTGCTACGCTGCTGACACTCGCCACTCTCGGCACGCGCTTTGCCCTTCACTCTCCGCAAATGCTGCTGCTTCGTCCCGAGCAGATCGATGTAGCCGGAAACCGCATCGTTCCCAAGGAAGAAATCCAGAAAATATTCTTCCAAGACCGCAAGAAAAGCGTTCTGCAGGTTCCACTGGAAACTCGCCGTTCCCAGGTTCAGGAAGTTTCCTGGGTCGAGGAAGCCAGTATCCAGCGCATTCTGCCTAATCACCTTCGCGTGGAAATCACGGAGCGAACGCCTATCGCTTTTTTCCGCAATGGCGCGGAATTGACGTTGATCGATTCCCATGGCGTTCTTCTCGATCGTCCCGAGGGCGAAGATTTTCATTTCCCCATCGTTACGGGACTCTCTGAGAATATGCCGCGCGACGAGCGCGAAAAGCGCATGAAGACTTACCAGGAATATATGCGTGCCATCGAACTCGTCAAGCCCGGCTCCTCCGATCGTGTCAGCGAACTCGACCTTGGCAATCCTCGCGATCTGCACGTCGTCATCACCGGATTGGCAGGGGGATTGGACTCGCAGGCGGTCACCGTTCATTTTGGCCAGTCCGATTTCACCACCAAGTACCGTACATTGATCGAGAATTTTTCGCAGTGGCAGGCCAGTGTTGGCCGCGTGCAGTCCATTGATCTGCAATATTCACGGCAGGTGGTGGTGAACCCCGACACCAGCACAACAGCCGCAAAACAAAAATAGCGTGTGGTAGGAGAAGGCTTTGGTCAAGAAAGATAAATATCTCGTCGGGCTCGATATCGGCAGCACCAAGACCTGCGTACTCCTGGCGGAGTATGAAAACGATCAGGTCAAGTTTCTGGCTCTCGGCGCGGCCGAATCCAAAGGCTTGCGCAAGGGCTTGATCGTCAACCTCGATTCCACGGTCAGCTCCATCCGTCGTGCCGTTGAAGAAGCGGAAAGTGTCGCCAACATCCCCGTCGAATCGGCGGTGATCGGCGTAGCCGGCAGCCATGTACGCGGCGTCAACAGCCGTGGCGGCGTGCCGCTTGGCCCTCGTCCGCGAGACATCGAGCGCGACGACCTGAAGCGCACCATCGACGCGGCTCGTAACGTCTCGCTCCCCGACGACCGTGAAGTCCTTCACGTCCTTCCGCATGAATTTATCGTCGATGCGCAAGATGGCATCCGCGATCCCATCGGCATGGTGGGCCAACGTCTGGAAGCCAACGTGCACATTGTCACGTCGTCGATTTCGGCGACGCAAAATCTCGTCACGGCGGCAAATAAGGCGGGCATTCTAATCAACGATACGGTTCTCGAACCGTTGGCTTCCGCGGAAGCCTGTTTGACTCAGGATGAGAGAGACCTCGGTTGTTGTTTGCTTGATATTGGCGGGGGCACTACGGAGTTGGTCGTCTACGGTGGCGGAGTGGTACGTCACACCAGTGCGGTGGCCATCGGCGGCGATCATTTCACCAACGACCTCGCCGTGGGTCTGCGTACACCGATTCCCGAAGCCGAAAAGATCAAGCGCCTGCATGGCTGTGCCTCGGCTCGCCAGCTTCGAGAGGATGGAGCGATCCAGATCGCTACTGTAGGCGATCGGCCTCCACGCACCATTTTCTCGCGCAATCTGACCGACATTATCGAGCCGCGCACGCAGGAATTGCTCCATTTAGTTAGGGAGGACTTGCGTCGTGCGGGGCTGGACTCGCAGATTCCTGCTGGGTTCATCATGGCGGGCGGGGGTGCACGCCTGAACGGGCTGATCGAACTGACCGAGGAAGCGTACGAGTTGCCGGTACGCCTCGGAGAACCGCGCGGCATTCTGGATTTGCCTGAACAGGTCAGTCAACCGGAATATGCCACGGTAATTGGCTTGGTGCTCTATGCCGCGAAAGCGCGCCGGTCAGGATCTCAGAAATCCGGCGGTTTCGTTTCGAAACTGAAAGCCATGTTTGCCGGGGCCTAAGCCGGGGATAAAGGGTTATTAGGGCGGTTTTCCACAGGGGTCAAAAACTCCTTCTGGAATCGAGCTAAACCGAGTTTTATAAAGGACTTTCACCAGCCGGACAGGGGGAGTGCATGACAGCGAAAGAGGCAGGCATCCGGATGAGCTTCAGTGAAGAGTTATCACCGGCGAAGATCAAAGTAATTGGTGTGGGCGGTGGCGGCTGCAACGCCGTCAACCGAATGATCCGCGCCAAAGTAGAAGGCGTGGAATTTGTCACCGCGAATACCGACCTGCAAGCGCTGAAACTTTCGCAAGCTCCGGTGAAGTTGCAGCTCGGTGGAAAACTCACCAAGGGATTAGGTGCCGGCGCAAATCCGGAGATCGGTCGCAAAGCCGCCCTCGAAGACACCGACAAAATTATCGAAGCCCTCGAAGGCGCCGACATGATTTTCATCACCTCCGGATTGGGCGGAGGAACAGGAAGTGGCGCGGCTCCGGTCGTCGCCTCCCTGGCCAGCGAATTGGGCGCATTGTCCGTTGCTGTGGTCACCAAGCCCTTCGCTTTTGAGGGCAAGCGACGCATGCTGCAAGCGGAACAGGCCCTTCAGGAATTGATCGGCGTGGTGGACACGGTCATCGTCATCCCCAATGAACGCTTGATGGAAACGGTCGAGCGCGGAACAAGTTTCTTCGACGCGTTCCGGATCGCCGACGACATTCTTCGCCAGGCGGTGCAGGGAATTTCCGACATCATCACCGTGCCCGGCATCATCAATCGCGATTTTGCCGACGTGAAAGCCATCATGCATGGTCAAGGCTACGCCGTGATGGGTACTGCTGTGGCGACCGGAACGAATCGCGCGGTCGATGCCGCCAACCGCGCTATCTCCAGCCCTTTGCTTGAAGACAATTCCATTGAAGGCGCGCAGGGCATACTCATCAATATTTGCGGAAGCTCTTCGCTTTCGCTTCATGAGGTTCACGAAGCCTCCAGCGTCATCCAGAAGGCCGCGCACGAAAATGCCAATATTATTTTCGGTGCGGTGATGGACGAAGCGATGAAAGACGCCGTCAAGATCACCGTCATTGCCGCCGGGTTCAAAGATGCCGGCAAGGGCGCGATCAAATCGAAACCAGCCTTTTTGCCTGCAACATGGAAGGCTGGACGCGAAATTCCTGTACAGCAGGAATTGCCGCAGCCCCCTCCGAACGTTGTCCATCAGGTCTCACAGAACGTCCGCGAAGTCTCGCACGAAGTTCCGAAGGACGATCTCGACGTGCCCACATTCTTGCGGCGCCAGGCCCAGAAAGCCTGACCTTTTCAGGTCGCAGTGGATTTCGCCGGGGCACGATTCCAGTGCCCCGTTTCCTTTCGGGGGAGAATGCATGTCGTTGCGCCGGACGTTCTGCACGTTTCTGCTCTTTGCAGGTTTTGTTCCTCCGGTGCTTGCAGCCAAGCCGCAATCCAGAAACGTTTCCTGCGCAGGGCAGAAATTCAACTAACTGTTATCGGCGCCCGTTGGCACTATCACGCTGCCTGCAGTTTTGTTGCTGCACGGTGCCGGCGATTGACCGAGCCCGATGATCGACGCGTGGTTCTGGCTGACGGAAAAAGAAAAGATCGTGCTGATCGCGCCGGAACTCCCGCGCACCAGGAAATTTGAGGCGATTGCTCCCCTGGTTTTTCGATACGTGGTGGAAGATTCGAAGCGTACCGCCGAAATCGATCCCAAACGAATCTACGCCTTCGGAAACTCCATGGGTGGCTACCTGGCCTACGACGCCCTGGCCTTTGATTCGGAGTATTTTGCGGCAGTCGGCGTTCATGCCATGGGTATTGATCCCGAATACGACGGTATCCTCGACCATGCCACTCGCAAAACCCCGGTAGCGATCTATATCGGCGTTGCGGACCCGCTGGTATCGCCCGAGAGCGTTCGCCGTAGTGTGGACCTGTTGAAGAAGCGCGGCTTCCCGGTGCGCTACAACGAATTGCAGAATTACGATCACAACTAGTACGCCGTCTCACGCAGGGTGAACGCCGATGCCTGGGAGTTTTTTCTCAGCCCGCGCCTCCCCGAACAGATCGTCGTCCGTTCATCCTTCGGAGCGCGCCACTACCGCACCCCATTTCCTCAAGATTTAGACCAGGATTTTAATTTTTGAAGCCGCGGCCTTCCGGGGCGCGCACATTTGCTATCTGGCTTGCCGGCTCAATTCTCGCTAGCCGTCTCTCGAATCCTTGCCAACTCTTGCACTTCCCCCTGGAACCGCGGCAAATCCTTGCTTTTGTAACTTAAAACATTTCCCAATCCTGCATGAAATTCCTTCGCTCCCGTTGCCTGTGCCAGCACGGCAAAGTTCTCTGGCGTAATCCCTGCCCCTGGCAAAATGACAATTCTATTTCCGGCCAATGCAACCAGAGTGCGCAGCATGTCCCGACCTAATGACGCGTCCGGCGCGCCACCCGAAGTCAGCACTCGAGCTACACCGGTCTCGATCACATCTTCCAAACCCTGGAGCAAATCACGACATTCGTCAAAAGCGCGGTGAAAGGTCACCTTCATGGGACTCGCCCACTGAGCCAACTCCTTTGTACGCTCGATATCAACGGAATAGTCATCGCACAGTACTCCCAAAACGACGCCATCCATCTTCATTTCGCGAGCCAGATTGATCGATGCTTTCATTTTGTGAAATTCCTCACGGGAATAGCAGAAATTTCCCGCGCGTGGCCGGATCATCGCATGAATGGGAATCCCGAGAAATCTTCGCGACTGCCGCATCATCTCGATCGTTGGGGTGAGTCCCCCACACGCGAGCTCGGTGCAAAGCTCAACGCGGTCCGCACCTCCCCGTTCCGCAGCTTGTGCTCTAGTAACGGACTCGACGGCAATTTCCAGTAGCAGTTTGTGTTTCATCACGATTTGAACGGCAGTCTATCAGCAGGTGCGGGAAGCACGGAAGCAACGGTAAAAGAGGAATACGATGATCAGGGCCGCGAACGCCCCAGTCGAGTCGAGCAGGGAATCCCAGACCGAAGCCGTACGCGAAGCTACGAAGGATTGGTGAATTTCATCCAGCGCCGAATAAGCCGCGGCAACGAACAATGCCGCCGAAGCCCAGGACAATTTCCAGCCATGCCGGTCCCCGCGGAAAGCGCGGAACAGCAGTAGATAGAAAACAAAGTATTCCGTGAAGTGTGCGGTCTTACGAATAACGTGATGAATAAAATCAAATTGGTCCTCGGTGAGATCGCGATGGAACCAGTGGAGAATCGTGCCGAGGATCGAGCCGGTGTGTGCTGCCGAGAAGCTATCGGTGGACGCGGCAAAGATCAAGCATCCCCACACCACTGCGGGCCACCATGCCCGTAGCCAACCAGGAATCATTGATTTTGCAGGAACGCGCGCGCGTATTTCCTCCAGTGCAGGCGCGGGACGCGGATTTCGCCAGGGTTCAGAACCGGGCATGGAATCTCCTAGGGGTGCCTTGGTCAGGCCAGTTGATGCAACACGGCGGCCACCAATAATCTCAATCCATTCAGAAAGTTCTCCGGCAATGCTTGCCACCGGATTGTTGCCCAAGCAAATTCACAACTACTCCATGCGATAGTTGGGCGCTTCTTTGGTGATGACCACGTCGTGCACGTGGCTCTCGCGTAGGCCCGCCGCGGTGATGCGCAGGAATCGCGCCTTCGCGGAAAGTTCCTGGATCGTTCCGGCGCCCACGTAGCCCATGCCGCTCTTTAGTCCGCCAACCAACTGATCGGTAAGACCACTAAGCGGTCCTTTGTAAGCCACGCGCCCTTCCACGCCTTCCGGCACGGACTTGCCGCGCTCTGCTCCCTCTTGCGAGTAACGATCTGCGGAACCGGCTTCCATGGCCCCGAGCGAACCCATTCCTCGATACGATTTAAACGTGCGTCCCTGGTACAGAATCGTCTCGCCGGGTGATTCTTCCGTCCCCGCAAACAGGCTTCCGATCATCACGCACGAGGCGCCGGCGGCAATTGCCTTGGAAATATCGCCAGAATATTTAATACCGCCATCCGCGATGATGGGTACACCGGTGCCTTGCGCCGCCTTAGCCGCTTCCATCACGGCGGTCAGTTGGGGCACGCCCGCGCCAGTAACTACGCGCGTGGTACAAATCGACCCGGGGCCAATCCCGACTTTCAAACCGTCAATGCCCAGCGCGATCAAATCGCGTGCACCTTCCGCGGTAGCCACGTTCCCGGCAATCAATTGCATGTCCGGCAAGCGGTGACGAATGGCCTTTATCGCTTCCATCACGCGTTCGGTGTGGCCATGGGCCGTGTCGATGGCCAGCACGTCCGCTTTGGCCTTGGCCATTTCCACGGCGCGTTCCAGAAAATCTCCCGTTGCGCCAACCGCTGCTCCGCAATACAGGCGACCATGATCGTCTTTCGATGCACGCGGATATTCCAGTTTCTTCTGAATATCTTTTACGGTGATCAGACCCTTGAGGTTGAAATCCGCATCCACGACCAGCAACTTCTCGATACGATGCTTCTGCAGAATTTTTTCGGCTTCTTCCAAAGTGGTGCCGACGGGCACGGTGACCAGGTTGTCCTTGGTCATCACCTCGCCGACCATCTGTGCGTGATTCTTTTCAAATCGCAGGTCGCGATTCGTCAGGATACCGGTGAGTCGTGTCCCGCGCGTAACCGGCAACCCAGAGATGCGATACTTGTTCATGATCTCCAGCGCCTGGCGGATGCTGATATCGGGAGATATCGTCACCGGGTCGACGATCATTCCGGATTCCGATCGCTTGACGCGATCGATCTCTTCGCCTTGTCGGTCGATCGGCAGGTTGCGATGAATGATGCCGATGCCCCCCTGCCGGGCGATCCCGATAGCCAACCGCGATTCCGTGACCGTATCCATGGCCGCGGAAGCCAGCGGAATATTAATGGTAAGTTTGCGTGTGAACTGCGTGGAGGTGTCTACGTCTGTAGGCAGGATGGAAGATTTACCTGGCACCAGCAGCACGTCATCAAATGTCAGGCCTTCTGGAATTGGACCTTCAATCATGGATGCCTCGTCTTATGAGATGTGGCCTATGAGTGCGCCCGGCCAGAAACAGCAGAGCCCAGCGTGCTGGCGCTGGGCCGGTGGATGAGTTCAGTAAGTCAATAAAATGCATCACGGTGTAATCTTTAATTTTAGGGTTTATGCCGAACCCGGTCAAGTTGGGCTATCCTCTGCACAGAAAGTAGCACTGGGAGTTGCAAGAGGATGAATAGTTTCAGGAGGTTGCTTGATTCCGTTTGAGCCGCACGTGCTGCTAAAAACTGGCCACCTGCAGACTATGGCGAGCGCCTTCCTTCCGCGCACTTTTGCTCCGTCCGAGCAAGAAGAGCGGTTGTTTCGGGTTGACCCCGAATCGCAACTGAAAGGAGTATGCCACTGGCAGCCCGGCAAGAGCCGCGAAACTCCGGTCATCGTTATCGTGCATGGCCTCGAGGGCTCCTCTGACTCGAACTATCTGCGTGGCATTGCGGAAAAAGCTCTCACCCGAGGGTTTCACGCCATCCGCATGAACCAGCGCAATTGCGGTGGTACCGAGATGTTGACCCCAACCCTTTACAACAGCGGTATGAGTTCGGACTACCGAGCCATCCTTTTGGAACTCCTCGCCGATGGCTTCAAGAATATATTTTTTGCCGGATATTCGATGGGTGGAAATCTGGTTACCAAGATGGCAGCGGAATGGACGGCAAATGCGCCGGGCGGATTGCGCGGTATCGTAGCGGTTTGCCCGGCCCTCGATTTGTCCGCCTGCGCGGATGCGCTCGATGAGCCACAGAACTATTTTTACCAGCGCCATTTCGTGAAAGGCCTGCTCGAGCGCTATCGCCGCAAAGCCAAACTGTTTCCTGCGCGCTATTCGCAAAATGGCTTCGCCCCGATCCGCACCGTGCGGGAATTTGATGACGCCATCACCGGCCCGGCGTTCGGATTCAGGGATGCCGAAGAATATTACGAAGCTTCCGGTGCCAAGCGGGTCATCGCGCAACTGAAAGTACCCTTGCTGCTGATGACCGCCAAGGACGATCCGTTTGTGCCCTACGATTCCTTTGTCCGGGCGAAAGTTGCGGCAAATCCGTTGGTGCGGTTCGTGGCTCCGGAACACGGCGGGCATTGCGGCTTCATTTCGAAATGGGCAGGGAACGAGCGGTTCTGGGCGGAAGAACGGGTGGTGGAATTTATGGCCGAGGTAATGACCAAAACCAGGGCCGTATCTTAGTTTTGAAGGATTCCCGGCGTATCTCTTCACCATTGACAATAGAAATCAAGCGAAGTCGCAGGCAGGGATCCCACCCTGTCATTGGGCATGGCAACGCGGGAAACGCGTTCAGGTCCTTACACGAGTTCAACCAAGTGGCTTTTCGAGAGAGACCTGGAATCCGGGAGTCAGCAATTGCGCAGGTCCATTGGGGGTGATGACCATGTCGTCTTCGCAGCGAATGCCGAATTCGCCCGGGATATAGATGCCCGGCTCGTTCGAGAAGGTCATTCCGGCTGCAAGAACCGTCTTACTGCCGCGCACCAGGTAGGGATGCTCGTGGCCGTCGAGACCTAGGCCGTGGCCGAGGCGGTGAGTGAAAAACTTGTAGTCCGGACCGTACCCTCCAGCCACGACGACGGCCCGTGCCGCATCATCGACCGTGCCGCTCATTTTGCCCGCTCGAGCGGCATCGAGAGCGGCGTCTTGTGCCTCGCGCACAAGTTCAAAAACCTGTTGAACCTTTAGAGACGGCTTGCCAAAGACTCCGGTTCGCGTAACATCGGATTCATAGCCTTCCACCGAACAGCCGCCGTCGATCAGCACCACATCACCTTCTTTCAATTTGTGCGGCTGCTTCGAGCCGTGAGGAAGTGCGGCAGCGGCGCCAATCAGAACTAAAGCACCACCGTGAAGATCCAGCTTCGCAAATCCCGCGGTGACCAGATTCCCGATGTCCGTTTCGGACATGCCTACTTTTAGGGATACAAAGACTTCGCGATACACATCGCAAGTGGCCTTGCATGCGGCGCGCAAGAAGTTCAGTTCGTGGTCAGATTTGATCGACCGGCAGGCGATGGTGATGGGATCCGCGGAAACAAAGGTACAATCCGGTGCCGCCGCGCGAAGGTGGTCATAGAAAGTGAACGGCAGTGTTTCTTCAATACCGATCCGTCCGGGGTTGAGATGACGATCGGCCAGCGCAGTGGCGATGAGTTTGGTGGGGCTCTCATCTTCCTGCCACACGCGAACTTCCACGGGATAGCGCAACGATTCTCGCATGCGCGATTCTTCAAACGCAGGACATACCAGGATTGGCTGGCCCGCGTGCGGAAGCACCAGGGCCAACATTCGTTCGCTCAATCCCCAACGAATTCCCGTGAAATAGTAGAGTGAGGATCCGGGCCCGAGGATCAGAGCGTCGATCTTCGGCTCAGCCGAGGACATTAGCTCCTGTGCGCGTCGTGCACGATCCTGAAATTCGTCCGGCATGATCGGCCGGATCGGTTTGCGGGCAGATTTTGGAGAAGGAGTTGCAGGTGTTTGCGATGACGCTTGCAAAGAAGAACCACGAAGTAGTGGAGTTGCCGCAAAAGCGGAAACCGAGGAAGCCCAAAGGAATTTACGGCGCGAAAGTGGAGAGGATGTAGCGGTCATGGACAAGAAGAATGTATGGACCGGAGGGCGGAGTCAAGCAATTGCGCATCACAACGCATCTGACCCTTAGTCATTTTTGGGTTCGGATGGTTCAGCGGGGGCTTTGGTCTTGCTCTTGGTGTCGATATCGAACAGCATAAAATTTGTCAGCGCATGCTTGTGGTGATAGCGATGACCCAAAAGATCAAAATACATATTCCCATTCCAGGGGAGCCAGAGTTCTGTCTTAGCCGACTCGAAATGGACTGGTCCATAATCTATCGTTAGCTGTTCTTTGTTCAGGCGGAGTGCCGGGACAGGTTCACGCAGGGCCGTCTCTAGATGCACCAAGTTGAAGTCATTCGCACCAATCCATAAACGGCCCTTGAGGGCAACCGGATAGGTCTTATTGTTATAGGAATAGGAGCGGACTCTCGAGGGAACGTCCTGACGTTGAAGAAAATGAATCTGCCATGCCGGCTTGCCATTCCAGGTGCCTAGGCCTTCGCAGGTAAATTCAAAGTCTTTTGAAATCACGGGCTGGACAATCATAAAGCCCAGTGGGACCAGTCCACGCGTGGCTATGGCAGTCGGAAATGAATAGGGTGATTCGCCTCCCCTTCGGTCTTCAACGAAGTAGTAGGGCATTTCCTTGTTATGGTGAACGAAGATCAAATATTCGAATTCTCGTGAAATTGGTATGGTCCAGGTCCGAGTGGCATCGATGACTTGGTGTTCTACTTTCTCGGTGGCGCTGAACCTCTCGAGGTCTGCCAGTTGCCTGGCGACCCGTTGTTCGGTTTTCCCGATCACATCTTCAGCGGAACAGGAAATACCATCTGCGGTAGGAGGAATCGCGGCGTCGACATCGGGCGGTGCCCATGGCCTTTCCAAAATCGCAGCTACGGCCATTGCGTATTCACCCTCTGGCGGCTTCAGGGTGTCTAGTTCAGCTGCCGGATTGGCAGCAGCCGACTTCCGGGATTCCTCAATCTTCTCAAGGTATTTCTTGGCCTCGGCTGAGGTGGCCTCGTCTTTCGGAAAATCCTTGAGTACAGACTGAAATGCCTTCTGAGCTTCGGAATCTTTTCCTTCGACCATCAAAATCTTGGCGCGCAGAAGCATCATCGATGCGGTCTTTTCTCTGTTCAATTGACCGGCGCGTGCAGCCTCAACTTCTGCCTTTGGCAAGTCTCCTGCCCGAACAAAAGCGAGAGCAAGCAGGTAGTGTGCCCTCCAATTATTGGGATCAGCTTCCACTGCTTTTTGCAGTGTGGTGGCGGCATCCTCATACTCTTTTGCATCAAACTGCATCTGACCGAGCATAAGTAAACTGCCTTTGTGCATTGGATAACTCGACAGCACTGCTTCAAACTGTGTTCGAGCAGCGGGCATATCTTTCGCCGAATAATCCAGTATCCCCATCATGTACAGGATGTCAGGACTCGAAGGAGCCATCTTCTTCGCTTTTTCAAGGTGTTTTCGCGCTTCGTCAAATTTGTTTTGTCGCAAAGCGATGAGGCTTTTGTCCAACTCGCGCTGGACACTAGGATTCAGGGTTACACCGGTTGTTGCCTTGGCTCCAGGCGACTTATCGATCGGCGTC
Organism: Candidatus Acidiferrales bacterium; assembly: GCA_963741165.1. Taxonomy (GTDB): domain Bacteria; phylum Acidobacteriota; class Terriglobia; order Acidiferrales; family UBA7541; genus Acidiferrum. The sequence goes on along the minus strand of CAVUHB010000005.1, from coordinate 367,564 downwards.
AGAAATACATACGCGGTCATGTTGGATGAGTTACTCGCGATGCTGACATGTTCGGTGCCAGTGGTGTATCCCACAGCTTCGACCTCAATGTCAAAATCGCCCGCGCCTAGTTGAAAACTGGCCGTGCTGATGGCGTTGCGGAGATTGCCCGTTGTTTCAACTATGGTCTGCCCGCCCCCTTGCCAACTGACCCTTACGATGGCTTCCTCGGAGAGGGGTTCTCCGGAACGATCACGAACGCTCACCAGGAGCACCTGTGCCGAACCAATGGCCGGCAGGAGGATGAGATAAGTGACGGCCAGAACCAGACCTGTTGTAATTTGATGCCTGCGCTTCAGTAGCATAAATTCCGTTTGCGGATTTTAGAGCGTATTCCCTGAAAGGCCACGGAAAATCACCTTCAGGAGTAGTTCGATAGCTCTCAGTAAAATTAATTCCGTAAGCATACACCATCTGTTACTTGCGATTGCTTGAGAGCAAAGGCACGGGCTGAGCTCTGGCGGTATTTCGAGTGCACTTTCCTGTCCGCTTTGAAGCTAGGTTCCGCGGGTTGAGCCCACGCAACCCCGGACAGAAACCCAAATTCTAAAAAACGTAGATTCTACGGTGAAGCATAGAGCGCCACTCGAACGTTCGGTCTGAAGCAGTCAGCGCGTAATGTAAATAATTGAAATTAATGAAGTTAAGTACATATAATTTATTTACATTGGGGCATGTTTGGAGAGTCAATTGCACTAGTCAGTGTAACGGTTGCTCGCATTCGGCGTGTTTTATCAAATTTTATGGTTATCAAAATGGAGGTTCCTTTGAATCAAGGACTAAAGAGACTATTCATACTGGCTAGTCTCATTGTGTTGGTTATGATGAGCAGCAATGCAGGCCCAGCCCTCGGTCAGACAGATACAGGGCGCATATCGGGCACGATCTCAGACGCCACTGGTGGCGTAGTAGTTGGCGCGACAGTGGTGGCAAAGTCGATGAACACCGGCGCGACACGTGAAACAACAACTAACTCGTCGGGACTGTATACGATTCCCAGTCTTCGGCCCGATTCATATGACGTGACTGTTCAAGCGAGTGGTTTTGAAAGCTTCACTCGTCGCGTGCAGGTGACTGTCGGGTCGCAGATAGAGGTCTCGGCGCAACTGGCGGTCGGTAAGGCAACCACAATCGTCGAAGTAACAGCATCTGAAGGGACTGCCACGGTCAATACGCAAGATCAAACTCTGTCGGAAGTCATTAGTTCAAGGCAGATCGATGAATTGCCGACTTCACCGACCCGCAACCCATACGCTTTGGTCGGAACTTCTGGCAACGTGGCAGAAGACAATACCAGCGATCGCGGAGCTGGATATGCGATCAACGGTATGCGTTCCGCTTCGACGGGGATCCTGCTCGATGGTGCTGAGAACGTGGATACCTTTACCTCCACAGTCGGCCAAACTATTCCTCTTGATTCTGTACAGGAATTTAGCGTGCTTACCAATAACTTCGGTGCAGAGTATGGCCGCGCCAGTGGCGGCGTGGTCAACCTGGTCACGAAGTCCGGCTCGAACTCTTTCCATGGATCCGCGTACGAGTACAACCGTGTTTCAGCCCTGTCTGCCAACACATTCTATAACGATGACAATGGAATTACTAAGGGCGTGTTCACCCGTAACAATTTCGGCTTCTCGGCAGGCGGACCAGTCATCAAGAATAAGCTCTTCTTTTTTAATAACACGGAATGGATCCGGGTGCGCAGTGGAGCCCCAACTACCTACACGGTCATCGACCCTAGTTCCTACCAGGAACTAGCGCCAGCAAGTCAGGCCTTCTTTACTGCCTACGGAGCATTGGATCCCAGTGTATCGCTGACGCCGTTACCAGCATTGAACGACACTGGTGGCTCATGTTCTGCAGCACTACTGACCCTTCGTTGCAGCACGGCCAACTTCAATGCCCCGGGCGATTCCGGCGGTGGATTGCCACAGAACACCTGGCTGGAAGTAGCCAGAGTTGACTGGAATATCAGTTCCAATACTCAGTTGTTCGTTCGCTACGCCGCGAATAACGAGCTTGATTTCGCGGGCACCGTGAACTCCAGCCCTTACGCTGGTTACAACACTGGACAGACCAACTTCTCGCAGAACTGGGAATTTAGCTTGGTTCACTTTTTTTCGCCAAGCGTAGTCAATACTTTTAAGGCAAGTTACAACCGCCTGAATGGACCAGTCCAGGGCCTGAGCACGGCACCTATCGGCCCAACGCTTTACACCTCAAGCACACTTCCTTCTGTCGCGGGCACAGGCGTACCCCTGATTTTCCCTGGCTACAGCGAAACAACTCCTGGCAACGCGATCCCCTTCGGTGGCCCCCAGAACCTTTACCAATTTCATGATGACCTATCTTGGTCAAAGGGCAAGCACCAGTTCAAGTTCGGCGGACAATACATTCAGATTCGCGACAACCGCGTGTTTGGAGCGTATGAGAATCCGGTGGAGTACCTTGGCAAGAACTTGGACAAAGGACTTACCAATCTCGTTGCAGGAACCATCTATCAATACCAGGGAGCCGTCTATCCTCAGGGAAAATACCCTTGCGTAAAGGATTCAAGCGGTGTTCCCATCGTGACTCCTGATTGCACCTTGACCCTGCCGGTCGGATTCCCTGCCTTCAACCGCAACTACCGTTACAATGACGGTGCGGTGTACGCCCAGGATGCCTGGAAAATCACACCCCGACTGACCCTCAATTTGGGACTGCGCTGGGAATACTTCGGCGTGCAGCACAATGCCAACAACGCGCTTGATTCCAATTTCGTGTTTGGAACCGGGTCGAATGAGTTCGATCAGATTCGCAATGGATCTGTGCAACTCGCGCAGGACGGCGGTTATTTCTGGAAGCCCAGCTACCACAACTTTGGACCTCGGGTTGGATTTGCCTACGACGTTATGGGTGATGGCAAGACTGCGATCCGCGGCGGTTACGGAATCAGCTATGAACGCAATTTTGGTAACGTAACGTTCAACGCGATTCAGAACCCGCCGAACTATGCGGTTATCAGCCTCGTAAACGCCAGCGTCAATGCTGGCGCCGGCGACGTACCCTTTATGCCTGTCTACACAGACGTTGCTGGGCCTCTCGGTGGCGTGGGAACAAAGGCGCTGCCAGCAGTGAGTCAGCGTGCTATCGACCAGCATATCAGCAACGCCTATGCTGAGACCTGGAATCTATCGGTTGACCGCAACGTGGGCCAGGGCGTCGTTTCCGTGTCCTACGCAGGTTCGCATGGAATCCATCTTTATGACATCGCCAACGTCAACCCGACCTCTGGTGGTGGATTGTACTTGGGCGACGAGAATTCCGGAAACCGCATTAACTACCAATACAGCAACATGAACTTCCGCAGCAGTCATGGCTATAGCCATTACAATGCTTTGAACTTCCGCTACCAGGTTACGGATCTTTTCCATAAGGGAGTGGGCATTTCCGCCAACTATACGTTCTCGCACTCACTGGATAATTTGTCTTCTACCTTCAGTGATGGCTATGTTGGCAACTACTCCTTGGGCTATCTGGACGCCTTTAATCCGCAACTGAATTATGGCAACTCGGACTTTGATATCCGGCATCGCTTCAATATGGGGTTGAGTTGGGAAGTTCCCTGGCTGAGGAATGCGGACAACAAGTTCGTCCGGGCGGCGCTCGGTGGTTGGGGCCTTGGGACCATTTTGAACATCCGGAGTGGAACCCCATTCACCGTCTATGATTGCAGCAATTCGAACGACACCACCTGCCCGGTATACGCACCAGGTCAAACCATTGCGCGCGCCGGGAGTTCCTCCCCTGTTGGTGGCAACGTGTTCAACTACATTCAGGTGCCGTATGTCGTAGGAGTCGATCCTAAGACGGAAGCTCCAACCTACACACCAGTTAACCTGGGAAATTCACTGGGCATGCCAAACTGCACAGGTTTGCTCCACACTGGTTGCACTTACACGACAGACGGCTCACCCTACTCTGACCGTAACCAATTTATCTCACCCAACAACTGGAACCTGGACATGAACTTCTACAAGACCTTCAGGCTGACGGAACGATTCAGCCTGCAGTTCCGTGGTGAGTTCTACAACATCTTCAACCACCACAACCAGTACATCTCGACCGTGAACCTTGATGTTAGCTCGATGGGTACTGGGAGCATTCCTTATGTCCAGACAGAAAAAGGTGGCATCTTTGGTTTTGCGGGCCAGCCGACCGACGAGCGCCGCAACATCCAGTTCGGACTGAAATTGATGTTCTAGTCTCGAACCTAAGTTCACTTCTACCGGGGAGCTTGGCAACAGGCTCCCCGTTTTATTTGGCCTTTGTATGGCCCCTCGACGCTCCAAGTAAGAGGGCATCCGAGTCTGGAAGCCTGAGAACAAGTGGAGAAGTTGCCTAAGAATGGTCGAAGGATAATTCTAATCGTGCTGTGGAAGTGCACAGTCTCAAGTACGTCGGGGATATACAAGATTGGGTATGACGGAGGATTACGCAACATTGCTCGGCTGATACCGTGTGCTTTTGAATTTTTATTCAGTGCGGATGGCTAGGACTTCTTTGCCGCGGATCTGGATTTCCACACCGAAGGGCGGGCGGATATCGCTGCCCTGGACGATGCCGCCGCGAATCCAGACATTGCCTGCCAGGTTGGCGGTTTTCAGCGGATCGTAGAGTGTGTGGCTGCAAGGATTGCCAACAAGGGGATGGTTGGCGGCGTGATAAGCGTATTCCCTGCGCAACTTCTCGATGTCGGTGATGTATTCGAGTTGGCACGAGCCGTACGGTGCATTACGCGTGAATGCCCAGTAGCCGGATGCTTGCGTCGCAGGGCCACCCGGAAGACGTACGATCGTGGCCGGAAGACTCTCACCACTAAATTTATTGCGAATAAAAAAATCAGCGGAAGACCAAGGTCTCGCCAGATCGGCGAGGTTAGCAACGGCAGGATTGGCATCCGTGGCCCGGGGAAGTGCGGCGATTGGATCTGGGGGAGGTAGTGGGACATCGATCTGCGGAGCCGGTTCGACACGAACCTGTTCTACGGGTTTGTTATGTGCGAACCAGCGCACGGCGACCAGGATGATGAGTCCTAGAACAAGAAAAGCTATGATCAGGGGGAGAAGCGGATTGCGCCGGGGCGGCTTGGCCTGAGGGCCAGTCACGCCGGGAATCTGCGGCATCTCGACCTTGTAGTGGGCTGGGGAGGTCGGTTCCGTCATTGTAAATAGAGTACCAGTGGAGGCTTGGAGCGATCGCCGGAACAATCCAAGTGCGCGAGGTAACAAGTCCTCAGGAGTCATTGTACTCAGGCGTAGCACCGGGAGCAATGCAGGAAGGCAATGTGCCGGAAAAGTTACTTGTATTGGTCAAAAGGTGACAAAATCTCGAAGGAAGCTTGTTTCCCGACAGATTGCATTCTAGTGTAGATAAGAATTGTAGACTGAGGGAAATCCGCAAACAAATGAGCGGCGAAACTCGATCGTCGGCACGCGCGTTCGTTCGCAGCCTGAATATTCTGCTGAAATTCGCGCGACTGTATGAATTCGGCCATGTGCGGACAATGGCGCAGTTCGAAACCGCATGGAAAGAGCTGCGGACGGCTCTCGATGAGAGCGGAGACACCGGATTGTTGTTGGGTGCCTCAGGAACACAGATTTTGCTCGATGGCGTGCCACTAGGCTCAGCCGCCGGAGAACGCAGCTTTGCACTTCTGTTGACTTCGTCGGGAATCGCCAGCATTCATTTTTCTCCCAATCTCCAACAAGGACAATTTGCGCGATTCGTGCGGGCATTCCCAAGTGGAAATGCCAAACCCAGTTCACTCGCCGAGCAACTGAAGTCTGCACTGGCGGGTGAAACGGGAATTCGCATCAACGAGATACGATTTGTGGCCGAGGACGGCTCCGTGGCAGGGCTGAAGGTGGCCGCACAATTGACGGCCAAAGCGCTGGGAGCGTCCAGTGACAAGATGCGGGATATCTTTGAAGATCCAAACAAATTACTGCAGCTCATCCTTGCGGCAGAAAGCAATCGAACCGGCGGTGGCGGCGGTGCGGGTGGTGGAACTGGACCTGGGTTTGGTGGCGGGGGTTCGGGTGGATCGGGCGGTAGTGGAGGCGGGAGCGGTTCGAGTTGGACAGGCGGAACGGGTGGTGGCGGGAGTTTGTGGGAAGCGGGAAAGGCTGCAGGTGGTGGCGGTACCGGTACAGGCACGGCAGGAGGAAGCGGTAGTGGAGGTAGCGGCGGCCCAGCAGGCGGCGAAACGGGTACGGGCGGCAGTGGAACAGGCTTCGGTGGAGGCAACGGTCCCGGCGGCAGCGGTGGTGGCGGGGGAACTGGTGGTGGAGGCGGGACGGGTGGTAGCGGCAGTGGCGGCGCGGCAGGACAGGGCGAACCCGGAAAGTGGATGACGGCTTCGGCATTGTTGCGGGGAAGCATGCCGGGCGGAGTTCCCGGAGTTCCCGGTGTCCCTGGAATGATGGGAGGAGGCGGTGCGTACGGCGTTGCGGAAGAAGAAGTGAAGTCCATGATTGGACTGTTCGCGCAGCTGGGCCGCTCTCGAAAAGATCCGGAAAAGGCGATGGACACGGCAACGTTCCAATCGAGGCTCTCGTCCTTGCCGGTGCGCGCGCAGTACACATTGCAGCAGGCACTGGCAGGACTCGCGGCGCAGGCACCGACGGACAAGCCCGACAAGCCGATGCTTTTGAAACTTGCCGAGCATGTGGCGATTCGATTTGCTCTGGATAGTTATGAACGCGGCGAGTTGCGAGTGAATGCGGTGAAGCAATTGCTGGACCGCATGAATGCGGAGATTGAAGCGTTGCGGAAGATCTTGGGCTCCCAGGAAGAGATGATGGCCAGCGCCGGAATCCAGGTGCAGGCGTACACAGAATTGCTGGACCAGGAGTTCTGGTCGCAGGTGCCAGAAGAAAACAAGAAGGAAGTGCTGACATCGGATGAGGCCTGGTGCGTGCCGCCACGCAACGTGCGCGGGTTCCTCGAAGAAATGCTTCGGCGTGGTGAACTGAAAACTGTAAACGAAATTTTGCTGAAATATGCGTCGTGTGTACGGTTGGATGCTCCGGAAGCGCGGCGAACGACGGCCATCGGACTTTCCGACCTTGCCGAGTTTTATGGAAGCGGCGATGGAAGTGCGCTGATTGACGTAATTCAAAGATTGGGAGCACAACTGGCTGTTGAACGCGAAACGGATTTGCAGACGCTGGTAGGCGCGGCCTTCGTGCGCATGAGTCAGGAAGCCGGTTCCAAGAGGTTTTATCCGGCAATGCAGCAGGCACTCGCTTCTCTCGATAGCGTAGAAGCGTTACGGCCGGGATCTACAAACAACCTGCGCCAGAGAATTGGATTTGAGGAACGTTTACCGGAATTTGTGGAAGACGCCATGCGGACGGGGCAAGTACCAGACGGCATGCTGGATATTCTGGGATTGATGCCGAAAGCTTCGCTGCATTATGTGACGCATCGATTTGCGAATTGCGGTTTCCGGGAGGATTGCGAATTACTTGGACAGATCGTACACGGACTGGGTGAGGAAGCGGTCAATCGACTGGTGGAAACCTTGCAGTCGGCGCCGGCAACGGAAGCAGCGGAAGTCATCGGGTTATTAAGCCAGCTGTCTGTGGAGTCGGTCGAAAAGCATCTGCCGCAAAGATTGGCGCAGTGGCCGCGGACCTCGCATGACCGCGCGATCCGGCAATTGTCCTCCGCTCCGGTGGAACAGCGAGCGCGACTTTTGGTTTCCCTGTATGATTCGCTGGACCCGCTGATTCGTCCGCTGGCGCTCGATGAGATGGGAATGAGCGGGCGGATAGAATGTATCCCCCTACTGGTAGAACTGATTCAGCATGACGGCACGCCGGGTTTTGCGCGAATCAAGGCCATTGAAGCGGCCGGCCGATTGCGTGCAAGCGCGACAAGTCCTATCCTGCAGCAGATGCTCGAGGCAAAGCAGGTGTGGCGCTGGACCTATCACAGCGAATTGCGAATTTCTGCAGCGCAAGCCTTGCAGAAAATTGAACCGACGACAGCAATGGAAAAGATTGCGGCGAGCGGATTGGATCGCAAGGAGCTGGTGCTCGAGCCGACAGATCCTGAATCAAACGCTTCAGTCATCCGTCAGCGGAGATACGCCCGCCTCAAATTGTCCAGGCACGTTACCGCGGTTACGACCAATCTTCGAGAAGACCTGCGATTGACGATTCCTGAATTGAATTTGGGAGGCGGCATCGGGTCTGCCAGTCGCCACCTGGCGCCAGGTTCGCTCCTGAACATCAAGTTCTCTCATGGAGTGCGAAACATTCGAGCGCAGGCCATCGTGCGAGGAGCGCGGCCACAAACCATGGCGTTTGAGTTTGTGGATATGGAACTGGACGAGCGTGCGCGCTTGAGGAAACTGCTCCTTGAGCTCGGAGGATTGCCACAACCCTCGAATGTGGTCAATCGCAGCCGGCGCCAGAGCCGGATCGCACTGACAAAATAAGCATTCCGAGAGCGAAATTCCCTGCCTCCCGGTACAGTCCGACCTGTACCAAAACACGAGAGAACCGGACAGATGGACAGGTAGTTCCCCTGCCCGAATGGCGGAATAGCTCTCGCGCCACATGGGACGACTGTACCATTGTGATGCTCGCACAAGGGGTCTACGGTACTAGTGAGAACGTTCTAGTCAGATAGCGACAAGGACTATCGACGGGGAGCGGATTGCCCACCAGATGAAAACGGACCCCAAAGCAACGGCAGCCCGCGCGTTTGTTCGGAGTTTGAACATCCTGTTGAAATTTGCGCGGCTCTACGGCTACGAACATGCACGAACGAACGAGCAATTACAGATCGCCTGGGGGGAATTGCGAACGGCGATTCCGGAAGACAGTGAACAGGGGTTATTGCTAGGGGCCACGGGGAATCAACTGCTGCTCGATGGTGTACCACTCGATGGTGCGCCCGCAGAGAAACAATTTGCTCAACTGCTGTCCTCCGCCGGCCTTGCCAGCGTGCAATTCGCGGCAAAAATAACGGAAACAGAACTGGCGAATTTCATTCACGCCTTTCCCACCGGAAAAGCAAAACCATCAGAACTTGCGCTACAGCTCAAAACAGCGATAGCCGACGCGCGCGGCATCCGTGTGAACGAGATCTGTTTCGTGGCCACCGATTCTCGGCTGAAAGATGCAAGTATGGCCGCACAAATCGCCGCGGCCTCGCTCGGCGATGAGCAAGATCAATTCAGGAAGATGCTGAATGATCCGCAGAAATTACTGGAATTGATTGCCGCGGCACAAGGTTCGCACGCCGAAGCACCGACAGGTGGTGACGGGGGCCCAGGAAACGGGGATTCCGAGTCGAGATACTCGATGGTCGCAGCCAGTGAGGCGGGAGTTGGTACGCGGACGTACGGACCAGGCGGCGGGTATTCAGGTAGTGGTGGAGGCCCGGGAACTGGCAGCGGGGCAGACGGCGCGACGGCAGGGGGATGGTCGAACGGTGACGGGAGCGGATTTGCTGGCCGGGCGGGCGGAGGAGTGGGAACAGGTGCTCGGGGTGGCGGCTCGAGAAAAGTTCATGCCGGTGGAAGTGGCGAACCCGACGACGAAGAGATCTACCGGATCCTACGCGCCCTATCGACGTTTGGGAAAATGGGGGCCGGGGACAATCCGGCCGGAGCAGCGGTGGAGTTTCAGAATCAGGTTGCCGAGATGCCGCTCACCGCGCAAGACACGCTGCGCAACGCGCTTGCGGGAATTGCCGAGCAAGGAAGGCACGCGAAACTGGACCAGGGAGTCCTGGTGCAACTGGCCGAGCACTTGTCCATACGTTTTGCTCTAGAACGGTTTGAGAGTGGCGAGGTGAAGGTGAACGCCGTGCGGCAGATGTTGGACCGCATGAACCAGGAAGTGGAAACACTACGAAAGATACTGTCTCAGCACGAAGACAAAATGGCGGAGGCCGGCATTCTGGTGGAGTCTCACCGCGAACTATTGGACCGGCAGTTCTGGTCCAGTGTCCCGGAAAACGCGAAGCGGGAAGTATTGCTGTCTGAAGATGCCTGGTGCATCCCACCGAAAAACGTCCAGTCGTATGTGGCGGAGCTGATCGGGCAAGGGAACGTGGCGGAGGCGATAAGCATCCTGCAGAATTATGCGAAGTGCGCGGACAGCGAAGAGCCTGATGCGCGAAAGCGTGCGGCCACTGGCCTATCCGAAATGGCCGAACTGTATGCGCAGGCCGATCCAAAGCTGCTGGCGGAAGCCTTGCGCCATGTGGGATTGCGGTTGAGTGTTGAGCAGGATCAGGATCTCCAGTCGCTGGTGAGCGCGGCGTTTGTGCGATTGACCCAGGAAGCAGCGGCAAAGAGACAGTTCGGAGCGATGGAACAGGCACTGGATCTGGTGGCTGGTGTCGAATCGCAGCGGCCAGGGATTGCCAAGACGCTGCGGGCCAAGATGGGCATTGAGGAGCGCGTGCCGGAATTTGTAGACGAGGCACTGCGGGCAAGGGAAGTATCGGCGGGATTGACGGGGGTGCTGAAACAACTCCCCCAAATTGCTATGGAACAGCTTGCGGCGCGATTCAACCGCTGTCAACTGCGTGGCGACGTGGAGAACGTCGCGAGCCTGGCGCACGACCTTGGTGAGGAAGCGTCCCAATTCCTGCGCAGCACGGTGCGTGGCGGACCCGTCGCCGACGCTGTGGAAATGGTGGGATTACTCGCGAGATTGGATCCGCAGGCGGCCGAGGTGTTTTTGCCCGGGCGGCTAAAGGATTTCCCGCGGATCGCCCAGGATCGTATCATCCGGCAGATCTCGGCGAGTGGTGCGGCCGAGCGTTGCCGCATCTTGTTGAAGTTACTGGATCACGTCGATCCGATGGTTATGCCGCTGGTAGTGGATGAAATTGGAATAACCGGAGAGCGCGAGTCGTTGGGTCGGCTATTGACCATTGCCGACGGCGACTTACCGGTGGATGCAGCGCCGTTTATTCGCGTGAAAGCCATCGAAGCCCTGGGGCGCTTGGGTCTTGAGGAAGCCATCCCCACGCTCAGGCGGATTGCAGAAATGCGAAAGGTATTTGGCTGGCAATATCCGCAAGAACTACGAATTGCGGCGATGCAGGTGCTTGCAAAATTGCAACCGGAGTGGGTACGGGAATTTCTGCCGAAAAGCGGCATCGAAGAAAAGGAAATGGCCCTGGCCCCGCTCGAAGTGCCGGCAAATTCGAAGTTCGTCAGGCAACGGCGACACACTCGCGTACGCTTGCAGAAGACTGTGCCCGCGGTCAGCACGAACTTGAAGCAAAATTGCAGATTGGATATCAAGACGGCTAGTCTGAGCGGTGGACTGGCGACTACGAATATGCATCTTGCTCCTGGAACGCAGGTGCAATTGCGCATGCAGGTGGGACTGCGAAACGTGCAGGCTACCGCTCTGATGAGAGACTATCGGGCGCAGGATATGTCCTTTGAAATCGTCGATATGGGGCTGGAAGAACGCGCGAAGTTTCGGAAGTTGCTACTGGAAAACCTGCCCAAGGGTTGAACAGGTGCGGCACGGAGCCCTCACGTAAACGGGGATCGAGTATCCAACCAGTAACTCATTCTTAGTACCACAATGCAGTACCTTTGTTGCATTTACTCCGGTAGCGTCAGCGGTCTAACCTTCCAGTACACGAGAGTCCAGTGAAGTGCCTCCGCCCGGGGCAAAAAGGCTTCGTGCTGGTGGCAGACCTGTGGCTGTTGGAATCCAGCGAAGAGTATTATTCCTCTGTTTTGTGGTCGGTCTGGTTGTGCCCCGAATCTTCGCAGAAGACAAAAGAGTCTCCTTTCCTGATCATCCCCGATTCACAATGCAGCGGTTGGACGACAGTTTTGGGCTGGACGCGGTCACCGTAACCGCAATGGGCCAGGATGCCCAGGGATTTTTGTGGATTGCAACGCAAACGGGGTTGTACCGGTATGACGGGGCGCGAGCGATGAAGATGACGGAAGTCGAAGGGATTATCGGCCACTACGTCACGGATCTGCTCATCGCACCCGATGGTACACCGTGGTTTGCGGGGACTCACGGAATCGCACATTTCCGGAACGGCCAGTTTCAGGCACTTCCCATCCCGCAGCGGGCCATGCCGCTCGCCACCGGAAATCAATTGTTTGCAGTGGATGGCAAAGGAGTAGTTTATGTTTTGCTTTTTAAGCAAGGAATTCTGCGCGTAGAGCCAGGAACTCCGACGAATACGAAATTGCTCGCTAAACCGGAGGGCATTCCAGAAAATGTGGCAGGAATCGTGCGCGATGCAGACGATTCCATCTGGTTCACGATCGGAACGCAACTGGGGCACATTGAGTCCGGCGCGAATAGCGCTCAAATAGATCCCAAAATAAATCTTCCAAAACAGCGAATCGTGGCGCTGCTGTTTGATGGGGCACACACCATGTGGTTGCGCACGGCAACGCATTTGTGGAGGCTCGATCCCCGACTGCACAAAATTGCCGTAGAGCGGGAGGTGGGGGGAACGGCCAATGAAGAAGAAGGAAAGCCGACACTCGATCAGAGGGGGAGATTACTGGTGCCTTCCTCCGCAGGGCTTTACTGGCAACAGGATACGCACTGGACGGTGGTGACCGACAAACAGGGAATATCCAGCAACGATATTGAATGCGCGCTTGAAGACCGGGAAGGAGCCCTGTGGGTGGCAGGTTCGGGCACGGGGTTGGACCGTATGCCGGGAGTGCATGAGTGGACCGCATGGACGACAGCGGAAGGATTGCCCGACAACGCGACCTGGTCGACGCTGCGGGATCGCTACGGACGGTTGTGGGTGAGCACGTCACGCGGGATTGGAGTATGGAACGGCAGTACGCATCGCTGGGAACGAGTCCCATCCTTAAAAGAGAATTCGCAGCTCGAAGTACGACAGATTCAGCTAGCGGGCGACGGAGCGGTGTGGGCACTGACAGCGAGAGGGGAAGTGGTGCGCATCGAAGCAAAGGCCTTTGCGGAGAGTTCCGTGGCGACGTTCCACGGAAGAATATTCATCTCTATCTTGGCAGCACCGGACGGAAGCATTTGGGCGACGACTAGATCGCATATCGTGCGGTTCAATCCCGGGCACGGTGTCGAGCAGCCGGTAGAAGTTCCAACTCCGGCTGATGCCGGGCAAGTGGACTACATGGCGTTTTCACCTAGAGGAGTTCTCTGGGCCACCGGGCCGGGAAAGTTGTACCGATATGACGGACAAGCTTGGCGGATGTTTTCGGCCGAAGACGGTTTGCAGGGACAGACCATTTCAAGCGTCGTGGCGCTAAGCGAGTCAGAAGTGTGGATTGCATATAACGACGTGGTCAGCGTAACGCACGCACAATTGGATTCGACCGGCAGAATGCAGATGGAGCATCACCGGTGGGACTGGGCAATCCTCGGGCACGATTCAAGAAATCGCATCTGGTTTAATGGTACGGATGGAATCACCATTCTTTCAACGGACGGCCGCTTGGAACGAAAAAGTCACGCGGATGGACTGGTGTGGGATGACGTAAGTCCGTGGACAGGAATGCGCGAAGAAGCAGATGGAAGTTTCGTGATTGCTACGTCCAGGGGCTTGGCGCGCTATCAACCGACCGAGGATTCAAACCAGCTAGCCGCGACAAACGTCAAGCTGACGTCGGTAACCTTAGGAAGAGTAGAGCGATCCGTGAATGATGCGCCAGAAGTGCAACCCTCGGAAGGAATGCTCACGGTACAGTTTACGCCACTGGTTTTTGGAGATCCCAGCCGAGTTTCCTGCCGGTATCAACTGAAGGGATTGGAAAAACAGCCTGCTGAAACACAACTTAGGGAAGTGCGATACGGGGGATTGCCAGCAGGGCATTATGAATTCTGGGTTCAGTGCCAGAGGCCTGGATCGAAGACAGAATCCGCTCGTGCAAGCTTCCGCTTCAGCGTTCTGCCGAAACTATGGCAGACCTGGTGGGCACAATTGTTGGGGGGAATATCTTGCCTAGTCGCGGTTTGGATATTCGTCGCGCTGCGGACAAAGACAGACAGTCGCCGGCGACGGGAGCTGGAACAAGCGGTCGCGCAAAGAAATGCGGAGCTGTTGCAAAAGAATAAGGAGCTAGAAGAAATATCGCTGACTGACCCGCTGACAATGACACGTAACCGGCGGTATTTCTATGAAACGGTACCGACCGATGTGGCGCAGGCGTTGCGCTCGCACCTGAAAACGGTAGATTCGGAGAGTACGCCGGGGCCCAAGTTCGAACTGATTTTTATACTGGTGGATATCGACCGTTTCAAACGAGTGAACGACGAGTTGGGCCATGCCGCGGGAGACCGGTTGCTCCAGGAAGTGGCCAAGCGGATTGGCTCGGTGATGCGACGCTCCGATGATCTTGTCCGTTGGGGCGGGGAAGAATTTATGCTGGTGTGCCGAACAACGGATCGCGAAAATGCCGGTTTACTGTGCGCGCGAGTACTCGAAGCGATTCGCGAACTGCCGTTTGATGTTGGTAATGGGGTACAAATCCACAAGACGTGCTCGATTGGCTGGGCGCCCTTCCCTTGGTTGCGGGAGGATGTGGGGTTACTCTCGATCGACAACGTGATTGAATTGGCCGACAAGGGGCTCTACCTTGCTAAGCGAGAAGGAAGAAACCGTAGCTTCGGAATGATACCGGCAACGGATTTGGAAAGCAGCCAGGTTAGCGTGACGATGGAAAAACTGCGCGATTGCCCGCCAGAATTGGTGCAAATCGTCTAGCGACAGAATCACTCGAGCGAAACGGCTGCCCGACGCCAGCGGATCGACTCTATGGCGAGAAGTGCTCAGTGATGGAGCGCGAAATAGGATGCCAGCGCTCCCAGAATTATCCCCGCAAGCAGAAAGCCCAATACTTTTAGAGAGAACAGGGAAGGGTGTTGCGTCGCCTGCGACAGCAAGCGTTGAGATGTGGTGAGATGGCGAACTTGCGATTGTGACCCCGACGCGGCGCGATGCCGTACTCCCGGTACCGACGGCTGATCGGAGAATTCGGTGCTGGCAATAAAGACATAACCCCGGCGGGGGATCGTTTCCACAAATGCCGGCTGATTTGTCGAATCCCCAAGCACCTGACGCAACTTGTTGACGGTGGTATTTACGTTCGCGTCGAAGTTGACATTCTGGTCAGGAGGCCACAGGCGTGCCCGCAGGGCTTCGCGGGTCACGATATCGCCTGGTTTTTCGATGAGAATCAGCAGTACTTCCATGACCTTACGTGGAAGCGCCATGCGAATGCCGGCTCGGAACAGTTCTTGCCGATGGAAATCGAGATCAAAGGAGCCGAAGCGGGCATAGCGCGCGGGAGGCTTGGCGAATGCGCCAAGACCGTCTTCAGGTTGTGAGAACTGCATCGGAATAATACGAGTATTCATAGGCCCCATCCCAGCTAGAAGTCGCAAAAATGCACATATCAATAAAGAGCCACTCGCTGGAGGTCACCGACGAGACCTGTGCAGAAAACTTGACAGTACGTTGGAAAGAGTTATATCTTGACATGTATATACAAGTCAAGAGGAGATGTTGTCGGTTATGCGAGAAAATGCACGCACCCTGGATTTGACTGGGACCGGCTACTGCGCTTCCTTGAACTTTCGAAGAACGGCGCGCGCGGTGACACGGCTCTATGACGCCGCGATGGAGGAATCGGGTTTGCGCTCGACGCAATTCGCGATTCTGGTAGGTATTGCCAAGAAGCAACCCATTGCCATCGGAGCACTGGGTGAAATGTTGCAGATTGATCAGACCACGCTCACGCGGAGCCTGAGACGGTTGCAAAACGATGGGTTGATCAGCACGTCCAAGCGTCTGGCAATGCGACGCCGCTTCTTGGAGTTGACGCCGAGTGGGGAAAAGTCGTTGGCACGCGCGCTGCTTTACTGGCGCCGGATGCAAGGTGATTTTCAATCGGCGATAGGGCTGAATTACTGGAAAGAGCTGCAAGCAGAATTGGAAGGCATTTCGAAACTGGCGGCCAGCATGGAGCAAGGCCGAGCGGAACAGAGCCGCGCGGGAACGCGGAACCGCGACTGAAGGCACACGCGGTGAACCGAAAGACTCTGTGTCCGGGTCCAACCTCACAGTGAAAACCCTCCCCGAATCTGTACCGAGCGCGACGTCATTCTATGCATTCCCACAAGTTAGAAATCTAAATTCTCCAAAAGTATTGAACATTTATTTCAACCCACACCCGTAAGCGTCCGTAAGTTGCACAAATTACAAGCACACGTACCGCTTGCTGATTGGCAATGGACCTGCACCCCACCGTTCATCGCTGTTTCTTTCACAGACGTCTCCAATTGCGAGATTGCTTCTCTGAAAGCGGTGATTTGAGTGGGTTCATTCAAAAAAGTTTGTATAGGGGGAGTGATGGAGAATCGAAGGACAGAGCCTCTTCGCTGGTTAGGCGGGTGGAACAAAAATTACAGAACTATACCGGGTTTGACGATGGTGCTGGCTTTGGCGTTAGCGTTCTTGGTTTCGAATCCAGTGTCGGGACAAGGAACGACGGGAACCTTGCGCGGGCAGATCCTCGATCCATCGGGAGCGGTTGTGCCCGCGGCGCAAGTGACGATCACAAACCAACAGACCGGGGTGGTAACGAAAGTTACGACTTCCTCAGCCGGGACCTATAGCGTGCCGAGTCTGCTGCCGGGGCTATACAAAGTGCTTGTCGAGGCGAAAGGATTCAAGAATTTTGCGAAGACGGACGTGAATGTCGTGGCCAATCAGGATAACGAGGCGAACGCGAAGCTCGAACTGGGAGTCGGGTCGGAAGTAGTGGAGGTGTCGAGCGGGGCGGTCACGGTGCAGACGACAACGTCCACCCTGAACAATACGTTTGACAGCAAGGACGTGGATCTACCGAATGCGGCGGGCACACTGAATGGAAGCCCGATCAATCTGGCGGTATTGTCGCCGAACGTGATTGCAACACCGGGTGGAACGCAAGGGATCGGTGGATCGGTGGGCGGCACAAGACCGAGAGACAACTCGTTTGCCGTCGACGGAGTGGATGACAACAACCTGAACGTGACCGGGAACAATTCGACAGTAATTCCGGATGCGGTGGCGGAGTTCAACCTGACGACGAACCAGTTCAGCGCGGAGTACGGGCACTCGGCCGGCGGACAGTTCAGTATCGTGACCAAAACCGGAACGAACGAATGGCATGGGTCCGGCGAGTGGTACAACCAAAATCGGAATTACAATTCGCTGGATAATCTGACCAAAAACGCGATCGAGGGCGGCACAATTCCCGGTAAACCGGCATTTGACAACAACCGGTTTGGTGGAACGCTTGGCGGGCCGATCGTCAAGAACAAGTTTTTCATTTTTGGGGCATATGAATATACAACACTACACGGCGATGGCACGCCGACGCCACTGATTCAGCCGACCGCGGCTGGATTGTCCATGCTGGAATCGATGGCCGTAGACTCGCAAGTCTCGAATCTACTCCAGAATTTTCCAGTAGCCCCGAATGCAGACATTTCAGAGGATAGCTGGCCGGTTGTGAATGGCATACCAATTCCGATCGGAAACCTGGTAGTGACCAGTCCCTTGTACCAGAGGGAACACGATGCACAGGTAAACGCAGACTATACCTGGCGAAATCATCAATTTGGCGCGCGGTTCCTGTTTAATCAGGAGAACTTTATCCTCCCGGTGAATTCAACCATTTCAACTTTCAATCAATTGGAGCCGATTCACAACCGAAAGATTGCCTTAACCGACGTCTGGACCCTGAACAGCCGGATGGTGAACGACTTCCGAATTCAGTACTCGTTCTTCTATGAGGCGCTGGTGAATCCTTGTTCAGACTGCCCAGTCGACGTAACGATTCGTGATTTGGGCAACAATACCATCGGGCCAGCGGACAATCAGTATCAGAAACAGAATACGTACCAGGTCATCGATACGTTTTCGTGGTCCCACGGTAAACATAACTTCAAGTTTGGCGGCCAATACAACCACTTTATCTATCCCTCCTACTTTTTGCCGCGGAGTAATGGAGACTACTGGTATGCAAGCACGCAGGAATTCGTCAATGACCTGCTGCCCAGCCAACCCGGCCGGACACTGCGTGGGGCAGGTACGGGCAGTTTCCTGGGCACACAAAGTGCGTTCTTCGTGTTTGCACAGGACGATTTCAGGCTGTCGCCGCGACTCACTCTCAACCTGGGATTGCGCTATGAATACTGGACAAACCCGGTAGGTGGAAACGACCAGGCACTGAACTCGATCTCCGATGTGCCGGGAGTCATCACCTTTGGGGTGCCGAAGACGGATAAGAACAACATCGCACCAAGAATCGGGTTTGCCTACGATCCAACCGGAAGCGGGAAAACCTCAATTCGTGGAGGATTCGGAATAGCTTACGACGTGAAGTTCCAAAACTTCGCATCGATTACCCTGCCGCCTCAACTGCAGAGCGAACTCGATCCGGGAACGGCTTGCAGCGCTCTGACGCCAGTCCCGGGATGGTGTGGAAATCCGGGAGGGACCGGGTTCCTGGCGAATGGTGGACTACCGCAGGCGTATGTTGCGCCGGCAACGCAAGCTGACGCGAGGGGACTGACGACCAGCTATGTGGATGATACGGTGATGCCGAAGATTCTGACCTGGTCGTTGGGCATGCAGCACGAAGTGGCTCGTAACGCGACGATCGAAGTGCGGTACCTCGGAACGCGCGGACTCTCCTTGCCCGTACAATTCCGCAGGAACTATGAAAGCTATTTCGATGCCGGCGGCGTAGCCTTGCCGACGTACCTGAATGCCTCGGAAATTCCAGCGACGTGGAATGCCAGCACACCGACCGACGCGACCTACAATAACTTTGCATGCTGGACCGTGCCATACGCCTGTAATCCAGACGTGAATTTCTCGAACAACACCTATCTGAAGTATGGATTTGGAGGAAACGTGACTTCCGATCCCCCACTGGGGAGCAGCATATATCACGCGGCGTCGATCAATTACACGCAACGGGCCGTTCACGGGCTGACCTTTAATGCGAACTATACCTTTGCGCACACAATCGACAACTCCACCAATGAGTTTTTCACGAGTCTGTTGAATCCGCGGCGCGCCCAGGACACCACACAAATCAACCAGGACCGCGGGAACTCGGATCTGGACGTCAGGCACAAGTTTGCACTCTCTTTGACCTACCAGGTTCCGGAAATGAAGAGTGAAAACCGGTTCGTGAATGCCGTCGTCAATGGTTTCCAGATCGGTTCCGTTTTCCTGGCACAGACCGGTCAGCCAGTGACCATCCAATCCGGACTTGACGCGAATGGCAATGGCGATACCGCAGGCGACCGAGTGGTCTTCAATCCCGCCGGCATCACCAACACCGGTTCCGACGTTTACGCGGTGTGTGCAGCAACGGCCGGGACGGCTTCCGGAACGTCGCTAGGGCAGACGTATGTGGGATCGGTCGGAGTGATCGCGAATCCGGCGGCAACGAACGGATGCGCGGCAAACTCGCTGAACCCGCTTGGATTTGATCCGGCGATCGGATACACACCCGTTACGGCGAATGCCCGATACATTGTGGCAGGGCCAGGTGTACGCGCGAATCTGGGACGCAATACGTTCATCTCACCAGGATTCGGCACCTTGAATCTCTCGATATCAAAGAGGATTCATTTCTCCGAACGGATGTATTTGCAGGTGCGCGCGGATGCGTTCAATATCCTGAATCATCCGAGCTATGCATTGAGCAACGGAAACGTGTTCAACGTTGCGGGAACAACCACGGCGACAACGACGCAGGGGTATGCCTTGCCGACCGACCCGAACTTCCTCAGAGCGTCGAATTTCTTCAGCGGAGGGATCCGGTCGCTGACGCTCGGGTTGAAGTTGGTGTTTTAAGAGCAGCCCGGATACAAGGCCTAGGGAAGGCGCTCTTTCGAGCGCCTTTTGTCAATTGCAGTGGAATTGCTTTTCGAAGTCCGCACAAATTGCTTAGAGACTCCGGTTAAGCCGTTCACGCGATAGCCGGCATTTCTCAATGAACCGGAAGCAACGCATTGTCGAGCACCCAGTTCGCGACCTTGATTCCCGTCGTCTGGCCGTCGTCGCATGCAGATCGGAAGTGAATGCCAGCATAGATTCTGGCATTCTTCACTTCGTCCAACGCCTGCGAGAAGCTCCTGAAGGAGCGGGTCACGCCGAGCATGAGATCGTTGTCGATGACGATATGTCTCTTTTCGCCAAAAAAGTCAGCAAGCACGGCTGCCGCCGCACCGCTGAGCGTCGAGTGACCCGATGGATATTCCGGATGGTTCGGCGTCGCGAACAAGGGCATCCAGGTGGGATCCGCCATCGTGGCGGGGTTTCCGTCGGTGTCGGCCAGCGGAATTGCCGTCACAGGCTGCCAGGAGACGAAATAATATTTCGCTTCCCAGCACGCGATCGCGGCGTCCGCCATGGCCACGTCGAGCAATGCCAGCACCCGCGCACTCTCGAGCAATGAACTGCGGTGTTTGTCCCAGTGGCCAGAATCTTGATAACCGTCGCGGTTATCCCCTTCGATGAGCGAATCGGCGAGATTGTTCCACAGGTAGGTGGCGCTGGTGGCAGCCCAGAACCAGGCATAGATCGTCTGATCCGAGGTGCGGATGGTGCTCGAGATACTTCCCGTCGACTTGGTTTTGTTGAAGTCGGCCGACAGAAGGTGAGCTCAGAATCGCAGTGCTTGCTCGTAGCGTTGATCTAGGTTTTCGATTCGGGCCATGAGTGAGCCGGAGGCCTTCTCAGGACGATGTGGTGGTTGTTGGCGATGGTGCATCCAACCAGTTACAATAAAGTGTTTGCGCAGACTGTGTTGAAACGGACTGTGGCAGGCTAGATCGCAGCGTTTTTGGCGTCAGGAGACGCGTACCGTACATGGAAGTAGCCCAAGTATTAGACAGAGTAGTCGCGCGTTTTATCGGAACGAAGCACGAGCGCGACATTAAGAAACTCCAGCCGGCGATTGTGGCGATCAACGCACTGGAAGGTCAGATGCAGACGCTGACCGACTTGCAATTGAAGGAGCGATTCGCGGAACTGCGCACGCAGGTGCAGGAGCAGCTGAAGGACTCGGATCCGGCGGAACCTTCCTACAAAGAGGAATTGCGACGCGCGCTGGACCCGGCGATTGCACCGGCATTTGCGCTGGTGCGCGAGGCGGGGCGCCGATTCCTCAAGATGCGACATTTCGACGTGCAGTTGATCGGCGGGATGGTTTTGCACGACGGCAAAATTGCGGAAATGAAGACCGGGGAAGGGAAGACCCTGGTTGCGACACTTCCCGCAGCTTTGAACGCGCTGGCAGGGCGCGGCGTGCACTTGGTAACGGTCAACGATTACCTGGCCCGGCGCGACGCGGAGTGGATGAGCCCGCTGTATAAGGCGCTGGGATTGAGCGTAGGCGTCATCGTACACGACCTTGATGATGAGCAGAGACGTGCGGCGTATGGCGCGGACCTGACCTACGGCACCAACAACGAATACGGATTTGATTATCTGCGCGACAATATGAAGTTTGACCTTGCAAGTTGCGTGCAACGTGGCCATCAGTTCGCGATTGTGGACGAGGTCGATTCGATCCTGATTGACGAAGCGCGGACTCCTTTGATTATTTCCGGGCCTTCGGAAGAATCAACCGACAAGTATTTCAAAATCGACAAAATCATCCCGAAACTGATTCAGGACATCGATTACACGCTCGATGAGAAGCATAGAACCGCTACACTGACGGAAGAAGGGGTCAGCAAGTGCGAGCGGCTGCTGAGCCTGGGCAATTTGTACGACCCGGCGCACATGGAAACGATTCATCATGTTTATCAGGGATTGCGCGCGCACACGCTCTATAAGCGCGATGTGGACTATGTGGTGAAAGACGGCGAAGTGATTATCGTCGACGAATTTACGGGACGCCAGATGCCCGGACGCCGTTGGTCGGACGGTTTGCACCAGGCAGTGGAAGCAAAAGAAGGGGTAAAGATCGAGCGGGAAAACCAGACGCTGGCGACGATCACATTTCAGAACTATTTCCGCATGTACAAGAAACTGGCCGGCATGACCGGAACTGCAGAAACGGAAGCGGCGGAGTTCGGCAAGATTTATAACCTGGATGTAGTGGCGATACCCACCAACCGCCCGCTGATCCGCAGAGAGAATCCGGATGTCGTTTATCGCACCGAGGGGGAAAAGTTCGAAGCGGTAGTGAACGGAATTCTGCAGGAGGACAATACCTACGCGAACGGCATTCGTCAGTTGAATGAACGCGGGCAACCGGTGCTGGTAGGCACGATTTCGATCGAGAAATCAGAGACGATTGCTGAGATTCTGAAAAAACACGGAATTCCACACCAGGTGTTGAACGCGAAGCAGCACGAACGGGAGTCGAGGATCGTGGCGCAGGCCGGCCGCAAGGGTGCAGTTACTGTAGCGACGAACATGGCGGGCCGCGGAACGGACATTCTGCTCGGCGGAAATCCGGAGTCGATGACGCGCGAACACTTCCTGAAGAACAAACTGGCTATTCCTTACGCGGCGGCTCCCGCGGTAATAGCAGCGGATGGTGCGGGGGGCGCTGCTGCGGAGCCGACCGTGCAGATGGTGCTGTTCCAGCACGAAGGCAAGATTTTTCAGGTGCCGAAGGATCAGTGGGATCCAATCTACGCGCAATTCGCAGAACAGTGCAAATCCGAGCACGATGAAGTGGTGGCGCTTGGAGGATTACACATTTTGGGCACGGAGCGGCACGAAGCGCGGCGCATCGATAACCAGTTGCGCGGACGCGCGGGACGCCAGGGCGATCCGGGATCGTCTCGATTCTTCTTGTCGTTGGAAGACGACTTGATGCGCATTTTTGGCGGTGAACGAGTAAAGCAGTTGATGTTCCGCCTGGGTATGACCGAGGGAGTGCCCATCGAATCACGGTTGATTTCGAGCCGCATCGAAAATGCACAGAAATCGGTGGAAGCGCAGAACTTCGATGCGCGCAAGCACCTGCTTGAGTACGACGACGTGATGAACAAGCAGCGCGAGACGATTTATGCAATCCGGCGTTCGGCACTTGAAGGCAAAGACCAGCGCGATTATGTGCTGGGAATCGCGGAAGACGTAGCGCGCGAATTGGTGGATCGCTATTGCGCAAAGGAATCACATCCGGGCCAGTGGAATGCTGCACAGTTTCTCGCGGAAATGAGCAGCCAATTCGGCATTGATCCCAAAACGGCAGGAGCCGATCCAGCGGCTTTGAACCATGACCAGTTATCGGATGCCGCGGCGGAAGCGGTGCAACATCGCTACGAGGAAAAAGAAAAGCAGTTTAGCCCGGACCTTTTACGCTGGCTGGAGCGACGAATTATTTTGGATGTGGTCGATACCCAGTGGAAAGATCACCTGTTGTCGCTCGACCACCTGAAGGAAGGGATCGGGTTGCGAGGATACGGGCAGAAAGATCCGCTGGTTGAGTTCAAGAAAGAAGCTTTCATCTTGTTTGAAGATATGATGGCGCGCATCGACAACGAAACAGTGCGCTATCTCTACCATGTACAGATTCAGCAGGGTGAAACACCGGCCGAGGGATCCCCACCGAGGCAACCGAATCCGGAATCTCCACGACCTAGACAAAACGCACAAGCCGCGGTGGCTAGCGCCGCCGCCAGAGCCGAGGAATCCTCCGCCACTCCTGCACGCCTGCCAGATTTTGCACGAGCAATGGAACGCCGACAAGAACGGCAGCAGCGCGACTTACAGTATCAAACGGGGGCGGCACAAGCCGAAGCGCCGAAACCGGTGAAAACCGGTGCCAAGGTTGGACGAAACGATCCCTGCCCGTGCGGTTCCGGTAAGAAATATAAAAAGTGTCACGGCGCTAACATCTAAATCACATTCGCGCATTAAAGAGGAAAAATGCCACCAGGCCCAATGCAAACACCGGAACGCCAGCCGATTCCGGGAGTGAAGAATCTCATCGCGGTTGCCAGCGGAAAAGGCGGCGTGGGTAAAACCACGGTCGCCGTGAATCTGGCCCTCGCGTTGTCGAAGTTCGGGCACCAAGTTGGCTTGCTGGACGCTGACGTATACGGGCCCAACGTGCCGATCATGCTGGGTTCAACGGATGAACCGATGGCAACTGGTGCGCAGCGGATTATCCCGGTCCAGGCGCAGGGGATCAAAATGATCTCCATGGGCTTGCTGAACCCGGGCGACAAGCCGGTGATCTGGCGCGGGCCCATGCTGCACAGCGTGATCACACAATTTTTACGCTCCGTAGAGTGGGGGGAGCTGGATTATCTGGTGATCGATCTGCCACCGGGAACGGGCGACGTGCAACTGACCCTTATCCAGACGGTGGCGGTGACGGGCGCAGTGGTGGTGACGACGCCCTCAACGGTGGCGCTGGCTGATGTTCGCAAGGCGATTGAAATGTTTCGCCAGGTGAATGTGGAAGTGTTGGGCGTGGTGGAAAATATGAGTACGTTTACTTGCCCACACTGCAGCAAGCCGATTGATATTTTTGGGCATGGCGAGGGAACCAAGACGGCCACAGCGTATGGAGTGCCGATGCTCGGTGAGATTGAAATCGATCCGCGTATACGGCTTGGCGGAGACACGGGGAAACCGGTGGCAGCCCAAGGAGAATCAGCTCCCGCGGCGCAGAGCTTGTACCGCATTGCGAAGGCGGTCACCGCCCGGTTGCAAGCGGTGAACGCGACGGCAGGGGGGCCGAGCGTACAGATTGATTAGTTCCTGTGGGAGAACGGCCCGTCTTGGAACTCGGCGACAACATGTTGCCTAGGCGGCTGTTCGTCCCTTCCGTGATACCTACTAAAATAAACTAGCGGAACTTTTCCGAGGACCGGTGCGTTCCTTCTGGCGAGGTCGCGAAAAGTGAGCACTTTGCAGTGATTGGCGCCGCTCACGCTACGACCAGCGATTCCCGCCTGGGAGTATGGGCACTCCTGGGCGGATTCGCTATTGTTGGCCACCTCGAGCACATACGACGCAATCGGGAAAACTGTTTTGCGTTTTGTTCCACCCGGCTTACCGGTTGTAAGATACCCGCAGGATATTTCAGGAGCGAGCGACGATGGATGGCAATAGTGCCACTAGTGCCGAACTGGCGCGGGACCGGCGATTACTTGGAGGTATAGCGCTCCTCGTTTTTCTGGCGCACATGCTGGTCGGCGGCCGATACGGCTATTTTGTTGACGAGTTGTATTACCTGTCGTGCAGCCATCATCTAGCGTGGGGATATGTGGACCAGCCCCCCTTGATCGCCGTGATCACTTGGCTGGAACGCGTGATTCTTGGCGATTCACTTTCGGCTTTGCATTTTCTTCCAGCGGTGGCGGCCGGCTTGCGAGTGGTGTTGACTGGGTATATTGCGCGCGAACTGCGTGCACGACGATTTGCGATGGCACTCTCTTGCGTATGCGTAGCGGTGGCGCCGTTGTATCTGGGCTTAGATTCGTTGTTGACGATGAATGTTTTTGAGTCCTTGTTCTGGATGGGCGGGGCACTGGTAGCTCTGAAGATCTTCAATGGCGGCAATCCGCGGTTGTGGATTCTGTTCGGAGCGATCAGTGGCATCGGGCTGCTAAACAAACATTCCATGCTGTTTTTTGGTTTCGGATTGGCAGCGGGCCTGCTACTCACGAAGCAACGTAAGCAGTTGGATGAGCCCTGGATCTGGATTGGGGCAGCCGTTGCGCTGCTGATTTTTCTGCCCAACCTGATTTGGGAAATCCAGCGTCACTTTCCCACGATTGAAGTTTTACAGAACGTGTCGCGGAGTGGGCGTAACACGGAACTGAACCCCCCGATGTTCACACTGGTGCAGATATTTATTCTCCATCCGCTGGCTGCGCCAGTGTGGATAGCGGGTTTGGTGCTGTTGCTGCGTGACCCGGAAGGCAAGGGTTGGCGGGTTCTGGGCATCACCTACCTGGTCATCATGCTGTGCATGTTCATGCTCCATGGCCGAATGTATTATCCGGGGCCGGCTTACCCGATGTTATTTGCGGCGGGTGGTGTAGCGGTCGATCGCTGGCTGTCGCGATTTGAAAGTGGCCGTTGGTTGAAACCCGCCTACATTACGTTGCTAGTCGTGACTGGGGTGCTGCTTGCGCCATTTGCCTATTTTCCGTTGTTATCCGTAAATCAGTACATCGCTTATTCGAAATTCATGCACACTAAGCCGGTGCGGCTGGAAAATCACGAGATGGGGCCGTTGCCACAGATATACGCCGACCAGTTTGGCTGGAAGGAAATGGCGCAGGTGGTAGCGGATGCCTATCACAAGCTTCCACCTGAAGAACAACAGAGCTGCGGAATTTTTGGACAAAATTATGGGCAGGCAGGAGCTATCGACTTTTTTGGCGCAAAAATGGGGTTGCCGCCGGCGATCAGCGGACACCAGAATTATTTCTATTGGGGTCCGCATGGCTACAGTGGGCAATGCATGATTGTGTTGGGCGACACGCCGGAGCGGCTGAGCGAATTGTATGAGAGTGTCGAGAAGGTGGGCACAGTGAATCACCCGCTGTCGATGCCCTACCAGCATTTTGATGTTTATCTCTGCCGACGAGCGAAGTTTAAAGCGCTCGAAGAGATTTGGCCGAAGTTCAAGCGCTGGGGCTGATGGCCGGGTTTGGCTCCAAGCGATACGTGCCAGGTGGCGGGGTTCCTTGTCAGCAGCGTGAGACGGATGATATCTTGAGAGTGCACTACGGCGAGGCTCAAGGTGGCCATAAGCGACGTATATCTTTATTATTCAATGACTTACAGGGGGAAGTGAGCGTTTGAACCGAGCACCCGATATTCGTCCTTACAAAGGAAAGTGGCCGCAGATTGCCGCTTCTGCCTACATCGATCCCGCCTCGGTGATTATTGGCGACGTGACAATTGGCGAAGACTCCAGTGTGTGGCCGATGTGTGTGGTGCGCGGCGATGTGCATTCTATCCGCATCGGCAACCGAAGCAATATTCAGGACGGTTGCATTCTCCATGTAATGAAGGATGAGTGGCCGCTGCTATTGGAAGATGAAGTGACGGTGGGACACTCCGTGACGCTTCATGGGTGCACGATTGAGTCGCGCTGCCTGATCGGAATGGGAGCGATCATTTTAAATGGTGTACGCATTGGGACAGGTAGCATTATCGCGGCGGGCACGCTGATACCGGAGCGCACGGTGATTCCACCGGGAAGCTTGGTGATGGGCTCGCCTGGAAAAGTGAAGCGAGGGTTGACCGCCACGGACTTGGAATCGATCGGGAAGTATGCCGAGCGGTATGTGGGCTATAAAAATATATATAAAGCCGAAGGGGCAAGTGGCCGGCAATAAGGATTTGTGAACGTCGATTCCTCAGGGGCTAAAGCCCGGTATTCCGACCGATTCAATGTCGGAGTTAAAGCTCTGACCCTTTAAAAATCAGATTGGGATGATTCTAGACGGAATGGCAGAGAAGAAAAAATTCCAGGCAATCAAGGGCACGCGCGATCTTCTTCCTCCGGAGACGTATTTGTGGAATCGCGTGGAGCAGGCTGCGCGCACGGTGTTTGCGACGTTCGGTTTCGGCGAAATACGACCACCGATTTTTGAGCCGACGGAATTGTTTGCGCGATCGATTGGGTTAGACACCGACGTCGTCTTGAAAGAAATGTATTCGTTTGAGGATCGAGATGAAACTTCGGTGAGTCTGCGGCCGGAGGCTACTGCCAGCGTTTGCCGCGCGTTCATTGAGCACGGAATGCATGCTTTGCCGCAGCCCGTGAAGCTCTATTATATCGGGCCAATGTTTCGTCGGGAACGGCCGCAAAAAGGGCGCTACCGGCAGTTCTATCAGATCGGTGCAGAAGTGCTGGAAGCTTTGCAGGCGGGACAGCAGGATTCTTCGAAGAACACCGGCAAAGACGCGGCGGTGGACGCCGAACTCATCGAGATGGTGATGGCGTTTTTCGCGAAGCTAGAACTGGAAGGCGTGCAACTGGAGATTAATTCCATTGGCTGCCGCGAGTGCCGGCAAAAATACGTGGAAATATTGCGCAGCGAATTGCGGATGGTCAAAGACAAATTGGGTCCGGACAGTCAGCGGCGCATCGAGACGAATCCATTGCGCGTCCTGGATTCAAAGCTGGAATCGGAGCAAGAGATTATTGCCGGGCTACCGCGGATCGGAGAACACCTGTGCGCTGCCTGCGCTGCCCAATACGCGGAACTGAAGCGGCAACTTGCGGTGCGCGAAGTGCCATATACGGAAAATTGGCGACTAGTGCGCGGGCTCGACTACTACATGCGCACGACATTTGAGATTACGGCTCGGGGGCTGGGATCGCAGAATGCAGTCTGCGGCGGTGGGCGCTATGATGGGCTGGTCGAAATCCTGGGAGGGCTGCCGACCAAGGGGATTGGATTTGCAATCGGCGAGGATCGGCTGATTCTTTCCCTGCAGGAAGCCGGAAAAGGCGACACCGCGACGGGGCGCGACCTGTATGTGGCGTGGATGGGCGAAAAAGCTCGGGATGTGGGGATAGGCGCGGCACGTGCATTGCGACAGGCGGGATTTCGCGTAGAGCTGCCGCCAGTGGAACAAAAGTTTGGCAAAGCACTGGGGCAAGCCGATAAGATTGGCGCACGATACGCTTTGATTCTAGGTGAGGACGAAGTGGCCAACGGGCAGTGGACGCTGAAGACTTTGGCGGATGGTACGCAGCAGAAGCTGACCGAGACGGAGTTGTTAGTGTTCTTGCGAAACAGCCGGGGATCGTGAGTGGACGTAAAGGGGAAGAACTCTTTAGTCGGCCTGAAATTCAGGCCCATCACCGCGCTTGGGATGTCCGTGATATTTAGGTAGGGGAATATCTGGCCTGAACATTTTGATTCGACAGTTAAGGGAGTGAGACAGTGTTGGACTTTTTGGGTGATCTGAAACGAACACACTATTGTGGCGCGCTGCGGTTGCCCGATGCGGGACGAGACGTGACGGTGATGGGCTGGGTACACCGCCGCCGCGATTTGGGGAATTTGCTGTTCCTGGATATTCGCGACCGATCTGGAATCGTGCAGGTGGTCTTTAACAAAGAGACCCAGCCGGAAGCGCATTTGAAGGCAGAGCAGGCGCGCAGCGAGTTCGTTGTGGCGGTAGAAGGGCGCGTGACCAAGCGCGAACGGGCCAATACGGAGATCGGCACGGGCGAGATTGAACTTTTCGCGACCAAATTGCACATTCTGAACAATGCCAAGACCCCACCGTTTCCCGTTGAAGAGGAAATCAACGCGGCGGAAGAGACGCGCCTGCGTTATCGCTACCTGGACTTGCGACGGCCCAAACCGCACCGCAACTTGGCGCTACGCCATAAAATTCTACTGGAAATACGCAAGACCATGGACGAGCTGGGCTTCCTCGAGGTGGAAACGCCGATGCTGACGCGCTCTACTCCGGAAGGTGCGCGTGATTACCTGGTGCCCAGCCGCGTGCATCATGGACAGTTCTATGCGTTGCCGCAGTCACCGCAAATCTTTAAACAGATATTGATGATTGGCGGACTAGACCGCTATTTTCAGATCGTGAAGTGTTTCCGCGACGAAGATTTGCGCGCGGATCGCCAGCCGGAGTTCACACAGCTTGACCTGGAAATGTCGTTTCCGAGGCAGGAAGATATTTTCAACGTAATTGAGACCGTCATGGTGCGCGCCTGCGCAGTTGCGGGGATCAAGGCAGAAGCGCCGTTTCCACACATGCTCTACAAGGATGCAATTCGCAAATACGGCAGCGACAAGCCAGACATGCGCTTTGGCATGGAGTTGCAGGATGTGACGGAGTGCTTTCCTGCCGAAGCAAAACAGAAACTGCAGATTGAAGGAAGTGTGTTTGCGTTTGCAGCTCCCGGCGCGGCGAACTTTTCGCGGAAGCAGTTGGACGATTTGTCGGAAAAAGCCAAAGCAGCGGGAGCGCGCGGTGCCTATTTTGTGAAGGTCACGGCTGAAGGCATCACGTCAACGGTCGACAAGTTGATCGGCGTGGAAAATGCCAGAAAGCTGGCGGAACTGTGCGGCGCGAGGACCGGCGACCTGGTCACAGCAGTCTCGGCGAAACAGGAAATTAAGGGAACGGAAGCGGCTGCGCTGGTTGCAGGGCAATTGCGCTTGCAACTTGGAGAAGTGCTGGGCCAGATCGACAAGAGGCAATGGAAATTCCTATGGCTGACGGGATTCCCGCTGTTTGAATGGAGTGAGTCGGACAAGGCCTGGGCGAGCGCGCAGCATCCGTTTACCGGAATCGTCGATGAAGATTTGGAGAAGTTGGAGTCGGCACCCTGGGAAGTGCGTTCAAAAGGCTACGATCTGGTATTGAATGGCGTGGAATTGGGTTCTGGCAGTATACGGATTCATCGCCAGGATATTCAGGAGCGCTTGTTCAGGGCGCTGGGATTGGATGAAGAAACGTTGCGGCGTCGTTTCGGATTTTTCCTGGATGCGCTGACCTACGGTACGCCCCCCCACGGAGGCATCGCCTTGGGACTGGACCGTGTGGTCATGCTGTTGACCGGGGAAAAATCCATTCGCGAAGTGATTGCCTTTGCAAAGACAACGGCCGCGGTGGATCTGATGGCCGAATCCCCTAGCGAAGTAGATACAGACCAGTTGGATAACCTCGGGATACAAATCAAGAAGTCATGAGCCGAATACGCATATTGCCGGAGGCGGTAGCGAATAAGATCGCCGCAGGCGAAGTTGTCGAACGACCCGCTTCCGTGGTGAAGGAGTTACTGGAAAACGCGCTGGATGCGGGCGCAACGTCCATCCGGATTGAAACGGAAATGGGCGGGAAGCGAATGATCCGCGTCATCGACGATGGCCACGGCATGGCTCACGACGACGCGTTGCTGGCGTTCGAACGTCACGCCACCAGTAAATTGCGAACTGCCGATGATCTGCTTTCCATTGCGACGTTAGGATTTCGGGGGGAAGCGCTGCCGACGATTGCGGCGGTCTGTCGATTGCTGCTCGAGACCCGCGATGGTACGGAAGCCGAAGGCACGCGCATTGAATTTGCAGGGGGAAAACTGGTTGGCGTGAAACCGGCGGGACTTCCTTCCGGAACTACCATCAGTGTGGCGGATCTGTTTTACTCCATCCCCGCCCGGAGAAAATTCCTCAAATCGGACACTACGGAACTGGGACATATTGCCTCATTAGTCACTCACTACGCGCTGGCAAATCCTGCGAAACAGTTCATTTTGGCCACCCCGACGCAGGAGATTATTAACTGCGCGCCGGTGGAAAAGGTAGCGGATCGCGTTTATCAATTGTTTGGGAAGCAGGCGTTGGATGAATTGCTGGAAATTCCCGCGACCTCCCAACCATTTCGAGCGGCGATCCCGGAATCGGAAGTGGAAACTGGCGAGGAGGCCGGCGTGCTGAGTGTCTCGGGCTTTACTTCGCGGCCTGATATTCAGCGACCCAATCGAAATGGCATTTATGTATTTGTGAACCGGAGGTTGGTGCGCGATCGCCTGATCCTGCACGCGATCCACGAGGCGTATCGCAATATCCTGCCGTCCACCGTATTTCCAGCCACGCTGCTGTTTCTAGAAATGCCGTACGACGAGGTGGATGTGAATGTACATCCAGCTAAGATCGAGGTGCGTTTCCGGCGCTCGCAGTTCATCCATGATTTCACACGCGATGCGATTCGCGGGGCTTTAATGAGCGTAAGGCCCATCGCTAGTTTTGCGACTGCGGCCGCCGCGGCGATCGCTGCCAATGCGCCGATTCCAGCAGCGCCTCCGGCCAGGTTCCTGGGCGGGTCTCGAGATAGCAATACCAATTCCAGCGTGCCCCGCGCGGTGCCGGCGCCGATGGAAGAGCTCGGGGTTGGATCAGGAGTTGGGTCGAACTACGTGGCTGGTGGAGGGATTGATCTGAGCGGTGTATCGATCCCACCGGCACCTCAGCGCTTTACGTTCGAACCGGGAAGTTCATTCAGCGTCGATCTGGGCGATGTGGCAGGAACGATCAAGCAAGTGCCCAAGTGGGCGGAAAACCTGGTCCGCCCGAATAGCGACACTCCTGCAACCTTGCCGAGGCCCGATCAGATTGCGGATTTGAAGCCACTAGGACAAGTGAGCTCGAGTTTTATTGTCGCGGTGAATGGCGAAGGGCTGTGGATCATTGATCAGCACGTGGCGCACGAGCGCGTGCTGTTCGAACAGCACCTGGAAGCGCGCCGAGCCGGAAAAGTGGAATCGCAGCGCATGTTGATGCCAATGGTGATCGAGCTGTCGCCGAGGCAAATCGTAATTTACGAAAAGATTGCCGAAGAGCTGTCGGCCAATGGTTTCGAAGTTGAACCGATGGGACCAAAGAGTGTTGCGATACAATCCGTTCCGGCAGGCATTGCGGCCACCGACGCGGAAGGACTTTTGACGGAAATTCTGGACGGAATCGAGCACGAGAACGCAGCCATATCAATCGATACACTACAGTCCAAGATTGCGGCGTCGACAGCCTGTCACGCGGCAATAAAGATCAACATGCCACTGGAGCAAACGAAAATGGAATGGCTGCTCGGTGCATTGGCGAAAACGGATTGCCCGATGAGCTGTCCTCACGGGCGCCCCGTGGTGCTGCGCTATTCCGTAAAAGAAATTGAACACGCATTTCATCGAATTTAAGTAAGCTCGTTGGGCTGAGCGTCTCAAGAGAATCACTAGGCGAGGTAAAAGTGAGCGAAACAAAGAAAACTGCGGTGATATTCGGCTTGGCGAACAAACGGAGCATTGCCTGGGCCATCGCGCAGAAAATGCATGAGGCTGGCTGGAAGTTGGCAATCACCTATCAAAATGAACGACTTGAGCAGGAAGCCAAAGATCTGATTACTGACTTGTCGGGTGCGGATGGCTTCATGTGCGATGTCAGTTCAGATGAGCAGATCGCGAAACTGTTCGAACAATTGAAGGAAAAATACGGTGTGCTGCATGGGTTGGTACACAGCGTGGCTTACGCGCCGGCCGAAGAATTGAAGGGCGAATTTCTAAATACCAGTCGCGAGGGGTTCAAGATCGCGCATGAAATCAGTGTCTACTCATTGATCGCCGTGGCGCGAGGCGCAGCTCCCTTGATGACCGAGGGCGGCGGAATTGTCACGTTGACATATTATGGCGCGGAAAAGGTCGTACCGAAGTACAACGTGATGGGTGTGGCCAAGGCCGCTTTGGAAGCGACAGTGCGATACCTTTCAAGCGACCTCGGGCCTAAGGCGATTCGCGTGAATGCGATTTCTGCCGGGCCGATCAAGACACTTGCCGCGCGAGGCATCTCGCAACTGGGAGAAATGTTGAGAGCGCATGCGGAGCGGGCTCCCCTGAAGCGCAACGTCGATCCATCTGAAGTGGGGAGTGCAGCGGTGTTCCTGCTTTCGGAAGGGGGTTCTGGAATTACCGGCGAAACCCTGTACGTGGATTGTGGCTATAACATTATGGGCTTTTGAGTAGCCCACATTTGGTCTGGGCACAGCACAGCATCCGGGAAGAGAAAACAATTACCAGGAACATCTCAGAATGCCACCACGACTTACGATTGCGATTGACGGCCCGGCAGGCTCGGGAAAGAGCACAGTCGCTCGACGGGTCGCGGCAATGCTGGGCTATCTATATCTGGATAGTGGCGCGATGTACCGCGCGGTGGCGCTGAAGGCCTTGCAGAAAAACATTCCGATAGATGCCGAACCACAATTAGAGGCGCTCACACTCGAAACTCATATCGAATTGAAGCCGCCGACGGCTGAGCAGGATGCTACGGGACTGAAGAATCGCGTGTTCCTGGACGGGCGGGAAGTTACCCACGAAATCCGAACGGGGGAGGTGGCGCAAGCGGCGTCGCGGCTGGCGACTGTAGCTGGTGTGCGAAAAGTGTTGGTAGCCGAGCAGCAACGCGCAGGGGAAGGCGGTGGAGTAGTAATGGAAGGCCGAGACATCGGAACCGTGGTCTTTCCCTCGGCGGAGTTGAAGATTTTTCTGGATGCGGTACCAGAAGCGCGTGCACACCGGCGATGGCTGGAATATCGGGAAAAAGGTGAAACTCTGACCGAAGCCGAAGTACTGGTGGAAGTTCACGTTCGAGATAAAAGAGACCGGGAGAGAAAAGTGTCGCCGTTGTTACGTGCCGAGGATGCCGTACTGATCGATAACACAGGGATGGGGATTGAAGAAACGGCACGGCTGATTGTGTTGTTGGTTGAAGAGCGCCAAAAAGAAATCACTCCTACTTCCGGGAGAACCACGTGAACACAATAAAGCGCGCGGCTGGATCGCTTTTGTTCGTGGTGTGCTTGGCTTTTCCGCAATTCGGGACGGCGCAATCACCTGCGACGTCCGAGGCGCAAATTGCGACCGCTCGTCAATTCCGCGAATACTTGCAGCAGGATTGGAATCGCTGGATGCATGAGTACCCGGAGATCGCCAGTGACATTGGGTTTGTGAACGAAAGCCGGCGGTGGGATGATCATTCGCCGGATGGATTGGCCAGCCGCGAAAATCATTTGCGTGAGAGCTTGAAGACGCTTCAGGGGATCCATCGGGACTCACTGCCTGCCAGCGAACAATTGAATTACGATCTGTATCGGGAACTGC
Source organism: Candidatus Acidiferrales bacterium (assembly GCA_963741165.1). Taxonomy (GTDB): domain Bacteria; phylum Acidobacteriota; class Terriglobia; order Acidiferrales; family UBA7541; genus Acidiferrum. Next base: position 332,841 of record CAVUHB010000005.1, on the reverse strand, counting down.
TAGAAAGTTCGATCGAAGGCTTGCAGTATGGCGATGATCCGCTGCCTTTTCGCAGTGTGGTGCCTCGTAATCGGTGGATGCCGGTTGATCAGATGAACGGCATACAACAGGGCGCGGCGATGACGCTAGCGGACATGCCGCACGAAACGGTTGCGAATTATGAAGACATCCTGGCGCGGTTGGAATCGTTGCCTGTAGTTGTTGACCAGGTGAGGAAAAATCTTGAAGAGGGATTGCAACGCGGATACACGCCGCCAAAAATTGCGATGCGTGATGTCCCGCAACAGATTGCAAATCTGATTCCGTCCGACTCGATGAAGAGTGCGCTGTTGCAACCATTTCAGGAATTCCCAGTGGCAATCCCCGAGACTGAACGTCGAAGGCTCACGCAACGCGCGAAGGAGCTCTATGCAAGTGGTGTCGCCCCGGCGTTTCAGAGGCTCCATGACTACATGGTATCCACCTACCTGCCGGCGTGCCGAGAGAGCATTGCGGCCAGCGCCCTTCCGAATGGTGCAGCGGCGTATGCGTTTCATGTGCGTTGGCAAACTACCACTAGCCTGACACCTGAACGGATTCACGATATAGGTTTGGGCGAAGTGAATCGGATCCGCGCGGAGATGGATAGAGTGATCCGCGATGCCGGATTCAAAGGAAGTTTCCGCGAGTTTCTGGACTTTCTACGTAACGATCCGCGGTTTTATTACGAAAAGACCGACGATCTAGTGAACGGGTATCGTGTGATTGCGAAGAAGATCGATCCTGAGTTGGCGCACGAATTCGGCAAGTTGCCGCGGCTGCCCTACGGAGTGGCGGTAATTCCGGAATTCAAGGCGCCGTCGCAGACCACGGCATATTATCAACCGGGATCCTTTGCCACAGGCCGGCCAGGATTTTATTTCGTGAATACCTACAATTTGAAAGCTCGTCCAAAATGGGAAATGGAAGCTCTTTCGCTCCATGAATCCGTACCTGGCCACCATCTGCAGATTGCCCTGGCACAAGAGCTCGAGAATGTGCCCGAGTTCCGCAAGCACATCGGCTACTCGGCATTCGACGAAGGTTGGGCGCTTTACGGGGAAAGCCTAGGGAGCGAACTTGGTTTGTACAAAGATCCGTATGCAAAGTTTGGGCAATTGAGCTACGAGATGTGGCGTGCGGTGAGGCTAGTGGTCGATACCGGGATGCATTCGAAGGGCTGGACGCGGCAACAGGCGATCGATTTCTTTCACGAAAATACGGGGAAGACGGATCAAGATATTACCGTGGAAGTGGATCGCTATATTGTTTGGCCAGGTCAGGCTTTGGCTTACAAGTTGGGAGAGTTGAAGATTCGCGAATTGCGCGGGCGTTCGGAAAAACAATTGGGAACGCGGTTTAATGTGCGGAAATTCCATGATGCGGTACTGGAACAGGGATCAGTGCCTTTAGATTATTTGGAGACGCATATGAATGCGTGGCTGAAGGCGCAGAGCGCGGCGCCTGCGGATTAGAAATTAGCTGCCGCAGCAGACCTGCAAATTCTTCCCCCGCAAAAAGGCGAGATTGCGGCACCCGGAAAAAATCTGTCTAATGCCAGACTCGAGGGGCTGAGCCGTGAGCAGGTTAAGTCGACATCTTCCTGAAAAACCTTAGATACTTGAAAAGTAACCATTTATCTGGAAAAAGCCGCATAAATCATGCCGATCTGAAAATAGCCCTTGACAGAAATTCGTGTTCCGTTTACTTTGTCGATACCTCAGTCATCACTGTCCGGAATTTGGACAGAACCTCACTGAGCGTGAAGAGCAACGATGGGACGAGATAGACTCATAAAACTCAAACAGCCAGCTAGGTGGCAGAGTCTCGTCGGTTGCTCATTTACGCGACGGTAAGAAACTCCACTTAATTCGATCCGATCATTCCGCGGGATTATTGTGTCCCGGGATGGTGAAATTCACGGCTACTTCTGGGGCAAGGCCGCAAGGCTCGGGTTCGAATCCCGAATGTCCGTGACTTGGTGTTCCTCCCGGAACTATTGTTCGCGAAATAGCAATTGGCGAGGAGCGACGTTTCCTGGGGTGCTGGCTGGGGGTGTGTTCGGATTTCTAAAATCTTCCGGTGTGGTGAAGGTACGCGTTACTTCTGGCAAAAAGTTCACGCAAACCGTTTGCTTCCGCCGGTCGAAATGCCGGGATGGTGTTGCACAGAGACAGTTCGACTCCAACCGACTGCGGGGCCGTCAGCTCCGCACTCTGGGCTAGGGTTCCTCCCGGTTCGAATTTGCAGACGTGTGACGGGAACGCGAAAAGCAGTTCCTCGCTTCGCACGAACTGACAAGCGTGTTTGAGCGGGCCGGAAGGCAAAGAAGCTGCTCATGGCGTAGGACAGCGCTAGTTCGCCTACTAAACGCGTGGTCGTGGGTGCGAATCTCAAGTGTTCCAAGTTGAAGGCCCGTAGCCGAGTGGTAGAGCACCTAAGGGCTCTGACCGCGTGTTCCCGTCTAGAAGTCTTCAGCGGCCTGCCTCGAGAGGTCCACGGCGAGGAGAAAGAGGTGCATCGAAAGAATGCATGAAGCATCGACGAGCCCGGGAAATGAAATCACTGGAAGGAAGGAATCACTTTGCTTGTAATCGATTCCGGCTCCACGAGGCAGTCTTAGAGAGGAAAAAGCTGTGGGCAGCAATTTGAACAAAATGTTTACCCGGATGGGAGCACGTCTTAGGGTGCCGGGGGTGGATCCGTCTTTCAGGCGTTTTCGAGCCGGGGTACCTTCTCGAACTGAAGTCTCGAACATTGCCATCGAAATTGGTCAGGACAAGAGCGGCGAGTTCTTCGAGATCCGCACCGTACGTGACGGCAAGCAAGAGCTTGATGTCTTGCATGTGATCCCGGAAGAGAAACACCTTGTCTTGCTCAGTCGTCAATTCGACAAGCACGGCGAGCTTCTGGCTAAGCAAAAATTCTTGTGCGGTCGGGACGAAAAGCATTGGTTTGTTGCGGCAATCCCCGAGAGCGAACCAGTCAGCACCGTTGCCGGAGCGAGAATTGCCCTGAAGCCGGAAGCAGTCCGCAAGCGCGAGCTAGCCGTGGAGTTTCCAGCAAGGAAAGCTTCCGGAGAAGGAACTCCGCTTACGTGCGGCAAGGAGAATGGTTTTTCATCCCCGAAGCGGATGTGAAAATGCATTCCCGTGCACATTCTTCGGAATGAGCCGCTTTCACGTGGAACTGGAGTCAAGCCGCATTGGGCCGAGCAGCGCTATCGCACCGGCGGAGAAACCGTGTACGTTTCACGGAATTATCCCTCGGGAATTAGCACGGCGAAATACAAAGTCCTTCCGGAAGGCGAGCGAATGTTTGGTTTCCGGACACTGACACGAGACGCGACAGTTTATGTACGCGGAGCAATTCGCCATGTGGATCACGCCACCATCACACTGGATGGGTGGCACCGCGTCCTGATGAACACCGAGAATCGCTCGATTGCAATGAGCTACGTAGTGTTTCTCGACTGAGCAGTTCGGGTTTCGCGCTGCCACACGGCAGTGGAGCAGGGCTCCTGAAAGAAAGGAGGAGTATCACGATGGCAAAGATGAACGTATGGAAGCGCATGTTTCCGGTGCGCACTCATGAAGGAGCGGTAGCACAAAAGGTCAACCCGAAGTTGGAACTTCGTCGCGCGGTGCTGACCTGCTTGCTCTGGGAAGATACCTTTTACGAGAAGGGAAGCGGCATCGCGGAACGGATCGCCACGCTGGTGCGCCAGAACAAGACGGAAGTTGTGGCTGCGCTGGCGCTCGAGGCACGCGGCACGATGCAACTGCGTCACGTGCCGCTCTTCCTGGTGCGCGAACTGGCGCGCCGTAAGGGAGCGGGCCCCATTGTTGCGGACACTCTCGAACAGGTAATCCAGCGCGCCGACGAACTCGGCGAGTTCGTTGCACTCTACTGGAAGGCGAAGAAAGAGCCGCTTTCTGCCGGGGTGAAGCGTGGACTGGCGTGCGCCTTCACAAAGTTTGACGCGTACCAGCTTGCCAAGTACAACCGCGAGTCCAGCGTCAAGCTTCGCGATGTGCTCTTCCTATGCCATGCCAAGCCGAAGGATGAGGCTCAGGCGGAGCTCTGGAAGAAGCTTGTCGAAGGAAAGTTGGAAGCGCCGGACACCTGGGAAGTGGCGCTTTCGGCACGCGCAGACATGAAGGAAACTTTCGAGCGGCTGCTCGAGGAAGAAAAGCTCGGCGGGATGGCCTTGCTTCGCAACCTGCAGCTGATGACCGCGGCGGGAGTATCGCCGAAGTTGATCAAACAGAGGCTCGACAAGGGTGTGGCGCGCGCGCTGCCGTTCCGGTTTGTGACCGCGGCTCGTTACGCGCCAAAGCTCGAAGACGCCATCGAGACAGCCATGCTCAAGGGGATCGCCGGAGTTCTGAAACTGGAAGGTTCGACGGGCCTGCTTGTCGACGTATCTGGTTCGATGGACTACAAGCTGTCGAACAAGGGTGAAACGACTCGTATGGATGCAGCGGCAGGACTGGCGATATTGCTGCGAGAAAAGGCCGAGGAATTCTGCATCGCGACCTTTTCGGATTCGTGCGTGGAACTCCCTCCGCGGCGTGGATTTGCGTTGCGTGATGGAATCTTAGGCTCACAAGCGCACTCAGGAACCTATCTGAAGCGCGCACTGGGGCAGCTCGAGGAAAAGAAGGAATGGCGAGAACTCGACCGCCTGATTGTCATTACTGACGAGCAGTCTCACGACGGGATTTTACGGACGTGGACGCGGAAGGCCTACGTAGTAAACGTTGCGCCTTACAAGCGCGGCCTGAGCTACGGAAATGGCTGGACGCACGTCGATGGATGGTCCGAACGGATCGTGGATTACATGGCGGCCGTGGAGAGTGAATCCACGGAGTAATCTGATTCGAAAATCTGCAACAATTTCCGGGCGCAGCGTTGTCCAGTAGCTGCGCCCTCTTTTTTATGCGCTGATGGAGCTGGCCTTCTGAATGGCGAGCTGGTAAGAATCAGGAACTTTCTCCTCTTGACAACCAATGCGTTGTACGCAAACGGCTAGTTTGGGCCATTCGGCACGTTCCATCGCCAGAAGCGTCTGGTAAACATCGCTCAGCTTGTTGGCGCCGCCGCAGAGTGCAGTCTTTAACTCCTGCGAAACGCCAAGAGAATTCAGTACATCCTCGATAGGGCGATCCAGCAGCGCATCGCAGATGGAAAGCAACCCCATCATGAAAAGAGTGGAGCTTTGCGCGGCGAGGCCCACCTGGCTGGAAAATTCTTCGCAGAAGTATGCGCGGGTAAGTGCAGTGCGAATTAGTTCCGGAGAATTGCCGTCCATCATGGAAATGACGGCAAAGATGGAGGCCCAGCGGCGGAATTCTTTCTCGCCGAGCCGTTCAACGGCCTGGCGGATGCTGTTGACCTCGGAACGAAGTCCAAGGATGGGTGAATTCAGATAACGCAACAGGCGATAGAGTAGGGAGGGATCCTTCTTGAGCAGTGCTTCGACGGCGTCGTAGTCGAGTTCTGGCTGGGCGACAGCGCTCAGAAGTTGCATCTGGATTAGCTTGTTGCCGGAAATGTCCTTGGTTTCGAGCATAGAAGGCCTGCAGAAGAAATAGCCCTGAAAATAACGGAAGCCGAGGCTGCGGGCTTCTTCCATCTCTTTTTTTGTTTCCACTTTTTCAGCGAGCAGCGATATGCCACGGTCGCGATATTTACGGGCGACTTCCTCGCGGCGCTCTGGACCCATCAACTGAAAATCGACTTTGAGGAATTGTGCCAGCTCAACGAGTGGAGTGAAAGAAGGTTCGTCCATGAAGTCGTCGAGAGCGAACTGGTACCCAGCTTGGCGAAGTTCGCGGCAAATACTCACGATTTCTTCCGTAGGACGAACGGTCTCCAGTATTTCGACGACGATGCGGTCGGGAGGCAGGAGACGAGGCGCACCCAAACGCAGCGCCACCTCGTCGACGTTTACAAATGCACGGGTGTTGCCGGTTAGCATCTGCAGATCGAAGAGCGTGATGGAATCGGCAATTACGCTGGAGGAAGCGTTAGCATAGGGCTGAAACGCGTTGTGAGGACCGCCTCGAAAAAGCAATTCATAGGCGAAGACGCGCAGGTGCGTGTCGAGGATCGGTTGTCGGGCGATGAATTTTTCGGACATCGATGGATAGATCCCCCAGTCCAACCGCAGAGCGCTTTGCACGGTAGGCGCGGGAAGCTCCGGCGCAAGCCTTCGGAGCGGGGCATTTCGTTCGCAAAAAGTTGCTCAGGCCGGTGCGGCCATCGAAGCGAGAAATTCGGAGTTCGCCTTCGACTTCGACAGGCGGCTAAGTAGCAATTCCATAGCCTCGACGGTCGACAAGGGGCTTAGGACCTTGCGCAATACCCAAACGCGATTCAATTCGTCGGGTGGCAACAACAATTCGTCCTTACGAGTTCCCGAGCGCTGAATATCAATCGCCGGAAAAACGCGCTTATCGGAGAGGCGGCGGTCCAGGTTGATTTCCATGTTGCCGGTCCCCTTAAACTCCTCGAAAATGACGTCGTCCATGCGGCTGCCGGTGTCGATCAACGCGGTGGCGACGATCGTCAGCGATCCGCCTTCTTCCACATGGCGCGCAGCCGCGAAAAACCGGCGCGGACGTTGCAGCGCGTTGGCATCGATACCCCCGGAGAGCACCTTGCCCGAGGGCGGCGTGACGGCGTTGTACGCGCGAGCCAGGCGGGTGACGGAATCAAGAAGAACTACAACATCGCGCTTGTGCTCCACCAGGCGCTTGGCCTTCTCCAGTACCATTTCGGCGACCTGAATGTGGCGCTGGGGCGGCTCATCAAACGTAGAGCTGATGACTTCGCCTTTTACGGTGCGCTGCATGTCGGTAACTTCTTCCGGCCGCTCGTCGATGAGGAGCACGATCAGTGCCACTTCCGGATGATTTGTGGTGATGGAGTTCGCGATGGACTGCAGCATCATGGTCTTACCGGTACGGGGGGGAGCAACGATCAGACCGCGTTGGCCCTTTCCGACGGGGCAGAGTAGATCAAGCACTCTTCCGGTCAGATTTTCCTTAGTCGTCTCCATCTTTAGGCGTCCCTGTGGATAGAGAGGCGTGAGATTATCGAAGAAGATCTTGTTGCGGGCAACTTCGGGATCTTCAAAATTGACCGCTTCGACTTTAATCAGGGCAAAGTAGCGTTCACCATCTTTGGGCGGACGAACTTGCCCTGAAACGGTATCACCCGTTCTCAAATCGAACTTGCGAATCTGCGAGGGGGAGACATAGATATCGTCCGGGCCCGGGAGATAGTTGTACTCCGGCGCACGTAGGAACCCAAACCCATCCGGGAGGCACTCGAGCACGCCTTCCGAGAAAATCAGACCGCTCTTTTCCGTCTGCGCGCGGAGGATCTGGAAGATCAGCTCCTGCTTGCGCATACCGCTGGCGCCGGGAATATTCAATTCCTTGGCGATCTTTGCCAGATCGGTGATGTTTTTTTCTTTAAGCTCAGCAAGGCTGATGCTAACTTGATTATTTCCTTCTGTAGTCGTTTCTTTTGCCATAGTTCCTGACTTTATTTTTTAATTGATTGTGAAACATGACCTAAATCTTTCCGGAATACACTGCGTGGTGGTGTACCAACTGGAGGAAAAATCCACCAGGAGGGGCAAACCAAACTATCTGCAACCGGAAGCAGTTCCAAGTCTCGGGAAAGCAACAACCCGCGGGTGCAGGCTGCGCCCAGTACTCTGCCTAGTTGGTCAAACTCTTGTCTTTATCGGCGCCGCCAGTTAGAGCTTCGGCAACAGGCGCAACGGCAATGTGCTCCAAGGGCACAATCGGACGTTCCAGGGCAATCTGCAACACCTCATCCATAGTTTCGACGAAGTGTAATTTCAAACTGGAGAGAATCTCCTGGGGGATCTCTGCAAGGTCTTTCTCATTATCCTTCGGAAGGACTACTGTACGCAAGCCCATTCGGTGGGCGGCCAGCAATTTTTCCTTCATGCCGCCTATGGGCAAAACCTTCCCACGGAGGGTGATTTCTCCGGTCATGGCCAAATCACAACGCACGGGAATCTTCGTCAACGCGCTGACGATGGAAGTACAGATGGTGATGCCGGCAGAAGGGCCGTCTTTCGGGATGGCGCCCTCGGGCACATGCATGTGAATGTCGAGCGTCCGATAGAAATCCTTGTCGAGGCCGAGCGTAGCGGCCTTGGAGCGAATGTAGCTCATGGCGGCCTGCGCAGATTCCTGCATGACGTCGCCGAGTTTTCCGGTCAGCGTCAGGCGGCCTTTGCCTTCCATCAGCGTGGCTTCCGTAGTGAGGACCGAGCCACCGACTTCCGTCCATGCCAGGCCATTGGTGAGTCCGATTTCGTTCTGCTTTTCCAGCCAGAACTCGCGATATTTCAGGACCCCGAGGAAATCGTTCACGTTTGCGACAGTAATTTCCGTGGTGGACTGCACGCCGTCAGTCACGACGCGGCGTGCCATCTTGCGCGAAATATTCTGAATTTCGCGTTCGAGGTTTCGTACTCCGGCTTCATGTGTATAGTGCCGGATGATGTGCAGCAAGCCGTCGTCAGTGAATGTCAAATTCTTGTCGGTCAGACCAGTGGCTTCGAGCGCCCGACGGACCAGGAAGCGCTTGGCAATCTCCAGCTTTTCCTGCTCGGTGTATCCGGGAATGCGCAGGATTTCCATACGATCCTGCAAAGCCTGTGGAATAGTGTGCATCACGTTGGCAGTGCATACGAACATCACTTTGGAAAGGTCATACTCGACATCCAGATAGTGATCGGTGAAGGAGTGATTCAGTTCCGGGTCGAGCACTTCCATCAAAGCAGCCGAGGGATCGCCACGAAAATCAGTGGACATCTTGTCTACTTCATCGAGAACGAAAATCGGATTGGTGGTACCGGCCTTCTTCATCATCTGGATGATTTGGCCTGGCAGGGCACCGATATAGGTACGACGATGGCCGCGGATCTCCGCTTCATCCCGCACTCCGCCCAGCGATACGCGGACGAATCTTCGCCCCGTGGCATGGCCGATGGACATCGCCAGAGAGGTCTTGCCAACGCCCGGAGGACCGACAAAGCAGAGAATAGAACCCTTGGGATTCTTGACCAGTTGACGAACGGCCAGGAATTCCAGAATACGTTCCTTAACCTTTTCGAGGCCGAAATGTTCCTTATTGAGAATCTCCTCGGCGGCCTTAATATCGCGAATTTCCTTGGAGCGCTTTTTCCAGGGTACTGCCAGCAGCCAGTCGATGTAATTTCGGCTGACCGTTGATTCCGCGGACATTGGTGGCATCAGTTCCAGGCGCTTCAATTCCGCGGTGGCCTTTTCGTGGACCTCCTTGGGCATGCCCGCGGCGTCAATCTTCTTCTTAAGCTCGTCGGTTTCGTTCTTTTCTCCGCGACCCAGTTCCTTCTGAATGGCCTTCAATTTTTCGTTCAGGTAATACTCTTTTTGTGCACGCTCCATTTGGCGCTTCACGCGCGTATTGATGTTGCGATCGACATTCAGCTTTTCCAGTTCGATTTCGAGGATGTCCGAGATGCGGTTCAGGCGTTCCAGCGGGTCGGCGGTTTCCAACAGGTCTTGCTTCTCGTCAACCGGCAACTGCAGGTTTGCGGCAATCGTGTCGGAAAGGCGCGAAGGATCGTCGACACGCGCTGCCGCGATCATGGTGTCGTAATTCAGGCTTTGCGAAAGTTTGATGAATTGTTCGTAGAGGCCAGTGACTTTGGTGACCAGCTGCTCGACCGCCGGCGTGGTTTCCATCTTGGAACTCAGCAGGCGAATGGTAGCGCGGAAGAAGCCTTCATCGGTGGTGATGGAAAGGGAACGCGCACGCTCGACGCCCTCCACCAAAACTTTGATATTTCCATCGGGCAGCTTAACGCTTTGCACGATGTTGGCAAGCGTTCCGACGGCATAAATCTCTTCAGGCTTGGGATCATCGATCGAGGCATCGTGCTGCGTTGAGAGAAAAATCTTCTTCTCGCCAGTGAGGGCTTCTTCGAGCGCACGAACGCTGGCTTCGCGCCCGACGATAAATGGGGTCATCTGCTGCGGAAAGATGACCATGTCGCGCACCGGCATCATGGGTACGCGCTTCATTTCCTGTTTCTCACGGTTAAACATGCAGGCCCCTGAACTCCTCAGGCCCGGGAAAGCACCGTTAGCCGGCTTTCTCGAGCAAACTCCAATTGATTTCGTGTCCCCGTACCATTTCAGCAGTCACCACGAAATCGCGCACCTTGCGTTGCATTGGCAGGTGGTACATCAGTTCCAGCATGAGGTCTTCCAGAATCATACGCAAGCCGCGCGCGCCAACTTTGCGCTGAAGCGCCAACTCCGCTACCGTCTCCAGGGCTTCATCGGTGAAGCGCAATCGGACATTTTCAAACTCAAACAGGCGCTGGTACTGCTTTAGGAGTGCATTCTTCGGCTCAGTCAAAATCTTCATCAGTGCGCCCTTGTCGAGGTCACTCATGACGCCGGCAACGGGCAAGCGGCCGACAAATTCCGGAATCAATCCGTAGCGAATGAGATCCGTTGGCTGCACCTGCTCCAACATTTCCGTGTTGCGCCGCTGGGGAGTGGAAGGCGCGGATTCCGTGTGAAAGCCGAGCGAACGCTTACCGGCGCGCCGCTCGATGATTTTTTCCAGGCCAACGAATGCACCACCACAGATAAACAAGATGTTGGTCGTGTCGACGGGAGTAAATTCCTGGTGGGGATGCTTTCTGCCGCCTTGCGGAGGTACATTGGCCAGCGTACCTTCCAGAATCTTGAGCAGGGCTTGCTGCACGCCCTCGCCGCTGACATCGCGAGTGATCGACGGGTTCTCGTCCTTCTTGGCAATCTTATCGATCTCGTCGATGTAGATGATGCCTTGTTGAGCTTTCTGTACATCGCCATCGGCGGCCTGCAACAGCTTTAGAATAATATTTTCAACATCCTCACCTACGTAACCGGCTTCCGTCAACGTGGTGGCATCGACGATCGCGAAAGGCACATCGAGCATTCGCGACAGCGTCTGGGCCAGTAGAGTTTTTCCCGTGCCGGTCGGTCCAATCAGAAGAATATTGGACTTGCTCAGTTCGACTTCGCCCGGTTGCTTGTTGAGAAAAATCCGTTTGTAGTGATTGTAGACGGCGACTGCCAATTTCTTCTTGGTGCGGTCTTGTCCGATGACGTAGCCGTCCAGAAACTGTTTAATTTCAGGCGGCCGTGGCAGCCGCTTGGCCGGTGCAACCGCCTGTTCGCGCTTTTCGTCTTCCAGGATGGTCTGGCAAACACCCACGCATTCATTACAGATGTAGGCGCGCGGATAGTCGGAAGGCGAACTGATCAGCTTCTCTACCTGTTCTTGCGTTTTATGGCAGAAGGAACAGCGAAGGGGCTCATCTGGGCTGTATTTTTTCACGTGGTTGCGGGCCTCATGTCCGGTTTAGTTCCCGGAGGTACTTTCTATTCTAGGCCGAAATTTCCCCTGAGTGAAAGAATTCTACGTGAGCCTGTGTGAAACAGGAACGCCTCGGGAGAGTGCGAAAGTCGGGTCGTTTGGTTACCGAGACGGTCCAAATTTCTTGTCGGGCAAGACAAGCCGGAGATTAGCGGTGCTTAAAAATGATCTCGTCGATCATCCCGTATTCTTTGGCTTGTTCGGGATTCATAATGTAGTCCCGCTCAACATCCTTTTCGATGCGCTCCACAGGTTGCCCGGTATGTTTTGCCAGGAGTTGGTTAATGGTATTGCGCATGCGCAAAATCTCTTTCGCGTGGAGATCGATGTCGGTGGCCTGACCGCCGAGGCCGCTCATCCAGGGTTGGTGGATGAGAATTCTGGAATTAGGAAGGGAAAAGCGCTTTTTGGGCGCGCCACCCACGAGCAACACGGCAGCGATCGAAGCAGCCTGGCCTACACAAGTGGTGACCACGTCTGGCTTCACGAATTGCATGGTGTCGTAAATCGCAAAACCCGCCGTGATCGAGCCTCCAGGGGAATTAATGTACAACTGAATGTCCTTCTCCGGGTCTTCGGCCTGCAGGAAAAGCATCTGCGCAGTGGCTAGGTTGGCGACATGATCGTCAATCGGTGTGCCGATGAAGATGATGTGCTCTTTCAGCAGGCGCGAATAGATATCGTAAGCGCGTTCGCCCCGGCTAGTTTGCTCCACAACCATGGGAACCAGAGTTGTGGCGTGATATTGCGGTTCGTCGTAGTTTTTCATGAGAGAAATTTGCTCACAGAATGCGGGGTTAAGTTCACTTGGCGCTTGCCGCGGAAACTGTCTTGACGTTTGCATTCTGCGCAAGCCAGTCAAGTGTTTTGTCACTCCGCAGCTTCGCTTTCATCCTATCGAGGGTACCTTGCTTTGTCAAACTGGCGCGCAAAGCTTCTGCGGACTGGCTGCTGTGGCTGGCCAGGTGTTCCAGTTCGTGCTGCAGCTCTTCGTCTGTGACGTCGATCTTTTCCTCGGTAGCGATTCGGTCAACTACCAGTTCGGCCTTCACGTCATCCTTCGCGCGTTCTTCCTGCTTGCGTCGCAAGCTGACCCAGTCTACGTTCACGGCACGAGGGTCGACTCCCTGCTGCGCCAGGGAGCGAACCACGCGTTCCAGGCGAACGTCCATTTGATGCTCGACCAACGATTCGGGAACCGGGAATTCGTGCTGCTTGACCAATTCGGCCAGAACTTTTTCGCGTTGTAGATCCTTTTGCCGGTGATCGCGCTCGTGTTCCAGACCCTCACGTACTTTTTTCTTCAGTTCGTCGAGCGAAGTGGCGTCGCTGACATCCTTGGCAAACTCATCGTTTAATTCAGGAAGAGTCCTTGTCTTGATGCCTAAAACATCGACAGCGTAATGAAATGTTTTGCCCGCGAGTTTGGCATCCGGATAGTCCGCCGGATACACGACGTCGAAATCCTTGTGATCACCCGTGCTTCCGCCCCGAAGATTCTCGTTAAATGGCGCCATGGTCTCTTCCGCGCCGACGTGGCATAGAACACTATCTGCCTGCAAAGGCTCGCCCTCGCCTTCGGGCTTTCCGTGTAGTTTTACCTGGACATAATCACCATCCTGAATGGGGCGGCCCTCCACAGGCGTAAAGGTTGCAGCCCGCTCACGCATTTCCTGTAGCGTCTTGTCTACAGTCTCGTCGGTGATGCCCATCTCTGGCATCTCGATTTCGAGAGACTTGTAATTGGCGAGCGAAAATTCGGGGAGAACATCAAAACTCGCGCGGAACTTTACCGGCTGCCCCTCGTTGAATTCCAGCTTATCTACCTGGGGCTGAGAGACAGGTGTCAACTTCTGCTCCGCCACCGCCTTCTCGACATGCTCTGGGACAAGCTTCTGGAGGACTTCACCCTTGATGTCTTCGGCAAAGCGTCTTTTGATCAGCGTGATGGGTGCTTTACCGGGACGAAAGCCAGGAACGCGTGCCATCTTGGCAAACTCTTTGGCAATCTTTTCGGTCTGTTTGGTAATTTCTTCGGCCGGGATCTCCAGATCCAGTTCTCTCCGGCAAGTTGCGTCCGTCATTTTGTCTCTCCCTTACATGCGTTTAGGTAGCGGCGGTTCTAGTCCGCCCGACTGGCTTGGTTTGTGACAGAAAAATCGCTCTCGCGCCGCGCAGTCAACAACACTTTCCCTACCCGTCTACTTCTCATCCCGCTCTGTGTGCGGAAATTCGAGGAGTGCGCCAATGATAAATCGGGCGAGTCTGCCTGAACAACACAATGATAAAGTATAAGTGAGCCTCCAGAATCGGTCAACGAACCACCGGGTATGGTTACAGAGCGGGGAAAAGTGATACACCTTGTCCTCAGCACCATTTTGGTGCACTTGACAAATCGATCCGTGACAGGAGGTGCAAATGCCCACATGTCTGCCAAGTTCTAAAGTTAATCGGGTACCATGACGGCCCTCATCCGCGAATCTCTATGAAAATCAGCATCATCGTCCCGGCCGACGGCTGGTTGGACTCTATGTTTGATTTTTGATCGGTTGCCGTCGAATCTTCTGTGTATCGCTATAGGCGATTTTATATCGCATCTTTCATCGTACTGCGCTTTGTGGCCATCTTTTCAATAAGCGTTTTGAGGATGGTTTCGTATTTGCGTTGGACCGAGCGGTGCTCTCTTTTTTGTTTCGCAAGTCGCGCAAGCCAGACTCCGCTTGGGAAAAGGCTGATAACAACTGACTCGCAATCGAAGCAAGGTCGGCCGAGTCTCTGCGTTGGCCCCCAATTCCATTGAGCGTCTACTCGGCAGACACCGAGGGACCGACTCAACAGACTCTCATTTCGCTCTGAGACGGTTCTGCGCTACGACAAAAACGATCCCGGAGCTCTGCAGTATCCCGCGTTACTTCTTTTGTGCGGGCACGGCCACCATGGTTGGCTTCCCTGCTTTGGCCGCTTTCCTTTCCACATAACCTGTTTGTACGATGTAGCTGGTCGAAGATCCAGCGATCCAAATCTGTTTCAAAACAAGAGTGCTTCCGTATTTGTGAAAAGTTAATTCATTTTTGGTTGGTGCCGCTACGTCCGCCATCTCCGTAAGCATCAACGCGCTGGCCGACTTCGAGTCGCTACTGATCTCCCACACGGAAAGATCGTCAGGTGACTGTGTCAGGGTGTAAGTTCCCGACGGGAATGTCGTTTCTCCTGCCACAAACGGTCCCGGTGAGGTGAACATTATCGTGTTTGTTTGCGTCTGCGCTGTAGCGCAGCATGCTGCAACAGTGACAATTACAACTGCCAATAAGAAAAACCTGCTGAACAACGTCTTCATATCCTCTCCTTTGTGAAATCTGAATAAATGACTTGAACCGATCTTGGAATGAGTTTGGGGTTGGAAATTCCCCGCAAGCCGCCCGCCTTTCGCCTCGCCGAGTGCTGCTGGTCCGGTAAAGATGCTTCCTCTCAAGTGAAGCTTCGATTTCTGGCGTTATACCGGACGTTTTCCCAAAGATTTCGTGAGCGAGGAACCGGAGGTCCCGAAAGTTAAGGGGGATGGTAGTCCCGTTCCCCATCCTTGTCATTCCAATCTGCACCAAGATGCGCAGAACACCGCTCGTCCGCCTAGTGTCAAAAATGACAGCGGGGCAACTTTTCGAAGCGTCCATTTCCTGGTTGTCCCATTTTGTTCGTATTCGATATGCACTGGCACTTTTGACAATTACCAAACCTGGCTTTGCGGACCACTGTTCTAGAACTGTGTCGGCGTTCCGCTCCCCTACACAGCAGGCCCATTGTTCAGATTGGTTTTGCTGCACTGCTCGTCTGGTTTGAAGGTCATGCCGCCAGTAGAGAATTTCGCCTAGCACTAGTATCGAAAGAGGAGGAAGACTATGAAGTGGGGTGGGAAAATCAGTTTGACCCTGGCTGCGGTTGCCGCACTTTTCGGAGTGGCGTCAACCCCTACGGCCAAAGCACAGGAAAAGAAACCAAATATCGTGTTCATCATGGGAGACGACATCGGCTGGATGCAGCCGAGCATCTACCATCGCGGGTTGATGGTAGGCGAAACCCCCAACATCGACCGTATTGGAAACGAAGGCTCGATCTATATGGCTTATTACGCTGAGCAGAGTTGCACCGCCGGTCGCAATGCTTTCTTCACTGGCATGCATCCGCTCCGCACCGGAATGATTCCGCCACAGCTTCCGGGTAGCCCATCTTATTTGCGCCCTGGCACACCGGCACTCGCAAAGTTCTTGCATGACCTGGGCTATAACACAGGCGAATTCGGCAAGAATCATCTTGGAGACCACGTGCAAGCGCTGCCGACAGCCCACGGCTTCCAGGAATTCTGGGGTTATCTCTACCACTTAGACGCAATGCAGGGCGTGAGCTTCCCCGACATCAACAGGACTCCAACCGACCAGGCTATATCGCCGCCATGCAAGAATACTCCCGTTCCCGGTCTGACCGAACCCTCCGGTGCGGTGGATCCCAGGACGAACGTTTGCCTAACTCCCCCGCGGCCGGTGATCTGGTGTCATTCTTCCGATGGGACCGAAGCCAATCAAAGCTGCAAGGATGAGGGCCCGCTCACGCTGGACCGTTCGAGGACAGTTGACGAGGAGATTTCGTCTCACGTCATCGACTTCCTCGACCGCAATGACCCCAAGAAGACCAACAAGCCATTCTTTGTCTGGTACAACCCTGCGCGCATGCACATCACGACCGTGCTGTCACCGAAGTACATGGCCATGGTCGGCGAACCGGGAGGCAAGGACTGGGGCGTCAACGAGGCGGGTATGAAGCAGATGGACGACAACATAGGCTACGTGATCAAAAAACTGGAAGACATGGGAGAACTCGACAATACCATGATCGTGTTTACGACTGACAACGGAGCAGAGGTCATCACCTTCCCGGATGGCGGCAACACCCCCTTCAAAGGCGGGAAACTGACCACATGGGAAGGCGGAATGCGCGCCCCGATGGTCGTACGCTGGCCCGGACATATCAAGCCAGGTACCGTCAAGAACGATATCTTCGCATCTCTCGACTGGCTGCCTACGCTTGTTGACATCGCCGGCGGCCCAAAAGGCGACGCACTCAAGCACCAGATCGAAGGCGGAAAGTACCCCGGCATCGTGAAAACCACCCTCGATGGATTCGACCAACGCGACTACCTGGAAGGCAAGACCGACAAGTCTGCACGCGACACCTTCTTCTACTATACGGGCGCTACTCCGTCCGCCGTGCGCTACAAGAACTGGAAAATCTACTTCTCAATGGCCGGTGCCTGCGCGAGTTGCGGTCTTGCCGGGGTTGAAACCTATAAATGGCCCATGGTGGACAACATCAAGCGTGATCCGTTCGAGGGGGCAGTCGGTGATGAAATGAAGACCCTTCTCGGACAAGGTGGCGCACTTGCCGGACCAGTTACAGCCTATCTCTACGACTGGAACATTATTCCTCTCGGCCAGATCCTGTGGCTGAAGGAACTTGAATCCTACGGGCAATTTCCACCGATGCAGGACCCGGAAACCTACAACCTCACGCAAGTCATCCAGCAGATCAAGAACCAACATGCGGCTAGCCACGCAGGAGAATAGCCAGCTAAAACAATCAATCTGCGTTGTGGGCGCTCTGAGAAGAGCGCCTGCGACGCGCAGCTCAACAGTGGCTCCTATGCGGTGAGCTGGCGCTATATGCCGAAACTAACTTTGATGGGACGATGCTTATCGCCAGTAATGTAGCAACCTCAATTCAGGCTTTGTAGAAAATGATCAGCTATGCCTGATCGCTTTCAGCGGCATAGCAACGTTGACTTGGAGTGAATCAAATGATCTCGAACAATTCGCAGAAAATGCTATCGGTTGTGCTCACTTTTCTTCTGGTGCTGGCGTCGGGACAAATGGTGAACGGATTTCAGACCACACCCGAAATACCTTCGAATACCGCGGCGAGCCCCATGGAAACGGTGCAGCAGACTCCAGAGCAGCTGCAGGCGTTGGTTGCGCCAATCGCCCTTTATCCCGATTCTCTTGTGGCACAGATTTTGACGGCATCGACATTTCCGGATCAGGTGGCGATTGCGAACTACTGGCTGGAGCAGAACAAGAGTTTAACGGGAAGCGCGTTGATGACGGCTGTGGACACGCAATCCTGGGATCCCAGCGTGAAGGCTCTGACGCAATTTCCTTCAGTGCTGGAAAACCTCTCGAAGAATCTGACCTGGACTTCTTCTTTGGGTCAGGCCTATCACGACCAACAAGCAGACGTGATGACGGCAATCCAGACGTTGCGCGCAAAAGCCAAGGCGGCGGGCAACCTGAAGACTACACCTCAGGTAACGGTGGTCCAACAGTCGCCGCAGGTCATTGTGATTCAACCGACGAACCCGCAAATCGTCTACGTGCCGCAATACAATCCTACCGTTATTTACGGCACTCCTTATGTGGTACCGAGCTATACGGGATGGGATGTTGCCGCCGCCGGAGTGATTGGGTTCGGTGCGGGCATCGCTGTTGGCGCGATGATGGCGGGTGGTTGCTGCAGTTGGGGCTACAGCAGTTGGAACTGTGGTTGGCATGGCACGGCGGTGGTGTACCACGGCGGCGGATACTACGGGAATACCGCGTGGCACGGTGGATACTATAACGGCGGATACCACAACAGCTACGGGTACAATAACAACTACAATCACTACACCAACAATTCGTACAACAATTCCAATTACAACCGCAACACCTCGAACAGCTACAACAAAAATATCAGTGGGAACACCGTGAATGTGAACAAGCAGAGCTCGTCGAATTTTGGCGCAGACCACTCGGGCAGTTCGTCCTGGTCAGACCACAGTAGCTGGGGAGGCTCAAATGCATTTAGCGGCATGAGCGGACATTCGGGTGGATTTGGGGGCTCGAATGGCTGGTCGTCTCGAGCAGAAAGCAGTCGAGGTTGGGGCAGCATGAGCTCCAGTGGATTTGGTGGCGGGCGGTTCGGTGGCGGTGGAGGATTTGGCGGTGGGAGATTCGGTGGAGGCGGAGGATTTCGCCGGTAACAGAAAGTTTAGTGGCGCAGGAAGTCCAAACGAAAAATGAATTGCAGGGAGGATCGAGTATGTTGCGGGTAATGCGGAGTCGGACAAAACTAGTGGATCGCATGAGCGCGATATTGTGCGCGGCACTGTTGGCATTGATCGCTGGCACAGTCAGTTCGTGTAGCAATACGCCAAAAAAACCGGTGGCGGAAAGCACGGCGCAGATAACCTTTGTCACGCCAGAAGACGCAGGTGCGGCGTTTCTGGCAGCAGCGAACTCCGGCGATCAGGCTGCCCTATTGGCGGTTTTTGGGCCGGATGGCAAGACCGCGCTGTTTTCTGGTGATGCCGTGAAGGACAAAGATAATTTGCACGATTTCGTCGCGGCATATAACCAGATGCACCGGTGGCGCGAAATCAAAGTTGGCGGAGAGATTCTGATCATTGGAGCAGATAATTACCCCTTCCCCATTCCGCTGGGCAAGCGTCCAGACGGTCAGTGGGTCTTCGATACGGCAGCTGGCAAAGATGAGATCCTTGCGCGCCGGATTGGCAGAGATGAATTGATGGCCATTGCCGCGAGTGCTGCGATTGCCGAGGCGCAGTCGAAATATTTCAGCCAACTGAGACAGTACGCGCAGAAATTCATTAGCGACGAAGGAAAGCAGGACGGTTTGTTCTGGCAGGCTGCGGCTGGCCAGAAGCCTAGTCCATTGGAGGGCTTGCGCGACTTTGCCAAGGCTGCGGGTTACACCAACGCGGGAAATGCGGCCCAGGCGTTCGGCGGCTACTACTACAAAATTCTGACGAAGCAGGGCGCGAGCGCCAAAGGCGGCGTAAAAGAATACATCGTGAATGGTAGGATGACTGGCGGTTTCGCGATGGTGGGCTACCCGGCTGAGTACAGAAATTCTGGAATCATGACATTTCTTGTGGGCACGGACGGTGTCGTCTATCAGAAAGACCTGGGCGAGAAGACCACGGAATTGGCGCAAGCACTGCAGAGCTACGATCCAGGCGATAGCTGGAAACCAGCGTTATAGACACCAGTTACCGATTGCCGATACTAATCATGCATTTACTGAACTAGCTAGAACTTACTTGGCGCGGTAGAATGAGGAACAATACTTATTGCCTGACGCTCAGGGCAAATCAATCAGTGGAACTTTTTGTCTGATGCGCACTACCTGTGCCGATTCTCGATGGAGGGAAATTGAGCATTTCCAGTTGGATTTGGTCCCGAGCACGTGGCTCGATAGCTCTTGCCATTCTGGTTTTGGTTGTAGTGGTTCCCAATCTGAAGGCGCAACAATCGGAAGAGTTCGATAATTATAAAATCAAGCTGGGTGCAGTAGACCTGAACGGCGGAGATGCGACATCACTGCCGGAGACTGCGGATGAAACGCCTGTTAACGATGGCTATACTGCTTGTTGTAGCTTGCGTCGCTAAGTCCCAAGGTTCGCCTGAACAGAGTTTTGGCACAGCCGGAGCCGCTCCTTAACGAGAAACATGCCGAGTTGGACGAAACTTCTGCGCCGGTTGTGCGTAAATACTGATTGAGGGGGAGCCATGAAAACATTGTTGCGATTGGTGGTGTTGTGCCTCGCGGTGCCGGCTGGGATGGCGTTGGCTCAGGACAAGGCGACGCAGGATAAAACTACGGTGAACCAGGAAAATCCGCTGAGCACCTGGAACAAATTTGCCTATGCGCGGGTGAAGGACATCCTGCTGAAGTCCGCGGAGAAGATGCCAGAGGAAAATTACAGTTTCAAACCCGTCGACACGGTACGCAGCTACGGACAGATCGTGGGACACGTGGCCGATGCGCAGTACCTGTTCTGTTCGATCTCATTGGGGGAGAAGAATCCTGCACTGGACATCGAGCATACGAAATCATCCAAAGCGGATCTGATTGCTGCGCTGACTACTGCGTTCGCATACTGTGATAAGGCCTACGGCGGGATGACCGATGCCACAGCAGTGCAAACGATCAAGCTTTTTGGGAACGACGCGCCGCGGTTGAGCGCGCTCACGGTCAACAACATGCACGACCTGGAGCACTACGGAAACCTGGTCACGTATATGCGAATGAAGAACGTCGTGCCGCCCAGCAGCGAGCAGCCGCAGACTGCGACCCAGCCAGCCAAGAAGTGACGGGTGACTCGGAGTTATCTCGTAAATAGAAAATCCAATTCCTACGGGCTGAAGCCCAACTGCCAATGAATTTCGCTATTGTGTCTGATTAACGCAGCTTGTCTTGCTTCAGAATCCGAAAGCGCCGTTGCGAGAACAGAATGGATTTACGAAGAGGGAATGCCATAGGAACTCTCAACATGCCATGGGCTCGAGAGCGCAGCGAACAACATCACACCTTCCAGTCACTGGAGATCTTTTTTCTCTTGAATCTCCCCTTTATCGAACGCGGTAGCCGTCCATGTGGGTAGTCCGGTTTTCCAACGCCGTAGACGTAGTTCTTTCTACTGGCACTCGTATATACATCTCGGTTTTTTCTCTGCCACTCGCGATACTCTACGCTCCTCAAGGCTGGCCGACCTGATGCAGCCTCTCAATCATTCCACTTGAATAGCGCACCCCGTACAACTCGCCCGCCTGGTCCTGCCCAATTGCCGATAAATCGTTCGCCGCCGTCGTCAACAGAAGCGTACGTGTCCACGTCTGCCCACTCTGCATTAATGTCCACACTCGTCCGCTGATAAAATCTCCGAAAACGTAAATTCCCCTGAGCATTGCAATGCGTTGGCCGCGATACACGTGTCCTCCGATTACCGTTTCATCTCCACTCGAATGGTCATAATCGAATATCGGGTCCGTCAGCGTACTTCCGGTTTGCGAGCAGCTTGTCCCCGGAAACGCATGCGCTCCTTCGCGAATGTTCCAGCCCATATTTGCGCCGCCTTGATTCGGTGTCAGCAAATCTACTTCCTCATATGTATCCTGCCCGACGTCCCCAATCCAAAGATTGCCGTTCGCGCTATCAAATGAGAAACGGAATGGATTGCGTAATCCGTATAACCAGATCTCGTCGCGCCCGGCCTGATTCAGGAATGGGTTGTTCTGTGGAATCGCGTATTGCATTCCCGCTGCGGGGGGTGAATCGACATCGATACGCAGGATTTTTCCCAGCAGCACATTAATATTCTGTCCGTTGCATTGCGGATCACCTCCGCTGCCACCGTCTCCAAACGCGATGTACAAGAATCCGTCTAGCCCAAAAGCCAGCCCGCCTCCGTTGTGATTTGAGAATGGCTGGTCCAGCGTGAATAGAATATTTTCCGTCGCTGGATCGGCAAAATCCGTGTTCGTAGCCGACGCCGTAAACTCAGCAATCACGCTTTGCAGTTGCCCGCCAATCGTGCGCGTATAGTTCACAAAGAACCGGCGGTTCTGCGCATATTGCGGATGAAACGCCAGTCCCAGCAGGCCCGTTTCGCCGCCCGAAACGAAGCCGGCGCGGCCCGTAACGTCCAGAAATGGCGTGCTCGTCCGCGTGCCGTTCTCCTGAATGATCTGGATGCGCCCGCTCTGTTCGACAACGAACAATCTCCCACTGCTGTCTGCCGGCTGCTGGATGTCCAGTGGCGTCGAAAATCCACTGGCCACCTGCACCAGTTCAAACTGCGCTGTCGGTGGCGGGGGTGGTGGATTCATCACGACAGTACTCGAGCCTCCACACCCTGCGATCAACTGCAACGTGCCCACCATGGATGCTCCCCACCAACCACGCGCCCTGTTCCTTGAATCAATCAAGATTACCTTCCTCCCGCAGAATCTCTATTTTCCCCTCTCCCTGCGATGCAGGTCGATCGATTCTCGGCTTCGTGCCTGCCTCCACAACATGCCCTCACGGGCCCGTCAACTCCGTCGCTCGCTCCGCCGAGTTGCGAGCCCAACTGACCCAGCTGATTAATGCATTGTAAAAGTGCGCCCGCATGAAGTGGATTTTGATTGCTTGGCTCAACGTCTAGAACAGGAAGCAGCCCCTTCGTATGACTTCCGAATCGGTGTCGATGCGCTTTTTACACGCAAATATCTATTTTTGAATCGGCTCGTGAACTTGGGCTGTCTGCTGGCTCATTCGTGTCAGCACCTCGACTATACGCGCCTGATAAACGTGCCTCCTAGTACGAGCTTTGCTCACTCGAGGGCCTTGCATTGCCGGATTATTCCGCTCTCATCGCTAGCCCACGCAAATCCAATATTGTCGCTCGCATCATCTAGCAGCAATAGGTAACCTTTGCCGTCAGTCTGCACATTCAACCGCAGATTCCACCCGGGCAAGATTTCAGGCATGTCACTGAAGTGTGCGTTGGGTTCGCCCGAGGAATAAAACCTCTTGAGCCACCCATCGAAATCTTCTTGATGGTGCGACAGTAAAATTGGCCACGGCGCGTAAGAGCCATATTCGACAAGCTCTGTCACCTCGATTGTGTTGATTGTTCTCACGAGGCCTAACACGACCCCGTGTCGTTCTGCATTCGGATCTTTGCCACTGGTCGGTGCATCCTGAGCAGATTGGAGTGGCAGAGTCCCGAGAACCAACAAGAGAAAAGCTGCGCTGACAATGATTCTAGTTTTCCACACGATAGGTTCTCCTTGTCTATTAGCCGGAGGATACAGCCTTCTTAGCACATTTTGGCCCGCCCAGGTCCTGCGAGGAGATTAGAAAGGGAGAATGTATCCCTCTCCACGGGAACGCGGCAAAGATGGAACCCGTATAAAGACGAAATATTTCACAAAACGGCCCAGTTGGCGGGCGGAATTCGTAGGACAGTTCTGCCTGCATCCGATATAAGGGAGTGCCAGTTCAAAAGGTTAGACGGACTCTGCGCCCTATGTGCCGGTTACCCGGTTAGCACTCTGGCCTCACGCAGAGCTTGTGCAGCCTCGGCAGGTCCCTTTACCTGAAATGCAGTTATCCCGACTCTCTTTGCGGCTGCAACATTAAGTCGACTATCGTCCAAAAACACTGTCTCTTGACACTCGCAGCCTAGGGTAGCCAGCGCATGTCGGAACGCTTCCTCATCCGGCTTGACCCTGCCAGTCAAGTGCGACGCGAAATGATGGTCAAAAGCTCCGACCAGGTCGTGGTTCTTGGGCAATTCCGTCCACTGCAATGCGTTCGTATTGCATAGCGTAGCGCGGACATAATTGCGGGGAACAGCTTCGATTAACTCGACGGCTCCCGGGAACACGCGTTGGCCCCAAGTGCAGAGCTCATTCAAGAATTCTTCTCTGCCAACCGGCAAGCTCAACTCATGGATAAGCTGCTCAGCAAAAGCTGTGGGCTGCAGCCTCCCAGTTTCAAATGATCTCACTACCGGTGAGGTGAGCCAGAGCGTAACCGCTTGCTCAGCCGTGACACGATGCCCGAGCCAAGAGAGCAGTTTTGGCAGCCCGGAGAGTTCGGCCAGCACACCCCCGACATCAAACAAAACCACGCGAATAGCGCTTTGAGGGGGACCCCTTCATTCATTTCCTGACTCTAGGTGGTGAATATAACCATAATCGCTCACCGGCGGTAGCCACTAGGTATTCTCGTCGATTCCGTCGTCGTCTGACAATGTGAGGCGGAAGATATCGTTCTGGAAGCTTTGGGAGGGACTAGGAACTGACCAGCAAGTCAGGCATGGTGCTAGCCTTCTTCATCGCCGGCCTCCTTTCTCTTGTGCGTCCATCACGTCGATCATTGGGGGCGCATTGCATTCCGCTGGCGACCGGGCTTCTCATCCCATCGGGTTGAAGGGCACCGGTTAAGTGCTAACACTCCCCTCGACGGTCAGGCGAGGTAAGGAGCTAGCACCGGAGTCGGAGACTGAACTCAAGAATGGTAGCGTTTTTTTTCATGAAGTCGACCACAAGGGATTGGAGTATGCTTTCCCGAAATCGGCGCCACGGGTGACGGCGAACTGAATTCCGGAGGGGCAGGATGCTAGGAGAGCCACAGATTTCAGGACTGCGAGCGGCGATGCGAGGGCAAGTGATCTCCCGGGAAGATCCCGGCTACAACGAGGCACGAAGAGTGTTTAACGCTATGATCGACCGGCACCCAGCAGTGATTGCACGGTGTGCGGGCGCGGCGGACGTAATCGCTTGCGTGAAGTTCGCGCGAGAACACGATCTGTTGGTTTCCGTACGAAGCGGTGGCCACGGGGTTGCAGGGCTGGCAGTCTGCGACGACGGGGTGGTAATAGATCTTTCGCGGATGAAGACGATTCGCATCGATCCGCAGCGGCGCGTGGCGCGAAGCGATCCAGGAGTGACTCTGAATGAATTTGACCGCGAGACACAGGCATTCGGTCTAGCAACAACGATGGGCACGATTTCCATGACGGGGATCGCTGGTCTCACCCTGGGGGGAGGACTGGGCTGGCTGATGGGCAAGCACGGACTGGCATGCGACAACCTGATCTCTGCAGATGTGGTGACGGCGGACGGCCGCCTGATGGTAGCGAGTGCCCAGGAAAATGCAGATTTGTTCTGGGCCTTGCGCGGCGGGAGCGGCAATTTTGGAGTAGTGACTTCGCTGGAGTACCAGCTTCACGAACAGGGACCGGTGTTCGCAGGACTGGTGGCACATCCCATGTCGCAATCCGTCGAAGCGTTGCGGTACATGTGTGAGTTCGCCGACAGTGCCCCAGATGAACTCGGATTGATGGCGGCAGTTCTTACGTTGCCAGATGGAGTAACAATCACTGGATTGGCAGGCTGCTACTGCGGCGATGTGACCGAGGGAGAACGGGTGCTAAAGCCACTTCGCTCGTTCGGCAAACCGCTGGCTGATCAATTCCAAGTCATGCCTTACATTGAATTCCAAAAAGCGATCGATTGGTGGGCGGAACCGGGGAAACAACATTACTGGCGCTCGGCATTTCTGAAGGAGATAAACGATAACACGCTTCGCGTGCTGGCAAATTTTGGCACGAACAAGCCTATGTCACGCAGCGGGTTTGGTTTGGAATTCATTCATGGATCGGCGGCAAGGATTTCTCCCCAAGCGACGGCATTCCCGCACCGGAAAGCGCCTTACAATTTCCTGCTGTTGGGGAGTTGGGAGGAGCCGGCCCAGAGCCGAGAGGGAAAACGTTGGGTCGAGGAGTTCTGGGAAGGAATGACGCCCGCCATTGGAGATAGGGTGTATGTGAACTATATGGGGAACGATGAATCGGTAGAGCGCGTGAGAGGCGCCTATGGGGAAAACTATCAACGGCTACTAACAGTAAAGAAGGAGTACGATCCAACAAATTTCTTCCGAATGAACCAGAACATTCGCGCCACAACGGGAGCGTGAAAGAGAGATCGTAGATTGGTGATTGCATGGAACGTTGAGGGCGGCAGTTTGCGCTGGAACAGTTGTGGCGGCTCTGACAAGGTGAAGGACTATCGTCGTACAATCCGCTCGCCTATGCCCCGATAAATTTGCGGTGGCCGACACTTCTCAGGTAACCGCGTTGGCTCATTCTCGTTCTGCCGATAGGTGCCCGTATTGTTGGGAAATTTGTTGTGTCCAGGGTAGGAGGAACATACGATTCGCGAGACGAGGGTCCAAATTGGGCATTCCGGTTAAGATGCTAGGCGAAGACGGGGATCGTCGTCTTCGATGAGGCCAGAGGTGGGCCGACCATGAGTTCCATCACAACTAGTTTCATCGTATTCGCGTGCGTATTCGGAGGCGCGATCTTGGGCATGTATCTTCGTGCCGCATTGCCGCAGCATCATCTGAGCGATGGCTCGAAAGAGGCCGTCAAGCTAGGGATGGGGCTGGTAGCCACGATGTCCGCCCTGGTCCTTGGGCTCCTGGTCTCTTCGGCAAAAAGTAACTACGACGCGCAGAGCACGCAATTGACGGAGGTATCCGCGAAGATCGCTTTTCTGGATCGCCTGTTGGCGCATTATGGACCGGAGGCGAAGGAATCGCGCGCTCTCCTGCACGAAGTTGTGCTCCAAAATCTCGATCGAGTGTGGCCGCAGGAGCAGAAAAGGAATAGGGCCTTGGAACGGCCCTCTAGCGGGGCGGAAGATCTCCTCGAGAACGTCAATCAACTCAAGCCGAGGGACGACGCACAGCGCTCGCTGCAGGCCCAATCATTGAATCTGGTAATAGGTCTCGGACAGACCCGCTGGTTAATGTACACCCAGGGAACTAATTCGGCTTCCAGGCCGCTGGTGATCGTCCTGATATTCTGGATTAGCATGATTTTCGTCAGTTTCGGGCTTTTCGCGCCGCGCAACTCGACCGTCATCACTGCCTATTTCGTTGCCGCGTTATCGGTTTCTGGTGCGATCCTGATGATCCTGGAAATGTACACGCCGTACAGTGGACTGATTCAGATCTCGAGCGCGCCACTCCGTGCGGCGCTAGAGCAACTCGGCAAGTAGGGTAACCGGAGGTCAAGTGGGTATCCTTCTCCGGTCTCCAGAATAGGGCTCAAAGGTCTGAGAGTGTCCAAGGAAAAGATCCGTCATCATAAATTCGACTTGTCGCAGGTCGCCCAATCGGGTATATTCCCGCCCTCAGTTATACGCGTCTAGCCCCCCGGATTCTTTCGTGCAAATAGATGTGGGTGAATGGATGGTCCTGCTTTTGCATGCCGTTTCCCGAAGGCTCAACTCACGAGTCGAGTCCGGGAAGCATGTGTGGGTCTACTGGGAATGCAACGGAGACCGCGACCTGTCTCGCGTGATGGACCTCAGCCTGGGAGGGTTGTTTATAGAGACCTCCAAGATAGAGTCTCTAGGTGCAACGACCAATCTTCATTTTCTAGTCCAAGAGGGGCAAATTCGAGCCGATGCGGTAGTACGACATGTAAAGCCCGGCGGCGGACTGGGATTGAAATTCAAAGCGGTGAGTGAAAAGGACTGTTCCAATTTGGAAAAATTAATGAGACGGCTGCGGAGTTTTTCCTGACCCGTGAATTGAACTTATTGATGCCACGATACGAGTATGGTCAGTTGCCACGGATGTCAGGAATTGAATGCATGCACCATCTCGCGGGTGTGCTCTGCAATGCGGTCATCGATGAGCTTGATCTCGACGGCAAGTTGAATATGCGAAGGGTTCTTTTCAAACCGCTTGAAGAGCAGGTCCCTTTTGGCTTTCAATACTCCGCGGTCTTTGTCCTCGTTGTTTGTATTTGGTGACATCGACACCTCGTAAAAGGAAAGTTGTTGGAGCCCTCGTGGGGTCAAAAAAAGAACGGCGAACTAATTGCTACCGTCAATACCCGCCCAGGGCAGACGGTACCGCCCTCATTTCCTGTTCTCCTTCGATGATGAGGGGAGTTTGACCGTTTGCGCTGTCTTCTTTTGAACACCACGAATGATAATCATTTGGTGCCTCAACTCCGGTTACTGATTCGTCAATTACTTCCGTGTGGGCCGAGATCCGACCAGAAGCCTTAGGAGCAATATCAGAATCTCTTATCACCAGGCGAATACCAAGCAGTTAGCCACTAACGCGTGTGCGTACGTGGCCATGACTACTCGCTCTATTTGAAGATCAGGTGAGCGACTAAGGATTCGAGATTCCAGTAGATGATCGCGACCGCTGTAAGATCGTAGGCCGCGTGTGCGCACATAAGCATCCAAATCCGCCCAGTGACGGCGAAGACCGTCCCGAATACGAGACCCGTGATCGTCGCCTGCTCAGCGCCGGCCAGTCCCTGCGAGAAATAGTGGATTGACCCAAACAATGCCGCTGTTACGAGCACAATCGAAATCCGGGCGGTCAGGTTCTGTCCGATAAGCTTGCCGAGTCGTTCGAACATGTATCCTCGGAATACGGTCTCTTCCCCGAATCCAGCTACGACAATCATGGTAAAGACGGCTGCCGGGAGCGCAGCACGATTTCCAGACAGATAGTGGTAGGCCTGATTTACTGGATTGGCCCCGAGCATCGGCATCACGACCGCCTTCATAAGGAATTTGAAAGCGATGCCGAAAGCGGTGCCAACGGCCAAGCTTCCTATCCAGTTCTTGGGCCGCACATACCCTATCTCGCGCCACGGTGTGCACGACAGCCTTGTCCACACCAGAACCAGTAATGCGCTGAGCGGTGGCACGATCTGCCCGGCAGCAATGACGAGCACGGCGAGAATGCCCAGCAGCCCAAATCCACGCAGCTCAGCGGCGAAACGATTATGGGACAAATGAGAACTTGCAGCGGATTTTTCCCATGTCTCCATAATCTAAAGGCGACTCCCAGTGCGCTTCTCTTCCGTGCGCAGAGGTAGCATAACTCGATTATTCCTATTGCCAGGTGTGTGAACACCACATCTACGGTTGTGGCGACAAGTGGGGTGCACCGGGATAAACCGGCATCTTGGTGAGTGTTGCCGATTCACCCGGTCACGAATTTACGGCCAGTCAGACCCACGCACTTTTCCGTTCTCTTGCAATCAAACTGCTGGAGAGCGAAGTTACGGCGACGCGGGTGAACGTAGCACTGAATTGCTCCACGGAGTTTCAGAAGCAATGATTGTTTCAGCTGCGGCCTGGCTGGGCCATAGCAGATTTTCGGGCCGCTCGGAGCGCCAGGATGGGCGAGTTGATCGCGCCGCCGAACGCTCGCTTCACTCGAGGAAGTCTCCTCAAAGGATTATCTATGGGGTGTGCAAACACAGAATGACTGGTGACTCTGTGCCTGGTATGTTCGCGCAACCGGACCATCCTCCGATGACCGCGTTCAATCGGGCGGTGGGCACAACTGCGGGTGTCCTGAAATGCAAAACTACGCTACTCGCAGCGCAGCGAGGCCATGGGATCAATTCTAGTCGCGCGTCGCGCTGGAATATAACTGGCTAGCAGCGCGATCATGAACAGCAGCAATGAAATCGCAGCAAATGTAATTGGGTCGGTCGCTTCCACGCCGAAGAGCAGGCTTCGAATCAGCCGGGTAAGGAGGAAGGCTGTTGCCAAACCAATGATCACCCCGGAAAGGGCGAGCGCCATCCCCCGCCGGATAACAAGACTCAGGACGTTGCGCTGCGAAGCGCCCAGGGCCATTCGAATCCCAATTTCTCGAGTTCCCTGATTGACCAGGTACGCCATCACGCCGTAGATGCCAATCGTTGCGAGAACCAGAGCGATGCTGGCGAAGCCCCCCAGAAGCAGCATCAAGAAACGCCGACGCGCCAGCGATTCGTCCACACGCTGCTCCATCGTTCGAACATAGTACATTGGAAGATCCGGATCGAGATTTCGCAGCTCATCCTTGACGGCGGTCACCATAGCAGAGGGATCCATGGAGCCTCGTAGGGCTACAGTCATTGCTCGCGTGGGAAATTGCGTGTGGGGCAGGTAGAAAGCGATTCGTGGGGTTGAGTCCAAAGAGTCTTGCTTCACGCGTCCGACCACGCCAACTACCGTCTGCCACGGGTCCTTCGCCTGAAGTTCTAGAATATGAATCCGCTTGCCGATGGGATTCTGTCCTGGCCACAGTTCGTCAGCCATATACTCGTCAACGATGACCACGATTGGCTTGGTCAGGGTGTCCTGTTCGGCGAAGAATCGACCACGCCGCAGCGGAATTCCCATCGCTTCAAAATAGTTCCCACCAACTAGCCGTTCGTCGGCATTAATAAATTTCTCGCCGGGAAGCGGCGTTCGTCCTTCGACGGTGATCGGCGTCCACGCAAAGGCCTGGCTCAAAGGAAGTGACGTGACTCCGCCCGCTGCATTCGCTCCAGGCAAATGCTCCAGCTGTTCCCAAAGCTGCCGGTACGTATTCAGGATCCTCTGTTTGTCGTCGTATTTTCGGCCGGTCATCGTCAGGTCGAACGTGAGCACGCCGTGTGGGTTGAACCCGGGCAGCAAATCTTGCAGGCGGGCGAAACTTCGGATGAGAAGCCCTGCACCGATCAATAGCACCAGGGAAAGCGCCAACTCCGAAACAACGAGCAGCCCCCTAACGCTATTACCGCGACCCCACACCGCCCTCGTTCCAGCTGCCCCACGGCTCGTATCTTTTAAAGTCGAATTTAAGTCCAGCTTTGAAATACGCAAGGCTGGAGAAAGGCCGAAGAGAATCCCGGAGAAAAGGGAGAGCAACAGCGCAAACAGGAGCACGCGTCCGTCGATCCCCACGTCCTGTAGTCGCGGGATGCTCTTCGTTCCCAAAATGTGAATCCACTCTACGTTGAGAAGGCAGATGAACATGCCTAACGTTCCACCACAGAGCGAAAGCAGCACGCTCTCCGTCAATAATTGACGAACGATCTGCCATCGGCTGGCACCCAATGCGGTCCGCACGGCAATTTCTTGCCGGCGCGCCACGGCACGCGATAACAAGAGATTGCCAACGTTGGCACAAGCGATCAGCAGCACGAAGCCCACGGACCCAAGTAGCACCAGCAAAGCGCGGCGCACGTTGCCAACAACCTGCTCGAGAAGCGGCACGATACTGAAGGTCAGTCCGCCATTAGGTGGATAGTTATCTGGGAAGTCGCGACGCAGCCGTGCCGTGATGGTATCCATCTCCGCCTGGGCTTGCGTCAGCGAAACCATCGGCTTTAGCTTTCCGACGATGTTGTAATCTTCCTGGGTCCGCACTTGCGAAGCCGTGGGCGCAAGCGGCAACGGCAGAAAAATCTCCGTCTGTTCCGTTCCGTCGAGCAAGGGGAGAACTTCCCGCGGCAAAGAAAAGCGTGGCGGCAGGATGCCAACTATTTCATAGGTTTGTCCATTGATGATGATGGACTTGCCAATCATCCGCGGATCGCGGCCGAAACGCCGCGCCCAGATGCCGTCCGTCAGCAAGGCCGCGGCCGGACGTCCCGGAGAGTCTTCGTCCGGTGTCAACAGACGGCCGAGAGCCGGGTGCGCACCGAGCATGGGAAGAAGATTCGATGAGACACGGATGACGCCCACCCGTTCCGGGTCACCCTGCCCAGTCAAGTTGTAGTTGCCGCCAATCGCGATCGCGATCTGCTCAAATCCATGGTGCCCCGTCTTGATGTCGTAATACTGGGCTGTCGAAAACCAATCTTCACTGATGTTCAGGCCCGGTGAACGATTCCACAGGATTACCAATCGGTTCGAGTCTTCATACGGTAGCGGGCGGAACAGCAGCGCGTTTGCAACGCTGAATATGGAAGTATTCGCGCCGATTCCAATCGCCAACGACAATACCGCGGCCAGTGCGAAGGCAGGATTGTTCACGAATGAGCGAAGTGCGAAACGAATGTCCCTCATCAACGTGTTCATGGAAGGCGCCATCCTAGCATAGCAATCTAGTTGCAAGAGTGATTGGACGTCTCGCGCGGGAGAATGGTTGATCTCCTCGACTGTCTGTCCCTATTACCGTAAGCGACAAGACCAGCAGAAAGCCAGGAAAAGTGCCCACAAGCTTCTCCTAGGCGGCTCGGGAGCTGTCCCGGACCATAGGGCATTACCGAGAAAAGTTACACGTCTCTTGCTAAGCGAGGAGTTCCCCGCCATGTCCCGATAAGTTACTGGACATCCCCTGTACCAGCCACCACGTTTGTACCAGATCGGTCAACAAAGGTTGATCGCGAAACCGCTATGCCATTCGCGATACTGCTGATCACTGAAATTCAGGTTTTTGATTTTTGGGAGCCGGTTTGGCATGCTCCTTGCGGACTTCTTGTTTGTCCTTATCGGTAGGTGGGTAGCTTTCGAAACCTTTGGCGATTTCCTTCTCGATTTTTTCCGGAGCTTTGTCGACGTTGAGGATTTTCTCCTGCAGGAAAAGACGCCAGGCGAGATCGCGGCGCTTTGCGTCAATTAGATCGATCATGAGCGAGCCTTCGCGAGTGGTTGAGGTGAACCAGAGCGTGTAGGACAAGGACCACCAATCGGCGGTGAACTTATCGTAACCGCCCCAATTGTCATCGCCCGCGTAATTAACCTGACTATTACTTTCAGCCAGATAGCGGACCACCAGGTCAGGATTCTGGTCGCGGCGGACTTCCTTGAGGCCACGCTGTGTTAGTCCACGGGAAACAGAGTCGTGAATGGTGTCGCGCAGTTGATTGGGATTGACCTGCATCATCGCAAGATGTTCGACCCCACCGATGAACGCGAATGTTTTGTACTTTGTGAAGTCGAGGTTCGGATTGAGATCGATATTAGTTTTGGCACGAGCAGTCGCGGGCAGGAAAGCTAACGTCACGATGAGCAGGGCGACTTTGATTAAACTGCGGACCTGGATAGGCATGATTCCTCCGGTGCAAAGCCATCATATGCGATTCTGTGGGGCAAGGAGGGAGCGATCTTTTTTTGGCGATTCTCCAATTGCCAAAAACTGATTACGGCCACTCTCAATGGGAACGCCTTTATCGCCAAGAATAGAATCATTCCCTGTATCAACCATTGGGTGCCGGGCGTAATCCGCTTATTCAAATAAGGCGCGCCCCTTTCTCCGAGGAAATCACTGGCTCCTTGCGCGGAACCACGCTCCTTGCCTACGCCTTCAGACCGTCGGTGGATTGGCAATGACTCCAAAGTGACGGCGGTCACAGGATCAAGTGACGACAGTCACCGTACAAGCGTGACGTAGGCTCGACAATGATGGTCGTTCCGCATAGCACTGTGTTTCACCGGTCACAATCTACACACGCTCTCTCGGGAAGGGTGGAATCCGTCGATATGAAAAGCCAATCACGCAACGGGAAGTCGCTTTTTTTCTTGGTTGCCTGTGGTCTCTTCGTGCTGTCGTTTTTTGCGATGGTGCCGAAGACCAAAGCCATTCCAGCTTTTTCACGTAAGTACCAAACTTCATGCACCACATGCCATAACAACTTTCCGGAATTGAACGATTTTGGCGAGGCTTTCAAGAAGAACGGATTTAAATTTCCTAAAGATGATGAAGTTTTCGTTAAGCAAGAACCTGTCATGCTGGGCTCGAAGGCCCAGAAGGAAGCTTTTCCTGAAGCGGTTTATCCGGGCGAGATTCCTGGCACGGTTCCAATCTCATTCCGCTATTCAGGCTACTTCAATTGGAACGCCAACCAGCCAAAATCGGTCATTCAGACCAATGGTTTCGTTCCTCGAACAGATCTCTTCGCGCCGAATACCTTCACCTTTATCGGGGCCGGCAGTTTTGGCCCAAATCTATCCTTCTGGGTGGACGACGACCTTTCCACCGGTGGTTCAGGCGCTGATGGCGGCCTTGGGGACGGCTACCTGAAATACAACGACCTCGGCCATTTCTTCCATCTTCCAAAGAACGCACTCAATGTCCGCATGGGGCAATTCGAGCTCGACTTGCCTTTCACCCAAGCTCGAACCATCTACCTTTCCGATTACGACGTGTACGACCAGGCAAATGTGGCCGGAGCTTTTGGCACAACGAACAATCCTTTTGTCATGGGTGCTCCGCAGCGTGCGATTGAATTCGGGGGCTATCCCAACAATGGGAATTTCTCCTGGTCCGCCACCTTGGGTAACGGCAGCAACGACGGCCCCGCCATGCGAAACACGAAAGATGTCTATCTTCGCGCTTCCTACAAATTCAATCTCGAGCGCGATCCAGAAAGCCGCAAGGCAATCCAGGCAGCCGGACCAACCGGACCGCGCGATCACACCTCACTCCGCGTCGGCGGATTCTATTACTACGGGAAAAACGTACAAAACATCGGTAGTGTCCAATATCCGTTCCTCGGTAACATCAATGAGCCCTTTTACCGAGTTGGTGGCGATCTCCGCTTCAAGTACAGGAAGTTAGAGCTCCTTGCTCTTGGTATGGTCGGTCACGATGTAAATCACATCGTCGACGCAGAGGCAGAAACTATCGCCCATGCCCATCCCATTACCTATACCGGTGGATTTGTCGGCGCAAATTACTGGATCTTTCCGTGGTTCATCGCCACTATGCGTTACGACTTCGTGAATTCTCCGACTGATTTTTACAATGGCCTAGTCTCCGAATATCAAACGCGTAATCGCTTCAGCCCCGGATTCCAGATTCTCGTGCGGGCCAATATCAAAATCGCCGGCGAGTATCAATATCACTGGGCTCAGCCATACACGAACGCCAACTCTGAGGCGGCACTTTTTTTCCGGCCGAACACCTTCGTTACCGGAATCGACTACGTTTTCTAAACGCGATTCAACGTTTCACAAAGATTCCCAGGAATACCTGAGAAATCGAGGAGAATCATGAAGCTACTTTCATTTGCAAGCAAGGCAGTCGCGGTGTGTGGTTTGGCAATACTCCTGGCGGGTGCAATCCACGCCGGGGACATCAAGGGAAAAGTAAGCGTCCAAGGCATCAAATCAGCTGAAAACATTGCCGTTTACGTGGATGCGATTCCGGACAAGAAATTCGAGGCACCAACTGTTAAGCCGGTGGTCGATCAGGCCAGGATGTCCTTCATCCCGCATGTCAGCGTAGTGCAGGTGGGAACGACCGTTGAGTTCTTGAATAGCGATCCGGTCGGTCACAATGTCTATTGGCCCAGTATTAGCGGCAACAAAAAGCTTGCTCACAACCTGGGCACTTGGCCCAAGGGCGAAAAAAAGGCGTTTCAATTTAATGATCCTGGAATCGTCTCCCTTCTCTGCAACGTGCACCCGGAAATGAATGGCTACATCGTGGTGTCCCCAACTCCCTATTACGCCGTCACCGACAAGAACGGAAGCTACGAAATCAAAAACGTTCCTGCGGGAAACTACACCCTCAAGACGTGGAGTGAAGACGGAAAAGTTACCACCCAGGCTGTGGAAGTCACCGCAGCTGGGGCAACAGCCGACCTGACTGTAAAGAAATAACTCGGCACAGCACCCGGAGAGCGTAACGGTGACCACGAGAACGAAACTCGTTGATCTGGAATGGCTCGAGTCGAATTTCCCTTGTATGCAAGCCTGCCCCGTGCACACGCAGGCGGGACGTTACGTCTCACTCATTGCAGAAGGAAATTACGAAGACGCTTACCGTTACGCCCGGGTGCCAAATCCGTTCGCCTCGATCTGCGGCCGCGTATGCGGACACCCTTGTGAAACCGCTTGCCGCCGTGGACAGTTTGACGCACCAATTTCTATTCGCGCCTTGAAGCGCTTTGTGACTGAGCGCTATGGGCCCGAGTCCCGCAATCCACTCGACGTTTTCGCCGGAAAAGTTCGCCCAATGCGCTCTGACAGAATCGCCATCATCGGCTCTGGTCCAGCGGGCATGTCTGCCGCGCATGATTTGGCTTTGCTGGGATATCCCGTAACCATTTTTGAAGCTGCCGCGGTACCCGGCGGCATGATGCACCTGGGAATTCCTGAATACCGGTTACCGCGCGATGTTTTAAACGCGCAGATCCGAGAAATCCTTGACCTCGGTCCCGAGCTCAAATTGAACAAGCGTCTCGGGCGCGATTTCACACTCGAAGACTTGAAGCGGCAAGGGTACCAATCCATTCTCATGGCATTCGGTTTGCACCGCAGTCGCGACCTTAATTTACCCGGGAATGAACTCGACGGAGTGGTCAAGGGCATCGATTTTCTTCTGAACGTCAATCTGGGCTACCGCTTTGAAGTTGGCAAGCAAGTCGTCGTGATTGGCGGGGGAAACGTCGCTATCGACGTAGCGCGCTCGGCGATGCGCGAGCAACTGAAACCGGCGGGAGAGGCTCTGCCCAATGAATTGACCTCCAACGAGATGGATGTGGCCATGAAGGAATTCATGGATGTTTCGCGTGCGGCCCTCCGCATGGGCGCTCGCGAGGTCCAACTGGTTTGCCTGGAATCGAGGGCAGAAATGCCCGCATCAGAGGAAGAAATTCACGAAGGCCTATTGGAAGGGATGAAGCTGCGACCGTCACTGGGCCCCCGACAGTTCGTAGGCAAGAATGGCAAGCTGGTCGGCCTGGAAGTGATCAAGTGTGTTTCCGTATTCGACGACAACAAGCGATTTAACCCGCAATTTGCGGAAGGCACGGAATCTGTCATTCCTTGTGACACAGTTATTCTCGCGATCGGCCAGTCCTCCGATATTTCCTTCCTGAAGCCGGAAGACGGCCTGGAAACAACGCGGCAGGGGACCCTCAAAATCAATCCTGAAACGCTAATGACCACGGCTCCCGGAATATTTGCAGCTGGCGATATCGCCTTTGGGCCGCGCCTCATCATCAATGCCGTCGCCGACGGTAAGAAAGCGGCGGTGGAGATCGATAAGTTCCTGCGCGGGCCAGCGTGGAAGCCCAAATCCCGTCACGTACAAATCACCGTTCTCGACCACCACGAAATGGCCGAGCATTACGACGAGTATTCTCGCCTAAATGTCCCGGTACTTCCGATCGACCGTCGCACCGGCGTGGCCGAAGTCGAAACCGGCTACACGGAGCCGGAAGCACGCGAGGAAGCCAGCCGCTGTCTGAAGTGCTGGATCAACACGATTTTTGAAGGTAACGAAATTACCGGAACCGAATGCATTCTTTGCGGCGGCTGCGTTGATGTTTGCCCGGAGAATTGCCTTTCTCTGATTCCTCTTAAACAGTTTACTTTTACCGA
The DNA here is from genome assembly GCA_963741165.1 of Candidatus Acidiferrales bacterium. Lineage (GTDB taxonomy): Bacteria > Acidobacteriota > Terriglobia > Acidiferrales > UBA7541 > Acidiferrum. The sequence continues at coordinate 295,831 of CAVUHB010000005.1, read as the reverse complement.
GGAGGAGAAACAGCGCCTAGCGACCGAAAAGGACCTTCGCTCCATCGATCTTCAACATATTTCCTCCGAAGAACTGAACCTGATTGATGGCGCAGTGATGGTGAAAGACGAGACGGTCTGCATCCGCTGTGGTTTGTGCGCGGAGCGTTGCCCCGCGCATACCATTTCCATGGAAGCTTTTGAAGTTTTTGACGATGAACCAGACATCATCGAACGCGAGGAGATTGTGCTACGACCATGAACGACACGAAATCGACTGGTGCAGTCCGCTACGACATGTTGCCTCCGGCGACGGGAGTGTCACGTCGCGATTTTCTAAGTGAACTGACTTTAGGTGCGCTAGGGATAGCTGGCCTCGGTGGCATCGCACTAACCTATCAATACTTCTCGCCGAATGTTCTCTTCGAGCCTGCCTCTACCTTCCGCGCCGGCAACCCTGATCTTTACCCTGTGAACTCTGTCACCATTCTGCAAGACCAGCAAGTCTACATCGTGCGCACCTCCGGCGGCTTCTACGCGGTCTCCGCGGTTTGCACCCACCTTGGTTGCGTTACACAGTGGAAGCCAGAAACAAATATGATTGCTTGTCCGTGCCACGGCAGTAAATTCAATCCCGAAGGAAAAAAGATTGAAGGCCCTGCGCCGCGCCCGCTTCCGCACTACTCCATCACACTGACTGTCGACGGCGAGTTGCAAGTCGATAAACTGCAAACGATTAAAGCCGATCAGGTTTTGAGGGCTTGAGGTAATTATGGCGACTTCCCTAACCAGCGCTTTAGAAATTCTTCGCGAGTCTCGAGTCTGGAAATCGATCTTCCGGGGCGGGCCTGCCCTGACCAATCGAACCCGCAGCCTTGCGGTATTCGGAAACCTTTTTCTTCATTGGATGCCCGTAAAGGTTCGGGAAAAGTCGCTGCGCGTTCGAGTGGCCTACTATCTTGGTTCGCTCTCCTTCCTGCTTTTCATTATCCTGGTGATCACTGGCGTGCTCCTGATGTTTTACTACCATCCTGCCGCGCCGAATGCTTATCACGACATGAAGGATCTGCGCTTTGTAGTTTCAAACGGGGTATTTCTGCGCAATATGCATCGCATCGGGGCGCACCTCATGGTCCTGCTGGTGTTCTGGCACATGTTTCACGTTTTCTATCGTGGTGGCTACAAGCCTCCTCACGAATTCAACTGGGTAGTCGGTGTCGTACTACTGCTGCTTACTCTTTTTCTTAGTTACACCGGATACCTGCTGCCATGGGACCAGTTGGCTTTCTGGGCGGTAACCGTTGGAACCAACATTATCTCCGCTATGCCGGTAGTAGGCAGCAAGGTGCGATTCGTCGTACTGGGTGGAAATATCGTTGGCGAAAACGCGTTGCTGCGCTTCTACGTGTTGCACGTAGTGATACTTCCGTTGCTTGCATTCCTTCTCATCGGCGTGCACTTCTGGCGCGTGCAGAAGGATGGTGGCTTGACGGTTCAATCGAAAGACGATGATGGAAAAAACTAATATTCAATCCGGTTTCAGTTCGGACGCTAAGAAAGATCCTCGCCGCATTGTTTTCATCACGCGAAATATTTCCGCCAAGGTGAAAGACGAACGCGTTCCGAAATTGATGACTTATCCGCATCTACTCGTGCGTGAGGCGATCGTCTTTGAAGTCTTGATCATCGCCATGGTGATCGCCGCATTTTTCTGGGACGCTCCTCTGGAACAGCTTGCCAATCCGTTGTTGACGCCCAATCCGGCAAAAGCTCCCTGGTACTTCTTGGGCCTGCAGGAGTTGCTGCACTATTTCCCGCCCTTCGTTGCCGGCATTCTGATTCCCACGTTGATCCTGGTCGCTTTGGTGGTGATCCCCTATTTCAGCGTAAACGTGGAAGCGAAGCCGCTGTGGTCTGAGTCTGCTACCAAGCGTTTCACGGTCGTTCTGATCGTGGTTGCTGCCTTGCTGGTTATCCTTGCTGTCGTGGACGCTTGGACCATCATTGTTCCGACCGTGCTGGTCGCCGGTCTTCTGGTAGCTTCCTACTTCTCGGAGCCGACTTTCGGCTGGATGGGGGCTCTGCGCAACAAACCACTTTCCTGGTGGGTGATGACCTGGTTCCTGAGCACCGCGATCGCCTTGACCGTCGTGGGCACGTTCTTCCGCGGCCCGGGTTGGTCCTGGGTTTGGCCTTGGGGGACACATGGCAGCTGAAGATATGGGCAAATTGTCCTACAGAGTGCGGCTGACGTTTGCCGTGGCAACTGTAGTCTGCGTGCTGGTTCTCGCGATTTCGCCGGTGAAAGATTTTCGCGCCGAATGGAAGCGCTACAAACGATCGTTCTTGCACTTTGCTCAGGGACGCCCCGACACGAAGAAATTGCTCGCCGATTATAACCCCAATATAGATCAGGCCTGGATTCCCGGAATGAAGGTTGTCGATCGTTGTGTTACTTGCCATCAGGGCATCACGCAACCGAGTCTGGCGGACGCTTCCGTACCTCAACCATTTCGCGCCCATCCATCGATTCCCCACAACGTTCGCGATTGGGGCTGCACCATTTGTCATCGCGGGCAAGGCCCTGCAACGGAAGTAGCCGAAGCGCATGAAACCACGCTCGCGTGGGAACAGCCCATTTTGCCGGCTCACTTTTTGCAGGCCTCCTGCGGAAGTTGTCACCAGGCGGACCTGAAAGAGACTCCACAATTGGCTCGCGGGCGCGAACTGCTGTCGCGCTTGAATTGTCAGGCATGCCACAAACTTTCCAATATCGATCCCCCGATGCTGGGACCAGATCTTTCCAGTTTGGGCTACAAAGTATCTCGCCAGTGGATCTATAAGTGGCTGAAAGAGCCGCGGACTGTTTTCGACAAAGATGGAAACGTCACCATCAATGGATACGAAAACAGTGACGAGTCTCGAATGCCGAAGTTTCGGCTGAAAGACGATGAAATTGTGGCGCTCTCCGGTTATCTAAGCGCCCAGAAAAGCAAGCCAATTGAGAGCTACAAGATCAATCCAGCGGTTGTCGCCACGTGGAGTAAGAAACCCGATCTGATCAGCCTCTCCGAGGTCCGCTTCCGACAAATGATGTGCACCACCTGCCATTCTCTTTCTGTCACTCGCGCGGGAGAGACAAAACTGATCGGCGGAAATGTCGGACCCGAACTCACGAAAGTCGGCAGTAAAGTCAACGAGCAGTGGCTGGTTTCTTGGCTGCGCAATCCGCAAGGCTACCTGGCGCACAGTAATATGCCTCGCTATGGCTGGAGCGACGAAGACCTCTACAAAGTTTCGCACTACGTGATGACAAAATTGACGGACTCCGATCTGCTGACGAACACCCCGCAGCTTGGTGAGCCCACCGAAGACGAAATCAAGGCCGGCAAGCGGTTGTTTCTGGAAAAGGGCTGCGCTAGTTGTCATAACGTGCAGGGCAACACCACGCAAAAGGATTTTGGCCCCGACCTGACAGCGCTCGGCGCAAAGAACGAATCCGAACTGGAATTTGGGAAGGCCCAGATTCAACACAACCTACTCTCCTACATTCAGACGAAGCTGCAAGATCCAGTCTCGGTCAATCCGGCATCGCGCATGCCACAGTACAGTTGGAATCAGGCTGATCTCGAAGCGGTAACGACGGCATTATTGAGCCAGACCGGACCGAAATCCACCAGCGAACTGCAGCACCTACTGGTTGTCAAGAAAGACTACAATTATCAGGCCGTCGGCCAATTTGCCGAAGTCTATGAACGTTACAAATGCTACGCCTGCCACAAATTTGACGGGTACGGCGGAACACTCGCTCCGGATCTTTCTTTTGAAGGCAGCCGCGCACAGAAAAAGTGGATTGCGGATTTCCTGAAGAATCCGCAGACCATTCGCCCCACGTTGATCTTGCGCATGCCGCAATTCAACATGACAGATGAGGACGCGACAATTGTTGCCGAATATCTTTCCATGTCGGTACAAAAAGCCGACGTGAATCCGAATAGCATCGATTTGAAGAAATACACCCCGGCCATGGCGGCCTTGGGAAAGCAATTGTATGAAGTGAAATACCAATGCCAGTCCTGCCACACGATCGGGGCTGGTGGAGGCTATGTTGGACCAAACCTCAACAACGCGGGCAATTGGCTCACGCCCGCGTGGATCGAGGCGTGGCTGCGTAACCCGCAGGCACTGCAGGCCGACACGATCGAACCACGACGTACGTTTACCGACGACGAAATTCACGCTCTCACAGCGTATTTGATGACATTACGCTCCGGTATCAAATCGCAAACCGGTGCCAGCGCTTCCATCGCGCAAACCAGGACGCAAGGAGGAGGCCGATGATCTCCAAACTGATCCTCCCAGCGATGCTGTCAGCCAGCGTGCTTTGTGCTGTTGGACTTTCTGGATGCAAGAAAGTTGCGGCCGTGAAACCCGACGAGGCTTTCGGAGCCTATGACACAGAACCGGATTGGAACGACGCGCAGAAACTGGTGAAGCTCGGCTATCAGGAATCCCAAGGAAAGCGCGTATTCTATCAATATTGCGTATGGTGCCACGCCGACGCTTCGCCAGCTGGGCCGTCCAATCGCAGCAACCTGATTCCCATTCCGCCGCTGATGAATGACGGTGAGAAATTGAATGCGGAGAGCGACGAATTCATGGTCAACATCATCGCGCTAGGTGGCAACGCTTTGGGAAAATCCGAGATGATGCCGCCTTATGGAAGAACGCTCTCTCCCGGGGAGATCAACGCGGTCGTGGCATTTACGCGGGCGATTGCGCAACCTGCCTATCAAAGGCTTGGTCGGCCAGGCTCGCCATACCCAGCGAAGCCGTGAATGGTAAGATTCAAAGGTGAACTTAGCGCGATCATCCAAGCATTTCCTTCCTTCACTCTGGCTCAGCACTCTGTCTGCTGTGGTTTTGATGGCAGGTTCCACTTTCGCGCAAATCAGCCCGAATGAGATCCGTGATCCGGATCTGAGGGCTCTCGAAAGGCAGTATTTTCAAGAGCTCAAAACGCTGAATCAAAGTATTGCACACATGCATTTCCCCTTTGCCTTCTATCTAAGCCGGTATGTGGGACTCGAGCCGTCGAAGCAGGCGGAAGCGGACTCCCGCGGCCTAGAGTTTGTAAAATTTCGCGATCGCACGGTGTTGAAAATCACCGGAAACTATAACGCGGCATATGATTCGGACAAGTTCACGCGCAACGAACGGGCCGCCCGCACTTTTCAGGATGTGCTGCTTCCCATTCTGCGCACCGTAACACAAGGGATCTCTCCGGATGTAAGTTGCGATGCCATTGGGTTTGAAGTCTCCTACCACACGCGTGCGGATGAGAGTAGCTACGACTACGAAGGTAAGGAATATCTGGTAATAGTTGTGGACCGCAAGGATGCTTTCCGGCTTGCGCAGGCCGCAAACGATCAGACACGACAGGACCTTCTTAATCAGTCGCAGATTTTCCTCGGCGGCAAAGAATACGGGCTGTCGCTTCTGGAGAAAGACCCGCTGCTGGTTGAGAGCCTACCGAGGAGAAGTTCGATATCGCCGGGAACTTCGACCCCTGCCGCTTCTTCTGCCTCTGCAAGCCACAGCAGCACGTCGCTTTTTCGCAGTTCTTCCAGCGGATTGACCTACCCATCGAGCGAGAGTGCGGTTCCACCGAAACCGGATCTTTCGCAGTCCAAACCCGCCGCCAAGCCAGAAGACGCGGAAAAACTTCAAGCCGAATACAAGACGCAGCTGGACGCTCTGACGAATGAAGGCAAAGCCAAATACCAGTTTGTGGACTACGACCCGCCGGCCTTCTTGATTGTCAATAAACAGATGGCGTTGCAGATGACGCTTCACAACGCGCTGCATTTTGATGCGGAGAAAACGTCCATCTACAAACGGGCCGCGCAAACGTTTGACCTTTTCCTGGCGCCAAAGCTGAAGGATATTCTGGTGAGTGTCCCGAGGGATGCGAATTTCGACATTTACGATTTTTCCGTGGTGAACCTCTTCGCGACCGCCCCCGGCGCAAAGGAACGTTCTGAGGCGGTGGAGTTCATCCTGCCGAAAAACCTTGCGCAGCAATTTGCCGATTCCGAAATCACGAATCAGGCGCTGATCGACAAGAGCCAGGTGCTAATCAACGGGGTCCGCATCTCTTTAAACCTTCAATTGGTCGAGTAGTCCGTGCGCATGCTTCCAGCTGGCCCTTTTGAACCAGACTGGCTTTGGTGTCACTGAATGTTTCCTGGTAACCGCATTCATTTTTCAAAACGGTAACCGTGAATTCCATTTACGTGTCGTAGTCGAAGGAGCAGGTTCAGCGGGGGGTATGGCCATTTCCTTGCTTCCGGGACACCTCATTACGTCGGCCTTGTTCCAACAATATCCGATTGAAGCAGGATGTCAGAAGGGCGAGATTCGTTGTGACCATTCCTTAAGGCGGACTCCCCGTATTCTCGGAAATAAAGTTTCTTTTATTCTGCTTGGCAGCATTTTTCCTTTTGTGTATTTGTCATCAGGTCAGACTCCGGCACCCTTCGCAAGCTCGCAACTATCCCAAGTCTCCTAGGCGGCCAATGACAAAATCAATTCGCACAATTCTCCTGCGACGTTTAAATTGCGCCTAAATATTGTTCTCGTCGGCGTAGTCGTGGCCGAGATCATTGACCAACCGTTGCGAGTCTCAAAAAAGAAGATTTTCGACTCGCCGACAATCGCCGGCTAGAAATTATTTCCAGTTTTTCCGTGGAAACTGCAGCTTCTCAGATCCCTGCAATGAAAATGGATACCGCGGAGGAAAATTCAGCAGCAACACCGGTGAAAGGGCCGGAGTTGCCCCCAAGGATTTCTGACTTTGCGCTTCGACGATCTGCACCTTTCCACGCAGGACGTCATGCTTTCGCGGCAAGCTGCCACAAAGTCACTGATCCTGGTATTGCCGGGGCTCCGAAGTAGCAGCGCACTACATCGCCAAGGGCATGCACGAGACCGGCGTGGAAATCGACAAGCTGGGAAAAGACGGCGAGGAGCCTGTCGACGGGATGGTTACCCAGGTCGGTAAAGCCGGCAAAACTGTTACGTTAAAGACGGCTGATGGCACCGAGCAGGCTCGTGAGGTCGCGGGGCATGACACAGAAGGGGCAGCGAAGGGTATTGGCGAGAGTGCAAGCAAGACCGGCAAGATTACTGTCCATTCTACCGAAGACGCCGGAAAGAGAGTCGTGCACCTTTTCAAGAAGATATAGACTGCCACAAGAGTGGAAGCCGAAGCACGGAACGGACTGAGGGTCGGGAAATTTCCCGGCCTTTTTTGTCTTGGTATTCCCAGTTTAGTGAACGATCTTTAATTCTCCCAGGTGTAATTCTTTGAGTTTTGGCTCGATGACTGCCTTGTCGCCTACGGCCACCACAATCATGGCTTCGGGGTGCAGATATTGTTTGGCAACTCGAAGTGTGTCTGCAGAATTCACCTTGGAAATCTCGGCAGGCAGGTCACGGTAATAGCCCAACGGAAGCCCAAAGACACCCAGAAGACCGATTGTTGATGACGTCGCCTCTACCGTTTCAAAATTGGCGACCAGAGTTTTCGAGAACGAGTCTTTTGCCTTGCTCAGTTCGTCTGTGGTAACTTCTGATTCGCGAACGCGCTTGATTTCCTTGAGCATCTCTCCTGCCGCCGGCGCAGTTACATCCGTCCGCACTCCGGCCGCGACTAGGAATGGCCCGACACCGCGTCGAAACTGGAAAGAAGAAAAAGCGCCATAGGTGTAGCCGTGTTCCTCGCGCAGATTCATATTGATGCGGCTCGAGAACAATCCACCAAGCGCCGTATTCATGACTTCCAGAGGCACGTAATCCGGCGTGGTCCTGCTGGCACCCAAGCCGGTGACGGCGAGAAACGTTTGTGGCGCACCTGGCTTGTCGACAATGAGCGTCAGAGGCACAGGTGGCGCGGGCGTCGCGGGAACCTTGGTGGTAAATGCAGGGCCGATCCAACTGCCGAAATACCTGTTGGCGAGTTCTGTCAACGCGGCTTCCGAAAGATCGCCGGCTATGGCCAGGATGGAGTTGGACGGAACGAATCCCTGCCTCCAGAAAGCCAGCAAGTCGTCGCGAGTTATGGTTTTATTCGAGGCTTCGGTGCCCAGTACCGAGTATCCGTATGGACTATTGGGATACAGAGTTCGATTCAAAACGCGAAACGCGATGGAACCAGGTTCGTCGTCTTCCTGCAAGACGGCGGTGATGCGTCGGCTGCGCAGGCGTTCAATCTCTTTGGCGTCAAAAGCAGGGTGCAAGGTTGCGTCGGCCAAAAGATCGAAACCGTCCGGTGCATTCCATGTCAGGGTGGTCAGCTCCAGAAAAGCGCTGCTGTAACCGGCTTCAGAACCAAAGGTCGCACCTATCTGGTCGGTATCATTGGAAAATTTAAGCGAAGAACGCGTCGTTGTGCCCTCGCCGAGCATATTGGCCGTGAAACTGGACAGCCCCGGTTTATCGACAGGATTCAACTCGCTGCCGCTGAGAGAAAAAAGTGTCGCCGAAACAAGGGGAAGATTGTGACGTTCCACCAGCAGGACAGAGAGCCCATTGGCCAACTTCACTTGTTTAGCCACGGGAAGTGTGAATTTTGGAGACGGACCGGGGACTGGCGGTGTAGCACGCCAGGCCTCATCGGCCATAGCACTCTTGCTTTGTCCGGCGACTGTGGCCTGCCTCTTGTTTTCTTCATCCGTGGTCTTCGGAACTTCGCTAACTACCTTTTCTCCAGGGACCCCGTAGATGACCGCGCGAGCACTGCTCTTGAACACGCTCTGAATTACGCGGGTAACATCGGCGGGAGTTGCCACGTCGTAGCGAGCTAGGTCCTGCGAGAAATAGTCCGGGGTACCCACGTAAAAATTGTAGTAATTCAAACGGTTGGCGACACCGTTGGTGCGTTGCAGTCCGCGCACCAAGGCAGTTTCGGTAACATTCCTGGCGCGCACTACTTCTGCGGAACTCACTCCCTCTGCGCGTATTTTGTCCAGTTCCACGTCGATAGCCTTCTCGAGGTCTTCGAGCTTCACATTCGGTTTCGCCGTTACTTCGAGTTCGAAAATCGATCCAAGTTGTGTACCTTGAAGACTGGCGCTGACGTCCTGGGCGATCTCCTTTTCATAAACCAATGCCTTGTAAAGCCGGCTGCTCTTGCCTCCTGCCAGGATAGTTGCAAACAGATCACATTCGACATCCCCGGGTTTAAAGACAGGCGGAGTGATCCAACCCATGTAAATGCGAGGGAGTTGTACCTGATCCGTAACGATCTTGCGGCGTTCCGAGGTAATGGGAGGCGTGGCCACGGTGACCTTCGGTACCGGCGGACCTTGAGGAATAGTTCCGAAATATTTTTCCACCAGAGTTTTCACTTGCTGCCTGTCGAAATCTCCGGCAATCGCCAGTGTAGCGTTGTTCGGGGTGTAATATTGGCGGAAGAATTCGCGAACATCCTCGAGCTTCGCAGCTTCGACGTCGGCATGCGAACCAATCACGTTGGGATGGTAGGGATGATCTTCGGGAAATAACTCGCGGATCAATCCTTCTTCGACAAGACCGTACGGGCTGTTTTCCGTGGATTGGCGCCGCTCGTTCCGGACGACGTCACGCTGGTTCGCCAGATTCTGAATGTCGAGCTTGCCCAGCAGGTAAGCCATGCGGTCACTTTCCAGCCAGAGCGCAAGATCCAATTGATTTGGAGGGAGCGTTTCAAAGTAATTGGTGCGATCAAAGTCAGTTGAGCCATTAATGTCCGTTGCGCCGGCGCCTTCCAGGAAGCTGAAGTGCGCCTTTGCGCCGACATGTTGCGAACCCTCGAACATCATGTGCTCGAAAAGATGTGCGAATCCCGTGCGACCTGTCTTCTCGTTGGCAGCGCCGACGTGATACCAGATATTTACGGAAACCAGCGGCAGGGTGTGATCTTCCGAGAGGATGACTTCCAGGCCATTTTTCAATTTGTATTTTTCAAATGGAATCGACGGCAGCTTGTGTGCCGGAGCCACTGCGGTCTGCCCAGCAGCAGAGCCGCCGAAAACAAGACACGCCGCGGTGAAAAGGAGAATCGCTTGCGTACGCAATGCACTTGAACCAAGAAACATCCGTTGCCCCCTGAGAATCCTGTTGGAATGATACAAAACTGAGCCGAAGCGCGCACGTTGCGCCAAATTTGTCTTTTATCGTTACTGTCATCCGGAGACGGGATGGGTGGCTGATTATAAACAGCGGGTCCCAACGAAGTGCCAAAAACAGGCCGTTCGGGTAGGCTCGATAGTATGAGAAGCCTTCGATCCATCTGGTTGCCTGCCCTCTCCGCGCAACTTCTCGTTGCTCTGTTAGTGGTTTTTTCAGCTCGGGCCTTCGCCAGGACTACGCCCTCACCAGCCGCAGGCGCGCCTCCGAATACGGCAAATACGCGAGCGTGCACGGCAAATCCGGTGCTGGCTCCCAGCGGAAAATCGAAATCCTCGAAAAAATCCAAGCATCCATTACCTCCTGAACCTCCTCCGACGTGTCTGGAGGTGAAAGGTGAGCCCATCGAGATACAGGAGTTCCTGCAATCGGTGGTACGCGAACTGCAATGGCGCACCGGTGAAAATCACGCTTCCGAAGATACATGGACATTCGTCCGCTACTTGAATGACGAAGAACTGGCGAAGTATGGCGACACGAAAGTGCTGATAGAGCCGGTGGAATTTACCAGCGGCAAAGCCGCTGTTACTGTGCGGACCACGGAATTGGCAGACGGCTATTCGCGTGTGCAAATCACCGCTCATTTTCAGGGAGAAGGGAAGTCCACCGACAAAATCCTGGCGCAACCCGGAAACAGCTGGCCCTTGCGATCGAGAGGAGTGCTCGAGCAGGAGCTGAACGAAGCGTTGCAGACGCGCTTCAAGTACACGGAGTGATTCATCAGTCTGCCGCGACGGGCCGTTCCAACGCTTTGGTCATGTCCCCGTGGAGCAAGCGGTGGAAGAGATGTTCGCCGGCTTCACGCCGGACAGATAGGCGGCCGGCAACATAGGCTCGGGAAGAAAGTCCCCGCTGCACTGAATCGCAAATCGCCATATCCTCATCCTGAACTTTTTCGCTTACAGCGATACTTTCTTGATGATGTTTTTCCGCCGCCGAGCTGACGTCTGCGAAATAGTAATCGAATACGACCGCACATTTGTCTACACCCAATGGCAGTACAAGATTCGTGTCCATCACCCCGGAATAAGCGTTGATCATGAAATTGGGATAAACCCAAAGATAGAAAGCGTGACCCTGGCGTGTGGAGCCGATGGCGGATTCGAGTGCGCCGGATGAATCAAGCGGACTCGACTGCAGACAGGCCCGCTCCAGATTCTCGATGGTGTATTTGGTGTATTCGACCACGCTGCTTAGGCCCTTGTGCGCATGTGGAACGTGATAGCCACCATCGAGGTAATTGTCGACGTATACCTTCCAATTGCAGTTCAGGGTATAAATCCGCCGGTCGAAGTAATGTAGCTTCTCGGTCAATTTCAGCGGCGCAACTATCTCAGGGACTTTGCCGAGAAATTCATGCAGGGGCGCGGCCTTCCCATCGAGATTCACTAAAATAAAATTCTCCCAAACCCCCATACGAACTGGCACCAGGCCGTTGTCGGCGCGCTCAAAATTGCACACCCCTTCAAATTCGACCATACCCTTCAAAGCGCCATCATTACCATACGTCCAGCCGTGGTAAGGGCAGCGAAACTGCTTCGCGCAACCGCTCTGCTCGGGCACTACGGCTGCGGCATGGTGACGGCACACGTTATAGAAGGCGCGCAAGTTGCCATCGTCGCTGCGAACGACCACCAGGGGCTCGTTGTTCACGTCGATGGTAAAGAATTGTCCGCGATCCCGTACCTGATCTAGGCGGCCCACCACTTGCCAGTTGGCCGCAAAGACGCTGTCCCCCTCCAGCTTCTGGACCCGCGTGTCGAAATACCAGGGCGCGGGAATCGTGGAAGCCTTTTCCAGCGGATTCGAAGGGTTATAAAGATTCAGGACATCGCGAACGTTGCGCTCAAACATGAAGCTCACTCCGGTATGAATTTACAGAATGTTTACTTGGCAATATTTCGAGGAAGATATTGGTGCGGGAGAGAGGACTTGAACCTCCACGACCTTTCGGCCACAAGATCCTAAGTCTTGCGCGTCTGCCAGTTCCGCCACTCCCGCACCGGCATTTCCGATGATACTTGGAATTGCGTCATTTTTGCCAGCGTGTTGCTGCGGTCCCGCCACCAGAAGGCCAGAGAGCGGTGAGCCCTTTCTGTCCTGGCAGGTGGTAAAACTACGGCGTTGCTGATACGCATTCATTTTTTGATTTTGACTGATGCTGCCAACTGGCGCATTCTTGCCCCATGACAATCTCTGCCAATTGGAAGATAAACCACTCCTGTTGTCCCGGACGTTGCTGGTTTATCTCTGCTGGCGAAGAGTGATCATCCGTCTAGGACTGAAATCTTAGTTCGGAGCATCCTGCACCCACCGCCAGCGAAGACTCTGGCAGGTGGGTTTTCTGTTTTTAGACGGGTCAGCTTGTGTTACTGCTGTCGTTCGATCGGTGGCGCGGTCGCCAAGTGGTAAGGCATAGGTCTGCAAAACCTATATCGGCGGTTCGATTCCGCTCCGCGCCTCCAACCCCTCTGTCAGTCGATCATGCCATACGACGACAAATCCTGTGTCGATGCTTCGGTTCTCAACTGTGGCAGACTAGAGGTGCATGTCCACTTCGGATCAATCGCTCAGCGCCGGCACCGCGGCATTTCGTTTTTCTGGTTTTCGACTCTACCAAATCGCACGCTTCTGCATAGTCTTCTGCACGGAGATGCAATCCGTGGCAGTGGGCTGGCAAGTTTACGAAATCACGCACCGCCCGCTCGATCTCGGACTCACAGGCCTTGTGCAATTCCTGCCAGGGATTTTCCTGTTTCTGGTTGCTGGCCACGTTACCGATCGTTTCGATCGACGCAAGCTGCTCAGCCTCTGTTATGTCGGGTTTGCGATTTCTTCCGCTTTGCTGCTTTTTGTCGCTCTAAATCAGGAAACTCTGCATCGTGCCGGCTCTGTCCGGCCCATTTTCGCGATCCTTTTTCTGGTCGGCGTAATTCGGACCTTCAGCATGCCATCCAGTCGCGCGCTGCTGCCTCAACTGGTGCCCGAAGATCATTTTCAGAATGCTGTGGCGTGGAATTCCAGCATGTTTCAGTTCGCCACCATCCTGGGTCCGGCAATGGGCGGACTCCTCTACGCCTTTTTTCGCGGACCAGCCGCCGTGTATGCCACCGCACTCTCCACCGCGACGATTGCATTCCTGATCACGCTACGGATTAAAACCGAGTCCAAGCCGCGGCCGCATGAGCCGTTTAGTCTGAAAACGGTTTTTGCCGGATTTCACTACATTTGGAAACATAAGATTGTTTTTGGTTCTATCTCGCTGGACCTCTTTGCTGTGTTGCTCGGCGGCGCTGTCGCACTGCTTCCGGTTTACGCCAAGGAAATTCTCGTTACCGGACCTTGGGGACTCGGCCTGCTTCGCAGCGCCCCTGGAATTGGTGCTGCCACGATGGCTTTGCTGCTGGCGTACAAACCCATCCGCCGGCGCGCCGGTTCCACCATGCTTTGGTGCGTCGGTGGCTTTGGCGTGTTCACTATGGTGTTCGGCTTTTCGCGCAGTCTTCCGCTTTCCCTCATTTCGCTCCTGTTTGTGGGCGCCGCGGACATGGTAAGCGTGGTCGTCCGTGGCGTGCTCATTCAGATCGAGACTCCTGATGAAATGCGCGGACGGGTGAACGCGGTCGACATGATCTTCATCGGCGCTTCTAACGAACTTGGTGAGTTTGAATCTGGCCTGGCGGCGCAGTATCTCGGTGCAGTACCGGCTGTCGTGCTCGGTGGTGCAGGCACCATTCTCGTCACGCTGCTGTGGGCTTGGCTATTCCCGCAATTGCGCCGCGCAGATTCGCTCACTCGCGGAAATGCCACTTGATGTATTTGACTTCATCTTCGCCAGAGACTCAGTGCGCGTGATCGGCTGCGGGTGGAGTCGCAACAGGTGCCACGCCTGCAGCGGGAATTGCCGGTAGTGGACAAACTGCGACCGGTGCGAGTTCTGCTTTCACCGAAGCGGGCAATTTATCCGCGTCTTTCAAGAGCATGCTGACCTGCCACATCTTTGTTTCGCCCAAGCGGTCCTTGAATCCTGGCATGCCCGTCATGCGGATTCCATTGGCAACTTTCCAGTAGGTCTCCCACGCTTCATCGTCCGTCACGCCCACGCCTTTGAACAATTGCGGCGGTTTGGGGAATAGTCCGTCAGCAATCATGGTCTTGGGTTCTCCGGGCAACCCATGGCACACCGCACAGCTTTCCTTGTAAACCTTTGCGCCTTCCAAGAAATTCTTCTCATCCTCGGGCACCGCTGGATTCAGATGTGGTTGCTTACCCAGATAGGCGTGCAGTGCCATCCTTGCAAACCTGCGTTCAAATGGCATTTCCGCAGCTGTGACCGAGACTGGAGCTTGCCCCGTCGAAAAGTAGAAATATGCTCCCAGAAAGACCAGCACAAATCCCACCAAGATTCCCAATACAATGCCCTTAAGCATTCCTCACTCTCCTCTGACCTCCGGATTCACGGACGCGCCAAGCACAGCGATAGAACAGAGTAGTTTACGACGGCTGGCCACACACTTCACCGTGTATTTCTAGTTCCCCTGGCCCGGACAGCAGGTTCCCGAACAACGTAACCAATCCTCGTGGCCGTGCGTCCTAAATGCTGTAAGCCATGGTGGTCAGTAAGCGATACACTAGGTGTGACCGCCCCCCGCGTTTCCTGGCACGTTTAGACCTCCAGGTCGCTCGCACCAATGAAGTCTGTGGATAGGAGTTTTTGGGATGGCCCCTTACGATACGCTTGAAGCGCATGAGGCGCGCTCTGCAGCCTCCACGCAGGTCTCGGCGCCTTCCGGTTTCAAAGGCCGCTGGTGGGTATGGCTTATCGTCTTCGTCACTATCGCTGGTGGGGTTTGGTACTACCGCGGCCGTTCGTCCGCTCCCAATCCCGCTGCTGCTTCCGGTTCAGGCGTTGCGCCGGCCGGTGCGAAGGGCGCCGCTGGCACGCGCGGGTCGGTTGCGATTCCCGTGGTCGTCGCAACGGCTACCATGGGGGATCTTCCGGTCTTCTACAACGGGCTCGGCAGTGTGAATGCGTTCAACACCGTCACCGTGCGGTCGCGCATTGACGGCCAACTGATCAGAGTCGCCTTTACGGAAGGCCAGATGGTCAAGGCTGGTGATGTACTTGCGGAAATCGATCCCCGTCCCTATCAAGTGCAACTCGATCAAGCTCTGGGTCAACTGGCCCGCGACATTGCTCAACAGCAGGACGCCTTGGTCAATCTGGAGCGCTTCAAACTTCTTTACAAAGAAGGCGTAATCCCTAAACAGCAACTCGACACCCAGCAAGCCTCCGTTGGCCAATTCGATGGCGCCATTCAGACGGACAAGGCCACCATTGATAACGCCAAACTGAATCTGACTTACTGTCGGATCACCGCACCCATCGGCGGTCGGGTCGGTCTGCGGCTGGTCGATGCGGGCAACATGGTTCACGCGGCAGATGCAAGCGGCCTGCTGGTAATAACGCAGTTGCAGCCCATTGCCGTACTGTTCAGCCTGCCGCAAGACCAGCTTCCTGTGGTTTACACAAAGCTTCGTGCCGGACAGCAATTGACAGTTGAAGCGTTTGATCGAGACAACACCGACAAGATTGCCAATGGCAAGCTGCTGACCATCGACAATCAGATCGATGCCACCACCGGGACCTATAAGCTAAAGGCTGTCTTCAGTAACGACGACCACGTGCTGTTCCCTAATCAATTTGTGAACGTACATTTGCTGGTAAACACACTGAAGAGTATCGTCATCGTGCCAACGACGGCGATTCTGCGCGGCTCTCAGGGTATTTATGTTTTCTCTGTATCCACCGACGGAACGGTGAAGATTCGCACTGTCACCATTGCGGAAACCAACGGCAACGTCACCGGTATCGCCGCGGGTCTGAATCCCGGCGAACAGGTTGTCATAGACGGCCAGGACAAGTTGCAGGATGGTAGTAAAGTGGAAACTCGCCCGGCGTCTGGCGCCGTTCCTGGGGCGAAGAGCAGCGCAACCACTCCCGCCGATTCACCGTTTGCTTCACCTTCGGGTGGAGGGCCAGCGCGATGAATCCTTCGCGGCCGTTCATTCTGCGGCCGGTCGCCACCACGTTGCTGATGGTAGGCGTCCTTCTGGTCGGTTACGTGGCCTATCGCCAGTTGCCGGTCTCGGCGCTTCCGCAGGTCGATTACCCCACGATTCAGGTGCAAACGTTTTACCCCGGGGCCAGTCCGGACGTGATGGCATCCGCCGTCACCGCGCCGCTTGAGCGCGATTTCGGTCAGATTCCGGGCCTGCTGCAGATGACTTCCACCAGTTCGTTTGGAAGTTCACTCATCACGCTGCAATTCAATCTCGATCTGAACATCGATATCGCAGAACAGGAAGTCCAGGCAGAAATTAATTCTGCTTCAAACCTTTTGCCGAAGGACCTGCCCAATCCGCCGATTTACAGCAAAATCAATCCTGCAGACTCTCCGATTCTCACGCTTGCCCTAACCTCAGAGACACTGCCGCTCTCGAAGGTAGAGGATCTCGCGGACACCACCCTGGCGCAAAAAATTTCCCAGCTTTCCGGCGTTGGACTGGTCAGCATCAGTGGCGGACAGCGCCCCGCGGTGCGTGTGCAGGCGAATCCAACGGCTCTAGCCTCCTACGGATTGAGCCTTGAAGACCTGCGCGCAGCGCTCGGCGCCGCCAATGTCGATCAGGCCAAGGGCACATTCGACGGCCAACATCAGGCTTATACGATTGGCGCCAACGACCAACTTCTGAGCAGTGAAGGATATCGCAAGATCATCATCGCTTATCGGAACGGCGCGCCGGTTCGGCTTTCCGACGTCGCAACGGCAATTGATGGCGCGGAAAACGTTCGTCAGGCCGCTTGGGCGAACAAACAACCCGCCGTGATTCTCAATATTCAGCGTCAGCCCGGGGCTAATATTATCAGCGTGGTTGACCGTGTAAAAAAACTTCTTCCACAATTGCAGGCGGCCCTCCCGGCGACTATCGCCGTCAATGTTCTTACCGACCGGACCACCACGATTCGCGCCTCTGTCGAAGATGTACAGTTCACGTTGCTTTTGACCATCGGTCTGGTGGTTATGGTCATTTTCCTTTTTCTGCGCAGCCTGCGCGCGACAATTATTCCGAGCGTCGCCGTGCCTCTCTCGATCATCGGTACTTTCGCCGTGATGTACCTGCTCGGCTATTCGTTAAACAACCTTTCCCTGATGGCGCTCACGATTTCCACCGGATTCGTTGTCGACGACGCTATCGTGATGATCGAAAACATCAGCCGTTACATTGAAGATGGTGATTCGCCACTGCAGGCCGCCCTAAGGGGTTCGGAGCAGATCGGCTTCACCATCGTTTCGCTTACCGTCTCCCTGATCGCTGTACTGATTCCACTGTTGTTCATGGGCGACATCGTCGGGCGTCTTTTCCGGGAATTTGCTGTCACCCTCGCCGTCACCATTCTAGTTTCTGCGGTCGTCTCGCTCACCCTGACGCCAATGATGTCAGCAAAGTTGCTCCGCCATCAGCCGGAAAGCCAGCAGACCTGGTTCTACAGAAAGTCAGAAAAAGTTTTTAACGATGTGATTGCGTTTTATGGACGCACTCTCCAGTTCGTACTTCGTTTCCGCACCACCACATTACTGATCACCATCGCAACGCTTGTCGGAACCATTCTTTTATACATCTACGTCCCCAAGGGCTTTTTTCCGGTGCAGGATACGGGCGTAATTCTCGGCGTCTCGCAGGCTCCGCAGAACATTTCCTTCGCGGCCATGGCCAAGCGGCAACAGCAACTTGCCGATGTCATACTGCAAGACCCGGCCGTTGAAAGTCTTTCTTCCTTCATCGGGATTGACGGCACAAACACCACAATGAATAGCGGCCGAATCCAGATCAACTTAAAACCGCTTGCCCAACGTAATTTGAGCGCTTCTGAGGTCATCCGCAGATTGCAGCCCGAAGTTGCCAAGCTCGATGGGATCGAACTGTTTCTGCAGCCGGTGCAGGATCTTACGGTCGAAGACCGTGTCTCTCGCACGCAATTTCAGTATTCCCTGGAGGATGTTGACCCAAAGGAACTGGCCTACTGGACCCCGCGTTTCGTTTCCAAGTTAAAGACTCTTCCGGAGTTGCGCGATGTGGCCACCGACCAGCTCGACGACGGGCTGCTCGCCACGCTTACTATCGACCGTGACACCGCCTCGCGCCTGGGCATTCTGCCAGCTGATATCGACAACACGCTCTATGACGCCTTCGGCCAGCGCCAGGTATCCACGATCTTCACGCAGCTGAATCAGTATCACGTCGTAATGGAAGTGCAACCCAACTTCCAGCAGAATCCCGACGCGCTGAAGGATATCTACGTGCACTCATCGAACGGGCAGCAGGTGCCGCTCAGTGCATTCACGCGGTTTGAACCCAGCGCCTCGGCCCTCGCCATCAACCACCAGGGACAATTTCCCGTTGTCACCATTTCCTTTAACCTGGCACCCGGCGCTTCTCTTGGCGATGCCACGAAAGTGATCGATCAGGCACGCAAAGAGATTCTCATGCCGCAAAGCGTCCAAGCCACCTTCCAGGGCACTGCCGCGGCGTTCCTGCGCTCACTTTCGAACGAGCCGCTGTTGATCCTTGCTGCGCTGGTCACGGTCTACATCGTTTTGGGCATCTTGTATGAAAGCTACATCCATCCGATTACCATTTTGTCCACGCTTCCGTCTGCCGGGGTCGGTGCGATTCTTGCTTTGTTGCTGTGTCGTACAGAATTCAGCATCATCTCGCTGATCGGCATCATTCTGTTGATCGGTATCGTCAAGAAAAACGCGATCATGATGATCGACTTCGCGCTCGAAGCAGAACGCAATCACGGCAAGGCACCACTAGAAGCCATCTATGAAGCCTGTTTGTTGCGCTTTCGCCCCATCATGATGACTACCATGGCCGCACTACTTGGCGGATTGCCACTGGCCCTCGGACAAGGCGTTGGCTCAGAACTGCGCCGACCTCTAGGTATTACCATTGTTGGCGGCCTGCTTCTGAGCCAGGTCCTTACCCTCTACACCACTCCGGTTGTTTACCTTGCGTTCGACTGGCTTGCTACTCGTCTCCACCTGGGCGTTACCAACTCTATGGAAGAGCCCGTAACCGGAGATTAGGCCATGAATTTTCAGTCCAACTTCTCCGCTCCGTTTATCAAGCGACCCGTCGCTACATCTCTAGTCACGATTGCGATTCTGCTCGCGGGTGCCATCGCTTTCCGATTTCTTCCCGTGGCTCCTCTTCCACAAGTGGATCTTCCGACGATCGGCGTCGGTGCCGGCCTTCCCGGTGCCAGCCCGGAGACTATGGCATCTGCGGTGGCCACCCCACTTGAGCGCCAATTCGGCCGAATTGCCGGCGTCACCCAGATGACCTCTTCCTCAACCCTCGGCAATACCGGGATCACTCTCCAGTTCGACCTCAACCGAGACATTAACGCCGCCGCGCGGGACGTCGAGGCAGCCATAAACGCCGCACGCAGTCAGCTTCCCGCAGACCTTCCGAGTCAGCCTTCCTATCGCAAGGTCAACTCGGCAGATTCTCCCGTCCTTTTGCTGGCCGTCACCTCCGACACCGTCCCGAGCGGTCAGATCTACGACGCCGCTGATTCCATCCTGGCTCAAAAAATTGCACAAGTCGAAGGCGTGGGTCAGGTATTTACATGGGGATCTTCCCGCCCGGCTGTACGCGTCCAAGCGAATCCGCAACTGCTCAACAGCTACGGCATCAGTCTCGAGACGGTGCGCAAAGCCTTACAGTCCGCCAATTCCAATCTTGCCAAAGGCGCAATCTCAAATACCGACCGCGCCTGGTCCATTTCCGATACCGACCAGCTTTTCAGGGCCTACGAGTACGAGCCGCTGATCGTTGCCGGGCATCCTGGCGCAGCCACACGTCTTGTGGACATCGCCACCGTCACAGATTCCGTCGAAGACATTCGCAATCTCGGCATCACCAATGGCAAGCCAGGCGTCATTATCGCCATCTTTCGACAGCCCGGTGCCAATATGATCGAAACCGCGGATCGGGTGAAGGCTACACTCCCGTGGTTGCGTGCATCGGTTTCTCCTGCGTTGAATATCAGCGTCATCATTGATCGCACCCTGGTTATTCGCGCTTCCGTTCATGAAGTCGAGCGCACCATGCTCATCTCCATTTGCCTGGTCATACTGGTGGTCTTCGCTTTCCTGCGCAATTATCGCGCTACGGTCATTCCCAGTGTCGCGGTTCCACTCTCCTTGATCGGCACTTTCGGTGTCATGTACCTGCTTGGCTATTCGCTGGACAATCTTTCCCTCATGGCGCTGACCATTTCCACCGGTTTTGTCGTCGACGATGCCATCGTGGTGATCGAAAATATCGCCCGCCACATGGAAAACGGCATGGGTGCCATGCATGCCACCATGAAAGGCTCGAGCGAAATTGGCTTTACCGTTCTTTCCATGAGCCTTTCCCTGATTGCCGTGTTCATCCCCATTTTGATGATGGGCGGAATCGTCGGCCGGTTATTTCGCGAATTCGCCGTGGTCCTCAGTACAGCCATCATCGTCTCGCTGTTCGTCTCACTCACCACCACACCGATGCTGTGCTCGCGTTTTCTGAAGCATGATCACGAAAAGAAACATGGTTTTTTCTACCGTCTCTCCGAAAATTCGTTTAACTGGTTGTTGCGCGGATACGATCACTCACTTCGTTGGGTGCTTCGCCATCAACCCCTGATTCTCGCCATAACGATTTTTACTGCACTTCTCAGCGTGCAGATGTTCCGCACAGTAAACAAAGGTTTCTTCCCGCAACAGGACACCGGCCGAATCAACGGCTTCATCCAGGCCGATCAGGACACGTCTTTTGTCGAGATGGCCAAAAAGATGCGCGCATTTACGGAAATCGTCCGCGCGGATCCCTCCGTCGACACGGTCACCTCCTTCACCGGCGGCGGGAACGGTACCAGCACTGCGCGTCTGTTTGCGCAGTTGAAACCCCTTGAAGAGCGCAAGATCAGCGCCGATCTCGTGATTGCTCGTCTCCGCGGAAAAACCTCCAAGATTCCTGGTGCGTCCATGTTTTTGTCTGCAGTCCAGGACGTCACCATTGGCGGACGCTTTGGCGGCGCACAGTATCAGTACACTCTGCAGGCGGACAAGCTTGAGGATCTCTACCACTGGGCTCCCATCGTTATGGATCGCCTCAAGCAAATTCCGGAATTACGCGACGTCAATTCCGACCAGCAGAACAAGGGTCTGCAGTCCTACCTGGCCGTTGATCGAGATACCGCAGGGCGCCTCGGCGTTTCCATGGCGGATATCGACAACACGCTTGGCGACGCCTTCGGCCAGCGCCAGGTCTCCAACATCTATAAAGGGCTGAACCAGTATCACGTCGTTCTCGAGGTCGCCCCTGGATTCCAACAGAATCCTGCGGCACTGGACCTGATCTACGTGCCTTCCAATACTGGCAAACTCATTCCGCTCAGCTCCTTCGCTCACTACGAGCCTTCCAACACTTCGCTTTCCGTAAATCACCAGGGCATCTTTCCCTCCATCACCCTCTCCTTCAATCTCGCAGCCGGAGCTTCTCTCGGTCCCGCAGTCCAGCACATTGAAGAAGTGCGGATGCAGCTCGGCATTCCGAGCAGCGTTCACGCCACGTTTCAAGGGACAGCACAAGCCTTTCAGGATTCGCTGTCGAATCAGTTGGTCCTGATTCTCACGGCTTTGGCTGCCGTCTATATCGTCCTCGGAATTTTGTATGAAAGCTTCATTCATCCGATCACCATCCTCTCTACCATTCCTTCTGCAGGAATCGGCGCGTTGCTTGCCCTGCAACTGATGAAAATGGACCTGAGCATTATCGGCCTCATCGGCATCATCCTGCTGATCGGTATCGTTAAAAAGAATGCCATTCTTATGATCGATTTCGCGGTTCAGACCGAACGGGAAGATCAGAAACCCCCAGACGAAGCGATTTACAAAGCGTGCCTGCTGCGTTTCCGGCCCATCATCATGACTACCATGGCAGCTCTATTTGGTGCACTTCCTTTGGCGCTCGGTACGGGTGTAGGTTCTGAAATTCGCCGTCCTCTAGGAATCACCATCGTCGGTGGCCTTATCCTGAGCCAACTCCTAACGCTCTACACTACCCCCGTTGTGTATATCTACATGGACCGCTTGCAGACCGGATTACGTCGTGCCTTCTCTCGTCAACCCTCGTCTTCCCCTGCCCCTGCCCACTCCGACTAAGCGTTCCCGGAAGACAGTTGGAACCCGGCGCTGGGCGGCCTGTTTCTTGTTGACACGAAACTATATTTCTGCAATTATCGAAATATGAACACTGCTTCTTCCAGACAATCCACCAAAGACGTCGCCAAGTTCGCCGACATGTTCTCTGCCATGGGTACCGAGCCGCGGTTGCGCATCATGCAGCTTCTGCTGACCGCCCATCCCGAGGGACTCGTCGTAGGCGATATCCAGCAGGAGTTGGACATTCCGAATTCCACGCTCTCCCATCATCTCGACAAACTGAAAAACGAAGACCTCGTTCTGGTCCGTCGGGAAAGCACCTTCCTCCGCTACACCGCCAACACAGAAGCGCTGCAAGAACTGCTGCAGTTCCTCTACGCCGAATGCTGTACCCGTAACAAAGCCCTGAAGCCGCAAGACATCATTCAAATCTGCAGATAGGAGCCAAGCAATGGCCGACACGAAGATCCAGGAAGTTGTAAGAGAAAAGTACGGAGAGGCTGCGTTGCGCGTGCACCGTGGCGGAAGCGCTTGCTGCGGCGCAACGGCTGCCAGCAGTTGTGGGCCCGACCCCATCACTTCGAAACTCTATGATGCTGCTCAGGTTGGGGAAATTCCCGCCGAGGCCGTGCTCGCCTCTCTCGGTTGCGGCAATCCCACCGCGCTCGCCAAACTCAGTCCCGGAGAAGTGGTCCTCGATCTGGGCTCCGGCGGCGGAATTGACGTGCTGCTGTCTGCCCGGCGCGTAGGCCCAACTGGAAAAGCGTACGGGCTCGATATGACCGACCAGATGCTCGCCCTGGCCAACGAAAACAAGAAAAAGTCCGGAATCACGAATGTGGAGTTCCTGAAAGGAGAGATCGAGAACATTCCACTTCCCGATAATTCGGTCGACGTCATCATCTCCAACTGCGTCATCAATCTTTCTGCCGACAAGGACAAAGTACTTCGCGAAACCTTCCGCGTGTTGAAGCCCGGGGGACGCTTCGCCGTTTCAGACGTTGTCACGCGCGGCGAAATCCTGCCGGAGATTCGCAACAGCGTACTGCTCTGGGTCGGCTGCATTGCGGGAGCACTTGAGGAGAACGAATATCGCAGTAAGCTCACGAATGCAGGATTCGAGAAAGTGGATGTTGAGCCAACGCGCATCTATCACGTGGAAGATGCTCGCGATTTTCTTTCTGGGCAGGGCTTCGATGTGGAAGCGATGGCTCCTCAGGTCGATGGCAAGTTCATGAGCGCTTTCATCAGGGCCGTGAAACC
The DNA here is from genome assembly GCA_963741165.1 of Candidatus Acidiferrales bacterium. GTDB lineage: Bacteria > Acidobacteriota > Terriglobia > Acidiferrales > UBA7541 > Acidiferrum. The sequence continues at coordinate 272,081 of CAVUHB010000005.1, read as the reverse complement.
ACTCAATTCTCTGAACCAGTCCTGCTGCGGCCCCACCTGCTGCAGCTGATTGTAGATACCGGGCTTTCGCCCGGTCGATAGTACGGAAACGGTGGCCGCTCAGAATTGCGGCCATTCGGGAATCGATCCTTTAACCGAAAGGGAATCGCCAGGCAAGCAAATGCCACACCACTACATCGTGCTGTTCTTGTGCACTGGCAACTCCGCCCGCTCCATCCTGGCAGAGGCCATTTTGAACAAGAAGGGTTCACCCATATTCACTGCCCTGAGCGCTGGCAGCCATCCGAAGGGAAAAGTCCATCCCGCCGCCCTGCGTTTGCTCGAAGCCGGAGATTTTCCAACGTTTGGTCTGCGAAGCAAGTCATGGGATGAATTTGCGCAACCAGATTCTCCCAAACTGGATTTTGTGTTCACCGTTTGCGACAACGCCGCAGGCGAACTCTGTCCCGTCTGGCCGGGCCAGCCGATGACTGCGCATTGGGGCATACCAGATCCTGCTGCGGTCGAAGGCAGGCAAGATGTCGTCGACAAGGCCTTCCGCGACGCTTACTTCCAGCTCGATCGACGAATCAGCCTGTTCCTGTCCTTGCCACTGGCGAGCCTGGACAACTTGGCGATCAAACAAGAGGTCGATCGAATCGGCCGTGAATAAAACGGCAGGGACATCGCTCAAGATATTGTACGGGGCTACCTCATGAAAATTACCCGTCGTCTAAGTTTTTTGGATCGCTACCTTACGGGGTGGATTTTTGCGGCCATGCTGCTAGGTATTGCTCTGGGCTGGTTCGTGCCTGGAGTCGTAACATTCCTCAACCGCTTCAGCGTCGGCACAACATCCATCCCCATTGCGGTTGGCCTGATTGTGATGATGTACCCGCCCTTCACCAAAGTTCGTTACGACCAGTTGCACGAGGTATTTCGCAATAAGCGCATACTCGGTCTCTCCCTTGTCCAGAACTGGGTGGTCGGACCGATCCTCATGTTCATCCTGGCGATCGCGTTTTTGCGTGACTATCCCGAATACATGGCCGGTCTTATCCTGATCGGGCTTGCTCGTTGCATCGCCATGGTGATTGTCTGGAATGAGCTGGCCCGAGGGAATACGCAATATGCGGCGGGACTGGTGGCGTTTAATTCAATTTTCCAGGTGCTGTTCTATTCACTCTATGCCTGGATTTTTGTTACCGTGCTTCCCGCGCGACTGGGCCTGCATAGCGCCATAGTCAATGTTTCGATCGCGCAAATCGCACTGAGCGTCTTTGTGTATCTGGGCATTCCGTTCCTAGCGGGATTCCTGACGCGCACCGTGCTTGTCCGAGCCAAAGGACTTCCTTGGTATGAAAAGAATTTCATTCCGCGCGTCAGCCCGCTCACTCTGATCGCCCTGCTGTTCACCATCGTGATCATGTTTTCACTGAAGGGTGAATACATCGTCCGACTGCCGCTCGACGTCCTGCGGATTGCAGTGCCCCTGCTGGTCTACTTCGTAGTTATGTTTCTGGTTTCCTTCTACATGGGGAAACAATGGGGGGCCGATTATTCAAAGACCGCGACGCTAGCCTTCACCGCCGCATCAAATAACTTTGAACTGGCTATCGCCGTAGCGATCTCCGTATTCGGCATCAATTCCGGAGCTGCATTTGCTGCGGTTATCGGCCCATTGGTTGAAGTGCCGGTGATGATCGCGCTTGTAAACGTCGCTCTCTATTTCAATCGTACTGCGTTTCCTGCGGTTGATGGCCCGAAGAACCTACCCAATCCACCGCTCGAACGCCCGCTGTAAGCAGCATTGGGCCACTGCCACCTTTATGAGGTGGCGCGCCGGCATTTCGACCAACTTCGGTTATTCGCCGCTCTCAATACAATTCAATGTGCAGGATATCCACGACTACGTTGGTGTGCACATTCAACAAAACTACATGTCCCCCGATCAGCATATTCCGGCAATCGGGCGGCGGCGGTGGCAATCGGTGTGACAGGTCTTCCGGGCACCGATAGAGCTTCTTCTGCAATCCGGGAGGCAGCGTGCCGTTGCGAACCAATTGTTTTTCAAGTCCGGGAGGCAGGTGATCTTTCTTCGCTAAACCCGGTGGCAGATTGCGGTAATGTTCTCCATACCACACGTGCACGGAATCACGGTAGTGCTGATGGTAGTAAACGTAATCGTCAGCATCGTCTCCGTGCTTGTTTTTTTCATGACCTTTCCCGTGCCCGTTTCCTTGACTGTTTCCCTGTCCATTGCCGTGATCTTGTGCTGGCATCGCAGCCGTTCCCGAGAACAACACACCCGCCGCAAGTAGGATGGCGGCTCTAACTTGTTTCATTCTCTCGCTCCTGTAGACGGCTGGTAAAACCAGCTTACAGGAGCGCTGTCGCATTCGCCCTTAGCGAGGTTTCCCGATTGTCGATTCCGCCAGCTGGCTTTCGGTACAGGGCAGCAACAGCGGGGAGAGTCTTTTTCCACAGCCCATACGGCTTTATTTCGACCGGAGTATCCACTTCGATCATGTGGCAGATTTCGTCGATTTTTCATTCCTTACCGCGGCGCAGTCGTCGGTCCAATCGTGTAACCGATGGGCGCTGTCGACAAATCCAAATTTCGCGCCGAGGCCGCGGACCTCCAGGTCGCACCCGGGACTCACGCCTAATTCTAGGGCATGCTCGCGATCGGCGGCGCACGGATAAGGGAGAGGTAAGGCTCGATGAAAGGAGCTATTGGGATTTTTCGGGTCAACTTTGTAGCGCCCTCGAGGAGTGTCGTGATGACCTTGCCGCTCTCTCATCCCCACCGGCTGGCCACCTAGGGTGCCTTCGACGTTTTCAGCACTTCGCTGCCACCGAGAAGCGTCAGAATGCGCTTCGATTTCTCAATGAAGATCTCGTTGGCTCGAACTGCCCGATGGGTGAGGCTGTCACGAGCTGCCAATCAACCAACCCGTCAGGAACACCAGGATGCCGCCCACCACCACTTGGAAGGCCGCCTGCAAAAACGGTGTGTCCATATAGCGATGGCGGATGTAGCTGATGACGCCTAGTTCCACGGCGACCACGAGGATCGCCACGCCCATGGCTACCTGAAAGTGTGGAATCAAGAACGGCAGGGTATGCCCCAACCCGCCCGCGGTGGTCATCAGTCCGGTCACGGTGCCCCGAATCCAGGGAGAACCGCGCCCGGTCAGCGATCCATCGTCGGACAGGGACTCCGCAAAGCCCATGGAAATACCCGCACCAATGCTCGCAGCCATACCTACCAGAAATGCTTCCCAGCTTTTGTGTGTTGCAAACGCTGCAGCGAACAATGGCGCCAGGGTGGAGACCGAACCATCCATCAATCCAGCCAAGCCAGGTTGCACGTACTGCAACATGAACAGCCGGTCTCGCGAATGCTTCTCAAGATCCTTGGCTTGTTCTGTCAAATGTTTTTCTTCATACGCGCCGGCAGCCTGGGTGTGTTTGCGTTCTTCGTCGGCCAGCGTGTTCAGCAACTCGCGTGTGGCCACATCAGAAGCCCGGCTCGCGGCCCGCGAGTAAAACCGGCTGGCTTCCATCTCCATAATTTCAGCCTGACGGCGGGCGACCTTTACACCGAGCGGCCTCATCATCCACACCGGCCTGCGCTTCAGGAAACCGCGCACATCCTCACGCCGAATGGGCGGGATCTGCTCGCCAAACCGCTGGCGGAAAAGTGCCAGCAAACGATCGCGATGTCCAGCCTCCTCGACGCGCATCTCCTCAAACATCTCTCCGGTAGCGGGATAGGACTCGCGCAGCGCGTCGGCAAATTCGCCGTAAATGCGGCCGTCCTCTTCCTCGTTCGCAATGGCAATCGCTAGTATCTCGCGTTCCGTCAAATCCTTGAATTTCTTGAGCATATGTCCCTTTGCACCCGAAAACTTAGCGTAGAGAATCGCATACAACTGCCCGGTAAGTCATCTTTTCCTAGGCGTCCCGGGCCGGGGCGCTCCCGGTTTTTCCTCAGGCCACGCAGGCGGCACTTTTCCTCACTGGTACTTCCGTACTACTATTCATGCATGAGGTCCTACTTTTTGGCGAGTACGGTCCCGCTATAGGTTTAATTCTGCGGCGCCCGTATTCTCTTCCCGTCCAGAAGAAGTGCCATTGGGAGAGGGTCCGTCATGGCGTCACCGCTGCAAATGCTGTTAAAAAATCCAGGAATAGCCGGAATGTCTACCACCAAGTCGCAAAACGAGAGGCGCTCCAGTCGCCGCTGCAAGATTACCCAGCTGATGCGTATTCGCCCGTCTGATCCGGAAAAGGATCATTTTGACGATATTCGCGGCACTCTCAGCGTCTCGCGCACTGGTGTTTTCTTTCAGTCGAGTGAAACTGCCTATGAAGTGGGAATGCGCCTCTTCGTTACCATGCCCTACACCAAGGATGCTGCCAGCATGCAACGCGAATTTCTTGCGGAAGTGGTACGGCGCGATCCCTTGCCGAATGGATTGTTTGGTATTGGTTTCAAGATACTGATGGAAGTCGGTTTTCAGACCGGCTATTCCTTCGGCAATTATTCGCAACGCAAGTAGACCTCTGCCGGCGAGAGTTTCCGCCGAGTTCGGACCTGTAAACAACAAGGGCGGGTGGCCTTTCGGTCATCCGCCCTTGCTGCGTTTGGGGGTTAGGGAAAATCGTTAGGGCTTAATCCTTTCCGAACGCTACCATCGTTTTGTGCCGCAGCAATCCAAAATGCCGGTTCAAGGGGTGTTTCCGCTCAAGGAAAGTGAAGACCGGTGGCCGGCGTGGGGTGAGCTTGGCCATAGCGATATTCAGCCGTATATCGCGCCGCGCATACTTCATGCCGGAAAATAGTGCTTCGCGGGCGTCTTCCTTTCGCCCCGCGGCGATATAGACTTCCGCCAGATTCAAATACAACTGCGCTTGATTTCGCTTCATACGTACCGCGGTATCGCACATACGTTCCGCTTCTGCCCACTTCTGCTCCGTACGCGCCAGGGCTACACCGAGGTAGGACATGTAATAGGGATTGTTCTTTTCCAGTTCGGCGGCGCGCTGGATATGTTGCAGCGCACGGGAAGCAGAATTGTCTCGAAGGTAATTCAGCCCTGTTTTGAATTCGCGGAATGCTTCAGTATCCATCATAGTGCCACCTCTGGATTACTCTGGATTTTTCGAGGACCACACCGGGAAACCTGCAACCGGCCGGCTGCTGCCGGTCAACCGCATTTTCGTTCCAAATCTGCCAGTAGTTGCGATGGACGAAAAAAGTGCAAGACATGCCATAAGGTGTCTGAGCGAGAGCGAAAATACTTCTGCAGTAAGCATTTACCGGTCTGTCCTAAGCTAAGGAATTCCCACCGAGGAATCTACTGACCAGTGGGACAGTCGTGGTGCAAGGGCTGGAGGTTCTAGGGTCGGGACTCGTTGCTGCGGCGGTCTGCCGAAAAATGGCGGCGACCGGGCAGGACAGTCAATTACCGGGCTGATTTGGATGGTTTGAAGTGCTTCCGCCAGAACTTCCAAAGGTTCGACGTTGCACTCAGAATGGCTTTTGCAGCCTTGTTCAGCCAGCGATTCATGCTGCGGGCTAGGTCACGCTTCACGTCGGTCATAGCTCGCTCGCTGCCCAGGTGGATTTCAGCGGGCTCCCGGCCCATACAGTAGAGAAGGCGCTCCTGGTCTCGCTGTTCGGGTAACCTACAGATCTCGATGCGGCTGCAATCGCGAGCTAACCGTCGGACCAGCCAGTGCTGGGCGAAATAGACATGGGGATCCCTAACGCGGATGGCCGACTCCACCAACCTACAAGACAGGATCTCCGCCGTTTTCAGATGCTCGGCGAGCCCAAAGGGGTTTTCGCCTTTGGCTTGGGAGCCCCGGTATCCTTCTTCGAACGCCTGGTTGGCTCTCTTGCGCGTCAAACCAAGATGTCCTAGATCGATGGTCACCTAGCAGCTGGCCAGCAGCCAGGCTTGCTCGAAATCACTTACGCCCTAGACCAGCCGCCCTTCCAAATCGCGCCAGGTTCCGGAATTGTCGATGTGCAAATCTCCCACGGCCAAGACTTGCGGGTTGCTGGCAAGTTCAGGGAAAAGGAGCGGCCACCATTGTGCCCAGGGATACAACATCGCCCGAGTGAATGGAAATACCCCCAGTACTATGCTCCGGGGTTTCCGCTCAACGTCACAGCGGATGAAAGCTACGTGGCGCGCGGCCCATTTCTCAAAATCCGCGGTGGTCCGAACGGTGCCCTGACGAATCGGTTTCTTTTCTTGATTGACTCGCAACCCTAGTGCGCCTAGGGTCTCCCCGGAGGTAGATGGGTGTATCCGGCGCGGGTGTCGCGCCCAAGGACTACTGGCGGATCCGGGAACCGCTGCTATCTGAGGAGAGCAGGAGCGGCCGCCACTAGATTCACGCAACGGGCTGCAAGAGCCTAAACGCGGGCATGAACCGCGGCGCCCCGCATTCGCGATTCATAAATAGGGAAGCGAGCCGCAAGCTCCGCCACTTCCTTGCGCACTTTCTGTTCGACCGCGGCGTCGCCAACGTGAAGGAGAATTTCCGCAACCCACTTCGCGATCAGTTCCATTTCCGGTTCTTTCATTCCACGCGTAGTGATGGAGGGACTGCCCAGCCGAATGCCGCCCGCTTTCATCGGCGGCAGTGGATCAAACGGAATAGAATTCTTGTTCACGGTAATACCCGCGCGATCGAGCGCCTTTTCCGCGTCACTGCCGGTGATGCCGCGCGAATGCACTTCGATCAGGAATACGTGATTGTCTGTGCCGCCTGCGACGATGCGAAACCCTTCTCTGGAAATCGCGTTGGCAAGCGCTTTTGCGTTTGCCGCAACCTGTTTCTGGTATCCGCGGAAGGACGGTTCCATGGCCTCTTTGAAACAGACCGCTTTTGCCGCAATCGTGTGGACCAGAGGTCCGCCCTGCGTGCCGGGAAACGTGAGCTTGTCGATCTCCTTGGCAAAGGATTGCTTGCACAACACCATACCGCCGCGCGGGCCGCGCAGTGTCTTGTGCGTGGTCGTGGATACGATATCGGCATGCGGTAGCGGGCTCGGATGCACGCCAGCGGCGACCAGTCCGGCTATATGCGCCATGTCCACGAAGAACATGGCATCGACGGCCCTTGCCACCTTTGCGATGCGCTCAAAATCGATGATGCGCGAATATGCGCTTGCGCCCGCCACGATCATTTTTGGTTTATGTTCATGCGCCAGCTTCTCAATCTCTTCGTAATCGATGTGCTGGTCATCCTGGCGCACGTGATATTCCACGAATTTGTACATGCGTCCGGAGAAGTTAAGTGGATGGCCGTGAGTCAAGTGGCCGCCATGCGCCAGGGCCATACCCAGCACCGTGTCGCCCGGTTTCAGGACCGACATATAGACCGCCACGTTAGCCGAGGTGCCCGAGTGTGCCTGCACGTTGGCATGCTCTGCGCCGAAAAGTTGCTTCGCGCGGTCAATCGCCAATTGCTCAACCTTGTCGGCATACTCGCAGCCGCCGTAGTACCGCTTTCCAGGATATCCCTCGGCGTATTTGTTGGTGAAGATGGAGCCCATGGCTTCAAGAACCGCTTCGGAAACCAGATTTTCCGAGGGGATCAGTTCGAGGCCGGTAGCTTGCCGCTGCGCTTCATCGCGCAGCAGTTCGGCAATGTCCGGGTCGACGGAGTTGAGCGGGCGCTGCATTCTGGTGTTTGCTTCGGTGGTCATTCGGTTCTCCTCAAAAGTACTAGCGGGCGGGGCGCTCGCGAAAATTTTCTGCGCAAGACGATTTCAGTCCTTTGCTCGCACTTCCTGCTCGATCATCGTGATTTTCTGGACGCGTCGGGCATGCCGGCCGCCAAGAAAAGCGGTAGTCAAAAAAGTCTGCACCATTTCGATGGCTTGCGTGCCGTTTACGACCCGCCCACCCAGCGCGAGCACGTTGGCATCATTGTGTTCACGGGCAAGGCGCGCCGTATTCAGGTCGTGGGCCACGGCGGCACGAATCCCCGGCACCTTGTTTGCCGCGATGGAAATGCCGATCCCGGTGCCGCACACCGCAATGCCGTATAAATCGTGTTGGGCCGCTACTTCATCTCCGACAGCTTTTCCGTAATCCGGATAGTCGACGGATTCTTCCGACCAGGTACCCAGGTCGTCGACGGGATAGCCCGCGTTTTCCAGAAATTGCCGGATCGTTTCTTTGATGGGGAACCCGGCGTGATCAGAGCCCAGAGCAATGCGTGGCTTGACAGAGAGTTCCGGCATACGCGCGCCTCGTTCAGCGATTCTATCGGAGTGCGGGAGAGCCCGCAATGCAGCCAGCGGTGGCTGTGGGAAATATCCGTATTGCGGGCCACGCTCAGGCGCGCGTTGATTGCATCGGGGGGCCTGGAGTACACTCCCAAGAAAGTGTCAGGGCAGCCATCGATAATCGGTCGCACCATTTCTCACTACACCGTCCTTGAGAAACTTGGCGGCGGGGGCATGGGTGTAGTCTACAAGGCCGAGGACACACGACTTGGCCGCAACGTCGCTCTCAAGTTTCTCTCCGAACATATTTCACACGATCCCCAGTCGATCGAGCGATTTCGCCGCGAAGCCCGCGCAGCGTCCTCGCTGAATCACCCAAACATCTGCACCATTTATGATATTGGGGAATTCGAAGGTTGCCCGTTCATTGCCATGGAGTTGCTGGAAGGCCAGACGCTGAAGCATCGCATCTCCAAAAAGTCTTTTGCGATTCCTGAACTCCTGGACCTCGGTATCCAGATCGCCGATGGGTTGGGTGCTGCCCACGCAAAAGGCATCGTGCACCGCGACATCAAGCCGGCAAATATTTTTCTCATCGAACAGGGCCCGGCGAAAATCCTGGATTTCGGCTTGGCAAAACTGGTCGCCTTTCGTAAACCGTCCGCGGAGTCCACCAGCGAATCATTTGAAAGAACTCATGCGCATTTTCTGGACGAGGAAATACAGACCAGCACTGGCACATCCATGGGCACCGTTGCCTACATGTCTCCGGAGCAGGCACGTGGCGAAGAACTGGACGCGCGTACGGATCTGTTCTCGCTGGGGGTTGTCCTCTATGAGATGGCTACCGGGACCGCACCCTTTGCCGGTTCGACGGTCGCCTTGGTCTTTGATGGAATTCTTAATGCCACGCCGGCGCTCGCCACAAAATTGAACCCCCGGGTTCCTCTTGCCTTGGAAAATATTCTGGCCAAGTCCTTGGAGAAAGATCCTAACTTCCGTTATCAGACTGCGACCGAGCTTCGCGCCGATCTGAAACGCCTTCAACGCGACATGGTCTCGAGCCGCTCAGGGACGGTTGCCGTTGCGAGCCGTACCGCGGGAGAGTCTCACGGAGCAAACGCACCTCGAAGCTGGCTGGCGAAGGCCGTTGCCGGCGTTGCCATTCTCGCCGGCTTTGCTGTCGTCCTTGGGTATTTTCTGACGCGGCCTGTCCTCCCTCCGCGTATTGTGCGCACCACCCAGCTGACCAACACCAATCGTCCCAAAACAGACATCGTTACCGATGGTTCCCGGCTCTATTTTATCGAGGGCCAATCGGCCCTGGCGCAAACATCAGTCACCGGTGGCGAGTCCTTCCCGATTCCCACTTCGCTCGAGGACACGGGCTTCGCCAATGTCTTCGACATTTCGGCTGATGGGTCCTTGCTGCTGATGAACACGGCGCTGGGCACTTCGCTCGATGGCCCGCTTTGGAGTGTCCCTGTGCTTGGCGGTTCCCCGCGTCGATTGGGTAACCTGGAGGGGCACGGCGGAGCGTGGTCGCCGGATGGCGGAAAACTTGCCTTCTGCAAGGGTAATGATATTTACGTGGCGAAAAGCGATGGCCACGAACCTCGCCAGATTTTAACAACGGCCGGAACTTCCAGCGATCTTCGCTGGTCGCCCGATGGCTCAGTTTTGCGTTTCACGGTGAACGATCCGAAGACCAACAATCGCTCCATCTGGCAAGCCGCTGCCGACGGGCAAGCTCTTCATCCGCTCCTTGCTGGCTGGAATTCCACGCCCAACGAATGCTGCGGCAAGTGGACTCCCGACGGCCGCTATTTCGTCTTTCAGGCATTGCGCGATACGACTGTTGACCTTTGGGCGCTCAACGAAACTGGGGGCATTTTTCGCAGCTCCGCAAAGGCCCCGACTCAGTTGACCACCGGTCCCATGAATGTTGGCGACCCTGTTCCGGGCCGCGATGGCAGGAAGATTTTTGTTCAAGGGTGGCGGCCGCGGGGCGAATTGGTTCGCTACAACGCCAAGACCACCCAGCTAGTACCGTACCTTGCGGGAATCTCCGCGATGGGCGTCGACTTTTCCCGTGATGGAAAATGGATGGCGTACAATGACGGTTCCGACGGCACTATGTGGCGCAGCAGCGTGGACGGAACGCAAAAACTTCAACTGGTATTTCCGCCGATGCAGGCGTACCTCCCGCGGTGGTCGCCCAATGGAAAACAACTTGCGTTTTTTGGCCACCCTCCCGGCGAACCTTGGCAAATCTACCTGGTCCCGGCCGAGGGTGGCACGCCGGAGCTGGTATATAAGAGTGAAACCAACTTGGCCGACCCCACTTGGTCGCCCGATGGTAGCTCGCTCTCCTTCGGTCAAAACTCGCTGAACAACCAGGGATCCGCGGTCTATATTCTCGACTTGAAGTCGAAAAAGGCCTCCAAGCTTCCCGGTTCCGATGGCTTGTTTTCTCCGCGTTGGTCGCCCGACGGCCGTTACGTCGCGGCAATGACTCTGGATTCGCTGAAACTCAAGCTGTTTGATTTGTCCACGCAACAATGGAACGATCTTGCCAGTATTTTTGTGGCTTATCCCTGCTGGTCGCACGACGGCCGATATATTTATTTCGACGGGATCCTCGAAAACCAGGAAGGCTACTATCGCGTGCAGGTTTCAAACGGCAAACTCGAGCGCATCTTCAGCATGAAAGGCTTTCAGGCGGCTGGCGGAGCTTTCGGGAATTGGTCTGGAATCGATCCCGATGACACCCCCCTTCTTGCCCGCGACGCCAGCATTCAGGAACTTTACGCCCTCGACTGGGACACCCCCTAATTCCGTCCCTGGCCGAGAAGGGCATCCCCTTCTCCCCGCAGACTGGCTTATACTTTAAGAGCTGTTCCCGATACAGCAAATTCAACTCACAGAGGTACATCATGGCGAATGTGTTTGCCGATAATTCATTGAGTATTGGAAAGACTCCCCTCATCAAATTGAACCGTTTGACCGATGGCGCCAAAGCCACCGTGCTTGCCAAAATCGAGGGAAGAAATCCAGCGTACTCCGTGAAGTGTCGCATCGGGGCGGCAATGATCTGGGACGCTGAAAAGCGTGGCGTGCTGAAGCCGGGAATTGAAATTGTCGAGCCTACCAGCGGTAACACCGGAATTGCACTGGCATTTGTGGCAGCGGCCCGCGGCTACAAAATTACACTGACCATGCCAGAAACCATGTCGCTTGAAAGGCGACGCGTCCTGGCGGCGTTTGGCGCGAATCTGGTGCTGACTCCAGGGCCTGAAGGTATGAAGGGTGCCATCAACAAAGCCACGGAAATTTACAACTCCGATCAGGCACACTATTTTCTACCGCAGCAGTTTGAAAACCCGGCAAACCCTGCCATTCACGAAAAAACCACCGGCCCGGAAATCTGGGATGACACCGACGGCGCCATTGATGTATTCGTCAGCGGTGTAGGAACCGGTGGCACGCTAACGGGCGTGAGCCGCTATATCAAGAACACCAAGGGCAAAAAGATTCAGACAGTTGCTGTTGAACCCGTCGCCAGCCCCGTGATTACCCAGACCCGCGCCGGAGAGCCACCAAAACCTTCACCGCACAAAATCCAAGGAATCGGCGCGGGTTTTGTCCCAAAGAACCTCGATCTGAGTCTGGTGGATCGCGTCGAGCAGGTGACCAACGAGGAAGCCATCGAATTTGCTCGTCGCCTGGCTCGCGAGGAGGGAATTCTTGCGGGCATTTCCTGCGGTGCTGCGGCCGCAGCGGCGGTACGTTTGGCAAAATTGCCGGAATTCGCGGGCAAAACCATCGTGACCGTTCTTCCGGACTCCGGTGAACGCTATCTTTCCACCATTCTGTTCGAGGGCATCGGCCAGTAACTGGTCAAGAGCGACGTTGCGAAAAGGATGGCGGTCTTCCACGGCCGCCACGCTTTCGCCATCGGTTTCTCTTGGCAGGCAAAACTCCTATGACCACTCCCAACAATGATTTGTTATCGCTTGCGCGGGAATTCCGCCTGGCGCTCGAAGCGCGTTTGGGTGAAGCCAAAACATGGGGGTATCGGCTACCATCGAAGGATGAAGTAACCTCCTTTTGTCGCTCTTACCTCGATGGACTATTTCCCCTGTACTACGCCAAAGACGAAGTGAACAATTCCGATCTGCTTGGGTTCCTAGCACAGCTCGATTCGCAGTTGGCGGAGCAGATCGTCTACGCCAAGCGCTTCGACTACAACTGCTGCGGAAAAGAAGTGCCGGCAAATCTCACGGAAACGGCAACGCAACTGATTCAATCGTTGCGCGAAAATTTGCCGAAACTGGCGCACCTTCTGGCCACCGATCTGAAGGCAGCAATCAAGAATGACCCGGCTGCCAGCGGGTACGAGGAAGTTCTGCTGAGCTACCCGGGCGTGGAAGCCATCACCGTGCAGCGATTGGCGCACGAACTCTACCTGCTGGACATTCCCTATCTGCCACGCATGATGACGGAAATCGCGCACAGCCGCACGGGAATCGATATTCACCCGGGCGCTACCATCGACGAATCGTTTTTCATCGATCACGGAACCGGTGTGGTCGTGGGCGAAACCGCTACTATCGGAAAAAATGTCACGCTCTACCACGGCGTAACACTGGGCGCGTTCAACCCCACCAGCCGACGCGACTCGGAAGGCGATCTGGTGCGCGGACATTCCAATAAGCGCCATCCCGACATCGAAGAAGGCGTAACTATTTATCCGGGAGCGACAATCCTTGGCGGTGACACCCGCATCGGCCATCACAGTATCATCGGCGGCAACGTCTGGCTGACACATTCCGTCGCACCCTATAGCCGCGTAACGATGAAAGATCCGGAATTGTTAATTCGTAGCAATTCCAAGCGCTCTGACGAAGAGTGGTTTTTGGGAAGTGCGATTTAGCCGGTCGGTTGTTGATCGCGTTGTTCTGTAATCAGGACAACTTCGTTCATGTCGGCTGATCGAATTTGATCTAATCCGATTTCTAGAGCGGAACATCTCGACCGCATCAGACCGCGACCACACTCTTCGTTCCGAACCCTCATCCATTGCTTCCTAGAGAACTGGCGCGAAGTCATGCCGCGGCACTTTCCGCAAATTGAGCGATAGACTTTCATCTCAAGCCATCGATGTGTTCAGGGCATTTTCTTCCTGTGCACCGGGCCGAATCTTGCCGTTTTTGAGTGCACGGGATCAACGGATCCGCGCTTGTTATGGAAAAAAGCTAGCTCAAGCGAAATCAAGAGAAAGAGGACGCGACCCCCAGGCTGATGAGCCCTGACAGCTCGATTATCGAAGCGCAACGAGCCGCTCTTTTCCCTAGGGTTTAGATTGGGCGGCACCGTTCTCGGCTGCACCTTTGGTTTCCCACATCGTCGAAAGCTTTTCGAATCTCCACCGCACCTCGGGCGGCCCGCTCCGCAGAACTTAGCGGGCGCCTCTGATTCCCGGAAGTATTCGCGAGATACACCTTGTTACAAATAGCCGCGCGTTGACAGTGTGCGAGCGGGTCCGTTACGCTGAAAAGCTTGCAGATGAGTGTGCAAATGGACAGGGAGACGCATGGCTGAAGAGAAGTTACCTACACGCGCGGCAGATTTTTCCGAATGGTACAACCAACTGGTTTTGAAGGCGCAGCTGGCCGACTACGCTCCGGTGCGCGGCTGCATGGTGGTCCGCCCGTACGGCTGGGCGCTCTGGGAAAATATCCAGGCGGGTCTCGACAAGCGCTTTAAGGCCACCGGCCATCAAAACGTAGCGTTCCCGCTGCTGATTCCCAAGAGCTTCATCGAGAAAGAACAACACCACGTGGAGGGGTTTTCGCCTGAACTGGCAGTCGTCACGATTGGCGGCGGCGAGGAACTCGCAGAACCTCTGATTGTCCGGCCAACTTCTGAAACCATCATCGGTCACATGTAGGCCAAGTGGATTCAGTCTTACCGCGATCTTCCGGTGCTGATGAACCAGTGGAACAGCGTGGTGCGTTGGGAGCTGCGCACGAAACTCTTCCTGCGTACGCTGGAATTTTACTGGCAGGAAGGCCACACGGCCCACGCTACGCGCGAGGAAGCGGTGGCGGAAACCAAACAGATGCTAGACGTATACACCGATTTTGCCGTAAACGAAGCGGCTATACCGGTGATTCCTGGCGCGAAGTCCGATGCTGAGAAATTCGCCGGGGCCGACGTCACCTATTCGATCGAAGCCATGATGGGCGACGGCAAAGCATTGCAATCCGGTACGTCGCACTTCCTCGGACAGAATTTCGCACAGGCGTTTGAAGTAAAGTACCTCGACCAAAATGGCCAGTTGCAGCATTGCTGGACAACCTCGTGGGGCCTTTCTACCCGATTCATCGGTGCCATTATCATGGTGCATGGCGACGATCAGGGTTTAGTGATGCCTCCGCGCCTGGCACCCACGCAAGTCGTGATCGTCCCCATTTTCAAATCGGATGAAGAGAAGGCCAGCGTTCTGCCTGTGGCGCGAGAATTGAAAGTCCAACTAACAAAGGCGAATCTCCGCGTAACGCTCGACGAACGCGAAGGCTTTAGCCCTGGATACAAGTTCAACGACTGGGAGATGCGCGGCGTGCCCGTTCGTGTGGAACTCGGCCCCAAGGATGTGGCCAAGCAAGCGGTCATGCTAGCGCGTCGCGACCGTCCCGGCCGGGAAGGGAAGTTCAGCGTCTCGATGGCCGACCTTCCTTCGACGATCGAGAAGCTGTTGGTTGAAATTCACCAGTCTATGTTCGACAAGGCCCTGGCATTTCGTCGTGCGAACACCGACGAGACGGCAACCTACGACCATTTCAAGAAAGCCGTGGAAACCGGGTTCGCGTTTGCCCATTGGTGCGGCAGCGGCGAATGCGAAGAAAAGATCAAAGAAGAGACCCGCGCGACCATGCGCTGCATTCCACTGGACCAGGCCGATGTCCTTGGCCACGCTGGCGGCACTGGCACCGGTACCTGCATCCACTGCGGTAAACCTGCCCAGGAACGCGCCATTTTCGCCCGGGCCTATTAATCGGCCTCGCGTTGACCGTTCCGCTTCGCAGTAGATCTGCCAGCAGCGGTCGGTATCCAATTTATAGCCCCCAAGTCACCACCCGGGCAGGCGTTACGAGTGCGGAACATCTGCCCATCCCATTTCTCGACACGCCTGCGCCCCCAGTGCTAGCTTGGGATTATCGATATTTGGAAGCTACCGCGCCCAATCAACCTGCGCGGAGTTGGAGAATTTATTTGAATTCCGTACTGAATCATAAAAACCGCGCTCAGCGCGGCGAAGGAAAACTCAAGGCGATTGTCTATAGCCTGATCCTCGTTGTCGGGGTCTACGTCGCCATCAAGCTTGTGCCGGTGTACGTTGCGGAATACCAGTTGAAAGACAAAATGACCGAGCAGGCCCGCTTTGCCGTAGTCAATCGGTACACCGACGAGCAGATCAAAGACATCATTTACAAGGTGGTGCAGGATCTGGACATCCCGGCAAAACGTGAAGACATCAAAGTTACGGCTAATGGCAGAGGCTTGAATATCAGTCTCTCCTACTCTGTTCCCGTAGATCTGATGGTTTACAAAACGGATCTGACGTTTTCGCCATCGAGCGAAGGCATCGACCTCATGAAATAGAGCGTTGTCCTAAATTAGTACACATCAACTGAGGGCAACCTGTTTTCCACGACTTCCCACCAGCCGGTCATTGGGTCACAATAAGAGTGGTCAGCGAACTGGGGGCATATCTTTGCGCTTTCGACTGAAAAAAGGCTTCTGGACCTCACGCATCGGTCTCGGACTCTTGATTTTTGTGGCGGCCTGCTTCCTGTTTGCAGCCAGCGTCTTCACGTATTACTACGTGAAGTATTCCCACATCATTGACGCTCGCCTCTCCGGCCACGTTTTGCAGAACACCACGCAGATTTTCTCCGCTCCCGAACGCATCTCGGTCGGACAAGCCTGGGGCGTGCCGGATCTGGTGACCTACCTCCAAAAAGTCGGCTACCGTCCCAGCGCTGACGAAGGCGCGCTGGGGCAGTACAGCGTGGAAGGCTCGACCGTCGATATACGTCCGCAGAAGCTTTCCTATTTCGGTGAATCGAATTCACTGGCAATCCAATTTAACGGACAGGTGATTCGTTCCATCCGGCCCCTGGCTGGCGGCACAGAGCTCGGTAGCGCGGAGATTGAGCCGGAGCTGATCACAAATTTGTTCGACAGTGCCCGCGAGAAACGCAGGCCCGTGCGTTATGAAGATTTACCCCCCACACTGATTCACGCCATCCTATCCGCTGAGGACAAGCGCTTCTTTGACCATCCGGGTTTTGATTTCATCCGCATCTTCGGTGCCGCGTGGGCCGACGTGCGGCACAGCCAGCACCTGCAGGGCGCCAGCACCATCACCATGCAGGTGGCGCGGACCTTCTTTTTGTCCACAGACCGGACCTGGCGAAGAAAGCTTTCCGAAGCAATGCTTTCCTTCGAACTCGAGCAGCGCTTCAATAAACAACAGATCTTTGAGATGTACGCGAACGAAGTGTACTTGGGCAATCGAGGCAGTTTCGGTATTCGCGGTTTCGCGGAAGCGAGCGTCGCTTATTTCGGAAAAGATTTGCGCCAACTCAGTTTGCAGGAATGTGCCTTTCTGGCTGGCCTGATTCGCGCGCCAAATTACTATTCCGTTTCAGACCGTCATCCGGAGCGTGCACCCCAGGCTCGCGACCGCGTACTGACACAGATGCTTGAGAACAAGTATGTGACGGAAGCCGACGTCCAGGATGCCAAGCGCGTGCCGCTGAAACTGGCGCGCACATCCGTTGCTGGCAATGAAGCGCCCTACCTCGTCGATATGGTCAAGGACCACCTGCTTGAAAACTACACCGAGGTGGAATTGCTCAGCCAGAATTATCGTGTCTACACCACACTTGATCCGCAATTGCAGCGTGCTGCTGCTGCCGCCGTGGAAAGCGGCATGAAGAATGTCGACGCATTGCTGGAGAAGAAATACGAAAAAATCAGGAAGGCGAAGGGCAAGAAGGCTAACCCGGACGAAGCAATCCCGCAAGCACAAGTTGCCCTGGTTGCAATCGACGCACACACCGGTGAAATCAAAGCCATCATCGGTGGCCGCGACTACGGTCAGAGCCAGCTGAACCACGCGCTGGCGCACAGGCAGCCAGGTTCGGTATTCAAGCCGTTCGTGTATGCGGCAGCATTTAACAACGCTGTAGATGGCGCACAGCCCGTCGTTACTCCCGCAACAACGGTGGATGACGAACCGACCGTCTTTGAATTCGACGGCCAGGAATACACGCCCAACAATTACGGTGAACGCTTCATGGGAAGAGTTACCGTGCGTCAGGCGCTCACCAATTCTTTGAACATTGCCACGGTGAAAGTGGCGGAACTGGTCGGTTACGGTCGAGTGGTACAGATCGCCCGACAGATGGGCGTTCCTCCGAATATTCGTCCAACTCCAGCCGTGGCATTAGGCGCGTATGAAATGACCCCGCTCGAAGTGGCCGGAGCGTACACCGGCTTCGCCACGGTGGGGACGCGCGCGGAACCATTCTTTCTGAAGAATGTCACCAGTGCAGGCGGAAACACGCTTGAAAAGTATACGCCGACCAACAAATTGGTCCTGGACCCACGCGTGGCCTTCCTGGTCGACAGCGTTTTGCAGGACGTCATGAATAAAGGCACCGGGGCAACCGTCCGTGCCAAAGGATTTGCGCTTCCGGCGGCAGGTAAAACCGGAACTTCTCGCGACGGCTGGTTCGCCGGATTCACAAGCAACCTCGTTTGCGTCATCTGGATCGGCTTTGACGACAATCACGATCTGGGTCTGGCCGGTGGCGTCACCGCCGCTCCTATCTGGGCCGATTTTATGATTAAGGCCACTAAACTTCCCGGCTATCGCGACGTCAAAGAGTTTGAGAAGCCGGAAGGTGTGGACTCCACCATGATTGACACGGAGAGCCTGCAAATCGCCACGCCAAACTGCCCCAGCACCCGTGAAGAGGTCTACGTTGCGGGTTCCGAACCTCGCCAACTATGCGAACTCCACGGCGGACATGGGCCTGCGACTGCGGCAGGATCCTTCCTCTCGCACATTTTTGGAGGCGGCTCGCCAAAGGCGCCGACCTCTGGCGATCCAAACGCTACCGTAGTTCCCGGTAGTGCTCAGCCAGGAGCCGCCTCTCCGCCAGCAGATGGTACCGAGGCTGCCAAGGCCCCGGAAAAGAAAAAGAACGCTTTACAGAAGATTTTTGGTATCTTTGGGGATAAGAAGAAGAAAGAGCCCGAGAAACCACCTCGGGACAAAGGAGACTCGCCATGACCATCCATCGGTTGGCGATTCCAGCAGCAAGTTTCATCCTTCTTTCCGTATTCGTTCCGTCTCGCGCACAGAATTTCCCTGAAAGGCCCCCCGCACAATTGGCGACCAGCGCCGTAAACCCTACACCTGCGCCCGCGCTGACCGAGGAGGAGACTGCCCGTTTACTGCTCGTTCGCAAGCAATATTCGGAGGCAGAAGCGATTTTTCACCACCTAACTGTGGAACAGCCGAAGAATGCAGTGTATTGGAACGAACTCGGGATCAGCAGGCATAGCCAGTCTCAACTCGGTGCCGCGCTAAAGTGTTATGAAAAAGCGGTAAAGCTGGATGCTCATTACGCGGACGCCCTGAATAACGCCGGGACCATCTGGTACGAACGCAAACAATTTCCGAAGGCCATTCGCGCCTATCGCAAAGCCATCAAGATTCGTGCCGATTTTGCTCCTTTCTATCTGAATCTTGGCTACGCGTATTTCAACGAAAAGAATTATGACGACTCTATCGCTTCCTTCCGCAAAGCCTTGGAAATCGATCCTTCGGCCTTCGACACCAGTCGCTCTCGAATGGGAACGGTGATTCAGGACCGTTCGCTCGCCACCGATCGCGGCCGGTTCTACTTCATGCTGGCTAAGTCCTTTGCGGAAGCTGGCAACATTGAACGCTGCGTGCTTTACCTGAAAAAGGCACGCGACGAGGGTTACAAGGAGTTCAACACCGTCAAATCGGATCCCTCCTTCGCCGCAGTACTGAAGGATCCGGCCGTGCAGGAAATGCTCGAACCTAAACCGGCCAGCGAAACGGCGCAACCCTGAGTGCCCTGAATCTCGCTTAGCTGTTGGCCTTGTTCGTTCGGCCGAGCGTTTACTCTGTTAGAATGCTCGTTGATGAACAAGCGGCCGCCACCGTTCCGCATCCCCCTCCTTCTATTGATCGTTGCCATTTCTGTTCTCAAACCATGGCCAGTTTGGTCGCAACAATCCGCTTCTGGCCCCTCGGCATTGCCGCATGTGCATTCGCAGGACGGCATTTATCTGGTCTTTCCGTTTGAAAATGTAGGGGCGCCGGCGCGGCTTGACTGGATTGGAGAAGGGCTGGAAGAACTCACGATCCAGTGGCTTTCTAATTCCGGGCAGCTGGTCTACTCGCATCAAGGGCGGTTGAATGAAATGGATCGTTACGGATTGCCGCCAAACGCCAAGCTGAGCCGGGCGACCATGCTCCACGTGGCCCAGGAACTGGACGCGGACTACATCGTTTTTGGAAATTTCAGTTCGGATGGCAAGGAGCTGACGGTGAACGCACGAATCATGCGTGTCGATCCCGTCGCCCTTCTTCCCGTGGTCCGCGAAACCGCCCCACTGGAAACACTCATGGATCTGCAATCGAAGATCATCTGGAAAATGCTGACTACCATCGACCACAACTACTACCTCAGTTTTTCAGAATTCAAGAAACGACAGCAGACCCTGCGGCTCGATGCCTTTGAGCAATACGTTCGCGGTCTGCTGGCCAGTGAAGACGAACCGCGCATCCGCTTCCTGAAAGAGGCGGCGCGATTGGAGCCGGATTGGCCGGAGCCGGCTTTCGCACTCGGCGAAGTCTATTACGCACGAAACGATTGTTCTGCCGCTCTCCCCTGGTTTGCCCGAGTGCCTGCAACCGATGATAGGAGCGCCGAAGCTGTTTTTGCCACCGCTGTTTGCGAGCTGCGCACGAATCACCCGGACAAAGCCGAACAACTTTTTGCCAGCCTGCAATCGGGCCTGCAACGTAACAGTGTGAGCGGCGCGGACCTCCCTGAGATTCTGAATAATTTGGCGCTCGCGCAAGCCCGTCAAGGGAACCTTCCGCCCGCCCTTACCGCTCTTGGCCGAGCTCGCGATATCGATCCGGATGAAGATGATTATCCTTTCAATCTGGGCCTGTTTTCACTCGCGCAGGGTGAATCGGTCACCGCATCAACTCATTTTGCGGAAGCGGCGCAGCGGGAACCGGACAACGCGGAAGACGTTGCCTTTCTCATCTATTCTCTCGAGAAAGCCGGAAAAAAGATTGACGCCGACCAACGCCGCGTCCTGGCTAGCGAAGAATTCGGGGAGAAGGGTTTGCCGGTCTTGAAGCTCGACGGAAAACCCGATTCGCTCAACAAGTTTGAACGCGTAAAGATGGAACTCGACACCACCTCTCTGCGGCTCGACCTACAAGATCCTCACGCACAACTTCCCGTCAGCGCGTCCGTGGGCTCTCCCGGCAAAGCCTCCCCCGCTCAATACATTCGGCACGGGCGTCAGGAAATGAATGCCGGAAGGCTGGACGCGGCGGAACAGGATTTTCGTGCCGCACTCGCCAGCGATCCCAACAATGCCTCCGGACACCGCGAACTGGCGGATATCTACAGACGTCGCGGCAAACTGGACGAAGCTGTCCAGGAACTGAACTTGTCGCTGGCCACCCGCGATTCCGCGGTTGTGCGGATCGTACTGGCGCGAATTTATCTCGAGCAGAAGAAGCCGGACCTGGCTCGTGCCGAAGTGGAAAAAGCCGTAAAGCTGGCCCCCAATTATGCAGAAGCCAGGGAATTGCTGGAACATCTGGAAAAAAGTAAATCCACGGGAGGTGTCAAATGATCGCTCGTGGCCAAAAAAAGCTAAGAGTGGTGTTGCTGTGCACCCTCGCACTGCTGCCGCCAGCGCTGGTCGCTCTGTGTTTCCCGACCCTTGCTGCGGTAACCGATGTGCACGCCGCGCCCTTGGTCTTGGAGTTGAAACTGGATGGGGAAGTAGAGCCGATTCTCGCTACCTACATCGAGGAAGGCCTGGCCGACGCTGCCAATCGCAAGGCGGCACTGGTGCTGATCACCATGGATACGCCGGGTGGCCTCAGCGACTCGATGAAGGAAATCATTCAGCACATCCTGGAATCGCCCGTGCCTGTTGCCGTTTTTGTTGCTCCGACGGGTTCCCGCGGGGCCTCCGCCGGATTTTTTATCTTGCTCTCTGCTGACGTCGCTGCCATGGCCTCCGGCACTCATGCCGGAGCATCCACGCCAATTTTCATCAACGGCGGATTTTCCATGCCGATCGACGAGGTTCTGCGAAAGAAAATCAACAACGATGCAATGGCCTTTCTGCGCAGCTTCACCGAAAAACGTGGTCGCAATGCAAAATTGGCCGAGACCGCGGTCACGGACGCACGGGCATTCACGGAAAAAGAAGCCCTCGAAGGAAAGCTGATCGATCTCATCGCGGACAATCGCGAAGACCTGCTGCGACAGTTGAACGGCCGCGAAATCGCTCGTTTCAATGGCAAAATGGAAAAGTTAACGCTTGAAAATTACACCCGTGCTGAGTTCCAGCTTTCCGGCCGGCAGAAATTCCTTGCGCGTATTGTGGAACCCGATGCCTTTTTCCTGCTGCTGATCATCGGCGTTCTTGGACTCTACACAGAGTTTACTCATCCGGGCGTTATTGCCCCGGGAGTGGTCGGAGGGATCTGCATGGTGCTTGCACTATACGCCATGCATCTTTTACCCGTGAATTTCGCAGGACTTTTGCTCATTGTTCTGGCCATCGTTCTGTTTGTCCTCGAAGCCAAATTTACAAGTCACGGCGTCTTGTTGCTCGGAGGAATCGTCTCCATGTTGCTGGGCGCCATGTTCCTGATTCGCTCCCCGCTGACTCCCGGCGGTGTCAGCCTCGGCGTGGCGCTCGCGGCAACCGTGCCGTTCGCCTTGCTCACCGTTTTCCTGATGCGCCTGGTGTTGAAATCGCGCAATTGGAAGAGCAGCATGGGCCGGGAAGAATTGATGGGCGAGCACGGCAGTGTCACCACGAAAGTGCCTGCAGGTGGCGAGGGGATGATTCGCATCCACGGAGAACTCTGGCGGGCCACATCAATCAACGAGCTGCAGCAAGGCACGGCGGTGCGTGTGCTTCGCGTTGATGGCTTGAAACTGGTGGTCGAAGCGATTCCCGGAGGAATCTCCGGCAACCATTAGGAATTTTTGAGAAATTCAGGAGGTGTCAAATGATTGAAGTATTTGGATTGGGTGGATTATTCGCAGTGGGACTGGTGCTCATTTGGTTCTGGAATTCCATCTACATCATCAAGGAATGGGAACGCGGCGTGGTATTGCGACTCGGCCGCTTGAAGCCGGATGCAAAGGGCGCCGGAATTCGTCTGGTGTTCTGGCCAATTGAAACGCTCTACCGGATTAATCTGCAGTTGGTCACGCTCGATGTGCCGCCGCAAGACATCATCACGCGCGACAACGTTTCCGTGAAAGTGAACGCCGTCTGCTACTTCCGTGTGGTAGACGCAAACCTGGCCATGTCCCAGGTAGTCAACTATCAATACGCTACCTCGCAGCTTGCGCAGACCACGCTGCGCAGCATTGTTGGACAATTTGAGCTCGACGAGATCCTTTCGCAACGAGACAAGGTGAACGCTAAATTACAGATTATTCTCGATCAGGACACCGAACCTTGGGGTATCAAAGTCAGCAAAGTCGAGGTGAAACAGGTCGATATCCCAGAGCAGATGCAGCGCGCCATCGCCAAGCAGGCCGAAGCGGAACGCGAACGCCGTGCCAAGGTTATTCACGCCCAAGGCGAGTTCGAAGCTTCCCAAAAACTGGCCGATGCCGCGAAAGTTCTGGAGACAGAGCCCTCCGCCATCCAGTTGCGCTACCTGCAGACCCTTACCGAGATAGGTGTCGAAAAGAACACAACGATTGTGTTTCCGCTCCCTATCGATATTATTAATAAGTGGACAGCGGCGCTCGGGGGGGCGTCCAAATAACTATGGCTTCTGGGGGAAGGCGGAATGCGGGCGAGCGTGTGCTTGAGGGTAAGCACGTCATTGGCCTATTTCTGCTCATGCTGCTGTTTTCGGGCGTGTTCTTCACGCTCGGCTATGTCATGGGTCGTAATCAATTCGACGGGCAGGTCAGCGCGGCGACACCCAATCCGCGTCACACCGAACCTGCCTATGTTCCCAAGAGCGAACCAGTTCCGAAGAAATCCCTTCAACCTCCCGTGATCGACGCGGAAACCGACCCAGCTACCTCTGACAAGATCGCTGATTCCGGCTGGGTCTATCCCGAAGCGGGCACCCCGGCTAAGTCCGAACCGCACCTCGACACTTCGACCAAGCCAGTTCCGGTAGCGCCCCAGCCAGCTGCTGCAAAAGCCATGAGCAGCAAAGTGAAATCGGAGCTGCCCACAGCGACGGTAAGAAGTGCCAAGACAATTGTAAGCACACCGCTCGTTCCGACAGGCTCCTTTCTGCTGCAGGTCGCGGCGTTAACCAAACAGGATGATGCGCTTGCCATTGCCAGCAGCCTGCAGAAAAAGCATTTCTTGGCCACCGTTTCGCCTCCGCAACGCGACAAATACTTTCGTGTTCAGGTTGGACCTTTTAAGGATCAGAAATCGGCAGATGCCGCCAAGAAGGGTCTGGAAGGCGAAGGCTACAAGGCGTTCTACGTAAAGCACTGATGTCTTTCCTTTTCCGACCCTGGCAATTCTTCGGCTCAGGTAGTCCGTCTGAAGACCTTCCCAACTCTACGCGGATCTTCCTCGCGATTCTCAGCGGTGCCGTTCTGTCTTTTTGCTACCGCGGCTCTCACTGGAGCTTATATTCCTGGTTCTGCATTGCTTTGTTATTGTTTGCCATCCTGAATAGCCGCCCAATGATTGCGTTTTCCTGCGGTTTTCTCCACGGATTGATTTTCGTGCTGACATGCGTTCCTTGGATCGCGGAGGTTCTCTCCGTGCATGGTGGCGTGTCAACGGCCGCCGGTTGGGGTGTACTTCTCCTTATCGGCACCATCTGGGCCACCATCATTGCCGTGTTCGCCTGGGTAGTGCAGCGATTAGCTCTCTCTAGCGTTCCGCTCGCTCTGTTCGGGGCACCGTTCCTTTGGGTCACCACCGAAGTCGTGCGTGCATACTTGCCGGAAATTAGTTTTCCATGGGCGTTGCTTGGCTATCCCGCAGCGGGAAATCCGGCGCTAGCGCAAATTGCGACCATTACAGGAATCTACGGAATTTCCTTTTTGGTGGTGCTGTTCAACGCATCCCTGGTCTGGGGTGCCAGCGCGAAAACACCCAAAGAAGCAAGGAGCCGATTCCTAGTTGTCGGCGCGGTAATTGCCGCGCTCCTGCTAGTTGAGGTCATTGGCCCGCGATTTGTACCGACAGCAGTTGCTACTCACCTTGCGCGTGCGGTGCAACCCAATTTCCCGGAGAAAACCCAGTACGTCGGTGACTGGTACGCGGAGCACAAACCGGACATGGCTGATCTTGAGCGCCTCAGCGTGCGCCCTTCCCCTGGCAGTAAACAACCGGACTTACTCATCTGGCCGGAAGCGCCAGCGCCTTTTTCGTTTCAGGATCCTCACTTCGGGCCGGCGATGTCGCGCATCGTCGAGCAATTTCACAATCCCATGATTGTCGGCGTCATCGAATGGAAACCCCAACCGGTGAAAATAAATGGTTCGCTGCGCACCAGCAACGTGCCGTACAACAGTGCGGCCATGCTCGATGAGCAGGGCCAGCGCCGCTTTTCCTATGACAAAATCCACCTGGTGCCGTTTGGCGAATACGAACCATTTCCGCTGATTCATCAGGTCGTTTCCAGCGTTTCAGAGGAGGTCGGCGGTTTTCGCAAAGGCCACGATCGCAACGTCGGTATGTTTCCGAGCGGCAATACCTTCTCCGTTTTCATCTGCTATGAAGCCATCTACGCCGGAGAAATTCGCCAGTTTGCCAATCGAGGCGCCCAATTGCTCATCAACATTTCCAATGACGGTTGGTTTGGTACATCCGAAGCCGCCGAGCAGCACCTGCGCATGGCGCGCATTCGCGCCATCGAGAATCGGCGCTGGCTGGTCCGCGACACCAACAACGGTATTACCGCCGCCATCGATCCGTACGGAAATGTGACACGGGTATTGCATCGCGATGAACGTAATTCCGCCGACCTGCCTTACGATTTTCGTACCGACAAAACGTTCTACACCCGGTTTGGCGACTGGTTCGCCTGGATGTGCGTCTTGGTTTCCGCTATTCTTGTAGGTCTAACGTTTCGAAAGGGAAAGTAAGCTCACCGCCTGCGTGTGGGCCATCGCAAAACACCATGGTTCTCGAAGATCTACAACATCAGTATGAAGGATTGAAACAACGCATTACACTCGTTCGGAGTTATCTTTGACGTTGCGCAAAATCGCGCGCGACTGAAGGTACTTGAACAACGTACTTCCGACCCTAATTTCTGGAACAATCAGGAAGAAGCGCAGAATGTTTTGCGCGAACGTAAGCGCGCGGAAGCCCCGTTGGCCGCGGATGAAAAGCTTGCCTCTTTGACTGGTGACCTCGAAACCTACATCGAACTCGCCAAAGGCGAAAGCAACGCTCAACAGAAAGAAGACCTGCTGCAAGACCTGAGCCGCGAACTGACCGCTGCGGATACGTACGTCGGGGAACTCGAAACGCAGACTCTCCTGTCCGGCGAAAACGACCACCTGAACGCCATCATGACCATCAAGCCCGGCGCCGGCGGAACCGAATCGCAAGACTGGGCCTCAATTCTGCTGCGCATGTATCTACGCTGGGCAGAGCGCCGGGGATTCAGCGCAGAAGTGCTCGACGAAACTCCTGGCGAAGAAGCAGGCATCAAAAACGCTACGGTACAATTCGCCGGAGAAAATGCCTACGGACTTCTATCTGGCGAAACCGGGGTGCATCGGCTCGTGCGCATCTCCCCCTTTGATCAGGCGGCACGCCGCCACACCTCCTTTGCATCCGTGTTCGTCATTCCCGAAATCGACGACCGCATCGAAGTGAACATCCGTCCTGAAGACATTAAACTCGACACGTTTCGTTCCGGCGGCAAGGGGGGGCAGAACGTCAACAAGGTGGAAACCGCCGTCCGATTGACGCATCTCCCCACGGGAGTCGTCGTGGCGTGCCAGGCGGGCCGCAGCCAGCACAAAAATCGCGAGACCGCGATGAAGATGCTCCGTTCGAAGCTCTACGATCTCGAAATGCAGAAGCGCCGCGACGAAACCGATCGCCTCGACGAATCGAAACTCGACATTTCTTTTGGCAGCCAGATTCGGTCCTACGTCATGCAGCCCTACCGCCTGATCAAGGACCATCGCACCAAGTTTTCCGCGGGCGATGTGGACAAAGTTCTCGATGGCGACATCAATCCCTTTATCCGTACCTATCTCATGGCCAAGAAGACCAAGGGAAAGGTAACCGTAGAAGCCGACGACTCCGATGTCGACGCCGCTTGAGCAGTAGCCATGAGCTACCAAACCCTTAAATCCGAGCAGGGCGTGCCCATCAAGGCATGGGTGAATGGTGTTCCTCTCGAAGACGCAGCGCGCAAGCAGCTCCTCAACGTCTCGCAGCTCCCGTTCATTTTCAAATGGGTCGCGGCAATGCCGGACGTTCACTGGGGCATCGGCGCGACGGTCGGAAGCGTGATTCCGACCAAGGGTGCGATTATCCCGGCCGCCGTAGGCGTAGACATCGGTTGCGGCATGATGGCTTTGCAGACCGATCTCCATGCGCGTGATCTGCCAGAAAATCTTCACAAGATCCGTACCGCCATAGAAGCAGCCGTGCCGCACGGGCGTACCAACCACGGGGGACGCGGCGACAAAGGTTCATGGCGGGAAATTCCCGAACGTAATTTGAGCGTCTGGTACAAAACGCTCAAAGACCGCTACGACGCCATCCTCGAGAAACATCCCAAACTCGACCGCGGCAATCATTCCAATCATCTGGGCACGCTCGGCACCGGAAACCACTTCATCGAAGTCTGCCTCGATGAATCGGAGTCGGTCTGGTTCATGCTTCACAGCGGTTCGCGCGGCGTGGGGAATCGCATGGGCAGCTACTTCATCGAATTGGCCAAGAAAGATATGGGCCGCCTGGTCGGAAATCTACCCGACAAGGACCTCGCTTATCTCAAAGAGGGAACTGAACATTTTGCGCACTACGTGGAAGCAGTCGAATGGGCGCAGGATTTTGCGCGCACCAATCGTGACCTGATGATGGAACAGATCATTGCCGCCCTAAAAGAATCTGGCCAACTGCGCCCGTTCACCGCGCACGTCGAGGCCATCAACTGCCACCACAATTACGTGGCCCGCGAACGCCACTATGGTCAGGAAATCCTCGTCACCCGCAAAGGCGCGGTGCGCGCACAAGAAGGCGACCTCGGTATAATCCCCGGCAGCATGGGGGCGCGCTCCTATATCGTCCGCGGCAAAGGCAATCCAGAAAGCTTTTCCAGTTGTAGTCACGGTGCCGGCCGCGCCATGTCTCGCGGCGAAGCCAAACGCCGCTTCACTGTCGAAGATCATAAGCGCATGACCGAAGGAGTTGAATGCCGCAAAGACGCTGAGGTCATCGATGAAACTCCCGCCGCCTACAAATCCATCGATGCGGTTATGAATGCCCAGAGCGATCTGGTCGAGCTGGTGCACACCTTGCGGCAAGTAGTCTGTGTCAAAGGATAAGCCGACGGCTCGCCCCCGAACAGAGATGGTTCCTGGCCCTTAAACTTACCGCCTTTCGGAAAAATACTTCATTGTCTTCTTCCAGTCGGGAGCGATTCAGACCCATTCGGGCTCCGAAAATTGCCACTCAATGTAGGGCTAAGCCTTGAAAAATCAATGGGTTGACTCCAGATCTCGGCGATGGTACGCTTTTTAGGGCTTAAGTTTGCTCTATCACTGGGGCAGACCGTTCGCTGTGTGTGTACCCACCCGCTGCGACCATGGAAGCCGAGTTCATAGGAGAGATGTTTTGAGCGAATCCAAGAGGAATTTCCTGTTTACCTCCGAGTCCGTGACGGAAGGCCACCCGGACAAAATTGCCGATCAGATTTCCGACGCAGTTCTCGATGAAGTAATGCGGCAAGACCCCAAAGGCCGAGTTGCCTGCGAGACGCTGGTCACCACCGGTCTGGTTGTTGTCGCTGGTGAAATTACCACCACCGCCCACGTCGACTACGACGAGCTAATTCGCAACACCGTCAAGCAGGTCGGCTACGACGACGCGCTTTTCGGCTTTGATTCCACAACCTGTGCAGTCATGTGCACCATCAAGCGCCAGTCTCCTGACATCGCCATGGGCGTGGATACCGGCGGCGCGGGGGACCAGGGCCTGATGTTCGGTTTTGCCTGCGACGAGACCGAAGAACTGATGCCTATGCCGATCCAGTTGGCCCACCGCTTGACGCAGCGACTCTCCGAAGTCCGCAAGAGCAAGAAAGTTGATTTCCTCCGCCCGGATGGAAAATCCCAGGTCACGGTTGAGTACCGCGATGGTAAACCTTTTCGCGTCGATTGCGTGGTCATCTCCACGCAACACAGCGACACCGTTTCGAACGAAGATCTTCGCCACGCGATCATGGAGCACGTTATCAAGCCCATCGTGCCTTCCCGCATGCTCGATGCGAAAACGAAATACCACATCAACCCCACGGGTCGCTTCGTAATCGGCGGGCCCATGGGTGACGCTGGCTTGACCGGACGCAAGATTATCGTCGACACCTACGGCGGCTACAGCCGTCACGGCGGCGGCGCATTCTCCGGCAAGGATCCTTCGAAGGTGGATCGTTCTGCCTGCTATATGGCACGTTACATTGCCAAAAACGTTGTGGCCGCTGGGCTGGCCAGCCGCGCGGAAGTGCAGTTGGCATATGCCATCGGCGTGGCTGAACCCGTCTCGGTCATGGTCGAGACCTTCGGCACTGCAGTCATTCCCGAAGAGAAAATCACCGACCTGGTGCGTGCCAATTTTTCGCTGAATCCCAAAGGAATTATCGAAACGCTCGATCTTCGCAAGCCCGTCTACAAACCGACGGCAGCTTACGGACATTTTGGTCGCACTGGTCCCGGTTTCACTTGGGAGAAGACAGACCGCGCCGACGCGCTGCGCAAAGCGGCCGGACTGGGTGCCCCCATCGCGGAAGCAGTTGCCCCGCGATAACGTGACTGACCGGGCGCGGAATCATGCGCCGCCCGTTTCGTCCAGAAAAGTCTTTTTTTCACTGCAGGTGCGTCCTGCTTGCAAGTGGGATATGCAAGGAAATATCAAACCGCCCCGGATTATCGAATCTCAATTTCTAGGAGTCAACGAATGGCTACGGCTGAGCTAAAAAAAGGTGATGTGAAAGATATCGGGCTTGCGGACGCTGGCAAGCGCAAGATTGAGTGGGCAGCCCAGCAGATGCCGGTGCTGCAACAGATCCGCAAGCGCTTCATCAAAGAGCAGCCGCTTAAGGGACTCCGCGTTTCTGCTTGTCTCCATGTAACCAGCGAAACAGCCAACCTGATGATCGCGCTGCGCGATGGCGGTGCAGATATCGTTCTTTGTGCGTCCAATCCGTTGTCGACACAAGACGAAGTCGCGGCCTCGCTGAACAAGGACTTTGGCATTCCCACCTACGCCATCAAGGGTGAAGACAACAACACCTATTACGAGCACATGAAAGTTGCCGTCGAGCACAAGCCGCAATTCACGATGGACGACGGCTGCGACCTCGTCACCATGCTCCTCACCAAGCGGCAGGACCTGGTATCCAACGTTTTGGCCGGCACCGAAGAAACCACCACAGGCGTCATTCGCCTTCGCGCCATGGCCAAGGACGGCACGCTCAAGTATCCGGTCATTGCCGTGAACGACGCGATGACCAAGCACTTCTTCGATAACCGCTACGGCACGGGTCAGTCGACCCTCGACGGCGTTATTCGCGCCACCAACGTTTTGCTTGCTGGGCTCAAAGTTGTCATCGCCGGCTACGGCTGGTGCGGACGCGGCGTTGCCATGCGCGCCAAGGGGCACGGGGCCGATGTGATCATCACGGAAATCGATCCGGTCAAGGGCATTGAAGCTGTCATGGATGGGTTCCGCGTTCTGCCCATGGTGGAAGCGGCCAAGGAAGGCGATGTTTTCATCACCGTCACTGGCAACAAGAACGTCATCCGCCGCGAACACTTTGAAGTGATGAAGGGTGGCGCGATCGTCTGTAACTCTGGCCACTTCAACGTGGAAATTGAAATTCCTGCCCTGGAATCTTTGTCCTCCGGACGGCGCGAAGTTCGTCCGCTGGTTGACGAGTTCCAGCTAAAGGACGGTCGCAAAATCTACCTGATCGCCGAAGGCCGCCTGGTGAACCTCGCCACCGCAGAGGGTCACCCTGCTTCGGTGATGGATATGAGCTTTGCAAACCAGGCTCTCTCGGCCGAATACCTGATGAAGAACTACAAGGACCTCAAAGCTCAGGTCTATGTGGTTCCGGAAAACATCGATCGCGAAATCGCGCGCCTGAAACTGGAATCCATGGGCCATCGCCTCGACAAGCTGACTGCCGAGCAGGAGCAATACCTGGCCTCCTGGCAGGAAGGTACCTAGTCTCTGCAGCCGAAATATTGAAAGTGAGATAATCTCCTAAGGGCACGATTCCTCGTGCCCTTACTTTTTGGTGCCAAAGATGTGGGATTACTCGGGACATTCTCTGGATGTTGCGAAAATGCGGGGTGCGACCTACGCCGACGTGCGTGTAATGCACCATCGCCAGCGCGACCTTAGTACGAAAAACGGAGAGGTTGGTTCGCTCGGCCAGAGTGAATCCATCGGTCTCGGCATTCGTGTGGTAGTCAATGGTGCCTGGGGCTTTGCTTCGACGGATCGATTGACACGTGAAGGCGTGGCTGCTTGTGCCGCGCAGGCCGTCGCCATTGCCAAAGCGTCTGCACTGGCCAAGAAAGAAAATGTGCAGTTGGCGCCAGAAGCGTCGTACATCGACAGCTGGCAAGGCCCTTGTCGCAAGGATCCCTTCGAGATTCCACTCGAAACGCAGGTCGCGCATCTGCTGGCCGCCGATGCCGCCATGCGCAACATCAAGGGCGTTACGCTGACCGAAGCGGACATGCAGTTTCGCAAGATCGATTCCTGGTTCGCTTCGACAGGTGGCTCTAAAATTCATCAGCGACGAGTCACCTCCGGTTGCGGTATGGCTGCTACCACATTCAAAGGTGAGGCCATCCAGAAGCGCTCCTATCCGAATAGTTTCGGCGGGCAACACATACTGGGCGGGTATGAGCTGATCGAAGCCATGGAACTGGTGAAACACGCTCCGCAGATTGCCGAAGAAGCTGTTGCTTTGCATTCGGCCGTAGCTTGCCCTGAAAAGACCGGCACCCTGATTTTGGGAGGGAGCCAGTTGGGTTTGCAGATCCACGAATCTGTCGGCCATCCGATCGAGCTCGACCGTGTCCTCGGACAGGAGGCGAACTTTGCGGGCACGAGTTTTCTCACTCTCGATCAGCTCAATCATCTCCGCTACGCCTCGTCGATTGTCAATATCGTGGCTGACGCCCGCATCGAGCATGGTCCAGGACTAGGCACCTTTGCCTATGACGATGAAGGCGTGCCCGCGCAATGCATCGACATCATCCAAGATGGCCAGTTCCGCGGTTATCTCTCCAGCCGCGAAACAGCACATCTAATCGGTTTGCAGCGATCTGGCGGCACGGTTCGCACGGAAGGCTGGAACCGCCTGCCCATGATTCGCATGACCAATGTCAGTATTTTGCCCGGCAGCTGGAATTTCGACAATCTGATCGCCGATACCGATGAGGGCATCCTCATGGAAACGAATCGGTCCTGGTCGATCGACGACCGTCGCTACCAATTTCAGTTTTCCACCGAAATTGCCTGGGAAATCAAAAATGGCAAAAAAGTCCGTATGCTGAAAAACCCCAGCTACAGCGGCATTACCACGGAGTTCTGGAATTCCTGCGACGCGATCTGCGATGCAGAGCACTGGGTGCTCTGGGGCACTCCGAACTGTGGTAAGGGTCAGCCCATGCAGACCATGGGCACGGGACACGGTGCCTCACCGGCACGTTTCCGTAACGTAAGAATTGGAACGGCATTTTCAGGCGAATGAGCGCCAAACTAAAAAACGCAAAGCCCGAAAGAAAGTCTGCTTCGGCGGGCGAACCCCAACTGCGTAGCGAGCGTGAGTTGCGGCGTATTGCGAATACTGTCTTGCGCATCGCCAAGGAGCGCGGCGTTCCCGAAACCGAAGTGCATGTCGAGGAAGTGATTGACGCGCTGACCCGCTTCGCCAACAACACCATTCACCAGAATGTTGCCGAACAAGGTGTAACGGTTTCCATCCGCACGGTCATGGGCGGCCGAACCGCTCGTGTTAGCACCAATCGTACTGAGGAGGACGCTTTGCGTGGTGCTGTCGAGAGCTGTCTCTCGCTCGCTTCCAGCCAGCCGAAAGATCCGAATCTACTGCCTCTCCCCGGGAAGCAAAACTATCGCAAAATCAACCGCTTCACTGCTGCCACGGCCACATTTTCGGCCGAAGATCGCGCTCGCGCCGTAAAACGTACCTGCGATCTGGCGGAGCAATCCGGACAAGTAGCGGCTGGAATCTTCTCGAGCGGCCAGATCCAGACCCTGCAGGCCAATTCACGTGGTTTGTTAACAACTCACCGACAGACCCAAGCCGAATTTTCCGTCACCATGCAGCAGGGATCAGCAGCCAGTTGGGCTAAGGCGAACGCAGCCGGTGTGCGCGAGATCGAACCGCTCTCCCTGGCAAGAATTGCCAGCGAAAAAGTCGCTCGCGCGCAGGATCCCGTCGAACTACCTCGAGGCAACTACACCGTCATTCTGGAGCCTGCTGCCGTTCTGGATCTGATTGGTTTTCTCTTCTACGATTTTTCGGCCACCGCCGTGGCTGACAAGCGCTCCTGCTTTTCAGGGCGCCTCGGAAAGCAGCTTCTTGGTAAGAACATCACCATTACCGACGATGTCTACCACCCGGAACAATTGGGCGCCGTGTTTGATGGTGAGGGACTCCCGCGCCAGCGGGTGACGTTGGTCGACCAGGGCGTCATCGAGAATCTCGTCTATTCGCGCCGCTCCGCCAAAAAGGCCAGAACCAAGCCCACCGGACACGGCTTTGCCCTTCCGAACGAATATGGTGAGGCGCCGATGAACCTGGTGGTTGCTGGGGGAAACTCCTCTCTCGCGGAGATGGTTGCCTCCACCGACCGCGGCCTGCTGATCACCCGCCTCTGGTACATCCGCGAAGTGGACCCCTACGAAAAGATCATGACCGGCATGACCCGAGACGGTTTATTCCTAGTCGAGGGGGGGAAAGTGGGCAAAGCGGTGCGAAACTTCCGTTTTAACCAATCCATTCTGGAGATGCTGAGGAATGTCGAGCTCCTCGGTCCATCCCATCGTGCCACGGCCGAAGAATCCTTCGAAATGGTCGTTCCGCCCATGAAGGTTACTCAATTCCATATGAGCGAAGTCACGAAGTTTTAAACCACTTGCCGTCGTGCCACCCCTGTAAAACCGATTCATTGCAGAAAAATTCTGCATTGTACATTCCGCGCCTTGGCGATTATTAACCTAGAGTATGTGTAGTTTCGCTGCGCCAGCGTCCACACATCGCCAGCCGAACTGGGGCCACCCAGACCACGACGCTTGCGGCACAGGATTCATCGCTTCTTTGCACGGTCCCGCGCGCCACGAAATCCTTGAACTGTCCTTGCAGGCCCTCGAACGCTTGTCGCACCGCGGCGGTGTTGATGCCGATGGGGCCAGTGGCGACGGTGCAGGCCTGCTCACCTCCCTGCCTTTGGCATTTTTCCGTGCCCGTGCGGCTGAAGAGCATTTGCCACTCGGAGAGTTGTTTGGAGTAGGAATGCTGTTCGTTCCCGCGACACGTGTGGCCGATGCGCGTGCCGCGATGGAAGAAGCCATTGGCCGCAGCAAGCTCCGTCTCTCCGGCTGGCGTCGCGTCCCTGTAAACGCAAACTCGCTGGGCCAGCGTTCGTTTGAGACCATGCCTGAAATCTGGCAGTTTTTCATCGAACCAGTTTCCGCCAAGACCGATGAAAATGCCGCCGCCAGGTTTGAGCGCAGTCTCTGGCTCTTGCGCAAGCGTGCGGAAGCGTTGCTTCCCGAACGCTGTTACCTCTGTTCACTTTCTTCGCGCACCATTGTCTACAAGGGGCTGTTGACCCCCTGGCAGTTCCCGCGCTTCTACGAGGATCTGCGCAGTCCCGAATTCACGGCGAAATTTGCCATTTTCCACCAGCGCTATTCAACCAACACGCAGCCCTCCTGGCAGCTTGCCCAGCCATTTCGTTATGTCGCCCACAACGGTGAAATCAACACCGTCATCAGCAACCGCCGTTGGCTGCGGGCCCTAGAACGCGATGTCCGCAAACGCATCGGCGTGGGCAAGTGGTTCCGACTACTGGAAGAAAACGTTAGCGACTCGGCCAGCTTCGACAACGCGCTGGAGATTAAATTACTCGAAGGGAAGACCGTTGAAGCCGCCATGCTGGCGCTGGTGCCCCCGGCCTTCCAGCACGATCCATTCTTGTCTTCCGACGTACAGGCCACCCTGGAAATTCTCTCGCGCGACGGCGCGCCCTGGGACGGACCTGCCGCACTGGTTTTCAGTGACGGCGTTTCTGTAGGTGCGAAGCTCGATCGCAACGGATTGCGCCCCATGCGCTACACCGTCACACATGACGGTCTAGTCATCGCCGGTTCCGAAACAGGCCTGGTCGATCTCGAGGAAAGCCGCGTGGCCGAACGTTATCGCCTGGGGCCGGGCGAAATGATTCTGGCCAATCCCACCAAGGGTGTTCTGCTTCGCTGGCGTGAACTGCTCAAGAGTGTTGCCGAGCAATATCCACGCAAGACCGCCGCTCAACCGAAGCGCGTGGTTCTGGAAAGTGCCACACCACTTGTGAAGTTGGCGGACTCCAGACGTGTAGCCGGTGCAGCGGGTTGGTCCGACGACCAGTACAAGATACTGTTCCGCCCTCTCGTGAAGGGCAAAGAAGCCGATTGGAGCATGGGCGACGACGCTCCACCGGCCTTTCTCTCGACGCTTCAACGGCCGCTGTGGGATTACTTTAAACAACGTTTCGCGCAGGTCACTAATCCGCCGATCGATCCCTTGCGCGAATCGCATGTCATGTCTCTCGACGTGCCCCTCGGCCACGGCCAGTTTTTGACCTCGCCGATTCTAAGCGTTGCTGAACTTGGCGTGCTTACCGATTCGCACACTCCTGTGCAGGCTATCGATTTTACGTTTCCCTCCAAAACTGGAGTCCCGGGCGCGCGCCGCTGTTTGACTCAGTGCCAAACTACCCCTCTGAGTAGTGGCGAACGCCCGAGGCTCCTCCTCCTTTCTGACCGCGCCATCGGACCGGAACGCGCCACAATACCTGCACTGCTCGCCGTCGCCGGCGCCTGGAAAAGCATGGTGAAAGAAGGACTGGCCGACGTGCCGCTGGTCGTTGAAACCGCGCAAGTTTTCGACACGCACCACGTGGCCATGCTGCTGGCCGCGGGAGCCAGCGCTGTCGTTCCGCACCTCGCCGAGGAATTCTCGGCGAGTGAAGAAGAAGGTTCCTTCGAAAAAGTACGCAAGGGAATGTTCGCCGGGCTTCGCAAAGTTCTTGCCCGCATGGGAATCTCCACGCTGGCCAGTTATCGCAACAGCCACCTGTTTGACGCGCTCGGCCTCGACGAAGATATCTGCCGCGAATATTTTGAAGATGCGGGCTGCTATCCCGGGACCAAAACGCTCGACCTGCTTCTGCAGGATTATTTGAAGATGCACGCGGCCGCCTACGGAGGTACCGGCGATGAACTCGCCGACCTCGGCCTGTACCGATTCCGCAAGGGCGCAGAGCTCCACGCCAGCTCGCCCGAACTAGTTCGCCGCTTGCACGCCCACGTCCGCCAACCCCAGGGCGGCCATTACGCCGCGGTCGAAGAACTCGCCGATGGGCAGGGCGTAACGTTTCTTCGCGACCTGTTGGAGATGGTTCCCGATCCCGCAATTCCTCTCGCTGAAGTCGAGCCACTCAAGGAGATTCTCCGCCGCTTCAGCACCCAAGCCATGTCGCTCGGTTCGCTCAGCCCCGAAGCCCACAAGACGCTCTCTGTCGCCATGAATCGCATGGGAGGCCGGAGCAACACGGGTGAAGGTGGTGAAGATCCCGATCTCTACCTCGCCGTTAACGCCGCAAACAAGATCAAGCAGGTGGCCTCAGGCCGCTTTGGCGTCACCGCGGAATATTTGGTTCGCGCCGAAGAACTCGAAATCAAGATGGCGCAGGGTTCCAAGCCCGGGGAAGGCGGACAGTTGCCCGCCAGCAAGGTGACCGAATACATCGCCAGAATTCGCCATGCTACTCCCGGCACACCACTGATTTCTCCGCCGCCACATCACGACATTTACAGTATCGAAGATCTGGCGCAACTTATCCACGATCTCCACGCGGTAAATCCCGAAGCGCGCATCGGCGTGAAACTCGTTTCTGGCACCGGAATCGGGGTAATCGCCGCAGGTGTTGCCAAAGCTGGCGCCAATGTCATCACCATCAGCGGCCACAACGGCGGCACGGGCTCCTCACCGCTCACCTCCATCAAGAACACTGGCCTGCCGTGGGAAATCGGTTTGCGCGAAACGCACGAAACTCTGTTGCGTGCTGGTCTGCGCTCCCGCGTAGTCCTTCGCGTCGATGGCGGCATGCGCTTCTCGCGAGACATCCTCATCGGCGCTATCCTCGGCGCAGACGAATTCGGCTTCGGCACCGCCGCGCTGCTTGCCATTGGTTGCGTCATGGCTCGTCAATGCCATCTGAATACTTGCCCCGTAGGGATTGCCACTCAGGACGAAAAGCTCCGAACGCGCTTCAACGGCAAGCCCGAAATGGTCATCGATTATTTCCACGCCCTTGGCGAAGAAGTCCGCAAAGGTCTTGCCGGCCTCGGCGTCCGCACGCTCACCGAATTGCGTGGCTGGTACGAGCGACTGGAAACCCGTTCCGGTCTCGATGCGTTGCTGGTCATCCCCACTTCCAATCCGCGAAGCATCATGCCACAGCAGACCGCCGTTCTCGAGACACTGGAGACCGAGCGTAAATTTGAAGATGTTTCTCACGGCGATGGCGAGGCTGCACCCATTCACAATTACCATCGAAGCGTTGGCACGCAGCTCAGTGGCGATCGCATGCGCCACCGCCTCAACCACGGTCTGCAAGCTCCCAGCACGCGTGAATTTCGCGGCTCCGCAGGGCAAAGCTTCGGCGCTTTCCTCGACGCTGGCCTCAAGCTGAAGCTTTTCGGAGAAGCGAACGATTACGTGGGCAAAGGACTCTCCGGAGGCACCATCGCCATCCGCGCCGGCAACACCGCCTCGAAGCGCGGCGATGTCCTCGCCGGCAACACTGTTCTCTATGGCGCAACCTCTGGTCAATTGTTTGTCGCTGGTCAAGCCGGTGAGCGCTTCGCTGTGCGCAACAGCGGCGCCGTGGCCGTGGTAGAGGGGGTCGGACAACACGGTTGCGAATACATGACGGGTGGCATCGCCGCTGTTCTCGGCCCTGTCGGGCTCAATTTTGGCTCGGGCATGACCGGCGGCCTCGCCTACCTCTTGCGTAGCGTAGCCGAGCATGTCTTGAATCTGGAATTTGTGCAGCCTTATGAACTGGAAGAAACCGAAGAGCGCAATCTACGTCGTCTTCTCGAACTGCATGTTACCGAAACGGAAAGTCCCGTGGCCTTCCGACTGCTCCTGCAAAACACTATACTGCCGCTGGTCCGCATTCAGCCTATCCATTTCCAGGGCACTCTCGAAGCCGCCTGGCGTTTCCTCCCCGAAGCCCACGTTCCTGCGCTCTCGAGACCCGTTTCCGATCTTCTGGCTGCCCCTCCGGCGGCTTTTCCACACTATGCATGAAGCCCGAATGATGTTTATCTTTCCCTTATACTGTTTAGGTATACTTCTATTCGAGACACTAAACTATGGACTTTGATCAGTTAACTACTTTCGTTCAAGTCGCCAAACTCAAGAGCTTCTCGAAGGCCGGCCAAAAGGTCTTCCGTTCACAATCGGCGGTTAGCGCTCAAATTCGTCAACTCGAGCAGGCCTACAAGGCGAAACTGCTCGACCGCTCGGCCAAATCCGTTGAACTTACGCCTTCGGGCGAAGTGCTGTTCGAATTTGCCGAACGCCTGCTCCGCCTCCGGGATGAATCCATGCAGGTTGTTGCCGATCGCGGCAACCTCGTTCAGGGTCCAGTAGCATTCGGGGCCAACGAGGCCACTTGCCTCTATCTGCTGCCCGATATTTTTGGCGAATTCCAGCGCCGTTATCCGCTCGTGAACATCAGTATCTATCGCAATTTCAGCCATAAGATTCTGCAGCGCCTCGAAGAAGGCTCGCTTGATCTCGGTATCGTCACCCTACCGGTAAAATCGCCCAACCTGAAGATGCACGTCATCAATCGTGATCGCCTGCGTTTCATGGTCAGCACCAAAAATCCCCTGGCGCAGAAGAGCCACCTGACGCTTGAAGAAGTCGCCTCCGCGCCACTGATTTTTCCAAAGACCGGCTACACCCGCCAGGTGCTCGACAAGCTTTTCCGCCCCTATCGTTCTCGCTTGCGCGTCCCCATGGAGCTTCCGAGCATCGGTATGATCAAGACCTTCGTCGCCGCCGACGTCGGCCTCTCGATCATCAGCGAAAGCTTTGCGCGCGACCTCGTCAAGAGCGGCGACGTAAAGCTCCTCAATGTCGATGGCGTTGACCTCTGGCGCGAACTAGCCCTTGTCTATCGCCGCGATCGCAGCCTCCCCCGCGGCGTCCAGGCCCTGATCGGCATGATCCGCGAACTCCGCAAGCCACAAGAGGCTGCGCACTCGTCCTAGATAGCCTTCGCCAGGAAACAGTAGAATCCACCTACTCGGCGGTTTTTAGGGGGGTGGCCCTTTAGCTCGTACCGCCGAGCCCTTCTGCAAGGGAACCGCCCTGAAGCCCCTGATCGAGCGTGCCAGCCCCCCCTGTTGCCCGAAGCAAAATACGCGGTCTTCTACGCCTCCGAGGGCTACACCACGGGTCATCCCATCGAACGTTTCAACGATCCCGCCAACTTTCTTGCCTACGACACGAATGGCGCGCCTCTCCCGCGTGTCCACGGCTTTCCCCTGCGCGTGCTCATGCCCGGACGTTACGGCTTGAAAATGCCCAAGTGGCTCACCCGCATCGAATTTGTCGACAAGGAATATCTAGGCTATTGGGAACGCCAGGGCTGGTGCAACGTAGGTGATCGCCACGCCCAGGCGGTCATCGACGATCCGCACATTGGCAGCACGATCAAGGGTCAGGCCTTTATCATCACCGGCTACACCATCGGCGATACATCCGGCATCTCCAAAGTCGAAATTTCTGTGGATGGTGGCGACCAGTGGGCGGAAGTCGAAATCTTCAGCAACCCCCAGCCCGCACAGATGTGGGCTTTCTGGAAATACGTCTGGCAAAACCCGCCAAAAGGGAAGCAAATACTCAAGATCCGCGCCACCGACAGCTGCGGCAACCGGCAAACCGCAATCGAAAAACCCGAATGGCCGGCTGGCGCCACCGGCTATCACACCATCGATGTTACAGTTACCTGACGCTGCCCATCGACGAGGGACTGACGCTCGGCCCTTACCCTGCTAAGAATTCACTCGACATCCACGTGCAAGTTCACCGGATTACTTAAT
The DNA here is from genome assembly GCA_963741165.1 of Candidatus Acidiferrales bacterium. Lineage (GTDB taxonomy): Bacteria > Acidobacteriota > Terriglobia > Acidiferrales > UBA7541 > Acidiferrum. The sequence goes on along the minus strand of CAVUHB010000005.1, from coordinate 231,835 downwards.
TCCATTTTGCCTAAATCCGAATTCGTCCTTAAGGCAAGTCCTCGTCATTTGATCGCGGCATCATCCTTCGTAGCAGGTCAAAGCGGATAACAGTGCACTGCAAAAGCTGCCCATAAAAGCCCCTTTAGGGTGGCTAGCTTAATCGGGGGAATTTGAGTCATGGCCTGGACCTTACGCCGCGGCAAGCAACGGATGTCTGATGCTGTGGACTGAGAGCAACGCACTGCCGCCTCTAACTACTCTTTATTTCGCGTTCAAATCCATGCTGGCAATCGACCGCGTAATCACGTTTTCCTGAATCTGGATCAGGTCGGTGTCCGCGAACGTCATTCCCAATATTGTGAAGAAATCTCCGCCGCGCGACACTACCACCAACGTTCCGGACCAGTCGTGCTGGTCTGCCAGGCCGCGATACTTGTACTGCACCGCCGGCAATCCGCCGACGACCGTCTTTCGCTCGGAAATCAGCCGGTAATTTTCATACACATCGCGCATCCGCTTCTCCACCGTTTGCGCAGCGGATTCTAGCGGAGCCTTTGTTTTCTCGTGCCCAATCACCATCAGTGTGGATTCGTTGCTCGTGCCCATCGCCACAATCGCGTTTGGCAACGTCTGCCCAGCGCCCTCGATAATCTGCCAACTGGGCGCCTTGTACATACGGAATCCAAATTCATGGTTGATATACAAATTGCCCTGAATTTCCTCCTTGAGGGGCGCCGGCTCTTCCTTGGGTGGAGGTGGCGGCGCCGCCGTGCTGGTCAACGCTGCCTTTGGCGCAGCACTGGATCCTTTCAATGCAGGTGCGGTTGTATCCATCGTCACCGGAGTTGTTGCGGGAATCTCTGGACGGGCATTGGCGTGCGTAACCACCGCCGCCGTTTTCTCGCGTTTCGCTGCTTCCGTGGACCCACCCGTAGTCGTCTTCTCGACCGCAGGTTCCACTTTCACCGGAGTTTCATTGCTTGGTTTCGCTGCCGGTTGAGGCTGCGCCTTGGCTGGCTCGCCCGTTGCCGGAGTGCTCGGAATAATCTGCGCGATCTTATCCTTCTCGACCAACACATACCCAAAGTCCGTCTTCACCTTGAACATGTTGTCTTCATACGCCACGATCACGCCGTAAAGTTTTTTTCCGTCCTTCAGGCGGATTTCATCGGCGTATATCGCGGATGCGGCGAGGCTTGCCACCACCAGGGCGGCCACCCCAAGACGAACGCGGCAATTGCTGGGTGTGAGCATAAAGAAAGTATGAGGCGGCTCGACGGCCTCCCGCAATACTCACCCCGGTGGTGGTGTCCGGCGTGCTACCTCCGCCAGGATTGCGGCGATCCGCCGCGTCAGTCGACCCAGTTCGGCAATCGCCGCATCCAGCCGCGTGCGTGTCGATTCCGGCAATTGCGCGTGGTTCTGCTGCAGCGCGAGAGCCTCCGCCAGCAACCTCAGTTCTTTCCGGTGCCGCGGATTCAGCCGCTCCCACAGTCGCCGCTTCTCGCTCCGGTTCCGCCCCAGCCAACTCTCGCCACTCTCCTCCGGCCGTCCGCTCTGCGGCTCTTCTACCCGTTTCGTGTTGTCCGCCTGTCTTATCATTTATGCCTCGATCGATCTTCCCGCTCCTCTTGGGGCGGTTTTACGCCCCGTCGGGTTCATCCCCGCAACTTCTCCAACGACTCCCCAGTAATATGGTCGCCATCCTGGACAAATCCGGTCACCCGCATCGCCCGCGTCTCATACATCAACCCGCCATATTTGTCATATGCGTCGGGGAACAAAATCACTTCAAACAATCCGCGCTGATCCTCCAGCGTCACAAACATCATGTTCCGGTAATTCTTTGTGCCCACGTGCCGGTACGTCACCACCCACCCGCACAGCGTCACCCGTTTTCCATGTAACTTCGGCAATTCGTCGCTCCACACCTCGCCATGACGCGGTAGGAAATCCAGCGGATGCCCGCTCACACACACTTCCAGAATTTCTCGCTCATACCGCAGCGCCTGCTCCGGTGTGTAATCATTCGTGTGCATTTCCCCCAGCGCCAGCGCAACAGAATCATCCTGCTCCATCTCTGCAAACAGTGCCGGCGCAGCATCGATCGCCATAGCAACCGCTGCCGCCCCTGCAGTTGCCGCGCTTCGACCCCAATGGTCGTCCCGCACCCGGGTATTTTGCGGGTGAGGGATCTGCTTTTGCCTCGCTCCCACTCCTACCCGCCCCCGCGCCTGCAGCAGATTCCACTGCCACAGCATCGCCGGACGCGTCATGCCACACACATCGTCAAATGCCCCGCACATGATCAACGCCTCAATCTCATCGCGCTCTGCCGGAACACGCCGCAGAAAATCTTCCAGCGACCGGAACGCACCCCCAGCCTCGCGTTTGTCCACAATGGCGCTGATCGTCTCCACGCGCAGTCCTTTCACCTGCATCAACCCCACGCGCAAGGCAAGCTTGCCCACCGTGCCACCTGTGGCACGCTCCTCCAGCTCCGTGGTGTATTCCATCCGCGAATAGTTCACCGAAGGCAGCCGCACGGGAATTCCCCAGCGCTTGGCTTCCTCCACATACGCCGACACGTGATAAAAGCCCGCCCCCGAGCTGCACATCGCCGCCAGAAATTCTGCTGTGTGATGCGTCTTGAGATACGTCATGCGATACGAGATGTCCGCATACGTCGCCGCATGCGCCTTGCAGAAGCCGAACCCCGCGAATTTCTCCACCATCATCCAGGTCTCTTCGCGTGCCGGTCCTTCCAGCCCCATCTGCTCCGCGGCTTTCAGGAATTTTCCACGCAATCGTTCGCGTTCGCGCTGCCCGGAAAACTTTGCCGCGGACCGCCGCACGATATCCGCTTCCAGCAACGACATGTCTCCGACCGCTTGCGCAATCTGCATCACCTGTTCCTGGTAGATGCATACCCCCAGCGTGTCTCCCAGAATCTTTTTCAGTGATTCGTGCGCGTAGGTGATCGGTTCCTGCCCACGTAGCCGCTTCAGAAACAGTTCCTTCGATCCGTATTCAGAAGCCCCGGGGCGAATCAGCGCCAGCGCCGCGGCCACTTCCTCGAGCGTGCGCGCCTTCATGGTGCGCAGCAGTCCGCGCATCCCGGGCGACTCGATCTGGAAGAGTCCCATCGTCCGCCCCGCGGCCATCACCTCGCAGGTAGCCGGATCATTTTCCGGTATCGCCGCAAAGTCGATCTTCCGCGCCAAAGGGCAGGGAGTTACGCCGTCCGGCGCTACTCTGTTTGCCTCTCGCAACGGTGTAGCACTGTTGCATTGCATGCCCGCAAGATTGTCACCACCGGCAGCAGCTTTCTCAATGTTATCGAGCGCCAGCGACATCGTCGTCAGGCCGCGCTGTCCCAGCAGATCCATCTTGATCAATCCCAGCGCTTCGATCGCATTCATGTCGTACTGCGTAACCACGATCCCTTTCGTCGCCCGTTCCAGTGGCACCAGATGCGTCAGCGGTTTCGCGGAAATCACCGTGCCGCACGGGTGAATGCCCAGATGGCGCGGCGCATCGTCCAGTCGCAGCGCCACCTGCAGAATCGTTTTCCACGGCTCGTCGTGCGCCGGCAAATCCCGGCATTCCGGCAAGAGTTTTATGGCATCAAGCAGTTCGCGCACCGGCCGGTGTGGCAGCCGTTTTGTAAAATGATTCACTTCGCCGGGCGGCACGCCAAACACTTTCGCCACTTCGCGCACCGCCAGCCGCGCGTGCATGGTGATGAAGCTGCCGATCATCGCCACGTGTTCCGCGCCCCAGCGCTCGTACACGTAATCGAGCAGCTCGTCGCGCCGAGCCCCGCAAATATCGATGTCGATGTCCGGGCAATCGCCGCGCTGCACATTCAGAAAGCGCTCGAAATACAATCCCCATCGTAGCGGGCACACGCAGGAAATCCCCAGGCAATAGGTAACCATCGAACTGGCTGCCGACCCGCGTGCCACCGCCGGAATCCCGCGCCGGTTTGCCTCCTCCACGATGTCCCACACCAGCAGAAAATACGGCGCCAGGTTGAGCTTCTCGATCACTTCCAGTTCATGCGTCAGCCGTGAAAGCACTGCCGGCCGCAACGGGCGATAGCGTTTTCGTGCGCCCTCAAAGCTCAGCTTCCACAAATAGGAAAACGGTGATTCATCCGGCGGCACCGGAAATTCCGGGAAAATCAATTTGCCAAGCTCCAACTCCAGGTTGCACCGCTCCGCAATCTCCAGCGTCGCGCGCAGCAGTTCCGGATGATCCGGGAAGTTCCGCTGCATCTCTGCCGCCGGCTTGAACCACGCTTCCGGCGTAGTGATGTCCGGCGACGCCACGGTAGTCAGCAGACTACCCGTGCGAATGGCATTCACCGTGCGATGATGCAGATGCTCTTCCAGCCGCAGAAAATGCACATTGTTGGTAGCCACGAGAGGGACGTTGAGTTGTTCACCCAAACGCTGCGCTTCGCGCAGGATCCGCCCATCGCCCGCGGAAAGATGCTGAATCTCGATGTACAGCCGGTTGCCAAAAATATCCTTCAGCCGCCCCAACAGCCTGGCCGTATGCGATTCCTGCCCCGCCTCCCACGCAGCCTCTTCCGACCGGGTGCTGCACCCTTCGTTTTTAAGGGTGCGGTTTTTTTCTTTTCCCACCCGCAAAAGTTCCGCCGCAGGGCACAACGCAATCACACCCGTACCGTGCTCCGCCAATTCCTCAACAGCTACCGCCCGCCCGTCGTTCTCTGCAAACGTCGCCTCTCCCAGCCGCAATGCGCCAAGCTGTCGCAACGTCGTCAGCTGGCACAAATTGCTGTACCCCACCATATCCATAGCCAGCAGCACCATCGGCAAGCCACGCGAATTTGGCGCGTCGCCACGGACTTCCACCACCACGCCCACAATCGGCTTCACCTTCGCCGCTTTCGCCGCCTGATAGAACGGCACCGCCGCGTACATCCCGTTGCTGTCCGTCAACGCCACCGCAGACATCTTCTGCTCCACGGCAGCGGCAATGATCTCTTCCGGGGGATTCACTCCCCGCAAAAATGAATAATGGCTGTGACAATGCAAATGTACGAACATGATGGCGACCTGGAATGCTGAATTTCGGGTAGGGGAGGAGAGGGAGAAACGTTACGAAAGCAATGTGCAGCGCAATCTGGTGCAGAATCCGGTACGGAATCTGTTACGACTCAACTGACTTCTTTTTCCTTTGGGGGCGGTTTTATGTTTGTCCTGAGCCCGAAGGGCTGCCTTCCTGATTTTTCCTTTGCAGGGGCACGATACATCGTGCCCTCTTGGGTTTGCTGTACCTTCCGCAACTGCCAACACTCACCGCGACAAGCACGGCGTCGACAGCACCAGGCCATTCTTCTTCGTCGCGTAATGCTCGCGCAGTTCCAGCCCTTTTCCATAAAACACCGCGTTCCAGCCATACCGCCCGCGCACGCGGTCCACTTCGCGATTGAGGTACCATCGCCGATTTGCATCCGTGTCGAACAACTCATTCTGCCGGCGATCCGCATCCAGATTCGTCACACTCACGCCCACATGGCGAATCGCCACGCGGCGCGTAAACAGCTTGCTGAACAGCTCCTTGGTAGCGGCGAGCAATTCACGCTCGTCATTTGTCGGGTGCATCAATCGAACCGACTGATGCGCGGAAAAATGGTCCACATACCGCAACCGCACTCCGGCCGTATTCGCCTGCTTGCCATATTCGCGTAGTGTCGACCCAATCCGCTCACTCAAATATTCCAGCAAACCGTTGAGAAACTCCGTGTCGATCGTGCCGCCCTCAATCGTCGTTTCCCGCGAAACTGATTTTGGTGTGGAAGGCAGCATCACCTCGCGCCCATCGAGTCCCCGCGCGCGCTCCCAGATCTGTTGGCCAATCACGTCGCCAAACGCCGCCACCAGCACTGGCTTTGGCACCATGCGCAATTGCCCAATCGTCGAAATACCGCGCTCCGCCAGCGCCCCCGCGTGCGTGTGTCCAATGCCGTGCAGCTTGTCTACCGGCAGCGGCGCCAGAAATGCCTCTTCCATGCCCGGAGCCACAATGCGGAATCCGCGCGGCCGCTCCAGCCGCGAAGCAATCGATGCCACCACTTTCGTACGCGCCGCTCCCACAGACACGCTCAATCCCGTGCGCCCCAGGATCTCCGCCTGCAAACGCCGCAACGTCGCTTCGTAATCCGGGTACAACCGTTCCGTGCCCGCAAAATCCAGATAAAAGTCATCCAGCGCGGCCGTCTCCACCGCGGGTGTGTACGTTTCCAGAATCCGCCGCACGCGTTCGGCAAAGTCGGCGTAATGTTCATATTGCCCGGGTACCACGATCGCCTTTGGGCAGATGCGCAGTGCGTCGCGAAAGCTCATCGCCGTCTTCACGCCGCGGAATTTCGCTTCGTAGCTCGCCGAAGCCACCACGCCGCGCCCCACCAGCACGGGCTTCCCGGCTAGCTTGGGATTCAGCACCTGCTCCACCGAAGCGAAGAATGCGTCCACATCGACGTGCACAATATGCGGCGACTTTTCCGCCGCGCGCGCCTTATCCCGCCCTAGCCACCGTGTGGGGAACCAGGCCCGCTTTTCTGGCGCGACGGCATTAGCCGCAGCCGCGATGTCGGCACGGTTGGCGGCTCGTACGGGTGTTTCAAATTCACTATCCGGCGTGGCGCGGAGGACGGGGGCGGCGTTTTCGACACAAGCGTTCATGGCAACTCCTTGGCAGGGAAGCGACTCTACGCTAGTTTTAACGGGTGGCGTCCGGCTCGGGAGAGCCCGAAGGCAATGGAGTCGAAGCCACCCGTTCCCGTTTCCTCTACCGCCCCTGACTGTAGGCGAATAAAAAGCGAAAGTCAAGAATGTTTTTTCTGGACCTCCGTCGGTTTCTGCCTGCCCTGTTTACCAGGCCTGGACTGCTCTGATCGAACGTAGTTGAAGCGCGATACGTTTCCGAAACCACGGAGGCGTCTTGACTATGAATTTTGTGCGGGTCACTCTGATTTTTTTTGCTGCCGTACTCGCGACGGGCGTTGCCCGAGCCCAGTTATGGGGAGGGCCAAGCGACGGCGCTGGGTTACTGGATTACGAAATAAGTAGCATTGGCCTCGATTTTGAGAACTGTCCGCTTCATACATTCACACCCAACTTTTGATCCATCTCCGTAGTACTCCGAGCCCCTTAGCTGTTTGGAAAAAGTCCCCTTGTCTGTACCCCATTCGGAGTTACAATCAGCCCAGAGATTTACGAGTGGTTCGGGGCTCAGGCGTCCCCCTCGAGCGGATTCACGAGAGTCAATGATTCAGTCGCGGCCATATCGATGGGCCCTTTCACGTTTGCAGGTTACTGCCGCGTGCTCGTTGCTCTGCGTCTCGCTGCTCTTTGCCGCTTCCGCTGCCAGTGCCCAGGATCTCGCTGAAGCCGCCCGTCAGGAAAAGGCTCGTAAGGCCGCGCAGGCCCAAAAACAATCCCACGTCTACACCAACGAAGATTTACAGCACTCGCAAATTCTCACCCCCGAAGATCGCACCATCATCGAAGCACTCAAGAAAAATGCAACGCTGCCGGCTGTAAAGGAAACTTCGCCGGCGATCGCGCCCACGCAGGATGCCGCCGCTCCCGAATCTCTTGGCGAAATTGCCCGCCACCTCCGTCGCGAAAAAGCCGCGCGCCAGGCCGAACAAGCCCGCAAAGTTCCACCGCCTTCTCCGTTCCCGATGGAATTGCCACACGATGCAACTCTTGCTCATCCTATGCCGCTCCGTCCCGCGCTGATCCCTGCATCGGCATCACCGTCAAGCGCCATCAAGCCCACCGTCCCCACCGGTTCCGTGAAGCGCGACCCATTTTCCCGTGCCATAATTTCTGCCGCCCCGCGCAGCAATTTCATTTCTGCGCCGATGCCGAAGCCGAGTTCTCACCCTACTCTGGCCTCCACGCCCCTCGTGGCTCCGTCCGCCACGATGCACTCTTCGCCCGTCGGCTCAAAGGCTCATCCCGAGTCCGTGCGAATTCAGCCCGGCGACTCGCTCTGGAATCTTTCCCGCCAGTATCTCGGCAAAGGCTCTCGCTGGCAGGAATGGCTCAGCCATAATCCCGGCATCGTTGATCCGCGACGCATGCAGCCCGGCGCAGTCCTCGTTGTTCCCCCACTTGAGAGCGAGTCGGCACCACCTCCCGATTCACGAGCGGCACCTCGCGCCGTCTCGCAGTCATCTGAAACCGTCTACGTCCAACCGGGTGACTCACTTTGGAAACTCGCCGCGCAACATCTAGGCAATGGCGCAGATTGGCCTTGTCTGGCCCACGCGAATACCGATCTGCATGATGTGGACCTGATCTATCCTGGGCAAAAACTGTCGCTTCCCTCCTCCTGTACCAAGGAAATCGATCCAACTCTCGCTTTGCCCTAGCCTGCTGCCAGCAACTCACCAGCCTCGGGCTCGTGCTCACTCTGCATCCGCACCTGCGTCTATTGCAGATTAGGTAGTTCCGTGCAGGGTCCGATAGGTCAGCTTTCTAACTTTTCACACAAAAGGGATGGTGTCTTCATGCGCGTAGCGTACAAATTTGCTGCAAGTCTGGCCGTGGGACTGTTTCTTTTTGCAGGCATTGCCTCGGCGCAGTTCAAAAATGGCAGTCAGCCCACGGAACTGAATATTCCCCGCGTCAGCCAGCACGGCAGTGTCGAGCAGACCATTGGTCTTTCGACCGTCACCATTAACTACCACCGGCCTATCGCGGGCGATCGCGAAATCATGGGCAAGACTGTGCCCTATGGCAAAGTCTGGCGCGCCGGTGCGAACGAAAATACCACCATTACTTTTTCCGACGACGCTGCCGTAGAAGGGAAGCCGCTACCCGCCGGCACGTACGGCCTCCACATGGTCCCCGACAAAGAACAGTGGACGGTCATTTTTTCGAAGAATTCTACCTCGTGGGGCAGCTTCAGCTACGACGAGAAAGAGGATGCCCTGCGAGTAACCGTGAAACCCGGTGCAGGCGAACCGTTCAATGATTTGACCTACACGTTTGACGATGTGAAACCCGATTCCGCTGCGGCCACCTTGCGCTGGGCAAAAGTCACTGTTCCATTCCGCGTTTCGTTCGACATAAAAGCGATTGTGCTCAAGAGCATCCACAACCAGCTTCGCAGCGTAGGCGGATTCACTTGGGCGGGCTATGATGAAGCCGCAAACTGGTGCCTCGATAACAATTACAACCTCGAAGAGGCCCTGAAGTGGGAAGACACCTCTATCCAGAATGAAGATCGCTTTGAAAACTGGGAGACCAAATCGCGCATCCTGGAAGCGATGGGCAAAAAGGATGAAGCCGCCAAGGCCATGGCTACTGCACTCGAGCGTGCCAATGCGCAGCAATATTATCTCTACGCGCGCGGCTTGCAGCGGCAAGGAGAAGCCAAGCGTGCTTTCGAGCTGTACACGCAGGGCGCAAAAAAAGACCCCAATCACTGGCTGAGCCACCTCGGCCTGGCGCGCGTCGCCTCGAACGCAGGCGACTATGCGACGGCCGCGAAAGAACTGAAACTCGCGATTGCTGACGCACCAGAGGTGAACAAGCCATTTCTTCAACCCATGTTGACCAAAGTCGAGGCCAAAACAGATTTCAACAAATAGTCTCACCTGTGGCGATGGGGGTCTTTACCCCGTCGTTTGGTTTTGCACCGAAGGGGCACAATCGATCGTGCCCTTTCTTGTATCTGCCGTTTACCTCGCTCCATCTAGCTCCCATAACCACGCTACTCATTTGACTTTCCGCACCACCCCAATTAATCTCCGCCCACCAGCAAATTGCGTTCCACAAAGACCTCCCGTCCCTCTCGCGCAACCACTGGAATGAGGTAGGCATGATCAGATTGCTGACAACGTCCCTGCGCATTGCCGCCCTTTTGTTTTGTTTCACAGCGTCACCACTCTTGGCCCAAACGTCTCCCATCCTGCCTTCCCAAAAACTCCCCCTCTCCGATCGCGTTATCGCCTACCAAATCGATGCCAACTACCACGCCAAGACCCACAGTCTTGACGGCCAGGAAACCCTCACCTGGACCAACTATACCGGCCAACCGCAGGATCGCTTTCCGTTCCATCTTTATCTCAACGGATTCCAACTGAAGTCCACGTTTATCCGTGAAGCATCCGAGCGCGGAAATCGTGACGTTGAGCGTGGTTCCCGATGGGAAGATAAAAAGTATGGTGAGGACGTCATCCGATCTTTCGAAGTCCTCGGTATGGGCGATCTCACCAGCCAGCTCCGCTTTATTCATCCCGACGACGACAACGTGGATGACAAAACCGTCGTGGAAGTTCACCTGCCTCGCGCAGTTCCCCCGAACCAGAGCATCACCTTCAAAATCTCCTTTCACGACCAATTCCCCGAAGTCGTCGCCCGCACTGGCTATAAGCGGGACTACATCCTTGCCGGACAATGGTTTCCCAAAATTGGCGTTTGGTGGAAAAACGCTTGGAACTGCCACCAGTTTCATGCCTCCACCGAATTTTTCGCCGATTTCGGCACCTACGATGTGAAGCTGACCCTTCCTGCCAATTTCAATGTCGGCGCAACCGGTGTGCAAACTTCCGAATCCTCCAACAATGACGGTACCAAGACGCTCACCTTTAAAGCCGAGGACGTTCACGACTTTGCCTGGACCGCCGATCCCGCCACAAAAATTGTGGAGGACTTTGTGCAAATCAGCAGCGGCAATGTGAAAATCCGTCTCCTGATGCAACCCGGCCACGGGGCCAGTGCCCCGCGTTACATGCAAGTTCTGAAGGGCACCATGCACAAGTTCGACGAATGGTATGGTCCTTATCCCTACGCGCAAATTACTGTTGTCGATCCCCCTCACGGAGGGGGAGCTTCCGGCGGCATGGAATATCCCATGTTTATCACTGCCGATACCGCCTGGTGGATTTTCGACGGCCTCAAATTACCCGAAGTCGTCGTCGAGCATGAATTCGGCCACCAATACTGGTACGGCATGGTCGCCACCAACGAGTTTGAAGAAGCATGGCTCGATGAAGGCATCAATCAATACTCGGAGTGCAAGGTCATGGACGCGCTATACGGCAGTGACGTCGACTTCCTGAACACGCGCGTCGCCACCGGCAGCGAGCTTGGCTTCGACCGCATCGGCTACATCGGCGTGACCGATTTCGATCCCATGACCCGTGCCGGCTGGCTATATCTGGATTCGAACTCTTACGGGGGGATTACCTACAGCAAGACCGCTCTCGTGCTGCTCACACTGGAGCACATCATCGGCGAACAGAGAGTTCGCGAAGCGCAACGCGTCTACTTCCAACGCTTTCGCTTCAAGCATCCCACCGCCGAAGATTTCCTCAACACCGTCAATGAAGTCGCCGGCCAAAATCTCGACTGGTATTGGAATCAAGCCGTCCGCGGAACGCAAGTTTTCGATTACCGCATTCTCAATGCCTACATCGATCGCGCGGACTGGGTCGACAAGAGTGCGCCGAAGCAGGAAGTTCCGGGCGTGACGGAATATCTCAGCAGCGTAGTGGTGCACCGTAAAGGTGACTTTATTTTCCCTGTAGTCCTCGAAGTAAAATTCGACAACGGCGAGACCATCCGCGAACATTGGGACGGCCAGGACCGCTGGCGCCGTTTCGACTGGAAAAAGAATGCCAAGCTTGTTTCCGCCGAAATCGATCCCGACCATGCCATCCCTCTCGACCACGATCGCTTCAACAACAGTTGGCTGCACGATTCGGACTCCCACTCGACCGGCAAAATCGCCGGCTACTGGATGCTGTTCACGCAGTGGTTTTCTCAACTGCTCGCGTGGCTGGTCTAGGGAGCTATGATGATTCGCCCCATCCGCGACGGATTATCCCTGGTCTGGCGCCATCAGCGCCTTGTGTGGTGGATCTTTTTCGTCAACCTTGTCCTCGGCTTTCTCGCCTCCATCGCGCCACGCCTTGCCCTTCGCCCTGCGCTAGACAAAAGCCTCTACTCCAATCAACTGAACCAGAGATTTGATGTCACCGTCTTCCTCGAACTCCTCGTCAAGCCCGAAGTTTCCCTCACCGCGCCCCTCGCCGGCTCCGCCGTCCTCAGCGTCATTTTCCTTTTCTATATGCTTTTTCTTTCCGGTGGAGTCCTCTCCGTCTACACCAATGACCGCAAACTCTCCCGCGGTGAATTCTTCCAATCCTGCGGCACATTTTTCTGGCGCATGTTCCGCCTGCTGCTTTGCTCTATCCTTCCGTTTGCCATCGCTTTCGCTATTCTTGCCAGAGTGCAAATCGTTTCTGGCAGAATGTCTGACGACGCAGCATGGGAGGTGCAGGGTTTCTGGGTTCAAGTCATCGGCTCGCTCCTCTGCCTGCTATTCGTGCTATTTGTTCGCGTCTGGTTCGACGTAGTGCAGGCTCGCACCGTCGCTGAAGATCATCGCGGTATGTTCCTCCTCACCTGGCGAACATTCCTGCTCACACTGCGCAATGCCCCGCGGCTTGTTTTCATCTATTTCTTTATCACCCTCCTCGGCGCACTACTCGCCGTTGGTGCTTGGTGGTGCTGGCTCCCCATCCCGCACCATTCCTTCGGTACCAGTTGGCTGTTACTGGAACTACTCACACTCTTTTTGGTTGGTCTTCGTCTCTTGCAGCGCGCTGCCGCTGTCCTCTGGTACGAAAACTACGCAGCGCTCCACCCGGCCTTTGCACCAATTCCTCCAATTCCCCAAACACAAGACATCGTCGCCGTCGAAGCCACACCCGTTCTGCCAACCCCGATGGACGAGGGTGGCCAGACGACCAACTGAAAAAGGCGATCCTCTTGGCGGCTTTCAATTGTTTCGCCAAAAATCGCCCCGCCTCTCCGCCGGAAAAACGGGGCTCCTCATTTACGTGGTTGTTGGTGCTCTGTCGTCGTCGGCTGTTTCACGGAGCCCGCCAGACTCCAGCGTGATCTCCGTCACGAAACCGTACCGACGCTCGCCGGTTGCAGTCAACGGCTCCCTGCGGTCGCAGTAGCCCGTGCAATCACGTACGGCAAACCGTACCCGCGCTTCCGGGCCCACGAGGCGGCAAAACGTCTCCGCTTCACCCTTGAAGAAGCCCACGCGGACAGTTCCCCAGGTGCACGTGCGGCACAACCCGGCCGCGGCATTCGGCGCATAAATCAACCGTTGCAACAATGTCATGGCTTCTCCTTTCCAGCAGCTCTGGCTTTCCTTGACGGAAATCTTGCTGTAATTCGTATTCACTTCGACGATTCTTTGCTTGTCTCGCTGTTTTCCCCTACCCCACCTTCTTCCAGCTCCAGTTCACGGAACCGTGCCGCGCTTACAAATCCAACACTGCGGCCCGATTTCCTCGTGGTCAGGAACCAGGCGATTTCTTCCATCTCCTTCTTGTTGGCCAGCCGTTTATCCTCATACATCGAGCACTCGAACACCGCAAACGCGATTCGCCGCTCGATGTAAAACATTCGGCAGAAAACTTCTTCTTCCGAAACAGAGAATCCCTGAATGATGTGCGCCCAACGGCAAGTTCGGCAGAGCGTGCCTTCTCGGCGCGGCGTCCTCCCTGTTACTCGAACTGTGACCATTGGCTTTTCACTCTCTAGGAAGCGCCATGCGCTTCGGTCCTCTCGTTCGCGGCAGGCTTGCCTCAGCTTCCCCGGCGCAGACCGTCCGGCAGGCAATTTCCTCGTGCACAATTCACGCTAAGCACGTCGTTTCGCGGCACACCAGGCCGCACATTGTAATAATGGAATTGCCTATCGAGAAGTTCTGCTGGTTAGCAGAATTGGGCAGAGAACGCCATTCCGTTGCCGCGACTTGTACGCTTCGGCAACGCTCTGCAACGGGTTAAGTGTTCAAACCGCAGCATGGCGACGTCCTCCAGTGGACCGGCGCAGAATAGCATAGTTTCTCTTTTGTGCAAGTCGAAAAATCAGGCCGAAAAATCAAGTGCCTCTTCTGCGAAAGTGAACCGCTGAATCAGCCTGCCAAATGGTTTCAGGTTTCTTCATTCCCTTAGAACACGCGTCCCAATTGGAAAAACCATTTCTGGTGGCCGGTGTCCCCCACGCTACCACCGATATAGACCGGTCCGAGAAAGGTCTCCGCTACGATTCCAGCCGCCCCGTCTCCGGAAAGCCGCGGAGCTGTCGGATCACCGTACATTTTGCCGATCTCCCCTGAAGCCGACAGATAGACCTGTTTGCCCACAAATGGTGGCAGCGTAAATATCTTGTACAGGTAGCCTACCCGGCCGAGGAAATACTGGTTGCCGAAAAGTTCGTGCACACCATAGGCACTCAACTGCCGTGGGCCTCCCAGAAAGAACTGCGGCGTTCCCACGTGATTGTATCCAAACGTGGTCCCCCCTTGGGCATTGATGAAAGCCGAACTTTTCCGCGAAACCGGATGGTAGTATGCCGCAAACAACTCCATCGATGGAAAGGCTTCTGTGGCGCCTGGAGAATTGTCAAAGTAGCGGAAATTCATCCGAATATAGTGGCCGCTAGTTGGTATGACCGCTTCGTTGGTGTGATCCCGGATATAGCGCATCTGCAGTGCGCCCACCGCCCCACTGAATGAAGTGAATTCCGGTTGGCCAAGCCGTAACACGGCATCCTCATAACCGATTCCATAGCCCACGTACAATTCATTGAATCGGTTGAACAAGTATCCAAAATTGACGCCTCCCAGTACGGAATCCAAACGATAGATCGCTCGCGGATCATTCTTGTCGTAAATGTTAAAGGTCGTTTGCGTCCCGTTGACAAATGGCTCCACAAACCACTTGCTCAAGGGCTTGATTGGTTTGAACAATTGCGTTTGAATTCCATACGTCTCGCCAAACTGAAAGTCGGTTCGCCACTCCGAGCGGTAACCCGCGACGTCCATGAATGTCAGGCGTCCGCCCATCGTGAATGTCACGTCGCTGGTCTGCGAACCATCCACCTCAAACGACGGCTGCAGCAGTGGCGGCGCGTAATTCTTCTCGTGGACGACCACCAACAATCCAAGCTTGCCATTTTCCACGATCATGTCATAGGTCAGACTCTCGTAACGCCCCACTCCCGCCAGCCGCGTCAACATTTGATCCAGCCGCTCTGTGTCGAGTGGCTGGTCCATGAGCGGTGTCAGGAAATCCACAATGGTCTTGCCTGGAGCTGGATCGATCCCCGTCACTTTCACGAAAGTTGGCGTATTCGTAGTTTTGCGCATTCGCGACTGCTTTTCGCGGAGGTATTCCGCCCAGTCCGTGTCGTTTAAAGAGTAGGTTTTCAGAACTTGCGCCTTTTCTTCGGCCGCCGCGTAACCTTTCGCGATTAACTCCGCTGATTTTTGGTAATCCGAACTCGAAAATTTCTCCACATCGGCGCGCACGATCAAATCTGCGCCCGCCATTCCTCGCAATTCCGTCTCGGCGATTATCAGTTCCACGGACCTTCCCAATACGCTGAAGGCCGAAACAATTTCCTTCGCGCTGGCCTTGGAGATCTGTAGGTGCACCGCGATGACGACATCCGCGCCCATCTGGCGAACCACGTCGGTCGGAAGATTGTCCACCAGCCCGCCATCCACAAATATCTGGTCTCCAGCTCGGACTGGCGCGAACACTCCAGGAATCGAAATTGTGGAGCGCAGGGCATCCGACAAGGAACCATCCTTGAACACGTGCGGCTTCCCGGAGATCAGCTCCGTCGAAACACATCGGAAGGGAATCGGCAAGTCATTGAAAGAACTGACCGTTGAGTATGAAATCGTTTCACGGTCGATCAGCAAATTGATCTGCTGCCCGGTGTTCAATCCTGGCGGGAGCGTGATGCCGTGCTTTAATCCGATCTGTATCGCGTTCGGGACTTCTCGAGCATCTTCCTTGCGTCGGAAGGCCAGGTCCTCGTAAGGTGTCCCTCCACCGAGCAGCAGTGGCCAGTCTGCTTTCTTTACGATCCCTTCCAAGTCATCCGCGGACTTGCCGGTTGCATAGAGGCCACCTACCAAGCCGCCCATGCTCGTGCCAGCTAGATAATCGATCGGGATGTGATGCTCTTCAAACCACCTCAGCACGCCGATATGCGCCTCGCCGAGCGCCCCGCCGCCTTCCAGTGCCACACCGATTCGAGGTGTTGTCCGTAGCCGTGGCTTCGCGGCCTGCGATTCGACGGGTGCGGGCGCAGCTTGCGGCGTTTGTTCCTGCCCGTCGACTGCAAATGGGCACACACAGGCAAGTACTGCTGGGAACATCAACGAATGGAAACGCATCGGGTTGTCCTTGGTACAAAGCCGGGCGGTGGCAAATTATGCAACAAGTCTCTACCACATGGCATCATTCAGCAAGTACGGCGCACCGGTTCGCTTTACGGAATTTTCAGTCACAAACGGCTCGAGCGTGACATCCTGCCGGCTGTCGGTCGCAAGCATGCGTTGCGCTCATTTCTTACTCTGTTTGAGGGGCGGGACTGCAGCCACTTTGCAGGCTTAGCATTGATTGTGGGCTTTAACCCCGGAAAGCTCGAACTTCTTGAGTAAGGTTCCGCGTGCAAGATTTAAACGATTGCACCAGCGGAGTCAGAAGAATGGCAAAGATTGCTCATCTTCAAATACTCGAACTTTTTTCCGCGTGGTCATCTTCGTTTCCAATGTCAGGGACATCCTGGACAGGTACAGCCAGAAGTTGGTTGCGCCGAGAAATTCCAGGAGTAAACCTGCACTCTCCTAGAATTTGCAGCTATCCGCTTGGCCTTCGTCTTGCCGACACAACATCTAACGCATTTTGTCTTTAGCAGCGCCCTTCTGCCTACGGCGAACCGAAGAAGCATCGTGATAGTACGCGCCCCGTTTGCGTCCGAAACCCCAACGGTAACGACGTAGAAATCTCGCTTTAAACTGACCCGAACTTCCGAGACCCAAACCAGGCGGGGATTGCCTTCGGAGGCGGCCCGCTGAAGGAATTGTTTACTGACTCTGTTTTTGCCACTAAATCCATTGCGGTGATTTTCAGAGGTTTACCTCTTCCTCCGGGTGTTTCTGCCTGTGCGCAACGCCCACTCCGATCAGCACCATCATCCCACCTGCGATCTGCGCCCCCGTCAACGGTTCGCCCAACAACATGGCGGCCAGCAACGCGGTCAGCGGCCCCTGGGTCAACAGACTTATGGAGGTAACGGTTGCGGGCAAGTGTCCCAGCGCGTAGGTCAACGCCATGTACCCACCCAGTTGCGAGATCAGTCCCAATCCCAGCAACGCCAGCCACGTCCTTGTATTCGTAACTCGAAAAGAATGGCCCAACATGATGTTGATCAGAAACAATGCCACGGTTGTCGAGATCATCGCCAACCGCAGGAACTGCACTGTCCCCGTTGTCGTGCGTACCTGTTCCGTAGCCAGCAGGTACATCGCAAAAAACGCCGCTGCCCCCACAGACATTGCGTCACCTAATCCAAACTGCGTGTGTCTTAGCAAGTCTGATCGCAGAATGATCAGCGATCCCCCCACCGCCATCAATAACCCAAACCAGAACGCCGCCTGCGGCCGTCGCCGAAATATCAGCCAGGTCAGCAGCCCGACGAAGATTGGCGAATTATTGCCGAGCAGCGTTGCGTTTGCAGCCGTAGTGCGCAAAATCGATGAGTTATACAGCGCGAGGTCCCCCGCAAAGAAGATCCCTCCGAGCGCAATGATGCCCACGGAACGGCGACCGAGTGGCTTCACCTTCTCTCGAGAGAAATAGGTAGGCACTAGAATTGCCGCCGGAATTAGCATTCGATAAAACGCGGAAACCGATCCAGGTACGTCCGTCCAGCGCACGAATATCGCAGACCAACCGATGCAGAGAATTGCTGCGGCCAGCGCGAGATAGGCCAGCAATCGCTGCCGTGCCGATGTGTTCACATCAGAATTCGAGCTTTTTATATTCACAATCTGGCCTATAAGAGCGGGGAATAGTTTCGCATGTACTGTGGTTCAAAAAGCCTGCCGAATTGCTGGCCACTCAAATTCGTGTTTTTTGCATCGCCGTGGCTGCCCAATAGATCCATAGCGCGGTACATACGACCAGACACAGTCGCACGTCCACGAATGCTCCCACCAGCGCCACCCCGTAGAAAAGCGGTCCAAACAGGTAATCGCGGCACGATTTATCCACGAAACTATCCGGCGTCGAGGGTAACAGTGTTTTCTTACGGAATGCCGCGCGCAATACCAGGTTAAAGCAGATCGCAATCACTATGAACGTGCCACTGTAGAATATCGCTGCGGCCCTCGCTCCTGGCGTTTCCAGATAAGCCGCCAATACCGAAGTGGGGTAGGGAACAAACGTCACCGCCAACAGCAGGCACCCATTGGCAAAATGCACCCACGCATCGCATCGGCGCACGTGGCTGAAGATCGTATGGTGGTGCACCCACATCACAAGTATGGTGAAGAAGCTCGTGATCAGCGAAAAATAGCTGGGCCATTGTTGCAACAGTGCCTTCCCCAGTGAGGCAGTCGATACGTCCGCCGCGGGCAGTGCTGGAACCTTCAATTCCAGAATCAGCAAGGTGATTGCAATGGCGAACACTCCGTCACTGAACGCCTCCAACCTGCCTGTCGCTTTCCCCTCTGATTCTGCTTTTGCTATCTGCATGTCCGACCCAGCTCCCCGTCGGTTAAGAAGAGTATCAGCGAATGCACCGAAACCGAAACTTCTCTGCCACTATCCACTTCTCCGAACAATTGTCATCCCGTGCAACGCCAACGACCTCATAGGTTCGGTTCCGAAGTTTCCAGACAGGCGCAAACCGTCGAAAACTGTCCGGACACTCGCCGCTCCCGCCGCGCAAATCCAAATGAGGCCGTCAAATCTGCCGAAAATATGTACGGAAAACCCTGCCGCGATATACTAACCTCCGTGCATTTCATCCCTTAAGGGCGCCGAATGAGCAAACCGAAAAGCGATCACGAACTGGGCATGACGCGAGAGATTACTCGCCGCGACTTCTTGAACGGCGTGGCCATCGGTGCTGGCGCCAGTCTGCTTGGCGGCGCCCTCGGCGCACAGCAGCTGCTCGCCGCCGGGATACTCGACGAATTTGCTCCAGAAAAAGCTCCAAACTATGATCCGCCGGCGAAAACCGGGATGCGCGGCAATCACGACGGTACCTTTACCTTCGCTCACAAATTGCGCGATGGCGACAATGCCAGTTCCTTCGGTGACGTCGTAGAAACTGGCGAATCATACGATCTCGTTGTGGTTGGCGGCGGTATCAGCGGGCTTTCGGCTGCTTATTTCTACCGCAAGAAAGCCGGCAATTCTGCAAAAATTCTGATCCTCGACAATCATGATGATTTTGGCGGCCACGCCAAGCGCAACGAATTTCAGGCCGGAAACCGCCTGGTGCTGGGTTACGGCGGGACACAATCCATCGAAAGCCCCGGCAGTTACAGCAATGAATCGAAAGCGCTCCTCAAAGAACTGGGCATCGACACGCAAAAATTCTACAAAGCCTACGACCAGAAGCTTTATTCCAAACTCGGAACCGCCGCTTTCTTCGACAAGGAGACTTTTGGCGAAGACCGCCTCGTCATGGGGCTGAATTCAACTGCGTGGCCTGATTTTCTCTCCAAAGCACCTCTTTCCGATTCCGTTCGCAAGGACATAGCGCGTGTGTACACCGAAAAAGTGGACTATCTGAAGGGAATGTCACGCGAAGAAAAAATCGCCAGGCTTAAAACCATCAGCTACTCCGATTACCTGACCGAGTACTGTAAACTCACTCCCGAAGCGCTTCCTTTTTTTCAGACCTTTACGCACGATCTGTTCTGTGTCGGCATTGAAGCTGTGCCCGCCTATCTTTGCTATGAAGCGGGGGACGACTACGGCTCGTTCACCTACGCTGGATTCGATGGCCTGGGATTTCCCGAACACGAAAAGGAAGAGCCATACATTTTCCATTTTCCGGATGGCAATGCATCAATCGCAAGATTGCTTGTGCGTTCGCTGGTACCAGCCGCGATTCCTGGAAATACAATGGAAGATGTTGTTACCGCAAAAGCGGACTACTCCGAGCTCGACCGCGCCGAAAACAAAGTACACCTGCGATTGAACAGCACCGTTGTGAATGTGAAGCATGCCCAGAAATCCGTACGAGTGTCCTACATGCGCGGCGGAAGACTGCTCGGCGTGAATGGAAAAAACTGCGTGCTGGCCTGCTACAACGGAATGATTCCCTACCTCTGTCCGGAACTGCCAGACGTGCAGAAAGAAGCGCTCTCCTTTCTGGTGAAAGCTCCGCTGGTCTACACACACGTCGCCATCCATAACTGGAATGCATTTTCGAAACTCGGCATTCGCCAGATCGTTTCTCCTTCGAGCTATCACACCTACACTGCGCTGGACTTTCCAGTCAGCCTTGGCAAATACCAATTCCCGAGCAAGCCCGAACAACCTGCGGTACTCTTTATGTTACGCACGCCCTGCAAACCTGGTTTGGCTGTGCGCGACCAGAATCGCGCCGGTCGCACAGAACTCCTGCAGACACCGTATGCAAAATTCGAGCGCAACATTCGCGATCAATTGCAACGCATGCTGGGTGGCGCGGGATTCGACCCTGCGCGCGATATTGCCGGAATTACCGTTAACCGCTGGGCGCATGGATATGCATACACGCCATTTGCGCTCGATACACCGGAGTGGAAAGAAGGGCAGCAACCCTGGGTGATCGGGCGACAACCGTTTGGAAACATTACCATCGCGAATTCTGACGCGGGTGCCAGTGCGTATACGGATGTGGCCATCGATCAGGCATTTCGTGCCGTCAACGAACTGTTTGCGAATCGCGGATAGAATCTGCGGGCGTAACATAGCAGGAACTGCTATCGCTGATTCTTCTCACGGTGCGGGATCGCTAGGCCTACGCTTGTCTTTCGTTGCATTCGCGGTGCGGATTGTTTACGAGGAGATCTTCGTGTTTATTAAAAGGACGATTGCCGCTGGAACTTGCTTGCTGCTGGGCTTAGCCATCACAGTGGCGCAGCAAAGTAATCTTTCTGATGAAGGTGGACGCGTGCTGGCCCTTGAGAAAGCCTGGAACCATGCGCTCGAAGAAAAAGATACGAAAGCGCTGGACATGTTGCTCGCGAATACGATGGTATCCGTCGATATCGATGGAAGCCTTCAGACGAAGAGCGAATTCCTGGCCAGCATAAAAGCTCCTGAGTATCAGCCATCGCAAGCGGTGACGGAACAGGCCAGCGTGCAGGTGTATGGCGATGCGGCTGTGGTTGTGGGAATTTTCCGGGTCAAAGGTACGGAAAAAGGAAAACCCTACTTGAAGCGCGAGAGATTTGTGGATACGTGGGTGAAAATGAACGGTTCTTGGCAGTGCGTGGCTACGACGGCGGCACTGATTCCCGCCAAACAGGCTGCCGATTAATAGCCATACGATTTACTGCTGTGAAGTTGTGAACCGAGCGAGAGTTTTCTTCTGCGTTGGAGTTTCGCCGCATCCGAAGGATAGGCCGGCAACCAGGGAGCAACGTTTGCCGGCATGCACAGGAGAAAAAGCAGGTCGCTTGAGCGCAACAAAATATCCAGCAAGCGCGAGCGATCGAGATTTGTCAGCGTTTCGCAGCGTAAGCTGACAAGCAACGCGCGATTCGAGCATTCCTGCACAAGGGCTCGCACCCTGGCCGACTCCGTTGGCTTGATGAATTTATCCCTGGCTACGGGATCCAGTTGATCTAGCCATTCGTAACAGCTTGCGAGAAAATGCTGAAGGCATAGTGGCTTTGCTCCAAGCACGATGATGGATTTGGATTCGCAGCGATCGACACTGCACCCGGTTTCCCCCGAATTTAGATGAGCTTGGTTCAGCGAGATTTTGCCCAGTTTGTTGGTATCCATGGTTTCCTGTAGTAATTCCAGACGCATGAATCGATTTCCTTCACTAGCATATTCGAGCGTGGTGGCTTGAACCATCAGGGATTCAACGTAGAGCGGATCCCCGAGGAACAGCACTCCTGCAAGTTTCGCTCGAGCGGCGAAAGCATGGAAAAGTGGGCTAGGTGATTTTCTGAGCGAAGCAAGTTGTCGATATAGGGAGAAAGAATTTTCTTCACGCGGTCGACGTTCTCGCTGCAATGGCGGGTGCGTTGCTCGCCGGTCCAAAGCGTTACCACGGTGACCAGTCGTGCTTCCTGGTCGGAGATCATGACCATGCAGCCGGCAAATCCGGAGTTAAAGCGCAGCGCTTCGCGAATTGCGACGGGAAGCAGCGATTGAAGTTTCTGGGTCTTCCCGGGCGAGGCAACAAACTGCACAGTGTGTGCGGAGACGTTGTAGGAGTGTGCGGCCGAATGCGCGGACTGATTTCTAGGATCGCGGCTGGTTGCAGCGGGAAGCCAGGGATGGGCACAGTCTTCAGCGAGTAATGGAGACGGCCTGTTCGCCGATTCGGTCATGGTGCTTACTTGCGTTGCCACAAAACCTCCAGTGAAACATGCCCTCCGGTCGGGGAGGGAAGGGCGCGCCTTCGCGTGGTCAGGGTGTGCTAAGACGCGCCCGAGGGTACGTAGAGACGGTGACCGGTCCCTACGGAGCAGGGAGTCCCTAGGTTCAAGGGTCCCTATTGCCAAGTAGTGCAGGAGAAGAGGGATTCGTTTCAGAACGGGAAAAGAAAATTGACGTTTCGGACGTGGGTGGAAAGCGAGGGCATCCCGATCCACCACTGTTTCTCCTAATTGCGGAGTGTAAAGGACTTGAGGGAGGGGTGTGGCTAAGAGTGGCAGGGAAAGAGACGCAAGAGTCGCGAGGGGAAGGTTAAGGATCGCGATAGCGGTCTTGCATCACTCTGCCGCTTGAAATCACCGACAGACAGAAGGGGGTTAGCGAAGGAGCGTGGTGTGTTGGTGTCTGGGGCCGGGTCTTTTGTGGAAGTATTTCAAAGGAAAGGGCTTGCGGGCGCATGAAAGCGCAAGTATTTGAAACGATGAAAGATCAAGGCTGAAGAGTTTGCCGTTGGAATGGGAAAGTTCAAAAGCGGGCTTCTGGCCGGCGGTCTCTCGTCTCTGCCGGGGAATGGTGACGCGACACGTGCTGGAATGAATTTCGCCTGTATCCTACCAGTAGTGAAACAAGTACTTCGTATCCCATAAGTAAATATAATTGCGGGAGAAGGGTAGAATTCTGGAGCGAAGTCAAGGAGCATGTTTGCTGGCGAACCCGGCGCAAGGGGCCTGGTGGGTTTCTCTGTATCAGCCTTCGCGGAGTACTGCGACTGCGCGCCAAGCGCTCCTCCTTTGTCCGATACATGCTAGCGGATCAGTGTTTAGCCGCATGTTCGATTCGCATTAGACACATTTGCTTGCTTATAGGTGCTGAGGTAAACTCCTTGGCCGATGGCGGATACTTCCTCGATAGTCGGTCGTACCATTTCACACTACAGCGTTCTGGAAAAACTCGGTGGTGGTGGCATGGGCGTAGTCTATAAAGCCAGGGACACGCGTCTAGGTCGCAATGTCGCACTAAAATTCCTGCCTGACGATATCTCACAGGATCCACAAGCGATCGAGCGATTCCGTCGCGAAGCGCGCGCTGCATCCTCCCTCAACCACGCCAACATCTGCACGATTCACGACATCGGAGAGTTCGAAAATCGTCCGTTTATTGCCATGGAACTTCTCGAAGGCCAGACTCTCAAGCATCGCATTGCCGGTAAGCCGATGGAAGTAGCGGAACTGTTGGAGATTGGGATCCAAATCGCAAACGGGCTCGATGCGGCGCACTCGAAAAGTATCGTGCACCGCGATATCAAGCCTGCGAATATTTTTCTCGTCACACGGGGACAGGCCAAGATATTGGACTTTGGTTTGGCAAAACTTGCGCCTGCTTCCTTGCCAACCGTCGAATCATCTGCCTCCGCCTCGAGGAACACCGTTACGCAACTGCCTTATGATGAGCAACTGACAAACCCGGGCAGCTCCGTAGGCACAGTCGCATACATGTCGCCCGAACAAGCCCGGGGCCTCGAACTCGACCCGCGCTCAGATCTTTTTTCACTCGGCGTGGTGCTCTATGAAATGGCGACCGGATCCGTCCCTTTCGCCGGGACCACCGCTGCGGTAATTTTTGATGGCATCTTGCATTCGACGCCCACATCCGCAAAGCAGTTAAACGCTCATCTGCCCCTGGCCATGGAGAATATCATCGGAAAGACGCTCGAGAAAGATCCCGATCTCCGCTATCAGCACGCTTCCGATATCCGTGCGGATTTGAAGCGCCTCAACCGCGATCTCGAATCGAGCCGACGGCCTGAAACAGAGAAAAAGAATCCTGGGGCGGCAACGCAGGCGGCTCCCGCCAAGCAGAAATCGGTTGCAGTTCTCTACTTCGAGAATCAGAGTGGGGCCAAAGAAGACGAATACTTCCGCGATGGAATTACCGAAGACATCGTCACGGAACTATCCAAAATCGCCCAATTGGAAATCTTTCCCCGCTCGGAGATGATCGCCTTCCGTGACAAGCAGGTTTCCGCACTGCAGGTTGGCCAGCAACTAGGCGCCGCTTATGTCCTCGAAGGATCGATCCGACGGGCTGGAAGCCGTGTACGGATTACGGCGCAGCTGGTGGAGGTTTCCACCCGACATTCTGTCTGGGCGGAGCGTTACGACCGCGAACTGGAAGATGTATTCGCCATCCAGGAGGAAATCGCACGCAGCATCGCGCAAGCTCTGCGCATCACGCTCACCCCACAGGAAGAAAAAACCATAGCGCGCCGACCCACGGAAAACACCCAAGCGTACGATTTTTATCTTCGCGGCCGCAGCTACACAAGGCGCGAGAATATTGACTACGCACTACAGATGTTTGAACAGGCCATCCAACTCGATCCCAATTTTGCTCTTGCACACGCCGGGATTGCCCACTTGTGCGGACTGGTTTACGAGATTCGCGAACAAAACCCAAAATGGACCGAAAAAGGACTGGCCGCCTGCGACCGGGCCACCGCTCTTGCTCCCGATCTGCCAGAGGTGTTGGTGGCACGAGCCCGCATCTGTTATGCACAAAAGAAATACGAAGAGGTCGTGCAGTTGGCGTGGCGAGCCATCGAACGGAAGCGCGATTGCGATGGCGCATGGAATATGCTCGGTCGTGCCTTTGTCTCCAGCGGAAAATATGACGAGGCCGCTCAACTGACCGAACAGGCCCTTGAAGCCAATGGCGACGACTACAATACCTACGTTCCGTACCGCAATTGCCTGGAGAGGCTGGGACGAACGAAGGAATCCGAACACCTCCGCCAACGCATGACGACTGTTCTTCGGCAGCAATTAGAAATGGTTCCAGAAGATGTACGTGCCCGCATCCTGTTGGCCAGTAATCTGGCTCAGAGCGGGGAGTCTGAAGAAAGTGCCCGGCACCTGCAAACAGCCGTGGCACTACGTCCCAATGACGGCAACACGCTATACAATGCCGCGTGTACCTACGGCGTCCTCTTAAAAAAGGCGGAGGCGCTTGAGACCTTTAAGAAAGCTGTCGCTGCGGGATACAGCAACCTCAACTGGGCGGCTAAGGATTCTGATCTCGATTGTCTGCACGACGACGCTGAATTTCAGAAGTTGGTCGGGCCGAGCTAGAAGTCGCTTCTCGGGAATTGCTCCCTTCATCGTGCTCGACAACCAGCCTCCCGTACAACGTCAGCCTCATCGGTCGTTTTCAAGATCGCTCGCCTCTCAATGTCCGATTGTCGCGGAATCCGGGTGAACCTACGCCGTTCAGGCTGCAAACGGAAACCCCCAAAATTTTTCGACGATTGCCTGCAAGCCAGGCACCGCTACCACGACAAGCGCCGCAATTCCCCGCACCTCCCCAGGGACTGACGCTGCCTGGCTTCGGCCGGCTACTAGCGGGAAACTCGCTTCAGGCGCTTTACTTGTCCCCGAAAAAGTTGCTCTGTCCGGTGGAAGCGCAGCCGGGGCGCTGAAGACGAAGCAACGGCTAAGTCGGCCTTGCCATCTTACCTTCAGTTGCACAGGCAATCCTGCGCCCGGGTATGCAATGTCCAATCGAAGTGGCACCTCACCCGCGAGTTTGTGTCTCCCTGCATGGCTTCTGTGTGGGTTCTTGCTAGCACTCTCATCGCTTGCAGGCGCTACCCCAATGCCCAAAACGGCGAAACTCTCTGGCACGGTGTTTACCCTGGGCACTGATCAAGTCCAAACGGTTTGGCCAAACGCCAAGCTCACGCTAAAAAGTCTCACGACCAACCAAGAAATCGCCACGGTGTCCAATGACCTGGGGCAATACTCGTTTGTGGGCGTGCTTTCCGGCGAATACGAAATTAGCGTCAGTCTAGCCGGTTTCGAAAGGATTACCAGGCGCATTGAACTGGATTCGAATAAGCCAACGCAACTTGATCTGCAACTAACTCCTGAAAAACAAACCGAGAGCGTCACAGTCACGGCACCGGAAAACAGCGTCGATGTCAGTTCCAGTACGTCGGCCAGCCCCACTCTCACCACGAAAGTCCTGAAATCAGTGGTCCGCCTCAATAGCGATTTCCAAGATGCCCTTCCGCTTTTGCCTGGTGTGGTTCGTGGGCCCGACGGATTGATCCACATCAAGGGCGGGCAGGCCAATCAGACCAGCGCACTGGTCAACAATGCCAGTATTGCGGATCCCGTGACGGGGCAACCCGCGCTCAAACTTCCCACCGCAGCAGTGGAATCGATGCGCGTCCTCTCCAATCCCTTTTCCGCCGAGTATGGCGGTTTCAGCAGCGGGGTGATTGAGGTCAATACCCGCGGTGGAACGGAGGAATGGAAATTTCTTTTTGAGGATCCTATCCCGCGTCTGCGTTGGATCGATTACAAGCCGCACGGCATTGAAAGCGCCACGCCGCATCTCACTCTTTCAGGACCAATCCTGAAGGAGAAGCTCTATATCTTTGAGTCCGTGTACTTTGGGTACGACCTCACGCGAGTCCCATCGCTCCCGAATCCGAACAATGTACGGATCACCGAGCGCGGAAATACGCACACGCAAATCGACTGGAACATCACCGCGAACCATCACTTCACCGCAATGCTCACCGTTGATCCGCAAAATACGGATTACGCAAACATCGATACGTTTAATCCGCAACCGGTTACCGCCGACGCTCATCAACGTGGCTTCTTCAGTTCCGCCACGGAACGATGGATTGTTCCGAATGGCGGCTACCTTGTATCCCTTTTTTCCGCAAAACGACTCAATACCGAGGTTTTTCCTGCAAATTCTGTTCCGGGCGAAATGATTCTTTTCCCAGAGCAAAACTCCGGTTCCTATTTCAACAGTCAGGGCCGGCACACGTGGCTTTATCAGTGGTCGCAGAATCTCCACCTTCGTCCGTTTGCCTACCATGGACGTCACCTCCTAACTTTGGGATATGCTCTCGCCCGCTCAACCTACCAGGGATTCTTTTCCAATCTTCCTGTCAATGCAGTTCGCGAGGACTCCACCCTCAGTAGCAGAATTACGTACAACGAAGATTTTCTTCCCTCCGCGGCCAACCGCAACGATCTCACTCTTTTTCTGCAGGACAGCTGGCAAATCCATCCGCGCCTGATTCTCGATCTTGGTGTTCGCCTCGACCACGACAGCTTCTCCTCCGAATCTCTAAACGCCGCTCCGCGTTTGGGTTTCGTCTACGCTCCCTCGGGAGACAATCGGACGGCCATCCGCGGCGGAATCGGTCTTTTCTACGACAAGATCCCGATCAACGTAGAACTCTTTCCAAATATTCCTGCGCAGACCATTACGCGATTTGGCGCCGATGGTTTCACCATCCTCAGCGGACCCAGCACATTCACGCACGTTATAGCCACCAGCAACGGCGGACTCACTGTCCCCTACAGTCTCGGAGCCTCGCTGCAGTTTGATCGGGAGCTAAGAAAGAATTTGCTTGTTCGTTTCGGCGCGGAAGTTCGCAATGGTTTCCGGGAGTTTTTCGTCAATCCTTCGCAGACCGCAAACGGTTCTTCGCAGCTAGGCCTCTACAATTCCGGCCATCAGAGCTATCGTGAATTCCTCGTCATGCTGCGGTGGCAGCCCCGTGAAAATACAACCATGATTGCCAGTTACGTCCGTTCGCGCGCCTACGGTGAACTGAATGATTACAACCAGTTCTTCGGCAACCTCTCCTACCCGCTCATCCGCACCAATCAGTATGGACCTCTTCCGCACGACGCCCCCCATCGCCTCCTGTTCTGGGGGATCCTCCAACTTCCCAAGCGCTTTCAGTTTGTTCCTATTGTTGACGTGCACTCCGGATTTCCCTACTCCAATGTGGGTGTCAATTGGGACTACGTCGGCAAACGGGACACCGCCGGTCGATTTCCCACTTTCGTCGGCGTCGACGCCAAGATCCAATATCCCTTCGATTTCAAATTTCACGGCCACCGCATTCAATTCCTCGGTGGACTCAAAGTCTCGAACATCCTCAATCACTTTCAACCACGTGACGTTCAGCAGTACCTCGGCTCTCCCAATTACGGCACCTTCTACAACTCCGTCGGCCGCCTATGGCGCATCGACGGTGACTTTGATTTCTAGATTTTGGGCTGCCATGAACTGGGCAAGAGTGCAGATTTCTGTTGAGTGAGCAAGTCCTAGACCAATGACAATTCTCAAACGCGGGTTCTGAAAATCCACTTGTTTTAGGCGCAGTAATCGCGCCCTTGACGGGATGTCATGTTCTTCCTTTCGCAATTTTCACACTTGGGCGACAATTACCCCGTGAGGCCGCGATGAATACTAAACTGGCACTTCTGGTTGTTGCCTTGTTTGCAGTCCCCGGAACTTGTTTTGCCCAGGGCAAACCTGGTGGGGGTGCTCCGCCACCGACGCCAGCTCCAAATCCCGGTCCGACCACAACGCCAGGAATGCCAAACACGAATCTGAATTACGACCGAATCGCCAACGCGGGACGCGCGGGAGATCATTTAAAGGGAAATGTGATCCTCACTGGCGGCGCACTACCGTGGGATCCCATTCCCGTCACGGTTGCTTGCGACGGAAAAACTCAGTTCACAACCAACACCGATTCCGCTGGATTTTTCATAGTTGCTCACCAGGAAGCGCCAGGCTCAACAACGATTCAGGCTGACCTGAAACCAGTCGCAACTCAGTATGTGGGATGCGTCGTAAGCGCGGTACTCCCGGGTTTTGACTCAAGTCAGTTGACGATCCCCAATCGCAATCTTTTGGACAATCCGAATATCGGAACGATTAAGCTCACCCGCGAGGAGGGTAACGGTGGTGCAGCGCTCAGCAACACCAGTGCCGCCGCTCCCAAAGACGCCATGAAGTCATTCGAAAAAGCGCGAACTGAATGGTTGGAACGAAAACCCGACCGCGCGCAGAAAGATCTCCAGAAGGCCGTAGAGAGTTATCCACAGTTTGCCGAAGCGTGGTACCAGCTTGGAAAAATCCAACTGGCGGCGAGTTCGCCTGAAGCAGTAACCTCTTTTTCGAAAGCCGTTGCGGCGGATCCGAAATTTGTGCCGCCGTACGAGTATCTGGCGATGCTCTCGGCGCAAGCGCAGAAGTGGCCGGAACTGCTGAATGAAACGAACCGCGCCATCGAACTGAATCCACGCGGCACCATTGATATCTGGTACTACAATGCAATTGGAAATTTCCAGCTAAATAAATTGAACGCTGCCGAAGCCAGCGCGTCAAAGTCCCTTTCCATGGACCCATTGCACACGCAACCTAACACCGAACAACTGCTGGCGGTGATACTCGCTTCGAAGGGGGACAACGCCGGTGCATTGCTTCACCTGCGAAATTGCCTTACCTATTTCCCGCCGGGCCCGAATCTGGACCTTGTGAAGCAACAAATCGCCCAAATTGAACCAGCGGTTGTGGTGCCCAAGTGATCACCTTACTGTCCGCGAGCGTAATCGGCCCGTCGGGCAAGCGCAGCTGCAAATTCCAGCCTTCTTGTGGATCTATTGAAACGTGGACCAATGGAGTTGCGCTCTCGGCCGCGCACCCTGGCAGGTTGAGCCGTTACCTGATCCGCTCAACGTCGAATTTCCGAGTAACCCGCAACCCAGAGAAGTTGGCACTTGGGTGGTGCTCGGGAGGTATTTAGGGGACAGCACGGTGGCATCAAGCAGTCGGGTTGATCGAGTTACTAGAAGTGAATCCTCAGGGGCGCCACAGTCAGCTCGTAGTTTGGTTACGGTGTGCCGTTCAGGCCTCCTTTCGCGTCCCGAGATGGTAATGGTTAAGGACAAACATACCGGGCAAGTGGTGGTTGTGAGCATCTCTGACACAACCAAGATCGAACGTAAGAAGGGGAAGGTTGAGTTTTTTCGACACAAGGATATGGATGTCACCGCCATGGTGCCTGGGTTGACCATTGACGCGGAAGGCGTTGGGAATGCGAAGGGACAGCTTGCCGCTAGCAAGATTACCTTTATTCCCGACGAGTTCGCAGTCGAAGTAGCCGAAGAGCAACAGATCCAGGCAAACAAGGCGGCTGCCGCGAACGCACAGACGACTGCAAACCAGGGTGTTGCCGCAGCAGGCCAGGCACAGGCTTCGGCGAACCAAGCGCAGACCTCTGCGAATCAAGCTGGCAAAGCAGCGACGGCAGCAGGCGATGTAGCCATTCTAGACGCTGCGGCAATCCAGATGGTCAACAAACGCGTTTCCGATCTGGACGACTACAAGACGGTGGCAGACGCTGGAATCTATTTTCCGAGCGACAAGGCGACATTGGATGCCGCTGCCAAGGCAGATCTCGACATTCTGATTGCCGCGATCAAAGGCGCCGATGGCTACTTAATTGAAATTGCCGGCTACGCGTCCAGCACGGGGACAAAACAACTGAATCAGAAACTCAGCGAGGATCGCGCGGCGGCAGTCGCGCAGTATCTTCGCGAAAAGGGAAATGTACCCATGCGGCGAATTGTCGCCCCGGCGGGATACGGCGCCACTCATCCGGCCGCTGAGAACACCGATGCGCAGGGTCGAGCCTTGAATCGTCGCGTGGATGTGAAGGTTCTATTGAACAAAGGAATGGTGGAGGGAAGCTAGAAAGCATTTGCACAATCTAGTTTAGACTTCTATCTGGTGAACGTAACGGCTCCGTACTGTATCCGTGCGGAGCCGTTAGGCTTCTCTGGCGAAACGAACTGTCACCAGTCAGTTAAGCGCAACGCCCGGTTCACGGCTTTGCTGGGTCAGTAGGCAATCAACGAACTTTTTCCGAGGTGGGCTTGCAACATGCGATCCGCCCCTACCCTGGAATCGCAGACCGGATGGCTAGGAAAAGAGAAGTGCCGCAAAGATCCCCCGCCCTCTCTTGCGAACGCTCTCTTGCGAACGTGGGCAATTTGCACGGCACGTGATACTATCCCGCGAATGAGCGATACCGCCTACCTCGCAGGTCCTGCTTCGGCTGTTCAAGCTACGACGGTTACTCCGCGTCACTCTGCTCTTGTCCGCGTGACTCACTGGATCACCGTACTATGCTTTGTTGCGCTGCTGGTCAGCGGGATTGAAATTGTGATCTCTCACCCGCGCTTCTATTGGGGTGAAACCGGCAATGATTTGACCCCCACATTGTTCAAGATACCGATCCCAGCTTCGAGGGCACTGGTGCCAACCGGTTACGGGTACACCTTACCAGACCAAAACGGATGGAGCCGCTATCTCCACTTTCAATCGGCCTGGGTGCTCGTATTGACCGGCTTGCTCTATATATTTTCGAGTTTCTCTAGCGGGCATTTGCGGAAAAACCTGGTCCCCGGCAGGGACGAACTTTCCTGGCGGGTGTTGTCGAACTCAATCGTTGACCGTTTGCGGTTCAAGCGGCCGAGTGAAGCAGCAGCCTGGTCATACAACCCGCTGCAACGGCTTTCCTACCTGATGGTGATCTTCTTTTTGTTCCCGTTGATGATCTGGACCGGGCTGGCGATGTCCCCCGGGTTTGTTTCGGCGTTTCCGGCGACCGTCACAACCTTGGGGGGGCAGCAATCCGCGCGCACGATCCATTTTTTTGCCACCATGGCGCTCGTGCTGTTCCTGTTGGTCCATGTGGTGATGATCTTTCTTGCAGGATTCAGGAACCGCATGCGAGCGATGATCACCGGCCGGGCCGGTAGTGATGAGGAGGCTAGATGAGTGATATTTCACGCCGCAAACTGATCACTACCGGACTGGTGGCCGCAGCGGGCGCAACAGGTCTGGGCGTCGCCGCGCATCTTGCGAAAAAGTATGGACTGGTGCCGCCCGATCACGGCGGAATCTACGGCCTTGGTGAAACGCTGACCTATGCTTCGCAACGACTGCTGACGCGGCACTCGTTGGCCCGTGAGTTTCCTCGCAGCCAGATCAACAAGGTTCCTTTCGCGAACGAAATCGCACCCCCAGGTGAAGAGTTCAAACGCCTGCAGGCCGGGGGATTTGCGGACTGGCGGCTCTCGGTCAACGGCTTGGTCGACCGGCCGGCCTCGTTTTCGCTTGCGCAGTTGAAGGGCTACCCGGTACGTAGCCAGATCACTCAACTGGCATGCGAAGAGGGCTGGTCTTATATAGCCGAGTGGATCGGCGTGCCTCTCTCGTATGTGCTAGAAGCCGTGGGAGTGCAGCCGCACGCTAGATACGTTGTGTATTTCTCGATCGAACCCGACTGGTGGGAAAGCATTGATATGGCCGACGCATTGCATCCCCAGACTTTTCTCGCCTATGGGTTGAATGGCAATGAAGTTCCCGTGGCCAGTGGCGGGCCGCTGAGGATGCGTGTGCCTCGCCAGCTCGGCTACAAGAGCGTGAAATTTATCACCAAACTGACAGTCACCGACAGCCTGAAAGGGTTCGGCAAAGGCCTAGGCTCCGCTGCTCCCGAAGGCGGCTATGCCTGGTATGCCGGCATCTGACAACCTCCCTGCGACCATATTTCTTTGCCCAAGGTGATCCTCACGATGGGTACTGCAAGTGTGAAAAGTGACCGGAATGCATGGGCTCTTGCCGCACTGCGCATTACGGTGGGCCTGCTCTTTCTCATTTTCGGACAGTACAAGGTGTTCGGAACGGAATTCAGGCTGGGTGGCGGTTTTCAATCCTGGATCACGCGTTTCCTCGTGGAGGGAGCTTATCCGTTTATGGTTCCAATTCTGCGGGGATTCGTCCTGCCGCATGGAACGGCCATAGCCTTTCTAGTGTCGTATGGCGAATTGGCCATCGGCTTGGGTCTAGTGATCGGCCTACTGGTGCGCCCCGCCAGCATCTTCGGAGCGATTTTTATGCTGGCTTTGCTGTTCTCTTCGAACTATCCCGGCCCACACGCGGCCTTCTGGCAATACTTTGGAGCCGCCCTCGATCACTTGGTACTAGCGGCTTGCTTTGCTACGTTTGTCCTAGGCGAGGCGGACCAAGTACTCTCTCTGCGCCACTACCTAGGGCGAGATGCCCGCAAGCGTACATTCGACAAAAACTAACTTTCCGCTTCGCGAGTAGAGAAAACGAAAATCTCCAGCGATTCGGTATTGCTATTTCTGAACCCAAATCCGGGCGCATTTGGAACTCGGGGAAAAGGGAATGGGCCAAGAATTGGCTGAGCAGATAGTTGGTTTCCGAAGCTTAGGAGATGGACTAATGGGGAAAGTTCGCCGAGTCTCGCACGCGTTCTGCCTGGAGTAAATGACGGCGTTCGTGACTGGCAATGATCTCGAGTCCGGTCCCGACCGTGAATCGAACTCCTGGGACAAGCGGATTCCAAAACCGGATGTGGTTTACATCTTTGCTGCGCGTGCTGACGATGAGCTCGCGACAGGATTTGTTGCCAGACAGAAATCGATCGAGCACGGCAGTGTCGACACGCGCAGCTGGTCTGATCTTGGGCGGAGCGGGAACAGGTTTGCTGGTCGGCGAGGGTTCGACAAATCTACGGATAAACCAGCGTCCGAACCACCCGGGAGTGATCTGTTCGACCGGAGCGTTGGGTTTCTCCTTGAGTGCTGCCGAGATGGAGGCTAGATAAGCTTCATTGGTGATGCATAAGTGTTCCATACATTGTCCGACGCTCCACGCGCCCGGGGCTGGTTGCCAATTGAGCTGATCGGGAGTGAGTCCAGCGGTCAGCGCCTGCGCGGTCTGGTCATTTGCGCTTAGCTCGAAGGCGAGCCGGATGGACCATGCGGGGGCGTGAGTTTCCTGTGGTGCAGTCATAGGGCGATTGCGAGGGATTATAAACCAATATTCGCGATTGATGCACCTTTCTGCCATCCGAAATTCTAGTGCACGGCTTCTCCGGACCCTTACCGAGGGAAGGCGCCGTCCATCTTCGCCCGCGGCGTGTCTACCGCCGGGCGCGTGCTAGTGAAACGGAGTGTGCGCCTCAGGTCGAAGAAGATAATTTTTCGGGAGGGGCCGGAGGATCCTCGGGCCGAGCAGCGCTATTAGGGATGGCATCGAGGGCGCGATGCAGGCCTTGGGAATCGGCTCCAAGTCCTGCAAGCGTGATTTGCGAATGTTGATCGACGGCACTGACCGCTGCCACTAGACAGGAATACAAGAAGGTTTTGATACCCGAGCGAAATTCCATGGTGGCCTGTTCCGCGGCGCCCGCAACCTTGCCTTCAAGCGAACGATAACGCGTCTCCCACGCTGCGCGACTCTCGGCATCGAGAGATGCGAGCGATGAGGTGGCGCGTTCCGTTGCCTCGATCAATGCGAGATCGATTTGGTCCTCGGCGCGACGGCGAATCTCTTCAAGTGTTCCGTTTGCAATCTTCTGGAGAACTGCGCGAGCTTCGCTTGTGCGAGCCTCAAGTTCAAGCGAGGCTTCGCGGGAAACGGTCTGCTTGAGTTCCATCAAACGAGTGAGTTGCCGGTCCGCAACGCGAGCAGCTCCTGCTTCAAATTCTTGGGTGGCCCGTTCCACGGAATGCTGGATGGCTGCGGTGATATCCTGCGATGGAATTTTGCTGTCTGTACGTTCGGCGAGGTCTTTGAGCACCGCGAACTGGGCATGCGTTTCGGTGGAAAGGGTTTCAAGTTGCTGGGCAAGGTCGGCGGTGCGGCGACGGGCCTCCCCGAGGAGTTGTTCCTGATTGCCGGAGAGCTCACCCAGTCGCCACTCGAGATGGCTGAGAATCTGCTGGTGCGAAGAATTCAACAATGAATCGAGAACCTCCTTGGGAACACCCGGACTGCTTTTGACTTCTGCCAGGAGGGAGCGGATTTCGGCAAGATTTTGATCGTGACGCGAGTGCGTCTGGCGCGTTTCCGCGGCGTGAGTCTCTACCTGACGGGCGAGTTCATCGGCGCGGTCGTGGGCAAGTTCGTACTGCTGCGAAGAGCGAATATAGAATTGGCGGAGTCGTTCTTCGACCGAGTCCAGTGTCTGTTTTCGCGAAGCGTTGATCAGCTCCTCGAGATTTTCTGGTGAGGTGGCGACGTTGACTGCGGAGATCAGAGATTGGACTTCGGCGATTCTCTCGTTGAGTTGGGATCGAGCCTCGTCGGTGGCAAGCAGGCTGCTTTCTGCGAGTTGGGCCAGGTGCTGCTCGGAGCTTTGCGACACCTTCGCATCAAATTCGCCGCTGGCCTGGGTCACGGAATTGTTCAGACGAGCCTGAAGCTGAGGAACGATTTCCGTGGCAAAACGCTCGACAAATTGCTGGGTTTCGCTCAGCGCCTGCTGGGTTTTCAGGATGAGATCCTCGATGCGGCGAGAAATTTCGTCGGCCCGGCCGCGATAGATCACCAGTTCCTTTTCTCCGCGATTTTGGGCTTCACTGAGGCGCTGGGCCGAATACTCCTCGGTCTGTAGCAATCTGACTTTCCAGCTTTCCTCGATTTTGTTCACCGCGATTTGAACGGCATCCTCAAGTTGTGCGGAAAGCGATGTTTGCACGGCCTTGTCCGCGGCGGCCTGGAGTTTGCCCTGAAGTGCCTGAAGTAGTTGTTCGGGGTTCACGACGACTCGTTCAGGCTTGTTGGCCGTGGAATCCTTCGCAGGAGAAGGTTCGGTCGGGTTCAAGGCAGGGACAATGGCGGGGCCAGATGATTGGCCGGGGAACACGGTGACCTCGGCTCGCCGTTCCGAAGGAGCTGGAGCCACGCCAGCGCCGCCGTCCGAGGAAGAATTACTTGAGCCAAGAACGTGGTGCCAGTCATCGGGTGGAGCTGGAATTCCCCATACGTTGCCAGGCGTCTCTAACTCGACTCCCACCTGGCAGAGTTCGCGCGAAGTCTGTGCGGAAAGGACAGAGCGTACACGGGCACGGACAAGCGAGGAGCTAGCGCCGTCGGTTCCGGTGACCTGCAGGGTAACCATAGTCTCGGGGGCATAGTCGTGGCGAGAGGAATAGCGGCAGCCGTGCAGATTGACCGCGACGGCCGAAGTTCTCTCCTTAAAAGTTTCGCCACGCTGATTAGTGGCGACCACCAGAAGAGGAACGTTATGCTCGACACGACTGCTGCGACGTAGATCAACGCCACGAGGCGGGTGAGTGTCTGCAGTTGGAGAAGGAATCATGGCCACGTCCCTGTGCGGTTTTGCAGTGTGATCTGAAAATGCAGCGATGCTCGTTCCGGATGAGTTGCCCGATTTCGAAGCGTACGGGGATTGAGATGCAGTTTGAGGGACCTCTGGATGGACGAGTTCCTGAAAGACAGGGTTGTCGCCAAGGCGAGTTTTGGCGAACAATCCGATCAGTCCTATAAGCAGGGCCGACAGCGCAATTCCTGCAGCGATCCAAAATATGATTACCATAAGGGCGGCGTGGAGCGAGCCACGACCCAGAAGCGGGTAGAGCGAGAAAAATACGAGAAGCCCCAGCGCAAAAGAATTGTGACCAATTTAGAGGGCGGCTTCAAGAGATTTGTATCGGTTGGTCGTGGACTCCTTTCGCAGCGATGGATGGGGCTAAGGGCGTACGAGGTGCTTTGTGTGGAGGCAGGCGTAGAGCTAGGCAGTCAAAAACTTGCCAAGTAGACGCAAATCGCGGCAATCAAAATTGAATCAACAGAGCAGCAAGGGCTGCCGGCCATTTCAATTCCCGATCCACTCCCAAATCGTTCGGTGAGCTACTGAGAATCCGTTCAAGTAATCATCCGATTTCTCGAGAGGTCGAGTCTCAGCTCCGGTCCCGGCACGATGCTAGTTCAGTGAACCAGGAAGCGCTAGTCCGGTCACTTGACACCTAGAGCGTCGCAGATAGCGGAGAAGCGCTGGCCTCGATCGCTGTTCGGAATTGAGATGAATCGGATACCCACCCGAATAGGGATTGAAGCACCAAAAGTGAAGCTTCGTGATTGCTTCTGGAAAATTGCCTGCCAATCGGTTCGGCACTGCAATCTGCAAGGAGTACGCAGGTATAGTCGCGGAACATCGCATCCCTCATCGTTGATTCTACACATACGCTGGTGGTGCATCCTGTAATCACCAGATATTTCGCGTTCAGTCGCTGCAGGACTCTGTCCAGATCTGTTTCATAGAAGCCACTGAAGCGATGCTTATAGACGACCGTGTCGCCGGGCAGCGGTTTGAGCTCATCGACGATGTCTGTGTTCCAGGTATCTCGAATTAAGATCCGACTCTCCTTGCCGTTGGGGGCTTGAATCTTTTCGCCTATCCGATGCCGGTGCTTAATCTGATTGGGGGCATCCACTTGGCCGGCGTCAGAGAGGTCGGAACGGAATCCCATTTTTAGGTAGACAACCGGAACTCGAGCATTACGCGCCGTCGCGAGCACTTTTGCGATTGGGCCGACCACGTTTTGAATTGCGGAAATGTCGATTCCCGCGCGATCAAACAAGCCACCTTTAGTTCCAAAGTCATTTTGCATGTCGATAACAATAAGCGCGGTTCGTTCTAGATCCATTGTCAGCGGATCGGGCTTTGCTGACAGTACAATACTGTTTTTCTGTAGTTGTTCCATCGACCCCAATCCTTGAAGGCTTCCAGCAGCTTATCAGAAGCTAGCCTGCATATTGCCGACTAACTCGTTGCCGG
The DNA here is from genome assembly GCA_963741165.1 of Candidatus Acidiferrales bacterium. GTDB lineage: Bacteria > Acidobacteriota > Terriglobia > Acidiferrales > UBA7541 > Acidiferrum. The sequence goes on along the minus strand of CAVUHB010000005.1, from coordinate 193,844 downwards.
GCAAGCAAGTACTCGCATCTACTCCTCCGCTCAGGCAACCGTTTATGTGCCGGGCAGATCAATCGGCCCAGTAACCCAAAATAAAGCTGCGGCCACCTGTGCGGTTGCTTGGCCTGGACTACGCGGCCCTCGAACACGATTTGGTTTCGCGGGTGGTGGTACACCAGACCAATAAAAGTGGTGCGGAGGGAGCCATTGCAAATCGGGGTGGAACGCGAAGGGAACTCCACGCCGCACGAAGTCGCCGACTGGACTGATCCAGTCGACACCGAATTGAGTGGCGCCGAGCAAGGGGCGCCTGTGGGGATTGCTCAAGCCCGGCATTAACATTTTAGCTTTGAATTGCTGGTTGACGTGGTACTGGCTGTCTCGTAGCCAGGGCCGAAGTTCTCTGAGCTATCCTACACCGAGAATGCTCGCGTCGGGCACCGCGACAACAGTGGCGGCAAGACGTGTCGGGTGCAAGGTGATGATCTTTTTCGCCACACAAAAAGTGATTGGTTGGGTTGTACTTGCAAGTGAGCGGTGCCCATCACGAACCGTGGATGCAAGTACTTGCCGTAATGCCCAAGGGTCCGCATCCTGTGCGTTTTCGCCGATTCTTCGATACGAGAAGGCGCGGATGTCTAGGGGATCTTCGCCCAGAGCCAGGGTAAGCCACCGAACGCGGACAATTGTAGGTTTAGGCAAGCTCGGCACGGAAACGGAGAGGCCGGTGATTCCAGGGAGGGAGTTGGCTCAATTCAGTGACAGCTGGTGGCGGCGAGTTTCTTTGCGATGGTGATTTCCGCAGAAATCTCCGTGCCCTGGTCCGGAGCTGAGTTCACTGCCAGAACTCCGCCACAAATGCGCAGACGCTCTCGCATGCTCAGCAAACCGATGCCTCCCGAGGGAACGGACGTGTCGAACCCTGCGCCGAAATCCTTTACCGTCAGGCGTATTTTTTCAGAATCCAATTTCACAGTCAGGAGCACTTTTTTCCTGTCGCTGTGCTTCGAGACGTTTGCCAGCGCTTCCTGTGCGACTCGGAATAGACAGAGAGACACTTCCGGGGAGAGATTGCTCACAAGCGTCTCAGTCTGCAACTCAATATCGAGTTGATGATTTTTCTGGTATTTGAGACAAAGATCCTTGAGAGCTACCTTAAGTCCGCAATACTGCAGTCTTGCGGAGTGAAGTTCATGGGAGAGCTCGTGGATGTCCGTGGCAATTGCAGACAGTTCCTTGTGTACCTTAGAGAATGTCCTGGATAATCGTTGCATTTCAGCCGTCGATGTGGGACGGCTGGCTACATCAACCTCGCTCGTTAGAAGAGCCACACGCTGACCAATATCGTCATGTAACTCACGACCGATGCGACAACGCTCTGCTTCCTGGGCCTCAATTAATTTCCCCGCGAGGAGTTGAAGTTCTCGATCCCTCTGGAGCACGGACGCTTCCGCCAATTTCTGGGCCGTAACATCGCTGACCATGCCGATGACCAGCGGGGCACTGCCATGATTTGTGTTAAGCAGCGATACACTGACACGGCCCCACACCTCGGAACCATTTTTGTGGAAGAAGCGCTTCTCGATTGTGTAGCTAGGCCTTAGCCCGAGGCGAAGCTCTTCAAACAAAACCCGCTCGATCTTTTCATCGTCCGGGTGACTGATGTTGGTGCAACTGGATTTCAGGAGCTCTTCGGTGGAATAGCCGATCATGGAGCAAAATGCAGGATTGACCTCGAGAATTCGGCCGTCCATGGTTTCAAGGGCAATGCCGATGGAAGCTTGCGCGAACAGAGAGCGGAAGCGATACTCGCTTTCCTGAGTGGCGGTTTGCGCGTACCCGCGCTCCAGTGTGGCCCCGATGATGTTGGCCGCGGTCGCCAGTTGGTTGATGGTCTCTTCGGGCCAGGCAACTTGCACGGAATAAGAAGATACCCCCAACACGCATTTCCTCAGCTGGCTGTAGCTTGAAGGGATCAGCAGCAAGGACTTCACACCCAATTCTTCGAGAAATTGCCGGTCGGTACAACCCGCTGACGGTATGTCCTTTAGTTCTTCCAGAGCGACAACTTCGTGGCGCCCCAAGCGCTCGGCCATAAACGGCATTTTCCCCGGCGGAATAGTTTTTGGTGAGAGCGGAGCTTGCCGAACACTGGCCGTATACTTGTGACGCAGAGACTCAGATTCCTCGTCAACTTCATACCAGCAGATGCGATCGGCGTCGATCAATTCGATGATCGCATGTAGGCCTTCGAGGATCGTGGAGTCAACCTGCTCAGGAGAACTGACCGCCAACCGCTCCCCGAATTCGGAAATTTGTTTACCCAGCGCGTGGCGTCGGGCGTGATGCCGTTGCGACTGTGGTCGCATGTTCGAACTCCTATCGCCGAATAATTCTACTATGCTTTCAGGCTCTCTCCCCGCCATTCAAGCGACCTGGGTCCGTCGCACGCACTCGACCAGGACCTACCCGCGTCCGCAGTACGCTACTCTGGGTCTCTCAGGCAGTCAAGTAACTTTTGGGTATGGGGAAGCGTGGGCACCCTTAGGAATTGTCGGCTATCTGGTTTGCGCGAGGAAAGGGCATTTAAGGTGGCGAGAAACAGTGAATTTCTACATCCCGGGCCACCCCACCAGAACTGGCCACGATCTGCTTGCAAGCATTCCTCGCAGAAGAGTTCGCATACCCGGAATTTGTAACATTCTGGTGGAGCCAGGCGTTTCCTACCTTGCTGTGACATCTTCAAGCAGGTTTACGTCCGAACGACATCCGATAATGCAGCCAGGTGAAAGCAAATTCTTTAAGGTACGGCCGCGAAATTCCGAATAGGCTTGAAAATCGGAACTCTCTGTACGTGCCCTTGTTTTGCAGGCGATGCAGGGCGGAGTGAAAAACTCCGCCCTGCAATTCAGAGTTCCCCCATCGCGTGATTACTCGCTGGTTTTATTGTTGCGCTGAGCTTCCTGTAGTTTCTGAATATCGGCCGGGGTCAATTTCGGTCGGTCGATGATCAGAGTGAGCTTGACGATTTTGCCATTGAATTCAAACGGCACCTGATAGTCCTGATCGTCCACCGGTGTACCCGTATCGGCACCGACATCGAAGTTTTCATCCCACTGCAGGATGAATGGCAGGCTTTGCTCCATTTTCTGGGAGACAACTTCCTTGCCGTCTATTTTGAGCGAACCCGTGCCACCGCGACCTATCCCGCTGGGGCTGCCGAAGGCCAGTGTGCCCATGCCGAGTCCATCGTATTTGAAATCAAACTCGACCGTGTGCTTGCCTGCCGTGAGAGTCTCTGGACTTTCCCAGCGTATGCGCTTTAAGTCCACAAGGTTCCAGAGGAAGATCGGCTTGCCCCGCACGATATAGAAGCCGTACCCGCCGAAGCGGCCGCCCTGGGTGACAAGCATCCCGTTACCGCCGCCATCGGGTACTTCGATTTCGGCTTTGAAGTTGTAGGAGGAGTTGAGAATGCTCGGGGCATCGCCATTTGGCGTGCCCGTCACCGAACCCGTGTAGGTGAATGTGGTTCGCCCTGCGCTCAGGCTTGGCTTTGGGGTAATGATCCGGGCGACGACCGAGTTGTCCAGTGGGAGAACCTGGTATTTTGCTGCTTCCGTCCAGAACAGTTCCTCCATTTCTTTCAGCTTTGCTGGATTCTTGTCGACTACGTTTTCAGACTGCGTCCAATCTTTGCTCAAGTCGTACAGCTCCCAAGGGTAGGCGGTGGGGCTTTCCTTGACGATCGCACCGGTCTCCCATGGTGGGCGCATGACCTTCGTGCTGGCGATCCAGCCGTCATGATAGATCGCGTGGTCGCCGAACATCTCGAAGTACTGGGTATGATGAGTCGAAGGGGAATTGGCATTGGTTTTCTTGAACGTGTACGCCAGGCTGACACCTTCGATGGGCTTCTGCTTGATGCCATCCACAGAATCGGGGGGCTGAATGTGAGAGGCTTCGAGGATGGTAGGCACGATGTCGATCATGTGGTGGAACTGGTTGCGCACGCCGCCAGGATCGTCGATGTGTCCGGGCCAGGAAATAGCCATGCCCTGTCGCACCCCACCGAAATGCGAAGCGATCTGTTTGGTCCAGGAAAATGGCGTATCGAAGGCCCAAGCCCATGGCACGGCCATGTGATTGTAGGTTTTGTCGCTGCCCCACGCGTCGTAGAAGTACTTGAGTTGAACATCGACGGGTACCATAACCTGATTGAACATGGCCACTTCGTTCGGAGTGCCGTTCAGAGTGCCTTCGGAACTGGTGCCATTGTCGCCTTCGATGTAAATGATTAGCGTGTTATCGAGCTTGCCCTCGTCTTCGACTTCCTGGATCACGCGACCGATTTCGTGATCGGTGTATGCCACATAGGCGGCGAATACATCCACTTGGCGAAGGAACATTTTCTTTTCGTCTGCATTGAGTTGATCCCAGTGCTTGAGTAGGTCGACAGGCCATGGCGTCATCTTGGCATCCTGCGGGATCACTCCCAGCTTCTTCTGGTTCGCGAAGATCTGTTCGCGCAGATCGTCCCAGCCCTTATCGAACAAGTGCATATCGCTGATCTTTTTGATCCATTCGGGTGTCGGGTGATGTGGCGCGTGCGTTCCACCTGGCACATAGTAGAGAAAAAACGGCTGGTCGGGACTCACGGCATTAAGGCGCTTCATGTACTCGATGGCATCATCGGCCATGGCTGTGGTCAAGTTCCAACCAGGCTTTCCAACGTAGGGATAAATCTCGGAAGTGTTGCGGAAAAGATTCGGCTGCCACTGATTGGCATCACCGCCGACAAATCCATAGAAATAATCGAAGCCCATGCCAACGGGCCACTGGTCAAACGGGCCAGCCACGCTGGCCGCAAATGCCGGAGTGTTGTGGTTCTTGCCAAACCAGGAGGTGGAGTAGCCGTTCTCTTTGAGGATCCGCCCAATCGTTACTTTGTCTTTCGGAATGATGCTGTTATAGCCCGGATAACCGGTAGCCTGTTCTGAGATCACGCCGAAACCTACCGAGTGATGATTGCGACCAGTAATCAATGCGGCGCGCGTGGGCGAGCAAAGTGCGGTGGAATTGAAGTTGGTGTAGCGCAAGCCGCTGTTGGCGATGCGGTCCATTGCCGGCGTGGGGATCACGCCGCCAAATGTGCTCGATACACCGAAGCCCGCATCGTCGGTCATGATCAGCAAAACGTTGGGCGCGCCCTTTGGCGGCACGATTCGAGGATCCCAGCATGGTTTCGACTCGCGCGAATCGCGTTTGATTACTCCTCCAAATGGCCTGGGTTCCGGCGGCAACTGCTTTTCGGACCTGAGTGAGGTTGTGCCGGCTGCCGAGCACGGTTCTGAGGCGGGCTGCTGCGCAAATATCCCCGCTGCTGTGAACGTTGTCAATGAGATAGCCGTCAGCGCAAACTGGCGTACGCGCGCGGTGCACCGAGTTCGAACGCTTCCTGTGCCCCAGAATGAAACGTATCTATCTTCCATCAAGGCCAACTCCTTTCCATTCTCGATCGTGTTCTATTCCGGTCGGTCGCTGGCCCGGTGCTAATGGAAACCTACGGAATTAGATGGTTGGGTCAGAAACGGGCCACTCCAAGAACCATGTCTTGGGCATTGAGCGATTAGCGAGATTCTCTGCGATTGGTCCTGAAGCAAGGTATTGGCAAAAGTGACAGATAGCGTCGTTGGCCAGCAGGTGCCTAAACCTATCCGAGGCCTGCAGAGATTCATTGGATCGCTGAAGAGACACACAACAGGAGCGATCGCATCTGGAATATCTCGCAACGGGTGACTTGCGACCGGATACCCGTCAACGAATGGAATTCTGTTTGTTTGTCACCACTGTCGCGGTGCTGTATCCTGCCTTCAGGACCCGTCCTTGGAGGGACCATGTCTCAACCCCTAACATCCATCGACCCCCTGCTTGTTACCATCGTGCTGGGCACGCTCGCGATTGGCCTGCCTATTGTTCTGGTGTTGGCTATCCGGTTTCTGTGGGATCGCAATTTAAACCTTGGCCGCTCGAAAGAACTTGAAAAGCTGATCTGGCAGTTGCACCGCATCGCCAGCGCGATGGAGCACCAACTGAATCTGTCCTTTCCTGCCGTTCAGCCGGGTACAGAAGAGCCACACGATCTTGCCTATCTCGAGCACCAGGTCGCGCGACAAGCCCCTCCTGCCGTGAGCGTGGCAGCCCCCAGTGCTGCCATTGTGAGTCCTCCTTCGACGCAGCCGCCCACCCTGCAAGAGCCTGCGGCTCCAGCGGCAGCGGAGCAGCAGGCACCGCTGCCCGCGCTCGAACGCCGGGAGCCTTCTGTTGAAGTACCACGTGCGGGAGTCAACTCCATGTTTGGTTTGTAAGTTTCGATTGCTAGGGTCATCGTTACCAGAAGCCCCACTACAGGAGCACACTCCGATGCTGCGCTTCCGGGTTTGGAGAGAGAGCTCGAACAGGCTCAGGGACGAAATATCTAGACGGCTACTGCGATAAAACCGACTCACGGCATGTATGACTGGAACCCGTCGGCACTCAACGGCTGACCTGGGCGTGACAGCGCTTCGGAAAACTGCCCGTTATTTTGCGGATGAAACCATGCAGGCGATGGATTCCACCGCTTTGTGGCAGGTACATGAGCGGGCACTCGCCAGGAATGACGCTAATTCCATGTTCGTGGCAGAACTTGATTGCATCGTCGCTGACGGCGCCCTGACCACCGCCCTTGTACATCCAGACGCGAGCTATTCCGGCTTCCGCGCAGTCATTCACAACTGCCTCTGTGACTGCGGGTGCGGTCATCAGCAAAGCTGCGTCGACGGGAGGTTCGATATCTTGCACGCGTGCAAAACACTTGCGTCCGATGATCTCCTGGACGTTTGGATTTACGGGAACAACGTCGTAACCACGCTGAGAAAGTTCTTTGAAAAGAATGGCACTCATACTTCTTGCATCGCGGGACATGCCGACGATTGCAATGCGCTTTTGAGTCAGGAAGTCCTCTATCGACTCGAGAGATGTGTGTGGAACTGGCATCGGTGCTCCTTCGCTGAATGTGGGTCTCTCTGAACGTGGCCTTTCAGAGGACACCTCAATCTCTACTCAATTGCAGGTGGTTGTCAGTGACTGCGGACACCAATCGGGCACGAAGAGGGTTTTCATCTCCGCATGGCGCGAACTGAAGGTACCGACGGTGAATGCTCGAGGGTTGTGGCCTCGGACGATCGCGGCTTGGCCCCCTTCGTCAACAGCCACAACAGGAAAGCCAACTCTCCGGGCTGGGCGGGAAAGGCGATTCTGGAGACCATGGTTTCATAGGGGGGAGTAGAAGGCCTGTAAAGCTAAGGCAGAGGTACGCGAAGCCGTTGATGATCAGCCAGATGCCGAGGAATCGAGGCAGGAAGCGTGACTTGTAGGCGAGGATCGCCAGGGGGAAAAGCCACAGCCCCCACAGAATCTCGGCCGCAACGATTTCCTGACCATGCAGACGGAGGAACAGTTGGGCCAGCGCGTCGCCGCTGCGGTTTCTCGATTACGGCTAGGAAATCGGCGCCCCGCACCAGCAACAGGGCTCTAGCGTCGTTGATTACGTTGAGTAAGTCGATGGCAGCGGGCAGCACACCACCCAGGATCACTACCAGCAACGCGAGGTGCTCATCCACTTTCTTGAACAAGCGACAGAGCGCCAGGGCGAGAAAAATCAGAATGATCCCGCAAGCAAGTCGCTGACGAAGATGAGCCGAAAGAGCAGCTCATGGTGCGCGATATTGCTAGCGGTCGCGTTGCCGCGGACAACCAGTGCGCCGGGGATCGAGATTAGGCGAAAGGGCGCGAAAAGGACAAGGAGCAGGTACAAGAATCCAGCAACTCTCCCTGGATTGTGGGTTAAGTTCATGTCCCCTCCTTTGCAAAGCACCCAGCTGAAATCCGGCGAAGGCCGTCTAAAAGTTACGACACGAACTGGTGCCGGTTCTCAGCCAGCGTGAGGCGCCGGAGGTGATAGGATGCCGGCTGGTCGTGGTCCAGAGCTGGAAGAGAGCCCATGAACGCAGCTACCACAGTGAATCATCACGAGGGAATGACCTTGCGGCAGGCGGCTCTGGTCGCCGGACTTGGATACCTTCTGATGCCGGTCGCATTTGCGGAGTTTTCTGTTTATCCAAAGCTGGTTATTCCCGGCAACATCGAGCAAACCGCGCAGAACATCGTTGCACATGGGAACCTTTTTCTCGTCGCGATATGCTGTTATCTGGTCACCTTCATCAGCGACGTGGTAATTGCCTGGGCGCTCTATATCCTGCTTGCACCCGTAAACAGATCGGTGTCATTGCTCGCTGCGTGGTTCCGGTTGGTGTATACGGTGATTGGTCTGTTTGGACTGTTAAACCTGGTGACTGTGTATCGGCTGCTGAACACGCCGGACTATCAGAGGGTCTTTGGGTCCGGTCCGCTGCATGCGCAAGTGCTGCTTCTGCTGAATTCGTTCCGTTACGACTGGTCCACGAGTCTGATTATTTTCGGAATTCATCTACTGCTTCTTGGCTATTTGATTTATCGCTCTGGCTACATTCCGAGGACACTGGGGATCTTGTTGGTCATTAACGGATTGGGGTGGATGATCGATAGTTTGAAGCCATACCTTTTTCCAAACGCACATATTGGATTCATTTTCATCACATTCTTCGGCGAATTAGTCTTGATGGTCTGGCTCTTGAGCAGGGGTTGGAAGATCCGGGAGCCCACTCCGGCGCATGTGACGCATCCCTAAGGGCTCGCCACGAGGAAGTAGGGGCCCCATTGGAACTGATACTGAGCAAAGGATGCTGTGCGAATCTGCTGGTTACCTTCTTCGGAAAGCTAGTCGCCCAGTGCCCATTCGGTGATGAGACCATCCTCCTCACGATTGGTGGCACATCAGTGACCCGGTAACCGATAAAAAGGGAAAACGCCCCTGGCGGTCCCTCTTGTTCGAATTCACTTGAGAGTTCGCTAGGTGGCCCAGGCGTGCCTAGCGAACGGATGGACTCGCTGAGTCAAGCCGTGGGCGGTCGTAGAACGTTTTCACATCCCCTGGTTGCGCCAGGAACTCCGATCACTCACGGCCCGTATTTCAAAATTCCGACTGGAGTTCACTGTTCGCATGCCATTTCGTAAGCCGCTTGGAGAGGGCTGCCACGAACGCGGCCATAGGGGAGTGGTGGGACAAAAAAGGAAAAACTATTCGATCTGGTTTTGAGACAGAAGGCGAGTACGGCGGAGTTCGAGGACCAGATAGGCTACGACAGCGAGGTTGAGGACTAGGAGAACAATTTTCGGGATCGTGAGGTGACGCTGAATTTCCCAGAGTTCGATCGGGATGAAGGAGGTGGTGAGGATGATGGTGAAGTATTCGGCCCAGCGCCGGCGAAGGGCGAGGCCAACCCCTTCGGTGAGAGTAAGTCCAGCGTAGAAGAAAGTACCGATACTGAGGACTTTGAGATGCTGATCATCGAGTACCGAGACCCGACTGAACAGGTGATGGATAAAAACATTGCCCGGATCGATCCGGACGAGATCGGCCCAGCGGGCAAGGTCCGCCGCGACATCTTTGTGGAGCAAATTGATGGCGCCAATGGCCACTGTGAGCAGGAGGGCGGCCTTGGCGAGCTTGAAGGCGGCGATGATGAGAAGTCCGCGAGACCCGGAAGGATGTGAAGCCATACGAACCACTTTACACTACGGGGAAGAAGGGGGCGAAGGATAGGCTGAGAAAGGGGTAGCGGAGTAGGTATAGGAAGTCCTGAGAAAATTAGGTCAACGGTGGCCCGTGACATGGTCCGGGAAGAAGCAACGCCAGAGGGAACTAAGGCAACGTGAGTTTGATTGTGCAGGGGGAATGGTAAGGCTATACTGCCCCGCAAGAAGGTCAGGGGAAGTCGAGACCGTGGAGCTATACGTATTTGACAAGGGGTATGTTGACCGATTGCGGGAAGGGGATCCGCGAACGGAGGAGCATTTCTACGCCTATTTTGAGCAGATATTGGGAATTATGCTGCGGGCCAGGATGCTGACACCGGAACGAATCGACGATGTGAGACAGGAGACCTACACAAGGGTAATAGCCATTTTGCGGCGGGATGGCGGAGTCAGGCAACCGGAGAGGTTCGGGGCGTTTGTTAACTCCGTGTGCAAGAACGTGTTGCACGAGAACAATCGGGATAGCTACAGAAGCCAACCCTTGCTCGATGGGCACCTGGAAACGCCGGACAAGATTATCGACCTCGAGAGTTCGCTGATCACAAAGCAGACCAAAGAGCGGGTACGGGAGATTCTGGAAGAGATGAGCCAGAAAGACAGGGACTTATTGCGCGCGGTGTTTCTGGAGGAAGGGGAAAAAGACGAAATCTGCCGTAAATTCGGGGTTGACCGGGACTATCTGCGGGTGCGCTTGCATCGCGCAAAAGAGAGATTTAAAGAGGTTTACCAGAAGGAGGCGGCATCTAGGCCACGGCGGGCGGCGAGTAAGGGTACGATGTGAAACGATTAACCCTTGAGATGCACTATCTTTAGGACAGGCGATATGGAACACGAACAGGCAAAACAGATGCATGCGGCGGAAAGATACGTCCTCGGAGAGCTGCCCGAGGAGCTCCGCGAACAATTCGAGCAGCACTACTGCGACTGCCCGGAATGCGCGCTGGATCTGCAGACGACCATGTCGTTTGTAGCTACCAGTCAACAGATCTTCCAGGTAAATCCGCTAATCGAGCCGGCCAAGGAAGTAAAGCACGGCGCGAGGTCGCGATGGTCAGCCTGGCTGAAGCCATTGATTGCAATTCCCGCACTGGCTGCGCTGGTGGTCATGCTGGGGTATGAGGCGCGCCAGATCAGGAAGTCACACCAGGAGACCGGTGGCACGGAGCAAGCCCTGGTAGCCAGTGCCGACTTTGGGTTACACGGGGGCAATCGCGAGGCGGGCGAAAGTGTGCCGGTGCGAGTGCACCGAGGAGCCCCGTATGGATTGCATTTCGATTTCCTGCCATCCCAAACCTTCCCTGTCTACGTGGGGGAGGTGCAAGATGAAGCGGGGCGTGTGGTGATGCAGTTGGGCATTCCTGCGGAGCGTGCTAACAAGGAAGTGAGATTCGTAGTCTCCCCAGGGCGGCTAGCGCCTGGGAAATATGCGCTCTTGATTTATGGCAGGAAAGCCGAACCAGGGCCGGAGATAAAGACGGAAGTGGCTAAGTTTGCATTTGACGTTGAATTAATTCCATAGTTCGGTAAATATCTAGCTGCTTAACTCCACATACGAGGTGTCCCCGTGAGTCCCGATCCTCGCAATTTCGTTGTCAAATTCCACGCAGGTGGGCATGCCTTCAGCGCGAATTTTGTACGCCCCGTACCGCATCAAGTGGCTGCGCAGGCCGGAGTGTACCTCTCGACTGTCGGGGGACACGGACATGCGCGCGTGGACAATTTTGAAGTGCCGAGGATGGTTCGGTTCACGAGTGCGAAATCGCACGTTTCGGGAAGTTATCAGGATGACACGACGGCAACGTCGCACGCATCGATCACGATTGAAGGACTGAACATTCTGGATGTAATCACAGCGGACCGGATCACCGCGCGGCTGACTTCGGAGCACAAAAAAGGAGCCGAGGAAGGGCATATCCTGGCGATTGGAAGTGTGTTTGAGAATCTGCGAATTGCGGGGTACAAGTTCGAGATCAAGCTGCGGCATGAACTGTTGATGAAGCACAAAACGCACAACCAATTGGCCAAATCGTTTGCAACGGGAAGGAAAAGCGGGAAAATACCTTCGTCCGATGAAAAGGTGGTGCTGTGCTCGCTGGTGGAAGAAATCATCACGGACTTTCCGGGATTGACGGCCGAGGACAGGAAGAAGCACGAGGTGAAGATTCCCCACTTCGGGACTCTCGGATTTGCAGAACTGCTCTCCCAGCCTGGAACCAAGACACTGACCATGCTGCGTTTCGAGCTGGGTTCGCCGGATTTCGGAAGCGGGGCAGCGATCGAAGCCTTTATGAACGGTCCGCAATATCCGCCACCTGGAAGATAGTGCGGTCACTCGGCAGCCTGCTGCTGATCCTTGCAATTCTGGCCGGGTGCCAAAAAGCGCCGTCCCTTACAGCGGTCTACGACCGCATTGAACTCAAGATACAGCATGGGGAGCTGGATGCCGCGATGGCGGACATCGAGCGAGACACCAGGCGCTACGCGGCGAAAGGTGCGGACTGGACGTGGAGTTTCCGCGTCCTAAAGGCGCACGTTTATATCTATCGGCGCGAATATAAGAAAACGCTCGATGTGCTGGTGGAACCTTTTCCCGAATCTCTCGCGACCACGGAGATTGCGGTCCGAAAGAATATTTATGAAGGGATCGCCTACCGCCTGGCACAGCGTTACGACGCTTCGGAGAAAAGTTTCGCCCGGGCGGCTACGCTGGCCGAGCAGTATCAGCCGAAACTGGTGGGCGAGGTACTGAACAATCAGGCCGTACTGGAAACCGACGAAAAAAAATATGAGGAAGCGGTAGCCACGTTTCGCCGGGCCCTGGAGCTTTCCAAGCAATACAAGAATGAGGGACAGCAGCTACAAGCGCTGGCGTCGCTGGCTGCGGCGAACGTACAAATGGAACATTTTGACGAAGCGCTCGCATGGAATCAGGAAGGGCTGACACTGGCGAATGCGATGCGCAGAGACGATGCCGCAAAATTGATCCTCGGGAATATGGGATCGAGCTATTTCTCGCTGGGAGATTTTAAGAACGCCATGCCGCTGTTCCGGCAGGCGGCCGATAAAGCAGGCCAGCAGAAACTGTACGACTACCAGGCCCATTGGCTGATGGCGTTGGCGGAGTGCTACTACGCGGAGAAGGAGTACGCGCAAGCGAAGGCGATTCTCGAAGAGGGTTTAAAGATAGCGCGGCCACTCGAGGAGAAAACAGCGCTGACGGAGTGCCTGAATGATCTGGCCGCGGTGGCGCTCGAGACGGAAAACGTCGAGGCAGCCGAAAAGTACAATAAGGAAGAGGCGGGCATCGAGCAGGCCGGGCTGGACCGGTCGGCGGTGCTGGAATCGCAATTGATTCGGGGACGAATCGCGGCGGGCAAACAAGAGTATGGCGATGCGGAGCGACTGCTTGGCGAAATCATCTCATCGGCGAGAGCGACGAAGCCGCTCAGGTGGGAAGCACAAGCGCGGCTGGCGAAAACCCTGGACGATGAAGGAAAGAGCGAAGCCGCAGAACAGCAATACCAGGAGGCCATAGAGAAGATCGATTCGGCGCGTGCGAGTCGCGGCCGGGAAGAGTGGAAGTTCAGTTTTCTGACCACCAGCATCGAATTTTACGATGATTATGTGGATTTTCTGGTGATGCACGGCCGAACGGGAGACGCGCTGAAGGTCGCGGAATTGAGCCGTTCGCGAACACTGGTGGAGGGTCTGGCCTCCAAAGAGGCTGTCGGGCGATGGGACGCGCCGGGCTTACGTCCGGAACAGGTGGCGCAGAGAGTCAAGTGCACACTGCTGTTCTACTGGATTGGGCGAGTCAGATCGCACCTATGGGTGATCGCGCCGGAGAAGACCAGCTACTTCGCGCTGGCAAAGGCGGGGGAAATTGTGCCGCTGGTGAAATCGTACCGAGAGGCGATGCGAAGTTTGCGGGATGCGCAGGACACGGGCAGCGCGGAGGGTAAGCGGTTGTACACATTGCTTGTGGAACCCGCGAGCAAAGCATTGTCAAAAGGGGGGCGAATTATACTCGTGCCCGACCCTGACCTATCTTCGCTCAATTTCGAGACACTGGTGGTGCCGGATCCCACACCGCATTTCTGGATTGAAGATGTGACGTTGACGACGGCGAGCTCGCTGACGCTATTGGCAAAGGGATCAGCGCATGCACAAGGGAAAGAGAACAGCCTATTGCTGGTGGGGAATACGGAGCCCGTGGAAGCGTTTGCCGCGCTGCCAAAGGCAAAGGAAGAAATGCAAATGGTGCAGCACTACTTCAGGCGAGGTCACCGGGAAATACTCGAAGGAAAGCAGGCAACCCCCCAGGCATATTTGAAAAGCAATCCGGGTAGATTCACGTATTTGCATTTTGTGACACACGGAACTGCCAGCGTGACGAACCCGTTGGACTCCGCAGTGATACTCAGCAAAAGCGGGGATTCCTACAAATTGTACGCACGCGAAATTGTTCAGCATCCACTGACGGCGCAACTGGTGACGATATCGGCGTGCGAAGGAGCGAACGGCCGTGCCTATTCCGGCGAAGGATTGGTGGGATTGTCGTGGGCATTCTTGCGAGCCGGCGCACACAACGTGGTGGGCGCACTGTGGGAAGTAAACGATTCAGCGGCCCCGCAGATTATGGACGTGTTTTATGAACAGATCAGTCGTGGACAAGATCCGGCGACAGCGCTGCGACGAGCGAAGTTAGCTTTGTTGAAGAACAAGGATCCGGAAATTGTGTTTCGGAAGCCATATTACTGGGCAGCGTTCCAGTTGTATTCCGGATCGTGATCCGTTTCGCCAAGCTGAGCCGCCCTCTAGAGCAAAGCCGCTTGCGACTGGGGAAGATGAAAAAGGCAAATCGTGCGCATCGAGTGAACGAATCGTCACCTGGAAGACCTCCCTCTGCGAATTGTAACAACGATGTAAACAATGCAAGGGGATGGGGGCTGATCGCACGACAAATTCGATGTAAATGTCAACGTGGTCGGAAAAGTAGGGTCGAAATAAACGATATTGTAGGAGTAGGGAACACGGATTGGGGCAGAATTGCCTGATAGTTTCCGAATCTGGCTGAATTTGAATGACGTGAAAATAGTCGGAGGATTTTCTGGAAGACTGTCAGTTTTGACAGTTGCGAAAGTCTTCAATATGGTTCAATCTCTTGTTCCCAGCGAGTGGTGGTACTGACTGGAATCGATGGCAGTCAAAGTATTGGGCCCAAGTTTGGATGCGCAGAAGAACCTCACTTTCGCGCAATCCTGCGTGGTAAAAGGTCGTTTCGTTGAATTTGAACGGGGCGGAGCAATTCCAGACTTTCTTGGGCGGAGAAACTCTGGGCTACGCAGGATTGCTCGGCAGTGAGTAGGCAGAAATCGTCAGATCGCTTTTTCCCGATTGTAGCAAATCCAGAATCAATCAACTCTAGTCATCGTTTTCGGGTTCCTGTGTGACGATGTGCACATCGACGGCGGGAGAGTCTCGCAGGAATCGATGAACTGCGGATAGATAGAGGTATTTACGCCAGTCACGAATCGCGGCGCGGCCGAAGATTACCTGAGTGATGTGTTTGCTGCGGACAAATTCTGCAATGCTATCCGCGACACTTCGACCGTTCAATGTTAACACCTGGGCGCCAAGGTTTTCCGCAAACCGCATATTCGCTTCCAAGACTTTGGGATTTCGTTCGCGCACGGGAAGCTCGCGTTCCACGTGCACGACGTAGAGTTCGGCGTCCATTTTGCGGGCCATGCGTGCGGCGCGAGCAATCAGGTATTGGCCAGTGGGATTTCCGGAGATGCACACGGCAATTCGCTCGCGAACGCCCCAGTTCTCCTCGATCTCCTTTGCACCCATGTAGGATTCCAGGCTGCGGTCGACTTGTTCGGCTACCTGGCGCAGGGCGAGTTCACGAAGGGCAATTAAATTTCCGCGGCGAAAGAAATTCTTGAGAGACTGCTCGACCTTTTCCTGGCTGTAGACATCGCCGCGCTTCATACGGTTCATCAGCGCTTCGGGGGTAAGGTCAACCATGACGGTTTCCGTGGCGGAAAGCGGAACCCAGTCGGGGACGGTTTCTCGGACGGTAACGCCGGTAATGGCGCGCACGGTCGGGGCAATCGTTTCGATGTGTTGAATGTTGAGGGTGGAGATTACGTCGATCTTGGCCGCCAGTAGTTCCTGAATATCTTCGTATCGTTTGCGTCGTTTGCTGCCGGGGATGTTGGTGTGGGCAAGTTCGTCGACGAGAACCACTTCCGGGCGGCGCGCCAGGATGGCGTCGACATCCATTTCTTCAAACAGCGTGCCCTTGTAGTCGATTTTCTTGCGGGGAACGGCTTCCAACTGGCCGACGAGTTCGACGATGCCCTTGCGGCCGTGGGTTTCGACGATGCCGATGACGACGTCTTCACCACGAGCGCTACGGCGGATGGCTTCGCTGAGCATGCTGAAGGTCTTGCCAACGCCCGGAGCATAGCCCAGGAAAAGCTTGAAGGTGCCGCGCTGTTTGGCGGTTGGCGAAGCGATTTCGAGCCAGTCTTCCGGTTTTTTCGGCAAGACGAGTTTCTCTCCCCTCGAGTAAATCACACTGAGTTACAATACTCTCATGGCGCGCTTCCTAGCTGGGCGCGGATTCGGGTTTGCGGTTGCCGCGGTATTGCTGCTTTCCATAACCTACGGATACAGCAGAATCTTGCACGTCAACCACACCACCGTAGCTCTTTCATTTCTATTGGCGATTTTAGCAGTTTCCGCGGTCTGGGGAATGGTGGTGTCGGTCACCATGTCCATCAGCGCCATGCTTCTGGTGAACTACTTCTTCCTGGAGCCGGTGGGGACGTTTACGATTCGCGATCCGCAAAACTGGGTGGCGTTGTTCGCGTTTCTCGTGACATCGATTGTGGGGAGCCAGCTTTCCGCCCGCATCCGACAAGAGGCAGACGCGGCCAATAGCAGGCGAAGAGAAGTGGAGCGATTGTATTTGTTCAGTCAGAAATTGCTGGGTGAAGGGAACGTAATTCAGCTAATGAACGCGATTCCGAATCACCTGGTCGAATGTTTTGAGGCTGGGGCGGCAGAGCTGTTTGTTCCGCAGAAAGACAAATTTTACCGATCGGGCTACGGTGCCGCGCAAATTGATGAGCAGATGATGAAGAAGACGTATTCGCGGGACGAGGGGATGTCTGATCCGCAGCAGGCGCTGCACTTTGTTCCGGTGCGGCTGGGTGTGAAACCGATAGCCAGCCTGGGGATTTCAGGAGCGCGACTGAACCGGCAAACGCTGGATGCAGTGAGTTCGCTGGTGGCCATTGCGATTGAGCGGGCAAGGGCGATCGAGCAACTGGGCGAGACGGAAGCGGAACGGCAGGGAGAGCGGCTGAAGTCAGCGTTGCTCGATTCCATTGCCCATGACTTCCGCACGCCGTTGACCGCGATCAAGGCTTCGGTGACCTCTTTATTGGGGACAACACCAGCGGAGTCGGCACAGCAGACCGAACTGCTTACCATTATTAATGAGGAGTGTGACCGGCTGAATCACCTAGTCGAAGAAGCCGCGGAGATGGCGCGGTTGGAGGCGGGGGAGATTGAATTGCATTTCAAGGCGGTCGAGCCGGGGGCACTGGTCGACGCAGCTGTGCTGCAACTGAAAAAGACCATCGGGGATCGACCGCTGGTTTTGAACGTGGAGGCAAATCTGCCGGCGGTTCGGGCCGATCTCTCACGCGCGACGGATATCCTGGTGCAATTGATCGATAATGCCCACCTGTATTCGCCGAAGGGGCGACCGATTACGGTGACCGCGGAACGGGCAGGAGATTTTGTGAGCTTGAGCGTGGCGGACCAAGGACCTGGGATTGATCCCTTCGAGCAGGGATTAATATTCGATAAGTTCTATCGTGGCAAAGACCAACGCTACCTGGTGCGCGGGACAGGAATGGGTTTGCCGATCGCGAAAGCGATTGTGTCTGCCCATGGAGGATCGATTAGTGTGACAAGTCAGTTGGGGCATGGATCGGTTTTTTCGTTCATGCTGCCGGTGATTCATGCAAGGGGCGAGGGGCGATGAATTCCCCCAGCATTCTGGTGGTTGACGATGAACCGCAGATCCGGCGAGTGCTGCGAACGACGCTGAGTTTTCGAGGGTATGAAATCAGCGAGGCGGCGACCGGGGAAGAAGCGTTGGAGCTGGCGAAAAAAGTAAAACCGGATTTGATTTTGCTGGATGTGAATCTGCCAGGGATAAGCGGAATCGAGACTTGCAAGGAGATCCGACGGTGGAGCGAGACGCCGATCATTATGCTGACGGTGCGTAGCGCAGAGCGCGACAAGGTGGTGGCGCTCGACGCAGGCGCGGACGACTATGTGACGAAGCCTTTTGGGATTGAGGAGTTGCTGGCGCGGGTGCGGGCGTCCTTGCGAAGGCATACCGCGGCCGAGGCCGTGCCCAAGTTTGATTCGAAGGAATTGTCGGTGGATTTTGAGGCGCGACGGGTGATGGCGTTTGGGGAAGTTGTGCATCTAGCGCCGAAGGAATTTGAAGTTCTGAGGGAATTGATCGCCAATCAGGGCAAGCCGGTTTCGCACCGGCGACTGTTGCAGTCGGTGTGGGGCCCGGAGTACGGGGAGGAGACCGAGAATTTGCGGGTAGTGATCAATCAATTGCGAAAGAAGATTGAGAAGGATTCGGCCCAGCCGAAATATATTCTGACGGAACCGTGGGTGGGGTACCGGTTTCAGGGACCGAAGACGAAAGGAACGAAGGGAAATTGAAGTAGCGCGGACGGTAGGTAGAGCCGGGTTGGGGAGGGGTTTGCCCTTGCAGTGATCCCTTGACTGCGCGCCCGATGAGGCGGAGCGCTTCCACCGAGGAAGCCCTCGAATTCAAGGGAGCCCACAAAAGAAAAAAGCCCGGAATTGATTCAACCTTAAACGGCGTGGGAGGGGACACCCGAAAAAGGAAATTACCACAAGAAGGCTGCTTCTATCCAACGCTTCATCTATTTGACGGGGTCTTCGGCGTCGAGGCCCAAGTTTAATGCAGGCACATTTACCCGTGGCTTGCCCAGAATTCCGAACCGGCGCGGCTCTGCGTGTTTGAGGACCACAGCTTGGACCTGGTCTGGGATGATTTCACGCGCTTTGGCGATGCGGGGTATCTGAAATGCAGCGGAAGCAGGAGAGAGGTCGGATGCAGGCGTGCAGACGGAGGTACGTTCCAGGAAGTATCAAAAAGTGTGATACCAAGCTGCAAAGGAGTTTTCTTGTTGCTGTTACAGAGATATGCCAGACTCGATGAAGATGGATTCCGCAATTTCTTCCAACTCCACTTCTACACCGAATCCGCGACTGGAATGGTTCCTGCTGCACGCCGGATTCGTAGTCATTGGTGTGATTACGACCTGTCTTGGGCCACTGCTGCCGATGTTTTCCAAACAGTGGAGGTTGAGCGACGCGCAGGTGGGTTCGTTTTTTCCGGCACAGTATTGCGTCAGCCTGATCGGGGTGATTGCCACCGGCTGGTTGCTCCCGCGATTTGGCTTTTCCAAAGTGCTTGCCGCAGGATTTATGTTCCTGACCCTGGGGATGGCGTTTCTCGGAGTAAGCCCGTGGTTGCTGACGGCTTTTTGCGTCTCGCTGAACGGATTTGGGTATGGCTTGACCAATCCGACAACGAATCTGCGTGGTACGCAACTGCCATCGTCGAACGTGGCGGCGGCGGTGAGCTTGCTGAATTTTTCGTGGGGCGTAGGCGCGGTGGCATGCCCGTTTCTGGTCGCGGCCCTAGTGCCTAAGATAGGCATTCGGGGATTGGGAATCTGCGTGGCGGTTTGCACGTTGGCGATCGCGCTGGCGCATCTGTTCCGGACTGCGCCTGCGGTTAGGGCAAAGCGGGCAAAACATTCGTGGGCGGATTGGACAAAGCATTTGCGCCAGGGTGCGTCTATACCGCTGGTTATGCTTTTCTTTTTGTATGTGGGAACCGAAGCCGGCACGGGCGGATGGGTGGCCGCGCTCGAGAAACGTATGCCTGTGAGCGGACATGCATCGGCACTGACGATTGCTCCTTCGGTATTTTATGGATTCTTGCTGCTGGGAAGAGGATTGGCTCCGCTCGGACTGCGACGATTTTCTACCGTAGCGATATCGCTGGGCGGCCTGATGTCGGCCAGCGCAGGTACAGCCCTCATCGCCTTAGCGCACAGCATCCCGGTACTTCTGGTAGGGACGGCGATGGCAGGAATGGGGTGCGCTCCGCAATACCCGATATTGGTGACGTGGCTGGCGAAGATATTTCGGACTGATTCAGACTGGCTGGGCGCGTTGTATTTCGGCGCGGGTAGTCTGGGTGGCGGCGTGTTACCGCAGTTGGTGGGTACTATTGCGACACTCTCAAATTCGCTCCGCGCGGGATTTCTCGTGCCATTGGTGGCAAGCGTCACAATGTTGTTGCTGGCATTGAAGTTAAGACCTTACACAAGGTAATGTTTCACAACAAAATCTTCCGCTAACTGGTCTTCAGGTGGTGTTGCTTGCGTTCGGGGTGGGGCCATCGTACGATTTCTGTTTGGGGTTGTAGGCGGAAATTTGTCCGGGGAACTATGTTTGAGCCGCGCTTGCTTGGATGGAGAAATGCGCGCACTGTGGGTCGTAGGTGAGGAGAGAGACGGAATGAAATCTGTCGTTGTGGTGGGCGCACAATGGGGCGATGAGGGTAAGGGTAAGGTTGTCGACTATCTTGCGGGTTCATTTGATTACATTGTGCGAGTGGCAGGCGGGCACAACGCCGGGCATACGGTCATCATCGGAAAGGACAAATACGTCCTGCAATTGATTCCCTGCGGAATTCTGAGGCCGACACAGCACGCGATCATTGGCTGCGGTGTGGTGGTGGACCCTTCAGCGCTGGTTGCGGAAATTGAGACGCTGGCGAAGGCAGGCGTGGATGTGAAGGGAAGGCTGCACGTCAGCAATCGCGCCCATCTTATTTTTCCGTATCACCGGGAACTGGATAAGGCCGCGGAAACGGCACGTGGAGAAAACAAGATTGGCACGACTTCGCGCGGGATCGGTCCTGCATACGAAGACAAGATGGCGCGGCGCGGATTGCGCATGACGGATCTGCTGACCCCGGACCTGTTTCGCGAGAAGGCAGCACGTGTGGTTTCGGAAAAGAATCGCATCGCGCGTGGTGCATACGGTGCCAACGTGGATTTCACGCATGAAGTGGAAGCTACGTTACGGCTAGGCGAGAAGATCAAGGGCTTCATCTGCGATACCGCGGTACTGACAAATCGCGCACTCGACGAAGGTAAAGCGGTGCTGTTTGAAGGCGCGCAAGGCACGATGCTCGACATCGACCACGGTACCTATCCATTTGTGACCTCTTCAAGCGCCACTTCGGGTGGGGCATCCACGGGTGTGGGTGTGCCCCCGACGAGGATTCGACACGTGCTGGGAATTTCCAAGGCCTACACTACCCGTGTTGGCGGCGGCCCGTTTCCCACGGAGATGCCAGACCTGGAAGCGCAGGAAGTGCGCGAGCGCGGGAAGGAATTTGGCGCAGTAACGGGACGACCACGGCGCTGCGGTTGGCTGGACCTGGCGGAATTGCAGTACGCCAAAATGATCAACGGAATCGATTCGCTGGTGATCACCAAGCTGGACGTCTTTGATACGCAACGCGAATTTAAAGTGGGCGTTGGGTACACCTATAAGGGCACGCCAGTAACTGAAATGCCCGCTTCCGCGGAAGAATACGAGCGTGTGACGCCGGTATACAAGACATTGCCGGGTTGGTGCGAACCCACCTACGGAGTGCGGGATGCCGGGAAGTTGCCGAAGGCGGCGCTCGATTATCTGCGCTTTATTTCGGATTTTCTGCAGGTGGAGATCGGCATGATTTCCACCGGGCCAGAGCGCGACGCGACGATCATCCAGCCGGGGACGCTGCTGGCGCGCTGGTTGTAGTCGAAAAAGGCGGTACTCAGCCGTCCGTTCACCAGAATTCAGGGACGTTCCGTCCTACCCTGCTCCCGGCCGAGGAGTATCCATGCTTGGCTATGAAGACGCTCGCCAGATTGTCATCACGCAAGCCGAGCTTGGCAAGCTCTCTCCTACTACAAGGAAACTGCCTGTTTCCGATGCGTTAGGTTACGTGTTGGCCGCAGAGATTTGCAGCGACCGTGCGTATCCGCCATTTGACCGCTCGACGAGGGACGGCTATGCGGTGCGAGCCGTTGAGGCTGGCGCGGGCAAACTGCTGCCGTGTGCTGCAGAGATCAAGGCCGGGGATGCGGTTACGGAAGCGCTCCTGCCGGGGACTTGCGTGCAGATCATGACCGGTGCGGCAGTCCCTGCTGGTGCAGATGCGGTCGTCATGGTGGAATTCACCAGTCGCAGCGGAGCACTTGTAACGTTTCAACGAGAGACAAACGCTGGACAAAACATTGTCTCGCGAGGAAGCGAAGCAAGGGCGGGCGCGCAGGTTCTAGCAGTTGGCGTCCGCTTGGGGTTTGCGGAGTTGGCGATTGCGGCGCAGGTTGGTGCGGCACAACTGGTTTGCTACAAAAAGCCCCGCGTTGCGATTCTTTCCACCGGCGACGAGGTGGTGCCCATCGAAGAAACTCCCGGGCCATTTCACATTCGAAACAGCAACAGCATTTCGCTGGGTGCGCAGGTACGGCTGGCTGGCGGAGATCCGGTATTACTCGGCAATGCGGGCGATCGCGTGGAGGAACTGAGCGCAAAAATTGAACAGGGGTTGCGCGATGACATGCTGGTACTATCCGGCGGGGTTTCGATGGGCAAGTATGACCTCGTCGAGGGCGTGCTAAAGTCAATGGGCGCGGAGTTTTTCTTTGATGCAGTCGCAATGCGGCCGGGCAAGCCGACGGTGTTTGGGCGGGTGCGGAACAAGCTGGTGTTTGGTTTGCCGGGGAATCCGGTTTCGACCATGGTGACATTTCATCTGTTTGCGATTCCGGCCATCGATGTATTGAGCGGAACGAAGGCACGGCCGCTACCATTGCTGCAGGCAACCCTTTCGGAAGCGCTGCACGAGAAGCCCGGTCTCTCTCATTTTCTTCCGGCACGAATTGTATGGGAAGGCGCGCGGGCAAGCGTGGCAGCACTCAAGTGGCAAGGATCCGGGGATATTGGAGCTTTGAGCAGGGCGAATTGCTTTGTGGTAGTGCCCTCTGAGGTAGAGAACATCCCGGCGGGAGAGTCCGTTGCCGTTCTGCTGCGCGGAGACGTACTGTAAACGTGGCTGCATTTGAGCCGTAGGCCAAAACAGAAGGCGATAACGAGCCGAACTGAATCGAGAAGCACGACCGGTTGCGCTGGAGCTGAATTGAAGAAGCTTTCGCATTACCGAAAGAGCGGGGAAGTGACCATGGTGGACGTCTCGTCGAAGTCTGTGACGACTCGAACAGCAGTGGCGCATGCGTTTGTGCGGATGGCGGCGAAGGTAGTAAAAGCTGTTCGAGGCCTGAAAAACCCGAAAGGGAATCCCCTGGAAGTGGCGCGGATCGCCGGAATCGCCGCGGCGAAGAGGACAGCAGAGTGGATACCTCTTTGTCATCCACTGCCACTTACGCACATTGATGTGACCCCGAGGCTGTGTAAAGATGGGGTGGAAATATTTTCGTCCGTTACGGCGACTGCGCAGACCGGTGTGGAAATGGAAGCACTGGTTGCCGCGTCTTGCGCCGCGCTTACGGTTTACGACATGTGCAAAGCTCTGGATAAAAGCATCGAGATCAGCGACGTGTATCTCCTGCAAAAGACGGGCGGGAAAAGCGGTGATTTTGTGCGTGTGGGCGAGAAAAAACCTGGCAGGTCCAAGCGATGAACGCGGCCGCCGCCAAAACGGTGAAGCTGCTGCTTGCGGACGACAATCCGCTGGTGCGTGACCTGGTGGCCAAGGGGTTGGAGCCGTTTTGCGAAGTGATGATTGCGGCAGACGGGGCAGATGCGCTGCTACGTGTGATCGACGAGCTACCCGATGTGATTTTATGTGATTTTAAGATGCAAGGACTCGATGGACGTCAGCTATTTGAGAAGCTACGCGGGCGCGAAGCCACGCGGCACATCCCTTTTTTGTTCATGGCCAGCCGCGCGGATATTGAAGAGCGCTTGCGGCCGCTGGTGGATGGCGTGGAAGACTTCATCGCCAAGCCATTCTTGCTGAAGGATTTGGTGCGTTCTGCGAAAAAAGTGATTGACCGGTTGCACCTGGAAAAATTGCAGAAGCGTGCCTCACGGCCCGGGGTGATTCAAGGCCGCCTGGAAGAGATGAGTATGATCGACCTGATGCAATCGCTCGAGATGGGGCAGAAATCGTGTCGTCTCGTGGTGCAAAAGGGTGGGGAACAGGCGGAGCTTTATTTTGTCTCGGGGCAGTGCCGTGACGCGAAAATTGGAACCGTGGAAGGAGACGATGCCGTTTTCAAAATTATCATGTGGACGGACGGCGAGTTTGAGATCGATTTCAATGCCGCAAATACTTCCACCCGGACGACAACTACGCGAAATACCACAGGATTGTTGATGGAAGCGATGCGGTTAATGGATGAATCGAACCGCGATGCCGTGGGCACCAACTGAGCTGCGATGCGCGTTTCCATACTCACTATCAGCGATACGGTTTCCAGAGGCGAGCGCGAGGATTTGTCCGGACCAGCTCTGGTGGCGCGATGCCGCGAACTTGGCTGGGAAGTGAACTCGGCTTTGCGGTGCTCGGATGATCCTGCGAATATTCGAACACTGTTGCGCGAGTTGGCAGATTCGCGACGCGTGGATGTAATTCTGACCACCGGCGGTACGGGGCTTGGTCCACGTGACAATACTCCCGAAGCGACCAAGGACGTTGCCGAGCGGATTATTCCGGGGTTGGCGGAAGAGTTGCGTCGCAAGGGCGCGGAAAAGACACCAACCGCAGTGCTTTCGCGCGGAGTCGCAGCGATCCGGCACCACTCGGTCATACTGAATCTGCCGGGAAGCCCCAAAGGGGCGGTGGAATCACTCGACGCAGTGGCAGCGATTCTGCCACACGCGGTTCAGGTGCTGAACGGCGCGCGGCACGACTGAGGACGGCTAGTTCCTAACGACCGGCAACAAAATCCGCGAAGGATTTTCCGCATCGTGATAGATCTTCAGATGGCCCACCTGGGATTGCGAGGAAACTATTTCTGATTTTCCGGTTTGCAGATTGCGTGAAAAATGAGGGTAGAAGGCGCCGCTGATCTGGACGCGAATTTTGTGGCCTCTGAGGAATGTGTTGCTGGTGAGCAGACGGTCGAGTTCGAGTTTGTAGATTCTCCCGGAAGTGAGCAGATCTGGCTGAATCGATTCATTGCGATAGCTAGCGCGCAGGACATCCAGCCCCGGGCTCATCAAATTGAAAGCAGTGCCGTCGGGAGCCACGTCCATCAGGCGTCCCCACAAGTCAAAATCCGGAACATCGGCGGAGACGAACAGTTCGAGCTTGATGGGACCGGTGACTTCCGTGTCGGCAGTTAAAGGTTCGGTGTCGAAGGTGAGTACATCGTCGCGTCCGACCAGTGCCCGATAGTCGTGTGCCCCATAGCCGCTGTAGGGATCCGAAACCGGGTGAGCGGGATCGGATTTCAGTTCGCTCGGGCTGGATTTCGATTTGACCGGCTGCTGCTGTAAACCGCCTACTCGGGCGTTTGTTGAGTTCGCAGAAAGATAGAACGGCTGAACCTTCGCGCGTGCAAGAGGCCAAGCCTGCTCGTTGCGCCAGGTATTTGCCCCCATCACAAAAATGCGCACGGGAGCTTCGCGGTCGATGCCATTGTCGGCTCCGCGAAGATAGCGATCCATCCATCCCAGAATGAGTCCGTCGTAATCGACGGGCGCGGCGGGGCCAAAGTCGCGTTCACCGCTCTTGCGCTCGTCTTCGCCACCGTGCGTCCAAGGACCGATGATGGTTCGGGTGCGCGGATCGTGCTGGGAGCCGCGGGCAGCCACCAGGCCGTTGAAATTTGTGGTGGCGCCGTCCGGGCCGTAAGCTTCGTCGTGCCAGCCGGAAAAATTCAGTACGGCGCAGTTCACACGATCATATTTGTTGCGCAGTTCTGCCCAGTCCCACCAGGGATCGGCAGGCGGATGCGCTAGCCACTGGTAGTAAAAGGGTGAGGCATCTTTGAGATCTGGCAGATCGCCTAGAGGGAGAAAGCCTTCGATTCGTTCATGCTCAAGCTTCCAGGCTTTGCGCGCTTCTTCGTAAGTAGTGGGGCCAGGTAGTTTCTTGCGCTTCCTGGCATCGGGGGCGATGTTCCGGAAGGTCCATTCAAGCCACGAGCCATCGAACAGTCCGCCCGAATAAAAAAAGTTTCGCGGAGTGGAAAAAGTCATGGCTGGAACCATAGCTTTAAGGTGAGGAGGTGTTTCCACCGCGGCCAACCACTGTACGGCACCGGGATAAGACAGTCCAAACGTGCCAATGCTGCCATCCGACCACGGCTGCTTGGCTGCCCATTCGATCGTGTCATAGCCGTCTTTGCCTTCGTTCTGGTAGGGCACAAATTCACCGTCAGAGGCGTAGCGTCCGCGCACATCCTGGATGACGATGGCGTAGCCGTGGGCTACGGCTTTGTCAAAAGTGGTCCACTCCTTGGCAGCGAATTGCTTGCCGTACGGGGTGCGGTAAACGAGAGTGGGAAATCGTCCCTCGGCGCTGGGCAGCCAGATATCCGCGCGCAGTATCGTGCCGTCGCGCATCGGTACCGTCACGTCAGACAGTTTTTGGGTTGAGGGCCTATCCTGTGCAAGGACGTGTCGTGCGGTTGCAACAGAGATGGCAGTGACGAGTAAGGCAGCGGCCAGGCTAAGTCGGTGAATTTGCATAATGGCGGTCATAATACCTGAAGCCCGGCGTAAACGCTTGTTGACCCATCGCGTTGTGTCCGTAACAATGTTGGCATCATGCAAATCAAACTTTCTGACAAGAATCTGGCCGTTCTGGGCACTGGGAAACTGGGCGGAATTTTGCTGCGCGCCTATTTGAAGCAGGCACTGTTCTCACCGAAGCATGTGACGGCAACGGTGAAGCATGAAGAGAAGGCATCGAACCTGAGGAAGGAACTTGGCGTCAAGGTGGTGACGGACAATCGGAAAGCGGTCAAGGATGCGGACATCGTGCTGTTGGGGGTGAAACCGCAGGTGGTGGGCGAGGTGTTGAAAGAGATCGCACCGGAGTTGAGCAAAGGTGCGCTGATTATTTCGGTAGCCGCGTCGGTACCCACTGCGTATATCGAACAACGGGTAGGCGACCAAGTGGCTGTAGTTCGCGCAATGCCGAATACCTGTTCGATTGTCGGTACCGGGATGACAGGAATCTGCCGCGGATCGCATGCCTCGCCGGAACATCTGGAAATTGCCAAGGCCATGTTTAACGCGGTGGGTCGTACGGTGGTGGTGGACGAAAAGAATATGGATGCAGTCACTGGACTTTCGGCCAGCGGACCTGCCTTTGCCTACATCATTCTGGAATCACTGGCAGAAGCCGGTGTTAAGGTGGGTTTGCCGCGCGATGTTTCCACACTGCTTGCAGCGCAAACCATGAAGGGCGCAGCTAGCGTAGTTCTCGAGACGGGGGACCATCCGGCGCTACTGAAAGACTCCGTGACCACGCCCGCCGGTTGCACCATTGACGGCATCATGGAACTGGAAGAAGGGAAGCTGCGGGTGACGCTGATCAAGGCCGTAGTGAAGGCTACGCAACGTGCGGGAGAACTTCTGTTCGACAAATAGTCACCGCGTAGTATCGTTCGATGGAGATAACCCTCAAGGTCCGTTTCTGAAGTTTGCAAGCGGGAGGCTTCGCGGATGTCCATTCCCCAACGATTCCCTCTGATCGCGCTGTTGTTCGCCTTCACGACGGTTGTCGGCTCCCTAGGGATTTCCGAAACTCCTGCAGAGACTACCGCAACCAAGAGCGTGCCACGGGCGGCGAGCTGGGCGGCGGCGGAAAAGGCCGTGACCAAACTCGAACAGGACTGGTTCAAGATTCAGCTTTCGCACGAGTGGGACAAGCTCCATCGCATGATCGGCGACGACTTCCAGTTGATCGAATCGGATGGCAAGCTGGGCGATCGTGATTCGATGCTCAAGGGATACAAAGAGGAAGCGCCTTCTGTCGTCACCATCAGCATGACGCTGCTGGTGTCACACGCCGTGGTGAACGACGCTGTAGTCGCGACGGGGCTGGACGACATCACTCTTAAGGACAAAGACGGGAAAATATCACATCGCTACGAGCGGTTCACGGATGTGTGGGTGCTGCGGAACAACGAATGGGTTTGCGTTGCCGAGCAATTAACACTGGCTCATCCCTGAGACGTGGGGCACAATCCACGGTTCTAGAGTTGTGATAGGATGCGCCTGGAGGTCCAGTATGTCTGCCGCATACATTCCGGTGCTGATTTTTGCGCTGCTGGTGCTGTCGTTTCCTGTCGTGTCGTTGATTGTCTTCAAATTTATTCGACCGGAATCGCGACTGGGCGATGCCAAGTTTCAACCCTATGAGTGCGGAATTCCTCCGGAATCGAACGCAAGGGGCCGATATTCGGCCAGGTTCTACATTGTTGCAATGCTGTTTGTGATCTTCGATGTGGAGACGCTGTTCCTGTTTCCGTGGGCGATCTTATTCCGCGGCTGGGTGGGCGCCCACATGGGAGCCTTTGCGTTGGTATCCATGTTCGTTTTTCTGGGAGTGCTGCTGATCGGGTACGTCTGGCTATATAAGAAGGGCGCACTGGACTGGGCCTAGCGACAACAAAAGCTAAAAATCAGTAAAAGAAGGCCGCTGCTTCGTCGAGCAGCGGCCTTCTTTCCTTTTCCGAGAATTTAACGATCGATCGTCAAGGATTGCGTCAGCTTAAAGGTGACTTTGCTTTCGGCGGGCAAGTTAACATTTTCCCCGCCGGTCGCTCCCGAAGCGACCAAACCGCCACCGGCTCCAACGCCAGCCCCGATCGCGGCACCCTTACCGCCGCCGGCAAGACCGCCGATCAGCGCGCCGACTGCAGCACCGCCGCCGGTTACAACAGCACTGCGCTTGCCTTTGCCCTTCACGGATTGTGCATAAGTACTCGAGGAGATTGGATAGCTCTTGCCGCCAACCCGTATGCTGTTGAGGCGAATGGCGAAATCAGCTTCCCCCTTGAAAGTCCCCTGCTTTTTGGATTTTGTGATAACGCCACTCGCGGCGGCACCCTTCGGTATAGCAACTTCCCCATCGACAACGATGTCGGAGGCCAGAGCGCCGGAAAACTCTTCTCCCGCGTCATTGTCGTGTGAACTGAGCCTCTGGCTGAGGATGATAGGCAGTGCGGTGCCGGCGGCCACAACGATAGGCTTCGGCGGCTCAGGGACGGGCTCGGGAGCAGGCGCTGGGGTCTGGGCTTGCATGGGCGACGTTTGATTTTGCGATCCGGCTTGTCCCGCGGCGGGTGCATTGGCGTCATTCGGTGAAGCCTGCTGGGGAGTCGAACTTTGCATAGTATTGGGCGGGGCGGACTTTTCACAGCCTACAATGAAAAGAGCGGCAAGCGATAAGGCAAGTAGTATCTTCCTCTTGGTCATAATCGTCCTCAGATTTCTCGATTTTTCCGTCTTACCCTGAAACGAATCTTCAGGCGCCCGGCGAGCCCTAGGGATACTGCCGGCTTGTTCGAGAATTTTATCACCTCCGGTAATTTGTGAATAGTTTCAGAATCGACCGAAAGTCAGGACAGAGTCCTTTCGGCATGGGCGATCTGCATTTACCGCGAGCAGTAGCCGCAAGTCCTTGGGGTGTTGGACGAACGACCCGTGCCCCGATACAATTTGCTGATGATGCCAGAATCGCGGGTGGCCGCACCGGTCGCCTGCTCGGAAGCTACAAAACTTGCACTGAAACAGTATGGAATGAGGGCGACTACCCGCTCGCTGCCTGGGGAATACGACGATAACTTTCATCTTACGGCGGGCGATTCACGGGAGTTTGTGCTGAAGATCATGCACCCTCTGCGCGAAGCGGCGTTTGTGGACATGCAGTGCCGCGCGCTAAGGCATCTGGCGGAGCGTGTGCCGCATCTGCGCCTGCCACGAGTTGTGAACGCAGCCTCCGGAGAACTGTTCACCCGGGTAAAGATTGAGGATGGTACGGAACGATTGGTGTGGATGCTCACTTTCCTGCCAGGTGCGGTTTTGGCAGAAGCCAAGCCACGCGATCGGGAATTGCTGAGCAGCCTGGGAACTTTGCTGGGTGAGATTGATGTCGCGCTATTGGATTTTGCGCATCCCGCAACGAAGCGGGAGTTGAAGTGGGATATCACGCGATCCTTGTGGGCGCGCGATTTCCATCGGCAAGTAAAGGATGGGCGTGGCCGCGAATTAGTCGAAAGGTTTCTTCGCTTGTTCGAAATTGAGGCGTTGCCACGGTTCCCGAAAATGCGCCGGAGCGTCATCTATGGCGATGCGAACGACCATAACTCGCTGATCAGCACGCCGTGGCCGCAGCCCCGAAAGACGCTCAGCGTGATCGACTTTGGTGACATGCACGAAACGGTGACGGTGGCCGAGCCGGCGATTGCGGCTGCGTACGCGTTGTTGGGGCAGGCGAAGCCGCTCGATGCAGCTTGCCTAGTCTTGGCCGCGTATCACAGAGTCTTTCCGCTGAACGAAGAAGAAATTGCCGCGTTCTTTTCACTCGTTGCCGCGCGATTGACCGTCAGTGTAGTGAACTCCGCTCATCGTCAATCGCTCGTTCCAGACGATCCCTACGTGACGGTGACCGAAAAACCAGCGTGGGAAGCGCTAGAACGATTGGCGGGAATCCACTGGCGTTTTGCGCATTATGCGTTTCGCGTAGCTTGCGGATTGCCTGCGGCGCCACAGACGGAGCGAATTCAGAAATGGTTGACGGAGCATGGCACGGAAGTGGCAGGAGTGATACCGCAGAAGCTGCAGGATTCCTCCGTGCATGTGCTGGATCTCAGCGTCTCGAGCAAGGAATTGCCAGCTGATGTGGCCGAACTGAGCGAGCCAGTGCTGACACAAAAGCTCCACGCTACTCTGGCCGCGGCAAATGCGAGTGTGGGCGTTGGGCGGTACAACGAAGCGAGGTCACTCTACTCCTCGCCATTATTTGGCGAAGAGGCGAATCCAACCGGAGAGCGGCGGACTATCCATTTGGGAATGGACCTCTTCGCAGGGCCGGGAACTCCGATATCGGCTCCCTTCGAGGCCACGGTGTACGCCACGGCGAACAATACGGCCACGCTTGATTATGGGCCAGTGGTGATCCTTCGGCACAACCCGGAGCCGGACATCGAGTTCTTTACCCTCTATGGTCATCTATCGACCGACACGCTTGCTTCCCTCAAATCTGGCCAGCATATCGAAAAAGGGGAGGTTTTCGCCAGGGTTGGTCAGGCCATCGAAAACGGCGGTTGGACACCCCACTTACATTTCCAGATCATTCTCGACTTGATCGACCTCGGAACGGACTTTCCTGGAGTGGCCTGTGCCTCCGAGCGTGCCGTCTGGACAGGACTCTCACCGGATCCGAATCTGATTCTGAGGATTCCGGCGGGGCGATTTCCGCAAAAGCAGCCCTCGTTTGAGCAAACGCTGGCCACACGCAGGTCCGTGCTAGGGCAGAACCTCAGCGTCTCTTACAATCATCCACTGAAAATAGTGCGCGGGTGGAAGCAATATCTTTACGACGACACGGGCCGCGAGTATCTGGATGTGTACAATAATGTGCCTCTTGTTGGGCATTCGCATCCGCGCGTGGTGCGCGCGGCGCAGGAGCAACTTGCCGTACTCAACACCAACACACGCTATCTGCACGACAATGCCAATCGCTACGCAGAACGGCTGACCAGTCTCTTGCCGGCTCCCTTGCGCGTGTGCTACTTCCTAAATTCGGGAAGCGAGGCGAATGAACTTGCACTGCGTATGGCTCGCACCCACACGAACCAGGAAGACATCATCGTGCTCGAACACGCCTATCACGGTCATACGACAACATTAATTGATATTAGCCCCTACAAATTCCACGGTCCTGGCGGCCGCGGGCAGAAATCGTGGGTGCACGTCGCGCCGATCGCGGATGACTATCGGGGGATGTACCGGCGCGGCGAATCGGGACTGGGTAGGAAATATGCCGCGCATGTTGGCGAGATTTGCGAGAAATTGAAGAGGGGAGGCCGTGGAGTTGCGGCCTATATCGCCGAGACGTTGCCTAGCGTTGCCGGACAAATTGTTTTCCCCCCGGAATATCTTGCTGAGGTCTACAAATATGTCAGGGCGGCGGGGGGCGTGTGCATTGCCGACGAAGTGCAGGTAGGTTTTGGCCGACTAGGAACGCGTTTCTGGGGATTCGAAACGCAAGGAGTTGTGCCGGACATTGTGGTATTCGGCAAACCCATCGGCAATTCATTCCCGCTGGCTGCCGTCGTTACCACGCCGGAAATTGCCGCGTCGTTTAACAATGGCATGGAGTTTTTCAGCACCTTTGGAGGCAACCCCGTGTCCTGTGCAGCAGGCCTCGCGGTGCTTGACGTTCTACAAGATCAGGAACTGCAGCAAAACGCACGCAAAGTGGGTTCACAGTGGATCCACGATTTGCAGTCGCTGCAGTCGCGGTATCCCATTATGGGAGATGTTCGAGGCTCGGGTTTGTTTCTGGGAATCGATCTGGTTGAGTCCAGAGAGACGCGGGCGCCAGCCCCTCGTCAGGCTTCCTACATCGTCAATCGACTCCGCGATTTGGGGGTCCTCGCGGGCACAGACGGCCCACATCAGAATGTCATAAAACTGCGTCCGCCACTGATCTTCTCGGCAGCAGACGCAGAACGATTCAGTTCGACGCTGGCCTCCATCCTCAAGGAGGATGCCGCTTGTCCGACTACTTCATGACTAGATCGTTCGACTTCCTGCCAGGGAGTGGGCGGGGCTTGGTGGCCGAAATCTACTTGAGAGAATTTTGCAGACGCTTGGTGGACTTGGCGAGTTGCTTCTTCAGTTGATCGACCTGTTTGGTAATTGCCTTCAACTCTGCACGCGCTTCCTTCGCAAGCTTGTGCGCCTTACGATCTACTTTGCCGAGAGTGGATCCAACCTGTACGCCTACTTCGGTGAGTTTGCCCTTCTTTGCCATGAGTTTGCTCCCTTTAGTCTGGTGTTCTGTCTTTTGAAGCACTGCTCCAAAGCTTGTCAAATATCAGCGTCACTGTAGGACCCAGCCTACCGGTCTTTCGGTTTGTGTTCTTCGCGTTCCTTCTGCTTGTCCGCCACTTCCTTGGCAGACGGAGGATAACTCTTGAATCCCTTCACAATATCGCCGTCCACCTGCTTCCAGATCTTATCGACATTTATGATTTTGCGGATGATATAGAGCCGCCAAGCCAGGTCTTTTCGGTTCGTATCGATTAGATCGATTTGCAGTGAGCCTTCGCGCCCACTGTGCGCCTCTACCGAGTAGTAGGTAAATGCCCAGTAAGAACCGATATAGGGGCTATAGACACCCCAATTGAGGTTAGATCCGACGACTAATTGCGTTTGGCTGTTGGCCCAGTAGCGCACGACGATATCGGGATTTTCGTCCGGTCGCACTTCGCGCAGTCCTTTTTTCACCAGTTCCCGGGTGGCGGAGGCATGCACACGATTCTTGATCAGCTCGGGATTCAGCTGCTTTGCAACCAGACTGTCCACCCCTCCGATGTAGGCAAATGTCTTGTACCTGGAGAAATCAAGGCCGGGATCAAAATCAATTACAATTTTCGCGCTGGCCGGAATTGCCAGCAGCAACAAAGAGAAAAGCACGCCGAATTGCCGCCTCGCCAACAATTTTCTTTCTCCGTTCATGCTATTCCTCCACCTGCATAGCGGCATCGCGCTGGTGGCCAAATGCCTCTAATGGAAGCGGCTGTGTTTTCACTGGAGCTAGTGTAGGCGAATCGGCGGTACGTTGGCGAGTTTTTCACAAGGAGAACGGCGTCGGGGCGGACCCGGCAAAATGCTCAATTTTCCGGTTCACTAGGTTCGCTGCTGAACAACCGCGCAAGTTCGGCGTGTTCCATCACGACTGCCGGATCTCTCTGGATGGCATCGAAATACTGCTTCTGAAAACCGTCGCCCGTCTCGGAAGGTAAAAACAGTTTGCGGGCGAGTGAAATGGTGTCTCGCGAATCTGCATCTGTCACCGTTTTTTCCCCGGCCAGAGTTTCATCAATCCGCACAACGAATTCGGAAATACTATGCAGCCAGGCGAATTGTGGATCGCCCACCACCAGCCGGAACAATTCGCCGGCGTTTACCTGGCCATGCATCTTCTCGTAATCGCGCCGTTCCATTTCAAGCAATGATTTGTGAATCCTCAGCAAATTCTCCCGCAACGCAACCATCTTCTGGCGCGCCGGCGTGTCGCGAGAATCACCCTGATTGGAATACGGATCTTTAGCCTGAGCCACGTTGACTCCCCATCTGCTATTTTGCTTGAGGAGCGCCGAATTTTCTACTTGGTAGAGGTGTCCCGACTGTAAACGCTCAAATTGTTGCGCAAACTGGCTACCTTTGGCACTTTGCTGACCAGGTTACCCGCGAGAGTTTTGTCCGCTTCCGAATCGACCCTGCCTTCAAGACGTACCGCGCCACTTTTGACGATAATGTGGATGGGAGGCAGGGTCTGGATTGCGTATTTTTGCAGCGTGGTATCTTCAAAGAGGGCGCGATAGATGTTTCGTCGTAATTCGTGGTCCGCAGAAGAGGGTGGTAAGACTTCAATATTGTTCACCACGGCCGTGACACCCTCGAGGCTCTTGGCTGCGCCTTCTGCGTGTGCTTTCAACGTGGGACGTCGAACCTGGCCGGTGAGTGTAACTTTCTCGCCGTCGATAGAAAAATCAATATTGTCGAATACCGAGTAGAAGGGAAGTTCTTGCAATTGGTGTCGCAGGGCGCGCGTAAGGGTGTTCTCGGTCTTTTCTTCGCTCTTGGGAGATGGCTTGCTGGCGCCCGTCGACTGCGACCTGGCCGTTGCCAAGCCCGCAACTAGCGGTATCGCCAGGATTGCGCCGGCAACCAGCCAACTTTTTCCTAGGACCATGGAATGCACCGCCTTCGCCGCTTATGTATTGTCACGTACGTTGAAATTTCGTTCTACCATGAAATTTCTGCCCGCGGTGTTAGCATACGACAAGGAATCGCGCGCGTTGCGATGAAAATGGGGCGCGATTGCCGTGGAGGATTGTTCTCTCGTGCTGGCCATAGCTCATCGCGGGGCTTCCGGGTACGCCCCGGAAAATACACTGGGAGCGTTTCGCCGCGCCGTTGCTCTGGGAGTTACGTTCATCGAGACGGACCTCCAGTTAACGCGGGATGCCCATTTTGTGGCGCTACACGATGAGACGGTAAACCGCACGACAAACGGGCAAGGCTCCGTCCAGCATATGACGCTTGCGGAAGTGCGGCGCTTGGACGCTGGATCCTGGTTTGGCAGTGAGTTCATGGGGGAGCGGGTGCCAACGCTGCAGGACATTGTGGAATTCTCGGGCAAGCACGACGTGGTTTTCTACCTGGAGCTGAAGCCCAGTGGCTTCTGGGGTGGAGAACACGCGTTGA
Source organism: Candidatus Acidiferrales bacterium (assembly GCA_963741165.1). Classification (GTDB taxonomy): domain Bacteria; phylum Acidobacteriota; class Terriglobia; order Acidiferrales; family UBA7541; genus Acidiferrum. The sequence continues at coordinate 158,477 of CAVUHB010000005.1, read as the reverse complement.
TCAGTGCGCTACGCGAGTCCGGGGCAATTCAACGCACCGTGATCATTTCCTTTGATCCCGTAATCCTCGAGGGACTTCGCAAAATTGAACCGACATTGATGACCGGACTTTTGTTCGACGGGCAATTGGACGACCCATTCGGGAAAGCGCTGGAAATTGGCGCCCGTCAACTTGCTGTCAAAGGCAATTTGATAACGCCCAATTTGCTGATCGAAGCGCACAAGCGCGATTTGCAGGTGGTTTGCTGGACCATCAATAATCCAGCCCACATGCGGCTACTGGCGGCCGCGGGCGTTGACGGCATTATGTCTGACTATCCGGACCGCTTGCTCTCTTCGCTAAAGAAACAGCCTTAAAGAGAGCTGCCAATTGCGTCACGCTTAGTTGTTCGGCCCTGGCGTCTTCCCTGAAATTCAGATTCTGAAGAATCGCGCGCGTCTGAGCCGGCTTCAAAATGCTGCGGAAATTGTTGGTCAAGGTTTTGCGTTTCTGGGCAAAACAGGTTTTGACAAATTCCAGGTAACCTTCACTATCAGACAGGCCGAGTTTTGCGTTTGCGCCGGGCAAGCGCATGCTGACCAGCGCCGAGGCCACTTTCGGAGGCGGATCGAAGGCAATACGCGGCAATTGAAACACCAAGTCCGGGCGCGTATAAAATTGCGTCGCGACAGAAAGATAGCCATAGGATTTGCTCCCGGGACACGCAGCGAGCCGTTCGGCAACTTCTTCCTGGATGACGATATGGATTTCGTCGATGAGATCTGCGAACGAAAAGAAGTGATGCAAAATCGGCGAAGTGATGTAGTAGGGGAGATTGCCGTAAAGATGAATCCGCCGACTATTGCTGAGAGCGCGCAAATCCGTTTGCAGCACGTCTCCCGCCACGACAGTGAGATTGGAATGGTTGTTGGCCAGCTTTTTCAACCGCTCTATCAGCGGCGGATCCAGCTCCACTGCGTAAACTGGAGCGCCGGAGCGCACCAGGTGCTGGGTCATTTCACCGTGTCCTGCTCCCACCTCGATCCAGCAATGGTCCTGAGCGGCAGTCCGGGAACCGCTCTCCATGTCGTGAGGGGACACATGGATTGCGCGCGCAATCTGTTCGCGCCAACCTGCATCGCTGAGGAAATGTTGACCAAGTTTCTGGCGAGTCATGGTAATCGAGTGTAGCGCAAGGCCGGCTGAAAATCGGGATAACCCTTTTTGCCGGCCTTTGCGGTCGAGCCGGAGAGCACAGAAAACACGGATCGGACCGAGGCTTGACGCTTCGGCCCTGCCTCCGTTAGCGTAGAAACCTGCTCACAGCCTATGCGCATCCTCTTTGTCGCCTCTGAAGCTCTTCCCTACGCCAAGACGGGCGGCCTCGCCGATGTAATCGAAGCCTTGCCGAGGTCCTTAGTGAAGCTTGGCCATGAGGTCGCGGTATTCTTGCCGCGCTATCGCGGCGTAAAAAGCAGCAAAGTTACCGTCCCCAGCATGACGATTCCGCAGGGCCCGCGACTGCGCTTCCCGGCGATTACAAACGGTTCGGTGCTGCACGGGGTTCGGTATTTCTTTCTGGACGATCCCATCTATTTTGATCGGGAAGGGATTTATGGCGAGAAGAATCACGAATATCCCGACAATGCCGAGCGCTTCGCCGAATTCAGCCGCGCGGCCATAGAGCTTGCGAAACAAGTCTGGCTGCCCGATCTAATTCATTGCCACGACTGGCAGACGGCGATGATCCCGGTGCTGCTGCGGTCGGCCTATGGCGATGACCCGGTGGTGAAGGATCTACCCGTGGTGTTCACAATTCACAACATTGGCTATCACGGTATTTTCCCTAAGGAATCGTTGGAACGCGCGGGAATTCCTTCAGCCGTATTTCATCCGGCCGGGATCGAATTTTTCGGGAATGTGAATTTTCTCAAAGGCGGTTTGATCTATTCGGATTATCTGACCACAGTCAGCCGTAAGTATGCCCAGGAAATACAAACCTCCGAATTTGGATTTGGCCTGGAAGGTGTGATTCGCTCGCGCGCCGACCGCCTGGTGGGCATTCTAAATGGCGTGGATTATTCGGCGTGGAGTCCGGACAAAGACACGCTAATACCCCTGAAGTATTCCTCAAAAAACTTGGCAGGGAAGCGCGCATGCAAAGAAGCGCTGCTCGAAGAGATGCAGTTGCTGCGCGACAACCTCAACCGTCCTGTAATGGGCATCGTCTCGCGATTTGCAGACCAGAAGGGGTTCGACCTCATTGCAGAAATTGCACACGAGTTGATGCAGGAGGATATTCAACTGGCGGTGCTCGGCACGGGGGAGCGCAAGTACGAAGAATTGTTCCGGGCCCTGGCCACTGATTTTCCAGGCCGCGTTGGGTTGAAAGTGGCCTACGACAACCGCCTCGCGCATCTGATCGAAGCCGGCGCAGACATGTTTTTGATGCCCTCGCGCTACGAACCCTGTGGTCTAAATCAGATTTATAGTCTGCGTTATGGAACGGTGCCGATTGTGCGAGCCACCGGCGGTCTGGACGACACCATCGAGACCTTTGACCTGGAGCACGGTACCGGAACCGGTTTCAAATTCTCGGAATATACAGGCGCAGCGCTGCTCTATACCATCCGCCAGGCTCTTCAAAACTACGGCAACGAGGGTATCTGGAAACGTATACAACTAAACGGGATGGCCAAAGATTATTCTTGGAACACCTCAGCGGCAGAATATGCGAAACTATATGAAGCTGCTAAAGCAGCGCGAAACCTAATCACGGTTCCCACATCTAATCCATAGAAGGAAGCGGTTTCTGTACGTATGCCGCAAAAGGTAAAAAAAGGAAATGGCCGAAAACATTTTGGCGGTAAATGATGGAAATTTTGACGCGGAAGTTCTCGCCGCGAGCAAGTCTCAACCAGTGATGGTAGATTTCTGGGCAGAGTGGTGCCGTCCCTGCCACATGCTGGCGCCCACGGTTGCAGAGATTGCCCACGATTATGCGGGCAAACTAAAGGTTACGAAGTTGAACGTGGACGAAGCGATGAACTCTGCGGGCAAGTTCAACATTCGCGGGATCCCCACTTTGCTGGTTTTCAAGGACGGCCAAGTGGTGGAACAGATTGTTGGCGCGGTGCCGAAGGATCAGATCACCAAGGCGCTCGAACGTCACATCGGATAATCCACGCAACAAAGATTGCTTTCCGTGCGCTTCGGAATGTTCGGGGCGCACTTTTCTTGTGAGGACCATTCTGTGTCAAATAAAATAGCAGAGCCTCGCCCCGCTCAGCCGGGGATTGTGCGCTGCCCGTGGGCGCAGAAAGAAATCAACATCCCCTATCACGACCAAGAGTGGGGCGTGCCGGTACACGATGACCGTACTTGGTTTGAATTTCTGACCCTGGAAGGCGCCCAAGCGGGGCTCAGCTGGGACACCATTCTGCAGAAGCGTAAGCGCTACCGCGAAGTATTTGCGGAATTTGAACCAGACAAAGTGGCGAAGTTCGATTCCAAGCGCGTGCGGCAATTACTTCGCGACCCGGGAATCATCCGCAATAAACTGAAAGTGAACTCAACTATTTCAAATGCCAAAGCCTTCCGGCAGGTGCAGAAGGAATTCGGCAGCTTCGACGCGTATATCTGGGGTTGGTCGGGTGGAGCACCGATTCAGAATCAGTGGAAGACACATCGCGGTGTTCCGGCACAAACGCCGCTGGCGAAAAGCATTAGCAAAGACATGCAGAAACGCGGATTTCGGTTTGTGGGGCCGACGATTTGTTATGCCATGATGCAGGCCACCGGAATCGTAAACGATCACCTGGTGACCTGCTTCCGCTATGCCGCTCTCTGCCGGCTTGGGGAAAGCTAACGAAACTGCTAGCCAACAAAGCTCCAACAACTAGCGCTGAATCGAAAAGTTGTACGTACCGGCGCCTGCTTCGTAGATTACCTTGCCATTCTCTTCTCGCAAGAGTTTAAGGCTGGAGCTGTTGCGAAGAGCCGTTCCGCCCTCGCTTAACCTTGCATTCCCGGCGGAGGGAAGATAGAAGACGCCGGTGGTGTTTGCGGGAATCACAACTTTCCACGTGGTCCTACTTCCCGCTATATTCCAATTGGAACTGATCGGGCCGTAAATCGAATCGTAGGTGGCATTAACAGGGCCCAATCTTGTGTCGAACTCTGGATGCAGGTGGATGCGATGGAATCCTGGGTCTGAAAATTCGCTTTCGATCCCGGCCACGTCGCGATAGAGCCATTCTCCAACCGCACCATATGCGTAGTGGTTGAAAGAGTTCATGCCCGGATCGGCAAGCATCTGATCACTGTTCCAACGTTCCCACATGGTCGTTGCGCCGTGCTCGACCATGTAGCCCCAAGAAGGGTAAGTATTATTGAATAGCAGCGAGTAGGCGACATCGGCATGACCACTGGAAGTGAGCTCGAACATCAAATACGGAGTGCCGAGAAAACCTGTAGTGAGGTGACCACCATTGGCCTGTATGTCCTCGACGAGTTTAGTCGCGACCGTTGCGCGCAAGGCTTCAGGAAGCAGGTTCATGTGCAAAGCAAGGACATCACTGGTCTGACTGCCAGTGCCGACAGTGCCATCCGATTTCACGTATGCTGTGTTGAAGGCCTCACGGACTTTCTCGAAAAGTTGTTGATACTTTGCCTCGTCGTCTTTGCGTCCCAGCACATTTGCCATCTGCTGCATCAGGGAAGCGTCGTAAGCCCAGTAGGCAGTCGCAATCAAATCCTTGGAAGTTGTGCTGCCGATGGCCAACCAATCACCATAGTCATCTCCACGTTCTTTGAGCCATAGATAGTTGGGATTGGTGGATTGTAGGTGCTTCATCCACAGCTCCATCGCGTCCCAGTTTTCTTCCAGGATTCGACGATCGCGATATTGCTGGTAAGAAGTCCACGGAATGATCACTCCCGCGTCTGCCCAACCGGCCGCGCCTTCGGAAATCATGCTTATGCGAGGGGAGACCACTGCATAGGGTCCTCGGGGAGATTGAGCGTCGCGCATGTCGGTAGCGAATTTATGCGAGAAAGCGGCGAGTTCTGAATTGTAGGAGGCGGTTCTCCAGAAGACTTGCGCATCACCCATCCAACCGAGACGTTCGTCGCGTTGCGGGCAATCGGTAGGAACGCTGAGAAAATTTCCACGCTGGCCCCACAGGATGTTGCTCCATAGCTGATTGACCATGGAATTCCCCGTACTGAACTTCATGCTGAATGGAGCGTCGGTATGGAATACAACCCCTTCCACGGTGTCTTGTCCCGGCGTGCCGGGAAAGCCGGTAATTTCGACATAGCGAAAGCCGTGAAAGGTGAAGTGCGGTTCGAAAGTCTCTGGACCGTTGCCACTCAGGATGTAGTTGTCAGTTGCGGCAGCTGCACGGAGATTGTCGGTGTATAGCTCTCCGGAAGGCTTCAGAACCTCACCGAAGCGCAGCCGAATCTTCGTACCTTTGGGGCCAGAAACGCGCAGGCGCTCCCACCCAACCATGTTCTGGCCAAGATCGTAGATGTAGACACCGCGCGTCGGGTTGGTGATCTTCTGTGCGGTCAGGGTCTGCTCCACGCGAATCGGTTGGAAATTTTGACCAACGAGGGCGGCGGCGGGCGTAGGAGCGATGCTTGCCGGTTTCCATTTCGCGTCGCTGAACCCTGTTTGGGTCCAGCCGGGTTGCTCAAGCGTCGCGTCATAGTCTTCCCCATCGTAAATTTCGGACAACAAGATAGGAGACGGGGAGGTTTTCCAGGAATCGTCGGTAGAGTCGGTTTCGCGCGTGCCGTCGGAATACTCAATTTCCAATTGCGCCAACAAACGAACGGGAGGCGGCCCAAAGTCGTAATTCAAATTCGTCCATCCAAGCGTTGTCGCGTACCAACCTCCGCCGAGAATGGCCCCAAGAACATTGGTCTTTTGTTGAATCATGGAGGTGACATCATAGGCCTGATAGACAACGCGTTTGTGGTAGTCGGTCCACCCTGGCGCAAGAATATCGTTTCCGACGCGCTTGCCGTTGAGGAAAAGCTGATAGCTACCGAGCGCGGAGGAGTAAATTCTCGCGCTGCGCACGGTCTTCACCACCTGAAATTCCCGCCGCAACTGGACAGCGGTGAGCGGTGCGCGTGGAGCGCCCAACGGTTTTTCGCCGAGTTTTGCAATAACCACAGCCTGCTGCCATTTTGCGTCATCAAAGTTCTTTGCGAACCAACCGGCTGGCGCGATGCGCGCTGTCTTCCAGTCCGGCCCGGAAAATAATCTCTGGATATTTCCGTCGGCCGACTGCAACCGTAAAACGGCGATCAAACCTGCTGCGTTCGTCTCTGCGTCCTTGTCAGGGCGATCGACAGTTACTTCAGCGGCGAAGGTATTTGACCCTGCTTCGAGATAAGGAGTCAGGGAAATGTTTCGCGAAAAATACCATTCGGTGCGCTCGCGGTATGGACTGGTCGAATCGGTTGCATCGAGTACTGGCTTGCCATTTACCCAAAGTCTCAGATGGTCTTTGGCACCGATCAGCAGCAGGGAATATTGGGGTTTCTGCGAGAGAGTGAGTTGAGAGCGAAAAAGGCGGACTCCGGGCACAGCTTGCGTAAGTGCAGCTTCCTCCGCACCCCAGATCCACTTGGCGTCAGATTCATAGTCCCCAGTGCCCATCGGGTTCGTGTCAGCGATCCACTTTGCTTTCCAATCCGAAGGAGAGAGTAAACCCATTTCCCACCAACTTGGTGCGCTGTAGGAACCGACTTTCCCGTCCTGATCCCACACCCGAACTTGCCAGTAGTAACGCTGGCGCGAGCTAACCGCTGGGCCGACATAAACCACATTCACCGATTCGCTGGAAGTTATGCGCCCGCTATCCCACAATAGCGATCCGCCTTGCTTCAATTGCGCCAGTGAAGTGGCAATGCGGATCTGATACGCCGTCTGCGCGGCGCCGCGGCGATCGTCCTGGAGTTGCCACGAGAGGCGTGGTGAGGTGACGTCGATGCCAAGAGGCTCGCGCATGAACTCACATTTCAATTGGACGGGAGGTTTTGCCTCCACTCCGGTAGCGAGCAAGCCCGTCGTCGAAAGCGAGAAGACGATCAGAAAAACAATCGCGATTGCAATCGCGTACTGGCATTTGTTGGCGAACAATATTGCCTGAGGGAGTCGCTTTCTCCGCGTAACGGATGAAGAGGTCATTGAGAATTCTCCATGTATATGGAACTCCGCGAAATCGCCCGCTGTACTGCACTTACGCTTCGTCTCTATTATGGGCAACGCGCAGTTTCGCCTTTGCGGCTCTGCAGCTGGGTTGCAGGAGTTCGAAGCGATGCCCGCACAATACACCGGAAGAATTCAATGGAGCAAGGATCAGTCAAACATTCCAAAAGAATTTCACTATTGGAATTTCTCGTCATCGGCGGGCCTATACCAGTAGTTGCCTGGCAATGTATAATGCGAAGGAAGTGAGCGGGCGTCGTACAATGGCAGTATAGAAGCTTCCCAAGCTTCGGACGTGGGTTCGATTCCCATCGCCCGCTCCAGAATCACTGAAGGCAAACAATTTAAGTTAGCCTTGACTCCAATTCAGCACCTGACTCCAATTCAATTCCTTGCCGCTCGATTTTTTCGGCCAAGGTATTGACTGCACGGCGCTGCGAATCACCAACCACGTGACCATACTTCTGCAACGTAGTTTTCGCATCGCCATGACGCAATTGTCGCTGCACAACAGTGAGTGGTGCTCCTTCGTCAAGAAGCTCGCTTGCTGCCGCATGGCGGAATGCGTGGGTGCCAGTGTGTGGGATACCCAGGCTGTCCTGCACCGGCCAGAGTCCGTATTCCGTTACCTTGCCTACCGAATAGGGGTTGCCGTTGCGGTTGGCAAAAGGTAGCGATTCGGGTTATCGCGGTGTTCGGCTTTCATGAACACGCGCAGTCTCTTCTCCAGTGCTGCAGGCATGGGTACTTCACCTGTGCTGTTCTTGGTTTTCGTGGATTGTTCTTGTTTGGTGCGTGAATCAATCGAACGGCGGATGTGGATCACCTTTCGATTGAAGTCGAAATCACTAATCTTCAGGCCAAGCATCTCACCAGCTCTGCAACCGGTCATCCCCATGACCGCAAACATCGTGGCGTAGGGATCCTTCGCATGGTTGATAATTTGCCCAACTTCCTTGGCACTCAGGAAGCGAACTTCCTTTTGTGCCTCACTGCGGGGAAGCATCAAGTCCGACCGCTTCACTTGTGGTACGGAATTACCAAACATTCGTGCGGTGCGCAGAATCGAGAACACTGTCTGCAAGATGTTCTCTAGGGTCTTCCGGGTCACACCCCTTGCTGCTGTGCTTGTCACGAACGCCTGCAAGTTTCTAACAGTCATATCCTGAAGAAAAAAACTCCCAAGCCTAGGTTCGATATGCTGGGCCAGATGGCTTTCAGCAGCACGAACTGTCGAAGGCTTGAGATTCACGGCGATTTGTTCCTGCCACTCCTTTACCGTTTCCGCGAAGGATTTGCCTCTTTTCATCGCGATTGGTGCAGGAGCAGTGTTCACGGCATCCAGAAAAGGCTGCAACGCCGCCAAAGCATGACGGCGTGACATGGCACTGACTGGGCCAAGTGTCACGGTGCGCCTGATGCGTTTGAAAGTTGGCTGCAACCTGTCTTCTCTAAACATGCCCACCCACATAGGAGTTTTCCCACGTTGGATGAGCCTGCCTCTTTGAAACCTTCTTCGGGGCACTGTTCCTCCAGTGACCAAAGAAGGCGTTACCGAGGCGGATGCTATCACATCAGAATGCAAAGACGACGGTATTGGGCGCGGATCTGCACCTTGGGGCTCAGAAGGAGTCTCTATTCGTTCGACTACATCCGGCTTTGATTCGTTTTTCAGCATGGGCTCCGCTCAGCTTCAAAAGAGGAAGCTACTGACCGGTTTTCTTCTGATTGCTTTTCATCCCCTCAGTCAAAGACTGAATCACCACCAAGGTAAGTAGGGCCATTGCGACGATTAAGATGGCCCCGACAACTGTGACTCTTGTAATTTCTCCTCCCCTGGAACTGTCGCGCCGCACTTATTTTCAGGACAAAGAAGCCCTTGGGGACTCCCATCAAATAAACTTGTCTTAGCGAGTGAGGGTTTAATCCAAAAACGGCAGCCACACTTCGGACATTTCAGTCGATAGCTGGGCTCCATCGTCTTCAGAGTCGACCACAATCCCCGGTCCTCCCCGGTATCGATCAGCCTCCGAAGGGCGGAAATCCCGGCCTGCCCCCTGACGAACAGCTGAATTCCGCAGGGATCACGCGTTATGTAGGGCTTTTTCTTTTTGGTGAGCTTGACCTCCCGCAGTTCGACGCAGACAGGGCATGGGAAAAGTCTTTGTCCGTTTAAATCGAGCATTTTCTGGATCCTCCTTGGAGTGGCCTCCATATCCAACTAGAATAATAACCCCTGTTTTTTGTATTGATTGGGTGAACCTACGCGCGCTGGGTAAATGAGGCTTCTCATTTTCCGTGAAAATACTTTGGTTTTTGGGAAATTGACCGTATAATTCGAGCTGAACGGTAAGGATTTTCCCCGCGAAAATGCTAGGGCGCAAAGACTCCCCGAAAGTAACGAAAAAACATGTTGACGCGATTCCTGAAAAAGGGGGAAGAGGACGCCCGCGTCTATGCCGTTACTCAGAAATTCTGGGACGAGGCCAAAACTACAGAGGCATTTTCACTGAGATTTGGGATCGCTTATCGGTTGCAATGTTGGCCGCAAGGAATGAGGAGGAAGTTACCGAGGCCTTTCGATCTCATGCGCAACCGTATTCGAATGAATTTGTGCCCAGGCTAGCCGCAGACATCTTAGAGGTATTGAGAGAGAAGAAGTTTCCGAAAAAACCGAGGGCGCAAATCAAGTTCCTGGCAAACTCTCTGGCCGGGCGGCCAAATGTCGAAGCGCGAACGTCCAGGGATATTTGTGCAATTGGACTCGCGGAAGAAAAGGCAAAATCACCACACAAGATTCTCAGAAAAGAATTTTATGTAGAGTGCTCTTGCGGTTTCAAAGGTCCAGCACTAAACAATGCCTGTCGCAAATGTGGTGCGCAGATTTCATTTGTTTCGGAGTTACTTCAAGGATTTCGGCTAGTGTGAATCCAGCGTTTTGTGTGCCCTAACGTAACGTACGTACGTTACGTTGCAATCGCTCCGTATGACAACGGTAGAATGGCAAGATGCCGGAAGATCTCGTCATCCAAACCCCTGAAGCCTCTAGAATAAACGGATTCTACTAGTTCGAAAACCAAGAGCCTTTCAAACTGCCCTTGCTCGGAGCCTGCAATTGGCGAATTCTGTAGCTTTAAATTCCAACCCATTACTGCATCCTTGGGTCGCTCCTGATCCATGTCTTGCCCCGCACACTGCTCTGTCACACTGCTCTTGACTCCGACCTAATAAATGAGGGAGGCTGGCAGCCTTACAGGTCGAGAGCCTGGCAGGGGGGTGCCAGTGTCGTCTTCCATTTCCGCTCTCATTGAGGCGGCCGAACGGGGCGACCGTGCGGCTGCCGATACGCTTTTCAGCGCACTTTATTCTGAACTCCATCAGCTGGCCAAGCGCCAACTGGCGCGAAATGGCGCTCCGATGAGCCTTGGAGCCACCACGCTTTTACATCAGGCATATTTGGATTTTGCGCAGCAGAATGGAACGTCGTTCCCAGACCGTGCCCGATTCATGGGTTACGCGTCGCGTGTTATGCGTGGACTGATTATTGATCACGCGCGAAATCGCTATGCGCAAAAGCGCGGTGGGCAGTTTGAGATTACCTCCTTTAATACAGATGTGGTCGAGAATGGCGTGCACCTGGGGAACGCTGTCAACCCGCGAGAACTTGAGCAGATCAGTGATGGGCTCGATGAACTTGCAAAAATGGATGCTGGGCTTGCTGTTCTGGTGGACCTGAAATTCTTCTGCGGTTTTTCCTTCGGAGAGATCGCCACGATGCACGGGGTGTCTGAACGCACGGTGCAGCGAGATTGGGAAAAGGCGCGCATTTTCCTTCACCGGACCATTCGTCCTGACTTGCCACTGGAATGACACATGTTCAAACTCACACCCGATCAATGGAAACAAGTGAGTCCTTATCTCGATGAAGCCCTGACGCTTTCAGACGAAGAGAGAAGGCAATGGCTGGCGTCGTTTCGTGAGAGAGATCCGGCGCTTGCAGGGCTTTTACAGACTCTCCTGAACGAACACCACAATCTGGACAACGAGGACTTCCTTGATCGAAGTCCCGCTGGGCTTTCCATCTCCAAGGTGAATGAAGGGCAAACGATCGGGGCTTACCGTCTGATTTCGAAGATCGGGCAAGGAGGCATGGGCGCCGTCTGGCTGGCCGAACGAAGTGACGGGCGATTCGAGCGCAAAGTAGCCGTTAAATTTCTGGGAATCGCCTTGCCGGGCCGGACCGTCGAAGAGCGCTTCAAGCGTGAAGGTAGTATTCTTGGCCGCCTGATTCATCCGCACATCGCAGAACTTATAGACGCTGGAGTGCTGCCAAACGGTGAGCCTTACCTGGTCCTTGAGTACGTGGATGGCGAGCAGATCGACCGGTATTGCGACGAACAGAAGCTGGATGTCGAGTCCAGGGTTCGGCTTTTTCTGGATGTGTTGGACGCCGTGGCGCATGCGCACAGTAACCTGATTGTTCATCGTGATATTAAGCCATCGAATGTCCTTGTCAGCCGGGACGGCAACGTGAAGTTGCTGGACTTCGGCATCGCAAAGCTGCTGGCAGATGACGGGAATTTCACTGCAGCAACGGCACTCACTCTCGAAAGTGGAAGCCCCCTGACTCCACTGTTTGCCGCGCCCGAACAAGTGACCGGTGTCGCAATTACTACCGCGACGGATGTTTACGTCCTTGGCGTGCTGCTCTATCTGCTCTTAACTGGGCAAACTCCTGTAGGGCCTGGTCCGCGCTCTCCGGCGGATTTAATTAAGGCAATTGTGGATTTGGAACCAGCGAGACCATCCGATTCAATTCTGTCTGCTGATGAGAAAGTCAGGGCGGAACTACGCGATACGACTCCCGAAAAACTCCGTCGTCAGTTGCGGGGTGATTTGGACACGATTGTTGGCAAGGCGCTGAAAAAGAATCCCGGGGAACGCTATGGTTCCGTTACAGCTCTTGCAGATGATCTCCAGCGGTATCTCAAGCACCAACCCATCAGTGCGCGTCCGGACACAGTCGCTTATCGCACAGCTAAGTTCGTACGCCGGAATCGAAAGTTAGTTTTGCTGACAACCAGCGCCCTGGTGCTGGTGATCGCCAGCCTATCGGCGGGACTGTACTTCGCCAATCGCGAACGGAAGATCGCGGAACGCCGATTCTTTCAAGTGCGGCAACTGGCGAACAAATTCATTGACCTCGATACCGACATCAAACGATTTCCTGGTGCTACAGATGTCAGAAAACGTATGGTCTCTGATTCGCTGCAGTATCTGACTTCACTAGCTGGCGAAGGTCGTGTTGATAAGGATCTCGCGCTCGACATCGCCTTCGCTTACATACGGGTAGCGCAGGCCCAGGGTGATCCGACATCCCCGAATCTGGGGCAGTTCGAGGAGGCGCAAGCCAGCCTGAACAGTGCCTCAGGATTTGTGAACTCTCTCCTTGCGGCCGATGCAAGAGATCGGCGAGCGCTATGGCTGGCGGCAATGATCGCGTACGACCGTATGATGATTGACGATGAGCAGGGCCGTCCGGAGGAGGATGTTCTAGCACAGGCCGCCAAAACAACTGCGCTCCTAGAGCGATTCCTGGGTCTGAGAAAACTGACAGTTCCTCGTGAAGTGCGCGACGTGGTGTTGTTTTATCAACACATTGCATATGTGTATGGGGATTATAGGCATTTCGACGACGCGATTCGATACTGTCACCAAGCATTGGACATTGCCCAACCGTTTGCATTCCACCAGTATGACGGCAACATTCTGGGCGTATTGGCAAACGCACGCTGGCAGTCAGGGGACTTGGACGGAGCGATCCAGACTGCCCATGAGTCGCTTGAGGTTGACGAAAAAGAAGCTGCAAGTGGGAAAGTGTTCATGCGTGGCAACGTCGCTCAAGCGCTGTCGCTGGAGGGTCGTATTCTGGGAATGCAAGATGCTGGACCTAATCTCGAGCGCACCCGGGACGCGCTCGACGCCTTCCAGAGATCGCTGGACATCGAGGAAGAGATCGCGAACAAGGATTCCAGCGATTACCAAAGCCGCGAAGCCGCCGAGATAACTGGCCAGGAGATCGGTAATATCCTGCGCCACACAAACCCGCAGCGGGCGTTGGCGGTCTACGACCACGCACTTACACGAATTCGTGAGGTGAAAACCAATGACCGCATCCGGCGTGACGAGGCGGACTTATTGGCCGGTTCGTCTTACGCTTTGCATCATCTTGGCCGTGACGCCGAGGCCATGCGGCGCATCGAAAGAGCTCTCCAACTCCTGAGTGAGGCGCACCAATACCCGGCAGAGAAGGTTGAGCCGACCAGCGAAGCCGATCATGTTCTGAGGGCTTTGGCCGACCAGTATGCAGCGAGTGGCCAAATTGCTAAAGCCGTCGAAACCTATCAGCTACTCTTGGGCGAACTCATTGCCTGGAAACCTGACATCCAGAATGACCTCCCCTACGCTACATGTATTTCACGTACTTGGACGGCGCTTGCTAAACTCCTCCGACGAGCAGGGCAGGCTGACGAAGCAGTACGGATCGAGATGCAACAAGCAGAGCTGTGGAACCATTGGAAAAGCAAATTGCCGAATGGCGAATTCCTTATCCGCCAGTCCTTGCGACAACCTTCTGACAAATACTAAAAGGGACTCTAGAGACGCGCTCGTGCGGGTTCGCGGATCTGGTTCAGGTACCGTCGGTCATATCAGCTTTAGCGTGAACTGTTGCCTCCCCCGACGGCGCGCATCTTGCGTTCACCAAAGTGCTTAAAGATTCCAATGTCAACCTGCTGGAGAATTTCTAAAGCGGCCACGTTTTGGTGGGAGCGAGCCATCTGAACGGCCATTGAGGATCTGGAATTCTTTAGTAGTTTTTGCTTCGGGAATGTCGCTATGATACTGCGCAATCTCCTCACATGAGCTAGGTAACGAATGTCCAAGTTGACACCGGAGCAGTGGCGGCAGGTTAGTCCGTATCTGGATGAAGCGCTCGCCTTACCTCAAGAGGAGCGGGCCGGCTGGCTCCGTTCATTTCGTGAGAAAGATCCGGCGCTGGCGGAACTTCTGCAGGCTCTCCTCGATGAGCAAGAAGCCATAAAACAAGAGCAGTTTCTGGAGCAGAGCCCGATTCTGGGGAGCATGCTGGGGCCGTACCAGTTGCTATCGCCACTGGGAGCCGGAGGCATGGGCGAGGTGTATCGGGCGCGGGATACCCGGCTGGACCGGACCGTGGCGATCAAGGTTCTGCCTCACCGTTATTCCTCGGATCCGGCGTTGCGGTCACGATTTGAACGCGAAGCCAAGGCGATTTCGGCGCTGCAGCATCCAAATATTTGCACGCTGTACGACATCGGACGGCAAGGTGAGACCGAATACATCGTTATGGAGCACCTGGAGGGAGAGACGCTGGCGGCGCGCCTGGCGCATGGTGCGTTGCCTACGGAGAAGACGCTGCAGTACGCGATTGAAGTGGCCGATGCGTTGGATACGGCGCACAAACGCGGGATTATTCATCGGGATCTGAAGCCAGCAAACATTTTTCTGACCAATCGCGGGGACTGCAAGGTGCTGGACTTTGGCCTGGCAAAGTTCGGCAATGCCGAGTCGTTGATGGAGACGACGACGAAGTTGGAGAAGTCGGAAGGGCTGACCACGCCGGGCGTGGCAATGGGGACAGTGACGTATATGTCGCCGGAGCAAGCGAGAGGCGAAGAGCTCGACGCCAGAACGGACATCTTTTCGCTTGGCGCAGTGATGTACGAAATGGCAACGGGGAAACTAGCGTTTCAAGGCAAGACCTGGGCGGTGATCTTCAAAGCGATTCTGGATGAAATGCCACCAAGGCCGACGGAATCAAATCCGAAACTACCGGCGCCACTCGATGACATCGTCGGGAAAGCATTGGAGAAGGACCGCGACCTTCGCTATCAGTCAGCGGCCGATTTGCGCAGCGACCTGAAACGGCTGAAGCGGGACACGGAATCGAACCCCCGTGTTCCGCGATCGAGCATGGTCTTCGCAGCAAGTAGAAAGTTCTCGCTGCGATACGTCTGGATGGCAGCGATGGCCATGCTACTAGTCGGAACGAGTGCCGCAGTATGGCACTACCGGAAATTAGGAGAAAGCGCCCCAAGACAGATCGAGACAAGACGGCTGACGGCGAATCCGGATGAGAATCCGGTCGTTGCGGCCGCGCTCTCGCCAAACGGCAAGTACGTAATTTTTACGGTCACGCATAGAAAGGACTCCCTTCTGGCGATAGACACTGGAGAAATACGCGAGCTCCCCGACTCCTTTCAAGGTACCCTCGATTGGTTTCCGGACAGCGACCACGTGCTCGTCCAGCGTTCGAACCCCAACTCTCTCTGGAAAATGTCCATCGTGGAGCAGACGGCAAGGAAAATTTCGGAAATTAGCGTTGACAGGGCTGTTGTGTCTCCCGACGGTTCGAAGATTCTATTTAGTCGAGGTGTGGAACTTTGGATCATGGGCGCCAACGGTGAAGAACCGCACAAGATTGGGGAGATGAAAGGAATTGCATACTCGTCCGTGATACGGTGGTCGCCAAACGGGGAAAGGATCGCTTACTTCGGAGTAGAAAACGGGAGCGGGAACGAAGAGTCTTCGACAATTGTGACTTGCGACGCGAACGGATCCAACTGCGGCACAGTAGTCCATGAGAAGTCGCTAAAAAGCGGCGGTGGCGAAGGTGGCATGCTCTGGATCCGGGATGGCAGGATCGTTTATAGCAAGAGCTATGGCCTCGGCCACGTAGAGTTGTGGTCGATTGAAGTTGATGCAAACAACGGCAAAGCGTTGAGCCAACCCAAACGATTGAGCCGATTCGAAGGATTTGAGATGATGCCGTTCTCCGCGAGCGCAGACGGAAGACGCATGATTGTGAATCAAACCCGCCTATTGGACCGCATCTGGGCTTTAGACCTAGACGCCAAAAGCCAGGAGTTCAAACCACGCGTAGTAACAAACGACCGCTGGACGAACTGGCTCGACGGCTGGACGGCAGATGGAAAGTCGCTGCTTTACTCGTCTAACCGCAGCGGGAAATGGGGAGTCTTTCAGGTGGATAACTCGGGCGGGGCAGTGAAGACACTGCTCTCTGGAGAAGAGGATCTCTATAAGGCCGCCATGACGGCGGACGAAAGGCATATACTTTTCACCGCAGCAAGAGACAGATTTAACCAAGCCGATCCTTCGCAGCGGCTGATGATAGCCAATGCAGACGGAACCGGCATGAAGGTGCTTCTAAAGGGTGTGTACGAATACGCCTGCGCCCGGAAAGCCAATACTTGCGTGTTCTCTGAAAAGAAGGACGGTAAATACTTCTTCTACTACCTGGATCCGGAAAGCGGGCGAGGCAAGGAGATTGGGAATTTGGGGATGGAAGAGGCGACGTGGTCGATAGCGCCTGACGGAAGCAGGATTGTGATCGGAGAAATGAACGGCGGACGTTCGAGTGTGAACATCATGTCTCTGCCCAGCGGCCAGATGGAAACGTTGCAATTCAAGGACCGGCGCTGGAACGTGCAGATAGCGGTCTGGAGTCCGGACGTCTCCAAGATTTACGCGACGGGCGTCGGCGCAAGCGACAATGAATTCGCAATCGTGGAAGTAGACCTCGAAGGAAACGTGAAGGTCCTGGCAGAGCATCCCGGGAGCACTGCCTGGTTTTACAACCCCGTAGTCTCGCCAGATGGCCGAACCCTTGCGTTTAACGAACGAGCCTTTCAGCAGGACATGACTCTCCTGGAAGACTTCTAGCATTCCGCCCGGACCAAGCTCCTTTACGCCAGGTAACTCTCCAGCCGTTAATTCACCGCCTTAGCCATTCCGTGTCGTGTTTTCCCTCCCGTTTGCGATTTCCCCTATAGAAGCGGTCTAACCACTCCCACCAAGACCGCCCAGAGTCTACGGGTAGAGGAGGAATCCATGGAACGGCAATCGTTTCGGAAACCGCTTGAGGTCGATACCACCCTGAACCCGGCCCGAGCTATTCCTCCGTCACCACGGGCGCAAATGGCGTGTTCGACGCTGGGAGCCTTGCGATGGATAGGATCGGTGCTGCGGCGTGCGTTTGGCTCGCGAGGTGAGCAACCAAAATTGTCTGGGCGAGAAGCCAGCTTGAAAAGGCGGGCTGGTTTGTTTCTGGTCTTCCTACTCATATCAGCGGGGGCTTCCGTTACCAGGGAGGGGCGCAAGCAGATCCCGTTTCGACTGCTGGATGGCTATCTGATTTTAGTGCACGGCGACATCGGAGAACTGCGGGGGCTGAATTTCCTGGTGGACACAGGAGCGAACCCAAGCTCGCTCGACGTACGGACCGCGACGAAGATAGGGCTCTCAGGAGAAAGGGAACAACTGCCGCTCTTTCAAGGGGAGGCGGCGGTGAAGCGTGCCGCTCTGCCAGACATTCACGTGGGCCCAATTCGAGGCTGCGGAATCACGGGGCTCGTCCAGGATCTTTCACCGTCGGAGCGAAGACTGAAGGTGCGCATTGACGGCATCCTCGGGCTGGACGTGCTGGGCGAAAGCAGTTTCACGATCGACTACGAACGCAGAAGAATTGAGTTTGGCCGCGTCGAAGGGTCGAAGACCGCCGCGTTGACCGGGCCGGAGCGGCGCGCAGCGACCCTTAACGCCACCGTTGGCAACGAAACCGTCCGCTTATTGGTGGATACGGGCGCGGCAGATCTCGTGCTCTTTGATTGCAAACGCGAAGGCCAGTTGCCAGGCAAGAAGGTCATCCAAACCAAGCAGTCTCTCAACAGTGAATTGAAACCCTTTGCTGCCCGCGAAATTCTAATTCCTCGGATTCTTGTCGGTTCGTTCGATCTCAGGGTGGACCGCGCCCTGCTCCTCGATGATCTGCGTCTTTGCGGTACGGGCATTCAACGGGGTGGTTGGGCCGACCAGCTCAACTGAAGCGCCTGGCCTTTGATTTCGATCGTCATCGTTGCCTGGACACGATAGGCAAATCCGAACCACCCAGAACGCAATGCCCCTCTAACAAACCATCTGGAAACGAGGAGCCCGCGAATATGAGTGCACTGACAAGAATGAACGGCCATGAGAGTCGTCCGGCGGTATCACAACTTAGCCTAGCCACGCCCGCGGCGTGCACCTCGCGCAACACGGAGCCGTGCTTGGACCGGTAGAACCGGTGCGGCCGGAGCGCTGCCGATTGACGGAAAAGCTCGAACGTTTTCTGCTGACGCGACCGGAAACACCATTCCTGGCAGTGGAT
Source organism: Candidatus Acidiferrales bacterium (assembly GCA_963741165.1). Classification (GTDB taxonomy): domain Bacteria; phylum Acidobacteriota; class Terriglobia; order Acidiferrales; family UBA7541; genus Acidiferrum. Next base: position 140,004 of record CAVUHB010000005.1, on the reverse strand, counting down.
CTCGATGTGATCGAGGCCAAATACCGTCAACTGAACCAGACGTTTTGGTGTTCATCGATCTACTACGCGGTCAAGGCCAACCCGGAAAAGGAAATCGTCGCGCTGCTGGCTGCCTTGGGTTCCGGCTTCGATGTCGCCAGCCGGGCTGAGCTTGAACTGTGCCTTTCTCTCGGGGTGCATCCCGCGCGGATTTCCTACGGAAACACGATCAAGAAATCGAATGACATCGCCCACGCCTACCAAGCGTGGTGTGCGGCGCTTCGCCTTCGATAGCGAGATGGAATTGCGCAAGCTCGCAACTCATGCTCCCGGCGCAGATGTCATGTGCCGCATTCTGACCACTGGCGAGAATGCCGGCTGGCCCCTCTCTCGGAAATTCGGGTGCGACCTCGAAATGGCGGAGGAACTGCTGTTTCTTGATCCCGCCAGCTTGGTCTGCACGCCGGCGGGTTTAACTTTTCACGTTGGTTCACAACAGACCGATCCGACGCAGTGGCGAAAACCGCTGCAAGAGACGGCGAAGTTGTTTCAACGGGCTAGCGCGCGAAGGAATCATGCTGGACATCGTGAACATCGGGGGCGGTTTTCCCGCCCCGTATCAGGACGAAGTACCCCCGCTGTCCATGTATGCCGAGGAGATTGCGAACGCTCTGAATGAGGCCTTCGGTCCCTCCCATCCGGAGTTGATGCTGGAGCCGGGCCGATCGCTTGTTGCCGAGGCCGGTGTGATTCAGAGCGAGGTTGTGCTGGTGTCTCGAAGTCCCGCAACGACGAGATCCGCTGGGTCTACCTCGATGTCGGCAAATTTGGCGGCCTGGCAGAGACCCTCGACGAGAGTATCAAGTACCCCCTGCGGACGAAGCGAACAGGAGTGCCCGGCCCAGTTGTTTTGGCAGGACCCACCTGCGATAGCGCCGACATCCTCTATGAAAAGACCCCATACTCGTCTCCCTTTGGATCTGGATGCGGGGGATAGGGTAGAAATTCTACTGACCGGTGCCTACACGAGCAGCTACGCCTCCGTGGGGTTCAACGGATTTTCGCCTCTTCGAACGCATTGCCTCTAAAAACGATTTGAGTGTCGGGTTTTGCCATCGGTTTGCGATTTCTCTTATAGAGGCGGCCCAGAGACGAAAGCGTCTGGGCGGCCCACACGGAAGAGCGCGGGAGGGAAAGCCATGGGACAAACGCCATCGAAGCGAGAAACGAAGCGGCAGAAGTCATTGAGGGCGGCGGATCAACAGGTAGCATCACCGCGACTAAATGTGGCTCTTTCAGCTCTGCACGTGCTACGGTTTCTCCCCGTATTTTTCGGGCGAACGGTTAACTCTGTTCAGACAGGCAAAAATGACAGCCAGTGTACAGAAGGAAAGGGAAGTGCGAGCGGTACGGAAATCGCGGCCCAACAGGTGAAGGCTTCTGCCACGCGTAACACAGACGTTCTCCGACGGGCTGGGTTTGGCCATGAATGAGAGTGCGAACGTAGCGACTCTGCGCGCTGCCCTAACAGATGCCCAACCACTGGCGCTTATTGCGCGAGCAAAAGAATGGCTGGACCGAGGGAGAGGAGCAAACGTGATGGCAACACTGATTGTCTGGGGGCTCACAATTTGTAGTGTCGGCTTCTTTGTTCTGTGCGATTCGCTGAGCGCCAACTGGGCGAAGCATTCCAGTGTGACGAGTTTATTTGCCGTCATCGTTCTCTCACCGGTGGCTTACATCTTTTTTGGACTGGTTTCGAGTCGTGCCAACCTCGCCGTTGGCGGTGCCATGGTTAATTTAATCCTGGTGTTGGCCGCGGTGCTTGTGGGACTCTTTTATTTTAAGGAGAAGCTCTCGGTGCTGCAGTGGACCGGACTCGGCTTCGGGCTGATTGCAATCCTAATACTAGGCCTCAGCGGGCAGAAATAGTGCATTGGCAACGCGCGCCTATTCCGCATTCTGGAGTCACTGTGAAGATGACCTTAGATTTTGCGTCCTCGTCAATCTGACTCCATTTGACTCCAATTGAACTAAAAAAGTGGGCGGTAACGCCTTATTTTGGCCGATTAGATTTGTTCGATTCCCATCGCCCGCTCCAGATTCTAAAGATGTTACGCCGCCACCTCATTTTCCATATTTTCCAATAACGGAGTTTTTAGTCTGGAGAATGCCTGTTTGACCTGTTGCAGTGGGATTTCTCCGGTGTAGCGTGCCGTCATCGCAGCAGAGCTATGCCCCATCTGCTGACGCTGAACAAAGAGCTTCAAGCCCTCCGTCAGATAATCGAGAATGCCGGGCCGTCGGGTTTCAAAGTTGGGAGGCCCTACGGCCAGTTCATTTCAAGCGCGTAGATTTCTGAGGTACTTATGTCGCGGGCGAATATAGGAGAGTCGTCAGGAGCAAGTCCAAACCAGTCCACGATCGTCCCCGTGGTCAAGCGTCCAACCTTATCGACATCCACTATGTTTTCGATCTTTCGATCGCTCAGGCGAAGGCGGACGACCAGGTTACGAGCACCCTGCACCGAATTACGCTTGTCCTGAAAGTAAATGTATTTCCCTTCGTGTGACCACCATAGGTAGCCGATTTCAGAGCCAAACACTTCTGCCCACTTCTGAGTTGCAAAATCAAAGAGCATCAGTTTCAAGGTTTCGGTTGTGATGGCTGCAATGTACCTTCCGTCCGGCGACCAGCGGGGCGAAAAGAATCCATTTGAACCAGGCAAGGCTGAAACGCGCTTGGACCTGAGATCGACAATATAAATCGGCATGTTCGATTCGCTAAGAGTGCCGAAAGCCAGCGAGTTTCCGTCGGGTGACCAATTCACATCCGTCTGGCTCTGCTCACTCGGGAGTACCCGCTGCGGTGTGCCTCCCTCGCTCGAAATCAGATAGACACCCGAGATAACGCCGGGGAGCGTGGCGTTGAAGGCGATTTGTTTGCCGTCCGGCGACCAGCGTGGCAAAAGCACTCGCAAGGGCGGAAAGGTAAGCTGAAGCCGTTCGCTTCCATCCATTTTGCTTCGCCATAGCGTGCCTTCTGGGAACGATGCGTAGGTTACCCACTTTCCATCGCGTGAGAATGCCAATCCCTCAGCGCTGATTCCGGCGAGATACGGCACGAATTGGAGGCTGCGCGAGTCGTAGCGGATCACTTCAGCTCGACGAGAGCCCCCAATGGCGAAAATCTCCTTGCCATCCCTACTCAGCAAAGGGTACTGAAAATTCAGGGGGCCTGCGGTCAACGGGATTGGCTTATCATCTCGCTTCCACCACCGGAATCGTTTTTCTTCCGGCCATGCCCAGAGTTCGAGTCTCTGCTCTGCACTTCTACTCTGAAAAATGAAAAACCTCCCATCCGAAGTCCATGTCCCACAACATCCCCCAAACATTTTGTGAAGTCCCGCCCCATCCGCATCGGCCTGCATGATGCTCATGGAATCAACTAGGTAATCAAACTGGGTGAATCGAAAGGCCATCGCGTCCGGCGAAAAACGAAATGAGAAAGGAGTGTTGTCCACCGTAAGGAGCTTTCGAGGCGACGCGCCGTCAAGGCCATTCGAATAGATGTCATGTCCGCTGCCGTAGATGATGCTGGTTCCATCCGCACCGAACCGCGCATCCACAGCAAGAATCGTCCCGATGCGGCGTGGCGATCCGCCCGCCACAGGCAACAGCCAAAGCGAAATGGTTTCTAATCCATCCTCGCTTCCGATCAGAAGCTCGGTTCCATCTACCGATAGGTCAAGCACTGCAGGCTGCTTGAGCGGCACGGAAAAGGGAACCGCCTCTCCACCCTTGACGGACACTTGAAGAATGCGGGAGCGGAGCCCTGGCGAGTCTTCGTTGAAATAGATTCGCGAACCGTCAGTAGCCATCGGTCCGCTCTTTGCTTGCCCGTCATTGGTCAGCGCTGTGAATCGCAAAACTCTCGGCGCGTCCAAAGTTCGGTGAGCAATCTTCCATACGGCCAGCATGCCAACGGTGATCGCCGCTACAGCGAATAAAATCGGCACGTAGTTCTTGGTTCTTCCCCTGCCCTTACTTGATTGTTCTCTCTTGAAGGACTCTACGGGTGCGACGAAGCGGTACCCCAGTTTCGGCACTGTTTCGATGAACTGTGGGACCTCAGCGGAATCTCTGAGCACTTCCCGCAGACGCATGATGATGGTGTTTAGCCCGGTGTCGAAATCCACGAAGGTATCGGATGGCCAGATCGCCAAGCGGAGTTCCTCGCGGGTTACCAGTTCGCCGGGACGCTCCAGCAACTTCAGGAGCACCACAAACGGCTGCTCTTGGATCTTTACGCGGATGCCGCTCTTGCGCAATTCATGGGTGGCTGGTTCCAACTGATATGCGCCGAAGCGATACATAGGTGGGACGTCCTGCTCACGCGTGCCTGTCGCGTAATTCGTTGCGAGTTTAACACGCTTTCTTACCGCATCCCCTCATCCCCGTAGGCTCCCCTTCACACTGAATCTGCACAACTTGCCGTGTCACACGGATTCCAGATTCATCTCAGACCCGCTCCATGGTTGAGAGTTCCCACCTGACGGAGTGTTGGCGCTCCCGCAACCGCGGGCGGAGAGAGTGCCATGAAAACGACAAGTTTCTGGTCCAAAAGGTTGGTCTGTTTGGCCTGTGTGGCAACGGTTGTTGCGCCAGCAGAGGGAAAGACCTCGTCAATGGAGAGCAGGAGTGAGAGGAGCGCGCGATCAACACTGTCAGAAAGCCAAGAGGGCGTTGCCGAGGTGCCCTTCACTGTGCAGGACGGTTATTTGATTGTTGTAGAAGTGCGAATTAAAGGACAGCGTCTTGCTAAGTTTGCGCTGGATACTGGCGCGACGCACAGCATTGTGAGGCCGGAACTCGCACAAGGGTTGGCGCAAGCTCCCCGGCCGGTGCGAATCGTAAATCTCGATCGCGTTCTGACTCAGAATATGGTCGAGGTTACGGATTTTCAGCTTGGACCAATACGAATTCACCAGTTGCCCGTGATGATCAACGATCTGGATTATCTGCGCGAAACTTCTCCCGCCTTGGACGGCATGATTGGGCTGGATGTGTTACGGCTGCGAAGCTTCACTATCGATTTTGCCAGACGAAAAATCACGTTTGGGACTCCACAAACATTGCGGTCGAGTGCTGTTATGGAGATAAACGAGTCCTACCTGGCCGTCGAGGTACGCATGGTGAATCGCCCCGTGCTACTCCTAGTAGATTCAGGCGTGCGGACAATTCTGCTTTACCGTGACCGGATGGCGGAACGATTGCCGAATGTGAAAATCGAGCGGCAGATTGGCGGTGCTAGCCTGAGTGGAAGCGCATCCTTGGATGTCGTCACGCTGCCTCCGGTGCAGTTGAACAAAACCGAACTCGAGCAGCGCGCAGTGTTGCTGCGAAACTCGCCGGCGGGCTTTCTGCCGGGAGTGGATGGGTACTTATCACTTACTTCGCTGAGAGCGCGACGAATCAGCTTCGATTTCGAGAGGTACCTACTGGGTTGGGAGTAAGTGTTCACAAGCGAGTGGATAACTCTGAAGCTGCGACAGTTCTCACTGCCAGGACTTGACGTTTACCGAGATGAGCTTCACTTGGACGATCAGTCGGCTTACCGGTCATTTAGTGCCTTCGGCCCGCGAAACTTCATGAAAATCACTCCGAGGTAAGATCGCAACGGCCCGGAGCGGCGAGGTCACGTGTCCTCGGCCTTATATACAACACCCATGCCGCCGCCGAGTTTCTCGAGGATTCGGTAGTGCGAAATGGTTTGGCCAATCAGCGATGAAGAGTCTGCCATCAGGCGCTCATCTTAGGTTGGGGGCGGAAGACAAGTCAACGCACACGAATGGCTTGCGAACTTGGCACCAAAAGCAAGAAGCACTTTTCATTTGGCTCTTCGAGGTAGAGTGTCAGTCAGCAGAATCAGCAATTGAAATTGGTAGGCGGCTGCAACGCCATCAAATCGCGGGACTTAAAAATAGGGGGTCGTATTCGATCCCCACCGCCTCTGCCATACTTCAAATCCATCGCTATTTTCCATTCATTTTCCATCCAGCGCGTCCAAAATCGTTAAAAATGCCGCCAATTCCAACGTTTTTGAATTTTATTCCAAGCTTCCCAAGCTTCGGACGTGGGTTCGATTCCCATCGCCCGCTCCATAAACCTCGATGATTCTCTTGTCCTTACGCCGCTAACTTTACGGCAGAGCGAGCAGCTATGCCAGTGTCCATCGGGACTGCTGCGATCTCGGGGGAAGAATCCGAGTGGCTCCACACTCGCGGCACCTCTTTCGTCCAGTTAGAAGAGACCAAGGTAGTGGCACTAACCGTTTTCGACCTTCGATCTTGGGCCAGCCGCAGTAATCGCTGTTCCAGTCTGAACCGTTCGCCCTGACCGGCTTGCCACAGATGGGGCAGCTATTCATCCTGTCCGGGATTCTAGCATTCCCGAGCGTTCGTGGATGATAGCAGAACCCATTGTAGGGAAAGGGTGTCTCCGGTCCGCCTAATGATCTACGTTATCAAGCACCCAGATGCTGCCCGAATCTTCCTCCACGGTCAGAACCAGCTTGTCCTGGCTGAGCGAAAGCTCGACTAGACTCATTTTTTGAGGAATCATGAGAGATGGCCTTTTGAACGCCGAGAGTTGGAAGGGTTCCCCGACAGGTCGGCCCGTGGATGGATCAAAGTGGATTCCCCATAAATTGAAAAATCCACCAATGCCCGAGATATAGTAAATCGTCTTCCCATCTGGAGACCAACGAGGCTTGTCGTCCCAGGGCTTTCCCTTCGTTATGCGGGTCCATGTACCACCTCCCACTGGCACCACGTAGATAGATGATTCCAACAAAGTAGGCAAGTTGGCGACGGCGTTAAATGCGATCCACCGACCATTCGGGGAGAATTTTGCCTGCCACAAATCGTATTTGGGATCGGAAGCAATCTTTCGTCCTGCCGTGTCCGCGTGGGGTGCGGAAGCAAGGGGCAGCATCCAGATTTCCGCGCGACTGTCGCCACCAGCTTTCGACACCAGAAGCCACTTGCCGTCCGGGGACCAATCGTAAATTCCGGCGGATGTACTTGTGAGCGGCTCTTCACTGTGACTTTGGCTTGACCAAACCATCAGCTCGCTTTTGTTTTCGTTGGTGTTTGCGCGATTGTACGCAAGTTGCGTCCCATCGAACGACCACTGCGGGAAAGTACGAGAATAATCATCTGTGATAACAGGACCTTCTCGCCCGTCGACCAACGATTTCTGCCAGAGCTCCCATCGGCCGTTGTCGAGCAGGGTAGAGAACGCGAGCCGATTGCCATCTCTCGACAGCTGCGGGAAGGCGGCCGCCCTTCCAGCTGTAGTTATTGGTTGACCTTCGCCGCTGAGACGGCGGGTCGAACCATCGAACTGAAAAAGCCGGGTCCGCCTATGCTGCGACATTGCCGTAAAGGCGAGTCTCTTGCCATCGTGCGAAATGGCAACTCCGACATCTGGTCCTGGACCGTTAGACAGGCGGTCAAGCGCAGTCGCCCGGAGTGATCCCGGATCGATGCTCATTTTCCAAATGTTTATGGTCCCTCTAAAGAGGCTTTCGAAATATATCGCGTTGCCAGACGGTGACCAGGAGAAAGACATCCCTGGCTGGATTCCCTCGGTTACACCTTCTGCAGTTGCGAATGAGATCGGGACTCTCGGTCCAGTTGATCCTTCCACCTGTTTTTCGATTGTAGGATCGATCTCGGTCTTGATTGGAGCCCCTCCTGCTGTTGGTACCGTCCAAATCACGATGGAGCCCGGGCTGGAACTGAAGTTCGATATAGAAATCCTCTTACCGTCCGGATGCCACACCGCTGAAATCGGAATCAGCTTGTGCTCCGCAATGAAGTCGGCCAGGACTTCGCGAGGAGGCGTGCCGTCAAGACGGACCACATAGAACTTGTCAGAAAAGCCTAATGGCATAAACTGGGTTTGAAACAAGACTTGCGAGCTATCTGGAGACCAACGAGGATGATATCCGAACGATGCGATCCGTCTTTCCCTTCCATCACCGCCAAAAGCAGGCACAACGAACAAGCCGCCATCTCCATCTTCGGAACGATACACAATGTTCTTCCCATCGGGTGACCAGTCTGGCTGCCAGTTTTGCCCTGGTCCCTTGGTGATCTGCACGGGATCGCCGCCACTTACTTGCTGCACCCAGATGTCGAACTTCCCTACACGGTCAGAACTGTAGGCGATGAAGCTGCCGTCGGGTGACCACGTTGCTTCATATTGTAAGCCGTCGTCAAAGGTAATCCGCGTTAAGGCGCGTTGCACTGGCGATGGAGCAACATGCCGGTGATTGTAAAGGAACAACGCCGCTCCTGTAACGCACGCTACCAATAACAGAACGGAGATACCAAGAGTCAAACGACGCCTTGATCCCCGACCTCGGTCCCTCTCTTGCGGCTCTTCAACCGGTGCGCGATCCGAACTTGAGTCACGCTTCAATCGTTGCAGGTCGGTCCGAATATCGGCAGCACTTTGGTAGCGCAGCTTGCGGTCCTTCTCCAGGGCCTTGCCGACGATCCGCTCTAACTCCGTCGGCAAGTCAGGATTCACTCGTGCTAAACGAGTAGGTGCTCGATTCAGAATCGCCTCGTGTACGATTGCTGTCGTATTGCCGGGGAATGCCATCCGTCCTGTTGCCATCTCGTAGAGCACCGCACCGAACGAGAACAGGTCCGACCGTGCATCTAGCTCTTCGCCGCGTGCTTGCTCGGGCGACATGTAAGCAATGGTGCCCACTGTCGCGCCGGGGCAGGTCAAGAATTGTTCCAGTGTGACGGTCGGCATCTGTGAAGCCGCGCCGCTTGAGCCAGCGGGAACCACCTTCGCTAGCCCAAAATCAAGAATCTTGGCGTGACCGCGCTTGGTCACAAAGATATTTGCTGGCTTGATGTCCCTGTGAATGATCCCTTGGGCATGGGCAGCTTCAAGGGCATCTGCTATTTCTATCCCAAATTCCAGAACTTGTTCCGAGGTCAACGACTGACCGTCAATCATGTGCTTAAGCGTCTGGCCCTCGAGAAGCTCCATAGCGATGAAAGGCTGGCCGTTGTGTTCGCCTATTTCATGAATTGTGCAAATATTCGGATGGTTTAGAGCAGAGGCAGCCTGCGCCTCACGCTCGAAGCGGCTCAGAGCTTGCAAATCTGGGACGAACCCGTCAGGAAGGAACTTCAAGGCAACGAATCGGTGGAGCTTGGTGTCCTCCGCTTTATAGACAACACCCATCCCTCCGCCACCGAGCCTTTCAAGAATGCGGTAGTGCGAAATGGTCTGGCCGATAAACGAGTTGGTACCCGACATGTGTCGCAGATGATGTTAGGTTGGGGGCAGGAAACAAGTCAACGTTGACACGCAGGCAGACTATTACTGCAGATTCGCCTACATCTGCTTTGGTAGCGATGAAGATAGGAATGTCGGGGTCAGCGTCCTTCCAGAGTGCGAGGAAGTCCTGATATGCCTCCTTGGCTTTGGCGGTGGCGCCTTGCATGGGGTCCGCTGCTCCAATTGGAATCCATTTGAGAATTTCGAAAAACGTCAAATTGCCGCCAATTTGTGCGTTTTTGCTCATCTATATCAAGCTTCCCAAGCTTCGGACGTGGGTTCGATTCCCATCGCCCGCTCCAGTTGCACCGTTGTACATTCCGGAGAGACCTGGTCCGATACAGATCTCAGCTTGGCCAAAGCAAGGTGCACCCCTTGCGTGAAGGGGAGAGATTCGCGCCGCAACGGAAGTCAGATCAGGACCACGAAGTCTCGTTCCGGGCTCTTCTCGGGTAACAACGTCCGGAGGCCTCGGTCCATCGTTACGAGTTTCCCCTTTTTGTGTATCGCCAGTCCCAACAAATACGCATCGGTCACCTGTTGATGACCCGCTAGCTTTTGGGCGAAGGGCTCCAAGGAATCTATCAAACTGACTTCATCGGCCCAGAATCGGTGCGCTGGATGTGCGAGGTTGGCTTGCAGCAGGGTGAGCGCATCCGTTGGGGTGAGTGCATTTGCTGAAAAAGCAGGGTTGGAGAGAATGCGCACAAAGCTGGTTTGGGTCAAGGGGCACGTTGCCCATCCTTCGCGCGCGCGATGCGCAAGCCATTCCAGCACCTTCTCGTGATCCCGATGAGTAGGCCAAGCCATGGCGATCAGGACGTTAACGTCCAACAAGAAACCGACTTTCACTCCAACTCATCCTGAAGTTTCTTGACATCTTCGGCTGTAACGGCCGGCGATCCCGAAGGCAGGTCGACGACGTGGAATCCGTTTACCACCCTGGTCTGCAGGGGTGCGTGAAGCCCTCGCCGCACCAATTCTGATACCGCTTTGCCCATGGCCACGTCCCTGCTCTCTGCGTAGGCCTTTACTTCGCGAAAGACATCATCATCCAATGAAAGTGTGGTTCTCATAGAAGCAATGATGCGACACTTGAATAGTGATGTCAAGAGTTAAAAGATAGCACCACTTAAGTTGTTTGATGATACCTGGTGCAATTCGTGCGCGGTAGTTTCGGGGGGATTCTTCCGGGGGACAAAATAAGGCTACGTTTCGAGCGGCCAGCCGGATTAGTCGATCCTATGGGGCACAGGTAAATTCGGAAGACGAATTTTGGTGCCGCACACTTTGGAGTTTTGTTTTTCAAAGGGTTCGGGTTTACAGTCAGCTACAGCTTGGCGTCCACCATCTGCGCCGCCGTGCGCCTTGTAGATGTGGGTTGTGGTTTCCTCCAGGACACTTTCCAGAGCAGTTGCTTCCAATCAATGGCATAATCAGACTATCCGCAGGGGGTCTGCCATGGCTACCGCCTCTGAAAGCGCGATCGTCAAGGACCCCGAGATACTCGGAGGCGAGCCAGTATTCCGAGGTACCCGGGTTCCGTTCAAAATCTTGATTGAGTACCTAGAAGGCGGCGAAACTCTGGCTGAGTTCATCGAACAATATCCCAGTGTCAGTCGCGAACTGGCGGTGGCTGCCATCGAAGAAGCTCGTCTGAGTCTCGTCGCCCAGCTGAAATGAAAGTCTTGATCGATGAGTGTACGCCCAGGACACTCAAGAAACTCTTTGTGGATCGGGGCCACGAGTGCCGCACCGTGCAGGAATCGGGGTGGGCGGGAAAGAAAAACGGTGAACTCTTGAGCCTGGCAGAAGTTGTCTTTGATGTTTTGGTTACCCTGGACACGAACCTTCGCTATCAACAAAATTTGACGGGCCGCAAAATCGCCATCATCGTTCTCAAATCCTCCTCCAACCGTTTGGAACATCTTCGCCAGCACTTTCCATCGGTTCTATCCGCTCTGGAGAAAATCAAGCCCGGAGAAATTGTGCTTGTCGGCAGCCTGAATTGAGAACTGCGTGCAGCCTCAGGCAACATAAAATGCAGAGCATCTGCGAATTCGACCGCAAAACCTCCGAATCATACTACCGCGCCAGATACTACGACCCGCAAAGCGGAAGGTTCCTGAGCGAAGACCCCATCAATTTCAGAGCCGGAGTGAACTTCTATCTTTACGTGTATAACAAGCCGGTCAGACTTCGTGATCCCAAAGGTAAAGACCCGGTCATCGGAGCGACGGTGGGTGCCGTTCTGGGTGGAATCTATGGTGGAATAGGTGCGGCAGTGGACCAGAACGCAAGCCTTGGCGACATTCTCGCAGGCATCGGGGCCGGCGCGCTTACCGGCGGGGTAATTGGGGCCTTGGATCCGAGTCTCGGAATCGGCACGGTTGTGGCGATTACTGCTCTTGGTGATCTTGGGGGCCAGATTGCCTCCGGGCACGGATGGCATAAATGCAAGCCAATCAACCTGGGATCAACCCTGGGAGCTGCGGCAGGTGGCGCGTTAGGAGGTTGGGGCGGCGGACTACTTGCGGATGGAGCAGAGGGATGGATTGCCACGGGTACAAAAACAGCAATTACCGGGGGGCCAGGAGTATTTACGCCAGGGATAGGAGCGAACCTCCTGCCGCTTGAAATATCCGCCATGCCATTCGGATCAGGATGCGGGTGCGAATGATGATCTTGACAACGAGTAACGTGGGCTTGGTCGGACACCTTGTAGTTTTGCTTCTGGCTGTCAGCGAATGGGCGTTTGTGCTTCTTTACGTCTTTTGCCTCAAGAGATTCCAGACGAACTTTCCGATCAAGCTGATTAGTGCAGTTCTGGCCATATTTGCCAGCTTTGCTGCTGTGATCGCGCAGCGCCAAATATACCAACCGGTGAGTGCAGGCCGACTGTCTGTGAACGAATTCAACGTTGTTGTAATAGCCGAAAAAGCCGTCTCGCTCTTCATTCTTTTTTATGGGATACGTAAATGCTCGATCAAGCCGCAGACACCTGCCGAGAGACGGAGCCGTATTTGACGCCAATGGCGCCACAGTTAGCTTCAAATACGATCCCTTCGGACGAAGAATCTACAAATCTTCCAGTTCGGACACCAGTATCTACGCTGTTGACCCTTCAGGAATGCTTGTCTTCGGGGTCTATTATCAAAGTACGGGGCAGCTGACCCTCACAGATTTGAATACGGGTGAAACCGTAATTCTCAACGTTGAATCCGGTGGGAAACCTTTCGGCGATCCAATACCGCAAGGGAAATACGACATTCTTGAACAGCAGAGGAAGCCAGACGAGTTTCGCTTGGACAAGCAGGATAAGACCCCATATGACGACGTGGACGACGTGACCGGACGAACTCATTTCCGTCTGCATCATCCTGGGCGGACGATAGGTTGCATTGCCGCAAAAGACTGGAATGATTGGAACAAAGCTTTCAACCTGATTAACAATACAAAGACAACGACAGTTCCCGACAATTTTAAGCCGTGGTGGAAGTTCTGGTCGTCTCCCGGTTCCTTGAAAGACTTCGGAACTGTTGTTGTCGTTCCGTGAGGTAACTGATGAGAAGTCAATTCGAACTCGGCAGACACGCTCTAATAGTGACGACGGCATTCGGGGCCGCTTTGCAGTGGGCTGTTGTTCTGGAGCGCACGTGGGCGGCTTTCTGGGCGTGGTGGAAATTCTCGGGGTACGGCGGCGGTGGCCACATTGTCGTCGGGCAAAGCACGCAACTTGCATTTCTGGCTGGATCAGGTGTGCTCGCAGCTGTTGCTTACTGGCTCTGGCGAACAGAAAAAACTGAAGACAGTTCTCGTTTCTTTCGTAGCGTTAGTCGGTTGGCTTCTCTATCGATGTTAGTTTGTACTCTATTTTGGATAGGTCTTCTGGTCAGTCCATTGGTCAGATTTCAGCGCACGTAGAGTGCCAATCCGGTGACCGAGCATGAAGCGTCGAATGCTTCCGTGAATGTGGCCAACCCTTCTTACTATCGGGCCAGATACTACGATCCCAATAGCGGGAGGTTCTTATCCGAAGATCCCATTAATTTCCGCGCTGGCATCAATTTTTATTCTTATGTCCACAATCGTCCAATTCTGTCCAAGGACCCAAAGGGCAAAGATCCGATAGTCGGGACAATTGTAGGGTTGCTAGGTGGTGCTATTAATGGTGCTGTTGGTTCAGCATCTACGGGCGGCGATGCGCTTGATATAGCCATGGCCACGATTATTGGGGGCACCATCGGAGCAGGAATAGGCGCGATTGACCCTACTCCGGGGATCGGGACGCTCATGCTTATTGGCGGGGGCTCGGCCTTTGCCGGGGACCTGCTTGGACAGGTTCTCCATTTTGATGGCAAGTGCCATAAAATCAAGCCATGGCAGTTGCCCTCGGTTCCACTCTCGCGGGGGCTGTTTCGCCACTGATGGGAGCCCCATCTGCAAATGGGTTCGTGGCTGAAACAACAGAGGAAATAATTACGAATCAAATCTACTCATTTGGGCCTTCGGTTCTACTTCCCATGACCGGCAAATCACTAGACGGTGCTGGCGGTTGCGGGTGTAATTGACTGAAAGTCTCACAAGATTGAATGATTTAGTTGAGGAACATTAATGCTGATTATATTGGGAGCTGCTTTAGGATGCATTTGCGGTGCAGTAACCTATTTTTATCTCTTGCTCACCCGGTCTTTAAGGCGAAAACGGAATGTCTTAGTCCTTTTGGCCGGGTACGTACTTATCGGCTTCGCGGGAATAGGTGGCACATTTGGAATACGTGCCATAGTCAATCGGATATCCAGACAAGAATACGGCTTCGATCCTCGCTTGGTGGCGATGGCGTTTGCGCTTGCATACGCTACAGTGACTGCCATTGCATTGCGAACAGAGTTCAGGTGGAGGAAATTATCCGCTGGGCAATAGAGGAGCTCGGTTGAGTTTGGGTAGCCCTGGAGGCGGCAAAGGTAAAGTCTTAAACGAATTAGGGTGGCGCACCCTTTGGAGTTTTGTTTTCAATGGGTGCGGGTTTTGCAGTCCACTACGGCTTGGCGTCCACCATCTGTGCCATGCGCATTCAAGATGTGGGTTGTGGTTTCACCCAGGGACACTTTCCAGAGCCGTTGATTCCAATCAATGGCATAATCGGACTATCCGTAGGGGGTTCGCCATGGCTACCGTCTCTCACAGCGTTATCATCCAAGATCCTGATATTCACAGCGGCGAGCCGGTGTTCCGTGGCACGCGCGTTCCTTTCCAGACACTTCTGGACTACCTTGAGGGCGGGGAAACTCTGGACGAGTTTCTAGAACAGTATCCCGGTGTCCGCCGAGAGCAAGCGATCGCCGCACTCGAAGAAGCAAAGGCTCTTATGCTTGCACGCTTCGCCAAATGAAAATCCTGATGGATGAGTGCCTTCCCGCAAAATTGAAGGGCGCCCTCACTGCGTTGGGTCACGAGTGTCAACTTGTCCGTCAAGCAGGATTTGGATCAAAGAAGAACGGTGAACTTTTGGCAATTGCTGAAGGTAAATGGGATGTGCTGCTCACCAGCGACCGAAACATCAAATACCAACAGAACATGACCGGCCGTAAGGTCGCTATTTTGATCCTGTGCGCCAGATCCAACCGCATGAAGGATTTGTTGCCGCTGATGCCGCTATGCGCTCAGGCACTACTCGTAATCGAGCCCGGGCAGGTGGTCGATGTCGGACCGATCTAATCCGACCATCGCAAAAATCATCGCGACCGGCCCATCATACTACCGCGCCAGATACTACGATCAAGGCAGGGGTCATTTCATCGATGAGGATCGGCGTCAGATGCCAAACTCATCTCGCACGAAGTGCGGGCGGAGTGCAGACGAACTCGAGATAATGTTTTTGTTGACTCCATTTGACTCCAATTGAACTGAAAAGCGGGCAGTAACGCCTTGTTTTGGCTGATTGGATTTGTTCGATTCCCATCGCCCGCTCCAAACCCACTGAAGATAAATAATTTAGCTTGGTCTTGACTCCAACACTCCAACTTAGCCCCTGACTCCACTTGAATTCTTTCGGCGCTCGATTTTGTCGGGCACAGTATTGGTTCCACGAAGTCCAATGGCAACTGCGTCATGGTGAGGTGAAATCGCTTTTCACATTGTAACTTATAGGTTACAATGCAAGCCGTGATCGAAATTCGGCACTACGTTAGCCGATCCGGAAGGGACGTCTTCGACGATTGGTTGACGCGACTCGCGGATGCCCGCGCGCAAGCGAAGATTGCGAGCCGAATCAATCGGGTGGCCGCCGGGAACTTTGGGGACTGCAAATCTCTTCGCCATGGATTATTTTAGCTGCGGATTGATTGGGGCCCAGGCTATCGAGTCTATTACGCCATGATTGGGAGGGAATGTGCGCTGCTTCTTTGTGGCGGAGACAAACGAAAGCAGTCTTCAGACATTGAGCGGGCGGCGGAATACCTTAAGGATTACAAGGAAAGGACCTGAACCTCATGAAACGCAAAGCCAGCACTTCACATGACGAGGCCATCGTTCGACGACTCCGCAAGGACCCGGATTTTGCTGCCGAGTACCTCAAAGCTTCCTTGGAAGATGGGGACGAGCCCAGGGTGCTGCTGATTGCCCTGCGCCACCTCGCCCAGGCTCAAGGCCTCGCCAAAGTTGCTAAAGCGGCCGGCATCGAGCGCGAGAGTCTTTACAGGGCTTTGTCGGTACGTGGCAACCCACGGCTTTCCACACTGGTCGCCGTCACCAAGGCAATCGGACTAAGACTCACCGTCGAAGCGGCTTGATCATTGAGCCTTCTGGCCAGATTTTTGTTTCTGTTTTTCCAAGCCACGGGTGAGAGTTCGATTTTATTGCCGTCTCAACTGAACTCCATTTGACTCCAATCGACTTCTGGAAGGGCGGCAACGCCATCAAAGCACAAGGCTTTTGATTTGGGGATGCAATTCGATTCCCATCGCCCGCTCCATAAGTTCAGCGCGAACTGTAGAAGGCTTGAGATTCACGGCGATTTGTTCCTGCCACTCCTTTACCGTTTCCGCGAAGGATTTTCCTCTTTTCATCGCGATTGGTGCAGCAGCAGTGTTCACTGCATCCAGAAAAGGCTGTAACGCCGCCAAAGCATGACGGCGTGACATGGCACTGACTGGGCCGAGCGTCATGGTGCGCCTGATGCGTTTGAAAGTTGGCTGCAACCTGTCTTCTCTAAACATGCCTACCCACATAGGAGTTTTCCCACGTTGGATGAGCCTGCCTCTTTGAAACCTTCTTCGGGGCACTGTTCCTCCAGTGACCAAAGAAGGCGTTACCGAGGCGGATGCTATCACATCAGAATGCAAAGACGACGGTTCTGGGCGCGGATCTGCACCTTGGGGCTCAGAAGGAGTCTCTATTCGTTCGACTACATCCGGCTTTGATTCGTTTTTCAGCATGGGCTCCGCTCAGCTTCAAAAGAGGAAGCTACTGACCGGTTTTCTTCTGATTGCTTTTCATCCCCTCAGTCAGAGACTGAATCACCACCAAGGTAAGTAGGGCCATTGCGACGATTAAGATGGCCCCGACAACTGTGACTCTTGTAATTTCTCCTCCCCTGGAACTGTCGCGCCGCACTTATTTTCAGGACAAAGAAGCCCTTGGGGACTCCCATCAAATAAACTTGTCGTAGCGAGTGAGGGTTTAATCCAAAAACGGCAGCTACACTTCGTACATCATTCGTCTTTTTTGAAACACGCGACCGCCAGACCGTAACGTAAGTTCACTTCCGCAACGTCGATAAAGTGAATGGGTATGCGTACACACGCGACTGAACCGATGCGAGGGAATGCATCAGTACGTAGTGTGTAGTAAGGCGGAGAAACATGGCCAAATATCTGAAAGCAGCTGTCGTTAGCGGCTGCAAGCGGCTTTTTCGCTTTTTCTGCGGCTCAATTGTCACTGCGCAGGAGCCAAAAAAATGTAGTCCCACTTGCTCCCGTCCCTCGGAAGGCCATTGTTCGGCCTTCTAATCGCTACGATTAGCTAGAGCCGCTCCGGGAATAATGACTCATGTTCTTGCTCGCGTTATGCGCGGCTTGCCTCGCTGCCTTCTGCTGTTTCTTAAAGTCTTTCCCTGCTTTTTTCAGTTCCTTCTTGACCGCCTTCTCATATGCCTTTTGCTGCTTCTCGGCGGCCTTTTCGGCTTGCTTCTGGGTCTGATGCCCGTACTCCACCGCACTCTTGTTTCGCGCCTCGTCTGGCACCGCCCACGCGACATTCACAGCGGCCACCAGCAGGAAGACGGCGATGGGTCTCATGTTGTGTCTCCAAAG
The DNA here is from genome assembly GCA_963741165.1 of Candidatus Acidiferrales bacterium. GTDB lineage: Bacteria > Acidobacteriota > Terriglobia > Acidiferrales > UBA7541 > Acidiferrum. The sequence continues at coordinate 122,342 of CAVUHB010000005.1, read as the reverse complement.
CCCAACTCAGAACTGCTCTTGCTTCCGTCAATAGCTTACCGCGTCGGAGTCCGGCCAAATTTGCGCTTAAACAAACACCGAGTCTCGAATTGTCTTTCCGCTGCCTTCACAGGGTTCGCCTCGCAAGGCGGGCCGTTCTCTTTGTGTTCTCTTCTCTTGTCTTCCCCTGTATCTTATGCGGCGAAGCCCGACTTGTGCTGCGCAATAATTGCGTCCAGTTTTGAACTCTGACCGATCCGAAGGCAAAGCATCCGCTCAACCTTATATATACACATTGTTGTCTGACAGGAGCGGTCGTAATCGTTGGATTCGAGCACGTGCTGGAGACGAAATTGAGTCAGATAGGAACCAACGAATTCTTATCCCAACCGGTTTGTCTCGCCGCAAGCGAAAAGCACCGGCCTTCCCACCGGTAGAGGCACTAGATATTGGAAGACGCATTCAAAACGCCGTGTCCTCTCAGCTCTTCCCGTCCTTCACGCGGCGATCTTTTCCCACCGGTATTCATGATGGAGGCTGCCGAGAACCGCCCGAGCTGCGACCTTGCAGTCCTGGGCGAAGGAATGTCTATCGTGACCTTGCAACGGTAGAAATACCACGGCAGGTTCAGGAATCCCTGGTCCGAGGCTCAAATGAGGGCGCCCTTGGTTGTAATGAGTAACCCACTCCGCCAGGATTCTGCGCAGATGTTTTTCGCCTAGCGGAATCATGAAATCCAAACACTCACGGCGTACACTTCCCACTAATCTTTCACAATAGGCGTTCGCCTTTGGTGCTCGCACCGGTGTGCGCAGCACCCTCAGTCCAAAAGCGTTAAACTGCCGGTCCACTTCTGCTGCGAAGATCGAATCACGGTCCCGAATCAGGAAAGAATAGGAATGATCGCTTGGGATTGCTTCGCGAAGTTGCTGTAAGGTCCAAGTTGCCGTTAGATGCGCGGTCTCGATACGCTCATCGCTGCGCAGGCGGTTGGTCGCAAACTCGTCCTAGTTTCGAATAATCAACGTGAGTTTCGCCGAGTCTCGGGCCTCCATGTTCAGAACTGGGCAATTTAGTCCCAACACTGCGATTTGGTCGGGAGTTTGAAGCGCCTCAATCGCGTCCAATCAGACTCGCAAGGGGTTTTGGACGCGGGATTTTGAGCGCGCTTAGTGTTGAAATTTCAATCCGCAGATTTTTCCGGAGCTAGCATAGTGTTGCTGGTAGTTCCGTCTCATTCTGAAAAGCAACCTCGAGGCAGTACTAGCGCGAAGTTGTCCTCTGAGCCTGCGCGACTTACCGGGATTTAGGTTAGCATGAGATGGCAGAGGGCCAGCGTCATAGTCCGACGAACTCTAATGAACTCTGGACTGCGCTCAAGACGTTTGACTAAAGTCGGAATCTTCGCAAGGCTCTTTTCAGCGATTGATATTGACAAAAACAGTTGGCGGGGAGACTCACTCATGAAACGCGTGACAGGTATTGGCGGAATCTTTTTTCAGTCTGAGAGCCCGGAGCATTTGTATGACTGGTATGAGAAGCATCTTGGCATTAAGCGCGAGCCGCACGGACAGGGCGCTACATTTGAGTGGCGCGAGTTGCAGGCGCCAGACGGAAGTGAGCCGGGTGCAAAGGGGGCGACGGCTTGGTCAATCTTTCCGCGAAGTACAAAGTATTTTGGGGCAAGCAAAGCCAGCTTCATGTTGAACTATCGTGTGGATGATCTGGACGGGTTGCTGGAGGAGCTGAAGAAGGCGGGAGTTGAGATCGATCCGCATCGCGAGAACTGCGATTTCGGACGGTTTGCGTGGATCATGGATCCCGATGGAAACCGAATTGAATTGTGGGAACCGCCGAAAGAGAAATGAATCAGCGCTGCGAGGTTGACTTTCCGCCTCGCCCACCTGCTTGCGGATCAGCGTAGAGGCCTATACATGGCTGAACACGCTTCCTTACCTTTAGCTAATAAGTGAAGCTGCCGCGATGCGGCTCGGTCACTAACATAATGCCCCCAAAAAGATGTGACGACCGGCACGGGCAGAATTGTGGATCATCATTCCTGCGGCGCACTGCCTGATTAACGACTGATCGGGCGCTATCGATCAGAATTTGGCTAGCCCTGCCACGCCTTCTCAGGGCTCGCCGAAGTCCAGAGCATAGACTTCCTGACTCCCGATATCGCGCATCAGAAGCGGTGAGCCGTCCGGTGTCAGTCCCATCCACGAAACCCAGGGATTCACCACGCGCCGGAAATTCTGCAGGCTGGCTATGCGTTCGACTTTCCGATCGGCGATGCGAACTCGGTAGATTGCCAGATCCTTGCTGAATCCAGTATCGAAGTAGACATACCCACCGTTCGCCGACCATTGCGGGTAGCCAATCTGCTGCGTGGCCAGATCCGACCACTCCCCGGTTGCAAACTCATACAGCCTCAGTTTCAGCTGGTCCAGCGTGGCTGCAACAACGTACTTGCCATCGGGTGAGCACTTCGCTGCAAACAAGCCCTCCGATCCAAGCAGGAGGGCAGTTTTTTTGGTTTTGATGTCCAGAATCCGGATCTTTGACCGTGGCGTCGGGTTTTCATGGAAAATAATGGAGTCGCCATCGCCGCACCACCGAGCGGCGCCGGGCGAAAAATTTTTGCTCTGGATAATCTCACCCACAGGAATTTCCTGTGGGGTCCCGCCATCTGCCGAGACCACGTAAGTTTTCTGGTCACCTCCTGGCTCGAAGGCAACAAACAGAATCCGCCTGCCATCTGACGAAATTTGCGGACAACACGCCTGTCTGGGATTGCGCGTGAGTTGCAGTTTCTCCGTTCCATCCACGCGGCTGCGCCAGATCTCTCCTTCTGGATAGGTTTCGTAGGCCAGCCACTGTACGTCGCCTGAGAAAGTGACTGATGTTGCGGAGATGCCGCCAAGGTAGGAAACGAATTGTCCAGATTTTGTGTCGAACCGAACCAGCTCTGCCCGAGGCTGCACTCCGATCACAAAGATCTTCTTTCCGTCGATACTCGGTTGCGGAGAGTAAAAGCTCAATGGGCCTGCAGTCAATTGAACAGGCTGCGGATCCAACTTATGAAACACGTCACCCTTCTCGCGAATCGCCCAAATATCGGAGCGGCCACCACGAAAAGCGTGAAAAAGGAAATACTTTCCGTCCGGCGTCCATGTTCCCTGCAACGGATCAAGCGCACCGTGCCAATCCGCCAGCAAATTGTGAACTTGGGTGCCATCGCCCGAGGCTTCCCAGATAGCGTTGTGGATTACGCTGCCCGCTGCGAACCGCACGACGCGTGCGTCGGGCGACCAGCGCAACCACCAGGTTGAAAAATAAACCTCCGGTATCTCGGCAAACTTGCGCTGACCTCCTTCCGAACTGACTTCCACCAATTGGTTCTCGTGGGCTATGAGCAGGTGACCGTTGGGCATCCACGTGCCGTCTTCCCCGGTAACATCCGCAAATCTTCGTGGGTTCCCCCCGACCACCGGCAACGCCCAGAGCGGTTGCTCCAGCTCCACTCCGGTAAAGCTCCCTACCACCAATTCGGTTTTATCTGGCGAGATATTGTTTAGCGCTGTATTGAGGAATGGCGTGCTCATGAGCACCGTGTCCCCACCCGATACCGCCACTTCGGCAATCACATAACGTCCGTTGACAACTTCTTGGATGTACAGTCTGGTGCCGTCCGTAAGCACAATTGGGGCTACGGCTCCGAACACGTTCTTCACCTGTCCGTCATGGGTGATCTGGTTGTATCCGGTAATGTGTGGCGTCGGCAACGTGGGGCGGAAGATGTAAGCGAGCGCGGCAACTGCAGCCAAGCCAAGCATGGCAACCACAATCGATTTCCAGCGCGCGCGTGATGCCACGGCCGGACCGCTCCTCACTGGCGGAGCCATCGAAACGGACGTCGAGCGCCCTGTGTCAATCTCACGTTTCAGTCGCTTAAGATCGACAGCCATCTCTGCCGCGCTCTGGTATCGCCACTTGGGGTCTTTCTCCAAAGCCTTGTTTAGAATTCGTTCCAGTTCGAGCGGCAAGCTGGGGTTTAGACTCGCAGGTGGCACCGGCGGCTTGTGTAATATTGCGTCAAACACTACGGCCGATGTATTCCCATTGAATGCTGGTCGTAATGTTGCCATTTCATAGAGCACGGAACCAAATGAGAAGAGATCTGTGCGGGCGTCGAGAGTTTCTCCGATGGCTTGCTCAGGGGACATGTATGCTACGGTGCCTACGGCTACACCAGGACTTGTCAGCCGAGCATCTCCTGCATCGATGGTCGCCATCGTCGCGGCGTCCCCGGACGAAGCCAAGCCGGAGCCAACCTGCGCAAGCTTTGCAAGGCCAAAATCGAGGATCTTTGCATGTCCCAGTTGTGTTACGAAAATATTCGCTGGCTTGATGTCCCGGTGGACGATACCTCTGGCATGCGCGGCGTCCAGCGCTTCCGCAATTTCGATCGCCAAGTCGATAAGAGCGCTTGTTGCCAACGTTTTCATTGCAATGAGGTCGCGAAGGGTTTGGCCCTCCAGAAGCTCCATTGCGATGAAGGCTTTGCCCTTCTCCTCGCCGATGTCATGAATCGTACAGATGTTGGGGTGATTTATCGCAGAGGCGGCCTGCGCTTCCCGTTGAAATCGTGCTAAAGCTTGACGGTCTTTGGCGACATCGTCTGGCAGAAACTTGAGCGCCACAGACCGGTATAGGCGAGTGTCTTCAGCCTTGTAGACAACTCCCATGCCGCCGCCGCCGAGTTTCTCGATGATGCGGTAGTGGGAGACGGTCTTGCCCAGGAGCGATTCGGTGCCCGCCATGGTGCCGCTATCTTAGGTCGCGTGCTTGAACCAAGTCAACGAATCGACACGAATCGACACGAATCGACTCGGGTTGCGAGGCAGCTTCAAGGGTCAATATCGGACTAGGTAAACTTGTCTCCCAGAATGCCCAGAATGATCTACCTATCCGAAATCGGAAAGGGTCAAGTCCTGGGAACCAATGCGCCGGGATAAACCGGCGTCCCTAACGCGACAGTTACCGGATTGAACATATCGGGACTTAAGGTCTACTCCACAGGAAAACAGCAACAAGTAAAAGCAAGCTCTCAGCATGGATTCCTCACCCGCCACCGCACTACCCGCTCGCAGAAAGCCTCTCAAGGTGAGCACCAGTCTCGCTCACCGAGGTTTTGTCGTATACTCCGACTTCGGGGAGGTGATGACGATGGGGGATAAGCTGAACAAATCGTTTTCTGCCGAACTGGAAAAGAGTCACAAGGGTGGCTGGACTTACGTAATCTGGCCCAGTTCCGTAAAAGTTTTCGGCACACGCGGACTCGTAAAAGTCAGCGGCACAATTGATGGTCATCCCTTCAAGAGTTCGTTCATGGCTATCGGCGACGGCAGACACATGTTGCCGGTGAAAGCAGAGATTCGCAAAGCAATTGGGAAAGAAGTTGGTGAAATTGTTAAAATACTGCTGAAAGAGAGAATGCCCAGCCTGCGAGGAAGGCGCAATCTCAACTCCAGATAACGCGGCAGCCATCCATGGGGGTACTATGAGCCACACATTCCGGTAAGCCGGGACCTTGCGGCGCGGCCCGACATTAAACTCCGAGTAATCGAGAGTGCGCTCTGAAATGTGGTGGTGCCATAATCGTCCTGTGGTATTTTCCGAATCGAGAAGGAGACTATACATGCCAGGAATCACGGACGTTGCCGAAACTTTTTTTGCAGCCTGCGAGACCGGCAGAGGTTGGGAGGATTGCAAAGCCTATTGCAAGCCCAACGCCACGTTTTCCGCACAGGCAGAGCCCCTATTTGATGTCAAGTCTCTTGAACAGTATACCGATTGGATGAAAGGTTTAATGACGGTTTTGCCGGATGCTAGGTATGAGGTCAAGTCGTTCGCCACCGATGCAGCTCGAAACAACGTGGCGGCCTACGGTGTATTTCACGCGACCCACACTGGCGCAGGTGGTCCGGTTCCACCAACGGGACGAAGCACGAGCACGGACTACGTTTACGTGATGCAGTTTGAAGGTGACAAGATCGTCCACATGACAAAAATATGGCACGCCGGACTGGCGTTGAAGGAACTCGGCTGGCTGTAAATTCACCTTGCGGTCGTCATGCCCTGAGAGACAGATTATCCCACTTTGACGCGCAATCCATCCAAAAGGGGACTGGTGCCCAAGTTACTGGTTTGCCGGTCACTTACTATCTCCACGCCTGCCTAAAGCAAACCACGGCCATCAGGACACATAACGCAGCAAAGAGGTAGAAAACGACTAGTTCTCTTGAAGTCGAAACCTGTCCCGAGTAGATGAGTATGGCGGCAAAAGCACCGCAAACACTCCCAATATCCATGAGGAAGTACGGCTAGTGTTGGCGTTGGCACCCCCGGAGGCGTCCGGGTAAATCACTTCCTCGCCCTGAGGGTCATACAGTACAAGGCCGTGTTTGCGGGCTAAACCTTGGACCAATTGATGCACGTGCGTTGCTTTGGACCACACACAGCTCATGATGACGTGACTGGGTGAATAATCCAGATTGCAACTCCAAGGGCAGTAGTCGTGGTCGTCGATTTTTCCCTCGGGAATTGTGTCGATTTCGGGGTGTTTGGCGGTCAGCTCGGCATAAAACGCATCGATTGCGGGATGTGGTACGACCCCGCTTGTATCGCCGTCACAGAGGCGGACATAAAATTCCTTCGCCTCTTCGTTGCGGATTCGCTTTTGTGGAAACCACACGCCTAAGTCGAAACTCATCTCTTCTGTCCGTGCTAACAGTTTAGACGCGTAGAAGACGAAAATTGAAACGTTGAATCCAAGGGAGACGCGAATCTGGCAGGTCTTGGTAGAAACGCGGTAACCTTCCAAATACGTATCAGTACTCGGCTTTCTTTATTTCGTCTAGGCACAACGGTACTATGCGCCACATGGACGGCCGATTACACAGGCAAGTGGACTGAGAAGTTGTGACTTCCGACGACAGTCCCAGTGACTCGACCGGAATCCAGCTGTCCTCAGCACATTTGCTAGATCAGCATTAACGGGGCTCGTCCCCGAATATGATGACGCTTTTATCTAGCGGCAACTCGTGTATGTGCAGTTCCGCGGGCCCGTTACTCGTGGTCTTGCTGCTGTACCGGTCGATGAGATAGGGCACGCCTTCACCGGCCAGAAGCTTCGACGAAGTAGTGACTTCAAAATGCAGATGCGGTTCTCGAGCATCTCCGGAAGCGCCAACGCGCGCCAACACCTGCCCACGCCGCACACGATCCCCTGCTTTCACGCGCAAACTCCCGGGTTGCAAATGCATGTAATAAGCAAACTGGCCGCCACCCAGGTCTAGCGTGATGGTATTGCCCGCCACCGTTTCCAATGTAATTGGCACAGCGGGGTGGAACGCGTCGCCGTGTCCGGGAATGTTCTCGGGAAGTCCATCTCTGGCGGTGACAACGCGGCCGTCCGCAACGGCAAGCACCTCTTTTCCGTAGGAGTAATAGGAGTGCATGTCCCGTGCGTCGTCAGAAAACGCCGCACCATCCTTGACCTGTTTCCAGTCGATGGCGAATCGGCGAGAGTCGACCGGCTGCCCGTCGAGAATGACGACTCCACGCCGGTGATGATTGTCCTGATCGTTGCTGGGTCCGTCTTCCGCGAGCCAGTCGGTTCCTTCTACCGGCGGGCCGAGCACACGCAACTCAGTGTGATGTGTGGAAATGACCGCGCCTTCTTCTGGAGCGTAGGCCGTGTGCACGCGATGGAGCAGTCTGTCGGGAACATGTGAGCTGCGGTCGAACGCAACTGACATGAAAGCGATCGCACTCTGGCCATCCGCGATAACGAGCCTGTCTTTGGGGTCAGATGGCGCCCTGCCGCCTAGAGCCTGCAACATGGTTTTCAGTTGCGCCGCTTCAAAGGTCGCAATCGGTTGGGAAGTTCCCGCATCCGCATCGAGCACGTCAATCCGAGTCAGCGAAATGGGCATTGGCATGAAGTTGGTCAAATGCAACTCGTACATCAGATAGACATGCGGTCCGCTCGGGAATGCCGTGGGCTCGAACGGCACCCGCATTTCGAGCTGTAGTGGCCACGGAGGCCGATTGGCCGCCGTTTTGTTGTCGGACGGCTGATTTTGGGTTTGAGCGATAGCAGGATATGAGCAAAGGCACGCAGCTGCGAAGAGGATGTATGGGCGCATGCTCGTGGTACGCGTCTTACGCTCAAAAGGTTCCCTATTTACTGGCTGAATGGTCGCTACACGGAGGTTATCTTGCAACCGCATTCGAGGAAGTAATTGAAGCAAACCCTCGCGGCACTTGAACGATAAACGCACATCGGAAATTTGGGGAGAAATATTGTGAGATGGTCCGGAGTAGCGATGGTCATCTCTTGTGTCTGGTTTGTACCCATGGTGGCCTATCAAGCAAGTTCACATCCGACGAGAATGGCGCAGTAGGCGGCTTCTGTTCGACTTGTACAATTCGGCGGGAATCTTCTCATTCTTGGTTCTGACATTGCTTGCAGCAACAAGGACTGTGATCGGTTTTGAAGATCAATTGGCGCCGATGATTCACAAGCTGACGAGTTCGGCGCAGCCTCAGACGAGCCACGCCACTATTCCAGAGCGGACGCAGGGCGCACTACCAATCACACCCGAACAATCCGTGACCATAGCGCGAACTCAGATACCCGGCGGCAGTAGAGAGGGATGAATTCGCAACGGTACGTAAGAAAAAAGCGGCAGGTTCTCAAGCCGCTTTTGTGATGTGAATATTGTGCCTTGGCTTCCTTCAGGTAGGGATCGCATGCCGTAGTGGAAGACCGACTCGCAGCAAGAGGTCCTGAACACGTGGGTTGGACCGCAAAGCATCCATGCTCGGGTCTATGTGAAGATAGATAAGCCAGTGGGAGTGCTCTTCGAAGGATTTTTCCAAGTATTCAATCGCGCGGTCGTCTTCTCCCAATCCAATGTGGATTCCTGCGAAAAAGTAAGGTGCAACATACTTTTGCTTTGCCTGTTTAGTCAGATCATCGAGGATTTGAACCGCTTCCTTCCTCCGACCTGCGGTGGCAAAAGTCTGGGCTAGCGCCGCGCTCATCAGAGGACTGCCGCCAGATAGTTTCACACCCTTGTCACCCTCCGCGATGGCCAATTCATAGCTTCCCATTTTCCTTAGCAACAATCCCAGAATCCAGTACGTGACTGGGTAGTTCGGGTCCAGTTCGATAGTCCGTCGGAGTTGTTCCACGGCGTCTTCGTAGCGCCGAGCCATGTAGAACGCCCATCCGATCGCGACACTGATGATGAGGGACAGCGGATCGAGCTCTTGGCTCTTTTTCATCTTTGCGATAGCTTCGGCGTTGTTTCCCATTGTCATCAAACACTCGGCGTACCAATGATTGGCAGTGGGATGAGCGGGATTCAGTGCGAGGCTGCGTTTGAATTCCGTCTGAGCCTCTTGCCATTGCCAATCGTGGAGCCACAATACGGCTGACAGTGGCGTGTGGGCTTCGCCGAGATCCGGGTCGAGCCGCAGTGCCGCCATAGCGGCCAATTTGCCTTTAGGGAAGGCTTCTTTCGGTGGCAAATAGCTGTTCCATCCCAGGAGTACGTAAGAATCGGCCAAGCCTGTATAGGCGAGAGCGTAGGTCGGATCCTTCTCAACAGCTTGCTGAAAGAATTCAATCGCCTTATAGAAACCGTCTTCGGTCCACCTATTCCAGTGATGACGACCCTTCAAGTAAAGCCGATAAGCATCGGCATCGTGGGTTTGGCGTTTGGTTAGCCGTTTTTTTTCTGCCCGGGTCAGCCTTAGCCGCAAGTTTCCCGATATTTCATTGGAAATGTCGTCCTGAATCGCAAAGATATCGCCAGGCTTGCGATCATATTGTGCGCCCCACAATTGCGATCCTGTCGTCACATCAACTAACTCGGCACCAATGCGCAAAGATCCACCACTCTGCATTATTCTTCCGGTCAAAACGGCGCGCACGTTAAGTTCTCGGCCGACTTCTTGAGGATCAATCCCCCGGCCTTTGTAGCGAAATACCGTGCTCTGGGCCATCACTCGCAGTTTTGGAACAGTCGCCAGAATATTGATTAGACTGGCTGCGATTCCGTCACTAAGGTATTCGTGCTCCGGATCGCGGCTTGCGTTTTCAAACGGCAAGACGGCAAGCGAGTCAATGATCTTCGAGACGCGCTGTGTGCGGCCGACGCGTGTTTGCGTGGTCGGATTCCGTGACGTCTGCTCCCCGGTCGACTGGAACTGGCTCGCATCCGAGGTCCGGACGGATTCAGCGCCCTGCCCCGCAGCGCGCCGCCCAGAATCGGTGCCGCACTCCAGTTGTTGCAGATCACCGAGTATCTCTGCCGCATGCTGATGGCGTTGGTCGCGATCCTTGTGGAGCGCCTTATTAATGATTTCTTCTAGCCTCGGCGGGATGTCGGGGTTGATGCTTTGTACGGGTACAGGGGACCGGGTAAGAACGGCCTCGATAATCATACCGCCCGTTCCTCCGCTGAACGCCTGGCGTCCGGTCGCCATCTCATACAACAACAGGCCGAGCGAGAAGATATCTGTGCGCGAGTCCAGATTATCTCCGCGGATCTGCTCGGGCGACATGTAGGAAGGAGTGCCGCTTATGATCCCCACGAGCGAAGTAGAATCCGGCTCTTCGCCGCCAAGATCTGCGCCCGCTCTCGCAACCCCTTTGGGAACAAGCTTTGCAAGGCCAAAATCGAGCACCTTCGCCTGTCCACGTTTCGTCACGAAGATATTTGCGGGCTTAATATCGCGGTGGATTATTCCTTCCGCGTGGGCCGCATCCAAAGCTTCTGCAATCTGGATCCCAATCTTCTGCATTTCTGCAAGCGGAAGCGACTTCCCATGAATGTGACTGCGCAGCGTTTCGCCGTCAATGAACTCCATGGCGATGAAAGCCCGACTGTCCTGCTCGCCGATATCATAGATCGTACAAATGTTCGGATGATTTAGAGCGGATGCGGCTCGTGCCTCACGACGAAACCGTTCCAATGCCTGCGAGTCTTGCGCCAGGTTCTCTGGCAGGAATTTCAGTGCCACAAAGCGGTGAAGCCGAGTGTCCTCGGCTTTGTACACGACGCCCATACCTCCGGCACCGAGCTTTTCGATGATGCGGTAATGCGAGATGGTACGGCCGATGAGCGAGTCGGAGTCTGCCATACGGCGGTCATCTTAGGTTGCGCGCAGAACGCAAGTCAACACACAGAGGGACACACAGAGGGACAGCTTGCTTGGTCCTTCTCATCCCATCTGATTGTGCCTTGCCATCAACTGGCTTTCTCATAGAAGGGCTTGACCTTCAGTACGAGGTAGAGAATTGGCGAGGACTTGGTCGTGGCTTCGACTTTGGGGAATGCTTCCGTCTGGTGTGCTTCCGCAATCTGTTCTGACTCTAATCGCCCTCTGCATCCTGGTTCGTCGAGCTGAGCGGGCACAGCTGACACAACATCAGTGACCCAAATCACTGATATCGTAATATCTACTAGCGTATCTAGTACAGAAGTACAGGCCCTCGATTATTCACTCCACTCACATTCCCCGGTTCGATGGGAGCTCGTCCCCCAGCCCACTCGAGTCCAAAGAATAGAGCACGGATGGTTTAAGACGTTGTAGATCCCTGTCTGGAGGAACGCACATGCCGAGCAGACGCCATTTTTTGAAATTAGCCGCGACCGCGGGAGCGGGAACAGCCATCTTTAGCTCATTGCGAGCGCGTAGTGTCTGGGCTTTTGCCCAAAGTCCGAACAACATCCGAAAATTCATTACCACCCTCCCAGGGCTTGGGCCTTCGGGGGCAAATAACATTGGCCAGTATTTGCCGTTGGCCACCAAATCTTCGCAACTTTTTGCAGGGAAGAGTACCGATACCTATAACATCGGGGCTAAGCAATTCAGTGAACAGATGCATCCGGACCTTCCCGGGCCGACGCACTTCTGGGGTTATTACGATCTTGCCACAGGCGATCAGAAATACCTCGGCGGAGTGATCGTAGCGAAGAGGGGCACGCCTGTGTTGCTGAATGTTACCAATCAGCTTCCCAATCAGCAGCTGATCCCCATCGATTTGACGTTGGACGCGGGCATGAATGTAACGGTCGGCGATCTGCCATTGAACCGTATCGCCACTCATCTGCACGGCGGACTTACGCCTTGGTTCAGCGATGGCACTCCGTTTCAGTGGTTCACACCGCATGGAGTTCACGGCGAGAGCTTCATGAATGTGCCAGGCACACATCCGCCGACAGACACGGCCTCCTATTACTACCCGATGAATCAAAGTGCGCGGCTCGTGTGGTATCACGATCACGCGATGGGGTTGACTCGCACGAATGCGTATTCCGGGATCGCCTCCGGTCTGGTACTGGTCGATGACTTCGAAATTCGGCTCGTCAATTTGGGATTGTTGCCCGATTTGGTCGGCGTGCCCCTCATCATTCAGGATAAAGGCTTTGTCTCCGTCGATGTTCTCTCGCAAGATCCCACGTGGCAATGGGGCGGGCCTGGAGACCTGTGGTACCCGCATGTCTACGAGCCCGCGCAAATCGGTGGCGACGGTCCCTTCTCGAGTTGCGAGAGCAATCCCAAAGGTCGCTGGGACTATGGACCGTGTATGGGCGCAAAACTCCCAGGCCACTCGTTCTATACTCTGCCGCGGCCCGCTTCCGTGGTTGGCGAGGGCTTCATGGATACGATTCTCGTCAACGGCGGAATCTACCCGGTCGTCAACGTGCTCCCAAAACGGATGCGTTTCCGAATGTTGAACGGATCGCAAGCTCGCTTCTATCACCTCAACTTATACGCGGAGTCGGCGGCAACACCGGGCGAGCCAAATCTCAATGCACCGGGACCGAGGATGTACCAGGTGGGCACCGAAGGCGGTTTCTTGCCCCGCGTTGCAGTTCATCCCAATGGAATCCCCTGTCCGCTCGATTTGAACGACGATCCTTCTGGCGATTCGGCGAATCCCGATGGGCCTTTCAACTTGTTGTTGGCGCCTGCAGAGCGAGCCGACATCGTTATCGATTTCAACAGCGTGCCGGCAGGCTCGAGTTTCATCCTGTACTCAGACGCGCCCGCACCATTCCCGGGCGGCGATCCGCGGAACGATTACTTCACGGGTGCACCGGACCAAACTGAAATTGGAGGTGCCTTTCCAACGGACCCTGGTTTTGGTCCAAACACGCGCACCTTGCTGAAATTCGTTGTCACAGCTGGTGCGGGCGACAAGGTTCCAACTCCCGTTTGGCGTCGACTCCTGGATGTGGAATTGAAAGTGAACTTCCTTACTGGAAATCAGCCGGGACTGCTCTACAACAATGGCGATCCTTCCGAGCCCGGCCGTGTGCCATATCGCGGTCCTGTCAACCGTTTACTCACCCTGAATGAGGACTTCGACGACTATGGCCGGCTGATTCAGACCATGGGAACTTTCCGCAGCAAGAGTCTCAACAACGCCGGTGTCCCGACTTGGGGTCTGCCATATATGGCAGATTCCACAGAAAATCCGCGAGCGGGAGATACGGAAGTCTGGCAGATTTTCAATCTGACAGGCGACACTCATCCGATCCATTTCCACCTAGTCAACGTGCAGATTATTCAGCGCCAGCCATTCACAGGAACGCCCGGCGATCTCCGCTTCACGGGTTCTCCGATTTCGCCCGACGTCAATGAGATGGGATGGAAGGACACTGTCCGCATGAATCCGGGCGAGGCGACAACAATCATTATGAAATTTGATCTGCCGAAGTTGCCAGCATCCATGGGCAATCCGATTAGCCCGCGGACCGGTGGCCACGAATATGTTTGGCACTGCCACATCCTCGAACACGAAGAACACGATATGATGCGCCCGCTCATTGTGAGGTAGGAACGTTCGCATTGGTATAAACGAACGGATCGCTCGAAAAAAAATAGGGGAGGCAGGCCAGATGGTCCCGCCTCCTCGTTACAATATCTGAATTCTGATTGCACAGGATCGGAGCGATTCTCCGGAAAGAGAGTGGTTTCGCGCTTTTGGTCGTCCTACAATTTGAGTTAGCGAATGTGGGCCGCGCCTAACATTCAGCGGTCCAAGCTTGTTCTGGCGCAACGCTGAACGAAAATCTTCCAGCGCAATTTGGAGAGAAAATGGGCAACCATCTGAATTGCCGTGCCCACAGCGTATAGTTCGTGGGGATTTGGTTTGTCTGACTCGATCATGTCGATCATTTTCTGCGTTTACAAAATTGTCGCTGCAAAGAGAATCCCTTGTTTCCGATCTTCTGTCATGGTTAGCCCCGCAGGGATTTGCAGTAGAGAAGGGCAATCCATATAACGCAATTACGTCACGATGCACTCTACCCGGTTTGCTCTATACCCCAGCAACGGAAGTGAAGGATGAAAAGGATCGACCTTTTGTTGCCATGGACGATGTGGGGCAAGACTCTTTCTTTGGCAGAAGTGCGGGGGTGGAAAGAGGCGAATCGAACCGATCCTCTTCCTGATTTCTCGCCTCGATTTGACTCCCACGGAGCTGAAAAGTGGGCAGGAACGCCGTGTTTCGGTCGATTTTATTTGATCGATTCCCGTAGTACGTCCCAAATATCTGCAAAATTTAGATGGACTGGGCTGCCCTCACTCACAATCCAACCCTCAATTTGTTATCAAAAAGAAGGGTTTTGTGCTCATTTTGCACCCAAGTTTCGGTAAACAACTGATCGAGACACAGGGATCTAAAACAAAGGGGAAATCACCAAAAAGGGCCTGGCGGAATTACTCTAGAAGGGGTTTTCTGCCAGCGCCAGCGGAAGTGCAAACGATCGGGTACCCACCGAAAGATTTTCCGGAACCGCTCGCCGATTGGCTTCTCACGTTGGCATCGGTGGACCGAGCGGGGTGGAGCGAATGACCCATTGCTGCTTACGTCAGGATTTGGAGGGAACTGCTCAGCTCGCTGTGAATATGGTTGATCGAGCGGACAGCAGCGGCGCTAGCCGTCTCCTACTCGCAGGTGCCTTTTAGGGAGAGCAGGAAATTCCTGAACATTGGGTTGGGGGGATAGAGTAGCTCGTGGTGGGCTGGTAAGGCGGTTCGCTGACATCCTGTTTAGGAATAAGTTTGCGGCCTCATCCGATTAAGAGGATCGCGAAAGGCGAGACTCATCTGCCGGCTGTCCTGCGTCTAGGGACTGAGGCGATCGGCAGGCTGCCATAAGCAACCCGAGGGCGATTCCACGCCTACGAGTCGGCAAAAGATTTCTAGGACCCACTAAGGTCAGGACGAACACGAATGGGAGCGACTCGGAATCTGCTCATCCGAACGATGCGTGGATGTACTGTAATGGAGGACCCTCTTCGAGGCGAGACCGGATAGGGCCAACAATCCAGCACTCAGAAACATCAATATAGAAGGTTCAGGAACCGCCGTCGCTCCCTGCACGTTTACGGAGCCGGCGGTCGCGGTGTAGCCGAGAAGGTTGCCCGTTGAATCCTGCAATATGATATTTGAGAGATCGAGTGAACTGGCACCACTAGCCAGAGCCGTAAAATCAAATTCCGCAAGCGTGCCACTTCCCGAAACACCCGAAATCGCAGTGAGCAGAGTGTTTGCATTGAATGTGATGGTTCCCACCGTGTTGTCAATTGAGCCCGGGAGAAAGAACGTCGATCCTCCGCTAGAGAGGAAGGCTCCTTCAAGAATGTTCGTGGCCTGGAGAACTGCGGGGTTGAAACTAAGGTCAAACTCGAAATCGTAGAGATCCGTGACGCCCGCAATGTTGACATCCACCGTGAAATTGTCACCCGTACTCACAGTGGGTGAGACCGGTGTGACGCTCAATATCGCGTCTGCAAAAGCTGCCGATGAAAGTACTGTTGCCAGCAACATACCCGTGATGACTGCGATCATTTTAAAACGAAGCATTTATTTCTCCTTTCGCCTCAAAGAACCAATTTCTACTTACAGGCCGTGCCCGCGGGGAGCAATTTGGCAATGGTGGAAAGATCAAGAACATTGACGACACCATCGCTATTTATGTCGGCCCGAACATCAAATCCAGCCTGGCCGGTTTTCTTCCCGAACGAGGCCTTCACGACCGCGATATCTGCACAATTCACCACGCCGTCCTTGTTCAGGTCTCCGGGGCGGGGCGCAGTGACACCGATAACTACAGAGGCCGCAGTGGGATTGTAGTCGATGTTGTCGGCAGGGCTGAAATTTACGCTCAAGGTTTGCCCTGAGCTCCCGGCGAGAACTGTTCCCGCGGGCGGATGGTACACAAACGTCCCGGGGACGCTGGCCGTAGCATTCAGTTGGGTAGAGCCGAGGATCGCGCCCGCCACAACAGCAGCTGGAGTATTCCACGTAATGGTGGGCGTAGCCTTTTCGATGGTCAGGCTGCCGCTGAGGTCGTTGCTAGCGGAGAATGCAGCGGTGCCGCTGTAGGCGGCCTGAAGTGGATAGCTAGCCGCTTTGGTGCCGGCGGGAAGGGTGAAATTTGCGCTCGCGCTGCCTGCGGTTACGGGTCCGGTAGTTGCCGATCCGGCAACACCGGAAATCGTAAAGGTGAATGTACCCCCGCTCACCGGGCCGCCTGCCGCGGTTACCGACGCAGTCAGCAGAATGGAATGGCCGGCGGGACTAAATATGGTGGAGATATGGGGCCCTATCGTGCTGGTCGACGCAGGTGCACTCGGAGCGTTCATGATCGCCAGCAATTCCTGGTAAGTGGTCAAGAGATCCGAAGGAGCCTCACTGGGGGCCGGATTGAACTGATAGTAGGTGTTTAAGGCAGTGCTGGCTTCCAGGAGAGCTACGCCGGAATACCCAGCGAGCGCGAGAATATTTGCTGAGGCGATGACGGCGGCCGGATTCGTAGGCTGGGAGAGGTGCAATTGTTGAACGGTGTTGACTGCGCCATTCAGGTCGCCTGCATTTAGTGAAAATTCCGCCAGGAGAAGCGCCTTTTCCGATTGCTGGTCAGCAGTGAGCGTGGGTTCTGGTCCAATCGTGATCAGAACGGGTTGCGACTGCGCCACGCCATTCCACCCGCTGGAATTGCTGACTTGAACCGCAGCCGTCAACTGGTAGTTGCCCGGCGGAAGCGCGGAGACCTGTGGCGCGGACATCTGCCAGGTAGCATTGACGTAACTACTTCTTGCCAGTGTCAGCGTAGGGGCACTCGCGGTGCCCGCCAAGGTGAGCGGCCAGTGGGAGGTCTGCCCGGTGCCGGACACCGCCGTGAAGCTGATGGCGCTGGTCCACGCCGCGCCGCTCGGAGCGATGACCAGAGGAGTCGAACTAGTGTGGTCGTGCCGCGTGGAATTCATAATTGTTACGTGAACGACGAGAGGCCAGCCCGGATAGAGACTAAGATTTCGCGCGCTATTTGCCGAAATCGAAATCTCTGGCGCGGCCTGCTGGCCGAGTAGAGCCAATGGGATGGCAAGAAAAAGTAATAGTAAAGTGGTATATCTCATAGTTCCTCAGTCCGGAATTGGCGGATACTTGTCATTGACGCAGACCCAGTTTTGGCAGTCGCCGCGCCCTGCGGCAGCATCGGAATAACGAGATTGCGGCTTATGCGACGGGCTGTTGATCCCTGTACCTGCGGGGCTGATACACAGACCGCTTCCTTCGGTCTCAGTGCCTGGTTTCGAAATGTAGTACACGGAGCTGTCGCCTTCCTTCGGATAGGCATTTGCGAAGAAGTACCGCATGATGCATTGCTCTTCGCCGCTGTGTTGCGCGTGCGGATGGCCCACGTAGAACTGCAGGTTGGCGAATACGGGCACAGCGTGGTTGACGACTGTGGTGCAAACTTCTCCAAATGGTGCCGGGCCGTAGAGTGCGCTCAGACTACCGCAATCCTTGGTCACAATCTCTACGATCTTTGCCCACATCGCCGGCGCGCGATCTTCACCACTCTCTTCCTCAAGCAGACTTACAACCTGTCCATTGGTTAGAAACGCAGGCACGTGTTTGGTATTCCTAGGATCGTCCGGTCCAAGTAGCGTGAACAGTTGAGATCCGTTGTCGAGTTCGCCATGGTGAGCAACACCCACGCTATGCGACAACTCGTGGGCCACGCCGAGATCGAATTGCGAAGCTGCGTCGGCCACGGTTATGGACCCTCGGTGTGTGTCGCTTGGGTTAAGGGTTCCTGGGCTATTACGACCCTGCATGCAAATACCGTTGGTGAGCCCGGGCCGGCCATGGAGCGTCTGACCGCTTTGCGTCAGGATAAAGGCAGCGCCTCCATCCGTACCTCGACACGTACCTATGAGAACGCCGTGTTGGTCGGTGACATGAGCGGCTTGATCGTGATTGAAATTGATCAGCCGGTCCCCGAGAGTTGCACCCGTCACACCGTCCATTTCACTCTTCTGGATGTCTTTGTGAACGATAAGGCCGGTGAGTTCGGTGAATTGAAATATACCTGGTTCAGCGTCGGCACCAATCAGATTCTGGATGAAGAAGTCCTTCGCTGAAATGTCTCCTTCAATGTGCTTGCCGTTCTCCATGAAACCCCGATATTCCTCATAGACGGTCAGTCCATCGCCAATGCATCCCGGGTAACTTACTGGGTCAGCCTCCGCGTCATCTGTGTCGGGCGTGCTCAGAGGTACATTGTGTTTCGTCTTCCACACGTCTGCGATGTGGGAATCCTGCTGGCGTTTAGGAAGCAAAATATCCGTTGTGCTGGGGGAGCCTTGAAGATGGCCCTGATATGTTTGGCCATCTAATAGCGCGGTGACATTCAGGGTGGCCCAGCCGCCCCAATCATGAGGAGAGAGAATCGCCGCCACCGGTGCGGTGTTGACGGGGACGAAATCCGCCGTCGTTCCACCAGATCCGATGGTGGCAAGCGGATTATGCGCAATGTCGAACGCCAGATCAGGATCTTTGGTTGCACTGTTCTTGTCGGGCCAATTCATGGACACGCCAGGTTCGCGAGACCCCCCGACCAGCTTGAAAGTGAGCTTTTCTGGCGGGATGGTCAAAGCCACCCCGGTGTCTTTGTCAATGAGTTGCGCGTCGAGCTCAAGCACACTCAAACCGGACACAGGATCCGTTCCTATATCTTTTTCGCTCTTGCCACCGGCGGGCCTCCAATTTTGATAATTCGGAATAGTGACCACTAGATCGAGGTTCTTCGGCGTCGGAACCAGATTCCAGGTAATCGTCCAGGATACGGGAGGATCATTGATGACTTCAAAACCCCCGACATCCTGGTAGCTTACGCTGCCGGAGAGGGTTAGCCCCGAACTAGGCAGCTTGATGCCGGAAACCAAGTACGGTCTGTGCGGGCCGTAGAGAAATGAGTCCCAGGTGATAGTCGGCTGCTTCGTGCCATCGCAAAGCGTTGAATCGAACTTTAGCGCGTTGACGGCGGTGGTCATATTCACTTGATAGGTTCCGGCAAATGGATCGATGACCAATTCAGCGTTCTCGGGGTAAGTGCCGTTGAGTACCTTGAACGTGTTCACGGTCGTTCCGCATTTCGGGACTGGGACATCTACCTCATCGTTTATAGTCACCGAATAACTCTTGATTCCATTTACTCCGGCGACCCAGTTCAGCGGGATGCCAGTGAAACAGCCATCGCCCGCTGGGTTGTCTGTCGTAAAGCTGACCGTGGCGGACTGGTTTATTTTTTCTGTGCTGCCGTCCCCTCGAACAACCTGCCCGCTGCCCTGCAATGAAATCGTTCCCGTCCAGGAAGCCTGGTTTACCCATGGCGCGCAGTTGGGTAGCTGTTGTGCGGAGGCATTCCCGGCCAATAGCGAACACATTCCAATTGTGATTAGCACCGCAGCAACGAACAATCTTGTAGCACAGGCAACTCTCATAAGTTCCTCGATCTCCGCCCTTTATGGGTTGACGCCATTACCACCAATTCCATAGGATTTCGATTGGGGCTGACTGCGGCCCGCAGAGAAGCAAAACCACCAAAGCGCCGACAAACCGGACGAACGATATCTCTGAATTGCACGTACGCGCCTTCATCGTTCCTCCTCCGGTAGAAAATCAGTCTCAGAAGCCACTTCTCAACTTGCGGCCCGACGATCCGCAGTTCAGTGGGCTCAAGTAGAGACCTTTGCAGCACTTTCGGTTCGCTGATACGCAGTGTGGGGGACTTCTATTGCGCCTCTTTGACTTACACATGCGGAAAAAGGCGACGGATTGGCTCACGAAGACACAAAATTGTTCACAAAACCTTACTCGTCCTTCTAAGTCATGGCTTTTCAACCGAATTGACAACCGGAGGGGAAGTCCCTATTCTTCGACTCAACTAGTTCTTCTCCGCGGCGGACGGAGCACCTGTGCCGAAAGACACTCCCAGTGATGTAACGCTCCTATTGTCCCGCTGGCGAATGGGGGACCAGGCAGCGCTGGACGCTCTGATGCCCCTGGTCTACCAGGAACTGCGACGCCTTGCTCGCCACTACCTTAAGTTGGAACGTCCTGGTCACACTCTGCAAAGCACCGCCCTGGTCCACGAAGCTTATGTGCGCATGCTCGGCAAGAACCCGCCGCAGTGGAAGAGCCGCGCCCACTTTTTCGGAATTGCCGCGCGCCTCATGCGGCAGATCCTGGTCGATCACGCTCGCAATCACCAAGCTGCGAAGCGTGGCGGAAATTCGTTGACGCTCACTTTTAGCGAAGATCTCATGGGCCGCAGGGGAAAAGATCTGGACCTCATTGCTCTGGACGACGCACTGAATAGGCTGGCGCAGTTGAATCTTCAGCAAAGCCAGATTGTGGAGCTTCGTTTTTTCTCCGGCCTTACAATTGAAGACACTTCCGAGGCGTTGGGGATTTCTCCGGCTACGGTAAAGCGCGGTTGGACAACGGCGCGAGCCTGGCTCTTCCGCGAGATGAATCGAAGTGCCCAGATATGACCCCTGAACAACTGGAAAGAGTCAGCGAGATTCTGGAAAATGCGCTTGCCCTGGACAGAACACAGCGAAAACAGTTCCTGGATGACGCTTGTGCGGGTGATGAGGAGTTGCGGCGCGAAGTCGAATCTCTCCTCGATTCACACTTGGAGGCCGGCAGCAGTTTTCTAAAAACTCCAGAGGCGGGCACGGGAGAAATTGCGCCTCGCCCTTCCATTGGTCCGGGCAGCAGAATCGGCCCCTATGACATCGTGGAAAAGATCGGTCACGGTGGCATGGGCGACGTTTTTTCCGCCGTGCGAGCCGATGGACAATATGAAAAGCAGGTGGCAATCAAGCTTGTTCGCAGTGGCTACGATTCGGAGTCTATCCTGGAGCGCTTCCGCAACGAACGCCAAATCCTGGCCGGCCTCGACCATCCGAACATCGCCAAGCTACTTGACGGCGGCACCACCCCTGACGGGATCCCCTACTTGGTCATGGAGTTGGTCGAAGGCGCCCCCATTGACGCGTACTGCGACACGCGCAAACTCAGCATCACTGCGAGGCTACACCTGTTCCGCAAGGTTTGCGGGGCCGTGCAATATGCGCACCAGCATCTAGTGATTCATCGAGACATTAAGCCCAGCAACATTCTAGTGTCAGACGGCGTCGTTCCAAAGTTACTGGACTTCGGCATCGCAAAGATCCTTGACGCGTCTGGCGCTGCAGAGGCGACGTTGCTCCGACCCATGACTCCAGAATATGCCAGCCCGGAACAGATTCGTGGCGAGCCGATCACCACCTCCACCGATATGTATTCGCTAGGGGTCGTGTTGTATCAACTGCTCACCGGCCGTTCTCCCTATCGTCTGGCGACGCGCACTCCGGAAAAACTAGCGGAGGCCATTACAAGCACCGAACCCGAGCGACCTAGCGCCTCCGTGCAACGCTCGGAGGGCGTTCTCGAAGGCGGAGCGATGCGTGAACTGGCTGCGCAAATCGTCAGCAATTCCAGAGAAGCGACGCCCATGCGTCTTCAACACCGCCTGCGAGGTGATCTTGATTTTATCTTGCTAAAAGTACTGCGAAAGGAGCCTTCACGACGCTACGCCTCGGTGGATCAATTCTCTGAAGACATCCGTAACCACCTGGAGGGGCTTCCGGTCACCGCGAGAAAAGGGACGTGGACGTATCGAGCAGACAAATTCATTCGGCGGCACAAAGCTGTTGTCGCTGCTTCCGCTCTGGTTCTCTTGACACTCCTCACCGGCATCATCGTGTTCTTGCGCGAAGCACAGATCGCAGAGACAAATCGCCAGCGCGCCGAAATGCGATTCAATGAAGTCCGAACTCTAGCCAACTCCCTGATCTTCGAGGTGCATGACTCTATCGCTACTCTTCCGGGCGCGACGCGAGCACGCAAGCTGATTCTGGAAAAATCACTCAAATACCTTGATGGGCTCTCCCATGAATCCGGCGGGGACATTTCCCTGCAGAGGGAACTCGCGGCGGCCTATGAGCGGGTGGGCAGCGTCCAAGGTAACGCATTCGAGGCTCACCTCGGAGATCCGGAAGCTGCATTTCGAAGTTATCACAAAGCATTGTCTATTCGGCAGGCTGTAGCAGCGGCGCAGCCAGGCGACGCCAAAGACCAGATTGCGCTGGCCCGTACCTATCGGCTGGTTGGCGAAGTGCAGTGGATCTCTCTTTCGGACACGAGTGGATCACTGGACAACTTGAAGAAATCTACCGCCACTGCCGAGTTTGCGGCAAAACTCGCGCCGCACGATCAGACAATCCTCATTGAACTTGCCGAATCTTTCGAAAAATTGGGAGATGTCCAAGCAGGGAACGGCCCGCGGGGCAGTGCGGGAGAAATTCAAGAGGGGCTACAAAGTCACCGCAATGCTCTCGAGGTGCTGCAGCAGATCGCTAGCCGTTCCTCGGGAGATACCGATTTGCTCCGCGACCTTGCGCGCGCATACCTAGCAGTCGGTGACGATCTCGTCAAAATTGGCGAGCGTGACCAAGGTTTGGTGACCTATCGGAAGGCAATGGAAATCTTGCAGCCACTGGCGCGTGATTCGAACAACACGTTGGTTCTGCGCCGGCTGACCTCTTGCTATTCCCGCATTGGTGACGCGCTAGTCTTGAGTGGTAAACCAGAAGAAGCCATTGAATATTTTCAGAAACAATTACATCTGTCGGAACCAATGGCGATAGCGGATCCCAGCGATGTGGATCTAAGAACCAGAGTCATCCTTGCGCGCGCAAGTTTAGGCAACGCTCTTGTCGAGGCAAACCGGCAGCGCGAAGGACTGGGAGTTCTGAAGCGTTCGCTTGCGGAGGCGGAAAAACTTTCCGAGTCCGCAGGAGATTCCTATGACCGGACGATACTGGCGTTCGTCGAAGTCTGGGTGGGTGAAGCGGAAGAGAAAATTGGAGATTCGAGCGAAGCCCTAAAGTATTACGCAAGGGCGCTCGAACGGTACTCGACGATTGCAAGGGCAGATCCCCAGGACAAAGAAGACACGCTGAATGTGTCGGCCGTCAGCGGCCATCTTGGGCTTGCCTTATTGCGTAAAGGCGAGTTGAACGAAGCGGCAGAGCGATATCAAAAAGCCGTAGAAATGGCGTTGTCTGCCGCTGTTGCGGATGCTGAAAACATGGAAGTCCTTTATGCGCTCGCAGATGCCTTTGGCGGGATGGGAGACGTGGAGGCCGCAAAGGCCCAACAAGCGGTGTCCGTTAGCGAAAAACGCGAACATTGGAAAGAGGCCCGGGTGAGCTACCAGAAAAGCCTGGATGCGTGGGCTAAGATTCCGAATCCCACTGTCATCTCCCCGAACGGTTTCAAGGTTCTCGACCTTCGGCATGTCACTGCCGGTCTTGCTGGGTGCGATCGAGCGCTGACGGCTCGTTTCTAGCCACCGAAGCACTCGGTGTCGAGTCTAGTCAACAGCCTAAAAGGTGTTTTCAGTCGGTTGCTCCGTTGGGAGCGTCCGGATATTGAAAAACGTTTTTGGAACAATGTCCTGTGGTCGCCTTCCTACTTCGCTGCCAGTTGTGGCGGGGCATCGTTGGGCAGCATCAAGCAGTAAGTCGAGCAACAAAAGACACCGCTGTAAGGGCCTTATATCCCCGCCCTAGCCTCCGCGGCTTTACGGCCCACTTGCTAAGTTTGGCTCCAGCCAGCAGTGCGATCTTCAGAGCGTGCACGAAGGTGAGTTCACTGGCCTTGGAGAAATCTGATGGATGAAAAATCGATTCAAGTTTGACTCCGTCAAGCATCTTGGTCTGAGTCATAATTCCCCTGCCTTTCTGCTCCGGCAAGTGCGTGAATCAGTAGCTATGAACCCAAGATGGGCAGCCTGAACGCCTCGCTATGAGCTACTACGGATTAGGAGTGGAAGCGGCCGGAGTAGCGGCGACAGGAGATGCCGCGGCTTGGGAGATGACGATGAACTCAAACGATTTTCCGTTGGCCTTAAACTTCATTTTATTCTTGTCGAGCGTGAACTGGATCGCTGTATTTAGCGGAATCAGTGTCTGATCGGAGGGCTTTGGCTGGCGAATGGTGTAGTCCGTGGCGCCGGAGCGGACGAGATACTGCTGGCACAGGAGATCGATATTCTCCTTCTTGGATTTCTTTGCACCACACGCGACTGAGGTTTGAGAAAGAATCGTACCGGGTTGCGGTTTGGGGCCGGCGGAGGCGACCGTCGCGATTAGGATAAGAGCGGCAAAGATTGTTAAGGGCTTATTCATGTAGACTCCTATTTATGGAAATAGTTGCTCGAAGATTCACCCAGACCTTGGTTCTTCGAGGGCAGATACGATACCAACCAGCTCGTTACAGCAAATAGTTGTCTCAATAAAAATACGCATTATTTCATCCCTGCACAACTAGGAGATCCCTAAGTTTGCCTGGAGCGAGAACCTTTCTCTAGATAAGTTCGGGCAACCAGACCCGCAGTTTTTGGATAATTTTACTTAGGGCTGGGATCAACTACTCTAAGTTACCTCACTCCTGCAAATTGGCCTAACTCGTCCGTAGGAATGCTAAATTCCAATTTCCCCAATCGAGGAATACCAAGGTTCAGGAAAGACTCGGACCGGAAGTTTGTTCTTACATTTCTCATTCCTTGAAACTGGATGCTCATCGCCGCGAAAGGGTTCCCTAATTTTCTTCTCCGCAAGAATTGCGAGCCATGCTCCCCCTCGCCACAGGTCGTTCATGATGCACGGTAAGAGGGGCCCACCCTCGAAAGCACCAAAGCCGATCAAACTACGGTCATGATCATTTACCCTTACAGAACCTGTGCCGGAGAGCAAGCCGATCATCTCCGAGAGCGACTGGCAGTTCGATTGTATCGCATCACCAAGCGAGATTATTCCCCGGGAGTCACCGCAGTATCCTACCGCCTTTTCATTGGAGCCGGCCTTGTATCATTTCAGCTGACACCGCCTGCGAACAGAAGGTCCACTGCATGCACAGATTTTACGTAACGATGTGCCGTCAGACCCAAGAAGGATTGTTGTTCGCAGGGCGGATGGCCTTACTGGTTTTCCACCCTCCAATTTGCGCATCATACATCGCGTTTAGGGCGCAGTCTGACGTGATCGCTCGCTTCTGGAGGTGAATGAGGGCGAAATTTTGCTTACTGTGCCTGAACCACTGGCGGAGGTTGCCAGGTTCCTGAACCCGCAGGCAAGATCGAAGGTGACGTTTCTTTCGGCCAGTACAATCGCATCACCAGGTAGATCGTGTCGTTTGGAGCCGGCAACCAGTTGGCCTTCTTATCCGCTGAAGGAGCGTCCTTTTGAATGAAGAGCGTCAGCGAGCCATCCTTGTTTTTCTTCATGCCCGGCAACATCGGTGAATTGATCAGGTAGCGGTTCATCGGGTTATCGATCAGCAACTGGCTCTTACCGTCATACATCGTGACGGACCAGAAGGCGTTCACTGGCGGGAGCTGCCCGGCCAGGAACGTCAGCGTATAGTTGTGCTTGCTGCCATCGAGAGTCTCGCCATTTGCCGTCGTTCTGGTCATCGGATACATAGCCTCAATGCCGTCGTTGCCGTATATACCTCCCTTGGCGGCAGCGGCGCGCTTCAACCAATTGCCGTTGTAGAAATCCCGGTCACCAAATAGGGAACCGACTTTCCAGCCGTTGATGTCCTTTGATCCTTTGGCCAGGTATTCTTCGACCTTGCCTTCGCCGCCTTTCATGCCCAGCAAAATGGCAGCCCGATGTTCGACGGAGAGGTCTTTCATCTCAAACTTCTTGCCGGGGCCTATTCCGATCCTCGTCAACTTCGCGCGGACGTCCGCTTCGTCCGGAGTGGCCGGATTGAATTGCAAGGCAAAATCCAGGTAATCGAAGAAGTTCTTCTTCACAGACTCATCGTCAGCCTTCAGAAAATCAATCGTGGGTGCGGCGGGCGGAGTAGTTTGCTTCAAATAGGTGGAGAGTGGCTGCCCTTTGTAACCTGCCTGGATTTTGACGACGTTTGGCATGTCTGGAGGATTGAACAATTGTGTGCGGAAAATTGCGATTGCGAATTGCGTTGTCGCGTGGAAAACTTGCTTGATTTTAGCTGGTTTTTCGCCTTTCCAATCGGGCCCGGCGACCATGTAATCGCCTGCTGCGGTGCCTGTGGCGCGACTGCCGATGTAGCCGATGTTGAAGGTATTGGCATCGGTCAGTTGCACCGAGTAATACCGCGGCTTCGCAACGGTAGGAACCGAAATCACAAAGGGTTCGCTGCGCAGGTCCATCAGCAACATCGAGTATGGCGTGTCGCTGTTGGGCGTGACGACAGCCGTATCTTTGGGCGTGAATACGCGCGCTTCATTATAAATCGTGTTAAACGGACCTTTGTACTGCGATGACGTCTTGTCCACAAAGAACTGATACATGACCGCATAATTCATCACAATGGGCAGGCCAAAAATAAAGCCTTCCTCAGCGAAAACCTTAGCCTCGGCGATGGAGGGCACCGGAACGCCTTTGATCGCGTCCTGTCTCTCTGCCTGATCGATCGCATCGTTTTTGCCGCATCCGGCCGCAAATAACAAGCTGATCGCGCACACAACGCTGGCCCAGAACGATCTTTTGAGATTTTTCATTTTTTAGCAGTCCCTGGAGCGAATTTGGCGTGACCGAATACTACTACGGAATCGTCGCACTGTGAAACGGAAAGCAAGTCAAAGACCCGAATTGCTTGTAGGAAAAGTGGAGACGAGTCCGCACAGGTACGATAAGCGAGACGCTAAGCTTGACGATCGAGGAGAGAGCGCCTGAGTCAAGTAAGCAGCGATGCTCCACGAGGTGGAGGCAGCAATAGAGAAGCGCGTAGCGGCAGTGACGAACCGAGCAAATAGGACTCTGTGGTGTGTGTCCTTTCCAGAGCCCGCGAGAGCGCTTTTTCCTGAGGCCAGTATCGCCACTCATTCACTCCAGAGCAGCACTAGAATTGCAAGAATTCGTTACATTTCGATTTTAAGGTGCGCTCCAGCATAGCCCGGGGAATTCTAGCAACTGACTTGGTTTGTTAGCCGTAGCGCAATTCAATCGGAAAGCTGGATTCCTTCTGTTCTAACTCACCTCTCTGAGTGACTCGCATCACTGCGCTATTGCCCACCAGGCCGTAACTCTCTACTAGGCACGTCCTTTGCCTGCGGTACGCGTTTGTGAGCGAAACCATTTCGCCCGCCTCCGATTTACGTGTGCCGCCATCGCTTCGTCCTCGCTCTTGCGATTTTGTCGCGCGAAGTGATCGCATGTTCGGATTTGCAGAGAAGTGCTGGTCCCTTCTGAAGGAGTACCATGCACACGAAGTTTCAGGAACCCCTTGCTGCTGTGGAGCGGGTTTTTATCGATCAAGTGATTGCCCGGCTAGCCGACCGCCCCGGCTCTCTCCTCGGAATCCTCGAAGCCGTTCAAGAACACAATCCGCAGAAGTATCTCCCCACGGAAACTCTGGAATACGTCGCGGCAAAAACAGAAACTCCGCTCTCGCGCATCTATAGCGTCGCCACCTTTTACGCGCTCTTCAACCTGCAACCGCAAGGCGACAATACCATTTGTATCTGCCGCGGTACCGCTTGCCATACTCGCGGCTCGCGCAACCTTCTGCAAAGCGTGCGCCTTGAGCTCGGCATCGGATCTCTCGATTCCAGCGAAGAAAGTGAAGCCGACAAGATCCTGCAAACCACTCCCGACAATAAATTCACAGTACGCACCGTGGCGTGCTTCGGTCAGTGTGCCCTGGCTCCGGTGGTCGAAGTAAATCACCGCATCTGTGGCCATGTGAACGAGCGCACTTTGCAGCGTGAAATCCGCACCATCGAACGGGAGAGTGAGTGATGCCCCGCATCCTGGACATTGGCGCATTCAATGCCGTCCGCGAATCAGGACTCGCGAAACTGGTTCCCTCCGTTCCGCGTATCGCTGTAGGCATGGGCACCTGTGGCCGTGGAAACGGTGCCGAGGGCCTCTTTCACGCTTTTGCGGAAGCCATCGAGCGCAGCGGCACGAACGCTGTACTTGCCAACGTCGGCTGTTTCGGTGCCTGTTTTCAGGAGCCGCTCGCCAATGTGCGCCTGCCAGGCAGCCCGCTGGTCATCTATCACCGCGTGCAAGCCGCCGATGTTATGCGCATTCTTCACGACATTTCCCTTGGAAGCCTGACGCCCGATCTCGCCTACTGCAAAGTCGAAGAGTGGGACCACATCACCGCCCACATCAAATACGGACGTGGCTATCCCGAAGTCCCCGCATGGAACGAAGTTCCGTTTTTCAAAGGACAGAAGAAAATCGTCCTTCGAAATTGTGGCTTTATCAATCCAGACGATATCGAGGAATACATCGCCGTCGGGGGCTACCAGGCGCTCTACAAGGTCTTGATTGACGGCCGGCCGGAAAATGTAATTGAACAGATCAAGGCTGCCAAGTTGCGCGGCCGTGGCGGCGCGGGCTACCTGACCGGCAACAAGTGGGAATTCCTCGCCAAAGCCAAGTCCGACCAGAAGTACATCATCTGCAACGCCGACGAAGGCGATCCCGGCGCATACATGAATCGCAACGAGATCGAAAGCGATCCGCACTCTCTGCTGGAGGGCATGATCATCGGCGCATACGTCATGGGCGCCACCGAAGGGATTATCTACGTACGCGCGGAATATCCCTTGGCCGTTCACCATCTCAATCGCGCCATCGAACAGGCCCGCGAGTACGGCATGCTTGGCGAAAACATTCTTGGCCGCGGGTTCAAATTCAATATCGAGATCGTGGAAGGTGCTGGTGCATTTGTTTGCGGAGAAGAGACCGCATTGATCGCTTCTCTGGAAGGCCAGGCTGGCCGGCCCCGCCCACGACCGCCCTTTCCGGCACAAAAAGGTCTGTGGGGCAAACCAACCAATATCAACAACGTCGAGACCTGGTACAACATTGAGCCCATCGTAACCAAAGGTCCTGCCTGGTTCACCGAAACGGGCAGTCCGAAGAGTTCCGGCACAAAAGTCTTCTCGCTGGTCGGCAAAGTCCACAGCACTGGCCTGGTAGAGATGCCCCTGGGCACGCCGCTCAAGACATTTATCTACGACATCGGCGAAGGCGGCGTCGGCGGTCGTCAGGTAAAGTCTGTGCAGACCGGCGGACCCTCTGGCGGCTGCATTCCGCAGGAAATGTTCGACACGCCGGTGGATTACGAAAGTCTCGCGCAGCTTGGCTCCATCATGGGTTCCGGCGGCATGGTGGTGATGGACGAAGACAATTGCATGGTCGATGTCGCGCGCTACTTCATCGAATTCACCCATTCCGAATCTTGCGGCAAATGCATTCCGTGCCGAGTCGGCCTCAACAAATCACTGCGCATCCTGAATCGTGTCACCGAAGGCGCGGGCACCATGCATCATCTGGAACTTCTCGACGAACTCAGCTGCTATATCCGAGAATGTTCTCTCTGTGGGCTCGGCCAGACCGCGCCGAATCCTGTTCTTACCACGCTGCGCCACTTCCGCAACGAGTTCGAAGATCACATCGTAGCGCACCGCTGCCAGGCGGGCGTCTGTGAAGAGTTGGCCCTCTCTCCCTGCGAGAACAGTTGCCCGCTGCACATGAACATTCCGCGCTTCCTGCAGCTTTACGCCGAAAATCGTCTCGAAGACGCATTCATGTCCGTCATTCTCGACAATCCGCTGCCATCTTCCACGGGACGCGTCTGCCAGCATCCCTGCGATAGCCGCTGCCGCCGTCAAACCATCGACGAAGCGGTGAATATGCGCGAAGTCCATCGCTTCATCGCGGATTCCATCTATCTTTCCGATCGCTATGAGGAAATGGTCCAGCGTATCCTCGCCAGAAAGCTCGAACACACCGGCCGCAAAATCGCCATCGCCGGCGCAGGCCCCGCTGGACTTACCGCTGCTTTTTATCTCTCGATGCTGGGCCACGAAGTAACCGTCTATGACGGAAAAGCCGAAGCCGGCGGCATGCTTCGTTTTGCGCTTCCAGAATATCGTTTGCCAAAATCAGTTCTCGCCAAAGAAATCGACCTGATCGAACGCCTCGGCGTGAAATTTGTGTTCAACACTCGCATCGGCTTCGATATCCCTCTGAACGAACTCGACGACCGTTTCGATTCCGTTTTCCTCTCCATCGGCACGTGGAAGGAATCCTGGGTCTACCAACCAGGCACTGAACTGAAGGGGGTCTACCCAGCCCTCCTCTTCCTGGAATCCATCGCCAAGGGGGAAAGTATCGCTCTCGGAAAGAAAGTTGCCATTATCGGCGGTGGCAACGCGGCCATCGATTCTGCTCGAACCACTCTGCGCATGGGCGCCGAAGCCACGGTCATCTATCGCCGCGAACGCAAAGATATGCCGGCCATCGAGGAAGAAACCCATGCGGCAAGAGAGGAAGGCGCAAAGTTCATCTTTCTTGCTGCACCTCACCGCATCCTCGGCGACGCCGCGGGCAATGTAAAAGCCATCGAAATCTCGAAGACTCGCCTGGGGGAATATGATTCCTCGGGCCGTCGCAAGCCAGTCTCCACGGGTGAAATTCAACGCTACGACTGCGACTCCGTGATCTTTGCCATCGGCGAAAATGTCGACCTTGATTTTGCGCGTGCCTCCGGCCTCAGTCTGAAGGAAAACGGCACCATCGAAGTCAATCGCTTCAGTCTCGAATCCAGTCGAGCGCGTTTCTATGCCGGCGGCGACGTGATCACCGGCGCCTCTAACGTTTCCAATGCCATGGCTTACGGCAAACAGGCGGCCCGCAGTATTGATCTGCAACTGATGGAAGTGAACCGTTGGAACAAGATTTTCCCGGAACTCGAATACGGCCAGACCGTGCCAGAGAATCCCAGTCAGAATCACCGGCACGAAGGCCACATGGTGCCAGCCGGAAAGCGCGTCGGTTCCAACGTCGAGGTGGTCACCGGCTGCACGCACGAGGAGACATTGGACGAGGCTTGTCGTTGCCTCCGCTGCGACCTCAAAGTCGCCAACGTCACCTAGTAGAAGGTAGCGATACGGAGAGAGGAGTGCCAACTTGCCGCAGAAGAAACTATCCATCCGCATCGATGGCGAGCTGATTAGCGCGCTCGAAGGCCAGACCATTCTGCAAGCGGCCAAGGCCAGCGGCAAATCCATACCCACGCTCTGCGACATGGAAGGTCTTACCCCAGTGGGCGGATGCCGTCTTTGCATTGTGGAAGTGCAGGGAATCGATCGCTTGCTTCCCGCATGCACAACCCCGATACAAGACGGCATGTCCGTCACCACCAATTCGCCTAAGCTCACCAAGAATCGCCGTCTGTCCGTCGAGCTTCTTCTCGTCGAGCGCAATCACTTTTGCGCTGTCTGTGTTTCCAACGGCCATTGTGAATTGCAGACCATGGCCACCAACCTAGGTATCAGCACCGTCCACTTCGCCTACAATTATCCCAAGCTTTCCGTGGACATGTCCCATCCGCGCTTCGTCCTCGACCACAATCGCTGCATCCTCTGCACTCGCTGCGTCCGCGTCTGTGCGGAACTTGAAGGGGCTCACGTGTGGGATGTCACTTCACGCGGCATTCACGCAAAAATTGTCAGTGACCTCAACCAGAAGTGGGGAGATTCGCGGACTTGCACCAGTTGTGGAAAGTGCGTGCAGGCCTGCCCCACCGGAGCACTTGCGGAAAAGGGTTTTGCGGTGGAAGAAATGGTCAAGAACAGCGACAACGTCAGCTCGCTGGTGCGTCGCCGCGGGGTGCAGGCATGAAGAAAGTCAAGGTAGCGACGGCTTGGCTCGACGGTTGCTCCGGCTGCCACATGTCGCTGCTCGACATGGACGCTGCCATCATCGCTCTCGCGCAGAAAATCGAAATTGTCTACGGCCCGTTGGTCGACGCGCAGCAATTCCCCGAAGAAGTCGACCTGACTCTTGTCGAAGGTGCGGTTAGTTCCCAGGACGATCTCAACAAGCTTCAGAAAATTCGCCAACGCACCAAACTACTCATCGCCCTAGGCGATTGCGCCGTTACCGGCAACGTTCCTGCCATGCGCAATTCCATTCCTGTTTCGCGGCTACTACAGCGCGTCTACGTCGAAGGCTCGGAGGAGAGCAAGCTGATTCCGAGCGACGGTGTTCCTCTACTTTTGAAGCAGGCACGACCGCTCCGCGAATTCGTCACCGTAGATATGTGCTTGCCTGGCTGTCCGCCTCCGTCCAAATCGATCGCCAGAGTTATTCTTGAATTGGTCGAGGGGCGCAAGCGCGAAAGCAACGGTAACCTCGTGGTGAAGTTTGGGTAAGGAGTACCCATGAAACGCATCACCATCGATCCGGTAACCCGCATTGAAGGCCACGCCAAGATCACCATTCATCTTGACGACAATGGCCACGTCAGCGGCTCCGAATTTCATGTCACGCAAGTCCGTGGCTTCGAGAAATTTACAGAAGGTCGTCCGTACTACGAAATGCCGGGAATCACATCGCGCATCTGCGGCATTTGCCCCATCAGTCATGCCCTGGCTTCCTCGAAAGCCTGCGACGCCATCATGGCGCTGCGCATTCCGCCCACCGCCAAAAAGCTTCGCGAATTAGTTCATTGTGCTCAGATGGTGCAGTCTCACGCGTTAAGCTTCTTCTATCTTTCTGCGCCCGATTTCTTGCTGGGCATGGATTCGGACATGGCTACTCGCAATGTGCTCGGCGTCATCGCCAGCCACCCGGAACTGGCGCGCGATGGTATCGAACTTCGCAAGTTCGGTTTGCAATTGATCGAAAACCTCGCCACCGAACGTGTTCACCCCTCTTGGATAGTCCCTGGCGGAGTTGCTTCGCCGCTCTCTCCCCAAGCGCGTGATCGTATCCTTTCCGATCTGCCCTCCGCCAAGGCCATTGCCGAACGTACCTTGCGTTTCTTCAAAACTTCGCTCGACAGCTACAAAGAGGAAATCCAGTTCTTCGGTTCTGCGCCTACCATGTATGCCGGCCTGGTCAACGAGCGCGGCGATTTGCAGTTTTACGACGGAACGCTGACATTCCGCGATTCCGCCGGCAAGATCGTCAGCGACCATGTCGCCGCCGAGCAATATGCCGACTGGATTGGTGAAGCCAGCCTTCGTGATTCTTACCTGAAGGCTCCGTACTACAAGCCCAAGGGATTTCCCGATGGTGTTTACCGCGTCGGCCCGCTCGCCCGCATCAACGTAGCCGAGCAGTTCGGCACTTCCGTCGCGGACGCAGAGCTGGCGGAATTTCGCCAGCGTTTCGGCCATCCTGCGCATAGCGCGTTCCTCTATCACTACGCCCGGTTGTTGGAAATTATCTTCGCCTTGGAAAAAATAGAAATGTTGTTGGCCGACCCGCAAATTCTTCACAAGCAGGTTCGCGCCACCGGTGGAGTGAACTCGCTCGAAGGTGTCGGCATGATTGAAGCCCCTCGCGGCGTCCTCATTCACCATTACAAGGTTCACGAGGACGGTGCAATCGCCTGGGCCAATCTCATCGTCGCTACTGGCCACAACAATCTGGCCATCGGCCGTAGCGTCCAGCAGGTCAGCGAGCATTTTATCGATGGCAACAAACTGCAGGAGGGTATGCTCAATCGCGTCTCCGCCGTTGTCCGCGCCTACGATCCCTGCCTTAGCTGCTCAACCCACGCTGTAGGCGAAATCGCCCTGCGCATCCGACTTGTGAATTCTGCCGGAGAACTCTTAGATGAAATCTCCCGCTCGTGATCTTGCGAGGTAACCGATCTTTTGAGCGGCCACTCTCCTAGCCTGCATCGGCGGTCTTGAGTCGGCCAGTTCCTCACCCCCCCACCCGTTCGATCACCTCAATTCCCAAAACCTCATATCTCCGTGTAAACTCAACCCTCGATGAGGAGCCTGTGTCCATGAATCTGTTAAGGAACTTCGCTGCTGCCTCCCTGTTAGCTACAGCTATCCCCGCTTGTCTATTCGCGCAAACCAGGCATACCGCCACGCTCGAGCAAGCGCTCAGTCTGAAAGTCCTCCGATCAGCAAAGATCTCGCCCGATGGTCGCTGCGTTGCATACTCTCTTCGCGAAACGAATTGGAAGGGCAACGAGTTCATCTCGCAGCTCTGGCTTGTCGACGGTTCCAGCGGTAAGACGATTCAGCTCACACGTGCTAAGAAATCGGCAGGCTCAGCCGAATGGTCACCCGATGGGCGTTGGATCGCTTTTACTGCCGAGCGAGAATCTAGTGCCATCGAACCGCCACCCCCTCCTGACAAGAAAGCAGAGGCCACCGACGGAAAGAAGGAGGATTCCGGCGGCGAAGGCAAACCGGCAGACAAACAGATCTGGCTCATTTCTCCCGATGGCGGTGAGGCTTGGCAGCTTACCAAATCCGAAACGGATGTTGATGATTTTCACTGGTCCAAGGACAGCAAATCCATCCTGTTCTCCGCGAATCCTCCGGAATCGAAATCCAGCAAAGACCGTAAGGAAAAATACAG
Organism: Candidatus Acidiferrales bacterium; assembly: GCA_963741165.1. GTDB lineage: Bacteria > Acidobacteriota > Terriglobia > Acidiferrales > UBA7541 > Acidiferrum. The sequence continues at coordinate 87,453 of CAVUHB010000005.1, read as the reverse complement.
TGACTACGACGTCGTCGAGAAGGACTACCGGCAGGATCAACTGTGGCTGGTGGAGGTGAGCGCTGCGGTGAGGGATTTTCTGCCAGTAGCTGCACGCCAGGTTACCACCAACGCTTCAATCAACGTTAATTCCTTCGCTTGGTCTCATGATGGGACCCGAATAGCCTTCAGCGCCACGCACAATCCGCTCCTGGCCTTCGGCGTGGATGAAGACATCTATCTTCTCGATCTTGCGCATAATAACGCAGTCACCAAAATCGTCGCTCTGCCCGGTCCGGATTCGTCTCCGATGTTTTCACCCGACGATAAGCAGCTAGCCTTCTACACGTCTTTGGCGCAGCCCTACTATTACTACGCCAATGGCCACCTTGCCTCCATCGATATCTCTGCCGCGCTTGCGAAAACCGCCACCACTCCTGCCGACCTCCGCGACCTCACTCCCAAATTCGATGAAGATGTTCAACCCATCGATTGGGGTCCCGATGGAGTCTATTTCTCCGCGAACTTAAAAACGACAGCTCATGTGTTCCGCGTAAACCCTTCCACACTGAGCATTCAGCGCATCAGTTCGCCCGATGACTTGATCCTCGAGCAAGTTTCCTTCACCCCGGATTTCAAATCGCTCGCTTTCATCACGGAAGATCCCACCCACATGACCGAATTGTATGTCTCCCCCACTGCGGCCTTTGCTCCACGAAGACTAACGGACCTCACTGCCCAGGTGAAGGGCTGGAATCTCGGCACGGTTGAACTGGTTTCCTGGAAAAGCACAGACGGCGCGACGATCGAAGGCATTCTCCACAAACCCTCCGATTACGATCCCGCGCGCAAATATCCCCTCCTGGTCATGATCCACGGCGGACCTACGGGCACTTCGGATCCCACCCTCTCTCCCGACGAGTACGCCTATCCCATTCAGACATTTCTCTCCAAAGGCTCGCTGGTCCTCGAACCGAACTACCGTGGCAGCGCCGGATATGGTGTCGAATTCCGCGCGCTCAACGTGCGCAATCTGGGTGTGGGTGACATGTGGGATGTGATGAGCGGCGTCGACTACCTCATCGGCAAGGGTTTGGTCGACTCTTCCCGCATGGGTTCGATGGGCTGGTCCGAGGGCGGTTACATCTCCGCGTTTCTCACCACGCACACTGACCGCTTCAAAGCCATCTCTGTCGGTGCTGGCATAAGCGACTGGACCACCTACTACGCCAACACCGACATCACTCCCTTCACGCCGCAGTATCTGCACGCCACGCCGTGGGATGATCCCGAGGTTTACGCCAAGACCTCTCCGATCACCACGATCAAGCAGGCCAAAACGCCCACGCTCATTCAGCAGGGCAGTAACGACAAGCGCGTTCCAGTTCCCAACAGTTTTGAACTCTATCGCGGCCTGCAGGACCAACACGTTCCCGTGCGTTTGATCCTCTATACCGGTTTCGGCCACGGTATCAACAAACCAAAATCGCTGTTGGCTCTCCAACAGGCCAACCTCGACTGGTTCAACTTTTACATCTGGAACGAGCCCATTCCGAAGGACTCCCCGCTCTATGGCACCAGCGAACTGGAATCTGCGAAGTAGTCACGCGTCTTGAAAAAGGTACAGACGGCATTACCCTGCCCACAATCTACTTTTTGTGAGGCCGATTTCTAGATCGGGGTCTTTTCTTATTTGCTACAATTCGGAAATTCCCTGGAGGTAGCCGTGACGGACACGGAACACAGCTACACCAACGGCGAAATCACCGTTGTCTGGAAACCACACGTCTGCATCCATTCCGCGATCTGCGCACACGGCCTCTACCAGGTATTCAACCCACAAGCCCGCCCTTGGGTAAACATGGCCGCGGCAACTACGGAACAGATAGCAACACAGGTGCAGAAATGCCCGTCCGGCGCTCTCCGTTTTTTCCGAAACCCTGAGGCACGGGTTTAAGCGTAGTTAGACTTGAGCGCCCGGCGCAACAGTATCAGTTCATCCGGCGTCAATCGCCTATTCTGGCCCTTCGGCAGATCCCCAAGGTGCAATGGCCCGATGGAAACGCGGATCAATCGCAATACCTCTACACCCAGGCCATCAAACATCCGACGGATCTGCCGGTTTTTCCCCTCGTCAAGTACCAGTTCGATCCAGCTTGTCTTCCCGCCCGCCCGTAACAGCGCAGCCCTCTTCGCTCGCAGCAGTTCGCCCTTTTCTGTTTCGACGCCGCGTCTGAGTTTCTCGAGTAACCCGTCATCAGCCACTGCTCCCACCTGCACGTGGTAGGTTTTATCCAGATGCGACTGGGGATCGGTGATTCGCGCAGCCCACTCAGAATCGTTGGTGAGCAACAGCAACCCTTCGCTAGCTTTGTCCAGTCGTCCCACCGGCGCGATCCACCGCAACCCTTGCGGTAGCAGCGTGTAAACCGTGTCGCGACCCTTTTCGTCCGCCGCCGTTGTCACAATCCCTCGTGGCTTATTCATCAGCAGGTAAATCTTCTCTGCCGCTCCAATGAGCTGCCCCGCCACCTCAATCCGGTCCACGCCCATGCACACCGAGGTCGATGGATTTTGGGGAATCGCCCCGTTCAACCGGACCTTTCCCTCGCGGATCAGTTCGAAAGCTTGCGAACGCGAGCAGAACCCGAGCTTCGATATTGCTCTGGCCAAACCTACATACTTTGGTGGTTTTTTGAATTTCGGATGAAAATTTCGTTTGGGTGGTTTCACAGGACTGTCGAAAAATTCAGCTCTTGTTCTCTTCCGACGGTGGTGCAGGGGTAGCGGAAGCCGCAGGCCCCGCTTCCGGATGTTTCATCTCGCCGTATCGCTTCGCCAACCACTCGCGGACTTCCTTCGGGTCATAGTTGAACGGCCCATTCCCGCCTTTGTAGGAAATGCGGCCGTTTTCGTCAATGACATACAGCCGTTCAGGCCACGCCGCATAGGCATCGTTCGCCGCATTGTTCATCAGATCAATGCCAAACGGTACGGAGTACTTGAATCGTGCTGTGAAATCATTGGCGATGGCCACGCGCTGCTCCACCGTTTTTGGCTGCGCGTAGCAGACGTCGTCTTTCTCCTTCAAGTTCGATTTCATCTGCCATTCGTCAGTGGGGTGTGCTTCCCGGACATAAATAGTCAGAAAATCGGCGTGGTCTTTGTAGTCGCTGTAGAGTTGTTCGATATCGCCAACCTGGCGACGGAACGGTGGTCAAGTAAAGCTGCCGAATACCAGCACCAGTGGTTTTCCGGCCGTTCTCTCGCGAATGTGAAATTGCGTGCTGCCATCGAGCGCCAGTAACTTGGCGTCCGGCGCATCATCCCCGACCTGCAATGTCCCCCGATGCATGTGTGGCAGCGCGTAACGCACCATGCCATACGCGTCCCATGGACTGCCTGCCATGATGCTCAACCCAATGAACACCAGTACCAGGAGCGCCAGCAATGAAATCAGTCCCCACTTGAGTATCGGGTTCACGTCTTGTCCTCTTTTACCAGTCTCAGTGTGGTTCCCCTGCCCGCAATTTCTCTTTCAGCTCCTGATAGCGCACCAGCGCTTTTTCAATCGCCGCCATTGCCGCATACGCTGGCCGAATATCTTCGACCTGCACCTGCTTGCCCTCCAGCTGTTTGTAATCCTGGAAGAACCGCCTCAGCACCAGCAACCGGTGCGACGGCAGACCTCTGACTTCAATATAATTACTGAACTCAGGGTCATTTGTCGCGACCGCAATAATCTTATCGTCCACCGCCCCGGAATCAATCATCGTCATTACCCCAATCGCCCGTGCTTTGATCAGCGCGAGCGGCTGCACCGGTTCCTGGCATAGCACCGGCACATCCAGGGGATCGTTATCCTCGGCATAGGTCCGCGGGATGAATCCATAATTAGCCGGATAAAAAACCGCCGAGTGAATAATCCGATCTACCTTCAGCAGTCCCGTCGGCTTGTCGAGTTCGTACTTAACATTCGAGCCCAGAGGGATTTCGATGAGTGTCTGAAAATCGCGTGGCAATTCGGTGCCCGGTGAAACGTCGTGCCATGGATGCATCAAAAGGGGTCCTTGCTCTGGGCTCTGTCCGTTCTATTATTGCCCGAGAAGCGCCTGAAACGTAAGCCGTATCCTGCGGTTGTTTTTCTTGCCTACGCTTGGTCTAGTCCCTCGAATCCTGACAGGATTTCAACTCACTTCACGCGGTAGAACACCTGCAAAAGTCCATTCGGATAAACCTTCGACCGCACGAGCTCGAGCTTCGTCTCAGGGTATGGCTGCGCGTACAGTGGAACGCCATCGCCCAGCAGTCGCGGATGAATGGATAAGCCAATTTCATTTACCATGCGCTTCTGTAGAAATTCCCGTACCATTTCTCCGCCGCCTACCAGCCAGATATCTTTTCCGGGTGAAGTCCGAATCGATTTCAACCACGATTCCGGGTCGTCCGATACCACTTCCACATGCTCTTTCTGCCCCTTCGGCAATAGGTGTGAAAAAACGTATGCCTTCATCCCCGGAAAATTCACCCCCTGCGGAGAAAGTTCCAGCGCCTTTTCATACGTCTTGCGTCCCATCACTGCCACATCGACTGCCGCAAAAAAATCTCTCATCCCGTAATCTTGGTCCATGAACAGCCAGTCCACACTCCCATCTTTCCGTGAAATGTAGCTGTCCAGGCTCGATGCAACGAAATATTTTACGAGTCGCATGACTTGTACAATCTCCTTACGCCCGCGCCTTTTCGATCATCTCTTCCCAGATCCCCTTCGATTTCAGGATCAGTTCAATGGCTTCACGCACCGCTCCATGGCCCGCCAGTGCATTCGTCGTGTAGTGAGAAATCTTCTTTACCTCAGGCACCGCATCACCCACCGCCACCGCCAGTCCCGCGCGCCGCAACAGCGGGATATCCGGCAGATCGTCGCCGATGAATGCCACTGCGGTATCCGGCAATTCCGCCTTGCGCAAAATCTCCTCCCACGCCGGAATTTTCACTGCAATTTTCATGTAAACGTAGTCCATCCGCATTTCGCGTGCGCGGCGCGCGAGTGCGGCACTTTCTCTTCCCGTGATGCAGCCCGTTTTCAGCCCCGCCGTCTGCGCCAGCGTCAGCCCCTGCCCGTCATGCGCATCGAACGTTTTGAGTTCGAGCGCCGACCCATCCGGCTGGGACAGTAACGTCACGCCTCCATCTGTCATCGTGCCGTCCACGTCCATCAATATAAGCTTGATCTGGGCCGCGCGCTTCTTCAGGGCCGGGGAAATCTTCATCGCTGCCGCCAACGGAGCCTCCACAGGAATCAGGAATCAAAAGTTTAACAGGAAAACTGGGCGGGGCAGCGTACAGTTACAGATCAGAAAAAGGTAAAACTTAAATCAATTCCAGGGACCAGAGATCGTGCAGGTGCACCACTCCAACGACCCGCTGCGCATCATCGACAACTACCACCGAAGTGATCTTTCGTTTTTCCATCAAGTTTAGCGCTTCGCTCGCCAGTACCTTCGGACCGACCGTCTGCGGCGAGCGCGCCATGCAGTCAACAATCTTCATCGACAGCGCCGCTCCGCCATGTTGCTCCATCAACCTTCGCAAATCTCCGTCCGTCAGGATACCTGCCAATTTCCCATCGCTAGTTGTGACGGTAGTCATTCCCAGTTTTTTTGCGGACATTTCATGAAATACCGCAGGCATCAGCGTGTCGGGTGAAACGCGGGGTAAGGAATCACCGCCGTGCATCAAATGTTCCACGCGCAGCAGTTTCTTGCCCAGACGTCCGGCAGGGTGTAATTCCGCAAAATCATCTGGCTTGAATCCCCGCCGTTCCAAAAGTGAAACTGCCAGCGCATCGCCGAGCGCCATGGCCACTGTTGTGCTCGCCGTAGGAGCCAGATTCAAAGTGCACGCTTCCTCTTTTACGCTCACATCCAGCACGACTTCGCTGGTCTCGGCCAGCGTAGATTTGCAGTTTCCTGTCAGTGCCACAATGGGAATCTCAAGTCGCTTCAATGTTTCGAGCAGATTCAGTATCTCCTGCGTTTCACCACCGTAGGTAATTGCCAGCAGCACATCGCCTTTCGCCAACATTCCCAGATCACCGTGCAGCGCATCCGCCGGGTGCAGGAAAAACGAGGGCGTTCCCGTGCTCGAAAGTGTTGCCGATATCTTTCGCCCTACCAATCCGGATTTTCCCATCCCGGTTACCACCACTCGGCTCTTGCAGGACAAAAGCAGCTCCACGGCACGTTCAAACGACGCATCCAGGCGCAACTGCAAATCTTCGAGAGCTTGCGCCTCAATCCGCAGCACTCGTCGAGCCGTATCGAGACTCATGAGTTTCCCCACTCGCGCACCAGCGTCGCAATCTGTTTCAGCCGCGACAGCAATTGTGGCAATTGCGCGAGCGGCAACGCGTTCGCGCCATCTGAAAGCGCTGCCGCGGGATTGTCATGCGTCTCCAGAAATATCCCATCGACTCCGGCCGCCACGCCCGCGCGCGCCAGCGACTCAATAAATTCGGGCTGGCCACCGCTGGTGTGTCCTTGCCCGCCCGGTAACTGCACGGAATGAGTCACGTCGTACACCACTGGGTAGCCGAATTTCTTCATTACCGAGAACGAACGCATGTCCACAATCAGATTGTTGTAGCCAAAACTTGCGCCGCGCTCCGTCAAAATTATCTTGTCGTTCCCGGAAGCCGCGATTTTCTCCGTAACATTCCCCATATCCCACGGCGACAGAAACTGGGCCTTCTTCACATTCACAATCCGCCCGGTCTTTGCCGCGGCCATCAACAAGTCCGTCTGTCGTGCAAGGAACGCGGGTATCTGCAAGATGTCCGCCACTTCCGAAGCCGGTCCAGCCTGTGCGATTTCGTGAATGTCCGTCAGGATCGGCAACTTCAAATCGCTTTTGATTTTCCGCAGGATGCGCAGCCCTTCGCTCAACCCTGGTCCGCGGAACGCTTTCAGCGACGACCGGTTCGCCTTGTCATAGGAAGCCTTGAAGATGTATGGTACCCGCGCGTCAGCGGCAATCTTCCCCACGTGCTCCGCCATCATCCGCGCGTGCGCTTCCGATTCAATGACGCACGGTCCCGCAATCAGAAACAGCGGATTAGCCGCTCCGAGGCGCAAAGCGCCGATAGTGATTTCTCTCGAGGAGTTCATCAATTCTCCCTACCATAGCACAACCGAATTGCTGCCAACTCCGCATTCTCGAGAACTCCATGAGATTCAGCTACATAGGCCTGGGCGCTAGCACTCTTTTCTGGGCAAGATCCGCCGGCAGCGCGCAACTTCGCACGGGACGATTGCCGAACACTACAGGAAGGATACAGAGTGCCAGAGGGCCAAATCCGAACTGACCGGAGACACCGCTGTCGTTGAGCGGGCGGTCGCCGGCGATTTTCTAGGTTTTGTTCCCGAAGGTAGGTCGTAGCGCAAAGCGGAAGCCGTCGCCGAACTGCGCAATCATAAAGGAAGTTTTGTCTCGAATCAGCTCACTTGAGTTCAAGTCCGATTTTTCGGCGACATCGCGATCGCCCAGGGGAGTGAATCGTAGGAAAAGCGATCTGTTCATCCCAAGAAGGGCAACTATGGCTAGGTAGATACATGGATTAAGCGAAATAACCAGTGTCAGATTGTCGCTAGAAAAGATCCGGAAGCGCGTGTTGCTCCGTCGATGTAGTTACTACCATGTGCGCAACTCTGGCGGGCGGCTATGCCGTTGCGTGCGGTGTTGCCCGCAATGGCGGTGCAGGTGGTTGCGCTTCCGGTGGATTGACGGTCGCCGTCGGTCGCTGTTTCTGAATTCTGTGTTCGAGCGCCGCGCCTATAAACGCAGCGAACAACGGATGCGGCTCGAGTGGCTTCGACTTGAATTCCGGATGGAACTGACAGCCCAGGAACCATGGATGCTCTGGTGCCTCCACAATCTCCACGTAATTCTCGTCAGGCGTCCGCCCTGTAATTCGTAATCCCGCTGCCGTCAAGGTCTTCTCGTATTCGCGATTAAACTCGTAGCGGTGGCGATGCCGCTCGCTGATCTCCGTCTTCCCATAGGCCTTGTGCGCGAACGAGCCCGGTTGGAGCTTGCAGAGCCACGCGCCCAATCGCATCGTTCCGCCCATTTCGTCCACGCCCAACAGTTCGCGCAATTTATAAATCACGCGGTGTGGTGTCTGCGGGTCAAACTCTGTGCTGTCGGCCTGCTTCAAGCCTGCCGCATCGCGCGCATATTCAATCGTCGCGCACTGCATCCCCAGACAAATTCCAAAGAAGGGAATCTTGTTCTCGCGCGCATATTGAATCGTATGCACCATTCCTTCAATGCCACGCTTCCCAAATCCACCTGGCACCAGGATGCCGTCGTACCCTCGCAATCTCTTTTCCGCGGTTTCCAGCGAGTCGATCTCTTCCGACTCGATCCACTCAATGACCGTCTTGTGATTGTGCGCCAGTCCGCCATGCAGCAGCGCTTCACGCAAACTCTTGTAGGCATCTTCCAATTGGACATATTTCCCGACAATCCCGATGCGTACTTCGCCCTTCGGATGGTGCAGCCTCTGCAGCATTTCGAGCCACGGCTGCATATTGGCCGGACGTTCCTCGAGTTGCAGGCGCTTCAGAATCTGTGTGTCTAGGCTTTCCTTCGCCAATTCCACCGGAACTTCATAGATCGTCTTCACATCTTCCATGGAAATTACGCACGATTCCGGCATGTTACAGAACAGCGCTATCTTACGTTTCAAATCCGCAGAAATGTGCCGGTCGCTTCGGCAAAGCAAAACGTCCGGCTGAATTCCAATGCCCAGCATCTCCTTTACGCTATGTTGCGTTGGTTTGGTTTTCAATTCGCCCGCCGCTGCAATGTAGGGCACCAGTGTCACATGCACGAACAGCGTGTTTTCCACGCCCAGATCCAGTCGCATCTGCCGGATCGCTTCCAGGAATGGCAATGACTCGATATCTCCGACCGTCCCGCCGATCTCTACAATAACAATGTCGACACCCTCAGCGACACGCTTGATACAGCGTTTTATTTCGTCCGTAACATGGGGAATCACTTGCACCGTTTTGCCCAGATAATCTCCGCGCCGTTCCTTGGACAGGATCGTTTCGTAGATTCTTCCGGTCGTCCAGTTATTGTCGCGGGTCAGCTTCGCGTGGGTGAAGCGTTCGTAGTGACCCAAGTCGAGGTCCGTCTCCGCTCCATCCTCAGTGACAAACACTTCTCCGTGCTGGTACGGACTCATCGTGCCGGGATCCACGTTCAGGTACGGATCGCATTTTTGGATGGTAATTTTAAAGCCGCGACTTTCGAGGAGACAACCTATAGAGGAGGCAGCAACGCCTTTACCTAGTGAGGAAACAACTCCGCCAGTTACAAAGATATATTTTGGCGCCATCCGGGTTGCTCGCTTCCGCTCTAGCGGAATTGAGCTTCTTAGACCTCCGCAGGATTGACGTACATAGAATTATGTTCGGAACCTTCTGCTCTGTCAATGCCAACTCTTGTGACCCTATTATCGAAGTTTTTTCTGCTTGCACTCGCAACCTTTCTGCGGGCGTCGTGTTTGCCAAATCGTGGCCTGGTCTCGCCGCGTTGCGGCCATGGCCGTCCGCAACGCTCCACGGGCCGCGCTTGTCTTAAGTCGAGAGACCCGAAATTATTTTTGCGGGTTTCTGCCCCTGTGAGGCAAACTTACTCTATGAAATCAAAGTGGCTCCTCGCATTACTCTTGTTCGCAATTCTATTTGCCGCTGTTCTTCTTCCTGCCCAAGAAAAGCCGGCTCAGGTACCGCAAACTTCCTCTTCGCTATTCGCCTATGATCTAAACAGGGAGCTAACTCTGGTCGGAACGGTCCTCTCTTATTCGGTTGCCTCGAGTGCCGCCCCTTTCGGTCCAAGAGTCTCTTTGCAGACCCCCTCCGGTGTCATCGATATTCATCTTGGCGACGCCCGGCTTCTGGCTGCGAATCATTTCACCATCCAGCAGGGCGACACTTTGCGTATTGTTGGCGAAAACGTTGCCTATTCGGGTGGCACGCAATTCGTTGCCCGTATCATCCAGAAAGGCAGAGAAGCACTTCTTCTCCGTAACCGCAGAGGCTTACCGATCTTTTTGAGTGCCCCGCGGCGCAACGGCAATCCTGCAAAACAGGGAAGTGTCCTGTGAACCGTTACTCCCTCTTCCTCGTCCTTCTCTGCTCCCTTTGTCTTGCTGCTTGTGGCGGGGGCGGCGGAGGAGGCACTCCTCCACCACCGGCAGGCGATTTTTCAAACGCCAGTTTGCATGGCCAGTATGCTTTTTCCATGAGCGGCGTGGATCTGAACGGCGGTTATATCGCCCGCGCGGGCAGTTTTATCGCCGACGGCAACGGCGCTATCACGGCGGGCCTTGAAGACGTCATCTCTTCCAGTTCTGGCGGCTCTCTTGTTTCCTTTGCCGGCGGCACCTATACCATCCAGGCCAATGGCCGCGGCCTTCTGGTCTTAAATGCCACGAACGGTGGCGGACTTCAGCTGAATTTTGTTCTGAGTTCCACTTCCGAAGGTTTTTTGGTCGAGACGGACTTGCAAGCTACCAGCAGCGGGACGTTTGCGCTGCAAAACACGATGGAGTTCACTGCCACTGCGCTTAACGGAAATTACGTCTTCGATCTTTCCGGTTTTTCCTTTACGCAGAACGTCCTTCCGTTCTCGACCGTCGGGCAGATCGCCTTGGACGGCAACGGTAATCTCACCGGCGGAACTATCGACGAAAACGATGGCAACGCCAGCGTCCCGTCTGGCGCAATCGCCGTTCCGCCCAGTACCTATCAGTTGGATACTTCCGGCAATAACGGTACGTTTGGTCGCGGCACGCTCTCTTTTGCCGGTCGCGATTTCGCCTTCTACATTGTCAGCCACAATCGTCTGAAGTTCATCGAGGAAGACAGCCCCGCCGCCACCATTGGCGACGCGCTTCTCCAATCAAGTTCCATTCCAACTGAAAACTCCGGCTTCGCTGGCAGCTTTGTCTACCTTGTGGGGGGCGCTTCCGTTCTCGGCACACAACCCGCCGACGCCAGAGTCGCTCGCTTCACCGCAGACGGCAATGGCGGCATCGGAGCCATCTCCTTTGATGAAAATAACGATGGCGCTACGCGACATATTTCTCAGGGATCGAACATTTCTGCTGCAACCTATTCCATTGATACGGCGAATGCCGGCTCTGGCCGCGGAACCTTCACTTTCACCGATTCAGGCGGCGGCACGTACACCTATGTTTTCTATCTCATCTCTCCCTCCCAGGCCGCCCTGCAAGACACCAGCAACGGAATCGTCGCGGACGGACCCATGCAGGCGCAGTCCGGCTCGCCATTCACCAACGCAAATATTGCCGGAAGCTACGCTTTTAATTGGAGCGGTGTCCAATTAGGGTCGCAGAACGCCATTCCCTTCGAAGAGGATTTTGTCGGGCAATACGTTCTGGACAGCAGTACCAGCAACAATGCTTCCGGCGTGATGGACTACACCGAATTGGGTCTCAGCGGAAAGCAACTGTTTTCCAATACTGCCATCACCGGTTCTTTCACCATCAAGGATGACGGCACCAATGACAATAAATTCCAGGTGATCAACCACAACTCACCGTCGGTCACTTACAACTTTGTGGCCTATGTCGTCAGTCCTACCACCACCTATATGCTGATTACCGACGCCACTAGAGTTACCGCCGGCATAACCACGCAACAATCACCATAGCTACGGCCCACCCTGGAACTTGACTTTGCCCGAGTCACGGTCTCGAGGGCGGGATTATTCCCGGATTTAGACTCACAGGGATCGCCTTTTGAGGTGAACCGCCTAGCGCTAGGCCCAGTCAGTTTCCGCCTTCTAGGCCTTCCCCAATAACTTCTCCACGCGCGCCACATCTTCCGGCACATCCACGCTCACCGCGTCGTGCTCCACTTCCGCTACCCGAATCTTCCAGCCATTTTCCAACCAGCGTAGTTGCTCTAGCTGCTCAATTTTCTCCAACGCTCCCTGTGGCAGCGTCGGATACTCCAGCAACGCGTCGCGCTGAAATACATAGAGCCCCAAATGTTTCCAGTACTTCACATGGATCCTTTGCTGCGTGTCCCTTACCCACGGGATCGGCGCACGCGAAAAATAAAGCCCATTCGAATCGAAATCCAGGACCGTCTTCACCACGTTTGGATCCATGATGTCTCCGGCTTGTCGAATCGGCGTAGCCACGGTGGCAATCTGCGCTACAGGCTCTTCAAGTAGCGCCGCCACCGCCGTATCTATTGCCGCCGGGTCGACGAGCGGTTCGTCCCCCTGCACATTTACAAACACATCGCCCTGCTCATGTGCGGCAATTTCCGCAATCCTCTCCGTGCCCGTCCGGTGATCGGCCCTGGTCATTCTTGCCTCGCCTCCGAATCCGTTCACTGCATCCACGATCCGCTGGTCATCCGTCGCCACGATCACGCGGTGCGCCGTTTGTGCTTGCTTCGCTCTTTCGTACACGTGTTGCACCATCGGTTTCCCGGCAATCGGAACCAGGGGTTTCCCTGGAAGTCGCATCGATCCATAACGAGAGGGAATCACAATGATCACCTGTGGGTCGTTCACACATGCTCCTGCCTTGCCAAAAGATTTGTCATTCTTAAACGGATACTAGCACAAGCGTTTCCACTCGGCCGTGTCCTGCGGTTTCCCATGTAAATTCGGTGTAAATTCCAGGAAGGGGGCTTGCCTTCCGCTTAACCGGTGCTATTATGAAATCTCCGCGCGGCCCTTCCGGATATCCGGAAGAATGGGGGAGCCGTGATAGGCCCTAGGTCTGAGATCGTGCCAGGTTTCCGGTTGTTTCGGCTTGCGTTGACCCGCCTACTCGCTTGTTCCATGTTGTTGTGCCTTGCCCTTCCCGCTTCGGCCCAGGAATCCCAGAACGATGCTTTGTCCACTAACCCTCCCGCTCTCCCTCCGAAGCTGCTTGACGCCAAGCGCGATACGCCAGCCGTCAAAATTGTTCCGGGCAAGGTAATTCGCAGCGACGTCGACCTCGCCTTGGTCAACGTGACTGTCACCGACCCCTTCAACCGCCTCGTGACCGGCCTTGATCAGGACAATTTCCGCGTCTACGAAGACAATAACGAGCAGGAAATCGTCACCTTCTCCTCGGAAGACGTCCCTATCTCCATCGGTGTCATTTTCGATTTCAGCGGAAGCATGTCGAACAAGATCGATAAGGCTCGCGAAGCCGCGCTGCAATTCTTCAAGACCGCCAATCCTCAGGATGAGTTTTTCCTGGTCAGCTTTAATGAGCGTGCCGAACTCACCAGCGCCTTCACCAACAGCGTCGAAGATCTTCAAAGCCGCATGATGCTTACTGCCCCAAAGGGCAGGACTGCCCTATTGGACGCTATCTACTTAGGTCTCAGTCAGATGAGGGGTGCACATAACGCCAAACGTGCCTTGCTCATCCTTTCCGACGGAGGCGATAATCATAGTAGGTACAATGAGAACGATATCAAGCGACTTGTCAAGGAGGCCGATACCCAGCTGTATGCCATTGGCCTTTATGACCCGCTTGGTTATCGCAATCGCACCTCCGAAGAACTGAACGGCCCTACTTTATTAGCGGATATTACAGAGTTGACCGGAGGGCGAGTCTTCGCTGTCGAGCATCTAAATGATCTGCCGGACGTTGCATCCAAGATCGGCATGGAGCTGCGCAACCAATATGTCCTCGGATACAAACCAAGCAATCACGCTCACGACGCGCGCTGGCGCAAGATCAAAGTCAAGCTCCGCGCACCCAAAGGTCTTCCGCCGCTCACTGCGTACTCGAAGACCGGTTACTACGCCCCCGCTCACTGATTGTCAGGCTTCTCCGCGTAACCTGAGCTTCTCCGCCCTCCTTCTGTTCGTGGTGCTGCTGTTCACATCATTTTCTTCCTACGCCCAGATTCCCGTAAACACGCCGCCCCCGCCGCCTCCCCCCAGTCCGGATGCGGGCAAGCCACAGTCAGGCAGCAAGATTCAAGTCGACGTAAACCTCGTCGTTCTCCACACGACGGTGCTCGACGATCGCGGCAAATTCGTCGAAGGCCTCACTCAGGACAATTTCCGCGTCTACGAAGATAAAGCCGAGCAGAAGCTCTCCGTATTCAAGCGGGAAGATATCCCCGTCTCGATGGGGCTGGTCATCGACAATAGCGGCTCGATGCGCGACAAGCGCCCCCGCGTGAACGAAGCCGCCATAACTCTGGTCCAGAACAGCAATCCGCAGGACGAAGCCTTCGTCGTTAATTTCAACGACGATTTTTATCTCGACCTCGACAAAGATTTCAGCAGCAGCATCCCCGAGCTCAAAGAAGCCCTCGAACGCATCGACGCACGCGGCAGCACCGCCCTCTACGACGCCCTCATCGGCTCTCTTGATCACCTCAAAAAGGGTAAGAAGGAAAAGAAGGTTTTATTGGTCGTTACGGACGGTGAGGACAATACCAGCCGCAGCACTCTCGAAAAGACCATTCGAGAAATTCAGAAGACCGATACGGTGATCTACACCATCGGTTTGCTGGGACAGGAAAGCAAGCGCAGCGCCAAGAATGCCAAGAAAGCTCTCACGGAAATTGCCGCGGCCTCCGGCGGCGTTGCCTATTTCCCCGAAAACGTCGCTGATGTCCACACGATTTGCGAGCAGGTAGCTCACGACATCCGCCACCAGTACACTCTCGGCTACTATCCTTCAAACGCCGCTCGAGATGGTAGTTTCCGAACCGTCCGCGTCGACGTCATTCCCCCGCGCGGCAAAGGCAAGCTCGTGGCCCGCACCCGCAACGGCTACTACGCTCCTACGGCCAAAACCGCATCAGCCACCGGCAAATGACACTTTTCTCGGGGAGGAGTCAATCCTCCCCCGTGCTCCTCGGATTGCTCATCGAGCGCTGGCCTTCTTGCCAGCGTTTTTTTTCTTCTTCGGCGTGGGTGTAGGGCGTCAGCCCGGCCTGGATTCCTCTTTCACCGCCCCGGCTGTAGTTCACTGTGAGCTCTGCGCTAAGACTTCTCCATTCTAAATCAAACCCAAAAAACTCTCCCCCCGCACTATTTTCCCGCCAAAATTCTCCGCCACTGTCTGCCCCATATCCGCCAACGTTGTTCTCACTCCCAAATCTCTCCCGCGTTTCGCTCGAGGCGTATACGCCAGAATCGGCACAAACTCCCGTGAATGATCCGTCGTCTTCCAGCGCGGATCGGGGTCGCAACCATGATCTGCCGTTATCATCAGTAAATCTCCCTCGCCGAGCAATTTCAAATATTCCTGCAACCCCTCGTCAAATTCCCCAAGGCACCTCGCAAATCCCTCTACATCCTTTCGGTGGCCATATAGCATGTCGAAGTCCACCAAATTGCAGAAGATCAATCCACATTCCCGTTCTCGCGTAGCTACCGCCAATTTCTCCATCCCGTCCACATTCGATTTCGTCGTGATGTACTCATCCACTCCACGACCGTTATAGATGTCGTGAATTTTTCCAATCCCGAACACCGGAATGTGCAATTCCTTCAAAACATCGAGCAGCATCGGTTTTGGCGGTTCTACGGCATAATCGTGCCGCCTCGATGTCCTGGCATAATTTCCCATGCTACCCGTGAACGGCCGCGCAATCACGCGGCCCACTTTATGCTTCCCATCGAGCAAGGACCGCGCAATTTTGCACATGCGGTACAATTCGCCGACAGGAATCACCTCTTCGTGCGCCGCGATCTGAAATACGCTGTCGCCCGAGGTGTACACAATCGGCTTTCCCGTGCGAACGTGCTGCTCCCCCAGTTCCTTCAATATTTCCGTTCCTGAAGCTGGTTTGTTCCCCAGAATTTTCCGCCCGATTTGCCGCTCAAACTCCCCGATCACCTCAGCAGGGAACCCCTGCGGATAAACGGGAAACGCTTGTGGCAGCCAAATTCCCGCCATTTCCCAATGTCCAGTCGTCGTATCTTTCCCTGGGGAGTGTGTGGCCCCTTTTCCGTAGGAAGCACGCGGAACCGCAGCCGGCTTCAAATGGGCCAACGGAATAATATTCGCAATCCCTAGCTCCACCAACGTAGGAATTTGCACCACGCGAGATTCAGCAATGTGACCGAGCGTGTCGCGGCCCGTGTCTCCATACTCTGCCGCGTCCGGTAGCGCCCCAATTCCCACGCTGTCGAGCACCACCCAGATCACGCGCTCAAATTGCATCATGCAATACTCTCCACCCGTCGTTGCGCTCAAACACCATCCAGTGAATTGACGCTTCTTCACACTCGGCCTAACATAACTCCACACCATGCTCCTTTGGAACTTTTTCTATTTTTTTGCGTATCCACACTGTGGAGGGGTCCGCCATGCCCGAACCTCGTAATCGCGTTGCCAGCACTTCGGTTGTTTTCCCACTCTTGCTCGTTGGCTTTGGCGTTTTGATGCTTCTCTGGCGCGAACTCCCTCATTTTTATCCTTGGGGCGTCCTCGGCAAATACTGGCCCCTGTTGTTCATTTGCATTGGTGCCGGAATGGTTTGGGACCGCACCCGATGGCAAGCCACTTCCGCTCAATCACGTCCATTCCCCATAGGCTCCACTCTTGGCACAATTGTGTTTCTCGGCCTGATGGCAATTTTGATTTTTCGCGACCACTCCTTTTCTTTGCGCTCTTCCCGCCCACCCTCCGGCTCGTCTCACGAATCCAAAACGGTTGACCGTGGTACTGCCAAAGCGGTCCGATTCGAGATCGAAATGCCCGCGGGCGAGCTCATCCTTCAGGGCGGCGGCGATCACTTACTTTCCGCCGATTTCTTTCAGGATGGTTCCTGGCCCATGCCCGAAGTTGACTATTCCGTTTCCGATTCAATCGGCTATTTGAAAATCAGTCAGGAAGGCCACAGCCAGTTCGTCGGAAAAACCGATAATACCTGGAAGCTTCGCGTCGATCCCTCCACTCCGCTTGAGCTCAAAGTCGATGTAGGCGCCGGCCGCGGCGAATTCCATCTCGACAAAGTCAACCTAACTCGGCTTGAACTCAATATCGGAGCCGGGCAGGCCAATGTCGATCTCACGGGCGAGCGCGCCAAAGATTTGCAAGCCACCATTCAAGGTGGAGTCGGTCAGGCGGTCGTCCGCCTGCCGCGCGACATTGGTGTCGTCGCCACCGTTCACGGCGGTCTCGGCTCCATCGACACCCACGGCCTCAAAGAAGAAAACGGCAAATACATCAACGCTGCTTACGGCAAATCTCCCAACACGATCCATCTCACCGTAGAAGGCGGTATCGGCCAGATCAAACTCGAACAAGAATGATCTGTTTTCTAATTTCGCACTCCTGGTTATTTGCCTACCCCACTCTCGCCTTTTCCCGCGACTCCTTGCCCCGAACGTTTTGCCTTCTAGGTTAAATTCCGTTTCTACTGCGGCGTACCCTCCCAAAATACCTTCGTCCCCTTTTCCAGCGACCTTCCCCTAGCAACAGGTTTATACTCTCGAATAGGCGCATCTATCGCCGTAGGAGTTCGCCATGAAACGTCCCACCTTTTTGCTTTTGGTCCTGGCTCTCCTACTCGCTTCCAGCCCAGCTCCCGCCAAGAAAAAAGAGAAGCATGTTCTGCCAGATTTCGTACTTAAGGCACAAACTGTCGTCGTTGTGATCCAACCCGATGCGGCCGAGCCGCTAATCGATCCGCAGGCCAATCGCAAGGCCCAGGAAGAGGTTGAAAAAGCCCTGATGAGGTGGGGGCGGTTCCGTCTCGCCATCGATACCAGCACTGCCGACCTTGTCATTACCGTGCGAAAGGGAACCGGCAAGGTTGCAAATCCCACCATCAGTGGCGGTCCCATCGATACCCGTCCGGGCACCATGGAAACCACCGACAACCAAATCAGGATCGGCGCCTCTAAGGGTCGCCCGCCCGACGCTTCCCAGAACAATGATCCCATTGCGCAGGACAATCGCACACACACGGGAGCTGAACTCGGCGCCACCGACGATTCCTTTCAAGTCTTCCAGGGACAGCTGCAGTATCCGCTTGATGCCCCACCCGTTTGGATCCTCACTGCCAAGAATGCGCTGCGTCCCCCAGACGTAACCGCTGTCCAGGAATTTCGCAAAGCCATCGAAGAAGCCGAACTAGCCGCCAAGAAAAAGCAGCCACAACAGCCGGGATCGCCGCAAGCACAACCCCCAGCACAAAAAAACCCTTGAGTCCTTGCAATGGGGTAGGGGTTTAGGTCGAGGCGCATTCCCATCGATCACCTCTGCATGCGTTGGTCGCCAGGACCTTTCCAGATTTTGCGACAATTCGAGTTCTTCTCGTCCCCTTTCGCAGTTCACCTTGCCCAGTTGCACCCTATTTGCTCACTCCCAGCACTACCCGTATAATTTGAGGTTTAGGCAGTGCGCGCTGAAGCTCGCTGTCTGAGCTTACCTTTGGCTACGACCGAAAGCACTTTCTCCATCCCCGAGCAGGAGTTCCTCCGCGTCGTTCGTGCTCGTGTCCACAACCTAAAAAACGTTTCCGTGGATATTCCTCACAACGCCATTACCGTTGTCACCGGTGTCAGTGGTTCCGGCAAATCCTCTCTCGCCTTCGACACGGTTTACGCCGAAGGCCAGCGCCGGTATGTCGAATCCCTATCCGCCTACGCACGCCAGTTCCTCGAGCGCATGGAAAAGCCCGATGTGGACGAGATTTCCGGCATTGCTCCAGCCGTCGCCATTCGCCAGAAAAACTCCACCCGTAATCCGCGTTCCACCGTAGCCACTGCGACAGAAATCTATGACTACCTGAGGCTGCTGTTTGCCCGCTGCGGTCAGACCTACTGCATCAAGTGCAGCGCCCAAGTAAAACGCGATTCCCCCGACGAAATTGCCAGCAAAATTCTGACGCTCACCCCCGGCCGCCGTTTTTACATCCTCTACAGTCTCCACGTCGCAAGACCCGAAGCGCTCTCGGCAGAGGGGAAGCGTGCGACACGCAAAAAAGCTGCCATCACGGCGCCGCCAGCCGATACTTTGCGTCAGACGTTGGTCGAATTGCAAAAGCGCGGCTTTAATCGCCTCTATCAGGACGGCCGCGTCCACGAATTCTCTTCTCCAGAAACTTTGCTCGATGTGAATTTTGCCCAACCGGTCTTCGTGCTGGTCGACCGCCTTTCCGTAAATCCCGAATCGCGTTCGCGGCTGGTCGACTCTATCGAAATCTGCTATCGCGAAGGCGGGGGCGAAGCCATCCTCGACTTTGTGGCCGACAGTTCTGGCAACCCTGCCGAACGTAAGGCGTTCAACGAGCGCTTTGAGTGCAAAAACGACGGTACTCTATATCAGGAACCAGAACCGCGCCTGTTCTCCTTCAACAATCCGTACGGCGCATGCCCGCGCTGCCAGGGTTTTGGCAACACCATCGATTTCGATCTCAATCTCGTGGTCCCCGATCACAGCAAATCCCTCGACGACGGTGCCATCGAGCCTTGGACCAAACCGCGCTACCGCGTCCTTTCTCAGGACGCTCGCAAATGGGCCAAGAGCCGCGGGATCCCCACCGACCTGCCCTGGCGTCATCTTACCGCCGAACATCGCCGGCTTGTCCTCGAAGGAGACCCGGAAAACGATTTTGAAGGAGTAAAGGGTTTCTTCAATTATCTCGAGCGCAAGAAATACAAATTGCACATCCGTGTCTTCCTAAGCCGTTATCGTGGCTACGCCACCTGTCCGGATTGCGGTGGCACGCGTCTCCGCCCTGAAGCCCGCGCTGTCCGCATCTCCGGGCAAAACATCACCGATCTTTGCAAGCTCACGGTCAAGAGCGCACGAACTTATTTCGGTCAGTTGCAACTCACTGCTGCTCAAGCCAAAGTCGCCGATAAAATTCTCGAGGAAGTCCGTACCCGCCTGCAATTTCTCGACGAAGTCGGTCTCGACTACCTTACCCTCGAGCGTCTGACCTCCACGCTTTCCGGCGGCGAATCGCAACGCATTCAGCTAGCCACCTCGCTAGGCTCTCATTTGGTCGGCGCACTCTACGTTCTTGACGAGCCCTCCATCGGACTTCATCCCCGCGACACTCAGCGACTCATTGATATCCTCAAGTCCCTGCGCGATCTCGGCAACACCGTCCTCGTCGTTGAACATGACCCCGATACCATCCAGGCTGCCGACCGGATCATCGATCTCGGTCCCGGCGCAGGTGAACTCGGCGGCAAACTGCTTTTCTCCGGATCTTACTCCGAAATTCTCAGAGATCCCAAATCCATCACGGGTCGCTATCTCAGCGGCGAACTGAGGATTCCTGTTCCTTCCACGCGCCACAAGCCCAACGGAAAATTCCTGCGCCTCAACGGTGCCACCCTTCACAACCTGCAAAATATCGATTTGATGCTCCCGCTCGGAACTCTCACGGTCATCACCGGTGTCAGCGGCTCCGGCAAATCCACCCTCGTCCACAACGTCCTCTACCGCGCTCTGCAAGCCAAGCGCAGCGGTGCCAGCTACAAGGAATTTTGCGAGCGTCTTGAGGGCGATGCCGAAGTCAGCGATCTCGTCATCGTCGATCAATCGCCTATCGGCCGTACTCCGCGATCGAATCCCGCCACCTATCTGAAAGCCTTCGACGCCATCCGAGAAGTGTTCGCCGACACCCCTGATGCCAAGCGCCGTGGCTTCGCCGCTGGACATTTTTCCTTCAACGTTCCTGGCGGACGCTGCGAAACCTGCCAGGGGGACGGCACCGTCACCGTAGAAATGCAATTCCTTGCCGATGTCGAGCTCATCTGCGAGGAATGCCGCGGCAAGCGCTTCAAGAGCAGCGTCCTCGAAGTCCGTTATCACGGTAAAAACATTCACGATGTTCTCGACATGACTGTTCGCGAAGCGCTGGCCTTCTTCGTCAATCTACCCAAAGTCGTCTCCAAGCTCCGCGTCCTTAATGAAATTGGTCTCGGCTATCTCCGCCTCGGCCAATCCGCCACTACTCTCTCCGGTGGAGAAGCCCAGAGACTAAAACTCGCCTCGCATCTCACCCGCACCGAAAATAAAGGAATTCTCTACATTCTCGATGAGCCCACGACCGGTCTCCACTTTGACGACATCGCCAAGCTTCTCGCCGCTTTTCGCAAGCTTCTAGAATCCGGCTCGTCGCTTCTCGTGATCGAGCACAATCTCGACGTCATCAAATCCGCCGACTGGCTCATCGATCTCGGCCCCGAAGGCGGCGACCAGGGCGGCAAAATCATCGCCACCGGCACTCCCGAGCAAGTTGCGCGCAACACGCAGTCCCACACCGGCCGCTATCTTGCCCGCGTCCTCGCCAACGGCACCGGCAAGGCAAAGCCCTCTTCGACTAGCGCATCCAAGCCTTCAGCACCGCCGGAAAAGCCCGGCGGCGGTAACTAGCCCTTGCACTTCGCGACGCAAATTCGCAACCTTATCGGAATTCACGCGCTCCTGAGTTCTTTGCTGGTTTTGGGAGCCGTACCCGTCGTGTCCAAAAGTGCGGATTTTTCTCTCCTTCCTGCGACTTCTCAACAAACCGGCAAACCCAAACAAATTCGTAATCCTCTGAACGACCTCCTTGACGAAGCGCAAGCCGCCATCGACAAGAACGAGTTCGAAGCCGCCATCCCCCCGCTTCAGAAATTTATCGCTGAAAAACCAGACCTCGCCTTTGCCCATTTCCAAATCGCCTTCGCCTACACCAATCTCAAGCGCCCCGCCGAAGCCCGAAGCGAATACGGTCGTGCCATCGAACTCGATCCAAAATTCTTCGAAGCTTACCTGAATCTAGGCACGCTCCTTCTTGACTCCGATCCGAGAGCCGCCGTCGCCCCGCTCCGCAAAGCCGTCGAGCTGCAACCCGCGCAAAATCGTCCGCGATATCTGTTAGCCGTTGCTCTTGATCGCTCGGGTGAAGACTCTGCCGCCGCTGAAGAGTTCCAGAAAGTCCTCAGTCTCGAGCCCAATGATCTTTCCGCGGTGAATTATCTAGGTTGGTATTTTCTAAACCACCAAAATCCCGCCGAGGCCGAAGTCAAATTCCGCCACGCCTTGCAAATCGATCCGAAAAACGTGAAGGACACTCTTGGTCTTGCCCAAAGTCTCGCCGCACAGCAAAAGGCCGAGGCCGCTGAAGCTTTCCAGCAATATCTCGCAGCCAACGCCGGCGACAACGACGCCCGCACCCAACTGATCCATTTCCTGATCGACCAGAAGCAATACGAAGCCGCTCTCGCCGAAATCGACAAATCTCCCGACGCCAATCCTCCCACCGCCGACACCCTCAAACTTCGCGCCGACCTCCAGGTTGCTCAGAAAAATAATCAGGACGCCATTGCCTCGCTTCAGAAAGCCCTCGTTCTCCGTCCGCAGGACCCACAAGTGCACGGCGGTCTCGGCCGTCTCTACATGGGCATACGTGATTTCCCAAACGCTGAGAAAGAATTGCTGCTGGCCATTCAATTCGACAACAAGAACACCATCTACTGGCGCGATCTCATCTCTACCCTCTACCTTGCCGGCAAATACCCCAACGCGCTTGCTGCTCTCGACGCCGCCGAAAAGCTTGAAACTCCTCCAGCAGGTGCCTGGTTCATTCGTGCCCTCTGTTACGATAAACTGATGCAAGCTCGCCCTGCCATCGACGCTTATCGTAAATTTCTCGAACTTGATCAGAATCGCAATCCTGATCAGGTCTGGCAGGCGAACCAACGGATCCATGTTCTCGAAAGAACGCTCAACAAGAAGTAGCCGGCGCGCAGTTCGCTATCTGTCTACCTTCGTTCTGCTGCTGGTACTCTCGGCCGCTGTTGAAACCAGTCCTGCGACTGCGGACAAGGTCGCTGAACTTCAATCTCATTTCGATCGCGAGAACCACGCCGCTTCAAAGGTCAAACTTCTTGAAAAATTGGGCCACGCACAGTTCGCCGCCGCTACCAGTGCTCAGCAGGCCGGTGATTTCAATGACATCGGACTCATCTGCGAGAAGTTTCGAGACAACGTTCGTACCGCTTTCGACCTTCTAAGAAAACAGGAACCCAATGCCGAAAGGCATCCGGAAGGGTATCGTCATCTCGAACTGCAAACACGTCGTGGTATCCGGGAAGTGGAGGATCTTTTGATTATCGTTCCCGCCGAAGTCCGGCCCCCGATTGAAATCGTCCGGGGCGATCTCGTGCACATCGATGACGAATTGATTCACCTGCTCTTCCCCAGCCGTGCCTATCCTCCGGAGACAACTTCGCCGCCCCCTCCCACGGGAGGAACACCATGAAACGATCTCGTCGCTTGCTCCGGCTCGCTCTCTTATTTCCTTTGACCCTCGCGTCCGCTTCGTTCCTTCGCGCCCAGCGCCCCGAAAAGGACTATCTTTCCACCATCGAAGCCGACAAGATCCGTGACGCGGAAACGCCCAACGAACGCATCCAGCTTTTTCTTACCTTCGCTGACGATCGTCTCAAGAAATTTCAGTATGAGATTGAGCACCCTTCACCGAATAAGCACACTGAAATGCTCAATTTCCTGATGAACTCATATATTGGTTGCGTCGACGATGCCGCGGACATTATCCAGGTCGGCCTTGAAAAGCAGGACAATGTTCGTCAGGGTATCGATCTCATGGCCACGCGCGCCAAGGAATTTCTGTCCAGCCTGCAGAAATATCTGGCCGAAGGCCCGGAACTGGAGCTGTATAAGGAAAATCTGGACGATGCCATTGAAGGGACCCAGGACGCCTTGAACGAAGCTGAAAAAGCCAAGAAGAAGGCCGCTCCACCACCCGTGAGGCGCAAGAATTGACCACTCGGTCCCGTATCACGTCTCGTGTTCCCGGCGGGGAGGCGCTCTTTCAGCGCACGTTTACGCGAATCGGTTGCGAAGAACGCCCCCCCCATTTCCAGGTGGAGTTTTATCCCTACAGCAGTCTGGTGCTCACCATTCGTCGCCGAGGTGATTCTTTTTTCGTCCGTTTTTCGGATTTGCTTCTTCGCGCCCCGCTCAACGTCTTGGAGGGCGCCGCCGCTTTGCTTCTCGCCCGAGTGTACCGCCGCCGCACTCCGCGGGCCCTGGTGAAACCTTATCTCGATTATGCCCGTTGCGATCGCACTCGCAACCGCATTAGTAACATGCGTCGCCACCGCGTGCGCCCCAGACACATCGCCCCGCAGGGAAAGCACTACGATCTCGCCACCCTGTTCGACCAACTTAATGGAAAATATTTCGCTAGTTCACTCGATCGCCCCAACATTGGATGGAGCACACGCGGCTGGCGGCGCCAGTTCGGTTGTTACGATCCTGGACCCAATCAAATCCTTCTCAATCGCCGTATGGACCGCCCCGAAGTCCCGCAATTCGTAGTCGAATACGTTCTCTACCACGAGATGCTGCACGTCAAACATCCCACGCGTCGCTCCGGTTGCAGCCTCATCTCTCACTCCCCGCAATTCCGCGCCGAAGAAAAGCTTTTCCGCCAGTTCGCGCCAGCCCGCAAATTCCTGGACCGCCTCGCCCGCTGAACGGCGCGTTCCTCTATAAGCCGGACTGTAGCCCAGCCGCCCTTCCCAATCGTTGGTTTTCTAGGTTGCCGCACGCTCCACCCGTACAGCCGGTCATCCGGAGCGAGGTCTGCGCCAACGAGTGAGCGCAGTCGAACGATCTCAACACACAAATTCGCAACGAACTAAAATATAGGAATTCCGCCTGGCGTCTGGCTTTTCTCATTCTCGAGGTTGAACGCTTGGGCGCAATTTCTCCCTACTCGCGTCCGCTTTTCCCCTTGTCAATCTCCGCATGCAATTTTTCAATCTTCTTCCTCACCTTGTCCCCGTCTTCTGCGTGCGGGTATAAATCCAGATACCTCTGGTATGCCTTCACGGCCTTTTTCTTGCTGCCTTTCTTCTCATACGCTTCTCCCAAATACAAAAAAGGAATTGCGTAACCCGGCTTTGCCTCAGTGGCATCTTCAAAGCGATCGATCGCCGCGTCGAGATCGCCCTTCTTCATGTAATATTTCCCGACTTCCATATCCTTTTCCGCACGCAGGGGATCCCATTTCGGCTGGTCGGGCGCCGATTCAATGGCCGAATCGGTATTTGGTTTTGGTTTGGCCTGGTCCGGCTTCTTTGTAGCAGGAGGATCTGCGGCCGGGGGATCCTGTGCAGCGCCCATGGCTGCGCCAGCGCCCAATCCGAGCGCGCATAGCATCGCCCTTAGCCTCATTTGCTTATATCGTTTCACCTTGCGAAGTCTCCTCCTTTTGCGATTCGCGGCAAGAGGGAGAAGTTGCCTGTCTTATTTTCCCATCAATTCATCGACCAGCTTTTGCGCTCCGTACAGCTTGCCCATCGCTTCCGTCATTCCGCCGGTATGCACTGCTACCGCACGATTGGCCGCGCCGTCGTACACAAAGTCCCCTACCAGCGATTCGATATTGCCGTCGAAAATCAGCCCGACGATATCGCCATTCTTATTCACCACAGGAGACCCCGAATTTCCTCCGATGATGTCGTTGGTAGTCACAAAGTTAATCGGCGTCGTCAAATCCAGCTTGTCGCGTCCATCCATATAACGCTTCGGCAAATCGAAAGGTGATTCGTAATTGAAGCTGGCCGCCCTGTCGTAAAGTCCGTACAGCGTGGTCTTCGGTGGGGCAATCGTTCCGTTCATCGGATAGCCTTTCACCTGGCCATACGATAGCCGCAAGGTGAACGTGGCGTCCGGATATGTCGATTTTCCATATACTGCAAAACGTGCTTTGCCCAACTGTTCGCCTGATTGCTGCTGAACACTCTGCACATTATCTTCAAACCACTTGATCTGCTCACGCCGGATCGGATCAATCCTCCGTGCCATGGCAATCATCGGGTCCGTCGACGCATCTAGGGCCGCTTGTCCGCCTTCCACCAACGATTTCCGGAACGCCGGATCTCCCACTTTTGTTCCACCGACCAATTCTTTCGCAGCCTCTTCCGGGGTCCGTCCTTCCAGCACTGCCTTTAGCCACGGATCATCCGGTCCCAGTTCCTTCAAGTCAGCGGTCAGCGCACTGGTCATCCTCGCGGTATCCATCTCCGGATATACCGGCGCGGGGGAGAACAGCCGCACCTTCAATGAATCCAGTTGCGCTTCGTGGAATCCCGCAAGCCGTTCACCATCCGGTTTTTTGATCTCCGCGACGTAGGTCACCACATTCACCGCCAGCGTGGCCAGTTGCGAGTCAGACGAACGGTAGAACTGTTGCTTGATACGCGACTTTTCCTTTTCGACGGATTTTGCATCGCGATCCCACGCGTTGCCGTATTCTTTTTTCCATTCGGAGTTTGCGTCCACTTTCGCCTGGAATTCTTCCTCTTCTTTTCGCTTCTTCTCCATCAAGCTCTTGTCCTGTAAGCCGAGTAAACGCCCTTCATACACTTTTCTTCCATTTTCCAAACTGAAAATCATCGAGGCGGCCTGCCGGGCTTGCTCCGGTCCACGCGCCGAATATTCCTTCAGTAACGCAATCCGGCGCTTCAGCACTTGGATCACGGCCGGAGTAACGCTGTCCCGGTCAAAAACCAACTCGGCATACGTATCCGAACGCTGCGTCGAACCCGGATGGCCTGAAACGAAAACCAGTTCGCCATCGTCCGCGCCCTTGGCATTCCATTTGAGGTAATCCTTGCTGTCGATTGGCTTGCCATTCTCGTAAACGCGATAAATAGCCATATCCAGGTCGTATCTCGGATAGGTGAAATTGTCCGGATCTCCGCCAAAAAATGCCGTCTGCTGTTCCACCGCAAACACCAGCCGTACATCGGTGTATTTTTTATAGCGGTACAGCCAGTATTCGCCGCCCTGATAGAGGGTCACCACGTCCGACCGCAATCCCGTCTGCTCCGTGCTTTCTCGTTCGATCTCGGCGATCGCCGCTTTGCGTTTGGCAAATTCCTCTTCCGAATTCTTCGCGTCTTTAACCGCTGCATTCACGCGCGCAGTTACTTCCTCAAGCGACATCAACACGTTCACTTCGAGGTCCTGCGACTTCATCTCCTGCTCGGGAGTCACCGCGTAAAATCCGTCTTTTACGTAATCGTGCTCGGCCGTTGAATTCTTCTGTAGTTGTCCAAGCGCCACGTGGTGATTGGTCAACAATAATCCGTGAGGACTCACAAACGAGCCCGATCCGCCGTCATTCAGCCGCACGCTCGCCAGCCGCAAATGGTCCAGCCACTGTTGCGTCGGAGTGAAATTGTATTTCTCCTTCAAAAGCTTCAGCGGTGGATTGTCAAAGGTCCACATTCCTTCCTCAGCGAATCCTGCTGGCGCAAGCAGCGCAACAGAAACTAGCGCTGCAGATATCTGGCGAAACATTCCTTCGATTTTCACGGAATTTGCCCCTTTTTCGAGTGAATACCACTACGTATTACCTCAAAACAGTATATATGAAACTTTTAGTACCCCGCGCCACAGCCACCCCTGACGGCGCTCCTGGTTTTGTCCTTTAGCGCCCTCGGGTCTTGTCGTGACCGCTCGTCAGATCGACACAGCTCCTGGACTCGGTGTCGAAGCATTGCTGCGCTCGGCGCTCCTCATTTTGCCCATCTACTGAACTCGAACGGCCTATCCCAAATTCTCGAGCGTCTCCTTAATCAAAAATCTCGTCCCATCGTACGAACTACCTTGCCCTTCCCACTCCATCGAGCAATAACCCCGATATCCGCTGGCCTTCAATATCCCGAAGGTCTTCTTCAAGTCCACCCGAATTACCTTTCCATCATCCCCCGCCTCTGAATCCTTTACATGGCAAATACAGTACGCCAGCGGGAACAATGCCGTAACCGCGTCGTAATTGAACTTCTCATTCCCGTTGCCCATCGAATTGCAGAAATCCGGGAGAGCGCGCAAGTAAGGATGGTTCACTTTTTCGATCACCTGAACCAGAAAAAAGGCGTCTTCACTCACCAGATTGTCATTCTCCAGCGTCACCACTACATTCCTCTTGGCACCATACTCCGCCACTTGTTTTAGCGGCTCCGCAGTAATATTCACATCCGGCTTGGCGTTTTTTGCGCCTGCGATTGCTGTCCGCACACTAGGCGATCCAATCACCACCGCCACGTCAATCCACTTCTTGGCGTACTCCACCGCTTTCTTCCGTGCTCCAGCATCCGCGTCATAAAAACTGTACTCGTTGTCCGCAGGCAGATTCACAGCATGCACTCCGGCTTTTTCAATTGCCTCGCGGAGACCATGCAGGTATTTCTCGTCCGTGGAAGGGAAGTGTGCGCTCAAAGGCTCAACTCCCGGCACTCCAAATTCCTGCTTCACGCTGGCTGCAAAATCCTTGAGATCTATTCCTGGAACCTTTCTGTCACGATATTCATTGTTGGGGCACTCGATCACCGCCCGAAACGGCCAAGTAGCCACCGCCAGGCGATCCCGCGCCACGGCCGGAAAGTTGATATTTGGCCCCGTCGCGCTCCCCGCCGCCGCACGCAGCACCCCAAGCGTCGGCAATCCCGCCCACGTCAACCCCGCTCCGCCCACCAGCCCAACCTGCTTCAATGCTTCCCGTCTCGAAACTTTTTTCATATTCGCCCCATATGGCACAACCTTTACTGGCTGCGCTGTTCTATTCAGCCCGCGTGACGCAAGTTCTTCCTGTCTGATGCCGCGCCTACCTCTAGCTACTCGCTTCACTCTATTATGCGATTGCCGCCATCACAAATCGCTATTGCCAGTCAAAAGGGCGTGGGTAGGGTGCTTTACCCCCAGGAGGTGGATTCCGCTGAAAGGCGTGTGGTCCTGCCAAACACAGCCCCAGCGGCGCGAAAGAAGCGAGCCAGGGGCCCAAATCCAACACTCTGCCCGTGGCTCCGTTGTGGCAGAGACGCCCGCTGGTATCGATTTACGCGCGGCAACTCCGTTTCACTTTGCACCATTACACGCCGTAAAATGATCGCACTCGTGCCCCGTGTAACCACGGCGCATCTAATTTCCTATGGAACCCCGCGAAAAGGCCGCCACCCTCCCCGAAAAGCCCGGCGTCTACCTCTTCAAGGACGCCCGCGGGACTGTCCTCTATGTCGGCAAAGCCGCCTCTCTTCGAGCTCGCGTCCGTTCCTATTTCCTTGAATCCAGTTGGGTGAACGCCAAAACCGGTTCCCTCGCCCATGAAATTGCCGATCTTGAAACCATCCTGGTCGGAAATGAACGCGAAGCCCTGGCCCTCGAGCACAATCTCATCAAGCAATATCGTCCCAAATTCAATGTTCTTCTGCGTGACGACAAAACCTACCCGTACATCAAGCTGACCATTCAGGACAAATTTCCCCGCGTCTACTTCACGCGCCGCGTCAAAAAAGACGGGGCTCTCTATTTTGGCCCCTATTTCCCGCCGAGCCTTGCGCGCCGAATTCTGCAATTTATTCACAAGCGCTTCCTGGTTCCTTCCTGCTTTGTCGATCTCAACAAAGATCATCCGCGCCCCTGTCTGCAATATCACATCAAACGCTGCCTGGGTCCCTGCGTTGCCGGACTGACCACCGCTGATCGCTATGCTGAAGCCGCCCGCGATGCGCGCCTTTTCCTTGAAGGACGCCGCGCCGATCTCATCAAAAGTATCGAACAGCGCATGTCCGCTGCTGCCGAAAGCGAACTTTATGAACAAGCCGCTTCCTATCGCGATCTTTTGCGTACACTCGATGATATCGAACAACGCCAGCGCATTGCAGCTGCGCAAGGAGATGACACTGACGTACTTGGCTACTACGCAGAAGCTCCCCTGGCCGCGGCAAATATCTTTCATCTGCGGGGCGGCCGGGTTGTCGATCGACGTGAATTCTACTGGGAAGATCTGGAAATCTTTGATCCACACGAGTTCGTTCCTTCGCTTCTGAAACAGTTCTATCTCGAAGCGGAATTTCTTCCCAAGCGCATCCACGTCCCCCTCGATTTTGAAGACAGCGAACTTCTCTCGGAAACTCTCTCTGAAAAAGCCGGCCACAAGGTAGAAATCTTCACTCCGCAGCGTGGCAGCAAGAGTTCTTTCCTCGATCTGGTGGAAAGTAACGCCAAGCATTCTTTCGATCAGCGCTTCCGCACGATGAAGCCCAGTTCCAAAGCCATTGGCGAAGCCCTGCAAAATGCCTTGAACCTTCCAGAACTTCCAACGCGCATCGAGAGTTTCGACATCTCTCACCTGCAGGGTACCGACACGGTTGCCTCCATGGTCGTGTGGGACGGCGGCCGCATGAAGAAATCGGACTACCGCAAATTTATTATTCGGGGGGAGGAAACGGGTGGCCTCGGGCAAGGAGTTCGCCAGAACGACGACTTCGCCAGCATGTTTGAAGTGATCACTCGCCGTTACCGTCGCTTGCAGGAAGAAAAAAAGTCCATGCCCAGTCTCGTGCTGATCGACGGCGGCATTGGTCAGTTGCACGCCGCAGCCAGAGCTCTCGATGCACTCCAGATCATCAATCAGTCTATGGCCAGCATTGCCAAGAAAGAAGAAATTCTCTATATCCTCGGCCAAGAAGATGAACCGTGCCTCCTTGACCGTCATTCTCCCGTTCTTCACCTGATCCAAATGATTCGCGACGAAACTCACCGTTTCGCTGTCACTTTTCATCGGCAGCGTCGCGGTGCCAGGCAGACCAGAACTGCATTGCTCGAAATTCCCGGCATTGGCCCGCGCACCTCTCAAAAACTTCTCCAGCGTTACGGCAGCATCGCCAACCTGCAAAAAGCCTCTGTCGAGGAACTAAATCGAATGGTTACAAAGAAGAGTGCCAAGAAAATCGTCGAGTATCTTAGGAAACCTCAACATGCGGATTAACCGCCATGCCACCGTTTAACGGTTAGGGGTCGTTGCAACCTCTCTCCCCGCTATGTTACTTTCTTCTCGGAGGTTACCATGGCCGATAATGTTGGTTCCAAAGTCTCTTATTTCCTCGTGGGTTTGGGTGTGGGAGCCCTCATGGGTGTATTGTTTGCACCTAAGTCTGGTGAAGATACCCGCGATTACCTCGCCAAGCGTGCCGATGAAGGCCGCGATTTTGCACAACGCAAGGCTCGCGAATTGCGCGATCGCGCCGATGATCTAATTGAAAAGAGCAAGGAAGTTGCTTCCCGCAAGCGCGAATCTATTAGTGCCGCCGTCGAAGCTGGCCGTGACGCTTTTCTTCGCGAGTCGAAATCCTGATTCCCGGGTAGTCAGTCCCATGGAAGTCCGCTCTTTTCGCGGATAGGACGGGGTGTGAACACAAATGCAATTTTGGATGGAATTCTTTAGCATCGTTGCTGCCATCGCACTGATCGTGCAGGTCGGCATTCTCATTGCACTATTTCTGCAGATGAAACGCACCACCGAATCCATCAACAAAGTGGTCAACGATTTGAACACGCGTGTGGGCCCGATTCTTACGCGCACGCAATTATTGCTCGACGACACGCAACCGAAGCTCGCTAATCTGGTCGAGGATGCTTCGCAGATTGTCTATCTTGCACGCGGACAAGCGCAGAAGATGGATCGCATCTTCACCGAAGCGACGGATCGTATGCGCGGCCAACTGGTTCGTGCGGATCGTATTTTGACCGGGACGCTTGAAGCCGTGGAAGATGCAGGATTCGCCGTGCGCCGGAATTTTATGGGGCCGGTCCAGAAGGCTTCCGCGCTGGTGCACGGAATCAAAATTGGTTTGGATGTTTTGCGTTCGCGCCGCGGAAATAAACCTACCACCCGCGAATCGGTCGAGCAGGAAGACGAGCTATTTATCTGATCCAGCCGCCGGCGAGCACGACATCGCCGGAATAAATCACTGCGGCCTGGCCCGGGGTAATCGCGCGCTGCGGCACATCAAAGGTAATCCTTACACGTTTTCCCGGTAGCGCCTCAACACTTGCGGGGGAGGGTTCGTGCTTGTGGCGAATCTTCACTTCCGCGCGTAACCGTGAAGGTGGCTCTTCGATCGAAATCCAGTTCACCTCTTCAATTTCAAATGCGCAGGTGCGCAAGGCATCGTCTTCTCCTACCACCACGCGGTTCTTCTCCGCATCAATCGCCAGCACATAGACGGGCTTGCCTGCAGCAAAGCCCAGGCCTTTGCGCTGGCCAATCGTGTAGTTGTGCACGCCGGTGTGGCGACCAATTACATTGCCGTGTTCGGTGACGATATCGCCTGCCGAATGGTTCACCTGGATTTTGCGCTCCGACGCATAGGCCTGGATAAACTGCACGTAATTGCCATTGGGTACAAAACAAAGTTCCATGCTCTCGGGCTTTTCCGCAACAGGAAGATTCACTTCCCGCGCCAGCGCGCGCACTTCGTCTTTGGATAATTCGCCGAGCGGGAATTCGCTGCGCGACAGTTGTTCCTGCGTCAGCCCCCACAAGAAATACGATTGATCTTTTGAATCGTCGCGGGCACGCAGCAGCTCGTGGCGGCCGGTCGATTCGTTATGACGAATGCGCGCGTAATGTCCGGTGGCCAGGAGATTGGCGCCGATTTGTCGAGCCATGCGCAGCAGTGGCGCAAACTTCACGTCGGTGTTGCAATTGGTACAAGCGATGGGGGTACGACCGGCAAGGTACTGGTCTACAAATGGTCGCACCACGCGCTCCTCAAATTCCTCCTCGAAATTCACCACATAGTGTGGAAAATTCAAATGTTGTGCCACGCGCTTCGCGTCGTACACATCGTCGAGCGAGCAGCAACGGTGTTGCGCCGGTCCATCGCCCTGCAGTTGGGGCAAGCGGCGCTGGTTCCACAACTGCATTGTCAGCCCGACGATCGGCCGATCCTGCTGTTGCAGCACGGCCGCGACGGTCGAGGAATCAACTCCACCGGACATAGCTACGGCGACGAGCCCGGGTTTTAGCTCCATGACCTCGCCGGGCAGCGCATCGAGTTGGATTGCTTCAGTCATTGTTAGAGATAACCATTCTACCGGATTCCCGTCCCTTCCTGGTTACAGGCAGGACAGATTGCCCCTTCTCAGGCTATTGCTCACCTAGCTTCGGCGGGCCGTTGTCTCTCGGCGGTACGTCGGTGAGAGTTCACGAAGCTGCGCGACTGCGGCTGGAACAATTTCCAGTGCACTCTGAATTTCTGCTTCCGTCGTGTGGCGGCCCAGACTGAAGCGCACACTGCTGCGCGCCTCGGCCGCGGAAAGCCCAATCGCGGTCAGCACATGTGACGGTTCAACCGCACCGGAAGAACACGCCGCGCCTGTGGAGCAGGCCAGTCCGCGCAGATCCAGCGCGATAATCAGCGCCTCGCCTTCCAACCCGGCAAAGGTAACGTTACAGGTGTTCGGCGTCCGTGTTGCGTTTGCGGCATTTGCATGGGCGTCGGGCACGCGCGCGAGCAAACCAGCTGCCAGCGTATCGCGAAGAACTGAAATCCTAGCGCCGTCCGCTTCCAGCAAGGTTCGCGCAAGTTCTGCGGCCTTGCCCAGTCCGACTATTCCCGGAACATTTTCCGTGCCCGGACGGAATCCACGTTGGTGATGACCGCCATAAAGCAGTTGCTTCAGCCGCGTGCCTCCCTTGATGTAGATCGCGCCCACGCCCTTTGGCGCATAAAGCTTGTGCCCGGAAAGCGCGAGCAGGTCGAGTTGCAGCGCCTTCACATCCACAACAAGTTTTCCGACCGATTGCACTGCATCTGTATGGAAGTAAATATCGTGTTCCGCCGCGATCTTTCCGATTCCTGCCAGCGGTTGCACCGTGCCCAGTTCGTTGTTGGCGTGCATTATGGTGATTAAAACGGTCTCCGGACGGATCGCCTTTTGAAGTTCGCCAAGTTCGATTAGTCCTTCGCGGCTCACCGGCAAATACGTCACCGCCGCACCCTGTTTTTCCAGCGCCTGGCAAGCGTTCAACACCGCTTCGTGTTCAATCGAACTGGTGATGATGTGCGGTTGCGTGGTCGATGGCGCTGCCAGCGACGCGGCCAGAATTCCGAAGATGGCGTGATTGTCTGATTCCGTGCCGCCGCTGGTGAAGATAATCTCTTGCGCGCGTGCGTTGATCAGCGAGGCCACTTGCTCGCGCGCGGTTTCGACCGCCGCACGCGCACGCTGTCCGAAAGTGTGAATCGAGGAGGCATTGCCAAACTCTCCCGCGAAAAAAGGAAGCATTGCGTCGAGCACGGCGCCTTCGACAGGCGTGGTGGCATTGTGATCGAGGTAGATGCGGGCCATGGCAGTGGAATGTTCAGAATAGAAGGTAACTCTGTGCGAAGCAACATGGATGCAGGTAACCGGCTCTAGCGGGAAGCATTTTTTGGAGACGCCTCCATGTCGGTCTCTACCGGTTGCTGCCTGGAAGGCGATGCTGCGCCGAGTCCCCCACTTTTCTAGTAAGAATGGCAGCTAGGGGACTTGCAGGAGCATGTCGTTCAGAAAGTGCCTGAAATCCCGATAGAGTGATAGTCAAGGGAGGTAGAGGAAGGAAGCTCGAGGTGCTGGCGAGAGTCGGGACCATCCCTCCACCCTGCCAAATTGCGAAGGTATATCCATCGGGAGACTTTGCAAGCGCTTGCATGCGCAAGTCCGTGAAAGCAAGGGAGGATAGCACATCTTTGTTTTGACCTAGATGCACTTGATAGGGAGAAGGACTGCGTGAGAGATGGGGCAGAGGGGAGCGTTCGAATTAATTTTGGCGATAGACTCGGAACTGCGAGCTGATTCGCCTGTTTGCCGAAAACTAATTCGGTTCGGAACGGAAAAGATCTGAAAGATTTGGCTTGAAATCCAGGTCACCTACCCAAAGAGCGAACGAGGGGCGCATTGCCGGGCTTCCGAACCAGCCTGCCACAGCTCTGGCGGTTGAGACTTTCTTGACTTAAGGCCCACGGCTTGCTGCGGTACGAGCTTCTTTCGCGCTTCTGGCGCTGTGGACTGCGCTCAGGGAAGATCAACAGCAAATGAGTCTGGATATCTGGGAAGCAGAAGGTTCATTGCTGCTGCCAAGGCCAGCACTACAGAGAGTGCAGTCAGCAATGAGGCATAAGAGCCCGTGGAATCGAATGAGCGGCCAAGGATCACCGGGCCAATCGCTCCTGCGGCGGCGTAGAACGTCCAGGTGAGTCCGTACAGGGTCGAAAAAGAGCGCAGCCCAAAATAGCGAGTCAGCAGGTAGGGAGTGATGGCCGCTTCACCACCAGCTCCCACACCAATGAGCGCGGCAGCAAAGCAACCTGCAGGAAAATTGCTCGCCCGGGCAAGCAGGAATATGCCCACGGCGGTAACCAGGCTGACAACCAGAGCGACGCGTGCTCCGAAAAACCGGTCGAGCAGCCAGCCCACACCAACTCTGCCGAGCAAGCTCGAACCGCCCAGAATCGATGCGCACAATGCCGCGTCCCTGGGCGTGATTCCTCGATCCGTCAGCAAAGCGGAAAGGTGCGTGATGGCTCCATTCATGCTGATCGAACTGACAAAAAGTACGGCGACGATAATCCAGAAGGCAAACCTTCGCAGACCTTGCTGCCAGGTCAGACCCGGATAAGCGATCGGGACGGACTTGTGTCGATCCTGCCCTCGTTCGACGACATAGCGCCAACTCAGCGGCAGCCCAAGCAGGAGGGCGAGGCAGCCGAGTGAAAGGTAGGCGGGTCTCCAACCGAGATTGCTGATGATCGATTGCGCGAAGACCGGCAGGATCATGGCGCCCAAGCCTGCACCTACCATCACGAAAGCCAGCGCCGTTCCCAGGCGTTGCTGAAACCAGGTAGAAATGGAGCGCGAGTAGGCGAGATGGGCTGCACCGTTTCCGACGGCACCGAGTACCACGCAGGTGACATAGAATTGCCATATTCCGGAATGCAGGAATGCTAATGAAAGTATTGCGCAACCAAATATGCTCATGCAGGGCAAGATAATGCGGCGAGGGCCAAAGCGGTCGATCCACCGGCCAAGCATCGGAGAGATGAGACCGAGCGTGACGGCAGCGAGCCCGAAGCCGAGCGAGATGGATTCGCGGTTCCAACCAAACGCTGCGCTCAGCGGTTTCACAAAAACCGCGAAGGTATAGACGAACAGCGATCCGAAACCCGCCATCACGCCGAAGCACGCGGCCAGGACAACACGCCAGCCGTAATACCCGAGATCAAATTCAGTGAGACTGGGCTTGGATGCCGTATTTTGCGTCGCGTGGTTGGTGATGCCGGAATGCGCCATGGTGGGAAGCATTATACAAATCCAAGTGCCAAAAACCTTGAAAGCTTTCCCGAAATTTATGAACCATTTGTGTTACGCGCGAACCGTGAAAGTCGAGTAGTAGGAATCTACTATTCCGGCTACCCGATACAGCAGGCTCTAGCTTAACTGGTTGAGCAGTGAATCCAGTGAAGGGTGGGATTTGCGCGAGTTCAATTTCCGTCGTCGACCAGCCGGCAAATAAATCCCCATCCGCCGCCTAGTTCGCTGACGGCGAGCAGCAGTTCGTTGCTACCTTTCTTCAACGACAGGTAGACAGCGTCATTTTCCGGGTTCACAATGCCGAGAAATGCGGGGTCGCGGAAATTCTGAGCGCTTCGTCCACGGAAGAGAATCTTGCCATTCAGGAAGACACTGACGTCATCGCTATATCCGATGAAGAGCTTTTTTACCTGATCGCGATCGGAATCGATAGAGGTTCGCGCATAGATCAATTTCATTCCCAGCTGGGGCTCGAGGCGTTTCGAATAGTCAGCCGCGAATGAGACTCTCGGATGCGGACTCTCGCGATAGCGATTGATGACCACAAATCCGGGTGGTTCGGCCTCCACATCCTGCCAATGAATCGCGGCAAGTTCGGACGGCGAGAGCGGTCGCTCCAGATTGCGTTCGAGCGCATCGTAGGAGGGGGAAAGGCTCCAGTTCGTCAGCGTGCCAGACGGCATGGGAGGCTCGTGACGCTGCCAAGGCACATCGGGCGTGGTGCGTAGTTCGAAATTTGAGAAATAGGTCGCGCCCGTCAGTACAGCCAGGGCGATTTGCCCTTTCTGAACACCGCTTTTCAGGTCGTTCATCACCAGCACGGGTTTATCCATGTCCTTTACATAAAATTTAGCCTGCGCGCCCGCCACTTCCAGTCGTAGATGAAACCAGACCTGTCTCGGGATGTCGACCGGGCCGGTGAAGCCCGGCCCGTTGTAGATTTGCCAGTTGAGACCGGTGTTGAGAACCGGCGTGTATTGCATGGCATCGGGAAGGCCGGACTTATGTTGCCGGAGATAAATCCATTCGGCGTTTGAGCCGTCTTTGTCGATGCGAAATTGAATGCCGAAGAAACCGCGGTTTGCGGGGGTTGCGACATCCACGTCGATCACGCCATCGCGCAGTTCAAAGTCATTTAAAGTCGCATCTCCTCCGTCAAGGAATAGGCACTTGCGACCCTGGTATTCGGCTACTTTAGCTTGCCCTCCCAGCGTCCAGCGTGGAGAGTCCGGTGGAAAGGAGAGCGGTTGCGGCGTCTGAGACAGTGAAGCGGAGGCAAAGAGAAGAGCAAATGCACCAAGAACGAAATGTCGCATCGCTGCTATTTTCCTCGTGGACTACGGTGTCAGGTTCTAAGACGCGCGGACGGCAAGATCGTGAGCGCGGGGAAGGAGGGAAGGTGATTGCTTTTCGGTGATGGGATTCTTCGTGTACCTATCGATTACCGAGGGCACCACCCGTTAGAGAGCATCGCCGAAGGGAGCTATGCGCCGGGATCGATCTCGATGGCGATTGGCGTGATGCTTGGTTGAGCGGTCATGCGCCATGCCGGGCAGTCGCCCGTAGCTTCGAGCCATCTGACAGCTTGAGGGAAGCAGCAAGGCGGACGCCTCGACGGTAGCAGGTAAACCCTTCCTGCCTACGTGCGCCACTCACTGAATGATGTGGCAGGTTCGATTCTACTGTGGCAGTCCCATACGGCTCATCAAACTTGCCCAACGCGGATCAGAATGGAGAACATCAAAGGCAGGGAAGCGGATAGAGGCCCAGAGCTCTGAATCTTCCTGAGTAAAGGCTTTCTCCAGATACACAAACGCTTTTTCGTGATCTCCCGCAATCGCGTAACTGACGGCCACATTCGAGGGTGCTGAAATCACATGTTCGTCCGCATAGAGCAACATCTTCACGTACCCTTGGGGGTCGGGGCTGAAGGAACCCCTAAAGTCACCGGCGTTTTGCATTTCGTTTTCCGCGTCAGCGAAGCGGCCCATCATCGCGTAGACTTGCGAAAAATAAAAACGCGCTGGAGTGAAGGACGGATCCCGTTCCACGGCTTTATTCAATTGCGCCACGGCCTCGGGGTACCGATGCGCCACCGCCAGCGTCAGTCCGTAGTTCACATTCACGATCGGAGAAAACGGGTCGAGCGAGAGTGCGGTGCGGAACTCCTCAAGCGACTGGTCGATGCGCTTGTGCGGCATCAGGTAGATGAAGGCGTAAAAATAATGAGCGGAAGCGTTATTCGGATTCAATTCGATGGCGCGACGAAACTCCGATTCACACTCGTTCCATTGTAAAGATGAAGCCATGGCCATAGCGCGTGCTGTATGCGCCTCGGAAAGCGAGCCGTCCAGCTCGACTGCCTTTCGCGACAGATCCTCAGCCATCACACGCGCTTGTTTTGGCGGAACGAGTCCCCCATAGCCGGTCGAAACACTGTAGGTTTCGGCAAGCCCGGTATAGGCCAGTGCGTAATTCGGATCGGCGACAATGGCTTGCTGAAACAGCACGATACTCTTCTTCAGCCCTTCCGGCGTGCGTCCGTACCACTGCTGCCGGCCTTCCAGATAGAGGCGATACGCTTCCGGGTTTGTCGTGCCGGCGCTGCCTAGTTTCTGCTGCTCCGCGCCAGTTAAATGAATCTGCAATCGATTAGAAACGTCGCGGGTGATGTCGCTCTGCACCTGGGTAATATCGGCCAGTTTGCGCTCGTAGTGGGCTCCCCAAAGCTCCGTGCCATCTGCCGTGTTCACCAGGTCGGCTTGCACACCAAGTTCATCCCCATGCTGGGTCACGCGGCCCATAAGCACCGCTCCCACACCTAGCGACTTACCGATCTGTTCGGGGTCCTGCTGGTTTCCCTTGAAGCGGAAAACCGTGCTGCGCGCCATCACCTTGGTATTTGGAAGTTGTGAAAGCGTGCCAATCAAACTTTCCGTCAATCCATCGCTCAAATATTCGTTGTTTGGGTCGGCGGTAGCGTTCACAAAGGGTAACACTGCAAGGGAACTGATCCTCTGGCCCTCGCCCTTTCCTCGAAACAAGTACATCCCTGCAGTGCCGAGCAATGCCATGACCGCCACAACGCCACCGATCAGAAACTTCCTGGAGCTGCCTGAAGCTGCCGCTGTGTGCTGGATAGCAGACGAGCTAACTGCGACCGCCGGCGCACTTGCCGAAATGTCCGAATTCGGCATACGACCAGAGCCAAGCTCGCGCCTAAGCCGCGCCAGGTCGGTGCGGATATCGGCTGCGCTTTGGCAGCGAAGGTTGCGATCTTTTTCGATCGCCTTATTGATGATGCGATCGAGCTCCGGCGGTAGCTCCGGATTCAGACGAATGGCAGGAGTTGGCGTCCCATCCAGAATCGATTTAAAAATCACGCCTGAAGTTTCGCCACGAAAGGGAAGAGTCCCAGTCGCCATTTCATACAAAACCGCGCCGAAGGAGAACAAATCGGTCCGTGCATCGAGTTCCTTGCCACGCACCTGTTCGGGCGACATGTAGGCGACGGTACCCAATGTGCTTCCAGGGCTGGTCAAGTGCTCCGCACCTATGTCGACAGTCATTTCCCCAGTCGCCGGCAACCTCGAAGAACCAGTTCCGGCGAATGTGACCTTCGCTAGGCCGAAGTCGAGAATTTTGGCGTGACCGCGCTTGGTCACAAAAATGTTCGCGGGTTTGATGTCGCGATGGATGATTCCCTCGGCGTGCGCCGCGTCCAGACCATCGGCGATCTCCGTGGCCAAGGTGAGAAGCTCTTCGGTTTCCAGAGGTCTTCCGTTGATGAAGTGCTTCAAGGTCATGCCATCCAAGAACTCCATGGCAATAAAGGCTTGGCCGTCTTGCTCCCCAATATCGTGGATCGTGCAGATATTCTGGTGGTTGAGTGCAGAGGCGGCTTGCGCTTCACGCTGAAAGCGCGCAAGTGACTGCGGGTCGCGCGCAACGTCGGGCGGCAGGAACTTCAAAGCCACGAAACGGCGAAGCCGGGTGTCCTCCGCCTTGTAGACGACACCCATACCTCCACCGCCGAGCTTTTCGACGATGCGGTAGTGAGAGAACGTTCGGCCGATGAGCGCGTCGATGCCTGGCATGTGGAGCACATCTTAGGTTGAGGAGAGAAGGCAAGTCAACGAACACGGCACGAACATGGCACGAACACGGCGCAAAACTAGTACACAATAACCCGGACATTTCTACTTTGCGTTGACACAAACCCTGGCGATTTACCTGCAAGGAGTGACCCACGGGAGGAGCGCAAGATGCTGAGCCAATTATTTTGGCTTGCGACTGGATTGGACGTGACGGAGGCAGGGGAAAGAGCATCGTAATATACAGATTCTCAGCGGGGCAGCCAGAAAGCAGGGCGCTCTGCAGCTGGATCGAAGATTCTCGGAACGGGGTGAACCAGGATGACTGTTTACGGCGGGAAAGAATTGGCTAGCGCGTTTCGTACAGTACGGAAAAACACCATTCAGGTGGCGGAAGATATTCCGGAATCACACTACGGACACATTGCGGCGCCTGAATGCAAGTCGGTGGGGCGGATGCTAGCGCATATTGCCATCTCGGCGCGGTTTTGGGACGAAATCCACCGGAAACAGCAGCGGACCACGCTGCAAGGCCTGGACTTTGTCGCGTTGAGTGCACGCGCGGAGGCCGACGAGAGCCAGCCACGTTCGAAAGCGGAGGTCGTCGAATTGCTGCGGACGGAAGGGGAACAGTTTGCGGCGTGGCTCGAAGGGCTAACGCCGGAATTCCTTGCAGAGACAATGACGGAAGGTGACGGGAAGACTGCAAAATCGCGACTGGAGTGGCTGCTCGGCGCCAAAGAGCATGAAATGCACCATCGCGCCCAGCTCATGTTGATCGAACGGCAGTTGGGGATCGTGCCTCACCTGACGCGCCGGCGCAACGAAATCATTGCACAAATGCGCGCGGCCAAAGCCTAAAGGTCGCCACCTCCCTTACCGTGGACTAACTGCTGCTCTATCCCGAAATATCCAGGCGTAGGTGAAGGCAGTACTCAGACATAACTGGTTGAATTCCTTACAGATTCCGACAGGTTGTAGGGTGCTGCAGGATTATTCATTCGCACCATCCCACAGCATTCGCCAATAGCGGCGCCATCGAGTTCTCACTTGCTCTTCTGTCTCGCCTCGATCGTAGGCGGGAGAGCTAAGGGGGAGTGCGCGCTCGACACGAATTAGGACCACGGACTGGATTTCCATCGTGAGTCCGATCTCACGGTACCTCTGACAGCCGCGCTCGAACAACTCCCCTGAGCGATAAATGATGCCTCGTCCCTTGAATCGGTAGCCTTTGCGAACCAGCGGATCGACGACATTGACCTCGACGGCAGAGTTGCGTTCGAGGTTCTGAACCGATTGGGGTGAGCGGATATCGGCGAAGACCAGATGGTCGTCGTCCCAAACTGCGGTTGTTCCTTTCGGCGAGAGATTCGGCGAGCCATCCGGGCAGACTGTTGCGATGAAGCCCAGTCGCTGTTCACGCACGATACGTTTCATGTCGTCGGTGAGAATTCCCATCGGATCTCCTGCAACAAATAGCTTTTCGCCTGGTAAGAAAAATGTCACCTGCCTAGGAGCTTCCTGGCGAAAGCGCGCACAACGGTGAAGGGGTGTGTCACAAAAATGGCCAGTTGTCCCGACGCGGTTTGCGGCTTGGATGTACCTGCACGCGCGCACTTTTCACTGAACCCGCTCACGCTGCCGTATTGACTAACCGCCAGTCGCTACGGATTGCTTAGCGCCGTTACCCCGCCCAATGGTTTCAGAGTTCCGATTGCGTAAGATGTCAGGTGCGTAAAGGTCCATCGGCGAGAGATTGGTCTCGGTCGAGTGGACTGACAGTCGTCACAGGAAATAGATGCGCCTCCAGAAAGAATATTAATGAACTTCGGTGGGTTGCTCCGTCCTCGAGGGAATAGAGGCCCTGAGCGCTTTGGTAACTTCGCCCGCAATTTCGTCCTGAACCATCAAGATATCGTCAAATGGTCGATCGTAGGTTTCTGACCAGGTGATGTACCCGTTGTCTGCACGTATCAAACGCGCGGCAACCCGCAGTCTGCCGCCAGACTTTCGCACGCTTCCGTCGAGTACAAAGGAGACACCAAGAGATTTGGCAATTTCGGCGATGGGAATCTGCTTGCCCTTGAAATAAAACGAAGAAGTGGGAGCGGGCACGTGAAGCCCCGGGATCTTGCTGAGCTTGTCGATCAGTTCCTCGGTCATGCCGTCGGCAAAGGGCTCCTCGTTCATCTCTTCTGTCAGGTCAAGAAACGGAAGTACAGCAACGGAGTTCCGTGGCAGCGAAGCATTCACGGGCGAGGCCCGCTGAGTATTGCCCGCGAACTTGCCAAAGAGTAGGAAGGCGGCGAGGAGCGCGAGGCAAGCCGCCCCGCCCGTGGCCCACAAAAAGCCGGTTCTGATGCGCGGTCCGGATTTTTTCGTCAGCTCGGGCGAACCGGCGGCCGCCCGG
Source organism: Candidatus Acidiferrales bacterium (assembly GCA_963741165.1). Classification (GTDB taxonomy): domain Bacteria; phylum Acidobacteriota; class Terriglobia; order Acidiferrales; family UBA7541; genus Acidiferrum. Next base: position 44,759 of record CAVUHB010000005.1, on the reverse strand, counting down.
GAAGGAATTTCGTGACGCGGATCGAGCCAGGGACTGACCGTCGCGATCATCTGATAGCCCAGCCGCGGGACAGTCGCGATGTAGGTAGGCTGCTTGGGGTCGTCGCCAAGCAGCCGGCGCAGTGATGTCACGGCCTGGTAGACCGAGTCCGGGGCGACAATAACGTCGGGCCAGACCTCGCTGAGCAAGTCGTCGATGCTGACGACCTGCCCGGGGTGTTCCGCGAGGCAGAGCAACAGGCGCATTGTGCGCGCCTCTACCCGCGCGGTCTCTCCAGTTCGCGAAATCTGACCGGACGCCGGATTGACGCACCAGGCGCCGACGCGAAGCTTTCTGGTAGTTGGGTGTTCCATGCAGGAGCGGTGGTTATCCGCAATCTCCAAGTCGAAAACCGGGGCCTGAATATAGCACACCGCGAACAACGACCGGCCGCTGCGTGACCGGGCAGTACTGTGTGCTGTTGAGCTACCCGCCCCGCCCTTATGCGGCCTGGTTTCAGAACCATTCAGGATAATTCAGCCGAGGTTCAGGACTTTCTCGCCTCTTTCTGCCTATCTTGGCATCGCGAGCGGCAGACCAATCAGAGGGGAAAGAAAGGATTTCAGATGCTAGGAGATTCTGGGGGTAGGACATTAAGGACGAGAAGTGCTTTGCTGGCGATTGCCGTCGGCGGCGGAATAGCCGGAACTTTGGACCTTATCCAGGCTTGCACCCTATTTGGGTGGCGCATTCCCCTGACGATTACGGGCGGTCTGCTCGGGCGGGCGGCGGCCGATGGAGGGGCAGGCAACTACATTCTGGGCGTTGTCTTGCATTATTTTATCGCCTTCTCCGCGGCAGCCGTGTACTACGCGGCAAGCCGCAAGCTGATCTTTTTGACCGAGCACCCGCTGGTGTGCGGCTTGTTCTATGGCATCGCTGTAGAGCTGGTAATGAGTTATATCGTTTTGCCGCTCTCTGCGCTTCACGCCAGAGGACCTTATGAACTTCAGGACGTAATTCTCGGGCTGGTTGTGCACATGGTCGTAGTCGGGCTGCCGATTTCCTTCAGCGTCCGGCGGTTCGCAAAATAGATGGGCATCGCGCCTTAGTAGTTTTGCCCAGGGTGCTGTTACGCGGCGTTATCCGGCCGGATGGCAATTACGATTTTGCCCTGCGCGTGTCCTTCTTCAAGATAGCGGATCGCGTCGGCAACTTTGCTTAACGGAAAGTGTTTATCGATAACTGGCACAATTTTCTTGGTTTCGAGTAGCTCTGTGAGAAACGCAAAATCTTGTTGGTTTAGCTTCGCGATGAAGAAACAGGACTTCTTGTTCCCGAGAAGCGAGAGTAAGGAGCCCAGCAGGATGACTTGGAAAATTTGACTGAAGCCGCCGCCGGCCAGGACAAAAATTCCACCGGGCCTCAGCGCACCCCTGTACGCGAAAATAGAGTGATGGGCGTTCGCGCCCAGGATCAGATCGTAGAGTTGACCGTTTTGCGTGAAATCTTCCCGCTTGTAATCAAGGACGTGGTCTGCGCCAAGCAATCGCGCCCGTTCGACGTTTCTCGTGCTGCACACGGCGGTGACTTCGGCGCCAAGCGATTTGGCAACCTGGACGGCGAATGTGCCCACGCCACCAGATGCGCCATCGATCAGAACTTTTTGGCCCGGTTGGATCCGGCCCTTGTCGCGAAGCCCCTGAAGTGCCGTGATTGCTGCCACAGGTATGGACGCTGCTTCCTCAAAGGAAAGGTTATCTGGCTTGCGTGCCAACATTTTTTCCGTAGCACAGACATATTCGGCGAAGGCTCCGCGACATGCTCCGAAAACCTCGTCTCCCGGTTTGAATTGAGTCACGTTTTTACCGACCGCTTCTATCTGGCCGGCCAAATCAACGCCTAGTCGCGTGTCCTTGGGTTTGCGCATACCCGGAATGAGACGGATCAACGGCGCGCCTCTCATGAAGAAGCGGTCTAGCGGGTTAACCGCTGCGGCATAAATTCTGAGCAGGACCTCATCGTCCTTGGGGGTGGGTTTTTCTACCTCGGCGAACTGCAATAGATCCGGTGGTCCGTATTTTGAGCAGACGATTGCTTTCATAAAGTGCTCCTCGTGAATGGTCCCATCGGATCGTTCTGCGTGCTTCTGACACGCAGGGAGCGAGGCTAGCGGGAAGTATAGGCCAGAGTCATGGTTTATGTCGTGAAGAAGGCGGTTCGGAGATACGCTCAGGCGGTAGAGTAGTTGTCCTGTCTCCTGGCGGATTCGAACTTGACGCATCGCAGGTGATTCATTTCTAGAAGGTTGGTCAGCCCAAGGTCCCTGCCTTCTGGTCGGTGACCATGTCTACCTCAGAACACAATCTTGTCGTCCATCCGATCCATCGCTATTCCTGAGGCGATCGCATCGGCAGGCAAGAGAGCGCAGACGGCAGCTTCGACATTTATCTTGAGATAGATTGGCCCGTGCCACGGGGAATGAATCGAACTGGATATCAGCTCTATGCAGGAACTGCTTCCTAAACTTTTGCACCTACTTAGCTGGCAACGAAGTTGTGGATCAGGCCTGGCTGGCGCCAACGTTCTGGCGGGTTGGCAAGAAATAGGAGGTGAGAAACGGACTGACGTTCCGAAACGCTCGGTTGTACGCCGGAGTAACGCTCAGGTGAGGTTTGGAAACCACTTTGCCGTTAACCCGGTGAATCGGGCGCTAGTTGTGCCTCAGATTGCTTATCTAAGGCCGTGAGCACCCATTCCTGCAGGACGGCTCGAAAGAGGGGCTTTACTTCGCGAAACACCAGACCAAGTCCGGATGGGCTGACATAGAGGACCGACCCATGGGCTTCGAAATACTCCTGTGAATTATAAATCTTCACCAAAACTGGGCTTTGCAGGGCAAATGACGTCGAACACTCCAAGAAACAGCCGCGTAAGCTCAGCTCTGTCACACGTCCAGGGACAAAAACAGTGGGCGCGTTTTCAGGAGCGATCTCGCACCCCGCTGTAAACGCAAACCGCAATCCGCGACAATCTCGCTCCATTTTGCAAGCCTATTCCACCCGATTATAGCTGTCGAGGCCCTTGATGAACGCCTGATACGAATTGGTTAGTCCGTCCCCGATTCACACGAATGCCGGAGGCTCGGGATCTGGAATGCCACATCACCCATCGAGTTCGGCAGTCGGAATGGACTGGGGTGTCGTGCGTTTCTGGTTGCTGACATTTCGGTCAATCAGAGTATAGGCAAACTCGTCTGGCAGCAGAAGGCCGACCAGGTCCAAATTGTTTGTCCTCTGAGATTGCAATCACATCTTTATCCAGCGCCGCGACCTACCTCTCGGTCCCACTTGTGGTCTGGGTTTGCAAGTCCGCAAGACTTCCCATGGAAAGCAAACCGAGCGCAGGTAATTCCCAAACTCGCCTGAGGGATATTTCCTTAGTTAATTCAATTCAAAAATTTGTGGTGCCGGCCCCGCAGACTGTATGGTGCGCGAGCGTCATATCCTGCCCAGGCCAGTTGCACAACCATGGGGGGAACAGCGACCACGGGTCGACCAAGGCTCAGGCAATACAGATTCAATTTGAGGTGCTGGTTGTTGGATCGGGAGATTCGATGGCCACGTTTTTGATGGCGTGATCGACGGCGGCTTTGGCATCGATGGCATTCCTAGCGTGGTCGGTGATGGAGTCGTATAGCAATTGCGTGGGTCCCGGGTTTAGTTGTTTGTCGTATTCGGCGGTGATCTCAGAGGCCAATTGCTGGAGCATCTTGCTGGAAGCGGCGTCTAGATCGTTTCCGGTGATGTCAAATTTTCTGCCGATGTAGGTGGTGGCGATTCGCTCGGCGAGTTTGTCGGCGGTCTGGTAATAATATTCCGAGATTTGGCGATGGCCGTCTTCATGTTCGATTACATGCTGGTTCGCCCCAGTTGGCACCCAGATGTTTAGCCTGAGTTGCAACGTCATCTTGACCTGTGTAACCGTAAGCGCGGCCTGCGTGGCAGCCGTCTTGCGAGAGTCACCCCGGACCGTGGCGCTCGACAAGAAATCGGAATCGCAAACCGCAGTTTCCCCCGGCGCGAGAGAGGGCACTTCGGCCGCAGGTGAGGATGGGTCGAAAGTGTGGCTCGCGAAAGCAACTGGAAGTTTGTGGATGGCCACCGCCGGAGTTTCTTGAGTCTGTTGTTTAGGGGAGATATGGCTCCAGGAGAGCAAGCCGAAGATGAGCAGCCCTGACAAGACGCAAAGCGTGATTAAGCGGCGCAAAGGCAAAAGTGACTCCGGATCTCATTTTCCGAACAACACCGCGTCCAAACCATGAAATTATACGAAACGGATGCCGCGAAAGGTAATGTCCCCGATCGGCAGAACAAGTACTGGGCAAACCGTCAAGCGCACTCTTCTGCAGGGCATTCAGAACGAACCATTGCAAACGTTGTGGCGCACGGCTAAAGTACCGCCCACGCGTAGCCGGTTAGGGGTCGGGAAGCTCTTTCTGCAAATCCTTGATTGAAAAGAGAGTCGAGATGGAAACCAACAACCGACGTGTGATGTTGCACGGCATGATTCTGTTTTTGATTGGCCTGCTGACCGGCTTTGCCGAGACGCACTTCGCCAATACGCGAATGGGGCTCGCGGCACATCTGGAAGGCGTGATGAACGGAACGTTCCTGCTTGCGCTCGGAGCAGCTTGGAACGAACTGCGGTTGTCGTCACGGGCAAAAACCTTTGCCTACTCGATTGCACTCCTCGGCACATACGGAAACTGGTTGGTAACTACGCTAGCGGCCGTATTTGGAACCTCGGCTCTTTCTCCCATCACCGCCGCAGGTCACAGCGGAGCCCCCTGGCAGGAAACGTTGGTAACACTGGGTTTCCTGATCATCGGCGTCTCGATGATTGCCACGTCGGTGCTCCTGCTTTGGGGATTTCGCGCCAAAGCGTCGGCGTAGAGCCATGCTTGGCAGTCAATTTGCTTGATACCGACACCACCCTGCTTGTATCTCTTGAAAGCCAGTCTTCCGGAGTGGCGGGCCAGGAGCATTCGGTCGTGACTTTGCCGCGGCAGCCGTATGCCGATCGGAGTGGAACCACCATCCAAGCGAATCCCGGTTCCAGAGAGTCAAACATCTTGCCAAAGGGTGGAGTTGTGTGTCAATTTCGCTGCGAAAAGGACCGCCCATCGATTCGCTTGACCCAAATAGACCTGAGGAGATTCGCAGATGAAAATGCAAGTGTCACGGATAACAGTATTGATTGTAGCCGTACTTGTTTCGTTCTCGTATGCCACATTCGGGCAAGAAAAACCAGTACCAGATGCGTACACGGGCGTGGCCATTGGAACCGGGGGAAGCGTCGGCGGAAAAACGCTGCTGTTCGATTTTCGAATTACGAGCTACACGACGGATGAGGAAGTTCAAAAATTCGCGCAGCTGTTGAAAGAGAAAGGTACCGACGCGCTGCGCGGCGCTCTGGAGAAAGAAGACAAGGGCCGCATCAACATCGTCGGCACCACCGGCACTCAGATCGCTGTAGCTCGCAAACGCCAGCAGGGCGCCAACACGATTATTACGATCGTTACTGCGCGAAGCATGAGTTTCCGGGAGTTGTACAACAGCGGCCGAAGCGTCGATTATCCGTTTGGTTATCTGCAAGTGACGCTGAACGAAAAAGGGGAAGGCACTGGTCAAATCATGGCCGCGGCAAAAATCAAGTTCGACAAGAAAAAGGGGCAATACGTAATCGAGAGTTTCGGAAACCAGTACATCAAGGCCACGAACGTTCGACCCAACAAATAGTCGTCGACTGTGCAATATCGCGATGGTGAATATAGCTGCAGACGCTAGGGGTGTGCCCGGTTGAGGAATCCTATGAGGTCGACGGAACAGCCTGGGAACATCCGGAACGAACGCCGCAATCCACTAAAGCGAGTAGGCTAGGTTCCAGATGCAACTGCAAAAGGTGGGAAGGGAAAATTTGCATCCAGGTCAGGAGGAAGGCCCTGCGCCATAGAAAAAATTGATCCAGCACGCGAGCGAGAACGAGAAGTTTATGGTCACAGGAGTCGGCGAATACGAGCAGCAACGCTGCCCAAATTGCAGCTCGATCGATGTCTCGTGGGACGAACTGAAAAAGAGAATCGCCAGCGCGGGACTGTTGCAGGGGTTACCCATGGTGATGGTTCAGCGCGGTTGGAACAGTCGCGCATGCGGTCATACCTGGGAACTGACAGGAGAGCAGGTCACGGATCAAGTCGAGCCCCAGGGCAATTAGCTATGGCTGATGCAGACTTTCCGAATAAATAATTTGCAATCAGGGATCTTTTGTCCCTGCAAGGAGTGCGTGGTAGTGTTTGCACTTGGGCTGGATTGCGTAGATTTCGAGGAGGGCGGAAGTGGCGTACGCGGATTTGCGGGAGTTTCTAAAGACGTTGGAAAAAGAGGGCGAGCTGAAGCGCGTGACTGCGGAAGTCGACCCGGTACTAGAGATAGCGGAAGTGGTGCAACGCGCACAGGCACAGCCGGGGCCCCTGGGAAATCCCGGCGGCGTGGCCCTGCTGTTTGAAAAACCCAAGGGCTCGCGCCATCCCTTGCTGATCAACACTTTTGGCAGTGTACGGCGGATGGAACTGGCCTTCGATGTGGAAAAGTTGGACGATGTGGCGGCACGAATTCGCGGGTTCCTGGATATGCAGACCCCGCAAGGGCTGTTCGACAAATTGAAAATGCTTCCGAAGCTGGCGGAGCTTGGTTCGTTTTTCCCGAAAGTAGTGAAGGACGGCGCGTGCAAGGAGGTGGTGCACAAGGGCAACGATGTTAACCTGATGGATTTCCCAATTCTGAAATGCTGGCCGCAGGATGGCGGGCGCTTCATCACCTTTCCGCTGGTGTTCACAAAAAACCCGGAAACCGGTAAGCGCAACGTTGGCATGTACCGGATGCAGGTGTACGACGAACGAAGTACCGGCATGCACTGGCAAACGCAAAAGCACGGCGCGGAACATTTCCGGCGCGCGCGCGCGAAAAATCCTGATGGGCGCATTCCGGTGAGCGTAGCAATTGGCGCGGATCCGAGCACCACACTGGGCGGAATCCTGCCGATTCCCCCGGACCTGGACGAAATGATGTTCAGCGGTTTTCTGAAGAAAGAGCCTGTGGAACTGGTGAAGTGCGAAACAAACGATCTGGAAGTCCCGGCGAATGCGGAGATCGTTCTAGAAGGCTACGTCAGCTTGAACGAAATGCGCACCGAGGGGCCGTTCGGTGACCACACTGGCTACTATTCGCTGGAAGGCGAGTACCCGGTTTTCCATGTGGAGTGCGTGACGCATCGCAAGGATCCAATCTATCTGACCACCGTTGTGGGACGTCCGCCGCAGGAAGATTTCTACATGGGGTACGCCATCGAGCGGGTGTTTCTGCCACTGATGAAAATGCAGCATTCGGAAATTGTGGATGTCTCGATGCCCGCGGAAGGCATCGTGCACAATCTGATGGTGGTGGCGATTCGCAAATCCTATCCAGGGCATGCGCGAAAAGTGATGAACGCGATCTGGTCACTCGGTCAGGCAATGTTCACAAAGACGATTGTGGTGGTGGACCATGACGTAAACGTGCACGACTATAAAGAGGTGGTGTGGAAGGCGCTCTGCGCCATTGATCCCGAAAGAGACGTGCAGTTTGTGCTCGGCCCAGTCGATACACTGGATCACGCGGCACGCATGCAGGACTTCGGCTCAAAGATGGGCATCGATGCGACCCGCAAGTGGCCTAGCGAGGGTTTCATGCGGCCCTGGCCGGATGAAATTCTGATGGACCAGACAACCAAGACCCGTGTCGACGCGATCTGGAAGAGTCTGGGGATCTGAGTGGGGCGCTGGTTTGCTAATTCGGCGCGGGAAGCCAAGCAATCCCGTCCACGCCTTTCGATAAAGTGATGGGCTTTTCGAGGACATTGTCGCGAAGGTTGAGCACTTCCACCGTGCCCGCCTGAGGAGTGGTAACGTAGGCAAAGGAACCGTCGGGGGCCATGGCGATGGCTCCTACCGCCGGAGGAATATCGTAGCTGTGTTCCAGCTTTCCCGTGGCCAAATCCACAACAAACAGTTTGCCCGATGCAGAGTTCGCGACCAGGCGACGCCCGTCCGGTGTAGGTGCGGAAGAATAGACCGTGGCAGGCAGCTCGATCCAGCTGGAAATCGCGTTTGCTGTGGTGTCAATGACCGCGATGCGTGGTTTGTCTTGATCATGCGTATAGAGAAGATGCCCATCCGAGGAGAGTGACAACCGCTGCACTTTATTCGCTACGGCGATCGTGGTCACAAGGGAGCGTTTGCGAATATCCAGAACGCTAATGGTGCCGGTAGAAACATTGGCTGTATAGCCGCGTGCGCCGTCGGCCGAAAGCACCAGCATGTGTGCTTCCGGTTTGCCGGTAGGAATTTCCGCCATGACTTTTTTTCCATGCACATCGATTGCGTAGACTGCGTTGGCCAGTTCTGCGGTTACGTAAAGCAATCCATCCGGGCCAAACTTCGCGCTGTGGGGACGCACTGGTTTTGGAAGATCGATAATATCGACGGTGCGTCCGGAATGAAGATCCACCACTTCAATGGTACTGCCGTCTGTGCCGGGCTTCCCCACGCCAGAATTTCCGTAAATTGGAACATAACCAAATCTCCCATCGGGAGAAATCGTTACTTCGTGGCCGTTGATGCCGACGCCGGCAGTGAAGACGGTTTTGCTGCTGGAAAGATCGACCAACAGCGCAGTGTGTTCGAATTGATTGGCAACAAAAATAGAGCCGCTAGGAGACACCGTGTTTGGGGTAAGGCCTCCGCCCAGAGCAATTGCAGCGACACAAACCAACAAAAAGATAGTGGCAGGGACGGCAGTTTTCATGGAGCGACCTCTCGCCCAAAGTTACATTTGAGCGCAGGTAGTATAGACGGAACGGAGCAAAGAGTGAGCCTGATAAGTTGCGGAGACAATTGAATTAGCGGATCCGGCGCAAAAGATAAGAAAGGGGATAGCAGGATGGTGGAGAGAGTGAAGCATGCGGACAAAGGATAACCGTCCCGCAGGACAGGGGGGTATCGAGGGAAAAGCGCAAGATGTAGTAGTACTGGGAATAGGCAGGCTCAACCTGTGGGATAACCTGCCTACAATAACAGGTGAACTGCCTACGATAACCGCCATTTTTAGGACAACTGCCGTAGAGAAATCCTTGACGGTCGTGCTTCGGGAATGACATAACTTTGCCAAGGGCGGCACCCGGTGAATCGTGTAGGACTCGGAGTTAAGGGTGCGGCAACGCTTGAACTTAAGCGTGAAAAGAGACAGGGTGGCAGTCCTCTTGAGCGAATCGCGCGAAGTGATGAATGTGCGGCAGGCCTCACAGTATCTGGGCATCAGCCCGGATACGCTGTACCGGTACATCACAGAGGGCGAAATACCTGCGTTTAAATTGGGCAACCGTTGGAAACTTAGGAAGACAATCCTGGACCGGTGGATGGAACGCAAGATGAGCCAAGTGGTAGCAAGACGACGTTAGACTGGCTCAGCCGAGAGGGAAAGAGGGCGCGATATGTGGTTACCTGGGGGAAAGAAGAATAAGCAGTTGGTCGGACTGGACATCGGTTCCAGTTCCATCAAAGCTGTTGAACTGAAGACTACCAAGGCCGGATACGAACTGGTCAGCTTCGGTATGGAACCGCTCGCGCAGGACACCGTAGTGGATGGCGCGATCATGGATGCGCCGCAAGTTGCCAACGCGATTACGAAAATTTTCGACACCGAAAGTATTAAGACCAAGAACGTGGCAACCTCGGTTTCCGGCCATTCCGTCATCGTCAAGCGAGTGCCCCTTCCGCTTATGACGGAAGAAGAGCTTTATGACCGCATCCCGTCGGAAGCGAGCCAGCATATTCCGTTCGACATCGCCGACGTGAACCTCAGCTACCAGCTGCTGGAAGCGATGGACTCGCAGATGGATGTTCTGCTGGTGGCGGTAAAGAAAGACAAGATTCTGAATCATACCAATGTGCTGGCGCAGGCAGGGAAGACGCCAGTGGTCGTGGACATTGACGCTTTCGGTTTGCAGAACTGCTTCGAAGTGAACTACGAACCGGATGCCGGACAGACCGTGGCGTTGTTGAATATCGGCGCCAGCGTCATGAACATCAACATTGTGCGTGGTGGCGTGCCGCTGTTTACGCGCGACGTCAGCGTAGGCGGCAACCAGTATACCGACGCACTTCAGAAAGAATTGGATTTGAGCTTTGACGATGCCGAGCGTCTCAAGAAGGGTGATACGCTACCAAGTGTCACCGACGAACAAAAAGGCCAGATACTTCGCAGCGTTTCAGACATCCTGACGCTGGAAATCCAAAAGACCTTTGACTTCTTCCGTGCCACTGCCAGCGGAGAGAATATTCAACGCATCATGGTGGCCGGCGGAACAGCGCGCGTACCGGGATTGGTCGACCTGCTCCGTGAAGAGTTTGCAATGCCGGTGGAAGAATTGAATCCGTTCCGCAAAGTACTGCTGAATCCGGCAAAACACAGTGAAGATCAGATTCGCGATTTGGCACCAAAACTGGTTGTAGCCGTGGGACTGGCCCTGAGGAGCTTTGACTAGCCATGATCCGCATAAACTTACTTGGACAAACGCGGCCTAAAGCCGCCCGCCGCGCGGCGGACACCGGGGCGGCGCTGCCGCTGGTGTTCATCCTCGCGGGGGTGGTGCTCGGCGGCCTCTTCCTCTTCTACTTCTACCATTCCTGGCAGACGCAGCTGGCGGACGAGACGAAGAGGATCAAGACGCTGCAGGCCCAGAAAACAGAATTGGAACAGATCAAGCAGCAGGTGGAAGCTTTTGAAAAACAAAAGCAAGTGCTGCAACAGCGCGTCAGCACCATCGAGCAACTGCAGCGCGACCGCACCGGCGGCCAGGAATTGCTGGACGAGGTTGCCAACACGGTTTCGCGAGCGGAAAACCTCTGGCTGACCACCATGACCAAGAAGGGTTCTACGGTGAACCTGGAGGGCGCGGCGGCTTCCATCAATTCGGTAGCGAACTTCATCACCGCACTGAAGCGTTCCGGATATTTCACCAAGATTGAAATTAAAGATGCGAAGCAGGATGACAAGAATACCGCGGTACAAACCTTCCTGTTCTCGATCAATGCAGAGATTGCGCCGAACGCGCCGGTAGGGGCGGGGGCACCGCAGACCAAGCCGGCCAGCGCGCCGGCACAGACCGTGCCGAATACTGCGGCACCGGCGAAGAAAGGATAACGAGGAGCCATGGCAAATCCTTTCCGAGATATGTCGGTGATCATGCAGGGGCTGCTGGCACTGGCCATCGCCGTAGTTCTGGTACTGGTCGGACTTTATGTTCCATTTTCCCCGGTGGCGCAGGAACGCGCGGATTATGACAAGGCCGTGCAGGATCGCACGAAATTAAACCAGGAAGTGACGCAGCTGCAGGTTTACAAACAACGTTATGGGGAATTGAAGCAGCAGATGGACGCGTTGAACAAGCAACTGGATACGCTCAAGACCATCGTGCCGGAAGAAAAGGAAGTCGACGAGTTTATTCGCCTGGTCCAGGGTGCTGCCAGCGCTTCGAACGTACAGCTGCGCAGACTGACCGCGGGAAAAATCGACACGAAAGAATATCATTACGAGATGCCATTTGAAGCCCAGGCCGATGGACCGTATTTTAACGTACTGGATTTCTTTTCGCGGCTCAGCCGGCTGTCGCGCATCATCAACGTGGGCGACTTGCAGTTTGATGATCCCGGCGGTAATTCCGCGAAGGGTGCGAAGTATCCGATTCGTCCGGGAACTACGGTAAGTGGCGTGTTCACCATAACGACTTATTTTACGAAGCCGGCTGATACGGCTCCGTCTGCTGCAGCAGGTGCGGCGAAGACGGGGGCGAATCCTGGTCAGCCAGCGAAGAAACCGTGAGCAGGAATGAGCGAGCCATGCGTCTAGTGAAAACACTGGTACTCGGAAGTCTGCTGGCAGCCGCCGGAAGCGGTTTGTACGGGCAGACGCAAACAGCGCCGGCCACGAAACCTGCGGCGAAGGCAGCAACGCCCAAGCCCGCAACGGCTAAGAGCGCTGTGCCCAAATCCACTGCCAAGAAGCCGGCGAAGGCCGCTACTTCCAGCAAACCGGCTGAGGCTACTGAAACGAAAGTGGCGCGGCGGGATCCCTTTGAATCTTTGACCAGCCGGCAAGACCAGGCGGCCAAGAATGCGGCCAACCTGCCTCCGGGTAAAGCAGGTTTACAAGTGGCATCCTTGCGGCTGGACGGGATTGTCCGTTCGCCCAACGGAATGATTGCCGTGGTATCGAATCCGCAAGCGCGCACCTATTTCCTGCGCGAAGGCGACAAGTTGTATGACGGAAGCGTGGATAAGATCGGTATGGACGCCGTGTCGTTCCATGAATTGGGCAAAGATGCTTTTGGAAAACCAGTGGAGCGCCAGGTGAATAAGAGACTTTACTCCAGTGCAGGAGAACAGCAATGATGACGAACCGGCCGGCCTTTCAAATTGGCTGCCTGATACTTGCGAACGTACTGGTGGGCGGGGGTCCATCAGTGGCTCGCGGCCAGGAGCCCGCTGGCGCGAGCTCGACAGCAGCGGTGATCTCAAGCGTGGCGATCACGCAGGAGCCACAGCGCGCGGCGATTCGCGTGGAAGGGGCAGGACGCCTAGACGTTCACGCGACACGGATGCAGAATCCGGAGCGTCTGGTGCTGGACTTCACGGGCGCGAAGATGAGTGTGCGGCAGAGCTCCATACCCGGAGTCTCGGCCCCGGTGCGCGGCGTGCGCATGGCGCAGTTCCGGCCTGACGTAGCGCGCGTGGTGATCGACCTGACCGTGGCGGCACCGTACCAGATTGCTCATGATGGCGACGCCGTCGTAGTTTACTTCGTCACTTCCCCGGACGCGCAGCCCGAAGTTGTACCCGCCAGGCAGATCACCACTGCTTCGCCGGCTTCGACGAAAAAAGAGATCAGCTATACGGCAACGGCACCACGGGTGAGCCCCCCTAGAAGCAAGATGGAAAATGTGGCGGCACCTCACTTCGCACTGCCCAATCAACTGACCCAGCCAACTCTGGCTTTGGCGTCCATAACCGAAAAGACCGAACCGGCCAAGCCGGAAGCGGCGCAACAGGCGGCACAGCAGGCCAACGCTGCGGCGAATACCATGGCGGCGGGACAATCCAACAGCGCTTCCCTGGTCACCAATCAGCCGGGACGCTATACCGGCGAACCGATTTCCGTAAACCTGAAGGATGTCGACCTCAAGGACTTTTTCCGACTGATTCACGAGATTAGCGGCTTGAACGTGGTGCTCGATCCCAACGTGAAGGGCACACTGACGATTGTGCTCGATGAAGTTCCCTGGGATCAGGCACTGGACATCGTTCTGCAGAACAACGGCTTGGACAAACAGTTCAGTGGCAACGTTTTGCGCATTGCCACCCGCGACACTTTGAAAAAAGAAGCGGAGACCATGAGGGATTTGGAAAAAGCCCAGGCAGAAGCCGTGGCACCCGTGACGGTGACGCGCGTTCTGAGCTATGCAAAGGCCGCTACGATGAAGGACACTCTGAAAAAGTTCCTCTCGCCGCGCGGTGACATTCTTTCAGACGATCGCTCCAACCAGCTGATCGTCCGCGACATTCCGTCGGTCATTCCGACCATCGATAACCTGATTCGCCAGTTGGACCGCAAGTCTCAGCAGGTGGAAATCGAAGCACGGGTCATTTCCGCTTCGCGTTCCTTTGCGCAGGATATCGGCGTGCAGTGGGGTTTTGCAGGATCGACCACCAGCGGCCGTTCGATTTACGGTGGTAACCCTGCGGTTGGTGTCAGCCCCATCACGACAGGCGGCGGATTGCCACAGCCTCCTCTGACCAGCCTGCCGACAGCAGGCAGCGGCGGCGGTTCGACAGCGGGTATCCCTTACAACGTGAACCTGGGCGCGGGCGTACCGACCAGCGGCGTCGGGTTTATCACCCGCTCGCCGAATTTCGCTCTCGATATCTTTATCTCTGCTGCGGAAGCCAAGGGCGTCGGAAAATTGCTTTCTAAGCCGAAGGTCATTACTCAGAACAACGAAAAGGCGACCGTCAAGCAAGGTACAAAGATTCCCATTCAGACCACCATCAACAACACCATTTCCGTGCAGTACATCGACGCGGTGTTGAAACTGGAAGTCACCCCGCAAATTACCGCCGAAGGCACCGTGTTCATGGACGTGCTGGTGGAAAATACACAGATCGACAACGGTATTCCTAGGGTGCAGGGTATTCCGGCACTCGACACGCAGTCGGCGGAGACCAAGGTGCTGGTTGCTGACGGCGGCACCGTGGTCATTGGCGGAATCATCATCACGCAACAGCGTACGGACATCACCCAAGTGCCTATCGCAGGAAGTTTGCCGCTGATCGGGCACCTCTTCAAGCGTACCAACGTGACCGTTCAATCGCAGGAACTCCTGTTCTTCCTGACGCCGCGCATCATCCCTGGTTGATTGGGAACTGGTTGATTCAGAGCGACGACAGAACAATTTAAATCCACTAGAATCGAGGAGACGAGGGTCTCCTCGATTTTTTTATGATTACCGACTACGCACGAAGACGAAGAGCGATAACCAAGAAACTTCGGGCGCGCGAACTGGACTGCCTGCTCGTTACGCATCCTGCGAACTGGTATTACCTCACGGGCTTTACGGGGGAATCCGGCGCGTTGGTGGTCAGCGGTTCGGGAACAAAGCTCTTAACGGACGGTCGCTTCAGCATCCAGGCAAAAGATGAAACGCGCGGCGTCAAGATCGAACTGCAGAAAGGGGGGCTTTACAGCGCCTTGGGCGAGTTATTACGGGGCGCAGGGGTCCGAAGGTTTGGATTCGATCCCGGAGAACTGACGGTTTCACACTGGAAGACGCTTTGCAAAGCCGCTGGAGCCAATTGCCGGGGGATTCAGTTGACGGGACTTGTCGAAGGGCTTAGGAAGCGAAAAGACGCGGGAGAATTGGCGCAAATGCGAAAGGCGGCTATTCTTGCGGGCGAAGTGCTGGAGGGTGCCCTGAAGATGGTTCGTCCCGGCATTCGCGAGAGGGATTTGGGTGCGGAGATCGAGTACCAGATGCGCAAGCGCGGTGCCAGCGGTCCCGCCTTCGATACCATCGTGGCGTCGGGTTGGCGCGCCGCGCTGCCACATGCCAGACCAACTGACAAGTTCCTGAGGAAAAATGAGTTGGTCGTGCTCGACCTGGGTGTTATACTCGGCCACTATTGCAGCGATATGACGCGTACGGTGTATTTGGGTCGGGCACCCAAGCGCGTTCGCGGTTGGTACAACGCGGTTCAAGAAGCGCAGGCGGCTGGTATTGCGGTGATAAAGGCTGGAGTGACCTGCGGCGAAGTCGACGCTGCCACACGAGATGTTCTCCAGAAAAGCGGACTGGAAGCGTATTTTGTACATAGTACCGGCCATGGATTAGGCCTGGAAGTGCATGAAGAGCCGCGGGTAGCTCGTGGGCAGGCGGTTCGACTTGAGCCGGGTAATGTGATTACCATAGAACCTGGTATTTATGTGGAAGGCGTTGGCGGCATCCGGATTGAGGATGACGTTGCAGTGCGCGCCGGGGGCAAGGAAGTCTTCACCCGCCTAAAGCGGGATCTCATCGAGATCTGACAAGGGCATGAAACGGAAAAAACCGTCGAAGTCGAGTGTAAATTCATCGTTTGCAGACCCAGAAATTGGGCAAATCGAACAATTGTTGCGCTTCATGAGCGAACACAACCTTGAGGAGTTTGAATACTCGCGGGGTGATTTGAAGATTCGGCTCAGAAAGCCGGGTGCGGCTCCGGTGATGGCGGCGCCAAGGCAGGCGGCGGAAATTATCGTGCCGGCCGCGCTGGCCCCGGCCCCAGAGAGCAGTGGTGCTGCGGATGCGGCCTCGGACAGCCGTGGTGGCGAAGACCTGCATCTGGTGAAGTCGCCGATCGTGGGCACGTATTATTCTTCGCCCAGTCCCGGTGCCGAGGAATTTGTGAAGGTTGGCATTCACGTCGACATGGGGCAGACCCTTTGCATCGTGGAAGCCATGAAGCTGATGAACGAAATTGAATCGGAAGTGAGTGGGGAAGTGCTCCGTATCTTTGTGGAGAACGGACAGCCGGTGGAATATGGTCAGCCGCTGTTCGGGATTCGACCAAGCCGGAAAAGATAGCCGGTTCGCCTGACTATGTTCCAGAAAATTCTAGTCGCCAATCGTGGGGAAATCGCCCTGCGAGTCATTTGTGCCTGCAAGGAATTAGGCATTGCCACGGTTGCGGTTTATTCGGAGGCGGACCGGAATTCCTTGCACGTGCGTTTTGCGGATGAAGCTGTGTGCATCGGTCCGCCGCGCAGTAGTGAAAGCTACCTGAACATTCCGCAGGTTATCAGCGCGGCCGAAATTACCAACGTCGACGCAATTCATCCCGGTTACGGATTCCTTTCAGAGAACGCGAATTTCGCGAAGGTCTGCGAAGCCTCCGAGATTACCTTTATCGGCCCCAAACCGGAAGTGATCGAGATGATGGGCGAGAAAGATCGCGCCCGGCGAGAGATGAAGACTGCGGGCTTGCCGACCATTCCGGGCAGCGACGGGGCGGTAGAAGGCGAAGATCAGCTTTCGAAGGAAGCCGAACGCGTTGGGTATCCGTTGATTCTGAAGGCGGCGGCGGGTGGTGGCGGACGCGGCATGCGCGTCGTGCGCAGCAAAACGGAATTGCTCTCGATGTACCAGACGGCGCGAAGCGAAGCCCAGCAGGCCTTCGCCAATCCCGCGGTGTACATGGAAAAATTTCTCGAGCATCCACGACATATCGAAATTCAGGTGCTTGGCGATCAGCACGGAAAAGTAATTCATCTTGGCGAGCGCGAATGCACCATTCAGCGGCGCCACCAGAAGCTCATTGAAGAATCACCATCGCCGGCACTCGACGCAAAGCATCGCAAAGATCTTGGCAATAAAGTGGTGAAGGCGCTCGAGAAGGTTGGCTACACGAATGCCGGCACGGTCGAATTCCTGATGGATGAAGACGGCGCGCTTTACTTCATCGAAATGAACACGCGCATTCAGGTGGAACACCCGGTTACGGAATTTGTTACCGGACTTGATCTGGTGAAGGCGCAGATTCGTATCGCCGCCGGCGAACGGATGGAAGAAGCGGCAGGCGAGATGCACTTCTCGGGACATTCCATCGAATGCCGTATAAATGCGGAAGACCCGGAGACGTTTGTGCCTTCTGCCGGGCGCATTACCACATTCCAGGCTCCCGGCGGTACCGGCGTGCGCGTGGATTCGGCAGCATATTCCGGTGCGGTCATTCCGCCGTACTACGATTCGTTGGTTGCAAAACTGATTGTGAAAGGCCGTGACCGCGGCGAAGCCATTGGACGAATGAAGCGCGCGCTGGAGATGTTCGTCATCGAAGGAATCAAGACCTCCATTCCTCTGCAGCGCCGTATTGTCGCGCACCCGGATTTTGCCTCGGGTGAGTTCGACACCCACTTCATCGAAAAACTGTTGAACACCAACGGTAAATAAACTCCTCATGCACCTTGTGATGCCCAGGTTGTATGTGATATTAGACGCTGGACTCATGACGGGCGCTGCGGAGCAGACCGCACAACAATTGATTGAATCAGGCGTGCAGTTGCTGCAATACCGCTGCAAAGGCGGGTCTGCGCGTGAAATTTTACAGATATCTCGCAGACTTGTGGCCATTTCGTCGACAACTAACGCAACAGTACTTGTAAACGATCGCCCGGATATTGCCTATCTTTCGGGAGCCGCCGGCGTCCATGTCGGACAGACCGATATGAGTGTGGAAGCAGCACGGATGGTGATCGGTGCCGGAAAGTGGATTGGTGTTTCGACACACAACGAAGCGCAATTTCGCGCAGCCATCGCCACTTCGGCGGATTATGTCGCTGTGGGCCCTGTGTTCGCCACGCACAGCAAAGAGAATCCCGATCCGGTAGTGGGCACGGAGTTCATTCGGCGCGTGCGGCGGCTAACCTCCAAGCCCGTCGTGGCCATTGGCGGAATTACTCTGGAGCGGGCCGCGGAACTGATCGAAGCTGGCGCAGATTCCGTGGCAGTGATCAGCGACATTCTGCGGGCAAGGAATCCGGCAGCACGAGCACGCGAGTTTCTGCAGGTAGTGGAAGTGGCGAAGCCAGGAGCACCGAATGGCTGAGGCAAACGGCGTGACAGACCGGCAGGTTGGTGAGAAAGAGCACGAGTTTGTAAAAGCCATAGGGCTGTTCGATGGCACCATGATCGTTGTCGGATCGATGATCGGCTCTGGCATTTTTATCGTAGCGGCTGAGATTTCGCGGCAGACGGGTTCCGCCGGAGGCCTGCTGCTCACCTGGGTGCTCACTGGCTTTCTGACCATTGCGGCAGCACTTTCCTACGGAGAGCTAGCCGCCATGTTTCCACACGCCGGCGGTCAATACATCTATTTGCGGGAAGCATTCTCCCCGCTCTGGGGATTCCTTTACGGGTGGACGCTTTTCCTGGTGATTCAGACGGGCACGATTGCCGCGGTGGCCATCGGTTTTGCGCGCTACTTTGGGGTGCTATTTCCTGCGATTTCGCCCAAAACCTGGATCGTGCCACCAATCAACCTGGGCGCAAAGTACGCAATCAGCCTTTCCGTGCAGCAACTTGTCGCGATCCTGATGATCGTTTTCCTGACGTTTCTGAACACCCGCGGCGTGAAACTTGGCAAGTGGATCCAAAACATATTTACATCGGCGAAGATGCTCTCGCTGCTCGGACTGATTCTGTTGTGCGTAATCGTTGCCAGAAATCACGCCGCCATCGTCGACAACTTCACAAACCTGTGGGCCATTCGCGAAGCGCAGCCGATTGAACCGGGCGCGAATTTTCTGCGTGGGTTGTTGCCGACAGTGACCGCGTCCAGTGGCTGGTTCGGTCTGCTGCTGGCGCTTGCCGTGGCGCAGGTAGGCTCGCTGTTTTCAGCCGACGCCTGGAACAATATCGGATTCACGGCGGGTGAAGTGAAGAACCCAAAGCGCGACGTGGCGCTTTCGATGGCCTTCGGCACAATCATCGTGATCACCTTGTATGTGCTGGCAAACCTCGCCTACCTTTGCGCCCTACCGCTTGCACAAATTCAGAATGCGCCCGATGGGCGAGTTGCCACTGCGGCACTATCCGCTGTTTTCGGTGCCAGGGGTGCTCTGCTGATGGCGGTGGCGATCATCATTTCCACGTTTGGTTGTAACAATGGATTGATCCTGGCGGGCTCTCGCGTGGCGTATGCGATGGCCAAAGACGGATTGTTTTTCCGGGCTACCGGGACCTTGAACGACAAAAGCGTGCCAGGCACGGCGCTGGTCTATCAGGGAATCTGGATCAGCATTCTAATATTGCTGCGCACGCGGACTCCCGACGGTGGTTACGGCAATCTGTATAACGACCTGCTCAATTACGTGGTTTTCGCGGTGCTGTTGTTCTATGTACTAACGATTGTGGGTATTTTTGTGTTGCGCCGCACGCGCCCGGACGCGGAGCGGCCTTACAAGGCATTTGGGTATCCGATTGTGCCCCTGTTGTATATAGTGGCGGCTACGGGAATCATGGTGGTGCTGCTCTTGTATCAGACGCAGACGGCTGGCGCGGGAATGGGTATCGTGCTGATTGGCTTGCCGGTGTATTGGTTCTGGGCGCGGCGGGCGAGCAACTCTTAGGTTCAACGACAGCCAACGAACCTGGAATTTTGAGAATCACCTGACAAAGGAGGAGTTGCATGGGCAACCCCTTATTCGCAAAAAAATCGCTCGCGATGCTGATGGCTGAAGCGAAAGAGACGGGCGAGCATAGCCTCAAACGCACGCTCGGTCCATTTCAGTTGACGGCGCTGGGTGTAGGCGCCGTGATTGGCGCGGGAATATTCGTTCTTTCTGGGTTGGGGGCGCATTACGCCGGGCCCGGCCTGATGCTTTCCTTTGTGATCTCTGGCATCGGCTGCGCATTTGCGGGGCTGTGCTACGCGGAGTTCGCGGCCATGATCCCGCTGGCAGGCAGCGCTTATACCTATGCTTACGCGACGCTGGGTGAACTTTTTGCGTGGATCATTGGGTGGGACCTAACGCTTGAATACGCCATGGGAGCCAGCACGGTCTCCTCCGGCTGGTCGAACCACTTTATTGAGCTGCTGAATATTTTTCACATCAAGATGCCCTTGTGGCTCGCCTACGATCACTGGACCGCGCTTTCCACGGCAGAAAAAATTGTGGCCCGGCAAATGGCGCAGGCTGCCGATCCTAATTTGGTGCCAGGCACGCAGGCGTTTCTGGAAAAAGTTACATCGATTATGGGGGTACATTCGCCGGAGCTGCTGCAGCGGGCGCACGACATGGTGAACGCGCCAAAGATTTTTGGGGTGGAAATCGGTTTCAACTTGCCGGCTTTCATCATCGCTCTTGTCATTACTGCAATTCTGGTGATTGGAATCAAAGAAAGCGCGCGTTTTAACACCACCATCGTGGTCATAAAGGTTTCCGTGGTCTTGTTCGTTATCGGCCTCGGCGTCCGCTACATCAACACCGCCAATTGGGGCATGGACTGGCACTCCTTTGCGCCGATGGGATTCAGCGGCATCGGAGCCGGCGCTGCGTACATATTCTTTGCTTATATCGGATTTGACGCGGTCTCGACCACAGCACAGGAAGCCAAGAATCCGCAGCGTGACTTACCTATCGGCATTATCGTCTCGCTGCTCGTCTGCACAGCGCTGTACATTCTAGTAGCGGGCGTGCTGACCGGCATGGTGCCGTGGCAGGAAGTGAACATCGAAGCGCCCATCGCGCGCGCGTTTCTTGACCGCGGATTGACGACGGCTTCACACATCATCACTTTGGGTGCATTGGCTGGACTAACGAGCGTGATGCTCGTGATGCTCCTCGGACAGACGCGCGTTCTTTATTCGATGGCCAAGGACGGCCTGCTACCGAAGAAGTTTTTTGCCGCGGTACATCCGAAGTTCCGCACGCCCTACAAGAATACAATGGCCGTCGGGTTGCTGGCCGCGATCGTGGGAAGCGTGACGCCTATTGATGACATCGGAAAGATGGTTAACATCGGCACGCTTCTGGCATTTGTGATTGTGTGCATCGCGGTGATGGTGCTCCGAAACACGAATCCCGAGCAGGCTCGGCCTTTTCGCACGCCGCTGGTGCCCCTTGTGCCGATCATGGGCATTCTGTTCAACGGCTACATGATGTACAAACTGGGCTGGGTTAACTGGGCGCGCCTGATTATCTGGCTGGTAATCGGTCTGGTTGTGTATTTCTACTATGGCCGCCATCACAGCCGTGTTAGCAACCCAGAGTTGCGTACCACCGACATCGAATAACGTGTAAGGAAACATTTGTGCCGCCGCAGGCGGAAAGCAAGGCTTCCGCTTCTGCGGCATTCGTCCGAGACCTGAGACGCAAAGTTCGAAAGCCCGACTCGCGTACTCGATAAGTGGGCTCGTCGAGTGGCGATGAATCGGGTAAAGTGTCTTTTACAGTTCGCGACCCATGACTGGCATCGAAATCCAACGTAACGCGTTCTGGAGAAGCCTCTCGAAACTGGACTGGCTGGCGCTGATTATTGCAGCGGCAGGGTTGTTTGCCACCTGGGTCAGTGTGCCGTTGCACGACGAGCCCGGCATGGGCTTCCTCCGCTATCTGGCGGTGATCGCCTTTTTCTATCTTCTCTACCGCTTCTGGAGTCGCTGGCGCAGCCAGTTGCTGTGGAGCCTGCGCAACCGCCTAGTGGTCGCCTACCTCTTCATCGCTTTCGTCCCAATTATTCTGCTGCTGATTCTTGCCGTTCTCGCCGCGCAAATTATTTATTCACAGCTGGGCGCATACCTGTTGTACGAAGATATTCAGGACCGCATCGAGTTGCTGGCGATGTCTTCCGGGCACGTTGCCGCCGCGGAAGCGTCGCTGCCGGCCACCATTGACGAGGCAACCCTGGAGAAAGTGTTGAGCAATGCGGTGCAGGCGGCTCAGAAAAAGGAATTGCCCGGACTCACGGTCAATTACCACGTAGACCCCGAATATTTCCGGCGCGTAGCTCCCGCCCAAGCGCGTTCGTTTGCGGGTTTGCTGCAATCCGGAAACACCTTGCGGTTGATGAGCATGGAAGAGATCGATACGCCGCGAGGTAAGCGCGTGATTGAACTAAGCGTACCGGTGACCACGGAATTTCTGGAGGGCGTGGCCACCGACTTGGGGCCGATCACGGTGACGCTCTCGCAGCGCGTGGAAGGAGACTCGGCGCGAACGGCCGTGCGCATCGGCAGCAATGATTACAAGCCCATTGCGCGAGTGACCACGCATAAACGTGCGGTTCCGGCGGCCACCTCCTGGCTCGATCCACTCGTCGAAGGCTTTTCCAAGCTGGAGGCGACGTATCTTTCCAGCGGCGGCACGGTCGAGCGCAATCATCCGGTCTTCGCTTTCTTCACGGCGCGCAATTCACAGCTGAACCACCGCATTTTCGCCTCCGTGGGCGAGTTTAGTGGCGCTAAGGTCTTTGGTTTGCAGATCGTCTCGGTATTTTTCCTGTTGATCGAAATTGTTGCCCTGGTGATCGGGGTGGTGCTCACTCGCGCGATAACCCGGACGATTTCCACCCTTTATCGCGCTACTCAGTTCGTGCAGGAAGGCAATTTCTCGCACCGCGTGCGCGTTGAGCGCAAAGACCAGTTGGGGGTGCTGGGAGAATCGTTCAACAGCATGACTGGGTCGATCAGCCGTTTAATCAGCGAACAGAAACAATTGCAGCGTCTGGAAAACGAGATTTTCATCGCGCGCGAGGTGCAGGACCAGCTCTTTCCGAGAAATTTACCGCACGTAAAAGGCGTGGAGGTGGAAGCGATCTGCCGCGCGGCCCGCAGCGTCAGTGGGGACTACTACGATTACATTCAGCTGAGCCCCACGCATGTGGCCATTGCGATCGCTGACATTTCTGGAAAGGGTATTTCAGCGGCGCTGTTGATGGCCAGCTTGCAGGCCGCGCTGCGCAGTCAATTGCTGGTCCCCGGCAGCGAAAATATGAGTACGGCGGAACTTGTAGCGCGGCTGAATATTCACCTGGTGCGCAACACCGGCGACGACCGCTTCGCTACATTTTTTGTGGCCATCTACGATACCGTTTCGCGCCGCCTGCGATACACCAATGCGGGCCACCTCCCGGCATTCTGCCTATCCGACGGCCCCGCCATCTATCTAGCGGAGGGTGGCATCGTGCTGGGCGTGCTGGAAGCATATCCATTTGAAGAGGGAAGCATTACCGTGCCGCCCGACGCGATCTTGATCGGCTACAGCGACGGATTGATTGAGCCGGAAAATGCGTATGGCGAACAATTCGGGATTCCGCGCCTGGAAGCAGCGGCCCAGCGCGTACGCAATCTATCCCCGCGTAAGATTGCCGAAGCGCTGATGACCGCGACCGAAGAGTGGGCCGGTTCTGAGGAACAAGCCGATGATATGACGGTGGTGGTTGCCAGGCTGAGATAATGAGTGAGCCCGGCGATTTGAGCGCACATCGGTTGATCGTCCCTGGGCTGCAGACTTCGGCGATGACGAAAGCCCTGCCGAACATCTCCAGGAAGAATTACGCAGATTGATGCCGACCCCAGGCAGGGAGGACTTATAGGGAACGAAGTTCTGAGATTGCTCCCGTTTTGAGGATCAGTGGAAACATGCGGGAGCTTGACTTTACGGATTGCGAAGGCGTCGGACTGATCGGAAGGCTAGATACATCACAGTGAAGCTGGGTGTCCTGTCTCACGGGTGAAGAGCTGCAACCGATAGTGATCTAGGAGAGTAGCTCGCTGAGATAATCGAAACCGGGCTTTTCTCGTGTCTGTACTGCCTCAAGAAAGACAACGTAATAGTTCGAAGCGCCAATCTGGCGAACGGTTTCGCGAACGACGAGCAGCAGTTTGACGGCAGAATCTGACCGGAGCCGACTGCCCGTCGGGCAAGCTCTGCTTCACGCAGGATTCAACCACTGACCGAGTCCGGAAATTGAGGTAAGGTAGTGAACTGGTGTGGGGAAAGCGCGAAAAAGTAAGTTATACTGGCACGTTTCACGAGGGGAAGAATGTCTTTACGGAATCGCGTGGCGCTGGTGACAGGTGGCAGCAGGGGAATCGGAAAAGGAATTGCTTTGCGGTTGGCGCGCGACGGAGCACGCGTGGCCATCGCCTACCGGTCGAACAAGGGTGCTGCGCAACTGGCTCTCCGACAAATGCAGGCGATGGGCGCGGATTGCGTTGCAGTGGAAACCGACATCATTCAGCAGGGGCGCTCCGAACAACTGGTCAAGACGGTCACCGACCGCTACGGCCGCATCGACGTCCTGGTGAACAATGTCGGCGATTTTAAATGGGGGACGCTGGCCGAATCGTCATTCGACGAATGGGAAAACATTTTCAATTCGAACTTAATGACCGTGATGCAGATGAGCCGCGCCGTGCTGACGCCGATGCGCAAAGGCCGCTGGGGGCGCATTATTAACCTGGGTGCGGTGGGCGCCGAGCGTGCGTTTGGCCAGGCGAAAATTTCTGCCTATGCGGCGGCGAAGGCGGCGGTAGTGGCGCTGTCACGTTCCTTAGCTTTGGAAGAAGCCAAGAATGGCATTACCGTGAACGTGGTAAATCCTTCCAGCATCGACGAGAAAGATTTGACGCTCGACGAAGCGCGGAAATTGCGCGATGCACGGTTCCCGATTGGACGGCCGCCTACTGTTGACGATGTGGCGTCGTCGGTAGCGTATTTCGCTTCGGAAGAAGCCGAATACGTGACTGGGCAAGTGTTGAACGTGAGCGGCGGCTGGATGCTTTGAGTATTTCTGCCCAGCTGTGCGGAACCTAAAATGAAAGCGCTGACAGCGGAGCAGATGCGGGAAGTGGACCGTCTGACGACGGAACGCTTGGGCATTCCCGGTTGGAAATTGATGGAAGCCGCGGGAAAGAGCGCTGCGGAAGTCTTCCTGGAAGAATACGGACGAAGGAGTACGGCTCCGCCCGGACACGTTTGTGTGCTGTGCGGAAAGGGAAATAACGGAGGCGACGGCTTCGTAGTAGCGCGCTACTTGAAAGAAGAAGCCGACCGCGTGGTTGTCTACTTGTTAGCAAATCCGGATGATGTCCGCGGAGAGGCGGCCACAAATCTGAAGCGGTGGCGGGAATCGGGCGGCGAAGTGCTCGTGGTGCGGAGTGTGGCCGATTGGGAAAAGGCCTTGTCGTCGATTGTCTCCTCGGATGTGGTTGTAGACGCGTTGCTGGGTACGGGTATTCGCGGCGGTGCAACTGGGGTGGTTGCGCAGGCGATTGAAGATATCAATCGACTTTCGCGGGATGCCACAGCAGCGCAGCCCGGCTGGGTTCTCGCTGTCGATACGCCGTCCGGATTGCCTTCAGATGGCGGAGAAGCGGAAGGTCCGGTGGTGCGCGCGCATCTGACGGTGACATTTACCGCACCAAAGATCGGTCAACTGATCTCGCGCGATGCGGCCAGCTGCGGACAGATTACGGTGTGCGCCATAGGTTCGCCGGAAGCGCTGGTTGAGGAAGTTGGCAAAAATGTAATTCGCTGGGCAGGTCCAGAGGAATTTGCTGGCCTGCCACTTCTGCGGCCTGTGGATTCACACAAAGGAAAATACGGCCACGTATTACTGATGGCCGGCTCGATAGGGAAGAGCGGCGCGGCCGTATTGTGCGGGCAAGCGGCGCTCCGTGGTGGCGCCGGGCTTGTGACGCTTGCGGTGACCGAACCAATCCTGCCGATCGTGGCGATGGGCGCGGCGGAGTACATGACGGAGCCGATGAAGGCCACAGCTGCCGGAACGATCGCTCGCGATGCCTTTAGTAGCGGACGCTTTGCAGATATCGCAAGAGGCAAGACCGTGTTGGCGCTGGGGCCAGGCCTAGGAACCATTGCCGAGACGCAGGAATTCATTCGTGACGTCGTGAGTACAGTTGAGTTGCCGATTGTGCTCGATGCGGACGGACTGAACGCCTTCGCTGGCCGCGCGGCGGAATTGTCCAATCGAAAGACGGCGCATCTGGTAGTCACGCCACATCCGGGAGAGATGGCGCGCTTGTTGGGAGTTTCGGTGGCCGAGGTGGAGCGCGATCGCGTGAAGACGGCCAGCGACGCGGCGCGAGCTTGGAAATCATGCGTCCTGCTGAAGGGCTTTCATACCGTGCTGGCGGGGCCGGATGGACGAGTGTTCGTCAACACCACCGGAACCCCTGCACTTGCGAAAGGCGGTTCTGGCGATGTTTTGACGGGATTGCTTGCCGCTCTGATCGCACAATTCGGTACCGACGACTTGCTGCGAATTGTGGCGCTGGGCGCGTATCTGCATGGCGCGGCGGCCGAGTTGCTGACACAGCAGAGCGACAATTCGGGAATTATTGCCGCTGAACTAGCCCATGCGATTCCCTACGCGCGCAGAAAACTGATCGAGGAGTTGCAAGGGCGTGGCTGAGGAGGTGCTCACGCATTCCGCCGAAGAGACTACGGCGTGGGGACGTGAATTCGCCAAACGGTTGAAAGCGCCCGTACTGATACTGCTATCCGGAGAGTTGGGCAGCGGAAAAACCACGCTTACGAAGGGAATCGTCGCGGGGTTGCACGCCGCCACGGAAGACGAAGTCACCAGCCCCACCTTCACGCTGTTGCACGAATACGGCAGTGGGCGAAAAGTGTTTCACGGCGACCTCTACCGCATCGAAAACTTTCATGATTTCGAGACGTTGGGACTGGAAGATGCGTTTGAATCGCCGGGCATTATCATTCTGGAATGGTCTGAGAACTTCCCGCTAAAGGCGCCCTGGCCGCAAGTGCGTTTACTTTTAGAGCACACTGGTGGTGATTCGCGCCGGATTACCGTTTCCTAATAAACTTCAAATAATCCGTCGGCTTACTCTCTGGCTACCCCTGTACTTCGGGTTCCTTGCGGCCACCCGCTACGGCTGCTACGGTAAAAATTGGGAATTTAGGCGGCGGGTGCGATGGCGAATGGGCCCAGCAGTCCAAATGGGACGGAGACAAATCGCGGCGATTTAAAGAGCTATCGCGTGATTCTACCGATGGGGACACTCTCCATTGGCGTCGACAATATTCATTACGACGTATTCTTGAGCCCCAAGTTTGTTCAGACCTCCCGGGATTATCTGTTCGACCTGATCCGCCAGAATGTCAGTTCCACGTACTTTTCGGGCATCGATTTCCGCAGCAGTAAACAGGTGGACTCCACCACGTTTCGCAAACTGCTCTCGGAGTTGCTGCTCAGCTCACTCAATCGCGCCAAGCACCAGAAGAATATCGAGATCGACCTGCTGTTTCACCTGGCCATTCTGAAATTTCTCAGCGGCGAGTTGCTGAACCAGTTTTCCAACGTGATCCTGGACGGCAAGGAGTACATCCGGAAGCGCGGCGAGTTCTTCGAGCGTTCGCAACAAGCGCACGTCATCAAGG
Organism: Candidatus Acidiferrales bacterium; assembly: GCA_963741165.1. Classification (GTDB taxonomy): domain Bacteria; phylum Acidobacteriota; class Terriglobia; order Acidiferrales; family UBA7541; genus Acidiferrum. The sequence goes on along the minus strand of CAVUHB010000005.1, from coordinate 17,163 downwards.
CGCGGTTGTCGGAAATGCAATCCGGGAGGCGCGATGTTGTCCGCCTAATAGGCCAGTTGCTGGCGCAGATTTACGTCGATATTGAAGACAACGTGATCGCCAAGGTACGGCGTGCCTTGTTTGGGGAAGATTTCAATCTGTATTACGAACTGTTAAAAAACCGGTTGATCTTTCTTGATGGTGGCAAGGATGATCTGTATTTCCTTGAGCACTATGTCCTGCTCGGAAATTATGCGCGTGATCCGGACCGCTTCGAAGCCATGGACGAAATCTTTCAACAATTTCTGGCGGAAGCCGGGGTAAGCATCCCGCGAGAGGACACTTCCTCTCAATTGTCCGAAAGCTTTAAGTCGATGTTTGCCGAAGTGGACAAGATCAAGAAGGAAATTGGCGTGCTTGAGGAGCAGCGCGAAACCCTGGCAAAACGATTGGAGAATGGTGGCGGCCTGCTGAACAAGTTCTTGAGCAACGCACCGGATCCGGCGGCGACGCGCGCCTCCCTGGCCGGGGTGGAGAAGCGATTGAAATCTCTGAATCTGAAACTGGAAGAATTCGGTCCGCAACTGGACAGCGCGCGGCAGCAGGTAGACTTTGTCAGCAAGGATTATCAGGGAAAGCTTGGCGACTATTTGAATGAGCCGGAGAATGCGCGCCGGTTGTTCGATCCCTCAAGCGCGACGGATGAAGCAGATCGCACCAAACGAGCGCAGCTTTTGGCGCAGCTGACGCAGCGATTGGAAGAGCGCGAAGTCATGCCGCATATCCTTGCGAGTTACGAGATTCGTCCCATCGCCAGTGATTTTTGTCCCCCGGTGCACTTGCAGCAACTGCGTAAGGCGCTGGTTTTCAGGGAAGAAGCCAAACGTGTGGAGGAAATGTTAAAGCAGGTCCCCACCAAGCGCCTGACCATGCGTCCGCTCGAAGAACTTTCCAAACGTATGCGCCGCTACTCCAGAGAAGAATTGCAAGTAATAATGCAGCGGTTCGCAGGAGATTTCCTGCGATTGCGCCGCGATTTGCGCGATGCCGAGCATCTGTCCACTTGTATGGAGCGCATCAATCTGGTGACCGCGGAGAAAGTTCGTGAGCTCTCGCGCATGAACAACCGGCTGTATGAATGCCTGCTGAAGGAAGAAGCACGGCCGGAACAGGATCAGGTAGTGTCACACGTGATCATCAAGGCCGACGTTCGCGGATCTACGAAAATGACGCAGGATCTTCTTTCGCGCGGGTTGAGCCCTGCTTCGCACTTCAGCCTGAATCTACATGAGCCGGTGAAGCGCCTGCTGGATCGGTATTCCGCGAAGAAGGTATTCATCGAAGGCGACGCCATCGTGCTAGCGATTTTTGAGACCGAAGGCAGTCAGGCTTATGCGCATGCCGTAGCTAAGGCCTGCGCACTCTCACGCCAAATTCTGGTGGTCTGTAATTCCTACAATGATCGCGCTGTTTCGACGCAATTGCCCGCGCTGGAAATTGGAATTGGCGTGGCCTATCAGGGCTCCGCACCGACCTACTGGACCGATGCTGAATCGAAAATCATGATTTCGAAAGCGCTGAATCTTTCGGACCGATTATCGGGTTGCGCCAAGCTGGCCAAGCGCATGCTTTCCAAGCAGAAAACCGACTTCGCGCTGTTCCAATTTCTCACCGCGATGGAAGGCGCCTCGGCGGAAGAGTTGGACGAATTCCTGGTGCGCTACAACATGAACGGAATCGAACTGAACGAAGAGGGGTTTGAAAAACTTTCGGAAGAGATTTCGCTTGAGCCTCTCGAGATCACTGTGGACATGCCTTGGGGCAAGGAGGATGTCACGCTCTACAGCGGCGAAGTACCTATGGGCGAGTCCGTGGAAGTGTTGGTGCTTCGCAAAGGCGTGGCTCGTCAACTCTTGCCAGATGGGAAAATTGGACAGGCTTCTGAACACAATTATTATGAAGTCTGCAACAGTCACGCCCTATACGATCTTGTCGCCGCGCTTAAAAAAACGCGTGCCCTCGGCCTGGAAACTTCTCGAGTCTGACCCCCATCGTATAGACTTAGCCGTAGTTGCAACGTGGTACTCTGTCCGTCCGAGTGCGAACAGCACGGAGCACATCCTAAATGCCCAATCCAGGCTTGGTGAAGAGCGTAGTCCTAGCCGCTGTGATCGTAATGCTGTGTTGTGCCATTCCTTCGCTGGCAGAAGTTAAGTTACCTGCTGTGCTCGCAGAGCATATGGTGTTGCAGCGCGATTTCCCCGTTCATTTGTGGGGAATGGCGGGCGCAGGCGAGTTGATTTCCGCGACGTTTCGAGGCGCGGCGGCCAAGACGCAGGCGGATAAATTGGGTCGTTGGGAACTGAGCCTGCCGGCAGGGGCCGCAGGCGGACCGTTCGCGCTGGAAATCAAGGGTAGCAACCTGATTCGTTTTTCCGATGTGCTGGTTGGCGACGTCTGGCTGGCCTCCGGACAGTCCAACATGGAATTTGAAATGCGCCGTGTGGCAAACGCGGAGGTCGAGCTGAAGCATGCGGACCGGCCTCACATGAGGCTCTTCCACGTGGCAAGAGCTTCTGCAAGCTTTGCCCAGGATGACCTCGTCGCGCAGACGTGGACAGCGGTCACACCGGATTCGGTGGGCGACTTTTCCGCGGTGGAATATTTTTTCGGCAGAGAAATTCAAGACGATCAGAAAGTTCCCATCGGCTTGATAGAAGCAGATTGGGGCGGATCGCCTGCCGAAGGCTGGACTAGTTTGCGAGGACTTTCCTCCGATGCAGGACTTATGCCAGCCTTTGCGGCTCACGCGGAGATGACGGATCGGGAAGCGACAAAACGACTGGAAGACGTTTGGGAACGGCAGGAACTCGCGGTGGCCAAAGCTGCTGGGAAGCCTGATCCGGATTTTCCATGGCATCCGGAATTCCGCTCGTGGGAGCCTGGTGGTCTGTACAATGCGATGATTGCGCCGTTGACCGCATTCCCCTTGCGTGGATTTCTTTGGTATCAGGGTGAGAGCAATACTTCACCGGAACGAGAATTCTATTACGCACAATTGTTTCAGACCTTGATTCGCGATTGGCGCAGTCGGTGGGCTGAGGGCGACCTTCCTTTCCTTTTTGTGCAGTTGGCCAATTGGACCAGCGAGCCGGATTCACATTGGCCGGAGGTTCGGGATGCGCAACGCCGGGCGCTGGAACTTCGAAATACGGGAATGGCCGTCGCCATTGACATAGGCAACCCCACGGATATTCACCCGACGAACAAGCAGGATGTTGGCAAGCGATTGGCGCTCGCTGCCCGTGCGATTGCGTACGGCGAAAAGATTGAATATTCAGGGCCTCTCTTCCGCGCCGCCGTGCCACAGGGCGAGAGTTTGCGGGTGCTGTTCGAACACGCGGAGAGTGGCTTAATCGCGAAGGGCGATGTCCTAAAAGGATTCGAGATTGCCGGCCGGGATAAAATATTTGCGCCCGCGGAGGCACGAATCGACGGGACCGAAGTCGTCCTCACAAACTCCAAAGTGTCCGCGCCGCGCTATGTCCGCTACGGCTGGGCGGGCAATCCCGATTGCGATTTATATAACAAAGCCGGGTTGCCGGCGGCTACGTTCGCTTCTCACTAAGCATGAAACTGGTGAAATGCAGCGGCGAAAGTGAAAGTTGAATAAATCCGCGCCGATGCTGTAAACTGTTTAGGCTAAGTCGAGTACCTTTGTGCGCCCGTAGCTCAGTTGGATAGAGCGTCTGGCTACGAACCAGAAGGTCGGGAGTTCGAGTCCCCCCGGGCGCACCACTTTTAATCAATAAAACAAAGGGTATTTCGAGTTTTATGGATTTGTTCGTGCAGAATCATCAATAACCACGCTGTTTTCCTATTTTCATGGCGTTTTCGACCTGTGAACATGAGGGTTTCTGGAACGCAAGCTGATAAAGATTTCGATTTGTTTTACGCTTTGTTTACGCTTGGCAGGGCTTTCGAGCGAGGCATGGATTGCAGCTAGAATTGCATCGAATCTGCTTCAACCCATCTGACAGGGTGCAAACTGCGATCTACCTAGCCATGCCCCCATTTCGCGTTCCCGCACCAGAACCTCGGCATATCTAGCCCCAATAAGAAATTAGCCCATCCAAGGACCATGCCCTTCCCTGTCCTGGGCCACTCAGGAGGCCTTTAATCCTTCCTGTCACCCTGAATCCCGGCGTCATAGGGCCATGCCTTCCCGCGTGATAGCATGCGAAACATCGCTCCCTCAACAACGCCGGAGGAACCCATGCAAACTCCTGAATCCAGTCTAGAAACACTCGCGAACCGAGTCGCAAAACTTGAAGCACAAAATCGCCGCCTTAGGAAAACCGGAATCGCTGCGTTAGTCGTCGCCGCGGCCGTCATTGCGATGGGCCAAGCACCTGCCAAAAAAATAATTGAAGCGAACGAGTTTGTGTTGAAGGACGCAGCAGGAAAAACGCGAGCGCGACTCGATATGGAAGTCGGTCGGCCCACACTGGCACTTTTGAGTGCAGGTGGCTTACCCATCGCCGCGCTCGCAGGTGGTGACGAACCATTCTTCACCCTGCAAAAGCCAGGAACCACGGAACAAGTTCAATTGGGGGCGAGCAAGGCATTTGTGGGCCTTGCAATCTACGATAAAGAAATCCGTGCTGGATTGTCGCTTCAGAAAGGTGTTGCCGCCCTTGACATCGCTGACGAAAAAGGGAGGGTTCAGTTGTCATTGAGTGGTTCTTCCACCGAGACAAACATGACTACAGGGCCGGGTCTAACTATTCACGATCCTGATGGTAAAGCCTTCGTGTCATTGGGACTTTCTCCACTCGGCGCCGGAGCCGACCTAACGATGCATGAATCCGGCGGCAATCAGAGCGTCTTGCTTTCGACCTTTCAGGGCAAGCCATCTTTGACTTTGACTGATAACGAAGGGTTCTCGGCAGACTTTGGTTCCGCTGACTTAGTTGTGCCTAAAACTGGTCGAAAGGAAAGCACTTCTGCCGCCTCAGTAGTGTTGTTCGGCAAGGACAAAAAGGTGCTCTGGTCAGCCCCGTAGCTCTCACACAGGACCGTTGATTAATTTGTCCACGGCGAGTGGAAGTTAGTCGCGGCCATTTGACAGGGGGGAGTTGCTGCCATGTTTTTCATAATTTGCACGTTGATTTCATTGGTGGGCTTGGGGGCAACGCTGCTCTATGCCCGAACACAAACCCGGATTGCTCGAACTCAAACCCGGATCGCTCGAGAGCAAACCCAGATTGCCATCGCACTAGCTAAAAATCAGGATGAGCAGCAACGGGAAGTTCAGGACTGGCTCGAACGACATGAAAATGTCGGCGTTCAGCTATCGAGAGTAAGCCCACAACTGATGGTGGTCGTTTACGAAACCGGGGTTGAAACAACAGTTTATCCATCGGTGTTCTTGCATCCTCAACTGAGATCCGATATTGAACAGCTGATAGTTGAGCCAGTAGATAATCACAGACGATTTGTTCCACGAAGACCGACCGAATTGGAACTGCGCAGTCCTGCATTGCGAGAAACAGTTCAAAAGGTCGAGAACATTTTTGCGGACTGTAGAACGAAACAGCCGGAATTGTATAAGTACTACGCATGACGAAAGCGAACAGGTGGGGTCCGTACCCCATACCCGCCTCGAATCTCTACAGCTTTTGTCTGGAAACCGCCGCGCCAGTCCATCACGCACGCAGGCAGGTTCGACGCCCCCCCATCCCTTTCGGCACATCCAAGGATCTATAGTTCCGGTACCCACATAGACGATAAGCCGACGCAAATCGGGAGTTGAGGCGCAATCATTAGCGTGCGGGCGCGGAAGCATCTGCGCCCAAAACCACTTCGCAGTCTTCCACCTTCTCGCGGTAACCAATTCGCAATCGGGTGTACGGGGTCACTTCCGCACCGTGGCACCTCACGCTTCTCAATACCACGCTCGCCGCATTCTTCAGAAGTTTGAATTCGTAGTTTCCTGGCAGCGCACGGTCGAACGCGGAGTGCCCTGTCGCATCCCACATTACTGCCTTGCGTCGCACTCCCGGATTTGATTCCGACCATGACTCCCTGCGGGAATCTTGGTCTGTGCGCCACCCGCCGCCCGCTGTTGAGACTAGCAAGGTGAGAGAGGAGGAGGAATGTTTGAGTAGGTGATTGCATCACACCATTTCTCAACCACCGCTTCGTATGCGGCGAAGCCGCCTTCGGCTGGCGTAACCAGTCCGTCGATCTTTATTCCTTCCACAAGAAAGGTGGTGTTTCCAATCTTGTAGTTTGACGTGACGAATGTCCCGGCAAGGTCCAGAGTCCAGGACGACTGGCAATTCAGGATATACAGGCCAAGATATGGGTTGACTGCATATCCGTTTTGACATTTACCGTAGACGCTCATTGTAATTTCAGCGGTACCGGCCGCGTCGAAAAGTGTTTCGTTGCAAGCGAGCGGGTCGCACTGGTAGTACTGGAGCGCGTACGGATCGGGCGGGCGGGAGACAAACTGCCCTTGAGCGCGGAGACTCCAAGCGAGACAAATAACGAGCAAAAGCAAAGTCTTTTTCATTTATTTTTCTCCTATTCAAAATATGACCTATTTGTGAAAAAACTTGGGTGGGTCGGGAAGCGTTTCCATGCCATCGAGCGTCTTGTCGAGGTTTCGCGCACGAGCAAGCATTTGGGCATAGTTCACCCGCCACCTGCCAAGCGAATCTTCGCGGGCTGGCTGAGACGCCAGCACATCGACAAGCACGGTCTTGGGGTCCTGGCCTTTGGCCATCGCGTTCCTGACCTGCTTGGCGATTGCGACGGCAGCCATCTTGCGGTTCTCAATTTGCGAGTCGTAACGGCTTTCATTCGGCCCGGTGACTTCGCCATCCGAGAAAATCAGGGCGTCGATCTTAACGGCCATGTTGGTCGCACCCTGCATTTCTCGCACTAGACTGCCATCCATATTTCCTACTGTCGGGCCGAGATGTGCCGTGCGAACCATCGCTTCCGGCAAGAAAACACCGGGAGCCACGAGCAGACGCGTTCCGGCTGTAATGACGTTGCGGGGCGCCGGCTGCATGAAGCTGTCACTGTTCATGTAATGAATGGCTGCTTTGCCCGTTGTCACATCCGTGTACGTCCAAATGACGACCAGACCGACGACATCCCGAGAGGCGTTATTCGAGATTACAAACGCATTCGGGTGGAATTTCGCAACGACAGCATTGTCGAGTTGCGGCAAGTTGGCTGCCGTTGCCGGAAGGACCGAAATAAGCGGCGATGGACTGGTAGGCATGGTTTGACCCCTTATCGCAGTTGCGGCGGTGACCGAGTAGAGCACTACAAGCAAGGAACGAGCCAACACTAACAATAGTCTGAATGATTTGGACATTTGCGATGCTCCTTTTTCATTTTAGAAAAAACGGACGGTTGGCATGCAATGTTGTACACTTGACGTTGCGTACAATATACGATAGGTACAACGGAGGTCAAGCTTGATTTGGGTTACGTAGTCGGGATGCCGAGCAAACGGTGGAAAAGTGGCGACTCAAGGGCGGGTGGCCAACAGGTTGAGTGTAGATACGAACTCGGGTGCTGCTGCACATCGACCTGCGCCCAAAATAGCAGCAGAGTCCTGGTAACGCGCTTCCCGGGCAAGTGGGTCCCGGTACCCAAGTTTTCGGATTCGCGACTAATCAAGAGTTGGGGAGCTACCTCGCCTCTAATTATCTTTCGGATTCCGGTCCGACCTGTAACCGCAAAGCCAAATAACTCGTCACAACAACAGAAGTGAATGAACCGGTGCACGCTCGTTTTTATGCTTTCGGCAATCAGCACGGCGTCGCGGTTAGCCTCACCAGCATTTGATTGCAGAACGCTTTTGGAAGGCGGGATTCCTTGTGACGGTGCTAACGGGTTCGAGCAGTTCTCCAGGAAGCTTCTGGGCCGTTATGCTCGGTTTCATTATTTTCCTGGTCTCCTTGCCAGAGGCTCACGCCCAAGCGCCTTCAGCAACTTCTCAAGCCGCAAAGCCTAACACTTCCCAAACCGCACAGAAACCGGATGCGAAGACGCCCAGCCAGGAAATCGTTTCTCACGATGCTCCGGTGACGTTCAGCGTGCGCGTCAATTTAGTACTGGTGCGTGTGGTGGTGCGGGACAACAACGGCAAGGTGGTCAAGGATCTGAAGAAAGAAGATTTTCAACTCACGGACGAGCGCAAACCACAGAACATTTCCAGCTTCTCCGTAGAGACTCCGCTTTCCCAGGCGCCCATGGCGAAGATGGATCCCGCGGACGCCAATTCTGAGTCAGCAGTGGTCAAAGCGACAGAGTTTCCAGAAAGGTTTGCAACGTTGTTTTTCGACGATCTTCATCTATCGACGCAAGATGCGATGGTCTCGCGGCAAGCCGCCACAAAGCTGTTCGCAACCATGGCGGCCGGCGACCGGCTTGCTATCTTCACCACTTCCGGTCAGGTCGAACAGGATTTTACGGCCGACCGAGGGATACTCGAGGAGGCACTGAAGCGAATCCTGCGACATTCGCTCTCAATGGACTCTCCGATGGATTGCCCGCCTATGAGTTACTACGAAGCGTATTCGATCGTGTACGAAAAAGATCCCGGGGCGTTACAGACGGCAGTCGAGGACATCCTCAATTGCATGGGACCGATGGACCAAACTGCCGCCGCGCACTTGGCGGAGGGAACAGCACAGCGAGAATTGAATATCGAGGAAGCGCAGTTGCAGCGCACCTATCAAAACCTGGAGGCGCTGATTCGCAGGATGAGCGTGCTGCCGGGCCGCCGCGTCATCGTCATGATGTCGCCGGGGTTTTTCGTAACTCCTGGGATGCAATGGACCGGTGAGGTGATTGACCGAGCGACCAAAGCGAATGTGGTGATCGATACGATTGATGCCCGTGGCTTGTGGGTTGAATCTACTTATGACGCATCCAATCCTGGTACGTCGAGCCCCATGAAGCAGCAATTCGAGAGGACGGAGCAATTGTTGAAGAGTGACGCGCTCGGGGAGCTGGCCGACGGCACCGGCGGGAGTTTCTTTCACAACCGGAACGATATTGATCAGGGCTTGCTGCAGGCCGCGGCCGAGCCCGAGGTTTCCTACGTTTTGGGCTTTGCGCCGCAGAACCTGAAGCTTGATGGGAAATATCACCATCTGAAAGTAACGATGGCAAACAAGCAAAAATGGGCGCTGCAGGCCCGCCACGGCTATTTCGCTCCGCATGGCGAATCCAACCCCGAAGCCGCGGCCAAAGAGGAGATCCAGCAGGCAGTCTTTTCTCAGGAGGAGTTGCGCCAGCTACCCATCGAATGCCAGGCTCAGTTCTTCAAGGGGGCGGACGGAGCACACCTCTCCGTAGTTACCCATGTGGGAACCGAAGAACTCAGGTTTCGTAAGGTGGATGGACGCAACCAGGATACATTGACGATCACTACTGCTATTTTTGACGAGAACGGGAGAATGCTTGCCGGCCTTCAGCGAGTCCTCGACCTATGGCTGAAAGATCCAACCTTGGAGCGAGTAAAGAAAACGGGCCTGAACGTGAAACTGGGCTTTGATCTCCAACCAGGAACGTTCCTGGTTCGCACGGTAGTACGAGATTCCGAAGGTACCCAAATGGGCGCAACAAATCGTGGAGTAGTGATCCCCTGAAGACACCGTTTGTCCCAAGTGTTGGTAAACGCGCAAACCGCCTACTTGGGTTGCTATAAGTCACATAGACGATAACTTACCAGATGGGATGAGAAGGCCGGTCTCCAGCGGGATGCGATACGCTCCCAATGTTCGACGTGCTCAAGGCACAAAAAAGGAGACCGGCAATGAAGAAGATTAGCACTATGCAGGTATTTAGTAATGAACTTTTGGAGGAGCAAAAGCTAACGATCGGTATAGATCTTGGAGATCGTTGGTCGTTCTACTGTGTTCTAGATGAAGCAGGCAAAATCATTCTGGAACAGAAAGTGGCAACAACGCCGGAAGCGGTGAAGCAGACCTTTGGAAAAATAGCGCGAAGTCTGATTGCACTGGAGACGGGAACACATTCGCCCTGGTTAAGCCGGCTGTTAACAGAGTTGGGACACGAAGTGATCGTGGCGCACGCGCAGAAAGTGGAATTGATCACCAAGAGCAATCGAAAAGACGATCGACACGATGCGCAGACTCTGGCACGACTAGCGCGCTTCGATCGCAAGTTATTGGGACCAATTCGGCATCGCAGTGCAAAGGCGCAAATCCATCTGACAGTGATTCGTGCACGAGCGGAACTGGTCAGTGCGCGAACGGCCTTAGTGAATGCAGCCCGTGGGTTGGTGAAGTCTTTTGGCGAACGACTGCCCAAGTGTGGCACGCATCAAGTGAGCGAGACGCTGGCTGAGGGAGTGAGCGCGGAGTTGCGCGATGTTCTAGCCCCGCTCTTGCGAGAGGTCGAATCGCTGAGCGAGCGCATTAAAGAGTACGACAAGCGGATGGAACAAATCGCCAAGGAAGTGTACCCGGAAGTGTCCTTGCTCAAGCAGGTGAAGGGTGTGGGAACGCAAATCGGGCTGACCTATATCCTGACGATTGAAGACCCACATCGATTCCCAAAGAGTCGCGAGGTCGGTTGTTTTCTGGGGTTGCGACCTGGCCGGAGGAACTCCGGGAACAGTGAACCACAGAAGAAAATCAGCAAGGAAGGAGACCGGTACCTGCGAACGATGATGGTGCAGGGGGCCCATTACATTCTGGGACCTTTTGGAGAAGACAGTGATCTGCGGAGATGGGGATTGAAGCTTGCAGAGCGAGGAGGAAAAAATGCCAAGAAACGAGCGGTGGTGGCCGTAGCAAGAAAGCTGGCAGTACTGCTCCATCGCTTGTGGGTAAGCGGAGAGGTGTACGAACCATTGCGCAATAGCCAAAAAGCAATGCGCGCGGTGGCCTAGAGAGTTTTGATCCGGACAGCTGAGCTCGACCGCCGAGTCCAGGTGACTGCGGCTAAGTCCTGAGGCCCGACTCCCATCCGAAAAGGTGGGACGAGAGGTCGATTACCAGGTAGCAGCACCTACTGAACGAGAACACCCACCTTGCACCGAGCGAATATCGCTCACAAAAGAGTGCGAATGGAAGGATGGCGACAGGGGCGGCTTAACTGAATGGAAACAGATAGAAAGAACGAAGAAAATAAAAGTGTGCCTTGACATCAACCGGCCTTCTCATGGAAGGACTTGGCATACTGGTTTTGGACTCCTCCTTTGTCACTTCTTTCTTCTCTATTTACGTGCGAGTTCGATGGCTCGGAACATTACGGTGTCATTGTCAGAGAGAATATCGTTGATGGACTGTTTAACCTCGTAGTCGGGGAGAATGCTTCTGTAGGGGATTCCGTTTTTTACGGCGAGGTAATAGGTGCGGAGCGGAATGATGACGCGCACCTGAGTGTTCGGCAAGGTGATGAGGACGGTGGGACCCGAGGTGTTGCCGAAGTATCCGCCACCCGCCTCTTCGCCGACAAATGTTGCCCTGTTGCGGTCGTGCAAGTTGGAGAGGAATTCGCAGGTGGTCGAAAAACTTCCGCCATTCATGAGCACGACTACGTTGCCCGCGAAATGGGGTTGCGATGGTTGCTGGAGACCGAGGTTCGGATGCTTCACATCGTGAAACTTGCCATCTGCACGTTTTTCCGCCATGTCCGCGGGCAACGGCTTTTCACCCTCGGCGTAACGAAAGAAATCGAAATCCAGTGCGTTATAAACTAAATCGTCGTAGTAGTAGAAAGGCCGATCGAGGAGAAATGAGAGCAGCTTCTTGCCCAAGAAGTCGCGGCCCCCGCCGCAGTCGCGTAAATCAATGATAAGGCTGGACGAATTGTGTTCGTGAATCCGGCGAAACACATCGTCGAAGTAGTCGGTTAGTTCTTTCCCTTCCGCGGTGCCGTAGAAGGCGTGAATGGTCAGGACGGCAATCCTGTCTTCGTCCATGAATTTAAGGCTCGCCTTGTCTTTGGGCTCCGCATCCTGCGGATAGCGCGCCTCAAAGATTCTCTTGCGGTCCGGATAGGCAACGCCGGGTAAATCGAGCGTACTACTTTTTCCCGTTTTATTGTCCTGGAACTGCACGCGAAACGGGGTTTCCATTCCCAACAGATAATACAAGTCATATTCGAAGGCATAAGCGACCCGAGCTGGACGAACGGTTCGTGAATCGGCGTCGCCCGGCGTTGCAGCGAGCATGGTGGAGAGAATGCGATCGATTGGCACTCCGTTGATCTCCCGGATTTGCAGCCCCGCCAGTTTCAGATCGGTCGGTTGATCGTCACGGATCACATAGACTTTGCCATCGATGAGTGCCACATCCAACGGAAACAAAGGTACGGTTTGGTCTAAGGCGTCTGCTATTTTCTGGGGCGGGCGAACTAACGTGTGACCGCACTTTATCTGCGCCACGACGGGGACAAAAATCCTGAGAAATTGAAGCGCGTTCATGGGCTGAGTGAGTTTCTTATTGGCGGCGTCGAAGGACTGGTCCAGCTCCGGTTTAGGTGTGTAACGGTACATACCGGAATGGCCTTCCTCGAGCGCCGTCCGCGCAATTTGAAGATCGGCTTGCAACAACTTAGGTTCTATTTTGGGCAACGTTGGAGTCTGGCCGCAGGTGATTGCAGCGAGGGCGAACGTAGCGACAACTGAAATCCGAAACTTTTCAGAAAACATATCGGAAGACTTTACCACTCCTTATCAAACTACGTTTGATCGTCTGCTAAATTGACTCCCTAATATTCGATTAGACGTAGGGGGTTTGATTTAGACTCACGGTACCCTTTGAAATTCAGGGCAGGCTGACTCAACTGATAACGCCGAAACCGTCTACTTAGGTACTATGAGCCACATGGACGATTTCCCGAAGGAGTTGACTGAACAAACGCACTTATTGCAGTCTCAGTGCTTTCGTGTAGGATTGCGTGACCGGAGGTGGAGAAATAAAAATCGTGATTTTAATGCCTCCCACAATCCAACCTGGTGATTGCCAAGGCCCACACCACAGTGTCAGACTCTAGCGATTAGGCCCGCGTAAGTTCTTGGTTGAGAAATTAAGCGAAAGGATGATCGACATGAAACCATCGATTCGCATGTTTCTGGCGACTCTCTTTGTCCTTGTGATTGGACCGCTGCCTGCTGGCCATGCGCAAACAACAACCCAAAAGACCACCAGCAAAGCTGCAACCCCTTCCGAAGCCGACACACAAAAGAAAAACATGCAGTCTTACATAGACCTCCTGCGCAAGGACGTCCGCCAACAGAAGGACGAAATCATGGGCTCGATGATGCTGCTCAGCGCTGCCGACGCCGCCAAATTCTGGCCCATCTACAGTGACTACGATGTGGCTCTCGCCAAGCTGAATGACCAGCGAATCGAAAACATCAAGCAATATGCCCACAGTTATAACGATTTGACCGACGAAGAAGCGGACCGCCTGATTCAGAAATCCGTGGCCTTCCAGAAAGAACGTGCAGAACTCCTAGCTGCCACCTACGAGAAGGTTAAGCAGGCTCTCGGCGGAGTCACCGCGGCACGCTTCGCCCAAATCGAACACCAATTGCTCTTGATCATTGATCTCCAAATCTATTCATCTCTGCCCATCGCTGGACAGGGTTCCTGAGTCTCGGGGGAGGATATGCACATGCGAAAGGCGCTTCTTTGGACAGTGACGTTATGCCTTGTAGTCCTGGCTTCCTATTCAAATCTACTGAGTGCGGCAGCGCAAAGTAAGAAGCGCATTACCGTTCCCGCAGGAACCCGCATCTTGATTCGTACTGTCGACGCGATAGACTCCTCCAAACAAAAAACGGGCTTCCGTTTTACCGCCACCCTCGAAACGAATCTCCAGGCAGAAGACAAGGTGATCGCCCCACGCGGCACCACCGTTTATGGACGCCTCGCGCAAGCCTCCTCTGCTGGCCGAATGTCGGGGAGTTCCGAGCTCACACTCGAGCTGACCGACATCGTCATCAACGGCACTGCCTATCCTCTTCTCACCAGCACTTATGAGGTGAAAGGCAAGGGCGAAGGTAGCAAAACCGCAAAGAAAGTGGTCGGCGGCGCGGGCCTGGGCGCGCTTATCGGTGGCATCGCTGGGGGTGGAAAAGGTGCCGGAATCGGCGCTGCTGCTGGCGCCGCCACCGGTACGGCCGTTGCTGCTTCCAAGAAGGGACAGCAACTCCAGATTCCGAGCGAATCTTTGCTGGAATTTCGTATCGAGCAACCGGTGGCCCTGCCGGTCGCAAGCTAGTCCCGCGCGAGCAACTTTGAATATTCAAAATAGGGAGCACGTCATGAAAAGAACGTCAGAAACACCTCTTGACGCTTCTGCTCGGTATCGCCGCACTTTTCTCGGTGCCGCGCTCGGGACCTGCGCCATCACTCCTCTCCTCTCGCTGTCGGCCCTCCAGCTTAGCAGCAGGACGGGCTCACTCACGAAAGAAGAGCGGGACAGAATGACACCGTCGCAGGTCATCGAAGAGCTAAAGAAGGGAAATGAGCGCTTCCGCTCTGGGAAAATGGCTGCCAGGGATTATTTGGCGGAAAAGCGGGCCAGCGCGGCAGGCCAGTATCCGGCGGCGGTGATCCTGGGCTGTGTCGATTCCCGCGTTCCCGCAGAAATCATTTTTGATACGGGAATCGGTGACACCTTTGTTGGCCGCGTCGCTGGCAACGTCGTCAACGACGACATGCTGGGAAGCATGGAGTTTGGGTGTGCCGTTTCTGGCGCGAAGCTCGTCCTCGTTCTGGGGCACACGGCCTGCGGAGCTGTCAAAGGGGCAATCGATGATGTTGTCCTCGGCAATCTCACGGGACTCCTGGCGCGGATAAAGCCCGCTATTCCGGCCACCAAGTTCGATGGTGAAAAATCCAGCAAGAACGCGGCTTACGTGGATGCCGTCGCTCGCACAAACGTCGTGCTCACGCTTGCCGAAATCCGCCGCCGGAGCCCTATCCTCGAAGACCTGGAGAAAAAGGGCAGCATCATGATCAGTGGCGCCATGTACAACCTCTCGAATGGTATGGTGGACTTCGTCTCGTAGTCATACCGCACAGAGAATTGGCGGATCGAGACAAGATAGCAGTGTAAGTCCCGATTAACACTAACCGGTAACTTGGGTACCGGAACCGCGACTTTTAATTTTTTCTGAATGGCAACATGACCAACGACGGCTCCAACACGCTGGTCTACGACGCGGAGAACCGCACCTTGAGCGCCACTAACGGCAGCACCTCCGGTACGTACAGCTACGACGGCAACAACCTGCGCGTCAAAAAAGTTTCCGGCAGCACCACAACCGTTTATCTTTTTTCTGGCTCAAAGGTAATCGCCGAGTACGTCAACGGCGCTGCTCCCGCCGCTCCCACGCGCGAATACATTTACAGTGGTGGTACCTTGCTCGCTAGAATTGAAGCGGGAGCCACCAAGTATTACCATCAAGACCACCTGTCCAATCGCCTGGTCACTGACTCCAGCGGAAACGTTTCCGCACAAATCGGCCATTATCCCTATGGCGAATCTTGGTACAACGGCACAAGCGATAAGCTCGCCTTTACTTCCTACGAACGAGATTCGGAGTCCGGCAACGACTATGCTCTCGCAAGGTATTACATCAACCGACTCGCTCGATACTCGTCCCCGGACAAGAAGTCAGGAAGCACGGCCAATCCACAATCCTTGAATCGCTTTGCCTACGTGCTTAACAATCCGGAAAATTTTGTAGATCCAAGCGGCAATGATGCAATCTATTCATGCACGATGAAACTAGCCCGCCGTCGAGGAGACTCGATTTATTCCAGAGAAGGAGGGAGGTCATTGCCGGGTGAAGAATGGGACCTATTCCTCGATCCACCGGAAATCGATGACGACTGCGACCTCACGGGAGGCGGGGGAGGAGGTGGCGGATCCGCTAGTACAGACCCGTGTGCCAGCGACTATACAGCGTGCGTGATCGACACCGCACCACCAGATGATATCGTGACATTCACCATCGGCGGAGGACCTCTTCGGGTGACAAGCGGAGGTGGCGGCAATGCCAGCGGCGACCCCATTGGAGCTACGCTGCAGAAACTGCAGACACTACTTAAGTTGGATCCAAACTGTTCTTCTTTTCTCAGCAGCAATGGAACTAACGCGCAGACGGAGTTGAGCGGAATTATAGGCAATCATTTGTATGGCCAAACAGAAATTCCTCCGACACCGAGCGGCCTCGGTACCCTGAGTATGACCAACGCGGTGTCGTTCGGCTACATTCCAGGCCAAGCGATTACTGTAAACACGATCGGGGCATTTTTCAATTCGACTTACAAAAATCTGCCCCAGACGACGGACCGAGGGAGAATCGCAGGGGGAACTCCCGCCGCTCAAGGCTTCATCTTGCTCCACGAATTAGGCCATCTCACTGACGTGCTCAAGCCCGACTTCCACAATCAGAAAGTGGTCGATCAAAACGATAAAGCTCTTGAGGAGCACTGCAAGGACCTGATCAAAGTCCTTTCCAAATAGAGATCGAGGTGTCCAAATGCTCTATAAGTATCTGGTGACGCTGTTACTCCTAATGGTGGTTCCAGGCGCGAACCAACTCTCCTTGATCCATGAGTCCGTGGAGTATCCACGCCTCGCCTGGCAGGCTCGAATCGAGGGCGACGTAAAGGTCGCCGCACACGTTGCTTTAGACGGCACCGTGTCATCTGTGTCTGCGAGTTCCGGGCACCAACTCCTCCGGCGAGCGGCGCTCGAAAATATCAAGAAGTGCATTTTCGTCACAAATCACGAATTTGATTTGGAAATTATCTATCAGTTCAAACTGGAGAAGCCTGAGAGCAGCTCCAGCACGCTACTAAGGTCGTTATCGATCTCCCAACGCACAGGGTAATAGTCATTTGCAACCTTCCGCAACTCGATACCTGATACCTTGGGTGCATGTCTGCGGCAATACTAGCGACACGACCAATCCATGAGAGCTTCGGAGCAATGTCGTGACTTTGCTTAATGATAAAAACAACTGTTCGGACTGCCGGTGGCGTACGCTTAAAACGTCAAGATAAGACGTTAGGTGGCCCTTGCGGGTTTGGTCTTGCAAGGGGAGAAGGCAGTGGAAGTGCCGAGAAAAATCTTCGACGGCGTGGATGTAACTGC
>CAVUHB010000004.1:0-329391 GCA_963741165.1 Candidatus Acidiferrales bacterium | reverse complement strand
GCATCCGTGATCGGCAGGTTCCAGATTCCGTTCGTGTTCCACGTTACCTTGGCTGCCGTCGCTGCTCCTGTCTCATCCACCAACGCTTGCCCGGTTGTGTTCGTCAGTCCACTCGCATTGTTCCAGTTCGACTTCGCCACCACTCCGGCCACTTCCGCACTCCCCATCGCCGTTCCCTGGCCTACAAAGTCGATACTGATTACTCCCGTTCCTACCGCTGTCACCGTCAACGTTACCGTTGCCGTATGTGTCACGCTCCCGCTCACTCCCGTGATCGTCAGCGTGGAGGTCCCGACTGGCGTGCTTCCCGTCGTCGTCACCGTCAGCGTCGAATTCCCTGCTCCCGTCACTGTCGCCGGCGAAAAACTCGCCGTCGCTCCCGTCGGCAACCCGCTCGCGCTCAACGTAACCACTCCTGCGAATCCGTTCAATGCTCCTATACTCGCAGTGTATGTCGTCGAGTTACCCGCTACCACGACTTTGCGACGAGGGCGTCGCTGTAACCGTGAAGTCCGGTGGTGGCGGCTGTGCACTCACCACCAGACTCACCGTCGTCGTGTGCGTCAGAGTTCCACTCACTCCCGTGATCGTCAGCGTAGACGTCCCAATCGGTGTGCTGCCCGTCGTCGTGACCGTTAGCGTCGAACTCCCTGTCCCCGTTACCGTCGTCGGTGAAAAGCTCGCCGTCGCTCCTGTTGGCAATCCGCTCGCGCTTAGTGTCACTACTCCGGAGAATCCGCCACCGCCGTTACGCTCGTCGAATATGTCGTCGAATTCCCAACGATAACTGTCTGCGTGCTGGGCGTTGCCGAAACTGTGAAGTCCGGCGATGTCGGCTACCCGCGGCACAATCTGAATGCCGTTGAGCGGCGCTCGTGGATAGCCATCCTGCTGGCTCCCGGCGTCGCCGTGATCGTAAATCCCGTGGCCGTTACCGTAAACTTTACATAGTTCCCGTTCGTGTTGTTCGCCTGCGTGTACGTCCCGCTGAAATTCGTTCCCGGCGCATCCGTCAGGTTCACACTCGTGGTCGTGATCCCTGTTCCACTAATCTGATACGCTCCGGTACGCGATCCTGCGTTGTCTCCATCCGCGTACACATATACATCGTATCCAGCCGCATTCGTCGGCAACCCTGCTACCGTCACCGTCGTTGTCCCACCTACTGTGTCCAGGTACCCACGCATCATTCGCACGTTCCCAGGCGCATCCGTGATCGGCAGGTTCCAGATTCCGTTCGTGTTCCACGTTACCTTGGCTGCCGTCGCTGCTCCTGTCTCATCCACCAACGCTTGCCCGGTCGTGTTCGTCAGCCCACTCGCATTGTTCCAGTTCGACTTCGCCACTACTCCGGCCACTTCCGTACTCCCCATCGCCGTTCCCTGGCCTACAAAGTCGATACTGATTACTCCCGTTCCTACCGCTGTCACCGTCAACGTTACCGTTGCCGTATGTGTCACGCTCCCGCTCACTCCTGTGATCGTTAGCGTGGAGGTCCCGACTGGCGTGCTTCCTCGTCGTCGTCACCGTCAGCGTCGAATTCCCTGCTCCCGTCACTGTCGCCGGCGAATAGCTCGCCGTCGCTCCCGTCGGCAACCCGCTCGCGCTTAACGTCACTACCCCTGCAAACCCGTTCAATGCTCCTATATTCGCAGTGTATGTCGTCGAGTTCCCGCTACCACACTTTGCGACGCGGGCGTCGCTGTAACCGTGAAGTCCGGTGGTGGCGGCTGTGCACTCACCACCAGACTAACCGTCGTCGTGTGCGTCAGAGTTCCACTCACTCCCGTGATCGTCAGCGTAGACGTCCCAATCGGTGTGCTGCCCGTCGTCGTGACCGTTAGCGTCGAACTCCCTGTTCCCGTTACCGTCGTCGGTGAAAAGCTCGCCGTCGCTCCTGCTGGCAATCCGCTAGCGCTTAATGTCACCACTCCGGAGAAGTCCGCCACCGCCGTTACGCTCGTCGAATATGTCGTCGCATTCCCAACGATAACTGTCTGCGTGCTGGGCGTTGCTGAAACTGTAAAGTCCGGCGTTGTCGGCACCCGCGGCACGATCTGAATACCGTTGAGCGGTGCGCGCGGATAGCCGTCCGTTGCTGCCCCCGGCGTCGCCGTGATCGTAAATCCCGTTGCCGTGATGGTGAACTTTACGTAGTTCCCGTTGGAATTGTTCGCCTGAGTGTATGTCCCGCTGAAATTCGTACTCGCTGCATCCGTCAGGTTCACACTCGTGGTCGTAATCCCTGTTCCACTGATCTGGTAGGCTCCGGTACGCGTCGCGGTGGCGTTGTCTCCATCCGCGTAGACATAGACATCGTATCCAGCCGCATTTGCGGCAATCCTGCTACCGTCACGGTCGTCGTCCCCCCTACCGTGTCCAGGTACCCACGCATCATGCGAACATTCCCCGGCGCATCCGTGATCGGCAGGTTCCAGATCCCATTCGTGTTCCACGTTACCTTGGCTCCTGTCGCTGTTCCTGATCTCATCCACCAACGCTTGTCCGGTCGTATTCGTCAGTCCATTCGCATTGTTCCAGTTCGACTTCGCCACCACTCCGGCCACTTCCGTACTTCCCATCGCCGTTCCCTGGCCTACAAAGTCGATGCTAATTACTCCCGTCCCTGCCGCTGTTACCGCCAGCGTCACCGTCGCCGTATGCGTCACGCTTCCGCTCACTCCCGTGATCGTCAGCGTCGACGTCCCTGACTGGCGTGCTCCCTCACGTCGTTACCGTCAACGTCGAACTTCCCGCTCCGGTCACTGTCGCCGGCGAATAGCTCGCCGTCGCTCCCGTCGGCAATCCGCTCGCGCTTAACGTCACTACCCCTGCAAACCCGTTCAATGATCCTATATTCGCAGTGTATGTCGTCGAGTTACCCGCTACCACACTTTGCGACGAGGGTGTCGCTGAAACCGTGAAGTCCGGTGGTGGCGGCTGTGCACTCACCACCAGACTAACCGTCGTCGTGTGCGTCAGAGTTCCACTCACTCCGTGATCGTCAGCGTAGACGTCCCAATCGGCGTGCTGCCCGTCGTCGTGACCGTTAGTGTCGAACTTCCTGTTCCCGTTACTGTCGTTGGTGAAAAGCTCGCCGTCGCTCCTGCAGGCAATCCGCTCGCACTTAACGCAACTGAACCGGAGAAGCCCGAAATTGCGGTGGTATTGACGGTATAGTTGACATTCGCCCCAGGAATTACTGAATTACTAGAAGGAGACGCAGAAATAGAAAAGTCCCCCGAGGAGGACAGCAGACCGTAAACAGAGATGGAGCCAGCGCTAACTCCATCACTCGGAAATCGCAGCCATATAGACTCGGCCGTTGGCAACAGTCGGCGGGCTATACTTAGGCCAGAGGCCCATCGCGTCACGACCGGCGTTGATTTGTGAATCCCACAACTCGTTCGTCAAATTATTAGCATCAAATGCCCGCAATATGCCTGGGTGCACGCCATGATCCGCATTTCGCTGATGGGCATCGACGACCAAACAATGCCGCTACCCGCCGCGCTACCATTGGCAGAGATCGTCAACACGCCGCCTGAACTTCCAGAGGGAGCCGCAAATACAGAACTCTGTGAAATGGGAATAACATTGAATGAAGAGCCCGTAAATTGATATGCCTGCAAGTGATATTGTCCGGCCAAACATAGAGAGTTGGCCCCACACCAGTGCGTTCGATTCCAAAAGACAGGCCCCGCATGTATCTCAGAGCCGGTCGTGTTGAAATGTTGGACAATTTGGTTGTTGCCCGCTTGCTCGTGGCCAAGACTCGCGGTATTCATCAAATAGAGAATCGATTCTTTGCCACCATGGACGAGGAGATTAGTGCCTGGAATTAGGAGTGGCCCAGATGAACCAAGGTCCAGGTCTGATGATTGCAGAGTCGCGTAATCGTCGGGCGTAAAATAGTCGAGCAGAGAAAGAGTCCCTCCGGAGGTGCCAATTTTCAAGACGCTGTCGCCAAAACTGCTGACACCGTCCCAGTCACCATTGCCCGACGCATAGTAAAGATTGCCACTCGCATCCACAACTGGTGCACGCCCGGCCATCCACAAGCCGCCATTCTGGCCATTTGGAGTGACACAAAAAACGCTAGTTTGCTGCAGAGTCTGGGCGTTATATGCGAACACCCAACCATGCCAAGCCCATTGATCCTCATGCGAGGCCCACGAGAACACCACGGACCCATTCGCGAGGGCGAGACTCGAGCGTTGATTCTGAATAAATGGGTCAAAGGTTACGGTATTTCCAGTACTGCCTTGTCCGTTTCCTGAAACCGAGCCCTGGATAAGCTACTGGTCCCCCAAATTTTTCGGCACCCGTGGTGATATCCAGCGCATGCAAGCGCGCAACGTAGTTCGTTGTTGTTCCAATAACTTCCTTTGTCCTCGCAACGAGATACATCGTGTTTGAATTCAGGTCAATAACAGGCGTGCTCTCGATGCCGACATTTCCCACAATGTTTAGAGAATTGTTGCTGACGATATCTGCGATGGGAATCGGAGTGATTCCGTTGGCCAGGTTGCGGAAATCCACTTTCCAGAGAATTCCACCGTTAACCGCGTTAGAATTTGCATCGAATGCGTACACCACATCATTCATTGTGGCGACAAACAATACGCTTCGAGCGCCCTGTCCAGGGATCGTCAAGTTAGAGAGATAAAGCGGTTGCGCCTGGACTGATCCGTCGACCACATAGGAATACAATTTGCCAAACTGCGCGGAATTGACATTCGAAGTAGTCAACACAGTCTCATTCAAATTAGCGCCAGTTCGCGAATTGTCATAACGTTCCGTTGTGATATTGACTTGCGACCACGCGGGAGCGACCACGCTCAGAACAAGTAGAACTACGCTTAGTGGACGAATCGTGACTCTCATCTGATTAGATATGACTCCTGAATAAGTAAAACAATAAAGTGGGGGACAGTAATATGGTTCTGGAGTCACTCGCCGGGGACGTCTATCCAGTGACCGAGAACCCCGCAGGACATTGCCGTGTAAGCTAGCCCATCTGCCCCAGCCTCACAAATGGTACCTTCTGCAATACATTGCAAACTATCTGGGGGACGGTCGGTAACCTCAACTTCGGAATAGACCTCTCCCCTAATTACATCGGACTAAGCTGCAACTGGGCGGCCAGATCCCGGCCATTCAGTAGATTGTAACTAATTGAAAATACACGTATTAGTAGAATGGGGCTGGGGCAAGTAGGGAAGGGCAAAGAGAGAATAGCGGGGGATGTTTCAGTATTTGGCTAAATTTTTTCCCTTATGGTACGTATCTCAAGATAACCAATGCACTTGAGGGTTTCTCGGATAAGGTTGGGCAGATAGCTAGTGAGGGGAATGCGCGGCTGGAGAACCATCGGAAACTGGGTAATGCTTTCCAAACAGGATTGCACCGAGTGAGTGGCTTAGAGTCGAGGCCTTATTCTCTCCGGTATAGGCGTAGACGATCACGCAAGTCTCGTCATCAGGATATATTCGGATAGAGATCGAGGATGAATTCTCTTCGCTGTATTGAATTGCAACCTTCCTATCGAATTCTTTTATGATTTTCCAGCCTAAACCGTAACCTTCAATGAATGGTGTGAACATTTGCTCTAGGGAGTATTTTGACAAGAAACCTGGTGTCGCGAGCGCTCGATCCCAACGACGGAGATCATTCATCGTTGAATACAACTCTTTGGTAACAACGAGTGGCGACACCGTGCTCGCTTCTTTCCCTTTACCACAATTTGCCGATTGATCGGTACCGACCGATTCTTGACCCGCGGAAGGAATCGTAAATCCTGTTTGAGACATCTGAAGTCGTCGAAAGATATGTTGGTCGAGATACTCTTCAATCGTCTGGCCTGAAATTCTCTCGATGAGCAAACGAAGCAGCAGATAATCAAATTTACTATCGTTGAATCTCTCCCCGGGCTTAAACGCTAACGGCCGATTGTCAAGAAAACTCATTAGTTCCGACGTAGTTGAGCGGGAAGAAATACTCTTAGCGCAGGTGGAGATACCTCTTGGACCTGGCAGACCAGAGGAATGAGTAAGCAGATGCAATAGGTGAATTTGCTCTAGGTCGTTGGGGCAGCTCGCAATGTAGTCGCACACGGGGCTATCTAGCTTAACTTTTTGTTGATTCTTGGAGTTGCAAGATGGCAGCAGCAATGAACTGTTCCTCTAGTGAGCCGATCGAAAGAGTTAGCGTGATTTTTATCGATCGCACTATTATTTGTGGAAGGTAAATTGAATCCTTTGTTGACGAGTGTTTTATCACCGTTGACGACTAACACCCTGCCGCTAAACTTCTTTGCTACAACTTGGGAATTCAAGTACAGTTCGATTTTTGAATTAACCTCCTGTGCCCCGAGCCCGGTAGCAAAACTCGCCAAAGATGCAAGTAGAACCCTGACAATTCGTGTTTTTCTCTCATGTACCGTCTCAAATTAAAACTAGAACTACCCAATGATCTTTGGCCATGTCAAGAATGAAAAAACACTAAATACAACTGACAGTTTTCCAAGCTCAGAATTGGGGGGGGAGAAGCTTCAATAACCCATGAGTTCAACATGTTCCGATTTTCTTGGGGCTATGCAGTGGAATCCGATTTGCCACCTGTCAGGGCATGGATTGACGAGTCGCGATTCTCGTAGTATTTTGAGTAGTAAGAAAGGTAATCGCCGTCACGGACGCCTGCAAGCCATTTCTTGTTGGCCTTGTACCAATCGATAGTCTGACGGAGACCTTCATCCAGAGATACGATTGGCTTCCACCCGAGCTCCCTTTCAATCTTATTACAATTTAATGCATAGCGGCGATCGTGACCCGGACGATCCTTGACATAAGAGAACAGGCTTGTGGGTTTATTCACCAATTTTAGTAGGCGATGGAGCATAGCGATGTTTTCTTCAACGTCCAAGCCTCCAATGTTGTAAACCTCGCCAATTCGACCGCGCTCCAAGACCGCCAGAATACCGCGGCAATGATCCTCGACATGCAGCCAATCGCGCTGCTGCTTGCCGTCGCCGTAGATCGGCAGCGGTTTATCGTCCAGCGCATTGGTAATCATTAATGGTAGGAATTTTTCGGGAAACTGAAACGGGCCGTAATTATTCGAAGCTCGAGTGATTAAAGCCGGAAAGCCATAGGTTCGCACATAAGAGCGAACCAGCAGATCCGAAGCGGCTTTGGAGGCGGAATATGGGCTATTTGGTTCAACCGGGGAAGATTCATCAGCGAAGGCGCCGGGCTCCATATCGCCGTAGACTTCATCGGTGGAAACGTGCACGAATCGAGAGATGGCCAGTTTCTTGGCAATTTGCAGAAGGATGAACGTTCCAGTGACGTTGGTCTGAATTACCGGAGCCGGCTCATAAATGCTGCGATCGACGTGGGACTCGGCGGCAAAATGAACTACGGCGTCGCAGCCTTTCATCGCCTCTTCGACAGCGATTGCATCGCAAATATCACCTTTCACAAACTTGTATGCGGGATGAGTGGAGACAGATTCGAGATTGGCAAGATTACCAGCGTAGGTGAACTTATCGAAATTCACGATAGAGTATTTTTTGTTGAGTCCGAGCACAAGTCGAACAAAATTGGATCCTATAAATCCAGCACCGCCCGTTACAAATATCTTCATGAACGGCCGTCCTTCTTGTCCGCCGACTCAGGCGCAACTCCCGCGTTATTTTATTCGCTCCTGTTTGGGCAACCAGACTGTTGGCGTGGAGCAAGGAATCAAACGTACCGGCATCGGTCCACCAGCCGTCAAGAACCTCGTAAGTCAGACTACCCTCGTCGATATAAAAATTGTTGACGTCTGTAATTTCCAGCTCACCGCGGCCAGAAGGTTTCAAGCGCTTTATTTTCTGAAACACGGATGCATCGTAGAGATAAATTCCAATCACTGCAAAATTTGATTTTGGTTGTTTGGGTTTTTCTTCGATGCCAACCACGTGGCTGCCCTTGATCTCCGCTACGCCAAATCGCTGTGCGTCGGTAACCTCTTTTAGAAGAATCTTGGCACCGCCATTCTGTCTTTTAAAATTCTCGACCGCGTGGCGAATGTTGTTCTCAATAATGTTGTCGCCAAGCACGACGCAGATCGGCTCGCCCGCGGCAAAGAATTCCGCGAGACCCAGAGCCTCCGCGATGCCGCCTTCGCCTTCCTGGTAGGTGTAATTGATATGTCTTAGTCCAAAATCACGGCCATTCCCCAAGCAGACGAAGGAAATCGCCGGCATTCTTGCCGCCGGTCACCAGGAGGATTTCGTCAATTCCGGCGTTGACCAGAGTCTGAATCGGGTAATAAACCATGGGCTTGTCAAAAACCGGCAAGAGATGCTTGTTGGTAACTTTGGTAAGTGGATTAAGACGACTTCCGGTACCACCTGCGAGAACAACGCCCTTCATATTTTCCCCTATCTTCCGAATTGAAAAAAGCCCGGTCCTGACTGCAAATATCCTAGCAGAGCTTGGATTGCGATTGCTCCCGCCTCAGTAACATCTCCATGAAGTTTGCACTATCTGTTCTGGGCGACAAATTCTTTATTATGGTCAGGTATTATCACTTTAGTCTCAATATCTGATACCTGCTAAGTCTATTATTTATTTCGCATAGCGATTCACACGAACGACCTGAGCTACTTCCAAATGGTTGGAAGGCCCAGAAGCTTTCGTAGTTGTTGACTTCGGATGTATCGAAGGAATTGATGGTCCTTCACGCGATCTGCTCGTCTCAAATAGCTTCGAAGAAACCCATACATGAGCCCCATCGAGCCGACCAGATATGGCGGTTTGAACAGCCGCCTCACACACTTGGCGGCGAAGAATAACGGGTGGTAGCCGACAATATAGTCGGCATGACCGTCTTTTACGAGCCCCCACCATCTACCCTCTGCAGTCCCGGTTATCCGATAGTGGGTCAAAGGTAAATCTGGGAAGCTATAAGTCGTCCACCCTCGCATATTTGCCGTGACTTCGTCCACCGTATCCCAGCCCAAGCCAGGGAACATTCCACCCAGGCTCTCCCAACATTCACGACGATAGATCTTAGTTGCTCCTCTCACGTGAAAATTGGGGCATTTTTCCAAGACAAGTTGATTTCCTATCTTGTTATAGATTGTGCCTCCGCCGATGCCAAGATTTGGGTCACGGCGAAAATAAGCAAAACATTTGTCGAAGTAATCCGGGGCAAACGAGAGATCACCATCGAGATTGACCAGAAACTGCCAGTCGCTTACTGTCAGCGAATTGCTACCAAGGATAAAGCCATCGATCCCACCCCCAGTAGAACGATATCCACGATTTTCTCTGTGGATCGGACGGATCCAGGGGTATTTCGCGGCAAATCCGTCGATAATCTCTCCGGTGCGATCCTTTGATCCATCATTTACGATTATCCATTCCGCTGGTCGAATGGTCTGGGCTGCAACCGATTCAATCGTGCCCGCAATGAATTCTTCTTCATCGCGGATGGGGGTGACAATGCAATACCTCACAATCACTGATGCGGTCCGTTTAGATGCGCGTTCATTTTTATTAACCTGACCCTACCAAGCGGTCTCGAGCAAGTCATCATCAAGCTCTACGGAATAAGGCAGTTCTCTCCTCTTTGGTAATTACGAGAAAGAGTGCGAGAAGTCCATAGACAAGCGCGGACACAATGCAAAGAATTCCCAAACTTACAAGATTCTGAACATATCTCCGGAGGGATAGAAGTAGCAGGAATTGCACTGCTCCACAAAACATTGGGCGTAAGAGCGCCTGTGTTATCAGGTCCCACATCGGAAACTTAATCATCCTTGCGACGACGTAAACAAAAACAGGTATGACAATGGCCTGTGGCAACAGCGCCGCTAACGCGGCACCATTAATACCGTATCGGGGGATAAGATAGAAATTTGATACAAGATTTATAACAGAGGATGCGAAGGCAAATGCGGCGGGAATCCAGGCCTCACCAACTCCTAGTGAGGTGACAGTCGAAACAGCTCCAACGGCTCCTAGGAATGTGGCGCCGCCAAGAAGACAAAGCGCTAAAGCACCCTGCGTGGCGTACTCCGGACCCAGCCAGAACCGAAGGATTGGACCTGGCAAAGCAAACATGATTGTTGTGATTGGGAGAGTAACCATCGTCAATATCTTACTGGACCGCAAATATAGCTCATGAACTTTGTCATGGGCCCCCATCGAGTGCAGCTCACTGGTAAATGGAAAGACAACCGATGTAATATTCGCCACGCCCATGGAGGCTTTTTCTGAAATTGAATAGGGGAGCGTATAGAACGTAACGGCGGCTAAAGGCATGTAGTAGGCGAGAATGAAACGGTCGATTCTGGTGACGATCAGAGCAAAAAGCGTAGACAGGAGCAGGGGAAGCGAAAAGCTAAAGAGCTTTCGAAAGGCAGGCCCGTTAAATCCGGGCAACAACGTTAAACCAGGTATCAGACTCCGGCTTACGAATGCAAACGCAACTACCGCTACAATATTTGAAGCTAAATTGACGACGAGGACGGCCCGAATGGAATAGCCCAAATACAGTACAATGACTGGACCGACGGTGCGGACGATGCCCGAAATCACATAAACGGCATTGCAGAGCCTGAACTTTTGAAGTGCTGCAGGCAGCGCCGAGATAGCCTCCAATAACATGGAGGTAAAGAGACCAAATGCTGCTACATAAATCGCAAAGCCTACGACGTCGTTGAGCTCTGGGCCACCTCGAAAAAATACCCTTCCGATGTACCCCTTAGGAATGACCAGGACCAATATTCCCACCGTTCCCGACACTCCACACGTGAGCCACGCAGTG
Organism: Candidatus Acidiferrales bacterium; assembly: GCA_963741165.1. Classification (GTDB taxonomy): domain Bacteria; phylum Acidobacteriota; class Terriglobia; order Acidiferrales; family UBA7541; genus Acidiferrum. The sequence continues at coordinate 318,570 of CAVUHB010000004.1, read as the reverse complement.
CTGAATAAATGGTTTATTTCCTGAAGGTCACCCTTCCAATAAAGTTCCGAAACGTATTTCGTTAGCGCTCGCCCAATTCCGAGATTTAATAAACCTGCAAAACCTGCAATCACTTGAACAAGCGACAGTACTCCGAAGAGCTCCGGGCCGAGGCGATGAACTGTATAGGGCGCGGTAACAAACGTAAGCACCAAGAGCAGACCCTGACCAACGTAATTCACAATTGTATTTGAAAAAAAACGGCGGCTCACCCCTTGCTTTTCGGGTTTGATGGCGGTACTGGTCAACTGGGAATCCTCTCAATTATTCTAAGAAAAGCATGACTACGATTCAGCGATTCACACCTAGCAGTCACAAAACTAGTGCTTGCCTCATTGAAGCGCAAAATTCGAATCATAAATACAATGTTAAAGTGACTCAACAATGCACTTAGCTCCCCCCAATAAACTGACGAATAACTGCGAGAATCTTCGGCGCGCCGACTTCCAAAGAGTATGCTGTCAAAACTTTATGTCTGCCGATCTTCCCGTATTCCCTGCGAGTTTCGTCTGAGCCCAGCAATTCGACTACCCGCTTGGCCATTTGTGTAATGTCGAAGCCTCGAACAATTATGCCTGCATCTTGTCCAACAAACTCGGAGGCACCACCCGATCCGTCGAAACAAATAATTGGCAGTCCATGCAAGGACGCTTCCATCATAACCAGAGGAAAAGGGTCTTCCCGTGAAGTCAGCAAAAATATATCTGATGCCTCGTAATACGGGCCCACTTCAGCTCGTGAGCCAATGAAATGCACGGATTCCCGAGTAAGGGCGCTTTGGACCTTCGCCTTCATCCCATTTCCCTGTTCTGCACCTCCCCCAACCCATATGAAATGGACAGGAACATTCGAACTTTGATCGATGACCTTGGCCGCGACTTCCAAGAACAAATCCGTGCCTTTTCTATCTCCTACCGACCCACAGGCGCAAATGATCCTCGAATTCGCTGGAATCTTCAGCTCCTGTCGAACTCTAGTCCTGGTGTCGGAGTCAGTAACGGCAGTTGCTCCGCCAGTTGGAATAAAACCATGGATAGTTTTAACTCCGTCCGCCGGCATAGAGTGGTTCTCAACGAGATTGTCTCTCACGGAATTCGAAACAGCGATGAACTGACTTACATTTTTCTTGATAAGTTTTAGATTTGGCGATCCGAGTATCTGAATGGCGGACTCAAGTTCGTGTACATGGCAAATCACCGGACAGTTTAGAAAAGCCAGATACTCCAACATCTCTCCAGTAGCAATGGTATTCGCATAGATTAGTCGGATGTTGCTTGATCTCAGGGACTCACGAAGTGAATCTAAATGAAACTTCCGGTCGGGTACTCGATTCAAGACCCTTCTTATGATTTTTTGAAAGATTGTTTCTTCCGGTCTAAATAAATCCACATACCCTATTGATTTGAAATCAGATAAAAGGCCACCACGGTTCCCGATTAGAATTCGGAAATTTATGCCGCTGTTATCTCGAAACCACCTGAGAAACCTCAAAAGAAAAATTGGGCCACCTGTCCGAGAAGCATCGTGGCTTAGGAAGAGTATTGTTGAGTCGGGATTGGTCATCGAGAGATTGAAGTTGAATCTAATCTAAATTTTGAAATCCAAGCGGTCGAAAACCTTTGAACTAGCAGCCTTCATTTAGATGGTTCGAGTGCTTACGCCATCACCCTTGGGGGGCTGGCTCGAAGAGAACTCGATTAGAGCCTGCCTAGGATCCGGCAAGCGTCCCCCTCCCTGAAACCGATTACCCCTGATTCTATTTGAAAACGCCATCAGCTTTCGTCGAATTAAGTCGCCATTGAACCGGGTAACCCGAATGCATGGCGTTGTGATCGGCAAAAACTCCTTCCAGATTTTCTTGATATGCCAATAACATTCGAAGAATTCCTTCGGCAGCGGGACAAGCTTTGTGTTATGGACAGTGAATGCGCTGATGGCGAAATTGTTCAATCCTTTTTTCCGGGCTGCTAAACAAATATCCGTGCCGTAAAAATGATAATGTGGCAAAGTGGCGTCGAACCGGACATTTGCGGATTTCCTCACAATCAGAACGAATTCGTCTAGGCTAATCACTGGAACGGGCTCAAGAAACGGGCAGCCTAAAACACCAAGCCCAACCGAATGTACGTATCCGACCCCTTCACCTTTCCGATCAATTCCGTAGCAGCCGAGTACGGCCCAATTGGGGTCTTTTTCTTCAAGTATTAGCAATGCCCGGTCCAGATCCTTCAGCCAGGCCTCAGGGAAATAGACGTCCTGGTGGGCAAAGACGATGAGATCGGTTTTAGCTTTGTCGATGGCATCGTTGTATGCAAGGGCTGCGGATTTAAACCCCTTTTGTATGATTACTTGAGCAATACGTGGATTCCGCAGTGTTGGAGAAGCTTCAAAATTATTTTCAAGCAGTTCAGGGTCATTACAAGTTGCGACGAATGTGAGCATTGGCTGGGGGCTAAGAGTACTGTTCATCGTCGTATGATTAAGTCATCCACTTTTCAAGATCTTTGGTCGTTCATTCCAAGCTTATTCACGGGACCTAATCTAAATAAAGAAAGGAATGTTCGCTTAAAGGAATATGCCCTCGGCAGCCAACGATAGGCCCCGGCAATCTTTAGTCGGAACTCCAATCGCCAGTCGGTTGGCTCGACAGGTACACGACCGGTAATGAATTCGTCTGGCTGAACCAGGGAAAGTAAGGGCAATGTAGTAAAGACTCGCTCATACCCTGCTTTCCAACACCATCGTATGAGCTCTGGGTTAAATGCTCCATACGGAAAGCTGAAAAGCGTTACTTCCTTACCCAGGATCTGCCCGAGTGCTTGTTGAGATCCACAAAGTTCTTCCATAGCCACTTCCTCACTGAGGTCGGTAAGAACAGGATGGGTCAGTGTGTGAGAACCAATGAGTACACGGTCAGAGATCTCTCGCATTTGATCCGCAGTTAACATCAGTTCATTGGTAGAGGGGTTCTGGCGAATAATTTGCCCAGTCGGGACTTTCTCCTAGTTTAGCGCTCACAACGAAAAGGGTTGAGGGAATGTTCCGTTTCTCGAGCTCCGGCAGAACATTCTCGAGAAAGCTGACGTGCCCGTCATCCAAGGTGATCGCGACGTAACGGCTATTGTCAAGCGAGTTGGATGCTTGAATCGGCCGGGAGCGGTTGGGCATGCTTAATTACAACATCCATCTGACGAGCGAAATTTGCACGCTGTTCGATTGAGAATACCGTGGTAACGAAGGACGACGCAGATACCGGGAGGTTGCTTACCTACTACCCGGAGGGCGAAGTCCCACACGCGATCCTTGAGGAAATAGCCACATGAAACAAGAAAAATGAACAGTCTTTTTAGATTTCGCAAGCTGAGTCCTATGCTCCCCCAGAGCAGTTTTAGACCTGCGATACTTCTGTCCAATTTAAGGTGCCGCTGAGCTCTACTTGATGAACTAAAAACGAAAAGAATTCCATAACCGATCGCACGTATGGAGCAATACAAAACTGCCGTTACGAAAAATCCACTGTAGGCGATCTTTCCATTATGTTTTTTGAACAACTGCATATTCGCGCGTTGTTGTTCTACGGCAAAGAAAACCGGGGCGCTCGATGAACTGGCACCACCGTAATGAACTGCGCCGGTACGGGAAAAGAAAACGACGCGCAGTCCTGACTGATGAAATCGATAGGACCAGTCAATGTCCTCTCCATACATAAAAAATTGTTCGTCGAGTAACCCGACACGCTCAAGCGCAGTCCGGCGTACCATCCAAAACCATCCGTTCAAGACTTCGACATCCTTGTCCGTCTGATGGTTAAAATCGGACATTAATTGGCCGGCAAAAACACGCGAATGTCTGAAAAATACGTCCAGACCAATGCCACGACAAAATGTGTTCCAGACAGTAGGGAAACGCATGGTTGATCGTGAAACGTGCCCGGTCGGCTTCAGCATCTTGGGGCCAATCATCCCCACATCCGGATGTCTCGATCATGAACTCTACCATCGGTTCAAAACAATTCTCTACAAATTTGACGTCAGAGTTGACCAGACAAACATATTCGCCATGGCATAGCCGCATGCCAATATTGTTTGCCTTGGCAAATCCGTGGTTTCTTTTTTCCTTAATTACCTTAACCGCAGGAAACTCCTTTTCCACAAGATCCGGAGTTCCATCAGTCGAAGCATTGTCAACGAGAATCACTTCGAGACTTGTCGATTTGCACTCAGAGAAGAGGGATTCCAGACATTCCCTTACAAATTTCTTGCCATTCCATGAAACGATAATGACCGAGACGAGTGTCTTGGTTTTATCAGCTTTATTCAAACTCTCAGCCATATATAGTTACTATCTTACTCTCTTTGGATCGATGCCGAACTTCTTCCGGCTTCAACGACTAAATTTTGCCATTCCGTATTTCGCGCGAGAGGATCTGCTACGATGCGGTCAGCACTCTTGCCATCCCACTTGGCAGGCCGCACTCCCCGACTACGGCGCGATAGTTGTTTGCGAATGGCTTTCCGGATTCCTGCTGGGCGAACTCCGGCCAAGACATTTGTGCCGGAACTGATTGTGACGGGACGCTCTGTATTTTCGCGCACGGTGACACAAGGGACTCCAAGGCAAGTCGTCTCCTCCTGGATACCACCACTGTCGGTCACGACCAACTTCGCGTTTTTCATCAAGCAGACAAAGTCTAGATAGCCGCTAGGCGCAATCACATGTATGCCAGGAGCGAGTGTGCCCTTTTCAACTGGATCGCTAGTTGAATCTGTTTGCGGCATCCGAAACAGGTGACTCAGGCCAAACTCTTCGATGCGTTTGTGAGTTCTTGGATGAGTAGGGAAAATGATTGGCATCTTCTTCGCCAGTTCGGAGAGCCCCTCCAGAATGCCAGAAAACGCTTCGCGATTATCAACATTTGCCGGTCTATGCAATGTCAGTAGAGCGTAAGGAGAGACGTTTGTGCGCGAACCCGGCTTGGACTGACTATTCCGCAATCCTAGGTCGGCCAGAACTCCGGAGGCCTCGGCCTTCTCCTGGAACGCCAGGAGGGTATCGATCATGGTGTTTCCCACAAAATGGACATTCCGGGAGGGAACACCTTCTTTTTTCAGATTTTTCAGGCCACTTGGCTCAGTTACAAACAAAATGTCCGCCAGATGGTCGGTCATGATGCGGTTGTGCTCTTCGGGCATCGATCGATCGAAGGACCGTAGTCCGGATTCGACGTGAACGACCGTGGGACGACTCTGGCCGGCATCAGTAGGCAACTTAACCGCGGCCAAGGCACAGGCAACTGTAGAATTGACGTCGCCGACCACAATTAATACATCCGGGCGCTCCTTAATCAGGACTTCCTCAAATTTCTTGAGAATTTCCGCGGTCTGCACGGCATGTGAGCCACCACCCACTCCCAGGTGAATGTCGGGCTTCGGCATGCTCAAGTCTGTAAAAAATTGATCAGACATCGCAGCGTCGTAGTGCTGTCCGGTATGGACCAGCGTGTGGCAAATTGTTCTTCGGCGGCTTGCCGTTTCCGCGCGAGCCGCGTTTGCGCTCTGCCTCATTGAACTTTTCGATCGCCGCAATGATCGGCGCGGCCTTCATAAAATTGGGGCGCGCACCAACTACGGTCATAATTTTCATAGGGTGCTCGCTAGTACGATTAGTGTTCTCTTCATTAGCAGGTCTGTGTGCCGCTCTAACTGATGATTACTCCTAAAACGTGAATCAATACTGCCAGACTATTCTGGCCAGGGATCATTGGCGTGCGCACTGAAAGCGTACAAAAGCCAACCCAGCTCATAAGGCCGGCACTCGCGCAGCACATCCATAGATCGCCCGGAAGCATCACGATAGACATGCAAATGCGAAAGTAGAACGTCCAGTTGCATGCTGGATTCGGGCACGGGATGAATATTCCGCCACACGAAATTATTGGAGAAATCGCGCATCTCTTTGCCAAGTTCGTTGGCATCTGTAATCCAGCGCAGCCCACGGTAGATGTTCTCGCGAAAATCGTGACCGGTAGCCTCCCCCAAGGGAAAAAGTACCATGGGGCCCATTGCTTCCTGATGAACAGAAAAAACTGGGTACATGCTGGCGACCCTGCCTTTGCGCGAGTCGTAATGCCACCACCACTGCCCCAGAGGGCCTTGTGCGCGACAGATTCCCTGTCCAGTCTCCGAGGCGCGCTTCAGTGCATCGGCCACTCCAAATGCCTGGCTGAAACGGGTGAATCCAAGAATCGGGTAGACCTGGTCAGCAAAACTGCCCATCCAGCCGCGCAGCATGCCTGCGGTGCTTCCCGAAGATGACAAGTGGCCGAAGAAACCGCCTTTGCCCTGGTTCTTAACAAGCGCTTGATAGGTAGTATTCGCAAGTTCGCGCACTCCGGGAAGGTCTGATTTTCCTGACAGTGCAACGTAGGAAAGGCCCGTAAGCAACCAAGCCATCTCCATGGTTTTTCCCAGCCGAAGATCCTCGTACTTCTCAAACGCGTTCGCAGCATCAAACCGGGCAAACAATTGGGGGAGCTTTTGAGGGGCACGAACTGCCGTCAGCCATGCGAGCAATCCAAAATCTCCCGCACTTACTGGCCAGGCCTGATTTTCGATCATTCTGTTCAGAATCCGGTCGATCGCAAAGGGAGAACTCCCGCCAGCCTTCTCAAACTCGATCAAGCCTAGGAGCGTCATAATCGTGTATCGAGGGGAAAGGCCCTCCTGCTTCAATCCGCCGGGGCGAAGAAACCGGCTATAGCAAAACAAATCCTCTTTCGCGTTGAACATTGGTTCAAGTCCGCGCACGGACATCGCGAGCAATTCTTTAACGTCCAAGTTTTTGGTTGGTATCGAATTTCGGGCGGTGGCAGTCAAGTTGTCTAATTCCGCCGTCCCTGCGTTGTTTGGCAATGTGTTTCTCCGATTGTGATAATGGCCTGAATGATGCTGTTTAGAGCTTCGGGCCTGCATGACTCAACCTGCAAGGGCTTTTCACGGCGCTTTAATTCGATCTTGTTCCGTACATCGTCAACCGACTCCAGCAGAATCAATCGCCCCGTTTCAGAAAGATATCGGTCAACAGCTCCAATCTTCCCGCGGAAGATGCTATAGACGGGCACATTCAGTGCTGCAGCCTCGCGGTTCATGGTTCCCCCTCCGCTTATGACCAGGTCGGAGAACCAGATCAGATTCAAACCATCGACGGGATGTTCTGGAATAACCATATGGCCGGACTTGATCAGATTGGCCCAGTCTTTGCGCAACTGATGAGCCTGTTTGGAATTGCGCGGAAGGGTGACCGCTCTTAAGTTTGTTTTACTCCCGATCAGCTCGAGCGTGGCCGCAAAAAGCGTTTCACTTTCCGGATTGTGGTAGTGAGCTTCGGTGGCCGGTGGACGAAGTGTAATCAGCAATTCATCTTGACGAATCCCGAGCGAACTCAAGATCGTCGCATCCGGTGTAAACCGAGGGATGTACACGTCTTCTTTGAGACCGGGATACTTAAGAGTTCGGCCCTTTTTTCGGCTCATGGCGGAATCGGGAATTACATCAGGCATGAGTGTCCAATCAGATTCAAGAAAGCCTGTTTTTGTACTGTGCTCATAGTCGTGCATCATGATCGAAGGTATGCCGACTACTTTTGATGCCAGCACTTGTGCTCGCGAACCGTGGCTCAGTGCCAGATCCGGCCGATTCCTTGTGGCAAAAGGCATCAACTGGAGGGTTCGCACGCAATTCACTAGAACTTTCAATGCCTTGTTTTTCCCGGCGTGCCCGCCGATTACTTTGACGCTAGAACGTAATTTGAAGAATTCCAAGAGTTCGCACACCTGGTACATATCGCGGGCGGTCAACACCACTTCAAACCCCTGTTTCTTCAATTCATCAATAATAGGAATGAAAAATGGAACATGGGGTGAATTGTCTATGTCTATCCAGACTTTCTTCCCTTTACCTGGCAAGCGATTGGTTGTGGGCACCGAAACGTTCATTGTTTGAGAAGGTGAAGTCTCTAGTTCAGTGTGCGCTTGAAGTGGCTCTTCGAGGATGTTTTTATTCATAGCGGGTGTCCCATTCAACATTCTAGAAAACAGCGGGTCAACATCAGTATTTGAGTGAATTTCTATGTGTCTGACTACAAAACAGCCTTCACGATTTTCGACTCGGAGAACCCTAGCGAATAGAGACAACTCCACCGGATCGGGATAACGATGTGATCTACGGTGAGGGTCAACGCGCTACACAGAGCGTGGTTTGATGGAAGCTAATCCTAGTCCTAGTAGGCGCCGTCGCCCAGAACCACTGCGCCTGGCGTCTTGGCAAGAATTTGAATATCCAGCCACAGAGACCAGCCACGTGCATACTGAAGATCGAGTCTAACCATATCGTCGAACTGGACACGACTGCGCCCTTCGACCTGCCAGAGACCTGTAATTCCAGGCTTCACTTCCAGCACGCGCCGGCGATGCCATACGTCGTATTCCTCAAATTCGTAGGACAGTGGCGGCCGCGGGCCCACAAGAGACATGGTGCCGCGAAGTACATTAAAGAATTGTGGCAATTCGTCCAAGCTGGTCTTGCGGAGAAATTTGCCGATCTTCGTGATTCGTGGGTCGTCGGTCATCTTGTAGACAGGTTTGCTACCGCCGGCTGCATTGCCATCATGATTCCCATGAATCACGCGCTTCATAAATTCCTGGTGAATCTTGGGATCATTGTTCGCGTACATGGAGCGAAATTTCAGGCAGGTAAACGCCTGACCAAACTGACCGAGGCGCTCTTGTGAAAACAAAATCGGTCCTTTTGAAGTCAGCTTGATAATCGCGGCTATCGCAAGGAAAAGAGGAGAAAAAATAAGGATCGCGATCAAGCTGCCGATGATGTCCATGGCGCGCTTCATTTTAAGTTCATATCTCTTCGAATCGTCTCGATGGAAAAGATCCGGGTAGAAGGTCGGATTGGCGGGCAAGTCCGGATCCTGGTCTTCGGAGTCGCCGCCAAAGACGTGTGCAGTAACGTGAACCCATCTAAGGTCTTCCTGATTCAGATTCGAAACTAGTGATTGATGGAACTTCTGGAGCACCTTTTTCACGGTTTGCGAATCGTCAAACTCGCCAAGTTCCGTGAAAATGACTCCGAGCACGGCTTCCTGTTTATACCAGCCGGCCAGATCCGTCTCTCTCCGCGCTGCGTTGGCGGCGCGAACAAGTCCTTTGGTCAAATCCGCCTTTTGGTCTGTTCTCAATAGCTCCTCGGCATCGACCAAAACGAGGATAAACTTGTTGTTAGAGCGTTCCGCACGCTTCCTCTCTAAACACAGCATCCCCAGAAATAGCTCCTCCGTCAGGATCTGCTGCATTAGCGCCAATGGATTACGGTCGGGAGGATGGATGGAACGCGCAGTTTTGCGCTTGATTGGTATGGCGATTTCGTCCTTCATCATTACGACGTTTGCTTTTGTAGTCATAAGTCCCATGGATCAGATCACTTACCCCTTCTTGCAACTTTCCTTTGCTGCGTTCAGGAATAGGGCGGTATTCCCTGAGAACCCGTTTGCTACAAAGCTACTGGCGGTACTGCTAGTTTTTATGCCTTCTTGACTCTTTGGCTTCCCGGGCTACCGCCATAAAAGTCACACAGGAGACTGAGGACGACGGGAAGATGGGCAATTTGGGTGCCACTGGACAATGCCAAGCCGAGCCAGGCCGTGACATCGGGTAGTCCCCTAACTATCACTAGATAAAAGCCTTAGATTGGAGGCACGGGAGCGACCACACTGCTGGCGCGAGCTACGGCAATTTCCTCGGATTAGAATGAGAAAAGGACTGCCCTATTGTTGCAAAGTGCTTCCGGGCAGCAGGGAAATTGGATTTCCCCTGACATTCATATTCTGGTAACCAATTCATTTGCACTATTTTACAACATCCCATCGGTACTAGCCATGCTAGATTAGCGATCGGCAAATCCTCGACAGGAAGCGGCTATCTGCGAGCTAGGACTCGGACTCTTCGGCATAATCGAAGCATCGTAGCTCGTGTCGACGTCCCTCCCCCACACAAGCGCCAACAAAACCCATCCCTGGATCAACCGGATACAGGCTCCATCGATCAGAGTCTGCGCTTGTAAGGCAGACCTGTCGATTCGGTGTAAGGGTAACGCTAAAGTCCGCCAGGGGGATTCCGAGTCCTTCACCCAAGGCCTTTACGTACGCCTCCTTGCGGGTCCAACAAAGGAAAAATCCTTCAGTGCGAGACTCCGGTGGAAGTTCTCGCAGTTCCGCTAATTCGGCAGCAGAAAAATAACGTTCCGCAATTTCCTCACTGGCTGCATCTTTCCGGATTTTCTCAAGGTCCACTCCCACTTCTCCCAACGAGCAGAAAGCGAATAGCGCTAAGCCTTGCGAATGAGAAATATTGAATGAAACGCTAGAAATGCCCATCTGTGGCTCTAAAAATGGCTTGCCTCGTGGCAGTCTTCTTATCGGGATGGATTCCGGGGAACGGTGCAAATACTTTCCAAGAAGCGTTCTCAGAACACCTCGGCCCGCCATAAATCGATTCCGATCAGCGGGAAAGACAAAGCGTTCCGCTCGTTCGATCTCTTCACTGTTCAGGTGAGCCGAGAATCGTAGAAGTGTCGACGGCGGCACATCCAGCAGCGCTCGCCAGATGTGAATCTCATTTCTGCTGAGTTCTAGTTCAGCGGGAGGGGCTATCCAGTTTGTCTTTCCGTCCATGAAGTGAGTGCCTTCCCCAAGGCTAAATGGAACTACCAACCTAATTGGTAGCTTTCAGCAAAGTTAGGATAACTGCTTCGGTTACATTCTATCCCTATCAAAACTGACAACCACCAACTGCAAAACCACATGAGTAACCCCGTAGGAAACAGTCAACCGACCTGTTCCCACCAAACCTCAAGGAATCAGCCGATTGTAGGTACTTGTCGTGTCACTAACTATCGGAAAGGCCTCACCAGCTTCATATTGGTGCTTTTCTAGCCCAGAAACAGGGTGCAAGTAAGCTGACTTTGGAGTAGAACGGATTGAGGAAAAGCATTTCCACATTATGACCATAGGGTAATGCTTTCGATTCGGAATAATGGCCATAACATACTGATATACAAAGACTTAATGACAAACAAATGTGGCCATAGAGTTGCCAAACTATCTGCAGCCAGAGTGTCATTATAAGGACAGCTAGCCTGCAAGTTAGCTGCAGTACTCGGACAAGCTCAATTGATGCCCTTAGAAGAATATCAACGAATGGCCGACACCCCGGTCTCCCCATTGCCCGAGCCGCTCGAGCAATGGGCGGGTGTGGCTTCAAGCTACCCCTCGAACCGTACCGTCGCTCGACTTTTCGAAGAGGTTTGTTCCGCGCAACCTAACTCAATCGCAGTCGAATCAGGGTCCGAACAGCTGACCTATATACAACTCAATTCTCGTGCGAATCAGCTTGCGCGTCAGCTCATTCGCCAGGGTGTTGGACGAGAAGTTCTGGTAGGTGTCTGCCTGGAACGTTCGCTCGATCTCATTGTCGCTCTCTTGGCTGTCGTAAAAGCTGGGGGAGCATACGTCCCGTTTGATTCCACATATCCGCGAGAGCGACTCGACTTCATGCTGGCTGACACCAAGACTCCCGTCATGCTGACGCAGAAGTCGCTGGCCTCCGTCGCCGCTGGTGCTCCTGGAGTTTCGACAATCTTGATGGAAGAGCTTTCCGGTGATGAGTCCGACGAAGATTTCAGTGTGGCGAACTCAAGCGCCTCTGATCTCGCCTATGTGATGTATACCTCAGGCTCGACGGGCCGTCCCAAGGGTGTTTTGGTTGAAAATCGTTCTATCGTTCGTCTGGTTCGAAATACAAATTATTGCCAGTTTGGCCCCGAAGTAGTCTTCCTACAGGCTTCTCCCGTTTCTTTCGACGCTTCTACGTTTGAGATATGGGGCGCGCTGCTAAACGGTGGAAAGCTGGTCTTAATGCCCTCAGGTGCATTTTCTCTCAGCAGCCTTGGCAGTACCATTCGCGATCACGGTGTCACGACACTTTGGCTGACCTCCGGACTTTTCAACCTGTTTGTCGAAGAACGATTGGAGGACTTGCGTCCCATAAGACAGCTCTTGGCCGGAGGTGACGTGCTCTCTACACGGCATGTCCGTCGCGTACTGGAAAGTCTGCCACAGACTACCTTGATCAATGGGTACGGCCCTACAGAAGGAACCACCTTCACATGCTGCCATGTCATTCGTCTTGAAGATCTGGTTTCTGGTTCTGTACCCATCGGTAGGCCGATAGCAGGGACTTTTGTATACATTCTTGACGAGGAACGCCTGCCCGTCCCGGTAGGTGCTGTAGGAGAACTGTGGGCCGCCGGAGATGGCGTTGCGCGCGGTTACTTGAACGTACCCGAGTTAACCACAAGTAGATTTTTTGCTGATCCGTTTGGCAAAGTACCTGGTGGACGCATGTACCGAACGGGTGACCTCGCAAGATGGCGCCATGACGGTTGCATCGAATTCCTGGGCCGCATAGATGATCAAGTCAAAATACTCGGCCACCGCATCGAACCGGGAGAGGTTGAATCCGCATTGGCAGGACATGCGGGTGTCAAACAAGTCTGCATGGCGGTTAAGACGACAGAAAACGACGTCAAGCAACTTGTTGCGTACTACGTACCCGCTTCTAATCCACCTGTTTCGCCGCGTGAATTGAAGGAATTCCTCTCGGCCAAATTGCCAGAGTATATGGTTCCGAGTTTCTTCGTTCGAGTGAAAGAGTTTCGACTGAACTCGAACGGTAAGATTGATCGTAGCTCCCTTCCTGCTACAACCGTCGCCGAGGAACATGTGCTTGATTCCGCGGCTGGCAACCCTATCGAGCGGGCGATCAGCAATGAATGGAAACGCGTCCTCCGAATCGATTCGATTGGATTGGATGATAATTTTTTCGACCTGGGTGGAAATTCACTTCAACTTGTCGCGATTCATCTCCGCTTGGAACAAGAACTCAAAAAGGAACTTGAGATTACGGACCTTTTTGAATTCACAACGGTCCGGAGCCTGGCAAAGCATCTAGCCGGGCAGGGGGAAAAAGCGACCGCATTCGCTGCAGTCCAGAATCAGGCTGCCAAGCAGCGCGATGCCTTTTCACGGATGCGCAACGCTAGAGGGGCCAAACCTTGAAGACGCACGATCCATTTAATCCTTCGCTCGAAGGTGTTGCGATAGTTGGCATGGCGGGAAGATTCCCGGGCGCAGGGACCGTAGCTGAATTCTGGCGAAATCAGCTTTCGGGCGTCGAATCTATCTCTCACCTCAAGGTTGAGGAACTGGACGTTTCGGAAATTGCTGAAAAAGCGAAGGCAGCAAACTACGTCCGGGCACGCGGAATTTTAAAGGATATTGATCTTTTTGACCCCGCATTCTTCGGAATTCTTCCCCGAGAAGCGGAGCTTATGGACCCACAGCACCGCATTTTTCTCGAATGTTGTTGGGAAACTTTCGAAGATGCGGGCTACAACCCATTGGATTATCCCGGATCCGTTGGGGTATTTGCCGGAAGCAGTTTGCCTTCTTACTTCCTGAGCCGACTGTGCAAGAGTCCGAAGTTCATTGATAGTTTTACCGAAGGTTATCAGATTGAAAATTTCCTGGAGATGATGGGCAGTTTCCCGGATTTTCTTGCCACTCGGGTCTCCTACAAGTTAAACCTTCGCGGCCCCAGCATCACACTACAGACCGCATGCTCCACGTCGCTTGTGGCTATCTGTCAGGCTAGTCAAAACCTACTTACCTTTCAATGCGATATGGCCATTGCTGGAGGAGTCTCGATTCCTCTTCCACAAAACCGCGGATATGTCTTCCAGGAAGGGAGCATGGGTTCCATTGACGGGCACACGCGTACGTTTGACGCAGACGCGCAGGGAACCGTGTTCGGAAGTGGTGTGGGTGCAGTCCTGCTGAAGCGCTATGAGGACGCGGTTCGTGACGGCGATCAGGTTTACGCAGTCATCCGCGGTTTTGCTCTGAACAACGACGGATCTTCTCGGGTCGGATACACCGCTCCTAGCGTCGAAGGTCAATCCAGTGTGATTGCCATGGCCCAGGAGGCTTCTGGTATTGATCCCCGCACGATCGGTTATATCGAAGCTCATGGAACAGGCACGCCACTCGGCGATCCGATTGAACTTGCGGCACTTTCAAAAGCGTTTCGAGCACATACAGACGCGAAACAATTTTGTGTCGTCGGGACAGCGAAGACCAATATAGGGCACCTCGATATTGCTTCTGGCGTTGCGGGCATGATTCATGCCACACAGATCGTTCGCTCAGGAAAATTTCCGCCCACGCTGCATTTTAAGAAGCCGAACCCGAAGTTCGATATGTCCAATAGTCCATTTCGCGTGAATACGGCAGTCACCGACTGGAAAACCGAAGGGGCGCCAAGGCGGGCGGGAGTCAGCGCCTTTGGAGTGGGCGGCACTAATGCGCACGTGGTGTTGGAACAAGCCGCCGTCGCGCCTTCAGAACCTTCATCTCGCCCAGCGGAATTGCTGGTGTTGTCTGCTCGATCTGCGGCAGCTCTGGACGCGGCGACACAAAATCTCGCAGCGTATTTCAAGTCCAACCCGGACGCCAACCTAGCTGATGTGGCCTTTACGCTCGAGGCTGGGCGACGCGCCTTCGATCACCGACGCATCCTTGTCGCCCGCTCGCCGAAGACGCCAGCGCCGCACTTTCATCCAAAGATACCAAGCGTCTGTTTACCCGATCTTCTCGCTCAGGCAATCCTGGCGTCTGCTTCCTTTTCCCCGGTCAGGGTTCGCAACAGCCCAACATGGGACGCGAAATCTACGAGACGGAACCAGTCTTCCGTGAAGAAGTCGACCGCTGCGCCAAGCTTTTGCAACCTGCGCTTGGTCTCGATCTCCGGACATTGATTTATCCAGAAGGCGGAGTAAACGACGAGTTGCGTGATCAAGTAACGCAAACACTCTTGGCGCAACCAGCTATCTTTACGACGGAATATGCCTTGGCAAAACTGTGGATGTCCTGGGGCATTGAACCACGCTTCATGATTGGCCACAGCGTGGGGGAGTTTGTCGCAGCTTGCCTTGCCGGTGTTTTCTCCCTTTCCGATGCGCTGCAATTGATCGCTGCACGTGGCCGTATGATGCAGTCATTGCCACACGGCGCTATGCTCGGCGTACGCATGGGCGCGTCCGGAGATTCGGCCGCTTCTGAGTACGGAGCTTTCGATTGCCGCGATCAATGCTCCTTCGCTTTGCGTGGTCGCTGGGCCGATCGATGCAATGGACAAATTTGAAGCCGAACTCCAGCGCCGTGACATCGCTGCCCGACGCCTCCACACTTCTCACGCGTTCCATTCCTCGATGATGGATCCGATTCTCGAACCATTCATGGCCGAAGTTCGCAAGATTAAATTGTCCGCCCCGAACCGGCCGTACCTATCCGGCGTCACCGGTAATTGGATCACCGAAAAAGAAGCCACGGATCCCGGCTATTGGGCTCGCCACTTCCGCGAGGCAGTGAACTTTTCTCGCGGTATCGCTCAGCTTCGTGAAAAGGAAGATTGTCTGTTGCTTGAAGTGGGCCCCGGCAATGTACTGGCCGCGTTGGCTCGTCAGCATGGCTCGAGGTCATCCGAGCAGATTGTCGTGTCGTCGCTAACGGACGGTACACCGCAAGTTTCGGAAAGTTTGGCAATTCAGCAAGCCCTCGGTTGGCTGTGGCTGGGTGGGGTTCAACCGGACTGGACAAAATTCCACGCGACTGGGCAACGGCACCGAGTGTCTCTACCCACGTACCCATTTGAGCGCAAGAGATTCTGGTTTGAACCAAAGCTAGAAGCAGTTCAAGCCGCGGAAGTACCTGCCGCGCCAGTGCTGACAACCGAGCCACAACGGCAACCAGTATCTCCGCCAGTAGTTTCAACACCGAGTTTACCGCTTCAGGAGAGCACGATGACTCAGTCCAACGCTGCACAGCCGCCCCGGAGAGAAAAACTTCGGGCGATGCTTATTGATATCTTCCAGGATCTTTCTGGCGTGAATGTTTCGGAGGCCGATAGCTCCGCAACTTTCCTGGATATGGGTTTCGATTCCCTATTCCTCACACAAGTCACGCAAGCCTTGCAGAGCAAGTTCAATCTGAAGATTACGTTCCGTCAACTACTTGGCGATCTCGCTACGCTCGATTCCCTTTCGAACTACGTCGATGAAAAAATTCCGGCAGACAAGTTTCAGGAACAGGCCCGAGTTCCAGTTGCCGTACCGCAACCAGCCGCTATTCCGCAGGCTTCATCTGCACCGGTGAATTTGCCTACCGGCGCACCTGTTGCTGCCAGCCAGATCGAACAACTCATGCGGGATCAACTGCAGGCGATGAACCAGCTGTTCGTCCAACAATTGGCCACCTTGCAGAATGCAAGTCCTGTCCCGATCACTGTGGCTCCCCCGTTGAACGTGCCCGCTCCGGTCGCCTCGTCTCCAACATCGCAATCTGCTCCTGCATCACCGGCGGCTGAGCACGTAAAGGAGTTGAAGGGCTATACGCCGTTCAAGCCCCTGCAAAAAAGTGTTTCGGGTGAGCTTACTCCCCAACAAGTAAAATACATTCGCGAATTGACTGCGCGCTACACAAAGCGCACCCACACCTCTAAATCCAAAACACAGGAATATCGGCAAGTTCTGGCGGATCCGCGCGTGGTGACAGGTTTCCGTGTGCAATGGAAAGAGATGGTTTATCCCATCATCACCGATCGCTCCAAGGGTTCGCATCTCTGGGATATCGACGGCAATGAGTACGTAGACCTGTTGAATGGTTTTGGTCCGATCATGCTCGGACATCGCCCGGAGTACATCGAGAAGGCTCTCGAGAAACAACTGCACGAGGGATTTGAAATTGGGCCACAGACTCTTCTGGCTGGTGAAGCTGCCACTCTGCTCTGCGAAATGACTGGCAACGAGCGCGCCACTTTCTGCAATACCGGCTCGGAAGCCGTAATTGCGGCGATGCGTGTGGCGCGAACAGTCACTGGCCGCAATAAAGTGGTCTTTTTTGCCGGTGATTATCACGGAATGTTCGATGAAGTTCTGGTCAAAGGCATAAAAAAAGGTGGCGAGCCGCATGCCATGCCCATTGCCCCGGGTATCCCTCGGGAAAATGTTGGAAACATGGTGGTTCTGGAATATGGGAGCGATGAAACTCTAGAATGGATCCGGAAAAACGCGCACGATGTGGCCGCTGTGCTCGTCGAACCAGTCCAGAGCCGTCACCCGAATCTGCAACCCGTCAAGTTTCTGAAAGAGTTGCGCAGAATTACCGAAGAAACTGAAATTTGCCTGGTGTTCGACGAAGTGGTCACCGGATTCCGCTCTCACCCTGGCGGCTGTCAGGCGCTGTTTGACATCCGTGCGGATCTCGCCACCTATGGCAAGGTTGTGGCGGGTGGAATGCCCATCGGTGTTCTCGCCGGCAAAGCGAAATTCATGGATGCCCTCGATGGGGGCACCTGGCAGTTTGGCGACGATTCCTATCCTGAAGTAGGAGTTACCTTCTTCGCGGGTACCTTTGTTCGCCATCCGCTGGCCATGGCAGCCTGCGTCGCAGTATTGAAATATCTGAAGGAACAGGGACCCGAACTCCAGCGCAATCTGAACAGTCGTGCTGCCGAATCTCGTCAAGAAACTCAATACCATCCTCGAGAAGAATCAGGTTCCGACGCACATCGAGAATTTTTCCAGCGTCTTCTATTTCAGTTTCCCCAACGATTTCGCGTTCAGCAGTCTTTTCTACTTCAGCCTGCGCGAAAAAGGCGTGCATATCCTGGAAAATTTCCCGTGCTTCCTGACCACGCAACACAGTGAAGCCGATCTGGACCGCATTGTCCGCGCATTCGAAGAAACCATCGCCGAGATGCAGGCCGGCGGCGTTCTTCCGCTGCCCTCTGAGAATAGCTCGGAAGCGAAGTCCACAACGGCAGCTGTGGCAGTTCTCTCTGGCGCTGCCACCGCTCCCATGACCGAGCCACAGCGCGAGATCTTTCTGGCCGCCAAGATGGACGAAGCAGCATCCTGCTCGTTCAACGAATCTTTCAGTGTCTACCTCGAGGGAAATTTGCAGGTTGATGCATTGCGCGATGCCGTGAATACCGCGATTGCCAGGCACGAAGCCTTGCGCGCCACGGTCGACCCGGATGGGGCGACCTTGCACTTTCAGAATTCCTTGAAACTCGCGATTCCTGTTCGCGATCTTTCCGGCTTGAATGCCGCCGATCGAGATAAAGAGCTGAAAAAGCTTTTGGCCGAAGATGCCCGGACCCCTTTCGATCTGACCAAGGGGCCACTGGTACGTTCGGAACTGGTGAAACTCGAACCAACGCGCCACATGCTGCTCTTCACTTCGCACCACATGGTCTGCGACGGCTGGTCGACCAATGTTCTTCTTGAAGACCTTTCGATACTCTACGCCGCAAAAACGCAGGGCAAAGCGCCTGAGCTTACTCCCGTAGTTCAGTTCAGCACCTATGCTATCGAGCAGGCCGGGCAGAAACAGTCCGTGGAAAGCAAAAAGGTCGAAGACGTATTGGCTGGGCCAATTCAAGGACATTCCACCGGCCCTGGATTTGCCTCTCGATCATCCGCGTCCGGCTGTAAAGGGCTATGCCGGCGCAACGTATCGCGCCAAAATTGAGGCCAGCGACTATCTCAAGATCAAGCAGCTCGGCTCTAAAAAGGGTTGCACGCTATTCGTCACGCTACTCTCTGGCTTTCAGACGCTGCTCCACCGGTTGTCCATGCAAAGCGATGTGGTGATTGGCGTGCCAACTGCCGGCCAGTCACTTCTGGACAACGGCAATCTGGTTGGCCATTGCGTGAATTTCCTTCCGCTTCGTGCGCGTTTCAAGGAAGGCGAGTCTTTCGCTCAATTGCTGGCGGAGGTAAAGAAAACGCTTCTGGACGCCTATGACAACCAGTCCTACACCTATGGCACGTTGGTTCGTCGCCTGGGCATTCCACGCGATCCGAGCCGCCTCCCACTCATGGAAGTGCAATTCAATCTGGAACGGATTAATGCAGGGTCAGACTTTGGCGGCTTAAAAGCCACGGTCGATCCCAATGCGAAGAGCGCCGTCAATTTCGATCTTTTCTTTAACGTCGTTGAGTCCGATCAAGGACTGATGATTGATTGCGACTACAACACTGGCCTTTTTGACGAATCCACGGTGGCACGCTGGTTGGGTCATTTTAAGAACCTCTTGATTGGCGCCGTGACAAACCCTGATTGCGATGTTGACGCCCTGCCACTCATGACACCCGTGGAAGTCGACTCCTTGATCCGTTCGTGGAATCCGAATCTGACTGAATTTACCGTTACGGAGACCATGAAAGATCTCTTTGAACGCCAGGCAGCGCGGATACCGGAAAATGTCGCTCTTGTCATGGGTGAAGAATCCATGACCTTCCGCGAATTAAACGAACGCGCCAACCAACTGGCCAGGGTATTACGCAAGAAAGGGGTCAAACCCGATTCACTGGTGGCCGTGTGTTTTGAACGTTCGCTCGAAATGATCGTCTCTTTCCTCGCCGTTCTAAAAGCAGGCGGGGCCTACGTGCCAATCGATTCTTCCTATCCGAAGGAACGCCTGGTGATGATGCTCGAAGACGCAGAGCCTTCGGTTTTGCTGACACAGGATCGGCTCGTGGCCGGCTTGCCGCAGCACAACGCGGAAGTAATCGCAGTTGATAAAGATTGGCCGATGGTGGATCAGGAATCGAAGAGTAATTTGGAGGCGTTGGCGGGCCCCGGGAACATCGCCTATATGATTTACACTTCGGGTTCAACGGGCAAACCGAAGGGTGTGATGGTTACACACGCGAATGTGGTTCGCCTGCTGAAAGCGACTGAGCCTTGGTATCAGTTCAACGAAACCGATGTCTGGTCGCTCTTTCACACCTACTCGTTTGACGTTTCTGTCTGGGAAATCTGGGCCAGTCTGCTTTCCGGTGGACGACTTGTTGTCGTTCCCTTCTGGGTCACCCGTTCTCCGCAAGAGTTCTATCAATTGCTTGTGAAGGAGAAAGTCACCGTTCTCTGCCAAACGCCAGTGGCTTTCTATCAATTGATCCAGGTTGAAGAAGCCGGCACGGTAGAACCGCTGGCTCTTCGTTATGTCATCCTTGCCGGTGAAGCATTGAACTTCACAAACCTCCGCCCATGGGTGAAGCGACATGGCGATGCAAACCCACAACTTCTCAACATGTACGGACCCACGGAAGCAGCGATTTATTGCACCTATCGCCGCCTGTTCGCCGAGGAGATACAGGTGGAGAATCGCAGCCTTATCGGCGTTCCTGTTCCTGACATGAATATCTATCTTCTCGACTCGAAGCAGCAGCCCGTTCCTCCGGGAGTCGTCGGCGAAATGTACATCGCCGGACCTGGAGTTGCTTTGGGCTATTACAAACGCCCAGAGCTGACGGCAGAGAAATTTGTTGCGGATCCATTTTCCTCTCGCCCTGCTGCGCGCATGTATCGCTCGGGAGACGTTGCCCGATTCCTGACGGAAGGGGATATTGATTTCCTCGGCCGCATAGACAACCAGGTAAAGATTCACGGATTCCGGATCGAGCTGGGCGAAATCGAAGCCATTCTGGCCGAGCACCAGGATGTTCTTGAAGTCACGGTAATGGCCAGGAAGGATGGCCCGGGCGACAAGAAACTGGTTGCCTATTTCACGGCGCGTCCGGGGAAAAATATCTCCGGCACGGAACTTCGCGAATTCCTGCAGGCCAAAATTCCGGCGCACATGATTCCCTTCGCTTACATGCAGATGGATGCGCTTCCGTTAAACCCGAACGGCAAGGTGGACCGCGCAAAATTGCCAGCACCCGATGTGCAAGGTACGGTTCGCCAGCGAGAGTACGTAGCTCCTGGCACACCACAGGAAAAAACACTGGCAGACATACTGGCCGAGGTGTTAAGGGTGGAGCGTGTGGGAATCACCGACAACCTGTTCGAACTTGGCGCGGATTCTCTGCACGTTTTTCAAATTACTTCTCGAGCGGCAAATGCCGGATTGACAATTACTCCGCGTCTACTGCTGCAGGAAAGAACCATAGCTGGCGTGTTGGCAGAGATGGGCAAAGAACAGGCAAAACCGAAATCCCAGGTGCCCGCCCTCAAGCCAGTGGCCCGGCAGAAATATCGAGTGCCGGGGTGATCAGGATGAACAGGATCGGATGAGCGATATCGCCAAACCAATCGACACCACTCTTGGGGTAGAAAACAAAAACTCTACAGAAACTCCCGCCCCAGAAGCAATTTCCAGCGACACCTACGTTTTTCCACTGTCGCCGACGCAGGAAAGGATGTGGTACGCCGATCGGGCGAAGCCAGGATATCCCGCGTACAATGCCTCTTTCCGTTGGACGCTCGATGGTCCCGTCGATCCGGTCATCATCCGCCGTGTATTCAATGAAATTGTTCGCCGGCATGAGATATTACGCGCCACATTCACGGTTTCGGAAGGGCAGCCAGTCCAACTGATTCCACCTGCCTTAGATCTCAAGCTGAATTTCACCGATCTCCGTGGATTGCCTGATGCCGAACGCGAAGCGAAATTCGATCACCTCTGCGGGGAGGAAGCGAAGCGGAGTTTTGATCTCCTAAATGGGCCTCTCCTACGAATCGGCCTGATACGCCTTCAGGACACTCAATACGTCCTTACACTCACCCTGCATCACATCGTCTGCGATGGTTGGTCCATTAGCTTGATCATGGAGGAATTGCAGAAGTTGTACAGCGCTTTCGCTGAAGGTCGCCCCTCACCATTGCCCGATTTAGAGATCCAATACGGCGACTATGTAATGTGGCAGAAAGAGTGGCTAGATCGGGAAGAAATCAAGCAGCAACTGGAGTTCTGGAAGAAAAAGCTAACGGGCTACAAACGCCTGGAGGTTGCTGGCGACCTGCCGAAACCAAAAGCACGCACAATCAACAGCGCGATTCTGTCGTACCTTTTACCCAAGAATCTGACGGACGCGCTTCGAGATTTCAGCAATAAGCAGGGTGGCACGATGTTTATCACCACCCTTGCCGCTTGCATGATGGTCCTGCGGAAAGCCACTGGTGAAAACGACATCACGGTGGGCTCAACGATTGCCGGGCGCAACCGGACTGATCTCGAAGGGCTGATCGGTCTCTTTATAAACCACCTGGTGTTCCGGAATCAAAGCGCTGGTTCTCCCACGTTTGCGGCGTTTGCCAACAGCGTGAAAGAGACCGTTTGGGAAGCTTTCGCGAATCAGGATATCCCGCAAGAAAATGTTCTGAAAGCCATTCGGCCGGAACAGGACCCATACAGCGAACCTCTGTATCTGATTAATTTCATTTGCCAGCGGGAATATGCACGTGCCGCAACCTTTGTGTTCGAATTTGCAGGCATTCGCATGTCAACGCTCCCAAGCAAGTCTCAGGGCGCGCTCTATGATCTCTGCTTCTTCATGGTAGAGCGCGAAGTTGGCTGGCGACTTTCGCTCGAATACAACACGGATATCTACTCCCCGGCACGCGCGCAGCATTTACTCGACAATTTCCGTGAGTTACTCGAAGCTGTCGCCACGAACCCAGATCGCAAGCTGGAAGAACTATCTTTGTCGGGGGGCCAAGCCCTGTCAATTGCCAAGAAGGACATTCCTCCGAAGGAGCCAGAACTATCCCCCCCACTGTCAGATACCGAATCTGAGACTTCGCCTGTTTACGCGATGCCCGCAAGTCCGATTCAAGCTGCGTTTTTGGCGCCTCGCTCAATTGGATCCGGACAATTCTGCATTTCACCTTCCCGCATGCGTTCGTGTTGGAGGTCCTCTTTCTATCGATGCCCTTGAGCGAAGCTATCGTCATTTAATCGAGCGCCACGAGACCTTGCGAACCACTTTTGACGAGATCGAAGGCGAACTTTCCCAGGTTATTTCACCAGATTCCACTTTCTCGCTAGAGATCACAGATCTTCAAGCGATTCCACTGTCCGAACGTGAATCGAAGCTCAATCGTCATATCCGTGACGAAGCGGCTGTTCCCTTTAACCTCGCAAAAGGCCCTTTATTCCGTGCGCGAATCTTCCGCTTGCAGCCCGAGGAAGCGGTTTTGGTGACGACTGTTCATCACATTCTCTCCGATGGCTGGTCACACAAGGTAATGCAAAACGATCTCTGGGCTGCGTACGACTCCCTAACCGACGGTCGGAAGCCTTCCCTCCCACCGCTCACTATTCAGTACAGCGATTTCACAACTTGGCAGAAAGAGTGGCTAGCCTCGGATGAGGCCAAGGAACATCTGGAGTTCT
Organism: Candidatus Acidiferrales bacterium; assembly: GCA_963741165.1. GTDB lineage: Bacteria > Acidobacteriota > Terriglobia > Acidiferrales > UBA7541 > Acidiferrum. Next base: position 295,163 of record CAVUHB010000004.1, on the reverse strand, counting down.
GGACACGCACTCTCTCTGGCGATCTACCTGTACTCGATTTTCCGACCGATCGCCCTCTAAGCAAGAATCGCGCGTCCCAAGGTGCCATTGAAACTCATCTCTTGCCCGAAGAGTTGACTCAAGCTCTTAAAGCCTTCGGCCAATCGCAAAGCGTAACGATGTTCATGCTCATGCTGGCCGCATTCGGAGCGCTCCTCTCTAAGTACTCCGAGCAGAATGACATTCTCATTGGCTCGCCGGTTGCCAATCGCCGTACCGAAACTGAGCCGCTCATCGGACCATTTTCTGGACCTATCGCTCTGCGGCTTAATCTTACGTCGAATCCAACACTTCTTGAGTTGATTCAACAGGCTCGAGATATTACGTTTGACGCGCTCGGTCACACCGACCTGCCATTTGAAATTCTCGTAGAGAATTTGAAAGTACGTTCCTCTCACGGAAGAAATCCTCTGTTTCAATTTTACTTTTTCTATCAAGCCGCTTTTCTACAACCTCGCAAATTGAAACAACTCACGGTCACACCCATGCCTAGCTTTAGCGTTGGAACCTCATTCGAAATGCAGCTGGGCATCGTCGAGCGCAAAGAAGGTCTACGAGCGCAACTGGAATACAATCCCGATCTATACGACGCCGCTACCATCCGTGGGGTTCTGCAGGACTATGAAACAGTTCTTCGCCATTTCTTGGCAGATCCTGCCAAACACCTGAAGGATGTCGGGCCACTTGGGCATAGCCAGCGTACGAATGCATTCCATCAATCTGCCGATATTCGCCATGCCTACGTTGCGCCCAGAAACAGCACGGAAACCGATCTGGTGGCGATCTGGGAACAAGTGTTCCAGCAGCCAAATATAGGGGTAAAGGACGACTTTTTTGACCTCGGTGGACAATCTTTATTGGCGGCAAAACTTATGGCAGCAATCGAAAAGAAATTTCATCGCAGAATGGATTTATCCCATTTGGCCGCAGCTCCAACAGTCGAAGCGCTCGCAAATATCCTCGGCAAGGAAGCCGGCGAGCCTACCCTGATCGTGCCCATTAAGACCGGCGGCCATCGCGTTCCTCTCTTTTGCATGCACTGCGGGACTGGTCATGTCTTCCGTTACAGAGAAATGGCCGCCCTTCTCGATGATGATCAACCTGTTTATGGGGTGTGTGCGCCTGACCTCGACACCTCCAAAAAAGTTCCCACGGTGGAAGAACTCGCGACCCTTTATATTCACGACATCCAAAGAGTGCAACCCCACGGTCCATATCAAGTCACTGGTCTGTCCTTTGGCGGTATGGTCGCTTATGAAGTCGCCACCCAATTAGTCGCGGCGGGCGAGAAGGTCTCTCTAGTAGCCCTCCTTGACACAGGAAACCCGGCTTACTATCGCAACCTTCCCTTGATGAAATCACTCCGATTCCGTACCACTTATTTCATAGACCGGTTTCAGAAGTACGGGCGCCGTCTGGTGAAGGGTGAATTCAAAGAGATGTATCACGACCTCAGAGATTTGGTTGCCTGGCGGGCTGATATGTTGCGTTTTAAATTAGGCCTGAGGAGCGGCATCGATCAGATGCGCGAGGACACATTGAAGCCAGTGGAAGACAAGGTCATCATGTTTGCCTCTATTGGCCAGGAATTTACGCCCAAGATCTTCAGCGGTAAAGTTCACCTGTTCAGAGCCACTGGCCGCACCAAAGAGTTTGGGAAAGACCTGACCTTGGGCTGGGACAATGTCGTTAAAGGTGGCGTCGAAGTTTACAACGTCCCCGGGGGCCACATAGGCATCCTCGAGAAACCATTCGTCCAGACTCTAGTTGGGTACCTGAATCGTGCCCTCCTGGGTAAATAGGCAGTACTTGAATCCTCATCTCCTCTTCAGAAGGACCATCTACCGCAGAAGAGGCCTACGTAGGGACGCCAGAGTAGTCGAGAAGAAGTGACTTCATAACTTCGAGAGCTTGGGGAGTACCAATTCCGAGAACAAAGATAGGCAGCGACTCTCAAGAGGCTTTATTAAGCCCCACTCGACAAAGAAGCGGTCACACTATTTTCCGGCCGAAATACCCAGAGTCAGCATCCGTTTCAGTTGCTGCCTTCGTCGTATTCGCCTGAAAGTGGGATCCTGTAGCCGTTTCTCACTTTTCAAATAACAATCCAGAAATCCACCCACATAATAAATGGCACGAGTGGGACTGGTGGCGGCAACCTTTACACTCTTGAGTGAGACAAAAAGGGGATGGCTCCAGGTAAGGTACTCTCCTTTACCACGTTGCCAGGAAATCTCTTTGAGGGAAAGTCCGTTTCCGGTTGGGCGTTTATGGATCACCCGATTATCAAAGAAGCTTCTTGTCCTCCAGCCATGTTTCCACGCGTATATTTCGTCAATCGTGTCCCAACCCATCGTGGTGGACAAGATTCCGATCTGCTCAAGGCACTTCCTTCGATACATTTTCACTCCGCCGCGTACGTGATAATGGGGAACTTTTTCCAGTTCGAGACTGCCGTTTCGCTCGACGTACAGCCCCCCACCAGCAATTCCAAGTGTTTCGTCTTTGGCAAATTCAAACAGTATTCTCTCAATGTAATCGGGTGAAAATTCCAGGTCGGCATCGAATCGGGCAAGAAAATCATGGGGCCATGCCTGCGCCAGATGGAAGGCCAATTGGACGGCGCCTTCTCCTCCAGGTTCTCGAGTCGCATGTTGCGGGAGATTGATCAATTCGATGAAGGGATAACGCCGTGCATAGGATTGTATGATCGCTGCCGTTTTGTCAGTGGAACCATCGTTCACGATGACCCACGGTTTGGGCAAAACAGTCTGCGCAACAATTGACTCGATCATCGGGCCAATGAACTGTTCTTCGTTGTAGACCGGACTGATCAGGACATACGTGGGGTGCTCATAAGATGGCAATTTCCGCGTTGATTGCGGAAGCGTCAAGGCTCTGCTGAGATTGGCCTTGTCTTTTGTCTTCTTTGCCAACATCTGCTTCACCCTACGTGTTTGTAAAGTAAGCTGCCGAGAATTGGCAGGCACCTGGCCGGGAGATGCGTGAATATTCGTTTTGCGAGCCTCATCTTGAGTGAATGTTCGGCCGGCGGAAAATGAACCGAGGAATTATCTTCCGCGGCATACCGTGAATAGGTCAGGGTTGATTCTCTTGCACCCCAACGCCGCTTGAAGGTGATCAACCCAGGTTGGTCGCTGTCGCAACGCCCGAAATCGAACACTCTCAATCCTGCATTCTTCGCTTCCTGGATGGAACTCCAGAACAGGAGATGCATTCCGCCCAGCGAGTTGTAGCGGACGTCAGAACACCCATACTTATAGACCATGGTGTCCTTGTGCCGGATGGTAAGGATGCTGGCGATCGGTTTCCCATCTCTTAAACGCCATCCGAATCTTAAGAGCGTCTCCGAAGTTGTCAATCAAGTGACGGAACCAGCCGAGTGGTTGCGGCGGCACCTGGTGGCGTTGTCGCGTGATCGTAAACAAACGATAGAAACGCTCAACGTGCTCCGAGGGAGTAGCCTCCCGATATTCCAATCCTTCGCGTTCTGCCCTTCGAATTTTTCTTTGGATCGAGTCCTTGTGAAAATTCTTGAATATCGTATCGAGGTCCGGTGCAAGATCCAGTTGGTGAAAATGATAGGTTTCAATGGAACGAAACAGCGATGTTGACAATTCGAGTGGAGCAATCGGCCGTAATTCCACGTATTTGCAGTCACCGCTTCTGGCCTGCCGTTCGAGTTCAGTTGTCACCACGCGCAAATCCTTTTCCTCATCAGCCAGAACTTCACAATGATCGGAAAAAGGGAGCGAAACCAGCCGTTTGCCCGTGAGCCAGCTATCTACGTGGCAAAAAATGACTCCATTCGTGAGGTCCTTGCCCGCGGGCGTCGTAGTAAATGCAACTGGCTTGTAGCCATAGGCCTGCTGAAGGGTCTTTACCCAAGCGCTGGTATGAAAGATAGACGCCCTAGGGTGTCGCTCGACGAATGAGTTCCAACGAGGGTCGGTGAGTGGATCGATGGAATGGATCGACAAACGTTCTGCTGCCGCCCCGGACGACACGGGAGATGGCTCTAGACTCGGAACGTCATCTTTGACGACCTCGTCGGAACTCGGCCAGGTTGTTTTTTCCGAAACCAAATCATGCCCCTTGGCAGCTCTCTCAGCCCAACCGGGCTACATACCTCAAAGCCAAAGCTTGTTCGCTAATCTGTCGCTCGCGCTATCAAGCGCATTGCAGTTCCTCGATCCCTCTTCCCATGTTTCCGAGCTGTCCCATCAGCGAGGGGCGAGGCGAAACAAATGACGGATTGACCTCCACGGCAATCGAACGTTGCAGTAAGTTGATCGAGAGAATCAATCTCTGCGTACCGCGATATTCCGTCAGAATTCCTTCAAGCCCCGCAAGTGGTCCGGCGGTAATCATCACGCTGTCGCCGATATCGAGAAAGGAACAAGGTTCGTTTGGCAAGCCGGAATCTACCACTGTCTCGATCGCCGCAATTTCCTGTTCGTCGAGTGGAACGGGCATGTGACCGTAGCCCACAATTTGAATCATCCCAGCGGTTCGAATGATGGGGGATCGTTCCTGCGCATTGAACCGGCAGAACAGATAGCCAGGGAACAGTGGGGCGCTCACCTTTTTCTGGCGATCAGACCATTGGCGCGTGGTGTGGCATAGGGGCAAAAAGGCCTCGTATCCTTTGTCCACGAGCGAGTCAAAAACCATGCGCTCGTAGCGGGTGCGTACCTGCAGAGCATACCAGGGCAATTTCCGCGGACTCACTTCGTTCCCTCCCATTCGATCACATGCACCTGCAATCAAGATATGGGCACTTGGGCGGCCAATCCCAAGACGCATGCCATCATTGTAACTATAAGACAATAAAACGGTTAGTGAGGGAGACCTGCGCCATGCCTGAACGGGGGTGAGAATCGCGGGTTTTTGGGAAACAAAATACCTCTTTTTGCGTCCGTCCCTTCCATTTTGTAATATATTATAAATAAAAGACTTAAGTTATTCTGGTCTCGCTGGCGTATCGTGGGACCCCTGAGGGCTACCCCCAGAGATCGTCGGGGGATTCGCAGCATTGACCCTGGGGAAAACCGCGCGTGGTTTACAGGTAGACAAACACGAGGCTCACCATGACTGAGGTGCCGAGTTGCGACCATCAAGCTATTTCTCCGAGGAGACTGCTTGTCCGCACCATGGGCAGAGAGCGTCGTGGCAAGACGCGCAAGCTTCATCGCACTTCTCGAGGGAACCCGACTGTCGGCTGCCACCCTCCGGCATCACTCGATTTTCGAACTCCCTATCCCGCAGATTCATTTTTCTTTGCCGCAAAAGGTCGCGGCGTTCTGTGTTACTGAGCCGTGAACGATTCAGTCCTGCTGGGTCTCAGGAGATATCCAGCCATGTCTGTTAGCAGGTTGCCGTCGAGCGTGATGGTGTAGACGGTCGCAGAGGTCAATGGCGCCGATGGCGTAAGCGTTACGGTCTTGTAATCCAGAGAGAAGCTGACCGTGGTCGGCACGATCGCGCTGGTACTCTGCAGTTTGAGAGTTGCTCCACCGACCGACGCATCAAACGTCAGCGGATCCATGGGCGAGTCAAACACGATCTGGATCGTGGAGTTGTCAGGAACGCTGATCTGGCTGCAGCAGGGGGTCACGGTAACAGCGGAAGGTGCATTCACCTTGATCGTCGTCCCGGTGGTGAAGTTGACAAGCTGCGTGCCAGAGAATGTGTTGCCGGTCGAATCCTTTACACCATTTATCGAGATGGTATACACGGTGCTGAATTGCAGCGGCACGTTAGGCGTCAGCACGATCACGTGGTTCAGCCTTGTGAAGGAGACGGTTACGGCGACGCGCGTGCTGCCTTGCAGAAGTTGCAAATTGGCGATCGACGTGGGGTCCATTTCCTTGTTGAATTCGATTTGGATTGGGACGTTGGGGGTAACACCGGTGAGGTTTGCCGGCGGGTTCGTTTCAAGAACAACAGGAGCTGCGGTGTCGGCCGAAGCGCCTACGTTGCCGAGGGTGTAGAAGTTGCTTTGTGGATTTCCAGAGAGATCGCGCCCATTATAAACATAGAAATAAATGACGTGTCCGGTGGTGAGAGCGGAAGCGGGTTTTACGGAAAGAACACTCAGATCGGAAGAGAAGCTGAGAGTCCCACCGGTCAAGTACGTACCGAGCGTAGCGTCGTAGAGAGCGACAGAGACAGAGCTAGGATCAAGGAAGAATGTACCGGGATCCATGGCACGGTCAAACTGAGCGGCGAAAGAACTGTTCGTCGCGATGGTGTCGTTGTAGATCGGGCTGTACTGGATGACGGTAGGTGGAGTGAGAACCGGGCCTGCGGCGGTCGTAAACGTTGTGGTTAGTGGCGTGACAGAATGACCTTGCGTATCGGTAATGCCATTGATGGTGATGGTCATAACCGTCGAGCCCGGAAGTGGCGCGAGGGGAGTAATGATCGCTTCCGTCAGGGTACTGTTGAAGCTAATGCTGGCGGGGACCACTGTCTGGGTTCCGCCCGTGATGCTCACGGTAGAACCCGTGACGGTGATCGGATCAATCGCTTTGCTAAACATCAAGATGACCGCAGCATTTATCCCGGCGCCGGTAGTACCGTTTGGAGGGCCAACCGACGTTACTGTCGGTGTGGTGGAATCTGCGGTAGTGCCGGTCGTGAACACGTTGTAGTACGAGTTCGGCAGCGCGACCCCTTGGGCATTCATCACATTGTTTAGATACAGATAGTAGCCGTGGCTCGCTGTGAGGTTCGATGTAGGCTTGAACTGCACCACGTTTGTCCCGGCTCCGAGCAGAGACGGCGTTCCCGCTACGTTCAACCCGAGCGTGCCGTCGTAGAGAGTGACGTTGGTAGCGTTTATCGTGGATGCCAACATCGCCTGGTTGAATTGAACCTGCGCGATAACATTCAGTGGTTGTGCCGTTGAGCCATACCCCGGGCTGTAGGCCACGGGCGTGGGCGCGGTGGTGGTCGGATCACCTATTACCGTGAACGATCCGGTATACCCACCGCTAAGCGAGACAGAATTTACGTCCGTGATGCTCGTATCGAGATGGATCTGCACGGCGGCACCGAGAGTAAAGTTCGAAGTAGGAGCAAATTCGATGACCTGATTGTTACCGGTGACGGTAACAGTTCCGGCGACGAGTACTCCGTTCTGCGCAACATGCACCGAGCCATTGTTGACGGTCGCCAAATTGAGCGGACTCCCGCCAAAGAACAGCGTAATGATCGTATTTGCGGGCACACCGGTAGCACCGTTACCCGGTCTCTGCGTCACAACGGCCGGTGCAGTCGATGAAATTAGGGGTCCAGTCGTGAACTGACTCTGGAAGTAAGTCAGGCCATTTCCCGAAAGATCCAGTAAGGAACTGGAAGCCACCAATGTATAGGTCGTCGATGGCGCTAACGTACCTCCTCCGTTGATGGTGAGGGATCGGTTGTCAGAGGAGGCGGTGAAGTTATAGCCAATCGGTTTATCGTTTGCAAGGAGCTGTATGGAGTAGCCACTCGCGAGCGGCAATGTATTGAAGTTCATGGACTCAGAGAACGTCAAGAGGATCGGGCTGTTCAGTCCGACCGAAGTGGCGTTGTTCAGTGGGGAGACGGAAGTAACGGTCGGATGAGTCGTATCTGCCGTGGTTCCTACGGTGAAACTGGTGACTGTACCGATGGTATCGGTATTTCCAGCGTAGTCCTTGACGCGGTTGTTCGTCGAGACAATTACGTTCGCACTGGCTGGGTAAGGCTGCGCCGGCGTGAACGTTGCCTGGGCTTGATTGCCCGGATTCACTGCCCAGCTCCCGGATACATACGCTCCCGGAGGTGTGACGTACACGGTCATATTGGGCACCGTCGTCGGGTTCACAACTTCACTGAAGGTGACTACGACGGGCGCAGTGTTACTGACACCAACCGAACCACTTGTCGGCGTGACCGATACCAGCGTTAATGAGCCGGGGCCAACGACGGTACCGCTGCTTCCGGTTGTAAAGGTAGTGTTCGATGCCGTGGCAGGGATTTCCGGATTGATCGGAAATTCCGCTGACCTGCACGCTGTAGGTCGTTGAGGTAGCCAGATTCCCGGCGGGAACCCAGAGAAGCGTCAGCGCATCGGCAGACAGGGTTACCGTCCCAGAAATGACCGTGGTTCCCTGCTTCACGGTAATGGAGCTACTCGTCAGGCTTGTGGGATCGATGGGAGCGCTCATGAGCGCACTTACCTGCGCGTTTATGGGTACACCGGTAGCACCGTTTGGTGGAGTGAGCGTGGTAACGGTGGGACCGGTGGTGACCTGCCCTGTGCCAGTCGTGAAGGTTATGTTCAAACCATACAAAGTATTTCCGGCAACATCGGTAATGTTCGCTCCGGAATAAACGTTGTAGGTGTTTTCGGGCTGCAACAGGACGTTCGGTGTGAGCGTAATGCTCAGTCGGTCGGCCGAAATAGCTGTCGTGAAGGGGATGTAGCGGCCCGAGTTGTATTCATAGATGGTCGGGCTGTTGAACTGGACCGATATCGGATTGATGCGTTTTGAGAAAGCAATGCGAATATGCGCGTTGGTACCAACACCTGTTTCGCCACTGATTGGATTGATCGTAGTTACGCTGCCGTGTGCCAGGTCAATCGTCGGGCCGGTGGTAAAGGTGCTGGTATAGGCAACGGTTTGTGAGTGAAGCGCAAAGTCCTGCACGCCCGAAGCAGAAATCGTGTAGAGCGTACTAGGCTGCAACAGGGCGTTCGGAGTCAAGGTGACAAGCGTACTGCCCTCGGAGATTGTCGTGGTGACAGGTACGGGAGTTCCGCCTTGCAGCAGTTGCACCAGTTTCGTGCTCTGCGGCTCGATGGGTTCGTTGAAGAGCACCTGTATCGGGGTATTCACGGCGACTCCCGTAACCGTGTTCTCGGGATTGCTGTTGAGAACCTGTGGAACAGTCGTACTTGTGAGGTAGGAAGTTGTGAAGTAGGTGTAGTTATTGGCAGCTGGATTCCCGGTGAGATCGAGAGCGCCGTAGGCATAGAAATAGTAGGCGCGGTTGACGAGTAGAGGAGCGGAAGGCACGAAGGTAGCGGTGGTTAAATCGGAACTGTAGGTTATTGTTCCGGGCACGTGCAGTCCGGTAACGGAGTCATACAGGTACGTACCGGTGCCCGGCTGATCGTAAATCGTGGCAGTATTCATCTGCTTGTTCCACTGGACAACGATGGAAGTATTCGTCGGAACATTCGAGGTGTTGAATTCGGGACTGAAGTAAAGGACTGATGCCGGCGTGATATCGGGCCCAGGTCCGGTCGTAAAGTGCGTGGTCTTCGGCGTGACCAGGTTCCCTTCAGGATCCGTGACACCATTGATCGCGAGTGTCATTAACGTATTCGCGGGAAGTGGCGCCTGCGGGGTGAGATTTACAAATCTCGTGGTTGGGTCGAGGCTTACGCTAACCGGCACGACGGTTTGGCTGCCACCGGTCACCTGAATCGTGGCACTGGTTATGCTGATCGGATCCATTACCTTGCTGAACTGAACCACGATCAGAGCATTCGTTCCGCTACTGCTTGTGGCGTCAATCGGTGAGACTGCCGTTACCGTCGGCGTCGTCGTGTCGGCGGCCGTACCCGTCGTGAAGTATTCATAATAGCTATTCAAGACGGCTAATCCCGCAGCGTTCTTCACGTTATTCAAATAAACATAAAAAGTGTGACTGGCGGCGAGATTGGAGGCGGGCCGCACTTGGATAACATTATTATTGCTCCCGACCAGAGACACCGTGCCACCCGACAAGTACGCGCCCAGAGTGCCGTCATAAATGGTCACATTGGTCGTCGTCACGGTAGTGGGATCAAGCGCCTGATCCACGGCAATTCTGGGGATGACGTTCAAGGCTACGCCTGCTGTGCCATAGGCAGGGTTGCGGGCAATCACGGTCGGTTGCACGGTAGCGGCGTTTCCGGCAATCGTGAATTGTCCCTGATAGGCGGCCAGGAAATTGCCATCGACGTCTTGAATGGTGCCATCGAGGAATATCTGCACGGTAGCCCCGGCGTTAAACGCTGCACTCGGTGTGAACTCGATGGCATGGTTGTCACCGAGTACGGCTATGGTGCCATTCAGGATCGTGCCGTTCTGCGAGACATGCAGGGAATTGGCATTGACCGTGGCCGGAGCGAGCGACTTGCCGTTTGTGAAAAGAGTGATCACAGAAGTCGCCGGAACATCCGTTGCGCCGCTTCCCGGACGTTGTGTGACGACGCCAGGCGCGGTCGTGCTGAAGTCGGTAGAGGTCGTAAACGCGCTCTGGAACGGCGTGAGCGTATTTCCAGACAGATCCTTAATGAACGGAGTCGCAACAACGGTGATGGTACTGTTCACCGGTAATGTGGAAGCCAAGGTGACCGTGCGGTTGTTGGCAGACAGAACTGGATTGAAACTGGCTGCCACATCGCCCACGAATAACTGCACGGTGTTGCCATTGATGGTCGTCGGATCGACGGACTCGGAGAAAGTGAGAACGACGGGCGTGTTTCGGCCAATGCCGGTCGATCCATTCGTCGGCGTCACGGAAGTTACCGTCGGATGAATGGTGTCAACAGTGCCAGCGACAGTAAAGGTGGTGGCGATTCCCACGATGTCGGTTATTCCGGCAAAGTCCTGTACGCGGTTCGTTGTATAGACATTGATGACCGAGTTCGCAGGATACATACCGGCGGGAGTAAACGTAGCCACGGCAGGACTCGCGGCCGAAGATGCCCACGTGCCGGCGATTTGATTCCCGGTAGTTGAGACATACACGGAAATGTTGCCGAGAGTGGCTGGATTGACTCCGTGACTGAAGGTAAGCACGACAGGCGACGTATTGCTTACACCCGTAGCTCCGTTTGTAGGAGTTGCAGAGACCAAGGTCAAGGAACCGGCAGTGAAGGGAGAACTGCTTGATCCCGTGGTGAAACTGCTTGAGAACGGTGTCACCAAATTTCCCTGTGTATCGCGGAATCCCGCTACTTGCACGTTGTAGAGTGTCGACGTTGCCAGATTCGCCCCGGGCGTCCAAGTCACGGTAACCTGATCGGCCGCCAAGCCGACGGTGCCAACCACGGGTGTGGTGCTGCCCTGTGGCGTGACCGTGACGGCGCTATTGCCGACGGAGTTCGGGTCAATCAGTCCGCTCATCGTAATAGACACCTTGGTATTTACCGGCGTACCTGTGACCAGATTCGCCGGACTTACGGCAGTGACGGTTGGCCCGGTCGTGATCGAGGAACCTGTCGTCGTGAAGTAGACATAGGTAGAGGTGATGTAGTTTCCAGCCAGATCAAGAGCGTTCGAACCGGCGTCAAAATAGATGTAGTAGAAGGTTCCCGATTGCAAAGCTTGCGATGGGGTGAAGGTGACGTGTCGTCGATCTGAGGAGACACTAACCGTACCGGCCATCAACTTACCGGTGTTGGCGTTGGTCAAGAACACATTTGCGGTGGTTACGGTGATGGGATCGACGAGCTTGCTGAGATAGAAGGTCGGGGCAATGTTGGTGCCGACGCCCACCTCGCTATACTGCGGGTTGGTGGAAGTAACCGTCCCGTTGGTTGTCATCCGTCGAAGTGTCGGTGGAAAAGGTGAAGCTGCCAGGATTGACCAAGGCGTTTCCAGCCTGATCCAGGATTTGATTGGAATAAGAGACAGTATACGAAGTGGTGGCGGCAAGGTTCGTGCCCGGAGTGAAAGTAGCGATTGTGTAGTCGGGCGAGTAGGTAAAGGTGCCAAGCACAGGGGTGCTGCCGGTTGTAACCTGGAATCCATTTTCGATGGAGATAGGATCGACAGCGGCGCTAAACTTCAGCACGATCTGCGGATTTTCGGGAACGTTGGCGTCGTTGTTCACTGGACTGGTCTGCAGGACACTTGGCCCAACCGTTTGCGTCGAGAACGATGTCGAAAACAGAGTGTAGTGATTGACAGTGTTTCCGCACGCGTCTGTAAGTACACCGGTACCGTAGCCGACGTAGGCGTAGTACTGCCTGCCTACACCGAGTATCTGGCTGGGCGTAATCGTCACTATGCGGCCGGAAACGTCCAGATTGAAAGTGCTCGGGATTGTCAATCCAGTGAGCGCCTCGTATAGATAGGCGTTGGACGGTGTGAGAGTGGCCCGGTTCAATGGTGCGTTGAATTCGAAGCGTGGATGCACGTTCAGAGGTACACCTGTTGCGTTATATATCGGGTCATAGTTTAGAATGCCCGCGGGCGTCGTGGTGCAATTGGCCACAGTGAAGGCGCCGCCAGCGATTTCCTGTTCGGTGCCAGTCTTCACGGTAATATCGCGTGGACCAAGAGTGGCCGAGGCGTCAATCGTCAGCGTTGCTGTTAGCTGGTTGCTGTTGGTAACCGTCACTGGTCCAAATGCTCCAGCGGTTCCACCACCGACCTTAATTCCGGGGCCGAAACTGGCCACGGTCGTACCGTTGACCCAACTGGTAAAGTTGCCAGTCAAATTAACGGTGACCGTTGCGCTTTGTCCGCCGACGTTTGGCGAAGCAATTATGATCGCGGGCACACCTGCAATTACGTTAAACGATCCGAGGGCAGTTTCGGTGCCGGTGTTGATGGAGATTGTCCTGGCACCTGTGGAAGCGCCGATGGAGATTTGAATCTGCACGGTCGCTTGTGTCGGGCTATTCACCGTCACTGCTCCCGCAGTGATGTCGCTGCCACCGAAATTGGCGGTAGTCAGATCTTGCGTAAAATGAGTGAACACACCGGTGATAGTGATGGTTGGATTCGTTCCCTCAACACCGAAGGTTGGATTCACGGTTACCGTGGGAATACCAGCGTGAATGGCGAATAGCCCGGTACCCATGGCGACCTCGGAGTTTGTAGTCACCGTAATTGTCCGTGCGCCGATAATCGCATTGGCCGCAACAGAAATATTCGCGGTCAAGGAAGTAGAGCTGGAGATCGTTACGGAATTGACGGTAACGTCCGCAGGGCCGAAGCTGACCGTAGTTACTCCTGGCAAGAAGTTCGTGAACTGGCCAGTAATGGAAATGCTGACGTTGGAGTCTCCCTGATTCACAAAAGAGGGACTGGCCAGCGTGAGTGCCGGACCCGTGGTGATGGTAAAGCTGAACGATGCCGTCTGTGTTTGCAACGGAACGCTGCTGTCGTTGACAGTAACCGTTACCGTGAATCCGCCGGAAGCGGTCGGAGTTCCACTGATGACGCCGGTGCTGGTGTTCAGAGTGACGCCAGAAGGCAAGGCTCCGCCGGAGACTCCCCATGTGTATGGCGTGGTGCCGCCTGCGGCTACCAGCGTTGCCGAATAAGCGACGCCGATCTGGCCATTGGGCAGCGACGTGGTCGTGATTTGCAACTGGCTTGGGAGGATCCTGATGGAGACATTCGCTGTCTGGGACACAGCGGTGGAATCGGTGACCTTGATGGTGAAGTTCACGGTTCCAGCGCCCAACGGATTACCACTGATGACACCCGTGCTGGTGTTCACTGTGAGTCCTGATGGCAAGGCTCCGATAGAGATGGACCAGGTGTAGCCTGGAACTCCTCCGGTCGCGGTCAGAGTGGTTGAATAAGCCAAACCGACTTGCCCATTCGGTAGAGACAAGCTGGTGATGGTCAGCGTTGTGGGTGTGTTCGTGAGCGAGAAGTTCACGGTGGTCAGACCGGATGCTGCCGCGGTCACTATGTAGGGTCCGCCAACCGTTGCATTTGCGGTGAATGGAGCCGAGGCGACACCTGAGGCGTTCGTGGCCACAGTAATCGTCGCGGTGTTGTTGCTGAACACACCCGATGCGCCAGAGCCAGGAGCTGTGAACGTTACGTTCACGCCCGAGACTGGATTGTTCCCGGCGTCTCTGACCGTCACTGCGAGTGCGTTCGCGAAAGCGGTGCTGACGGTCGCCGACTGCGGTGTTGTTCCTGCATTCGCCGTCATCGTTGCCGGCGGTCCCACGGTATTGGTCAACGAGAAGTTAACCGTCGTCAGACCTGTGGCTGACGCAGTAACCGTGTAAGGTCCGCCGACCGTCACGTTGGCCCTGAACGGAGCCACCGCGATGCCGGTAACACCGGTCGCCACGGTAATCGATGTCAAACCATTGCTGATGAAGACGCCGGAAGCGCCTGAAGCGGGCGCTGTAAACGTTACGTTCACATTCGGCACTGGGTTATTGCTCGCGTCTCTCACTGTCACGGCGGGTGAGTTCGCAAATGTTGCGTTCACTACCGCCGACTGCGGTGTCGTTCCCGCGTTGGCGGTCATCGACGATGCAGTGCCAGGTGTGTTGGTCAGCGAGAAGTTGACAGTCGTTAGACCGGTGGAGGCTGCCGTGACGGTGTAGGGTCCACCTGCCGCGGCGTTTGCCGTGAATGGCGCTGACGCCACACCCGAAGCGTTCGTGGCCACAGTAATCGTCGCGGTGTTGTTGCTGAACACACCTGATGCGCCAGAGCCAGGAGCGGTGAACGTTACGTTCACGCCCGAGACTGGATTGTTTCCAGCGTCTCTGACCGTCACTGTGAGTGCGTTCGCGAAAGCGGTGCTGACGGTCGCCGATTGCGGCGTTGTTCCCGCATTCGCAGTCATCGACGATGCAGTGCCAGGTGTGTTAGTCAGTGAGAAATTAACTGTTGTTAGACCCGCTGCGGCTGCGGTGACGGTATACGGTCCACCCGCCGTGGCATTTGCCGTGAAGGGAGCTGAGGCTACACCCAAGGAGTTCGTGGCCACAGTAATCGTCGCGGTGTTGTTGCTGAACACACCTGATGCGCCAGAGCCAGGAGCGGTGAACGTTACGTTCACGCCCGAGACTGGATTGTTTCCAGCGTCTCTGACCGTCACTGCGAGTGCGTTCGCGAAAGCGGTGCTGACTCTAGTCGACTGCGGCGTGGTACCTGCGTTCGCCGTCATCGAAGAGGCTGCTCCCGGGTTGTTTGTCAGGGAGAAGTTAACTCCAGTGACTACTCCCGTTGCCGACGCGGTAACCGCATAGGGCCCGCCTGCGATCGCGTTTGCGGTGAATGGAGCCGAAGCAATGCCCAAGGAGTTCGTGGCCACGGTGATCGTCGCCGTGCCGTTGCTGAAGACGCCCGATGCGCCTGAAGCGGGAGCCGTGAAGGTTACGTTCACTGCTGGGACCACGTTACCGGTGGAGTCTCTTACGGTCACTGCCAGGAGATTAGCAAAGGCCGCGTTCACTGTGGTGGACTGCGGCGTCGTTCCGGCGTTCGCGGTCATTGATCCCGGTGCTCCTGAGGTATTTGCGAGCGAGAAATTCACCGAGGTTAAACCCGTTGCCGCAGCGATAACGGTGTACGGTCCACCGGCGGTTGCGTTTGCGGTGAACGGAGCCGAGGCGACACCTGAGGCGTTCGTGGCCACAGTAATCGTCGCGGTGTTGTTGCTGAACACACCTGATGCGCCAGAGCTAGGAGCGGTGAACGTTACGTTCACGCCCGAGACTGGATTGTTTCCAGCGTCTCTGACCGTCACTGCGAGTGCGTTCGCGAAAGCGGTGCTGACGGTCGCCGATTGCGGCGTTGTTCCCGCATTCGCGGTCATCGACGATGCAGTGCCAGGTGTGTTAGACAGTGAGAAATTAACTGTTGTTAGACCCGCTGCGGCTGCGGTGACGGTATACGGTCCACCCGCCGTGGCATTTGCCGTGAAGGGAGCTGAGGCTACACCCGAGGCGTTCGTCGCTACAGTGATCGTTGCTGTGTTGTTACTGAAGACGCCCGATGCGCCTGAGGTGGGAGCCGTGAACGTTACGTTCACGCCCGAGACTGGATTGTTTCCAGCGTCTCTGACCGTCACTGCGAGTGCGTTCTCCAGAAACCCGTGCTGACCCTCGTCGACTGCGGTGTGGGTACCCGCGTTCGTGGCCACGGTGATCGTCGCCGTGCCGTTGCTGAAGACGCCCGATGCGCCTGAAGCGGGAGCCGTGAAGGTTACGTTCACTGCTGGGACCACGTTACCGGTGGAGTCTCTTACGGTCACTGCCAGGGGATTAGCAAAGGCCGCGTTCACTGTGGTGGACTGCGGCGTCGTTCCGGCGTTCGCGGTCATTGATCCCGGTGCTCCTGAGGTATTTGCGAGCGAGAAATTCACCGAGGTTAAACCCGTTGCCGCAGCGATAACGGTGTACGGTCCACCGGCGGTTGCGTTTGCGGTGAACGGAGCTGACGCTACACCCGAAGCGTTTGTCGCTACCGTGATTGTTATGGTGTTGTTGCTGAACAAGCCTGAAGCGCCAGAGCCAGGAGCGGCGAACGTTACGTTCACGCCCGAGACTGGATTGTTCCCGGCGTCTCTGACCGTCACTGCGAGTGCGTTCGCGAAAGCGGTGCTGACGGTCGCCGACTGCGGTGTCGTTCCCGCGTTCGCGGTCATTGAAGTAGGTGTTCCCACCGTTGACGTGACAGACAGAGAGAAGGCTTTCGATTGCGTCACCTGGGTGGCATCGGTTACTTGCACGGTGAAGTTCGCAGCGACTGCTGCACTGGGTGTGCCGTTGAGCGCACCCGTAGTGGAGAGAGTCAGGCCGGCGGGCAGAGTTCCATCAGTAACGATCCAGTTGTATGGTGGCGTTCCTCCCATCGCAGCAAATGACTGTGAATAAGGCACACCCGTAGAACCGCCTGGCATGGGAGATGTATTGGTGATTTGCAGCGGAGCTGGAGTAATCGTGAAAGTCGTGGATTGTTGTAGGAACAGATTGGAATTGACAAATAGCGTGTACGTTCCCGGCCCAAGATTTTGCGTTGCGAGCGTTAGTACGTACTGCTGCGCCGTAGGGTTGTAAGTAAAAGCAGCCGCAGTTCCGTCAGGTGCAAGAGCGGCATGGCGGACACCGTTGGCGTCGACCAACCCTAGAGAAACCGCGTTAGGCAACATGACCGCATTTGTGACCGTTGTGTTGCCTTGCGTCAGTGCAAACGACATCGGCGCGTTTGTGCCCTGCTGGAAGCTGGAAGACCCATTCGGAAGTGGCGAGACAAAAGCAAAGGTATCCGCCGGGTTCGGTAGCAAACTGGGGAACGCGACAACAAAATCGTTGTACTGCTTGGTATGGCCGGAAATTGTTGGATCCACGCCTACGTGGTTGCCGTTGGCGTTGAAGAAGTCCGTAATGTCAAAAACGAACTGGTGATTCGTATCGTACGGCGGTGAATCCGGGTCATCGAACAAACGCGGATTGTTCACCTGGTAGAACGGTGGGGGCACGAAGGCATTGTTGTTCCAGGAAATTGTTTCAAATACCGGCCCAGCGTAGGCCGAACCTGGAGGAATGTTTCCGATGCGATAGAAAACGCAATTCCCGTTCGAGACGGGGATGCACTGCGGCACAATCACGTCACCGTTGGTCAGTGTTTGATAGCCGAAATTCGTTTTGAAACGGCAATCAAAATCGGTGGTCTCATCCTTGCCGGCTTCGCATACTCCATTTGCTTCCGTAAGTGAAACTTCAAACGACGTGACCGTAAGGGTAAACGCGGCGTTGACCTGGCTCACCACCACCTTCAGGGAGTGAGCGTTGGGGTCCGTGCACGGCGCTGTGTTGGAGGGGCAATTCAGAGTGGCGACTCCCGAGACGTTCGTGCCAGGAGAGAACGGAACGGGGACAACCGTAGTCGTAGGAGGGGCCGCAGAGGCCGTTCCGGTCAAGCCCACGTTTTGTTGAGACCCGGAGACGCCGCCCGCGTTATCCGTCAAGGTGACGTTTGCCACGCGCGTTCCCACTGCCAGAGGCTCCAAGCTTACTTGAATCGTGCAATTCCCTCCCGCACCAAGGGTGGAAGGGGAGATCGGGCAATTGCTGGTTTCTTTAAACTCTGCCGGGTTTGTACCGGTCAATGCAATGCTGCTGATTGTCAGCGGTGACGCCGTAGGATTGCTGACCGTGATTGTTTCCGCTGAACTTTTCGTGCCAATGACTTGATTGCCGAAAGTCAGGCTGGCATTGCTCAATTGAACGGCGGCGCCGGGGGGATAAATTGTGAGTTTTGCAGAATTCAAACTCGAAAAAGCTGTTCCGTTCCGGTTGTTCCCGAAACGGCCACCTGGTAAACCGTTTGGGAGCTGACCGAAATCGAGCTGGGGATGACGAACGTGACGCGGCGAGTTGTTCCGACGATCGTGGTCACTGACGCGGGGATAGCAATAGTCGAGGCGCCTCCCCCTAAGGGAGTCAGCGTCACCCTCACATTGGAAGGACTTATCGTGCCAGAGGGATAGTTGGAACCAGTGATGTTGATGGTGGTCAGTCCAGGCGAGCCCGCCGCGGGCGAGGCAGAAGAACTGAGCGTAACTTGGGCTTGCGCTCCAGAGGGCAACGCTCCAGCGAGAAGGCCCCTACGAAACTCAAGATGAATGTCGAAACCAAAACGCTCGGTTCATGATCGAATCCCCCATGCCACAAAAACTTGTCCACTAACACACCCATATCCGACCCCTGCGAGAGGCTTGGTGATTGACTTCAGCTGGAAACTTACTTGTTAACCTTTTGACCGAGGACGATCTGTGCGTTCATTCTATTTGGTGAAACCTCCTGCGGCATAGCGTCCCCGTTGGTCCTCGACTTTGCGAAAATACTGAGCCTGAACAGCAGCAACAGAAACAACCCGACAATAAGCAGACGGAAACTGTTTGGTTCA
Source organism: Candidatus Acidiferrales bacterium (assembly GCA_963741165.1). Taxonomy (GTDB): domain Bacteria; phylum Acidobacteriota; class Terriglobia; order Acidiferrales; family UBA7541; genus Acidiferrum. The sequence goes on along the minus strand of CAVUHB010000004.1, from coordinate 276,453 downwards.
GGTACCTCGGCGACCGCCGTTTCAGCGTAAATCACGCCAAAGTCCGTCCCTGCTTCAAGCGCGGTCCCGCCGCTCGGAGAGAGAGTGAATGAAATGCTCGGATCCAGTTCCAGCAGCGAACCGTCTGCCAAAGCGACACTGGTTATGTCCAAAGTGCTCTGAAAGACAGCAGAAGTGAAAACTGAGGCCGAATCGAACGTAAGACAAGCAAGGGGTTACCAAAACCATCCAGAAAGTTTCCCGGTCCGATCGTCCCCAACGAAATCAGGGCTTCCGGGCTCGTGAGCGTGAGTGTTGCATTCAAGAAGTTCAACGGGGTAACAACACTGAAATCAGGAGGGAGTGATGCGCTACCCGTGAAATTATTGATAGAGAATGAGTTTACTCCGGGTTCAAAGGCGTCATAGAAAACGAATCCAATTGGCACCTGATCCGCCTGGGCCAGCCCTGCGAATCCCAAAATTCCGATGGCCAGTAGGAAGCAAAGCAAGCTCAAAATCTTACGATCCGACCTCATGTGTACTCCTCCTGGATGCTTTGTGTCCTCAGCGTTTGGGCCAATTCACCAATCCGGACTACCGAATAAAACACGGTCTATCCACATACCTTCTCGCGAGGAAAGAGGCAATTTGGGAAAACAGATTGCGAGTAATGAGCAATACGTTGCATGCACCTTCACCTTTCTCCGCCGGGGGCTTTGAAAAATGCGCAACGGATCCCGTGGCTAATTACTCGCCGTACAACAGTTGCTAAATACGAGTAGTTAGCATCATTCCACGTTGCAGTCTAAGTACCCTTCTGCAACCTGGTGGACTATCCTTTCTTCTGTCTACCATCGGCTGCAATCGTGCACCTATTTGCCAATACGTTCGGACCCTCTGGCCACGGAGAGGGAATTCCCGTCTGTGCCAGTCGGGTTTATCATCACTTCGGCCGGAAGTCTTGCGGATTGCCTGAAAGATAGTTTAAAGAAATCTGAAAGTGCCTATGAACCCGCAGAAGCCCGTTATTTATCTCTTTGGTCCCTTTCGAGCTACATACCTCCCAAGGGTGCATCCGTAGAGACGGAGCGATTGTTCGCATAACTCCAAAGGCAGTTGCCACCCTGCAGGTGCTCATCGAGCAACCTGGTTCTGTGGTCTCGAAGGAGACATTGCTCAGTCGTGTTTGGTCCGAGACCTTTGTGGAAGAGGGGGTCCTTGCGCAGAACATTGCGACCCTTCGAAGGGTCCTGGATCTTGATAAGCTGAGCGACGGCAACTCCTACATCGAGACGATTCCGAAGCGTGGGTATCGATTTACCGCAGAGGTCAAACTGGCAGAGGAAGCCGAAGTCGCTGGTGCTGGCATCCTGCAAGTTCCCGCTAGAACTTTGCTGACCGAGTCAGAACCGGGATCAAGCCGCCAAGGGCCGCTACGACCGGCCAATCGGCGAATGCCACCACTTCGACGGTTTCGGCATTGCCACTCTTTGACCGACGAAAGCGAGTGGTCGCGCTCCCTCCGCCACCGCGACAATTGCTTCGATCTCCGGGAGCTCGCCTGACCATCCTGGGTGTGCTGGTCGCCGCGCTGCTCCTCGCAGGTTTTCGCGCCACAGAGCGTAGCTCCTCCGGTTCATCGCGAATCCAGCAAAAGACGGCGCTCCTGGTTGTCATGCCCACTGGAAATTTCACTCCGGACCCAAACGACAATTACTTAAGCGCAGGGGTCTCGGAACAACTGGTTAGAGACCTCGGCGAATTGTCGCCAAACCTTCTGAAAATTATCAGCTACCCCGATGGACTTAAGGGACAGTATGCCCCTGAAACGAGAGCGGAGATTCGCAGGCAACTCGGTGCCGACTACATTTTGTTCAGCGATCTGATGGTAGTCGACGATGTAACGCAGGTAAAATCCCGTTTGGTTGATTCCACAACGAATGCAACTCTGTGGAGTTCGCAGTATCACCCGCGTGCCTCGGAGATTCGCATGGCGTCCCGAGGAGTTGCCGTGGCCGTCGCCAGAAATTCCGGTGGCGACGTCAATGCCATTCCCGAATTCAAGGTATCCGGCGAGGCTCAGAACGAGCAAGCATTCCGCGAATATCTGCAAGGACGCTACTACTTCACTATGCGCTCGCGCGATGGGCTGAGCCAGGCCGTATCTCATTTCGAGCGCGCTGCGGATCTGGATCCCTCCTACGCCGCGGCGTACGCCGGCCTTGCCGACAGCAACAACCTACTGGTTTTCTATGGCTGGTCGCCGTATCGCGAAGGTGTGATCAAAGCGATGACTGCAGCACAAACTGCTCTCGAGCTTGATCCGCATTCGCCGGAGGGTCATGCGGCTATGGCGTATGCACAGTTCTTCTGGAAGCATGATTGGGACGGCGCTTCCGAGAATTTCAAGGAAGCCATGCGCCTCGATCCGGAGTCCGTACAGGTTCGTCACTGGTATGGGCTGTATCTGGTCGCCACCGGAGATTATCCCTCAGCGCGCCGACAGATTGATTTCGCCCGGAAGTTAAATCCATATTCGCGATCACTGCTGATCGGTTCCGCGTATATCAACTTTCTCGGTCACGACTATGATGCGGCGATTGCCGAATGCGACGAGGTGATTACTTTGCACGGTGACGTAATGCCCGCATACACGGTCAGGGGGCTCTCTCTGAGCAAAAAGGGGACTTACCAGGAGCCCTGGCCAATTTTGAGAAGGCGCTGAAGTTGCACGGGGGAATTCGCCAACCAACCTGGCATATCTCGCACACGTGCACGCTCTGATGGGTCATAAAATCGAATCCGAAAAGCTTATTGTTCAGATTCGAGCAGGATGGAAAAAATAACGAATATGAAAACCCTGTCGGCCTGGCTGCTACCTATCTGGCTCTGGGCGATCTTCCGTCCGCACGTCACTGGTTGGAACAAGCCATAGACGAGGGGGACGTCGACATCGTGTGGTTGCGCGCCGATCCCCGCTTCTCCTCGCTGAAGAACGATCCTGCCTTCCAACAGCTGGTCAAATCCGTGTTTGCAAACGGGATTGTTCAGGACGTAAAAGCCCGCTGAGTTTTCGGCCCCCCCGAGCCCTCTAATCCTATCTAAACCTTGATTTTATTGGCTGGAACCCTTAGTGTACCCAGTCATAAGGACGGCCAAGTGAATGGACTGCCCGCAGTGTCAGACGCCCAATCCTCCCACCGCTTCCCGGTGTCAACACTGCAATACTCCGCTGGAAATTGACTCTTCGACGCTGGTCGATGCACCCGACGAGAACTCTGATCCGAGCTTGACCATGGACAATTGGTCGGCGTCCACCACCCCTTCTTCAGCAGGGTCTCCGCTAGTTTCTGGCGAACTGCAACCAGGAAGCGTGCTGGCAAGCCGTTACGAAATCATCAGCCGACTCGGTGGCGGGGGAATGGGCACGGTTTATAAGGCAACGGACCGTGAAGTCGAACGCCTGGTTGCCTTGAAGGTCATCAAAGCGGAACTCGCAGGAAATTCCGATATCCTTTCCAGGTTTAAGCAGGAACTGATACTCGCCCGAAAAGTCACCCACCGAAATGTGATCCGAATCTTCGATCTCGGACGAGCAAGCGGAATTCGCTACATAACGATGGAATACATCGAAGGGCCGGACCTTGGAAGCTTGCTTAAAGAAAAGGGCAAGCCGTCCTACCCGATGAGCGTGGACATCATCGAACAGGTGTGCCTCGCTCTCGAAGCCGCTCACGCCGAAGGCGTGGTGCATCGCGACCTTAAGCCGCAAAACATAATGATCGACAACCAGGGCAAGGTGGTTGTGATGGACTTCGGCATCGCTCGTTCCGTTGGCGGCGAAGGCCTTACCGTCACCGGTGCTTTGGTGGGCACGCCCAGAATACATGTCTCCGGAACAGGTAAAAGGGGACGAGATCGATGGCCGCTCGGATATCTTCACCCTGGGAATTATCTTTTACGAACTGCTGACGGGAAAGATGCCGTTCCGCGCAGAGACCGTACAGCGCTCCATGTACAAACGGACCGTTGAGCGCTCCACTCCCGCCAAGGCGGAAGACTCCACGGTCCCACCTTATCTAAGCGACGTGGTCTCCAAGTGTCTCGAACTCGATCCCGCAAAGCGCTATCAATCCGCTCGCGAATTGTGGACCGACCTGGAATCCTGGCGCAAAGCTCCCGAGGAGCAGTCGCGGGCAGTTCTTAAGCGAAGGCTCGAGCGTATTCTCACGAATCGTACCTACCTTCTAGCGGCGGGTATTGCCGTCCTTCTTCTCATTCTTGGCTTCACGGCAAAGCGCTGGTTGGCCAGCTCACCCGCCAGTAGCAAGAATATCGAAGCGGCAATTCCTTCTCGTGCGCTTGCCGTCTTTCCGTTTCGCAATGCCTCTGGCGATACGAAACTGGATTGGCTAGGGTCCAGTCTCGGCGAAATGCTGACCAATGATATCGGACAGTCCGCCAGTATGCGCACGATTTCCGAAGCGCGGATATCTCAAGTGCTGCACGACCTCCGAATTGCTCCGGATAGCCCGCTCGACCCCGCTACCATCGACCGGCTCAGCGAATTCACCAATGCGGACATTATTGTTTGGGGCCAATACGCAAAATTCGGTGAAGCCCTGCGAATCGATGCCACGCTCGCGGACAGAAAAAATGGCACTCAGCAGCCCATTACCGTGGAAGCCGCAAATGAGAAAGATGTCCTGAAAACCGTCGACACTCTGGCCAAACAGATTCGCCAGCACCTTACCTCTCGTTCCGCTGCTATTGGAGAAATGGAGACTACCGCCTTCAAGCCCTCCTCGAGTTCCGTGGATGCGCTGCGCGACTATGAGAAGGGCATCCAGCTTCAACATCTCGGGAAAAATCTCGAGGCCTGGATGCGTTCAAGTCTGCCATTGCACAAGATCCGGAATTTCGCACTCGCTTATTCGAAGCTTGCCGAAAGTCTTGCCAAGGCCGGTCAAGACGATCAGGCGCAGACAACCTCACTCAAAGCAGTCGAACTCAGCGACAAAGCTCCCACAGTCAGGAAAAATATCTCGTCCGGGCCACCCACGCCGAAATTCTGAAAGAGTATCCAAAAGCCATCGAATCCTACGAAGCTCTGGCCAAGGCCTCGCCTGGTGATTCGGATGTTCTTGCTCACCTCGCCGATCTTTACGAGAAAAACGGCAATCTGGATCAGGCGCGCACCGTCCTCGAAAAAGTTCACACCCTCGATCCGAAGAGCGTTCCCGTGCTATTGGCACAAGCGCGAGTCGAACTGAAGAGCAACAATGCCCAAAAGGGCCTGCAAGATCTGAACTCTGCCCTCGACCTGGCGATACAGCTCGGAAATGACGAGCAGAAGGCCGATATCCTTCAGGCCATCGGTGTCGGTTATGAGGACTTGCAACGACCCGAGGATGCCCTGCGCAGTTATCGAGCAATCTCTCGAAATCAAACGCCGTTTGGGAATGAAGGGGGGTATCGCCGCCAGTCTGCACTCCATCGCGAACATAGAAAACGCGACCGGAAAACCGGAAGAAGCGCTCAAAAACTTCACGGAATCCTTGAATATTCGGCGCGAAATTGGCGACAAGGCCGGTATCGGCGATGTGCTGATCGATCTCGGCGTGTTCTATGGCGATCATAACCAACCGGATCAGGCCCTGAAATTGTTCAAGGAGTCTCTGCAAATTCAGATTGATCTCGGGAATGAGCAGAACCGCGCGTTGTTGCTCAACAACATTGGGAATATCTATCTGAATAAGGGCAATTACCAGGACGCTCGCACGTATTACGAACAGGCGCTGCAAATCCGGCAGAAGTTCAGCGTGCCGGCCGATATTGCAGAGACCCTTCACAATCTTGGTGAAGCCTCGACGGACTTGGGTCTCTATGAGAAGGCCCTCGACCAATATCATCAGGCCCTCGATCTGCAACGTAAACTCGGCAACAAGCAAATGATCGCCATCGAGAATTCCAGCCTGGGAACTGTCTTCGGCTTTCAGGGCCGTTTCGGCGCAGCGCTCAGTGCAAAGGAAGACGCCTACAAGACTTTCCGCGATCTCGGCGAGCGCAGTGTTTGGGCGGTGATCATCCAAGGTGGCTATGGTGAGGCGTTGGCCCAAGTCGGGCAAAACGCTGAAGCAAAAAAGATGTTAGAGGAGGCGATCGGCTTGGCACGCGAACTGAAAACTCAGGACGAGATCGCACGCATTCTCGGGATTCCAGGGCGACAATGCTTTTTTCGGCGGCGATTTGAAGACTGCCCGACAATTATACGCACAGGCCCTTTCCGCTTCAGCGAAGAGTTCCGATGTTCGCATTGTTCTCGCTTCGAAATTCAATCTGGCAAAGATGGATGTTGTGGAGGGCCACGCACAGGTCGCGATTCAAAAATTGACTGCGCTGGCGGCAGACGCGGACAAAGCTGGGTTCAAATATCTTTCGTTGCAATCTTCTTTGTCGCTCGCCGAAGCGCAAATTCAATTAAAGAATTTCTCGAAGGCGGCGGACCTTTTGCAAACCGCTTTGGTCCAGACCGACAAGCTAGGCTTGCTTTGTCTTAAAGCGCAGGCACGCGCCCTCCTGGCGAAGGCATTTCAGGGAGAACACAAGACAGCCGAGGCTGAACGTGAACGCAGCACTGCGCAACAGCTTTTCAAAGACATCCAGGCCGAGGGGCACTTCGATCTCCGTTCTCGCCAAGATCTCGCGAGCGTACTCAGCTGAAATCCAGCGCTAGCACGAGAGTACGCTCAATGGTCACAGGCAGCCTCCCCACCGAGAGCCTTGACACTCGTCCGTAGTAATCAGGTGGAATGTTTCGTTCCCCCATACGCATGCCTCTCCATCAGAACTTCATAAGTTTGGACAATTGCTATAGGATGACTAGAGTTTTGATCGATTGCCGCGGAGACCAATTTGAAGGCTCGTTCTCATCCGTTTGAAAACCGATTTTTTCTCTACGCCATCTGGCTATTCCTGTCTATCCTGCTTTTCTGGAAGCCCTGCCTATCGTTGATCCGATTCTCCCTTTCCAATGACGATGCTTCCCACGTGATTCTCATCCCCTTCCTTGGCGCCTGCCTAATTTTCCTTGAAAGAAAAGCAATTTTCTCGAAGATTTCCCCGGGCCGCGTCCCGGGCGCGGCGGTGTCCGCTGTGGCCTTACTGATCTATGGCTGGGCGTTTCGTTCGGCCCATTCTTGGTCCTCCGTCAATCTCTTGTCCGCCTACACCATCGCTCTTGTATTGTTATCGATTGGCGGATTCATTGTCTGTTTTGGACCAGAAGCCGCGATCGCCGGACGATTTGCTCTGTTATTCCTTTTTTTGACCGTCCCCATTCCGGAACCGCTCCTAGAACGAGTGATTTATTTCCTGCAAAAGGGTTCGGCGGATATCGCGGAGGTCATTTTTGACCTTGTGCGCGTACCTGCGCTACGAGAAGGCTTTGTCTTTCACCTCGCTCGCGTGAATATTGAAGTGGCCAAAGAGTGCAGCGGAATCCGTTCCAGCATGGCCCTGCTCATCCTGGCTCTGCTGCTCGCTCATCTCTTCTTGCGTACGTTCTGGAAGCAGTCCCTGTTTGTGCTGGCCGGCGTATTCATCATGATTGTAAAAAACGGAGTCCGCATTGCCACCCTGACCATCCTCGCGCAGTATGTGGATCCGGGGTTCCTCTATGGCAGGCTTCACCGCGAAGGCGGCGTTGTTTTCTTTTTGCTGGGTCTGCTGCTTTTATGGCCATTGTTCTGGTTTCTCGAACGAACTGAGAAACAAACCCGGCCCGTCGCACGTCCCGCAGGTTCCTGAGGATAGAAAAAAGGTCGTAGCCAAACAGCGATTTAGCGGGCAGAGAGATTTAGAGCGGAATGGAACTCAGGAAAAATCAGCCTACAATTCGTTTTTATCGGGGTTCGGATAGCCGTAGTAGTATTCGCCGTAGGAGTCGTTCTTTTCAACGCAATTCAGGACCACGCCCAGGAGATTTTTCTCGTGAAATTCCGAAGAGGCTTTTTCAGCCATCTCGTATTCCGTATATCCCGCACGCACCACAAATAGAACCCCGTCGCACAGATCCGCCAGCATGCTGGCATCGTGAACAGGAAGCGCCGGAGGCGAATCCAGGATGATCCAGTCAAACACGGGGGTGACTAAGTCCAGAAGACGGGTCATCCGCTCGCCGAGCAAAAGTTCGCTTGGATTTGCAACCTGGCTGCCCCCCGGAATGAAACATAGATTTCCTTCCAGTCCTCTCTGAATGACCGAGAATTCATCGGCCTCGCCCTGGAGGTAATCGCTTAGTCCTGGTGTCGAAGGTGCGCCCAAGGCCAAATGAAGACGCGAGGCGCGCAGATCGGCATCAATCAGTAGGACTCGGCGGTCGTTTTGGCGAATAATCGATTGCGCCAGGTTGGCCGCCACAAATGTCTTGCCTTCCGCGGGAATGCTGCTGGTCACAAGCACACGCTTCAACTGGCGAGTGCCCGCAATCTGATATAAGCGCGAGCGAAGGGTTCGAAAGCGCTCTCCGCCAATCTTGCTGTTTGCTGCTCCATGAAAAACACTGCTTCTCTCATCGAGGTGCCATTCCGGATGCGCACACCTCTTGGCAAAGTCTTCAAAGCCGCGAATCATCGGGCTGGCTTCGGGAGAATACTCCGGCATAGCGGTCGACAAGCCATCCCGGATCGTATCCGTCGAGCGGCTTATATCCTTCGCGACATCGACCATATCTGTCGATGCGGTCGACGGAAAACGCGTCGATCTTTCCTGGGCTGCTTTCTTTAATGCTTCATGAATCCGGCTCATCGTTTCCTCGGCTATGCCAACTCAGGCCCTGGTTATCAGTTCTTCGTACTTCTTGGGGGCCTTATTCGCTGTCCTTCTCGCTTGACTGAGTGCGACGTCTAACATGGGAACCATGGTCAGTACGGGGAGCTTTAGCGCCAGTTCCACATCCCGTTCGTTATGCAGCGATTTGTCGTTCATCGCCAGTAAAAACAGAATACCAAGCCCAAGCGCCAATCCAGCGCCGAGGCCGCCGCCTGCGAAATAGGTCTTTTTCGGGAAGGATGGCTTGTCGGGCAGACTCGGCGGATCGTAGACCCGGAAATTCTCGCTCTCCTGCTGGCCTTCGAGATCTCCTGCCACGCCGGCTTCTTGCCCCTTCTTCCTCAGGTCGTCGTAAAAGTCTTGCGCGGTCTTGTGATCGCGGGTCAGTTCTTTGTACTGCTGTTCAACCATCGGGCTGGCCTGCACGCGCCCCTGTAACTGGCGGATCTGGTTCTCGATTTGTGCCTGCCGCCTGGTCAAATCATTGATGTTCAGTTCGCTCTGGCGCAACTTCGCTCGCAACTGTTGCACTTGCGGCGACTCCATGGTCGGGGCCTGGGTCTGCGCACTGGTAGTCGGAGGAGTCTTTGGAGCGGCCGCCTGTTGCGTCCGCAGCTGTTCGATCTGGTGCTTGAGCTTGATCACGTCGGGATGTTCGGAGGTGTATCGTCCCTGAAGCGCCACCAGCTGTTCTTGCAGAGCTGTTAATTGCTGCTCCGTCGATTCCGGACTTTGCACTCCCGTTGTTGACGCCTTTGCGAGTGCTTCTTGCTGGCTGAGCAAAGATTCGTTGAAGGCTTTATCCTGCTGGGCCCTGCTCAATGCCTGCGTATTCGCTTCGAGTTGAGAGTTCATCCCCATCAGGATACTGAGATTGGTCTGTTCTTCTTCGGGGAGCGATCCCAGGTACTGACGCTTAAACTGCGCTAGCTTTGCATCCTGCGCATCGAGATTCTTTTTTGCCTCTTCGAGCTGCTGACCCGAGAAAATCCGTGGTCACCTTCATTTTTTTCTTTCGATCTCCGGCATTCTGCGAAAGAAACATGGAGGTGATTTCCGTGCAAATCTGCTGCGCGTTTTGCGGATTGTCCGCGGTTACATTCACATAGAAACCGGGTAGTTGCCCGCGCTGCGTTCCTGGCGTAGGCTCCATCGGTTTGATCGTTACCGTACTTCGCAATCTTTCCACCAGATCGTCGATGTGCGCATTCTTCCTTTGGTTTGGATACAGTCCGAATTTTTCAATGATGAGTTGCAGTTGGGTACGGCTCAGGATCTGTTCCTGCATTGTGGCAAGCCGATGATTCAGATCTTCCGTGATGACCGGCTTCACGTACTCGGGGCCAACCGTGGGCTGTTCGACCAGCACCAGTGTTTGCGAGGTATATTTTTTAGGCAGCACCAGTGACGCGACAAGTCCGGCGATTCCGAGAAAAATTGTCGTGATGGGAAAAATCCACCAATAGCGACGCAGAACCCGCTTCACATCCGCCACATTTATTTCGCCATTCCGAACCATAGAAACCTCTTTGCTTAGCGCTTTCTAACCAAATTCCAGGGTGCTGCTCGAACTCTAGCCCAATAGGAAATCGCAAACTGGCAGTATGCAACCGTTCCTACTAGGTTAAAGCACGGGCCTTGCCATGCCACCGATCGATCCGGGCTTTCGCTATTGCCCAGTAACACCCATATTATCATGATTTTACGAATGCGTTAGCACTCCCGCGTACTGGTGCCCGAAGCGACATGTCCTCTATAGTACAGCGATAGTGGAAGTATTCTATCCATTATTGCCCCGGCTATTCTCTCGGCGAGGGGTAGGGCGCTTGCTCGTGGCCGAGCAAATCCCAGCAATCGGCGAGGCTTTCTTCCCCTTATAATGTACTAACCTTTGTATCCACACGCAGTTAGAGCGATGGAAGAGATATCTATTTGCTTGTGTCGAATCAGGGCGCAAAATTGCACCTTACTTAAACCGAAGGGCGAAGTGTGAACCTCTCAGTTCAAAATCCGGGATTACGACGCGTGCAACTTGTCGGAAAGGCCTGCCTGGCCCTTTGCTTCCTGGCAGTCGTTCTTGCTTCCGGCTGTTCACGCGACCCCAACGTACGTAAGCAGAAATTCTTTGAGCAGGGCAATGCGGATTTCGACAAGGGCAAGTATGCGGAAGCTTTGATTTCCTATGGGCGCGCCCTGCAACTCGATCCGCAATTTGCCGCCGCCCACTACAAGGCAGCGCAGTGCTACCTCAAACAAGCGAGTTGGCTCTCTGCGTACCGGGAGCTAACGCGCACCGTCGAGTTGCAACCCGACAATTGGTCTGCCCAACTCGAACTCGGCAAAGTCCTTCTTGCCGGCGGCAAGAAACAAGAAGCAAAAGATCGGGCGCTCCTCGTTCTCAAAGGAGATCCCAATAACTCCCAAGCCGAGATTCTTTTGTCGGAAACAGATTTGGCGTTAGGCAACGTGCAGGATGCGCTCGAAGCGGCAGCGGCCGCAACCAAGATGGCGCCCGATCGCGCTACTCCGTACTTAAATCTCGCTCTTCTCCAGGCAAGAACCGGCGCGGCAGTTGATGCGGAAGCAAACCTGAAAAAAGCGCAGTCGCTAGATCCCGGGTCAGTCGTACCCCTGCTCACTTTGGGCGGGTTCTATCAACAGCAAAAACGCTGGCAGGACGCCGAGAAACAATATCAAGCGGCCATTGCTCTTGCTCCGAAAAATCCTCTGGCGCGCGCCTCACTCTCACGCTTGTATCTCGTCGAGGGACAAAACGAACTCGCGGAAAAAACACTGACCGATGCCAAGCAGCAACTGCCGGACGACCCGGTTGGTTCGCGCCTTCTCGGCGACTATTACCTCGAGCGCGGAGACAGTGCGAAAGCCCTGGCTGAATTCGCTGCTCTTGCCGCCCAGCATCCGAACGATCTTGGAATTCAAAAGACCTATGTTCAATTGTTGATCTCAAATCGCAATTTCACCGAAGCGGCCAAGCGGAATGACGAGATCCTAAAAAAATCCCCGCAGGACACCGAAGCGCTTATTCTCCGGGGCCAACTCGAGTTACAGCAGAATCAGGTCGACCAGAGCATCCAGACTCTCCAACTCGTCCGCAGGAATGCCCCCGAGAATGCCCTAGGCCACTATCAACTGGGTTTGGCCTATCGGCAAAAAGGTGATCTTCAGCAGGCAGAAAACGCGTGGCGCGAAGCCGCCCGGCTTCGTCCGGGACTGCTGCAGGTCTGGCTCGCCCTTGGAGCATTGTCTGCCGAGCGGGGCGATTGGCGTTCTTTGGAAGATGTCGGCAACCAGCTGAAAAAGTATTCTCCGAGCTCGATCGACGCCTATCTGTTCCACGCCACAGCCCGAATGAATCAGGGTGACGCTTTGGGCGCCGAAGCAGACCTGCTGCGTGTAGAGCAACTCGCCCCGGACAGCCCGGCTCCTTACGCAAAATTAGGCGAACTCCGTCTCGCTGAAAAGCGCCCAGCCGATGCGGAGAAATTCTTTCGTCAATCGCTCGCTCACGATCCAAACTACACGGAATCGATCCGCGGACTGATGCAATCGCTTGTGGCGGAGAACAAGTCAGCAGAGGCGTCGAAATTTATCCAGGAACAGGTAGCTAGGAATCCCGATAGTTCGACTCTTCACTTACTCGAGGCAGAGCTTTTCTTGCGCGCCAACCAGCTCGAGCGGGCCGAAACTTCGCTCAACCGGGCCATTGCACTGGACGGCAAAAACGTGGCGGCCATCGCTCTGCTTGGACAATTACAAGCCGCGACGGGTCAGAAAGAGTTGGCGATCGCGAGTTATAATCGCGCCATCTCCCTCTCGCCGAAGGATGTTCGGCTTTACATGTCCGTTGGCGTTCTTTATGAGTCCACGGGAAATTGGCAACAGGCGCAAACGATCTATCAAAAAGTACTCACGATGCAACCCGAAAATCCGCTGGCCTCAAACAATCTCGCCTATCTGATGCTCGAACATGGGGGCAGCGTCAATGTAGCGCTGACACTCGCCCAGACTGCGCGTAAAGGCCTGCCGGAGCTGCCGAACGTGGCCGACACACTCGGTTGGGCCTACTACAACAACGGCGCTTATTCTGTGGCCGCTCCATTATTCGAAGAGAGTCTCAAGAAAGTTCCTGGCAACCCGGCTTATCGCTTTCACCTTGGAATGACCTATCAAAAACTGAATGATTCGGCGCAAGCCCGCGCCGAGTTCGATAAAATCATCTCTGCCGATCCCAAATCGCCTTACGCAGAACGGGCTAGACAAGCCCTGGGTGGACAAAGTTCCCCATAATTTTTTGAGTTTATCCAGCGCCAAAAATGACTATTCGTCTTTCAGGAGAAAGCAAGCAAATGGCAAGCGAAGTTCAGTTACCCCAGCAAACCAGCGAAGCAATTGTTCCGCTCGGCACCATCAACGGCATCGAAATGGCCATCCTTCGCCGCAGCGAAAAAACACTCGGCAAGATCATCGCCAAGCCAGACTCCCCGGACCTCATCGAGGGCGTGAAAATCGAGCCCTTGCAGGTCTATCCCGACGACCGGGGGTTTTTCATGGAGCTTGCAAGACTTGGCAAGGGGCTCGCCACGCAGATGGTTCCCCAGGGCGAGCGCCAGATCCAGGTTTCCTTCACCCTCACCTACCCGGGCACCATCAAGGCGATTCACTATCATTCTCAGCAGACCGATCTCTGGGCACCCGTTTCCGGCATGGTTCAGGTGTTCCTGTACGACCTTCGCCGTCATTCAAAAACCTTTGGCCAGATCAACACCATCTATGTCGGCCGCTTTCGTCCCTGGGAGATCCTGATTCCTCCGGGGGTTGGCCACGGCTATAAAGCGCTCGGGGTCGAGCCAATCCAACTCCTCTATTTCACCGACCGTCACTACAATCCGTCCGACGAATTGCGCATCGCCTACAACGATCCTGCCATCGCCTACGATTGGGAAACGCAACACAAGTAGCTCATGCGGATCCTGATTATTGGTGCCAACGGAATGCTCGGACAAGACCTCGTCCGGGTATGGACACGGGACGAAATAATTCCAGCCACCTCAAGCGATGCCGACATCCGCAATCTCGAACAGGTCCGTCAACTGGTTTCACGCACGCGGCCTGACTGGATTATCCTTACCGCCGCATACACGGATGTGGATGGCAGCGAGCGAAATCCGGAGCTGGCTTTTTCTGTCAACGGGGACGGTTCACGGAATGTTGCACTTGCTGCCAAAGAGTTTGCTGCAAAACTGTTCTACATCAGCACCGATTACCTCTTTGACGGCCGAGCCACCGAGCCCATCGAAACAGAGCACCCGGTAGCTCCTCTAAACGTTTACGGCCAGTCAAAGGCCGCCGGTGAACGAGCCATCGAGGGGAATCACCAAGCCTGGTGCATCGCCCGCACTTCCTGGCTGTTCGGAGCGCGAGGGTCGAGCTTCCCTGAAAAAATTCTGCGTGCCGCAGAGACTCGGCCGGAGCTGACAGTTGTCGCCGACCAATTCGGTTCGCCCACCTATACCCGCGATCTTGCGGGCGCTATTTGTGACCTGGTACACCTAGACGCGCGCGGTTTTGTGAATATCACCAATAGCGGCTCCTGTTCCTGGTTCGATTTTGCGAAAGAGGTCCTGCGGCAAGCCGATCGTGGCCCGATACGCGTTCTGCCGATCACCACTGCACAAGCCGGCCGCCCGGCAAAGCGCCCGGCCTACTCCGTACTCTCATCCGCAAGCCTCGACAGGTACGGGATCAAGTTGCGTGACTGGAAGGAAGCTACCGGGGCTTACCTCGAGGAATTGCGTGAACTGGGCAAACTCGTTTGACGCACGAACCTTCCAAGCCCGTGTCGCGTTTCCTCTATTGGATCCCCGCCATCCTGGTCGCGATCTTGATCGCTGTCTTCTCCACCCACTATTTCAGCAGTGAACAAACCGGACGGTTTATCAATCCCATTCTTCATCGACTGTTCCCTCACGCTACGGCTCGGATGATCCATGCCATGCACATAGGAATTCGCAAGATGGCGCATGTCACCGAATTCGGGATCTTCAGCATTACTGTTTTTCACGGGATTCGTGGGAACCGCACTGGCTGGCGTTTCAACTGGGCCCTTGCCACCCTGTTCCTCGCCGTCAGCTATGCCGGAGTTGACGAATGGCATCAGTCTTTTGTGCCCCTTCGCGAAGCCAAAACCCGCGATGTTGCAGTGGACGCAGTGGGTGCTGTCCTGGCTCAGTCTCTGGTGTGGTTTTATGCCAGATGGAAATGGGGCATCTCCGGTGCAAAGGAACCCTCGAGACACCCGTCCAAGCTGTAATGGAAGGAGCTGGCCAACTCAGGGAATATTCACCTGAGCTTCGTTCGAGTAACTGCTCTCCGTACCGCTGCCGTCGACTGCGGTTGTCACGTAATAGTAGGTTTGCGCACTTTGCACATTGGCATCGCTGTAGCCGAGGCTTGCTACAGGTGAACTATTGATCTTGGTGTATCCACTGCCGCTGACCGTGCTGCGATATACGTTATAACCCGTGACCGTGGACGTACTGGCATTCCAGCTTAGCGCCACCGTGTGTTGCGTGGCGGTCGAACCGGTACCGGAAATTGCCGCACTCGCCGGCGACCCGCTCGCATTGCTGGTTACCGTTACCGTTCCATTCACAGTTCCCCCAACCGTCGGGTTGAACTGAACCGTGACCTGCATACTTTGCGAAGCCGTCAAAGTTACCGGAGTGCCTGCTCCCCCCAGACTGAAGCCCGCTCCACTCACGGTAATCTGAGAAATCGTCACGCTGGAGTTGCCGGTATTGTTGATGCTGATGGTTTGCTGCGCACTGCTTCCGGTATTGACTGTGCCGAAGGCGAGGCTCGACGGGCTCATCGACAGCGTCAGGCTGGCCGCGATTCCGGTTCCGCTCAACGAAATGGCGTTCGGAGAGCTTGGGGAATTGCTCACAAGGGAAATGCTCCCGTTTGCAGCGCCTGCGCCTTGTGGTGCAAATTGCGCGTTGAAATTCGTGGTAGCGCCGGGATTCAACGAGATCGGTAGATTTACGGAACTGGTAGTGAATCCGCTGCCGGCCACGCTCAGTTGGGTAATCGTCAGCACGCCCGAACCCGTATTACTCAGTTGAATGGTCTGAGAGTTCGGCGAGCCGACCGTTACGTTGCCAAAACCGACGTTCGCCGGAGTCACCGTCAGACCGGCCTGTACGCCAGTGCCATTTACCGGCACGACTGCACTCGAACCCTGCGTGCTGGTCACAGTGACATTCCCGGTGACCGTTTCCGAAGCGGTGGGAGCAAACGTCAGGCTCAGGGCTGCCGTCTGACCTGGCGTGAGAGTTAGAGGAGTTGTAACTCCACTAGCCTTCACATCCTTGGCACTCACGACGATCTGTGAAATCGTCACGCTCGAGTTGCCTCCATTCGCCAAGGTCACACTCTTGGCGCTCGAACTTCCTGCATTCACAGTTCCGAAATTCAGACTGGAAGGTGTGGCCGAAACCGTGACCGTGGCCGCCACTCCCGTGCCGCTGAGCGCGACCGATGCTGGCGAACTCGCAGCGTTGCTTGAAACTGCCACGCTTCCAGAGAGAGCTCCCGCCGTGGTAGGTGCAAACAACACGCTGAACGTAGCGCTTTTTCCTGCTGCAATCGTAGCGGGTGTATTCAGTCCGCTCGCGCTATACCCGGCGCCAGACACCGTTACTTGGGCAATCGTCAGTGTAGCCGTACCTGTATTTGTAGCGGTGAAGAGTTGGGATTTGGTTTGCCCGTCCACGACACTTCCAAAATTGAAGCTCGATGGCGAGACACTCAGTCCGGCCTGCGTACCGGTTCCAGACAAATTAATAGTCACTGGCGAACCGGGCGCGTCGCTGCTTACTTTAATGGTCCCTGTCGCGCTGCCCGCTGTGGTCGGTGCAAATTTTACGCTTAGCGTTGCACTCCCTGAAGGGCTCAACGTCGCCGGCGTCGTCAGCCCCGTTACGCTGAATTCCTTTCCGGCCAGCACCACGCTTGAGATGTGCACAGGAGCATTGCCGGAATTTGTCAGGGCAATCGTTTGCGTCGTGTTGCTGCCCGTGGCCACGCTTCCAAAACTGAGGCTGGTGGGAGTTACGGTCAGCTCACCCTGCTGCGTCGTGGAACCAGACGCGTTCAAGGCGACAGTCACCACCGGATCGCTTGGGTCATTGCTGGTGAGCGTGATGCTTCCGCTCGCGGAGCCTGCGGCCGTCGGAGTGAAGGTCACCGTAGCAGGTACGGACTGTCCCGCGCTGATCGTGCGCGGTGTCGCAATTCCGCTCAAGGCAAACTCGGCCCCGTTCACTGCGATCACAGAAACTACCAGGTCTGCGGCACCACTGTTCCCAATGGACAGATTCGAGCTGCCCTTGGTTCCTATCGAAACCGAACCAAAATTGATCGTGGCCGGGCTCAATGTGATTTTTGCCTGGTTGCTGGTCGTCACCGTTCCACTAAGACTCACTACAACCGGCGTGCTCCCGGCGTCACTCTGTACCGTCAACGTTCCGGTCACACTTCCGGATGCAGTTCCGTTCAACCACACCGCAAACTTGGCACTTTGCCCCGGCGACATCGTCATCGGCAAGGCGATTCCGCTGATTCCAAATTGTGGTGTTGAGGGTACGACTTGCTGAATCGTTACCGCGGCACTGCCCGTGTTCAGGAGTGTAACTGTTTGAGAACTTTTCTGGCCGGTAAGCACTTTCCCGAAATTTACGGTGGAAGGCGAAACCGAAAAATTGGCGGCAACAGGAGGTGTCTGAGGTTTTCCGGAAACCAGGCCGGTGCAACCGCTCGTAAGAAGGATCGGCAGAAGCGCCACGACGATAACAAATAATCTCTCAAGATTCTGGCGCCTTGCTTGATTTGGCTTTTCGTCACTCCCTGCTCTGACTGCCCGGCGCCCGCGCATTGGCTCTCCCTCCGCTTGAAGAGAGAGAGTAGGTGTCGGGAGCGAGTTCCATAACTGGTGGGATGACCCAATTAGGGACAGCCGACTTTCCTGTCCAGCAGGAACATATTAGTACCAGAACTTATAGCTAGGGTCCTGTCCCTCTCGGAACCGCTTTATTTTCTTGCCCTTGAAGGCAGAGCTGGCTACGAACGGGCATTGCTCGGAATTTCGCTAATTTCTCGGCCGCACTTGGCCCCGTGCTGTATACTCGCGAGAATTCCGAGGGATCGTGACGGATGCGGAGCCGATCGAGTTCCCCGACTGCCGAACGGACGGGGTCCAGGAAAACATGCCAAACGAGATCGAACGAAAAGAGGGACCGTTTCATAAGCTATGGGTCTGGATTCGCAGGCAGGTGGCCGAGCCGGTTCCACTGGATGTGGCGATTTGCGAGTTCGATTGCCGTGAATCCGACTGCAAGATGAATGACAGGGAAAACTGCGACAAACGGTTACTGAAGCCGCCATCAAACTGATTTTCCCGCCGAAAAGATCACGACAAAATTCCAACACTTAGAAAAGTCTCGGAGGGTGTCGACAGAGCTACTGGCAATCGTTTGACGTTCTTAAATTCTGGTTTGCTTCCTATTGCGAAGCGATTTTTACGGTTGGCTCGTTCGGCGCACCGTCTCTCGATCGGTGCGATACAAATCCCGCCTCTCGAATCTTATAAATCAATGCCCGATAGCTTATCTTGAGCGTCGCCGCGGTCTTGCGTCGATTCCACTGATTTGCCCGCAACGCCTCAAGGATCACGCTGCGCTCCATCTCCTTGATGGCCTCTCGTGCCACTCGTTTGAGAGGAACAGTCTGGGCGTCTGCTGCTCTGAGCTTGCCCGTCGCGGCCCGCCTTGGCTGCTCTTGGGCCAGATCGACTTCTGGTCCAATCAAAACGTATCGGGCGATCCCATTCGACAGTTCGCGTATGTTCCCGTTCCAATTGAGATTCTGCAGATATTCGAGCATTTCCGGTGAAAACGGTTCCGCCCTTATTCCAAACTGGGTTTCGTGATGCTTGCGAAAAAACTCTGCCAGGGCCGGAATATCCTGGCGCCTCTCCCGCAGTGCGGGCATTTTCAAACGAAACACGTGAATGCGATAAAACAGATCTTCCCGGAATCTGCCCGCGGCCATTTCTCGGTCGAGGTCCTTGTTTGTGGCGCACAATACGCGTACATCCACTTTCCGCTCGGATTGGTCTCCAATCCTTGAAAACGTACCGTCCTGCAGGAAATGCAGCAACTTGCTCTGAAGATTATGGTCGAGGTCCGCAATTTCATCGAGAAAAAGCGTTCCGCGGTCCGCCAATTCCACACGTCCGGGCTTCGATTGCACCGCTCCTGTGAACGCACCTTGTTCGTAGCCGAACAGCTCGCTTTCAAGCAACGGTCCAGGAATCGCCGCGCAATTGACCTTGATGAATTCTCCGCCCCGATACTCCGAATTCGTATGGATCCACCGCGCAAGTACTTCTTTCCCGGTTCCCCCTTCCCCACACAGCAACACAGGGATATTTGTCGGCGAGATTTTTTCAGCCCGTGCCCGCACTTCCGCCATGGCCTGGGAATGGCCAAAAAGGATCTCGAGCGGTGGCGTGGGGTTAAGCCGTTCCCCATGCAAAGACTTGTTGGGCTGGTCTTGGGGCATATGGTTCAGTAACTCTACGGTGCACATCAACGACCAAAGGCCTTCCTTCGAGGGCCATGTTCTCGAGCCTTGGCATCCATTTAATTGTTTTATTATCAATCACTTGTGAAAGAGTGCGGATTCAGAGTACCGGGACTGGGGTTGGTCCCCCGGATTCTTGTTCGGTCAGGAGAGGGAAATCTTAGGTCGTAAGGCAGGAACGTTTGTTCTCTTATACTATCGAGGCTAGTGACAAAGCTACCGTTCGGCTAACGCTAGGTTCGGCCAGTTTCACCCCGAATAATGTCATAGCGTTCAATAACTGCGGCTACGCCCATCTTCGGTTCGCCTTCCTCTACGCGTCTTTCCACGCGGACAACCTTTCCTTGCGCTCGAACAAAGACATCCGTTCCGTTGGTGATTTCTGCCGGCAGTGTCAAGGTGATGTCCAGTTCGGATCCCGCTTCCATGTCGCGGTCAATGACAAAAAACAGTCCTCTCGTCGAGATATCTCGGGTCTTGCCTTCTTGGCGCCCGACGATCCTCTGCGCAGCAAATCGGATCATAACGGGTAGGGTTAGGTCATAACGTCGTGCGGTACGGCGTTCTGTCATCAAGCTCATTCTCGACTCCATCTCTTGTCTTACCGATGGTGCCCGGCACCACATTCGCGCGATTCACTGCAGTTCAGCAATGCGCACAATTACAGCCTGGCTTCGTATACTTGCTCTCTACATTGCCCAAAGCTTTAGTAGGACGGCAACGGGCGTCGCCAGAGCCAACAGCAGCAGGACCCGGAACATCGCACCCTGAGCACTGGGTCGACTTGACTGTTGGCGTTTCGATGCGCAACATATCGCGCCCAGATTTTTCCTGCAAGCTATGTTTTGACTTTTTGTACCCAATCAAAACGACTTCGTACTAGACCTAGCTACTCGCCTTTCAACCCCACGCCAACCGAGGAGCCTTCCTGTACTTCCGCCTTCACAGCGGTTCGGCGCGCTCGGGGAGTATCGAGATTGAACTGCCTCATCTTATAGAGCAGTGCTTTGTAGCTGATGCCCAGCATCTTCGCGGCGTCTTTGCGGCACCACCTGGTTTTCTCCAGGGCATCTGCAATCGCTTCCATTTCTGCTTCGTCTTTCAGTCCGCGTACCAGAGCCTTTAGACCCTGTTCGCGTGGTGGTTGTTGTGCTTCCTGGCGTGGGGAGGTCCGTTGCCGGGTTGCCGACATTTCCACCAACTCGCGCAAACTTCCTTCGTCATCTTCCAAAATAACGTAACGCTTTACGAAGTTTTCCAGTTCCCGCAGGTTTCCGGGCCAGGGATAGTTCACCGCCGCGTCCAAGAGATGCTTGGAAGGATTCTGCTGCGGCTTCCCGAATTTCTCGGTGTACTTTTCGAGAAAATGCTTGAACAGCAGGGGGATTTCCGATGTTCTTTCCCGCAGCGGCGGAACGTTAATGGAAAGCACATTCAACCGGTAATAAAGATCTTCGCGGAATCGTCCGTCTTTCATCGCTTCCTGAACATCCACGTTGGTTGCCGCCAGTACGCGCACATCGGTTTCTACCAGATGTCGCCCACCCAGTCTCGAGTACTGATGATCCTGCAGCACGTGCAACAATTTCGCCTGCAAGTGCACGGACATCTCGGCAATTTCGTCCAGAAAAATTGTGCCTTTGTTGGCTAGTTCGAATTTGCCGGGCTTTGCCCGGACCGCCCCCGTGAAAGCGCCTTGTTCAAACCCGAACAACTCGGATTCCAGTAATTCCCCGGGAAGCGCTGCGCAATTAACCTTAATAAAGGGCTGGTTCCTACGCTTCGAGCGCAGATGGATCATGCGCGAAACCACTTCTTTCCCGACCCCGCTTTCGCCGCAGATAAATACCGGAACATCGACGGGGGCAATCTGCAAGATCTGCTGCCGGATTCTGACCATCTGTGGGCTAGCCACGAGAAAACTCAGATCCTCGGTTACCTGGTCGCAATAATCGCGGAGAACCTGGTTTTCCTGCGTCAACTGCTTCTTCTGTCGGGACTTCAGCATGGCCGCGTCGAGTTCCGTCTTTTCAAACGGTTTGGTCAGGTAATCGTGCGCGCCCAACCGGATTGCCTCAACGACTGTGCCTACTTCATTGGAACAAGACAGCATGATCACGTTCAAGGTGCGATCGAGGAGCATTAATTCCTGCAATGTTTCGAGTCCGCCCATCTCGGGCATGAGCACATCGAGGATGATAAAGTCGGGGCGTTCGCCCTTATTCACGCGGTTGAGCGCTTCTTTCCCGCTACTCACCGTCTCCACTTCAAATCCATCCACCTCGAGCAGCGTTTGCAGGTATTTGCGTATGCTCGGCTCGTCATCCACGACCAAAATTCGTTCTTTCACTGCCATAGCTTTTCCCCTTTTCGCCGTTCGTCCCGCTTACCGCCCGACTACTGCTGATCCATGGGCAGCAAAAATGCGAAGGTGCTGCCATGTTGGTGCTCGCTCTCTACCCAGATTTTTCCCCGATGTGCCTGGATGAGACGTTTCGCGATCGCTAGCCCCAGGCCCATCCCCGATGTATTGCGATCCACCCGCACGAAATCTTCAAAAATCTCCTGATGATGTTCAGGTGCTATCCCCGAACCTGAATCGGTTACGCTGACTTCCACGCTGTTCGGCCGTGGCAGCCGGAATCTCCTCCGTTCCTCGACCGGCGAGACTTCCGCCACTCGGCGTTCCCAGAAATGCGGCTTCGCCCGCAAGGTTACGCTTCCGCCCGCGGGGGTATGTTTCAATGCGTTGTCCAGGAGATTTGCCGCCGCTTGCTGGACTTTCTGATAATCAAATCGAAACGTGGGAATCGAGGGATCCAGGTGCGATTCGAGTTTTACGCCTTTGCGCTGGAAAGCCTCTGACCACCGGCTGGACATCTCTTCCAGACAATCCCTTAGATCGTTTTCCCGGAGTTGCAGCACCAGCTTCCCGCTCTCGAGTGCCGAGTAGTTCAGGAACATGGATACCAGTCGAACCAGCCGCTCGCAACTCTCCTTCGATTCCTCGAGAATATCCTTCTGCTTTTCCGTCAGTCTTCCGAGCGAGCCTGTCAGCAGCAAATCGTAATAGCCCTTGATCACCGCGAGCGGCGTTTTCAGTTCATGCGCGGCCGAAGCCAGAAACACCGTCTTTTGCCGGTTTACTTCCTGCAACTTCAAATAGGCAGCCAGCAAGTTTCGGTAGGTAATCTCACGCTCCTGCAATAATTCTTGAACGGTAATCTGCGTCTGCTCGATGCTCTCGCGATCGCCTCGCTCCTCGTTCGAAATCTCGATCGCCAGCCAATCCGATTCCGGCATCCATCTCACTCGCGCACGATATGGCTTGATCGTCGTGTTGCCCTGCAATTCGATTTCATGTTCACCGAGTTCAATGCGATGCAGAATCTCCTGGGCGTCCACGTTCAGCAGATCCGTAAACAGGTTGAATGCAATTTGTTCGTTTTTTTGGTGTTCTTCGAGGCACTTACGGGCTCTGGTATTTGTGAGCAGGACGTGTCCCTGCCGGTCAACCACTAGCATGGCCTTGTCAAAGGTGTCGAGCAGTGCGCGCACGTGTTCATAAGGTAGCGCTTCGTGGCCGGAACCGAGTCGTCCCGCCGAATTTGTAAGGGCGCTGCTCATCCGTGGTTTTCCTTCTGAAGTGGTAAATATTTTCCCATACTGAAAGCGATCACATCGTTGCAGACACCGGCGCAGCCTGTCAATGGTAAATCCGTTCCTTTGCACATTTTGGGAACTCCAGGAGACAATACCTTCCCTTTGGTTGCCTATTGCTTCGGATGGTCATTCGTCACAATTCCTATGGCACTAAAAATAAAAGCTTTAGTCGAGAGATTGTCGCACCGCACTGGCACTCGACCTGCTACTGGTGTACTAGACCCTGAGTACTATGACAATGCACATCCGTCTAGACCAAAAGATTAACGAGGATCCTCAAATGGATACCTCTGGAACTCGCCGCTCCTCAAGAATCCGGATCCAGGTCCCTGTTTTCGTCCGGGCTGCCGATGCGAATGGTACCGAGTTTATCGAGCTTAGCAAGACCATCAATATTAGCGCGACGGGTGCTTGCATAGCCTGTTCCCACCTCCTTCGCCTGGAACAGACCGTCCAGCTCACGATACCAGCCCCCTCCCCAGCCTCCTCGAGTCTCATCCCCAGTGAGACTCCCCCTATTGTTGCCCGGGTCAAACGCCAAGACATGATGGGACAACTCCGTCTGTTTGGCCTGGAATTCCTTCGCCCTCTTGAGTAATTCCCTATCCCGGCCGTAGACCGACCACACGCCTGTGGCCATTCTCCCGTTGCCACCACCTCCCGCGTCTGAATCTAAAACTCGCATATCTCATCCTTTTGTAATAGGATACCGCCGTCCCCAGAGCCTCCTCCCTCTATAGGTCGCAGGTTGCTCGCACAACGTGAATTGGAACCTGGCTTGCTCCCTTTTCTAGATAGACAGGTTTGCTGTGCGTGCCCCAGCCCCCGCGGGGAGAGGCAGACTTTAGGAAACCCAGGCTATGCCCAGCCCCGGCGGCCCAGCGGCCCCGCGTTTGCCCATTGAAGACTCTTATCTCGAGCTGCTTGCCGACACGCTCGAAAGCATGGATATTCCTGCGCGGAGCCACTTTCTCCAGCGCTACTTCCGTGCCACTACACAACTCGATCTGCGCGAGTCTTACTGTCTTCAGCTCTGGAATGAGGTGCTCTCGCAGCGACTCGAGCTCACTAGACAGCTTGGCCGCGTAATTTCACTGAAAACTGTTCTGATGGATGTGCTGTCGACCGCCGGTCTGGTTCGCGTTCCTGTTGTTCTCGAATATGGTGAGTACAAGAAACTGCAGCGCAATGCCGCTACCGATCCGCTCACGGGCCTGTACAATCGCCGCCTATTCGCCGAATATTTCGAAAAAGAACTCAATCGTGCGCGCCGCTACGGCTTGCCATTTGGCATCGTCATGCTCGATTTGCATCGTTTCAAGGAAGTGAACGACACCTACGGCCATCCTCGTGGAGACGATGTCCTCAAAGCAACTGCGAGTACTTTCCAGCGAGCGTTACGTACCTCGGACTCCGCTTTTCGGATTGGCGGCGACGAGTTCGCTCTTCTGCTACCGCAGACCGATCCCGATCAGGCCCTTGCTCTCAGTCGTCGTGTGGAGGCGGTCTTCGCGGAAATGCTTCGCCCCCTGAAGCTTGCGATCAGCGTCACCATGGACCACGGTGTCGCCAACTTTCCTCAAGACGGGGAACAAGTCGACCGGCTGATTCATGTCGCTGACGAACGATTGTATCGACTGAAGCATACCAATCACGTGCGCTCGGCCGATTCCGCGCCCCCCCGCTCTCCCTTCCAGTCCGAATCGGTCCCCTCTCCCGCACCCGTTTCGATTGCTTCCGGTCGCACTCTAGATGCCGGTTCCACAGAATCTCCGGCCGCCCCGCCACCCGCTGTTCATCCGTTCGCTAGTTCTATGGCCTCCCCCGCTCCGTCCATTTCTTATTCCGTGCAGCGAAAGGCAGAACGTGTCTCGATGGTCGGCACGAAAGCCTACGCCATCATTGGCGAACAGGGTGAGCGTCGTGCTCGTGTGCTCGATCTGGGCTTTGGCGGCGTTGCACTCGAATTTGAGCAACCGGAAGAGCTTCCTGAAAACATCCTGGCAATTCTCCATGTCCCCATCCTTCCCCCGGTACGGGTTTACCTGAAGCCGGTTTGGACACGGCGCACTTCAGAAGGTTCCTTCCGTTTTGGTTGTCATTTCATCTCCTGACCCGCTCCGAAAACTCCGTCCGCCTACGAGAGCCCCTTCGCGTTCGCCACACGTTTGGGAATTTTTATAGCAAATATTCCCCAATCCTGATTTCCCCCAGCTTCCGAGCTGTCCGTCGGTACAGGTAAGTGCAGGAGCGCATCTGTACTTCAACTGTACCTTGGTCAAATTGCCTCTACCTCTCTCTAGAGGGTAAGTTTCTACATCAACGGAACGGGGGCAATTTTGATTCTATTTTGGCTGCGCCATTCTACAGGTCGACGACACCCTGCCCTCCTCGGCTTCCTTTTGACTTCCCTGCTGCTCTCAGGCTGTGCTGCCTATCAGCCTCCCACTTCCCAGTTGCAACCTGTGCTGACCCTTTCCTCCACCGTCTTCAATTTTAAGACCGTGGTTCTTGGGCAGACCCTTACCCAGACCCTTCATGTTTCAAATTCCGGTGGCACCCCGCTGCGCATTACCGGCCTCTCGCTCAATGACAAACAATTTGTCATCTCCGGCCCATCTATCCCGAGGGTCGTGTTGCCAAACATGAGCCTGGATTACTCGCTATCCTTTACACCCTCGCTCGCCGGCAACGTTTCGGCCGCCCTCAAGATCAGTTCGAACGCAGTGAATACGGTCGCATCCGTGTCCTTGTCGGGGAGCGGTGAAAAGGTTCTTGCCGCAGCGCAGGTTTCTCCCTGCATCGATAAATTTCGGCACACTTACCGTGCAATCGACCACTACAAAGAACGTCACGTTGCAGAACTCGGGCGATGTCAACATCACACTGAGCGGGATTACCGTGGTAGGTGCGGGGTTTGGCTATACCAATCTTTCTCCCGGATACAGCCTGGCTCCCAACCAATCCGTGACGTTCCAGGTTTGGTTCCGCCCCACCGCCAAGGGTTCGGCCGCCGGCAAGCTTTCCATCCTTAGCGCGAATCTTGCCACTCCGCCCGTCGTTACACTCGCGGGTGACGGCACCAGTTCCACCACATCTCCAACACCTACCCCGACACCAACGCCGGTCTCGCACACGGTTCATCTTTCCTGGAATGCCAGCAGTAGTCCTGTCGCCGGTTATCACATCTACCGGTCGCAATCCGCCAACAGCGGGTTTCAGCTCATCACCGGTGCGCTCGTCTCCGCCACAGACTACGACGACGCCACCGTCGAATCGGGCACGACCTACTACTATGCGGTTACTGCCGTCACGCACTCCGGCGCAGAAAGCTCCTACTCGAACGAAGCCACCGCCGCCGTCCCAACACCCTGATTTCGGTCGTGGGTCAATTCCCGCGTAGCACGATAAACAAAGCGAACCGGATTGAATTCTATGGGCGGGTCCTTCTGAAGCCGCCTTTAGAGAGACTGATCCTTCCGTCCAAGTTCCGCATTTTGCGTTTTGCCGAAATTCCCGTATAATTAGCGATTGTCTCGTGACCTAGCGACGCGGCTGTGCTCTTCTATCTGCTGTTTGCCGCGCAGACCGGACACGACAAAGGGAGAATTATGAAGACCGGTATCCACCCCGATTATCACGCGGTAACCGTCCACTGCGCTTGCGGACACACCTTCCAGACTCGCTCGACCATCAAGGGCGACATGCTCCGTGTTGAAATTTGCTCCGATTGCCACCCCTTCTTCACGGGAAAGCAGAAGTTGGTCGACACGGCGGGCCGCGTCGAGCGTTTCCAGAAGAAATATGCCAACGTTCCCGCTTCGACAGCGAAGACGAACTAAGCAGCCTATCGAACGCATCGCTTTACCGAAGGACCGGCATCATTCCGGTCCTTTCTTTTTGTTTACGAACCCTTTTGTGGCCTTCTTCTACTCCGTGTAGAATCAACTCTCATCGTGGCTACGCAGTCACCCATGTTCGATGATTCTCCCGCTCCCGACGCTGTCGAGACCGCGCCGCCGCGCGTTACTCTCCGAAACGCGTTCGCTCATCCCTTCGATTCCGCTATCGCTGCCGCGCGTACCTGCTATTCCACCCATCTCATCAACCCCGATGAGATCACCGATAAGCAACGCCTCAACATCGGTGCCGGCACCTTCTACAGCGGCCATCACACCGTCTACCAGCACGCGCACTTTGAATTCGGCCTCGAAAATATAAGCCGGCAGTTTGTGTGGTCTTTTCTGCACGCCCATCCTTTTTACAATTCGGAACAGCAGAGCCAACGCTACGTGCGTCTGACTACTGCGCAAGCATACATCCCGCAGAGCTCGCTGTTCTTTGACCAGGGCTCGCGGCGCATCTACGAAGCCGCTATCATCCGCGCTTGGGCCTACTACCGTGAGCTTTCCGCGCTGCTGGTTCCCGACGCCCGCGAAATCTTGAACGACATCTGGCACATCGGCCCAATGTCCCATCCGAAGCGCATCGTCAAGATCGAACGCTCTTCCGAAAAACGTTCCATTGAAATTGCCCGCTACGTTTTGCCCCTTGCCGCCTTCACCACCATGGTGCATACCGTTTCAGGCATCGTCCTCCACCGTCTCTGGCGCATGTGTTCTGCCTCGGATACGCCGAGCGAAGCTCGCGCGGTCATCGGCGATATGGTCGCGCTTGTCCGCCAGCTCGATCCGCAATTCTTCGATCGCTTCGGCACTACTCCGCTCGAGGAGCTGCCGGAATGGAAAGATGTCGCGCCAAAACGGGTTCACGCCGCTGAATTCGCAGCTGAATTCGATGCCCGTCTTGGGGGCAAGACGGCACGCCTCATCGATTATTCGCCGAACGCCCCGCGCGTGATCGCCGAATCCTATCGCGCGGTTGTCGGTCTCCCGGAATCCGCCTGCTCGGACGCCGAAGCCATCGATCGCCTTTTGAATCCCGCGCGCAATCTCTATCGCCTGGAAACTCTAAATGTCGGCGTGCACGCTCCGATGATGCGCGCCCTGCAGCACGCCAACTACACGTTTGCCAAGAAGATCAGCCACACCGCCGACAGCCAGGATCAGCGGCATCGTATGGTTCCCGGCTCGCGTCCGTTGCTAACCCTCGCCGATACCCGTGAACCGGACTTCATTACGCCCATGCTCCTTGGAGAAAATCCTCGCGCCAGAGACCTTTACGAGCGGGCCATGCAGGACGCCTGGCACGCCAAAAACCAGCTGCTCGATCGCGGTGTGCCGCCCGAGATTGCTCTGTACGTCTTGCCGAATGCCAAATCCATTCGTTTGGTCGAGACCGGCTCGCTTCTCCATCTTCTTCACAAGTGGACCATGCGCACCTGTTTCAACGCTCAGGAAGAAATCTACCAGTCCTCCATGGATGAACTCGCCGAACTAGGCAAAGTTCATCCGCAACTCGCGAAATTCATCGGCCCTCCCTGTCACATCCGCGCCGGAATCACCACCCCCATCTGCACCGAAGGGTCGCACTTCTGCGGCGTAAAAGTCTGGCTGGATTTTCCGAACACGCCCCGCCGCATCTGAGGTTTACCATGCTGCGTCGATTCCCTCCGCTGCTCCTCTGCTTTTGCCTCGCGACCGGTCCGCTTTTCGCCTACGACAGTGAGCTCTCCGACACAGCCGTGCGCGAAGCCTATTTTCTTGGCCAGCGCAACGGCGAAAAGACTCGCGCCTTTTTCACCCCGTACACAAAACATCCGCCGCGCCCCAGGAAGGGTCCGAACATTTCAGAGATTCGCCTGTTAACCCCGCTTGCGCAAGTCGTCCAAATCTCGAGCCAGGCCACCTCCGGTTACAGCGCCCAGCAAGCAGCGCTTGACTACAAGGCTCGCGGCGACGTGATCCTTCTGGTCGTCCATATCGAGTTCACACCCTCCTACGGCCCGATCGACGCGGAACACTCTGCCAACGAAGTCGCGGGCAAAAAGGGGCTAAAGCTGCGAACAGAAGATTTCTGGCAGGATTTTCGCTACGGCATCAAACAGAAGGCTGATTGGATTGCACCGCGCGTGATTCACGGAGAAGCGGACTACGGCGGCCCGGACTCCTTTGGCAGCAGCGGTCTGGTCGGCGCCTGGGTGTACCTCGAATACGATGCGCAGAGTGTCGCTTCCGATGACACCGACGTCAGTGTCTTCACCACGGACGAGGAGGAAGTACAAACCAGTTTCGATTTAGCCAAACTCCGCTAGAACGTTTCTCACCAATAATTCCTGGGGGCCCGGAAATCTATTCGGCATCCCGATTTACAATCGCCACGCGAAACAAGGGCTTAGCCGCTTCGGGTGCTTCCATCTGATAGGCCTGCTCGGTCTTGCCGGGGTCGTAATCCCGCCAGAGCCAAGTCATTTCCGCCGGGAATTCCGCCCCGCCATGCGCGGTATTGTGCGAGCCCTTCCCGAAACTGAAATGGAAATCATAGCCCTTCTGCTTGAGCGCGTTGGCCATCCGAATATTCGCCATCGGCCAGCTTCCATACCGCAATTCCAGATCACGTGGAACCGTCCTCGAGCCATACGCGAATGTTTCGCTTCTGCTCCCGCAAAACCTTGTTCGGAAAATCCTGCCCACCATCCGGAATCGCCGGATCTTCTTTCCACTGAATCGACTCAAAGCTGCCAATCCAGGAAATCACCCGGCTGAACTGCTCCGGCATCTGCCAGGCCGCATTGAACGCGCAGATTCCGCCCGAAGAGAGTCCGGTAATCCCCCTGCTGTAGGCGTCTCGCCGAATGTTGTAGTTCGATGAAACCTCCGTCAGAATTTCCTCCCGCAGAAACCGCGCGTATCGATCGCTAACCGTATCGTAGAGCGTGCTGCGCATCGAATCCTTCAGATCCCGCTTCCACTTCTCCCCGTAGGCCTTCACAAAATTGTAGGTGGGGGTGCCCGGTGCGTCGCTGATATCTCCCGGATTGATAAACACGCAGATCATCACTGGAATTTTCTTCTGCGCAATCAGGTTGTCGATGACATTCAGTTCGAGCCTGTCGCCGTCGCGGTGAATGTACCCGCCACCATCCTGAAAGACCATCAGCGCCGCTGGAGTCTTTGCGTCGTATTGCGCCGGCACGTAGATCCAGTATTCGCTCTTCATCCCGTCGTAGATTTTGCTGATGTGGGTTAATTTTGCGGAAAGCGTTCCTGTCGGCACTCCCGGCTGCGAGTAGGAATCCGGTGTAAACGCGGGCAGGTCCGTGCTCCCTCCGAATTTCTTTCCCGCTACCAGGTAGTAGAACGCATGCGCTTTCCCCACCGGCTCGATTCGCGCAATCCCGTACCAGAGTTTCGATCCGGCAACGCGTTTCATCTTCGGAGTAACCGCGTCATCCACAAATAGACTCGGCTCAGAATCGGCCTCGGTCGCAAAGAAAAAATCCGGCCCATGCCCCGCCCAGGCCTTCCCTTCCGCTAAAGCCTTGGTATCGAGGCTAGCCGCAATCGCTTCCGGCAGCCCCGGCCCATCGGTCCTAGCCAGTTCAATCAGCTGCAGCGCATTCCGTTTTTCGGCCGCCCGAGAAGGGGAGATCCCTACCCCTTCCGTACCGAGAAGTAGGAAGACTGCTACCCATCTCTTTGTTCGACTCAGCTGTACCATCGATGTGCCTCTGTTTCTCGCATGCCGCTGGCCCTTTAACTCTTCCAGCGCAAAGTGACTGTCCCCTCCATCGGATGCACGGCCGGTTCTCCGGTACGCCGCGACACGAGAAGATTCTGCTTCAACGCGAAATACCACTTCGCCGGCCGGTCCGCGTCATCAATCAGCATCAGCCGCGGGTTATGCTTGAGTCCTTCGGCCTGCTGAATCATCGTCACCTGATCCTGTCGCAAAAACACTTTCGCAAAGGCGCGAAAAATGGATACAGGCAGCGGCAGATTCCACGCGGCGACAAAATCAATTCGGCACAAATCCCGCCGCACCGGAGTTACTGTTGCGCGGCTCGAAAACCACAGTTTCCCGCTGTGAATCTCTTCGAACCGCATATTGGGTAGCACAAAATCGATGGTCGTCGTTACCGGCTCCCCGGTAATCTTCTTTAGCAATTGATACGGTGCACTATTGGTCGAAGGTGAATGCTTGCTCATGCGGAAGCCATGCGGAATCGGCTCAAACTGCTTGGCTTTCTCGTGGATGCTCTTCTTGCTGCGCCAAAACCACGATTGGTGGACAAACGGTCCGTGCGCCGGATCCATCAATCCGATGATCCCCTGATCGACATGCGAGGGCAGGTCGCAATCGAGCCGCGTGATCTTAAATCGCGTACTGAACTTCGGCAGCTCCGGCACGGCGGGCAGCGAGTCCGGCACTGGTGTGCCCGGCACATTCATGTACACCCACACATACCCGTCCCGTTCTTCGCATGGAAAATGCGTAGCACTGATGCGCTCCACCTTCATTTTATCCGCACTGGTCAGCGACGGAATCCCGACGCATCGCCCGCTCGAGGCATCAAACTCCCAACCGTGGTAACTGCACTGCACGTTACTCCCATCAAAATGTCCATACGACAGCGGAATCCCCCGGTGTGGACAGGCATCCCGCATCGCAAACGACTTCCCCCCGCGTGTCCGCCCGATCACCAGCGGAATCTCGAGCAGCGTCGCCGTAGCCAGGTTGCGCCCATAAATCTCATCGCTCGTGATTGCCGGATACCAGAAGTCCCACAGAAATCCCAGATCTGCTTCCGCAGAACTTCCGCCTTCCATCTTTTCCGGGGTATCCAAAGCGTTTTTCGTCCACTCGCTCATTTTCTGGCCCGTCCCTCTCCGCTTCGTTGCATCCTAGTACACCCTCGGCCCCTCAGCAACGCCTCCCACCTCAATTGCACCCCTGGCATTTCCGCGATATTCTAGATACCAGAAACTCCAATGTACGCCACCTTCTATTAGCGGCCCCGATTGTTGCCCCGACCACCGGGGCATGATTTCCTTTTCCTCAAAAAGCCACACATAACACGATTTGTTGCGTCTGCTCTTCCCGTAAAACGGATAACTAACCTAAGAAGGATCAAACATGGCTGCCCTCACTCTCACCGAAAAGCTCGACCAGCTGGACCTCCGTTATCAGGAGATGACCGAGCAGCTCTCCACGCCCGAAATCGTTACCGACTCGGCAAAGTTCCAGAAGCTCGCCAAGCAGCACTCCGACCTCCAGCAGATCGTCGAGAAACATCGCGAGTTCAAGCAGATTGAAAAAGACCTCGCCGGGGCTCACGAAATGGTTCTCGAAGCCGAAGATCCGGAAATGAAGCACCTGGCCCAGGAAGAGGAGAAGCAACTCCTTCTGCGCAAAGAACAAGTCGAGCGCGAACTGAAACTGCTCCTGCTCCCCAAAGATCCCAACGACGAGAAGAACGTAATTGTCGAAATCCGAGGCGGCACGGGCGGCGACGAAGCCGCCCTGTTTGCCGCTGACCTATTCCGCATGTACAACCGCTATGCCGAATCGCAGGGTTGGAAGGTGGAAATCATGGAAAGTTCGCCCTCTTCTATCGGAGGCCTCAAGGAAGTCATCGCCGCCATTCAGGGCAACAAGGTGTACTCCAAGCTGAAATATGAAAGTGGCGTCCATCGCGTACAACGTGTGCCGGCCACGGAAACACAGGGCCGCATCCACACCTCTGCAGCCACCGTGGCGGTCCTCCCCGAAGCAGATGAAGTCGACATCAAGATCGAAGCCAAAGATCTCCGCGTCGACACCTTTTGTTCCTCCGGTCCCGGGGGGCAGTCGGTCAACACCACCTACTCCGCCGTGCGCATCACCCACCTTCCGAGCGGCCTGGTTGTCTCCCAGCAGGACGAAAAATCGCAAATCAAGAATCGTGCGAAGGCCATGCGCGTACTCCGCGCCCGACTGTATGAAATGGAAATCGAAAAGCAGCAGGCCGCGCTCAGTGCGGAGCGCAAAGGCCAGATCAAGACCGGTGATCGCTCTGAAAAAATCCGCACCTACAACTATCCGCAGAATCGCATCACCGATCACCGCATTGCTCTGACCATTCACCAGCTAAGCGAGGTGATGGAAGGCAAGATGGCTCCGCTAATCGACGCCACGGTCACCCACTACGAAGCGGCGCGACTCAAAGCCGAGCTTTCCGAGGCATAATGTCGGTATCCGAGAATGGAGGGAACCATGTTGATTCGCCCGGGTTCCAAATCAGGTCCAGCCTGGATGCGCAACATCAGTGAATCGCTCACCGACCCCGAACGCACGCGTCGCGTCATGATGCCCTTCTGGGCTTTCTTTATCGTCTACATGATCGCCTGCATCGCGCTCACCCATTTCGTGACCGCCGTCGCTCTCTCAAAGGACTACCTCTACAACTCATCTACGCAGATCGCCGGCCTCCCGCTGCTCTCCTACGGCTACACCGCTCACGGAATTATTG
Organism: Candidatus Acidiferrales bacterium; assembly: GCA_963741165.1. Taxonomy (GTDB): domain Bacteria; phylum Acidobacteriota; class Terriglobia; order Acidiferrales; family UBA7541; genus Acidiferrum. The sequence continues at coordinate 242,901 of CAVUHB010000004.1, read as the reverse complement.
CGATCGGCGGACGCGCTACCGGCCTTATCGCTTTCGGCGGAATCGCCGTTGGCGTTTTCGCATTCGGAGGAGTCGCCATCGGCGCGGTTGCGATCAGCGGCGTTTCCATTGGCCTCTTTACCCTCGGAGGCATAGCACTTGGCTGGCGTGCCCTGGGTGGTGTTGCGATCGGTGAATCCGCGCTCGGCGGGGTAGCCGTCGCGCGTCACGCGTTTGCCGGAAATGGCATTGCCTACGGCTCGGTCGAAGCCAGCGGCCGTCAGAAGGAACATCTATTCGGATGACGGACGCTTCCACGGGCGAGTCCGTCCGCAGCCTTCTGCGGCGTGGCATTGAGCTCCTCCGCGACGCGCACGTGCCTTCCGACACGCTGGCGGCGGAACTCCTGTTGCTCCACGCGACAGGTCGCGATCGCACCTGGATCTATTCGCATCCTCTAGAACTTTTGCCGCCCGAGGAAGTGGAACGCTTTTTTACGCTCATCCGCCGTCGCACAAACGGCGAACCAACGCAGTATCTAGTGGGCAAGCAGGAATTCTGGGGCCTCGAATTCACGGTTTCTCCCGATGTCCTGATCCCCCGCCCGGAAACCGAGCATCTGGTCGAAGTTGCCCTAGATCGCCTTGCCGTAAGGGAAGTCCGCGCCGGTCGTGATCCTCGTCTCACGGGCGAAAATCTGACGCTAGTCGATATCGGCACCGGCTGCGGATGCATCGCCGTCGCCCTGGCGAAAGAACTCCCTGCTGCAACTGTCTTTGCCACAGATATTTCCGTAAAAGCTCTCGCACTCGCCAAACAGAACGCAGCGCGTCTGGGCTTCGCCCGTCGCATCCGGTTCGTAGCTTCGAATCTGCTGCAGTCCTTGCCCTCCGAACGCTTCGAACTAATCGTCAGCAATCCCCCGTACGTCGGTTTGAACGAATCGGATTCTCTCTCGATCGAAGTCCGCGAGTACGAACCCAGGCAAGCTCTTTTTGGCGGCCCCGAGGGCTACGAACTATACGCCGACTTGATTCTCGAGTCCGCGCAGCAACTAAAATCCGGGGGTTTGCTCGTCCTCGAGCTAGGCCACAGCAGCCTCCCCGCTGTGCAACCCCTCCTGGACCGCTCCACCTGGACAAATCTCGGCGTCACCAAAGACCTTTCCGGCATCGACCGCGTCCTTTCGGCCGAACGTCGGTAGTTCCCAGGACGAGTGCCGCACTGACTCCGGACTTTGCCCTTGGGCCTAATCTTTACTCTTCAACCTCACGCTTGAACGTCGTAGTCTACCCACATGCCGGACCTGGCCCGATTCCGCGCCAAACACGATCACCTCGACGAGTGCGACCTACCGCTCCACTCGACCATACTCCACGTGGACATGGACGCGTTCTTTGTCTCGGTCGAACTGCTGGATCGCCCCGACCTTCGCGGCAAACCAGTCGTAGTTGGCGGCCGCCCGGACCAGCGTGGGGTAGTCTCGGCCGCGAGTTATGAAGCCCGCAAATTCGGCATCCACTCCGCGATGCCCTTACGCACCGCTGCCAGGCTCTGCCCTCACGCTGTTTTCCTCGATGGCCATCATGAAAAGTATTCTGAATGGAGCGATCGCATCGCCACCATCCTCGGCCAGTTCAGTCCCATTGTCGAAATGGTTTCCGTCGATGAAGCCTATCTCGATCTCTCCGGCACCGAGCGCCTTCACGGCCCTCCCTTCGCCGCCGCCGACAAGCTTTTGCGCACGATCACCCAAACAACCGGACTTCCCTGTTCGGGCGGCCTTGCGACGACGCGTCTGGTCGCCAAAGTCGGCTCCGATCAAGCAAAACCGCGCGGACTTGTGTGGGTCGCTCCCGGCATGGAAGCGCGCTTTCTTCGGCCGCTGCCGGTTCGCAAAATTCCCGGCATTGGGGAGGTCACCGAACGCGCCCTTGTCGCCCTGGGCATTCAAACCGTCGAGCAGCTCGCCGCTCATCAGCAGGAAAAACTCGAAAAAATATTTGGCCAGTGGGGAACTGCCCTCTACCGCAAAGCCCGCGGCGGCGATGCGTACGAATTCCTTCTCGACGCGCCGCCGAAATCCATCTCGCACAATCACACCTTCGCCGAAGACACTACCGATGTTCCGCAAATGGAATCGCTGCTCAGCCATCTCTCCCAAAAAGCCTGCAAGCGCCTGCGCGAAGCCGGCCTCGCCGTGCGCACCGTCACGCTGACCATTCGTTATGCGGGTTTTGAAACCTACACTCGCTCGCACACCATGCCCGGGCCAGCTCGGCTCGACGCCGACATTTTCGCTGTTTTTCTGCAATTGTTCCGCGAGCATCGCGATCCCCGGCAGAAAGTCCGCCTTCTGGGCGTCGCTCTCAGCGCGTTGTCCCACGGTCCCGAGCAGCTCGATCTCCTCGAACCATCACGCCGCGAAAAGTTGGAAAAATTAACTCAGGCCACCGACAAGCTCCGCGACAAATTCGGTTTTGGAAGCGTACAGTTCGGCGGCTCGGTTCGAAAAGACGAACCGCGCTAATCCATCTACCGTATACTTCCACCATGAGTGTCTCCGCCCCTCCGACGTCGCAGGCTCCGGTTCCCGGCAGAGGTCTCCGCGGCTCGCTCCGGGATTTCTGGCAACGCGTGAGTGAAGGCCGCGCCATCGATGACCTGTGGTCGCAATTCGCGGCCGATGCCCAGTCGAGTTATGGTTTCTACGGGAAAGATGTCGACTGGGAACAGATCTCGAAGCTTCCCCGCTGGAAGCGCCCCTTCCCGATCCTCAAACAATTCTTCTGGGCCCTGCTAGGCAAGCTTTCTCCGGCGCGCCGCGTACTTCTCCTTGTCGCGATTGCCCTGCTGTTTGTCTCTTCCGTCAAAGTTCACTCGAGTGACGGGTCTTCCTTCGAGCTGAACTTCGAATTTCTTGCTGCGCTCCTCTTTTTGCTCCTTCTCTCACTGGAACTGGCCGACAAAGTCATCATGAAGCGGGATCTTGAAATCGCACGCGAAATACAGTCCTGGCTGGTCCCCTCCGATCCTCCTCTGATCAAGGACGCGGATGTCGCTTTCTCCACTCGGCCGCAAAACTCGGTCGCGGGCGACTACTACGACGCCTTTTATCCCGACAATAACGCGGCCGCGGGCGGAAAGCTCATGCTCGTCATGGCCGATGTTGCCGGCAAAAGTGTTCCTGCCGCGCTGCTGATGGCTACCTTGCAGGCCAGCCTGCATACCATCGCCTCCGAAGGTTTTCCGCTCGCCGAACTCGCCAAGCGATTGAACCACTACGCCTCGGCGCACAGCCTTGACGGACGACGCTTCACGACCGCCGTCATCGGCGAATTCGAGCCAGTCACGCGCCGTTTCTCCTACGTAAACGCAGGGCATAACGCTCCGGTCGTTCGTCGCGCGAATGGTGGGATCGAACGTCTTGAATCCGGAAGCGTACCCTTCGGAATCACGCGCGAGGCAGTTTTCGTTTCCAGAGAAATCTTTCTAGCGCCAGGCGACACGCTCATCCTGTTCACCGACGGTGTTGTCGAAGCCTTCAACTCATCCCTCCAGGAATTTTCCGACGAGCGCTGGGTTTCTGTCGTTCGTGCACTTCCGACTCTTTCCGCCAAGGAAACGCTCCAGTTCCTTATGAAGCAGGTCGACGATTTCGTCGGCGCCACCCGGCAGTCGGATGACATCACTTGCCTGGTACTCTGCTGCCACTAACTTTTCCCCTCGCAACTGAAATTGAATTCTCAGAGCGCTTTACCTACATTCTGTCGCATAATCAAATCGTGACAGGAAGAAAACTCGCCAATTCGATTTGCGAAATCCTCAACCGACACGGCTACCAGGCTCTGCTGGTAGGCGGCTGTGTGCGAGACCTTTTGCTCGGTCGCTCTCCTGCCGACTATGACGTCACAACCGATGCCACGCCCGAACTGGTGATGCAACTGTTTCCCGGTAGCCTCGGCATTGGTGCTCAGTTCGGCGTTGTGCTCGTCCCGCAGGAGGAATCGACGGTCGAGGTGGCCACATTTCGTTGCGACCTTGGCTACTCGGACGGTCGCCATCCCGATCAAATCGCTTACGCAAAGACTCCCGAGGAAGACGTTTCGCGCCGGGACTTCACGATCAACGGGCTGCTCATGCGTCACGATACCGAGGAGGTCCTCGATTACGTGGGTGGTCGGGCCGATCTTCAAAATGGCCTCCTTCGCGCCATTGGGGAACCCGGCCGCCGTTTCCGCGAAGACAAACTCCGCATGTTGCGCGCCATCCGTTTCGCCGCGCGCTTCCGGTTTCCTATCGAGGAAAAAACGTTTGCCGCGATAAAGGCTCATGCCACCGAGATTCACGCGGTCTCGGCCGAACGCATTCGCGACGAGCTCACCAAGCTCCTGACCGAAGGCCGAGCCCGGCTCGGGTTTGAGCTCCTCGAGCAGTCCGGCCTGCTTAAGGAATTGTTGCCGGAAGTTTCCGCGATGAAGGGTGTCGAGCAGCCGCCGCAATACCATCCCGAAGGTGACGTCTGGATGCACACACGCATGATGCTCGAAGGCCTGACGGCCGACGCGACTCCGGCACTTGCTTGGGGGGTTCTCCTCCATGACGTGGGCAAGCCCCCGACCTTTCGCTCGGCCGCTACTACCGGCGACAGGATCCGCTTCGACGGTCATGTCGAGGTCGGCGTCCCGATGGCCGGGGCCATCTGCAAACGTCTGCATCTCTCGAATGAAGATACCGACCAGGTGAAAGCCTTAGTCGCCAACCACATGAAATTCAAGGATGTCGCCAACATGCGGCAATCCACCCTCAAGCGTTTCGTCCGCCAGCCCCGCTTCAGGGAACATCTCGAACTGCACCGCCTCGATTGCGGGGCCAGCCACGGCAAGCTCGACGCTTATGAGACCGTCCAGAAACTCCTTGCCGATACCCCTCCGGAACAGGTTCGCCCTCTTAGACTATTGACCGGGGACGATCTAAAGGATATGGGTTATAGTCCAGGGCCGGGTTTCCAGCGTATCCTGACCGCCCTCGAAGACGCTCAGCTGGAAGGCCTGATCCATACCCGGGATGAAGCGATTTCGCTCGTGAAACGTACCTATTCCGAGGACAGCAGCGGCCGGTAGCACTGCTGGGGCCGTCCAATATCCGCCCAGTACTCAGCTATTTTCTATATTTTAAATGAAGTACGGCCATATTTGCACCACCAGGTCAATTACGGTAGAATGTGAGTGTTATGGACTAAAGTTAATTGCAGCAAGCCGTTGCAGAAGTGAGCACCCTTTCCCTACCTCCTGCATCTAATGTTCCAAGGCGGGCATCTCGCTGACGCTTTTTGGTTGGCTTGGGGGTTTACGACATGGCTGATAAAAAACACATTGTTCCGGAAACACTGGCGATCCTGCCGGTCAGGGACACCGTTCTGTTTCCTGGAGCGGTTCTGCCGCTGACGGTAGGTCGAGAGAGTTCTCTCGCTCTGGTCAACTCGCTTGCCGGCGATGAGAAGTTGCTGGGGGTTGTGGCCCAGCTCGATCCCCGGATCGAGGATCCCGCCGCCGCCGATCTCCATAAGGTGGGCACGCTTGCGAAAGTCCACAAAACGGTAAAGATGCCGAACGGCAACGTGGTGGTCTTTCTCGAAGGCCTGCAACGCATCCGGATTAACGAACTGCTCAGCCTGCGTCCGTTCCTGCGCGCAGCGATTGAATCGGAACCTGACATTCTGGGTGACGACGACAATGAACTCGAAGCACTCGAGCGCAACGCGCAAGACCTGTTCCGCGATGTAGTCAGTCACTCGCCGCAATTGTCCGACGATCTGCAAAACGTTGCCATGAACATCGACGACCCCGGCCGCTTGTCCGACTTTATTGCCGGCACGCTGCCCAGTCTTTCGACGCTGCTGCGCCAGGAATTGATCGAAACCTCGAGCGTACGCAAGCGTTTGGAAATGCTCATTCGCGAGCTTTCCAAAGAACTCGAAGTACTCGAGCTTCGCAGCAAGATCAACGAGCAGGTGCAGGAGCAGGTCAGCCAGAACCAGCGCGAATACCTGCTGCGCGAGCAGATGAAGGCTATCCAAAAGGAATTGGGTGAAATCGACGACGCTGGTGCCGAAATCGACGAACTCCGCAAGAAAGTCGAAGAAGCCGGCATGACCGTCGAAGCCAAGAAAGAGTGCGAACGCGAGCTGAAGCGCTTGTCGAAGATGACGCCCGCCTCAGCCGAGTACATGGTTTCGCGCACGTATCTCGAATGGATGACTTCGCTGCCGTGGTCCAAATCTTCCGGTAGCGCGGAAATCGATATCACCAAGGCGCATGAAATCCTGGACGAAGATCACTACGATCTGCAGAAGGTGAAAGAACGCATCCTGGATTATCTGGCCGTCAAGAAACTCAAGCCGGAAATGAAGGGTCCCATACTTTGCTTCGTGGGGCCTCCGGGCGTGGGTAAAACTTCGCTCGGCAAATCGATCGCCCGCTCCCTCGGGCGTAAGTTCGTGCGCATCGCTCTCGGCGGCATGCACGATGAAGCCGAAATCCGCGGCCATCGCCGCACCTATATCGGTGCGTTGCCTGGCCAAATCATTCAGGGTCTGAAACGCGCCGAATCGAACGACCCCGTCTGCATGCTTGACGAAGTCGACAAGCTCGGTCGCGATTTTCGTGGCGACCCATCCTCGGCATTGATGGAAGTTCTCGACCCGGAACAAAACAGCACATTCCGCGATCATTATCTCGACGTGCCCTTTGACCTCTCGAAGGTCATTTTCATCGCTACCGCCAACTGGATGGATCCCATCCCGGGCCCGCTGCTTGACCGCATGGAAATCATCGAGCTGCCCGGCTATACCGGTGAAGAGAAAATTCATATCGCGCGCAAATACCTGATCCCCAAGCAGGCTTCTGAGCACGGAATCAAGGAAGGCGAGCAGCTGGAATTCACCGAAGAAGGGCTGCGCGAAATCATTCACAGTTACACGCGAGAAGCAGGCGTGCGAAATCTAGAACGCGAAATTGCCACACTGGTCCGAAAACAGGCGCGCAAAATCGCTGAAGGCAAGACCGAAAAGATGGTGGTCACGCCGGAAGTGGTTCGCGAATTCCTCGGGGTGCCGAAATTCCGCACCGAACGGGAAGTCGAAGAGCGCGTCAAGAAGCCCGGTGTAGCGGTCGGCCTGGTCTGGACCCCGGTCGGCGGCGACATCGTTTTCATCGAAGCCAGCAGGATGCGTGGCGGCAAGCAGTTCACCATGACCGGACACTTGGGCGAAGTCATGCAGGAGTCCATGACTGCTGCGCTCACCTGGACTCGTGCCAACGGCGAACGCTACGGCATCGATCCGGACTTCTTCCGCAAGCTGGACATTCACATCCACGTCCCGTCCGGCGCGGTTCCGAAGGACGGCCCGTCGGCAGGCGCGGCGATGGTTACCTCGCTGGTCAGCTTGCTCACCAATCGCCCGGTGAAAAATCGTCTGGCAATGACCGGTGAAATGACGCTCTCTGGCGTCGTGCTGCCCATCGGCGGCGTGAAGGAAAAGGTGCTCGGTGCAAAGCGCGCCGGGATCACCCACGTTCTTCTTCCTGCCGACAACGAGCCCAACGCCGTGGCCGATCTTCCGCCGGAAATTCTGGGCGATCTGAAGATAACCTACGTCCGCACGCTCGACGAGGTCCTGGAGCACGCTCTCGAAAAAGAGCCCATCGCTCCGGTAGTCCCGGAGCCCGAGCCGCAGCAATCCGCCACCGGCGACAGCCCCCGGGCGGTGCACTAAATCGAGAGGCAGTCATAGCGCCCTCCGTAGGGCAAAAAAGGCCTGGCGAATCGCTCGCCGGGCCTTTTCTTGTCACTCGACTCGAGTGGAAAGTGAACTTCGCGCCCCGTGTGTAGCGGTGACTTTCTGGCGAGCGCGCTACCTTTACGGCAGTGCCGATTTCAAGATCGATCACCTTGTCTTGTTCCATCCGTTCCTGCCCCTTGGTACAGAATCACATTCCCCCAACTGCTGTTACTATGTGAATTCCACCATGCCCACGACCGCAAAAACGAAACCGTCGCCGGCCGACCTCGGAACCACGCTCGCCCAGCATCTCAGTGAAGCCCTAACCCGCGAGCGGATCGTCCCCCGCTTTGTCGATTCCTATGTCGAACAACATAGTCGCTACGGCCTGCAAGTCCATGCCGCGCTTTACCGTGATCTGCTTACCCTTCTCCATCGCGAAGCTCTTCTCGCCATCTCCGCAAAAGCAATGGAACTCGTTACCAAAGGTGCCGCAAACTCTCTTGCCGCAAACCCGAAGCCGCTCGCCCGCAGAGACGCAACGCTGTTCCGGCAAAGATACATCTCTGCCCTGACCCGAGGGCAAAAATGGAATGCCGGTGAGGCCCTGGATTTTCAATCCGACTTGCAGATGTATGAGGAAATCGTCGCGCGTGCCGCTTCCCCGCAGCGCCGACGCAAACCCTTCGAGGTCGCCAACCACCCGTTTGTCGACCGCTCTGCGTTTGTTCTGGATTCTTCGTTTATGGAAAAGGCTCGCGTCGCTGCCAGCAACGCCTTAAGCGATCTCGAACTTCTCACCGCCAGAATTACCGAAGCGCTTTCGAACTCCTCGAGGGAGGACAGAACTACTCGTCAACGCTAAACTCGCAATTCCCCTTCACCAAATATCGGTTTCCCCGCCCGCGATACATGGAATCCATAGAAGGCCACCGCCACAATCACGACAACCGCAACGAGCCCACCTTCGGTGTACCAAGCGTTTAAGGGCAGGGCGATCGGCATCCCATCGGCAAGCAGATCGATGAAATACAAGAAGGTGAGTGCCACTAACCCAAATCGATAGAGAATATAAAGATAGGCCAGGAAAAATGGCGCCGTAAACACAGCATCGATCAAGGGATTCTGTGCCGCAAGGCTCGGGATCGAGAGGAGCAGCGACATGACCAGCGCCGCCAGCCAGTTTTTCTTCAGCAGCAATTTCAACGGAAAAAACAGGAAAAATAAGATCAGTGTGGATGGCAGCGCCTGCGACGCGTGATACAAAACACTTGCCAGTGTCCCGCGTAACCCTTCTACCGCATAGGTTGTAGCCAATCCCATCGGGCGAATCGGCGCGCGTCCCAGTCCAGCCTCGACAATCGGCTGCAGATGTTCGAGTACCGCCGACGCCACTCCAAACAACGTTCCGAGCAAAATATCCCGTCCCACCACGGGATCCGTCCATTGCCCATCGAGCAGCCTCGTCCAGGAGATAATGCTGTCCGGCCAGTACTTCCGTACAAACGGTTCCAGCGCCACGTACAACAGCCAGGTGAATGAGGCGAACAAAAGGGACGCGCTGGTTCCTAGCATCAGGAGCACGATCTCTCTGCTTTCGGAAACGTGGTGCGCCAGCAACAACCAGTTCGCGAGTCCAATGCACAACACAAGAATCGCCAACCTGACCGCACCTCGCAAATCTCCCCGACCGGATCTCAGATTCTTTACCGAAAGCCAAACCCCAAAGGTAAGTATCGAGATCAGCAGCGAGAGGCTGAACAATTGCGGGATTCGATTCCCGCCCGGTGTCTGGCCAAAATCCATTCGCTCCGGTCTATCCCAAGGCGAAATCAGCCGGAAAAAGATGGCTTTCCCGCGATATCCCGCCGCTTCCACGTGCAGCAGAGACTCCGGATGCCCCGGCCAAGCGCCGTCCCAGGCGGCCCTGGTATCGCCCCAGGCCAGCGGATACCAGCTCGGCGCGACCGGCTTGAATTTCCCGCTATCCAGTCCAGCGGCCTGAAACAGTACCGACCAATCCGGTGCCACCGGTGCTTCTGTCCTCGGTTCATCCACCTGCGGTGGTAATGCGTCAAAAGCGATCAGTTTGCCACTCAGATTGAGCAATACGCGTCGCGAATCAGACATCTCAAATCGTGGCTGGTCCGGTTGCACTCGCCCGAACACCAGGTTGTCGTTGGGAGCGTAGGACAGGAGCGGCCCGTGGCTCTGCCGGTACCAGAAAATCATCGCGGGCGGATTCTCTTCGCGCAGCACGTTCCACCGCGTTGGTGTCTTCTCGGTCTCCTGAATGTGCCGAATGTACTCGTTGTCGAGTTTGAAGCCCCATGCCGTATCCGCCGGCGATTTTTCGTACCCAAATTGCTTGATCATTTCCCGGGCGTTTGAAGCCAGCACTTCCGGAGGATCGCCAAACGGCAAATAGGAAACCAGCTTTGCTCGCTGATTCACCGTCACGAGCAATCCCAGCATCGCCAGCACGGCAACAAAATAGAGCGATCCCAGCCGCGGATTCAGTCCTTCTGTTTCTCCCGCTGCCGCCACCATTTCGGGGGATGGGGTTTCTCCGGCCGCAAGCGCTGCCGCCAGGGGATCCCCGCCCGGCAGTGCTGCCGCCACCTGCAACGCGGAGCTCGGTCGCTTCGCTGGATCTCGCTCCAAGCACCGCAAAATCAACCGTTCTGTCAGCGGGTCGAGATCTTTCACCAGTGTGGAAGGATTTGTCAGCGTCCCTTCCTCCCGCGCCTTGATCAATTCAGGCAGTGTGTTGGCTTCAAACGCTCTTCGCCCGGTCAGAATCTCGTACATCACCAGCCCGAGCGAATAGATATCGCTCTTCATGGTCACTTCTCTGCCGGCCAACTGTTCGGGCGCCATGTAGGCCGGGGTTCCCGCGCGAACTTCCGCTCCCTGAATATTTGCCGCAATTCCTGCGAGTCCGAAATCCGTTATCCGTACTTTCCCGGAACCGTCCAGCATGACGTTGGCGGGCTTCAGATCCCGGTGCACAATTCCACGATCATGCGCCGCCGCCAGTCCCGCGCAGATTTGCCGTGACACCTCGGCCGCCTTGTCCTCTGGAAGTCTTCCGATCCGCCGAACCAGCGAAGAGAGATCCTCCCCATCCACATACTCCATGGTCAAAAACGGCATTCCCTCCGCGTCCCCGATATCAAACACACGGCACACGTTTGGGTGCGAAACCTGCCGCGCCACTCTGACTTCCGCATGGAATCGCGCCAGCACCGACGCGTCTTGTGAAAACGATGTGGGCAGGAATTTAATGGCAACAACTTGCGTCAACTTCAGATCCTCTGCGCGGTAGACTTCGCCCATTCCTCCGCGTCCAAGCAGCGCGACAATCCGGTAACGCTCAGCGATGAGCGTTCCCGGCGCGAATCTTCCGCCGCCAATCGGATCACTGCTCATCAATAACGGATTTGTCGAAGGAGCTGAATGCGGCCGGTTCGGAGGTGCGGTCGCGCTAGGTGGACGCTGCGGCGGCGTTGCCGGTGGCTCTGGCGCGAGCGTCTCCGGGTTCGCTTCAAGAAATTCTTCCTCACCAAGCACGGTCGCGTCCCTATCTTGGCCGACCGCCTGGCCGCAGCGCGCGCAGAACCGCGCACTGGTTGTTATCTCAAATCCACAGGAGGCACAGAACATGGAGGCGCGATTCTATCATCGTACCCAAGCGAGGTGCGACAGTGCCGCGCCCGGCCTAGCTGATTCGCTCCACTTGCACTGCCGTGCCATACGCCAGCACTTCCGTCACTCCTTGCATCACTTCATTTGCGTCATACCGCATCGCTAGAATCGCATTCGCTCCATGTTCTCCGGCATGTTCGAGCAGCAGTTCGTACGCCTCTCCACGCGCTTTCTCGCACAACTCCGTGAGCACGCTGATGTTCCCGCCGATAATTGTCTGCATGGCGGCGGCCAGATTCCCGAGCACGCTCCGCGAGCGCACCGTGATCCCGCGCACGACTCCGAGATTTCGCACCACGCGATATCCCATCAACTCATTGCTGGTCGTGACCATTGAAGAGTCCACTCGATTCGCCATGTTCGTCCTTTCTCCCCTCCCCTGCTGTTTACCGCTCGGATTCTAACCCTCGACAACCCTCTTCGAACAGCTCTTCCCTCTGCTATCCTTCTCTCCAATGGAATCTTTATTCGATGTACTGGCGATTCTGCAGATCGCTTCCGGCGCTTATCTGCTGTGGCAGGCAATCCTCTGGCTGACCTATGTCCAGAAACGTCTCAAAACCGATCCCGGATTTTACGCACCGCGAACCGCCGTGCTCTGCCCTTGCCGTGGCATGGAAGCAGGCCTTGAGCGGAATCTTGTTTCACTCTGCGAATTCGATCACCAGAACTATGAAGTCTTCTTTGTATGTGGCTTCCGAAAGCGACCCCGCCCACAGCATCCTGAAACGTGTCGTGGCCACTTCGCGCGTCAAAGCCCACATCATCATCGCCGGACCTCCTGCGAATTGCAGCGAAAAGGTTAACAATCTTCGCACCGCCATCGAGCAATTGCCGCCTGAATTCGAGATTCTGGTTTTCGCCGATTCCGATGGCCGTCCCGGTAAATCCTGGCTCCACAAACTTGTCGCACCTCTTTCGGATTCACGCATTGGTGCCACCTCGACCATGCGTTGGTTTATCCCCACGCAAAATGATCTTCCGACCGCTTTGCTCGCCGCGTGGAACGCGCCGGTAGTCACCATGCTTGGCGGCCACACAAGAAATTTCTGCTGGGGTGGTGGCACCGCGATTCGTCGCGCCATCTTCGAGGAGATCGGCATGATGGAGGTCTGGCAATATGCCTTCAGCGACGATTACTCCCTCACCACCATGATCGAACGCGGCCGCCGTTTCGTCGTATTTCTTCCGGAGTGTCTGACCGTCTCCTATGTGCAGACCGATTTCCGCGGCCTGCTTGAATTCACCAATCGCCAGATTCGCATTACCAAACTCTATCGCCGAGAGATGTGGGGGATAGCGTTTGCGACCCATTTCCTCTATTGCGCCACGCTGCTGCTAGGCAGCTATCTCTGGTTCACCCTTCTGATCGCCTCACGCCCGGCGTTTCATATTGTTACGCTACTGTTTCTTCCACTTCTTCTTGCCGCCATCCGCGGAGCGATTCGTGTGATCGCGGTCACCGAGGCGATTCCGTCGGCACGAAAGCAGATCATGTCGCAATCCTGGATTTATATCGTTTTAACCCTGGTTGTACCTTTTCTCTACCTCGTCAATTTCGTGGCTTCTCTCATAGGTCGTCGTGTGACCTGGCGAGGCATCACCTACGAGCTGATTTCCACAGAGCAGATTCACATCCTGGGCCGCTGACCACTTGTTTGCCGCATCAGGAAAAAAGTTCGGCCGGCAAGCATTTTCTACCTACCCCCTTCCCAGTACTCGGTCGCGGACGTACCCTAAGTCTTTGAAAAGAAAAACTGTAGAAACATCGATACTTCGGCCTCCGAGATGCCACAGTCACGCGTGGTCAGGTGTAACTTCCGCAAGCTATAAGACGGGGACTCCTTCTCGCTTATCCCTAGGTGGTGATTCTGAGGGTTCTTTGGGGATACGCGGGGCCTGCTTCAAAACAGGCCCCCACTGCTTGCTAGATACTTCCGGCCATCTCTTAGGAGGCTACGAGAGACCAAACCAACAGGAGCGCTTCGCCCCCACCGCGAGGCTCTTACGGAGGAGTACATCGTGAAGTTCATCCGCAGCAGAACAGTAGCAACGCATTCGATCGGTCATTCCAAAGCAGCTTCTGCAAAACCTGTTTATCTCTTCTATGAAAAATCCACGGGGACCGCTCATTTCCATGTCGAAGCGGGACCCGAAGGTGAACTACCCGTAGATCACGCCGCCGGCCTGCTTGCCATGCATTGCATGGTGCGAGGCCAGTCGCCATCGGATTACCTGATCATGGTTCCCGCCGACCCCAGCAGCCTCTCGGGACTTGCCGAAAAAGCCCAGCAGATCCTCGAATCCGGCCACGGAGCCAAGAGTTCCGTTCGCTTGACGCGCCGCGAAGAAGAAGTCCTTGATGGGGTCCTTCGGAGTCTGGCCAACAAGGAAATAGCGTCCCAGTTAAATCTCTCCGAGCGAACCGTGAAGTTTCACGTATCGTCCCTGCTTTCCAAATTCAAAGTTCGCAGCCGTATGGAACTCTTACGCGAATCCTCACGCCTCTCGATGAGACCTTTGACTCCCGCAGCTCCCCCTCCAGCAACTGCCGAGTTCAGGCCGTTTGTGGCTAAGAACCAGAGTTATCACGGACCCGTGAACTCTGGAAAAATCTTGCCTTTGGCTCACGCTCGAATGATGGCTTGATAGAGCAAGTTGTCTGGGAGCGTTCCCTGAAATAAAAAGAACCCGGCTCTTTTGCGAGCCGGGTTCTTTCGTTTCAGGTCTACTCGATCGGACTACTTCTTGGCAGCGTCGTACATCTCCGCTGCCTTATCCCAGTTCACGACGTTCCACCACGCTTCGATGTAATCCGCTCTCAGGTTTTGATACTTGAGGTAGTAGGCATGCTCCCACACATCCAAGCCGAGCACCGCCTTACCCCCTGCCAGATACGGGGTGTCCTGATTCGCTGTCGAATCGATCACCAGTTTTCCGTCTTTCAGGAGGAGCCATGCCCAGCCCGATCCAAATCGGCCCAAACCCGCGGCCTTGAACTTGGCCTTAAACTCCGCAACCGATCCGAAACTCGAATTGATTGCCGCGGCTAGATCGCCCTTCGGCTCTCCTCCGCCACCCTTTTTCATTTCCAGCCAGAACAGCGAGTGGTTCCAATGACCGCCACCATTGTTGCGTACCGCGCCCCGAATCGTTTCCGGGACGGCGTCGAGGTTCTTCAGCAGGTCGTCGAGCGACTTCGACTGCAGGTCCGGATGACCTTCGAGCGCCTTGTTCAGGTTCGTCACATAAGCACCGTGATGCTTGTCGTGATGGATCTCCATCGTCTTCGCATCGATGTAGGGTTCGAGCGCGTCAAATGGGTACGTCAAGGGGGGAACTGTAAATGCCACGTGTGTATCCTCCAATTTTGATTTGATTCCAGATTCCGGGCGGGTTTCTGCTTGCAATAATCCCGGCGCGACTGCTCTTACACCGAGTAGGCCGGCACCGACAACTCCACCATTTACGAGAAATTTTCGTCGATCCATGGAATCCTCTGCTTAGGTGAACTCTTCGGTTCGTATTGCCCTTAGGTATCAGCCATTCGAGTACACGCCAGAGTATACCGCCCCGACCAGCAATCGCTCAACTAACTGCACCTGCAGGGATGGCCCAACGACTCCACCTTCCCTCGACTCATCTGATGCGCCGAACGGCCCATTGGGCAGATACCGCAATCACCTGATCCGGGGATTCTGCCAGTCGTTCGAGCACCGCGATGGCCAGACGATGCTCCGGTTTTGATCTTTGCAACTTTGCGTTTCCAAGCGCTAGGCAGGCATTTCTGACTAAGCCTCTCCATTTCGTCCTCTTCATCGCGCTCCCGCGAAACACCACGCGCGATTCTTCCTCGGTGAGGCCAGCCAGCCATCCGAGTTTTGGCAATAACAACGAGTTCTCTCGATCGAACCTTCTCGGCTGAAATTCCTGTAACGCCGTCACCGGTCGTTCCCGATTGTAGGGACAAACGTCCTGACAAATATCGCACCCATATACTTGCCAGCCGATCTTCTCGCGAAATTCCTCCGGCACCGTTCCGCGAAGTTCAATCGTCAGATAAGAGATGCACCGCCGCGCATCCATCACGTACGGTTCAACCAGCGCTCCGGTCGGGCAGGCATCCAGGCACTGCCTGCAATTCCCGCATAAATCGGGTGGCGCCACCTCGGCTTCGACGAGTGAAGGCTTCAGTTCGAGTGAGCTCAGAATCACTCCCAGAAACAGCCACGATCCCCACTTTTCATTGAGCAGTAGTGTATTTTTCCCTAACCATCCAAGTCCCGCATATTTCGCAAGCACTCGCTCGGCCACCGGACCCGTATCGGCATATGCCTTTGCTACAAACGTCTCCCCAAACTTTTCTTTCAATTCACCTTCGAGCGTGTTTAGCCGGCTCCACAGGAGCTCGTGGTAGTCATCTCCCCACGCATATCGTGAAATCCATCCGCGTGGTTCACCGCCTGCCGCCGATCCCGCCGCTTCTACCGAATACGGGTCGTTCGTGTTGTAGTTCATCGCGCAGACGATCACACTTCGCAGGGATTCCATCGCCCTCGAGGGATTGCGCCTCCGCGGGTCCTCGAGATAGCTCATCTCCCCGTGAAATCCTCGCCGAATCCACTCAGGAAATCGCTCGAGCTCGGGAAAGATTCCTGCCGACACCACTCCACAAAGATCAAATCCGAGCGCCCGTGCACGCTCGGTAATCCATTCCGTCCCTACCCGTGTTCCGATGTCCATTTGCAGGGTCGCCTTCTCTCGGGGTCCGCCCATTGCATTGCTACCGCGTTTGACCCCGTCACCAGGCAGGATGTCACCAGAGCAGAGCCAATGAATTTGCGGCACCGTCGAAGGATCTGAACCCGAGCTCACCGACTCATTCCGCGCTACTCGAATATCACCGTCTTGTTGTCATACAACAGGATGCGGTTCTCGATATGCCAGCGCACCGCCCGTGACAACACCACTTTCTCGAGATCTCGTCCCTTCTCGACCAGATCGTCCAATCCATCACGGTGCGATATGCGCGCCACTCCCTGCTCGATAATCGGCCCGTCATCGAGCACTTCGGTCACGTAATGTGCTGTTGCTCCAATCAACTTCACTCCCCGATCGTATGCCTGATGGTGCGGCTTCGCTCCTATAAAAGCCGGCAAGAAGGAATGGTGAATATTGATAATCCTCTGCGGGTAGTCGGCGATGAATTCCCTGGACAACACCTGCATATACCGCGCCAGCACCAGCAAATCCACTTTGTTTGCTTCGAGCAACTCGCGTTCCTGCCGCTCCACATCCGGCTTGCTCTCCTTGGTGACCGGAATCAGGTGGTAGGGGATACCGTAAAAATCCGCGTGCCTTTTCGCATCCGGATGATTGCTGATCATCAGGGGAAAATCGCAGCACAACTCGCCGTTCCGTTGCCGGTACAGCAGATCCACCAGGCAATGATCGAACCGGGAGACAAAGATGGCCACCCGCGGACGGTTATTCCCCATGGCCATCCGCCAGTTCATTCCAAACTTTTCCGCGATGGGTCCGAAAGCCCCCGCAAAATCCTTCAGCTCCAGCCGGAATCCCTCGAGGTCCCATTCCACACGCGCCAGGTAATAGCGTTCCTCCCCTGCCTGATGCTGCTCGAAATGCAGAATATTTCCGTCATACCGGTAGATAAACTCGGCAATGGTTGCGTCCAGTCCTTTTCGGTCTGGGCATTGCACCAGCAGAATGGCGCTGTTTTTCAAAGCAGGCTCCGCCAGGGAATTGAATGCACGCTCGGATTGTACGCGAGGAACATCCGGGAATGGGTCAGTTCTTGTGTTCTTCTGGCGGGTGTCCCAGGTGCGGCTTCTGGGGTTCGGGAATTTTCGGCGGGTTCTCTCCCTAACGCAATCGCGGCAACCGGGCTCCCCTACTTAAAACTCCGCACGGCTTCGTGTTCGTCGGTAAACACCTCGAACACCGTGAACAATTTCGTGATCTGCAGCAGATCCTTTACCTTCCGCGTCAAATTCAGCAGCTTCAATTCTCCCTGCCGGCTCCGCACGGCCGTAAATCCGCTTACCAGCTCACCGATTCCCGAGCTGTCGATGTAGTTGATATCACCCAAATTCAAAAGAATCTGCGTGTTGCCGGCTTCGAGCAAATCGCGGATCGTCTTCCGCAAAAGTGCGCTGCCCTCTCCGAGCGCAATCCGCCCGCTGAGATCCACCATAATAATAGTTCCTACTTCACGCGTCGTTGCGATCAAGGCTGACATTGGTCTTTCCTATGCTTCCTGATGAGGCGCACCCGGATGCGATGCGGAACTCGATCCATTACTTGCCGGCGATCCTGGCAGCGGCAGTTTCTTTGCCATGATGATTTCCGCTCCGCCCGTACGCCCGGCTACCACATCAAATTCATCCATGAACGCTTTCATCAAAAAGATTCCGCGTCCCGATGTACTCAACAAATTCTCTTCCGCCAGCGGGTCTGGTACGTCTAGCAGTTTAAACCCTTTGCCCTCGTCCATCACATGAATCACCATGCGTTCCGCGCTCAATTCAATCTCGAGATGTATCTTTTTCTCTGGTTTTTCCTGATTCCCGTAGTGGAACGCGTTAATCACACCTTCGCGTACCGCCATCCCGATCCGGTAACACTCATCCTCGCCAAACCCCGACGCTTCCGCCACTCGCAGACACATCTCCTCGGCGAGATTTACGCTCTCTACGTGGGTATCCAAGGTGACTTCCAGGTGCTTGGTGTCTGGCGTCATTCCTGACCGTTAGCAGCCCCTAATTCCCTGAAAAAATTGCGTACATATCCGTAACACACCGCACAAACCCAAGTCAATGGAGCCTTTCGCCGATTATAGCAATATCCCGCTATCGTCGCTTCAATGCCTCGAGCGCCTCGAGTGTTCGCGGCCAATCCGACTTCAGCAGTCTCGACAGACTCCGGTCCGCCAGCACCCTCCCCCCGGTCTGGCACCGCGCGCAATAATTTGTCTCATTGTCGGCATATCGGATCCGCTGCACCTTTTCTCCGCACCTCGGACAAGGCTCGCCAAATCGCCCATGGACCGCCATTCCCTTGCGAAACGCCGTCACCTTCTCGGGGAATCCCGCCTCTGCCTCTTTCTCTAGCCGGGCCATCCACATTTTCACAGTCTCGCGCGTCGCGGTAAACAGTCGTTCCCATTCCTGGTTCGTCAACGTCTGTGTCTGTGTAATAGGGGACAATTGCGCCGCATGAAGAATTTCATCCGAGTACGCGTTCCCAATTCCACTCAACAACCGAGGGTCTGTCAGTGCCCTCTTTAGCGTGTGATTTTCCATGACCAGCACCCTGCGAAATTCCGCCAAGTCGCACTCGAAAACGTCAATCCCTCCCGGATCCATCGCGCGCAAGGCCTGTTCGCCCGCGACTACATGCAACGAAGCCCGATGCTTCGTACCCGCCTCGGTAAGCAAGAGCGATCCCTTCGCGAAATCAAACGCGGCCAGCTGATTCTTACCGACCAATTTTGCCCCGCGCTCCATCCAGTGCAATCGCCCCGCGATCATCAGATGCAGCACCATCCAAAGTTCGCCTTCGAGGCCGATCGCAATCCGCTTTCCAATTCGCCGTAACTCGCAAACCACAAACCCTTCCACACTCGTAATGGGCGGATCTGCCGTCCGCAGTAGAAACGGAGTCCGAAGGCGCACCGTTTCGAGCCTCTCGCCAAGGATGCGCGCGCCGAGCGCGCTGAGGTAGGCAGCGATATCGGGGAGTTCCGGCACAGGTATCAGCTTGCCTTCCCCCGACCCGACATTGCAATGTGCTTCTCGGGTTCAGTGGGAGAGCTCCTACTGCGTGTGCGTTCCGGACTCCCCGCTAGCGCCTCCCGCCCAGCGCGTCATATAATCTCCGCGCTCTTTCGCGCAAAGGAATTATTGATGACTTTCAACCATACCTTCCAGAGGATCCTGGTTCTTGGCTGCTTCCTTACCTCCTGCACTCCGCACCCAGGAAGCGCGCAAACTCCCGACGCGCCGAAATACCCCGACTTTCCGAGCGAGACGCCGACTCATCTAGTCCCCTCCACCACAGGTTTCGAGTATGAAAAGCGCGACGTGATGATCCCCATGCGCGATGGCGTCAAACTCCACACCGTCATTATTATTCCCAAAGGCGCCAAGGACGCCGGCATCCTCTTCACGCGCACCCCCTACAACGCTTCGGGTAACTTCGGCCACTTTGCCAGTCCCCGGTATGGCATTTCGCTTGAGCATGGCGACAGTCCCGTCGAACTCATCGTCGAAGACGGCTACATCCGCGTGTTCCAGGATGTTCGCGGCAAGTACGGCTCGGAAGGCGATTACGTCATGACTCGCCCTCTCCACGGCCCCTTGAACCCGACGCCTGTCGACCATTCCACAGACACCTACGACACCATCGACTGGCTTGTGAAAAACATCCCCGAGGGCAATGGCCGCGTCGGCATTATCGGCATCTCCTATGACGGCTTTCTTCCGCTCATGGCGCTTGTCCATCCCCATCCCGCGCTTAAGGTTTCTGTTCCTATGAATCCCATGGTAGATGGCTGGAAGGGCGACGACTGGTTTCATAACGGTGCGTTTCGTCAACAGATGATGCCCTACATCTATGAGCAGGAAGCCAGTCGTTCAAACGACGCCAGTTGGTGGTACAGCCACTTCGATGACTACGACAATTTCCTTGAAGCAGGCTCTGCCGGAGAACTCGGCAAACTCCACGGTCTCGATCAGGTCGGATTCTGGCGCAAGATTACCGAGCACCCCTCCTACGATTCCTGGTGGCAAGTGCAAGCCATGGATCGCATTTTGGCCAATGAGCCTCTGAAAGTCCCGGTCCTGCTCGTCGACAGTCTGTGGGACCAGGAAGATATCTACGGCGCCACCGCTGTCTACAAAGCGCTCAAGCCTCGAGACACGGCGAACGATAAAGTTTTCCTGGTTCTCGGCCCGTGGCATCATGGCCAGGAGATTGGCGACGCCAGTTCGCTCGGCGCCCTCAAATTCCACGCCGACACCGCCCTCTATTTTCGCCAGGAAATTCTTCGCCCGTTCCTTGCGCAATATCTCAAGTCGGCCGCCCCTCGAGCCGACCTCCCGATTGTCTCTGCCTATGAAACCGGAACCAACCGCTGGCTCAAGCTTTCGGATTGGCCTGCAGGCTGCAGTTCCGGTTGCACCGTCAAAACGACTCCCCTCTATTTCCATGCCGGTCTAATACTCAGTCTCGATGCGCCAAAAGCAAACGACGGGCAATTCGAGGAATACATCTCCGATCCCGCGAAGCCCGTTCCCTATCGGGCGCGGCCCATTCATCCAATGGACAGCAGTTTCTCTACCTGGTCCCGTTGGCTCGTCGACGACCAACGCGAGGCCTCCGGCCGCTCCGATGTTTTGAGCTTCCTTAGCGCTCCGCTCAGCGAACCCGTAAAAATCAGCGGCCAGCCTATCGCCAATCTCGTCGCCTCCACCTCCGGTACCGATTCCGATTGGGTTGTGAAACTGATCGACGTCTACCCTGAAGAAGTCGTCATGGACGCCGCCATGGGTGGCTATCAGCTTATGGTTGCTGGCGACATCTTCCGCGGGCGTTATCGGGAAAGCGTCGAAACTCCGAAGCCCCTCCGAAGCGACCAGCCTCTCCTGTATCGCTTCGCCCTGCCCAACGCCAATCACGTTTTTCTGCCCGGCCATCGCATCATGGTCCAGATACAATCCAGTTGGTTTCCGCTCTATGACCGCAACCCGCAGACGTTTGTCCCCAATATTTTCTGGGCCAAGCCAGAAGAGTATAAGAAGGCCGTGCAGCGCGTGTATCACACCAGAAGCGAGCAAAGTTTTGTGGAGCTGCCCATAATGGTAAAACAGTAATATACGATTTTCGATAACCTTCTCTGTATTTCAGTCGCTAGCCCCCTGGCCCTCATGTTTATCAATGGTGTAAATGTGTTCTAGGAAACATCCCCTAAACTTCTGCACGTTTCCTCCTAAATCGATATACTTGTGCAATTCGCTCCCTTGGGGTGGGGGGAGGTTTGTCTACAGGCTGGTTTCGAGGTCGTAATAGGCTAGATGGAAGACCCTAAGAAAAAACCTGGACGGCAGCACCCTGGCGCTGGAGGACCGCAAGGGATTGGTGTGCCCGCGAAAGGGGACAGCACTCCGAGCCAGGCTCCGCTCGATCCTTCCGACGGCGCAACCATTTCCGATGTTCCCCTGAAACCTCCTACCAAGCCCCCCACCAGGCCTCCCGCGAAAACGCCTGCATCCCCGGTCCCACACCTCGCGAGTCCGGATCTCACTCTTGCGGAAAGTCTCGCCGGCACGCGTGTTCCGAGTGGCTCCTTCTCCGGCACCCAGTTCCCAGAAATAGTGCTGAATCCCGGCGACGTCATCGGTGGGCGGTACGAGCTTCTGGATATGCTCGGCGAAGGGGGCATGGGCGCCGTATTCAAGGCGCACGACCTTGAAATCGACCGCTTTGTGGCTCTGAAGGTAATTCGCCCAGAACTCGCCAGAAATCCAGCCATCCTCGCGCGCTTTAAGCAGGAACTGCAAACCGCGCACCAGGTCACACACAAAAACGTTATCCGCATCTACGACATTGCCGAAGCCGATGGTGTGAAATTTATCACCATGGAATTTGTGGACGGCGCCGACCTTCGCCGCTGGCAGATGGATCACGGCAAATTCACACACCAGCAGACCGTCGATCTCATTCGTCAGGTATGTTTCGCTCTCGATGCCGCTCATTCGGCTGGCATCATCCATCGCGACCTTAAACCCCAGAACATCATGAAGGACAACAAGTCCGGGCGGATCCTGGTGATGGATTTTGGCCTGGCCCGTTCTCTCGAATCCGATGGCATGACCCAGACCGGCATGCTCCTTGGGACCATCGATTACATGTCCCCGGAACAGGCCATGGGCAAGTCCCTTGATGCCCGCTCGGATCTGTTCACCCTCGGCCTCATTTTTTACGAGCTGCTTTCCAACACCATGCCGTACAAAGCGGAAACGGCCATGGCCAGTTTGCTCAAGCGCAACCAGGACCGCGCGCTTCCCCTTACCGATCTTGATCCATCCATTCCGAAACCCCTCAGCGACATCGTGGCCAAGTGCCTCGAGCGCGACGTTGCGCTCCGCTATCAGTCGGCTTCGGAAATCATTGCCGATCTCGATGCCTGGGAAGGCAAACGACCGGTTTCGGCCTCCCTGATCGCTCCAAGCGTCGTCATCGCTGGTCGCCGCTCCATCCCCTGGAAATGGATTGCCGCGGGCGCCCTGGGCCTGGTCCTCGTTACTGGCGGCTTCCTCTATAAGGGCAAATCGGGTCCAGGCACCGCTACAGAGCTAAAAGGTCCGGTCGCGCCCCAGGTTTCACTAGCTATTTTGCCCTTTCACAATGACAACAACGATCCCTCTATGGATTGGCTGGGGTCGAGTCTGGCCGAAATGCTCAGTACCGACGTCGGCCAGTCCGTTCACATGCGCACCGTTCCTCCCGACCGCATCCATCAAATTTTTGCGGACCTCCGGATTCCTCAGAATTCGGACCTGGACCCCGACACACTTCGCCGCATCGCTGAATTTGGCAATGCGGACACGGTGGTGTGGGGGCGCTATGCGAAATTTGGCGACCAGATTCGTATCGACGCTACGCTCCGCGACCTTAAGAAAAATCAGATTTCTCCTCTGAAAATCGAAGCCACCAACGAAAAAGATATTTCCGTTGCGGTTGGAAAACTCGCAGAGCTCATTAGGAAGAACCTGGCCGTTTCGGCCGATGTGGTCAACGAACTGAAGGCCAGTTCCTTCCAGCCTTCAACCAAGTCCGTTCCGGCATTGCGCGATTACTCCCAGGCCAATGAGTTGATTCGCGAGGGCAAGAATCTCGACGCCGTAAAGATGCTACAGTCGGCGGTAACCAACGATCCGCAGTTCGCGCTGGCTTGGTCGCGCCTCGCCGAAACCGATCTCACTCTGGGCTTTGACACCGAAGCCGCGAAGAATTCTCGCAAGGCTATGGACCTCGGTCAGTCTCTACCCACCGCCGAGAAGTATCTGGTCGAAGCCACCCACGCCCGCGTGATGAAGGATTCTGCAAAGGCGATCCAGGCCTATGAGAATCTTGCCAAGATTTTCCCGGATAATTCTGACGTCGAATACACCCTCGGCAGCCTCTACGCTGACAACGGCGACTTCGACAAGGCTCGCACTCAATTTGCGAAAATCTTGAAAGCCGATCCGAAGAACATCAAAGCCCTTTGGCAGATCGGAAGCGTCGAGTATCAGCAGGACAATCCTCAAGCGGCTCTCGAACCGCTCAATAAAGGCCTCAGCCTGGCCGTACAGGTGAACAATCCGGAGCAGAAGGCCTTAATCCTCCAGGCTCTCGGCATCTCCTACCGCCTCATGAACAGGCCCGAGGAAGCGATCAAGAGTCTCGAGGATTCCATGGAAATTACCCAGAAACTGGGTATGAAGAGACTGCTGGCTGCGAGCCTTTCAGAACTCGCTCAGAATCAGATCACCATTGGTAAGCCCGAAGCGGCCATGACCAGCTACAACCAGTCACTGCAAATCCTCAAGGAGATCGGCGTCACCAAGGATTACGGCGACACGCTCGTCAACCGCGGGGTGCTTTATCAGATTCGCGGGAACTACGACAAAGCCCTTCAGGACTACAAGGATGCGCTGCAAATCCAGCGCGACGCGGGTGACGTTAGTTATCAGGCTGTCTGCCTGAGCAATATTGGGGACGTCTATTTCCTCAAGGATGATACCGACAACTCGCTCATCTATTATCAACAGTCCCTCCAGTTGCGGGAGAAGCTGAACGAACCGGCCTACCTTGCCGAGACTCTCAGCTCGCTCGGTGATGTGCACACGGCCATGGGCGATTACGATGAAGCACTCAAAAATCTCATGAAGGCCCTTGAAATCTCCCACAAGGCAAACATCACCAAGAGCGCCGCCAGCGTGTCCGGGTCAATCGGTAAGGTCCTGATGTACGAGGGTCGTCTGGGTGCGGCCGTTAGTGCGATGCAGGACTCTGTCAACGGTTTCCGCTCCATCAACAACAAAAGTATCGAACTGGCGGACTCTTTGAATAGCCTCGGAGATACCCTGGCACTTGCCGGTCGAGGAGACGAGTCCGGCAAGCTGCTCGAAGAAGCCGGTTCCGTTGCCAGTGAACTAAAGAATGAAAACATTCACAGTGCTCTCCTCAATACCCAGGGAGATGCGGCCTTCTACCGCGGCGATTTTAAGGCGGCTCGAACGGCGTATGAACAGGCTGCCCTGGCGGCGTCTAAGTCCAAAGATCGTGAAAAGATTCTGATCACCAAAATGAATCTTGCCAGGCTCGCCGTAGCCGAGGGTCGACCACAAGCCGCCATTCCGGAGTTGCGTGCTTCCATTCAGCAGGCGGACAAATTGCACCTGAAATATTTTTCCACGCGAAGTACCGTCGACCTGGCCGAAGCGCTCATAAAGACCAAAGACTACACTCATGCCCGCCAGGAACTCGAAACTGCCTTGACCAGCAGCGAAAAACTTGGCCTTCGTTTGGAGAAGGCCCGCATCCAATTCCTTCTCGGTGACATTCTGCGCCTTACCGGATCCCCCTCGGAAGCCGCCGGGCACTTTCAGCAGTCCGTAAACTTGTTGAATGATTTGAAGAAGGAATCGGGCGCGGAGAAACTGCTACAGCGTTCGGATCTCAAGTCTCTGTACGAGGAAGCCTCGCAAGCCGCCGGGCAGGCCAAGGCCTGACCTCCCATCCTTCCGAGAGTTGTGGGCATGGCCCCCGGCATGCAACTTCTCAGCCCACAATTGGAAATAGATTCCACGAAAAATCAGCCGCCCGCCTTCTTGCCTGCATCAAGCGGGAAACAGTGTTTTGACTCGCTTCTCCCGGCGGCCGTGCGCTTGCATTCATCGACTGGCCCCCTCAACGACGGATTCCAGGCTCTGGGGCCCCTGGGCACGGTTCGCGACGCAAGACGCGAACCATCCCGTGACGCCAAACCGTAGTCCAATCGCTTTCGTCCATCTCTCTCCCCGCGCAAGGCTTCTCTATTCGATGACGCTTCCCGAATTCCTCGACCCAACCGCCCACCAAAAACAGAACCCCGGTGATGCTCCCAAATCGGTAGCATCACCGGGGTTCGTTTGTTTCTCTTTAATCGGCCTTACTTGCTAGTGACCGTATAGGTCTCGAGATAGGAATTATTTGTGGATTTGGGATCATTCGCGGACCTTACCGTCGTTAGCGAAGTGAACTTCGTGTTCGCCACTGCGGTCGAGGAAACCGGGATATTGACCTTGACCACCACTCCTTTACCCGTAGACGCCGTACTTGCCAGTTGGATCGCAGGGCAAGTGATCGTCGTGCCGCTCACCGCGCACGCTGCACCTGTATTAGGCACCGTGTTGCATCCCCTAATGGTGCAGGAGACCAACGCGTAGCTAGCGGTTAGGCCTACACTCGTATTCAGCACGCCACTTGGCACTGTGAATTGTGTGGTGATCACAACATTGTTCGCTGTCGGGGAGCTAAGATTCACTACCCCCGCGTAGAAATTCCCTGTCGTGCCCCGCTTGATGTTGTCCGACGCGACTGGAACCTCAAACAGCCACAGGTCCGCCGCTTGTGCCGCGACGGTATAGCTCACCGATGCGCTGGATGCATTTCCGGCATTGTCAGTCGAATTTACAGTGAATGTGTGTGGACCAATGGCCGCAGCGGACGTGTCAATTGTGCTGCCACTGATTAGCGGTGCAGTGCAGGTCGCAAGGCCGGAGGCTCCCACCCCATCGTTGCAGCTATAGGTGACGGTCACAGCCGGTCCCCCAACGTAATAGATATTGCCGCTGGCGGCTGGGGTAAGCGTCGGTCCGGTGATCGTCGGTTTTACCGTGTCGATCATGAACGGACCGGCGGAAACCTGGACGCAGTTACCGGCCAAATCGCACGCTGGTACGGGACCAGCCGGGGCCGCGGCATTGACGCCGCTAACCACGGTAGTAGAAACGTTGACTACCTTCGTTGGGCTTCCCTGGATGCTATTCGCGAGCAACGGTGAGAAACCGGAACCGGTGGCTCCGGCCAGATAGTTCTGGTCCGTCACTGTGCACTGTGCGCTCTGATCCACGTTATACCAAACGCTTGTGCTTGGAGAGACGCAATTAAATGTTGGGGCCGTCGTGTCGACGCCGAAACTCAGATTGGCGAAAGTTGCCCAGTTTGCCGTCGGATCCGTCAGTTGTGACCCTTGCGGATTGAAGACCAACTCTTCGGTGAACGCGCAGTCGGTTGTGAAGTAATGCAGTTTGTAAATACCCTCGCTCAAGCTGCTGAAACTGGCACCCGAGGCAAACGAGGGTGGCGTGTTAGACAGACCCCCCAAACTGCAAATAGGCGACACGAGATCTGGGTTCGTGTTCGTGTTGTAGTTGGTTACGTCTCCGGGCACCGGGAAGGTGGTGTCGGGAAGCCCTGCACTGGCTGGCGAGAGTCCATAGGTCAGGCTGTACGCCGGCGCGGCTGTGAAACCGTTCGGCGCCGGTGCCGAGGCCGTGTAGGTCGCTGGGTTGGATACGAAGGTTGCGCTAACGTTCCCGCTCGTGACCCAGCCATTGCTCTGGCCCGTAATGCTCGCCACCGTGTAGGGCAGCGGCATATTCACAACGGGGACGAATAAGGAGTTCTTGCCTTTGGTCGTGCTGCCGGCAAGTGGGTCAGCCGCACCTTTGAACTGCGTGAGGGTGTCCAGTGGGCAAAGGCTTCCGAGCAAAGTGCCTGTCAGAGAGCAATTCACGATACTGTAGGGACTCGTCAACCAATTGTCGCTGCCGAGCAACATGCCCGGGCCCGTTCCCGGCGCGCAAGTCACACTCGTTCCGATGTTCCTGCAGGCGTTTACGTGTGATGCAGGGTCTAAATAATTCTCTGACTGATTCGCAAAAGCCGGGGCTGGCGCATCGGGCGAGGTGAACTGCGCCTGGTCCAGCAAGGTTCTTGCGGCGCTAGGTGTGGGAACGCAATTATCGCCAGTCGTTGTGCCGTTGGCGGGGTTGTAGCACTGGATCAGGTACCCTTTGCACAAGGTCTGCCCGGAAATCGGATCCACTTCTCCAGTCATCCGCAAGCATACCGCGGGAGCAGCCGACGTTCCGGTGACCAGCTGATTGAATTCGGACTGCAGAATGCCAATGTCGGTAACGATGGGTACGGTTCCAGTTGCCGTATTCGTGCTTGTGATCGAGATGTTCTCTCCAGGGTTGCTGTCAAACGCAAACGTCTGCGGCGTATCCGGCACTATGGGATTTCCCGTAATACTCCCGCCAGGTACGATTCCCGCGGGGCTGCAACTGGTGTTCAGGAAAAGCGACGAACTCGCAATAAACCCTCCTGCATCGATCATCGATATGGAGGCCGTTACGGGAAACGGTCCATCAGTAGTCTGCGTCGGGTTGAAAAAAGTGCTGATATCAAGCGGCGGAACTCCAGCCGTGCTGACAAATAAATCCGAGCTCTGCCCGCCATAGCTCGTAACGTTCGAGCGGTAGGAAGCGCTGAAGCACTCCGGATAGGTGTTACCACCAAAACCATCAGGAGATGCATCGCTACCTTGACAGACGTTTCCCGGCGGAAATGCTCGTATTCCCGAATTGGTCATAGACTGCTGAGAAACCGTTTGAACTCAATGAGGTCACAACCGGCGTCCCATTAATCCCCAACACCACGTAATTGTCGACCAGCACGTTGCCTGTTCCATCGGGCTTATTCGATAGCTTCGCCGTCGGATTCACGGGACAGCTCAGATTCAAACTCGCGCTTCCAATCGTGTACAGTGTACTGAAACCGGCACCTTGGAAGGATGACTGCACCGTTGTTGCGTCAAACAGCTTGATCGAGCCGTACGCTCCGCTCAGGGGTACTGTCAATGAACTTTCAACACCATTAGGAATGGTTAGCGTTCCGATTTGCAGAGTCGTCGCCGTTGTTGTCAGCGTTACGCTCACTTGGCACTGTGCTGGCGCTGTGATCGTGCCCACACAGGAACTGCCTACTACGGCGAACGGCGGTGTCGCGCTGGCAGTGCCAAAAGTCACGGAACCGTCTGTGATGCTGAGAGTGACCGGCTGAGGGGCACTTACACCTCCCGGCGTTCCCGTGGGAACTGCGAAAGTCAGGGAGCTTGGCGAAAAGGTCTGTGCCAATGCGATGTCTGCAGCAGCACCCAGTACCAGCACAACGACGGCGAGATAGAAAATAATGCGCATGCGCGATTGAATCAATTTCATCAGAAACTCCTCTGGGCTAATAGATTGCATTTTGGTCTTAGTCAATTTCTAGGGGCCGAGATTTAGGCCACATTGAGGGGACGTTCATAAGTGATAGCTGCAGAACTCCGGTGATTCTGCCTGTGACGCTCGGACAAGTCAACAGGTTAATGATCACAATGTCGTAATCTCTCTCCTTTATCGGGTACATTTTCAAGCAGTTCCAAGGTTTTGATAGTACTGGGACTGCCCTCGTGAACCATCGCCTCCTGCCTCAAAACCTAGTGCGCAATCGTTCATCTACTTGCTTCAGGCCCCATACGGACGGTCCTCTATTCCGTAGTGAATCGCCTCGCTTCAACGTTTCAGCAAAATACCCGGCAACCCATCGAGCGACCGCACTCTCAAGCAACTTCTCTCCTCTAGCCGTAATTCCAAAAGCATGCGAATCATCGTTGGCGCCATCTGCGCGTCGCTATGGATTTTCCTTTCTCCCTCAGCACCCTCCAGTTGTCGTTGTTGCAGAGCAAACTCTTGCCCTCTTGCGTCGCGACGGAATCCCCCGGTGAAGATGGTGCTCGCAACTCCTTATAGTTCACCGCCGGCACTTCCCTCGGGAGATCGATCCGTGCAAACAGAGGCAGGTCACCAATGCCGCTAGGGGACGACGCTTTGTCGACGAGTTGCGCTGCTCTTCGCTAGGACGCGGTGTGAATTGGATTCGGTATGAAAATGAAAACAGATCAGAAAGCGAACTCAATACGCCCAGGTGCTGACCGTGCGGGATTGCGCGTCGATCTTCCTCAGTGGCTTACCTCCGCTGTTCGGACGCACAAAGACCGTTCCGTCGGGTGCCGCACAGACTCCGCCCGGTTGCCGGATGCGGGCCTTCGCGGCTGGGCCATCGACGTTGCCTTCCGACGTGTCTTCGCCTCCGAGCCCTGCAAACGTCAGCAACCGGCCGTCGCGGACCTCATACACCCGACTGGATTCTGGGAAGCTGTCGGTGATAAGGAGTGCACCACTGGGTGACACGGCGATTCCGCTCAGGTAGCCGAGCTCCTGCTGCCGGCTTTGCGGATGAAACCTTCGACCGGCCAACAACAGCTCGGAGCGGCCGTCGGTGAGAATGCGAAAAATGTCGCCGTACTCCTCCATCTGGGAGAAGCGTGCGCCGCCGACCACAGGATGACCGTCCCCATCGACGGCCAGAAGTTCGTAACGAATCACCAGTTTTTCACCGCCCGACTTCTGGCTGTCTGCTGCG
This sequence comes from Candidatus Acidiferrales bacterium, assembly GCA_963741165.1. Lineage (GTDB taxonomy): Bacteria > Acidobacteriota > Terriglobia > Acidiferrales > UBA7541 > Acidiferrum. The sequence goes on along the minus strand of CAVUHB010000004.1, from coordinate 212,849 downwards.
CAACCTTTCCGAACGGTGGTGACATTTCCGCCCTTGTCGATGCGCCGCAGAGCACAATTTTTGGTGTCGGCGACGAAAAGATTTCCGGCATGGTCAAAGGCCAATCCCGTAGGCTGATTGAACAGCGCCTGGCTAGCCGGACCGTCAAGATATCCTTCTTTCTGCAAAGTTTTCCAGCGGTCGTACGCACACGCCTCTGGGCCGCCACCGGCCACATGTTCCACCATTCCGTTCGGCGTAAACTTGAGAATCAGGTGCAACTCGTAGTCGCTGACAAACACGTTTCCGGCCTCATCGACAGCCATCCCTCCCCAGTGGTCAGGACTGATGGCGGCATCGGTCATGCGAACGTTGCATCGGGCGGTCACACGGTCCCACCCGGGCAGGTTGAAGCTCGGTCGCACGCTGAAGGCGGTGGTGGCGCCGGTGGGAGCGACACGCCAGATGCCGAATCCGTTTTCCGCATAGTAGCTTTTGTTTGCTATCGGCGGCCGCCCCGTTTCGGCCGCCGAGACCAAACTGCCGGCGCCGAGATAGAGATTGCCGTCCGGTGAACAAGCCATCGTGTAGACCTTCTCGAAAAACTTGCGGTCGACGGGCAAGAACGGATTTGTGACCACCCATCGCGATTCTTCATCCGAAGGCCCGAACCCGTGGTCCGGCGGAACCGTACGGCTGGTCACGACCCTCTCACTACTCGATAAAGGCTTGGTCAGTTCAAAAAACGAAATTGCGCTCTGCCCAGGTGCTGAGGAAGGAGCGAGAGCAGGCTTTTTCGCATCGCGTAATTGACGTGCCGTGGCCAGTTTCCGTTCGAACGCGGCCTTGTCCACAGTTAATTTGTTGTTGTAGGCCACGCGACCCGCGCGTTCGTACTGCCGCACCGCCTCAAAGTAATCCCCGGCGGCGACCAACACGTCGCCTTGACTAACCGTATCGTTGTAGTCCTTCATGGCAGCCGCCTGCGCATCCGCACCACTCTGCGGACGTGCTCTAGCGGGTAGATTCGCGAACCCCACTGCGCTCATCACCATCAGGCAAAACGGAAGCAAGCGTCTGGACATTATTTTCTTCCTCTGGCCACGGGTTCCTAGGAATGCTATCGGTCTCGCTGCGTTCACTTCTTCCTTGCCGAGCCGCCCTCAAGGTCAAATCGAACGACCGCCCGTGCCCGCCCCACAAAGAATTCTTAAAAGTATAAAGTCGACATGTCAAATCCTACTCTGCACTCTACCGCTCCACTCTGCCGGCCTTAAATCTCCCCGCCGACCGGCTTGCATCCGCACGTAATACCACTTGGGTTTTGCCCTGTTCCTCTATAGCATCCACCCATGTCGAGTTATCCCCCCGGCCCCGAGGAAGGATTCTTTGACGGCTTGCGGAGTCCGATGCGCCGTGATCCGCTGGCCTTCATGACCCGGGTCGCTCGTGAATACGGGGATATTGTGTGCCTGCGATTCTTCCACATTCGTACGTTCTTGATCACTAACCCCGAACACATTGAAGACGTACTGGTCACCAATGCCAGGAAATTTATCAAAGGCCGTGTGCTGCGTGCAAACCGTCACATTTTCGGCGATGGGTTACTCACCAGTGAAGGCGACTTCTGGTTGCGGCAACGCCGGATGATGCAGCCTGCCTTTCACCGTTCTCGCATTGCCAACTATGCCTCCACGATGACCGCCTGCACCAATCACTTGATAGAATCCTGGAAGCCCGGCGAGCCGCTGGATCTGCATGAAGCAATGATGCGCCTTACCCTAGAAGTGGTGGGAAAAACTCTATTCCATGCGGATGTCGAACGGGATGCGCCGCAAGTCGGTGAAAACCTTCAGGTCTTACTCGAGTTTACTTCTGACTTTCGCCGGCTGGTTATGACTCCGAAATGGCTGCCAACGCGCCTGAACCGCCAGGCAAACCGAGCCGTTCGTCAACTGACCAAGATTATCGACCGCATCATTCAACAACGACGTGAATCGAAGGAAGACACCGGCGACCTGCTCTCCTTGTTGCTTCTTGCGCAAGATGAAGATGGCTCCCGGATGACGGCACAACAACTTCGCGATGAAGCCCTGACTCTGTTTTTGGCTGGACATGAAACCACTGCGAGTTCTCTCTCCTGGACCTGGTGGCTGCTCGCTCAAAACCCTGACGTCGAACAGAAATTGCACGCGGAACTGGATGCAGTTCTAAGCGGCCGAACTCCCACTCTGGACGATCTCCCGAAACTCACCTACACCAGTTGCATTCTCTCTGAATCGCTACGGCTCTATCCGCCTGCTTGGGCAATCGCAAGGCTCGCCATCGAAGATCACAAGCTTGGCGGCTACGCCGGTTCCTAAAGGCACGGGAATCGCCGCACCCTCATGGGTCGTGCATCGAGATGCGCGCTGGTACGAAAACCCGGAGCAGTTCATTCCCGAACGTTGGCAGTTCGGGGACCTGCTCAAAAGCAATCCGCGGTTCACCTACTTTCCCTTCAGTTACGGTCCCCGCCAGTGCATCGGCAATACCTTCGCTCTTATGGAAGCGAATCTGGTGCTGGCAACGATCGCTCAACGATTCCGATTCCGCTTGATTCCCGGCTACGATGTGGTCCCACTTGCCTCGATCACCCTGCGCCCGAGGCATGGCCTTCACGTCTTCCCCGAGACCCGTACTTCCATTCCGGCGAGAGACTGACAGCTTTGGCTTCGACCGCAACGATGTGAGCATCAATTCCATACACCGGCGCGATGATTCTCTTGAAGCACCCTAGACCTGCGGATCACTTTCCGCCGTATTTTGCAATTTGCGATTGCAGGACAGAGCACCGTCCCCCACGCTCCTCCACTTCGATACCGTTGCTGGGGGCAGAGCTTTATCTCCGACATCAGGAACCCCGGCAGGATTGGAGTTCGGCCCCTGAGGATTCCGTTCAAACGCATCGACCTTTACTCATTACCCCTGCGTCCTACCTGTCTCGCTCTTCGACCTTACGACAACCACTTCTTTACTGGCCATCTTCCGCAACGTATAGTGACTTCATCAGTCTGCACCACTATCTCTCATCGAGAGGTTGCCTATGATTGGCTGGGTTGTACTCGGCGTCCTCGTCCTTCTCATCATTTTTGTCATCGGCATGTATAACGGTCTGGTTCGCCTCAAGGTGCAATGCGACAACGCCTGGGCCGACATCGACGTTCAACTCAAACGTCGCTATGACCTTATTCCCAATCTCGTGGAAACCGTCAAAGGTTACGCTGCGCACGAAAAGGGTACTCTCGAAGCGGTCATTAACGCTCGCAATCGCGCCATGTCCGCCACCGGCCCTGCCGACAAAGCGCAGGCCGAAAACGTTCTCTCCGGCGCACTCAAAAGCCTCTTCGCCCTATCCGAGGCTTACCCGCAACTTCGCGCCATCGAGGGTTTCACTTCCCTGCAGAATTCCCTGTCCAGTATTGAAGAAACGGTCCAGAACGCGCGCCGTTATTACAACGCCGTCGTTCGCGATCTCAACACCAAGATTCTCCAGTTCCCCAGCAACATTTTTGCGGGAATGCTCGGATTCAAACAACGCGAATTTTTCGAAGTTGGTTCAGCCGCTGAACGCGAAGCTCCCAAAGTCAGCTTCGGCAATCCGGCTGCCCCGACAACCTGACCGAAGGTCCACTCCTAACCATGCTTCCGCCTACCCGACTCACTCGCTGGCTGATCCTCTCTAGCGTGTTGCTCGTTTCTTTTTCTCCGCCTGCCTCCGCGCAACAGAAATCCAAAGAGTTCAAGAAATTTTATTCCGATATCGTCATCACCCCAGACGGCAAGGTCGATGTCACGGAAAACATCACCTGTAAATTCATTGGTGGTCCCTGGCACGGTATTTATCGCAACATTCCCGTGGAATACGCCGGCCCACGCGGGATGAACTACAGTCTCTTTCTCGACATTAAATCCATCCGCGACGAAAACGGCCGCCCCCTCAAATATGAGTCCGGTCGTGAGCGCCAATACCGCAAGCTCAAGATTTTCATTCCCGATGCCGATAATTCCACCCGCACGATTTCCATCGAGTACGTCGTTACTGACGCGCTCCGCTTCTTTGACGATCACGACGAGTTCTACTGGAACATTACTGGCGACGAGTGGAACGATCCCATCGAGTCTGCGGGCGCTCACATTGTCTTCCCTTCCACTATTTCCAATCTCCGCGCCAAAGCCTATACCGGCTCTTATGGCTCGAGAGCCAGCGACGCCACCACCGAAATCAATGGCACGGGTGTCGACGTCAACACCAACGGGCCTCTTGGCATGCACGAAGGCCTCACGGTCGCGGTCGCCTGCGAAAAAGGCGTCTTCAAGGAACCGAGCGCGTTCGACACGTTCTGGCGTTACCTGCGCAGCAACTGGCCCCTCGTCATTCCAGTCTTCGCTTTCCTCGGAATGTTCCGTCTCTGGTGGACCAAGGGGCGCGATCCCCGCCTGCGACCGATCGCCGCTCAGTACGAGCCGCCTGACAAACTCACCCCCGGCGAAGTCGGTACCCTGATTGACAATTCCGTCGACATGCGCGATATCACCGCCTCCATCGTCGATCTGGCGGTCCGCGGCTATCTGCTCATCGAAGAAAAAAAGGTGGATCATCTCCTGGGACTCACGCACACCACCGAATACGTCTTTCATCTGAAGAAAGCGCGCGCCGAATGGGCCGCGCTCAAACCCCACGAGCAGCAACTCCTCGATGGCATCTTCTCAATCGGCAATGCTGGCGACGTCGTCGCTCTTTCCGAGCTTCACAATCGCTTCTACACCAGCATTCCCCCCATCAAGAATTCCATCTTCGGCTCGCTCGTCGGCAGTGGCTATTACTCGAGGCGCCCGGACAGCGTTCGTTCCAACTACATTCTCCTCGGCATCATTACTGGCATCATCCTCATCTGGGGCGGCACGGCAGTTGCCGCAAAAATGGGTATGGCTCCGCTTCCCTTCGTAATCGCGGGTATTCTCTCCGGCGCAATCATCCTCGTTTTTGCTTGGTTTATGCCGGCTCGCACACAATCGGGCGCACGTGCACTGGAAGGTATTTTAGGTTTTGAAGATTTTCTGGCCCACGTCGAAGCCGACCGCTTCAACCGCATGATCAAAACCCCCGAAATGTTCGAGAAGTTTCTTCCCTTCGCGATGGCCCTCGGCGTCGAGAAAAACTGGAGCAATGCGTTCCAGAATATTTATACCCAGCCGCCTCAGTGGTACCAGGGCGGCTATGGCACTACCTTTTACCCAGCCATGTTCGCGAGCAATCTCAGCAGTATGAGTTCCCAGGTCGGCAGTGTCATGAGTTCCGCACCGCGCAGCTCCGGGGGCTCGGGATTCAGCGGAGGGGGCGGCTCATCGGGCGGTGGCTTTGGCGGCGGGGGCGGGGGCGCTTTTTAGCCCTCCGCGCCTTCCGCTTCTCTGATACTGACTTCTAGACTCGCGCCCGAATCATCCGTGTCAGCACGAGAAACACCGGTTCCTCGTGCTCGGTCAGAAACGACCTCCACCACGCGGACCGCGCTCCTCACAAACTTTTCGCCTGATCGGTTTGTCCTGCCATCAGTGAACTTTCTTCTTGTTGATTCGTTTTGGCTTTTGCAGCAGCGAACGGATTGCCTCTAGAAGCGCTCGCCCCTCGGAACGTAATTCGATGATTCGTTCTGCTGCCACCACATCCAACAGTTTTTCGCCGCGCGGTTCGAGGTACACCACCACGTTTCTCCGGTCGCTCTCGCTGCGCAATCTCCGCACATAACCGCGCTGCTCCGTGCGATTCACCAATTCCACCGCGCTGTGGTGTTGCAACGCTAGGCGCTCCGCCAGCACCCGTATCGTAGCTTCCTCCCCCTCCGGCAACCCGCGTATCGCCAGCAGCAAGAGGTATTGCTGCGGCTCGAGTCCTGCCTCCCGCGCCGCCCGATCGCCCTGCTGCACGAATCGTCTGATCTGAACCCTCAGCTCAGCCAGCGCCCGAAACTCTCCCTCTGTAACGTTACTCTTGGTCTTCATCTTTATATATCGTATCACGATATATAGATCCGGCCGGCTCGTGGCAGTCAGGTTAGCCCATACTGGTTTGCCATTTACCTGTGTGTTGGTATTCCCGGGTGGTGCACCCTTCGCTTTTAGCTGTGCGGGATTGCAACAAACAATACGCTTTGGCCGTAGGCCGTAGATTTAGAACTGAGAACTTAGTCCTTGCGCTTCCTCGATTGTGCGCATTTTCGCGTCCCCTAAATCTTTTTCCGGAACGCCTTCTGCGTCTTGTAATGCTCATAGCCATGACCGACATAAAACGCATGCGCCCTATCGCGAATCACATTCGATCGTACCGACATGCCCCAGCACTTCCTCATCCGAGCCCACCTCTCCGCCGCACCCAGCAATTCCGACCCCGCTCCCCGGCTCCGCACCTTCCGATCGACCACCAATCCATTCACCTCGGCCCGCCGCTCCACTTCGAGCAGTGCCGTCACGCTGACATGGACCCATCCAATCAGACCTTCTTCCTTCGTCTCCGCAACAAAACAAGCACCGTCTTTCGCCTCGAGCACCCGCTTCAGCCGCGCCGCCATCTTCCGCGCCGTCGTGGGATAACCAAGCTGTCCCGCGAGCACCGCCACCCTCGCCACATCTCTCTCGTGCGCTGCTCTGATCTTCACTGTCTTATTCCTAGCCATCACCCCACCACGCATGCACTTTTTCGCCGCAATCGCCCCTGTACTGCATCACTCTGCAACTCCCGCAAAGCATTCGCCGCCACCCATTTCGCCGCCGAATGCTTCTGCCGCCGAATCCGCCCCGCACACCTGATCGCCGCACGATTCAACCGAACATTGCGCTTCCCGATATTCCGAAGCGCCCAGTTCACCGCTTTCCTCACAAAATTTCTTCCATCCCAAGCCTCTCGCTCGATCACTTTGAGAAATTTTTCAAACGCCGCATTTCGTGCCGCTTTGTCGTGTAGTGCGAGGTACGCTGCCAGCGCAAAACCTGCTCGCTTCTCAAATTCTCCCTTTCGCCCGCTCCACGCAAACGCCTTTTCCCAAGCCGGCCCGGCATCAACGAACAAATGACAGCAGGCCCCGTCGCACACATCCCAGTTGTCGAAATCCCGCACCCACCCCTCCATTTGTGCCGGTGTCACTTTTTCCGCATCCGAAATCAGTATCCCCAGAATACGCGCGTCATGTATTCCCGTCCGCCACAGTTGTAGTCCCAGCTCATGATTTTTTCCAATCTCTCGCGCAATCTCGTCCTGCTGTGGTTTGGAAACTCCAAACGCCCGCTTCGCACGAATCCCATACCGCGCCATGCCCACCACGTTTCGCTTCAACCCTCGGCGCTGCAGTTCACAAACCGCGCGATTAACGGTCCATTCCGTCTTAGAATGTTTTTTCTGAATCAAGCAGGATCGTCACCGGCCCTTCATTCACCAATTCCACCGACATCATCGCTTGGAAAATTCCCGTTCCCACCGAAATGCCCCGTCCGAGCAGGGCCGCGCAAAACTCTTCATACAGTTTCTTCGCCATCTCCGGCGGAGCCGCCGCCAGATAACTCGGCCGTCTCTGCCCTCGAGCGTCTCCATAGAGCGTGAATTGCGAAACCACCAGCGCGGCGCCGTTCACATCGGTCAGCGACCGGTTCATCTTTCCCTGCTCATCTTCAAAGATCCGCAGGTTCGCTACCTTCTCCGCCATCGCCGCCGCGGTCGCCGAATTGTCTTCCTTCCCCACCCCCAGTAGCACCAGCAACCCCGCGCCAATCTCTCCGCTCACCTGCCCAACGACCGTAACCTTGGCCCGACTCACGCGCTGCACCACCGCTCTCATTCTTCGTCCTTTGCTGGGGTGGCTTAAGGCCGCCCTCACCCACAAGTCTGCACGATAACGCCTTGCACCCCCGGGTGCCACACTCACGGTTTCTGAGGGTGCGGCACTTTCTTCGGTTAACTTTCCACGTTCTAGTTTCAACTCTTCAAGTAGTGCTTTTGACTTCTCTACTTCCCCGGCTTCCGTGGAAGCAACCCCGGCAATTGCGCGGTGTTATATCCAAACACCGCCAGCACCTCCGCTCCCTCTGCCAACTCATCCCATTTCACACGATCCAATGTGTCCGCTTGCGAATGATGCGTCTTTTCGTAATCCGCATTATCCTGCACGCACCAGAATCCAGGCACGCCCGCTTCATCAAACGGCACGTGGTCCGATCCCCCTTCGCTGCGCAACGATGGCTCCATGATCCCCACCAATTCCGCCAGCGGATACACCACGCGGTCCACCGTCTCCCGCGCGTTGTAATTTCCCATCAATCCCAAGGTCAGCACTTTTCCCGTGCCGGTGTCATGTACCAGGACGCCAGAGATCTTCGGCAATTCGTCGCGATGCTGCTTCACATATTCTTTCGATCCGTTCAGCCCCTGCTCTTCGCCCGTAAACAGCACAAATCGAATCGTTCTCTTCGGCTTCAATCCACTCTTCTCGAGTGCGCGCGCCGCGGCCAGCACTGCCATCGATCCGGTTCCGTTGTCTGTCGCTCCCGTTCCGAGGTCCCACGAATCCAGGTGCGCTCCGAGGATTACCACCTCGTCCGGCTTCTCCGTTCCTGCAATTTCGGCCACCGTGTTGTACACCGTCACCGGCGCTCCGGTCAGGGTCCCCTGCAGATTCAGTTCCACCTGCGGTGGCGTTCCACCATCCAGCATTCGCCACAGTTGCAGATAATCTTCCCGCGCGGAAAACGCCGTTGGAATTCCCGAAGACCCGTAGTCGCGAGAGAACGTGCTCATGTTCAGTAGCCCGTACATTTTCTCCGAGCCAACGAGCAGTCCCGCCGCCTTCTCTTCATTCATCATCCGCATCGCTTCCATGCGTATTTTTCGCAGCGCTGTAAAATCCAGTGGCTTTTTATCCGACGGCACCATCAGTGGTATCGTTCCCTCTACCCACGGTGTCAGCATCGGATTCATCGGCGGCTCGAGATCCTTTGGCCTGCCAAGCAGCACGATTTTCCCGCCAAGCTTCCCTTTGTATTTCGCGAGCTCTTCGATTGACTCCGCGTCGATTCCGATCACGGCGCCCTTCACCGTTCCATTTGTCGCCGCGGACCACCCCGCCGTCGCCAGCGTCAACTCGTGCACGGCAGGCCACACCACCCGTCCGGTCGCTGGTCCGCGCTTCCATCCATTGGCAATGGTCCACGATTCCAGATGCACATTTACCAAGCCGAGCGCTTTGAACTGATCCTCCGTCCAGTGGCTCGCCTGATCGAGTTGCGGTGAACCTGTCAGCCGCGGCCCAATCTGCGTCGTCAAATAGGTCAGATCGTTTTTCAGCTGCTCCTTGTCCGCCTTCACCAGTTCGACCAGTTTCTTGTCCGCTTCGACAACCGGATCCTTTGCCGGCTCCGTCTTCTCCGTACCCGGCAGAGCCGCAACCGGCGGTGTCAGGGGCCGCCGAGGGAGCAAGCTCGGCAGTTGCGCCGTATTGTAGGCCCACGCTGCCAACACTTGCGCTCCTTGCAGCAGATCATCCTTCCACGCCTTGTCAAACGTGTCAGACTGGCTGTGGTGCGTCTTCGGATATTCCGCCAGATCCTGCGCGCACCAGAATCCCGGCACTCCCACTTCGTCAAACGACAGACTGTCCGTGCCGTACTCCCTTTCCATCGTCGTTTCGAGCAATTTCAATTCGCCCAGTGGCTGAATGACCTGGTCCACCGTCTCGCGCGCCTGATAATTGTCATGCAGCCCGATCGCGAGCACTCTTCCCGTTCCGCTGTCATGCATCAACGCGCCCGAAATCTTACCGAGCTCTTTCTGGTGTGCCTTCACGTATTCTTTCGATCCAACCAGCCCCTGCTCTTCACCCGTAAACAATACAAATCGAATCGTCCGTTTCGGTCTCAGATTTAACTTCGCAAGTGTTCGCGCCGCTTCGAGCACCACCATCGATCCCGTGCCGTTATCTGTGGTGCCTGTTCCGAGGTCCCACGAATCCAGGTGCGCACCCAGAATCACCATCTCATCCGGTTTTTCTTCGCCGGGTAGATCCGCCACGGTGTTGTACACCGTTACCGGTTTGTCGCTGACCGAATTCTTGATCTCGATCTCCAGTTCCACACGGCCTTTTTTCAGCAATCGGTAAATCAATCGGTATCCTTCGCCCGTAACAAAAGCCGATGGAATCGTTCCGAGCGTGAACGGCTCGATCGTTGCATCCGTCATGTTCAGCAAGGCGTGCGGCTTGCCGGCATCCCGCAATATCGCGACCGCTCCCTGTTCCACCAGAAATTTCCGCGTGGCCTTCACGGTCTCAAGATATTTGTCGTACGGATCAGGAAGTCCCGGCTGGCCCACGGGCGGTGGTGGCGCTTCCATGGGGTGATACAGTTCCGCATTCTGGTCAATGGGCCTCGGCGGTGACAACGGCCGCGGCTCTTGCGTAATGACAATTGCCCCCTTGAGCTTCCCCGCAAACTTTCCGAATTCCTCCGGCTTCTTCGCATCGAAATACACCACCGGCCCCTTTACCGCTCCCTTCGTGTTCGGCGACCAGGCTGCCGATGCAATCGTCAGTGGATGTTCGGTCGGCGCAATCACCTTCGCCCTTGCCGTTCCGCGAATCCACGCGTGCGGTATCGTGTACGGTTCCAGATGCACATTCGTCAGCCCGTACTTCTGGAACCTCTCCAAGGTCCAATCGTTTGCCTGTTTCAACAGTGGTGATCCCGTCAACCGCGGCCCAATCCGGTCCGACAAATACTCGAGGTTCTCCATCAGCTCACTGTGCTCGCGAATCTCCGTCAATATTTTTGCGTCTGCCGCGGCATTTCCGTCATCCCCAGCCGCTCGCACCGTCCAACTCTTGGCCATCCCTAGCGAAACCAGCAACCCTGCCACAACGAAAGTCTTGCGCCCCAGTTTCATTCCACTCTCCCTTGTACATTCCTCATCCGAACCTCTTCCGAGACAGGGGTAAATTTGCGTTTACCCTGAGCCTCGAAGGGCCGCGTGCCGGTCTTTTTCGCCTGCACACGTTGCTCCTCTCTGTTACGTCTTTCTTTTCCTTTTCTTCATCACGCGACTCTTCCATCCCTTCGGCGCTTTCTGGCAAAAGGGGCAATAATAACTGCTCCGTCCGGCCACGATCCCCCGTCGTATCTCCGACTTGCACCGGAAGCACCGCTCGCCTTCCCGTCCGTAGACTCGATGGTGTCGCTGATATTCTCCCGGCTTACCTTCTGCGTCAAGAAAGTCCGCAATGGACGATCCCCGCATCACAATCGCGTTCCGTAAGATTTCCTGTAGTGATTTATACAGCAGCCTGACCTGCTTTTCGCCGAGCTTCGCCGCCAACTTTGCCGGATGAATCTTGGCCTTCCATAAGCTTTCATCCGCGTAGATATTCCCTACTCCGCGGAGCACCGCTTGATCGAGCAGCAACGCCTTGATCCGCGCGCGTCGTCCGACAAACCTCTTCCGAAACTCCGCGAGTCCCGCTTCGAGAGGATCGCTGCCAAAACGCAGCAACTCTCGCCGGAGTAGTTCGCCCGCCAGGTATGCCATCCTTCCAAATCGCCGCGGATCTACGTATCGCAACTCTCGCCCGTCATCGAGTAGCAGGACCACATGCGTATGTTTTTCGTGCCTCTCCTCAACCGCCCGGGGCATCAACATCCCCGTCATTCCCAGATGCACCAGCAATGCAGTCTCTTCCCTACCCGTTGCTTCCGTGGTCGCCAAACGCAATAACAAGAATTTTCCATACCTCTCGACCACCCGAATCACCCGTCCCGGCAACTCGCGCTCCAGCTCCTCCGGATTGTCGATGAAATCCGTTTTCCCCAAGGTGACGCTGACGATCCTCTTCCCCGTGATTGCCCCTTGCAGTCCCCGCGCCACCGTCTCAACTTCAGGAAGTTCCGGCATCCTTCTCCCGTTCGCGCAACCCCATCTCGTACCTTAATTTGGGTGGTGCCCGAGGTGCCGGGCTCGCGCCCGGCCTCCCGCTTGCGGTCCCCGTTAGGCAGAGGTCCCCGTCAGACAAGCAGGGGCACAATCCATTGTGCGCCTCTTCGGTTTGCGCCTCGCTTGAAATTTACCTTCTTGCAACCCTATAGCCTCGCCGTTTGAGGGCGGGGAGGATGTCAAAAAGCTTCCTACTTCTTATGATAATTCGGATACGGCGGATGATCGGGCAGCACCACCGGATTCTTCTTCAAAGCCTCCATCGTGACCTGCACCGCCTTCTCTAGTTGCGCATCGTGTCCCGCGGCCACCGACGCCGGATCATTCTCCACTTCAATATCCGGCGCGATTCCATGGTTCTCCACTTCCCATTCGCCCTTCAATCCGTAAATCGCCACGCGGGGCGCCGTCACTCCCCCTCCATCCATCAGCGGGGGATATCCATAGATCCCCACCAGGCCGCCCCAGGTCCGCGTTCCTACCAGCGGTCCAACACCATCTTGCTTGAACATCCACGGCAGCGCATCTCCGCCCGAACCCGACATCTCATTGATAATCATGGTCTTCGGCCCGTAGATCTGCGCCATCGGCGAACAGAATTTTTCTCCCTCGCGCGTTACATCGCAGTTCCGCAACGGCCTTTTCAACTGGTCAATAATGTAGTCCGCGATCTCACCACCATGGTTGTACCGCTCGTCGATCACCGCACCAAGCTTATCGGTCTGCGCGTAATAGAAACGGTTGAAGTTCGTCCAACCGCCCACCGCGGTATCGGGCACATGCACGTAGGCCAACTTTCCGCCGCTCATCTGGTCTACCTTCCGGCGATTGTCCTCTTCCCACCAACGGTTTCGCAGCGGAAACTCGTTGTCCACCGGCACCACGCTCACCTCTCGCGCGTCTTTGCCATCCGCGTGCGGTCCCACTTTTATTTTGATCTGCTTGCCCGCCGTGCTTTCAAAATAGCTGTACACCTCCATGGGCGGTTTCACGTCATTGCCGTTCACTTGCAGCAGATAATCGCCCACTTTCACGTCCACCCCTGGTTGTGTCAGTGGTGCGCGTAAATCCGGATTCCAGTTCTCTCCGTTGTAAATCCGCGCAAACTGGTAGCGTCCGTTCTCCACTTTGTAGTCCGCTCCGAGCAATCCGCCCTTCACTTGTTTCGGCTTCGGCACATCGCCGCCGAAGATAAACATGTGCCCGATGGTCACTTCTCCCAGCATCTCTGTAAACAGATAATTCAGGTCTTCGCGTCCGCCGAGCTTCGAGAGATACGCGCTGTATTGTTTTTCTGCCGCGGGAATATCGAGCCCGTGATGATTCGGGTCGTACAGAAAATCGCGTTGGATTCGCCACACTTCGCGATACATCTGGTTCCACTCCGCGCGCGGATCCACGTACACCTCCATTTCACCCAGGTTCAGCACTCCCTCCCCAGCTTTCGGGGCTGCTGCTGTCGCCGCGATCGTCCACGGTGAGGTTGGCAACGGCCCCTGTTTGAACAGCGCCTTCTCGCCATTGGCCGATACAAAAAACGCGCTCAATCCGCCAATATATGGCTCGGTCTTCCGTGTACTCAGGTCAAACTTGCTCACGGTTGCCAGCGGGGGCTCTGAAAACCGCGGCACATCCACGATCTCCTGCAAGAAAAGGATTCCGGCCTTTCCCGTATTCACTCCCACATAATTCGCGGCGCGAATCGGCATCGCAACAATTCGCTGCCCGATTCCCTCGAGGTCAATGGTAACGACAGGCACCTCCTCCTTTTTGTCGCCCTCTTTCTTGTCGCCCTCTTTCTTGTCGGCTTCCTTTTTATCTCCGTCCTTCGTTTTGTCCTTGTCTGCGGTCTTATCCTTTGCCTTGTCTGCATCCTTGCTCTTCTCGTCTGCCGCAACTTTCTCCTCGTCGCTCTGCGGCTCCACCGGGTTCGGATCGCTCTTCTTCAGCACCACGGCGTAAATGTTCCGCGTCAACGGGTGTTGGAAGCTGGAAAGATCCAGCCACGCCTTTGTCAATCCCACGTCCGTGCTCGAAGCGAAGTACAACGTCTTTCCATCCCTATCAAACACGGGAAACCGCGAATCCGCCGTGCCATCGGAAATCTGTGATTCTTTCCCGTTTTCCACCGAGTACACGTAGACCGCGTGCTGGTGGCTCTCGAGCATTTTCGTATACGTCAGCCACTTGCTGTCCGGTGCCCATGTCGGATTCATCGCGCTTGTCGGATCATCAAACCGTTCCGTCGCCACCTTCACCGGCGAGCCTTTATCCACTTCCACGTACCACAAGTTCAACCGCTTATCCTGGTACGCGATTTTCTTGCTGTCCGGCGACCACAACGGGCCGTAGAAAAACGATGGTGGATTTCCGAGATTAATCTTCTTCACCGTTCCGAGTCCCGTTTGCTCCACCACATGCAGAGCGTATTCGCCGGATTCATCCGAAAAATACGCGATCCACTTTCCATCCGGTGACCACGACGGATCGCGATCTTCGACACCTGGCGTCCGTGTCAGATTCCGTATCCCGCCTTTTTCTGCGGGAACCGTCAATATCTCTCCATGCGCCTCAAATACCGCGCGTGCTCCGGTTGGCGAGATTCCCGCGTTCTGAATCTGCTCCACAACCTTCTCGTAGTGCGGCCGCGTCTCCGGCAAATCACCGGACACCGTGATGTGTACCTGTTTCGGCTTTCCGCTCGCGGGATCGTACAAATAAATTGCGCCGAACTGCTCGTAGATCAGCGCGTCCGGCCCCGCCGAAACCGTCTTGAAATCCAGCCCCTTGTTTTCGATCTCCTGCTTCACATTCTTCGTCTTGGGGTCATAGGAGAACAGCGTGACCGCTCCATTCCGGTCCGACAAGAAATATACTTTGTCCTTGAACCAAACTGGGCTGGAGTCATTCGAGTTCTCTCGCGGCACTTTTGTCAGTTCCAGATCCTTCAATCGCACGATGTAGATCGGCGTCGTTTGCCCTCCGCGATACCTCTTCCACGCCAGCTGCCACTTCAAGTTCGGCACGTAGGCCATGTATGCCCCGTCCGCCGAATACTGCCCATCAAAGGCACGCCACATTGGCAGCGCTTCGGCAACTCCGCCTTCGACCGGCACCGTGTAGAACTTCGTGGTGTCTGCGAACGCGTCGCGGTCCGACACAAACAATACTTTCTTTCCATCGGGCGTCCATCCCTGCGCTCCGTCTTGCCCGGGATGCCAGGTGAGTCGCTTTGGTTCGCCGCCCGTCGACGGAATCACAAACACGTCCCGGTTGCCGTCGTAGTTCGCAGAGAACGCGATCCATTTCCCATCCGGTGAGAGAATAGGAAAACTTTCATGCCCTCCCGTTGTCAGTTGCCGCGCTGCTCCGCCATCTCTCGACACGCTCCACAAATATCCTCCGTAGGAGAACACGATCTCCGCCTTGCTGAGCGTCGGCCCCTGCAGTAGCAGCGGCGCCTCATCCGCCTGCACTCCCCACCCTCCGGCAACGATCGCCAGTATTAGAACCGCAAAGCTGAGCCATACACGCATGGATTCACCCTCGTCCTTCCCTCTGACCAAATTTTTGTAAAGGAATTGACCACCCACAGTAGTTCACCTTCTATTGACGCACCCGACCAACGATTTGTTTAGTCCACTGTAAAGCAATTCTGTGATCTCCTTGTGGCTCTCTTCGGAGGGGCACATAAAGTCGCGCCCTCTTGCCTTTGGCGGCCGCCTCCACAGGCGGGGGCTTTCCACGCACCACACCAGAACCATCAAGTTTTCTTGGAATTGGGACTACCGTCCCGAGGTCATTCTCGCGCCATCGCTCAGTTTTTATCCGCTCGAGATGCGTCTCATTTGTTCCGTTGTAACCGGCTAGGGCAGGGGTACGCCTGGTGTCGCCACAATCCCCGCCATCCGGCACAACTCCTTGTATTCATCGTCGCTGATCGAGGAAATGATCAACCGCACATTCTTTAAAAGCTTCATCTTCCGCAGCGCGGTATTCGATCGCATCTCGGGCAAGGTCACCGGACGCGGCAGTTTCTCAAAGGCGCGCAGATCTGCTACCAGATTTTTTTCTTTTCGGTCGTGCGGGTCGGGATACGGATCGCGCGTCACTTCCGCGATCGAGTACAAGGCTCTCTCTGGCGCGGAGTGATAGCACATCACCCGGTCGCCCTTTTTCACCTGCTTCAATGCGCGGATCGCATCCGGCTTCGATCCAGCCCCATGCCACATCTCTTTGCCCTTAACGAACAGGGTATCCCAGTGATAATGATGTGGGTCTGCGCTGAAGATCCAGTAGTGTCGTATTGGAGGAGTCGCGGTCGCCATCGGCCCAGAATTCGCCCGAAATATACACGTTAATTAGACGAAAACCAAATAAAATGTGTAGGATAGCCCAGACCAGCAGTGGAAAGTACTAGCCACCTTGCGCCCCAGCACAAGACCACCATAAATCGTTCATTCCACTTCACTTACAACTCATCGAATCCGGGCCTCGCCCCTAGCATCCTTCTACCCGGCTGATAATAAACCAGTTAACATTATCCCAAATCTACAAATATATCTTCCCCGCGCACTTCGGTGCGATAACAGTCCACCCCTGCCTGCGGGTTCTCGAGCACCCGTCCATTCGTCACGTCAAACTGCCAACCGTGCCAGGGGCAAGTCACGACCTTGCCCTCGAGCGACCCCTGCCCAAGCGGTCCGCCGCGATGCAGGCAGGTGTTGTTGATAGCGAAGATCGTCCCCGCGACATTCGCCAGCGCCACGGCCTTACCCTCAATTTGAAACTCCCGCACCGTCCCTGCCGGTAATTCCCCCACCTTCGCCGTTCGCACAAATCCCATGATGCTCCGCGCCTCCCCTCGGACAGCCATTCCCGACTGTGCTCGTGGTTTCAGTTACTGGCTCAGCCACGCTCGTCCGTGCTCTTCGATTCCCGATCACAGCTCACCACGCAAAATAATCTTGAGGGTGCCCAGTCCTTATGCACTATTTGCAAAGGAAGGGATCTGGTCAGCAAATACCAGACCCTGTTCTCTGCCGTTTCCTGCTTTCTGATTCCCGGTTACGGATTTCCCTTACCGGCCAGCACCCGCTACCTCGGCTCCGGCATCTGCGCCACCATCACATTCTGCTTAAACTGCTCCACCATCTCCGGTTTCAACCGCACCTCGGTCGGTCTCTTCGCCAAGGTCATATCATCAATCTTGTCCTGCAGCTTCATGAGTGCATAAAACAGAGCCTCCGGACGCGGCGGGCATCCCACCACATACACATCCACCGGAACAATCCGGTCCACTCCCTGTAGCACCGAGTAGGCGTTAAACGGACCACCTACGCTAGAACAGGCCCCCATCGAAATGCACCATTTCGGGTCCGGCATTTGCTGCCACACTCTTTGAATCACCTGTGCCATCTTGAGCGTCACAGTACCCGACACAATCATCAAATCCGATTGCCGTGGCGACGGACGAAACACCTCCGCGCCAAACCGCGCCATATCAAATCGCGAAGTCGTAGATGCGATCATCTCAATCGCGCAACAGGCCAGCCCAAACGTCAGCGGCCAAAGCGAACTTTTCCGCGCCCAATTGAATACGTAATCCACCGAGGTAATCAGGACATTTTTCTCAAATCGTTGGTCGATGACGCCCACAAGGATTCTCCAATTCTTTCACTTGCAGCAGAGTATATCCCCCACTCCATCCTCCGTCAAAGACCCACTTCACGCAGCTCCCAACGACTTCCGAATCTGGAAAGTTTCTTCCCGGGAGCGGTAGAGGATCGTCATTTAATCCTAGCCAGCGCACCGCCGGCTGTGAGCTCGCCGATTCACCTTGATCTGTCCTTCCGGCCGGAGCCTCGTGCCGTCTAGAACGCAAACGGAGGGGATTGTGGCACCCACTCCCCACAGAGCGCCGCGTGGCACTCCCTCCTCACAGCGTCTCATTCACCGCCACCGCTTCCACCATCCCGTCCAGCTGCTGCTGTAGTGTCACCCTTTTCATCTTTTGCGCCTTGCTCTCTTTCTGAAGCACCAACAACCGATCTTCCTGCCCATCCAACTGTCGGGTATACCGCCCGAGCGGCGCCTTCTCTTCCGCGCTCCCCTTCAGCGCCTTCATGTTCTCGCGCAGCCGAGCCTGGTCTCGATCGATCCCCTCCATCTCCGTCTGCAGCGCCCTGATCTCCTGATCCACATTGAATATTTCGTACTTCTTTGTAATGATCGCCCGCAACTGAGCCTCGAGTTCCGGTTTGATCGTTTTCTCTTCGACAAACACAGCAACATGGTTTTCCGTCAGCGAACTGATCTGTACCCGCGACTCCTCCGGCCGGGTCTCCTTCGCCGACTGCAAATTTGTGTCTTGTTGTTGAACCCCCGCCGCTCGTGTTGACGATTGGCGTATACGCTACGATCGCGGTTCTTCTCTCACCGGCCACGCCTGCAATTCCGTCGGCCAGTCATCTTCCATCGCCGCTGCTCTAATTTCTCTTGCAGTCGGCTTTCCCGAGGTGCACGGTTTCATCCGGATGCAGTTCGCAGTATCGCCTGCCGAGCAAAGGGCTCTGTCCAGAGCCATCCCTCTGCAAATAGGCATCCCACCATTCGTTCACTCTTCGGGCAATCCGCTTGGTCAATTCATCCCTTGCGCTCGCTCGCATCTCTCCCTTTTCTGCAACCTAGTCGATCACTTCTTCGCGCTCGGATCGTCAAACTGCCTCGCCAGCATCCCCCAATATCCGGTCGGCGTCAGCCTCTGCCACATATCCACGAAATGAGCGTCCGCTCCAATCAAGATCCGCTTCTTCCTGTTCTCCACTCCCGCCAAAATCTTTGCCGCCGCCACTTCCGGATCCGTTCGCGCAATCCTCTGAAACCGCGCCATGCTCTGATGGTGCAAAGTTTCACCCGCGCGATCTCCGCGCTTGGCCGTTTCCGCAATCGACGTCCGTACAAACCCCGGATGGACGCACGTCACCGTGATCGACGTATCCTGCAATTCGTGCCCCAGGCTTTCGGTAAATCCCCGCACTCCGAACTTGCTGGCGCAATACGCGCTCTGCCCGATCGCTCCCACAAATCCCAGCAAACTCGATGTGTTTACAATCGCAGCACGCTTCTCTTTCCTGAGCAGCGGCAAGAAGTAGGCCGTCCCGTAAATCACTCCCCAGAAATTGATATCCATCAGCCAGCGGAAATTCTCGAGCGAAATCTCTTCAAAATCGCCCAACAGCGCCACTCCTGCATTGTTGAACAACGCACTTGCCCGTCCGTGTTGCGCTTCGACAGTTGCCGCAAACGCCTTCACCTGCTCTTCTTTTCCCACATCCACCGTGTGGCAGGTGATTTTTCCACCCGCCGCTCTGAGCAAATCCTGCGTCTCCCCCAAACCTTTTTCATTCACATCCGCTAGCGCCAGCGAAGCCCCTTTCACTGCAAGTTGCTCGGCCAGGCAGCGTCCCATTCCCGATCCCGCTCCCGTAATTACCGCCACACTTTCGCCAAGAAATGACATATCGTGCCTCGCTTCTCCGAGCCCAAGCCCCTTCCGCACTCATACCACAACGCCCACGTTTTCGCTTGTGCTCTCCGCACACACCTACCCGCCGTCCGCTGCGAAGGTTCTCAACCACATGTCCTGTCTGATTGAAAAAAACCGGTAGGGGTACCCTACGGCTTTGAAACACGTACCAAATTTCGCCCCGCGCGCTTTGCTTCGTACAACATCTGATCCGCCTTACGAACCAGCGCCGAAAACTCCACGGCATCTTTGCCGTGAAATCCGGTCGCTCCAAAACTGGCCTGCACGCCCACGCTCTGCCCCTGAAACGGAAACGACAACGCTGCGAACTGTTGCCGAAACCGGTTGATCGTTGCTTCGATCTGATCCGGTTCCACATGCGTAACCACGAGCAAAAATTCATCGCCTCCGAGCCGGCCGCAAATATCCGAAGCTCGTGTATTCTTCTTCAAAACGTCTGCAAAGGTCTTCAGAACGATGTCGCCGGCGTCGTGCCCAAACGTATCGTTGATGGTTTTGAAGCAGTCGATATCCCCCAACACCACCCAGAACCAATATCCGTGGCGTGCCGCGCCGCGCAATTGCCGTAACGCCCAATCTTCGATTGCCCTTCGGTTCGGCAATCCCGTTAAAGGGTCCGTGCGCGCGGCTTCTTCCAGTTCCGTGTTTTTCCGAGCGATTTCGCGATTCAAATCAATAATCCGACGGCCCACGCCGATGCGCGCCAGCATCTCACCCGGATCAAACGGCTTCGTCAAATAATCATCCGCGCCGGCTTGCAGTCCTTTCACGACATTTCCTTTTTCCGTGTTGCTGGTCATTAAGATCAGGTAGGTGTACGGTCGCGTAGTATCCAACCGGATTCGCCGGCACAATTCCAGCCCCGAAAAATCCGGCATCATCCAATCCGTGATCACCATGCACGGTGAATGCTGTTGGAACAGATCGATCGCCTCCCCTCCATTCTTTGCAAAGATCAGCGAGTACGGCTCGGAGGCGAGTACCTGCTCAACGAGTTTCCGGTATACCGGAGAGTCGTCGACCACCAACACATCGTAGTTTGCAGCGGGTGAACTCATCTCTGAATTTGATCACTGCCGGCGTGATGCCGGCCTGTTCCGTGAAGGTACGTACTTCTGTCGAATGTAGCAGATGGCTGGTGCCAGGTTTCGATTTGCAGCGGCAACCGCGCGTAAGAAGCAACCGCATTTATAAGTATGTAACGTGAGGCGGGAATTACTTCTTTTCACCGGACAGCAGCAGCGCGCCTTCGGCCTTGAAGGCCTTCAATTGCCGAGCATCGCTAAACCATCGTCCGCTATATTCATCCGGTGAAGGCGAAGGATCCACCACGCGCCCCTCGACTACACCCACGAATCCTCCGTCGCGCAATATTCCACACCACTCAGCGGCAGACAGCAGATGTGTTCTGACCGCCAGCAGTTCTCGCCACTGGTGGCAATGCGCATTGTCCTTATAATAGTTGATGAGAATCCAGATTCGCCCGCCGGGCCGCATTACACGAAACAATTCTTTGATCCCAGCTGCCGGATCCGGCCAGTAATAGGAAGATTCAATGGAGATCGTCTGCGAGAAGAAATTAGTGTCCCAAGGTATCTCGCCCACTTCCCCCATCACGAACATTAGATTTTCAAATTCCTGGCTGGTGCGCCGCGCCAGGCGGATCATTTCATCGGAAATATCCATTCCAATGACACGGCCTTCCGGAACTAACTGCGACAGCCTGCGCGACAGCCATCCCGAACCGCAACCCACATCCAAAACAGTATCGGTAGTCGCGAGCCGCATCTTCTCGAGGACCGGCAAGGTGATCGGCAGGTGGTCGCGTTCCATCCCTTCACCGCGACCCGCCTCTGCCCATCGATTAAACTCTTCGCGCAGTTCTTGTGTGTTGGATTCGGTCATCGTTCCTGTCGCCCGCTTCGGTCCTTTGATGGAGCAAGCGCCCGGGACTTGAGGATATCAGACCGTATGGCCGCAGGAACCGCAGAAATGTGCTCCCTGATAGGCGAACGATCCGCACTCGGAGCAGAATCGCCCACTGACCGGCACGGGAACCAGCCTAACGGAATGCGTTGGCTCCGCCGAGCAGGCCCAAACCAGAGCAATCAGCCAGCCAATGAAGGTCCATCCCAAAAACAGGTTTAGCAGGAAGATGGCGCCAAAATTACGCTTGTTTTGCCCGATCAGTGTCGGCAGGAAATAGAGGAGAATCATGCAAACCAGGGTAAGCACAGGGCACCCCTTTCAGGTCACGCTCGGCGCGGCAGACACCCCGCCCCCACCTTCTGATACGCTCGCACACGAAAAAATGTTTCCGTATTCTCGGGGGGTTCAGCTTCCGGCGCCTTGTACCTTGACCAGGAGGTCTGCGAATTTCTGTTTGCGCTCTTCCTGGTCCTTGCCACCTTCTTTTTCTGCCAGCTGGGTGATGTTCATGGAACAGAATTTCGGTCCGCACATGGAGCAGAACTTCGCTTCTTTGTAAAAATCGTCGGGCAAATTTTCGTCGTGCATAGCTTTTGCGGTTGGCGGGTCGAGGGACAATTCAAACTGCTTGTTCCAGTCAAACAGGAAACGCGCATAGCTCAGCGCGTCGTCGCGATCGCGTGCGCCGGGCCGATGCCGCGCCACGTCCGCGGCATGCGCGGCAATCTTGTAAGCGATGACACCCTGTTTTACGTCTTCGGAATTCGGCAAACCCAAGTGCTCTTTCGGCGTCACGTAACAAAGCATCGACGCGCCATACCATCCGATCATCGCCGCGCCAATCGCGCTTGTGATGTGGTCATAGCCAGGAGCGATATCGGTGACCAGAGGGCCAAGTGTGTAGAACGGTGCTTCGTGGCACCATTCGTTTTCCTTGTCGACCTGTTCTTTAATCTTGTCCATGGGCACATGGCCCGGACCTTCGACCATCACCTGGACATCCTGTCCCCAGGCTTTCTTCGTGAGTTCGCCAAGGACTTTCAATTCCGCAAATTGTGCTTCGTCGCTGGCATCGGCCAGACATCCCGGCCGCATTCCGTCGCCAAGTGAAAAGCTGACGTCGTGCTTCTTGAAGATTTTTACGATTTCGTCGAAGCGCTCGTAGAGAAAGTTCTGCTTTTTGTGGTGTTCCATCCAGTGCGCCATGAGCGATCCGCCGCGCGAAACAATTCCCGTGATGCGCTTGCGCACCAGGGGCACGTGTTCGCGCAATACACCGGCGTGAATGGTCATGTAATCGACGCCCTGCTCGGCCTGCTCTTCGATGACTTCAAGCATCAGGTCCATGGTGAGATCTTCAGGCCGCCGCACGCGTGCGATCGCCTCGTATACAGGTACGGTGCCAACGGGAACGGGCGAAGCTTCGATGATGGCTTTGCGAATCTCGGGAATATTTCCGCCAGTCGAAAGATCCATCATGGTGTCAGCGCCGTAGTGCACGCCGTGATGAAGCTTTTTCAATTCTTCGGCGATATCGGAGTTTGTGGAAGAGTTTCCAATGTTGGCGTTGATCTTGCACCGGAAAGCGACGCCTATGCCCATCGGTAGCAGATTGCGATGGTGAATATTGGCAGGAATGATGGCGCGGCCGCGCGCCACTTCGCTACGGACTAGTTCCGGTTCCAACTGTTCGCGCTTGGCGACAAATTCCATCTCTTCGGTGATCACGCCACACCGCGCCAGATGCATCTGCGACATATTGCGGTTGCCGTTGGTCCCCGCCTGAGCCGCTTCCCGCTTTTCAATCCAGGTGTCGCGCAATGCCATGGAGCCTCCCTCGAACCCGTACGGTAATCTTTGCAGAGGCTCAAATTATGGCATCGTGCAGCAGGAACGACAACCGCAGGAAAACAGGCCAATTGCAGAAAACCGGCCTGGCGGGAGAAAAAATTGCGGAGAGGCCGACTGTCGAGCGACCTCTCCCTCCTATGGCTCATCGTTTATGCGGCTGCTTGAACCTCCCCTGCCCTAAAGGGCGGGGATTCCTGACAGGCTTACACATGGCAAGCCTCCTCGTGGGCTGTTCCAGCCCCGGCAAATAGCGTGTTACGAGCCGCATTGACATCGCGGTCATGCATCGTTCCACACGATGAGCAACGCCACTGCCTTACCGCAAGCCCACCCCATCCTGTCGGCCCCGTAGAGGCACCGCAGTCAGAGCAGGTCTTGGTGGAAAACTTAGAATCAGGTTCGTCGTATTGTGTACCGCCTGAACGGCTCTTGTACGCAAGCATCTGACGCAACTGATAGTGGGAGGAACTTGAAACGGACTTCCCAAACTTTCGGGCAACGCCCTTGTGATTGTCTCCGCTGAAGCGGATAACAACATTCTCTTGAACCAGTCGAAGCGACAATTTGTGGTTCCGGTCTTTGACTTGATTCGCTCTACGTTCGTGCAAGTGAGCCGCTAACTTTTTGTTGTGACCGCGCTGTGCTTGCGCCAAGCGGTGTTCGGTGGCTTCCAGTTCTCGCGGGTGTCCTACTTTTTCCCACTGCCCATCTAGTGCGGCGATGGTCAGCAAGCTTGTGAAACCGGGGTCGATGCCAATCTTTCCAGAGTCTTTGCGCTCGATCGGCTCCCGGTCAGTTGCGATACACAAACACAGATACCAGCCACTGGCACGCCGAACGATGCGACCACATTTGATTTTACCTTCCGGCAGTTCCTGCTTGTGGAAGCGAACTTTACCAAGGCCGGGGATACGGATGTGGTTTCCCTTCGGCGGCTTGATGGGGTCGGGGAACGGGATGCTGCTGAATTTATTCCGCACGCCTTTGAAGCGGGGCTTCTTCGCAAGCTTCTTGAAACAACGAGTCCATGACAAATGTGCTTGTGAAAGAACGCCTTGCAGCGTATGGCTGGGGATTTTAAGTTTCTCCCCGTGGTTCGCTAACAGGTTCTGAAAATCTTTCGCACCGTGATAAATCTTGTCCTTGGCGTCGAGTTCGATTTTGCGAATAGCCCAGTTCCACACACTCGTCAGGTTCCACAGCCAGCCCACCAATCGGGCTTCCTGTATGTTGTTGAGCCGAAGTTTGAGTTGCGCTTGAATCATACTTTCTTCTGGTTCTCCACATATTGCTTGATAACTTCCAGTGGTGCCCCACCGACCGTTGAAACGAAATACGAGTTTGTCCACAGACTGGGCAGCCTTGATGTTAGGCTGGGGAACTCTTTCCGCAAATCGTGCGACGTTACCCCTTTGATGTACTTGACCAAACGGTGTATCCCAAACTGTGGGTCTACCTCGACCAACAGGTGAACATGGTCTGGCATGATTTCCAACGCGATGACCTCGGCTCGATATCTCGCGGCAGCCTTATGTATCAACTTAAACAGTCGTTTTGCTATCGCACCCACAAGAACTTTGCGGCGATATTTGGGGCAGAAAGAAACATGGTATTTGTTGCTGTAAACGACGTTGTTGTTCGATTTGTATCCAAGCATCAGGAGAACATGCTACTCTTTCGCCTTTTGTTTGTAAATAGATGTCTATTAGCAGTATAGCCTTTTCTCGCTTGACCCCGCACCTAAAGGCGGGGGATTGCGCTCGCTCTTGTTCATAAATCCTCCTTGATGGTCGGCCGGTCCATGGCACAGGAGCAATCCGCAAACCATTTCCGCCGGGCGTAAGTCCTGAATTTTCGTTGACGGGAAATCCCTGTATCCGTGTGTTTTTTTTCCGAGTTCAGAAAATAATTCCGCAGACGGAACCCGTTCTCCGGGAAAGTTTGTAGGCAGTCGCCATTTTCAAGCTCCAGCCAAGATCCGCGGGAACTGCAAGCGAGCTCATCGGTCAGCTCAGAGGCACCTGGCAAGCCACCCTGCGGCAGACCGGGAAAAGAGGGATCAGCGCAGAGTGAGTTGACCGCTGCCTACGTGGGCGTGCAATTGGAATCGTCCGCCGTTGTCCCGGGACACGGAACGAAACAGACCACCCTTGTTATCGCCAAAGGCTTCTGCATCCACTTCGCCGGCATAGACAGAGGCGTAGACATGACCGTAGTCAGAAGGCTTGCCAACAAAGATGGTCAACTCGCCAGCGTGAACTTCCACGTCCTTGTTTCCGGTAATATCTTCCACGGTAACGTCGCCAGCAGGGATGCGGGCGAAGAGGTCAACCTTCCTAGGGACATGGACGGTGATGGTAAGTTCGTCTTTCGGTCCGCCGGTGACATGGAGTTCGGCAGAGTCGTCCAGGCAAGTGAGCCGCGCTTTTACGTCCTGAATCTTGTCCACGTTCTTGCCGCCGAGGTCGACGGAAATTTTACCGTCATCGCTACCTACGACGCGAATTTCGCCGGAGCGGATATAGAGGCGGAGCTGTTTTCTAGCAGCACATTCGAATTCCATGTGAGGTTTGCCAATCTCAAAGGATTGAACTTTGGCGTCAGCAGCAAAGGCCGGAACCGACAGGAAAAGGATGGCTAAAGATGTCAGCATGGAGTTCATAAACACACCTCCCCGGGATATCGGAAGATACGACAGGACGCGGCGGAATGTTCCAGAGAGCACTTGTTACAATCCCCAGATTGCCAGGCCCGGTCCACCTCGGGCGGCCGGGTAGGGGACATCGGACCACCGCGCAGAGGATGACCACCAGGAAGAAAGCCCCGGGATTCCTGGGGCACTCGTCGGCTCGAAGTCGGTGCTAGGCAACGAGGAGAACCTCGGGGCCGGCCGGAGTTGGCGCCGACCAAGGACGAACGGAAAGCGAATATTGGGACTTTAAAAGTGGTAACCTCTGGGAGAGTTTTTGCGGGAGACGGGACTGGCCAGGCCACTACAGTTCGGGCGGCAGGAAAGCAGGAAGCAGCTGGTGTCGACGGGCGACGCGGCGGCGGACCGGTTTGCTCTGGTGCTGAAACGGTATTGGGGATATGACGCGTTCCGGCCCAAGCAGGAAGAGATCGTTCGGGCACTTTCCAGTGGGCAGGACGTGTGCGTGGTGATGCCGACTGGCGGCGGGAAGTCGTTGTGCTACCAATTGCCGGCGGTGCTCGATGAGCGTCGGACGGCGGTAGTGATTTCGCCGCTGATTGCGCTGATGCAGGATCAGGTGGCGCAACTGACGCAGATGGGCATACCGGCGGTTTTTCTGAACAGCTCTGTGGCAGAAGGAGAGCGCGGAGACGTGAAGAAGAAGGCCGCTGCGGGGGAATACCGGTTGATCTATGTGTCGCCCGAACGGGCGGTGATGGAGGGAACAGCGGAATGGCTAAAGCGGGTTCCGGTGTCGTTTTTTGCGATTGATGAAGCGCATTGCATTTCGGAATGGGGCCACGATTTTCGGCCGGAATACCGGCAACTGAAGAAATTACGGGAAGCGTTTCCGGACCGGCCGATTGCCGCGTTCACGGCCAGCGCCACGAAACAGGTGCGGCACGACATCGTGCAACAGCTGAAACTGCACAACGCGTTGAAATCGGTGACCAGTTTTCATCGGCAGAATTTGCGGTATGTGGTGAAGGAGTGCAACGGCGATCTGCAGGACGAACTGCTGCTGACCGCGGTGAGCAATACGCGTAGCGGAAACGTGATTGTGTACTCGCCTACGGTGGCGCGCGTGGGTGAGATCGTGGACATGCTGGAGGAAAACGGCATTCCGGCGATCGGCTATCACGGGCAGATGGGGGGAAAGGCTCGGCGTGAAAATCAGGAAAAATGGATGACGGAAGAAGTGCGCGTACTGGTAGGGACGATTGCTTTTGGATTGGGGATTAACAAACCGAACGTGCGCGCAGTGGTACGGCTGGGATTGCCGGAAAGCATCGAGCAACTTTACCAGGAGACGGGACGTGCGGGACGCGACGGTTTGCCGGCGGATTGCTATTTGTTGTGGCAGAAGAGGGACATCGGGCTGCGCACCTATTTCATCAACAAGATTGGGGATTCAGCGGAGCAGAAGCGCGCGTGGGGCCGTTATCACCAGATGCAACATTTTGTGGAGCAGGCAAATTGCCGTCCGCGGATGATCTGCGAGCATTTTGGAGAGGCGGTGAAGTGGGAGGCGTGCGGTCATTGTGACGTGTGCGGTGGAATGCCGGAATGGATGCGCGGCGAAGGCACTGCCCGGAAGCGAAGGCATGGCCGGGCCGCGCCTGGGCGCGCTTACCCGAGCAGAACCGTGGAGCAGTATGCGGGGGGATATTCGAGTTTTCTCGCTGGCGATGTCGATGAACAACTCATGGATTATCTGCGGGAGTGGCGGCGGAGCAAGGCGAAAGAGAAAGGCGTGGCGGCGTTCATCGTGCTGCACGATTCTTCGCTCGAGGCGTTGTGCCGGGTACAGCCAAAGACACGGGAACAATTGTTGCGAGTGTCGGGTATCGGCCTGAACAAAGCAGAATTGTATGGAGAGGAAATTCTGGAGGCGCTCGGGAAATTCAGAGCGGGCGAACGGGCTAAAAACGATTGGCAGGCAAAGGCTTCCAGTCCGGCCGAGGAAACCCTGGCGATGCTCAAGCAGGGATTGAATTTCGAGGAGATTGCACAACGGCGCGGACGGAAAGTGCGGACGGTGGTGGCGTTGATTGCGAACCTGGTGGAGACCGGAGAGGCGGAATTTCAGGTGGAGTGGATGCCTCGGGCGACGTATGAAAAGATTCGCGAGGCGTGCGTAAGATTGGGGATGGATTTGTTGCGGCCGATCAAGGATGCGTTGCCGGATGAGATCAGTTATGACGAGGTGCGATTGGTGGCAGCACATTTGCGGAGGAAGGGAAAGGCGGCTCTGCAGTCAGGATGAATGGCGATCGGGTTTGTCCGATAAATCGGGCAAAGCTCCCATCCGAAGCTCGGCCTCCCGGAAAAGCGAGCAGCTGACCGTAAACCTCCCTGCGTACCACAATCCAGAGGTAAAGCATGGTCAGTGGGCGAGGACTGTGGGGGCGCCGTGGGGGCGGGGCTTCATGATTAGCATCAAGGGCATCATGGCAAGGCAGAATACGCCCAGAATCCAGAAGACATCGATGAAGGAGAGCATGGCGGCCTGACGCTGCAGTTCGCCGTAGAGGATGGTTTGCGCGCGTTGCGCGGCGGTGACGGCATCGGAGCCGCGAGTTTGCAATTGGACAGTCAGGGCATGAAGCATTTCACGATATCGCGGATGGATGGGCGAAAGATTTTCGATGAGGTTGGCCTGATGCCGCTGCATGAGGCGCACCTGCAGTGTGGTGACGAGCGAAATCCCTACGCTGCCACCAATGTTGCGGGCTAGATTGATCATACCTGTAGCGCTATTCATCTTTTCCTTGGGGACGAAGGAAAAGGCCATAACGTTGATCGGGATAAATAGAAAGCCAAGGCCGCCGCGGGAAATCATCCAAACCAAAACAAAGGTGCTAAAGCTCGTGTAGAGATTCAGCCGGGACAGTTGAAACATACCTACCGAGAGAATGATGAGCCCGACGATGACCAGCTTGCGTGGATCACTCTTTACAAGGAGGCGGCCGATGATGGGCATGGAGACGAGCGTAACGATAGCGCCGGGGGAAAGCACGAGGCCGCTCTGTTGGGCCGTGTAGCCGACCAGCGTTTGCAGAAGCACGGGAAGAAGTACAGTGGTGCCGTAGAGAACGATACCGAGCGCGAACATGGTGAAGGTAGCAGCGGCGTAGTTGCGGTCCTTGAACAGATGCAATTCGATGATGGGATCTTTCTGACGAAGTTCCCAGAGGACGACGCCAACCAGGCCGATGACGGTGGCGATGGTGCACCAGACGATGAAGGGCGATCCAAACCAGTCGTCGCGCTGACCTTTATCGAGAACGACTTGAAGAAAACCCAGGCCGAGGCTGAGAAGGCCGAGGCCGATGAAGTCGATGTGGACACGCTCGCCTTTTCGCACGCGCGCCAGGTGAGCGGGGTCGAAGATAAGTGCAGTCGTGAGAGCGAGTGAAAGAAGTCCGACGGGAAGATTGATGAAGAAAATCCAGCGCCAGGAATAATTGTCGGTGATCCAACCGCCGAGGGTGGGACCGATGATGGGAGCGACCACTACACCCATTCCATAGATGGCCATGGCCATGCCCTGTTTTTCGCGGGGGAAACTTTCAACGAGGATTGCTTGCGACACAGGCTGCAAGCCTCCGCCACCCGCGCCCTGGAGAATGCGAAAGAAAACCAGTAAGGGCAAGCTGGGGGCGAGACCGCAGAGCAAAGAGCTGAGTACGAAAATGAGAACGCAAGCCATGTAGAAGCGTTTGCGGCCAAAGATGCGCGAGAACCACCCGGTGAGCGGGAGAACGATGGCGTTGGCAACGAGATAAGAGGTGAGTACCCAGGTGCTTTCGTCGATACCGGCGGAAAGGCTGCCGGCGATGTGGGGGAGAGCAACGTTGGCGATGCTGGTGTCGAGAACTTCCATGAAGGTGGAAAGCATTACGGTGCCTGCGATCCACCAGGGGTTGATTGTCGGTCGCCAGAGGTCCGGTACGGGGAGAGTTTGGGCCGAGCTCGCCACGAGACCATGTTAGGAAGCGGGGGAAAGTCAGGATGTGCCGGAGGTCACAAGGGGGGAGTACGAGAATGCGAGGGGCAAGGAAGCGTGGAAAGGGCGATGAACCACTGGGCGAGATAGTACGGGAGGAGGATCACGACCGGCGCGAGAGAGATGACCGCGTGAAATCGGTCGAGCGAGAGAAGTGCATCGGAGAGCAGGAAGAAAAGAGCGCCGGCGGCGGCGTTGCCGGCGGGAACGGTTTTGAGGATGAGGAAGCGACCCATAGACTGAGCGGCCATGGAGGTTAGCAGGAGAGCGTAAACGGCGACGGGGATTCGCAGAGTAACCGGGAGGTTTGAGAACTCGAACGCGTAGAGAATTACGGCAAAAGCCAGATAGAGAGGCCAGACGGCGGGGCGCGCGGGAAATTTTACCTTGAGCGAAAATGCAATGAGGTAAGTGATGTGGGCCAGGAGAAAAAAGAGAAGGCCGTAGAGGAAGTATCGTTCTGCGAAGATCAGCGCGATATCGCCCAGGAGCGAGAAGAAAAGGCCGATGGAAATGTTGCGAGCGTAGGGGGAGCGCTGCCTCTGCCACTGGGCGAGAGGCATGGCAAGGACGAGGATGGTAGCGAGTGGCTTAAAGATGTAGATGAGCGTGGGATGCCGAGTAAACTCGCCGAGCAGAGCGAGCGAGAGGCAGAGCAGAACGGAAAGGCCGAGAACCCGGATAGGTTTGCTCGTAAACATGGTGTAGCGGCCTGGAGAGATCTAAACCCGCACCCGCAAGAGAAGAGGGTGCCTTACCCGGACAGTGTGGAGTCTTGCCATCGGGCTCATTGCAGCGGGGCTTTGCCGTTGAAGCGGGCGGTCGGGCCCAGTTCTTCTTCAATGCGAAGAAGCTGGTTGTATTTGGCGATGCGGTCGGTCCGCGAAGCGGAGCCGGTCTTGATTTGTCCGGCGGCGGTAGCCACGGCGAGGTCGGCGATAAAAGTGTCTTCGGTTTCGCCGGAGCGGTGAGAAATGATGGAGTTGTAACCGGCTTTGCGAGCGAGTTCGATGGCGTCGATGGTTTCCGTAACGGTGCCAATCTGGTTCAGCTTGATAAGAATGGCATTGGCGATGCCTTCGTTGATGCCGCGAGAAAGGCGCTCGGTGTTGGTGACAAACAGATCGTCGCCGACGAGCTGGATTTTCTTCTTGGAAGATTTGCTGCCGACACTCTGGGTGAGGGATTTCCATCCGGCCCAGTCGTCTTCGGCCATGCCGTCTTCGATAGAAACGATGGGATACTTTTCAACCCAACGGGTCCAATAGCTGGACATTTCCGCGGACGAGTATTGCGACTTGTCGGATTTCTTGAACACGTATTTTCCTGCAGCCTTGTCGTAAAACTCGCTCGCCGCCGGGTCGAGCGCGATGGAAACCTGTTCGCCGGGTTTGTAGCCAGCGTTAGCGATGGCTTCAAGCACGATCTGGATGGCTTCTTCGTTGGACTTGCAGCTTGGAGCAAAACCACCTTCATCGCCAACAGCAGTGGAGTAGCCGTGCTTTTTCAGCACGGTTTTCAAAGCGTGGAAAATCTCGACGCCCCAGCGAAGGGCTTCGCTGAACTTCTGAGCGCCGATGGGCATGACCATAAATTCCTGGAAATCGACCGAGCTGTCCGCGTGGGCCCCACCGTTCAAGATGTTCATCATGGGCACGGGGAGAAGATTGGAGGAGGTGTCTGTCGAATAGCGGGAGAGATATTTGTAGAGAGGTTGCTTGAGTGCAACGGCGGCGGCGCGGGCGGCGGCCATGGAAACGGCCAGAATGGCGTTGGCGCCGAGGCGGGATTTGGTGGGGGTGCCGTCGAGAGCGAGCATTTTGTGGTCAAGGCTGCGTTGATCGGCGGCATCGGAACCGGTGACAGCCTTGGCGAGCTCCGAGTTGGCGTTGGCGACGGCGGTGAGGACGCCCTTGCCGACATATTTGGACTTATCGGCATCGCGAAGCTCAAGGGCTTCGTGTTCGCCGGTGGAAGCGCCAGAAGGAACAGCCGCGCGACCGAGTGCGCCGGATTCAAGAAGCACGTCGGCTTCGACGGTGGGATTCCCGCGGGAATCGATGATCTGGCGGGCGTGAACTCGGGTGATTTTGGTGGACATAGAGTGTGCGTCTCCTCGGTGAAATGGAACAGAAGATTGTAACAGAGGGAAACGCCAGGGCGAGTGATGGGGGACACGCTGACAAAAACCAGTACCGCGATACCGGGTAACAGGAAACAGAACGCGCTAGGATAGGGGTCAGCGCTACCAATGGGTCGATGGATCCTGAGGAGTTCTGTGCGAGCTGACAGGTCGCTACGATCCCTTCATGGCCAGTAGCTCGAGTCGCGGATGTTCGGCCGGGATGACAGACAGGCAAACTAGGAAATGCAGGAGGGTGAGGAAAAGCCGCCGCTACGCTAGCTAACCAATCCAAACCCCTCCGCGGCTTGCGCCTGCTTCTAAAGGTTCGCGATGCGGCACCTGCGGAAGCTCGGGCCCACGGCACGGCTTCTACTCGAGTTCGGGTTCTTCGATCAGGGATTCCTGACGGACGACCACCACGATGCCGGAAGAGGTTACGTGGAAACGGCGGCGATCGTCTTCGATGTCGTAGCCAATTTCCGTGTTTTCGGGGAGGCTGACGTGGCGGTCGATGATCGCGCGGCGAATTTTTGAATGGCGACCAACGTTGACGTGATTGTAGATGATCGAGTCGCTCACTTCGGAGTAACTGTTGACGCGGACGTCGTAGCCAACCACCGAATTCTGGACGCGGCCTCCGGAGAGGATGGAGCCCCCACCCACGATGGAGTCGATGGCAGTACCCGTACGGTCGGGGTCGGCGAATACGAATTTGGCGGGTGGATAGTTCTGGTGCCAGGTGCGCAGGGGCCAATTCTTGTCGTAAAGATTGAAGACGGGAGAAACGCTGACAAGATCCATGTTGGCTTCGTAGTAGGCATCGATTGTGCCGACGTCGCGCCAGTAGAGAGACTTCTCGTTGTTCTCGTCAATAAAGTTGTAGGCGAACACGCGGTTTTTGGAAATGATGCGCGGCAAAATGTCTTTTCCGAAATCGTGGGCGGACTTGGGATCTTCGGAATCCGCCAAGAGCATGGGAATGAGAAGTTGCGTATTAAAGATGTAGACGCCCATCGACGCGTTACAGTGAGTGGGCTTGTGGGGGGAGGGCTTGGGCTTGGCGGGCTTTTCCTCAAAGCCGATAATGCGCCAGTTTTTATCGGTTTCGATCACGCCAAATTGCTTGGCGGCTTCTTCGGCGGCAATTTCGATGGTGGCAACCGTCACGTCGGCACCGGAATCGATGTGCTGCTGAAGCATTTTGGCGTAATTCATTTTGTAGATATGATCGCCGGAAAGAATGAAGACGAATTTGGAACGCTCGCTGCCGATGGAATAGATGTTCTGATAGACAGCGTCGGCAGTGCCTTGATACCACTGCTGTGAGACGCGCATCTGTGGAGGGAGCACTTCAATAAATTCGCCGAGCCCCATCAGAGGGGACCAGCCGGCGCGAGTGTGACGACTTAGGCTGAGGGCCTTGTATTGGGTGAGAACAAAGACGCGGCGAAGACCGGAATTGACGCAATTGGAAAGAGTGATATCGATGATGCGATAGAGGCCGCCGAAGGGAACGGCAGGCTTGGCACGATCACGAGTCAGAGGCCAGAGACGTTCACCTTGACCGCCGGCAAGAAGTACTGCGAGGGCATCGCGCATATCTGGCATGAGAGAGACTCCCGTAGCAGGTTTAGGAAGCAGCCTAAAGTTTGTCTCACTAAACAAGTTCCGAAGAAGGCAGAGTTTCTTTCGGAGCTTACCCCCGTATTTTCAGGGCAGTGACTGTCAGAGCTAGAGCTCCGACGCCCAAAGAACAATTCATGAGACGGCATGTAGTGTAGCAGGAGGGTCAAGCGGTGGACATGTACAGAGAAGCCCGGAGGTGCAGTAGTAGAGTGGTACACAGTATTAGAATGGCATAACGCAGGAGGAGACGAGGCTGAGCCAGAAAGAGTGCTTGACTTGGGCAGGGGGAATTGACTACAAGAAGCCAGCAACCTCATGCGATAATAACCAGGGGTAGTGTCCCGGGCCGTCGACGGGCGCTACTGTCATGCAAACCGAACCGGAACTGGGGTGAATTACATTGGCAGAAGTAGTCATTCAAGAGAGTGAGTCTCTTGAGAACGCACTGCGGCGTTTCAAGCGCAAAGTGCAGCAAGAAGACATCATTAAGGAAATCAAGAAGCACAGCTTCTATATGAAGCCGGGCGAAAAGCGCCGGGCTAAAGAAGCGCTTTCGCGGAAGCGACTGCGCAAGAAGCAGCGTCGCGAGCAGGATTAGTACCTGCGCGTGACGAGGCTCGGCGCCGCACTTCCGGGATCAGGCCCCTATCAGGCAGAGACGTTTGGGTAGTCAAATGGATGTTCGCACACAGGCCCCAGGGATATCCGCCCGGCAATCCCGGACTATCGGTATACCTAGCGACCCAGGTTCCAGGTGCAAGTTTGGCCCCTCCCCACTGCCCGAAAGGGGTCCCAGGGGGAGCGCTCATGGAATTCCACGATAGGGTGTTGAAGTGTTCGGAATGCGGTGCCGAGTTTGTATTTACAGCCGGCGAACAGATGTTTTTCGCCGACAAGGGTTTTAAGAACGAACCAAAACGATGCAAGGGCTGCAAAGCCAAGCGCGCGGAGGGTGGCGGGGGCGGCAGAGATGCGGCTCCGGTGCGAGCGGAAACAAAGACGACGTGCTCGCAATGTGGAAAAGAAACCACGGTTCCGTTCCGGCCAACGCAAGGCCGACCGGTGTTTTGCAGGGAATGCTTCCAGGCGAGGAGATCGATGGGAGCGGCGTGAGGCGGTAAGAATTTACCTAAGAGATCCGGAAGAGCGCATTGCCTAGGCAACGCGCTCTTTTTGTTTGGGGGAATGGGTGGTCGACGGGCGTTTGCTTGAAGCCGGCGCAACCTGCAGAACGAGCCCTGGTCAGGAAATTCACGGGCACAAAGGACTGGCTAAAAAGGGCGGCAGGAAGCCAAACCTAGGAAGACAAGTGCACGAGAGTCCGGGAGCAAAGACACGAGTGCAGCTACCAGGTGAAGCAAATGAGAAAGGGCGCGGGGATCGATCTCTCCGCGCCCTTTTTTGTGTTGAGATGAGTTTAGAACTTAAGCTTCAATCCCAGCTGAATGGCGCGTGGCCCGCCGGAACCCATGACGGGGTTTGCGGCAGCGACATCCGGGGTTTCGCCCGAGAAGCCGAAGTTGCCCGGGCTCGAAGGATCGACTGCCCCGAGTTGTCCACCGACGCCATAGGGATTGGTGAAGTTCGGATGGTTCAAAATGTTAAAGAATTCGCCACGGAACTGGAGCACGAAGCGTTCGTGAATGGTGAAGTTTTTGACGAGCGAAAAATCCCAGTTGCGATAGCCGGGACCGCGGAACAGGTTGCGACGCATGGTGCCGAAGGTGCCGGGCATGGGAGGCGTAAGCACGCCGGAACCCTCCGTGAAGCAACCGAAGGTTTGCAGATTGCTAACCCAATCCGCAAGAGCGACGCCGGAAGGCTGCTGGCTGAGACAAGCCTGATTGCCAGTAGCGTTGCCAGTGAGCGAGTTATAGCTAAAGTCAGTGGTAAAGGGGATGCCGCCGCTGATTAGAAGTCTTGAAATCCGAGGGTTTGCCCGCGAAGTTCCAGCGGTCGGCGTATTCACCAGTCAGGCTGATGTCGTTCCCATTGGCGTAGCCGTCGATCACGCCCCAAGGTAGACCCGTCTGCCAAGTAAAGATGGAATTGACCTCCCAACCCTGGAGCAGTTGAGCGGGAGACTTGATACCAGGGATCTGGTAGCTGACGGACAAAGTGAAGCGGTGGCGAATGTCGAGGTCGCTGGTGGCGTATTCGGCGCGTGGATTATAGCTGTCCTGTGGGTTGAGGCCGCGGTTGAGCGAGACCTGGTCCAGAGCATGAGCCCAGGTGTAGCCGGCCAACAAAGAGAGACCGTGCCATGGGTGAAGGGTGTAGCTGGCCTGCAAGCCGTCGTAGTTCGAGTGGTAGCCGTTTGAGAGCATGTTGATTACTCCCAGGAAGGGGAATCTTGCGTTGTAGGGGCGTCCAGCCTGTTCGCAGTGGCCACAATCAATTTCGGCCTGGGAATTCTGATCCGGTTGATTGATGTCGGTGACGCTGTAGAGCTTGGTGCCGTGGTTGCCAACGTAGCCTAGATTGAGCGAACCGTTCTTAAACAGTTGCTGCTGAACGTTGAGGCTCCAAGTGGTGACGTAGGGAGTACGAAGGTTGCGGTTTACGCCAAGGATATTGCAGGGAGAGGCGCTGCAATCGGCAGTGGTATTGGTGAACACCGGGCCTTCCACACTCCAATTGAGATTGGTGAAGTCATTGGAAGAAGCGACGATGGCACCTCCGCCCGGACTTACGCCGATGGCTCCGGTGGGGATAACGCCGATGCCAGAAGTGGAGGCGTTATCCACACCGTTCTGCCCGATGAAGATGGAAATGTGAGGAATTTCATAGATGAAACTGCCGCCGGCGCGGATGACCGTCTTACCCTTGCCGGTGAGATCCCAAACCAGACCAATGCGAGGACCAAAATTGTTGTGGTCGCCATTGTAGGGAGAGCTAACCTGCTGCCCGACCTGAACGAGGCCAAGGTTGGGATCGAAATTGCCGAACAGATTGTGGGATTCGTGAACGACAGAGTTGAGATCGTAGCGGAGTCCGGCATTAATGGTGAAGTGGCTCGAGACACGCCAGTCATCCTGGAGGTAAGCACCGAAAGAGGTCATGCTGACCTGACGGTGAGAATTGCCAATGAAGATGCGGCCTTTGTAGGGGTCGCCGGCAAGAAAATCTTCCAGTGGAGAACTGCCAGAAAACGCGCCATCCCCTGCGAAACGAATGCGGCTTTTTCCATAACGGTCGCGGACGTTATCGGCCATGCCATCGCGGAATTCGGCACCCATTTTAAGAGAGTGCTTACCACGGGTGTAGGAGACGTCGTCGCCAATGACATAGGTTTGATTGGGAGTGGTAAGCAGGGGCCAACCGTGGTTACCACCAAGCGAAACGAAACCATCAATGGCAATTTCGGGCATACCG
Source organism: Candidatus Acidiferrales bacterium (assembly GCA_963741165.1). GTDB lineage: Bacteria > Acidobacteriota > Terriglobia > Acidiferrales > UBA7541 > Acidiferrum. Next base: position 175,710 of record CAVUHB010000004.1, on the reverse strand, counting down.
AAATTGACGGCGGAAGTGACGCCGGTGTTGATGCCGTAGGTTGTGGGATTGACGTTCGAATCAACGGTCAGGATGGATTGGTTGAAACGGTTGTAGCCGAAGCGAGCCACGTTCACCAGGCGAGGGGTAAGAACGCGGGTCCAGCTAACTCCGAAGACTTGCGGACGGGTCTTGGCCTGGGATTCCCAATAAGGTTGCAGGACTTGGATGTCCTGTTCGGTTTGTAGGCTGTCGGCGATGAAAAAACGTCCCGAGATGCTGTCTTGTACGTTCGGATGCCAGTCAATCTTAACCAGTCCGTTATCTTCACGGTTGGAGTTGGGGAAACCCAGCTGCAAGCTGGCACCGTTGGTGCCGGTATTGCTGGGAAAAAGTGTAAGGAGATTCAAGCTCAGTTGGCTGACGGGAATTTCCAACTGGTTGAGATGGGCAATGGCGTCGGGAATGCTGACCGTCGGATCGCCGATCGAAGAGGTAGCGGGAGTCTGGACGATACCCGAGTTGCCCACATTCGCGCGCACGCCTTCGTAAGCGACGAAATAGAAGAGCTTGTCTTTGATGATCGGTGCGCCGAGCGTGACGCCGAATTGATTGAGGCTGAGGGGCTTTTTAGGATCCGGCACGGTGTTGAAGAAATTGCGCGCATCCATGGCGCTGTTGCGGCCGAAGTAGAAAACGGAGCCGTGATATTCATTGGAGCCCGACTTGAGGCCGACGTTGACCACAGCGCCGGGCTTCATGCCGTATTCGGCGGGAGGATTTTCCTCGGCGTTAAATTCCTGAATGGCGTCGATCGGAAGATGGCTGGCCGGCGTGCCTTGAACGCCTTCGGCGTTGATGATGGTGGTGGCGTAGTAAGGATCGTTGCCATCGATACCGTCAACGATGAAGTTGTTGTCTTCCGGGCGATTCCCGTTGGAACTGATCGAGAGAAAACCGCCGCCGGGATAGCGTTGGACGCCGGGGCGAAGAGTGACGAGGTTTTGGAAGTCGCGACCATTGAGGGGCAGGTCGTTGATTTCTTTGTTGCTGAGCGTGCCGCCGAGAGTGTTGCTGGTGGTATCGAGAAGGGGAACTTCTTCGGTGACGAGCACCGTATCGGTAATCGAACCTGGGCTGAGCTCGAAATCGAGATCCACGTCTTTGGCGACCTGCAGCTCAAGGTTGGCGCGTTCGGAGGTTTTAAAACCCTTGGCTTCGACACGGACCTTGTATTTGCCGGGGGCAAGGTTGCCGACGAGGTATTCACCGGAAGCATCGGTTACAGCGGAACGAGTGACCCCGCGGTCGGGGTCCGTGACGGTCACGGTGGCTCCACCGACCGCGCCGCCAGAATTATCCTTGACGGAGCCGAGAATACGGCCAGTGGTGGTTTGTGCGGAAAGATAAGGCGTAAGGATGAGAGCAAAGAAAAGAGAGAAGCCAACCAACAGCGAACGACACACTTTCATTTATTCCTCCGAAAATAGAATCAGCGCAGCCCGCAAAGGAGCTTTCACCGGTTGTAAATTTGCACCGATTCCCCGTCCACTCGAGAACCGAGGGAGTTTTAACGTTAAGCAATGATACAGCGCGCGGGGCCGAAGGGAAAATCGATATACGGAGGGCGGCTATCAAAAAAACAGCTTCAAGGGAGTGTGGAGAAATACTCAGGAATGAGAGGAGAGCCACGAATCGAGTTGGGCGAGCGATTCGGGCATGTTGGCGCGGCCGTAGCCAAATCGAATGTGGCGGGGTTGCTCGTAGAAGGTGCCGGGGAGGAGCAGAACGCCAGATTGCTGGACCACGGATTCGCAAAATTGGAGCACATCTTGTGGCGGTTCGAACCGCACGAAACCGATGGGGCTGGCGTTTGGAGGAGTCCAGGAAAAAAGACGGGAATGCCGGGCAAGGAATCCGGAGAGGAGATGGAGATTGCGGAGGGTGAGCTGGCGATTGCGTGCGACAATTTTCTCGCGATGACGGAGGGCGAGGTCGGTGAGGAACTCGCTCGGGGCGCTGCTGCAGATCGTGGTATAGAACTTGAGATCGATGCACTTTTTAAGAATTTGCGGGTCACGGGACGCGAGCCACCCCAGGCGGAGGCCGGGGAGCCCGTAGGTCTTGCTGACGGAGCTGAGGCTTACGGCTCGCTCGTAGAGGTCACAGGCGGCGGGAAGACGCGTGGCAGGAATGTGCTCGAGTTCGCGATAGACTTCGTCGGAAAAAACGTAGATGCCCTGTTTTGAGGCAAGCTCCAGAATGCGTTTGAGAACGGGGAGCGGCATGAGCAGGCCCGTGGGATTGTGGGGCGTGTTGATATAGATGGCCCGGGTGTTGGCCTGGATCAGGGATTCGAGGGCGGCGAGATCGTGGGCCCAGGAATTTTCTGGCTGGCGTTGCCAGGCGGAAACAGAGGCGCCGGTACTTTTGACCAGGGAAAATGCGCTTTCGTAGCACGGAGTTTCCACGATGGCGTGATCGGCCGGGCCAAGGAGTGCGTGATAGAACAGGAAGATGGCCTCTTCGGCTGCGGCGACCACGATAATGTCGTCGGGTCGAATATTTTCATAGAGCGAGGTGAGCGTTTCGCGCAGCCAGGGAGCGCCCGGAGCTTCGGTGTAACCGCACCAGTGTTTGAGGAAGGCGTCGTGAGCAGAGGGTTCGAGAGAGAGAAGATCGGCGATGGTGCGGGATTCGGCATCGGAAGAGGAGAGCAGGTATTTGGCGGTAAATTCGTACTTGGCGAAATATTCTTCGATGCGGAAGGGAGTGATTTGCATGAAACAGATTTTGGCAAGCCAGAGAGGCGGAGTCTAGCGCCAAATTGAGCGGTTGGAAGGAGTGGCCATTACCGCAAAGATCGCAGAGGGCCACAGAGGTAGCGGGGGAAAAGAAAAAGCGTGGACGGGTGCGGCGCCCGAAGGTAGTCGGTGTGGGGGTAGGTGCAATTATTGTTGGGGTGGGGGTATGATACTGGCTCCGCAGAAGTGACCTGACCATTCGGAGGGCCTGCTATGGCTCACCGCTTCACGCTAGGTGTTGAAGAAGAATTTCAGATCATCGATCCAGAAACTTTAGAGCTACGCTCGCACGTGGTGCAACTGCTTTCGGCTGCTTCGCACGGGTTGGGCGACCAGGTGAAGCAGGAGATGCACCAGTCGATCGTCGAGACGGGATCGAAGATCTGCGAAAACGTGAGCGAATTGCGCATGGAGATGCACCACACGCGCGGCGAACTGGTGGCGGCGGCGGAACGAACGGGATCACAGGTGGCCGCAGCCGGGACACACCCATTCTCAAGCTGGATCGACCAGGTGATTTCTCCCGGCGAGCGATACCAGCACATCGTGGAAGAGATGGGCCAACTGGCGCGGTCGCTGCTGATTTTCGGGATGCACGTACACGTGGCGATGCCGGACAAGCAGACGACCATCGACATGATGAACATGGTGCGCTATTTCCTGCCGCACCTGCTGGCGCTATCGACGAGCTCGCCATTCTGGATGGGGCGGAACACGGGACTGAAATCGTTTCGTACAACTGTATTTCGCAGGTTTCCACGCACAGGGATTCCGGAACAGTTCCTGTCTTGGAGCGAGTACGAGAATTTTGTGAATTTGCTGGTGCGCACGAACTGCATCGACAACCCCAAGAAGATCTGGTGGGATGTGCGACCGCATCCGGCGTTTGGCACGCTGGAATTCCGGATGTTCGACGTGGCGACGCGGGTCGAGGAAGCGGTGTCGATTGCGGCGCTGACGCAAGCCATTGTGGTGAAGCTGCACAAACTGTACACGAAAAATATCAGTTGGAGATTGTACCGGCGGGCGTTGATTGAAGAGAACAAGTGGCGAGCGGCGCGCTACGGGATTGAAGGAAAATTTATCGATTTTGGAAAAGAAGCGGAAGTGCCGATGCGCGAGTTGATTCCGGAATTGCTGGAGTTTGTGGACGACGTGGTGGATGAATTGGGAAGCCGGAGCGCGGTGGACTACATCCACACCATCATGAACAAAGGGACCAGCGCGGAGCGGCAATTAAGAGTGTACGAGCAGACCGGCGATTTGAAGGAAGTGGTGCGGCACCTGGTGGCGGAAACGCGCGGCGCGGCGATAGAAGGCCGATCGAATTCGGCAAACATTGTGAGCTGAATGAATTTCGAAGTCGGCAGAATTGGGCAGGAGGAACGATCATGGCAAAAGTAGGCCTGCTGTGCGGGCGAGAATTCAGCTTCCCTCCCGCGTTTATAGCGCGCGTAAATGAATTGGGGAAAAAGGATGGCTTGACCGCAGAATTCGTGAAACTGGGCGGCACGAAAATGAACGAGCCCGCGCAATATAAAGTGATTGTGGACCGGATATCCCACGAGGTGGAGTACTACCGCGGATTTCTGAAGCATGCCGCGTTGCAGGGCACCTATGTGATCAATAACCCGTTCTGGTGGACGGCGGATGATAAATATTTCAACTATTCGCTGATGGCGAAACTGGGAGTGGCGATACCGAAGACGGTGCTGCTGCCGCAGAAGGGATACCCGTCCGATGTAGATATCAATGCGGAATCGCTACGGAACATGAACTACCCGATGGATTGGGACGATTTGCTCGATTACGTCGGGCGGCCAGCGATATTGAAGCCGTTTTCCGGTGGCGGGTGGAAGCATGTATATAAGGTTGCGAATAAAGAAGAATTGCTGGAAGCCTACGACAAGACTTCACCGTATTGCATGACCCTGCAAGAATTTATTGATTTCAAGGAATACGTGCGATGCTTCACGTTTGGAAAGATGGATATACTGCCGGTGCGCTATGACCCGAAGGAGCGGCGCTACCTGGTGGAGCATAGCTACCTGACGGCCGAGGTTGGAGCGCGCGTGGTAAACGATGCGCAGACCATCAATCAGGCGCTAGGCTACGAGATGAATACGATTGAGTTTGCGGTGAAGGATGGCGTGCCGTATGCGATTGACTTCCTGAATCCGGCGCCGGATTTTGAGCGGGACCGGATCACGGAATTTTATTTTGAACACGTGGTGGACAAGATGTCGCGACTGGTGATCGATCGCGCGCTGAAGGGGAATGTGGCGAATACCTGGCCACGTTGGGAAGAGATGCTCGGGTTGGGCATGGCCAGCGGATTTGCAGGAACCCCGGCTAAGCCCGCTCTGACGCAGACGGCGCTGGCCAGCATGCCAGCGGGTACGACTGCAGGAATTCCAAAGCGATGAAACGCAAAGCGGCGAAGGGGAAAGCGCCGAACAAGGTACTGGGAAAAAGGCCGGGGATGGATGGACCGGCGAAGCAGTGGGATGAATGCCTGCAGCCGGTGCTGAAGACTACGCCCGGCTATCCTAGGAAGTTTTTGAGTGCGTTGCGCGCGAAGAAGTTGACTTTTGGAAAGCGCGTGCACTGCCCGTTCCTGCGTCCGTTTTTCCTTTCGGCCAAAGATGAAGCGCGGGTGCGTCTGGTTTCCGAAACCATCGCGGCCGTGGCGGAGCGAGTGACTACGGCAGCCCTGCAGGACGATTCCCTTTTCGAGCAATTTCATTTACGCCCGGAAGAAGAGCGGCTGGCACGCATGACGACGGGATTTGGGCCGGCGAGTACAACTTCGCGACTGGACGCGTTTCTGTTGCCGGATTCGCTGAAGTTCACGGAATACAACGGCGAATCGCCTGCGGGGGCTGGGTATTCCGAATCGTTGTCGGATATATTCCGGACAACACCGGTGATGAGGGAGTTTACCAAAACGTGGGAGATCCACAGCTACCCGTTGAGTGAGAAACTTCTGGATGCGCTGGTGCGGACCTATCTCGATTGGGGCGGAACAAATCATCGGCCTCAGATGGCGATTGTGGACTGGAGAGAAGTACCGACGTGGAGTGAGTTTGAGATTTTGAAACAACGATTTGAGACGATGCGCGTGCCGGTGGTGCTGGCGGACCCGCGAGAACTGGATTTCGACGGGAAGAGATTGTCGGCGAAGGGGAAAAAAATTGATTTGCTCTACCGCCGCGTACTGATCAACGACATCGTGGCGCGTCCGAAAGAGTGCGAGGCGCTCCTGAAGGCATACGAAGCCGGGACAACCTGCGTGGCGAATAATTTTCGATGCAAGGTTCCTCATGTGAAGGCGTTCTTCGCAGTGCTGACGGACGGAAGGAACGCTGGGCTGTTTTCTGCAAAGGAGCGGGAGATTATCCGCGGGCATGTGCCATGGACGCGCGTGGTGGAGGATGTGAAGTCGGACTACTACGGGGAGCCCATCGAACTTCTGGCCTACATCCGGCAGGCATCAGGAGACGCTGGTGCTGAAACCGAGCGACGAGTATGGCGGAACGGGCGTGACGCTTGGATGGAAGGTGAACGCTTCAGAGTGGGAGAAAGCGCTGCAGGAGGCTTTGCCGGGCGGCGAAAAATCGAAAGTACACGGATGCTGGATTGTGCAGGAAAAAATTCCATTGCGGCGTGAGCCTTTCCCAACGATTGTCGAGGGAGGGAAAGTGGAGATGCGCGACATGCTGGTGGATTTTGCGCCGTACCTGTTCCGGGGGAAACTGGCAGGATTTCTGACGCGGTTGAGTACCAGCGATCTGGCGAACGTGACAAGCGGTGGCGGGCAGATACCTTCGTTTCGAGTGAAGCTGAGAAAGAAAGGTCAGCAGAGTGGAAAGGTAAAACGATGACATGGCCGGCCGTGGGGATAAGAGGCTGACTCATTTGAGTAGCTTGTAGGACGACCTGAGACGGCAGTATACTTCCGCGCCGAGTCGGGACAGAGTAGACCCGGAACGTAGGCGGCGTGGGCAATTTTCCCTGGGGGCCGCACGGTCCTGAATCTTCTCCGAACCAAGTGAAACCGAACCCAACCGCCTCCGAGCCTGTGGGGCAGTTCGGCCAGACTGACCTCGCAGCTGCCCCGCAGACAGCGGGATACTCGGGCGGGGGCGACAATCCATCTCGAGAAAGCATTGGGTGATTCTCACACCGCTGCTCGTTACTCTCTCATTGGCCACCATCTTTTTCAGAAACAAGTTGATCAGTTGGGGATCATTCCGAGAGCTGCTCGAGGGATGTGCGGCTGGCTGGAAGCCGGCGGTGCACGGAGGGGCGCCGCGCTACGGAGCTTTCCGGTTCGACTTTGAGAGATGAATGCTCCAATGAAGCCCTTTGGGCAAGCCGATCCAGGTAAGCGTAGCGGTATCAGATCCGGTAAGTTCGAACTTGAGGTGATTTTCATCCCCATCCGGGTCCCTCCAGTCGAAGGAAAGGAATTTCTGAGAGGGCTGTAAATTGCGAATCGGCAACGATTCTGTGAAGGTTTTGTCGGTAATGGTGATGAGTTCGCGGGAAGCTTCCGTATTTATCTGGAAACTGCACACTTTGATGCCGCCGGCGAGTTTGCCGCTCTCCGGGCGCAGATCGAGCACAAGATATTGGGCATCTTCGAAAGCCGCGGTCCAGGTACCGACGAAGCTCTGCAGATCTGAGGAGGGCGGAGCAGGTTGCGCAACTTGGAAGGAAAAGGCGGAAACACCGAGGCAACCTATGGCCAGAACTGCTGCAGCGATGATTCCCAGTGCGATACCCCATGGATTGCTCAAGCGCTTGGTTTTCTTTAGAAGATTCATGATTCGTTCCTCCAAGGTATCTGTATCGAAAAGACCAAGGGCCCAATTGGATTGCCTGTCAGAAGCGTTGTAGTGGAGAGACTCGGCTATATTCAGAAGCGAACGAGCGTAACCGGCGCGGGTGTAGAGTTTTGCAACGGCGGCTTCATCGCAGGCCAGTTCGCGGGAAACGGCCATGCGGTTCTTGATCCAAATGGCCGCGGGATGGAAGGCGATGGGCACAGAGAGAATTTCGCAAGCGAGGTTGAGATGGAAGTCGTGACGCTTGATATGGGCTAATTCGTGACAGAGAGCAGAAGAAAAGTCCGACTCCGAAACGAGGGTGAAAAATCGGGTGGGAAGAATGAGCATGGGCCGCGGGAAGGAAATAGTTACCGGGCCGAGTGCGTCTGGTGAACAGGTGATGGGTATATCTCGCAGGGCAAATGCGTTCTGAGATCGTTCCACAATCGCCGAGAGCGAAGCCGGCAAAGCTCGCGGATAACTGGCATCGCGGAAGCGTAGCGTGCGCCAGAGGGACAAGGCGATCCTGATGGTCCGGTCGAACAGGGACGCGAGATAGGAGAGGAGCAAGATCCATTTCAGATAGGGTGCGAATTGGACGGGGCGGACGTGTTTTTTAGCCGTGAACGAAAAGGGTTGGTGTGAACCGACGGAAGGGAATTCACCATCCGCATCCCCGTTCGCACGTATTTGTGCGCCGTTTGATCGCACACCCGAGCTAAAATTACTGGCATGGCGAAGGCTCGCAAGAGGCAGCAGAAGACAGAGGCCCAGCGCTGCAACCCAAAGCAGGTACCTAGAAGATGAGGGAGCGGTGCGCAAAAGCAAGGCACACAAAGCGGTGATACCCGCGATTACGGGTATTTGCCACAACGCGTTGACTAAGAAAGTGGTGAGGAGCTGGCTCGTAACGCTCATTTCTCCTCCTGCTCGTGCTTTTCGATCAGCACCTTCAACTTCGCGAAATTTTCAGGATTCACTTCCCTGCTCTTGACCAAGCTCATAAGGAGCGCCTCTATGGAACCTCCGAACAGACGATCGAGCATATCGCGAACGGCGCTGATCGAAGCGTGATCGCGGCTTAGGAGCGGTTCATAGGCAAACGCTTTGCCGATCATGGCACGCTTCACATGGCCCTTGCGATGGAGGACATTGAGCATGGTTTGCACGGTGGTGTAGGCCAGCTGGGAGCGGGCGGAGAGATGCTCCTGAACGGCCAGGACCGTCGAGGGTCCGGAATCCCAGAGGACATTCATGATCTGCAACTCCAAAGGGGTGAGCTGGCGAAGAAGTTTCTGTTTTGCGGACACGCTACCTCCTAAGTTCTTAGGAGGTTAGGACGCGGAAGAGAACTTGTCAACTAATATTTTAGGAGGTGAGTGCGTTGGCGGAATGGTGACGGGGAATTGGCAGGAAGCGGGAATTTGGTAAAATGGTGAGAATGCCTTTTGGACTTGCACCAGCTGAGTTGATGCCGGGCGCGAAAAATGCCGTGGACGTGTGCTTGGGTGTGCGCGCGGGCGAGCAGATTGCCTTGATAGCCGACGAGGTGAGCCGAGCCGTGGCGGCCAGCCTGGAACAGGCGATTCGGGATTGCGGAGGGGAGTCGACCGGTTTGCTGCTAGAAGAAATTGGTTCGAGGCCCATGGGCGCGGCGCCGGAGGCGGTGCTGGACGCGTTGGAAAAAGCGGACGTGGGGATTTTGTGCATGACGCCGCAACCGGGAGAATTAGGCGCGCGGATGTCGATTGTAAAGGTGGTGGAGCGACGGCAGATCCGCTACGCGCACATGGTGGGGGTGACCCCGGAGATTATGCAGCAGGGGATGCGGGCGGATTACCGGTTGGTGGACAAGTTGAGCGACAAACTGCGTGAGCGGATGTTGCGGGCGGATTCATTGAAGGTGAAAACGGAAGCGGGGACGGAGTTTTCGGCGCACTTTGACCGCGGGCTGGATTGGGTGAAGACAAGCGGGCTGATCAGTCCTCGATACTGGTCGAATCTTCCGGCCGGAGAGGTGTTCACTACACCAGCGACGGTAGATGGCACGTTCGTGTGCGACGCTACGGCGGGCGATTATTTTAATGGGAAGTATGGCGATTTGCAGGCGACGCCGCTGGTGTTGACGATCAAGGGCGGGCGACTGGTGCACGCGGAGTGCGAGCGGAAGGATTTGGAGGAAGAGTTTTGGTCTTATTGCCACACGGATGAAAATAGCGACCGGGTTGGCGAATTAGCGTTCGGGACGAATTTGGGACTGTCTCGCATGATCGGGATTCTGCTACAGGACGAAAAATTTCCGGGAGTACATATTGCGTTTGGCGATCCGTATGGGAGCCAGACGCATGCCAACTGGAAATCGCGGACGCATGTGGATGTATTGACACGGAAATGCGATGTCTGGATTGATGGGGATCAGGTGATCGAAAAGGGGCAGTATAAGCTGGAAGAGTTGGGGTTGGTGTAGTTCCTGCCGACGGTTTAAGAAAACAATCCATGGAGTCGTGTAGTACCTGGTAGCGGATCGGGCGGTGTTCTCGAACTGTCCGGGCTCCGCCTCAGGAGGCGGAGCCCGGACAATTCCTCTTTTAATAGAGTTGGGAGACATACTGGCGCATCAGGTTTTTCCAGTAGGGCCAATCGTGGCCGCCTTCAGGGCCCCAGTTGTCTACGGAGTGGCGGATGCCTTTGCTCGAGAGGACCTCGGAGAGGCGATAGGTGGGGCCGCTCTTCTCCCACATGCCGGTCCCGGTGATGAGGTGAATGTCGCAGGTGGCCAGCTGGTTGTAAAACCAGGGATCGGCGAGATTGGCGAGATAGTCGACAGGATTATTGAAATAAAAATTGTCATCGTACATGCCATCCATGAATGAACGAAGATCGTAAACGCCGGACATCGCAAAGCAACGCTTGAAAACATCGGGGTGACGGAGGAGCGAGTTTGCGGCGTGATACGCACCGAAAGAGGCGCCCATGGTGGCGATGGGTACTCGAGACTGGCAATGGTCATAGATAAAGGGGACGACTTCCTGAACGAGATAGGAATCGAAGACCGATTGAACGTAGCTGCGGTGAAAGGGATGCGCGGCCTTGTTGTAGAAGCTTAAGCCGTTGATGGAATTAACGGTGTAGAACTTGATGCGGCCCGCATCGATGTACTCGGCGAGCGCGCCGATCATGCTCTGGCCCTCGAGCTCCCACTCGTCGCCCGAGCTGGTGGGAAAGCCGAGAATGGGAGGGCCCCAGTGGCCGTAGGCGACTACGCCAAGATCGAGGCCGAGACGGGGAGAGTGCCAGCGGTGAAATTCGCGTTTCATCGGAACGAACCTTTCCTGATGCGGGAGATTGAGTATGCCAGCGGGCGGGCTGTGGGGGCAAGCGGAGGCGATCACCGAGCCGGTAGCCGACATAAAGACCGGCCACTCGACTAGCAAAAACAGAGGCCCTGACAGGAAGGCCGGGGCCAGGCGACGAGCAGGGGCGAAGGGGCTGTTGGGGGTTGCAAGAATGCGGATTGTGGGTAGGATAGAGGGCACGAGTCCTGTGAAATCCTACAAATTTCCGTCTGAAGGCGGCAGGTGAACCGATGATTCAAATTGAAAACGTGAGCCGGCGTGGATTCCTAAAGGGAGTGCTGGGGACGAGCGCGTTTGTACTTGGCGCGCGATTCGTGCCGCATTCGCTGCTGGGCGCGACGAGCGGCACGGCCGCAGCGGCGGACCCGATGGCGAGCGCCGTGCTGCAGCCCAATGTGTTTGTGGGGATTGCGACCGACGGGACGATCAACATCGTGGTGGCGCGGTCGGAGATGGGAAGCGGAAACCGCACGGGCTTGCCGATGATTGTGGCGGATGAACTGGATGCGGACTGGAAGCGCGTGAATGTCGTGCAGGGCGCGGGCGACGCGAAGTATGGCGATCAGGACACGGACGGTTCGCACTCGGTGCGGAGTTTCTGGGAGACGTTGCGGGAATCGGGGGCCAGCGCCCGGTTGATGCTGGTGCGCGCGGCGGCACAGACGTGGAATGTGCCGGCGAGTGAATGCGCGACGGAGATGAGCACGGTCGTACACGCGAAAAGCGGGAAGAAATTGGGCTACGGCGAGCTGGCCGCAGCGGCGGCGAAACTGCCGGTGCCGAAGAAAGAAGAATTGCAGCTGAAGGCGCGAAAGGACTGGAAGTACATCGGGAAAGCGACGCCGAGCTACGACTTGAAGAATATGTCGATGGGCAAGGCGATGTATGGGCAGGACGCTCGGATGGATGGAATGTTGTACGCGTCGGTAGTGCACCCACCGGTGTATGGCGGAGCGGTAAAGAGCGTGGACGATGCAGCGGCGCTGAAAGTGCCGGGAGTGAAACAGACGGCGACGATTGATGCGTTCAAACCCCCCGTAAATATGCAGGCACTGGGCGGTGTGGCAGTAATTGCGGACAGCACATGGGCGGCGTTTCAGGGCAAGAAGAAACTGAAGGTGGAATGGACCAAGAGCGAGCACAGTGTATGGACTTCGGACGCGTACCGGAAAGAGCTCGAGGCTACCGCGAAGAAGCCGTGCAAAGTGGTGCGTGAAGTGGGCGACGTGGACGCGGAATTTCGAAAGGGCGGAAAGGTGCTCGAAGCGGAGTACTACGCGCCGATGCTGGCGCATGCTTCGATGGAACCGCCAGCAGCACTGGCCAATTACACAGATGGAAAAGTGGAGATCTGGGCGCCAACACAAAATCCGCAGGGAGCGCAGGAAGCGGTTGCGGCGGCGGTGGGAGTGAAAAAAGAAGATGTGACGGTGCATGTGACGCTGCTGGGCGGAGGGTTCGGAAGGAAATCGTTCCCGGATTTCATCGTGGAAGCGGCAGTGTTGTCGAAGAAGACCGGGAAGCCGATGAAGGTGGTCTGGACGCGGGAGGACGACATCAAGTTTGATTCGTTCCACTCCGTGGCGGCGATGTATTTCAAGGCGACGCTCGGCGCAAATGGAATGCCGACGGGCTGGCTGCAGCGCAGTGTATTCCCCCCCATCGCATCGACGTTTGATCCGACCGCGCAGTACGCGGATGCAGGGGAAATTGGATTGGGATTCAGCGACGTACCGTTTGCGATTGCGAATCAGCGAGCGGAGAATGGACCGGCGCAGGCACACACGCGGATAGGCTGGCTGCGATCGGTGGCAAACATTTATCACGCGTTCGGAATTCATTCCTTCGTGGGCGAATGCGCGCACGCGGCGGGCAAGGATGAGGTGGAATACGTGCTGGCGCTGCTGGGGCCAGACCGCGTGATTCCGAAGAGCGAATTGGCGAAGGACTATACGAATTACGATGGCGATCTGGCGGTGTACCCACTGGACACCGCGCGATTTAAGAAAGTAGTGCAGATCGCAGCGGAAAAAGCGGGCTGGGGCAAGAAAAAGATGGGGAACGGATTTGGGATGGGCGTGGCGGTACACCGCAGCTTTTTGACCTACGTGGCGACAGTGGTACAAGCAGAAGTGAAGGACGGACAGGTGACCATTCGCCAGGTGGATAGCGCGATCGACGCGGGAACGGTTGTGAATCCGACGACGGTACGTCAACAGGTGGAAGGCGCGGCGGTGATGGGCGCGAGCATCGCGATGTATGGAGAAATTTCAGCTACGAATGGCGTGGTGGATCAAGGGAATTTCGATTCCTTTCTGGTGGCGCGGATGAATGCAGCGCCTAAGGTAACGAATGTGTATATCGTCGAGAACGACGCAGCACCGGCGGGAGTAGGTGAACCGGGATTGCCACCATTTGCGCCAGCGCTGTACAACGCGATCTTTGCCGCGACGGGAAAAAGATACAGGGAGATGCCACTCAGCAAGGTGGGGTTGGGGTGAGCGAGATGCGATGGAACTGAATTCAGTCAGTGCCAGTCCTGGCAAGCAATGGCCGCGATACCTCGATTGCGCACCGCAAAGCTTCACTCGGAATGACGGTGTAGTCTAGAGCACCGAGGAGAGAAAGAAGCCGATCCTGCGCGTGGCTTGGGATAACAGATTTAGATTGGCGCTTAGGCTTGGCTTAAGCGCCATTCGCTTTTTTGCGTTAGGATGCGGGCGTGCGGAGGGTACGAACTTGAGGCGAGTGACTTGGTTTGTCTGGATGGCGGCGATTGCGGTGGCAATGCCGGCGGGGGCGCAGCGGCTGCCGGTGCTGGGGCAGATTGATGAGCCGCATCCTTATTATTATCGGGAATTGTATTTGCCGCAGTTGACGAGCGGGCCAAGCAGTTTGAGTTGGGCACGGGATTCGCAGGAGTTTGTGTATTCGATGGCAGGGACGTTGTGGCGGCAGAAACTCGAGTCCCAAGAGGCGACGCAGATTACAGATGGGCCGGGATATGACTATCAGCCGGATTGGTCGCCGGATGGGAATTCCGTGGTGTATGTGTCGTATCAGAAGGATGCGATGGAATTATGGATGTTGGATGTTGCGACTGGGAAGTCCCATGCGCTGACCAGTGGAGGCGCGGTGAATGTGGAACCACGATGGTCGCCAGACGGTAAGAAGATTCTGTGGGTCTCTACCGAGTACAACAGACGCTTCCATATTTTTGCGGCGGAAGTCACCAACGGCGAGTTGAAAAACAAGGTGCGGCTGACGGGCGAATCGAAGAGTTCCCTGCCCCGGTACTACTACAGCGCGTACGACATGGAAATCAATCCCACTTGGACATCGGACGGGAAAGGGATTCTGTTTGTGTCCAACCGCGGACACATTCATGGGACGGGTGGATTCTGGTTGATGAAAGCAGCTCCGGGAGCGGAAGCGAAAGAGATTCATTACGAAGAGACGAACTGGAAAGCGCGGCCGGAGTTTTCACCGGATGGTTCGAGGATGGTGTACAGCTCGTACCTCGGCAGACAATGGCACAACTTGTGGGTGATGCCGGCCGGCGGAGGCGATGCGTTTCCTATTTCCTACGGAGACTGGGACCAGACGAATGTGAGATGGTCGCCAGATGGAAGCAAGATTGCGTTCATCTCGAATAAGCAAGGCTTACTCGGGATTCATTGGCAGGAACTGCGCGGAACGGAAGAGAAATATCTCAATACGGAGAATAGACATTTTCTGCATCCGCACGGTTACATCGACGTATCTGTGGCAAGGGGATCGGCACCTTCCTCCGCCGCACGATTCTCGGTCACCGACGCCGCGGGGAAGTCTTACGCTCCCAGGAAATCTTGGATGCAAGCCGACGACGGTTATGATCGGGCAGAGCGCAGTTTCGAGCGGCATTACTACTACCGAGCAGTGGGCTCCGCTGGCGCTCGGATCGAAGTTCCCGTCGGAAAGGTGACCGTGGAGGTCTCCCATGGATTGAACGAGAAGCTATTCAATCAGGTCGCGGACATTGCAGAAGGAGCAACGACGGAAGTGCGAGCTGAATTAAAGCCAGTTTTGTTCAACGAAACACCCCATGAGTATTGGGTAGCTTCTGATCTACATGTGCACATGAACTATGGCGGAAGTTACAGGAATGAGCAGGAATATTTGATTCGGCAGGGAGAGGCGGAAGGAATGGATGTCCTCAATGAACTCACCGTGAACAAGGAACAACGATTCCCAGACATCGCATTTGTCCAGTTTGCCGATACCGACCATCCGAAGCATCCGGATGTTCGTGACCCGCAGATACAAGTCATCCAAGGCCAGGAATTCCATACCAGTTACTGGGGGCACCGGGGAATATTGGGGTTGAAGGATCATTTACTGTTGCCCGGGTATGCGGGATATCCGAATACGGCGGCGGCGAGTCTATTTCCAATGAACGCGGATGTATATGACATGGCGAAGCTGCAGGGAGCCTTGGTAGGCGCAGTGCATCCGTTCGATGATGTGCCGGATCCGTTTGCGAAACCCGCCGAGAGAATCACGGATGAACTGCCAGTGGATGTGGCTCTGGGAAAATTGGACTACCTGGAGATTGTGGGATTCAGCGATCACAAGGCGACGGCCGCGGTGTGGTACAAATTATTGAATCTGGGATTCAAGCTTCCGGCAGGAGCCGGGACGGACGCGACCATGAACTACGCGGCGCCGATTCGCGGGACAGTGGGACAGGATCGTGTGTATGTTTGGACGCCCGGATGGCCTTCGACGATCGAGCTGTGGATGGATGGCTTGAAGCAAGGACGGACATTTGCAACGAATGGGCCGCTGCTGGAATTCAAGCTAGGCGGCGAAATGGTAGGGAGTGAATTGAAGTTTGATAGGGCACAGGGGGCAGTTGCCTTCACAGCGAAGTTGCGGTCGATTGTGCCAGTGGACCATCTGGAACTGGTGTGTAACGGCAAAGTCGTCCAGGAGCTGAAGCTGGTGGAGACGCGGGATTCGGCGGATCTGTCCGGCACGATTCCTATCACAGAGAGTGGATGGTGCGTGCTGCGGGCTTGGAGCGAGAAGGCGGAGTACCCGCTGATGGACAAGTACGCGTACGCGACGACGAGTCCGGTGTATGTGACGGTGGGTGGAAAGCGGGCGTATGCAAAGGCTGATGCGGATTACTTTCAGGCCTGGATTGGGAGGACCATCGAGGTTACGGAAAAATATCCGGACTGGAATTCGGCGGAGGAGAAGGTATTGGTGATGGGACGGTTAAAGAAGGCGTGGGAGATTTATGGAGGGTTGAACTAGAACAACTTCTGAGGCAAGAGAAGACTCCACCATCACAAATCGCGACAGGGGTACTGGGCGAGAGACCGAACCGCACGGCCCGCCCGAAACCCGAGGTAGCGAGAAATAGCTGTATCACGGAACGCGGGTACTCCCCTGTGGCGAGGCTCCTTGTGGAGTGGGATCGGTTAGAGATAGAATTCCGCGAAACACCAAAGGAAGCACTGAGCAGGTGCTGTTTACCAGGCGAGTGAGTGGGTATTTCTGTCGAGAGAGGGGCGATCGCTCCAGCTCCATTCCGATTGAGACTGAGTAAGCTTGCGGGCCGGGGCCTGGTGCGGGCGGGTGCGAGTAACGGAGCAATCGCATCGATTTGATAAGGTAGATCGATAAAGACTGGCGAGCGACTGGAAGAGATGGCGCTTCTGGAAATTCGCTCGAGGAAGGAGGGTACATGATCGTCGGTGTGCCCAGAGAAAGTTATCCGGGGGAGCGGCGCGTAGCGCTGGTCCCCGCAGTAATACCAAGTTTGACGAAGGCAGGGCTGGAAGTAGTGATGGAAACGGGGGCAGGACTGCAGGCCGGGTACCCGGACGGGGAGTATACGGCGAAGGGCGCGAAGTTGATGAGCAGCCGCGAAGAAGTCTTTCGCACAGCCGACATCATTGTGCAATTCCTTGTACACGGCGCAAACGACAAGACCGGGAGCGCGGATGTGCTGCTGTTTCGCAAAGGACAGGTGGTGATTGGATTTTTGCGCCCGCTCGGAACTGTGGAAACGATCAAGGAGATCGCAGATCGTGGCGTGACCTCATTTTCTGTGGAGTTGATGCCACGGATTACGCGGGCACAGAGCATGGATGCGCTTTCGGCGATGGCCACAATCTGCGGATATAAGGCCGTAGTCGTGGCCGCAAATACTTTGCCACGCATGTTTCCGATGTTGACGACAGCGGCGGGAACGATTGCTCCGGCAAAGGTGCTGATTATCGGCGCGGGTGTTGCAGGACTGCAGGCGATTGCCACGGCGCGGCGATTGGGCGGAGTGGCGTCGGCGTACGACTTGCGTCCAGCATCGAAAGAACAAGTGCAAAGTCTTGGCGGCAAGTTTGTGGAATTGCCAATTGAAGCGAAGGATGCGCAGGATGCGAGCGGCTATGCGAAGGCGCAGGATGAATCGTTTTACCAGAAGCAGAGGGAGTTGCTGGGCAGGGTGGTGGCCGAGAGTGACGTGGTGATTACAGCTGCGGTGATTCCGGGGAAAAAGTCGCCAATCCTGGTAACAAAAGAGATGGTGGAACGAATGGCACCGGGTTCGGTGATTGTGGACCTGGCGGCGGAACGCGGCGGGAATTGCGAACTGACGAAGCCGGATCAAACAGCAGTGATTCACGGCGTGACCATCATTGGTGAATTCAACCTGGCGGAGACCGTACCTTACCACGCGAGCCAGATGTATGCGAAGAACTTGACGCAATTTCTGCTGAACCTGACAAAGAATGGACAGGTACAAGTGAATCTGCAGGACGAAATCATTCGGGAGACACTGCTGACCTATGGCGGCGAAATCGTAAATGCCAAGGTGAGAGAGTTTTTCGCTTTACCAGCGCTACAAAGCCCACCGGCGGGAGGAGCGGCCTGATGAAACTGGATTTTTTGACGGGATTATACGTATTCATGCTGGCGGCGTTTATTGGATTTGAGGTGATACGACGCGTATCGCCTCTGCTACACACGCCGCTGATGTCGTTAACCAACGCGTTGGATGCGATTGCGGTGGTAGGAGCGATCATTCTGGCGGGCGAAGGCAGGAGCACGCTGGCAACGATATTGGGAACGATTGCGATTGTGGCGGCAACCAGCAACATCGTGGGTGGGTTCATCATTACCGACCGCATGCTGAAGATGTTTAAAGCCAGCGGACCGAGGAAGCCGTGATGAACGCGATCGGGAGCGAGACGCTGATTGAAGTAACTTACCTGATCGCCACGGCGCTGTTTATCCTGGCTCTGAAGTGGCTGAGTTCTCCGGCAACGGCGCGGCGCGGGGTGTGGGCCGGCGAAGCGGGAATGCTGCTGGCGATCGTTGGAACGCTGCTGAACCGCGGAATCGTCGATTACAAGTGGATCGCGATTGCGCTGGTACTGGGAACCATCATCGGCGTACCACTGGGCAAAGTAGCCATGACGGCGGTGCCACAACGGACGGCGTTGAGTCACGCGTTCGGTGCGCTTTGCGTGACCCTGGTGGGCACGGCGGAATTTTATCTTCGGGCACCGGAAGTGCCGCAATTTTTGATGAGCGTAATCGCACTGGAAGTGATCCTGGGCGCGCTGACGTTTACGGGCAGTCTGATGGCGGCGGGAAAATTGCAGGAGATTCTTCCCCAGCGGCCGATTACGTTTAAGGGCCAAAACATTGTGAATTTGGGGATTCTGGCGATCTCGATTGGGATCGCGGCGATGCTGGTAATGCATCCGGAAAAAGTTTATCTGTTCCCTCTGATCATCATCATTCCGTTGTTTTTTGGCGTGATGATGATTATCCCGATTGGGGGAGCGGACATGCCGACGGTGATCTCGCTGTTGAATTCATACGCGGGATTATCTGCAGCAGCAATGGGATTTGTTTTGGGAAACAAACTGCTGATTATCGCGGGCGCACTGGACGGAGCATCGGGCTTCATACTGTCTGTGAATATGTCGAAAGCGATGAACCGCTCGTTCACAAACGTGTTATTCGGCGCGTTTGGACAGGAGCAGGCGGCGGCGACCGGCGTGAAAGAAACGCGGCCGGTGCGAAGTGCTTCGCCGGAAGAAGCGGCGGGAATATTGACGGCGGCAAGCCGCGTGGTGATTGTGCCGGGATATGGCATGGCCGTGGCGCAAGCTCAGCACAAGGTACGCGAACTATACGATGCATTGACCAAACGTGGTGTGGATGTGCGATTCGGCATTCACCCGGTGGCGGGACGAATGCCGGGACATATGAATGTGTTGCTGGCGGAAGCGGATATTCCGTATGACAAACTGCAGGAGATGGATGACATCAACGGCGAGTTGCCGCAGACGGATGTAGCGCTGATCATCGGTGCGAATGACGTGACGAATCCCGCGGCGCGGGAAGATACGAGTAGTCCGATTTACGGGATGCCGATACTGAATGTGGACAAGGCGCACACGGTGATGGTGATCAAGCGAAGCATGGGAGCGGGATTCGCGGGGATCGAGAATCCCCTGTATTTCATGGATAAAACGTTGATGCTGTTCGGCGATGCGAAGGATTTTGTGGGATCTATCGTGCGGGAAATTGCCGGCGGGCAGCATTAGCGACACGCCAAAACTCACGAATAACTCGCCGGGTTAGGTACGGCAACGGAACAAGAACAGCTCGCTACGTATGCCGTGAAATCCTCGAACTGCGGTCAGCAGCCGGCGCCGACCTCCGTTCAGGATCGCAAGTGAATACGTTTTGTGGCTGGCCCTCGCAGTGGTGCAGGCTCTGCCCAACAGAAAATAGTCGAACCCTAGGGGCGCGCGGGGCTTTCGAGCGCTTTCCAGATGCCGAAACCGGTGGCGACCCCGGCGACAACTCCGGTGACGAGCAAAAAGTGGCTCTGACCGGGAGCGATGGGCGCGTGGCCCTTCACCATTTCCGCGGGAGCGCAGGGCTTGTGGCCGTGATAATTGTGATAGTCGCTGGCGTCTGGCGAAATATATTGACGGTAACTGAGCTCATTTTCTCCGCGAACGCGATAAGCCTTTCCTTCCTCGACTGCGTGGGATTCCGAACCAGATTGCACACTAGCCTGTCCACGCTGGCTGTAAACGGTGACATTGCAGGGATCGTCGATCGAGACACGGCCAAGATCAGGTTGCGTCAGGCTGGGCGTGACGCGAACATCGTCGGCCACGACGACAATATTTTCGTGCGTGCCGGGCGTAGTGTAGACCACCGTGCCGCGATCGAGTTCCACAACGGCGCCGTATGGCGCGCTGTAGATGTGGACGGCGGAATTGGACTCGAGCTGAAGGGAAAGCGCGCCAATGCGGATCAACAAAGTACCGCCGTCGGAGGTCGCGAGATAGTCGCCGGTGTAAATGGTTGCGCCTTCGGTGAGAGGCGCATTGCCGATTTGAGCGTTCTGGGCCTTGGCTACAAGTCCCAAGGCAGTGGCAGGCGCCTGTTGTGCGAGAAGATTCGTGGCAGCAAATGCGGACAACCCAACGAAAGACAGCAGAGGGAAAAGGCGAGCAAGTTTCATTGCGGTAACATTCCTTTCGCACAACCGGACTGGCGAGCGCAGACGGGCTTGATTCCGCGCGGGAGTACGGGAAATCTTCTGGGGCTCGGGGTATTGGGGGAAGTGGTTGACGGGGTCAACTGAAATTTCATCGCTGGATCGCCGAAAAGAATCCAGGTGCGGCGAACATCATTGTCAGAAGTACCGGATTTGGCCTGAACAATGAGCTGGCCGAGCGACTGGTCGGGATGGGCGTTGAATTGCGAAAGCAGTGCCAGGTTCATGGTGGACTGGGGTGCCTGATCCGTGAAGCCGGAGGAGGCCCAGACGGCGACAGCGCCGCCATTCGGAGACAAGAGCAGAGACTCGGCAAGACTCTCCGCGTAAATGTCCTGGAAGAAGCCGTTGAGGCAATCCATCAAAAGGTAGACCGGGAGGCGCCCACCGTTGGTGAGAGCGGCGGCATCGTCGGTGTTGAATAGATCAGAGAATGACCACTGTTGTTCGGAACCGTGGCCCTGATAGTTGACCAGGAGCGCGCCACTGTTGAGGGAAGCGATGAGTTCGGCTCGGACGGTAGCGGGGTCTTGCTCATCGACAAAGATTGCGGAGACCTGCAACGCCGGTGGCAGGGTGGCGGCCGCGGAATTAGTAGCAGAACTGAAGCTCGCACCAGAGTCTTGATCGGCGACAAGCAGGGCTTGAGCATTCCACGGACCAGCGTATGCGCCGCGTTCGTAATTGACGATCTTCGAGACAATAAGCTGAGCGTCGGCGGCGGTGCGAACGGGCAAGCGACCGGTAGGCAGGGCGGCGAATCCTTCGGACTGGAAATCAGTGAACCAGTCGTCGGAGGCGGTCTTGAAAGCAGCAGTTTCAATCATGCGGGTGGGCAGAAAATCGAAACTGCCAAGACCGAGATAATTACGCGGGTCAAACGACGCATCTCCGACCAGCAGTACGGAGGTCGGCTTGCGCTGCCAGTGCGTAGTGGCATCCTGCAGGAAATTGCGAATGGCGAAGGGGCTATGCTCGCCGAAATTATATTCGTCATAGAGCTCATCGGTGGTGACGAGCAGAACGCGATGATTCTGGGATTCGCGGAGCTGTATGAGCGGCGCGAGAGAGTCCGCAAAATCCGGATGCGTGATGATGACGATGTCCGCGCCTCTGTGGCGGTCGTCGAGGAAACTCGGATGATGCGGCGTCAGCGCAAGCGGGCCGGAGACTGCACCTTCGGAGAGTGCGAGAATGGTGCGCTCGATGGAACCATTCCCCGGCAGAGTGAACTCCACGTGGTAGGAGCCAGAATCTGCCGTAATCTTTCCCGTGATCGCAGAAATGTTGAGTGGATCGGTAAGGTCGAAGACGCGGATTTGAGGGTCGCTGAAGCCAGAAATATGCAGAGCGGAGCCAGATGCGACGGTGGCGCGCAGCCAGTTTGCATCGGCGACGAAAGTGTGGGGATAGTGGAGCTGGAGGGACTGAACGACGCTGACGTCGTTGTCGCCATCCAAGGCTGCGAGAGTAATGGTGTTGGTGCCTTCGTGGAGGAGTGAAGATTCCGCGTTGAAGGACTGCTTGGCCAGGATTTGTCCGGTGAAGTCCATCAAGCCGATCGAGGAGCCATTCAGGGCAACGCTGACCCGATGTTCCTGAGAATCTGTGCCCCCCTGAACGGTGAGGTCGACGGCAACAGGCGCGGCGGAACTGGAGTCGAAGTGCGCAACTTCGAGATCCTGATCGACAGGATCGGAACTAACAACTGCGCCGAAGAAATTGTCATTATTCTCACCGTTCAGAAGCGCGGCGAAATACGTGGTGCGGTCTTCGCGAACGACGGTAAATGGGAAACTGCTGGGAGAAGCCGTGCCGGAGCCCGCAGAAGTCGAACTGGTGATGCGCTTCCCTGCCTGATGATCACGGACGAGCCAGTAAATCCGTTCGGCGGAATACGGTGTGTCGATGCCGGTGCCGTAAAATTCGATGGTACTCGATCGGGAAATAAGATTCTTGCCCGCACCGGTAATGAGCAGAGGCTGCTCGATGCCTTCGGCGAAAAGCCGGAGTGTACGGGCATCACTCGTGAACTCGAGGCCAGCGGCGATGAGGTCTGCCACGGCGATGCGGTACCAGCCTTCGTGATCGACAGAAATCTTGACAGCATCGTGATCCGCCGCACGGAATCGTACAGTTCCCGCGAGGACTGTGGGCAGAACCGGACGCGCGGCGTTGATCGGCCGATTGATCGGCTTCCCGGCGGAAGCGCCTGACCGCAGTTCGCGCAAGAGAGGCGAAGTCTCGGCGGATACGGCAAAACTGGTTGTGCGACGTAAAGAGGTAGACTCCGGGGTGGCAGGACCGTGCATGGTGCGCGTCCCGTTAATGTCCACGTCCTCAATCCAGTAGGCGGCCCCCGCAGGTGCTTGTGAATCGACCCAGCGATAAACTTTGGCGGCGTGCTGAGGCCGAGCGCCGCGGAGCAGCAGCGCGGACCCGGCGATGAGTGAAGGCGAAATACGCTGCCGGCCAGAACTCTGCTCCCGATAGACTTGGAAACCGAGATTGCGTGATTCTTCCTGAGTATGCCATTCGAGCATGACCGTCCCGTCGGGTTCTGCAAAGGCGTGGAAGGAAGAGATGTCGACCGCTGTTGGAGTTTGGATTGTGGAGATGGCGGTAGAGGAATTGTTGGCCAGATTTGGATCGCTGGTGGTGGAACTTGCCGTGGCGGTATTGCTCGATAGCGAGGCGGAACTGAACGTGTTGGCGACAACGTCGATGGTGATAAGCACCGAACTGCCGACGCTCAAACTGTTGAGGTTGCAGGTGACCGTAGGCGCAGCATAGGAGCACGTGCCCTGTGAGGTGGAAGCAGAACTGTAACTGACCTGCGCAGGAAGAGTGTCGGTCACGGTGACGCCGGTAGCGACAGCCGGGCCCCCGTTTTTGACCATCAGGGAATAAGCGAGGTTTGTGCCCTGATTGACCGGCTCCGGAGAGGCAGTCTTAACGATGCTGACGTCTGATTGCGTGGGGCTGGCGACAACGGTTGTGGTTGTTGCGGTATTGTTCGCAGAGTTGGGATCACCGACGGTGCTGGCCACCGATGGAGAATTAGTGATGATGGTGCCGGAAGGAGTTGCGGGATTCACTTTGACGACCATGGGAAAGCTGACGGAGGCACCGACGGCGATGGTGTTGCCGCCGTTGAGGGTGCAGGTAAACGTGCCAGTTGCCCCAGCGAGGATGGGATTGCACGTCCAGTTCAGTGGGGGAACGAAGGAAATGAGTGTGGTATTTGCGGGAATGGTGTCGGTAAAGGTGGCGTTGGTCTCGGCGATGGGACCGTTGTTGGTCACCGATTGCGTATAGGTAATGTTGTTGCCCTGGGAAACGGGATCGGGAGTATCGGAGGTGGCGACTGCCAGATCGGTTTGGCCGGCACCCGCGACGATTGTCACCGCATCGGCGCTATTGTTGGTCGGGTTTGCATCTGGCGTGGTGGCAGAGACGTTGTCGGTGGCCGTAATCACGGTACCCGCGGGGGTACCCGCGTTCACTCTCAGTACGACGGGGAATGTTGCAGAGGCTCCGGGGGCAAGGGTTGCAATGGTGCAACTAATGGTGCCCGTTCCATTGGCGGCAGGAGTCGTGCAGGCCCAACCGGCCGGTGGGACGAGTGAACGGAAAACGGTATTTGGCGGAGTGGTCTCAAGGAAAGTGATCCCGGAGGCGGTGGCCGGGCCGTTGTTGGTAACCACGCCAGTCATCGTGAAATCGACGCCGGTGTTCACGGTGGGAGCGGACGGGGTGTTGGTAACGGCAAGGTCCGCGGAAGTGCCTACGCTGACGGTGGTAATCGCAGTGGCAGAATTGTTCGCAAGATTTGGATCGTTGGTGCCGGAGCTGATGTTGTCGACATCAACAATTTGCGTACCGCTCAGAGTGCCGGCGCCCACTTGAACGACAACCGTGAAATTCGAAGTCGTGGCGGCAGCAAAATCCGGGTTCGTGCAGGTGATGGAGCCAGTTCCACCAATGGCCGGGTTCACGCAATTCCAGCCAAAGGGTACGGAGATCGATTGAAAGGTGGTGTTGGCAGGAATGGTTTCGCTGAAGACAGCGTTGACCGCGTCGAGTGCTCCGTTATTGATGGCACTTTGCGTGTACGTAATGTTTCCACCAGGCGTAACGACCAGTGGCGAGCCGGAATTGGTGACGGACAAATCCGTGCTAGCGCAATAGGCACCGGCCTGCGTTCCAGGAGTCTGCGTGACGCTGAGATTGGTGAAACTTGCGCCTGGACGGCCGGGGGTCGCGCCATACGCGTCCTGAGCCGTTGTGGAGAAACCGTTCGTGCCGCCAGCAACGCTGACCGCCGTGGGGGCGGAAGAAAGAAGGACTGCGCCACCTCCACCGCCGCCGCCGGGTCCGTGACGATTACCCGGGAAAGTTCCAGGAGCTTGACCAGTCCAGTTATTGCCGCCATTGCCACCGATGGCATTGACAGTGAGGCCGGTCAAAACCCCGCTATTTGAAAAAACCACGATGGTGCCGCCGGCCCCACCGCCACCACTCCCATCGTTTTCGACAGTGAGTGCGTTTTGGCCGCTGGCCGTGAGTGTGCCGGTTCCGACCAGTGAGCCGGCGCGAACGAAAATTATGCCGCCACCTTCTGATCCGCTGCTGTTGATACCGGCAGGATTCAGGTTGGCCGGATTGGCAGTGCCGTCGTTTGTGGTGCCTGCGCCACCGCCACCACCTAAGGTGATCATGCTGGTTGAGAATGGGAATGCTGAGCCGAAATGCCCGCCAACAATGCCAGCCGTATTCCAGCCGTACCCACCATAGCCACCATTGCCGCCGTTGCCGCCACCTCCGCCACCCGAGTTTTGGTCGTTGGCAGTAGGATGAGCATCCGTAGCACCCGCGCCAGCGGTCGCAGGCGCACCTCTCGCGTAGCTGCCGTTCGGATAACCCTCGACACCGGTATCGGTAGAAGCGGTGATCGTCGCGTTGGCAACGTAGCGGGGAGTGCCACCGATGCCTTCGCCCTTCGAACCGTTGGCCGTAGCGGTAGCCAGAGTGACATAGTCGGAGGCGAGTGTACCGGCTTGGCCGCCAAGCTTACGCCCTGCACCGCCGCGGAAGCCGAGAGCAGAAACAGTGGCCGTACTCGAGTTCAGGTTCAGCTGAGTGGCAACGTCGATGGCAAGCACGCCACCCGTGGAACCATCCCAACGAAGAGCGGTAAGCGCCGCGCCGAGGGTGACGTTTTTATATTGTGGGACGCGGATGACCTGAAACGTTTTCTGGCCGTTGGTTCCATAAGCGGCGGAGGTGTACGTGTTGAGCGCCCCACCACCGGCGCCAGTACCCGTGAAAAAGAGAACCCCCCCGGTATTGGAGACGTTGCGAGTAGCAGTGACAAATTCATATTTTCCAGCGCTGTTCAAATTGAGCCAACCGGTAGCAGGATCGCCGGGCAGTCCATCGCCGTACGAGCTGGTATTTGTCGAATTGATGGTGGCGTCCTGCATCTGGATGATCAGCAGCAGATCGCCGAATGCGATGGCAGTGCCCGCACCCGTGGCCGCACCAAGCGAGACAGTGGTGGATCCAGCCGTGAGCGTGGTTGCACCTGACGGTGGATAGTAACTGTTCACAACTCCGGTGATGGCGACACCGTTGTTATCCGCTCCAGGCGTGGCACAGGAGAGCGGCTGAGCGACGGTAGTGACGGTGGCGCTATTGTTGCCCGCGACGGGATCGGCCGAGGTCGTAGTAACGGTAGCGGTATTGGAAAGGGTAGACGGCGAGACGGGCGAAGTGACAACGATCGTAACAGTCGTCGAAGCCCCATTGTTGAGCGTACCCAGGGTGCAGACAACGCTGGCGGTTTGTGTGCAGGAGACGGCTGGTGAAGCCGAAATAAAAGTTGTTCCGGCCGGAATGGTGTCGGAGACGGTGACGTTAGCGGCATTGACGAGGCCGAGATTTTGGACCTGAATGGTGTAGGTAAGCGTTGCGCTGATGAAAACCGGCGAGGGTAACGCGGACATGCTGAGAGCAAGATCCGCACCGGTGGCGCTCTCGACAAGCACCGTCGTGTTAGTGGCGTTGTTCTGTGGAGTTCCATCGACGGTAAGAGAGGTGACGTTTGCGGAATTGACAATGGTGGTCCCCGCAGCCGTTCCGGCATTCACCCGCACGACATAGGTGAAGTTGGCAACCGAACCGCTGGTGTAAACGCCGCCATTACCAGTCCAAACGCAATTGACCTGGCCCGTGGCGCCGCCGCCGGGCGTCGCGCAAGTCCAATTGGCCGGGGCGGTCAAGCTGACGAATGTGGTATTGGTCGGGGTCTGCTGGTAGATGACCGGGCTAGTCGCGCTGCCAGGCCCGTTGTTGGTGACCGATTCCGTGTAGGTGATGGTAGAGCCCGGTGCGACGACCGTGGGAACGACGGATTGCGTGAGAGCGAGGTCGGCGTTTTGTGCAAAGGCAACCGGGGAACAAATAAGCGCGATGACAAAAACGGGCAACAGACCGGCCAGTGCGCTCGAGAGGGCTTCGAGACGCTTGCGGCCAGTGAGGAAGATGCGGCGAGCGAAACAAGAGAGTGGGTGAACTACACGAAGCCGCCAGGGAGAGAACCGTTGTTCCCGCCCGTCACGCGAGACTGACACGACCTTGCCGAACACTTGTCTGGCCGCAGGATCGGGTTCTACAGCGGTGTCACTGCACGTGAGGCAGCGGTAGCGGTCGGCTGAGACTTCTGCAACGCGATGTACACGCAGCCCGTCGGAATTGGCAACCAGGGTGACCTCCCCCCGGTGCAAGTCCTGCGCGGAAGCTGGCGCAACGAGAACGGTATCGTTGTCGAGGATATTCGGTTGCATGCTCTGGCCTTCGGCGTGGAAGCTCACCTGTTGCCCGCGGCGAAGCACGGCAGCACATATCTCCGCGAATAGACGGGAATCCCTGCGAATTTGAACCTCACGCGCGCACATGTCGAATCGCCTCCACGGCGCTTTCCGTTGGAGCGAAACGGAATACCGAACACGGAATCGAACTGGTTAGATCTTCAAGAAAATTTAAGGTGAACTGAATGCCGTCGCCAAGATAGTGAGGGACGAAGGAGCGAGCGAAGAGTTCCGCAGCCGCTTGCGCGCCGGGCAGAGAAACAATCTTGTTCGCAGGAGCCTGCTCGAGCAGAAAGAGAGCCGAGAGCGGCGCGCAGCCTGGCGAAGAAACACCAGCATCACCGTGCCAGGGGGTGCCGTACATCCAGAACTGGCCGTCCTTTTTTCGCAGAATGATGCGATCGTCACTGAGGAGCTTTACACCGGGTTCGGATCTCCAGAGGCGGGCTGTGGTGCTTTTGCCGGCACCGGAGTGGCCGAGAAACAGATAACCTGAGCCGTCCTCATCAACCAGGCCAAGGGCGTGAACTTCCACACCTTCACCCCGAGAGAGGCGGTGCATCATAGCCAGTTCATCGATGGGATATTCAAGCGGGAAAACCGGTTGATTGGTTGGGAAACAATCGCGACGGAGCACGATATGGCCGCGCTCGAATGCTGGGTCGAACCACGCGGCCTTGTAAGGAGCGCTACCAAGCGTGGGACTCGAGAAATAAAATTTTGTGCCGGTAGCACCGGTGAAAGAGGTCCAGAGGCCACCGGAGACAAACGAGGCAACGGTGGAAGGCTGGGGCAGACTCATCGGCCCAGGAGATATCAAGTTCGAGATCGCAAGTTTGCTCCCCGTGAATGGATCGGATGAACGGGTGATGCTCCTTGTCAAGGGCCATGGACATACCGCGTTCACACCACAAGCCCAGGGAGAGGCCGCCGATTTCCAGAGCAAGGCGACTGGCCTTTGGGATTGACGATTGCGAATTGGCGAATAGTTGCGGCACGACCGGTTCTCCGATTCTTCGCGAGGTCATGAACCCTGCGAGCGGCAGAAGAAGAAAGCGTTCTTGCACGAAGCGCTAGCGGGTCCAGCCGAGCCAGAAACTTTGCAGTGTCCGAGGACCGCTTCTTCAGGGCGCAGGCTGACACGGACCACTTGCGGGGCCTGATACGTTGTTCTTGGCGGCGATTGCGATTTCCGCGTTTCGTTCATTTCCGTGACTGGCCTCTCGCCCATCTCATCGTGCGTGTGTTCCACAGGAGGAACATCCTCCCGAAGAGCAACCTCCGCGCGAACCCAGTACTGGAAGAATCGAATTCGGGGAAACAAGCGGGATTATTTTTTTGGAACTTGGCGACTCCTGCTGGAGGCGCCGAGCGGAATCTTGTAAGTGCGGGTGGTGAACTCCGCCAGAGCAGCAGGGACAATCGCCGTGCTCAGGAACTTCGAGGCCAAGGGTGTAGGCGCGCAGGTGCGCAACCTGACAAAGAAATTCGACGGGAGTTTCGGCGTCTCCGCCCTCGAGTTCGCCGGTTGCCGGGCACATGCTGCAGAGCGACTGAAGCTGGCAGCCGGAACAAATGGTCTGGCGCGTGCGCGTGGACCGGCGGATATCCTTAAGCCTTCCGTCCCAACCTTGTTTGAAACCACCGTCACGCAAGTTGGAGCCGTCCTGATGAGAAAGAACGCAGATGGTCATCTTGCCCTGGGGATCGATGGCACAGCCATTTTGCCCGCCGCCGCAGGTATATTTTTCGGAGCTTTCCGAGCGAATCGCGCCGGCTAATTCTTCTTCGGCTATTTTCTGGAATTCGGCTTTGCGCACGGGATCGCAAAAATCAAGGGAGACCACCTGCTCGGGGGAGAGCCGAACGCCGAGGGGGCTTTGCGAACAGTCGGTGCGTGGATTGATCAAGGCATCGAACTTGAATTCCACGCCCAGATCCTGTTCCGCGAAACGCTTCATCTCAGAAACTTCGTGAAAATTGATGGTGGTAGGAACGGTTTTGAGCTTGAGAGGGAGATTGCGTTCCTGAAGCAGGCGAATGCCTTTCATGCAGCGATCGAAGGAGCCAGGAATCTGCGTGAGAGTTTCATAGGTCTCGCGCGTGGCGCCGTACAATGTGATTTCGATCGAAAAAGGCTTGTACTCGGCGAGATGATCGGCGATGCGGGGAGTGATCATGGTGCCGTTTGTGAAGATGGTGATCAGAAAGCCGCGTTTCTTCGCTTCGGTGTAGATATCGAGAAAATCCTTGCGGGCAAAGACTTCGCCGCCCGTGTACAGGATCCAGAGGCAGCCCATTTCGACGAGTTCATCAAGCAAGCGAATATGTTCTGCAAAGGAGAGTTCCTGGCGACGGGCAGTCTGGTCGCTCATGGGGAGATTGTTGTAGCAATGCTGGCATTCTAGTGGGCAGCGGTGCGTGATCTCGATGGAAACTTCCATCGGAGCGCGGCGCCCCTTCTGCCGTTCATGGATGAGAGAGGAAAAATCCCCGTATGTGGCCAACTGCAGCAAGCAATCGCTCCTGGACTTTCGCCGGCGTTACGAAACGGGCTCGATCAGCTTTTCTTCCAGCATGGAATGGAGAAATTCCTGAATGTCGGATTGTGCCTGGGCGGAAGAAACTTCAAATTCGTCGCACACCCGATCGACCATTTCAGGAAGAGTGTGCTCTTCGTTCATGAAGTCCCAGAGAGCAGAACCGACAGGATTCAGGGTATAGAGAGAATTGAGATCACCCACGCCGCGCCGAATTGGAACGATGACCAGTTCCCCTTCGATCTGGCGCGAGACCACTTCACGATTACGTACAAAACGAGTACCCGCTAAAACAGCTTGCATAGGTAGACCTCACGTGAACTCCGTAAATAAACGGCACACCCTTTTTAAAAGTGTCCTGTACTGGTCGAGGGGTGTCATCGCTCACGGCGAGGTGTGTACCGTAAGGGTACCCAGTTACGTTTTAGACATGAGCCGCAGGACTTTAGGCCGTCCGGTGGCCAAGTGGCCCCTGTGATTTCCTGCCGGCAGGCCCATGGCTCGGTCCGGCCGAGGGGGGAGATCCGGGAGCCGGTACCCCGGCGACGGACCCCTCAGCGGCCGGGCGGAAGACGCCAAGAGGTTGAAATCGGGCGCCAACCCGGGGGCAGGCCAGTCGCGGGGCCGGGATCGCCGGGGCTGGCTAAATTGCTGTTAATGCAAACCATAGTTGAAAAAACGAAGGAAGGGCGTGTTTGCGGAAGGGGGAGGTAATGATAGTATGAGCAACACTGGGGTGTTTCAGAGACGGTGGGTTTTCTAAGCTGAGGTTCGTTCGGTGCCCTTTTGAGGAGTTGCAGGGCGATACGAGGCCCTGAGGAGGTGCATCGCTACGGATTCGCTTGCACGAAGCAAGGCACTATGGGACTCCAATGGAAAAAGCTCACGCACTCCTTCAGAAGTTTAAGGCTAGATTTGGCACCGCTGCAGCCCTGTACCGCGCACCCGGGCGGGTGAACCTGATCGGGGAACATACGGATTACAATGAGGGATTCGTGTTGCCGGCAGCCATCGGATTTTCCTGCTGGGTAGCGATTGCGCCGCGCGAAGACCGGAAATTAATCATACAATCTGAAAATTTTGGCGCATCCATTGAAGTTGATCTCGACAACATGCCCGCGCATGGAAACGGCTCGTGGAGCGATTATCCGGTCGGCGTGGCCCGGGCGCATGTGCAGGCCGGCAATCATCCACGCGGTTCGAATCTGTATATCTCGGGCGATGTGCCGCTCGGATCGGGACTGAGTTCGTCGGCAGCGATTGAGGTTTCCGTGGGCTACGCGATGCTGGACATCGCGAAACAGTCGATCGACCGGACAAAACTGGCGTTGTTGTGTCAACGGGCGGAGAACGAGTTTGTAGGCGCGCGTTGCGGAATCATGGATCAATTCATTTCCTGTCATGGCCGGGCCGGGCAAGCACTGCTACTCGATTGCCGGTCGCTCGAATTCCAATTGGTGAAGATGCCGCCGAACGTGCATCTGGTCATTTGCAATACCATGGTGAAACACGAGCACGGCGCGGGCGAATACAACGCCCGGCGAGCAGAGTGCGAGGAAGGCGTGCGCGTGTTAACTGACCTCTTTCCAGGGATTCGCGCGTTGCGGGACGTAACTGCGAGTCAGCTCGACGGCAGCCGGGAACGGCTGAGTGAAACAATCTACAAGCGATGCCGGCATGTGATTACGGAAATTGAGAGAACGCAAAAGGCGGCCAGCGCACTTCAGGCGGGAGCAATTGCGGAGCTGGGCCGGTTGATGGCCGATTCCCATCGCAGTCTTCGCGATGACTTTGAAGTTAGCTGCCGCGAACTGGATGTGTTGGTAGAAATCGCATCGAAACAACGAGGAATATTGGGCGCGCGCATGACCGGTGGTGGATTTGGTGGATGCACGATCAATCTGGTGGATGCGGGCGAGTCAACGGAGTTCCGGAAGCGCGTAGCGGAGGAATATCGGGCGGCGACGGGTCTGCGACCAGACATCTACATCTGTGAAGCAAGCCAGGGAGCGGAAGCAATCCAACTGGATGAAGCTAAAACCAGGTAAGCATCAAGAGACCCAAGGAAAAATATGAAACAGTGCGTGCTGGTTACCGGCGGCGCCGGATACATCGGAGGAGTGGTTACCTCGCAATTACTGGCGCGAGGGCACGAAGTAGTGGTGCTGGACGACCTTTCCAACAGCTGCGCAGCTTCCGTGGCAACCGGGGTGAAATTCGTGGAAGGCAGTATTGCCGATCGCGAGCTGCTCGACCGCATCTTTCTCGAACACCAGGTCGATGCGGTAATGCATTTTGCGGCTTTCATCGAGGCGGGCGAATCGATGAAGTTCCCGGAGAAATATTTCCGGAACAATACGGCGAATGCGCTGACCTTGCTCGAAGCGTTGCTAGCGCATGGGGTAAGACGATTTGTGTTTTCCTCGACGGCTGCGCTTTACGGGACCCCTCTACGCACGCCAATCGAAGAGACCGACAAGTTACAGCCAACCAACACCTACGGTGAATCGAAGCTGTTGGTGGAGCGCATGCTGGATTGGATGAACCGAATCCATGGGCTGCGTTATGCGTGCCTGCGGTATTTCAACGCGGCCGGGGCGGTCGGCGAACGAGGAGAGGATCACCATCCCGAATCGCATCTGATTCCGCTGATCCTGCAGGTGGCCCTCGGCCAGCGGGACAATATCGCAATTTATGGGACGGACTATCCGACTCCCGATGGAACGTGCGTGCGCGATTACGTGCACATCAGCGATTTGGCCAGTGCACACCTGCTTGCTTTGGAAGCGCTGGCTGAAAAAGACAGATTGATTTACAACCTGGGAAATGGAAAGGGCTTCAGCGTCCGTGAAGTGATCGAAACGGTCCGGCGTGTGACAGGACACGCAATTCCAGTCATAGAGGTCGCCCGGCGCCCGGGGGATCCCGCCGTACTGGTGGCCAGTTCCGACAAAATCAAGAAAGAGTTGGGTTGGAAGCCAGAATTCGCGGGACTCGAGTCGATCATTCGAACGGCCTGGGAATGGCGACGTCTGCATCCGAACGGTTACTCGGGGAAGGCCGCAAAGTGAATGAGTCGATTCGATGAATAACCTTGGACAGTGGCAAAAACCACATCGCCGATACAATCCGCTGCAGGGTGAGTGGGTGCAGGTATCGCCGCACCGGACGCAGCGCCCCTGGCAGGGAAAAATCGAGAGCCCCGCGGTAGCCACTTCGCTCGCCTACGACCCGGGGTGTTACCTTTGTCCGGGAAACGAAAGAGCCGGCGGGGCGCGCAACCCGAACTACGCGAGTACCTTTGTTTTCGACAATGATTATGCGGCGTTGCTGCCGAATGTTCCGGAACAGCGTCTGAATGAAGCGGGTTTACTCGTGGCAGAAACCGAAGCGGGTATTTGCCGCGTGGTGTGCTTTTCGCCGCGGCACGATTTGACGATTCCGCGCATGAGTGTACCAGAAATTCGAGCCGTGATTGACGTGTGGGCAGAACAATTCCTGGAGCTCGGCCGGACCGGTTGGGTAAACCACGTACAGATTTTTGAGAATCGTGGCGCGCTGATGGGCGCTAGCAACCCGCATCCGCATTGCCAGATTTGGGCAAACGCTTCGATACCGAATATTCCAGCGCGCGAACTGCAATCGTTTCGTGGGTATCGCGAGAAAAATAACTCGTGCCTGCTGTGCGATTATCTGGCGATTGAACTAAAGCGCAAGGAACGCGTCGTTTGCGAGAATGAGGCGTTTGCGGTGGTGGTGCCCTTCTGGGCAGTCTGGCCCTTCGAGACGCTGCTGCTCGGCAAGCGGCACCTCGGAGCAATGGTGGAACTTTCCGGGCAGGAACGGGACCTGCTGGCAGATATTCTGCGGCGCACGACAACCCGATACGACAATGTGTTTGAAACATCGTTTCCCTACTCGATGGGATTTCACCAGGGGCCCACCGATGGACAGGCGCATCCGGAATGGCATTTTCATGCGCACTATTTTCCACCGTTATTGCGATCGGCGATCGTGCAGAAATTTATGGTCGGCTATGAGATGTTGGCATCGCCGCAAAGGGATATAACCGCGGAAACCGCCGCCGCTCGGCTGAAGGAAGTGAGCGAACTGCACTACCTCGACAGAAAGTAACATACGAGAGAGCTTCCTCGAGCCACCCCGACACCAGGAAGCAACCGTTTCGCAATACGTGTCCATGGGGTGCAGCAGGTCTGCCTGCCAACTTTTTTCTAAAAACTTCTCTTACGGGTGAATGTGAGCCGCCCAACCGCCGCCGGGGGCCAACTTGATTTTGAATTTGCTCGAACGATTCACCTTGGTTTTGACCAGCCGGTAGTCGCT
Source organism: Candidatus Acidiferrales bacterium (assembly GCA_963741165.1). Taxonomy (GTDB): domain Bacteria; phylum Acidobacteriota; class Terriglobia; order Acidiferrales; family UBA7541; genus Acidiferrum. The sequence continues at coordinate 141,403 of CAVUHB010000004.1, read as the reverse complement.
CGCGTTGCGATCGGCATTGGGGCCGTCTTCGTAGTAGGAAATAGAAAATTCTCCCGCAGGAAGGAATGAAAAGCTGATCTCGATTTCGCGGGCAGTCCAGTCGTTCATCGCGCCTACATACCAGTCGTTACCACTTTTTCTTGCAATGGCAACGTATTCGCCGATTTTTCCGTCAAGCGCCTTGCTGTCGTCCCAGACCGAAGGAATCGGCGAGAGGAATTCCATCGCTTCCGGTTCGTGGATGTAATTCGAGGGGCTATCGGAGAGCATCTGCAGTGGGCTCTCATAGACTACGTACATGGCGAGCTGCTGGCAACGCGTGCCCAGAGCCATCGGTTGTTGAAATATGGGAGCGAAAGTTTGTTTCGTGGCGTTGCGCATGGCGCCCGGCGTGTAATCCATGGGACCAAGAAACATTCGCGTGAAGGGCAGCGTAACGTTGTGCTTCGGTTCGGAATCCGCGCTCCACTTGCTCCACTCCATGCCGCGTACGCCCTCGCCGCTGATCATGTTGGGCCAGGTGCGCGTCATGGTGATCTGCCTCTGACCGCCGTGAAAATCAACGAGCATGTGGCGCTTGGCAGTTTCCATGCTGACTTTGTGATAGAAATTGATCAGCAATTCGTCGTCGCGCTGCATGAAGTCGACTTTTATGCCCTTGATGCCCCACTTGGCATACAGATCAAGAGCTGGAATGAGCTGATCATCGAGCGACTTCCAGACCACCCATAAAATGATGCCGACATTTTTTTGCTTGGCGTAGGCAGTCAGTTCTTCCATGTTGATTTCGGGAACGACTTCCAGTACGTTGCCGAGCTTGTACCAGCCTTCATCAAGAATGATGTACTGCAGGCCATATTTGGCGGCAAAATCGATGTAGTACTTGTAGGTTTGCGTGTTGACGCCTGACTTGAAATCGACGTCGTAAACATTGTTGGCGTTCCACCAATCCCAGGCCACCTTGCCGGGCTTGATCCAGGAGGTGTCCTCGAGCTGCGAAGGTTTGGCGAGCAGATAAACAATTTGGTTGGTTAGGAGATCGGCGTCGCGATCGACAATACCGATGATTCGCCAGGGAAATGTTCGCGTGCCGGAAGTGACGGCAATGTAGTCGGCGGTTTCCGTAACGAACAGGTTGCGGTCACCTTCGAGCCGTTCCTTCAAGGGATAGTGGGGAAAGGTGCCGACGAGGCTGGGGCCACCGGTGCCGTGGAACCACAGACCCGGATATTGTTCCAGGTCGGATTCAGCGAGTGCGACTTTTGCGCCGCCTCCCGCTTCCAGAACAACGGGCATAGAACCGAAAAAGGGTGGGGCAATTTCACTCAGATGCTGCGGGAGATATTTCCGCTCGTTGTGAGACATGAAACTGTCTTCCTGCGGGAAGTAGGCGATGGCGTTTCCGGCGAAATTGAATTTCACTTCTTCGCCGTAAATCTTCACCTCTTTCTCGGGAAGCGCGGTTTCAAATCGATAAGCCGCGCCTTCATTGTAGGCGCGGAAGACGACGGAATAATGTCCCTCAAGTTCGAGGCGAAGTTCGTTGTAATTGTCACGAAGCTTGGCGAATTTCTGACGGACAGGCGGTTCGATCACCTGATCGTAGCTGCGCTCCTTTGCAGAGACTACTTTAGAGTTGATGCCCAGTGTGACGTGGTCGACATCAAGAGAGAGCGTGCAATCCTCAAGTAGAGCTCGGCCGTTCAGGAGAACGTCGTAGCGGAGTCGTGGAACAGTACGCACCCGCACTTCGATGCGCTTGTCGGGCGAGCGCAAATCGAAACTGGATTGCGCCGTTGCGGTACCGCCAAGAAGGGGTGAAACAAACACCAGCACAAGTGAGAATAGGGTCTTTGGCGTTATATCCATCACGAAGTAAATCTCCTCTCGGACAAATCGCAGGCGCACGCTCATCGCGCGCGCCTGAAAGTGCCAGACAGCTGTAGTAATTTCCTGGCGTTCCCGCCGCGCTCAGGCGAGTTCCGCAGGAATCGCAGAAAATTCAAAGACAACTTGCTGCTTGCCTAGTACCGGGTGAGTGGCGGTAAGCGTGACCTTGCCCCGCTGTTCCTTGGCACGAATCCAGATGGCGCCCGTACCACCGATCAAGGCGAAGGGATTGTCGCCAATGATTTCGGCCGGACCGTCGAGCTCGAACTTGACGGCATCGTTGGCAAACGGACGGATGGCACCGAACTCATCGGTGACGCGAATAACGACGCGCGTGGTATCAGCGCCATCGGCATTCAACTTGGTGTCGTCTGGAAGCAGCGTGAATTTCTGGTCGACTCCCCTTCCGGACATGGTTTTGGAGATGACCACCTTGCCGTCGATATAGCCGTCAATCCGCAAATCTCCCCAGTGATTCACGGCTTTCCCGAGTTCCGCAACAAAAGGAGCGTAGCCGAGATGGGCAAATTCTTGTTTATTGGGATCGGCTTCCGCGACGAGCTTGTCGCCGACATAGAATTTCAGGTGCTCGCAGTTTGAGAAGACCACGCCCTTGGTAAAGCCGATGGACTCGTCGCCGCGAGCCCAGTGGAAGGCGGGTTCAAGAACGATTTCGTCCGAAGGATCGCACTGTGATTTGTAGAATCCACCGGCGGGCTTGAATTCCCGGAACATGTCGGTGACGCCGTGATAGCAGATGCGGTCGCCGCTGCCGAAATCGGAGTGGGTGTTGTAGTCAAACGCGCACCAGCCGATGCCACCGGCATATTGCGGACTCGAGGCAAGTTGATTGTGAATCCGGGCATGCCGCAGGGCGTGTTCCTGGAGTCGCTCCACCTGGTCGATCGTTTTGGTGGGATAGGTGTGGCCAACGAACTCGGTGTTGAGATAACGCGGATGGTTAGGTGGTTTCAGCGGGAAACCGAAATCGTTCATCGTGAAAACGTCTTCAAGAAATTCAGATTCCTGGAAGTAGCGGATGCCACCGGTCTGGCGAGTGGGATCGAGCTTGTGAGCCACAGCGTTGGTGCGCGTGTAGAAATCGTGATCGTCGAGCGACTCATTGATGCGGACGCCCCAGAGAATGACGCTCGGGTGGTTCCAGTCGCGTCGAATCATGCGGCTGACGTTGTCGATGGAGATCAGCTTCCAGGCTTCGTCGCCGATGTGCTGCCAGCCGGGAATTTCTTCGAGCACGAGCAATCCCATTTCATCGCAAGCATCGAGGAAATGGCGCGACTGGGGATAGTGAGAGGTGCGAACAATATTGGTCTTCAGTTTGTGGCGAAGGATATTGGCATCACTGCGCTGACAGCGGCCTGGCATGGCCTGTCCGACAAAGGGGAAGGTCTGATGACGGTCGAGCCCCCGCAGTTTGATGACTTTGCCGTTGAGTTCGAAACCGTGGTCGGTGAAAGACGCTTCGCGGAATCCGATGGTGCGGGTGTCGCGATCGACCAGCTGCGTGCCGCGCATGACGCGCACATGAACGGTATACAAGTTCGGGGTTTTGAGATCCCAGAGTTTGATGCCGGAGAGATTTTCCAGCCGAATACCATGCACGATCGGTTCCGCGGAGGCCTCCGTGGCCGGAACTTTTTGGCTACCCTTGGCGATGACACGATCCCCCTCGCGAAGATCGACTTCGAGGGTGAGCGGTTCAGTCGAAGCTTCCAGATGCATCAGGAAGCAATCCACATCGACAGAGAGATGGGGAGTGAGAACATCCTTTGGCTTGGCGAAAATATTCTCGATAAACGTTCCGGGAACGATGCGGAGGGACACTTCGCGATAGATGCCGCCGAAGGTGAGGTAATCAATCTGGAAGCCGAACGGAGGAATGTCGGCGCGCTCGCGGGAATCGACATCGACGGCCAGAACATTTTCCCCGTCGAAGTCGAGATGCGGGGTGAGATCGAAGGAAAAAGGCGTGTAGCCACCCTTGTATTCTCCAAGGCGGACGCCATTGATCCACACCGTGGAAGCAGTCATCACGCCTTCAAAGTCAACGAAGACATGCTTGCCCTTGGCTTCTGTGGGCAATCGAAAGCGACGGCGGTAAAGGGAAACGAATTCATAATCCTTGTCGTCGAAACTATGCCAGGGAAGCCGGACGTTGGTATGCGGAATAACGACGTGGTCAAATCCGGAATCGTCAAACTCCTTGCGATGCGCGCCGTCCACAACGGACTTGCTGTATCTCCAATTGCGATTGATCGGAATGACGAGCCGGCCGTCGGGTGAGGAGCCGGACGGGAGCGAAGGATTGGCTGCGAAGGTGCGCGGAGCAAGCGTGGCGCCGGCGATCACAGTGGTTGTGGTTTTCAAGAAGTCGCGACGTTCCATAGTTTTCCCTTTCGAAAGACAGAAAATAGGTACGTGGATAGACGAAACAATAGTTAACTTTTACAGATAAGTGAATGGAGCGCATTCACTCTCGAGCAAGTGCAAAAATCGCGCGCTGCCTGACTTCAGGCGACGCAGCGCAAACTCTCTTCTCCCACTCAGCTGGTCCACGCCAACAATTGATTCAGATCTCCGGCGGAACTGGAGCTGGTGCCACGCGCCAGGCCAGGCCCGATCGCTACGGCTTGATTGTGGCCTTCAAACCAGACCAGGAACGAGGAGCGATCGGCGCCCGTGAGACGCTGCTGATTTAACCAGTTGTAGTAAGCGCCAAAATCGGCATCGACCAGCGAGCCAATAGGATCGAACTCGATCGAATCGTGTTTACCGTAAAAAAGTTCGTTCAGGGGTTTTTGGCGCTGGCGGGGAGCGAAACGGACCAGCATGGTGAGAGGCTGAGCGCGGCGAAGTGCTTCGCGCGCCGCCCACTGTGCGAATGTGGTGCTGAAAACCTGGGTGCCCGAAGCTTCGGTGAGCAGTTTGACCTGAAAGCGATCGAGAACGGCGTCACCGGAATTGTCGAAGCCAAGATCGGTGGGGCGCAATTGCGCGAGGGTAGTGCGAAGGGCTTCCGGGCCCATTCCGGGACGTTCGATTTCTTTCTGGAGTTTCGCAGACAACGCCGCACGAGCGGGCTCGAGACCGTGATAGGAAACGCTGGTAAGGGAACGATCGTGAGGCACGGCTTCCCCACCATCGATGTACCAATGGGCGTAAGGCTCGGGAGTGGACTTGGCCCTGGCGGCGACGGCGTCCACCAGTTGCTTCATGCCGTTGCCTGGGGAAACGTTGGTGAAGTAGGCGCCATGCGGGCGAAGCTTGCGAAAAAGGGGCTGGTCGTAGGAATCGACACCATGACCAATCACGGTGATGCCAAGCCGCGGAATGGCCGGTGGAGCGGGGACTATTACGGACTGCAAGCGATTGGCATAGTCTGTTGCAGCATCGCGAAAGGCATCGACCTGATGCGTAGTCCAGAGGTACGCTGAGAGTTGTTCAACGAAAATGGCCGGCGAATTGACCCAATCCATATTTTCAAGCTGTGAGGAAAGCCGAATCGGTCCGAAGCCAGCAAACCAGTGGGCTAATTGCTCTGAAGAAAGCGAGTCCAGGTTAGCCAGCTCCCGTTCAAGCGCTTTGCGTTCGGCAGGGAAGCGGTAGTCGTAATCGATGACTTCGCGCAGAAGACTCGGGACAAAACTGAGCGGCAGGCGCCGCAGAGCCGAAAGATAATTCGTGGCCAGCTTTTTAGCCTCCGGCGGGTAGGCATGGAAGAGTTGCGGTTTGAGGTCGCGTGGCAGCATAAGCATTACAAAAGTTCGGGTATGGGACTCCCCTGGGCCATGGAAGCCGTAAAACCGAGGATAGCGCCGATGGTGGGCACAAGATCGGTCGGCTGCATGGGTCGGTCGAAAACTTTTCCCTGAGCAACGCCGGCGCCCAGAGCCATCATCCAGGTGGTGCGAGAGAGAGCGTCACCCGTGCGGTGGTGCTGGAAACCGTTTCCACCGGAATCGTCGTCGGAATCGCGGCCAAAATCGGGAAGGATGAACAAGGTGGTATTGCCGGCGTACTCCGGCTCGGTCTGAATCATCTTCCAGATTTCGCCGCAAAGGCGATCGGTGCGGCGGATTCCGTCGATATAGAGGGAATAGGCGCCGGCATGGGCGATATCGATGTCGTGCATCGTGATCCACAAGAGACTCGGAGCAACCTGGCGCATCAGTTGACGAACGATATACACGGAAAGTTCGTCGGGACTGGAAATGGTAAGCGCACTGGATTTGAATTCGTCGACGGAGAGTTTCAGGATCAGTTCCAGTTGCTGGAGCTCGAACTCGTTGCCACCGAGTTGCGGAGTGTAAAGCGGGGTTTCATAGTTATCGCGCAAGAGATGTTCGTAGTCGGTGCTGCCGGAAGCTGCCGCAGTCAGGAGATGCTTCGGGAGGATAACGTTTGCACCAAAGGAGGGACCAAACGAGCGATGGTTGCTGCCGCCGATACGGTTGAAACCGTTGCTGGGCGCAACGACAAAGGCATCGGAAGCAGGGCGTTTCAGATCGCGCCGGAAATATTCAAAAACGGTGGGATGTTCGGGTGGAAGCGAAGCAAAATTGTTGACCGTCTCATAAACACCGGTGGCAAGGCTGGCGGTGGCGACGTAATGGCCCAGGATGCCACGATTCACGACTTGCGTGAAGAAAGTGGATTGCGGGATAAGCTCGCTGATGAGATGAGGAATATTTTCCTGGCCTTCCGGAGCAAAGGTTTCCTGGTCGCGTGCACCGCCACCAAAGGTAATGACGACAACCTTGCGCTTTTTGGGAGCGAGCGCGGCGTGTAATAGCGAGGTAGAACCGAGCAGAGTACCTCCAAGGGTAAGTCCCGCTGCTGTATGAAGAAAATCTCGGCGGTTATAGGCAAGCTGGCGGGCGCGTTCCTCTGGCGAGGATACGGAACTGCCAGGAACCGAGAAAAGGTCCTTCGCCGAGCACAGGGAAGAATAAGTTTTCATCGCCAATCCGTCACTGAAATCGTCAAAGTAAGCCTCAGTACAAACAAAGTCAAGAATTTCGAATTACGGTTTTGCTCCCGTGGAATTCTTCTCAGAAAAAACAAACTGGCGGATATCGGCTCGTTGCTTGTCTAGTTCGGCCAAATGCTGCTCGCGGAGCTTCTGGTACACTTCAAACTCGTTCTGGGCGAGGTCCCGTTGATTGGTGCGCACATAGGCTTGACCAAGCCGGTACCGGACGTCTGAAAGGTCGGGGCCGAGTTCTCGGGCGCGGAGATATTCGGCAATGGCCTCGTTGTATTTATTCTGATCCGCATAGAGATTGCCCAGTTGCAAGTGCGATTCGGGCAAGTTGGGGTCCAGAGCGATCGACTTCCGCAGAAGAGACTCGATTAGCGCGATGTCGAGAGTTGGATCTTTCTCGCGCTTCCCTTTCCAGAGACTCAGGGCGTAGTAGTACAGTGCGCGTGCATTGCCCGGTTGCAACACGGTAAAGCGCCGGAAGCGCTCTATCACTTCGTCTGCCTGCGAGGGAGAGCTATCAAAAGCCTTGGAGAGGAAAAGATAGCAATTGGGATCGGACGGGTCGAGATCCGCACCGCGAAGCAGGGCTTTGACAGCATCGTCATAGTTGCCACGAGAATAGTAGGACATGCCAAGGCCGATGATCAAACGCGGTGACTTGGGATAACGCTCGGATGCTTGCTTGAACACTTCGACGGCAGGGTCAAGGGTACGGTGCAGTAGGAGTTCACTGCCCCAATCAAAGAGATTGCTTTCACTGGGATCGGCGTGGGCGGCAAGTTCGAACTGATTGGCGGCTCTGACGAAGTTTCCATCTCGCTCTTCGATCTGGGCCAGAAGGTTGTGCAGCTCCGCTGTCTCCCGGGTGCGCAGAAGTTCCTCCGTCAGTTGACGGGCCTGTTTGAGCCGGCCGGTAAGGAGGTAAGCGAGCGCAAGATCGTAGCCATTGTCGTAGGCTGCAGGCTTCGTGTGTTGAGCCTGTTCGAGAAAAGCTAGGCCAGCAGCAACCTTTCCTGCCTGGAGGTAGAGTTCGCCCAGATCGTGGTTGGCGTCGTAATTGTTCGGCTCGAGTTCAACCGCCTTTTTGAATTGTGTTTCGGCCAAATCGAATTTACCAGCACGCGCAAGGTTTGTGGCGAAATTCACTCGAGCTTCCGCCGAATTTGGTTTAAGACGGACCGCCTCCCGAAGGTGTACGGCGGCCTTGGATTCTTGCGACTGGGCCGAATAGACCAAGCCGAGTAGCTCGTGAACTTCAAAGCTTTCCGGAACTTCGAGCACCAGTTTCTCCAGATCAGCGGCAGCTTCTGCGAAACGGCCCGCGTCGTAGCTGGCGACCGCGGCTTGAAATTTGCGATCCAGATCCTGATTCTTGTTCTGCTTGGTTTGGGCCCTTGCCGGGAGAATACAGAGGAGGGCCAGAAAAAGAGAGCAATGCAAGCAGAATCTATTGGTCACAATCTTTGTAGTTTAACACTGCAATCCAGCCGAGACAGAACGTGAAGAGGGCCTAGAAAGTGAATCGCCGCAAGACGCGCAGGGTGGGAGCGCGACTTGCGGCGATCGGTCACTGCACCACTAGAACAAGAACTTCAGAGCGAACTGGATCTGACGCGCGTCGTAGGGAGCATCGCGGGTCGATCCGATTTCGCCGAACGTTGAACTGGTATAGTCGCCCGAACCACCGATGGCGACAACACCGTTGCCACCGAAGTTCGGCGCGTTAAAGTTGGGATGGTTGAAGACGTTGAAAATCTCCGTCCGGAACTGGAGCGTATAGCGCTCCTTGAAATTAAAGTTTTTGAAGATGGAGAAGTCGATGCGGCGGAATCCGGGACCCGCAATTTGGGCAGGACCACCTCCCAAAACTGCAAGGCCTGTAAGGGGCACGCAGCCAACCGGTGTGCCAGAAGGCTGCCCTGTGGAATCCAGGGTGCACGGCTGAACAAAGGCACCGGCATTCCCGATCCAATTTGGCTTGCCGTTTGCGTCCGTATAAATCCCGAGTTTGGGACTTTGTCCGCTGACTCTTAGGTCATAGCAACCGAGACCGACGGCCGTATTGCTGGGGCAGGTAAGCGTAATCGGTTGACCACCCTGGACGGTGATGATCGTGTTCACGCTCCAACCACCGATGATCTGGTTTGTGACTCCACTCGCGTTGGTAGCAAAGTGTTTGCCTTTGCCAAATGGCAGATCATAGCTGCCACTAAAGTGGAAGACGTTTCGGATGTCGAAGGATGCCAAGCCATAGTCACCCTTGAATGCCGAAACCTGGAACCGCTTGCGCACGGTAGTTCGCCAAGCTTCCGCCATTCAGCAGGTCCCCAGCGTCGCTGCGTGTTTGAGACCAAGTATAGGCAGCCAGGAAGCTAAGTCCGCCTCCGAACTGCTTTTCCAACTTGGTTTGGAGGCCGTTATAAGAACTGTTGCCCTGTGTCGCAGCGTAGCTGGCATTTTGTGAAAAATCTGGGAACTGCACGAAGTTACTTGCAGTGGCTCCCTTGGGTTGAACCGACGTGACGTTGTTCGATCCCGGGAAGGTTTCCAGATGGCGGGCCGATGAATTGACATAGGCCGCCTGAATGGACATGGTGGGCGTGAGCTGATACTGCACGGTCAGATTACCGCCCATCGAATAGGGCGTCTTATAATCGAACTGAATACCCCGTAAAGTCAAACCGTTGGCATTCACGATCGTAGGATCGAGAGGAGTGCAAGAGAATCCGGTTTCAAACGTTGCCGATCCCCCGGGACCTGCTGTGGAACAAGGCGTTCCATCGCCATTGAGGAATAGATACGGTTTAAAGTTGCTGTGCGGATTGAATTCAAAGTTGAACTGGAAGGGATAGTTCTCACCGATATTTGGCGAAAATCCGCGATTCTCGAAGCCATTGTAGAAGAGACCAAATCCACCGCGGACAACCAATTTCGGAGTCACCTGGTAGGCAAAGCCAACGCGTGGCGCAAAGTTATTTGGCTGTGAGTTCCCAAGCCCCTTGCCGTAGATGTTGGTCTGGGCAAGAGTGATGCCGTCTTTGGCGAGCAAGTCTGTAAAGCAGGTGCTGCAGCCCGTTGAGAGGTTATTCTGATTTGGTCCCGACGGAATGATGTACATCGGATTGCCGCCCGGAGCCCCACCAGGCACAAAGTTGGCCTGGTTTCCGTGATGTTCAAAGACTAGACCAAAATAATCCCAGCGCACGCCAAGGTTTAATGTCAGCTTTGAGGTAACCTTGAAGTCGTCCTGGACATACCCGCCATAATAATTCTTGCCGTTGTCGGTCAAAGAGATGTTCGAGACGAAAACATCGTTAGAGCCTCCGACGTAATCTACGCCGCCTGGCACTGAGGAGACTGTTGGGATCAGCAAGAAGTCCGCAGCGCCCGTATTGTTAGCGCCCTGACTCGCATCTCATCACGTTCGTGTAAGCGCCGTCGTAGTTAAATTGACCGCGCGACCAAGGTGGCTGCAACGTCGAGAATTTAACGTGTTGGTATTCGAAGCCAGCCTTGAAGGTGTGTTTCCCGTAGATCTTCGTGAAGTCGTCGGAAACCTGGAGCGTGGAAGTCACTTCATCCGAGGGCAGGAAGGCGTTGCTTCCCAATGTCTGGAGACCCTGAATGCCAAAGGCTGGGAGACCGCCATTTTCAGTTTGTTGAGGAATACCCTGGATGCCATAGGTCAGGGGGATGTTCGACAGATCGTTGGCTTCTGGAGAAACACGCGTAGTATGAAGATAGTTGAATCCCACACGGGCCACGTTGATAGCAGTCGGATTAAATGTATGCGTCCAGCCGAGGACGGTCTGCTGCGCATTGGCCGTCTGATTTCCTTGCTGGAAACCACCACCATCGGCAATCCCACCGAAGATGCCAGGGATGAATTGCGGGTCATCGACATAGCTAAAGCGGAAGAAGAGTTGATCGTGCTCGCTGAAATTGGCATCCATACGAGCGTCAAAGGAGTTCCTGTGTTCATAAAGTTTCGGGGAATTCGAATAGTTCCCGGACAAGCCAGAACTGGTTGGAAGCGGATAAAGATTCAGGAGATCGATGGCATTGGGATCCAAGCGAGTTGCAGGAAGTTTGTTTAGACCGCAATTGGTAACTTGTCCCACAAAGTTGGTCACACCGGCGCAGGTCCCATTCGTGAAGGGATCACGCACGTAACCGCCACCTGGCAACTGCCTTGTGGTAGCCGGATCCATAATCGTTCCATGCGGAAAAATTCGACCGAGTAGGTCTGTGTCGGTCCCCGTCTGACCGGCAATCAGGTCGGTGTAGTCCGTATAGTTGCTATTGCGCTCTGCCAGGGTGGGTACGCCTCCGGTCAAGATGGTGCCCTGGACGCGGCGCAGGCCTTCGTAGTCGCCGAAGAAGAACAATTTATTGCGGCCATTCACGACGTGAGGAATAATCACCGGCCCGCCGATTGTGGCGCCAAACTGATTCTGCCGCAAAGCGCCTTTCGGAACATTGCCGGCGTTTTCAAAATAATCAGCGGCATCAAGCACATCGTTGCGGAAAAATTCCCACGCGGAACCGTGGAACTGATTCGTGCCTGACTTGATGGTGGCATTCAGAACCGCGGCGCCGGAACGGCCATGTTCGGCGCTGAACCCGGAGGTCTCCACTTTAAACTCTTCGATTGCATCTACCGGCGGCAGGACGACGAAGTTCGTGCCGTTCAAGAAGTCCACGGTGTCCGAGTTATTGTCGATACCATCGAGCAAGTAGTTATTCTGGGCAGGACGCAAGCCGTTGGCGGCGAAGGCACCGCTTGCAGCGTTACCACGGGTATCCGCCTGCGGCGTGTTCACGCCGGCAGCCAACTGGGCAAGGAACGTGAAATTGCGGCCATTCAAGGGCAGATTGTTCACCGCTTGGGTATCGATAACTTGGCCAACCGAGGCGTCTTGAGACTGGAGAACGGGAGCTGCGCCCGTAACTTCGATAACTTCGGAAACCTTACCGGGCTGCAAGGTAAAGTTGGCAACAACCTCCGCCCCGACGTTGACGTGAATTTCTTTTTGTGTGCTGGTCTGGAATCCCTGGAAAGTCACCGTTAACGTGTAGCTTCCGATACGGACGGGGGAGAATTTGAAGACACCGTCCCCAGCCGTCGTATTGGTGAGTGAAGCGCCAGTCCCCTCATTCAGGAGCACCACCTTAGCCCCAGAAATAGTGGCTCCGGAAGCATCGGAAACCGTACCCTGAATGCCGCCCGTGTCTACCTGAGCCAGAGACGGCCCGGCGCCGAGCAAGAGAGCGACAGCAACTGCCAGCACTAGAGTCAACCTGGCGACCCACGTTGAGATTGAATTGCGATGCATGAACTTTCCTCCTCAGCCCCGACGCTACTTCTAATGCCAAACTTTTTGCGGTCACAATTCCCGGGTCAGAACGTAACGCAGCCCGTTAGGCCCGTTCGCGTTTGCAAGCGGTGCCTGGCTGCCGGCCCTCGATCAACGCTTTCCGCAGAAGGCCCCTGCGGAAGGTGAAACTGTCCGATGTCTGAACCCCTAAAAACCGGAAAGGTTGTTAACCGCTTAACCCAAAAGCAACCCCAAAACAAACTGCTTGCAAAGAGGGATATCATGCTATTTTGAATGTTGTCAAGCAATTTTTCTTCTCCCAGACTCCGCAACCATCGAAATCGGGGTGCGACCAGCGGATTATGTTAAGTAGTGAATCGTCGAGGGCTCGAGGATGCTGAAGTGCGCGGGGTAACGATCAGTGATGTTGCTAAGGCCGCGGGGGTCTCCACAGCGACCGTTTCCAACGTGCTGAACAATACGGGCAAAGCGGGAGAGCGGGCGCACCGGCTGGTGCATACGGCCGTGAAGAAGTTGGGCTACTTTCCGAACGCGTATGCTCGCCAACTGGCTTCGCGAGACAGTCGCACACTGGGGATCATTGTTTCGGACATCGAGAATCCGTTTTTTCCCGAAATCATAAAGAGTTTTGAAGCTCGCGCGCGGCAACTGGGTTATGACGCGATCTTGAGTGACACAAATTACGAGCCGCGACGAACTCGAGCGGCGGCCCAGCGCATGATGGAGCATAAGGTCCGCGGCGTGGCGATCATGACTTCGGAAATCAGCCTGCAACTGATCCACGAATTGGCGCGTAGAAGAATTGCCGTAACGTTCCTGGACCTGGCGCCGGTGAAACAGTACATGAGCAATCTGCGCATCGATTACGTTTCGGGTGTCGAGCAGATCGTCAAGCACCTGCATGGATACGGACACCGCCAAATTGCCTTCGTCGCAGGCAGGCCACAGCTGAAATCGAGCCTCGTGCGACTAGAAGCGTATGAGAAGAGCATGCTGGCGCTCGGCATGGAACCTGGACCGATTTTCCACGGCGATTTGCGATTCGAAGGCGGACTAAAAGCAGGCTTGACCATCGGAAAAATGGATCCGCGACCGACCGCCGTGATGGCCGTAAACGACTTGACGGCGGTGGGAGTAATTAAAGGTTTGCTAGCAGTAGGTTGCCGCGTCCCGGAAGATATCTCGGTGACGGGATTCGATAAAACGAGATTGGCAGAATACTGCAATCCTTCGATTACGACCGTGGACGTCCACAGGGATACTCTCGGACAGATTGCCGCGGACGCGTTGCACGAACTATCCGAATCGGTTAATCCGAAGGGCAAGGAGTATCACATTGCCGCGGAACTGATTCCGGGGGCATCGAGCGGCCCTGCACCAGTCAAGTGAGGGCGCGCCCCGTTCGCCTTGAGTTTGGAACCGTCTGAGGCTGATGCTAGCATACGAACAGTGCGCCGTAGCTGCGCGGCACCAAAGAATGTCCCGTCACAAAAACGAGCCAATCAGATTTTCCCGGCGCCACCTTTTGCGAGGCTTGCGATGGACGCCAATGCTATTCCTGCCGGCTCCGTTACTGGGAGGGCCTCTCGGTGTGCGGTTGCCTGAGAATCTTGCCGAACAGTCTAATTTCGCGTTTCATGATTTCCGTTTGACCGCACATTATCCGGTCAAATCTCCGCTGGACGACATTTTGCGATTGATCGTGCCCGGATCCGATGAGTACACGGCGGAGAAATATGCATTCGAAATAAAACAGCTACTCGATGGGTGGTCGACGGGTCTAAAGTCGGGGCCGCCAGCGCTTGATGTGCTTGGGAAATTCCTCGATGGCTCGGTGGAAGCAACCGCTCTCAACCCTGCGCAGGAAAATACCATTCAGTCCAGATACGGGATCGAGGTAGTGCGTCGGCAATTTGGATCGAAGCAAGTGACCGGACGGGAGCGGTTACTTGAGGGGATGAAAACGTATCTGGCGGCATTCGCACGCCTAGAGACGGCGGAGTTCGAAATTGTGGGCATAGAACCCATTGCGGCGACGGCGATGTTATTTCGCGTTAAAATTCGCTACGACTTTGCCGGCTTGCGCCAGGCGGGCGGACGGGAAGAACGCATTGGGTTTTGGGAGATGGAATGGTCACGCGATCAGTCGAGCGGCTGGCAAGTGCGCAAGTGGCAGACCCAGGAAGAAGCGATTAGCCGTGCGCAACAGCCGGTTTTCATCGACGTGACCGAGCAAGCCCTGGGACAGACGGAATCGTATCGGAAGCAATTGCTCCACGGTGTGGATTACTGGCGCACGGTCGTCGACGGAGCATCCGGAATCGATGTTTACGGAAACAACGGGCTGGCGGCCGGGGATTTCGACGGTGACGGATTGGATGATTTTTACGTTTGCCAGCCGCCAGGGTTGCCGAACCGGCTTTATCACAATCGCGGCGATGGGACATTTGAGGATGTCACAGAAACGGCCGGCGTGGACGTGCTCGATGGCACCGCATGCGCGCTGTTTGCGGACTTTGAAAACAAGGGATTGCAGGATTTGCTGGTGGTCTGCGGGAACGGGCCCTTGCTGTTTCTGAACCAGGGAAATGGAAAATTTCAGCTGAAGCGCGACGCCTTCGAGTTCAAACAACCGCCTGAGGGCACGTTTACGCATGCGGCAGTGGCGGATTACGATTGCGACGGGCGGCTGGATATTTATTTTTGCTTGTACAGTTACTACCTCGGGCTAGACCAGTATCACTATCCTGCGCCGTATTTTGATGCGCGAAACGGGCCTCCCAATTTTCTATTTCACAACGAGGGCAACGGTGTCTTTCAGGACCGAACCGAGGCTGCCGGCCTGAATGCGGATAACAATCGCTACAGCTTCGCGTGCAGTTGGGGAGATTACAACGCGGACGGCTGGCCGGACTTGTACGTGGTGAACGACTTTGGCCGGAATAATTTGTACCGGAACAAGGGCGACGGCACATTTGCGGTAACTTCGGCGGAAGCGCAGGTCGAAGAGGCTGGGGCCGGTATGAGCGCGTGCTGGCTCGATATGGACAACGATGGAAAACAGGACATCTACGCTGCGGGAATGTGGGTTCCTTCAGGTATGCGCGTTTTCGGACAGGGTCAGTTCCACGAAAAAGATCCGGAAATGATTCGCGAACTTTACCGGCGACACATGGCCGGGAACTCCTTGTATCGAAACCAGGGGAATGGGCAGTTTCAAAATGTGGCGGAGCCTGCTGGAGTGGAGATGGGACGGTGGTCGTGGTCGACAGCTGCCTGGGACTTTGATCACGATGGTTTCTCGGATTTGTATATCGCCAATGGTTACCTGACGGGTTGGGATGAGCGCGATGTTTCCAGCTTTTTCTGGAGGCAGGTGGTCGCAAAATCACCACAGACGGCGACGCCCTCGGAGAGCTATGAACGCGGTTGGAACGCCATCAACGAATTGATCCGTTCGGATGCGACCTGGAACGGGTACGAGCGGAACGTTCTCTATCTGAATAATCAGGATGGAACCTTTTCTGATGTATCGGGCGTCGTGGGCATGGATTTCATCGAAGACAGCCGCTCGTTTGTACTGGCCGACCTGGACCACGACGGCCGATTGGAACTGTTGCTGAAGAACCGCAATGCCCCGCAAATCCGAATTTTGCACAACAGCATGAAGGACTGCGGTAACTCGGTTGCTTTCCGACTGCGCGGCACGAAAAGTAACCGCGACGCGATTGGAGCGGCGGTAACACTGGAAACGGGCGGGAAGAAGCAAACGAAATACCTGCAGGCAGGAACCGGCTTTTTGTCGCAGCACAGCAAAGAGCTTTTTTTCGGAGTCGGTAATACGGCTGCACCGGTGCGCGCAAGCATTCGATGGCCCAACGGGCTGACGCAAAAATTCGACTCGTTGCCGATCAATAACCGAATTGAAATTACAGAAGGTGACGAAAAATTTGTTGCCAGGCCGTTTGCAGCCACGACTCGGACCTACCGAGGTCCAGGACAACCGCTCCGCCCCGAAACGTTACCGGTCCTGGCAGAGACCTGGCTCATTGAGCCATTGCGGGCACCAGAATTCTCTCTGCCCGACCTTCAGGGAGCAAAGCAAGAGCTGAAATCCTTTCGCGGCGGGTTTCTTCTGCTTACTTTTTGGGCCATGGCTTCGGAACCGAGCAAGGACCAGTTGCGGATACTGCAGAAGCAGCAGGCCGTGCTCCACTCGGCAAGCGTAAAGTTGGCCGGCGTGAACCTGGATGATCCACGGGATGATGGCGCGGTGCGGAGTTTTGCGGCAAGGGAAGCGTTTTCTTACCCAATACTGCTTGCCACGGAGGAGATGGCTGGAATCTACAACATTATCTACCGGCACATGTTCGATCGACGAAGAGATCTCGGCGCTCCCACTTCCCTGCTGATCGACAGCAATGGGCTGATCGTGAAGATCTATCAAGGAGAAGTGAAACCGGAACGCATCGCGGAGGATGTGAAACTGGTGCCACGGACCGCAGCAGAGCGCATGCGGAGGGGACTGCCCTTCGAGGGAACACTTTACGGAGGCCAGTTTGCCAGGAATGACTTTACCTATGGCGTGGCACTTTTCCAGCGCGGCTACCTGGAACAGGCCGCCGCTGCGTTTGAACAGGTGATTGTGGCGAAGCCGAAGGAACCAGAAGCCTATTACAACCTGGGAACCCTCTATTTGCGTCGCAATGAACTCGAGAAAGCGCAGCAGTATCTGGAGGAAGCCGTCGAATTGCGCCCGAACCATCCGGAAGCATGGAACAATTTGGGAATGATTGCGGCACAGCAGGGGCATGTCGAGGACGCCGTGCGCGATTTTCGACAGTCGCTCCAGGCAAGACCCGGCTATGCAACCGCGCTTCTGAATCTGGGAAATCTCTACCGTCGGCAGGGAAATTACGCGGAAGCCGAGAAATTGCTCACTCACGCGCTGGAGGTCGAGCCGCAAAATCCGGAAGTGAGCTATGCGCTCGGAATGCTCTACGCGCGACAGGAGAAACTTTCGCAGGCGGAACAGTATTTGCAGCAGGCCGTACATTTACGACCCGGGTATGCGGACGCGCTGAATAATCTGGGCGTATTGTTCGTGCGGGAAAAACAATACGACCAGGCCAAGGAACAATTCCTCACCTGCATCCGGTTGGAGCCGACCTTTGATCAGGCCTACATGAACCTGGCCCGCCTGTACGTCATTGTTGACGAAAGAGAAAAAGCAAAAGAGGTGCTGCGGGCGTTGCTTGAGAAGCAGCCAGAGCACAAAATGGCTCAGCAGGCATTGGAAATGCTACATTGAAATTTAGATGACCACGAGCGGCAAATGCGGCGGATTGAAGCTGGAATGAAGTTTTTTTCACCATGGCTGATGCCTGGCAAAGGTGCACAGGGTAGCCCTATCCTGCTCGGCCTGGTGGCGGCTAGTTTGCCGTTTCTAAGCCTCCTCAGTTATGCGGGGCAGCAGGCGAGCCGGACGCCGTTCCCCGCTGCGCAAACCAGAACAAATGCTCCCTCTCCGTTTGCCGAGGCGGAGACGCTCCTGCAGCAGGGGTCCGTCGAAGAAGCCAGGAACAAGACGCTCGAGCAGATCAAACTGCATCCTGCCAGTTCCGCGGGCTACAAACTGCTGGGAATTATATACAGCCAGGAAAAGGATTTTCCGAATGCATTGGAGGCGTTCCGGCACGCTCTCGAACTGGACCCGAAGTCAGCGGGATTGCATAACAATTTAGGGAACGTCTATCTGGCGCAGGAAAAACCGGATCTCGCGGAAAAAGAATTTCGCAAGGCGTTGCTGGTGGATGCAGCCAATCGCGAGGGCAATTACAACCTCGGACTCGTGCTGATGGCAAAAGGAAAGCCGGCCGAGGCCATTCCGTATTTTCTGAAGGTGAAGCCTCAGGATATGCCCACCCGATTCAATCTGATGAAAGCCGACTTGCGGGCAGGGAAGACCGCCGAAGGCCTAAAGCTAGCCAAAGAAATCTCTGCGGCGAGCCCCCAAGACGTGCAACTGCAGATGACCCTAGGCGTGCTGTTGGCGTCTGAAAAACAATGGAATGCCGCACAACTCGAACTGGAGCGGGCCAATGCGTTGCAGCCGGAAACTTTCGAGATTCTTTATAACCTTGGACAGGTCTACCTGCGCAGCGGAGACACGGCGAAAGCGGAACTAATCCTGAATCGAGCGCTCAAGCTAAAGCCGGATTCGCCGGAAGCCTTGTACGTGCTGGCTCAGGTGTATCAGGAGGAGAAGCGCGCGGTCGACGCACTGGATTTACTGGTGCGCGCGCATAAACTGGCGCCGGAAAACACAGATGTCATCTTTCTACTGGCCCGGGTCAGCATGTCTCAGAATTATTTTGAGGACGCCATTCCGCTGCTCGAGTCCGGGCTGAAAATCGCGCCGCGGCGGGCGGATCTACGCGCGGCTCTGGGCGAAAGCTTTTTCATGGCCGGCCAAGCGGGCAAAGCCATCGATGAATTTAAAAAGCTGATCGAAGTGGATCCCACTTCGAGGTCTTATGTCTTTTTGGGACTTTCCTACAGGCATCTCGGAAAATTCGATGAGGCAAAGAAATATTTCCAAGAAGGTCTCAAGAAGGATCCACGGGACGCCGCTTGCCTATTCAATCTGGGGTATATCGAAGAGCGCCAGGGGAATACCGCCGGCGCCGAGAAATATTTTCAAGATGCGTTGCACGCAAATCCGGATTACCCGGAAGCATTGCTCGAGTTGGCAAATCTTCGGATTACCGACAAGCATTATGAGGAAGCAGCGGAATTATTAAGAAAGTACGTGAAGGTCAGCCGTGATGCCGCCGGTGGTTATTATAAACTGGCAATGGTGGAACGAAACCTGCATCAAATGGAGGCCGCGCAGCGAGACCTGACGGTGTTCCAGAGCCTCTCGAAAGAAACGTCAACAGGACCATATCCGTATCAGCATCTTTTTGATTACGTCGACAATCGATCGAATCTTTCGCCCCAAGATCGCACGCAGCAGGACGTAACGGAATTGCTTGCGCAAGTGGAGAAGCACCCCGATCAACCTCGGGATCTTTACCTTTTGGCGGAGGCCTACCTGAAGCTCGGCAGGCTAGACGATGCCCACAATACCATCGCGAAACTTGACGAAGTCAGCACCAATGATTACCGCACGCAAACGGGAGTCGGTGTGCTGCTGGCGCGCTGGCATCTGTACACCGAGGCCATCCAGCATTTTCAGAACGCGCTGGCGGCCAATCCCGAATCCGACGACGTAAAATTTGATCTTGCCGATGCGTACTTCCGCAAAGGACTCTACCAGGAAGCATTGGCTACACTCGAGCAGGTTTCCGAGAAGGGCCAGCAGGACGATGCTTATCTGGCGTTATTGGGAGACGTTCACTCACACCTGGGCGACACCGCCCGTGCTTCCGAGATTTATCAAAACGCTATAAGACGCAGCCCGGACAATGATCAGAATTATTTGTCACTGAGCCTGGTGGAACTGCGTCAAAACAATGCAGATGCTGCGGAAAAAACACTGCAGACCGGTTTGGCGAGAATTCCAAGCTCCGGGAAAATTCTGTGGGGAATGGGCATTGTTTCCGCGATGGAAGGTCAGACCGGGAAAGCCGAAGAACAGTTTGTGCACGCAGTGGACCTGCTGCCGGAATGGCCGGGAAGCTACTCCACACTGGGCGTGTTTTATTATCAAACCGGACAAATCGCTAAGGCTCGCGAAGTGCTGAGCCGCTTCAAGGGCAGCAAAGCAGCCGGCGGATTCGATTTGAACCGGATTGAAGAAGCACTCGCGAAAGCGCCGCCGACTCAATCTTCCGGGCACGAACCTCTGCCCATGGCTGCGAGGCAACAATTATTGCAGCTTGCCTACGTGCTCGCCGATCGGACCTTGTGAAGATGAAACGAAAAGCCGCTCCGGGTCGGAAAATAGTACAGCGCCGCAGATCGAAGCCCGTCGCGGCACTTTGCTTCCTGGTATTCGCAATTTCCTGCGCTTTGGGGAGCAGTGGACAGGATACAAAGACTCAAGAACAGCCCATTAAAGTGCAGTACACGGACATGCGCCGGGAAGCGGGCATTACTTTTCTGCAAGATGGAACGGGGACGGATGAAAAGTTATATCTGGAGACGATGGGAACCGGCGTGGCCTGGATCGACTACGACCAGGACGGTCTCATGGACATCTATTTTGTACAATCGGCGGCAACCGAAAGCTACGTCCCAAAGAGGCCACTCCGTTCCGCGTTGTATCACAACAATGGCGACGGCACGTTTACCGACGTAACGGAAAAAGCGGGAGTCGCAGCGGAAGGACATTACGGTCAAGGTGTGGCAGTGGCGGATTTCGACAACGATGGATATCCGGACATTCTGGTCACTGGCTACGGCGGCACAATTTTGTATCACAACAACGGCAACGGAACGTTTACAGACGCTACCCTTAAAGCAGGAGTGGGAAACACCGGCAAATGGTCCACCAGCGCAGGTTGGTTTGACTACGACAAAGATGGCTGGCTCGATCTGGTGATCTGCGATTACATCGAGTGGACGCCCAAGAACAATATCTGGTGCGGAGAGCACCGGCCGGGCTACCGGTCCTACTGCCATCCGGGAAATTACAAGGGACAGCGGATCAAGCTCTACCACAACAATAAAGATGGAACGTTTACCGATGTGAGTGATGTGACCGGAGTGGGCAAACCCGAAGCCAAAGGAATGGGCGTGGTGCTGGCGGACTTTAACAATGATGGCTGGACGGACATCGCCATTGCCAACGATTCGTGGCCGAATTTTCTGTTTTTGAACAAGCATGATGGAACCTTTCAGGACGTTTCCTTCGTATCTGGATTGGCGGCCAGCGAAGATGGGCGGTACGAAGCAGGAATGGGTATTGACGCAGCCGACGTCGATGGCGATGGCTGGCAGGATGTGTACATCACGCATCTGGATTTCGAGCTGAACCGGCTGTACCACAACAATCAGAACGGTTCGTTTGACGATTACACATTTCGATCGGGGATCGGCAACAAGGCCATGCTGCTGAGCGGCGTCTCTGCAAAATTTCTGGATTACGACAACGATGGCTGGCCGGATATCGTGCAGGTGAATGGTGCGATGGTCGATAACGTTCAGCTTTATCACAGCGAAGTGAGCTACAAAGAGCCGATGTTGATGTTCCGCAATCTTGGCAAGGGACAATTCGATAAAGTTTCAGAGTCGCTGGGGCCGGACTTCGTGCGGCCGATTGTGGGACGGGGAATTGCCATCGCCGATTATGACAACGACGGCGACATCGACATCGTAACGAACAACCGTGATGACTACCCTTCTCTGTTCCGGAACGACGGGGGAAACGCGAATCACTGGTCGGAGATTTTTTTGATCGGAACCCGCTCCAATCGCGATGGCATCGGCGCCACACTCAAACTGAGTTCCGAAGGCATTACCCATGTGGAACAGGCTCGCGGTGGCATGGGTTACATGTGCGCCCACGATCCGCGGATTTTTTTTGGCCTGGGCAAACGAAGCAAGATAGATGTGTTGGAAATCACGTGGCCGAGCGGACAAGTCGACAAGCTGACGAACGTGCCCATCGATAAAATCATCGCGGTAAAGGAAGGCACGGGAATCGTGCCGCGGGAGTTTCCAAAGTTTAAGAGCCGATGAAAATAAAAACATCGCGACCGGAAAACAACTGGCGATGAAGCTGCCGCGGAGACAATTCCTCGGAACTTCACTCACGCTGCTCGGGGCCGAGCTTCTGGATGCTCTGCGGACGCCACTTTGGAAATGGAAACGGCCGCTGATTGTCGAAGCGGCAAGCCTTCCCAATACCCCTGCGGAGGTCGGAGTGAAGTTTGTCGATGTGGGCCGCGAAGCAGGCCTGAACATTCCGAACGTTTGGGGAGGGTTGGAACACAAGCGCTACATCATTGAAGCGAAAGGAAGTGGCATCGCCTTTTTTGACTACGACCAGGACGGCTGGCTGGATATTTATTTGACCAACGGTACACGGCTCGATGCGAAATGGCCTGCCGGAAAAGCACCAACTTCACATCTTTATAAGAATAATCGCGACGGAACATTCACGGATGTAACGGAAAAATCAGGGCTGGGTCGCTCCGGCTGGCAAACCGGCGTGTGCGTCGGCGATTACGACAATGACGGGTGGGACGACCTGTTTTGCTGCTTCTGGGGACACAACATTCTGTGGCACAACAACGGTGACGGCACATTCACAGATGTAACGAGCAAAGCCGGCCTGTACGGTGAGCAGTATCGCTGGGGCGCGGGCTGTACCTGGCTGGATTACGATCGCGACGGGCGGTTGGACTTGTTCGTCTGCAATTACATCAAGCTGGACCCCGAGAATACGCCGATGGATACGGAAGAGGCTTCCTGCCAGTGGAAGGGAATTCCGGTGATGTGCGGGCCGCGAGGCCTGCCCGGAGATACCAACCTGCTGTACCACAACAATGGTGACGGAACGTTCACAGACGTCTCGCAAAAATCGGGAATTCTGAAGCCGGGGCCGAGATATTCAATTACCGCCGCTTCCTACGATTTCGATAACGACGGCTGGCCGGACATCTATGTCGCGGTCGATTCGCAGCCGAGTATCTTGTATCACAACAATAAGGATGGAACGTTTACGGATGTCGCGGTGATTGCGGGTTGCTCCTACAGCGAGAACGGGCACGAGCAAGCCGGAATGGGCATTGCCGTTGCGGATTACGATTGCGATGGGTGGTTCGACATTTTCAAAACGAATTTCGCGGACGACACCTGCAACATGTATCACAACAACGGTGACGGCACGTTTACCGATGTGACGTTTTCCTCGGGGATCGGAATTAACAATCGGTACGTGGCGTGGGGTTGCGCGTTCATGGACTACGACAACGATGGTTGGCCCGATATCCTCCAGGTGAATGGCCATGTGTACCCGGAAATCGGTGGTCGCGAGATCGGTCAGGAATTCAAAAACCCACGACTGGTCTACAAGAATCTAGGCGACGGTCGGTTCAAGGATGTTTCGGCGGAACTCGGTCCCGGAATCAGCGAGAAATTCTCGAGCCGTGGTGCAGCATTTGGCGATTATGACAATGACGGCGACATGGACGCCTTGATCCTGAACATGAACGATCTCCCCTCGCTGTTGCGCAACGACGGCGGTAACGCGAAGAACTGGATCAAGATCAAGCTGGTCGGGACGCAGTGCAACCGCACGGCGATTGGCGCGCGCGTTCGCGTTGTAACCGGCAAGCACACGCAAATGGATGAAGTACACAGCGGGTCGAGTGTGATGTCGCAATCCGACCTGCGACTGCATTTTGGTCTTGGAAGTTCGCAAAAAGTAGATCTGATCGAAGTGAAGTGGCCAACCACACAGAAGATTGAACAATTCACGCAAGTAAAAGCCAACCAGATACTGACGATCCGCGAAGGCAGCGGGATCGTGGACCCTCGGAAGAAATAGGCGGCCTTACTTTTCGGCAAGTAATCCCGATGCGCCAAATGGCTTAGTGTGGCGCTGAGGTAGGTGGCTGATCTTTCAAGATCACGAGGAATTGCTGGATTTCATGGCGTTGGCGTTCGGCGTCGTCGGCCTCTGTTTTTTCCACCTGTTTGTACAGCTGAATTTCCTCGTCGGCTTTGGCCTTCTCGCCGTTACGTTTGTAGAGCTGGCTGAGGCGGTAATGAGGTTCGCTGAGAGTGGGGGTGGCTTCAACCGCTTTCCCGTAGGTGAGGATGGCCTTGCCGGTGGCGCCCTGCGCTAGGTACAGAGTTCCGAGTTGCAGGTAGGCCTCTCCCAGTTTGGGATCAAGCGTGACCGATTTCTCGAGCAAAGCCTGGGCCTGCTGGAGGTCCCCAGAGTTTTTCAATTCGCGATCCTTTTTCACCAGGGACATCGCGAAATAATAATTGGCCAAAGCACTAGAGGGCTGATTTTTGAGGAATCGCCCGAGCCTATCCTGGATGCAGGGAAATGAGCTGGGCGAGGTCACATCCATCTTGCCGAGAAACAGATAGGGTGTGGAGTCCCGTGGACTCAGGTCTGCAGCGCGACAAAGTTCCACTGAGGCAAGCTCGTAGGAACCGGCAGAAAATTGAGCGGCACCAAGCCCGACAAGCAATCGCGCTGAATTCGGGTGCGCAAGGGAACCCTTTTTAAACACGGCTACGGCGGGCGCGACAGCGCGATGAAGAAGAAGTTCGCTGCCCCAGGTAAAATAATTCAGTTCGCTCGGATCGAGGGTGGCTGCGCGTTCATATTCCCGGACAGCACTAAACGGATCTCCCAAACGTTCCTCGAGATCACCTAAGCGGCGATGCAGCTCGGCATTTTCGGGGGCTGCGGAAACTTCAGCACGTAATTTTCGTTCCCTTTGGGCGTCTTCAGGCGACGGTTTGCTCGGGGAGGAAGCGGAGGAATTTTCAGCAGTCCCGCCCGCTTTTAGCGCGAGCGTTTCGCGGGCAAATGCCTCGCTGGTTCGAAGAGTGGTGTCGGAACCGTGGCCGCCCGCCCCGGACCAGTCGGTCACACCCGCTACGGTGAAATTGGGCTGGTCATCGAAATCCATCGTCCCGGTCCTCGACCCAGAGGCAGGCGGACCGGTCAAACTCTCCAAGGGGACATCAAGTTGTTTCTTCTCTCCGGCCAATATGGCTACCGGATCCGTGATGCATTTACGGAATCCTTCTTTTTCGACGCTTACGATGTAGCTCCCTTCCTGTGGGACAGAAAACGAAAATTTTCCTTTACTATCCGTTTTTGTTTCCAGCGGGTGGCCTTGCCCCACTCCCTGCAAGGAAACCGAGGCGTCCGGCACCGGTTTCCCGGCCGCGTCGCGAACGATGCCTTCGATGCGGGGGGGCGCGACTTGGGGTGACGAGGAAGAGTGCGCCCCATCCGCCCGAACCGCAAGTACGGCAGTCACCATAGCCAGAAGAAGAATGAATTTTGGAATTCGATTCATTCGATTCGGAACAACAGGGTTCACGCTGCCCACAGTCCTCATTCGTCGGACCAAATCTCCTACCTATGGTAACAATTTTTTGAAGGTGTAGAGCGGATTAGCCTGGATACCACACAACGCGTGGATCCGATGCAGCGCGCTGGTAGTTCCAAGCATCATCGATGAGGCGCTTCAAATCGACGTGCGGACGCCAGCCAAGCAGAAATTTTGCCTTGGTATTGTCGAGCCACGTGGAATGAAAAGTAGTCTTAATCACAACAAAAGGAAGTCCGCGTGTTTGCTGTAAATAATCAGCCACCTGCTGGTAGTCCACCGGTTCATCCATGCAGATGTTGAAGGTCTGCTGGTGAGCTTTGGGATGATCGATGGCCTTCAGAATCGCTTCGACAAGATCACCAAGATGCACAAAATTGCGCTTAACAGGCTGGCCGTTTGCATCGAGCATCACTGGGATGGTGAGGCTCTTCTGGTAGGAGTCGGCGCGTTCGGGCCCGACAAGTTCGCGCCATCGCGGTCCGCCAAAAACATCTTCGCCAAAAGATAGCGTGAATTTGAAATCGTCCTTCTCCATGATCCACGGCGCGCGCAGACAACAGCCGTTGAGTCCGTACTGCACGTAGTACTGCTCCAGCATGACTTCTTCGAGTACCTTCGAGAGTGCGTAGCAACCTGGATAAGCGGTGAGTTTTTGCTGCTCGGTGACGGGTTCGGGATGCGGATAAAAGAAATGGCCAACGGAACAATCGCCGCCAAGCAGTAAGAATTGCCGGAAAGAAGCGCTTGCGCGGCATTCTTCAAGCAGCCAGAAAAGTCCTTTGACGGTTACGTCGATGACCTCGTCGGGGGTCTCTTTGCAGGTGGCGCAATGCAGAACGTGCGTGACGCCATCCATAGCTTTGCGCACCACGGCGCGATCAGAAATATTTCCGCGAACCGTCTCGAGTCTCGGATGTGGTTCGAGTACGCGATTGTGGCATAGCGCCCGGATAGTGACCTCCGGCAGGAGGTCAGACTCTAACGCGCGTTCAATAAAGTGGCGGCCGACTTTACCGGTCGCGCCGGTGACGAGGATCAGAGCCATACGTTCCGCCGTTTCTGGAGGATTCGCCTTGCGCCACCGGGAAACTAGACGTCGCAGAGATCGACGGCCTGGCGCAACGAGGTGAGCGGGTCATGGGTGGGGATGAATTCATGCGCCACGTACCCCTCATATTTGGCTGCAACAATTCCGCGCATGACGCCGTCCCATTGCACCTCCTGGGTGTTGTCGAGCTCATGGCGTCCAGGAACGCCGCCAGTGTGGAAGTGGCCGAGCCACTGGATGTTCTGCTGGATGGTACGGATCAGATCACCTTCCATAATCTGCATGTGGTAGATGTCGTAGAGAAGCTTTACATGCGGCGAATTCACGCCTTCCATCACGCGAACTCCCCACGCCGTGTGGTCGCACATGTAGTCTTTGTGATCGACCTTGCTATTGAGAAGCTCCAGGCAGATCGTGACGCCGTGGTCTTCGGCAATTTTCTTGACCCGGTTCAACCCGATGATCGTGTTTTTGGCGCCTTCCTCATCCGACATTCCGGCGCGATTTCCAGAGAAGGTGATGACGTTCGGCACTCCCGCTTTCGCGGCAACCGGAATCAGCTTGCGAAACGATTGTTCAATCTGCGCGTGATTTTCCACGCGATTCATCGCTTTATCAATCTCGCCGCCACCGGCATAACCCATGCTGCAGATTAGTCCATAACGGCGAGGCACCTCAAATTCATCTGGATTGAGCAGGTCGATGGCTTTTAGTCCCATCTGCGCGGATTTGGCGCAAAGTTCATCGAGAGGAATTTGCTGGTAACACCAGCGTGATACAGATTGTTTGATGTGTCCTTTGCGTGGCGTCGGAGTGGGAGAGTTTTGTTCAGACCACAATACGGCAGGGATAGTAGCCATGGTGACTCCAGAAAGTGCAGACTTCAACAATTCGCGTCTTGAAACATTGGTCATAGAAAGTCCTCCGAGTGTAGCGAAAAAGCCGGTTGGCAGCGAACGGATGCAACTGCAAGGCGCGAAATATGGCGCAAGCTCACCCCTTCACAAGATAGCCCTCTGCTAGTTTCTCAAAAATCTGGATTTGCTTGTCGCGCCATTCGGCGTCTCGGCCCAGTTCATCGGCAAGGATTTGCGCCACACGGGGAGCCATCTGAATTGCGGCTCCGGCATTGAGGAACAGCGCGCGCGTGCGTCGTGCAAGAACATCTTCGACGGAACGGGCCATCTCCTCCCGCGCGGCCCAAATAACTTCAGCAGCGCAATAGGATAGTGCGGGATGCATGGGTTGGCCCAGCCGTACGTCTGTCTGAATGATGTCCTGGATCAATGGTGCGTCGGAGCCGTAGAAGGCGAGTGTGCCGAAACGCTCGGCGTGCTGATGGAAGCCGTGAATGTTGAGATGCTTGGTCACACTGTCCCGTTCGGTAAGCCGCGCCAGCGTAGCTGCCTGGTCCACGCAATGCTCTGCCATGTTGCGATAGGTAGTCCACTTTCCGCCGGCGATGTTCACTAATCCAGACGGATCAATGAGGATCGCGTGATCACGCGAAGCGCCTGCCGTGTTCTTGCCGTCCCCCGACCTCAGCAACGGACGAATCCCTGCGAAGGTACTGAGAATGTCACTTTTCGTGGGCTTTTTCGCAAGGTAAAGGCTTGCTGTGCCAAGCATGAACTCGATTTCCTGCTCCAGGGGAACTGGTTCGAGAGCAGCTTCCTCGATGGCGGTGTCCGTCGTCCCAACCAGCGTGTGTCCGTGCCACGGGATGGCAAACATGACGCGTCCATCGCTCGTGCGCGGCACGATGATGGCATGGTCGCCTGGAAGGAATGAACGATCAAGCACGATGTGCGCGCCCTGGCTCGGAGAAACCATCGCTTCCACGTTTGGCTCGGCCATGTGGCGAACGGAATCGGTGAAGGGGCCGGTCGCGTTGATGACAACCTTGGCCCTGAGCGCAAACTCCTCGCCGGTTTCGACGTCGTGCGCAAGCACGCCATCAATCATGTCGTCCGAATCTTTGGTGAGGCCGGTGACCTTCAGGTAATTCAGTAGCATGGCGCCCTGCTCCGCGGCGGTGGCGACAAGGTCGATCAGCAGGCGGGCATCATCAAACTGGCCATCGTAGTAAATGACCCCGCCACGCAGACCTTCGGTGTTGATGTTCGGGAGGCGCTTTAGCGTTTCTTCCTTGGACAAAAGCTCGGAAGCGCCGAACCCATACTTGCCGGCCATGGCCTGATAAACCTTCAGACCGATGCCGTAGAACGGACCTTCCCACCATGAATAGTTGGGAACAACGAAAGGCAATTCGCTGACCAGATGTGGTGCGTTCTGCCGAAGCAGGCCTCGTTCTTTTAGCGCCTCCATGACCAGCGAGACCTGGCCTTGTTCGAGGTAGCGGACGCCACCGTGCACTAGTTTCGTGCTGCGGCTCGAGGTACCCTTTCCAAAGTCGTGCTGCTCCAGAAGCAAGGTACGGTAACCGCGTGCCGCGGCATCCAGCGCCACGCCAACTCCGGTAGCACCACCGCCGATGACAATCATTCCGAGCGGTTCGCGCTGCGCCCGAACTTGATTCAACATTTCCGCGCGTTTCGTAACAGGTCTCCTCGCCGATGTTGCTGTGCCTTCGCCTGACTACCTATTCTTGCGTTTCAAGACTGCTTTAGTGGGCAATTCCCACTCCTTGGCTCGAGCTAGCGCCTGCCGCCAACGAGCGCGCCGCTCGGCTGCTTCCGATGAGCGCATTTTGGGTTCAAATATTTTGTCAACCTTCCACTGCGAAGCGATGCTGTCGAGGTCTTTCCAGAAGGCCACGGCGAGTCCGGCGAGGTAAGCAGCACCCAACGCGGTTGTTTCGGTAACGGCCGGTCGAATAATAGGAATGCCGAGGATATCCGCCTGGAATTGCATCGACAGTTCACTTTTGGTAAAGCCGCCATCGACGCGGAGTTCTTTCAGTTTTTTCCCCGTGTCACTCTGCATGGCCTCCAGCAAATCGGCAACCTGGAACGCCACGCCTTCCAGCGCCGCGCGCGCGACATGTCCGGCGGATGTGTCGCGAGTGATACCGATCAGAAGTCCTCTGGCATAAGAATCCCAATGCGGCGCGCCGAGGCCGGCAAATGCGGGAACCAGAAACAAGCCTTTGCTATCCGTTACAGTTCCGGCAAGCTCGTTTATTTCAGCGGCAGAGCGGATCAGTTTCAACCCGTCGCGCAACCACTGTACGACCGCGCCACCGATAAACACGCTGCCTTCCTGGGCGTAATCCGTTTTCCGCCCAATCTTCCAGGCGATGGTGGTGAGCAGGCGGTTCTTCGAGTTGATGGCTTTTGTACCCGTGTTTTGCAGCAGGAAGCAGC
The DNA here is from genome assembly GCA_963741165.1 of Candidatus Acidiferrales bacterium. Taxonomy (GTDB): domain Bacteria; phylum Acidobacteriota; class Terriglobia; order Acidiferrales; family UBA7541; genus Acidiferrum. The sequence goes on along the minus strand of CAVUHB010000004.1, from coordinate 111,758 downwards.
CGGTGCCGTAGGTGCTCTTCGTGCCCCCGGGCTTGATACACATTTGTCCGAACAAAGCGGCTTGTTGGTCGCCCGCGATGCCACCGATCGGAATGTCCTTGAGTCCGGTGGTGGAATTTACGAGACCATACACCTCGCTCGAAGAGCGAACTTCAGGCAGCATGCTCACGGGCACGTTGAATAATTTGAGGAGATCCTTGTCCCATTCACCGCTATGAATGTTGAATAGCAGCGTGCGAGAGGCATTGCTGACGTCGGTAATGTGCTTCGTGCGGCTGGTGAGCTTCCAGACCAGCCAGCTGTCCACAGTTCCGAACGCCAGTTTGCCCTGTTCGGCTTTCTTGCGGGCTCCAGCAACGTTGTCCAGAATCCAGGTAACTTTGGTCGCCGAAAAATAGGAATCGAGCAGCAGGCCGGTGCGCTTCTGAATCGTCCGGAGAGCACCGCGACGGCGCAGCTCATCGCATATTCCCGCGGTGCGGCGATCCTGCCAGACGATGGCATTGTGTACCGGTTCGCCGGATTCGCGGTCCCAGACGATGGCGGTCTCTCGTTGATTGGTGATGCCGATCGCGGCGACGTCTGCAGCCGATGCGCGCACGCTGCCAAGCGCTTCCATCACCACCGCGATCTGCGAGGACCAGATTTCCTCCGGATCGTGTTCGACCCAACCGGGCTGCGGGAAAATCTGACGGATTTCACGTTGAGCGACGGCGGAGATATGGCCGCTATGATCGAAAAGAATGGCGCGAACGCTGGTCGTGCCGGCGTCTAGAGAAAGTATGTAGTGCATGGGCTCTGGAGCCCCCGATTTCCTGAGATAGTTGATTCTGTACTGGGCGCTATGAATCTAAAACGGACAACAGTCAAACGGTTGATGGCGACTGCAATCACCTATTCGCGATGACGATATAGAAAGTGCGAAGGCTCGTCAAGCGCGGTAGGTTACTGCTTTTTTACAGAGGGTCGAACAATCTTGGCCCGCGGGACGATGCCTTCGCCTTCGAGCAAGCTGTAAAACCTGTCAGCGTCCAGATCTTTGACCGTTTCGAGCTTACCGGAAGGCCAGTGAATTTCCAGACTGTCGATTTTCGTCGCCTTGCCCAAGCCAAAGTGAACGCGCTGGTCGCTCTGCGATAGATAACTGCCGCCGCTGTGAATTTCGTCGGTTTGGGTCATCCCGCCGGAGACAATTTTCAGACGCGCACCAATCGCCATGCGGTTACTGTTCGTACCGGCAAGTTCAAAGCTCACCCAATGCTGGCCGGGAATTCCCGGATTGCGAAGTACCAACGGAGTCCCCGTCAATTCCTCGACAACCAGATCCATGTGGCCATCGTTGAAAAGATCGCCAACCGCCAGACCGCGCGACACATTCGGCTTGACAATGGGGGGCCCAGATTGCTCGCTAGCGTCGCAGAACGTTCCGTCGCCTTGATTGTATTGAACGAGTTTTGGTTCTCGATACTTTGCGCCGGAAGGAAGTTGGTCAGCTTGCGGATACACATGCCCGGTAACGGTCACGAGGTCCAACCACCCGTCGTTATCGAGATCGACGAAGGCAATTCCCCATTTCACATAAGGAACAGAGGGCAGTCCGGTCCCGGCCTGGTAGGAAACATCCTGAAAATCCCAATTCCCGTCATTGCGGTACAGGGGAGTGTTGTCATTCGAAAAATTGGTGACCGCCAGGGAAGGGCGGCCGGCGTGCAAATAATCGCCTACCGCCACGCCCATTCCCGCCTGCTCGTGGCCGTCTTCGCCAAGCGCCGTCCCTGATTCCAGGCCGATATCGGTAAATTTTCCGTTGCCGTCGTTGCGGTAAAGATATCCAGCCGTGGAATCGTTCGCGACATAAATGTCCGGACGGCCGGTGTTGTTGAAATCCGCCCATACGGTGGTCAGGCCGTAATAGTTGCTGGGACCGTCCACGCCCGCTTTCTTCGAAACATCGCTGAAGGTGCCATCGCCGTTGTTGTGGAACAGTGAATCGCCGGCACCCTTCAATCCGCGCGGACCGCACTGCACATCAATTCCCATAAATTTGCAGGTCACACTGCTACCGAAGACGGGTGGATGATGAATGTCGAGGTCAACATAGTTGGTGACCATCAAGTCGACAAAGCCATCGCCATCGTAGTCGGCAAACGCAGAACCAGTAGACCAGCGGCCGTCGGCCACACCCGCTTTTTTGGTCACATCCTTGAATGTTCCGTCGCCATTGTTGTGATACAGCACATTCCCCTGGTAGCAGGTGATGTACATGTCCGGCCAGCCGTCATTGTCAAAATCCGCGACGGCACCGCCCATGGCGAAGCACGGATTCCCCACTCCAGCCTTGTCGGTCACATCCGTGAAGGTGCCGTCGTGATTGTTGTGGTAGAGCGCGCCCTTGGAATGCTCGCCTTTCAGGGCCATATCCACGGTTGGCGCATTCGTGAAATAGATATCCAGCCAGCCATCGCGGTCGTAGTCGAAAAGCAGCACGCCGCCACTCATGGATTCGATAATGTAGCGGCTCTCGGGAGCGGAGGTGTGAGAAAAGCGGATGCCGGATTTCTCGGTGACGTCGACCAGCTGCGGAACGGTGCGCTCCTTGCATTGAATGGACTTCGCGTTGGAAGGCGGGGGAGGACCTTGGGCAATTCCCTGTCCCGAAACTCCCGAGGAGATCAGCAGCAGGCTCACGAAGGTAAGTTTGGCGCAATGGGCGGCACGAGAAAAAATCACTCCTACGGTCATCCAGTTCTCCTGCATGAAGTGTAGCGTCAGGGTCGAAAACTTGCCAAGTTGCGGCCGAGTGCCCTTCCCCGTCCGATCAACGAGTGAAGGTTTGACGCCCTGCCAGATCCATGCCCCGGCGCTTTGCCCCAAACAAGGAATAGAGCGCGATAACCACGTAGGCGAGGAGGGGGACGGAGTAAGCGAGGGCGACGCTATGAAACAGTACCGAGATGCGACCCATCACAGGAGTAAGCACGGCACCCCCAAAGATGGCCATCACGAGGAGAGAGCCACCAATCTTGGTGTTTGGTCCGAGGCCCTTTAACCCAAGCGCAAAAATAGTTGGGAACATGAGGGACATGAAGAAGCTGGTGAAAAAGATACACCAGAGCCCCATCCAGCCGGGTTTCACCACGGCCATTGAGACCAAAGCAATGTTCAGGATGCTGTATATTCCCATCAATCGATTCGGCGCCACATAGCGCATCAACCAGGAAGAGAAAAAGCGACCGACGCCGAAAGCCGCGAGCGTTCCGGTTAAGAAGTATCCGGCGACTTTTTCCGGCTGATGAGCGTACTCCTGAACGTATGAAATGAAGTAGCTCCAGGTACCAACTTGCGCGCCGACATAAAAGAATTGGGCGACGACGGCGAGCAGAAAATGGGGATAACGGAACAGTTCCCGGAAATGACCATGATCGCCGGCATCATTTTCATGTTCGCTCTCGATGCTGGGAAACTTGGTTCGAAAGATCAGCAGGGCCCAGACGAGCGCGACGGCGCCGATCACCAGATAAGGCTCGATAACGCGAAGAGTTTCTGAGCGAAGGTAGGCCTCGTAACTGTGTTGGGCCTGGCGGGCGGCGATCTGGTCTGGAGTTAATTCGACACCTGAAAAAATAAAAATTGTGCCGACCAGTGCCGCGGTGATGGCCCCGAGTGGATTAAACGCCTGGGAGAAATTCAACCTTCGTTCAGAAGTATCCGGATCACCCAGTTGTGCGATGAAGGGATTGGAAGCAGTCTCCAAAAATGACAATCCACTGGCGATGACAAAGAGCGCAAAGAGAAAAAATACATAACTACCCGCGAGCGCGGCGGGCCAGAAGAGGAAGGAACCTGTCGACATGAGCAGGAGTCCTGTGACGAAACCGAATTTGTAGCCGAGCCTGCGCATGAGAAAAGCGGCAGGAATCGCCGACAAGAAATAGCCGGAGTAGAAAGCCGTTTGCAATAAACCGGCTTTGTCTCGGGTGATCTCAAATGCTTTCTGGAACTGGCGGATCAAAACGTCATTCAAGCTGTTGGGAATTGCCCAGAGAAAAAAGAGGAAGGTGACGAGAATGAAGGGCACAATCTGCCCTGCCGGAAACAGCTGATGCAACGCGCGATGGTTCGGGTTTGCCGCGGGATCGGAAGGATTTCTCCCCACACTGGTACTGGGTTGCCCCGGATTCAATGCCATCGCTACCCACCTCGTTGTAGACCGGAAATCAATCCAAACGAACCATTATTTTTGTAAAGCGAGACGGGTTTTCGCTCCAGGCCTGCAAAATGCCGGGCACCTCGTCAAGCGTAACAACTGAACCGACCGCAGCCTCCACCGGAAAGCGATGCTCCTCGAGCATCTGGATTACGCGTTCGAAATCGTGCGGCAAGGCGTTGCGTGACCCCAGAATATCCAACTCTTTTTGAACGAACAAACGGGTTTCGTAAGCCACCGGTTCTTTGGCATAACCGATGTACACGACGCGGCCCGTGAAGGCCACTTCCTCTACCGCGGCGCGAAACGTCTCTGGCAGTCCAATCGCTTCGATGATCACGTCCGGGCCGTGCCCGTTTGTAAGTTCAAGAAGTCGCGCGTGCAACGTCTCCCGGACGGTGTTGATGGATTCGACTGCGCCCGCGCTCCGGGCGATCGAGAGTTTCTGATCGTCGAGATCCACGGCAATCGTTTTGGCTCCCGCAAAATGGGAGGCGGCGATCGCACCGAGTCCGACTCCGCCACAACCGAAGATCGCGACGGTATCCGCGCCGGTCACGCGCCCCCGGACAGCCGCATGAAAGCCGACCGTAAGGGGTTCCACGAGGCAGAGTTCCTTGAGCGAAAGATTTGCGCGGTAAAGTTTTGCGGGTGGCACGGAAATATATTCCGTCATCGCGCCATCCCGTTGCACGCCGAGCGTTTCGTTCCTCCGGCAGGCGTTTGGGCGGTTCCGGAGACAGGCGGCACATTTCCCGCAGCTGGTGTAGGGAGACAAGGTTACATTGACCCCCGCCAGAAAGGCACCGTCGGAGCGGCGGTCTTCAACCACTGTGGCCGCAATTTCATGGCCCGGGATGCGGGGATACTGCACGAGGGGATTTTTTCCTCGAAACGAATTCAAATCGCTGCCACACATGCCGATCATGCGCACCTTAAGCAGCACTTCGTCTCGCCTGCGCACGGGTTCCGGAACGGTTTCGATGGCTGCTTCTCCGGGTTTGCGAATGACCAGTGCCTTCACGGTGTGCGGCCTCAACTTCCCTCTGCCTGCAAACGATAAATCCTCGAAGCTACGCCGCCGAAAATGCTCTCTTGTTCAGTTGCCGAAAGCGAGTGAAACAGCTGGTGTAAGGTTGCGAACCAGTCTGCATAGGCTGTCGCCAACAAGCAGACAGGCCAGTCTGAGCCGACCATCAGCCGGTCGGTACCGAATGCCTCCAAAACCGTGTCGACATAGGGCTGCAACTCTTCCGTGCGCCAATTGGTCCAATTCGCCTCGGTCACCATCCCCGAGATCTTGCAGTACACGTTTTTCCGTTCTGCCAGTTGACGAATGTGCCCCCGCCAGGGATCCAGAATGGCTTTGCCGATCGACGGCTTTGCAATGTGATCCACCACAAATATCTGGTTGGGATGCAGGTCCACGAACTGAATCGTAAGAGGAAGTTGCCTGGCAAAAATCAAAATATCGTAGACCAGCCCGGAATTCGTCAGGGCCGAGATGCCACGGTTGAAATCGGGACGCAGAATGAAATGGTCATCGGGCTCATCCTGAACAACATGACGAAGCCCTTTGAGTTTCTCTTCCTTCTGAAGTCTTTCCAACTCCTGGGGAAAAGCCTCGCTAGAGAGGGGTGCCCATCCCACTACGCCCCGGACAATCGTCGAATTTCTGGCCAGCGAGAGAAGCCACTCGGTTTCCTGAAGAGTCTGGCGAGCTTGGACTGCGACCGTGCCGTCCACCTTGGCCTTCACCATCTCGGCCCTGAGTTGCTCTGGCAGATAATCTCGTGCGAGCACGCTCATGTCTTTGGAGATCCAACTGTATTCGCTCGGTTGGTAGGACCATAGATGTTGATGAGCGTCGATGATATCAGTCATTGTTTTCCGGCTTCCCCGAAGGCCACACGCAGTTGAGTTCAGGCCGGATCACGGCGCGAATCTCTCCGACCAGCTCTCGGTCAGTTTGCAAACGCAGCAATTCTAGATTGCTTTCAACTTCTTTCCGCGTTGACATGCCGACAAGGGTTGAGGAAACAAAGGGATGATCGAGGCAAAAGCGAATTGCGATCGGTGAAATATCTTTGCCGCGTCTGCGGCAAAATTCCACAGCTCTTTTCGCCGCGTTTTTCACCGTCGCGGGAGCGGGATGCCATTCCGGGGCACCACCTTCCGTCAGCATCCCCATATGCAAACCGGAAGCATTGATCAGGCCAATTCCATTGGCGCGGGCAAACGGAGCTAATTCCGCATCCAAATCCGTGTTCATCAGGTTGTAGTGGCAATAACTAAGGATTGTATCGACGGCAACTTGCTTCGCGATTCGTATCAACATATTCAGCGGATAGCCGGTGATCCCGATATAACGCGCTTTTCCTTGCTTTTGAATTTTTCGAACGGCAGGAACAGTCTCGTCAACGATCTGCTGGAAATCTCCGAATTCGACGTCATGCACCTGAAAGAGGTCCAAATAATCGGTTTTCAGCCGCCGTAACGATTCATCGATACTTGAGGTAATGCGTTTTGCGGAAAAATCAAAATCGTCCAGTCCGTAGCGGCCACATTTTGTAGCAAGTACGACTTTTTCTCGCCTGCCCTCGAGCGCTTCTCCAAGTCTCTGTTCGGAAAGCGTAATTCCGTAATAAGGCGAAGAGTCGAAGAAATTGATTCCCCGATCGATGGCCAAATGCACGGCACGCTGGCACTCCCGTGGATCAAATGCGCCGTACGCCCCGCCGAACGGGGCTGTCCCAAAGCCCAGGACAGAGACCTCGAGTGCAGTGCCGCCGAGTTTGCGGTACTCCATCATTTGGTTGCGGGAGCGATGCCTATTCCTCCGAGCGAATGCAAATTCTTGTTACGGTTCTCTTCGCCACCCTAGAGGAAGGTAGCAGGGGTCCAGTTCGGAATTCCCGCGAGTTAGCTGTTACTGAGCTCTTCTGAATTTCTGCACAATTTCCGTATATTTCCTGGCGCTCTCGGTAATCTGTTCGAGTTTACCCGCAGCAATCGCTGCCGCGTCGATCAAATCCCCTCCCACGCCCAAGGCAAATGCACCGGCAGCCAAAAACTGTTCGGCGGTCGAAAGCGAAACGCCGCCAGTAGGAATCAGCTCGATCTGCGGAAGTGGTGCCTTGAGCGCTTTCAGATAGGACGCTCCTCCAAGCGCGCTACAAGGAAATACCTTTACAGCGTCAGCGCCCGCCTCCCACGCCGTTACAACTTCGGTTGGGGTAAGCGCTCCGGGGAAGACGGGTATGGCGTAGCGATGGCACATTTCTATGGTTGAAATATTAAGCGAAGGACTCACCACAAACTGCGCGCCCGCGAGTATGCAGAGTCGAGCGCTTTCCGGGTCCAGCACGGTGCCGGCGCCAACCAGGACGCGAACTCCGCACTTGTCGATCAATTGTCGTATCACCTCGATTGCGCCCGGAACCGTCATTGTGATTTCGAGTACAGGGACGCCGCCCCGTTCGACGGCAAGGGCAATGGCCAGGGCTTCGTCGTGTGAACGTGCGCGCAGCACCGGGATCAGGCCAACTTCCCGAATGCGTTCAAGTGTTTGCGATTTCGTCATGTTCGCTGCGCTAGCGTTGCACGCGCGCAGTTCCCCCCTTCATCACCCGCAAAACTTCTGGCAGCGTTGCCATGCTGGTGTCACCCGGTGTGGTCATGGCCAGCGCACCATGCGCGCAACCGCACTCCACAGCCCATTGCGCATTTTTGCCGGAAAGAAAACCGTATAGGAGGCCGGAAGCAAAAGAATCTCCGCCGCCCACGCGGTCAAATATTTCCAGATTGGCAATGCGCGGCGCCTGGTGAAATTCTCCTGCGCAGTAACACACTGCGCTCCAGTCGTTGATAGTCGCCGTCTTGGCGTTTCGCAGCGTAGTGGCTACAACCTGCAGATTGGGATATTTTGCGACCACCGTTTCGATCATGCGGCGGAAACTTCCGGTATCGAGCTCCGAAAGGTGTTCATCCACGCCCTCAACTTCGAAACCCAGCGCCGAGGTAAAATCTTCTTCGTTCCCGAGCATCACATCGATGAACGGCGTCAGTTCTCTGTTGACTTCCAGTGCGCGTTTCTTTCCACCGATGGATTTCCAGAGCGAATCGCGATAGTTCAGATCGTAGGATACGGTGACGCCATGCTTATGCGCGGATTCCATAGCCTCTCGTGCAACCAGCGGCGTGGTCTCTGAGAGGGCAGCAAATATTCCGCCAGTATGAAACCAGCGAGCTCCCTGCTGCCCAAAAATTCCTTCCCAATCGATTTGGCCTGGCTGTAGTTGGGAAACAGCGGTGTGCCCGCGATCCGAGCAGCCGACCGCCGCGCGCACGCCAAATCCTCGCTCGGTGAAGTTCAAACCGTTTCGCGTCGCACGACCTACACCGTCGTACTCCATCCACTTTACCAACGACAGGTCCACGCCGCCTTGCAGCATCAAGTCTTCAATTAACCGGCCTACCGGATTATCCGTAAGCGCGGTGACGTGTGCGGTGTGCAGCCCGAAGCAACGCCGAAGACCTCGCGCGACGTTATATTCGCCTCCGCCTTCCCACACGTCGAACTTTCTCGCGGTTGCTACACGTCCATCACCGGGATCAAGTCGCAGCATGACCTCGCCAAGGCTGACAAGGTCCCAACGGCAATTCTCCTTAGGCCTTAAGCGCAATGGAGAAATTTCACCTGGCGAACTCACTGGTTTACTCCGCTGGCCAGGAAACCGCCGTCTACGACAAGGAACTGTCCGGTAACAAAGGAAGAAGCCTCCGAAGCCAGAAAAACGGCGGCGCCCACTAATTCCTCGGTACGGCCAAATCGTCCCATCGGCGTGCGCATCAAGAATTCGCGACCTCGCTCCGTCCCGTCCAGTAGCTCTGCATTCATCGCAGTACGAAAAACGCCAGGCACGATCGCGTTGACCAGAACTCCGTGGCGGGACCATTCGATCGCGAGCGATCTCGTCAAGGAAGCAAGACCTGACTTACTGGCGCTGTATGCGGCTACTTCGAGCAGCCCAAGGAACGATCCAAGGGAAGCAACATTTATAATTCTTCCCGATTTTTGCTGCAGCATCTGCTTTCCGAACACCTGGGAGCCACGAAGCGCTCCCGTCAAGTTGGTGTCCATAATTTCCGACCAGACTTCCTCGGTCAGGTCAACGGTGGGAGACTTACGCGTGATGCCGGCTGCGTTGACCAGGATGTCAACTTTGCCGAAGTTTTGCACCGCGACGTCTCTCAGTTCTTCCAACGATTTGCGGTTCCGGACGTCGGAAGCCACGCGCAGCGTCTTTCCCCCGCGCAATTCGATCTCCAGTGCCGTTTTGTTGATCTGCTCCGGTCTGCGGCCAGAAACAATCACCGTTGCGCCAGCGTCGGCCAGTCCCAAGGCCAGTGCGCGTCCTATACCACTGGTTCCACCCAGAACAACGGCGACCTTACCGTCTAACGCAAATAGCGATAGAGACATGTTCCTAATTTGACCTTTCTTCGGAGCAGATGGAATGCACCATTGGTATTACTTTAAGCGATAAAAGTTAGGCTTTTCCAGTGCAAAGTCCAGATGGAGCACTCGTATTCCCCGCAAATTGAGGATTCCGAGCCCCAGTGTTAGGCGGGATTTGCGTGGCCTACGGCTTCGGGCCGGTCGCGCGCTGCAATTTGTAGAGAGCGCTGGCGTGCGATTCCAAATTGCCTGTCAATTCCCGCGCGCTCCCCAGATCTCGTCGTTCCCATAGATCGCGAAGTCCGAACTCCTGATCGGCGAGACCAATGTCTTTCCATGTGTAGTTGAACTTGGCGCTCGATTCCTCGCGATTAAATACAGCAAGATAGTACGAATCTTTGGAATCGGACTGCGCCAGCCAAACAATCATTTTTTCATTCGAAACGACCGGGCGGCTGTTTTTTGCGCTTTGATCAACGGCCAGCACCTCCGGATTGGTAAGCAGCGACACGGTCCACAGGTCGGCCCGCGTCAGGTCTCCGCCAACCATCAGCGGCGACGGGAATAGGATCCACAGGGTGACAAGCGTGCGTTGTTCGGCGTGTGTCAACCTGGTTTGGCGGGGCTTTCCCCAACCAGGCGCGGGACCCAAATAACCAAGGGGCAGCATATCAAGGTCGGGCCAGCGTCCCGGTTGAGCGAGCCCTGCCCACTTGATCGCATTCGCGAATTGGTCTCCGAGACCCTGCGGATAGCGGACATCGCTATGCCAGATGTCCCAGATGTCGTCCGAGACGCGCCACATCTGCGCGTATTTGCGCATCTCGTCGATTTTTTCCAAGGGTGCGGGCCCCGGCGAAAGGCTTAAAGCAATCGGCCGTCCTGTTTTCGCCAGAGCCGCACTCAAAAGACGAATCTCATCACCGCGATACGGATGGCTGCTGATGCAATCGACTTTAATAAAATCCACATCCCAACTTGCATAGAGGGTGGCAATCGAATCGTAGTAGGCCTGCGCGCCGGGTTTCGATGCATCAATTCCGTAATTGTCGGGATTCCACGGACATGTGTCCGAACTATCCGCAGCATCGCGAGCGTGGAAATTTGACCCCGCGATGGGAAGATCTGCTTCGACCGCTTTCTTCGGAATGCCACGGAGGATGTGAATGCCGAACTTCAGTCCGAGCGAGTGTATGTAATCGCCCAGTGGTTTAAATCCTCTGCCATCGGCAGAACTTGGGAAGCGTTTGATCGCCGGCGTATATCTGCCATATCCATCCAGACTGAATAGGGATGAAGCCGAATTGCCTTCGGGAGTGGGGTTTGTGACGAACCATTCCATGTCGACGACGATGTATTGCCAACCACTGGGCTTCAAGTTCTGCTCAAACCATTTCGCATTGGCCTTGACTTGCTCTTCGTTGACGGTCGTACCGTAACCGTCCCAGCTGTTCCATCCGAGAGGCGGTTTGGGGAGTAGCACGGCTTCGGCATATGCCAGGGAATGGCGCGAACGAACGTGAGAAATAATTCCAAACAGGATTATTCCGGAGAGAAGTAAACCGCATAGGTAGATAAGTTTCTTCACCATTGCTCCTTCACCTTAGCAATCTCTAGCTACGCCCCCCAGTGAAAGACGGAGTAGGACCGCGCCGGAACTTCGAGCTTGGTCCGGCTGCCGCTAGTGACGGGTTTATCAGCCGCTTGTGGTGCAACTTTTTGCGGTGTGTCAAATCCATTCACGGCCTTCAGATCGCTTCCCGTGAGCACGAGTGAAGCCAGCAGGTGGCCTGCAGCTTTGTCCTCCCAATTCAGTTCCAGCTGGTGAGCATTCGACAAATCGCGGTTGAGTACAAACAGAGACAGGGACCCGTCTTCCTTGTTGAACGTCCCGGCCACGTCGAGATACGGAACCTGCCCGAAGCCCGAAACTTCGTAGGTCTCTGGCGATTCCAGCAGAACTTCGAGCGCGGCTCCCTGCGCGTATTGCAGCGCCCAACTGTAGGGATAAAATATCGTCTGGCGATACAAACCGTTCGCATTGGTCATGATCGGGGCGATCACATTGACCAACTGCGCGAGGCAGCCGATCCTCACGCGGTCCGAATTCCGGATCAAGGAATTGAGCAGACCGCCCACCAGCAGCGCATCTTCCAGATTGTAGATTTCTTCGAGCAGATGAGGCGCTTCCTGCCGAGCCCCGTCAACCGCCGGACCGCTGCGCGCGCGATACCATACATTCCACTCATCAAAGGACAGCCACAATTTCTTTGCGGAACGCTTCCGTCCGCGTACGTATTCGCACACCGCCGCCACTTCAGAAATCTGGCGTTCCATGCTCAAATTCAGTGCCAGGAATTTCCCGCTGTCGCCAGCGGTTTCCGTGGAGTTGTCGAAATAGCGATGCAGCGAAATGGCATCCACATACTCATAGCATTGTTCAAGAACCTCGCGATCCCAGACGAGATAGGTCGGCATGCTCGAGTTACTGGAGCCGCAGGCAATCAGACTGAGCGATGGATCGACGTAGCGCATCTGGCGGGCAGCGTCGGTAGCCTTCTCTCCATATTCAATCGCGGACATGTGGCCGATCTGCCATGGACCATCCATCTCATTGCCCAGGCACCAGTTCTTCACGTGATAGGCATCCGCCACGCCGTGCTTGCGCCGGAGGTCACTCCACTTCGTGCCCTTTTCCACGTTGCAGTACTCGACCAATGCCGCGGCTGATTCCGGAGTGCCCGTACCCAAGTTCAGCCCGAGCAGAGGCGTAGTGTTCGCCAGCTTGCACCAGGAAAGAAATTCATTGATTCCAAATTGATTGCTCTCGACGGAATTCCACGCCTTCTCGAGAACCTTGGGACGATCCTGCTTTGGCCCTACTCCGTCCAGCCAGTGGTAGCCTGAAACAAAATTGCCACCGGGATAACGGATGATGGGAACGTTTAACTTGTGAATTTCCTCCAGCACATCTTTGCGGAACCCCTCGGGATCGGCAAATTTCGAGTTCGGCTCGTAAATCCCTTCATAGATGGCCCTGCCCAAATGCTCGAGAAACGAGCCGAAAAGATTTCGGTCGAGCGAAGGCAGGGTGCGGCGCGTGTCAATGTCGAGTTGGACAGGCTGCGCGCCTGGCCCGGCGAGTGAGCTCGCCCGGGAGAGGGAGCCGAAAAGATTCGGCGCAGCGACAGCCATGCCAGTCAAGGAAGCTTGTTGCAGAAAATCACGTCGGGATTTGCGTCGCATCTGTGCGCACCTTCGCTTTCCGTATTTCAATTGGCTCAACAGAAAAAGCTGAAATTCGTTGTCCTGCAAAATTCGAAAAATCTAGAGCTTACTGTATTGCATGCGTCTGCAGCCAAGTCATCAAAAAACTCCTCCCTTTCTCTCGGCCACTCCGGATTACAGCGAAACGCCACGCTTCCAGGGAATAAAATCTTCCTGCGCCTTCGCTTCTGCTTTGGTTCTGGCCTCGCCGCCGGCAATCCGCAGAACGTCCTCGAGGATCGCTTCGCCCATTTGCTCGATGGTGGTGGATCCCTCGATGACGGCGCCGGTATCGATGTCGATAATGTCGTGCATCCTGCGGGCCAACTGCGTGTTTGTGGATATTTTTACGACCGGTGCAATGGCATTGCCCGTTGGCGTGCCCAGTCCAGTGGTAAACAAAACGATATTTGCGCCGGCTCCCACTTGCGCCGTGACCGCCTCAACATCGCTGCCCGGCGTGCAAAGAAGATTCAACCCCGGTTTTGTCGCGTATTCGGGATAGTCCAGCACGTCGGCCACGGGCGAGGACCCACCTTTGCGCGCGGCGCCCGCCGACTTCATAGCATCGGTGATGAGTCCATCCTTAATATTTCCAGGTGATGGATTCATCTCAAAACCGGAGCCGACGGCCTCGGCACGGGCCGCGTACGTGCGCATCAGACTGGCCAGCCGCTCCGCCGACGCGAATTCCCCGCAGCGGTCGATCAGATTTTGTTCCACTCCGCACAACTCCGGGAATTCCGCAAGAATCCCCTTCCCGCCCAAAACGGAAATAATATCCGCGAGATGACCGATCGCCGGATTCGCGGAGATGCCGGAGAATCCATCGGAACCACCGCATTTTAGTCCGATGCTCAGAGCGGAGAGCGGTGCAGGGGTACGAGTCAGTTCGTTTGCTCTAACGATTCCAAGAAACGTCTGGCGGATCGCGCCTTCCATCATTGCCGATTCCAGATTGCTCTGCTGCTGATCAAAAATAAATAGCGGCTTATCGAACTTGCTATTTCGCTTGTGAATCTCTTCCTGCAAAATCGTGCTCTGCGCGTGCTGGCATCCCAGGCTCAGAATTGTCGCCCCTGCTACGTTCGGATGGTGAATGTATCCTGCGATCAGGCCGCACAGCGCTTGGGCATCCTGGCGTGTCCCGCCACATCCCATCTCGTGAGTCAGAAACTTTACCCCATCCACATTGCGGAATACCCGGCTTCCCTCCTCCACAATCCCGGCATTGGAAAATGCATGGCTTTCGATTTCGCTGGCCCTTCCTTCGCGAAAAAGCCGAACGAGTTCAGAAACGTGGCGCGTGTAGGTTTGCGGCGCCGCGTTCCCCAATTCTTTTGCAAAGGCCTCCTGTAGCGCCAATATATTTCGGTTTTCACAAAAGACGAGAGGCACAACCAGCCAGTAATTTCTGGTGCCGACTTGTCCATCGGACCTGCGGTAGCCGGCAAAGCTACGACCACGCCACTTGGAGACGTCGGGTGCGTCCCATGTGTAGATGGAAGACTTGGCCTGAAACCCCGAAGCGAGGTGTCGTAAATTGGTCGTGGTGATCAGTTCGCCCTGCGCTACGGGCGCCATCACTTCTCCGACAACCCCACCGTACATAATGACGGAATCCCTAACCCGCAGATCGTTTAGCGCGAATTTGTGCTTGGCGGAAATATCCGAGGTAAGAACGTACGCTTTTCCGGCAACCTCAACTTGTTCCCCCGCCTTCAAATCCGTCAAGGCAACCGCCACGTTGTCCGATGCGGCGATTTTCAATGTGGTTCTTCGAAATACTTTCAATTCGTTCATGGTGTGTCTATCTCGCTCAACTTACTCCGCTTGCTGGCACGGCTTGTCGTAGCTCGCGCTAGTCATTCGTTTCATCCATGCAAACCCAAATCATCTGACGATTACAAGCCCAATAATAAAGATAGCAGGATCGGGCTAAGAGGGGTCTTCGGCCGTCGACATTACGCGGGTCACTGACGGCGCGCCAATCATTTTTCGGACAACCTATTCACCTGACAGACGACTCGAACATCGAACTGCATCACGCTTGCCAAAACCTGCACGGCACCCGAGACCGCGAGCACTGGTAAGTGCAATATGCAATCAGTCGAGTTCGTCTCGCTCGTACATCTGAAATTTCTGCACAACTCTGGTAATCACACCCTCAGGACTGGGATTGTCCGGATCCAGTTCAGAAGCCAGGCTCAGGTGATAGGCGAGCAATTGCGGAAAAACAATTTCAAAGGGCGTCCTCAGATAATCGGGAATCTCGGTGGCCACGGCAGGAACAAATTCGTGCGCTAATTCATTTGCGCAGGAAGCCGGGCCCACTACAATCAGGCGGCCCAAGCTTTTTTGCCGCAGTTCACGTAACAAGTCCTCTTCATAACGGCGTGTCCCTCTATCCGAGGAAAGTACGCAAAGCGCAAAGGAATCTGGCCGCAGGAAACTCATCGGACCGTGTCGAACCCCCAGATAAGTTTCGGGCATCGCAATAATACGGCCCGCCGTCATCTCTAGAACCTTCAGGCACGCTTCCCTTGCAAGAGGGGCAAGACTTGCCGATGCCAATCCCATCAACCGCGAAGGCTGCCGTGCCGCCAGGCGTTTTGCCGCGTTTTCAAGTTCGGGAAGCGCGCTCTTGACGGCGGCAGCAATTTGCGGGAGATGGGTAGCCAGTGATTCTCCGTGGAAGATCGCTAACCCCGCCAAGACCAAATTCGAGAACGAACTCGTCATCGCGAGACTGCGATCATTGGTCAGGGGATGGAGGACGATGGAGGTCACTCCCGGTAAATGAGCGAGTTGCCCATGTTCGTTGCAGGTGACGGCAAGCTGCCGCACCCCGGGAAACATCGTTTGTATGCGCCGGATAACGCCGATACTTTCAGGACTGTCGCCGGAACGTGCCAAAGAGACAAGAACACCCTTTGCAGAAAATTCCGGCACCAGACGGGCCAAATCCTTCTTTGCATAAAGAAGCAGGTCCGTAGAGGGGATGGCCAGAGCATTCCTCCAGCTTTTGGCAACGGCCGATGCCGCGTACGCAGAAGTGCCCGCTCCGCAGATGATCGCCACACGGTCTTGCAGGAGTGAACCTACATCAGCCGCTGCCACTCGTTCCAAGGTTGTCGGCCAAAGCTCGGGCTGCTGGCGGATTTCGCGAAGCGTCAGAATGCCTCGGACGTTGCTGGTGCCGGAAGTTTGGTCCAAACCACTGGTCGTCACAAATCGCTCCACTTGCTTCGAGCGGTGAATCTCAATTTGCCACTCTAAAATAGAATATTAGAGCACTCTGAATCTAGCGCTGGTCATGTGGCCCGCTCCGCAGCACGGCGAAGGCAACGGAACGGGAGAACTGTTTCATTTAATATCGAATGCTTTCGAATTACTTCGTTTAAAAAATGACCATATTTTATGATGAGTAGCTTGTCAAGTTAAAGATACCGACTCTGTACGTACAAACCAAAGCAGGTCAGCAAAGTGCACTAGAAAAGTACGCTCGTTTGCGGAGCGGAAACCCCCAAGCATTATCCCCCCATTTTGCCCTCTTCTCTTCGCCAAAAAATGACGCCCACGGTACGCAACTATTGAATTGGCGTGAAGCGCACGGCGTACCCGCCGCCGGACGCAAGTTTCACACTCAAGTGTGAATTCCGGTCAACGGTTCGGCTTTCCATGTGCACATTCCTCGGATGAGCGGCCGCATCTTCGGCGTCAGCGAAAATTTCCGCAGTAAAACTTCCCCCACCCAGAAAGCCGAGCGATACATCCAGCTCGCGCGCATCCCAATTTGTCATGCTACCGAGAAACCACTCCTTACCGCGTCGCCTAGCGATGGTCGCGAATTCGCCTGGTCTGCCGTTTAATACGCGCGTCTCGTCCCAGGTTGCGGGAACTTGCTTGATGAATTCAAAAGAGGGATCGCCTTCATACGCTTTTGGCCAGTCGGCCACCATCTGAAATGCTGCCTGGTAGACCGCATACATCGCGAGCTGGTGCGCCCTGGTTCCCTGCGCCATCGGCGATTGCATGCGCGGCAAAAATTCATCGCGCGTGACGTTTGTAAAGGCACCAGGCGTGTAGTCCATCGGCCCCGCAAGCATGCGCGTGAAGGGGAGAGTCGTATGGTGTTCCGGATTGTCACGTGTACCGGCCTTCGATTGTTCCAGTCCAAGCACAGCTTCATAGCCGAGCACATTCGGATAAGTGCGCTCCAGGCCACTCGGTTTCGTCGCGCCGTGAAAATCGACCATCAGATGATGTTTCGCGGCTAATTCCGCAGTGCGATAGTAAAAATCGATGCCGCGCTGATCGTCGCGTTCTATGAAATCGATTTTCAACCCCGCAACGCCCCACTTCTCATAGAGTGGAAAGGCTTCTTCCATCTGAGCGTCGGTCGTGCGGTAATACAGCCAAATCCAAATCTTTACGCCCTTCATCGCGGCGTACTTCACTAGTTCCGGGATATCTACCTTCCCATTCATCTTGGTAATGTCATTGCTCTCGGACCAACCCGCGTCGACCAGCATGTACTCGAACCCTGAGGTAGCTGCGAAATCGGTGTAGTACTTCATGGTTTCGGTGCTGTAGGACGATTTGCCCTCTACGTTCAGGCTCCCGCACCACCAGTCCCACGACGCCTTGCCGGCTTTGATCCACGAGGTATCGGCAAGTCGATTCTCGGGATTGAGTGAGGTAATGACGTTTGATTCAACAAGCCGTCCAGGCTGGTCACCGACAAGCAACACCCGCCATGCCGAGTGATGAGGCAGAGTGCCTCTGACAATCACGTTCGGATCTTCATCCGAGGGAGCGAGTACGGACTCGAACCAGTGTCCCTGCCAACTGCCGGAGGGGTTCATCAAATACATGGCGCTATTGTCGCGCAAGTCCGCTTCCGTGATCGCCATCCAAGCAACCCCAGGAACTTCCATCAACAGCGGTAGCCCAACTAGAACCTTGCTCGCCACTCCACCTTGATTTGAAAACGCGCTGATCGGGAGTTTCACGAATTCGCTTTCATACATCGAATGAAAATTTGGCAGCACCAGAGCGTAGGTCGTCGCGTCCTTGGCGACACGGAATTCGGTGCACTCTTTCGTAAGTCGGAAGTTCCGGATAGCTTTCTGCTCGGGAATCGAATAGCGGAATGCCACCGCGTCGTCGAAAACACGGACTTCCATCGAAAACTTTACGGTGAGTATTCCGTCTTGTTCCAGATCCATCCGCAGCGAATTGTAGTGGTCTCTGACCTCGCTGGTCTTGCCGGTAATCAGTTTGTAGGAATCCTGACCTTGGGAGATTGCAACTCCGGTGATTCGCACCTCCGTGCCAAGCGGCCGTTGCCCTTCGAGCTCAAATTTCAGGGCTGACTGTTCCAGAAGTGGTTTCCCGCGAAACGTCACGCCGTAGACGAGCCTGCCGACGGGCGAGTTTTGTGCGGCGGGTACGGTTTCAATCTTCAGGACCAGCTTGCCGTCTGGTGAGGCAATTTCCTCG
This sequence comes from Candidatus Acidiferrales bacterium, assembly GCA_963741165.1. Taxonomy (GTDB): domain Bacteria; phylum Acidobacteriota; class Terriglobia; order Acidiferrales; family UBA7541; genus Acidiferrum. The sequence goes on along the minus strand of CAVUHB010000004.1, from coordinate 93,318 downwards.
CTGCGTAAGGAGATGCCGAGAGTGAAGAAAATCCAAAGGACGAAAATAATTTTAGAGTTCATGACGGCCATGATACTCGTAGCGAATGCGCCAGAAAACTTCCTTGTGAGTAGCGGCGGGGTTGGCCTCTTAGGCTGGCTCTGTAACCCATGTCTCCGGGTGCGACCGAATTCAAGGACGACTCCAAGGGAATGAGCCAATCCGCGAAAAACGATCGCGAGGAATTGTACCAATCCTTCTTTCTGGCTCGAGCGAGATACACGCTAACGGTGACTCGTGCCGGCTTTCGAAAAGAGAGCCGAACGGTGGACGTGCTCCTTGGGCTTCCGGTCCGGGTAGGCGTAGCACTCGAAATTACCACGGCAAACACCACCGTGACCGTATCGGGCGAGGTTCTTCTGATTGAGTCTGAGCTTGGCAATTTCTCCGTAACCACGAAGGAGGTCGGATGGCCGGAGCGGAGGCTGAGAATGTGTCGTTCGGAGACCCAAATCGTCAGGGGAACCGCTCCTCCTTCACGCACCACCCTGGCTGATGGGCCATTGCTTTCCGAACTCCAGTCTACCCAACTCGTCAAACTCCTTCGGTAATTATCGACTCCACTTTCCCCATGGAAAAAGGGGATGTCAGCTTTGCCCTGACATCCCCTGCCCTTCAACGACACACGTTGTTTTCTTGTAAGGTGTGCCCCCTGCGAGCACGGGGGACATTCATCGCTATCCCGATTCGTCCCTTTCCGTCAGTGAACTCCCTAGGGCGTCTGACCCGCGGTACAGGACACCGCCGTATCCGCAGTCGTGAAGAACTGACTCAACAGATCCGGTTGGTTGGGCTGGTTGTTGGTATTTGCGGCCGGGTCAGCACTCAGCCAGAACCGGTTAAACGTAACCAGGGAATTCGCCATCGAGTGGTCGCGGAATATCTGCGAATCTCCTCCGCAGGTCGTGATCGGTACGTCGATCTCCGGATATGCCGCTCGGTAGAAATTCGACCCCGGCTCGATGTTCTGGTAATGGTCGAAGTTGTATCCCTCCACCAAGGCCACGTGGCAGGTTCTGCAGCTCCGCGCATATACATTCTGATAGAACGCGTAGGCTGTTGTCCCCGGCCCCGGCCAACTCGGATCGATGTAGTTCTTATCTAGCACTTTCTTGGGTCCCGTTTGATTCGCGTACCAACCATTAATCAACGATACTTCGGCAGGCGTTGGCCCTGCGTTCAGCACGTTCTGGTTCAAGTGGTAGATTGCTTGCTCTTCATCTTGTTCTCGCAGCCCAAGCTTGCTTGAAAACTCGAAATTTCCTACGTCATAAGGAAGGAAATGCCCGCCAACATCCGCGGCTCCCTTGCCATCCTCGGCAAATTTTCCTGCGTAGTGATCGCCGCCGTGGCATACCACGCAAGTTCCCGGCACGAACTTTTCCCGTCGTCCGTCCAGATTTATCGACGGTAGTAGTTGCCCGCTCGGCCCAAAAATCAGGAATCTGATAAACGGTTTATTTCCGTTTACCCCCTGACTCACGAGGTAGTCCATCGCGACGCAGGCCACCAGGTTCTTGTTCTTCACCGCATTGTCCACCGCCGCATCGACTTCCGCTTGCGTAGGATTGAAGAAGTTCGCTGGACCCAAGTGATTGCACACCACCGCCGCCGTCTGATTCGGCCCATACGAAATCGACTGATGTACTCTGGCCAGGTTCAGGTCTACTTTGTTGATGTACGCGGCAAAGTAGGTCGGGACTCCGTTCTTTGCATAAGGAAAGAACTTCACGGCCCGCTTCCAGTCGTTAAATGATATCGCCCCGCTCATGTTTCCTTTCGCATCACAGCCTTTCACAGCACCAATTGCCTTGTAGTACTGGCAGGCGCCCAACCGCGTGTCTAGACCCTTCTCCGCCAAAAACGCGTCGGCGCGTGACACGATGTCTGACGGCAGCGGATTTGGCGGTACCGTGAAATCCGCTGTCGCAACCAGCGTTCCGTTCTGGGTCGCGGTAATCAATTGCACTTGGGGCGCACTCACTCCCGGAAGTGTTAGCGGCCCCATGTCGCTATTGCTTAATGCATCGATTGTCACCGGGACCGTGTGCACAGGCGCCCCCTCACAGGCAAACGAAACCGACGCGGGCGCGGCTGCGTTGTCATAGGTAAACGTGAAGTTGCCCAATTCATTCAGCCGAACTGACGCCCCGAGCACTCCTCCATTCGCATCCAGCATCGTCGCCGTCGCTGTCGAGTGCACTCCAAAAAATTCATTCAAAGTCCCGCAAGGCGTCCCGTCTTGCAGTGTCAGGCTGCCGCTGAAAGACGATTTCGTCAAGGACGGGTCCGCTCCCGGAAAACTCGATAGGTAGTCCGAGGTCGCAACGTTTGGCATCACTAAATTGTCTGAAAAGAAAAATCCTGCCGAGCAATTCGTCGGTGCGCTCCCTCCGGGCACTGTGCAATACGTTGCGTAGTTGTTTCCCGGAGGCAGATTCGGTATCAGGTATTCGCCCCGAAGATCCGATTTCACTGGTCCGGAAGTTGGATAAATTGCTCCGGTGACCGTGTCCTGCATGTATACAAGTGCGTCTGGGATATGCACATCCTGGTACACATTGCTATTGGTCGCGTTGACCGTTAGCCCATACCCCACCGCTGACCGGTAGGTGTCCCCTGTCGGTGCCGGGGCCATGGGCGCCACATATGGTTTGGGGTTCGTCTCCTGCTCGCCAGCCGATCCATTACTATCAGTATTTATGACGATTCTCTTTTCCGTGTACCCGCCAAGCCCATTGGACACCAGCACATACGCAAAATGAATCCCCGGCCCTTTGGGTAAGCTCCAGTTCACTGTCGCCGCATCCGCGCTGACAAGCGTTCCGTCTGTTGCCCTCCATTGATAATGCAGCGTTGCTCCCGATGTATCGGCCGCTTGCACCGTTAGTTGCAAGGTCGGTCCCTGGTTGCTCGGGTAGCTGGCATACAGCTTCAGCGCCATCCCGATCATGCACACCACTCCAAGGCCTAGGATTAGGTATTTGAGTCGCATTGAATATTCTCCTTACAATCTGCACCGCTGGTCAGTACGGTGAATCGCCGTTCGAGCCGACTGTTGCCAATTCCCTTGGCCTCGGCTACAATCCGCCAATTCAATAAGTGCGGCTCGGCCCGCCCTTATCGCGAAGTCCCCGCAAACTAGTTCTGCGCCGCCAGGATGTCTTGTGAGCTACTTGAAGGTTTCTTAGATTTTTTTTGAGCTTCTGACCTTCTGAACTTTCAAGTCGTTGTCGGCGTTTATACCCGCCGTTCCAAGGCGTCAAGAAATTTCAGATTCCCAAGAAGTTTCACACATGAACGGTGATCGGACACTCTACGAATTTGGCACCTACCGGTTGGAGCCAGATGAACGTCTGCTCACCCGGCAAGGTATCGTAGTTTCCATCCCTCCGAAGGCTTTTGACACCCTCCTGTACCTGGTGCAAAACTCTGGCCGCCTGCTCCTAAAAGATGAGATGATGCGCGTCCTTTGGCCGAACGCCTTTGTCGAGGAAGTTAATCTCGCCCAGAACATCTCGCAGCTCCGCAAAGTCCTTGGCTCATGCTCAGGTGGCAGAGAGTTCATCGAAACCGTCCCGAAGAGTGGGTACCGGTTTACCGCCACTACCCGTCTTGTGAAAGAGGGTCCCGCAACACTTTTGGCACTTCCTGCTTCTGCGAGAATCGACCATACCGTGGACTCCGCGCTGCCTCGAGAAACCATTCCCGTAAAGTCCCCGCGTCAAATCTCGTTGTGGCTTCTGCTCGCATTGGCCGCCACCGTGCTGGTCGCCTTCGCAGCCCTCGCAAAATCCGGTTGGTATCTCCCGCGCGGTGGTTCAAACAATTCTCCCAGAATTTCCTCCCTCGTAATCTTGCCCCTCGAAAATGTATCCGGAGACCCGTCCCAGGATCCCTTCGCTTTGGGTATGACCGATCTCCTCGCCACTGAACTGGCCAAAATTCCTTCGCTCCGCGTCGTCTCCCGCACCTCTGGCCTTTACTACAAGTCTCACCCACAGCTCGCCCGCCAGATCGCCCGGGACCTTGACGTGGACACGATCCTTGAAGGCTCCATAATGCGCTCCGCCAATAAAGTGCGCTTGTCCGCTCAACTCATCAATGCCCGTGATGACAGCCACATTTGGGCGGAAACCTATGAGCGCGATGTTCAGGACGCCCTATCGATTCAGGACGAACTCGCCCACTCCGTCGCGGAAACTCTTCGCCTCGAACTTTCTCCCCATCAGACCTCTTTCCATCCCTCTTCGACCAATCCGGCAGCTATCGAGTCCTATCTCCGCGGCCGGGCACTGTTTGGCGCCAGCAACGTCGCCGAAATTGCTCGCGCGCAAGCTTATTTCCAAGATGCCATCAGCAAGGATCCAAACTATGCACCCGCCTACGCAGCACTTGGCCGCATGTATTGGGCTCTCCTCTATCGCGGCGCGGGAGCCGAGCCGAATGATATTCTCGCGCTCATGAAATCCACCTCTGACAAAGCTTTGGAGTTGGATGATCGACTCGCTGACTCGCACGCCACACGAGCCCTCGCCCTCATCGGGCTACAGAACAATTGGAGCGCCGGTGAAGTCGAATTCCGTCGGGCTTTTGAATTGAATCCGGGTGAACCTGTAACCCATCTCTACTACGCCGTCGGGTTCTTGTCTCCTCTCGGCCGCCACGACGAAGCGATTGCATCCCTCACCAAGGCCATCGCGATTGTCCCGGATTCTGTCGAGTTCAATGCCGCACTCGGCTGGACTTTGATTTGGGCTCGGAAATATGACCTTGCGGAGGCCCAATTCCACAAAACACTAGTTCTCGATCCCAAACTCAGCTCCGCTTGCTGGGGGCTGATGGAACTGTACGAACAGGAACAGAAGTGGCCAGCGGCGATGGCAGCTCTGCAAATCGTGGAAGCTGGCGCTCTAAAATCGCCACCTCCCGCGTATTCCGAAGCTTTCCCTAAGACACAGGCCACCAGAGAGTTGTATTGGGAACGCCGCCTTTCGCTCCAGGAGCAGATCACTCAGGAAATTTCTGACGACACCGACTTCGCCGTTGCCTATGCGCGTGCCGGCCAAAGTCAAAAGGCCCTCGATTTTCTCACACGGGCCGTTTCACGAAATGAGATGCGCGCCAAGTACCTCAAGGTTGAGCCTGCTTTCGACCCACTCCGCTCCGATCTGCGCTTCCGGAAACTTGTCGACAAATTCCACTTCCCTTCCATGTAGTCCCGCCACTTACCGCAGTGAAACTGCTTCGCATCTCCGATTGCGAGCGCCTCACACCGGCGCGCTTCCGTGCAATGCTCGGCTCCAATCAGACGTAAGCTGATGAGAGCAAACGAGACGCAATCAGACTCGACCAAGCCTGACGCACGCTCTGAGTCTTGAACGCTCGTTCGGGTACACACCTAGGAGCTTGCCCTGATTTTGAACGGGATGTTCTGGTCAACTGGGCATATATATTGATAGACCCTGATGGCTCCACGACTTCCCGTGCTTACTCGGAAAGACGAGGCCATGGACCTTTCAGAGAAACCCTACGATACGCGTTCCCCCTTGGTCTTGGAACGCAAGGTGAGCCCCATCTATGACCTCTTGCGGGATGATCCCCGCTTTCAGGATTTGTTGTGCCGCGCAGGGTTAACAAATTAGGCCACATGTAAATGCCAAACGCGATTCCCACCCCTGAGCCTGCTTAGGTTAGGGGCGGATGGTGGATGGGTATTCCGATCAGCGCATATCTTGGGTGCTGTAAATCGTGCTTGGATAAATAGCTGCCGGAGAAATACAGAAATGCGTGTTTTGGCCGGAATTGAGGTCGCAAATCGCGGTAACGTTGTTGCCTACGTTGCTATAAAGGTTCCAGGATAGGACATCGGTCGGTGCACGACCAAGGAAATGGCCAACCGCCACGAACTGCGGACCCAGTAAGCCAGAGTTTTGTGTGGATACATAGGTCCAGTCCTCAAAACCACGATAGGAGATTCGCCAACACGCCGGACCATCGCAGTTTGCCGCAACGTCGGCGTGACCGTCACCGTTGAAATCAGCAACTACGAGGCCGCTGATGTCGGCCAACGCGGGCCGCAGGTACCCATCGGCCCAAGTGCCGGTTGCACTTCTGCTATAACTCCAGGTGTTGGACGATCCGTTCGATACGACGCCGAAAACATCCGTTTTCCCGTCTCCGTCGAAATCCCCGAACCGGAGATCGGTGACTCGGAAGCTGGAGGTGTTGACGGGCACAAAAGAGGAAGATCCGCCGTAGGATAGCCACCAGGTCTGCCCATCAGCATAAAAGATGTCAGCGTGCCCGTCTCCGTCGAAGTCCCCTACACTCATGCCCGTCACGGCGCTGGGCAGCAAAAGCAACCTGCCGGATGTGGGGTCCGCATTAAGCACTTCCCAGCCGGATATCCCTCCCCAAGAAACTACGAACTGTCCGTTATGGATAGCCACCACGTCGGTGCGGCCGTCGCCATCAAAATCGCCAAAGAGGAGAGCACCGAGCGAATCGGGTTTTGCGTTGAGAAATCGCCACTCGGCCTTTCCAGAAGGCGAGTAGTACCAGGCGGCTCCGGTCGCGAGAAAAAGATCATCCGTTCCGTCGCCATCAAAGTCACCCACGCCGAGATGATCGGTCGGGTTAACAGCATTGAATTGGTTGTCATAAATTGAGATTGGAGTAATGTACCCCGTGGTGCCGCCGACGGGAAACTCTTCGGGCTTGAAGTTTACGGAGTCGTCTTGGCTCTCTACGGCGACGTTGCCATGGAAATCAGTATCGTGACAGGGTACTCCTCGCAACTCAAAGTTGTGGCGGTTTGAGCCGAGAAACGTGTTTTCGAGAATGTCCAGGTAGTTTCCGGCGATCCCCCCAAAACCGTTGGACCCTGGACCCGTACCAGCCCCGTGCATATCAAAGTCGTGGAAGACGAGAATACCGGCGTCGTATTCGGGTGCCTCGGACAACACCAGGTTAAAGCCAGCACGGTAGCTTTCGTGCGCTTCCCCGCCACCCGCGATTGCGTGACGGTTCATGAGGAACGTGTTTCCAGATACCAGTGCTCTGCCGCCATTCCCCACGCCAACTCCATACCCAAGGTCCCTCCTCTCATTGTGATGCAGGAAATTACGCTCGACGCGGACATTGGCAAGAGTTGCGGGGTCGTCGACAATACCGTCGCACGTCAACGTTTCGGAATGTCCCCCTTCCACATCCACTGCGGCAGCTACCCAGTCAGACATATCATTGTGGTCGATCAGTGAGATGAATTCGGTGGTTGAAACAAAGTCTTGTAGCGGGGTCGGATCAACGGAGATCCCGATGGTGACCGAATTGATTTTATCTGTCGAGCGACTTTGCCCGCGCAACCGCAAACCCGTGATGCGTACATAGTCGCCTTTAACTTCCAACATGCACCATGAACAAAAACCGGGGAGATTCTTCTCGTTTTGGAAAGAGCCAAACAGCTGCGGGCCGAAGTTTATACCCCGACGGTCTCCCCGGAGCGTGATACCCGCAGGAAGAGCGACGGGGGGAAAGTTGCTTAAGTCAATGCAGGGGCCTAAGCCTAACGCATTGCATTGAGGAGAATTGGGATCGCTGGAAACTAAAATGACTCTTCCCCATTGGGAACTGAAATCGGAACAGCCATCTGTAAGAAATAGACCGTCATCGGGCTGACCGGGGTCAGAGATCAGGGGGACGTCACTAAACGTTATAGACGAGGCTTTTGGTTTATTACAGACAGCGTTCCAAAGATCATAATTCGTTGCCACATGAATAAATGCACTTGTTGGATCTTTGCTTGAACCATCGATTGCCTTGAAGTCCCAGAACTCTGAATCAGCCATGTTGCGGACAGCAGCGACCAGAGCTGAACCGTTCGTTCCACGGGCATTCTGAATCTGAATAACAAGTTGCGGTGGAGGTGGCGGACAACGAGTGTCGCCCGTATTAGTGCAGGGGCGGCTGCTGGCAAGGATGATGCTATCGCCATCGAGCGCAAAGATTTGGTCGGCCGGAGAACTAAGCGTCGTTGTGGAATTCGCTGGAGCTTGTAATTCAAGCGCCAATTCGGTTGGGGGAGGCGGCGGAGCGGCGCCGATTGTACTTACCGTATCGTGATGTACGCCGATGACCTGCGCACCAGCATGCAGAATGACCTCGTGCCGATCTTTGATCTCCTCTACGCGAATTGGGTGAGCGACTGCGCAGTCGTTAAGGAAAATAGCGGTGACGCCGCTTCTCGTGTTCGGTCCGTAATCCATACACTTTCCCGCATAGTTACGTATGAAAAAGAAGGACGTCGATATGTTCACCGTATTCTGCACGCTGGCGGTGTTGCCGGCGAGATCCGTCGCGGTGCCGGTTACGATCTGGTTCACGCCTTCCGCGTTGAGCGATACAGGCGGGCTGCAGTGTGCAATCCCGCTGAGCTGATCGGAACATCCGAAACTGACCGTCACGGGAGATGAATTCCAACCCGCTGCGTCAGGCGGCGGGTTGATGCTTGAGGAGATCACCGGGGGCGTCTTGTCGAGATTCACCGTAACGGATGTTGTGGCCTTATTCCCGGATTTGTCGGTGACCGTACCCGAGACTACCTGGTGTGCGCCTTCGCTGGTCAGTACGACCGGGGCCGGGCAGGACGCAACTCCGCTAGTCCGGTCTGAACATGTGAAACTTACCGTCACGTCGGAGTTGTTCCAACCGGCTGCATTCGGTGGCGGACTAATGGTTCCAGAGATAACCGGAGGCTGGATGTCTATCCCGATGATCTGCACGGTGATGCCGCTTCCACTGGTTCCCTGCAACTGGACTCCGAGCTGATTGTTCGAGCGTAGAAGTATCGGAAATTCGAGAACTGGTATGCGAGGACTGAGGACAAGTGGACCCAAGATACGATTGCCATTCAGGGTGATAACACCTGTAGACCTGGGAAATTCCCCGTTGAGACCGCCGTTGTTGATTCGCAAAAGATAAAGGGTATTCGGATTCGAAACGCTGAAGGTGGCAGTCACTTGTGTGGGATCCCCTGACCCGCGCACGAAAGTTTGTGGTCCAAAGGCCACCCAAGTACCTGCGTGACCAAGCGCTGGGACAAGGAGGATCGACAGAGCAAAAGCAGTGGAAAAGCCCAGAATCCTAGAGAACTGAGGCACGGGAAACCTCCTGCCAGCCACAACATCGAATTTGAGAACTAAATGTCAGCGCCTCAGGCCTTCGGGACAAAACCGAACGCGAGGTGGGACCGAGTCTCGGCAAAACACGTCAGATCGTCAATGCCGGCGACATGGAAAATCTCTGTGAAAAACATGTAGGGCCATGTTTAACAAAATAAAGCATTTGTTGTCGAGTGAATGATTGTCGAAGGAGGTGAGACTAAGACTTGGGCCACAACCGTCCAGGTACCGCATATACTCGCCGCCCATAACGACCTGATCCCTTCTGCAGGTTTCTCCAGACGGCCGATTGTCTTGGCCGACCGTTGGGTCCCTGGTTGTCTGCCAAGCAATTTCGAACCGAGTGCAACCTTGGCCAATACAGTCGGCACAGAGCAGGCGGACTTATTTCTGATCAGACGCAAAGTGCGCCTTATCCAAGCGTCTCAAGTTAGGGGTTCAGTTTTTTTGAAAGTTGGTGGGCCCGCCAGGATTTGAACCTGGGACCAACGGATTATGAGTCCGCTGCTCTAACCGCTGAGCTACGAGCCCCACGACGGGAAATGTCTTGATTTTATAACATTTGTGAGATTTGAGGAGAAGATTCGAATGCCCGAAAATGGTGCACTGTCGTAAATTCCTAGTAGTTTCGTGACTGTGCACCTACGTACCGGGACTTCACCGGCAGCGCTAATCGGGACTATCAAAGCGAGTAGCGCCTCGTCGTGGGCAACAAATTGAAATCCATGGAACAAATCACTACTTTCGGCTATATCTGACAAGAATCTCCTGCCCGGCTCGCTCGCCTGAGCGAATTGCGCCGTCGACGTACCCCATCCACTTGCTCGATGTCTCCGTCCCCGCCCAATGAATTTTTCCATGGGGTTCGCGAATGTATTTTCCGACAGTGGTTAGAACGCCCGGCCCGGTATACGGTTCATAGCACCCACGACTCCACTGCTCTGCTGGCCAGTCGTGATCAATATAGTCGATGGGGTATGCACCCTCGGGGCCAAGTAAGCTCGACACTCGCTCCACAATCAATTTCTTTCTTTCTTCGACGGGCCTGCCCGTCCATTTCATCGCATTGTGCGCTTCAATGAACGTCACCAGAAATCCGGGGCCGCGTTCGTTCGGGGAGATATCCGTAAAGGCAACCGACGGACCGGTATCGGTCCAGGTCAAACCGTTGAGGCCGCGCGCGCGCCAGAACGGCTTTTCATAAGCCACTAAACATTTGATTACCGAGCCCATCGGCATATGCTGCGCCAAAATATCGCGCTGTGGCGGGAGTGGTGGCTCAAAGGCCATTCTTACGGAAAGCGGCAACGGCACGGCAACGATGGCATACTCCGCTCGCCAAGTTCCCTTGTCACACACAACAGTCACACCGGTGGCGTCTTGTTTCACCGCGCGGACGGGAGCTTGCAGGATAATAGAGGTTCCCAACTCAGCACCAATTCTTGCGGCGACCTCGTAAATGGTCTCCTTCACGATCATGGCCTGGGCGCCGTTTTTGTATCCATTAAGCGTTTCAAAATTATCGGAAGACTTCAGATAGAACAGGAAGAATAGGAAGGAAACCGCATACGAATCTGCTGCAAGGTTGATTCGTGCTTGCGAGCGAAAGAATGCACGCAAGGTTTCGTTTGGAGTGGCTATGCGGATCCACTCCTCCAGAGTTATCTCGTCGAGCGCTTCCGCATCGGGAGTCTTCCACGGCTCTTCCAGAGATACCTGTGCTGCAAGGGCATCGAGCTTTGCGACCAGCCGGTCATACTCCGCTTGAGTCCGGGAATCCAGACCAAGATCCTCTCCTTCGGCGAGTACGTGCATCCCATTGAGTTCGATGACGCCTTTGCCACGCTCGAAAATGGGCGCGGTGTGTAGCCCAAACTCTTTTATCAACTCGATCAGTTTTGTCTGTGTTGGTCCGACGAACATTCCTCCGACATCAATGGGATATCCCGCGATGGTTCCTCGCATCACCCGGCCACCGACGCGATCGCGCGCTTCCAAGACCACAACTTTCTTTCCTGCGCGCTGGAGGTTCCGCGTTGCCGTCAGCCCGGCGAAGCCTGCACCAATCACGAGCACATCCGCTTGTTGTTCTTTCCGATCGGAACCCAAACTCAAATTGGCAGGAGGGTGCGCTAGTGCGCCGGCCGTACCCACACTCAGGATTTTGATGGCTGTTCGACGGGTCAACTTCGCGTCATTCTTCGGGCCTTCACCGCTCATTTCCTACCCTCCTTAAAAGAAAATTGACTCGAAAAGAATTTGCACTGAACGTGGCCCGACAAATTGTCATTGGGGAACGATCGTATGTTAAGTTTGACCTTCCTGGAACAAAAAACACCTTCACGGGTTGCTCAGCTCCCGATTTGTACGGCAACCTTAATCAAGCATGTGCGGCAGAAACTCGCCAATCACTTTGGCCCAGGAAGAAAGCTGAGATCTGGCCGATACTGCCAGGTCTCCACATACTCCGTCCGAATTGAGCTGCGAACCCTTTGAAGGATCGAGGCGCCTAGTTCTTTTCCATACGCTTGTTCCATCATGGCATCCACTTCCTTATCTGTGGTTGGCGCGAAGGCCGCCCAATTGGCGCGGTCCGACAGTAGAAGAAATTGCGGACTTTCTCCGCCGCTGACGAGTTGGAACCACCGGGTAGCTCCCGCAAGTAGGTAGTAGGTCTTGCGAATAGCAGCATTGTTTTTTTTAATCCCGGCGAGGAAGTCGTTGACCCTTTCCGGTTTCAGCATTACACGCGTTACGGCAAGTTTCGCAGCCGGTGAAAAATCCTGGGGCGCGAGGCTAAGATCAGACAGATAGCGCCAGTAGCTTTCAGGTTCGGAATCAAGATATTGCTTGACGTCGCCGGCGGGGTCTTCGGGGCCTGCAAGTAGTTGGTCGCTTTCGTCCGCTTCTTTCCAAGTGTGTCCAAAGCTTGAAATGAAATAAGCTCCCGTCGCCTCGCCGGATACGATTTGCCACACATAATAGGATCATGTGTCGCCAAGTCTTTTGTGCCAAAGCCAATGCTGCTTCCGTGCTGTTTCATATTGAGCCGCCGCCCCTGACTTGACGTGATTCAGATGGAAGTAGACAATCTGCTCCGGTTTTTGTGCTATGGCCGATGTCGCAGCTGCAAAAAGAATCAAATAGGCAAGAGCTCGTAAGCGCAACGGAAACCTCCCATTCACAGCAGACAGTGAAATTAGCGAGCGGGAGTATGAACTGCGCGTGGGAATTGGTCAAGAAATAGACCAAAGGCACGGACGAACGCATGTACGTTGAGGATGCGCTTAGATGAATTCCTGAAAACCCAGCCGCGTCGGATCACGGCAATTCGGGTACTGGAACCCACTTGTCCAATCAACGTCTACCAGTTGGGTCTTCTTTCCTTTAACGCCGCTCTTAGACTGTCTGCAAATACGCAGGAGCAAACACCCTTGAGACAAATGACTCGAGCGTCGTGGGTGTCGTATTTCTTGCCGACCGTTCCTCTTGAGGTACGATGAGGCCCGCATTAGCGCCATCCCACATTTCAATAATCAATTCTGCGGTCTTCTTAGGTAAACCCATCTTCAAAAGGGCGGTCTCAAGCATCATTCTCGGCAATTGCGTGTATTCGAGATTGAGCTTCCCGATAGCGTTGCCGACAATTGAGGCCGCCTCCTCCATGGAGATGTCGCGCTGACCGTGCAGCTCCTGGACCGAACTCCCGGAAAAATCACGCGCAGCGAGACGAGTGGCGGCATACGCACCGATGTCTTGTGTGGCTATCCACGGCATTGGGACTTCGGCCCGTAAACCTCCTGGCAGCGCCCCAATCGAGCGCAGTGGGGCGATACTCATGAAAAGATTTTCCATAAAATACGCTGCGCGGAGGTGAAGGACGTTGAGCCCAGCAACTCGATTGAGCTTTTGCTCCTGATTATGCAAACCCACGATGGGGCCAGTATTTTTCGCGTGCTGAGCGCCGATACTGCTTAGATTAACGACAAACCGGACATGGGCATTTGCGATTGCTGCGGCGTAAGAGTCGGAAACTTGTTCTTGATGTGCCCGCAAATCCTCTTGTGAGGTGTCCTCGGGCAGAACCAGGTACACGGCTGAAGCGCCCTTGAAAGCTTCCGTCATTGAAGAGACATCTTCGACGTTACCGACGAATGCTTCCGCACCCAGCGTGGCTAGTGGTGACAACTTCATCGCATCTCGTCCAACCACGCGAACCTTTTCGCCATTGGCGCGCAACGCTTCCGCTGCTGCGCTTCCCGTTCGTCCAGTTGCACCGGTTAGGACAATCATTTAGTGCCCCCCTCATGACGAAGCTCTCCGCACACGATGCCAGAATATCGGAATTTTGTATCACGCCACTGGTTAAGTCCCGGCAAACCGTCCATGTTCGTACCATTAACCACTTGTCCACGCTACAACGTTCATTAGGCTCTGACTGGATCAGTCCCGACTCTCCGATACTGAATAGAAAGACACTATGGCCGGAGATACTGGTGAAACCACTGGGTTACGAGCACATTCGATTGGATTCGCGTTTGGATATTCCGCCACCCATGCCCCTCGTCGGGGAATACAACGTACTTCACAGGAATACCTTGCTTCTTTAGGGCATTTACGACCTGTTCGGCTTCTTCAACGGGGACATTTGAATCGTTTGCTCCGTGGAGCACCAGCAAAGGAGCTTTCACTCGATCCATTTTGTGCGCTGGTGAGAGATCGTAAAGCATCTTACTCTGGGTTTTCGGATCGCCGAACTCCAAAGTTGAAACAGCCGCCATCCACGGCTCGGTGTGTTGAAAGAACGTTTCGAAATTCACGATGCCAAAGAGGTCTGCGCCTGCTGCAAACAATTCTGGAAATTCAGTTAGTCCCGCCATCGTCATATAACCACCGTATGATCCGCCCATAATCCCAATCCGCCTCGGGTCTGCGAGATTCTGCTTCACCAGATAGTCGACAGAGCTCTTGATGTCTCGAATGGCACCGGTCCGCAGTGCGCCGTTGTCTAGATTCAGGAATCTTTTCCCAAATCCGGCGGAGCCACGTACGTTAGGAGCAAAAACGGCGATGTCATTGGCAAGCAGCGCCTGGTAGTCAGAATGAGAACTTGGTAGCTCCTGCGTCTCAGGCCCACCATGAAAGCTGAGTACGAAGGCGTAGGGCGTCTTACCAGACTTTGGTCGGTACAGCCAGCCTGTCAACGTCAATCCGTCTTCGGATTTGTAACTCACTAATTCAGGCCGCACCACTTGTGTCAAGTCCACGCCAGGATGATTGCTATAGGTAACTTGCCGCAATTGGTTTGTGTTCAGGTCTAGAATCCAGACGTTTGAAGGCGAAACAGATCCATAAAGCGTCAATGCAACACTTTCTCCATCCGGTGAAAAATCCAATTCATCGGCATCCGCAACTTCCACCGAAAGTTGCGGGCCCGGGGTCACCTGACCGGAGCGTGTATCAAAGAAAGAAAGCTCTGTGCGGCCTGCGACGTTCCAGACAAGAACGACCGTTGTCCCCTGGCGATTCACTTTTGCATTCTGCAACTCCGCGTCGTCTCGGCTCGCAACCAGTTCGATGGGTGATGGTTGACCATCGCTTCCAATTTGGACCCGTCCGAATGCTGACAGGTCCCGATCCTTGTCGAAAACCAGATATACCGTGCGTCCGTCAGGCGCCAGGTGTCCCGTGAACTGAGCCAAGCCTGTGTGTGCGGTCAATAAAGTCTCTTTGTTCTCCCGGAGGTCCACCAGATACAAATCGTTGTTTCCTCGACTATGGACCCGGCGGAGTAAAGCGAATCGTCCGTTATTTGAAATATCGTAATAGTCTCCTGATCCATCGTTTTGACTGGTTAGCTGAAATTGTCTCTCGAATGGGTCGACAACATAGTTGTCCATGCCTTCCTGCCCTCGCCGATTTGAAGCAATCATCAGCTCCTTACCGTCACTACTCCAGCCATCTAACCAGTTGTCTTCTTTCCCTCCGTCCGTTATTTGTCGCTGGTCAGTACCGTTCGGCCGGATCAGGTAGGTTTGTTCGTTCAGCCCTCCGCCCGGCGCAGCAGAAAAGGCCAGCCAATCACTTTTCGGCGACCAGAATACTGTTGTAACCGGGTTGGGCATGTCGGTAACAAGACGAGGCCAACCCCCAACCGCGTCGACAAGCCAGACCTGCGGAATCCCAGTCAGGTCGCAGACGGCAGCCAGGCGTTTGCCATCCGGCGAAAACGACGGATTCCCGCAGCGCGTGATTCTTGACATTTGTGTGACCAGCGTCTTCAGTTGCTTGTCTGTCTCCTGTGCGGTGGCCACCCGACACATCATGAGACAGAGGAGAGGGTAGAACAAAAAAGAACTCTTACTTATCAGGGGACAAAGGTTCAGGCGAAGCATGGGTGCAACTCCTCCATGATTTCAAAGCCCAAGGAAATCTAACAGAAAAATCCTTGAATTCCTCAGCTATGTGCACCTTCGCTTGCGGCAAATCGTCCTACCCATCGATACCTCCAGGTCAAGCTCCTCTTCCAATGCAGTTGAAGGCTCATGCTTTTTGAGCTTGGCAGTTAGACGCGTTGATATGGATTCGAGGGCACCTGCGATCGCAAAGGTAGACGAAGCGAGAAGTTTGCGAAGCTCCAGCGTCATGAGCGAGCGTTGACTCGATGGCAGGGCTTGGAGATTATCACGGCGCAGATACTCTGAAACGAGGTCGTAGGATGCAAGTCGACCTGGGCGCTCGCTACCGCCCCCGCCAGTTTCTCCAGACTGTCAAAAGAGCAACGTTTCGTCAGTTCGTAGGCAAAGTTCTTGGCGTGGTAGTTAGTAAGATTCACGGTGCTGGATACTCGGAGGGCAGACTTAAAATCCTACTCTAGTTGGATAGCAGAATGTAACTCTGCAAAGCCTGATTATGCTTACGTTTCAAGTGAACCACCTCGAGAGTATCTTCAGCTAGTGCTACCTTCTGGGTGCCCGAACGACGGCGTATTGAGTGTAGTAAAAATGTAGCAGTGCAAGGTTCAGAATAGGTCAAATCGGACAGAGACGTTGCTATACCGCGTCGTCGTAAGTGCTTGAGCGATATAGTTGAGTCCAAGATTTTCAGAACGGGTCAGAAAAGTAGTCAGGTTTACGAGTCCGCTGCCCTAACCGCTGAGCTACAAGCTTACAACATATTATACCCAAATAAACTTAAGCAGGATGTGGAGCATCAAAGAGAATTCATCATTCAACCCTGTGCTAGTTTTCACCCCAGTTGGTCCATTCTGCGGGGCCATTGAGCGTGCAAGATGAGAAGTGAATCATGAAGATCGTGACGTAGTACGGAACGGAATCCTCGCTTGCAGTTACGAATTCCCCTTGCAGGCCCGCGCAATTTCCTCAATGTGACGATGGTCCGTACCGCAGCAGCCTCCCAGCACATTCATGTGTGGATGCCGGCGAAGCAAATCGCTGTACTGGGCGCCGAGTTCTCGAGGATTGCCGTCGTCGAGGTCCGGTGCCTCATTGAGCTCTGCATGACTGAGCTTCGAGGCATTGGCGCGGATGCCCCTTAGACGATTGATCCACGGTTCGCTCGTGGCGATCGCTGTATCGAAGTGCGTGGGATGCGCACAATTGATCATGTAATAGGCAGTCCCTTTGTCAGTCGCGGCGTCGACGGCATCGATTGCCTCTCTCAGGCTCTGCCCCGTTGGCAGAGAACCATCCGTCTCCAGTGTGAAGGAGATAACAACCGGCAGTGCCGAGGCGCAAGCTGCACGAACAATCCCGATGGCCTCCGGTGTATTGGTGATCGTGAGGGCTGTGACCATGTCTACTTCCGTCTCTTGAAAGACGGCAATTTGCTGCCTGTGATAGGCCTCCGCCTCATTTTCGCTCATGACTTGGCCGGGGTCATATCCGTCTCCGCGTGGACCTAGGCAACCGCTGATCACCATTGGTGAGTGCGGCTTCTGGAATTGTTCACGCAGTTGTCGCATCATGGCGACGGCCAGGCGGTTGGCGTCGCCCAGTGCCGCGTTCGAATACCCGAGCTTTTCACTCCAATCAGGATTGGCCCGCCAAGTCGGAGTTTCCAGAACAAATCCAAATCCATTCGTGCAAGCGATTGTGGCGTAGTGGCAATAATATTTGCGCAACGCTTCTGATCCGGCTGCGTCTTCCAGCAGGGGAAAGGCAGCGAAATACGACAGTTCGAGCTTGTCATGATAGATGAGCGTCGTCTCAAGCCCACCGTCAGTCAGAAAAATTCCACCATCGAGTTGCGGCAAATGATCCCTGTAAGTTGGCATGGTGTATACGCCTTTTTGAAAGCAAAAATATTAGCGATTGCGTCTTATTGCTGCCCTCAGACTGAATTCACACGTTTATACCACGTCAAGCGGGTACTAGTTAGGTGGGGTTGTTTACGCCACTGAGAACTCCACCCAGGTGCCCAGTCATGCCTAGGAAGAATACGGTGATGGCTTCGAGCGGCAAACGGTAGTTCGGCAGTGAACCGGCTGCAATTTGCCGGCCGTGGCGATGGATCCAGAGCACAAGCCAGATCAGAACGGTCGACGCGAGCCCGATAAGAAGATGCAGGAGCAAAATCCCTTTCACTTTTTGCCCTTCAAGGGCCCACTGCCATGCCAAGAGTCCGGTGACGAGCGCCGGTAAGGTAAAAACCGTGGCGACAAGAAAATTGAAGTAAGCCGCGACCTCCAGCGCACGGCACTTACTCCATTCAGCGATGTAGTCGAACACTACAGCTACGGTAAACAGGGCGATTGGGTAATGAATCAACACGACATGCTGCGCGTGTTCTGCCAGAAATGCCGTTTTAGGGTCGAATGGATTTGCGGTCATTGCGTGCTCACTGGACCACGACTTTGCCGGTCATTTTCGGGTGAATCGAGCAGAAATAGGGAAAAGTTCCGGACTTCGAAAATGTGAAAGAGAACTTTTCATCCGTATCCATCACTCTGGACTTGAATACCCCCTCTGTGCTGACCACCGTGTGAGGGATATCATCACGATTGGTCCATGTGACCGTGGTTCCAACCGGCACAGTCAATGTTCCTGGACCGAAACTAAAATTGTCGATCTTAACTTCCAAGGCGACTGGCAAGGCTTGATGAGCCTGCACTGGGCTGCCTGGCCAACCTGCGAGGAAACCAAGCACAATGATTGCTGTCATCCAACACGAACTGCTCACTCTGTTTCTGATCATCTTTTTTCTCCTTGTGGACTCCCTCGGACTTTGCCTTTCCACCTGAAAAGCGCCTTACTGATTTAGCCAAGATTTGAATCGACCATCGCGAGCGCCTGTTGGCCACGGACATAGTTCACATTCGTAATTCCCAAAACCTTCTTTAACTGGTCGGCGGGAACTTTCATGGGACCCGGCGAATCCGCTTTGCCTGGTTGGGGTTGCGGAAAGGCGGTGGAACAGGCGGTATGAAAGGAGACGTTACCTTCCACTTTCTGCATGGTCTGGTGGATGTGCCCGTTCAGCACGGTTACCGAGCCAAATTTCTTCAGATACCCCAACGCCTGCGCACTGTCTTCGGTACCCCATCCCCAGTCGGGATAAACCGACCAAAGCGGGATGTGAGCGAAGACCACGATGGGAGTGCTGTGTTTCAGATGCTTGACGTCATCCTTTATCCATTTGAGTTGTTCAGTCCCAAGCGAGCCGAGTCCACCAGCCTTCAAGTTAAGAACGTTTACCAGCCCAACAAAATGAACACCTTTCTTGTCGAAGCTATACCATCCGGCACCCTTTGAACCCTTCCCGTAACGCTCGAGGTATTCCTTGCCTTCATCGTTCAGCATGTCGTGTTCGCCCGGCACGAAGAACACATCTTTCGGTGCAGCACTCTTCAGAATCTGATCGACCGTATCGAACTCTTCTGGTTTGGAAAGATGAGTGATGTCGCCAGTGTGGAGCATAAATTCCGGAGGCGCTGACAATCCGTTGATCTTCTCCACCGCGGCCTTCAGGGTTCCAACTACATCCGGATTCGCGGCTTTGTTGAAGCCCATGTGACTGTCGCTGATCTGCACAAAGCTCAGTTCACCCGCGGCCACCTTGCCGGCCATCTGCGACATCTGGCTGAGGCTGTAGGAGTTCAGTACGCCGCCTTGCATAACGCAGAGTGCTCCCGTACCCGCCCACGCCATGCATTTCAAGAATCCTCGACGGTCAATGCCATCCTTGTTGTGATCGTGCAGCAGTTCGTCCTTTATTTCCTCCACCATAGTTCCTCCTCCACTTTCTCCTTGATCGCCTGCTCGTCCTTGCTCGCAAAGCTAAACATCCGATTGAGAAGAGCGGCGAGGGTTTGCGGAAACCTACGATTGCCAACGCCGCTCTCAAACTTGTTGCACCTAGGTAGACCGGGGCTCTGTCCGAATTATTCCGGGATAAATGCAAATGAAGGTCGTTTTTCTTGCGGAATAGAAGATAAGGAGGATTGGAATAAAATCGCGTTTGAGGCAGTCTTTATAGATGAGCAACCCTGTCCAGGAGAAAGGTTCGCACGTGCTGGACTCGCACGATCAGGCGCGCTTCGAGGCGCTGGTCATTCCGCATCTCGATGCCGCCTACAATTTGGCGCGTTGGCTGCTGCGCCGCGGTGCGGATGCCGAAGACGTTGCGCAAGAAGCGATGCTGCGTTCGTACCGGTTCTTTCCTGGTTTTCATGGTGGAGACGTCAAGGCCTGGTTGCTGCAGATCGTGCGGAACACCTGTTACAGCTGGCTCGAGAAGAATCGCCACGTGAATGACACGACAGAGTTCGACGAAGAATTACACGGAAACCCAGGCCCCAGTCCAGAAGCGCTGGCCATTGAGGGTGACAATCGTGAGCGCCTCACAGAAGCCCTTGCCTCCTTGTCACCGCGGTATCGTGAGGTGATCGTGCTGCGTGAACTCGAAGGTTGTTCTTACAAGGAAATCGCCACGATGACCTCGATCCCCATGGGGACGGTAATGTCCACACTGGCTCGCGCACGCAGACAACTTCAGTTATCGCTCGCAGCCCGCGACAGTAAGGAGGCCAGACATGAGCTGTGAACGCACCGGGACCGTTCTTCATGGCTACTTCGACAATGAACTTGACGCTCTTGGCGCAGCGGAGTTCGAGCGCCATCTCGGAAGCTGTCCCGAGTGTGCAGGAGCGCTGGCCGCACTGAGGTCGTTACGCGTTTCGTTAAACTCAGCCCAACTGTACGAGAAGACACCTCCCTCTTTTCGTAGCCAAGTTCTCTCGACCCTTGGCGCTGCCAAACCTGTGACGATAATTCCGTCGCAAAGGCCGTGGCGGTGGCTGGCAATCGCGGCTGCCATGATTTTGTGCGCCTACACGGGGTGGCGGGTGGCTTCGCTCGCTCACGGCCACGACTACGACGCTGCATTGGCCGCAGAGGTTGTAGATGCGCATTTGCGTTCACTGCAGCCCGGGCATACTAGCGACGTAGTGTCTACAGATCAGCACACGGTAAAACCGTGGTTTGCGGGGAAGCTGGATTTCGCTCCGCCCGTACGTGATTTTGCCGAGCAGGGTTTTCCGTTGCAAGGTGGCCGGCTGGACGTCGTTCGCGGCAGAACAATCGCGGCGCTGGTTTACGGGCGCCGCAAACATATTGTGAATGTGTTCATCTGGCCCACAGCGGAGCGTGACAGTCCTCCCCGCCAAGGTTCGCAGCAGGGTTATCAATGGATGGATTGGCGCAAGGGAGGAATGGAGTTCTGTGCGGTCTCGGATACCGCCGGCGCCGATCTTGTCGTGCTTCAGCGGTTGTTAACAGAGTGAGGCAAACGGAACGATCATACCCGGCATTTCTTCATGTAGCTCGAGCTTGGCATTGCTCTGAAATCGCCAAAAGAGTGCTGCTTAATTCGGTCGTCCGAGCCACGAATATTGCCACCCAACAGAAATGTTCTGATAGTCCCCGCCATAATTAATGTAAGCACCGTTGTTGTAACTGAACTTTAAGGTTTGGTGCTTAGCCAAGGGGACGGCAAGTGTCACGCCAATTCGTGAGCTGTTCTGAATGGTCTTGGAATTCGGGACTCCGTTGAGACTCATCTCGCCACCGTGCCAATAATTTCCGTCCAGGGAAATCCATAAGCGTGGCTTAAAGTCATAGCTCAGATGGCCTTCAAATGCGGCCACAGGTTTTTCCGATTGTGATTGTGTCCCGGGAAAATAAACATTGTGAGAGAAGTATTCAGAGTTCGTGGTGTAAAACCATACCGCGCCGTATCCATCGAGCACCCAATGATTCCAGCGGTGGGAATAGCCGACCTCGGGTTTGAAGGCCCAGCGGTTCGCGCCCCAGTTAATCAACTTCGTCGGATCGTACTGCCCTGTAGGGGCAACCACCTTCAGACTTACGCCAACAATCGTTTTCTGCCTCCACTTGCGAATTTCCTCGGCGGTCATGGCAGGACCGCCCTTCAGGTTTACAGAAAAACGGTAGACAGAATCCAGCAAGCCCGAACGATACGCATGTTGCTCTGCACCGAATGCGGTTCCCTTAAATGTGCCCACCCCATAGGGCAGCGAAGCCGTTAGATTGGCGGAACGCCCCAAAAAGTTCAGGGCATGATAGAGAGTTGTCGTAGGAGTACTGATCGAAGCCCTTGCTCCCGTGATTGGGGCGATGCCATCAAGAAGAAGGCTGCCACCATAGTAGGCGTAGGTGACGGTAATCGCATTGCCATGAATCGGGGTAATCACGTACGCGCGCGGGGACAGGTCTTGTGCTGCCAGACGATCAGCCAAACAAAGCGCCACCGTGGCCAAGAACAAGCATCGAACCCAGAAATGCATGTTCCCATCTCGGTCGCTATCCCGCATCGACCCACACCATAGTACAAAGGGAAAGCAATTGCTCGCGGAATCTACTCATGGAAACAATGAAGGCAATAGCTATGCCCGAAAAATTCCTGTTCCTCCGACGAGTCAGACGATACTGCCTCGACGATTCTGATGCTCGCGAAGGGCGGTTCCGCGGGAACATTGTCATTGAGTAGGCCTTAAATTTTCCGGTTAACAACGGGCGTACCTTACGTGCCCGCAATGCCTTTGTTTTGCAGGATGCGCACTACTACTCTACGATTCTCCGCCTGACCTTCTTTTGTCGCGTCAGGAGCGACCTGGCTAGAGGTGCCCATTGCTCCGGGCGCGAGAATGTTGGTCAGGGGAATTTGGCCGTCCTGCTCGAGAAACGCCAAAACGTTTTCGGCGCGTTCCAAGCTAAGCTTCTGATTGAGTGCTGCTGAGCCAACCGCAGAGGCGTAACCTTGCACTTGAATGATGTAGGCCGTAATAGTCTTTGCCTTATTGGCGAGTTCGAGAAGTTGCGGCTTGTATTGAGCCTCTACACTCACTTTCCCATTTGCAAAAAGTACGGTGACTTCCCCCAGAATGTTGTATTCGCCGAGTTCTCCAAAGCGTTTGTTGGCAGCAGCAATGGCGGCTTTATTGGCGGCAACTTTCGCTTGGTTGGCAGCGATCTCCTGTTGATGCTCTGCGGAAACCTTCTCGGCTGCCTGGATTTCTGCTTGGTTTGCCTGGATTGCCGCCTGGTTCTCGGCCACCTGCTGTGCGGTTGGTGCCAGCCCCGCCTGTATATCCTGCGCAGTCTTAAGATCCGAACTCTTGAACTTGACGGTGTCCGCGACTAACTGGTGCTTGTCATTCATCGAGCCTTTGACTTGAACAGGCAGACCGGGAATCAGCGCCGTCAGACCCATCTCCTTCTTGCGAAACTTCATCATACCTTCACTTTCCTGCACCTGGGTGTCGGGAGTCAGGGCGACGACAACGGTTTCCGCATCCTGAGTCTTGACCGACATCGTTGCGCCGCTGCGTCCGGTGATCAGGCCCTGAATCTGCGTTTGGGCAGTCGCTACGGTTGTCAGAAAGAGTAAAGCCAAAACACAACCAAGAATAAATCTCACACTTTCCGTTCGAATTCGGTTCATCGAAATTCTCCTTTAAATTCAAAAACTTTAGTGACACATTTGAAAATGGTCCTACATTCCAAAACCTATTCAATGTCTGTTGAAAGCGTTCACAAATTTCCTATCTGCGAAACCCACCACCACCACCACCCCAGCTTCGGCCTCCACCGCCGTATCCACCCCAGCTGTGGCCGCCACCGCCCCATCCGCCGCCGGAAGATCCGTGGTATTGACTCTGAGCAGAACCGCTTTCTCGGCTTTGCTTCTCCGAGTCGAGATTTTGCGAGGACCAGCCGCTAGAAGAGCGATCCTGATTCATACTCTGTTCATGCTGCTGGGCATTGGCTTGGTTATCGGGATGTTGTTGTTGGTCGGTCTGTTTTTGTTGCTGCGCCTGCTGCTGCGCTTGCTGGGTGTTAACGTCGTTCCAGCCGCCGCTGCCGTTAGACTTCTGCCAGCCGGAGCCTGTGTTCTTGTAAACGTTTCCGTCATGCCCGGCATACATGTCACCGTTAGAGGTCTTACCAGCTGCGGTGTTCCCGTATGCAGTGCTCGTGCCCGCTGCTTTTCCGCCTTGTGATCCTTGGGCTGTAGCGACAGTTCCATTTGCGTTCGAATAGTGCTGCGTGTAAGCGGATTTGTTGCCCTGCGATACATAGGATTGCCCCCACTGCGCCGTTGGACTCGACCCTTGGTGGGTTGCACCATAACTTCCTGTGTATGGATTATAAGCTTGTCCCACGGCTTGGTGGCCATAGGCAGTCGAGGTAGAAGCGGTTCTTGTGGCCGTGCCGGTGTACGGGTTATAGGACGCGGTGCGGGTGGCGCTGCCGTAAGCTCCGTAAGCAGTTTGTGAAACTCCATACGCGCCAGTGTGTGTGTTGTAGTAAGCGGAGCTTCCGTACGCACCATACGCTCCGTAACATGTGGGGTAAGGATGATAAACGGGATATCCATAAGCCGGATAACCAATATAGGGAGGATAGTAATAGCCGGTGCCACTGGTCACAATGGCGCCGACAGCCGCACCCATTACAAACGCACCGAGATAACCCGCCGTATAACTGGACTGGACATTTCCGTCCGATGTAGTGACTTGAGTAACGTAGGTCACGTTATAGACGGGCGAACTTGGAGGAATGGTATAGATCACTTGCGGAACTGAGCTCGCGGTCGTCCAGGGCCCTTGAGCAGTAGTCGACATGAACCAGACTCCTTGCAGGCACAGATAATAAACATCGCCGACCTGTATCACTTTGTCCGGTGTATTCGTTGCATACAGCATGGTGGTGCCTTCAATCTGCACAAACTGCGGAGCTCCCGTATAGGTAACTTTTGCCTGTGCAGCGGCTGTGACCGGATTGAGAAGCATGGTGGTGGGAATCTGCGCGATCAACACGGCGTCTTTTGCTTCTGAGGTGCCCGGCACTGAAGCGAGTATGGCGCTGGCGGGACTGCTGAGAGGAATGTTGGCGAAGTCGGCGGGAAGACTCAGGGATGCGAATGTCCATGGCCCCGTGAGGCTTGGCGCGCTGAACCAGCGTCCCGCCGCAAGGTAGTAGTACGATTGCGTGGCGCTATAGACGAATACCGGACTGTCGGTGTTATTGGCGTAAACCAATTGAGTTCCGGGAATCTCGGAATAAGTAGGCTGGCCGTCGAACAGAATCACCTCCGCAGGTACGGTGCTGTAGAAAACTTGCGGGATGATGGGGTTCGGAACTTGCGGGGGTGGGACCGCTTTTTTCACGGGCGCGAATTTGCCGGAGTCAGGGATCTTCTTAAAATCGCGAGATAGTTTCGTTGTTTGCGACCACGGCCCGTGGAGATCGCCTGCACTCAGCCAGATGTTATTTATTAGCAGGTAGTATTGCGAATTTGATTTGTCAAAAAACAGTGGCCAAGTAGTGTTCACTACGAATTTCAAGTCAGTATGTTCAATTTCAGCAAGAACCGGCTCGCCATCCACACCGAGAAGAATTGCCGGCGTGTAGCTGACAAAGATGAAGGGGGGATCATTTTTCAGGGTAACGGTTTTCACCGATTGCGGCTTGGGCATGTATGCGACGATTCGGTCGAGAGAGATGTTCACGATCGGTGGAAGGAAAGATCTGAGGAGTTGATCCAGCCGCACCGTAGTTGCCGGGTCTTGCCCGGGGAAATAGGTATTGAGAACTTGCAGGCCGTAAATAGTGACCATGTGGGTGTCGGTATTAACGTCGGTAGTGCCTTCGAAAGTCGCGGCTCCGACGATAGCCTTGCCACCTGCGGGGGTCAGCTCAAAAGCTGCCCGCCAGGTAAGATCCAGGAAGTTCTTCCAGTCGTCAACTTGTGGCTGATAAATAATCAACTTCCCGCCAGATCTCACCATCTGCCGAGGCCAGCCAGGATCCTGCGCTTTTGCGCCCACCGATGCAGTCAAGATGAGCACGAGTACTACGAACCAGCTCTTTGCGAAACGCATGACAGACTCCTTCTGTGATCTAGTGAAAATCGGAAAGGCTACGTTCATTGCTGATCCCACCTCAGTTTGGGATTTGCTGTTGTTCCAGGGTTAGTTTGTAAGCAACATAATATTTGTAGATGTTGTTCACGTACTGCGTGGTCTCTTGCCCGACTTCTTTCGCGACAACCAGTTCGACATTTCCGAACCATTGATTCGGATCAAGCCCTTCCGATGCCGACTTTTTCCGCAAATGAGCGATCCGGGTGGGCCCGGCGTTGTACGCCGCGAAGCACAAGAGCGTTCTGTTGAGTGCGTCCAGCTTTTCGTCATTGAAGTAGGTTTCAGAGATGTTGTGCATCATTTTTGCGCCAGCCTGGATGTTGTGCTCCGCGGTTTCCACGTCGGAAATGCTGATGGGAGGAGCCGCGGCATACTTTGGAATTACCTGCATGATGCCCACAGCGCCGCTGGGATTTCTTCGACTTTGGTCCAGCAGTGATTCCTGATATCCCTGCGCCACCAGCATCAGATAGTCAAAGTCGTATTCAGCCGCATATTTCTTGAAATAGCGGACGTACTCCCGGAATTTTTTCATTTCCTCGGCCGAACTTGCATCCTTGATCCACTTCGTACTTTCCAGATAACGTCGAAGCAGGGTGTTCCCAAACGAAGTACCCGTCTCGCGGCCTTTGGTAAACTCATCCAACAACTCTCGCAGCTCAGGGCTATCCTTGCGAGTCGCCCAAGCCAGTTCACCCTCTTCCTTCAAGATGATATCTGGGTGAAGCCTCAAATTCAGGAATACCTTGGACCAGAAATCGGCGCGGACGTTAATCGTCACGGTTGCCGGCAACAAGCCGGCGCTGACCATCTCGAGCAAATCCTCATCCGTGAGATTGGGGTCGGCAGATTTCACGAGGATGGGTGGTCGGCCCGCTTTCTGAAACGATTCGCTAAGAAGTTGCAGGGTTAGAACGTAGGCCGTCAGCGGATTGACATAGATCTCTTTCCCGCTCAGGTCTTCGAGGCTCGTCATTCCTGGTGCTTTGGGGCCGGTCACAATCACTTGCTTCACATGGGAGTAGATGGGGCTTGTGAACAGAACTCTTTTTTCACGCTCGGGGGTGACAATCAACGGATACGACACGACGTCGCCAACCCCGTTCAACAGGGCAGGTTCCAACTCTTCTGGTCTGACTGGAATAAAGGTGACATCTATCTTGAGCGTACCGGTCTTTAACTTTTGGTTCACAAAGCGCTGAAACTCATCAAAGGCTTCGTAGAAAATTCCCTGTGGCTGGCCGTTGTCGTAGAAGAAGCCAGTGCGACTAGGTACCACAAGAACACGAATCTGGTGCCGCTTCACCATGCCGTCTAGATCGCCAAGACGGCGTTCGAAGCGGATCGGTAGCTCGAGCGAACCGGTCGATTGAGGAACCTCTCTCGGGGGGGCTGCGGAAGTCGGCTGCTGCTGTGATTCAGGCTGCGGGGGCGCGCGAAAAATTCGAGTCGCAAAGGGTGTCGAGGCTAGCGCTGCCGCGGTTACCACTAGCGCCAGCCTGACAAAGACTACCGTCATCGTGCCCTTCCCTGTTCAGCTAGAAATTAAACTCCAGCCCGCCAACTGCACCCTGAAAACCGAGCAACGGCCGGCTCTAGACGTACACCAATTTTGACGATCGCTAGCGCTTCGACCGGCAACCCTTTCCGGGGCAGAATCCCACGCAAGCGCATGGCTCCAATCAGCATGGCTCCGGGGTCAAGAGCGCGTAATTGTCAAAAGTGACAGCCTCCCGCCAAGCACAAAAACAACTCAAGGTTCACTTCTTCTCCAAGGAAAAGTAGAGATACAAGGCCAGGCCGATCGAATTCACCTGTTGATTGGGGTGCTTGCCGGTGTTGTTCTCGTGTTCATAATAGGTATTGAATTCGATGTGACGGCCGATGGGGAACAAGCACCCGGCATACAGGTCCGTAGTGCTCCACTTGCCATACTGGCTCTCGTAGAAAGGTTCCACGGCAAGGAAAGGAATAAAATGATACGAATGGACTTCGAATGTTCGTTCGATCGTCAGTTTGTTTCTGTAGCGCCACGTAAATTCGCCATTTTTCCAATCGAGATCCGCTCGATTGCGATCGGTCATTAGGAATCCAGCCTTTAGCGGAAAGTTTAAAGTCACCGCTGTGATCATGCGATTTTCGGACAGAGTATTTGGCGCGGTGATATAGCGATAACCGGTTTCCAGGATCAGCATCCTCGATTTCGAATCGTTCAGATCAAAGTGGGTAACGTCTTTCAGCTTGAGGAGTGGTTTCAGATAAAGCTGAATGCTCGGGCCAATGGTGAACTGCTGGGGATCGCCGCCGTCCCGATCATCCTTGGCCTCGAGATAGGTTCGAAGATATGAATTCAGCTTGAGATGCGCATCAATTTCGGGAAGAAATTGCACCTCCTGGGCACAAGCAGGCAGGCACGCGAGGAGAGCGAGGATTGCCATACTCAAGATTGGTCTTCGAACGCGTAGCGCCTTCTTCAAAACTTCCACTCACTTTTCGAACGCAAAGATACGCTTCCAGTCATTCTTCATGCTGATCACGATCCAGCCATTGCTGTTTGCCTGAGACAAGAGCGCATCGGAAAAAGTACCGACATGGGTATCCGGAAGACCTCCGCCTGGTCCATAGGCATATTCGCGTGTGGCGTCGTCGTGATGAACCAGCATCATCAATCGAGCGCCATCACCCGCCTGCGTCCATTCGAGCATCTGCTGATCTCCCCCGGAGTTTCCAAAAGCGGCGCCAGGTCTCCTGCCGATAAAAAGATTAATGCCAATCGGCTTGCCTGGACCGTCGCCGATGAAGTAGGGTTTGGGTTCGCGCATCAGCACAAGTTTGCCGTTCACAACTTCGTATTTGGTTGCGATACTCGAACCCACGACCTGCTCCGCCGGGACTCCATAGACCTGCTCGCTAGAGACGCGGACAAATTCTTGTCCTCCGCCCGTTACGATGTACGTCCGAAAACCCTTTTCGCGAAGGAGCTTCATCAGTTCCGACAGTGGCTGGTAGATGAGTTCGGTGTAGGGCCTGTCAAAGCGTGGGGCTTTGGCCTTGGCGAGCCACTCTTTCACCGATACCTGAAATTGTTCGGTACTCATTCCTGCGTGCGTTGCGGCGACAATCTCCATGAAGTCTTGTTCCGTAAACTTGGCCCTCGCTTCATGGTCCCGCTCAAGTATTGCTTTGAATGGCTGCTTTTCGTTCCATTCAGGGTGCTGCGGGGCGAGTTGGCCGACACGCTCATGGGCGAACATACCCTGCGCATACATGGGGTGCTCCGTCCAAAGAGTGCCATCCTGATCAAACGTAGCTATGCGATCACTCGGCTGAACATACTTGTTGCTGGATTTTTCGGTTGTTTCCTTGACGAAGATGAGAATAGCTTTTTTTGCAGGACCGTTGTTCCACGATGGAAGTGGGTCTTGCTCGGCGTAAACAGCGACGCATCCAAACAGCAGGAGCGAAAGTACCAGAGTTGCCCTAAAACTCAAGGGAACACGATTGCTTGGAAAATTCACCTCTTATTCCTCTCTGCTGGCTCAGGAATTTGTGCTGGGGCTGGCACGGCGCGGAGATATCCAGGGTCTGAGCGTAATTGAACAATGCTATGGCGTGACTTAGTTCGTCGATGTGATATTGCTTACAAATAAAAAATAGAGGGCGGCTCCGACGAGCCGCCCTCCATCTAGGTTTCAGCAGTTAGTTGCTGGGGCCTTTGGCTGCCGCAGCCGCTTGGGCCATCCGCGTGGCCATCTCTGCTTTGATTGCGTCAAGGTTGAAACTCGCGCCCCGTTGCATCGGCGGGAACTCGAGGAAGGTTTGAATTTCTTTACCCATTATCTCCTGGACGAACACGAAGCGCCAGAATTGGTATTTGAACCAATCAAAGTATTGTTGTCCGCCTTCTTTCGTACCATTGTTGGGCCAGCCCGTTCGCTCGAACGGATCGAGGCGCAGGTTGGTGATGTACGGCACGTCCGGATGGGTCTTTTCACCGAGCCAGCCGTTGGGTTGGTCGATGAATCGGAACTTGTAATCGTCGATGCGCACGGCGCCGACGGTACTTTCACCGAGGTAGAAGATTTCGTGGCGTGCGGATGGACCCTTGCCGGTGATGGCAGCCATCTGGTTGTAGCCATCCAAATGGTTCTTGTAGGTACGGTCGCCGATCGTTTTTCCTTTCAGCAACTCTTCCGTGATGTTCGGATTACCTGCGGCCGCGACGAATGTAGGCAACCAGTCAAGTCCGGAGAAGATACCGTTCTGAACGGTATCCGCCGGCACATGACCGGGCCACCGCAGAATTGCGGGCACTCTGAATCCGCCTTCAAGGACGGTTCCTTTGGACTGCGCGAACGGGGTTTGTCCACCATCGGGCCAGGTAAAGACTTCTGTGCCGTTGTCGGTAGTGAACAACACGATGGTGTTGTCGTCTTCGCCGATGTCCTTCAGCTTGTTCATCACAATGCCGATGTCGTCATCCATTTGCGCCATACCGGCTTCTTCTTCCGACCAGCCATTTTCGGAGTTGCGCAGCGCTTCATACTTCGGGGAAAGATGAGTAACGATGTGCATGCGGGTGGGGTTCAACCAGACAAAGAACGGCTTTTTGTCGCTCTTGGCCTTGTCGATGAACTTAATAGCCAGATCGCGAATCTCGTCATCGACGGTTTCCATGCGCTTGGGATAGAGCGTACCTGCGTCCTCAATCTTCTGTTTGCCTACCACACCCCAACGCGGCATATCGGTCGGGTCAGCCTTGTCGGTCGACCAACAATGAACCATGTTGCGGGGACCTACTACATTCAAGAGATTTTGTGGATAGTTCGGATGTGCTGGATCCTCCATAGCATCGAGGTGATAAAGGTAACCAAAGAATTCGTCGAAGCCGTGAACGCAGGGCAAAAACTCATTCTTGTCGCCCAAATGGTTTTTGCCGAACTGACCAGTGGCATAGCCCATGGACTTCAGAATAATGGCGGTAGTCACTGCCTCGGCAGGAAGCCCGACGGAGGCGCCAGCCTGGCCAACCGTAGTCAACCCAGTACGGATGGGAAGTTCGCCGGTGATGAAGTTGGCGCGACCCGCCGTGCAGCTCGCCTCGGCGTAATAGTCGGTGAATAACATGCCTTCCTTGGCGATCTTGTCGAGATTAGGTGTGCGTCCCGCCATTAAACCGCGATGGTAAGCGCCGATGTTCCACATGCCGATGTCATCACCCATGATGACGATGATATTGGGTTTCTTCTCCTGCGCCTTGGCGGCGGGCGTGCCAGCCACACCAAATAGCGTGGCAACCGTCGCTAATGTCATACTAAGTTTTCCACTCCACTTCATAGACTTCCTCCTCTTTCCTTTGCCTTTTCAAACAAAATTCCTTTTGGGGGACTTTCGTCTCTTGACCACGAGAAAGGCTCCGTTAATTCCAGTTTCCAAAAGCCCGCTGTGAGAGCGATGCACCATCACAGTTACGGGAATAGTCTCCCCAAAGAGAAACCAGTGTAACTGTCAGAAGTACCAATTGGCTTCTGGAGGGGTGTGACCCATCTCAATCTATTGACGGCCTTGAGCGTCCCGTAAATCTGCAGTGGGCCCTAAATGGGTCAGTCAACGCTACGCGACAGGTATCTGCGTCAGAATGACGGGCAGGGTGGGAATCGCCTACCGCCGCCAGCAAGGAGGGTGACTCCCGATCGACGGGAAAAGGGTTCAGCTGCTTAATTCTTCCCTCACTCTGCCTGGGATCAATCGCAGTATTCTGCTCCCGGCAACTCCCCGTTCGTTGCTGCTGCCCACGGCCCCTGGGTTCGGCACGTTCCAAGTATTCTCACGCGGTGTTTGTAGGGACATGCGAACTCGGACCAGCGATAGGAACGTGCCAGCCAAGGCAACTACCAGCAGGAAGGGAAATTTTCGAGCTACGTTCTCATGCGCCCGCATTTCTTCCTTCATTTTCGCTGTTCTTTATTGGTCCAGAGCCTTCCGCAGATTTCGGCCAGGCTCAACGCTTCATCGGGCCGGGTTGGTTGAGCCATCAATATGAGAGGAAAGAGTAGAAATAAAAACGCGGCCGGCCATTGCTTCATTCAGTGCCGGAATGAGATCGGTGTCCATCTGCACTTTCAGGACGTAGCCGAGCCCTCCCGCCGCAAGACAGGTAGCCACAATGTCGGCATCATCGTGTACCGTGAGAAAAATGATTTTGGCGGTATTGCCCCGCTTTCTTAGTTCCCTGGCAACTTCAATACCACTCATGCCCGGCATGGAAATGTCCAACACCACCAGATCGGGAGCGACGGTAAGCGTAGCGTCGAGAGCGGATTTTCCATCCGAGGCCATCCCGACAACGTCAAAAGTTTTTTCTAATAATTTTGCGACCGCACTCAGTACGGGGAGAAGGTCATCCGCAACAACCACGCGCCTGCCAGTCATGAGAGCTCACCCCTGAGCAGTTCGGCAGTTCCGCACTCTGGAATCAAGATTCAGGGCAAGTTCCGCTTATAGAGGAATCCGTCTCCTGGAGCTAAGTCCCTTTACGGAGCCACACGTCCGCGATTATCTTGCCCAGCTCTAAGGCGGCTGGCTATTGGTAGAACTTACAATCAGGAGAAATTGACCGGGGCTAGATGGAAATGATTCTGTGCTTGATGGCGTACTGTACGAGTTGGGCGTTGGTCTTCAGCTGCAAGAGTTCCATCACGGCATATTTGTGCGCCGCTACCGTTCTTTTTGTAATTCGCAGAGCAGAGGCCACTTCTTTCATGGAACGCCCTTCGGCCAGCAGTTGGATCACTTCCCTCTGCCGGGGAGTGGGTTCGGGGGTATGCTCTCGGGTTTTAGGTTCGCGCACGGAAATCTTGGTAAGCCCTTCGGAAGCGCTGGGCGTGACGTAGGATGCGCCCTTAAGCACTTGTTCAATTGCAGTCAGCAATTCGAACGCGGCGGCCTGTTTGAGCAGGAAAGCGGAGGCCCCGGATCGAAACGCTTCACCGACAAGGTAAGGATCTTCGTTCATCGTCATGAAAATGAGTTTTACCTGAGGAAGAGTTCGCTTGAGCAGACGGGCAGCGTCCAAACCATTCAATTGCGGCATGGCGATGTCGAGAACAATGATTTCGGGAAGCAGTCTGGCCGCCAGGTCTAGAAGAGTACGCCCGTCACTCGCAGTACCCACAACTTCACAACGCGGCTCCACAACGCGCTTCAGCGCATCCACCAGCATCTTGTGGTCGTCGGCAATCAATACCCGGGGTCGTCGCACCGCTTTACTCTCCCGCTGCATGGGACATCTGCCGAGTTTCGCCCACGGAGGCAGGCAAAGGAACCTCGGCGATAATTTCGGTACCTCGGCCCGGTTCCGAATCTACCGAGAGTCTGCCGCCGACAAGTCGCAGCCGTTCCGACATCCCGACCAGCCCGATACCAACAACTCTGCTGTTGGACTCGGGGTCAAATCCAGTTCCCGAATCAGAAATACGAAGCTGGATGGCATTCTCGTTCGAGCCCAGTTCCACGCTTGCGTCTTTCGCGTCGCTGTGTTTCACGACGTTGCCGAGCGATTCCTGAGCGACGCGAAACAGGCATAGAGCAACATCTTTCGAAAGGTTCGAGGGCAAACCGCGATCATAGAAATGAATCGTAATCTGGTGTTTCTCGCCAAATTCCCTGCAAAGGCCGTGCAGGGCGGGCACCAGACCGACATGCTCGAGTTTGCTCGAGTGGAGCTCGTGAGAGAGGGAATGAATGTCCGAAGAGATTTCCTTCAAGCCCTTCAGCAGTTCGAGGATGCTAGTGCGTTCTTCTGCTCCTGATTCAGGCAATTTCTTCCACAATTGTCCAAGGCCTATGCTCAAAAGGGCCAGTCGCTGGCTGAAATCGTCATGGAGTTCCCGTGCGATGCGGGCGCGCTCCTCTTCCTGCGCGCGAATCAGGCGTCCGCTCAAATGATGGAGGGCATCTTCGGAACTCTTCCGTTCGGTGATGTCGACACAGGAACCGACATAGCCGCAGAATGTGCCATCAGTCTCGAATCGGGGCACGCCCAGATCTACGATCCAGCGATAAACACCATCGAACCGTCGCAGACGGTATTCCATCTCGAACTCGCTGCGGGAATCAAAGGCGACGGAGTAGGTTTCCAAACAACGATCTAGATCCTCCGGGTGCACGCCGGAAGCCCAACCCTCGCCCAATTCCTGTACTAGTGGCCGACCGGTAAAATCCAGCCAACTCTGGTTGAAAAAAGTACAGAGTTTGTTTGTGGCGGCTATCCAGATCAATACTGGAGCCGTATTGGCAATCAGGCGAAATCGCTCTTCGCTTTCGCGAAGGATTTGAACGGCCCGTTTACGTTCGGTGATGTCGCGGGCGATTTTGGAACAGCCAACGACGACACCTGCGGAATCCTTCAGTGGGGAAATGGTCAACGATACGTCGAGCTTTTTCCCAAACTTGGTAACTCGAGTAGTTTCATAATGCTCGATGCTCTCTCCGGCCTTGATACGTTGCAGGATCTTATCCGCTTCGGTCCCAAGCTCGGCCGGAACGATCAAGCGGATTGTTTTTCCGATGGCTTCTTGTGCGGAGTAACCGAATAAGCGCTCCGCACCCGGATTCCAGGTCAGAATGGTGCCATCCAGGTTCTTCGAGATGATCGCATCGTCAGAAGATGCAACAATCAGATCGTGCCTTGATTGGGCATCCTTGGCCCTTTTGCGCTCTAAGGCGTTTGAGACTATTTCGCCCACGAGCTTGAGCTGCTTTTTCAGACTCTCTGTCCACACAACAATTCGTTTCGTGCTGATGAAAGAAAGGCAGCCAAAAATGTCGTCGCCTGCCTTCAATGGAATCGTGGCGATAGAAACTGTGTGGAATAGGCTGAGATACTCTCTCTCCAAGGACGCTGCGGGCGGCAAAGCGCTTAGTTCGGAGACGAACACGGATTCACCGCGGCCCAGAAACTCAATCCACCAGGGAAGCTGCTCGGCCTTAACGACCACCGGGGCAGGTTCAATTCCGTCTCCGCGCCAGGTAATGGTAGGAGACAACTCCGAAAGCTCCCGCGAATATTCGTGAATTGTGATCCGCTCCAAGCGGAGGAACTGTGCGATTCGGCCCAGGCTGTTGCGGATGGTAGCGAGCACCTGCAATTCGGGGAGATTGATGAAGGTGGTGGACAGATCTGAGAGCAGGTGTTCGAAGGCAAGGCTATCGGCCAGAGAAACTTCCACCTTCTTTCTTCTGGCCCGGTGCCAAAGCAATGTAAAAATGAGGAGCGACTCTGCCAGCAGCAGGAAAACGGCACCAAGGATGTACCACTTGTAGGACTGCCAGACATTGGACTGCCGATTGATGATCAAGCTGCCGGCAGGCAGTGCAGATTCCGGGATCTTCCAGCGCCGCAATTGTCGGCCATCGAAGATATAGCCACTCGACGCCAAAATATCCTTGGGATGCTCTCCAGCCAGGTAGCGAAGGCTCATCTCGCCGGCTTGCGTGCCTAATTCTGCGACTCGAGTAGCGAAACCGCCGATGGCTCCCGATCCGAGATGGGTATCCAGTAAAACGTACACGGGTGCTCTGGAATCAACGGCAACTTTCGAGATAGCGTCTGCAGAGGTGAGCGGGCGGCCGTCTGCATCCCCGGCCAGGGTCACAAAAAGCACGATGCTTTCAGTCCCCAGAGTTGCCACTCGTTTCCGGATCTCTGGCAATCCGATATTTGTAAGGTAGGTGATCTGCAGTCGATTCGAAAAACCGGCGAGCTGCTCGCGCACCTGATCGAGAACCGTCGCCTCTGAAGAACTGGAACCTGCAATGATCAGAACCTGGCGCGCCCCGGGCTGGAGCCGGAGCGCAGTCTCTACTGTTTTTCTAGCCCCCATCTCGACCGATATGCTGCTGGCTTCTTTGCGGAAAGCCAGCTTTTCGGGAGTTCTCAGCAAGGGAGTGGGACTCAGATAAACGAACGGCACGCTCGGGAATACGTCTAGTGGGACGTCGCCAACCCCGATGATCAAATCGAGTTTGGAATTCGCAAATTTTCGCTTGATCCATTCGGTGCGTTGGGCCTGAATTTGAGGATCCGGAAAATGGATACGATCCATATATTCGCTGAAAATCAGGATGCCATCCGGGGAGCCGCGCTGGAGCGTAGCGCGGATATTCTCGTCGATCCGCTGGAAGACCGGCCAGCTGAGATCTTCCTGCATCAGAATCAGAACTTGTTTGGGTTCATTCGTTTGAGCAGGGCTTGGAAGAGCCAGAATCAGAAAAACAAGTAGGGTTTGCACAATTGCAGCTGCCCTCCATGCCAGGCGAGGGGAAGAGAGGGTGTGAGTCAATCCGGAATCACCGACATTGGGTGCGCGAACGGTCATCCTATTCATCGCGATTGAGTAACGGTCGGCGAAGCCAATAGAAAAATCAGCATTCTAGCCAAGAGGAGATGTCTCCTCTCCAAATTAAGTTTAGGTCCCTAGAGGTACTCCGTGGGCGGTGGAGCCTCTTGTAAAAGAGTGTGCCAGCCGGGTTGAAAGGTGCGAAGGGGTTCGGCTGAGGTCTCTGTCAACAGCTCTTCTGGACTGTATCAGGATTATCGGCTTGTTGGCTAGATCTGATTGTGACACTGGTCACAATGCTCCTTAAGCGGTCACGGACTCAGTGATTTGTCCCCGCCCTCGAAAAGTGAATTCCCACACTCTCGGCATCCCCTCTTGGGGGGGCGTTCCCGGGGACTGGTAGTTTTGACAATTCTCTGTCTGCCCAACTCCGGGGCATTCTTACAAGAGGCTCCGGGCAATCCGTTGAAACAAGAATGGAGCCATAAAATTCAAGGGCGCTCGGTTGTAGCGGTGTGTTCAACAGGGGAGCTGTGGATGATGAACGGTAGGTCTTTCAGACTGGTCTTGTTCCTAAGCGTCCTGCTACTAGTGTCCTCAACGGCAATCCGTTCGCAAGAGAAACCTGACAGCACAAAACCGGTGACGGCAACTACTGGAGCTGCTAAGGAAGCTCCGGCTGGTGAAAGTGCAGATGAACTTCGCAAAGCTGCACAGAACCCTATCGCCAGCCTCATCAGCGTTCCGGTCCAGGAAAACTTCAATTTCAATGTCTCACCCTACGATCGCACGCAGAATATATTGAACATTCAGCCTGTCATTCCAGCGCGTATCAGCAAGAATTGGAATCTCATTACGCGGGTCATTACACCAGTTGTTTATCAACCCATTCCTCCAACGGAGGGGCAGGTTACCCCGCAAGGTGTGTATGGGCTCGGAGACCTTAACCCTTCCTTCTTTCTGTCGCCCGCAAAACCAGGGAAACTCATTTGGGGTGTGGGACCTGCCGTGGTGTTACCGACCGCGACCAGCGTCTACCTGGGTCAGGGGAAGTGGAGCATGGGCCCTTCCCTAGTTGTACTCACCCAGCCGGGGCACTGGACTCTGGGAGTCCTGACCAACAACGTGTGGTCATTCGCAGGGCATGCCGACCGTCAGGATGTGAACCAGTTCTTGCTGCAATACTTCATTAACTACAACTTGAAAAAGGGTTATTACATCACCTGGCAACCCACGATCACCGCAAACTGGGAAGCTTCCAGTCCGTATCGCTGGACGGTGCCGTATGGTGGCGGTATCGGCCGCATCATGAAGTTGGGGTTCCAACCAGTCAATCTCGCCCTGCAGTTTTACGGCAACCCGGTTCGCCCTCCGGGGACTTCGCCCTGGGGCATGCGGGTGCAGATTGCCTTTCTGTTTCCCAAGTTGACCAAAGCACAGGAAAAAATGATGATGGAGCAAAAGCTGAAACAGATGGAGCAACCGCCGCCTGAAAAGAAGTGAAGCGGAGTCAAGGCATCCGGATTTTTGGTCCATACGGTGAATTTGTTTCATTAAAAAGGAGACACAACGATGTTTCACAACAGGTTGCTAAAGATTGGAATGGGGCTGGTGCTGGCAGTTTTGGCGTGCACACTGACGCCTGCGCAGGATGTAAGCACAAATTCCATGCCGGGAGTAAATTTCGCAAATTACCACACCTATAAATGGGTATCGATCGAAGGGGCAACCTATCCCAACCAGATCGTGGACGCACAAATTAAACAGTCCATCGATGGCCAACTCGCATCGAAGGGCCTGACCAAAGTGACCGGCGACAAAGCCGATCTCTACATCGGTTACCAGTCATCTATCGGTCAAGAACGGCAATGGAACGCGTATGGCATGGGCGGCGGTCTCCGCTGGGGTGGTGGAATGGCCACCGCGCAAGAATCCACCATCAGCACCGGCACACTCGTGCTCGACATGTATGATCCCACGACAAAACAGCTTGTCTGGACGGGCCGCGCCAGCAAGACCCTTGATCCCGGCGCGAACCAGCAAAAGAAGCAGAAGAACCTGGACAACGCGATGAAGAAGTTGCTGAAAAATTTTCCACCTAAGTAGGGCAAGTATTCGAACGGAATCGAGAACTTTACGAGAGGAAAACTATGAAGAAAATTGTATCCCGAATATTGAACAGCACGTTTCTGGTCGCTTTTTTTCTGCTGATCGGCGCGCTATTCAATCTCCCGATCAATGCGCAAAACCCGGAATTGCAGCAGCGCGTCGCGGAACTCAAAGAGTCCATGGCAAAAAATAAACAGGCGCTGGCGCAATACACCTGGGTGGAACAAGTCACTATCAGCCTGAAAGGCGAACAGAAGAAACAGGAACACTTCCAGGTGCGGCTGGGTCCGGATGGAAAGCCGCAAAAGACCTCACTCGATCCACCTCCCCAGCCACCCAGCGGACGGCAGGGTCGGCTGAAGGAACACGTCATTGAAAAGAAGAAAGAAGAGTACTCCGACTACGCAAATCAGATGAAGGCGCTGGCGCAGCAGTACGTGCCGCCGGATAAGGATTTGCTGCAGCAGGCCTATGCACAGGGAAACATATCCCTGAGTCCAGCCGCGGGTGCGCCCAATGAAGTTCAGCTGGTCATCAAAAATTACCTGAAACCTGGAGATTCGATGACCCTGGTCATCGACAAAACCCAGAAACAATTGCTCCGGGTACAAATCGCTTCCTACATGGATGATCCCAAGGATGCGATGAACTTAAACGTACAATTCAGCGGCATTCCGGGTGGCCCGAACCACGTCTCAAGTCTGGTGATGGATGGCGTGAGCAAACAACTGAACATTGCCACGCAGAACTCCAACTACCAACACCTCTGAGATCCCGCTCGACCCAGGCGGGAAGTGCGGTCGACGCGCTTCCCGCTTTTTTGCATCCCGGCCGTTTCGAGATTCCCATCAACCTCCCCCGTCTGGAGTTCGCACATGGACACACCCGACCGTACCTTGAAGCAGAAAGCCTATGAGGAGCTTAAAGAGTATCTGGCGATCTCTCTTTATCTATGGCTGGTTCTTGGATTGTTCGTTTTATACCAATCTGTAATTTCGGCGGAGCATAACATTCCCTTTGTTGCGCATGGCTTGGCGTTACTGAACGCGTTGGCACTCGGCAAGGTCTTGCTCATTGCCAGAGACCTGCATTTGGCCGAGCGTTATAAGGATGAGCCGCTGATCTATCCGACCATCTTTAAATCCGTCTGTTTCGCCGGAGTACTGGGCATTTTCAAACTCATCGAAGAAACGGTGATCGGTCTGATTCACGGGCGACCCATGATGGAAAGTGTTGCCGGGGTCGGCGGCGGTACCATCAAGGGAATACTCAGCATGATTGCCATTTTAGCAGTGCTGCTGGTTCCCTTCTTTGGATTCTCCGAGCTGCGCGACGTGATCGGTCAGGATAAATTGAGGAAGCTCTTCTTTACCTCGCGCAACGCGGCCGACGGCTCTAGGTGAGTGCACAGAAAAAGGCAGCCGCTACAGCCGCAACATGCATTTCCGTCGGGGACTCTCCGTTAATTGACACCGACTGGTTCTGAACCCTTCAAGGCGTAATAGGCAATATAAAGGTAGCAGATCACCGGCAACACGAACGCGTGATGAACGCCGATGCGGTCTGCGATGGCTCCTTGTGCGACAGGGATAATCGCTCCGCCCACAATCGCCATGATCAGAAGTCCAGATCCGTCACCGGTACGCGGTCCAAGCTTGGCGATCCCCAAGGTGAAAATGCTTGGAAACATAATGGAGTTGAAGAAGCCAACCAGAATAATGCTCCACATCGCTACCTGGCCGGTGGTTAGCATCGAGATCAGAACCAGCGCACAAGAACAGAATGCTGCGATTCCCAGGACGGTTCCGGTTTTCACTTTTTGTAGAATCGCCGAGCCAATAAATCTTCCGACCATAGCTCCGCCCCAGTAATAGGCCACCAGTTTGGCGCCCTGTACTTCAGGCAGATTGCCAATGTCTGGCTGATTAAAATAATTAATGAGAAAACTTCCGATGGAAACTTCAGCACCAACATAGGTGAAGATGGCGACGCAGCCCAGAATAAGGTGGCGGTACTTCCACATACTGCCTTCGTGGCGTCCATCGGCGTGCTTCTCGACTTCCGGGATCGCAGGAAGCTTGAACATAGCGATCAAACCCGCAAATACGACCAGTGCAATACCAATGACGATATAAGGAAACCTGACCGAGGAGGCCTGCTGCAAGCGGAATGCACGCAACGCTTCCGCTGACATATTCGCAATCGCATCCTTGTTTACGGCGGCCGTACCCAAAATCAG
The DNA here is from genome assembly GCA_963741165.1 of Candidatus Acidiferrales bacterium. Lineage (GTDB taxonomy): Bacteria > Acidobacteriota > Terriglobia > Acidiferrales > UBA7541 > Acidiferrum. The sequence continues at coordinate 52,941 of CAVUHB010000004.1, read as the reverse complement.
GAGCCCACCAATCCAGGGGCCAACCGTGGTCCCCAACGAATTGAAAGCTTGTGTGAGATTAAGTCGACTGGAGGCCGTTTTGGCCGGACCGAGCACGGAAACGTAGGGGTTGGCTGCTACTTGCAGCGCCGTGATTCCAGCAGCCAGGACCATCAGTGCCCCAAGAAAGAGGGGGTAGGAAAGTGCCGCTGCGGCAGGCACAAACAGAAACGCACCAAGGCCCATCGTCAAAAGCCCCACCACCATGGTCTTTTTGTAGCCAATTGCATCCACCACTTTTGCCGAGGGAATCGAGAAAATAAAATAGGCCAGGAAAAAGGCGAACTGGATCAACATCACCTTCGTGTAGTTCAAATCAAATACTGACTTCAGATGCGGAACGAGTATGTCGTTCAATACCGTGACAAATCCCCAGAAGAAAAACAGAACTGTCACCATCGCCAGCGCCGCCGGATATTTTTCGCTTCCACCCGTTTCCGCTGTCTGCCCACTACTCGTCGTGACCATGGCCATGGTTTCCACTTCCCTTTTCCCCGCTTGTCTCTGCGGCTTCCGTTGCCCTAGATACTGCCACACCTTGCCAGGGACCGAAAGGTTTCTCGTCACTCACAGCCAAATCGAAAAATGGTATAACGACAACCGGATCGCTATCTGCAAGCGAACGGAAAGAACCCATGATGCCCAAGCTTGGCCATACGCTGTTCGCTGCCACATTGATAAGCGTTCTATCGGCACCGGTAGCGCTTGAAGCGCAGACTTTCTCCGAAGCCGTGATCTGGTCGCAGCCCGGCTTGCCCGCTGCCGAATCCGCTGTAGCCTCCCGCCAGCAACTCGCTCAGATCTTTCCCGGGGCGCGACTGAGTGCCACCGACGAGTTGCCTGCACAATTGCAGGATGCCAACACTCGTTTACTGATTCTTCCACAGGGATCCACGATCCCCGAGGCGGTCTGGTCCTCGCTATACGGATATCTGCAGCATGGCGGAAACTTGCTGGTTCTTGGTGGGCGTCCCTTCACGCGCTCGGCGTATCACGACGTTCGAGGCTGGCATTTGCGCGAACCCTCCGTGCGCTTCTCCCGCGCGTTGCTAATAGACCAATATCAAGCTACTCCAGGCTCGAAGGGACTGGAGTTCGCGCCAAATCCGGACTTTCCACTCGAAGTTCCGCATTTTGCCTGGGAAAAGGCCTATAGTCCGATCATTCGACTGAGTACCACGAATCTATACAATCGCGGAGGCTCGACAGGGACAATTGATGTGCGCCTCGATCCGTTGGTGTGGGGCACTTCTGGTCGTCGGCGGCTGGCCGCTCCGGTGATCGAACTCGATCACCTTTCGTCGGGCTTCGAGGGAGGGAGATGGATTTTTCTCTCGGCCGAGCTCGATGCCAACTTCTACTCCACTCCAGATTCCGTAATTTTGCTGCGCACCCTGGCCGAACGCGCGATACAAGGTGCAGAAGAGTTCTCCGTTCGTCCCGTTCTCCCTCTCTACCTGCCCGGCGAGCCTATTGAGGTTGAGACAGTTTTTCGTTCCCACGTAAAGGATTCCGTTCCTCTCACTGTGCAGATCAGTGTCTTTCCCGAAGATCAACCAGCCCAGAAGCAGTCTGTCATGGTTGCTCTTCCTTCTCTTATGCCGACAGTTCTGCGTGCGCCAGAGACAGGGGGCCTGCATATCATCGAAGCGAAATTGCTCAAAGGTTCTGCGGTCCGCGCGATTTATCACTCCGCCTTCTGGATTCGCGATGAAGCGTTCTTGCGATCCGGCCCGCGATTGAGCGTGAATGCCGATTATTTTCAGCTCGACGACAAACCGCTTGCTGTTGTCGGCACAACCTATATGTCCAGCGAGGTGCAGCGGCTGTATTTCGATCATCCGAATGTCTACGTCTGGAACGCGGATTTGGGTCTGATCCGCGAAGCCGGCCTGAACATGGTGCGCACCGGTTGGTGGACCGGCTGGGACAAATTCTGCGACGAGACCGGGCGCCCGTACGATCGTACGCTACGCACGATCGAGGCGTACCTGATGACGGCGCGCAAGAACAATATTCCGCTGCAATTCAATTTCTTTGCGTTTCTCCCGGAGGTTCTGGGGGGTGCCAATCCTTATCTGGATCCGCAGGCAGTTCGAAAACAGCAAACACTGGTCGGCAGCGTCGTGGCTCGTTTCCACGATGTACCGTTTCTTGCCTGGGACCTGATCAACGAACCCAGCTTCTCAAAACATCTGTGGACCATGCGTCCGAACGATGATCCTTATGAATTGCAGGCTTGGAACAACTGGCTGGCACAAAAATATCCAGATCGAGCGGCACTCGCCGATCTGTGGAATCTTCCGGCCGCGGCCGTGAACGGAACTGTTTCCCTGCCGAGCGATCTGGAATTCTCCTCGCGCGGCATGTACGTGGGACAGAATTCACTTCGCGTGTACGATTACAGTCTGTTCGCGCAGGAACAATTTGCAGGCTGGGTACGCGGTATGCGTGAATTGATCCGCGCAACTGGCTCCACGCAACCCGTCACGGTTGGGCAGGATGAAGGCGGCTACATGGATCGCCTCTCGCCTGCGTATTTTGGCCCGTACGTCGATTTCACGACAAATCATACCTGGTGGCAAGACGATCATCTGCTTTGGGGTGCCTTGGTCGCCAAGCAGCCCGGGCAGGCGATGCTGATTCAAGAGACCGGACTGCAACGCCAACTGAATCTGGATGAGTTTTCGCGGCTCACTCCGGAACAAGAGGCCATGCTTTTCGAGCGCAAGGTGGCCCTCTCTTTTGTGCAAGGTTCGGGGGCCATCGAATGGCTGTGGAATACGAACTCGTACATGACCGAAGCGAACGAGGTGCCCATCGGAGCGCTTCACGCCGATGCGACGGAAAAACCGGAAGCCACCGTACTTCGCGATTTTGCAAGATTTGCGGCGGTGGCTTCTCCCTATTTTCGCAACCCAAGAAGGCCGGATATCGCCATCGTCACCTCGCAAGCGGCACAATTCTCCGTGCAGGGCGAATTGCAGATTGAAGCACAACAAAAATCGGTGCGCGCACTAGGGTACGACCTACACCAGCCCGCGTACATTATCGCCGAATCACAGATCGCAAAACTAGGTTTTCCCAATCTGGTCATTCTTCCTTCCGCGCAAGCGCTTCTGGAATCTACCTGGCAAGCTCTTCTGACCTACACCCGCAGTGGGGGCAATCTGCTGGTCACCGGCCCGGTTTCCCGCGACGAGCACTGGCACCTGGTTGACCGTCTGACACCTCTGGGTATTTCCGGGCACACCGTCCCTCTTACCGCGCACAGTGCGGGCCCCGACAAATCTGGAACTATCCCGGCCATCTCTTTTGCCCAGCAAAAACAGCAATTGCTCGCCTTTCTGAAATTTGAAGACCAAACCATGGTTAAGGAGTTTCCCGTCGGGAAGGGTAGAGTTTTCTGGGCGGCCTATCCTGTTGAGCTCGCCGAGGGGACTGCTTCCGCAGCGCTCTGTTACGCGAAGATTCTCGAGCAATTGGAAATGAAATCGTCGCTTACCAGTGCAGATCGCAATCAGAATGACATTCTCATTTACCCCATGGAACTGCAGGACGCGATTCTCTATATTTTGGAATCAGAGCGAGATCAGGATACGGAGATTTCACTGCATGACCGGCTGAGCGCAGTGGATCTAAATGTCCATCTCCCCGCACAACGCGCTCGACTGGTACTCGTCTCCAAAACGGATAAGCGGGTGATAGTCGAATACGGCTTCTAATTGTTCTGGAACAGGGCAGCAAAAATGCCGGTCTGAGCTTTGGGTGCCGTTTTCAATCCCGATTTGGCACAAGGTTACGCGTGAGTGGCCACGGGTTGCTGTTTCTTTTCCGCGATCTCCATCAGCCCTGCTTCAAGAACATCCATACCTTCCTCGAACTGCTCGTCGGTCACTACAAGCGGAACCAGGATACGCATAACATTGCCGAGCGTACCGGCCGTGATGGTAATCAGTCCGTGTTCGTACGCGTAACGTGCGAGTTCCTTCGTTTCCACTCCGGCAGGTTCGCGGGTTTCGCGATTGCTGACGAGTTCGAACGCGCACATGCCACCGAGCACGCGAACGTCTCCGATCAAAGACCATTTCTTCTGCCAGCTCTTTATACGCTCTTCAAAACGCTTGCCGATGGCCGAGGAACGCGCCAGCAGTCCGCCCTGTTCAATCGCCTCGATAGCAGCAAGCGCAGCGGCACAAGAAGCTGGGTTGCCGGCAAAGGTGCTGCCCAATCCACCGGGAAGCGCCGCGTCCATGATCTCCGCACGGCCAGTTACTCCAGCGATCGGCATGCCACCACCAAGAGATTTCGCGGTAGTGATGAGGTCCGGCTCAACGCCGTAGTGTTCTATGGCAAACATTTTCCCAGTACGCCCAACTCCGGTCTGCACTTCGTCGGAGATGAGCACGATGCCGTGTTTGTTGCAGATTTCGCGCAGGACCGAGAAGAATTCCTTCGGCGGCACAACAAAACCGCCTTCGCCGAGAACTGGCTCTGCGATGATCGCCGCCACGGAATCGGCAGCAACCACACGGCGGAAAGTGTCTTCCAGATGTCTTGCGCAGAACACTTCGCACGATGGATACGTCTTGCTGTACGAGCAGCGATAACAGTACGCGTAGGGAACGCGATAGACCTCGGGTGCGAACGGCGCGAAGCCAGCTTTGTAGGGAACAATCTTGCTCGTCAGGCTCATGGTTAGCAACGTGCGCCCGTGAAATGCGTCTTCGAAGGCGATCACGGCAGGGCGCTTGGTGTAGGCACGCGCGATCTTGATTGCGTTTTCCACGGCTTCGGCCCCGGAATTGATAAACATCGTTTTCTTCGCCCCACGGATGGGGGCAAGCGCGTTTAATTTCTCAGCCAGCGCAATGTAGGACTCATAAGGAGTTACACCGAAGCAAAGATGCAGGAATTTGTCGACCTGATCGTGAATCGCCTTGGTCACCAACGGATGACGATGCCCGACATTCAGGCAGCCTATGCCACCCGCGAAATCGAGGTAGCGATTTCCGTCCACATCTTCGATCCACGCTCCTTCGGATTTCGCCGCAAAGATGGGCGTGACCAATTGGGGTCCGCGTGGAATTGCCGCTTCCCGACGAGCCAACAATGCGCGAGACTTTGGCCCGGGAATTTCCGTTCGTATCTGTATCGTTTTCATAGCTTTTTCGATCCCTTCCAAAATTAGGCGGATTCAGAAAACTTTTAGTACCACCCGATGGGCGTCTCATCCAGATTGACGAATACTTGTTTCGTTTCCAGATACTCCTCAAGACCCCAGGGACCAAGTTCGCGGCCATATCCGGATTGCTTGTAGCCGCCCCAGGGTGCTTCCACGTAGGTCGGCTGCATGTGGTTAACCCAGATAATTCCTGCACGCAGAGATTTCACCACTCGGAAGGCCTTGTAAATATCACGCGTCCAGACAGCGCCAGCCAACCCATACGGCGTGTCATTCGAAATACGAATCGCGTCTGCTTCGTTCTCAAACGGGATGACCGTCGCAACCGGGCCGAAGATTTCTTCGCGAGAAATGCGAGCGCTGTTGTCCACATCGTAAAAAATAGTCGGCTCGACGTAATAGCCTTTGCTGAATTGCTTGGGCCGGCCGCCACCCGATGCAGTCTTGGCTTCTTTCTTCCCTAACTCGAGGTAAGAGAACACGCGGTCATATTGTTCTTTGCTGACGAGCGGCCCCATCTTGGTTTCGCGCTCAAGCGGTGGTCCCAGCTTGATCTTTTTGGCCTTTTCCGTCATGGCTTCCACAAATTTGCCGTAAATCTTCTTTTCAACCAAGATTCGGCTGCCGGCCGAACAGACCTCTCCCTGATTGATGAACACGCCAAACAACGCGCCGTCCACGGCGGCTTCCCAATCCGCATCGGCAAAGAAAACGTTTGGCGATTTTCCGCCAAGTTCCAGTGTTACGCGCTTCAGCGTGTCCGCCGCGCCCTTGACGATTATTTTTCCCACCGATGCGCTGCCCGTGAATGCGATTTTGTCGATCCCCGGATGCGCGACCATCGCGGCGCCAGTCACCTCACCCATTCCGTTCACCACATTCACGACACCGGGTGGCAGGCCTACTTCTTCAAACCAGTTAGCAAACTCCATGGCCGTTAACGGTGTCTGTTCCGCCGGCTTCAAAACGCAGCAGCACCCGGCAGCGATCGCGGGTGCCAGCTTCCAAGCCGCCATCGTCAGCGGATAGTTCCAGGGAATAATCTGCCCTGCCACGCCGACCGGTTCGCGCATCGTAAAGCTCAGTGCATTTGCCGGGACCGGGTTTACGCTGCCGGAGACCTTATTGGCGAGACCTCCATAATATTCAAAGCAAGTGGCCACGTCTGCGATATCGTATTCCGCCTCAACGATGGGCTTGCCGCAATTCCGCGATTCCAACTCAGCCAGCATAGCGGCATTCTGCCGTACCTTTTCGGCCAGTTTGAAAAGGATGCGTCCGCGGTCAACCGCGTTTGTCTGTGCCCACGGTCCGGAATCAAACGCGGAGCGTGCGGCTTTCACTGCTTTGTCGACGTCGGAGACGGTGGCCACGGCGACGTGCGCGATCACTTCTTCCGTTGAAGGATCGTAAACGGGGAACGTCTCGCCCGAAGAACTGCCGACCCACTGGCCGTTGATATAATTCTGATACGTCTTTACCGTTGCTTTCGCTGTGCCGGACATGACACTCCTTCGGAACTGAATTTCCTATACTACCGGGGAACCCAATGCCAATTTCCGTGCTGCCTTGCGACTGCCATAGATGTAAAAGAAAAACGCCGCCAGTCCGATGAATCCCACCGTTCCACCAAACATCCAGATCTCATACCGCGCCAGGGACTTGATCTGTTGAGCGGGGAAAAAGGCAAGCGCTATGCCCAATACCGTGGTGATAAATCCACATACCCCTGCAAAAATCAAAGTTCCCTTGCCATAATGGCCGCGCACAAAGTCTTTCGCGAAGGCGAGCTTGAGCAGAGCCGCAAACATGTACAGGAAGGGGATCAGTTGCAGCACGACGGCGAGTGAAAGTAGCGACTGGAAAGACTCCTGAACTCCACCGGTGGCCACGAAATTCAAGATCACCAGGATCAGCGATACGGACGCATGCACGATCAGCGCTGCATAGGGAGTAGCGTATTTTGGGTGAACTTTTCCGAGCCAAGCCGGCATGTAGGAATCGAGACCTGCAACGAAAGGAATTCGAGCTGAACCGCCGAGCCATGCCGAACCAATTCCAGCGATCGAGACGCTCAACAAGAAGGCAAAAGGGATGACGATCCACGGCACATTGACCTTTGCAGCCATAAGGTTGACGGCCTGCACAATTCCCTGCAGCACGCTCATACTGCCCTTATCTACGGCAACCAGCAGCGTAAGGGTTGCTCCGATGTAGAGCAAACCAGAGAGCAGTCCACCCCACAGAACCGCGCCCGGCAGTACTTTTCTGGGGTTTTCGATCTCGTCGCCCATGATCGAGGCAAGTTCAAGGCCCACAAGTCCAAAACAAATCACACCAAAGGAATTCAGGACGAACTTTGGATTCGCGGGAATCTTGAAATCTTCCCATCGAATCGATGTGCCGAATTTGAGGCAAACCACCACGCCGAGCCCCATCAGTAAGAAAGCGGCAACGAATGTGCCGATTCCGCCGAGATTGTTGACCCATTTCCCGACGCCCAGGCCCATTACGTTGAGAATGACCAGCAGGCCCAGGAGCACGACCGAGGCCACCAGCGCAAACGTCTTATTATCTGCAAGCCCGGCGTGGCTGGGGCCCAGCACGAAAACCGAAACACCGACGAAATAAAGCATCACCGTCGGCACGTACATCATGTTGTTGGTCCAGTAGCACCAACCGGACAAAAATCCATGCCAATCGCCAAAAACTTCTTTGGCCCACAGATAAACTCCGCCTTCACCCGGAAAGCGATGCGCGAGTTCAATCACGGCAATTCCCTGTGGCCAGAAAAACAGGGTCAAGGAAATGATCCAGAGCCAGAGGGTGACCCCGCCGTTTGCGGCAATGGAAGGCAAGACGTTGAGATTGAAAACGGCGACCACAAAGAGTAAGACGAGGTCACGCCGTCCAAGCACGCGCTTCAGATGCGGTTGCGAATCCGCTGCAGCCGTCGTTGCGCTTTGCTTCGTGGTGACCTCGCTGCTCAATGCTGGTGCTCCCTGAACTAGTGACCCGCCGCGCCGACAAAGGCCACGCCGCGCTCCGCTTGCGCCTTTGCCAGACCGGGCGCAATTTCCTCGAACACGGCCAGATGCTTGTCGATGTCCGCTTCCGTGTGCTGCACGGAAATGGTCCACTGCTCGTCCCACCAGTACGGCATTGCCAGCACGCCACGATTCACCATGCCGAACCAGAATTGACGCCACAGATCGACATCGATCTTCAGCCAGTCCCGATAGTTCCTAATCTCTTCGGGATAGAGCATCAGGGCACCGTTCACTCCGGCGCTGGCCACGTAAGCCTGGATACCAGCTCGCTTGATGATCGTGCGGTAGCCTTCGGTAAGTTTCTTGCTCAGTTTGCCCACATGCACGTAGTTTTCGCGCGTGAGAACTTCGCGAAACGTCGCGAGACCCGCAGCCATGGCGAAGCGGTTGGTATTGTACGTTCCACCGTGAAAAACTTTGTGCTGGACGATCAGGTCCATCACCTGCCGGCTCGCGCCAAACGCCGCGAGTGGTACGCCGCCACCAATCGACTTCGCGAGCGTGATAATGTCCGGCTTCACGCCAAAGTATTCACTGGCGCCACCCCATCCGAGCTTGGCACCGGTCTTAACCTCGTCAAAAATCAGCAGGGCGCCGTTCTTGGTGCAAATATCGCGCAGCCCTTCGAGGAATCCAGGCTGTGGCATGCACACGCCGACGTTCATCATGATGGGCTCCAGGATGATCGCGGCAATCTGTCCAGGGAATTGCTGGAAGCGGTGTTCCACGCTGGCAAGGTTGTTGAACGTGGCTACGGTAACGTTGTCGAGCACGGCTTTGATGACCCCGAGCCCGCCGGGAACAGAATTCGGCGCTCCGATGTCGCCGAAGTCTTCTTCTTTCGGCTTGACACTTACCAAGGCCGTGTCATGAAGTCCATGGTAAGCACCTTCAAAACGCAGAATCTTGTCGCGGCCAGTGGCAGCGCGGGCGATACGGCAGGCGTGCATAGTCGCTTCGGTACCGCTGTTTCCGAATCGCACCATCTCGACGGGATACCGTGCACAGATTTCTTCGGCCAGTTCGTACTCCATGCCGTGCGGCATTCCAAAGGTGGTACCGCGGTCGGCGATGTCTTTCACGGCCTTAACCACTGCCGGATGTCCGTGTCCCGCCATCAACGTACCGAAGCAAAGGTTGTGATCGATGTACTCATTGCCGTCGATGTCGGTTAGCTTGCTGCCGTGCCCTTCGAAAACAAAGATGGGATACGGATCGTAAGCGCGGTAATTGCTGGCTACGCCAAGCGGAATTCTTTTCTGCGCTTTTGTGTAGGCAGCCGCGGATCTCGGCGTACGCTTCTCGTAAAAAGCGATTTCCTTCTGTAATGTTTCGTGCATTTTCTTACTCCGTCCAGCTTGGCCTTCCTATGGTCAGCTGTGGCAGGTCTGTTCCCTGCGGTCAGTATCTGCGAGGAAAACTTCGCGGATTTCGGGGCGAACTACGCTTACCAGTTTACGCTTTTCCCACCACTTTCAGAATCCTTGCGCGCGAAGGCGCGGCCCTTACGAGCCGCGCCCAACTGCAACAGATTTGCTTGAAATGTCCTAGAACAGGAATTTCAAGGCAAACTGGATTAGCCTTGGTTCACGAACTTTCTGCGCCAGGCTAAACGTAGGTCCGTCGGAGATGTTGCCATCCACGCTATAAAACTGCGCGTGGTTGAAGATGTTATATATTTCCGTGCGGAATTCCATGCGAAGCCGTTCGCGCAATTGGAAACCTTTATAAAGTCCCAGGTCCGTATTGGATATGCCCGGAGAGCAACAGATCGAACGGGGCGCATTTCCGATGGTGCCTGCGGCAACCGTATCGTTGGTGAATTGGCTCGGATCAAATGCCAGGCCGTTGTGCTTCCGCGGATCCCACTTGATCAACTTGCCGGGAGTGTAGCCCGAGCCGACAGTCCAATTCGGCTCGCCTGGCGCTTCGAAGAAAGTGCTGTAGAACTGTTCGATGTCGTCGGAGGACGTGATGCGCACCGGGAAGCCCGTTTGGTACGTCACGATACCGGAAAGCTGCCATCCGTTTAACACCTGTCCTTTGAAGCCGTCAAACTTCGGCACCGGAAGTTCCCAGACCCAGTTGAATACAAACCGGTGGCGAGCGTCAAACAACGAGGGGCCATAAGTTGCGTTCAAATTGATTGGATTCAAAGTGCTTTCGAAGCTCGAAGCGTTATCCAGTGACTTGCTGTAGGTATATGCGGCCGAGAACTGCAGACCATGTGAGTAGTGCTTCTCGACAAGGACTTGCAGCGAGTTGTAATTCGAGTGAGCGACGGTGTTCTCAGTAAATATATTGGAAAACACAGCGATGCCGTCAGAAGGGCATCCGACGCCGGTCAAAGGCTGGCAAAGCGGCGAAGAGTACGGCCGGAGCCCAACCAGGGTGATTCCGTTGCCACCGTTATTTGTTCCGACGTTTCCGCCGTTCGGTAGGAAAACTGTTGAGCCACCGTTTGGCCCGCCATAGGGCAGGGTCAATCCGCCAACCGGAATATTGTCAGAAGCGGAAATGAAGTAGGAATTGTCTGCCGATTGCGGTCCGCACGCAACACTGTTGTCACCGTTGAGTGTGGAGATGGCCTGCAGGTCATTGCAAGTTTGCGGATTGCCATGATTAAGGTCGTACGATGCAAGTAGGCGATGTCCCTGCGAACCAACGTAACCGATCTGGAAGAGAATGTTCCCGGGCAATTCCCGCTTGATAGTCAGGTTGTACTGCGCGGAATACTGCGTCCGTAGATTCTGCGGGAACTGACCATAAAGCAGAATGGAGCGGAAGGAAGCCCAGTCAATGGCCTGACCACGCGGCGGATTCAAGATTCCGTTGAACGGATTCGGATTGACGTCTCCGCTTTGCGTGACGAAGGGCGCTTGAAAGACCGGATCGCTGATGAAATTGCTACCGCCAAAGGGCGGTTCGGCGCTGAACTGTTCAAGCACCAGTTGTTCGATTGGATTGTAGAACAGCCCCCAGCCAGCACTGATGGTCATCTTATCCGGACCACCGGTGATCTTGCTAATGAACCCATCGCGTGCGCTAGGGCTGTAGTTAATTCCCAAGCGGGGTGCAAAGGCCTTGAAATAGGTGTTCGTTAACCCGTTCGGTATTCCCTTGTCCCCTGGAAAGACGAGTCCGACTGGTGTAACACCTGCCGAGTTGCAATCGGTAATTCCTGCATCTGCGTTGTATAACGGGCTGGAACTGGGCAATGTGCACGGATAGATCGACGAAAGCTGGCCCGGACGATAAGTCTGGACTTTCTTTCCTATGTCAGTCAGTGGCGTATTCATTTCCCAGCGCAGGCCGTAGTTCAGCGTCAGGTTAGAACGCATCTTCCAGCTGTCTTGCGCATAAAGATAGATAGAAGTGCTCCTCACTAACTCATGTTGTGCAGATCCCTGGCTATAGCTGTTCGGCAAGCCCAACAGGAAATTTGGATATGCATTTCCATCGCTGCCGGACCCATTTGGATCGCACTGACCGGAATTTGCAGGATCTTGCGAACAGACGCCACCGAGGTCATTGGCGCCGCCTGGCCCGAAGCCAATTGAACCGTTGACGTTGTAATAAAGCAACTGGTCGAACATCTGATAACGGATATCAGCTCCAAACTTGAAACTGTGCCTCCCTACCAGCTTGCTGAAGTTGTCAGCCCACTGAAAGGTATTGCCGGACTGGGGCAGTTGACCCTCAAAATTGTTTCCAAGGGAAAGCCCGCCGTCTACTGAGATGAACGGCAGACCTTCCTTCGAGGGGCCCAGGTTCGGGTGGATACCGAGGTCACTGGTTTGGACCAGCGGCAATCCATCAGAGCCGAGCAGCGGCTGGTCAGTTGTTGTGCCATTGAAACAGTAAGCTGAACCCGAACCCGCACCGCAAGAGGCCGTAACATCGCCCGTCAGAGTTGGAGTATTGAACTTCGCTTGTCCTTCACGGAAATAGGAGAATCGGAACTCATTAACGGAAGTCGAGCCGATCGTCCAGGTGTGCGAGGCATTAAGCTGCTGGGTGCGCGTGGTGAAAACGCCAGGAAAATTGCCCAGATTTCCACCGGCCGCTTGAAACTTTGCAAAAGGATCCTGCAGAAAATCATTGTCGTAATAATAGTAAACGGCAAGCTTCTGATTTTTCGTCAGGTCGTAATCGAGTTTGGCAGTCGCCTGGTTACCGTTGTTGATCTTGTTGGGCGCGGCCTGGAACAGACCATCGGAAGTGGCGTGGACATAATTGTTGTAAATGGTTGTGGAGAGTGGATCGAAGCATTGCGTCGGAATCGTGGCATTCGGGAACAGCGTATTGTACGCCGCTGGCGTACCCGTGTTTATCAAGCCGGTTAGGGCATTGTTCGCTGCCGGGCTGAGCACGTTGTTCTCACCAGCACCGCTGCCACAACGTCCTTGTAAAACACTTCCCACCGTCGCCGTCGTCAAGCTACCTGGAAATATGGGGTTCGTCATTCCGTCATTAAAATTACCAGTCGTCAATTGATCAGTCGTCGGTAGCGGCACGGGGTCGGAGGAGATGCCCTGCTTGATGCGCCGCCCCTCATACGATGCAAAGAAAAAGACCTTATCCTTCTTGATGGGCCCGCCTAGTGTCCCGCCGAACTGGTTTTGCTGAAAATCCGGTTTGACTGGATCGTAGAATCCCTTGGCGTTCAATACTTTGTTCCGAAAGAATTCAAATATGCTGCCGTGGAAATCGTTTGTGCCGGACTTGGTGACAACGTTTACCACGGCGCCAGAATTGCGGCCGTACTCCGCATCAAAGGAGTTCGTGATGACGCGAAATTCCTCAATCGTGTCTGGTGAAGGCTGGACCGCAGGAAGGTTTGCAAACAGGTCGTTGCCGTCACCTCCGTTCACCGAGTAATTGTTTGAGCGGCCGCGACCTCCATTGACGGTGACGACGCCTGGCTTGTCCGAACCGTAGAACAAATCGTTTCCCAACTGAGATTGCACGCCGGGCTGAAGTTGTAGCAATTGGTAGGTATCTCTCGCATTCAACGGCAATTCTGTAACTTCGCGCGATCCAACGACGGCACCAAGTTGTGTTGTGGTGGTGTCAATAACCGGCGGTTCGCCGGTTACCTCGACGGTCTCGGTGGCACCACCGACGGTCAGCGCAATATCAATGCCGACGACAGCATTCAGGTCCACAACAATGTCTTTGCGAACAAATTTCTTAAACCCGGGCTGGGTCACATTTATTTCGTAGGCGCCCACGGGAACTTCCAGAAAGATGTACTCGCCCGTGGCACTCGTGGTTGCTTCACGAGACACGTTGGTCGCCACGTTCACCAAATAGACGGTACTTCCAGCGACCGCCGATCCACTGGCGTCGGTCACCGTACCGCGAACACGACCGCTGGTGCTCTGGGCACTGGCGGGCTGCGCGAGAAGAAACAAAGTCAAAGCAAGAAGGGATAATCCGTAAACTCCACGGCACGAGAAACACTTCACCTGCAATAGGCGCAGATTTTCAAGCATTGATTCACCCCTATTCCCCGAAGAGCGATTTCTGAAATGGCCGCTCTTCCCTGTTGCTACGGCCCTGTGAACCTTACTATAATCCAGCAAACTTAGAGAAAGCTGGCATCGGTGTCAAGTAGAAAGAATTTATCCACCGCATCAAAAACTTTGCCGCCTCACCTACTGCGGATCAGCGAGGTTGCCAAGCGTGTGGGTATCTCCTCGTCTGCTTTGCGTGCTTGGGAAGCCCTTGGACTCGTGGCTCCTCAGCGCACGGAGAGCCGCTACCGTCTGTACACCGATTCCGATGTTCGACTTTTGCAGAGAGCAATTTTTTTGCGCCGCGCGAGGGGGCTGAACCCGGCCGCCATCGTGCATGTATTGAAAAAGCAGGGCGTTGTTACCGGTCCGGGAGATGCTCCCCAGGTTCCCGGGCAGCGTTTTCGTCGCCTGCGCCTTCGCCGAAAACTCTCGCTCCTGAGGGTGGCCCGCGCCACAGGCGTGTCTGTTGGATTCCTCAGCGCGCTTGAGCGCGGCCAGATGCGCTGCTCGATTTCGACGCTTCGTCGAATCGCTCGTTATTATAAAACCAACCTGATGTCGCTGTTTGAAGCCAATGAAACTCCCCAACGTCACGTCCGCCCGTCGGAGCGAAAGATTCTGGAGACCTCGCCCGGCGTGCGCATGGAACTTCTCGCGTGGGGCAATACCGCCATGGAACCTCATCTGTTCCGCATCAAACCCGGTGGCGGCAGCGGGGAGCCCTACTCTCATGAAGGAGAAGAATTTCTGCACGTCCTGCGCGGCGAATTTGAAATTTCCCTTAACGGGCACGAACGCTACCTGCTGAAATCGGGTGACAGCTTGTACTTCGAAAGTTCTACGCCCCATCAGTGGAAAAATCCGGGCCGCACGGAATCGTGGATACTTTGGGTAAACACACCCCCAACTTTTTGAAGTTTGCATGATTTGCTGGTGATCAAATTTTGCCGTCACACAACGAGGTGAATGTGCGGGTTCGTCGTTCCTATATCTCACTGCTGATTTCGTTTGCCGTGCTGGCCTTCAACTTCCCCACAGTCGCCCAGCAATCCGCTCGGGTTGCCCCCGCCGACATCCTTATTCTGCGCGCCAAGATATATACCCTGAATCCGCAAACGCCTTGGGGGCAAGCGGTAGCTATCCGCCACGGCAAAATTGTCGCCGTTGGTTCCGAAGAAGTGGTTGGCAAGATGCGGGGTATCGGTACAAAGGTCATCGATGCCGGAGGCAAACTCGTCCTACCCGGCTTCACCGATTGTCACGTTCATTTTTACGAAGGATCAGAGGCACTCGCACAAGTTAGCCTTGACGGCCTTACAACGGTTGCCCAGATTCAGGATCGGCTTCGCGAATACGCGGCCAAAAATCCGGGCGATTCCTGGATCGTTGGACGCGGATGGAACTACGCCGTATTTGGTGAAGCCGCCCTGCCCCACAAGAAGTATCTCGATGAACTTTTTCCCAATCGTCCGGTCTTTCTGGAAGGGTACGATGGACACACAGCGTGGGTGAACTCGAAAGCACTGACCTTGGCGGGCGTCGATAAGAATACCCCGGACCCCGTCAACGGATTTATCGTGCATGATCCGCAGACCGGCGAGCCAACGGGTGCCCTGAAAGAAGATGCGGACACGATCGTTAGAAAAGCCATTCCGAAAGTCGAAGAAGTCGACAAGTTGCGAAATCTTCGTGCGGGTATTAAATGGGCGAATCAGAATGGCATCACACGCGTCCACAGCGCGGGTGGCGATTTTGAAATGCTTCCGCTTTTGGAACAACTACGGCAAGACAAACAGCTTACGGTACGTTTCTACATATCCTATCGTCTGGATGGCTACGAATTACGAAAAGAAGATCTTGAGGCGATTGATGGGGCACGCAAGAAATTCCACGACGACTGGATTGATGTGAATGCAGTGAAATTCATGCTGGACGGCGTCGTCGAATCGCACACCGCCGGATTTCTGGAACCCTACACCGACACGCCTGCCACCAGGGGAGCACTCTTTTGGGACCTTGCGAAGTATCAATTCGCCGTGACGGAATTGGACAAGCGCAAGTTACAGCTTTTTACCCATGCCGTCGGCGACTTTGCCATTCGCACTTCGCTCGACACCTACGAACTCGCAGAAAAGAAAAACCACTCTAAGGATCACCGGCCCCGGATTGAACATATTGAAGCGATCAGTGCCGCAGACATTCCGCGTTTTGGCAGCCTCGGTGTCATCGCCAGCATGCAGCCGCTACATTCCTATCCGGATTCGGATACCTTGGATGTGTGGGCGCGCAACATCGGGCCGGATCGCGCCGCTCGCGCGTGGGCCTGGAAAAGTATTGCGGACCATGGCGGCCACCTGGCATTCGGGAGCGATTGGCCGATTGTCACGCTGAATCCATGGGAAGGGCTGCAAACCGCGGTTACCCGGCAAACGGACGATGGCAAACCCGTGGGCGGTTTCGTACCAACGCAACGTCTGAGCGTTGCACAAGCTGTAGAGGGTTACACACTCGGAGCCGCATTTGCTGGTCGCCGTGAAAAGACCGAGGGTTCCATCGAAACGGGGAAAGTTGCCGACATCATTATGGTGGATCGCAACATTTTTGAAATTGATGCACATCAGATCGGCAAAACAAAAGTAGTCACGACCATCGTGGGCGGGAAAATTGTCTATGAAGCTGAAACAAAATAATCGCGGCTTGAAAGTGCTGGCCATTTTTCTTGGCGCATTTCTGCTGGGATCCTGCCAGAAAAAGGAAGAGTCTCTTAGCCTCCTGGTCTGGGAAGGCTATGCAGATCCCTCTTTCCTCCACACGTTCGAGGAAACGCATCACTGTAAAATCACGGCCTCCTACATGGGTTCCAGCGACGATCTGGTCGCCAAACTGCGTGGCGGCAGCGCTTCGAACTACGACGTCATCTCTCCCTCAAGCGATGTTGCCAGTTCCATCGCTCACACCGGCCTGGCCGAATCGCTCGACCTCGCCAAACTTCCCACGTATTCGCAACTCTCTCCCCGGTTGCGCGATCTTCCTCTGGTCAAAGCCAATGGAGCTACGTTCGGCGTTCCATTTATGTGGGGACCCAATCCACTGCTCTATGACACCAGCGCCTTTGCCCAGCCCCCCGATTCCTGGTCTGTTTTTTGGGATCCCAAGTACAAAGAAAAAATATCCGTCTGGGACGACCTCTCCACCGTATATATGGCCGCACAAATCTTGGGATATGACAAACCCGATCCCCTGCAACTCTACAATCTGAGCGACGAGCAGCTCGCGGCCGTAAAGCAGAAATTGATCGCCCTCAAGCCGAACATACGCAAACTTTGGTCAACGGGGGGAGAACTCACGAACCTATTTCAGAATCACGAAATCATCGCCGCCATGGGCTGGCCGCTGATGACCAATCAACTCCGCCAGTCCAAGTTTCCAATCGGAGAGACCATACCCCGGGAAAACACCACGGGCTGGATTGATCACCTGATGATCACAAAAGCCAGCTCTCACAAAGAGCTGGCCTACGCATTTCTGGATTACATGATTCAGGCGCAAACTCAGAAAAAGGTTACCGACGTAACCCAGTACACGCCTGCAAATCCCTCTGCGTCACAATTCATGTCCCCCGAAGAGAGAAAAGCGTTGCACCTCGATGATCCCGATGCGTACATGCAGCGAATCTACTTTTGGCAAGACGTGCCCCGCCGCGCGAAGTACATTGAAATCTGGAATGAGGTAAAAGCCACACAGTGAGGCCCGCTTCCGCCAGCGCGTTGCCAGGCTCCATGGAGGAAAGAACGCCTCCCGGAGCAATGTTGCTCGAACTGCGAAAGGTTGCCAAACATTTCGGCGGCAAGGAGGTTTTGAAAAACATATCCCTGCACATTGCTGGCGGCGAATTCCTTACCCTGCTTGGCGAGAGCGGCTCGGGAAAAACAACTTTGCTTCGAATCATCGCCGGATTTGAGCAGGCATCTTCTGGCGAAGTCTGGATGAAGGGCGAACGATTGGATGTACTCCCCTCCTACCGGCGTCGCGTCAACACCGTTTTCCAGAATTACGCGCTCTTCCCTCACCTGAGCGTCCGGGAGAATGTTGCTTATGGACTGCGCGTCACGGGCGCACCAACCTCCGAAATTTCAAACCGCGTTGCCAACGCCCTCGGCATGGTGAAAATGGGCGAATTCGCCGATCGCCGCCCTGCAAAGTTGAGCGGCGGTCAACAACAACGCGTAGCCCTCGCTCGCGCGCTGGTCAATCGCCCCCGCTTGCTCTTACTCGATGAACCCCTCTCGGCGCTGGATGCCAACCTGCGGAAACAGATGCAGGGCGAACTGAAGTTCCTGCAACGCGAACTTGGCATAACGTTTCTATTCGTCACGCATGATCAGGATGAAGCGATGACGCTATCCGATCGCATCGCACTGTTGAAGGACGGCGCGCTGGAACAAATCGCTTCGCCGCGCCAAATCTACGAGCACCCCGCAACGGTGTATACGGCGCAATTCATCGGCCAAACGAATGTGCTTCGGGCCAAAGTCCGGGAGGGCCAGGTGTCCTGCGGAGCTCTCCAGTGGCGCGCCGCTGTTCCGGATGGATCTTGGGTTTTCTCGCTTCGACCTGAGGCAATTCGCCTCGCCAGGGACTCCGACTCGCTTGCAAATCCGGTTCTGTTTCGCGCAACGGTCATTCAGCAGATCTTCAGCGGCGCCAGTGAACAGTTCGAACTTGACAGTGCTGGCCAATCGCTCCGCGCTCGTTTCGGTGCCAGAACTACCCTCGCTGGCGAGCACGATTTTGCATTTTCTGCTGCGGATGCCGTTCCTGTCCAGAAAGATGCCGCAACCATCTAATGTATTCGCGCACCTACAAGTTTATGGTCGCCCTTCCACCCCTTTTTTGGGTGGTGCTTTTTCTTCTACTCCCCTATGGATTGATGTTTGCGCACAGTTTTTGGCAAGTACAGGAAGGGGTTCTCGTTCATCATTGGAATTTGCAGAATTACGCAAAACTTCTTCACAATCCCGTCTACCTTGAAGTCCTGTTTCGTTCCGTCCGCATCGCCGCCGCAGTAACCGCTCTTTCGCTGCTGCTTGGCTATCCCCTCGCCTATTACATGTCCTTTCATGCTGGCCCTGGCAAGGAGCTTCTCTACCAGCTCGTGATCATTCCACTGTGGGTGAGTTATCTCGTGCGGGGTTATGCATGGAAGACGATCCTCGGTTCCGAAGGGGTGTTGAACGCTTTCCTCGAGTACCTTCACGTCACCAAAGAACCTGTCAGCTTTTTCCTCTACAGCCCCTTCGCCGTGGTTCTGGTGCTGACACACATTTACACTCCCTTTGTCTTTCTTCCACTTTTTGCTTCGCTCGAACACATCCCGCGCAATCTCGTTGAGGCCTCGCACGATCTCGGCGCCACTCCGCGGGCTACTTTTTTCCGCGTCATTCTGCCGCTTTCTCTTCCAGGTCTCTTAGCGGGAGCGACCTTCGCTTTCGTCCTTTCTCTTGGCGATTTCCTGGCGCCTATTCTCGTTGGCGGCCCCTCGAGCATCATGATCGCCAGCATTGTCCAGAGCCTGTTCGGAACAGCCTACGATTGGCCGCTTGGCGCAGCGATTTCCGCTTGCATCCTGCTGTTAACCGTCTCCCTGCTGTTTCTCACCGAGCGACTCGAGAAACGATGGTCTTTTTCATGAGCAAGCGCACCAACCAATCAGCTCGCTCACCTCTTCTGGGCCTGTACGCGCTGCTCGTATTTGCATTTCTTTATCTGCCCATCGCGATCCTCATCCTGTATTCCTTCAATCAGAGTGGCGTCGGAGGCTTCCCTCCCAAGCACTTCACGTTCTCCTGGTATCAGAAACTCTTCAGAGACGGGGCCATGTGGGATTCCGTTCTCAACAGCCTGACCGTCGCTGTGGTGGCCGTTCTTTTCTCGCTGACTTTCGGACTTCTCGCGGCCCTCGCCCTGGATCGCGCGGATTTCCCTGGCAAGCCCATCTTTCGGCGACTTGTGCTACTGCCGCTCATCCTTCCCGGCATCATCACCGGACTTTCTCTTTTGATGTTTGCGGTCTTTGCCGGCATGCAGCTCAACTTGCTGACGGTCTTCCTTGGCCACGGCACGGCCTTGATTTCGGTCGCTACCACCGAACTGTTCGCCGGCCTACAGAAAATGGATCGGACGCAAGAAGAGGCTTCTCTCGATCTGGGCGCTACTCCCTGGCAGACTTTTTGGCGGATCACTCTTCCGAGTCTCAAACTGTCTCTTGTGGCTGCAGGCCTGCTAATCTTCACGCTTTCGATGGATGAGATTGCCGTCACATTCTTTCTCATCGGCCGCAACAATACCCTTCCGTTGGAAATTTTCGCGCGCCTTCGCCGTGGCATCACGCCTGAAATTAACGCGATTTCCACGCTTATCTTTGTCGTCTCCGTGGTCCTGATTGTCATTTGGTACCAAATTCGTACGCGCACCATGGGGTCAGAAGCGCAAGAGCTGCTCGAACGACCTTAGTTTTGGGAGGGCTAATTCGCATGCCGCAGACACGCCGTAACTTCATCAAATTCGCCGTTGCGGGTTCGGTTGCCGCCGGCTGTCCTATCGATAAGGCTCTGTTTGCCGAACCTGCCCCAACTCCAGTCGTCGAAGGCGACCAGTTCAAGATTCCCCATGAACTTCGCGACGGCCATAGTTTTCCAAAGCCGGTAGCCTCACGCAGTGTCGATGTCCTGATCATCGGCGGCGGCGTTGCCGGTTTATCCGCCGCGTACTTTCTGCGCGGGAAAGACTGGTTGTTGCTCGAAAAGGAAAGCCACTTCGGCGGGAACGCGTATCAGGAAGAATACCAAGGCCAGATCTACGGCACGGGTTCAGCCTATGGTTATCGTGGGGATGCTGGCGATCAGTTGGCCAAAGAAATTGGCCTCGATTTGCCGTTTGTGGCCATGCCAGATCCGGTCATCGACAAGGGGGTCTATACGGCCGATCCATGGAAAGCCGGACTGGATCACTTGCCTTATTCCAAGGAAGCCATCGCCAGCCTGAAGAAATATCGTGAAGATGTGCTGAAGCTGGATTTGAAAAATAAAATGGCGGAGCTCGACAGTCAGCCCTTTTCTCAGATCCTCGCCGGCTACACACCCGAGCTTACAAGATGGTGGGACGCTTTTGGCCCGTCCAACTGGGGAGCCACCACCGAGGATACCTCCGCCTTCATTGGCTTGTTTGATTCCTACTATTTGCTCGTGGGTGCCGACGACCAGCGTGTCATCCTCCCGGGGGGGCTCGGCTGCATTACCCACAAGCTTGTCGAGGTCTTGCAGCCAAACTACGGTGAACGAATGTTGCCTAATGCCACGGTGGTATCCGTCTCGCAGGATCCCGATGGCGTTCGCGCCACCTACATGCACGGGGACAAGCCGGTCACGGTCACCGCCAAAGTCGCCATCCTGTGTACGCCGAAATACATCACCGTGCGAATGGTTTCGGGCCTTCCGAGCGAACAAAAACAGGCCATGCACAGAATTCGTTATGCACCCTACCCGATGATCAATATGATTTTTGATAAGCCGGTCTATCGCCGCGGGTACGACAACTGGTGCCCGGGAAGATCTTTCACCGATTTCATCGTGGCAGACTGGACCATCCGCAATAATCCGGGCTATCACCCGAAATACAATATCCTGACGTTCTATACGCCCTTGCGAGAATCGGAACGAGCTACCTTGCTTGAAGTGGAGGACTGCAGGGCTCTTGCTGGAAAGGTTCTGAAAGACTTTCAACAATGCTTGCCCGAATTCAACGTGGACCCCGTCGAGATTCGAGTATACCGCCGTGGGCATCCCATGTTCATGGCAGTTCCTGGCCAATACACAAAAAATCGAGTGATCGCGTCCAAACCGATGGAGCGGATTTTCTTCGGGAATTCCGATTCCGGTGGACCAGAGTCACTAACCAGTGAAGCGGTCCGCATTTCACACGCAGCGGCAGAGTGGGCGGAACTGCTACTGGCGGGAAAACCAGGAGCAGCCGAGTTGGCACGCAAAGCGCTAACCGACGTTGTTCTTTAGTCGGAACTGGCTTTTATAACGGTTTCGGATGCGCCGCGAGAGCATCGCGGAATGCCTTCACGTTGGCCTTGTCAATAATCGCCGTTCCCGTGTCTACCCAGGTGGGCAGGGGCGGTGTTGGAGCCGTCTTCCAATCTTTAAAGTCATGCACCGCATTGTGGTGCAGGTCGTCGGCAAACTTCAGGCCGTAGTAAGCCATCACATACGGTTTTTGCGTCACCGTCGCCGTGATTACTCCGCGTTCAATCCAGTCGAGCGTCTCCGGATTCTTGTCAAAGGCTACGATGGCAATCTTTCCATCCATGTCTTGACGGTGCACAGCCTCCGCCGCGCCTTCTCCTCCCGAAGCCTCGAGCGAAATTATCCCGTCGACTTTAGTTTTCTCGTGTAGCAAGTTAGACGTTTTGTCATTGGCGATTCCAGTGTCGCCGTTGTCATCGATGGTCTGTAGAATTTTTACGTCCGGATATTTTTTCAGCGCTTCCGTCACCCCGCGCAGGCGCTCTTCCACGTTTTGCTGGCCAGGAATCATGATGATGGCGATCTGTCCATGGCCCTGCAGAATCTGGGCCATGCGTTTGGCGCTTTCCTGCCCAGCGCGGAAATTGTCCGTACCGATAAACAGCACTCGCTTCGTGTCTGGCGCGTCGGCATCCACCGCAATCACCGGAATCCCCACCGCGATGGCCGCATTGATCGCATTTTGAAATACGTCGGGCTTTGCCACCGACACCAGAATTCCGGACGGCTTTGAATCAATCGCTTTCTGAAACGACTTTAGTTCCTCCTGTGCATCCAGTTTTTCTGGTCCATCAAATTCCGCTTTTACTCCCATTTGTTTCGCCGCATCCGTCAAACCCGCTTGTGCCTCTTGCCAATACGGCAGGTTGATGTTCGAGGCGATAAATACGTAGCGTTCCTCTTGTTCGTGATACGGCTTTTGGCACGATGCGAGTCCGGCGGCTGCAATGGCGATCAGGAGCAGCGACAGCGAGCGATGAATTTTCATGGAATGCCTCCTTCTCACTTCGAGTCGAATCGAAGAACATCTGGTCGGATACTGGCCGGCCAAGAGCGTAGCGGCCACAGCCTACCACAAGCCGGCCTGCCCGGAGCAAGGGCCGCTCACATTAATTTTCTGGCGGACCCCCGTGCATTCTGGGACTCATGTTATCGTCTAATCGATTCTGCCAGTCTGCCGCTGTTGAATTCTTGGCAAAGCAAAGGAAACTCGTCCGCATGATGCCTCGAAAACTGATTGTCGTCTGCTGCTTGGCCTTATTGGCTTCGCTTGCCTTGCTCTCCTTGCACTCTGAACAAAAGCCATCTTCGCTCCTGATCATGAACGCCCGGCTGGCCGATGGCACTGGCGCGCCGTTGCGGAAAGCCAACGTGCGCATCGCCCTAAATCACATTGTCGGTGTTGGTGAACTCCAACCGGAGCCAGGAGAGCCCACGCTCGATGCCAAAGGGCTCGTACTGGCTCCTGGATTCATCGACATTCACAACCACTCCACGGATGAGCTCCAAAAAGATCCGCTCGCGGAAAGTCAGGTCTCCCAGGGCATCACCGCTTTAGTAGTGGGTGCCGATGGTGAATCTCCCTGGCCGCTGGTTGGTTGGGTTCGCGGCATGCAGCAAAATCCTGCTGCTCTGAACGTGGGAGTCCTGGCGGGGCACGCCACCATTCGCGAACAGGTAATGGGAAAGGATTTCAAGCGGGCGGCAAAACCTGAAGAGATTCACCAGATGGAAGTCCTCACGGGTCTGGCCATGAATCAACACGCCCTCGGTCTGTCGTCCGGTCTGGAGTATGAGATCGGCAGTTATTCAGAGACAAAAGAGGTGATTGCCATGGCCAAGGTTGCCGCGGAACGGGGCGGCTTCTACATGACCCACATTCGCGACGAAGCCGACAAATCCTTCGAAGCCCTCAAGGAAGAAATCTCCATCGGCGAGCAAGCGCAGATTCCGATCGAGCACTCCCACATCAAGTTGGGAACGGTAGGAGTCTGGGGAAAGGCTCCCCAATACATCAAGGTGATCGAAGAAGCCCGCAAGCGCGGCGTCGATTTTCTGGCGGACTGCTACCCTTACGATGCCTGGGCTTCCAACTTGAAGGTGATCGTTCCTGACAAAAAGTACGAAGATCCGAAGAGTGTAAGAAAAGCGCTGGACGATCTGGGAGGCGCATCACACCTTACCATCACGGAGTTCTCTCCAAACAAGTCCTATGAAGGGCACAACGTGGCAGAACTGGCCAGGAGCTACAAAATTTCCGATGTCGACATGTATATACGACTGGTTCGGGAAGGCGACTTGGCCAATACCGAGGCCAGCGTCATCGGTCAATCCATGATCGAAAGCGACATTAAGGAGTTCTATCAGCAACCTTGGGTTATGGTCGCCAGCGATGGCGGTATCAACTCTGCCCATCCTCGCGGAGCCGGCACCTTTCCGCGCGTTCTCGGCGTGTTTGTCCGCGAGAAACACTGGCTGAGCTTGCCGGAAGCCATTCGAAAGATGACCTCCCTGCCTGCACAGCGTCTGAACTGGAAGGATCGCGGCGTCGTTCGCGAGGGCGCATTCGCCGACCTAGTACTGTTCAATCCGGACACGGTCATCGATCGAGCGACTTTTGCGCAGCCATTCAAGCTCTCTACCGGCATCGAGAAGGTTTTTGTCAATGGCGTGCTGGTTTGGGATGCTGGCAAGCCCACGGGCGCCCGCCCCGGCTACTTCCTTAGCGCTCGCGGTGCCGTCGACGAACTCTTGAACTAACTGTGCGATAAATGCCGCGGGACTTGCGTGCTAGGGTAGAATATCGAAGTCAATCCCATGAGCACCACACCTAGCAGCATCGCCACTACCGCCGACTCCGGTCTGCTCCAAAGAGTACGGAACAATCTTGGAGCAGTGGCTTTCCTGTTGATCCACCGCTTTCCCCTGCTCCTGAAATTCCAGCGCAGCGAGAACTCGTGGTCCATCTTCAGGCTGTTTTTGGGCTGTTTCGGCGCTGCACTGGTGGTACTGCCACTCAGTTTCTGGATCGGCTGGATTACCGGTATCCTGGCCCCAGTTTGTGGCCTGCTGCTCTTTGTCGCCTCCATTCTCCTGCCACCCCCGGAAACGGAATCGGTCACCGATCGAAAAGCTCGAGAACTAGGCGCCAGCACGATCGTCAGCGGCGGCGAATACCAGTCTGGCAATGCGCCGCCCGCCCAGGCCCGGTTATTTATTTCCAGCACGCACGTATGGGCATTGGATAAGAACTTCGATCCGCTTCTAGTCGTCCCCACTTCCGAAATTGCTTCGATCTCCGTGAACCCGTCATTCGATCAGTGGTCGCTCCGCTTACGCTGGGCCGAACACAAAGCGGAATTCCTCTACTCTGGTCTTTTTGCAGAGAGATTTGCCCGGCTCGCGGAAGAGTCCATTCGCGCGGCCCTTCCCCTAGTTCTACCTAAGCCGCTAAAGCGCCACGCTGCCACGACTTAGGCCCGCGGCACGATTTCCGAATTCATTCGTCGTCCTCCTGCCCCATTTATGCGAAAATAGTGGCTATGGCGCGTGGATGGGAAAGCAAGGACGTAGAAGCTCAAGTAGAACTAAAGAAGACGATTATGGAAGCGCAGAGTAAGGCTCTGAAGACTGCGGAGCAGGCTCGGCGCGATGCAGAAAAGCGAGACCTGCAACTTTCGCGTACTCGCATCCAGAATGATTTACAGGTAGCCACCAATGCGAATCACCGCAAGTCACTGGAAGCCGCGCTTGCGCACCTAGACAAGAAAATCCACGATCTTTCTTAAGTCTTAGGGGATTTATGTCCTGAAGTTTCGCGTGGGCTCAGTCGGTAAACACTACGCCGACGGCGGTAGTTCCCTTTTCCACACCCTCTTCGATTCTCACTACATAGCCTCGTAGTTGCATCGCCTGCAATCCGTCGGCTGTCGGCGTTTCCATGGTGACCTGTAATTCTGATTGCATTCGCGGGCTATGCTTGAGCGATATCAATGCACCCTGCAAAGAAAGATCCCGTACCAGCGTCTGTTCTTCAAATTTTTGCCCTTCTGCAGTTACACCGCACACACTGGCTCGGAATTGCGCTTCCCGGCGCAACGCGGTCCGTGAACCCGGCATGTGGGCTTGCACCGGTTCGTTCGCCGCTCCGAGTGTAATTACCATACCTTCGCTTGCCGCGAACACGGAATCAAATTCCTCGCGGCCTTGCTGGAGTATTTCATCGATGACCCGGTCCGTGGAGTCGGGATCATGATGAAAAAGCACCAGGGTTTTCGCGTTCACTTCGCGAGCGATGTTTACTCCTTCACGCCAAGAGGAATGCCCCCATCCCTTGCGGTCGCCGGCCAACTGCGCTGGAGTATACTGCGCGTCATTGATGAAAATGTCCGCATCGGCGGCCAATTCACGCAGATTCTTGTCTAACTGCGGGTCGCCCGGTTCGTTGTCCGTAGCATAAACAACGATACCCGCTGGCGTCTCGATGCGGAAACCCAGGCACCCCTGAGGATGATTGAGCCACCGAGTTATGACTTTATTTTCCCCAACCTTAAAACTCTCTCCGCCATCCACCTCCCGGAATTTCCGGTGTGCGTTCATCGCCGAGAAATCTACAGGGAAATAGGGCAGCGCCATCTGGGTTTCCAAAACCTGGCGCAACGAATCGCGGCCCAGAAATTTCGAGCGAAAACTGTAAAACTGGAAATGATTATTTTCCAGATAGAGTGGCGCGAAAAACGGCAGCCCCTGAATGTGGTCCCAATGATAATGGGTAACAAATATGTGCGTCTCTCCCGGCTGCTCGCCGTTCGCGGTTGCCCAACGGCTACCGAGCATCCGCAAACCCGTTCCACAATCCAGGATGAACTGCGTGCCGTCGGGCGCAACCAATTCCAAGCACGGCGTGTTCCCTCCATACCGCCAGGTAGCCGGATCAACCGTAGGCGTTGAACCGCGCACACCCCAAAAACTCAGTTTGGCGATGGGGTTGATCATCTTCTTCGGTCTATTCCCGCTCCCTGTGCCGCCCTCTTACCAATGCGTACGGGTGGGCCATTTCTGATGGTGGCAGTGGATGCCACTAGCGTCAACGAATTCGGGGAAGCCTGTTGTCATACTTTCCAATAACAAGCCGTCACGCGGTGCTGCAGAGTGAGCGGCAAACTCGTACAATAACCTCTGACCATGCATGTCCACGCCGACGGCCAGACGCGCGACCACGAAGCGGGTGAAGTGCATGAGCACGACCCCACTCACAAACACTCCCACGATCATCACGGTCACACCCACCCAACCATGCAGCCTTCCGTCCTGGCCTGGGCCATGGTGGCCACACTCGCTCTGGTCATTG
Source organism: Candidatus Acidiferrales bacterium (assembly GCA_963741165.1). Taxonomy (GTDB): domain Bacteria; phylum Acidobacteriota; class Terriglobia; order Acidiferrales; family UBA7541; genus Acidiferrum. The sequence continues at coordinate 25,705 of CAVUHB010000004.1, read as the reverse complement.
CGGAAGTCTTTGGCGGAATCTTCGGCCGATCCGTAGCCCTATTAAATGATGCTGTCCACAATTTGTCCGATGTCCCTGCTCTGGGCCTCTCCTGGCTAGCCATGCGTTGGGCTGAGCGCCCTGCCGATTCTGACCGTACTTATGGCTATCATCGCGCTGGCACCTTGGCCGCCTTCACCAATGCTGTTGTCCTGGTGCTCCTTTCACTCTGGCTCGCGTATGAAGCCATCGAACGCCTCCGCGCTCCGGTTGAAACGGTCGAAAGCTGGATGATCTGGACTTCGATCGCGGCTCTACTCGTCAATGGTGGCATTACGCTGGCTTTGGTTCGTGGCCGTTCCGACCTGAACTTGCGCAGCATTCTGGTTCACAATTTTGGCGACGCCCTTTCCAACATCGCCATCATCGGGGGTGCGGTAGTAATGGGCTATGTTCACGCGCCTTGGATCGACCCCATTCTTGGCTTGGCGATCGGCTTTCTAGTACTGTACTCCTCGGTCGGTATCCTTCGGGAATCTACTCACATTTTGTTGGAAGGCCGCCCCAGAGATGTGCGTGTTGAGGCCGTTGCCCGTGCCATTCTCGGTGTCGAACATGTGCAGGAAGTCCACGACGTGCACATCTGGTCGTTAGGCGGGGGACACAACGCACTCAGCTGCCACGCCCGCATCCCCGACATGCACATGGATCAGTGCGAGAAGATTCTCTCCGCTATTCAGAAAAAAGTTGCCGACGAATTCTCGATCGAACACACCACCGTCCAACTTGAACGCGCCGGCCTCCCTCCCACCTCCGGCTACGTCATGCCCGTTCCGGCGACGAAGTCTTAGACAACTTTCTAGCGATGAACCTCAGCGAGATGGTCAGCAATATGTTCCTTTAGACTGTAAGTCTGTTTGGAAATCTGAAGGCTTGATCTAGCTCTCGAGCGAATACTCAAGCTGGAGAATGGAACACTACGCCTCTTTGCTCGTTAAATTGGGTCGTGGCATCGAGATCCAACGAACCGGAAGGTACGAATTTTCGGAAACCGTCCTGCGTCACGTACTGCAAGTTTCCGTTCACCCACGAGTACGCCACGGCAAAAAACACGGTTCCGTCGCGACGCACAAAAATATATTCAGCAGAGGGTACGGGTGTCGGATTCTCCCTTGAACGGGCACGGGGTAGCACCAGGGGCTGTTCGACCGGAGCAGGTTCAGCGGCCTCAGCCGTTGATTCTACCGTTTCCGCTAGTGGCCCTTCTGTAGCGACTTCCCCAGGAGCTCCGGCTTCGAGATAACCCATCGTGGGGAAGTAGATTCCACCACCGGCAAACGGGATAACCGACTCTCCGTGGAAGTGGTGATGTCCAGCGTTCGGGTGGGTGGCCGCGTAATGGGGATAGTCAAAACCAAGCCCGGGAATGCCATTGTCCTCTTCGGCCGACCCAAGCGGTGCGAAGTAGTGACCATTCATGCGCGTCGAATTCGGCTGGCCAGACCGACTGTGCGTGGATAGTTTTGGTGCACCCGGAGGTGCAGGGATTCGAGGCGCCGTTGGCCGGGCGCCCGTAACGATTCGGTGATCCGTAGGAAGTGCATGCGCGGCGGGAGGAACAACACGAACAGGGGCATGCACCATCGCAGGGGCAGACACCACGGGCACGGCGCGAGCCGGGGGCACCATGGGCACGCCAGCCGATCCACGCTGCTGCGCGGTAACCAGTGCGGAAGTTAGTAAGGTTGCAATCGCCAAACCGACGGAAATGCCAATCGTGTTACGCATGGTCTCACCCTGAGTCTTCGGCGGCCACCTATCTTCTACCCTATGAGACGCCGAACACCCCGTCGAAGTTACCCCCACTATCTCTCACCTTCCTGTTCACTGCAAAGCTTTCCCCTGCCCATGGGGTTGTGTTATAACCGGAAGGCCGTGAGTGCAATCTGGAAGCAGGAAGCGACCCAGGCCGAACCGCAGGGAACCGCGAATGTAACATCTGCCAGTGCTGTTCCCTCTGCTGGCGAATCATCCGCGAGTGGTGAATACGCTTGCTCATTCTGCCCGGTATGCTCTCAGCGGTTGGAATCCCGGCGCTGCAAGTTAGTCTGCAACGTCTGCGGATACTACATGTCCTGCGCGGACTACTACTGATTTCGAGGTGGTCCTCGCGTTTTACGTTATGTTGAATACCGCTTTGCGGAAAACCTGAAAAGCGGATATGCTCTGCGGTTCCGGCCCTCGTTGCCGCCGGATCTGCGTTCCGATGAGGAGGAAAGACCTGTGGCTTTGAAGATGACATCTAGAGAAGTAGAGGGCGTGACCGTTGTGGCTATGGACGGCCGGATCGTGCTGGGCGAGGAAAGCAACGCCCTACGCGAAAAAGTTAAATCCCTGGTCGCGGAAGGCAAGAAGAAAGTTGTCATGAACATGGAAAATGTCACGTTCATTGACAGCGCCGGTCTCGGCACCCTTGTCGCCGCGCATCACAGCGCCAAGGGCCAGGGTGCTTCCTTGCGCTTGTGCCACCTGGGCAACAAGTTTCAGGAAGTCTTGCAAATTACCAAGTTGATGACAATTTTCGATGTCTACAACACGGAAGCGGAAGCAGTCGCCAGCTTCTCAAAGTAATTTGCTCTAACGCCGCGCGATAAGCATTTTAGAAAAAAGGGCAGGTTTGTCCCTGCCCTTTTTTATTCTTCCACTCGGTACATCGCAATACCGCTCAGCAACTTTGGGAAAAAATCCGTGGATTTCTGCGGCATCGCCTCACCTGCCGTGGCTACCTTCATCACCAGATCGACATCCACGGGATTCAGCAAAAATGCAATCTGCGCCGCACCACGCTCCACCGCCTCTAACGCTGCCGGCACCTCACGCTCATAGCTGAGGTTTGCTTCAGAAGCCACTGCGTGGGCGGTAATTCCCAACGCGGGTTCGAGGATTCCCTGATGGAGCAGGACCACATCCAAATCCCGTTGCAGCAGCGAAGTGGACGGCAGAATTTGTGCAATGTCTGCTTCGGGCCGCAAGGTCAGCACGTAGTACGCCCGCGTCTCTGAATCGTCTTTGGGATAGACCCCGATAGCGCGCCGGCTCTTACTTTCCTTCAGCCTCGCCAGGAATTTTCCTTGCGCTTCTTCTCGTTCCTTATTTTCACGGAACGAAAACACCTCCGTCGCAAACCATGGTTCAAGGTATCGGCGCACCTCGCTCCAGGAAAAGTCGCGCAGATTCGCAACTACCCGGTGTGTCGGCAGAATGGTGAGGCCTTCACTCTTGGTATTGACGAACGTCATCATCGAGCATTCGTATGCGGCATTAGGAATCAGTTTTCCCGCTCGCGTGCGCGACTCGTTTCGAAAATTCAAGGAAGTCTCATAGCGATGGTGTCCGTCGGCAATCACCAATTTCTGATCCGCCATGGCTTGCTGGATCGCTTCGATTTGTCCGGCGTCTGAAATCGGCCACAACCGGTGAATCACGCCGTACTCATCGGTCACTTGTGTCACGGGACTGGCCGATTTCTCGACACGATCGAGAATCGCATCGATACACAGTTGCGGGTCGCTGTACAACATGAACAGTTGTCCGGTGTGCATCTTCGTGTGCCGCAGCAGTTCCAGCCGGTCCGCCTTTGGCCCCGAAAGGGTGTGTTCGTGTCGGAAGATCACTCCAGAGGAATATTCCTCGAGCTTGCCTGCCCCGATAAATCCCCGGCGCGTCCTCGTTTGCACAGAGCCAGGGACGGTAAACTCCTGCGCATACGCATAAAACGATGGGGCTCCATCCTGTACCACGGCTTGATTCTTGATCCAACCGTTCAGCGTCGACTCCGCTCGTGTATAGACATTGTTTTGAAGAAAGTCATCTGTCGAAATCCGCCCCTTTTCGATCGCAATCAGGTTATGCGGATCGGCCGCATAGTATTTATCCTGCATCGCCGGCGAAATTTTGTCATAGGGCTGCGTGAGTACCCGCTCAAACGGGGCGATTTTTGGATTGTAACGATACGCGCGAAACGGGTAGACCAGTGCCATGAAAACTCCAGATTCTTTCTCATCGAGGTGACCGCTTTATAGTTTACGTGATGTTCGCAATTTTTCGTAATCATCGAGATCGTGCCACCTGGACTCACTCGGCTGCTTCCTATACTCGCTCGCGGAATCCCAGATTGAAGCAACTCCCTAACCCGCAAGCATGGTCGTGGATTATCTACGATTGACTACGAGGCGAACCCTGCCACGAGGTTTCGACCCCAGGAGACAGCTTGCTAGAGATGGCTGAAGAGGATATCCCTGAAAACTTCACTTTACTTTTTGTTGCGCGATCCATTTGTCTGTACGGGCTTCCAGCAGATCCAGTGGCAGCGTTCCGCCATTGAGCATCTCATCGTGAAACGCGCGGATGTCGAACTTGTTGCGCAATTCCTTCTGGGCGCGTTCGCGAAGTTCCCGAATTTTCAGTTGGCCAAGTTTGTAACTGAGCGCCTGTGCCGGCCAGGAAATGTAGCGATCTGTCTCGGTCTGAAGCGTGGGCTCGTCAACGGCTCCAGTCTTCCGGAAGAATTCCACGACCTGCTCGCGACTCCAGCCCTTGGAGTGAATTCCTGTATCCACAACCAAGCGCACCGCCCGAAACAGTTCTGAGGAGAGTCGCCCGTAATCGGATACTGGATCGTTGTAAAAGCCGACCTCTTTTCCCAACTGTTCAGAGTACAGTGCCCAACCTTCGATGTACGCGTTGAATCCCAACCCGTGGAGCCTGAACTTCGGCAGGCCTGTGAGTTGTTGCTGAACGGAAAGCTGCATGTGATGCCCTGGCACGCCTTCGTGATAGGCAATGGCTTCATCGTCAATTAAGGATCGCTCTGCAAAGTTCGAAGTCGCCACCACCACGCGCCCAGGACGTTTCCCGTCTGGAGTCCCTGTGACGTAGTGCGTTGCAGCAGAAGCCTGGAATGCAGGAATCGCTTCCACAGTTACCGGCGATTTGGGAAGCAGTGTAAACAGCTCTGGCAGCTTTGGTTCCATCTGCGCAATGTAGTGCCGAAAATCGTCGAGGATTTGCTCCGCAGAAGTTGGCTTGTATTTCGGATCCGTCTTCAACGATGCACGAAATGCCGCAAGGTCAACAAAGCCTTCCTTTTTTGCGATGACGGTCATCTCCGCCTGGATGCGCTCGATCTCTCGCAGTCCCAGTTGATGAATCTCGTCCGCGGTCAGACGCGTCGTGGTTCGTCCGTAAATATCATTCTGATAACGCTTTTCACCCTCGGGCAACGAGGTAATCGCTAAGTTCGTTCGACCGTGCGGCGCATAGTCGGTGCCAATAAACGCCGCAAACGTCTTATATGCAGGGATCACGTCAGTATCAATCGCTGCGGTGATTTGCGCTGTCAAACGATTCTGGTCTTCGGGGGAAAAGGTGGCCGGGTACTTCTTTGTGGGCAGGAGAAAAGGATTGGCGTCGATAATCCCCTGGCACTGCGCGGGGATCTTTTCCAGCAGGAATCGCACCGGCATTAGCTTGTCGTTTACGCCCGCGCGAAGGACCTCCGTTGTTTGCCTGAGCGCGCGCGGAATCTGATGAAGCCGCGCGATGTAATCCTCATAGTGTTTGACGGAATCTAGCGGAACAGACAGCGGTAGGTCCGCTAGAGCCGTATGGATGCCGTTTTGCTGATTGATCGGCATCTCATACTCTTTTAACTCGAAGTCCGCGATGCGCTGTTGTAGCACTCGGGTCATCAGATCGTGCGAGAGCTGATCCTGGTCTGAAAAGCCCGTCGTGGCGATGCCTTCTAGGCGGCTTAGAAACTCTCTGTTCGTCCGATTGCGCTCCAGAATAGCGGCCAGCGAGTAGTCCGCCAGTTTGTCGTTATACCGGTAGTCGCCAAAAGCCGTCGCGCGCTCAGGAAAATTTTTCAAGTCCGACTCGTATTGTTCCTCAAATAGCGCGTTCTGTGCCGCCACACGAACAGCAACCGGTTTGAGGTCTTGCGCGAAGCTGGCGCCGGCTGAAACCAGCAGGAAAAGCAAATTTCTGAAAATTTTCATGCATGGGAGCGTAACAAGATGGAAAGGCCCTTGCACGCAAAAATTGTGCTGCACCTTTTGTGGCCGCACCGGGCTCGCGTATTACAATAAATCCTTATGCCAAGCTTTGTCGCCAGTAACAGCATTCGAGCCTTTATTTTCGATCTCGACGGCACACTGATCGACTCCAAGAACGATCTGGTCAACTCCGTTAACGCCATGTTGCGCGAAATCGGCCGCAAGGAATTGCCAACGCATACCATCGCGGGATATATCGGGCACGGTGCACCGCAATTGATTGCCAGCGCCTTGGGTCCGCATTCTACCGAAGCTGACCGAAAAGTGGCACTTTCCATTTTTCTTGCTCACTATGAACAACACAATCTCGACGCGACCCTCCCCTATCCGGGCGTTGAGGAGGCCCTGGTCGCACTGTCCAGACACCCTATGGCCGTGCTGACGAATAAGCCCCTGAAGATGAGCGTGCAAATCCTCGAAGGGCTGGGGCTGGCCAAATTCTTCCGCGCAATATACGGTGGCGACAGTTTCGAGAAAAAAAAACCGGATCCTGCCGGCGCCCTTTCAATCCTCGAGGAACTTTCCACCGATCCCGGCCGTGCGGCAATGGTCGGTGACTCCGATGTCGACATCCAGACCGCGCGCAACGCCAAAATGCACGCCGTCGCCGTAACCTATGGCTTCGGTAATTACGATCGGCAAGCGAATCCTGCCGACCTTTATCTCGACCGCTTGACCCAGCTGGTCGCCACTCCTCCGGTGGAGACCTGATCTTTTTCGTCGACAATCCTTGATTTCTTCCTCATCTCTTTGTCAGACTCACCGCGTGCTGATTGGACTGTTTCCCGAACTCGACGCTCCCGGCGGCATCCAACGCGCCGGCCGCCATCTCGCGTTCGTCCTCAGTGAGTTTGCCGCTTCCCATAATATGGAATATCGCATCCTTAGTCTCAACGACTCGCAGGAACTTCACCGCATGCGTATTGCGGAACGCGAATTTGTGTTCACAGGCGCTGCTCGCGGTAAAGCCCGTTTTGCTGCCACGGCCCTGCGTGCCGCCCGTCGTCACCCGAAACTTGTACTTGCCGCACATCCCAATCTGGCCCCCATTGTCAGCTCTATGAAAGTGCTTGCCCCGCGCATGAAGAGCATCCTCTGCGCTCACGGTGTGGAAGTCTGGGAACCACTTTCTCTGATTCGCCGCCAGGCACTGCGTCGTGCCAACCTTGTTCTCTCTCCTAGTCGGGCTACCGCGGAATTCCTAGAATCACAGCAGCACGTGTCGGCGAAGCGGATTCGCGTGCTTCCGTGGGCTCTTGATCCCGACTTTGAAACGGTAGCCGCTGCCAATGCTTCCTCTAAACTCCCCGCCGAATTTCCACCCGGCCCGGTCATTCTCACGGTTGGCCGTTGGTTGGCTTCGGAACGTTACAAAGGAATGGACACCATTATCCTTGCCTTGCCTCGCCTGCTGCTTCGCTGGCCGAACCTCCAGCTCGCCCTGGTCGGCTCTGGTGACGATCGCCAATGGCTTGAAACCATCGCCCAGGAAAGCGGCGTGCGCCTGCACGTCCACTTTCTTTCCGATCTGAGCTACGGCCAGCTTTCCGCTTGTTATGCGGCCTCTGAGCTTTTTGCACTGCCCAGTCGCGGCGAAGGGTTCGGTTTTGTGTACCTCGAAGCCATGGCACGCGGCAAACCGGTCATTGGCGGTGCTCACGGTGGTGCTCCGGAAATTATCCAGGATGGAATCACCGGCTATCTGGTTCCCCACGGAGACGCCGTTCATCTCGCCACTTCCATCGACACGATTCTTAGCGACCCTGAACTCGCACGCCAGATGGGTCGGCGAGGTCGCGAACGTGTTGATAAGGAATTCCGCTTCAGTGTCTTCGCCAAAGCATTCAAAAAAATTCTCCGGGATTTATGCGCATCCTGAACGTCACCCAGAGCTATGCTCCGTTCTTTGAATTTGGGGGCCCGCCAGTAAAGGTCCGGGCGCTTGCCGAAGGTCTGGCCGCCAAGGGGCACCAGGTAACCGTGCTAACCTCCGATTGGGGCCTGCAAAAACGCATCGCGGACTTTCCGGAGGAGGCGCCGTCGGTAACTGGTCCATTCGGCAGCAGACGCGAAATCAATGGTGTAACCTCTATCTATCTGCCCAATTGGTTCCACTACCGGGCCATCAGCTGGAATCCTGCTCTCGGCCGTTACCTCCGGGCACGCCTCCGCAATTTCGACATCGTCCATATTTTCGGACTGTATGATTTGCTGGGACCTCGAGTAGCTTCGGAATGTAACGAAGAAAAGATCCCTTACCTTGTCGAACCCATCGGCATGTTCGTGCCCATCGTTCGCAACGTTCCCCTTAAGCGCATCTATCACCGTTTCCTCGGAAAAAAGTTGTTCGCCAACGCTTCACGCATCATCGCCACTTCTGAGCAGGAACAATTGGAGCTGCAATCCGGCGGCATCCCCGCAGAAAAAATTGTTTTGCGCCGCAACGGCGTCGAGATTCCACCGACCCTGCCTGAGCGTGGCTCTTTCCGTGCATCCTTGGAGATCCCTGACGACAGCAGACTGCTTTTGTTCCTCGGACGTCTCTCTCAGAAAAAAAGCCCCGAACTTCTTCTAAATGCCTTTGTCGAAGTTGTGAATCGCCAAGCTGCCCTGAGGGACTCCCTTCATCTTGCAGTCGTTGGTCCAGACGAGACTGGCATGCGCGCCCGGCTCGAGGCCACGGTTGCCCAATCCGGTTTCAACTCAAAAGTTCATTTTGTAGGACCTCTTTCTGGCGATGCAAAGTGGGCAGCCTATCGCGATGCCGATGTATTTGTGCTGCCATCTCAAAACGAAAATTTCGGAAACACCGCCGCCGAGGCTATCGTTGCGGGAACTCCTGTCATCCTCACGGAACAATGCGGTATTGCACCCCTAATCGCGGACTTGGCTGCGCTGGTTGTCCCACACGACCAGTCCCGGCTCGCTGCCGCCATAGAGTCTTTGCTTCTCAATGATTCGCTGTATGCACGTTTGCAGGGGGGGTGTGTAAAAGCAGTCTCTTGTTTATCTTGGGAAGGGCCACTAGCAGCGATGGAATCCCTCTACGGCACTCTTGCAGGTCCACTACAGTCGTAGGACAATCTAAGACTCTGATGAGCAATTCTTCCCATCTCTCCGCTACTCATCGAATTTTCCACCTCATTTGGTGGACTTCTAATTTTCTGCTTCTGCTCGCCCTTTTCGCCAGCATTGGTACTGGTGTCTGGGAATATTCGGTCCGTAAATACCTGCGCGGCTTCTCCGATGCAATCGTTCCCGAAGCAGCGACTCCGGTCGACAAGGTAGAGGCGATCCTGACCTGGATGCGCAACGGTCCTCCCAGGTTCGAACTTACCCGACCAGCGGATGTCTCGGCTCGAGACCCGCAAGACACCCTGAATTACCGTCAACTTCTCGCTGTCTGTGGTAGCGCAACGAACGCGTTCTTGAATTTGTCACGGAGCACGGGCCTGGAAACTCGTCGATTGCTTCTTCTTACACCCGACCGCAACACCAAACACGTTGTCGCGGAAGTCAATCTCGACGGCCGCTGGGTTGTCGCCGATCCCACCTACCGGGTACTTCTGCGGGATGCCAAGGGAAGTTTTCTGACACGTCGCGACCTCCAGAATCCGGAAATATTCGAGCAAGCTACCAGCGGCATTCCCAATTACGCAAAAGCCTATAACTACGATAATTTTGCTCATGTCCGCGTTTCTGCCTTGCCCTTCCAGGGCTTTCAGATTCGCGAACGCCTCGACCGTTTCCTTCCTGGTTGGGATGAATATCTGGACTGGAGCCTGCTTCTCGAGCGGCGATCTTTTTTCTACCTGTTTATTTCTGTCAACTCTTTCTGGATCCTGTTATTGCTGCGCGGCTTCCTCGGTTGGCTTGCCGACAATCGTTTGCGTATCCCCCGTTTTCATTTCCGCGAAAATTTAATTCGCGCGACGGCCGCCTTTTTTACCTCTCCGGAGATAAAATAGCGGCGTGTGCGGCATTTGTGGATTTGCCAACGCGCCTTCTTCCACCATAGCTGATACATTCGTCCGGCGCATGGCTGCGGCCATGATCCATCGTGGCCCGGATGAGGCCGGTTTTTTCTCCCAGGATTCGCGCTCTCCCGGCACAGCTCTCGGCATGCGCCGACTCAGTATCATTGACCTTCCCGGCGGCCATCAACCCATCTGGAATGAAACGCACGATGTATGCGTTGTCTATAACGGCGAACTTTACAATTACCGCGAACTTCGTCAGCGTCTCTCTCTTGCCGGTCACCATTTTTCTACGAAATCCGATACCGAGATTCTCGTACACGGCTGGGAAGAGTGGGGCGAAGACCTGCTAAACGAACTTCGCGGTATGTTTGCGATTGCCCTGCTGGATCTTCGGAATCAGTTCGCAACTGTTCCCCTTCTTTTCCTCGCTCGGGATCCGCTCGGAATCAAGCCTCTCTACTATGCGCAAACCCCGGAGGGCTTCTGTTTTGCCTCGGAGCTGCGCGCGATTCTCAGAACAGGAGCGGTTCCCCGCAAACTCTCTCTGGACGCATTGACTTCCTACTTGCTCTTTGGGAGCGTCTCGGAACCGGTCACTCTGATCGAAACAATTTTCTCGGTTCCCGCCGGTCACCGTCTTCTCCTTCACTTGCCAGATCGCCGCCGTACGCCTCGGCCACGCCCGTGGTGGGATCCCAAGAGATCTCCGGCAGCACGGGACCTGCAACGCCCGCGAAATTTCACAGCCGCCTCGCAAAAATTGCCGAAGCTTCTGGAAGATTCCGTTCGTGCACACCTCATCGCCGACGTTCCCGTCGGACTGTTCCTCTCGAGTGGTCTTGATTCGAGCGCAATCGCTGCCATTGCCGCCCGCGCGCAGCAAGGTATACAAAGTTTCACACTCGCGTTTCCAGGCACTGCTTTCGACGAAGCTCCGCTGGCTCGACTGGTTGCCGAGCACACCGGTACTTCCCACAGGGAAATTCCACTCGGCGGTGCTGAGATGCTCGCTCGGCTCGACGAAGCGGTCTCGGCTCTCGACCAACCTTCGATGGACGGCATCAATACTTACTTTGTTTCCTGGGCTGCTCGCCAGGTCGGCCTTAAGGTCGCACTTTCTGGCCTCGGCGGCGACGAGCTTTTTGCCGGCTATCCTACTTTCTCCGATGCGGCAAAACTGACCCGGCTCGAATCTGTATCTCGCCTGCTCCCCGGTCCTTTTCGCCGCGTCAGTTCCCCTTTACTCAAAGCTTTGTTCGCTCGCGGCAGCTCCCCTGATGCGGCAAATAAAATCTCCGACGCCTGGAATATGCCCGAAGTTTTCCCACATCCATATTTCTTTACCCGTCTGCTCTTTCCGCCTTCAGCACTCCACCGTCTGATCGATCCTCTTTTTCACAGCAGCCGTATTGGACCCGATGGAGCCTCTCTCGATCCAACATGGCTCGCCTGGCTCGAGCGAACTGCGGACCAGTCTCGTTCCCTGGAACCAATCGCGGGAGTTTCCTGGTTGGAGTTGCGCACATACATGAACAGCACCCTCTTGCGCGACACCGATTCCGTAAGCATGTCCCGTTCGCTCGAGGTTCGCGTCCCGTTTCTCGACACGCCTCTTGTGGAATTCATGTGCGCCCTTCCAGACTCCGCCCGTACTCAGCCCCATCAGAAGAAGGCGCTACTTCTGAAGGCCCTCGATGGTTTGCTTCCGCCCGCGATCTTGCAGCAAAAAAAGCGAACGTTCACCTTACCCTGGAAAGATTGGTTGCGTTCCGATCTTCGCCCGAAACTCGAAGCCAGCTTTTCTAATCTCGTGCCTTCGCTGGCCGCTCATTTGCATACTGCGGGGGTACGCGGTGTATGGGATAATTTTTTGCACGGTCAAACTACCTGGTCCCGCCCATGGTCGCTCTACGTGCTCAACGAATGGTGCAGGCAGCATCTATCTTGATGCCCTGTGCCGAACGCCTTCTAACGTCACTGATTTTTTTTACTATAAGGTAAGCTCATAGCGCACTATGAACATCCTTGGAATCAACGCCTACCACGGCAATGCGTCCGCAGCCATCGTCTGCAATGGCAAGTTGATCGCCGCCGTAGAAGAAGAGCGCTTCAATCGGGTCAAATACGCCGCCGGATTTCCCGCCGCCGCGATCCGGTATTGCCTGCAAGAAGCCGGAATCACCCTGTCCGAGATTGATCACGTCGCGGTTCCTCGTAATCCGTACGCGCGCCTTGCAACTAAACTTTTCTATGCCGTGCGCATGCCCTCCTTCGCCCGTGAACGCGCGCGAGTTCTCTCTAAATTCACGGGAATTCCCGCCGCGCTGGCTCGGGCGTTTGACAGTGATCCCGCCAAACTCAAGGCTACCTTTCATCGCATCGAGCATCATCAGGCCCATTTGGCGAGCAGCTATTTTGTCTCTCCCTTCGAAGAAGCCGCGCTGCTCTCCGCCGATGGTCTTGGCGACTTTGCCAGTTCCATGTGGGGGGTCGGTCGCGGCAATAGAATGCGCATTTACGGCTCGATCGCATTCCCCCATTCACTGGGTCTCTACTACAGCGCCGTCACACAATATCTCGGTTTCTTGAAATTTGGCGATGAGTACAAAGTCATGGGACTTGGCGCTTATGGCGAGCCGTGCTACACCGAAGCCTTCCGCGACATTGTTCGTTTCAGCGCGGACGGCGGCGAGTTCGGATTTCGCCTTGGCCTGAATTATTTCACTCATCACAAAATCGGCCCGGAAATGTCCTGGGCGGACTCTGACAAGACTCCCGTCCTCGGCAGGATGTTTTCTGACGCGCTTCCGAAGAAACTGGGCGCGCCTGCTCGGCAGCCCGACGAACCGCTCGAACAGCGTCACCGCGATCTGGCAGCTTCGCTCCAGGCGAGACTGGAAGAAGTTTATTTGGGCATGCTGAAGAAGTTAGCCGCAAAAACCGGAGCTAAGGCCGTGTGTCTCGCCGGCGGCGTGGCATTCAACTGCGTCGCCAATGGAAAGATTTTCGACTCGACGCCGTTCGAACAGGTTTACGTCCACCCCGCCGCAGGAGACGCGGGCCTTGCCGTTGGCGCCGCCTATCACGTCTGGCATGAAACCCTCGGCAAGCCTCGTTCCTTTGAAATGAAGCATGCCTACTGGGGGCCTGGTTATTCGACAACGGAAATCCGCGCGGCAATCCATGAAAGTGCTGCATCGCAAGGCGGGTTTACTATCACCGAACTCTCTGACAACGAGTTAATGCTTCATTTCAAAGGAACGAGGCTTGCCGAGGGTTTCATGCCAGACGTGATAGGCGGCGCCAACGGCAAGGCCCGCGTCTCCTGCGGCGGGGTGGACGTAAACCTGTTCGACGTCGAGTGGAAATGGCGGAGACGCAGTTGAATGCCACGCCGCCGGCAAAAAGGCACCCTCTTGGCTCTTGGCTAAGCCTTCAGCATGCCCAAATAAACTTCTTCCAGTCTCGCCTGGAGCGAACTACCCAGTGGCGGCATAGTTCGAGCGGTTCGTCGGGCTGCCCCGAGCAGGCGCGCCCAGTTTCTTCGGAAGCGCGTCAGAAAACATCCTGCGAGGACGGGAGTCTTGTCAGAGTCCGCCGGACATTTCCGGGCATTTTGTGATGAGTGAAACTCAGGCCAAGGCGAAATCCGAACTCGCCGCCGTCCGCGCTGAAACGAACAATGTCGCGGAAGGCTTCGGTGTAGCACGGCTCGCACCATAAGCGCCAAGTCCCATGACTTTGTACTCATCGCCAAGACCCAAGAAACCGAGATATTGTGTGACAGGAGTGTGGTGAGACCCAGTGAATAGGCCATGCGATCGAGCCGTAAATGCGCATTCTATTGCCGCGACCGACCCCACATGGAACTGGCAAAGTCGCCAAGACCATCGGCGGAGAGCGGCGCGGAAAACAAGAAATAGCTGCTCGCCAAATGGGCCTGATGATGCTCGATGCGATGAAAGGTAGCCTTAGATTTTGGCGGGATCACTGTCAAACACCGAGCCAGCGCGGCGGGAATTCCCGTAAAATTAGAGAGAACTCGCGCGCGTTCACGGGCGAAGGAGGGCATGCGCACGGCATGGCCTAAAAGTTTGTAGTTGCGGCGCGCGTCGGACTACGAGACGCAGCATGATAAATATGGACAGGGTGATTCCGGCTTCTTGCAGGCAATACCGGATCGCGGCGGCGGAAATCCAGCGGCGTATTTGACCCGATTGAAGCGCTCTTCTTCTACGGCGGCAATCAACTTGCCATTGCAACAATGGCTGCGGGACACGTGGTAGGCGTTGATTCCAAGGATGTTCATAGTGCGCTATGAGCTACCTTATAGTAAAAAAAATCAGTGACATTTGGAGGTTTTCGCACAGGGCATCAAGATAGATGCTGCCTGCACCATTCGTTGAGCACGTAGAGCGACCATGCCCAGCGGCCCAGGTAGTTTGACCGTGCCAAAATTATCCATACACGTACGCGTACCCGCAGTATGCAAATGGCGCGACAAAGGCGCGAAATTCCAGAAAAGCTGGCTTCGAGTTTCGGGCAAAGATCGGAACGCAACCAATTTTTCCAGGGTAATTTTTAGCTTTTTTTGCTGCAATTTCGGCGGAAAACGACAAACCATAGAGGGCCTTCAGAAGTAGCGCCTTCTTCTGATGGGGCTGGATTGCGGGCAGAAGTTGTGGAAGAGGCGCGGCGTGGAAACCCACAAGAGCATGTCAAGGAACGGGACGCGAACCTCGAGCGAACGGGACATGCTTACGGAATCGGTGTCGCGCAAGAGGGTGCTGCTCATGTATGTGCGCAACTCCAACCAGGAAACTCCCGCGATTGGTTCGGGAACAAGAGACTGGTCCAGCAGTTCGCTCGAGCCAGGCGAGCCATGTTGGATCGAGAGAGGCTCCATGGGTCCAATACGGCTGCTGTGATAAAAGAGGATGCGAGATACAGACGGTGGAGTGCTGAAGGCGGAAAAAGGCGGACGGAGTAATAAGAAATATGGATGTCGAAAGCGGGCATATTCCAGGCGTCGGAGCTTTTTATTTAGCATCAGGGGAGCTGCCGCGAGCAACAGAAGCTGGGTTGAAGGGGAACTGACGCAGCAAAAAGGACCGGGGAGCAGGCGAGATACAGATTCGACCGGGTCACGTTTTCAGGCGTCGGAGAAAGTAGGATAGCCGGCAAAAAGCTCGTCCGCCGCCGAGGCCAGAAAGTGCGATCTTAAGGCCGACCTGGCGAGCAGCCAGGAAACAAAGTAAGTATTGATGCCGTCCATCGAAGGTTGGTCGAGAGTCGAGACCGCTTCGGTGCAACAAGCAAGAGCATCTCAGCACCGCCGGAGTGGAATTTCCCTTGTGGGAAGTACCCGTGTGCTCGGCAACCATCGAGCCAGCGGAGCTTCCGTCGAAAGCAGTGCCTGGAAACGCGAGTGTGAAACTTTGTATACATTTTGCTGCGCGCCGAGCGGCAATGAGCAGAGTTGCGCTCGAATAGAGACCACTCGAGAGGACGTTCCGACGGGAACGTCGGCGAGAATATACACGGACAGATGCTTCCAGAAGCTTCGGCAATTTTTGCGAGGCCGCTGGAAATTTCGCAGCGGTTTGCAGGTCCCGTGCTGCCGGGAATCTCTTGGGATCCCCGCCACGGGCGTGGCCGAGGCGTACGGCGGCGATCTGGCAAGTGGAGGAGAAGACGCGGGTGACCGGCGGAAAACCCGAGAAAATTGTTTGATTCATCGTGACCGGTTCCGAGACGCTCCCCAAAGAGCAAGTAGGAAGTCAATGCGTCCAGAGAGAGTTTGCGGGGAACCGCTACCTGTTCTGAGAATCGCGCGCAGCTCCGAGGGCAACAGAAGCCCTCCGGGGTTTGCGCATAGTAGAGAGGCTTGATTCCGAGCGGATCCCGAGCGACAAGAAGGGGAACAGTTGCGAACTGATTCCGAAGATCCGGCGGGGCAATCGCCGAAGTGCACCAGAAGTTGTTCATTTTAGCAGGTCTTCGCCCCACTCTTCCCAGCCGTGTACAGAGAATCTCGGTATCAGGATTTCATTAGAAAAATGGTGACCGGCAAGAGAGACACTGACGAAGTTCGCGGTAATTGTAAAGTTCGCCGTTATAGACAACACATACATAGTGCATTTCCATTCCCAGAATGGGTTGATGGCCGCCGGGAAGGTCAATGATATTGAGTCGCGCGGTGCGAGAGCCAGGGAAGCGCGCGAATCCTCGAAAAAAACCGGCCTCATCCGGGCCACGATGGATCATGGCCGCAGCCATGCGCCGGACGAATGTATCAGCTATGGTGGAAGAAGGCGCGTTGGCAAATCCACAAATGCCGCACACGCCGCTATTTTATCTCCGGAGAGGTAAAAAAAGCGGCCGTCGCGCGAATTAAATTCTCGCGGAAATGAAAACGGGGGATACGCAAACGATTGTCGGCAAGCCAACCGAGGAAGCCGCGCAGCAATAACAGAAGCCAAAAGAGTTGACAGAAATAAACAGGTAGAAAAAGATCGCCGCTCGAGAAGCTGGCTCCACTCCAGATATTCATCCCAACCAGGAAGGAACGGTCGAGGCGTTCGCAATCTGAAACCCCTGGAAGGGCAAGGCAGAAACGCGGACATGAGCAAAATTATCGTAGTTATAGGCTTTTGCGTAATTGGGAATGCCGCTGGTCACTTGCTCGAATATTTCCGGATTCTGGAGGTCGCGACGTGTCAGAAAACTTCCCTTGGCATCCCGCGGAATTACCCGGTAGGTGGGATCGGCGACAACCCAGCGGCCGTCGAGATTCAGCTTCCGCGACAACGTGTTTGGTGCTGCGGTCGGGTGTAAGAAGAAGCAATCGACGAGTTTCCAGGCCCGTGCTCCGTCACAATTCAAGAACGCGTTCATTGCGCTACCACAGACAGCGAGAAGTTGACGGTAATTCAGGGTGTCTTGCGGGTCTCGAGCCGAGACATCCGCTGGTCGGGTAACTTCGAACCTGGGAGGACCGTTGCGCATCCAGGTCAGGATCGCCTCTACCTTGTCGACCGGAGTCGCTGCTTCGGGAACGATTGCATCGGAGAAGCCGCGCAGGTATTTACGGACCGAATCTTCCCAGACACCAGTACCAATGCTGGCGAAAAGGGCGAGCAGAAGCAGAAAATTAGAAGTCCACCAAATGAGGTGGAAAATTCGATGAGTAGCGGAGAGATGGGAAGAATTGCTCATCAGAGTCTTTGATTGTCCTACGACTGTAGTGGACCTGCAAGAGTGCCGTAGAGGGATTCCATCGCTGCTAGTGGCCCTTCCCAAGATAAACAAGAGACTGCTTTTACACACCCCCCCTGCAAACGTGCATACAGCGAATCATTGAGAAGCAAAGACTCTATGGCGGCAGCGAGCCGGGACTGGTCGTGTGGGACAACCAGCGCAGCCAAGTCCGCGATTAGGGGTGCAATACCGCATTGTTCCGTGAGGATGACAGGAGTTCCCGCAACGATAGCCTCGGCGGCGGTGTTTCCGAAATTTTCGTTTTGAGATGGCAGCACAAATACATCGGCATCGCGATAGGCTGCCCACTTTGCATCGCCAGAAAGAGGCCCTACAAAATGAACTTTTGAGTTGAAACCGGATTGGGCAACCGTGGCCTCGAGCCGGGCGCGCATGCCAGTCTCGTCTGGACCAACGACTGCAAGATGAAGGGAGTCCCTCAGGGCAGCTTGGCGATTCAGAACTTCGACAAAGGCATTTAGAAGAAGTTCGGGGCTTTTTTTCTGAGAGAGACGTCCGAGGAACAAAAGCAGTCTGCTGTCGTCAGGGATCTCCAAGGATGCACGGAAAGAGCCACGCTCAGGCAGGGTCGGTGGAATCTCGACGCCGTTGCGGCGCAAAACAATTTTTTCTGCGGGGATGCCGCCGGATTGCAGCTCCAATTGTTCCTGCTCAGAAGTGGCGATGATGCGTGAAGCGTCGGCGAACAACTTTTTTCCGAGGAAACGGTGATAGATGCGCTTAAGGGGAACGTTGCGAACGATGGGCACGAACATGCCGATGGGTTCGACAAGGTACGGGATCTTTTCTTCGTTACATTCCGAAGCTACTCGAGGTCCCAGCAAATCATACAGTCCGAAAATATGGACGATGTCGAAATTGCGGAGGCGTGCCCGGAGATAACGGCCGAGAGCAGGATTCCAGCTGATGGCCCGGTAGTGGAACCAATTGGGCAGATAGATAGAGGTTACACCATTGATTTCGCGTCTGCTGCCGAATGGACCAGTTACCGACGGCGCCTCCTCCGGAAAGTCCGCGATGCGTTTTTGCAGGCCCCAATCGGAGGTTAGCACGGTTACCTGGTGCCCCTTGGCGGCCAGACCTTCGGCAAGCGCCCGGACCTTTACTGGCGGGCCCCCAAATTCAAAGAACGGAGCATAGCTCTGGGTGACGTTCAGGATGCGCATAAATCCCGGAGAATTTTTTTGAATGCTTTGGCGAAGACACTGAAGCGGAATTCCTTATCAACACGTTCGCGACCTCGCCGACCCATCTGGCGTGCGAGTTCAGGGTCGCTAAGAATCGTGTCGATGGAAGTGGCGAGATGAACGGCGTCTCCGTGGGGAACCAGATAGCCGGTGATTCCATCCTGGATAATTTCCGGAGCACCACCGTGAGCACCGCCAATGACCGGTTTGCCGCGTGCCATGGCTTCGAGGTACACAAAACCGAACCCTTCGCCGCGACTGGGCAGTGCAAAAAGCTCAGAGGCAGCATAACAAGCGGAAAGCTGGCCGTAGCTCAGATCGGAAAGAAAGTGGACGTGCAGGCGCACGCCGCTTTCCTGGGCGATGGTTTCAAGCCATTGGCGATCGTCACCAGAGCCGACCAGGGCGAGCTGGAGGTTCGGCCAGCGAAGCAGCAGGCGAGGCAAGGCAAGGATAATGGTGTCCATTCCTTTGTAACGTTCCGAAGCCAACCAACGGCCAACCGTGAGAATGACCGGGCCGGGTGGAAATTCGGCGGGGAGTTTAGAGGAAGCATTGGCAGCGGCTACCGTTTCAAAGTCGGGATCAAGAGCCCACGGAAGCACGCGAATCCGCTTCGCCGACACGTGCTGCTGTGATTCTAGGAATTCCGCGGTAGCCCGACTAGGAGAGAGAACAAGGTTGGCACGACGCAGTGCCTGGCGGCGAATCAGAGAAAGTGGTTCCCAGACTTCCACACCGTGAGCGCAGAGGATGCTCTTCATGCGCGGGGCAAGCACTTTCATAGAGCTGACAATGGGGGCCAGATTGGGATGTGCGGCAAGTACAAGTTTCGGGTGACGACGGGCGGCACGCAGGGCCGTGGCAGCAAAACGGGCTTTACCGCGAGCAGCGCCTGTGAACACAAATTCGCGTTCCGCAATACGCATGCGGTGAAGTTCCTGCGAGTCGTTGAGACTAAGGATGCGATATTCCATATTATGGGAAGCGGCAAACTCACTGAGGACGAACGCGAGATGGCGGCCGGCGCGTTGGATGCCGCCGGGAGCGTCGAGTTCGGGAAACAGTCCAATCAGCACGCGGTGAGTCTGACAAAGAGATGAGGAAGAAATCAAGGATTGTCGACGAAAAAGATCAGGTCTCCACCGGAGGAGTGGCGACCAGCTGGGTCAAGCGGTCGAGATAAAGGTCGGCAGGATTCGCTTGCCGATCGTAATTACCGAAGCCATAGGTGACGGCGACGGCGTGCATTTTGGCGTTGCGCGCGGTCTGGATGTCGACATCGGAGTCACCGACCATTGCCGCACGGCCGGGATCGGTGGAAAGTTCCTCGAGGATTGAAAGGGCGCCGGCAGGATCCGGTTTTTTTTTCTCGAAACTGTCGCCACCGTATATTGCGCAGAAGAATTTGGCCAGCCCCAGCCCTTCGAGGATTTGCACGCTCATCTTCAGGGGCTTATTCGTCAGCACGGCCATAGGGTGTCTGGACAGTGCGACCAGGGCCTCCTCAACGCCAGGATAGGGGCGGGTCGCGTCGAGATTGTGCTTTTCATAGTGAGCAAGAAAAATGGAAAGTGCCACTTTTCGGTCAGCTTCGGTAGAATGCGGACCCAAGGCGCTGGCAATCAATTGCGGTGCACCGTGCCCGATATATCCCGCGATGGTATGCGTTGGCAATTCCTTGCGGCCGATTTCGCGCAACATGGCGTTAACGGAGTTGACCAGATCGTTCTTGGAGTCGATCAGTGTGCCATCGAGATCGAAAATAAAGGCTCGAATGCTGTTACTGGCGACAAAGCTTGGCATAAGGATTTATTGTAATACGCGAGCCCGGTGCGGCCACAAAAGGTGCAGCACAATTTTTGCGTGCAAGGGCCTTTCCATCTTGTTACGCTCCCATGCATGAAAATTTTCAGAAATTTGCTTTTCCTGCTGGTTTCAGCCGGCGCCAGCTTCGCGCAAGACCTCAAACCGGTTGCTGTTCGTGTGGCGGCACAGAACGCGCTATTTGAGGAACAATACGAGTCGGACTTGAAAAATTTTCCTGAGCGCGCGACGGCTTTTGGCGACTACCGGTATAACGACAAACTGGCGGACTACTCGCTGGCCGCTATTCTGGAGCGCAATCGGACGAACAGAGAGTTTCTAAGCCGCCTAGAAGGCATCGCCACGACGGGCTTTTCAGACCAGGATCAGCTCTCGCACGATCTGATGACCCGAGTGCTACAACAGCGCATCGCGGACTTCGAGTTAAAAGAGTATGAGATGCCGATCAATCAGCAAAACGGCATCCATACGGCTCTAGCGGACCTACCGCTGTCTGTTCCGCTAGATTCCGTCAAACACTATGAGGATTACATCGCGCGGCTTCATCAGATTCCGCGCGCGCTCAGGCAAACAACGGAGGTCCTTCGCGCGGGCGTAAACGACAAGCTAATGCCGGTGCGATTCCTGCTGGAAAAGATCCCCGCGCAGTGCCAGGGGATTATCGACGCCAATCCTTTTCTCCTGCCCACAAAGAAGTACCCGGCCACCTTTTCCCCCGAAGACCAGAATCGTTTGACAGCGCAAATCACCGCAGCGATTGATACTGACGTGATCCCTGCATATAAGACGTTTGCGGCGTTTATTGGCACCGACTATGCGCCGCACGGTCGAACGAACTTAGCGATTACCTCGTTGCCCGAGGGTGAAAAGCGTTATCAGAATGATATTTACGGACGAACTACGACGCGTCTGACCGCGGACGAGATTCATCAACTGGGACTGCGAGAGATCGAGCGCATCCAGGCGGAGATGACCGTCATCGCAAAAAAGGAAGGCTTTGTTGACCTTGCGGCATTTCGTGCATCGTTGAAGACGGATCCGAAATACAAGCCAACTTCTGCGGAGCAAATCCTCGACGATTTTCGGCACTACATTGCGCAGATGGAACCAAAGCTGCCAGAGCTGTTTACACTGCTTCCCAAATCGCCGGTAACTGTGGAAGCGATTCCTGCATTCCAGGCTTCTGCTGCAACGCACTACGTCACAGGGACTCCAGACGGGAAACGTCCTGGGCGCGTGGTGGTGGCGACTTCGAACTTTGCAGAGCGATCCTTAATTGACGATGAAGCCATTGCCTATCACGAAGGCGTGCCAGGGCATCACATGCAGCTTTCCGTTCAGCAACAACTCGCAGGCCTGCCGAAGTTCAGGCTCCACGGGTTGGGATTCAACGCGTACATCGAAGGTTGGGCACTGTACTCTGAACAGTTGGGAAAAGAGGTCGGCTTTTACAACGATCCAGTATCCGATTACGGGCGACTCTCCTCAGAACTGTTTCGGGCGGTGCGCTTGGTTGTGGATACAGGAATTCACTCCAAGGGCTGGAGTCGCGAGCAGGTCGTGGAATTCTTCCGGAAGACTGGAGCCGTTGACGAGCCCACGCTTCAGACCGAGACAGATCGCTACATTTCCTGGCCGGCACAGGCGCTAAGTTACAAACTTGGCCAACTGAAAAT
The DNA here is from genome assembly GCA_963741165.1 of Candidatus Acidiferrales bacterium. Taxonomy (GTDB): domain Bacteria; phylum Acidobacteriota; class Terriglobia; order Acidiferrales; family UBA7541; genus Acidiferrum. The sequence continues at coordinate 3,659 of CAVUHB010000004.1, read as the reverse complement.
TCGGGAACTTCGCGAACGCGCCCAGAAGGAATTGCGCAACAAGTTCGACATCCGCGCGTTTCACGATGAGATGCTCAATGGCGGAACGCTGCCACTGGATCTGCTGGAAGCCCGTACAGACAAATGGATCGCGCAACAAAAAGTAAAGTGAAGTTTTCAGGGATATCCTCTTCAGCCATCTCTAGCAAGCTGTCTCCTGGGGTCGAAACCTCGTGGCAGGGTTCGCCTCGTAGTCAATCGTAGATAATCCACGACCATGCTTGCGGGTTAGGGAGTTGCTTCAATCTGGGATTCCGCGAGCGAGTATAGGAAGCAGCCGAGTGAGTCCAGGTGGCACGATCTCGATGATTACGAAAAATTGCGAACATCACGTAAACTATAAAGCGGTCACCTCGATGAGAAAGAATCTGGAGTTTTCATGGCACTGGTCTACCCGTTTCGCGCGTATCGTTACAATCCAAAAATCGCCCCGTTTGAGCGGGTACTCACGCAGCCCTATGACAAAATTTCGCCGGCGATGCAGGATAAATACTATGCGGCCGATCCGCATAACCTGATTGCGATCGAAAAGGGGCGGATTTCGACAGATGACTTTCTTCAAAACAATGTCTATACACGAGCGGAGTCGACGCTGAACGGTTGGATCAAGAATCAAGCCGTGGTACAGGATGGAGCCCCATCGTTTTATGCGTATGCGCAGGAGTTTACCGTCCCTGGCTCTGTGCAAACGAGGACGCGCCGGGGATTTATCGGGGCGGGCAAGACTCGAGGAATATTCCTCTGGAGTGATCTTCCGACACGAACACACCCTTTCGGGGCCAAAGGCGGACCGGCTGGAACTGCTGCGGCACACGAAGATGCACACCGGACAACTGTTCATGTTGTACAGCGACCCGCAACTGTGTATCGATGCGATTCTCGATCGTGTCGAGAAATCGGCCAGTCCCGTGACACAAGTGACCGATGAGTACGGCGTGATTCACCGGTTGCCGGCCGATTTCAGACGCCGGACAAATCGAAGCGATCCAGCAAGCCATGGCGGATCAGAAATTGGTGATTGCCGACGGACACCATCGCTATGAGACTTCCTTGAATTTTCGAAACGAGTCGCGCACGCGAGCGGGAAAACTGATTCCTAATGCCGCATACGAATGCTCGATGATGACGTTCGTCAATACCAAGAGTGAAGGCCTCACCATTCTGCCGACACACCGGGTAGTTGCGAATCTGCGCGACTTTTCCTGGAGCGAGGTGCGCCGATACCTTGAACCATGGTTTGCGACGGAGGTGTTTTCGTTCCGTGAAAATAAGGAACGAGAAGAAGCGCAAGGAAAATTCCTGGCGAGGCTGAAGGAAAGTAAGAGCCGGCGCGCTATCGGGGTCTGCCAAAGACGATTCAGAGACGCGGGCGTACTACGTGCTGACCTTGCGGCCCGAAGCAGACATTGCACAAATTCTGCCGTCCACCTCGCTGCAACGGGATTTGGATGTGGTCCTGCTCCATCAGGGAATCCTCGAACCCGCGTTGGGAATTACCGCCCACGCAGTGGCTTCTGAAGCAAACCTCAGCTATGAGCGTGAGGTGCCGGCAGCGTTAGAGGCGGTGGAGCGTGGTGCGGCGCAGATTGCATTTTTGCTGAATCCCGTGGATGTCGATCTGGTGATGAAGGTAGCCACGGCAGGTGAGGCGATGCCGCAGAAATCCACGGATTTTTTCCCAAAGTTGCTGAGCGGTATTGCGATGTACCGAGTGGAAGAATAAAAAAGGGCAGGGACAAACCTGCCCTTTTTTCTAAAATGCTTATCGCGCGGCGTTAGAGCAAATTACTTTGAGAAGCTGGCGACTGCTTCCGCTTCCGTGTTGTAGACATCGAAAATTGTCATCAACTTGGTAATTTGCAAGACTTCCTGAAACTTGTTGCCCAGGTGGCACAAGCGCGAACACCCTGGCCCTTGGCGCTGTGATGCGCGGCGACGAGGTTGGAGCCCGGCGCTGTCAATGAACGTGACATTTTCCATGTTCATGACAACTTTCTTCTTGCCTTCCGCGACCAGGGATTTAACTTTTTCGCGTAGGGCGTTGCTTTCCTCGCCCAGCACGATCCGGCCGTCCATAGCCACAACGGTCACGCCCTCTACTTTCTGATGCCATCTTCAAAGCCACAGGTCTTTCCTCCTCATCGGAACGCAGATCCGGCGGCAACGAGGGCCGGAACCGCAGAGCATATCCGCTTTTCAGGTTTTCCGCAAAGCGGTATTCAACATAACGTAAAACGCGAGGACCACCTCGAAATCAGTAGTAGTCCGCGCAGGACATGTAGTATCCGCAGACGTTGCAGACTAACTTGCAGCGCCGGGATTCCAACCGCTGAGAGCATACCGGGCAGAATGAGTAAGCGTATTCACCACTCGCGGATGATTCGCCAGCAGAGGGAACAGCACTGGCAGATGTTACATTCGCGGTTCCCTGCGGTTCGGCCTGGGTCGCTTCCTGCTTCCAGATTCACTCACGGCCTTCCGGTTATAACACAACCCCATGGGCAGGGGAAAGCTTTGCAGTGAACAGGAAGGTGAGAGATAGTGGGGGTAACTTCGACGGGGTGTTCGGCGTCTCATAGGGTAGAAGATGGGTGGCCGCCGAAGACTCAGGGTGAGACCATGCGTAACACGATTGGCATTTCCGTCGGTTTGGCGATTGCAACCTTACTAACTTCCGCACTGGTTACCGCGCAGCAGCGTGGATCGGCTGGCGTGCCCATAGTACCCGGCTCGCGCCGTGCCCGTGGTGTGTCCCTGCGATGGTGCATGCCCCTGTTCGTGTTGTTCCTCCCGCCGCGCATGCACTTCCTACGGATCACCGAATCGTTACGGGCGCCCGGCCAACGGCGCCTCGAATCCTGCACCTCCGGTTGCACCAAAACTATCCACGCACAGTCGGTCTGGCCAGCCGAATTCGACGCGCATGAATGGTCACTACTTCGCACCGCTTGGGTGGGGCCGAAGAGGACAATGGCATTCCCGGGCTTGGTTTTGACTATCCCCATTACGCGGCCACCCACCCGAACGCTGGACATCACCACTTCCACGGAGAATCGGTTATCCCGTTTGCCGGTGGTGGAATCTACTTCCCCACGATGGGTTATCTCGAAGCCGGAGCTCCTGGGGAAGTCGCTACAGAAGGGCCACCAGCGGAAACGGTAGAATCAACGACTGAGGCTGCTGAACCTGCTCCGGTCGAACAGCCCCTGGTGCTACCCCGTGCCCGTTCAAGGGAGAATCCGACACCCGTACCCTCTGCTGAATATATTTTTGTGCGTCGCGACGGAACCGTGTTTTTTGCCGTGGCGTACTCGTGGGTGAACGGAAACTTGCAGTACGTGACGCAGGACGGCTTCCGAAAATTCGTACCTTCCGGTTCGTTGGATCTCGATGCCACGACCCAATTTAACGAGCAAAGAGGCGTAGTGTTCCATTCTCCAGCTTGAGTATTCGCTCGAGAGCTAGATCAAGCCTTCAGATTTCCAAACAGACTTACAGTCTAAAGGAACATATTGCTGACCATCTCGCTGAGGTTCATCGCTAGAAAGTTGTCTAAGACTTCGTCGCCGGAACGGGCATGACGTAGCCGGAGGTGGGAGGGAGGCCGGCGCGTTCAAGAT
>CAVUHB010000003.1:0-364058 GCA_963741165.1 Candidatus Acidiferrales bacterium | reverse complement strand
CTCCGGGCCAGTCGGAAGTTGGAACTCCCCAATTGATCCACAGCCGATGATTGATGGTGCGCGTTTCAGTTTCAAGCCAACGCCAAATGTAGAATTTGGATTCTCGCGCACGACGTTGTTTGCAGGGCAAGGCATTCCCCTTACCACCCATACATTTTTAAGAAGTTTTTTTGCGCAGAATAACGCTCAGCCAGGAACTGCAACAGACGCTGGTGATCGACGCTCTGGTTTTGACCTGTCTTATAAGCTCCGCTTCCCTTCGTGCGGAATTGGGCGACGTTTTATGCGGATGGATTTACGGACGACCAATTCTCACCTGTTGCCTATTGGGATCGCTCTGCATGGAGCGCCGGTCTTTACCTTTCCCGGATTCCAGGAATTCCAAAGCTCGATCTGCGGATGGAGGGCACTTACACGGATTTGCCGATCGGCGGAAACGTGAGCCACGGATTCTTCTACTGGAACGACCGTTATGTCGATGGCTATACCAATCAGGGTAACCTAATCGGGAGTTGGATAGGTCGCCAAGGACAGGGCGCACAGGCGTGGGCGAACTACTGGTTTACCCCCAAGAATCGGATCCAACTAAATTTCAGACACGAAAAGGTGAGTCAGCAGTTCATTCCTGGGGGGGGACGCTGACAGATGTGGGTGCTCGTGGAGATCTCTGGTTGCACTATGGCATGCAAATTTCTGCTTCCGTGCAGTATGAGCGATGGCTCTTCCCTGTGATTCAACCGGGGCCGGAACGAAACGTAGTAACATCCGTGCAAATACAGTTTCAACCGCTAAAGGTTTTTCGGTCGACGTTCCACAGCGGGTCGCAACGCACTGCAACGGCTGGGAGACACAAATTGAGCGCGCCAGGGAAAACTGCCGGTTTGGGAGCCACCTGTCGAGCGACGGGAAAACTACGAATTAGACACCCCTGCCCGCTCCGATCGCGCGGGAAGCAGAATTATCGATGCTGCCGTTTCTTCGTCTGTTCTGGGAACAACGCAAATTTTTGTTTCGCGCCGGGATCTATGCTGTCGCTGGAGCATTCTCATCGCATCTCTTGCTTCCGGTGCGATACCAGGCAGTGACTCGTCTGATGCCGCCGGACAGTCAGAATAATTCAGGCCTTGGAATGCTGGCGGCGATGGCAGGTCGCAACGGTGGCATTGGCCTTGGCGGGCTTGCGGGAGATCTTCTGGGAGTAAAGAGTTCGGGAGCACTGTTTGTTGGGGTGCTTGGGAGTCAAACCGTTCAAGACCGCTTAATCGACGAATTCCAACCTCATGAAGGTTTATCACAACTCCAAAATCGAGGATGCAAGAAAGGCACTCGCAGAGCATACCGATGTTCCGAGGACCGCAAAAGCGGAATCATCACGATCGGCGTAACAGACCACGACGCCCAGCGAGCTGCGGCAATGGCGCAGGCGTATGTGCGGGAACTGGACCGACTTGTCGCTCACGTAAGCACCTCGTCTGCTCGGCGCGAGCGGATATTTCTCGAAGAGCGCCTGCAAAAAGTGAAGGAAGATCTTGATACAGCGGCCATAAACTTTAGCGAATTCGCCAGCAAGAACTCCGCCATCGATATTCCCGCGCAGGGTAAAGCGATGGTAGAAGCGGCGGCAACGCTGCAGGGCCAGTTGATTGCCGCGCAGGCCGAACTAAGTGGATTACAGCAGATCTACACCAATAACAACGTACGTGTTCGCGCGGTGCAGGCGCGTGTAAATGAACTGCAAAGAAAAGCTAAACGACCTCGGCAGCGCCGGCACGCAGGGAGGAGCGCAGAAGGCAATCTTCTTTATCCCTCCATCCGCAAATTGCCACTACTAGGTGTAACCTATGCGGATTTATACCGGGAAACGAAAATACAGGAAACAGTGTACGAGTTGCTCACGCAGCAATATGAACTGGCAAAGGTGCAGGAAGCCAAGGAAATCCCGACGGTCAAGGTTTTGGATGCTCCGATCGTGCCAACGAAAAAATCATTTCCTCCTCGCACGGTGATTACACTCTTGGGAACGATGCTGGGAATTGCCCTGGCGATGACTTATCTGGTAGGCAAAACACAGTGGGATGCAGTGGATGCAGTCGATCCCAGAAAAGTATTTGCCATGGAAATTCTTACGACAGTGCAAGCTCGTATTGCCGAAATTCTCAGGGAACGGAACTGGCGCGGAATCGAATAGACATGCGCTGTGGAGTTGGCGAAAGCCGTCAAATGGCGAGTCAGGATGGGCAGAGCGAGAGCGACGAACGAGACGCCCGGTAGCGAAGAATTTAGCTGTAACGAATTGATGTCACATGGGTTAGGTCACAAACGCCTTTGTAAGTGACGGGGCGAAGCTGTGACTGGGTTCTGACCGCAACGATTCAGAGAAAGGGCTTATGGCGATTTACGCTTCGCAATTGAGTCTCGCAATGGAGTCAAGCGTTCTGCCGGCGCAATCTGTGAACCCCATTGGTATGCCGCCTACACCAGCGCAAATCACGAAAAGCGCGTGGCAGAGCAATTGACGATGCGCTCAGTCGACCATTTTTTGCCTACTTATTCATCTGTTAGACGATGGAAAGATCGCCGCATTACTCTCCAGCGTCCGCTATTTCCCGGGTACGTGTTCGTGCGCATGGCGTTGCGAGACAAGCTTAGGGTGCAGCAGGTTCCGGGAGTGGCGCGGTTAGTGGAATTCAATGGGACGCCAGCGGCCCTACCAGATAAAGAAATTGAAAACTTGAAACAACTGATTTCTTCCGGGATTCATGCGGAACCGCACCCCTACCTCGCGGTTGGTAGGAAAACCCGCATCTGCGTGGGCCCGCTAGCGGGGTTAGAAGGAGTGGTGGTTCGGCGAAAAGGAAGACTTCGAGTGGTACTTTCCATCGACCTCGTTCAGAGATCCGTATTGGTGGATGTTGAATCAAGCGGGCTCAAACCTATGTGATCTGTTTGTCTTACGCGACTAGGACGACGATCCGGTAGTACGAGGGGAATTTAAAAACTGAGTTTTCTCCCAGGTAACTCAGTCGAAGTCGAACTGTTGAAAACAACACGGAGGAGAAAATTTGAAGATTCTGGTGACCGGCGGCGCTGGCTATATTGGCTCTGTCCTGTGTGAAGCTTTGCTCGCAGCGGGGCATGATGTGACGGCTCTCGACAGTCTGATTTTTGGGCAAAACGGCCCCTTCCATTTGTGTTCGAACCAGCGATTCGAGTTCGTGAGAGGAGATGCACGCGATCCAGAACTTATGGGCCGCCTGATTCCACAGGCCGATATATTGATCCCACTGGCCGCACTAGTCGGCGCTCCGGCATGCGAGCGCGATCCCTGGACGGCGCGGACCATCAATCTTGATGCCATCCAACTTCTGAACCATCTGCGGGACCCACAGCAGATAGTGATTTTCCCAACTACAAACAGCGGCTATGGCACAAAATCCGGTGCCATTTTCTGTACAGAGGAATCCCCTCTCGATCCGATCTCTCTATATGGAGAACTCAAGGTTCAAGCCGAGAAAGAGCTCCTCGAAAGCCGCAATACGATCACACTTCGTTTAGCGACAGTATTTGGCATGTCGCCGCGTATGCGCATCGACCTGCTCGTCAATCATTTCGTATATGCGGCCACCACTGACCGCTTTTTGGTCATCTTCGAAAAGGATTTTAGGCGCAACTACGTGCATATTCGCGACGTTGCGGATGGTTTTCTTTTTGCAATAGACCACTACAAAGAAATGACAGGTCGCGCGTTTAACCTGGGGCTCGATTCCGCCAACATTTCGAAAGAAGAGTTAGCTCGTAAGATTCAGGCATTCGTGCCGAATTTCTGTGTCCAATTCTCGGAAATCGGTTCAGATCCAGATAAACGGAACTACGTAGTCTCCAGCGAGCGTTTGCGCAAAGTCGGCTTCCAGGCCCGGCGTACGCTCGAAGACGGCATCAAGGATCTCTTAAAGGGATACCGGATGTTTGGTCTCGGAAATTTTCGAAACGCCTAAGGAAAAGAACATGCCACATGCTGCATTCCCAGATCGGATGTTGAACGAAACACCGAATACATGCACCGGAACTCTCATTAGGGCCAAAGCACCGTTACGCATCAGCTTTGTCGGCGGGGGAACTGATCTACCTCAGTATTACCAGAAGTACGGCGGTGCCGTTCTATCTAGCACAATCAATCGATACGCTTTCGTCACGCTTTGCCCCCGTCCAGATATGGAAGTACACATACATTCACTGGACCTGGGCCATTTGGTCCGGTACACCCTCGAAGCCGAACCAGTCTTCGATGGGGTCTTGGATTTGGCAAAGGCCGCCATCCAACGAATTGGCATCAAGCAGGGCATCGAGATGGATATCAGGCTGGAAGCCCCAGCCGGAAGCGGCTTAGGGGGATCATCGGCGTTGACAGCCGCAGTTTTAGGAGCTGTCGCTGCAGCCAGTGGTCATGCAATTGGCTCGTACGATTTGGCCGAGCTGAATTACGTCGTCGAGCGAAACGACCTGAAAATAGCTGGCGGCAAGCAAGATCAATACGCAACCACTTTCGGCGGATTCAATCTTGCTGGAATTTCTTCCAGACCGGGTTGTGGTCACTCCTTTGCGCATTGATCGCGCCATATTGAACGATCTCGAGGCCCATTTGCTGTTGTGTTACACGGGGAGAGTACGTCCCCGACTTGGCTTAATTGATCAGCAAGTTCGCTTTTTTGAAGAAGGCCGCAAAGAAACGATTGAGGGGATGCGACGACTGCACGAAATGACACACGAGATGAAGGAGGCTCTCTTGCGGGGTCGACTTCACCGATTCGGTGAATTGCTTCACGAAGCCTACCTTAGCAAGAAGCAGATGAACCCTTACATCACCGAAGGGACTTCAGCCGATCAACTCTACGAAGAGGCGCTACGGCAGGGTGCGATCGGCGGAAAATTATGCGGCGCGGGTGGGGGCGGGTATCTTTTGCTCTATTGCGAAACAGGACGGCAGGATCGGGTTATGCGGGCACTGGAAGAATTGGGTGGTCAATTTACTAGTTTCTCGTTCGAAGGAATGGGCATACAGGTATGGCGAAGCTCCTCGAAGTAACGACGGCGGCTATCCTGGTCGGGGGGAAAGGGGAACGTTTGCGGTCGGTTGTTCATGACCGGCCAAAAGTTCTTGCTCCCGTCGCCGGCCGACCGTTCCTTGCATACCTTCTGGACCAATTGTGCGAGGCCGGTATGCAAAAAGTCGTACTCTGCACCGGTTATCTTGCTGAACAAGTAGAGCAAGCGTTTGGTCCTCGCTACGGAACGCTTGAGCTGCTCTACTCACGCGAAGATGAACCCTTAGATACTGGCGGTGCATTGAGGTTAGCTCTGCGACAATTCGACTGTGAATCGTTGCTGGTTTTGAACGGAGACTCGTACTGCGATCTGGATTTTTCGGCACTCCTCGATTGGTACGAACAGAAGCAATGTCGGGCCACTATTGTGCTGGCACACTTGAACGACATACGGCGATTTGGCAGCGTGAGATGGTTGAGTGATGGCACGATAATCGAATTCGAGGAAAAGGGTCAGCAGGGAATCGGCTGGATCAACGCGGGCGTATACATAGTTCCCCGGCAGATCCTGGCAGAGATCTCGGCGAGCTCACCAGTGTCACTAGAACGTGAGTGCTTCCCCAATCTTGTGCAGAAACATTTGTTAACTGCATTCCCTGGGGGAAGACGATTTATTGACATAGGAACACCGGAATCTTACTGCGAAGCAGAGGACTTTTTCACCGTCGAGAATCAAAAACAGTCCCGAGGCGATATGACAGTTTTGCCCCATTCCGTAGACACTGAATCACAACAAATATCAACCGATTCTGCAGTTTCTGATCTTTCGGAGGCTTCCAAAATGATTGAGAAAATCATTAAGGCGAGTAGGTCAGGCCACCAGAACGGAAAGAATGGGAACAAGAGTAGCAGCGCCGTGGCTACACTGCCGAATCGCGAGATTGTAGAGCAGGACCTTCATCGAAAAATTCGAGAATACCTTTATGCAAGTGCGGAAGCCCTGAGTCGCACCGCAGATGATTGCGCCGAAGCAATCGCCAGAGCGGCGCACATGATCGCTACCAGTCTCAGCGACGGTGGCAAGCTACTAATCTGCGGAAACGGTGGCAGCGCATCTCAAAGCCATCACATGGCTGCAGAGTTTGTCAGCACCTTGAATAAACATGTTCGGAGGCCGGCACTCGCTGCAATCTCTTTAGCAACCGATACCTCGATTCTCACCGCGATAAGCAATGATTTTGGCTACTCCGAAGTATTTCAGCGCCAAGTTGAAGCTTTAGGCCGTCCGGGCGACGCCCTGCTACTGATCAGTACAAGCGGGAATTCCAAAAACGCAGTCCGGGCCGCCGAACAAGCAAAGCAACAGGGCATCGTCACAATTGCGCTGGTTGGTCCGAATGCTTGTGCACTTGCTAGCGCCGCAGATATTTTAATTTCAGTTCCAAGCGACGACACACAACACATCCAGGAAGTACATCTGGCAATCGAGCACCTCCTGAGCATGCTAGTGGAACAAGAAGTTCTAAATGGAGGGCAAAAGTGAAAGGATTTTGGGGTGACAAGCGAGTTCTGGTTACCGGTGGGGCAGGTTTCCTGGGCAGCCATGTTTTCGGGACTACTCCGCGAAGAAAACTGCAAGAATCTGGTGGTCGTACGAAGCCGAGATTACGATCTGACGAAAGAAGACCAGGTTGCGCGGTTGTTTAGAGAACATCCTGCCGATGTTGTCGTCCATCTGGCCGGATTGGTTGGAGGGATAGGTGCCGACAAAGCTCTGCCCGCGGACTACTTCTATCGAAATCTGATGATGGGTGTGCTCTCGCTTCATTACTCATGGAAATCTGGTGCACAAAAATTCATTGCTGCCGGCGCGGGTTGCGGGTACCCGGAGCACGCACCTATGCCTCTGAAAGAGGAGAATTTCTGGGACGGCTTTCCACAGAAAGAAAGCGCACCCTATTCTCTCGCCAAACGCATGTTACATGTGCAATCGCTGGCGTATTGGGAGCAACACAAGTTCCCTGCCATTGTGACGATTCCTGGAAATATTTACGGCCCCTACGACAATTTTGATCTTGATAGTGCACATGTCATCCCCGCGCTGGTGCGCAAGTTTGTTGAAGCAACCGAAGGAAATGGTAGCGGGACGATCGAGGTTTGGGGATCCGGTAAGCCGACGCGCGATTTCGTTTATGCCGGAGATGTAGCACAGGGCATTCTGCGAGCTGGAGAGTTCTACAACGAACCTGCACTTTTAAATCTCGCGTCTGGGCAAGAATCCAATATCCGCGATGTTGTCAATGCTCTTACAGAAATAACCGACTTTCCGGGTCGAATCGTATGGAACCAAAGTCGCCCCGACGGGCAGAGTCGAAGGCTCTTTGACGTTTCAAAGGCGCACCGTGAGCTTGGCTTTCGGGCGAATATGCCGCTTCTTGATGGGTTGCGACTAACGGTTGATTGGTATCGCGCCAATCGAGCACAAGCTCGGAATTTGGTTTCGGCCGGGACTTCCTGAAGGGTCTACACACACTCGATTTCGTTCGTAATGACAAAGAGCTACGTTGCAAACCAAAACTAAACCTATTGAGAACTGCATCCCTGAACCTCAAGGAAGTCTGATGCCGGGGAACTGCGGTCCATTGTTGCGCTATTGGAGTGCTATTTATCGAGGTACACCCAATTTTCGCGGAAAAGGAGAACTATTCTTTAACAAGCCATCCGCTCTTATTCAAAACTGGCCCGTTGATGTCTCGATTTCTAGCCGCCTAGGGAGTACCTTTTTTCATTGTGACCTGAACGAGTTTATCTATCGCTTCCTCTTCTTCTATGGGATCCACGAACTTGACGTTGATTGGATTTGCCGCCGAATTCTTCGGCCCGGCGACATTTTTGTCGACATCGGAGCTTGTTTTGGGTATCACACCATCTCCAGTGCACTTCGTGTTGGTTCCGTCGGACAGGTTTACGCACTAGAACCCCAACCTGAAATGTTTGCCAGGTTAGAGGAAAATCTTGCTAGAAATAATTTGAGCAACGTCAAGGCCCATCATTTGGCACTCAGTGACCAGACTGAAAAACTCAAGCTGCATCGATTTGCGGACTTGGGAATCGGCCACACCTCTATTTCGTCTCAGGGCCGGGACGTGTCTCAGATTATCTCCACTGAGGCAATTACCTTGGATGACTACCTTGAAAGAAGAGGAGTAAGGAAGGCCACAGTAATCAAGCTAGATGTCGAAGGTGCAGAACTTAAAATTCTTCGAGGGGCAACGACACTTTTAAGTGGCTCGGCTCCACCCATGTGGATTGTGGAAATTAACGACGAGACCGCCAACGCCTGTGGATATCATCCACGGGAGCTACTAACCCTCTTGGCTCAGCACGGCTACAAGTTTTTTCGACCAATTTGGGGGCGCGTAATTAGAAACGTTACTCGTCTTCAAACCTGCTCCGAAATCGACATTCGAAGCGGGATGAATCTGCTTTGTGCCATCCCAGAACTACACGGTGATCGCCTCGCTCTTGTCGGTGCTGCGTGAAAGAACTTTACAACTCAGCAGAGCTGAAATCTGCTCCGGTGGACATTGTTCAAATCACGCACGCGAATCCGACGAAAGGATTTCTTTCCGGCTCTCTCGTCTCAGCGGCTGCAATGGTGATAGGCGGAATCTTGACCATCACTGCCGGGGCACTGTTTGCCAGGTGGCTCGGCCCAGACGGATTTGGAGTCTACTCGCTAGCACTGATCACTTTAGCCCTCGTTGGAGGAGTTGGAACTCTTGGATTGGACAATTCTCTTGCAAGGTTTTCGGCCTACTATTTGGGAAGTAGGGAAACGGGTCGCGTTCGCAGTTTGTTTTATTTCGGAATTGTGCGAGTACTTATCTTTTCGTCGTTCCTTGCATTTGGGTTATTCCTCGTCCTGCGCTTCCGACTGCTGGGACTGAGCCGACTAGCCCCACTCGCAACTTATTCTTGGCTTTTCTTAATCGCGATTCCCATTTACGCACTACAGTTGACTCTCCTCCAGAGCATCCTTGGCCTCCAGAAGGTCAAAGCCCGAGTGCTACTGGAAAAAGTGATTCAACCGTTGTGCCGTCTTGCCGCGCCTTTTGCCCTGGTTCTGTGGCTCGGAAATCCAATATTGGCGGCTCTTTCCGGACTGATTGTGAGCACGTTGCTTCTGAATGGGATGAGCGCCTTTTTGCTGCGAAACAAAATGATTCAGTATCCGTCGAACCGCCCAGTTCAGAGTTCTGAGAAGAAACAGTGGGTGATTTACGCGCTACCATTTGTTTTTTATTCCCTCCAGAACTTCGTTTGGGCGGGCATGGGCTTGGATGTTTTCCTTGTCGGTGCTTTGCTTTCGGTTCACGCGGCAGGGATTTATTCTGCCGCATTCCGACTGACGCCTCTGCTGGCGCTCGCCCGGGGTGCGATGGATTACAGCTTTGGTCCCCGCGTCGGTGTGCTTTTTGGGCAATCTAACTTGGTGGAAATTGGATCCCTCTACCGCAGAACTTCGACACTCGCGTTGGCTTGGACCTTGCCTGCAGCCCTTCTTCTCGCCGTGTTTGGAAACTCCGTGATGCGTCTGTGCTTTGGCGCTCCCTACGAGGCCGGAGGATCCGCTCTGTCGTTATTGGTCTTGGGATTCGTGGTTGATAGTGCCACAGGATGTAATACAACTTTATTGTCGATGGCCGGGCATTCAGGACTTGTACTCATGAACGGCCTTTGCGGCGGAATCATATTGTTTTCCTTGTGCTGGACGTTGATTCCGAACTGGGGAATACCAGGTGCGGCGATTGCGACGGTTTCGTCGATCACTCTCACTAACACGATGGCAACGATAGAAATTTGGAAGTTGTACCGGCTGCAGCCATTTAGCCCAGTTGCTCTAAAATTGCTTGCTGTTGGAGCTTCAGTAGCCATATTGATGATCTTCTGGAGAGACTTGGTGCTGCCGTTGTTCTGGCCCGGATTATTTGGGCTCGCCATAAGCGCCGGAGTTGCCCTGCTAGCCTACCTCGGCCTTCTCCTAGTGATCACACCAAACTTCCGCGCGTTATATCTGAGTGGAATGGAATAGGAAAAGATGCTCATGGCAAATCCGTCGAATACCGGAACCTACGAAGGCAAACGCAATTCTTCAAGAGCTACGAATCAACTGGTTACGATCGTTACACCTTCCTTCAACCAGGCAAAATTCCTCGAGGAAACGATTCGATCGGTCTTTCTGCAAAACTATCGGCCAATCCAGCACGTTGTTGTGGATGGAGGTTCGACAGACGGCTCTGTTGACATTCTAAAAAGGTGCAAAGTAGAGCTCGCAGATTCTGGTTATCTGCTCGACTGGAGTTCAGAACCGGATCGCGGGTTTGCGGACGGCCTCGCGAAGGGATTCGCCCGGGCAAAAGGAGAAGTTGTCGGGTGGTTAAACTCAGATGATGTCTATTTTGATCGTCATGTCGTGGAAACTTCGATGAAACAACTTCGGAAACACTCGGACGTCGACGTGATCCATGGGGACGTGGCTCTTATTTCCGAGGACAGCGGACTCTGGATGATCTGGTGTTTCCCGCGATTCGACTATAAACGTGCGTTGCGGGGATACATAATCCCTCAGCCAACGCTCTTCCTTCGCCGTTGCGTCATCGAGCGGCATCCCATCGGCTTGCTCAGTGTAGTGGGTCTAGATCACGCCTATTATCTGGAAATTGGCCGTTATCATAAGTTTCGGCACGTTCATCGAGTGCAGGCTGGCGACCGTGATCACGCGGCGCGGCGGACCAATACCATGTCCTCGGAATGGGGCAATGAAACGAACAGTTATTTGAAGACCTATGGCAACGGTTATATCCCCACATCGCTAGACCGAGTGCACGATGTAGTTACTCGGTTACTCATGCGATTCAAAGGTGCCCTTTATTTGATGAAGATGTTTGCCCAACGCAACTTTGAGCGAGATTTGGCAGCCCCCCAGTGGATAGACAGCCGCTGGAAAGTGTTGGGCAGGCAATTCACTATGCGCCTGGACAATCGGCCTGTTCTTGGAGTGCCTCCGACATCCAAGCGCAAAGTGGTCTCCAATGAGTTACAACGAAACTACAAGCGAACTCAGGGGCATTGTACCGCGGACGATATTCAACGCTAAATGGGCCGACAGACTATTCCGCTGCCTTCGCAGGGCCGTTATAGCCACAGGGAACACCAGTTCCGAATGTTCCTGTGGCGGTTGCGAGATTTTGGGTTGCGGCTGGTGGGATCGCTTCCCGGTAATTCCGTGCGCATCTTCCTTTACCGACATGCCTTCGGAATGAAGATCGCAAAGCGAGTCCGAATTGAGGGAGGTTGCACCATTTGGGGGCCGGGGAGGATTACGATCGGAACGGGCACTGTGATTAATCGAGGTGTGGTTCTCGATGGCAGATTTCCACTCACCATTGGTGAGCATGTCAGCGTCTCATTCCAGTCCGTGCTCCTCACTCTGGAACACGACTTAAGCGACCCGGCCTTTCGCGCTGTCGGTGCACCTGTCTCGATAGGCGATTATGCATTTTTGGGCACCAGAGCCCTCGTGTTACCGGGAGTCTCCATTGGAAAAGGTGCTGGAGTTGCGGCTGGCGCGGTTGTCACCAAAGATGTTCCCGGGACTGCCATCGTCGGTGGAGTTCCTGCGAGGCCGATCGGATCCAGGGTAGAGACCTCTACGAAGTGGGTAATTAAGCCTTCCTATAAATGGAACCTGCGGCCTGTCAGCGAGCGTTAGGCCAAATCTCCGAACAGACAATTGAATAATCATGTGGATTCTCTGTTTCCTACTTTGGTCTGTCGAATTTGTTAGTGTTGGCGCGATGGATTTGTGGAAGAATGTTCAATCATCTGTCGCTGTACACGATCATTCTGGTGCTATCATGCATGCTTTTCCTACCAACTCGGTCTTATTGACTATCATCACGTTGCATTTGAGGCTTGGATATATGTTTTTACGGCCTGGATTGCTCTATATCTGGGTACCGCGGTTATTAAGCTCGGAGCGAATATTATCTTTCCCATGCAATCCAAAGCGACGACGTTTCCGAATTTGAATATGAAACGTCTTCGCTGGGCAATAATTCTCTTAAGCCTGGCAGGAATCGCCTCATCTGCGGTACTTGCTTTGGATATTGTTAGATCGTTAAATGCGGACACACTGCTAGTAGCGCTTATGGAACAGGCCAATAAGATCTACGAATTGCGCTTCAACGCTGAAGTATCAGGTCTCATGTATGTGGTCTTTTTGCCCTATGCGGGGTGTGCTCTTTCGGGCGTGTATACTGCGCGCCTCGGGCGCATCACTATCTCTGCCTTGTTGCCAATTTTTGCGATGCTTGTGGATGGCATCATTTCCATGCAGAGATTTGGGATGTTTGTGGGTCCTCTCTTATTTGTATTTTCTTACCTACTCACTCCCAAAATCGCAAAATTATATGTTCCGAGATGGCAAAAGGTTGGCATTATTTGCGTTGTGGTGTCAGGTTTCTTTATTGTTACCGCACAACGCACGGGATCTCAAGTGTTCGAGGGGGAATCAACGTCACTGGCCAACGCTGGAGATGTTGTTCCCGGCCTCCCGTCTTTGTATTTCTACGCCTCTGCGCCAGTCCCGTGCCTGAGCGAATATCTCAAACACCCAGAGCAAGAGGGCGCACATTTGTGGGGCCGATACACGTTCGCTTCAATCTATCGCTTTGCTTCCAGATTTGGATTTGATACCTATGTGCCGTACTACGGGACCTTTTATTCCACTCCAATTCCTGATAACGCTGCTACGTACTTGCGTGATGTGCACTGGGATTTCGGTGGCACGGCGATATTCCTATTTCCTTTTGGACTCGGACTCTTGATTGCCCTTCTTGAGGTTCGTGCCCCGACCGTTCTGACAATCGTCTTGGGATCATTTCTTTACCTAGTGATATTCTTCTCTTGCCATTTCAATTATGCTGGCGGTGGCAACTGGTACTTCCCTCTCCCTATCGCGCTGCTGATTGCACAGATGGTCCGAGTTCCGAGTTTTCGCCGACGAGTCCAGCCAGAGTCTCTCGCGGTGTCGTTTTCACCTAACAAGAAACAATCTCAGTTCAGACCTGAATCGAAATTCAAAGGTTTTCGGGTGCCATCGAAACAAGTATTCATGTTCTCGATTTTGGTCACGATCTGTTTTGCTTGCCTCTTCGGCTACGCTCTGACAAGTCGATGACTTGAAATCATCAGCGACATAGCAAGAAAACTTCAGTTCTGCGACACATATACGTTAAAGCCAAGCTGCTTGAGAGTGTGTCGACTACTAAAACCAAGTTCAGATAACTTCTCTAGGCAACATTAAGGAAGCCAAACAAGGTCAAGTTGACTATGAATTGTATTTTATGTGGTTCTATGGAATGTCAGATTCATCGTTCTTTGGTCCATTGTAGTCATTGCGGCAGTGCGTTTAGTGGGTCGGTTCCGTCCTTAAGCTACTATCAAGATACATACTCCATGACGTATGCATCGATTGATGATACGGAACATCGACGTTTTTTCCGATTTTCCGAGCAAGTTCGATGGCTTCGTCGCATTCAAGCAGGATGCCCACGGGGGAATTCACTTTTAGATATAGGTTGTGACAAGGGCTACTTTCTTGATCAGGCACGCCGTCATGGCTATGATGTCCTGGGAATAGAGCCTTCCCATGCTGCGCGTTCCTACTGTGAGCGGATAGGATTAA
This sequence comes from Candidatus Acidiferrales bacterium, assembly GCA_963741165.1. Lineage (GTDB taxonomy): Bacteria > Acidobacteriota > Terriglobia > Acidiferrales > UBA7541 > Acidiferrum. The sequence continues at coordinate 350,264 of CAVUHB010000003.1, read as the reverse complement.
AAGTGCTTTCTGATTTGTCGTTAGCAACCGGGATGTATGACATCATTACTATGTGGCATTCCTTGGAGCATTTTCCTGACCCCAACGAAGCCATTGTTACCGTCTCCAAGCTGCTCAAAAAGGGCGGACACTTATTTATCCGGGTACCTGATTATTCGTGCATTTGGCGAAAATTGACCGGTGGCCGGTGGATTTGGTTTCAGCCACAGAACCATTACGTTCACTATTCGCCTGACGGCCTCAAAAGCTTACTCACTCGACACGGTTTTCACGCAGTCGCGATGAAATCGCAGAGACCGAATACTTGGCTCACCAATCTGTCTTTTTCAGTAGCATCAGCTTGCTTTGGGCGGCGAACTCTCAAAAAGACCGTTGGAAGGTTTTATGAACAACTAGTAGGGATCGAGTTATTCTGTGTTGCTGAATTTCAGGCGATCGACAACTCTTCCTCTGCGAGTTGACAAAACAATTCATGCCCCTGAGGTTGTAGTTTGGACTACTTCCACAAGGTTCAGGACGCTGCAAGGCGAGCCAGACTTAAGATCATTGGAATTGCTCTCTCTCAAATTGGAAGGGAAGCCTTATGAGATATGCGAGCACGCAGAAAGTTAGGTGGTTGCAGGGCAAGAGGGTCCTGGTAACCGGTGGAGCGGGGTTTATTGGTTCTAATCTCGTCGTGCGGTTGATCAACGAAGGTGCCAAAATCCGAGTTGTTGACAATCTGGAGCGTGGTCGCACCGAATATCTAGCTCCTTATCTTTCGGCCATCGAATTTATTAGAGCGGATCTGCGAGAGTACGAGGCGTGCGTTGGCGCTTGTACCGATGTTGAAGTCGTATTTCATCTCGCTTCCAAGGTTGGCGGTATCCTTTATTACCTACAGAAGGCTGGCGAAGTTTATCGCGCGAACACAAAAATAGACCACAACATGTGGACGGCCGCTTTGCAACAACGCGTGCCCTATTATTTCTACGCGTCCAGCGCCCACATTTATCCTGGAGAACTCCAGTCCACTCCAGATGCTCCGCCTATTCGTGAAGACCAGGCTATTCCCGCAAACCCGCAGCTCTCCTACGGATGGGCCAAGTTTGTTGGCGAAAAGCTTATCCTGTTCGATAGGGACCAGGAAATAGGTACTCGGGCTGCAATTGGCCGCATCATCGGCGCGTACGGACCAAACCAATCCATAGATCTCGCGACAGGCTCCGCAATTCCAGTGTTTTGCCGTCGCGCGATCGAGTATCCAAGGATGGGGCCTTTTAGCGTTCTTGGTACTGGACGTGAGACCCGTTCCTTCCATTATGTGACCGACACGATAGAGGCGATTCTCCGTGCGGTGCAGAAATTAGAGACTGAGCATCTCATCGGTCCCTTTAATTTGGGGAGCGAAGAACGTGTCAGCATCGGAGAATTGGTGCGCGAGGTGATTGCTACCTCAGGCAAGGACATCGAGATAACTTGGGACACAAGCAAGCCCACAGCCATATGGGGCCAAGCCCTCGACTGTGGATTAGCGACAAAGTTGCTCGACGGGTGGCGTCCAGTTGTCAGCTTGCCACAAGGATTAGCCATTTGTTACAAGCACATCGCTCAACGCGTAGCGGACGAGAGCCCGGACCCATCTCTTTCAAACACAGTGCTGGGCAAGATGACAGCCGGAGTAGATTGATAGAATTCAGTATTAATCACGGGAAACGGAGCCGGGCAAAAAATGGATGGAGCTGAACGAGCACGAACTTGGGATGAATTGTGGCGAAGCCGGAAGCGAGTCTACGTCTACCGCAATGTTGTCAAAATTGCAGAGCAATTTCTCGGCGACTTAAGCAACCGCAGAGTGCTGGAAGTTGGTTGTGGACGAGGGGCAACACTTCTGGAATTGGCTCGAAGAGGAGCAGACGTGGTGGGGCTCGACTATTCCGAAGAAGCGATCTCGGTCTGCCGCGCATTCGCTCGCGGTACCGCAATCCGGGGTGGAGTGAATTTCGTGAAAGCAGATGCTCTCGAGATGCCGTTCCCCGATGAATCCTTTGATTTTGTTTTCAGTGTGGGCTTGATCGAACATTTTGAGGATCCTACAAGGATTCTGGCTGAACAATATCGTGTTCTGAAGAACGGTGGCCATTGCCTCGTGCAGGTACCGCAGAAATATTCAATCTATACGATTTTGAAAAAGACACTCATTCGTCTTGGCAAGTGGCCTTACGGAGGCTGGGAAACGGAATATAGCGACATAGAGATCTCCGATCTGGTTCGAGATGCAGGATTGGAGCCGCGCTATTTGACTGGATATGGTTCATTTTTTCTCGCGGCTGTGAGGCACGTGCTCATACCCACTCTGGATTTTGGCATGATGTGGAGAAATGGAACTGAATTGGACCTCGTGCGGGCGGTGAAGGCCAAAACTGCGCTGGACATCTGTATTGTGGCAAGGAAAGGTTCTGCGGAAGTGGAAGGTGCGGGCGTCGAAGTGGAGATTGGTAGGACACACCCTTGAAATTATTACTCGTGTTTCCGTTTGTACCTTACCCCCCAGATGACGGTGGGAGGATTGGTTTTTTCAATCCAATAAAATATCTGTCCCGGGCCCACAATGTGGCAGTAGTTTGCTTGATGAGCGATCAGGAGTCTGACGCGCTGGAAGGACTGAAACGATTCTGCCCGAATATATTTGTATTCCGTCGGCCATCCGGAAGGGATTGGTACCGACTTTTTCGGGGCGCTTTTTCCGATCCGCCCGGAGCAGCCGCAAAGTATTGGCATCTAGAAGCCGGAGAAGTAATTCGAGAGGCTATCGCGGCGCACGCACCCGACCTCGTGGAATTCCACCATCTGAATACGGCAGGCTATCAAGACTATGCCTTGCCAACTCCTTGTGTGTTGCGTGAACACAACGTCGAGCACAAGGTATGGGAGCGTTATGCCGCGAAGGCTTCCGGATTACCGGAAAGGATGTACGCGAAGTGGGCAACTCCCCGCATAAGGAAATACGAGGGTGAAGTTGCTGCCAAATTTGACAGATGCATAGTTGTAAGCGAAGCGGACCGGATGCATTTACAGAAAGTGACGCCGTCCGCCCGCATCGAGGTAATACCTTCGGGAGTGGACACCGAATATTTCTTCCCCAATCCGAAAATACAGGAGGAGCCTTGGTCTTTGACGATCACGGGCAGCTTCAAATGGAGGCCAAAAGGACAGAGTTTGGAGTATTTACTTACAAAAGTATTTCCAAGAATTAGAGCAAAGGTTTTAGAGGCAAAACTCCACGTAGTAGGGAAAGATGTACCTGAATACCTAATACGAATTGCCAAGGAGATTCCCGGAGTTTCGATTCATGGGCCGGTACCGGATGTGAGGCCCTACATTGCACGATCGGCGGTAATGATCCAATATCTTGAGAGTGGGGGAGGAATCGCCCTAAAGGTATTGGAGGCGATGGCAATGCGAAAACCCGTCCTGTCCAACTCTCTAGGTTGTGAAGGCATTCCATTGGAGCACGGGAAAGAAGCTTTTCTCGCCGATGATCCGGAACAATTTGCAGACGCCGCAGCAACCCTTTTAAACGACCGCGCTTTGAGATTGAGGGTCGCGGAAGAGGGCTACCGCACGACGCTCGAGAATTACAGTTGGCATGCCATAGCGGAGAAATTTGAAGCGTGTTATCAGGCAGTTCTTGAAGAACGAGGGACTAGAGTTCAACCTCCGAAGCAACTCGCGCTCAATGCGCTCGCCGACTAACGGCCTCTACAACCTAGCAAATCAAGCAGTGGCAGTGGTAAAAGTAATTCAATGAAAATCCTCTATGTGGTTCCATTTGTACCCTGGCCTGTACGGGTACGCTCGTTCAATCTGATTCCACGCCTGGCGACAGATCACGAAATTCACCTGGTGTCCGTTTCAAACGCCGGAACCAAGCCCAGAACAAATTGAATGGATAAACCGGTATTGCGAAACTGTCGTCCATGTCCGGCATAGCCTGTGGAAAGGATTTGCTAACTGTGCGGTAGCGCTCCCGACTAGGCTTCCACTGCGAATTGCATACTGTCGCTCTAAATCGGCGGAGACGGCGGTGCGTCGAGTGTATGAAACTGTACAGCCAGATATCGTCTACGTGGAGAGATGGAGGGCTTTGCAATACATTCCCAATGACGCGAAAGCCCCTGTGGTGTGCGACCCGACGGATTCGATGACGTTGTACAACTTGCGACTCCTGCAGGCTGGAACACGGTGGGAGCGACTCGTAGGCTGGGAAGAGCATAAAAAATTCCTTCGATATGAAGGCGCGCTTGCCCGTAAAGTGGACGTGTCTATTTTCTGCTCTCAGGTAGATCTGAACTACGTTAAAGAGCAAGCGCCAGAAGCGCGGTGCGAAATAGTTCCGAATGCAGTTGATTGCGAGAAGTATTTCTTCAAAGTCCACCGTGAAGAAGAACCCGGAGACGATCGTGCTTGCAGGTAGTTTTCAATATCGCCCAAACCGGCACGCGGCGGAACTTTTCATGGAGAAGATTTTTCCGCCTCGTCCGTCGAGTGGTACCACAAGCCAAATTCTTGGCGGTGGGAAATGCGGCGAGCTTTGAACTCCGCTCCTTTCGGGGCCTAGCCGGATTCGAATCTGTAGATTTCGTGCCTGACTTGCGACCGTATCTGGCTAAGGCCTCGGTCGCCATAGCGCCGCTGACCGTAGGATCGGGTGTTAGCAATAAGCTGCTCGAGGCATTTGCCACCGGAACTCCTATCGTTGCAACTTCCCTCGCTTGCGGCGATCTTCCTGTCCGTAGTCAAGAACACCTCTTAGTCGCCAACGATCCAGAAACATTTGCGGACGCGATTGTAACGCTATTACGAGATGCGGTACTACGGCAACGATTAGCTCTAGCTGCGAGGCAGTTGGTCTTCGAGCAGTATGATTGGGAGGTCGTACATCGCCGGTTGGAAACCGTGTTCCTTTCCCTCCTCGGAGAAGCAAACGCATCCACCGGCACGGCAAATGGTAATCGTCAAACCTTTTCTGTCAGCAATATCTAGAGGGACAATTCCTCTCTAGAGATTCCCAAAAAGTTTTTGCAGTTCCTAATTCTCTTCAATTTCAACAAAAAGCCCATCCACACTTCTGCAAGAAGGACCGACTGCCATGTTCCTGCGCCTTAAGCTGTACCATTTGTACTTGAAAACCGGAACTTATCTCCTTCCGCTCATTGCTTTTAGACTTGGGTGGTGGATCTGGACAATCATTTGCAGATTCTTTGACAGACCTGTCCTATTTTCGCTCTCAGGGCACCTTGGTTATGTCCTGTTTGGCACTTTTGTATGGGTATTTGTCGCCGAGCACTACCGTGTGACAAGTTTTGACGAACTTTTCCGTGAGAGAACCGGAGCACGGGCTGCCTTTGCCGCCATCCTCGCGGCTTCCTTTGTACTGATGGCTACGCTGTATTTTTCGAGAGACGATATCTTCCCTAGAGGTTTGTTGGTCTGTGACCTGATCACCCTGCTGACGCTTACGATCCTTCTTCATGCGCTGTTTCGTGTTATCTGCAGAAGCAGAGCCCACTTGGGGGTGCCAACCCGCCTTCTGATTGTCGGCGCAGACAAATTTGCTAGCGATACCGCTGCCCGGTTGAAGAGATTGTCGTTTGCGCCCTGCGAGATCGCCGGGCATGTTCGATTGCCAGGACAGGAGGTGAGTATCACTGGCAGCCGAATCTACGAACTCGAACAATTGGGCTTGCTGACTTCCGGCCACGGTATTGACGAAGCTGTTATTGCCATTCATCCCGCCCAATTTTCACAGATTCCTCAAATCATAAAAGCGCTTGAGCATCTCTGTCTGCCAGCCAAGGCAATCGTCGACCTAGGCGCAGGGTGTCGTTGTCCGCGAGAAACTATTTCAACTCGGCAATTTTCAGATGCTAGATTTGACTTCCACTCCAACCGAATCGTTGGACTATGCGCTGCTAAAACGTGCATTTGATGTATGCTTTTCAGCTGGAGTTTTGCTCCTGACGGCACCGCTATCTGGGTTGATTGCGCTCATTATTCGGCTTACTTCGCCCGGACCCATATTCTTTGTCCAGGAACGGATTGGACTCAATGGCGAGTCCTTTCGCATGTACAAATTCCGAACCATGCACTGTCAGACCAGAGTCCGAGAGCGATACAAAGTGGACTACAGTCGAAGACTCCCGCAGAACTGCCTTCGGTTTGCTGCTGCGCAAGACCAGCCTGGATGAATTGCCGCAATTTATAAACGTGCTGAAGGGCGAGATGAGCGTTGTTGGCCCGCGTCCGGAGCGGCCACATTTTGTTCACAAGTTCTTGCAGGAGGTTTCCCGCTATAACAATCGCCACGCGCTCAAAGTTGGAATAACGGGCTGGGCGCAAGTCAACGGCTGGCGTGGAAATACGTCCATCGAAAAGCGAGTTGAATACGATCTGTATTATTTACAGAACTGGAGCTTTTCATTCGATCTGCGAATCATCGTGATGACCGTCGTTTCGGGCTTGATCAATAGGAACGCATATTGAGAGAGCTTAATAGCATCGTATTGTTTTTCTTGGCCGGCGACGGTTCCGACTGAATTTGCAGTCTGAATCCACTATTGACCATGACGGCGACGGACAAGGCAAGACTGACCAGTCCGAGTTTTGTGCCAGCTTCAATGAGATAGTTTATATTCCTGGTCCGCTGTGCGCGAGTGCGATGCTACCTCAAGAACTTCCAGCAATCACATGACCCCTTACGCTCTGTCCGTCTAGAGCTGTGAATTCTCAACACTTTCTCGATAACTCGAGATTCTTTTGAGGTGGCGGCTTGCGCGTTGAAGCCGTGCTAGCTGCCAAGTATCCTACTGCACTTGTCCATATTCCAAAGAAGGTAGTTTACTTATGGTTAAGATAAGAAAGGCCGCAATTTGTGCCGTTGGAACGGTAAAGATCGCAGGAGCTTGCATTGTTTTCTTGCTCCACGCATTGACAGTCCATGCTCAGGTTACGCTTTCTCTGCCACCCTCCTACACTGGAAGTGGTGATTTATTCAACGCGGATTTTAACAGAGACGGAAAAATCGATTTGTTGAGCAGCGATGGCACACTGGAGTTGGGGAACGGAGACGGAACCTTTACACTCGGCACCGCGGTGCCAGGGGGAGTTTTAGCAATTGGTGATTTTAATGGAGATGGTAATACGGATGTGCTGCAGCAGGGTATTGCCCCAACTCGACGAAGCACACGTCCTGTTTCTCTTACTTGGACTTCTCCCGGGACAGAATTTCATCGATGCGGCCAAGGACGAACGCGGTCTGTCGGTGATTGATCTCCGGAGTCACGATCAGTCCTCTGCCAACCCACAAGCTGGCCAGGGCCAATCAAGATCTATCGCTCCTAGAGTGCGGATGAGTCTGGAATTCATCAGTCTTTGGTCATCGAGGCAGAGCCCCCGATGTGCGCGACTCACGCAGTCGTTTTGTGGGGAAAGAATCCCGCTGTGGGAAGAAAATTGCGCGGCCTCGATGTGGCCGATCGTCGCTTCGACGAGTTGGCCGTATTCCAAGCGCTTTTCTTCCGAAATTGAAGTCTTCAAATACTGGATCGCGAGTAGAAGTTTTCGTACGAAGACAACCATGGCCAACTCTGAGATTCCGGTAATCCAAGAATAGCAGAGCATTTGCGGGTCAAGCGACAGCAAGTCCGTCGGCCCTTCGAGATACCGACTTGTAGTGGTTTTCCAGTCCATGAGGCGAAGGTTAAAATATTGTGATCCTCTCTACGCTTTATGCAGCCTCGAATGACAAGAAATAGAGAACGAACTCATTTAAGTCCATTACTTTCTGAAGGTTGGCACTCTTGAGCTGTCCTAAGTCGCCGCTTAATAGGGCAGCGCAATCAATATCAAAGTGAAATCCGCTATTTTACATTGGGCTTGTGGAAGCGCAGAGAGTTTCTCTGGCTATGCTCTGGTGTATCCTTAATCACTCGCCCAAGCTAACCGCAGGCATCTGGCGCACAGCTGCATATGGGTTTGCATCCCTGGACTCTAGATTCCTCGATGGCACTGGAGATCGCATGTCGCAAGAGACATTAAAGAGAATCCTCGTGGCGGGGGCAGGTGGTTTTATAGGAGGCAGTCTTGTCTCCGCGCTCCGTTCTCGGGGTCATAAAGAGATTCGTGCTGTTGACATCAAGCCACCCGGAGAATGGTACCAACGCTTTGACGACGTCGAGAATCTGACGCTCGACCTGAACCTGAAAGAGAGCTGCGAGATAGCCGCTCAAGGCGCCCACGAGATTTACAATCTGGCGGCAAACATGGGCGGAATGGGATTCATCGAGCAAAATAAAGCGCTTTGCATGCTCTCCGTCCTTATTAATACGCAGATGTTGCAGGCGGCTCTCAAATATGGCGTGCCGCGCTATTTCTACTCCTCCTCCGCCTGTGTCTATAATGCCGACAAACAAAAATCATTCGAGGCTCCTTCCTTAAAGGAAGAGGATGCCTATCCGGCCATGGCTGAAGATGGCTACGGTTGGGAGAAACTGTTTTCCGAGCGCATGTGCCGGCATTTTCGCGAGGATTACGGCCTCCGAACGCGAGTTGCGCGATTCCACAATGTTTATGGTCCGTGGGGTACGTGGTACGGCGGCCGAGAAAAGGCACCGGCGGCGATCTGCAGAAAAGTGATTGAAGCAAAAATGAACAATAAGCTCGAAATTGAAATCTGGGGCAGCGGGACGCAAACACGGAGTTTCATGTACATTGACGACTGCATCAAAGGCATCGACATGATCATGAACTCCGACATTCTAGAGCCGATCAATCTCGGTTCCAGTGAAGCTGTCACCATCAACCAACTGGTGGACCTTGCCGAGGAAATTGCGGGCGTCAAGTTGAAACGCAAGTACGACCTCAGCGCACCCAAAGGCGTGAATGGCCGCAATAGTGATAACACGCTGATACAGCAGTATCTCCATTGGGAACCCAGCACTTCGCTCAGGGCCGGCTTAGAAAAAACCTATTGCTGGATTTATGATCAGTATCTGGCACGTGAACGTGGCGATTCTGGCGTAGTCAAGGAGTATTCTGCGGGTTCTCGGTAGGCGCGCTCGTTTGCTGTGTTTTGATTTTCCATCCCGCCTGATATCCTGTGGGCTCGGCAATGTTTTATTCACCGAGGTGTCTTGATGGCGAACAAGACCACACTCCAAATCAACGGCCAGTCTCACACACTCGAGGCCGAGCCGGATACCCCACTCCTATTCGTTTTGCGTGAGCAGCTGGATTTGACAGGTAGCAAATATGGCTGCGGCGAAGGCCAGTGTGGCGCCTGCACTGTCCTCGTTGATGGCAGAGCGCGCCGTTCCTGCACTACCCCAGTTTCCGCAGCTGTGGGCAAATCCATCACGACGATCGAAGGTCTCGCAAAAGGAGAAAAGCTTCACCCGGTTCAGCAGGCATTTTTGGACGAAGGCGCCATGCAATGCGCCTACTGCACTTCCGGAATGATCCTTTCTGCTGTCTCCCTGCTAGCTTCACAGCCCAATCCATCCGATGCAGAGATCCTGATTGGCATGCAGGGCAATATCTGCCGTTGCGGAACGTACCCGCGCATTCTTGCCGCGATTCACAAAGCGGCGGCTGCTTTGAAGGAGTCGCGTCCATGACTGTCGAACGCGAGTTCCCATTTCACCCTGAGCCGGAACGTTATGAACTTGCTGCCCCCGCTGCCTATCACTTTGAGATCGACCGGCGGGGATTTTTTAGATTCCTGGGAACTGGAATTTTTATTGTCACCGGGGTCTCTGGTTCACTTGGAGCCCAAGAGTCTGGTGGTGCACGCCGTTACTCCGAAGATTCACTTCCCACTGAAATTAACGCCTGGATCCATATCAATGAAGACGGGGGCGTCACAGCGTTCACAGGAAAAGTAGAAGTCGGCCAAAATATCCGAACATCACTCTCGCAGGCCATTGCCGAAGAGCTTCGGGTGCCGATTGGTTCGATTCAAATGGTGATGGGTGACACACAGGTTGTTCCTTTCGATATGGGAACATTTGGCAGTCGGACGACGCCGATCATGAATCTTCAGTTGCGACGCGTCTCCGCGGCCGCGCGTGAAGTTCTGATCGGCCTTGCTGCGAAACAATGGACTGTCGATCGCGCCCATCTCACTGCTAGCGACGGAAAGGTTGTCGACGCCAAGTCGAATCGCTCTCTAGCGTACGCGCAACTCGTGCAAGGTCAACAGATCAGCCAAATATTGCCCTCTGAAGAACCGCTTATACCGGCTGCCCAATGGAAACTGGCTGGCCAGCCCACGCCGAAACTGAACGGTCGCGACTTTGTAACCGGAAAGCATCGCTATCCTTCCGATCAGACGCTTCCCGGCATGTTGTACGGAAAGGTTGTTCGTCCCGCTAGTTTCAACGCCACTCTTCTTTCAGCAGATATACAGGCTGCCCAGCAAATGCCAGGTGTGACTGTAGTCCGAGACGGTGAATTTCTCGCAGTAGCTGCGCCGACTTCGGCTCTGGCTACAAAGGCGGCGCTTGCCATCCGTGCTGAGTGGAAATCCGAACCGCAACCATCCAACAAAGACCTTTTCGAATATCTCAAGAAAAGCCAACCGCCTGCAGAAGACCGCAATGACGGTTCCAGCTTTGTAGTCGGCAATATGCAGAACGCGTTTTTGTCGTCGGCACATCGAATGCAACAGGAATACACCGTCGCATATATCGCCCATGCCCCGCTTGAGCCTCGCGCGGCTCTAGCTAAATGGGACGGCGATCAGCTCACCGTCTGGACCGGCACGCAACGTCCCTTCGGCGTGCGCAGCGAACTGGCAGGTGCTTTTCACATGCCTGAAGAAAAAGTTCGGGTGCTTATGCCAGATACGGGCTCGGGTTACGGCGGAAAACACACTGGCGAAGCGGCGCTTGAGGCGGCTCGCCTGGCTCGCGCGGCAAAGCGCCCCGTTAAGGTTTGCTGGACCCGCGAAGAGGAATTTACCTGGGCTTATTTTCGCCCCGCAGGAGTCATTGAGATTGATAGTGCGGTGGATTCCGATGGGAAATTAATAGCCTGGGAATTTCACAATTACAATTCGGGTGCTGCCGGTATCCGAACCTACTACGATGTTCCCAACCAGAAAATTGAATATCACCCCGTCAAGTCGCCGTTGCGGCAGGGTTCCTACCGTGGGCTCGCGGCTACGGCTAATCATTTCGCACGCGAAGTCTACATGGATGAAATTGCTCACGCGATTCCGATGGACCCGCTGGAATTTCGCCTGAAGAACCTGAAGGAAGAACGTTTGCGGGCCGTCTTCGAACAAGGTGCGGCAAGATTTGGCTGGGGAAAGTCCAAACTCGCTAATCATGGATTCGGTATGGGTGGTGGTTTTGAAAAGCTGGGCTATGTCGCAACTTTTGTGGAAGTTGTTGTCGATCCCGGTTCTACCGGCGTCAAAATCCTTCGGGTTCTCACGGCCTTTGACTGCGGTGCCATCGTCAACCCGGATGGCCTGCGCAACCAGATCGTTGGTGCGAACATTATGGGTATTGGCGGAGCTCTGTTTGAACAAATCGATTTCGAAAACGGACGCATCCTGAACGATCACTTTGCGGAGTATCGCGTTCCCCGTTTTCGAGATGTTCCGCCAATCGAAACTCTGCTTATCGATCGTAAAGATCAGCCAGCCGTCGGCGCTGGCGAAGCGCCCATCGTCGGTCTGGCACCGGCAATTTCCAATGCCATCTTCGATGCAACCGGCATTCGCCTTCGTTCTCTGCCATTGGTGCCAAAGGGACTAGTTCGCTAGGAGAACGAATCGCACAAATAACCCCACCAAGGGTATTACGCCCGCTCTTTCTCCCACAGTCGAAATCCACCCACAAATGCATTCTCGTTTTTACCAATCCGCGCTCCCGGTGGTATTTCCTTTAGTTTCTTATTATTTCCTCCGCCAAGCACTACATAGTCTGCTTCAAGCGCCTCTTTTAGCATTTCCGTGATTTCAGCTACATAACGGCGCCATTTCTTCTTGCCCATCCGTTCAAGTCCACGCAATCCCAGGTAATCCTCATACGTTTTTCCCTTTTTATAAATCAGATGTGCCAGCTCCATCGGCTCCAAAACGCCGTTCACAATCATTGCTGAGCCCAAGCCCGTACCAAGTCCCAGAAAAAGCATCCGCCCGCCTTCGTAGCTCCCTATTGCCTGCATTGCAGCATCATTCATTATTTTAACCGGGCATCCGAACGCCTTCTCGAAATCAAACCTCATCCAACCTACGCCCAGATTGTGCGGTTCGCGCAAAGGGTGGCCGTTTATGATGGGTCCCGGATACCCCAGGGAAATGCGTTCGTATTCCCAACCTTTCACGTTCTCTTTTACAACGCTGACCATTTTGCTCGCTGTCATGGAGGGGCCGGACGGAATTTTAAGCGGTTCTGTTTGGCCAGTCGCCATTAGTTTGACATTCGTTCCGCCCACATCGATGACCAGTACTTTCCGCGCCTTAGCCGTGGAAACAGCTTTCATGAGTGCACTCACCCCCGAACGCAAGACTATTGTTTTTACTCTTGCCCCTGCAAGTGGATTCTAGAGTTTGAAAGTTTTGTTTCTGTCGCGAGTGTCAGTGCTTTCCGGAATCCTGCAATACGGCTACCCCGTATTGCGATAGCTCGACGCTCTTTACATCCTTCTGATCCAGAAGCGATTTCATCGCTCGGGGCAGATTCACGGTTTGTCTGTCTTTATGGAAGTTGATCAGAACAAATACAGAGGATTCGGGGCCCGTTCGGCGAGTTACTTCGATGCCATCGGGCACAGGGCCAAATACGGGACTCACGCCGCTGTCTTTTGCCAGCCATTCCGCCGTACTGGTCATCAGTTTGTCGTCGAGCGCCGTTCCCACATAGGTAATCTGCCCACGGCCATAGTGCCGTGTGATCACGCACGGTTGCCCGTCAAGCCATCCATTGCTTTTTCCATAACGCAACAACACTTCCGTATCGGCGGCTGTGGTCCTCAGTTGTTCTGCCCACACCGTTGCTTCCCCCGACCCAACCGTTCCACTAGCCGGAATATGATTCTCGAGCGCGTAGTATTGCTCTACTTGCCCGCCCAACGCTTCGGCCAGGTACCCGGGCTGGCGAATCGGCAGCAGTGCGTTGAATTCATCCTTCTGGCCTGATCGCGGGCCAAGGACAAGATGTCCGCCATTCCGTACATAGGCAGCCAGTTGAACCGCAAGCTCCTTCGGGATCAGGCTCAAATCCGGTGCTACGACAAGTTTGTAATCGTCAAGTGGCGCATACGGGCTGACGAGATCGATCGATTGAGAGAGCTTCCGCAGGGCAGTGTAGTAGCTTTTCAGAATTCCGAACTGGTCGTACTTTGCTGTGTGTTTTTGCCAGTTGATCGCCCATCGGCTGTCGTAGTCCACGAGCAGAGCGACTTCTGAAACAACCCTCGTTCCCTGAAACGCGGCCTGCGTCGATTCAAACTCCTTCGCCGTCTGAGCCACCTCCGCCAGCAGCGGTACGCCTTCTCCATCCGGGCCCACCAGCGTTCCGTGAATCTCTTCCTGGCCGTTCAGAGCGCTTCGCCACTGCCAGTAACCCACTTCATCGGCTCCATGTCCGATATCGTGCCACGCCATTGCGCGAACTTCTCCCTTGTCGAGTGCATTGTTTAGTTCAGACCAGTTCACAAATCCGGGTTGCGTTTCGATAACCCAGAAATTTTCCCGCTTCAGTCCACGCATCGCATCGTGGCTGATGCCATTCGCATTTGGATCCAGATGCCCTTTTCCCACATAGTCATCCCAGGAAACAAACGTGAGTGGGCGCGCGATTTCGAAGTGATCGAAGCCGTCGAATCCATAACCCATGAAATTCCCCGTGATGAATTGCCGGGGATCACTCTCGGCGCGAATTACATCGATTTGATCTTGTTGGTAACTGGTCCAGGCAAAGGTTATGAAACGTTTCCATTCGAGCATCAGGCCGGGGTTGTGTCCGCCTACCGGAATGGGGATTTCGTCCCAAGTGTCATAGGTCTGGCTCCAATAGGTTGTCGTCCAATGATCGTTCAAGGCAACTAGCGTCTTGTATTTCCCTTTCAACCAGTCCTGGAACTGTTTTCGTCCCTCCGCGTTGTAGGACATCAACGCATATCCATATTCATTGTCGATCTGCCATCCGACCACGTTTGTGTCGTGCCCGTACCGTTTCGCCATTTCCGATGCAATTCGCTTGCAGAATTCGCGATATTTCGCTGAAGTGACCGAGCCTTGGGCGCGGTTTCCGTGTGTTGCGATTTGCCCGTCGGTTTCGACGCGGAGTGTCTCCGGGTATTTTCTTGTTAGCCAGGCAGGAGGTCCCGCCGTTGGCGTCCCCAGCACAACGGCAATGTGGTGCTTTTCGGCCAGTCGGATCGTGCGGTCCAGCCAGCTGAAATCGAACTGACCCTCAGAAGGTTCCAAGCGGCTCCACGCAAATTCCGCAATACGAACGACTTTAATATGGGCGGAGTCCATCATCTGCAAATCCGTTTCCCAACGAGATTCCGGCCACTGTTCCGGATACCAATCCGTGCCCATCAGGATCGCGTCGCGCCCGGGAATCTGGGATGGCACGGCAGTACGGGTGGTGGTTTGAGCTGCCAAATAGGAGGGTGAACTGAGGGCGGAAAAGATAAGAAGCAGAACAGCATGCCAGCGACATCCACGATGCGAAAACACGAGGCGCCTCCGTAGGAATTCAACTGTTATAAGGTGCTAAGGTGTGACCGTCATTTTTCTTCCTGCATAGGAAATCGTTTTGTCAGCTTTCTCCGTCAAGCTGCCGCCCACGCCGTGGTTCTTTCTGACAAACACAACCTTGAATGTGCGTTTCTCGAGCATTCCCGGGTAAGCACCCACTCGGTCGCCAATTGTAAGCGTGTGCGCTGCCTCATCCCACGCAAAGGGGATGGTTGCGTGGGCACCTTTTTCATAGTTGTAGTTGTCATTTTCATCTTCGTACAACGTGAAATGTCCATTCGCGCCGCCATACACGCGGATTTCTAGAGGATCCGCTGCTTTCTCGGTGGCATATTCCACATCGGGGCCGAGTGGAAGAATCGAACCGGACCGAACATACAAAGGCAGTCGGTCAATCGGCGCTTGGGCATCAATGGTGTGTCCGCCGGTATGGGTTTCGCCGCTCCAGAAGTCATACCACTGTGATTCGGGCAGATAGAGGTGGCGTGCGATGGCGGACTGTTCAGTTACCGGGGCGACCAGCAGCGCGGGCCCGAACATATAGGTATCTCCAATGTTTTGCGCGCGTATGTCGTTGCGGAAATCCATCACCAGCGGCCGCATGATGGTGTAGCCCTCGCTCGTTGTCTTCCAGGCAAGCGAATAGATATAGGGCATCAGCCGGTAGCGCAGTTTGTCATAGGCCACCAGGGTTTTCTGCGCTTCGGGGCCATACGACCACAATTCATTCTGATTTGTCGTGCGTGTTCCGTGCGCTCGAAACACGGGACAAAACGTTCCGAACTCGAACCAGCGGATAAATAGCTCTCGATAGGCAGGATCATCCGGATTCGCCACCACAAATCCCCCAATGTCTGTCGTCCAATAGGGAATGCCAGAAACCGACAAATTGAGCCCTGCAGGAATCTGGCGCCGAAAAGTCTCCCAGTTCGGATTGACGTCGCCGGACCAAACCGCGGCTGCATTTCGCTGAACGCCCGCGTAGCCCGATCGCGAGAGTATGAAAACGCGTTTCTGATCGGATGAGGTCCGTTGACCATCATAAACTGCGCTCGTGGTGAGAACCGGGAACTCATTGGTATAGCGCGCCCCATTGCCAAGCGCCGTCTTATTCGTCACCTGAATATTTGTTTCGCGGCCTTCCGTTTCTGGTTCCGTGGTGTCCAGCCACCAGGCATCTACGCCAATTTTGAATAGCGCATCATCCATCAACTTCCAGTAGTACTTCCGCGCTTCTGGGTTGTACGCATCGTATAAACCCATACCGAGCGGATGAAAACCACCCGCTTTTGTGCGGTCAATGAAGAAGCCCTTTTTATCCATGTCCTCGTAAGCCGACGAACCTGGCCGGAAGAAAGGCCAAACAGAAATCATCAAGTGGACATTATTTTTATGCAGGCTGTCTATCATTCCCTTGGGATCGGGATAATTCTTGTTAAACACCGGTTCACCCATGATGTTCCACCAGAACCAGTCCTGCACAATGTTATCGAGAGGAATGTGCAGATCGCGGTATTTCTGCGCGATTCCCTCCAGTTCTTTTTGCGAATCGTAGCGATTTTTGCACTGCCAGAACCCGTAGGCCCATTTTCCAAACATCGGCGCGGGACCGGTAAGTTCCCGATAGGTCGCCACGATCTTGTCGAAATCGGGTCCGTAGATGAAGTAGTAGTCCATAGAATCTGCGACTTCTGAACTTAGATAAAACGCGTGGACAAATCGGTTGTTGAAGCGGCTGCGCGATCCGTTATTCCAGAAAATGCCGTAACCGTTACTCGAAAGGAGCATCGGAACTGAAATGTTCGTGTTGTCCTGGGAAAGATCAACGGCTTCACCACGATAGTTCCACACCCCTGCCTGGTGCTGGCCCAATCCATAAAAGGCTTCCTGTGAATCCCACATATTCACGAATCGTTCGGAGTGCAGTGTCTTCTCTCCGTTCACTTCCACAGGCGTCAGCGTGTGCGACGTTTCCTGAGCCAGTTTGTGTCCCGTAGCGTCATAAAAAATCAACGAACTGTCCGCTCGCAGGATTTCTATCTTCACATTCGCTGTCGAGAGACTCAGCAGTTTCGGGTCGTCAGAGCGGAATGTGAATTCCGTTTTTGGCCAGCTCCTTTTCACAACCAGAAAATCAGGCCGATCGGGGACGCTCCTCTCCAGGCTGTAAACGATGTGAATGACGGAATCCGAGCAGACCTGGAAGCGTAGATAGCCGTTTGCTAGTACCAGCACGACCCCATCGGGCTGCGTTTCGCTGCTTTTAACCGGATTCAGGGGGATCCACTGAGCGGAGGCCGTGCCACAGGCAAACAGTAGAAAGAAGACCAGAAACCAAGCGAAGAATCTCGCACGGAAAACTATAAATTTTTGCATGGATTGTATTCGCTCCGTAATCGTTTACGGCTCATTCGCGACTTTGTCACCAACTCTACCCCTTGTCAACGTGTAAACTCGAGCCTTTCTGCACACGCTATCATCTTGACTACGCTGGAATTGTGCTCTCCATCACCTCTGGTGATCCGACATGAATTCACTAACGGTACGGACATCACTCGCGTAAATCATGGTTTTATGATAAAACCCGCTGGGGTATGCCGCTCCCTGCCTAGCGGCTCTTGGAGGATTCAAATGCAGGTTTGGAGTCGCATCGGCCTTTCCCTGGCCGTACTCGCTTTCGGGTGTTCAACTATGACAATCGCAAAAAACAGTGCCTCTGCAGCCAGTTCGAAACAAGCAACTCCCATTACCAAAGCATCTTATGGCAAAACGCCAGGCGGCGAGGAAATAGATTCCTACACACTCCATAACGCGCAGGGAGCTTCCGCCAAGGTCATTACCTTTGGCGCGACCCTCACGGAACTCATGATGCCTGACCGTAACGGCAAGATGGGTGATGTGGTGTTGGGGTTTGATACGCTCGCTCAATACGAGGCCAAGGGGCCTTTTTTTGGTGTAACGGTTGGCCGCTACGCGAATCGCATTGCCAAGGGGCACTTTACCTTGGACGGCAAGGAATATCAGCTGGCCATCAACAACGGCCCCAATTCGCTGCACGGCGGAGCCGTTGGCTTTGATCACAAAGTATGGAAAGCCGAGCCCAAGGAGGCCCCCGGTGCTCAATCGGTTCGGTTTACCTATGTGAGCAAGGACGGGGAAGAAAACTATCCCGGTACACTCACCGTCAGCGTGACCTATACCCTGACCGAGAAGAATGAGCTCAAGCTTGACTACTCAGCGGAAACCGACAAGGCCACCGTATTGAATCTTACCAATCATAGTTACTTCAACCTGGCAGGCTCGGGTGACATTCTGAAATACACCCTGTATCTCAATGCCGATAAGTACACCGTTGTCGATGACACGCTGATCCCCACCGGCGAAATCAAAAGCGTGGCCGATACCCCCCTGGACTTCCGCAAGCCGACGGCGATTGGGGCGCGTATCGCCGAACTGAAAGAGGTTGGTGGCTACGACCACAACTTTGTTCTGAACGGCAAAGCAGGAACTCTCCGGGAAGCGGCCAAGGTTGTCGATCCATCATCAGGCCGGGAGATGGAAGTTTTGACTACGGAACCCGGTGTTCAGTTCTACTCCGCAATTCACCTAGACGCGACCATTGTCGGCAAGGGTGCGATCAAGTATCAGAAATATGGCGCCATCTGCCTGGAAACCCAACATTACCCGGATTCTCCTAACCACCCGGATTTTCCTTCGACAGTTCTGCGTCCCGGTGCAAAATTCAGTTCCGAAACGATTTACAAATTCTCGGCAAAGTAGTACATAAGCGCATTCGATTCCGTGCATCACATCAGAACCAAGTAGAAGACGGCAGATGCTCATCGGAGAGGAGCGATTCCAGACCCTATGCTTCCGTTATTGGCATTTCTTAGCACCACACGACTGGTTCATTTGTCGGTTGTGGATATGGTCATCATCGTTTTCTATTTTGTGCTTGTCCTTGCGATCGGCTTCTACCTGAAGGAACACGCGAATACCGGCGAAGACTTCTTCATGGCCGGGCGTGAAATGACCGCATGGATCGCGGGACTTAGCTTTCTGTCTGCGAACCTCGGTTCCCTGGAACTGATGGGCTGGGCCGGTTCCGCGTATCAATATGGAATCCTGGCTGCCCACTGGTATTGGATCGGCGCTATCCCCGCCATGTTGTTCCTGGCGCTGGTGATGATGCCGTTCTACTACATCTCCAAAACGCACTCCGTTCCGGGCTACCTCAAGCTTCGCTTCGGAGAATCCAGCCGCACGCTCTCATCGGTCAGTTTTGCCTTCATGACCGTTCTGATGAGTGGCATCAACATGTATTCCATGGCGCTGGTTCTCAAGATTGTTCTGGGCTGGGACATCAATATCAGCATCTGGATTTCCGCCGGCACGGTCGCTATATACGTTGCTTTGGGCGGCTTGCGCTCGGCCATTTTCAACGAAGTCCTGCAATTTATATTGATCTGGGCGGGTGCGCTACTGATCCCGATTCTCGGTCTTTATGAAGCAGGCGGTTGGAGTGCTCTTAAACTCAAGATTGCTGCCAACGCCTCCGCCGAGTACACCCATCTGTGGAGCACCTTGGGCTCTTCCGGCAACAATCCGATGGGCATTCATTGGACCGGCATCGTTTTTGGCCTCGGTGCGATAATTTCCTTCGGCTACTGGACCACGGACTTCCTCGTGGTTCAGCGCGTTCTTGCCGCCAAAGACCTCCGTGCAGCAAAAATGGCTCCGATTATCGGTGCTACATTCAAGATGTTCGTTCCGTTCATCGTGATCTTGCCCGGACTTCTTGCGCTCGCCGTTCTGCCGCAGAAGTTGATGCCAGAAGCGCAAGCAGTAGCAACGGGCGGCCATAGCTACAACGAAGTATTGCCGCTGATGCTCGCGCGCTATTGCGGTCCGGGTCTTCTCGGACTCGGCATTACTGCACTCATTGCCGGCTTCATGTCCGGCATGGCGGGCAACGTCAGTGCATTCACGACCGTCTGGACCTATGACATCTATCGCGCGCTGATTCGGAAGGATGCCAGCGATGCGCACTACGTCAGTATGGGCCGCTGGTGCACGATCCTTGGCGTGCTCATCAGCATTGGAACCGCCTATCTGGTCATGGACTTCAAGAGCATCATGGATTATGTCCAGGCCCTGTTCAGCTTCTTCATCGCTCCCCTTTACGGAACCGTTATTCTTGGGATGTTGTGGAAGCGAGCGACGGCCGCGGGTGGATTCTGGGGATTGCTGTCTGGCACCGCCTCATCGGTGGGGCTATGGGCGTGGGTAAAAGTTGACCCATCCGCGCTCCGCTATGTGGCAATGTCCGACCAGGCCAAAGACATGGCCGAAAATATGTACCGCGCTCTATGGTCTTGGGTGGTCTGCGTGATCGTTACCGTGATCGTCAGCCTGCTTACTAAGCCGAAACCAGATTCTGAATTGAAAGGTTTGGTGTATGGCGTGACCGACATTCCTTCCGAAGGCCAAGTGCCACTGGTTCATAAACCTGTGTTCTGGGGAGTGGTTGTGGCAGCTCTTTTTGTGCTCGTCAACGTCATTTTCTGGTGAGGACTTATGAAACCTGGCGGCTCTATTTCAATCTGGTTTTTTATTGGCGTCTCATTGCTGGTCAATGGCGTGCTAATTTTTGGCTCAGGCGTATATGAGTACATGCATCCCCCCGAGCACCCCGTTGTGCTCTTCAATCTCCACGCCAGTATCTGGTGGGGGGCTGTTTTGGCGGTGCTCGGAGCGATCTATACCTTCTACTTTTTGCCCAGTCGCTTTAAAGGCTAAGCAGGCGAGACCGTTCTAATGGAAGATGGAGTGCAATGCAGGATAAATGCGTTTGTATACCAGATAGCCGGCTTGCATGCGCTCGGAATTGTTTTTATCCGGCGCGACACGTTTTGCTATGCGGACAATCGCGTCACTGGCCTCATCAACGCTGGCCCAGCACTTAATTCCTACGCCAGCAAGGATTGCCGCGCCGTAGGCGGCACCTTCTTCGGCTTCCACAATTTCAATGTCGTGTCCGTATACGTCGGCCTGGATTTGCCGCCATAACGGCGAGCGTGCTCCTCCCCCTCCAAGTCGGATCCTTTGTACCGGCACCTTAATCTCGTCAAAGATCGTGAACGTATCTTTCAAACTGTAGGCCACGCCTTCCATTACAGCGCGTATAAGATGTGCCCGAGTGTGCGAAGCCGTCAACCCCAGGAACGCAGCACGCGCGGAAGGATCGAGATGCGGTGTCCGCTCCCCCATTAGATACGGAGCCCAGAACGCTCCCTCTGCACCCGCATCCACGCTGGCCGCTTCTTCCGACAATCGCTCGTAAGGATCGCGTCCATCGTCACTCCCGGATCCAAAGTTTTCGCGAAACCACCGCAACGACAATCCCGCCGCTTGCGTTACACCCATAACGTGCCAGCGTCCCGGCACCGCGTGACAAAATGTATGCAACCGCCCTCTGGGATCTAGTGCAGGGCGGTCTGTGGCCGCAAACACTACCCCGGAAGTGCCAATGGTCGCACTCACAACTCCTGGTCGGGTAATTCCAATTCCTACCGCCCCCGCCGCCTGGTCACCGGCTCCGGCTACTACCGGCGTTCCAACTTTCAATCCGGTCGCCTTCGCTCCTTCTTCATGGATCGCCCCACAGACTTCCTGCGACTCGAAGAGTTTCGGAAGAATCTTCCCGTCAATCCCCGTCTTGCTCAAGACCTCCCGTGACCACTCCCGCTTGGCCACATCCAGGAGCAAAGTGCCTGATGCATCCGCAACGTCGATCGCTGAATCGCCCGTCAATCTCAGCCGCACATAATCCTTCGGCAACATTACCTTTCGCACGCGTGCCCAATTCGCGGGCTCGTTTTGCTGTACCCACAAAAGCTTTGTCAGCGTGAAATTCGTTAACGGCGGGTTGCACGTCAGCCCAATCAGGGTTTCCCGTCCAAACAATTTTTCCAAATACTTGGATTGTGCCTCTGTTCTCTGATCGCACCAGATCAACGCTGGACGAATAACTTCATGGTGCTGATCGAGTAGAACCGCGCCGTGCATTTGTCCGGAAAATCCGACGCTCGCGATGGAATTGGGAGGCACTCCCGAGGCTTCGATTGCTTTGCGGACAGCAATCGCTGCGGCACGCCACCAATCTCGGGGATCCTGCTCAGCCCATCCCGGCTTCGGGCTGGCAAACGGCACATGTGTCTCCGTGCCGGAACCTAATATCCGACCCGATTCATCCAAGATGATGGCGCGCGTTCCGCCCGTACCAACATCAATACCCAAGATATGAATAGAGCCTCCCGCTACCTGCGAACTGGTTTTCTCAACTCGATCCCCATCCATCGATTCGCCGTTACCCGAGCGAGTAACCTTCCAGATCCGCTGAGTCAATCGTTTCGTCCTGGCCGCTCTCTATCATGGAGCCCAAAGATTGATGCCGCTGGAAGAAATCGAGGTTCCCACGCATTACCACGTGTGGCGACAACATCACCTGATAACTGGGGCAAGAACCTTCCACCAGGAACTGGTGGAGTATTCGGAATGCCAGTCTTCCTTGCGTGTAAGGCCTTTGATCGATTGTTCCAATCACGTCGCCTTTTTCAATGTGATTGACGAGTTCCGGAAATAGATCGGTTGTAATAATGCTCAGCCTCGAAAGAATGCCCGCATCCCGGGCGGCATTCAACACCGGTATCGATGCTTCCGTGGCTACATAAATTCCAGCCAGGTCCGGGTGGGCTTCAAACAGCGCGCGACACTTGCCATAGGCTTCCGTTTCAATGTCGTGGTCCTCGATGATTTCAACTACGCGAATTCTGGGGTGGAATTTCTGGAGTGTCTCAGTAAAGGTAGTGGATTTCTCGGCATGTTCGTTGATGGCCAGATCGCTCAAAGTCACTGCCACCTTTCCCTCACCACGCAATATGCGGCCCAGTAAATCGGCGGCCAACGAACCGCTGACCATTGTGTCAATCGATACTACTGCTAGCCGCCCCGTGTTAGGCGCGTCGGTCGCCACGCAAACGACGGGAATCTGAGCCTTCACCGCTCTCCTCATCCAGTTACCCATCTGCTGTGGCCGGCTCGGGAAAGTAATAATCCCATTCACATCGGACGCCAGCGCAGCCTCAAACGCCTCCGCTTCCCCCTCTCCCAAATTGGGGTAGGTCCGAAACTCGATTTCTGTGCCGCCGATGTTGTGAATTTCCGCTTCTCTCTGAATGCCGGCCCGCACCTCTTCCCAAAAGGACGTCGTCCCTTTCAAGGTATTTACCGAGATTCTCAGGTCACGCCGGCGAGCCAGATTCCGCGCAGCAACATTCGGCCGGTAACGCATCGCCTTGGCCAGTTGCAGCACACGCGTCTTTGTCAGCGCATTTACATCCGGATGATTGTGCAAAGCACGGTGAACGGTGCCCGTGGATATCCCAAGCGCATCGGCAAGATCAAGGAGTGTTGCTACTTTTCTCTTCAATTTTTACCCCCTAGGTGGGGCATGTCTCCGCTTTTGTCGAACCGGTTAGAAGCTAAGCAGTACCTTGCCGGGCGGTGCGAGCGTGAACGCTTACGGTGGTCATTTAAAAACACTTCCCACACCTTGTCAACCTTGGGTGACCAGTTCAGAACCCGCGTCGTGATTCCCTACGGCTTTATTTTTGTGCTACTTGGAGTTGTCCCCGCTGCGTCTCGATCGAACTCTTGCCTACAAAAATATCGAAAATCCCCGGTTCGACCACCGGCGTCATCCCTTCATTCAGAACCGCCAGCTTGTCCGGTGTTAAATCAAACGTGACGGAAGCCGTTTCTCCCGGGCGCAGATGAATTCGTTCGAACCCGCGCAGTTCAAGCACCGGTCGAGTCACCGAGCTTACTTTTTGGTGGATATAGAGTTGTGCGACTTCCTCACCTTCCCGTGTTCCCGAATTGGTCACTTCGACGATCGCCTTTGCTGTTCCACCCGGCGCAATCGTTGCTGGTTCCACGCGCAGATTTTCGAACTTAAATGTTGTGTAACTCAGGCCATGCCCGAACGCAAACAGCGGTTCCCTCGATGCGAAAATGTAGCTGCGGTTGCGCGATGGCTTGTGATTGTAAAAATCTGGCAACTGACCGACCGTACGCGGAAAGGTAATCGGCAGCTTGCCACCGGGATTTACATCGCCGAAAAGCACGCGTGCCAGCGCCGTACCGCCTTCCTGCCCCAGGTACCATCCCTCCAGGATTGCCGGAACATGTTGCGCAATGTAATTGATCGACAACGGCCGGCCGTTGATCAAAACGACCACTGTGGGCACTCCGGTTTCTAGGACTGCCTGGACTAGTTGATCCTGGGCGCCAAGCAAATCCAGAGAATCCCGGTCGCCCAGATGGTTTTCCGACCACGCTTCTCGATTTGTCCCTTCCGTTTCTCCGACAACTACCACAGCGATATCCGATTTCTTTGCAATGGCAACTGCTTCCTTGATGCTTGCTTGCTGATCCTTGGGGTCTGCTAGTTTCGTGTCGTTCTCATACCAACCGTCCCATCCCTGTTTTCCCGTGGTTATTTTGCAGCCCTCGGCGTACAGAACTTTCGCCGAAGAGCCCAGGCGATTCTGTATCCCCTCGAGCACACTGATTCCGCGACCTGGATCTCTAGAATATCCGCCGAGGTGTAGGTCTTTGGCATTCGGTCCGATTACCGCGATGCTTTTCATTTTCTTCGCGTCCAACGGCAACAAGTTGCCCTCGTTCTTAAGCAGCACAATCGCTTCCTCTGCGGCCTTCTCAGCAAGTTTCTGATGCGCGGAGTCGTTGGTCACTTTCTCCGCGTAATCGGGATCGACGTACGGTTGATCGAACAGTCCTAACCTAAACTTAGCCGCCAGTACGCGCCCAGCTGCTCGATCTACTTCTGCTTCGGGAACAACTCCTGACTTCACCTGTTCAACCAACGTGCGGAATACAGAGCCATCCGACAAGTCGTAATCCACTCCGGCAGCCAACGCTTTGCGCGCCGCTTCCTCCTTGCCCGCGGCCACTCCGTGCACAAGATAGAGCATCTGCAAGCCGTCCCCATCGGAAGTCACATACCCTGGAAAGCCCCATTCTTGCCTCAGTACTTTGCCGAGCAGCCAGTGATTGATATGCGAAGGCACGCCGTCAATCTCGTTGTAGGAAGCCATCACGCTTCCGGCCCGGCCCTCACGAATCGCGGCTTCGAATGCGTACAAGTAGGATTCGCGCAGCACGCGTTCTGAAAAATTGGCTGGAGCCGTATTCGTTCCGCTTTCCGGCTGGCCATGGGCCGTAAAATGTTTTGCCGTTGCCATCACGTGGTGCCGGTCAATCAGGAAATCATCGCCCTGCAGTCCCTCCACCGCCGCAACTCCAAGTCGTGAGCCCAGGTACGGATCTTCTCCGTAGGTTTCTTCCGTTCGGCCCCAACGTGGATCGCGTGCCAGATCCAGAACGGGAGTGAATGCTTGATTTACTCCTGACGCGGACATCTCATCAGAGGCGGCGACAAAAACCTTCTTCACTAGTGCAGGGTCCCACGTACTCGCTAGTCCGATTGCCTGAGGAAAGCTGGTGCTGCCATAGGCCATGAATCCGTGCAGCGCTTCGCCGAAGAATAGCTTGGGGATTCCCAGTTTTGTTTTTTCCATCTGATAGCGTTGAAGCGCATTGTGTGCCAGCGCGCGTTCACGGGGGCTCATTTTCGTCTCTAGCCTGTACATCTCTTGCAACAGTTCTTCCACGGTCTTGAAGGGGAGCTTGCCCGTTGTGTCGATCAGTCCCTGTTCACCCTCACGACCTCCGGTGAGCTGACCCACCTTTTCTTCCAGAGTCATACGCGGCAACAGGTCTGCTACGCGATCATCAATCGACAGCTTTGAATCCTTATAGCGCGGCGCGGGCTGTTGCCCGGTCAACGGCGCACACCAAATCACAGCGAAAACTGCAAATCTTGACAAGGCTCGCATAGCGTTTCCCTCGCTGTACCTTCCGAATCGCTTTTGCCTAGACTCTGAAGCCCGCTCTCGCGTTGCGCCGGGTCTGGGATGGCTCGAGCAAGAACCTGCGCGCTTGGCCTGCCGGGTGTTTGGATACGTTTCCTTCAAGGGGTCTCGCGCAGAGGTAGCTCAGAGAAACGGAAAAGATCACCCAGGACTCGAGGCCATCGTAAGCGTTTACGGAACCTCATTCAACATGTTATTGTTCGTCTCGTGGCCAACTGCCCGCAGACCGTTAGTTGCTCCCGCCCCCTCCCGCAGTCTATTTCTCTTTCCCCGAATCCGATCGCTCGGCCTCGGCTTTGCAAGTTCGCCGAATCGCTTGGTTTCAGTAATCGCACCGGTCCAGTTCGCGGACAGTATCCGGGAAGGCGCAGAGTGGGGTAGGGAAGTGACGAAGCAGGAATCGGATTCGTCCCAGAGCGAATTGTCCCTTTCGAGCATCGAGTGTTCCATCGGATTGCAAGCTGCCATTGCACACGCTTGCTTCCGAAGGATGAAATCCCAGAAATACGGAGAGCATCGTGACTAAGAAAAAAATGACCATGGGCTTGATTGTTGGCAACCGCGGATTTTTCCCAGACCATCTGGCGAAATCGGGCCGCGACGAGATGATTCAGGTTCTGCAGAAGGTCGGTATCGAAGTTGTTGCCCTCACTCCCGAGCAAAGTAAATACGGAGCTATCGAAACCTACGAGGAAGCCAAACGCTGCGCGGAGTTATTCCGCTCGAAGGCCAAGGAGATTGACGGCGTCATTGTGACCCTTCCCAATTTTGGCGATGAACGGGCCATTGCCGACGCACTCCGGCTCGCCGGTCTTCGAGTTCCCGTTCTTGTACAAGCTACTCCCGACACACCGGGCAAAATGTTGATTACCCATCGCCGTGACAGTTTCTGCGGAAAAATGTCCGCCTGCAACAATTTGCGACAGTACGGAATCCCTTATTCACTGACCACGCTGCATACCGAAAGTCCGGACTCGTCGGAATTCACCCATGATCTCGAATGGTTTTCTGGCGTTTGCCGCGTTGTCCGAGGTCTTCGCAATTTGCGGATCGGCGCCATCGGGGCTCGTCCCACCGCCTTTAACACGGTTCGCTACAGCGAAAAGCTTTTGGAAGCCAGCGGGATCTCCACCGAGACCTTGGACCTTTCCGAAGTCTTGGGGCGAATCAGTCGTATGAAAGACACGGAGGAGGCCGTAGTTCAAAAGCTCCAGTTGATCCAGCGCTACGTCACCACGGCGAATGTTCCCCAAGCGGCGCTGATGAAAATGGCCAAACTCGGTGCGGTAATTGACCAGTGGATGAAAGCCACCGACGTGCAAATCAGCGCGGTTCAGTGCTGGACCTCCATGGAAGAAAACCTGGGTGTTGTCCCTTGCACCGTAATGAGCATGATGAGCGATTCACTTCTCTCGAGCGCATGTGAAGTCGATGTTTGTGGCGTCTTGGGAATGCATGCCCTACAGCTTGCTTCTGAAACGCCGAGCGCTTTGCTCGACTGGAACAACAATTATGGCGACGATCCCAACAAGGCTGTTTGCTTCCACTGCAGTAATTTGCCGAAGCATTTCTTTAAGGATGTTCGAATGGACTTCCAGGAAATCATTGCCGGAACAGTAGGCAAGGAAAATACCTTCGGTACTTGCGTGGGCCAGGTTAAAGCCGGGGCCATGAGTTTTGCCCGCTTCTCTACAGACGACGCAGCCGGCAAAATACGCGGATATTCTGGCAGTGGCCGGTTCACCGATGACCCGCTAAACACTTTTGGCGGAGCTGGTGTGGTTGAAATTCCCGGACTCCAGAAGTTGCTCCACTACATTTGCGAAAATGGTTTCGAACACCACGTGGCTGCCAACTTCTCCCGTGTTGCTCCGGTGGTCCACGAAGCGGCTACCCGCTACCTGGGCTGGGAAATGTATGCCCATTCTGCTTAACTAAGCATCACCGAGAAGGGCAGGAATCATGTCGATCGTAGCAGGTGTAGATTTTGGAACGCTCAGCGTACGAGTCACGCTGGTCGACACCCAAGCCGGACGCCTCGGTTCTGGAACCGCCGAGTATCCCTTGCATCGCACCAAGGCGGATCCTGATTTCGCCACGCAAAACCATGAAGACCACATGCGCGCGTTGGCCGAAGCGACACAGAAGGCCCTCGCTAACGCGCGAGTCTCTGGTGATCAAGTTGCTGCTCTGGCCATCGACACCACCGGCTCTAGCGTCATTCCGGTCGGCCAAAATCTTCAGCCACTCGACGAGTATTATTTGTGGTGCGATCACCGCGCCTGGCGTGAAGCCGCGCTCATCACCGAAACCGCCCATCGCACGGGTTTGGAGGCCATCCAGTGGTGCGGCGGTACGTATTCCTCGGAGTGGGGCTTTTCCAAACTACTGCATTGGCTCCGTCACAATCCCGGCAAGCGAGACAACTTTGTTACCGCTTTTGAGCACTGCGATATGGTTGCAGGAGTCCTGTGTGGCTATAATCATCCCGCTGACGTTCCACGCTCGATATGCGCCATGGGGCATAAGTGGTTGTGGAACGAAAAACTCGGTGGACTTCCACCAGAAGACTTTCTAGTTTCTGTGGATCCGTTGCTCGGAGGCGTGCGCGCCAAGCTAGAAGGAAAATACCAAACCAGCGACAAGATTGCCGGTCACCTCAGCGCTCAGTGGGCCCGGGAGCTTGGCCTCTCCCGGGGAATTCCTATTCCCGTGGGCGCCTTCGATGCGCACTGGGACGCTATTGGCGCAGGTGCCCGCACCGGCGATGTAGTGAACGTGGTGGGCACTTCAACCTGCATCATCGCCATGAGCGATGAGACACGCCTCATTCCAGGTGTCTGCGGCGTGGTGCATGGATCCGTTCACCCTCTGAAGACCGGTGTCGAAGCCGGTCTTTCCGCTACAGGGGATATTTTCGACGCTATCTCCAAACGAGCCGGCCAATCCATCGTCGAACTGTCCAAAGGATTGGAGGAGTTCAAAGCCGGTCAGACGGGATTGCTCCGCTTGACCTGGGACAATGGAGATCGCACCGTCCTCGTGAATTCTGAACTCGGCGGCATAACTCTCGGCTGGCATCTCACCCATTCTGCGCAAGACGAGTTGTTTGCCGCCATTGAAGGTACCGCTTTTCACACTCGCGTCATTTTCGAAAGAATGGAACAGAATGGCGTGCCGATTCATCGTGTCATTAACGCGGGTGGCATTCCACAAAAGAACGATGTCTTGAATCAGGTCTATGCGAACGTTCTGAATAAACCCGTGTTGATCCCCCAGTCGGAAGTCACTAGTCTCGGCTCCGCAATCTTTGCGGCTGTTGCTGCGGGAGCCTTTGCGACTATCGAAAAAGCCCAGGATGCCCTCTGTCCGAGTTACCGTGTCGTGCAACCGGATCCTCGTTCAGTGAAAGTTTACGAGCAACTTTTTGCCTTGTATCGCGAACTCTATTTCGGCTTCGGCAAGCAAGATTCCGCACCGATCGCCGTAGGAACTATATTGCCAAAGCTCCGGCAGATAGCCGCTGCCGTTCGGGGAAACGCATGAAACTGCACTCACTGCGTGAAGAAGTGTTGGAAGCGAATCTTGAACTTGTTCGTCGCGGGTTGGTGCTCTATACCTTTGGCAACGCGAGCGGCATCGCGCGAGAGGAAGGGTTGGTCGTCATTAAGCCCAGTGGCGTCCCTTACGAAACCATGAAGCCCCAAGATCTCGTGCTAGTCGATCTCGACGGCGCCATCGTCGAAGGCACTCTGCGGCCTTCTTCCGACCTGTCGACTCATCTTATCTTGTACAGATCGTTTTCTGCCATCGGCGGTGTCGCTCACACTCATTCGCGCGTAGCCACCTCCTGGGCCCAGGCCCGGCGGGAAATTCCCTGTTTTGGAACCACGCATGCCGATTATTTCTATGGCTCGATCCCGGTCACCAAACCAATGAAACCGGCTGAAATTCGCAAAGATTATGAATTGAACACCGGCTTGGCCATGGTCCGCGCCATCGGCAAACGCGATCCACTTCACACCCCTGGCATCCTGGTCGCCGGGCATGCGCCGTTCTGTTGGGGCAAAACACCGGCCGATGCGGCTCACAACGCAGTACTTGTAGAAGAAATTGCGACCATGGCACTACACACCATCACTGCAAACCCGAAAACAAAGCCGCTCGAGAAAATCCTCCACGAGAAGCACTTTTTTCGGAAACATGGCAGCACGGCTTACTACGGACAGGGAAAGAACCGCTGAATAGGGGTGCACTGCAGAATTATTCCTGCCTAGGAAACAATCTTGCCGGTCCAATCGTTCAGGCTACCTGGCTCCGGCTTTTGGTCTCTGCTTCCAAGTCCAGAATAATTTGTCTCAGCCATTTTCCCAAGGCCTCTTCTAGTTCGTCCTGTGTTCCACTTTCATAGAAAGAACACACCGTTTCACCTTGCAGAGTGAGCGGGATGTGCCTGCAGGGAAACTTTATGTGCCGACGTTCCATTGGCACTAAAGCCATCAACGCGCACTCTGCGCATGGTTTTGGCTGGGCATGGCTCTGGAAATTAATGCAGGTCGGGGAATCTTCAAACACGAAATTTGGTCGCCAGGGATTGCGTGGATTCCCGCGGTAGCCGCCTTTTTCCAGAAAAGCGAGCTCGGCTCGAAGCAGTTCTACCAGGTCTGGAGTGTCGTGCATAGACATAACCCCAACATGAGTGTTCGTCCTTGTGAGCCATATCACCGTGACATACATCACGGTGAGTCGTGACACGAATCACGGGTCCCCGGCCAAAAGATGCGGTATGAACGTCACAGCTATAGGTGATACAGATGCTCTCTGATTGGCGACGCAACGGCAACCGGTTTCAATTTGTTACACGAGGTGAGGGTATTCTCCCCCATGACAGTGCCTCCACCCGTTCTCCCTATGGGTTGGAGATCATCGAAAACTGCATGGCCTGCCCTCATCGGGAAGAACGCTTGTTCTGTAACCTTCCAGAACAGGCCGTGAAGGCCCTCTCGGGCATTACCTCGTCTGCTTCCTACCCCAAAGGGGCTACCCTGTTTGTCGAGGGTCAGCCCGCCCGGGGGGTGTTCATTCTCTGCAGTGGTCGAGTGAAGCTCTCCACCTCCTCCGCCGATGGCAAGACTCTGATCTTGCGTATCTCCGAACCAGGAGAAGTTTTAGGCCTGCCTGCCACTGTTACAGGCACCTGTTACGAGCTCACCGCCGATGTGATTGAGCCTGCCCAGGCCAATTTCATCTCTCGCAACGAATTTTTGAATTTTCTGAAGGAGAATGGCGAAGCTGCTCTACGTGTTGCTCAGCAACTTGGCGAAACCTACCATGCCGCCGTTTCTGAAATGCGCACCATTGGCCTCTCCCATTCCGCCGGCGAAAAACTTGCACGCTTCCTTCTGGAGTGGGCCGCCAATTACCCCGAAGAAAAGGGCCAGATCCGCATCAAACTGACTCTAACCCACGAAGAGATTGCGCAGATGATCGGCTCCTCGCGCGAGACCGTTACGCGCCTACTTGCCGACTTCCGTAAGAAGCAGCTTCTTCAGGTGATGGGTTCCACGCTGGTGATCAAGAACAAAGCCGCACTGGAGAGCATTATCAGCGGCTAGGGCTGCCCCATCAGGGCCCCATTTCGACCGCGTGATCGTAACCGGTCAGTTCCAGATATCCGACACCTGCAACCTTGTTTACTCCGTGATGCCCGTCGAGGCCTATCGCTCCCTCCCAATAACTCGGCGCAAATTTTGTCTGCCCGGGAATCTCCTGTGATTTCAAGTCTGTCTTGGCTTCCAGTTCAAGACCCAACTTCGGAATGGTAATTCTCCATTGAACCGGATAATTCGCCGATGTCAGGGGACTCTTCCAGGTTTCCCCTCGTGGCGTCAGAACGAAATCTGAACCGCGCAGATGCATCGATTTTCCAAGCGCATCGATATACGTGCCGGACGAAAAAGGATCAACGCTCCCGTCTTTGCGCCGTATCTGATAGAGCATCAGCTCCGTATTGTCACCCAGTTGAATGCTGAGCCAATCCCAACCCGCCTGATTTGCTTCCAATTGATGGGTAAAGAATTCGTGATCCATCCAGGTCACGCCGGATACCTGAAACGTTTTCAGCCCGACTGCAATGGTCCCACTAGTTTTCAGCCGCGTGAAGGAGATGTAGTGCGACGCTCGTCCCAAACCTTCTGACTTTTGACTGACGCCATTTTCCCCGTGTATCACCGGAGGTTTTTCCGGATGAAGCAGCAGCGAGATTTGGAATCGTTGCTCGATCGCCTGGAGGCACTGCTCGTCACCAGTCCACGATACGTTCCAATTTCCATTCCAGATTTTCTGAGTTTTCTCGTCAACTCCAGCAATACCCGGCCCCGCGCGATTCGTCCGTTCCGTGTGATAAAATTCTGCGCCGTCGATGTCGCTCAAGGCCAGATGTGCCAGATAAATGTCCCGTATATCCCACGTCGCACCCTGCTTCGCGTCCCGATTCGCTCCTTCGCGAAAAAACGTCAGCTCGAATCCAAATCGATGCCCATCTGCGCCCGTTAGGTTCCCGGTGAAATACCACCATTCCGTCTGATACTCAGGATGGTTAAAGTGATCTCTCGGGAATTTGAATGGATACCCGGGCAGCGCCGTTTTGTATTGAGCCCGGGCCGGCTGCAAGAACACGAAAAGTGCGATCCATGCCACTATGCTAATCCTCATGAACGACCTCAAGCGGATTCAGTTTTACCGCCACCCGCGCCGGATACAAGCCAGAGAGGACCGTTGCCACATAAACTACGGAAAGTGCCCCGAACAATACCGCAACCGGCCAGTGGAAGCGAATCGTCCACCCGAACGACTGCTTGTTGATCACGAACACCAATATGAGCGAGAGAAGATATCCCAAGACAAAACCGGCCAGATTCGCCAATAGTCCCAATAATCCCGCTTCCACAAGAATCAACTTTCGAATCTGACTGGTAGATGCCCCAAGAAACCGTAGCAGAGCTAACTCTCGGCGCCTATCAATTACCAAAGCCAGTAGTGCGCCGGCAATTCCCATCACCGCCACCACGACAGCCACTGCCTCAAGCGCATAGGTAATCGCAAATGTCCGGTCGAAGATTCGTATCGCTTCCGTTCGCAAGTCGCGGTCGGAGAAGACCAGAATATGATGTCCTGAGGCTGCTTCGACGATCTTCTGACGCACCTCTCCGGCATTTGCGTTTGCTGCTACAAAAATGGCCAGATTGGACGGCGAGGGATCCGGCAAGTATCGGAGCATGATGTCACGGTCCATGAGGATATAGCCGCGTTCACTTGCGTAGTCATAATACACATCCACAATCCTAAAATTGGCTCGTGATTCTCCCATCGCGAGCGTGATGGTATCGCCCGTTTTGACATGGTGCTTATAGGTGAAGGGCTCACTGACGATTACCGTATTTGTCCCACGTAGTTTGCCCAATACCACTTCGGTGGGACGGCCAGAAAAAAAACTCGAATTGCGATATGACTTCAACACCCGCAAATCCACCGACGCCAGGGTCGCCGGCATTCCGTCGTAACTGATTTCGTAAGCGCGCAGTCGTTCCACCGCCGCAACACCTTCGATACTCGCAATCTCTTCCGTAAGTTCCAACGAGATCGTCGGGTGCCGATCCGCTGCCGGATCACCAGCCGGGCGCAGATACAGGTCTGCTGGAAGCTGGCTATTCATCCAGGTCATTACCGTTTGCCGAAAACTCCCCACCATAATTCCGACGGAAACCATCATCGCAATAGCTGTGGAAAGTGCACCTACCAACACCGAGGTACGACGCAACGATGCCGAAAGACTGCGGGAAGCTAACAGTCCCTCTACGCCCATTATTTTCCCCAGCAATTTGGCTGTTTTCAGTGAAATGAAATTGACCACGGCAGGAACTGCAAACGCCGAAGCTGCAATCAAAAGGAGGGTCGCCAGATACCCAAAAAGGGGTTTGCCAGCGATTGCCGGCATTCTTGCCGCCGCTGCGCCACCCAAAGCAAGTGCAAGAGCGATGAGCAGGTCACGCTCTTTGTGTGTCCGCGCCGCGTATTCACGCCGCCCGCGCGCCATGGCATCCACCGGCGAGACCTGCATCGCTTCGCGCGCCGGTGAAGCCGCAGAAAACATGGCCACGCCCGTTCCAATCAGTAAGGCGAGGATTACCGACGAAGCTGTCAGCGCAATCGGTCCGGGTCGGCTGCTTACATAAAGCGCTTCCACAGTGAGCGCCATCAATTTCACCGCGCCGATAGCCATGACTCTCCCGAGCGGTAACCCAAGTAAGGCCCCGGCTAATCCCAAACACGTGGCTTCGCCGAGAAACGCTGTCAATACCATTCCCTGCGTAGCGCCCAATGCCCGCACGATTCCAATCTCATGCCGCCGGCGTACCACCGAAACCGAAATCGTATTGAAAATAAGAAATGCGCCAACCACCAGCGCGATGTAACTCAGCAGGCGCAGATTCCATCGAAACGCCGAGAGCATTTTTCGGTTCTCTTCGGTTCCAGTCCCCTGGGGACGAACTTGCGCTCCGGCGGGGAGGACTGCTTGGATTCGCTTCTGCCACTCCGCAAGGTTGGCTTCCGCCGGCAGTTTCACTAAGACGCGATCAATCCGTCCAGAACGGTTCAGCGCACGTTGCGCCGCTGCAATATCCATCAGGATCGCGCCCTCATTCCCACCAAAGTCCGGATAGACGCCGCGAACCGTGCATAGCAACGTCTGATCGTTGATGAGCAGTTCAATCCTATCGCCAGGAATTTTCTTCAGGCTGCTGCCCACCCAGATGCTTGTTGGATCCTCGAGCTGCTGCAAGGACAGTTCCGTCGAATCCCCCTGTTTCGAATTGGGAGCTTCT
Organism: Candidatus Acidiferrales bacterium; assembly: GCA_963741165.1. GTDB lineage: Bacteria > Acidobacteriota > Terriglobia > Acidiferrales > UBA7541 > Acidiferrum. The sequence goes on along the minus strand of CAVUHB010000003.1, from coordinate 315,600 downwards.
GCACTGTTCAGACTGAGGTAACGACTGCCCTCCGCGATGAAATCCACACCAATCAGCGGCAAGGTCTGCTTTGAGCGCAAATCGACGGCAAAATCCTCAATCCGTGGGGACCACCACAACGGATAGGGCGCGGTCACCAGCGTTCCGAACACGCTTTCGGGCAGGCCACCCGAAGCGACGATCTCCAGTTGGCTATCGCCTGCTAGCGTCTCCATGGAACTATGGAACGAACCCGCCGCCGCGTTCCCGGCCAGCTCGATAGCCAGCACAACTGCTACTCCGAGCGCCACGGCAAGCACCGTCAGGGCCAATCGAAGGGGCTCGCGAAGAAGCGGCCTCACCATCAATCGATAAAAAATTGGCAATCGAGACATTTCAGCGCCGCGTGATCTCTTCGATTTTGCCGTCCCGCATCTTTACCAGCGTGTCGCACACATTGGCAGCTTCCAGACTGTGAGTTGCCACTATCGTGGCCGTTTTCTGCTCTCGTGTAAGCCGTCGCAGCAATTGCAGGATTGCACTGCCCGTGGTGGTGTCCAGATTCCCAGTCGGTTCATCGGCCAACAGGATTCGAGGCGAATGCACCAGTGCGCGCGCGATGGCAACACGCTGCATCTGCCCTCCCGAGAGCTGATGCGGCAATCGTTCGCCAAGCCCGTCAAGCTCCACCCAATGCAATCGTTCGTGTGCCTCCGCTCGCACATTGTCTTTCCCGGCGAGCAAAAGCGGTAGCTCGACATTCTCCAAAACCGTCAAAGTATGCAGCAATTGAAATGACTGAAAAACGAAACCCACTCTTGTTCGGCGAAGTTCCGTTAGCTCCGTGTCAGCTAACGCTGACGTTAGATTCCCGTCAATCCGCACCTGCCCGCCGCTTGGAAAATCCATTGCCCCGGCCAGATTCAGGAGCGTTGACTTCCCGCAACCGCTTCGCCCGACGAGCGCTACAAACTCGCCCTCCCCAACTTCCAGGCTCACGCCGGACAGAGCCGGCACACGTTGCCCATCGGTCAGGTATTCCTTGACCACGTTTTCAAGAGAGAGGATCGACATGAACTTGTGCGCTTTAACTGGGGAAGTGTTTGCCCTTCCAGCCACACTACGGTACTTCGATGAACTCAAAAGAGGTCGCTAACGACGCTTCTACCCAAGGAATCTTCCGTTGACGAGGATCTAATCTGGTACTCAGCATAAGTATCCAAAACAGTACTATTTTCGGCTGGCCAGTGCCTTTTCGATCGCTAGGGATACCTGTGGTGAATCTGGTTCCACTGCCGAATCAAAACGCGACACCACCTTCCCATCTCCGTCCACCAGGAACTTCGTAAAATTCCATCCAATCTCGCCGCCCGTGTTTGGGTTAGCCGTCTTATCCGTCAAAAACAGGTAAAGAGGCGTGATGTCGCTGCCCTTTACGGACACCTTTGCCATCATCGGAAAACTCACATGATACTTCGATGTGCAAAAGGTCTTGATTTCCTGGTCCGTCCCGGGCTCCTGCGCTCCAAAATTGTTGGCCGGAATTCCCACGATCACGAATCCGCGATCCTTGTATTTTTCGTATACCGATTCCAGTGCAGCGTACTGCGGAGTGTATCCACAGCGGCTGGCCACATTCACGAGCAAGACCACTTTGCCCTTAAACGTAGAAAAGGGAGTGGGCTGTCCATCTATCGAATTCAACGTAAAATCGTATACCGTCTTTTCAGCGGCCATCAGAGTCATCCCCATAAGTGCGATCACGACAAGAAGCATTCTTATATTCTTCACTGGTCACTCCACAACCTTGGATTTTCCACAAACTACGTCAGACAAGCGGTCGTTCTTGTCCCCCAACTCTACTAGAGAAATAACTATACGGGAGATGGCCCGCAGGCGCGAGTACAACCTAATTTCACCCTGTCCAATTTTCTGTGGCACACGGGCCGGCAGGAAAAATGCCTTGGGCAAATCTTTGCCCTCGCTCCCTATGACTCAATCCAGCACTTTGCCCTACCCATTGAGCCTTCTCTTTCCCTGTTATAGACTTCGCCGGACACTGCTACGCTGTCCAAACATCGCTCGAGCGCTCCCTGGAGGCACGTTTGCTTTTTGCCGCTGGCCTTGCAGCAACCCACCGCACCCTGGCTCCCGTCGATCTCGTCATCATCGGTACTTATTTCCTGGTCGTTTTTGGCATAGGGTTCTATTTTTCACGTAAAGAACGCACTTCCGAGGACTATTTTCTTGCCGGCCGCAGCATTGGGTGGTTCGCCATCGGGGCCTCTCTGTTCGTTTCAAACATTTCCACTGAACATTTCATCGGTTTGGCCGGTTCTGGAGCAGCGGTGGGCCTGGCTCCGGGCCATTTTGAGTGGCAGGCTTCCCTCATCCTTCTTCTTCTCGGCTGGGTTTTCGTACCGTTTTACCTGCGTTCGAACGTGTTCACCATGCCAGAGTTTCTAGAGCGCCGTTTCAATCGAAACTGTGCTACCTATCTTGCCAGCATTTCCATCATCGCCTACATCTTTACCAAGATCTCGGTTCATCTCTACGCGGGTGCCATCATTGCCGAAAGTGTCCTCGGCTGGCGACCGATGACTGCTGCCATCATTCTTGTCGTCGCCACCGGCATCTACACGGTCGCGGGTGGTCTGGCCGCCGTGATCTATACTGATCTGGTCCAGACTCTGATTCTTCTTGCGGGCGCCATAGTCCTCACCGTCATCGGCCTGGATAAAGTAGGGGGCTTCGCGGGGCTGCGCGTGCTTTTGCCTGCCTCTTACTTCCATATGTTCAAGCCCGTCAGCGATGCTAATTTCCCTTGGACAGGCATCGTGTTTGGCGCGCCCATCATCGGTATTTGGTATTGGTGTACCGACCAGATGATTGTGCAGCGCGTGCTCTCCGCCAAAGACGAAGCCCATGCCAAGGCCGGAACGATTTTCGCCGGTTTTCTAAAAGTCCTGCCCGTCTTTATTCTTGTGTTGCCGGGAATGATCGCTTTCGCCGTCTTTCCGCAGATGTTTCCCGTTGTCAACGGTCAAGTCACCAACAGCAACAGCGCCTATCCTCTGATGATTGTTAATTTGCTTCCCGCAGGGTTAGTCGGCTTGATGGTCGCCGCGCTCCTAGCGGCCCTCATGGGTGCCATGAGTTCCGTGTTCAACTCCGCTTCCACGATGGTCACCCTGGATTTTTACAGAAAGCTTCGCCCGGCAGCCAGCGAGGCTCAGCTGGTCTTTTTTGGCCGTATCGCAACTGTCGTGATGGTCATACTCGGCATCCTATGGGTTCCCTTTATTCAGTCGCTGAACAATCAGCTTTGGCTCTATCTTCAGAGCGTACAGGCGTACATCAGTCCGCCCATCTCGGTATGCTTCATTTTTGGTATTTTATGGCCGCGGTTAAATGGCGAAGGCGCACTCAGTTCCTTGTTGGTTGGTTTCCTCCTTGGCGCTGTCCGATTCATCGCGGAAGTTCTCGATAAAACACAGAAAATTCAATCCCCTGTTCTTCGCTGGTTAATCGATATGAATTTTCTGCATTATGCCATTCTCATGTTTGTTGTCTGCGCCTTCGTACTGGTAAGCGTTTCCTATCTGTATCCTGCCCCGGCTCGCAAGCGCATCGCCGGACTCACCTTTGCTACTGTCGACGAAAAACTTGAAACGACCAGAGCCGATGCTCCCCATCTTGCCAGGGAGACACCTCGAGAGCGTATTAGGAACCTCGCTTTTAGCGCTCTTCTGGTGGTCACTGTGTTTGGCCTCTGGATTCACTTTCGCTAGTCGAACGGTCCGTCGATGTACGACTCACACGATCCTTCAACCATGCTCACTCTGCGCACTAACGTTTCAGAATCAGAAGCTCTCCGAGAATTCCAGTCTTCGCGCCTTTCCTCCTTGGCTTGGCGCCTCGTAAATGGGCCGCTCCGCCGAATCGCACCGGCCTATGTGCCGTTTGCACTCTATCGTCTGCAATATGAAATAGGTCGTAAACACTACGCTCGCTTTTTTGCACTGGATCAGGTTGATGGGACCCTCGACCTGTACGAATTCCCAAAAACCATCAGCGGTAACGATTTGCTCCACATCGAAATTGGCAATAATATTCACCCGAGTCTCCCGGCCGACCGGGCGGAGAGCCTGTTGCGGGAAAAAACGTTACGCCTGATTTTTCAGCAAGGATTCTTCCGCTTGCGGCAGCCGCAACTCGAAATCGACTGCCACCTGAAGCACTTCCACATTCCCTACTGGCTCGGTATATTCGGAAGTGATGGCAACCTGCGCTGTCGCGTACTCGATGCTGTCCGCAGGCGTATGGAGGGTCAGAAAGCCGCCTTGTTATTTGAAACTTGGTTCGCCAGCTGAACTATAACGAGTATCTGTGGAATTCGTCAGCGGAACGTAAGCGTGCCAAACTCGCTCGGCACATGAAAATTCGGCTCTAGTGTACGTGTCGGACTCCAAGCCGAGTAAAACCTCGGCTCCCGAGTTCCTTCCACCCGATAAAAATTGGCACGCCAATCCTGTTTTGCATCAAATGTAGGGGTCAAGCTCTTCATTGGAATCGCCAGCTCCGCCGTCCAGGTATTTCCCTTCTCATCCAGCGCGACGCGACGCTTTAAGCCACTTCGCAACTCTTCCTTCGCACCGTGCGAGATATCCAGATCGATCCAGAATCCGTTCGGGCCAACCTCAAATTCCTTGTACTTCAAGGGATCGTCGTAGTCCGGCTGCAGAAACGCTTCCGCCACATCGCGATCCCACAATTGGTCTCGCCAACCATCGCTTCTTGCGTCTGGAAATACGGTTAACGACTGGTATCTCGACCGGAATCTCAAAAACAAGGTTTCTGGAGTCCACAACACGCGCACTTCCGTTGCCAATGCTGGGGTCGGATTCTCGCCCTTCCAGTCATGATCAAACGAGATTGCACTGGCCTCGTTCCACGAGCTCGCCTCAGGAAATCCTTGCTCGTCCGTATTCGCCCTGAGTCGAAGCGCGATAGCGGTACGAGTCGGTTTGTTGCCGGTTGCAGAATTCGAATTCATCGTCCAGATAGTGTAATTCAGAGTCGCCGCAAAGCTAACCCACAATAGATACGGTACAAACAGCGCGGCTGCCGTTTGCTGGAACCTCAGCGTCAACACAATGAACAACAGCAAAAAAGCTGACAAACAAGTCATTACGAAGAGTCCAGCCGCAATCCTGTGCCAGAAAAAAAATATGGGGGACCAGGTAAAATTAAGCGCTAACTGTATCCCAAATACCCACAGCGCTGCCGTCCGCAACTTCGAAGCAGGTGTGCACCACACTTTCCAGCCGGCCGCCGCCATCATTCCATACAGAATTGTCCACACCGGTGCGAAAAGCCAATTCGGCGGCCCCCAGACTGGCTTTGCCAGAGGCGCGTACCAGGATGCGATCTCCGGTCGCGTGATGATGCTGGCAACAAAAGCCACTGCATAACAACTCATCAGGAAGACCAGCAGTGAACGCTTCTTGTCCTTCACCATCGCATAGACTCCTGACGCACCACTACCGAGGTCTCTCCACAGAATACTCGCAATCGCGCTCCGTAGTTTGCTTTGAGGCCATAAACATATAGTGGAAGTGCGAACCATCCTTCTTCGCATGCTCTCTACTTTTGTTACTGAGGGAGCAGTACGGTATCGATCACATGAATCACGCCATTGCTGGATTCTACATTCGCCTTAATCAACTTCGCATTGTTGATCATCACCCTGTGGTCCTTCACTCTGATCGCCGCCGATTGACCGCTCACCGTCTTGTCCGAATGCAGATTGACTATTTCCTTCGATGTCTCTTTTCGAGCGACCACCTGATACGAGAGAATCGCCTCCAGCCTTCGCTCGTTCTCTGGTTTCAACAAATCATCCACCGTTCCCGCCGAAAGCTTCGCAAATGCTTCATTTGTCGGGGCGAACACAGTAAACGGACCTTTGCTCTTCAAAGTGTCCGTCAAACCCGCGGCTTGTGCTCCTGCCGCAAGCGTTTGGAACGATCCCGCGGCCGCTGTCGTGTCCACGATCTCCTTTTTAATATTCGGCTGCACAGCAGAGAACGTACCTGCCACCAGTATCAGTCCCATCAGAACAGTTCCTAGGATCATCTTGCGCAAACTGCACGCGCGCATTACTGTTCCCTCCTGATACGTATCCCTCGCAGAGCGGGATGGTGTCGCCTCTTAACCTCCACTTTAAATCTTAAGCAAGGCGGACACGCATTCGTCTCTCTCAACTGTCCTCTCAAACTTTGTTTGCTTATCTGATGGAAAAGACTGTCCATCGGAGCACAGGGCTCCGCAGCCCCTTCTGTTTCTAAGAAACTTATCGCAATGATGTTTGCCATCGGTAAGGCTGTTTCTCCTCCGATTCAGTGGTACACCGGCCAGCAGACTCATTGCGCACCAAGGCTCTAACCGCTTTCGCCCCCGTCGATACCGCGTGCTAGCATCATTTTTGAACCTGGAATCTGTCCCGTTTAAGGAGCGCTTTCCGTGGAACGCCACCATACCGTTGAAGTTTCGACTCAGCCCAAACGACGAAATCCCGAAGAGTTTCAATTCATCAAGCTCGTTGTTGATGCCGGCGTCGCCCGTATGACTCTCAATCGCCCCGAGCACAATCTCCTTAACGAAAATATGCTTCGTGAAATGTCCGACGCCATCACCTTTGTCGGCGCCCGAGACGACGTGAAGCTGATTGTCATTGACTCAGCCTGCAAGGTTTTCTGTGGCGGCATTGATGTCGGGGAATATACCTCCCAGCGTGTCTTTCAGATGCTAGATGCATTCCACTCCGTTTTTGCGGGGATATTGGAAACCTCGAAGCCAGTCCTTTGCGTCGTCAATGGCCCCGCGATTGGCGGTGGCGCGGAACTTGCAGCCTTCGGTGATCTGGTCATCGCTACGCCGCGTGCGCGCTTTGCTCAACCGGAAATCACTATCGGTGTTTTTCCGCCCCTTGCATCCACCATTCTTCCCTTTCTAGTTGGCCCCAAAGTCGCGCTGGAACTTGTCCTTCTCGGCGAACCGGTCACTGCAGAAAAGGCTCTTGAACTCGGCATGATCAATCGCCTCGTTCCTGAAGCAAAGCTCGAATCTACCGTCAACGATTTGATCGCCCGCATAACCAGCCATTCTGCTCCCGTCCTCACCATGGCCAAGAAAGCCATCATTGATGGCATGGGACTTTCCCTGCGCGATGGCCTGAAGAATTCCATGAACATTTTCCTGAATGAACTTTATCGCCTTGAAGATTCCCAGGAGGGTGTGCGCGCCCTGGTCGAAAAGCGCAAACCAACCTGGAAGAACCGCTGAGTTCCTGTAAGGAATAAATTTTCGATTCCGTTGACACTTTTTTCCCTGCGCCGTACACTGTTGTCTCAATTTGCAGACTAGGGAAGTGGGGAAGTGCCGTGTAAATCGGCCGCGGTCCCGCCACTGTGATCGGCTTCATCGCCGTCAGCCAGGCTACCCTCCCAAGCCGCAGAGGTTGCGTGTCCTTCGCGAGAGGGGGCACGAACAAATACCGGCCCCGGACTTTCGCGGGGCTTTTTTATTTGTATCCTCTCGCACCACTCTCGTCAGGGGAGATTCGTGTCCGACTGCCAGAACCACATAATCCCGCGTGCCGCGATTCTCTTCATCGCTTCGATCCTCTCATGCGCGCTTGATCTTTGTGCTCAGACCTCCACCGTCCTTTCTCAAACGGTCCCCGCAACGCGCGAAGTCGTCGACGAAGCGGGGCGCACCGTGCGTGTCCCCCTGGTCCCTTCACGGATTGTATCCCTCGCTCCCAGCCTGACGGAAACGATATACGCACTCGGCCTTCAGGATCGTCTTGTTGGTGATACCGATTTCTGCGATTATCCCCCCGACGCAGAGAAGAAGCCCAAAGTCGGCGGCGGAATCAACCCGAATCTTGAAGTCATTGCCTCGCTTCATCCTGACTTGGTCTTGGTTGTGAAAAGTTTTAACCGGTTGGAAACCGTACGCGCTCTGGATACCTTGGGAATTCCTAGCTACTCAACTGATCCGCATACCGTCGATGAAATTGTCTCTTCGACCGAAAAGCTTGCCGATGTACTTGGGGCACCACAGGCTGGCAGGAATCTAGCGGTCGATCTGCAGCACAGGCTCTCCAATTTGCGAGAGAAAGTGGGATTCCTTCCGCAAACACGGGTTCTCTTTGTAGTGTGGACGGAACCGCTCGTGTCTGTTGGCAAGGGTACGTTCATTGCCGATGCGCTGCACAAGGCAGGCGCAGACTCCATCGTTGATTCCGAGCACGATTGGCCGCAGATGAATTTGGAGGAAGTAGTTCACCTTCAACCGGATTACCTCATTTTTGCGGCGTCGCATTCCGACGCGGGCACTCACGATTTCGACACCCTGGCGGTTAAACCCGGTTGGAGTCTGCTGGATGCCGTTCAGAATCGTCGATTTGCTGTGATCAGCGACGCCGTCAATCGCCCCGCACCTCGCATCGTCTCTGCCATCGAGGACCTCGCCCGACAGTTACACCCCAGCGCGTTTCAGAATTCCTCCAACACCGAGAAAGAGACAGCACCCCAGAAGAGAATGTCTCCTCCAAGTGCGGCCCTCAATTTGAGCGAAAACGATCGTGCAGGCGAACTCCCCTCCCAGGAGCTCTCATGCGCCCACTGACGCTCGAACGTATGCTACTTCGCTGCACCATTCTTGCTGTGGTTCTATTCGTCGTGGTAGTTGCGGCACTCAAGATGGGGGCCGTGCAGGTCTCTCTCTATGGACTCGTCAAGGATCTCCTCAGTGTTTTATTCGGTCGCACCAGTTCACTTACGACCGACTACGGCATGATCGTCATGAACATTCGCCTGCCCCGCATACTCCTGGGCCTCGTCGTTGGCGCCTCCTTGGCTGTTGCTGGTACCAGTTTTCAAGCCCTACTGCGAAACCCTCTAGCCGACCCCTATGTTCTCGGCATCTCTTCGGGCGCGGCTGTCGGTTCCATCCTCGCGCTATTCATCGAAAGCCATCTATCCTTCTCCCCAGAAATTGCTGGGCTCGTTACGCCTCTTGGCGCTTTTCTGGGAGCTGCGATCACCGTCGCCGCCGTTTATTTCCTGGGCCGCCGCGATGGTCAAATTGACAGCAGCACCTTGCTTCTCGGTGGCATCATCACCGCCTCGTTTCTCTCGGCAGTCATCATGTTCCTGCTCTCCAGCATCGCGGGTAGCAATCTTCGAGGAGCGACCTACTGGCTCATGGGCGACCTTTCCACCCCCCAGCCGAAGAGCCTTCTCTACCTTTTGGGCATTGGTTTCGTGGTCGCCGCTGGCGCCATCTACACCACCTCTTCTGATCTCAATCTCCTGCTTGCCGGTGAAAAGGAAGCCATGCATCTCGGTGTGGACGTTCCCCGCGTCCGTATAGTCGTCTATCTTGCGGCGTCGGTACTAACCGGTTTGGCCGTATCCGTTAGTGGTGCCATCGGCTACGTCGGCCTCCTTGTTCCTCACGTCATGCGCCTCATTTTTGGTTCTGATCACCGCATGCTGATTCCCGCTTCAGCTTTCGGTGGAGCAATCGCCATCGTCGTCGCCGACACTGTCGCGCGAACCGTCACCGCTCCTACCGATCTTCCCGTTGGAGCTGTCACGGCACTCGCCGGTGCGCCACTATTCATCTATTTGCTTCGCAGGAGGCTAGCATGAACACGCAATTCCAACCTCCGCTAGCTAACAACGCTTTCGCTGATTCCGATCTACCGCGTTCCAATTCCGATGTTCGCCTCAGTGTAGAGCAAGTCAGCTATGCCTACTCCTCCAATCCCTCGCAAGCTCCTCTGTTTACCCTCGAAGCCCTCAGCTTCCAGGCCAAGCCCGGCGAAGTTGTCGCCATCCTGGGCCCCAATGCCTGCGGCAAATCCACCCTGCTAAAGCTCATCTCCGGCTCTCTCGAGCCTCTCTCTGGACGTATTTTCCTCAACGGATTTGCCACCCACTCGCTTCCCACAAAAACGCGTGCCCAGCGCATCGCGCTGGTCCAACAGGAAAGTCCCTTGTTATTTCCCTCGCGAGCCTGGGAATTTGTCTTGCAGGGCCGCCATCCCTACGGTCGCGCTCTTCGTTTTGAATCTGCTGACGACATACTCATCGCCAAAAATGCACTCGCGCAGGTCAACGCTTCTCACCTGAGCGATCGTTGGATGGACAAGATTTCCGGTGGCGAAAAGCAGCGCATCGTTCTGGCGCGCGCCCTGGCCCAGCAGCCGCTTCTGCTACTGCTTGATGAACCCACTTTGCATCTCGACATCGGTGCGCAGGTCGACCTCCTCGTGAATTTGCGCCGGCTAGCCGCCGAGAATCGTTATACCGTGGTGGTAGTCACTCACGAACTGAATCTCGCGGGAGAATTCGCTGACCAGGTAGTGCTTCTGCAGAAAGGGAAGTGCCTTCGCGTTGGTCCGCCTGCGACTGTTTATCAGCGCGAACTGCTCGAACAGGTTTTTCACGCACCGCTTTCTGTTGAGCTGACTGCTTCCGGCAGGCCGCGTGTAACACTTTTGCCCAATACCTAGAAGTTTTCTTGTTCACCTCGACCCGGCCGCCTTGCGCGACCGACTTTAGTAATCCACAGCGGGCTACGCGCCCCTCCCTATCCACCGCAGACCTCGTGTTCGGGAAGACGGTGTAAATCCGTCGCCGCCGCGCGACTGTTAAGCGGGTATCCGCTCGCCAGCCACTGTAGCCTCAACGCCGCTACGGGAAGGCCTCGAGCTTTTTGAGTTTCTATTTTCATGGGGCCACAAGAAACTCAACACCGCTAAGCCAGGAGACCGGCGAAGTCTGCAGCCTGTGCAATCCGTCGGCACCGGCCAACCTTTACACTCCCGCGCGTGAGGGAGGAGAGGAACCATGAAAGCTATCCGCTCCGTATTTTGTTTTGTCGTCTTGCTGCTGCTTTTTGCCCTGCCCACTTTCTCCCAGTCAGATTCTGCCATCGCGCATCTTTCCGGGACACTCACCGATCTTTCGGGCGCTGCCATTGGCAACGTTCGCATCACTGCACTGTTGGATGGTGTGGCGAGTGCTCCTGGGCAATCGGTCACTTCTGCCGCCGACGGCTCCTACAACCTTTCAGTTCCCACGGGCAAATATCGAATCCAATTCTCCCTCGCTCCCTTTGCCCCTTGCGAGCTCACCCTTGATCTCGTTGGTGGCACAACCCTTCCAGTGAATATTCGCATGGAACTCGCCGCACTCTCCGACCAAGTTCTTGTCACCGCGCAAGCGGAGCCAATTCAGGGCCAACAATCTTCTGCTCCCATCTCCATCATCAGCCGCGAGGAGATGGATTTGCGCCAGTCCGTTGCTTTGCCCGACCTCCTCTCCTACTCAACTGGAGTTACGTTTTCTCGCACCGGCGCAAATGGTGGCACCGCTTCTCTCTTTCTAAATGGCGGCAACTCCAATTTTGTAAAGGTTCTTGTCGATGGCTCTTCCATCAATCCACCAGGTGGCGCAGTCGACTTTTCCATCCTCACTGCCGACAATCTGGAAAAGATTGAAATCGTACGGGGCGCCGAAAGCGCTATTTACGGTACCGACGCAGTGTCGGGTGTAGTCCAGCTTTTCTCTCATCGGGGCAACACCACCGTTCCCGCGTTCTCCATTTTTTCCGAGGGTGGAAGCTATTCTTCAGCCCGTGGTGGTGGACAGCTCAGCGGACTCCTTGGCCGATTCGACTACTCGGCAGCCGCTTCGTACCTTCAGACCGAAGGCCAATACCCCAATACAGGTTTCATTAACCGTACTCTGTCCGGGAACTTTGGCTACAGCTTCAACGACACCAATCAGCTCCGCCTCTCGCTCCGAAACAATGACGCGGACGCCGGCGTGGCAGGTCAAACCGTTTACACTCCTCCGAGCCTTCGCCAGCGCTATAATCAGGAACTTTTCAGCGCCAATGCACGCTGGGATTTTGCCACCGGCACCCACTGGCAAAGCCAGTTGATGGGTGCTGAATCTTACACACGCCAGCACAGTTTTAATCCAGAACAGAGTTTTTACATCAGCGGCACAGACTCTTTCTGTCCGCAGGCGAGCCCAACTGCCGTCGCCACCCCAGAGTTCTGCGATTACGTTTTTGACTCCCGCTATCAGTACAATCGCGCCAGCTTCAACGCGCAAACTACCTACAGCCTGCAGAAGTTTGCAGCTACCGCAGGCTACCAATACGAAGTCGAAAACGCTGCCATCTATTACCTCGAGCAGCCCCACGTCCGTCGCAACAATCAGGCTGGCTTTCTCGACTTTCGTTTCGCTCCTATTTCCCGGTTGTCGCTTGATTTCGGCCTACGCATCGAAGGCAACGACTATTTCGGAACGCGAGCAGTTCCTCGCGTCGGCGCAAATTATCTTCTGCGCCAGGCACACGGCACATTCGGCGACACTCGCCTTCGCGCCTTCTACGGGCGGGGAATCAAGGAGCCTCGCCTGGACCAGACCTACGGTACGGATCCCTGCGATCCCGGTAATCTTTCGCTCAAACCTGAATCTAGCAAGAACTGGAGCGCTGGTTTCGATCAGAAGCTCTTAGGTGACCGCGTTAAACTCAGCGCAGACTATTTTTCCAATCGTTTTTACGACATTGTCAGCTTTGCCTTCTGCCTTCCGGAGGCGCCTTGCCCTGTCACGCCTCCTCCCGGATGCAGTTTTGGCTATGGCAACTACTTCAACACCGATCTCGCTCGTGCTCGTGGCACAAACATCGACGCGGAGGTGCGTGCCACCAGATGGCTCTTCGTTCGTGGCAACTACACCTATGACGACAGCTTGGTGATCCAATCTCCCAATGCCTCGGACCCGGCCCTCCTTCCAGGCAATCAACTCCTCCGTCGCCCGGCAAATTCTGGTTCCGTCACGTTGAGTGCCACGTTCCACCGATTTAATGCCACCTTCGCCGGCTATTTTGTCGGTGAACGCACCGACAGCGACTTCCTTGGCCTGGGCCTGACTCGCAATCCCGGTTACGCGCGCTTCGATATCTCTGCCAGTTACAATTTCTATCACGGCCTGTTTGTCTATGCCCGCGCCACCAACCTCTTCGACAAAACATATCAGGACGCCTTGGGCTATCCGGCACTCGGCCGCGATGCCCGCATAGGTCTTCGCTACCAGTTCTCCGGGCGCAATTGACCTCTATGCCTCTGCCCCCAGTTTTCGCCTGGAGTGGCGGCATAGACAGTGCTATGGCTCTGCATTCTCTTCTCGATGAGCCGCGCTATAAAGTCGTATGGTTGCTGACTACCGTCACTGAATCCTTCGAGCGCATCAGCATGCATGGAGTTCGCCGCGAACTTCTCCACCAGCAAAGGCAATCCATCGGCTTGCCGGTGGAAGAAGTCCGCATTCCACCCCCATGCCCGAATGCCATTTATCGGACGCGCATGGCGGAGGCCGTACTGTGGTTTCACGACAACGGTGTCCGCTGCTTTGGCTTTGGTGATATTTTCCTGCAGGACCTGCACGCCTACCGCGAACAGAATCGTGGCCATCTCGAACTCTGCGCGATCTTTCCCCTTTGGGACATCGACACTCGCGAACTAGCCACTCGTTTTGTTCGCGATGGGTTCCACGCCTTCACCGCCTGCATCGATCCCCGCAGACTCGACAAATCTTTCGCGGGCAGAGAACTGAGGCCGGAAGTCTTCAGCGATCTTCCCGCCGGAATCGATCCGTGCGGTGAAAATGGCGAGTTCCACACCTTCGTTTTTGATGGACCTAGCTTTCGCTCGCCCATTCCCGCTCGCATCGGTGATGTCGTAGTGCGCGATGCATTTTTTTTTTGGGATTGGCCGCCGGACCCTTATCGAGAAACGCTATGTTCTGCAAGATAAGTTCCAAAGCTTTATCGAACATCCTTCGCCTCTTGTTGGTTCTCTGCTTCATTCTCTTCGCTGCTTGGATCCGCATCCTTCCTCATCGCTGGAATTTCACTCCATGGGCGCGATGGCCCTATTGAGTGGCACCAAGTTCAAATCCAGGTGGGCGGCGTTTTTCATTCCCTTGTCCATCCTTCTCCTCGGGATCTGTTCGTCGCCCTAAATAGACTGATGATCGTCGTTTATCTCAGCTTCTGCGGCAGCGTCTTCATCGGCCGCGATCTTCGCCACCACCAATCGCTATGGCCACTTTCCCTGGGCGCGCTCATCGGCACTACCCAGTTCTTCCTTGTCACCAATTTCGCCGTCTGGGCCTTTGGCTACATTTCCTACCCCCAATCCCTTGTGGTTTGTTGACCTGTTACGTTGCCGGAATACCTTACTTCGCAAACACATTCTCGGGCGAAGCTTTCTACGCCACGGTACTCTTCAGCAATTTCGCGCTCGTTGAGCGGCTAAACCCCGCTCTCCGCCCTAGCGATGCGCTCGTACCGGGCTGAGCTTGGCCGCACCTTCGCCTCTGATATACTTTTCCATTAGACAATGACTAGATTTGTTACCGAATCCGCTCTCTCCCCCGAACTCCTTGCCAAATACGAGGTGGTCATCGGTTTGGAAGTCCACGCGCAACTACTGACCAACACTAAAATCTTCTGCAGTTGTTCCACGCGATTTGGCGACGCACCAAACTCTAATGTTTGCCCAGTCTGCCTCGGCCTCCCCGGCACTCTCCCGGTATTGAACAAGCGCGCCGTGGAAATGGGTATGCGCGCGGCACTTGCACTCAACTGTACCGTGCATGAACATTCCCGTTTCGCACGCAAGAACTATTTCTACCCCGACCTTCCCAAGGGCTATCAGATTTCTCAGTTCGAGCTCCCTCTGGCGACCAGTGGCTGGATCGAAATTGAACAGAACGGCGGCACCAAGCGCATCGGCATTACTCGCCTGCACCTCGAAGAAGATGCCGGAAAATCACTACACGATGGGTTTCCGCATTCTGGCGAAAAAACCTACGTTGATTTCAACCGCTGCGGTACTCCGCTGAGCGAAATCGTCTCGGAACCGGACATGCGCTCCTCTGAGGAAGCCTACCATTACCTCACCACCCTCCGGCAAATCCTTCTCTACACCGGCGTCAGCGACTGCAATATGGAAGAAGGCTCACTCCGCTGCGATGCCAATGTCAGCGTCCGCCTTCGCGGCGCAAAAGAATTCGGCACAAAAGTCGAAGTCAAGAACCTGAATTCTTTCCGCTATCTTGCGAAAGCCCTCGAATTTGAAATCGAGCGCCATGTAGGTGTCATTGAATCCGGGGGACGTATCTCGCAGGAAACGCGTTTGTGGAATCAAGCCGAGAGCCGCACCATATCGATGCGTTCCAAGGAAAAAGCTCACGATTATCGCTATTTCCCGGAACCTGATTTACTTCCCGTCCACATCAGCGATGTATGGCGCAAGGAAGTCCACGACTCGCTCCCCGAACTTCCTGCCGTCAAGCGCACCCGTTTTATCTCCACGTTCGGTATCACGCCATACGATGCCGAAATTTTGACTGACACGCTGGAACTGGCCGCCTACTTCGAATCGGTCGTGAAAGCGGGCGCCCCCGGCAAAGCCGCTGCCAACTGGATGCAAACCGAACTTCTTCGCGGCTTGAACGATTCCAGCAAAGAGATTACGGTCAGTCCAGTTTCTCCAACCGCTCTGGCGGAACTCGTCACGCTGGTCGAAGCAAAGAAAATTACCGGCACTATCGGAAAAAAGGTGTTTGCAGAAATGTTTGCTTCCGGCCGAACCGCGGCCGACATCATTGCAGCGCAAGGTCTAGGAGCGCAGATTAGCGACGACACCATCGAACAGGCCGCCCGCGAAGTCATCGCCAAAAACCCTGAGAATGTCGCTAAATTCAAATCCGGCAACGAAGGCGTCATCAACTTCTTTCTCGGCCAGGTCATGAAAGCCACCAAAGGCCAGGCCAATCCGCAAACAATCAACGCTATCCTCCGCAAACTCCTTTCCTAGGTCCTTGCAGCTGTCGGGCTTTGGCCTGGCCAGGAGTCTTTGCTTGCCCCAGAAAAATGCTTTGTTCGATTCTCGTCTGCTGAGTGGGGGCGAAGTCTGCTGCAGCACAACTCGTCCTGATCGATCCTCTCCCTCAACTTCTCGCTAACCAATCCGCCGTCGTATCATCTATTACATACGCACACGTTCTATGGAGGCCACCATGCTCAAAATTGGCGACAAAGCCCCAGAATTCACCCTCCTCTCCGACGAAGGTAAAGAAGTGTCACTTAAGGATTTCAAAGGTAGACGCGTTCTCCTGTACTTCTATCCCAGGGCCAGCACTCCCGGTTGTACCCTCGAGGCATGCGAATTCCGAGATTTGAAACCAAAATTCGACAAAGAAGAGGTCGCGGTCGTGGGCGTCAGTGCCGATCCCGAAAAAGCGCTCAAAAATTTCAAAACCAAGCAAAAACTCAATTTTCCCCTCTTAGGCGACCCCACTCACAAAATGATTGAGTCTTACGGCGTGTGGCGCATGAAAAAGTTCATGGGCCGAACCTTCAAAGGCATTGTTCGTAGCACATTTTTGATTGGTCCTACTGGCAAGATCGAACAAGTGTGGGCCGAGGTTAAAGCCAAAGGCCATGCCAGCGAAACTCTCGCCAAGATTTCCGCTTGAGCCGCGATTCAACTTCTACAACTCGCGAGAGTATGGTCATTCCATCGCCCGTTCGATTCGCGATCGGGTATGAAATCTACTTTATTGAGATTAACTAGAATCCCGCTTGGGAATTCTGTTCAGGGCGTGGAGTTTTACCCCCAGCAGGATGGACCGAAAGAAAAGGGGGCTTCAGCGCCCGAGAGCTTGCCATCCCCTACATTTCTACTCTCAACTCGTCACCCCGCGGCTCAATCAACAGATTGTCAATCAAACGAGTTCTTCCAAAAAATACTGCCAGCACTACATAGCATCGCCGAGTCACCCGCACCACTGGCTCAAACGTTTCCGTATCCACAATCTCCACGTAATCCACTTTAGCGCGCGGTTCCGTCGCGATCACTCTTTGCACCGTGCGCTGCAGCTCCAGTGAATCCCGCTGGCCGCCATTGACTTCCTGTTCCGCGGCTCGCAATGCTCGGTGCAGTATCGTCGCCGCCTTCCGATCCTCTGCTCCCAGATACACATTGCGTGAACTCATCGCCAAACCATCTGCTTCGCGCACGATCGGGCACACCACGATTTCCGTATCGAGGTTCAAATCGCGTACCATCTGCTGCACAATCCGCACCTGCTGTGCATCCTTCCGCCCAAAGTAGGCAAATTGCGGCTGCACAATTTCCAGTAACTTGAGTACCACGGTCGATACTCCCCGAAAATGACCTGGACGCGTTTTTCCTTCCAGACGATCGCTGATCCCGTCTACCTGCACGTAGGTGGAAAATCCCTGTGGGTACATCTCTCCCGCATTGGGCAAAAACAGGCCGTCGGTCTTTTCCGCCGTTAATTTCTCAACGTCCACTTCGAGCGGTCGTGGATATTTCGACAAATCTTCGTTCGGCCCAAATTGTTTCGGGTTGAGAAATATCGACGCATAAACCGGGGAACATTCCTTCTTCGCGCGTTTCACCAACTCCATGTGCCCGGCGTGCAGCGCGCCCATCGTCGGCACGAATCCAATGACGCGCTGCTCCAGCCGCGCTTCCTGCACCTTCTCTTTCATCCACAGAATTGTCCGAATAATTTCCATCGATTCGTCTGCGAAGCGCGCTCCCCTTGCCGTCAGGCTTCCGCCGCTTGCCTCTCCCGGTAAAACGTAATCAAATCTGTTCCCACGCCCTTTGCTCCCAGTTGCCGCAACATCGCTACCACCTGCCCCCGATGGTAGGTTCCGTGATTCACCACATGATGGATCATTTGCCAACGTGCGTTTTTCCCGGGACCAAAACTTAGCGTCTGGTATTCCACCACTTCGTCTAGCTGCGCTTGCGTCGCGTCTTGCATGTAGTTCTGCATACTCTCTTCTAGCGCGGACCAACGTGCGCCGAGAGATGCGATATCCGCATGATCTTTCGCCGCCGGTATCGCTCCGGGTGATCTTCCCTGCAACCGCTCGAGCCATACCCACTCCACGCCGTGAATGTGCGCCAGCGTGTCTCGCACCGAACCAAAACTCGATCCCAGTTCACGCTTGAACTGCTCCGCCGACAATGCTTCTACCGCGGCCACTACTCTCCGATTGGCCCAGGAATTAAATTCCACCAAGCTTACGATTTCTTCTTTTTTCATAGCTGACCTCAAACAAGTTGAGGCGCAGCGATGCTGCACCCCCATCTCGTCAATCCGTCCAGTTATGCTTTTTGCAGATTCTCATGCGATGAATTAGTTTCGCTCTGTATCTATCGCGCCATCGGAAATGCCTTCCGACGCTTCATCGCACTCGTTGCATGATAGGACTCCGCATCGCTCGGAAACGCGCCACCCTGCACGTCGTCACAGTATTCGCGTACCGCCTGCGAAATTATTTCACCCACGTTCGCGTACCGCCGCGCAAATTTTGGCGGCTCCTCAAACGTCAATCCCAGCAAATCATGCAGCACCAGGATCTGCCCGTCGCAGTCTGGCCCCGCACCGATCCCAATGGTGGGAATCTGCACCGTCCGTGTTATCTCCGCCGCCAATTCCCGCGGAATCCCTTCCAGCACGATGGCGAACGCACCTGCGGCCTCAACTGATCGAGCATCACGCAACAACTGTTCTGCCGCCCCCGGCGTCTTGCCCTGGACCCGATAGCCGCCCATGGCGTTCACCGACTGTGGTGTCAGCCCCACATGGCCCATTACGGGAATCTCTGCCTCGGTCAGCCGGGCAATCAACTCCAGCCGCCGCTCCCCGCCTTCAATCTTGACCGCCTCAGCGCCCGCTTCTTTCACAAATCGCATGGCGTTGCCCAGCGCGTCGCCAATCTCCCCGTGGTAGGTGCCATACGGCATATCCGCAACCACCAGCGCCCTCTGGACCCCTCGCCGCACCGCTTTCGTGTGGTGCAGCATCTCTTCCAGCGTCACCGGCAGGGTACTCTCATATCCCAGCATGACCATGCCCAGAGAGTCCCCCACCAGCACGACGTCAGTGCCGGCCTCATCCACCAACCGGCCCATGGCGTAGTCATATGCCGTTAGGCATGTAATTTTCTTGTAATTTTGGGATCCCGCAGTCAGGGACTTCCGCTGCAGCAGCTCAGGAACGGTTACTTTGCTCTTGCCTTCAGGGGAACCGCTGCCCCGGTTCGGGATGATGCTCATTTCAGCCTCCGGTGCCATTCCCTGACTTCGGGATACAGCCCATGTCCCAACTCGCCAACTATAGCAAAAAGTGATGCGAGTCACCACCTTTTGTGATTCTCGGGTGCGGGCCCTCCAAACGCTCGCCTGTACGTTTGCTTACGTTTTTGGCTACCTACCTGCACCAACTTGGCGGGAGCCAATTTATCGTGCCCAGTTCCGTCACGGCTGCCTAATCCCCCGGAGCTCGTGCCACCAAGATTTCTCTCAAAGTGCAGGTCATGGCCGCAGTACGGCTGCAGCAAGCGCTCCGTTCTGCGACCGGTCCCGCACCTAATCCCATGCAAGCCCTTCTGGGCGAACGAGCAGCCTTCGTTACCGCGTCTCCGGAGAATGGCTACGCCGTCAATCAAGCCGCTCAGTTCAGCTGCTTCTGCCACGTTCTCGTTGAATGTTTTGAAAAGGAAGATTGCTCCGTCGAAATTGTCATCTCCCGGCTTTCAACCTACCGTCGACCCATGCCCGCCTGGATATAGAGCCCGTTCACGAGTGGTTCCGTTCACCACAAAGACGATCTCGTTTTGGACGCTTTTGAGAATCTGGAATCCGCTATCCTTGATGTTGGCGCGCACTTAGGTTATTGGGCCACGTCGATCTGGTGTGCAGGGGCCGTCGTCGCCATAATCCCGTTTGAAGTCAACCCCGAACCCCTTTCTACCCCGGTCAGTTCCGTCAACGGCTTCTTCCCTGATCCCGCCCCGCTACGGAATACCGGGGCAAGGGCCTTCTGAACTCTCAGCGCCTGCACTTGGCAACAATCATCGTAATGTCGTCGTGCTGTTCGTGAGGGCTGAACTGCTGCAGTTCCCCAAGTATAGCCTCAAGCAATTCCTGACAGCACAAACCCCGACGTCGCTGCAGTGCTTCCATCAATCGTTCTTCTCCGAACTCATCTCCTGCCGCGTTAAACGATTCCGTGACGCCATCCGTATACAACACGAATGTATCTCCGGAAAGAATCTGTCGTTCCTCAATCTCGCAATCCCATTCTTGAAATACTCCTAAAACCGTACCCGTCGAATCGAGTCGTTCCATACTGCCGTCGCTCCTCAACAGCAGCGCGGAAAGATGTCCGCAGTTTGCGTATCGCAGTCGTCCCACACGATCGTCATATTCCGCGAAGAACAGCGTTGCAAACGAGCCATCTGGAGTATTCTCTCGAAACAACTGGTTCACCGAACGAAGCAGCCGCCGTGGCTGATCGAGGGCCACCGCGCATTGGCTGCGCACATTCGCCTGCAGGTTGGCCATCAGCAGTGCCGCAGCGATCCCCTTTCCAGCGATATCTCCAATCACCAGCCCCAGCCGGTCTTCTCCCAGATCAAGAAAATCGTAATAGTCACCGCCTACTTTCCTGGCTTGGATGCAAACGCCATGGTATTCAAGCCCTTTCAACTGCGGCAGTCTTTGCGGGAAAAGCCTGGCCTGCACTTGCTTTGCAATTTCCAATTCCTGTTGGGCCCGGCGTTCCGATTCCTGGCGTTCCAACTCTGCCCGGCGCTGTAGTTCCAGCCGATGAGTCACTTCATCAAAGCTCACCAGTGAAAAAGAATTGCCATCTATGTCTCGGAAGCGTGCGAACACGCCGCCCCAAATGGGCGTCTGCTCCCCCAAGAGCATAGTTCCGGCCGCTGCCTTCGACGGTTCCTCTAAATCGAATTTCAACCGCTTCAACCGGGGTGTTTGCTGGAAGCGCACTCCTCGCCTGGACCATTCCTGGAACTTTGAGGTCACGTCCTCCGTGATAAAAACTACTTGGGTGGAACGCCCGATCAACTTGTAATCGGGAGTGTTCGGTTTGGGCACGATCAAGGAGAGAATTGCCGAACCATCCGGCGGCGAAACTGCTACCCACCGTTCGCCGGTCTGCAGTTTGGTGTCGTATGCCAGGTGAAATCCCAGCTGTTCCAGATAAAACTTCAGACTACGATCCTGGTTTCTGACAAAAATATTCACACCGTGCAGACGCAGGTATTGTTCACGCTCGCTTTGGCGAGAGATTGCTGCGTCAGTTCCGCTGCCTAATCGGGAGTTTCCCATCGCCGGAATTATAAGTCAGAACGGCTTGCAGCATGCTACGCCGCTCGCTCGTCGTTTGTTCCAAGCTCTCGGCTGAGCGAGGAAGTGCTCACTCGAGGTAAAACACTTCTTTCATCATTGCAAAGCGTTCGCCCGGCTGAAGGTCCTCAACCGGTTCAAAATATTTCGCCATCTCCTGTTGCCACCGTAGGTTTACGTGGTCGTTGGCTAGCTTGTCCCACGCACCTTCAAAATCTTCCACTCGCATGACTAGCACCAGATCCTGGCCCCTTCGGAAGATCGAGTAATCCGATATACCCACTTCTTTCAGTTTTGCCAGTAATTCCGGCCACACAGACTTGTGATCGCGTTCGTACCCTTCCTCCGCGCCGGCCTTGATCCGCAAACGAAATGCAATCCTCGCCATGATTTCACTCCTCAACAAACCCGAAAAGTCCCATTCGCCGCATCAAGCGCCTGCCTGTGCTCGCCCTTTCCATTGCCCGCCTCTTCCTCTCCAGTAACGCACAGCTGAAACCCACGTCGCATACGAATAAAACAGGGCAGCCAGGGGCAAACTCGGTGCCCACAGACTCGAAAGCCCATAAAAACGCGCCGTCGGTAAATACGTAATGGTCATCAGCGCCCACGCTGCCAATCCCAATCGCCACAACAATGGCTGTCGAGTGAACGCGAACACGACAGGAAGCATGTAAGTTACCAGCATCCCCGCGAGTGTGCCGACCAGCACAATTGAGGAATATCCCAATTGCGTGAACGCTGTTCGCGCAATTAAATCTCGTATCTCTCCAAACGACTCATAGGTGCGCAGACTCACACTGTTTCGCGTCAATCCCATCCAGATCAAACCACCGCTATGTTTTACAGCCCTGGCCAGAGCGCAATCGTCAATCACTTCGGCGCGAATCGCAGCTATACCCCCGATCCTCTGCAAAGCCGGGCGCCGCAACAATACGCAGCCGCCTGCCGCCCCAGCCATCTTTGCCTTCTTGTCCTCAATCCAGTTCGGGGGATACAGCTTCAGAAAGAAATATAGAAATGCCGGTATCAACAACTTCTCTGCGATAGAATTGGCTTGCAGCAACACCATCAGTGACGCCAAGTCCAAAGTTCCTTTCTCCGCGCGAGACACCAATCGTTCCAGTGTCTCGGGTCCATGAACAATGTCCGCATCCGTGAACCAGGTATATTCCGCCGTGAATCCAACGCCACTCTCTACGCCCTGTTGCAGCGCCCACGTCTTGCCGGTCCATCCTCCCGGCAGTGCGGAGGCGGTCACAACGTCTAGTCGTCCGGCCGCTCCTGCGGCCCGTCCCGCCTCCGCAGCCAACTCCGCCGTTCCGTCTTCACTGTGATCATCCACGACAATCAGTCGGTATTCCCCTCGATAGCTTTGCTTGAGTATAGACTCGACTGTGCGCGCGATCGTCTGCGCTTCATTCCGTGCAGGAACGATTGCCAACACCCGCGGCCACGTGGTGGGGGACTCGACGGTATCCCTGTCAGCATCAAACCGCTGCACTTGCCAGAACGCGCCCCGGAAGAATGTCAGCGCAATCCATATCAGCAGGGAAAGCAGGACGGAGGTGAGCAGGATTGTGAACACGCGCAAGTTTAACGCGAAACATTCTCGCCGCTAAGCCAGATCTTCCCCACGAATCGGCAACCGTCGCACACGCTTTCCGGTCGCAGCAAAAATAGCGTTGCATACCGACGCGGCAACAACGGGCAGTCCGGGTTCGCCGATACCGGTGGGTTCTGCCGTACTGGTCACCAGATGTACTTCCGTTTTCGGCGCGTCCGCGATCCGCGGCATCTCATAATCATTGAAGTTTGCCTGTTCCACGCGGCCGGCACGAATGGTAATCGCATCATGAAGCGCTGCCGACAATCCATAAATCGCCGCACCTTCCACTTGCGCTTTCACGCCTTCGGGATTCACCACTCGCCCGCAATCGACAGCGTACACGAGCCTCTGAACTTTCACTTCTCGATTCACCACGCGCACTTCTGCTACGCAGGCTGTATAGCTCTCAAAGGAAAAATACCCGGCGATGCCTCGGTACACTCCCTCGGGCAGCGGTGATCCCCAAGCCGCTTTTTGCGACACCAGTTTCAATACGCCTTTCAGTCGCGCCGTGTCCAGTGGTTTTCCCTCTTTAGGGTTCCCGAAGTCCGGAATCTTGCGGTCATCCCCAATTGCCTTCAATCGGAACTCCAGGGGATCGATACCCGCCGCAGTCGCCAGTTCATCGACGAAACACTCCACCACGAATCCGCTGGTTGAATGCTCCACCGAGCGCCACCACGCACGCGGAACTCCCGATTTTGCCAGCGTGTATTCCACGCGGTAGTTCGGCGTTTGATACGGAATAAACGTGGCCGTGCCAAATTCCGAATTCTCCGGTGTTTCTCCGCCTTTCGCGCTCCACATCGCGTCAATCGAGGTGGATGTCTGAAAGTGCTTCCATGCCGCCAGATTACCCTTTGCGTCCACTGCGCCCAAGAAACGGTGATAGGAAGACGGCCGGTAGAAATCATGCTGCATGTCGTCTTCCCGCGTCCAAAGCACCATCACCGGTTTTCCCGAAATCTTGGCGACCTGCGTCGCTTCCATCACGAAATCACCCATGTATCGGCGACCGAAACCACCACCCATCAAGGTCGTATGCACGATCACCGATTCTCGCGGCAATCCCGATTCCTTTGTGATGATGTCCTGCGCCCATTGCGGTGCCTGCGTCGGAACCCAGGCCTCGGCACCATCTTTTCGGATATGCACCGTGCAATTCATCGGCTCCATGCAAGCATGCGCGGCGAACGGGAATTCATAAGTGGAGTCCACCTTCTTGGCCGCCGAAACCAGGGCAGCATCTGCATCACCGTCATTCCGCACAACTTTTCCCGCCTTTGCGCCATTTTGCAGAAATTGTGCGCGTAAGGTCTCGGAAGATTCTCCCGCGTTCGGTCCCTCATCCCACGTTATCTGCAGCGCGTTTCGACCCTGCGTCGCTGCCCAGGAATTCTCCGCCAGCACGGCCACTCCGCCGGCGGTGAACGAGGAAGTGCCCACCGGCTCGATCGCAAAAACTTCGTGCACGCCAGGCACCGCTTTTGCCTTTGTTGCGTCAAAAGACTTCAATTTCCCGCCGAATGTCGGGCATCGCGCGATCACGCAATAGGACATCCCGGGAACCCGCGAATCGAGCCCAAATTTGGCCGTGCCGTCAATTTTGGCTTTTCCCTCGTAACGTCGCGTGTCGTGCCCCACGATGGTGAACTCCGAAGAGTTCTTGAGCGGCACGGTCTTGAAGTCAGGAATCGGCAGTTTGGCCGCATCATTCGCGAGTTCGCCGTAGGTCAGAAAGTTCTTCCGCGCTCCATGCAGGATACCCCCATCTTTTGCGACGCACGTATCCCGGTTGACGTTCCATCGTTGCGCCGCCGCGGTTATCAGCATCTCCCGTGCGGCTGCTCCGGCTTGCCGCATTGGCAACCAGCACCCCGCCACGCTCCCGCTTCCACCCGTTCCGTGGTTGTAAATCGTCGGATTGGTAGGCGCCTGCTGGATGCGAACCTTGCTCCAATCCAGGCAAAGTTCTTCCGCCAGGATCATCGGCACCGCCGTCATGATCCCCTGGCCCATCTCCGATTTTTCCAGTATCAGCGTGACTTGATTCTCGGGCGTGATGTGAATCCATGCGTCGAATGGATTCACCGGCCTTTTTTCCTGCTGCGCGGCGCTTTCCTGTGCAATTGCCCCAGACAAGCGGAAGCCCAGCAGTAACCCCCCAGCGGCCACCGCGCCGGTCTTCAGAAATGCACGACGATCGAGCACGGCATTGGTAGACATAGGGATCCTCATCTTGGGCCGCGCAGGGTCGGAAACGCGCGGCAGGACAAAAATTACCTGGTGGTCTGAAGCGCGGCTGCGCGGTGAATTGCTTTACGAATTCGCTGATACGTGCCGCAGCGGCAAATATTTCCGCTCATGGCATCGTCGATCTCTGCGTCGGTGGGCTTGGATTTCTTGGTAAGTAGCGCCACTGCGGACATGATCTGCCCGGATTGACAGTAGCCGCACTGGGGAACGTCTTCCTCTATCCACGCTTTCTGCACTGGATGAGTGCCGTCCGCGGATAGTCCTTCGATGGTCGTTACTTTTTTACCGGAAACGCTGGAAATCGGTGTGATGCAGGAGCGCGACGCTTCACCGTTGATATGCACGGTGCACGCCCCGCATAACGCCATGCCGCACCCGAACTTTGTTCCGGTCATGTTCAGGGTGTCACGAAGCACCCACAGAAGGGGCATCTGGGGATCAACTTCGACGGTCTTGCTTTCACCATTCAACATAAATGTAATCGCCATGACTTCCTCCCTCGGGCCGTCTCGGTATCCTACACCAAGACCGCCCCGCGATGAAACTGCGCTCTGCGGGAAGCCGCCCGGAGCCAGCCGACCGAGAGACCACCGGCGACGGTCAATATCATTAGGCGCACAGCAAATGAATATGGCGGCCGTGTCTGTAGCACTAGAGCTGGGACGGGAGGAAGTCCATCAAGCGTTCGTTTGCCCGAACGGAAAGTTTGCTTTCGTGAGCGAAGACTTTCCCGTTTGTAACCACCCAGAACCTCTGTCGGTTAAGTCCTTGCAGTAACACCTGATGTAGCTCCGGGCTTTAACAACTTGAACAAAGAAGCGTTGGCCAAAATTGTCACCAGCGAAGCCGCCAGCGTCGCATTGTAGATTTCCGTCGAGATCAGTCCCGCATGCAGCGATACCTGTGCCAAAATAAAGGAAAACTCCCCAATTTGTGTTAAACCGATCCCCACCCGCAATGAGGTGTCAGTCGAGTACCGGAACAGTTTCACTACCCCGAACCAGATCACGAATTTCCCAAGCAGCACCAATCCCACCAACAGGAGAATGCTCTGCCAACTGGCGATCCAGCTCTGCGGATCAATCAGCATGCCAATTGTCGCGAAAAACAGTGCCACGAAAGCGTCTCGTATCGACTGCGTCTGTTTCGCCAATCTATGCGTATATTCTGAACTGCCGAGGAACAGCCCCGCCAGAAATGCGCCGAGTGCGAGCGACAACCCAACCGCTTCCGTCAACGCCGCAATCGCCAGACAGATCATCAACGCCAGCATCAACGAAATTTCGTCGTTACACGTTTTCTCGACACGTGCCAGCAGTGGCGGCACTAATTTCCACGCCACGACCGCTATCGGAATCAGCAGCAGAAGCGACTTTCCGATCTGCCACGCCACCTGCCCAAAATCTCCTCCACTTGTCGGTGAAATACCAGGTAGTACCACCGTCAGGATCACCACTGCCAGATCCTCGACCAGCGTCAGCGTAATCATCACCCGGCCCGAATCGGTAACCAGTTCTCCACGGTCCATCAGTATCCGCATCAAGACCATGGTGCTGGCTACCGAAATAATGCAGCCGACAGCCACCCCTTGTCGCCATGGCCAACCCAGTAACCCACCCACTCCCGTGCCCAGCGCAATGGATAGCACTATCCCCAGTGGCGCCCCCGCAAGCGCCACCCACTTTACGCGAAGCAAGTCAGGAATCGAAAACTCAATGCCAACCGTAAACATCAGCAGAATCACACCGATTTCTGCCATCACTTCGAACGTGTGCACGTCGGCTACATGTGGTCCGGGAGTCAGCGGACTCAACAATAGCCCCGCGAGCACGTAACCGAGCAATATTGGCTGCCGCAACCTCCACGCGATCAACCCGCAGAAGAACGCTGCGGCAAAAACCATGGCGACGTCACGGAAGATCAAGGAATGTGCCATCGGAAGACATCCTTCCTGTTGCAAAATGGAGGGCAAAGTTTACCATCCTCGGGGCAGGGCATTGGACTGGACTACCTCAAATTGAATACCAAGCTTGTCCAAATCCCCGAAAGGCCTTACTATTCCTCCACCAGGTTGCAGTTGGCTTTGCTTATAAATCGTTGTAATTCTGCATTTTTGCATGGCCACCTCGCTCCGTTCCCTGGATTTAGAGAAGCGCTTCCGTAGTTGACCGTTCATTCGAAGAAAGCACGCGCGAAGTGGCAGCAACGGGCCAGTATGCCCAACCAGCAAGCCCCGCGTCGTTATTTAATAATAAGGAGAATCGACTTGAGAAAGACTCTGATTGGAATGTTGGTGCTCGCAGGAGTTTGTTTTGCGCAGGCTCCCAAGACTCTGGCCCAGGCTGCTACGCAGGGTTCGACGGCGTCAGCCGCCAAAGGCGGCCAGACCATGACGGATCAGGATATCCAGCTTTTGCGCCAGGATATCCGCTCCAAGAAAAAACAGTTGATTGCCGCAAATTTGACGTTGACCGCTGACGAAGCCACAAAGTTTTGGCCCGTCTACGATCAGTACACCGCAGAACTTGGAAAGATCAACGACGTCAAGTATGCCACCATCAAGGAATATGCTGAGAAGTGGGGCACCATGACCGACGATCAGGCACTCGCCCTGATCAACCGATCACTCGGTGTGGATGAGTCCGTGTCGAAGCTCCGCATCAAATACGTACCCATCTTCCAGAAGGTTATTCCTGGCACGAAAGTTGCCACCTTCTTCCAGTTGGATCGTCGCCTTGGCATGTTAATTGATGCGCAGCTAGCTTCGCAGCTGCCGCTTGTACAAGACCAGAAATAATTTGTGCTGCTTTGGGCAAGAACCCCTGCCAGTCCACAAGGCCCGCAGGGGTTTTCGTTTGTGCTCACTTGTCGGTGTTGCAATTGATAAATGGCTTATCCCTGCCTCGACCTTTTTGCACTTCGCAGCTACAGCGTCGCGGGTGCGGGCGTCGGATGGGGTGGCTCTGGTTCCACGCCCTTCCATCCAACAGGCCGGCCGCTCACCGCTTCCTTCACCGAGCGGAACAAAACGATATACATCAGTTGTCGATAATAAAATCTTTGCAGCAATACCGGGATCAGCAGTGACCAGTCTTCCTTGCGCTCTAGCGCGAACGCGATCACGCAAGTCAGCACGTCAATTATCAAAAATCCCAGGAAAAATAGAACCGAGCGCTGCACGTCTGCTGAGGTCCAGAGTTGTGGGATCTGCGTTATATGCAATTGTGCCAGGCCCCACAGTAATAAACTCCCCAGAAACATCAGATCGATAATCGGGGAAATCAGTGGCAGCAGGATCTGGAAAATAAAAATATTGGGTAACGCCACCCAGCCCAGCGTTCCGTACTTTGGTCGAAACAGCGTTCCGCTGTGCTTCCAGAACGATTGCAGTGTCCCAAATGTCCAGCGAAACCGTTGACGAATCAAAACTCCGGGAGTCTCCGGGGCTTCCGTCCATGCAACAGCATATTCGTCGTAGGTCACACGCCAGCCCAATCGCCGAATCGCAATGGTTAAATCGGCATCTTCCGCAACCGTATCAGCGGTAATCCCTCCGGCCGCCTCAATCGCCGCCCTGCGCCACGCACCGAGCGCGCCCGGCACTACCGTAATGCAGTTCAGTAGATCAAACGCGCGTTTTTCCATGTTTTGACTGGTGATGTACTCCAGCGCCTGCCACCGGGTCAGCCAGCGAGAACGATTACCCACCTTTACGTTCCCCGCTACTGCACCTACTTTTGGATCACAAAAATGTCGCAATAAATTACGAATCGCATCCGGTTCGATTTCGGTATCTGCGTCAATCGTCACCACGATTTCCGTTTGCGCATGGGAAAGAGCATTGTTCAACGCAGCCGCTTTTCCTCGATTTGCCTGGTGAATGATCTGAACGTATGAATTCCTTCCAAAATTAGTGTTCAGCAGCTCGAGCGTGGCGTCCGTGGAGCCATCATCCACCACGATAACCTGCATATGCGTGTAATCCGAAAGCAAGACCGATTGCACCGTCTGCACGATCACACTTTCTTCGTTGTGCGCAGGAATCAACACGGTCACGCTCGGTGCTGGATCAGGGAGTCGTGCGTGGTCGGGACGCAATTTCTCGATGATAGCCAGAATGCCGATGATCAGCGCACGTGCGCTCACCAGGACAATTCCAAGTATGAAAATCGTCGAAATCAGAAAGCGAAACCATTGGAATATCCCGAAGATCAATCCATCCGCGCGCGCCGATAATTGCTCCCGAAAAGACAGCGGCACCATCACGTCGTTTCGCTTCTTTCCGATCAAATCCGCCACCGACACAAATTCGTATCCCTCGGCTCGTAACTGGTCGATGATCATCGGCAATGCGGCTAGTGTTTGCGAGCGGTCGCCGCCTCCGTCGTGCAGCAAAATAATATTTCCCTTGTTCGCCTGTTCGAGAACTTCGTCCACGATGTCTTGCGCGGAACGCTTGTTCTTGGCATCTTCCTCGCGCCAGTCGTTCGGGTCGATCCTTTGGCCGATTATCAGGTAGCCTAATTCCTGTGGATACGGAAGTTGCGCCACCTCTTCTGCGTATTCCGGCTGGTGGTCGATTCCATAAGGCGGGCGGAACAAAATGGACTTCACTCCCAGTGTGCTTTCAATCAGTCGCTGCGTCAGGTTCAATTCCCACTTGATCTGGGTGCGCGATATGTCGTCGAATTTCTGGTGCGTGAAGGTGTGGTTTCCGATCTCGTGGCCTTCCGCATATTCCCGTTTCAAAATATCGGGCGCCCGGTTAGCCTCGTCTCCGATCACGAAAAACGCCCCTGGCACTTTTTTCTCCTTCAATATGTCCAGGATTTTCGGTGTCCAGGTGCGGTCCGGGCCATCGTCAAATGACAACACTAGTTTGTTCTTCGCAGCGCCAATCTGATCGATATCATAGGAAAGTGGGTAAGCCTCATACTTTTCAGAGGTAATCAGGTCCGTTGTCGAGTCGTAGGTGATACTGCGCCGTCCGCTCTTGGGGACGTCTGCGATGTGCCAAATATCACCCGCCCCTTCGAGGATCAGGTCCGGTCCTGGAGGAATATCCAGAATCTTCTCTCGCGTTGCGTTGTCTGGCCTTGTCGCATCCCAGATCGGCCACAGCGATGAATCCGATGATCCGTAACGCCATAACGCGGTACCTTGTATCCCGAGTCGTTCGGCTGCTCGCTCCTGGTTATAGGCCGTCACAGCATCGAGCATCCATACCTGATGCGTGCGGTCGTTATCATCGGAATACGAATAGTGCGGGTTCAACGACACTGGATCGAATTCCACTTCGGATTCCGACTCATACGCGTGTAGCAATGCCTCCTGAATGCTGAATTCCTCCGCGTGCTGTGGTGACTTTTTTGTCGCTTCGGCCCAGTCATATGCATAATTCGCTATACCTACCACTATTTTCTGTGCGGGAACGATTTTCAAAATCTGCCGAAGGTTCTCCACGAACCAGTCTTGCGCCGCAATCGGCCCGGGTGGCGAAGTCAGCCAGTGCTGGTCGTAATTCATCAGTATGATCGCGTCCGTTTCCCGCCCGAAAAAAGCGTAGTCGTATTCATCATCGCGGGCAGGTAGAGCGACCATGATTTTCAAACCAGCACCATGCAAAGCGGGAGCAAACTCCCGAATGAACTCCTTAAACTGGGGTTGGCTATTCTTTGGGATTTCCTCAAAATCCACGACAATTCCCACTTGTCTAGCTTCGACGGCAAACTCCGTAACCTTCGCAATTAACCGTTTGCGCGAATCGGGATTGGCGAGGATGGCGGCCACCCCCTTCGAGCTGAACGTCGTGCCATCGGAATTGTTCAACAAGCCCATGGTCGGCAGTTCGATGGGCGGATTCACTGAATGCATCCACTGATGCAGTTTGTCCTGCTTTAGACGGGAGATCGCCTCGGTTGGCGTGACTTTTACTATTTGAGATCCACGCTCGTAATCGACGATCGTTAGCTCTCCATCTGCGGTGATTGCGTGGAGTTGTTCCGGAATGAGCAGGTCGATATCCTTGTAGTGTTTTTTAAGAGAGGCGAGGCTGTTCGGATCCCAGCTCACAAAAAATGCGGCTCGCAGCGCATCGTATGCTGCAGGTATCTGTCCGATATTCGCAACTCGCTTATGTCGTCCTTCTCGCATGACAACTGGTTTCGTTAGTTTCTTTTTCAGTGCATGGTATATCGGACGCGTATCCGGCAGTAACAGTGAGGAAGGAAGTTCCACGCTTCGCGCAATCGTGATGAAAAAATATACCAGCAGAAGTGTTAGTAAAACGCCGCTGATTTCCAGGACGCGCCGTGTCCTCCGCCAACGCACCTTTTCCTCATCGTAAAATATAGGTTTACGTTCTTTCATCTAATCAGATTGGATGCCTCTGGCCCGGGCAGGGAGGCTCCCAATACTCCGTTGATTGGAACTCAACCTCTCTATTGTAAGATGCGTGGCAGCGAATGCGACGAATTTTATCTAATCCCCTGACCGCGCTCTTTTCGGGCGCCTGCCTCAGAGTTCTCCTCGTTCTGAAATTTCCCGCGGGCTCCGGCGACACGGTCATTTACGAACAGCTAGCCACCAACTGGCTCAAGTTTGGCAAGTACGCCATGGACATCGGAGGGCAGCCCGTCCCCGTCGACTTGCGCATGCCCGGCTATCCTGCTTTTCTTACAATCCTCTATGCTTTGACAGGACGCTCGGGGCAGGATGCTCGTTTGATCGTCATGGTCGCTCAAGTGTTCGTCGACTTGGCGACCTGTCTGCTGATTGCTGTGCTAGCCGCCTTACTGGCTCGTCTCTCTACCAATCAGGCCAAGTCGAAGCGCGTCTTCAACGCCGCACTCTGGCTCGCTGCGCTCTGTCCGTTAACCGCCAACTATGTGGCGGTCCCACTTACGGAAGTCTGGGCGATCTTCTTCACCGTATTGGCGCTAATCCTTTTCGTGGTGCTTGTCTCTCGCGTAACTACCGGCGCCAACTCCGAGTGGGTTTTGTCGTATCTAAACAGGGGCAGTCTCAATATTCCCGCCGCATTAGCCGGTATCGCCATCGGCCTCGGCACTCTATTCCGGCCAGAAACGCCGTTACTTCTCCTCACCTCTATGCTCTTACTCTCTCTCTCGATGTGGCGTCGCCATCAATTCAGGCGTTGGCTGCTTGTTTGCCTCGTGATGGGCTTCAGCTTTGCGCTGCTTCTGCTTCCTTGGACGATTCGCAATGCAAAGACGCTCCACGAATTTCAGCCATTGACTCCTAAAGATGCCACGCTCGCGGGGGAGCTCGATCCCCAGGGTTTCATGGCCTGGGAAAAAACCTGGCTCTATCGCCTCCGCGACTGCTATCTGGTTCCATGGAAGCTCAACGAAGAATCCATCAGCCTCGCAGATATTCCGGAAACTGCCTTCGACACCCCGGAAGAAAAAGAACGAGTCGCCGCGGCTCTCGAAATCTATAACGACGATCTCTCCTGGAACGAGACCGAAGACGCTGTATTTGCCCAACTAGCCCGCGAGCGCACTGCGCGCCATCCTTTCCGCACCTATCTCTGGATACCCCTCCGGCGTGCCGTTCGCATGTGGTTTACGCCGCGTATCGAACTCATCCCCATCTCCGGTCACGTTTTTCCCCTCGCTTACATGTCCGAAGAAGATCCAGTGGATCAACGCCTGACCATCTTTTATTTCTTTCTGAATATTTTTTATGTGTGCCTGGCGATTGCCGGTGCCTGCAAGGTTTGGATTGCGCGCGCCGTCCGTCCGGCGCTCTTCATGCTGCTTTTCTACATCGTTGTTCGTACCGCCTACTTGACCACCGTCGAAACGCCCGAGCCTCGCTATACCTTGGAGTGCTTTCCGGCAATGCTCGCCTTGGGTGCACAGGTGTTTGCCGGCAAACGTTCCGTTAGCGGCGATCCTGAACCTGATGCAAAAGGGTAATTTTCTAGGATTCGTCCGGTGGCTCGGGGTGGATCGTCACCCGCGAAACTTGCGGAAACCGTTCTTTTACACGATCTTCCAATGCGGCCGTAACATCATGGATCCGCGTGATGGGCAGTTCGCTCTTCATCACGCAGTGGCACGACACCAGTATATGCTGTTCCACCTGCATAACCCGCACGTCGTGGCAATTAATCAGTTCGTCGTACTCCTTCGGCAAACTATTCAGAAAAGTGTCTACCGACATTTCCAGTTGCCTCATCTCGCCTGCCCGCGTATCCGGCGTAGCAATGTGCCGTCCAAGTGGTTCGATGTGGATGTTTACGTCCATCTTCCCGTCGCGCAATCCGCGGATACCCTCTTCGAGTGTGGTGGCTTGCCGGTGCGCGTCCCGCAAGCTCAACTGCTCATCCACTTCGAGATGCAGCTCTACAAACAGCTGGCCATCCTGCTCGACCGCCGTAACATCGTGGACCGCTAGTCCCAGCCTTTGCGCCACTGCGCGCACGGATTCAAACAGGTGTTCGTCCCGTGGTGCCCGCGGCTCCGCATGCACGATTACATCGGAAGGCACAATCTGTTCAATCCGTTTTTCGATTGCGTCTGTCAGCACGTGTACCTGTTCGAGGCTCGCGGTTCGGACCACGCTCACCGTGGCGTCCACAAAATGTCGATTTCCCGCGCGCCGTACCCGCACGCGTTCAACGTCCAGAACCCCGTCCATGCTTCCAACAGCTGCGCTGATTTGATCATGCAATCCTTCGGGCGCCGCGTCCAGCAAGGCATCGAGGGTTCGTTTTCCCAACTGCGATCCCACCCATAAAATCACACCAGCTACGCCAAGCCCCGCAATGGCGTCCGCGTACACCAGCCACGGCATGTTCCACGTTTCGCCCGCCCATACCAGGGCAATTCCCACGATCACCACGATGGTGCTCCACACGTCGGTGGAAAAATGCAATGCGTCTGCTTCGAGCGCTTCGCTGATATGTTTCTTGGCCACGGCATTCAACGCGCGGGCACGGGTCAAGTCGATTGCAAGCGCGCCAAACAATACTACGATGGCAATAATGCTCGGCTGGATGTGCACACTGCGGAAAAACAAACGAGAGAACGCTTCGTAAATAATGTATATGGCCGTCAGGATCAGCAGCCCTGTCTCCATGAACGCCGAAAAATTCTCGAATTTTCCGTGCCCGTAGGGATGCCGCTCATCGGCAGGCTGGTCGGAGACTCTAACTGATAGGTACGTGATTACCGCAGCTACCAGATCCAATCCCGAATGTAACGC
The DNA here is from genome assembly GCA_963741165.1 of Candidatus Acidiferrales bacterium. Classification (GTDB taxonomy): domain Bacteria; phylum Acidobacteriota; class Terriglobia; order Acidiferrales; family UBA7541; genus Acidiferrum. The sequence continues at coordinate 281,158 of CAVUHB010000003.1, read as the reverse complement.
TTCGGACAACACGCCCAGGCTGCTCGTCCGTACCACCAAAAACGTCTTAAGCGACAATAGCAGCATCGCCGATCCGACACTCAAGAGCGCCGCACGCTTCTTCTCCCGTATGACCTCTTGGATGCGATGCGAAAGAACCATCTGCTAAGCCTACCTCAACTCGCCCATCCTTGCGTGCTGCTCCCGCTCTTTGTCGAAAAGTGAAGAATCTATAAACTATATGACGCATGCACTTGCCTTTACTGGCAGCCCTCACTATCCTTTTTCGCGAATCCGCCTGGAGGAAACCATGCGCAGGCCCCTGTCGCTGTTGTTGTTCCTTCTTTTTTTGTACCCCTCGCCCTCTCGCAGTCAGAAAACGGCAAAAGTGCCTGGTCTGTACTTTCCTCTCCCCTCATGGATCCGTCCAAAACGGCCGCCACGGAAAATGTGGAAATCCTGCGTGATCGCGTGCATATCACCTTGCGCAGCGGTTCCATTCAGTTCGTAAAGCCCGTGAATGGTATTGTCTTTGGTGCAGTCTTCCATGGCGAAGGAAGGCTGCAAATTGATCCTCCGAACACCGCGGAAGCCCTTCAGCTTCAGCTGTTTACCAGACGAGACAAACTTTCCGTTGCCTTTTCCGACGCTACCTTCAGTTTTACAGACGGCTTGCTCGAGGAGGTTGCGAAACAGGTCAAATGGAAAGATGGCGGCGCAAACGACGACCTCTACGCCAAACGGCAGCAAGAGCGTGAAGATCTTGGCGCCGAGTACTTGCCCAAACTGTTCAAAAGCGTAATGTCCTCTGACCAGAAGCGGACCGGTTATTTCGTCGCCGACCTCAAAATGAAGGAGCATGGATGGGTTGAAGTTCGCGAGGATGCCACCGAGTTTGAAGAAATTCGTGTTGGCCGCTGGTCCGATGTTGGCCCCTTCAAGCTTCGAGATTACTGGATGATTTTTCCGACCGGTGGACGCAATCCCCGACATGCCTACGACGATCCCTCGGCTCGCCAGGATTTTTTCGTCCTCGACAATCAGATCACCACAAGCTTAGCGGAAAACGCAGATATGTCCGCCACCGCCCGCATCACCATACAACCCCGTTTTGCAGGGGAGCGCGTACTTCTCTTCGGTCTCGATTCCAATTTGCGCGTCGGCTCTGTAAAAGACTCAAAAGGGGCTTCAGTCGAGTTCATCCAGGCCCGTGAACGTAAAGACCGCTACCAGTCTTATGGTGACTATCTCGCGGTGCTCCTCAATCAGCCTACGCAAACTTCCGACAAACTCACCCTTGAAATTCAATACGCTGGCAAAAAAGTTGTTCGCAAGGTAGGTGACGGCAACTACGCCTGCGAAAGTTTCGGTTGGTATCCCGCCCCTTTTCAGGGAGAGCTGGGCGTGGACCAGTTCGCCATGCGCACCAATTTCGATCTCATCTTTCACAGTCCTAAGAAATACAAACTAGTTGCTACCGGCAATAAAATCAGCGAAGCCACGGAAGGCAAGGATCTTGTTTCCCACTGGAAAAACGACATACCGCTTCCTGTTGCGGGGTTCGCTTTCGGCGACTACAAACTAATCTCCGATAAAGTCGGCGATATAGAGGTGGATGTCTACGCCAACAATCAGCCCGACGACTACCTCAAAAGCATGCAAGCTCATTTCGATCGACCTCTGGACGACCTCGCCAGTGGTCCCGGTGGTATGGGAGGCCACGCGTCGACTAGCGCGGTCGGTACCCTCACTCCCTCCAGCCTCGGCAAAACCATCAACGTAGAAACTGCAAATACCCTTCGGCTTTTTCAAAGCTATTTTGGGCCCTATCCGTATAGAACACTCTCCGTCGTCAGTATCGCTGGAGACTATGGCCAGGGCTGGCCCGGGTTGCTCTACCTGGGTTGGTTCACTTTCCTCGATCCCACCCAACGCCACGCAATTGGTTTTAAGAACCAAACCCAGGTTTCCGATTTCTTTCGTGCTCACGAGAGCTCGCACCAATGGTGGGGCCATCGCGTGGGCTGGAAGAGCTATCACGACCAGTGGCTCTCTGAAGGGTTTGCGGAATTCTCCGGACTTCTCTACGTACAGTATCGCCAAAGTATGAAGGAATCCCTGGCTCAGTTCCGGATCGTCAAGGACAATCTGAATAAGCCCGATCTGAACAGTCACAAACGGGAAAATCTTGGGCCCATCTGGATGGGCCAGCGCATCCGCTCATCGGTCACCGACCCCGGTTCCTACCAAGACCTCATTTATTCAAAGGGTGGTTATGTCCTGCAGATGCTCCATATCCAGATGATGGACCCACGAAATCCCGATCCCGAACACATCTTCAAGGAAACCATGCAGGACTACTGCAAGACCTTTAGCAATCAGTCTGCTTCGACCGAAGACTTCAAAGCCATTGTCGAAAAACATATGACCAAAAGTATGGATCTGGATGAAAACCACAAGATGGATTGGTTCTTCGATCAATATGTCTACGGCGTCGGCCTACCGCAGTACAGTTTCCATGCCACACTTTCTCCGACTACGGATGGCAAGACTACTGTTTCTGCTCAACTTACCCGCACCGGCGTCCCCGACAATTGGAAGGACGTCGTTCCACTCTACGCGCACATGGGGGACAAGATCGTTCGCCTCGGGAGCATTTCCGCAACCCACCCGACCGAGACGCTAAACTTTACGATTCCAAACAAACTCGACAAAGTTACCATCGACGAATACGAAGACATCCTTGGCAACGTGAAGCAGTGATGCCCAATTCCTCGGCTGCAGTTGTAGTGCTGGTGCTCTTGCCGGTGCTCTTGGCTTTGTCGTGACCGTTGTTTGGATCGGCCTCTTCGATTTGCGGTTTTGGGTGTCTGTAGGTCGACTTCCGAACGCAGCATTTTCTTTACTTCCTAGGCTCCACTCCACTCACCGTTCACTCATGCCGCAGCGCCACCAGTGGGTCTACCCGGGTGGCGCGCCTGGCGGGTATATAGCAAGCCGCCACAGCAACCAACGCCAGCACCATGCCTACCACTGCCAGGCTGAGCGGATCGCGCGGACTCACACTAAACAACAAACTGACAGGCAATCTGGTCAACGCTAGAGCTCCCAACACTCCGATCCCCAGCCCCGCCCCAGTTAACGCCACTCCTGTTCTCAGCACCAACGTCAATTGTTCCCTATGGCTCGCTCCGAGCGCGGCTCGTATCCCCATTTCATCTGTTCTCTAGGTCACTGAATAGCAAATCACTCCATACACGCCAATTGCCGAAAGCAACAAGGCCAATCCCGCAAACGTTCCCAACAGTATCGTCCGCATGCGGTTTTCCCCGAGCGACTCAGTCTTGAGCTGTTCGAGTGGCTTGATGTCGTCCATGGCCTGATCCTTGTTCAACTCCCAAACGGCCGCTTCGATGGATTTCACCAGATGAGTCGGATCCATCGCTCCCCTCACCACCATCGATTGATTGGGACTGGGGCTTTGTTTATGCGCACATACAGTCTTGCGCTCGAGTCTTCCAGACTGAATGCCTTTTCATCCGCATCGACGCCGACAACTTCCCAAGCGATTTCTGGTCCCAATGCCGGCTGCCCCGGAATGATTTGTTCAATCCGGATGCGCTTACCAATCGGCTCCTGATCACTAAAATATTTCTTCGCCATAGTTTCATTGATTACCGTCACAGGCACGGTTGTGGCCGTGTCCGTTTCCGCGAGCCATCGACCTTTCTCCAGCCGCATACCGATCGTCGACTGGTACGATGGGCTAACGGGTTCGAACCCCACGGCCGGACGTTTGGCAACCTCCACAAAGGGTTGTCCCTCGATCCAGAATGGCATTCCATCGGGCCAGCCAGAAAGTGGCAGCGCGCCGGTCATCGCGGCCTCACGCACGCCCGGCACAGCCTGTACCTTTTCCAAAATCTGTCCCAGATAGCTGATGATGCGGGGTCCGCCCGGATATTGCTCAGTGGTCATCGGAAAGCGCATCGTTACGACGTTGCTCGACTCGAATCCCGGATCAACCTGCTGCAACCGATAAAGACTTCGAATCAGCAGCGTCGCACCCGACAACAATACAAATGCCAGCACAATTTCCGTCACCGCCAATACATTCCTGACATAGGTCCGGTTAATACCGGTTGTTCCTCCACGTCCCCCTTCTTTCAGTGAATTCACAAGGTCTGTCTTGATGGTTTGGAGCGCCGGCGCAATCCCAAACAGTATGCCGGCTGCAAATACCACCACCAAGGCGAACAGCAACACTTCTCCATTCAATCGCACGTCGGCTTCGGCAGGTATCGTGAAGCGCGGCATCCAGACCTTCAGCCCCACCATTAGCCCGTAGGCCAGTGCGATACCCACAACACCGCCTATCCCCGCAAGCAATACACTCTCTGTCAAAACTGTCGCACCAAGCGGCAACGACCCGCGCCTAACGCTTCTCGCACCGCCACCTCGCGCTCTCGTCCAACCCCGCGCGCCAGCAAAAGATTTGCCAGATTTACGCAGCCGATCAGCAGTACCGCACCCACTGCCGCAAGCAACACCAGCAACGACGGTTGAAGATTACTGCTCACGACCGAGTCCTGATATCGCTCAACCTTCGCACTCCACCCCTGATTGGAGTTCGGATATGTCTGCTCGATCTGCGCGGCAATCCCTTTCATCTGTTCGCGCGCCTGACCTAACGTGACTCCCGCCTTCATTCGCGCCCATGAGAGCATCCAATGATAATCCCGCGTCATCTCCTCAGGCTTGAAGGCCAGGGGCGTCCAGACCTCCTGCCACATGCGGTCGTACGCCCCCGGCGGCATGACGACGATCACCGCGTAGGGAGCTCCGTTCAAGCGAATACTCCTGCCTATGATATTGCGATCTTCGCCAAAGCGGTTCTGCCACACCTTGTGGCTTAATATCACTTGAAACTGCTTCCCGAGTTGGTCTTCATCTTCCGCAAATGTTCTGCCCAACATCGGCTTCGCGCCAAGGATTTCAAAATACCCCACGCCTACTCGTCCGTCCCGCAGTCTTACCGGCGCATCGGTGCCGCTTAGGGTCACACTGGTGCATGTCTGCGCCGCCATCTTCGTAAAAACCGTATTTTGGTTTTTCCAGTCCAGAAAATTCAGCGTGGAAATTGGGTTGCTGTCCCCGCCTGGGGTTTCTCCCACACATTCACAATACTGTCGGGTGCCGGAAATGGCAGCGGCTGAAGCATCACCGCATCCACGATGCTGAAGATTGCTGTCGTACCACCAGTCCCCAGCGCCAGCGTCAGGATTGCCGCCAAGGCAAATCCAGGACTCTTGCGAATCATCCGTAGCGCAAATCGAACATCCTGTCCGATGTTCGCCATGTGCACACCCCACCCGGGATTGGACTGGTTCCGCCGCTCCTGGTTAGTCTTTCACACCGGGCAACTTCCATGATCCCGGCTATTCCGAACGCAGTCCTACAAGATCCCCATCCAAGCCTTTGAACATGCTTCTGCCATTTACCCCCCAGAGCAGGGAGTTTTCGGAAAAGCCAGACACCGACCGATGATTGGGTTTAGCGCAAAGCACGGGCTGGGTTTACGATTGCCCCGTGCCCCGAGAGGCCGCTTTCAGAACAAGGCCCACGGCAACCTTGAATTTGCCTGCCAAAAAAGGGGGCACGATAAAACTTGCCCCCCATGGTCAACTATTTGGATTGGTCTTTCAAATACCCGCTCTTGCCGTCATCGGCGGCTCAGACAATATCGGCAGCCGTTTCGGCTCCCCTCGCGCCCCGCGCACTTCGACCTCCTCAAATAGCAGCGAGGGTGTCACCACGGTCGCCGGCAATCCGTTCTGTGCCGTCCCGAAGGCTCCCAACGCAGTGCCGGACACTCCCGCAATCTGGCTCTGCATATAGTTGTAGACGAATTCATCATTGCCGATTCCCGCGATGTTTCGCAGTGTACGCACGCTAAACCCGGAAATGCGCGCGCCACGAACCAGCTCTTCGCGGCCATCTTTTGTGTATATCTTGTAGACCACCAGCGGTAGCCGCTCTGTCGCGGCATTCCCCCCAAAGCTTGCTAGCAGTTCAGAAAAATCTTCCTGATGCATCAAGCTCAATGATGGATTGTCCATCTGCCGCACCACCATGCAGAACTCCAATTTTTCCGACCGGCACAAGTCCAGGAATTTCTTCTTCAAGTCATCCGCAGAAACCGCTTCACTCGAAGAAAAAACCAAATTGCTCATCACCGGCTTTGCATCGGCTAGAAACGCTGCCCGTCCGTGGCCATTTGAGGTGTTAGAATCCGGTCCTGGCCGTCGCGACATCAGCAGATTCTTGAGCTTTCCGTTTTCAACAAGAATCACCTTCTGCGCAGGGACCCCCTCTTCATCGATCGTATAGCTGCCAATTACCGGCGTCCCTTTGTAATCCTTCAGCAGCGGATCATCCACCAGGGTTACCGTCAGGGGTAGCACCCTCGAGTCAATTTTTCCACTCCAATCGCTCCGCGCTCCCAGGCTGCTCATCAATTGCTCAACTACCGGTTGGAACGCCAGTGGTGGACGCGCTCCGCTCAGCGATGGGCTGAGCACCTGCGACAGTAACGCTGCCGCGGCCCTCGATTCGAAAAGCACCGGCCCCGTATAGTCCGGCGCAGGCGGCGCTGCACGCATGGCCATCAATTCCGTCCCAGCTACATTCAGATTTTTCCGCACGATATCTGCTCCCGGCAGATCCCCGGGCCGCGGCGCATACGTGGCGTAAAAATGATTCACCTGCATGCCATCGCTCGCAAGCGTGTTCATGCCTGCTTCTATCGCCGCGAACGAGCGATTTGTCCGCATTTCCGCCCCTTCGCTTGTCAGTAGATACTCGGTCATGTAAACCAGGTAGTACGTCACCCGCGAATCGTAAATCTGCGGAAACGATCGCAGCGCTGCGGAAGTCTCCCGAGCTTCCTGTTCCCAATTCCGTCCAGCCCAATCGGACGTTGTCAGCGGTTCAACATGCTGTACCGCCTGCACATGCGCAAAGTCGTCGATATCGGACGCGCGCGCCAGACTGCTCAAATATGCCTGCTTCCGAGAGTACGTTTCTGCGGCCTCCTTGAATGCCTGGTCGGTTGCAATCCACAAATCCTGCCTCAACGAATCGTAGTCCTTGTCAATCCCGACGCTGCCCGTTGATCCAATGAACCCACGGAATGCGTCCTCGCTCACAAAATTCGAGCTGTCCAGCTTGTAACTTCCAATTCGCGCCGCAACGTTCATGACCCTGCTTCGGGTGCGGTTTGTACTCATCAGCGCGCCAAACTGGCCCACCACTTCGCGTATATCAAGATCTAACAGTCGATATTCTACGAAATACGGCCGCACGGGCTGTTCCGACTGAGGCAACTTCAGTTCGAGCCGCGTTTTCGCCCGCGCCATTTCATCTCGCATTGCCTGCAAAGTGTGATCGTTGTCGGCCGGTACTTGCGCAAGCGCATACGTCCCGTTGCAGAGTGCAAACAGCATGACTGCCTGTCGAAGTATTCCCATTACTCGATACCTCCCGCTTTGCCGGGGTCATGTGCCGGTGGCGGCAAAATGGGCGGTCGATCGGAAGATGTCGCCTTCTTCTGTACTTCCAATTCTGACGTCAGGATGGCCGGGGCCGACGCAGACACAGGCACCGAACCGGATTCTGCACCGCAATATCCGTTGAACACTTCCTGTGTATCTCCGGTAGCGACAATTTTGGTCAACGATGCCAACGGCGTACCTACGATATCAACGCCTCGCACCAGTTCGTCAGGCCGTCCGTCTGCAAACACCTTGTAGACCACCAGCGGTTCCACTTGGAATGCTTGTGGCTGCCCGCGGCCGGTCAGCGTGAATCCGCCCGCAATGTCGTCGATCAGCAATCCATACGGTTTGTTCTGCTGCTTGATCAGTTCGATGAACTTCGCACGCAGCTGTGCATTCGTCAGCGTTTTGCTGCTTTGCACCAGCAAATTGCCCTGTCGCGATACTGGTTCGGCTCCGAGTTGTCGGCGTCCGTGACCGTTACTGCGTGGAAATCCCGCAATCGGAGAGCGCGACATCTCGAAATTCTTCAGCACACCGTGTTCTACCAGCGTTACACGTTCTGCCTTCACTCCTTCGTCGTCAAACTGGTAGAAACCAAGCAATTCCTGGTTGCCCACCTTTCGCTGCGTGGCGTCGTCGTAAATCGTCAGGAAGTCCGGTAGGATCGGTTCGCCTACTTTCTTTGTAAATGTCTGTCCTTCGTTCACGTCCTTCTGTCGATGTCCTTCGGCCCGATGCCCAAACACTTCGTGGAAGAAAACCGCTGCAGCGCGTCCCGTCAGCAGTGCCGGCCCAACCGTTGGGTCGTTGATCGGCGCGACCACCAGCCCTTCCAGCTCTTTTCTCAGTTGTCCTGCCGCTGCGTATACAGCTTTGTCATCCGGTGCTTCGCTCGGATTCACCCAATCAAAGCTGTAGTAACGATTGATGTCCATTCCGTCGCCCGCTTTGCCTTGGATGAACAAGTCCAACCGGTAGCGTACCTGCCCGAACTGCAGCTCCGTACCTTCCGAATTCAGCTGCATAGTGTTCTGTCCCTGCGCCGTGAACGTCACGATCGAATTGATTACCGCCGCTGAATCTCGAAAATATCTCGTGTATGTCCGGACTTTTTCTTCCCAGGGCTTGCGGTCCAATTGAAACGATACCCACGGCCCGATGTAATTCTGCGGTTTCTCTCGCGAGAAATCAGGGGCTTTTCCTTCTTCCGATTGCGCCTTTACTTCCTTGCCGGTTTCTATCTTGATCAGCGCTTCAGCGGCTGCCCGGTATTGCTTGTCGGTTTCCAGCCAGATCGCGCGCCGCAGCACTTCCGGATCGTCGTCAATTGGCGCGCTAGTTCCCGGCCCGCCGTTGGGGGGCTGTCTTCCGTCCACCTTGTGAGTGTCATCAAGTTGATAATTACCCGTTCGCACGGAAACTTCCAGCCAGCGATTCCGCGCTTCTTCGCTGTTCAATAGCGCCCCGTTTGATCCAGAAACCGTCGCCCTTTGCGTTTCCGTCAGGGCATATCCGATGTAGTACGCGGCCGGATCCTGCACGCCGTAGGTCTTCATCGACCGCTCCAATTCCGTTTTCATTGCCGGGAATAGCGAGGAGGGCTTCGCACTTCCATCTCCGGCAGCAGGCGCAACGCTTGGCCATAAGCTCAAAATTATCGCCGTGAAAAGTATTCCAAGGATGGGAAGGACGCGGCGGTGCCGCACTGCGTAGCTAATTTCGTTCAAGGGGTGCCTCACTCCACGTTAGACGCGATCTACAAGCGTTCAGTGTACGCCACCGCCTTCGGTCCGACAAAGCGCGGTTTCGCGGGGTGTGGCGGTCAGGTTACTTCAATCAAGTTAGATGAACCGAACCCCGTCTAACGTTGTAAATGAACAAGACCCCGGCACGCCGCGTGCCGGGGTCTGGTTGCGAGCTAGTTTCGATAAAGTTATCTGCAACCGACCTGCGAATTTGGATTACACGTCGGCTTCGGTACCGTGGTTGTGGTAGAAAATCCCTGATTTAGGATGAGCGGCACCACGATCGCCGGAATGGCCACGAGAAAACCAATCGCAATTGCCGTGTCCTTGCTGAGGTGATGCGCTTGTTCTGACTTTGGCGGTCCGGTCAGATTTGTGGCCGTCACCGCTTCCGTCAAGGTGCTCGGAGGCGTCTGTGCTGGATTGCTCGGCGCGGAATTATCTCCTGTTCTCACCATCGACATCAGCCCCGCCCCTACATTCACGCAAACACCTGCCAGGTTGCAGGTCTTCACCGTGCCCTCAAACACGATTACGGTCATGACGTTGTTTTCATAAGACACAAAAAAATCTGTCCCTACTACGCCAGCCACCCCCGCCGGAGTGTGCACTTCGAATTTCCCGCCGGGTTTGGAAATCTTCTGCGCCTGCGAGCGCATCTTCCCGAATCCTACTTCGAGGTCCGTTTGTTGTGCCCCTTTGTCGTGTCTTACTACGTGCACCGAAGAATCCGATCCCACGTTCAAGACTGATCCATCATCTAGCGCCACGCGCGCTCGTGCACTCGACTCCGTTTTCACCACGTCATCCCAATCCACAACTGTTTTTGCCTCTGCCGGCAGAGTTTTTCCGCTTCTTGCGATGTTCACCGCTGGTATAACCTTGCTTACCTCTCCCGCGCGTTGCGATCCGTCAGCCCCGGCGCTAAGTTCCGCAGGAATGGCCATGCACAGGGAGAGCAGGGAAGCGAGTGCCAGAGCGTACGGGGACTTCGTGTTCATCGAGGACTCCTATCTTCGTTTGAGACTTTATCTATCGTTGTTACTGGAGAAGTCTGCGAGGGTCAATGCTCTTGCGCGTTTGCTTGCCCATTTACTCACCTGTCCTTCCAGCCAATTTTCTGTGGGTTGACTCGCCAGCCGGATAGTGAAATATCACCGCCGTGCTGTTTTCCCATGGTGGGTAGTCTGGCGAGAACCCTTCCATCGCCCAAAAAGTATGCCCGGCCCTGGGCTCCGCGATGTCCTCCGCGCGCTGGTAGCAAACGTCCCGTAAGCCTGCGACAGCAAAGTCGCATCCCTCCGTACAACACAACACGGAATCTTCCGGCACGGACTGCACCCCCCCCACATCGCAGGCGGCCGCTTCCTCATCGGCACTGAGCTACATCCCTATTGCTCTCAAATACACCGACCTTGTCGGAAATCCTTGTAAGCGTTTGTTACTCCCTGCAGAATTCGCTTATGCGTCCCATTGCTGCATTACTCGTTGTCGTTGCCCTCGGTTTTGGCATCTATGAAATTTATCTTAAGAGAATGCCTACCACCGACTCGGGTACTGCTCCCACCCAAGTCATCAGCCTCACTGGAGTTCGTAGCGACCTTTTGCAGATTGCCCAAGCCGAACGCGGCAGCATCGCCACCAATGGCCATTGTGCTTCGCTAGATGAACTGATCTCTTCTGGCTCACTCACCTTGGCCAGACCCGAACGTGATGGCTATAGCTACCAGATCAGCTGCTCTGACGCTGAATTCCAGATTATCGCCCAGCATCCTCCCGCCCCGGAAAGTTCTCCCATCCGCTACCCGACCCTTTCCATCGATTCCCGTATGCAAATTAAATCGGACTAATCTCAAGTCGCTAGCCTACAAGTCATTGTCCTCATGGCTTATAAGAGGCTCCGAGAGCTAGCTTCGGGGCAAAAGCATCCTTAAGAACAGAGCCTCCGCTCACGGAGAAAAGCCTCCGGGAGTCTTGCCAAGCCCTCGGATTTGCCCCTGCTCTTCAGGAACTTTTCGCATCGCTATTGCGTAACTTATGGTGAGACCGCAACAAGCGGCCCAGGCAACTAGATTTATCGAAGGAGCATATTATGGGCGGAGAATTGATTGGCCTCGTTGCGGTAGTCCTGACGTGTGGAATACCGCTGGCGGGCTTATATACCTACTACCGTGTTCGCAAACTGCGCACCGAAGAGCGCATGGCAGCGATTGCTCGGGGCGCAACTGTTCCTATGGAGCCCGAACTGTCCCAATTCGCCAGGTCGCGGCGTTCCGGGATTCTTTTGGTCAGTGCCGGACTCGGTTTCTTCCTGATGTTTGCCAGTATCGCTCGTTTCGCGAATGAACCGGAGACCATGGTCGCGGCGTCGTTCGGCATCCTGCCGCTGGTCGTTGGGCTCGGCTACTTCGTCGATGCCACCTTGATTCACCGAGACATGAAGGCTTCCTGATTTTCCGATCCGTGTGTCACCGTGCGGAGGCTGCCAGCCGGCTTCAGGGTGTGCGTTTCTGGTCAATGACCAGCATACCCGCCTCCGCATAATTTGTTGCCGGTACATCATGGAACGCCACGTGAATGTTCTCTCGCTTCGCTTTTCCTTCCTCAATTAAAACTGCGGTAAGCCGTTCTGCGATCTTCCGCTTTTGCTCCACCGACCGTCCTTCCACCCAGGTTATCTGCACGTGCGGCACGTTCGCCTCCTCGTTTTACTTTCTCGCTGCAACCTCTGCATTCTAGCCACCCAGGCCCAGTCGGCAAAGCGATTCCCAGTCCCTGTGCTAGAATCGCTCCTCATGCATCCCGCCATCGGCCAGCTACAGGAACTCCAGGTGCTCGATCAACTGATCGCCTCGCTTCAATCGGACCTTGCCGGCCTGCCCAAACGCATGCGTGATGCCGATGCCCAACTCACTGGTGCGCGAACCGCCGTTGCCAACGCCAAGGCCGCGCAAGCCCAGGCCGTATCCGAGAGAAAAAAGTTTGAACTCGATGTCGTGCAGTGGAAAGAACGCGCCAAAAAATACCGCGACCAGAGCGCTTCCGTAAAAACCAACGAAGCCTATAAGGCCCTGCAACATGAAATTGCCAACGCCGAAGCTGAAGCCGCCCAGGCCGAGGATCGCGTACTCGGCAAAATGATGGCTATCGAAGAAGTCGAAGCTCGCGCCCGCCATCTGGAAGCCGACCTCAAGGAAGCCGAGCGAGGTATTGCCGCGGAGAAAAAAATAATCGAAACGCAATACGGCGACGAGAAGAAAAAACTCGAAGCCTCCCTCGCCAAACGGGAAGAACTCGCCAACAAAATTCCCGAAGGCTTGCTCGAACTCTACATCCGCATCGCCAAGCGACTTCCCGGGTCCGTCATGGCAGAGGTCCGCGACCACCAGTGCAAAGGCTGCGGTATGCGCGTACTTCCTCATGTCCTGCAGCTGTTAAAGAACGACGTCGACGAAGAAGTTTTCCGCTGCGAAACTTGTGGCCGCATTCTCTACACCCTTGAACCCATTCCACCTTCCTCCGGTCGCGAGGGTTCCGAAGGCCCATCTCCCTCTGAAGCTATCGAGTCTTGACATGAGCAGGCGCCCACCAGTTGCTCATGGCGGAGGCCTCTTCGGCGATCACGAGCCCGAGCGCAAGCCCCTTCCAACTTTCCAGGCCAATATCGACGGCGGTTCGCGTGGCAACCCCGGCCCCGCTGCCTATGGCGTTCTCATCCGCGATCCGAAGGGCGAAATCATCGCCCGCCTGAAAAAATACATCGGCCATGCCACCAATAACGTCGCCGAATATTTCGGTCTGATTGCCGCACTCGACTATGCCGACGCCCACGGCATTCGTGCCCTGCGCATCCTCAGCGATTCCGAACTTTTGGTCAAACAGATGCGCGGCCAGTACAAAGTGAAGAGTGAAGATCTGCGCCCGCTATTCGAACGCGCCAAAAAAATGTCCTTGTCGCTCGAATCTTTCCGTATCGACCACATCTATCGCGAACAAAACAGTGAAGCCGATGCCTTAGCCAATCAGGCCATGGACGAAACCTCTCGCGGGGGTGCACCTCCCTTGCCCGTCGAGAAGCCCTCCACAAAAGACACCACCATGCGCATCCTTGCCCGTTGCAAAAACGGCCAGCTCCAACTCCCCGAGCCCCTCAATTTCCCTGATGGCACCGAACTCGAAATTCTCCTCCGCCTCAAAAAATAGTTTCACTCTATACGCTCTGATGGTGGTTCAAATTTCGCGGAACGAAGACTCACCATTCAATCGCTTTATTTGCAAATTACGTCTTTACCTCTTAGAATTTTTTCCACGACAAAACGTCTACACGCGAGACCGCTCAAGCGAAAAGTAAAACGTGCACCATCCAGAACTCTATTCCTATCCCCAGGAGGGTAATTCATGTTACGAATCAATGACGACGCTCCCAATTTCACCTGTGAGAGTTCGCAGGGCACAATCAATTTTCACGAGTGGATGGGTGATGGTTGGGCCATCTTGTTCTCGCACCCCAAAGACTTTACCCCCGTCTGCACCACCGAACTCGGCTACATGGCCGGCCTTCAGCCGGAATTTCAGAAGCGCAACTGCAAAATTATTGGACTGAGCGTGGACCCGGTGACCAGTCACAGTAAATGGGTAGCAGACATCGAACAGACCCAGGGCCACAAGGTGACTTACCCCATGATTGGCGATCCCGAACTCAAAGTTGCCAAGCTCTATGACATGCTTCCCGCCGAGGCCGGTGAAACTTGTGATGGCCGCACCGCCGTTAACAATCAAACCGTGCGCACCGTATTCGTCATTGGCCCGGACAAAAAGATCAAGCTGATGCTTGTCTATCCGATGAGCACCGGCCGCAACTTTGACGAAGTCCTGCGCGTCCTCGATTCCATGCAGCTCACCGCCAAGCACAAAGTGGCCACGCCGGTGAACTGGAAACCGGGTGACGATGTAATCATTGTCCCCGCGGTTTCTGACGATGAAGCCAAAAAGATGTTTCCCAACGGCTGGAAAACGCTCCGCCCCTATCTCCGAATCGTTCCCCAGCCGCCACAATAATCCACAAAATGACTGACTCGAACTCCCTGAGCGGGCCTTTCTAGTGAGCGATCTTCAGATCGGCGACTTTCTGCTTGGCCCGCCGCGAGTGTTCGATGAGGATCCCCGGGTCGTTTCCAGTCGTAGCCGGGCGCCTATTTTCACTGCTGACGGGTTGGCGGTGGTCTATCCCATTGGAGGCGATAACAACGTGGACAACCTCTGGATGCAGCCGCTCGACAGCTAACCAAATCGCCAAATCACGCAGTTTACCTCTGACGAAATCTTTGCATTTGGCTACTCGCCAGATCCTAAACAGCTTCTGGTCGGGCGTGGTCACGTCGAATCGGACGTTGTACTTCTCCGCGATACATCAAAGTAGAATTCCCGCCGCTGCTTGCCGGGCAATTGGCTCGCTTTACCTCACGCTGCCTGCGGCCTCGGCGCATACGGCGACTTCAACGCATACGACCGGTACAACGTATCCCGCTGCGCCGGCAAAAATCCCGCATCCGTAATAATCCTCCGCAACTCTTCTTCATTCGTTCGCCGCTTCACTCCCGCCGCAAACACCACGTTCTCTTCAATCAAAATGCTGCCCACATCGTCCGCCCCAAACTGCAACCCGATCTGGCAAACCTTGATCCCCGGCGTAAGCCAGCTCGACTGAATGTGATCGATGTTGTCGAGATACAACCGACTCACCGCCAGAGTCTTCAAGTAGTCCACTGCGGTAGTCTCGTGCACTTTCTTTCCCCAAGCCGTGTTTTCCGGCGCAAAAATCCAGGGAATGAACGCCGTAAATCCGCCCGTCTCTTCCTGAATTTGCCGTATCCGCGCGAAATGATTCACGCGGTGCTCCAGCGTTTCACCACACCCGAACATCATCGTCGCCGTCGTACGTAGCCCCAGCGAATGCGCGATGCGGTGCACTTCCACCCATTCGTCGCTGGTGCACTTCAGCCGAGCGATTTTCGCACGGATCTCGTCATCCAGAATTTCCGCGCCGCCGCCGGGAATCGATTGCAGGCCCGCATCCATCAATCGCTGAATCGTTTCGCGTACGCTGATCTCGCTCACCTCCGCGATACACAAAATTTCTGGCGCCGAAAAGCAATGTAAATGCACCTGCGGGTAGCGGCTCTTCAGCGAGCGTAGCAGATTTTCGTAGTAGCCAATCTGCAGGTCCGGATGTAGCCCCCCTTGCAGTAGTACGCCCGTGCCCCCCAGTTCCAGCATCTCTTCAATCTTTTCGTAGATCGATTCGAATGAAAGAATGTACCCATCCTTTGCGCCCAGCGGACGGTAGAATGCGCAGAACGAACAATACTCCGTGCAGAAATTCGTGTAGTTGATGTTGCGGTCGATCTGGTACGTCACGATGCACGGATCATTCTTCTTCAACCGCAATTGATGCGCGGCCATGCCGATGCCGACCAGATCGTCCGATTGCAGCATCTCGAGCGCTTCTTGTTTCGTGATTCCCACGGCTTTTCCTTCCTCGCTTCGTTCTATCGCTGACGGGTTGCCGATAGTTCCGCCCGCTGCTCTGCAGCAACCGTTGTCCCGGCCATCACCACTTCCCGCACTTCACGCAAAATCCCAGTCTCCGCCGCCAGTTCGTAATACCGTCGCAGCCCATGTGCATTTTCCTCATCCAGCCGGTAATCGATGTTTTCCACCAGGTAGCGGCGCAGTTCCGCCGCAGGCAGGTTCATTTCGACAGCCGCTTCTGCGCTGATTTCATCCAGATGCTCCATCCCATATTCCATGGAAGCTTGGAAATCCCGCACCACCTCGGTTGTCACCACTTCCGGTCGTCCCGCCCAAACCGCCAGCACCGCTGGCAGATTCGTCAACGCCCGCCACTCCTCCACCATGTCGTACACATCGAGATTTGTTCCGGGGACCAGTACCCCAAACGCCGCAGGGTTCAGTGAAAATTGCAGCGCCGGATCGCCGATCAGCAAAGCCGCATCTGCCCTCTCCAGCATCGCGTTCAAGTCCGGATCCGCCTCAAAGAACTCCGGCGCAATTCCCCATCGCTTCGCGCATAATATCCGCGCCAAGGCTTGCGTGCTGCGCGAGCTTTTATCGAGGGCTACGCGACACACTTCCCGCAGCGGCTTTTTCGCAATCAGCAGCAGGCTGCGCACGGTGTTCTTCGAGGAAATCGACAAATCCGGCAGCACCACCAGTCCATCTGACCGCTGATATTCAATCGCCGGAATAATCGCAATGTCGGCCCCGCCGGTGCGCAAAGCCTCAGCGCATTGCGACGGTACGGTAAACGACAATCCATACTTCCCGCGCAGAGGGCCATGCGTGAACCCTCTCACCAGCGGTGCGGTATTCAGGTATTGCACAATCGAGATGCGGAGCGATTTCACGTTTATATCGTCTTTCCCGAGCCTCTCAGTATAACAAAGCCCCCGTACTCCACGCAGACCGCCTTATCGGCTAAACCTACCGCCTCTTTCAAATTCTCCAAACTTTCCCCTCTTCTATCAGAGCATCCACCCACAACCTTCTTTGTCTTTCCCCTGCCTTCTGTTACTATTAAAGCATCCGTTTTCTATCTTTTAAGAGTAGGAAGTGTAGCGTTATGGCATTGAAGTGTGATCTCTGCGGCAAAGGCCCGCACTATGGAAACGTCGTCAGCCACGCCAACAACACCCGGCGTCGCCGCTGGAACCCCAACCTCAAGAATGTTCATGCCCTTGTAAACGGCGCCCGCAAGCAATTGCGCGTTTGCACGGCCTGCATTCGTTTGGGCCGCGTCACCAAAGCTGCCTGAGCCAATCCATTGAAATTTCCTCCCAGTTCTTCTTCGAATCGTTGGAGAAACGGCGGAATAACCCGCGTCGGGGCGCTCCTGCCCTTGGCGGGACTGCTGTTTTCTGGCTTGTCCGGCTGCAAACAGGCCGAACATCACTCCGCCGATGTCTGGGCCGTCGTTAATGGAACAGAAATCAAGCGCGACGAAGTCGACAAGTATTACCGCTCGCAGGTTCCGCCTGAAGGTCAGAAGCCCACTCAGGAAGATACACTTTCGCTGAAACTTAACGTCGTCGAGCAACTCATCAACAACGAAATCCTTCTAGAGCGCGCCAAAAAGCTCAATCTCGAAGCCAGCGACGGCGAAGTCGAAGACAAATTCACCGAGCTAAAGAGCCCGTTCACCGAGGAAGAATTTCAGCGCCAACTGAAGTCCCGCAGCATGACGGTCGATGACCTCAAGCGCGATCTGCGCCGCCAACTCTCGATTCAAAAACTCTTGAATCGCGAAGTCGCTGCAAAAATTACCATCACCGATCAGGACGTTACCGATTTCTACAATTCCAATCTGAATCAGTTCAACGTGGCCGAGCCGCAATTCCGCATCTCGCAGATCGTCATTACCCCGCGCAAGGAACCCCAGATTCGCAATCGCAAGAACGATGACGCCACCAACGAAGCAGAAGCCATTCGCAAATCTAAAATGATTGTGGACAAGCTGAACAGCGGAGCGGATTTTGCCCAAGTGGCGATGGACTATTCCGAGGATATGAACACTTCCGCAAACGGCGGCGATCTCGGATACATTCCTGAATCCTCTTTGAATCAGTCTGACCCGAATTTGAAGAAAACGGTCCTGGGCTTGAAGCCCGGCCAGGTCAGTCAGCCCATTGTTCTGAAAGACAGCATTCGTATCCTCAAACTGGTCGCCCGCGAAGCCGCCGGACAGCGCGGCGTTAACGATCCTCAGGTCCAGCAGACCATTCGCGACACCTTGCGCGACCGCAAAGAACAGCTCCTGCGTGCCGCCTATTTAGCCGTAGCGCGCGACGAAGCCAAAGTTCGCAACTATCTAGCCCAGCAGGTAGTAGAAGCCGCCGGTAAACTACCCGACGCCGCCAAGATTCCCGGTGCCACGCCTGCCTCAACGCCAGCGCAGATTCCTTCAACGCCGCCGGCCGTCCAGTAATCGCTTACTTCCGTAGTGGCAGCTTTACGCCCACCTTTTACCCTGGTAGCGGCAACTTTTGAGACCGGCGCCAGTCGATCAGCTTTCCTCGGCATACTCTGTGCCTCTGCGTTAGTTTCTTCTTTCTGGGTTTGTTCCGCCCTCGATTGGCCCTACTCCACCCAAGCCAAAATCTCGCCTGCACCCACGTTCTGCCCCTCCTTCACAATCATCCGCTCCACAACGCCGCGCTTTGGCGATTTAATCTCATTCTGCATTTTCATTGCTTCAATCACCGCCAAACCCTGCCCCGCCTCGACGAGGTCGCCCGCCTTCACCAGAACCCGGATCACCTTCCCCGGCATGGGCGCAATGATCTGCTGCTTTCCCTCCGCCTCCACCACGCTGTGCTTGCGGCCCTTCCAGGCGCGGGGATCCACCATCTCCGCCGTGTACTCGTGCGGCCCCGTTTGTAGCTTCACCTTGCCTTCGGGCATCGGCGTGACATGCACCACGAACGATTGCCCATTCAACAAAATCGAAATCGTGCTTGGCGATATCTGCACCGCGTCGGCATCCACTTTCCTCCCGTCCAGTAGGATGCGATATCCCTCGCCGTTGCGCTCCAACTCCACCACGCGCTTCGGCTTTCCACCCACTCCCTCAAGTTGTATTTCAAATCTCATCAATTGCGGTTCAGCCCGCATCTTCTAGAGAAGCGGCTCTACGCAGTCTCCTTTGTACTGGCCGATCTTTAGATCGGCTTTCCTTCTTCCGTAGCCGAGCCATTCCTGGCTGTGCGTCTTCACCCACGTGTTAACGCCGATCTACCTGTTCCCGTCGCACACGCCTCTTCCACTCGGATATCTCTTCCCGCGTCCCGCCCGTCTTCTCGCCCGAACCCGCCTCATTGCTCTGCCAGAGCGCCGCCGCAATCGCCACCGCATCTTCTGTCCCAATTCTTGGAGTCGTTGCCACCGGCCTCGGCTTGGCCAGCAATTCATCCAGCCAGTTCGTATGAATCTCCGCCCGCAGAAACTCCGGTTCCGCCAGAATCCGTCGGAACAAACTTACATTCGTCCGTATCCCCGTAATTGTGTATTCGTCCAGGGCCCGCCGCAGCCGAGCAATCGTCTCCTCCCGGCTGTTTCCCCACGCAATCACTTTGCTAAGCAACGGGTCGTACTCCATCGGCACTGTGTAGCCTTCATAGACGCCTTCATCCAACCGAATTCCCGGCCCCGTCGGCGCGTGTCGCGACAATATCTTTCCGGGACTCGGGAAGAAATTATTGTCCGGATCCTCCGCATACAATCTCACCTCCATGGCATGCCCGCGTGGTGTAATGGTCTCCCACGCAAACGGCAGACGGTGTCCTGCCGCAATGGCAATCTGCAACTTCACTAAATCAAGCCCCGTCACCTGCTCCGTCACCGGGTGTTCCACCTGCAGTCGCGCGTTCACTTCCAGAAAATAAAAGTTAAGATCCGCGTCAACCAGAAATTCCACCGTCCCCGCGTTCACATAACCGCCCGCTCGCGCCAGCCGGATGGCTGCCTCGCCCATCTTCCTCCGCAATTCCGGCGTCACCACCGGCGAAGGCGCTTCCTCGATTACTTTCTGATGCCGCCGTTGCACCGAGCATTCGCGTTCTCCCAACGACACCACTCGTCCATGCGCGTCCGCAAAAATCTGTATCTCCACGTGCCTCGGCTTTACGAGGTATTTCTCGAGAAATACCCGCGCGTCTCCGAACGCATTCATTGCTTCAGAAGCCGCATCACGCCAAGCGGTCGCAAATTCCGCGTCGCTGTTGACGACGCGCATTCCTTTTCCGCCGCCGCCCGCCACCGCTTTCAATACCACCGGATAGCCCATGCTTCGCGCCAGTGATTGCACTTCTTCCGGATTTTCGATGGCTTCGCTCGTTCCAGGCACGGTAGGCACTTCCGCGCGTCGCGCCAGTTGCTTCCCCGCCGTTTTCGATCCCAGCGATTCCATCGCCTCTGCCGGCGGGCCGATAAACGTAATGCCCACGTCAGTACAAGCCCGTGGCAAGGCTGAATTCTCCGACAAAAATCCATACCCCGGGTGCAACGCGTCACAGCCCGCCCGCAGCGCTACATTCATCAGCTTGTCGATATTCAGGTAGCTATCCCGCGAAGGCGCTGCCCCGATCGGATACGCTTCATCTGCTAATCGCACGTGCAGCGCAGCACGATCCACATCGCTGTACACCGCCACCGTCTGGATTCCTAGTTCTCGGCATGCGCGCGATATGCGAACGGCAATTTCGCCGCGGTTTGTTATCAGAATTTTCCTGAACATAATCGTCTTTTTCTGACTGGCCGGATTCTACCATGTCAATCGCGGCCTCCCTCGACCACCTCTCTCTTGCGTGTCCAATTGTTTGCAGTGTATGAAAGAAGCCTGAATTTCCCGGGGGCCATATGAAAAAGCATCTCTGTCTTGCCGCGACCCTGTTCTTGTTTTTTCTCGCGAAAACACTCCACAGCCAGGAAGCGGTCGCCAATCCGCCAGACAGTCTCGTTGTCGAGGGCGTCCCCAAAGTCCCCGCCACTCTAGCCGACAACGCGGGCCGGTACACCGCTTATCGTGGCGCAAACCTTGTCGATTGGCATCCCGCACAACGCAGCATGCTCATCAGCACTCGCTTTGCAGAAACTCCGCAGCTACACCTTGTTTCCGCTCCGAATGGGGAACGCCATCAGCTCACATTTTTCGCCGATGCCGTCCGCCTGGGTCGCTTCCACCCCAACGGTGGCGACTACATCGTCTATTCCAAAGACATCGGCGGCGGCGAATGGTATCAGCTGTATCGCTACGATATCGCCACCGGAAACATTACGCTCCTCACCGACGGCAAATCGCGCAATCTACTGGGGCCCTGGTCTTCCCACGGCGATCACATCGCCTACATGTCCACGCGCCGCACTGGCAAAGATACCGACCTATGGGTGATGAACCCTGCTGATCCCAAGTCCGATCATCTCCTGACGCACCTCACAGGTGGCGGCTGGCAGCCCGTCGATTGGTCTCCCGACGACTCAAAAATCCTCCTCATCGAAGGGCTCTCCATCAACGAATCCTATCTCTGGCTCGTCGACACCAAGACTGGCGAAAAAGTTGCCTTCACGCCGCGCGATGTGAAAGAAAAAATCTCCTACGGTGATGGCCAATTCTCCAAGGATGGCAAAGGTATCTACATCACCACCGACAAAGACTCCGAATTCCACCGTCTGGCCTACATTGACCTGGCAACAGATAAACACACCTATCTCACATCAACTATTCCCTGGGATGTCGAAGAATTCGATCTCTCCCGTAACGGCAAGCGCATCGCCTTTATCGCCAACCAGGATGGCAGCGGCACCATCCACATCCTCGACACGGCCACGCGCAAAATTTCCAATCCCCAGCATCCAGCCGGGGTCATCGGCGGCTTGCGCTGGCACCATAACAATAAGGAAATTGGCTTCACTCTCACTGACGCGCGTGTCACCGGTGATGCGTACTCGCTTAGTGCCGAAACCGGCCAGGTCACTCGCTGGACGCAAAGCGAGTCCGCCGTGCCCACCAAAGATTTCCCCGCGGCTCAACTTGTCAAATGGAAAAGTTTTGACGGCAAAATGATCTCCGGATTCCTGTATCGTCCACCAGCCAAATTCACCGGCAAACGTCCCGTTCTCGTTGTAATTCACGGTGGACCCGAAGGTCAGTCGCAACCCACTTTCCTCGGCCGCAGCAACTATTATCTGAATGAACTGGGCATCGCCCTTGTTTTTCCCAACGTGCGCGGCTCCACGGGCTTCGGCAAATCCTACACTCTGCTTGATAATGGTTTTCTGCGCGAAGACTCCTACAAGGACGTCTACGCGCTCTTCGATTGGATCAGCTCCCAATCCGACCTCGATGCCTCTCGCATTGGCGTTACCGGCGGCAGCTACGGTGGCCATATGACCCTCGCCATTTCCACGCTTTACAGTGATCGCATCCGTTGCTCTGTCGATATCGTCGGGATGTCCAACCTCGTCACCTTCCTGGAACACACGGAAGCGTACCGTCGCGATCTTCGCCGCGTGGAATATGGCGACGAACGCGATCCTAAAATGCGCGAATTCCTGGAAAAAATCGCACCCATGAACAATATCGATAAGATCAAGAAACCAATGATGGTCGTGGCCGGAAAAAATGATCCGCGCGTTCCTGTCAGTGAAAGCGATCAGATCGTCGCCGCCCTAAAAAAGCAGGGCACACCGGTCTGGTACGTCATGGCGAAAGACGAAGGCCACGGCTTCCAGAAAAAGGCCAACCAGGACTTCCAGTTCTACGCCACCGTAGAATTCCTCGAACAGTACTTGCTGAAATGATGCTTCGCTAGGTAGGGAAGCGACCCATGGTGCCTTTCTTGGTTTTCTTGCTGTGTTCGGGCGGCTTTGCCAGTGGGGCCCTTTTGATTGTAGCGGGCGATCCTTAGATCGAGCGCCTTTTCTGTGGCACAGTCAGTCCGGATTATGCCCCTGGTCATTCTCCGGGTGCCCGGCTCCCTCCTTTTGAGGTGGGGGCCTTTTCTTCGGTCTATCCTTTCACCCCGTTAATACCAAATCTCCATCCGCAACCCGGTCGCATCCACTTCTTCCAGTTCGTTCGGTAACCTACACGGCGATCCCCTCAACGAATCCTTCGCCACCCCAATCCCGACCAAGGCATCCAGCAAATCGTCAACTGCCGCGGCCCGCCCCAGAAAATCATTCCACCGAAGAATCCTCTCGAGTTCAGGGACAAACTTCCGCAAAACTCTCTTGCGATCCGCAATGCCCTCCTGACTATGCTTCGTTTCCAGATTTTCTCCCGCCAATCGAAACCACGTCAGCTCCGGGTGGAATTCCACAATCCGCTTCTGTAGAGCCGCAGACATTGACCGGTTCGCTTCCATTACTTTTGGCAGGAATCCCCACACCGGCAGTCCTGCGCCTGTACCTCGTGCTTTTCGATGTAGTTTCTGAAATTCCACAGGCGTTTTGGCTGAAAGCGCTTCTCGCGGCGGCGCATAAAACAGCGCCGACGTGTTATGTCCGGAAAGCATCCGCTTCGCTTCCACATCGCATTTCCGTAGTTTACTTCCGCGCGGCAGCCCAATTGGTATGTCCGCTGCCACCCGCTTGCAATCCGCCGTCAAACAGATCACCGACACAAAATCAGGGCAAATCGCTAGCAGTGGCACTTCCCGGCACGGCCAGGTTTTGCTTTTCGCCACCACCCAGCCGCCTTTGCATGCGTCCACGCCCGCGTACATGGCTAAAGTGGAATGTTCCCGTGCTTCTTCTTCGGATTCGTGTCTGTCTTGTTTTCCAGTGCCCGCAGCGCCGTAATCACCCGCGCACGTGTCTCCGCCGGTTCGATCACCGCATCCAGGTACCCTCGTTCTGCCGCCACGAACGGATTTGCGAACCGGTTCCGGAATTCTTCTACTTTTTCTGCCCGCAATTTCGCTCTCTGCTCGCCCGCAGTTGCACTCAATTCGCGCTTATACACGATGTCCACTGCGCCTTCCGGCCCCATCACCGCGATCTCCGCGGAAGGCCACGCAAAATTCGCATCCGTCCG
Source organism: Candidatus Acidiferrales bacterium (assembly GCA_963741165.1). Lineage (GTDB taxonomy): Bacteria > Acidobacteriota > Terriglobia > Acidiferrales > UBA7541 > Acidiferrum. Next base: position 257,264 of record CAVUHB010000003.1, on the reverse strand, counting down.
AATATGCTTCGATGCCATGACGCAATAAGCGCCTCCATACGCCTTTCGCGTGATTACGGTAACTTTCGGTACCGTCGCTTCCGCAAACGCAAACAGCAATTTCGCTCCGTGCTTGATGATCCCGCCAAATTCCTGCTGTGTCCCCGGCAAGAATCCCGGCACATCTTCCAGCGTCAGCAAGGGAATATTAAACGCGTCGCAGAAACGCACAAATCGCGCCCCCTTCACCGATGCATTAATGTCCAGAGTCCCCGCCAGACACGCCGGCTGGTTCGCCACAATTCCCACCGACCGCCCATCCATCCGCGCGAACCCCACCACAATATTCTTTGCGTAGTGTTCATGTACCTGAAAAAAATATCCTTCATCCACAATCGCGTGGATCACGTCGGTAATGTCGTACGGTTTCAGGGGATCTTCCGGCACAATCGAATTCAACGACTCCTCCCGGCGGCCCCACGGATCATTCGTTGCCTGCCGTGGCGGGTCCTCCAGATTGTTGGACGGAAGAAAACTCAGCAGCTCGCGAATCATCGCACAGCAGTCTGCATCATCCCGCGAAACAAAATGCGCCACACCGCTGGTCGCATTGTGGGTCATCGCCCCGCCCAACGCTTGCTTGCTGACCTCTTCATGCGTCACCGTTTTGATCACATCCGGCCCGGTCACGAACATGTAGGACGTATCACGCGTCATGAAAATAAAATCCGTAATGGCCGGCGAATACACCGCTCCCCCTGCGCACGGTCCCATAATCGCGCTAAGTTGTGGAACTACCCCGCTCGCTAGCGTGTTCCGCAAAAAAATATCAGCATACCCGGCCAGGGAAGCCACTCCCTCCTGGATTCGTGCGCCTCCCGAATCATTCAATCCAACTACCGGCGCGCCATTCCGCATGGCCAGGTCCATAATCTTACAGATTTTCAGCGCATTCGCTTCCGACAGCGATCCCCCGAACACCGTAAAGTCCTGCGCGTAGACGTACACCAATCGCCCTGCAATTCGACCGAACCCGGTTACGAACCCGTCCCCCGGTGGCCGTAGCACATCCATTCCGAAATCTATGCAGCGGTGCCTTACAAATTTATCTAGTTCTTCAAACGTTCCCTCATCCAGCAAAAGGGCAATCCGTTCCCGCGCCGATAATTTCCCGGCTTGATGTTCCCGTTCGCGACGTTCCGCACCACCACCTGCTTCAGCTTCCGCAGCGATTCGACGCAACTGCTTGATACGTTCCTGATTTCGTGACGATTCCCACGTCACATGATTTTTCTCAGCCAACCCGCCCTCCATCAATCCGTCGAGTCCTGCCTCGGCGCAAAGATCAGCACCGCCAGATGCGTCGCCAGCCACACTGTCCCCAGCAGCAGTACCACCCCCAATAACAACTCCGCGCCAATTGCCCCCGCGCGCTGCAAGGGCGATTCAATCGACGTGACATATAACGTCGCGCGCACCAATATCACCATCGCGCTCAATGTCATCGCCACGATCAACAGCGTCGTCAAAAAGGATAGCAGCACGTGTTTCATGGATTTCCACCAACAGCTTCAGAGCCAGCAGCCAAAGGATAGCGCATTCGTCCGCAAATCAGAACGCGTCAATCGGTAAAGGGAGGAAATCGAAACGTCTCGCGAAACTTACCGTAAACCAGACCAGTCGTCCGCGACCAGTATCGAATCACTCGGATTCGAGGGGTCATACTTCACGCTGGCAGGATGCCCCGCCACCAGCCGTTCAAAACGCACTTGGCTCTCCAGTCCGGTAATATCCTGTGCCGTCTGGTACGTCACGCCAGAAATGGAATAGCTATAGGAAACCAGGTGCCGCGGCCGGTTGTCGGTCAGCGGCTTTGCCTTCGCACTAAGCAACCCGCGCCGCTGTTCCACCACCGGGGCTGCGTGTTCCGCCAATTCCACCACCTGGCCTTCCGCGATTCGCCCGATGTGATTCAAGTGCAATCGCCTTTTTCGTTCCTCTGCATCCGGATCGCTTGTGGGGCGCGCAAATGCATACGCAATCAGCCCCAGGGCAGCAATTCCTCCGCCCACAAAAACCGCCAACATTTTCCAATCCGCCAGCAACTCTTTCAACGCGTTTACCCTCACCAGTCTCTAGATTCGGCTGGAATGTTGAACGAGTCTCGCCGCACTTCTTCTGCTTATTTCGAGTCCTACGTTCCCCACTCTTTATTCTACCGAATCACTCCGGCTTCTGCGAAGCTACTCCACCGCACTTTGCACCTGATTGCGCAACACGCCAATCCCTGCCACAGATACCTCCACCGTGTCCCCCGCCACCAGCGGCCCTACTCCGGCCGGAGTCCCCGTGGCAACCAAATCTCCCGGCAGCAATGTCATCATTCGCGAAATCCACCGCACCAGGTATTGCACCGGAAAGGCCATCAACGACGTGTTCCCGGACTGGCGCAACTCGCCATTGACCGTCGCTTCCACCAGAACATCATTCGGTACAAGCTCGGTTTCGATGTGTGGACCAACCGGGCAAAACGTGTCGAATCCTTTCCCCCGCGTAAACTGTACATCCGCTTTCTGCAGATCCCGTGCTGTCACATCGTTTACGCACGTATATCCCAGCACGTAACTCAGCGAATCATCGTCATCGTTCAGATGCGCGCATTTCTTTCCAATCACCACGCCCAGCTCGCCTTCATGTTCCACACGCTTCGAATAGACGGGAATCTCTATCGTCTGTCCGGGCCCGATCATCGAAGATGGCGGCTTCAGGAAAATCAGCGGTTCTTTCGGCATCTCATTTCCCAGTTCCGCCGCATGTGCCGAATAATTTCGCCCTACACACACGATCTTGGTTGGCTCCAGAGGCGCTATCAATCGGCAACTGTCAGCGCTGTAGCTGCGCGCGGCCTTCGTCCACTTTCCCCAAGGCACTCCCATTATTTCCAGCAGAGAATTGCGTTCCACAATTCCATACACGGGGATGTCGGCGCCAGGCGCCAAGAAGCGACAAAATTTCATATCAACTCGCCGTGCTCCTTCTAAAGTCTTCCTCTTCTATCCGTGCTCGTGTCTTTCCGGCTTAACGCCGCTTCACCATTGACCTCGGGTGCCCCACAGACCCGGTTTGAAAGATGGATTCCGACGGCCGAAAGCCATCGAAGTTCCCGTCTTCTGCTTCTTTCCAGTATCACGGTTTTGCCGTTCCGACTTCCACCGCAACCTGCTCACTCGCCTGACTCACATTCCCTGCGCGATCCACTGCCTGCACGCTATACCAGTACTTCCTTGCACTCTCCACCGCGTTATCCCGATACGCCGGAGTCGCCACCAACTCCACATTTAGATTCTCCCCGGGCGCACCCTGCTGCTCACTTCGATACACTCGATACCCCGCCAAATCTGGTTCTACGTTGATCGACCACGACAAATCCACGACGAATTTGCCGGGCTCGGCTTCACCGAGTGCCGCCGCCACCACTCCCTGTGGAGCCGTTGGCGGAAATGTATCCAGTGGCGTTACAATGGCCGCCCGCGAATCGCCGGATTCCACCCCCGATCCAGACTCTTCGAGCACCGTCCGCACCAGGTAAACGTAGGTCTTCCCGTAATCAAATGCGGAATCTCGATACTCCGGTGTCTTCGTTGCGGTAATCCGCAGCAACGGCGATTTCCACGGCGTCTGAAAAAGTTCCTTCGCCGAAGCCTCTGGCGCATTCGGGTCTACTTCTCCACGGTACAAATGATATTCCACAATCCCCTTGATCGGCTCACCGCCCGAAGCGCTCTGTGGCACATTCCACCGCAAATCAATTCCGGTTTCCGTTACTCGCGCGTTCAGTGTGTCGATCGGTTCCGCTACCGGATACAATTTCAGCGAAGCGTCATTCGAGTTGGCAGAACTCTTTTTGTCCGTAACGCGTGCGCGCAACCGGTAAATTATCGTCGCTCCTGCATGCGCGCGAATCTCCTCAGGCGCTACCGGATCGAGGAAACGGGCTTTGCCCTTTTCCTCGTAAATTAACAGCATCGCTCCCGGAACCGTATCCACCACGCGAAACGATTTGGTATCCACGCTTCCGTCCGCACCCAAGGCTCCCCGCAATATCTCCATCGTAGGAACGTCTTGCAGTTTATCGCCGCTCACGCTCTTCCCCGGCACTGTGAATTCCAACATCACTCCATCGCCTGCCTGGTGTGCCGCCAAATCCGTGATCGCTACAGGAATCGGGGGCGAGGGAGGTACCGGCTCACCCGGTGCCCCGCATCCGATTGACAAAAAAAGCATGGTACCCAGCGCAGCCGCGGTCCACGGGAATACACAGGTACCCGCTGCTTGATTTCCTGCTCTTCTCGGTCTGCAGTGTTTGCCCGGGCTAGGTGTGTCCATTCGGCGCGATGAGCTCAGAGAATGTACCGGCTCAAATCCTGGTTCTTCACGATATCCGCAAGCTGCTTGGTGACGTACACCGCATCTACTTTCACGCTTTTCTTTTTGAGGTCTGGTGCTTCAAACGAAATCTCATCCAGTACTTTTTCCAGTATCGTGTGTAAACGCCGCGCTCCGATATTTTCCGTCTGTTCGTTTACGCTGGTGGCGAATCGCGCAATAGCCTGCACCGCATCTTCTGTGAACTGGAGTTTTAACCCTTCCGTCTCCATCAGCGCAATGTATTGCTTGATGAGCGCGTTCTTTGGCTCCGTCAAGATCCGGACAAAATCCTCTTCTTTCAACGACTGCATCTCCACGCGAATCGGCAACCGTCCCTGCAATTCCGGAATCAGGTCTGAAGGTTTCGTAACATGGAACGCACCTGCCGCGATAAATAGAATGTGATCCGTACGAATCATTCCATACCGCGTATTCACCGTGGTTCCTTCGATAATCGGCAGGATATCCCGCTGCACGCCCTCGCGTGATACATCCGGCCCGTGTCCCGCCTCGCGTCCCGCTACCTTGTCGATCTCGTCGATGAAAATAATTCCCATCTGCTCTGCGCGCTCCACCGCCACGCGTGTCACCTGCTCCATATCCAGCAGTTTGTTTTCTTCTTCCTGGATCAAATACTCAAATGCATCCGCAACGCTCATCTTGCGTTTCTTTTTCTGTTGCCCGAAGAACCCGCTCAGCATGTCCTTCAGATTCACGTCCATCTCTTCCATGCCCTGATTCGAAATAATTTCGAACGAAGGCATCGCACGCTCGCGCACTTCCAGATCTACCATCCGCGCGTCCAGCTTGCCTTCGCGCAACTGAACGCGCAGTTTGTCCCGCGTCCGTTGCGTCTGTTCCCGCTGCGCCGCCAGATCCGTCTCTGAAGTTCCCGCCGCCGGGGTTTGCGGGGGCAACAGCAAATCCAGCACGCGTTCTTCCGCCGCCTGCTCTGCTCGATCGGCTACTTCGTCCAGCTTTTCTTCGCGGATCATGTCGATTGACGTTTCCACCAGGTCCCGCACCATCGATTCCACGTCGCGCCCCACGTAGCCTACTTCCGTGTATTTCGACGCTTCCACTTTCACGAACGGACAACCTGCCAGTCGTGCCAGCCTGCGCGCGATTTCCGTTTTTCCCACGCCGGTAGGCCCGATCATCAAGATATTTTTCGGCAGTACATCTTCTGCGATTTCCGGCGGAAGCTTTTGCCGTCTCACGCGATTGCGCAATGCCACCGCTACGGCCCGTTTTGCGGCCGCCTGCCCCACGATGTATTTGTCCAGTTCCGCCACGATCTCCCGCGGCGTCATGTCATCCAGGGCGGGCAGAATCTCGCCGTCCTCCGGGGTCACGACGCCGTTTCCTCCTGGAAACAAGGTGATCTCTTTTTCAGTTCTGGTTGCCATGTACTCTCAATTCTTTATACGCCGTATGTTCTCTACGCCCGAAGCTTTGTCTTTAAAGTTCCTCTATCGTGAAGTTCTCATTCGTATAGATGCAGATTTCGCTCGCGATGCGCATCGCTTCCAGGGCCAATTCCTTCGTCGCCAGCTTTGCATGTTTGAGCAATGCCCGCGAAGCCGCCAGCGCATACGTTCCGCCCGACCCGATCGCGCAGAGCCCGTCGTCCGGCTCGATCACGTCGCCGTTTCCCGATAGCACGAACGTCGATTTCGCGTCAGCCACAATCAGCAGAGCTTCCAGGTGTCGCAGCGCCCGGTCTTTCCGCCACTCCTTCGCCAGTTCCACCGATGCCTTCTGCAGATTTCCCGAATGCTCCTGCAGTTTGCCTTCAAATCTCTCGAACAACGAAAGAGCGTCTGCCGTCGATCCCGCAAACCCTGCCACTACCTTTTCGTTATACAATCGTCGGGTTTTCCGCGCCGTGTGTTTCAGGACGTGATCGCCCATGGTTACCTGTCCGTCGGCGATGAGCACCACTTTCCCGTCTTTGCGCACGCACAACACGGTTGTGCCGTGCATCTGTCCCGCTCCATTCGAATGTGCCATTCCATAAGTATACCGCGATGCCCCAACCTCGTCATCGCGCTGGCAGCATCCCGACATCCATCAGTTCGGTGAAACGATTTCTCGGAAGGAAAGCACTTGAAATGTTGGAGGTGTGAGCGCCATCTTTACCCAGCAGCTGTTGTAATAGATTCCCCGGCCCTTCGCATTCGTTGCATCAAAATTGACCTGGCCCAGCGATGGCAAGGGCGTCGGCGGCACGGTGCTGTTGTCCATGGTATGGGCAACGAGAAGCGCACCATCGAATTCACTGCTTCCGCCGGGTCCGCCTTGTAGCAGCACATTCCCCGACCCAATCACCAGGACCACGCCCTTCCACCCGAAATCTGCGTTCGCCGTCAAATCTCCGGTGACCACCAGAAGTCCATAGCCCGTGAAATCGCTGTTGATGGTGAGATTTCCGTTGACCATCACCGTCATTGGATTTGTCACGCTCATCGCCGAAGGCAAGTCCGTTTCCGTCGCGGGCCCATTTACATGGGCACCCGCATATTTTGAAATTTTCTGCACCATGCTGTTGAGATTGTCCGGCGTTTGCATGGAGGAATTCACAAATACGTCGTCGACGCTGGGTATTCCACCTGTTCCGATATAATTTGCGCCATAGCCCCCCGCCGGCGGCGCCGTCTGAATGGCATTCCTCACCGCATCCTTATTCGCTGTGCCCATGATGTAGTCGGAAACGCCCACCGCTTGCAGGCTAGCTCCGGTTGAGCAGCCAGCTACCGGTGGCACCGCTCCGTTCGCGTCCAAACCGTTGATCTTGAAAGTTCCATTCTCCGCTCGATGGAACACGATTGTTGGCGAAACCGCCGTTGAACCTGGAACTACTAGGGCGGCGTGAAAGCTCAATCCAAAGTCAACGGGTGCCACCACGTACTGCAGGAGCTTCTGGGTGTTTGGCGGGAATACTGCCAGTGCCGTGATTTCCAGTGCCTGGCGCTCTGTAGAATTCAGCGCTGTCGGTGGCGTTGTTGGTAATCCCTTTACAAGTCCAGGCTTTGCCGCTCCTCGCGCCACGGGTTCGTAAAACAATGGATTTAAGTTATCGTTCGTGTTCCCATCTCCGGCCACGTCGATTCCCAGTGAGTGCACCGTCGCACCGGTGATCCGCACCCATTTATACAATGGCCCAGGAACTCCGCCGGCTGCAGAAACCGAATTGATGGTTTGTGCCGTTGCTCCCGTTACCGGAATTCCAAACTCCGTTTCATATTCCTTGTCGGGGTACGTCAGGTTGTTCCCGAGGTCCGTCGGATTTACCGTCTCCCCGGCCGCTTGATTCAAGATGTAAAGCACGTTAGACAGTGGCATTGTCGGATTGGTTGCATCCGGAAAGTATCCCGGCGCCATAATGTTGATGGTATCGGGATTTTTCGACAACAACCTTCCGCGCCCCTCCTCCACTCCGGCCAGGGCCGCGTAGTACGCCCCCGTCGAGGTCCGGTAGTTATCTTTGAGCGCGGTGTCCGTCCCTGAAGACACCACCAGTGCTATCGCAATCACGCTGATCAACAGCAATGCAAATATGGCAATCAGCAGCGCGGCGCCCGTTTCGCCATCTTGCTGATCCTTGATGCAGCTCCTCTTCATCATTCCACCGACCAGTCTCATGCTTAATTATTCGGATTCAACCGGTGTCCTCGTCCGCTAAGCTCCACTAGTTTCAATTTCTGCGTCTGCGCATCCCGCGCCGGTGTTGCCACAATTAGAGTGATGTCTACGTCCGCGATGTTGTACGGTGAATTTGCTCCCGCAGCCAGTGGACAGGGCAAAGTTCCCGCTCCCGTGTCGCACATGAACTGGAAGATCGGCACGGATGTCGCAGCTCCGGGAAACATCGTCGGATAGGTCGTCCTGATTTCCGTCAATTGTGCCGCCGTGGGGTTGTTCAGCACATTGGTCAGAAAGGGCACCATCACACCGGGAGCGCTTGTCGCAGCAGCTGGATCCATCCCCGGCACCTTCGGTACCAACGCGCGATAGAGTATCCCATTCAACAATTGATACCGGATCCATTGCACTCCTGTCATCCCATCCGGTTGTGTCTCTACGATCAAATCAAAATCGCCCGGCGTCGTGCAGCTGCCCCCAATGCTGCACACGGTAGTCGGATAATTTGGGCTCCATGCTACCGGTCCAACCGCGTAATTTGCGGCGTTTGCCGGTGTCACCGAAAATATTCCCAAAGCGGGAAATCCTGCCTGATCGAAATCTCGCACAATTTGATCCGCTGCCAGCCGCGCCTCCTGGAATGTTCCCGACATCTGTGATTCGTTTCCATAGCTTCTTTGCGAAATCTGCAGCAACCCGAAAATGGCCGCGCAAATCAGCAGGAATACCGCCGTGGCAATCAGCAACTCCAGAATGGTGAACCCTAGCTGCCCGCGTGGCCCCACTTCACTCATTTCGACACCACGGTATCCAGGGTGATTGGCAGCGTTGGCGTCTTCATTCCCCGTCGCAATACACCCAGAATAAATCGCTTGCTCGTCACGTACCCGGTGGCTGTGTTGTCGTTCGTGCGCGTAATCACCGCCCAGCGCACGTCGTAGGTCGCTCCGACTGGATCGTTTGGATCCACATAGGTGTAGCTGTAGCCCGCCACTGACGCCGCCGAAAAATCAATAATTGGCGAGCCGCTGGTTGAATTCACCGGGTTGCCTACCAGATTCGAAGGTTGCGTCGGATCGCCTAATTGGCATACGTCTCCAAGGCCGCAAATGATGCCCTGCACATCTGTATACGAAGGATCCGTCAGCGGCTTGTTTCGCATCCCCTCGAGTACATGCTGTGCAAATACTAGCGCCGTCGCATCACTTCGATTGTTTGAATTCAGCAGCACGGACGTCGGCACCAGCTGTGCCACTGCAATTAGTCCCACCAATATGATCACTGTCGCCATCAGCATCTCAATCAACGTGAATCCACGTTGGTTGCGAATTGCATTGGTCTCGATTTTTGAATTATCCTTCATTTCTTTCGCTTATCGCAGTTGCGCCCAATTCCCATTCACATCCCCCGTCCAGATCTGTATCGATCCTGACGGCATCAACAGCACCGCCCGATATCCTGACTCGGGTGCCACCGGACTAGCCAGATAAAACACACTCACGTTTCCAGTTTTCACCGCGCCTCGCGAGTCGAACGGAACCGTCGCATTTCCCGCAGGTGGCGTCACACTCCCCGAAGGTACATTCGCGGCCGCCAACATCCCTGCCGTTCCTACTACTACCCCACTATCCACTAGGTTTCCGCCATTGCCCAGCAGCACAATTTTCTCCGTCGGTCCGGGATTGAGGTCCCCGTCTGCATCCGCAAACGCATTCGTCATCGTCGGGTCTCCAGCGGCCGGTTTAATCAAGCAACTTACATCCTTGTTTCGACGGATTGCCTCATATCTCGTTAATCTCAGGATTTCGGCCAGTTGCTGCGCCGCATTCGTGAGCTGGTAGGAGTGGTACGCTCTCAGGAAATACGGCATCCCGACCGCCATCAGCACCAGCGCCACGGCCATCGCCACCACCAATTCCGTCAGGCTGAAACCGTTCTTTTGTTTTCGCGTCTTGGCAATCTCCCTTTTCCGCGAGTTCCTAGACCAATCCGCATGCACCGCCTCGCGGTGTCGCTCGATTCTCTTATCATATGACTGGGACCATCTAACCTAGCAGCCTTCGTCCCGATCAGATAGGGGTTAACGCCAGGGGTAATATTTACATAGTCATAAATGCACGGCCCGCATACTTTATTTCTTTTGCTTTCCCCCTACTTCCTTGAACCGCTTTTCCAGCGAAGCTTTTGTGAAAAAATCGGGAGGCAGCTCTGGATTCACCTGGCAACTCTCAAAAAAATCCTGGTTTGCTCTTCGCCCGTCCCGCTCCCGTGTAACCTGCATTGGCAACTGCACTCCGTTTATCAGCTGGTAGTTGGTATACAGGATCGCGTCCTCTTTCCGTTCTCGCGTCTCCATGTCCACCGTCTTTACGATCGTACGTACCAGCAGATGCGACTTATGGTCCACTGCCAACCGGAACGTTCTTTCCTCCGGATCCGTGATTTCCACCCACTCCACTTCCTTCAGATCCGCTACAGAAATTCCTCCGTACCGCAGTAGCATTCCTTGTTCATTCAGCCGGGTCCGCAGCAGGTAATTTACGTTTCGTTTCAACGATTCCTGGAAGTCCGCGATCCCTACCACCGTTTCTTCGGATACTCCTCCGCGGTCAAGGGTCCATCCTTGATCTCCGGAATACACATCCGCGATATTTCCCTTTTTTCCGTACTCGCTGCGGATCTTGTCTGGATAGTTCCAATAAACTCTCACCTGCACGTACCCGGACGTCTCTCCGTTATGACCAAACTGCGCGCGTCGCCCTTCGCACATCGAAGTTCTCAGCTGCAAATAGCTCGGACCGCCAAACGCGTTGATCAATTGCTGCAAAACTACCTTTGCTCTCGCCGCGCTCTCATCCGGGTCCATGTACTCCACGTGCTGGCCCTGTGCCACTGGCGATATCAGCAGCAGTCCCACACCTAGCCACAATAAGCTTCTTAACCTGCCTACCCGCACAGCACCGAGCCCCCGTTTACGTTCACGATCTCCCCGGCCATGAAATTCGCCAAGTCCGACGCCAGAAACAAGATCGGTCCCGCAATCTCTTCCGCGGTAGCCGCGCGTCCCAGTGGAATGACCGCCTCCGCCATTTTCTTTCCTGCCTTCGTCTCCAGCACCGGGTTCGACATGTCCGTCGCCACCCAACCCGGCGCCACACTATTCACCAGAATTCCTTGTCGCGCCAGTTCCGTAGAAAGCCCTTTGGTCAGACTGATAATTCCGCCTTTTGATGCGCCGTAATGCGTGTGGAATGATTCTCCGCGCTGCCCCGCCGTTGAACTGATCGGGATAATTTTTCCGGATTTCTGCTTAATCATTTGTGGTACTGCAAAATGAATCACCGAGTACACGCTCGTCAAATTAATCCGTATCATGTCGTCCCACTGCTTCTCGCTCATCTTTTCGATCGGCAGGTCTTCGAGGTTCCACACACCGGCGTTTGCCACAAGGATGTCCAGTCGGCCCAGGCGCGCAACCGTATGCTCTACCAATTTTTTGTTATCGAGATGCTTTCCACAATCCGCCTTGAACGCTTCAACCCGCGTCCCGTGCTTTCCTGCTTCCTGCTCCACCAATTTCGCGGCCTCTTTCGCCGAATGGTAGCTGAACACCACGTCCGCGCCCGCTTGCGCGAACAGTTTAACCGCTGCCGCTCCGATCCCGCGCGAACCTCCTGTGATCAGTGCCGCCTTGCCTGCAAGTGAAATCATCTCTCCCCCAATGTGATTCTTAATTTCTTCCTGCGGTTGGTTCTGCTGCTACTCGGCCGTGGTCTTTACGTGTGATTCTACGGCCGCTACCAAATCCGAAAACAGACTCTGCGCCAGCGCATCACCTTTCATCCGCTCCGGGTGCCACTGCACCCCCACCACCCAGTTCCCGTCGCCGGTCCACTCCACTCCCTCAACAACCCCATCGCTCGAACGCCCCGTGATTTTCAATGCCCGCCCCGGCTTCAGCACCGATTGGTGGTGCGAACTGTTTACCACCGCTTGTTCACCGCCATTTAGACTGGCCAGCCGGCTTCCTGCCAAAAACTTCACTTCATGCTCCGGATCCACGCTTGCCTCCGGCCTCACGTCTTTCCTTCGGTGCGCTACGGTTGTCCCCGTCTCCCACCGCACATCCTGAACCAGCGTGCCACCGAGATAGACGTTCAGCGACTGGCAACCGTAACAAATCGCCAGCACCGGCTTCTGTTCCTTCAGTGCATGCTCAAGGATCGCCCAGTCCGTCCGTTCTCTGGGCTTATCCGCAGGCTCCGATAGCCCTGTGTTCCGGCCCCCATACTGCTCCGGTTCCACATCCGCGGGGCTGCCCGGCAGCACAAACCCATCCAGCTTCCGCAATTGTCCGGCAAGCCCTGCAGGGTCGCTGAGCGGCAGCAGGACCGGCTCTGCCCCTGCCTCCCTAACCGCATCCTCATAGCTCTGGATCTTTGGACGGTTCTGCTTCGCTTCCTCTTCCGACGTCCGCCAGGGAATGCCAATCTTCACTCGGTTGGGTGTACTGGAGGTCATAGAAACCAGCATCCTAGCATCGAAGCGAGAACTCCGGCAACCAACCCCTCTTGCCCACCTAAGCGGGTATAAACCGCTTCACGATGCTATCAGAGCTCCGCAGGGTGCCCAGTGCGCGGTTTGTGGGGTGGGTATGTTTCCAGGGTTTTTCGGCCCTACAGTAGGCATCTGGCCGGCGCTTGGATTGCTACCCGCCCGTCGTCGCAAGCCTGTCCCGAGCCGGGCCAGAAGGCTCGTCGTTACGCTTGGATTCCGACATTTAGCGGCCAGGCTCTCTCCCTGAACTGTACCTAGTTCTTCCTTTCTCTGCGGTAATCCTTTCTCTTTCATTCTCTTGACCCGCCCCAAATCCAATGAACCGGTGCGCCCAGGCCCGCTCCCCACTACCGTCGTGGTCCTATTTATCTCCTCCGCATCTATCCCTGAACCAAGCCTACCAAGCTCCATCCACCGTCCCGACGGTTCCACCACTCCATCGACGAAGCCAGCTCCTTCTCGCAAAGAACTCTCGAACCTGCTCCCGTAACAGGCGCACAACTAGTTGCCCTCGATCACGGTCCATTGGCATGGAGTGCTGCCTATGGCCTTCGCCACCGCCGTCCCGATCTCCCAGTCCCCGGCGACACCCACCAGTGCGGGCCTCCATCACCAAAAGCGATTTCGCTGCCTACAGCCTGCTCCCGGTCGAGCGCAGCGAATGCAAACTCGATGAGCCTATGGCCACCTAACTCGGCAATCCCCTAAACGAGAGTGAGTTCTACCAAAAGCCCGGCTCGGAAATCGTCAACGATCCCCTTTGCGGACCGTTACGCCGCTCATGCTTCTCACGCAGAGTTCTGGCTTCGCCGATTTCGCATCCGTCACACCAGACAAAAGTTTCATCTGTACTGCAAGCCTGGAACGCCGTTCCAGCATTCCGGTGAAGGTATCAATATTCTTCAACTCCTCATCTAACAGAGAACACAAAAGCCTTGCCCTGCAGTACTGCAGGATGCCCTCTTCTTTCCACTCGGGTTAAGCCGCACCTGCATGATCTTTCGACAGGAATTCCCCACCAATGTCGCCGACCGTTTCAACTCGGACGGGAAGCTTAATGCCCGGACTCGCAGGTCTCCCGCGGGCTGCAGGCTCCATGACCTCTAGCACGGGCGATCTCGCTCGTCTCCTTTCCGCGTTACTCGACGGCGGAATTATTAGAAATTCCGCGCGTGCGGCAATACGGAAACCTCAAATCCGGATCAAAGCTCTTCATGAATCCCCGACTCACCCCGACAAAGTCGAAGGTAGAGAAGCTGTCGAAGTTGGATTGGCGTATGAACTCGGGCGGGGGCTGCTCACCCACACACGCTTTGGCCCTGCATTCTTCAAAGAAGGTCACGGCGATGGTGCGCAGAAATACATAGACTCTTTCGAAAAACAAAAATTCTGCATGAATTTCCTGACCAACAGCGATAACGGCGAGGCAGCCTTCCGTCCCCTCCTGGGATATATTCTGGGCGACACGGTCACCGCCTGGGAATGGGAGGGCTACACGCAATCCTGGATCGACAAATCCCGCAAGACTCCCAAATCTAGCTCTGCACTAGAGGATCTTGGAGTGTCCCCCACTCTCGGTTTTTCGAGGGCGGTGATTTTTCTTGGGATTCTGTTCTGGCCTGTTCTTACCGTTCAACTTTAAAAACTCTCGCGGCTTAGTCTTTCCGATCTCAGCCTTTCATACGCTCTAGTCCATTCCCGCCACTTCCCCCAAACAATACTCCGCTCTCTTGAAGAACTCCGGGAGCTCTCCCATTCTTTCCCTCAACTTCTCCATGCGGTCCGCTCTTACCGTCACATGTCCCAATTTGCGCCCCGGACGCGGCGCTTTCCCATACAGATGCAGATGCGTATTCGGCACCGCCAGCACCCCCGCCTCTTCCGGAATCTCTCCAATCAAATTAATCATCGCATTATATCCAATCGCCGAGGTCGCCCCCAGCGGCATCCCCAATATCGCCCGCAGGTGATTCTCAAACTGGCTCGTTACCGCACCTTCAATTGTCCAATGCCCCGAATTGTGTACTCGCGGCGCAAACTCGTTTGCCAGTAACTTTTCAGCGACCTCGAAAAACTCAATGCACAGCACGCCCACATATCCGAGCTCCTCCAGCACTTTCCGCGCCGCTTCTTCGGCTGACTTCTGCAAATCGCTCGTGAGCTTCGGCGCAGGCGCCACCGATAGCCGCAATATCCCGCCGCGATGATGATTCTCCACCACCGGATAAAACGCCACTTCTCCGGACCGGCTCCGCACTCCTAGGATCGAAACTTCCCGCGTGAACGCCACAAATTTTTCCAGAATCAGCGGTACATCCGGCAATTCCCGACGCGCCTTCTCCTGATCCTCTGCGCTCCGCAGCAGCCACTGGCCTTTTCCGTCGTATCCCATCCTCCGCGTCTTCAACACTGCTGGCAGCCCGATCTGTTTCACCGCTCGGTCAAAATCCGTATGTGCCTCAAACGCTGCAAACTCCGTCGTCGGTATCCCCAGCTTCCTAAAAAGTGTCTTCTCGCGTAGCCGGTCCTGCGCTTCTTCCAGCGCACGGACCGGAGGATACACCGGTGCCCGCTCTGCCAGCAATTTGGCCGCTTCCACGGGCACATTTTCAAACTCATACGTCACCACTTCCAACCCCTGCGAAAATTTCTGCAGCGCCTGCACATCCGTAAACTCCGCCGTCACGCGATGCGCAATCCGTCCCACCGGGGCTTCCGGCGAAGGGTCCAAAAATCGAAAATGCAGCCCCAGCGGGTATCCTGCCAGCGCCAGCATATATCCCAGTTGTCCTCCGCCCAATATCCCGATCGTCACTTCTTCTTTTTCGCTTTCTTCGCTACAACCGTCAACTTGGCTAGCAGCCCGCTTGCCGGATCCGGATTCGTCAGCACCTTATTCGTCTGCGAGGTCCGAAATGTTCTCAAAGCCTCGCGAAATCTCGCGTGCTTAATCCCCAGAATCGCCGCAGCCAGCAGCCCCGCGTTGATCGCCCCGGCCTTCCCAATCGCCAGCGTCGCCACTGGAATCCCTCCCGGCATCTGTGCAATCGACAATAAGGAATCCAGCCCCTTCAGTGTCTTCGATTCCACCGGAACGCCAAGCACTGGCAGCACAGTCTTCGCCGCCGCCATTCCCGGCAGATGTGCCGCCCCGCCCGCTCCCGCAATAATCACTTCCAACCCGCGTCGCTCCGCCGTTACCGCATACTCAAACAACAAATCCGGCGTCCGGTGTGCCGACACCACGCGTGTTTCAAAAGGCACGCCTAACTCCCGAAGCGTATTCGCCGCGTGTTCCATCGTTTCCCAATCCGAAGACGACCCCATGATTACGCCCACCAGCGGCGCTGCCGTCTGTCCTGCAGGCACCTTCAATTCATCGCTCATCAGTTTCCACTTTCCACAAAACAGAACGCCGGCCACCCGGCCGGCTCCCAGTACTCTTGCCCATCTTAAATCTTTTCTTACCCTCGCGCGACCTTCACCCTCTCCCTCCACGCCGTCCGCAATTGCCCCACCAGATATAACGACCCCGTCACTAATATCGCATCTTCTGGCCGCGCCTTCGCCATCGCCGCTTCCAACGCCTTCTCCGCATCCGCAATCACCGAATACCGCTCGGCATGGTGCCCGGCAAGCGCTTCCAGTTGGGTGGCACTGATGGCCCTGGGCGTTCGCGCCTCTGTAAAGATCACTTCATACGCATGTGGAAACAACAGTCCCGTCACTTCATCCACTGCCTTGTCCCTCATCGCTGCGAACAACATATAAACTCTGCATCCGCCAAAATTCTCTCGAAGAAATCTTGCCAATTCTCGCGCCGCGCCCGGATTGTGTGCACCATCCAGATAAATATCCGGCTGGGTCTGCAATCGCTCAATCCGCCCCGGCCACAGCGCCGCCGCAATTCCTTCTTCAATATGTCCGTCCACAATCTTATATTTTTTCCCTTGCAACACTCGCGCGCATCCCACCGCATTCAACGCATTCTGCAACTGAAAACGGCCTGCAAGTTGGGGTGCGATCGCAAACCGAGTCCCGCTTGCTTTCTCTATCACCATTGCCCGCACGCATCCATCTTCCATGCTCTCTTCCTCAATCGCAAACGCTTCAGGTACTTCCATTACCGGGCACTGCAATTCCTGAGCCCGCGCGAGCAGCACCTCGCGCGCCTCGTTCTCCTGCCCCGCAAGTACTGCAGGCACTCGCTGTTTCAAGATGCCCGCCTTTTCCCCCGCAATCTCCCGCAGCGAATGCCCCAGAAAATTCTCATGATCGAAATCGATCTTCGTAATCAATGACACCGCCGGCATCAGGACATTTGTCGCGTCCAGCCGCCCACCCAATCCCACTTCCACGACCGCAAAATCCACCCGCGCGCGCGCGAAGGCTTCAAACGCAACCGCCGTCACGCACTCAAAATAGGTCGGATGCGCTCCAAGCGTTCCTGCCGCCAGCAATTCCTCAATCACCTCATGAGTTCGTGTAAAAATCTCGGCGAACAACTGGTCGCTGAGCTCCTCGCCATTTATCCGGATCCGTTCATTGATCCGCTCAAGATGCGGCGAAGTATTCAGTCCTGTGCGGAATCCCGCTCGTCGCAGAATCGATTCCACGAACGCCGCCGTGGAGCCTTTTCCATTCGTCCCCGCGATATGCACCGACGGAAACGCACGCTCCGGCCGTCCCAGCCGTTCCAGCAGCGTCGTTATATTTTCCAGGTTGAATTTTGAAGCGGCCGCCTGCGTGGGCGCCGCCAATTCGCGGCCCAAAGTCAGCAGATACCGAACCGAGTTTTCGTAGTTCATTTCAGGAAATCAGAAGGTCCAGGGTGTTCGCAATGAAGTTTTTCATATCTTTGCGATACACCACCGCATCCAGAAATCCGTGCTCCAGCAAAAATTCGGACCGCTGGAATCCCTCCGGCAGTTTCTGCCGGATCGTCTGCTCAATCACTCGAGGCCCGGCAAACCCGATCAACGCTCCCGGCTCCCCGATATTCAAATCGCCCAGCATCGCAAAACTCGCCGTCACTCCGCCCGTTGTGGGGTCCGTCAGCACCGAAATATACGGCAACTTCTCTTCATCCAGTCGGGCCAGCGCCGCCGAAACCTTTGCCAGTTGCATCAGGCTGATCGTTCCTTCCATCATTCGCGCTCCGCCAGAGCAGGACACCACAATCAGCGGCTGCCGCGTGGAGATCGCCAGCTCAATCGCCCGCGTCACTTTCTCTCCAACCACTGCGCCCATCGATCCGCCGATAAAACTGAATTCCATTGCGCAACAAACTACCGGCCTTCCGCTCAACTGTCCTTCCGCCGTGATAATGGCGTCGTTCATTCCCAATTTTTTCTGCGCATCCTTGATCCGCTTGGCGTACGGCTTGTTGTCCACAAACTTCAGCGGATCCGTTGACACCATTCCCGCATCATGCTCCGTCCAGTGTCCGTCCAGCAGCAGTTCCAGCCTCTGCTTTGCATTCATTCTAAAATGAAATTGGCACTTCGGGCATACGTGCAGATTTTCTTCCAGGTCCTTTCTAAACACGATCGCCCGGCACGATTCGCATTTCACCCACAATCCTTCCGTTCGCACGCGCCGCTCTTCCGGAGGTGTCGCCTGATCGATCGACTTCTTGTCTCTTTTAAACCATGACATGGCTGAAGTCTTCCGCTTTCCACCTGCAGTTTTAATAGTCGATTCCCCGTTGCGCCAGTATACCCTTCGTATACGGGTGTTTCACTTCTTTCATCTCCGTCACCAGGTCCGCTTCTTCTACCAGTAATGGGTGCGCATTCCTTCCCGTGCAGATCACATGGACCTGCTCCGGCCGCCTTTTCAGGGCCTCCACCACTTTCGTGGCGTCTAGCATTTTGTAGCTGATCGTGTAATTAATCTCGTCCAGCACCACCAGCTCATACGTCCCGCTGTAAATTGCCGCGCGCCCCGCCTCCCAGCATTCCTCTGCCAGCCGAATATCTTCCGGATCCGTTTCTGCTCCGCCGACCTTCACAAAGCCGCGTCCCATCGGCCGTATCTCAAACTTGACGTCACCCAGAAGCTTTGCTGCGTCTAGTTCTCCGTAGTGCCACGATCCCTTGATAAATTGCACCATTAGTACGCGCAATCCTTGTCCCACCGCGCGAAACGCCGTCCCCAGCGCACAGGTCGTTTTCCCTTTGCCCGGCCCCGTGTACACAATCAACAATCCCTTTTCGTTCGCCATCTGCCTTCCTCGTACAATTTCCCGGCGTTCTGCAAACTCTTTAAACGAGATTCAACCGCTTCAGGAACTCATTCACGATTGCTCGCACATACTCCATGGCAATTTCACTCAAGTTTTTCCGTGGCTGAGATCTTCTGTCTTTCAGCACAATCCACAGCCCCGGGCGGTAAACCTCGTCATCTCCTGGGCAGATCGCACCGGTCAATTGCGTGATCTCAAAATCCGGTACGTCCGTTAGTTCCAGATCCGTCAATCCTGAACTGTTCGGCAGCGCTGGCGGACTGGCCACCAACTCGGTCAATACTCCTCGGGCGTCGTCCACCAGGTCACGGAATCCCTGCGACACCAGCAGCGCATCGATCTCTCTTGGGGTCGGCTGCTCCATCTGCTCCAGATCGTAATCGGGCAGGGGCTTTCTCAGAGGTATCTCAATCGCCACGGACGGCTGATCTTTGTCTGCTGCAATTCTCATAGTTTTTCCCGTCGCCAATTCTTACACACAACTCACCAAACAGCACATCGCGCCGAAGCCCAATTGAAGCGATACCGACATTGCCTCCGCACCACCTCCGTTATCCCTGCGCCCGCATTTGTCCTCTGTGGTAATTCTTTGGTCCTTCTTTATTTTGGATATGGGCTCCCTGACAATATCGCAAACGCCCGATAAATCTGTTCCGCCACCATTACCCGCGCCAACTCGTGCGAATACGTCAGCGCGCTCAACGAAATCTTCTGTTTCACTCGCGCCCGGACAAGTTCCGGAAATCCATTCGCATCCCCGCAAACGAAAACGATCTCCCTCGTTCCGCGATCTCGCTGCTCCCCGATCCACTCCGCAAACGTTCCCGAATCTACTACTTTTCCACCCGCATCCAGCAATATCGCCGTAGCCGCACGGTCCGCATCCAGTTTTTTCACCGCCGCTTCACCGTCGCGCACTTCCATCACTTCAATCGGATTCGCCCGCCCGATCCGTTTCACGTAATCTTCCAGAACCGCGCGCAGCTCCGGCCTCCGCATTTTCCCGAGCATCAAGAGCCGAATCTTCATCTCGAAAGTCTACCTCTCTCATCCATAAATTCCTATTTCGGCTGTCACTGCATTTCTTTTGGAATTCCTCTCCATTCCCCGTATCATGGCCCTGTCCAACCCATGCCTGAGAAGGAACTGCAATCCAATGCCTTCCGTCTTGCCGAACTTCAGAGCGAGCGTATCCGCATCTTCGGAGTTCTCATTTTTGTTGCCGTAGTAGGTGTTGTTCTCACCGTTCGAATCTTCCTGCTTCACACCACCGTCTTTACCTCGCAGGTCGGCTGGAATTTTGTGCTTGCTGCCATCATTGCCATCTACGAATACCTTATGCTCCGCCTCGTCGATCGCTCGATCCGTCTCGACGAGGCCTTTCCCAAATTCCTCTGGGTTTCCACTACCGTCCTTGAAACCGCCATGCCTGCGGTCGGGCTCGCATTCTTCACCACCCCCGCTCTCGAGCCTGCTTATCGCCCCATCGCCAGCCCCGCCACGCTTTTATTCTTTGTATTCATCATTCTTTCTATCCTTCGCCTCAATCCCTGGATCTGCTGGCTCTCCGGCATCACCGCTACTGTCGCCTACTTGATTGCTTCCCTCCATCTCGGATGGACCCCGCCCGTTCCGGGCACTCCCGCTCCCATTACGCAGACCGACGTCACGCTCTACGCCATCATTCTGCTTGTCGCGGGATTTGTTGCCGGCGCGGTCGCCAGGGAAATTCGCAAACACGTCGAAGCCGCTGTCCGCGAAGCCGAAACTAGGCGTCAACTTGATCGCGTCCAGCACGACCTGCAGATCGCGCGGGACATCCAGCAATCTCTTCTTCCCCGAGAATCTCCCCAAATCACCGGCTACACCATCGCCGGATGGAACAAGCCTGCCGATGAGACCGGAGGCGATTATTACGATTGGAAGACACTTCCCGACGGCCGCCTGATCGTCACTCTCGGGGATGTCACCGGACATGGCATCGGTCCCGCCATGCTAGCCAGTGTCTGTCGCGCCTACGCTCGTGCGAATTTCCGTACCAATGTAACTATGCTCGGCGCTTTCACCGCCATCAACGATTCCATCGCTCGCGATCTTGATACTGGCCGCTTCGTCACCTTCGTGGGCGTCGCCTGCACTCCAGACACCGGGCACCTTGAAGTGCTATCCGCAGGACACGGACCACTGTTCAGTTACTCAGCGAGAAATGACTCCTTCGCGGAAGTCGATTCACAAGGTGTTCCCCTCGGCATCCTTCCTGAATTTACCTCGGCGCCGTCCACCCCGCTCCACCTTGAGCCGGGAGACCTATTCTTCCTCATCACCGATGGTTTTTTTGAATGGGCAAATCCCGAAGCGGAAGAGTTTGGTGAGGCACGCTTCAAGGAGGTCGTCCGCGGTTCCCGAAATCAATCGCCCGAAGTTATCATTCAATCGCTCTACGAAGCCGTCCTGGCCTTTTCGCGCGGCACCCGCCAGCAAGACGACCTCACCGCCGTAATCATCAAGCGTACCTAATCCCCACTTTCGGGCGTACCACTCTCGGTTTGTTAGGGTGAGTTCTTTGCGCATGGTTTACAGTTGTAGCCGTCAGAGCCAGGCGGACCCCGATCTCTCTTACAGATACCATGTCATCCTGAACGAAGCGAAGGACCTCAACCCTTCCACAACTCAACTCGATTTGTCCCCGCAAATCTCAAGCGCTCCAGCTAGCCGTTACATGCAACCACCGCACCCATCTACTTCATCCCAAACTTCTTTCTCTTCTCCAACAACGTCTTCCTGCTGATCCCCAATATTTCCGCCGACCTTCCAATCTGATATTCCGTCGCTTCTAGCGTCACCAAGATCGCCTCGCGTTCCACTTCTTCCAACGGCCGCAAATTTCCATTCTTGCTTCGCTTGCCGGCGTTTTGGATCTCGACAGGGAACTCCTCGGCCTCAAGGGATTCTTTCTTCGCGGAATTCACCGCTCTCCGCAGTACATTCTGCAATTCGCTCACATTGCCGGGCCACTGGTAAGCCTGCAATGCCTCTTTCGCCTTTTCTCCCAGTTGTGCTTTATTTTTCCCTTGTTCTTTTCCAATGCCTTCCAGGAAATGTTCTGCCAGTGGCAAAATATCCGCCACTCTCTCCCGCAGCGGTGGCACCCAGATCTTCGCCATAACCAGACGCTGGTACAGGTCTTCGCGGAATCGCCTCTCCTTGACTGCGGTGCCCACGTCGACAGTAGTCAAGGCGATCAATCGCGCCTCCACCGCCACCGTTTCTCTTCCGCCGAGCCTCTCCAGTTTCTGGTCCTGTAGAACACGCAGCAGCCTGTCTTGCGCGCTGGCACCCAACGTCGCAATTTCATCGATTACCACCGTGCCTTTCAGTGCCAGTTCAAACGCACCCAGCTTCCGTTCGCCCGCGCCCGCGAATCCTCCGCGCTCGTAGCCAAACAGCTCCGCCTCCGCCAATCCACTTGGTAGGGTAGCGCAATCTATTTTCAAGAAGGGTGTGTCGCGTCTGGGGCCTAGTTCATGAATCAGCCGTGCTAGGTGATTCTTCCCGCTGCCGCTCTCTCCGCTGATCAGGATCGTTGTGGGAACTGGAGCCACTCGCTGGGCGAGTTCGAAGAGTTTCTGCGACGCCGGGTCTTTCCCGATCCATGGCAATCGCTCACTGAACATTTCGTACTTCTCCGGCCGCCCTCGTTTCCCGGGGGCAGCATTCCGGGCTGGGTTTTAACTTACTTTCTCTGAGAGTTCCTTTCTGCCCCTCTCCGATTCCTCTGAAATCTCCAACTTAGGCACGGCTCTCCACAACCGTTCCAGGTCGTAATACTTCCGCGCTTGTTCACCGAATACGTGCACGATGAAGCCGCCAAAATCGAGCAACGCCCATTCCGTCGACCGTTGTCCTTCCCGGTGTTCGGGCGATCGTTTCATTTCCTTGTACAGCAACTCTTCCACTTCCGTGCAGATGGCCTGGATCTGCGGCGTGCTGAATCCCGTGCAAATCACGAAATATTGTGTGAACGCCGCGTGCCCGGTTAAATCCAGTACGGAAATCCCGCCTGCTTGCTTGTTCTGTGCCGCTTCTACGGCCAGTCGTACGCCTTTTGGTAATTTTTCTAGTTTCAACGGTACAGTCCCTGTTTCAAGATATACTCCTCCACCCTGGCCGACACCATTCCATGAATCGATTGTCCCCGGTTTGCCTTCTTCCTAATCTCTGTCGCGCTTGCGTCGCTCGACACGTTCTCCAACAGGTACACGGTTGTCTTCTCCAACCGTGCCACCACCGGCGACCCATGCCCCACTGCTTCTTCGTCCTTTTCCTTCTTTCCGTCCGGCCCGCCGTGCAAATGTGGTGGGATCACCAGCCGTAGAGCCTCTAACCTGATTCCCGGCCGGTTCGCAATGACGAAATCGCACAAACCCAGTAACGTTTCGTATTCCTTCCACATCGGAATATCCAGAAAGGCATCTGCCCCAATAATGAAGAAGATGCGATCTCCCACACCATTAAAAGCATGACGGAAGTACCTTACGGTATCCACGGAATAATGTAGTTGCGTCCCGCTGAAGTCTTCCCCCGCCTCGGCCAGCGAAGGCACAAAATGCGGGTGCTCCGTGCACGTCAGCGCCACCATCGCAAACCGGTGTGGAAAGGGAGCCAGGTGCTGCTTCAACTTGTGGGGTGGCCGGCTCGCCGGTATGAAGTGGATCTCGTCGAAATTAAATCGCCGGTCGGCCGCCCTTGCCACGGCCAGATGTCCCGAATGGATCGGGTCGAACGAGCCCCCAAACAGCGCAATTCTTCTAGGATGGTGTTTTGCTGCGGTGCGATGCGCCTGCACTGTTGTCAATGCGCCCCCCGAAAGTTGGCCCGTAGCAATTCTCTCACGAATCTTCAGTGATTTGTCCCGCTTCCTTTGTCGGGTTCTAGGTTCTCTGCCTCAAACTCCGCATCCTCCAGAAACTCTTCCACCTGGGGATCTTCCCCCAGCGGCTCTCCGCCAACAGCAACTTCGTCTGCTTCCTCTTCCATCGCCACCTTCGGTATCCGGTCCAGTGCATCGGCGATGGACCGCACCAACTCCTTCACGCCCTCGCCCGTCGGTCCGGAAATCGCATGAAACTCGATACCCTTTTTTTTGCAGAACGCCTGTAGCTCTTCCCGTTTCGCCAGGTCCAGGGTCGCATCGACTTTCGTTGCCACCACGATCATTGGCTTTTCCATCAGCTTCTCGCTGAACGCCGCCAACTCTCCTTCGATAATTTCAAATCCCTTCACCGGATCCATGTCGCTCATGTCGCTGGTATCGATCAGGTGCACCAGCAACCGTGTCCGCTCCACGTGTTTCAGGAAACGTATCCCGAGCCCCGCACCGTGGCTCGCCCCTTCAATCAGCCCCGGTAAGTCCGCCACCACGAACGTTCGGCCCAGTTCCGTGCCGTGTCCGCCCGTACCGCCATCTGCATTCACTACGCCCAGATTCGGCTCCAGCGTGGTAAATGGATAATTCGCAATCTTCGGTCGCGCCGCACTGATCACCGAGATCAGCGTCGATTTTCCCGCGTTCGGGAATCCCACCAGACCTACATCGGCCAACAATTTCAACTCCAGCTTCAGCTTTCGTTCCTCGCCCGGTTGGCCTTCTTCTTTCTCCCGGGGTGCCTGGTGCCACGGCTTCGCAAAATGCTGATTCCCCCGCCCGCCTTTACCGCCTTGCGCCACCAGCACCCGCTGACCTGGCTTGCTCAAATCCGCCAGGAGTTCGTGCCCGTGCTCGTCATATACCAGTGTCCCCACCGGCACCTTCAAAATCATATCTGCCCCCGAAACCCCCGTGCAGTTCGAACCTTCGCCGTGCCGCCCGCGGTCGCCCTTAAATTCACGGTTATATCGGTACCGCAGCAACGTATTGTCGTTTGGATTCGCTTCGAGGTACACGCTTCCGCCGTTCCCCCCGTCGCCACCCGAGGGACCGCCTCTCGGCACATATTTCTCCCGACGGAACGCCACACACCCGTTCCCGCCGTCCCCCGCTTTCACTGCTATTTTTGCTTCATCAACAAACACAGTCTTCTCTCAATCTACGCCATCGTAACGCGGTCATCCGGATGCAAAGCGAAAGATCTCCAATTCCACCTATTCTCCGAACTCCAGAAACAAAAAAAGCGGCCCCGGCGTTTTCTACCGGGGCCGCTGCAATCTCGTCGTTCTTAGTTCGCGGCCTTAGCCAGTTCCGCTGGTGTCACGCTAATGTAGCGTCCCCCACGGCCCTTGTCCTCGAACTTCACGTACCCGGTCACCAATGCAAACAGCGTATCGTCCTTGCCCTTCGCCACGTTCACGCCCGGACGGTGCTTGGTTCCACGCTGCCGGATCAATATCGTTCCGGCATTCACCAACTGTCCGCCAAACCTCTTTACTCCCAGTCGCTGTCCGTGTGAATCGCGGCCGTTTGTTGACGATCCGCCGCCCTTCTTATGTGCCATGACTCAATTCCTCTCGATGTCTCGAAGTAGGTACCGGGCACTAGCCCGGCCAGAATTTGCTTTCCTGGAATCCTGGAGACCCTTACAACTTGATTTCGCCGACCTGTACAGCCGTGTAGTTCTGCCGATGGCCGCGTTGAATTTTGTACTGGTTGGTCTTCTTGAACTTCAGAACGGTCAGCTTCTTCGCTCGTCCTTGTTCCACGATCTTGCCTGTCACGGATGCATTCGACGCATCTGTGCCGGCCAGAATTTTTTTGTCTTCGGTGTGTACGGCGAGCACTTTCCCGAACTTGACCTGCTCGCCCACTTCACCTGCTACCCGCTCGATGCGGATGGTGTCGCCCGGCGCGACACGGTACTGTTTCCCACCGGTCTGTATGACTGCGTACATCACTCCTCCAATTGCTCTAAAGGCAAACTCCAATTATACGGGGGCCTTCCCCGGATCGTCAACGCGTCAATTTTAGTCCCTCTCCGTTGAACCCCAGGATGCCCCCACTCGGGTTGCGAAGGTAGGGTCTTCGCTTGGGCTCGAGGGTTCTAACGGTCTAGCCTCACTCAGTCTCCCGTCCTAAACCTGCCTCGCCGCTAGTATTTCCAAGATTGCACATCCGCCCCCGCCGGTGCCGTCTTCTCAATCCTTTCGATGATCTTCCCTAAATACATGGTGTTGTAATGCAACCGCGAAAGATAATTCGGGAGGTTCGGGTCCCCATTCCAACAATGTTCTGCCCGGTCCCCGTATTTCACTTCGCCTCCGTAGGGCGGGTCGGTTGTCGCCCTCAACACATCCTCCAGGTAATACACCGCGTCATTCAGGAAGAAGGTATCCGCGCTCCCTACGTACACGTGAATCTTTCCCACTAGCTTCGGTCCGAGCGATCCCCAATTCTTCTGCAATATCGCGCTCAGATCGAAATGTTCTTTCCAGTAAGCCGCCACCGTCGCATCGATCTCCCCCGTCTCTTTGTCAAAGATCGGCTTCGGATACCCGTCGCTCCCTACCGGCCCATACACCGCCTGCCAGATATCAAACTGTTCTCCCGACCGCCCGTGCGAACCCAGGGCCAATTCATACTGATTCGCCTTCTGCGTCGTCAAAAACGTTCGTCCCAGATAATCTCGCGTGGCTGGTTGCGCCACCCGCAGGTGCGGCCCTTCCATGAAAAATGCATTCTTGTCCGCATACAAATTGATGTTCGTATAGGCGCGGAAGTCAACCGGGTCCGGGCAGGCCACAAACGCTCCGTTGTAGTGGTCCGGATAAAACACCTGCACAGCAAGCGCTTCCCATCCTCCGGTCGAGCCTCCATACACAAATCGCGCCCAGCCCTGTCCAATGCCGCGGAATTTCTTCTCGATCGCCGGAATTAACTCCGTTTCAATCGCATCTCCATACGGTCCCAGGTTCGCTGAATTCACCGCGTACGAATCGTCATAATACGGATTCGCATGATTAATCTGCGCCACCAGCAGTCGCGGGAAGTTCGGAGTCGTCCACTGCTGGTAGAACTTGTACCCCTCTTCCTGCTGAATCCGGTTATAACCCGACAAGTGGAATCTCTCGCTATAGTCCGGTTTCAGGTTTGGATCCGGCGGAGTCGTGCGGATTCCCTCAAAATCTTCATTGAAGTGGTCCTCAAAAACCGCCAGTGGAAAATGCGCATTCAGATGCGCGTCGAATCCCTCCGGTACCAGCACATTCGCACTCAGGAATATCGGCCGCCCCCAGAACTTCGTCAGCAGTTCGCTCTGGATTTTGATGTGCCGGACGTACGTCGTATCCTTCGGCTCGGGAATCGGCGCAATCGCTTGATCGAGCACCACCGCAATCGGTTCGCCGCCTTTGTGCAGCGCTATTTTCTGTGGTTTTGAATACAAATTTCCCGGCGCCAGGTTCCAGTGTTGCCCTTCGCCGCGATCCACCGGAAGCTTTACGGTATACCCGTCCGCCCGATGAAATGTCTCGTACTTGTGAAACACAACCTGCACAAAATATTCGCCCGCAGGCACATCACGCAGATAACGCATCGGATATCCGTAGGCGGCATCCTCTACAATCACCTTTTGCCCCGGCTTCATTCCATCCGCATCCAATCCGAAAATCATCTGCGTTTTCGGTGTGCCATTGATTTGCATCCGCGGTTCAGCCGATCCATCCGTCGACAAAAGCAACAATATTCGCCCGTCCAGAGGCTCTGCGCTCTGTTCCTTGGAAAAGGAAACTGCAAAACGGTAGGTCGACGCATCTTGCGCCTGCAACACTCCTGCGCACAACCCCAACAACCACACAATTTCCGCAATCGTGGCCACCCGCCAACTCCGCGCCATAGTTCCTCCCGATTTCCTAACGGCCCCATCGCCGCGATTCTACACCAGTGCAGCCGTGCCTCCGCGCCGACTTGGGAAACACGTGAGGTCACCTGCTCACGCACGGGAACCGGAGGTTGGGGTCATTTCCTGGGTTAGGATTTTATGGCCGAAGATGGCTCGAAGCTCCGCTTTTTGTGGCCCTGGACTGCGCTCTTGGATCTTTCTTCCGCCTTACCTGGCTACGACCATTAAGCCTCGCCGTTTCAGGGCGGGGATGAAGGTCACTCTTGCTTTTGCTTGCGATTCCGCTCTACTTCTCCTGTCCAAAAGACCTATGGCGGGACTCGCAAAAAGTTAAACCTCTTCGTTGTCCTTGCCTGAGGTAAGGGCGCTGTGAGAGGAACCCACCGAAGAGACCGGACCAACATCCGGCTCTGTAGGAATCCTCGCTATTTACGGCGGGGAGGATGTCAAAACACCGGTGACCCGTCTCCCATCATCGCCTTCCGCACTACCGCGATTGGCGGAAATCCCTGTCCCATAAACTCATCATGAAATTTCAGTAACGTAAATCCCGCTCCCGTCTTCTTCTTGTAATCTTCGCGCAATTTCAATATCTGCAATTTCCCTAACGTGTAATACAGATACGTCGGATCCGCCGTCCCCCGCTTTGCCTCGATCTCCGCCACCTTAGCCGACTGATATCCCTCTTTCACAAAAAACTCTTTGGCCTCTGCAATGCTCATTTTCCCCGTATGCATTTGGAGCCCGGCCACAAACCGAGCATCACGCAACAACGCATCCTGCAGTTGTCCTAGGTGAATGTAGTTCGCCTGTAACGCATCTTTCGCACCCACTCCCGGTTCTCCATATCCCTCTTCCAGCATCATCTGCTCGCAGTAATGCGCCCATCCTTCTCCATTGGTGTTCGCATAAAACACTTTCCGCAATTTCGTCGGGGCCTGCGCCGTCCACAAATACTGTACGTAATGCCCCGGATATGTCTCGTGCGCTGATGTGCTGAAAATCGTTCCCACATTGTACGCCGACATTAAACTCGCGACGTCCTCCGCGCTGTCGCCCGCGGCTGGAAGCGTGACGTTGAAATACGATTCCGTCGCCACCTTCTCAAATGGCCCCGGCGTATCCATCGAAGCCGTCGTCGTAGCCCGCTCGAACGGCGGCGTTTTCTGCACGATCGGTTTTGGGCCGGTCGGAATCGTGATGATCTTTCTCGTTTGTATGAATGCAATCAACCCGTCAAACGTACCGCGAAAGGTCTCCAGCAGTTCCGCCGGTGCTGGGTGCATCCCTCCCAAATCCATCAAGACCTCCCTCGGCGTCTTCGTCGCGTCAATTTCCTTGGCTACCCGCTGAAATTCTGATTGATTTTTCCGCAGGTCGCTCATGCCCGTTGCCAGTAACTTGTCCAGAGAAGTGTCCACCATATCTTCATACTGCAATTTCTTCGAAAAATTCTCCGCCCCAATCCGGAAATCACCGTTCGATCGCGCCAATAAATCTGTTTTCAGCCAGTCCTGGTATCCCTTCAGGCTGGAAATCACAGTTGCATTCGACTTTGCAAAATCAGCCTTCACCTCCGCGTCCGTCACGCCCGCGAACGCCATCGGTACATCTTTCTCATAAAACGATAGGATTCCAGGCAGCTGTTCGATCGCAATCTCGGTGTAAACACGCGGAGGATTATTCAGGTTCTGTCGCGCCAACTGCAATATCCCCGGCATCTTGTTCTCTCTCTGAATCACGCTCCGCAAACGCTCTTCCGCCGGAGCAAACGTACGGTTCATGAGCACGTATACGCTGTTCGCCAATGCGCTCGAGTAAAGATCCGGGTTTTTCTCGAGCGGGTTGATCTTTTCCGCTGTCAACAATTGGCTGCGGATCTGCCCCAACAAGATCAGCCGGTCCGCTGCATCCACGTCTCTCAATCCGTTTGCCGGGAAATGCGCCACACGATTCTCGTATTCGCGCAATGTTTGAATCTCGGCCTTTTTCCCGGCTCTCGAATAGTCCTCGATCTGGCCGTCATACTTGTGAATTCCTGCGGCCGTTGCCGCCGTCGGGTTCAGAGGAAAGTACATCTTTTCGAGATACTCATCCACAAGCGAGTTCCACTCCGCGGTCCGGTCGGCCGCCCGCGCAACCCCTCCGGTCATTAACCAGATGAGCAGCCAGGCGAATAAGGTCGCTTTGCGCATTTCGTTCTACTCCCTAGAAGTCGAAACGGTATCCCAAAATCATTTTCGCAATCAGGTGGTCAGTTGCCCGCGTCACTCCCACTCCGACCCCGAAATTTATTTCCCACTTAGGAGACAAATTTAGATCAATCGCCGGGAAAAACTGCTGTTGCTGTTGCGCGATTGCATCCAGATTGTCCACCGGCCCAAGAGACCCATAATATTCAAATCCGCCAGCTACTTTTTTTGTAAAGTCGTAACTCACCTTAAAATTCGGAGAGAATACAAACCCTTCATTCACGCCTGGTCCGTGTATCGCTTTCTCGAAAGCCGGATTGAACGCGAAATACCACCGCCCCAGCTGCTTATCCACAATTGGACGCAGCTCATAGGTCCAGGTATCTTCTGAAAATTGACTTCGCTGGTATCCGATCTCCTGCGATAAGCTCACGCCGACCGGCCAGTTCCACTTTTTTGGCACCATCACTCGCGGCCGGATGTGGCTCCCCACGTAATCCCAACCGTAGCCGTTCTTCAGGGAAGTGAACACATAAAATCCCGTCTCAAACCAGTCCGTAAATCCATGCGTAATTTCGAGCGTCTCGTGCCACTGGTGTTCAGTTGGCTGCAAGCCGTTCTCGCTTGTCTTTGTCCCTTGAAAGGTGAAGTTGCTGTGCAATTCCACCATGGTGTGCCCCTTCTCTACGGTCTCCGAGGGATACACTTGGATTTCGTAATTGTCCTGTGCTTTCGCTACTCCTGCCGCGCAAAATATTCCCACCAAAAGGATTCCTTGGGCAATTGTTTGTCGCATCCGCCTCCTTTTCTCCTTTGGCCTTGGGCACACCATTCTCCTACAGATTAGCTTCTCTGATCTGTTGCTAGTTCCATTTTTTGTAGTTGTTTTTCAGTCGGGGCAGGTAGCTCTAAATTCTTGCCAACGCCCTTTTATTCTCCGCCCACACTGCCGGCCGGAAACTCGAACGGTTCCCGCCCTTGGGTTCCTGATTGCACCCCACACACTCCGAGTGGTTTGAAACTGTCATCGCGACCGAAAGAGAAACAATTTCTGTTCGGCCGCGGTCAATCAAGCATGGTAACCCACCTATGTACGCGCAGCTAGACGGATGCAACCTCCGTTGCTGTGCCAACTTCTCCGAATGCAAAACCCGCAATTTTTTCTGACCGTGCTACCAACCTCACGAATGCGGATGCGCCTTGTCGTATATATCCATCAACTGCCGTATCGACGCGTGCGTATATTTTTGCGTTGTCGACAGCGACTGGTGCCCCAGCAATTCCTGAATCGCGCGCAGATCTGCACCATCCGCCAGCAAATGTGTCGCAAACGCGTGCCGCAGCGAATGTGGATGCAAGTCCCAATTCACATTCACTAGCCGCACATATTTTTTCACGATCCGGCCGATGCTTCTTTGCGTCAATCGCCGCCCACGATAATTCAGGAAAATCGCATCTACGCTTCCGCGTCGCGCCTTTTCTTCACACTCCCTCAACAATCCTTCGCGCACCGGCCAATAATTTCGCACGGCTTCGGCCGCTTTCGCTCCATATGGCACGATCCGCTCTTTGTTTCCCTTGCCGCGCACGTTCAGCATTCGTTCTTTTTCATTCATGTCTGCCAGGTTCAGCCCGGTCAATTCGCTCACCCGCAAGCCCGCCGCGTACAGCAACTCCAGAATTGCGCGATCTCTCGGCAGCAGCAAGCTATCTTCAAGCCTCACGATTGCAGTTCCTGGGCCTGACGCACCCGACAACGAGTCCAGGCCTCTGTTATTGCTGCGCCCCGGGGTCGCGTTTTTCGACCCCGCCATCTGATCCAGAAATCCGCTCATCTCTTCGGCGGACAGCACCATCGGGATTCGTTTTGGTAATTTTGGCGTAGGGACTAGTCGAGCCGGATTCTCTTTCAACAGTCCTTCGCGCACGCAATACTTGAAGAACGATCGCAGCGCCGCAAGTTTTCTCGCAACAGAACTCTTCGCCAGCCCATTTTCGTGCAAGTGGCCCACAAATTCCCGAATCACTTTGTGGTTCACTTTTTTCAATGTCGGCGGCTCTAGTCCCGGCGGCGACAAAAATGTCACAAATTGTTCCAGGTCCTTTGCGTAATTAATCACCGTGTTCGGCGAAGAGTTCTTCACCGATCGCATGTACTCGAGGAATCTCGCGGTGGTTTGTTGAATCGTGGTCATGGTTCGTTTTCGCGCACACTTCCACCTACATCGTCTTTTCCTACGTCAACGGAAGCTATTGGCGAATGACGGATCACAAGGCTCCAATCGGTATCCGCGAGTCTTGTGTCTATACCTTTACGGCCACCGGCGCTTCCTCCGCAGCTTCTGCGGGCTTCTCTTCTTCTGGCGCCAGTTTTTCCCAATCGCAGCCTTCTTTTACGCAGGCGTACACTGTCCCTATTTTACTCTTCTTCTCCACCACGAACGGTGCACCGCACTTTGGACAGGGTTCTGCAATTGGCATATTCGCCGAAGTGTAATCGCAATCGGGATATCGCGAACATCCGTAGAAAAACCTCATCTTCCCGCGGCCGCCGCGTCCCATGCTGGCGCGTTTCACGAATTCGCCTTCGTTGCACTTCGGACATTTAATTCCCAGTGTGATTGCCCGAGTGTATTTGCACTTCGGATAGCCCGAGCACCCGATGAAATCTCCAAAACGCCCATGCTTCTTGATCAATCCGTTACCGCAAAGCGTGCACTTCTCGTCCAGCGGCTCGTCGGGCTGCAACGCAATCCGCGTCCCCGCCACCAATCGTCTCGTTGTCCTGCAATTTGGATAGCCTTTGCACGCCAGAAACGCGCCAAACTGCCCGCGCTTGATGGCCATCTCTTTCCCGCAATTCTCGCAGTACTCAATCTTGTTTTCCGCGTCTACTGCAATTTCTTCGGCCATGTCCTGAATGAAATCGCATTCCGGATAGCGCGAACATCCCAGGAAAAATCCGTGTCGACTGATTCGTTCGAGTAATTCTCCCTGTCCGCACTTCTCGCACTTCTTTCCGGTGGGTATCCCTGCTTTGTAGGAGACCATCTCATCGCCGGCCTTTTCCAGATCGACGATGAACTTTTCCCAGAACTCCCTCACCGATTCCCGCCACGGCATCTTTCCTTCTTCGATTTCGTCCAGCTCTTCTTCCAGCCGCGCCGTGAATTTCACATCGAATACATCTTCAAAACTCTTGATCAGCAGCACGCACACCCGTTCGCCCAGCATCGTCGGTGTGAATTTGCCCTGCTCCTTTTTGACGTACTCGCGCTCGACAATCGTCGAAATAATTGCCGCGTACGTTGACGGCCTTCCGATCCCGTCTTCTTCCAATTCCTTTACCAGCGTCGCTTCCGTGTATCGCGGCGGCGGCTCCGTGAAATGTTGGTCCGGACGGATTGATTCCAGTTTCAGGACTTGCCCTTCACTCACGCGCGGCAATGTCTTACCTTCGCCTTCATCATCCTTCTCGTCGTCTTCGCGGTCGGCTCCCGCCACCGGGATGGAATACACCTTCAAATATCCGTCGAACTTCAAAATCGATCCCGTCGTGCGAAATGTGTGATCCCCTGCCGAAATGTCAATCGAGGTTTGATCGTAAACGGCTGGTAGCATCTGAGACGCCACAAAGCGTTGCCAGATCAGTTGATACAGTTTAAATACATCGTCTTCCAGATATTTCCGAACGTCTTCCGGAGTGCGCGTCACCTCTGTAGGTCGCACCGCTTCGTGCGCCTGCTGCGCATCCTTCTTCGACTTGTAGAAATTTGGTTTTTCTGGGAGATAGGTGCTTCCGAAGTGCTCGGGAATAAAATTCCGCACCATTTCGAGCGCGTCGTTTGAAACTTGAACGGAATCCGTGCGCATATATGTAATCAGCGCCACCGATCCTTCCTCGCCCAATTCCATGCCTTCATACAAGCGCTGTGCCAAAGCCATCGTGCGCTTGGCTGTGAACCGCAGCCGGTTGTACGCCGCCTGCTGTAACTTCGATGTCGTAAACGGAGGCGGCGCGTTGCGCCTCTTTTCCTTGAGCGCGACACTGGCTACTTGCCACTTCGCTTTATTTACTGCAGCGACAATCTTATCCGCCGCTTCCTGGTTCTTTACCTCTATGTCTTCGCCCTTATACTTCCAGAGTTTGGCCTCAAATATCGGCGGTTCACCGGCATCCAGCATCGCGTGGATTGTCCAATATTCTTCAGGGACAAACGCGCGTATTGCTTGCTCGCGCTCCACAATCAGCCGCAATGCTACGGTTTGCACGCGGCCTGCACTCAACCCGCGCCGCACCTTATCCCAGAGCAACGGCGAGATTTTGTAACCCACGATGCGGTCCAGTACGCGCCGCGCCTGTTGCGCATCCACCAATTGCGTGTCCACCTGCCGCGGATGTTCAAATGCCGCGCGAATCGCCTTCGGCGTAATTTCATTAAACGTCACGCGGAAAATTTTCTTAGGATCGATCGGCTCAATAAAAATCTCATCCTTATTGCTGGACTTCGCCGCCGCTTTACCCTTTGCGCCGGCCTTTAGCGCCGCTTTTCCCGTCGACTTTTCGTCTTTCGCTGCCTCTTTCGGTTCTTCCTTCGCGCCGTTCTTTCCGTTTTTGCCGTTGAAAACGTTATTGCCGTTCAGATCTTCCGCATTAATCAGGAATTTCGCTGGCTTCGACAGCACCATCGCCAAATGCGCGGAGATCGCCTCTCCTTCGCGATCCGGGTCGCCCGCCAGGTACACCGCATCCGCCGTACTCGCCGCCCTCCGCAAATCATTAATAACTTTTCCCTTGCCAGGGATCACCTGCAGAGTCGGCTCGAAAATCTTCGGATCATCAATCAGGATTTCTTTCTTTAGCGGCTTCGGCGGAACCACTTTCCCGTTTTTCTTCCTCGCTTTCTTCTTTTTTGGTTTTTCTGCTTCCTGGGGCAGACGGATCCCTATCGTCTTCTTCGGTAGGTCCATCACGTGGCCGATGGAGGCTTTCACCGTATAATTCTTTCCGAGATATTTGTTAATCGTCTTCGCCTTTGCCGGCGATTCGACGATGACCAGTGAACGTGCCATGCTTTCCTTTGTAACTCGGATTCGACTTCTGGAAGGGACTACCGGGCGGGTTGTGTCCTTCTCGCTACCTTTCGGGTTTTATCTCAGCCTCACCGAATTGTTCTCTACCTTAATTACTACGCCGCTTTTCGTTTCTCCTGCTCACTCAAGATGCTTCGCGCTCCAGTTCGGATGCATTTGCCGCTTCACGCGACAGCTAACTCTATTCTTTGCAACAAACTCTCGCCAACAAGTTTCCTTACGACAGCACTCTTGTGAACTGTTTTCCGGGCAACTGCAGAAGGATCCGTTTTAACTCCGGAGTGAAGAGCGTAGCCAGAACTTCGCAGGAGTTCAAGCCAGTTGTTTCGACCGGGTAATCAAACGGTTGCGCTTCCTCCGCGCTCACGATCGCATAAGGCTTTTTATCCGTATCAGTTAGCTTCTCATTTCCCCGCCAAGCCGACTGCTCTTCGTGCACCGGTTCCGCCCGCACGGAAGCCGTCCGGATCGACATTGGCAGTTCTCAAGTCACGTCCTCGCCGGATACCCGTTTCGCTCTCTGGTCGATCAACGGGTTTGGCGCAAGGCCCACATCCTGCGTCAGGTTTCGCGACACGCCGAAAAATTCCCGGCCGAGTTCCATCGCCAGCCGTGCCGTAATCAACGATACTCTGCATTGCCTGCCATCGGCGATAACCGTGCCAATCTGCACTCTCGCGACAATCCGGTTGCGCCGCGGAAAATTTTCAGGCGCCAGGTGCCATCCAGTGGCGGACTCGCTGATCATTGCGCCTCGCTTCAACACCTTTCCTGCAACTTCTTGTTTTCTTTCAGGCAGCATACGTCGAGGTAGGAACAGCAGCAGGCACGGGAAAGGGTCTAAGTCCTCCGCCTGGGGGCGATCCGAGAAGACCTGGAGGGTACCGATCTATTCCTAAGATCTACACTTCTGTGGGGACTCCCGGGAGAGTCCAACTTTGGCGTGATTAGAGACATTAAACGAAATATTGGGATGGTCCAGAAGGATTGGGCGAGAGTGAACTCAAATGCTCTACCAGATCAATTCTGTATCGCGATTGTGGGCCATTCAGGTTGGAGCCGTGATCCGTATTCAACTGCGCGCTATGCCCTGGTTGTAACGTTCGAGATTCCAGGGCTAGAAATCTCAATGTACGAGCCACTCCGGGCGGCAGTCCTTGAGTTACAAACACGGCTAGAAATGCAGGTTGCCGTTGAAGCCGAAGCGGAGGTAGAACTGGAGGAGTGCGCTGGTGAATTTTCCTTCCGTCGCACCGAGGATATGATAACGGTACTCGAACCCTGACTATGTTCCGATACGCCACGGTTGATTCGAGCGATAATTAAAATCAGCAACTTCTCCGCTACAATCCCTGCATGCGTCTCCTCCCCAGTCCCAAAACTATTTTCGCGCGCATCTTCCTTTTCTTAACACTCCTTGCGTTGGTGCCATTCCAGGTGACAGCACAGCACTGGTCCCTCGAAGACACATTGGTGATCACCGATGTAAACATCGTAGATGTACGCACGGGAGAGGTGCGCGCGGACCAGGTGGTGGTCATCGAGCGGAACAAGATCATTGCGGTGGGGGCGCGGAAAGAGACGCGATATCCGCGGAATGCTCCGAGTGTGAACGCCAAGGGCGGCTACCTGATACCGGGATTATGGGACATGCACGTGCACCTGGCGTTTGGCGACTGGTTCCCGATCGCGGAGCAGATTTCCCTGCCGCTGTTTATCGCAAATGGTGTGACGGGCGTGCGCGATATGGGCAGCGAATTGGCGACGGTGCAGGCATGGAGAAACTCCATTGAAAGCGGATTGCTGATCGGTCCGCGCATCATGACTTCGGGGCCGATGCTGGATGGAGCAAACCCGCAGTTCCCGAGTTCGCTGGCGATTGCCACGCCCGAAGAGGCGCGCCGCGCGGTAGACGATCTGAAGCATCGAGGCGCGGACTTCATCAAATTTCAGTCGCTGATGACCCCGGAAGCGGTGATGGCGGCGGTGGATGAAGCGAAAAAGCAGGAGATTGCCTTTGAAGGACACGTGCCGGATTCTGTGCGCGCCAGGGACATGTCGGACGCAGGGATGCTCAGCTTTGAACATCTGATCGGGATATTTGAGGGGAGCTCCACGCAGGAGAGCGAATTCCTGAGGGGTGGCAAGAACGAAACAAAGTTACTGGCGACCTACGATGCGGAGCGGGCGGGAAAGCTGGCGGAGCTGCTGGCGAAGAACGGGACGTGGCAATGTCCAACGCTTGTGTGGGAACGCGGCGGAAACTTGATCGACGTGACGGATTTCAGTAAAGACGCGCGCGCGAAATATGTGCCGAATGTGTGGAAAGATAAAACGTGGAAGAAAATGACCAACGACGTGGAGGAGGGATTCGGCGCGGACGATCTGGCGACTCGACGGAAATTTGTGGAGAAAGAGCTGGAAGTGGTGGCGCTGCTGCACAAGACGGGCGTGCCGTTCCTGGCGGGGACGGATACGCCGCCGGGCGTGTACATCTTTCCTGGGTTCAGTCTGCACGAGGAGCTCCAGCGATTTGTGGCTGCGGGGTTCACTCCGCTGGAGGCGCTGCAGACGGCAACGATCAATCCAGCAAAGTTTTTCGCAATTGAGGAGCACAACGGAACGATTGAGCGCGGAAAATATGCGGACGTGGTACTGCTGGACGCGAATCCGCTTGCGGATATTTCCAATACGCAGAAGATTGCCGCTGTGGTGTTCAACGGTCGGTATTTTTCGCGCGCGGAGTTGGCAAAGTTGCTGCAAAAAGTGGAAGATGCTGCAAAGAAAGAGCCGGCGAAGGCTGAGACCGGCGGGATATTTCAGTAGGGTGGCTTGATGTCGAAAGGAATGACATGAAGATTGTTGCGATGAGGAAACGGTGGATGCTGGTGGCGGCGTTGAGTGCAGCGGGGGTAGCGGAATTGTGGGTGGCGAGCGAAAGGACGCTCCGCGCGGAGCCGAAAAAAGGTGGGAAGAGTTTTGACGGATTGGCGGACCCGGCGTTGGAAGCGATGAAGAAACGGGCGACGCAGTTGCAGATTGGCGGGGTGGCGGTGGTGGCGTACTTCGAGGGGGACACGGTGCAGGCCTGGAGCTCAAAGATGGTGGTAGTGGGGCGGATGAAAGATGCACCGAGCGCAGGAAATAATGGCGCAAACCTGCTGGGGATTGCGTACACGAAAGCTTCGGAGATGGCGGAGACGCTGAAGGACAGCGGGAGTGACGTGCGGCCGCCGATGATCGGGGAGTACGGTTGGCAGGGAGGCGTGATTACAAAGGCGAAGCATGGTTATGCGATTGCCGCGTTCAGCGGAGGGAAGTCAGCGGACGACGTGGAAGTGTCGAAGGCCGGTGTAGGAGTGCTGAAGGATGTGGAATAAAGCGACGATCTCCCTGGGCAGCAGAAGTTGCCACGACCTTGCGGCTGCGGCCCAGCAGGAGACGCTGGACCTTCGCTCGGGATGACAATGGGTGCAGCTGCGGCTATTGTCAGTTTGCGAAATGCGGCGGATGCTTTAAAATTAAGGGAGTCCCGCTGTGGGCGTGTAGCTCAGCTGGGAGAGCGCGTGCTTTGCAAGCATGAGGTCGCAGGTTCGATCCCTGTCACGTCCACCAAACTTCAATCCGGCAATTTTTGCTGACCACGGACGGTGAACTGCGCCTGGACGGTGGGAACCCCCGCCGCGGGTTGTCCGCCCCCCACAGATATGGTGTAGGCGCCGGGGGCCACCAGTCGATCACCTGTTTCGTTGACAAGACTCAAATCACGAGAATTCAAAATGACATGAACGTGCTGCGTTTGGCGCGGCACGAGATGGATGCGTGTAAAGCCGCGTAATGCACGAATGGGTGCGCCGGGAATCTGCGGGAAAGACAGGAATACTTCTACGACTTCATCGCCGACGCGGTCGCTGGAGTTGGTCAGGTCGGCATCGACGGACAGTGATTGACCGGCCTGGAGATTTGCGTCGGAGAGTTTGAGATTGCGGTAAGCAAATTTGGAGTAGCTGAGACCGTAGCCGAAGGGGTAGAGCGGCTTGCCGGTGAAATAGCGATACGTGCGATTCTTCATGGAGTAATCGTCGAAGGGCGGCAATTGTTCGACACTTCCGTAAAAGGTGACGGGCAAACGGCCTGCGGGATTGTTTGTGCCTGAGAGTGTCTCGCCGATGGCGGTGCCGCCTTCTTCACCGGCGTACCAGGCCTCGAGAATTGCGTCGGCGTGTTCGTTGGCCCAATTGATCGAGAGCGCGCTGCCGTTGGTGAGAACAATGACTAGGGGCTTGCCGGTATTTTTCAGCGCCTTGAGAAGCTGTTCCTCTTCCTGCGGCAGATCGAGAGTGGTGCGATCTCCGCCTCTAAAACCGGGGACGCTGACCTTGAGTTCTTCCCCCTCTAGCTGCGAGGTGAGGCCGACGACAGCGATGACTACATCGGCGGCCTGAGCCTCGGAAACAGCTTGCGGCAAGGAGTCGGGAAGGAGAGGAAGCCAGACCAAGGTGGCGCCGCCATCATCGCGAGAAACCGCTTCGAGCTTGAAGGTATAGCGACGGCTCTTTTCGAGAGTGACAACAGCGGATTTGGGCTCGTCGGAATTGGGGATCCAGCTGTCGATGATGAGTTTGCCATCGAGCCAGAGGCGATTGGTGGAGGCCGTGGGCCGGAGTTGATAACTGCCGGATTCGAGGGGAGATAGATATCCGGACCAGCGAATGGAAAATTCATTCGGGCCCGGCGG
Organism: Candidatus Acidiferrales bacterium; assembly: GCA_963741165.1. GTDB lineage: Bacteria > Acidobacteriota > Terriglobia > Acidiferrales > UBA7541 > Acidiferrum. The sequence continues at coordinate 217,553 of CAVUHB010000003.1, read as the reverse complement.
TTGCACGAGTGAATTCTGTGTGAGCGGCGGGGCTTCCATGTCGACGTAACGGTCGAGACGAACGAGAGCGGGCTGGCCCCGGAGTTCCTTGTTCGGGAAGTATTCACCGGTTAGGCCGGGGCGACCGTCTTCGCTGGAAAAGACAGCAGCAGGCACCAAAGTTTCTTCGCGAAGGAAATTCATCCCCGGTGAGTAGGTGATTTGCGCCTTGGGGAACGCCTTGCGGATGCCGTCGAGCACGGTGGTCACGTGTGAAGGGGTGCCATTATAATTTCCAAGTAAAACGTGGGCGGATTCGGCGGGAGGTCCAACAACGGCAATTTTTCCGATGTTGGGAGAGAGAGGTAGGATGCCGTCGTTCTTGAGGAGGACCATGGATTCCCGCGCCGTGCGCAAGGCAACCGCTCGATGTGCTTCACTATCGATCACTGACTCGGGAGTTAGAGCGTAAGGCACGATTTCAGGGGGATCGAACAATCCCAAGCGAAAACGCGCGGTGAAAAGGCGTTTCACGGAAAGATCGATGTCTTTTTCGCTGAGCAAACCCTTTTGGACGGCATCGAGATAACGGAGGTAATCGGAGTTGTCGGAAACTTCCGTGTAAGAGTCGATGCATTCGTTGTCAGTGCCACGGGTAAGAGCTAGGGCGGCAGCTTCAGGAATTGATTTTACGTAGCGATGTTCGCTGAAAATTTCTTCCACTGAATCGCAATCACCCACTACATAGCCTTCGAATTTCCATGCCTTGCGAAGCATCGTTTGGAGTAGAAAAGTGTTTGCGCAAGCAGGCTCATCGTTCACACGGTTGTAGGCGCACATGAGGGAGCCAGCTTTTCCTTCGACAACGGCATCGCGAAAGGCAGGAAGGTAGGTGTCGTGCATATCGTGGTTCGATACGGAGACATTGCGAGTGTGACGAGAAGGTTCGGGGCCGCTGTGAACGGCAAAATGTTTTGGAGTGGCGATAACCCTCAAATATTTTGGATCGTCACCCTGAAGGCCGGTGACAAAGGCGATGGCCATTCGCCCGGTGAGGAATGGATCTTCGCCGTAGGTTTCCTGGCTGCGACCCCAGCGAGGATCGCGAGCGATATTGATGTTGGGAGCCCAGAAATCAAGACCTTCGAGGATATCGCGCCGCCCTTCACGAACGGCTTTGTTATATATCGCGCGGCCTTCGGTTCCGATCGCCGAAGCCATCGTGTGGATGAGGGGGGTGTCGAAGGTTGCGGCGAGTCCGATGGGCTCCGGAAAGACGGTGGCAATGTTCGCGCCAGCGATACCATGCAGCGCTTCACTCCGCCAATCATATGGAGGGACCAGCAGACGAGGGATAGCGCGTGACTGATTTACGAGTTGAGAGGCTTTTTCTTCCAGCGTCATTCTGGCGACCAAATCATCGACGCGCGCCGCAGTCGGTTTAGCTGGATCGAGATAGAGAGGAGCGCCTGGAGGCTTTTCCGTCTGGGCGAGGCAGTTTGCGGAGTGGATGGTGAGCGGGAAATAGAGGAGCCAAAGAACCAAAGCGCAGCGGCGATAGTTCACCGCAAGGCGAGTCCCCGGAAGTGACGAGCGATAGGCGGATTGAACCACAATAGTGCTGAGGGGGCTAGTGCCGGAAGCGATAGGGCACGGTTTCAGTTCTGTGAGTAAGATCCTGTTCACTATGCTAAGCGGTTATATACCTGATAATTTGGTTGTGTCAAACATTTTGAATAAGACTTTTTCCCATATTTGATTGTATTATTTCAGCGTCAATCGTGCGTACTTTCAATAGGGTTCAGGAAAAGATAATTCTTTGAGCGTCAAACCGCTAAGAGTAATGCATTGGCGAAACTTGTTTGGCTATGACTCCAGCGCTGTACTCCGGGAGCCGCAATAATGAGTCGTGTGGACTGGAGTATTATCGTTATCTACCTGCTGGCCGTGGTGGGGCTGGGAGTAGCGGCAGGTTCTTTTCGCCGCAGGGGGGAGAGCGGCGGCGACGGCGGGCACTATTTTCTTGCTGGCAACACCTTGACCTGGCCAATGATCGGGTTAGCGATGTTCGCGGCGAATATCTCGACCGTGCACCTGGTCAGCCTGGCGGAGGCGGCCTACAAATTCGGGCTGGTATTTGGGAATTTCGAGTGGATGGCGGGATTCACGCTGATTTTGCTCTCGCTGTTTTTTGCACCTCTTTACCTACGCTCGCGCGTTGCGACGCTGCCGGATTTTCTGGAGCGACGTTTCAATGGGAGCTGCCGCGACGTGCTATCCGTGGTTTCACTATTTTCTGCAATCGTCATACACATGGGGGTGGCACTGTACACGGCAGCGTGGGTGCTGCGCGGCATATTGGGGCTGAAGCCAGGCGAGACAATGTTTGGCGTTGACGCCTTGATCCTCTTCATCGTAGTGCTGGGATTGCTGACCGGGCTCTATACCATGCTGGGAGGACTGCTGGCAGTGGTGTGGACCGAGAGTGTGCAAGCGATCCTTTTATTCGTTGGAGCTGTCTCGGTGACTTTGCTGGGGTACGTAAAGGTGGGTGGTTGGTCGGTACTGGCGCACACACTGGTTTCGCATGCGCACCCGCTCTCTGGCATTGTGGGAAGCAACGTGAGCTGGGGAACGCAAAATTTCCTACACATGGCCAGAACAGCGAGTGATCCCTCGGGTCTAGCATGGTATTCGATTCTCCTGGGCTACCCGGTTTTGGGGATTTGGTATTGGTGCTGCGACCAGACCATCGTGCAAAGGGTGCTGGCAGCGAAGGATGAGAGACACGCGCGGCTAGGGCCACTGTTTTGCGCGTTCCTGAAAATATTTCCGGTGTTCTTTTTTGTGCTTCCCGGAGTGATTTGCGTCGCCCTTGTCCAGCAAAACGCATTTGGAGGGGAAGCACCGCTCCGCTCCGCTGACACCTATACGTTCATGCTGACGCACCTGCTGCCAGCGGGGCTGAAAGGGTTAGTAGCAGCGGCAATGCTGGCGGCAGCCATGCAGACGTGCTCGGCGGCGCTGAACTCGACCGCAACGCTCGTCGCGTACGACTTATTTAAGCGACACAACCAGGTAATCGCAGACCAGAAGTTGGTGCGCATAGGAAAAATCACCACGGTCGCGGCGACATTGCTGGCAATTTGTTGTTCACCGTTGTTCGGGCACTACACAACTATATTTGAGGGAATCAATAAACTCATTTCCTACGTTTCGCCACCCATCACAGCGGTATTTCTGCTGGGAGTATTTTGGAAGCGTGCTTCCGGAAAGGCGGCATTCCTTACCTTAATTGGAGGATCGTTGCTGGGCGCGGTGATGTTCTATTTAGATTGGAAAAAAATCTACAGCGGCGACTTCATGTTGACTGCATTCTTCCTGTTTCTGGCCTGTGTAGTACTGATGATTGCAGCCTCCTGGATTTTTCCGGAATCGCTAAAGGCCGAAGCAAAGCAGTTGGTGTGGGAAGACTGGCGCGAACCGTTGCGGGGCGAAGCTGGAGGTCACGGACTGGGCAACTACCGTGTGCTGACGGTGGCAGTGCTCGTGGTGTTCGTGGGGCTTTATCTGACGTTTCGGTAAGAGTTCTTGCGAGGGACGGAGCGAATATGCGAATGACCATTTGCCTTCTAGCGGCAGCGCTTGTTAACGGCTGCGCAACGCAGTCGCCGCCACAGCGATTTGTGTGGGTAACCGGACTGAAGCCAGATAAGGCAGAACACTACCGAGAACTCCACGCGCATCCTTGGCCCGGCGTCAACAAAATGATCAAGGAATGTCACATACAGAATTTTTCGATCCACGAGAGAGAGATTGACGGCAAGACTTATCTGATCGCTTACCTGGAATACACAGGAAAAGACTTTGCTGCAGACATGAAACGTATGGCGGCCGATCCGGAAACGCAACGTTGGTGGAATGAAACGGATCCATGCCAGTCACCGTTACCGGATGCGGCGGCGAAAGGGAAAATCTGGTCGGACACCGAGGAAATCTACTTCCTAAAGTAGAAAGACCATGATGAAAATACATTTCAAAATCGAAATTGCGGTTATCCGAGGGCATATCGCGGACGCGAAACTGCGGAGGCCGGAAGCATTATGATAATGAGCATTTCAACGCGGGACGCGCGGTACCCCATCGGATCGGGCCACGGGAGCGATGCGATCCATCGCGACCCGGTCTATTCCTACGCCGTCACATTGGTGCACGACGACAGCGGGCTGATTGGCTCCGGATTCGCTTTCACGCTTGGCGAGGGGACGCAACTGGTCTGCGAAGCCGCGCAATTCTATGCAAAAAAATTGGTGGGCCACGATATCGAAGAGTTGATGTCGGGATTCGGTGTGTGGCAGAAACAGATGGCGGACGAACAACAATTCCGCTGGCTGGGTCCGCACAAAGGAATCGTACAACTGGCGCTCGCTTCGGTAACAAATGCGTGTTGGGATTTGTGGGCTAAGAAACGAGGAGTACCTCTGTGGAAGTTGCTGCTGGAACTGACTCCCGAGCAACTGGTTGCCACGCTCGACCTGTCGTATCTCGAAGATGAGTTGACTCACAAACAAGCGGTGAACATTTTGCGGGAGCAGCAGCACTCAAGAGCGAAGCGCGACAATGTGCTTAGCAGTGGATATCCCGGCTACGACACTTCTGTCGGATGGTTCAATTACGACGATGAACAGATTCGCGCTAAATTGCCGAAGGGCGCTGGCCGCAGGTTTCACCGCGATGAAATTAAAGGTGGGCTCGAGCGATCCGGAACGCGATTTGCGGCGCGCTCGGATCGTTCGCGAGATTGCCGGCACCGAAGCGCGGGTGATGGTGGATGCAAACCAGCAGTGGACCGTATCGCAGGCACTTGCTATTTGCGAGAAGTTGCGACAAATCAACCCATTCTGGATCGAAGAGCCGACGCATCCCGACGATATTCTAGGCCATAAAACGATCGCGGAAGCGATTGCACCGCTGAAATTGGCGATTGGCGAGCATGTTCCGAATCGCGTGGTATTTAAGAACTTCCTGCAGGCAAAGTGCGCGGCGTTTATTCAGGTGGATGCAGTGCGTGTAGCGGGTGTGAGCGAATTCATTGCCGTCAGCCTGCTATGCCGGAAGTTTGGCGTTCCGGTGGTACCTCATGTGGGGGACATGGGCCAGTTGCATCAACACCTTGTGTTGTTTAACCACATTGCACTGGGCCACGAGATACTATTTCTGGAGCACATCCCGCATCTGAGGAAGCACTTTGTTTTTCCTGCCCGCGTGGAAGATGGCGTCTATCTTACGCCCCAGGAAATTGGAGCGAGTTGCGAATTGAAGGTCGAATAAAGAGTTTTTGGGCTGGCTTGATTGACATCGATAAAGTCGAGTCGATGCCATTGAGGGAGAACCATGACGGACGGAAAAGGAACGCGGCGCGGTTTTCTAAAAGGAACAAGCGCGGCATTGGCGGGACTGACGGGTGGATCGGCACTCGCTCCCGGCTACGCGGAGGCGCTGCCTGAGGCTACAACGCGCCGAATTTTCGACGTGCGCGAATTTGGCGCCAAAGGTGACGGCAAGACTCTGGATACGCAAAGCATCAACAAAGCGATTGATGCGGCTGCAGCGACAGGTGGCGGCACGGTTTATTTTTCTGCAGGGACGTACATGAGCTACTCAATTCGGCTGAAGAGCAGAATCGCGCTTTCTCTTGCAGCGGGGTCGAGCATTGTGGCGGCGGACCCACCGGCAGAAAAAGGTGCGGAGGGGAATGATCTCGCGGAATCCAACAAACCCTGGGAAGACTATCAGGATTTTGGGCACAACCACTGGCACAACAGCCTGATTTGGGGCGAAAACCTGGAAGGCGTAGTGATTGAGGGGCCGGGCATGATCTGGGGAAAAGGTTTGAGCCGAGGAGAAGGAGCAGGGCCGGTCGCAGAAGTGCCGGGCGTGGCGAACAAAGCGATCGCGCTGAAAAATTGCCGCAATGTGCTGATGCGCGACTTTTCCATTTTACACGGAGGGCACTTCGGGATCCTGGCGACGGGCGTAGACAACATGACCATCGACAATCTGAAGATCGACACGAACCGCGATGGCATCGACATTGATTGTTGCCGGAATGTCCGAGTTTCCCATTGCAGCGTGAATTCACCCTGGGACGATGCGATCTGCCTGAAGAGTTCGTACGCACTAGGATACGCGCGCGATACGGAAATGGTGACCATCAGCGACTGCATGGTCAGTGGAAGTTTTGAAGAAGGAACTATGCTGGATGCGACGTTCAAGCTTTTCCCGGCGACTTCTGATGTGGACCGGAACGGCCGGATCAAGATGGGAACCGAATCGAATGGGGGCTTCAAAAATATAACCATTACAAATTGCGTGTTCGATGGATGTTTTGGCCTGGCGCTGTTGAGTGTGGACGGAGCAAAGATCGAAGACGTATCAATTTCGAATATCACCATGAGGGGAGTGGTGGGAGCGCCGATCTTTCTGCGATTGGGTTCGCGCATGCGCGGCCCAATCGGCGTGCCGGTAGGAAGCATCAAGCGGGTGAACATATCGAATATCGTGGCGTCAGGGGGATCGGGCCAAATCTGTTCAATGATTACCGGAATTCCCGGTCACAGCATCGAGGACGTGAAGGTCAGTAATATCCTGATTCAACATCCAGGTGGGGGCACGAAGAAAGATGCGGGACTGCAATTGCCCGAGAAAGAAAGAGAGTATCCGGAGCCCACGATGTTCGGTACCACGCCGGCGCACGGATTCATGATCCGTCATGCTAGCGGAGTGGAAGTGAGCGACTTCAAGGTTTTAACGCAGGCAAATGATGCACGGCCCTGTTTTTTACTGGACGATGTGGAGCACGCGGATTTTTACAATGTCAAGTCGCCGCATGTGGCAGAGGTACCGAAGTTTGTGCTGAATAACGTGAAAGACTTCAACGTTTCCCGGAGCAAGCCGTTGGCTGACAGCGAGATCGCGGAGACAAAACACAAAGAGATCTAAGAGCTTATATCGAATGAGTTAGAGTTGGTCGCAAAGCGCACCGACGCGTTAATTCTTGACCAGAGGCGGTGCAACGGCTTTGCGCCCGGTGGTCACTGGAACGGGCGAAGCCACTATCGTTAAGCGATCAATATCAAAATACTTGTACAGGTCCAGGCAAAACAGGTCGGGCGCGGTGCGATAGGGAACGGGTGCGTCCAAGAGGAAGCGCAAACTATCCATCACGTCATTGCTGTGAATTTCGGAAAAGATTTCAGGCTCAATGGCGGCGGCAGCCAACCCAACCAGCTGACTTCGAATACCTTCCGATTCTAGGCGAATTGATTTCTGACCAGAAGTAGCACGCAAAGATTTTGCAATTGCGAGCACCTGAGAGACTTCGATGCCAAGCGGGCGATCTCCGGAGCTGGCGACAAGCATTTCCCAATAGGCAGGGTCTGTATCGTTTGGCGTCGTGGTACCGAAGAATAGCGGTTCGAGAGCCAACACCTGTTCACCGCGATTGATGCGATCTACAATATTCTGCGCGGAAGCCTTGAATCCCTTGTCATTCAAGATGATGGTGACGGGTGCGTCGGCGGAAGAAGAACTGCCTGCGAGCCAGATTCCCGTGGCACTGAGACCGTTTGAGAAATCAAAACGATAAGTGAATGATTGCAGTCCCGGGCGTTTGGTGCTGATAAGCCGCCACGAGCCGTCCAAGGTAGCGGACGGAAAGCGGATAACAGATTTCAGTTCTTCGCGTTGGGATTGCACCCACAAATCGCGCTCTTTACCGGCGGGAGGAATAGGAGAGCGGGTAATTTCCTGGCCAAGTTTACGAGCGAGTCCGGCAACAGTGAGATTGTCTTTTGGCAGGGTGCCGGCCATCTGTTCAAGAGAGCGGACTTCTGAGTCGCTAGGGATCTCTTTCGTCACAGCCGGGAGACGGAAGATGTCGGAAAAGAAAGCGTAAGCCTGCTGGCGATTGTCGAGTTGATAATTATGAGTGCCGGGGTCGACATTTTCGTGCCACCGCAGCATGTTTTCGGCGTCATAGAGCTTGAAGAACGGTAAGGTCTGCTCGTAAACATAAGGTTTGACGAGCGGCGCGAGGAAACAACAATCGTCCTGGGCATTGTGCATTAGCAACGTTGGGCGGGGAGCGCGTAGTGCGACAAGGAACGGATAGTCCTGGCCTTGAACCAGATCCGTGGCGTCTTCTTCGACTTCCTGCGTGTCTGTTGGGCGCGTGAGATTGGTTTCAAGCGAACCGAACCCTGCGACTTCTGCGGCTGCGGCAACGCGTTCATCCAATGAACTCAGAATAATTGTTTGCCAACCACCCCCGGACAGACCGGTGACGCCAAGGCGTTTGGGATCGGCCTGTGGGAGAGAGGCCAGATAGTCGAGGCCGCGGCGAATGGTGAGGTAGAAATAACCCAGTGAGTTGGAGCCTACAAGATCCAGATGGCCGCCGAAATCGTGGGAATTCTCAAGCTGGTTGAGTTCGCCGAAGCCGAACCAGCCAAGGCTCAGTGCGAGCATGCCCTGTTTGGCAAAATTGATGCAGCGCTTCTGCTCGTATTCGGTGGCGTTACCAAGTGGATCGTGGCCGACGAGATTAAGAATGGCAGGGACACGTCCCTTGATGACGTCTGGTTCGTAGAGAACTGCGGTGGAGTAAAGTCCGGGGACAATTTCGTAATTGAATTTGCGCAGGCGATAACCGTGGCCCGTTTCGATTACCGCCGTCTGCTCGAAATGAGGAGGAGAGACAACCCAGTCGTGAGGCCAGCCGTGGAAGGCAACGTCTTCGAGAATGTGCCTACGCAGCTTTTGCGCATCGACGGTCCACTGATCCGCGCTTGCCGGTGGTACAGGCTTGGGAATGCGTTTCATCATGTACTTCTGAAGCTGGTAGGCGGTGACCGCAATGGGTTGCACGGGCTTGTCGAGAAAAGGAGCGACCGTGTCGACAACCGCTTGGGCGCCGGCAAAAGCGGCGGTCGCCACTAGCAAGGTGAGCAACAAAATAGAGTGGCTTGCAAGATTACGTAAGTTCATCGGCCCTCCTGAAAAAAATCGAAGTGATAAATAACGGCTCGTAGTAAAGAGATTGGTATTTGGTGCTTCTTCAGAGAAGCAAGAGTCGCTTGTTGCATGATCAAGGTGCCTGCCGATCCGCTGCCCAGGCAACAGCGTTTCTCGAGAAGTCCACGAGGTACGGCGGGGCTTCTTCAAGTTTGTTCTGCGACATTTTAGGCTTGGGAAGAATTTCACAAGCACCGATGTCGGCAACGGCAACTTCTCCGCGTCCAAACTTTCTAAAAAGGAGCGTAGGTTTGTGGGCGTCTTCGAACGTAGAAGTCCAGCGCGGGCCGAACGGTTGATAGCCCCACTGAATCTGTTCCGTGTTCAAAGTTTCCACAATTGTGTAGGCGAGTTCGCTCCATGTATCAGAGGCCCTTAGGAGATTGCCGCTCGAACTGCAGCGGGTGGGGAGGTCAAAGTATTTGCCTGACAGGCCGCGGAGCAGTGGATGTTGGGAATTCTCAAAAGCAATTTGCGAAGGAAGTTCATGCGAAGAATCAGGATGGAAGGCGAGGCCCTCGAGGAGTGGGGAGGTCCGAGTTCCCGGGACGATGTTCCATACCAGGAGTTTGCCGCCCTGCTCCACCCAGGTGCGCAATTGGTTGGAATAGGAAAGAAAATCGTGAGAACCAGAATCGTACAACACAGCCAGCTTCGCGCGGCTGAATGGAGAATTACCAAAAGCGTAGCTTTGGCTTGACCAGCCCTGATGCTGGCGAAAGTCTTCGAGCAGCCAGTGGAAGGCGTTGCTGGCGTCGTTCATGGGGCCATCGAGTCCAAGATAGACAACGTCTGCACCGGATGCAGTGAGCGCGCGCTGAGAATGATAGAAGGCGGCTTCTTGCTCAAAATTTGCGAGTGCCGTCGACCAGCGATGCCAGTCACCCAGATCAGAGGCTTGACGGTAGGCACTAGTGGTTAGTGTTGTCAGTTGGCGATATACCTGCACACTGCGATCGAGAGAATTGAGCATGCGATCGTAGTGGGCGAGATTGAGCGATTCATCGTAACGGCCCTTTTCGATTGCGGCCTGGAGTTTTGCGCGGAAAAAACGGGCAAGAAGCAAAATGCAGCGACTGTCGCTTTGAAAGCGGGCGAATTCTTCCAACTCGAGTTTGACGGAAGACTGCGCGCCAGAAAGTTGTTTGAGGGAATCTTCCGCCATGGCCACGAAGAGGTCGGCCAGTGGCAGGGGCTGAATCCCCCGCTTGTGGCCGTAGAGTGAATCGCGAACAGATAGCGGCGGACTGGCGCGTTCTGCTTCTGAAAGTTTTCCGTATCTCTGCTCATAGGCTGCCAGGGTGTATGCATCCAGCGGCCGGCCCAGATAATTATCAACACCGCCCCAACGCGTGGCGTGCAGGATGCCATTCAAGGAAGCCTCTTCACTGACGGCTGTCGGAAAATGATTCATGTTGAAAATATTCACAACATTCTGGAGGCCGGGGAGAATCGGTCCGGTCTTCACGTAGAAGTTATAAATCGCGGCTCCGGCCTCTGGACTACCAAAACGATCCGTCAGAAGATCTTTCCAGAAAATGGCTTCTTCCTCGGCGGGGCGATCAGGTTGCCAGCCGTAACGGCCGAACGCCTGCAACCAGATTTGATCGCGATCGATGACAGATAGCGAAGGCTCTGCCTGATCTAGAGTCTGGGGCCACGTCCAGGAGATCATTGGATAAACATGGAAACCGCTGATGCCCATGCTTTTCCAATTCTGAACGGCTTGTTCGATCCAGACGGGAGAGCCCCAACGAAAGGGCTTCACGTCGCCGAGTTCGTGCAGATTGACAATATGGTTTTTGCCAAACTCGACCCAGGTCTTATTACGTGGATCAGGAACCGGGCTGACAAGCATCTCGGTATTGTGCTTCATCATCGTGAAAAGGTTGTTGTAGCTGGGGAGGACGATATCGCGGAAGCGGTTTGGATCAATGGTCCACTGACGAACAATGAGGGGAGGATTCTTTGCGGTCTCGAGAAGTCCTTTGATGATTACGTCGCGAATATACAGCTCGGGATTTACGTGGAGGGCTTCACCCGCCGTGATCATCAAACCGACGTTCGGGTACGTGTTTACGAATTGACTGACGCAATAGCGCATGTAATCGGCAAGCAGGGGAGTGGATTCTGCGTTTTCTTCCTTTACCCCTTCATATTTGTGAGCAAGTGCGAAATTTGGAGAGACATGAATGTTGTAGAAGTGGAAGACGATCCAGATGCCGCGTCTGTCCGCTTCCGCGGTGAACCACTGGAAATAGTCGATGTTGCGTTGTAGATCTTGCGGCGAAAGCATGCCTGCTTCCGGGAAACGATCGAGCCCGAGGAAGTAAGGAAAGGGGTGACCGTTCCAGAAGAAGAGGGCGTTGTAGCGATTTCCAGCCAACTCATCGAGATAACGAGTCATCAGCGCGCGATCAAAAAACCAGGGGAATTTTTCGGGTACCACCGGCCAGTTGTAGCTGCCGGATTTCATCCAAAACAGATTTGTCCCACGAATGCGGAACGCGGGGCGATCGGTCAAATCGATCGCTTCCGGAAGACTGTTCAGGAGGGCCGCACGGCGGGCAAGTTCAAGACAGCCATAGAGAACGCCGGAAGGGCTGCTGCCGACGACAAGCCAGTTATCGCCAGTGCGACGAATCTGAAAAGCTTCGGTATCGCTAGGCGCAAACTGAGAGAGAGCAGAGAACTCGGCGAACACAGTGGAAGAGCGAACCCCAGCGAGAATTCTCGCACCGTAAGGCGCATGAAAACCCGGATACTCAAGTATTGTAGTGAGACGCGAAGCGGCGTAATGTTCGCGAGGAGTGGCCTGTGGATCGAGGAATATTGGCACGGAGGCGCGAGCGGGAACTGCAAGCAAGACCGCAAACAAGGAAATAGAGAGCAGTTTCATGAAGCCGTCCGCTTCTTCCGGAAAGGAAGGCGAGACCAGAGAAAAACAGCGTGGTCAGGGAGAAGGCAAGCGTGAATGTGAGATTTAGGAGCGATTGAAACGATATTCACGAATTGCCTCTGGCTTGAAAGTTACCCCGAAACCGGGCGTCTCTCGGATGTGAGCAAAACCGTCGCGAACCTGAAAAGGTGTTTCCAGGACAGCGTCGAGCCAGTCGAACGACTCGATGGCAAGCAAATTGGGCTGCGCTGCGGCAAGGTGGAGATCATATTCGCGATAAAAATGAGGAGCAACCCGCAGCAAGTGGGTTTCTGCCAGGCCAGCGACCAAACGCCATCCGGTGACGCCTCCTACACGGAGCAAGTCAGGTTGAACTACAGAAATGGCTCGCGCCGCAAGCAGTCGGCGAAAGGGCTGAACACCGAACTCCCGTTCGCCGGCGGCGAGGGGAATTTCTGTCTGTGAGGAGAGGCGAACGTAGCTCTCGATATCGTCTTTCGGAAAAGGTTCTTCGAACCAGTCCAGACGACACTCTTCAAGACGCTTGGCCAATCGCAATGCCTGCTCAATGGTGAGACTTTGATTCGCATCGACCATCAACTTGCGATTTGGGCCTACCAGTTTACGAACACCACGAACCCGCTCTACATCGCGATCCTCGTCGCCACCGATCTTAATCTTTACGCCGGCGAAACCGCGATTGATGTAACTGGCTACCTCATCGGCAAGTTGTGAATCCGAGTAAGAGAGCCAGCCACCGCTGCCGTAGACGGGAACGAATTTCGAACATACGCCGAAGAGGATCGCGGCGGGAACCCCGGCGCGGCGTGCCAGCAGATCCCAGAGAGCCACGTCGATCGCTGCGATTCCCCACATGGCCAGGCCTTGGTGGCCGATATATTCAGTAGCGCTTAGATTTTTCTCGTAGATACCACGAATTTCATCGGCAGACAGGCCTACCACATGGCGTTTTAATTCAGAATCGATGATTCCTTTCAGAAGTTCAGGGCCGTAATCGAACGACAGCATGTAACTGCAGCCTCGGCAGTCGTCGGCGAGAATTTCCACGAGGATAAGGTCGATTTGTCGCAGGACATGAGAAGCGTCTGCGATGGGACGCCCGAGGGGCAGACGCAGCCATTCCGTGCGGACGTCATGAATTTTCATGGGCGCCCTACCCATGCGGCCACGGGCTGAAAACTCTGATGACCGGGGCGAAAACTCTGATTGTGGCGTCGTTGGTGCATCAGGATTCCCTAGATTCAGAGTCCATCTGCAAAAGCGGCTTGCAGGTTTCGCGCTTCATTAGCGCAGTGGGCACAAGCACTTCAGGAATATGACGGGCCTTCGACTTAATTTTCTGAATAGCCATCTTGGCGAGTTGGCGACCTATTTCCCTGGCATCCACGCGGACGCTCGTGAGGGATTGCAGTCTGGCCATGCCATGCTGATCGTCAAAACCAATGAGACTGATATCGCGGGGCACGTCGAGACCGGCTTTCAGTATACCTTCCCAAACGCCGTGAGCGAGTTCATCATTGCCGGCCAGAACGGCAGTAACACGCTGTTTTCGCTCGAGAATCATGGCGATACTGCCCATGCCATTCATGAAACGATCGTCAGACAAGGCAATGGTTTGTGCTTGCGACTGGAGGCCCGCATCTTTCATGGCTTTGCAGTAGCCGTCATAACGATTTCGGTACCACGGCAAGGAGGTCTCACCGATAAACCAGATATCCCGGTGGCCGAGATCCAGCAGATACCGGGTGGCCTCGTGCGCACCGCCGAAATCATCGAAGCGGACCTGATCGAATGGTTCTCTTTTTTCCTTAGAAGAGAAATTATTGACCATCAAAACGTATTTAAGGCCGCGCTTGTCCAGACTCTTGGTCAAGACCTCGTAATTTGAACCGGACAAAATGACGCAGTCTGCGATCCCGTGGCTTTGCAGAACATTGGGAAGCTGCAATTCGCCTGGCGCAACGGAAGACGAATATCGGAAACGCGTGTAGATCACGAAGAAGCCAGCTTCTTCACAGAATTCCTCCACTCCCTGAAGTACACGGGAATGAAATGGATGAAGAAAATCGCGGTTGCTCAGGATGAAGGAAACGACCGGGGATGAGTTTCTGGCAAAACTCTGAGCTCTGACGTTGGGGCGGTAGTTCAGCTCCTTCAGGGCGCGATTGACGCGTTCGCGGAGTTCTGGATTGACGTCTGGCTGGAGATTGACAACCCGGGAGACGGTGCCGACAGCTACACCGGCCCGACGGGCCACGTCTCGAATGGTTACGGGCATAGAGAACTTGGCCGGAAAGGTTGCAGAATCTTTATGAACCGGTTCATGAACGGGCCATGCTAGGGCAAATGATCGAGCAAGTCAATAAAATCTACAAGAACCCGGAGATCGGGTTAGTTTTAGGGAGAAATAGGCGGTTAGCAAGCAGCAGGGACAAGAGAATTACAAAATTACACTTGACAAACAGAAAGGCCGGTTATAGACATGGGAACCACTTCATGAACGGAGCCTGCGAAAACCCGGAGTTGGCTGCACAATTCTAGGCGGTTAGCAGAAACGGGAGATTGCAGGGCAGCAAGGCAGGTGCAGAACAAAGCCGCGAGGGGTGCGAGGATCCTGGCGGGCAGTCGACTGGTACTGGCAAGGTTGGTTGGGGTGCATGGCTATCAGGTGAATGCGGGCAAGTCGTAGAGAGAAACCATGGAGGTAGAAAGAGATGCCAAGCAGCGGGTATCAGACCAAGGGGGAAGCTGGTTCCACCAGATGGGTGGACAAGCGGGGGAATTCAGCAAGGGGGTACCGTCGAATGAAGTCCTTGCAAGACTCGATATGTAGTCTGAGCGCTTATCGTATAGCGCTGATCTGCCTTCTGGTGATCGGACTGGCCGCGACCGCGAGCAGTACACCTGGCCAGGCGGTCTACGGGAGCATCGGGGGCACGGTTATCGACGCTTCCGGCGGTGGCGTTGCGGCCGCAAAAATAACCATCACCGACCTCGACCGCAACATCGTCCACACCGTGGAGACAAACGGAAATGGCAACTATAGTTTGGCACACTTGATCATTGGCAAATACCGCGTGCAGGTGGAAATGCCGGGATTCAAGACCTCTGTTGCCGAAGTGAACGTACAGGTAGATACGAACCAAACCGTGGACATGACGCTGCAACCTGGCGACGTGAAGCAGACCATCACGGTGACAGACGAAGTCCCACTTCTCAAGACGGAACGCACCGACGTATCGACGACCCTGACCGAAATGCAGGTCACGGACTTGCCTACGTTCGGCCGGAACTTCTCGGAACTTTTGCTGCTTACACCGGGAGCCGTGCAATTCAACTGGAACGATACCTCGACGGAAAACCCGCAAGGTGGAATCGCTGTTAACGTGAATGGGCAGGAGTTTGTGGGCGTCGGCGCGATTCTTGACGGTACGGATAACCGCGACATGATGTACGGCAACATGATCATCGTGCCTAACCTGGATTCCGTGGTACAGACGAAGGTTACCAGTGCGGACTACGACGCGGAATTTGGGCAGGTCAGCGCAGCGGTGGTGACCACTTCCACGAAGTCGGGCACCAACGATTGGCATGGCAGCGCATTCTGGTATCGCCGGACCGATGCCACGCAGGCGCGCGATCCGTTTTTGCAGGCGCCGCCGAACAACATTCTTCCTGCTACCCACTGGAACCAGTTTGGAGGTTCGGTGGGTGGCCCGATTCTGAAGAACAAACTATTTTTCTTCCTGGATTATCAGGGCACGCGCGCAAAAGACGGCGGATCCGCGCAAGCAAGAGTTCCGACTTTGGCGGAACGCAACGGCGATTTCAGCGCCTGGCTTGCCAATGGAGTACAAATCTACAATCCGTTCAACAGCGATGGAAGCTTCGCTGCGCCGGGAGCCCGCACTCCATTCGCCAATAATCAGATACCTCTCGGCCTACTTTCCACTCCATCGTCGATTGCGGCCCAGAAATTGTTGGCGTATATTCCTCTGCCGAATAAGACCCCTGATTCGCTGACACTCCCAAATTACTCGGGCAGTGCCTCGGACACATTTAATGGTGACGCCGTCAACGTACGCGCCGACTACTTCTTCAGCGAGAAGCTAAGATTTTTTGATCGCTACACGTTCACGCAATTCCTCAAGAGCGCACCCGGTTTGTTCGGGGGAGTCGCCGGCGGGCCGCAACTGAATCCGGTGGGATACACGGGCACGGGAGATACTCGCCCGCAAAGTAATTCCTTCGGGTTTGACTACACCTGGAAGCCCAACTTACTGATGGACTTCCGTTTTGGTTGGTATCGTCAGCGTATCTTCGTCGATCCACTGGTAAGCGGCAGCTTCGCGCAGGACGCGGGAGCGAACGGATTGAACATCGCGAGCGACCCGACCACCAACAGCATGCCCCACTTTCAGATCCAGGGAGCTGATTCGTTCGACTTCGGCAACGGTCTCTACGACAACTGTAACTGCCCGCTGATCGAAAAAATGCAGCAGTTCCAGTTTGTAAACAACTGGACGTATATTAAGGGCAATCACACGTTCAAATTTGGCCCCGATATCCGTCGTCTGCAAAACCTGCGCATCCCGAGCGATCAGCATCGTTCCGGTGAACTCGTTTTCTCCCCGGACTTTACAGCGGGTCTTTCAGGGGAAGCCCTCACGGGAGGGCTTGGAACGGCAAGCTTCCTTCTTGGCGACGTAACCTCCTTCCAGCGCTACGTATCCAGTTCGCTCGATGCGGGTGAGAGACAATGGCGCACCTTCTACTACGGTGAAGATACTTGGCGAGCGACCACAAAGCTGACCGTGAACTTCGGACTACGCTGGGAGATTTACTTCCCGCAAACGGTTACCGGCAAAGGCCAAGGCGGTTGGTTAGACACGGCCACTGGCGAAATGCTTGTAGCAGGCGAAAATCACGTACCACTCAGCGGAAATGTGCAGAACACGTTTACAAATTTCGCTCCACGAGTCGGTATCGCGTACCAGATCAACCCGAAGACGGTTATCCGCATGGGCTACGGCCGTTCCTTCGACGTAGGCATGTTCGGATCAATCTTCGGGCATAGCGTGACACAAAACCTGCCGGTTCTAGGAACCCAGAGCAACCAGCCGGCGAACAGCTGGGAATCTGTATTTAATCTAGCGACAGGACCGGTATTCACGGATCCCAGCACGGTGCTCAATGACCAGCCCCTAGGGCCAACAGGGAATCCGCTCTACCCCGACGGATTCCGAGCTTGGGTCTATCCAACGCACATGGTACTGCCGACAGTGGATGCGTGGAATGCGACGATTCAACGGCAGATTACTTCCACCTTCTCCATTGAAGCAGCGTATGTGGGCAATAAGGGAACCCATATGTTCGTCGGAGAGGGCCCGGCCTACGACATCAACGCGCCAACGATCGTCGGGTATCCAGACAAGAGCACGAACGAGCGCCGGCCATTCTTCCAGAGCTATGGTTGGACAGTTCCGATGTTATGTTTCTGCAACTCCGGAAATAACCATTACAATGCACTGCAGGTCAAGGCGGAGCAGCGTTTCTCGCATGGGTTTTCGATCCTGGCACACTACACCTATTCCCACGCGAAGAATAATGACTCGCCGTACTATTACTGGCAGCCCTCCCTGTTCTATGGCCGCCCGGACTGGCAACGGAATAACGTCTTCGTAGCAGCCGTCATCTGGGAGTTGCCATTTGGTAAAGGCCGGGCATACATGCATGACGTATCCACACCGCTTAACTATGTGATTGGCGGTTGGCAGCTAGCCAGCAACATAACCTGGATGAGTGGTCAGGGCTTCAACGTTAGCTACCAAAACTGCGGTCTGGACAACGATGTCGGTGTCTGCTGGCCGGACAAGGTGGGAAGCACTGGTGTTTCCAACCAGAATCAGAATCACTGGTTCGCTGCTGCTCCGGACTTACTTGCAACCAATGGACAGACGAGTGGTCCGTGGCGTCGTCCTGCCATTGGGACGTTTGGCAATGTGGGCAGGAACATGCTGATCGGGCCGAGTTGGTTCGACACCGACCTTTCGGTGATCAAGACCTTCCCGATCCATGAACAGTTCCAGGCTCAGTTCCGAGCGGAAATCTACAACCTCTTCAACCATGCCAACCTTGGAAACCCGAATGGCTGCGTGGATTGCGGTAGCGGCGGGGTCATCACCAACCTGGCACCAAACGCAACCATGCGACGGATGCAGTTTGCCATTCGGTTGCAGTTCTAGACGGCGTATCGTAGAACTCTGAGTTGCCGGTTCGGCGCTTCAGAGGAGACGCGTTTGGTGCACAACAAAGCAGATGGGCAATGGACCCGTGCGTGGAGAGGCGTCGAGGCCGCTCCACGCACAAGTTTTTTTACGGGGATTGTGCTCGTCTTTTGCTCGGTTCTCGGTTGCGCAACAGGCTGTTTTGCCCAAGACCCGGGGAGTGGCGCTCCGGTGGCAGGGACCCAAGAATTGAAAAGTTCGCAGGGCGCGGAAGAGCCTAGTAAGGCCATCGCAACTTTGCTGGAGCAGGCCGCGAAAAACCCGAAGTCGCCGGCAGTCGAAGCCAAACTGGGAAAAGCGTATTTCGAGAACCGGCAATTCACAGAGAGCATCACCCATCTGCAGCAGGCCCTGGAGCAAAACCCCAAGGATCTGGAATCGACCCAGATTCTGGCGCTGAGCTATTACGCGATCGGTCACTTCCGTGAAGCGCTGCCCTTACTGGAAAAGCTGGACGGTCAGATCTCCAAGGCGGATGTCGACGGCAATTATCTGCTCGGCGTCTGCTACCTGATGACGCAGAGGAGGGAAGACGCGCGGAGGACATTTGCCAAAATGTTTTCGGTTGAGCCAGACAGCGCGATGGCCTATTTCATGCTTGGAAAGATGATGGTGCGCCAAAAAATGGAGGAGCAGGCCATCGGTGCAATTGAAACGGCCTTGAAACTGGATCCACGGCTGCCGATGGCTCATTTTTTGCTCGGGGAAATTGATCTATATAAAAGGAATACCGATGCGGCCATAGGGGAATTTGATAAAGAATTGACCATCAATCCGAGCGTCTGGCTGGTGTACTGGAGGCTGGGAGACGCGTATGTGAAGGCAGAGAAGTATGAGGAAGCGGAAAAAGTCTTAAAGAAGTCGATCTGGCTGAATGAGTCCTCGACGGGTCCATACATCTTGCTCGGCGAGATTGAGTTGAAGAAGGGCGATCCTCAAATGGCAAGCCAATACCTGGAGCGCGCGTTAAAGCTCGATCCGCAAAACTACTATATCCATTATTTCCTGGGAAAAGCGTACCAGGGCTTGGGGCGCACGGTCGACGCGAACAGACATTTTGAGATATCGCGATCGCTGCGGGTGGAAAAGCGAAAAGATGAGCAGTCCACGTTTCAGCAGCCCGAATAAAGGAATGAGATGACCACAACCGGTAGCAAGCGCATCAAGCCGAACGCCACATCCCGGCGTGATTATCTGAAAGCGATGACGATTGGTGCGGCGGCCGCAGGCCTTGGATATCCTGCGTCGCTGATTGGTGGAGAAGGGCAGGACGAGGCGGTGCCGCCAGAGCATGAGCGGCGAATGAGATGGTGGCGAGAAGCAAAGTACGGAATGTTCATTCACTGGGGTTTGTACAGTGTGCTGGGCCGCGAAGCCTGGGCGATGGGAGACGAGGACATTCCACTGGCACAGTACGAAAAACTAGCCGTGCAATTCCAACCACAGCCGGATGTCGCCCGAACCTGGGCCCGACTGGCGCGCGAGAGTGGAATGAAATACATGGTGATGACGACAAAGCACCATGAAGGATTTTGTTTATTCGACACGAAGCTGACAACGTACTGTGCCCCGCGACAGGCCGCTGGCCGGGATCTGGTGAAGGAATATGTGACGGCTGCACGAGCGGAAGGCTTGCGTGTAGGTTTCTACTATTCATTAATGGACTGGCACCATCCCGATTGGCGGATCGCGAGTGAAGATCCTGTAGCGCGGAAACGATTTGTCGAGTACACGCACGGACAACTGCGCGAGTTGATGACGAATTACGGAAAGGTGGACATTCTCTGGTACGACATGGCCGTCCCACTGAATGCGGAAGGTTGGGAATCCGCGCGCATGAACAAAATGGTACTGGAATTGCAGCCGGACATTGTGATCAACAACCGGAATCGACTGGCGGGCGACTTCTCCACCCCGGAACAGAACACGCAAGCCACAAAAGGGGACTGGGAATCCTGCATGACGATCAATGACAGCTGGGGATACATTCCAGCGGACAACAACTGGAAGAGTCCGCAGAAGATCGTGCAGAACCTGGTCGAGTGCTGCCGTGACGGTGGGAATTATCTGCTGAATATCGGGCCGCGGGGAGATGGTTCGGTGCCTGCCCCGAGCCTCCAAACACTGAAGGCGGTCGGGAAGTGGCTGCAGAACAATGGTGAAGCGGTGTATGGTACAGGGCTCTGCAAATTCCCGCATGGAAATATCGGCGTGTATACACGCCGAGGACATACGCTTTACACCATTATTTATTATTGGCCCGGCGAGACGATGACGGTAGGCGGAGTAAAATTCAAGGTGAAATCGGCAAAATTTCTGGCGAGTGGCAAAGAAGTGACGTACACGCAGCGGGGCGAGCAGTTGATATTTTCGGAGCTACCGAAGGATCCCCCAGACGATCCTGTAACAATAATTGCTGCAGAGTGCGATTCGGAGCCGATCCAGCATGCACTCTCGTCGTTGAGTGACCCACCAAGTTAATCCGTGGAAGCTTGCAACGGCCGAATCATTTTCAGAATTGACAGAGAGCGTGCGTCGAGTTGCACGTGAGTGGTGGCGGGCGCAAGTGGTTTTTTGCAAGAAACAAAGGATTCGGTCGTTTCAACGGTGACGGGTATATTCCCGTAATTGGCCAACACCAGATATATTTCCTGATTCGCAAAAACAGAGACAACTACCTGCGGCGGAACCGCGCCGCGAAAAAGCTGCGATGCTGCGACCTGCAACCAGGCCCAGGTGCCTTCCTCCACCATCGGTGCGTAGAGTGCCAGCCAGCTTGTGTGCGTCCGCTGCGCCTCTGGTCTGCCAGGAACAGAATCCCACCAGCCGTAACTATAAGGGCCGTCGGGGTGCGCCTGGTAATACTTCCAGATTTTTCGGCAGTGCGAAGTCCAGAAATCTTCTGACTCGGGAACGTACTGAATCCCTGGAATCATCGCCCGTTCGCCGGTAAAAGGCTTTCCGCCCAGCAGCAATGGAAATTGCAGGTAAGGAATCGAGTGAAGATAAAGCTCATCTTCATTTTCGATTCGCGCTTTGCTCATGTCGAGGCAGGGGACAACGTAAGGCGGATAGTCCTTGACTGCCTCTCGCAGGGAATCGCCACTATCGATTTCTTCGCCGACCCATAGATAATCGTACACAGTCAGATTGGTGCGTGGCCGGTCGGTAGCCCCGCAATGAACCTTCACAAGGCCTCTGCGGCGATGGACCTCTACGTAGACTTGGGCGAGAAGATCACCGAGAGCGCCATCTTCAGCAGGAGTTTCCGAAAACGCCAAAACTTCGTCAGCGGTTGGTTTGTTTGGATTTCCAGCGAGAGGGAGGTAACCGAGATCGTTGTATATTCCATCGACGCCGAATTCCTCCATCAAACGATAAACGTGTTTTAGTACGTAAGCGCGCCAGGATGGGCTGGCGGGAGAACAGCGCGCATAGTGGTAGAAAAGTTCGACAAGATCCTGGTCGCGCGCCCATTCGGCGCGAAAATCCGGATCTCGCCGCTCGAAAAAGCCGCTGGAGGCATACACGATCACCTTCATATCGCGCTGGTGAGCGAGATCGAGGAATTTGCGAAATCCCGCTGGATTAAGAGGGGTAAACTTCGTTGCACCGTAAAGACGCTGCGAATCGTTCCATTCTTCGTGAAGCTGAAGCAATCGAATGCCTTGGGTCTTCAACTGGTCCAACTGCTGTTCATCGAATTCCGTGATTTCCCAGGGAGTGCGGCAAGGATATTCACCAAGGTTGTAGGTGCACTGGCCAGGTAGGTAATTCGAGATAAGCTGTGTACGCATGCAGGAACGGATAGCCTTTTCACATCGGGCCACGTTCAGCAATCGGCGACGCTGGTCTTGCTCTGCGCCGAGCATGGAAATCGATGAGGTTTTAGGCGGCTCCGTATTTGTCTTCAAGGAGGTTGCTTGGGAACAATTATTGGGAATTTCTGCGAGGACGTTCGGACTGAGCAGGGCGCCAGTCGCGCTGGCCTTCAAAAACTTGCGCCTATTCATGGCCTTCTTCTTCGGCAGGCCGAAGATCGGAAGCGCCAGGATTTTTGCCGCGAATCCATACGACGAGTAGGACGACGAGAGCGGCGATGGCGGTGGCAATCAGAGTTGTTATCAAGTTGCGGCGGGACATGGTGATCGCGGTCATGAACAGGAGAAGCCCGATGATGGCGATGATCCATGTCAACGCGGCGATGCAGAGCGGACGAGAAACCCTTTTCGGCGCAGGTTCCCCAGGCACCGCATTCCGCTCCGCTTTTTTGCCCCAAAGAGCAGCACCCACCACGAGGCCATAGGTCACATACATAGCGAGGGTACAAATGGCGATGATGACAACTTCGACTTGAGCCCAAAAAGTGAAAATGGCGGTGATTGGCACGACAACCCAAATAGCGTTGACCGGAACCTTGTGAGCACTGACCCTTGCGAGCCATTTTGAGGCCGGAACCTTTCCATCGCGTGCCATGGCCCAGATAAGTCGCGTGATCGTCGTGAGGTTGGCGAGTACACACGCAAAGATTGCAATGGAAACCAGGAGCAAAGCAATTGCCACGACGTAGCTCGGAAAATAGCTGCCGATGATGTACAACAGCGGCGTCGCGTGATTGCTGGCGACCTCGATGGAGGGCACGGCCAAGGTGAAGCCGATCAAAACCGCCAAGCCAAGGAACACGGCAGCGACTTCCGCCATCAGGATGGCCATGGGAATGCGCTTTTCCGGGAAATGCGTCTCTTCGGCGACGTTTGCGGCGGCCTCAAATCCGCCTATGGTCCACACACTCATGAGCGAGGAACTGAGGAAGGCGCCGAGATAGGCGAAGCCACCGGGATGATTCGGATGGCTGAAGAGAAAACTGATGGGGTGCGTCTTGCGGACCATGGCCACGACGAAGAGAAGGAGTCCGATGACGACGGTGCCTAAAATCTCCGAGATAACCGAAAAATCATTAACCAGGCTGGCTAAACGAATCCCGAAGTGATTGATCAGGGCGGCCACGACCAGAGTAGCGATGGTGGCAAAGACGACATTGCGGTTGGAATTGGTCAGGCCGAAGAACGGCACCAGGTAACTTGCCAAGGCGTAAGCAACGCCTGCCATTCCGGTGATGAATTGGACGATCATGATCCAGCCTGCCCACCAGGCCAGACGTTCTCCGGCAAGGGAGCGCGTCCATTGATAGGCGTAGCCGGAGAGGGGGATTTGGCGAGCGAGTTGGGCAAAGACCATAGCCACGAGGAACTGGCCGGCACCGACGATAAGCCAGGTCCATACAAAGGCAGGTCCCCCCGCGCGCAAGCCGTCACCGTAGTTGGCAAAGAGGCCTGAGGTAATGCAAATTACCGAAAAACTGAGGGCGAAGCTCGAGAAATAGCCAAGGTTCCGGCTGAGTTCCTGACGGTACCCAAAGTGTTCGAGTGTCTGTTCATCAGTCGGAGGTTTCAAGGAAGATCCCCGGGATCAAAAGAAGAAATGATGGCGCGCAAGAGAGTATATAACCGCTTATGCGCAAGGAAAAGGCCAATTTTGTACCTCTTTGTTTCGGGAGACTAATGCGTTTATGATGAGACTCGGGTTGTTTAAGATGCGCCAAGCTCGATGTCTGGTGGCAGTTTAACCAGTGGGAGCAGCCGAGGCGACCGGGGCGGGACGCTCAGAATGGGGAAGGTGGTCAGTTGGAGTGCAATAGAATCCTAAACTCAATGCTTCGCGCCGGGTGCGCAGTTCTGACAGTTCTTTCGATCGCGTGCGTACCGGCGATTTCGGTAACGCATGCCCGGGCAGGAAGCCAGGAAGCTCAATCCGGGGCAGGTGACAGCACTGACGCAGCCATCCGTGCAGGAAAGAAAGCGCTTCAAGAACGAGATCTTGGCGCCGCGCGAGCTTCGTTTGAACGTGCAGTTAAACTTTCTCCGCAAAGCGCGCCAGCGCAAAACCTTTTGGGCTGGGTAATGTACGCGCAAGGTCAGTTGGATGCGGCAATCGCGCAGTTTCACACCGCACTCAGCCTCAATGCCAATTTCGGGCCCGCGCATCTGAATCTGGCGAGCGCGTTGATCCGGAAAGGAGACGCGGCGGGTGCGATTCGCGAAGGGCGTGACGCTGTACGCATATTGCCAAAGGATTCGGAGGCGCATCGAACGTTAGGTCGCGCGTTGGTGTTTGGAGGCAAGACCGACGAAGCGATTACCGAACTGGGCCTCGCCACCGAGCTGGGGGCCAACCGACCCGAACTACATAACGAATACGGGGCGCTGTTGGCTAAGAAAGGGGATCTTGCCGGGGCAATCACGCAATTCCGAGAATCCGTCAAATTGAATCCTGCTGATCCGGCTGCGCATTTCTATCTGGGGCGGGCATTACAAGAAAAGGGTGACGAAGAAGCTGCAGCGGTCGAATATCGTACGGCCCTAAAACTGAAGCCCAATTACGCTGATGCGGGCACTCGTCTGGGAATGATTTGCCAACGGTCCGGGAAGACGGACGAAGCAATCGATCTGTTCCGAGGCACTATCAGAGAACAGCCGGAAAATGCCGACGCGCACAATAACCTCGGGCTGGCACTGCTACAAAGCGGGGATGCGAAAGGCGCGATTGCGGAATTTCAGACAGCACTGCGATTGCACCCTTCTGACGCAGGATTCAAAACGAATTTAGGCGTCGCTTATCTCCAGACGACGGATTTTGACGCCGCGGTTGCGGAGTTTGCCTCCGCCCTGAAGCTGTCGCCGGGAGATTCCACCCTGCACTACGATCTGGGTCTCGCCCTGAAATTAAAGGACAAGCTGCCTGAGGCGCTTGCCGAATTCCGGAAGGCCGCGGAATTAAACCCGGGGCAGGCCGATGTGCATTACACCCTGGGGGTCACGCTTTGGCAGCAAGGTGAGTTCGATGAAGCCGCGCAGGAGCTGCAGAAGGCCATTGAAGCTAGGCCAGACTATGCAGAGGCGTATTACACGCTTGGAACCGTGCTGAAGCAACAAGGGAAGCTACAGGAAGCAGCGGCGGCACTGCGAAAGGCGATTGAGCTGCAAGCAGACTTTGCGGGAGCGCACACAAATCTGGCGGCCGTGCTGCGACAGATGGGGGACAAGGATGGAGCGGCCAGGGAAGCGCGATTGGGGTTGGAGATTCAGAAACAGAAAACGAGTGACCAAGCGGCAGTGCTGGCGCTACGTTCCGGGCAACGATTGTTGACGGCGGGAGATCTGGATGGTGCTATCTCTCAATTTCAGACGGCTATCGCGAATGCGCCGGACCAGGCCCAGGCCCATCTTCAGTTGGGAGTGGCGATGAAGCAAAAAGGAGATGTAGCTGCAGCGGAAGGTGAGTTTAAGAAAGCCCAGCAATTGGATCCGCGGATTACGATCCCGGAATAAGCCGAACCCGTTTTGTTGAACGGCCGAACCATACCTCGAGTCTTCATGAAATTGCAAAGCGCACTCAGGCCGTGTCTGGATTCGGAATCATGAAGTCGCGGACGAGGCCATCCAGATCATGACACGCGGTTATGAACTGCCGCAGAGTGCGCCGCGTGGGGCCGAACGAATCAAACTCGTCAACCTTTAGGCCATCTTCTTCATATGCTTTCCGGAATTCTGCAAACTTTCTGGATAGTTCGTTGACAACATGCGCATCGACGGGGATATCGATCCGGGATTTCACCGGAATATCGCTGGCATTGAAGCGAACCTGCCAAGCGTACGGGGGCGAAATGACGACGTCTCCTCCAACGAATTCGCTCCAGTGCATATGGTTGCGAAATGCGGCCGACAGCAAGCGAATGCGATAGCCACGTTCACGAAAGATTCGATAAGCCTTTTTGAATACCGCAACGCCAGCCCATTCAAGGTAGCCGGGGTCGATAGAGAGATTTTCCTTTTCCATCACTACCTTGAGCCAATCATCCAAACGCCCCACCATGATGGTGCAGACGGGACCCATCGAGGCAATATCCTTACCTTCCTTTTCACGGCGTTGCAATCCCCGCTCAACGGCTTCGGCAACTGCAATACATTGCGGTAGCGAGAAAGAGACGGTCGCGTTGATACTGACGCCGCGATAAGTCGCTTCTTCGATGGCAGGAATTCCGGCGCGCGTAACAGGAATCTTGACGATCATGTTGGGGGCCAGACGGCTGAACTCTTCAGCCTGCGCGACAATGGCCTGCGGGTCGCGATAGAGGCGCGGGTCGGTTTGAATCGAGAGCCGCCCGTTACGACCTCCTTGTGAATCGAAGATGGGCCGCAGGAGTTCCGCGCTCTTGGTAGACATTTCGCGAACAATTTGCCACCCGATCTCTTCTTCCGTTGCGGCGGGCCGCTCAACGATGAGGCCCCGGATGCGGTCCTTCCAGGCAGGCATCTCTTTTTTCAGAACACCGAGCACGATGACCGGATTGCAGGTGGCGCCGACGGCGCCGTGCTCGAGGGAGTAAGACAATTCCTGAACCGATGCGGAATCGTTCCAGAGACAAGTAGGAGTCGTCTGAGTCATCTCGTGTAGCGGACTTTTGAAGATGGCGCGAACTGCGGAACC
Source organism: Candidatus Acidiferrales bacterium (assembly GCA_963741165.1). Lineage (GTDB taxonomy): Bacteria > Acidobacteriota > Terriglobia > Acidiferrales > UBA7541 > Acidiferrum. The sequence goes on along the minus strand of CAVUHB010000003.1, from coordinate 190,745 downwards.
ACTCATGGCAACCTCCAGCGAAATGAGAGCGGCAACTAGCGAGTAGCTGCCAATTCCAGCGAGACAGCGCAAGGCCTGGATTGTTTGTGAGAATTCTCGGCGGCTACGGCAATGGCGAGAGATTTCAAGCCGTCTTCGCCGGTAATCCGTGGGGGGCGGTCGGTCAGCATGGTTTTCACGAAATCGCGGACTTCCGCCAGGTAAGCATCGGCAAACCGGGTAAGAAAATGATCAGCGAGGATCTGTGTGCCTCCTTGCGCAGATAGAAACGTAGCCGGAGTCTGCTGCAGAGAGCCAATGAAGACAGAACCCTTGGAGCCCACGACTTCCGTGCGTACGTCATACCCGTAGATTGCCTGTGCGTAGGAATCGATATTGCCGATTGCGCCGCGAGAATATTTAAGATTGACGGTACTGGCGACCACATCCTCATATTTGGCGACTTCCGGCCGGATGGCGACCGTCGTGTAAGCTTGCACTTCCGTGATCTCATCCCCCATCATCCAGCGCGCGAGATCAAAATCATGAATCGTATTTGTGTAAAAAAGCATTCCGTTGATGCCAGACTGATAGGCGGACATGGGTGGAGCATCCTTGTCGCGTCCGAGCGACTTGAATAGCACCGGCTCACCAATTTCCCCGGCTTCAATACGTTTCATGGCAGCAGCGTAAGCAGGATCGTAGTGTCGCATGAACCCAACCTGCAAGCGGACCTTGGCGCGCGCCACGCTAGCGAGAGCGGCATGGGCATCTGAGAGAGTCAGAGCAAGCGGTTTTTCACAGAGAATATCTTTGCCGGCAGCGGCAGCAGTGTGGATAGCGGCTGCATGAAACTTGTCGGGCGTGGAAATCAGCACCGCGTTGATATCTTCGCGCTCGAGCATGCTTTCCAAGCTGCTGAAGGAGTGCTCGATCTCGAGTTCCGCGGCAACCCTGGCAGCGTGGACCGCGTTCACGTCGGCCACGGCAACAAGCCGAGCTTCTGGGACCAGGCGGCGGAGATTCTCCGCGTGCCGCCTACCCATCTCCCCGACACCAAGAACGCCAATTCCAAGCTTGCGCATGGGAAAACCTCCGGCGGAATCTTAGCGCTTTGACACAAAAAAGGAAATAGAGAAATGTGGGCAAATGATAGGCGAAAGGCCTTGTGGGTAGCAATGAACGGGGGGATGATTTCCGGTCAAAATATAACCGATTAGAAAGTGGTGCAGCCGGTCAAAACCAGGCGAAAAAGCGAGTCATAGGGCCACGGCTTCCCAAACCGGCAGCGGGTCCGCCCTAGCGAAGAAGAACTGATATTGATTAAACTCTTCATGTTCAAGAAAACCGTTCCTAAGGTACACTTTGGGCCAATCCATGGCGACGCAGCGTAAAAGAGCTTCCAAGAAGAACGGCAAAGCGGCTAGCATTTATGACGTGGCCCGGGAGTCGGGTGTCTCCGTCTTTACCGTTTCGGCCGTGGTGAACAAAAAAAGCCACGTCGGGAAAAAGCTGCGCGAGCGAGTCGAAGCGGCCATCCGGAAACTGAGCTACCGGCCGAATCTGCTGGCTCGCAGTCTTGCAAAGCAAAAAACACTCACCATCGGCATGATCGTGCCAGACATCGCCAATCCTTTTTTCCCTATGGTTGTTCGAGGAGCGGAAGACGCTGCGCAGAAGCACGGCTACAATCTCCTGCTCTGCAATAGCGATGATTCGCAGGCAAAAGAAGAAAGCGCGTTGGAACTTCTGCTGTCAAAGAGGGTGGATGGCATTTTGTTGACCAAGGCGGCGTGCGAATTAAGCCCATGGCTTTGGCAGATGATGCAGGAGATGAAGGTTCCCGTAGTGCTCGTAATGCGTACTTATCCCAAAATTTCCAAAGATGCGATCATCACGGATGACTACCAGGGGGCTTACGAAGCGGTTTGCCATCTCGCGCGAGCGGGTCGTAGACGCATCGGTCTGATCGGTGGTCCGATGAAAGTCAGCAATGGAAAAGCGCGCTGGCAAGGATTTCATGACGCGTTGAAAAGTAACGGGCTGACCTACGATGCTAGTCTCGTCGTCGAAGGTGATTATCGGATGGAGTCCGGATACCGCGGTGGAAATCTGCTCCTTTCCCACCGACCTGACGGGGTGTACGTGGCGAATTACCTGATGACCGTTGGATTGCTGAAGGCGGCTGAAGAGATGGGCTTGCGATGCCCGGAAGATTTCGGGCTAGTGAGCTTTGACGATTATCCATGGCTCGGGATTTTTCATCCCCGGCTGACCACCGTGGAATTGCCGAAGTACCAGCTTGGTTACGAGGCTGCGGAGCTGTTGCTAGACCGCATTGCCGGGCGAGGCGGGCCGGCCGTAGTCCGCAAACTGTCCCCGGAACTGCGCGTGCGTGAATCCTGCGGATTCAAATTGCAGGGCCTTCGAGCGGAACAGTGAAACAATCGCCCGAGGGACACACCAGCGAGCTACAAACGCAAACGAGGAATCCAGAATTTTAGCCCGGGCATTGCCGATTGGTTTGACAACCGCCTGGAATCTGGTTTATAAGCGCTTAGCAGGGAAATCGTGCTTCGCCACAGTTTCACGCCTTCCGGTGGAATCGAGCCGCACCGCTGGTCGCAGGGGCGAGGCTGAGGCAGGCGGTTGCCGAAGCGCAGCGGCACGGATTTGTCGACGTTCCTAGCAGACATCCTGCTGTCGAATGTTTAGATCAACCGAAAGAGGATCCAAGATGAATGGACTAAAAGAGCGATTTCTGTTTGCATCGGCACCTGACAGCTGGGGCGTGCTGGATTACCCGGGGCCTTCCTGGGAGCAGTCCTACGAGAAGATGCTGGATGAAATGGTTGAGGCGGGGTACACGGGCACGGAGCTCGGACCTTATGGATTTTTCCCGACCGATGCAAAGACGCTTCAGCCGCAACTGGAACAGCGAAAGCTGGCATTGCTGGCGTCTTTTGTGCCAGTGAAAATGACCGATCCTTCTGCTGGCCAGGCGGTGATCGAACGAATTCGGAAAGTGGGACATCTGCTGGCCACACTCAAAGCCCCATTCCTGGTGATGGCGGATGATCAATCCAATGAGCGAAATGCGTTTTCCGGCCGGGCCTACGACAAGGATTGCCCCTCGCTGAACGCGGAGCAGTGGAAGCACATCGGAAGAATTGTGGCCGACGCCGAGAAAGTGGCGACCGAATTCGGACTGGACCTGGTATTTCACCCCCACATCGCGACCTATGTGGAAACGCCGGAAGAGTGCGAGCGCTTTTTCGACGCGACCTCGCACACGAATGTAGGCTTGTGCCTGGACACCGGGCACTGTGTCTACGGCCACGGCGATTCCGTGATCGAGGCGGAAAAGTACAAGAGCAAGCTGCGTTTCGTTCACATTAAGGACTGCAATACGAAGGTGTTGGAGGAAGCGCGCCGCAACAAGTGGACGTTTGAAGAAGCTATCGAACATAAGGTGTTTACGATCATCGGTCAGGGAAACATCGATTTTCCGGCGTTCTTCCGGACGTTGGTGAAGAACGGCTATTCCGGTTGGTCGGTCGTGGAACAAGACGTCAAATTTGGGGCGACCGAGATACCTCCAAAGGACAGTATCGCGGCTAGCCTCAAATACCTGAGGGGTGTAGTAAGCCAATTGGGAGCAGCCGCGAAGGCTTAAGCATCTTCGAGAAAATGGAAGAGCTGAGAGTGTCGAAGGGGAGTCGCAATGGATCCATTTTACTGGCCTACTTGTTTTCAAATCTCTTGGTCATAAAATGACGTCGTGGTGGCTGACTGTTCTGTATACCCTGCAGGGCCCCAGATCAGAAGAACAGACGTTGTTTCTTGCGTGCTTCTTCGTAATTCTGACGCGCCAGTTTCACGGCAGCACTCTCGGAAACTTCCGCGATCGGTACGTCCCACCAAGATTCGTATCCTGGCACGCGCTGATCGTAGGAAGTCTCCACAACGATGACAGAAGTTCGGGGTTGCTTGCGACCCTCGATCAATGCCTGTCTCAATTCCTCGCGGGTCCGAGCTCGGGCCGTCCATGCGCCAAGGCTAGCCGCGTTCGCAGCGAAATCCACCGGAAGCAGTTCGCCATCATACTTCTCCCCGCGGCGATACCGATAGTTGGTTCCCAAACCTTCATTGCCGCTTCCTCGACTGAGTCCGCCAATGCTTGAGAATCCATGGTTGTCCAGGAGAACAATGTTGAGTTTACTGCCTTCCGCCAGCGAAGTGACAATTTCCTGGGCCATCATTAAATACGAGCCGTCCCCCACGAGGACGTAAACTTCGCGCTCCGGCCACGCCATCTTTATCCCCAGGCCGCCAGCGATTTCATATCCCATGCAGGAGTATCCATATTCCAGGTGGTAGCCGCCAGGTACCCGGGTGCGCCAAAGTTTGTGGAGATCTCCTGGCAAACTGCCGGCCGCGCAGATCATGATGTCCGAAGGATCGGTCATGCGATTTACCACTCCAATTACTTCGCCCTGGGTGATCGGAGGATCCCCGCAGATGTCATAGATACGATCGACCTCCTTCTCCCAGTCCGCGCGGAAATTGTAGACACGCTGCCGGTAGCCTTCGTCCACTTTGCATCCGGCAGTGGCTTTCTGGAGTTCCTCAAGGGTCGCGCGGGCATCACCGGTCAGAGGAAGCGCGGCGTGTTTGTAAGCGTCAAACTCGACTACGTTGATATTGATGAAGCGAACCGCTGGATTCTGGAAGGCAGTTTTTGATGCGCTGGTAAAATCGCTGTATCGCGTTCCAATTCCGATGATCAGGTCCGCTTCACGCGCCAGAATATTCGATCCTGGCGTGCCGGTCACACCCATCGCGCCGAGTTCCTGCGGGTGATCGAAGGGAAGCGCGCCCTTTCCTGCTTGTGTTTCGGCAACGGGAATGCCGGTGGATTGGGCAAAGTTCGAGACAGCTTCGCTCGCTTCCGAATACAGGACACCACCACCGGCAATGATCAACGGCTTTTTCGCAGCACGAATCCATTCTACGGCACGATTCAGAAGATTCTGGTCGCATCTCGCACGGGGAATCACCCAAATACGCTTCTGAAAAAATTCATCGGGGAAATCGAAGGCCTCAGTCTGAACGTCCTGAGGCAGGCTTACTGTGACTGTACCCGTTTCCGACGGTGAGGTGAGTACACGCATCGCCTCCGGCAGAGAGGTGAGTAGTTGTTCGGGGCGCTGGATGCGATCCCAATAGCGCGAAACAGGTTTGAAGCAGTCGTTTACAGAAATGTCCGGAGTCCAGGACCATTCGACTTGTTGTAGTACCGGAGCAACATTGCGCCGCGCAAAGATGTCGCCTGCCAGTAGCAGCACGGGAATCCGATTGATCGTTGCTGCCGCTGCGCCAGTGATCATGTTGGTAGCGCCGGGGCCGATGGATGTGGTGCACGCCAGCGTCTTCATCCGGAAGCGAGACTTGGCGTAAGCGGCGGCGGTATGAACCATGGCCTGCTCATTGCGACACAGGTAGTATCGGAGACTGGGAGATTGTTCAAGAGCCTGCCCAATTCCTGTAACGTTGCCGTGTCCGAAAATGCCAAAGCACCCTTCAATAAATCGATGCTGTTGGGAATCCCGTTCGGAAAACTGCTTGTGAAGGAAGGCAACAATAGCTTGCGCAGTGGTGAGCCGACGTTTCATAGGGATTTTCTCCTTGCCGAGTGAACGGCCGATCGGGCCCTAGCATGCCGCAGAAGGGCGCGGGGATGCCAGAGGAAGGGGCTAGGGCAAACTAAGCGGTTATCGAGGATGGAGGCTAAACATACCATTTGGCTCATCTCGGCGATCCCCATCAGAGCACGGCGGAGCTTCCCCGCTCGAGGCTAACGGACCAAGGGCAGGCGCGGATCGATATCCGTCCAGGCTGACTTGAACCAGGAATGTTCGGGGTCTTCTGTTACCGCCAGGGTTCGCGAAGAGCCAGCCAGGAAGTTAAGGTAATACACGTTGTAGCCGGGACCAGCCACAACGGGATGAAATCCTGACCGCACCAACACGGCGTCGCCATCGATGGCCCTCACTGTGACATCACGAGACTTGTCCGGTGAATAAAGCCTTTGTAGAGCAAAACCTTCCTTTGGGCGGTCCATTCGATAATAGTAAATTTCGTCGAGATCGACCTCGCCAGGAGGACTGTGGACGTCATGTTTGTGCGGAGGATAACTGGACCAGTTTCCGCCCGGAGTGTACACCTCAATCACCACCAGTTTGTCGGCAGGAAAGTCCGGTCGAATGATATCCACAATTTGCCGCGAAGCGTTTCCGCCGCCACGCAGGCTGGCCGCAACGTCTTTGGGCGTGATCAATTGAGGTGCAAGCTTTTTTTGCGACGGGACGCGACACTCGGCGATCTCGCAAACGGTTTCGGCGGTGAAGGCGACTGAGTTTTCGGTGGGAAGATAAAGGCAGTATGGAAGTCCATCGAAGACGTTGAGACGCTGTCCAATTTTCTGGGAACCACGACCCCAGTCTGCGGAGCACCGGCCACCCAGAACTACAAAGGCAGCTTCTTCTCCCTGCGTGGTTGTCGAATACGTTTCACCGGGATTCAATCGACGGCCGACCATGCTCATCCATTCCCATCGGACGGAATCGCGCGAGAAGCGGATGAGCTCACCCGAATGCCCCTCGGGCAAAACTCGAGAATGCACAATATCTTGTAAATTGCTCATTATGGTCTCCCGCATGTACCGGATTCCGTCCGAGCGGAGCGAGGCCGACGATCCCGGATCACCTCAGATTCATTCGAAGCGCTTTGCAGAAAAGAACAGAAGATCTGGGGCGGCACAGGACACCTAACCCAGGATAGACCATTCGCAGACTGCAACTCGCTAACCGCATAGAGTGTATCTCAGGCAAGGCCGAATTTGCCAGTAATTCCGAGGGGTGGAAGACGCTTCTGAGAACTAAGTCGTCTCGCCAGGCTGAAGGGCATAAGCCGCCACATGGAGAGGCTTGCTTCGCAGAGCAAAGGGCGTCCGGTTCCCCGGTGAGGAGAGTGGTAGGTCACCGGAAGAGATCTTTGGAACTTGGTAACCCAAACCACGGGCGAAACATTACGTTACCATTCCAACCGTTGTCGAGATCCCTTTCAAATTTCTGCATCTCTTCGGGTGTGAATTGCGATTTATGACACTCCAAGGCCTTGTGATAGGCAAGTTGATCGGGTTTCGTGAAGGAGATGCGAACGGTGAGGAAATATGGATCGGTTGCGTACCAATGCGCGCGCCAGGGATTGTCACTCTTGTTAAGAAGATTGGCGAGATCGTTGGAAAAGCCGACGTAGAGAAGTTGTGGTGAAATCTTGCTGGCCTGAACCACTTGTGTGGCAGCCGCACTGACGAGGCGATGATCGGGATGACCGTAGCCGCCTTCGGGCCCCCAGGTAATGACAACGTCGGGATGGAGTTGGGAAATGAGATCCGCAATTTTGTCTGCGACGATTTGAATGTTTTTGCCTTTGGGAGTAGTAACAGCGCCGATCTGGCCGTTTGCCAGCTCAAAGAAAATTGGCGCTTGAATGGCAAGGGCCTGGCACGCGCAGATTGCTTCTACGCGGCGGACTGCTGCAAGTTGTTCACCGGCGGGGATGCCGGCGTGTTCGCGAACTCCAGTCTCGCCGTTTGTGGCGATGGCCAAGTAGACGTGCGCACCTTCGCGGGCGTAACGGGCAAGGACTGGTCCGGCGAACGTTTCATCGTCGGGATGAGCGAAGACGGCGAGGATGACGCGTGGGCGTTGCGCGGGTTGGCTCGAGCAGGCCAGAAAAAGAAGCAGAGCAAGAAGTGCGGAACGTTTCATTGGCTCACCTCATGGCCCGAACATCTTAATCCCAACCAGGCAAGTCTGTATTTTGCCGAAAACGGAAAGTACCTGTCTGTAAGGTTTCCCGGCTCCTGGACAACGGGTAGGGCTTCGAGAAGAGGATAGTCTGCGAGTCGTACGTTTAGCTTTGCCGTCGGTCCCTGAACTGTGCCGGGATCTCGATTGCTTGCATGACCCACGATTCGGTAGCAGCCGGGGCGGAATCTGCAGAGCTCGCCTTGCCCGGAATATGGATGAGTTTGTGTAGAGGGAAGAGATGCCGACCGGTCGTGGTGAAGCAGCTGTAATGCAACTTTCCATTTTTCCTAATGGCTTGGGCTTAAGAGAAATCGTGGATCTGCAAGAATAAGGATTGTGAGAGATTGAGGTCAGGACCAAGGGCCACCATGAAAGTGACAGGACGGCAATTTTAAGAAGGAAAGCTGGCGGTTGGCGTTTCTGAAACGAAGGAACACTCTCGCAGGGAAGTCGTGGTGCTGGCCGCATTGCATATTTCGGAGGACGTAGTAAAACGAGGGGAAGCTAGAATAGAGTTTGCAGCGGCAAACTCTCAACTGGATTTGGTCGAAAACCTGGTGCCGATGACGGGAATCGGCTAAAAGACGGCTAAAGTATATCACCTAGATGAATGAATGGGGCTGCCGTCTCGACCTCCAACCAGCATTGCAGCGTGGGTGAAGCGAAAGGTGGCGGACCAGGTGCATCCGGGCAGGGCGAGTTACCTAGCTGACGCCCCCGCGGATAAAATTGCGGATTGCGAACGGTTTGCGGCGCTTTTGTCTGAGGTGCCGATCGAGTTATCCTTCCTGGGTATTGGGGAAAACGGGCTTATCGCATTTAATGATCCGCGCAACGTAAATTCTGCAGATTCGAAAAAGCTAAAAGTCGTAACGCTGGGCGATCGATGCCGCTTGCAGCAGGTTGGGGAAGGCTACTGGCCGAATCAATCGAGCCTGCCGCTAGAAAGATTCACAATTACAGCCCTATGGCGGAGAATGGGGTGCATATCATTTGTTGTGTGCCAGGAGCCCAGAAAGCCGTCGTGGTGCGAAACGCGCTGGAAGGGCCACTCTCGATGGCATGTCCGACTTCCATCCTGCGCGATTGCTCGAATGCAAAATTGTTTCTTGATGTACACTCGGCGTCGCTGTTGTCGGTGGAGCAGCGGTGCTGAGTGCTTGCTGAGCGGTGCCATAAAGATTTAAACATGGATTGAATTGCATGATGAGCATTCGGTTAGGCCTGATCGGCGGTGGAAATATCTCTGAGACGCATGCTCGTGCGGCACGAGCGATTCCCGGAGTCGAGATTGCCGCGATATACGGCACGAATGAGGAAAAAGTGCGCCGGCTCTGTGCCAAGCATGGCGGCACGGCTTATTCAGTATTTGAAAAATTCCTAGTACATCGCCCCATGGATATGGTGGCGATTGGGAGTCCCTCCGGGCTGCACGCAGAACAGGGAATCGCGGCGGCGCGAAGTGGATTGCACGTGCTGACGGAAAAGCCTATCGACATCAGCACGGAGCGTGCGGATGCGTTGATTGTGGCAGCCGACCGGGCAGGGGTGCGTCTGGGAATATTTTTTCAGGATCGATTCAAACCCGACATTATGCGGGTAAAACAGGCTATTGACGACGGAGTGTTGGGGCGTCTGGTGTTGGCCGACGCTCGAGTGAAATGGTTTCGTCCGGAAAGTTATTACGCAGATTCAAAGTGGCGAGGCACGGTGCGATTGGACGGCGGCGGGGCATTGATTAATCAAGCGATTCACACGGTCGATCTACTGTTGTTGATGTTTGGCGATGTGGTGAGCGTGCAGGCGCAGAGCAAGACTTCTGTGCATGAGCTTGAAGCAGAAGACACGCTTGTGGCGCTACTGGAATTTGCGAACGGTGCCAGCGGCGTACTGCAAGCCGCAACGTCGGTGTATCCGGGATATCCACGCAGGCTGGAGCTGACCGGCACAGAAGGCACGATGATCATTGAGCACGATCGACTTGTGGGAGCCGATCTGCGAAGAGTAAATAGTGAGTTCGTACCACAAGGGAACGACAAGAATTCCAGCGAATCTTCCCCCGTTGTCAGCGACTTTCGAGGACATCAAGCAGTGCTGACTGATTTCATCGAAGCAATCAGAGGGAATCGGAGTCCCCGCTGCGACGGCAAGGAAGGGCGGCGGAGCGTAGAACTGGTAGAAGCGATCTATAGGGCGTGCAAGGCAAAGCGGCGCGTTGCGCTTTAGCGCGCAAGAGAATGAACGAAAGAGCAAAATCGCAAAGCGTTACGGACACTCACCTGGGAGTTGTGATATCTACGGTGAGGTCAAAGCGCCCGGGAAGAGTGGAGCCAAGCGGGCGCTTTGTTTCGCTGGTGCCGATCGATCCCGACATGCATGGCGACGCGCTATGGGAAGGAACGCGGGCTCACGACGAGTTATGGACATACATGGCGCATGGTCCATTTTCTGACCGAGCCGCGTTTGAGAGCCACCTGAATTGGATGGCTACCTCGAAAGATCCATTTTTCTACGCAATCGTGGATCAGCATTCAAAGCAGGCCGTGGGCTATGCGTCGTATTTGCGAATGGACCTTATTCATCGGGTAATCGAAGTCGGGAATATCGTATATGGGCCGAAATTGCAGCGTACGGCTGGGGCGACAGAGGCGATGTACATGATGATGCGCAATGCGTTCGAGGAACTCGGCTACCGGCGTTACGAGTGGAAGTGCGATTCAAAGAATATGCCATCACGCCGAGCGGCTCTACGCCTGGGGTTCCAGTTTGAGGGAATATTTAGGCAACACATGATCATCAAAGGTTTGAATCGCGATACGGCGTGGTTTTCGATTGTGGATGCCGAATGGCCGGCGCGGAAGGAAGCGTTGGAAAGGTGGTTAAAGGCAGAAAACTTCGATGAGCAGGGACACCAAAAACTATCACTGTCCGCGCAAAAGGCTTCGCCCGCGAGTCACGAAAGTGAGAAGTGAACGGGGTGTTGGTGCAGGTCGAAATAATGAAGCTGCGTGCGCTCCTTGGGTCGTTCGGAGCTGCTTCCCAAGGCATCGCGTGGAGGCCGGCAGCGGGGCAAGCGGAAATGCAACCAAACGCGAATCTGAGGTCAGCGCAGATGCGCGACTTGCTCGGATGAGCTTGACGGAATTGCGGGAGGGTCTTCACCATGAACTGTTCCGTGTACAAATGCCTTCTTGGAGCAAGCACGGAATCGACCACCAGTATGGCGGAATCACGTGCGGCCTGGAACGGAGCGGGCAGTGGAATATCGCAGAATGGTGCACGCGATGATTACGGAAGCAGTCATTTCGTCGCAGTCATCCGCCACACGCGTGGACAACTATCACCCGCTGCGCCAACTGATGCTGAACATCCTGACATTGGACCAATGGACGGCGCGATCCACACAGGTGAACGTGCGTGGTGATCGGGAGAAATGGGGAAGCGGGCTCGGGTTGGATGGCTTTCCGGAAGGCGCGATGAGTTTTGAAATTAAAGCCCAAGAAGTAGCCGTATAAACAGAAACGAAACGGATGGATCGCGGCGGAGAAAGGTAGCCAAATTGATCCTCGAGGTGTTGAAAGATAAGAAAGCGCTGGGACGAGCCGCGGCGGAGCGGGCCGCCATAACGATTCGTAAGGCTATCCAATCGCGAAACCAGGCACGGATCGTAGCGGCAACCGGGGCTTCGCAATTCGAATTTCTTGAGGCGTTGACTGGCATGGCGGACCTCGATTGGACTCGGGTAGAAATGTTTCATCTGGACGAGTACGTTGACCTGCCTGCTGAACACCCAGCGAGTTTTCGAAAATATTTACTGGAACGATTGATTAACAAGACGGGCATCACGCGATATCACTTGTTGAATCCGGAGCGAGACCCGGAGGGGGCGGCGAAGCGTGTGGGGAAAGAATTGAATTCCGACAAGGTGGACATTTTATTTGCGGGGATTGGCGAAAACGGCCATCTCGCATTCAACGATCCACCGGCAAATTTCGAGACAGAAGTGCCCTATTTAATTGTGGAGTTGGACAAAGCGTGCCGCCAGCAACAGGTAAACGAAGGCTGGTTCACAGAGCGATCGGAAGTTCCGGAGCGCGCCATATCCATGTCGGTGCGGCAAATCCTGCGCGCTGAGGAGATTATCGTATCGGTTCCGGGAGAGCGAAAAGCGCAAGCCGTAAAATTGTGTTGCGAGGGGACAATCGGCCCGCTGAACCCGGCGTCGATTTTGCGAACGCACCGGAATACGACGCTGTTTCTGGACAACGATTCGGCAGCATTGTTGAGCTCAAAAACAAGGGTGGTCAAATAGGTGCCTTTGCCGCAAAAAGCGACTGGTCGAATTTCTGACGTTGTTGTTGCGCAGCACCTAAAGCAATGACGGCAAATCTGCAAGCGGCTTCGGTCAATACGCGCGCCATTGCAAAGCTGCGATGGTGGATCGGGGGACTGCTGTTTGCCTCGACGATCATTAACTATGTAGATCGCCAGACGTTGTCGTTGCTGGCACCGTTTCTAAAACAAGACTTTCACTGGACGAATACGGATTACGCCAACCTGCTGATTGGCTTTCGCATTGCGTATTCGATTGGGCAGACGGTTTGCGGGCGCCTGGTGGATCGAGTGGGTACACGGCGCGGATTAAGCATCACAGTATTCCTTTATTCAATCGTAGCTGTGTGTACGTCGATGGCACAGGGATTTTATAGTTTTGCGACATTTCGTTTTTTATTAGGAGCAAGTGAGTCGGCAAACTGGCCGGGAGCAACAAAAGCGGTTTCCGAATGGTTTCCGAGGCGTGAGCGGGGATTGGCGACGGCGCTGTACGACAGCGGATCTTCGATTGGAGGAGCGCTCGCACCATTTCTGGTATTGGGGATCTATTTCCGGTGGGGCTGGCGGCTTGCCTTTGTCGTGCCGGGCTTGCTGGGATTCGTCTGGCTGATCGTTTGGCGAAAAATGTACTACACGCCGGAACAGCATCCGCAAATTAGCGAGAACGAACTACAGATGATTTTGACGGACCGCCGAGACACCGAAGTAATGGCGCACGATCCCCGGCGAAGTCTGCGCGATCTACTGAAATTGCCGCAGACCTGGGGGACTATAATATCCAAAACCTTCACTGACCCGGTGTGGTTTTTCGTGGTGGACTGGTTTCCGATTTACTTGGTGGCAAAAGGAATTCCGCTGAAGAGCGGATTGATCGCCGTGTGGATTCCGTTCCTAGCAGCGGATTTTGGAAATTTCTTCGGAGGCGGTGCGTCCGGCTATTTAATAAAGCGGGGTTGGTCGCTGGGAGCGGCGCGAAAGGCCTTGGTGATTTTCGGGGGAGTTGGAGTCTTATTGCTGATTCCCACAATTCTTACGGCAAATTTGTACGCGATTACCTTACTGTTCGCGCTCGCTACGTTTTCATATGCGGCATTTTCGACCATTGCAAACGTGCTGCCATCAGATTTGTTTGTGAGCCAGTCTGTCGCCACGGTCAGCGGATTGAGCGGGACGGGGGCAGGAATCGGCACAATTATCGCATTCAAATTAATTGGATATTTCTCGGATCTTCCGCACGTGGCGGCAACGCACTCGTTCGACCGGATTATCGTAGCGGCCGGCATTCTGCCATTTGTCGGCATGTTGCTGGTGCTTTTGCTGGTGCGCAATACGAATGCGACGGATCGAGGATTGGTGCGACGGATTTGAGGTGGCGGATCAGGCCAGGGTAGTACAGGAGTCGGAAGGAAGGATGAGTTCACGCGGCGGAAGTTCCTGAACATGGCGGCCAAAGCGGGGGTAATGGACGCGGCTTGGGTGGTCGGTGGAACTCGCAGAGCGTTTGCGTACCCTGGACTCAGAGGCCACGCCGGTGTATCGGGAGCGAAGTCTCGCCTCGTCGATACCCACAGCCACTTTGAAGGAAGTAATCCGAACTATCTGAATGAATTGTTGAAAGTGTCCGATACGCTGAATCTTGCGAGATGCATGTTGACGCCATTTAAGAATCGCACAGCAGTTGAGGAAGCGGCAAAAATACCCTGGACAGATTATACCTTTCGACTAGGTAGATCTGGATGCATCGGACGTAGTGAAACAAGTAGCGGAATTGCATAGACTGGCTTACCGCGGGCTGGGAGAACTGGAGTCTGTGAAGGAGGGCGGCCGTCTAACGGATCTCCATTTACGCCGGGGGAGTGCAGCGAAAGGTTCGGACGATATCGTGGTCATAGCATTGCTGAGCTCGAACTATGATTTTGAGGAAGATCTTGCAGCACTGACGATGGTCGAGCGGGGGGCTTCATAGAGGAATTGTGTGTGTTATATCGGGTGAGTTAGCGAAAGTACCTAGTGTTTGTAACGATACTCTCTTTCAGGAGACAAATCGCTATGGATAATTCGGACGCAAAACTGAATCGACGGGAATTTTTGCAGAAGACAGCCGTGGTTGCGGCAGCTGGTGCGGCGTTTAGCCCGACGGCGCTGTCCTATTCTCGCATTGTAGGAGCAAACGATCGGATTTCGTTGGGGCATGTTGGAGTGGGCATGCGAGGTGGCGAATTGCTGGGGATGGCAGGAGAACTAAAGGACAAGATGAATGTGGAAATGGTGGCAGTGTGCGATCTGTGGTCGGTGAACCGCGAGAATGCGGTTGCCCAGAACAAGAGAATTTATGGAAGGGCTCCCGTCGCGTATCAGCAACTGGAAAAAATGCTAGAAGCTGGAAAAATGGATGCGGTCATCATTTCTACGCCCGAACACGCACATTCTCTGCAGTTGAAGATGGTGGCCGAGGCGGAGAAAGATGCGTACGTCGAAAAGCCAATGGGAAATGTACTGGGGGAAGCGCAGGCGGCACGCGACGCGGTGTTGGCGCGAAAGAATTTGGTGGTACAAGTCGGGACGCAGCATCGCAGCGAGCCCTACCAGATTCGCGTGCACGAAATTATTCGCGAAGGTGCGCTTGGAGATGTGACCAAGTACGAGATCGCGTGGAATTATCACGGACCACGCTGGCGCGGACGTCCGGAAGTGAAACAAATACGGGAGCAGGACACGGATTGGCGCGCGTGGTTGATGAATAAACCCTACCGTCCATTCGATCCGCAACTTTATTTTGAATTCCGGCTGTATAAGGATTTTTCGAGTGGAATTCCGGACCAGTGGATGAGCCATGGCATCGATCTTTGCCATTTCTTTTTGGAAGAAACGTATCCCGTGTCGGTAACAGCAAACGGCGGAATCTTCGCCTGGCACGACGGCCGGGAAAATCCAGACACGTTCCAGGCCCTTCTTACCTATCCAAGGGGTTTTCTGGTGAGCTATGCGACCAGTTTTGGGAATGATGCTCCGGGATATACGCGGATTATGGGGAAAAAGGCGACGCTGTTTAATACCGGCGGAGAGGGAAGTCCCCGTTGGGCACTGGTAGAAGAGAAAGGGAATCACGAGCAAAACGAAATGATCGATCAGCAACGAAAGCGGACAGATGTACTGTTGCCTGGCATTACGAACTTGCCGCCCACAGGAATTGCGGACGAGGATCTTTCACACATGACAAATTGGTTTGAATGTCTTCGCAGCCGCAAGCAGCCGAATGCTACGGTGCAGGACGGTTTCTCACATTCGGTGGCATGCATCCTGGCGGCGAAATCGTACTGGTCCGGAAAGAAATTGTACTGGGATCCAATGTCGGAGACGATACTGGAGCATCCGCTGGCCTAACCGCCGCCGATAACCGGGCGCTGAGCTTCGCGCGCGAGTTCACCGTTGGCATCAGCTTTCAGGCGGAGAAAATTGCGCAAAGTTCCATCGAGGCGGCTGTCATACCACGTGCCGGTGTGAAAGGCCGGAACGGAGACTTAGCCAGAGTGTTCTTCGATGGTAAGTTCCTTCGAGAAATTGTCGTAGGAGAGATGCGCGATCCAATCAAGAAAGTAGGGAGCGATTCTTTCCTGCGAAATAGGATTCCGGACGGGGTAGGAAGCAAGAGGCAGTTTGTCGACCAGGGTGAAGTGATTGGTGCTTTCCGGGAAGCTGCAGGTCATGGCATCGAGAGAGTGCGGCAGGCCACGATTCGCTCATCCACTGCTCGAATGCGCCGACATCTTAAACTCAACTATTGCGTCAATTGGGGGGTGAGGAGGGGGAAAATTCCTGAGTCGTGGGGCGGGTGAGCATTGGCGGCGAGCACTTGCCTGTCTCCTTCGTACGAGTCGCCGAATCTACCGACTTTTCGTTGGGGTAGGGCAGAGCAGAGGCCCATTCGACGGTATCCTAACCACCGGCGGCTTCGTATTTGAGGGGATACCATTCGACGGGAGCGGCAAAACGGCCGCGCCCGTCCTGCTAGAGGAGCACGTAGCACCGCTGAGCAAAAATAATTCCGTTGTCAGGTCATTCTGCTTGTCGTGTAGCGTGTGCAAGAGTAGGACAGGAAAGTTTCCATCCACATCGGGGCGGTACACGCCGGCGAAAAGTACGACGCCATCGCGCATGTGAGCTTCAGCGTTGCCTTCGAAGGAGATCGCGTACTGTTCTGCAGCGGAACAGAAAATGGGTGGGATGGTGGTGAAGTGGAGAAGAAGGATGAAACGAAATGAGCTCACGGAATCCTCGGGTGTAGACAATTCGCGGTGATGCAACAGAGTATGGATGGCAATCCGACAATCGAAATAGGCAGGAGGAGCTTGCGGCGGAAAGAATCATAAGACAGAAGTAAGAAAGAAAACGGCAGAAAAGGAAAGAAAGTCCAAAATGTCCACAAACGCTCGCCATAACAGAAAATCACAACGAAAAGAAAGAGTTTGCACGCTCGTGAAGTTGATGCTTCCGGTTGCGGTATGCGTGCTGCTTGGAATGCCGTGCCGCGCACAGGAAAAGACCCAATCGGAATTCTTGAGTTTCGTTGGCGATGCCCCAGATACCGCACCGGCGTTGGCCACGGATTTGTCTCCTGCACTGGAACGAGCGGCCGTCGAGAGAGCGATGATGAGGGTGGCAGATTGGCAATTGGCGCGTGTGAAGAACGATTTCAATCGAGACTGGACCTTCGCGGCCTTGTACACCGGATTCATGGCTGCTTCCGCGACTACCGGAAACGAGAAATACGAGAATGCGATGAAAGCGATGGGCGAGCAGAATAACTGGGAGTTGGGAACGGAGTATAAAAATACAGACGATCACGCGGTGGGCCGGACGTATGTGGAACTGTACTTCAAGTATCACGACCCGCACATGATTGAGCCGATGCGCAAAGAGTTTGAGCAAATCATGCGGGGCCCGGAGAAGCCGCCGCAGGTTCAGTTCCCATGGTGGTGGTGCGATGCTTTGTTCATGGGGCCACCGGCTTGGGCGGGGATGTATAAAGCGACAGGGAATATCGCATACCTGGATTATATGAATCGCGAGTGGTGGGCAACTTCCGGGCGGCTCTACGATCATCAAGAACATCTTTATTTTCGCGACGCAAGTTTTTTGAACCGGAAGCAGGCCAATGGCAGAAAACTGTTCTGGTCCCGCGGCAATGGTTGGGTAATGGCAGGAATGGCCGGCGTGCTGGATTACATGCCGGAGAACTATCCGGACCGGCACCTATTTGTCGACCAGTTCCTGGAGATGTCTGCCGCGATTGCGAGGATTCAGGGTAACGACGGATTGTGGCGGACGGGCCTGCTGGATCCTGATAGCTATCCTCTTCCAGAAAATTCAGGGTCGGCGTTTTTTACGTACGCCCTGGCATGGGGAATTAATCGAGGAATACTGGAGCGTGCGGTCTACGAGCCGGTGGTGGCGAAGGCGTGGAAGGGCCTGCTGCAACACATTTACGAGGACGGAAGATTCGGGTGCATTCAAGCAGTATCGGATGCGCCGGGAAAATTCAAACCGACTTCGAGCTACGTTTATGGGGTCGGGGCGTTTTTGCTGGCAGGCTCGGAAGTTGACCGGCTGGCGCAGAGCAAGAATTAAATGGAGGGCTTTGCGACTGTGCAGTTGTGAACGACGAGGAGGTGTACTGGTGAGTACAAGCGCGGGGACGACAGAAAAGTTGGTATTTCGGAGGACAAATTCCCACACGGGCCGGCATATTTCCGTGTCGCCAGGCAACAGCGCGATGCGGCATCTCGCCTACGGACGAATCATTTTAAATGCAACCGAGCGAGCGGCGAAGTTTGAGACGGGCGAGCGCGAAACTGGATTCATCTGCGTGAGTGGAGAGGCACAGGTGTCGGTCGACGGAAGGTCGATTCCGCTTGGAAGATACGACGCCATGTATATTCCTCGGGATTGTGTCGTGGAGGTGCGGTCGACGACGACGGTAGACCTTGCGGAATTTTCGGCAGACGTCTCGAAAAATTATCCGCTGCAGGTCGTCAGGTATGCCGAGCTTGCAAAAGATCCAGGTCTGAAATTTCAGACGGGCGGGCCAGCGTCGACACGGAACCTGAACATGCTGCTGGCCAAAAATATTGAGGCGGGGAGGTTGATCGCCGGCCTGACACATTCGGCGCCCGGGAATTGGACGAGTTGGCCACCGCACGAGCACGCGAAGATGCTGGAGGAGCTCTACGTGTATGTAGATATGCCGCACCCTGCCTACGCGATTCAATTGGTTTACCACACTACAGAGGGTCCGGAATTGGCGACGATTGTGCGCGAGGGAGACGCAGTGCTAATGCCGAGTGGTTACCATCCAAATGTTTCTGTACCAGGATATCCGGTGGGATTTCTTTGGGCCATGGCGGCACATCGTGAAGTGGTAGACCGGCAGTTTGGCATAGTGAACGTGCAGCCGGAGTTCAATCAAGGAAGTTCCGGGCTGGAGCAGGGGAAGAAAAGTTAAGGTCGGACAGCAAATGAAGAGGCGGCAACAGACAATGATATTGGATTCGTTTCAATTGAACGGGAAAAACGCTTTGGTGACGGGTTCTCGAAGAGGGCTAGGCGCGGAGATTGCAATCGCACTTGGGCAAGCGGGAGCTAATGTTGCGTGTCATGGGACGGGGGAAGATGTAAACCAGGTCAGCGCGAAGATACGTTCCTTGGGGCGGAATTCGATTTACTTGACGGGCGACGTGGCGAATGCGGCGGTCTGCGAAATGCTGGTGGCGAAAACAGTTGGACAACTAGGATCGATAGACATCCTGGTGAACAATGCTGGCGTGATCCGGCGAAGCCCCGCACTGGAATATAGCGGGGAGCATTGGGATGAAGTGATCGCCGTAAACCTGACGTCGGTATTTCGACTATCGCAACTGGCGGCGAGAGATATGATGAAGAAGCAGCAGGGTGGAAAGATTGTAAGTATCGCATCAGTCCTTTCGTTTCAAGGAGGAATGTTCGTTCCGGCCTATGCGGCGGCGAAAGGCGCAATCGCGCAATTGACGAGAGCGCTGGCGAATGAGTGGGCGGCGAAGGGCATTAACGTGAACGCGATCGCTCCGGGATATATGGTCACCGACAACACCACGGCACTGCGCAAGGACGCAAATCGCAACCGGCAGATACTGGAGCGAATTCCTGCGGGGCGATGGGGCGAACCGAATGATTTGGCGGGAGCGGCGATTTATTTGTGTTCGCGGGCCAGCGACTACGTGCATGGGCATATTCTCACAGTGGATGGCGGATGGCTTTCGAGGTGACGAGGTGAACGTGGTGACGAAGCCCGGCTACGTATTGTTTTTATTGTTTTCGGCAACGAGTTGCTGGCCCGCAGAGAAGATAAAATCAATCACGATTGCGGTGGGAAATCCGGCCCACGTCGCGAGAAGTGCGGCGGATGTGGTCGTATCGATTCCGGAATTGCGCAAAGTTGCGCCAGATTTTACGGCTGGAGCACTGCGTGTCTCATGCGCAGCTTCCGGTAAATCGAGCGAAATGGTGGAGTTGCCATCGCAAGTGGACGATTTGGACGGGGACGGCAAGGCGGATGAGCTTGCGTTTCAGATCGATCTTGCTGCGCATGAGACGCGAGTCCTGACTATTCAATATGGGGAACCGGCTCAGATCCTGCCGATTCGAAAAGATTATCCGGAGCGAACGTACGCTCTATTCAGTACGAAGTACGAGGGAATTGGCTGGGAATCGGAGAACATTGCATTCCGCATGTATTTTGATCCTAGAAACGCCATCGATATTTACGGGAAGCGGCGGCAATCGCTGCAGTTGAGGCTCTATGCGACGCCGGAGTATCCGTATCATGAAGAATCTCCCGAAGGACGAGACATCTTTCGTATCGGGGACGCGATTGGCATTGGCGCGATGGCGGCATGGGTGGATGGAAAAGTGGTGAAGGCTTCCGATGTAAAAGAGCGCACGTGGCGAATCGTCAGCATAGGACCGGTACGGGCGATTGTGGAAGTTGGCTATGGCGGGTGGAATCTGGGTAAAGAGAATGTTACGGTCCACTCGCAGATTATCATATGGGCCGGCGAACACGGTTTTTATCACAAAATCAACATCGACCCGAAATCTTCCGCAACGTTTATAACCGGCCTTCCGGTGAAACCGGATATTCCGCTTGTGAAATCCATTCCCGCGGAAAAAGAGAGCGCCGCATGGTTGGCCACTTGGGGCGAAGAGGTTGTGGCGCCGGGAGCGACGACGACGTCAATGAATCCCGGGCAGAATCTGGGACTAGCAGTGGTGTCGACGAATCCGCAGGCGGAGTTTGTAGAGGACCGCGTCAATTACATGTTGAAGTTTGCTCCGCAGAATGGAAACATTATTTGGTACGCGATGGCCGCGTGGGATCAGGAAAACCAGACGGAGAAAAAATCCACGCTGCGGAAGAAATCTGTGGCAATCACGACCAAAGAAGCGTTTTTGGCGCTGGTGAAGGAGCAAGCCGGACGAATGACGCAACCTGTGAATGTGCGGGTTCTCGATAGGGCTACTGGCAATTGAGTGCTGCAAGCCGCCGAAGGCTCGGGGACCTCAGTCCTCACGATTGCCTATCGGGACCACCGCAAATCCGGAGCCAAGTGCTAGCCAGGCCGATAGCATTGCCGGAGACAAGCAGCTGAAATCTGAGGCGGGGGCTTTACAGTGACGCAAACGGCTGCGACTGACTAGCGTGCCGGGACTACTACGAAGGTGAGCCGGTGGTGCCAGGCGGTGGTATTGGTGAGAGAGCAACCGCTCCTGATGCAGATGTGATACTATTCGGCAGTCAATTCGGGTAGCTTTCGGTTAGGAAATCGGTTTCGTTCAAGTAGATAATTCCACCACACCGTATTCTTCCGCCCAAGAATGGAACAAGCGTTCTTTATTCGTTGTCCCGACGCCAGAGACCTGAAAGATTCGGGACGAGAGGTTTTATGAAATATATTCAAACTTGTTTCGCATGGATGACCACTTTTTCTTTGATCATTGGCCCGGTAGGACTCGAGGGCTGCAGTTCGAAGGAAAAACAGCCGGCTACGATCGCGCAGCAGGACCCGCCTGCGCAGGCACAGCCAGGCGCGCCTGGAACTTCTTCCACCCAACAGGCCAGCCAGCAACAGTCTGCCAACCAATCGCAACCCATCAGTCTGCCCGAAGTGAATCTGACGCCGGCAGGATTGGACGAATTGCTGGCGCCGATTGCACTGTATCCGGATCCTGTTCTGGCGGTGATGTTGCAGGCTTCCGTCGATCCACAGCAGGTGATGGATGGTGGCAACTGGCTGGCACTTGATCAGAACAATACTTTGAAAGAGGCAGCTTTGGACCTAGCCTCGAAGCAGGCTGGGTTCACTCCGGTGATGCAAGCGCTCCTGCACTACCCAACGGTGATCGACCTGATGTGCACGCAGTTCGACTGGACCAAGCAGCTTGGCGCTGCGTACCAGGCAGACCCGAAAACGGTGTTGGATTCTGTGCAGAGGTTGCGGGCCACCGCAGTGGACAATGGCGCCTTGAAAAGCGGGCCGCAGATGAAGGTTGATGTGACGCAACAGAACGGCCAGCAAGTGGTGCAACTTGAGCCGACAAATCCGAAGGTTGTGTACGTGCCGCAATACGACCCGCAGCAGGTGTTTAGCCAGACGACGACCACTACAGCGCCGGATGGAACAACCACCACGACGACCACGACTAGGGGACCTGCCGGCACTCCAGCACCTGCGACGAGTTCGAGCAGCACGGTCGTGGTGCAACAGGAGAAGTCGGGTGTGAGTACCGGAACAGCCGTTCTGATCGGACTGCTCTCTTTTGGCGCGGGAATGGCGGTCGGCGCTGCTATTAACAACAACAATTATTACTATCCGAGCTGGGGCTATGGCGGCGTGTATTACGGGGGCCGTCCATATTACCCACCACCGTACTATCCTCACTATCACGGTGGATGGGGCCCGTCGTATGGATACAACCGGCCAGTCCACTACGGAAATACCAACATCTACGTCAACAACAGCAACAACTACTACAACCGGTTCAATAACAACACGAATTTGAACAACAACTACAAGCCGATGCCGGTGCACTATAACAACAAGCCGAACGGCGTGTACCAGAACAGCGTGGGAAACCGACCCGGCGCAGATAAGGGCGTGAACTACAACAAGCAGAATCCGAACTACAAAGCGCCGCAGCAAAGGCCAGCCAATACCGGGAACAATTCGAATGCGCAGCAGCGACCAGGCAACGCAGGAAACACGGCGCAGCAAAGGCCAGGAAATGATGGCAGCCCGGCCCAACAGCGCCCTGCCGGAAACGCTGGAAGCAATCCGAGCAACTGGAAGGGCCAAACTACGTACCAAGGCAACAAGGCCGGAGGAGCGAATGCGGGGAACCGTCCGGCTACTGGCAACGCGCAAGCGCGACCAGGTGGCGCAGCGAATCCGGGGGTGAACACGGGGGCAGTGGGGCGTCCTGGGGGTGCAAGTCAGGGTAGCGGCAACGCGAACTTTGGAAACAAGCCGGTGGATCGCGGTTATGGACAGTCGACAGCAGACGGACGACAGAATGCAGGAAAAACGTCGCCCTCGACACGACCCTCAACCGCCAGCCCGCCCGCGAACCGGCCATCCACACAACCTGCGAGCCGTCCGACGCAGCAGCCTGCCGGCCGGCCGCAATCCGGTGGCGGCGCATTTGGAGGCGTTTCAAGCGGAGATTCCAACGCTTCCAGCAATCGCGGGCGATCGAGTATGGGTGCGCCTCAGCACAGCGCCGCCAAACCGGCCGCCAGCAAACAAGCAGCGCCGAAAAAAGGTAACCGACCATGAAAAAATTAAAGCTCATTGTTACTTTCGCGATGTTGGCCTTGACTTGCACCACGGTGAGTTCTGCGGCGGAACAAAAAACTTTTGCAACACCGGCTGATGCCGTGAAGGATCTGGTCGCGGCGCTGGAGTCCGGAAATCAGGATGAGTTGATGGCCGTCTTTGGCGATGAAGGGAAAGATCTCATCGACTCCGGAGATGCCGTCCAGGATAAGAACAGCCGGGCCAGCTTTTTGAAATCCTACAAGTCACGGCACGCAATCATTGTAGAGGATGCCGTCACACGCGTTTTGCTGGTGGGACCAAAGAATTGGGAAATGCCCATTCCCATTGTAAAGAAAGATGGCAAATGGCGGTTCGACACAGTCGCGGGGAAAGAGGAGCTCGTATATCGCCGCATTGGCGACAACGAGCTGGGAGCGATCGCGACGTGCCGCGGGATTATCGCCGCCGAGTTAGATTACGCGGCAGTCGGTCACGACGGATTGCCTGCAGGTCTGTATACCCATAAGCTGCACAGCGATCCCGGTAAACAGAATGGTTTGTATTGGGAAACCAAAGAGGGAGAACCTCAAAGTCCAGCGGGTCCGTTCCTTGCGCAAGCAGGGGATGAAGGATATCAAAAGGGTGATCCTTATCACGGGTATTATTTTCACAGCCTGAAGGCACAGGGCCTGGCGGCCAAAGGCGGCGCGAAAAGCTATATCGTCGACGGCAAGCAAACCGACGGTGCGGCAGTCATTGCGTATCCGGTCCAATATAAGAGCAGCGGTGTGATGACCTTTATCATTAATCAGGATGGCGTGGTGTATCAAAAGGATTTGGGACAGGACACCACCGATGTCGCAAAAGCCATGACCGATTTCAACCCCGACAGTACCTGGAAAAAAGTTACCGACTAACGAGCTGGAAATTGGGCAATTCCTCTTGCCAAGCCTAAGGCGCAGCAGGCTAACGTCTGCTGCTCGCTTTTTTTGCGGATATCACCTGTCATCCGATTCTGTCGAATGTATACTTCGGATAGCCCATCGCTCCATAGAACTGTGTGCGCTTGTCGAATACTTTGAGAATTGGCCAGCCGTGAATGTCCGACCAAGAGGAGAGGAATCAATGAGAGTGTCCAGAGGGGTGGAAACGAAGTTGTTGTGCCTGCTGGTACTGCTTGTGCTGGTGACGGCGGGCACAGCAGTTGCCCAGACGAAACAGGCGGCCAAGGAGACCTTTCGGCCAGACCGTATGGATACGGTGTTGTACGGTGCGGCCTACTATCCCGAGTACATGCCGTATGAGCGAGCCGATAAAGATATCGCGCTGATGAAAAAGGCAGGGCTCAGCGTGGTGCGCGTTGGGGAGTCGACATGGGGATTGTGGGAGCCGGAAGATGGCAAGTTCGACTACGCGTGGATGGACAAGGTCATCCTGAAACTGCACGCGGCGGGGATACGGGTAGTTCTGGGAACGCCGACGTACTCGATCCCGGCATGGATGTACAAGAAGTATCCAGAGATGGTCGTGACGCGGCTAAACGGGCAGTACCTGTATTACGGAATCCGGCAGAACACGGACTTGATGAACAAGCAGTATCGGTTTTACTGCGAGCGCATCATCCGCAAATTGATGGAGCACTACAAGGATAATCCGGCGGTGATCGGCTTCCAGGTGGACAACGAAACATCGGCTGCGGGTGCGGCAAATCCGGATGTGCAGGCAGGTTTTCTAAAGTATCTCCAGGCGAAATTCAAGACGGTGGATGAGTTGGATAAGGCCTGGGGGCTGAATTACTGGGGCCAGCGGATCTACGACTGGAACGAACTACCGCCACGCGAAGGCATTATCAATCCGGGTTGGAAACTGGAGTGGGAGCGCTACTCGCAGTGGGAGACCACGGATTTTCTGACCTGGCAGGCGAAGATCGTCAATGAATACAAGAGGCCGGACCAGTTCGTGACCCATGATTTTGCCTCGCCACCGCGGCCTGAAGTGAATGAAGTGGAGGTATCCCGCGGTCTGGATATCGCCGCGGCGAATCCGTATCACGGGACGCAAGACAATTTCGATGGCGAGTGGTCTTCCCTGGTCGGGGATTACACCCGGTCGCTGAAGCATACCAACTATCTAATTACAGAGACGAACGGCGACACGATTGGATGGGATTCCAAAAATCAGTATCCACCGTACGACGGACAGATGCGCCTGGACGTATACACGCACATATCGGCCGGAGCGAACATGGTGGAGTACTGGCATTGGCATTCCCTGCACTATGGCCAGGAGACGTATTGGAAGGGGGTACTGGGGCATGACCTCGAACCCGGCCGCCCTTACGAAGAAGTGAGCAAGACGGCACACGAACTGCAGCGCATAGGGCCGGAGATCGCCAACTTGCAAAGAACAAATCAGGTTGCCATTTTGTACAGCGACGATTCGCACTACGGAATCGAGTTCATGAAGTTCAGCGACAAGATGAACTACCGGACAATCTTGATGCAGATGTATGGGGCGTTATATCGCTCGAATGTTGGCGTGGACTTTGTGTTTCCGGAAAGTACGAACCTCACAGAATATAAGGTAATCGTTGTGCCGCCGCTTTACGTAGCGAGTGACACGGTGCTGGCGCGGCTGAGCGAATATGTCAAAGGAGGTGGCAGGCTGGTGGTGGCGTTCAAGAGCGGATTCTGCAATGAATTTTCCACGGTGCGCTGGACGACCATGCCGGGTTCGCTGAAAGACGCGGCGGGCTTTCACTACCAGGAATTTTCGAACTTGGCAAAGCCTCTCGGATTAAAAGGCGATCCGTTTGAAGTGGGCGAAGACAACAAGGTCAGCGATTGGGCGGAAATGATCAAGCTGGATACCGCGAAAGCGCTGGCTTATTACGACCATCCCTTCTTTGGGACGTATCCGGCGATTACCCGCAACGAGTATGGAAAGGGATCGCTGACCTACGAAGGGACCGTGCTGAGCGACAAGCTGCAGCAGGCGGTTCTGATGGGGGTCTTGAAGGAAGCGGGGTTGCTGGGTTCCGATCAGGCGTTACCACCGCCAGTGCGTGTGAGGCACGGCACGAGCCGGAATGGCAAGACACTGCACTTTTATCTGAACTATTCGAGCACGCCCGAGACGATTCCGTATGCGTACGGGGCTGGGACAGACTTGTTGACGCAAGTTGCTGTGGGCCCCGGGCAGTCCTTTACCTTGAAGGCATGGGACGCCGCCATCGTCAAAGAGAAGTAAGCCAGCGAACACGGAGGGCTTGTGCCAGCTTGCCTCGAAACCTTCCAGCTCGGATAGAGGAACAATTCCTCACTGCGTCCACAGCTAGCCGTTATTGATAAAGCGTGAGCACGGGGCAAGTGGCCTGGCAAACGATGCCATAGGCGATGGCCGAAGGCAGGTGACCGGGAGTTCGCTGCGTGGCGCGCAATCCCAGAAGAATCAGATCCGAGTGCCGTTGTCTTGCCGAAGCAAGAATCTCTACCACTGGTTTTCCAAATCGCACTTCAAATTCCGCCTGGCAGTTTGAAAGGCAGCATTTCGGCAAAGCTTTCTGCATGCGATTTACAATGAACTCCTCAATCAGTTTCTGGCTGGGCAAGGAACTTTCAGCGGAGTCTTCGACAACGTGCAACATGGTTAGCTTCATGGCATTGCGGCATTCGAACTGGTGGGCAATACTCGCTGCTCGCTCATTGTGCGGCTTGAAATTCGCAGCAAACAACAAGCGGTTGAACTCTATTTCGCGCCCTTCAGAAATTTCGATG
Source organism: Candidatus Acidiferrales bacterium (assembly GCA_963741165.1). Classification (GTDB taxonomy): domain Bacteria; phylum Acidobacteriota; class Terriglobia; order Acidiferrales; family UBA7541; genus Acidiferrum. The sequence goes on along the minus strand of CAVUHB010000003.1, from coordinate 163,928 downwards.
TGTGGTGGCACGGTGAGAATCGGGCAGTCGGCCATCCGATAGATTTCCTCCGCCACCGGCCCGAGCACCAATTTCTTACTGTGGGTTTTTCCGTGAGTACCGACAGCAAGTAGATCGATCCGTCGGGAGTTCACCGTTTCCGAAATCACAGGCCAAACAGAGCCTTCGGTAACAATGCATTCATGAACGATCCCGAGTGTTCCGGCTTCGTTCATCAGTCGGTGAAATTGCTGCTGGGCAAACTCTCTGGCTTTGGCCAACGCTTCACGCGATTTTTCCGGGGATGCCAATTCGAAGATGTCCGAAGGAATCACATGAAGAAGAAAGATCCTAGATTCGAATTTGCTTGCAATCTTGCGGGCACACTCCAAAGCTCTCCGGGCGCCTGCAGAAAAATCAGTCGCTACCAGAATGTTCTGAAACTTGAGTGCAGGGCGAACCTGGCCACCCTGCACCTCTAGTGTGTCGTTGGACATGCGCGCCGGATGGTCACCGTTGATTGACTAAGCCGCTCCAAGCCTGGTGATGCACGTCACATGCCATGAGGTATTCTGCAAACCTTTGATAATAAACACCTTGATTCGAAGCCGGAGTACCTTTCACCTGGAAGCTGGGGCAGATCACCCAAAACAGGCGAGTTTTCACGCTCCTTTTCCCTCTCTGGGTTTGTTCCCCACGGCCCGACAACGTGTTCCCCGGTCCGGGTAAACTCCCGTACTCGCAAAAAGAGGGGAGTGTTACCATCCTCAGATGTCTTTACCGGCCCGGGACCCGTCGATGAACGAGAGTTTCATAGAGGAGATGAAACGTTACCTTCATTTCCAGCAACAGGACGCTGAGCTGCTCAAGAAACTCGGCCCGCGCATGGAACGGCACCTTGCCGAAATGGCCGAACGTTTCTATGCGCAAATTCCCCATCACCCGGGAGCCAGCCGCGTTTTTACGGGCGGGGAGGCGCAGGTCAACAGGCTGAAGATGACGTTGCAAGCCTGGGGACGAGGGCTGTTCAACGGCCGATACGACGAAGGGTATGCCGAAGAGCGATACCAGATCGGTTTTCGTCACGTGCGCATCGGGCTCGACCAGAAATATGTAATCAGCGCAATGGGCGTGGTTCGCACTTTTCTGCTGGATCGATTGCTGGATGAAATCCCGGCGCGGGAAGAACGGATGGCGTATTCACAGGCACTCAGCAAAATGCTGGACCTGGATTTAAATCTGATGTGTGATTCCTATTTTCACGCGACGATGAACCATCTTCAGGCGCTGAATCACGAGCTGGAGATTGCCGGCGCACAACTGGTGGAAGCGAACGCCATCAAGGACGAATTTCTGGCCCAGGTTTCACACGATTTGCGGACACCACTCAGTTCCATCCTGAGTTTTACGAAGCTGGTTCTGGACGGTCTCTGTACCAGTCCGGCGGAGGAGAAAGAAGTTCTTCGCGACGTGTTCAGCAGCGGACAACTACTCCTGCGGTTGGTGAATGATCTGCTGGATATTTCCTGCATAGAAGCAGGGAAGCTGGCGCTTAACCTGGAAGAGATGAATCCGCGGACAATTCTGGATTCAACGCTTCCGTTGATGGCGGTGCAAGCTGCCTCGAAGAATCTGCGCATGGTAGACGAAACCCTGGAACAAAAACTGCCGCTGGTTTTGGGCGACGAGATTCGGTTCCGTCAGGTTTTGCTAAACCTCTTGTCCAACTCCGTCAAATTTACGGCCGAGGGAAAGGTGACCGTGCGGGCCGTGGAGAACAAGCCTGTCGGGCATTTGCGCATTGAGATTGAAGACACCGGAATGGGAATTCCGGAAAATAAGCGCGAGGCCATGTTTGAGAAATTCGTCCGACACGATCCGCAATCGTTGCAGGGGATCAGTGGGGCTGGACTGGGACTGGCGATTGCCAAGCGACTAGTAGAAATGATGGATGGTCAGATCGGCTTGGAGAGCGGCCACCATGGAAATGGATCCCTCGCGTGGTTTACGTTGCCCCTGGCAGAGGTACATGCGTGAGCGCAGGTAACGCCGGAGAAAAGCAGAAGCGGATCATCATCGTCGAAGACAATGCACTGGTTGCAAAGTTCTTCCGCATGGCGTTGGAGCGTGCCGGGGGATTTTCCTGCGTAGTGACGGAAGACGTACCGGCGATCCTGGCGGAAGTCGAAGCGGGCACGGTGGATTTGGTTTTGCTGGATCTCTCTCTGAGCAATGCGGAGTGGCAAAACCAATTGGTAAATGGTGTGGAATTGTGTCGCATCTTGAAGCAGAGATCTCCGCGCCACCTGCCAGTCCTGCTGGCAACGGCGCATGCGATGAGCGGCGACCGTGAGCGGTTTTTAGAATCTTCCGGTGCAGATGGGTATCTGGAAAAGCCGGTCTATGATTCCGCGATGCTGGTGGCCAAAGTTCGCGAGCTAATGGATCGATAGTAGGCGGCCTACACTGCTCGCTCAGGCCAGAGTGGCTTGCAGAACTTCCCGGAGCAGTTCCTGTTTTTGTGGTGTAAGTTTGGCGTCTTGCGCTGTCAGATAGAAAACGTCGATCGCCTTCTGTCCTTCGGTATCAATCAGCGCTACTTCAATGTTACAGGCCAGTCGTGCCAGTGCAGAACCCACTTCGTACAACAGCCCAGCGCGATCCTGCGTGACGACTTCCAGTAAGGTGCACTGGTCAGAAGACGCATCATCAAAATTCAGCGACGTCTGAACGACAACCTTTGGCGGCCTCGTCAGCGAAGCGGCCAAACGGCCCTTCAGCAGTGGCTCGAGCGCCTGCCGGTTATTCACGACATCGGCGATGCTCTGGCGGAAACGCGGAATCTCGCTCGGATTCAGTTCGAGCGTACGATGCAGATCGACGAAATGAAATGTGTCGAGTACCACCCCTGCGGCATTGGCAAACGCATCCGCTTTCAGAATGTTCATTCCCCATGCGGCTAGAACGCCGGCAATGGCGGCAAAGAGAGCGGGTTTGTCGGCAGAGAGCAATTTGAGTGTGAAAGCGTGCTGTGTGGGTTTCAGTTCGGTTTGCACCGGTTCGGCACCCAGCTTCTGGTAGAGCGCAAAGTGCCCGGCGATCTCGGCGGGTGAATGAACCGCAAGGTAACGCCGCGGGAATCCTTCAAGGAACCGTTCGATCTCCGGTTTCGAGGCCCACGCTGCCTGCTGGCGCACCTGTTCGAGCAGCAGTGCTTCATCGGAAGCATGCAAACGATCGCGATCGATGGTGCGGCTGAAATGGTTGGAGGTGGCCACAAAAAGTTGCCACAGCATTTCCGCCTTCCAGGGAGTAAGCGCTTCGGGATTTACAGCGTGAATATCGGCGTAGGTCAACAAGGAGAGTCGCTGGAGCCGTTCTTGATTGCCAACAATTGCCGCAAACGCAGAGACCGTCGAGGGATCGAAGATGTCGCGGCGCTGAACAGTAGCAGACATGTCGAGATGATGTTCAATCAGAAAGCTGACTTCGGCTTTTTCCTCGGGGGTCAGCCTTAAGCGATCGGCAGCCGTTTCCAGTGCCTGCAGGCTGCCGGTAACGTGATTCTCGACCGGCATTCCTTTGCCGACATCGTGAAGCAGCAGGGCAAGGATCAAAAGGTCACGGCGCTCCACGGCGCGCCATAGCGGCATGAAGTGAGAACCCAAGGGATCGTTGGGTTCGGCGAGATCCTGCAGGTGCTCAATGGTGCGCAATGAGTGTTCGTCAACGGTGTAGCGATGATAAAAATCTCGCACCACCAGGGAATCGATGTTCCGGAATTCCGGAAGCATTTCGATCAGCAAACCAAGCCGATGCATAGGCCGCAACGCCACGCCCGGAAAGTCGCCACCTAGAATTTCGCTTAGTGTGGGCCAGGCGATCCGAGTGTTTCGATGGGTCAGTTCCGGGTGCATCATTACATACGCGATGGCCCGTTCGGATTCGCGGCTAAGGGGAATGCCCGTGCGGGATGCCTCGATCAACAGGGAGCAGGTTATGTTTCGATCAGCGAAGGCCTGTTCGCTGGTGATTTCCAGAAGTCCATCGCGCACAAGGAATGGTTTTCCGTTCGGCGCTTCCGGCTTTGCGCCTAGGGTCGCATTCATCAAGCGTCGACGCAGTGAAAGTGTGACAGGGGCGCGTTGCTCAACAAAGCGTAGTAGTTGGCGGTTCAGGGTGCGCGCGTGCCGGAAGTACAGCCGCATCCATTCCGCGGCATTGCGTCGGAGATTGTCATCGATGCCCAGGGATCGCTCCGCCGCGCCTGCCTGCAATTCATATGTAAGCGTGTTGTCGTTGCGGCCGTTACTGTAATGCAGGAAACAGCGAATCGAACTGAGGAATTCTACCGAATTGCGCGTGAGTTCATCTTCGCTGACGGGGCTGATGCGTGGGTCGCGACGCTCTCCTGCCAATAGTCTCATCCACAGAAGAGCGTGGTGATCGCGCAGTCCGCCAGGAGCTTCTTTGACGTTCGGCTCCAGATGAAAAATAGTGTTGCCGTAGCGGAAAAGACGTTCGCGGGTCAAGCGCTGGAGTTCCGCCAACAAAAAAGATTTTGTCTGCTTTTCAGAACCGGAAAGAATTTTCGAATCCAGTTTGGCAAAAATGGAATTGTCACCGGCAAGGAAGCGGCGATCGAGCATGGCCAGATGAAATTCAGCATTATCGCCCTCGATGCGGCGGCACTCATCCAAGGTTCGGCCAGCGGAGCTGACTCGAAAGCCCAGGTCCCATAAAGTGCGGGAGAATTCTGCGATCAGCGGACGGAACTCCTGTTCAGACTTGTCAGTTCCGAAAAGAAACAATAAATCAAGGTCCGAGTAGGGAAAGAGCATCTCGCGGCCATAGCCGCCCAGGGCAAGCAAACACAGTCCCTGCCCGGTGGTGCCGCGCACCCGCAACAGCTCTCCGAATACTTTTTGAATGGACTCGTCGGCAAGTTCACACAACTGACGCAGGGTGTCCTGAGCGGTGGAGCCGCTGTTGAACAGCTTCAGAATGCGCTCTCGCTGGGCTTCGACCTGCGGCCCTAACACCGAGAGCGGCGTGACGGATTCTTCCATCTTCCTGCTCAGACGACGTGTAGGTTCAAGACTGGATCGCGGAGAGGACATTGGGCTTACAGAGCGCTCTCGCCGCGTTCCTCGTTACGAATCCGGATCGTGTCTTCGATCCTGGATAGAAAGATTTTACCGTCTCCGATTTTTCCTGTCTTGGCGGTTTTTAGGATGGTTTCCACTGCACGCTCCACCAAACCATCAGGGAGCACGACTTCCAGCTTTATCTTCGGCAGCAGATCTACCGTATATTCGCGGCCACGATAAACTTCCGTGTGGCCCTTCTGCCGGCCATGGCCGCGGACTTCCGTAACGGTCATGCCTTCAATGCCGATTTCCAATAAAGCTTCCTTCACCGATTCGAACCTTGACGGCTGGATGATCGCTTCTATTTTCATCATACGAATTTCTGCTCCCGAATGGAGTGGTGAACCTGTTTCCGCCTCTATGATTCCATGTTATAGGCTTCTTCACCGTGTTGCGAAATATCCAGCCCTTCCACTTCGTGTTCTTCTTTGACGCGCACCCCAGTAAGCGCATCGACAATCTTTAGGATGACGATGGTGCCAACCAGCGCGAAGATCCAGGCGAATAAAACGCCAACGAATTGATAGCCAATTTGCACCCAACGGCCATCCAGTGCGCCGACCGGTTTTCCCTCACCGAAAATGGGATTGTATACGGCTTGCGCAAATAATCCGGTCAGCAGCGCTCCAATCGTTCCCCCGGCGCCATGAACTCCGAACGCGTCGAGAGAATCGTCGTATCCAAATATGGCCTTGAATTTGGTCACCATCAGGTAGCAGAAGATGCCGGCGACAAAGCCGATCGCCAGTGCCGGCATTGGTCCGACAAAACCAGCCGCGGGTGTAATCGCCACGAGTCCCGCGACCGCACCGGAAATCGCCCCCAATGCGCTGGCTCGGCCGTTCTTCAACCACTCTGCCAAGCTCCAACTTAGCGCCGCCGCCGCTGCACCGAAATGCGTCGCAACGAAAGCGCTAGTCGCCAAACCACCGGACGCGAGAGCGCTTCCCGCGTTGAACCCGAACCATCCCACCCACAGAAGACAGGCGCCGATGAAGCTGAGCACCAGATTGTGCGGTGGCATGGCCTGTTTTGGATAGCCAATCCGTTTTCCCATATAAAGCGCGCAAACCAGTGCGGACACGCCGGAAGTGATGTGCACGACCGTGCCACCGGCAAAATCCAGCGTAGGAAAGCGCCCGCCGAGCGCGGCGTTGAGCAATCCGCCCTTGCCCCAAACCATATGCGCCATCGGGGCGTACACCAACAGAAACCACAGTGTCATAAACAGCATGGTGCCGGAGAATTTCATGCGTTCCGCGGTCGCCCCGGTGATCAGTGCCGGAGTGATGACCGCAAACATCAGCTGATAAATCATGAAGGTCATCTGCGGAATGGTCGCGGCGTAATCGGTATTAGGAACCACGCCTACACCGCGAAGGAATGCGTGCTCGAAGTTTCCAAGGAACGACCCACTGCCGCCAAAGCATAGGCTGTAACCGACCAGTGCCCACAGTACCGTGATCAGCGACATTAGTGCAAAACTCTGCATCATGATCGCCAGCACGTTTTTCTGCCGCACCAGTCCGCCATAGAACAGAGCCAGTCCCGGCCCAGTCATCAATAAGACCAGCGCTGCACAGACCAGCATCCAAGCGTTGTCTGCCGAAGACTGTGCGGCAGCCACTTTCTGGTCAAGCTGAGCAAGCCTATCGTTGACCATGCGAGATACGTCAGGGGCAGAAGCAGCGGCGGAGGAGGGGGCGGCAGGAGCGGACGAGGTGGTCTGCTGCGCGAGGAGGGGAATGGTTGTCAACAAGCAGGTAAGTAACAGGCAACAAGCAACGCCCATGCGCTTCATCGAATTCTCCACTTCCATAGGTCTGAGGCCAAGTCTGGTCGGCTCACTTGTAAAATATTCTGGGGTCCAGTCACAATGTAGGCGGGATTATACGCGCCAGGGCAAGCCAAATCTGTTTGAAGTTTTGCTAGCTCGGATTCATTTTTCGGATAGCTCACCCTGCAGAATCCGTCGTTTTACCTCCGCGGCGAAGCGATCCGCATCGCGTGTTGGTCGAGGAATGCGCAAGCCGTTGGCCACCTGTAATGTGAGTCGGATCGCTGTAGGCAGACTAACCCGATGGCCTTGGGAGACATAAACGGGACTGACTCCGGCGCGGGTCCTCAGCACAGCCCCAAGGCGTTCATTTTTAGCTCTTGGGTCGACCAGAGTGCTCCAGTCACCCCTGCATTTGCCGGGCTCTTCATGCGTTCCGATCAATCGGCTCTTCGCGCAACCGATCGTCGGCCGTTCTAGTACGATGCCCAGGTGCGTGGCTAACCCCATCCGCCGCGGATGCGCATACCCCTGCCCATCGCAGAATACCAAATCCGGCAAGCGGTTCAGCTTGCCAAGCGCGGCCAACAGAACCGGTATTTCTCGAAAGCTCAGCAGTCCTGGAACATAGGGAAACCGCAGCGGCAGGACCGCATAAGCACGCTCGATCTCCACCATTACCGGATAGCCATACATTACCACGCAGCCTATTGCCCTGTTGGCGATTCGCAATGTATTCCAAGGAGTCTTTCGCTTGAGAATGGCTTGCGATCCGAGCACCACAAACGCTGCGTCTAGGCCTGCCACGGTGCGAATCTCTGAAAAGCGATCTTGCCCGATCCAGTACCGTTGCAGACCTTCCTGGATAGCCACCGCTCGTTTGGGAGAGACCTCCCAGCGGTGTCGGCGAGACGCCATTGCCAACTTGTTCTCCATACTTAACATCGTATAATGCAAAGGCCGCCTCCTAAGCAGCTGCTGCGCGGCAACCCAGCTTAGTACGAACGCCAGGAAAAGGAATGTCCCGATGACCCTGCACCCACCCTTGGAAGTTTCTGTGCGCGAAACGGCTGGCATTCATTTTATTGAAGTACACGGACGCCTGACGATTGGCGAATCCAGCGAAGTGCTGAACGACTTCGTACAGAAGCTGACGCAACAGGGCGCACGCAAAATCATTGTCAATTTGAACGATATTCCGCAGATCGACAGCTCGGGCATCTCCGTGCTGGTAAAACTTTCCATCTCCTTGGCGCGACAGGGCGGGGCGCTACATCTGGTCAGTGGTCAGGGCCGCGTGCGTGATGCGCTTACGGTCACGCGATTGGTCGAAGCGATTCCCACCTACGAGACCGAAGAACTCGCTAAGACTGGGTTCTAGAGGAATTTAATGAAAAGGGCGGTTCAAGCTTTGAACCGCTCCCCGAATCAACTACGGTTGGAATTGTCGCATTTTGCCAAAGCGGAGCTTTGGGGATTGCAGAAACTAGGAATTAAGCCAAGTAGATCACCCCTACACCGGCTCCCACTTTCATCGAGCAAACTGGCTACTCTGTTGGGCTAGAACAAAATGGGGCTGGAGTTTTTCTGATTTTCACCGCTCGCCACTCGACACGAGCAATGATACAGGCAAAAAACGCATGTGGGGAAACATGGCAACCAGGAAAAATTGAATTCAAATGAACTGAGCCGACTTACTTAGCTGCCTTTTTTAAGTTCTGCGAGGACCAGGCGGGCCAGCTCTTTCAAGGTGTCGAACACGCCTTGACCGTTGATGGCCACGCCTTCGATCACCGGTTCGCCCTTTTTCTGCAGCTGGGTCGTGAGAGCTTCCACAGACATTGCGTTGGGCAGATCGCGCTTGTTGAGCTGTAGCACGTAGGGAATAGTCGCGAAGTTTAGATTGTGTTCTTTCAGGTGTTCCTGCAGGTTGTCCATTGTTTCAAAATTCGCATCCAGTCGTTCTTCCTGTGAATCGGCCACGAACACCACGCCATCTGCGCCTTTTAGAATTAGCTTACGGCTGGCTTCGTAGAAAACCTGACCGGGAACGGTGTAGAGGTGAAAACGCGTTTTGAATCCGCGCACCGTACCAAGATCGAGTGGCAAAAAATCGAAGAACAGGGTTCGATCCGTCTCCGTGGCGAGGGAGACCATCTTGCCCTTCTGGTTTTGATTGGTGTGATCATAGATCCATTGGAGGTTCGCTGTTTTGCCCCCCAACCCAGGACCGTAGTACACCAACTTACAATTTATTTCGCGAGCAGGAAAATTAATGAAAGGCACGAGTCGTCAACCTGAATCCCGGTTAGAACTTATAACACACGCACGAAGGGCAAGCCAGCACCTCTCCCTCCGTTTAGAGCTTGGAATCACCTCCTAGTGTCGCGGAGAAGCCACGTTTCTCGGAAGCTATTTTTGCGGCCTGCTGCCGGAGGGTAAAGGCTATCCAACTCGTCACTTTGTGGAAAATGAGCCATTCCGTTGACGTAACACTCAGCCTTTGCTACATTCGCGCCATGGCGAGAGCGCAAAAGTCCTCAGCAGGCTCTGGGCGTGGCAAGTCAGTCCCCAAGCCCAAGTCTAAACAATTGAAAGAAAAGAAGTTAGCGGTTCCTCCGCCGCAGCGGGGTGGTGTCGAAATGGTCGATCCGCGCGTGCAAGCTCAGATGAAGCTGTATGAAGAGGCGATGGCCCTGTTTCATCAGCAGAAATTTCAGCGGGCCAAGCAGGAGCTTGAGAAGGTTCTCGAGGGTCCCAGCAAGGAACTTGTCGACCGCGCCCGCATGCACATGCGCATTGTGGAACAGCGCATGAAGCCCACCGCAGATCAATCCCCGAAATCGCCCGAAGACCATTACCAGCGTGGCGTCGGCATGATGAACTTGGGGCGCTGGGATGAAGCGCGCGAGAGTTTGGAGAAAGCCCGCAAATTGGCCCCCAAGGCCGACCACGTTCACTACGCTCTGGCGGCACTCGATTGTTTGACGGGCGAAGCCGATTCGGCCATGGCTAATCTCAAGATTGCCATCGAGTTGCGTTCCGCCAATCGGTATCACGCGCGCAATGACGAGGACTTTGCTTTCCTGCAGGAAGATCCAAGATTTACGGAATTGCTGTATCCCGAGAAGGAAGGCTATTCGGGTTAGTCCTTCTACGGTAAACGCCCCGAAGATTTATCTTCAAAATGCCTGCATCCTTTTCTCAGGCAGTCGGTTCGCTGGAGGCCCAGCCCGAGTCAGCACTTGGCGAGTCATCGCTCTCGGCCTCGCGACCCCGGATCAGAAACCGAGTCTCACGTGAAGAAAGCTCGAAAAAATAAGGCTGGCAATGAACGCGGAATGCGCGTGGTCGCTTTGGGTGGCGGCACTGGCCTGTCGGCCTTGCTGCGTGGATTGAAAAATCATCTGGCAGCTCGCGGCGACGCGGTATCGCTGAAAGAGAGGCCAATTACGGATTTGGCGGCCATTGTAACCGTCACAGATGATGGCGGCAGTTCCGGACGGTTGCGGCGAGAAAATCGTATTCTTCCGCCCGGCGATATTCGGAACTGTATGGTGGCGCTTTCGAAAGATGAAGCCCTTCTGGGGCGTCTTTTCCAATACCGGTTTCATGCGGGGCGCGGGCTTCGCGGCCACAATTTCGGTAATTTGTTTCTAGCCGCCTTGACTCACGTGACGGGTGATTTTGCCGAGGCCGTCCGCGTGTCCGGCAAGGTTCTGGCTATCCGCGGGCGCATTTTTCCTTCCACTATTTCTAACGTGACCTTGGTCGCCACACTCGAAAACGGCAAACGCGTTCGTGGTGAAACAAGAATATCAAGTAGCCAGTCGCGCATTCATAAACTGGAACTGGTCCCGCGCCGTGTTCGGCCACTGCCAAAGGCCGTCGAAGCCATACAGGAAGCGGATTTGATCCTGATGGGGCCTGGTTCCTTGTTTACCAGCGTGATTCCCAATTTGTTGATTCCGGAAATCGCGCGAGCCATCGCTCGTTCGAGGGCACCGCGCGTCTACGTCGCGAATCTGATGACGCAGCCCGGAGAAACCACGGATTTTACGCTCAGCGAGCACCTGAGTGCTATCGAATCGCATGTCGGTCGAAGCGTCATAGATTATGTGGTTGCCAACCGGAAAGCGATTTCACCGGAAGTGGCTCGTCGTTACCGGGCGCAGGGAGCCGTGCCGGTCAAACTTGATACGGAAAAGCTATCCAGGATGCACGTGAAACTGATCCTCGATAATCTTCTGGAAGAACATGGCGTCATTCGCCACAACTCTCCCCGTTTGGCCGCTTTACTGGTCAAAAAGTTCCTGCGTTAAGCAAAACCCTTCCACTCCCTGGTTCCTCAAAATTGAAACTATTCGATCGCTAAAAGCGTATACTCACCAGCAAACGAACTCACTTTCAAGGTGGTCCATGAACAATCGATTCGCGCTCTCCCGGGCCTTTCTGCTCGTTTTGTTTTGCATTACCTTCGGCTGGCCGGTGCAAGCCCAAAACGCGGCCGACCTCTCCAACAGCCAGATGCCTTCCGTGATTAGCGTCCCTGAAGCTGCAAGAATCTCGGAGCATTTTGATGTTGAAGCTGCCACCAACGCGTATCTAGCGGAGATTCCCGCCTCGGCGCGCGCGCGCAGCGATGCCTATTTCGAAGGAGGCTACTGGCTCATCTTGTGGGATTTTCTGTTGTCCTTGGGGATTTACTGGATTCTGCTGCGCTTCGGATGGTCCGCGTGGATGCGCAATTTTGCGCTGCGTATGACGCGATTCCGCCCTCTGCAAACGTTCCTCTATTGGGTCCAGTTCATGTTGGTCACGACAGCTCTGCAGTTTCCCCTGGCTGTCTATGAAGGATATTTCCGTGAATGGAAGTACGGATTGGCCACGCAGACGTTCGCGCCCTGGATGTGGGATCAGACAAAAGGATTGCTGCTTGGGATCATTCTGGGCGGTTTGGTTGTTATGGCACTGGTAGAAATCGTGCGGATACTCCCGAATACTTGGCACATCTGGGGTGCTATCGCGTCAATCTTCTTTATGATCCTTGGCATCATGATTGTGCCGACGGTGATTGTGCCGATATTCAATACGCCAAAGGTTTTGGAGAATCCCAAAATCACGCAGCCAATCCTCTCGCTTGCTCGGGCCAACGGCATTACCGCGAAAAAGGTTTACGAAGTGGACGCCTCGAAACAGACTACGCGCATGAGCGCCAACGTCAGTGGATTTGGCAAGACCATGCGTATTACCTTAAATGACAATCTTATCCGGCGTGGCTCTTTGGAAGAGATTCAATCCGTGATGGGGCATGAAATGGGGCATTACGTCCTGAACCATATCTACAAAACGGTTATTTTTCTTTTCGTGGTTATTGTTACATTCTTCAGTATTCTGCGCTGGGGCCTGGATTGGTCACTTGCGCGTTGGGGCGAAAGCTGGCAGATTCGCGAAGTGACGGATGTTGCGGTTATTCCCATTGTCTTCTTCATTGCCGGCATATTCTTCTTCCTGCTGACGCCCATTACGAATTCACAAACGCGCATGGAAGAACACGAAGCCGACATGTATGGTTTGAACGCCAGTCGTCAGCCGGACGGATTTGCGCAAGCATCCATCCACCTGGGTGAGTACCGCAAGATGAATCCCGGCGCCGTGGAAGAATGGATTTTCTTTGACCATCCGAGCGGCCAAAACCGCATTCACGACGCCATGCAATGGAAGGCAGAAAATTTGCGGCTCTTCGAGGAGGTGGCGCCTGCATCTGCGACACCGGCCGCGGAAACGCCCCAATAGGCGGTACGCACTTTTTGTAAGCTGGTAGAGCCTGGGCTGATAGAACTTCTTCAGCGCAGGGTAAATCGCAAGCCGCCGCGAACGAAGATTGGCGGCCCAACATTGGTTACAGGAGTTTCGGCGATGGCGAACCGGTCGTCGGTAAGATTCTGCACCGCGAAAAAGATAGCCGTGTGCGGCAACAACTGACGCGAAAACTGTGCATCGAGCGAAAAAGCTCTGCCCATTGGCAGCAAATTCTGATCGTCGTCGAACTGATTGCCCAGGAAGCGTGCTTGCACCGCGGCGCTCCAGTTTCTTCCCAAATAGCTGGCCTGCATGCTGAATTGATTCTGGGGTACCTGCGGGAGCCAGTTCCCGGCAATTGAAGTACCGCCAGGAAGCGGCGGGAAACTTATGACCGTGCTGCTGACAAAGAGGTACGAAGCGGAAAACTGGATGCGCGGCTTGATCTGCACCTGGCCGGAGAATTCGAATCCACGCGCGCGCGTTTCACCTAGATTTTCCTTTTGCCGGGTGATCAGCGCAGGCGTGCTGGTCAACGTCACGTTGGCTACAGGGTCTGTGATCTCGCTCCAGAAGAAATTTCCACGCAACGTCAAACGGTTCTGCCAACGCTGTGCGCTGACGCCGGCCTCGCCTCCCGTCAGATGTTCTCCTGTCAGTGCTGGATTTGCGAGTGTGAACACATTGCCTACACGGAAATTCCGATACAACTCATTTAGCGTGGGCGAGCGAAACGCCTGATAAACAGAGGCGTTCAGTGCGATCCCCTTTTGAAAACTGTGCATCACGGAAACGCGGGGACTGAATACCGATTCGCTACGCTCTGGAAATGTGGCAGAGGTTGGCGTACCTGTCGGTAGCGGCGTCCGATTCTGATAGCCCGTGTTGTTGTTCCAGGTATCTACGCGCCCGCCAAACGTCAACAACCAGTTTGGCGCCAACAAGAAGGCGTCCTGCCCAAAAAAGCCAAACGAGTGTTGCCGGCCGCCCGCATCAACCAGCGCTGTTGGAACCGTCAATCCCGTCGTTACTTGGAATCTGTAATTTTCTTCCGCACTGTGCCCGCGGACGTCGTGCGCTTCCATCCCGGCCGTGATTTTATGCTTTTCCGCAAACAGCCGAGACCATGAACTCACGAATCCGATCTGTTGTGACGGGCTGTGCTGGTCGTTTGTCAACGATTCAAAGTTGCGCCCGGGAGCCACCGAAGAGAATGTTTGGTGAAAATATTCCGTCGACCCGTATAGCCGGGCGGAGATACTTCCCACTCGGGTGGACGACCAGTCTGCTCCCAAATCTAATTCTGCTATGGTCGTATCGTTTCGCTGCAGGATGGTACCGTTGTCCCGGCTCTCCCCAAATCCGCTTCCGCGCACGAAAAAACGTCCCCGCTCGCCTATGCTGTGTCCAATCTCAACGATGCCTGCAAGATCCCCGGTGTTGGCGTTCGTGTCCACGCTACCGCGCTGATCAGGAGGCACCAGAATGTAGCCGCCGGTGCGAAACGCCTGGCCCATCGCTGAGATTGTCCAATTGCCCGCCGGTGTCCCCGCGGCGAATGAAACATCGGGCGTGCTCATACTCCCGTAGGAGAGTTCTCCGCTGGCAAATGCTTCGCGGGCGCGCGTCGTGCGCACATTCACGACTCCACCCAATGCACCGCCACCGTACAAATCGGAAGCTCCGCCATTCGAAACCTCCATGGACTCAATTCCTTCGCGTGGCAGGCGTCCCCAATAAATCCAGCCGCCAAACGGATCGTTCAGTGGAATTCCATCAACAAGTACGGTGGAGCGGCTCGTCGCACTCGCGCCCACCCCACGCAAAGACACTCCCTGCGAAGATGGATTCGCGAACAAACTGCTCGATCTGCGAAAGGTGCTGAACCCTGGCACCTGCCTTAACACATCATCCACGACCAGGCTGCCTGAAACGTTGAGCTGCGCTTCTGAAATGGAATACTGGCTGATCGGTACCGCCGGAATTCGATCGTCTGCCGTCGTTTTCACTTGCAGCCGCTGGAGGTTTGGCGCAGGGCTCAAAACAACCGGTACGTTTTCCTCGGAAGAACGGGTTTTAATCTCGGTCGTAAATGTGGCGAATCCAGGAAAGCTGACTTGCAACGTCCCGCCCTCTGCTTCGATCGTGATGGAGAAGTGCCCGCTGTCGTCTGTCGACGCGATAAGATTGGCGCCGCCAGCGCGAAATTCGACGCGTGCCCCTTGTATGGCCGCTCCCGTCGAATCGCTCACCGTCCCTATTAACGTTCTTGACCGTTGGGCCGTTGCAACGTGCGCCAAAAGCAGAAGCGTTGCCGGTAGAGCCAAAAAGCAGGTGATCCGCGCCGCAAAACGCAAACTCAATAAACTGAACTTCAAATGGACGCCTCTACTGATCCCACCTCGGAGCAATTTCGATGCCCGGAATAACTGCCCGTCATGAGAATAACTTGACTTTCCATCAGGACGAAAATCTGCTCCCGCAGAGGTCACTAATCCGATATCACCGAAGCGCATTCAAGCTAGTTCATTGCTTCTGTCAACTTACCGGTCAGCACGGTAATCGAAGCCTTTGGAAAGGTGACACTTTGCTCAGGATTCAAGCGCAGGGTTTCCTTTTTGGCCGGGCCTGCAGGATCAGCATGGCTTGTGGGGCCAGACGGGTGCCATACATACTCCGCTGCCCCAAACGTCACTACCTCCAAGTCGCCGGTAAAGTGCATCGGTGTTGCCATCCCCTTGTTCAGGAAACTGAACTTCAGTTGATGGACGTTGCTGGGATCCTTATTAATGACCAGCAACGACCAATCCCCATCGGGACGCTTTACGGCGTACGCGGTGATCAGTCTGTGTCCCGCCTCATCCTTCAGATCGGCCTCTGCGGGATACAATTCATGGATGCCGGCGCCATGTTTCACCCACGCGAGGTTCAGTAATTGGCTGGCGAAATATTGTGCCGTGTGCTGCCGAATTTCCAGTTTTTCATTGGCCACAAAGCTCCCGTACGTGCTCCATGCATGACATCCAGGCCGAAGTGTCTCCGGCTGGATCGGCGAGTGGTAATAAACCGTGCCCGGTCCCCCATAGGTCAGAAATGCTCCAACACTGTCGGCCAGCCACAGCCCGGCAAATAAATCCTGCATCGGGTCGGTCAATTCCCAAGACACGTTGCTCTCCGTGTTCATCAGTGGCACATTTGCAGGCACGCCATCTTCTCGCCACGTCATCAATATGTGTTCCACCAACTCCGGTTCGCGGAACAGATCGGACCAGCCGATTTCACAAGGTGTGAACGGGTAATGTTCAAACGAGACAAAAGTCAGGTCGGCCAAGCGTCCATGGGTTTTCAGGTAATCCAGAAAACGCCGCAGCCAGGATGTACGCCCCTGCGCGTCCGGCCACGCTTTGATGTCTTCATTGGCGCCGGTGAACACTGGGCCGCCCAGTTTCAGCTTCGCATCTACACGGTGCAGAGCTGTCGCCCATTGCAGATACAATGCCGCGTAATCCTCCGGCAGCATGAATTGTCCGTCAGGTTCCTCGCCCATCTCCACATAGGAAATCGGATACCCGCGTTTTTCGATGTAGGAAATCTCCGCCGCACTGTCCTCCGGCGTGGCGTACAACATCGCAACGGGGATCATCGCGGGTAGGTGATTGGTAATTCCACTCGTGAAAAACAGATCGAAACCAGTTTGGATCCGTGTGGTAAGAATATCTTCTGCGGTGTGCCAGCTGTCATTGGAGGAGACTTGAATATTGGTTTGTGCCTGTCCCGGTGTGTGTTTTATCAGGTCGACAAATTGGTCGCGTGAATTGTAGTTGCCCGCATAAATTTCAGAAATCGCATAGCCCACGCAGTTGCGCGGATCTTGTTTGCCGTGAGAGTCGCAAGTGTTCGACGATTGCGTCATCCACACCCGCAGGAATCGTGTGGAGATCGGATGGTCTGACAGTCGATGTACCTGTGATTTGGCCTCGCCCGCCCCCACTCCTCCCAGCGGAAAGTTTACCCAATCTCCGGAGGCTGGTTTGCTGATCGCATCTTCTTTGCCTGCCCAATATTCCACCACGTACTGCGTGGCATACGGATTCGCCCAACGGATCTCTATGGCACTAATGTCCTGTGGGGTCGAAAAATCGATGACCACCCATTGTGGATGCGCGCTCTCCGACTCTCCGGTGTAATTTGCGCTCAGATATGGATTGCTCTTCCAGTAGGTTGCCGGATCCCCATCGGTTATACGCGAATATTCATTCTGCCCGGCGTCGCTCCGGGTAGAGCCGCGATGGGGCAGTCTGTAGCCAAAAGACTGTCGCAATGTTTCACCCGGCTCCGCACTGCCCACAAAATAGCCGCTCTTGTTTTCCGCATCGCTCCATTTTCCACTTGGATTCCAATGCCATGCGTCAATGGTCAATTCCGTGTTCTGCCGATACGTGATGGGTCCCCATCCGGCCGACAACGATTCTTTTACGATCGGGGCGCTGTATACCGTTTCAAATTCCTTCGCCGACAAAATATCCACCGATGTCCCCAATGCCTGATCGGGATCAAAGGCGATGGATTTTACGGGTGATATGTCAATGCGAACCGTCTGCGCAGCTCCACGTGATGGAATGAGTGTCAAACAGAAAAAAAACAATAGTCCGTTCCTGCATGCAAAGGAGATTCGCATGGCTACCTCCTGAATCACGTGTATTATATCGGTTTAATGTGGCTGGTTGGTTCGGCTTGTATTTTTCTTTTCTCGTCGCACAGTCGCCGCAGATTGTGTGGGGGAGTTCACGAGTCGGGGATTTTTGCTTGCCAGATGCTTCGATGGATTCGTATCCGCTCGCCTTGCAGCGCTGTCGGGAATATCATTCTAGGCGCTGAACGCGTTCGCTACGGTCCGCAATGCCAATTAAGTGCTCACGACGTTTAGGGGCTTTCCCCGAAGGAGGTAGACAAACTCATCAGCCATCGCGGGGAATGTCTGTGCGAACGATTTTACCAACGTTCTGGCGAGACCATTCAACATACCTTCGACGCTCTTGGAGTCACCCACATCCAATACAAGTAAAATCGAAAATCCAGACGAGTCAAGAAATGCAATTCACCGGTTCATCGACAGATTGAAGCAGCTGTTCTGACGTCTGCTCCCCATTGGTTTCTCGCTTCAAATGCAGCTAGTATTTGTTCTGTCAACTCTTATATCTACGGGGAGATTTCATGTCTACTTTTGGACTTATCGAATACCAGGATGCCAGCACGGAAGTGAAAGCCATCTACGACGACATCCTCACCACGCGGAAAACCGACTACATCAACAATTTCTGGAAGGCTATCGCGCACGATCCTGCGCTACTGAGGAGCACCTGGGAGCGCTTGAAAGCTATCATGGGCCCGGGTGCCCTCGATCCACTCACTAAGGAACTCCTCTACATCGCCGTCAGCGTCACCAACAACTGCCACTATTGCATCGCCTCACACACGGCCTCCGCTTTTGCCAAAGGTATGACCCCGGAAATGTTCAAGGAACTGCAGGCCGTCATCGGCATGGCCAATGCCACGAATAAGTTGGTAACTGGTTATCAGGTCACGATCGACGAACGCTTTCAGCCTCCACTCGACGTCAGGAAAAAGTAGCTCGACGCGCCCCGGTTCGCAAGGTTCTCCACAACTGTTTCCATCGTAGTACCCAAGTACTATAGGTCTGCCTCTCCGGCAATCCGAATATTAAAAGGTACAGATCTGGGGCTTCCCTGCGCGTGGCAGGGCTGACTTCCTAACCCTTTTTATTGTGAGCGTCCCATGGCACCAACCGTGAAAGACGTCGAAAATCCGATTTCGACCAGCGCTTCTACTCTCCCTTCAACGCAAACCGGCAACTCTCTGCCGGCCACGCGCCCACAACCCATTCCACTGGAAGTTCCCGTAAACGTAAATGGCGCACGCACGATTGAGGGTTCCGACAAGCGTGAGCCGTTTTCTGAATCCACGAAAACCGTACTAGTTTTTGCGAACGGCGCGGTGATCCGTCTGGCCTCGAGCGTTGCTCCCGGTCAACTCCTGTTCGTGACAAATGACAAAACGAAAAAAGAAGTGGTCTGTCAGGTCGTCAAGTCCAAGAATTACCGTACCGTGACCGGCTACGTTGAATTGGAATTCACGGAGTCTGCGCCTGGATTCTGGGGCGTGCGCATTCCCACGGAATCTGCGCCAGGTGCGGTCCAGCCGAAAGCACCCATAGCACAGCGGCCCATTGTTCCGCCTGCAGCAATCTCTCCGGCGATTGGCACGCCAAAAGTCACCGCCCCGGCACCCTCCTCTCCCGCGCAATCCAGCACTCCTGCTGTTCCCCCGGCAAAGCCAGTTATTGCTCCGTCCCCCGTCCTTGCCGCTCTTACCCCTAAGCCCGAAGCCGTCGCACCCTCTTTACAGCACCTTGTAGCTGCGCCGCCTGCATCTCCGAAAACGGAAACTTTGCCCGCACAGCTTGCGGCTCAACTTTCTAAGCTGGTTTCCGATGAGCCGGTGATTGCATCTTCGCCGGCCGCAGCACCTGGAGTTGCGAAACCTCCCGTGCCGCAAAAATCCAACGACGCATCGACGGAAGAACTTCGTCAGCAGGCGGCACGCTTGCAGGAGCAACTCAGTTCTCTCCTGTTCCGTGAATCCGCGCCGGAAAAGGCTGCGGTGCCCGCTCAGCCAGCACCTGCACTTCCTGTTATCGCGCCAACGCCGGTCCCCCTGGTTCCGAAGGAAATGCTCCGTGGGGCAGACGATCTCCAGAAGGCGGTAGCGGAACTGGAAGCCAGTGCGAAGCCCGAAGCAAAAGTCGAAGCAAAGAGCGAGCCAATAAAAATTGCCGCCATTCCCGCGCCCGTGGTGGAGACTAAAGTGCCGTCCGTGGCTTCGAAGGTTTCTTCCATTACACTTCCGGTGGAAGAAGTTAGGATCCCTTCCTGGCTGGCGCCTCTTGCCCACGACACGGAAGCCGCTCAGGCATTTAATTCTGGTGCGCAATCCAATTCAACGGCGACGGAAGAGATTTCTTCGCAGAGTGGTTCAGCGGAATTCTCCAGTGACATTTCCGGCGATTCCTTGCAGAAAACACAATCTGTAGTTTTGAGCGGGCAGTTGTTGGGCGCAACCGAATCGACCGAGGTACAAGCCTCGTCCTCCGGCTCGAAGAAGGGCTTGATCTTCGGGCTGCTTGCCGCCACCGTACTGGCCGCCGCCGGGGTGGGATGGTATGGAATGCAGCCCGGCAATTTCCTGGCGTCGACCCCTGCCTCCGCCCCCGCTCCGCAGCACAACACCGTGCCATCCAGTGAGCCCACTTCAAAAGCAGACTCATCCGTAAGCGCGCTCACGGGCGCGTCGAACTCAACAAACGCGGTTCAGTCCGCAGTTGCGGCCAACAATCGACCTGCGGCACCTTCTTCTCCGGTCGCTGTGCCGGCTGTGGAATCGAACCGCAATTCGAATCCAACAGCGCTGCCGCCCACATCGAGCCCGGTGAACACCGCCGCTCACAACGTGCCTCCGGCCGAGGCTCCGAAGAAGCCTGTTCTCGGTGACGTGCGTTTGGCCACTCCAAACGTCAACCGCAGCGCAAAGGATTCCGGCAACGAAACCGCTCCTTCCATCGAGTCTGGAGTGGAAGCGACTGGCGCTGCGGATCCTCTGGTTAGTCTGGCTGGTAACCACCGCAAAGAGCCGACCGCGCCTCTGCCGATTGGCGGGGACGTGAAGCCCGCTAAACTGCTGAAATCCGTGCCTCCCATGTATCCTCCCGCCGCCAGAGGGCAGAGGATTTCAGGAAATGTTCAACTGGATGCTTTGATCGATGCTACCGGTACGGTCACGGCTACCAAGATCATTTCGGGGCCAACCCTCCTTCATCAAGCGGCGGTGTCTGCTGTGAAGCAGTGGAAATACGAACCAGCTCAATTGGACGGCAAGCCAACTTCCATGCACTTGGTCGTCACTGTGCAATTCCGCTTGCAGTAACACGGAGCCTGCAATTCCAGCAGCACTCCTAGGTGCTCACGCACGCAGGAACGCGCGTCTCTTTGCCTCCAATCAACACGAATTCATTCTGATGAGTTAAATTACCGCGTGGGAGACAAACCGGTGTGCGGGTCAAGTACGGGATGACCTACTGCGGATTCACCGGCAAACTCTCCGGATGTTTGGGGATCGGCGCGCAGGATGATGATCCAGGACAGGTGGGGAAACGGCAAAAAGCGGTCGATCGGACGGATAAACGGAATTAGAATATTCAGCAACTTGATCTGCCAGAAACCAAAGGTCTCTTTTTTCAGGACCCGCCCGTTCAACCACCAGCCCGGCGCACCGATGCGATTAAACTTCAGCACCTTTTCCACCGTAAAACCTGCGTCATGGCAGGTTTTGACCAATTGTTCCTGGGTGTAACGACGATAGTGGCCAAGCACCTTGTCAAGTGATCCGTAAAGTTGCGGCCCATTCGGCACCAGAACTATTGCTCGGCCATTGGTATCCAGCCGTTTGCGGATATTGCTCAGCGCCTGCACATCATTTTCCAGGTGCTCCACAACATTCAGGCAAACCACGGTATCAAACCGTTCCGCAGGATAAGTTTCCTCTACGCTTGCGTCCGTGTAGTGAACTTGCAGATACGGTCGCGTCTGCTTTAACGTGTTCAAGCGGTCCAGATATTGCGGGTTGACATCGCTAGCGTGATATTCCGTGCGCGGCACAAGATTCGCTGTCAGGTTTCCAATTCCCGCCCCGATCTCCAGCACGCGATCCCCAACGTACGGCCGAATCGTATCTGCCATCCACTTTGTGAATCTCGGCGCCCGATTTAACCTCGCAAGAATTTCGCTGCCATACGCATCAGCCACGTAAATCTTGTCGGATATGCCATACTTCACCAGTGCCCCTAGGGCGCGAACTCCGTCTTTCCATGTGATCTTTTTGCCTTCGGCATACGTGCGGCCGGAATAGCGGATCGGAATTTCAAATATGCGCGCCTTGCGCTTGGCCAGCTTGATGGTGATTTCCGGTTCGATGCCGAATCGGTCGCTTTCCCACGGAATCGTTTTGAAGATATCCGTCCGCACCATTTTGTAGCAGGTCTCGATGTCCGACAGGTTCAGATCGGTCACAAAATTCGTGAGCAACGTGATCAACCGGTTTCCCAGACTGTGCCGGAAGAACAGCACACGCCGAAAATCACTGGACATGAATCGCGAGCCAAACACGGCGTCGGCATCTTCTTCCAGGAACAGCGGTAACATCTTGGCAATGTCCGAAGGGTGATATTCAAGGTCCGCGTCGTGTATCACCACCAGATCGGTGTCCACGTGTGGCAGCGCGGTGCGGATTGCCGCGCCCTTGCCTTGATTTTTCCCATGCTCAAGAAAAATCCACTCGAAGTGCGGCAGGTTCAGGTATTCCCCCGAATCGCGAAAACGGCCCAGCACCCCGGCCGTTCCATCTGTGGAGGCGTCATTTACCACGATCACGCGCACGCGCCCCAGCAGTGGCGACCCTGCCAGCACCCCGAGCCTCTTCAGGCTGGTTTCCACCAGGTACTGTTCGTTGTATACCGGAACAAGGATCGCGAGACTGACTTGGCTATCCATGCCTATCGGTTCATCCTGACTCTCACATGAGTGTCGTAATTGGCGTACGAGCGCTAATTTGCTCCTAAATTCAAGTCTACCAGATCTACTCTCGGTTACTGAAAAGCTGTTTTTTCCACTTGCTGGATTGATGTCTGGTTACCGGACCTATCCGACTTCCGCCCCAGTTGCCACCGCCGAAGTCCAGTAAAAGGAGAAGAGTGGGATTTACAGAATGGGTCGGTTGGCGAGTTCCAATTTGTCCTTCGCCGGGCTTACACTATTGAGCCGCAGGCTTAGGTGGATGTGCAGCACGTTCCTTTTGCTTCTCTTCGATTTCCTTTTTGGTGGGCGGGTACTTCTCGAAGCCTTTGGAAATCTCCCCTAGCACTTTTGGCCAGATACTGTCGTCATCCACGATCTTTTGTTCCAGATACAAGCGCCACGCCAGGTCTTTTCGCTTCAAATCGATCAAATCGATTACCAGTGTTGCATCTAGACTACTTTCAGCTCTCATCAAATCGTAGGTGGCCGCCCAATAGTCACTTACAAATGGTCCGAATTGTATCCAGCTTCCGGCCGCGGGCGAGACAATCGTCGATTGACTGTTCGCCCAATATCTCACCACTAGGTCTGGCTGTTGGTCTTGTTTTACTTCTCGCAGACCGCGTTCGACCAATGCCTTCGCCACTCCTGCATGCACCTTATCGGTAATGAACTCAGGATTGAGCTGCCGGAACTCCAGCGTATTCGCACCGCCGATGTACGCAAATATTTTAAATGTCGAAAAGTCCAGACCCGGATCAAAATCAACTCTCATCTTCGCCACGCCTGCCGGCGCAAGCAGCAGAGTCAATAGCAGGAAGAAGACGGCAGTCGGTGCTCGGTTGAACTGCCAACGGTGTCCGGCTTTCTTTTCTTGATTCTTCATCTGGCTCCTCACAATCTATATGGAACTCACTCGCTGCCAAGAAGGCCGATTCTACACCACGAGGCCAGATGCTGGGCCACCTAGGCAGCCCCGCCTGCCTCGAAGCCTGATGGAGTTATTGATGGCAAGGCGACAAAGTTCCCATTCCTCCACAGTTCACTCGACGCGAGCCTTCCCTGTTTTCCTTTGCCGTAGCATCTCCAGCACTCTCCGTGTCTGTCTACCTTGCGGTCAGCCATCTCCCTTCGTATACTGGCGACCCGGCCAATTGGTAGTTCCGGAGGGTGGGTAGCCCGCCGATTCTTGCCTCCCTTGGCCTTTTCTTACGTGCCTGTATGTCTCTCGCGGGCCGAACCATGCTGCGCGGTCGTTGTCTCAGGGCAGCCCCGGCAAAGGAGATCGTTGCATGTCGCAAGCGCCAGTACCGGAAGAAATGAATGTCTACCAAAACGCCGAAGCGCGTTTTGAAATGGCCGCGAACAAACTCGGCCTTGAGCAGGGCATTTACCGCTATCTGAAATATCCCGACAAAGAGATTACCCTCTACATACCGGTAGGCATGGATAACGGGCAACTGGAAGTTTTCACAGGTTATCGCGTCTTGCATTCCACGGTTCGCGGACCCGGCAAAGGCGGCATTCGCTTCGCTCCCGAC
The DNA here is from genome assembly GCA_963741165.1 of Candidatus Acidiferrales bacterium. Lineage (GTDB taxonomy): Bacteria > Acidobacteriota > Terriglobia > Acidiferrales > UBA7541 > Acidiferrum. Next base: position 140,032 of record CAVUHB010000003.1, on the reverse strand, counting down.
GTAAGCGTCGATGAAGTCCGCGCCCTGGCCGCGTGGATGACCTGGAAGTGCGCCGTGGTTGACATTCCCTTCGGCGGAGCCAAGGGCGGCATTATTTGCGATCCGCGTAAAATGTCGCGCGGTGAACTTGAACGCCTGACGCGCCGCTATACGGCTGAACTTTCAGACTGGCTCGGGCCGGAGCGCGATGTACCGGCCCCGGACGTTGGCACCAACGAACAGACCATGGCTTGGGTGATGGACACCTATTCCATGCACGCCCGTCAGGCAACAACCGCGGTCGTTACCGGAAAGCCTATTGAATTGGGCGGGTCACGTGGACGCCGTGAAGCTACAGGCCGTGGCGTGATGATCTGCGTAGACAAGGCCATAACCAAGTTCAAGATGAAAAAAGAAGAGACCCGCGTCATCGTGCAGGGCTTCGGAAACGTTGGCTCGCTTGCGGCGGATCTCATGCACAAGTCCGGCTACAAGATCGTCGGTCTGGCAGACATCGGCGGCGGTCTTTACAATGAAAAGGGTTTCGATGTTCCGAAGATCATCGAATGGGTCTACACCCAGAAGAAGCCACTGCAGGAATTTCCGGGTGGCGGCGCAAAGATGAGCGCGCGAGACGTGCTCTTTCAGCCCTGCGACGTGCTGATTCCTGCAGCCATCGAAAACCAGATCACCGAGCAGAATGCTCACCAGGTCCACGCCAAGATTCTTTGCGAAGGCGCAAATGGTCCGACTACCTGGCAAGCCGATGCCATCATCGATTCCAAGGGGATCTTCACCGTGCCCGATATTCTCGGCAACGCCGGTGGAGTGACCGTAAGCTATTTCGAGTGGGTGCAGGATCGCCAGGGCTTTTTCTGGCGCGAGAGCGAAGTGAACGAACGCCTCTACGATGTGATGGACCGTGCGTTTGACGAAGTCGTTCGCTACGCAGAGACTCATCGGGTGAACAACCGTATTGCTGCCTATATGTTGGCCATAGATCGAGTGGCCACGGCTCTCAAACTTCGCGGCATTTACGCCTGATTTTGCTTGGCTTTCCTGCCCGTGAAGCGTACTCTTTGGGAAAGTTGCTTAGTTTAGCTTAACTTTGATTGTTTTGATTTTCTGATCATAATCGGACCTCCAAAGGTCGAGGAAGGAGTCCGCACCGTGCCTTCGGACTCAGTGCCCGATTCTCGCGTAAGAACGGAAGAACAGCATCGTCTCGACGTCTGCCAGGTCGGCCGTTGGATGTATGAGCGCGGCCAGATTGTCGCCTGCGAGGGGAACATCTCCGTGCGTTTGGATGCCGAGCGTATCCTGACTACGCCCACTTGTATCAACAAAGGAATGATGTCGCCGGACGACCTGGTGGTCATGGATCTGGAAGGCCGGCACCTTCGTGGGGATCGCAAGGTTTCCTCCGAAGCGGGAATGCACTTGTTGTTTTATCGCATGCGTTCCGAAGTGCAGGCAGTGTGCCACGCGCATCCTCCGACGGCAACGGGTTTTGCCGCGTCTGGTCAGGGGCTCGATCAGGCTTTGCTTCCGGAAATCGTCGTTGGTCTTGGCAAAGTGCCTCTTGTTCGTTATGCCACGCCCGGTACTCCTGACCTAAGCGCCGTCCTTGAACCTCTCATTCCACACTACGATGCGCTGCTGCTTGCCAACCATGGAGCCGTAACTTGTGGTCCGGATTTGTTCAGTGCCTTCTTCCGCATGGAAACCCTCGAGCACTTCGCCAAGATTATGCTGAATGCTCGCCTTGCCGGTGAACCGCAACTTCTTTCCACACGCGAAGTGGCAAAGCTGATGGCCGCGAGAGCCAGATACCACGTCACACCTCCTCCGGGGGGAGGTGCGGATTTGCCGGAGACTTGCGACAACGGGGAAAATACCACCGACGAAGTGACTCTCAGCCGTTCTGAGCTTGACGCCTTGGTCGACGAAGCAGTTCGCAAAGACCGCGCTCGCCGCTAACCATTTGTTTATCCCGATCGTCCAGAGGGCGCGGCGGGTTTAAAACGCCCGATTTCTTTCGTATTTTCCCAAAGTGCCATCTCGCAGGAGGCTACCGCGATGTCTTCCGCCGCAGAATTGTTTGACGCCATCCGCCAAGGTGACCTCGCGCGTGTCCAGTCTCTGCTCGATGCCGACTCCTCCATCGCCTCGGCCAAGAATGAATCGGGTGTGTCCGCGGTACTTTCCACTGTTTATCTCGGCCGCAAAGACATTCGCGATCTACTTCTAGCGCATGGCGCAAGACTCGAATTGCAGGATGCTGCCGCACTCGGCCGCTTGGACTGCGTTAAGGAATTGGTCGGAAGTAATTCTGCGCTAGCCAATTCGTATTCGTCGGATGGATTTCCTCTTGTGGCGCTTGCTGCCTTTTTCGGTAACGCGCCGGTTGCTGATTTCTTGAAAGAGCACGGTGCGGACATCAACGCTATCGCCACCAACGGCTCGGGCTACAACGCACTGACCGGTGCAGTCACAGGAGGGCACGTCGAAATAGTGAAATGGCTCCTTGAAACCGGTGTCGATGCCAATTATCGCTACGGTCCCGGCTACACCCCGCTCCTGGCCGCTGCCGCCAACGGACATCTAGAAATTGTGAAGTTGCTACTGGCTCACGGCGCTGATAAATCTGCCAAATCAAACGATGGCAAATCCGCTATGGGCCTAGCCGAAGAGCGCCAACATACTTCAGTGGCCGCCTTTCTGAAAACCGCCTAACGAATTCTTCAACGATCGCATAGTCTCATCGCCTCAGCCCTTGCCGTTCTAGCGTTGGCTATTATGCCAGTGCTTTTTGCTCTAGCTCTTGGAGTAATTGTCCACAGCAACCGGCGCGCGACAATCCGCGTCAGGTATCCTTATGGGAGCGTTTTCACAGGAGGTTCTGTGCCCCGAATTCTGGTTCTCTGCATTCTGATCTGCTCGAGTGTGCTCTCGGTGAGCGCCCTTCCCGCGCCGCAGAAGCCCGCATCCACTTCCTTTACACCGTTGGAATCCTGGCGACTGGCGGTGTTCTCTGGGGACTCCGCCAAACTCGCCGAACTTTATTCCCGCTCACCCGCCCCGATGATCAGCGACCTGAAGAAAAATCCACTCACCTTGCAGGATGAGCTTTTCTTCTGGTCCAGCTGGAAATCGAAAGGTCTGTCCGATATCAAGCTGGAAGTCTTCCAGCAGCAGACTCCGCAACCAAACACCAGACTTGTTGTCTTCCGCGTTTCGCTGGCATTACAGCGAGGCTCCGTGCTCAAGCATCAGTATCTTGTCGTCGTGCAGAGCTGGACATGGCAGGGAAGCAATTGGCTGATCGGATTTGCACAGCGCTCCGACACCGCCCAGCTGCGCCAGCCCATCGAAAATAAGGATCTTTATCCCGCCACGGCCGACGCCAAAAAAGAAATTGCTGACACACTGGTCATCGCCGCAAAAACCCGCCACCGTGTGCTACTCGTCTTTGGTGCAAACTGGTGCTATGACTGCCACGTTCTTGATGAAGCCTTCCATAGCCCCGAGATTGCTCCAACCTTGGACAGATCTTTTGACGTCGTTCATATCGACATCGGGCAGGGAGAAAAGAATCAAGACATCGCCCAGCAGTATGACGTTCTCCTGGATCGCGGTGTTCCCGCCATTGCCGTTCTCGAGTTCGATGGCAAGCTGCTCTTTAGCCAGAAACGCGGCGAATTTGAAGCCGCCCGCTCCATGTCCACGGAAGATATTCTGGAATTCCTAAATAAATGGAAAGCCGCGCCCGCCGCCCCTTGATGGGCTGAACTGACAATCGTTGACGCTCGGCACCCTTTCACGTAGCTTAGATCCACGTCCAAGTGCTTCCTGTCCTATCTCCAGTTCGGTTCAATTCGCAGCCACCCCCGTTTGCTCTCCGAGTCGCTCGCCTATATCGTGGGTTATCGTCTCTTTCTTGAGATGTGCCGCCAACGTGGCGATCAACTTCATGTTCTCCATCGTTGGTGGGCTATCGCCACGGCTGCAATCGCCGCAGGCCTCGGCAGCAAACTACTTTTCTGGTTCGAAGGTCCCCGTCAATCGCTGCATTTCCTCTCCCAACTTCTACTTCTGCTTGCTGGCAAGACAATTGTTGGGGCGCCAACCGTGGCAGCCCTGCGGCAACCTTCGAACTTCGATTCATTGACAGGGGCGGTCGTCGGCGGCAATACTCGGAAACGATGATTGGACTCTTGCGAGGGCGGCTGCTTGAGAAGCGGCCGAATCAAATCATTCTGGACGTAAGTGGCGTGGGCTATCTGGTGGCCGTGCCGCTATCAACCTATGCGGCGCTTGGCGACCTTCACTCCGAAATCACCCTGCTGATCCACACACACGTTCGCGAAGACGCCCTCACCCTTTACGGTTTTCTTTCGGCGAGAGAAAAGCATCTGTTTGAACTTTTGCTGGGTGCTTCGGGTGTCGGTCCGAGCCTTTCATTGAAAATTCTTTCCGGGATGAATGTTGAGGAACTAGTCCCGGCCATTCGCGGCGGCGATATTGTTCGCCTGACCAAGATTCCTGGCGTGGGACGCAAAACCGCGGAGCGCATGGTCTTGGAATTGAAGGACAAACTCGAAGCCGTTGTCGTCGAGTCTGACAGACCTACTGCAGTTTCGCCCGCGGGCGCAGAATCCGACGTAAAATCCGCCTTAGTGAATCTTGGCTACGATGAACGCACGGCGGAGAGCGCCGTGGCGGAAGCGAAGAAGAGTGCCGGCACCGCGAGTTTTGAGAAATTGCTGCGCAACACGCTTGCTGTGCTCAGCAACACCACGAAGCGTTGATGCGGTGATTTTGCGCTTGCTGATATCTGCCCTCTGATTACTGCTATCCTTGATTCAGCTATGCCTAACACTGGCCCAAAGAAAACACACGATCCTTCCGCGGACGACCGCGATCGCACTAGCCGCATCGTCTCTGGCGCGGCCTCCGATGAAGACGCGCGCCTAGACGCTACCGTCCGCCCCAAACGCCTCGACGAATACATTGGCCAAAAACGCGTAAAAGAAAATATCGCCATTGCCATTGAAGCGGCGCTCAGCCGAGGCGAAGCCCTCGACCACGTCTTGCTCTATGGCCCACCGGGACTGGGAAAAACCACGCTAGCGCAAATCATTGCCAGCGAACTGAACGTTCCGAGCAAAACCAGTGCGGGCCCGCTCCTTGAGCGCAAAGGCGACCTCACCGCAATCCTCACTTCGCTGGACGCCAGGGAAGTTTTTTTCCTTGACGAAATCCACCGCTTGCAACCAGCCATTGAAGAGGTTCTCTATCCCGCGATGGAAGATTTTCGCGTCGATCTCATCATTGGCCAGGGGCCAGGCGCTCGCATTCATCCGTTTCTCCTGAATCACTTCACTCTCGTCGGAGCCACGACTCGCGCCGGCCTGATCACCGCACCACTGCGTTCGCGCTTCGGAATCGTTCACCGCCTGGATTTTTATGAGCCTGAAGATTTGCTCATAATTCTGAAGCGCTCTGCCAAAATCCTGAATATTCAGATGGACCCAGCGGGCGCCGAAGAGATCGCCGGCCGATGCAGGGGCACTCCGCGCATAGCCAATCGCCTGCTGCGCCGCGCTCGGGATTTTGCCGAAGTTCGTGCGAATGGTCGCATCACACGTGCAGTCGCTCAAGACGCTTTGCACATGATCGGCGTTGATGAACACGGCCTCGATGAAGTCGATCGCAATCTCATGATCGCCCTCATCGACAAATACGCTGGTGGTCCCGTCGGTCTCGGCACGCTCGCGGCCGCCCTCAGCGAAGAGCAAGACGCTATCGAGGAGATGTACGAGCCGTACCTGATGCAGATCGGCATGCTCGACCGTACTCCGCGCGGCCGCGTCGCCACGCCGCGTGCCTATCAATATTTCGGCCGTGAGCTTCCCAAACGCCAGCCGCGGCTTTTCTAAATCATTGAGCTTGCCGGCGACTACCCGCACAAAAAATTGAGTGGAATTTGCCCCTGCCCCTACGTAGCATGTTCGGAAACGCGCCCGAGATTTCCGGTTAGGGAGGATGGAATGCCAAGACGTGAATTTCTTGCTCAGCTTCTCGGATTGCCGTTTCTTTCGATAGGTCTTAAACCCGAAGAGTCCAAGAAGACTCTGAAGATCATGATGAAGAGCGCCTGGGGATCAGATGATCCGACCAAGGCTGCTTTTCCCTTTCTCCACGGCCTGGCCCTCGCCGATGCCGGCCATGAGGTTCAGATTTTCCTTCTCGGCGAAGCTACATCGTTAATGCGAAAAGTGACCGCTAACGCCGTCGTACCCGTCGGGTGGCCACCTCTCCTAGAGGCACTCCAAAAAGTAGCCAGCAAGCGGATTGCACTGTATGCCTGCGGAGCTTGTTGCCGGGCCCGTGGGGTCGCGGAAGAAGATTTGAACCAATGGGGCGCAAAGTTTGGAAATCCCGCCATTTTTGTAGGTTTGGTCGAGTGGGCCGACCGCGTCATTACGGAATGATTTGATCCAAACAAAAAGGGGCAGCTAGAGTCAGCCGCCCCTCTCTCCGGTCTGAATTACTCTCTTACTGCGCTCCGTCGTGGCCGCGGTGCTTGAAGTCGAACAGATCAAACAAATCTCCAATCGCCGGGCTGTTCACTGGCACATAAGGGTTGGTGTGGGTCTTCGGGTTCGGATAATTATCCCGGCTGCGATTGCTGATTGTGGGCAAATTCCAATTCCGCTCGATGAACTTAATGATCGAAGCGTGATCGGTATAGCTGTGCGAAATGTGGCCCTCTCGTGTGTATGGCGACACGACCATCAACGGAATGCGCGTGCCATCACCAAAGAAGTCCAGCGGCTGCACGTATCCGGAATCGTAGTAGCCTCCGCCTTCATCCACAGTGATGAAAATCGCTGTACTTTCCCACAATTCCTTGTTGCTCTGTACCTGCTCGACAATGTTCTTCACGAATCCTTCAAACAAGTCCATCTTCGATGAAGCAGGATGCCCGTCAACCCATCCGCTCGGCTTCACGTAAGAAACCGCGGGTAATGAGCCGATCTTGATGTCCGCGAACAGATCCTGCGTGTCTTTCAGGTGCGCGTTTCGCACAGCATCATCTGCCATAATCGATGTTTGATACTGAAACGGATTGCAGATGTTGCAGTACTGATCGCTGTTCGGTCCCACCGTGCCATAGCTCAATTGGTATTTATCCGTCAGGTACGCATTCCACTGGTCGCCATAATATTTCCAGGAAACGCTTTTCTCGTTCATCACGTCGGCGATGCTCCTCTGATTCGTCGGCGGAATCGTGAACGGTGTGTTATACACAAAATGATCCGCATACGCGTTCGATCCGTCGCCAAAATAGCCGGGATTGTAGTTGTTCAGCAGGTAGTAATGGCCTGCTTCGCAGTTCGGCTTGATCGGCCGAGGCAGCGAGCTGAGATAATCCAGAATTGGGCCAACGCCCGGCTGATCCACGTCAGAACAATCGCTATACGAGCCACCGCCATAAACGGACGAGCCAAATCCACCGCCTCCATATCCGTCCTGAATCCACCAGTTATTGGTACCCGGTTGCGGGTTCGGATTCTCGATTTCATCCACCGTCCCGGTGTCCAGCGGCGTGTCGGTCCAGATCGTCTCGTTGTGGGGAGGCACCGCCGGATTGCCGTTCGCATCGCTGAACCAGATAGTGTCGGCAAATCCCAGCATGATGCTGTTCGCGCCGGTACCACCCATCACTGGCTGGTGATAGTTGTCGCTCATGGCGAAGTTGTCAGCCAGATACTTGAAGTACGGATTGTCGCCCTGCAGGACATTGTAGAACCCCATCGAGGTTGCGCCCTCGCCGGTGGTCTTTGCCGTGGGGGAATAATCCGTACTGAAGTTCGCCGCCTGTCTAACTCCGTTAACATTTGAGCCAACGGTGACCTCTGTCCAAGTGAATAAATCTGCTTTACACCCACTGGGATTCCACAGGTTGGCCCGTGCGGCATTACAATCCATCTGCTGCCACATCTGATAGAAACGATGCACCGGGCTAGCCGCGTAAGAATCGTTCGTAAATGTGCTCGCACCCGTAGAGTTGGTCAATTGGAACGGGCCAGGCGGAAGCGTCGAATAAGGAGCCGCACCGTGTACGCCGGTGATGCGCGTATCGGGTACTTTTCCGGTCAGTCCGGTACCTCCCGCAGTCATGAACTCGTAATAATTCGTTGGGGTGGTTGACAGTCCAAATGGTTCAGACGAAGTCGCGTCGCCTAGATTGCAGACACCATTACTCATGCAGACATCGGTCGGGCCGCCATTTAGCGGCGCGGGCAATGCAGCGTAGAGAGTTTTTTTCTTCGGGCTCAGCTCAAACGTCGAGCTTCCGGTCACATCCGCGGAATATTGGTGGGCCATCCAATAATTCGGCCCGGGCGTCCCATCTTCCTTCACGATCCCTTTTGAGAGTAGGTTGTCCACCCACTCACCATGTCTTGGTTTATAGGTAGCGAAAATGTGATCGAAGGTTCGATTCTCGCCTACGATTATGATCAGGTGCTTGATGGGCGATGGCTCGCCGTGCTGTTCTTTTTCACCTGCTTCGACTCGCTCGGTCAACAGTCCTAGAAAACTGAATTGCATCAACGCCACGAGACTGAGTGCGAGTCGTACGCCGTGCAGAATGCTGGTCATGCGGGAATTTCGGGACATGCTTGCTTTCCTCCTTGACGAAAATTATCGGCAGAGAGCGGGCCTGAGGAGTCTCCTCATTCTCGATTGCTCCAATATTCCTTCTCCATGAATTCCGCGTGACACAAAATATTCGTCCTGACCTGTAATCTCAGCTCTGGGAGATTTCCTTCCAGAAAAGGTATAGTTTTCGAGAGTGTAGGTGGCGAAGCCACGCAGCCAGTTATGAAAAAGATGAACTCAGATTCTGTTGCTCAATCCACCCGTCGTTCTTTTCTTCTGGGTGCGGGTGCCGTCGCCGCTTCTGCTTCTGCGTTTCCCGCCCAGCGCTCTGCCGAGTCCGCTTCCGCTCTATCGCTTCCTGATGTGCCGCGTATGCCCGATCGCGTTTCTGTTTTCGACGAAGCAAGATCAATAGAGAAGAAGCTCACACGTTCAGGCGCAAACTGGCAGGGAAGCGGTGTCGAAGTGAGTGCGGAAATTTGTAACGGGAAAGCCGGAACTGAAGTTGCCATATACGTTACTGCGCCAAACCTCTACCTCACGCGAATTCGCATTCGCTGGCACGGGGCGTTTCCCGTGGATTGGAAATACCTTGGCGATCATTGGGAGCGTTCCTATGGTGACCTCGAATTCCGGGGCCTCGCTGGCGATCGGCTCATGCCCTGGTATTTTCTGGCCACCAATGGCCGCCACACGTACGCCTGCGGAGTCAAAACTGGCGCATCTGCCGTTTGTTATTGGCAGGTGGACGCAGCCGGAGTCACCCTCTCGCTAGACGTCAGCAATGGTGGCTCGGGCGTTCACCTCGGCACTCGTCGCCTGCATGCTGCGACGGTTACGGCTCGCACCAGCCGTTCCGGCGAATCGCCCATCGATGCGGCGCGTTCTTTCTGTACCGCAATGTGCGAGCATCCGATTCTTCCGGCAGCTCCCGTTTATGGCAGCAACAATTGGTACTACGCCTACGGCAACAACACTTCCGCGGAGCGCAGCCTGCGCGATGCACAACTTCTCGCAGAGTTGGTGCCTTCCAACATTTCAAACCGGCCGTTTTGTGTCATCGACATGGGCTGGCACGCCGCGCGTGAAGGTGCCGGCCCGGCTCAGCAAACAAGCACTGACTATCCAGACATGCCCGGCCTCGCGCAAAAAATGCGTGCACTGGGCGTGCGTCCTGGCATTTGGAGTCGTCCCACCTTAACCGTCCAACCGAATGCGCGGCCGTGGCGTCTTCCTCCCGCCGGCGGTCGTCCGCAGGGCGAATTGATTGCCATGGATCCCAGTATTCCCGAAGCGCTCGACTACATGGCCGCAAATGTCCGGCTGATTCAGAAATGGGGATATGAACTCATAAAGTACGATTTCTCGACGTTTGATCTGCTGGGACGTTGGGGATTTGAGATGGCTACCGGGCTAACGGATGAGGGCTGGCATTTTCACGATCAATCATTGACGACCGCTGAAATAATCCGCAACTTCTACAAAGCAATTCGCCTTGGCGCTGGCGATGCCGTGCTTATCGGATGCAATACGATCGGCCATCTCGCGGCAGGCCTTGTCGAAGTTCAGCGCATCGGGGATGACACCAGTGGCCTCGAGTGGGCGCGCACCCGCAAAATGGGCATCAACACTCTTGCGTTCCGTCTACCGCAACAAAGCACATTTTTTGTGGTGGATGCAGACTGCGTCCCCTTGACCAGCGACATTCCCTGGGATCTCACCAGGCAATGGCTCGATCTTGTCACGCGAAGCGGCACCGCGGTGTTCGTTTCCGTCGATCCTAAGGCGTTGCCATCCGAACGGAAGACGCCATTACGTGCAGCCTTGCAAGCCGCTTCCGAAAGTCGCTCGCCAGGCGCACCAGCTGATTGGCTGGAAACCACCACGCCCCAAAAATGGCGCCTCGACAGAAAGGCCGTCCGCTATGATTGGTATCTCGGCGACTGACGGATCGGCGGTTGATCCACCGGTTTTTCTAGCCATGCACCTGCTACTGTTTCGGCAGCCTCAATTATGTTTCACGAACTCGCCTTTCGTTCCTGTCAGCGAGTTGTACAAAGTCTCGATAAATTTGTCTTGATCGACGAAGCCACCTGACCACTTCTGCCATCCGTCTAGAATTTTTTCCTGCTTCATCTGCTCCACGGTCTTCTTTTCGTTAATCGCTTTCTGTACGGCGCCCGACGTCTCCTTCAGCATCTTCACAAACGCCCGCACGTCGTCCAGATCGGATACCGCTCCATGTCCCGGGATCACTTTCACATCGGCCGGCAGTTGCGACGACACTTTTTCCATCGCCGCTATCATGCCTTGCACACTTCCACCACTCATCACATCGATGAACGGAAATCCATAGCGTACAAAATCGTCGCCCATGTGTACCACGTTATTCTTGGGAAAGAAAATCACTGCGTCGCCGTCCGTATGTCCTGCTGGGAAATGCAGTGCCCGAATATCTTCACCGTTCAGGTGCACGGTCACATCATGCTCAAAGGTAATCACTGGTAGGGCAGCTTTTTCTGCCGGTTTGACATCCATTTTTACGGAGCCGCCATTTCCTGCCACTCCACCCGTCTCCAGCCGCTTGCGAACATTGTCTTGCGCAATCACCGTAGACCCGCTATTCGAAAACGGCGCATTTCCACCTGTGTGGTCTCCGTGATAATGGGTATTGATCACAAATCGTACCGGTTTGTCCGTAATGTTCAGACTCTTCAACGCCGCCTGAATCTTCTCCGCCAGAGGCGCATATTGGTCGTCCACAATCACGATCCCATCCTCCCCAACCGATGCCGCGATGTTTCCGCCTTCTCCCTCCAGCATGTAGATGTTTCCGGAAACTTTCGTTACTTTGATCTGCACCTTCGAGAAATCCTGCTGCTGTTGCGCACGACACACCTGCGTAACCAGGATCATTCCCGCCAGAATCATCATGCCCCTTAACAACGCAGCTTTTTTCATCGTCCCACCCCCCGCGCGGCATTCTATCATTCATTGGCAAAAGTAACTTCTCGGCACACCTTGCCAATTCGCTTTCAAACCTTCCAGGCTTGTAATGTATCTTCAAATTCAGTAGCGCATGCATTCTTTCGCGCTTCTAATCATTGGCAAGGACCGGGCTTACCGCCCTTGAGGAAGTTTTTGCTTGGGAATCTCTTTGACCGACCACGCCACCGCCAACACGCAGCCTTCCAGTCCGAAACGGTTTGCATTTCTGGTCGCCGCGGGAATTTTTCTCAGCCGCGTCGCGGGTCTGATTCGCGATCGCGTGTTTGCGCACTATTTCGGCAACTCTGATGCCGCCGACGTCTTTAAGGCAGCTTTCCGGATTCCCAATTTTCTGCAGAATTTATTTGGTGAAGGCGTCTTATCCGCCTCTTTCATTCCCGTCTACGCCAGCTTGATTGCCAAAAAGGACGAGCAGGAGGCTCGCAAGACCGCAGGTGCCGTGGCAGCGCTTCTGGCGCTCAGCACCTCGGTACTCGTATTGCTCGGGGTTCTCGCCGCGCCATGGCTGATTGAGGTAATCGCCCCGGGTTTTCAAGGAGAGAAGCGCGAACTCACCGTCCTTCTTGTACGCATTCTGTTTCCTGGCGCTGGCTTGCTCGTCGGTTCCGCGTGGTGCCTCGGCGTTCTGAACAGCCACCGCAAATTTTTCATCTCCTACACTGCACCGGTTCTATGGAACGTCGCCATGATTGGCGGCATGATCGCGTTCGGCCCTGGCCGTTCGCAAAATTCTCTAGTGGTCATTACCGCTTGGGCATCTGTGGTCGGCAGCGCGTTACAAGTCGCCGTGCAATTACCCATCGTCCTGAAATTGCTCGGCGGACTGCAATTGCGTCTCGCGCATCGGTCCGAGCACGTACAGACCGTCATCCGCAATTTCTTTCCCGTATTTGTAAGCCGGGGCGTCGTGCAGATTAGCGCTTACATCGACGCTTTTCTGGCTAGTTGGCTTCCTGCCGGTGCCGTCTCCGCCCTCGCGTATGCGCAAACTCTCTACACTTTGCCAGTCAGTCTGTTCGGCATGTCCGTTTCTGCCGCGGAATTACCGGTGATGAGCGGCGCGGTTGGCGCGGCCGACGAAGTTGCAGGCCAGTTGCGTACCCGTTTGAACGCAGGTTTGCGCCAAATCACCTTCTTAGTCGTGCCATCCGTCGTCGCATTTCTAGTCCTCGGCGATGTCATCGTTGCCGCGATCTACCAGTCGGGTCGCTTCACCCACGCTGACGTCATCTACGTTTGGGGCATTCTCGCCGGTTCGACGGTAGGGCTGCTGGCTTCGACTCTTGGCCGGTTGTATTCCTCGGGTTACTACGCTCTGCGCGATACTCGCACTCCTCTGAAATTTGCCGTAGTTCGTGTAATCCTCACAACATTTCTAGGCTACCTCGGTGCTCTGCCTCTGCCTCGTCTGCTGGCTATCGAACCGCGTTGGGGTGTCGCTGGCCTCACCATTTCCGCCGGCATCGCTTCCTGGGTTGAATTCACGCTGCTTCAGCGGGGCCTGCGGCGCAGACTGGGCCAGCTCGGTGTGCCGCTGGGATTTCTCGCGCAAGTCTGGTTCGCCGCCGGTACAGGTGCGGCCGTTGCTCGCGGCGCGTTCCTGACCATCGGCCTGAAAGGCCCCATCGTAGCGGCCATCTTGATCCTGGGAATTTACGGGATTGTCTTCTGTGGATTGGCTCTCGCCATGAAAGTTCCTGAAGCGCAAGCCATGCTCGGCATGTTCGGCCGCCGCTTAGGCGTAAAATAGAGCGATGGCGACGGTTTACCTTGCGCTCGGCTCCAACATCGGTGACCGCGAAGAAAATATACGCGGAGCCATCATCTTGCTCAACAATTCCGGCATAGCAATCAAGAAGGTCTCCGCTCTCTATGAAACCGAGCCGGTCGACTATCTCGATCAAGGTTGGTTCCTCAATGCCGCCCTGGAAGCCGAGACCGCCCTCGAACCGCTCGTCCTGTTGAAACTACTGGGTGGAATCGAAGAAGCGATGGGCAGCAAGAAAGCCTTTAAAAAGGGTCCGCGCCTGATGGACCTCGATATTCTTCTCTACGGCGATCAGAGCCTTGAAACACTGGACCTGCAAATACCCCACCCCAGAATGCTCGATCGCAAATTCGTACTTGTTCCGCTGGCGGAGATTGCTCCAGCACTGCGCCATCCCGCCTGGTCTGGCACCGCGAAGGAAATACTGGCGAGATGCCCGGACCCCAGCGAAGTCCGTAAATTCACATGAGTGCAAGACGGAGTTGCGCCGCAGGCTGCAGTCCATGCCCGCACGATTTCAGACTAGATTGTTGTTTTAACTCGAGCGCCGCACCACTAGCCGATGAATCGTGATTAACTTCGGCTCCAGGGCCTCTAGTTCAATTTGCGATAGTGAACCCTCACTCGTCTCGCTCCAGCGATAAACGCCCGGCTCCGATTCAGTAGTCTCCCGCCCGCTCAATCGGCGCAGAAACTCCCGGGCATCTTCGATCGAAGCCTTTTCACGCAGCCCAGGCCGTGCTACCGCTTCCACGGCATAGCTTCGCAGCAACTTGTTCCAATACTGATCGAACAAGTTGCCGGACGCGAAGATGTCGCTCCACGCCACTTCGCCGCCGTAGGCAATCACTACTCCCACGACGCGCTCACCCTTCAGCCCGGATGTTTCTTTGCGGAAACGCCGCTGCACTTCTTCTACCATTCCGTCGACGTTTTCCACCACGCGCCGCGATCCGTACAGTTTCGCGTAAGACTGTGTCGGCGCGTCCTCTCGCATTGCGGCAGCCACATCATTCTGGCTTACGCGCGGTGGTGCCGCAGTTGACGCCCCGGCTCCCCCCGAGCGTGCGGCGGCCCTGTAGGTCGAACCGGCCGTCACCGAATCCCAAACTTCCGACTGGTTTTGCGCCACCGCTGCCTGCTCGCGCACGCTGGGATGAACAATCGTCTTCGCCGCGTTGAATTGCGAACCCGCTGACCACCGTCCGTGTTCCACGCAAAATACATTTAACGGGAGCGGGTCGGCGCCAGGTGCAACAATCCGATCTTTGGCAATCACGCGATCCTGTTTACCTCCGCTGACCAGTTCGCCGGAAAGCAGCAGCAGCGGCCTTTTGCTTCGGTTCAGCAGTACCAATTGATTCACGGAAGGACCTGAATATGGGGGATATTGGCGGTTTGCGTCGCGGCTGCGCACCAATGTCTCCGCCCCTTGCTCCCTGACAGTGACCTCACCCGAAGACAGCCCTTCTTCCAGTGTCAAGAACTGCGAAGTGTCATAGCCGCCTGTGGACACCACAGGAAACACCGTCAAATTTTCATAGGAAATGGGCTCCAGAAGCCGCCAGTCACCGTCATATTTCGGTGGAGGCATTGAACCACCTGAGCCGGACCACACAAACCCGAGCGCCGTAAATCCCAGTAAACTGCTGAAAAATGCTAGTAGCGAGCGTTCCATTCCATCCTCCCGACGTGCAGCGAGGGCACGATCTGTCGTTAGAACGGAACGGTTCTAAATTCTTGCAGGGAAATTTTGTGGAAAATTCTAGGAATTCGGGCTACCAAGGTTCGTACGTGGCTTGAACCGTCTAGTCCGCGAGGATTCCGCTTCTGCCTTCTCGTACTCCGCGATCTCTTCTTCCGTATAGGAATACGAATCGCGCGAGGCGAACATGGAAGTCGTACGGCTGCTTTCCTTCTTCTTTTTCAGTGCTTTTCCAAACTCGTAACGTGTCATGCGCAGCGGACCTTCAATCGCCTTCACTTCCACCAGCAGGTCGCTCACCTTTTCCAGGAAATCGTGCAGATGGAACGGTCGCATCACATACGGCAGGTGGGCCATCTCCAGCTGCCCAATATAGGACGTGCCGCCGAGCTCGGGAATCACAAACAGCGTTCGTATCCTTCCGCCGTCCTCCGCGGAAACTGTGGCCAGCTCTCGAAGCACATGAAATGTCGGGGAATCCACTCCAATTTGCGCCACATTGGCGATCAAAAGCGAATATTCCGTGGTTTTCAGTTCGGCATGGAGCATCCCGATATCTTGCACGATCCGGACGCGCCACCCCTCTGAATCCAAGATCTGCTTCAGCACCCCCGAGTTTTTCGGGTCATCCTCAAGCACAAGGATGCCAACCTGACGGGATTCCGGTGCCGAAGGGGTCGCCATGAAAGAAGTATAGGGCTGTGATGTGCAACCAAGCTGTCCCGGAGTGAGACAGCGGCGTAAGCGGTACCTGTCCCTAAGTACGGCCTTGCCAACCTACGGCTTCGCAGGGGGCGACGCCGACGCCGGCTTGAGTATCAGTTCCGCAATAAAGGGATTTCCCCGAGTAATTACGGGATACGACTTGTCGCTGATGAACCGCAGCCGGTCATCGACCAGAATGCGAGCACTCACTGAATATTCGTGATTCTGCTGAATTTTTTCCGGGTCAAATGTCAGCGAAAATGGTACAGGTACCTGCCTTTCGCCGAGCGTTATCTTGACCTCCGCCAGCACCTTCGCTGGAGCGTCCGCCAAGGAAACATCCAGCAACTGCATCTCAATCACCGCCTTGGGAGGCAGAGCCATCCGCACCTTATAGCTCACCGTGCCTGTCACCGTGTTCGCGCCAGCCGCTATATTCGGGGGCTTGTCCAGTTTGCAGTCCTTCGCGATCATCGCCCCGTGGCCATCCGGGGAATCCTCTTCTAGGAAGCCTCCGTTCCCCACTCCCCACCAGATCACTATGCCATCCGAATATTTTGCGCCGTCCGCGGACCGCACCTGCTTCATGAAATAGTTTTTGTCCTTGAATTGCACCTTCACTGTGTCGTTGTGCAGATAGACTGTTACCTTCTTGCCGCCCTCGCACGCGTAGTCGAATCGCCGCCACTCCACCGCGCGCCGCATCTCTGAAGTTGGAGTGCTAGTTGTCGTTGCGGGTGTTGGCGCAGGCGAGGGCGCTGGTGCTGGTGCGGGCTCCTGTGCCACAAGGCCAAGCACTAGGACCAGCAGGGCAACTGACGCGTGCAGGACGATTTCTTTCTGATTGAATTTCATTTCTTGCACCTCTACATCAACACGGCTTCCGCGGAACTATTTCCCAATCACCATCCCGCTGCCCGTCAAGTAACGCTTCACTCCGGTGCCATCCCAGAAAATCCGATTGATCGCGAACGCATTGCCAGTTCCCAGCCGCGAGAAATAAATCTGCAGCCCGTCGTGCGACCATTCCGCCGACCGCGCCCACGTGTCCGTGGGGCACAAGATCACCTGTCGCTTCGCCTTTACCTCGTACAGGAAAAACGTCGAATTCCATCCCGTCGCATCTGCGGGAGCTCCGGGGGGCTTTGTCGTGTAGTTAGCCGTCACCAGCAGCAGGTCTGCATTCACGGGGTTCACACGGATCGTGTCGCTGCTGATGATCTGGAATTGATCCCCGTAGATGCTCTTCAGCGGCACCGTCTGCTTTACCTGCCCGTCCGTCCCTATCCAGTATGCATTCTGCAAATCGTTAGCCAGCAGGGTGTCTGGCGATACCCATCCCTGCAATGCCGCCATGTCCCCGCCATAGAGCACCGCGGCCTTCTCCGGCTCGTTCACCGCGAACGCCCATACCTGCCACTTCTGTTCAACGTTTTTTAGAAACGCAATCCGCCCATCGTCGGGAGACCAGAACGCTTGCCGCACCAGTCCCGTCATCAGGTCTTTCGAGTGCCCGGAATCTGCCTCGTAAAGAACAATCGTCCGCTCCGGGCCCGTCTTTGAATCCGAACGTGTGAACAACAGCTTTTTCCCGTCGTGCGAAACCGCAAGTTCCGATCCTGCCGATGCCACCGTTTTTTTCATTTCGCCACGGCTCAGCACCACTTTTCCGGCCGCATCCAGATAGGCCACGGCGAGCGGCGGCGCAAACTTGGTAATCGGCTCCAGCACGGAAAATTTATCTTTGTCCTTATCGGTGCCCGCCGCAGCGTTTTCGTCAGGATCCAGCTGATTTTTCTTTCGAAACTCCGGGAATTTCTCAGGTGAGCTCAGTCCACACCCGTTCAGCGTTCCGATCTGCACATGTTCCACACTCACCTTGAAGGTATATTTCGTCTCCGACATTCCGTCAGAACAGGGATCTCGGGTCAATTTTACGGAAACAGCAGCCCCCGTAGCCGAATCCTTCGCGTGATAAGTCCACAGATTTCCCGTATCGTCACGCACTACCTCCAGGGGTTCCAGCACCACAGGTGGATAACCCACGCGATCCAATCGCTCCGGGCCTTTCATTCCTAAACGCAGTGCCCAGAACGGTTCGTTGCCATGGGCGATTACGAGAATAGGGTAGTGTTTCGTTTGTTGCGGCCCTACCACTTCGGCGGCGGGTGTTGGGGTAGCGGATTTAGGGGCAGGCTTTTGCGTAGGTTTCGTCGCAACTTCCTGCGCAAAAAGCGCTTCTCCTGCGGACAGGAGCCCGCCAAGAACAAAGAGTGAAAAAAGTCGCTGGTAGCCGCTCATTATTTTCCTTTTCAATTTGTTGGATGCGGCTGGCGGAACCCGCGGAATTCATCCTACGCCGAAACGCACTCCGGGGATCCCAACGACGAGCGGCTCAGGATGATTCTGCCCCCTGCTACCGTCTTTCGCCTAGTAGCGGCCGCCGATTTCAAAGTCGGCGCGGCATCCACGATCCACCCAAATCTGCGAATGGTTGTAGCCCCACGTCCGGTTGTAGATGCAGTCCGATTCGCTTCGCTGCCGAACGATGCGCACTCCCCGACTGGTATTTACATTGCAGAAATTTCGCTGCATGTTGTCCGAAGCGCAATAAATGGTCCGTGTCTGATCCGGCTGCCATCCAGCCTGCCCAATCTCGAAGTCCGCCCGGCATCCGCGATCCACCCAAATGCCGTGTTTGTCATATCCCCATGTGGAACCCCAAGTGCACGCCGACCCGCTGCGCTGCCGCACCAAGCGGACTCCTCCGCGCGTATTCACCGGGCAATTGTTGCGCCGGCCGTCATCGGAAGCACAGTAAACCTTGTAGGCCTGCCCCCAGCCTCCCCAACCCGGCCCTCCATTCTCGGGTCCTCCTGTATAGCCGACGCTGAATTCCGCGCGGCAGCCTCGATCCACCCAGATCCCGCGCTTGTCATATCCCCAGGTCTGGCCGAACGTACACGGTGAACCGCTTCGTTGCTTGGTGAGCTGCACCCCTCCTCGAACGTCCGCCTGGCAATAATTGCGCCGGCCATCGTCGGATGCGCAATAAATTGTGCCTCCGGGATACTGTGGCGTAGGCAGCGCATTCGCCCCGGAAAATCGAGCTAAGCCAGGAGGAATCAGAAAGCAGGCAGCCAGACACAGCACCACAAACATTATGGCGGCTCTCATTTACGTTCTCCTGTATTTTGAATTTATTGAGGGCGAGCGTTCACTGGGCATGGGGGGAACGTTCAGCCGCGCTTGCATTTAACCAAAGGACCACGCCCGGCGCAAGAGAAAGCCACTTGACGAACAAAATACGAAAATGCTTGACATGGCGAATAAAAAGCGAAATACTATCTCCGCTTCGAGGTGGCCTATGTCCCCAGTTCTTCCCCGTTCGACTCCGCGCAGTAGCTCGCGAAGTCGCCTCGCTCGCTCCCACGCTTCACCCTTCCTTCCTTTTCGCCCTGATGAGCCAAACCACCCACAAGAGGCCAGTGCCCTTTCCAAAGGTGCATCTGGCCGGCGTAAGGGAAGTCTGGAGATCCCAACGGCGGATTGCCCCCCGCCTCAACTCCAAACTTCTCATGCGCCCCTGGTGGGCATAGCTCGCCTCGCCGCAAAATCTCCCGCGGCGGAAACGAAGCGCAAGTGCCAAGAGAAGCCGGAATACTTTTTGCTGTCCGTGAAGTCGATCTTGAATCGTTGCGATTCCCACCGCGTACCCTTTGAGTGGACCATCAATCCCTATCGCGGCTGCGAATTTGCCTGCAAATACTGCTATGCGCGCTATACCCACGAATACATGGAAATCGACGGCGGCGAATTCGAGAAGAAAATCTTCGTAAAGCAGGATGCCGCCGGACTATTGGCGCGCGATGTGAATCAGAAATATTCGTACGAATCGAAATCCAGCGGTTACACGCAAGCCGAACACATCGCCATCGGCACGGCCACCGATCCGTATCAGCCAGCCGAAAAGGAATACGGTGTGACGCGTGCATGCCTTACAGAACTGGCCAAACGTGAAGGCCTCAGTATTTCTATCATTACGAAATCCGATCAGGTTGTTCGCGACATCGACATCCTGAAAATCATTGCCGCAAAATCCGCACTCTCTATCAACGTCACCGTCACTACCTTGAAGCCACGCCTGGCGCGATTGCTCGAGCCGCGCGCACCTCGGCCGGATCTGCGCCTGGCAGCAATCAAGAAATTGCGTGATGTCGGTTTAAGCGTTGGCCTTTCCGCTTCGCCGCTGGTTCCCGGTATTACCGATGGTGAAGGAGAACTGGAAGCGGTCGCCGAAGCTGCCAAGCAGGCCGGCGCACAATGGTTTTTCTCCGGTGTGTTGTTTCTGATGCCAGCGTCAGCCAAAACCTTTCTGCCATTCATCGGTGAGAAATTTCCAAGGCTCGCAAAGCAATACGAACAGTGGTACTCGAAAAACGGCTACGCTCCGGAAGACTATCGCAAGAAAGTTTCTGAACGCGTCTTACGCATTCGCCAGAGGTTCGGATTCTCCGCGCGTCCCTGGGAAGGTGATCGTCCAGCTTCTCGCACCCCACAAATGAAACTGGCCTGGGATGCCGCTGCCATCAGTAACGAACTCCAGTCCATACGCTCGTGCTCTGCTGGCTAAAACGATTTGGCCAGTCAGGCAATTCATTCCAAGATGAAGGCACCTGGCCCGTCATCGCGGTGCCTAATCAATGTAGCACTGGTTTTTAGGACAGCGGCTTTCAAAGTTATCGTCTCGCTTCAAGCTGAATTCAAGAGTTTCGGTGTCCTCTCACCGGGGGGCATCCCATGCGGTCAGATGGGTTTTATCCTGGCAGGAAAACGAGGTAAGGGGCAACCGTTGTTGACTCGAGTTAGATCCTTGGCCATTCCTTCGAGTTCTGATGGTTTAGTTGACGATTCTTCTCTACACCTTCGTTCCGGCAAACTTAAGTGATCGTTGTGTTGGGACGAAGATTCCAGTCGCGAACAATTCTCTAAGCTTTCCAATTGCTGTCAGGGAAGACGCCATCGGCATCTACATTCTTCGGGATGAAGCTTTGTACCTCGGTAGTTCTCGGACCGTGTCAAAGGATCTGGGTTCTGAAATTCGCAAACACGTCTTGCATAGATCCGAAAAATGGATCTACAGGGAGGTCAATTCACGCCTCAGAAATAGGTTTGTAAAGCAGGCGTTGAAGGAGATTCAGAACACAAAGGTCGAAAACGTAACATTCTTGGTCAGCAGCATGGCGACGGATCTGCCGGCATGAACGGCGACGCGTGTTGTCGGCGGTCCGGGCATTTACTCTTCAAGTATAAATCGGTCTAAGTTTAGTTCGCGTTCGAATGCGTTTGTAGCGAACCCGAATCGATCCGGTGCTTGTTCAAAAAGAAAATCCCTTTCAAACGCGGGCCCTGATTCGAATATAAGCGGAAATGATTCTAGCACTACGAAAATAACGGGTGGTCGACATTGTCACCGACAATGTCGGCAGTACCGTCCGAATTGCCATTGAATTGTCTTGTCAATGGCGGCTTTAGGCCACTAGGTTCCGCGTTTTGACTTCGGGTGGCCGACTCTCGCCTTTTGGCCGTGGGAATTGTTCCTAGCTTTCCCCGTTCACTCCTCGCGCACTATGGCAGGATGATGCGCGACTCTTCTTTCTTCAATTCCTTCGCTCCGGGGAATTGACTACGCAAATACTCAATAAATCTCTTTGCCCGGGGCCGTCCATTCGTGTGCATCAATCCCATGCGATATAAAAACACGAGCAATTGATAGATCTCCGAATCCTTGGCGTTTCCAAACGGATTTTGCGCAGTCTGTTGCTTTGATTCCGCAAAGAATTTGGACAACGCCTCATACAATTCCCGTCGCACCGGCAATGCCGGTAGTTGCTCATACACGATTCCTGATGCGAGGGTTTTATACGTCCCTGCTAGTGACTCTATGGAGGCGAGCACGTCCAAATCGTTCGCTTCGTGATGTTCAGCGCAAAACCGGGCGATGGTAAACGCGATGGCGGAGAGCAATTGCTGGTGAGTGTGAATAATTTCCGAACTCAGCCGGACATCCAGCAGGGATGTCTCGGGCGGCAGCGCGCGTGGGTGCTGCTCTTCATAGCGGTGCGCGGAAACGAGGTACGCACAATCCACCGGGCAATCAATCGAAACTTCCCGTTCCGTGCCGCAGCACACCGGGCAAATCTTCTCGCCTTTGGCCGGACAAAACCGCCCCGGCTTGCGCTTTTCACAAATTGGACAAAGCAATTCAATTCTCCCTACAACGACGGAAACCTTTCGTGCGAGAGACAAGTTCTTTCTGGTGCAAGACGAAGTCGTTCAGCTTCGACTCACGCGCAGTGTGCCAGATTTTCGCAAGCTATCAATTCGACCAACGCCAAACTGGGTTTGCTCGGCTGCAGTGCATGGATCGTGGCGATCCTAACACGGCGAGAACCACATTGGGGCGATGAGGCCTTTCCCTGTTCTGCTCTATTATGTCGAAGCGAGAATCCTGCATTCCCCCGTTTGCGAAACCGATTCCATCGCAAGAGGATATCACGCCATGATGACTTTATTCTGGAAGCGCCGTGCGGCAACAATCAGCAGGAAGGTACCCATCAGGAACAACGCAAACGCATCCGTCCACAAATGCGTCCAGCCCGCTCCCCGCAAGATGATGCCACGGGTGATGTTAATGAAGTACGTTGCGGGAACGAAGTAACTGAGCACGAAGAAGAATCTGGGCATTGTTTCGCGCGGAAAAATGTATCCGGAAAAGAAAATACTAGGCAGAATCGTCAGAAACGCCAGCTGCATGGCTTGTGCCTGCGTCCCTGCTTTACTGGAAATCAAAATTCCCAGGGAGAGTGAAACGAAAAGATAAGGAAGGGACAAACCTGCCAGCAACAGCACACTTCCATGTATTGGTACGCGGAAAATAAAGCGCATAAACGTCAAAATCATGCACAGCTCAAAAAATCCAATTCCCAGGTAGGGAAGCAGCTTTCCGAGCAGCAATCCCATCGGTCTCACTGGCGTGACAAATAATTGTTCCAGCGTGCCGCGTTCCTTTTCTCGTACGATTGAGAAAGCCGTGAGGAAGGTGGTCACGTTCAACAGTAAAATGGCCGTTAGCCCCGGTAGAAAGAAATTTGGCGATCGCGAATCAGGATTGAACAGTATTTTCGGACGCATGTCGACAGCGAAGTTGGAACTGTCGTTCACCAGAACGCGGCGCAATGACTCATCGAGACCGATCGCTGTGGTTACGTTGATGGCCTGTCCGGCCACCGAAGAATCCGATCCATCGATAAGCACGAGCACCTGCGCGCCCATCTGGTGCAGCAGTCTGTCGGAGTAGTCGACTGGAATTTTTATTCCCACGCGGCATTTGCCGGAAATAATTGCGTCATTCAAGTCATGGTCTGTGTTCACATATTTGATTACATGGAATGTATCCGAATTCCGCAGCCGGTCCAGCAGTTCGCGGCTTTCCTGATGCCCGTCCGCGTTGTACACCACCGTGTTGATCTGTCGCACGTTTGTATCAATGCCGAAGCCCAACAGAAACATCTGCAGCAGCGGAATAATCAGCGAGAAGAAAAGCGTGGCGAAATCGCGCCGCACATGCAGCGCTTCCTTGTAAACAACCGCCCGGAATCCGCGGAAAGGATTAACCACGGGTTGCCTCCGCCTGCGCCTGGTGCTGGTAGGTCAATTCCACGAAAACATCTTCAAGCGTTGCCGCAAGTGGCCGGATTTCTGCAACAACTACGCCGGCCGATACCAGTTGTCCGCGCAAATGATCCAGATCGAGATGATCGTCGATCAATGCATGGATGGATTGACCAAAGATCGTCGCGTTGCGCACTCCCGGAATCGTCCGCGCAAACCGCAGCGCTTTCGTCACTTCGGTGGTTGTGATCTCTATACGGTATGTTCCGGGAGGCTGTACTTCCGGCAACTCCCGCAACGAATCCGGCGTGCCGTCGGCAATGAGCTTTCCATAATAAATGTAAGCGACGTGGCTGCAGCGCTCCGCCTCGTCCATATAGTGCGTTGTCACGAAAAAAGTGATGCCGTGCGCAGACAACTCAAAAAGTAAATCCCAAAGTTGCCGTCGCGCTACCGGGTCGATGCCCGCCGTCGGTTCGTCCAGAAAGATCAGTTTAGGTTCGTGCAACATTGCGCAGCCCAGCGCCAGTCTTTGTTTCCATCCTCCCGAGAGCTGTGCCGCCAAGCGATTCAGATACGGACCAAGGCCATTCAACTGGACAATTTCGTCCATGCGCTTCAGAAGCCGCTCGGGTGAAAGGCCGTATATGCGCCCATAGAACGTCAAATTTTCATTCACGGTCAAATCACTATAGAGGCTGAAATTTTGAGACATATACCCGATATTTTCGCGCACGCCTTCTGGATCTTTTCGCACGTCGATGCCTTCGACAGTGGCATTGCCTCCTGTCAGTGGCAACAATCCGGTGAGCATCTTGATTACGGTAGTTTTCCCGCTGCCGTTTGGCCCCAGAAACCCGAAGATCTCCCCTTTTCTAATCTGGAAACTTACATCATCGACCGCGGTGAACTGACCGAAACGCCGGACAAGATGGTTGGCGGAAAGTGCGATTTGATCATTGGAGGCCATGGTCAGTTTGCCGCACCCAGCTTCACATCCGCGGCCATTCCCGCCAGCACGCGATGAGTAGGATCGTCGATTCGCACCTTCACGCCAAAAACCTGGTGAATGCGTTCTTCGCGCGTTTGTACATTGCGCGGCAGAAACTCTGCTTGCTGATTGATCTGCTCCACCACGCCACGAAAAGTTTCCTTGGGAAACGAATCAACGAAAATATCTGCCTTCTGCCCTACCTTTACCTGGCCGTACTGTGTTTCGGGGATGTAGATGCGTACATAGGTCTGGTCGCGTTCGAGCAATGTCGCCACTGGCGTATTGGGAGCAATCAAGTCGCCGGGGCGCACGTCGAGCACTTCGACGGTTGCCGCCGCGGGGGACAAAACTTGGCGTTCACGATAGCGTGCTTCGTCCATCGCCAGTCCCGCTTGAGCTGCTGCGATGTCCTCGGGCCGGTTGCCATGCTCAAATTTTTCGAGTGTGGCTTGTGTCTGGTGATAGCGCGCTTCCGCAGCCGCGATTTCTTCCGGCCGGTAACCACGTTCCAACTCATCGAGTCGGTGCTGCGCGCTTTGCCTTTGTGCCAACGACATTTTCCAGGTCGCTTCCGCAGTATCGCGTTGCTGTTTGGAGACGAGGTCTTTCTGCGCGAGCGCCTCATAGCGTTGGTAATCAAGGCTCGCCCGAGTCTCATCCGCAGTGGCACGATTGAGATCCGCTTTGGCAGAATCAATTTCTTCCTGACGGTAGCCGTTCTTGCGTTGTTCGTATTCCGCTTTGGCCTGCGCGGCTGCCGCACGAGTTTCTGCTATTTCTTCCGTCCGGAATCCGCGCGCGGATTTTTGCGCAGCGGCGCGGGATTGTGAAAGCGCGGCTTGTAGTTCCTTGTCATCGAAAGTGATCAGCACCTGGCCCGGCTCTACGAAGTCACCTTCGCGAACCAGCACTTTCTCAATCCGTCCGCCAATTTTGGAGCCGACACGGATATTACGTGATTCCACTGTGCCAGAACTTTGCAGACCAGTGGCTTTGTGAAACCATCCAGTAGAGTAGGCGGCGACCGCGGCAACGGCGAGTGCGAACAGCAGAATAATGGGCCATTTACGTTTCATCTGGATTTACCTGCTTCGGGCGAAAGTGTCGGGGCGGAAAACTGGCCTGGTGCCACAAGTCCATTCCAGAGAACTTTGAAAACGTTTTCAATGCGGCTTTCGAGGGAGCCATCCCCATACAGCGACCAGATCAACATCGCGCCGAGAAGCGATTGTCGCAGCACCGGAGCAATTTCACTCGCTTTGAGATCCTTACGAACCTCGCCGCGCTGCTGGCCCACTTCGATGATCCGCGCGAGATATGCCGTAGCATTGCTGTGAATTTCGCGCATCATTTCACGGACCGGTTCGCTGGAAAGATTGGCCTGCAGCAAGGCACGTACCAGTCCAGAATTTCGCGCGGGCTCCGAAATCACGTCGAGCGCCAGGTTGCGCAGGAAGGTTTGGATCGGCAGTGAAGTGCCGGGGGCAGCGTCTGCAGCGGCCCGCACTTTCACGATTTGCATCAGGCCGAACGCTGCCAGTATGTGTTCCTTACTCGGAAAATAATTGAAGAAAGTGCCTTTGCCCACATCCGCGGCATTGGTGATGTCCTCGACGGTGGTCTCAGAGAATCCCTTTTGTGCAAAAAGCTGAATCGCAGCATGGAACAGTCGCTCGCGCAACTCGAGGCTGCGACGCTCGCGACGAGTGGAAGCGGAGTGTAGTGAGGTTGCCATACTTACTGACCTATGCTCATTTATGACTATAAGTCATTCAAAGCGGCAAATCAAGAAAAGAAAAGCTGCGGAGCCTTCCCGGAGCTGTAAACATCATCTTAAGCCTTTATTTAGTAGGGCTTACTTGCCTGAAGATGCGTTCTTGGGTGATTTCTTGTTCAAGTAGGCGACCATTTTCTGAGCGGAAGGTGGAACCGACACCGCGCCCTTGAACACGATATCCTGAGCGCTCACCCTCTTGTGATAGAGATCCGTATTCGCCGAATTATCGGGTCGGACCGAGGAGCCCGCCAGAGATACGCCGGCAAACAAGCCGCGGGCGCGCGAGTAGGAAAGGATTTCCGCACGCATGGTCACGTCCGTGGATGCTTCTGCATTGCGGCCCTTCGGTCCAGCGGCGGCGGAAGCGTCCGCGCCAAGTTTTACTTTGCTTGAGAGAATGGCCTTTGCCCCGCGCTCGTTCATGACCAGCAAAACGAAGTCGGTGGCCTGACCGCCGATCTGAAATCCGAAGCTGCCACCTTCTAAAGCCATCATGGTGGGAGCACTCCAGGGGCCAGTAAAGCTTTCGCCAGAGCGACAGACCATTGCGCCGCGGCCGTAGCTTGCTCCAAAAATAAAAGCACCTTTGATCACCGAGGGATAGACAATGACACAGTCCGCCTTGTCGATCAGATCCTGCGGAATGTTGTCGGGAATTTCCATAATTTCCTGGATGACCATGCCGCAATTGTCCAGCCGGTCGCTGATCTTGTCGCCCGCCTGAAGAGGAAGACTCATCAGAGTGAGGGTCAGGAGGAATGGAAAGAACTTTTTCATGCGTTTTCACCTTTTCGATCGAATCGATACGTTTTGTATAACCGGAACGACTGGGCGGTAAATTTGGCGGTGGCGTCAGCGCATGCTCAGCCCGGCACCCAGCCCTGAAATCGTAGGAGCAGGGTCCCCGCAGACTTTCGAATATACTTTCAGATGTTGGAATTTGCCATAGGGGATTTATGAACGGAAAAGTTGGCCGGGTATTGGCGGTGCTCCTGCTTCTGGGGTTGCGCTTTGCGGCACGGGGTGGTCGGGCGCAAGAGTACGGCGTACCAGGCCCCAAACCAGCGGAGTCGAACGTCACCTCGGTTTCCGACGCGGCAGGCTTTGCCGCGAAGGTCGACCATGTTTCTGGCGCAGCGCCGGTTAACAAAGGAGAGTGGGGAATCCTGATTGTGGATGGAATCAGTGGGGAGACACTCTATGAAAAAAACGCGGACTCCTACTTTGTGCCTGCATCCAACATGAAGCTTTTGACTACGGCGCTCGCCCTGGACACGCTTGGATCTGAATACCGATTTCGAACGACGATCGAATCAGCCGGGATCCTGGAAGAAGGAGTTCTGAAAGGCGATCTGATTCTCGTGGGTCGCGGCGATCCCAACCTTTCCAATCGTAAATTCCCGTTTGATACCAAAGAAGAGTTTGATGGACCTCCGGAGCGCGTCTTGAGTGAGTTGGCCGACCAGGTGGTTGCGCACGGCGTGAAGGAAATTACCGGAGACATCGTTGGGGATGACAGTTATTTCCCGCGCGAACGATATCCCGAAGGGTGGGAAATCGACGACATCGTGTGGGAATACGGCGCGGCGGTTTCTGCGATCGTGGTAAACGACAACACCGTCACGCTGACGCTGACGCCGGGAGAGAAAGCTGGCGAAGCGGTGTTGGCGAGCATTGAACCGGCAACACCGGACTTTTCCGTCAAGAATGAAGTGAAGACAATCGGTGTAAAAGAAAAAGGGGAACTGCGGCTTACGCGCGAACCCGGAGCCAATCTGGTGGTCGTCAGCGGCACGATGAATGCAAGAGGCGCGACACGCAAGTTGATTCTTGCGATTCAAGAGCCCGCGCAACATGCCGCCAACATTCTGGCGCGACAACTGGCAGATCGCGGTGTGAAGTTCGGCGGAATGATTCACCCCAATCATGAACCGGATGCCGCGGAAAGTTCACGCATTGTTCTTGCGGAACATCTTTCTCTCCCGCTGGGAGATAGCGTCAAGCTCGTGAATAAGATTAGTCAGAATCTACACACGGAAATACTTTTGCGTACATCGGCCCGGCAACAGGGTCGTTGGCAGAGCCCCGAAGACCTGGCGAAATTTCCTGCGGCGTTTTATACGAAGGTTGGAATCGCTGCGGATGATGTGTTGCAGACCGATGGCTCGGGGCTTTCGCGCCACGACATGGTCACCCCTCGGGCATTCGTGACGTTGTTACAGTATGCCCGGAAGCAATCGTGGTTTCCGGCGTTTTATGAATCGCTGCCTGTTGCCGGGGTGGATGGTACGCTTACGGATCGCATGAAGAATGCGGGCATCACAGGCAAAATCCATGCGAAGACAGGTTCCGTGGCACACGTGCGGACACTCTCGGGATATGCAGAGACGTTGCATGGTCGTAAGCTTATTTTTTCGTTCCTGAGCAATAATCAGGGCGCAACCGGCCACGAGATTCATGAGGCGATCGACGGATTGTGCCTGGCCATGATGGAAGAGTTTGATGCTCCGGAAAACGGCGCCAAAGTAGCGAACTAGGAAAGCAAACCATGGGCAGAGAAAAAATAATTACGGTGTTTGGAAGTTCCCGGCCGCGGGAGAACGATGCCGGCTATCACGAAGCGCGCGAACTGGGCAAGGCGTTGGTGCAAGGCGGATTCGCGGTCTGCAGCGGCGGATATGGCGGCGTGATGGAAGGTGTGTCGCGAGGCGCAAAGGAAGCCGGCGGAAAAACTTACGGAGTGACAGCGGAATGTTTCGCGCGAAAAGTGAATGAGTGGGTGGACGTGGAAGTCCGCAAGAAAACCTGGGAAGAAAGACTGTTTTCTCTGATCGATCTGGGCGATGGATTTGTGGCGTGCAAAGGCGGGACGGGAACTCTGGTTGAGTTAGCAGTGGTCTGGGAGATGCTGAACAAGGCGGTGATGCCGGCAAAACCGTTTGCGATTTGCGGCGACTTTTGGCAACCGATTCTGGAACGTGTGCGCGAAGTGGAGCAGGACAGGAGCCCATCGACAGAGGCGCCGAGCTGGGGCGAGGCAAAAGCGCAATTGGTGAACAGCGCGAGGACGCCGGAAGAAGTAGTCAAGCACCTGCAAGCGCATCTAAAGTCCTGGAAGTAAATGTCGCGATCAGCACAAGACGTACTCGAATTCGACAAGCTCAGGGACTTGCTGCGGCTGCGGACCACCTGCGCTCCGGGGCGGCGACGCATGAGCGAGTTGGAGCCGGGAACGGATCGTGGGGCTCTGGAAGACATTTTCGCGCGAATCCGTGAAGCCAACGAATGGCTGCGCATGGGCAGGGAATTGGGATTTGGGGCGCTGTCGGACCCGGAAGAGTGGATGACGCGGTTGCAGACGCCCGGAGTAGTGCTCGATGCGAAGGAATTTCTCGAGGCGAATTCATTGTTGGAGACAGCGGCGTGGTTAAAAGTTCAGTTTCGCGAAGAGGCTGCGGAATTCCCTTTGCTTGCGGCGCAATCGGGTGCACTTGGAGATTTTCGTGAACTGCAAAGCACGATCAACCGATGTATTTTGCCGAACGGAGAGATCGGCGACGATGCTTCAGCCACGCTGCGGAGGGTTCGCGCCAGTATTCTGCAGACGCGTGACGCCATTCAACGAACGCTGAGGCAGATTCTGCGCTCGCGGCAAACGGAATCGGGCGAAGACTACGTTACCTTGAGAAATGATCGTTTTGTGATTCCCGTGCGCTCGGAGCACCGACGGAGCGTGCAAGGTGTCGTGCACGGAGCGAGCGCTACGGGGCAGACGGTGTTTGTCGAGCCGTTTGAGACAGTGGAGTCGAACAATCAACTAGTGCAGCTCGCCGAAGACGAAGCGGCGGAAATTTTCCGCATCTTGAAAGAGTTAACAGAACGGCTGCAGAGAGTCAGCGGTCCCTTGCAGGATGCGGCGCGCACGATTGCGGATATGGACAGTATCTTCGCCCGCGGACGTTTTGCGAAGGATTTTGATGCGTGTTTCCCGGAATTTACGGAGGCTGCCGAATTGCGGCTGGATTCGGCGCGGCATGCAGTGTTGGAAGATAAATTGCGGCGCGAAGCCCGCACGATTGTGCCGATGTCGCTGGCTATGGGTGGCGACCAACGGCTGCTGGTGATCAGCGGGCCAAACACAGGTGGGAAAACAGTGGCGTTGAAGACGATGGGGCTGTCGGCGCTTTCCGCACAGTCTGGCGTTCCGGTCGCCGCATTACGGGTAGTGCTTCCGTTGTTTGACAAGGTGCTTGTGGATATAGGTGATGAACAATCCATCGCCGCCGACCTTTCGACATTTTCCGCGCACATGCTGAATTTGAAATCGATGCTGGAGGAATCCACGCCGAAATCGTTGGTGCTGATGGATGAGATCGGCACAGGGACAGCACCCGAAGAGGGCGCGGCATTGGCGGAAGCGCTGCTGGGCGAATTTCAGAAAAAAAACTGTTTCGTGATGGCCACCACTCACCACGACCGCCTGAAGACTTATGCTTCGACCACTCCCGGGGTGGTGAACGCTGCCGTGGAGTTCGACGATGTGAATCTACGGCCGACTTACCGCCTGGTGCTGGGTGTCCCTGGAGGTTCTAGCGGAATTGCGATTGCCCAGCGTTTGGGATTGCCGAAGGAAATTATCGAGCGGGCTCGCGAGTTGATGACGCCGGAATCGCATGAAGCTGCCGACCTGATTGCGTATTTACACCGTAGCCGCGATGAATTGGATCGCCTACGGGTGCAGATGGCGGAAGATCGCCGTGCGCTGGATCAGGAGCGCGAGAAGCTGCGTGCAGAATGGATTGATCGGCAGAGACTGCGCATCGCGCAATTGGAAAACAGTTTTGCGGAGATGCAGAAACGGTTTGAGGGGAATGTGGCGGCGATTGTGGAGGCGGTGAAAGACCGCGAGCTGCGCAAGCAAGTGGAGAAAACGTCCGGGCGAAAGCTGCGGGATGTGCGTGTGGAAGCGAAGGAGGAACTGAACTCCGCCGTCGTACAGACCATTTCCGAGTCACAAAAGGACCTGGGGCTGACGACAGAAATGTCGGATGTTGTAAGGGTCGAAAGGCTGCAACCGGGGAGGAAGATAAGGGTGCGTGGGTTCAGCAAACCGGTGATTTTTCGCAGGCTCGATGGTTCGTCGGCGGAAATCGAAGCGGGACCGTTGCGGATGAAGGTGGCCCTGGAAGAAATTACTGGCACGGAAGAAGCGGCGCCGGGACGGGTGGCAATGCCGCCGTCAAAACGCGAAAACGTCACGGTTACATCGCATTCGGGGGAGCAGCCCTCAACGGGAGAGATCAACGTCATCGGAATGACGGTGGAGCAGGCCAGCGAACTGGTCGACAAGTTTCTGGATGAATCGGTTCTGGCCGGCCGAACTCGCGTACGTATTATTCACGGGCATGGGACGGGCGCGCTACGGCGCGGACTCGCGGGATTTTTGAAGACGCACCCTTCTGTGGAACAGGCCGGATTTGAAACGGAAGAGCACGGCGGTAAAGCCGTCACGGTTGTAGAATTGCGGCTGTAAACATGGCAGAGGCAGGATCATTCGCGGATCGCGTAAAGCAGCAGGCGGACATTGTTCGCGTGGTGGGCGAATACGTGCGCCTGAAAAAGAGCGGGCAGAACTTCACCGGGCTGTGCCCGTTCCACGGAGAGAAGTCACCGTCGTTTGCGGTGCATCCGGTAAAACAGATTTTTCATTGTTTTGGCTGCGGCAAGGGCGGCGACGTTTTCAGTTTCGTGATGGAGATGGAGAAGTGCCAGTTCCCGGAGGCTGTGAGGCTGGTGGCCGAGAAATGCGGAATTGCGATTCCGAAACCGAAGGCGAGTTCGCCGGAAGAGCGCAAGGAAAATCAGCAGCGGACGGCTCTGGTAGAGATTCACCGCGAGGCGCAAGCGTTTTTTGTGAAACAGCTGGAGTCCACGGCGGAAGGAAAGGTGGCGAAGGCATATCTGGAAGATCGCGGGCTGAACACGGAAGCGATCACAAGCTTTGGGATTGGCTACGCACCGAGCGGGGGAGACGCGCTGTTGCGCGCGTTGAGGGCGAGGTTCGCGGATACGCTGTTGGTAGAATCGGGATTGATTTCGCGCGATCAAAATAACACCGGGCGCATGTTCGACCGTTTCCGCCGCCGGATTACATTTCCCATCGCGAACGAGTCGGGGAAAATCGTGGCCTTTGGATGCCGGGCGCTGGGTGACGACCTACCGAAATATCTGAATTCTCCTGAAACGCCAATCTATTCAAAGAGTAACGTGCTCTACCACATGGACAAAGCGAAAGAACCGATTCGTCGGCAGGATTTCGCCGTACTGGTCGAAGGCTACATGGACGCGATCGCTGTTGCCCGGTCCGGAATTGGAAATGTGGTGGCCAGTTGCGGCACCAGCCTGGCCGAGTCGCAGATCAAATTGCTCGGGCGATTCACGAAGAGGATCATCGTGAATTACGATCCGGATACCGCGGGGCAGACGGCGACGGAACGCTCGCTGACGTTGTTGCTGGAACAGGATTTTGAGGTGCGCGTGCTTGCGCTGCCGCCGATTGGAAACCAGAAGGCCGACCCTGATCTGTTCATCCGCGAGCGAGGGAAGGATGCGTATCTGAAAGCGCTGATGGAAGCGCCACCGTATGTCGATTACCTGATTTTGCGGGCGCAGCAGATGGATTTGTCGACGGCGGAAGGGAAGTTGCGCGCGTTGAACTTCCTGTTGCCCTATGTGCAGAGAATCCCGAACCGGTTTCTCCGGTCGGAATGGGCAACGCGGATCTCGCAACAGTTACGCGTGGACGAACCGGTGTTGCGCGCGGCATTGCGCAAGGCGGCTGACGAGCGCCGCAGCGACGTGAAAACGCAGCCGGAGCTTATTGGCAAAGCTGCAAAACCACTGGAACGGCGCTTGATCCGGATGCTGGTGGAAGCGGAGGATTTCCGAAGAGAACTGGCGCGGCGTTTGCAGCAGGAACGGCTGTATGAAGGGCTCGAAACCGAGAAGATTTTTGCCGCGCTGATTGTGGCCGGGCTGTCTGAACAGTCGATGCAGGCCACGGAGATCGGTGGGTTGCTGGAGGATCGCGATCGGCGAATGTTTTTCGAGATACTTTTTGAACCAATGCAGACTCCATCGTGGGAAGAGGCGGAAAGTTGCATGGAGGCTCTAAAAAGACGGAAGCTCGAACAGGAGTTAGGTCAGATACAGCGGGAAATAGAGGCGAATGCTACCAGTCCAATCCTACGCGAGTTGCTAACGCGAAAACAGGAGTTATTGAAACGCATGGCGGCGGGAAATCGTCCATAAACGGCGACGATTCAGCGGGATGCTGCAGCCCTGGAACAGGCTACGAAGTAATTGACTTGACACGACTTAAGCGTGTAGCGTAGAAGGGTTGGGCAGATAACGGTTTCGCTCCGCAGAGCATCCTAATGTTTGTACAAGATGCGACGCGACCGTAGTGCCAGAGCGCGGCAGGCGGTAAGCGTGGGGCAGCGGCGGGCAGACATCGCTCATAGGGCTTCAACGAGACAATTGAATTCTTCACGAGGGAATGATGACATCCTTCTGTCCGTACTGGGATTTATTGACGTCCTCCCAACGGAGCGAGATGACTTGTGACTCTCGGAGCGAAACGAGATTGAACCTAGAAATTTGGAGGAGTTGTGGCGGCTTCGGGGCTTGAAGAAAAATACGATGCAGTAAAACAGCTGATCGCGATCGGCAAAGAGCGCGGTTACCTGCTGTATGACGAAGTGAACGATTCACTTCCCGCGGAAGTGCATTCCTCCGAGGAAATTGACGACCTGCTGACGACGTTTGAAAGGAATGGCATTGAGATTTACGAAGATGCCGCTTCGGCAAAGGCAGCGCGCGCGGTAGAAGTTTCAGTGGAACGCGGAGACCGCGATGGCGCGGTGAAAGATGACGCCCACGCGGAAGAGGGCAGCAGCGGTAGCGACCTCGACCTAACACCTGGCTCTTTGGAAAAGACCAACGATCCCGTGCGCATGTATCTGCGCGAAATGGGTACGGTGCCCCTGCTGACGCGCGAAGGCGAAGTGACCATCGCGAAAAGGATTGAGCGCGGTCAATTGGTGGTGATGAAGGCGATTACGCGTTCGCCGATCGTCATCAAGGAATTGATCGCGGTGGGCGACGACTTGCGTAAGGGTGCCCGGTCCATCAAGGAAATTGTTCAGTTCGACGATGAAGAGCTGACCGAAGAGAAGATTGCCAACAAGACCAAGCAGACGCTGAAGTATATCGAGAAGATTGCCAAGCTGTATGAGACAGCACTGAAGCAGGCCGTGAAGCTGGATAAGACTCCCAAGGCAAAAAAGAAGCCATACATCCATGCGAAGTGGGATGTGGCACGGACGCGCATTCAGATTTCAGTGGAAATCCGGGATATTGATTTCAATCCGTTCGAGAAGAAGCGGTTGATCGACAAAATGCGCGGCACGGTAGAACGCTTGCAGTCGCTAGAGCGTGAAGCGGGCCGCCTGGAGCGCCGCGCGGATGTTTCCAAGGGCGACAACGCCACGGAAGCGCGCCGCGAACTGCGCACCCGCCGGTCGGAACTGAAGGACATCGAGGAAGCCAGCGAAGTCGGACTGACCGAACTGAAGCGCACGCTTACCATTATTCACCGCGGGGAAGCAGAAGCAGAGCAGGCCAAGAAAGAACTTATCGAAGCAAACCTTCGACTGGTGGTTTCGATTGCCAAGAAATATACCAATCGCGGATTGCAGTTCCTGGATTTGATTCAGGAAGGCAACATCGGTTTGATGAAGGCCGTGGACAAGTTCGAATGGCGTCGCGGGTATAAGTTTTCGACTTACGCGACATGGTGGATTCGTCAGGCAATTACGCGCGCGATTGCCGACCAGGCGCGCACAATTCGTATCCCGGTGCACATGATCGAAACGATCAACAAACTAGTGCGCACCAGCCGACAGTTGGTGCAGGAACTTGGGCGTGAACCAACCAGCGAAGAGATTGCCAAGCGCATGGATATTCCGGTGTCCAAGGTACGCAAGATTCTAAAAATAGCCCAAGAGCCGATATCGCTGGAAACTCCGATTGGCGAGGAAGAAGATTCGCATCTCGGGGATTTCATCGAAGACAAGGCCGTGGTTTCGCCTTCGGACGCGGTCATCAACCTGAACTTGAAGGAACAGACCTCTTCCGTGCTGAAAACGCTGACGCCCCGCGAAGAAAAAGTGATCAAGATGCGCTTTGGTCTGGATGACGGCAGCGAGCACACACTCGAAGAGGTAGGCCAGTCGTTCGCCGTTACACGCGAGCGCATACGGCAGATTGAGGCGAAGGCGTTGCGCAAGTTGCGACATCCGTCGCGTTCGCGGAAGTTGCGCGCGTTCCTGGAAGGTCCTTCGCGCGATTATCTATAAAAAGATCTCTCCTCGGAAAGGTGAAAACGCCTGGCGGATGCCGGGCGTTTTTTTTGAATCAGCTACTGTTTTAATCGCGCACTATTTGGGGGAATGCTTCGGCGGGGACGAGCGTGCCGATGGCGGCACGTTATAGAAATGACGCATGAAGTGAGCCAACCACAGTGCTGTAAAGAGCAAGAATCCCCCGAGGACGTACCACATTCCCAGGGTATCAAAGCGATGGATGGGCGGGAGGTTGAACTTTATCGCCTGCGAGATGGCGTAGAGAAGCACGAACAGCAAAGCACAACCAAACCAGGCCATAAAGGAGCCGACGAAGCGCCAAGTTTCTTCTCGATGCTCGGGTGCAAGCCAGTATTCCTTATAGGGCAGATTGATCTTTTCCGGAGGACGCTTACAGATCCCGCGCGTCACAAAAAAAGTGGGAATGGATGTGATGGCGATGATGATCGCTGTCAATAGGAAGAACGCCTCTTTCGACTGCCACCCGTTTGGTTTGCCATCGGCGGCGAAGTGAGAGGCCATGGTGCCCGGGAGCTGCGGATAGACGCTCACCCAGTGAAGCACACTCAATGCGAGCAGCAGCAAGTAGACAAGGGCTGGAAGGCGAATGCTGTTCATGACGATCCTGAACTGAGAATAGGCCGGTTCCGAATTGCCTGCAATGAGCGTGGACGAAAGTGTGTTCAGGAAGTCGCTATGTCTTGTGAGTAATCGGCGAACTCTGCGAATCGCGACGGCCTAGGCAATATTGATCTACGACCCGCCAGTGCATGAAAAACAAAAACGCCCCGAGGAGTTCGGGGCGTTTTCGCTTTAGGGCGCTTACCAGCGAGCAGAAGTATGCTCTTTTCGACTAGTCGTTGTCGCGGTCTTGTCCAGCGAACAGATCGCTCATGACGTTGGCGTTGGCATCGCAGGCATGATTCAAGCACGGTAGACGCAAACCAGCCTCGAGGGATTTGAGCAGGGAGAAGTGCGTGTAGAATTTATTGCTCTTCACACCATGTGGACCGTAGTTGGTTTCGACAGTCAGAAGTACCTGGTTGGTCGTCGGTGCGGTGCTGTAGTCGTTCTCATCCCACAGGATCACGATGGCGTTGTGCCCTTCCTGCCATACCGGAGAATCGTGAATCGCGGCAACGAGAGTGCGCAAGGTCAGGTCGCCCTGAAAGATCAAGGCGGGGTTGAGCCCAACTAGCGTGCCGTTGTCGACGTTGTCGAAATCGCAGGCAGGGCCGGCGTTGCCGCGTCCGTGTTGGTCATTGCACTGATTTGGCGCGATGAATGAAAAATTTGGCACGTGACCGGAAGCGAGATCATCGAACAATCCCTTTGGCCCCTGGAAACCTACAACGTTCTTAAGGCTGTTTTTGGCATTCTGGCCTTCCTGAACACTTTGGAAATAGACGAAAGGATTGTGCTTCGCAGCGTAGAGATTGATCAACGTCTGCTTTTCATTTGGCAGAGCGGCCAGGATTTCCGCGCCGCTGGTGAAGAAACCGTCACTATTGTTCACGCCATCGGGGCCTGAAGGGGGTAAGGATTCCTGATAGCTCTTCCAGCTCTTGTTCCATTCGGTCAATTGATCGGCAATGGTCTTCCCAGAAATGTTGGAAGCGGCGGGAACGGAGAAAGTGCCGTCGATATTGATATCTCCGGGAGGGCCTGAAGTCTCATTGGAATAATCGATGGCCGGAGTGGCGGCATCCGTACCCGATCCATAGATGGGGCAAATGTTGGGATGGGTGCCGTCGTCAAGGGAGGGCTGGCCAGAGGAGAGATTGGTTGCACAGTTGGTGTTGTGCCAGTCAGGACTATTGTCGTTCAGAACGCCGAAGTTTGAACCACCAACTACTTCCAGATAGTTGGTCAGGCTAGGATGTGCGACGGCAAAGTAGTTTTGCGCGGTGTTAGCTGTCTTGAGGTACTGATTGGTGAAAGGCGCGTCGGGATTGCCGACGATCTGGGTGTAGGCGTGATTCTCCATCATGATCACAAAGACGTGATCGAGATGCGGAACTCCTTTGGGGACTTTTCCTTCGTCACCATAAACAGGACTGATCAGAGAAGAAGCGGCTAGCAGTGCCGCGAGTGACTTCAACTTCAAATTTATTTTCATGGACTCTCCCTTTTCTCGTTTCAACGCGATTTCCCGGAAGCCTGGAGGTTCGCCCCATCGGTGGACGCAAAGCACTCGTCTACCTGGAGTTCGTCTATGGCTCGCGGATGGAAAACCGGCGAAGCACTGGCACGTTACCTTTCGCTTATTACAGGGAAAGGGCGGAAATGTTACGAGATTGTCAAAGGCAGAGTGGGGAGCGGTGAGAGTGGTCATCGGGCCTGAAACCATCTGTACGCAGCGTGGCCAAGAACCCCTTGCCTTTCCCGTGGGAATCCGCGAAATTGGAATTTCCCGGCACAATCAACGCAAGCAGTTGCGGAGCGCCCGTGCGGTCATGAGAAAAACACAAAAGGTAATAGCTGTTCTCATCGTTGTCCTGATCGGACTCACCGCCTATGCAGCATGGCAAACGCGACAGGTATTGCCGGCAGATAACGGCACCGGACGCTCAGCGGGTAGACCCATCGTCGCTCTACGTTCGCTGAAAACCGCGCAGCAACTGGCACAGACCGCGACAACGCGGGAACAGCGCACTCTGGCGGAGGAAGCACTTCGGCTTGCGGACTATGACGCCGACTTGGCTTTTGATGAGGCCATCCGCGATGCCCGGTTGCACCCACCACCGCTTTCTCCTGAGGCTATCGCTTGCAAGGCACGGAAAGAAAAGGCCGAGAAGGCACTGGAGGCCGCCCAGGAGCGCGCTAAGCAACTTGCGGAACATTTGGTAAAAGTCTCT
Organism: Candidatus Acidiferrales bacterium; assembly: GCA_963741165.1. Taxonomy (GTDB): domain Bacteria; phylum Acidobacteriota; class Terriglobia; order Acidiferrales; family UBA7541; genus Acidiferrum. The sequence goes on along the minus strand of CAVUHB010000003.1, from coordinate 101,465 downwards.
GCGGACAAACAGGCGACCGTTGAAGCGGATCTGATCCAGGCGGAAGCCGACATCGACCTGGCGCAAGATGAGGTCGACGACGCGAAGCATGATTTACAGCAGGCCGGCGGCGATTCCGTTGAGCGGCTGACGGCAATGAAGAAGCTGCACGAAGACGCCTCGCAAAATACGCTATCCGCGATTCCCGCGGAGCAAGAGTCAGTCGAGCAACCTGGACTGTTCCACCGCGCGACGCGCTGGCGCACCTTGCACCAGAAACAATTAAGTTTGTGGCAGGCAAAAACGGACACAGAAGCGTCCGTGGCCAGACTAGCGGCCAGGCACGACGCACTGGATATGCAGATCGAGGCGGAAAAGAAACAAGCGGTAACCGATCCAAAAGAGCTTCTGAAAAAGACCGAAGCACTGGCCAACGACCAGAAAATAGTTTCGGCCTACGACAAGCGGATCACCACCAAGAAGGAACTTGGCAATGTGTACGCGCAGTGGATCGAATTGGTGGCCGGGTCCCAGCGTGCCGTTGTGCATCGCGGGTTGGGCGAATTAGCGATCATCCTGGGGATCGCGCTCGTCGCCATCTTTTTCAGCACATGGATGGATTCGCTAGTGCGCAACATTCCGATGGACCGCCGCCAGGTCGAATCGCTTCGTACGGTAGCACGCGTCGCGTCGCAGATTATAGCGCTTTCATTGATATTACTGGTGCTGTTTGGGCCGCCAAGCCAGCTTGGTACTTTTCTAGGACTGGCCGGAGCGGGTCTGACGGTGGCGCTCAAGGATTTCATCGTAAGCTTTGTGGGCTGGTTCGTGTTGATGGGGAAAAATGGAATTCGCTTGGCAGACTGGGTGGAGATCAACGGCGTTACCGGCGAAGTCGTGCAGATCGGTCCATTCCACACCGTATTACTCGAGACGGGAAATTGGACCGATTCCGGTCATCCGACCGGACGCCGTGTAACGTTCACCAACAGCTACGCGATTGAAGGGCACTATTTTAACTTCTCAACTACGGGCCAATGGTTGTGGGATGAGCTGCAGGTTGTATTGCCCGCCGGGCAGGACCCGTATCCGATGGTCGATGCGATTCACAGAAAAGTTCGCGAAGCCACACAGGAAAGTGTGGAGCAGGCGGAACAGGAGTGGCGCACCGCCACGCATTCCCGCGAGATGTCGGGATTCTCTGCCGAACCGGCCATCAGTGTTAAGCCCGTGCCGGGTGGAGTGGAACTGGGCGTCAGGTACATTACGCGGGCTAATGAACGCTACCTGTTGCGAACCAAACTGTATCAGGCGGCAATTGAAGTTTTGGGCGGCAAGGATGTTGCGCCCGGTCCAGTGTCGTCTGCCAAAAATTCTTGACTCCTAGGTCGATTCCATCAGCAAACGCCGTGCGCGGATAGCGGTTAATGTTGCTCCGGTGTACATGGTGGCCAGTAGAAAAAATCCGGTGGCGATGCTGAATCGTTGCGCGATCCATCCAAGTGAAAAACTCATTGCGAGCTGAAGAATTGTGGCAAAGATGGCGAACGCGGACTGCGTGCGACCCATGAAGTGGCGGGGAACGATGGCCATCAGCGCGGATTGCGCTACGATGCCCCCGAGTGCGCGGAAAAAGCCGAAGAAACCTTGCAGCAGTGCGGCGCCAAAGAGAAATGCCACGAAGGGCACGGCCATGTGACCCAGCGCCAGTCCCGCCATTGCCGCAACGTAGAGAGGTAAGCGAATTTTCTGCGGCAACTGGCTGGTGATGAATCCGCCGGTGATTGCGCCGATGGCCCAGCCGGCCTCGATGAAGCCGAACCCGCGGGCACCGGAATGAAGAAGATCGTTGGCCAGCGCGACGACCACGATGTTAGAGCTTACGACACTGGCCATCAGGATGGCGTGGGTAATGCCAAGCGCCAGGACCACCGGTTGCTGCCGTAGATAGCCGAAACCTTCTTTCATGTCCGCGTAGATTGCCAATGAAAGGCCCGCCTCAGCCACCTCGGGATTCTCGCCGCTTTCTAGAGCTTGCACCGTGCCCTGAGTGGATTCGGAATATTCGCGCGGAAAACTTTTGTGATCGCGCGGATTGACGTAGCCCTTGCGCAGTAGAAAAAGACAATAGGAAGAAACGAAGTAGGTCAGGCCGTCGACGAACAGAATGCCGGCAATGCCCACATGATCGTAAATGAAGCCGACGAAGGTGCCGGCAAGGAGCATGCCGCTCTGCACGCCGACAAGCACCGAGGCATTGGCACCCGTGAACTGACTGGGCGGGACGACTTCCTGCACCAGCGAATTCACGTTGGCCCAGTAAACGGCGGAACCGGTACCGGTGACCAGCGTCATCAGGTACAGATGCCAGATTTCCAAATGGCCGCGCCAAGCGATGTAGGCAGTGGCGAGAACGGCGAAGCCGCGCGCGAGGTCGAGCAGCACACCGAGGTAACGGCGATCCATGCGATCAATGAGCACGCCACCGATGAACGGAACGACCAGACCTGGAAGGGTCACGACGATGACTTGCCAGCTCACGGCGACGGTAGAGTGTGTGGCCGACATGATGTACCAGCTGACGCCTATGAAATTCATGCCGCTGCCGAACAGCGAGACGAACATCGCAGTGAAGAAGAAGCGGAAGGCGCGCTGCTCCCAGAGCAGTTTCCAGTCGACACGTTGGGCGACAGCGGTGGCCATGGGACTTTTTAGTTTACTATCCCCGCTGCAGAAACACGGTAGATATCAGAAATCTGCGCCCGGTAGTTGATAATAGGTTGCGCAGAGTGCTACACATTCGTTTGGGCTACAAGGGTCAAAAAATACCGGAATCAGCATGTCCTCGAATGCGCGTCTCCTCTGATCCGTTTCTGTTCTACGAATAAGCAGGCCTGCAGGAAGGGCGAATTCATAGGTCTTCTGGCCCTAGCTACGTTTAGCTGTGGCCAGAACCTGCTGAGCCACAACGCGCGCCGCCGCAACCTCTCCGTCCTTTAATAGCCGCAACTTCCAACGCTGCCTTCGAATCGTACACCCCCTCAGGGCTATCAAGAGGAAGAGGATCACCAAAAAAGGAAGCTGTGAGAAAATAGTTGTGAAATTCAGCCGCTCAGCGTGCAAACTCCGAGTAAATGCAAACAATATTGAGCCGATCCCGGTTATCGCCCCAAGCAAAATGAGTTCTGACCGCTCCGCGACAGATCTAAGCAGGACCGTCCTGGGGCGAGGTAGAGCTTGGATTTTCTGGCGATACAGCGAAGCGATGGCTATCAGGCTGCTCGCTAGGCACGGGTTTACCCGCCAACGGAGCTTCATCAATCAAGCGCTTAGTTCTCCGTCGATCCCTCCATAAAGCGAAGCTGCTGGGACCTCATATCAATGGGACAGGGAAAGAATCAAGCAAACCTCGTGGACGAATTGCCACTGCCCGTAGTGCTACCGCACTCAGGAAAAGCAAAGTTGTCAGGCTGCCGACACTGCCTGCTTGATCGCCCAATTCGGATTGGGCCCGACCGACGTTCCATCCACATCTCCTGCAAAACGGTTTGATCACCTCGGCATAGAATCGGCGTAAAGGAATTTCATTGCCACAACAAGGGCAAGTAACGGTGGCCACGATCAAAAGGTCAGTGCGGGAAGCTGATTCCGCGTGCTTGCGTTACTGGGAAGATGTCGACTCTGAACTGCGGCTGACTGCAGCTGCACTGTGGTTCGGTCGAAGGCATTAGATTCATTGTTCCGTTGCCGCATTGTAGGCTTACGAAGCGATTTGCGGAGAAAGATTGGGAAATGTCAGAAAAGAAAACTATTATTCTCACGTGAGCAATCTGCTGGACATAAACAGGCTTACCGTTGAACTGCCGACACCGATGGGATGGGTGCGGCCCGTGAATGACGTGTCGCTGCGGATCGCCAAAGGCGAAGTGCTGGGGTTAGTGGGGGAATCAGGCAGCGGGAAGACGATGCTTTCGCTGGCTTTGATGGGGTTGCTTCCGACGGGCGCGCGGGTGAGCGGCAAGGCCCTGCTGGATGCCGGCGATGGTTCGGATAAAGATTTGGCGAAGTTACAGGAGGCCGAATGGCGCCGTGTGCGAGGGAGCGACATCGCCATGGTCTTTCAGGAGCCAATGACCTCGCTAAATCCCGTGATGCGCATCGGGGTGCAGATTGCAGAGGCCATTCGCGCGCACGAACCTCGCATCAATCGTGAACTATTGCAGCGGCGGTTGAGGAGCGCGCTCGAGCATGCCTCGGTGCCGGAGCCGGAAGTTCGCGCAAAGCAATTCCCGCATCAACTTTCCGGCGGATTACGTCAGCGCGCCATGATTGCCATGGCGCTAGCGGGGCGGCCGAAACTTTTAATTGCCGACGAACCGACGACGGCGCTTGATGTAACCGTGCAGCAGCAAATCCTGGAATTGCTCGACAGGCTGCGGCACGAAATGGAATTGGGACTGTTGTTCATCACGCACGATCTGGGCGTGGTGGCAAAGGTGGCGGATCGGATTGCGGTGATGTATGCGGGGCGAATTATTGAAGAAGGTGCCATTACCGATGTACTCACTTCGCCGAAGCACCCTTATACCCAGGGTTTGCTGGCGGCTTCGCCAACGCTGTTGCGCGGGAAGTTGACCCCCATTCCTGGAACCGTGCCGCGGTTAACGGCGCTGCCACCCGGATGTTCGTTTGCGCCACGCTGCAAGTTTCGCCGCGCGGACTGCGAGACCGCGGTTCCGGAGTTCCGCAGTGCGGGTGACGGCCATTCCGCCAGGTGTGTGCTGCTATGACCGAACCACTGGTGCACTTTCTGGAAGCTCGCAATTTGCGCAAAACGTTTCCGCGCGCGGGGGGAACCTCTGGTTCTGCGCGCAGAGGCGAGGAGTTCACAGCTGTCGAGGATGTGAGTTTTTTCTTGGAGGCGGGCGAAACCTTTGCCGTCGTGGGCGAGAGTGGTTGCGGGAAGACCACCTTGGCGCGCATGCTGCTGCGACTGATTGAGCCGGACGACGGAAAGATTTTGTTGGAAGGACGCGACTTGCTGGCGCACTCAGCGGAGGAGTTGCGCACTGCGCGACGCCAGATGCAGATGATTTTTCAGGACCCGTATGCGTCTCTGAATCCGAGAATGCGTGTGGGGGAAATCGTGGCGGAGCCATTGCGTATCCACGAGACGTCGCTGACGCAGCCGCAGCGATTTGAAAAGGCGGGGGAAATCCTGCTTCGCGTTGGATTGCCGGAAGATGCGGTGAAGAAATATCCGCATGAATTCTCCGGCGGTCAGCGCCAGCGCATCGGGATAGCGCGCGCGCTGATCCTGAAGCCGAAACTAGTGGTAGCGGATGAGCCAGTGTCGGCGCTGGACGTATCGGTGGGCGCGCAGGTGCTCCTGCTTTTACAGGAATTGCAACGGGAGTTCAATCTTACCTATTTATTCATCTCGCATAGTCTGCCGGTGGTGGCGCAGATCGCCAGCCATATTGCCGTAATGCGGGCCGGTAGACTGGTCGAAGTTGGCCCGGCGGATCTCGTCCTGAAGGACCCGACGGCGGCCTATACCCGCGAGCTGATCGCGGCTGTTCCGGTGATTCCTTCTAGACGAAACGTGTGATATTTTCCAGCCTAGCCCGGCGTACTACCTCTAGCAATCGTTCTCGAATCTTCTGTGGTGGAGGACTCTTCAATGGCTTCTATTCCCGCACCTGTATCCGAGCCGCAGGCTTCCATTTCTCCGTTTGGCCGGATTATCGGCATGTTTTTCTCACCGAAGGCGACGTTTGGAGATATTGTACGCAACCCGAGCTGGCTGTTGCCGATGGCCTTGATGCTCATTCTCGGGCTAATCGGCGTAGTTTCGCTGAATAGCCACTTCAACTGGCGCGATTACATCGCGCAGCAGATTGAAAAGAGTCCACGGGCGGCACAGCTCACGCCAGAACAAAAGCAACAACAGGTGGAGATCAGCGCAAAATATTCGCCGACGTTTGCGTATGTTTTTGGGACGATTATTCCCGTGGCGGGCATCTTGGTGATCGCGTTGGTGATGATGGGCGCCTACAATTTAATGGCCGGTGTCGGAACCAATTACAAGACATCTATGGCGATCGTGGCACACGCGTTGATTCCCGCGGCCATCATCGGCACGATCCTTTTTGTCACGGTATTATTCCTAAAACCCGTGGGGATGTTCGATCTGGACAACCCAGTGGCTACAAATCTCGCAGCTATGCTCCCCGATGATTCGGCGAAATGGCTTGTGGCACTTTGCAAAAACATCGACCTTCTGGAATTCTGGAAGCTGTTCCTCCTTGCCGTTGGTTTTACGGCCGTTAATCCCAAAAAGCTAAAGGGCGGCAAGGCATTCACCATTGCGATTTCCGTATTCCTTGTATATGTGGTTTGTCGTGTCGGAATCGCCTTCATTTTCTCCTGATACACTTGAGGAGTGAATTTTTCCTTTGTAGTTTCGAAAACTGATCCGGCGGGTGGACGCTGCGGGCGGCTAACCACCCCTCATGGCTTGATCGAGACGCCGGTATTCATGCCCGTGGGAACTGCCGCCACGGTCAAGGCACTGACCCAAGATGCCTTGGAGACGCTGGGTGCGCGGATTATTCTTGCCAACACCTATCACCTCTATTTGCGTCCTGGACATCGGTTAATTCGGAAATTGGGCGGATTGCATTCGTTCATGTCGTGGAGGAATGCGATTTTGACGGATTCCGGTGGCTACCAGGTATTCAGTCTTTCGGAACTGCGAAGAATTACCGATGAAGGGGTGCGATTTCGTTCGCACATCGACGGGTCTGAACATCTGCTGAGCCCGGAAAAAGCGGCGGAGATTCAACTCGCGCTTGGTTCGGACATTGCCATGGTTCTCGACGAGTGTATTGAAACTCCCGCTCCGCGAGTCGCCGCTGAAGCGGCACTGAAACGTACGACGCACTGGGCGCAACGCGCTCGAAAGTGGTTTCTGGAACAGGAAGAACAATATGGGAACCTGCAGCAATGGCAATTCGGCATCGTTCAGGGTGCAACCTTTGCGGATTTACGTCGCGAAAGCGCCCAGCAATTGCTGCAACTGGATTTTCCAGGCTACGCGGTGGGCGGACTGGCGGTGGGCGAGCCCCATGCGCTGACCTGTGAGATGGCCGGAGAGGTGACTGCCTTGCTGCCGCAAGAGCGGCCGCGCTACTTGATGGGGGTAGGACGCCCCGAGCAGTTAGCGGAGTACGTCCGATTGGGAATCGACATGATGGATTGCGTGCTGCCGACACGGGCTGCGCGACACGCGTGCGTGTACACCAGTGAAGGGCGCGTGTTGATCAAGAATGCGCGTTATATAGAAGACCAAAAGCCGCTCGATCCGAACTGCCAATGTGCAGTGTGCCGGCGTTATACGCGTGCTTATCTTCGGCATCTGTTCGCTGCAGGAGAGATCACCGCAGCGATTCTGGCAACCCACCACAATGTCCACTTCTACCTTGACATCATGCGGCAAATCAGAGAGGCTATCAGTTTTGGACAACTCGAAAAATTCGCGTCTGAGCTGCGTGGGCGCTACAATGTTGGTCCAGCTTGAGGCGGATGATCGGGCGAGGGCGAAGCGGTAAGAAAGCGAAGTCAACCCGCACTGGGTCGAATCTCAGGACGAGAATCGAGCGGGCAGGATTCGCGGAAACATTTCCGCTAGTGTAAAGTCATTTCCAGCTCCGGAAACGACAACATCTTCTTCGTTGGCAGTTCCAGTTGGCGGTTTGATGTGGAAGTTTGCGGAAAGGGTACGGTAAGAAACGACGAACATGATTTTGTTTGCTATTACCTATTTACAGGCGGGTGGGGCGGCCGGGCTGGTAGGCATGCTTCCGATGTTCGCCATCATGTTCGGCATCATGTATTTTTTGGTGATTCTGCCGCAACAGCGGCAGCGTAAGAAGGTGCAAGCGATGCTCGCTGCCCTGAAAAACGGGGACAAGATTATTACGACTTCGGGCATTTATGGCACTGTGAATGGCATGGACGGCGACACGGTCATACTCAAGATCGCCGACCAGGTAAAAATCCGCGTTGCGCGTGCGGCGATTGCACAGGTGGAGGCATCGGAAGATGCAAAGTAACTCCCCAGCTCGCCCAAATCTGCGCTTGATCTTCTAACCATGAATCCTAATCTGAAGTGGAAAGTACTCGCGATTGTTGCACTGATTCTCCTGTGCATCTATTTCATCCTTGGCTTGCCCAGTTTCCCGACCTCGCTGGCCGCGCTGAAGAATAACTTCACGCAGCAGATCAAACTCGGTCTGGACTTGCAGGGCGGCACGCACCTGATTCTGCAAGTGCAGGTGCAGGAAGCGGTGGCCCAGGAGACCGACCAGACGGTCGATCGCATCACCAGCGAAATGCGCAAGAGGAACATCCGGTATGAGGAAGTGCGCCGGGTGGACGACACACACATCATTGTTCGCAGCATTCCCTCCGACCAGGTCTCGCAATTCCGCGACCTGGTACATGAGCAGTTTGAAGGCAACTGGGAACTGAGTTCTGCCCCGGGCGATCCGAATGCTCTGCTGCTCACACTGCGTCAGGGCGCCATCGCGCGCATTCAGGAAACCACAATGACGCAGTCGCTTGAAACGATTGAACGCCGCATCAATGCCTTGGGCTTGACCGAACCCACGATTCAATTGCACGGCCGCAAAGACAACGAAATTCTGGTGCAATTGCCGGGCGAGGGCGATCCAACCCGGGCAAAGGGAGTGATTCAGGCAGGCGGGCAACTGGAGTTGCGCCTGGTAGAAGATCCCAACCCGTATCCATCAGAAAGCGCCGCGATGCTGGGGCACGGTGGTGTTTTACCCCCAGGCACTGAGGTAGTGCGTGGCCGCAGTGAAGCGCGTGGGCCGGCCAACGAGTCCGGTGAAAATTGGTATGTATTGAGTCGCACGGCCGTTGTGACCGGGCGTGATCTGCGTAGTGCCACGGAAAATCGCAATACTCAATTGCCGGGACAGTACCAGGTAGACTTCGTGCTTTCAAGCGAAGGTGCGCGGCGCTTCGGACCATTTACCGAACAGAACAAGGGCCGGCAAATGGCGATTGTGCTGGAGCATAAAGTCTACTCCGCTCCTGTAATCAACAGCCGAATTGACGATCGCGGAATGATTGAAGGCAACTTCAGCCAGGAAACAGCGCATGACCTTGCGCTGATTCTCCGCGCGGGCGCATTGCCGGCTTCGATCAAGTATCTGGAAGAACGGACCGTCGGGCCATCGCTCGGCGCCGATTCCATCCGGCACGGCGTGCAGGCTTCCATTCTGAGCTTAGTCGTTGTGATGATCTTCATGGTGTTTTACTACCGCTTGTCGGGCGTGAACGCCGTGTTGGCCCTGATTCTCAACTTGATTATCCTGCTTGCCGCACTGGCGATGTTTGGCGCGGTACTCACACTGCCCGGAATTGCGGGCGTGATCCTGACCATCGGCATGGGTGTCGACTCCAACGTGCTGGTGTTCGAGCGCATTCGCGAAGAATTGCGGAATGGCAAGTCTTCCTCGGCAGCGGTGGATGCGGGATTTGACAAGGCGTTTCTGACGATCATCGATACCCACGTTACAACAGTGGTCTCGGCGTTCTTCTTGTTCATTTTCGGGACGGGCCCGATACGCGGATTCGCCATCACCTTGACGATCGGCCTTATCGCCAACGTCTTCACGGCGATCTTCGTGTCCAAGACGATTTTCCAGTACCACCTGAGCAAGATGGACCGCCAAGCGGAGTTAAGCATTTAGAGGATTCTGGCAGTTCCAGTACCATCCACCCCTTGGTTTGGGGAACAAACTGGAACAGTGTGGAGTCTAAGGAAGGGAAGCGCGAAACGGCATGATCGAGTTCTTCAAAGAGCCCAACATAGACTGGATGGGCAAAGCCAAGTATTTCTTCGCATTGAGCGGACTCCTGCTGCTCATCGGCTGGAGCGCCATATTTTTGAGGGGCGGCATTAAGTACGGCATCGACTTTAAGGGTGGCACCAACGTGGATGTCCGTTTTGCCAAAGCGCCTAATATTGACGAACTTCGCAAGGGGCTGCAGGCACAGGGACTCGGGAACAGTGAAATCCAGAGTATCAGCGACATTGCCAATCCCAATTCCAACGAAGTTTTGATTTTTGTGGAGCAGGCCGGAAACACCGATCAGGCGTTGGACGAAGGCAAAGCCAAGGTTTTGAATGCATTGAACGCCGCATTCAACGTATCCAGTTCGACAAAGCCGGACTTCAATGCCGAGACACCTACCGGGCTCGCGAATTTCCTGGCGCAGCGCGATCCGCTGGGACTCTCCGTAAATGCCGGCGATCGTTACTCGCAATTGGCAAAGAACGTTCTGGCCTACCGGGACAAGAACACCGGCGGCGTGCTGACCAATCTTGATGACCTATCAAAAGCGGATGGCGCAACCCCTGCGGTCGTTGCTGCCCTGAAAGAGAATTTTTCGCTTGCGCCGTTCGCGATTCGCAACGTCGAAATCGTGGGCGCCAAGGTAGGTGGCGAGCTTCGCAACCAGGCCATAAGAGTAACCCTCTATGCATTGGCAGGCATGCTGGTATATATTGCCTTCCGATTCGAGTGGGTCTTCGGAGCCGCAGCGGTCATCGCCGTATTTCACGACGTGCTGATCACTCTCGGCCTCTTCAAGATCTTCGGTTTTGAAATTTCGCTCACGGTCATTGCCGCGTTGTTGACCCTGGTCGGGTATTCGATGAACGATACAATCGTTATCTTCGACCGAATCCGGGAAAACAGCCGCCTTCTGCGCAAAGAAGCGTTTGCCGACGTGGTGAACAAGTCGATTAACCAGACGCTTTCGCGGACGATATTGACCAGCGGACTTACGTTTCTCACCGTGCTCGTCCTGTTCCTGATGGGCGGCCAGGTGCTGAGGGCTTTTGCCTTTGCCCTGGTGGTGGGAATTGTGGTAGGAACGTATTCCAGTTTTGGTATTGCTGCACCCCTCGTTGTCGCCTGGAACAGGTGGCGGGGACAGGGCTCGGCAGTAGGCACCGGAACCGCAGCCGGCAACAAACCCCGGGGGAACGAAGGCGGCCAACCGCGCCTCGCACCAGCCGGCAGGAGGTAGAAGTCACCATGTTCGAAGAAATGGTCGTATCCACTTCTGCAGCGAAGAAGACCAACAAGCCCTGGACAATCCTGTTGTCCTCGCTGCTTCAAATTGGTCTGCTTGCCATCCTTATCTTGATTCCACTTATCTACACGGAAGCGCTCCCGAAGACGTTGATGTCTTCGATTCTGTTAGCGCCTCCGCCTCCGCCCCCACCTCCGCCCCCGCCAGCGGCCGTGCAGGTTGTGAAGGTGAAACCAGTTGCCCATTTGATGGATGCCGGGAAACTGGTGGCACCCAAGGTCATTCCGAAAGACGTAAAAATAATTAAGGAAGAAGAAGCACCTCCTGACATGGGCGCGGGAATGGTCGGCGGCGTACCCGGCGGCGTATCCGGCGGATCCATGGGTGGAGTACTTGGTGGTGTAATTGGTGGAGCGGGCTCCTCGATGGCGCCTCCTCCTCCGCCAAAGGCAACGCTTAAGCGCATCACAGTCGGTGGAAACGTACAGGCTGCCCACTTGGTGAATCGTGTTCAGCCCTCCTATCCTCCGCTCGCCCGTCAAACGCGTATCAGTGGCACCGTAAAGCTGCACGCCATCATCGGTAAGGATGGTACCGTGCAGCAGTTGCAAGTGGTTTCCGGGCACCCACTGCTTGTGCAGTCGGCGCTGGATGCTGTACGGCAGTGGCGGTACCAGCCAACCCTGCTGAACGGCGACCCGGTCGAAGTCGACACGGAAATCGACGTAATTTTCTCGCTGGCTCAGTAAGTAAAACGGAATGGCGCGGTGACGTGGGACTGCGCGTCGTTCCGAGTTCCGCAGTCGAAATTAACTTTGTTGGTGCCGGCTAGCCGGGGCCACTAGGAAATAAGGAGCAAACGAATGTTAGCAACACTTTTTGTTTACGCAGTCTGGTTGCAGGAAGCTACAACCAGCTGGAACCTGAAGGACATGCTCATCTCGATGGGCTGGGCCGCCAGAATCGTAGTCTTCATTCTGTTCGTGCTCTCGATCTATTCGTTCGGCGTCATGATTGACCGCTTCTTGATGTACAACAACGCGCGCAAGCAGTCGCGTCTGTTTGTGCAGCAGGTTGCCGGTGCGTTGAAAGATGGCAAGCTAGACGAGGCCATCTCCATCGCCGAGCGCAACAAGAAGAGCCACATTGCCAAGGTAGTCGCCACGGGCCTATCCGAATTCCAGTCGGCTTCGCAGCAGGTTTCCGACGCGGAAGTCATTGAAGCCGCAAAACGCGGTCTGGAACGCTCCGTCGCCATCGTACACGCGGAAATGAAGCGCGGTCTGTCCGCACTGGCCACGATTGGATCCACGGCGCCGTTCGTAGGACTGTTCGGCACGGTGGTCGGAATTCTAAACGCCTTCAAAGGTATCGCGAACAACAAAGCAACCGGTCTGTCGGCGGTCGCCGGCGGTATTGCTGAGGCGCTTGTGACCACAGCATTCGGTTTGCTCGTGGCCGTCCCCGCCGTCTGGGCGTACAACTACTTCACCAACAAGGTGGAAGCGTTCGACGTCGAGATGGATAACTCTTCGATGGAATTGATCAACTACTTCATCCTGCGCCGCGGCGCGAAGAAGTAACCAGGAAGAAGGAAAAACCTATGGCCTATAAGCCAGTAGCGGGCGATCAGGTATCGGCCCCCAACGTAGTACCGATGGCCGATATTATGCTCGTGCTGTTGATCATCTTCATGGTAGTCACGCCTATGTTGCAGAAAGGTGTATCGGTGGATATGGCGAAAGTCGACAATCCGCGGGACATGAAGGATGCGGATAAAGACGACGCCATCATCGTGGCGGTGACGCGCGATGACAATATTTTCCTGGGCAACACTAAAATCGTCAAGGAAGATATCACCGGACAGATCAAAGACCTGATTGCCAACAGATTGGACAAAACGATTTACGTGAAGAGCGACGGACGCGCCAAGTACGGCACGGTTGTTGCAGTCGTAGACGAAATCCGCTCTGCAGGCGTTGATCAGATCGGGCTGCTGACGGAGAAGATCAAGAACACATCAGGCGCAGGCGCCGGTAAGCCTGCAGATCAGAAACAATAATATAGGGATGGTTACGTACCAGTCGTTGGTCTCGTTCGTTTGCTGAATTAACAGGGGCGCCGGATCCCACCCGGCGCCGCCTCTAGTTCACAGAGCGGAACTGATGGCTTGACAGGAGAACTCGCAATGGGAATGGATGTAGGCAGCGGTCACGGATCAATGGCATCTCCGAATATCGTGCCTCTTATCGATATTCTTCTTGTGCTGATTATTATTTTCATGGTGATCACGCCCCTCACGCCAAAGGGACTGGATACACTGGTACCCCAGCCCTCACCGAACCAGCAGCAGAACGTTGAACTGGAAAACAAGACGGTGGTGGTGCAGGTGGCGCAGAATAATAAATTGAAGATCAACAACGAGGATACAACCTGGGAAACGCTTGGCGGCCGTATGGAACAGATCTTCAAGGATCGTGCGGAAAAAGTGGCGTTTGTGAAGGGCGACAACGACGTGATGTTTATGGATGTCGCAAGGGCCATCGATATCATGCACGGCGCAGGCATTGACAAGGTTGGCCTCATCACCGCGAAGCTTGAGGCCGGGCAATAAACGCAGCGCTTTTTTTCTCGCTCGATGGGAGGGTCCTCTCGCAGGGTCAAACTCTGGCTGCGAGGTGACTTATGGGATTTACGCTTGGTGGTAAGCGTGGGATTGTTTCTGATGTTAATGTAGTCCCACTGATTGATATTCTGCTGGTGCTGCTGGTCATTTTCATGGTCATCCCGCACCATCAGTCGGGGCTCCCGGTTGTTCTACCCCAGGAAGGTATTCAAGACCCGGGACCTCTTCCGGAAGCGATCATCGTAACAGTGACCACCGATGGTTCCGTCCGGATCAATCGCTCGGAGATACAACGCGAAGAATTACGCGGAAGTCTGGAAAAGATACTGGGATTGCGCGCTTCGCGAGTTGCGTTTCTGCAGGGAGATCGGTCTCTCGAATTTCATGCGGTGGCCCAGGTTCTGGATCTCATGCACACCGCCGGCGCTACCTCGGTCGGTTTGCTAACATCAGAACTGGAAAAAAACCGCTGAACGTGATGGAATGGCCCGTATAGGGCGGATGTGAATCCTAGCTTTGGCCCCGGTTGCTTGGGGTAACGCTTATCAGGGATGGAAGCTTCCATGACTCATGCATCAGTCTCACGGGAAACTGCAGACAGGTTTTCTGGCATTGCCAGCAAGGCACTCTCGCTGGCCGCAATCCTCATTCTCTTGTTTGGAATAACGGGATGCAGCAAACTTCGCGCTCGCGATCTCCTAAACAAGGGCGTCGCGGCATTCAAGAACGCTCAGTTTGACGCGGCTGTCGAAGATTTCAAACAGGCGAAGGAGCTAGATCCAGAACTTATCAATGCTCGTCTCTATCTCGCCACGGCCTACGCGAGCCAGTACATTCCCGGCGCACCTTCCGACGAAAACTTGAATCACGGAAAGGAAGCTGTCGCGGAATACAAGGAAGTGCTCGACAAGGATTCGAACAATCTCAGCGCGATCGACGGCCTTGCTTCGATCATGTATCAGATGGCGGGACAGCCGTTTGATGCAAAAAAATTCGAAGAATCGAAGATGTACCATCAGAAGCATATCGCATTGAAGCCGGATGATCCTCAGCCGTATTATTCCATCGGCGTTATCGACTGGGCGATCGCTTATCGGGGCAATACGGAACTGCGAGGGGATTACAATCGCGCAAACGTCAAGAAGCAGGTTAAGGATATCGAACCGCTGCCTCCCGACGTCCGCAAGAATTATGTGGAAAAGTATGGCGCGCTAGTCGACGACGGGATCGCCAACCTTAAGAAGGCCGTCGAACTGAAACCAGATTATGAAGATGCCATGACCTATCTTAACCTTCTCTATCGCCGCAAGGCCGACATGGTCGACTCCACGGCGGAACGCGATTCCTACACCAAGCAGGCGGATGATCTGCTTGACAAGGTGAAGGAAATCAAACAGAAGAAGGCCGAGGAAGCCGAGAAAGCTCCCGTTGTCTAGCCTGGCGTTTCCGCAAACTTTTGCAAGGCCCCGACTTCAGTTGGGGCCTTTTTTTTGTCGACCGGCTCCGCTTTCGCCCGTCCCGATCTCGTCGTACACTACAGTATGCCGTCGCCTGCCAACCTTCCTTTGAATTTCAACCGGGACCGTACCGAGCGGCAACTAAACGCCCGCCTCGAAGAACTCCTGGAAAAGCTGCGAAGTAACCGGCCTTCGGATGATCCCTGGCTGGTCCGGCGCGCCTACGACATTGCCGCGGAGCGCCACCGTGATCAGTTCCGCAGCTCCGGCGACCCCTACATCACCCACCTCTTGGAAGTCGCGCACATTCTGGCGGACCTGAGACTGGACGCCACGACGCTGGCCGCGGCTCTGCTGCACGATGTCATTGAGGACACGGAATTCCCGCTATCGCGTCTGGAAGAACGATTCGGCGAAGAAGTGGCGCGACTGGTGGAAGGGGTAACCAAGATCGGGCGCCTGAACATGATGGCGCCGGAAGCGCGCCAGGCGGAAAACGTGCGCAAAATGCTGTTGGCGATGGTGCACGATGTCCGCGTGGTGCTCATGAAACTGGCGGATCGCGTACACAACATGCGGACGTTGCAGTATCTGGAACCCGTCAAGCAGTTGCGCATCGCGCGCGAAACGATGGATATCTACGCTCCGATCGCACACCGGCTGGGAATGGCGCTGATCAAGGACGAACTCGAAAATCTTTCATTTCGCTTCCTGGAGCCGGAAGCTTATTTTTCTCTTCAGAAAGAAATTTCGGAGAAGGCGCCGATTCACAAGAAATTCTTGGAAGATGTGCAGAACACCATTCGCGGTAAGCTGGTCGAAAATGGCATTCCTGCCGAACTGGAAGCCCGTGTAAAAGGTCTGCACTCCCTGCATCGAAAAATTATCAAACAGGAGCGCAACCTCGACCAGATTTATGACTTGCTTGCGGTGCGGGTCATTACGGACAGCGAGCGCAATTGCTACGCGGCTCTCGGCGTGGTCCACCATGTTTGGAGGCCGGTGCCCGGGCGTTTCAAGGATAACATCGCCATGCCGCGGCCGAATCTCTACCAGTCACTGCACACCACCGTAATTCACAATGGTCAACCGTTCGAAATTCAAATCCGTACACAGGAAATGCACAGGATTGCGGAAGAAGGCGTGGCGGCACACTGGAAGTACAAGGACGGCAAAGCGGTTTCTACCGGCGACGACCAGCGCATCACGTGGATGCGCCAGTTGATTGAGTGGTCGCAGGAATTGCAGGAGCCGGGCGAATTTCTCTCCACTCTCAAGGTGGATCTTGCACCCGTCGAAGTTTACGCATTTACGCCCAAGGGACGCGTGCTAGAGTTGCCGAAGGGTGCTACTCCCGTTGATTTTGCTTACTCGGTGCACACGGAAGTAGGACACCAATGCGTGGGCGCCAAGGTGAACGGCCAGATGGTGTCGCTGCGTCATGAAGTGGTCAGCGGCGACGTAGTGGAAATTCTGACGCAGAAGGGGCACAAGCCGAGCCGTGATTGGCTGAGTTTCGTCAAGTCCTCGCACGCGAAAAGTAAAATCCGCCACTTCATCAACACCCAGGAACGCGAAGAAGCAACGGAGATGGGCCGGCGCCTACTCGAAAATGAATCGCGCAATTTTCCAAAGGGTTTGAAGAAGATTCCCAGCGAAGATTTGCAGAACCTGGCGGCGCAGTACGGGCTCTCCAAGCCCGATGATCTTTTCGCGGCCGTGGGCTTTGGAAAGTATTCCGCACGCCAGGTGCTGAGCCGTTATTTTGGCGAACCGGTTAAAGAGGACGAGCTTTCGGCGGATGCCAAGCCCACGCTGGTTAAAACCGTCAAGCGCATGCTGGGGTTTGGGGAAGCACCTCTCATTGTGAAGGGCGAAGACGATTTGCTGGTCTTTCGTGCAAAGTGCTGCAACCCAATTCCGGGTGACGACATCATCGGCTATGTAACACGCGGGCGCGGCGTTGCGGTTCATACCCGCCTCTGTCCCAATGTGCAGAATCTGATGTACCAGACGGAACGCCGCATTGCCGTGGAATGGGGTGGTGGCAGCACTGCGACTTTCCCGGTTGAGCTGCAGATTCGCGCCAAGGATCGTGCCGGGCTTCTTGCAGAAATCACCGCGGTAATCAGCGACGCCAGTTCGAATATTCGCAGTCTCGAGAGCCGCCCCGATCGACAGAACGCGCGAGTGGAAGCCAGTCTCGAAATCAGCGACAAGAAACAGTTGGAGTTGATTTTGACCAATATTCGACGTGTAAATGGCGTGTACAGCGTTGAGCGCATCTACCGTTCCTGAAAGCAGCGGAGTCGAGCTGGCCACAGGAACGGTGTCGGGCAAGGCACAGCCGATTTTTCCCTCTTTCGTTCCGCTTAGAATATTCCCATGCGCAAATTTCTACTCGCTCCCGGATTATGCCTGGTGCTTCTGTGCGGCTGTGAAAAGAAACCACAACGCGACTACAGCGCTTTGGATCAGTCTGGAATGTATTCCACGACAATCGATGAATTGAAAAAGTTGAAGGTGACAGACGCGGAAGTAGCGCAACTGACGAAATTGAAGCAGGCAGGCGCTTCCGATGAGCTATGCCTGTCACTGTTCAACACGGCGCACAGTCACAATCATGATTTTTCAAGCGGGGAAGCCGCAGTGCACCTTTCAAGCGCAGGTTATTCGGATGCGCAGATACTGGAGATGGCGCAATCGGATCAGATCGACCTGCTGAGCGGAGAAGCAATCACCCTCAAGTTGATAGGGCTAACCAATCCGACGGTCCAGGAGATCATTCATCGCCGTATCCAGGGATTGCCTACTATGACCAGCGCGCAAATCGGTCGCCTGAAAAATACCGGAATGAGCGAGAAACAGATACTGGAGACGATTGCTAAGGGAATGAGTGATGCGGAAGCGGAAAAGCTGATCGCCCAGCGCGAAGCTTCGCGGAACCATGCCAACACAAATTTCGTCCGCAATCAGGGCCGTCGCCGGCGTTAGATTATCCGCCGTAACGCCTGGTCTGTTATGCTGTCCTACCGAATCCCCCGAGGAGAATTTATCATGAAAGATATCGTGTTGACGGACCGCGGACCCAAGCCCATCGGCCCCTATTCCCAGGCGATTAAATCCAATGGCTTCCTATTTGTATCCGGGCAAGTTGCACTGGATCCCCGCACGGGCGAATTCGTGGGCACAGAGGTCCGCGCGCAGACAGAACGGGTGATGGAAAATTTGAGAGCAATACTGGAAGCCGCTGGAGTCGCTTTCAATCACGTAGTAAAGACCACGGTATACCTGAAGGATATGAACGATTTCACGACCATGAATGAAGTGTACGCGCGTTATTTTACCGCTGCGCCGCCAGCCCGTTCGACGGTGCAGGCCGCGCGCCTACCGAAAGATGCGCTAGTGGAAATCGACGTAGTCGCGTTTTTATAGGAATTCTACTGCTGAAAAGAATATCGGCCATCCCGTATCGCGCGAGATGGCCGCTTACTTTTTCGGCGTTCCTGCTGCTTGCGGGAAGAAATTTACGGCCGGTGCGGGCTTTCAAGCGCTTCGTCTACGGCAAAATAAGTAGCTACTGCGGCGACTCCAACGACGACAATCAAGAACCGGCTGCGACCCGCTTTGAGCGGCGAACCACCTCGCCCGCCAGGACCCGATCCGGAACCCGCTCCTTGCGGATTCTGCGCGGCGTCAGGATCGAGATACACATGATAAGAACCGCCATCGGCGATCAACTGCGTTTCGCCATCCACGGTAATTGTGAGTGGGCCACGCTTGCTGGTCACCAATAATTCCTTGGCATTGAGGTAGGTCACTTGCCCAATCGTGGGCGCATCCGATTGCGCGCGAATTGCTGCTTTCGAAGCAAATAGTGTGAATGCATGGGCATTGCCGGTCGAGAAAGTCGCGGTGCCCGACAAGAGTTTTGCTGAGGGGGCGCCTTCGGTATCGTTCACCTCTGCCGCGCTGGAACCTAGCAATAACAGACGTGCGGCACCGGCGCGAACTTGCACGCTGCCTTGTGATTCGGTGCTGATGCGGTCGCCGCCAAATACGGTGGTGCCAACGGCGGCCATACCCTCGCCAACGTGCGCTTTGTCAGCGGTAATTACCGTTCCCAGAATGGGATTTGCCGGACCTGCCAAAGCAGGGATTGAACTAAGAGCCAGCACCACGGCGGCTGCGAAAAGCGCGCGCAGACCTTGCATGAACGCCTCCAAATGCAACTGCCAAAGGATACTTCGCCGGTTTACTGCCGTCAATCAGTAAACATGGGCGGGCAATGCCACCCGCTTTTTCGTTCCGCCTCGGTCTCCTGCTGGTGCAAGCTACCTTCTACTGCTAGAATGCAAGCAACTTATGAGCGACTGGAAGCAAATTACAGCACGTATCCGCAGGGCCCGGACCGGGAAAGACCCGGCAGGCCAGTTGTCCACACTTTTTGTCAAGACGCGCGACGCCATGGTGGCCTTTGAACTGGCCCGGTACTACGAATCTGTAAACAACAACGAGGATGCGGGCAAGTGGTATCTCACCGCGGCCGAACGATTCCGACGCGCCGATTGGAAGACCAAGGCCCAAGAAAGTGCCACTCGCTTGGGGGCCACAGTAGCCGCAGAAATTCCCGCACTGCCTCCCAAGGAAAAATCGGCTACCGCACTAGAACCAGAAATTGTTCCTACAGCGGAAGCTTTGACAGAGCCTGCTGTCCTGCCAGCGACTGCCGACGAAGCTACTCGGAGCGCGCCGGTTGAACACAGTGCCGTTGCCAAGGGAACCCAGAGCGGATCTCCGGGGCGAAGGCGCGGACGTCGTGGTGGACGAGAGCATCAACGTCCCGCGGCCAATGCACAACGGACGGCTGCGCCGAAGGAAGCCGTACCGGATTTGCCGGCAGAACCAGAGGTTCAGGTGGAACCACGAGTTTCTTCCGCGCCGGCGCCGCGTTCGCTGGAAAGCATGAACGAAGGGAGTTCGCTGTCTCTGCGCGGCCGCTCTGGCGATCCAGGGCTATCCTCGCGATTGTCGCAATTAGAAATGAGCTTTCGGCGACTGCTGGCTTGCAGCCCTGTGAAAGTCGATGAAGCAGCGCATGCGCCCGCAGGACCGGGTGTGTGGGTGCTTACTGACGAAGATTTGTCGACCTACTATTATGTCGAGGCTTGTAAGACACTGCGCGTGGCCATTGGCCAGTTACTGCGCGGCTCCTCGCGCACTGGTCTTCCGCTGAAACCGCAACTTGCAGAGCACCTCGGCATTCCCGAGACGCGCGTGGCCAAATATCTGTCTGACCATTGTGTAGTCCGTTGGCTGCAGATGGACGACGAAGCGCACTATTTTGCACACTTCCTGATCGCGGTCTTGCGACCCACCCTGAACGAGTAGCGGACTGCCGTCTCGCGAACCTCTTCCTTCCAAAGCCAGACTTCGGGAGGGTTCCGCCAGAGCTAGGAAACACGAGCCTGGAAAGGGAAATTTCTAGTACTTGCGTACTACCAGTAACCCCTTTTCGGGCTATTCCCTAGCGCCATTCGCTGACCTTTCTAGCCGTTTAATGCTCATTTTCAACCGTTTACCGTATCCCACTGGCCTCCGAGCCCCCTAGGCGACAAACTGTATGAGTTCAAAGACTTAAGGGGTACGCCAGTCGCGTGTTACCCTGAAAGAGCCTTGGGGGCTGTTTCATTTAGGCTCGATTTTTATCTCCTAATGGGATTTTTCGAGTTTGGTACGCTATCTCGAAAGTGAGGGTGCCGCTGTATGTCGAATTCGTTCACCACATCGATCTTCCGGTCGTTGGACTGGGTGGTTTGCAAGACGGCTGGTATCACGTTTGATACCGTGCAACACTTTAACAAGAAGAATCCCAATCCATCCGTTACACCGCAATGGTCCGATAAGCCGCTGTTGAAGTCCTGGGAAAAGACCAAGCCGACGCTTGGCTATCCCCGTCAAACCGACTCGCTCTGCCCGGCTTGCGTGAAGGAAGCGCGCGAAGCGATCATCGCCGGCACGAAAGACTGGAAGGACCTGATGCACGAGAAGGTCGGGGAAATTAAGGCCCAGATCGTCGAGCGCGATGGTCAGGTCTGGATGATCAAGGATTGCCCGCAGCACGGCCACTACGAAGACATGATGGCCGTCGACTCCAAGTTTCTCTCCTGGATTGAATCGCAATTCCCTGGCCGCGATATTCCCGCGCACAACGACGAAGGCCTGCACAAGCATGGATCTTCGAACGTTCGCTATGGCCGTGGCTCGGTTCTGACTGTCGATCTCACCAACCGTTGTAACATGATGTGCGATCCCTGCTTCATGGACGCCAACCAGGTAGGCTACGTTCACGAACTGACCTGGGCGGAAGTGCAGGAAATCCTCGACAACGCGGTGAAGATCAAGCCGCGCCGCCAGATGTCCGTGCAGTTCTCGGGTGGCGAACCGACGATGAGCCCGTTCTTCTTCGAGGCCATTTCCTACGCTCGCAAAGTGGGTTACAACTCCGTGCAGGCCGCGACAAACGGCATCGAGTTTGCCAAGAGCAAGGAATTCTGCAAGAAGGCGTTCGATGCAGGTCTGCGCTACGCCTACCTGCAATTTGACGGCATTGGCAACGATGCCAACAGCCATCGCCAGATCGGCAACCTGTTTGACGTGAAGCTTCGCGCCATTGAAAACATGCACGAAGCGGGCATCGAAATCGTTCTGGTGGTAACCATCGTGAACAACGTGAACAACGATCAAGTTGGCTCCATCGTGAAGTTCGCGATGGAAAACCCCAAGAAGATCGCATTCATCAGCTTCCAGCCGGTCTCCTTCACCGGCCGCGACGAAGACATTACCCCGGAACGACGTCTCCGCCAGCGCTACACGCTGTCGCATTTGGCGCAGGATGTGAGCACGCAGGTCGGCCGTATCGAGCCCACCCGCGACTGGTTCCCTATCTCCTTCATCAGTACCTTTGCCGGGTTTGCCGACATGGTCAAGGGCAACGAATCGCAGTGGGGTTCGCTCTCTTGTGGTTGCCACCCGAACTGCGGCGTGGGCACGGCGATCATGATCAACAAGGAAACCAAGGAATGGGCTCCCGTTCCGCGCTTCCTCGATGCACAACAATTGACCAAGGACGTCACCGCGATTACCGACGCAGCGCGCGGCAAGAATTTTTCGAACTTCATGATGGCTATGGCGCTTCTGAAGAACTATCACCCATACGAAGGACCGAAGGGCTTGAAGCTCTGGGATCTGTTCAAGAAGTTCGACAAGACCTGGGCGCTCACCAAGGGTGCCAGCAGTAAGTATGGCAAGACTTCACCCGAGCGAACCTATGAAGATGCCATGAAACGCCGCCAGCAGGATCCATGGAACTTCCTGTTCATCGCAGGAATGTGGTTCCAGGACTTGTTCAACTACGACTTCCGCCGCACCGAAATGTGCATCATTCCCTACGGCACGCAGCAAGGCGAAATCAGTTTCTGCGCCTATAACACCGGAGTGGGATGGCGCCAGATCATTGAGAACATGCACAAGAACGCGACGGTTGCCGAGTGGTACAAGAACCACGGCAAACACGAGATTTATGCCAAGGGCAAGAACGTCGACCTCAAGACCTTTGAACACTCGCTGGTCATTGATGCCGAAGATGCAGCCCGCGTTCGCCACCTGGAACATGACATTCCTCTAACCGCCGCCGAAGAAAACCGCGCGCGCCGCAAGAAGGCTTTGGAAGAGCAAGCCAAGGTTCGAGCGATTTACGAAGAACTGGTTCTGAAGAAGCCCCAGCCAACGGTAGTTCAGATCGGTACCGTGAACGATATCGCCAAGGCGGTTCCAGCGAATTTCACCAACGCCAGCAAGCCGGTCACGATCGTTCCCGCAAACGGAAATGGCAACGGTCACGCCGCGAAGTCCACAGAAGCAACCGCCGAAGCTGTAGCCGGCGACTAATTTGCAGTGCTGGCCGTTGGATGCCAGCGCCTTTATCCGCAGACTCCGCACGGCCTCGAGTTCGCTCGGGGCCGTAGTTTTTTGCGGTATGCTTCCCGTATGTCTTCCAGAGCGATCCTCGAAAGCCGCGTGGCGCTGGTTACCGGGGCGAGCCGCGGCATCGGTCGCGCGATTGCCGTAGCGCTCGCGGCGGCTGGAGCCGACGTCGTGGTGAACTTTCGCAATCAGCGAGCCGCGGCGGAGCAAGTTTGCGCGACGATTGGTGAGCTTGGCCGCCGTGCGATTCCTCTGCAGGCCGACGTTTCGCTCTCTGCTGATGTTGAGAGGCTTGTGTCCGTCGTCGAACGTGACTTGGGACCGGTCGAGATTCTTGTCAACAATGCGGGCGTCACGCAGGTGAAGCACTTTACTGAATTGACGGAAGCCGATTTTGACGAGCTCATCCGGGTGAATCTTAAATCTGCATTTCTCGTGACCAACCGCGCCCTCCCTGGCATGCGCCGACGATGCTGGGGTCGGGTCATCAATCTCTCATCGGTGGCGGCTCAGACCGGAGGCGTAATCGGCCCACACTACGCAGCCTCAAAAGCCGGCCTGATCGGCATGACACATTCCTACGCGTCGCTGCTGGCAAAAGAAGGGATTACCGTCAACGCTATTGCTCCCGCCCTGATCGCCACGGACATGGTTACCTCCAACCCCAATGCTTCGCCGGACCGCCTGCCAGTCGGCTTCTTTGGCACACCAGACGAGATTGGCCGCGTTGCGGTCCTACTTGCCCAAAGCAACTTCATGACCGGCCAGACCATCAGCGTGAACGGTGGATGGTACATGACCTGAGGGATTCCGCATCGCTCAGGAGTCCTTTGGCGCCGCAGTGGACCTTGCTATAATTACGCCAGAGCTAAATTGAGGATTTGAGATGCCCATCTACGAATACATCTGCGAAGATTGCAACGAGCACTTTGAAAAAATCGTGATCAACAAGCAGCAAGAGATTGCCTGTCCCAAGTGCTCCAGCAAGAAAGCGTCGATCCAACTTTCGGTTTTCGCAGCTTCCCCCTCAAACGGCGGTTCCACGCCATCCGGCGGCTTTTCGGGCGGAAGCGGTGGCGGCTGTTGCGGTGGCGGCTGTTCCTGCCACTAATCAGACGGGAGCGCTCCCTCGATGCGGATCAGCCTGTCTTCATTCCTACTACTTGTAACGGGCGCGGCTATCCTGCTGGTCATGACCTGGCCCCGCGGTCTGCATTTGCGGGCACAAAATCGAAATAGGAGAATGGGGCACGATTGATAGGAAATACCGTCGTTTTAAGGAATTCTTCGGACTTCTTTGTATCCTGAATGCCAGGCAGGCCTTCCAGCACTCAAACTCAAGCCAGCCTAACAGATTCCTTACGAACTCCTCAGGACTTTTCAACCGCCACGGCTCCATTCTCTAGTCTCCGGAATCACCATTCCCAACGTTTGGGGAACGAAATGGTTTCACAGGTTATATTCCTCGCGCTGTGCATCATCGGAATCAACTTTATGGTCTATGTATTTTTTCAGTGGACCTATGGCGACAAACCTCGAGTCATAACCAGCAAATGGGCCGCCTTCCGGAGAGGTTCCCGTGCCGAACTCTCTCGGCCTTTCCTTGTGGTAGGCGGGCAAACGACTCCTATTGCCACCCTACGCTGGCTCCAGTCTGCGCCTAGAGCTAGGCAAGAGAGGAAGGGACCATTACCGAACCAGCGACCCTCCTTATCCCGTCACCTCGCCGAGCTGCTGCGGAAATAGGGACTGTTGCTGTGGCGTGGGCATGCTCCCTGACTGTCGAATGAGGCCTGAAGGAAAAGAAACAACGCGCGGATCTGAGTTCTGATAGTCCTGGTACGTTTTTATTTGCTTGATCCTGCAATCCTTGTTGTCCTCTGATTCCACTTCCCCTAAAATCTGCTCTCACCTCGAAAACCGCCCCCCAGGTGTCCAGAGATGACGACCACGTCCTATCAATGCTTTTTCAGCTATTTTGGTCTGCGAGAAAATCCATTCCACGTTTCTCCCGACCCTCGCTTCTATCATTCCACGCCCGCGCACGATTCTGCGTTGAACGAGCTTCAATACGGGCTGCACACCAGGCAAGGGTTGCTAGTGCTGACAGGCGAAGCGGGTGTTGGCAAGACCACGCTGCTCAATAATATTCTGGAATCATTGGAGCAGCGCCACATCTCGACAGCCTATGTATTCCATCCTCTGCTGGAGCCTGCAGAACTTTTCGAGTTCATTCTTCGCGACTTTGGAGTCCACTTTGAATCGCGTCGCAAAGGAGATCTGCTTTGTAGCCTTCACGAGTGGCTGATTGCCAGAAACGTTGCAGGAGATTTTCCGGTCCTGATTATTGACGAGGCCCAATCACTTTCGTCGCAAGCGCTCGATGAATTGCGCCTTTTGCTAAACCTCGAGACGGCACGCGGCAAATTGCTGCAAATTATTCTTGTTGGCCAGGCGGAGTTGGAAGAAAAACTTCGCAGGCCGGAACTCCGCCAACTGCGTCAGCGGGTGCTCATACACTGCAGGTTGCCGCTGTTCACTGAGGAACAGACAGTGGGATACATTCACTCCCGACTGTCGCGCGCAGGTCTGCATGCCAGGAAACTTTTTCCAGAGGAAACGCTTCGGGTCATTTACGAGCACTCAAAGGGAATCCCTCGACTTATCAATCTGCTGTGCGAACATGCGTTGCTCACAGCCTATGGTGAGCAGCAGGAAATCATTGCTCCCGAAGTCATCCAGCGAATCGCCATAGATTTCGATCTTTCCGCCAAGCCGATTTCGGTCGAGAACGTTTACTCGGTAGGCAAGTTCGGGCGGTTAATCTCGTTTCCCGTCGTTGACTCGTTGCCGCCCGCCTTCCTGCCGCCTGAAAGGAGCGATCTTGAACCGCAACCCCAACCTGAACAAGCGAGCGGACAGGCAAGGATTGACGAAGCGCTACTAGCCGCTGCCGCGGAACGTGGAACGCAAATCCCGGTCCCACCGCGGACACTAGCTCCTCAGACGGATGCGGAAACATTCTGGAGGCACAGCCGTTCCCGGTTCCGCGTCCCTGAATTCATTCAGAATGCTGCCGCTTCTTTTCTTGAGTATTGGCGGCAGGTTCTCGATTCATTCCTTCGCGACATTCGCTATTTTGTACAACCTCTAGCAATGTCATCGGCAGAACTAGCGGCTACGAGGAGCGTTCGGCGAACAATTTCGCGGCGTCGCAATCTGATCGTTCCCATCGCCACCTGGCTGAGGCATCCGATTACCAGTGGCCACATGCGAGTGCACGGTCCGGGCAATCGTCCGGCGCCGTTGAAATAACCAGCGCGGGCACCCCGCAGTAACCGTAGGCATTCCTTGTTTTGCTGTTCAACGTTCATAATCACACGGAAACAAACCCGGAATTTGCCTGTTTCGTCGTGTTTTCCCTGTTCTACTCTTGATGTCTGGTCCACCGGAGGATTCTGTTGTGTGTAAGGAGGGTATGGTGTTCCTAAAGCGAGCTGGCGTTGCTGGAGCTGCTTTGCTGCTCGGGGTGGCATTGCCGTTGGCGCAGCTAGACGACAGTGCGGATTATGGCGGCTGAGTCCTGGCCCCCGAAATTGCATGGGACCACGCCTTAGAAGCCAAGGGCACCGAGGCAATTGAAATGCTGCCGGCGGATGACTTGGTGGCGCTAGACAGCGATGGAAGTTTCTTCAACAAAAAGGAATATCTGGCGGGAATTGCCGGCGCCGGCTTTCAGCCTTCTCAGGCGGTCAACGAGCAGAACATCGCGCATGTTTATGGCGACACCGTAATGCTGTGGGCGTGTTCCGCATGAAGAGAATTGAAAAAGGGAGCTCTACCTACATCGGGAGCGCGCTATTGATACCTGGGTCAAAATAAATGGGACTTGGAAGGGCATGGCGGCCGTTGCAGTCGCGATTGCCACCAAGCAGCCACAATAACCTGATTCCCGAGCCCGGGATTGGGGAGCAATGGGCGTCTCAGTGAGGTTGTAGTTCCACGGGCTCCGGCAGGTGGACGGAGCCCTGCATCAATTCGCCAATGGTCAGGTCTTGACCGTGTTGCACATAGCCCGCGAGAATGCCGGGCTTCAGCCATTCAAAATTCCAGCCGTCTTCCACGGCGATAATTGTGTAGGAGCCGGGAATGACGCCCGGCAGGAGAAAAGTGCCATCGAAGTCGCTTTGATCGCGGCGGAACAGTTCAATGTGCGTTTCGGGATCTTTCGGTACCAATGCCACCATGACGCCCGAAACGGGCTTGTCTTTCTTGTGCACCACGCCTTCGATACTGACGACGCCGGCGCTGAGCGAAGCGGTGAGGTCAAGCGTTGTTCCGGGTGTGATGCTCACTTCGTGCCCGGCCATTTCGCCGGACGAGGAAGTCGTTCCCACAACGGAATAGGGTTTTGCTCCTGCGGAAACCAAGATGGAATATTTTCCAGGCAGCAGATCCTCGAAGGCAAACTGGCCGGAGGGGTCCGCTTGTTTGAAGGCAACCAACCGCCGTCGGGAATCCTGCAGCACAATTGAAAATTGTTTTGGGAGCGCTTCATCGCCCGGCATCTTGACGTTCAGTTTCAGACTGCCCAGTGGCTCGCTGTGAGAGGTGTCCAGCTCCTGACCGTCGCGAACTACATCGACTTCAATTCCCTGATCCAGATGATCGGAGTTAGCGCCCTGCATTCTTACTGTGTATCGGCCCGGAGGCACGCCCGTCACCTCATACACGCCCGGCGCGAGCCGCTGGGTGCTTCCCGGTTGTTCGAACTCCGTGGAGTCAAACACCTGCTTTTGTAGCAATAGTCCGCGGATTTGCTCTTGTGGTCCTTCCTCCAGGCGAAAGATCAGATGTAAGGCGGATGTGGGATTGAGATGAATCTCGATTTGTTGTCGATCTCCGCCTTTTACTTCGAGGACTGTCGCCCCGTCGGCCTCGGTGGCCCCACTGTAGTAGGTGGTGGGGTAAACGACGTCAAGAGAAGGTGAGGCTGCAGACGACGCAGTTTGGATTGCTCCTTCATTGGATGTCGAAGGATGCACTGCGTACCAGGGCTTGGCGCTGACGGAAACAAAATATTTTCCGGGACGCAGTTGGGCGAAGTCGAAATACCCCCGATCATCGCTGGTTGAGCTGACGAGCCGCGAGATTTTGTTTATCCCGCCTTGATGATCTTCCAGATAAAGAAACACCTGTGCATTACGGACCGGATCGCCATATTCGTCCAGGACGTGGCCGGCGATCAACGCCATGGGAGTCAATCGAAGAACCAGATTTTCGGTTGCATAATCCGGGCCAGTCACAATGGCTGTTGAAAATTGTTCGTGCTGGTCGTAGGCCGCGGTAATAAAACCCCGCTTCACACCACGCAATGAATATTTGCCGGGCTTCAGTTGGGAAAACTCAAAATGCCCGTTCTCCCCGGTTAGCAGCGAGATTAGCTTGCCACGGTTTCTGGTTTCAGCAAGGGAGATGCGCGCTTGTGAGAGTGGCGCTCCCGTCAGTGCATTTACCGCGGTGCCCGCAATTTTGAATTGAGCGGCCGGTGTCGCAAGTTCCTGCGGCGTATAGTTTGCATTCTGTTGCCGTGCAGCGACGCTCGCGGGCACCTCCCCAAGGCTGAAAAGGACAAACGCTAAACACAATCTGGGTGAGGAAAAGATCACTGCAAGTCGCTCCCTGCAATCACGCTTGTCCGGAGTTGTACTTTCTGTCCTGCATCGACAGTGATGTCCTGTCCCCGAGATTCGAATTTGCGTACAGCTTCTTCGCTGGCGTATTCCAAATTCATCTGCTGGCGATCGAAAGCGACGACACGATAGCTACCCGGCGGGAGTTGCTCCTGGGTAAAGGATTTCGAATCTGCAGCTACGGTTTGGCGGAATTGTGCAGTTCCGCGGAGAGGAAGGAAGTAGACAAAGACCTGTCGGCCCCTTTCGGCCTGGGTGGATTTGCTGTCCGCCTTTTCTGCGTCCTCCTCAATCGTGCCCTGCACTTCGGCGCCATCGTCGCGAAGCGTAACTTCAATCGGTGAATTTGCGCTGCCTATGCCGATGATGAGTGGTTCGCGCAAAAGATCGGTGCCACTGGATGAGACAGAGGCTGCATACCCGACCGCGGACTGCACCATTACCCGGTACCGTCCTGGGCGGACATTGTAGAGAAATAGAGCTTGCTCCTGATCTCCCACTTGTTGCGAGGAGATGATTTCCGAATTTCCAAACTCTTCGGTGGGGAACAATAGGACCTGGACGCTCAGGGCGCGTCGCGGGGTGGCACTACTTGAAGCGCCACCCTTAGAGTCTGCAATTACCTCTTGGATGTTACTCTGCCCCGACTGCAGTTCCTCTTTTACGTTAACGCCCAGCGAACCGTGGGGTGCGAGATTGAATGCCGTCCCCGTCAGCGCCGCGCCACCGACCGTGAAATTCTGTGTACCGATCCAACTGGGCTGGCCTCTGATATCTGCCTCGACGGTGTAAGTTCCGTTCGGCAGCATTCCCACAATCATCTGTTCAGAACCATCATAACCAAGCGAGTATCCAGGCCCCGGATGTCCCATAGGGTAAACGCGTACTTCAACGGGTTGCTCGGCGGTGACATTGGTCAGAGGAATCTTCACGGGAAAATACTCGCGGCGTGGCGGCGAAAGCGTGGCCTCGAACGTTTCCCCGGCTGCAAGTTGGATCGCAGTCGCTGCCGAAAAATCGGTGGTTGCAGGGTAAAAAATCGGCGGATAACCAAACAAGGCTTCACCTGGAGTGATGGTGAAGATGCTCGGGTCGCGATCAAGTTCTTCGTTGGTCACCAGTTTGTAGGTACCCGCGGGCAACTCGCTAAAACGAAACTCGCCATCGGCCCAGGTGGTAAATGTCCCCGCCTGGCGCCAATGCGCCTGTCCTTCTTCATTCTCGCGACGATAGAGGTCGAGACGGATGCGCACACCTCCTTCTGAGCCGGGGATCGATACGTGGCCAACAATCAAAGACTCCGGAACGAGATAAAGGATGATCTCGGTTTGCTCTGTATACGTTTGATAAGAGGGCGGTTCATTTTCGTTGGGAAGAAACCCCGGCTTACGCGCGAAGTAGACATTGGGCCTGAAATTTGGAATCGCCCGGGCCCGGTTTGGGTCGAGCCTCGCGGCCGGGTCACCAATCGAATTCAGCTCGGGCTCGTTCTGCAGGGGTGGGAACTTGAACTCGAAATGCCCACGATCATCGGTCAACGTGGCGTATTGATTGCCCGGGGAATAGACCAGGGCGCGACTAATCGGTTTGTGAGTCACACGATTCAGTACTGTGCCGTGAATGGAATCGGGTCCATCCGTGGTGTATCCCCCCATCGAACTGTTCTGCACATTCGACACCCCACCGAGCAGAGGTGCCCACAGCAATACTGTTCCGGCTAATGCGTATGGCCACTTCATCCAACCGAAACGGAAGCGGGCGAACGAATCCCCAGTGAAAGCGACCAAGTTCAATGTTTCTACCCCAGTCAATTATTACACGACGAAACAGACATCCCTCGAAGGATTAGTTGCGCCTCGTTGCTGGCGGGCTGCCTGGAGATATCTTTCCGTCAGGTCAGAGCCAGGATTGCCAAGTCTTGCCAGAGCCAGACGCTAGCGCTGGAAGAAGTTCCAAATGCCGGCGAGGATCAGGCCGAGAACATAGCCGATAAGCGAGGTAACGACAATTAGGGCAAATGCGGTGCCGATATTGAACGGGCTGATCATATAAACCGGCTTGATGAAGTGCATCCAGAAAATAAAATCAATGACCGGCTGGGCGAGCCCGAGTGCAACCAGAGTGGCCCAGAAGAAATGCCCCGTGCCGAGCAATACCGCGAGAGTAAGAGCCGCTTTGTGGAGTGAAATCGTTTGCATGGTCGACTCCTCTCGCCGAACCCACCCGGGACCCGTGAGACACCAATCGAATCTTTTGCTGTTGCCCGGGCAGCTGGCCGGTTCACTCGTGCCTTGTGGCAATTGAACAGACCGTGGGTTTCGCCAAACGTACAAAATTGTCATACGTCATGCGGATGGCGTCCCTGTGCGTACCAGCGTTGAAGATAATTTCCTTATCGGCGGCGAGTGCTTCATCGACATAGACGGAAAGCCCGTAGAGTTCGCCGAGGGGCGGCATGGCTCCCAGTTCACAATCCGGGAAGAGGCTGCAGAATTCGTCCTCCGTTGCCAGGCGGGTCGGACGGCCGATTACAGCTGCCAATTTATCGGGCTTCACCTGGTAGGAAGCTGGAAGCACGATGAGATAGTAATCGTTCCCCGCTTGCACCACTACTGTTTTAGCCACTTCGCGGCCAGATACATGCATCACGGCTGCGGCTCCTTGCGCGGTGTAGGAAGAAGGATGAGTGAGGAGCGAATATGGAATTTTATTTGTTTCCAGATGATTTTTGATTCGTGTTGAGATTGGCATAACAAGTCTCCCTTCGAAAGGCAAGTGCACTTAGAATCAAAAATTCTTCAAACGAACGCCGGCAACGATGCGGCAACATAATCGTGAATGGAGTGGGTATCGGTACTCCGCACCTGGCAGAATTCGCTGAAGATTGCGATACAGGACTGGTACGACGAGGAAAGAAGGTGAGCCGCAAACAGTTCATAGGCCGCCTCCGCTTTGCAGAGCGGTGACACTCACTCCACAGCCTGCACTAGCTCTAAGTTGAACCTACCCTCGTGTTATGCATTTCGCAAGCGGGATTTATGGCCCGTACGATAACTGGTTTCTTGGCGGAATCAACGGACGAAAGGATAAATCTCGTCGACAATCCAATAATTGGCCAGAACGATTGCCAGGAGCATTCCGAACGCCCAGAGCCCCCAACGAAGGCGTTTCCAGGTGCTGCCAAAGGAAGAGAACTGCAGCGGAATGTCGATCAGGTACGCTGCGCAATAACAAACATTCGCGATTAATCCCAGAACAACGAGGAGCAGTAGCGACTGAAGTGTCAGCATCGCACGGAAATGAGGCCATGTCGCCAAGAGCCAGATCAAGACGACGACGGCGAGCACGACGTTATAGAGCAGACGAGGCGGTTCCCAAAAACGGACAGAGTCCGCGAAAACCCCGCCAAACGTAGCGGTTGGCGATTTTTGAGTATCCGAAGATTCCATCAGCAGGTTCTCCGAGTGGTGAGTAGCGGCGGACAGAGATAGGATAGCGTCAGGCTTCCATTTGTCAAGTACTTTTCAATGCAAAGTGCATTCCGCTATGCAGCAAAGCCCACCTTGCCGACTTGCGTTCTTAAGCCGTGCACGACTCCGCAGGTTGGACAAGAGCAGGAAGCAGACAGGGTCAGTAATTGCGTTCTGCAGATCGGGCGTACCGTGTCGGTCGCAGGCGGAAAGTCCTTGAGCAGCTCGGATCGGGAAGCGGGCTTTGGGCATGCGTAGGAGGTGCGCAAGGGTAAGAATGGCTCCCAACGGCGCGCCCACACGGAAGTGCCAATGAGTACCATGTCATCGGGTCAACGGGGATCATCCAGGTTGAGGTACCGAGAAAGATAAGAATGACGAATACAGGCTTTTTAAACCTAGGTTGGATACCCAGGCGTAGATCGGGCTGGCGGCCACAAATTGTGCAACGCCATTTCGTCTGAAAGTCGAACCGCAGGACCGGAATCCAGAAGATAGGGACGGCATCAAACGAGCGAATCCGCACGGAGCGGCGTGCTTGTTTGCAGGAATGACGGTAGTCATTGCGGGACGCTACGCCCCGGGGTGCAAATCGTAGACGCCGTGGGTCAGAAGCATTTTGTCGGGGTCATACTGTCGGGTTCGTTTGAATTGCGAGTGATGGTAGGTCATGCGACGGGGCGATCGAAAGCTCGGACACTACAAATCAAACTTCAAGAGGGCGGCGCAGAGACGCCCTGGGGAAAAACACAGGCATGAACCCAGCGGTGCGGATCTAGATCGCCTGCAGAATCTAGCGAGAATAGTTTTTCAGGTATTCCGGCATGGGCGGATCGTTCTTGCGTAGCGCATCGGGCTCTGGAGTTTTCACTATAGTTTGTAGCGGCACTACGCCGGCCCACACGGGTAGTACGTAATCGGCCTCGTCGTCGACAGGTCCACCGGTGCGGATTTTTGCGGACACTTCTCCGAGAGCTACCGACAGCACCGTGGTACCTTTCAATTCCTGCTCGGTAGGCTGGCGGACGTCGTCCCAGCGGCCTTTCATCACCTGCTCGGTGAAGATACGCAGGGCTTCTCTTTTCTCGGCCGGATCCTCCACCAGCCTGGCGGTACCCAGAATCACCACCGAGCGATAGTTGACAGAGTGATGAAACGCGGAACGCGCCAGAACCAATCCGTCGAGATGCGTTACCGTCACGCACATCGGAATGCCTTCGCCCAGGGTGCGGAGCATGCGACTGGCCGCCGATCCATGAATGTACAAAATGTCAGCGGCCCGCCCGTAATTCGTGGGGATCACGTAAGGCTGTCCGTCCACACTGAAACCAACGTGGCAGACGATGCCGGAATCGAGAATTTTGTAAACCGTGTCGCGGTCGTAATTCCCGCGCTTGGGGAGTCGTTTAACCTGGGTGCGCTCGGTTGGGGCGAATTGGCTCATACCCTTATTTTAATGATTCATGGGCGCACTGCTAGTACCAAGTTGGCCTTGCGCTGGAGGGCTAGCTTGGCCGCGTTTCTGCCCGGAAAGCCAGGAGACCAGATCGGGTTCGGCAAACACGCGATTCCCCACATCGTGATCGGCCTTGTGATATTCCGAATAGCGCAAGTTCGCGTGCAGTTTTCTCAGTTGATTCATCATCTGGCGAACCAGGTCAACAGGAACCGTTTGGTCGGCGTCGCCTTGAAAAACCCAAACTGGGATGCTCACCATGACCTTCGGATTCGTGAAATTATCGTAGGCAGAGATGACCATCGCAGCGGCCCACTTTTCCGGATAATCCTGCAGCAGGGCCCAAACACCGAGGCCGCCCATCGACTGACCGACGATATAAACCCGATCGAGATCGATCGAGAACTCTTTTTCCACTTCGTCTAGTACTGCGATCGTCAATCGCAGAGCCGCGCTCGGCTCATTTCGTTCGGGATCGGCCCAGTTGTCGTCGAGCGGGCACTGCGGCGCCAGGACCAATGCGGGGAATTTCTGCTGATTTTCTTGACTGGTCCAAAAGTGCGAACCTTTTTCGTTGCTCTTCGTGATCTGGTGCAGATTGTCGGATCCGCGACCTTCGCCCCCGTGGAGCCACAACACGAGTGGATACCTGCGTTCCTTGGAATAGGTTACGGGTACAAACAGGCGGTATTGCAGACGCTCGCCCTTTCTATTGACGTAGACTTCCTTGCGGAATTCGATGTCGTCCTTGCTCAGTTCCACCGCGGACATGGTGGCGCCGAACAGGGAAGAGAGCGTTATCAAGACGCCAGCGCGCCGCAACAGTTTTGAAAGGAGCATGCTTCTCCTTCGGCGTGGTGTGTACCGTGCTTAGGGCTTTACCGCAGAAGGCTGAGGAGCGCCACGCACCACGCGGAATCCAGTATATTCCTGCGACGGCGCGCAACTGGACCGCGCGTCGGCTGGGCAATCCGCGCTGCCACCCTCTGCTTTGCCTTTTCCATCGGCGGCGAGCACCCATTCCGCTGCGTTCCCACCCAGATCGAATTGAGGCGAGTCGTTATCGCCACCCCGGCCGACAAAACTCCCCACCGGCTTCAACAGTGGCGCTGAGCCTGGCAATTGTTTCAGTTTCTCGCGCAGGCGAATTGTATCGTCGGGATTGGGCGCATACCCGGCCCAGTAATCAAGTGTGTTTTCGCCGTCCTTATTTTCGAAGTAGGATGTCATCTCTACTTCACTCGGAAGGCGCCAGGACTGCCCTGTCAATTTGGAAAGCCAATCGGCGTAAGCTTTGGCTTGCTCCAAAGTAATCCCGTTGGCCGGATAATTTTCCGTCTCAGGCTCGACCTTGTAGCTTTTGTCGAAGGCCGAGAATTGCGCCCGGGTAACTTCAAACCGCCCAATTTCCAGATTCCCACGGTTTACAACTTCGGGAATCAACCAAGATTTTCCTTTTCCGGTGTAAGTAGTTCCGTACATTCCCGCACTGCGGGAAACTGTTTTTGATTTCAGCGCGACATCGAGGGGCGAACCTGCTTTCAAGGCTTCGTTTGCCGCTAGCGTAGTCTTGAAGAAATATTTGTCTAGCCACGCGATCTCCTCGTCCACCTTGCGCATCTGGTGCGTGAGCTTGCGCGGGCCATGCGGTTCCCCGGGAAAGACGACAAATTTGACCGGCACCCTTCCAAAGTGTTGCAGTGCGCGAAAATAAGACCAGCTCTGCGCGGGCGGCACGTTCACGTCCGCGGTACCGTGGAAAATCAGCACTGGAGCCTGAATTTTGTCCATCTTGAAGAAAGGAGACTTGCGGATATAGAGCTGCGGATCTTCAAATGGCGATTTGCCAAAATAATACGAATCGAATGAATCGCCAAAATCCACGTTGCCCCAGTCGCTGATCCATTCAATATCTCCCGCGCCTACGCTGGCCGCTTTGTAACGCGCAGGGTAGTTAACGAGCAGGCTAGTGGAAAGTATCGAGCCGTTGGACCAGCCAAGCGTAGCCACGCGATCCGGATCGACGAGGCCCTTGCTGATCAGATAATCGACGCCCATGTTAATGTCAGGTGTTTCCAGGTCGTAATACTTCCCGCAGCAAATGGACTCGACCCACTTCAGTCCATAGTCGCTGCTGCCGTGATAATTCGGCCGCAATACAAAAGCACCGCGCTGCGTCAACAGTGGAATCGGGTACGCCCAGGAACTGTTCCAATAATCTTTGTCAGAGCCTGTAGGTCCGCCATGGATTGCGGTAATGACCGGATAGCTTTTGCCGGGTTCGTAATTTGTCGGGTAATAGAGAATGCCCTCGACCTCTTCGTCGTTCGAGCCCTTCCAGCGAATCAGTTCCGTCTTCGCGAATTCGCGGTTCTTTACCAGGTTGTCATTCAGCTTGGTGAGCTGCCGCGCCCCGTTGAGCATGCTGCCGTTTAGCTGCGCGCTCTGGAGTTGCGGCATTTTGCTAGCGGTGGAATACGCGTACGCGATGCGGTTGCCGTCGTCGGTGACTTCAAACGCCTGGATGTTTTTGGCGTGTTCCCCTTCGAGCGCGACATGTTTCCAGGTCCAGTCATCGCCCGACTTCTCACGCGTGTAGCGGACCATTTCAAAGTGTGCGCCTCCGGCCAGTCCCACGATGAAGCCATCGCCTGTGGCCGCCAGGTCGGAACCAATGCCATTCTCCCAATCAAGCGGTACTTGGGCGCTTTTCCCTGAGGCCACGTCGTAGTAGTAGAGCAAGGTGATCGACGCGGTGAGGAACCTCAGATCATCGGAAAATGGCGCCCAGGCATAAAAGCCGGAATTATCAGGAGACCACTTGTAACCGTTTGGACGAATGCGGCCCTCCGTGAAAATCTCCTTCTCTGAGCCATCGACTAGATTGTGAAGGATGGTGACCGGCGGAACCTTCTGGTCGAAGGTGTAATGAAGGCTCTTCGCGTGGTTGGCGACCACGTATTTTCCATCTTTCGAGACGGACCAATTGCGTATCCAATCTGTATTGTTGGTCAGGCGGGTGATTTTCTTGTCCTTCGCGCTCATCTTGAACAGGCGCACGGGCGGCTCGTGTTCCGAATCATCCACCACCAGCGAATCATCTTTCTTTTTCTTCTCGGCCTGTTCATAGGCGCTGGGATCCTCCTGCGCGCTGAAAATCAAGTTATCTTTATCCATCCAGGCGACCTGATGAGGAGCACGCACGAGCTCCGTGAGTGGGAAAGCTTCGCCGCCGTGTGGACTGATCATCCAAATCTGCTCTTTCGCGGTGTCGGGTTTGCCTTGTGGGCGAGGTTTCGAACTGATGAAGGCGATCCATTCGCTGTCGGGTGACCACGTGAGCCCTGCATTGTTGTCGGTACCGCGAGTGAGCTGAATTTCGCGATTTTCCGTCAGGCTCGACAGGAAAATATTGGATACGCGCCCATCTTTCTCCTTGTCCGCCTCGGATCTGACCCATGCCAGCCACTTTCCGTCGGGCGATATGCGAAATTGCTGCACGTTCTCTACGTAAATAATATCTTCAGACTTCCACGGCTCCTTTTTCGCAGGAGCTTTGATTTCGTCTGACGCGAAAAGCGCGGGAAGGAAAACTGCGCAGACAATTGCTGTCGCAAATACAGAGACTCGAATGGAACGCATGAACCTCACCTTGTGCAAGAAATACTGGCTCGCGCCAGCTCCCCCGGCAGGACGCCGCAAAAGGATAGTGCAATTGACGGGGAATGGGAATGGTGTAGGCTGTATAGCCGTCCGAACAGGAGAAAGGAAGCCATGCCTGCCGCCGAGCCAATTTTCACTAAAAAGACATTTGACTTTTTTCGTGAATTGGGAAAGCACAATAAAAAAGAGTGGATGGATGCCAATCGCGAGCGCTATCAGGAAGCCGTCGTGCGGCCGTTCCGTAGGATGCTGGAGGAAGTGGCCCCCGCGGTCCTTGATCTGGACGACGGATTCGATGTGAGCGGCAGGACCGGCCCCAATTTCTCGCGGATCAACCGCGACATTCGTTTTGCGAAAGATAAAACTATCTACAAAACGCAGATGTACCTGAAGTTTTCCATTCCTGCGCCGGGGAAACGCGAAAATGGCCAGCTTTACATGGGATTGTCCACCGAGACGGTGACGGCCGGATTTCGGATTTACGCGGGGCCGAAGCGGAAAGAATCCACGCTGGCCTTGGTTGCAGAACCACGCGTTTCGGCAAATCCAAAGTGGGTGGCGCAGCAGAAAAAGCGGCTGGCGAAAAGGTACGACAGCTACTGGTATCGGACGGTAAAGGGCGAATGGACTCAGATCAATGGCTGGCCCACGGAGGCCGAAAATTGGAAGCAACTTCAGGCCTGGATCGTGCGAAAAAAAATGAAACCATCGGCAGCAACCAGAACAGACTTTTCCCGTGACATAGTCAGAGTGTTTCGCGAGGTCTATCCGCTGCTGAAATTCACCAGTGTTCCAGAGTAGAAAGTTCTCGAACCTTTGTTACCCCACATTTACGCACACACAAATTGACGCTTGCCGCGGAGTCGCATAGGATTTCGGGGCGCATATGGAGGCAATACCGGGGGGACGGGTTGACACGATGAAACTACGCATCCATTGGTTGTTCGCGGCGGTGCTCGGGCTTTACGGTGTGAGTGGCACATACGCACAGAGGCCAAAGGCGCAGACTCCAGCAGAAAAACCCCCCGAAAAATCGGACGACAAAGCTGCCGAGAAACCCGGCGACAAGGCTGCTGACAAAGTCGCGGACAAATCGGGCGATAAAGGCAAGGACGAAAAGAAGGCCCCGGAAGAGAAAGTGATCCAGACAAAACATGCCGTGAAGATTGGTGGACAGGAGATCAAGTACACCGCGACGGCAGGCACGATTCTGTTGAAATTGGAAGACGGCACCCCTAAAGCAAGTGTGTTTTATGTCGCGTATACCAAGGATGATGTCAGCGATCTCAATAAGCGCGCTATAACGTTTACCTTCAACGGCGGGCCGGGCGCGGCGTCAATCTGGCTGCACTTGGGAGCGTTTGGGCCCCGGCGCGTGCAGATGGGAGATGCTGGGGCTTTGACAGGTCCTCCCTACAAACTGGTCGACAACGAATATTCGTTGCTGGATGTGACAGACCTTGTTTTTATTGATCCCGTTTCCACTGGTTATAGCCGCGCAGTTCCCGGTGAAGCGCCTAAACAATTTCACGGTGTGGAAGAAGATATTCAGTCGGTGGGAGATTTTATCCGCCTGTATGCCACACGCAATAAGCGGTGGACCTCACCGAAATTTCTGGCCGGCGAAAGCTACGGCACGACCCGCGCGGCGGGATTGTCCGGATATCTACAGGGCCGCTATGGAATGTATCTCAATGGCATCGCGCTGATTTCCACCATCCTGAATTTCCAGACTGCGGAATTCGATCGCGGAAACGACCTGCCCTACATCCTCTATCTTCCGACCTACACTGCAATTGCCTGGTATCACAAGAAGCTTCCGTCTGATTTGCA
Source organism: Candidatus Acidiferrales bacterium (assembly GCA_963741165.1). GTDB lineage: Bacteria > Acidobacteriota > Terriglobia > Acidiferrales > UBA7541 > Acidiferrum. Next base: position 62,166 of record CAVUHB010000003.1, on the reverse strand, counting down.
GGGAGACCTGCAGAAAGCGGTGAACGAATCGCGAAAATTCGCCGCGGGAGAATATGCTGATGCACTGATGGCAGGCGACAATCTTCCGCCAGCGCGCAGCACGGAAATTGCACTGAAGTTGGCGCGGCTGACGGGACTGCCTGCGGACTACATTGAGCAAGCTAACCTGCGCATCGAGATCATGCGTTTCGACAAAGAATTGTTGCGCAGCGAGCGGCGAACCGTTGGCCGCCTGGATGGACGATTTAAGGGTATCGACGAAGATGCAGCAGGCGCGGAACCCAGCTACGACCCAAGCCTTGCGGCGATTGTTGGCCCGTACACGGCCACACTGAACGAGTACATACGCGGCGAACTGAAATTCGAGAGTGATCTACCGTACGAATTTCTGACCGGACGCGTGCGGCCGTGGAATTATTCCCCGTACGAAAACCGGTATGTGAATGTGGCGGAGACGCTGCGCGGGGCGATGACGCAGAATCCATTCCTGCACGTATACGTCGCGAAGGGTTATTATGACCTGGCCACGCCGTTTTTCGCCGCGGAATACACCATGGATCATTTGGGGCTCGATCCGTCGTTGCGCGGTCACTTGACGGGTGGCTATTTCGAGGCCGGGCACATGATGTATGTGCATCAGCCATCGCTGATGAAACTGAAGCAGGAGTTGAAGGAATTTCTGGCCTCGAGCGTCACGCAATGAAATCAGTGTTGAAAACACTGGCGTGGATTGCTGTTGGATTCCTTGGAGCGGGCGCACTAGGGTCCATCGCACTTCATCGTGGCGAGCCCATCAATGCAACGTGGTTTGTGGTGGCTTCGGTGTGCTGCTATGCAGTGGCCTACCGATTCTACTCGGCGTTCATCTCGGCCAAAGTTTTAGCACTCGATAACACGCGTGCGACTCCTGCGGAACGCCACGACGATGGTCGCGATTTTGTCCCCACCAACAAATGGGTATTGTTCGGGCACCACTTTGCTGCGATTGCCGGGCCAGGACCGCTGATTGGCCCTACCCTTGCGGCGCAATTTGGCTATCTACCTGGAACCCTCTGGCTAATTGCGGGAGCGGCGCTCGGTGGCTGCGTGCAGGATTTTGTGATTTTGTTCTGCTCGATCCGGCGCGACGGAAAAACACTCGGCCAGATGGTCCGCGAGGAAGTCAGCGCGCGTGGCGGATTGATCGCGCAGCTTGCCGTGCTGGCCATCATGGTGATCCTGCTGGCATCGGTGGCGTTAATTGTGGTGAACGCGCTGAAGTCTTCCCCCTGGGCTACCTTCACGCTAGCAATGACTATTCCGATCGCCATGCTACTGGGCGTCTACCTGCGCTATTTCCGTCCGGGTCGCGTGCTGGAAGCTTCCGTGATTGGCGTTGCGCTTATTGTGTTCGTAGTGGTCGCTGGCCAGTGGGTGGCCGATTCACCGTTGTTGGCAAAAGTGTTTACATTAAGCGGCGTGGCGCTGTCTTTCACCATTATTGCTTATGGATTCGCGGCGTCGGCTTTGCCTGTGTGGCTCTTGCTAGCGCCGAGAGATTATTTGAGCGCGTTCATCAAGGCCGGCGCGGTATTTTCACTCGCCGCCGGAATCTTGCTGGTGAGACCGCAGGTGCTGATGCCGCCGCTGACGCGATTTGTAGATGGCACGGGACCCGTCTTTGCCGGGAAAGTGTTTCCATTCTGTTTCATCACCATTGCGTGCGGGGCAGTGAGCGGATTTCATTCGCTAATCGCCAGCGGAACTACACCAAAAATGATTCAACGCGAATTTCATGCACGCTTCATCGGCTATGGCGCGATGTTGCTGGAATCGTTTGTCGGCGTGATGGCCATGGTCGCGGCCTGCGCGATGCAACCAGGCGTCTATTTCGCGATCAACAGCCCGTCTTCGATTGTCGGCGCTGCACCGGAGGCGGCGACGCAAACCATCACCAGTTGGGGCTATCCGGTAACCGCGCAGCATATGGCGGAACTCGCGCGCGCTGTTGGAGAACAAACCCTTTTCAATCGAGCGGGTGGGGCCCCTTCCCTGGCGGTAGGCATGGCACAGATTTTCTCCAACACCATTGGGGGAGAGCGACTGCTGAGCATCTGGTATCACTTCGCCATCATGTTTGAAGCGCTCTTCATCCTCACCGTGCTCGACGCGGGAACACGTGTCGGTCGCTTCATGGTCCAGGAACTGGCGGGAAGGGTGTGGAAGCCAATCGGCCGGATGAATTGGATGCCGGGGATTCTTTTATCCAGCGCACTGATTGTCGCTTCATGGGGATATTTTCTGTATCAGGGGGTGATCGATCCGCTCGGCGGCATCAATTCACTGTGGCCGCTGTTTGGAATTGCCAACCAGTTGCTGGCCTCGGTGGCCCTGGTGTTGGCGACCACCATCATGATGAAAATGGGCCGGATGAAATGGATCTGGGTGACGCTGCTGCCCATGGCGTGGCTGGTGATTGTAACTATGACCGCGAGTTACCAGAAAGTCTTCAGCGCGAACGCGCGCGTGGGCTTTCTCTCCAACGCCCGAGCGATGGCCGCGCAGATTGCCGCGGGGAAAATTCCCGTGGAGAAAATTCCAGACACACATCGGCTGATCTTTAATCAGCGGCTGGACGCTGTCGTGACCATTGTTTTGGCGTCAATGATTCTGGTGCTGCTGGTCGAAGCGCTGGCTCAGTGGTACGTCATCTTGAGTAAGCGGAAGCAGGCGGTATTGCAGGAGACGCCCTACGTGGCTTCGCAATGGATCGAGGAGAACTGATGCGAAACTTTCTGCATCGCTTAAAAACCAACCTGCAACACTTCTGGATGGGTTTGCGCCAATGGAGCGGTGACGCGGCCTACGAGCACTATCTGGAATGTGCCGTCCGGCATCGAGTGTCTAGAATCCTTTCTGAATCCGAGTTTTACGTGGAGCAACTTAACCGGCGTTATTCACGGCCGAATCGTTGCTGCTGAAACGTGCGGAAAGAAATTGCTTCCACATTGCCGGAAATTTGACTTCGGAGTAGACTCTAGCTTCTGGCAAGCTGCGCTCCCACCTCTGCCGACGGATCTTCACCGCGGATGGAGAGGCGGTCGCGCTTATCCTTGGCGTGGCCGCTCTAATTGGTTTCCACCGTAGTTCAATTCCGCTTTTAATCCGAACCAATAGATCGATTGAGGTGACTGAGTGGTCAAAGTAGTTCATCGTCTTCCTGTGGTTTCAGCACCGTCACTCTGTGAGTGATCTTGATGCTGTTTTTGCGCACGCCAGAGAGGATGGCGCGACGTGTTTCGCGTGGCAGCGCTTCAGGTGGATAGACCCCCTCGAGTTGGTAGGGAAAATTTTTCACGAATTGCGCGGCCACATGTGCGGTGGCATATGCCACGGGAGTCGTGAAAAGTCCCTGGCGACGAATCTGGTAGAGAGTCGGGAAAACGGCGTCGCTGCGGATCAACAACGTTTGATCTTCCTTCGGCGTGCGCTTTACGCCCTGAACCAGCACCGTGGCCGCAAAGCGCGCATTTTGTAGAATGCCACGACGAATCAGCCTGGCAATTGCACGTGGTGTCGACGTTTCTGGAAAGCTGCGTCGCGACATCCCCCGCGACCGCGAGAGTTTTCCTGCCTTGTGCCAGCGGCGCAACCGGTCGAATTCATTTCCGCCAATCTTTACGTCCAGATCGCGCATGGGAATGAAGTAGGGAATCGTGGCAACTTCATCCTGAGCGGCAAGGACAACACGAGAGTTGCCAATAGGATCGGGAAAGCGAAATTTCTCAAGTTCAGAGAATCGTTTGGCGAACTTGAATTTTCGATTGCGATAGATGCGCGGGTGAGAGACGGCTTCATCGTAGGAAACTTCAGGTGACCATTGCGAAATAGTGTCGGCACTTTTGCTGCTTTCGTACAGACGAATCTGCACGGAGTGTACTTCGTCGAACATCTCCGCAGCCCGCTTTACCAAAAGGTTAGTCAAACCGGGTGCTGCTCCAGTGTTGATGAGCGCTGCACGATTCTTGTCCCGGAACCTCTTTTCATAGCGCAATTGCTCGGCCTTGAAGGGTTGCCGGGTAAGGTGCGAGCTGAGGTCGAGGTAACGGGCACGTAGCCGCAGCGCCGCGCGCAAAACTCGTTCGTTAAATACCGAGGCGCTGGCGTTGATGATCAGATCGCAGCCCTTGGCGGCCCGCACGATGGCACGCAGATTACGCGCATTTACGGCGGCAATGGCGATGGTAGACTTGATGCCCAGAAATCGGCGGGCACGTATGGGGTTGCGGTCGCCACACCAGACGTCGTGACCTTGCCGCTCGAGAAGTTGTGCCAGGAGTGATCCGGTAGCCCCTGCGCCCAAAATGAAGATTCGCATGATTTCAGGAGACTTTAACACAGTCATCTGACCAAATAGGGGGTCGCCTCGCAGTAGATTGCCGAATTGCGCTACGGCCGAGACAGGCGTAAACTGTCCGAACTAACTCCGATCCTGCCGACCTACAGGAGAGTCATCCCACGGCAGCAGGACGAGGCGAGCCGGTAAGCGTCGCCAAGGGTTTGGGTGGAAACGCCCCAGCCTCCCGCTTGCGGCAGAGATGCACGCTAAGCTCGGAAAGGAGCCAAGTAGCTGAAAATCTGCGAATTTTCGGCTCTGGCCCGATTCCATTTGCGAGTCGGGTTTTTCCTTTTTAGGGCCGAGCAGCATAAGAAGAATGAGTCTTTTCGACAAGTTCGGACGACAGATCGTTGACCTGCGGATTTCCATCACGGACCGCTGCAATTACCGTTGCGTCTACTGCCGATCGGCGGACTCTGAAAACTATCGCGGGCACGACCAGATATTGTCTTGGCCGGAACTGGAACGACTAGCGCGCATATTTGTGGGCCTGGGAATCCGGAAAATTCGCGTAACAGGGGGCGAGCCACTGGTTCGCGAGGGTGTAGAAGATTTTATTTCGCGCCTGCGCGACCTAGGCGTGCAGGATTTGTCCATGACCACAAATGGGCACCTGCTGGCAGAGCGGTGTGAGCGATTGCTTTCCGCCGGATTGAAGCGCATTAATGTCAGCCTGGATTCGCTGGACCCTTCCAAGTTCGATCGGATTACGCGTACGAAGTCGTTCAATAGAGTGATCGAAGGAATCGCCGTAGCGCAGAAATCGGGGCTGGCTCCTGTGAAGGTGAACGCCGTGCTTGTGCGCGGATTGAACGATGGCGAGGTGGAAGCCTTCGCGGGATTTGCCCGAGAACGCGGCGTGGTCATGCGCTTCATTGAGTTTATGCCACTCGACGCGGATCGCCATTGGTCGCGGGATCAGGTGGTCCCGGCTGCAGAGGTGCATCAGAGGATTCATGCACGCTGGCCACTGGAGCAGATTCCCCACGAGCAAAGCGAAACTGCCAGAAAATATCGCTTCACGGATGGCGCTCCAGGCGAAATCGGCTTGATTGCTCCAGTTACGCAAGCGTTCTGTGGACACTGCTCTCGGATTCGATTGACCGCCGACGGTAAACTGCGCACCTGCCTGTTCAGCAAGGACGATCACGACATGCGCGGAATGTTGCGCGGCAACGCGACGGACGAAGAGATCGTCGCATGGGCAAAATCCATCATCATGGAGAAAGAAGCGGGCCACCGCATCAACCAGCCCGGATTCGTGCCGCCTTCGCGCACCATGGTTTTCATCGGGGGATGAGCGCACAGGGCCGCCCAGCCTTTTGCTGGTAAATCTCACCGAAAAGCGTGAAAATTCATCTAATCAACTACACAAAGAGGTAGCCTGTAAGCGGGAACCATATATGGCAATCCTTACGCAACTATCGAAATCATCGCTTGTCGGAATCGATCAGCCCGCCACGCTTCGGGCACCCGAAATTGAAAAGGGTGTTGGCTGCGACTTTGACTCCTATCTACTGGTACCTGACAACACGCTGGACGAACGTATCGCGGCGGCGAAGGAAAAACTAGGCAAGGATGTGGTGATTCTTGGCCACCACTATCAGCGCGATGAAGTGGTGAAGTTCGCGGACTTTCGCGGCGATTCGTTGAAGCTCTCGCAGCAAGCCGCCGAGGCCAGTGCCAAATACGTCCTGTTTTGCGGCGTACACTTCATGGCCGAGAGCGCAGATATCCTGAGACGCGATCAACAGATCGTTGTGCTGCCCGATTTAAACGCCGGATGCTCCATGGCGGATATGGCCGACATCGGCCAGGTGGAAGCCTGCTGGAGCGAATTGGGCGACGTCCTGGATACTAGAAAGATTATTCCCGTCACCTACATGAATTCGACCGCTGCGATTAAATCATTCACCGGCGAGCATGGAGGTTCGGTCTGCACGAGTTCGAATGCGGCCGCTGTAATGAAGTGGGCTTTCGCGCGCGGCGAAAAAGTCCTGTTTTTACCAGATGAGCATCTCGGGCGCAACACCGGTTTCCTCATGGGAAATTCCCTGAACGAGATGGTCGTTTGGGATCCTTATCAGGAGATGGGCGGCAACACGTTTGAAGCCATTCAGAGTGCCAAGGTAATTTTGTGGAAGGGCTACTGCTCCGTGCATCAACGGTTTTTGCCAGAGCATGTGGTGCGCGTGCGCCAAGAGCATCCTGGAATTCGCGTGATTGTTCATCCGGAGTGCCGATTCGAAGTGGCGCAGGCGGCCGATGAGATTGGCTCGACCGAGGGAATTATTCGGGCGATTGTCGCCTCCGCTCCGGGAACGGAATGGGCTGTCGGCACAGAGTTGCATCTGGTGAACCGCCTCTCGAAGGAATTGTCGGATCACAAAGTGATATCGCTCGATTCCAGCATGTGCGTGTGCACCACGATGTTCCGGATTACCCCGGCACACATGTTGTGGGCCCTGGAAAACCTGGCGGCAGGCAAAGTGGTCAATCAGATTTCGGTCGACGAGCGTACCAGACATTTTGCGAAGATCGCGCTCGAGCGCATGTTGTCTTTGCATTGAGACCGGGGTGAATGGCTGTTGAAGATTGAGTTGGAGAAGTTGGGAGTGCGAATGGCTGCGAACGACGACGAACAGGACGAGCTACCGGAGCAGCCGCAGCGATTGTTCTCGCTAACAGAAGCGGAGCGGACTCGGCGCGAATTGGAACCGTTCCTGATCGAGGCGATTGGGGCGCGCAAAAAACTCGCCGAGCTCGAACAAGACCTCCAAGCCGTAGCTACGCGCATTTTGATGATGGGCGGGGTGCTTGTGCCTTACGCCAAGCTGGCGCAAAAACGCATGGACCACCAGAACCTCGCCGAGGTGATGAAATCAAATCTGGAAAAGATTCTGTCGACCGGTTGCTTGATCAAGGATCTCGATGTCGGGCTGCTCGATTTTCCGTCGGTCATCAACAACGAGGAAGTTTATCTGTGCTGGAAGCTAGGTGAAGATCGCATCCGTTATTACCACCGCCAGGATGAGGGTTACGGCGGACGAAAGCCGCTGGACCCCCGCGATCTGGGCCCCGGCGATCAGGTTCAGTAGAGGCATCCGGGCGGAAGAGCTTCGAAAGAGACTGGAAGCAACCGACTGCCGCTGCCCCGCAACTCATCACCATACAAACGGAACGGGAGTTGCACCGAAATGACTGAGAACAGATTGAAGGACTCCGCCAGTCCGTACCTGCGTTCTGCGGCGCATCAGCCCATCGATTGGTACGAGTGGGGCTCCGACGCGTTTGCAAAAGCCGCGAGCAGCGACAAACCGATCTTGCTCGACATCGGCGCCGTATGGTGCCACTGGTGCCACGTGATTGACCGAGAGAGTTACGAAAATCCCGAGATCGCCAAGCTCATTAACGAACATTTTGTGCCTGTAAAAGTTGATCGGGACGAACGGCCCGATGTCGACGCGCGTTATCAGGCCGCGATCAGCGCCATTAGCGGGCAGGGTGGCTGGCCACTGACCGGCTTTCTGATGTCCGACGGCAAACCGTTTTATGGTGGCACGTATTATCCGCCCGAAGATCAGATGAACCGGCCAGGCTTTCGCCGCGTTTTGCTAGCCGTCGCCGATGCCTACAAGAACAAGAGGGAGGATCTCACCAAGACCGCTGACGCGCTGGCGGATGCGGTAGCCAAGGGCGAAGCATTCAACGGTGCGCGCGCGGAATTCAATCTCAGTATCGTTGATGAACAGATCGGTTCGATCACCCAATTGTTCGACGTCAAAAATGGGGGTTTTGGCCGTGCACCGAAATTTCCGCACGCTTCTGCCGTCGATCTGTTGCTGGAGCGATACCGGCAAACCGGTAATGCGCACCTGCTAGGGATGGCGGAGACCACACTCAAGAAGATGGCCAAAGGCGGCGTGTACGACCAGCTGGCCGGCGGATTTCATCGCTACTCGGTGGATGAACGCTGGCTGGTGCCGCACTTCGAGAAAATGAGCTACGACAATTCGGAGCTGCTGAAAAATTACTTGCACGCTGCAATGGTGAGCGCGAACCAAGATTGGAAAGCTTCGTTTCAGGATACCGCAGACCGGATTGTGTTCTGGGTCAAACAGGTACTGTCCGATCAAGAGCACGGCGGATTTTATGCCAGCCAGGATGCGGACGTTTCTCTCGATGACGACGGCGATTATTTTACTTGGACCCTCGAGGAAGTCCGCGCCGTGCTCACTCCTGATGAATCTCGCGTTATAGAGCTGTATTACGACGTTGAGGCACGCGGGGAGATGCACCACAATCCGGCGAAAAATGTTTTGTGGATTGCGCGCGAATTCAAGGAAATCGGAGAACTGTTAGGACGCGATCCGGAGGAAATCGTCACGACAAAGCGGAAGGCGGAAGTGAAGATGATGCGGGCGCGACGGCAACGCCAGACGCCGTTTGTTGACAAGACTATGTACGTGGCATGGAATGCCATGTTTGTTTCTGCGTACCTTGTGGCCTCCCGCTCCTTGGTCACGGAGTGGACAAGAAAGGACTGCCGTAACTTCGCACTTAAGACTCTTGATCGCATGCTGCGCGAAGTGTGGACCGAAGAGCAAGGCTTTGGCCACCGCATTGGCGGCCCGGCGTTGCGCGGTTCCCTCGACGACCAAGTCTTTGGTGTGCTCGCCCTTCTGGATGCGTACGAAGCCACGCTCGACGGAAAATATTTCCGGGCCGCGCAGCGCACCATGAATGTTGCCATCGGAAAATATGGCGATGCCATAGGCGGTGGCTTTTTTGACCGCGCTTCAGATGCTCCCCCGATGGGTGGGTTGGAAGTGCGAAGGAAACCGTTTCAAGATTCGCCGACGCCGGGTGCCAATTCCGTTGCCATCATGGCGCTCACCCGTATGCACGCCTATACCGACGACCAGATGTATTACGACTGGGCGAAAATGGCCTTGGAAGCGTTCGCCGGCGTTGCATCACAGTTTGGCCTTTTCGCCTCGACCTACGGTCTGGCAGCTGCTCTTTTCGGCGAACGTCCCACGCAGGTAGTAGTCACTGGTGCCGCAGGAGACGATGCAGCGCAGAAATTGGAAGACGCGGCCCACAGCGTCTTCCATCTCGGCAAAGCTGTCCTCCGTGTAACTCCGGAATCCTCACTGGAAAATCTGCCATCGGCGTTGCGGCTAACCCTGCCATACCTGCCAAAAGATAAGCCAGCCGCACTGGTTTGCACCGGGGCCACCTGCTTACCGCCCGTGCGTCAAGCCGATCAGCTGATTGAGCTCCTGCAAAAGGGAATTGCAGGAACGGCGGCGGGTTAGAACTGCTGCGTTCGAACTGCTCGATGACGGCTTCGCTTGAGTTCCTTCGATTGCGCGCCGGAATGCAAGCAATCCGCCGCTCAGGATGACCATTTTTGGTGAGATTCCCCAATAGGAGCATTCCAAGAAAAAGCCCCGCACGTTAGATAACCTACGGAGCTTTTCCCTGATTTGGCAGTACTCGCCTTGCTCAAAACTTGCTATTCATTATCCTTCACTTCTTCGGCCGTGATTCTGGCGGAACCAATCCATTCAGGCGGTAGTAAACCACGATTTGGCCGTAATGCTCATTGGCGTGGCCGATCAGGCTATAACCCAGCGCCTCGATACGGTATAACTGCGGGCCCAATTGAACGGTCTTGGACATTCCCGCATCACCTTGTGCCTTGATCAGGTCAGCGCCGTCCTCGAAGCACTTTTTCACGAATGCAACCACTTGAGCCCTGGTTTTCAGTTGTGACATGTCCGGATCGTCCTTTGGCAAGGGCTTTCCCTCGATCGGATTGATAAAGTAGTAGTTGCTCTGTGCCGCGTGTGCCAACTGGCCAAGCCAGGAGCGCATTTCGGGTTTCGGTTTATAGTCGTACTTGTCTTCCGGCATGTCTTCGGCGATCGCGATCAGCCGGTGTCCAACGTCATTCCACTCTTCCAGCAGCGCGGCAGAGGGTCCCAAGGCAGGCTTGGGCGCTTCCGCCTTCTTCATATCCTGAGCTCGGACAGGCAGCACAGCACAACAAGCAGCCAGTAGCGCGGCCGCTACAAAAAAAGTCCATCGTTTCATAGATTCTCTCCTTGAATTTGTGATGCAAGACGAAATGGCTATCCTATGTGATCTATACGCAATTCTGAACCGAAAAGTCTCGCTCAACCGGCCACCCCACAAGTTGCTAGGAGGGGGAAGTGCCACATCCTACGGCGAAATGGCCCAAAGGGGCCTAGGAGTCTTTGGCAATGGCCGTTTACTGCTTGAAAGCAATAGAGTTGCCAAAACCGCACGCGGCCGTTGGGCATGCTATTCTTAGTAGATACGGCTGAGGGGGCCGAGTCATTGAATTGGACCTGGCTTTTGTTGCGCATCGCGATTCTCCTGAGTATTTTAGGCGCATTGTTCCTTTCTCAGCGATTCTGGTATCGCGGGTTGTGGAGAGTCACGTCGAATTGGGGCCGCGTATGGCTACGTGTAGGTGTCCGGACGATCTATCTGGCCGCTTGGGTCGTCATTCTCATCTCCCTTGCAGATGCCCTCAGGCAGGACCATGGCCGAATTCTACCCAGTCACTCGCCCGTGGCTGCAATCACAGGATTGTGGTTTGCCAGCGCACTCGCCGGATTCTTGGCCATCAAAGCGGTACATGCGGTTGAGTGGCTATGGCACCGCTTCCCCAAGCCGGTCGCGCAGGAAACAAACCACGCGATTGCCCGTCTCGCGACCGTTCAGGACTTTGTGCCCGATCCTTCTCGACGCAGTTTCTTTCGAACAGCCAGCGTAGTTGCCGGTGCTGCCCCATTCCTTGGTGTCATGTACGGGTATGCGGCGGAACGCCTGCGCTATGAAGTCCGCCGTGTGGAAATTCCCATCACCAATCTGCCGACACAACTCGATGGCTTGCAGATTGTGCAGATCAGTGACATTCATCTGAGCGGATATATGACGCGCGAATCCGTGCGCCGTGCCGTGGATATGGCCAACGATGTTGGCGCCGACTTGGCCGTCGTTACTGGTGACTTGATTACCGGTATACACGATCCCATCGCGGAGTGCGTCGATGAAGTCCGGCACCTGTATGCCCCGCTGGGCGTCTATGGCTGCAACGGTAATCACGAGATTTATGCCCGCGCCGAAGAGATGGCGGGACGCCTCTATCAACAGGCCGGTATGAAAATGCTGCGGCGCGAAAACGCGATCATCAACTACAAGGGTGGCCAGTTGAACCTGATCGGAGTGGACTACCAGCGCGAACGCACCCCGAGCGGCCGCAAGCAGCAGATGCTTGCGAATCTGGAGCCGATAGTTCGCCGCGACATGCCCAACATCCTGTTGTCGCATAACCCGAACACATTTAATCGGGCTGCTGAACTCGGCGTGGAATTGACGCTCTCTGGCCACACGCACGGCGGCCAGGTAAACGTCGAAATTCTGGATGTCAGCCTCAGCCCGGCGCGTTTCATCACCGATTACATCGCCGGACTGTATCACCGACCGTCGCTGATGCCTGATCTGCCCAAGCGCTTGGGAGAGACCATCAAGCTCATGCCCAATGCCCCGAACGGCTTGTCGGCGCTATACGTGAATCGTGGGTTGGGGACCGTAGGCGCCCCCGTGCGCCTGGGCGTGCCACCAGAGATCACCCACATTATTCTGCGCCGCGTTTAGGTAAACCTTGCCACGTTATTGTTTATGCCGTGATGCTCGAATTGTGAGCACATTTTCCTGCATACCGTACGGGTGCTAGAATCCAGCAACGATTTCGATGGGCATCAAAGAGAAAAATTACTGGCTGCAGACAGTCGAATCTCCGACAGAGTGTTCCAGCAATGCTCTTCCGGAAACCACGGAGGTTGCCGTAATTGGAGCAGGCTTCTGTGGGCTTTCGGCAGCACGCATTTTGGCCAAAGACGGTGTGCGTACGATTGTGCTCGAAGCGGAGACGTTTGGTTGGGGCGCGAGTTGCCGCAACGGCGGAATGGTGCTCACCGGCCTGAAGCTCCCCGTTCCCACACTCATCAGACGCTACGGGCGCCCTGCCGTGCACCGCATGTACGCGGCGTCGCTCGGGTCCATTGATCTAGTCGAGCAGATCGTGCAGGAAGAGGGAATGGAGTGCTGTTTTTCTCGCTGCGGCCATCTGGAAGTGGCCTGTAAAAAAGCGCATTTCAAGGCGTACGCGACCGCGGCGGCGGAGATCAAGCGAGAGTTTAATCATGAATTGCGCATCATTTCAAAAAGCGAATTGCGTGCAGAGATCGGCTCCGATATCTATTATGGAGGTATGGTCGATGACGACAGCGTAAGCGTGAATCCGGCGCAGTTCGTGAACGGAATAGCAGTAGCTTCCCAAAGAGCTGGTGCATGTCTTTTCGACCAGACGCGTGTTACCGGCATCAAACGACAAAACGTCGCCGGCACCAGTCACTCCTTTCAGCTGGAAACCACACGAGGCAATCTCAACGCCAGAGAAGTAATTCTGGCCACCGGCGCCTATACAACTAGTGTGACACGCGCGCTACAAAAGAAATTGATCCCGATTGGCTCTTACATTATTGCCACCGAAAAACTGCCCGTAGAATTGGCGCGCGAGCTCAGTCCGCGGAACCGCATGATCTATGACTCCAAGCATTTTCTCTACTACTATCGCCTCACGCCTGACAATCGCATGCTCTTCGGCGGGCGTGCCGCCTTTTTCCCCGAATCGGAGGTTACTGTGCGAGAGAGTGCAGAACTGCTGCGGCGCGGAATGATCGAAGTCTACCCGCAACTGGCCAACACCAAGGTTGAATATGTGTGGGGGGGAACGCTGGATTTTACATTCGACGTGATGCCACATTCCGGAACCATTGACGACATGTACTTCGCGATGGGATTTGCAGGGCATGGTGTAGCCGCGGCCACTTGGATGGGCGCAAAGCTTGCCGGCGTCATTTGCGGCGAGGTTGATGACAATCCGTTCTCGAAAATATCATTTCCCAGCGCGCCCATCGGGTTACGTAGCGGAAACACTTGGGCGCTACCATTGGCGGGCGCCTACTACAAAGTCCTGGATTGGCTTACCTGATTCAGCTACCAAGCACAGTTTTGATTTTTGGGAACGCGAAGTAAGCGGCCACACCAACCAACACGGGCACTGGTCCCCACCTCAGCGCGAACGGATCGCTGCACACCAGCGCAAGAATCCCCATTAAAATTGGAGCGATCACGACATAAGCGAGACCGACACGCCCACCGGGAATTACGAACGGCCGCTTCATCTCCGGGAATTTCTGGCGAAGCCTCCAGGCCGAGAGCACGGTCAGCACGGTGACCAGCGTACGCAGCCAAACGTAGACTGTCAGCAATTGTGCCAATGTATGAAACGCGAGCAGCGCGTAAATTGCCGATGAAATCAGAATCGCGATCCACGGTGTGCCGAACTTAGGGTGCTTCGCGGCAAATACAGGCGGCAAATAGCCGTCTTCTGCCATCGAAGAAGGCATTCGCGTGCTGGTCAGCACTGTGGCATTCAACAACGAAACGTTTCCCAGCATGGCCGCGATCGTGAGAAGGAAGCCCAACCACCTACCGCCGATCAATTTCGCCGCGGTAGAGAGATACGCGGTGTTCCACTCTTGCCAATTTCCAAGCGCCGCCAACGAAAAAAACGCCGGAAAGAAATAGACCGCCATCGACAGGGGCACTACAACGGCCAGTGCCAGAGGATAACTGCGTTGCGGATTCTCGATCTCTTCTGCAACACTCGAACACTGTTCATAACCCGAATAGAGCCATAAACCCAGTGCCAGGCCCACGCCGAAAACTTGGAATGGGGGTACGTGTGGCGGCGTAATTGGATGAAACGGATTGTGGTGCCATTGCTTTGCGGCAATTACGCAAAGGAGCAGGACGGGAATAAGCACAGAGAATTCCAATATAGTTGATACAACCCCGACCATCTGAATGCCACGAATGTTGATGTAGGCAAGCAGCGCAATCAGCGCAACCGAAACCAGATAGTGTTTCCATCCAGCCAGTGAAGGAAAATAGATCGCCAGATAATCGCTGAACAGCACGGCGTAACTCCCGCCAAGCAGCCAGGAAGCGCTCCAATTCCACCAGCCCGCCAGAAACCCCCAGAAACCTCCATAGCCCGCCCGCACCCAGCGATAGAAACCACCTTCCACCGGTATCGCGGTGGTCAGTTCTGCGGCGACTAACGAAACGGGAATGCACCAGAATAACGGGATGGCCAGCAGGTAGATGAGCGTCAAACCCGGCCCGCTGGTCGTCACCATCTCTTCCATGCCGAACGGTCCGCCCGTGGTGTAGGAAAACATCACGCACACGAAATAGAGAAGGCCGGCTTTTTTGACGAGTTCAGCTTTTTGACTCACCATGTTCCCCAAATAGCTTTGTGGGAATCTGATTGTGCGGATACTATCCTAAATCGCGAGGGTCTGCTGGACTTGCACTCCGATTTGGGAGACACTCGCGGCGCTGCAAAAAGTTCGACTAAGATGATCTACATTGTGATGGGAGTGACGGGGTCCGGGAAAACTACCGTCGCCGAATTGCTGGCGGCGAAGCTAGGCTGGGCATTTCTGGAAGCAGACCAGCTTCACTCCCCTGCCAACAAAGCCAAAATGCGCGGGGGACTTCCGCTCACCGATGCGGATCGCTTGCCTTGGCTCGCCGCGATTCACGCGGAGCTGCAAAGGAAAGATTCCGCAGAAGGGAACGCGGTTCTGGCCTGCTCTTCGCTGAAAGACGAGTACCGCGCAATTCTTTCCGCTGGCCTGAGCGTGCAGTTTATCTACCTGAAAGGCACTTTCGAACTAATCCGAAAGCGCCTGCGGGAACGTCATGGTCATTTCGCCGGAGAATCCATTCTGGCAGACCAGTTTGCCGTTTTGCAGGAACCGCACAATGCGCTGGTAGTCGATGTAGGAGACACGCCCGAAGAGATTGTTGCCACCATTCTCGAATTAGTCGGAGAAGGCCCGGCTACTGCCCATCTAATGAAGGAATTGCTCAATAAAATTCGTTGGAAGCTTCTGCCGTTTCTCTTTCTCCTCTACGTCGTTGCCTATCTGGATCGTATCAACGTTGGGTTTGCCGCGCTCCAGATGAAAGATCAGCTGGGATTCAGCGATGCGGTCTATGGCCTAGGCGCCAGTATCTTTTTCGTCGGCTATTTTTTCTTTCAAGTGCCCAGCAATCTCGTGCTGCGGCGTGTCGGAGCCCGAAGATGGATTTCCACGTTAATGGTGATCTGGGGGATTGTTTCTTCTGCAATGTTGCTCATCGAATCGCCCAAAACTTTCTATTCATTGCGATTCTTGCTGGGCGCGGCCGAAGCCGGATTTTTCCCAGGCGTGGTTTTCTATCTAAGAAGCTGGTTTCCCTCCTATGCCCGCGCCGGCGTGATCGCGCTATTTCTCACCGCCGGGCCGATCTCTGGTCTCATCGGCGGTCCTATCTCCGGTGCGCTGCTCGATTGGAATCAACCGGGCGGTCTCGCCGGTTGGCAGTGGATGTTTCTGATGGAAGGATTGCCCGCGATCTTGCTGGGCGCTGCGGCATATATGTACTTGAGCGACAGTCCGAAAACCGCGCCCTGGTTGAACGCGGAAGAAGTGGGCCGATTGCTACACGAACTTGAAGCCGAAGAGCGTTTGGTAAAGGTTCCCGTGGCGAGCGCCGGCAACGCCTGGCTCTTCAATCCCAATCTTTGGGGATTCGCGCTTGTCTTTTTTGGACTAAACACCTGCACATACAGCGTCAGTCTCTGGCTGCCCAGCGCACTAAAGTCGGTCAGCGGTTTTTCCAATATCGTCCTGGGCTTTCTGTCCGCCATCCCATATCTGGTTGCCACAGTCTTAATGGTCCTGATCGGAGAGCACTCCGATCGAACTCTCGAACGCCGCTGGCACATCGCTTTGTCTGCGTTCGTGGGGGCATTGGCGCTGCTCACGGCTGGCTATTCTACTGGCGCCATCGTCAGCATAATCGCCTTCGCGCTTGCTCTTTCCGCATCCTCCTCGATGGCCGGCCCGCTCTGGGCCATGGCTTCTACCACCATGGCGGCCGCAACCGCTGCCCCGGCAATCGCATTGATCAACGCCATCGGCAATCTGGGCGGCGGCTTTGGTCCTTACTGGATCGGCTACCTGAAGCATGCCACGGGAAGTTTTCGCGCCGGACTTGTAAGCGTAGCCATCCTTCTATTTCTTGCAGGGCTGACTGTTCTTCGTTTGAACCGTCGTAAACCAGAAAGTGGCTGAAGCCATCGTGTCCTGCTTGCTGTCATTCGGGCTGTCAAATCGTTTCTTGCGGAACTTTGCTATTCAAGAAATAATCCTCATCTGACATTTGGGGGAGTTCACATTGAAAAATTCTTACCGCACTCTTTTGTTGGCTGGAATCTTCTGCGCCGCAAGTTCCTTGGCGCCGATCAAATCTCATGTTATTGCAGATGAGGCGCCGCTCTATGGCTACTCCGCGGAAACATCGCGCGTTGAGCGCGAGTGGGAAGAAAAGCTACGTGCCATCCCCAGTCCCGACAATTTGCGCGCCTACATGCAGCGGCTCTCCGCGAAGCCCCACAACGTGGGCTCTCCCTATGACCGGGAAAACGCGGATTGGATTGCCGCAAAATTTAAAGAATTTGGAATGGACTCGCACATCGAAACGTTCAACGTTCTTTTCCCTACACCCAAAGAGCGCCTTGTCGAACTAGTGGATGGCGGACCACATTTCACGGCCAAGCTCCAGGAGCCTGTCGTTCCCGAAGACCCCACTTCGAATCAGACGGCCGAGCAGTTGCCCACCTACAACGCCTATTCGATTGACGGCGATGTGACTGCCCCACTGGTGTATGTGAACTATGGTTTGCCGGATGATTACGAAGTACTCGATCGCCGCGGAATTTCAGTAAAGGGTGCGATCATAATCGCGCGCTACGGCCATTCCTGGCGTGGCATCAAGCCCCAGGTTGGAGCAGAACACGGGGCCATTGGCTGCATCATCTACTCCGATCCTCGCGATGATGGTTACGCCGGTGGCGAAGTATTCCCCAAGGGAGCGTATCGTCCCAAGGAGGGCGTCCAGCGGGGAAGTGTACAGGATAGCTCGGTGTACATGGGCGACCCGCTGACTCCGGGGATCGGCGCAACCACGAATGCCAAGCGCGTGCCGATTAAGGAAGCGCAGACACTGACCAAGATTCCCGTCCTGCCGATTTCTTATGCCGACGCGCAGCCATTGCTCTCGGCCATCACTGGCCCGACGGCACCTCGCAATTGGCAGGGTGGATTGCCGATAACTTACCGCTTGGGTCCGGGCGCCGCGAAGGTGCATCTAAAAGTCTTTTCTAATTGGGAACTGAAGCCGCTCTATGACGTGATCGGGAAAATTCCCGGCTCCACGAACCCGGATGAATGGGTGATTCGAGGAAATCATCATGACGCTTGGGTGAACGGCGCCGAAGATCCGATCTCCGGCATGGTTGCCGTCATGGAAGAGGCACGTGCGCTCGGAGAACTGGTGAAGCAAGGATGGAAGCCGAAGCGCACCATTATTTATTGCGCGTGGGATGGCGAAGAACCGGGGCTTCTAGGCTCTACCGAATGGGTGGAAACGCATGCCGATGAATTGCGAAAACATGCCGTGGTATATATCAATTCCGACAGCAATGGACGCGGATACTTTGAGCTCGAGGGCTCTCATAGCCTCGAGCATTTCATTAACGACGTTGCTCGCGATGTGCAGGACCCCGAAACGAAACTGTCTATCTGGAAACGAGAGCAATTAAATGAAATCTCGGAGGCAAAAACGCCAGACGCACAAGCCGAAGTCCGTAATCGCCGTGATCTCCGTTTGGAGATGCTCGGTGGGGGCTCCGATCATGCACCATTCATCAATTTTGCTGGCGTCGCTTCGCTCGGAATTGGCTTTGGCGGCGAAGATGGGGGCGGTATCTACCATTCAATCTACGATGATTTCTACTGGTATACCCACTTCAGTGACACCAATTTTGTATACGGACGGGCACTCGCCCAGGCTGGTGGAACCGCCATCATGCGTATGGCCGACGCCGACTTGCTCCCGCTGCAATTCACGGACTTTGCCGATGACGTGAAGATGTATGTTACCGAAGTAAAGAAATTTTCCGTGGACCAACGTGAGGAAATTCGGCGGAAGAACCAGGAAATCATTGATGGCGTCTACGAAGCGACTTCGGACCCGAAACTCAACTGGGTAACTCCCAAGAAAGAGGAGATGCCCCCCTACATAAATTTTGCACCACTCGACAATGCGGTAGAGTCCTTGCAACACAGCTCTGCCGAATATCAGAAAGTCCTGGAGCGGGTGAGCGCCAACGGCGGAGCCGCACTGGCCTCCAATTCGCTGCAAGAAGTGAACGCACTGCTCATGCAAAGTGAGCACAAGCTCACCACGCCCGAAGGCTTGCCAGGTCGCTTCTGGTACAAACACGAACTTTACGCTCCCGGGGTATACACCGGGTACGCGGCAAAGGCGATCCCCGCAGTCCGTGAAGGCCTCGAACAAAAGAAATGGAAGCAGGCCGAAGACGCCGCTGCGCGGGTTGCTAAAGTATTGGAGAACGAAGCGCAATTGATCTCTGAGGCTGCTGCCAAGTTGGCAGCCATTCACTAATCGGTTTTCATTCTTGATTTTGACTGCGGCGTTTACCCGTTAACATCGCAGAGGAGAATTGCCATTCCCTCTTACAATCTCGCCATCGTTGGCTTTGGCCATGTCGGCCGGGCGCTTCTGCGTCTACTCATCTCCAAAGAAACCGAGTTGCGGCGGAAATATGATGTGCGCTGGCGATTGACTGGAGTCGCCACCCGGCGCATCGGCTGGATTGCTGATCCTGATGGCCTCAACCCGATCTCTGTGCTCAGCGGACACTTTCCGAACGTTGTTCATTCTTCGCGGAATGTTCGCGAATGGCTTGAGCGCGCGAAAGCCGACGTGATGTTTGAAGCCAGTTCGCTTGACGCTCAGAGTGGACAGCCGGCCATTGATCATATCGTCGCCGCGCTGGAATCCGGCGCCCACGCCATCTCCGCGAACAAAGGCCCAATCGTATTTGCTTATCGCGAGCTGGTCACGCTGGCCAGAGAGAAGGGTCGCCGTTTCCTGTTTGAATCCACCGTCATGGATGGCGTGCCCATCTTCTCTCTGTTTTCACTGGGACTGCCGCTCGCTGAGTTGCGTAGATTTTCAGGGGTATTGAATTCAACCACCAATGTCGTTCTCACTGAAGTCGAAAAAGGCCGATCCTTCGAGGAAGGCATCAAACGTGCACAGTCGATAGGCATCGCGGAAACCGATCCTTCGCAGGATCTTGATGGCTGGGATTCCGCTATTAAAGTTGCCGCGCTTGCCACCGTCCTGATGGGCGTTCCGACGCACATCGATCAGGTACAACGCAGAGGCATTCGTGATCTCGGCGAAGAGAAGATTCGATCTGTCCGCGCTGCAGGCATGCGCTATAAACTGGTGTGCCGCGCTGAACGTCGTGGCGATAGCGTGGATTGCAGCGTGGCACCGGAACTTTTGCTTCTCTCGGATCCGATGGCCGGACTCGAAGGCACCAGTTCCGCGATTCGCTTTGACCTGGATGTTTTCGGATTGTCGATGGTGGAGCACAATCCCGGTGTCGATGCGACTGGCTACGGAATGCTTGCTGATTTCCTGCGCGCTGTCCAGGACTGAACCGTTGTTTGCCGCTTAGCCAGCCCGCGCGCCATTTGGCAGCGGCCTCTCTGGCATCGCCAGAGCTGGCTTCACGCCATCCGCGTAGCCCAGATCAAATAACATCCCCTGCGAAATTTCTCCCGCCATTGTTCTGGGTTCCAGATTCAAGACGAACAGGGCTTGTTTGCCCTCGATCTCATTCGGGTTTTCTCTCTCCTTCCGGATGCCGGCAAGAATCGTTCGCGTATGATTGCCAAAATTTACCGTCAGCTTCATCAATTTTTCTGAACGCGGAATTGCTTCGACGCTCTCGATGGTACCCACGCGGATATCGAGCGCCTCAAGCGCTGCTAACGGTACGATCGGTTTTACGGGTGCGGGAGAAAATTCGCTCATGACTCACCTAGAGTAGTGCAACACGTATTCGGGAGTGGGGATCGACGCATCACAGCGGTTGTCTCGTATCGCTTCCTCAGCAATCAGGCGAAGCGGAATCACTCCGGCCCACACCTGCAGTTCGTAGTCCGGAGCATCATCTTCTACGTCGCCCACGCGTATTTTTGCCGAAACTTCAGTTAATGGCAGTTTCATAATGCTCGTCGCTTTCAGTTCCTTCTCATTGGGTTGCCGTGCATCGCTCCACCTGCCGGGAATCAGCTTTTCCGTGAATGCGCGAAGCGCCGCCAGTTTTTCCGTCGGCTGGTCAATCAAAGACGCCTTTCCCAGCGCAACAACCGAGCGGTAGTTCATCGAGTGATTGAATACCGAACGTGCTAACACCAATCCATCGGACAGCGTGACCGTAAGGCACAGGGGCAGGTCGCTGCTCAGCCCTCGCAACGTACGGCTGGCCGCCGATCCGTGAAAATAAATCGTGTCGCCCACCCGCGCAAACATCGTGGGAATCACATACGGCTGACCGTTAATTGCAAAGCCAACGTGGCACGTGAAAGCTTCGTCAAGAATCTGATAAATAGCATCACGGTCGTAGACGGCTCGATTCGCTTCGCGCACTACTCGTGTGCGGTCGGTCACAGGAAATGTTTCTGACAAGGGAAACCTCGGTGGTGAATCACGACGCGGAGTTGATAGCCGGCGCCGCTCCAGCATGAGTGGGTAAGTTCGCTATTGATGGTATCACGTGCTTAATCAGTTTCCAGCTGGAGCTGGCTCCGCAGTTTCTGCAGCGTCAGGTATGCAATTGGAGAGTTCACTCTGGGGTGCCTCTATGAGAAACTAGCGTGCGGAGCTAGAGAACCGTTTCGGATAAATTGGAGTCGTTTTGTCAACCAGTAATACTTTTGACATTGCTTGGGTGCGCTCGCACTTTCCTTCTTTGCAGACGCAGGTCGACGGCAAACCCGCTGCCTTTCTCGATGGCCCTGCAGGCACACAAGTACCCACTCAGGTGATGCACGCCATCCAAGGCTACCTGATGGGCGCAAATGCCAACACCGGTGGCGCATTCCTCACCAGCCAGCGCAACGATCAGCTGATTTCCAATACCCGTGCGGCCATGGCTGATTTCTTTAACTGTGAAAAAGACGAAGTGGTCTTTGGCCAGAACATGACCACGATCACTTTTGCTATTTCGCGCTCCATTGCGCGTGAATTGAAACCCGGTGACGAAATTCTACTTACGACCCTTGATCACGACGCAAACTTTGCCCCGTGGAAAGCACTTGAAGAAAAGGGCGTGATCATCCGTCAAGTGGATATCCACGAATCAGATTGCACTCTCGATCTGGACGACCTGAAGCGCAAGCTTAGTCCAAAGACAAAAGTCGTTGCTGTTACGTATGCCTCGAACGCTGTGGGTACCATCAATCCAGTGGCCGAAATCACGAGGCTAGCCCATTGGGCCGGCGCCATTGCCTACATTGATGCCGTGCATTTTGGCCCGCACGGTTTGATCGACGTGAAGGCCATCGATTGCGATTTCTTGGTTTGCTCTCCCTACAAGTTTTTCGGACCGCATATGGGCACACTCTACGGCAAGCGCGAGCACCTCCAACGCTTGCATCCCTACAAAGTTCGCCCTGCAACAGAACAGGTTCCAGAACGTTGGGAGACCGGAACGCAAGTTCAAGAATTGATCGCGGGAATTGGAGGCGCAGTGGAGTACCTAGCAGAACTGGGTCGCCATTGTGATCCCGAGGTGAAAACAAGGCGCGATGCGCTTGCGGCCGCGTTCGCCTCGACCGTCGCGTATGAGTTGCGACTCATCTCCCGCCTGATCGACGGCCTGCAGGGTATTCCCGGATTACGAATCTTCGGCATCACCGATCCAAAAATGTTTTACACTCGTTGTTCTACGCTTTCCCTGCGCATCGGAAATCACAATCCCACGGCCATTGCCGCTTTCCTGGGGGAGCGCGGCATTTTCACGTGGGATGGTAATTACTACGCGCTGAATCTTACGGAGCGCCTGGGCGTAGAGTCACAAGGCGGAATGTTGCGCATCGGCCTGGTGCATTACAACACTATGGAAGAAGTGGAGCGCCTGCTCGCAGCTTTGCGAGCATTCGTTGGCTAGGTTCAAGCACGTTTCTCTTAGGAGTCGATCAATAAGTCAGCATTGCAACACCAATTGCCGCCTGCGCTTTGCCTGCGACACCAAAGAGCTGGCTGTGAACGCAACTCTGCGGTAAGGGAAAGCTCCGACCGCCAAACCGGCCACCAGATGCGCTCGTATATGCGTGATCAGCATGACCCACGCATAATTTTTGCGCTTCTGCAAAAAATTCCAGTAAAACGCCGTTAAGCGCATAGCATGGCAATATAGTGACGCCGTACAGATGTAGAAACTCATGCGGTAGAATTTCAAATTTCTCTGTCGCAAGTCAGGCCAGCCTAATGATTTCGGCAAGCGACAACACTGCGCCCAAGAGCGCAGAGAACTGAATCGCAGCGAGCGACATTCGT
Organism: Candidatus Acidiferrales bacterium; assembly: GCA_963741165.1. Classification (GTDB taxonomy): domain Bacteria; phylum Acidobacteriota; class Terriglobia; order Acidiferrales; family UBA7541; genus Acidiferrum. Next base: position 39,122 of record CAVUHB010000003.1, on the reverse strand, counting down.
CGCGCGGACGGATTGAAGTGGCTCTGAAAGCCTCGATTAAAGGCTTTATCCGTTACAAGGTAACTCTCTCCTTGCGGGCGCACTCTTTAAATTCCCTGCTGCGGCTGGTATTTGAAGAAAGCCGCGTGATCGGTAGCAAACTCCGCGACGACCGCACTCGCGTCTCGCGGAGGCGAACAGGCCGAACCAAGAGTTGCGGGCCTTGGTCAATGCCTTTTTATCAGCTCTGCCAGGTCTGTTACGTGCCGGCATACTTGCATGATCTTGTGTGGAGGTGGGCCCATTAGGGACTCCAATTCCATTTTTCTGGCAGTGAATTCCTCTCCGCCGGCAAACCGAGTTGTAAAACTGAAGACATTGGTGTTCTTTATGCCGATGATTCCTTTTACGTTTGTTCGGACCTCCACAGTAGTGAGCGTCCAACTCACCAGATCTGTAGGGATTTGGTATCCCGGCACGGGATTTGATCCGTAGTTTGTCACCCGCATAGAGTAAAACGGTCGGTATCCCAGAGCTTTCCTCTGCCTTTTGTGCGGCGAGATGTATTGCCGTTGCTTTTCTGTCAGTTCCGAATCTTCAAGCAATTGTCGCTGGTAGCGTACCGCGATCGGTTCGGTGTTTTTTTCGAAGTTGCAGCTTGCTCCCGAAAGGCACTGTCGTCGAAGAACACAGGAACACAAATATGTCGCCATCGAAAGGAATTATCCTGGATAACTGTTCTTGCCTCTAGTTTAAGTAATCCACAAATGTCCGAACCTCGGCGTAAAGACAGTCCGGAGAATTATTTACCTCTGTACGCAAGGGCAAGCTGCCATCTCTGTTCCCGCGTTGTCACGCGAACTCTGGTTTTCTGTCATAGCACGTTCAACCCATTGCGTGTATTCTGATTCGCTATGACAAAGCGACCAAAACCAGTTGTGCTCACAGTGCTGGATGGATGGGGGTTTCGCGCGAATACCATAGGCAATGCGATTGCCCTCGCACGCAAACCGAATTACGACGAGCTAATGCGTCAATTCCCGAACACGCTGATCCAGACCTCCGGACCTTCCGTCGGTTTGCCGGATGGCCAAATGGGAAACAGCGAAGTCGGCCATATGAATCTTGGCGCCGGCCGTATCGTGCACATGGACATCACCCGCATTGATCTGCTCATCGCCAACGAACAGCTCGACCGCGTGCCGCTATTTCAGCAAGCCATGGAACGCGGTCGCCAGCGGCAACTTCATTTCATCGGATTGCTCAGCGACGGGGGAGTCCACTCGCACATCCAGCATCTGTTCGCTTTGCTGGAGCTTGCCAAAAAGGAAAAGGTAGGAAAAATATTTGTTCACGTCTTTACAGACGGACGCGATACTCCGCCAGACAGCGGGCGTAATTTTGTCCGCCAGCTTCAGCAGAAGATGCGCGAACTGGGCATCGGAGAAATCGCCACAATTGTTGGCCGTTACTACGCAATGGACCGCGACAATCGCTGGGAGCGTGTGCAGCTTGCCTACGACGCTCTCGTCCATGGCGTCGCCGACACCAAAAGCAACGATCCCGTTCAGGCGCTGCAAGCCAACTACGAACAAGGTGTCACCGATGAGTTCGTAAGACCAATTGTAATTACGCGAGGCGCCGAGCCCGCTGCTGCTCCTGTTGGCCTCATTCGCGACGATGATGCCGTGATTTTCTATAACTTCCGCGCCGACCGCGCTCGTCAAATGACCTATGCACTAGCCGCGCCGGATTTCGACAAGTTTGTCGATGCTAAGCGTCCGAAAAACCTGTTCTACGTGGCCATGACCAAGTACGACAAGAAATGGCCGTGGCTGAATGCCGTAATTACGCCGGAAAAGTTAGAGCACATTCTTGCGCAAGTGTTCCAGGAGCTACAGTACAAGAATTTACGCTGTGCCGAAACGGAGAAATACGCGCATGTTACCTACTTTTTTAACGGCGGCGTAGAAAAACCGTTCAACGGCGAAGAGCGCATCCTGGTTGCATCTCCAAAAGTGGCTACCTACGACTTGATGCCAGAAATGTCCGCCGCGGGAATTACCGATACCGTCGTGAAGGCCATCGAGAAGGGCGAATTCGACGCCATCATCATGAACTATGCCAACGCCGACATGGTGGGCCATTCCGGACAACTTGAAGCCACCATCAAAGCCGTGGAAGCTGTCGACGTCGGACTCGGCCGGATTTATCAGGCCATGAAGCCGCGTGGCGGCGCGTGGATCGTCACCGCGGATCACGGAAACGCAGAAACCATGATCGATCCCATCACCGGTGGCCCACACACTTACCACACCACCAATCCGGTCCCGCTGCTGTGCATTACAGAGAACGACCACCTAAAGCTCTCTCCCGGCGGCGCGTTGCGCGATATCGCTCCCACCATGCTCAGCATTCTTGGTGAGTCGATCCCGACCGACATGACTGGCCGCGACCTTCGCATCAAGTGAAGGGCACCTCACTCGGGACGCCACAAGGCAAGTTGTCATCCCCAGGTCTCGGTCTTCTGCCGAAGGATCCCAATTTATTACTCCAAGCCAATCTGATTTTTGTCTACACTGGACCATTGCAAAATGAACGCCGCACGCCCCACGCCCGAACGATCCAAACTTACCATCTGCGTGTGGCATCTTTTTGATCAATGGCGCCCCAAACCCGCCATGGCAGAAGCCATTCGCCAGCGTTGGCCAAGAATGTGCGTGGTTCACTTGCCGGATTACACCGACTTGTCCAAGGAATTGCCTGACACCGATATTTTTGTTGGCTATTCACTGAGGCCGCAGCAACTCAAAGAAGCTCTGATGCTGAAATGGATTCACTCCACGGCTTCCGGCGTGGCACAGCTGATGTACCCGGAACTTCGTGATTCCGGCATCGCGGTTACCAACCCGCGCGGGATTTTTGCTACGCCCATGGCCGAGCACGCCATGGGCCTGCTACTTGCCCTCGCACGCAATTTTCCGGACTCCCTTCGCCATCAAGATCGCGCCCACTGGGGGCAGCAAGAGATCTGGGACCAGACGCAACGCCTAACAGAACTCAACGGTCAATTACTGCTGATCATCGGATTCGGCTCGATCGGTAAGGAGCTTGCCCGCCGCGCCAAGGCCTTCGGCATGGAGGTGTGGGCCGTGAATCGCTCGGGCCACTCCGATTCTACCGGACTGGCTGAGAAGATCTTACCTATCTCTACGTTGCCCGAGATTCTTCCCCATGCTGATTTCGTGGTGGTAGCCGCTCCGGAAACCCCTGACACCAAGCACTTGATCGGCACCCCCGAACTGGCTCGCATGAAATGCAGCGCACGCCTGATCAATCTGGCCCGTGGATCGCTTATCGACGAAGCTGCCCTCCTCCATGCGCTCCAGCAAAATCAGTTGGGTGGCGCGGCTCTCGACGTCACTTCCGTAGAGCCGCTTCCATCCGATAGTCCGTTGTGGAAGGCACCGCGCCTGTTCATCACTCCACACACCAGCGCCGTCAGTGACCGTCTGTGGACGCGCCAAACCGATATACTGCTGTGTCTTTTAGAAAAATGGTTTGCTGGTGAGGAGCTATTTAACCTCGTTAATTTTGCGAAAGGCTATTGACTTAAATCTCCCGACTCAATCACCCACTCCACCCTTTGGAGCTTGATATCCTTCGCGCGCGTACACCACAATTTTCTGCTTCTTGCCCTTTTGATCGAGTACCGTCAACGGGCCGCCATCAGGCGCCACCAATTCCACTTTCACCTTGCGATATTTTCCGTCTGGCGTGTGATTCGAAGGTGTGTACGTCAGGCTGTATTGATGGCGCAGAAACGCCGCCACCTCCCGCATGATTCCAGGCAGTTCTCCATCGAATTGCGGGAACCACGCGAATCCACCGGTCATCGAAGCAAAAGTCTTCAACTGATTTTCCGCTTGAAGAAAACTCAGTTCTCTCATTCCCCCCATCGCGCGGTGCATCTCCAGATAGTTGCGGATTGGTTTGTCCACGCCTACGGCGAAAATCGTTACATCCGTCTGGCGCAGCAATTTCATGGTTTGGTCGAACGTATGTTTTGACAGCGTATCAATCCCACTGGCAAAAACCAGAATCGACTTCTTGCCTTTGACGTCTTTCAGCCGGTCCACGGTATCCAACAGGGCATCAAACAAGTTTGATTCGCTGAATCCCGGGAAATGAAGGCTGTAGATGGCTTGCCGCACCTCCTCTTTGTTCTGCGTGAAATCAACTTCCATCCGCGGCCTCATGTCATAAGTCACCAGCGCAATCCAGTCCTTCTGATTGAGGTTGGGGAACAGCGCATCCGCCCAATATTTTGCTTGCCCGGAAAACCAACCCCCGAAGACGCTGTCGAATTCCATCAGTACTACCATCGTGATCGGGGCCTCGCTCGGCGCAAAGTTCGTGATGCTCTGCGGGACGCCGTCTTCCAAAATCCTGAAATTGTCCTTTTTCAGCCCCGGGATAATGTCGCCATTCGTTGTCGTGGCGATCACATCCAGCGTAACCACCGGCACTTCCACGGAAATCGTTACCCCTGCGTCTTCCGGCTTCTTCTGTTGTGGGGGGGCGGCCTTCTGCGCCGGCTTTGTTTCCGTTTGGGGCGGAGCTGTGGATTGCGGTCCTTCCGGGACCTGGGCGAGTGCGGTCAGGCTCAGCAGCAGGAGACCGGACGCAATGAGAATCGATCCGCCCAAACGGCTCGAAAAGCTGGTCTTCATTGAATACCCCCGATGGTTCACCAACAGTATGATGCAAATCCCCGAAAATGAGTTTTTTCGACCATTTAACCCTGTTCTCAGTGCCGATTAGGCAACCCTACAGCCTCTTGAGCCGGGAGAATCGAACCGGCATGTTAGTATGTTTTTTATTGGTTGCAAAATACATTCAGGCTGGGGGTGTTTTTTGGTTTGGATCCGCGCACGTTTTGCGATTCTTCTACTCTTGCTGTGCGGACCCGGTGCGTCCTGGCTGCTGGCTCAGATTGCCCAGAATCCACCGGCCATGGGGATTCCTCCGAGCAATTCGCTGGTTGGCGACACCGTTTCACTCGCGCACGAAGCCCAGCAATGGCTCGTTGACTTGGTCAAAATCGATACCACCAATCCTCCGGGCAATGAACAGGCCGCCGCCAAGTACATTGCTTCCGTCCTGACCAAAGAAGGAATCACGCCGGAAATCCTGGAGCTCGCTCCCGGCCGAAGCGCAGTCGTCGCACGCCTGCGCAGCACCGCGGTTCCGGACCCCTCGAAAGCACTCCTACTGGTCGCGCACATGGACGTGGTCGGCGTCGATCGCTCCAAGTGGTCCATGGACCCTTTCGGTGGCGTCATCAAGGACGGCTACCTATACGGCCGCGGAGCCAGCGACGACAAAGGAATGTTAGCCGCGAATTTGGCTGCCTTCATCGCTCTTAAGAGAGCGAGCGCTCATTTGAACCGTGACGTAATTTTTCTTGCCACTGCGGATGAAGAGCAGTTCGGCGATGCCAGCCTCAAAACGCTGATCGCCAAATACTGGGATAAGTTTGCCGCGGCATATGCCTTAAACGAAGGTGGCAAGGTGGTCGTAAAGAACGGTAAGGTGCAGTACGTTGCCGTGCAGGCGAGCGAAAAAGTTTCCATGAACGCAACCGTAATTGCCACAGGCCGCGGCGGTCATGCCTCCGTACCCACGAAAGAAAATCCCGTCGTGCATCTGGCGGCGGCCATTCAGAAAATCGGAGACTACAGCGCACCCGTGCATTTGACCTCCATCACCCGACGCTATTTCGAGGCGCTCGCCCCTATTGAAGACGACGAAATCGGCAAGTGGATGCGCGTCATCGATACAGGTGACCGCGGCGAGCATGCACAACGCGTCTTGTCTGACGCGAGTCCCCTCTGGAATTCCATGATGCGCGATACCGTGGCTCCCACTGTTCTTCAGGCTGGCATCCGCGCAAACGTAATTCCCTCCGAAGCGCGCGCCACGCTGAATATTCGGCTTCTGCCTGGCGACAGTGCGGAAGCGCTTCTCAATGAACTCCGGAAATTGGTGAACGATCCTACGTTGCGCATTGAACTCCAACCGGATGCCGGGCTGGCGGCACCCAACTCTTCCATCGAAACCGATTTTTATTCCACGATCACCAAAGTCAGCGCACAGGAGTTTGGCGGTGCGCCCGTTTTACCTTTCATGTCTACCGGTGCTACGGACTCCGCCCAATTGCGGCTCCACAGCGTGCAGGCCTACGGTTTGCGCCCATTTCCCCTGAACGAAGAAGATGATCGCCGCATGCATGGCGATGAAGAGCGGTTACCACTCGCTGCTTTTGCAAAGGGCGTGGATCTACTCACGCGCATCGTCGTGGAATTTTCCGTCACCAGGTAACCGATAAGTGCTATAGATAATGGGCGTGATACTTCTATGAATTCTCGGCATTCCAAAATTGTCTGCACCATTGGTCCCGCTTCCCGCAGCCCCCGGATGATCCGCAAACTCCTCGAGGCCGGCATGGACGTCGCTCGCTTGAATTTCTCGCACGGGTCCCATGAGGAGCACGGTCAGAATATCGCCATGCTCCGGGAAGCTGCCGTCTCTCTGAAACGGCCTCTCGCCATCCTCGCGGATCTGCAAGGCCCCAAAATCCGCACCGGTGCATTGGCAGGGGGGAGCAAGGTTCTTTTACGTGCCGGTCAAAAATTCACCATCACCACTGCCAAAGTGTTGGGTGATTCCACCCGCGTAAGCACTATCTTCCGGCCGTTGCCTTACGAAGTGAAACCCAAAGATCGCATTCTTCTGGCAGACGGACTCATCGAACTGCACGTTGAAAAAGTGAGGGGCCACGAAGTGATCTGCCATGTGGCCAACGGCGGTTTGTTGGGAGAGCACAAGGGTATCAATCTTCCCGGCGTGAAACTGCGCGTCCCCGCGCTGACTGAAAAAGACCGTGGCGACCTGCGGTTCGCCTTGAAACAAGGAGCTGATTACATCGCTGTTAGCTTTATCCGCCGCCCTGAGGATGTCCTGCTCGCCAAGTCGCTGATCAAGCGAGCCGGAAGGGACACTCCGGTCATCGCCAAGCTAGAAAAGCCAGAGGCCATCGAAAATCTAGAAGCTATTCTTACTGTTACGGATGGCGTGATGGTGGCTCGCGGCGACCTTGGCGTGGAGATGAATCCCGAGCGGGTCCCCGTCGTGCAGAAAAACATCATTGCCCGCGCGAGGGAATTCCGCCGCCCGGTTATCACCGCCACGCAAATGCTGGAATCCATGACCGAAAATCCCCGACCAACCCGCGCGGAAGCTTCCGACGTCGCTAACGCGATTTTTGACGGTACGGATGCTGTGATGTTATCTGCCGAAACCGCCACTGGTAAGTATCCTGTGGAAGCGGTTGGCATGATGGCACGAATTATTCAGGTAGCCGAGGATAGCATCCGCGAATACCCGCGCCCAGCCACGCAGGAACGTCTGAAAATTCCGGAAACTGTTGCGGAACTCGTTTGCCATGCTTCGCGCGAACTGCACATGCGCCTGATCGCCGTTTTCACGCATAGTGGTTTTACCGCTCGGCTCGTCTCCCGCTATCGCCCATTTGTTCCCATCGTTGCTTTTTCACCTGATGCTGCCATACGCCGCCGCATGGCCCTGGTTTGGGGTGTTACTTCCCGCAGCATTCCTGATATTTCCAAAATCGAAGGCCTCGCCACGATTGCCGAGAAACGTTTGTTGGAGGAAAGATTCGTGAAAAAAGGCGATGTCATCGGTATCGTCGCCGGGACGCCCATGGGCATTCGCGGGACAACGAATTTCATGAAGTTTCACGTGGTGGGCAGCGCCAGCTAGCGCCTTCGGCACTCCATCGCTCCGCACAGAAATCAATTAACCCAGTGGTCTGGCCGCGACGGTGGCTCGTTGCGGTTCTTCTTCATATACACTTCAAACCGTTTGCGATTCTGTTTATATTTCCAGTCCGCCACTTCATTGCGCACGCGGAACAGAAAAGATCCGCGCCTCAAATACAGCCACCCGATCAACATCCCACCCAGGTGGCAGAGATGGCTCACGCTGTCTCCCGAAGAGCCCAGCGTGCTGAAGAATTCGATCGCCGCCATCACCGCCACAAACGGCCGCATCGGAATCATGATGGGGAGCGGAAATAACCAGATCTGACGGTCCGGAAACAAAATTGCGTTGGCAATCAGGATCCCGAATATCGCTCCTGACGCTCCAATAGTCGGTATATCGGCGGGTCGATTTCCCCAAAGCATCGGGAACACTTTTACCAGAATTGTGATAATTCCTGCACCGACGCCGCATAAGAAGAAGTAATTGAGAAACCGCTTCTTCCCCCAAACCAATTCCAGTTCGCGCCCAAACATCCACAACATCAGCATATTGATGAGCAGGTGCCAGATTCCGCCGTGGAGAAACAAGTACGTAACTGGCTGCCAGATTCGCAAACCCGGGATAGGTCCCAGAGGGACAAGTCCAAACTTATGGTTGATCCACGAGGTTGGGTCGGGAGTGATAAGCATCGCCGCCAACGTCTGCGCCAGGAACACTCCGCCGCACGTCAGGACAAGCAATTTCACCGCAGGTGTAATGAACCCGCGCCAGTCGAACCGGACTCTCGGCGCGCCGAACGACGTCCCCATATCAGCAGTGTACGGCGGCCGGTGGCCGTCCGTCAAAAATAGTCTCTATTGCCAGGTCATAATTGTTGAACGTGCGTTCCTCCTGGGCCACGCGACGTCCGTCGACCTCTTATTTTGCTGGCCGCCGCCCAGCTTGTACCGCTCGACCATCCCTCGTACTTGGGGCTACATTCTGACCAGTTGATGTTCTGCCGTCAGGGATTGGCCTGCGCCCATAGCGGTGCCCTGGGACGCCTTCGCCGTTTCGTTGGTAATTGCCCATTGTTCTTCCGCCGTTGTCGTACTCGACGCTGGTATATCATCCGCTCGCGTGATCGCGTCGCCGGCGGATGAAATCACTTTGGTTACCTTACGATTTTTCGCCCTTGATTGCCCAAGCGCGGGGACCTAGGCTCGTGTCACTCGCAACGCCTTCATCGCTTCCCCCACTGCGCGTGCGGCCCCTCCGGCAGGAGGTTTCACGGATGGGTTTGGGCGAAGCCGGCTGGTCACAGCCCGCTTCGTGTACAGGATTTCTCTCCGCGCGCAGGGTTGCAGCAATTTGGAAAAATGTCTTCCTGGTATCCAAATTCCGCGTAACAGTGCTTACTAGACTCGCTGTCAAAAAATTACCGCTTCAAGGGGTTCCTGGCCTTGCCCAAATCAAAAAGCCGAAGGACCTGGCCCATTTTTTGATTTTCGTGCTCGTTAGTCCAGCTTTTTTCGCGCGAAGTAAAACAATGATCCTCCCAGCAATACGAACATGATTAGTCCAAACAGGTTGTTTGTCGCCAGCGATCCCATTATTTTCGGCCCGAACGCAAACAGATCCGGACGCCACGGCAACCTCAGCACCGCCGAAACCCATTGCGGTACCCGGTTTCCAATTTCCGGGTCCTGCAACAGATTAATGATAATTCCAAGCAATCCGAAGATTCCTCCCGCTGCAATCAATCCACTGGAATAAAGCGCCCCAGGACTCGCTTCGCTGTCTCCTTCTTTCTTTTCCTTGGTGCTAGCCTCCACAGCCCAGCGCACCAAACCTCCGGCAAACATCGCTGCTGTCGTGGCAATCGAAAGATACATTCCCGTGGCGAACGCCAACGAACGAATCCCGAGAATTTCTACTGCAATTACCATCGCCACGCCCATCAACACCAGTCGCCATGGCAGTCGTTGATTCAATATTCCGCTGATTACCGTCGCCATCAAGCGCGCTTGTGGCGCCGGCGCCCGTTCGCTGCCGATCCCTTGCGCCCATTGATATTCGATCTGCTTGCTGCTGCTGTCGTACAAATATTCACCATCCGGAATCTCATGCGAACCCAGCGAATTAACCAGCGCATACGTTTTTCCCTGATATACAAACGACTCCCTCTCGACTTTCACACCTGCCGGCAACGACTGCAATGTCACCGGGATCTGTGTGGGGATATATTTCTCCAATCCTTTGTTCATCAAGTTCAGCGTGGCGCCAATGGCCACCGTCGAGATCGTCACGCCCACCAGCAAGCCCATCTGCTGCCAGAAGGGAGTTGAACCTACCAGGTATCCTGTCTTCAAGTCCTGCGACGTTGCGCCTGCTATCGCCGCCGCGATGCACACCACTCCGCCTATCATTAGCGCCAGCACCGCATAATTCGGAGCCGTCCATCCGGCCAACAGGAATATCGCGCACGTCGCCATCAACGTAGCGATACTCATCCCGCTGATCGGGTTAGAGGAATTGCCCAACAATCCGCTGATCCGGCTGGCCACCGTGACGAACAAAAACCCGAATACCATCACGAACACACCGGCAAACAGGTTTTGATACCAACGCGTGGCTGCCCCCTGCATGGGGTGGAACGTCAACAACACCCACATCATGGCCACGATCACGATAGAACCCACAATCACCCAGCGCATTGGCGTGTCGCGGTCCACGCGGCCCGCTGCCGCCCTCGCTCCGGCTCCTTCGGCGCGCACATCTTTCATACCCGCCGTCAGCGCCGCGATAATCGTCGGCAGCGTCCGTAGCAGGGTAATCAATCCAGCGGCGGCAACGGCTCCCGCACCCATCGGGCGAATATAACTGCGCCACAGATCATCTGGCGTCATCAACGGTATGGGAATCGTCGATGGGTAAATCGGAGTGTTGCCTGCCAATTGTCCGTAGAATTTGATCGCCGGCATTACCACCAGCCATGAAACGATTCCTCCGGCAAACAGAATTCCTGCCACGCGCGGCCCGATGATGTAACCAACCCCCAAATACTCGGATGTAATCGCCGCCCGGAACGAAGCTCCCGGATACCAACTAGGCCGATTTTCCGGCTGTGGGGTCCAAGCCTGGATGGTGTTCATCAAGAAGGTATACGCGCCGCCTAGACCCAATCCCCAAAATACTCGTCCTGCAAACGACCCGCCGCGTTCACCCGCCACCAGCACGTCTGCGCAAGCTGTGCCCTCAGGAAAAGTCAGGTTGCCGTGCTCTTTCACGATCAACTGACGGCGCAGGGGTATCATGAACAGTACACCCAGCCAACCGCCTAGCAGCGCCATCGGAAAAATTCGCCAGAATGTAAACTCTGAACCAAAACCCAGAAAAATCAGCGCTGGCAACGTGAACATGACTCCCGCCGCCAGCGATTCTCCCGCCGACCCTGTTGTCTGCACGATATTGTTTTCCAAAATCGTTGAACGCCCGAATGCCCGCAGTATGCTGATCGATAGCACCGAGATCGGTATCGACGCGGAAACCGTCAGGCCCGCCCGTAACCCTACATACACCGTTACCGCACCAAACAGCAGTCCGAACAGGGCGCCCAGTGACACCGCGCGCAATGAAAATTCCGTCGGGCTCTCCGTTCCCGGTATGTAACTCCGAAATTCACTCGCAGGTGCCGTGGAACTCCATGGACGGTTGCTCACCGATTCCTCCCTGATTCCTTTGTGCCTGTGAAAGCTCGTGAAAACTTTGTGGCTGGATTATGCCGCACCCGAGCCCCGCAGAAAAGACATTCCTCACACCGCCACCAAAACTTTTCCTTTGGTTCTCTTGACACCGATTCTTCTCCTGAGTATTTTGCGACAAAACTATATAGCTAGGTACATCGCTGCTTGCCTATCTTGCCCATTTCTATCGCTCCCAGTCTCTCGGTCCCTGACTGGCCTCGGTATGTTCGCTAACGCCACTCCTGGGCTCGTGCCTTGGCGACACGGCTCTGCAACAGAATCTTGTTCCTTGTCATTCTCTCTCTGCTTTCTTGCAACCCGCTCGCTCAACGCAGGCTAGGACAAATGGCCCCCCTTGACCCAAGCGATTTGAAAATAACCAACGAGCCGTTTGCCCCGGGTGCTCCCGCCAGCTACCTCTTGCGCCAGGTAGACTGCGACGACAAAGCTAAGGTTTCAACCAGTCCAACGTTCTGCTCATCAAGAATCTTACGAAAGAAGGCCGCACATTCGGCAACGTCGAAATTCCTTTTGATAAGGAGAACTACACCGTCAGCCGTATTTGGGGACGGACCATCCGCCCGGCCGGCTCCAGCGTCAATTTCGACGGGAAGATTTTCGAGAACACCATCGTCAAATCCAGGAGCCTAAAAAATACCTGGCAAGAACTTTTCCGATGCCCGATGTGTCTCTCGGCAGCATCATCGAAAATCACTTCACCAACGATTTCCATGATACGGCTCTTTTCAATTCGTGCTGGATTTTGAGCGTGGCGCTGTTTACCAAGCCCGCTAAATTCAGTCTCAAGCCCTAAGACGATCCGGGCATCTCCGTCCAGGGAGTTTATCTCGCGGAGCTGCCCCCCCTGCAACTGCCCCTGCCAAAAGCGTCCCAAATCATGTGATTCGCCTGGAAGCAAACAGCACCCCGGTCTTCTAGATCGAAGCTTACACGCCACCGGACAACGAGTTGAGGTTCCGCGTCCCCTTTATCTTCCGCGAAGCCGCTCCGGAGATGAGTGGGTATAAATACTGGGACAACTTTGGCAACAAAGATAATTCTCACGGCGAAAAATTCATCAATAAACCTAAGGCCATGGACCTGTAGGAAAGCGTACAAACGCCACCAACGAAATGCCCAAATTGCATAGCTGGGCTCCGTGATCTAACGCAGAAGCTATTGTCGCCGCTGCCGAAAGTCTGCTGCGCCTCGACCTTCTCGATTGCAACGCGAGAAAATCTACCTGCGCCCCTCGGCTGGCCAACTGTTTACGTGTTCAACAAAAGATGGACTGCTGCTGTTCGCTCTGGTTTTTCATTCTAGGCGAAGGAGCTTTGGCGCCCAAATCTCCGGTTCACATTCGCTGGTTTAGCCACTGCGCAATCCGGCTCGCATTCCGTGTAGAATGCACCCGTTTGACGGAGGTGAAGAATGCATTCCTTGCGAAGTCATCTTGTCTGTTATGCGTTGTTATTTCTACTGATTGCACCGGGAATTCTACTCGCCAGCGACACCTTATTGATCCACGGTCACATTTACACCGGCAATCCGAAGGCTCCATGGGCGCAGGCCCTGGCCATCACCGGAACAAAAATCGATGCCGTGGGCACGGACGACCAGATCCTGACGAAAAGACAACCCACCACGCAAATCATAGATCTGCACGGTCAAACTGTCATTCCCGGCATCTCCGATTCCCACACACACATGTGGCTAGGCGCCATGGCTCTGCATGGATGCAATCTGTCGACGCCGGAATCCAGCACTACCCAAAACGATCCCGACACGCTCGTCTCGAAAATCCGTGCGTATGCCACCGGCCACCCCAATGATAAATATCTTTTTGGCCGTGCGGATTTTGCCACCGAACTTCCCGGCACGCCGACACACGACCTGCTCGACCTCGCTGTTCCGGATCGTCCCATCATCATCCATAACACCAGCGAGCACGCGCTCTGGCTCAATTCCAGGGCCCTAGCACTCGCGGGAATCTCTGAACAGCCCGTCCCCGATCTATCTGAAGAGCGCAACATCATCCGCGATGCCAGTGGCCATCCGACCGGAGTCTTGCTCGAATCCGCGATGGAAGTCCTGGAGCGCGCCGTTTTTGCCCAGATGCCCCGCGAGGAAAAACTCACTCTCCTCCGCGAAGCATCTCACTTTCTCAATCGCTACGGTATAACGAGTGTTGTCAACGCTACCGGCAGTCTCGCCGAAATCGAACTCTATGCGGCTTTGCGCGACACCGGTCAGCTCACCGTGAGAACGAAAAATTCGTTCGGTGCCGTCGCCGTCAATCATCACCTTACCCCCGAATTCCTCGCTGATCTCGATCAGGCCCGCTCGCGTTACCACGACGATTGGGTTTCCGCCAGCCTCGTAAAGTTTTTCTCCGATGGTGGCAGCGGTCTTTTTCCACCACTCACTTACACCAGCACCGAGTTCAACAAATTGGTTATCGAACTCGATAAGCGCGGATATCAACTTATGACCCACACATTACGGGGAGACACTGCGCATATGATTCTCGACGCCTACGAACTACTTGAGAACACCAACGGACCGCGCGATCGCCGTTTGCGTATTGAGCATGCCGACACCATCTGGCCCGACGATATTCCCCGTTTCGCAAAACTCTCCGTACTCGCAAGCATGCAGCCCACCTTTTGCTGTGGAGACAATGGCGCGAACATCGATCCGCAGGAAAAGTCCATCTCCGACCGGTGGCAAAGCTTGCAGCGTTCCGGCGCGCAGTTGGCCTTCGGCAGCGATTGGCCTTGCACCTGGCCGCCAGATCCATTCGTTAGCATTCAGGAAACCGCGACGCGCCAGGTTTGGAGAGCCGCCGCCATTAACGGTCTGCCGGGAGCGGTCCTCGATGGCACCGGGCAGGGAGGAGCCGTTGGCACCTCGCTCTCTTACGCGCCTGAGGAACGGATTTCCGTCGAGCAGGCGGTTCGCGCCTACACTCTGGGTTCGGCCTACGCACGCTTCTCCGAAGATAAACTTGGCTCACTTGAAACTGGCAAGGAAGCCGATCTTGCCGTCCTCTCCCAAGATATTTTTTCAGTGCCCGCTGAAACTATCTCCAAAACGAAAGTCAAACTCACCATGGTAGCCGGCAAAGTAGTCTTCCAGGACTCCCACTAGCTGCCCGCCATATTCCGCGCTGGCTTTCCTGTCAGCGCTTTTGTTTATGCAGTGGCAAGTCCTCAGACCTGTCCTCGCCCTTCGTTTTGTGATCCCGTGCAAGACTGTCGGCTTCTTCTGCCGGCACGCAGTCGACGGATTGTGGCAATCTGCCAAACAACTGGGAAACCCTTCGTGCTTCGTGCTGTGGGTCGATCGTATCGACTCCGGCCAACCCTCTCTCAAGCGAACCTGGCCGGCTAACGGTGCCATATGCTAGCCCACAATGACGCAAGCAATCTCCCCAGATAGAAGGTGCAATTTTCAGCGCCCAATGCTAAATCTTATCGTTTAAAGGTGCGCCCTCATGATCCGCTTGCTGATGAATCTGAAGCTTCGAAGAAAGCTCTTGATCGCCATGGTGCCGCTGGCCCTAATGGTGCTCTTCGCAGGCCTGTATTCAACAATCCAAATCAAGCAGATCGACACGCATTATAGCGAGTTGCTGGACAACGACGTAAAGACCTTGCAGAGCTTAACCACTCAGCGCGCTCTCACCATGCGATTTGGAATGTTTCTGTACGACATGATTGCCGAATCCGAACCGGAACGTGTTCGATCAATCGAAGAAGAATTGAACAAGACCAAAGTGGAGATGCAGGTCGCACTAAACGCATCACTGCAGCAAAGTCCAGACCGCTCAAATGAAATAAGAGCTGCAGAAGCACTGTTTGAGAGAGCGGAACTCAAAGCGCAAGCCGTTCGCGAGGAGGTTCTGGCGGGCAATCACCAAAAGGCCATGATCTTGATGCACGGCGGCATCGACGCGGAATTGCAGCAAGCTCGACGTGCCTGGACAGACCTTGTCGAAGAAGTACGCAAATCGGTCGACCAGCAGTCCGATGATCTTACGGCAAGGACACATCACGTTATCTTAGTGACCTGGCTGGTTATCGTTCTTGGCCTGGCTGCATCTTACGCGGCTGCCTTCTTTGTAATCCAAACGGAAGTCGTTCAGGAATTGTTGACCCTGCGCGGCAGCATTCAGGATCTTGCCGACGGGAAACTCAATCAAACCATTCCGTATCTCGATCGTCGTAACGAAATCGGCGAAATCAGTCGCGCCCTCCGCACTCTTCAGCAAGGAGCACGTGAACGTGAAACCCAGAGTTGGGTAAAGGGCGAAGTTGCCGCCACGCTACGAGATCTCCAGGCGGTTCAGGATTTTTCGGAGTTCACCAGCGCTCTTCTCTCCCGCTTGTCGCAGTCCATCCCACTGATTTACGGCGCACTGTATGTTGCGGATGCAAATGCGACGAAATATATCCGTTCCGGTGCATTTGCGATTGATGATGGCGTCAGTGCGAGCGAGTTTGCACTGGGTGTCGGCCTTGTCGGCCAAGCTGCGGCAGAGAAGAGAACGCTCTCCATTAAGGCGGGGGACCAGGTGAAGATCGCGGCCGGTATGAGCACCTTAAAGCCGAGCGAACTGATATTTCTTCCGGTTATCAACAAAGATGCTGTCATCGGGGTCATCGAAATGGCTCCCGTTTCTGCCCTGGACGATCGGCAACTCTCCTTCCTTGATGCCCTTTTGCCCCCTCTCGCTCTAAGCGCTGGAGTTCTCTCTGGCAATCTCGAAACGCGCCAACTCTTGGAACAAACGCGTGCGCAAGCAGAGGCGTTGGCCGCTTCAGAGAGGCAGATCATTGCGCGAAAGGAAGAACTCGAGTCGATCAATCAAGCGTTGGAAGCATCCGAGGTAGATTTGCGTCGTGCCAAGGAAGTAGCTGAGGAAGCTACGAAAATCAAAGCGGATTTTCTGGCCAACATGAGTCACGAAATTCGCACGCCAATGAATGCCATCATTGGAATGTCACATTTAACTCTGAGGACTGAGCTCAATCCCCGCCAAAGAGACTATGTTCGAAAAATTCAAATGTCTGGCCAACATTTGCTCGGTATCATCAACGACATTCTCGATTTCTCGAAGATTGAGGCAGGCAAGCTGTCCGTTGAAAATATCGATTTCGATTTGGAGAAAGCCCTGGAAAATGTCAGCAACCTCATTTCTGAGAAAGCATCAGCCAAAGGCTTAGAACTTATTTTCGATATCGATCCCGCCGTTTCCACGCAACTGAAAGGTGATCCGCTCCGGCTTGGACAAATCCTCATCAACTTCTGCAACAATGCTGTGAAATTTACCGAGACCGGTGAAATTGTCGTAAAAGCCCGCGTCCAGGAAAAGGATGAAAACGGTCAGTTGGTCTGTTTCTCCGTCCTTGACACTGGTATCGGCCTCAACGAAGAGCAAATGGGTCGGTTATTTCAGGCGTTCGAACAGGCTGACGCTTCCACCACGCGGCAGCACGGCGGGACAGGCCTGGGCCTCGCGATTTCCAAGCGGCTCGCACAGTTGATGGGCGGGGATGTTGGCGTCACGAGCGAACTTGGAAAGGGAAGCACCTTCTGGTTCACCGCTCGGCTTGGCAATGGCGCGCCCTCTGTTCGTCGGGCAGGTAGACCCGACCTGCGCGGTCGCCACGTGTTGATAATCGACGATAATCCACAAGCGCGCGCGGTGTTGTCGAGCATGCTCACCAGCATGACATTCGTCGTAGACGAAGCGCCCTCAGGACTGGAAGGTATTGAGATGGTGCGGCAGGCCGCGGAGCAGGGCAAGCCATATGAAATTGCATTCGTCGACTGGCAGATGCCCGGTATCGACGGCATCGAAACGAGCAAACGTATTCGAGCTCTGCCAAATCTTAAAGTGCGGCCACAATTGGTAATGGTTACCGCCTACGGCCGCGAAGAGGTTTTGAAGCAAGCAGAGGAGAATGCCTTCGCGAACGTGTTGATTAAACCAGTCACGCCTTCGATGCTGCTGGATTCGGCGATTGAAGCATTGGGTGCAGATGACGGGAAAGTGTTTGACGTGCCGGCGGAGCATAAACAGGACATCGGCCGGCTGCGCGGAGCGCGCGTTTTGTTGGTAGAAGACAACGAACTCAATCGCGAGGTTGCGCTCGGACTGCTCGAAGATGCGCGACTGGCGATCGATATGGCAGAGAACGGCGAAGTGGCCGTTAAGATGGTAAACCAGAATAAATACGATGTCGTGCTCATGGACATGCAGATGCCGGTAATGGACGGCATTAGCGCGACAAAAATCATTCGTACCGACACACGGCACACCGCGCTGCCGATCGTCGCAATGACAGCGAATGTCATGGCTGCGGATCGCGAAAAATGCATCGACGCGGGAATGAACGATCACGTTGCGAAGCCCATCGATCCCGACGAACTGTTCACCGTGCTGTTGCGCTGGATCAAGCCGCGCCCTCCCGCCTCGCAGAATCCTGCAATAGCGATAACGGCCGTTCCCACTCCCGTAAAAGCTTCCGAGACGGAAATCCCGCCGATTGCGGGAATCGACATCAAGGGTGCTCTGCGGCGAACGGGCGGGAACCGCCTGCGGTATGAATCGCTGCTTCGGAAATTCGCGCAGCCAAGCGCGGGCGGTGTCGCGGAAATTCGCGCCGCTCTTGCTGCGGACGATTCAGAGACTGCGGCCCGCGTTGCACACTCGTTGAAAGGGGCGGCGGCCAATCTGGGAGCTGCAGCGCTGGCAGAAGTTGCCTCGAGGGCGGAAGCTGCCATCAACGGGCGGAGTGGAGTTGAATCCGCTCTGAACGAACTGGCGGTTTCGCTTGAAACCGTAATTGCAGCGATTCGCTTCGCATTGCCGGATGAGCATCCATCCGACGGCGCGAGAGGAAATGCCACGGAGGCAGCAAGCGTGCAGCCGCAACTTATGCGGCTGAAAGCTTTGCTGAAAAATGACGATGGCGACGCGGCGGACTTTATACTTGAAGCGCGGCCTGCCCTCGCAAAAGTCTTGACTGAAGCGGAACTGGCCTCATTGAGCGAACCCATTGGCAATTTTGATTTTGTGGAAGCACTCAAAGCGCTTCCCGGCATTGCGGCTCGCCTGTCTCTCATACTGGAGTAATCACGATGATTAAAGCACCGCCACAGAAAACGATTTTGATTGTCGACGACACGCCCATCAACATTGGCGTTATTTCCGGTGCTTTGAAAGACATTTACAAAACGAAAGTGGCCACCAATGGGGAAAAAGCCCTGGCCATCGCTTCCGGCGAAGAGAAGCCCGATCTGATCCTGCTCGACGTCATGATGCCGGGAATGGATGGCTACGAAGTGTGCCGGCGCCTGAAGGGGGATCCCAACACGCATAATATTCCGGTCATATTTCTAACCGGGCAGACCGGTACGGACGACGAGACGCGCGGTTTTGAGGTTGGCGCCGTCGACTATATCCACAAACCATTTTCCGAGGCCGTGGTAAAAGCCCGCGTGCGCACCCACCTGATGCTCCGAGACGCGCATGAACAAATTGCCCAGCAACTTGTAGAGATCAACAACGAACTGGAAATGGCGCGGCTGATTCAACTCTCCATCTTGCCGCGAGAAACTCCGAAGATTCGCGGGCTCGATATCGTAGCCCGCTATCTTCCGATGACCTCAGTGGCAGGCGATTTTTACGATTTCATCATCGTAGACGACAATCACGTGGGAATCCTGATGGCCGACGTCTCCGGCCATGGACTCCCCTCCGCACTGATCGCCTCGATGCTGCAGGTTGCATTGACGGCACAGGCCCGGCATGCTTCCGACCCCGCGCGCGTACTCGCCGGATTGAACCGTGCGCTCTGCGGCAAATTTGAACGTAATTTTGTGACCGCTGCCTATGTCTACGTGGACATGGAAAAAAAGCAATTGACTTACGCCGGTGCGGGACATCCGCCACTACTGTTCTGGAGCAAGTCCGCGGGGAAAGTCAGCGAAGTGCTGGAGAACGGGATCGTCCTCGGTATGGTGGAGGAGGCCGAATACGCTTCCCTGCAGCTACCCATCGAGCCCGGCGACCGCGGCGTGCTCTACACCGACGGAATACCCGAAGCGAAGAATCCCGAGGAAGAGGAATTCGGCACAGGGCGTTTCACCAAATTCATGGAAGCAAACCATGGGCTCCCCGTCGACGGATTTGCCGACGCGTTGCTCGACGAACTCTCCCGCTGGTCCGGCCAGCCTCGGGGCCAGGGCCAGCAGGACGACATCACCGTGCTGACCTTCGACATGCGAAGTAGATGATTCTTGATCCTGAAAATTCGATGGACTCACCTTCGAAAACAGCGTTCGATTTTCGAGCGTGTAGTTTCGCCTGAAGTAGCTCGAAATCCTCGATTGTGTTCCACCTTAGCTCCCGCGCTTTCGAAAAGTATTGTTAGGCCCATGCGAGGTTCCCCGCTTTCAGTAATGTTAGCTCCGGTGCTCTCTCGGGCAGAGGAAGGTGACGGAAGCGGGAGGGCGGAGTGCGCTCCAGCGGTGGCGGATGGCGCGGGGAGCCGCCTCCTTCATCTGGTGGACTAAGGCCTGGGCGTCAGCGAAGGGAAGTGTGATGCGGTACAGGTCAGCTTTGCGTTGGTGGGAGTATTTTTCATAGCGGGCTGGAAAGGTGGAGACGATCCCAAGCAATACTCTCCAAGGCGTGGTGTTGCCCAAGAATTTTTTCTGGAGGGCTTCGGCTTGGGGGATTTCTACCATCGTGCGCTGTGTGCCTCCACCGATCTCGAACAGTGCAGCTGAGGCTTTGGCGGGATTGAACGGGCGCGTGGGATCGTCGTCGGGGAATGACAACAGAACAGATTCGATTTCGGCGAGATTGGCAGGGATGGCGTCCCACCAATAGCGATAGCCGTTGTAGACGACCGTGCCACTGCCGAAGATTTTTTGCACGCGCTCGGCGTGTTTGCCGGCGACGCTGACGACCATATCAGCTAGCTCCTTGATGCGGAAGTCTTGTTTTACGACCGGGCGGACCGAGACGAAGCCGGCGTCTTCTTCCGTGTAGCGGACGGGGATGTGGTCAGGGAGAGGCATAGGGATAGCTTGAATTTAGCGCAAATCGGGAGTTGAGGAGAGGGAGAGTTTGGTCGGGGTGAAAGGCAAAGCCTAAGGTGATTTAACTTGGAGGTTTAGAACTGACGACCTACAAAGCAAAAGCAGCGGCGACCGCCTTAAAAACCGACCACTCGATAATGCCTAAGGCGCTGGCATGAAAGCCAAGGGTTAAATGTTCCCCTCTTAGAGAAACTCGTTAGGGAATATAGGCGAGTAGCTCCGGCCAGGAGGCCGACCAGCGCCAAGGCCACAAGCCGGGAACTTCGCGAGCCTGTCCTACAGATTGGTCCCCTGACCTATTTTACTTGAAGGGGAGAGGACAATGGGCCGCCAGAGGCTACATTTACAGACGCAATTGGAAATAGGGCAGGGGTGGGGAGGCAGAGCCACAGCCTAGGGGGATAAAGGCAAAAGTGCCGGGCTAAAACCCCGTGCCGATGACGGAGCAATTACGAGAGCTTGGAGAGCGCGGTGCGGACTCGGTCGCTTAGGACCTTTCCCATCTACGGATTTGCCAGTGAGGATCTCTTTGGCGGCTTTTACTACTGCGCCCATCTGCTTCATGGAATTGGCGCAGGTGTCGCCTATGGCTTTGGTGATGGCGGCGTCCATTTCGGCCTCGGAGGCTCCGGCGGGGAGATATGTTTCGAGGATCGCGGCTTCTTTCACTTCCTTGTCGACTAGATCCTGGCGGCCTCCTTTGCTGAACTGGTCGATAGATTCTTTGCGCTGCTTGAGAAGCGACTGAAGGAGTTGGATGGATTCGACCTCATCGAGCTTGCGCATTTTTTCGACTTCGCGGAGCTGGAAGGCGGATTTGACCATGCGCAGCACGCTGAGCTTCATTTCGTCCTTGGCCTTCATGGCCACGACGATGTCTTTCTGGATCTGCTCGGAAAGCGACATGTTTGCTCCTTTTTGTGCACTATAACAGACACTTATGCCCCAGATGCGAATTTCTGTCTGGGTGTGATTTGACACCCTGTAACGGGCAAAGTTAATTTTAAATGTTGCAACCCAAAGGAAGAGACCGCTGAGCGTTGCGGCTTTTACCCGAAGCGAGGAAAGATGAAAGTCATAGTTGCTGACAAGATTAGCGAACGTGGGATTGAGCTCCTAAAGAACACCGGCTGGAATATTGTGCAAACCACAAAGGAAACTTTGATGGCAGAACTTGCCGAGGCGGAAGCGTTGATTGTGCGCAGCGCTACGCGCGTGACCCCGGAATTGATGGACAAAGCACCGAAGCTGCGGGTGGTGGGGCGGGCGGGAGTGGGCGTCGACAACATTGATCTCGATGAAGCGACGAAACGCGGGATTCTGGTAATGAGTACGCCGGGCGGAAGTTCGGTGAGTGTGGCGGAACATACATTTGCCCTCCTGCTGTCGCTCGTGCGGCAGGTGCCGAGGTTTGACGCGGCGATGCGCGAAGGGCGCTGGGAAAAGTCGTCATCGGGCGCGGAAGTGCGCGGCAAGACGCTCGGCTTGGTTGGGCTGGGACGCATCGGAAGGGAAGTGGCGATCCGTGCCGCGGCATTTGATATGCGATTGCTGGCGTTTGATCCATATCTGAGCGAATCGGCGGCGGCGGAATTGTCGGTGAAGCTGGTGCCGCTGGACAAGCTGCTGGCAGAGAGCGACTTCATCTCGCTGCATACGGCAGTGAGTCCTCAGACGCAGGGAATGATCAATACGGAATCGATTTCGAAGATGAAGAAAGGTGTGCGCATCATCAACGCGGCCCGCGGCGAGTTGATTCTTGAAGCGGACCTGGCGGCAGCGCTCAAGAGCGGGCAGGTGGGCGGCGCGGCGCTTGACGTGTTTGCGGAGGAGCCACCGAAGAACTGTCCGTTGATCGGGTTGCCGAATGTGGTGTCGACCCCACACGTGGCGGGGTCGACGGCGGAGGCTCAGGAAGAGTTGGGGATTCAGGTGGCGGTGCAGGTGAAAGATTACCTGGCCGAAGGCGTGATCAAGAATGCGGTAAATCTGCCTGCGCTTTCTCCCGAGCAGTACAGGAGGGTGCGGCCGTACCTGGCGCTCGCGGAGAGGCTGGGTTCGTTGGTATCACAGGCGGCGGACGAGCGGCCAGCGCGGATACGGATTCGGTATGCGGGAGAGTTATCCGAGGTGGGAACGTACTTGCTGAAGAGCGCGGTGCTGGCGGGACTGTTGAATGCGGTGCTGGATGAAAAAGTGAACGTCGTGAACGCACCGGCGGTCGCGGCGGCGCGCGGGTTGACGGTGGAGGAGGAGACGCGTCGGCGGGAGCATGGATTTCCCCACACACTAGAGGTTTCGGCATTACCGGAGAAGGCTGGCGCGACAGGATTTACGGCCGAGGGCACGGTGCTGCATGACGGCTCGCCGCGAGTGATCCAAATCGATGGGATTCCGCTCGAGGCACAGCTCGACGGGACGATACTGTATCTACGGAATAACGATGAGCCGGGCGTCATCGGGCACGTGGGGATGACCCTGGGAAGGCTGGGGGTCAACATTGCGACCTTCGCGCTGGGGCGGCGGGAAGCTAGCCGGGGGGCGGAGGCAGTGTCGCTAGTGTGCCTGGATGGAAAAGTCACAGAGGCGGTGCTGGAACCTATCAAGGCATTTTCAGCTATCACAAAAGCCAAACTGCTGCATCTGGGCTAAGCGCGAGGGATTGAAGTTGGGCGCGGCGGTGGGAGAAGGCGGCTGCAGCTTGCACAGAATTCACTAAAACAGCCGTTTCCGGTGAGCCCAGGGCATTGGATTGCGTAATAGCCTACCTATTATTCAAAAAATGTTTCAGCGCCATCAGTACAACTTTCTTGACAGTTAGGGTCAAATTGTCTTAAAAGCTTAGCCAATCGGTTGGTTGATCGAGTGGTCAGACTCCGGGGTTCGGGTTGAGATGCGGGGGCCCGTATCAGGATCGGTCAAGCTTGAAATACTGCAAGCCCTCTGACACTACATCAACAAAGCACGTTTTTTAATTGCAACAAATTTTCCAGGTGCAAAAAAGGAGTTGTACATGCTGCGGACTTGCATCCGGCTTGGATTGTATTCCTTGCTTTGTACTTTGTTGATTTTTAGCGCGTCGGGCAGTTATGGACAGACGGGCACGACGTCGCTACGGGGAACAGTGACTGACAAAACGGGTGCGGCGATTGTTGGAGCGGTGATCACGCTGTCAAATACCGAGGCGGGATTTGAGCGTACCACGCAGTCCGGGGATACGGGGCAATACGAGTTTCTACTGGTGCCTCCCGGGACTTACGTACTGACGGCCGTAAAGGATAATTTTAATCGCTACACGCAAAACAATGTGCAACTGCTGGTGAACTTACCTGGCACGCAGAACTTCACGCTACAAGTCGGTTCTGCCACGCAGACAGTAGAAGTGTCGGCTCAGCTGGAAACTCTGAACACGACTGATGCTTCGTTGGGGAACGCGTTTAACGAGAATCAGGTGAAGCAGTTGCCGATGGAAGGGCGAAACGTACCTGACCTGCTGAGCCTTCAGCCGGGTGTGGCGTATCCAAATAACCGGGATGACGTACCTACGTGGGACACGCGAAGAGGAGCGGTGAACGGTGCGCGAAGCGACCAAAGTAACGTTTCGCTGGATGGCGTAGCGGTGAATGATCAGAACGGGGACGCGTTCACGTCGGTGCTGCCGGTGACACTGGATTCAGTGCAGGAATTTCGCGTAACGACCTCGAATTACAATGCGGACCAGGGCGGGACATCCGGAGCGCAGGTGTCGCTGGTAACGAAAAGCGGTACAAATTCGTTTCATGGTTCTGCTTATGAATACCACCGGAACACGGTAAGCAGCGCAAACGATTATTTTGTCAAAGGAGCGCAGATACAGAACTGCCTCGAGAACAATATCCCGCTAGATATGCAGGAATGCAATCAGGCGCCGAAGTTGATCCGCAATATATTCGGGGGGTCAGTGGGCGGTCCGATAAAGAAAGACCGTTTGTACTTCTTTGCGAATTATGAAGGAACAAGGCGGGCGGAGGGCACGAGCCAATCCGTGGTAGTTCCGACTCAAACGATGAAAGACGGGATCATTCAGTATGCCTGTGCAGACGTCACCGATGCGAACGGCAACGTAACACAGGCAGCGGCGCAGGTTTGCCCCGGTGGCACGGTGAACGGTTTGTCGGGGAGTCATCCCGTCCAAGCGGGATATTACGGAATGTCGCCAACCCAGTTGACGGGAATGGATCCACTTGGGTTGGGCCCCAATCCAGCCATACTTCAGTACCTGAAGAGCCAGTGGCCGGATCCGAACAGCAATAGCTGCGGGGACGGATACAACTATGGGTGCTATACGTTCAGTTCTCCGATTTCCGAGACCAAGGACGAGTACATCGCGAAGATCGACTACAACATCACCAAGGATGCCAAGCACCACCTATCTGTGATGGGAGCGCTGCGGAATGACAGCAACCCTGGAGCACAGTTCCTGCCCGGAGAGCTGCCTTCGCAGACCCTGGTGAATTACAACAAAGGATTGGTGGTGAATTACAACGGAGTCATCAAATCGAATTTGATCAACAGCTTCCGCTACGGGTTCGTGCGAGAGAGCGTTGGGGTACTAGGGAATTCCAATCTGGACTGGATTTACCTGCGCGGGTTAAACGACCAGTCCGGAGCTGTTACGCGAACGCACAATTACCAGAGACCGACGAACTCATTCGCGGACGACGTTTCATGGATGAAAGGGAAGCATACGTGGCAGTTTGGCACGTTGATCGCGATAACGCGTACGCCGAGCAGTAGCTTTTCGTCTTCCTACAGTGATGGGAGCGCAAACGCTTCCTGGACCGACACGTCCGGCTACGCGCAAAAGTCATCGTCGCCCCTGAACCCGACCAATTACTGCCCAGGAGGTAAATCAACCTGTTTGCCTACGGTAGACCCGAATTTTGCGAACTCCTATGACTTCCCTCTCACGGCGTTGCTGGGGATGGTTACGGAAGTGGATGCGCGTTACAACTTTAACCGGAATGGATCGGCGCTACCGGACGGAGCAGCGCTGCAGCGCCGTTTCGCACTGGACAGCTACGAGTTCTATGCACAGGATGTGTGGAAGGTGAAGCCGACGTTAACGTTGACCTTGGGCCTTCGATACTCGTTGTTCTCGCCGCCCTGGGAAACCAACCAATTGCAGGTTTGTCCCACTCAGGACATGGGCACATGGTTTCTGGGGCGATCAGCCGCGGGGCTAAGCGGGACTCCCTCGAACCTGGATCCATCGGTGGCGTTTGATTGGTGCGGAAAAGCGAACAACAAGCCGGGGTATTACAGCTGGGACAAGAAGAATCTAGCTCCCCGTTTTGCTTTCGCCTGGGCACCGCAATTTACGAGCGGATTCCTGGGTGATGTTCTGGGGCAAGGGAAGACCTCAATTCGAGGCGGGTTTGCGATGGTGTTTGACCGCTTTGGCCAGGGAATCGCGAATGATTTCAGTCAGTACGGCTCGTTCGGACTTTCCACGGAATTGACCAACCCTGCCGGGTTCCAAACGGCGAGCTCAGCTCCGCGGGCGACAGACATACACGCGATACCGACGACAGACAATAATGGCGATACAATCTTCCAGCAGGCACCGCCAGCGATATTCCCCCAAACATTTCCGTCAGGAAACTTCTATATTGGTTCTACGATCGATTCGGGGCTAAAGACACCGTACGCGTTCACCATGGATCTCTCCGTGGCCCGTCAGTTGAAGGGCGGATTCACGGTGGAAGCATCGTATGTGGGCCGGCTGGGGCGAAGGTTGCTGACGCAACTGGACTCCGCGACACCACTGAACCTGAAGGATCCCAAGACCGGGGTTGATTACTTCACGGCAGCCACGGCACTAGCAAAAATCTACCGCGGCGGGACACAAAGTCAGACACTCAACCCAGCATCAATTCCAGCGAACATCGCTCAATATTGGGCAAACGTCATGTCGCCTCTGGCCCCGGGGGATAGCTATCAGCTTTCCTCGTGCACCGGAACGGATGCAAATGGCCATGCGAATATCTACTCGACCACAAGCCCAGTCGTTGCAGTGTACGACACGATGTGCGGAAACAGCCTAAACGAGACAACCGGGCTGCTCCTGTTGGACTACTACGGATTAACCAGCATGCAAGGTTCTTCCGACAAGAATTGTGGAACAGACGGACATCCGGTTTGTGGCTATTTGCCGCGGGGCGGACAGTACACCTTCTACAATCCGCAATTTGCGACCTTCTACATGTTTAAATCGATGAGCACATCGAACTACAACGCGATGCAGTTGTCCTTGAAGCACCAGATGTCGCACGGTGTGCAATTTGACTTCAACTATACCTACTCCAAGTCTATTGACCTGGCATCTGACGCCGAACGAGTCGGCACGATAGGCGGCAATGCGGCTCAGATCCAGAATGCGTGGGATCCATTCCAATTCCGCGCTGTATCCGACTTCGATACTACTCACCAGTTCACGGCCGATTGGGTTGTGGATATGCCGTTCGGCAAAGGAAAGAGATTTGCAGGGGAAGCAAATCGATTCGAAGATGCATTCATCGGGGGCTGGCAAGTTTCGGGCCTTTTCCGATGGACGAGCGGATTCCCCTTCTACGTTACAAATGGATATCAGTGGCCGACGGACTGGGACCTCTCGGGAAACGGCTATCAGACCGGGCCAGTAACGACAGGTGCATTCAAAGACCCGACAAATGGAACAGTTGTCAGCGCGTTCAAGAACGGATCTGGCGCGCAGGCGACCTTTGTGGAGCCACTGCCAGGACAGGCTGGGCAGCGCAATAACCTGCGCGGTCCAGGCTTTTTCGGCATAGATATGGGCTTGTCAAAGCGGTGGGTCATGCCGTGGAGTGAGAAACAGAGCATACAGTTCCGCTGGGAAGTATTTAACATTACCAACAGTGTGCGATTTGACGCACTGAGCGTGAACGCAGTGCTTGATTACTCTGGATCTACGTTTGGGCAGTACACGCGACTAAACAACAAGCCGCGCGTAATGCAATTCGCCTTGCGCTACGAATTCTAGAATCGAGGGGAGTTTCAACTATTCCCGCCGGAGGGGATGACCTCTCCGGCGGCTATTTTTTGCGGCAAGGCTGCTGCGAGTGTCTAGCAGAGGCTGGCGGGCTGTGTTATTCTACAAGTCCTGCCAAACACACGGGGACGTGGGTTTGCGCAAGATGTCGGGGCGTAGCGCAGCCTGGCTAGCGCGCCTGGTTCGGGACCAGGAGGTCGAAGGTTCAAATCCTTTCGCCCCGACCACTTTTCTCCTCTCGACTCAATGCGTTACACTGCAATTGCGACTTCAATTGTTGCTTCGTTTCTAGGTACTTTAAGTACGTTAGGTACAACAACGGGGTTTTCCATCGGAAGTGCAAATCCCAGACCAACTTTGTCGACGACCTCTTTCCTGTACTCCACGTCTTCCTTTAGCTTCGAATAACCGTCCGTCACCGATTCGTCCGCATGTCCTAGCCAGTAGCGAATGAGATCCTCTGGCGTCCGGCTCTTGCGAAGCCACGTTGTACGGTAACGGCGGAAGGCATGAAAACCAGCTTTGGGTTGTCCTAGCCTTTCCAATGCAGGATGCAGACCACGCCTTAGTAGATTCGTTTGCGCGAGCGGGTTGCCCTTCTGATTACAGAAGAGCAGACCAGACGTGCGGTCTCCCACAAACGACTTGAGCATGGATGCTAGTGCAGGGCTAAGGTCCACGTCCCTACGTCCGGCATTAGTCTTGAGGAAGTGTTCCACTGTTCCCCTCCAAACCTTTTGTCGAATGTAAAGAGTTCTAAAGTCAGCCGAAATGTGCTTGCCGATCTCAAGTCCCGATGCTTCTCCAGCGCGAAGACCAGTCCCCGCAAGGAGGGCACAGAACATCTGTTTGTACCCTTTAGTGGATGCGAGAATGTCTTCAATAACTTCGCTGGTGAAGTGAGGCGTATTCTGGTTGCTTCGCACTACTAACGGCATGTCGATGTAGTCGTGGTTCCATTTCCGAGGAAATAATTGTTCGCCTTCCTCAGTAACGGCTGAAGCCACGACTGCCTTTACGACTTGCGAGTAGGTTTTGATTGTCTTCGGAGAGAGTCCTCCCTTGACCATTTTCTGCACGAGTTCTTTGAGCGCGAGATTTCCTACAGCGGACACTGGTAAATCTCCAAGATTCGGCAGTAACCAAACGTCAAGGCAACCCCTCCACGAATCAACAGTTGCTGGAGCAACCGGTTTACGCTTTCTTTGTTGCACATGCTCGAGCCACCATTCCGCTTGCTCACGAAACGTCCGACAACCACCGATACCAATCACCTTGGCTAAGTATTGGGGTGAATCGACGCCGCTTGCGGCAATGATGTCTCTCGCCTTTCGTCGCCGCTCAGGTTTGGTAAGTCGACCAGGCCCTGAGATGGGGCATATCCGTTCACTCGCATGCACCCGTTTCTCCTGGTTGGGAACGTCTTTCCAAAACCGAACGACATAGTATTTACCACTCACTTCTATGTAACCGCTTTGACCAGATCGGCGGCTCATGCATTTGCCTCTTCTCCGCTTTTCTGGTGTCGCACTTGCGACTTTATCAGTGGTGTAGTCAGACGGCAACTGAGTCTTTAGTTGCATTGGAATAATCCGTGGAGGTGATTTCCTGCAGGGACGTAGCGTTGGAGTGAAAGAAAGCAACGAAAAAATAGATGGCAAGCGCAAGTTACCGATTTGTGCCCCGGGAGTCGTGAATCTCCACAATGGAGGTATAAGCTGTGGTGCAAAACAAATCAGTGTTGAAGAATAGAACTTAGCGAGTCTTTCTCAATGTGTAATGGAACAACGATAGAAACGCAGCGAGAAATCATGTTGGCAAATCATATGGCAGCCAATTGTGTATTGACGCGATCGAACAATTTATTCATCGCCTCAAGCCGTTCTCAGGCGGCGATTGCGAATTTTCCGGCCCACCGCGTTCGTTTGAGTCCGGCGGTTTATATGCCGCTAGGTAAGCTTGGAACTCTGCATCTTTTCGGAAAAGGCGTTCGAGTAACTCAACGACAATGAATGATGAGCTCGTGTGGATGAAATCTGCATAACGTGCAAGCCGGAACTTTACGTCTTGCGGTACACGAAGTTGAATTGTCTCGTTCTTGGGTTGCTGGGGTGGTGCTTTCAGGACGGGCATTACGTGTCTCCTTTTTGATCGGGGGATTTCAGTTTGAGCGGTACAGGTCTTGGAGGATCGAGTTGGGGAAAAAAGTCCCTCTACTTATACCTATAGCCAAAAACTTGGCAAAACTCCGCAAAGAAAAAGTCCTCGCCATTGTGGAAAAATAATTAATAAATATTGGGTTCGGTTCGTTAGTAGTTGCAAGGCGAACTACAAGATTAAAAAGGGCGGGAGCGACCCCGTGATGCTTTTCGGGCCGCAGGCCAGGCGAAAAGATGGGGTCGCTCCCGCCCTTTATGCGACCCCGGCCATGTCCAAATTCTGGCCTTCAGGTCTCAGATCATCTTGATTCGATATGTTTTAGATTGGGCGGGGGTGGAAAACCGTTCAGAAAACCGTAAGGAAAACCGATTTCATGAAGATACCGTTGAACTCAAGAACTGAAAGATTGATCCGAAAGTAAGTTAGAAAGATGATTCTGGCGAAGGGACTCTTGTTCGATGGATCAGGGACAATCACTATTTCTACCTTCGCTTGTGGGCCTTTCCCGCGCGCGCAGTTGACCCTTTGGCAACCACCCTTTAACATTCAAGCGCGATGGCGATTGAGGACCAACTGATCGGTCGGACAATCTCCCACTACCGAGTCATTGAGCGGCTCGGTGGTGGAGGCATGGGAGTCGTCTACAAGGCCGAGGACACACGCCTCCATCGCTTTGTAGCGCTCAAATTCCTGCCTGAAGACGTCGCCAGGGACGGGCAGGCCTTGATTCGCTTTAAGCGCGAAGCTCAGGCCGCCTCCGCGCTCAACCATCCCCACATTTGTACGGTCTACGATATCGGCGAAGAGAACGGCCAGGCTTTTATCGCGATGGAGCACCTTGAAGGAGAGACTCTAAAGCACACCATCGCGGGCCGCCCGATAGAGCTTCCTTCGTTCTTGGATATTGCGATTGATATCGCCGACGCGCTCGATGCCGCACACAGCAAAGGCATTATTCATCGCGATGTAAAGCCTGCCAATATTTTTGTGACGCGGAGAGGCGGCACCAAAATATTAGACTTCGGCCTTGCTAAATTGCCCGGAGCACCGGGTGGGGACGCGACCGTAGCCACGATGGCCCCGAACGAAGATCTCACCGGACCAGGGGCAGCGCTGGGTACCGTTGCCTACATGTCGCCGGAGCAGGCTCGCGGCATGGAATTAGATGCTCGCACGGACCTCTTTTCCTTCGGTACGGTTCTCTACGAAATGGCTACGCGTAGATCGCCATTTCAGGGCGAAACTTCTGCGGCAATTTTTGGGGCCATCCTCCACGAGGCTCCTGTTTCGCCTGCTCGCCTAAATCCGGCAGTTCCGGAGCGCTTAAGCGAAGTGATTCTGAAAGCCTTAGAGAAGGATCCCACCCTGCGCTACCAGAAAGCCGCGGATATTCGCGCTGACGTGCAACGATTGAAGCGCGATCTTCTGCCGACGAGCGCGAGCTCTGTCGTGACATCAAACTCGTCGCGGACTGCTTCTTCCGACGCTCCCTTCAAGCCCACAGCGTCGCCCAGTTCCTCCAGCGTGGCAGCGGTCGTTCGAGAGCACAGATGGGGTGCTCTCACTGCAAGCCTCATCGCCCTTCTGCTGTTAGGAACCGCTGTCTACGGAATCTATTCTTACCTTCATCGCGTTCGAAAGTTTCCTTTCCAGGATTTTTCGGTAACACAAGCCACGAATACGGGCACGATTCAGTCGACGGCAATTTCACCGGACGGGAAATTTCTACTCAACGTCGAGCGTGATCAGGGGTCGTATAGTTTGTGGCTGCGAAACATCGCAACGGGCAGCAACGCGCGCGTCCTGGGCCCCATGGAAAAATATCTCTCATTGCCGGCGTTTTCCCCGGACGGAAACTACATCTACTTTGGTACTGCTGCGGCCAGGGCTTCCAACATTCTCGATCTCTACCGTGCCCCGGTTTTGGGCGGAGAGCCCGGGTTGGTTGCCAAAAACGTCTATAGCGCGGTCACGTTTTCACCGGATGGAAGGAGTATTGCCTTTGCGCGGAGCAACGAACCTGAGGTTGGCAAATGGAGCCTGGTGCAATCCGACATTGCAGGCGGACAAGAACACGTCCTCCAGGTGTTGCCCGCTACGGATGCTCCCATCTCCTTGGCTTGGTCGCCCGACGGAACACGCATCGCCATTTCCACCTTTGGGTATACCGATCAATTTTCGGGAAGCATCGATATGCTCAACCTCTCGACCCATAAGCTCGAACCGTTTGTGAACACGCCCGAAATGCTTCCGTTTACAATTGCCTGGACGCCGGATGGAAGTTCCCTACTGGCTGTGTACATAGGCCTGACGGAACGCGTCAGCGCCGACTACCAGATCGGCGTGTTTTCCTATCCCGACGCGAAATTCAACCGGGTGACCAACGATACCGTTCCTCACCATGGAATTTCCCTTTCTGCCGATGGTTGGATCATGGCCGCACTGCAAGGCCGAGAGACCTACCAGATCGATCTTCTCGCGGCCAACGGCCAGGAGAATTTCAGTGCGCTTCCGGGTATTCCTCGCCAACAAAGAATCTCCGGATTTGATTGGACCGCCGACGGGCGGCTGCTGGTGGCGGAACAGCAGCGATTGGTCCGTACCAGCACCGACGGCACCAACTCGGTCACCTTGCAGAGTGACCCGAACGGCTACGTGAAAGATCCCACGGACTGCTCTGCAAGCCATCTCCTTTCGATGGTCTGGCTTTTGCACGGTACTCAGAGGGGATACCGCCTTTGGCGGACCCAGGCAGATGGCTCCGATCCGGTCGCGCTCACTGAAAGCAGTGCAAGCCTGGTGCTGTGGTTCTGTTCTTTGGATGGAAAATTCCTGTACTACACCGACCTCACCAAGAGCCCCGGCATTTTGCGAATACCCATTCAGGGCGGGACTCCGCAAGTCGTCCCGGGCAGCGTCGTTGCCAATTCCTACGTGCGTGGCGCTGCGCTCTCACCTGATGGCAAGACTCTGGCCGCATTCCTGCAACTGTCGGCGGACCGAACCTTCACCGAGCGCATCCTGCTGCTGAATCTCGATGCGAGGCCGGAGGCTCCTCCCCGTTTCCTAGAGGTCGATCCCAGAATGAACGCGTACTTCGATTCTCCAGGACCACAACCCCGCGAGAATTTTCGCTATACGCCCGATGGCAAAGCGCTGGCACTTGTCAGCGAGGACCATGGAGTTGGAAATGTATGGGTTCTGCCGATGGACGGTTCGCCAGCCAAGCGCATTACCAACTTTAAATCCGATACGATTCTGGATTTTGCTTGGTCGCGTGAAGCGAAACACCTTGCGGTCCTGCACTACGCGTCGGACCAAGATGTGATCCTTATACGCGACGCAAGCTCACGTTCCCATTAGTAGGAGTGTGGCTTGAGGGGTTTCTGATGAACGGTTTCTTGGCAGAGGCAGTGCGCACCTCAAGCGACAGAGCAGAGAACAGGTTTTTTGTTGGCATGTCGCTGCTTTTGCTAGCAACCGTGCTGGTTGGATTCGCGAAGTCTTATTTTCTCGCGGGAATGATAAGTGCGCCGCTGCCTAACAAGCTGATTCACATACACGCGGTCTTCTTCTCCTGCTGGATTGTGCTCCTGATTGCTCAGGCTAGTTTGATTTCCGCGCACCGCTTCGACCTGCACCAGAAGTTCGGCCGATTTTCGACATAATTGTCTTCGCTGTACTGATTTTCTTCGCTTATCGATGGAGGCATGATCCCGCAACCCATAAGCGATTGATCTTGATCGCATCGATCACGATTGTGGATGCGGCAATAGGTCGCGATCCGTTGACGAAGATTACTGAATTGCCTTACTTGAATAATGTGTTCACGCAGTTGTACACAGTGCTGCTAGCGGGCTTCGATTTGTGGTACCTAAAGCGGATTCATCGCGCTACTTTGATCGCGGGGCTGTTTTCAATCGTGATGATGCTGGTTGCTGTTCCCGTAGGCAGAACTGGGCCATGGATGGCATTTGCGAACTGGATGCTGGGGATAGCAAATGCGATCAAAGGGAATGGCGTTGGACAATAATTTACGCGAGGGCTGACGCGGCCCGTAAGCCAGTCGTCATCGGAACCCACAAAACGTAGTTATCCACGTGTCCGGGTGATTGGTAGCCCGTTGTAGAAACGTAGTATTAATTGAACAAAGAGAACCAAAAAGCGAATCAAAGGAGAATAAAGAAGGAGAAAATGAATTTCTCTGCGGTGATCAAACTTGCTCATTTTCCTTGGTATTAGCTTAGCTCCAGCAACTCATGAGTAGGTAAACAAAGCGGCTGTTAACCGAAGGTTCTGGGAAGTTCGTTCAGGCTGCTGAGCATTCGGTCTGTGACCGAAGGGTTGCGCCGAGGAGGAGAAGCGCCTGCCTCGTGAGCAGATGCGCTAGTGAGCGGCGGGTCGTCGGTTCAAATCGGGCCGTCACCACTAAAGTTTCTTCTCGAGCCACTAGGAGAGCGTTGGTGAGCATTAAGGGATCTAGTTCCGTGGAGGAAAACTTCCCGATTTGTGGGCGGTATTGCGAACATCAGCGCTCATACCACTTGTTGGCGATTGCGGGAAGACTAATGAGAATTCTTTGGCAGGTGGTCGAGTTCCCTTCGGGCCTCTGAAACGATTCTTAGTCCTGGGTCAGCATCTTTCCAGAAGTCCAGCACAGTTTCATATGCTTTGCGGGCATCGTCTGTTCTGCCGAGCTTAGCGGAAGCGCGGGCAATACCGAGTATAGCAAGGGGTACGGACGGCCTAAGGGGATCCACCCCCCGATGATCGAGTATCTTTTGAAATTCGACCAATGCGTCCTTCGGTGATCCACCCTTCAGGCACCCCACTGCACGGATGTAGACCGGACTCAAAGACGCGGTGCCGCCCGTTTCATAGGGAACCGCCGCGGCCATGAGGTCTTTGATCTCCTGGGCGGGTTTTCCGCGGTGAATGGCCGTTCCCGCTGCAATCATCGGGGAAAAGATGCTCATGTTGAATGTTGAAATCGGATATTCGTTGTCGAAATTACGCTTCACAGCCATTGCCCGAGTCGAGTTGCCACTCCACGCGAAGACAGCGGCAACCAAACCCAAATTGATGTCCGTCTTTCCGCTCTTCAGGCTTTTCTGCGCGCTTTTGATGGCCTCTTCCGGCTGCCCCATCTGCAATTGCATGAATGCTTCGTCTGCATAGAGATTTGCCGCATAGCCGGGAACGCCGGCCGCAATTTGCTGCTGCGCAATTTTCTCGAAGAGATCGGCGCTCCGCTTCATTTGGCCTCGCGCAGCAGCGTACTCCGCTTCACCGTAAGGTATGGACGAGTCGTCGGGAAACTCGGCCGACCACTTGCGTTCCTCTTCCAGAGCAGTCTGATCCGACTGCAGCACTGCGGCTGCAAACAAAAGCAGATGCAAAGCTCCGTCGTCTCTGGCGTGGGATACCGCCTGTCTTGCGACGCCTTTCGCCTCGTCCACGTGATTAAGGGCCAGGAGTGCGCTTGCGAGAATCTCATAATTGAACGCTTGGTCAGGGTTCAGCTTCAGTGCCTGCCGTGAAGCGTCGATTGCTTCTTCGTACCGGCCAAGGAGGAGGGCGTCGTTTGCTAAAGTATTTAGTGGGCGCCATTCGTTAGGATAGGAATCTGCCCAAAGCCGATACGTCTCCATCGCTTTTTCAAGCTCACCCGTAACGATGTCAAAATACCGTCCCGCAATGTAGAGTCTTTCTGGCTCAATGGTGCGTGAGCGCAACTCGAAAG
This sequence comes from Candidatus Acidiferrales bacterium, assembly GCA_963741165.1. Lineage (GTDB taxonomy): Bacteria > Acidobacteriota > Terriglobia > Acidiferrales > UBA7541 > Acidiferrum. Next base: position 3,499 of record CAVUHB010000003.1, on the reverse strand, counting down.
CCTTTCGGAAATACTTTGCGCCTTCCTCGGTTTCTCCCTGATTAGAATAGCTAGACCCGAGCTGAGCATAAGCCATTGCGAATTTGTCATCCAGGGCGATGGCAGACTTGAAAACCGGGATGGCCTCCTGGTTTTTCCCTCTCGACCGCAGATCCAACCCGAGTTGATACGCTTTCAACGCTTCCAACGAATCGGTCGTCGCCTGCTCGACAGGCACCGAATGTTTCTGCAAAGACTCGCCAGATTCGCCAAACTTGCGCCTCAAGCTTGCGACGGCTCGGTCGATTCCTGGCAAAACATCTTCCTTTCGCGACAGTGTAACCCTTTCCGTCGCGAGAACACCGCCGTCACTGCAGGCGTCCGCTTCCAGGTACAAGACATAGGTGTTGCCCGAGCGATGAATAGAGCCCGTAACCAGAGCTGCTGCGTTGGCTCGCTGGCAGATTTGGCGCTCGAGGCTGGGGGTTAGAGCCTCATCGGGCGAACGCCCCAGATTCTGCAATCCATCGCGAAGCGCCTTCCGCGGCAGGATTGTCAAAAACGGAGACTGCGACAACTCGACGACGCTGGCTTGCTCAAGCGACCCGTCGAAGGCAGCGTCACCCGTGAGATTCACGAAGCTTCCGACCATTATTGCGGCGTGCTGGCCAAGCTTAGGTCGCAGTCGATAGTACCAATACAGTCCGCCGCTGACGGCCACGATCAGCACCAGTGCTAATGTGACCCGAATGACCGGAAGCGTCCGCTCAGCAGCGGCTGGCGGCTGATTTGGCACCTCTGCGGTCTCGGCGATCGCAGAGATCGGCTGCGCTGTAGGTGTTCCATTTCGCTCGACGGGAGCGATGAAGCGATAACCGTGGCGCGCCACGGTTTCGATGTATCTAGGACTTGCGGCGCTGTCGCCTATCGCGTCCCGTAGTTTCGTCAGAGCAACGCCGAGGCTCTTGTCGAAATCCACAAATGTATTACCTGCCCAGAGCCGCTGCCGGAGGTCCTCGCGCGTGACAATCTCACCGTTTCGCTCGACGAGAGCGACCAGCAACTGAAACGGTTGGTCCTGAACGCGGACCTCAATTCCTTGCTTGATTAGCCGCCGGGCTGAGAGATCCAGCTCAAACAGCCCAAAGCGATAGCGCACGGGCGGGCCAGTCGGAGGTAGAGAGTTCGCATTCACGAAATTATCCTTGTGCGCGAGGTTATCACAGGCATTTAGAATCGAGCCATCAGTTAGCAACTTTCTCCAACCCACTGAAACAAAACAAATTGGCGGTTAGCTCAGGCTTAGCAGGCAGTTAGATTGACGGTCGGAAGTATGCCCCTCAAAGTTGCGCATGTTCGAGGCTATGCAAGAGGGCCACCGGCCGTCGAGGAGGAGAAACAAATGAGCAGGTTGGGAAAACTCGCGCTTGAGATGGCTGTGGTCTTCTGTTTGGTATCAACAACCGCGGTGGCACAGCAGACGAAGGACGTGCCGTCTATCATTGACGTACACCTGCACGCACTACATGCCAATTCTTTTGGCAGCCCGACACCACCAGTGTGTACCGGGGACAAAGACCTGGCCTTCGCACCCATCGACCCAAAGAATGGATATAGCCTACTTAGCATGGAAGCGTGCTCTGCTCCGATGCAGGCGCCTCAGAGTGATGAGCAATTACAGCGCGATACTTTCGATCGACTGGATAAATACAACATCGCGGCGGTGACCAGCGGCTCACCTGAGTTGGTGAACAAATGGCGCGAGCTCTCTCCAAAGCGGATCATCCCTGGCCTTGCGTTCAATCTAGAGGGCGCACCCAGTGTCGAGACGTTACGGCAGCTCTATAAGAGTGGCAAGTTTGCTGTATTGGGCGAGGCCCTCACGCAATACGAAGGCATTTCTCCCGATGATCCGGCCTGGGAGCCGTATTTTGCTCTGTGCGAAGAACTGGATATTCCCGTCGGAATCCACACGGGACTGGGGCCACCTGGTGCCTCTTACTTCAGCTCACCCAAATACCGCGCTCGAATCAGCAACCCTTTGTTGTTGGAGGACGTGCTGGTGCGCCATCCAAAACTGCGCCTCTATGTGATGCACGCTGGCTGGCCCATGAGCGACCAGATGGTTGCTCTTCTTTATGCGCATCCCCAGGTATATGTGGACGTTGCCGTGATTGATTGGGCCATTCCGCGCAAAGAATTCCATCAGTATCTGCGCCGCCTCGTAGAGGCTGGATTTGGCAAGAGGATCATGTTCGGCTCCGACCAAATGGTCTGGCCGGGGGCAATTGACATCGCGATCGAAGGGATTCGTTCCGCAGACTTCCTCTCGGAAGAACAGAAACGAGACATCTTTTATAACAACGCAGTCCGCTTCCTGCGATGGAACGCGAGCAAACAGTAGTCATAGGGGCGATGACAGTGGAACTGCAAATTACAACCGCGGATCTGGTCGCAACGGGAGGCGGAGCCCGTTGCAGCCCGGAATTCGCTCGCTGTCAGCGCGTTGTCCTGCCGTTTGGCGAAGACGTTCTTGTGATGCTTGAATTTGGATGCTGTGAGTGCGGCGAGCATGCCTCGGTTCGCGTGACACGAATTGTCAGAGTCTGCAGGGTAGTTCCGACGGCCGAATCGGAAGGGAGAATCGAGTGAACCCGCGAAGGCATCTCCTGATCCCTCCGTCCTACTTAGATTCCATTCGAAGAGAAACCCGAAGGAAGACTTGCATCTTCTGGCCTGCCGGAGTCAACCGCAGAAGACCTCCCAGAGAACATGCGCAAGTTGCGGAGCGATCTCGGCGACAGTGCGAACGCCGAGAATCGGCAATCCGTGCGGCGGAAGCAGCAGCAATGAAGAGCAATGGTTCAGGTCGCCAGCTTGCGCAACACATACTTTACGTGGGCCGCCATCGTGGCGATGCTGCTTGTCTTTGCAGGATTTGCGCGCACGTATTATTTGAAGGCATTCTTTGCCACTCCGGTGCTTCCGACTCTCTTGCACCTCCATGGAGCAATTCTCACACTTTGGTTTGTCTTGTTCTTCGTTCAGGTGAGGCTTGTCGCGGCGCGCCGGATTGACTTGCACCGTCTTCTCGGCATCTGCGGTGTGGTCCTGGCCGCATTCATTGTATTGATTAGCTCCGCCGTAGCGATCCACGCCACGAGACGCGACTTTCTAGCGGATCCAAGATCAAACGCCGCGCTCAGTTTCCTCGCGTTCTTGCTTCTTGGCGAACTTCTTCCATTTGTAGGCTTCCTCGTCGCTGCGCTGTTGTTCCGTCGTCGAAGCGATTATCACAAACGCTTTATGCTTCTCGCCTCCTGTTCTTTTCTGGGAGCTGCCATCATTCGCCTCCCGTTCCATTTCATTCAGGCTGCTGGGTTATGGTCTTCCATCGGAATGGTGGAAATCGTTGCTGTTACGTTCATCCTTTTCGATACCGCACAAAATCGCAGGCTGCACGCCGCCTTTTTGTGGGGTGGTCTCCTCTTTGTCTCGGTGCTCCCTGCTCTCGTGTTTT
>CAVUHB010000002.1:0-512249 GCA_963741165.1 Candidatus Acidiferrales bacterium | reverse complement strand
ACGCGCCTACACTTCGCCCATCTGGTATACGCCAGGCAAGTAGTCGGGGAGAGCCCAAGAAACGACGGACGCGAAGCACTCGATTCACCGGTTTCTGATAGCCGATAGGCTTAGACTAAAATGAAGCAACACTTTGTTAGACACGATGCCTGCAGTATACTCGCGGGCAACCTAAGGTTAACGATTTGAATGCAAACAGAGTCGCCCCTCTGCAGTTCTCCATCCTCACTCGCGCATTCAAATCTCAATGGAGGACATGTGTCCATTACGAATCGATTCTCAGTCCTGCTGTGTGGTGCGGCACTGATTCTTTCTTTATTGGGTTGTTCAAAATCGACGGATCAGACATCCACTCCCGCCGAGAAGCAAGCTCAGACAGCGGCAGAGTCGCGGCCGCCAGCCAACCCTCTCCGTAATGCGTATTTCGGCGACCTGCACCTGCACAGCGGTTATTCGATGGACGCATTCGCGATGGGCACCAGAACGACACCGGATGATGCCTACCGCTATGCCATGGGCGATACGGTCAACTATTTCGGAAGCCACAAAAGCGCCTCGCGGCCTCGACTTTCCTGCTCTTACCGATCACGCCGAGTACCTGGGCGTCGGCCGGAAACGATCAATCCGAATGGTGCATTCGCGAAAACCGACTGGTACACAAATATGACCAGCAAGGATCCTTCGGTGGCCGCGACAGCGTTCCATAAGGTCGTCGGCACATTTGTCAGCAACGAACCCCTACCCGAGTTGTCCGATCCCAAAGCTCCTGCATTCCACATGGTCGGACTATCAGGCGACGCCGAGAAATACAATAAGCCCGGCAAGTTCACTTCCTTTATCGCTTTTGAATGGACCTCGGCGCCGAAGTTTCAAAACCTTCACCGCTGCGTCATCTTCGCTAATAAAGGGCCGGAAATTCCGTTCTCCGCATTCGATTCGCTCGATCCCGAAGCGCTTTGGAGTTACCTCGAGGGCCAACGCAAACCGGGCTCGATGTAATCGCAGTTCCTCACAACGGTAATGCCAGCAACGGCCTGATGTTTAACACCCGCGATATGTCGGGCAAGCCTCTAACACGCGATTATGCCGAGCGCCGCATGGCCAACGAGCCACTGGCCGAGATTATCCAGGGCAAAGGGCAAAGTGATACTAGTCCCGCGCTTTCTCCCACCGACGAATTTGCCAATTTCGAACCGTGGAAGTACCTCATCGGCACGGATATTCCAGCGAAATCCGCAACGGGGAGTTTCATCCGGCAGGCTTACGGGGTCGGACAGGAACTCCAGGCGAACTTGGGCGCGAATCCATTCAAGTATGGGATTGAGGCGGGAACTGACTACCATTCGGCACTGTCCTCAACAGAGGCAAGCAATTATCCTGGCTCGCATGGCCTTCAAGATAACGATCCAAAGACCGTAATCGGTGCGACCACTTCGATTGGCGGAGAGCCTCCGACAAGCCTCGGTTCCGGTGGATTGACGGGAGTCTGGGCGGAAGAGAACACCCGCGACGCTCTGTTTGCTGCAATGAAACGCAAGGAGACTTTTGGCACCTCGGGTGTTCGCATTAAAGTTCGTATGTTTGCTGGCTGGAACTATCCCAAGGACATGACGAAGAACGCGGACTGGGTCAAGGCAGCCTACGATGGCGGCGTTCCGATGGGTGGGGATCTTGGCGACACAGGCAACCGGTACTGCTCCGACATTTATCGTTCACGCCCTGAAGGATCCAAACAGCGGCAATCTCGATCGAATCCAGATCATCAAAGTGTCGACCAAGAACGGCAAAAGTCAGGAAAAAATCTACGACGTGATCTGGGGAGGAGATCGCAAGATCGATCCCAAGACGGGAAAAGTTCCCGCCGTTGGCAACACCGTTGACGTCAAGGCCGCCACATACACAAATACCATCGGAGCTCCGGAATTGGTCGGGGAATGGACCGATCCTGCGTTCGATCCGAAAGCGAGTGCAACGTATTATGCACGCGTGCTCGAAATCCCAACGCCGCGGTGGTCAACCTATTGGGCAGCCAAGTTGAATCTGCCGCCAAACCCGGGTGTGCCCGCAACAGTTCAACAGCGTGCATGGACGTCCCCCGTCTGGTATACACCAGCAAAGTAGACGGAGTTTGCGGAAGGAAAATCAGGAGAACGAATGGAAGTCACCGATGCAGTATCCGCCGAAAGTGCCAAAGGACCTTCGGTGAGTATCGCAACCGGCCCCATTCGCCCCATCTTCTCGAGCACTCCCGTCAGGGCTGTTCTTCGCGAACCCCTGGTTCATTTTCTTGCGCTCGGTGCCTTCCTCTTCCTTTTCTTCCATTGGAGAGGTGCAGCGGGCCCGGGCTCGACCTCCATCGTTATCACCCACGCACAGATCGAACAGCTTGCTGTCGGATTTGCGCGCACCTGGCAGAAACCTCCAACTGAAGCCGAACTAAAAGGTTTGATCGACGAATACGTTAAGGAGGAAATTGCCACCCGAGAAGCAGTGGCCATGGGACTGGACCGTGACGACGTCATCATCCGCAGACGCCTTCGCCAAAAGCTCGAATTTCTTGCGGAAGATACGATTCAGTCTTCACCACCGACTGACGCTGACCTGAATGCCTGGATGGCCAGGCATCCCGACTCCTTCCATTCCGAACCAAGAGTTGCTTTCCGTCAGGTATATCTGAGCCCGCAGAGGCACGGCAGTTCCATTCACAGAGACGCCGAGAAACTCCTCGCCAAATTGCAGACCGCGGGACCCCAGGTCCCAGTGGATCATTATGGCGATCCAACCATGCTGCCGACCGAGCAGCCACTGGCGCCACTGTTCGACACCTCCCGTACATTTGGTGACGAGTTCGCAAAAGAACTGATGAATGCAGAGCCCGGTAAATGGGTTGGACCGGTGGAGTCTCCCTTTGGTCTCCACCTTATTCTTGTTTCCGAGAAGATGCCCGCCGGTCAGCAACCGCTCTCTGCCATTCGACCACAGGTCGAACGGGAGGTGCTCCTCGAACGCAAGAACAAGGAACTTCAGAATTTGTACGATCACCTTTTGGAAAAATACACGGTGAAAATCGAACTGCCGCCAACTCCCAGCGCTGGAACCGCAAAATGAGGCATCGCCTCCTGACACTCATCGCAACTCTCGCTTTGTTTTCTATCACGGCTGCAACCGCACACGAAGCGCGGCCCGGTTATCTGGAGTTGCGTGAAACTGCGCCAGACACCTACTCCTTCCTTTGGAAAAGGCCGTCCGGCGGAGAAGTTGAACTTCAGTTGACGCCGCGGATACCGAAGGACTGCACTCTCTTTACTCCCGACCGCTTGCAACTCACCGTCGGCGCAGTTGTCGTGCGCGGTACGTTGACATGTGCTGGTGGCCTGGCCGGCAAAACTATTGCTATCGAAGGATTGGAGGGTACCATCACCGACGTTCTGGTGCGTGTTCATCACTCCGATGGACGCGTCGAAAGCTATCTGCTGCGGCCCGTTTCACCGAGCGTCACTTTCGGCGGCGTCACGACACTCACGAGCCGGGCTTTTGGTTATGTCCAGCTAGGTGTTCAGCATATTCTGCTCGGTGCCGATCACCTTCTGTTTGTACTTGGTTTGATGCTCATCGTTTCTGATCGCTGGATGCTCGTCAAAACGATCTCTTCCTTCACCGTGGCCCACAGCATCACGCTCGCGATCGCCACGTTGGGCTACGCGAGTGCCCCTCTGGCTCCCCTCAATGCCGCGATTGCCCTCAGCATTCTCTTTCTAGGCCCGGAAATCGTGCGAACCTGGAGAGGCGAAACCAGTTTTACGATCCGTCATCCTTGGGTGGTCGCCTTTGCTTTCGGTCTTTTACATGGTTTCGGTTTTGCCAGCGGCCTCACCGCCATGGGACTCCCCAAAGCGGAAATCCCGCTCGCGCTGCTCCTGTTCAACGTGGGCGTCGAGTTGGGACAGATCTCATTCGTTCTACTCATCATTCTGCTGGAGCGATCTTTTCGAATCCTCGAAATACATTGGCCGCGCATCGTGGAGCGTCTCCCTGGTTACACCGTGGGAACGCTTGGCGCTTATTGGTTTATTCAGCGTACATTTGTTCTTGTGGGAGCGATGCGATGAACTCGCGACGATCCGCCTCGCTTGTTGCCGCGATGCTATGGCCCGTCGCCGTATGGGCCCACGCAGAGGGTGGCCGTGCCGAGGGTTTTCTTGCCGGCTTGCACCACCCCATTTCTGGTCTCGATCACATTCTCGCGATGGTCTCGGTGGGGCTGTGGGGCGCACAACTCGGCGCGCCCGCGATCTGGCTCCTGCCGGTAACTTTCCCGATGGTCATGGCTTTTGGTGGAATGCTTGGCCTCATCGGTGTGCCCCTGCCGGGCGTTGAAATTGGCATTGCGATCTCTGGCATTATTCTCGGAATCGCAGTTCTTTCTGAATGGCGTCCTCCGCTCTGGATCGCTGCGGTCATCGTGGGCGTGTTCGCCATTTTTCACGGCCACGCGCATGGCACAGAACTTCCGCCGGGCTCGAGTGGAATGCTCTACAGCATCGGTTTTGTCATGGCCACAGGTTTGCTTCACGCACTGGGCATCTCCATCGGATTAATTCATCGGTGGAACTGGGGTCGGTGGGTGCTGCGTTTCGCAGGAGTTGTCGTCGCAATCGCGGGAGCACGATTTCTATGGCGAGCTTTAGCGTGATGGCCGGTACCGTTCGCAAGATAATCGTGGCCGCAGCCACCCTGTTGATTCTCCCTGTCACATCGCTGGCGCATCTGAGCAGCACCGGCCTTGGTCCCTTTTATGATGGGCTCACACACTACTGGCGTTCCCCCGAAGAATTCATCCCCGTTTTGGCACTGGCTCTTCTTGCTGGTCTGCGAGGGGCACACTCGGGGCGCTACACCCTTTTCATTTTGCCGTCAGCGTGGCTTGTCGGTGGCCTCGCGGGTCTCGCGATACCAATCGTTGACCACTCCACCGTGCTTGTCTGTATCTCCTTCTTACTGCTCGGCGTGCTCGTAGCTGCCGACTTGCGCCTTCGACTTACTGTTGTAGCAGGTCTAGCGTCAGTTTTCGGATTCCTCTTCGGTTATATGGACGGCGTGGGAATGTCCGGTGCAAAATTGGGCGAACTCGGCCTACTCGGCAGCATCACTTCACTTTTCATAATGGTCGCCTTGGCAGCGGCCCTCGTGGTCTCCTTGCGCGCGCCATGGACCAGAATCGTTGTGCGCGTAGCCGGAAGTTGGATTGCCGCAGCCGGATTGCTCTTAATCGGCTGGGCCGTGCACACCAGCAATCTGAATCGTTCCGCACGATCGTCTGCTGATTCTCAGATAGAGTCCATCGCCGTGGCACTAGCGAAAACCGCCAACGGTTCCTCGTTCCGCACCGATCCCCTTACCGATAACGAAATTTCTCGGGGTGACACTGAGTGGTTTTCCTAGTACCCCTTCCCCCGCCCCGAAACTATACTCTGAACGATCTCCAGATCCGATTTGAAAGGAATGGGAATATGCGCACTGCTCGCTCCATATTTGCCGTCATCGCGTTCATGTTTTTCGCCACAGCAGTTGGACCCAGCCTCGTCCAGGCACAGGCCGGCAAGCTGCAAATCATCAAAGCGGTTTACGGTAAGGGAGGCGCCGGGAAGGACGTAACTCACCGTCTTCAAAGAATGATCCAGAACAACACCCTCGATGTAAAAGTAAATAACGACAACATGGGTGGCGATCCCAACAAGGGCGCGGACAAAACCCTGAAGGTGGAATACACCTACCGGGGACAACATCAACGCGTGGTCGTGAAAGAAGGCGATCGGCTTAAACTGCCCTGATGGAAGTTGCGAAACTCTCGCATCCAAGGGCCTTGCCGTGTATTCACAAAGGACTGCGTATGAAGAAAATGTTGCTTTGTGTTGGTTTTGTTTCACTCCCGGCGGGACCGGTTTTGGCCCAGAAGTAAGAGAGCAGGGCGTAGAAAATCCGTGAGCATCTTGCATGAGATATTGAACGCCCCCGATAGCATCCCCCAGGATGTGCTCGACAAAGCCGACTGCGTTGTGGTGTTGTCGTCGGTTGTCAAAGTCGCGATTGGAATCGGCAGAAGCTACGGTCGGGGATCCTTGCCTTGCCGTGGGAGAAAAGATTTTCAAGGCACATGGGGTGCTCCGACCATGATGGCCCTCGAAGACGGGAGCGCTGGATTGCAATTGGGCGGACAAGCAACGGACTCTGTACTTTTGCGAATGAACTCGCGTTCTGCCTCCAGCATTCTGACAAGCAAGGTGAACATGGAGGCAGATGCGTCGGCGGCAGCAGGATCGGTAGGCAGAACTGCGTCGGCTAAGACTGACGCCTCGATGCGGGCGAAAATATTGAACTATTCGAGGGCACGCGGACTCTTCGCGGGAATCTCTCGAGAAGATTCAACTCTCCGCGCAGACAACCATGTCAACTAGTACCTATACGGCAAGAAAGTTGACGCACAAGAACTCGTGTTTTATAGCGCAGTGCCGGCGCCTGCCAGTGCAGCCAATCTGATTGCCACGCTCGAGAAGGCATCCCCTCAGAACAAATCGAAGTAGTAGGGCGTGAACTTCCTTGAACCGACGAAAGACTTGAGCAGAAATGCGGCAACTGTGGAGCTGTGCGGTGCTCGAATCCGAAGTTTGGTCAAAAATCCGAATTGCCAGCCGTTCCGAAGCATTGCCTTTGAGGCTGCAAAGGCTCGTTTCAAGGATTCAAAGGCGCTTCAAGGGAGTAATTAAAATTTCTGATCAAGCGCCAACATGATTCATCGAGATCTTAGCGTTTCTTGTGCCTTCTCGTAAGTTCTTGAAATTACGTTGCTCGATAGTTGCAATCCTCACCGTCTGCCAACAGCCCCAAAATACCGCCCCCGTTTTGGTGCGACATACTCGGGTCGATGTCCAAGCGGTATTTTTCGCGCTGCTATCGTCTTGTCGCTCGGTGCGTCCAACACTGAAAAGCGTTCCAGGGCCCTTCACCGATTCGGTCTCTGCAGTCGATCCCTCTGGGAAGTCACGTTTCCTTGCGTTTCAGAGTATTTACCGGTGTAACGGGTGGTCATGCGGAACAAACCACTGGGTGGGTTCGTATCTTTGTAACGATTCGAGGGAAGTCTCCAGAGGTGTGCCCATGCGCGTACAAATATCTCTCATCCCCGCTAGCCTGTTCCTTTGTGGAGTTTTCGCGGGAACCTGTCTCGCTCAGAACGAAAGGCTTCACGCGAAATCGTCTGTGGCGTTCCTGCACGTAAACGTAATTCCCCTTGATCGAGAGATCGTCCTGCGCGACCAGACCGTGGTGGTCGAAGGCGATACCATCCACGCCATCGGACCGGCAACCAGCATCCAGATCCCGAAAGACGCTTTGCGAATCGATGCCCGGGGCCAGTATCTAATTCCCGGCCTGACGGATGCCCACGTCCACCTGGAGACGCCGATAGAGTTTTCCGTGTATCTCGCGAATGGGGTTACCACGGTTTTTAATTTGTCGGGCAGGCCCGCACACCTGGTTTGGCGAAAGCAAATTGCCGCTGGCGAGCGACTCGGTCCCACGATCTTCACCACCGGACCAATATTTACGGATCCGCACAAGCCGGAAGAAGCGATACGCATGGTGGATGAGCAGGCTGCGCTTGGGTACGACGCAGTGAAAATATACAACGCAGTCTCCAGAGAGGAATATCCCGCACTGATCGCCGAAGCAAAGAAGAAGAATATGTTGCTGATCGGACACGTAGCAAGGAAACCGGATTTCGAGCTTACCCTGTCTTCTGGGCAATCCATCGCGCATCTTGAGGAATATACCTACACCTTTTTCAATCCGCAGCGCGACGGCAACAACGCACACATTGTTTACGATGATTCGAAAATTCCACAAGCCGTGGAACTAACCGTGAAGGCAGGAATATTTGTGACGCCCACGCTTTCCACCTATGCCACAATCGTGCAGCAAGCCACCGACCTTCCCACCTTTCTTAAGAATCCAGAGTTGCGCTACGATGCGCCATGGCTGCAAGCCGCACTGCAACCCACCACCAACCGTTACAAGAATGGGTTCACCCCCTCCTTCTATCCACGGATACAAGCCTCCCTGGCACTACAACGGAAGCTCGTGAAAGCACTTGCTGATGCAAAAGTCCCCTTGCTTTGCGGGACCGACGCGAGCGATGTTGGACCGGTTGCCGGGTTTGGCATTCATGATGAATTGCGGGAGTTCGTAAGTGATGGTCTAACTCCGTTCGAGGCTTTGCAGACCGCGACTGTAAATCCTGCGCGCTATTTCGGCCGCAGCGGAGAATTCGGCGCCGTTAAAGATGGACAGCGTGCCGACCTCGTGCTCCTGCGGGGAAATCCCCTGGAAAATATCGATAACACGCGGAAAATTGCCGGAGTGATGGTGCGAGGGAAATGGTTCAGCAGGGAAGAGCTGAATCGAACTCTGGAGGGGGTGCCGGGTCGTTACCTGGGCGAGATCAAACACCTGCAAGTCCAACTGGAATCAAATCCCGAACAGGCCCTGAAGGCACTTCAGGAAGAGGATCCGCTCGACAGACTGTCGGCTTCTGTATTGACGAAAATCGCCACGGAACAGGGAATCGGGAAAGTGCAAGGGATATTACGTAACTTGCGAACGTTGCGTCCGGAGCCCGGGTTGGCTTCGGAGGAATCCGTAAATTCGCTTGGCTACACGCTTCTAGGACAAAAGATGGACGCTGAAGCGGTGAAAATGTTCAGAATGAACACGGAGGATTTTCCGAACTCTGCAAACACATGGGACAGCCTGGGCGAAGCGCTGTTCAACTCGGGCGATACGGCACAGGCCGTGGAATGCTACAAGAAAGCGCTGGCTGTCAATCCGGGGTACCCGAACGCGGAAGTGGCTAGGAAATTCGTGGAAGAACACGGAGGCGCGTCAAAGTAGTTGCGTTCGCCGTACAGGATCGGGCGGGACTTGGCGAGAAGTTTGACGAGGCGAAGGTCTCCCTATACGTTGGGGAATAAGCCGTGCATTCGAATCGCATCCACCGCCGCATGACGACTATTCGCCTGCAAATGCGCCATCACACGGTGGATATGATTCTTTACCGTGAATTCCGATAACCGCAAGCTCGAAGCAATCTCTTTGTTTGTCATCCCTTTAGCAACCAACGCCATCAACTGGCGCTGACGGCAAGTCAACTCATTTGCGGGACTACCGTGTGACGCCGCTTCTTCCCCGTGGTACGAGGCACTGTTCGCAACATATTCGAACAGAAGCCTGCAGAGGTGGGGGGCGCAGCTCGCCTGGCCACGGGCGACACCGTGTACGGCCGCAATGATTTCCGTGGATGACGCATCCTTCAAAAGATAACCGCGGGCTCCCAGTCGTACCGCCTGAAGAAACGTCTCCTGATCCTCGTCCATCCCAAACATCACTGCACTTACATTCTTCAGGAGTCCATTGCCTTCGTTTCCCAACGCAATTGCGCGAAGAGAGTTCAATGAACTGAGCAGTAAAACGTCGCATACGAGCGTAGCCAATTGCTTGATTGCGCCAGAGCTATCAGCGCTGTCGCCCACAACCGTAAGACCCGACCGCTTGCGAAGCAGTTGCACGAACGTCTCTCGCAGCATTCGGTTTGGTTCGAGGACAAAGATCTTGATCAGAGGTTCCCCTTCAAAATTCATGAGCAACTCGCTGACTCCCAATTCCCGGCGCAGCGTGGAGTCTATTGACCACTGTATGCTGGCGGTTCGCCCAAGCTTGCCGCGGGGGGCAAATGGCGAACATACAGGACGATTGGCCAGATCTCCTCGTCCGTCAGTATCCCACGCGCTGCGGGCATTCCTGAGGGCCACAACCCATTCTGGATGATCCAGTGGAGCTGGCCATCGGAATATGTTTGCACTTCACCGGAAGCCAACGACGGTACGGGCGGCGACATGGCTTCGGCGAAAGGCACACCTGTATTCTGTCCATCCAAACCGTGGCACGCAAAGCAATAGTGTGAAAAATTCAACTGACCCTCTTTGATTAATTCGGAAGTTGCCGTCAACGGATTTTTCACCAACTTGTCGCCAACAAGCAGCCGGTGCTTGGCAAAGCTCATAATTCGAGATTCCCACCTGCCCGGGGCTCGAGCCTGAACACCACGAGCGACCAGCATTATTCCCCCCACCAACAGCATGGCAATCGTCAGTCCGGCGAAGGCCGTGAGCATTCTTTGCATCGTGGGGATGCTCATCATGGAACCACATCAATTTCCAGCGTCATCGTGCCGTGCCCCTTTCCGCAGAAGTGGGCACATTTGCCCACGAAGTGTCCTAATTCTTCCGGAGCAATCTTGATTTCGGAAGTCTTATCTTTTTTAATTTCGGATTGGATGTTCAACTCTGTCACTTTTAGTCCGTGCGTGACGTCTGTGCTGTGAAGTACCAGAATTACCGGTTCACCCTTTTTTAATGTGATTTTGTCGGGGGCATACTTGAATCTTTCCGCGGTGATTTCAATACGCTTGAGTGAATCAGCGCGGCCCTGCGAATTCCACAAGCCCAGAAATAGCGCGAGTGCGAATACTAATGGTCGCCTTGTAATCATCACCTTTCCTTGAATCTGGGCTAGGGTGCGATGAATTGCAGAATCTGCTTTTCATCCTTCGTGCTTAACATCGCCCGCACACGCATGTGTCGCACAACTGCGGCGGCTTCTCGAGGAGAAATACTTTCAGGCGGGTTATGACAACGGGAGCAATTTACCGTGAAAAGCCGTTCGCCCTCGCTCGCAGCGTTTTGTTTGGAAGCGGTTGGTTTTGCCTTGGTAGACTGTGGAGAATTGTTTATGGCGTTTTGCGCCAGCGTGACACCCGCCCAAGATAAACAGAGCAGAGTGACTGCGACGAAGAGTCGATTCCTCATTCACGATCTCCCTGGCCACATTGGAAACAAGAACCGGTAGGTAATTCCGAACTCCCAAATATTTATGTCCGTTGAGTGAGAAATGAATTGGCGGCCGAAGCTTCCGTTCAGTCGAATCTCGTGAGGGAGGTAGTAATTAAGTCCAAATTCTGGGCGTTCCGTATTTGTGGGAGGCAGGAAATCGCCGGGCACTTGTTGCGAGCGGAAGAATTGCTGCATACGGAAGACCGGCTCAAGTCGGCCAATGGCGGAATCCGCGCCCCTAAGCTGTGAAAGTCGGTATGCTCCCTGAATCCAGTAACCATATCCGCTCGGAGAATGGGCCCATTCACCTTTAACGTCCAGAGGAATTCGATAGGGCGTCCAGGAAAGATCGTTGCCCACGGAATTTGTGTGCTCACCCTGCAGCGTTCTCCCATAAGACGTTCCGATTTCCAGGCGAGCATCGGGGACAAATACTCCCACCCTGCCACCAGCTCCTCGTTGCGACTGCAAGTTGGCGATTGTAGTTAGCGCCGAAAAATATGCCGAGTAATTCACAGCAACACGGCGGTTCGAGAGCAGCTCACCCCTGACCATAAAACCATTGCTGTACCCATCACCCGTCCCGATAGCAGCGATTGCGGGGGCATCCTGGAACTTATTGATCCAGATCGGACTGATCCGCTCATTGAATATTCCGAATGGTGTCAGGAATCGACCGGCTGTTATTGTCATGTGGGTGCTGACGTTGTAGTCCAGTTGCAGATACTCGAGAGTTCCGAAGAATTGTCCTTGGTAGGGGCCTGTCGTGCCGTTCTCGTGGGAGATCAGCCCGCGCAGGTCAGCCCTCGATTCAATCAGCCATTTTTCGCCCAGCGGGACAAGAACAACAGGCGCTACCACGGGTTGGAAAAAAGTATTTCCACCTTGTGTGGCGCTGAAAAATCCGATTCCACCCGCTACGATGGGAACGTCAGTCTGCGCACTCGCCCCTTCTACCAACCCGATCCCCAGCAGCAGCACAACCCAAAGCTTCGGTCTCCCCAGCATTGTGAATCCCACGGAACACTTCATTTGCAGCTCACCGGCATTTGCCTGCCTTATGCAATCCCTATCGGTTTCTCATTTCCAGCACTCAGCGTCAGCTTGCATGAACTACGACAAGCATTTGTCATCAGCACGTCAAGAGCGTGTCACTTTTGTCCACCCGTATTTTCCTGTAGCACCGCGTCCATGGTGCCCGATCGTCCGATCGCCAAAACACAGGGATTGCAAAGAAGTGACATCGCGATGACAAAAAAATAGGCTCGCGGATTTATTGTCGCGACTTGTTGCTATCAATAAATAAGGTGGAGCAATGAACAGTAGTAGGACTGGATTTCTTTCAGGGCCCACATCGGGAACATGCGAATTCAATAGTAGCCAGCAGCCAACGCGCAGTACTTCCGGCCTTAGGTGGATTTCTGCAGGGTGTCTACTTTGCACGGTCTTGCTCATTTTGACGGAATTGCCGGTGGTGAATGCGCAAGCTCCTGGAACGGGAGCGATTTCAGGAACCGTTTTGGATCCTGCCGGGGCAGTCGTTCCCAATGCGCGGATTTCGGTCGTAAATGAAAGCACCGAGTTTTCTAGGCCATTGACCACAGCACTCGATGGCTTTTTTCGCGCTACGCTTCTGCCGCCCGGCATCTATTCGATTGAAGTTCGCGCACAGGGTTTTGGGACACAAACGATTCAAGCCGTCCGCGTCGTTGCCAGTGAGATTACTTCCGTTGAATTTCGCTTGAAGCTCGGTTCCAGCAGCACCACGGTTATTGTGGAAGAGTCGCCGGAATTGGTGCAGAGCCAAAGCTCCACACTCGGCCGGGCCACTGACGGGAAGACTATCGTGTCACTACCGCTCGCCAACCGTAATTTTTCGCAGATGTTGGCACTTTCTCCGGGTGTAGTCGTGGGGATTCCGAACGCAGGAGCTTTTGGGAGAAATACTCAGAACGTTTCAGTGAATGGTGGAAAGACTACGGCAAACAATTTTCAGTTTGATGGAATCGATGCAAACAATCTGTCTGAGAATTCCGCGTCTGGTTTTGATCCGGAAGTAGGTATTGCTATCCCCGCTCCCGACACCATCGCAGAGTTCAAGGTCCAGACGGGAATGTATGACGCGGGATACGGCCGCAGTTCCGGGGCGAATGTCGACATCATCAGCAAAAGCGGCACCAACGAGTTTCACGGCAGCCTGTGGGAGTTTTTTCGTAACGACGCCCTGGATGCGAATGATTTTTTTCTCAACCGGAATGGACAGCCACGGCCGGTGCTCCGTCAGAACCAATTCGGCGGGGCCATCGGTGGGCCTATGATTAGACAAAAGACTCTTTTCTTCGGTTCTTATCAGGGCAGCATTCAGAAAAATGGCCAGGCTCCGGGGGCATTGCAGAGCACGTTTCTTCCCCCATTGACCGACGACCGTACCCCCGCCGAGCTCGGACGACTTTTTGGAGGACAAGCCGGCGTATTCGGCGGTACGCCTGTCGCTTCCGATGGTTCCAATATCAATCCTGTCGCGCTTGCGCTATTGAATTTCAAATTGCCAAACGGCACCTTCGCAATTCCGAATCCGCAGACCATTTTGCCCACGGGCATCGGCCAGTCCACGTATTCGATTCCCGGAAAGTATAGGCAGGACCAGTTCAGCGCGAACGTTGACCAGTATTTCTCTCAACATAATCAGCTCTCGGGCCGCTTCTTCTATTCACAGGAGACGACGGACGAACCATTCACTCCCTTTGCAGCGACAGTTCCGGGATGGGGTACGCATCAACCTGAACACAACACCATGTTCGTTCTTTCGGATTCCCACATATTTCATTCAAACGTGGTTAACGTTGCCCGATTTGGCTACATGCGATTTAACGGGCTGCAAACCGGCACGAATGCAATCTCCGCAGCCGCTATTGGTATCGCCACTCCTTCAGACCTACCTGTAATTCCTGGAACGCAGATTCAAAACCTGTTTACTATCGGACCCTCCGGCGAACCCTTTTATTTTCAAAACACCAATACGTTTGTCTGGCAAGACACAGTTTCCATCATCCACGGAAGGCACAGTCTTCGCATGGGTGGAGAGGTCAAGCGCCACCAATTGGTTTTGAACGTTCCATTTGTTACCGCTGGATTTCTCCTCTTTCAAAGCTTTCCCGATTTCCTGCTCGGTGAAAGTGCGGTGCAAAACGGCAGTGGTCAAAGCAATGTTTTTGAAAGTGTCGGCGCTTCCGGACTTTTCCGCAAAGACCAGCGGTACACAGATTTTGCCGGATTTATTCAGGACGATTTTCATGTCAATGCTCGTCTAACAATTAACGCCGGTTTGCGCTACGAATATTTCGGTCCGCCGAATGAGATTAACGGGCACCTTTCGAACTTTGATCCTAGTCTGGCGACTTCGCAGGCACCGCTGTCCGGAAGTTTTACCGGGTTTCTTATCCCGGCGAATTACAGCGGGCCTGTGCCAACCGGGGTGACGAAAACACCGAATTCGGGTTTTTGGAATGCCGATTACAAGGACCTGGGCCCAAGGCTGGGGTTTGCCCTTCGATTGCCGACGGGCAAGCCAGCCGTCTTACGTGGCGGCTACGGCATTTACTACCAGCGGCTCTCTGGGGAACTGGTGCTGCAGAATGTCGGCCAACCGCCGTTCGCAGTGACGCAATCGCTGCTTGGATCGCTAAACGCTGCCGCAACGTTCCAACGGCCATTTGCGCCGCCATTACCACCGAATTCGGAATACCCTATTTTCACTCCGCGGACGCCCGACAGCGCTCTTTTCCTCGCTGCCATTGTACGAAACCTTCGCAGCCCCTATACGCAACAATACAATCTCAATATCCAAACGGAGCTGTTTCCCGACTTCCTTTGGGAGGTGGGATATGTGGGCTCAAAATCCACGCACCTGACTGGCTGTGCCGAATTCAATCAGGCTTTGCTCGCTACGCCGCAGAATCCGGTTAACGGCGAAACTACCACCACCAACGAAAACATCGCGCAAAGAGTTCCGTTTCAAGGCGTGGCTGGCGGTTCTTACATCTGCGAGACCTCGTTTGATGGAAATTACAATGCGCTACAGACCAGCCTGACAAAACGTCTCAGTCACGGCCTGGATTTTCTCGTTAGCTACACGTTTTCAAAATCCCTCGACTATACCAGCGGTACCGGTGGACTCTCTTCCCTCGATTTGAGTTTCCTTGGTAACGACCAGACAAATCCGCGCAGTTCGCATGGGCTCAGTGATTACGACCGGAAACACCGTTTCGTGGCCAGCTTCCTGTACCAGCCGCCGGACTTCAAAAGGGGACCGGCGATTCTGCAAACGGTTCTCGCTCACTGGCAATTTTCCGGGGTAGCGGTGCTGCAATCCGGCCAACCCATTACGGTAATCGATAGCACGGCGGGATCGGTTTTTGGGAACCTGGTAGGCTTCGCGCGCGCCGAGTGTACCGGGGCGAATCCGTCCTCGTCCGGATCAATCACCTCACGGCTGAATGGTTACTTCAATCCCGCTGCGTTCGCTCCGCCTCCTGCCATCGGCGACGGAACAGGCTTCGGCAGTTGCGGGGTCAACATTCTGCGTGGGCCGGACCAGCGAAATCTCGATCTGGGAATTCTCCGCAATTTTCCCATAAAAGAGCGAGCATCTCTCGAATTTCGTACCGAGTTTTTTAATTTTACGAATACCCCGAAATTCGGCCAGCCGGTCAATGACTTTTCCGCCGGCCCGGCTTTTGGAGTGATTACTTCAACTAGCGGAAATCCAAGGATTGTGCAATTCGCCTTGAAGTTTCAGTTCTAGGAATGTGATTAGAGACTTCGGTATCAAGGTATGCAGCGCTGAGCCGACTGGATCGGAGCTAATTTGCTGGAGGAGATCTCAAGACCAATGGAACTTCAATTATCCGCGCGAGATCCGCTGCTTTACGATTTTGATCTTCCCCTTCGTGCGACATTCAGCATGGCGGGATTGCCGATTGAGATCTTCACGAACTCAGAGGAAGT
Organism: Candidatus Acidiferrales bacterium; assembly: GCA_963741165.1. GTDB lineage: Bacteria > Acidobacteriota > Terriglobia > Acidiferrales > UBA7541 > Acidiferrum. The sequence goes on along the minus strand of CAVUHB010000002.1, from coordinate 496,299 downwards.
CCTTGCTGCTGCCGAGGAGAGTTGGGGAATGTTTCGAACCGTTTTCAACGAGCCTGCAGTCCAAATCCGCATCGGCGTGCTGCCCGGAACTTGCACGGAGTGCCCTCTCCCGGTCACGGTCCGTGGTCAGCACCATTTGATTACCCAGATTGCCGACTCTGAAAATTTCATGATTCTGGACACCCGCCAAGGTTTTGCGTTTGGCTGGCTCACCACTGCCGCCGTCAATAATCGCGCGTATCTTCGCTATCACTTTCTTGAAGGCACAGCCTGGATTCTTCTGGAAGCTTTGTATCTGACTTCCGTCCATGGAGCGTGCGTTGAGTTGGACGGGCACGGAATATTGCTTTGCGGGGACTCCGGCGCGGGGAAGTCGACTCTCGCTTATGCCTGTGCACAGTGCGGCTGGAAGTTTCTTTCCGACGATTGTAGTTGCCTGGTGCGCAAACGGTCCGGCCGAATCGTCACGGGCAATGCGTACCAGATGCGATTTCGTGAATCGGCAGTCAATTTATTCCCGGAGTTGATTCATGAACGGGTCAACGCGAGAGCAACTGGGGAGTTGGCCATCGAACTACCCACGGCCGCCCACCGGCAAATCACGCCAATTGCAGAGTGCCGGGTCGACTTCATCGTATTTTTGAACCGTGTTGATCCCACACCTCCAGGTCTATTCCGGTTTCCGAAATCGATCGCTTTCCAGTGGTTTCAACAAGTGGTTTGTTATGGCGAGGGATCCGTTCGAGAAGCTCATTTTACCTCGCTCCGAAATCTCCTGAGCGCGGATGTATTTGAAATGCGTTACGTCCAAATGGACACAGCGCTTCATCTCCTAAAAACGCTGGTCCGCCAGGGGCCTTCGGTTGCAAGCGAGCCTTTGGTTGTTCAAGAAGAGTTGGAGAATGGCTGATATTCCTGCATTTCTTTTGGAAGCCCTACAGTTCCAGAATGCCCGCACAGAAAAGTTGCATGCGGTTTCAGACGCGGAATGGAACCGCGTACTTTCTGACTGGCACGTCCTACGTTTAACCCTTCCCCTCCGCCAGGTCTGCGGCAATGAACTGCCATCTTGGGTGTGCGAAAGAATCGACGGCTTCTATGCTGACAATGCGCTGAGATTTGAGCGGATCAAGGTCGCTTATGCCCGCGCGGCTGGGGCCATCGAGGAAGCCGGCGCGGACCATCTGGTCATCAAGGGGTTTTCGCTCACGCCGGGCTACACGGACCATCCGAAGTTTCGCCCACAGTCGGACATCGATATCTATTGCCCTCCCAATGAAATTCTACTTGCCCGCGATGCACTCCATTCACTTGGCTACAAATCATCGCCATTCGGTCGGCACATCCCTTCCGACCACCTTTCCACCCTGACGCCCCCAAATACCTGGGTCTGGCGAGGCAATCATTTTGATCCGGAAATCCCCATTTCATTTGAACTTCACCCTTGTTGGTGGGACGCGGCCACAAACCGCATTCAGCCGCAAAGTCTGGAAGAATTCTGGCCACGGCGTGTTTGGCGATCGGTTGACGGTATTTCATTCCCTGGACTCGATCCGATCGACAATCTCGCCTACACCGCTTTAAACCTCCTCCGTGGGCTTCTTAGAGACTACCCGGCTTCCGAACAAGTCTATGGCCTGGCCCGCTTCCTGCAGGCGACAGCCCACGATCATCTTTTTTGGCAAAGGTGGCGGGCGCTTCATCATGATTCGTTAAGGCGACTTCAAGCAGTATCGTTTCGTTTGGCCTCGCACTGGTTTGCGTGCCAATTGTCCGAAGCAGCGCAAGAAGAAGTGACGCGTCTTGCACCCGCCACGGACGACTGGTTTTCTCATTTCTGGAAGTCAACACTCTCGACGCGGTACGCAAGGCGAAAGGACGGTGTGTGGCTGCATGCGGATCTTCTCGAGAATCGCTCCGACAAGCTTGGCATTGTTGCTCAACAACTAGCCCCTTTGCCTACTCGCGTTCCGACCTTCAGCTCGATCAGCCGCAACGAAGCGGGTGAAAAGTCCATCCCCAAGAGTTTCTCTGCTAATTTCGTGCAAGTTATTTTGAAGCCGGTTAATTACGCATATTGGGTGATTTCCCGTGGCGCCACCTATTACGCGCCCCTTCCTGGGGCGCTGTGGCGCGGCATCGGTTACCAGATCGCTCGCAAAAATCTGGGGCGGCCGTTCTGGACATTTTTCGCGGCCTCCTTCTGTTTCGATTTGGGCATGACCATGTTTTTCTTCCTTTACAGTCTCTACTTGCTGGACCGCGGCTTCAACGCGAACGCTCTCGGCATGATGCTGAGTGCCCTGAATATTGGCAGCATTGCCTGCACTATCCCCGCCGGCATCCTGATCCAGCGCATCGGGATCCGAAAGTCCCTGTTGATCTGCATCTTCGCAATTTCTGTGATATCCGCGACGCGGGCTCTTTACGCCCCACGTTCCGTTGTCCTTGCATTGGCGCTGCTTGCCGGCTTTTTCACAACCATCTGGGCCGTCGCTATTTCCCCGGCTATCGCCACTTTGACCGATGACCGTAGGAGACCGTTCGGCTTTAGCGTTGTCTTCTCTTCGGGAATCGGCGTGGGTATTCTGGCGAATCTCGCGGCCAGCCGTTTGCCCGGTTTTTTTGTCCGCATCAGTCCATCGCTAAGCCTCACTCAGGCGAAACAGGCGGTGCTGCTGACGGCCTCTCTGATCGTCGCACTTGCACTCATTCCTCTCTCGGTGCTGAAGATCCAGGCGCAACCCGCCAGCGAGCACAAACTTTACCTGCGCAATCCCTTCCTGCTCCGCTTCCTGCCGGCTCTCGCGTTATGGAGTTTGGTCACTGGATCACTCAGCCCTCTGGCGAATGTCTATTTTGCTCAATACCTGCACACGCCGCTCGAACGTATGGGAATCATATTCTCTTTTTCAAACCTGCTCCAGGTTGTCGGCATCCTTGCCGCACCATTCCTGTTCCGCAAACTGGGAATTGTTTCCGGAGTGGCTTCCACGCAACTTGTCGTGGCGATACTTCTTGGCCTTCTTGCCGCAACCTCCCGAGCCGTACCCGCTGCCTTCCTTTATGTCGGGTATACGGGATTCCTGTGGATGAGTGAGCCCGGAATGTTCAGTTTACTCATGGGTGGGGTTTCTCCTACCGAACGAGCGGGAGCCTCCGCACTCAATTGTTTGGTCATCTCGTTGGTGCAGGCGGTAGCCGTTGCAGTCACTGGAGCATCCTTCACCCGCTTCGGCTATCCGCCCGTCCTTGCCACCATAGCCGCGATAGCCTTGATTGCAGCCCTCTGTTTCTGGCTGCTCCTGGGCCGAGCTGATCTGCTGGCAACTAAATCCGCTCATGAAGTTGTGGACATTTGATTCCGTCCCTTCAATCGGCTAGAGGGGGTTTCCAGAACTGAACCTAGCGGTCGACGGGTAACGGGAATTGGACAGGTGAAGTTTTGGTCGAGTACGGGAAGTGGTATTCTTTTCGCGTGCCGGTGGCGACAAATTTCACTGCGTTGATTCTGGGACTTTCCTATCCCTCCGGGACGGCCACTGGACTTTCCTGCCCTTGCGTGCAGCCCTGCGAGAGAAATGGAAACTACCAGAGATGACCGCTAGAGCGCGTGCTCACCGATTGATTGAAATTGACTGGCCGGAGTTTGGCGGGGGTGAAACGCCGCCGCGGCCATCGCTCGGCGAATTACAGGCAAGAATCGAGAATTTGAGAGTGAGGATGGAGGAACGGAAGCTCTCGCATGTCCTTGTGTATGGTGATCGCGAGCACTTCGCTAATCTGATGTACCTCACGGGGTTTGATCCACGGTTTGAGGAAGCGGTGCTCATAATTGATACCTCGCGAACGCCGTTAATCGTTGTGGGCAATGAGTGCGAATCGTATCTGGGCATCAGCGCATTACACGTGTCGGGGTTGATGCGCCACGAACGGTTCCAATCATTTTCACTGTTAGATCAACCACGTGAACGAGGTCGTGCACTCCGGGAGATTTTCGCGGAAGAGGGAATCGGTCCCACGGCCCGGGTGGGATGTGTAGGATGGAAGTACTTTTCGGAAGCGGAACATTCCGACGCTGCGCACGCATTGGATATTCCGTCCTATCTAGCAGACACACTGAGACAACTGGCCGGCCGGGAAAATATTATGAACGTTACCGACCTGTTTATGCATCCGGGTTATGGTGCGCGCGCGCGTTGCAGTGCCAGCGAAATTGTGTACTTCGAGTATGCCAACGTGCAGGCCGCTGAAGCTATGAAGAGAATGATTTTTGCGCTGAAGGAGGGAGCAACAGACCATTCGGTGATCGAAACTGGGCGGCTGAATGGCGATCCCTTGAGTTGCCACATCACGTTTGCTACCGGCGCAACTGCTGAACTTGGCCTGAGCGGGCCGAGCGGGCAGCGGATTCGACGAGGACAAACGCTTTCCTTTAATGTGGCGTATTGGGGCAGCAATGTGTGCAGGGCTGGATGGATTGCGCAAAGCGCCGAGGACCTTCCTGCTTCTGCGGCCGACTATGTCGCAAAGTTTGCAGGCCCGTATTTCGAGGCGATTGGCGAATGGTTTGGCCTGATGAGGTTAGCTACACCGGGTCACAGAATTTATGACTTGATTCAGGAACGCCTGCCGTTTGAACAATACGGAATCTACTTGAATCCGGGACATCTGATTCATTTGGACGAATGGCTCAGCTCTCCGTTTTATGCGGGCTCTGAGATTCCCGTAGCATCGGGCATGTATATCCAGGCGGACGTTATTCCGCAATCGAGCCGGTATTTTTCTACCCGCGCAGAGGATGGTGTGGTGGTGGCGGACGCGGAATTGCGTGCGAAGCTGGAAGAGATTGCTCCAGCCTGCTACGAACGGTGCCAGAAAAGACGCACGTTCATGGGTAACGTGCTGGGGATTCAATTGCCCGAAGAGATCTTGCCCCTGTCAAACACCACAGGGATTGTGCCGCCATTCTTCCTAAAGCCAAATACTGTGCTTGCGCTGGATGCGTAACGAACAGGGAGAGGATACCAAGTGAGCGCAGTGAGAACGAATGGTCGGGGTAATCCTCAGCTCCGACGTAATTCACTAGGCCTCTCTGAGTTAGTGTTCCAAGGCATTACACATATCGCGCCGGCAACCAACGTGGTGTTCACGTTTCCGATCATTGCGTTGAAGGCTGGGCCGGTCATGCCGCTTTCGTTCCTGCTGGCCACCATCGTGTGCTTTTTTATTGGGAACACCGTATCGCAATTCTCCCGATATATACCGTCAAGTGGCGGCTACTACTCATTTGCCACTCGTGGACTCGGAAGTCATTTCGGATTCATGGCCACATGGAGCTACCTGGTTTACGAAATTCTGGGGACAGCGGGCTGCACTGGTTTTCTTGGCTACCTTGTTTCAGACATGCTGCACATGCAATTCCACGTAAATATTCCCTGGTGGACGATCGCGCTGGCTACCTGTGCGCTGGTATGGCTGCTGACGCACCAAGGTGTGCAGTTATCGGCGCGGGTCACAGCGCTTCTGGGTGGCCTGGAAGTGCTGATCATGCTGGCGCTGGCGATTACCTTTCTGGTGCACCCGGGGAAGGGATCGACGTACAGTACGCCATTGCTGCCTTCCGCTGCGCCGCATCAGTTCGAGGGAATCTTGGCTGGAATGGTTTTCAGCATCCTGGCACTGAGCGGATTCGAGGCGCCCGCCCCGATGGCGCAGGAAGCACGGCGCCCCGCAAAATTTGTAGGGCAGGCGATTACGCTATCGTTGGCTGCCATCGGGATTTTTTACGTGTTCACATCGTACGCAAGCTCAATTGGGTGGGGGACCGGGGATATGGCTGCGTTTGCGGCAGATCCAAACCCTTACTACGTCTTAGGGCATGCGTTGTGGGGCAGCGGTTGGTGGTTTGTGGTTCTTGCGATCATCAACAGCGCCGTTGGCGTTGGGTTGGCTTGCACCAATGCCGCGTCACGCGTGATGTACACCATGGGGATAGCGGGCACGCTGCCAGTTAGTTTTGGGCGGATTCATCCGAAGCACCAGACGCCGACATTCGCCATCGCTTTTGTTCAGATCACCGGGATTGTTGCGATTCTGTTGGTGGGTGTGCTCCTGAAGCCCGATACCATTTTCGGTTTTCTGGAAACAATTGCGACCCTGGCGGTGATTGTCCTCTATGTCACGGCGAATCTCGCCCTGACGCGCTACATGCGCCGGGAACAGGCAGCTAGATTCACCGTTTGGCAGCATTTCGTTGTGCCCTGGATTGCGACATTGGCGTTGCTGCCTGTTCTTTTTGTAACCGTGTATCCAGAACCCGCATGGCCGTACAACCTATCTCCCTATCTTTTTCTCGTTGCACTCCTCACAGGCTTTGCTTACATGCGGTGGCGCGAGTCGCGCAATCCTGGAGTGCTTAACAGGAGCGCGACGATGCTCACGCACAATGACAGGAATTTAGAAAATGCTGTGGGGCACGACGAACACGCATCGACTATCTAGAATTCATTTCGTGAACTGCGAATGCGAGGCGTGTGCGGATCAGAAATATTTGAGCAGATCCATGCCTTCGTACATGCTGGCGACCTGGTCACCATAGCCGTTGAACATCAGAGTGGGGCGCCTGAAGATTTCGCCGAGGCGGCGTTCCTTTGCTTGGCTGGCGCGTGGTCCATCGACATTGGGATTAACGTTGGAATAAAAACCGTAAGCGCGTACGTCGCTCATGCTCCAGGTGGTGGGCGGTTGCTCCTGGACGAAACGAATGCGCACCAGCGACTTGATGCTTTTGAATCCGTATTTCCAGGGGACGATCATGCGCACTGGCGCGCCGTCCTGCTTGGGAAGAGCTTCACCGTACATGCCGGTGCACAGGATGGTAAGCGGGTGCATGGCTTCATCGATGCGCAAGCCTTCCACGTAGGGGAATTCGATGCCAGCATGCGTTCCTCCAGCCATCAATTTAGGATCATAAAAACTCTGGAAAGCCACGAAACGAGCCTTCGGTGTGGGCTCCACCAGTTTTGCCAGCACGCTTAGGGGATAACCGATCCAGGGCACGACCATGCTCCAGGTGTCCACGCAGCGAAAGCGATAAACGCGCTCTTCGAGGGGAGCCAGTTTCATGATTTCGTCCATGGTGATGGTGCGGGGATTTTTCACTTCACCTTCGATGGAGACGCTCCAGGGTGTAATGTGAAAATTCGCGGTGTTGTCGGAGGGATCTTTTCTGCCAGTGCCGAATTCGTAAAAGACGTTATAGCTGGTGACATCTTCGTAGGCGGTTTGTTTCTCGGTGGTGCTATAGGGCCACTTGGCAATGCCATGCAACTTTGTGGAGAAGGAGTCGTCGAGCGTGCGCAGTAGGGAAGGCGCAAGATTGTTCAAGCCTGAGGTGAGGCCACCACTTGCCAACATGCCGGCAAGAAAACGGCGACGATTCGTGTAAACGCCCTTGGGCGTTAGTTCGGAATAGGTGAACTCAGGCGCTCGTTTGACGAGCATCTAGTGCCTCCGAATTTGACTTCGCGATTGGGACCACTAGCTACCGCCTCCAATCTTAGTGGTTGATACGCAAATAGGGAAGGAGCGACGCACGAGTAAGAATTAACGTAGCCGGAACGCACTGAAAGTATTAGGAAATAATCTAGCGGAGGATCTACTTGAATGTGATGCAATCATATTCAAAAGTAAGGTGAGCTGTGGATAGGAAGGATTATGGTTGCGTGTGCGGGCTCTTTCTGAAAGCGCAGAACATTTCCAGTTTCGAATACTTTCTGAGAACGTAATTGTCGAGAGTGTCGACGGCGCCTTTGCGGCGACGTCGACTCGAGTGGGGAAAAGGGAGAACGCAGAAGCGACACTCCTGCCCCTAGCGGCGAAAGGTGCGGCAACCTGCCCAAGCGAGGCGGCTTGACTGCAATTGGTGCGGATCTCAAGTAGAATTCTTGCGGCGTTGGGTGCGGGCTATCAACATGGAGCGGAAAGGTCTGTCGAGATGCGATTGATTCGATATGGAGCGGCGGGAAAAGAAAAACCGGGAATTCTAAGTGCCGATGGAAAACGCAGAGATCTCTCCGCACATTTTGCTGACTGGAATCATGCGTTCTTCAACAACGCGGGACTCGAGCGGTTGGAAAAAATAGTGGCAACGCATCCGGCTGAAAATATGCCGATGGTGGACGAGGAGGAACGTTGGGGAGCGCCGGTTGCCAGGCCAGGCAAAGTGATCTGCATCGGGCTGAATTATTCCGACCACGCCAAGGAATCGGGAATGCCGATTCCGACCGAGCCTATTGTGTTCATGAAGGCGGCGAACACAGTGGTGGGCCCGTATGACACGTTGCTGATTCCTAGAAACAGCAAAAAGACGGATTGGGAAGTGGAGTTGGGTGTAGTGATCGGCAAAGAAGCCCGGTATCTGGCGTCACAGAAGGATGCGGAGGCTTGCGTCGGTGGATATGTCTTGACGCACGACGTTTCCGAGCGCGAATTTCAATTGGAACGCGGCGGTCAGTGGACCAAAGGAAAGAGTTGCGACACGTTCAATCCACTGGGGCCGTGGCTGTCAACATCCGATGATCTTAAGCATGTGGGAGATTTGCCGATGGCGCTTTCAGTGAATGGACAAGTGCGGCAAAAGGGAAATACGTCCACCATGATTTTTGGGGTGATGGAGCTGATTCGGTATCTCTCGCAATTTATGACGCTCGAGCCGGGCGACCTGATTTCAACGGGAACGCCGCCGGGGGTGGGGTTGGGGATGAAACCACCACAGTTTTTGAAGGCCGGTGATGTAGTGGAGTTGGAGATTGCGGGACTGGGCAAGCAGCGACAGGTTTGCGGGCACGCGTAACAGAACTGGTACTTGTGGATGGGTTGAGATCCTTCGGGTGCTCGCGAGCGGCCCTCAGGATGAGAGGGCTAGATCAAATTTGAACGAGTGGCGGTGCGATCCGGTGCAGAGTGCGTTGATGGAGGCCATCAAGGAGTTTCGCGTCGAGCGAGATGCAATGGCGGTGTGGTGGCTTGGGCAGAATGGGTATTTCTTCAAGTCGCCGGAAGGGACGCTGGTTTCGATCGATCTTTATTTGTCACACAGCTGCGAGGGGGCATATCCCGGATTGAACTTGCGGCGAAAAGTGCCTGTGCTGATTGCGCCCGAAGATGTGGAAGTGGATGTTTACGCCACCACGCACAATCACCTGGATCATCTGGACCCGGACACGATACGCGCGCTGCGAAATAAGGAGACGATGGCGTTTGTGGGGGCGGGTCAGTGCGAGCCACTATATCGCGATGCGGGGGTGGAATCGGGACGAATTCAAACGGTGTGGCCCAGCGCAGTGTACGAGGCAAAAGATGCCCGGATGACGGCTACCTTTGCACTGCCAACGGACGCGACGGAGTTGAATCACTTGGGATTTGTGTTGCAATTCGGGAATGGTCCGAAATTGTATATGACTGGCGATACGGATCATCACCCATTGTTGTATGCCGCCGCTGAACACAAACCAGACGCTATGATCACGTGCATCAACGGGGGATTTAATAATCTTTCGCATTGGGAAGCGGCGGACGTGGCTAGCAAGATCAAACCACGCGTAGCGATTCCTTGCCATTACGACATGTTTGAAGATAACCAGGCCGATCCGCACCAGTTTGAAGTGGCCCTAAAGCAATTGAGCCCGGAAACCGGTTATCTGAAGATGAATCACGGCGAGCCATTTGTTCTGCGGAAATAGAGATGACAATGATTCCAGGAGATGGAAAAGCATGAAGATCACGGAGTACTCGACGTTCGTGCTACAAACGCCGTGGCGCAACCTGACTTATCTGGTGCTCGAGACGGATGAGGGAATTCGGGGCTACGGCGAAGCACGAGTGGTTACTAAGACGCACACCGTGTGCGAACTCCTAAAAGATGTCCGACGACACATCATAGGTTTTGATCCCTGCGACATTGAAGATCTGTACCGGCGATTCACGTTGCTGGATTTCGGACTGCCGGGCGAAGTGGCGATGACCGGATTGGCGCTGGTGGAAATGGCCTGCTGGGACTGCATCGGAAAGAAAGCGAAGTTGCCTGTATATCAGTTGTTAGGTGGGAAGGTGCGCGAAAAGATCCCCGCCTACGCGAATGGATGGTACACGGTCGATCGCACTCCCGATGCGTTTGCAGAAGCTGCCAAAAAGGTGGTGGAGCGCGGTTACCGGGGAATGAAACTGGATCCGTTTGGGAATGGGGACCTGGAGCTGACGCGCGAAGAATACTTCCGCAGCCTGGAGATTCTAGAGGCGGTGTTTGCCGTGGCGGGACGTGAGAATCAGGTTTTTGTGGAGATGCACGGAAGATTTGCACCCCACCAGGCAGTCGAAATTGCCAAAGCGATTGAGAAGTATAATCCCGGATGGATGGAAGAACCATGCAGACCGGATGATCCAGGCGCCCTAGACGCGGTAGCGCGGCACACGACCATTCCGATTGCCATTGGAGAAAGATATTACACTGCTTCGCAGTTCCGCGATCTATTTCCACGACGAACGATCGAGATTCTGCAGCCAGACATGACCCAGTGCGGCGGCTTTCTGGAGACGAAAAAGATTTGTTCAACGGCGGAAACCTATTCGCTGATGATTGCGCCGCACAATGTGGGCGGAATTATCAGCACGACCGCGGCGCTGCATCTGATGGCCGGGTTACGAAACGGAAAAATACTGGAGCATTTCAATGATTTCAGCGATTCCGAAATCAAGCAGGCAGGCAAGCCTTATCCGGAGGTAGGGGCCGACGGATGCTTTGTGTTGCCAGAGGGACCGGGCTGGGGCGTGGAACTCGATATGGATTATCTGCGAGCGCACGATGTCGCGGCGGATGGTAAGGTGATCGCTGACCCCGGGCTGGACATGTTTCGCAAAGCGGACTGGTTTAAACGGTCGCACCGCAAGCCAATGTAAGGGGCACGAAAACTCAAGCCAGTGAACTAAGAAACAGGGTGAGAAGAAGGAAGTGGTTCCGGGACTTGGACTCGAACCAAGATTTTAGGCTCCAAAGGCCCACGTGCTACCAATTGCACCATCCCGGAGTAGATGCGCAACCCTACTAGTTTACTTGAGACTGTTATGGCTGCAAACTGCAAGTTGTTGAAAAAAGAGTCATTGAGGAGATCACTGATTGAAGTTTCGGGCGATGGGACGGGCTGGGTGCAGCTTCCATAGAGGAACCGCCGCGGAAGTGGACCCTCGACGGGCTGCCAAGGGCAAACAGATTCGGGGGAGGGCAAAATGAGTGAGAAATTCAGGCAAGCGGAACTGGGTAAGACGGCTACTCGGCGCCAAGCCATCGGCGGCGCCGCGGCCGCGATCGGCGGTGCAGTTTTTGGCTCCGGCAGGGCATGGGCTGCGATCGAGGAAGAAATATCGCATTCTGCGGAAGCGATTCATCAGGAGCCCGTCTTCAAGGTGAGTCGAAAGCGCGTGTACGAGGCGCTGACTGAAGCGAAGCAGTTTAGAAAAGTGATGCAATTGGGAGCCGCCGCCAAGGCTGGGGCTCCGCTCGATAAAGTGCCGACGGAAATTAGCGGCGAACTGGGTGGGGCGTTCACGACATTCGGCGGTCACATCATCGGAAGACAGCTCGAGCTTTTGCCAAACGAGAGGATTGTGCAGGGGTGGCGGGTGGTGGACTGGAGTCCGGGGATTTACTCGATCGCGAGGTTTGCATTGGTTGAGGAAGGTGCTGGAACGAGAATCAAATTCGATCACACTGGGTTTCCGAAGGGACTAGCCGAACATCTGGCGGAGGGGTGGAAAGGGAATTACTGGGAGGCACTGGAAAGGTATTTCGCTGAATCGTAGGCGGAAACAGTCTTGTCGGTATCATGCGGAAAAGCGTTAATTCTGCTAAAGTTAAAAGGTTGCCTGCATGACGGAGAGATGGCCGAGCGGTTTAAGGCGCACGCTTGGAAAGCGTGTGTAGGTTAACCCCTACCGTGGGTTCGAATCCCACTCTCTCCGCCATATTTCTTTTGTGCGAGTTTCATCCACGAAAAGATTATTGCGAACTCACCGGAATCAACTGTCGAAGACCCTCGGCAAAATTCAATATGATTTGAATATTGTGGACAGGTGGCGGTGCGCCGGCTTCCGTGTCTTTGATGACTACAAAACGCTGACCATCCGGGTGGAGATCAAAGGTATAGATAGCGGCGCGAGAAGAGAAAGGGGCATCCACGGCGAGTTGCGATTTCGCCGAGCGAAAGGCGTTGCCCGATCCGTCGTACTCCACGACCATGATTTTGCCGTCCGCGTCACGATAGAAGAGTTCCGATTTTTTTGTCGACCACCTGGGAAAACTTCCCCCCGCGTCAGAGACTTGCCAGACGCCGCCCCCCGGACCGGGGAATGGGCGAACATACACTTCATAGTGGCCAGATTCGTTGGAAGTGAAGGCCAGCCAACGGCCGTCCGGTGAAAAAGCAGGGTTGGTGTAACCGGCCGTACCCTCTACAAACACGTGAGGCTCACCGGCTTTCAATCCCGAAGCTCGGTCAGTCGAAACAGGTAAAACTGCAATGAGCGTGCCTTTTTCCGGAATACTTTCGGTATAGGCCAGCCACTTTCCATCGGGGCTCCAAGCCAGGGGATAAAGCTGGTGCATGGGGCCATCTTTGGCTCTATATAGAAATTCTGGTTTGTCATTGCCATCGGCCCGCACGGAGTAAAGGACAAGAGACTTGCCCTTGCTTTCCTGGCGCGTGAAAACTATTCGTTGCCCGTCGGGGGTCCAAAGTGGATAAAGGTTTATGTCGCCGGAAAAGGTGAGTTTGGTGAGTACATCTTTCCTGTAATCGTCGACCCAGATCGACCATTTGCCGTCTTCGGGTACGGCAAAAGCGAGGCGCTGACCATCGGGAGAGAAGGAAGGCTGCCAATACTGCTTCGGATTGGTGAGGATGGGTGAGAATTTACCCGAACGATCCAACCATTGGAGAGTCGCTTCAAAGTTGTGCGAGGTCCCGGAAAGATAGGCGAGATGTCCGGCCTGGGAGACAGAGTATTGCGCAGTCCCCAACCAAGGCGTGGTAAGAATGTCATCAAGCACGATGAGTGGCGTGCCGCGGAGCTCCAGGGATTGCAGGTCGAAGGGAACAGCCAGGAGTTTTCCGTTGTGAATGTAAAGCAAATGGCCGCTCGGCAAGTATTCCGAATAGGAACCGCCGTGGATCAGCGTTTTCCGTTTGCCATCTGCGAACGAGAGAACGTCGATATTACTGTTGCTCGAGTCAGCGGCTGAGGTATTGGAGGTAAATAGAATGGCCTTTGCACCGGGAAGAACCGTTGGCCAACGATGCGAATATTCTTCACCCTCGAGTTGAAGATTGGGAACCTGGGTTAGCGTACCACCGGTGGCGGGAACACGAAATAGAGTGCTGCTGGGCAAGGGAGTGACATAGATGTTGCCATCTTCACCCCAAGCCGCCCCGCGGGCATTGGCTATGGGACAGATGCTATTTGCCGAACCACCCTGGATCGAGATTCTTTTCAGATTGCCGCCGGCGATGAAGCCGATCCATTGTCCATCCGGGGAAAAAAAGAAATCCCAGGGACGTTCCGTTCCAGCCAGGGGAACCGGGTTTTTTTGGTCGAGAGCGCGGGTGTAGATGCGATCCATTCCGTCAGGACCCACTCCGATAAAGGCGATACGATCGCCGGCGGGGGAAAAGGCAACCAGAGAGGAAGAGTACATTCCGACTCTCAGCGTGTTACCGGCACCTGCATCTGCTTCGAGATGAATCGAGTGCAAAGCTGTGGACGTGGGGTGCAGGCGCGAGAGAGCAAAACCCAGGAAGGCGAGCGCGAGCAGAGAGAGCGCGGCGATCCAGAAAAAGCGTTCGCGCTTGGGGTATTTCGAAGAACGAGCGGATGTAGTTGCCGCCGTAACGGAAGAGGCGCTCGAATTGCCGGCAAGTTCATCGAGGACGATTCGCGCCTCGGCGATGGATTGCAACCGCTGACGCGGGTCTTTGGTCAAGCAGCGCAGAAGCAACTGTCGGACGCGCTGCGGCGTGTCCGGAGGAAGCAGGGACCAGTCGGGCTCCGCCCGAATCACAGCAGCCAGAGTGTCAGAGATGGTTTCACCATGAAAAGCCATTTTGCCGGTGAGCATTTCGAATAGCACAGCGCCGAAGGACCAAATATCCGCGCGACGATCCACAGTCTTGCCGCGTGCCTGTTCGGGGGCCATGTAGGCCGCGGTGCCGAGGATAAACCCTGCGCGAGTGGCAGCAGCGGTGAGTGTAGGAGAAGTGGAAATATCGTCGCCAGCGGAATCCTCTGCGATGGCTTTTGCGAGACCGAAGTCGAGAACCTTTGCGAGGCCTTCGGCCGGCAATTTGACATTGGCAGGCTTGAGGTCGCGATGAATGATATTTCGCTCGTGCGCATATTCGAGAGCATCGGCTAGCTGGCGAGCCAGGGGAATCGCATCTTCAACCGGGATGGGGCCTCTGCCGATGCGTTCGGCAAGTGTCGGACCCTCCACCAACTCCATGACCAAAGCGCGAGTCGTGCCGGATTCTTCAAGACCGAAGAGGGCGGCAATGTTGGGGTGATTGAGCGCGGCGAGGAGTTGCGCCTCTCGCTCAAAACGCGCCATGCGCGAGGGATCGCTGACAAAGGCGTCTGGGAGAACTTTCATGGCGACGTTACGGCGCAAACGCGAGTCGAGGGCGCGATAGACTTCGCCCATACCACCTGTTCCAAGTGGTGCAAGGATTTCGTAGGGGCCTAATTTGCTGCCGGCGGCCAGACTCATGATTGGGGGAGATTATATCCCTTGACGGCAATTTGTAGGCAACACGGATACAATGCGCCTAACCTTAACTCAGGTTTTCGCTGCTCTAGGGTTGACCAATTTGGGTTCCGTAGGCAAAAGCCCGCCAGTGGCCGTCGGGGGTGATAGACCCCGGAACTTTCCAGGGCGCAAGACCGACTTGATCGTTCTGGCTCCCATTGAGCCAGAGCTCGTGGTTGCCCGTGTCGATAGGTAGCTGCTGGATCGCAAGTACCGGCGCAGCTAGCCCGTTGCTAACTGGCTACAGGGGTACTTCGGTACAGTAGCGCTCGGACACTCCGACATGCGAAAAAAGCATGATCGGAGCCGCGCCTATGAAACGGTACATCCTGGTGATTTTCTGCGCTCTAATGTTGAGCAGCATGGGGCCCCAAGTTGCGAGGGCGCAAGCGCCTCAGGGGGCAGGAACCGACGGTAAGTCCACTAGAATCAAGAGCCACTGGCACTGGTGGCACTGGCCAAAGCGCGAGAAGAAGGTGAAGACGGCACCTCTCTATTCCGTGCCGAAATCGGTAGGCTGGTGGCATCATCGCGATCCAGGACCGGCAGGCAGCGGGGTCAAGTAGTGGATCAAGCAGGCTCTGCCGCTACTGTAAACCCTCAACGAGATAGAGAGTACTGAAGATTCGGCGCGTGTTGAAAGCATAGGTCCTGCTGCCTTCTGCATAGCAAATGGTCAAGTTATAGTTAGAACCGGCTCTTTCATCCAGTTGTACCTTCTGCAAAAGCGTGCGCTTACCCGTGGGGACTTCGACGCGAGATAGCTGCGCCTCCCAGGTGGAGGAAGACACCACCAACAGGGCTTGCTCGTCCTGCGTCCAGCTCTGAACCACCTCTTGTTCTAAGATCCCCGGAATTACCTCCTGCTTTTGCGTGTCGATCTGAAACACTACCGTTTCCCCTGAAGAATTTCGTCCAACAATACGTTTTGCCGGCTTGTCGATGGCGAAGGCGGTGAAATCTGGAGGTCCGATTGGCATCGGCTTACCGCCTGCCAGATCCATTTGATACGTGCGAAATGGCTGACCCTCGGTGGATGCGACCAGCAGAAGATGTTTGCCATCGGGGAACCAGGAAAGGGTACGAAGGTTCACGATCTCCCCAAGCGAAAATCGCCTGCTCTCGCCGAGGCCGATCGGATTCAGTACGACTTGAGGGGGAATTGTAAGTAGTTGCCCGGCAGTCATCGTGCCGTCGGGAGAAAATCTGGGAGACGCACCAGGTCCCAAGGCGACGGGTGCGGAGCCATCGAGCTTTCGGTACACTACAAGATATAACGGACCCGCCGGGCCGCCCCACTCTTCAAACAAGATCGCTTTGCCATCAGGAGTGATATCCGCCAATCCTGATCCATTGAACCACTCCAGCCCGCGGCGCTGTTTACCGGTAGTTGGGTCGATCGCGACAATCTCAGTTTCGAATTTTTCATTCGAAATGAGAGCACGCCCGTCTGGGGCGATGTCGAGCAGACGGGTACGTTGTGGTGTAGTGAGTATTTTGCGAGCGTTCCCGGCGAGGCTGACAGCAAGTATCTGGAGGTCGGTTTCATCTGCTGCGGAATACCAGATTTCGGAGCCCTTAGGATTCCACGCGAGTCCCTGAATGGTGGCATATTCTCGGGTCAGTTTCTTGTACTTGCCGTCCCGGCCGATAACGGAAACCCAGCCACGATCATCGCCGTACACGGAATGCTCGACAAAAGCGACTTCTGTGCCATCGGGCGAGACTCGAACGTAATCGAGGTAACCGGGGGTGGTGAAGATTACTTTGCCGGAGGGATATTCAAGTTGTACGCGGCGATTTGCCACGCGCGCTACCGCGAAGGTTTTGCCATCGGGCGCGTAGTCGGCGGAGATAACATCCTTCTCAAGGGCACGCGGAGTGCCGCCAGACATCTGGGCTTGTGCAAGCGTACCGGTGATAAAATTCGAGCGGTACACAGGGTCCACAGCGAGTTGCAGATCCCCATTAGACGAAAGTGCCAGAAGTGAAGAGCTTGGCAAGTCCACTTTCACAGATTGCGGAAATTCCAATCGAACCGAGTAGACCTGCAAAGGATCGTTAGCCCACTGAGCGCTGTAGAGCACTGTTTGAGCGTCTTTGGCGAATCGAGCGTTCGAGAGGAAGCCCTGGAGGTAGGAGAGTCGAGTGTAGCGTGGCTGCGGTTTTACGCCGGACGCCCGCCCAAGCCACCACATCGCTGTCCCTATCAGCAGCACGCCAGTTGCGGCGACAGCCCACGGTAGCCAGGATTTTTGCGACTTAGCCTGTTCTATGACGCGAGTGGTGGAGGTACCGCTGAGGGATTCGATGGCGAAAGCGAGATCACTGGCGGATTGAAAGCGGCGCTCAACATTTTTCTCGAGGCAACGATTGAGAATGCGTTGCAAGCCGAGCGGTCCCTGCCGGCCGGTCTCCGTCAATTCCGGAGGGTCTTCACGGAGAATTGCGGTCATGGTTTCGGCGGCGGTGTCGCGCCTGAAGGCACGCTTTCCGGTGAGCATCTCGTACAGAACCGCGCCGAAACTGAAGATGTCAGAGCGTGCGTCGGTGGCGGCACCGCGGACTTGTTCCGGTGACATGTAGCCCATAGTGCCCATGACCATGCCGGGAAGGGTAGCGGGGCTGGTTAAAGTGACTCCCGTTTCGTTGCTTTCTTCTGGGCGAAGAAGTTTTGCGAGACCAAAATCCAGAACTTTTACGCGACCATCGCGAGTGAGAAAAACGTTTTCGGGCTTCAGATCACGGTGAACGATCTCTTTATCGTGGGCCGCGGCAAGTCCTTGGGCTATGCCGAGGGCGTATTCAATAGCACGACGAACGGGTAACGGACCCGCTTCAATTTTTTCGCGCAGAGTCTCACCTTCAAGAAGTTCAGAGACGAGAAATGGGGCGCCTTCGTGTGCGCCGATGTCGTGGATGGCGAGGATGTTGGGATGATTGAGAGCGGCCACGGTGCGCGCTTCCTGCTCGAAGCGTCGGAGGCGATCGGTGTCCTTGGACAGCGATTCGGGCAAGACTTTGATGGCGACGTCGCGATCGAGACGGGTGTCCTTGGCGCGATAGACTTCGCCCATACCGCCTGCACCTAGGGGAGAGAGAATTTCGTAAGGGCCGAGCTTGATACCAGGAGCGAGAGACATACGTTGCAGGGATTATACCCCGGGAAAGTGGAAGCGCCACATTTGCGGGGGAATCCATCTGAACTCGTTTTCGCGTCATTCCCCGACGATGGCTTTGAACTGCGCTGGAGTGATGGGTACGACAGAAAGCCGGCCGATTTTGACCAGGGGAGAGTTGGCGAACAGCTTGTTGCGCTTGATGTCGTCGAGAGAGACCGGCTTCGGAATTAGCTGGCCAGATTTGATTTTCACTACTGGCTTTTTCGGATCAGAAGCGTCTGCGGTGATGACCGTGCCGGTGCCAACCGCGCTGCGAACACTGCCCGTCTCGTAGATAATGACGCGATCGCCAGCCTTCATCGCGCGCATGTGCATCACGGCGGTGGGATTGGCGACTCCCTCCCAAACGGTTTCTCTGTCTTTTTGCAGGTCGGCGAAGGAATACTCACTCGGTTCTGTCTTCAGCAGGTAATCGGCAGCCATCGCTTCTCCTCACTCTAAGGTCCACGAAAATGTTCGCTTTCTCACTGCTGATTATACCCGGGCGAAGTAGCGTTCAAAGAACAGGACAATTTGGTCCTATTGCTTGCGGGAAGGAATACCCGCACAATAGAGATTCTCGCCCCTCCGCCTACAGAGGCTATATGTTTTTTCGTTCCATCGAGCAAGTTCGCAGATTCTTTCGTGTACTCGGTGGTTTTACACTACTGATTATCGGCTTCATTATGTTTTTCACACCCGGTCCCGGCTGGGTGGTGATTTTTTTTGGGCTTACCCTGCTTGCTGCGGAATTCGTCTGGGCAAGGCGATTGATGGATCGCATGAAACACGAGGGCAGCCGGTTGAAAGACTCAGTACTCAAGTTTGGAAGAGAGTGAACGGCGAGAGGATAGTCACAAATGGCCAGGGAGTGGGCGGGGAGGTGGGCGCTGATCACCGGTGCGAGTGCCGGCATCGGCGTTGCCTTTGCCACGCAACTGGCGGCGGAAGGTACACACCTGGTGTTGACGGCGCGCCGGCGGGAGCGTCTGGAAGTGCTCGCTCGAAAGCTGGAAAAGGACCACGGAATTCGCACGGAAGTTGTATCTGCTGATTTGGCACGGCCAGAAGCGCCTCAAACGATTTACGAATTCACGAAACAGAAGAAAATTGACATCGACCTGCTGATTAACAATGCGGGATTTGGGCAATACGGGGAATTGCCGAAAGTGGAAACGCAGCGACTACTCGATATGGTGCAAGTGAACTGCCTGGCGATGGTGCACCTGACGCGACTTTATCTTGCCGAGATGGCAGCCCGGCGGCGCGGCGATGTACTGATCGTGGCGTCAACGGCTTCGTTCCAAGCGGTTCCTTATATCTCAACCTATGCGGCAACAAAGGCATTCGATCTGCTGTTCGCCGAAGGGCTTGCCGAAGAGATGAAACCATATGGAATCCACGTGTGTGCAGTCTGTCCGGGTTCGACAGAATCGGAATTTCACGTGATCGCAGGCCAAGAGAAATTCAGTGGCAAGAAACAAGAGACGGCCGAAAAAGTGGCGCGAACGGGACTTCAGGCCCTGGCAGATGGAAAAAGCTACGTGATTTCTGGCTTAGGAAATTATATCGGCGCGCAGTCGCAACGAATTGTGCCGCGGCGCATGGTGACACGGATTGCAGCAAAGATGTTTCGTCCAGAAAAGCTCGAAGCGAGCTAAGACCTTCCTATGGAAACCAATCTTGATTGAGATCCGTCGAACCAAACAGACTTCTTTCTGTATATTATTGACGATAAAGGAGTTGTTCCGCCGTCCGGCGACCGGGAACTTTTTAGGATTCCGGGGGAATTAACAGTGTAAGCAGGGCGTTTGAACAGGAGAGATGCAAATCGATTCCATCGAACGAGACGAGGTCCTGCTGCGACGATCGGCGAGGGGCGACGAAGATTCCTTTACGGAGATTTATCGCCGGCACCAAGCGCCGCTCTATCGCTTCGCCTTGCGCATGACCGGCAACGCCTGGGCAGCGGAAGAAATTGTGCAAGATGTATTCATGACCCTGGTACGCGATCCAAAAAAATATGAAGTGGAGCGTGGAACGCTCGGGGCTTTCTTGTACGGAGTGACGCGGAATCGAGTGATGAAGTACCTGGAGCGCAGCCCGCGAAATTTGTGCTTGATTGAGAATGAAGAAGATGGGCACGCTGCGCATCCTCGGACAATTGAGATGGTGACTCCGGCGCACTTGGCAGAGGTGGGAGAACGTCGCGCACTTGTGCGAGAAGCAGTTTTAGAATTGCCCTGGGAATTTCGCGAAACCGTGGTGTTGTGCCTTCTGGAAGAGATGAGTTATGAAGAAGCGGCAAGGCTGCTCGAATGCCCCGTCGGTACGATTCGTTCACGACTGCATCGGGGAAGGGCACTGTTGCTGGCGAAGCTGGAGATTTTGCGTGAGGCACCGAAACGTGCCGGCGCGAGCAGGTAATGACTATGGAAAAGCATTCAATGACATGTGAAGAACTTCAATTAGCGGTCCTTGATCTGGATAGAGAGGGGCAGGACGGATTGCTGCAGGAAGCGGCTGGCGAGCATCTGCGCGAATGTCCACCGTGTGCGGCGTTTCAGCGGAGCTGGATGGAGTTGCGCGGCGACCTTAAAGCCTTGGGAACGGAAGTTGAAAATGAGCAGGCTCCTTCGCGGGTGGAGATGCGGTTGCGGCAGGAATTTCGGACCAAGTATAAGACCTTGAAGGGCCGGCGAAATGCGTTGATCGCGACATGGGCACTGGCGACCGCCGCAGCAGTGGTGGGTGCCATCGGATGGATCAATTGGCGGCAGGAGAACAGCAGTCCTGCTGCCCAGCAGGGTGCAACTTCACAAGGTGTGAATGCACGTGCGGGTTCCGCCCGAGAAAAGGTCGTGCCCGCAGGACCTGAGCTTGGTGAGGTGCTGGTGGCCGCAAACGATACCAGCGACTTCACGTTGTTACCCGCGAGTATGCCCGGATTTCTGAGTGATGCGACGGTAGTTCATGTGCAGATGCAGCGAGGTGCATTGGGTGCGCTGGGGCTGACGGTGAATGAAGAGCATGCCGGCGATTGGATCCAAGTGGATTTGCTGCTGGGGGATGATGGGCAGCCACAGGCCGTACGTTTGCCGCAGACAGATAATTAGAGTTCCAGTTTCAAGCAGGGAGAACCTGCCCAAGTGGAGAGAAGCAGAGGAGATGAAAGATGAGAAGTAACAAGTGGATATTGACCGTGGTTTGCCTGGCGGCGCTTCGGAGCGCCGGGCCGGCTCGTTTGTATGCGCAGGAAGGGCCGGGTGGGCCGGGTGGTCCGCCGCCTCCAGACGCGACGGTCCCGGGCGGGCCGATGGGCGGCCGCATGGAGATCCTCGGATTTGGCGAGATGCATCCGGGAGCGGTGGTTACCGGCGCGCCGTACACTGCCGTGGCCGTTCTCGAATCGAAGCAGACGCTGGCGGACGGCAATTCGATTAATCGCAGGACACAAACGAATATCTATCGGGACGCGCAGGGGCGCACACGGCGCGAGACGACGTTGCCAGCGGTCGGACCTCTCGCGGCGTCCGGGCAGCCGAAGAGTTTCGTCATGATTTTCGATCCGGTTACGTCAACGGGGTATGTGCTGCATCCCGACACGAAAATTGCGGAGCAATTGCCTTCACGGAAGGGTGCAAAACGGGCCGGCGGAGATTTCCAGGGCAAGTTCGAAGCGCACATAGAGAAGGAAATCGCGGATGGGTCGCTCAAGAAGGAAGACCTGGGCGTTCAGACGATCAATGGAATCAATGCGCAGGGAACGCGCTATACACATACTATCGCCGCGGGCCAGATGGGAAATGAGAAGGCGATTGTGGTTACCAGTGAGCGCTGGTATTCCTCTGACCTGCAAATTGTGGTGAAGACGACGCGCAACGATCCACGCTTCGGCGAAACTACCTACACCATTATGAGCTTGCAACGACAGGAGCCAGCCGCGACATTATTCGCCGTGCCCGCAGATTACACGGTACAAGCGGCGAAGATGCCCATGCACGGAAAAGGCAGGCGCGGGCCCGGTGGAGCTCCGGCGGGTGCAGAGCCCGGCTCGGCCGCCCCCCCGCCTCCGAGCGAACAGAATTAATCCTTGCGAGCTTCTCTCCTGAAGACGGCGCGCCCTTTTTGCAGCTACCCCCATTGCTGCAGGAAGGGCGTGGTCGTATAGGGGGGATGCGGTTCAAAGTTTCAGAATGTCCGATTCACGATTGTGTGGGTGGCGAACGAATGCTTCCGCCAATTTGACGCCGTTTTCCATGCCGCGAAAACGGTGCATCATCTCGTGGAAAAGGTAGAAGGTCGTTTCCCGAAGCTGGCTGGAATGAGCAAACGTTGCGGCGCGCTTGCGGCTTTCTGTGACGGTGATGTCGACATCATGAGTAGGCTCGAACACCTGAGATTGTTCACCGAGCATGAATTCGTAGTAGTAAAGCTCGAATTTCTTCTCGCTGTGGAACCAGGCATGGTAAACAAGCAGGGAGGCGGCGCGATGATCGCGATGAGTGTCGATAGGCCAGTGCGTAAGGACCAGGTTGGGATGTTCGTTGTCGAGGATTTTGCGAAAGTCGCCGTAGCGTGACGGGTTCAATTCTGTGTCACCATCAATTTGTCCGGCGAATACGGGGCGGGCGTTCAAGATCCCTCAGACTTTCCCTGCTTCCGCGTTCCGAACCACGGCAGGCTGCGACAGGGTCTTTCCGTCAATACCGCGTTCGCCTCGCGTAAGATAAAGAAGGAAAACCTCGTGGCCGTTGTCGGCGTAGAGAGCCGCGGTCCTCCACAACCGGAGTCGGGGTCATCCGGGTGACCACCAACAACCACAATCTTCAATTTATTGGCTGTGAAGGATTTGGTTTGCCTTTCCTGACCTTGCAGAGGGAGCAGGGTACCCACACTACCCATTAGCAGGGCGGATTGTCCCAGTAGATCTCTTCGCGTGATTTTGCCCATGTGGAAGACTCAGGTTCGTGCACAAGCTACCGCACTGCCGAGGGCGTCCCGTAGCGAACGGGAATCCGGCCGCTACCGCTTTGCCGGAGAAGTGGCGGGCGAATTCTGCGCGCGGTCCAACAATTCCATTACGTGAACGACTTCCTGTCCTGTCCCGTGAATTTCGGACCCCGCACGGAGCTGCAAAAGACAACCCGGATTCGCGGTAACGATAATCGATGCGCGGGTTCCTTGAGCATGCTTCATCTTCAAGGTGAGCAATTCGAGGGAGGCTTCGGTCTGTGTAATGTTGTAGACGCCCGCTGAGCCGCAGCAAATATCGGTGTAAGGTAGTTCGACAAAGTCAATGTCGGGAACCATGGCAATCAATTTTCTGGGGGCTTCACGAACTTTTTGTCCGTGCAAAAGGTGGCAAGAGTCCTGGTAAGTGACACGGACCGGCATGGACTTCATCTGAACAGTCAGTCCAAGAGAAGCGAGAAATTCAGTAACATCGCGCATTTTGCTGACGAAGGCGACGGCTGCGTCGTGCTCCGGCTCGTCTGCAGTAAAGAGGTGGTCGTATTCCTTCAAAGTAGAGCCGCAACCGGCGGCGTTGGTAACGATGGCATCAAATTCTCCTGCGGCGAATGCAGCCATGTTCTTGCGCGCCAATTGCCTCGTGGTTTCACGAACACCTGCGTGGGCAGCCAGCGCACCACAACAGAATTGCTCGTTGGGGACGACAACTTCACAACCGTTGGCGGAGAGGACGCGGATGGTTGCTTCATTGAGTCTGGTGAAGGTGACATTGGCGATGCAACCGGCAAAAAAGGCCACGCGGGCACGCTTTTGACCTTCCGCGGGAAACGTCTTGCCCAATTGTCGGTAGAAATAATCAGTATCGATTTTTGGGAGCAGCCGTTCACGCTCGGCCAACCCCAGTAATTTCAATATGCCGGTTGCACGAGCGAGAGATTGCAGGCCGGAACGTTGGTAGAGCTTCAATAAGTCTGCAGCCAGGCGGATACGCGCGGGAAAGGGAAGCAGGCGCTGGAAGACGAGATTGCGGACCAACCTTGTGAGGAATGGGCGTTTGTATTCATGCTCGATACGCACGCGGGCATGCTCGACAAGCTTGCCGTACTCAACGCCGGAGGGGCAGGCTGTTTCGCAGGCGCGACAATCGAGGCATTTGTCGATATGGCCGACGAAAGCATCGGAGATCGCAAGTTGGCCCTGTTCGACCATGACGATTTGCCGAATACGGCCGCGCGGTGAATCACCCTCAAGATGCCAAAGGCGATAGGTGGGGCAGTCATTGAGGCAAAGACCGCAATGGACGCAGCGTGCAAAATCCTCGTAGACGAGCGGGGTGCCGGGAATATTGTGCGGAGTCGACACGCCTCAGAGTCCTCCCACAAATCGGCCGGGAGAGAAAATGTTTTTGGGATCGAAGGCGCGTTGGATACGTTCCATCAAGGGGAAATCAGGGCGCTTCGGTCCCCAGATATTGATGCGCTGCTTTAGAGTTTGCGGAGCGTGTAGAAGAGTCACTGAACCGTGGAGATCGATGACGGAGGCGAAGACGGTTTCCGCAACGTTACTGAGCGCGTCGATGAAAGAAAGCTGCTCGTGCTCGGCAAGCACGAGGAAATAGAGGACCCCAGCTGCGCGCAGGAATGTCGCGCTGCGCAACGAGGCGGCGGTGGCAATCCCCTCGAGAGCTAGAAGATCGCGGTCGGAAATGCTGGGCAGGGTGATGCGGAACAGAGCGACGGCGGGAGCGGTCCAGCGAAGCCAGTCAAAGGATTCGCGAAAAACACCGCTCCGCGCGGCATCCGTTGAGGCATCCAGTTCCATGTGTTCGAGTGCGCCGGCGGCTTGCGCAAGTTTCTCGAGCTCGCGAGTGACCCGTTGAACTACCGATTCGTTGCCCTCATAGGCAACGGAAACGTGCCAATCTCGACGATCGGACAAAATGGCCAGAGACACGTTTGATTTCTCCAGCATGGTGCGCAAGAGTACTCCGGCTGGAGGGTCCAGCAGTTCGATATTGGACGCTGGCAGGCCCTTACTTTCGATGGAAGCGCGAAAGGCGAGCGCAGCTCGTGCATCCCTAAAAGCCGCTGCGTATCCTCCGAATACGTTGGGCATGGGAAAGGTGCGGAAATTCAGGCGCGTGATCACGCCGAGTGTGCCTAGCGAGCCTACCAGTAACTTATGCAGATCGTAGCCGGTGACGTTTTTAACGACACGGCCCCCGCTTTTGCAGTAATTGCCGGTTCCGTCGACAAATTCTGCGCCAATGAGAAAGTCGCGCACAGTCCCGTATTGTTGACGGAGAACAGAATCGATGCCAGAGGCGACAGCACCGCCAATCGTAGACGACTCGTAACAAGGAACGGCGAGGGGCAGAAACTGTTGCTTTTTCTCGAGCACGCCCTCCAGCAGGCGCAAAGGCATTCCGGCATCGACGCTCAGAGTAAGATCGCCGGCATCGAAATGAGCAATCGACTGCATGGATTTCATGTCCAGGGCAATATCGTACCGGGCGGGAGGCATTCCGAAATCCATTTTGCTGCGTGAACCGCCGGCTATGAGGCTGAGTCCTTCAGAGAGTGCAAAGCGAACGAGTTCGACTACTTGCGCGGCTGCGTCGGGGCGAGCGATGGCCGAAGGGACGACGCCATCTACCGCGTATTCACGCAATTCTTCTTCGGCGGCGACGATGCGATTAGCACCAAGAATAGTTTCCAGCCGAGTCGCAATGTTTGTTGTGGTGCTCATCGTGAGGGGCCTGCTGCCGCATTGCCGGCTTTAATGCGGATTTCGCCACAACCTTTACTGGAAGGGAAAATTTTTCCGGGGTTGAGAGAGCATGAGGGGTTGAACGCATCGTGTACGCGGCGCATTAGATCGAAATCGGCATCACTGAAAAGCAGAGTCATCAATTCGCTTTTTTCCATGCCGACGCCATGTTCGCCAGTAAGTGCGCCGCCCAGTTCCACGCAGTACCGGATGATTTCTTCCGAGGCGATGATGGCTTTGTCGAACGCTTTTGGATCACGGGGATCGTAGAGCACGATGGGGTGAAGATTTCCATCGCCCGCGTGAAAAATATTCCCGATCCCGAAATTATACTGTTTGCCGATTTCCTGGATGCGACGAAGCGCCTGGGGCAATTTGGAGCGTGGAATTACGCCGTCGAGAACGTAATTGCTGGGAGCAAGCCTGCCGAGCGCACCAAAGGCATTCTTACGGCCTTTCCAAAGGAGATCGCGCTCCTTGGCATCTCTTGCAGTGCGAACCTCTCGGGCGTGATGAGCCATGCAGACTGCTTCGATCGCGGCGGCCTGTTCCACGGTGGATTCTCGCAAGCCTTCGACTTCCAGCAGCAGTATGGCGGCGCTATCTCGCGGAAATCCGGCGTGGATGTAATCTTCAATAGCACGTAATGTCCAGCCGTCGACCATTTCGCAAGCGGCGGGAGTAATTCCTTTTGCGGTGATCTCGACGACGGCTTGTGAAGCATCGTCCACAGAATCAAAAATGGCGAGAAGTGTTTTTACACTTTCCGCTTTGCGCGAAAGTTTCACGGTGATTTCTGTGACTAGCGCGAGCGTGCCTTCGCTGCCCACAAATAATCCGCAAAGGTCGTACCCGGGAGCATCGCCGTGCCTACTGCCGATGCGAACGATTTCGCCATTGGGCAAGACCATTTCTAGGGAAGAAATGTGATTCACGGTCACGCCATTAGCAAGGGTGTGTGGGCCGCCTGCATTCTCCGCAACGTTACCGCCGATGGTGCAGGCCTTCTGACTGGAAGGATCGGGCGCGTAGTAGAGGCCGGCGTGCTCCACGGCACGGGTGATATCGAGGTTCACAACGCCCGGTTGAACTACGGC
This sequence comes from Candidatus Acidiferrales bacterium, assembly GCA_963741165.1. Classification (GTDB taxonomy): domain Bacteria; phylum Acidobacteriota; class Terriglobia; order Acidiferrales; family UBA7541; genus Acidiferrum. Next base: position 469,441 of record CAVUHB010000002.1, on the reverse strand, counting down.
GCGACGATTGGCGATATCAATTTCCAATATGCGATTCATGCGCGCGAAAACGAGCATCAGACCGCCGGTACGGGCGAGCGCGCCTCCGGATAGCCCCGTACCGGCACCACGTCCGACAATGGGAACATGGTGCGTTGCGGCGAGTTTCACAATTTCTGAAACTTCTTGCGTCGTTTGCGGAAAAACTACAAGGTCGGGCGGCGCTTTTTCTACGGAGCCATCATATTCATAGAGGAGGAGATCGTCGCGCTGGTGAAGCACGTTGGCCGCGCCAAGGATTGCGGTCAGCTCACGAAGAAGAGAAGGATTCATCGTCGGCGGTATACCGTGGCCATCTTACTATAGTGAGTGTCACGCCACGATGCCATATCGAGCCTGCGAGTGAACTTTTTCCTGTGATAGTGTAGATGACCGGATCATGAAGAGGCTGAGATGGCAAAACCGAAGGTGTTGTCCACCCACGAATTGTTTCCCGATGCCCGCAAAATTTTGGATATCGCGTGCGACGTCGAGTACTGGAAAGACACGGAAAGGCCTGGCCGTGACGAATTTTTACGGAGGGCAAAAGACAAAGAAGGGCTGGTGTGCCTGCTGACGGAAAAAGTGAACGAGGAAATGCTGAGGGTGGCGCCCAAATTGCGTATCGCGGCGAATGTGGCGGTCGGCTTCGACAATATTGATGTGGATGCATGTACCAAGCGAGGGGTCGTGGCGACGAACACCCCCGGTGTGCTGGATGAGACAACCGCGGACTTTGCTTGGACGCTGCTGATGGCGGTGGCCCGGCGATTGGGTGAAGGTGAACAACTGGCCCGCTCTGGCAACTGGAAGGGCTGGAATCTGGATCAATTATGTGGGGCGGACGTGTGGGGTAAGACCCTGGGCATCGTAGGTTTCGGGAGAATTGGTCGTGCTGTGGCTCGGCGGGCCGGCGGATTCCAAATGAAAGTGATCTATACGGATGCGGTTCGTGCGGCGGAAGAGTCTGAGAAGTCAGTGAACGCGGAATATCGCGATATGAACAGTTTACTGGCGGAATCGGACTTCATCAGCGTGCACGTGCCGTTGTTGCCCGAGACACGCGGGTTGTTTGATGCACCGAAGTTCTACCGGATGAAACCAAGCGCGTTTCTGATCAACACTTCGCGCGGGCCGGTGGTGGACGAGGCTGCACTGGTTGCGGCGCTCGAGAATAAGAAAATTGCGGGAGCCGCGCTGGATGTTTACGAGAATGAACCGTTTATCCTTCCCGGGTTGAAACGCGCCAATGTTGTATTGGCGCCGCATCTGGCCTCTGCTTCGCTAGAGACACGCACGAAAATGGCGGTGATGGCGGCTACCAATGTTGTCGCATTATTCAAAGGGCAGATGCCGCCGAACATGCTCAACCCAACTGTTCTAAAGAAATCCTAGCCAGTAGGTCGTACTGCCATGCCATACGGAAAACATTCTGCACGGGAAATATTTGATAAGACGCTGGCCACGATAAATATTCCCAGGGTGATGGGATCTAAGGTTCGCTGTGAGAACACTCATTTATTTGTGCAAGATACGCCCCTTGATCTCGGAAAAATCGATAAGTTCAAAATAGTGGCAATTGGCAAGGCGGCGCATGCCATGGTGGAGGGGCTGGGGGCAATACTGCCCGTCAGCACCCCATGCACAGGAGTTGTCGCTGCACCGACGGAGACCTTTAGGAAGTCCCCGGGGCTGGAGTACTTCGTTTGCGGGCACCCGATACCGGATACAGAGAGTGTAAAGGCCGCCGAGGCAATTCTCAGGTTGTTGCACGGATGCGACAAACATACGGTGGTCTTTTTTTTGCTTTCCGGAGGTGGCTCGGCGCTTGTGGAATATTCGCTAGTGCCTGGCATACCTCTGCAGGACATTCAAGAACTGAACCGGCTCCTGGTTACCTGTGGAGCGCCTATTGCAGCCATGAATGCCGTCCGCAAACATCTGTCTGCAGTCAAAGGCGGAAGATTGGCAGTGGCCGCGGGCGCTGCCAAGAAGATTACGCTCGCGGTCACGGACGTCCCGACGGGAAAGGAATCGGCGCTTGCGTCGGGGCCCACATTGCCCGATCCAACGACCGTCGAAGATGTGCACAGGATACTGAGCCGATATGAATTAAGAAAGAAGCTTCCTGAATCTGTTTTGGCCTGGATCGACGGAGAATTCATGCCAGAAACGCCGAAAGCGTCCCATCCGTCGTTCGGTAACGCACATTTTGCAGTGATTTTGGGAATGCACGATTTGTTTCACGCAGCGCACCATGCCACCGAAGCGTGCGGATATGTCACTCGCTGTGATAATTCTACGGACGACTGGCCCATCGAAAGGGCGGTAAATACCCTCCTGGGACAGCTCGAAGACTGGAAGCATGAAAATCCCGGGCGGCGCGTGGCGTTGATTGCGGATGGGGAGGTCGCTTCACCCGTGACCGGGCAGGGGATTGGCGGAAGAAATTCGGCCTTTGTTCTGGCGTGCGTGGAGAAAATTGCCGGGCACAAAATCGCGGTGTTGAGTGCCGGGACCGACGGTATTGACGGAAATAGCCCCGCAGCCGGGGCGGTGGCGGATGGGGATACACTCGAGCGGGCCAGATCTGTGGGAATGGGCGCGGCCGATTACTTCCGGCAGAGCGACGCGTACACGTACTTCAACAAGTTAGGTGACACGATCTTGACTGGCCCTACGAACAATAATCTGCGAGACCTGCGCATTTTGCTGGCAGAACCGTAAACCTAATCTGTGCCAACTCAGAACTCCAAAGATTAAGGCTTTGCCGGCAAACGAGCTTCGATGGATTTCAATCGCTCGTTCATCTCCTGGACCAATTGCTCGAGACGATCGATTTTGGAGTCTTCTCCATTCTGATGGGGGGCACCTGGTTCCTCGGTGCCTTCGCCCGCCTCCTCCGTCTCTGGATGGGGCGTGGCTTTCGGAGCCGGTTTTTTCAGTGATTCGATCTGCTGTTTGATCATCGGGGCCACCTCGATGCTTAGATCGTCCTGTTTGAGCAAGGCCTCCAGCGCGGGAATGGCGGAAGCATCGCCACGAGAGCCGAGCGCAAAAATAGCAGTGAAACGAATCTGCGAGTGGTTCTCTGGCAGATAACTGGCGATTTGGCTGGTGATTTCCTTATTGTCTTTCTGGAGTTTTGCCAGACTGCTGATGGCGGCCTGCCGTGAATCGAGATCTTTGCCCGGCTTCGACCACGCAAGAAGAAGAGGAACGGCTTTGTCGTCGCCGAGTGATCCAAGTCCACGCAGCGAGGCATTGCGCAGGAAACCGTCGGGTGATTCACTGTCGAGCATCGCGGTCAATGTCTCGAATGCATTTGTGGTTTTCATGCGGCCCAGAGCTTGCAGCGCCGCGCCACGAGCGCGCCAGGAACTGTCGGCCCTGGCGACCGATTCCAGCTTTGAGATGGTAGCGGAGTCGTCTTTGAAATTTCCAAGCGCCTGGACGATCTGATTGCGGATCCAAGGTTCTTTCGCGGAGTTCAGCGTGTCTAGCAATTGTTTCGAAGCTGCCGGTGTGCCTAGTTCACCGAGTGAGCGCGCTGCTACGATGCGGACTCCATAAGCCTTGTCGTTTCGCAACCTGTCTCCGAGGGCCGCTGCGACGTCGTCCTCTTTCTTTAGCTTGCCAAGTTCTGTCGCGGCATCGGCACGATCGGCGACTTCCGTGGCGTGGGTCAACTGGTAGAGCCATTCCTTCTTTTCTTTCTTGAAGGAGATAGACTTCAATACCTGGTTGCCTTTGTCGAACAACACCATCTCGGGAACAGATTCTGAAGGGAACGAAAACGTCTCGGAGGCTTTCGCCACGACGATGGGATAAAGCCTTGAGCCGATGGCGTTGGTGATTTCCACTTCGAGGGGGACGCGGAATATTCCGACGCGCCCCTCGACTTTCTGGACCTGCTTCACAGTGAGATTGAGCTGTTTCTTCGCTTCATCGTAGGCATAGCTGACTTCAAATTTTGGCGCTCCAGCGCCGTAGATCCACTGGTCGAAAAACTGGTCTACGTTTGTGTGGGTGGCCTCTTCAATGGCCTTGGTCAGGTCTGCCGTGACCACGTTTTTTCCGCGATTCAGTTCCAAATAGTGTTTCAGGCCGGCGTAAAACTTTTGTGATCCGAGCTGTTGACGGAGCATGTAAAGCACCCAGCCGCCTTTGTTGTAGGCGTTTCCGTCGAACTCGCTCGAATCGTCAAAGTCGTGACGCACGATCGGCTTGGCGTAGAGATTCCGGCTGGCAAACCAGAAGCGCGACGCATCCCAGCGATCATAATCGGCTTCGTCCTTGCCGAACTGCTGCTCGATCCAAATGGTTTCCATAAACGTCGCGAAGCCTTCGTTGAGCCAGATGTTGCTCCAATCTTTGCAGGTGACCAGATCCCCAAACCATTGATGACCGAGCTCGTGGGAAATGAGGCCGTCTTCCCCTTCGAGATATTCCAGTTCGAGTTGCGGATGGCGCAGGGAACCGGCGGTATTGGTGGTTGCGCTGGAATTCTCCATTCCGCCAGCCACGAAATCGTCGACCATAGCTTGGGCGTACTTTTCCCAGGGATAATCGACGCCGAGTGTATTGCTGAAATGCTCCAGCATGGCAGGGGTACGGCCATAATCCGGGCTCAACCGATCGCCGCGATCTTTCGGCGCATAATAAGTAACCGGAATATTCCGCCAGATGTCTTTCACTTCGGCGAATTCGCCAGCGACTACGGTAAAGAGGTAAGTGGAACTGGGCAGGGACTCGCGCCAAATCCATGTTTTCTGACCGTTCCCCGCGTCGGTGACACTTTGGAGTTTGCCATTGGAAACGGTGAGCCAGTTTGCCGGAACAGTGACCACGGTTTCGGTGGTTAGTCGTGCGTTGGGATAATCGTAGGTGGGGAGGTAGTAGCGTGTGTCTTCGGATTCGCCTTGCGTCCAAATCTGTTTCGGGCGATTCGGGTAATTTATGTCGGGCAGAATGAAATAAAGACCTTTTTTCGGTTGGCCCTCGTACTTGATTTCGATGTCGAATTTTTCACCAGGCTTGGCAGCGCGGGAAAGGAAAACATTCAGTTTTGCGTCGGTGGTGTCGAATTTTGCAGCAGTTTTGTTCACGGTTACGGTCTGGATTTGCAGACCGACGGAATCGAAGGAGATCTGGTCCGTTGCCGGCTGCAAAATAGTGACCGTGTGGGTGACATCGCCGATTACTCTTCGCCTATCGAGGTCGAAGCGCAGGACCACCTTGGAATGCTGAAGGTCGTAGTTCTTGCTGCGGGCGTAGGGCTCGTCGGATTTGGCCGGAATCGAACACAAAAGCATCAGAAGGAATACGCAGCACATTTTTACCAGACCAAGCAGCGAAGTCTGCTGTGGGGACTTTGACAGGTTCATCCTCTGTTCTCCTTCATTTCTTGCGGAATGGAATTGTTTTCAATGATCGTGTGCCCGGCAGATTGCAAAGTGGCGATGGCTCTACGGAGGTCTTTGGATTGCACCAGAAGATAATCCGTGTCGAACGTCGAAACTACGAATATGCCGATGTGCGCCGTTGCCAGTGGGGTTGAGAGACTGGCGAGCACGCCGATCTCATCGAACTGGAATGGGCCGTGAACTTTCAAGATGCGCCATTCTGTGGCAGTGCGTTCGGTGACGGGAACATGTTCCGCAACGCAGACGATGGAGAGTTCGTCGCAGGTACGGGTGATGTTGAGGAATGCACTTACCGTGGCCCAGGCGGGAACAGGGGCATCCGGCGCGAGACGCAAAATCCTGTATTCATCAAGCAGTAGCGAGAGGGTAAGAAAGCGAGAGGGAGCGGTCATACGCGCTAGAAAAGACCCCGCGTGGTACCGCCATCGACGGTGAGGGAAACTCCGTTGATATAACTGGCGCGCTCTGAAACCAGAAAGGCCACGACACCGGCGAACTCCTCGGGCTTACCCAGGCGGCCTGCGGGAATCAGGTTCTTCCACCCGGCAAAAACTTCTTCGGGTGTGGCACCCGTACGTTCGGCCATCATCCGGGCGAGATCGTCAAGGCGATCCGTGCGGGTGTAACCGGGGCAAATATTGTTGACGGTAATTCCGTATTGGCCAAATTCATTAGCGAGAGTACGGACCAGACCGGTAACTCCCGCGCGGAGAGAATTGGAGAGAAGGAGACCCTCGACCGGCTGCTTAACGGAATAAGAGGTGATGGTCAAAAAGCGGCCCCACCGATTTTCCTGCATGTGCGGCAAAACTGCTTTTGCGAAATAGACGGTGCTCATCAGGAGCTGGTCGGTCCAGGTGCGCCAGTCCTCCTCGGAGGTGGCCATAAAAAGCTTGGACGGAGGGCCGCCGGTATTGGTGATGCAGATGTCAACACGGCCGAAGCGCCTTTCGACGGCGGCGACGAAATTGGGAACAGCTTGGGAATCGCTGACATCCAAAGTCTGCCAGAAAACGTCGCGGCCACCAACGGAGCGAATTCGCTCGGCGGCCCTCTCCAGATCGCTAGAGGTGCGGGCACAGATTGCTACGTCTGCTCCCTCGCGGGCCAGTTCTTCAGCGGCGGCCCGACCGAGCCCTTTGCTGGCGGCCGCGACGATGGCGACACGGCCACGCAATCCCAGATCCATGAAAACCTCCACGCCAAAACCATAATTTTCGCGTGGAAGGTGTCGGTGCGTCAAACGGTAGATCATGGCTGTTCGACGCCCGCCGGTGGAGGGTAGTTTTCGAAAGCTTTGATTGGCCCCAAGAATAAAACCGTTCGATGGAGGTTGCACTTACCTCGGAAAGCGGCGCCAGTCGCCAATCGCGTATGGAAATGATTGCACAGCGTGGAGATCAACAAATCATGGTCAGTGTGAAGGAAGTTAATGAAGTAAAGCAGCCGTGAATTTCGGGTGAGCAGGGGGCCCATCCATCGCCGCACGTATCTAGAACGCAATTGGGTATGGAATCGGCTCCTGCTATGTCAGTGCACAGCTGCTAACTGCCGGAAACAAGGAATGGAAAGTGTACCGCGAGGCCGAGCTTCCGTGATGGGAGGTGCGGCTTGCATAGTGCGTTGCTCAGTGGCAATCCTCCGCACCTGCCGAGGCTCGCGCAAGACAGAATTGTTGTACACAGAGAAAGATGCTTTGGCTCGGTAGATCGCTTCTGAAACGCGGTAGCTGAATGGGTCTGTGCGCCCGGAAAGAGGCAGTAATTTTCCGATGACTGCTGCCCGAGATCTAGCCCACGTATAGTTGCAAAACCGATTGCAGGAAAGGGCCTGGCGCACTAAGATGCAGACAAGAAAGTAGTGAATACAATCCTGGACATTTGACTGGAGGTCCTATGTTCCGCCCCCGAATTTCCCTGTTGCTCCTCCTGTTGCTGTTCGCTCCCGCCTGTCAGGCCCAACTCGGCAAAAACGTAACCATACCCGCCGGATCCGACGAGGATCATCAATTGAAATTGATAAACGAAGCAACGGATCCTGCGGAAAAACTGAAGCTGATGACAGCTTTCTCGCAGGCACATCCGGATGGCGATATGGGGATTGTCGCCGACGAGCAGATGGTGAATTATTATCTGAGCGCGAAGCAATACGACAAAGCATTCGAGTATGGCGACAAACTCTTTGCGCTTGATCCGGAGAATTACAGTAACGCGGTGAACATGGTTCGTGCGGCAAATGAAAAGGGCGACACCGACAAACTATTCGGGTATGGAGAAAAGGCAGCGGGAATCGTGCAGCGATTTAAAGCCGCACCTGCCCCCGAGGGCACGGCAGCGGATGAATGGCAGCAGCAGAAGAATCTGAAACTCGACGGCATCAAAGAGGACCAGGCGTATATCGAAGCATCTCTGCTGAACGCGGCGTACCAGCAAAAAGACCCGACCAAGAAGGCCGAATATCTGCAACGATTTGCCAAGACGTTCCCTGACTCGCCGAATGCCGAGCAGGCAATGAGCATGTCAGCGTTTACCTACCAGGCGGCGCAGAATCGCGCGAAAATGTTGCAAGCTGCCAGCAGCACGCTGGACAAATATCCGAACAATATCGGGATGCTGCTCTTGCTGTCGGATGATTACGGCGAGCGGAGCGAACAACTGGACAAAGCGGAGGCCTACGCAAAAAAGGCCGCTTCGCTCTGCGAAACCGCGAAAAAGCCAGAGGGCGTATCGGATGAGGATTGGAAAAAGCAGATATCGCTGCAAAAGGGACTGGCTCTGAGCGCGCTCGGCCAGGTGAATATCGCGAAAAAAGATAATCTCGCCGCAGTGAAAAATCTGTCGGCAGCTGCCCCGCTGTTGAAATCGAACGCGACGACGTATGCACGGAATCAATACCGGCTGGGATTTGCCTATCTGAACCTGAAAAAAGCTGCAGAGGCCAAGCAAGCGCTGACCGAGGCGGCCTCGGTCGATAGTCCGTACAAAGGGCCGGCGCAGGACAAGTTAAGATCGTTGGCAGCAGCCAAGCCGGCGGCGAAGTAGGGCTGCCGGGGTACGCTGCGGCCGCCATTAGTAAGGGCGGCGAACAAGCTCACGGGAAACTGTGGTCGGACCGGAAATCGGTTCGAGACGGTCAGGGGTCAGTAGAACACGCCATGACGCATCCTGCCCAAATCAGATCAGATAACATATCGGCCGCTCCTTAAGAGCAAAGTTGAATCGAAACCAGTCTGTGGCGCATCAAACCTGATGTAAACTACGTCATCCTTGGTCAATATGCCTGGAGGGGATTCATGCAAGAGATCGCCACGTTTGGCGCGGGTTGCTTTTGGGGAGTGGAAGCGGGATTTCGCCGTGTGCCGGGGGTGCTCGAAACGACAGTAGGGTACAGTGGCGGGGGGATGGAAAATCCCACATACAAGGACGTGTGCACGGATACCACAGGTCACGCGGAAGTCGTGCAGGTAACGTTTGATCCGGAGAAGCTGAGCTACGAGCAATTATTGGGAGTGTTTTTCAAGCTTCACGATCCAACACAGCTGAACCGTCAGGGACCGGATTTCGGGAAGCAGTATCGAACTGCGATTTTCTACCACTCCAAGGAACAAGAGGCGACAGCGCGCAAGGTTAAGGAGTCACTCGAAGCAGGCAAGACGTTTAACCGTCCCATTGCGACGGAGATTTCGCCGGCCTCCACCTTCTGGCGAGCCGAAGAGTACCACCAGCGCTACCTCGAAAAGCGCGGCGTCGAAAGCTGCCATATCTAACCGGAACCGCTTGCAGTATGCTTCGCGTATCGAGCTTTGGGTTGGGCCAACAGAGCTATCTCCACCTCCGCTCTGCCCCATCGTGAAAAAAATCCTGATCGCATTGTTTTTGCAAGCGTCACAGCCTCTTGTTTGTCTAGTGAAGGAGAGTGCTCTCCTGAATCGTTGGCGCCCTGTAGCACCTGCATAGCCAAGGCGCGCAAGTCCCCATGGAGCCAAACACGAATCAGGATCTGGTTGCTGATACGCTATCAGGATCATCACTTTCTCGAAATGCCTGACAACCTCCTTGAGATTGCCAGCGGCAAGGTAGGGGAAACCACGAGTGTAGAGCGGTTCGGACGAGCCTGCGTCGCATGGTTCCCCGCACTCAAAATCGCGAAGGCTTTGTCAGGTTGCTCGTGTTTTAGTTCGAACATGGCTCGTCCTTAGTTTGTGCGATTCGCGGAGTCGGGTATCCGATCGGCGGGAATCATTATTCGGGCAGAGATGGTCTGCAAGAGTTAGTGGGCGCACGGTACTGCACGTTCGCAGTCTATCTTCCAGGAAGAGTCTTGAATACGATTACGGTGCCAGTTGGTAGCTGACGAACGCGAAGCGCTGGCTGTCGGGAGACCAGGAGGGCACGTTGATCGTGCCTTGACCGCCGAACAAGCTGGCCGCCACGATGATTTTGCCATCACTGAGTGACATCAGCCGGAGAAGGACGTCCTTGTTCTCCGGGTGCCCGGAAACGGATTTGTCGTAAGAGAGAATGACCATCCATTTTCCATCGGGCGAAATGTGCGGAAACCAGTTGTTGTAAGCATCCTTTGTGACCTGTTCCTGCTGACTGCCATTCGGGCGCATCCGCCAGATTTGCATCAGGCCGCTTCGCACTGAATTGAAATAGATGTATTTCCCATCCGGCGAGTATTCCGGACCGTCATCCAAACCTTTTGCTGTCGTGAGTCGAGTTTCCTCACCGCCACCAGCGGGTATCGAGTAGATATCGAAGTCGCCGCCGCGGTCGCCTACGAAAGCGAGCGTCCCGCCGTCCGGTGACCATCCATGCCAATACGAGGGAGCGTTTTTAGTGATGCGCTGCGGTGTACCCCCCGTAATGGGCAGGGTGTAGACAAGCGAATTGTGGTCCTCCTGTGATTGATCGCTGATGACCAGCGAAGCGCCATCCGGCGAGATGCCGTGATCGTTGTTGCAACGGGTGGCGAATCCGGTGTCGATTTTCTCGATGTTCCCTCCGGTTGCCGGGATTTTCTGGATCAGGCCATTGCGATTGAAAATCAAATAACTGCCGTCGCGGGACCAGTTGGGTGCTTCAAAGTGTTCCGGCGCGACGTAGACGACGCGCCGGTCCGTAGAATCAATCGCAATAGTTTCAAGCGTACTGTATAGCTTTGACTGAGAGACCAGTTGAGGAGTTCCGATCTTTACATTTGAGAATACCGCGGTTTCGACGAGGTCTTTTTCATGAGAGCAGGCCCCGATGCCAATGTAGAAATCGCCTTTGATCGGAATGCGAATCGAACCTCCGGAAATTTGCGGAACGCCTTGATCGTAAGCCAAGGACATATAGAAATAATCGCCACGCTTTTCGATAAGCAGTGTTTTCGGCGACCATTTTGCAGCTTCAATCTCGTGTGTCAGTTCGCCCGAACCTTCACGAAACTGAATAGCCGTCATGCCATTGCCGTGCTGCGCGATATCGACATACGGCGAACCGGGCTCGAGTGATTGCCGAATCATCAGGACTGCCTTGCGATGCGGATTTTTGCCTTCACCGAGAAACGAAATGTCCGCGCTTATCGAAACATCGCCGGAGGCTCTCTTCCATGCGAAGTAGAATGCGTCTTTGGTGAACCACATATTTTCGCCGCTGGCGGAAATTGTATAGGTTCGGGCCGCCTCATCGTACTTGATGGAACCGGGATGGAGCACTGTACCTACGTCCTGACTTCCCTCAAATAGCTTCTCCGCAGGGTCGGAGTTCGCAGGAACTACAGAAATAGCGAGAAAACTCAGGAATACGCAGATCGTAAGGAAATGGATGGTATTGGTTGCCGAACTCTTGCGGAAGGTGTAGTTCATGACGCTCCTATTACCGCGCAAAGTACTGGAATGCCCGGCGCATTATTGGGCGCAAAATCGATTGTGGCGGTAGCCGGAGAGATTCTAGCGCAGCGGGTCGTAACAATCGACGACGGTCTGTAGGCGTCTCTTGCTCGGACAGCGTGGAAGGAATTTAGGGCTAGCTGGGTCGGTGAGACGTTGAAAAAACTTCGGTGGCGACGTGCTCGCCAGAGCCGTTCGACCATCCCCCATTCCACCCACATCCACACGCAGACCTGCAATCTTGCGCATTTCTTCGTCCACCGACACGCTCGCGAGCCTCGAGAGCTGCGACTTTATTTTCTTTTCGAAGCAGTTGCCGGGCTACGGTCATGCCGGCAAATCCTGCCCCGACAATGACGACATCGACCTGACGGGGCTCGATATCGCAACCGGAACTTGAAAGGGAAATTGGCGCAGTGGCGCTCAGGACATTGCTTTCGAGAAGCGTAAGCGTTTCTCGACGGCTGAGTTTGGAGCTCGCTTTTGGATTTTCATCCACCATCGTCACATACTCCACGGCACGAAGTCCGTCGCGGTCACTGATTTGGGTTTCGGGATTGTGTTTCGAGCTGGCCGTAAATGCCATGCAAATTCAGGACTGTCCTGGGTGCACTAGATTCACGACTTCAGAAGAGTTGATCGGTCCGGCGCAAGATCCATTTCGCGACAGGCCGTGCAGTTCCGGCGAAGGTTCAAACCAATCGCAAACGGGGTTGCTTTTGCAGAGGTGACGTGGGTCACAGTCCGGGTGTGATAGGGCTGTCATCCTCGGTGCATGTGCCCGTGTTTGGCCCGCGCCCTTGCGCGACAGTTTGCAGGAAAGTGAGCCCCAGAGCCCTCGATGGCCATAGAGAAAGAAGCTTCACCGTTGACACCTTGGCCTGCGCCCGAAGGAGGCCGGCGTGCGTATCATGCGATGATCAAGCCAATCGGGGCGATCTGCAATCTGGACTGCACGTATTGCTACTATCTCCACAAGAAAGAGCTTCTCGGCAGCAACAGCAAGTTCCGAATCACCGACGAAATCCTGGAAACGCACATTCGCCAGTACCTAGAAGGGCAAGACCGCAGCGAAGTGGTTTTTTCCTGGCAGGGAGGCGAGCCGACTTTGCTCGGGCTCGAATTTTTTCAAAAGGTCGTGGACCTGGAGCAAAAGTACAAGAAACCGCACCAGCGGATCGAGAACGATCTGCAGACCAACGGGACCCTACTCGATGATGATTGGGGCGTGTTTCTGAAGAAGTATGGCTTTCTTGTGGGGTTGAGCATCGATGGGCCGAAGGAACTTCACGACGCGTATCGGGTAGGGAAAGACGGCCATCCCACCTTCGACAAGGTGTTTGCCGCGTCAGCGATGTTGCGCCGGCACGGGGTACCATTTAACACACTGTGCGTTGTGAACCGCGTGAATGCCAAAAAGCCGCTCGATGTTTACCGCTTTCTGAAGAATGAAGTACGGCCGCGGCAAATGCAGTTTATTCCCTGCGTGGAGCCGAAAGTGTTCCATCAAATTGCGCCGCAAAAATGGGATCCGGCAACGTTGCCGGTGCAAGATTCGCCTGCCGCCCATCCCGGGCACCCAGACTCCGTGGTGACCGACTGGTCGATCGATCCGGACGACTGGGGCTACTTTCTGTGCAAAATCTGGGATGACTGGTATCGCCGCGATATTGGAAAAGTGTTCGTCAACCACTTTGAAACAGCAATCGCGCAATGGCGGGGAATGGACTCGCAACTCTGCATTTACCATGAATTTTGCGGCAAAGGCGTGGCCATGGAGCACGACGGCAGTTTGTACTCGTGTGATCACTACGTGTATCCCGAATACAAGCTCGGCAACATCCTCGAAACGTCTAGTTCGCGATTGGTCTTCTCTGATGTCCAACGCAAGTTCGGAATGGCCAAATTCAACTCGCTGCCCAAACAGTGCCTGGACTGTGCGTTCCTGTTTGCCTGCAACGGAGAATGCCCGAAGAACCGGTTAATCCGGACGCGTGACGGTGAACCAGCTCTGAATTACCTCTGTAGCGGACTTCAGAAATACTGGAAACACATCGACCTAGACGTAAAGGACATCTGCAAAAGGCTGGCTCGCGGAGAGCAGCTGCGCCGGGTATAATGGCCCCCGCCGAGATTGGCGGCGGCAATTGTCCGTTCGAGCGAGCCCTGACGCCTCGAGGGACCGACTCACCCGAACTGCCTACATGTCACTTTTGACAGTTGAAGAAAAGCGGGGTGAACGGCAATATCGATGAAAGTCCAAACGTGTGTCTCCTTGTAGGGGGAGAGTTCACCCGTATTGGTGCGAAAGCAAGTACCTTAGGGACAATGAGTTGGGGTTGGTAGAAGCGGCAGACGAGGTCGGAATAGACATCCTTTATCGAAAGAAAGGGTAAACCAATGAATTGGTACGGCAAACCAGTAAGGGCGGCATTCCTAGTCTTGGCGACAGGAGTGCTGTTCTGCTCAACCAGAGTCGGCGCCCAGACGCAAGCAGCAACGAGTGCAACTTCGCCAGAACCAAAGGAAACTGATTCGGATCCTGGATGGCATGTTGCTATCACTCCGTATATCTGGTTCTCCGGGCTGAATGGATCAGTTGGAGCACTGGGTCACGACGCCAGTGTGCATGCGGATTTCAGTGATGTTTTCCATTACCTCAATATTGGCGCGATGGGTGCTCTTGAAGTTCGCCACAACCGCATTGTCATGCCCATTGATTTCATGTGGATGAAATTGTCCGACGACAAGGCATTGCCCATCGGAGAGGAATCAGAATCCCTTAAAGCGAAAATGACGGAAACGATGATTACACCGAAGATCGGTTATCGGGTCGTAGATAAGAAAAGGGTGAAAGTCGATGCACTCATGGGATTCCGTTACTGGCATTTGTCAACAGATTTAACTTTGCAGCCAACGATTGAAGGCGGGAATTTCTCGGATTCGGCAAATTGGGTTGATGGCGTCGGTGGAGGAAGGATTGAACTTGGCCTCACGCCGAAACTCTCACTGACAGTGCTGGGCGACGCAGGTGGAGGCTCGGCCCGCTCGGACTATCAGGTTGCGGGGGCTTTCGGGTACAAGATCAGCCGCAGGTGGGTGTTGCTGGCCGGATATCGCTTTCTCAGCGTGAACTACCGACCGAATGGGTACCGTCAGTTCGTGTACGACGTGAACATGCCGGGCATGGTGGTGGGTGCCACGTTTAACATCAAGTAAACCAAATTTGCCTAGTTGACCGACGGGATGCATGCTTGGCGCGTACCGGCCAGTGATGCTTTCCAATCGTCAAGAATTTCGGTGCGTGAGGGAAATGTCGAAAAAGGATGGTATCAGTATCCCGCTCCCGATACGAACGGAACTTGAGGGCCCTTGTCAGAAGTAGAATAATCAATTGCGGTTGGATTGTTTGAACAATAGTGCATCTGGTTTGGTTATGAGCAAAAAAAAATGGAGGAGTGGAAATGAGAAATTTCGGGAAGTTGGCACTCTGTTTGGCTCTAGGCACGATGATTTGCGTTGCGCAGGATGTGGTCAGCATCATCCACGGTACCGTCAAAAAGGTGGATAAGGCCACCAAGACCGTTGTAGTGAAGACGGCCGATGGCACCGAACACACGATCAAGGTGAGTAGCGATGCAACAGTCAAAGGCACGAAAAAAGGGATCGACGGACTGAAGGAAGGCTCTGAAGTTGTTGCCCGAACCACGGGTAAGGGAGCCGAAGAGACCGGGGACGCGATCGGGGAAGTTGGCAAGGGAAGTATGAAGGTCGCCAAGGGAACGATCGAAAAGGTTGACCAGGGCACCAAGACCGTGGTGGTGAAGTCAGCGGACGGAACCGAGAAGACGTTTGCATATACCGACAACGCCGCAAAAGATATGGGCAAGGCGGTAGGTACGGGCACGGAAAAGGGTGCGAAGGTCACGGTCTATTACACGGAAGAAACCGGAAAGAAGATCGCGCACTTCTTCGAGTAGACGTCAAACTATGAACTGTCAGCAATGTGGCTCGGGTGAATGCCATTTCCACCGGGGCCGCTCTCGGCAGACCGTTGTCTGACCTCGCTCTGACAGGCTGCTCGTGATGTTCAGCCGTCACAGAATTGTGGATGCCGCCATGCTAGATTGCATCTAGCAGGCTGAATAACCTATGCGTTACGTCCTGACCGTGAATGGGCCTTTCTGCCACCCCGGTGATCGCTCCCCCCTTTCGCCTGCCGCTTCGAAGGGCGAACCAGGATACTGACGACAGCCCAGGGGACCTGGATGCGCACATTGGGAGTTGTTCTGCTTGGCTACGGCCGCATGGGAAAAGCGGCTCACTCTGCACTTCTAGAAATTACCGGAAAATTTGAGGGCGAGGGAATCCAGCTTCGTGTGCTGGCCATTCTGGATTCAAACCGCCGACTGATCAAGACGCTCAAGACGGCGTGCGGGCAGAATGCTGTTCTGGTTCCGGAAAATGGGTTTACGCCCATACCGATCAGCGTCATTTTGCGTCGAGAAATTGGGCTGGGGCTGCAAGAGGAGTTTCTGGTTTACGACGCAACGTGCAGCGCGACGCACTACGGCCATCTGGAAGATATCTGCGAAAACTTTCCTCGGGCCATCTACGTGGGCGAGAAGCCCATTTTCACGGAAGAGAGTCAGTTGCGTACGCTCGATAAATTCCCAGGACGAGTTTTTTGCAACTTGGTGGAAAGCCAGAACGAAGTGACGCTGAAGTTGGCCGAACTGCAGCAAAACGGGCTTCGTTTGCGGCGACTCCGATTCTGGAGACTCAATTCGGTGGCGCTGTTGAGAGTGTTCGCGGGGCAGAAGCGTGTCGGGATTACGGAAGGGGCGTTGCTCGACAAGAGCATTCACGACCTGGCGCTGACATACCTTCTCTTGCATGGTCAGGGTGCTTGCCCTTGTGAGCCTGTCGTTGAGGAAGCGGTCGACCTGGCCTTCCTGCCGCCTTCTGCGGAGCCTGCCGCGGCCTTTAGTGATCAACGGACAGCAGGCGCAACCGATGTAGCGGGATTTGCAAAACTCAAATGGATGACGCCTGCAAAGGTCGAAACCCAGTTCAATTACGGATGGGTGGGAGTGGGACGCTTCGATGATCTTTGCAGAGAGGTTCGCAGGCCGCCCTTGCGGGGTTTGCTCCCGACATTTGGGCTGGATGAAGCGAACTGGCTTTCGCGCGCCATTGTGGACGGTGGAGAGAATGGACCGTTTGAACAGCAGGAAGCGCGGATTCTGATCGCCGAAGGCGTACAAGCGGGCAAGCAGGTTCGATTGGTAGTGAACTTCCTGAGGCGGCCGGAGATTCGCCCCTTTGTTTTTGATACAAACACGCACGAATTTCTCACGCTCGGATGTCACGAACACGGAACGAATTCTCTGGCCCGGGTATTCGAGACGCTGATTCGAGCATGTGCAGAGAACAATCGCGAAGGTACAGCCTACGGGGCGGAGATCATCCGCGAAATTCATTCTTCGTGCTTTGCCATACGCGAAAGGGCGCGCTCTACGCAGCTGTCGTTCCGCGAAGCCCGAGAAAACGCGGGATTGTGCCCGCCCGTGATGGCGCACTCATTATTTTCCTAACATGAATTTTTTGCCGTTCCTCGATTTGATCTAAGCTACTATCTTGTCTTCAAGAATCCCCAAACCATTGCAAGCGCTCTCGGCTAGCTCACTGGGGTTCTCTGCCAATGCGACTTATTGGAGTACAAAATTGGGGAAGCGATTCATCGACTTTTTCCGAACCGATCTGGGAGTCCTTGTCTTGCTGGCGCTGGCGCGTGTGATTCTGCACAGCCTGACCAACGGGCAATATGGCTTTCATCGCGATGAATTGCAGACCCTGGATGATGCCAGGCACCTCGATTGGGGATTCGTTGTGTACCCCCCGATAACGCCCCTGATTGCCCGCTTGGAACTCATCCTGTTTGGAACTTCTCTGGTGGGATTCCGTCTATTTGCCGCAGTAGCGGTAAGCGCGGCGATGGTGTTGGCGGGATTGATCACCAAAGAATTGGGCGGAGGCCGGCGCGAGCAGCTATTGACCGCGATTGCAGTGGCGATTTCGCCCGTTTCTTTGGCGCAGGGAGCTGTCTTTCAGTATGTGTCATTCGATTATTTGTGGGGCGTGACCGTTACGTATCTACTTGTGAAGTTGCTGAAGTCGGAAGATCCACGATGGTGGATCGGGATCGGGGCCATGCTTGGCCTTGGTATGGAAACGCGCTACACAATGGGTTTTCTGGCGCTTGGAATCGTGGGTGGCGTCTTGCTTACAAACGCGAGGAGCTATCTGAGGAGTGGTTGGCTGTGGGCAGGGGTTGGGCTGTCGGTGATTGTATTTTTGCCAAATCTGATCTGGCAGGCGCAGCACCAGTTCATATCGCTCGATTGTCTGTCTCACATTCACGCAAGGGACGTCCGGCAGGGTCGAACCAATGGATTTTGGCTTCAACAATTTCTGCTTTGCGTGAATATCGCTACGATTCCGCTGACCTTATTAGGCCTGTGGTTCTACCTGATCCGCGAAGAAGGGAAGAAGTATCGGCTGGTGGGGTGGACGATCCTCGTTACCCTGGTTTTGTTCTTTCTTGCGAAGGCGCGATTCTATTATGCGGTGCCCCTATACCCTGTCTTGATCGCGGCGGGCAGTGTGCTATTCGGGAAGTGGCTGGATGCTGCCAAGCCTGCCTGGAGCAGAGTCGCGCTCGCAACCGAATGGCTCGCAATGATTCTGTTCGGGGTCTTGTTTGCGGTTGTGGTAATCCCGGTGGCACCATTTGGAT
Source organism: Candidatus Acidiferrales bacterium (assembly GCA_963741165.1). Classification (GTDB taxonomy): domain Bacteria; phylum Acidobacteriota; class Terriglobia; order Acidiferrales; family UBA7541; genus Acidiferrum. The sequence continues at coordinate 451,320 of CAVUHB010000002.1, read as the reverse complement.
CGACCATCTGGAACAAGACCAGCAAAATACACGATCAGTTTCGAGAAGAGATTGGCTGGGATGACCTGGCGCAGCACGTCGCCGAGGTCTACAACGCGCTTCCACCGGAGGTACGGGCGACAACTGGCATCCTCACTGGAAATTATGGGGAAGCGGGCGCATTGAATCTGTACCGGGACAGGCTGGGCTTGCCGCAGGCCATGAGTGGTACGAATTCGTTCTGGTATCGCGGTTATGACCCGAGGCAGCCGCAAACCGTGATCCTGGTAGGTTTCGATCTGCACGAGGGGCAGGAACTTTTCAGAAGTTGCGTGGTGAGTGCGAGGAACACCAATCGATTTGGTGTGGAGAATGAAGAGTCGCGGGATCATCCGCAGATCCTCATTTGTAAAGACCTCGGCGAGCCATGGCCGGAGTTCTGGAAAAAGTTCAGACGGTTTGGATGACCTAGACCTGAAAAAAGAAAGGGCGCCATGCTCTCTCATGGCGCCCGCGAAGCAGAAGGGAAGCTAATTCGGTTAACGCATCGATGAGCCGCTGGAACTGCTCGCCGATTTAGCGTTTGGGTCCAGGCTCAGCATACCTTCCGTGGCGGAGACGGCGACCAACGAACCATCGCGACGCGTACGCACAACGGGGAAGTAGCCCTGCGAAAGTGGGTCGTCCAGCCGTTCCCAGGTCTTTCCGCTGTCAAACGAGGCCATCAAGCCTTGCTTGCGAAGCGAAACGACGAGTGCGTTGCCGTTTCCGGCAACCGACTGGAAGGAAAGTTCTCGAATGTCTGTGCGGTTCCAATTGCGGCCAGCATCCTTCGAACCGTACAAGCCCATGTTGGTGGTGATGTAAAGGGAAGTGTCGTCCAGGCGATGCAACCGCAGATTGCCAGCTGCCGCGAAGGAAAGTTCTTTGGCTTCCCATGTCGCGCCTTTATCAGCCGAATAGAGAAGATTGCGTTCTGCAATTGCCCAAACCTGCGCGCCATCAGAGGAAACTTCCACGGATTGAGCGGGCTTGCGGATCAAGGGATCAGTGCTTGCGGACTTCCAAGTGGTGCCCTTGTCGCGAGAGACAAGCACGCCACCGGCAGTCGCTGCATACCAGGCATCATTGCCGAACACCATGTCGTTCACGAGATAGGCGGAGAGAGTTGGAACCGCTTGTTTTGCCACGGGTCGCTTCACAGGAGCAGCGCCCTTCTTGGTCTTGCTGGTTGCCGGTGCGGCTGCGGGAGTCACAGGATCAGCCAAGTATAATCCGGCGCGAGTCCACTTCTTGGTGGCTTCTTCATATTTTGACCATCCACCATTGGTGAGTGAAGCCCACCAGCCGTTCGGTGCAGCATAAACATGGCGAAGGTCGGTACGCTTGAGTCCGGGGCCAAGCGTTGTCCAGGAGCTGCCGCCATCCTTGGTTGCGAGGAAAGCGTCGTTGTCGAAGGTAAGCACGACCAGTGCACGTTCCGGATGCTCGCGGTCCATGGCGACATCGGTAATATGCTGATGTTGGAAGCCATTATTGGCGGAAGTGAACGTTGCGCCGCCATCGTTGCTAACCTGCACACCCTGGCGTTCCGTGCCGATGATGACGCGCTGGGTGTTCTTGGGATCAATGATCATTGCATTGATGATCCAGTCGCCGGGCGTCACGCGCTTGAAATCTTTTTCGTTCACCGTCTTCCACAGTCCGCTCGTGGTTCCCGCGTAGAGGGTGTTGGGGTTTGAGGGATCCATGCGAATCAACTGCGTGCGGCGGAAGGTGTTGGGAATTCCCTGATATTTTACCCACTGCTGCGCGCCGTTGGTGCTGTGATAGATGCCCGAGCAAGCGGTGGCGTGAACGTTATCCGGATTGGCCGGATCCACGATTATGCTCATCACGTCGGAGTCATCAATCATGCCCTTCACAACCGGGAACCAATTCTTGCCACCATCCGTGGTCTTCCAGGGAAGGTGATAGGTGCCGGCGTAAAGAGTGTTGTTGTCCTTCACGTCGAAAGCAACGGAGTCAAAATTCTTCAGATCGGAGTGGTTGTCCGGCGTAATCTTTTCCCAACTTGTGCCCTCATCCTTCGAGCGGTACACGCCCGTCAGTGATCCGGCGAGCAGGAGCTTTGGGTCAGTAGGAGATTGTGCGAGTGCACGAACGGTTTCATGCGCCAAGCCAATAATGTTCCAGGTGTGGCCGCCGTCATCGCTGCGATACACGCCGCCGCCATTTGAATACAACGCCCACGTGCTGGCGTAGAGACGCTTGCTGTCGCGCGGGTCGACGAGGATGTGCGTGATCACGTCGTCCTGCGCACCGCTGATGCGGCTAAGCAGTTGCCAATGGGCGCCTTCATCGCTAGAGGTGAAGACGTGCCCGTCGGCGGTTCCCAGATAGAGTTTCGTAACATTGTTAGGATCGGCGGAAAGGGAAATGACGGTTCCGCCGGAAGGTCCAACCTGATGCCAAGTCTGAGCCTGTGCGCCCATGACGGACGCAAGACCTAGTGCGGCTAACCCCAAAATCATTCGCTTCATAATTGTCATTCTCCCAGACGATAGGGTTCGTCTACAAGGTGCTAGTCTACGGAACTGTCAAGGGAATGGGTGCTGGTCATAGGTACAGATTCCGAACAAGTTACCGTTAGTCCTAGTACCGAGCGAATGGCCACACTTCCTCTCCGACATTTGCTAATAGCAACTTTGTTCCTGTCCGGGGGTTCTATTGAGCGGGACCTCCCACCAAAGCCTATACTGGGGATGTCCCAGGGTTCGGTCAACTGTTCCGGACCTGTTCAGGGGAAATGTTATGACGAAAAAGTTGAACCGGAAGAGCAGCCTGGTGATGTTGCTCGCTCTGGCGACTTTGCTGTTTTCACTGGCGCCGATCAGTCGGGCGCAAGGCGAAACACAAAACGAGGAAAGCGCGGACCCACCCTCTCGTGTGGCGCGCATCAGCTTTTTGGATGGATCAGTCTCCATGCAACCGGGCGGAACCGGCGATTGGGGCACGGCTTCAATCAACCGGCCGGTGACCATTGGCGACAAATTGTGGACCGATCAGAATTCACGGGTGGAACTGCAGGCTGGCGAAGTTTCCATTCACCAGGGCTCCATGACCGCTCTCTCTTTTTTGAATTTGGATGGAAACGCCACGCAGATGCGCTTGGCGGAAGGCCACGTCAATTTTCGCGTACGTGAAATGCGCGAGGGTGATCTGTACGAAGTTGATACACCGAATATGGCGTTTACGGTGAAGGAAGCAGGAGCGTTCCGCATTGACGTAAACGAGAATGGTGATGCCACTGGTGTTACAGTGATTCGTGGCGAAGGTGAGCTAGCCGCAGGTGGACAGACCTATACGGTTCACGCGGGAGAACGCGCGAGCGTAACGGGCACGGACAACAGCGTTCAATATAACGTAAATGCCGCGCCACTGAACCCCGACGAATTGGATCAGTGGTCTGAAAAGCGCGATTTGAAAGAGGAGAGTTCGACCTCGGCCAAGTACGTTCCTCGCGACGTTGTCGGCTACAGCGACCTGGACGATTACGGCACATGGAACGAAGAGCCCACTTACGGACATGTCTGGTATCCGAGTTCGGTGCAAGCGGATTGGGCGCCCTACAGCAACGGATATTGGAGTTGGGTCGGACCATGGGGTTGGACCTGGGTTGATTACTCGCCATGGGGATTTGCTCCCTTCCACTATGGCCGCTGGATCTATGGTGGCGGTCGATGGGGTTGGTGCCCCGGTCCCTATTACGGAGGCGCTGTATATGGTCCGGCTTTTGTCGGATTTCTCGGCGGCGTCCATGTCGGATTTGGTGTTGGATTTGGCGCTGGCGTGGGGTGGTTCCCGCTGGGTTGGGGAGAACCCTATCATCCGTGGTATCGCTGCGGCAACGGTTACTGGAATCGCGTCAACATTCACAACACGTATATGAGCAATGGGAATGTGTACAACCGCAATGCGATCAACAACTACAACTACCGGTATGCGCACGAAACCCACGCCGTCACGGTTGCTTCCCACAGCGCATTTGCCAATGGTCAGGCCATCAATCGCAACAACATGCGCGTGAACGAATCGATGTTGCGTGGTGCGCACGTAACCAACGGAGTGAATGCGACCCCGAGTCATGCAAGCTATCTGGGCGCTACAAACACGCACGGCCGCGTAGCTACACCGTCTAGTAATATTCAGAACCGCGCTGTTATGGCTCGTACGGCGCCTGCAGCTGGCGCTTCGCATCTGCCCGTGCACACAATGAATGCTTCTGCACTCAGACCTGGCCGCTCCCCTGCGCCTACAGCAACGAATAACGTTCGCAGCGCCCCTTCCGGTAGCATGAACAACCGGCCGGGCAGCTTCGGTGGAAATACTCCGGCGTCGAACGGTCGAACTACCACGTACGCAGATCGTCCGCCATCGGCGCGGCCACAAGGCGGATTGAACGGCAATGCCAAGAATAATTCCGCAAACGGCGCTAATGCTTCGCGGCCAAATTCTACACAAACACGCACCTGGAACGCGCAGGGCAACGCCACAGACTCCGGGCGCGCACCGCAAGGATTCAGTGGCAACAATCGCCCCACCGCTCCGGTTCACAACACGCAGATTTATCAGGGAAATCGGCCACCGTCGGTGCAGGGAAATTCAGCGGGGGGACATAGCGGAAGCGTGAATCGTCCGCCGGCGTCGTATAACAACCGAACGTATAACTCTCCGAATGCCAATACGGGGAATCGCGGGAACTCGGCGCCGCAGAACCGTTCCTACCCGCCACCTCAGAATCGCAGCTATTCGCCGCCACCCTCCAATAACGGAAGCCGAGGGTCATCCGCGCCTCGCTCGTATAGTCCTCCTCCCGCCCCCCGCAATTATGGAGGCGGTGGGGGAGGTTCGTCGCGTCCGAGCGCAGGCAGCTCTCACCCGAGCAGCGGCGGAGGTGGCGGTGGATCTCACCCGAGCAGCGGCGGTGGCGGTGGTTCGCATCCGCATCGTTGATCAGAAATCGCAAGGGGTTGAATTCAAGTCCGATGGCAAGAAATGCAGTGGGCCTTTCTCATTTGCGGAATGTTCATTACCTGATTCGCGACTCTCCGGATTACCCCACAACTCTTCTTCTCCCCTCGTGTTACACATAGTGACGCAGGTTATTTCTGGGCCGGTAATCAGTTACCACGGCGCACCTTACGACCAAGCGCTCTGGCGATATCCAACGGCTCCTCAGTTCTGATCGGGCCATACCGGAAGAAATGAGGAATGCGTCAGGAGAGAATCACAATGAAAAAACGAGCGTTGCAGTGGCTTACGTTCGCGGCGTTGCTACTTACCCTCAGCTTGTCCACGGCCAAGTCCGTGGTCGCCGACGATGACGACCCTCCTGGGCGCGTTGCACGTCTCAGTCTTACAAAAGGTGAAGTGTCCTTTAGTCCTGCCGGCACCGACGAATGGGTTTCCGCGGTCGTGAACCGCCCTTTGACGACGGGCGATAAATTGTGGACCGATCGCGAGGGTCGCGTGGAACTACACGCCGGCTCTGCAGCGTTTCGCCTTTCCGGAATGACTGGATTTTCCTTTCTCAATCTGACGGATCGCATGATTCAAGTTCGTCTGACGGAAGGCACGATTAATTTCCACGTGCGCCGCTTGGGTGAGGATGAATCCATTGAAATTGATACGCCAAACCTGGCGTTCTCCGTTCTGCGCCCCGGACACTATCGTGTAAATGTAGATGAAGCCGGAGAAACGACCGTTATCAATGTACGCGACGGTCAAGGCGAAGTGACTGGCGGGGGATCGGCTTATACCATTCACGCCGGGGAACAGGCCTTTCTTTCGGGCACGGACCAGTTGAATGCAGACGTCGAACCGCTTGCCGAAGCGGATGAGTTTGACAACTGGTGCAATGAGCGAGATCTGCGGGAAGAGCACGCAGCTGCGCGACGCTATGTTTCCGACGATGTGATTGGTTATGAAGATCTCGACGACTACGGCGGGTGGCGGACCGAGCGTGAATACGGAACGGTCTGGTTTCCGCATGTTACGGTCGTCAACTGGGCGCCCTATCGCTACGGGCATTGGGCCTGGATTTCACCATGGGGATGGACCTGGGTGGACGATGCCCCCTGGGGGTTTGCGCCATTCCACTACGGAAGATGGATATTTGTGAGGGGTGCCTGGGGTTGGGTGCCGTGCCCGCCACCGGTTGTGGCGGTCGGTTATGTGCGGCCTGTGTATGCCCCGGCGCTGGTGGCGTGGGTAGGCGGACCGCACTTTGCTGTAGGAATTGGAGTCGGCGCAGGAGTCGGAGTGAATGTCGGCTGGTTTCCGCTTGGACCGCGCGAAGTCTACATGCCGTCGTATCACGTAAGCCGCGCCTACGTGAACAATGTGAACATTTCCAATACGACCGTGAATCAGACGGTGATCAACAATTACTACAACACGACGGTGGTAAACAAGAATGTGAACGTCACCAACGTTCGCTATGCAAACCAGAATGTCCCTGGCGGAGTAACAGCGACGAGCGGACAGAATTTCAGCTCCGCGCGGCCGGTTGACAGAAACCTGGTGCGGGTGGATCACCGGGAAATTGCTTCTGCACCAGTCATGGTGGGCGCTCCGAGCGTTGCACCACCCAGACAAGCGGTAATGGGTTCAGGAGCACCGACAAATTATCATCCCCCGATGACGATGCAAAACCGGGCAGTAGTTGCCAAAGTCGCGCCTCCACCGCCACCACCGACGTTCGCAAAACAACAAGCGGCCATTCAGGCGAACGAAGGCCGTCCGATTTCCATGTCGCAGACCAGGCAGTTGGAAACAGACCGCGCACGCCCCGGCGTCGCTGCTGTGAAGATCGCACCGGTGGCGACTCCGACAACCCCACGCGTGAACAACATGCGTGGAAACATGCGGGAGAATCAGCCGGCACAGGGGAATGGAAATCGTCCGGCCAATGCAAATCCTAATCCTCAGCAAGCGAATCCGAACGCACAGACAAATACAGGCCGTCCCCCGAATACAAATCCGAATCCCAGCGTGCAACAGACGAATCCTAACGCACCGGCAAATGCCAACCGCCCGCCGACCGGGAATGTCAATCCGCCGGTGGTGAACCAGAATGCGCAGCCAAACTCGAATAATCCCCAGACGAACGTGCAGCAGCCGGCGAACCAGCAGAAGATGCACGATCGACCTCCTACTGCCAGGTCCAGCGTGAATTCAACCGTTGACCCTCAATTGGAGCAGAAGCATCAGCAGCAGATCCAGCAATTGCAGCAGAAGCAGGATCAGGAACGCCAGAAACTGGACGAGAAACGCTACCAGCAGGAAGAGCAACTGCAGAAGAAGAATGCCGATGAGGCAAGGCAGCGGCAGGTGGAACAGAAACAACAGCAACAGCTGCAGCAAATGGAGCAGAAGCACAACCAGCAGCAACAACAGTTGCAGCAAAAACAGGAAGTGGAACACAACAAGTCGGAGCATCACCAACCACCACCGCCACCACCACCACAAGGAAAGCCAAAGCCGAGCGAAGATAAACCCCATCGCTAGCAAACCTAGGCCAATCCTTAGAAAGGCGAGACGCTCCGAAACATTCGGAGCGTCTGGTTTTTGCAGCTCTTTTCTTTTCCGGTTCCTGTGCTATCTTCGAATTATTCCGTATGGGCATCAGTACCCTGACATCTCAGCAATTTCGCCACGTTGTGGGCCACTTCGCCACGGGGATTACGGTGATTACCGTGGAACGCGAGCCGGGCCAGGTCCATGGCATGACTGCCAATTCCTTCACTTCCGTTTCGCTTGACCCCTTGCTCATTCTCATTTGCGTGGATCACAACGCCCGGTTGTTGTCCTACCTGACCGTGCAGAGACGATTCGGCGTGAATATTCTAAGGGACACACAACAGGCCATCTCGGAGCATTTTGCGAAGCCTTTGCAGGATGAGGCCGCGACAGCAGGCCTGGGGGTCCGCTTTCGTTGGACAGCTAGCGGTATTCCACTGCTTGAAGATGCGCTTGCGCATTTAGGCTGCAATGTCGTTGCTCAGCACCCGGCAGGTGACCACACCCTCTTTCTGGCGGAAGTGGAAAGCATGGATGCGGGGGCGGGGGACCCGTTACTGTACCACTTAGGGCGCTATCGGAAGCTCGATCGTTGAGTTCCTAGAAAAATGTCGAATGAGCAGGCAGGCGCTGAGGATTCCGGGCTTAACGCTCGGAGTTGCCGGAGGGGCGGGCAGGTTCAGCGGAGTCACCCAACTCCTTGCGGTGACTTTTTACTTCACGCAGGGCGTAGATCGATTTATTTTGTGATTCGTAATATGTCCGCGAACTGATCTCTCCCAGTAACCCCATCGAGATGAACTGAATTCCACTTACAAACAAAGCGATCGAAAGAAGCAGCAGCGGCCCGTGCTGTTGCATGATGTCCTGATGCAAAACAAACTTATCCACGGTCAGCAACATAGCCAGCAGTAAGCCGGTGCCGGATCCCGCGAGACCGAGCAAGCCAAAAAATTGCAGCGGCCGCGTGGAATAATCCAGCAGAAACTTGATCATAATCAGATCAAAGAACACGCGGATGCTGCGGCCGATTCCGTAGTTGGATTTGCCATTCTTGCGTTCAGGATTAGAAATGGGCACTTCCGCGATACGCGCGCCCGTGGAGCTGGCCAGCGCGGGAATAAAGCGGTGAAGTTCGCCGTAGAGCTGGATCTCCTGCAGAATCTCGCGACGGTAGGCCTTGAAGGTTGTGCCAAAATCGTGCAGCTCAATGCCGCTCAGCTTGGCCATCATCCAATTGGCGATGCGGCTGGGTAACTGGCGCATCAGCCAGTGATCTTTGCGCTCGGAGCGCCATCCACTTACCAAGTCGTAGCCTTCTTCTATCTTTTCCAGAAACCTTGGAATCTCTTCCGGGTCGTGTTGCAAATCTCCGTCCATCGAGATGACCACTTCGCCGCGAGCAAAATCGAAACCGGCCTTGAGTGCGGGGGTCTGGCCGAAGTTGCGGCGCAACCGGACGACATTCACGCGGCGGTCGTGTTCGTAGATGTCAGAAAGAACACGGTAGGTGTTGTCTTTGCTGCCGTCATCGACGAACACCATTTCATAGGACTCGCCAATCGCGTCCATCACTTCCGTAAGCTTCATATAGAGCTGCGGGATATTTTCCTGCTCATTAAAGAACGGTACAACCAGCGAATACCGGATAGGTGCGTCGCTTCGCATACTTCTTTCTTTGCCTCTCAAATTTGTCTTTATTGCGCTCGTGCGCGCAAGCCCGACGTTGCCGACTATTCCCCAGGGACCTAGAGACTTGGACCTATAAACCTATTGGCGGAGTTCGGCGGTCAGCCCTCCCCTGCCATATCCCTAAAGTTTATCAGGCGAATACCCCGAATAGCGACAAGTTTTCTGATGCCCTGGTCCGTCAGGATATCCAGTTCGGTCTGGCGGGATTGCTGCAGGCGCGTGTGGGATTTCAGCAATTCTTCGTCAATGTAACCCGGGTGGCACATCAGTTCCGTGTAACCGTCCGGGAGAATTTCCAACAAACGCTCGACGCCTTCGCGCATCAGGACTCCCGTCTGTGCGATGCCGCAAAAATAGTCGGTGGTCGCGATCCCGGCGCGATGTGCCAAGTCTTTTGCATCGTGGGCCAAAAGCTTCAAACCCCGTGCCTGCACCCCTTGTTTCAGGAGCACACTGCTTTTCTGCTCTTGGCCAGTGGAAAGCACGACGCGCAGCTTGGAATCTTCGTGAGAAACGCGAATGGCGCCAATGCCATGTTTTTTGGCCAGTCGAACTGCCACTTGAAACAGTCCGGGGAGCATGTGCACATGCTTGTGGCCATCGAGATGCGTTGGCTGGATCCCGGCGTCGCGGATTTTCTGGATCTGTGCGTCCCACTCGAACTCGACCTCTTTGGGGCGTACAATTCGTCGAGCCATGCGAAGCAGAATGCTTTCCGGGCCGCCCTCAAATTGATTTTGCTCGTTCAGCAAACCGTTCACGTCTGCGGGCGTCGCGGTCGGTGCACCATCGCTCAGGTTTAAGTGGACGCCGACACCCAAATCCGGAGTATTCCGGGCAAGGAAAACTCCGTCGGTAAACGCAGGCCCGTTTGCCAGTAGGGAAGTGCTGGTGATCAGGCCGTGGCGATGCCCTTCGAGGATTCCGCGATTCACCCCGGTTGTCCACCCCAGATCGTCCGCATTTACAATCAGGTTTTTCAAGCTACCTGTCCCCTTGGACAGCTACTCTTTTGCCTCATCGTGCCAATTCGTACCATTGACCGTGCTCCCTTGTAACTTTAGCATGTGCGAGACGAGGGACAGATGAACGTTAAGTTGCGCGAATTGAAGGAAGTAGGCGCGAAATACGGCGAAAAGCGCCGCGGTCGCCGAATGAATTCCCGCGTGCCAGTGCGCCTGGAATGGGATTCCGCTGGCAACGGCCGGATATCGATCGAAACAGTGACCCGGATTGTAAACCCGTATGGCTGCATGCTGATTTTGCGTCATTCGCTCGACCTGAATCATCGTGTCGCCTTGACCAATCTTTCCACCCAATCCAGTAATGCGGCGGTTGTGGTCTGGAAAGGTAATCCCCAACCGGATGGTTGGGAGTATGGCGTGGAATTGGTCGCCCCGGAGATGAACTTCTGGGACATCGAACTATGACGCCACCCCTGAAAACAAGTTCCCCCGCGCCTGCCCCCGTAACGCAAGTAAAGCGTAGTCCGAACGCAGCGCGCCCGCAGACGGCCGAAGAGCGGCGCCGCGCACAGCGTGTTTTGCTGAGGATGCAGATTCTTGTGCATTTACCTGGCAAGGCGAATCCACTTCACGGTGTAACGCACACGGTCAGCGCCAATGGAGCGATGATCATTCTGCCGGAAGGCCTGTCGCAAGGCACCAAAATGACCATCGAAAATCAGAAGACTCAGAAGAAAGTGGAGGCTCACGTAGTGCGGCCGCCGCAACTCAACGCAGAAGGTTCGCTAATACCGATTGAATTTCTGGCGGCAAGCCCGAATTTCTGGAATATCTTCTTCCCGCCAAATCCAACGGCGGTTTAGGTGGCAGCGTCAGCGAGCGAACTGAGTTACTTAACAACCAGAGCCAGTGTGGTTCTGTGCGTACTGTTGCCCGATCTTCCTGTGTATTCGCCTTGTACTAATCTTGTGCCGAGAGTATCACCTTGCGGCAACGCGTCCAGGCGATGAACTGCGAGTGGCATTATCTTTAGGAAAGGTACAAATGCGGCTTACGCGGGAGAAAATAGACACTTGGTATGCGCCCGCGCGCCGTTTTGGAGTGCTAGCTCTTTTCCGTGTTAGTTGACGTGAATAGACGTGCTTCCCGTCGACGAACTGTAATCCGTGTCTCCGGGGTAGGCAGCATTTATCGTGACAGTTTTGCCGCCGCCAGTGCTGCTTCCACCACCACCGCCACCGCAGCCAACGATGGCCGTTGCCAACAATGCAAAAGCAACCAGTCCGGCGTATGCGTACGCACGCCGCCGGTGCTGTGGCATCCAGCGCAAAAGTCCTAGAAAAATAACCAGTGCAGCCGCGAAAAGTACACATGGCCATAATGGCGTCCTCGGCTGATTCTGCGGCACGGGATAGAGTGCCGAGATCGCCGTGGTCAGAGTCGCGGTACAAGACGCGGAAGCCGATGATGTGGCTGCAGCCGGAGCGCACGTGCCCATGCCGAGGCTAGTCGTGCCGTTGGTAAAGGTTACCGACCCCGTGGGTCCGACTCCATTGCTTTGCGTGGAAATCACGGCAGTGAGAGTAACGCTTGCGCCAGGAGTAATCGTCGTGAGACTGCTGGTTAGGCCAGTTGTGGTGACGGCCTTGGCCACGGTCACACTGAGCCCATTCGAGGCTGCTTGCGCGTTGTAACTGTTGTCGCCGGTATACGTCGCCGTGATGCTGTAGGAACCAGCATCGAGCTGGATGGGCTGATCCTCAGCGAATCCGCGATCATTCAGGTTGGCCACATTCGTTGCGCTCGGCGTCTGCGCGTTTGGAAAATCATTCAGTGGTACTCCTGAATTCTTGAACAGACTGATCTGTTTGCTCGGGCACACATAGCCGATTGCGCCAGTCGAAAAATTCTGGCATGGCGTACCGGTATTGTTCGTCACATCGATTCGAAGGATGTACGGCGAGCCATAGGGCACCGATTGGGCGGCGGTCGAGAGCACCGGCGTGTTTCCATTGAAGCTTACCCAGCTTACGATTACCTGGCTGTTTTGCTTGCCTACGGTTACCGCCTTCGTAGCCGAATCGCTCGAGCCAAATGTTCCATCGCCACCGTAATGCGCCTGCACGTTGTAGGAGCCGCCGGGAAGAAACGTCGTCGTACCGCTGAAATTTCCGGAACTGTCGAGACTGAAGGTATCAATCGGCGCGTGTGTAGAGGCATTTTCCAAAATGACAAATCCCGAAGGTGTGCCGGTACCGGATGTCTTCGCCACCGAACCGCTGACGGTGACACTGGCATCGACAGTGATCGAAGTTGGAGTCAGGGTGCTCAAGGTCGTGGTGGTACCGGCAAACGTGGCACTCGCCCAATTGGTCAGCAAGTTTGTGACATTCACGCTGCCGAGGCCAGTGGCCAGGTCGTATCCGGTGCCGGCGGCAAAGGCCAGCGTGGTACCTCCAGCCGTTGTCGTCAGAACACCGAATCCGCCGCTAGTTGACTTGCTGCAATTTGTCGCGCCGCCGGCACATGGTACGGAAATGTTTCCGGAACTGACGTCGTGGAAAACCCCAGCTTTGCTCGCCAGCTTATACAGGGCATAATTGGCGACGCCTTGGCGTTGGCCGGTTGCGGCATTGATCAACGCAATGATGGCCGCGAAGGTGGGTGTAGCGGCGGAGGTTCCACCCACGCCGACGAAGTCGTGAAAAGGCGCAGTCGTGCTGAAGCTAGTAAGATTGCATCCGACGTCGCCTGGGATGTTCTGGCTCGACTGACAGACGATGTAGAAGGTTCCGGCGTTAGATGTTCCATTCACGCCATCGCCTGAGAAGAGAGAAACGTCTGGCAGGTCGCGATGGGCGTCATTCGGCACACCGGTCGCCACTTGCCAGTTCGGTTTGTCATAACCTTTCGAACATGCCCCACCCGTCGTGAAAAATGCACAATTGCTGGGCCCTCCGCTTCCTGCAGCGATATTCAATGTCGAAGATGTGGACGTGACCGTATTGCATCCGCTCAGGCCGGTTGCCGCGCAGGAATCATTCCACGGCATCTCCGGAATGTAGCCCAGCGCAGAATTCACCTTGCCCACGGTGGTATCCCAATAGGTGGTCACGCCAGCGGTATAGTCGAAATCCGTGCCGCCCATCGCAAGGTTATAGGGTGTTGACGCAATCCCGTTGACGGCGAGACCTGCCGCGGCAGTTTGCGCCGTGGATGGGTTGTCGCAGCCTGCAGAGCCATTGTCGCCTGCGGCCACCACCACCGTGATGCCTTCGGCTGCGGCCTGCTGCCAGAGTGAGTTAAAAAACGCGTTGCCGTTCGCACCCAGGCCGGATTCGCAAGCGCCGTAACTTTCGCTCAGTACCGGCGCAACATTGTTGTCCACCACATAGATCGCAGAAGCGTCCACACCATCTCCCGCATCTGTTTGCGTGTCTTGTGAGGTAACGAGAATAACATTCGCCGCTGGCGCTACCGCTCCGGCCCATTCCACGTCGAGATCCGATTCGCCTTCGTCCCCATCGACAATGCCTGGGTCCGGGCCATTCAGGATGATTTGTGGATCCTTCGGGGGCAATCCGAATATGCTGCGAAAGTCGCGAACATCCTGAATATTAATATTCGACCTGCCAACAACCGCAATCGATTGACCGGCTCCCGTGGCGGCAGTGGGAATAGTGTAAATTTTCGCGAAATCGCCGGGGCCAACCGCATAAAACGTTCCATTGACGTCGGAGAAGGTAAACAGGGGAGTGATCTGGCCAGTTGCCACGTTTTGTCTGAATCTTCCCGTGGTGTGAATGGCGGCTTTTTTCCTAAAATTATGCAACGCCACGACACCCTTCACCACTGGCGAAAGAGCTACAGGGATGGCGGGATCGTTGACATTGGCAAAGTGCTCTTTTCCGTTCACCGCAAACTTGTGAATCTCGGTCTGAAACGTATTGCGAACCTGTGCCACAGTTCCACTGAACTCGATGGTCGTGCGTCCGTTGGATATCTTCGAGATCTCGAAGCCCTGCCGCGTCAGCCAGTCTGTAACTTTCTGCAGATCCGTATCGGAGGGGCCAAACTGCCCGCCGAACTGTTCTGGTGTCAACCAAGCGTGATAGCTCGACGAGCCTTTTGTTTGTTGCGCCTCGAGCAAATTCTGCAGGGCGGCATTCTGCTCGGGGCTGCGGTCGAGCAACAGCAGCATGCGCGTCATCGGTTGTGAGTCGGCTACGGTGCCGCGATCAAACTCTGCACGGGCGAGCGGATGAATATTGCCCTTAGTCGGCACGGTGCGCGCATCGTCGACTTCCGCCACTATGCGCGAACGGACTTCAGGTTTCTGCGCTCGGGCCGCTTGCGCACCACAGAACAATATCAGCACGGAGAGAATTGCCGCGTACACTCGCTTCACCATGGTCATGATCTGTTTGGCTCCCAATTCCTCTGGCCTTCTCGTGCGCTACAGCTCTCTCTGGCAGGAACTGTGCGTCCCTGATCCCCACGTCAGAGTCAAGCGTCGTGCGTTCCCTAGAGAGATGCCGAAGACAAGAATACGGTTTTCCGGCATGCTACTGATGGTGGCCTGTTTACAAGAATTTATCAATTCAGAGACACGGTAAAGGTGGTGGTGTGCGTGCCGCTGGCCGCGGTACCGGTGACCGCGAAGGGAACACTACCCACGATAATCTGCGTGATTGGGGCGGAGCTGGAGGCCTTGGTATTGGCGTCGCCAGTGTATTGCGCGGTAAGCACATGAATTCCGACAGCCAGTGTGGCCGTCTGGAATATGGCGACTCCCGAGGAAACGGTGCCGGAGCTGTAAGGTTGGCCATTATCCAATAATTGCACGCTACCGCCGGGGGTACTGGTGGCAGTAATTTGCACGTTAAAGGTGACGGTAGTTCCCGCAATCGAATGCAGATTCGATGAGGTCAGCGTCGTCGTGGATGGAACCGGGTTGCCGCCACCGCCTCCACCACCACCTCCGCCGCAGCCGGTCACAAGGCCTGCAATAGAGAGCAGGCAACCACAAGCGAACGCGATTTGCCGTCTTGCCCTCGGGCCGCTCCAGCCGAGCGCAACGCCCCCGAGTAACAGAAGGATTGCTGCAAACGAAATCCGCCACGCACTCGGTCCCGGTCCCTGGAAGGAAACCGGATAAAGGGCCGCAGTGGTTGAAACCGTAGGTGTAAGGCTTAATGTGGCGGTGCCTGCGTTCGCATCGGCGATGTTCACACCGCCCGAGGGCGTAAATGTGCAGGCGTAGCCCGCGATGGGTGACGATGCCCCGCTTGGACAGCTTAATGCAACGTTTCCCGTCAATCCCCCGCTGGGTGTGACGGTTACTGTTGCTGTTCCAGTTGAGCCCGCGGTAAAAGACACCGGATCAGGGGCGACGCTTAGTGCGAAATCCGGCGACGCTGTGGCAGTTACGGTGACCGTGGATGAATCCACTGCCTTCCAGTTATTGTCCCCGTCGTAGTGCAATTTCAGTACATGAGTGCCTGCCGACAATTTTGTACGCAGCCCATAGGTGCCGATGTGTCCCGGCCCGGCGGTAAGCGTATGTGTCGTGAGCAACTGCATCGCGCCGCCGTTTAACGAATCCCAGAATTCCACCACGCCCGTCGGATAGGGAAGTATGGCGGTGTTGGGAACGCCAGCAACGCTTCCAATCAGGCTGGTCTGTTGCGCGGATGAGACTTGCGCTGGAGCAGAGAGCGAGGCCACGGGAGTGCCCGCGTTGACGCTAAAGGTAACGGATAGGCTCGAAGAAGCCGCGTGGGTGCTGTCCCCGGAATAAAGGACATAGGCAGTGAAGTTTCCGCCCTGAGTCCATGGAATCTGAATTGTTGTAGTCCCACCCACGATGGTCGTCGGACTGCTGCGCGGACCGACTGCATCCCATAAGGTAACCGTTCCGGTCGCGTTGCTTGGCGAGACGGTTACTGTAAATATCGCGTTATCCCCAATATTTACGGGAAGCGTTCGGGGATTTGGCAGTGCGGTTGTTGTTGCGGTTCCCGTGGCGGCGGTAACCGTTAGCGGATTGACTGGATCAGTAAAGCTTCTGCTCAAATAATTGGGGTCGGCGCTGCCGTCATAATCTGCGCCCATGACGTGCGTGCCGGCAGAAAGCCCCGTAATCAAGAGGGAAGCTTGCGCGGTTGTCTCAAAGAGACCACCGGGCTGGAGCGTAACTTTTGACCCGTACGCCGCGCCATCCACGGTAAATTGCACCGTGCCGGTGGCCAGCGCCGTTCCAAAACCATCCACGTTGACGTGGGCAATTACTGGCTGCGTCGTCGTGATGTCGTACTGATTGAGGCCGAAGATAAGGATCGGGCTGCTCTTGCCGACGGTAAAGGTGAGTGTTGACGAGGTACTCGCATTGAAACTGCTATCGCCTGTGTAGGAGGCGACCAGCGAATGCGATCCAACGGAAAATGAATACGGCGCGCCCGAACCAGTATTGATGAACGCGCTTCCATCCGCCGCCAGCGAATACGTGCCAATCGTTCCGGAGCCATCCTTGAGTGTGACGGTACCTGTCGCGTTTCCTGCTCCAGAGAGTCCTTGAACCTGTATCAGCAATTGGACAGGTAAGCCATAAGGGGTGCTGTTTCCAACTAGTCCAGTGGCGGTGAGTGCCGTCGCACTGTTTTCAGGCGTCACCGTTAAGGTGACGCCGTTTGAATCACTGGGCGCATACGTCGCGTCTCCGCCGTAGTGACCGACAAGTGTGTACTGCCCGCCGGGCAGGTCCTGGACTGACGAGTCTGTGAAAACGCCGTTGGTGATTGCCAGGACATCTGTATTCTGCGATGAACTTGTCCGTAACACGACGGAACCCGTAGGCTTTCCAGTTCCGGAAATTGCCGAAACCGTGCCAGAAACACTGACCGCTGTGCCGTGTACAAACGACGTGTTGGCTACCAGCAATTGCGTCTGCGAGCCAAGGAACGTAACGGTATTCCAATTGTTCGCGAGGTTTGTCGCGTTGACGGAACCGAGTCCGGTGGCTAAGTCGTATCCCGGCCCAGCCGTCTGCCCGTTCAGAAACCCATCGACGCCATTTTGCGTGGAGGAGCAATCGGGCGATCCGCCAGCGCACGGAACAGCATTGTTCCCTGAGGTTACGTCATAAAAGATGCAGGCGTTTTGTGCCGTCGGATTGCTTTGCTTCGAGGAATCACAACTTGCTCCGGAGTTTTGTGCCAGTTTGTAGAGCGTGTAGTTCACCTGGCCCTGAAAAGCGCCGTTCTTCTGTTCCACCAAGGCAAGAATTCCCGCCATTGCCGGTGTCGAGGCGGATGTGCCACCGACCAGGGAAAGACCCAGAACCTGATTCTGCGAATTAATTTCGCAAGGAAGACTCTTCAAACTGTTGCAATACACGATATCGTCGTGCCCCGAGGCGGCCGCCAGGGAAACGTCGGGAATATCGCGGAAACTATCGGCTGGCACCCCCGACCCTGTCTGCCACTCGGGCTTCGCATAAATTGTGCTGACGCCGCCGCCTCCGGCCAGCGTGATGTAATTGTCACTCGAGAAAAAGCAATTTGTCGCGGTGAACGGTGGAATGAGATCGCAGCTTTCGTTCCACGCTGCTTCGGGAATGTAGCCGAGCGCAGAAGTGTAGTTGGCAGAGTTCGTCGCGCTCCAATATGTGGTCTCGTTGCCGGTATCGCCGAACTGCGTTCCACCGACCGCCAGGTTGAACGGCGTGCTGGCCGCGCCATTCACAGCTTTGCCTGACGTTGCAGAGATACCGGAGAAATCGCAAGCCGCCGAGCCGTTGTCACCGGTCGCCACCAGTACCGTGATTCCTTCTGCAGCGGCTTGTTGCCACAGAGTGTTATAAAAAGCATTTCCAGAGCTGCTCAGTTGTTGTTCGCAGATGCCATACGTGTAGGTGAGTATGGGAGCAATCTGATTGTCGATGACATAGGCCGCGGCCAGATCTACTCCGTTGGTGGAATTTGTTGAACCTGCAATCACCAGATCGATGGTTGCGCCCGGTGCCGTTGCGCCGGCCCATTCCACATCGAGTGTGGCCTCCTGCTGATCGGTCGGGGTGGTTATGCCAGGGTCTGGTCCGGTCACAAGGATATTCGGATCATTCAATTTCAAGCCGAAAATTTTCCGGAACTGCTGCACATCTGTCAGCTCGATTTGTGATTGGCTTGTGACGGCAATGACGATCCCGGTTCCATCCGTTCCCCCGGCCAGCAGCGGTTTCGTGTTGTAAATGGCAGCAAAATCGCCCGGTGCAACAAAATAAGTGTTCGTAGTTCCTGCCGCGGTGAGATTCGGCGTGAGCTGTACCTTCTGCCCTTGTTCCGTTATCCCTCCGATTCCGTGGAAAAGCTGGGTTGGCGGGCGCTTCGGGAAATTATTCAGCGATACCAGCCCCTTTGAAATCTTTGCGATCGATTCGGGGACGGAAATATCCGTTGCATTGGCCAAATATTGTTTTCCCGCTACGCGGTAATAATGCAATTCTGTGTGAAATGCAGTTTCGACCTGGCTCGAACTGCCGGAAAACTCAATCCAGCGACTGCTCTTTGCCACGTTGCCCACCCGAAAGCCGTTCGACTCGAGCCACGCGTGGACTCGCTCTAGGTCATCCGGGGCCGCACCAAACCTCGCGCCGTACTCACCGGGCGAGAGCCAGCGATGATAGTTTGCCGAGGCGGGATTCTGCTGCTCTTCGAGGAGCTTGTCCAATTCGGCCTGTTTTTGCGCCGAGGGCGAAAGCATCAGAAGCATCCTGTCGATAGCCTTGCTGGGTTCCACTCGCCCGGCATCGGTTGCCAAATTCGTCAGAACGTGAGTGGAGTGCTCGAGCCGGACAAAGGACTGTGGCTCTCGGTCACCGGCCGTCTGCGCAACCGTCTGCGAACTGGACGGAGGGATAATGGAGGTAAACAAATAAAACGAAAAGCAGACCCGGCAAACCCGCTTAAGCGTAATGGACAACGCTACCCGCCTTTTCAGTTTCCGGGTACGAACCATGCCGCACGACAGGCTGGGCGCGACCTGGCGGCTTCGTTCCCTGGAATCCCTAGTTTGATTTTCGTTAGAAAGAGACTATCTCAGCGTTTCAAGTCTACACGTGGCTCGTAGTGGTGACAATCGGGCGTAGCGTCGGAGTAAAGGTGCATGTGTTCTAATAGCAATGCTTCAGTAAACCCCTTGCCGTCCGGCTAGGCGAGTTCCACATTTCCTCCGGAAAGGATCACTCCGATCCGTGGAGGCTGCCCATCCCCTCTGGGCGAAAGCCCCAGCGCCGCCACGCCACCTTCGCGGATCAATGGTGCCAAGGCTACCGCACTAGATGGCTCAATTATTAGCTTCATGCGCTGGCCAACCAGCAGCTTCGTGTCCACAATTTCCTTCTCACTGACCAGCAGGATAGCCTCCACGAAGTTACGAATGATGCCAAACGTGCGCGCGGAGAGGGAAGCCCGCAACCCGTCCGCGATCGTGTCGCTAGATTCCTGCGTTTGCAAGACTCCCGTTTTCAGGGAACGATAGGCATCGTCGGCCCGCTCCGGTTCGCACCCGAATACGCAGATTTCCGGCCTCACACCTTTTGCACCTAGGCAGGTGCCGCTCAGCAATCCTCCGCCACTGGCAGGCACCAGTAGCGCATCCAGATCCGGTATCTCTTCGAGCAATTCCTTCGCGGCGGTAGCCTGACCCGCGATGATCCGGTCGTCATCGTAGGGGTGAATCATCGCGGCGCCCGTCTCCGCCTGGATCTTTGCGGCGGCCTCCGCACGGGCTGAAACCTTTGCCTCGCAAAAAGTGACCCGTCCTCCATAGGACTCGACCGCACGGACCTTTACCGACGGCGTGTTCTGTGGCATCACCACCCACGCGGGAACGCCACGCCATGCCGCTGCGCACGCCACTGCCGCGCCATGATTGCCGCTGGAATGGGTAAGAACGCCTTTGGCCGCTTCCGCTTCGGTCAAGGAAAGAATTGCGTTTGCTGCCCCTCGAATCTTGAAAGAACCGGTCTTCTGCAGGTTCTCGCACTTGAAGTAAAGTTGAGCTCCGGTCCATTTATTGAGAGACTGGCTAGTCAACACGGGCGTGCGGTGTATGCGCGGCTTGATTCGCTCGTGCGCTTCGCGGATTGCCATCGCGTCGATCTTGGTCACGCCGTCGTCCACAACAGGTTTTAAGGTTGCCATTTTCACAGTCTATTCCAAGTGCACCGCGACGCGCGAGCACTCTTCTAATTCTCGCGGCTGCTCCAGGTGTTCGTGTACAATTTGCGGGCTGCCGAACAGTCTGTAATCGGGGGGAGTGCGCATGAAACGTCGTGAGTTCCTGGGATCCCTGATGGCCACGGGCAGCGCTTCGTGGCTTGGGCATCACTCACAAATCATTTCTAAGGGGTTATTTGAAAACTCTGTGCCTGCCGACGCGGAGGTCAAGCGCGTCCTTACCCTTTTCAAATGCCATTTCGACGCAGGGTTTATTGACACCCAGGCGGTTGTCGTCAAACGATACTTCAACGAGTACTTCCCAAAGGCCATTGAGACTGCCGAGCGTCTCACTCGCTCCGGTTCCGCCGGCTATGTGTGGACTACCGGCTCCTGGTTGCTCTATGAATACCTGGAGCAGGCCAATCCCGAGCAGCGCAAACGAATGGAACAGGCTATTCGGTCCGGGTTTATTGCCTGGCATGCGCTGCCTTTCACCTGGCAAACGGAGTTGATGGATCCTACTCTGATTTCTGGCGCGGTGGCCTTGTCAAAGTCGTTAGACAAGCGCTTTGGCTGCACGACGACAGGGGCGAAAATGACCGACGTACCTGGGCACACCCGCGGCCTCGTCTCCCCACTCGCTGCACAGGGTGTAACCTTTCTCGACATTGGTGTGAACGACGCCAGCAGGCCCGCGATCCTACCACCACTTTTCCGTTGGCAAGACGCGGCAGGAGAAAGTTTGACGGTAATGTACCACGCCGGTTACGGAGGCGTGACCGCTGTGCCGGGCAGCGACGTTGCCATCGCCATTGTCGTCAAAG
The DNA here is from genome assembly GCA_963741165.1 of Candidatus Acidiferrales bacterium. GTDB lineage: Bacteria > Acidobacteriota > Terriglobia > Acidiferrales > UBA7541 > Acidiferrum. The sequence continues at coordinate 430,056 of CAVUHB010000002.1, read as the reverse complement.
ACGACAATGCGGGACCTCACACCGTTGAAGAAATCTCAACGATAACCGCGGATCTCGCGAAACGCTTCCCGGGCGCGCGAATCGTCCCCACCAGCCTGACTAAAATTGCCGAAGCCGCGGCCCCGCATGCAGCGTTGTTACCCGTCGTCACACAGGAAATAGGTGATACCTGGATTCACGGGATTGCTAGCGATCCGTTGAAAGTGTCGAGATACCGCGAGGTCTGCCGCCTTCGTCAAAATTGGATTCAGCAAGAAAAGTTTCACATCGGCGACGAAACCGACCTGAAACTCCTTCGACACTTGCTCCTGGAAGCCGAACACACCTGGGGAACGGATACCAAGACGTGGCTGGATTTCGATAACTACATTCCGAAAGACTTGGCCAAGATGTTGGATACAAAGAATTATAAGGTTGTGGAATCGAGCTGGCTCGAGAAGCGAGGCAATCTCTTCCTGGGCATTGATACGCTCCCAAGCGATCTTCGTAGCGAAGCCACCCGTGCCGTAGCATCGCTCGATGCTCGCCAACCGGTAGCGCTTAAGAACTCCTATAAGCCGGGCCATTCACTGGAGACCGCGCAGTTCCTTTTTGCACTGGACGAGGGGACCGGGGCAATTGCGAAACTTCAGAGCAAAAAGACTGCCCGTGATTGGGCGGCGCCCGGCCATTCACTCGCCCTGCTCTCCTACCAGACCCTGGCCCAAAAAGACTACGCGGATTTTTTCAAGGCATACGTGATCAGTGAAGAGGACTGGGCAAAGAAAGACTTCGGAAAGCCTAACATCGAGCGATTTGGCGCGGAAAGCCAACTCTGGAAGCCGTCTGTGATCCGGTGCGAATCGGAGGAGACCTCGAGTGGCCATCGCATCGTGGCGCGCCTTGAAATTCGTGATGCAGAAGCCTACGCGTCGGGTCGTGCCGCTTTCCCCAAACAAATTTCCGTTGAATACTTTTTGCCGAAGAATAAAACGATGGTGGAGGTAAATGTCTACTGGTCCGGCAAAGAGTCATCGCGCATGCCGGAAGCCCTCTGGTTCAGCTTTAATCCGGTCGTCGCCAGCGATAAGGGCTGGTCCCTGCGGAAGTCGGGCCAGGAAGTTTCGCCCTTCGACGTCGTAGACTCGGGGAATCGCCATTTGCACGCCGTATCGGACCGCGTCTCCTACAAGGACGCGCAGGGTGGGATTTCGTTCCAAACGCAGGATGCTCCCCTAGTTGCACTGGGTGTGCAGTCACCGCTCTACTTTTCGCGTTCCGAGGCAAACCTGAGTGGCGGAATCCACTTCAATCTGTTCAACAACGCCTGGGGCACGAACTACATCATGTGGTTTGGCGAGGACATGCGTTTTCGTTTCGCCATTGAAATCTAGGTACCAGCCGCGGGGCGCTTTACCGGAGTGCGCCGGCACGAAGATCCTGCCTTTAACGCTTTGCCGCTTGCGCTGGCTCTGATAGAATGAGGCTTCACGCAAGTGCAGTCGCGAGTTGCCCCCCTAGGCGACTGCGGAGTTAGCTCTCATGGCTCCCTCTGAACGTCGACATCTCCAGCGTTTTCGCCTGCGGGTCCCTCTGCGCTTCCGGCCGACCGGCTTGGCTTCTGACACTACCGAGCACTTTACGGAAGCTGTGAACCTTTCACGAGGCGGATTCTTTTTCGTGACTTCGGCGCCGTTGCAGGTGGGCATGCCCATTGAGGCTACCCTGAGGATGCCGATGGAAGTTACCGGTACGCAAGCCGAAGAAACGCACTGCAAGGCCCGCGTCGTGCACGCCAAGCCGGATGCTTTCAGCGATGGACGCATGGGTTTCGGGGCGGAAATCGAGAGTTTCATTGAACCCGTGAAGCCCCGGCCTCCCCGGCCCGAACTAGTGAAAGCTCCGCCGTCCTCCGCGAAGCTGAAGCCCTAGCCGAAAGCGACTCGAACACACTCCTCCCGTCTCCTCCTGAGCGGAGCGAAGGATCTCAACCGGTATGTTTATCAGTGTGAAGGATCGAGCTACGGGGCCCGAACTATCTAGTTCTTTCCCGAAGCAACGTTAATGGTCGTCTTCCCAGAGCCGAGATTCTCAAACTTATCGTAAGCCCGCACGGCAATCGTGTGTTCTCCCGCGGATAAACCTCGCACGGTGAAAGAATAATTTTGCGTTCGGCTGTCGCTGATGCCGTTCACCGGGGCGAGCAGAATCCAATCGCCTCCATCCACACTGTACTGGGCGCGTTCCACGCTTGTGGAACTATCGATCGCAGTGAACTCAAAGTCATAGGAGATGCCGAGAGATCGATCCGTATTCATTCCGGCAGGGGTGGCTTGCAATTTTTCGATGCTGGGAGGCGTGTTGTCGACCTCGAACCGCTCGCTCTCACGTTCGGTCTTCAACGTGGTTGCAGGCGGGTTGGAAGGCGCATCGGTAGCAACAATCTTTAGATAGTAGGCACCGTCCGCGAGGCTCGTGGTGTCCCATGAATAAAATCGCTGGTCAAGGTTGTCCTTCAGAAGCCGCCACGCGTGGTCGCTCTCTCCACGAAAAAAGACCGCGTAATGGAGCTCGTCATCATTGTCGTCGTGAGCCGTCCATAGCACAGACTGGTAGCCCTTTTGCTGCGTTCCCTGCGGTTGCTGTTCAAACTTTGTCGAAGCGCTCGTCGTGATGACCACGCCACTCGGATTCGGCGCCTGAGGCTGTCGCAGGTTTACAATTGCCGGCTGTCCAGTAATAACCTGGGGAGCTTGCGCGCGTACCCCAGCATCCTGCAGCGCAATTCCGTCGATCACCGGTGCCACATTCCTCGGCTGGTACGCTTCGCTCACCCAGTCGACTCCATCCCCTGCGCGGCCATCATGAATGACTGCCTTCCACTGAAAAAAGCGTGCCGCGGGTGCCTCCACTTGAGCCCCACTCTTGCTGTACGGGCCAAACCAATTTGACCACTCCTTACCCGGGTCTTCGGTATTTCCGCTGCGCACAAAAAATTCCATGCGCGGCTGGTTTGCGTCAATTTTAGGTGTGGGTTTACCAGATGCTGCGGTTGCTGCGGCAGGACCCCACCATTCCAATCGACCCCACTGAGAATACAATTTCGCGTCGAATGATTGCGATTCAAACGTGCCTTCCGCTTCAAACTCGGGTCCCACCGATAACACCTTCCCGGGATTGGCGGTGCACAAAAATACTTTTCCGGCAGGGTTCCTGGTGATTCCGGTAATCTGCGCAGCGCCAGACTTGGCAAGTTGCGCATAAACGCCTCGTCCATCAATCACCAGCAACGATCCTGTATTTCCCGTTCCGGCCAGTAAACGGCCGTCGGCATTTAGTCCCAGTGCATAGACCACATCGTCGCGCGAAGACCAGATCTCCTCCGGCGCGCCTTCTGGCGCCAATCTATAAATGCTGCTGGAAATTGACGGCGGAAAATTCAGGAACGGCACGGCACCCTGCGGAGAAAGGGACGATGCGGTGCTCGTGATGGTAGTGGTTCCCTGCGAAGTGGCGATGACTGCCGTGGGAGCAGAGCTCGTCGCGCGTTGCTTGTCGCCAATGGCCGCCACGTAAATGGAGCCGTCGTTCGCCAACGTCAGCGCGGTCACTTCACGTTTGGCCGTCTCATAAATGACAAACCCCTCCGCGGCACCCTCTTCCATAGATGCCTGTTTCCCGATCTTCCTGGTTACGCGCAAAACCCGCCCGTTCGGCTCCGTGCCCGCCAGCAAATTACCCTTAGTGTCGAAACCGAGAATTTTGATGTGTGCTTCGTCACTGGCATAGAAAAGCTTTCCCGTCCCATCCTGGGAAACGGCAAAAATCTGGCCCTTGTCACCCGTTGCCACGTACAGTGTTCCGTCCGGAGCGAAGGCCAGACTCCAGATATATTTGGTCTTGGGATCGAAGAACACCGATTTCTCGCCGCTTGCCGAAACTCTGTAAACCTTTCCATCTGGTGTGGTACCCACGTACAGGCTGCCTTTGGCGTCAAACGCGATCGTTTGCGCCAGCAACTCTGTTGATTCAAATACCGTCTTTGGTTTGCCGGTTCCCTCGAATCGAAATACCTTTGCCGGTGATCCTCCCGCCGCATACAACGTGCCCGAGCCATCGGTGCGCAATGACCAAAGATAGGAGGCGTCTGCGTCAGAAAGCAGGGTGAACTTCGGAGCTAGTTCCAGATGCCCGTCACTGCGCACTGCCACACCTTTCGCTGTACCTTTCAGGAACTCTTCGTAGGTTGATTGACGCCACCGTCGCGTGTGTTCCGCATTCGTTACCACGCTGACAGTCAGCAGGCACGCAGCAAGTGCAGCAGCTGTCGCAATCGCTTTCACCGACGATTTGATATTGCTAACGTGCAAAAGATGTTTCGAAGCAAGTGTCGACATAACCTTGGTCACCGGATCTGTAAATTCAAAGAGATGATGCCCGCGACAGGTCCACCGAGCGGAATGGAGGACTCGCTCGCCAAAGACTCGCGCAAGAGCTGAACGCTGCCCGGCGTGGGTCGCCCATCAATGACATTGATCGCAGACAAGGGCACGTTCGGTAATTCCTTGTCGTCCCAGACCAGCGTCGGCGCGGGCGCAAACAGCCCTACATACAGGCGATCGTTCCGCCGCTCACGGTTAAGCAATGCAATCAATTGATCGAGGCCGGCGGGCCCCGAACCTCCCGGAATGCCCGGAAATCCAAATCCGCGGGAAGCGCGATTCAGCCACTCTGCATCGCTTACCAGCACGCGCAACGTAGCGCCCCGCACAGCTTGGTCGGGCACCCTTACCGTGGTCTCCTCCACGCGCGAAGCCCCGCGATACGGCCGCAACATCACCCGTACGCGAACCGTCTCGCCCGGTGCCGCCTCACCTTTTTCCAGCCACGCACTCTCGATGGTGTAAGACTTCCGTCCCGGCTGGCTCTCCACGCGCAAAGAAATGTGATCGACCGAGGGAGTTTCGTAATTGTTGTTGAAGAGTCGGCCAAACACATTTTGTATCGCCAACGCGATCGGCAAACTATCCGGCGACATCGAATCGCCCGGTGCAAACGTACTTTCAATCTGCACAGCGTTATGACCTTGCAGCCGAACCTCACCCGTCAGGTGTAGCGTGGTTCCTTCGCCGTACAGCGAATTCTGGGTGAGTCCATTAAAGGTGGTGACCGCCACCAGCAACGGTGTCAGCTTGGGATGATTAATCACATCAAAATGCAGTTTCTTCTCCGTCCCGCCGGTTACAAAGCTGAGTTCCAGGGGCACCATCGCCGGTGGGCTGCCCAGCTTTCCGGTCACCGCTGTTAAATGGTCCCCCGTAATGGTCCCGATCGGACCACCCACATTTACGATCTTTGTGGAAGCCAGGCTCGAGGAAAGCGTGGTCACCACGCGGCTGCGCGACATGGGCATTTGCACATCGCCCAGGCTCATAAACGGGTGGCCGCACAAAAACACCTTATCACCTTGCACTGCCGTTACCGTGCAAGCCGAATTGATCGACGCATCGCCTGAAACCAGAACCATTCCCGCCATGTCTCCCGGCACGAGTTTGCGATCATCCGGCTTTGCTTCTGCCGTTCCGCCTTGCGCCGCGACGAAGCCGTAACCCTGCAATTGCGGCGCAAATTGCTGCACAGCCGCAGGCTGAAATCCGGAAAACACCAAAGGCGTTTCAATGCGCTCCAGAGACGATCCACTCGGCAGGGAATTGCGCGCCAGCGCATCATTCGGTAGCGTGAACTGCTGAGGCGCCGATTGCACATCAGCGGTTTGCGCTGGCGGCCGCAGCACATCTTCAATCGGGGTAACACCGGCAATCGCTTCTTTCGTGAAAATGCCGAGTTTCAGAGACAGAGCCCCCGCCAGCCGGCCATCGAGATACACCGGGCTGCCGCTCATACCGGCAACCACACCGGTGTGCTCCACCTTGGGTCCCTTCAATTCCACAAGGATGATGGATTGCTTCGGCCCCAGAAAATTCGGCATTACCCCGATCACTTCCAAATCGAATTTCTCGATCTGGTCGCCGGCAAAGATCGTGTACGCATAGCCCTGCATGCCCGGGTGGACTTCCGTGAGTGGAATGATCGCACTCAAGCCTTGCGGCGCGCTGAAGGCAGCAGAAGCCCAAGCAATATTGATCAGGATGAAGAGCAGAAGGAATGCGTGAAGTCGGCGACCCATGGAAACAGACAAACTCCCCCGGAGTGAACGACCATGATACCGGGAGCGCCACAGGGAGGCAATTGAACCACAGCGGTAGCCGGCCCAGGACTATAGCCTCATACGTCCTAGAACTGCGTTAAGATGATTCTGATCAGGGGGGCTCAATGTCGGAACCTACAAAAGAAGAATTGCTGGCGCGCATCGCCGAACTGGAACAAAAGGCCGAAGGCCGAAAAAAAGGCGCACTTGAATTTCGCGTCGGCGAAAAGGGTGGCGTCAGTGTCTACGGACTGGGACGCTTCCCGGTTACGCTCTATTACGAACAGTGGGTCCGTCTTCTGGATATGGCCAAAGAACTGCGCGAATTTCTTGAAGAGAACAAGCACAAACTGAAGCTCAAGGATCAGTAAGCCTAGTAAGGGGTAGGAGATTCAGCCCCGACATCGAAATCCCCAAGAGGGGATCTAGCCCGTAGGGAAGTTTTCCATTGGCGCGAAGAATATCTTCCACAGGGTTCTCTCCATCAATCCTGATGATGCATTGCGAAAATCTTGTTCGGCGAAGATTCATACGGATACACGTGCACCATCCAGCCGAATACCACCGGAGTGAATCGGCCGCCCGCTGCCTCACAAACTGCCTGCGTGGAGATGGACCCCTTCAACCCGAATTTTGTCCAGTCTGTGCGGCGCGTTTGTCCCTTTGGCGGCATGCACAGATTGGTGTGCAGGTGCCAAGTCGCCACGCTCAGCGGAACTCGCTCATTCAGTTCTTCTTCCGTCGCGCGCTTTGGCATCGTGTACATTGCACCGACCAATTCGTAACTGCTCGAAGTCTTCTTGTAGAGTAGGGAGGTCGGCCGCGCCGGATCAAACGTGAACGCCTCCAGGAATCCATTTGCGTAATTCGTGAAGTGATATTCAGCCTGCGGCACGTTGGGCAGGAAAATCTTGAATCCATCATTCAACGCTACGTGATAATCCTTGTATTTTTCGATCCCTGCGCGCAGTTTCTCCTCAATCTCCATTGCTCGCTGTTCATCTCCCGGTGCCGGAGCGCGATGAGCGGAGATGCGCATGTGCGAGGTGTTTCCGTGATGCATGGTTGCCATGTCCGCCATGGCGGTGTGTTCGCTGGCGTGTGCGTCGGCCATATCCATCTCGGACATCCTCGCGTTATCGATTGTCGATCCGGCCTGCGGCGCCTCCTGGACGGGCTCGCTCGCAACCAAGCCCACCACCGGCGCACGGTGATTCGGTATCGCGGCGAGCAAAACTCCGACCACAAAAAGGGCGCCAAGGCCAATTGCCGCCTTGGTTAAAAGATGAAGAATTGTTCTACCGCCAGACATACAAACTCCCGGGGACGCCTTCAGGCAATATTTTCTACTCACTTAATAATACGAATCGGAATCGCAATCTGTTTCGCCGGATTTCCTAGGAGGTGCCTCTCATAAACTGGTCGCGAGTACAGGAGTCAAAGAGCGGAAAGAACTCGAGTTATCTGGGAGGACATAAGTCCTCAGAGACCATCAAGCAGGAAGCGGTTTTGACTATGAAGGAGCGGGGCTCTAGTCCCTCTACTTTTTCGGGCGCAGCTTGCCTCGTGGTCCTGGAGTTCTGATCGCTCGGCAGTTTCGACCATCCCGTGCGTCCCCATCGTCCTTCTCTGCTCGCATGTTAAACTTCATTCGTGAAAAAAGAGACTATTCAACCCGTAAAGGCACTCACCGGCGGCCTCGAACTCCCGGGCGACAAGTCCATCTCTCATCGCTACGCCATGATCGCCGCGCTGGCAGAAGGCACCAGCGAATTGCGAAATTTCGCCGCTGCGCGCGATTGCCACAGCACGCTTGGTTGCATGAAATCGCTTGGCGCCGAGGTCAGCGTCGACAAAACTACCGTGAAGATCAGCGGCCACGGCCTTCGTGGATTAAGAAACAGTTGGCGCACGCTTGACGCCGAAAATTCCGGCACCACCATTCGCATGCTCTGCGGCATTCTCAGTGGCCAATCCTTCACTACAAAAATTACCGGAGACGCGTCGCTGCAAAAGCGCCCTATGAAGCGCGTCGTCGCACCATTGCGGCAGATGGGCGCTGAGATCAGCGCCAAGGACGACAATTTCCCTCCGCTCGAGATTCGTGGCGGAACACTCCGCGCCCTTCACTATGAAATGCCGATGGCCAGCGCCCAGGTGAAATCGGCCGTCCTGTTTGCCGGTTTGTACGCAGAAGGCGAAACTCGCGTGACGGAACCAGCCGCAACGCGCGATCATACGGAACTCGCGCTTGCCGAATTCGGCGCTCATATTGAAAAGTGCGGCCGCACCATTACTGTCCGGGGCATGGCCAACAAGGGGAATAAAACCAATCTTGAGCCGCGTTCCCTTGATGTTCCGGGCGATCTCTCCTCCGCCGTCTTCTTCCTGGCAGCCGCGTCGCTGTTGCCGGATTCCAATCTTTTTATCAGCAATGTCGGCATGAACCCCACGCGCTCGGCCATCCTCGATCTCTTCCATTCCATGGGCGCCGCTATTTCCGTCGTGAATCTCCAGAGCAAGCAGGGAGAGGTGGTTGGCGATATTGCGGTAAAGGGCGCCGCACTGAAAGGAGGAGTTATTTCCGGCGACTTGGTCCCCCTGCTGATCGACGAATTGCCGATGCTTGCCGCACTTGGCCCCTACACCGAGCTGGGAATTGAGATTCGCGATGCCGCGGAACTCCGTGTGAAAGAAAGTGACCGCATAACTGCGCTGGCCGAAAATCTGAAACGCATGGGTGCCACTGTGGAGGAACGCCCCGACGGATTGCGCGTTGCCGGGCGGAACGCCGGAAGAGTTCATGGCACTGAAATCGAGCCGCACGGCGATCACCGAATTGCCATGGCCTTCGCAGTAGCGGGCCTGGCCGCCGAGGGCGAAACCATTATCCGCGACGCCGATTGTGCCGGAGTTTCCTATCCCACGTTCTTTGCCGAACTGCGCCGCTTGTCAGAGTAGCGCGACGCTCTATCTAGGCGTTTCCCGATAACAGCCATTGTCGATCCCGACCTACTGCTCGGTCGGCGGCTCAATCGGCGTCGGCGGGTTGGGTGCACTCGCCGTTGGTGGCTTCGGTGGAATTGCCATTGCACTGCGCCGCAACCCAATGTTCCCATAACTCGTCTTCAAGATAATTTTCGGTCCACGCCCAGTTCCATATTTCCCTTTGATTTGGGAATCCCCGGACGTCGATTTCACAGGCATGAGTGTGGTGAACTCCGAATCGACATCGCAATTGCGGCATTCCGCCTCCAAATCAAAGCTCGAACTTCCGGGCAGCGTCAAAGAAATCTCAGAGGAAGAATTGGTGATCGAGACATCATCTTTCGGGATGGAAGAGAATCGCACGTTTACGGCCGCATTCCGGTCATCGATATTCACCTTGCCACCCGGGTTCTCCAAGTTGACTTCGGTATCGCGCGTCCTTATGTTCAGATTTCCCGGAGCGTTTACAATGTCCAGATTCCCCGAGCCCGCTTCCATGTGCCCGTTCAGCGAAGAAAGTGTCATGTCCGTCTTCACGGTGATCAGCCGGATGCCCTTGGTAACCTTATCGGCACGCACTGGTCCGTAAAAATCCCCGTCAAGCGTGAAGCTTCCCGTCGCGTTGATCACTTCAATTTCGCCGCCCTTGCCGGTCACTTTCACGTTTCCTGATGTGTCTGACACCTTTACATCGCCTTTGCGGATTTCTACCGAAATGTCGCCCGTGGTATTGCGGACTTCCACGTCCCCGTTCTGCACAGCCACTGCAATGTCCGCCCCAAAGTCGGAGATCGTGACGTCGCCCTTTTCGGTCTTAACGTTCACCGGCGATTTCTTCGGCACCGCAATTTCCAGTGCCAGGCTGATTCGCGCATCGGACTGGTCGTAACCCTCTGGACGAATCTCGTATCCATCGCCGTTCTTGGCCACTACGAGTTTCATAGGCTTGGCGATTCTCGCCGCTTCCGATTCGCTCCAAGTGGTGACAATCTTGGTCGCATTCACACGCACCTGCTGGTCGTCCGACGAGCGAATGGTCACATCACCGCGTCCGGCATTTATGCTTACGCGCGCTCCCGCCGGGATGGTTTGCGGTGGGATTACCAGATCATCAAACGAATATCTGTCGCCGCGGATCTCTTCCCAGTTTTCACCGACTACCCGCTTTCCATAATCAACGGCGACAACTATTCCCAGCAGGGCCAGCATGCCAAAAACAAGGAAAACTTCTCCCGCCGTAATCGCGCCGCCACTTCCGCCGAATCGCCTTCCGGCGGTGCGTTCGTAGAGCTTCACCATGCCCCAGAAGATGATAATCAGTGGCCACCAGTGCGTAAAAAAGTGTCCGAGGTCGAAGTGTCCATAACTGCGGAGCAGAAGCAGTGTTCCTACGGTGATGAGAACTAATCCTGAGAAAAGACCGCTGCTGCGCGACTGGGTGTTCGCCATAGCGTCTATTGTCCTTCTGCCGAAAACGGAGTTTGTGGTGGTGGAACAGTCGGTGGAGGGGGCGTCGCGGGTGGCTGCGGGATTGTACTGACGGGGGGTAGTTCAATATGTCCATTCTGCGGCGCAAATGCAGAAGCGAGTTGAAATGCGCCAATCACTAGAATCAGGACCGGCCACGTGTTCCCAAAGAAGAATCGCCCGCCTTGCGTCTGATGTAGCAGGAACAGAACGCCGACGGTGATCACGATTGCCGGACCCTGCAGGCTTCTAATCGTGCAACTCTGGCAATGGCATCTGGTCTGTGCGCTCATCTCGCCACTCCTCTCAACTCTGGCCGCTGACCCGATTACGTAGCATCAGCACCCCAATGCCGATCAGCACCACCGGCCAGAAAATTTCCCGTACGCGGAACATTTCGAAGAATCCAAAATTGTGCAGCAGAAACAATCCACCGACCGCAATCAAGATGAACGGACCAAGCGAGCGGTTCTTAGTCCAATTTTCAAATGGATCGACGACCGTCTGTCCGGTCTGTCGCGCCTTTGCCGTCCGCAATGCATCAATCGCCATGTAGAAAATAAACGCTACCAGCGCCAGGACCCAAAAGCCCGTCAGGCTGTCTCCTAACACGCCGGTCAGTCCGATGATGATTCCGCCAAAGATGAGGACGTGGATCATCGCCTTGTTGTATTCGCCGTTATAGATCGCTCCCAACCCCGGCACGAATCCAAGAAGGAAGGCGATCCCGGCATTGGGCGCTGGTACCGGAGGTAATCCCGCGGGCACGCTCGCCGTCAAGGCCGGCGAACCGGGTGGCACTCCCGGTGCAGTAACCGGTGTTGCGGGCAATCCCATCATCGCGCCCAGGCAGTCTTCGCAATAGAGAAGATCGCGCACGGGACGCACGCATGCCGGACACATTGCTCTTCCACAATTCCTGCAGAACCCGGTTGCATCCACCTCAGGATGGACCGCACATTTCATCGAAGGCTCCTCTCATAAAACACGGGACACTGTGCGGCCAAAAGTTCCAGCTGGTGCGCAACTTCATTGGCGCGATTCTGCTGCCGCGGTTGCGCTGGTTTCTGATCATCCGTTTGGCCAGGATTCTTGTCGGGTGCCGCTTTCGGCAACGATTCTTCCGGTACATTCTGCAAATCGTTCTGATCCGACCGCAGGCGCGATTGAATTTCGTAGACCACGCGCAAATCGCTGACGTACTTCACGCTTCGTGCATAAACCAGATGCACCTGCCGGTCGGCATTGTGATACACACTCGCGGGCCGCAGATCTGCCAGCTTCGGCTTACGCAGTGAAAACCCCGAAGCGCTCAGCAGGATCGCAAAGGTCGCCACGACGCTCGCCATGCCGTAGGCAAGCTTTGGCGATCCAAATCCACGAAGCAAATTACGCAGCGACTGCCAGGCTGAAACGGTTTCCCGTGGTCCGAGCGTCTTGTCGAGGATGTTGTAAACCAGTCGGGGCGGAGTTTCCAACTGCTCCATCTGGTGCATGGCGGCCACAAGACTGTTCACACTCGCAAGCAAAGGGGCACAGTGCGCGCATTGTGCCATATGCTGTTCAAACGCAGCATGATCCGGTGCTTGCAGCAGTCCATCGAGGTAATCGCTGAGCCTCGCTTCCACTTGATCACATGTCCAGGTCATAACCAACCCCCAACCAGCTTCCTCAAATCCCCAGTCTGTCGAACACCTGCCATCCTTAAACCTTGCTTGTTCATGATGGCCTTACTCCCATTTGTTGCAAAATTCGTGCCAGTTCGATACGTCCGCGGTTGATGCGCGATTTTACAGTTCCTTCCGGTACTGCCAGGCTGTGCTGAATTTCCGCATAGTCCAGCTGCTGCAAATCTCGCAATATAACCGCCTCTCGCAATTCGGGCGAGAGTTTCGTAAGTGCTGTCTGCACCTGCGCGCTCAGTTCCCGGAGCAGTGCCTGCTCGTCTGGACGCCGACCGGACGATTCCTTGTTCTCCACCACCGGCATGGCATCGTCCAGCGAATCCGTAATCCGGTCCCGTTTCGTTCGACGGTAGTGATCGATCAGCAGGTTCCTGGTTACGCTCGTCATCCAGGTGGCAAATCCGCCGTGTGCCGAACGGTAGCTCGCCAGCGTCCGGTACACCCTTAGAAATACTTCTTGAGACAGATCCTCGGCCTCCGTGCCGTTCCCGGTAAACCGGTAGCACAGATTGAAAATCCGGCGCGTATGTCGACGCACCAGTTCCTCCCAGGCCGAACCATCTCCCTGGAGGCATTGCTGGACCAGTTGGGCATCCTGCTCCAAGCTGTTTAGCCCCGATTTCCATAAGCCTGCTCTGGCAGAACCAGCTGGTAGGTCGCATGGCCTGTCAAACAGAGGAACGCAAAATGTGGCAAAAATGTTCCCTTCGTACCGTCGCGCTCGACCGACCTTATGCCCCGCATATTACCTACCCCCGGCCCTCGATACAAGATATTGTAACCAAAATGTTTAGCTACGCTTGACGGATACCCCCCCGCCCCAGTACTCTCGCCCCTCATGGGTGTAAAGTCGAGGAAATGGTGGTTAGTCGGCTTGGTGGTAGCCGCTTTGGGATTCCTTTTGTACCGTTCCCGCGGTGCGCTCCACCTCAGCCAGTTTAGCGGGACAAAGCTCTGGGATGCCATTCGTGGCGCCAACTATTGGTATCTGCTGCTGTCGATTGTTGTCATCTACGGTTGTTACGCCGTACGGGCCCTGCGCTGGCAAAGATTCCAATCCCACGTCGGCCAGGCAAAATTCTGGAATATCTATGCCATGAATCTGGCCGGATTCTCCGCCCTGTTCCTCCTCGGCCGCGCCGCGGAGCCAGTCCGTCCACTCTTGATTTCCCGTAAAGACAAACTTCCTCTTGCCGACACCTTCGGAGTCTATGCCCTCGAACGCATTCTCGACGCTGCCTGCACTGCCGTCCTGGCCGCCGTCGGGCTCTTGGTGTTTGAGTCTTCTGGGCATTTCGCCGCTGACAGCACGGGTCGTATTTTCGAAAAAGCCGCACGCACGGCTGGCACCGCGTTCTCGATCGGTGCCATCCTGGCCATTGCTGGGCTGATCTACCTTCGCTTCCACGGCTCGTCGATGCTCGAACGCCGTTCGCACGGCTGGCTTGCCGCACACGGTTGGCGTGCCGCCTTCGCTCGCATTCTGTTGGGTTTTTCGCGCGGCGTGCAGACCATTCGCTCGTGGGGCGACCTTTTCGCAGCCATCTTTTACTCCTTTCTTCACTGGTGGATGGTCGTCTCCATCTACTGGCTGGTGTCTCACGCGTTTGGTGGTCGACTCGGCACGCTCAGTTTTGCCGATGCGATGCTTGTCCTGGTGTTCACCATGGTCGGCTCCGCTGTGCAACTTCCTGGAGTCGGTGGCGGCGCGCAAGCTCTCTCCATCATTGCGTTTACGCGTTTGTATGGAGTGCAACAGGAAACGGCCGTTGCTGCGGCGATGGTGCTCTGGCTCATCACCTTTGCCTCTTGCACTCTCGTCGGCGTTCCGATCCTTTTTCGGGAGGGCTGGTCTCTCGGCGAATTGCGGAAGATGCGCGCCGAGGAAGGTGTACGACTCGAGGAAGAAATGGCCGGACATTCAGACCGACCGCTCCCCTAGCTCGCTCTGTAAATCCTCAAGACTGTGAAGTTGCAGCGCGCTTCCGAGGGTTCCTGATAGCCGATTTCTGAGAACTGATATCCATATCAAATTTCTGCTATCCTTCCATCCATCAGGAGAAACTCCCGAGTGAAGTGTCCTTTTTGTGCGCATCTGGATGACAAGGTAATCGATTCCCGCGAAGGTCGCACCGGCGACACCATCCGCCGCCGCCGCGAGTGCCTCAAGTGCAGCCGCCGTTTCACCACCTACGAACGCATTGATGAAATTCCCTATATGGTGATCAAGAAAGACGGCCGCCGGGAGCGCTTTGAACGCCAGAAAATACTGCAGGGTTTGCTCAAGGCTTGCGAAAAACGCCCCGTTCCCACTCCCAAGCTCGAAGCCATCGTTGATGAAATTGAAGGCGTGGTCCATGAAGCCACCGAAAGGGAACTGACCACCACCGAAATCGGCGAAATGATCATGCATCGTCTCAAGAAACTCGACAAGGTGGCTTACGTCCGCTTCGCCAGCGTCTACATGGACTTCAAAGACGTCCAGGAATTCATGTCTGAGCTGAAGAACCTACTGAAAGACCGCGGCATCCGGAAGTGACTCGCACGCAAACTGGCGCCGGGATTTAGTCCGGGCCGACGCTGTAGCGGCCGCATGTGGCGGAATATTCCGTCGAAATTAAAGGTATCACCCGCGGTGACATTTTTGCCTTTCCGCCGTCTGCTTGTTGGGGGGTACTGTCATGAAAAAACTGCTCCTGCTCGTACTCTTCTTCTTTGCCGCGAGCGTCGTCGTGCTGGCACAATCTGTATCACTCGACACGCCAGCTGCTAGACAATTTCAAGCATGGCTCGCCGCCTTCAACGCCGGCGATGGCCCCACGCTCAAGGACTTTCTCGAAAAGAATCGTCCTTCCGCCGTTTCCCGTCTCGATGACCAACTCGAATTTCGCCGTCGTACCGGCGGTTTCGAACTCAAAAAGCCAGAATCCTCCACGGCCACTTCTTTTTCCGCTCTGGCTAAAGAAGGAAACAGCGAGCAGTTCGTCAGAATCGTTCTCGATATCGAACCCGATCCTCCTTATCCCATCTCTAGAATAGAAATCCGCGCTATCCCGACTCCGGCAGAATTTGCCGTGTCCCGCCTGTCGGAATTCCAAGCCCTGGCGGCACTGCGCACTTATCTCGATCAGGCCACCGTCGCCGATAAATTTGCTGGTACTGCTTTGCTCGCCCACGACGGAAAAACCATTTTCGATCAAGCCTACGGTCTGGCCGACCGCGCAAAGAAAACTCCCAATCAGCTCGACACGCAATTCCGGATCGGCTCGATGAACAAGATGTTCACGGCCGTTTCCATCATGCAACTAGTTCAAGAAGGCAAGCTCATGCTGACCGACCCTCTCGCAAAGTACCTGCCCGGCTACGCCAACAAGGAGCTCGCCGCCAAGGTCACCATCCATCATTTGCTCACCCATACCGGCGGCACCGGCGACTTCTTCGGGCCTGAATTCGACGCACATCGCCTCGAACTGAAAACCCTGAATGATTACGTGAAGCTCTATGAGAAACGGCCGCTCGAGTTCGAGCCAGGCAGCAAGTGGGAGTACAGCAACTTCGGCTTCCTACTCCTCGGCGTGGTAATCGAAAAGATCAGCGGCCAGGATTACTATCTGTATGTTCGCGAACACGTGTTCAAGCCTGCCGGAATGACCTCCACCGACTCCCTACCCGAGAATGAAACCGTGGCGCTCCGCTCCGTCGGCTACAGGAAAGAAAATCCAGATTCGGCGTGGACGCCGAACACCGACACGCTTCCCTATCGAGGTACTTCCGCGGGTGGAGGATACTCCACGGTCGGAGACCTGATGCAGTTCGCCGTCGCTTTGGCGAGCAACAAGCTCCTGGATGCCGAACACACCAAACTCTTGCTTGCCGGCAAAGTGGACCGGCCGGATGGCGAAAAATATGCTTATGGATTCAGAGATGTCGAAACCAACGGTATTCACTGCTACGGTCACGGAGGCGGTGCCCCGGGAATGAACGGCGATTTGACCTTCTGCCCGCAAACAGGTTACATCATCGCGGTTCTTTCAAACTTGGATCCCCCGGCAGCGCAACGCCCCGTTGATTATGTTCTTAGCCGTCTTCCGATCGCAGCCGTGAAACCTAGGTAAGCCCAGCACAGTTTCTAGATCTTGCGGTCCGTGGCACAGGCATTCCTGTCGGCGTAAGGCTGGCTTTTTTACCAGATCTTCACGCGATCCGCAGGTGCTAGATATAGTTTCTCTTGCGGCGTGGGTGAAAATGCCGCGTACCAGGCGTCAATATTCCGGACCGTAAACGCGCGAAACTGTCCCGGTGCGTGTGGATCCGTCAAAATCTGTTGACGTTGCGCCGCTTCTCGCGCCTTCGAACCCCAGTTCTGGGCATAAGCGATAAAGAATTGTTGGTCCCCGTTGAAGCTATCTTGCATCGGCGCGGTCTTTCCGCCAAGCGAGACATGATAGCCATCGAACGCCGCGGAGATTCCCGCTACGTCTGCGATATTTTCCGCTAGTGTCTGTTTTCCGCTCACCGCCAGATCCGGAAATGGCTTATATGTGTCGTATTGCGCCGCCAACTTCGCAGTGGCTTCATTAAAGTGCGCCAAATCCACGGGTGTCCACCAGTTGCGAACTCTTCCCCTGGAATCGAAAGCCGCACCTTCCGTATCAAACGTATGGCTAATTTCGTGTCCAATCACCGTGCCTATCGCTCCGTAGTTCACCGCATCCGGCGCCTCGGGATCAAAGAATGGTGGCTGCAGAATCGCCGCCGGAAAATTCAAGGCATTCTGCAACGGCAGGTTCACGGCATTTACCGTTTGTGGCGTCATCGACCATTCCTTGCGGTCCACAGTCTTGCCCAGCCGGGCCACATTTCTCTGATAGTCCAACATTCGTCCCCGCCAGACATTCCCGAAAATGTCGTCGGCCTTCACTTCGTATCCGGAATAGTCCTTCCAAGTTTCCGGGTAACCGATGCCTACATACAACGTAGTCAGTTTCGCTTGCGCTTCAGACTTCGTTGCCGGGTCCATCCACGCCAGCGCGTCGATCCGTTGCCGAAACGATGCAATTAGATTCATCACCATTGCCTGCGCGCGAGCCTTCGACACCGGCGAAAAATAGCGCTCGGCATAAATCTGCCCCACCGCGTCGCCGAGGAAGGTGTTCACCACGATTCCTCCACGTTGCCAACGCGGCCGCTGCTCGGTAGCTCCCGTCAGAGTTGTCCCGAAAAACGCAAATCGTTCGTCCGCAAATGGCTTCGGGAGCGAACCTGCCGCAGCCTCGATCTCGTGATAGGACAGCCAGTCTTTCCAGGTTTCCAGTGGCGCCGACGCTACCAATGCCGATTCCCCTGCAAACGCACTCGGCTGCCACACGATAAAACTGGCTTGTTTGTCCAATCCTGCGGCGCGCATATATTCCGCCCAATCCAATCCTGGCGCTTTGCTGGCGAAATCTGACTGGCTCCAGGTATTGTTGGCCCTGTGGATGTCTTCGTTTTCCGCCAGCGTCAGATGCTTTTCCGCAATCGCGTGTTCCAGTTCAACAATCTTCCCTGCGCGCGCTTCGCCATCGTTGAATCCAGCGAGCTTCAGCATCGCGGCAATATGCGTCACATACCCAGTGCGAATCTTCTTCATCCGGTCGCTGTCGGAAAGGTAATACTCACGGTCTGGCAGTTGCAGTCCGCCTTGCATCAAGTACGCAGCGTAGTGTTCGGAATCGTTGAATCCCGGTGCGACCCACAACCCAAACAGATTCGGTGTGTGAAAATTAGTGTTGTTGAGCGCATCGACATCCGCGCGGAGCGTCTGACCCAGCGCCCGCGCCAGTTCCTTCCGGCCATGAATCCCGGCGATCGCCTCCAGCCGGGGTTTGAGTGGCGCGAGTCCCTTCTCTTCGATTCCAGCCTCGTCCATGTAGGAGTTATAAAGGTCCGCAATCTTGCGCGCATTCGATCCCGCTGGGGCATTCGCCGTTGCCGCTTCCGCAATCAGATCAGCCGTCCGTTTGCTGGACGCCGCGTCCAGTTTCGCAAAAACGCCGATAGCCGCGCGGTCCGCCGGTATCTCCGTCCGCTTGATCCAGCTACCATTCGCATACAAATAAAAATTGTCGCCCGGTTTTACGGAAGGATCCATATTGGCAACCGCAATGCCGTGCGGCTCACTTGGTGTTTCCTCCGCATGCACGATCAAGAACGCAAAGCTAAGGGCAACGATTCCCGCGCAAATCCGCGCGAATCCCGAACCTTTACTAGATGAATTCATCAAAAGAGCTCCCTGCACTTCTCTAGCCTTTGGAGGTAGCAAACCGCCATTTGCATCAACACTGCAAATCCTAACACGAGCCAAGCCGCCTCGTTTGTGACCGCACCACGAGT
This sequence comes from Candidatus Acidiferrales bacterium, assembly GCA_963741165.1. Taxonomy (GTDB): domain Bacteria; phylum Acidobacteriota; class Terriglobia; order Acidiferrales; family UBA7541; genus Acidiferrum. Next base: position 411,354 of record CAVUHB010000002.1, on the reverse strand, counting down.
TGGTTGCCAGAAAGGGGCACGTGCCGCGCGCTTCATCGAGAGGCTGGGCATTCGCTGTGCCGCTGCGGAATTCGCTTTTCGGTGCTTTCCGTGGACGCCGCGGCCCGTCATGCCAAGCTAGATGCAAAACCGCATCCCGAACTAGCTCCGTGGCGGCCCTGAGGCCGGTGCAGCTGGCCGATCTGAACCAGCAGGCGGCGCTTCTGCCGGAGAATTCGGGGGAGAACCCGGAGACGATCCATCCCGCGGCACCACGGAAGGATTTGTTCCCGGCAGTTTCTTTCCGGGAATGTAGTTCACCTCGATTGCTGCATGTAGCCTAATCTCGAACCGCGTCTCTGCTGGAATCTATACCTGCTCACCCATCGTCAACGTTTTCACCGCGGCACCGCTGCCACCACCGGCTTTGCCGTCGGTGATCGTGCCGAGCACCCCGCCTCCTCGAAACACCTTCGCGGAACGATTTCCGCGCGATCCGCCTTTTTCCTGCACATTGCTGCCGGCGACGATGTATTTCTTCTCTATTTTCTCGAAGCTGCCAAGGTCAACCAGGGCACAATACCGCAAGCCCTTATCTCCCACTGATTTCCATTCCGTCCTACCCTCGCGCACATAGCCCCTTTCCTTTGCAATGCATCCGCAAAAACTTGTGGGGGTTAGGGCTTGCAACTCAATTCTCAATTTGGCAGCGCTCCGTTTTTCTCCTAAACTCTTTACATTCAATCTTCCAATATCTTCCCGATCTCTTGGGGGCACACATGCGTCGCATTTTTCTAGCTTTAGGAACCCTGGTCACGGCTACGGGCCTGATTTTCGCGCAGAAAACGCAAACGCCAAAGATCGAGGCCGAAAAGATTCGTGAGGCTGTCAAGTATCTTTCCAGCGATGAACTCGAAGGGCGCGGGACGGGGCAAAAAGGTGGCGATGTTGCCGCTGAATACATTGCCGCGCAATTCAAAAGTTATGGCTTGAAGCCTGCCGGCGACAAAGGCACCTACTTCCAGCAGGTTCCCATGGTTGGCGTCAAGACCCTGCCCTCGACAACGTTCGTGTTGGTTCCCGCTACTGGCTCGCCTATCACGCTAAAGAATCTCGACGACTACGTCACCAGCAACGAGACGCAAACTCCCGTTGCAGACATCGATGCGCCGATCGTCTTTGTGGGCTACGGCATCAAAGCCCCCGAAGAACACTGGGACGACTACAAAGGTTACGACATGAAGGGCAAGGTAGCGCTGCTGTTTGTGAGCGAACCAGTGTCCGATGATCCAAAATTCTTCAAAGGCAAAGCTCTCACCTACAACGGCCGCTGGGTTTACAAGTATGAAGAGACTGCCCGCCAAGGGGCCGTAGCTACGCTGATCATTCATCGCACGGATATCGCTAGCTATCCATGGGAGGTGGTGCGCAACTCGTGGGGCGGCGAACGATCCTACCTGAAGCGCGATGGTTCGCCGAAGCTGGAAGCTGCGTCATGGATTCAATTGGACGTTGCGAAAAAGCTGGTCGCTCTCGCGGGACTCGACCTCGACAAGTTGTACCAGCAGGCGCAATCACGAGAATTCAAGCCCATGGAACTGCCGGTGAAGTTGAAGGCACATATCGCCAGCGAGATTCGCCCGTTCGACTCACGTAACGTGGTTGCCAAGCTGGAAGGCTCAGACCCGACGAGGAAAGGCGAAGCAATCCTCTATACCGCGCACTACGATCATTTCGGAATAGACAGCAATCGCCCGAAGGGTGACAACATCTATCACGGTGCCATCGACAACGCCACTGGCTGCGGCATCCTTCTCGAACTCGCGCGCGTCTGGGCCGGCACCAAACCCGCGCCCCCTCGCTCCATCCTCTTCTCCTCCGTCACTGCGGAAGAGCAGGGGCTGCTAGGTTCCGAATATTTCGGCAAACACCCACCGATTGCCGCCTCGAAAATTTCGTTGGACTTGAACTACGATGCGCTGGCCCCGCTGGGCGATCCGGAAGAAGTGGGTGTCGGAGGCGCCGAACGCACCACCTTCTACCCTGAAGTAGAAAAACTGGCGAACGACTATGGCTTGGCGATTAAGCCCGACGCGCACCCCGAGGCAGGGCATTACTACCGTTCCGATCACTTCAGCCTTTCTCGCGTCGGCATTCCTGCCTTCTCGATTACCGAAGGCATGAAGTTCCGTGGCCACGATCTAGCCTGGGGCGAAGAGCAGGCCAAGGACTATGTCACTAACAACTACCACAAGCCCACCGACGAATTTCATCCCGTCTGGGATTTTCAGGGCCTTGCCAAAATGGCCAGCTTCGGCTACGAATTGGGCCAGGCTGCCGCCCAGCAACCCGACCTAATCCAATGGCTACCCGGTGACGAATTCGAGCCCGCGCGTAGGAAAAGCAATTAGCCCGCGTCCCGTGGAAGGAGATTGAGCGAGGCGAGTCCAGTCTCTGAAGAGCCAGTTCCGCTTATAGCTTGTTGATGGCTGTTATCTGAAATCGGCGCCTTACCTTGGCCACACGCCTGCCGTGAACGACTTGATTGTCGTGAAGCCCAGCCGCTCGTACAGGTGCACTGCCGTGCGATTGTCCGAGGTCACCGTTAGCGTCAGCTTGTCATACTTCATTCCTCGCAACGCTTCCGCCGAGGTTTGCATCAGAATGCGACCCAAGCGGTGCCCTTGAAATCCCGGCTGCACACACAATTGCGTGGTGTGGCCCACTCCCGTAGACACTTCGCTGGTCAGCACTGCGCCGACCAGTTCATCGCTGCCCGGATGCCGTAACACAAAGGAAGCTCCCGGCAGAAATTGTCCACAACCGGGTAGCAGCACAATATTCTTAAGGAAGCGCAGCGCTCCATGCCGCGTGCGGTACTGATCGTTGATATCGCCATCAATGTGATTCGCATACGCCAGGTATATCAGTTTCGCGCATGGCTCGAAATATCGGTCGTGCCAGCGCTCCATGCGCAATCCGGAATTCAGACTCGGCGCATCTTCCACCTTGCGCAGCAGATCCAACAGCATGAACTGCCGCGTGTACAGTGCGAATCCCTGTTCGTGCAATGCGCCTTCCACCGGGCCGCCGAACGGCATCAGTTGCGCTTCAATACGATGCAATTGCGGCAGTGCCCGCATCGAAAACAGCATTTCCTCGAGCAACTGCCGCCCAATCGGTTCCTGATTCACGCGCGGCGAAACATATAATCCTCCAATTAATCCTTTTTGCTCTTCCAGTACATAGAAGCAATAGCCGACCGCCATTCCATTTTGCACCGCAACACTTCCGGAGAGTGCGTGCGCATCGAGGAATCGTTTGATCAGGTCGAGCGCACTGCGATAGTCCCAGTACAACTCCTCGCGCCAATGGCGGGCCTCTTCCTGCAAGAGCGGCTCAAGCTGGCGTACGGTCGTCTGTCTCAGGTCGACAATGTTCATGGAGTCTGGCGTAACCCGCGCCCCGGGCGCATTTGCCATCATAGCCGATTCGGCCAATCAGCCAACAAATCAGACGGAGGCCGATACGAATCGAGCACATACTCGAGAGAACTTCGAAAAAAGGCCCGGTTGCGCATGTTACGATTCAAATATATTTGCGTCATCAGCATCGGGGAGAAAGTGTATTCTGACCAGCTCTGTCGCTGGTAAAACGGCCTAAGCCTATGTCGATCCTGTTTGAATTGCGGTATCCAACGCGATGGTACACCAAGCTAGCGACCATCATTCTGGCGCTGGCGTTCTTTACGGTTCTGGCTACTGCGGTGATTTCCGGTGTACTTGTCTACTGGATCGTGAAGCCACAACGAACAAGTTCTGAAATCAGCATGGCCAGTTTTCCTGGCAAGCCGGACGAAGTGGATTTCACCGTACCCGGGCTGGGCGAGCGCAAGGGCTGGTTTTTCCCCGGGTTGCGCGGAGCGCCTACGATTCTTCTCTGCCATGGATATCAGTCGAGCCGGGGCGAATTGCTCACCCTTGTTTCCGCCCTGCAAGACCATCAGTACAACGTGTTTGTTTTTGATTTCGCAGCGCATGGTTCGAACGCCGGCTTGACTACTTTTGGGTATCGCGAAGCGGATGAGGTGCGCGCTGCCGTCGACACCATTGCGCGCCGCAGTGACGTGGATCCTGCGCGATTCGGCTTGTGGGGCTACAACCTGGGCGCTTACGCGGCTTTACGCGAGGCCGAAAAAGACGGGCGCGTGCGAGCCCTGGTTCTGGATTCGGTCTACGACTATCCGAAACAGATGGTTAAGGTTGGCGTGGAGAAAACCGGAGTCGGCGGATTTCCGCTAATGGTGCGCTCCGCGGAAACTGGTTTTGAATGGCTGAACTACGGTTACAAGAGTGATCCCCCACTTTCCGCAAAACTCAAAGCCATGAATGGGGTGCCGATTCTTTTCATCGGAGCCGCGGATGACCCCGAACTTTCCGCCGTTACCCGCGACATGTTTCTAAAAGCAGCGGAACCACGCGAGCAACAGATTATTGCGCATGGCAATTTCGTGAATTTGTCCGACGATGAAAAGCGCACCTACGAAAACCGCGTGGTCACCTTTTTCCTGACTCGTTTGCCGGTCAACGAAATTCCCGCGCCGCCCGCACCAGTTAGCGCAAAGCCGACCAAAACCGCGAAGTAGTTGCCGATTAAAATCCACGCCAAACGCCCACTGGAAATTCTGCGAGGCCCGAAAGTTGCGATGCCTTGTCGCGGGTAACCCTCGCGCCTCCGTCCGGCAATATTGCTCTAAGCGGGAGCAGGTGGTGCCTAAAATACACACTCTTGCCTCGGATGGCCGCCGCCCCCGAATTCAATCTTGAAGCTTAATCGGATAGAGAAACCAGCCGCTGGGATGTGCTTCCATTTGATCGGTTTGGCATACCAGGGGTGGCTGAACGTAGTCACGGCAGCGCCTGGAGTTTAGAAGCAGATAACCGGTCGTAGGGTCGTTGGCATTCCATTCCTGGATTTCACGGTGGAGGTAAAAATTCAGGCTGTATTGCATGCCGCGCTGCATGTGCAGCGAATAGATTTGATCGACGGGAATATTCCTGGCCTGAATTTCACCGGCAAGGGTTTTGCCGGATGGGTCTGACACGATGAAGTGGGGAAGAAGGGTTTTGAGGCAAAGCAACAGCAGTAGAATTGGCACGACGCAAAGAGGAGAGAGAGCCAGCCGAGGAATTACGGGATTTTCTCTGCCACACAGCAGCATATTGGCAATTCCGAAGGCGATGAGCAAAGCAGCTGCAGCCGGGGCCGCTCGCACATGAGTCGTCAACAAAACAACCCCAATGAGAGTTGCGGGAACTCCTGCGCCCATTAGAATCCAGAGAAATATTCTTGATTCACTTGCAGTCAGGCGATCGTAGGTTCGGGCCAGGAGCAGGGCGATGGCAGGAATGGATGGAAGAATGTAGCCGGGGAGTTTGGATTTCGAGATGGAAAAAAACAAAAGGCACGACAACGCCCAGCAGAGTAGGAATGTGCTCGACGGCGACAACCGCTCGCCGCGGACCAAGCGAACGATACCGGTACCGGCTGAAAACAGTAAGGCGAGAATCCAAGGCAGAAAGGCGATCAGAACTATGGGCAGGTAGTACCAGAAGGGCTGGATATGCTGAAACTCAGGTGTAAGGAAGCGTTTGAAGTTGTGTTCGATGATGAAAACGCGAAAGAAATCGGGATTGCGTTGCGCGCAAATAATGTACCAAGGCAAAGCGGTGGTGCAAAAGCTGGCGATAGCGACTGGGTGAAGGCAGCGCCAGGCGTGGCGCCAGCGTTTTGTACACGCGGCCCACGACAAAACCGCCGATCCGGACAAGAGGATGGCTGCGGGTCCTTTCGCGAGTACGGCTAGTCCGAGAAAAAAGCCAAACAACAAAAGTTCGATGACACCGCCCCGCCGCGCATTGGTATACCGGCTCACGGTTGGTGAATGAATCGAATAACCAGTAGGTGGAACCAAACCGATAATGCTTGCCGCAATAACCATGGCGATCGTCAACATTCCGCTAAACGGCATGTCTGTTGCCGCGGCATGAGAAAAGCCGATCATGCCAACCGTTGCAGGCAAGAGAAGAAGCAACCATCGCGCGGTTCCCGCGCCGTAGAATCGCCACGCCAACCACGCCGTGGACAGCGTGGCGAGCAATGCACAAATTGCGCTCGGCAGCCGTGCCGCCTTTTCGCTCACGCCGAACAGCTTGAAACCGGCCGCCGCTCCCCAATAATAGAGCACTGGCTTTTCAAACCACGGCTTACCGTAGAGTCGTGGGGTGACCCAGTCGCCGGACTCCGCCATGTCGCGCGCGATCCACGCGTAACGCGGTTCGTCGGGGCCGACCAATCCGATGGCATCCAGATTGTGAAAGTAGCAGAGATAGAGTGTGGCCAGGATCAGAATGATCCACAAGGTTCGGGCGGCGCGGGAGAGGGCAGCACCGGACGGGGTACCTCGGTCCGATTGGGAGTTATTGGTCTGCGTCACGAAATGTCGAGTCTAACATCGAAAGCGATTTCCGGATCGACAGAAGTCCGCCAAATAGAGACGAATGTGGGAAGATACTCCGAGCGATGAAAGAACGGCTGCAATATGCGGTGGCGTGGACGCTCATCAAGTTGCTCGGAGTGCTGCCGCGTGCCATGGCCCGCAGCGCGGCTGCGAGTGGAATGTGCGTCTTGTTGTGGCTGCTGCCGAAATTGCGAAAGACGGCGGAATTCAATCTACAACTGGCGTTTAGAGAATGGCCGTCGGCAAAACGGCGCGAAGTAAAACGCAAGATGGTCCGAAATCTGGGTTGGATGGCCGCCGAATTCGCGAGACTTCCGCAATACACAAAAGAAAATATTGAGCAGTTCGTGATACTCGACGGCCACGAAAATTTCCTTGCCGGACAGAATCGCGGCAAGGGCGTGATCTACCTCACCGGGCACCTCGGTGCATGGGAACTGTCCTCGTTTGCACATGCGCTGTATGGGTTTCCACTGCACTACATGGCGCGGCCGCTCGACAACAAGCCGCTGGACGCACTGGTGAATCTCTATCGTGGACTTTCCGGGAATTCGCCAATCTTCAAGAATGATGCGGCCCGTGGGATGCTGCGTATCTTGAAAAATGCCGGCACCGTGGGGATTCTGGCGGATCAGAACACCATGCCACAGGAAGGCGTCTTTGTAGACTTCTTCGGAACGCCGGCCTGCACCACTACAGGTATCGCACGTGTGGCGCTACATACCGACGCGGCCGTGGTACCGGGCTACTGTTATTGGGACGAAAACATTCGTAAGTATCGGCTGCGCTTCGAGCCACCGGTGGAATTGACGCGTTCCGGAAATTCCGAGCAGGACATTCTCGAGAATACTCAGCGATTTGCGAAGGTGATCGAACAGATTATTCGGCAACACCCCGAGCAGTGGGTATGGGTTCACGCACGATGGAAGACGCGGCCGAAGGGCGAACCGCCGCTGTATCCATTCCTATAATCGCTAGAATGGAAACCAAGACGGAAGCTACTTTGGTAGGAGCACAGGGCGAAGAGGGGCGGAGATGAAATATACGGTCACAGAATTGGCGAAGGCGATTGAAGCGACGATAGAAGGCGACGAGGCCCTCGAAGTTGCGGGCGTGGCCGCCCCTGAGCGCGCAGGACCGGGTGATCTGATCTACGTAGAGAGTGGAAAGCATGCTCAACGCGCCTTGGCCTCTCCTTCGATTTGCGTTGTTGCGCCGGAGGGAATCGCGCTACCCGGCAAAACGGTTTTGCGGAGCGCAAAACCTAAGGTCAGTTTCGCCAAAGCCGCCGTACTGCTCTGTGAACGTCCACCCGTTGCGGCGGGCATCCACGCGACGGCGATCGTGGCGCCACTGGCGCGCATTGGCGCGAATGTCAGTCTCGGACCCTACGTGGTGATTGGGGAGAAGACCCGCGTGGGAGACGGAACACAGATCGGCGCACACTCTGTGATCGGAGCCGGTTGCTCGATTGGGCAGAACTGCAGGATTCATCCCCATGTAACGCTCTACTCAGGGGTGAGAGTTGGCCATTGCGTGGAAATCCATTCCGGCGCGGTGTTAGGGGCAGATGGGTTTGGATTCGCATTCGATGGCGAACGCTACTGGAAATTTCCGCAAGCGGGGATGGTAGTGATCGGCGACGACGTGGAAATCGGAGCGAATGCAACGATCGATCGCGGTTCCCTCGACGATACACGAGTCGGCGAGGGAGTTAAGCTCGACAATCTTGTTCATGTTGGGCACAACGTGCAAATCGGCAACCACACCGTGGTAGCCGCGCAAACGGGTATCTCTGGTTCGAGCAGGTTGGGTCATCACGTCGTTGTAGGCGGGCAAGTCGGCATCGCCGATCACTGCACACTCGAAGACGGGTCGATCGCAGGGGCGCAAGCCGGCATTCCCACTGGCAAAACTATTCGTAAAGGACAGACGGTATGGGGCACGCCAGCGCGTCCGCTGGACAAGTTTAAGGAAGCATACTTCTGGTTTGCGCGGCTGCCGGAATTGGCAGAGCGTTTGAAAAAATTGGAAAAGGAATGAACGTGGGCGCGACGGATCGTGGTTCGGAGCTGTGGCGGCTGATCGTTGTTGGTAGCCAGACACGCAATATTGGTAAGACGCAGTTGATATGCGATGTGATTCAGGCCTTCCCGAAGGTCGAATGGATTGCCGGTAAAATCACTTCCTATGGCGACGAAAGCTACCCGCAAGGTTTGGAATCATCCGTCGGAGCACCCACTGAACAGCTCTGCGCATGGGAATGGGAACTGCGCGCGGACCAAGGCACGGACAGTGCTCGATTTCTAGCAGCAGGCGCGAATCGTTCCTTCCAGCTACGTTCCAAGCGAGGACTTCTCGCCGAGTGTTTACCCTTACTGCATCAAGCCTTGCGGGGGTTAAACCCGGAATCCCAGGCGAGTGAGTCACGCAGAAAAGCGCTAATCGTGGAAAGCAATTCACTGATGCTGTTTGTGAAGCCCTCGCTCTATTTTGCGGTGATCGATCCAGACAAAGAAGATTATACGGATTCGGCGCAATCCTCGTTGGACTGTGCCACTGCACTGGTACTTCGCAGGGGTGCCGCCCAGGATGATGCAACACCAGCTTCGCTCTGGATGAACGTTCCCGCGCAATTGTTGCAAATGCGGCCCTCCGTGCTGCAAAGGATCGGCGAACCGTTGCCGCGGCCACTTGTATCGCTGATTCATCAAATGCTCGAGGATCCACCGACGGTATCCTTCTGACTCATCAGCTAACCGGAATGTTCAAAGCGGCATCTTAGACGTTGACCCATTTTTGGAAGCCGGGGATAATAACTTAGTACTGAGGGTACTCAGGCTTCCGCTTCAATCGTGTTGGAAGTGCAAGGCAACAGACCAGTTAGCGAATGTCGCGGAGGTGGGAATTCCCCAGCTACCGCAAAAACATTTTGCTCTTGGGGGAGCAGGAATGGCGTCGTTTGTCCGAGTTGGTGAAGAACTACCGGTCGCACCCGCACCCGTCCCTTGGCGTCAGGAAAATTGGGCCGAACGGGTGGAAAAGGCCGTGGAGACCGGCGCAAACTACCTTCTTTCGGTGCAGGCCGATGAGGGATATTGGCATGGCGAACTGGAAGCGGACACCACCCTTGAATCCGACTACATCTATTACCTCCACGTTCTCGGCAAAGCCGAACCCGATCGCATCGCCAAGTTAGCCAATTATGTGCGCCGCAAGCAGCTACCGGATGGTGGTTGGCCCATCTATCCCGGTGGACCGTCGGAGTTGAACGCGACCTGCAAGGCGTATTTTGCGTTGAAACTGGCGGGCGATGCGGTCGACTCTGGACCTCTCAGCAAAGCGCGCGAAGTTGTGCACGAGCTCGGCGGCTTGGAGCATACCAATTCGTACGTACGTTTTTATCTGGCGCTGGTTGGCGCCGTGGGATGGGAACTTGTACCGGCGATTCCGCCGGAGCTGATGCTTCTGCCCAACTGGTTCTATATCAACATCTATGAAATGTCTTCGTGGACGCGGGGCATCGTCATCCCGATGGCAATCTTGTCGGCGTTGCGGCCTGATTTCCGTCTCCCCGAACACGCCCGCGTGGAGGAGTTGTTTAACGACCCTTCCCAGAAGACGGCCGCGTTCCACTGGAGCAAGCAAGTTCTTTCCTGGAAGAATTTCTTCCTGGTCGTAGACCGCGGCTTGAAGCTGTATGAGAAATTGCCGTGGAAGCCGCTGCGGCAAAAGGCCATCCGCGAGGCGAAGCAGTGGATGCTCGAGCATATGGAGCGCACCGAGGGGTTGGCGGCAATCTATCCTTCGATGATGAACTCGATTTTTGCGCTACTGGCGCTTGGACATGGTCCGGACGACCCGTTGACATTCCGGGAAATCAAAGAATTCTCGCGATTCGAAATTGAAGACGAAGAGACCATTCGGCTGCAGCCCTGCGTTTCTCCGGTGTGGGATACCTGCATCGCGATGGTCGCGCTCGAAGAGGCCGGGTTGCCCGCTGATCATCCTGCACTGGTCAAAGCCGCGGAATGGATTCTTGGCAAGCAGGTTTTGGGTGCAGGCGATTGGCAGATCAAGAATAAAGATGCCGAACCTGGCGGCTGGGCGTTCGAATTTCGAAATGATTTTTATCCCGACGTGGACGACACCGCGTTCGTGCTGATGGCACTGCAGCGGGTGAAGTTTCCCGATGAGCAACGCATGGAAGGTGCGATGCGTCGGGGAATCCAGTGGCTGCTCAGCATGCAGAATCGCGACGGAGGGTGGGGCGCGTTTGATCGGGACAATGACCGGAAATTCCTGTGCAACATTCCTTTCGCCGATCACAATGCCATGATCGATCCTTCCACCGCCGACGTGACCGCGCGCGTACTTGAATGCCTGGGCCGCTTTGGCTGGTCCGCGGAAAGTCCCGTGGTACGGAGGGCAGTGGGATTTTTGATGAAGGACCAGGGCAAGGACGGGTCGTGGTTCGGCCGGTGGGGCGTGAACTATGTGTACGGAACGAGCGGCGTGCTGCGCGCGCTTGAAACAGTTTCGTTGACCGCACAGGAATATTGCGCGCGCGCCGTCGCGTGGCTTCGGCAAGTTCAGAAAGCAGATGGCAGCTTTGGAGAATCGCTTGGAAGCTACGAACTGCCTTCCACCAAAGGGCAGGGCAACAGCACTCCTTCACAGACTGCCTGGGGCCTGATTGGTTTGCTGGCGGGTGCGGAAACCAATGATCCCGCGGTTGGCCGTGCTGCTTCCTATTTGGTGCAGCAACAGAATTCCGACGGCTCGTGGAGTGAAGACGACTTTACCGGCACGGGATTTCCGGGTGTCTTCTACCTGAAATATCATCTGTACAAAAATTCTTTTCCCGTATACGCATTGGCGCGGTATCGCAATCAGACCAAGCGCGCCACGGAATACTGCGCGGTAAAATTCAATCCCAGAGAGTTCCGGTTGCGCAGCGGCTTATACACTTCCCGCGAACGCAGGGAAACTTAAAGCACACGAATGAGGTATCCTTTCGGCCTCGTTTTCGATTCCGCGAAGCACCTGTTAGCGGAGAAGTTGCGCCGCGAATCTAAATTCGCAATTTCCATGACGCTTGATCCGCTGGGTGGTTGCGGCGGCGGATGCGGAGTGAAACATGCGGGAATTCGGAATCCCGCAGAGGCGCAGGCCATGTTGACCGTTAGGGAGTGCCTGGCAGCGGTGGACGAGTGTCGCGCGCCGCTCGTTTCGATCTACGGTGGAGAACCACTGGAATACCCGGAAATCCCCACGCTGACACGAGAGATTCTGGCCCGCGGTAAACACCTTTTTCTCTACACTGACGGCACACTGATCAGGCGTCGTCTGCATATGATCCCCCCCTACACCAATTTTTTCTGGAATGTGAAGCTGGACGGAACGCAAAAGGTACATGACGCGCGCGTGGAGAAGCCGGGCGTCTTTGCCGAGGCGCTGGATGGCATAAAGGCGGCGAAGAACGCGGGATTTTTTGTCGTTGTCACGACCACGATTTTTCCGGACACGAATGTAGCTGACGTCAGTGAGTTGTACGGAAACTTACATGCGATGCATGTGGATGGGTACATGTTCGCACCCTATTTTCCCAAAAAAATGGTTTGCAAGATGGAGAGCGCGACGTTTCACAGCCGGATGCAACAGCGTTTTCGCGAAGCCAGTGACGCTTTGTGCGCTTACAATCTGATGCTCTCGCCAGTCTATCTCGAATACCTGCGCGGCGAGCGGGAACTGGATTGCTGCGTTTGGGGTAGCCCGATCTATGGTCCTATGGGATGGTCGGCGCCGTGTTATCTCTTGAACCGCGGATATGTACAGACCTTTGCGGAACTAACCGGCAAGACTCTCTGGGAAAATTATGGGCGGGGAGTGAATCCAAAGTGCGAAACGTGTATGTGCGCTGCGGGGTTTGAGTCGGCAGCACTTCTGGGCATGAACCCGAAGGCCGGCGATACCTGGAAGCTTCTGGCGTGGCAATTCGGAGGCAATCTGGGCGAGAAGCGCGGGAGCGCGGGGAATCGATGACCACGTTAGTCACTGGAGCGGCAGGATTCCTCGGTAGTCACCTGGCGCGACAACTCGTAGCTCGTGGCGAGGAGGTGCGTGTGCTGATGCGCGCGTCGAGCAGTAATCGTGCGATCAGCGACCTTTCTCTGGAATATGTTACCGGCGATCTGCGCGATGTTGCATCGCTCGAACGCGCCCTGAAGGGTGTTGAGAAGGTTTTTCATGTGGCCGCAGACTATCGATTGTGGGCAAAGAAGCCGCAGGATATTTACGATTCGAACGTCGGCGGCACGAAGAATCTGCTGGCGGCGGCCAAGCAAGCTGGCGTGGCACAGCTTATTTATACCAGCACGGTAGCCACGATCGCCGTCGACCGTCCGGAATTGCCGAATGAATCGACCGACGCAAAGCTGCAAGAGATGATCGGGCACTACAAGCGATCAAAGTGGATGGCGGAGCAGGAAGTTCTGCGCGAGGCGAAGGAGGGAGCGCCCATTATTGTGGCCATGCCCACGACTCCTGTTGGCCCGTGGGACTGGAAGCCGACCCCGACTGGCAAAATAATTCTGGATTTTCTGAATGGCAAGCTACCTGGTTACGTTGATACCGGATTGAATTTTGTAGGCGTGGAGGATTGCGCGGCGGGGCATCTGCTGATTTCCGAGAAGGGGAAGCCCGGAGAGCGCTACCTACTTGGCGCAGAGAATCTGACGTTGAAGGATTTTCTTGCTTTGCTGGCGAACATTACCGGGCTGTCCGCTCCGGCGTTGAAAATCCCTCATGGAATGGCCTTGGGTGTAGCCTACGTGAGTACCGCGTTTTCGCGGTTGGTCGGCAAGGAGCCGGGCATTCCTGTGGAGGGTGTCAAGATTGCGCAGCACAAGATGTTTGTAGATGCATCCCGCGCGCAACGTGAATTGGGATTCAAGCCTGGGCCTGTCCGGGAGGCTTTGGAACGTGCGGCACGCTGGTACCTGGCCAATCATTACGTGAAGAGCGGTCGAGCAAAGAAAATGAAACTGTTAACAGCGGCAAAGAACTGAATGATGAGAGTCCTGGTCACTTTCGCGGTTGAAGCAGAGTTTGCGCCCTGGCGCAAGCTGAGAAGGTTTCGCTTCATCGATTACCTGGGACTCCGCTTATGGCGTACGGAATTTGGAGATATCGAGCTTACTGTTCTCCTCACGGGCGTTGGTGAGCAGGCTGCCTCCCGGGCCATGGATTTGATGCTGCGAATGGCGGACGCTGAGAGGTACTTCGATGTATGCATTTCAAGCGGCCTTGCCGGTGCTCTTCACGAGTTATTGGCGCCAGGAGACATCATTGCGCCCCTAACGGTTCGTGCCGCTTTCCGGTATGCCGATGTGCATTTCGAGACCCTGGCCGTGGATGAGGAACTGCACAAGCTTGCATTGAACCGAGGGGCAAAGGCCACGGAGTGCTTGTTCACTTCAGACCGGTTGCTGCTTACGGCGGAACAGAAAAAAGATTGTGAATGCTCGTCGAAGGCGCAATCCGTGGACATGGAAAGTTTCGAGATTGTTAAAGAGGCCTGCGCCTGGGGTGCGCGCAGCGTGGTGGTCCGGGCGGTGAGCGATGCGGCGGGTGAAGATCTTCCCGTAAACTTCGGCCTGGCGCTCTCGAAGGAATCTCAGCCGAGTGTCAGCAGGATTGTTCTGCAACTGATGAAGAATCCCCTCGTGCTTCCGGCGCTCATTCGATTTGCGAAGCAAAGTCGGAAGGCGGCGGAAGGGCTGGCCAACTATCTAGATTCCTATGTTTCTCGACTGAGTGATATTCCTTCCGAAAGAATGCCCACCAGAGTGGCGGCGCGATGAGTGGGACAGGGACGGTAAAAGAACCATTGAAGACGCTGGGACCGATACCGAAGACGATGCGCGCGGGAGTGTATCGCGACAAGGGCGTGGTGCGTGTCGAAGAAGTTCCGGTGCCCGATGTTGGGGCCAACGAAGTACTCATCAAGGTTGCCGCTTGTGGCGTTTGCGGAACGGACATCAAGAAGATCTTTCAGCGCTACGTCGAACCACCCCAGATTCTGGGGCACGAATTGGCCGGAACAGTTGTGGCCATTGGTGCAGGAGTGAGGAAGTGGAAGCTGGGCGACCGGGTGATGAGTTTTCATCACATTCCTTGCGGCAAGTGTTTCTTTTGCGAGCGGCGGTTGTTCTCTCAGTGCAAACAGTACAAAACGACCGGGCTTACGGGCGGGTTTACTCCAAACGGCGGTGGCTTTGGAGAATATGTAAAGGCTATGCCCTGGGTGGCCGAGCAGGGAATAGTGGCCTTACCCGAGGACGTGAGCTTTGAGGAAGCCACTTTTATTGAACCGATCAATACCATCATGAAGGCGGTGCAAAAAGCTCGCGTCGCGGCCGGTGAGTCGGTTCTGGTGATCGGCTGCGGGCCTATCGGATTGCAATTATTAATGGTTGCCAAAACTACCGGTGCGCGCATCTATACCAGTGACCCCATGGCAACCCGACGAGCCAAGAGTATCAAGTTAGGCGCACTGGACTCTTTTGACCCGGTAAGTGGTAAGCTTGTCGAAGAAGTCCGGGCCCGGACGGAGGGTCGCGGGGTGGACGCGGTGCTGGTTGCCGTTGCCCATCCGGCAGTAGTGGTGGAAGGGCTGGCCGCGGCTCGGCCGGGCGGCAGGATTTTGCTGTTTGCCGCAAACGATCCCGTTACCAAAATAGAGTTTCCTGCTGCTGCGGTAGGAATAGACGAAAAGGAAATTCTGGGAAGCTATAGTGCGGCTGTAGATATTCAGGAGAGTGCCGCATCAATGGTTTTGGGTAAGAAACTCCCCGTGATGGAGATTGTCTCCCACCGGTTCCCCTTGGCTAAAATCCAGGAGGGGCTGGAATTGGCGGCAAAGCCCACGGAAGAGTCGTTTAAGATTCTGATCACTCACTCATGAGAACAGCTTCCACAAAAAAGACCGAGGCCGGCCTGGAAGAAGGTCGTATGCCCACACGAACGCTGGTGCCGTCGAAGATGACTGCCGCTGTCCTGTATGGCATTGAAGATTTGCGGATTGAGCAGATCGACGTGCCGGTCCTCGAGACGGATGAAGTTCTACTCCGAGTACGACTGGCGCTGACGGATGGGACCGACCTGAAGGTCTGGAAGCGTGGTTACCATGCAAAGATGATTCAGCCGCCAGCAGTGTTCGGTCACGAAGTTGTCGGCGAGATTGTGGCCATGGGGAAGCGCGTAGATGCCCGCTGGCACCTGGGTACACGGGTCATCGCAGCGAACTCTGCGCCGTGTTTCCGCTGCTATCACTGCCGCCGAGGCCAGGAGAATCTTTGTGACGATTTGCTGTTCAACAACGGGGCTTATGCGGAGTACATGCGCATCCCCGGACGGATCGTTCGCGAGAATATGCTGGAAGTTCCGCATTCCGTCGATGACCACAGTGCTGCGCTGGTGGAACCGCTTGCATGCGTCCTGCGAGGAATACATGAAATGGAAGTGCGCACGGGAGATACCGCTGCGGTAATCGGTTGTGGCCCGATCGGATTGAAATACGTACGTATGCTCTCCCGGCGGGGCGTTCGAGTCATTGCGATAGCAAGGCGTGAAGCGCCACTCGCCATTGCACGGAAGCTTGGCGCATCGTCCACGATTGACGTCACAGAGTTCGCAGATGTTGTGTCGGCGGTACGCAATCTGACCGAGGATCGTCGTGGGCCGGATTCCGTTGTGGAAGCTGCTGGTAATCCTGCTACCTGGGAACAAGCACTGAATATGGTGCGGCGCGGTGGAGTTGTGAATTTCTTCAGCGGCCTGCCCACTGGCACGCGCGTGGAAATCGAGCCATCTGCCATTCATTACTCGGAAATCAAAATTATCTCACCGTTCCACCACACCCCGCGATTCATTCGCGAGGCCCTCGAAGCCATCCGGCGAGGAGACGTTTCCGCCCAGGAATTTGTGACAGAAGATATTCGATTGGAAGATCTGCCAGAAGCCTTTGCGAGGATGAAATCACGCAGCGGAGAAATTAAACTGGCTGTGCGTCCGTAACTTCCGTAAATCGGGTTGTAAATACTTTGTTCCTTCAAACTAGTGGATCGGCGACTGAACGATAGGTGCGCGTTAAGAGTATACGAATCCTGAAAATGCTGCGTCCGGGTGAACTCGAACTTACGGAAAGACTGCCGGAAAACGGTTGTGCCCCGGTGGTTGCGCAGGAATACACGCGCTGGTTGGCCACGCATCACTACGAGAATTTCAATGTTGCGTCGTGGCTCCTCCCGAAGGAACTGCATCAACATTTCTATAATCTGTACGCTTATTGCCGCTGGGCCGACGATCTGGGCGACGAAATTCCCACCCGGGAGCGCGCGCTGGAACTTCTGGACTGGTGGGAATCGGAGCTGGATGCTTGCTTTAAGGGGTGCCCGAGTCATCCGGTGTTTGTTGCCTTACGGGAAACCATTGTCGCTAAGGATGTGCCCAAGCAACCATTTGCGGATCTGCTGAGGGCATTTCGACAGGATCAGGTCGTGAAACGTTATCCCACCTGGGACTCCGTGATCGACTACTGCGTGTCTTCCGCGAATCCGGTGGGACGGTTAGTTTTGTATTTGTGCGGTTATCGCGACGAGCCGCGGCAATTACTCTCCGACCAGACTTGCACCGCCCTGCAACTGGCGAATTTCTGGCAGGACGTCTCCCGCGATCTGGACATCGGACGGATCTATATTCCGCTCGATATTGCAGCCAGTCACGGCGTCAGCGAGCAAAATATCGTCGAGAGAAAGTTTACTGAGCGGTATGTCGCGCTGATGAAGGATCTCATTGCCCGCACGCGCGAACTGTTCCACCAAGGATTGCCTTTGGCCAAAATGGTGGAAGGCAAGCTGGCTATCGATCTTCAAATGTTCAGCCGCGGTGGGTTGGCGGTGCTTGATTCCATTGAAACCATGGGTTACGACACGCTGCATCGGAGGCCTTCGGTTAGCAAGGGCAAACAGGTCCGCTTGCTCGGCCGGGCGGTGGTCACGCATATCCTCGGCGCTGGGGTCCCCTCGCCGACAGAAAATGGCCCGCTGGTGATGAGCGATGCCGCGAACTCGTATGAGCAATGTCACCGGATTGCGCGAGAGGCCCGCAGCAATTTCTATCCCGCATTTTTCCTGCTGCCCAAGGCCAAACGGAACGGGATCGTTGCGCTCTATGCGTTCATGCGACTGATTGATGATGTCTCCGATGTTGGCGTGGATTTAGCGGCCAAGCAGCGCGGGCTCGGAAAATGGCGGGCAGCGCTTGATCAAGCGATCACCGGGCAGGAGCAAATTGTGGGCGGCTCAGCGGCTGTAGCTCAGCCTACTAGCTTGCCGGGTGCGGCAGAAGTATTGCCTGCCTTGGCAGATACCATCCAGCGGTACAAAATGCCGCCACGATATTTACACGACCTAATTTGCGGCGCAGAAATGGATCTGACCATCCAATCCTATCCCTCGTTCGAGCGACTGAAGGAATACTGCTATCGCGTGGCGGGGACCGTCGGCCTTACCTGCACGCATATCTTTGGTTTCCGAGACGCCCGCGCACTGGGCCTCGCCGAAAAGCTGGGATTAGCCTTTCAGTTGACAAATATTTTACGGGACGTGCGTGAAGACTTTTCTGTCGGTCGCGTCTATTTACCTGACGAGGATTTGGCCCGCTACGGTGTGGCCAGGGAAGACTTAGGCCGCGGCGAAGCCACTTTGGGAGTGCGCGAACTTTTGCGCTTCGAGGCGGATCGCGCCTGGGCTTGCTATGAAGAAGGTTCCGAGTTGCTCTCAATGATTGATGAGGACAGCCGCAGTACACTCTGGTTGCTGGTTCACACCTATAGTGCGCTGCTGGCCCGCATCGAATCAGTGGAATTTGCTGTGTTCGGCGAGCGCGTTCGGCTTTCCAAATCGGAAAAGATGTTGTTGATTGCTAAGGCGCGATTTGGGCGCCCGGCGGAAGAGAATATCCTTGCAAAACGTGATCGTGATGGGCGGGGGACTGGCGGGTCTGTCGGCGGGCGTCGCACTGGCTGAAGCTGGCTGGCGTGTGCGACTGTTTGAGCAGAAGCCATTCCTGGGCGGCCGGGCAACCTCCTACGTGTTGCCCGACGGCGAACATGTGGACAACTGCCAGCACGTGACGCTGGGTTGCTGCACCAATCTTGATGATTTCTATCGTCGCGTCGGTTCCGCAGACAAAGTGAAATTCTTCGACCGCCTGGTCTTCCTGGATCGCCAGGGGCGCACGGGAAAGATGGAAGCGGGAATATTTCCGGCACCGTTCCACATGATTGGTTCGTTTGCTACATTTTCGCCGCTGACGTTTGCAGATCGATGTTCTATCGCCAGGGCGATGCTGGATATTTTGCGTTGGGAGGGGCACACCGCGGATCTGGATGAACCGGGCGGCATCTCCATGCTGGACTGGCTCACTCGCCGGAAGCAAACTCCTGGTGCCATTGCCAGGTTTTGGCGCGTGGTGCTGGTCAGCGCACTCGACGAAGAGCTGGACCGCACAGATGCACGCTACGGCGTCGACGTATTCTGGAAGGCCTTCGTCTCGAATCGCACCGGGTATCGCATGGGTGTTCCCACGGTTCCGCTTGCCGAGTTGTATGACGGCTGCAAATCAGAAATCGAGAAACGCGGCGGGGAAGTAGCGCTGCGGTCTCCGCTTCGGGCTATCCACATGAGCGCCGGTGCAATGGATAAAGTGGAGTTCGAGGGCGGACGGATGGAGTCTGCAGACGCCTACGTATTCGCGTTGCCGCACGAAGCGCTGCTCAGCCTGTTACCGGATCAAGCCAAGCAACAGGAGCCGGCGTTCGCCAAGCTGGAGAAGATTCGCGTTTCTCCCATTACCGGCGTACATTTCTGGTTTGACAGGGAACTGATGCAGGAGCCGTTTGTTACCCTGCTGGATACCACCACGCAATGGATCTTCAACAAGACAGCGCTCTACGGCATGCAGAACGGAAACACGGAAAAAGGTCAGTATCTGCAACTGGTGATCAGTGCTTCCTACGATCTGCTGCCGAAATCGCGCCAGGAAATCATTGATCTTTGCCTGAAAGAAGTGAAACAGGTGCTTCCGCTCGCGCGTGAAGCAAACCTCGTGAAGGCCACGGTCATCAAAGAGACAGCGGCCACATTTTCACCGGAACCTGGCGTCGACCGGCTGCGTCCAATGCAAGAAACCAGAATTCGCGGCATGTATCTGGCTGGCGACTGGACCAGAACCGGTTGGCCTGCGACCATGGAAGGTGCAGTTCGCAGCGGCTATCTGGCCGCCGAAGCGGTCTTACGCAGCGCTGGCACTCCGAAGAGTTTCCTACAGCCTGACCTGGCGCCCGATGGCTTGGTCGGATTGTTTCTCAAGAAGAAACCGGTTCCGGGCCACGTTGCAGGAAGCAGCCAAGGTTACGTTCGCGAGTCGTCAGGGTCTCGGTAGCTTTATCCAGAGTCGCGTATGCTTCCTTGCTGTTCTGTTTAAAGCGGTTATAGTCGTTCTCGGATTCCCAGAAATCGAGTGTGAAGTAAATCCTGGAGCGGGAAGGGTCCTTCAGGAGTCTGGTCTCCCGGTAGTGCGGATCGCCTCGAAAAAGTTGCACCCACAGCCCTTCGGGGCCATGCACTTTTTCAAAGGCAATCTCTTCTCCCGGCTTGACTTCGAACTCCCATAGGATTAAAAACATAGTGGTCCCATCTCCTGCTCTCGCCAAGGGCATTCCAGTTTAACTTCTGAGGGAAGTCTGGTTAGCACGGGCGATTGTAGCAATCCGATTGGATTTACATCGCAACGAGTATCGGTTTAGTTGAATTGTACATGGTGTAGTTGCAGTCCGTCAGGACTGACGGACGGAGGCATTTGTGGATCGCAAGTACGGTCACCGCGGCTATCGCGACGCCGAAAGGCAAGACAGCAAACAGAAAAAGGATAAGCCGGATCGCAAGCCGCCGCAGGGCGGGCCGCGCGGCGCTACGGATCACCTCGGGCCGCGCACCCCACGCATGGTTGGCACGGTTACACGAGCGCGCTGCTCGAATTGTGGCGCGGTACTGGTCGCTGGCTTTGATCCGGCCGGAAAATGTCCTAAGTGCAATTTCGAACTGCATTGTTGCAAGCAGTGCCGATTCTTTGACACCGGAGCGCAGTTTGAATGCACGCAACCGGTGCAGGTCCGCGTTTCACCAAAGGACACCAAGAACGACTGCAAGCTCTATGAGTTTCGCACCACCGTCGAGAAAGATACTGCGCCCACATCGTACATGCAGCCATCGCAGGTTCCCGTCGAAGCGCCTTCTCCTGGACGTCCGATGGATGCCCGTCAGGCGTTTGAAAATCTTTTCAAGAAGTAGTTCGTTTGCTTTTTACCTTACCCGGCGAGCCCATCGGGAACAGCGTGGGGGCTGCGGGCATTTCGCTGGCAATTTTTTCCAACTCCGGATAATGCTGGCGGAGAGGTTCCGGAACCTTCACTTTTCTTCCGTTTAAAATACTGATGAGTTGCAAGGCGTTAACGACAGCTTTGCCCTGGTAGTGATTGTTCGTTACTACAAACATTTTGCGCGAGTGATGCTGCAGCTTGCGGATGCGCGCAACCCATGGATCGAGTTCTTCCGGCGTATAGAGATAGTTGTAGCGCTCGTGCGCAGGCACACCGGGATCGTCATTGAACCAGGTATCGTAGCGGCGCCCGTGAAATCGCACGTAGGCCACGGGACTGGTGGCGTCGGCGGAAGGTTCGAAGGATCGTCCGATGATAGGCTGGTCGATGTTACAGAAACCCGCATTGTGCGCACGCAGCAGGTGCAGCGTTTCCTTGGTTTGCCACGATGCGTGGCGCAGTTCTACGACGAGGGGATAGTCCGCGAAGCGTTTGAGCAGCAAGGTGAGGTTGGCGACCGTTTCGCTCGATGCATGAAACGAAAAAGGGAATTGCAACAGGATCGCGCCCAACTTTCCTGCCTCGCGCAAAATATCGAATCCGGCGCGCACAACACGCTCATCTTCAGCTGTGGCCGCGGTTTCGTGCGTGAAGCGTTGCCACAATTTGGCCGTGAATAGAAATGCAGGATTGCTGGCCACTCGTTCAATCCATTGTCTGGCGAACTCGGGCCGCAGCGGTTGATAAAACGACGTGTTGATCTCGATGGTGTCGAAATAATCGGCCAGATACGAAGCTTCGTGAAACCCTTTAAATCGCGGCGCAGGGTACACATATCCGGCCCAGTCCGGGTACGACCAACCCGCCGGCCCGATAAAAAGTTGGCTTTGGCCTTCCTGCTTCTGTTGTTTCTTGTCTTTCATCGATCGCTTCGTCGTTGACTGACCCCGTCGCAACCCTCATGTCTTTGTCATCCGTCACGCGGAGAGTCGAATCACGCGTACATCCATTTTTACCAGAGTATCACCGACGCAAGTAAAGTGAACGGAGGGGTAGATGCGGTCTCGGGTGGAGTGGCTGTTTCTCACTTTGTGTCCGTTTCTGTGCCGGCTCGGACGCAACACCTGTGCGCAGGAACTCACGAGCGCCCCGGCATTGCACTCCAAGACATCAAGCGTTATGCTGAAATCGTATGCGGTGCAGAACACAAGACTGCGTCGCGCTCCTTCCTCAATCCGCGAACTCCCTACAGGTGCAATCATGAACGTTTCTTTCAGCTATAAACACGTTGCGTCGCAACAAGAGGTTGCTGCTGAAGTAACGCGCCGGTTGGACAAGCTTGGCAGACTGCTGCAGAGCTACGAACCGGACCTGATCCAATTGCATGGCGTTTTCTCGAAAAATCATCGAACGGACGAGCAGACCCTTGCGCTCACGTTATCGCTACCGTCCGGAACCCTGCATGCCATCGGCAGCGGGCGAAATGTCCTGGCGGGCTGCAAGAATGCCTTCAGCGACGTGGAAGCGCAGCTGAAGAAACACATGTCGCTGCTGCGTCGCGAGCATGAATGGAAGCGCAAGCGCCCGGTCCGTGCCTGAATCGCTCGAGCCTGCGTCAAAATGATTGCGAGCCGGTTCAAACGCGATTCCCACTGGCGCGATTGCTCTGAGTGTATCCGGACACGGGAGCTTTGCTAGGATGGATGGCGCTCGTCCGGTTCGCACAAACTATCAACGGGAGCATTCATGGAGGCGCAACCCGATTACCAATCCATGCTGGCCGTGGCCATCGCCGAAGCGCGTCTGGGCCTCCAAGAGGGGGGCATCCCCATTGGGGCGGCCATCTTTGATGCCGAAGGCATGCTGCTTGGTGCTGGCCATAATCGCCGCGTGCAGGAGGGCGACCCTTCTGTCCATGGCGAGACCGATGCATTTCGCAAAGCGGGGCGGCAACGCAGCTACCGTAAGCTCATTATGGTCACCACGCTTGCGCCGTGCTGGTACTGCAGCGGTCTGGTTAGACAATTTGGTTTTGGCACCGTGGTAGTTGGCGAGAGTCGCAATTTTCAGGGAGGGCTCGATTGGCTGCGCTCCCTTGGTGTGAATGTGATCGACCTGAATTCCACGGAATGTTTCACGCTGCTCTCGACATACATTCATGAGAATCCTGTTATATGGAATGAAGATATCGGCGAAGAGTAGTGCTACGTTTCGGCCATGAACTGCAGGGTATAAGCCGTCGCAGGATCAATCTCCCTGTCGATGACTTTCAACTCTAGTAGTTGTTTGTAGAGTCTTGCCCAGCGTTCCGCGCGCATCTGCCCCACCCGCGCGCCGCTTGTATCATCTCCCGCAACAAAGTGTCCGTCGCGTAGAGCTTGCCAGGAATACTCTACCCATGCCGGTGTGAGGGCCGGATTCAGTTTTGAGACTGCTTGGTTAGCCGCCGCAGGTTGGTTCAGATAATCGCGCCAACCACGTACGGAGGCGCGGACAAATTTAGCCACTACCTCCGGGTGCTGGTTTAGAAAGTCGCGATTGGTGAACATCACGCGATACGGATCGAATCCTGCATCGCTTACTAGCAGAAATCGCGTTTCAATTCCGGCTTGCCGCGCGAAAAACGGTTCAGAGGACGCAAAGGCCTGCTGGACGTAAGCAGGATTTGCGATGAAGTTTGCCACACTCATCATCGAAGGTACTTCGCGCACATCGTGGAGTTTGTAACGTTCCACCAGATAGCGGAACCACGTCGATCCTGGCTGCACCGCTACCGTGTGACCACTTAAGTCTGCAAAGGTGAGAATCGCGGAATCCTTGCGAACCATGATGCCTTGCGGGTCGTACTG
Source organism: Candidatus Acidiferrales bacterium (assembly GCA_963741165.1). Classification (GTDB taxonomy): domain Bacteria; phylum Acidobacteriota; class Terriglobia; order Acidiferrales; family UBA7541; genus Acidiferrum. The sequence continues at coordinate 387,560 of CAVUHB010000002.1, read as the reverse complement.
CATTGTTGCGGCAACGGCCACCAGCGGTTGCCCCGCGGCCACGGACTCCAAGATTTTGTCGGATGCGCCCATCCCGAATTGCGCCGCGCCTGCTGCTACCTGCTGGTAGGGCCGCAAATAGGGGCCGCCAGCCTTGATCGTGACGCGAAGACCCTCTTCCTGGTAATAGCCCTTCACGAGAGCAGTATAGAATCCGCCGTGTTCCGGTTGCGGATACCAGTCGGCCCGCCACCGCCACGCCCATCACTCCACAAAATGGTCGCAAGGGAACTGTCGCCGGAGCGAGCGACTGGCTCGCCCATCCAATCGCCAGTGAAAAAGATAAGGCTCTCTAAAGCGTTCCTTCAGGAAACCAAGCCCGCCCGTCACACTGCTCCAGCCCCAACCCTGGTGCGCGACTTCCAGCACATCGATTTGGAGAGCATCGCCCGGTTCGGCACCCTCGACAAAAATAGGGCCCGTGAGCGCGTGAATGCGCCCTCGCTCAATCTTCAGAAACTCCTCGAGACACATGCCTGGCTGAACTTGCCAGCCACTCGAATCCGCGCATTCCATTTGCACGGTGTCGCCGGGCACGATGCGGATGCGTGGGGGCAGATGACGATTCCACCGTGAATGGGTTGGTTCGGCCGAAAGAATGTGATCAGTCATGCGGAGCTAAATCTCCACCGTCATCTGCAGTTCGACCAGCGCGTTTCGCGGCAACGCAGACACGCCGATGGCCGCACGCACGTGACGCCCCGGTGCATCGAACAATTCAATAAACAGGTCCGAAGCGCCATTGATCACCTTAGGAGAATCGGGGAATCCCGCGACAGCGTTCACGTAGCCATTCACACTGATGATGTTCTTGATTACATCGAGAGAGCCCAAATGTCTGCGCAGTACTGCCAGCTGCGTCAGTGCACAAGCCCGCGCGGCGGTGTAGCCATCCTCAATGTTTCGGTCCAGGCCCACCGTACCCGTGATAACCCCGTTGGAATTTGTAGAAATCACGCCCGCCAAGTACACCAGGTGTCCAATCGTTTTGGCCGGCACGTAATTCCCGCCGGCTGAGGGAAGCGTTGGCAAGCTAATTCCGCGCTCGATAAGTCTAGCTTCTGTTCGGTCCGCCATCCATTTTCCCGCTTCTATCGCCCTGAACTAAGGCGGCACACTAGCATAGCCCAATAAAACTCCTTACGTGGCTGCTGATTTTTCCTCTTTCCTGACGAGTGACGTGCGTTAGGATGTGCCATGCCCAAAATAGTGGTTCGGCCCGCGCTGACCCTGGGTGCCGCCTTGCTTCAGGTTTTTGCGGGGCCTGCAAACGCACCGGTATCACCGAAAGCGAGACCCGATGTAGCGATCATTTTGAACCCGACCCGGAGTTCACCTCTTGACCTTGAAGTCGGAGGAGACCTAATGGCCGTTCCCGCCGGCTCAATTCGCTATATCAGTCGAGCAAACTTGTTGGCACTTCCGCAGGTCACTTACACCGTAGAGGATGACGCCAACTTCAGGGGCGCAACGCAGGTGAGCGGCGTCCCACTGGAGGTTCTGGCTGATTCCATCAGTGCGGCGCCAAAATCCGATATGGCAATTGCTCTGTGCAGGGACCGCTACCACGCGAACTATCCTCGCGCGTATATCTCGGCGCATCACCCGCTCCTTGTCTTGAAGATTAACGGACAGCCGCCCCATACTTGGCCAAAAGATTCAGAGGGGCACGGTTTTGACATGGGGCCGTATCTGATTTCCCAGCCAAAGTTTGTTCCCAGTTTTCGCATTCTCTCGCACTACGACGAGCCGCAAATTCCCTGGGCGGTGGTTCGCCTCGAATTTCGCAGCGAGGCGAAGGTTTTCTCTGCAATCGCCCCTCAGGGCGTTCACGCGCACGATCAACAAGTGCAGGACGGTTTTCGCATTGCCAAGCAAAACTGTTTCCGCTGTCACAATTCAGGAAGGGAAGGCGGACAGCAGGCCGGGCGCCCCTGGCAGGTTTTGGCGGTCTGGGCGACGGCTTCGCCCGAATATTTCACGGCTTATGTCCGCAATCCAAAAGCTAAAAATCCAAACGCGAAAATGCCGGGCAATGCGAACTATGACGATGCTACGGTTCTTGCCTTGCTCTCCTATTTCCGCACGTTTCAAACCAAGGAGAAACCATGATGCTTCGCGTTGCCAAGATTTCTCTGTTGCTCGGCGTGGCCTTATATTACGCCTTCACGGTTTTCAACAATCTCGCCGACTACGATTCGAATTACCAATTTATTCGTCATGTACTCATGATGGACTCCACATTTCCGGACAATCGGGGGATGTGGCGCGCAGTAAATAATCCGGCTTGGCACACCGTTTTCTACGTCACGATTATCGGCTGGGAAGCAGTTACGATGATTCTCTGCGGATGGGGGGGATTGCGGCTGGTCAGATCGCTGCGCGGCAACGCAGAAACATTTCGTCAAGCAAGCAATGTGGCGATCGCCGGCCTCAGTCTCAGCCTGTTGATGTGGCTGATCGCCTTTCTCAGTGTAGGTGGCGAATGGTTCCTGATGTGGCAATCCAAATCCTGGAACGGGCAGGAAGCCGCCCTGCGCATGTTCACGGTAGTCGGAATCATCCTTCTCGTACTTCTGCAACCCGAGTCCGACCCCTGACGCTAACCTTCCGCTGCCCTGGACTTACTGTTCCGCTCGGCCACATAAAACCAGAGCAATCCAACCGCTAGATAAGCCAAATAAATATACGGTAACTTCCCGTAGGGTCCTTCGGGAACAGGATACAGATTCCCGATCAGCGCCAAAAGCATTGCCAGGCATGCCGCCCACGGAATGATCCGTGCCCCTCGGTGTTCCGCACCGTGATTGTCCAGATACTTCGGCAAAGCTAGACATACCAGGGCATACGTGACGATAAATCCGTAGGTCGCGAGCGACCCGGGAGGGGAGGAATATCGTGCGAACCTTCCAACGCAGATCGCCACGAGCAGTATCGCTATCGTCGCGAGCCCATACGCGAGCCACGTTGCGTTCCCGGCCAAGGCGCATACTAGGGGAATCGTTGCTACCGGTGTGGTCGTTGGCGCAATTGTCGAGACAGACTGCGCCAGCGTCTCGAGGGGAGAAAGAACTTCGCGGCGTAATCCATAGCTGCCCGTTTCAGGTTGCCCGTGTACGCTTTTGTCCATGCAACTCCGTTCTTCTGCTCTACTTTTCTATGTGGCTTTAAAAACGGCTACAGTACAGGCCCCACCGATTTTCTGCAAGCGTAAGCGCGGCCATAGTTCCTTTGTTTCGTGAATGGCTTTGGTTGCTGCAATGATCCCGAGTCTTCTCTCATACTGCTTCCTGAAGCTTCACGCAAAAAACTGCTGTAATGAACGCATTTCTCAATTTCCACACCCTTGCTGATTCGCTCGCTGCGGTTCGCAGAAAACTTGCTAAGATACCCAACTTCAATGCGGGAGATCCTAGCTTGCTTCAGCGCATCTTTCATCTCGAAGAAAACCAGACTACCGTTCGCCGCGAGCTTCTCGCCGGGCTCACCACCTTCATGACCATGTCCTATGTTGTAGTGGTCAATCCGCGAATTCTGGCCGATGCAGGAATGCCCGTCGATGGTGTGCTGTTCGCTACTTGTATTTCTTCCGCGATCGCTACGCTCATCATGGGTTTGTGGGCCAACTATCCAATTGCGCTTGCCCCCGGCATGTCACTGAACGCTTACTTTACGTATTCTGTGGTGGTCGGCCGCGGAGTTCCGTGGCAAACCGCACTGGGCATTGTGTTCTTATCCGGCCTGCTTTTTCTTCTGCTCACGCTTACCAAACTCCGAGAACAGATCGTCAACGGCATTCCCGACTCCCTGAAATTTGGAACCGCGGGAGGCATCGGACTTTTCATCGCCTTCATCGGGTTGCGTAATGCGCGAATCGTCGTCGCCAACAAAGCTACGTTTGTCGGGATGGGGCAGTTCGGCGATCCACAGGTTCTTCTGGCCGCAGCGGGACTGATTTTCATTGCTATTCTCATGGCCCGCCGCATTGGCAGCGCAATACTTCTCGGCATCGTGGCGATCACTCTCGCGGGCATTCCATTGGGCCTCGCGCATTGGCCAGACCATTTCTTCTCGCTTCCTCATCCTTCCGGTACATTTCTTAAACTCGATCTTTTGGCTGCCACCAAGATTGGCCTAGGTGAACTGATCTTCGTTTTCTTCTTTGTCGATCTTTTCGACAATGTGGGCACACTCGTAGGAGTTTGCGAAGAAGGTGGTTTCCTGCGTGATGGCAAGCTTCCCCGCGCCAGCCGTGCGCTGCTCTCCGATGCCTTCGGCACCATCTTTGGCGCGCTCACGGGCACATCCACGGTTACCAGTTACATCGAAAGTGCGGCTGGCGTTGCTGCGGGTGCACGCACCGGTCTCGGCAATCTACTGATCGCCGCCCTGTTTCTCGTTGCGATGTTTTGCGCGCCTCTGGTTGCCGCGATTCCTACCTACGCCACGGCCCCCGCACTGATTCTGGTGGGCGCCCTGATGTGCGGTTCGCTGGCGCGTGTGAAGTGGGATGACTTTAGCTCCGCGTTTCCCGCCTTTATTACGCTGGTGGCCACGCCGCTGACCTTCAGCATCGCCACCGGCCTCAGCCTCGGCCTGCTTTCCTTCACCCTCATCAAAGTCGGGACAGGCAAGCATCGCGAAATCAGCCCGCTGATCTGGGTACTTAGCCTGCTGTTCCTGCTCCGTTACATTTTTCTTGGGAGAGAGTAGCGAACTGGTTGTCCTGAAAGGAACTTTCTGTGGATCAAGTCCTTCACCTACGAGCAACACCAGAAGATATCGGATCTTATGCTTTTCTCTGCGGCGATCCCGGGCGCGTTGCGGCTATTTCCAAGCTGCTCGATGAACCACGCGAGGTTTCTTCTGCCAGAGGTTACCTGATTCACTCCGGAACCATTGCAGGAGCACGAGTATCTGTTGTGGGCAGCGGAATCGGCGGTCCAGCCACAGCGATCGCTTTGGAGGAACTCATCGTCCTCGGCGCCCGCACGTTTCTGCGCGTGGGCACCTGCGGCTCTCTGCAGGATTATGTTGGTCTCGGCGACACGGTGATTAGTACCGCGGCGGTCCGTGATGAAGGCACCACCCGCCAGTACGTTTCGATTGAATACCCGGCTGCCGCCAGTTGGGATGTTGTGCACGCGCTCGTGCAGTCTTGTGAAACTCTTAAAGCCCCTTTCCAGATCGGGCTCACACATTGTAAGGACGCTTTCTATTCCGAGTTGCCGGAATATACAGCCGATCCGGAAGGAACCAAAAATCGCTGGGCCGCGTGGGCGCGCGGAAGAGTTCTCTGCACGGAAATGGAAGCTTCCACAATCTATGTCATCGCGTCCTTGCGCGGCTGCCGGGCGGGAACCATCTTGCACGTCGTCGGAGCAACTCATGCCGGTACGTTGATCAGCAAAGCCCCGCCCATCGACGGGGTGCTAAAGATCGCTGTCGCGGCCATGAAGCGCCTGATCGAGTACGATGCACGGCACGCCTGACGATTCGGTGCCCCTCCAGGGTGAGGTATGCAATTGAAAACTAAGCGGCATCTGACGGTGCGAGCACTGCCTCAGGGTCAACAAAAAGCCACGCTGCAGCTGCAAGAACGGAAAGCCCGGCCGCAACATAAAAAGACGTCGTCCATCCCAACCGAGCGGCGATCAGAGGTGTCAACGTCGCGGTCAGGGCTCCTCCCAGTTGATTTCCCGTGTTCATGAATCCTGAGACCGCGCCCGACGATCCCCTGGCAATGTCTGCGGTGACCGCCCAGAACGCGCTCTGCGATAAATAGAGTGCTCCTGCACCGCCAGCCAAAACCAGGGCGGCTACTCTCGCACTTTGCACCTGTGATCCAACGGCTAAAAATGAAGCCGCCAGTAGTAAGGCGAATACGGCAACACCGCACCGGCCAGCACGTTTTCCGTAACGCCTTGCCAAGTTGTCACCGAGGAACCCACCTAGCGGGCTACACGCTGCCATCGCGAGAAAGGGAAGCGTGGTATAAAACGCACTGACCTTCAGATCGAGACCGCGGACTTTCGCCAGGTAAATAAAGAACCAGCTGAAAAAGATCCACGCCACATAGCCAAAACAGAAATAGCTTGCGGTGACCGCCCAGACATCCTTGCTCGACAGAATCGTCAGCCACGCGATCCGATCGCGGATTCCAGATTTCGCCGTCCGCCCCGATTGAATATGGTGCAACTCCATGGGCGAAACGCCAGGGTGTTCTTCTGGAGTGTCGCGCGCAGCAAAATACCACACCGTCCCAGCGATCAGCCCGATAACCGCGCTCATCCAGAACGACCAGCGCCAACCAAAATGCAGCATAATATAAGTCACTAAAGTTGGTGTGACGCCCGCGCCGACACCTACGCCGGCGAATATCAAGCCGTTTGCAGCGCCTCGTTCCATGGACGGAATCCACTTCGAAACGAACTGATTCGATGCGGGATAGATAATCGCTTCGCCTGCGCCGAGCAGAAATCGCACTGCCGCAAAGTACAGCACTGCAAAGGCAATTTTTGAAGATACGGCGGCAGTCAATGCCGTGAACACTCCCCACCACAAAACGCCCGTCGTTAGCACTCTTCGCGGCCCAATGCGGTCGGCCAGCCACCCTCCCACGGTTTGAAAAAGTGCGTAGCCAAGCAGAAATGCGCTGAAGATCCAGCCTAACTGCAAGTTGCTCAGGTGGTACTCGGCCGCAATGGAACTGCCCGCAATCGAAATATTTACACGATCAAGGTAGGCAACTGCGCTTAGCCCAAACAATCCGAATACCAGATACCAGCGCACCCGACTACGCAACTCTGTCGCCTTCATCCTGAATGCGCTTTCAACACATTTACCAGTTGCTCCGCAATGATCTTTTCCTCGCCGGGTTTCAGCATGAACGAATTCATCGAGAGTACTTCTCCGTGCTCGCCGGTAGAGAGCACGATCGACGGTTTGCTCCCGCGGAGCTTCTGAGAGACCTGCTTCGGGGTGAGTGGAATCTTCTTCAGATCCCACCTAATCTCCATGTGCGGAACGTGGTTCGCCACATCCGGAATGAAGTACGATGTGCTTACTCCCGGAATCGTAGTGACTTGTGCGGACACCAGTTCGAGTCGTTTCTGCCACTCCAAGTTCAGTGCGGCGTGATCTTCTTTCAAATAGCACTCCAACGCCTTGACCATCCCGACGATTTCCTCTTTGCCCACTTTCTGGCTGCGTCCAAGCGTGTCTTCGTGAGGGCTATTGTTCAGCAACGCATTCGCCACCAGGGTTTTCTTCCCAATCAGCAATCCCGCACATTGTGGCCCGCGAATTGCCTTACCGCCGCTGAACGCAATCAGGTCGTAGCCCATATTCGCGTAATCCCACAAGTGAGACACGGGAGGCGTATCTGCAGCCGCATCGATAAATGTGGGAATCTGGTGTTCCTGCGCCAGCTTTACCCACTCTTCCACTTTGATTTGTCCAGCGGCATCCGCGAAGTTGGTGAAATGCATCATCGCCGTTTGTGGACCGATCGCCTTCCTCAATTCTTCGCGAGTTTCGATAACCACAAGCTTGATGCCGGTGGACCGCAACTGATGGTCAAACGGGTTGCGATGCGATTTCTGGATAATCACCTCAGACTTCATTCCCGCCAGGTCGGGCAATTGCTCGATGAATTTTGGATTGTCTCCTGTTAGAATTCCGGCTAGTCCAGACTGCATGGCTGCCGCGGCTCCGGAAGTGACGAGGGCGCTGTAGCCCTCAGGTAGTTTCAACATCTCCGCGATACGTTTTCCCGCGGCGACTTCCAGTTCTGGAATGCTCACAAAGTGTTGACCCGCCAAATCCATTACCGCTTCCACTTCAGGCCGCATGAGCGAACCACCGAGCATCGTCATCGTACCTTGTCCGTTGATAACCGTGGTCACGCCCAGTTCCTCGTACACATTTCCGGTTGATCCGAATCCTGAAACTGTGGCGGGTAATCCCCCTTTCGCCTTCGGCAAAGCGAAGGCACGCCGTCCACCAGTTAGCATTCCGGCTAGCGCTCCGAGCGTGCCCAGAAAACTGCGACGATTCCACCGCGTATTCATCACCATTAACTTATGCCCCCCTCTTTACTTCGCGCACCACGGCCGCAATGCAATTGATTTCGACCAGCGACTCTCCCGGAAGTCCAGCCACGGCAACCGTGGTGCGCGCTGGCCCGCCGTTTGGAAAGTAGGTCTTAAAAACCGAATTCATCCCGTCGTAGAATTCCAGTTTTGCAAGAAAAACGGTGAGCTGCAGAATGCTATCCATGGTTCCGCCGCCAGCCTCGACAGTAGCCTTGACGCCTTCCATTACCATCTTTGTGTGCATCTCGATGGTCGGTGTTTTCCCGGCGTCCGATTTATCGCCGCGCGAATGCGCTCCCTGCCCGGCGATGTAGATCAATCCACTGTGGATGATTAGCGGCGTGATGAATCCTTTACCAGCAGGATTTCCGTCACCATCCAGTTTCTGAACTGCCCCGGCATTTTGTTCTGAACTGTTCGGCACTGCGCCGGCTGCCCGTGCCAATCCTAGACCTGGCAGAAGGGCGGCCAGCCGCGCAGCAAAGCTTCTTCTGGTGCTCAGAATTCTCAACATAGTGTTCCTCCCTCAATTTAATTCAAGCATCGGTAGTATCGAATCTACAATCGTCCAAATTGTTTTATCGCTTCTCCAAGAGATTTGAGTTTTTCGATCCACGGGTACATCGAATGCTCTTTAAAATCCATCTCCTGTGCCAGTGTAAGGACTTGCTGCGCGACCGCCCGCGGCACTACCACCACCCCATCGTTATCCGCAACCACTATATCCCCCGGATTCACGGTAACTCCGTCGCAGAGTACCGGGATATTCGACCCCGCGAAACGGTAATGGCTTATCGAGGTGGAAGGTACAACTCCCAGCGCATAAACAGGGAAATTTATTTTCTGCAGATAGGCCGTGTCGCGTACCCCTCCATCGATGACTGCACCAGAGAAATTGCGCGAAGCCATCGCCGTGCCCATCAGTCCGCCCATTCCCGCGATGTCCGCTCCCTCTTCAACTACCATCACGTAAACGGAATTCGCTGCTCCCTGGTCAATCGCTTGCACCATGCCTTTCAACGCGTTCGGATCCTGATTGCTTTCCTTCTTCAAGGATACGGTGAGCGCGTAGCCGACAAATCGCGTCGGGAAAATCGGCCGCATCCTGTGAGACATATACATCTTTCGTCCGGCAATCTGCTCGAGCGCGTCAGAAACCGAAGCGGCTTCCACGTGGCGGAATCCTTCAAGCAGTGTGTTGTCTTTGTTGCTTTGCGCGGTTTCCTCGAAGTTCTTCCCGACGGATGCTCCTACCCACCCGAGTGTCATTAGCAGCAATAACCCCGTGCACCAGGCGACGTAGAGTAACAATGCCCGGCAGTTGTGATGACGCTTGCCCATGCTCTTTCCTCCGATCTGCACCGAACCGCGGACTCTATCATTGTTCCGCCCAGATCGGAAAGCCTTTACGATGAGGCTCATCCGCCCTCTTGACCGGCATACGGTCCACCCGCCAGCTTTGGCAACTTCAGGTTTATTCTGTGAATCTGAATGGATATACTTGTAGCTCGCTCGAAGGCCCGAGGTAAGGGTCGCTCGTCGATGCGCTCGCCCCGCACCTTTAATTGTGCTTGTCCAACTCCTTTGAAGGAGCAATAAGGGACTTGAGTCTGCGTCTGAGATTCCTACCTGTGATGTTGCTGGTAATGCTCTGTTTGCCAGCAGGACCCCTGTTTGCGCAAGTCCCTGTGGATGTTACCTCAGGGCCTCGCGACGTGCTGTATCTGCAGTCCGAATTGCTTCAGTCTCTCGACCAAGCCTGGTTTTCCCCTTCCACCACACCGAACTCCAGAGTGCTCTCGTCTTCTGCCCTGCACTCCTCGTCGAATTCAACTCCTGCGGATCAACCGTCCAAGCGCCCGAGCGATCCCTCCAGTCTTATTAACCCTCAGGACAAGAAATCGCGCACCAGTTCCGCCACGCACTTTCGCTGGATGCCCGCGATCGGCGAATCCCTGCTTTACACGGGAATCATGCACACGTTTGATCTCACCTTCCAAGCCGGCACCCGGGACGCGTTGAACGGCCACTGGTTCACTCATTACGAACAATCTCTCGCAGCCCTTCGCGGCTGGAGCGACAGTGACACCTTCATGGCTCCCTACGTTGGTCACCCCATCGAAGGTTCCGTTTTCGGTTTTATCCAGCGACAGAATGACCCGAACTATCACCTTGTGCAGTGGGGCGATGGCCGCGAATATTGGATCAGCATGCTACGTTCGATGGCTTACGGTGCCGTCTGGCACACGCAGTGGAAAATTGGACCTGCCAGCGAAGCCTCTATAGCCAACGTAATGCTACATGCGTCGCCCGGCTTCATTACCCTGGTCGACACCCCCACGCTAGGTTTCTGCACCATGCTTGCGGAGGATGCTGCCGACCGTTATCTGATCATCGGTCTCGAAAATCGCACCACGAATCGCGCTGCGATCATTCTCGCACGCAGCTTTCTCAACCCTGGCCGTACGTTTGCCAACATGATGGCTTTCCGTTCGCCCTGGGTCCGGGATACTCGTCTCAACCTGTTTGGGACGAATTACGAAATCCGCAAGCAGCTGTTCGACGACTACAAAAACGGCAGTGGCGAGAAGCCATTCATCTTCGTCAAAAACGCCTGGAGGGAGCCGGGGGTTGAATTTACCCACACATATCCCAAAGAAGCTGACATCGAGCTCACCGCCTTCCCGTATTATGAAACCTTCCTTGGCGGAGGATCTTGTATCGGTGGCGGCGGATCAGGCGCTGCTCGTGTGAATCCCAAACTGCAGGTCATTACGGAAGTCAGTGGTTGCCTGATCACCGATATGCACCAATCCAACATCAGCGCCGATTCGCTGTTCTACGGTGGAGGTTTCCGCTGGACCCCCATGGCTGCTCACCGTCTTTCTCCTTACGCAGAATTCATGTTTGGTGGAAGAAAAGTCACGATGGAAATAATGAACCGCGAATTGCGCGAACAGTTGCTGAAGGAATGGAATGACGGGAGCGGGACCCTTCCGCATTATCCCAAGCGCAGCGATTATTCCGTCGAGACTGCGCAGAATGGTCCGAGCATCGCCGTGGGGGGTGGGGTGGACGTGGTTGTCACGCGGCCGTTTGCCTGGCGCGTATTGGATCTTGAATACACCCATTCCTGGATGAACGACGTAGCTCAGATTCATCCGCAGCAAGGTCTAAAAATCTCAACGCAAGCAGTTGTTCGTATCGGCACCTGGTAGGCCTGCCTGGCCGACGAAGCCGGTTTAATTTTCGCGGCGAACTGTCCCGATATATCGAGCCTGTCTCGAGCATAACCAGGCAGCCCGATGAGGACAGATCGCATCAATTGGTTTATGCTATTTAAAAATTCATCCGCTCACCTAAGCATCGCTCCCATTGTGCCTGGATGAATATTTGCTTCGCGGCTGGATGCCGTGTTCCTTCTCCGTCTGCAAATTAGAAGCTCCGGCAATCTTTGCTGCCCAAAGGGTGCCTACTATTGTGTGGTATAGCCGGCTTTACGCATAAAAACTCGCGACCCTCTCCGCAACGTGTTCGCGATATGGTGCAGACACTTGTTCACCGTGGTCCGGATCAGCAGGGTGTCTTCAGCGCTGGGCTCTTTTCCCTGGGCGCTGCTCGTCTCAAGATCATCGATCTTGAATCCGGGAATCAGCCCATCCTTGAAAACGACGGCCAGTGGGGAATCGTCTTTAATGGAGAGATCTACAATCATCTGGAATTGAGGGCGGAGCTTCAGAAGCTCGGCCATACATTTGTCTCTCACTCGGACACGGAAACCGTACTGAAAGCCTTTCTTCAGTGGGACACGAGCTGTTTTGCACGATTGACCGGCATGTTCGCTTTCGCCATCTGGAACCTTCCGCAGAAACGCCTGGTCCTTGTGCGTGATCGCCTGGGTATAAAACCGCTTTACTTTACGAACAAAGGCGAAGAGATCTACTTTGGTTCTGAACTGAAAGCCATCCTCATCCACCCGGAAATCGAGCGCACTCTCAGCCGCGATGCCCTCGATTGTTATCTCTCCCTCAACTACATTCCGGCGCCATGGACGATGATTGAAGGAATCCTGAAAGTTCCACCGGGCACCTGGATGGAATGGCGGGACGGCCAGATCACCACGGACAGTTACTGGAGGCTTCCTTATGGGCAAATCCGCGACATCACGCTCGAAGATGCCAAAGCGCAATTGGATTCACTCCTTGAACGATCCATACGCGAGCATCTGCTCTCGGATGTGCCGCTAGGTGTATGGCTCAGCGGTGGCATCGATTCCACCTCGATCCTCCACTATGCCGCCAAGGCCAGTACTTCTCGCTTGAAAACTTTTTCCATCTCCTTCAATGGTCGCAGTTTCGATGAATCAACCTACATCCGCAGTGCTGTCGAGGAATACGGTACCGACCACGATGAGCTGGATCTAAACCCAAGCGTTGATCTGGTTGGCGCCATCGAAGAATTTGCTTACTATTCCGATGAACCCAGTGCCGATGCCGGATCGCTCCCTGTCTGGTTCCTTTCGAAACTCTGCAAGAAGAAATCGACTGTTGCCTTGAGCGGCGAGGGTGCCGATGAACTGTTCGGTGGATATCTGACCTATCGGGCGGATCGCATCGCCCGCCATCTTCGCCGCCTACCGCGGGGCGCCGTTTCTATGGGTCTGGCTCTCCTGCGCCACTGGCCTGTCTCCGATGACAAAATCGCACTTGAATACAAGGTGAAGCGCCTGTTTGAAGGCTCACGGATGAGTGCGGCTCGCTCGCACGTTTATTGGAACGGCACGTTTGCCGACTACGAACAGGCGAACGTGGTGTCCAGACCGTTGCCACACGCCCTCGATAGTATTCTTGGCCAAATGGCTGAACTTCCCGCCACCACGGATGATCTGGCACCTTTCCTCTGGCTCGACCAGAAGTATTATCTGGCCGACGACATTCTTGTAAAAAGTGATCGTATGAGCATGGCCCATTCCGTGGAAGTACGTCCCCCTTTTCTCGATCACCGTATTGTGGAATTCGCCGCGAGCCTGCCCGCCAGTCTGAAAATCCGTGGGTCGCGTCAGAAAATAGTTTTGAAAGAACTGATGAAACACAAGCTTCCGCCAGCCATCGTCAACCGTCCCAAAATCGGTTTTGATATTCCCGCTCACGAGTGGCTTCGCGGGCCACTCCTCGGGTTGCTCGAAGAAACATTCCGGTTCGGCCTAGGGGAGTACGGGCAACTCTTCTCCAAAGAGGGCATCGAACTGTTAAAGCAACGTCACCTCCAGAGACAGGTTAATGTTGGCTATCACCTCTGGGGCCTGCTCATACTCTTCCTGTGGATGAAAAAATGGCAAGTCAAGATTTAAGCGCTGGTGAGCGAGGCGACCCCCGCTACCAGGAACATAGGTACTTGTTGCTCATACTGCTTTTCTCCGCGGCCATCTATTTGGGCGGTATTCTCTCTCCCCCATCCCTGATGGATGATGTGGACGCAGTCCAGGCGCAGATTGCAAAAAATATGTTGACCAGCGGAGATTGGGTCACTGCTCGGCTCGATGGAGTCCTCTATCTTGAAAAATCTCCTCTGATCTATTGGTTGATGGCCGTCAGTTATAGGATCTTCGGCGTTTCTGATTGGGCCGCGCGCCTTCCTGTGGCATTTGCATCCATTGGTCTCGCGCTGCTGTGCGCTTATTTCGCCACGTGGGCCTTCGGTAGACGAGCCGGCTTCTATGCAGGGTTGTGCATGTCCACGTGTGTAGGACTGTTTCTCTTTACACGCATCCAGATCCCCGACGTGATGCTCACCTTTACCATCGCGCTTTCGATGTGGGCGTTCCTTCGCGTCATGGATGAGGAAGAGAAACATCCCCGCGCATGGGCCGCGGTCTTAGCCATGAGCCTCGGCACCGGACTGTTGCTAAAAAGTCTCATCGCCTTGGTATTTCCGATCGCCGCGGTCCTGCTCTTTCTTCTCTGTTCGAAACAACTCTTCCTTTGGAGAACCTGGCAGCGATTGCGGCCCCTCAGCGGAACTCTCATCATTTTGTTGATCGCTGTCCCCTGGCATTTGCTTGCGACACTCCGTAACCCACCTTATTTTGCGTGGACACTCAAGAGCGGTCCTGGCTTATACCACGGCTTTCTATGGTTCTATTTCATAAACGAACAGCTCCTACGCTTTCTGAATCTCCGTTATCCCCGCGATTACAACACCGTTCCTCGTTTCTATTTCTGGCTCTTCCACCTGATTTGGCTTTTTCCCTGGAGTGTGTATTTTCCAGCCGTTACGAAGCTCTCTTTCAAACCCGCTGATCGTGCGGGGCGAACCAGGCTTTTGGCTCTGTGCTGGATTGGATTCATTCTGCTGTTCTTCACTTTCTCGACGACGCAGGAATACTATTCCATGCCTTGTTATCCGGCGATGGCGTTGCTTCTAGGCTCTGCCATGGCGGCGGAAGGGAAGTGGGTTCAGCGTGGTACGCGAGTACTTGCCGCTACGAGCGCACTGGCTGCTGCAGCCTGCCTCGCCATTGCCTTCCTCGTCCGAAACGTACCCGCTCCAGGCGACATTTCCTCTGCACTCTCCCGTCATCCCTCCGCCTACAGTCTGTCGCTTGGCCACATGCTCGATCTAACCATCGATTCGTTTGCCTACCTACGTTTCCCTTTATATTTGGCCGCACTGGCCTTCCTCATTGGAGCTGTTGCCAATTTCCGGTGGTCCGGCCTGCGGTCCTATCTATCGACGGCCTTAATGATGGTCCTATTTTTTCACGCTGCCCGGTTCGCTCTTATCGTCTTTGACCCCTTTCTTTCCTCTCGTTCACTCGCCATTGCGCTGCTTGTCCAACCGCCCGGAAAACTTATTGTTGAACGCCATTTCTATCCATTCTCTTCCGTTACTTTTTACACGGGGCTCGATCCCTTGCTCCTGAACGGCAAGCGCCTCAACCTGGAATATGGAGCTGCCGCGCCCGGCGCTCCGAAAGTATTCCTTGACGATGCGGAATTCGCCGCGCTGTGGACAAGCGATGGCAAATACTACCTCGTTGCCTACCAGAAAGAGGTCGATCGTCTCGAGAATCTCCTTGGCCAGGAGCACTTTCAAACAATCCTCAGCAGTGGTGGACATCTTCTACTGACAAACGTCCACCCACCAGGTGTCCCTTCCGGGACTCCGACCAGGTAAGGCACTCGGCGCTCGCTTTGAACAAAATTCTGCGAGATACTACTGGAAATGCCCTGTACATCCAGGTGTTTGCCTCATGGACTGGCATCCTGAAAGGTTTGACGTACCATCGAAGCGTTCATGAGTCACAGGCACGTTTGCCCCATATCTGTCCACGAAATTAAATGCTCCATCGTCATTCCACGTTCGTTTGATCCGAATTGCGCAGTGCGGAAAACTCCCCGACGACCGAGCGCCTGCTGTTGCTCTCCCCAGCTGGAAGGAGCCGATGAACGCGTCTGATCCCATACCGGGTTCCGCCTCAACTCTTCGCCCGTCCCTCTTGCGAAAGGCACTACTTTTACTTTTGCGGCTTGCCTTCGGTCTTGGAATCATTTTCTATCTGGCCAAATCCGGTAAAATTGATCTCTCTTCCCTGGGCCGTCTCTCTCATGCCTGGACGATTACGCTGGCAGCTGTGGGGTTTCTTTTTCTGGATATTTTGTTCATGTCTATTCGTGCTTCTCTCCTTTTCCGAAGCGCGCGACTCACACTTTCTCTTCCCAATTCCATTCAGCTCAATCTCATCGGTTTCTTTTTCTCAACGTTCCTGCCCGGTGCGGCCGGGGGCGATATCGCCAAACTCGTCTACGCCACCCGGGAGAATCACGGCAGGCGCGCGGAGGTGGCCACCGTTTTGATTCTGGACCGTCTGGTGGGGCTTTTTTCCCTGATTCTGCTCCCGCTTTTGTTTGCTCCCTTTTTTGCTGGCCTGCTGCGGTCCGCCCCTGTTCTGAAGCGTATTTTGTTAATCGACGCACTCCTCGGGGGAACCATGCTTTTCGGCGCGGCCGTGTTCATGTTTTTCACGCCCACTCGTTCATGGGCTGCCTCGTTGCTTGCCAGATGGCCCGGGATCCAGAATCTCGCCCTGCGCGTTATTGATGGTTTAGTGACGCATGGTAAAGCTCGAACTGCACTTTTCTATGCTTTGATCCTCTCACTGTTCGCGAATTTGGCGCTGATGGTTGTAACCGGACTGGGTCTCTACACTATTGCGCCCACTTCCTTTTCCTCACGGTTGGTCCTGGTAGCCCCCATGGGGCACCTCGTCAACAGCCTGCCTCTTACTCCTGGTGGAATTGGCGTCGGTGAAACGGCATTTAATTCTCTGTTTGACCTGGCCGGCATGGATGGGGGGGCCGAAACCTTACTTTGTGTTCGCCTCTGGAATTTCCTTGTGGGATTGCTGGGCCTGTTGGTATACCTCTTTGGAGTAGCTCGAGTAGTTCATCCCTTTGCAGAGGACCTGGAGGAAGCCGAGTCTGGCTACATCGGGGTAGGATCGGCCGATTGATTTTTATTTTCGGTTGCAGCCGTTGTTTTTCGTGCAACTTGTCTTTTTCGGGATGGCTTTATTTCGTTGTTGGAACTTATTTCGGATCGCTGAGGAATGCAAATTCAAATTCAATCGAACGCGACCGTCCGGCGTGGTCTTGAATCGAGAGGAAGATATGAAAATTATTGTCCTGGGTGGAGACGGCTATTGCGGGTGGGCTACGGCACTTTATTTATCCGCGCGGGGGCATTCCGTTGCAATCGTTGATAACTTTATCCGTCGCCAGTGGGATCATGAGCTTGGCGCCCAGACCCTGACTCCCATTCAGCCTCTTAGTGACCGACTGCGTTCCTGGAATCACATTACCGGCAAGGTGATTGACCTCTTCATTGGTGATGTCACCGATTATGACTTTTTGTTCTCCACGCTCAAGGGTTTCGAGCCTGACGCCGTAATTCATTTTGCGGAGCAACGATCCGCGCCATATTCCATGATCGATCGCAAACACGCGGTCTCCACTCAGATGAACAATGTCGTTGGCACGCTGAACGTCCTGTTCGCCATGCGCGAAGCCCTTCCGGATTGTCACCTCGTCAAGCTCGGCACCATGGGCGAATACGGCACGCCAAACATCGATATCGAAGAGGGCTATATCACCATCGATCATAACGGCCGCAAGGATATCCTTCCTTATCCCAAACAACCCGGCTCGTTTTATCACCTTTCGAAAGTCCACGACAGTCACAACATGATGTTTGCCTGCAAGATCTGGGGGCTTCGCGCGACGGACTTAAATCAAGGCGTGGTCTACGGCACCACCACCGAAGAGACTTCGCTCGACGAGTCGCTTATCAATCGCTTTGACTACGACGACGTATTTGGCACCGTCCTCAACCGCTTTTGTGTTCAGGCAGCCATCGGAGTACCTCTGACGGTCTACGGCAAGGGCGGGCAGACGCGCGGATTCTTGGACATTCGCGATACCGTTCGCTGTATAGAATTGGCTTGCCTGAACCCGGCCGCTCCGGGCGAGTGTCGCGTCTACAACCAGTTCACCGAACAGTTTTCGGTGCTCGATCTCGCGCAAAAGGTGAAAACCGCGGGCAAACAACTAGGTTTGAACATCGAAATCGATCACCTCCCCGACCCGCGCGTTGAAGCTGAGCAGCACTACTACAATGCCAAGCACTCGAAACTGATTGACCTTGGGTTGCAACCGCATCTGCTATCTGAATCGCTTCTGGATTCTCTGGTGAATATCGCCATTCAATATCGCGAGCGCGTCGATCTTTCCCTAATGATGCCAACGGTGAACTGGCGGAATACCAAGAATGACCTAAAGCACCGAGCCCCTGCGGTCCACACTTCGGTCAAGCAGGCAGGTTCCTGAGGTGCTCTAGGTTTATCCCGCCGCGAGCTGCGCACTCTTTGATTGGAACCAGTTCCAGGTGTTTAGCAACCCGTCGGCAAGACGCGTCGCGGGATCGAATCCCAGAAGTCGGCGGGCTTTTTCGATGCTTGCATAATTTCGGGAGATTTCACCCGTGCGAGCTGGCTCGAAGCGAACGTCCAACTTTATCTTGGGCAATACCCGTTTCATCTCCTCGATCAGGCTGAGAACGGAAGTTTCTCTGCCCGATGCAATCTGGAAGACTTCTCCGGGGGTATCGTTCTTGTCCGCTAGCAGAATTGCATCGGCAAGATCGGCCACGTAGAGAAAATCACGCGTCTGGTGGCCTTCCCCATAGATCACCAGCGGTTCCCCGCGCATGATGTTACGGAAAAATTGCGCTACCACGCTCCCTTTATGGTAGGAGAATGGACCGTACACATTGGAGAACCGCAGGGCCACCGTGCTCAGTCCGTAGGATCCATGGAATGCCGAACAATAGGCCTCACCGGCCAGCTTTCCAGCTCCGTACGGCGAAACGGGGCGGGGAACCATCCCCTCATGCACCGGTGGTTCCTGTTCCCCAAGAATTGCCCCACCCGTCGAAGCGAAGATGAATTTTTTAACTCCAGCCTTGCGGCAGCCCTGCAACATATTGAGGGTTCCCTGGGCATTGATTGCGAAATTCAGATCAGGGTTCTCTAGGGAGTCGATCACCCTGGTGTGTGCGGCAAGATGTACGGCCACATCCACACCCGCGCAGGCTTTCTCGACTGCCGAACGATTCTGAATATCCCCGACTTGCAGCTCAACCCCGTATGGCTGAATGTCCTCGTACCGGCCCATGCTGAGGTCATCCAAGACGCGGATCGATGCCGACTGGTTTGCCAGCCGCGAAATTAAATTGGTTCCTATGAAGCCGCAACCGCCCGTCACAAGATATTTTTTCATGATTCGCTCTCTGGTTGCCCCTAGAAAGGCGGCGAGTCCACCAACGCGGTACGTTTACTGCTTTGCAACTCCAAATTATTTCAGATGATTGGCCAACAATACCGGCAGGCAGCTGTTAACCCGCGGCTCCTTGCTTCTCTCGCGCGGTAGCCAGGACCAGGGTGCCGTTTTTTAGAAAATAGTCCTCGCCGCGCCACCGGATGGTTCTCTGCCAAAAACTTGTCAGCCAGATCGCGAAGGCCAGCATATCCCAAATAGGGATGAGCAACAGTTTGCTCCAAACTGTTTTCTGTTTCATTCCCCATCGCGCCACAAGTAGTGTAGAAATCGTCCGGAGAAGCAGATAAGTGCCAAAGTAGGCTGCGGCTACTTGGGCGGTCGGTTGGACGGCAAAGGCCAGCAGCGACCAGGGCAACGACCAGGTGAAAATCAATCCGAGATGTCCCCAGGGCCTCATGTGACGCATCACCGTCATCCAACGCGTACGTTTGATAAACAATTGCCGGAAGGAGTGAAAATCGGGCACCGTCTGCACTACGTAGGGGAGTAGCACGGAATCGTATCCCTGTTCCGTGGCCAGCCGCCCGATCCACAAATCGTCTGCAGGACGATCAACGATGGCAAGGTAACCACCGAAACCTTCAATGTTCTTGCGCGTAGTGATGATCGATTGTGCCAGTGCGAACTTCGCTCCATCCAGCTGCCAGGCCACCACAATGCCCAGAAAAAAATCAGAAAGCATTCCGATCGATTGCAATTGTTCGACAAAGGATTTTTCACGCGTTGAGGCGTACATACACGTGGCCGACGCTACCTTTTCATCGCGAAACGGCGCCACCACATTGCGAAGATAGTCCGGAGCTACCCGTACGTCGCCATCGGTGATGACGAACAGATCGTACCGCGCGGCCTTGGTTAGCCGATCGAGCCGCGCCACTTTGTCGTTAATCGCCTTCGGATCCGATCCAAACAGCAGTCGAATGGAACGTTCCGGGAAATTCTGAATCAGCTTGTTCAATAACGGTAGCGCGGGATCGTCTTCATCCACGCAAAAAATAATTTCATAATCGGGATAATCCTGCCGGCAGAAACTCGCGTAGTTTTCATACGCCTCCGGGTCTAGCCCGCGGATCGGCTTGAGGCAACTGACCGGAGGCGTGTAGTCGAGATTCTTTGGACGGGGAGAATTCGCGCTGCCGAAAAACCGAACGGCACTATAAATTGCCAAGGAAAGATAGATAAATGGGATTGCCGCGATTCCCAAAAGTAGGTAAACAGCATTTGTCAAATTTCGTGTGCCCCTTGTCCTCGGGTAACGCGTGGTGCGCTCGTCTCTTCGTCCTTGGGAGCTGGGGCAGATTCAGAACCGAAGAACGCAATGGAGCGGGAAAACAGCGCTACTCTTTGCTGACCGAACGGTAACTTTTCATTAGTCTAGCTTGGAGCTTGTCATCGGTTCAAGTAGCATAGATATTTAAGTTGTGGCCGCAAACTTCCAGAACAGGGCTACGAACTTGATTGGATAGTTCAGGAGGGTGTCGACAATCGCATGAAAGCTAGGCCTAGTTTACGTTTGAAAACGTATCTGCTGCTTTTTGCGATCGTCTTTTTTGCGCCTCTCGGCAACGTTCTGCTCGGAAAAGGCATGCAGAGTGTTGGTTCGGCAAACACCTGGAAATTGAGCGATCTCGAGCACGTGTTTGTCCGCATCTTTACCACCGGCTATATCTGGCTTGGCATTGCTTCCTTGCTCACTTTTTTTATTGCCTACCTACTCCTGCTGACCTGGGCCGACTACAGTTACGTGCAGCCGGCAGCGTCCCTTTCCTACTTGTCCATCTCCGTGCTCAGTTACTTTATTCTTGGAGAGGTGATCTCTCCACTACGCTGGCTCGGCGTGTCCGTCATCTGTCTTGGAGTCTTTGTCGTGGGCCGCACTGCGCCCAACACCACGCAAGCGGTTGATCGTGCGTGAAGCTGTGCTTTTCTTTTTCATCGTAGGTGCTGGCACGGGTGGAGAGCTGTGCGTTAGCCGCGCCATGAAGAGCATCGGTGAAGTTCACGACTTCCGGCCAAAATCCGTTCTCAACGTTATTCTCAAGGCTTTGCAGTTGCCCTGGATGTGGCTCGGCGTTTCGCTGATGAGCCTGGCATTCTTCTCGCTTCTTGCCATTCTTTCATTCCAGGAAGTGAGTTTCGTCGTGCCGGTCAGCGCACTCAGCTATGCTGCAGGAGCCTTCGGGGCGAAAGTCTTTCTCGGCGAACGCATCAGCCGGCATCGCTGGCTGGGCATCGCCGTCGTATGCATCGGAGTTACTATCGTGTGGTGGAGTCGCAAATAGTGTTCACACCATCCGGCGGTCCGGAACTGGTTTTGGTCCATCAGTCCCACGATCAAGTGCAGAGGTGCGCGCCTCTCGTCTAGAAGAATCGTTAGTCACTTCCTCGGTTGCGGTTCCGTAACGAAATCGGGGCAGCTATCCTCTCCGCTTGCCACTTTTGGTTTTGTCCCCTTTGCCTTCTGAACTTCGTCCCTGTGCAAATCGTTTGAATGCTGCCGGCGAGGCCATCTGGTGCAAGAGATGTTTGCGCTTAGTCTCATCCATCTTGCGGGCCAGCAGCTTTCTCCGAGCTTTGCCTAATTCCTTGATCCATCGTTCATATGCGTGGCCAAACTGTGTTTCCAGCTGCTTGCGGATCCGTTGCGCCAGTGCCGGACTCTGCCCGCTAGTCGAAACGGCAATGAGCAGTGGCCCGCGGCGTACCACTGCTGGAAAATAGAAGTCGCACAACGGTGGCACGTCCGCCACGTTGCAAAGTATTCCCCTGCGCTTGGCTTCGCGGTAGATCTTTCTATGCGCCGTTGGCGAGGTTGTCGCCGCCACGACCAGATATACACCGTCGAGATCGCTGACTCTGAAGATACGCCTTTGCCATTTTATTTTCCTGGCACGGGCCCAAGCCCGTACGGCCGCAGTTGCCTCGGGAGCGACCACACCGACCTTGGCCCCCGCGCACAGCAAGTGCGTAATCTTGGATTCACCTTCAGCGCCGGCCCCAACTACCAGGCAACTTCGGCCTGTAATCTTCAAAAACATGGGGAGTAGCTGCGTGATTTGCTCGTTACGGGATGTCAATGCCGCACCCTTAATCCTTCATTTCGCAATGATCTACGCCGTAAGTGTAATCGGCCAAGACAGGCGAATCCAGCGTTGGTCCCGGACCGCCGCCGGTTCCCCTCCGCTACGATCTAAAATCCTGCTGTTACGCATCCAAAAAATGGTTCGATTTCCGCCTTGTGACGAATCCCATTCTCCCCTACTCTAATGTGCATGTTATTGAACTCCCAACAGGGCCAGCACAGAGACAATTGTTGTACTTGTTGTCTTTGTTGCGCAGGGGTGTGCTCTGGCGCTGGGAGGCTCTTAGTCTAGGAATTTAATTCTAGTTGAGTCGCATCGATTCCCACCTCCAGAGCTTTCTGGCAGGTGGGTTTTTCGTTTTTAGGGCATATGCCAAAGGTCCTGAGGAACCGAGATATGACACAGCCGACAACCGAGGTTGCTGCAAGCCTTCCGGCACCGAGCCCATTGATTGGTCCATCGCCTGTTGCCTCGACCAAAAGACTCAGCCATCTCCAGGCGCTCGAAGCCGAGAGTATGTATATTCTTCGCGAAGCCGTGGCGGAGTTTGCCCGCCCCGTTATGCTCTACTCCATTGGCAAGGATTCCTCCGTGATGTTGCGCTTGGCGCAGAAAGCCTTCTATCCCGGCAAAATTCCATTTCCACTGCTGCACATCGACACCAGTTACAAGTTTCCGGAGATGATCCAATTCCGTGACCGCTATGCAAAAGAGATTGGCGCGGAACTGATCGTCCACCAGAACCGTCAGGCGCTTCAGAAGGGAGCCAACCCGTTTGCGCTTGGCACTCAGAAGTGTTGCGGCCTTCTGAAAACCAAATCACTGCTCGATGCATTGGAGGAAGGCGGATTTGACGCGGCCTTTGGCGGTGCCCGTCGCGATGAAGAGAAATCTCGCGCCAAGGAACGCATCTACTCCTTTCGCGATTCTCGGGGTCAGTGGGATCCCAAAAATCAGAGGCCAGAGCTGTGGAACAATTTCAATTCACGCATCGACAAAGGCGAGAGCATTCGCGTATTTCCCTTGTCCAACTGGACAGAACTCGACGTATGGCTCTATATCCACGTCGAGAACATTCCCATCGTGCCCCTCTATTACGCGGCAGAACGCGAAGCTGTGGAGCGGAATGGCTCCATCGTCCTGATCTATCCGAACGACCACGTCCTGCCAGGAGAGCAGCCCAAGAGAATTAGCTGCCGTATGAGGTCTCTCGGCTGCGTCCCGTGTACCGGTGCGATTCGGTCTGATGCCGATACAGTTCCCAAAATTATCGCGGAGATGATTTCGTTTCGCCGGTCCGAGCGCGAGAACCGAGCTATTGATCACGATGAAGAAGGTTCGATGGAAATCAAGAAGCGGGAAGGATATTTCTGATGCTGACCGCTGAGCATATCGAACGCTTTGAGAGCCTGGATGCTTTCCTATTGCAGAATCTCGACAAGGAGTTGCTTCGTTTCACCACTGCAGGTAGCGTCGACGACGGTAAGTCCACTCTAATTGGCCGGTTATTGCATGATTCGAAGGCTGTTTACGAGGATCAACTAGCTTCCATCAAGAAGAGCCGCCTCAACCGCTCGACTGGCCCCATCGATTTTTCCTTGCTCACGGACGGGTTGCGAGCGGAACGCGAACAGGGAATTACCATCGACGTGGCTTATCGCTACTTCAGTACGGCACACAGAAAATTCATCATCGCCGATACGCCTGGCCACGAACAATATACCCGCAACATGGCCACCGGCGCGTCCACTGCTGATCTCGCCATTATCCTGATTGATGCGAGCAAAGGCTTACTGCCGCAGACTCACCGCCATGCGTATATCGCCTCACTTCTTGGAATTCCTCACGTGCTTGCAGCCATCAACAAGATGGACCTGATCGAATATCGGGAGGACGTCTTTTTGAAACTGGTAACAGAATTTACTGCCCTGGCGGGCCATCTGGGAATTCCATTTGTCCAATGTATTCCAATTAGCGCACTGGAAGGCGACAATATCGTTTCCCGCAGCGAGAAAACGCACTGGTATTCCGGCCCCACCCTGTTGCGTCATCTCGAAACAGTACCTCCTCGCTCCGACGATCGGGGCGATGCCTTGCGCCTTCCTATTCAACTTGTGAATCGACCAGACCGGACCTTCCGCGGCTTTTCCGGGCGCATTGCCGGCGGGACGATTCGCCCAGGTGACCCCGTCCTTGCTCTCCCTTCCGGCCAACAAACCACCATCGAATCCATTGTCAGTTTTGATGGCGATCTTGCTGAAGCAATTTCTTCCGAGTCTGTCACTTTGAAATTGGCACACGAAATCGATCTAAGTCGGGGGGACATGCTGGTTTCGCCGCTCAATCCTCCCCATGTCTCCAGCCGCTTCTCTGCCATGGTTGTCTGGCTCAATGCAAAAAGTCTGCAACTCAATCAAACCTACCTGCTGAAGCACTCCGGGCGACAGGTCAGGGCAAGGGCTACGAGTATCCGTTTCCGAATCGATGTAAATCGTCTGACAGAACACGCTGCCAACGAACTAGAAATGAATGGAATTGCTTCTGTCGACTTTGAGACCAGTGCGCCCTTGTTTTTCGATGCTTACAGCTGCAATCGGACCACCGGCAGCTTTATCCTGATCGATCCCATTTCAAACGCCACTGTCGGCGCGGCTATGATTCGCGAAGATCTCTCCGGAAGGGAAGTGCGACCCCTCGGGCGATCAGGACCGGTCAACGCAAAGTCCCTGCAACCCGTCACGGTGAATGAACGCAATGCGCGCCACGGGCATCGTCCCGCCCTCTTTTCTGTCGTAGGCGACAGGGTCTGGGCCGAGCGCCTGGAGCGTGCACTTTTCCAAAAAGGCTTCGAAGCGCTCATGGTCCGGGCGAGTGATGTTTCGCACGCAGCGCTTCCTCAGGTTCTTTCTTCGCTGTGGCGGGGCGGCACAGTGATTGTCCTTTCAAGCGATGCAGTTTCCGATGAACAAGAAGCCGTTCTCGGCGCGATCGCGGGCGAGTCGCTTTTCACCTTCTCGGTGGTTAGCGGCGATTGTAGAGCGGAGACATTGCTGAAGGAAGCGCTGATCCAGGCTGAAACTTTGCGAATCGACAGGGAAGACTCACTGGAAGGCAAGGTGAATTGAAATGTCCCTCTCAATCGATAAAGTTCGTTGCGATTCCGATAGTGCCGCAGAAATTGTGGAAACGATCCTGATCGACAATCCGAGCACGCTTGCCTGTTTTACCTGCAGCTTCCAGGCGGAAGACGTCGTGGTTCTCGATCTACTGCGAAAGCGGCGCCCCAACATCCCCGTGCTCTTCCTTGAAACCGGATACCACTTCCCGGAAACCTATGAGTTTCGCGACAAGCTGGCTCGCGATTGGAAATTGAATCTGGTGAATGTCCTACCGAAAAAAACTGTCGCTCAGCAGGAGAACGAACTTGGCATTCTCTATCGTGCGGAACCCACGAAGTGCTGCCAACTGCGCAAAGTGGAACCATTGCTCGAAGCCCTGGAACCGTTTGAGATCTGGTTTACCGGGCTTCGGCGCGAACAGTCTCCGACGCGAAAGAACCTCAAAAAGCTAGAGGATCACCAGTTGCCGGTAGGCAAAACGTTGCTAAAAGTCAGTCCCCTCGCGGATTGGACCTGGGCGGAAGTCTGGAAATATACAGGAGCGAACGGGCTGGCCTATTTGCCGCAATATGACCAGGGCTACCTCAGCATCGGCTGCCAGCCGTGCACGGCCATTCCCGAAGATCCGCAAAACCCCCGGTCGGGTCGTTGGGGTGGACAGAAACTGGAATGCGGCATTCACACTTTTTCGGAGCGTTCCGAATGACCCACCTTCTCCTCGGCTTTCTGATTGCTTTCGCCGTGGGACTTACCGGAATCGGCGGTGGAAGTTTTACGGTGCCGGCACTTTTACTGATTGTCGGACTCCCTGCGGGGGAAGCTGTTGGGACTGCTTTTGTTTTCGCCGGAATTCTCCGCCTGATTGCGGCCCCGTTCTATCTCGCCGCGAAGCAGGTTCATGTGCGCTACTTCCGGCTTCTCGTCCAGGGCGCGGTGCCCGGTTTGGTTCTCGGTATGTATTTCCTGCGCGTGCTCGCCAAAAATGAGAGCAGCCCGCTTCTGATCATCGTGATCGGCCTCCTGCTGGCGATCTCCTCGAGCGTCACGTTTGTCCCGCGCGTCCAAAACCAGGGCTTCGCCTTGAAAAATTCGCGGTGGCTGCCTTGGCTGGCATTTCCGATCGGCGTCGAGTCCGGGTTTTCTTCCGCCGGAGCCGGGGCTCTCGGCACCGTACTTCTGCTGAACTATTCCGAAATGGCTCCGGCCCAGGTGGTTGGCACGGATCTCCTGTTCGGACTTGTCCTGGCAATCATCGGGAGCATCGTTCACTGGTCTTTTGGTTCCATCAGTACGTCGATATTGTTGGAGCTGTTGTTGGGTGGGATTCCCGGCGTTGTGCTGGGGTGTATGTTTGCCCGGCAGGTATCCGCGCGCAAATTAAGAGCAGTTGTGGCCATCCTTGCGATTTGTGCTGGCCTCCAACTGGTCTGGTCTGGCTTGTACACCCTTTCGACGCGTGGCACAAGCCACTCGGCAAACCTCCAGGACAAACCTCATGCGTTGGCGCAGCGATGAGCACACCGCACAGAATTTCACTGCTCTCCCATTTCTCCCTAGCGACTCTCCGAACGATATCTACGGGCGATCTGTTCCCCCATTTTTCCTGTCGTTGTTGTTGACCCCGCCGTTCGATCAGTCCATCCGTTCTAGCGAATCGACCCTTATTCCCAGGCTCGATGGTCCGGCGCAGAAAAACTTTATCGCTCGAGGAGTCAGAGAATGGTTTCTTTTAAAACGGTAGTCCAAACAGTACTAAGAAGCAGTCTCTACAGTGCCCTGTTGTTCCTTTGCGCGTTTTCGTGGTCTGCCCCGTCGGCCCGCGCGCAGGGAGACGCCTCGCTCGCAGGCACCGTGAGCGATTCCTCCGGAGCTGACGTCGAGGGAGCCGCGGTAAGGATCATAAATCTCGAGACAGGTGCGCAACGCATACTTGAAACTGATCCGTCTGGCCGTTTTCATGCTTCGTCTCTACCGGTCGGTCCATACGAAGTGGTGACGGAGAAAACGGGTTTTCGCACGGAGCGAACGACGGGTCTCAATCTTGTCGTCGGTCAACATCAGGACCTGAAGCTGGTATTGCAGGTGGAGGGTGTTCGCCAGTCGGTGGAGGTGAGTTCACAGCTTGCCGTGGTGATCGTTTCAACCGAGGATACCTCAGGTCTTGTCAGCGAACGTGAGGTGAAAGACCTGCCGTTAAATGGCCGCAGCTATGACCAACTGCTCACCCTCAATCCCGGAATTGTGAACTACACCTCGCAACGCGCCGGAGGAATCGGCACGTCCAACTCTGTTCTTGGAAATATGTTTTCCGCCTCCGGCCACCGCCCGCAAGAAAATCTCTTTCTCCTGAATGGTGTAGAGTACACCGGCGCATCGGAAATCAATAACACTCCAGGTGGTGTCAGCGGACAACTTTTGGGTGTTGACGCCGTCAGGGAGTTTGCCGTGGTAAAAGACACATACGGCGCGGAGTACGGGAAGCGCCCCGGCGCCCAAGTGAGTGTTGTCACCGCCAGCGGTACAAATCAAGTGCACGGTTCGGTGTATGAGTTTGTGCGGAATAGTGCTCTAGACGCACGTAACTTCTTTGACCAATCGAGCATTCCACCATTTGAGCGCAACGTTTTCGGCGGCTCGCTCGGCGGCCCCCTGCGCAAGGACAAGACCTTCCTGTTCGGGAACTATGAAGGCTTCCGTCAGTCCCTCGGAGTCAGTGACGTTTCGCTGGTTCCAGATGACACCTCCCGTGCCAGCGCTGTCGTCAGCATCGAACCCCTGCTGGCCCTGTGGCCCGTCGCCAACGGTCCTGAAATTCTCACGGCCGCCGGATCTCCGAGCGGGATTGCCAAAGCCTTTAGCAATCCAGTGCAGGATATTCGCGAAGATTTCGGGACCGTGCGCTTCGATCAGATTTTTTCGGACGCCGATTCGTTCTCGGTTGTCTACACCCTCGACGATAGCGAAGCCAATTCCCCCACGACCAATCCCATCACCAGAACCGACATTTCTTTGCGCGAGCAGGTCGCCAGTCTGAGTGAAACCCACATATTTACATCCAACCTGCTCAATAAACTTACCTTTGGCTTTTCGCGCGGGGCCTTCTATTTCAACAGCGGCACGACGATCGAGCTACCGGGCTGGATTCACGATGGCCAGCCCGTCGGAGCTGTCGTCGTGGGAGGAGGAACTACGCTTAATGGTGCTTCGCAGATCACCAACGGCGGTAGCAATGCTGGGAGCAACCTGACTGCAGTCCGCAATCTCTACACCCTATCCGACCAACTTTCTTTCACGCACGGCCGCCACACCTTTAACGTTGGGGGCTGGGTACAGCGATTGCAAGCAAATGACACACTGGTCCAGGACCAATACGGACAAATGTCCTTTACCAACCTGCAAACATTCCTTCAGGGCAAAGTCAGTACCTACACCTACGCCCCGGGCTACACACCGCTATCCTGGAGGTCGACCGAAGCGGCATTCTTTTTTCAGGACGCCATCAAAATCAACCCTTCTTTGGAATTGCGGCTCGGATTTCGATCGGAGTCCACAAACGGCTGGAACGAAGCACACGCCCGCGCTTCCAACTATGCATTTGACTCAAACGGCGTGATCCTGACAGATCCCGTCGTGGGATCCTCCGCATTTGCCGTCAACAATGCGAAATTCCTGCCAGCTCCACGTGTTGCGGTTGCGTGGTCTCCGTTCGAAGGGAGGAAGACGGTGATTCGCTCCGGTTTCGGTTTGTACTACGCGCTTCTTGATAATTTGAGTTACCGGCTCGATCAAAATGGTCCGTTTAACCCTGTCTTCGCCGTCAAGAACATTGCATTTTCCAGCATCGCTCCGGACGCGAATTATCCTGGTTCCAAAGTTATTCCCAGCGGAGTTCAGCCGGATTTGAAAACTCCCACAGTTTTATCGTGGAGTCTGAAGATCGAGCAGCAACTCTCTACCAACACTTCCCTTGGCGTTGGCTACGCTGGCTCTCACGGATACTATGAACTACTTTCTTTGGACGCGAACCTGCCTGCGCCGACGATTTGCCCCGCTTCACCCTGCCCCGCAGGTTATCCGGACGGTGCTTACTACTATCGTTCTGGCGCGGCGCTGCAAAACAGTGCAGTCTGGAATACGACTCATTGGTTTTCCCAGGGCATCAGTTCCTACAACGGCCTTGAGTTTGACTTTGAGCATCATTGGTCACGCGGGCTGCAATTCCGCGCCGCCTACACTTTCTCGAAATCCTTGGATGACGGAGACAATATGAACACCAGTGTAGCTACCAACTCCCCGGCATTCATCGCCAATCCGCTTCAGCCGAAGGCGGACTACGGGCGCGCCTCCTTCGACCTCCGCCATTCGGCCGTTCTTCAGGCGATCTACGATCTGCCCTTTGGCCGGGGTCACGCATCCCTCGGGAAGCCCGTAGCGGATAAGTTGCTGGAATCCTGGCAACTCAGTGCGATCGTGACGCTGCAATCCGGTCTGCCCTTTACGCCACAGCTTTCCTACAACCCCTCAAACGACGGCGATACGCGGAATCCGGTGCGGCCCAGCTGGAATCCTGATTTTTCCGGCAATCTAATCCCGGGCGGGCCAGATAAGTATTTTGATCCACGCGCATTCCTTCAACCGCTCCCGGGAACGTATGGAAATGTGGGGCGCAATATTCTGCGGGGCCCTGGCCTGACGCAAACCGATTTTTCGCTGGCGAAAAAGCTTGCGCTCTCAGAACGCATCAGTCTGCAGTTCCGTGCGGAATTTTTCAACCTGTTCAATCACACGAATTTCAACACGCCGAATCCGGTGGTGTATGCCTCGGCAACGGGAGATCCGTCGCCGACAGCCGGTGTGATCACGTCTACCTCCACCAGTTCGCGGCAAGTTCAATTGGGACTAAAACTTTCGTGGTAATCACGATCCCCGAATCGTGACCCAGTTCGGCAGGTTGGATTTCTGAAACCAAAGCGGATCGAGATCGCTCAACCCCAGCCGGGCGGCGCGAATGGGGTCTCGAGCATTTCTTTTACCCAAAATAAGGCCCTTCGCTGGCACCTGGGCTTGCCTACCCGGATGGCGTCACTCGGTCGTGCGTTCCCGTGCATTTAAAGAAGTACGGGTCCGTTTGAGAGGAGTTCCGAGAGCCGATCTCTACCTGCGATCACGGGATGGCGAAGGAACTTTGGAGGATGGGGAAGTCGTAATACATTCACGCCATCGCCGTAATCCCTGCCCGCTTTACATTTGCGGCACGATAGAATAAATCATAACTTCGAAAGCTGTGGACTTGGATGCCTTGCCGAGCCCCGCGATACAGGGGAGCGGGTCAGTGCGAGGCAGAGATGAGATGCTGCGATTCCCCTCTGAAGCGACAATGCTCAAAAAGCTCACAGCCCTGGTTGCCTCCGCGTTGATTACCTGTACCGTATTAGGTCAGGGTGCCGATCCGACACTCAGCGACGCCGCCCGGACCCATGATCTGGCGGAAGTTAAGAGATTACTGTCTGAGGGGGCAGATCCCAACAAAAGAGAGAAAAACGGAAAGACGCCGTTGATGGAAGCCGCCGCGTATGGGTACACCGATACCATGCGGGTATTGCTGGATCACGGCGCGGAAGTCAATGCCGCGGATATGGTGGGCTGGACGGCACTATTCTGGGCATCGTTTTCGCGGCGGACAGAGGCCATGCGCCTGCTCGTGACCAAAGGCGCCGACGTCAACGCAAAGGATAATGAGAAGAAATCTGCGCTGTTCTGGGCCGCCTCCTCTGGCGATGCGGATACGGCAAAGACGCTTCTGGAAAAAGGTGCAAGGCCTAACGCGAAAGACAGTCATGGCTGGACACCGTTAATGAG
This sequence comes from Candidatus Acidiferrales bacterium, assembly GCA_963741165.1. Classification (GTDB taxonomy): domain Bacteria; phylum Acidobacteriota; class Terriglobia; order Acidiferrales; family UBA7541; genus Acidiferrum. The sequence continues at coordinate 356,469 of CAVUHB010000002.1, read as the reverse complement.
CGCGGCCGACCTGGGTCACCTCGATACGGTTCGCGTGTTGGTCGCGAAAGGCGCGGACATCCAGGTGAAAGATAAAGACGGAAACACGGCGATGAGCCTGGCCGAAAAGTACAAATTCACTGAAATTGTTGCGATCTTGCAGGGCGCAAGTCATCCGGCGCAAGAGAAGAACGCCAAGGAACCTTCCAAAAGTTCATCTCCAGTCGGCACCTCTTCCGGTGCAGTTACGCCGGCGGCCGGGACAAAAAATTCCAAAGCGTCGTCGACTTCCCCAGCGCAGCCTTCGGCAATTCCAGTTCCTTCAAAAAGCGAGCTGCTGAACGAAAAGCTATTACAGGCCGCCGAGAGCGGAGACACGGCGGAGGTACTTAGTCTGATCCGGGATGGCGCTGGGGTGAATGCGGTTGGGAATACCTACGGAAATACCGCATTGATGAAAGCCGCGGCACGAGGCTACACGAACACGGTCAAGGCTTTGCTTGAAAAAGGGGCTGAGGTCGACGCTAGGGACAATGCCGGGAGGACTGCATTAATTGAGGCTGCGTTCGGAGGCTATACCGATACGGTGGGCCTGTTGCTTGAGAGAGGCGCGAACGTAAATGCATCGGACGCCGAAGGATGGACACCCTTGTTCTGGGCGACTTTCTCACGGCGCACCGGTACTGTGCGCTTCCTGCTCGACAAAGGCGCAAATGTGAATGCCAAAAACAAGTACGAAGTGACCGCATTGCTCCATGCCGCCTATGCGGGCGATACGGAAACAGCCGTTGTGCTGCTTGAGCATCATGCGGATATAAACGCACAGGATGATATGGGGAAAACCGCACTGATCGAAGCGGCGCACCAGGGTCATTCGGATACGGTGCGACTTTTATTGGAAAATGGTGCGAAGGCTGATCTGAAGGCCCGTGATGGAGGCACGGCCCTGTCCCTGGCGACACAACAGCGGCACGCAGACATCGTGGCTTTGCTCAAAAATCCGGCGGAACGGCCGGTCCCGAAGGATGGGAGGGACAAGCCACCAAAAACAGCTGACCCTCCGTCTGATAGAGTCGTGAACGGAGATCCAGTTGCTGCGGAACTCCAAACCCTCCAAAAAAAGACCAGGGCTCGAGCCTTTTATGGACTGGGCCTGAGCATGGGTTTCCTTGAAGAATTGTGGCCCAAAATGGATCAGGGAGCGGAACGGGCGGCGGCGACAATTCTGGGCGACTTGCGCAAAGTGGGGGCGCCTGAAGAGTCGATCGAGCTAGCGCAAAAAATATCGGTCCGCTTGTCCTTTCCGTCTGAAAAAAACAAAGAACCAATTCAGCCACTGATTGTGGAACTTCGCAATCGACTGGATACCTACTGCTTGGCCCAGCCTGAAGAAAAGTTCTTCTATGGCGCAGGTTCCTTTACCTACGAGTTGGACCTGCTTGGCCAGAATCTAGGCAAAGCGAATCAAGGGGAGGCGAGCATCGAGGAGACGCGAGGCGCGCTTTTCGCCCTTGCCAACAGTTTTGAGGCACGGTGTGCTGCTCTCACGGAGTGCAAGGATCGAGGGCTTACGCATCTCGCGGACGCGGCTAGGCTACTGAATCGAAGCCCGCTGATTTCTGCCGATGGCGTAGGACTGCAAAAAGTGGCGAATGAAATCGGAGTGGCGCTAGGTACCGAGGACAAATAACCCAAATTAAGTACCCCCGCAGCAAACCCCAAGTTCGCCCGAAATCGGATCGGCCCCGACCGTTGTGCATCCATAAATACGGGTCGGGAACGGTTCCGCATGTCTTTGTTCTGGCGCAAGGACAAATCGCGCACCACGCTAGATGGTTAGCGGATGGTTCAGTCGGGGCGGGACTCCGCCTCGCGGAGTAAGTGTCTGCTTTAGATGAAACTAAGGTTCCAAACCGTGATCCTCCTGGGTTTGCTGACCCTCGCGGGCCTTTCGGCCTCTGCAGAAGAACTGGCAATTCTCCGGAATGGTTTTGCCATCCGGCATGTGCGACACGAGTCGCGGGACGGCATCACGCGACTGTACTTAACGGAGAGATCGGACAGCTACGTCGAGATTGCGACCGAAGAGCTGGATCGTTTTGAGGAACTCGAAGTGCCTCCGCCTTCGGTGCAGGAGCCAATAGCAGCAATCCCCGCGACGACAAGTGATGTAAAACAGGTCATCAGCGCGGCAGGCAATCGAAGTCGGATCGACCCTGACCTGATCGAAAGTATCATCCGCCGCGAGAGCGGATTCCATCCGAACGCCATCTCCCCAAAAGGGGCGCAAGGACTGATGCAGTTGATGCCAGAAACGGCGGCCTGGTTGGGAGTCGAAAACGCCATGGACCCTGCTGCGAACGTGGACGGCGGAACGCGATATTTGAAGGAATTACTGGCTCGTTATAACGATGACTTGGTGAAAGCGCTAGCAGCCTATAATGCTGGACCAAAGCGAGTGGATCAATACCACGGCGTGCCTCCGTACCGAGAAACTCGCGCTTACGTTGCTACAATCATCAACGATTTCAATCGAAAAAAATTGGCCCATGGGGTTGCTCGACAGGGTCACGATAACATGCCTCCGAGTCGGCCGAAGTCGAAACTCACGCCAGGGAAAACGCAGGGGGGCTCCGCGCAGGTGAGGCGACCCGATGCCCCGGCCGACTAAGCGTACCAATAAAGTTGAGGAATTGGATGGACAGGGCGATGGTATCGGGAGCGAACTACTTTCGCTATTATCCGGCAATGGCGCCAGGGTTGTGGCTGTGATTCACGCATTCCTTGAGGAGAGCGGGACAGACGGAAATGCCTCCGTGGCAGGCGTTGCCTGCTTTTATGGCTCGCAAGAACAGTGGGATAGTTTCCAAAAGATCTGGAAACCCGCCCTTCGCAAAAAATCATTGGATGCCGGATGGACAGCCGAATTGTCCCCTGCCTTGAGCCGTGCCATCGAAGCCAGCAGGCTGGATGGGCTGCTGTGCACCATCAGCAAGAAAGTTTATATGCAATACACGCGAGAAGAATTGAAGAGTTCCGTCGGGAATTGTTACGCGACCTGTACGTTCATCTGTGCTCTTGCGATCTCGAGACAAGTGAACCATGAGCCAGTTTCAATAGTTCTCGAGCAGGGGCAGCCGAACCTGGCGCTAGTCAAAAGAATTCTGGAAGCAATGATCGATGCAGGCGAGGGCTCTATCGCTGCAGTCACCAGTGCCCGGAAGAGGGATTTTCTACAGTTGCATGCTGCGGACTTCATGTCGCATGCTGCCAGTTCGCAGGATTTGGCCTGGATGCAGCGATTGTTGCACGCGGGGAGACTGCGACTCGCTAATGTAACAGCAGAGATGCTGATAGACGCGGCGCAACAGGTAAAGACACTAATCGAACGCGCTCGGAACGCGCGGCACGCGGTGAATAGAAATCGATAAAGAACAACTGCCTAGGGATTTGCCTAGGCGGACCATCCGTCGGGATTCCAAACACGCTGGCCAGCCAGATTGATTATCATTTTGAGACAGTTCGCGGAGTCTCCCAAGGAATCGTGTGTTCTTTGCTTGTAACCCGGCTAACCGCTCATCGTTTTATTCCGCATTGGTCTCAGCGAACACAAGGACTCGCCTCGCCGTTCGGTGACCTTAATATCCGGGCGTTGTGCATCCTGTTGTGGACAGAGATGAATTCTATCTGGCTGCGAAATAGTGGGGTGGCTCTTTGCGCTAGGTCAAGTACTCACCGCAAAACCTGAGTTAGTATCTCGGGCGTTGAACTGAGCTGCAACAGGCTGGACTAAATTCTTATTCTCCCGGCCGAAAAACTTTGCCGAGTTACGGAATTCTGGCAGGGGCAATTGGCTGCGTATCTATCTGAGGGATGGATCTCAGATGTTACGGAGGCAGTACACGATGAAGTGCCTGCGACTGTTAGTGGCGGCGATTCTTCTCCTTTCGCTCGGACTCCCGTCCCGTACCGATGATGCAAAGGCAGCCTACACCCGCGGAGTGGCGGCGGAATCACAAAATAACTACGATGAGGCTTTCAAAGAATTTAAAGAGGCGTTTAGCCTAAAGCCCAAGAACCCAAAGTACGAGGCAGCCTTTCTGAGGGCTCGAACACGCGCAGCTGAAAAGCATGTGGACAACGGGATTAAATTGCGCAGTAACCAGAAATATACAGAGGCAATGGCTGAGTTTCAGCGCGCCGCCGAAATTGACGGCAGTAGTTTTGCCGCGCTTCAGGAACTGCAAGTCACCGCCGGGTTGATCAAGAAACAGGCGGAGCTGGCCAGCTCCAATGTGAAACCGGAATCCCTGCTAGCCAAGCTGGTCGAGCAGGCGGAAGGACCCGTGGAACTCGAGCCTTCTCCAAACACCCCGATCACTCTGCGCATGACTACAACGGCGGACAATATCTACCGGACGATCGGGAAGTTGGGGGGAATCAACGTACTCTTTGACCTGGATTACAAGCCGCAAAAAATCACCATTGAGTTGAACGAAGTAATGATGCGCGAAGCGCTCAAAATGGTGGCCATGGAGTCAAAAACCTACTGGCGGCCGATCTCTCCGACGGCCATTTTTGTGTCTTCGGAAGGGAAGCGTAAGGAATTTGAAACCAACGTAATGAGAACCTTTTATTTGCGTAATACCTCTACTTCCGGCGAATTGCAGGAGGTCGCGGGGACGCTCAAAGGGATTCTAGACATCAACCGAATTCAGGTGAACCCAACCCATAGCTCTATCACCCTCCGTGCCACACCTGACCAGATGGTCCTGGCAGAAAAGCTTGTTTCGGATATCGACAAGCCCAAGGCGGAAGTGATGATCGACGTCGCGGTGATGCAGGTCAGTCGCGACCGCCTGATGAATTTAGGGACAACCGTGCCGACTTCGGCGACCGTTAGTTTGCAATCGGCCGCTGCCGCGGTCGGCGCCGGAGCAACCTCGCTTGTCAAATTTGGGTGGGTAAATGGGAGCCAATTCGTCACTGCGATCCCCAGTGTGACGTTTACAGCTCTCGCAACGGACAGCAAGACGAAGATATTGCAAAAGCCTCAGATCCGGGCCCTCGATAATGAAAAGGCGTCACTCAAAATTGGAGATCGCGTCCCGATTGCGACGGGTTCCTTTGCCGCGGGTATTGGCAGCGCTGGCGTCAGTCCCTTGGTCAACACGCAATTTCAATATATTGATGTCGGTGTGAATATCGACATCACCCCACACGTTCATTCCGATCGCGAAGTCACCCTGAAAATGGTGCTGGAGATTTCATCGGTGACCGGTCAACAGAACATCGGTGGCGTCATTCAGCCCATTATCGGGCAGCGTCGCATTGAACACGAAACGAGATTGGCTGATGGAGAAATCAATCTGGTCGGGGGCATTCTTCAGGACTCCGAAACCAAGTCCCTCAGCGGCTATCCCTGGTTGATGAAGATTCCCATCCTGAGCTACTTGTTTGCACAGGAAGATCAGCAGCATAACGAGAGTGAGATCGTGTTTGCCATCACTCCACACATCGTCAGGGCGGAGGAGATTACCACCGAAGATATCAAGCTGATTGAAGTAGGCAGCGGCAACAATATCGGATTGCGCTACAGGGAGCCGAAGCCGGCCAAGACCAATGGCCCAGATGCCGGAACGCCCCCAAGCGCGAAGCTGCGCCAGTTGAACCCGAACCGGCCACAATCGCAAGGGCAGACGCAAGCGCCGTCACAGGGAACAACTGCATCGCCCGCCTCCGCTTTGTACCCACCCGCACCATTGCCGACCACTTCACCACCAGTCCCAGCTACCGCGCATCCTTAAGGGGGTGGGAAGACCAGGAGTTTGAGAGGCACCTGGGTTAACTCGAGCTGGCGGCGGGAGCTATTGCCCGGCGCCAGCTTTTCCATAGGTACCCATCTAAGTTTAAAGAATTGGCAGGCCTGCCTGGCGGGGATGCCTCGAGTATTTACCATTGGGATAGCTACCTTCGGAGGCCCAGCGCGTGTAGTGCTGGGAAATTCAACAGGTTAGAGACGGGGCGGTTTGCAAGAGTATGGCAAGGAAGTTCCGTACTTGTGCAAATTTAGTAATCGTCCTTGTGACGGGTGAACAGTTAAGTGTGAGCTATGTCACCAGTTTACCAGCTGTTTACAAATCCATGACAATTGGCATCGCAATTGCTTCCTGCCAGTGAGGTTCAGGTTCAGTGGGTTGGTTAGTTCAGAGGCTGTGAGCAAACAAGTCCCCCGCATTTGAGAGCAACAAAACAGGTTTTCTATGTCGTGTCACTTGTGATTTGAATTTGCATTGAAGCCTCGAGGTTGGTTTTATCAACTACGGGCCAACGCAAATGCATAAGCCGGTTTTGAGGTGTATGAGATGCGTGAAGAGACGCTCCGGGGGCCCAGCCCGGCAGTGAGTTCCTTTGGGTCGAGTCTGAATGAGAGGGGTCCTGCCCACCGCAAGTTGGCAGTTCTCCAACATTCTCCGCTTTTCCAAAATATTCCCCTCGCCATCCGTGGTGAGATCGTCGCCGCCGCGCATGAAAAGGAATATGCACGACGCCAAACGATCTTTCTCGAAGGCGATCCAGTGCGACACGTCCTCCTTCTCACTTCCGGGTGCGTGAAGAATCTTCAGATCGGACAGAATGGCGCCGAAGTGATTCTGAGACTAACTGGAGTGGGCGAACTGGTCGGCGCGATCGGAGCTTGTACTCCGGGATTGCATTGCTCCATGTCGAGGACACTGACTGCCTGTACCGCGCTAGTTTGGGATGCAAATGCTTTTGAAGCAGTCGCGGACAAATTCCCAATCCTCAGACGAAATACCCTGCAGATCCTGTCAAAGCAACTCCACGAAATGGAAGAACGCTATCGCGAAATATCCACCGAAAAAGTGGCCGGCCGACTGAGCCGTCAACTGGTTCGACTTTTGGAGCAGGTGGGTACGGACCTGGACGGTATCCGGCACGTCTGTCTTTCGCGTGAGGAACTGGCTCAGCTGACCGGCACCACCTTGTTCACGGTGAGTCGCCTGCTCTCCGACTGGGATGAACGCGGAATCGTTACCACCCGACGCGAGGCAGTGTCCGTGAACGACCTGGTGGCACTGCGAGATCTGGCCGAAACGGAGTGAATTGCTCGCCGCCGAGACTGCCACACATTGCTATTTACCGAAATTGAAGTACGGGATGCAAACTATCACATGGGAGCTACTGACATGGAAAGGGTAAGGATAGGGCAAATCAGAATGTGGGGAGATGGGAAGTACCAAAAGTTTCTCGGCGTGTGTCTCGGAGCCCTGCTTTCCACCCCCTGGTTATCCGCGCAGGTCATGGTGGATAATCCCCAGGCAAAAACCGCGCCCGCCACGACTGCGAGTTCGGGAACTAACCCGGGAGCAGGCCAAACTGTGAAAGGCGCACACCCAGCCGAGGAGATTGCACCGAGTGCGACCGTAGTGACGGTGAGCGGGGTTTGCGAACGGGCGCCCAATGGTGGCGGAGCGAAAAGCTGCAAGACGCAGGTCACTCGCGCGGAGATGGACACGGTACTCAATGCTCTGGCGCCAAACGCTTCCCCGGCAGTGCGGCGGCAGCTCGCCATAGACTATGCAAAGCTCCTTGCCGCAGCCGGAGCAGCGGAGAAACTACACCTCGACAAGGATCCGGAAGTGGTCAGGAAATTGGCGATTTATCAGAAATTGACGCGCATGCAAGTGCTTGCGGACAGAATGTACCGGCAAATCGAGACGAAGGCGAGCGAAGCGCAACCGGCCGCACTGCGTAACTACTACACGGAACACGCTGCAGATTTCGAGGAAGCCGAGGTGCAGCGGCTTTCGATTCCAAAATCCATCGTGTCAGCGGAAGGCGCAGCACAAGAACTCGAAGTCTTGAAAGGGAAGATGGAAGCATTGCGTACGCGCGCTGAGTCAGGCGTGGATTTTGATTTGCTACAACAGGAAATCTATCGGGAATTGGGCATCAAAGCGGACACCCCCTCGACCACCTTGAAATCGGCGCGTCGGATGAGCCTGCCTGTTGGAGAAAGAGTTGTTTTTGATCTTAAGGCAGGACAATTGACTCCGGTGATTGATTTACCAAATGCCTTGGTACTTCTGAAGCTGGTCTCAAAGCAGACGATTCCGATTACCAGCGCCAAGTCCGAAATGGTGATGGCGCTGCAACGTGAGCAATTGAAGGAGGAAGCTCAAAAAGCTACCGAAAGCGCCAAGGCGGAGTTTAATCTGAAGTACTTTGGCCTTCCCGCGAATCCGGAGCTGTTTCCTCCCCCCCAAGTGACCGGGTTACTTGCCGAACAGTCTACAGCCGCCAGATTTGCGCAACGTACACAGCCGGGGCGGCAGTCCATGCCAACGCGCAGACACGAAGTGACGATCCGACCCACAGCGCGGCCGTAACAAACGGTCTGGTAAAAAATACTCTAACCTTCAAACGGGGAAGATTTGAAGTTCAGGATGATGGTACCGATAGAGAGGCGATGGATCGAGCGGGAAAAGATACGTTAATAAGTCGCCTTTCGGAGGCAGGTCGACAAGATAGGGAATGAAACTTTCGCGACCCACAGGTGGCCGCGAGCGAGAATGGGAAATATTGATGCGCGGTGTCCAGCATCACTTGCGATTACTGGCAGAAAAAGCGCTCGGTACAGGCCTGCCCGCTCTTCCTACGGCGGGCGTCGCGGTTGCTTTCCTGCTTGTCCTGGTTGGCGTCTCCACGCTAGTTTCCGTCAGCAATCTTTCGGCAGCAACGGACGAGCGATTGGCGCAGAGCCAAGCGCCACGAGTTGCTCAAAAAACGGGCACGCAAAAGAAACCGGAATCAGGCGAACTACAAAACCCATCCCCGGAATTGGATCTTCCTGGATCCGCCGCTATTGACCATGTACCGACGAAACCTCCGCAAGTAATCTATGACGAGGGCCTGTTGACGATCATTGCAGAGAACGCTTCGCTCTCCGAGGTGTTGGCCGCAGTACGCGGCTCGATGGGAGCGGACATCGATCTTCCGCCGGGCGCCTCGGTGCAACGAATCTGGGTTCATTTTGGCCCAGGGCCAGCGCGAAAGGTGCTTCGTGATTTGCTCGACAGTACAGAATTTAACTATGTAATTCAGGCTTCGGAAGATGACCCGGATGGTGTCCGCAGTGTCCTGCTCACGCCGCGAAACAAAGGGGCGGAGAGCGGCAATGTCGGGATTCCGCTGACGCATCGTACCAATCGAAATCAGCAAGCTGCTGACGCGAATCTCCCGGACGTTTCGGAGCAGGAAAGTTCGCTTCCTGTCGCCGTAACCCCGGCCGAACCATCCTCACCAGCGCCGACTCCGGCAACCTCCGCACCCACCGCGGCTGCAAGCAATTTACCGACTCGACCGGCTATCGCAGATCCAGGGTCGAGCAAGCCCGCGGGGAGTTCCTCCGATCAGATGATTCAACAATTGCAGAGCATGTACGAGCAGCGAAGGCAAATGCAGATTCAACAGAATCAGGGGCAGAAGCCGCAGCCTAATAACCGATGAATTCCTGACAGGTCTCGGCAGGAACGGAGATTTTTTGGTGAGTCGACAATTTCACAGGTCGCAATGGAACAGAAGGCATGGCGGAGGTCAGCTTGTTCGGTGGTAAGGCAGTGATAAGCGAGTGCGGCTCGATCCTTGCTGGATCTGGGTGCAGGAGTGCATGGAAGAAATGAACAGGACTGACCTGGAGCAAGCGCGAATGAAGATCTTGAGGCTGTTCGTTACGATATTCGTCCTACTTGCGGGTTCCTGTGTCTCGCTGCCACGGACGCAAAAAGAGGCGAAAGATACCGCGACTCCTCCAAAGCTTCTGCTCCTGAAACATCGGGACATTCCGCAGGGTAGAAGCAGTGAGTGGCAAAAATTGGAGGCTACCACCGCGCAAGCTTGTGATCGCCTGGAGGTACCCAGCTACTGGATCGAACTGCATTCGATTTCCGGTCCGCGCGAGGAACTCCTTTTCAGCCCGTTCGAGAGCTTTGAAGAACTCGAGCAGGTCGAAACTGATTGGCACACCTTTTACGCGACGCACCGCGATCTGGCCCATGTCCAGCAGGAAATGGAAACCAGTATCGAGGCGGAACGAGTTACTTTGGCAGTCAAGCGCGAGGGCCTCAGCTACAATCCTGAAAACATCGATCTCGCCGAAATGCGCTACCTGCATGTTGTGGAAGTTCGGCTGTTCCCGGGTCGCGAGAGTGAATTTTCCGAAGCCCTTCAGCTACTGGCGGAATCGTCCGCGAAGGTCAAATCTGACACCCCCTGGCTCGTTTACCAGTTAAAGGTGGGCATGTCCTCGCCAACCTTCCTTATCCTCACTCCGATGAATGGTTTGGCCAAAAACGACGATTTGCTGGCTGTCGATGAGAGGCTGCAGGAATCGGGTGACGCGGAGACTGCGCGGCGGCTCGAGGAGATTGCTCGTGAATCGTACGCAAGTGCTGACAGAAACCTCTATGAGGTGAGGCCCGAGCTATCCCATGTCCCGAATGAGTGGGCGGCAGCGAATCCAGATTTTTGGAGGCCACGGAGAGAGCCGGCAGCGAAACCCGAGGCCAGACCGGCCGGGAAGCCCTAAGAGTTCGTGGGCAGGCGGCCGGTCGCTCGATGCCGAAGTTTGACGAAGCGCAAATAGCGGAATGTCCGTTGCGATAAACTGACGGGCTTAGAAAGGACAGGATTTGGCGGCATTGACCAACTTAAGTTCCTGGCGGGAGGTATTGCGTAGGAACACCCGCGTGCGCCACTTCCTCCGTTGGATGGATGACATGGCGCATCCCTCCGTAGCCATTGAGTTCAGCCGGGATCGGATTACGGCCGTACGGTGGGCCCGAACCGGGGCGGTTGAGGGGATTGCCGTGGTGACGGTACCGGCAGGGGCGCTCCTACCCTCGCCGGTCGATGCCAACCTGGTCGACGTCACAGCCGTGCACGGGGCGCTGGCTGAGGTCTGCAATCGTCTTCATGCCAAGAATGAAGAGGTGGCGGTGTTTCTGCCAGACCCGGTGGTCCGCGTGTTCGTTCAGAAATTCGACGAGTTTCCCCGGGCTAACAAAGAGGCGGTTGCCTTGCTACGATGGAAGTTGAGAAAGAGTCTACCGTTTGAAAGCGCGGAGATGTGGTTGTCGTACATGAAAATGGCCGATACAGATGGTGGAGTGAATGTAGCGACTGCACTGGCACGGTTGCGGATTGTAAAGGAATACGAAGATTTGATTAAATCCGTGGACTTGCACGCCGGTGTGCTTACCAGTTCCTCGCTAGCTGCTGTGGCCATGTTGCAGGAAACCCAACCGACACTACTTGCGCGTCTGGCCGATGGCATGATGACCATTACCGTCATACGCGAGGGTGAGCTCTGCGTGTACCGTTGCACGGAACTTCCGGCACAGGGCGCGGAGCTAACCCCGCAAATGCTTTTGGACGAGCTCTATCCGGTCTCCGCCTATTTTAAAGATGTTTGGAAGCAAGACATATCGAGTGTCCTGGTCTGTGGGCTGGGGAAGCGGCTGCCGGAATTTGCGGCCAAGCTTGAAACCGAGTTTCACTGCCGGGTGGAAACGCCTTTCGATTCCGCAGCAGTCCGTCACCGCATTCCGCCCGAGGCTCGACCATTGGTGGAGCAGAAACTGGAAGGAATGGTCGGCTGGATGATGAATCAGGTTTAGAGGAGAAGGGAACTAGGCGAGGAACACTAGAAATATGATAGTCCGTTTCAATCTCGCGACCGAGCCGCTGGAAACACACCGAAAATTTCTGGTGTTTTCCTGGACGGCGGGGACCGTAGCTGCGCTGCTGTTTTTGGCGCTCGGCTATCATGTGTACACCGTTCGGCGGCTGGAAGCGAACTTTCGTTTGCAGCGGGCCAATCTCTCTACAGAAATCGAGCGCCTCACCAGCCAGCGCCAGCAACTCGACGCTTTCTTTTCGCGACGCGAGAACGCCGAGCTCCACGATCGCGCCGTTTTTATAAACAATATCATTGATGCGCGGAGCTTTAACTGGACCCGTATGTTTGTGGACCTCGAAAAAGTGCTTCCGGGCGGTGTGCGCGTCCTGGACATCGAGCCGAGCCAGGTCAACGGTCAAGCCGCCGTTCGGCTGACGGTGGGTGCGACCAGCGAAGAGGCCAAGACTGAGTTTCTGAAGTCCCTGGAAGGCTCCGGGGTGTTTTCCCATCTCAATCTGACGGCTGTTCGCGCTCCTACGCAGGAAGGTTCGGGAGACAAGGTTGTGCTGGAATTGACTGTGATTTATACGAGGGCGTAATGCGAAGCGATTTCAGGTTGCGCAGAAACATAATCTTAGGGGTCCTCGGTACTTTGCTCGTGGCCGATGCCGCGATGGGATTATATTCTCTCGAGATGGCTTCTTCGAAAACCTCTCCCGAGCAAGAGATCGCGGAACAGACCACGCAACTAAAGCTTTTGAAGGCGGATGTTGGACGTGCCACGGCGATCCAGAGCGACATGCCCAAAATCAAAGCAGATTGCGTTCGTTTTGAAGAATCACTTCCCGCAGCCGGCGGCGGCTATTCTGTGATCTCTTCGGAGCTTTCGCAGCTTGGGCGCGATGCGGGATTGCAGATCAGCACCCTCGGTTTCCGGGCCAAGGAGATGGATGGAAGGGGAGTTACCGAGATTGCCGTGGACGCGACGGTAACGGGAGATTACAAAAGCGTGGTCCGCTTTCTGAACGGGATGCAACGCTCGATCAACTATTACGTCGTAGAGAACCTGACGCTGGGGACAGATGGCGCCGGTGCAACAGGTGGGCAGGGAGCAGTTAAAGTTGCTCTGCATATGAAATCGTATTTCAAGAATGGCGCATGACCAAGAAAGTTAAAGTCGAAAGCGGTTTGCTCTCGGTGCTCGCGCTGGCTTCGGGGTTGTTGTGGTTTGTCTATCGGTTCCCAACCGGAGTAACCGCCCGCGCGGGAATGCTGACGATTACCAACTACAAGCCTATGGGTGTGGAGAATTCTCAAATCCATTGGGAGCGCTTGAGCGAAGCGCAGCAGGAAGAATACAAGAGCACTCGGCGGGATATTTTCGCCGTGGAATTACCGCCGATTCCTGCGCCCCAACCATTCCATGCACCAGAGCCGGGCGACCAGGACTACACGCCACCCCCACCACCTCCACCGCCACCCCCACCAAAATTGTCATTAAAGTTCTTTGGATCAGGCACGGTGCCCGAAGACTCGGGAAAGCGCGCATTCTTAGCGGACGACGAAAGCATATACATCGTGGCGGAAGGCGACACGCTGCTTGGGCGCTACCGGATTGTCAGAATCAATCGCATGAGTCTTGAATTTGAAGAAATTGCAACGGGAAGGCACGGTGCGGCGGCACTTGAAGATCCAGGGCCAAACTTGTAATTTTCTCAAGGACTAAAACTCTCGGGACTATTCCCTGCCTCTGCTCCCGGTCACTCGAAGCGCGGTACAGGCATCTCTACCCGCGCTGAATTCAATCGTTCGCCTGATGAGTCCCAAACGAAACCGTCTCCCATTCACGAGAGACTTTAAGGGTAAGCACCGCAGAGAGCTTCAGCAGGACTCCTGCCGGGAGCTCATTGCTTAATTAAGCCATCAGATCTCGCCTCTTTGTCGGCTTCCCCTCGATCCAGCACAAGCCTCGCGGTCCCGAATTCCCGAGAAGAACTGATTTTTTCGCCGCATCTTTGCTTCTAAGCAAAGACTCTCTTCCCCATTTTGTGCAGAAATGCTCCAACTCAATTGAGGCGGAGCCCATTTCACGTTTCAAGGTGAGCAGTTTTCTTATTTATTTACAGTCCTTTGCGCGGGGGCAAAGACGTCTCGCAAATCGGGGGGCATGATGGCCTCCGAAAATTGAAAGCAAATGAGCGGCAAGAAAATCGGTTTGGTGAAATGGGGCCGCACACGTAATGGGAAGCAAACGCCGGTGGCGGCGTTAGTGGAAGAGGAGGACGCATGGCGAGCAGAAAGGTTTGCATCTCTTTAATCCTGGCTGGTCTGGGGTGTATTGCAGCACTGCCTGCAAGCGCGCAGTCATTCCGGGTGCAGTGCCCATCGAGCACCATCACTCACCCGGTGAAGTCTCTGAGCAGTCCAAATTTACCGGTCGACAATAATTCAGAACCCTCCTACAGCGGTCCGTCGAGTTTCGCGACGAGCGCCGATGGGTTTCTCGTCCCGAATGCGAATGTGAACGGCGCAATCAAGTGCCAGCAAATCTCCGGTGGGGATGGCTATGCGACGATGGGCGACGGCACGCAAACCTATCTGTTTTCCTTCGGCCCGCTGTCCGGGCTTGCGGATATGGCGAATGGCCAGCCTGGCACAGAATTTCCAAAAGTGTTCAATACCGTTTATTCGGGTGCTACACCGCTACAGCCCGGCGATCCCGCAACCACGGGTTTGTCCACGTTTACCTATAACGGTGCGGTCGGTTTGGTCCCTGATCTTGACAACAACGGCGTCCTCAATGGACACGTTGATCCTCGCCAGATTATGGACATCGGTGTCATGAATGGAAACATTCCTGCGCCCTTGATGGCCATCGATGAGGACGATGAATTCTTCCTGACGCTCACCAACGTCGGCATGATTATGCGTCCGGACCTTTTCGAGCAGCACACCATTCACTTCCACGGTTATCCGAACGCTTCCTCCTTCTACGATGGCGTACCGGACGCTTCTGTGGCCATCAACATCGGCGGCAGCTTTACGTATTACTACCTCGCACCCGATGCCGGCACTTACTTCTGGCATTGCCACATTACTCCGCCTGAACACTTGCAGATGGGCATGGTCGGTCAGCTCTACGTGCGACCACGACAAAATCGAGTTCCGAGCGGAAGCAGTCTTTATACGGCTCTTCAATCACAACAGAGAGATCCTCGTACTGCCTGCAATTCTGCGGTCGACATTCTGTGCAGCAATCCCCTACCGGCCTCCAATTCGGCGACTCGCGCGGCCAGTGGTGGCTACGCGTATAACGACGGCGATGGCTCCACCCACTACGACGTCGAATATCCCGTCCAGATTCACGGATTCGACCCCAACTTCCACTTTGTTGGCATGACGTTCAATCCGGAAGGTTTTGCCGATATGAAGGACAAGTATTTCTTGCTCAATGGCCGCAGCTATCCCGACACGGTCACTCCTGGGGCGCTGCAAACTCAGGCTGCCGACACCGTGAATCATTTTTCTCAACCTCTGCCTTCGATCATCAATATCCCGGCAGGCGGAAAAGCACTGCTCCGCCTTTCCGATCTAGACGTTACGGAATTCCAGACGCTGGCTTCTCTCGGGATTCCCATGCAGGTCATCGCGATCAACGCCAAGCTGTTGCGGGACCAGGCGGGAAACAATCTTTACTACAACACGAACTCCATTACCCTGGGTGGTGGCGAGTCCATCGACGTTCTTTTGGATGCGACAAACTTGACAGCCCCCCAGAGTTTCTATCTCTACACCCCTAACCTGGATCATTTGTCCAACGACGCGGAAAATTTTGGCGGGTTGATGACCGAGGTACATGTCTGCGCCTCTGTCGATCCAGTCACCAAAGCCGGCGTTGGATGCAAGTAGGAGAGCCACGATGAGGACGATGAAAACAAAAAAAGCAATCCGGATATCACGTCTGCTTCTACTCGCGATGGTAGTAGCGCTCTTTTCGGTCGCTACCGCTCACGCCGCGGTTCCGGGCATTACAGGTCCGACCTTTAGCCTGATTGCCCAACAGGCCTACATCTCGCAACCTGATGGCTCGGCCGTCTACTCGTGGGGTTACGGTTGTAACGGCGCGCCGATGGGGTTTGCACCAGCTCTTCCCAACCAGAATTGTGGCACGATGCAGATCCCGGGCCCCACCATGATCGTGAAGGAAAATGACGTAGTCACGGTCACGCTAGCCAATGGTCTCCCCAATTCAGCTGGTAATACCTCCATTCTCTTTCCCGGATTTCAGGTCAGCACGACCGGGGGCGTCGCTGGCTTGCTCACGCAGGAAGCCGCGCCTGGCGGCGTAGTAACGTACAGTTTTGTCGCCACTACTCCTGGGACACACTCCTATTACAGCGGAACACAAGGCGACTTGCAGATCGAGATGGGCTTGTACGGAGCGATCATCGTGCTCCCGGCTACCGTTCCTGCGGCGTGCACTACTGGGCTCGCGGCACAAAACCTCGTTGCGGAAGCGAATTGGGGCGAAACTGATTACCGCCTGGCAAAGTCCGCTTACGACAATGCAAAAACCTGCTATGACCGCGAATATATCTTCCAGTTTTCGGAAATGGATCCTGCTATCCACACGCAGGCCTTGGCGCAGGTTTCCGCGTTAGGGAACTGCACGGTCGGTGCTGCTGCCTGCAGCCTCAAAGTGGCGACCGAGCCCTATCATCCGGCCTATTTCATGATTAACGGCCGCTCCATGCCAGATGACATGGACACCAACTATGCGGCGCAATATCCGCATCAGCCTTACAATGGCAACCCGCACATGCATCCGGGCGAACAGGTTTTGCTCCGCATTATTGGGCAAGGCAGGTGGCAACATCCTTTCCACGAGCACGGCAACCATGTGCGAGTCTTGGCGCGTGATGGCAATTTGATCGTCAGCCAAACCGACCCCAACAGTCTGGCTGGACCTCTGTTGTTTACCACCACGACGACCCCTGGGCAGACGATCGACGGGATTTTCTACTATACCGGCAAAGGCCTGAACTGGGATTTGTACGGCCACAATCTCAAATCTGGTGATCCCCAGGCGAAGCTTTCGTGCACACCGGATACAAACGGCTACAACACCGGTGCGCCCACTGCGATCAACTACTACGAGTGGTGCCAGGACCATAACAAACCGATGCAGGCTGCCCCGTTTGGCGATGTTGCCGCGGGCGGTCCCGTCACCTTGCCTGATGCCAACATCCTGACTAACGGCGCCTGGTACGGCGGAAGTCCTTATCTCGGACCGAACGCCACCGGCCGCGCTGTTGGCCCCACAGGGACGACTCCACCTTCCGGCACTATCGCCAACTCGCCAAGCGGCGAAGCTGGTTTTGCCTTCATGTGGCACTCGCACAATGAGCGCGAGATCACCACGAACAATATTTTCCCTGGTGGGATGCTCATGATGATGCTGGTTGATTCCCGGGAATTTCAGATCGACGAGTCCAATTGACGCGAGGAAGAATCATGCGAACGACTAATCTCAAATCTATATTGAACGCCGCGATTCGAGTGCTCTGCATTCTTCCCTTTGCCGCCGCAGCGGCGTTGGGCCAGCAGCAGGTCAATCTGTCTGCCGGACCGAGTACTACTATCTTGCCCGACGGCACCTCGGTCCCCATGTGGGGCTACACGTGCGGAACGGCAGCTACCGGTTCGACCGCCACGTGCAGCTCTCTAAATCCGACGGCTGCCGGTTGGTCGCCCGTAGTGATCACCGTGCCCACCGGACAGAGCCTCACCATCAATCTCACGAATAATCTCTCGTTTCCGACGACTACGACTCCTGGTGGTCCAACGAACAAGATTCCGACTTCGCTCGTCATCGTTGGTCAATTGGGCGGCGGTCTCGGAGGCGCACCAACTACCACGCCGAGTCCGGACCACACCAATGCGCAACAGCTCTCATGGCCTATTCCAGACCCGACCGCACTCGGTACGCCTCCAGCACAAGGAAACCGCGTACAATCATTCGGGACGGAAGTCGCAGCGGGAACGGGGACCAGTACAGCACTTACCTGGACCGTGCCTCGCCCTGGCACGTACCTGATTGAATCCGGCACACACCCTTCCATTCAGGGACCCATGGGTTTGTACGGAATTCTCGTGGTGACCGCGGCTCCTACGAGCCCCACTGTTGCTGGCACTGCCTATCCGGGTGTTGCCTATAACGCGGATGTTCCATTGCTTCTCAGTGAAATCGACCCAGTTCAGAACAATTCCGTCAGCGCGGCGGTCTCGACTCCAGGTTTCACGGAAACTGCAGTCTGGTCAGGTCTGACCGGCGGGTGTGGCGATCCTAATTCGACGACCTTCCACACTTGTTATCCGCCGGCTGTAAATTACACTCCGCTCTATTACCTGTTTAATGGCGCTGCTTTTAACAAAACCAATCCCTCTCCTTCGATTTTCGCTATCCCGACAGGCATACCCGCCGGAGGCACCGTGTTGGTCCGTTTCGTGAACGCTGGTCTGCGCATGCACGTACCTTCGATCGTGGGGACAAGCACGGGTGCGGCTATACCTCCAGCCTCAGGATTTTCCCTGATCGCGGAAGATGGCAATCCACTGCCTGGAATTCCTCGTGTGCAGAGTGAAGTGTTTATGGCCGCGGGCAAAACCTATGATGTGATGGTAAACGCCCCCACCGTTCCACTTCCGGTCTACGATCGACAACTCGGTTTGTCTGCGAATGGAACCGCGCGCGATGCAGGTATGTTGGCCTACATCAGCGTTGGTGGAGCTGTCCCGACCGCCGCCGCTCCTGCGAGTGCGTCTGCTTTAGATGACACCTACAACGTGGTTCCCGGCAATCCCCTGGTTGTGTCCGATCCTTCCAAGGGCGTTCTCGCAAATGATACCAACGCAATCGGCGCTCAAGTTGCCGTCGCTCCAGCTCATGGTGTGCTGAGTTTCAATGCAAACGGCACTTTCACCTATACGCCAAACACGCCATGGACACCAGACTCATTTACGTATGCCTTGAATGGTAACGCTTCGATTCATGCGACGGTGCATTTGAATCAGTGCACAACGGCAAATAATTGTCTCGAAGACAGTGCCGGAATTACTGTTGCCAACATAACTTACACTTCCAATCTCGCCACCTCCATCAGTATCAAGTCGCCAGGTGTCCTCTCCGTAGACAAGGACGGCAAGGGCCTGCCGCTTTCCGTGGATACCTCCAGTGTCACTGTCGATCCATCGTCTGGCCTCACAGTCGCCATAGATAAGAGCGGAGCCTTCAATGCCTCGGTAGCTAGCCCAGGCACGTACAGCTTTACCTACCGAGCAAAGAATTCGCAAGGCATCGTCAGTGCAAACACTGCGCTGGTAACACTGAACTTCCCGACTGCGACCGGACTAAGAGTAAGTGTCATTGACGGCACTGATAAATTGACGGATCTAAGTTCGGACTATCGCTGGATTATTGAAGAAGACCGTACTTTCTTTATCGATCCCAACAATACGACGAATAACGGTGGCACATCGATCATTCCCACTTTTGGAACGAATTTCCACACCAGCTACATGCCCGTCGTGGCCCAAGGCTGCGTTGGACTAAATTCCTGTGAAACTGGGCAGACCGTACTCAATCCTGCAACGGGAAGCCACGATAAGGCAGTCTGCGACATTAGCAACGGCATCTGCAGACCCGACCCAACAGGAAACGGTCAGACCGCAGTGAATCCAAGTCAAGTTCATCTGGATCCGACCAAGCGCTACTACATTACGATTTTACCCGGAGATGGCGCCGATGCGCTTGTAGCTAACTACGGCCACGCGCACGGTATGGGTGGCGCTCCGATCGCTCCCGGACAAACTACAGTCACTGTTCTCGTACAACCCAGTCCTTTCCCGCCGTCCAAACTCTCCGTATTCGTCTTCGAAGACGACTTCCCGCTCAACGGGGAGCAAGACGGAGGTGGTGGCATTGACGTGCTGTCGCCTAACGAGCCGGGTTTAGGGCACTTTAACATTACCCTGTTTGACGACGCCGGAGGCACGGGTGATGCGACAGGCCAGATGACTTACGACATGTTTAACGAACCCTTGTCCAACAGCTTGGCGGGAACAATCGATCCTTCCACGGGATTGGACGCCTGCCCGATATCCAAGATTTCGCGGATCGGCGCGAACGACCCGACACAAACGGGCATCACCGGCACGATCGTAACCTGCCCGAAGTATGAGGGCGACGGCTCGCAGAAGATTCTGTCGCCGCTTGCGGGTCAAGCAGTAATCGCGAACCTCATGCCCGGCAGATATGGTGTCGTGGCTACACCCGGCGCAGACCGGATTGCTTCCGGTGAAGAATGGCTGCAAACCAATACTCTGGACGGCCAGAAAGCCCACGATTCTTTCCTTCGCGTCGGCGAGCCGAGCTTCTTCCAGGAGTTTGGCCCCGCTGGATTCCACGTATCCATCGGCTTCGCAAATCCAAAAATCATTACTAGCCGCCTGGCTGGGGTTTGCAATGGTACGGACATCAACATCACCGGGACCAATTGCAATAACACGGTCACAGGTATGGTCACCACGGAACGCATGAGCCGGACTCCGGATGAGAGGCTCTACAGTAGCGGCACCAACGACAGCTTTGCTTTCACCCAGTGCTATGTGAGCTTTGGAGACGGCGACGGCGAGGACTTTGCATTCACCAAGTGCAACGCCGATGGTACGTTCAGTCTCTCCGGCCTCCCAGATGGCACGTGGAGAGTAACCGTATTTGACCAATGGAATGACATGCTCGTCGACGGCCTCTCGACTCCTGTGGGATTGAGCGGCGGAGCCACAGGCGCAACGACTGATTTGGGTCAAATCGCCATGAACCAGTGGCAGGCGAATATCTATACCTCGACATTCTTTGACCAGAACCATGACGGCGTCCGGCAGGATAACGAAGCCGGACTTTCCCTGGTGGCGACGAATATTCGCTTCCGCGACGGAAGTTACTCGAACTTTAACAGCACCGACCTCAGCGGAAACGCCGGGTTCAACGAGGTGTTCCCGCTCTTCAGTTGGTACGTGATCGAGACCGATTCGACGCGCTATAAGAGCACTGGAACGCACGTAGTCTACGACGCAGGTGGTCCCGCTGACGGTACTTGCAGTTCAGGTTCAGCTCCTTGTGGCAGTTCGACGATTGGCAAGAACATGGCGAATACCGCCGAACAGTTTCCTGTCCCCACACCACTTCGCGTGCCAGGGTCGGTCTATTGCAGCAACGCGGACTGCAATGGGTTCTCGATTGCTACTGGTCCGATTGTTGGTGGTTCTAGCGGATCAACCGGTTCCACTGGGAGAATCGATCCTCCCTGGGTGCAATCGGAAGGTTGGCAAGGGTTTTCCGGACAAAACTCGTTCCTTGAGTTCGGAAAAACACCGTTCATTCCCGGTGAGAATGGTGGCATTCGCGGCCACGTTGTGTACGCCTCCACGCGTCCGTTTGACGATCCGGCATTACTTCTGCAGCTAAGTTGGGAACCAATGGTTCCCCATGTCACCATTAATCTATACCAGGAAGGGACTGCTGCGGATGGCACGCAATCGCTCAAACTGGTGGATACCACGCAGACCAGCAGCTTCGACGACTGGGCCCAGGGTTTCCGTTCCGACGGCATGCCGAACATGAACTGCCCGGGCCAAGGCGGAGCCCCCAGCTCAACCGGTGGTGATCTCTTCTATTTCACGCTTTTCAACCAGCCAATGTATTTGGATGTGTACAATTCCCTGCACGGTGGACCGGCTGCGACGGCGCTCCCCAATAATTCTCAGTTCAAGTGCTTTGACGGCATGCACAACTGGAATCAATTGCAGCCCGCGCCATATGACGGCATGTATAAGTTCCCCAGTGTCCTCGGCTTAAATCCAACGACCGGAAAGCCCACTGGCACGAACTGCACAATCTGCGTACCCGATCCGGACACAACCGACCCCTACCGCAACGGTACTCCGATGTTGCCTGCTGGCAAGTATGTTGTTGAAGTCGTCGTGCCTCCAGGTTATGAACTTGTGAAAGAAGAAGACAAAAACATTTTGATTGGCGACACGTACATCGCGCCGGTCACTGTGCAATTCCCAGGCTTGGGTTCGGGCATCTACATTCTTGCCTGATCAGGCCACTCTCAGCACTGCTACGAATCCGTCCAATCCTCAGAACTCAACAACAGAGTCTGGGCGTCATTCCTCGGCACGAAGGTGACACTGGCAGCGTGGAGTCGTTCTGGCCCTGCGTTGGAGAATCGCGAATCGTTCCAGACTTCATCAGCCTCTTCCCTGGGTCCGGGTGAAGTTTCTCCTTTCGCTGGCGCAACCCGCAATCTCTGCGACCGCAAGGAAGTTACTCTGAGTGACCAGAGTTCCGCTCTTGCGAAATTCTATGTCTTCACTTCCACCCACGTCGCCGCACACTTTACTGGCGTAATCACCGACGACTTCACTTCTGAATTCGATCCGTTCTCTCCGCAATTCGGTGAGAAATTCTCTCCGCCAAACTTGCCAGTTGCGATTAAGGACTGGACTGGAACAGAAATCTCGCGCGTTTACACGGACCAGTGGGGGACCTACAACGGCCTGACGTACTCAACTTGGGAAGTCAACCCACCCAACCCGACCGGTTATGCACCACAGATGATGGTCACTTGCATGAACGACCCCGGAACGGGACCTACTCCGGATCCACTTTACAATCCACAGTACAGTCAGTTCTGCTATGAAATTCCATTCATGCCGGGACAGACCCAGTACATGGATACGCCTGTTGTGCCCACGTCAGCGTTTGCCGGCGCCGGATACAACAATCCAGATTGCGCGTACCCGGATGCTACGCCAGCGATCAAGGAAGTCGATGGCGATGGAGTTGGACCATGGGTTAGCGCAGCCGGTCACACCTTGCGAATTACAGCATTGGGCGACCAGTCTGTTCCGAACAACGCTTACGCGGGTCCTTCCGCCACGACGGCTCCTTACAACAGTAAGAAAATCACTCGTCACTATGGCTTCGGTGCTACCCAGGGAACTGGAACCGTAACCATCGGCGGGATTAACGCGACAGTTACCAGCTGGAGCGACACGTCGATCGTCTGTCACAGTGCCCGGCGGATCAACAGCCACGAACGTGCCCACTTGCGGCATTCAGCAGCAGGCACAATATGGTGGTCCAAGCACATCCGCCAACTTTGCACGTTGCGGTGAGCTTGTGATTACGGCAGGCAATGGCAAGAAATCTGTCGATGCGGTAACAGTCACGATCGGTGGCAAAACGCCGACGCACGTCGCCGCTTCTGGCAGCATTCAAAGCGCCATCGATGGAGCATCACCTGGCGACTTGATCATCATCGACCCGAACTGCACCACTCCGACTGGGCCGACTTCTTGCAGCCCTGCTGGGGACGGTGCCGGAGTGACGAACAGTGCCGCCACTCACGAAGAGCTGCTCCTGATGTGGAAGCCTGTCAGACTGCAAGGCGTGGGAGCTGCCTCGAGCGTCCTTAACGCAAATACCCATCCGGCTGGCAAGCTCGATGTCTGGCGCCGCGAAGTGAATTGCCTCTTCGGACTTGTCCTCAACGGTCAACCCTCTACCGGAACTGCCGGCAGTAATCCGTACGATTCCAGCGGTCAATTTAGCTGCCCGGGAACTGGCTGGAGATTCTTCAGCCCAACGCCAATCAATCCCCAGGTTGATCGGATACCGACCGAAGCAACCGTCGGGTGGGATGCCACGCTAAACGGCAACCTCGCCGAATTGTTGCAGGAACCAAGCCTCATGGGCGCTCTTGAAGGTGCAGCAATCACTGTACTTTCAAAGGGTGTGAGGTTCCCGTCGAACCCGTGGGTAACCGTAGGCGCGACCTTCCCGGATGGCACGCACACTCTTGCGCTCGAATAATTGTGTAACGTCCGGACCAATTCGACCAATCCGTTCCCAAGCAATTTCCAGTGCAACCCCTCGAGCATTGATGGACTTGGGTATCACCGACAGTTCCCAGGGTGGAGGCGGAATCTTCGTACACGCTTGGGGGCATAACCTTCAAATCGCCAACAACCGGATTTACGCTAACTCCGGAACGCTCTCTGGCGGTATCAATGTGGGTCAAGGCGAATTCCCACCCGCGTACCTCGGCGGTATTGGTGCCGTAAACGCCGCACCGGGTTCCTGCCAGAATAGCTTCGTAACAAATGTGCAGTTACCCTACTGCTTTGACTTGAACGTAAATGTTCACAACAACTCAGTCACTTCGAACTCCTCGACCGGCGACGAATTGTTCTCCGCTACGCCGGCAGGCGCAGGCGGTGTCAGCTTCTGCACCGGCGCCGACAACTACAAGTTCAACTTCAACTGGGTGTGCGGAAATCTGAGCACGGGTGATGGTGGTGGCGTGGGTCACCTCGGATTCATCTACAACGGTGACATCGAGCACAACACGATCATCTTTAACCAGAGCACCAACCCGACGATCGCAGCCAACGGCGGCGGTCTCCTTATCATGGGCGCTCCTGACGTTGATCCTCCTTGCAGCGTGCTGAACGACGCGGATTGCTTGTCTGCTCCGAACCTTATCGGTCCAAGCGATGGCGCGGGTCCAGGTCTCGTCATCAACGCCAACCTGATTATGGGTAACGCCGCGGAAAGCGGAAGCGGCGGAGGCTTGCGCTTGCAGAACATCAACGGCTCGGATGTCGTCAGCTTCCCGACCACACCATCTCGTTGGTATAGCGTACTGGTCTCTAACAACATCATTGCCAATAACGTTGCCGGTTGGGATGGAGCTGGAATCTCCCTCCAGGATGCATTGGTGACGAATATTATCAACAATACGATCGTCGACAATGACACCACCGCCTCCTCGGGTGTTTTGTTCAACACGCTTGGTGCGCCGCTGGCCAGTTCCTCTGGTCCTACTTGCACCGCGAACTGCGGTACGACGTCCGCGCCACAGCCCGCAGGATTGGTTAGTATCCAGAACAGCGCAGTTCTGAAGGCGAACCTGCCCGCCTCGATTACCTGCCCTTCAGGTCACGGGACTGGCGCGCAATGCCGGAACTTCTCCGTCCCAGAACTCTATAACGACGTGTTCTGGGATAACCGTGCGTTCTACATCGGAGTGGGAAACCTCGGTGCAGGCGCGTTGAACCAGCAGAACATCGTCACGCTGTACAACGCGTTCGGCACCACTGCCGCGCCGAGTCAGTCCACAACGGGCGCCTGCCCCACTCCAGTCAGCTATTGGGACATCGGCGTGCGCGGCGACACCGGCCCCACCAACCATGGCTCGGGTCTGACTCTTAGCCCGACGTATTCCGTGATCACAGATGCGACCGATTACGGTACCGCCAGCTTGCATAACACCGGAGGCAACCCCTCTTTCCTCAGCCAGTATTGCAACGGTTCACGAGTACCGCCGGAATTGGGCTCGATGGGCTACCAAGTGCCTCCAGGCATTTCGGATGCGACCGTGCCCAATCCTGTCTTTGATCTGACGCCGGCCGCAACCGTGGATGAGGGCAACAACTGGATTAATATCAGTTGGGGTCCGCTAGCGGAAACCAATCCGGCCACAAATGCAATTCTTGGCAACTACGGGCCAGCTTCGGGTTCATCGGTAATTAACCTGGTCCCGTCTACCGCAACAACCTACGCTGCGGCACCATCTTTGGACTTCTTTGGAACTCCGAGGAAGACCAATAACTTCGTTGACGCAGGTGCCGTTGAGTTCCAGCTTGCTGCGAATACAACAGTCCTGAACGTTACGGGTGGGCCGTTGGCCTTTGGAAATGTGGCGATCAATACGACCAGCCCATCTCAACAACTGGTACTTCACAACACGGGCACTGCAGGTGCAACTGGCATCGGCCTTCTCTTCTCCTCGACGCTCTATTCACGACCGGCAGGGACAGCAGGCGGCACTTGCGGAACAACACTTGCTACAGGAGCTACCTGCACGATCAACGTAGTGTTCACACCGAACGCACTTGTTGCGGTGTCTGCGACGCTTACCATTAATGCTAACGTCAGTGTCACGGGCTCACCCGTTCAGCTAACCGGCACCGGTGTCCCACAGGTAGTGAGCGCCACACTGACTCCTACCAACTGGGCTCCGACGCAAACACGCAATTGCCCGGGTACAACAATCGCGCAAATTCTTGCCTGCGCCCTCGATCCGGCACAGGGCTTTACTCTGACCAACACTGGTAACGTCACGCTCACTGGAATTGCCCAGGGAGTTCTTGGCGGCGCCAATGCAAACGAGTACAGTGTCGCCCGGATACTTTCCACTTGCGGTCCTACGGGCGGCGGGCAACTCGTCGCGAACGTCACCTTGGCTCCGGGCGCGACCTGCGCGATCACCGTGCAGTTCAAACCCTTGACCTCTGTATCGACAGGATTAAAGCCTGCGACGATTTCTGTCACCGACGCAGCTGGCATACAAACTTCGACCCTGAACGGCACGGCGCAGTAGGTTCAGGCTGAACAGAAAAACCGCCCAGCCCCGATGCTGCTTGCGATAACACTCGCAAGCGGCATCGGTTTTTGATTAAGATTTGATTCGGAGGCAACAACTCCTTGCAAGACTAACCCACCCTCTTCCGGTGCGGGCCGTCTAAGAAATAGCGGAGGTGAACTACATATATGAAAATGAATGCATGCATCTTGATCGGTGCCCTTGCCATTGCCCCACTCGCGCTCGCCAAGCTATCTACCACGCCTCAATCACTGGGCCAGGTGGAAGGCACTCTGGATTTTTGTTCCAAACTTAACCCCAAGTCTGAGGTTCGCTACAAGGAATGGGGAAAGATGTTTGTCAAAGACGCTACAGCGGAAGAGCTCAAAAAGGCACGCAGTTCCAACGAGTACAAGGAAGCCTACGACTCCATCTCCGAACAGTTGGATAAAGTTTCAAAAGAAAAGGCTGCAGAAGCCTGCACTTCGTTGGTCGGTAAAGAATAAGAAATCCTGTAGTCGGTGAGACCAGGGGGACCAACGTTATGTCAACCAATGATAATCAAGCGGGATGGAGAGTATTGCTCGCGGCGAGTCTCCTCGCCTGCGGTGTTCTGGCCACAACGGCGATTGCCCAATCCAGCGAATCTGCGGCGAAACCCGCAGCGCCTGCATCGGGGACACACTATCAGCCGGATCGTTTCGCAGGGCGGGCACATACCTATTACGAGACGGTCTGGGGCGTCGATTCGCTTGGTGTGAAATCGGTGGAGTCTGGCGAGATCATCCGATTTACGTTCCGCGTTCTGGATCCAGCCAAGGCCAAAGTTCTCAACGATAAGAAAGTTGAGCCATTCCTGATCGACCCCAAAATCGGAGTCAAACTCGTGATCCCCTCTCTTGAAAAGGTAGGACAACTACGCCAAAGCGCTACTCCGGAGGCTGGCAAGGCCTACTGGATGGCCTTTTCGAACAAGGGTAGGCTTGTAAAACGGGGAGATCACGTCGACGTGGTTATTGGCAATTTCAGGGCGGAAGGCCTGGTCGTGGACTGAACTTCAGGCCAATCACCAGTTCAACCGACCCCCGCCTCCACGCAATTTGACGTGGCGCAAAGACCCGGCCGCTCCCTCCTTGTATCCTCCTCGTATTCTGGGGCTGAGTTCAGATCCACGAGAGAGGGTATACCAATGCTCCGAAAGTGTATGGGAATTTGCGCGGCTTTGTCCTGTGCCATCCTGCTTGCGAAAGCGGCGGAGGTCCCGCCAATGCAAACGAACCTCTCTGCCGCCACAATTGTCGACAAGAATGTTGCGGCACGAGGCGGCCTGCAGGCCTGGCGATCGGTCCAAACCATGGCCATGGAAGGGAAACTGGGCGCTGGTGGAAATCAGCGCACAACGATCGCAATTCCGATTCCGGATCAAAAAGGCGCCAGTAAGGCACTCCCTACGCGCCCCGCACAAGAGGTCCAGTTGCCCTTTTTGATGGAATTAAAGCGAACCCGCAAAATGCGGCTGGAGCTGCAATTCAACGGACTAACCGCGATTCAGGTTTACGACGGCACCAACGGCTGGAAACTTCGGCCGTTCCTGAACCGTCGGGTTGTTGAGCCTTACACGCAGGAAGAAACGAAAGGCGCTGCCCTGCAATCAGATCTCGATGGGCCGCTTGTCGATTACGCCGCCAAGGGCACTCAAGTGGAGCTGGTAGGTGTGGAAAAAGTTGAGAACCGCGATGCCTATAATCTTAAGTTGACCATGAAAAATGGCCAAACTCTCCATGTCTGGATTGATGCCCAGACCTTTCTCGAAGCCAAAATTGAAGGCCAGCCTCGGAGGCTTGACGGTGCTTACCATCCCGTTGAAATCTACTATCGCGACTACCGTCCGGTAAGCGGTCTACAGGTTCCGTTCACAATGGAAACAAGAGTCCTTCCGGTGGCGAATTCCGGCAAAGGTCCAGCGGAAACGACCGTTTCCTCTGAGAAGATCATGGTCGAAAAAGTGGTCGTGAATCCTAAGCTCGACGAATCGCTTTTTGCCAAACCGGAAGCGGTGCCTGCGCCAAGGGCTAAATAGCGTAACTCCAGCATTCAGGTTGTCCCGTGCCGGGCGATCCCAAGCCTCCGATCTCCCTTAGCGTTGGGTTCTGGCCAACCTCCATTTGCGCAAGCGCAAAGACAAAAGCTACCCCTAAACTATAATCCTTTCTTGCCGTTACCGGGTATCGCTGAGACTCGGCGTTAGCAAGCTCTAGATCCAGGGCGTTACTTTCTTACTAGGGGTATTTGGCCCAAAGCAAGCTGGCTAGTTCGGCAATAACTTCGGTACCGGTTGCTTTAGGGTTTTACTTGCGAGCAGCGTTCGTCGCAGTTTACGGCGTTTGCTCAGTCTACTCCGCAGATCGACGGCTAGGGGAAATGCGCTGCATTGCTCCGGGGCCAAAAAGTTGGAGTGTACGATGAGCCAGGTTCGCAGGATTCTTCTAGTTTCAGTAGTGATGGTAGCGATCGCGGCAGCCTACGGATTAGGTCGCCACCGTGGTTCCGCTCAAACAGCCAGCAGGTCCGGTCGGCACATTCTCTGCTACGTCGACCCTATGCATCCCGCCTACAAGTCCGACAAACCAGGCATTGCTCCGGACTGCGGCATGGAGCTCGTACCAGTCTTCTCGGACAATCTCGAGCTTGTAGAAGACTCTTCACACGCGGCGCCATTGCCTGCCGGTGCCGTCTCGATTGACCGGGGAACGCAACAGTTGCTGGGCATTCGACTGGCCCGTGTAGAGAAAAATAACGGCACGCATTCCGTTCGTGTCGTTGGCCGCGTGGTCCCCGAAGACACTCGCGTCTACCGGATCAATTCCGGACTCGATGGATTCATTCGCGAGACATTTCAGGATTCCGTTGGGATGCGGGTGAAGAAAGACCAGAAACTCGCGAGCTACTATTCTCCTGACTTTTTGGCCGTCGCTTCCGGTTTTCTGGCCGCAAGTGAACGTGTACCGGGATCGACTGGCAACGACGGTTCACGCACGATTCCATTCCCGGGCACGGTCTCGAAGCAAGGTGTCAGCAGTTTGCAAGGTTATACCGATCGATTGCGCAACCTCGGCATGAGCGATGCCCAAATTAAACAGATAGCGGAATCCCGCCAACTACCCGAAAGCATCGATGTCCTTGCTCCGGCCGACGGTTTCATTCTGTCTCGTACTATCTCCGCAGGACTGCATTTCGAACACGGCATGGAGTTCTACCGCATCGCCGATCTGAGCCATGTGTGGGTTGTGGCTGAGGTTGACGAACACGAGGCTTCCTTTCTGCGCCCCGGGACTGCCGCAAAAATCTTCATAACCGAGGGACACCAAGTGTCTGCCCGCGTCGCCGACAGCCTTCCCCAATCGGAACCGGGTGGTAGCACCGTCAAGCTTCGCCTGGAAGTTGAAAATCCCGGTTTCCTGTTGCGGCCCGACAGCTTGGTCGACGTTGATATACCTGTCCGTCTGGCGCCGGGCTTAACGGTCCCGCTTGATGCAATCATTAATTCCGGCGCTACTACGCGTGTCTATGTGGAGCAGGGCGACGGCGTCTTTGCGCCTCGCGACGTCGAGACCGGGTGGCGTCACGGTGATCTGGTTGAAATCCGGAAGGGAATCGAGCCTGGCGAACGTGTCGTAGTTGCCGCTACGTTTCTCGTGGATTCTGAAAGCCGCTTGAAAACTCCGGTAGCCGGTCGCGGGCCAAAATCGGTGCCATCCCCTGAAAAATCCCTGGATGGCTCTGGGCACCTGGCGGCAACCAAAATGGTGAAGGATCCAAGCTGCGGCATGGAGATTGATCCAGCGAAGGCGACTGCTTCCGGTAACACTCTCGCCTATCGCGGCGCTACCTATTATTTCTGTTCGGAGAAATGCAAACAAAAATTCCAGAATGATTCCGCACTGATCGCCAGCGGACGTCACGGCGATGATTAACAAGATTATTGACTTTTCCGTCGAGCACAAGCTCGCTGTAGTGACCTTCATCGCTCTTGCATGCATCTTTGGGTGGTGGGCGATGGTTAACCTTCCGCTGGATGCCACCCCTGATCTCAGCGACACGCAGGTGATCATCTACTCGCACTGGGACCGCAGTCCCGATATCGTCGAAGACCAGGTCACCTATCCCATCGTCACCGCCATGCTGGGCGCTCCAAAGGTCAAGACGGTCCGCGGATTTTCTGATTTTGGCTATTCCTACGTATACGTCATTTTCGAAGACGGGACCGATCTTTACTGGGCGCGATCGCGCATTTCGGAATATCTTTCAGGTGTAGCTCCGCGCCTGCCAGAAGGCGTTAAGACTGAACTCGGCCCGGACGCTACTGCCCTCGGCTGGGTTTTTCAATACGCCCTGGTGGACACCACGGGAAAGCATAGCCTTGCCGATCTGCGTTCTTACCAGGACTGGTATCTGGGTTACTACCTCCGGTCCGTACCCGGTGTGGCCGAGGTTGCACCGATCGGCGGTTATACACGCCAGTACCAGGTGAATCTCGATCCGAATCGGTTGCGGGCGTACGGCATTCCCGTCAGCCGTGTGGTTGAGGCGGTACGAGGCGGCAACAACGAATCCAGTGGGCGTTTGCTTGAATTCGGCGGCACAGAGTATATGGTTCGCGGTCGCGGCTATGCGCGGTCGACTGAAGATTTTGGAAACATCCCGTTGAGCGTCAGCGAAAGCGGATCGCAGATCCGCATTAAAGACGTCGGCCAGGTTGTCTTGGGGCCCGATATTCGGCGCGGCCTGGCCGACCTCGATGGCGCCGGCGAAGTTGTTTCCGGCATCGTCGTCATGCGTAGCGGCGAAAACGCGCTTGATGTGATCGACCGAGTGAAAGCGAAAATCAAAGAACTCGAGCCGGGCTTTCCCTCTGGTGTGAAACTTGTTCCCGTTTACGATCGGTCGGAGCTTATCCGTAACTCGATTGGAACCGCGAAGCAGACAATCATCGAGGTTATCGCCACCGTCGTGCTGATCATTCTGGTCTTCCTGTGGCATTTCCCCAGTGCGTCCATCCCCATCGTGACCATGCCTGTCGCTGTGTTGCTTTCCTTCATTCCGCTCCGCTTGTTGGGTATCAGTGCCAATATCATGTCGCTTGCGGGTATAGCCATTGCTTTCAGCGAACTGGTTGACGCCTCTATCGTGGTTGCCGAGCAAACTCACAAGAAACTCGAACTCTGGGAACAGTCCGGACGAATTGGCGACGCGCGCAAGATCGTGTTAGCAGCCATCAAGGAAGTCGCGGCGCCAACATTTTTCGCGCTACTGGTGATCGCCGTTTCTTTCCTGCCCGTGCTCACGCTGCAAGCGCAGGAAGGCCGGATGTTTCGTCCGTTGGCCTATACCAAAACGCTGACCATGGTGTTTGCCGCCGTCTTGGCCATCACTCTCGATCCTGCCTTGCGTATGCTGCTAACCCGCGTGGAGCGATTTGAGTTTCGGCCCGAATGGCTTTGCCGCGTCACAAACGCCGTCTTGGTCGGCAAAGTCCGATCCGAAGAGCAGCATCCCCTGAGCCGGCGTCTCATTCGGATTTATGAGCCCGTAGTCCGCTGGACGCTGCGCTCGAAATGGCTTGTCATTGGTGCAGCCATCGGTTTGATGGTCGTCACCATTCCGGTTTTCTACCACTTGGGATCCGAGTCCATGCCTCCGCTCGACGAGGGCGTCGATCCTCTACATGCCTACCACTCTTCCCGGTGTTTCGATCAGTCAGGCCCAGCAATTACTTCAGGTCAGTGATCGTCTTATTCGGCAATTCCCGGAAGTGGAACGCGTGCTCGGAAAAGCGGGCCGTGCGGAAACCTCCACCGATCCCGCTCCTCTCTCGATGCTAGAGACGGTGGTTATCCTTAAACCTCGCGCCGCCTGGCGACATGTCGATACCTGGTATTCCTCGTGGACTCCGGAATGGGCGAAGCCCTTGTTCCGGCATATCACCCCCGACACGATTTCGACCGATGAACTCGTCAATCAGATGAACGCCTCGCTTCACATTCCCGGTGTCAACAACTCGTGGACCATGCCAATCCGTGGCCGCACGGACATGTTGACGACCGGGATTCGTACCCCCGTTGGTCTCAAGATCGCTGGCTCTGATTTAGCCACCATTCAGGACATCGGCGCTGAAATCGAATCGCTGCTGACCCCGGTCAAGGGAACACGCACCGTACTGGCGGAACGCACCGCCGAGGGCCACTTTCTCGATCTGGAGTGGGATCGCGAACGTTTGGCGCGGTATGGAATCAGTGTCGAAGAAGCGCAAAGTGTGGTCGAGAATGCCATTGGTGGCGACAACGTCAGTACTGTAGTCCTCGGTCAGGAGCGCTACCGGGTAAACGTTCGCTACGAACGCGATTTTCGCAGCGACCCTGGGTGCGCTTGAGCGTATCCCCGTCCCTGTGGGTGGTCAACGACAAGTTCCGTTAAGTGATCTGGCACAAATCGCTGTCCACTCCGGTCCAGCCATGATCCGCAATGAAAATGGACTGCTCACCGGATATGTTTTCATCGATGTTTCTGGTCGCGATCCCGGCAGTTACATCAACGAAGCGAACCAACTCCTCCGCACCAGAATCTGAAACTTCCCACCGGATACTCCATCAGCTGGAGTGGCCAATATGAAGTGATCGCAGCGCGTGAAGCAGCGCCTGACGTTGATCGTGCCAGTTACCTCTGTGTTTGATCTGCTTGCTGCTGTACTTGAACACCGGCTCAGCTGCCCAAAACGATCATCGTTTTACTGGCGGTCCCTTTTTCCGCAGTGGGCGCAATCTGGTTTCTCTATCTTGCCGGTTACAACATGAGCGTTGCCGTGTGGGTGGGCTTGATCGCACTGCTGGGCATCGACGCCGAAACCGGAGTGTTCATGCTGCTCTACCTCGACCTGGCCTACGAGCAGGCAAAACGCGAAGGCCAGTTGCAGAGTCTCGCTCAACTTCGGGAAGCCATTGTTCACGGAGCTGCAAAGCGTCTTCGTCCGAAGTTCATGACCTTTGCTACCACCTGCGTAGGCCTCTTTCCCATCATGTGGGCAACCGGTGCCGGCTCCGATGTCATGAAGCGCATTGCTGCGCCGATGGTCGGCGGTATTTTCACATCGTTCCTACTCGAACTGCTGGTCTACCCGGCCATCTATGAAGTGTGGCGGCTACGGTCTCTCCCGAAAAGCGCAAGAAGCAAGGAAGACCCTGCCTCGATCGAGTTGCATCGAACGTCAGGGTTGATCGGCTCACCGGTACTGTGGAAGGCGTCCATCCCTCCGGGTGAATCGTCGACGAGCTAAAGACGGAACTGTGACTATCAGAGTGAACCGGTTCCCGTTATTGGAAGAGTACCAACCCCGGCGACACCCAGTTTGAATCGCCAATCCGCCCAATCTGGACCTGGTCCGTGTGACTTCCTGGCCCCGAAGCCCACCGTTACGGCAAAGGCGAGTGCCCTGCGCATCTCTCAGAGTCAGTTTTCCTGAATCCCTTCAGAGGTTAGGTCGTTGCCATCGCCCATCGGGTTGTTAACCAGTATGGGGAATCGGGTCTCAGCAATCGGGAGTCTATTCCCGCAAAGAAGTCACTTTTTTGACTTCGCGCGAAGGAATCTAGCTGCAATTAAAATCACAGCAAGCAGCACCATCAGTCCGATGAGTGGTAGGTAACTACCGCCAGCCGGAAGTTGGTTGACAGGAGGAGCGGGAGTCTCGGTCTCCGGAGGAGTCGGAGTGGGTTCTCCCTCGGCAATCAAGAGAGGTGTGTCCGCCGGTGGGGCAGACGGGGGCGGCGGCATGGTGCCGGTCACACTCTGTTCTTTCGTCGCGACAATCATGGGCACTTCTACGATTTTTGTCGCCGAGATTTGCATTCCCTTTTTCAGGCCAAAAGCGTCGACCACTTTGCCGTCCACGCTGAACTTCTGATCGACGGGAATCTTAAACTGCTGGTTCGTGCCGTTCTCGAGCGTAAGAATCACTGAATTCGGGGGAGTGACGTGCCAGATTTTTCCCGTGACGGTCTGTACCGTCGTCACAGTCTGGGGAGTGGTTGTGGTGGTGATCGTGCGCTGCAGCTTCATTCCGGGCTTCAAGTCGTGAATGCTAAGCGTCTTGCCATCAACGGTAATTTTGACGCTCTCTGGAACATTTGGAAAATGGCGAATCGAGCCGTCTTCCATTTTCACTATCAGCTCGTTCGCCTGGACGGCGACAACCTCGCCCTTTTCGACCTTAACTTGTTGCGTGCTCTGGCCGGAGGTCGTAGTCGTTTTGGTCTCTACCTGTGCCCCAGTACGGGCAGCAAGGGCAATAGAAAATGCGCCTGCAGCAAGTACCAGCCCCAGTTTCATTCCATTTCTGCATGATTTCATTTTTGATTCTCCTTGGCAGAGCCGAACCATGAAATTGTGCCCAGTCTGCCTTCTGTGATCCAACTTGCGGAGCCGACGAACATGAAAGCAGCCGCCGCTCGTGCTTCTCGAGCAAACGAGATGGCGACTAGATTGTGGAATTTCAGCCGGCGGAGCGAATGAGCTGCGTATAAGAATTGCCGTCCATCCCGTTTACTGTGCCTGGAAAGCAAGCTCGCACGCAACGCATACACACTCAGCCAAACGCCTGAGTCGCTACTTTAACTGGCCAGCCTTATTCCAATCGATGATGTTGACGAGCTTCCATGGATTTTTATTGAGTTGAATTTCGAGCTGGCCCTCTTTGTTAATGACCAGTTGGGCTGCTGGGTAGAGAACGCCAGCGCTCTTATTTTTGTCAGAATCATTAATTTCGATCTCACCCGCAGTCAAATTAAAGGCGGTTGTTTGCGAGTTGGCGTACACTTCGCCAAATCGGAGCACGCGATTGGTGACAAATCGTATCTTGCGCCCGGTGGGGGTTGGCATTAATCGGATGTAGCTTAGGTCGTAGCCAATCGTGCCGGTGATAGCAATCCGGCCAACCGCCTTCATTTTGGTGAGTGCATTGACCAATCCCTGATTCTGTCCCTTCTTAAAAGCGTCAATGAGAATTTGCCTGTCCTCGTCTGCTGAATAGTCGTAGATAGTTACCTTGACGTTGACGTCTTTGCCCAATTGAGTGCTGGTTCCCATGGCCGTCGCGTCAATCGTCTCGGTTTTCCGCTCATCAGCCGAAATTCCCATGGTGACTGCCGAGACGACGAGTGCCGTGACCAACAAACTGCCACAGACAAATTTGTGCATTACGGATTTGTTTGCATATGTGCCTGCCATAATTCCCCCCTCATTCCTCTCAAAGCCAAACGAACCGGCGAGCGAATCCCCAGGAAACCGGTCCCGGTCTAGTAACTGGAATCGGCCCCCGGCCTGACTGCTCAGCTGAAACAGTACCTCTTCTAGAGGGATTTTGTCTCCTAGGAAAACCCCGAGGCAAGCGGGAGATCGCAATGCGCGTTCGGTCGCCCTACCGTGCTATATGACACCGTCACTTGCATAACCTCTCTACACGGCATATAGGTGAGGGCATTGGGGGACAATTTCCCAGTTGGACCGCCTTGCCAACGAACCTCCACTGTCGTCTTAACCGCATGGTCTAGATGCAGTGTCTAGCGATTAGGCTTCCCTCGGACCGGAAGTTCAGCGGTTTAAACCAAATGAGCGGGATCGACGCTGTCCACAAACTCGTGCATTCCGGTTCCACAGCCAAGTTTGTCCTCCTGACTATTCACGCGGGTGAGGAATACATCAATGCTTGTCTGGCGGAAGGTGCCCGAGGATTTGTTGCAAAATCCCGAATGAAAGCCCATTTGATCCCGGCTATCCACGCAGTCCTTGATGGCCTACCCTATATTTCCTCCCCAGGCGGAGCGTGAGCTTCCGGAAATCGTCCGCCTGGCCACGACTCTTACGTAGGGATTTCCCTAGTAGGCGTCCCCGGCAACATACGTGTAAACTCTCAGGCAACACAATGTCCACTTCGCTAAAGCACGGCGGAGTGCACAGATGAGCCACACGAGGCTTGCACTCATGCGGTATAGCAAAATACTCACGCCCATTGCGCGTTCTAATCACATGGCCTTTTGCGCGCACTCTGGCTCGGTCAAGTCTCTGCGTCCTGTCTCATCTGCCCCCAGGAGAGGAGTCACATCTAATGGTTCCTCTCCCTACTTTCTGGTAGATCTTGTGCAATGCATGAGGGAAAATCGGACCATGATAACGAAAACTCTAGTATCAAAGCTTATTCGGAATGTAACGCAAAACGGCCTCGCCGTTCTGTGTTCTGTTCTGCTTTTGCAGACGGACTCCCCCCTTGCTGCTCAAGCGCAACAAAAGCCCGATAGCCCGGTTCCCAAAGAGGCCACCGTCACTTTGCCGTCGGACGAGGAAGCAGCTCCCGTCGAGATACCGCCTGATCAACTTGATTCGCTTGTCGCGCCCATTGCGCTCTATCCGGATCCGATGCTGGCGCAAGTCCTTGCGGCTTCCACCTACCCGCTCGAGGTTATTCAACTGCAGCAATGGCTCACAAAAAACAAGGACCTCAAGGACAAGGCTCTAGTCGACGCTGTCTCAAAACAACCCTGGGATCCAAGCGTTCAGGGCCTGGTGGCAATGCCCGAGGTAGTAAAGCGCCTGGCAGATGACATTCAGTGGACCACCGATCTTGGTAATGCGTTTCTGGCGCAGCAATCCGGAGTGATGGAAGCTGTACAGCGTATGAGGAAAAAGGCGCAGGACGCAGGTAACCTTAAATCCAACGAGCAGCAAAAAGTCGAAACAAAAGTGGTGGAAACAAAACAGGTTGTAGTCATTCAGCAGGCTAATCCGGAAGTCGTATATGTGCCTTCCTACAACCCGGTGGTTGTCTACGGCCCACCTGTTTACCCCTATCCGCCCATCTACTATCCGCCACCCGGATATTATGCAGCGGGTGTGGCGATTTCTTTTGGTGTTGGTCTCGCCATGGGGGCAGCCTGGGGCGGAGGTTGGGGCTATGGGTGCGGTTGGGGTGGTAACAACAACATCACAATCAACAACAACAACAACTTCAACCGGAACACCAACGTAAACGGCGGCAACCGCGTGAATCCTAATGGCAATCGCACTGGCGGTGCCGGCGGGAACAACTGGCAGCACAATCCGCAGCATCGTGGTGGCACTCCCTACTCGGATCGGGGCACAGCGAACAAGTATGGCGGGACAACTCGAGGCGCATCGGCCTCCGATCGGCAGGCTGGTGCACGACAGAATCAAGCGAACCGCGGCCAGTCTGGCGCGCGCCCCAGCCAGGGGCAGGTGGGCGGTGGGAATCGTCCCTCATCCGGAGGTGGTGGTGATCGCGTCGGGAATCGGAGTACATCACCAAACTCTGGCGCAAGGTCCAATAGCAGTGCCTTGAGCGGGGGATCGAGCGGCAGTTCCGCGCGTGCCAGCAGTTCTCGCGGCAGTTCCAGCATGAGCTCTCGAAGCGGTGGTGGTGGTTCTCGAGGCGGTGGCGGCGGGCGGCGGCGGTAGACAACCCATGAACAAGGACAATCCAATGAATTCAAAAAGATCAACTGCATTCGCACGAAAAATCTCGCTAGGCTTGACGCCTGCCGCGCTGTGCTGCGTACTAACACTCCTCTCCTCGTCGCTTTTGTTTGCACAGGCAAAGCCGACCGAAATTTCGCCCCAAGGCCAGAAGCCTTTTAACAGCTCGCAAGAGGCAGGCGAAGCACTCGTTCAGGCTGCAGGGAGTTACGATTTGGCGGCGCTAAAGCAGATACTTGGCGCGGATGGCGAAGATCTTGTTGCTTCGGAAGATACCGTTCAGGACAAAAACATTTTGAGTGGTTTTGCCGCGCAAGCTCATGAGAAAACCTCCATCACGGTTGATCCGAAAAACCCGAATCGGGCGATCCTGGCTGTTGGAAACAATGACTGGCCAATGCCCATCCCGATCGTCAAGCGAAATGGAAAGTGGTTGTTCGATACCAAAGCCGGCCGACAGGAGATGATCTTTCGGCGCATCGGCTCGAACGAACTCGACGCCATTCAAATCTGCCGTGGCTTCGTGGATGCCCAGCGCGAGTATGCCATGGAGAAGCATGACAATGCCGAAGTGAATCAGTACGCACAGCGCGTCATCAGCACGCCTGGAAAACATGATGGCCTGGTATGGCGTAATCCGGATGGCAGCCTAGGCGGGCCTATTTCCGAGAGCATCGCCGATGCGATACAGCAAGGTTATACAGACAAGGCCAAGCCCTATCACGGGTATTTCTTCAAGATCCTGAAAGGGCAGGGGCCAGCCGCACCGCTTGGAAGGCTTGATTTTGTGGTGGAAGGGGCCATGATCGGTGGGTTCGCGATGGCCGCTGCGCCCGCCGACTATCGTGTAACCGGCGTGAAGAGTTTCATCGTCGATTACAACGGAATTGTATATCAGAAAGATTCAGGCCCCGATTCACTCAAGATTTTCAGAGCAATGGAACTTTACAACCCAGACAGCACGTGGAAGCGCACCGACGACCAATGGCCTCCCGACGCTTTCGATGCGCCTGAATCCGTAGCAAAAGACTGACCTGCACTCCGTTGATCACCCGGGACAGGGCGTGTCCGGGCATAGCACGTTTGAACGAGGGAGAGGGTTCGATGGGCAAGAAAGACCATAAGCACAGCCAAGACTCGCTTAAGAAGAAAAAATACGAGAAGGAGCTCCGGCGAATTCAAGCGGAACTCTGCAAGTTGCAGGACTGGGTAAAATACAAAGGACTTCGCGTCATCGTCGTATTTGAAGGAAGGGACGCCGCCGGGAAAGGTGGCACCATTCGCGCCCTCACGGAGCGTGTCAGCCCTCGTGTATTTCGCCTCGTGGCGCTTCCTGCTCCGTCGGACCGTGAGAAATCACAGATGTACATTCAACGCTACATGCAACATTTCCCTGGTGCTGGCGAAATCGTGATCTTCGACCGTAGTTGGTACAATCGCGCTGGTGTTGAACACGTGATGGGTTTTTGTGGCAAAGAACAATACAAGAAATTTCTCGAGATCTGCCCGGAGTTCGAGAAATACATCGTTGATGCGGGAATCATTTTGCTCAAATACTGGCTCGAGGTTGGCCAGAAGGAACAGCAGCGTCGGTTCGAAGCCCGCCTCAGCGACCCTCTCCGCCAATGGAAACTTAGTGCGATGGACCTTGAATCGTTCCGCCGCTGGTATGAATATTCACGCGCCCGTGATGCCATGTTGCAAGCTACCGATTCGAAGCATGCCCCCTGGTATCTAATCCGCTCGGATGACAAGCGCAAAGCTCGCCTGAATTGCCTTTCGCATTTCTTGAGCATGATTCCTCACAAGAAAACGCCCCGCGAGAAAGTAAAATTGCCCAAGCGTTCGCAAAAGAATGCCTATAACGACAGTAAGTTCCTAAAAGGCAGGAAATTCGTCCCAGAAGTGTATTGAGGCTCAAGCAATCCCCCGAAGCGCTTCGACGCATCATTGGCGCGCCAGATTGTTCCGACTCGCGCCTGGGATGCCAACGCTTTGGCCCTACGATCGCTCCAAGCCATCCCGTGATATGATCGCCGGCCTATCGGTGGCGACAGTCGACAGATTCCCGAATCACGAATGCAGTGGATCAAACGAAGTGCCCGCTTAGATCCTCGATCCTGCCTTCTTCACAGACTATTCAGCCAATCGCTACTGCTCGAGCTGTTTCCCGCGACGAGAGACTCCGAGCCCCTGGCGGCCCTCTGCCATGGCATGGAGTTTATCGTTCGATATTTGGAAACGACCATTGGAAGGAATGCAGTTGAGATGCATGAAACCACAACGCGAGTCGCAAGTGCCCCCATCGCATATACGAGCGGTATCAACGCATTGGCTTGGTTTTTGCGCAACCTGCGGAGCATCCTCTTACCATCCTCTGGTTAAGGAGACGGATCCGATGAACTCGAACGAATCAGCGGTGCATAGAATTCGATGAACGCTTATCTAGGGAGTTTCCAAGCTCGAGATGTCCCCCATGCGTCAGTTGACAGTCTATTGAAGATCAGAAACGCAAAATCACGCCAGCAGTGACATCTCCCTGATTAATGAAATGGTCATTGGGGACCGTTCAGCAGTAGCCCCACCAGTTGCACCAAACGCCTCCGCTAGTCGTGTAGGCAGATGTTGGGGTATACCGCGCCTGCACCCGGAACCCCACATGCCGCGAGACGAAGTACTTCACTCCGCCGCCGACACCGAAGGAGAACTTGGTCGTCGCTGAGCCCGACCGGTGTATGTCCGTGGCCCCGAATCCCAGCAGGATATACGGTTCCACCTTGCTGCCGTGGTCGGCAAACGAGAACAGAAAGTTTCCGTGAAACTAATCGAGCGTGACTCCCATTTTCGTCGGAAAAGTACCACCAGCGTTATAAGAGCCGGTTACTTGAGTGGGTTGGCGGTTCCACATGAGCTCAATTCCAAGACGCTCCGCGGCATTGTAGGTAGCGGTTGCCCCGTCCGCAATACTGCTGTCAACGTTGATTCGATTGATACCGAGTGCGTGGATGCCCACGCCCACTCCGCCTCCGTATTTGTAGCCGAAGAATGGCTGCAGTTCAAACCGTCG
Organism: Candidatus Acidiferrales bacterium; assembly: GCA_963741165.1. Taxonomy (GTDB): domain Bacteria; phylum Acidobacteriota; class Terriglobia; order Acidiferrales; family UBA7541; genus Acidiferrum. Next base: position 315,689 of record CAVUHB010000002.1, on the reverse strand, counting down.
TTGGGCGATGCAGGGAAGCACCAGGACTAGGGCCAATTCAAGGGCGAGCAAAAGCTTGCTGGAAAAGTGTGTCGCGTTTTGGAAAACGGTCCACTCCGCAGGATAGTTGTCTGACTTCATGAAGAAAGCCTCCGTCAGTTTTCTATCCGGCAGTCCGATGAATCTCCGAATGGACTGAGCATAAAGTCAGTCACGGGCAGCGCGCACCTTGGGAAATACCCAGGTGGCGCAATTAGCGCATATCCCTGGGCTGGCCGGTGGAGGCCAGGACGCTGCTCCAAAGCGTCCCCTCCGGGTCAATCATTTTGCGTTGCCCGGCGGCAAGCGGGATTGGCACATGGGTGAACTGGTGGTTCCAGAATCCGACCACCATATTCGTCCTTCCGGTCATCCCTGCGTGGACGGCGCTATGACCCAGAAGTAGACAGAAAGCCGAGTCATGCGAATTGGCAGGTACGCTACGGATGGTATAACTCGGATCGATATATTTGAGACTGATCTTGACCCCGTCCTTTTTGAAATGTGCCTTGATCGCGTCGCACAGGAAAATTCCAATGTCGCCGTATCTGAGGTTTCCCGACGCGTCGCGCTCGGCGGTCCTCTCCATAAGGTTCTGACCTGCGCCTTCTGCCACTACGATCACCGCATGCCCTCGCCGCTCAAGTCGTCCCGCTAACTCCGAAAGGAATCGCTCGAGGGTAAAAGGCACTTCTGGAACAAGGCAAAAGTTCGCCTGAGTGTCCACCAGCGTCGAAAAAGCCGCAATGAACCCAGAATCCCGGCCCATCAACTTGACAAGGCCAATCCCATTTCGTGCCGCTTCTGCTTCGGTATTCGCCGCGCATATGGCCCGACGCGCTTCAGCCACAGCGGTCTCAAATCCAAATGTCTTCTGAACAAAGGAGACGTCGTTGTCGATCGTTTTCGGGATGCCGATTACGCTCAGGGCAACCCCCTGTCGCGCTGCTTCCTCGGCGATTTTTTTAGCTCCGCGAAGCGTGCCGTCGCCCCCGACGGCGAACAGGATCCCGATCTTCAGCTCTACCAGGGTCTTGGCCATCTCCACCGGATCTTGGGGACCGCGCGAGGAGCCTAGGATCGTTCCACCGTTCTCATGGATATGACCCACCGTGTTGGGTGTTAATTTGAGAGGTTCGTGCCCGTAACGACGCACAAGACCTTCATAGCCGAACAGAAATCCATAAACCTCTTTCACTCCATAGTGATGGAAAAGGCTCATGACGATGGCGCGGATCACGTCGTTCAGTCCTGGGCACAGCCCGCCGCAGGTCACAATCCCGCAAGCCAGTTTCGAAGGATCAAAGAACAGTTTCTCGCGTGGGCCTGCAGCCTCCATTGCGGGCGGCTCCTGGCCCTCGGCAATCCACGGTTTCACATCCTCAAGCCGGGAGTGATAGAGCACTCGTTCGTCGTCATGCGTAAAACGGCTACCGGACATCGGTGAAGGGAAGCGGCATTCGCCTAGTCGCTCGATTGTGAAATCCAGATCAACCTCGCGCACTGTGGCCCTCTTTCCGAAGCTTTGCCGAACCTCTGCAGCGCTCACGACCTGCCGATTTGTGACCCGTTCCAGTGATGTGGTCTCGCCCAATGCCCGATACTAAGGCCTCTTGCGCAACCGTGTCGATGCTTCTCATCACAATACCTACTTTCAAGCAGGAGATTGTAACAGTTGTCACCTAGGCCACAATCGACTGTGTTCCCTGCCATTTCTGAGGTTACCGTTCCCCGCTCCGGTCAGCGCACTCACGACAGTGCAAGTTAAGTATCACTCTATGAGTGGCTATACCGCAAAAGTTGCTAGAACCAAAGTTGGTATCAAGAAACCAAGCGCTACGTTCTCCCCTTGCTTTGGCGGACCCTTCCTTATCTGGCATCCAGGTAATTACGCTGAATTCTTGGCCGCAAAAATCAAAGCGCAGGGAACTCGTGGGTGGCTGGTGTACACGGAATGGAGTGGCGATGCGTGTGTCGTCGGGAAGCGTATCAACCTGGCTTTCGCGCGTGCCCTAATCGACGCGATACTCAGCGGTGCACTGACCTCTATGAAGACGCGTCACGACCCGATTTTTTCTGGTTGCAGCATGGAGCGAATGTACCGGCGTCCTTTCAGAAATGCTAATCCCGCGGAATGCCTGGAGGGATAGGATGGTCCACGAGGCGGCCGCCTCAAGGCTGGCCGACCTTTTCAGTGACAATTTTAAGTCCTATTGCAATGGAGCGAGTGCAAAGACGGTCGCGACGTCTGGTTCCTCCATCGGCGTGATGTTAGCTCGCCGAGACCGCTGAGACTAGCGCACCCGCTCATGTGCAAGCGGCAGCCGGGGACCAACTGTTTGCCGTCTGATGGTTCCGCTTCGAAGAGTTGATCAATTGAGGAGACACCTAGGGATTCTCCTAGGTGCGGCACGATTCGATCCGAGGTACCTTTTGTAGGGTCCGAGTTGCCTGGCGCGATGGGTTACAGCCAAAATGACCAGCAATTACCACTATTACTGGTTTTGCGCAGGCTATCCAGAATCTTCAAGGGTATGCGGCTGCCAAGGGAATATCGTATGATACAGCCCAAGCATTTTTCAACCTGAGGCAGCTTTAACGTAATCTGCGCACGGTAGCCGCCGCCTCCCGGAGGCCAAACGAATGACGATGCTATTCAACTGTCCGAGCTATGCTCGGCACAATCCTGAGATGAAGGCGATCCCAATTCTTTCGTGGAAGAGACTGCTTTGCGCTCAGCCACACGGCCTTTGGTCTCGTCTCTGGGTACCAATTCTGGTGTTCACCGCTCTCGCCGGATGCTCTTCGAAGGAAGAGAAACCAGCTCCGCCGCCGCCGGGCGTCACCGTTACTTCCGTCGTTCAGAAGGAAGTCCCCATCCACCAGGAATGGGTCGGCACAATGCTCGGCAATGTGGACGCGGACATCCGACCCAAGGTCGACGGTTTCCTGCTTTCCCGCCTGTATATTGAGGGCTCTTTAGTTAAAAAGGGACAATCAATGTTCGAGTTGGATAAGCGCCAGGCACAGGCTGCTGTGGAACAGGCCACAGGAAATCTGGAGCGGGCTCGTGCCAGTTTGGCGCAGGCCCAGATTGATGTGCGCCGATACACTCCGTTGGTCGCACAAAAGGCCGTGAGTCAGGCAGAGCTCGATAAGGCGCAAAGTTTGGAACGAGCCGCAACGGCCTCTGTGGACGCGAACCAGGCAGTTCTAGACAACACGAAACTGAATCTGGGTTGGACGACGGTAACCGCTCCGATTTCCGGAATCGCGGGAGTCGCCAAGGTTGCTATCGGTGATCTGATGAACCCGACAACCGTCATGACCACCATTTCCAACGTCGATCCGATCTATGTCGACGTCAGCATTTCAGAACAAGACTACATGCGTTTCCAGCGGGAAAAGCCTGACAAGAGTAGCAAACAAAATCTCGAATTGATTCTTGGTGACGGCAGGGTATATCCCCACCGCGGTCGAGTCCTCTTCCTGAACCGTGAAGTAGATTCGCGAACGGGAACTATTCAAGTGCGCGGAGAATTCGCCAACCCGGGAAATGTCCTCCGTCCGGGCCAATACGCCCGAGTTCGTGCGGTTACCGAGGTGCGGAAAGATGCTCTCCTGATTCCACAGCAGTCTGTTTCCGAATTACAGGGCGTTTATCAGGTTGGAGTCGTCGGCACGGACAACAAAGTGGCCATTAAGACGGTGAAACTCGGTCCGTTGTTCGGCGACATGTGGATCGTCGAATCCGGCCTTCAGCCAGGGGAAAACGTAATTGTCGACGGATTACAGCGCGTGAGAACCGGCGTGGTTGTCGCACCCACAGCGTTCAAAAACACCCAATCCAACGCCATACCTGGTGAAAAATAGCCATGTCTAAATTTTTTATTAATCGGCCAAACGTCGCCATCGTTATCGCGATTCTCACCGTAATCTCCGGGGTGGTCGCCATGGCGAAACTACCGGTGGCCCAACTGCCGGATATCGTTCCTCCGCAGATCAACGTATCTGCCACATACACCGGCGCAGACGCCGTGACCATTGAACAATCAGTCGCCACGCCTCTTGAGCAGCAAATGAATGGCGTAGACAACATGCTCTACATGATGTCTACAAACGCCAATGACGGCACGATGACGCTCAAGGTCACCTATGATGTCGGCACCAACGTTGACATCGACCAGGTTAACACGCAGAACCGAGTCTCCCAGGCCAGTCCGAATCTCCCTCCTTCCGTGAATCAATACGGTGTCACTGTCAAGAAGTTGATGGGCCTGCCCCTGCTCGTGCTTTCTCTCTATTCACCGAATGACACCTACAACGGTCAGTTTCTCGGGAACTACGCAACAATCAATGTGAACGATGCGCTTTTACGCGTTCCGGGGGTTGGGCAAGTGACCAACTTCGGTGCCGCGGACTACGCCATGCGTGTCTGGGTGAAGCCGGATCAACTGACCAAACTCGGCTTGACGGTAACGGACCTGACAAACGCCGTGCAGCAACAAAGCGCAGTAAATCCCGCGGGTCAAATCGGTGCCGAGCCAGCCCCCAAGGGTCAACAGTTTACTTACGCCGTCCGCGCCCAGGGGCGGCTAAGCAATGCGGAAGAGTTCGGTAACATCATCGTTCGTCAAAATACCGACGGCTCGACAGTGAGACTGAAAGACGTCTCGCGCATTGAGTTGGGCTCTTTGATCTATCAGCAGATTGGGCGATTCAAGGGGAAGCCCGCTGTGATTGTTTGTGTATACCAGGCTCCGGGCTCGAATGCATTGGCAGTGGCGAAACAGGTTAAAGCGCAAATGGAGGAATTAAAGAGTCGGTTTCCAGACGGCTTAGAATATGTGGTTGCCATGGACACCACTCTGCCTATTACGGAAGGCATGAAAGAAATCGTCACGACATTGGGAGAAGCCATTCTGCTCGTGATTATTGTCGTGTTCCTGTTTCTCCAGAATTGGCGCGCAACTCTCATTCCGCTCCTCGCCGTTCCAGTTTCTCTTATCGGTACGTTTGCCATTTTCCCGATGCTGGGTTTTTCCATAAATACTCTCTCGCTCTTCGGACTTATCCTTGCGATCGGCCTGGTGGTGGACGACGCGATCGTTGTGGTCGAGGCTGTCGAGCATCACATCGAGCATGGATTGTCTCCTAGAGACGCGACTCTGAAAGCAATGGAAGAGGTCTCCGCACCCGTCGTGGGTATAGCCCTGGTACTTTCCGCAGTGTTCATTCCAATGGCCGCAATGGGAGGCATCAAGGGATTGTTGAACCAGCAATTCGCCATCACCATCGCGATATCGGTTCTAATCTCCGCGTTCAACGCCTTGAGCCTATCGCCGGCACTCTCCGCTCTGCTTCTGCGTCCAAGGAAAAAGTCCAGAGGCCCGCTTGGCAAATTCTTCGATTTGTTTAACTACTGGTTCGGCAAAATGACCGGAGGGTACGTCAACTGGAGCCATGTCCTCATTCGCCGCTGGGGAATTGCCATGCTACTGCTAATCGGAATTTCGGTCGTAGCTGCGGGCATGGGCAAAAAACTTCCCTCCAGCTTTATTCCGGAAGAGGATCAGGGCTACGCATTCCTGCAGATACAACTGCCCGATGCTGCTTCTTTGCAGCGCACTGATGCAGTCATGCGAAAGATCGATGACCTGTTGGCGCACACCCACGGCGTCCAGAGTTTCAGCGGAATCTCTGGATTCAGCTTGCTGTCAAACACTTCAGCCTCGTATACCGGTTTCTATTTCCTCCAACTCGAGCCGTGGGAGGAGCGCTTGACGCCGGAACTCTCCGCCGATGGGCTTATGCGAAGCTTGAACGGGAAGATGAGGAAAGATATTCCAGAAGCAACTGCATTTGCCTTTGGTCCGCCCGCCATTCCCGGCCTTGGCACGGCAGGCGGTTTCACTTTCATGCTGCAGGATCGCAGCAGTGGTACTGTTCAGCAACTGTCAGAAAATCTGGATAAGTTGACTCTCGCCGCCCGTAAGCGTCCGGAGATCGCTTCAATCGTCAGCACGTTTCGTCCATCCGTGCCGCAGCTCTATGTGCAGGTCGATCAGGATCGTGTCTTGAAGCAAGGACTGCAATTCGCCGAAGTGTACCAAACTCTGCAGGCCTTCCTTGGCGGTGCGTACATAAACCAATTCAATCGATTCGGTCGCCAGTGGAAGGTCTACCTGCAGGCGGAACCGGAGTACCGCACGAGCGCCGAGAGAATAAACGACTTCTACGTTCGAAATTCCAAAGGAGAAATGACGCCACTGGCTTCTTTGGTCAGCATCAAGCGCGTTTCGGGCCCCGAGTACACCAACCGCTTCAATCTATTTCGAAGTGTTCAAATTAATGGTTCCCCTGCTCAGGGATTCAGTTCCGGACAGGCCATGAAAGCGATGGAGGAAGTGTCTGCTGAGGTTTTGCCAGCTGGGTTTGGCTATGCCTGGAGTGACATGTCCTTTCAGGAGCAGAAAGCGGAAGGTGGCCAAGCCATGGTTTTTGCCATGTCGTTCCTGTTTGTCTTTCTGATTCTGGTGGCACTGTATGAAAGTTGGTCGCTTCCCTTCAGCGTCCTCCTGTCGGTTCCCGTCGCGGTTTTCGGAGCGTATGGGGGGCTACTGTTGCGAAAGTTCGATAACAATGTCTTTGCCCAGATCGGACTCATCATGCTTATTGGGCTGACCGCGAAAAACGCCATTTTGATCGTAGAGTTCGCGGTTTTGGAATATTCAAAAGGAAAAGGATTGGTGGAATCCGCCCTTGAAGCCGCCCGATTACGGTTACGCCCCATCTTGATGACGTCTTTTGCCTTCATCTTGGGGTGTGTGCCGCTGTGGACGGCAAAGGGCGCAGGGGCCATCGGCCGACGCGTACTTGGAAGTTCGGTGATCACAGGCATGGGTGCCGCCACTGTCCTGGGCATTTTCCTTGTGCCTGTGTTGTTTGTGGTGGTGGAGCGCATCGCCAATAAAAAGCCAGCGGTTGCCGTGCCTCAACCCGCCGCACTCGAAGGAGGGCACGACTGATGCGAAAAGTAATCGCGGTCGCACTTCTTCCCGTTATGATGGCTGGCTGCACAGTCGGGCCGAAATATCAGAAGCCTGTAGTTCAAACTCCAGCCAATTTCTATATGGAGCAACAGGCAACGGCTAATTCCGCTGCTGATCTGGCGTGGTGGGACTTATTCAAGGATCCGGTCCTCCAAGGCCTTATTCGGGAGGCGCTGAAAAACAATTATGATTTGCAGTTGGCTTTTGCCCGGGTAGAACAGGAACGGGCTCTCGCCGGTGTGGCTCGTTCTCAATATTTTCCCCAAGTGGGATACGGGGGAAGTATTTCTGGACAGCAGGCTCCCCTGGTTGCGAACCATACTTATTATTCCTACAACTTCAGCACCATCTGGGAAATTGACCTTTTCGGGCGCATCCGTAAACTCAACGAAGCACAACGGGCGATTTATTTTGCCAGCGAGGATGCCCGGCGCGATATTCGGCTGTTGGTGCTTGCGGAAGTTGCCCAAGGATACTTTCAGCTACGGGCACTCGATGCTGATATCGAAGTAGCCCAACGAACGGTTAAGAGTTTTCAGGAGACGCTCGATATTTTTCAACACAAATTCGAAGGTGGCGCAGCTTCTGGCCTCGAGGTAGCCCGTGCTCAAGCAGCGCTATCCAATGTCGCTGCTGTGATCCCCGATATTCGGAGACAGATTGTTGCACAGGAAGTTGCTTTGAATTTACTGTTAGGCCGCAATCCTGGCCCGATTGCGCGCGGCAGTGCGCTGCTCGAGCAGTATGACCCTCCCGAAGTACCCGCCGGGTTGCCTGCACAACTACTGGAGCGCCGGCCCGACCTTCAGCAGTCCGAGCAGGCGTTGATTGCCGCAAACGCCAATGTTGGTGTCGCTAAAGCCAACTTCTTCCCTACGATCTCCCTAACGGGAGTGCTTGGTGGAGTCAGTCCGCAGCTTTCAGAACTCACTGGCGCGGGAAGAGCGTGGAGTCTCGCTGGCAATTTGGCTGGCCCTCTCTTTACGGCTGGCCGATTGAAGAATGAATACCGGGCAGCACTCGCGCAACGCGATCAAGCCAAGATTTCGTTCGAGAGGTCCGTTACTCAGGCCTTTGGTGAAGTGTCAACGTCGCTCTCCGCTCATCTAGAGCTCGCCAACGCATATAAAGAACAGATGAATTCCGTCGAGACTTATAGAGAGTCCGTCCATCTTTCCACGATTCGCTATGACAGCGGACTCTCCAGTTACCTGGAAATCATCGACGCTCAAATCCAGATGTATCCGGCGGAACGTTCCGCGATCGTTTATGACCTTGGACGAAAGATAGCCCTCGTCAATTTATATCGTGCCTTGGGTGGTGGGTGGAATCTGAATGATCAGCAATGGATCAGCTCAAGTGGCAGCGCCTTGACACCGCAGACATCAACTCCCTAGGCAACGGAAGCATTGGCGGTGCCGATTTTGCCTGGAGGCTCCAACTAAATGGCTGACTGGGCTCGCTATCCGAGTCTCTATGAAATCAATACTTGGGCGTGGATATCAGATCTTCAAACCAAATACGGAAAGGCCATAACGCTCGGGTCGCTGCCGGAAAAGGAATGGGATGCCATTGGCGAATTGGGCCTTGATGCGGTGTGGCTCATGGGCGTGTGGGAGCGCAGCCCCGCAGGTATCGCGATCGCCAATCAGAACGACCAATTGTTGCAGGATTTCCGACATGCCCTGCCTGAGTTCCGCCGGGAAGACAATGTCGGCTCACCGTATTGCGTTCGCCAGTACTCCGTTGATCCCCACCTCGGTGGCGATCCTGGTTTGGCGACTGCGCGGGTGCAACTTGCGAGTCGTGGAATCCGCCTGATCCTCGATTTCGTCCCAAATCATGTTGCCCCGGACCATCCTTGGGTAAGCGAGCATCCGGACTACTTCGTCAGGGGTGATCGCAACGACCTGAGCAATACTCCCTCCTCCTACTTGGAAGTATCGGGAAATATCTGTGCATGCGGACGTGACCCCTATTTTCCTGCCTGGCCAGACGTCTTGCAGTTGAACGCGTTTGCACCGGGTCTCCGCACCGTCTCGACCGAGACCCTCTCCTCTATTGCCAGCCAATGCGATGGCGTGCGCTGCGACATGGCGATGCTTATGCTGAACTCGATATTCGAACGAACCTGGGGCAGTCGCGCCGGCCCACGACCATCGACCGACTATTGGCAGGAGATTATCTCTGCCGTGAAGCAGTTACACCCCGGTTTTCTCTTCATCGCCGAGGCCTATTGGGATCTGGAGTGGGAGCTCCAACAACAGGGATTCGATTTCTGCTACGACAAGCGGCTTTACGATCGCCTGGAACATCAGAACGCAGAAAGTGTACGACTCCATCTCAGTGCAGATCTTGGTTTTCAGCAAAAACTCCTTCGTTTCCTGGAGAATCACGACGAGCCGCGAGCTGCCGTGGCATTTTCCCGCGAAAGGGAAGAAGTCGCGGCGCTCGTGACAGCCACGCTCCCTGGTGCGCGCCTTTTCCACGAAGGTCAATTCGATGGGCGAACGGTTCGGTTACCCGTGTTTCTGGGGAGGCGCCCAGAGGAGCCCGTCAACGACGAGCTTCGACTCTTTTATTCGAAATTGCTGAAAGCTATCGATCGGCCCTTGTTTCGCGAAGGCACATGGAATTTGTGTGAGCCCTATGGCTGGCCAGACAACGACAGTTTCCTGAATCTTCTCTCCTGGAGCTGGCGGAATGACGCAGAGCGCTGCCTCATTGCCATTAATTTCAGCGGTCGCCCCTTGCAGGCGAAAGTCCGGGTTCGATGGCCCGACGTTGCCGATGGCATCTGGCAGCTCTCGGATGTATTTTCGGGTGCGCAGTACCAGAGAGACGGCGATGAATTCGCGCAACTCGGCCTGTACGTTGATCTGAGCGCATGGGGATATCAGCTGTTTTTCTGCAGCAGGCGGTAGGGTGCGCATCCCACGTCACTGCTTTGCATGCGGCGAAGTGGTATGAGCTCAACTGCAAGAATTGCCAGAGGCCTCAGTATTCGCAGAGCTGCCTTTCTCAGCGGGCAGATCCAGGGAGTCAGCAATGAGTACATCGGAACAGAATCCTGCGCGCATGCCACTTACGGAGTGCACAGAACAGAAACGGCTAAATGATTGCCGGGATCGGGGCATTCCCTGGAAGAAATGGGGACCGTACCTTAGCGAACGACAGTGGGGCACGGTCCGCGAGGATTACAGCCATGACGGAAATGCTTGGGACTATTTCAGCCATGACCAAGCGCGGTCTCGCGCCTATCGTTGGGGAGAAGACGGCATCGCCGGCATCTCAGACGACAAGCAGCAGTTGTGTTTTGCTGTCACCCTCTGGAACGGCCGCGATCCGATTCTGAAGGAGCGTTTGTTCGGACTGACGAACAGTGAAGGGAATCACGGCGAAGATGTGAAGGAGTACTACTTCTACGTTGACAGTACTCCGACGCACTCCTACATGAAAGCGTTGTACAAATATCCGCAGCGGGAATTTCCCTACAAAGACTTGGTCGAAGGAAATCGCAGCCGGTCGCGCGATGAATTTGAATACGAATTGCTCGATACTGGAATATTTGATGGCGATCGCTATTTCGACGTATTCATCGAATATGCAAAAAATGAGCCCGAAGACGTTTTGATTCGCATTACGGTGCACAACCGGGGACCAGAGGCAGCGGTCCTCCACTTGCTTCCAACGCTCTGGTACCGCAACACCTGGTCCTGGGACGGCAGTGAACCGAAGCCCATCGTTCAACAATCTGCAGCCGGCACAATCCAGGCAAGTCATCCACAGCTTGGAGTTCGCATGCTCAATTGCGACGGCTCACCAGAGTTGCTGTTCACCGAGAATGAATCGAATGCCGAGCGTTTGTGGAGCCAGCCCAATCCCTCGCCCTATGTAAAAGATGGTTTTCACCAATACCTAGTAAGCGGCATTCGAGAAGCCGTTAATCCCGACCGAAAAGGTACTAAAGCGGCGGCACACTATTGTTTCAATGTGTCGGCTCGTGGTTCCGAAGTGATCCGGCTGCGGCTAAACTGCCAACGCGTTTCGCAACCGTTTGACAATTTCGACCAAGTGTTTTCAGCTCGTCTCGCTGACGCAGACGAGTTTTACGAGAAAATTTCTCCTTCAACGTTGAGCGAAGACCAACGTCGCGTCCATCGCCAGGCGCTCGCCGGTATGCTCTGGACCAAACAGTACTACTACTTCGATCTGGACAAATGGCTCGACGAACACGATGCCCATCCGTTGATGGGTTCTGGAAGGCATAAATCTAGAAACTCCGAATGGTTTCACATGCTAAACAGCGACATCATCTCCATGCCTGATAAATGGGAATATCCCTGGTATGCAGCATGGGATCTCGCCTTTCATTCTCTCTCGCTCTCGCTTGTAGATTTCGATTTCGCCAAGGATCAATTGTTGCTCATGCTGAGGAATCTGTATTCCCATCCGAACGGACAGCTTCCCGCCTACGAGTGGAACTTCAGCGACGTCAATCCGCCGGTGCATGCATGGGCCACGATATTTCTATATAACATTGAAAAAGAGCTGGGGCGCGCCGACCTGCGATTCCTCGAGCGATCCTTTCAGGGACTGATGCTGAATTTCAACTGGTGGGTCAATCGGAAAGACCCCCAAGGACGCAACGTTTTTGCTGGCGGTTTCCTGGGGCTCGACAATATCGGGGTATTTGATCGCAGTGCACAATTACCCACCGGCGGGCACCTAGACCAGGCTGATGGCACCGCGTGGATGGCTTTTTATTGCCAGAACATGCTGGAAATTGCCCTCACCCTCACGGAGACTGATCCCATGTACGAAGAAATCGCTTATCGATTTCTAGAGCATTTCTTGTGGATTGCGTACGCCATGGACCGGATAGGTGACCACCACGATGAAATGTGGGACGCGGAGGACGGTTTCTTCTACGACCTTCTCCATCTACCGAACGGCGATGCCGTGCGCTTGAAAGTCCGATCCATGGTCGGCTTGCTTCCCCTGTGTGCTTCGACTGTTTTCGAATTTGGGTTCGCCAAGCACCATCCCCGACTCCTGGAGTTGATTGCTCTTTTCCGGAAGCGCCACCCGGAACTGATCGAGCACATCGCGCCGATTGAGAGTGTTCACACTGGCTACGCCGCAAGGCGGCTGCTGTCTGTTTGCAGTAAGCAAAAACTGGAGCGCATCTTAGCCTACATGTTGGATGAGGAGGAGTTTCTGAGCCCCTTCGGAATTCGCTCACTTTCGCGCTTCCATCTCGATCACCCTTTTGTGTTCCGAGTCGGACGAGAAGAATACAAGGTGCAGTATCTGCCAGCGGAGTCCAATACCGGAATGTTTGGAGGTAACTCCAATTGGCGTGGACCTGTCTGGATGCCAGTAAACGGGCTCATCATCCGTGGCCTGTTAAATCTTTATCAGTTCTATGGTGACGACTTTAAGGTGGAATGCCCGACAGGATCCGGTAACCGTCTGACACTGTTCGAAGTGGCGAACGAAATTGCCCGAAGACTTTCAAGCTTATTTCTGCGTGACGAATCTGGGAGCCGGCCCGTCTACGGCGGAAACAAGAAGTTTCAGGAAGATCCCTATTGGAGAGACTACGTCCTTTTCTATGAGTATTTTCATGGAGACAACGGTGCCGGCCTCGGAGCCAGCCATCAGACCGGGTGGACTGGAGTAATTGCCCGCACCCTTGACCTGTTTGCTCGCCTGACGCCCGAGAAGGCGCTGCAGGTTTCGAAGGACGACTTGGTAGCTCGCATGACACGCGAACAAGTGATTGGCCGCTGATCTCCGGAACGGGTGAAGGTTCTTCAGTACCTGCTTGGTTTTAAGAAGACAAGAGTGGTGTGATCGATGTCGATGGATAAAATCGCGAGCCTCATGGTCATGCTATTACTCATCGAAATGATGATGGCGGTTGGACACGGAGCTTCGCGGAAGGACCTGGCGAGAGTAGTAACTGATTATCGCCTCATTCCCGGGCAGCGCTGGCCAAATACGTTCTGGTCCCTGCTATAGCCATCTTGCTGCTCTATCTTTTCCACACTCCGCCGATGGTTGGGATCGGTTTCCTACTGGTTGCCGTCTGCCCCGGGGCACCCTTTGCAACACCGCTCTCCGCGATATCCCAAGGAGCTGTGAGTGTTTCGATTGGCCTGATGGTCATTCCTGGCGGCATCGTCCGGATTCCTGGCTCCGCTGCTGTCGAGTCTGCTAATCCCCTACGTCGCGCGGGGATCACACCTGAAAATTGGTACTAGCAAAATCGTTACAACACTCATGATGTCTCAACTTGTGCCCCTTGCGATTGGAATGGCGATCCGCTCCATGCGCCAACAACTTGCAGAGAAGCTCTTGAAACCAGCAAACGCAATTACCGGGATCCTTAGTGTCATAGTATTTGCGTTGATTATCGGCCTTCAATATCGGACTCTTGCCGACATGCGTGGTAGTGGCTACCTGGGAATATTTGTGCTTGTTCTCTTCTTTCTAGCAGCTGGCTGGATATTCGCAGGGCAATCGATCGCCATTCGGAAGGCCGTAAGCCTGACCACCTCAGCGCGTAACGTTGGCGTTGCGCTCGTAATTGCGACTGCCAGTTTTCCAGATACGGCCGCCGTTACGTCCGTAATTATCTTCGCCATCGCGCAAGCTGTCCTTCTAATTATCTTCGCTCTTCTACTGGAAAAGCTTACCTCCCCCACCGATCACACTTGGCTCACCAAATACAATCGGGCCGTAACGCCAAGCCACATCGAACCCGAAAATGCCGCTCCCCAATTCAAATATTCCCCCTTTTTCCGCAATGCCGGTCCACCCCGAAGCGGAACTATCTACAAGTTGGCGGCTTGGTCCGCAAGATCGCTCGGGTCGATACGTTTCCAAAACGCTTTAATGCCTCAAACAGAGCCAACGAATACGAAGGAACGGAAACGAGTCTAGATTATGGCAAGGCGGAAGATTCCTAAAGTACGAGTAGTAGGGGGAGCCGACATCGTTACGCAATACTGATGTTTTTAACATCGTCCACGCATACGACAACCGCCAGGCATTGAAAAGTCAGAAAACGTTTCTGCTAGAAGCACGGATCACTCGGGCATCTCGGTAGGACCCGAACTAATTCACTCCAATAACGCTCAGAGTGTAAATGAAGTCAGGCCGGGCATCGCCACGCGCATCGGATACGCGCATGTAGAAAGTCACGGGTGTGGTACCCACGCCAGGAACCTGAAAGGCATAGTAGTTTCCCTGAAGATTGGACATTCCCGGGAGGTTATTCACGCAAGGAAGATTGAAAAGCTGCCCGGGCAATGACTGGGCCGAGGCGCAAGTTTGATAGCGTGCACCTTGGAAATTCACAATTTCGAGGACGGGCTGCATGGAATTCGGTTCGGGAGGTTGGACAAAATCATTGTTTGGAGAGGTGTAAACCTGAACGACAGTACCGGGCACTGCGCTGGCTGAATAGAAGTCAGTGTCAGGTACCGTGGTACTCGTGTCGCTGAAGGGACTGATGGAGGCAAGCAGAGCCATCGTCGAGATCGGAGTGGCTGTAGAGACGGAGTCATTTCGAGTCATCTGCCCTGAATTTTTGACCAACAGGAGATACTGCTGCGAAGTCGCCTGGTGCATACTGCCGAGATTTCCATCGGAGAGCGCTATGGTAAACGGATAGGAGCCGGAAGCCGTTGGCGAACCGGAGATCTTCCCCATGTCGCTTGATGTTCCAAAGCTCAAACCGGGAGGCAACGAACCTGAGGAAATCGACCAGGATAATGGGGCAGCGCCGCCCGAAGAAGGAATGACCAATAATACGTTGCTGCCGGCTGCAACAGGTGGCAGAGAAGTCGTAAGAATAGTGAGCTTGCCGTAGGCATCAAGAACAAAGGAGAAGTAAGTCGCGTTCTGTGGAGGATTGCTGCTGTCTGTCACGGATACATTGGGGCTTGTGACACTTCCACCGTTCGCGGTGCCGCTAAGAGTTCCCGTCGTAGTGTCAAAGGTAAATCCAGGGGGAATAGAGCTCATGTGCCAGGCGTAGGGCGGAATTCCGCCCGAGACCGGAAAGGTCGTGGAATAGCTCTGGTTATAAAGGATATTGACGAGGCCGGGCCCGGAGATGGAAATCGGATCGCTGATTCGAATCTGGAAATTTTGCTTGGCGGTATTGGGAGTTTCATAGGAATCAGAGACATTCAGCGTAAACGGAAATGTCCCATCCTTACTGGGGATGCCTGTCACATTAAAATCGAGGTTGTAGGCTGTAGAACTGATACTCACCCCGTCAGGAAGCGCGCCAGCCGACACAGACACTAAGTAGGGCGCCCTTCCTCCAGCAATGGTCAGGCTGCCGTTGTAATTCAAACCTCGGGCGCAGTCTGGCAGCGATGTAGTCTGGAGGGAAAGAGGGGGTTGGACGTTTAGCGATAGGAACGGTGTGATCGTCGCCGGGGTCGCAGCCGAATCTGAAATGGTGAGATAAATATAATCGGTGTAGGGAAGACTGGTGGAAGGAGTTCCTGAAATGATGCCCGTAGTTTTGTCGAGTGTAAGACCAGGGGGCAAAGAAGCATTCTGGCTGAGAGCAAAATGATAGGGAGGAGTCCCACCTACGGGTTGAATCTGCTCGTGATAGGCAACTTGTTGCACTGCGTCCGGGAGGCTTGTGGCAGGTAGGACTAGATTGCTATCCACAGTGAACGTAAAGGCCTGAGTGGCTCTCAGAGTGGGGTTTCCAGTATCGACCGCCTGCAACGTGAAGTTGTAGGTTCCCTGCCCGGTAGGAGTGCCTTGTAAAGCCTGAATCTTGTCCAGAGTGATCCCGGGGGGAAGCGAACCCCCCGCGACTGTAAACTGATAGGGCGGAATTCCTCCCTGAACTGTCGGTGTAAAAAAATACGGTAATCCGATATTTCCGTCCGGTAGCGAACTTGGAGAAATAGTCAGCGGTGAGACACAGTCGAGCTCGAGGCCGACCTTTGCGCTTTGCGAAGCAGCATCGTGTACAACGAGTTGCGGAAACCACACCAGATAGCAACCTGGTGCGGCCATACCTCCGACCGTACCGTCGCTGCTTAGTGTGAGTCCCGTTGGCAAGGCCGAAACTGCGTTGGAACCTGGAGGAGGTCCAAGGCTCCAGGTGTAGGGCGGCTTTCCGCCCGTCGCCTGGAGGTTGATGGTATAGGGTGAATTAATAACTGCCTTGGGTAGGCTCGAGGTTGTGATCGAAAGCGGAGTCACCGTCCCGCCACCACCTCCGCCGCCGGAACTGCCTCCGCCACCGCAACCGCCGATGAGCATTGCAGCGGAAAGTGCCGAAAGCGCCATGAATGCTGTTGGCTGTTTCCTCACGACCCAACACTCGCAAGCAGCAATTGATCCCTACGCAGCCACCGGACGGGCAGATCACGCATTCTGATGGATGCGCTTTCAAAGGCATCAAATCGCGGTGGTGTTCCGCTCAGTGTGATGTTGAACGATACTGAAGTTCCTGCCTGTACGCTGATGCTGGTAGTCGAAGAGAAACTGCCGGGCGCTGGGATCGGGGGATCGAGAGGAGTCAGGCTGGAGCCGCTAGTAAAACCACCAAAGACAGATTCCACGGAAACCGTATACGTGCCGGCCGGCAGGGGGATTTCAAAATGGCCAATCAGACTGGCGTCGCGGGAACCAAAAGGATCACCCATATTGGAACACGTTGCGGGGGTTGGTTTGCTCGGGTCCACGCAGGTCCTGGTCTGCCCGGGATTCCCCGTGAATAAATCTCCGGAGACCGCCGAGGCGACGTTGCGCCTTGGAAGAGTGGTGCTGCGTGCAATGATGTTCACGCCCTGGGCAGGCGTGACTCCGTCACTAAAGTACACCGTCCCGGTGATCGCCCCGTACTTGGAACTGAAGCTAGACTTGCCCGTGGCAGGAGAGGAACCCACCGGATAGAGCTTGGAAATCCAGGCGGCATCGTCGGCAGCAATGAGGGGGACTCCGGCCGTGACCTTGGCAGGGCAGATACCGATGATCGGGAACATGAGCGGCATTCCTGCCGTGTCATCGAGGCTGCAGGTGTAGGACTGGCTGTTGATGGCCTTGAGGAGCAGATCTACATTAATCTGAGAATGCCCCAGGCCTAGAAAGTGTCCGAACTCATGGGTGAAGGCCTGATCGAACTCGTTCTTGGTCAATTCAGGATTGTTACCGTTGGGGTTATTGATCCCGTCCTGATACCTACCGTTGAGGACAGCGCCTGCAGAAATCACCTTGCCCGTGGTGGGATTGTAATCACACTGGAAGGCAAAACCGATGACTTCGGGGGGAAGCCCCAAAGCGTCGAAGATCGATCCGTCGGCATCGAAAATAATGGGGCTCTGTCCCCCGCCGTAACAGGAATTGGCATCTGGGCTGGTTTGCGCACTGGAGTCACCAACGACACTGAGGAATTGCTGGGCTGTCTGAACATCGCCGCCTGCTGGAAAACCGGCACTCGGGATCGCCAACAAGCCACCCAGATTTGTGAAGAAAAGATTGGCGGTTGGCACAGCCGCCCAGTTCGCAAACATTCCGTTGACTCGAATGATACCAGGGGCATTATCAATCACAACGGCACCCGAATTCGGAAGCTGGCTAAGAGGCCCCGCGTCCACCCGATACTGGATTGGCTTGGAACTGTCCCAGATTAATGGAACCCCAGGGATGCCGGCGCCAGGACCTCCCACTGACAGCGGTCCGCCTCCGGATACGGGTTGCACGGGCAAGAGCAGAATCGCAGAAATCAGGGCGACAGCACTTTTCAAAAGCTGTCCGCTTCGTTGCTCCGTTTTCATCGCACCGGTTTCCGTGTGGTAATCGTACGGATGACATTCTTCAATTCACTCAGCGGGACGGGCCCAGGCTCTATTTGCCTGAGCATGGCCCGGGCTTCCGGAGTGACACTTACTCCACCTGCCTGCAACTGCGAGTCAAGTTCGCGGAACAGTCCGGCGTTGCCGAAGCCGTTGCTGGCGAGCAGTTTGCCATCGGTGCCGGATACAATGGAGAAGCGGCCTTGTTGCATGCCCGCCGGGCTACTTAGGCCATAGGCACTGGGACGAATCAGAGTGAGCAGTAGGTGCTGACCCGCCCGATAGCCCATCTTCTGCTGCTGATCTCGACGATCAATCACAGCCTGCCGAAAGCTAAAGGAAGATGGAGTCATACCCTTTAGATTTTCCTCCACTTGAAGGGTCACAACGACGGTCAGCAGGTTGCTGAGCTGGGCATGGGGCTCAAGGGTCACACCGATGACACGGCCCTCGAGCACCAATTCCGATTCGTCTACAAGCTGAAGGAGATTCCGCGGGAGAACCAACGCATTGCTCTGCGGGCGAGCAGCGGCGACAAGGAGGCTAAGGCAGCCCAGGGAAAGGAGGAGAAACGCTCGCGAGACTCGGACTACACAATCAGAAAGAATCAAACGGGCTGGGCGGCGCATTCGATGGATCACAGTTCCAATGATACAGGATAAAGAACTACTACTGATGCTCGGGGGACTGTAGCGTCATGACAGGTTCTTGTCAAGTGAAGTACGTCATTGTACGTCATTTCGAGTAAATTAGAGGTGACGAAGATTGGCTTAGCGGCAGAACGCGAAAATGTCCCGCTGAGATCAGGACTCAACTGGTTTAAATCTCGTGAGAACATCGATTTAGTGTTTTGCCTGCTTTGCCGCTGCATTATTTCCACCGCTCGGCATTCTCGTGTCTTCCTTATCACTCCGGATATCCGTGTTGAGGCCGTTCGCTCAGCATATCCCTGGCTAGGTTTTTAGGTTTTGAGTCAGAGTTGTCCGCGAAATAGACTTGTTAGTTTTAACAATAGACCGAAAATCGGTCAAGCAGTACGCTTTGCCCCCTAATCTCACTTCGTCTCATAGCACACCTGCGAGATTCCTGATTCGACCGAGAAGGGGACATCAGACAATGCTGGACGTGAAGAAGGATTGGCAGGCTCGCAGTTTACTTCCATCGAGTTTTATCCTCCCGATGTTTCTGCTGGCAAATGTGGTCCCGCTGATCGCGCAACAGATTACGGGCACACCAGGTTCTCCAAGCGCGACGACCACGATCGACGGAAAACAGATCCCGCCCCCGCCGTCAGCATTTGGCGGCGTGATCAAGCCTAGCGCGAAGGATTCGACCCCTTGGTGGCCGCCGCGCGTGGTGCCGCCTAAAGACGCGCCCAATGTGCTGCTGATCATGACGGATGATCAGGGCTACGGAGTTTCTGGCACGTTTGGTGGCGTCATTCCAACTCCTGCGCTCGATCGTATTGCCAACGCTGGGTTGCGGTACATCCAGTTCCACTCCACCGCTCTTTGTTCGCCGACGCGCGCCGCATTAATCACTGGCCGCAATCATCATTCGGTTGGCTCAGGCGTAATCGGCGAATTGTCGACCGGCTATCCGGGGTACGACTCCATCATTGGTCGAGAGAATGCCACCATAGGTACTATCCTGCGGGACAATGGTTACTCTACTTCCTGGTTTGGCAAGAATCACAACACTCCCAGTTTCCAATACAGTGTCGCTGGGCCTTACGACCAGTGGCCTTCCGGCATGGGATTCGAATATTTCTATGGTTTTATGGGTGGCGAAACCGATCAGTGGACGCCCTATTTATTTCGTGATCATACGCAAATCACTCCCTACCTGGGTAAGGACGACTACAACCTCACCACCGATTTGGCCGACGAGGCTATCAAACATTTGCGTGATTTGAATGCAGCCGCGCCTGACAAACCGTTCTTCCTCTATTACGTTCCCGGAGGCACGCATTCTCCCCATCAGCCCAAAAAGGAATGGATCGAGAAATATAAAGGCAAGTTCGACATGGGTTATGAAAAATTGCGAGATCAGATTTTCGCCAATCAGAAACGACTCGGCGTGATCCCCCCTAACGCGCAGCTCACTCCGTGGCCAGACGAGATCCCGAAATGGGACTCGCTTTCAGAGATTCAGAAGAAACTTTATGCACACCAGGCAGAAGTGTTTGCCGCCTACGCCGCCTACACCGACTATGAGATTGGCCGTGTGATTCAGGAAGTCCAGGACCAGGGCAAACTCAACAACACGCTGGTCATCTATATTGACGGTGACAATGGCACCAGTCCCGAGGGCACACTTTCCGGCGCTTTCAATCAACTTACAGCCTATAACGGGATTCTTAAGGCTCCCGAAGCTCTTCAACTTGCCCATTATGAGCAATGGGGCTCCGACAAAACGTATCCCCATATGTCGGTCGGTTGGTCCTGGGCATTCGATACGCCTTTCAAATGGACCAAACAGGTCGCTTCGCATTTTGGCGGCACGCGGCAGGGCCTTGCCATTTCCTGGCCCGGCCATATTACAGATGTCGGTGCAGTCCGGACGCAGTTCCACCATGTCATCGATATCGTGCCGACAATCCTCGAAGCTGCCGGCATCCAAGCTCCCGTCACTGTCAATGGGATTACGCAAAGACCTATCGAAGGTGTAAGCATGGTCTACACCTTTAACAAGGCCAATGCGGATGCGCCATCAAAACGCTCTACCCAATACTTTGAGATGGCCGGCAACCGCGCGATCTATCACGACGGCTGGATTGCCGCGACGACCCCGTTTGCTCCGCCTTGGGATTTGGCGACAGGCAAGTTGCCCGACGTCACGACCGGTTACCAATGGGAGCTTTACAACATTGCCGAGGATTACTCGGAATTCAATAATCTCGCCACCAAATACCCTGACAAATTAAAGGAATTGCAAGCGCTGTTTCAGACAGAGGCGGCGAAGTACAACGTATTCCCCCTCGACAACACGGCTTTCTCGCGTCTGCTGACTCCGCGGCCGAGCGCGGTATCCGGACGAACGGAATTCACCTACACAGGTGAAAACGTGGGAATCCCCCTCGGAAATGCTCCGAGTATTTTGGATAAGGATTACAAAATCACCGCTGAGATTACGATTCCCGAAGGTGGTGGTGAAGGGATGATAGCGACATTGGGTGGTCGTTTTGGCGGATACGCTCTCTTCCTTAGCAAGAGCAATAACTGGTGGCTCCGGAGCTTGTTGGCCAAAGTCCTGGTCTGGGGGCTCTTTCTTCTCGGATTGATTATTGTCCTGATCGGACGACTGAACCGTCCAACGGGCTGGGGGACGCGATTTGGCTACTTGTTGATGCTGATTGCCCCGCTCTGGTTGATTGCTGGGTCTATTACGGGCATTGCGGATATCGGAAGAGGCAGACCGGTCTTTGTATACAACTTGTTGGACCTGGAGCGCTTCCGGTGGAGCGCGCCATCACTCAGTCCCGGGAAGCACACGATAATGTTTGATTTCAAGTATGACGGACCAGGACCTGGAAAGGGTGGCACGGGCGTGCTCAGCGTTGATGGGAAGGAAGCCGATCGCAAGCCAATCGCTCACACGATTCCGCTCATGATGACCATCGACGAGACCTTCGACATCGGTGCTGACACTCGCACCGCAGTTGACTTCAGTTACGATCCGCCGTTCCGCTTCAACGGCACGATCGACAAACTCACGTACAACCTCGGTCCTGAGCAGCTGTCAGCAGAGGACAAGCAGGACGCTGCAAAAAAACTTGCAGCAGCCAAAGACTAGTCTGTCTGGACCCAATAAAGGAGATTACTGATGAGCCAGAATCACTTCACTCTTAGCTTCCCCTTGAACTCACCTGCGGATGCGAAGGCGTTAGCGGAGCAACTTCCGCCCCTGATGCCGGGAATATTCAAAGCACAGGATGACATGGGAACCATTCACTATTCGCGATTCACCGTATTGAGTGATAAGACATTGCTTTTCCTCGGTGATTTCGACGGCGAATTCGCTCCGTTAATGGCAGACCTCGCCAGGACCGCAGGCCCGGTCTTCGACGCTGTCTTTCAGCACGTGAAGAATCCACCGCCATCTCCTGTGGCCTCCAATTCTGAAGCGTTTGTCGAGTGGACGGCAGAGCACCTTGTGACGGCGGTGAATCTCTACACTGCCTATCCAGGCGTGACCGCCAAGCAGATTAAAGCCCTGGCATCAGCGGCGGAGGTTACTGCCACAGGCGAACTTCATCCGTTCCTGGTGATCCTGCCCATGAAATCAAAGCTCGCCTTCATCGAGGTGGAACTGATCCTGCGCGCGAGGGGCAGCGGGACCACGAAGGATCTCGATAAGGTCGGGACACCCCATTTCGCGCAGTTCGTCAAACTCGAAGATAACCAAATCGGTTTCTTCACCGTTTACGACGGTTCGTTCGAAAAGTATATTGCGGACTTCACCAAAAATATTGGACCGATTTTCGATCTTCTCTTCAAGTTCACCAAGGGTGCGCCACCCTCGCCCTGCAGAAAGTACCTTCAGGAGTTTATAAACTTTGCGGCAGGAGCAAACCGCGCTCCGATCGGGTTCTATCAGGCCTATCCCGGTCTTAGCGTTCAGGACATTCATGCGCTCGTCGCGGATAGCAAATCAGAGTCAGCATCGGCTTAGTAGCGATGTACTTAGTCACGGCCACGTTGCCATGAGCGTGGATCCCGCAGGAGACGATCGGTGAGTCTCGATAACAGATCAAAACCGACACCGAAAATCGAGAGCGGTGGGTTCCTGGGCCGCTTCTTTGGGCATTCCGAAGCCAGTACTTCTGGTTCGGATTCACATTCGACAGCCACGAAAAAACCCACCCTCGACCTCGCTGACATTCAAGGGTTCATCGTGCGCGGTTACCGGATGCCGATGGTGCGCCATTTCTTGCTGAAGGTCGGTGTCCCCGACGCAGCCCGCAAGACCCTTGGACGGCTAGTCAGCGGCGACGAAGTAGACGCACCGCAAATCACCACAGCAGAGGACTGGCACATTGGATTTGAACCAGGCCCCGGAGACAATCCTACAGAGCCGCCACGTCACAAGCCTGACTATTGTCTGAACGTTGGAATCACCTGGCAGGGAATGGTCGCACTTGAAATCAAGCAACGTGTCCCGAACCTTTCCTTCAAATCTTTCGCTGCCTTTACGGAAGGCGCTGCGGCACGGGCCAAATTAGTCGGTGACACCGGTCAGAGCGCACCAGAGAACTGGGTCGATGCCTTCCAAAAGGGAGCCGACCACGTGATGGTAACCCTGCACGCCATCAGTCCGGACGCCCTACGGACTTATACCGATCGATTGGTAGCTATTTTTTCAGCGGGGGGTGGTTTTCAAGAGATTTGGCGTCAAGACGGAATGGCGCTACTCGAGATGCAGAATGGCAGGCCCACACCCACTGCCCGAGTTCATTTCGGTTATACCGATGGCATCAGCATGACCACCATTCGAGGTGGACCTGAAAAGTATCATCCCGATCATCAGGAACCTTGCGAGCCTTGGCTGTTTGTCTTGCAGGAAGAGGCTGAAAACTACATCGTCCCGGAGCCGAGGGAACTTGGACTGAACGGCAGTTTCGCTGTGTTCAAAAAGATTGAAACGGACGTAGTTGGATTCGAGAATTTCCTGCAATCGAACAAGGACAAGATCGATCCAGAGTTACTCGCCGCAAAAATCTGCGGACGCTGGCGTAACGGTGTCCCTCTTGCGCTGTCGCCAGACACGGATAGCCCTCCACGCGGGATTGCCTCGGACCAGATGAACAATTATGAGTATGTCAATGCAGACGGATCAGGCGATCCGAAGGGGTTGCGCTGTCCCGTTGGTGCGCACATGCGTCGCATCAATCCACGCGGCCAGCCCGTAACGGGTCAAGGCGTGCCAGGCGGGAGTAACAATACCCACCGGTTGATTCGCCGCGGCTTGCCGTACGGGCCAGCTTATGATCCGACAAAACCCTACGATGGACTTGAGCGAGGCCTCCTCGGGTACTTCATCAATTCAAATATTGAGAATCAATATGAGTTCGTCTTGGGGCATTGGGTGAACGACAGCGAATTCGCGGGCGCGGTCCGGCTGAATCCCAAATCGAAGGATCCAATGATTGGTACGCAAGATCCAGCGGAAAGCATTTTCATTATTCCTCAGGCGAATGGCGTACCTCCAATCAAGATCGCAGGTTTTTCTACCTTCGTGACAACGAAAGCTGCGACATATTGCTTCTTGCCAAGTGTCACGGCTATTAAGTTCATCGCCAAGTTAGGAGCAAACCAGTGAAGCGCAATTTGTCAAAGAAATGCCCATGCTCTTCCTGACGAGATGGTTCGGAGTGACCGGCAGCGACGCTGAGCGCGACCTCGCCTCGGAGAAAGCGGTTATCGACCAGATCGTCGAGAAGGTCCTTCTTCTGCAGACGAATTCAGCCTCCGAACAGCATCGGCCGATCGGTCGTGGAACTCATGCTAAAGGTACGTCCGCGCGAGCGAAGTTCGAAGTATTTGACGTCACCTCAGGACGCGACTCTGTGCTGGCGCAGCGACTCGCGAAAGGGATTTTCGCGACCCCTGGTGTGTACCCCGCCACCGTCAGGTTTGGAAATGCGGATCCCAAAGTGAAATCGGATTTCAAAGCCGACGTCCGGTCGTTGTCTTTTTCGGTTGATCTAACTCGAGAAGGCACCAGTTCTCCCATCGCAAATGTCAGTCGTCAGGATTTCTCGCTACAAAACACTTCGACTCTACCCATAAACGACGCGCGTGCATTTCTGGCAACTATGCAATTGCTCACGGCATCGAACCCGGCCGCCGGGCTGTGGTCATTGTCCTTCAAAGACAAGTTGCGAGTGTTCAGGACTCTTTCGATAGTGCAGGTACAGGCACACCAGAGAATACAACCGTATCAAAAACTGCGATACGGGAGCAACGTACCGTTTCGCCATGGTCCGATCGATATCGTGAAGTACTCGGCGACGCCGCTTCCGGATAATCCGGCACGACCACTTCAACGGAGCAACTCCAACGCCCTGCAGGACGAACTCCTCAGACACCTCAAAGAAGATGGCAAAATGTGCAGCTTCGATTTTGGAGTCCAGTTTCTCGACGCCGAGCGGATGACATACTGGGGAAAACGGCAGGACGTAAACTTTTGGACCGAGAATGCGAGTATCAAATGGAAGGAATCGGAAGCGCCTTTTCACTCTGTCGCCCGAATTACGCTGCTTGCGAATTCACAGTTGTTGCGGGAAGCCGGAGATGCAGTTTATTTCGATGTCACTGGACACTGTACACCCGACAGTCAACCGGTTGGGAGCATCAATCGCGCACGTTGGCAAGGCGAGGTCGCCAGCAAAAAAGCACGCATGTTGACAAGCGAGGAAACGAGTAAAGCGGTTGGGACATCTTTGTGAATCTGTGACCTAAATGTCGTGTCGACTGCTTTGGACGTTGCTCGGCGTCGCGCGAAACACGGTCAATCCCCTCCTTGCTTCACGCCGCCACCAAGCCCGAGGAAGGGGCGAATGATTCGCTGGAGCGGCAAAAGTCCAGGAACTAAGCATGGGCCAGCCTGTCA
The DNA here is from genome assembly GCA_963741165.1 of Candidatus Acidiferrales bacterium. Classification (GTDB taxonomy): domain Bacteria; phylum Acidobacteriota; class Terriglobia; order Acidiferrales; family UBA7541; genus Acidiferrum. The sequence continues at coordinate 290,161 of CAVUHB010000002.1, read as the reverse complement.
CAGACTGCAAGGATTTGATTGTAATTCAGCTTGACCGCTGGTATATAGTTGCACCTTATCCCAAAAACAACCACAGTGAATGTTTCTGAACGGTTAGACTCCAAGATGCGGCTCATAGAATTCAAACTGCGTGGTGAGTTTTTGCTTTTCTCGGTCGTTCTGTTCTATGTCGTAACCCCGTTCCTCGAGGGCGATCGTACGGGTGAATTCTATTTTAGTCCTCACCTTGTACCTGACGCTTGTCACAGCCACGTTGCAACTAGCTGGGGATCGAGGATTGTTCTGGTTGGCAGCTCCTCTTGCCTGCACTTCTATGCTGTTGCTTTTGTTGAGTCATTTTTATCCGCTCGGACCTCTTCTGATTGTGAATAGTATAGTTTTGACGCTCTTTCTGGCCCTCGTCTGTATCGGACTATTCAACTATATAGGTCGTCCAGGTCCGATTACGAGTGGCCTCCTGTATGTGTCTGTGAGCATCTACTTCCTATTGGGGCTGTGCTGGTTCTCTCTTTACAATGTAATCAATAAAGTCCAGCCAGGCTCTTTTGCCGTAAACGGAACACCACTCCAGGCAGGAGTTCATCCAAGCATTCTTCTGTATTTCAGTCTGGCAACCCTGACTACCTTGGGCTATGGGGATATTGTCGCACTCACTCCGGTCGCGAGGATGTTCGCGGCATTGGAAGCCACGGTGGGAGTGCTCTATATCGCAATCACAGTGGCCCGCCTCGTCAGCGCATATCAGAAAACACCGAGTGAAAAATAGCTGTACGGACGACCGAGTCCTGGAGAGATAGTCGTGAAAAGCGAAGAAGCTTGGAAACTGGCCGAACATTGGATAGCGGCCTGGAACGCTCATGATCTGGACCTGATCATGACGCACTATGAAGATGATATCGAGTTAACTTCCCCGGTTGCCGCCCAACTGCTGGGAACGACGGATGGGAGAGTATGGGAAAGACAAACTTGAAAGCTTACTTTCGACGGGGGTTGGAGGCCTATCCGGAACTGCATTTTCGCCTTGATGACGTGCTCTTGGGTGTAAGCAGCATTGTGCTCCTCTACACAAATCAAAAGGGGACACACACGACAGAATTCATGGAGATCGTCGGAAGTTGGAAAAGTTGCTCGAGTTGTCGCGAACTACAGTGCTCCCGAAGGAGTGATTTGGCGCATGCACTGGTTCTGATTGCTGAAAAAACGGTACTCAGCTATATCCATCCATCTTCTTAAATGACTTGTGAGCAAGCATAAATAAATAGTCAGCAGTCATTCCGGTCCGCGAGTAGATAGAGGTTTGTCGGTCTAAACTATTTGCCGACTGATTCGCCCAGGTGGAAGGGCGTGAAACTCGGTGTGCTTTACGCTGGAACTCCCTCGACGATGGAATCGGCGGCCGTGGTGGGGATGATCCGACGTAACTGCCAGCCAGCCGCGACGAACAAGTCACGAAACTGTTTTTCGGTACGCTCGCATCCACTGGGGAAAATCAACATCTGGAGATCGAGAAACTTGCCCGGAGAGAAATCATTACCCGGTTGAATGACGCTGTCCACCACGAGAAGTCTGCCGCCCGCATTAATCCCTTTTCGGCAGGCTTTGAGGAGCTTGATGCACAGATCGTCGGGCCAATCGTGAATGATGTGTTTCATGATGTAAGCATCGGCGCCAGCAGGAACCGAGGAAAACATATCGCCGGAGGCGAGGGTGCAGCGTTCCATCACCAACCTGAGCGGTCCGTTCGCAGCTCCCTCGACAACGTGGGGCGCCTCATATAGCGTGCCACGCAAATGCGCGTTCCTCTCGAGGATGGTCGCCAGCAGAAATCCGTGGCCGCCAGCTACATCCACGATGGAGTGAATGCCCTCAAAATTGTAGGCCTCGGCTACAGCCGGGCCATCAATCATGGACAGTTCGGTCATCGCGTCATTGAAGATTTGTCCTTCCACTGGTTGCTGCTTTAGAAAATCGAAGATAGGCGTTCCGTAAATTTTGTCCAGCGCCTGCTTTCCGGTGCGGACGCAGTATTCCAAGTGAGCCCATCCACGCGCGTGCCATTCTCGGCCGCCCATGATCGCAAAAAATCGCAGGCTGGGACTAGCATTGCTGCGCAGAACCGTTGACATCGCCGTCTGCGAAAACTTTCCGTCTGATCCTTCGGCAAGCACACCAACGCTAGCGGTGGCGCGCATGAGACGGTAAAGCGCTTGTGGATCAGCACCGATCTGACTTGCCAGACTCTTCCGCCGACCTGGGAGTGCCCTCGACGAGATCCGGGATACCGAGCTGCGCGAGGCAAGCGATAGCACCTGCGACGTGACCTCCATTTATGATCTGAAGTATGCCGACGTGTGCCGGCGAATTTTGCGGCTGAGCGGTCATTCGTCATTCACCTGGATTTGATTGTTCGGATATCGAGCTGCGGCAGTATACCTTAACTGACGGTATGTAATTCAAGATCGTTCAGTTACCTGTTCTTTCCCGAGGGAGGTGTCGAAAAGGTCCATGGAAATAGCACGTCAGAGTTTCCTCAACTGTTCCGAACGTCTGACCCATGGGGACTTGGGAGATATTCCATGCTTGTTCAGAGACCCATCAGGAATCCAGACCTCGCCGTCTGAATGCAAACTCGAGTACGACTGGGGAGTCGGTTGAGGATTTTGCTCACGTCCCACCTGAGGGTGAACGCCAGGCACGTTCTTTGGCCCACTTACTTTCGGGAATATTCGTCGTGTTCCACTGCCCTAATTCGTCAGGTAAGGACGGAACGAGCGCCTCAACCGTTCTTGCCCCGTGGCCACTCCGCAACGCAATGACGACCTGACTCACCGACAGAAAATCTTACCGAACGATCTTAGCTTGTGGAAAACGTTTAGCGAGGTCTCCCCCCTGCAGCGCATTCGTGGAATCGCCAGCCAATCGGAGTGCAATCGGAAGCGCATCGGGCCATCTGTGTGCTGTTTGCTTGTGAATGAGCAAATTGCGCTTTTTGCCTCCCTCGTCCTCGCTGGCCGTATCCTCTTGATGATAGAGCAGCAACGATGTGAGTCGAACTCAGGACCTCTGCCGTGACAGCGGAGATTTCGCTGTAAGCGGTTTATTATATAGGGGACCTCTGCGTGTGCTAACCACTGTAGTTACCATGCTGCATAATTTTGCTACCCAGGTTGTTACCCAAGCGAAGAAGTATGCAGAACTTCTCCCTGTTCGGGGTTTGTCTTCCATGCACTACGCTGAAAGGAATTGTCCGAGAAGACCAAACGGCAGTTTGTTATTTGGAAGAACGCTTCTCAAGATAGAGAGCGCGGTCTGCCGAGGCCAATAGCTCATCGATTGTTTTACCATCTTGCGGGAATATCGCTGCCCCTGTGCTCACGGAGATAGGCGGCGCTTCGCCGTCGTTTCCCACCTCTTTCGAAATGCGTTGCGCCACGTGCCGGGCCGCTTCGCAATCCGTTCCAGGGAGAACAACTACGAATTCGTCTCCGCCGAACCTCGCAGGTGTATCAATTTCGCGGCTATGAATTCGGAGAATGTTTGCCACCCGGCCAAGCGCACGGCTTCCCGCCAAATGACCATGGTTGTCATTAATCTTTTTCAGCCCGTCCAAATCGAGCAACAGAATTGCGAAGGGTTGAGCGGATCGGCCGTACCTCTTTATCTCTGAGTCCAGTGCGTCGAGAAGTTTCCTGTAGTTGGCAAGTCCGGTAAGAGGGTCGGTCAAGGCTAGGTGACGGGTCTGCTCTTCGGCTAGTTTCCGTTCCGTAATATCCAGTTTGATGGCAATAAAATGGGTGATCTCTCCGGTCGAATTCTTTACTGGAGTGATGGTCATTTCCTCCTGGTAAAGACTGCCATCCTTGCGACGATTGACCAATTCTCCCCGCCACCTTTGCCCGGAGAGAACCGTTTCCCACATCTGTTTGTAAAATGAACTCGGATGCTGCCCTGATTTCAGTAAGCAAGTACTTTGGCCAATAGCTTCGCCTCTCGTATAACCGGAAAGCTGCACGAACGCGTCATTGACCCAAATAATTGTGCCGTCTCGCCTGCTGATGATGATCGGATTGGCCGCGGCTTCTAGTGCAGCAGCCTGGAGTTGTAGCAGGTCCTCTTTTTTCTCGAGTTTGGGGGTGGCGGGACGATCTGGTCGTGAGGTTCGCAAGTCAGTTCTTTCGAAGAAGAGAGTACAAGTCAGCGAAAGTGCCTGAGCGAAGGCAATCGATGGATGCCCATCACGAATGGTCCGGGCAGCATCAATACCTTTATGATAATCCATCTGGGGCCAATAAATCTCGGTACTATTCAATTGAGTTACTACACTGCCTAGGCGAACCGTGACAAGAAGGAGAAAGAGCCAGGGTTAGCCATGGTGACAATCAGGAGTGACCGTTCTGACTTATCCGACTCTATTCTCCCCCTGCAGCTAGGGATTTCACTGGTTGTGCGAACAACGAGTCAAGCTTATTGTTGTTTTGAGACTGGTGTGCCAATTGCCACCGGTCCGGTAACTGCGAGTTAGAGCACCGGCAACCTCTGTGCATGAGAAAGGATTCAATGAGATCAACTGCTCTTTTGCACTTAGCATCCGCGGTGTTCCCGACACTAGGTCGTGCGCAGGCTCCTGTTTTCGAGGTTACTCCTGTGGAAAGCACCATAAAATTTGAAGTGAAAGCGTCCGTGGCCATCGTCGGCAAGTTCGACAAGTGGGACGCGACTCTAAAGTTCACGTCGCCCGATCTTTTGACAGGTGTCTTGGACATCAAGATCCAGGCTGCCACTGTGAATACCGGTAGCGGAATGAAGGACGGCAAACTGAAAAGCAAAGATTTTTTCAACGTCGAGCAGGCTCCTTTGATCACGTTTCACTCAACGAAAGTTGAACAGACCGGTCCCGACACGGTTGCGTTTGACGGGGACTTCACAATACGCGGAGTAACCAAACAGGAAAAGCTGACGTTTACGGTTACCGGTAAAGGAACAGGTGCTGGCACGATCAAAGGAACAATGGCCTTCGACCGTAAGGACTACGGGATGAACAAAGGAATTCCGCTTGTCAAAATTGCCGACCGCGTTGAGGTAACAGTAGACCTCAAAGGGAAACGGGTCAGTGGGCCCCCCATCGTCTTTAAACAATAGGCAGTTCAAAGAACCCGAGACGCGCTCCAGCTAAACCAAGGAATCTCTCGTATCAGCGAGGCCAACGTGGACAAATGCTCTTACCGGGGCAGACTCTACGATACTCACGAAGCTGATTACGCTTATAGGGTAGTGGTCGGCGTCTGCCTGGGTGGAAGCGAGGATGACCGCAGTCTCGCGTTCACCGAGTTTCCAGCTGATGACTCAGCACCCTTGATCTTCAAGTTCAAGCGGCAATGCCAAACAAGCGTATGAGGCAGAGCGGATTAGCTAGAATGGCGATGAACCTCAGGGAAGCACAGTCCTGAGTGGACTATATTGGACCATGGCGTGAATTTGTCATTCTTTTCATCTGAAAAGAATGGCGGGGACGACGAGACTCGAACTCGCGACCTCTGCCGTGACAGCGTGGCGAGAAGTGGTTTTACAATAACTTACAAGACCGCGGGGACTGCCTAAACACGCGAAAGTCGTAGAAGACATCATTAACTGTGGGTTGGATTGTGGGTTGGAAAAAACACTGAACCTGCCGTGTATCTTAAGTAGTCGGATCGAAGTGCGTCGCGGACCGGACGGCCGTGATAGACGGTAAGCTGACAACTCAGGACTTTGGCTTCCGAATTGTGGGCGGCGGAGAAAAGAGCTAGACTGCAGACGCCTCTATGAGACTCAGCAAGACGAAAGCCTACGGGGCGCGCCCTGTCGTTTTACCTTGGTGCCAGCAAGGCGGAATGGCCAGAGCGTGGAGCAAAGCAAGGACAAGGTACATGCGCGACGTCTTCGGCTCACCAGCGAAGGCCTTCAAGGCAGAACGATGAGGAAACCTTATCTTCTGATTTCGGCGGCATGGCTGCTCCAGATCGCAGCCTGGTTCCTTCCCGTAATTAAGCCTGGTGAGTTCCGCCCGGCGATACCCGGTTGGCAAGCATTTCGCTACGCGGCCTGTGGAGTTTGGGCTTGCAAGGGCATCCAATTCGACGCTTGGTACTACGCGGGCCTTTCAACCATAAGCGCGATAACGACGCTGTTTTTTGTTCTGGCTTCACCTTGGGTTGTGTTGCGCGGGTCGCGTTCACTTCGAAGGGGGTTTGCGTGGGCTGCGGCTACAGCCTTTATTTTTAACGTTCACTGGATTGTCATTTTTGGGTCAGAGAGGTCAGAACTCACAACTGGATACTTCCTCTGGTGGTGTTCGTTTCTGCTTCTAGCGATAGGTTTGTTCGGTCTCGTAGGGGGAAATAGGACAGAGGCTGCCCAAGGTCAAATTGCACCACTTTCACGATGATTTTTGATTGCAGGCGTGGCTGTTAAAAAGGTCGATTTTAGCAGCTCTTTTGCCATTCTGCGCTTCCTTCAATTAATGCCAGTGCCCACAACAAATTCGGGTGGAAGAGTTGGTGTGTCATCCGACTTCAGTATCTGAAAGGTGGCGTCATAGAATAACTGGCCGTTAATATGCGCCACGCAGATTTCGAGAACCAACTTTTTCCCCGTCTGGGAATCTGCGTCACGAATCGATCATCCGGTAATTCTTGTGGTGGCCTTGTTGAATCGAATAATTCACTCCTGGGGCTGTCCACTCTCCCAGGAGTTCGGGGATGGTTCGCACTCGTTAGGAGTGAACAATCCCTGCACTGATCTAGCACCAACGCCTGCCTGGGCCTGACGTGGAGTGACCGTGGCAAGAAACGATATGATCATGAACACGCGGAAAAGACGCATTTTGAATCCCCTATTCGTCACGGTCCGTCGCATCCGTGGCCATGAATTCTCCTTACCACCCAACTAGCAGCAGACTTATAGGCGATTGGACTAGGAAAATTGTTGGCTGGCTATTGCTTGAAGACCAACGGAGGTCCGCTGACTCGCTTTGCCTGGAGGTTGACAGTCACCTCGACGCGGTCGGCAATCTTGATGAACGGAATGCCGCTGTTCATACCGAATTCCTTACGATCGAACGCCATTGTACCTTTAACTTCCCCCTGGCCTGACCCTCTCTCGCCGGAAACCACCAGCGTCAGCGTTTCGGGCTTGGACACCCCGCGAATAGTAAACTTTCCGGGCATTTCAAAGGCGTTGGGGCCAGTCTGCACAATCTTGTCTGAGTGAAACGTGATGTACGGATCATCTTTGGCGTTGAAGAAGTCCTTGCTCTTTAGCTTGCCGTTCTTCATATCGCTTCCAGTGTTCACGGAGTCGGCCTGGATCTTGATATCCATGACGCCGGTGGTTACGTCCGTGGATGGAAACGTTAGAGTCGCTTCCCACTTTTCGAATTTGCCCTCGATAGCCACCGACGCCTTAACGAAGAAATGAACCGTGCTCTCTTCCGGCGTAATCTTGAATACGGGGGCCTGCGCCCGGCTTACTGACGGCAGGATGGCAGAGGCTAAGAGGCAGAGAAAAGCTAATCGCATGGAATTCCTCCCTAAACGTGAACGTTGCGACGACATCGCGTTCTCCTAGGTTTTCACTCGGGAACACTGATTGCTATTGCCAATGATGACATAACGTCTGGCGCCGCAGAAGCGGAATGGAGGCGGAATGGAGCCTCTTGGTGAAAACCTAACAACCTGACGTGCAGAGTCACCATGGAACGACCGGCTCCGATTCGCAGCGCGTGGGTTACGCTGTGAGTCGGTAAGACCAAAACGCAGAGCCACAGGCGAAAGGAGCCGGTCAGTGAAAAGGATAAAATTTGTAGGATTGGATGTCCATGCAGAGACGATTGCGGTCGCGGTTGCGGAGCAAGACGGAGAGGTCAGATCGGTTGGAGTGATCCCGAATCGATGTGAGTCCGTTCGTAAATTGGTAAAGAAACTGGGTCCTGTTGAAGAATTGCAGTTCTGTTACGAGGCCGGTCCGACGGGCTACGTGTTGTACTGGCAACTGACGGCCCTGGGCGCCAAGTGCGAAGTGGTAGCGCCAACCCTGGTGCCGGTCAGGGCGGGAGATCGCGTGAAGACGGACCGGCGCGATGCGTTGAAACTGGCCCGGAGTTATCGAGCGAAAGAGCTGACAGCGGTATGGGTACCGGATGCCGCTCACGAGGCCCTGCGAGATCTGGTAAGAGCGCGCGAAGCTGCCAAGAGAGACCAATTGCGAGCACGAAATCGGCTAACCAAGTTCTTGCTGCGGCATGGGAAAAGACCACCCGAGGGAGTAAATCCCTGGACGTTGAGCTACATGAATTGGGTAAGGAAGGACGTGCAGTTCGATCAGCTGGCGCAACAAGCCACCTTGTTAGATTACTTCCATGAAGTAGAACACATGGCCGCACGAGTGACGCGGCTGGAGCAGGCCATCGAGGAAGCCATTCAGTTAGCACCCCGCCAGATGCGTGAAGTCATCGAAGCCCTGCAAGCGTTGCGAGGGATTGCGAAGGTATCGGCGGTAACGATCGTAGCAGAACTCGGAGAGCTCTCCCGGTTCGGAGAAGCTCGACAGTTAATGGCGTATAGCGGGACCGTGGCTCGGGAACACTCCAGCGGAGAGAACTGCAAAAGAGGTGGCATCACTAAGACTGGTAATGTGCACCTGCGTCGCATCGTTGTGGAGGCTGCCTGGGCGTACCGTCACGCGCTGGCAGTAACGGCATGTTTGCGCAAGCGGCAAGAGCGAGTGAGTGAAGAGGTGAAAGAAATCGCCTGGAAGGCACAGCACCGTTTACACGGTCGTTATCGGAAGCTCACCGCTCGCGGTAAAAACACCGGAAAGGTGATCACCGCAGCAGGACGCGAACTGTTGGGATTCATCTGGGCCATTGGAGTAAAAGTGGAAGCCAAACAAAGAAAAGCACTGGGCCAAGCGGCATAGTTTAAATATTTTCGGAAACGTAAAACGCCATGGAAGTAGTACAGGTTGCGGTCTTGGAGGCCACGGGAAGGAGAATCCTCGACCGCGTTATGCGGAAGGTCTACGGACCAACCCGCGCAGATTGTCCGAGGCAGCTCCCGACGGATCACGATTATGCGGCATCGACCCGCGAATATCTGAGTGATCAACTGTCGCAAAGCTTCCTTGACCGCAACCTGGACTACCTCCTTAGGAGGAAAGAATGAAAAACCATTGCCGGTAGTTGACAGGTCGTTCCATGTCTGTCACGCGGTTACCGGAGATGTGGGTCCCAGGATCCCTTTCTGCGCGGAACTCCAGAGAGTGTTTGGAATGAAGTTCGGATGCAGGTGGGATTACCGAATCTCGAGAATCCTCATATTGTTGTAGTCGGCGATATACACTTGGCCGGCTGAATCGACCGCCACGTCTTCAGGGAAGAACAACTCAGCAGGAGACGAAGAGCCGCCGTTACCGCTGAAAACGGGCATGCCAGTTTCCGCAATCGTGGTGATGGTGCCCGAAGTATTGACCTTCCGAACGCGGCCATTCTGGTTGTCCGCGACGTAGACGTTTCCGACAAAGTCTACGGCAACCCCGGTTGGCTGATTCAAGAAAGCGGCAGTGGCGGCCCCGCCGTCGCCGCTGAAACCTGGCGTGCCTGTCCCGGCGATGGTATTGATTGCGCCGGATGCGTCTATTTTGCGGATTTTAGAGTTGCCATAATCGACGATGTAAACATTCCCGGAACGGTCCACAGCAATGCCTTCCGGTTCATTGACTTGGGCCGATGTGGCCGGGCCGCCATCACCAAGGACCCCGCCAAATCCGGTTCCGGCGATGCTGCTAATTGTGCCGGATGAATCTATTTTCCGAATGCGGTTGTTCCATGTGTCGGCGATATAAATGTTCCCCGAAGCATCGACGGCAACCGCAGCGGGGTTGCTCAGTTGGGCGGTGGTGGCTGGAATTCCATCCCCGTTGTACCCTTGCATTCCCGTCCCAGCTACCGTTGTGATCGTGCCTGATGTGTCCACCTTCCTGATTCGGTTGTTATAAAAATCGGCGATGTAGAAATTACCAGTGCCATCAGCCACAACGCGATTCGGGCTTTGCAAAGCTGCAGAAGTGGCGGGCACGCCATCCCCGTCGTATCCATAGTTCCCATTTCCGGCAATCGTCATGATCTTTCCGGAGGAGTCTACTTTCCGGATTACACAATTCCCAGTGTCGGCGATATAGACGTTGCCAGAGGTATCCACCGACACCCCGTAGGGTGAATTCAAGTCAGCGGACAGAGCTGGTCCACCGTCACCGCTGTATCCTGAGACGCCGGTGCCTGCCACAGTGTAAATGGCCGGCGAGGAGTTGCCTTGGTTGCCGCCGCCGTCACCACTGTTGCCGTTGTTCCCACCGCCGCAACTGCTCAAAGTACACGTCAGTAGTAAGACAGTGAAACCGAAACAAACTCGCGCACCAAGATTCTTCATAGAACCTCACCGTCAGTCCGAAGCAGTGCTTGTATCAAAGTGAATTCATCATGTCAGTGATGCGCAAACTTTCTGCTGACATGCCTGATAAACGCGGTGGTCTCAATGGGTGGACGCAACACTTTCCTGAAGTTTACTCGCAGGAACCTGAAAACCCAAAGTTTGTCGAGGGCGTTGATTTAAACGCAGCGCGACTTTGTTTAGATCCGACTGGGAATAGTCGGTTAGGTCTGTGTTCTTCGGGAAGTATTGTCGTAAGAGCCCGTTTGTGTTTTCGTTCGAGCCGCGTTGCCAGGGACTCTGCGGATCACAGAAGTACACTTTCACATCCGTGGCTACTGCAAAGTCCTTGTGTTTGGCCATCTCCAGACCGCGGTCCCACGTCAGCGAGCGCCGCAGAGTAGCGGGAAGTTTACGAACGTGCTTACTCAATGCCTCCACAACATCCGCAGTATCTCTGCTGGGTATCTTGATCAGCATGACAAAGCGCGAATGGCGTTCCACCAAGGTCGCGATGTGACTGTTCCCTGAGCCACGCAGGAGATCGCCCTCCCAGTGACCCGGAATGGCGCGGTCCTCCACTTCAGCAGGCCTTTCGCGGATCGAGATGGCCTCAGGAATTTGGCCGCGCCCGTCTTTGTAGATACGAGAATGCTGCGACCGGCGTATGCGGCGCTTAGATCGCAGGTGCTCCAGTAGCTCTTTTTTCAACGCTCCACGCGCTTGAATGAACAGACTTCGGTAAATGGTTTCGTGGGACACGCGCATGCTCTCATCATCGGGATACTGGGCCTTCAACCATCCGGAAATCTGTTGCGGCGACCAGTCCAAAATCAGTTTACTCGCAACGACGTTCCGCAACTTCAGGTTGATGGAAAGAAGGCAGCGCTTGGGCCGCAAGGCGGACTGCCAGGCTTCGTCGTCCGCTTGACTGGCTCGATACGCAGGACGGCCACCGTGCCGTGAGACCTCCCGGCTCACGGTCGATACCGACCGTTGCAAACATCTGGCAATCTCACAGAGCGACGAACCGGAAGCTATCCCGTGAGGAGTGCACGCCGCCGTACTGCCGGAACAATTCCACCATGACGCGCCACCACTCCACGAATGGAGTTATGGTCCTTGCCAAAGGCGCGCCCGATCTCATGCAACGTCTGCCCGGCTCTCCAACGACGCCACACATCGATCTTCTGCTCCGCCGAAAGCCCAAACCGTTTCCCTTGTTTCATAAACAACACCTTTAAAAACAGCTTTATACCAGATGGTGTTGCATCGACCGTTTGAACCGGCAGAACAAATCGGGAGTTGAGCTGAGTTCGTTCACTCGCGTGCGGGCCGCACTCCGTCTGTGACGAGTGCGGCCCGGTCGTTTGGCCAACGCTTCCGAAACAGTGGCGTCAGTTGGCGCCCTTGTCAGCGTCCTGAAGCTTGTCCAGCACCTGGTCGAGCGAGAAGCTGCCGACCTTCTGGCTAGGTGGGAATTCCTTGAATGAGGCCAGGAATTGCCCGACGTATTGTTGGGCCGGCACCAGCACGAAGATACGGTCGATGCGCCAATGGCCGTAGTTCAAGGCAACGTGGTCCGCCTTTTCGAACGGATCGGAGCGAAGGTTGAAAAGCTTGGGAACACGCAGCGTGACGAATGGCTCCTGCCATGCGTCAAATCCCTCCGCGCGTTGTTCTTGGAAGACGATCTTCCAATTGTCATAACGCAGCCCAACCACCGAGCCATCGTCGTTCCAATAGAAGAATTCGTGGCGCGGATCTTTCGCTTTTCCGGCGAGAGTGTCAGTGATGTTGTAGCCGTCAAGATGGACTTTAAAGGTTTTGTCGCCAACCTTCATGCCCTTGAGCAGTTGCTCCTTCACATCGGGGACGCCAGCGGCCGCCAGCAATGTGGGGAGCATGTCTTCGTGGGAGAAAACATCGTTGTTGATGGTGCCGGGCTTAATGACCCCGGGCCAGCGGATGGCCGTGGGTACACGATAGCCGCCCTCCCAGTTCGTATTTTTCTCACCCCGGAAAGGTGTTGTGCCACCATCGGGCCAGCTGAACTCCTCGGCGCCGTTGTCGGTGGAATACATCACGATGGTGTTTTCATCAAGACCGAGTTCTTTGAGCTTGTCGAGCAACTGACCGACCATCGCATCGTGTTCGACCATGCCGTCGGCCTCAATACCCAATCCGGTTTTGCCAGCGCTTTCTGGCTTGAGGTGCGTCCAGATGTGCATGCGGGTGGAGTTCCACCAGAGAAAGAATGGCTTGTCTGCTTTCTATGCCTTCTCCAGATAATCCAACGAGGCTTTGGTAACTTCCTCGTCGATCGTCTCCATGCGCTTCATGTTGAGCGGGCCGGTGTTCTCGATTCGTTGCGTGCCGTCCGGGTTGGCCCATGTGTGGAGCACACCGCGCGTGCCAAACTTCTTTTTCATCGCGGGATCTTTGTAGTAGTCAGGGTTTTCCGGCTCCTGTTCGGCGTTGAGGTGATAAAGCGAACCCATGAACTCGTCGAAGCCGTGCACGGTTGGAAGAGTGTCGTCGGTGTCGCCAAGGTGGTTCTTGCCAAACTGCGCGGTCATGTAGCCCTGAGCCTTGAGTAGCTGGGCGATCGTGACGTCCCGTGCCTGTAAGCCTTCTTTGGCACCCGGCAGGCCAACCTTCAGCAGCCCGGTCCGGAAACCTGACTGCCCGGTGATGAATGCACCTCGGCCAGCCGTGCAACTCTGCTGCCCATACCAGTCGGTGAACAGCGCGCCCTCGTGGGCGATGCGGTCAATGTTGGGCGTCTTGTAGCCCATCATGCCCTGGTTGTATGCACTGACGTTCCAGTAGCCGATGTCATCCTCCCAGATAATCAGGATGTTCGGTTTCTTCTGCTGCGCCTTGGCGGTTGGTGTTCCCGCCGCACCAAACAGCGCGGCAACCGTCGCCAAGGCCAGGCTCAATTTCCCAGTCCATTTCATTTCTGTCCTCTTTTCTTGTTTGCTCCTGGCTTCAATGCTGCGCAAAACACACTACTAAGGGAACGCTTCGTGGAGCGACGAGGCGAGTTGCCAGACCCTAGGATTCTGTATTTGGTGAAGATAGGAGCACTATTGTCAGCAGTGAGAATTACAAGTGGGGGCACGAAATACCATGGTGCTCAGCGCCCAATGACGCATCACCTGCGCCAGATCATGGGCATAGGCTATAGGTTTGTCCGGTGCCACCGCTCAACTGGTAAATGTTAATTTGTGCCGTGCGGTGGCTATGAACGGCGTTGTCAAAAATACAAGCCCAATCAGATTGAGAGGTCCCGTTGAGTCACTGCCTGGTAAACGAGGTGCATTCGATAGGTCGATGCACCTCGCTTCTCGGACAGGTAGGTTTTGGTACGAACATGTACGGTGACCCGACACGAGAAATCCCGCTGACGTATTCTCAGTGGAAGAGGAAGCCCGTGAACGGCTCCGCACTGGTAGGTTTTAAAAAGCAAAGAGCGGCATCTCGGTACTTGGGATGACTCGTCACGGGCGTCAGCCCGGGAGGGCTTCCTGGAAGAATTACTCCGCAAAAACAAAGCAGTTCTTGCCCTGCCTTTTGGCCTGATACAGCGCTGCATCCGCCTTATTCATCAATTCTTTTTCACTCCTGCCGTTGGCTGGAAACAGGGCAACTCCACAGCTAATAGTTGGCTCCAAGCTGAGTGATTTAAATTCTAGCGGCTGACGTACCACCTCAATTAAACGGCGAATCGCAAGGATCAGGCTATTGTGCGTGTCAACCTCGTTCACCAAAAAAATGAATTCATCCCCGCCGAGTCGAGCAAGGGTATCTGACGAACGGATTACTCCCTTCATTCGACTGGCGATCTCCCTTAGAACAAAATCGCCTGCGTCGTGTCCGTAATCATCGTTCACGGTCTTGAATCCATCCAGATCGATAGCGATAACTCCGAACGATCCATCTTTACGCTGCGCGTGTGAGAGGGTAGTCGCAATTCTGTCCGTCAGCAAGATCCGGTTCGGCAGCCCTGTGAGGAAATCATGCGTAGCGAGGAGTTCGGCGCGTTTCATTGCCTGCTGTAATTCGAATTCCAAGTGTTTCAGCCGGCTGACATCGGTGACCTGTACGGTAAAACCTCGGACAACTCCATCCACAATGTCCGGATAGTACGATGCAAGACTGTGTCGCGTACTACCGTCGGGAAGTTGGATCGCCCGCTCGAAAACTCGCATCTCGCCTCTCAATGCAGCTAGGATGTGGGGCAGATTCTGTTCATACAATGGCCCAAGCAACTCCTTCAACGAAGTCCCCAATAACTCGTGTCGTGATTTTCCGAACCAGACCTGGTAAGCTGCATTTGCAAATCGGCAGTGTAGATCACAGTCCCAATAGCCCAACATAACGTCGACTTTGTCGACCACCTTCATGACGAAATCAATCGCGTCTTCTGGCATAGATCGCCTCTGGACTCTTCGAGGACCGAGCGGCCGAAAGCCCAGGAAATATGGAGTCGAATGTATCACGCTTTAGGACGAGCGCTAACCTGAGAGGTGTGTCCCGGTACCCTAACTCTTTGTGACCGAGGTGTTAGTTCAATACAAGCAGGAGAGCTTTTGTGATTGATCGCATCGGGCAGGATATTGATAGAATCGCATTTTCGTGGAGAGAGGGACAAACCTTAATGACAACTCTGGACGCATCCCATATGCAGGTTGCTGCCGAGCAAGGCTTGCAGAAGCTGATCGCTGGCAACCACAGGTTTATGCAGGGCAAGGCTAATTTTCCTACCGTCTGCAAGGAAACTCTAGCTGACCTGGCCAGGGAGCAGAAGCCTTTTGCGACGATCCTGGGATGCAGCGATGCGCGGGTACCGCCGGAATTGATCTTCGATGCAAATTTCGGTGAGTTGTTCATCGTGCGCGTCGCCGGAAATGTGGTCTCGCCTGAGGTGATGGGTAGCCTGCAGTACGCGGGAGCGTACCTGCGCACACCCTTATTTGTCGTGCTTGGCCACGCTCGATGCGGTGCCGTAGAAGCTGCCCTGGAGTATAAGTCGAAAGGCGCCCAATATCGCTCTCGTGTGCAAATCCTGGTCAACGACATTCTTCCGGGCTTGCCCGAATTCGGTTTGGAGTTATCGCAGGAGCAGAAGTTGGCCAATGCCGTCGAAGCGAATGTCCGCTGGTCGATTAGGCAGATACTGGAGACCCCGGAAGGGCAGAATGGCGTCAAAATGGGGGTCAAATTGGTGGGAGCGGTCTACGACATTGCTACTGGACAGGTCGGTTTCCTTGCTTGATGTCCGACCGTTAGCGGACGGTACGACCCAGTCTAATAACGGCCTTGCACCACCGCCTAGGGTTTCGCCTAGTCGTGCGCCCGACTAACTAAGCTTAGGCTTGTATTCAGACGGGTGGGCCCCCGGCGCAAGGCCACATTCCACGGTAAGTTCACGAATGTGAGTCGCTTCGGTTGCAAAGGACGATACCGCTGGCTCGGGGGTTGCGAGGTAAAACCTGGTTAAGCGCAGTTTCGTCGCCAGAATTGTGCATGAGAAAGGATCCAATGAGATTAATCGCTCTTTTGCTCTTAGCATCCACGGTGTTCCCTTCGGTAGGCCGAGCGCAGGCTCCTGTTTTCGCGATCACGCCCGGAGACAGCACGGTTAAGTTCGACGTGGAAGCATCGGTGGCGATAAGAGGCAAGTTCGAGAAGTGGGACGCCACATTAACAATGACCTCGCCTGAACTTTCAACAGCTGTTTTAGACATCAAGATTCAGGCTGCCACCGTTGAGACCGGAAGCGGCACCAAGAACGGCAAGCTGAAAAGCAAAGATTTCTTCGATGTCGAGCACAATCCATTGATCACGTTTCACTCAACGAAGGTTGAACAAACTGGTCCTGATACGGTCGTTTTCGACGGCGACTTCACGATACGAGGAGTAACGAAACAGGAGAAACTGACGTTTGCGATAACCGGCAAGGGCACAGGTGCGGGCACGATTAAAGGGACAATGGCCTTCGATCGAAAACAATACGGCATGAATAGCGGCATTCCGTTCATCAAGATTGCAGACCGTGTCGAGGTCAACGTCGACCTTACGGCAAAACGAGTCAGCGGGCCGCCGATAGTCTTTAAGCAATAGTCAGTCGGGTTTTCGGTAGCGAGATTCAGATGTCTAACATATATTTTGTCCAAATGATTCGACGCTGAATGGGATTTGCTCCGGAGAATAATTCTTCTTGATCTGACTTCCCAATAGATTTCTTGTAGCGCGGCTAAGTCCCGGTAAGCCTCAGTGCTAAATCCGATCTGCGGGTTTGCAGTGTGCGTATACGAGTAGGATGAGATTGTGCGCTTTCGACATAGCTGTGAGGGAAGCGGTTCGTTGTAGTCCAATTTTGGCTGCGATTACTTCAAGGTTGGCGATAATCAGTTTTCCCGCAGAATGGTTGGACAGACAACAATCATGCTGCCATGTGCCACTCTCAATCTGGCAGGCGATGGCTATTTCAGCTTTGCGTACTCTGCTTTGGCTTGCTTGAGGATCGGGACGTCGGGGTCGGCATCTTTCCAGAGTGTGAGGAAATCCTGATAGGCGGCGCGGGCCTTGGTAGTGTCGCGCTGCAGAACATAAGCGCGTGCTAATCCTAGATGAGCTAATGCGCCCGTAGTACAGTTCTGGACTAAGCCGCGATTATCGAGGATTTTCTGGAACTCCGCCGCTGCGGGTACGCCTTGTCCCTCAGCGAGATACGCTTTGCCGCGAATGTAAGCCGGATAGATACATGAATAGCCAAGCGGTTCAACTCCCGTGCTCAACTCGAACGGGATGGCTGTTTGAAGAAGTTTGAGGGCGTCAGGCGGAGAGTTGCGATTGACTGCGACTTGTCCACGAATCGTGGGCAACCAAATGGATTGTATTATCGTGTGGAGCGGAAACTTCTTGTTTAGTTCATCCGCCGTCGCTTGTGCACGGCTCACGTCTCCGGTCAGCGCCAATGCTAATCCCGCCTCGCTCGCCGCGTCACGACTTCCCGGAGCTAGTTTCAGAGCTTCGTCCACTCTCTCCCTCGCCGCGCCGAAATTGCCCAACAGAGATTCCCGGAGCGCTCCATCCGCAGTCCAAAAAGCCGCCACTTCCTTGTTTTGCGCTCGCTCGGCGGAGGCGACCGCCTGCTTTGTCAGTTCTCGAGCTTTCTTGAGCCGCCCATAATAAGCTTCCGTGCTTGATTCTTGTCCGAATATCTCGTTCTCGACGTCCGGCTTTCCTTCAAACCAGGCCGCCTGTTTAATCATTTCCGCGGAGTCGCCTTGCAGAAAAGCCAAGCTATAAAGATTCGTGTGTAGCATCTCTTCGTCTAATTTCCGATCGAGTGCCTGGTTCGTTATATTCTTCGCTTCAGTCAGACGGTTCAGCGGGAGGTAAAATGTCCCGAGATTTTCGTAGGCTGTCACGTTTTCAGGATAGAGCTCTAGTGACTTGCGAGTTGTCTCTAAGGCTTTTTCGTACTGCCCTAGACTTCCGTACGCAACGCCCGCGTTAAAGAAAGGAAGCCAGTCGCGGGGATAAGATTGCTCCCACAATTGGTAGGTTTGGATGGCTTTCTCTTGCTCTCCAGTCACAAATTCGTAATAAGACGCCATGATGCGAAGTTTGTCGCGCTCGCCCGCATGGTCGCGGAGCTCGAAGGCTTTGGTGACATACTCGCTTGCCTTTACCGGCTGATTAACATTGCGGTACATGATGCCCAAACGCGCATAGGCCGCCGCGAAGTTCGGGTCCAGCTCGATAGCATGCTGGTAAAAAGGAATTGCGGCGGCACTGTTTTGTTTTCTGCCCAGACTGAAAGTCTTTAGAGCTTCGAGCGATGGTGTCATCGCTTGATCGAGCGGCACATCAAACTGTTGTACCGAGTGGAGTGATTCACCCAGTTCGCTCCGCAATTTCGCAGAGCCGCTGCTCAGCGCGTCCAGCACTTTCTCCTTGCTCGGAGCTTGCGACTGCTTTCGAGCAATGGGGTCGCCAGTGGCGCAGTTTACGGCGTTCAAACCGATGACGTACTGATTCCCCAGACCCGCAATCGATCCATTAATGTACGCTTTGCTACCGGTACGCTGGCACACTTCACGGGCGATTTCATCTGTAAGCCGCTCGCCTGGCGGACGAGTCATCTCTTTAAGGGTTGCGCGAACTTTGTTATCCGAAACGATGTTCAGAAATGGCGATTGACCCAGGTCAACTGCCAGGGCTTGTTTCAAGGCATCGTCGAACACCGCATCTCCTGTGGAATTTGCGAAGTCAGCGAGAACAACACTGTCTTTTTCGTTCAGCGCATGCGCGCTGCGGTGGCCCCAAAACAACCATCCGCCAATCGCGACGCAGAATGCCGCAACCCCAGCCAACGCGATCCAGACGGACCGACGGCCCTTGTTTGGTTGAGCGGATTGCGCCTTCGCCACGGAAGGAGCAGCAACTCCGGGAGCAGCCGCGAATCTCGCTGTTATCAACGTCTCGTCCCAGTCGGGCGATTCCATCTCGCGCTTCAGTCGCTGCAGATCAGTGCGCAATTCCGCGGCGTTTTGGTATCGCAGGCCCGGGTCCTTCTCGAGTGCCTTATTCACGATGTTCTCTAGCTTCAGGGGAAGCGCCGGATTCAGCTTTACGGGGGCTTCAGGGGCACGGTTCAGCAATCCATCGAAAATGTCTACGGTGGAATCCCCGCGAAACGGTTGAAGCCCAGTCCCCATCTCATACAGCACCGCGCCAAAACTGAATATATCTGTGCGCGCGTCCAAAGGCTTGCCACGTGCTTGTTCCGGAGACATGTACGCAATGGTTCCGACGGTGGATCCGACAGTGGTCAGCGAAGGATCGATCGTCTCATCGGAATTCACCTCCTCCTGTTTAGAGACTTTCGCCAACCCGAAGTCAAGCAGCTTGGCTTGTGCCTCCCCAGTGACAAAGATGTTCGCGGGTTTGATATCGCGATGAATAATGCCCTTGGCGTGAGCTGCCCGGAGCGCGTCAGTGATCTGACAGCCGATGTCCAGCAACAGGTCCGCCTTTAGCGGTTTCCCACCGATCAATTGCTTGAGTGTGAGCCCCTCCAGCAATTCCATCACGATGAACGTCTGACCACCCGCTTCCCCAATTTCGTAAATCGTGCAGATATTGGGATGGTTGAGGGCCGAAGCCGCCCGCGCCTCGCGCCGAAATCGTTCGAGCATTTGCTGATCTTTTGCTAATTCTTCGGGAAGGAATTTTATGGCGACATGACGACCAAGGCTGATGTCTTCGGCCTCGTACACCACGCCCATGCCACCGCTGCCGAGTTTTTTCAGGATGAGATAATGGGAGACCTTACTTCCGATCAGTGTCGTTCCACCGTCCCCAGTCTCGCGGGCGACAAGATTTCCCATGACTTCCAATACACGCGTCTCCATGAAATGCTTAGCTTTTTTCTCGTGGGCGAGCAGCGAATCCACTTCGCGTCGCAGCCCTTCGTCGCTTCCACAAGCGTGTTCCAGGAATTCTGCGCGGCGGCTCTCGTCGAGCTCCAAAGCTCGGTTACACAGTTCTTCGACTCGACGCCAGAGTTCTGGCTCCACGTTAACTCTCCTCGCTCAACTCTCGCAGCAGCCAAATCTTTGCCAACCGCCAGTCCCGTACCACCGTTTCAATCGAAACGTCTAATACCGCGGCTGTTTCTTTTATGCTCAATCCGCCAAAGTATCTCAGTTCGACAACCTTGCTTTTCCTCTCATCTACGATTGCCAATTCCTTCAACGCATCATCTAGGGCCACCAGATTACTGCTGAGTTCGTTGCAAACTGACGGCGCCTCGTCCAGGGAGATGGGAAGCACACCCGCGCCCCTTTTCTGGTAACCGCGGGAGCGGGCAATATCGATCAGAATGCGCCGCATGAGCCGTGCGGACATGGCAAAGAAATGCACCCGATGTTGCCAGTTTATTTGTCCGCAGTTCACCAACCGTAAGTAGGCCTCATTGACTAGCTCAGTCGTTTGTAAAGGGTGCCCTGGTCTTTGCCCTGCCATGCAGCGCCCTGCCACACGATGCAATTCCTTGTACACCAAGGGGGTCAACTTCTCCAAGGCCTGCTCGTCTCCGGCAGTCCACGCCTTGAGTAATTGGGTGACCTCGTGGGTCGGAGGTAGAGCCATCCCAGTCTCCGTAGTTTCAGTACATTACACTCTGGACGGACAAAAACCTAACCGCGCCGCCGGTTGGGCCCAGGGGGCCGTGCTCATTTGCTTCAAATTCTTACTCACTCAATTACCATTCTGAGGCTCATTTCCCGTCTTTATAGATGGAAGCCTACAAGCTGGTGCATAGATCCCTCGTGACGCTCATCACAACACGAATGGGACCAGACAGTCCCGGCGTCCGTTTCTATGGGATGAGACTCCGCAAGAAGAAAGGACTACCAATATGAAACTCTTAAAAGCCGCAGTGGCACTAATCGTCTTTTTTTTCGGGGGGCTAGGTCATTGTGGCATTGAAGGACAGCAAACCCGCGAGTCTGGTTCTCTCGCTCCTTTGCGTGGGTAAATGCAGTCTTCGGCAGTCGTTACATTCTACTGTAAACGCAACGGTAATCGCCCAGGAGGAACTTAATGGGAAGTGTGCCTTTTCACGACCAGCGCCCGAGCCTCGTAATCGCTGATAACCACGCCATGTTCGCTGAAGCGTTGAAATTTTATCTTGAGAAGGTTTACAGGGTCGTAGGTGTGGTCACGAATGGTCGCGCCCTGATAGCGGAAGCCCTGCGACTCCAGCCAAACGTGATTGTCGCAGATGTCGGTATGCCACTCTTGAATGGGCTAGACGCAGCCCGGAGAATCAAAGCACAAGCTTCCAAAATCAACTTCATCTTCCTGACTATGCAGGACGATCCAAATCTTGCTGCTGCGGCTCTGGAACTCGGACCAATCGGGTTTGTTTTGAAAAGTTCGACAGGACAAGAGCTTCTGGAGGCGATCGATCATGTCTTGCATGGGAAACCCTATTTGACGCCGAAGTTGCGAGCGGAAGACTGGTTCGCGACGAGGGCTCGAGCTCGACAATTCTCGAAGGGACTCACACCACGACAAAAGGATGTCGTTCAATTGCTTGCCGAGGGACGAGCCATGAAGGAAGTCGCCGGTCTCTTAAATCTTAGTGAGAAAACGGTGGAGTTTCACAAGCAACACATCCGGGAGTCGTTCAACCTTCGCAGCAATGCCGATTTGGTCTTGTTTGCCCTGAAACAAGGATTGATCTCGATCAACCCCTAAAAGTCCCGATCGGCGGCTAAGACTTTGGTTGAAACGGAGGGCGAAATTGCCTCAGGGTTGATCCACTTTCAAAAGAGGTTCTGTGAGAGGAATGTCAACCGTAATCGGAAAATGATCTGACAATGAATCGTCAGGAGCATTATTCACTTCCTGAAGAGTTCGGGCAAAATGAGGGGCGAACTTGTAGCTACCTCCAGGCTTGGAAGAGTCGGTGGCGTAACCTTTCACAAAAAACCAGTCGAGTTTGTATTCACCGACGAGCCCACCGTAGGTTTTGGCGAGAGCGAACGTGTACCGAAAGCCCTTGGCGGCACGCTGGTTCGAATCACTGAGCGTTCCGTCTCTGCCTTCTACACTTCGAGCGGCTTCGCCACGAAAGTCGAATGTATGTCCATCCTCGAAGTGGAAGCCGTTCAAATCACCAAAAAGATTTGCCTCTTTCTTGCGGGAGACAAGCGGGACATCGAAACCGGTGGGGTCGTTCTTATTCCGCATCATATTCACGGGCATGAGCAAAACGGTTGGAGCTCCCGTCGACCACTTGACTGCACTGGTGGCCCACTTATCGGAGTCCTTGAGCCGATTCGTGATTACCTTGGATACAGAAGTAGGCGATGAGTCCGATCCTGAAGTATTGAAGTCACCAGCGAGAATCACCGGATTTGGCTCCGCGTTGATCCATCCGAGGATCTCGGTCATTTGTTTTCTTCGGCATTCCGGCTTGCACTTCGTCTCCAAGTGTGGAGCAACCACGGTTACTGCTCCCGTGGGAGATTCCGGCACCGCGAGTTCGACGATGAGTGTCGTACGGCCGCCTCGGCGAACCTCGCGCGCAATTCTCTCCATGAATGCGAGGTTGGCCCCCGTCCGCTTGGACGACTCGAGCTTGGAGATTTCTTTCTTCTCACCAGGAACCAGTCATAGCAAACCGGAAGCGATCGGATGGCTCGCTTTGCGTATGGGATAACGACTGAGAACCGCGGTGCCGTGCAGTCCCAAGTAACGACTCTTGTCAGGTTCAAAGGATTTCTGTATGTCCTCTTGTGCTGCCTTGTCAGTGAGGGTTACCTTTTCAAGGCCCAGATTCAACGGATCAATTTCGAGAAACTCGACCGCGTAGGCGTAGTTCATTTTGAGCGACTGGGCGAGTTCGCGTGCGACGTTCCGATAATCCGTCCGAGTAACTCCGTAGTCCACTTCGTTGAGAATGAACAGGTCCGTAGGTTTAAGAATGTCTAGTTGCTTCTTTACCTCCGCCAACGCTTCCTTTGTGAGGGGCTTGGATTTAGGATCCTTCTTTTGTTCGATATACTTTCCAAACCTTTCCGGTTCTGTCAGGCTGATGCGAATCCCGTCAAACTGTAATCCTCGTTCGATGTTCCACATAGTCGCGCGGAGGAAGGGGCCAAGAGTCTCAGACGAGGGACGAATCGGTTTTGCGCCACCGTAGAAAGCTTCGTTGCTCAAAAACGGCGTGTGAAGTAATTGATCCAGACGAATCGCGAGCTCTGGACTGGGATCATCTATCTTCTCTAATTGCACTAGTTCATCGAATGTCAGAAGCGTCGGCGCCGACGTACGAACGTACTGATCTTTGCCTGTGCGCGTTTGACCCAGCGGGCTCCCGCACCACTAAAAGAAACAAAAGGCTGATGGTCCATCCAACCATATGGGCAAAACGGAAAAACGAAGGCTTTCTGGCCGACCGCGCAGGCTTCGATTCCATTTCGTCTATCAGGTGATTTTGATTCATATATCTCCATCTTGATGGAACTCTCCAGCAGTGAGACGCGAACGCAAAAAATTGGATCGCACGAGCATGCAATGAGTTTTCGAGCGAGCCGCCGCGCACCCGGCTCAAACGCAGCACCTTAGAGGGTCAACATCTGCAATCCTGACTTCAGCAACTCAAGGCAGAGTTAACCGATCGCCTTCCTTAACTACCACTTGCTTACGTTGTCCCCGATAGGCGTAATCAACTTTCAGCGTCTTGTCCGCGCCTTTGTTTGGGTCTCCGCCCATAATGACATTGGTGACCTTTACATCCAGCGTGTTGTTCTTAATCAGTTTCTGAAGGCGATCGGTTACGTCTTTACCCAGTCCCTCTTTTCCATAAACCGCTTTAATGATCTCGAGCTTGCCAGTCTGAGCGTATACATGTGTGGTTGAAACGAGTGCCGTTACGAGCAATAAAGCAAATACTGGGAAAACCAGGCGAACTATTCGCATCTTTAGGTTCCTTTCAAAAAAATATGAAATCTGCTTTTTCTGAATCCACCTCTAATGCATACCGATATAGCGGCAGAGAACTGCCTTCCGACTTTATTACCTAGCGAGCATAGAGTCAGCTAGTTAGAGATGTTTATAGCTAGAATTCTGGATAGCGACCTTTACCTGTTTGCTGACGCCGTCCAACACCGCGGAATCCAAATGACTGACCCCGTCAGACAAGCGGCTCATCTTCGCGGTGAGATTCACAACATCTTTTGGATCGTCAAGGTAAGAAGCAAC
Organism: Candidatus Acidiferrales bacterium; assembly: GCA_963741165.1. Classification (GTDB taxonomy): domain Bacteria; phylum Acidobacteriota; class Terriglobia; order Acidiferrales; family UBA7541; genus Acidiferrum. The sequence continues at coordinate 265,901 of CAVUHB010000002.1, read as the reverse complement.
CTGTATGCCGAGCAGTTGCTTCTGTACTTTGTCGAATACCAGAGTCATTGAATCCTTTGGTTTGACGTAATCGTGGAAAGCAAGTTGAACTTGACTCGTCGATCCTGCGACAGGCGCGATCGAAACACTCTTGTTCTGCACGGCTTGTTGTAAAAGGTCCTTGTCAGGTGGAACGTATTTCGCCATAAGGCTCTTCATGCTTTCGGCGTAATCTTTGTATTCTTCCTTCTTTTTTTCAACGACGTGTTCCTTTACGCGACCGCCACGGCCGCTACTCTGGCTCGCCGCGGCCGGTGCCGGTGTCTGGCCGAGTGGAGTCTTTTGTGGTTTGCCATCGGGGCCGGTCTTCACCTGAAAGCTGTCTTGCTTCTTCTGTTCGCCTTTTAAACTGACGGTGACTTGTTCGACCCAGGTGTACTGGGCAAGCTGCTCTTTATTCTTGGCCAACGATTCCTTGAGGTCACTGATTTGTTGCTGCATCTCAGGACCCTGCGCGTAAACTCCCAAGAGCGCGGCGTGCCCAAACAACAATAAACCGAAGCCAGACACCGCTAAAGACAGTACTCTCGATCGCATATCCGTCCGCCTCCTTGAAACGATTCACCGCACTCGCTGCATGGCAATCGATCCCAACCGATTCGATCTATCTACTTTTGAGGCGGCAGGGGCATCGCCACAACTAGGGAAACCCCTAGTTCGTCTCTCCGAGCATAGCAATCCAGCCTCCCTTTTGTTGGCGTGAAGGTGAGATGTACCATTTGCACCACCAACCAGCTTTCGCAACAATGCGACTTTCGTCATCGCAGATTGTTCAATTGCGGGTGCCATGCATGCCCTGAATCAAGGCGATATTCGCTACTTTTTCCCCAACCATCCTGCCAAGCGTGGGGTTAGTGCTCTGGCCACGGCGTAGGGGAAGCAAACGAAAATCGGCCCAATTATTGCGGCAGCGCCTGGATGGACCGAGTGGTAGAGGACCAGTTGAAACACGATGTCCATAATGATCCCTACAGCGAGCAGGTTGCGGACGGCTGCAACGGTGCTTCGGAGCAATTCTCTTCGATGTTCAGTCCTGAACAGCAGCCCGAGAAGGTAAGGAGGATTTCCCGCCCTGGCATCGTGGAGGCCTCCACGGATCCCCAAGAAAATAGCAACGATTGGTTGCAGGATGAAGCGTAGACGCCCGGAGCCAGTGAACCGCTGCGGTATTTCCTCAAGAAATTGCCTGGAGAACACGTATACGCGACCTGTTTCGATGATGTCCTTTATCGCGAACGGTAGGGTAAATGCGATCACGAGAAGCGCCAGCACCGTGACGATCGTGTCGCGTCGTAGCGTCAACTTCTTGACCTCAGAGCACACTCAACCCTGGCCCCGGTGGACCTGGTTCCTCTCCGGCCGAATCCTGTCCCCCACTCAAACAGGCGTGAATGGCCGATTCCACTGTCGGATGACCCTTAATCATTCGCGAGGACTCTTCGAACTTTCGGGATTCAGCCCAGTCATTCCACTCAGATTTGCGCCCGGCCGCTGCCAAAGTTATGCCACGGCTTTGGAGCTCTTTCGCCAGATCTTGGGCCGTCTGCAGACCGGTAGCATCAATCATGGTGATTGGAATCATGTCCAACACAATCCATTTTGGAAGTATGGTCGCGGCCTTGACCGCTTCCAGGACGCCTCGCTTAAAGTAAGGTGCGTTGAAAAATACGATTGGCGCATTGAAACGAATTACGAGCATACCGGGAATCGTGCTAGCTTCCGGATGACGGTCGAGGGAGTGATAGCCTGGCATCCCCTCCACCTTTCCGAGGAGCTCAAGTTTTGGTCGTGCTACCAGATGCACGAAACGAAGAAGGGCGAGGATAACTACAAACAGAATGGCTTGAATCGCGCCAATCGCCACAACACCTAGAGTCGCGAGAATCGAGAGAGCGAATTCCTGGCGATCGATTCTAAAAATCAATTGGAGTGCCTTCAATTCAATTAACGAGAATCCCGCCTTCACCAGAATCGCGCCTAGCGCTGCAATTGGCACGAACCGCAGCGGCCCGGTAAGAAATAGAAGGACAACGGCGATCGTTCCGGCAGCAACCAGCCCCGCGACCTGCGTTCGCCCGCCGCTCGTATCGTTCATCGCAGTGCGTGAGTCCGCTCCGCTAATCGCAAATCCTTGCGAGAAGGCGGAGGCGATGTTTGCCATGCCCAGGGCCGCGAATTCCCGATCGGCATCCACATCATATCCATTTCGGGCCGCGAAACTTCTCGACGTTAGCATCATGCTGGAGAAAGTCACTAGCGCAAGGCCCGCGGCATCACCGAATAGCGACGGAAGCAACTCCAACGAAAAGGTGGGAATATGAAGATGGGGCAATCCTGCCGGAACATCGCCGACAATTTTGACGCCAAGATTTTCCAGACCGAAGAAGCGTACGACTAACGCACTCAAAACGATGGCAACCAGTGCAGCTGGTACGCGTCTGAACAGTTTGGGAGTGACCAGGAGCACTACAAACGTACCCAGTCCGATGGCTAGGGTTGGCCAGTGCGTTTGACCAAGTTTTGCGATGAATTCCAAAAGTCGCGGCACGATCCTGCCTCGTTCAATGGCAAAGCCGAATATCTTTCCGATCTGGCCGAGGATGACGCTCAAAGCAATCCCGTTCAGGAAGCCAACCAGGATCGGCTTCGACAGAAAATCAGCCATTACCCCAAGCCGCAAGAAACTTGCTCCTATGCACAAGATTCCTGCGAGGAAACACAGAGTCACAGACAAGGATTCGTAGTCCTGCGGATTGCCCTTGGCCAACGGAGCGACGGCCGTTGCGATCAACGCGCATGTTGCCGCGTCCGGTCCGACTATCAACTGGCGCGACGTGCCGAACAGCGCGTATGCGACAAGGGGAAGGATGCTGGAGTACAGCCCAACGGAAGGATTGAATCCGGCCAGCTGCGCGTACGCTACGCCAACGGGCAAAGCCACTGCCGCCACCGAAAGACCGGCGATTAGGTCATGAGAAAAGTTGGAACGATTGTAGGGCCAGAGTGCGGGCAGGCCAGGCGCCAACTTGAACAATTTATTGCGCCAATGAACTGATTCGGGGTTAGGGAGGGTAGCCAAAGTCAGTCACCTCAATATACATCCGGGATGAATCTCCAGCTTTCCAGAGGCTGTTGTTACTGGCGTCCTGCTGATTAAGCGCACTTTAAACTCTCTACTCATTTACTCTGATTCAGGCGGCGCATCAACTAGGGAAATCCCTAAGCGAACATGATTGTTGCGTGAGTGAATCTTGACCGCTCATCGCCGCGAGCTACACCAAGTCTCAAAATGCCTAGAAGACTCGGCCCAGTTGGAAGAACCACTTGTAGTGGCCGGTATCACCCGCACTGGCACCAACGATGACCGGGCCAATGGATGTCAACGCGATCACACCGACTGCACCGTCTCCCGATAGTTTGGGAGCACCGAACGGGTCGCCATACATTTTTCCGACTTCACCAAACCCCGTAAGATACACATTGCTTCCAACGAATGTGGGTAACGTGAAGATTTTGTGCCTGTAACCGATTCGGCCAACAAAGTATTGGTTCCCGGTCAATTCGTTGAGCCCATAGGCACTTAGTCTGCCTACGCCTCCCAGGAAGAACTGCGGGGTTCCGGTATTTTGATAACCGAGCGTCGACCCGCCTGTCGCGGTTATAAACAGGGAGTCGTTATGCCGAACCGGCCTGAAATATTGCAAGGACGCTTCCAACGTTGGGAAGGCCTGTGGAGCATTTGGGAAGCTGTCATAAAAATTGAAATTTGCTAACACGATATAACCCGCGGTAGGAAGAATTGGGTCATTGGCATGGTCCATTGCGTACCGCGCGTGAGTGCTTCCAATTCGCCCACTGTAGGAAGGAAACTCCGGGGTTCCGAGTCGTAAGTCTGCATTGCCGTAGCCTAGTCCATACCCAAAGCGCACCTCACTGAATCGGCTAATGGCATAACCCAGGTCAATACCACCGGATGTCCGGTCTAGACGATAAATCGCACGGGGATCCTGCTTGTGGTAAATCTGAAAAGTGGTCTGGCTCGCATTTACGAACGGATCAAAGAACCACTTACCCATGGGCTGGAAGGGACGATAGAGATCAGAGGCGATGCCGTACGTTTCGCCGAACTCGAAATCCGTGCGCCACTCAGAGCGGAATCCCGCTATATCCATGAATGTCAGCCGTGCGCCGATTGTGAAGCTCACGTCCTGCGTTTGCGTCCCGTTTACCTGGAACGATGGGCGGAGCGTGGGTGGGGCATAGCTCTTTTCGTGGGCCGTGATAAGCAGCCCAGTCTGGTTATTCTCTTGAATGATCTCGTAAGTAACGCTGTCAAGCCGTCCCACGCCAGCCAAGCGCGTCAGGTAGTGTTCGAGAGCGGTCTGATCAATCGGTTTCCCCGCCAGGGGAGAGAGGAACTTCTGCACATTGGTTAATGACTCGCCCTCGATACCTACGACTTTTACGAATTGCGGGACGCCGATGGTTGTCCGCAACCGGGAATTCTTGTCATGGAGATATTCCGCCCAGGCTACATCATCCAGCGAATACACCCGCAAAAGCGCGGCCTTCTGTTCGGCAGCGTCGTATCCAATTTTCACCAGTTCGTCCGACTTAGCGTAGTCCATCGTGGTGTATTTTTGGACGTCGGCTTTTACGATTAGATCTGCTCCTTCCATGCCGCGGATCTCGGTCTCGGCGATTACCAATTCTACTGATCGCCCAAGTACACTGAAGGCAGACTGGATGTCCTTTGCCGATGCGGGTGAAATTTGCAGATGCACGGCGATGACGATATCCGGGCCCATGTTGCGGACTACATCCGTTGGCAGGTTGTCAACCAAACCGCCGTCGACAAAAATCATGTTACCTCGGCGTACTGGCGCGAATACACCCGGAATCGACATGGTTGACCGCATCGCTTCAGACAGGGAACCGTTCTGAAACACATAAGGCTTGCCGGAAATGAGTTCGGTCGAAACGCAGCGGAATGGAATTGGCAAATCGTCGAACGAGCGAACGTCAGAATAGGGAAGTGTCTCCCGATCGATAAGCAAGCTCACTTGATGACCAGAGTTCAATCCGGGTGGCAGAGCGGGGCCGTGCTTCAATCCGATTGTGATCGCGTTAGGAAACTCCCGTGCATCTTCCTTTCGTCGGAACGATAGGTCGTCGAATGGAGTTTGGCCGCCAAGTACCAGCGGCCAATCCGTTGTTTTCACGATTTCGTGTATCTGTTCGGCGGACTTTCCTGTCGCGTATAGGCCGCCCATCAATCCACCCATGCTCGTTCCCGCGATGTAATCCACGGGAATGTGATGATCTTCAAACCATTTCAGCACCCCAATGTGGGCTTCACCGAGCGCTCCTCCGCCTTCCAGCGCTACTCCGATCTTGGGACGGCCCTTGGTCGGTGCATGGATCGTTTGAACAGATTCTCTCTCACTCGAGGTGACACGCGATTTTTCCTGGGGGAAGCAACAGAGTGGCATTATGCAAAAGAGAATTGAAGAGATGAAATGGCGCATGGTGTCTTACCTCGTATCTTTTCGTAACGGTTGACAATGTGGTCTCGCCAGTTGAGCGCCCCGACGGTAGCCCCATCCCTCGTAACAGAATCATCGTCGACTGGCGAAACGAACTAACTTGGTACAGCTGGAGTTGTTTTTGCCCTGTCGATAAACCTGCGCAGGCCCAAAGTCAGCGGCACCGAGAGAACCGCTCCTGCTGGACCAAGGAGAAAGCCCCACCCTACGAGTGAGAGCGTGACCTCGATCAACCCAACATCGAGGCCTTTCTTTAGCAGCACTGGTTTCAGGACGTTCTCACCTATCATCTCCGTCAGAAAAAGGAAAACGAACACCAGCAGCGCTCTCTTCCAACCGAACATGAGGAGTGCAAGCAAGGTCGGTGGCACGAGGGCAATCATGAATCCAATGCTCGGGATGAAGTGGAGGAAGAAATACAGCAGACACCAAACTAGCGCGAAGTCCACGCCCAACAGACTTAAGAGAATCAGATTAGCAATAGCAATGATCGCTCCTGTCTCCGCGGTTGTAGCAATAAAGCGCTGAACGTCTTTGCCAAAGTTCGTTAGTCTCTTGGCGACAGGACTATTGCCCCGTTCAGGATCCAACAACTCCACTAGGAAAAGCAGTGTCAGAAACCAAATCAGTAACCGGTCAGAAAGAAGTTCAATGGTGATCGGCAGTATGTTGCCTATGAATTGCATAAGCCGCCCTGAATTAAGAAAACTCTTTACAGAGAGGTCGGCAGATTCAATTCCGTGACGTGTCAGAAAGCCGGCGATTTGTTCATGAAGGTCTTGAATTCGCAGTTCGTAGACCGGAAGTCTCGCGCTCATTTGCAAGCCCGTCTTGACTAACGCAAATGTAAGAACGCAATAAAACACGATAACCAAAAGCACAGTGAGGCTGAGAGCCCCACTTTTGGGAACATGGAATCGGCGCACTAGCCATAGCGGAAATGGAAGGATTGAGTAAGCAAGCAGGAGAGATAAGAGCAATATGGAGATGACGTGGGAGGCCGTTCGCATACCCCAAGCCACAATAACCACGCAAGCGGCTATCTTCAGGGTTTGCATCGCGCTGTGATCATCGTTTCCCATTTAGCACTCTCCGAAACGTATAGCCGGGGCTTTGCGAACCTCATTGTCTATACTTCTTCTTCAATCATTAATCCGGTCACGGGTTTTCACGCAATTTACGGAGCTTCCCCTGAAGGCTCAAGAGAAGGCGAGAGAAACCGTTCGCCCGCCATGGCCGCATGAATGGCCGGGATGAGGTCAGCCCTGATATGCGACTTGATGACGTAGCCCAGCGCGCCTTCATTCAGGCATGCCTGTAGGAATTCACTTTCCTGGTGAACCGTCAGGAACACGATCCTCGCAGTCAACCCGCCCCGTCGAAGCTCATGCACCGCTTCGATTCCAGTCATGAGAGGCATCGTGATGTCGGCGATGATTACGTCTGGAGCTAATTTCCGCGCCTTCGCAATCAGGTCTTGTCCGTCGCGAGCTACTCCTACCACGTCGAAGGACGCAGCCAGCATCTCGGCAGTGCGCTTCAACAGGAGTTCATTGTCATCAGCTAATAAAATGCGTGTGCGAACCACGGGTTGTCCCCGCTGCAATGCTTTTCAAGGATGATTCTTCCGCGTGAGCACGGATACTAGGAGAATCCCTAGCTCCAAAGATCTCGGACTGGTTCCTGAAAGCTAGGGATTATGAGGATTGTGGGTTTATGCAATTTCCACGCGCGATGTCGGAAAACACTTCCAAGGGCAAAGGAAAACGCACTGCGGCAACAACGGGCGGCGGTGCAGCGGCTGGAGCCGTTATCAGAGGAATTGCGGGAGGCGGTAAAGGTGCGGCAATCGCTGCTGGCATTGGTGCCAGTGCAGGTTTCGCGGGCGGTGCACTAACTGGCAATTCTCAGATTGAACTACCTGCGGAGACCAGCTTGAGTTTGCAGCTCGGTACTCCGTTCCTTAGCGGAATGTGACGCACGTCACAACGCGGATTTCGCCCACATGTTGTAATTTGCTCGGATCCTAATCCCTGCCACGGGAGTCTCACTTGGCAATACTTAGTAAGAAGTCGCACCCAACCCTTCTGATCGCCGACGACCATGCCATTTTCTTGGAAGCACTCCGGGCCCTCCTCGAAAAGACCTATGAGGTGATTGGTTCGGTGACGGACGGTCGCACACTTGTGGCCCAGGCGATCAAGCTAAAGCCTGATGTGATCATCGCAGACATCGGCATGCCACTTCTCAATGGGTTCGATGCCGCATGCCGAATCCGAGAACAACTTCCGAACGTTGGCATTGTGTTCCTGACAATGCAGGACGATCCCAATATGGCGGCCGCCGCAATGGAGTTGGGAAAAGTCGGTTTCGTTCTGAAGCATTCAGCAGCAAAGGAATTGCTGACGGCAATTGAGCAGGTGTGGTGCGGAAAGTCCTTCACCTCTCCGAAACTGCGGTCGGAGGACTGGGTGGAACAACGCTCCCGAGTCGTGCAATTCTCTAAAGATCTGACTGCCCGTCAACGAGATGTGCTGCAACTGTTTGCAGAAGGTTATTCGTTGAAAGAGATCGCCGGACGTCTGGACCTGAGTCCAAAAACGATCGAATTTCACAAACATCACATCATGACGGCTTTCCATTTGAAGACAAATTCAGATCTTATCTTGTTCGCCATCAAAAAGAGGCTCATCGCTGTTGAGCCGGAAGGTGCCCACGCTTGATTCAGCTAGCCGTCAATGAGACGCACGGAATGCATTTCATCGAAGCCTAATGCCTGGGTATTTTTGATTTTGTTTGCAGCGGCAACCAAACATCGATCTTCGTGCTCGTTCCCACTTTGGATTGAATCTCAAAGCGTCCACCAAGCAAGCGTACACGCTCTTCCATGCTTCGGATGCCCAGTCCTTCGCCGTTCGGAGACTCTTTGGGATTAAACCCAACTCCCTGATCGTATACTGACAAATGAATGGTGCTGCCGGCTAGCTGCAGGCGGACCTGAGCGCTGGATGCCCGACTATGCTTCTTGACGTTGCGAAGGGCTTCCTGCGTGATCCGGAAAACGCAAAGCGATACGTCCGGATCGACCGAGCGGGGAACGAGATCCAGTGTACTTTCAATCTTAATGCCTTGTTGAGCAGCAAACTCTCTACAGAGTGCGTTAAGGCCAGGCGTAAGGCCCAGGTTCTCGAGAGTGGCTGAGTGCAGGCGATGCGAGAGAGTATGAAGGTCCGCGCCAAGGTCGATGGCTGCGCTGGAGAGTTCCTGCAACTGAAGATTCGCTTCCTCGGGTGACACCGAGATGTTCTGGGCGGCGGTTTCCATGCCGAGCGTAAGCGTCGCAAGTCTCTGGCTGAAATCGTCATGGATTTCGGACGCAATTCTGCGGCGCTCCTGTTCCTGAGCATTTATCAGCATGCCGCTGAGGTGCTCTGGAGCATTCCGGGCCAGTTTGAGTTGCCGCTGCTTGTAGATTAGGTAGGCGATCAGCAAGGCCATACTCACGACCATTAGCAATCCTGTGAGCACGGTCAACTTGTAACGTTCCGACAATGTTGGCTCGCGAAACAGGATAGTGCTCCCGGCTGGGAGCTTGCTTTCATCTAAATTCCATCGTCGCAATGCTCGCCAGTCGAATATGTAAAAACTGGGACCATGCACGACGGGAATGTCCTGTGGCGGCTTCCCCCCCAAGATCTCCAGAGTATCGCGGCCCGCGATATGTCCTTGCTCTTCTATACTAATCACGAATCCGCCGACAATGCCGCGGCCGAGGTAGGTCTCAGACACACCAAATACCGGAGCATTCGAAGCCGCCACGACCATAGGGAGAGCGTCCGCCGCGTTAAAGAAACCCTGACCCTGCGCGTCCTTGAAAAAGGTAAGAAAAAGAACGATCGAATGGTCCGGAAGGTGGCTCAGCCTTTCTTGTAACTGCTTCATCGAAAGGTCGGTCAAGTACGTGATTTCAAGTCTAGACTCGTAGGAAGTGAGTGCCGCCTTCGTGAGTGCTGCGACACCCTTGTCAAACTTGGTTTGCCCGGCGACGACGAAAACCTGGCGCGTTTCTGGCAGCAAACGGAGGGCAGCCTCCAGCGTTTCCGCGGGTCCGAATTGCAACCACGATCCTGTAGATCGAGAATCAGTAACCGGTTGTCCGGGTTGACCTTGAGTAGCGCAACAGAAAACGACCGGGACACCCGGGTGAAACGGCTTCGACCCGTCTGTAAGGAGCCTGAGCGGGTCCGGACCCACCATCACAATCAGGTCCAGCTTCTGCCCGAAATATCTCTGGGCAAGCAAAGCACGCTGTTCGTTCAACGACTCATTTGAAAGATCCATCGTGTCCAGGTTCTCCCAGTAAAACTCGGTCTGGAAACGCCGGTCGGATTGCAACGCAGAACGAATCCGATTGGTTACGAGCACCGAAACAGGAGTGGACTGCCCGAACTCGTTGATCACAAGAATTGTTTTTTTGACCTGCGCCTGGGACGCCGGGCCAGAAATGAACAGCCCGAACGAAGCCAATAAGAGCCAACTCTTCACGGAGTGATTGGATATGTAGGCTGTCAAGGCGAAGCACCTATTCAAATCAATACGTCGCAACCGTTGTAGATGTGTGCCGATATGAACAGCGACGCCCGAATAAAGGTTGATTATGACGTGTTAGGTAGTCACGTTGCAACGTCATCAGAAAAGTCACAGTTGCTATATCACCTGATATGGCAATTTATTGAACCAATACAAGCTGACAAATTTGTACCGTACGGCCAATCGGGGCGGCTAGGGATTTCCCTAGTTGTGACGACATCGAGTCAAAGCTAGTGTCGTCTCATGCGATGAGCTGTGGTGAAGGTTTTTGAGGTATTGGGGCCCAGCTCAAGCTTGCGCACTCTGGAAGAGCTGATTGATGAAATCCGTGTTTCAACGCTTGATGTGGGTAAGCATGCTACTGCCAACCGGCAGCGTATTCGCCACGGAGGCGGAGCAGGGCCTACCTCAGTCCGCAGTCAGAATCGAACATTGGGGCGGCTTCATCACCAATTCCATGGTCGTCAGTTGGGTTGTAGCTATCGGCTTGATAATTTTCGCCAGAGTCGCGACGCGGGACATGAAGGGCGTTCCGGGCGGGGCGCAAAACCTCCTGGAATGGCTGGTCGAAGGTCTGTACGGTTTTTTGGAGAGCATCGTCGGCCCGCATTTGGTCAAGCGTACGTTTTGGTTTCTGGCGACGATCTTCATCTTTATTCTCTCTTCGAATTGGCTCGGGCTCCTTCCCGGAGTAGGCACCATCGGATGGGGATACCAAACCCCCAACGGTTTCGAGGTTGACCAACCGCTGTTCCGCGGCGCGAATGCAGATCTCAATCTGACGTTTGCCATGGCGATTATCTTTTTCGCTTGTTGGATCTTCTGGGCGCTGCAGGAGCTTGGTCCGGTCGGATTTCTTAAGGAACTGTTTGCGCCAAAAGGCGAGACAACGGGATTTTTGAAAGTGCTGATGGTTGTCGTGTTTTTCGCATCTGGCTGTTTGGAGATCATCTCCATTCTATTTCGCCCGATCTCCCTCGGTTTTCGTCTCTACGGCAATGTCTTCGCTGGGGAGACCATGCTGGATACCATGGCCCGGTTGAAACCTGGCTTTGGCTGGTTGCTGCCCATCCCGTTTTACTTCATGGAATTGTTGGTGGGCTTGGTTCAAGCGTTGGTTTTCATGTTGTTGTGCGCGGTGTTCACGCTGCTGATTTGTCAGCACGAGGAAGCAACGCCGGCGGCGGAACCGAATACGCAGTAACGAATTCCGCCAGCTTGACCGTGTTCAATCGCGGGAGCTGGCGAGATAGCAAAGGAAGGTACGGAATATGTTTGCATTCATGTTGGCAGCGGAACTAGGCGGGAGTATTCACGTTGGATTGGCCGCATTGGGCGCGGCGCTGGCCGTCGGGTTGATCGGCATGAAAGCTTCTGAAGCAGTAGGACGTAATCCCGGCGCGTCCACGAAGATTATGGTCCAGGCAATCCTGGCCATCGCATTCGCGGAAGCAATCGTGTTCTACGCCTTATTCCTAGTGAAACAATAACGACCGGGGGCATAGCCATGAATGCTTTTATTTTATTGGTCGTCGCCCAGGGGGACGGTCAAGTCGCGCAAATTGCCCGTACCTTCGGGGTAGATTGGTCCCATTTGCTGGCGCAGATCATCAGCTTCTCGATCGTGTGCGCAGTCCTCTACAAGTTCGCCTACCGGCGCATTCTCGCGATGTTGGAACAGCGGCGTCAGCAAATCGCGCTAGGTATTGCTAACGCCGAAAAAATCAAGGCGGAGTTAGACAAGACCGAAAGCCAGCGTCAGGAAGTGATGGCACAGGCCCATATCCAGGGGGCCAGGTTCATCGAAGAAGCCCGGGCTGCGGCGGCTCGCGTGCAGCAAGAGGAAACCAGGAAAGCTGTTGCTGCTGCCGAACAGATCATGGTCAAGGCTCACGAAGCCGCTGCGCAGGACCACGATCGAATGCTTGACGAACTCAAACGCGAACTCGGCAATCTAGTGGTCCAGGCCACGACCTCGGTCACCGGTAAGATTCTAACTGCGGAAGACCAACGGCGCTTGGCTGAAGAAACTTCGAAACAGATTGTGGTCTAACGATGAAAGTCACCAAAAAAGTAAAACGCGAAGCTAAGCGACTCTACCGCTTTTGCTTGCTAAACGGACTGCTCGACCAGAACCGAGCCCGGCAAGTCGTGCAACGCGTCGTCGCGATAGGTGAGCGGGACTGCCTTCCCATTCTTACTCATTTTCTGCGGTTGGTGAAACTCGACTGTGCCCAACACACTGCTACCGTCGAGAGCGCCACTCCGTTACAGGCCGATTTACAGACGATTGTAGAAAACGCGTTGGCGGACCGTTACGGAAGAGGGTTGACCACGGTGTTCGTCCAGCGCCGGGAGTTGATTGGCGGGATGCGAGTTCAAGTGGGATGCGATGTTTATGACGGCAGCGTGTTAGCTGGACTAGAAGCACTAAAGAATAGTTTTTGAAGCAGGGTGACTATGACAGACCTACTAAAAGAAATAAAAGAGCAAATCGCAGGCGCGAAAACTACGGCTGCGATGCAAAACGTGGGTGTCATCCGCGAAGTTGGCGACGGCGTCGCCAAGATCGAAGGCTTGAGCGACGCGATGCTCAACGAGATGATCGACCTCGGCAACGGCGTTATCGGCCTGGCATTGAATCTCGAAGAGACCGAAGTTGGCGTCGTAATTCTCGGAGACTACACGCAACTCAAAGAGGGCGGCGAAGCCCGCACCACCGGCAAGCTACTGCAAGTACCCGTGGGCAAGGGGCTGCTTGGCCGTGTTGTGAACCTGTTGGGCGAGCCCATCGATGGTAAAGGACCGATCAAGAGCGACAAGACCTATCCGGTGGAAAAGACTGCGCCCGGTATTATTCGCCGCCGCTCTGTCAACCAACCGGTACAGACCGGGATCATGCCGATTGATGCGATGATTCCGATTGGTCGCGGACAACGCGAATTGATTATCGGTGATCGTGGTACCGGTAAAACGACGATCTGCATCGACACCATTATCAGTCAAGCTCGGCTGAATAAAGCCGCCGAGTTGGCTGGAGACAAGGACTACCGACTGCTCTACTGCATCTACGTCGCGATCGGGCAGAAGCAGTCCACTATCGCGCGGGTTATCTCGGTCCTCGAACAAGCCGGCGCGATGCCCTACACAATCGTCGTGGCGTCCCCTGCCTCGGACACCGCCGCCAACCAGTATCTCGCGCCATTTGCTGGCGCAGCGATGGGCGAGTGGTTCATGGATAACGGCATGGACGCGTTGATTGTTTACGACGACCTTTCCAAGCAGGCCGTGGCCTACCGGCAAGTGTCGCTCCTGCTGAAGCGCCCGTCGGGTCGCGAGGCATACCCCGGCGATGTGTTTTACCTGCACAGTCGATTGCTCGAACGCGCGGCGCGGGTCGGCGAGAAGTATGGCAACGGCTCGCTCACGGCTTTGCCCATCATCGAAACGCAGTCCGGCGACGTTTCGGCATATATCCCGACTAACGTTATATCGATTACCGACGGACAGATCTTTCTGGAAACCGATCTGTTCCATCAAGGTGTACGGCCAGCAATCAACGTCGGCATCTCGGTGTCACGCGTTGGATCGGCGGCGCAACTCAAGGCTATAAAGCAAGTGGCTGGACAACTCAAGGGCGATCTTGCCCAGTTCCGAGAGTTGGCGGCATTCGCTCAATTCGGTTCCGACCTGGACGAAAAAACGCAAGCGCAGATCGATCGTGGCAAACGCATCATGGAGATTTTCAAGCAGGGGCAGTACAACCCGATCCCCGTGGAGATCCAGGTGGTCGTGATCTGGGCCGCGCAAAACGGTTACCTGGATCAGGTGCCTGTGGCGCGGGTGAAGGAGTTTCAGAACAAGCTGACGGAATACTTCACCACGCGCAAAGGCCAGTTGCTGGCCAAGATCGGAAGGGAAAAGGAGCTCAGCGACGCGTTGAAGGCCGAGTTGAAGGCGGCCGCCGAAGAATTCAAGCCGACCTGGAAATGAACACGAAATGGTGAGATATGCTCAGTCCACGTGAACTTCGCCGACGCATTAAGTCGATCAGCAGCACTGCCCAGATCACCCACGCGATGCAAATGGTGGCGTCGTCGAAGATGCGCAGGGCTCAGCAGACGACACTGAAGACCCGGCCGTTCGCCCAACTGCTGTACCGCATCCAGCGATACGCCACGACCCACTCAAGTGACTTCACCCATCCACTGCTGGAAATGCGTGCTGTTCGTAAGCGCGCGGTGATCCTCATCGGCACGGACAAAGGGTTGTGCGGGGCGCTCAACGCCAATCTTTTTCGAGTGGCAGCGCAGTTTGATCCAGCGACGACTGTGTTCATTGCTGCCGGCAAGCTAGCGGCGCAGTTTGTCGCGCGGACTCACCGGCAATTAGCTGCCGAGTTTGCCTTTGGGGACTCTCCTCGATTCGACGAATCCCGGGCGATTGCAAACTTCGCTCGAGATCTATTTGTGAAGGGCGAGGTCGATGAAGTGAAGGTCGTCGTGACATTATTCATCAACACCCTATCACAGAAGACAGGTGTGTTGGAGTTTCTGCCTATCGGTGAAATAAAAGGCCTGAAGATCCCTGGTGCGGAATCTGAAGCTTCTCAGACCTCCCACACAACCGATGTCCTCTTCGAGCCCAGCCCGGAGGAAGTTCTCTCCTACCTCTTGGGGCATTACCTCAGCATTTTTATCTACAGGGCTTTGTTGGAAGCAAAAGCCAGTGAACAAAGCGCCCGAATGGTGAGTATGAAGAACGCCACGGACAGTGCCACAGGGCTGACCAATGATCTAACCCTTGAATATAACAAGCTCCGGCAGGGCAATATCACTAAGGAACTGCTTGATCTTGCTGGTGGCCAACTTGGAAATGAATAGCGAAAGAGAGCCCCATGAATAAAGGTAAAATTGTTCAAGTCGTGGGTCCGGTCGTGGATGTTGAGTTCACGGAAGATCTGCCGGCCATATACAACGCATTGACTGTCGAGTTTAAGGTCGAGAACGAGCAGTTCAAACTCACACTCGAAGTGCAGCAGCATCTCGGAGACCACTGGGTCCGGTCCATCTCCATGTCCGGCACAGAAGGTCTCAAACGCGGATACGAAGTCATCGATACCGGCGTGCCGATTTCCGTCCCCGTTGGAGATGGAGTGATGGGGCGGGTCTTTGATGTGTGCGGCAACCCGGTCGACGAGCGCGGACCGGTTAAGACAGAAAAGTATTACCCTATCCACCGCACGGCGCCCAAGCTGGTAGACCAATCACCCTCACCCCAAGTTCTTCCCACCGGCATCAAGGTCCTTGACTTGATCTGTCCTTTCCTGAAAGGCGGGAAGGTCGGCGCATTCGGTGGTGCCGGAACAGGCAAAACCGTCATCATCATGGAACTGATCAACAACATTGCCAAGCTCCACGGAGGCGTGTCGGTGTTCGCCGGAGTCGGAGAGCGCACTCGCGAGGGCAACGATCTTTATAAAGAAATGTCGGAAGCCGGAGTCATCAAACAAGACAATCTCGGTGCGTCGAAAATCGCGCTCGTATACGGTCAGATGAACGAGCCGCCTGGCGCGCGCCTGCGCGTCGCCTTGTCCGGCCTGGCCATGACAGAATACTTCCGCGATGAGAAGAATCAGGATGTGCTCCTTTTCATCGACAACATCTTCCGGTTTTCTCAGGCTGGATCTGAAGTGTCGGCATTGCTCGGGCGCACCGCAAGCGCCGTAGGCTACCAGCCGACTCTGGCCGCTGAAATGGGTGTGCTGCAGGAACGTATTACCTCGACCAAGAAAGGTTCGATTACGTCGTTTCAGGCCGTGTACGTACCGGCCGATGATCTAACCGATCCAGCTCCGGCGACCACGTTCGCTCATTTGGACGCGACCATCGTTTTGGAGCGGTCGATTGCGGAGTTGGGTATCTACCCAGCGGTTGATCCGCTCGCCTCGACCTCTAGAGCGCTCGCGCCGGAAATTGTCGGCCAGGAACACTATGATGTTGCCCTCGGGGTGCAGCGCTTGCTCCAGCGCTACAAGGATCTGCAAGACATCATCGCAATTCTCGGCATGGACGAACTGTCACCCGAGGACAAGATCGCGGTGTTGCGCGCACGCAAGATTCAACGATTCCTGAGCCAGCCCTTTACCGTGGCGGCGGTGTTTAGCGGACGCGAAGGCAAGCAAGTCCCGGTGGCCGAAACGGTTCGTGGCTTCAAAGAGATTCTCGACGGTAAACACGACGCTGTGTCGGAAGGTGACTTTTACATGAAAGGCGGAATTGACGAAGTGAATCCGAGTTGAAACATGGCCAACACGTTAAAACTTGAAATCGTCACCGCGGAAGGCCCTGTGTATTCCGAGGACGTTGAGATGGTTACATTGCCTGGGGTAAGCGGTCAATTCGGAGTGTACCCACAACACGTCCCCCTTATTACACAGATGGTGCCGGGGGAAATCATCGTGCGCAAGGACGGCCGAGATACCTTCTTCGCGACTGGCTCCGGACTCATCGAAGTCACTGGTACCTGCGTCGCAATTCTTACCGATTTGGCGATTCAAGCCGATAAGATTGACGAGGCCAAAGCCGAAGAAGCCAGACAGCGTGCTGAAGCCCGGCTCAAAGAAAAACTCTCCGACGAAGAAGTCGCCCATATCAACGCTTCACTCGCTCGCTCTTTGGCGCAGTTACGCGTCAAGCACCGGGTGCGCAAGTAAAGTGAGAATGCAAGTCTTATCGTGCATGACTCGACTGCACAGAAACGAAAAGCCGGGTCTAATTGCGATCCATCGTCGCCGTGCTACTTCTGAAAGGCAAAAAAGTTTAGGGACTACTAGGCTGTAGCTAAGGAGCGTTACTGATGGCTAAGAAAGACAAAGCGCACGAAAAAGAAAATAAAAAGATGAAGCGTAAGGACTATGAAGCGGAGATGAGCGACCTGCAGGCAGAGCTTTGTAAACTCCAAGATTGGGTCAAGTACAAAGGGCTTAGAGTCATCATTGTTTTTGAAGGTCGTGACGCTGCAGGAAAGGGCGGCACCATCCGGGCAATTACCGAACGGGTCAGCCCCCGAGTTTTCAGACTAGTAGCTCTCCCGGCTCCTTCCGACCGGGAGAAAACTCAGATGTACATTCAGCGCTATATGCAACATTTCCCGGCAGCGGGCGAGATCGTTATTTTCGATCGCAGTTGGTACAACCGGGCAGGCGTGGAACATGTCATGGGTTTCTGCTCTGACAAACAGTACGAAGCATTCTTGGAGCTATGCCCAACGGTAGAGAAATATATCGTTGATGCTGGTATTATCCTCATCAAATATTGGCTGGAAGTTGGAAAAAAGGAGCAACAGCGGCGTTTCGAGGCACGGATAAACGATCATGTACGTCAGTGGAAGCTTAGCCCTATGGATTTGGAGTCGTTTCGCCGCTGGTATGAATATTCGCGCGCACGCGACCGCATGTTGGAAGCCACGGATTCAAAACATGCTCCCTGGCACCTCGTGCACTCTGACGACAAAAAGAAAGCGCGGCTAAACAGCATTCGGCATCTCTTGAGCCTTATTCCTTACCGCAAGGCCCCACGAGAAAAAGTGAAATTGCCTGCCCGCAAGAACAAGGGCAGCTACGACGATCAGGCTTCA
This sequence comes from Candidatus Acidiferrales bacterium, assembly GCA_963741165.1. Lineage (GTDB taxonomy): Bacteria > Acidobacteriota > Terriglobia > Acidiferrales > UBA7541 > Acidiferrum. Next base: position 248,088 of record CAVUHB010000002.1, on the reverse strand, counting down.
CTCAAGGGCAGGCACTTTATTCCTGAGAAGTACTAATTCCTTTATAATTTCCACGGCGTCCAGGAAAGGCACTGTGGATGAATATCGAAAAAAACAATGCGGTATTCCAAGGGGGCGTTTTCAAGTTCAGGAAACACAAACGTCAGCTGACTGCGTGGGGAATACCCGCCCTATACGCCATAATCGCAATTGCGGCTGCATTGACGCTTCCACGGTTTGAAGATCGCATCTTTCCCGGGCTAATCTCCCCATTGAGCATCTCCGCTGCGTCGGCGATCTATGCGGCGATCGCCTCGGGGATGATAGCGCTCACGGGAATTGTATTTTCCTTAACTTTTGTGATGGTGCAGTTCAGTGCCACCGCCTACTCCCCGCGCCTTGTGCTGTGGATAGCGCGTGATCCGGTGATCTCGCATGCCCTTGGAATGTTTACGGCCACCTTCCTATTTGCGATCGCCGCACTTTCGGGGGTCGACCGAAACGGCTCGGGAAAAGTTCCATTTGTCAGTGCTTGGATGGAGACTGCTTTACTTCTAGCCAGCGTAGGAATGTTCATCGCGCTGATTCATCGGATAGGGTTGCTTCAGGTCAATCGAATGTTAGTTTTTACTGGCGAGCAAGGCCGCAAGGTCATAACGACACTCTATCCGGTCTCGAACGTCGTTGGGCCCGAATCCACAGCAGTCGATTTTCATGCATTGCCTCTTGCGCAAACACTAATTCACCATGGGCATCCACGCGCCATACAAGCAGTCGATGTCGCCTCGTTAGTCCAAATCGCAACGGCATCCGGCGGAGTCATTGAAATGCTGGGAGCGGTTGGCGATACGGTTTTGGAATCAACACCCCTTTTGCACGTATATGGTGGCGAACCGCCCGTTGATGAAGAGAAGCTGCGGGATGGCATTGAACTTGGAGAGGAACGTACCTTCGAGCAAGATCCCAAGTACGCGATTCGGCTGCTCGTGGACATTGCTATCAAAGCATTATCAGCGGCAATTAATGACCCGACAACCGCAGTCCAAGCCCTCGACCAAATCGAGGACCTTCTCCTCCGAATGGGTAAACGGCATCTGGAAATTGGCAAGTATTTTGACAGCAACGGCAAATTGCGACTCGTCGTCCCGTTTCCCTCATGGGATGATCTCCTTCGCTTGGCATTCGACGAAATCTCCGCTTACGGTGCTACTAGCGTACAGGTGATGCGGCGGATGAACGCGCTTCTTGCAGACTTGGCCCGGGCTGTGCCGGAAGAACGGCGTCCATCCGTTCTGTATTGGCGTGGACGATTGCAGGCCACTATCACGCGTTCCTTCGTTGATAACGAACAAAGAATGGAAGCCTTGAAAGAAGACCGGCAAGGGCTTGGAGTCCCGCGCCACGAACCCTCTAATTGATGAGCTTTCTGCCAACAGTCGAATCACACTCGACTTGCACGCGCAAGCGGGAATGACGGAGAAACGAGAAGCTCAGCGAAAAGTTGTAGAGATGGTGCTAAGGAAGGGGAAGGCACTGACCTAAATGGACGAATATGGACCATCGCGGGAATCGCCGATTCTTTCCAAGTGCTTGAAAGAAATGGCGGGGACGACGAGACTCGAACTCGCGACCTCTGCCGTGACAGGGCAGCGTTCTAACCAACTGAACTACGTCCCCGCGGTCCTATTTTCAACGACTTACAGAGCTTTGTCAGTGCTCTGTTTTCTCCGGTGCTACTTCTGGTGTCAGTTGAGCTTTCCAGAGGGTCGCTGAAATGAAACTGCGATGTCAAGATTCTACCACAGACTTCAATCATGGCAAGGCGACAGGAACAACTTTATCTGAGGTAACGACGTTGGCAATCAATTCCACAGCGTTTTGGCTGTGCTGTGGACTAAGATGTGAGTATCGCATCGTCATTTGAATCTTCTTGTGCCCCATCAGGGAAGCAACGGTTCGAATATCAACACCAGCCATTACTAGACGTGATGCGAATGAATGTCTTAGATCGTGCCAGCGTATGTGCTCAATACCCGCCTTCTTGACCGCATCTTCAAACCAGTGGCGTGCACCCTGCAGCGGCGTTCCATAGCTGGCGGCAAAGATAGCACCATTCATTTGAATCGGGGTTGGGCCTTCACCAATACGACGCGCCTTAATCCGCTCCAATGCATTCCTAGCGGTACTGTTCAGTGGTATATGGCGACTCTCGCCATTCTTGCTGGCAGGCACAAAGATTTGATTGCCATCCGAGGTAATACGCTTCCAGTCGTTTGAGCGCGTGAATTGTCCTTTCGACGCATTCCAGTGTTTAACGCTACTTCAAACGTTTCTAAATGTTCCGGGTAATCGTGAGTAATTACGGCACGCAATCGGTCTTCTTCCGTGGTGAAGGGCTTGAGATATTCAAGCTCCGTTGATAGCGGTGGAAATTGGTTCAAATAGCGGTTTCGTTCGTCGCTGTCCGAGTTATCCTCCATCTGACGCTTAGGGACTTTCAGAGTTTTTGCTGGATTCACGTCAACCAAGCCACGCTCAACGCCGACACGATATATACCCATCAGGGTAGTCTTGCAGCGTCGAAATGTCCCACGCTTCCAATTTTGCGCATTAAAGAACTCTTTGATCTCTGCGGTAGTAATCTTGGCCGCGTCCCGGTCTGCAAATTCGTTCTTGAAAAGAGCGACACGGTACTTGTCACTATTGAATCCGACGTAAAACGTTTGCGTGGGATCTTCCACTACTACGGGCTCCCGGCTCGCATTGCTGGATAATGTACGTACAAATGTATTGACACATATAAGAAAAGGCCATATGCTGTCGTGGTGGCGACCAGGTTATGCGATTTGAGTGGGATGAACAGAAAAACCGGCAAAACCTTCACAAGCACGATGTTCGCTTTGAAACGGCCATGCTCGTTTTCGATGATCCCTATGCTCTTACCCAACGCGACTTCACTTCTGAGGATGAGGAGCGTTGGATAACCACTGGAGCCATAGGCCGCGGTTCGAATCTGTTGGTCGTCCATACTTTCTATGAGGAACAAGGCGAAGAAATCATCCGTATCATTTCGGCCCGTGCTGCTGAGTCACATGAAAGGAGAGCCTATGAGGAAGCTCACAAAGGAGCAGAAGCGAGACATCCGCGCCATCGCCTCAAAAAGAGACGAAGACATTGATTTTTCCGACGTGCCCCCGGTTCTCGATTGGAGCGGGGCGGAAATCGGCAAGTTCTATCGGCCAAGGAAGAAACCCGTAACTATGCGTCTGGATTCCGACGTCATTGACTGGCTCAAAGCGGATGGTCGTGGTTATCAAACCAAAGCGAATTGGCTGCTGCGGAACGCGATGCTTCATTTGACGAAAGAAGCGAGAATCGGTCGGCGAAAGGTCGCCCCGCGGGGCCGCAAGGCCCGAGAGGGGAAGGGAAAAGGTCTTTGAGGCGGCCGTGACAGTATAGGGTTCTAACCAATGACGGGGCAGCGTTCTAACATACTGAACTACGTCCCCGCGGGTGGTTCCTGTGAACGGATGGTGGGCAGTGCAGGGCTCGAACCTGCGACCTCCTGCTTGTAAGGCAGGCGCTCTAACCAACTGAGCTAACCGCCCTTGCTGCTCACATTTCTTAATCCTACAGGAACCGAGAACTTGCGTCAACGTAAGTGCCGCAGATTCTTTGTGGTACTCTTCCTTTAATCCAGCGCGAAATGGGGAATTTTGCGCACTTTTGTTGCGATTTTTCTGCGCACCCGTTACACTCAAATACTTGCTGGTTAACCAAAGGAAGCTGCAGAGATGCTGTTGAATCGCGATTATGTGGGCCATATGGCCACTGAAGTGATTAAGAAGCTGATCGAGGGCGAACTGATTGAGGTCAAAGAGAAAGACCTTGAGCCCGTGATCGCGAAAGTGCGCATGCGCATGATGGAAGAGATCACCATCGAAGATAAGGTGAACGAAGAAGCACGCACTATTCTTACGCAACACCAGGACGAAATGCGCCGTGCCGGAATTTCTTATCAGGATATGTTCAAAAAGGTCAAAGGCCAGATTGCCCGCGACCGTAAATTGATTTTGCGGTAGCGAAGAGTACGGGGGCAGACCAGATACATGCGATTGAGCCGCGAGAAGATAGTCAAGATCTCTCACCAGGTGACCGATCTACTGGTGCAGACCGAGGAAGTGGAATTCGTCGAAGACCGCGATACTATCCGCCAGCACATCGTTCAGACCATCACCAACGTTTTGCGTGAAGAAGAGAAAGTCGAAGTGGAAGTCCGCAAGCGCATCACGTCGCAGAAGAAAGAGATCCTCGAAGGCAGCGAAGAGTGGGACGTGATGTTCCGCAAATACTACAGCGACGAACTTCGCCGCATGGGCATCTCCTCCGCCCCCGAAGAACACCAGAAAGCCGGCCACGGCGGCCACCGCTAGTTTTTCTCCACCTGTCGAAAATCGCGATAAGTTTGAGGTCGAAATCAATACAACTGTAAAGCTAAAACCTCGCAACCAGGCGTGGAGCGTTTGGGAAGTTGGTGAAGCTCCGTTCGTAGGTTAGGGCAAGAAATCTTCGTACTCCTAAAATTAGGAAGAGTGGCAGGTTTGGCGCAGTTCACGTTTGTCAGTGTCTATTCATAGCGTAAAGCCTCCGTGGGATCGACTCTGGCGGCGCGGCGAGCCGGGATGTAGCAAGCTATGAGTGCGACGGCAGTTAGCAGCAGCGAAACGGCCAGGAACGTGAGCGGGTCGGCGGGCCTGACGCCGTAGAGCAGACTCGCGAGCATGCGTGTAAATGCGAGCGCGGCGACGATTCCGACAGCTACGCCAATCAAAGTCAATTTGAGCCCTTGCCCAACAACCAATTTCAATACATCACCTTTTTGTGCGCCGACCGCCATCCGGATACCGATTTCTCGCGTCCGCTGGCGAGTTGCAAAGGCGACCACAGCGTAAATTCCCACCGAAGCAAGTACCAGGGCCAGCAAGCCAAACGAACCCGTCAACGTCGCTGCGAGCCGCTCGAAGATGCTGCCGAACTGCATACTGGCGTTGAGGGTGGTTACATTGAACAAAGGCAAGTCGGAGTTGAGCTCAGCAACAGCCTTCTCGACTCGCGAAGCGAAGGCTGCCGGGTCGCCTGCCACTTGCAGGTGAATGATCAACTGCTCTTGGTATCTTTGGTAAACGGGTACAAACAGCATTGGGCCCGGTGCGTAATGAAGGAGCCGGTACTTGGCATTTTGTGCCACTCCAACGACCAGAAACGACTTGCCATAGAGGTTGACAGTTCTGCCGATGGCATCTCGTTCTGGCCAATAGCGTTTGCAGAACGCCTGATTGACGATGGCTACCGGCTGCGAGCTGTCGTCATCATGGGTCGTAAATTCGCGGCCAGCTACCAGAGCAGTGCGTAGTGTTTGAAAGTAATCCGGGCTGACGGAGGCGAGATCGACCTCCATCGATTCATGGGGTTGGGGCACATAATCTGCTGGCAGGACAGAGTCGCTGTGGAGCGTGAAGCTCAGCGGCGAAAAGTCTGCCAGCGTGACGGATTTGACGCCGGGTAAGGTCCGGAGCGTGGCGAGGAGGTTCTGGTCGAAAGTGATCCCCTGGGCGCGTGAAAAGCCTGAAGGAGCAAGGTCGTAGGAACCGAGCAAGACTTGGCTCGAGTCGAAACCGGGATCGGCGCGCTGTTCGTTGCGGAAACTGCGCGCGAATAGTCCAGCCGAGATCAGCAGAAGCAAAGAAAGAGAAATCTGCGCCACCACCAGCGCATTGGAAAGCCGCGAGTGGTGAAGCCCACCGGAGAGCCTGCCCTCCTCTTCTTTCAGGACCGCCGACGGAGCAACGCGTAAAGTTCGCAGCGCGGGGAGCATGCCGGAAACCAAAGCTGCAAGAACTGAGATGAGAAGCGTTGCCAGCAACACATTTCGGTTGGCCTGACCATTGAGCGAGAGGGGCAGAGAAGTAGGCGGAAAAAAACTGGCGAACGTGCCTGCAGTCCAGAAGGTCAGAAGCATCGCCGCGGCACCTCCGGCCAACGAGACCAGTAAGCTCTCCACCAGAAGTTGGTGCACGAGTCGGATACTGCCGGCACCCATCGATAGACGCAGGGCAATTTCCCGGGTGCGTGCAACCAAGCGCACCATGAGCAAATTGGCTACATTCGCGCAGGCCAGCAGGAGCAACACTGCCGCCAGTCCCAGCAGCAACGGCAGGCTCTTGTAGAGATAAACGTTCGCGCCAAAAGGCGAGCGCCACAGCGGGTCGAGCGAAATCTGATTGGGACCTCGTTCAATATTGGAAGTGCTTGCGGCAATCCGTTGCATCTGGAGGTTCAATTCCTCGGCCGCCTGCCGGGACGCTACACCGGGACGCAGTCTCCCCATCACGTTAAGCCAGAAGTTGCCGCGGGACTGGGTCGGGTCATATCCCCATACATCGCTGACCATGACCAGTGGAATCCAGACGTCGACCCGCAGTCCGGTCTTGCACCCTTCAAATCCAGGCGGAGCGACGCCGATGATGCTGTAGTTATGGCGATTGATCTGCAGCCTTTGGCCCACGGCAGAAGGATCGGAAGCGAAATGGGTTTGCCAGAACGAGTAACTAATGACCACGACAGGGGCGGCTCCCGGTTTCGTTTCCTCGTCCGGCAAGAAACCACGACCGAGAATGGGCTTTACGCCGAGTACGTCGAAGTAATTGGCGGTGGGCAGGGCGCCATAAATTCGCTCCGGCCGCGGGACGCCAGTGAGTGACATGAAATCGTCGTGATACGCGAGCAGGCCGGAGAAGCTGCGATTGTGATTCCGCAGGTCCACGAAATCCGGGTATGAAAACGGAGGAGTGGGATGTTCGCTAATCGTGCCCCTCATGACAGTCACCAGGTCACTGGTGTGTTTGACGCCGGGGATAGGATTGAGCAGAGTGGAGTCAATCCAACTGAAAATAGTACTCGTAGCGCAAATGCCGAGAGCCAAGCTGAGGATGGCAACGGCAGTGGAGCCGGGATTTTTCGCGAGTATGCGAATGCCGAACTTCAAATCCTGAAACAACGAATCGATCATAGGTTGGTCCGTCGGCAAATAATGTTCGAATTGCGTTTTGCCGACTGAAGAGCTGACTGCGCGTTCACGCCTAGGACTCGAGGTCGGAGAGTCTCAAGGAATCCATTGGAGCTGGACCCTTGGACCTCACGAAAGATGGTAGCGAACGGGGACAGGCCGAGTTGTGAGCCACGTCACGCAGGGTTGGCTGCCAGGGTAGAGATGCAGCTGAGGAATCCGCTATGTGGCGGTACCGGCTGGTGGGCATGAAAGCGGAGGAAGTACATCCGCGCGGTGTTTAACGCGAGAGGCATTGTTCCCGCGAAATGATCGGAAAAGCAGGGGCTTCAGCCTGTGTTCAGAGGTTATCTACCTGGACTGGGAACTCAGGGCGCAGAAGCTGGGGGAAAGGCGGTTTGGATGGCGTAAGACCATTCTGCTTCGCCTGCGACAATATTCGGATCGAGGCAGAGAAGGAGAGTCTGGCCTGCCTGAAAGTGCGGCTGACCCGTGACGGGAAGGTAGAGTTGCCACCAGTGATTGAGTGGGAGAAATGGGGAGTTACTGAGGGTGACACCTTCAGCAAGGTGAGCTTCAAACCAGCCGAGAAAACCATCGAGTCGTCCGCTCGTGGAGACGAGGAAGGGGACGAAAGTCTTACCAGGATTCTCTGTATCGTTCAAAAAATCGATGTGATGACAGTGGGCCGGTTCACTGAGCGCGACAAACGGATTGCCGGAGGCCGGCACGAGACGAAATCCTTTCTGGAGCCTGTTTGCAAGGGGGCGGTAGTCAAGGTTGTAGAACGCCGGCTTTTCGCCGGAACCACGGGCAACAAGGCGGCCCACGCCGTAGTCGTCGGAATAAAACGGTAGAAGAAAAGTGTCGGCGGATACGGGAATTTGCAGGCCACCGGGTTTTAGGAAACGTTGACGGGCGTCGGCAACGATATCGATAACATTTTCCTGGTCAAAGCAAAAACTGCTAAGGGTTTCCGTGAGCAGAACATCGCAGCGTTCGGGCAGGCGAACGTTTTTGGAGTTTTTGCGGTGGAGGGTAATGCGATCGCGGAAATTGTTCGCGCTGATGAGTTCGGCGGCTACTTTGGCGATAGGACTCACCTCGATGGCATGGACGTGACGGGCACCGGCTTCGAGAGCGAAAAAGGAAAGAAGACCTGTACCCGCACCAAGATCGACGACTACGTTGCCAGGCTTGACCGTGCGGTGGATGGCGTCGCGGTAGGCATCGCAACGGACTTTGTCGAGGACCAATTGCTCATGAGACCAGGGGGTGCCGTCGCTAAAGGGGCGTTTTCTGAGAATTTGGCGATCGAACCAAAGGCGAGCTTCTGAAAGTGTGGAAAGTGTTTTTGAGGCACGGGTCATGTGGCAAGCTCGGGCGGAACCAGACCGGCCGGAGCGTTTCTAGTATAACCGGACAGAGGAATACGAAGTGGAGGGGAGGGGGTGAGGCTGCGAAAGGAGGAGACAAGAGACCTGTTAAGACTACGTACACTCGAAAACCGGAAGTAAGGCACCCCTGAAGAGAAAAGTGATAAAGAGCAAGCTGTGATGGGTGGTACTTCTTACAATTGTGTGAGGGGAACGGACGAAAGTAAGATGCGCTGACAGACTATCGGGCGTAGTTTCTGAGAAATTGCTGGAGAAGTTTGGGCTCGCGCGCTGATGAACGGGGTCATCGAGGAGATCGAACGTGAAGATGAATGTGTGGACAGGGATTCTGTTGACTGGGCTCGGAATAATCGTGGGAGCAGTGGGGTTTGCGCGGACCGCGCCGAAGCAGGAGTCGACCTCTGGGGCTTCGACGACGTCGAGTATTGCTATGAGTCCGCAAGCGACGGAGCAGGATATTCAGTTGTTGCGCCAGGACATTCGTGCAAAGAAGCAGGAGTTGATCACTCAGAATTTACCATTGACGGAATCGGAGGCGACAAAATTCTGGCCTATCTACCGACACTACAGTTCGGATCTGGTAGAAATCAACAATGAGAAGTTCCGGTTGATCAAGGAATACTCGGCGATGTGGGGAAACATGTCGGATCAGGATGCCTTGATTTATATACGGAGATGGCTCGAAGTCGACCAGAAAGTGCAGGCATTGCGATTAAATTACGTGCCAACCGTTAGCCAAGTGCTGCCGGGAAAGAAGGCAGCCACATTTTTTCAATTGGATCGGCGCATCAGCATGATGCTCGACATTCAGCTGGTGTCGCAGATTCCTTTGGCGCACCGGAAAGAGTAAGGGCATCGGGCGCATCGCTATCGATTGGGCGGAGCTGATAAAGAGAAGGCCACGATTACCAGCGATAAGGCCGGGATGGACCGTGAATTGGCGTGGAGCCGTGATGCAGGCCGCGAAAATGACATGTTGTGCACGCAAGGATTTGTACTGATGGCGCAGGGCAAGGTGGCGGAGGCGCGAAAGTATTTTGCGCGATCGTGGGAAGAATCGAAGACCAGAGGTTTGCAGGACAACGTGACTTATTCGATGGCCGGTGCGGCGTTAGCGGAAGCAGACTTCGGCCAGTACCAAGAAGCTCGCGCCGATGAGGAAACATAGTTGCGAATGGGGAGCGGAAATGACGCCAAGGAAACGGCCGCAAGAGCTCTAGCGATTGCATGGAATGAGGATCGCGCGAGGGAATCGCCGGAGCGCTTGCGGAGATGCTTCCCGCCCCACGTGGCGTTGATGAAGGGGAGTTTGTCGGCACTCGCGGCCGGTATGGAACTGGTAAGAGAAAATCCCGCGCAGGCAGTGCGTTTGCTCGAAGCATTCCGGGAAGTGGATAAGTGCAGGATTAGCGGACTGTCGCCGGTGTAGGTTCGTGGCGTTCTGTATGTGCGATCAAAGCGGGCGGAGTATCGGGCGACGGAGAGCGAGTGAAATATTCAGAATCCTTCAAGACCTGGGATTGTCCAGAAATAAAGTTTTACGTCGAATTGATCCATCGAGTCGTACAGAATTCAATTTCCGTTACCAAGAATCGTCCCGCCCGTCTCCGCTCCGTCCATGCGCGGTGCATTCAGTGGAATGATTTATGAAAAGCGTGAATCCGTACCCTTACAGAGCGGGCGGGGTCTACTGGATTCGGAATTACGGGACGGCAAGGACGGGGAACTCGGTAATGCGCAATTTAGCGGCGCCGTAGGGGATTAGACGTAATGTCTGCTCGGGTTCAGAACTAGTGACTGGGCTCGGAGGAAGAGGGCCAGCAGATTCCTGCTCGAGTTGCCACGAGGGCAAACGTTTGCCCCTAACTTCGAGTGTCGCGTGATGTCCGTGTGCGGAGAAGGGAAAACCGTTGGTGGTGGCTTCTAGGGTGCGCACGGAGTTGTCCGGAGCTTGGGGGTTGAGAGCCAAGGCAAAATTCCAGTCCGCGGTTGGGCGGACCTCCCAATCACTCGCCGGACCGCGATCGACAAGCTTGGTCCACTCGGCCGGGATGTCCAGTGAGTAGAGGAGTGGGCCGCGTTCGATAACGGCGGAATCACGATACCAGCGACTGATGCGCGGACGCATAGGAAATTGAATTTCAATTTTGTCACCGGGAATCCATTTACGAGTGAGATTCAAATATGCGGAAGGATGAACGGTTTCTTTGATCAACTGGCCGTTAATGCGTATGCTGGTGCCCTCGGCCCATGCGGGGATGCGAACAGACACAGGGAATTGAACGGATTTATCGGGGCGCATGGTCAGGAGTACGCGACCGTCAAAGGGATACCCGGTTTCTTCGGTAATGGAGAGATTGACGCTGGCGCCAACGACGGTATGCACTTCGTTTGGTGCGTAGACCATGGCGACTAGGCCGTGATCGGGCGTAGCCATCCAGAGACTCTCTGCCAATTTCGGCCAGCCTTGATGCATGTTGGCGGTGCAACAACCGAAATTTGGTTCGAGTCCAAACAAATTTGAGTCAGGGCCATTGGTAGACCAATCGCGAGGGGCACGAGTGCATTTGACCTGATTGGGTTGCTGATCGTATTGGTGCGACCACATGTCGTCGGAGATGGTAGCGGGAAGGGCGTTGAAGGAAATTTTCTCGAGGCGATCAGCGAAGGCGGGGTCACCGAGTATGGCTTCGGAAATTTCAAGAGAGTACATGGCTTCGACGACGGCACAAAGTTCGACACCCTGAGAAGGATCGCGACCGGCAAAATGTTCGTCGGCGCTGAACATGCCGTTCGGCAGGGAATGGTATTGGTCGAGAACGGCCAGTTGCTGGTGAATGGCTTGCCTGTCTTGTGAGGTATTTGAAAATTCAAACCATACCGGCGAGGCTTTCAGGGCCATGGCGTTGTTGACGCCGTGAGACTGCATGGCGCGCTCGGGATTTCCGTTTTGTGGAGTCATTCCCAGCGTTTCTTTGGTCTGTTTTGTGGTGAAGGGGAAATTGGTGAACTGCGCCTGCCAATCGAAGCCCTGGGCATGAATGCGGCGCGCTAAATCGAGAAGCGCTGGATCGCCGGTGCGGTTGTAGAGCCAGATGATGCTGACGAGTTCATCCTGCCAACGATAACGTCCCCATTCCTTCAGCGGGCGAATGTCAATTTCGCGTGCGCGGAAGACGAAGTATTTCTGCATCAGTGGGATGACGCGGGGATCACCGGTGGCTTCCTGATACTGGGTAAGGACTTTAAGCATGACCATGCGCGGCCACCAGTCGTCATTCGTTAGTGGGCCGATCTGGCCGCTCGGTTGCTGGTGCGTGAGTGTCCAGTCCACCCATTTTCGGGCTTTTTCACTGAGGCGCGGATCCTTCAGGAGGTAGGCGAGGGGAATCAGGCCGTCCATGAAGTAAGGGCCGCGTTCCCAGGCTTCGCCGGTGCCACCGAGCCAGCCGCTATTGGATTGGAGGTCGGGCCAGATTTCGTCGAGATGACCGGTAAGGCCGTGGGCCTGGAGTTCGAGTTGTTCGCGTAGCCAACCGGAAGGAACAATCGCGCCAAGAGGGAGTGCATAGAATTTGGTCTGGGCGAGTGGTTGGCGATTGGGGACGGGAGTGGTCGGTGGATTTTTCGTTTGGGCAGCTGAACTAAGTACAGGAAAGAAAAAGAGGATTTGAAATATGGCGCTGCGGCTAATGGTACGGACTCTCGATGCATTCTGCATGATTTCCTCGGCAAACGGTCGTGCCCCGTTGGAGTATAGAACAGTCGGGAAGATGGAAAGGCCAAAACTCGCACGATAGAGCCGGCGGGTGCGTCACACGATCCGGATGGATGACGCTGCGTGATGGGGTGTGATTTGAATGGCGAACCGCCTTAGAAGCCGATCGCTACAGAGACAAGTTCAAGAAAAAGCTACACCTTCACTGGCGGAAAGTCAGCCAACAGGAAAATTAGTGGACGAGATGAGTTGGAGAGAGCAGCGATTTTCTCTTTGGGATGCCTCGGCTGTGGCAGTCCTGGCATTTCACGAAGTGTATGTTGTGCTTGCTGTCTTTGTCATTGAAGGTGGTGTCCATTTTTTCAACCGCAAGACCGCAGTTGGAGAGGCGCGGATGACAGGTCGCGCAGGAGGCACGGGTTTGCATCCCGTGCTTGGCATGGCAGGAGAGACAACTTAATCCTTCATGGGCGCCGATGGGGGTGCGATCGTCGCCGGAGCGAATTTGCGAGGTCGGCAAAGGAGCGTGGCATTGATAGCAGAGGGCCTGGCGTTGATCGGGGCTGATTCTAACGGCGCGATCTTCGTCGAGCATCTTGGGCATCGGCAATTCCGCGACAGGAATGTGTTGCATTTCGCGGCGATCAAAGAAAGCAAGAGAAGGACGGTTAATTTCCTGCTGGCTGCCGGGGAACTCCTCTTCTTCCGCGGCCGGTTTCCGAAGAGGCGACCCTTCGTGATGAATCTGGTGGCAAGTCAGACAGGGAATCGTGGGCTGATCGGAGAGTGCTGCGTTGCGCAATTGCCACGGGCCGATGGTATTGAGTGGAGTCGCGAGATCGCGCATGGGCCCCTGGAAATGCATGCCGTGGCAGCGCAAACAATCGTCCATCAGAACTTCGCGACGATCGTGTTTGGTATCGAGGAAAATGTGTTCAAAAGTGGCGCTGTGAGCGCTGGCTTGCCAATCGGCGAATTCGGATTGATGGCACTTTTCGCAGCGGCTGACCATTTTTAGAGCGTCGGCGGTGCGGAGCTTTGGGGATTCAGACACTATCCCGCGAAGATGTAGGATGACTCTGCGCATGTTATTTAGGTGGAATCCGGCATCGAGTGTGAATACATCGCCGTGACACTCGCCGCAATTCACATCGCGGTGAGTAGAGCTGTGCCAGTCTCTGTAGGGCTGCCAGATTTCGTGGCAGGAAGCGCAGCTGCCGCCCCGCGAGCGTTCGTAGTGGAGGGAAACTGCAATGATGGTCGCGACCGGTACGGTGAATGCGGCTAGCACGAACAATAGTCTTCGGCGTCGAGTGGGCGCGACGAGTTTCGACGATGCTGCGGAGTTGCTCATGCCCAGGCGTTCCAATTTCTGGTGATGAAATCCCCGGCTCGGTAGGCGATGGCAAGAATAGTGAGTACCGGATTGAAGCCGCCATTGGTGACGTGGACGCTACCGTCTACAACGAAAAGATTGTCGACATCGTGCACCCGACAATGTTCGTTGACGACGGAGTTCTTTGGATCCTTGCCCATACGGCAGGTACCGGCTTGATGCTGTCCACCGGATAGGCCGGTACCGGGCAAGTTAGGCCAGGTGGAAGCGGCACCGGCTTCGCGAAGCCAGCGCTGGGCTTGTTCGGCAATAAATCGAGCGGTGACGATATCCTGCGCATGACGACCGCCCGAGAGCCGAGCAACCGGAACACCCCAGAAATCCTTGACGACAGGATCGACTTCGACGCGCGCGTCGAAGACAGGAATTTCCTGAATGGGCCCCATGACGATAATGGAGCGCTTGAAATAGTTGCGCATGTAGTCTTTGTGTGCGGCGCCCCAGTGCGGAACGTCGGGCGGCACCATGGAGGAAAAATTGATGGGCAGACGAATGAATTCGTTACAGAGCACGGCTCCGCCAACCAGACCTTTGTTACCGTGATTGAAATCGGAAATGGCGATGGAGGCGCCGGGTCCGAGATCGTCGTAGACCTCGTGATCCATCAGGCCAACTGCGCCGGCGTACGCGTGGCCTTGAAGATTTCGACCAACCCAGTCATAACGATTTCCTAAACCGCTCGGATGCAATGAACTCTTCGAATTGAGAAGTAGTCTTGCGGATTCGGTGGCGGAAGCAGAAACCACGACCACGTCGGCTGTTTGAACCTCGAGGTGGTTATCGGCGTCGAAATAGGAAACCCCGGTGGCGCGGCCGCGTTGATCCGTGAGGATTTCCTTCACCATGCATTCGGTGCGCAAGTCGCAATTGCCCGAAGCGAGGGCCTGCGGAATCACGGTGTTCTGCGTACCGTTCTTGGCGTTCACCTCGCAGGCAAAACCAACGCACCAGCGGCAGCGCATGCACGGACCGCGACCGTTGTATGGAATGGAATTGCGCAGCATGGGGATGTAGAAGGGATGGAGGCCGAGGCGCTTTGCGGCTGGTTCGAGTATTCGATGCTCGGTGTTCGGAGAAAGCGGCGGCATCGGCAAAGGCTTTTTTCGGGGCGCCTTGAAAATATTGGTGGAATCGTCGCCAGAAACGCCCATTTCCCATTCGGCTCTCTCGTAAAAAGGTTCGAGATCGTTATAAGCGAGGGGCCAGTCTTCGAGAGTTCCACCGGGAACGGAACCGTAGGTGGAACGCATGCGAAAGTCCTGTTCCATGAAACGCCAAGCCATGGCCCCGTAGCTGAGGGTGCCACTACCGACACAGGCAGCATTGTTGTTATAGGCCCAACTGGAGGGCTTGACGATTTCTTCTTGACCACTCGAATCGACGACGACGCGGCGATAGCGTTGATTGTCGGGCCCAAAACCGCAGCCTAGAGCGGAGATGCGTTGGTTGCGCAGGTCATCCTTGCGACAATCGAAAGAGGTGTACCATTTGCCGCGTTCGAACAGCGCCACGGTGAGACCGGCGCAGGAGAGTTCTTTCGCGACGACTCCACCCCCTGCACCGGCTCCGACGACGATCGCGTTGACATGTTTCAATGGCACGTTCGTGCTCCCTGCAGTCCTCCCTGAGCGAATTCCTGCATGTTAGCCATTGCCCCCGTAACGTTGTTGACCTCGTAAAGGCGGGTAGGGAAGCGCGAGCATCTTCCAACTTGTGTGGTCACGATTGCCGCCATGACGCGGATCGCCATAAAAGCCCTGCATAGTGTGCTCGAGGACGAGATGGAAAAAGGATTGTTGGGACGCGGCGGTGCCTTGTTCGATCGATTTCAGCAGAGCCAGCTGCGAATCGGCCGGCAGAGCGGAGAAATCGTTTCCAAAGTGTTTCTCGCTGATGCTCTCGAGTTCGGCAAGACCTTCCCGATAGGTGGACTGGAAATCTTGGTAGGGACCACAAAGTTGAATGTCCATAAAGTTCACAACACTGGCCCACTGTGCACCGGGGTCCTTGTCAGGAGGAATCAACTGATCGCAGATGGCGGCGAGGGTGCGGGCTTCATGGAGAGTGAGAAAACGCCAGGGCAGTTTGCGATTGGAACAGGAGAGGGTGCCGGTGGCTGCAGCGGCTACTGCACCAAGGCGGATAAACTCGCGGCGACTGAGACCTTTGTACCAGCTCATCGGACGCTCTCGGGACTTCAGGGATAAACTTGTGCCCGGAGCGAGAGTTAGACAGGACACGAAGGCGCTAGTGCCGATAGGAGTGTGCCATCTTGGCCGAGAGGGTGTATGTGACAGGGGATACAGGCGAATCGACGGAAGCTGCGAACAAGTTAAGACTCTGGCTCGAAAGCCGGCGCTACACCGAGGAGGCATTGTTGATAACGCTCGCACCCCTGACTCAGAAAGTGCGGCACCCGGACAATTCTTAACAATGATCTTTGTCAGTTGGGTGGCGGTGGGGCGAAGTAGCCGCGGCGAGCTTGGAGGTGCAGGTCCTTTTGATCGATCTTCACTTTCAAGTGATGGTAGGAGCCGTCTGGTTTTGTGTCCAGGAGGGAAAACTCAAGGAGGTAGAGATACTCCGGGGCAGCGGTCAGTTTTAGTAGACCGGTCGCGAGATCATTGTTGTTGTGAAAGTAGCTGCCACCGGTACCGTCGGCAAATTCGGCCATGACATCATCAGACTGGGTGAGAGATTCCCGGCGAGATTGCGAATCGCTGCCCGTAGCCATGGAGTAAGCGGAACGCGCGCCGCGTTCGCTAGCGTCGATTTCGGTGGTGTACAGACCCTTGGCTCCGAGTGTGCTGATTGTAATGTTGGACTGCGCGGCGATATCGATGATTTGCGATTTGGCGGCGAGCGCTTCGGAGGTGACGGTGAGAAAACCGGGAGAAATAAGAATTAGGGTTCGCTGGCCGGGGAGCACGGCCATTTTCTGTAAGATTTGTTTCAGGAAATTGAGAGTGACACGAACATCCTGATCGCCAACGGTGAGAACCTGGGAGGCGGTGGACCGGGCGATACTCTCGGCCACGTTGCGCATGGTTTTGTTGTCGAGCTCGCGGCAGGTGAGAGTGTCTTGAATGGCGGCCTCCAGAGCGGAGTTGTCGTGTCGATTCTGAATCAGGTCGGCCTGGTAATAGTCGATGTCCGGGCAACCGTGAGTAGCGTGCTGGTAGAGGTTACGAGACTGCAATTTGGAGAGCGCTTCCTGGAGCTTGGCGTGATCGGAAGTCATACCGCTGTAGGTACCGGTGAAGGAGACGACTGCGGCCATGTCGGTCGGAGAGAGAGAGGTCGAGATCATCTGGAGTGCAGCCTTGCGAACCTGAGAGAGGTCCCCGGAAGATAAGTGGAGATCGTCGAAGAGGAGGACAATATAGCGTTTAGGGACAAGAGCGGAAGGAGGCTCATCCATGGGAGCAGAACTGGAGCCCGGAGTAGGTTCCGCGATGGCTCGATTGATGCCGACGGGGTAATTCTTTTCGATGGTGAAGCCGGAAATTGCGCGCCGCTTGTCTTTGTCGAAAATCTGAAAGTCTTCTTTTTTCAGAGTGCCGATGGCGCGGCCCTGTGCGTCGCGAACAACGACGGGGACCAGAACCGCGTCCACTTTGACTTGAATCGTAAAAGGTGCTGGCTCCTCTGAGGGTGGCGAGGGCGGGTTCTGAGCGGGAGAGCGGACTGACACGAGCAACGCCATGCTTAGAGTCAGGACGGATCGAACGACGGGAGGCAGTGGACGGGGGATTTGTTTCATCGTAAGAGTACAACTGTAGCGCGAGCGGGAGGAGAGAGCAATTTTTTGGTATTATTTGGGTCCGATTTCCGCCCGGAAAAGGACAGAACCAGGAATGAACAACAAATGGGTAATTTTGGTTGGATTGGGGTTGAGTATCGGCGTGACTGGATGCAGTAGTTCCGACTCGAAGAAGTTGTCAGATGACGTGAAAGCGACGGGAGATGCGGCAAGCAAGGCTGCCTCGGAGGCGGCAGACGCCACGAAGAAGGTCGCTAGCGATGCTGCGGATGCTACGAAGAAGACGGCGGGGGAGGTTGCCGACGCGACGAAGCAGGCGACCAGCGATGCCGCGGATAAGACGAGCTCGGCAACTTCGGAGGCGATGGATAAGACCAAGAAGATGGCAGACGACGTAGCGAGCGGAACGAAGAAGGCCTATGACGCGACGGAGAACAAAACCAAGGAAGTAGCAAAGGATGCAGCGGCGGAGACAAAGAAAGCTGCCACGGCGACAGGCGAATTGGTAGAAGACATTTCAAAGAAGACCGCAGACGCCGCCAAGAAAGCCTTGGACCAGACAAAGAAGGCCGTTGAGGACAAACCGAAGACTGCGAATCCACCGCAAAAGTAGGCGGCGCGTTCGAGGATCAGGACATTGCCGAGATTTTTCGGCGGGTAAGAACCCAAGGCAATTCACAGTAAGGTTTTGATCCTGCGCGCCTGTGGCGCAGCATCGCTCCCCCACGTGCTTGTTCTGGATACAACTGGCTTCAGGATCGAGAAACGCTCGAAGTGAAACCGAATCGAAGAAAAATCCCACA
This sequence comes from Candidatus Acidiferrales bacterium, assembly GCA_963741165.1. Lineage (GTDB taxonomy): Bacteria > Acidobacteriota > Terriglobia > Acidiferrales > UBA7541 > Acidiferrum. Next base: position 229,966 of record CAVUHB010000002.1, on the reverse strand, counting down.
GGAGAAAGTGTTTCGCCGGGCACGCGCTGATTCGGGGCCGAATCCCCACCTTCACGATAGCCGAGGGAAGCACCGAACAGAGGCTCGGGGTGATCGGGATTGGAAAAGCAAAGGGCGGCCCGTGGCCGCCCTTTACCGTAAAGATCTGCACTATTGGTGAACCGCGTCAGAACGCGGGCGCTCGTGAATCAGGGAGAATCGGGACGGCGCTTGAGAGTCGGGCGGTCGTCGTCGGTACTGCTGGGATCGGTGGTAGGTTGCGTGGTCTGCGAAGTCTTGTCGGACTGCTCGGTTTTGGTGCGCAAAGTGGGCTTGCCGGGTTGATTGTCCTGCACCTTGCGGCTGAACATGACGTTACGAAGGCGGCCCTTGACCGAGTCGAACTCCGAGGTGGTCACGATGTACTCGTCCTTTTCTGGAAGGATGCGAGCAATTTCTTTCTGCGCATCGGCGATACGTTCCGGTGTTGGCGGATGCGTCGAGAAGAACTTGGGAATGGTGCCGGGACGGCGTTTCTCATCCGCTTGAATGCGTTCAAAAAAGGTTACGTACGCGTTAGGATCATAGCCGGCCTTGTACATGTACTGGAGACCGAGGAAATCGGCTTCGCGCTCATCATCGCGCGAAAATTTCAGGTACGAAAGCGGGATGGCAAGTTGCAGAGCCTGGTAGATGCCATAGCCAGCCCATCCGCCGGGACCAAGCAGCATCAGTGGAATGGTCGCGAGTTGCATCATTTCGCCCTTGGTGGCTTGCTTGGTGCCGTGGCGTGCAGTGACGTGTGAGATTTCATGAGCCATAACGCCGGCAAGTTCGGATTCTTCCTGGGCGCGAAGAATCAGGCCACTGTTGACGTAGAAGAAGCCACCGGGAAGAGCGAAGGCGTTCACTTCGTCGGAGTCGATAACCTTAATGGTGAATGGGACCTTTGCGTCCGAATTGCGAACGAGGTTTTGACCAACGCGGTTGACGTATTCGACGACGACGGGATCATCGATTAATTTAGAGGAGCGCTCAACTTCTTGAGCGAGTCCTTTGCCGAGACCGATCTCGCGTTCGATGGAATAGAAATTGACACCCTTGCCAACATTGCGATTACCGATCGCGTCGACATCTTCCTTGGAATTCTTAGGGTGCACGGTTTGCTGCTGGGGTACGGGCGCGTCGGAACCCGGAATGCCTGCGGAGGGCTTTGTTGCGGCCGGAAGAGGTGCCGGAATAGGAGTCGACGGAGGAGCCGGCGGCTGATCCGGAGGAAGCTGGATGCCAGACTTCGAGTCGTCCTTCTTGCTAGGATCTTGTTGCGCCGTAGTTTGCTGGCCCTGTTGCGGAGAGGAAGACGGCGTTTGGGAAGAGGATTGAGGAAACGCCGCAGAGGGCGCAAAAGCGATGCCCAAGCCGAGCAGAAGGGACAAACCGTTGTGCGAGAGTTTTCCCATAGTCAGACCTCCCCATGCGTTACTGCCAGTATAGCACCCCGCCACGACCGGTGGGCCCAATGCTTATGATGTGGTGTGCGGGGAGAAGGTTTCCTGCCGGAGATAGGAGACTGGGGTGGGAGGAGGGTTTGTTGGTTCTGGGAAGGGCCGGTTGGGGAATTGTTGACACTTTTGACTGGGGTCTCTAGAGTCAGAGATGCCCTATGAGCGTGAAGAAGATACAGATTGGCCAGTTGTGGAAGAAGGACGGGACTGGGGACGTGTTCCTGGTGACGAGAGTGTACGGAGAGGCCCTGAGCACCATCGCGGTACTGCGGAAGTCGGGTGCCGAAGAAGAGAGCCTGGTGCGAGTGAAAGTGGAACGGACGGCTAGGGGACAGAATTTACCTGGATTTGTACCGGCGGTAGACGACGATTCGGTCTAAAAAACCTCAGTGGACGTAGCCTGCAAGTTGCGAATATGAGGCAGCCTTTCGATGAAACGACCTTGGCAAACGACACTCATTGGATTGCTGTTCATTGTGGCGGGACTAGTTGGGTTGAGCTATCACCTTACCGCTCGGCCGCTCGAACCGGGAATCGTACTTATTTCGATAGTACGGTTGCTCGCAGTAGTGGGCGGGATATTTCTGCTTCTTGGGCGGGGATGGGCGCGGTGGTTGTTGCTGGTATGGCTGGGGTTTCACGTGGTCGTTAGCGCGTTCCACTCGATATCGGAGTTTTTGGCGCACGTGGCGCTGCTCTTGGTGATTGGCTACGTGTTATTAAGGCCGCCTGTGTCTACCTATTTTCAGGCTGTGCGAGCGGGATGAGAGTTTCGAGAAGAAGATTTTCGCAGACGGCTAGCCGTCGCATAAACGTTTGAGGTGGAGGAAGGAAAACGCCGTATTGGTACAAAACGTCCACTTGCGCGGCTGTGGAGTGGAATAGCAGCGGCCACCTGCGGGAGATTCCCGGCTCTTCTCTCAATCTGAAGAAGAATGAAATTAAAAAGGTAGTTCTCGCGGTCGCGGCCCAGGCGCCTCTGTCGGGAACGGGCGTCTCTGAATCGGCTGTCGATTGCGGCACGACTGAGCAGGGCAAGAAGGAGTCCACCAACCTGCTCTGCCTACCAGCCCCCAAAAAACTATGATGATGGAATCGGAGTCAATTCTCCGTCCCGGAAACTGGCTCAACTACTTTTTCTTGTAGCTGAAAAGTTTGTGACAATCCTTGCGGAGGAATCCGCCGATGACGGGAATGCGGTGGTTGCCTTTGTCAAAGACTAGCCGGCAGGGAATAAGACAGGCACGCCACTTGTAGATTTCGGTACCGTGGGTGCGGCCGTAGGCGTCAATATCTTCCTGCGAAACGCCGTAGATGACCGCGCCGATTTTGGACCAGACGCAGGCACCGGCGCACATGGCACACGGCTCGTGTGTGGAATATAGAACGAAGTCAGGAAGATAGCGGCCATAGCCGCTCGAAACGTATTTGAGCGTTTCAAGTTCGACATGCTTGATGCTCGAACCGGAAGTCTTGACGCGATTTCCGGCATTGGCGATCACAACTTCTGTTTTGCCGACGACACGGGTGATCACGGCGCCGATGGGATAGTCGCCACGATCGCCAGCGCGTTTGGCCTCTGCAATTGCCAATTGCATGAACTTAATCTTGGGCTTGTACGATTCGGGAATCATGGGAAAGAAGTATATCCGGTTGTTGAGAGAGCTCCTAAGAATAGGGCTCGCTCTATGGCCCCCGAGGTGTGGGTAATAAACAACTTGAATTGAGGCTGCGAACGGCTTGGCGCTAAACCCCGGTAAACCCCGCAGAAATGTTGAACCCGCAGATGAACCCGCAGAAATTGACTTGCCTCAGGTAGCAAATTATGATGAATCGCCCATGGCGAATGCACAGCCCCTTATTGGTCGCACGATCTCTCATTATCGCGTAGTAGAGAAGCTCGGTGGGGGTGGCATGGGAGTGGTGTACAAGGCCGAAGACACGCGCCTCGGGCGCAGCGTCGCACTGAAGTTTTTGCCCGACGATTTGGTCGAAGACCGGGCCACGCTAGAGCGGTTTCAACGGGAAGCACGCGCAGCATCCGCACTAAATCATCCCAATATATGCACGATTTACGATATCGGGGAGCATGAAGGGCGTCCCTTCATTTGTATGGAACTACTGGAAGGCGAGACCCTGAAGCACCGAATAAACAATCAACCGATGGAAAACGTGGAGTTGCTGACGATGGCGATTCAGATCGCCGATGCACTGGAGGTTGCGCATACCAAACGCATCGTGCATCGCGACATCAAGCCTGCGAATATATTTATAACGCAGTCTGGACGGGTAAAAATTCTCGATTTCGGCCTGGCGAAACTGGCCCCGCAGTTACAGCGTCTCGGCGAGACCGCCGACGGCTCGCCCGAGATGACGGTGGGAAGTGCCGGAGACAACCTTACAAGCCCCGGTTCGGCAATCGGAACGATTTCCTACATGTCACCCGAACAGGCGCGAGGGGAAGAGCTCGATCATCGTACCGACCTTTTTTCCTTCGGTACGGTGTTATATGAAATGGCTACAGGACGACAGACATTTTCCGGCAACACCTCTGCAGTGATTTTTGAGGCCATTTTGAACCGTACGCCAATAGCACCCGCGCGGCTCAATCCAAAGATTCCGGCGGAACTTTCCGCCGTCATCACGAAGGCGATGGAAAAGAATCCTGACGGACGTTACCAGACGGCTGCCAGTCTGAGAGTTGACCTTGTGCGTCTGAAGCATGATTCCGATTCAGGACGTGCCGCGGCGTCGGCGCCGACGTCGCGTGCGCAAAAAACACTTGCGGTTCTCTATTTCGAAAACCTTAGCGGTGCGAAAGAGGATGAGTATTTCCGCGACGGGATGACGGAAGACATCATCACGGAACTGTTAAAGATTAAGGGACTACAGGTATTCCCGAGGGCGACGATACTTCCGTATCGCGACAAGCCCGCGACGGCGAAACAGATCGGACAGGACCTGGATGCAGGGTATGTGCTCGGAGGCAGCCTGCGTCGGGCAGGGAACCGTTTGCGCATTAATGCTCAATTAGTGGACGCGGTCACCGATTTTCCCATGTGGGCGGAGCGTTACGATCGTGAATTGAAAGATGTGTTCGACGTGCAAGAAGAGATCGCCCGCAGCATCGCGCAGGCACTGCGCATCACTCTTTCGCAGCAAGAAGAGAAAACGATGGCGCGAAAGCCGACGGAGAATTTGCAGGCTTACGACTACCTGCTGCGGGGGCGGAATTACACGCGGCGCGAGAATCTTGAGTTCGCAATGCAAATGTTCGAACACGCCATCCGTATCGATCCCGAGTTTTCACTCGCTCATGCCGGAATGGCGCAGGTGTGCGGTTTGCAGTATGAGTTGCATCGGAAAGACCCGCGCACGCTCGAACGCGGCAAGATGGCAGCCGATCGCGCTTTTGCGTTGGGGCCGCAATTGGCGGACGTGCTTGCGGCGCGCGCGCGAATCTTTTATGCGCAAAATAAGTACGAAGATGCGATCGAATGGTCGAAGCAGGCTGTTGAGCGCAAGCAGGATTGCGAAAGTGCTTACAGCATACTGCTACGTGCCTATTTCGCTTCGGGGCGGTATCAGGACGTGGTGGAGTTGTGTGATCGCGCCATAGAGGCTGTAGGCGACGATTACAATGTCTATCCGCCACTGGTGAACAGTTTCGCGGCCCTCGGGGATCCTGAAGCATCGCGAAAAATGAGGGAAAAAGCCGTTGTCGCGCTGCAGCAGCAGGTCGAACTGGTGCCCGAGGATGTTCGGGCGCGCAGTTTGCTGGCGGTGCAATTTGCGGCGTTGAACAGAGTGAAGGAGGCTGTCGTGGAATTGGAGAAGACCGTCGCCCTGCGCCCGAATGACTGCAACACTCTCTACAACGCTGCGTGTACCTATGGGATTGTGAATATGAAAGAAGAAGCGCTGGCGATGTTTCGGCGCGCCGTCGAATCCGGCTTCAGCAATCCGGATTGGGCCGCTCGCGACAGCGACCTTGCTTGCATCCACGATGATCCGGAATTCAAGCGCATCATCAGCCAGGACCTGCGCCGCGGCTGATTGTTTCTTCTCGAAAGTGCCTCGAGATCATACGAATCCGATAAATCTGCCCGCTGTGACGATTCCAAACCACAAGAGAAGCGAAATAATGCCCGAGGTTTTGGCGCTGGCAGGCAAAACTCCAGTTTGGTCCCAAGTCGCCGCACGGCGATTGACGATTCGATGAAAAATCAGCGCCTGGACCCCTGCCAGTACGATCAATAACATTTTTAATCGAAACGCGGGATTGCTGTACACCTTGACGGCTTCTGACATAAATAGCAATGTTCCGGTAAGGACTTGCACCGCAAACCCAAGCCAGGACCACGGGAGCAGCCGTTTCGCCAATACCCCAACCGATACGCCGCGCAGCATCCATCCAAGCAGGCGCAGATCAAAAGCTACCACTGTGCCGATCAAAGCTGACATTCCGAGCAAATGAAGAGTCTCAAGGGAGGGAAAGAGCCACAACGATTCTCGCACCTGCGACCCGATCGGAGTCTGTTCCAACCACCTACAAACTTGAAGCATGTCGGGCGTTATTATGGGGCCCCCAGAAGCGTCTGCCCGTTGGGGAGTTCGATTTTTCCCAACGACATATACGATGAACCATCCTTGGCTCGAAATCCCTGGACGGTGACATGATCGCCGGGCTTCACGGTATTGCGGTTCCACCCACCAAATCGAGTCAGCATGCCGAGACTGCCCATCTCCAATTTCCAGCTGGAGACCTTTCCGTTTTCGTCCTTCAGATCCGCATAAATATAGGCATGCGGATTGATCCACTGAAATTCCGTGACAACACCTTGCATCTTGACAGTGTGCGTCGTATCAAACGCAGCCAGCCCGTGGTGTGCGAAGAGGGACGGGACGCTGATCAAGAGTCCTAGCAGAACAGCCCACAGTTCACGACGGATCTTTTTCAAAGGTGGCATGCTCCTGAGGGCTGGAAACGTTGCTCTGGAAAAGACAGTTTACCTCGCCTTGAGCAAAGTGAAAATCGGAAAGAAGGCGATAGTGCTGACGGTCTGGCGAACGAGGGCCAATTTCATTAAATGGATCGAACGGGGAGATCAACGATATCGTCAACGGCCATGGGTTCCTTTTGGAGAAAGGGTTCACCGTATGTTACGCCAATCAGTTGGCCGTGATGGCGGGCCAGGAGTTCCATGCGATGGTCGAGTTCATCGATGGCTAGGAAGACGCGCTGTTTGCGTTCGCTCTTGGCGGGACGGAATTGGGAGCCGTAGGCGAGGATGGCACGATGGCGGGCTTGGTATTGCTTGGTGATGTCCACGACGAAGGTGGTAGGCATTCCTTCGAAGGACGTGGCGTAAAGAATTTTAAACGGGCGATAAGGTTCGCCTTCGAGCGGGAGTTGTTTGAGGCCGGCGAGGAAGCAGCCTTCGTAGCCGAGCTCCGAGGCGTGATAGTGATCGGGGTGGCGGGCTTCCCAGTAGGGAAGAATGACTGTGCGGGGGCGAAGTTCGCGAATCAGTTCCGCCAGGTGGAGCTTGTTTTGACGCGTGGGCTGGACGTCGGAGTCGGGAACACCGAGATTGCCCCGCCAGGAAACTTTCAAGATTCTGGCGGCGACCGCGGCCTCTTTGGCGCGTGTTTCAGAACTGCCGCGGGTGCCCATTTCTCCGGCAGTGAGATCGAGGATTCCGGTTTTGTGGCCAAGTTGTGCCATTTTCAGCAGCGTACCGCCGCAGGTGAGTTCAACGTCGTCGGGATGAGCGGCGATTGCCAAGACATCAAGTTTCATCGTGGGCCTCTTCCTAAAACGGAGGGATTGTAACACCGGCACTGGCGATTCGGTGGGATGCACGGAAATGCGATCGAATAAAAAGGGTACCGCTGTAGTGGAAAGATGACCCTGGTGTCTTATCGAATGAAGCGGACGGGAATCCTGTCCTCGGCACAAGACGGAGTGCCACTGCGGGCAGTAGCTGTGTCGAAGGATAAACTCCGCGACGACTCGGCGGGCGACCGGGCAAAATCTTGGGAATTGGAGGAATTTGGCACAACCGCATCCGCATGGACCGATCCCTGTCAAACCTCGCCACAAGAATTGTCGCGTGTCAAAGCTCCCGGAAACACAGTACGAGTATCGGAATTGCGTTCCGCGCTGTCCTGCGCGTTGGAGCTGACGGAAGGTCGGCCTATGGGGCACCCTGTGGGGGGCCTATCATCGGAATCCATATAGCGCGGGAGTCCGGAATGTCGGAACAGGTATAGGCGGACATCCACAGGTTCCGGTTTTACGCGGCAAACCGTGAGTTTCCGCCCCTTCCCCGTGTCTAGTGGGAATTCCGGACGGGCGATGTGTTATTTTGACGCCATGAGCGAAACGAAGAGGTTGCAGGCGAGGGTGGCGCTGGTGACAGGCGCGGGCAAGCGGCTGGGACGCGCGGTGGCGTTGCGGTTGGCGGCCGAGGGTGCGGACGTCGCGGTGCACTACGGGAGGTCAGAAGCAGAGGCGCAAGAGGTCGTGCGTGAAATCGAAAAAATGGGACGGAGGTCATCCGCGTATTCTGCAGAGCTGCGGGATGTGAACGCGGTGCGAGCGATGGTTGCGCGAGTGGCAGGGGAAATGGGCGGGCTGGACATTCTGATCAATAGTGCTGCGAATTTCCTGGAGACTACTTTTAGAGAGACTACGGAAGAAAGTTGGGACCGGTCGCTAGAAACCAATCTGAAGGCGCCGTTTTTCTGCACACAGGCTGCAGCACCGCACCTCGAGAAATCGGGGAAAGGTGTGGTGATTAATTTTGCGGATATTGGTGGTTTGCTGGGGTGGAAAGAGTTTCTGCCGCATTCGGTGTCAAAAGCTGGAGTGATCATGATGACGCGGATATTGGCCAAGGAGTTGGCTCCCCGGGTGCGGGTGAACGCGATTGCTCCTGGGACGATTACCATGCCGGGAGATCCTGCCTTATGGGAGGAAGATTTCATAAAGCGTGCGCCGCTTGAGCGTACGGGGAAGCCCGAGGACATTGCGGATGCGGTGGTGTATCTGGCGACGGCAGAGTTTGTGACCGGGCAGGTGCTGGTAGTCGATGGGGGAAGGACCTTGTAGATGCCGAGGCGGCTAGTACAAGAAGAATCAAACGAAAACTAAGTGCATGGCTTTCAGATGAAGGAACCCACCCTTTTCAAAAACCGAATCGTTTGGGCTTCCGTCAAGTTCTTGGGATGGCTGGCCTTAGCACAGAGACCCATGAGCTGGCAGGTTGCCGGCCCTCGACAGAGAAGGCCAGGAAGAGAGTGTACAACCTGTCTTAGGTTAGGAAGCGCACCGATGGTCGCCAGAAGGCAAGGATTTGAAAAAGTGGTGAATCGGATTGGGATAATTGCTACAAGGCGAGATGCAGCGGAAGGGGCAAGGGTGTATTCTTAACAATTGTGCGAAGTTGCTGAGACCCGCAGCGCGTGTGGCGCACGCCCCAGTTTGCAACCATAGGAGCTAGTAGACGTATGGACCAAGAAACGATTGCAGCGAGGCACGTGCAGGACGTGGAAATTCAGGAATGGCTGGAGTCGCTGGATTCGGTGCTGGAATCGAGCGGCACGGACGTAGCGCGCGAGATTCTGGAGCGTTTACGGGCGCATGCCACGGTGAGTGGTATTGATCTGCCATTCACAGCGAATACTCCTTATGCCAACACGATCCCGGCACGACTGGAGCCCCTGTTTCCTGGGGACCAGCAACTCGAGCGGCGCATCAAGTCCCTGATCCGGTGGAACGCGCTGGCCATGGTGGTGCGTGCAAATCGCCTAGAGCACAACATCGGCGGACACATCTCAACATTTGCATCGGCGGCAACACTTTACGAAGTCGGATTCAACCACTTTTTCCGAGCACGCAGCGATAATTTTGAAGGCGATACGATTTATTTCCAGGGGCACGCAGCGCCCGGTGTGTATTCACGCGCTTTTCTGGAAGGCCGGCTGAGCGTTGAGCAGCTGGAAAATTTCCGGCGCGAACTGAAGCCCGGCGGCGGCCTGTCTTCCTATCCGCACCCGTGGCTGATGCCTGACTTCTGGGAGTATCCGACCGTATCTATGGGGCTTGGTCCCTTGATGGCCATCTATCAGGCGCGGTTCAACCGCTACCTGGAAAATCGCGGCCTGAAACAGGTGACAGATGCGAAGGTGTGGGCGTTCCTCGGCGACGGAGAAACAGACGAGCCCGAGTCATTGGGCGCGATCACGCTGGCTTCGCGCGAGAAACTGGACAACCTGATTTTTGTGATCAACTGCAACTTGCAGCGGCTGGACGGACCGGTGCGCGGAAACGGACAGATCATTCAGGAACTGGAATCGGCATTTCGCGGCGCACGCTGGAATGTCATTAAGGTCCTGTGGGGCAGCGAGTGGGATCCGATTCTGGAGCGCGACACGGAAGGCTTGTTGGTCAAGCGCATGGGCGAAGTGGTTGACGGCGAGTATCAGAAACTGGTGGTCAGCAGCGGCGATTACATCCGGCAATTTTTCTTTGGCAGTGACCCGCGCTTGCTGAAGTTGGTAGAACCGTTGCCGGACGAGGCCCTGCGGCGCTTGCGGTTGGGCGGGCACGATCCCCGTAAGGTCTACGCGGCTTACAAAGCGGCCGTCGAACACCAGGGCGGCCCAACGGTGATTCTGGCGAGGACCATCAAGGGTTATGGATTGGGCGAGGCGGGTGAGGGCAAAAACGTCACGCACCAGCAGAAGAAGCTGAACGAAGACGAGTTGCGCGAGTTCCGTTCGCGGTTCGGAATTCCCGTGAGCGATGAAGCACTTGGCGAGGTGCCGTTCTACCGTCCGCCTGAGGACAGTGAAGAGATTCGCTATTTGCGCAGCAAGCGCGAGGCTTTGGGAGGTTACACGCCACAGCGCAAGGTGCGGTCGAAGCCGATTGCCGCCGATCATGACGAACTGTTCCGCGAATTTCACGATGGCAGCGACGGGCGCGAAGTGTCTACCACAATGGCGTTTGTAGCCATGCTTCGAAAGATGTTGAAAGATCCGGAGATAGGAAAGCTGATCGTGCCGATCGTTCCCGATGAGGCGCGAACTTTTGGTATGGAATCGTTGTTCCGGACCGTTGGTATTTATTCCAGCGTGGGACAGAAATACGAACCAGTGGATGTGAATACGTTGTTGTATTACAAAGAAGCGAAGGACGGACAGATCCTGGAAGAAGGAATTACGGAAGCGGGGTCGGTGGCGTCGTTCATCGCGGCGGGATCTGCGTATGCTACGCACGGCATCAATACCATTCCATTTTTCATTTACTACTCGATGTTCGGGTTCCAGCGAATCGCGGACTTTATCTGGGCAGCGGCCGACATGCGCACCAGGGGATTTCTGCTGGGCGGTACGGCGGGGAGAACGACGCTATCAGGCGAGGGCCTCCAGCACCAGGACGGAAACAGCCATGTGCTGGCATTGCCAGTGCCGAACCTGTTGGCTTACGACCCGGCCTACGCGTATGAGATTTCGGTGATCCTCCAGGATGGAATTCGCCGGATGTATAAGGAAGGCGAAAGCATTTTTTACTACATCACGGTGATGAACGAGCCTTATGCCATGCCGGTTATGCCTGAGGGAGTGGAACAGGGCATCCTGAACGGGATGTACAAATTCCGAGCGGCGATAAACAAAAAAGCAAAATTGCGGGCACAGTTGTTCGGCAATGGTGCGATCTTGAACGAAGTGTTACGCGCGCAGGAAATGTTGGAGAAACAGTTCGGCGTGGCGGCCGACGTGTGGAGCGTGACTAGTTACAAGTGTCTGTACACGGATGGTATCGAAACTGAGCGGTGGAACCGGTTGCACCCGAGCGAGGAGCCGCGCGTGCCGTATGTTACGCAGTGCCTGGATGGGTCGCAAGGTGTGCTGGTGGCGGCGACGGATTATTTGAAAACGCTGCCGAACATGATCAGCAAGTGGATGCCGCGGCGTTTGGCTTCGCTCGGTACGGATGGATTTGGACGCAGCGAGGGGCGAACGTCCCTGCGGGACTTCTTTGAGGTGGACGCAAAGTTCATTGCGCTGGCGACTCTGCACGAGTTGTATCAGGACGGACAGATCGCAAAGAGCGTGGTGGAGAAGGCGATTGAGGAATTGGGGATCAATCCGGAGAAGCCAAACCCCGTGATTTCCTAAACAGCACCCCGATGACTTTTCTGCTCAGGTGGTTCGCGGCGATGTCGCTGTTCGTTCTGGTTTGGACAGCCAACAGCTTTGCTTTTGCGCAGACCCCGGCGACCAAGAACCAGCAGCATCCGGAATTTCTGCTGCAGTTGAGTGCGGCGGCAATCGAGCGCACGCACCATCCTGTTCGTTACGATCCATCTTACGTTCGCATTGCGTATCCGGGCGGAGATGTACCCTCCGGTACCGGCGTTTGCACCGATGAAGTGATCCGCGCTTATAGAGCACTCGGAATCGACCTGCAAAAAGAAGTGCATGAAGATATAGCTGCCAATTTCTCCTTATACCCAAACCACTTGCGTTGGATGCTAGATCACCCCGATTCGAACATAGATCACCGGCGAGTTCCCAATTTGATGGTGTTCTTTGGCCGAAAGGGAGAAACGCTTCCCATTACTGCACAAGGCCGAGACTATGGACCGGGAGATCTGGTGACCTGGGATCTCGGGGGCGGAGTGCCGCACATCGGAATTCTCGTGGATCGAAAATCGGCGGCGAGTGGTCGGTATATGGTGGTACACAACATTGGGGAAGGTCCCAGGATGGAGGATGTCCTGTTTATGTGGAAGATTACGGGGCACTACAGGTATTTTGGGCCGCAGGACAGACATTAATCATTACATCGAAGAATTCGCAGTGAAGCAGCCCGACCCGCAAAAAATCCGTTGTGGGACAATCGCGGAAAAAGCAAAACCCTCGCGTTGGTCGGGATGGCAGCAACTGCGCCTCTCGGCTAGAAAACTATCCGAAAGTCTGCTCTAGCACTTCGTTTGGCTTGATTTTTCCGGTGGCGAGGTTGGCTACCAATTCGCGATTGGCGGCCAGGAAATCATAATTGCCGAGTTCCTTCGGAAGTGCCCAGGCGATGTGTTCGTAAACGATGGGGGAGATTTCGGGTTCGGCGTATTGGGCGGCGAAGAAGTGGATTTCAAGTTGCGTGGGTAGATTCGCGTATTGATGGAGAACTTCGGCAATTTCGCGGCTCCTGGTTAGAGTGACACCGAGTTCTTCGCGAAGCTCACGGGCCAGGGCTTGCTCGAGCGTTTCCCCGTCGTGAACTTTTCCTCCGGGGAATTCCCATTTTAGCGCGGAAGTGTCGTTGTGGCGACGTTGGCCGATCAGAATACGCCGATCGGAGCGTTCGATGACTGCGGCTACGACAATCATGAGGTAATCACTGGGAAAAAGCATAGCAGAGTTGGGATTGGAACGTCATTCTGTGGAATGGCGTTGACGGAAGTGTTTGAACTGTGTTGCACTTCGGATTCTGTTTTATTGGGAGGAAATTGTGTTCATTCGCCGAATGTTTTTTCTATGTGCAATCGCGATATCTGCGCCAGTACTGCGTGGGCAAGCACCTGGCGGAGAAGCCGTAGTGCGATTTAAGGGCACTATCGAGAATGTAAAAGCAACGTTTGGCCCTGCTGAACCGGTCGCGCATGTGAAGCCTGGAGGTATTCTCGAGGCGAATTCGCTGGATTGTTTCGGAAATGCGCTGCAAAAGCCGGGTGACCCCTTTTCGCTCATCAAGATTGATAACCCGTTGACCGGACCATTTTATATTGATGGAGCGGAACCTGGCGACACGCTGGCAGTGGAGATTCTTGCATTGCAGGTGGACGGGAAACAGGGGGTGGGCACGTTCGGCCCGGGATTCGGAGCGGCTAATTCCACACATTACACGCCGATGCTTGAGAAGGAGTCGCTGCCGGAGCGCGCGTGGTATTATCCGATCGATGCAGAGAAAAAATTGATCACGTTTCAGGCGACCGATTCAGATTTTAAAGTGCAATTTCCGTTGAAGCCGTTTCTGGGATGCATTGGCGTGGCGCCAGCAAACGGAGAAGCAAGAAGTTCGATCGTTCCGGCTGAATTCGGCGGGAATATGGATGCGCCTGAGGTGTCTCCCGGCAATACGCTGTATCTGCCGGTCAACGTCAAGGGCGCGCTGTTTTATTTTGGCGATGGGCACGCGGCCATGGGCGATGGGGAAGTTGCGGGGAGCGCAGTAGAAGTGCCGATGAAAGCCCGATTCAAGTTTGCGCTTGCGAAAGGGAAGAGTACGGGCTGGCCGCGGCTGGAAAACGAGCATGAATTGATGACGGCGGGGATTTACCGGCCTGTCGATGATGCGGTGCGAATTGCGGTGACCGAACTGGTGCACTGGGTGCATCGCGACTATGGATTGTCGGAGCTGGACACCTATGAATTATTCTCAAAAGTGGGAAAGTTACACTTGACCGAGATGGTAGACCCGAATTATGTGGTGATAGCGACGATCGACAAGAAATACTTGCCGGTGAAAAGGTAGCCCGGGAATTCCCGGGCCAGCCAAGAGCAAACGAAATGTTTAGCCAAATATTACTCGACCATTTTGCGCGACCCCGAAATGCTGGTGAACTTGGGGATGCGACAGCGCAAGTCGAAGTGGGCAATCCGGTTTGTGGTGATGTGTTGCGATTGGCAGTGAGGGTGGGGGCGGGACGGATTCAGGAGGTAAGGTTTTTGTGCCGTGGATGCACGACGGCGATTGCGTGCGCTTCTATCTTGACAGAGAAGATGCAGGAAGCAGCTGTGGGATCGTTAAAGGCGATTACGGCGGAAATTGTGGCAGAAGCGCTCGGTGGATTGCCGGAGGCGTCATTTCATGGGGCGGAGTTGGCGGAGGATGGGGTCAAGGCGATTTGGGCGGCTTTGAAGAAAGTAGATTCCGGGCTTTCCTCAAAATGACAATTGGGGCTCGCTCCGTCTGAATTACGACGGTATGTTCCTGACATGGGCGAGTGTTGTGGGGTCGTTCAGGTTGAGGACGCAGCCTTCTTCGATGGTGTGGTGCTCTGAAACTTCATTTCTATGAGCCCAGACGACAGAGCGAGCACCCACTGCAAGCGATGCACTTTGCAGTTCCTCGTAAAGCTTGGAAGAAAACAGAACCGGATGACCACGCTTACCTTCGAAAACAGGCAAGACAATCGGAGCATGGGAAGTGTAGAAGAGCGCGATCAGATTTTCGACAAGTTCAGCGCTAATCAGTGGATGATCGATAAGAAAGAGAAGCATGCCGTCAGTGCCAGGGGGCAGGCTGCGTAATCCCGCTTGAATTGAACTGAGCTGGCCTTTTTCCCAGTCGGCGTTGATGACGATTTCATCAGCGGCGAGATGGACAGCACTGGCGATGGGTTCGGCGTGGGCACCGAGGACCACGCGGCGAATACCAATTTTCGGGTGCAGCGCAAGTTTGAGGAGATGATCGAGGAACGGGCGTCCCTGATAGGCAAGCAGGGCTTTTGGAGAGCCCATGCGGCTCGATGCCCCTCCGGAAAGAATTACGGCCGCAAGCATAAATCCCTCTAGCGGGTCGCGATGGCGTCCGGCATCTCGAGTTTCAGTTTCTTATGCGCCGAACTCTGGGCATTGCGACGAACAGCAACAAGTTCCGAGACGATACTGATGGCGATCTCTTCCGGTGACAGAGCGCCGATCTCCAGACCCATGGGGGCATAGACGCGCTCGAATTCCTCCCGACGGTAGCCTTCCTTCTCAAGGGCACTGTACACGCTGAGAACTTTACGTTTGCTGCCAATCATACCGACGTAGCGGGCTTGCGTACGAACCGCCCAGGCAAGTACGCGCATGTCGTCCTTGTGTCCGCGAGTGACGATCACCAGATAGGAAGCGGGGCCAGGCTTGAGTTTTGCGAAGGCTTCGTCGTATGCGGTGAAAATGTCCTGAGCCATCGGGAAACGCTGCGCGTTGGCGAAGGCTTCTCGGTCGTCGATTACGGCAATGCCAAAACCGACGGAGTGAGCGGCTTTCGCCAGAGCGATGGAGATATGGCCGGCGCCGAAGAGGTAAAGCACAGGTTGCGGAAGAATGGGCTCGACAAAAATCTCGACCGTACCACCACAGATGAGACCGTTGTCGTAGCCGGCTTCATTGTTGAGTTGGAAGACAAGTTTCCTGGGAGTCTCGGTAGCCATGACTTGCTTTGCGGCGGCCCAGACGTCAGCTTCGACGCAACCGCCGCCAATGGTGCCTACCAGGGACCCGTCTTCGCGGACGAGCATGCGCGAGCTTTCATAGCTCGGGATAGAACCGCTCGTGTGGACGATGGTGGCGAGCGCACCCCGTTGGCCGGCACGGCGCATGCGCACAATTTCCTCGAACAGATCCATGACCATCAGCCTACGGGGGGAGGCCGTGCGTGTCAATCGAAGGAGACGATGGCGGGTTGACGGCCGGGCTGGCCGCCGACGCGAGTGGGGTCGCCACCATAGGTTGTTTTGCACTGTGTTGTTGCTACGATCGCTACAGTTTGACCTGCAAGGTGCGTGGCTCTACGGTCGGCACGGGGGGTACTGCCTCTGAGGGCGATAGCTGAGAAATTATCGGTGCTCGCAACGGCGAGAGTTACGATGTAAATTCAGGGCGGAGAAAATCGGTGGGGGGAGGCAGTCTGTGAAAGCGATGGTGATCGAGCGGCACGGGGATCCTTCGGTTTTGCACTTTATGGAATATGCGGAACCATCGATGGGAGCGCACGACGTCATAGTGCGCGTGCGGGCTTGCGCGTTGAACCACCTCGACCTGTGGGTACGGAGCGGATTACCGGGAGTGCCAATTCCTTTACCGCACATTCCGGGTAGCGACGTTGCGGGTGAAGTGGCGAAAATCGGTGCGGAAGTGCGCACGGTGAAGATTGGGCAGAAAGTTGTGCTGGCACCGGGCGTGACGTGCGGGCAATGTCTTGCCTGCATGGCGGGAAAAGATAATCGGTGCCGGCAATTTACGAATTTGGGATATCTGATTGATGGAGGATGTGCGGAGTTTGTGCGTTGTCCGGAACAGAATTGCATGCCGTATCCGGAGAATCTGGATTGGGTGAATGCGGCGGCGGTACCGCTGGTATTTATGACCAGTTGGCACATGCTAGTGAATCGCGCGGAGCTACAGCCGGGTGAAGAAGTGCTGGTGCTGGCAGCGGGAAGTGGCGTGGGGATGGCAGCGTTACAGATAGCAAAGTTTTTTGGCGCGCGGGTGATTGCCACCGCGGGGTCAGAAGAAAAATTGGAAAAGGCGAAGCAGTTGGGCGCGGATGAAGTGATACATCACGGTAAAAGCGAGATCGATAAAGAGGTGCGGAGATTGACTGGAAATCGCGGTGTTGACGTTGTCTTTGAGCATGTAGGCACGGCGACCTGGGAGAAGAGTATTAGGAGTCTGGCGCCAAGTGGACGATTGGTGACCTGCGGTGCGACGACGGGATTTGACGCGAAGCTGGATTTGCGATTTCTGTTTACGCGACAGCTTTCGCTCTTGGGGTCCTATATGGGAACCAAAGATGAGCTACGGACAGTGCTGAAACTAGTGGCACAAGGGCGATTAAGGCCAATCGTCGACAAAGTATTTCCTTTGCAGGAATGCGCTGCGGCGCACGCTTACCTCGAGGCGGGGAAACAATTTGGAAAAGTGGTACTGAGCGTATCGGAATAGCCGTGCCAGCGATTTAGGGATTGTATGGTGAATAGTCCAGGAACTGTTCCGTGAATTGGACGGGTAGCGTCGTTTCTCGCCATTCCTCGACGTGAAATTCGACAAAGCGATTTGTGCCGCGGGTGCGGTGTTGATCGTCTGCGCCGGACCATGTCACTTTTGCGGTTCCAGTCAATTGCAGCATTCTTCCGCTCTGAAAATCAGGGACTAGCATCCCGTAGTGCGGATCGACCAGCAGGTTGCCAAGCGTGCTAAACATTCTGTTGCCGGAATAGTCGGGTATGCGGAAAGTTTCGGCGTCTTCAACTTCCACAAAGCCCGGATTCCCCCCGCGGTGCGAAGCGTCTGCGCCGCGGTCAGGATGACCAGTAGCAAGAAACAGGACATCGGAAGTGGTCAATTGCGAAATCTGCGAATTTCCAAGTCTGGTGCCACGCGTTGCTTGCTGCAGTGGCACAGATTTCTCGTGCGGCCGAATGGTAAGTTCCCGACGGGTGATATATTTCGGGCAATTGCCGAAGGACTCCTCTACCGTAACGGTGATCGTACCGGTTTCAAGGACCGCCAGACCGTTGACACGCAACCTCCGCCTGGTGGCGAGTTCGATGATGAGAACGCCCAGATGGGCGTCAATTTTCAGATTCTCCCAGAGGGGATCGGTTGGGTCATTTTCTCGGGGTTCGATGGAGATGGTCAGGGATCTGCGGTCCGTGCTGGGAGACAAAAATCCTTCCTTGCCTGCCAGCAGGGAAGCCCAGCGGCGGCGCTTGGCGTCGCGGCTGCTGACGATGGTCATTTGCTGGGCACGGATGAAGTTCACAGCCCCACTCATGATCTTGTTGCCGATCATGGCCCCGTTCGATTCGCCCTCGCGTGCTTCGCCCGCAAGTTTCTGGGCTTTCCGTTCGCCTTCGTGAAATGGATTGTTGAAGCTCATCGTTCCCTCAGCTCTTATTGGCCACCAGGGCGGTGACGGCCCGCCGGCGGCGATTCCTAGGCCGAGCCACCGGAAACAGCGGGTTGGGGAAAGGCATTGCGACTGGCATCACCACCGGAGTGACAAATCCAGCAGAAGAGGTCAGCTGATCAGTGCCTGGAAGCGCGGATCGGTTCGAATATTGTCGAGATCCGAGTCCTTCGCTGCCCAATTCTTATAGAAGACGCCGTGTTCCATCATTTTTTGCAGACAGGCAAGGGCATCTTCGGTGCGGCCAAGAAGAGAATAGACGCACGCGACATTGTAGAGAATAGAGGCTTCTTCGGGATCGATAGCGAGGGCACGCCGCGCCCAGTCATAGCCTTTTTCGTGATTGCCAAGTCGGACATTGATACCGGCCCCCAGATAGAGCGCGCGCGGATCATCCGGATGGCTATCGACGTGTTTTTCAATTAAGTGAAGGGCACGACGCTCGGTTGCTTCGGCTTCGACGGGCCGTCCCAAGCCGTGATAGACGGTGACCAGCAGACTGACGGCCTGGTAGTCATCTGGATTCAGCTTCGAGGCCTGCTCGTAGAGCTCTGCCGCCTTCGCAAGGTTGCCGCTCTGAAACGAGGTGCGGGCGTAGAAATAGTACGCTTCGTAGAGTTTGGGATCGAGACGTATGGCCGCTTCAAACTCTTTTTGCGCCTCAGCAAAGTTCTTCTTGAGCGAGAAAGCCAAACCACACGCGGCATGGGCTTCCGCCAATTCCGGATCCAGTTCCAATGCCTTGCGGCTCGCCGCCTCTGCCTCGTTCAGGTTGTCCTCGACGCTGTCCCAATACATGTAGAGGAAGGAACAACAATCTGCGACACCCGCAAACGCGCGAGCGTAGTTCGGGTCGATAACAATGGCACGGGCAAACATCTGTCGGGCAAAGTCAAAACCCTTGCGGCGAAACTGGTGGAAGAACTGGCGGCCGCGCAGGTAGTAGTCGTAGGCTTGTGGATTTTCTGTTTGCTTGCGCGCAATGGCCTTTTCTTCCTGAGGCGAAAGCTTGATGCGCAGAGCCTGGCTAATACTTCGGGCGATTTCGTCCTGTACTTCGAAGACGTCTTTCAATTCGCGATCGTAACGTTCAGCCCAGATGGAATGGCCGGTTTGCGTGCCAATGAGTTGAGCGGTGATGCGAAGTCGATTTCCGGCGCGACGCAGGCTTCCGCTTAACACACAGGCAGCGTTTAGTTCGCGGCCGACCTGGGGGCCGGTTACGGGCTTGTCTCGATAAGCGAGCACAGCGGCGCGCGGGAATACCTGGAGTTCCTTGATCTTTGAAAGTTCGGTGATAATGTCTTCGGTCATGCCATCGCGAAAATACTCATCGTCCTTGCTGGCGCTGAGATTTTCGAAGTAGAGGACGGCTACGGATTTCTCAGCGGCCACCGGTGCGACTGGCTCGGCGACGGCTGATTGCCTTTTGGAGTCGCTAGCGCGTCCGGAAGAATCCTGATCGCGCTTCAAACGCTTAAGATCAGTCCTGATTTCGGAGGCGGTCTGGTAACGGAGGTCGCGATCTTTCTCCAGGGCCTTGTTGATGACACGTTCCAGTTCAGCGGGCAAAGAAGAGTTTACTGAAGATGCTTGCTTGGGCGTACCGTGGAGAATGGAATCGAAAATAACGGCGGAAGTATCGCCGGAAAATGCGAGTTTGCCAGTTGCCATCTCATAGAGAACCGTGCCGAAGGAAAAAAGGTCAGTGCGGGCGTCGAGTTCCTTGCCGAGGGCCTGCTCTGGCGACATATAGGCCATAGTACCGAGGGCGGTACCGGGGCTGGTGAGAAACAAGGCGTCGGGAGCAACGGTAGCCTGGCCGGAAACTTCTGCGTGACCCGCAAGGGAGCGGCGTGGTTCCATCTTGGCCAGGCCAAAATCGAGAATCTTGGTTTGTCCACGCTGGGTGATGAAAATATTTGCCGGCTTAATGTCGCGATGGACAATTCCTCTGGAATGAGCGGCCGTAAGAGCATCGGCAATTTCGATACCCATGTCGAGGATTTCGTCGATTTGCAGCGGCCTGCCACTGACCCGGTGCTTCAGAGTCTGGCCTTCGAGAAGTTCCATGACGATGAACGGACGATGATCGAATTCCCCCACGTCATGGATGGTGCAAATATTGGGATGATTCAGGGCCGAGGCGGCGCGGGCCTCGCGTTGGAATCGTTCAAGGGTCTGCGCGTCGGTCGGCGTATTTTCGGGAAGGAATTTTAGGGCAACGCTGCGGTCGAGGCGGGAGTCTTCGGCGCGGTAAACGACGCCCATCCCGCCGCCACCCAGTTTTTCCTGAATGCGATAGTGGGAAATGGTCTGACCAGAAAGGGAACGAGGCTCTGACATGCTCCGCACATTCTAGAGGTGCTGCGGGAGCCAAGTCAATTGAAGCGGCCGGAACGCGACCGAATCTCCTGTTTTGCAAATAAATCGTCAGAAGAAGGCGGTGTTTCAAGTATTTGTCTCTGCCGGGAGGCTATGACAGAATAGGGAAGTAGTACGAGGCAGACATGGAAACGACCCTGGGTAAGAGCATCACCCTCACCAAGCCTGACGATTTCGGCAAGCTGCTGCAGGATGAAGGAATTATCTTCACGCAGCTCGACAAGGCCGTGAACTGGGCACGCCGCAGTTCGATCTGGCCACTGGGCTTTGGCTTGGCTTGCTGCGCGATTGAGATGATGTCGATGGCCGCCTCGCGGTTTGATCTGGCGCGATTTGGCGCGGAAGTGTTTCGGCCTTCGCCACGCCAGGCAGACTTGATGATTGTGGCCGGGCGGTTATCGCAAAAGATGGCGCCGGTGATCAAGCTACTCTACGACCAGATGCCGGAGCCGAAGTGGGTGATTTCGATGGGCGCGTGTGCCACATCCGGTGGTGTTTTCAACAATTACGCAATTGTCCAGGGGTGCAATCAGGTGATTCCGGTGGATGTGTACGTGCCTGGATGTCCGCCACGTCCGGAAGCGGTGCTGTACGCCATTCTGCAACTGCAGAAGAAAATTGATGGCGAAAAAGGTTCGTTCAAAAGGGCATTGAACATCGCGTAATTGAATTCATAATCCCGAAGGTCCCATGGAAATGACGACGAGCGCGCGTGAATTATTACGGCATTGTCTGGCGACGGCTGCCTATAGAGCCGGAAAGATTCTGCGCGATGCGCCCGAGTCGTTTGGCAATTACGCCGCCGGCGAATCGACGCGAACTCCTGCTCAAATAGTGGCGCATATGGGCGATCTGTTTGACTGGGCGCTGAGTATCGCGAAAGGTAAACCGGCGTGGCATGACTCCAAGCCGCTGCCGTGGGGCCAGGAAATCTCGCGATTTTTCGATGCGCTTAAAAAATTTGACGACTATTTGTGCGGGGAAGAGGATTTGCACGCGTCGCCCCAAAAATTATTTCAGGGGCCGGTGGCGGATGCGGTGAACCACATCGGGCAACTGGCTATGCTGCGCCGGATGGCAGGCAATCCGATTCGTGGAGAAAATTACTATCAGGCGGATATTACGGCGGGACGAGTGGGGAAAGAGCAAGCTCCGCCGAAGCGCGAGTTTTCCTAACAACTTTTCTGGACTTAGCCAGAACATCTGTTTAAACTCTGCGAACGTTGCAGGCTGAGTAATGAGTGTCACAGAACAACGAAAACACCCAAGGTTTAGGCCACCGAACAGCGTAGTCGTCGCCTGGCAATCGGGCGTACTGCGCGACGTTTCCCATGTGGAGAGCCTGGGCTTGAGCGGGCTGTTTTTGCGGACGAAGAAGAAAGTGGCCCTGCGCAGTTTGGTGCAAATCCTCCTGGACATGCCCGTGGGACAAGTTCGTGCCCGCGCTGTGGTGCGCTGGGTTAAGGAGCAACACGGGATCGGACTGCAGATCATCGCGATGGATCAGGAAGATCGCGCGCGATTGTTTCGCCAATTGAAGGCTCTGGAAGCGGTCTAGGTCTCAGGCAGTAGTAGCCCCTGATGCTGCATAGACAGTCGCCGTTCCCTCCGACAATGCCAGCACCGAGCCAGGCGCCGTTTTTTCGCGGCGAACGTAGCCCATGCCAATGAAGGCGTTGGCCGCGGGGGAAAATGCAGTGCGGGTGATGTAGCCAAACTCTTTGCCTTCTACCAGCAGCGCTGTATTCGGCCCAGGCTGCTGCGGGGTATCGAACTTCAGGGAAACGCGGCTGCGATTGACCTGGCCGCGAGAGCGAACGCGTTCGACGATTTCCTGTCCCGTATAGCAGCCCTTGGTATAGCTGATGTGGGAAGTCTCGAGGCCCGCCTCGTGAGGGATCTGTTTTTCCCCAAAATCGTAGCCAAACCAGGGAATGGCCTGCTCCAGGCGAAGGGCATTCAGCGCGAGGTAGCCCATCCGACCGCCGGCATTATCGCTGGCGCTGGCTAGGAGCAAATTCCAGAGTGGTTCGAGGTTTGTGCGCGCGGCGAGGAATTGAACACTGACTACACCGCCTACAGTACGTTTACTAATGGAGCAGGGAATCGAACCGGCCAGGCACTCGCGGAGTTCCCGTTGGGCGAGTTTGTCGATTTCGACTCCAGTCAATTTTGCCGCGCATTGGGCAGCTTTCGGCCCCTCCAGCGCGAATGTTCCGAAATGATCGGTGAGGTCAGTGAGGGTGACGTCGTCCATAATGATGTATTTTTCGAAGCTGTCGATCAGTCGCGCGCGGATCATCGCAAATGAAACGCAAAATATGCTGTCGGCGCAGGCGTAGCTTTCAATCTCCGCCTGGATATGGCCTTGGGGATTGAGGAAGAGCGAGACAGTTCCCTGACGATCGGCAAGGCCTTTGATGTCGTTGGTGAGAATTGCGTTCAGATAGCGTACCCGATCGGGTCCTGTAAAATTGAGGTAAGCGCGATAATTGCTGTCGATCAGTGCGACAGTTTCGCGTGCGAAACGATATTCGTTGTGCCAGTCGCCAAATTGATCCGGCAGTTTGCAGCCGAACCAGGTGCCCATTCGGGCGCCTTGCTGGCGGTGAATTTCCGCGAGAGGTGTGGGGAGGGCATTGTCGGATGGATCCAAGTGAATACCTCAGTTTCCAGTCTAACAAATGTGCGGGAGGGTTGCGGATCGCAGAACCGGCAACAGTGATTGGGATGTCCGTGCCACTTAGCCTGAATGATATACTTTGAACGATGAGTGCAACGATTCCATTGCCGGGTGCCGCGAACCCGGAAATCATCTACATCAAGATTCCCGTGGGAATGCTGCAGTGCAACTGCTCGATTTTGGGGGATCCCAAGACGCGGGAAGCTATTGTGGTGGACCCTGGGGATGAAGTAGAGCGGATATTGGACCTGCTGGGCCGGTACAAGTTAAAAGTGCAGGCCATTGTGAGCACCCATGCGCATATTGACCACGTGGGCGGGCTTGCAAAACTTCACCAGTACACCGGTGCTCCGGTGATGATGCACCGCGAAGACTTGCCGCTTTACAACGGCATGGACGTGCAAGCCGCATTTCTGGGTATGCAGACGCCGGATCTCGCCGACGTGGACCAGTTGTTGAAGGATGGGGACGTGCTGCAATGGGGCGGATATCTGGCGAACGTGATCCACACGCCCGGACACACCCCTGGCAGCCTGTGTCTGTATTTGCCGAAAGAATCGGGCAAGGTCACATTTTCAAATCCGCAGTTGTATGCCGGCGACACACTTTTTGCAGGAAGCATAGGACGTACGGATTTGTGGGGCGGGTCGATGGACCAGATCATGGAGTCGCTGACCCAGAAGCTGATGCAGCTGCCGGAGGACACCATTGTGTATCCGGGCCATGGTGAGATCACAACCATCGGACGTGAACGTGCAACCAATCCTTTTATTGTCGGGACTTGAAGTTTTCGTCACACTAAATTCTACTCGATTGCCAGGCAGGTGAACCCATGGGCCAAGAGGCTACGTGCGTGGCCCAGTTTGGCGGAAAAAGAGTACGGGGCAAAGTGCTGCTGGAATCGACCGAGATTCTGTTTCGCGGCGAAGCGCGGCTGAAAATTCCCTTTACGGCGATCAAACAATTAACGGCCAGGGGAGGCCAGCTGCGGGTCAAGACCGCAGACCGCTTGCTGGTTTTTGAACTCGGAGAGCAGGCCGAGAAATGGCGCGATAAAATCCTTAATCCGAAATCATTGCTGGACAAACTGGGCGTTAAGCCTGGCGAACAGGTGGTTCTTCATGGATCTGTCGATAGGAGTTTCCGTGAAAGCCTGATAAAAAATGGCGCAAAGGTGGGTACTGCCTCACAAGCAGAGTGGACCTTCCTTGCGGCGAACGCCCGCGAACAGTTGAGCGCGGTAGACAAGATTAGAAAGAATTTGCATGGAACCGCGGCCCTTTGGATCGTTTATCCGAAAGGGCAGAAGACCATTACGGAAAGCGATGTGCGTGGCACTGGGTTAAAGGCTGGATTGGTTGATGTGAAAGTAGCGAGTTTCAGCGCTACGCATACGGCACTGAAATTTGTGATTCCGAAGAACCAGCGTTAGATCGGACCCGATTAGCTGGTATTGCCAGGCAGTCCCGCTTCTCGTGCGCGTCGAAGTTCTTCCATCACCGACTGTAACAATTCCTTGGCATGGGCCAGTTCCAAGCTGATGATACGAATGTCCATGGCGGGTAGCGTGGGATTACGCTGACTGGTGCAATAAACGCCGTGCTGGCCGACCAGCACCATGGCATTTGTGATGCGGTCGAGAGTTACGGCAAGGCGGCCGCGTTCGAGCCCGTATAACTGTTCAGAGCGCTCCAGATCTTCGCGATACTCATTGAAAGCGGACATCAGCCAGCCCCCTCCGATCGGGAACGTTGTAACGCAAAGTTACGGGCGGTACCACATCGGGCACACGGTCGTGCCGCTCAACTTTACGCTGTCGCATGCCCATTCCATAATCTCACTAAGCCGCGAAAAGTTGCAGCTGATAGATAGATGAGGCATTCCGAACAATCCGTTCGTGAGTATATTCCCTTCGGTGATAGTGCGAGGGGCAATTGGGAGTATCCGAACATGCGACGTTCCGACCTGGTGCAATATAAAGAAAAAGACAATGGACGTATTGGACGTACGTCGCAAATCGTATTCGGCGAACGCCAGCATCTGCTGCGCGTGCTGGATTCGCTGGAAGGAACGCACCTTCCTATCGCGCGGATGCAACAGGAGCGCCGGGTCCTCGAGGAATTAATCCATGCGCGTACGCGTGAATTGAACCAGATCAACACGGCATGGGACGAAAAGATTGGGCTGGTGTTGAGTGCCGAAGCCAAACCGGAGATGCTTGAAAAATTGACGAAACAAGCGCCGGAAGAAGATTTCTATCTGCTGCGGTTGATCAGTGAACACCCCAGGGCGAATGCCAAGACCTTGAGCCGGCTGGGGAAACACCCCTATGGTGCGATTCGCGAAAATGTGGCTCGGCACCCGAATTCGGACGCAGCGACGTTGACCTATCTGAGTAAGGACAAATCGCAGCCGCTGTGGTACCTGGTGGCGTTCAACCCGAATACGCCGACGCCACTGCAACGTAAACTTCGCGACAGACTGAAGCGACTGGGCGACAGCCAAGTCTCGCGCTAAGCTCTGATTGCTCGTTCCGTAAATTTCCTTCAAATCCGGGAATTGGCTGCGAGGTCATCCTTCGGATGGGCCAGTGTCATGGTGTGGGTGATGGGCGAGCGATAATCATGGAAGTGGAATTCGCCGTTCGCGCGAGGCATCCTGGATTCCTTCTCCCAAGGGTAGGAACAATCGGGTTCTACGTCGGAAGGCGGCAAAGGTCGTCCCTTCTATCCGGAAATTGTTCTCCGTTTTAAAAGTAACGCTACAATACGGTCTATGACCTCGAGTCAGTCAGAATCTCTGCCGGATAAATTGGCCAAAGACCCGCACTCGAGAAATTCTGTCGACCGCTTAAGACAAAGAATAGTGAACAGTATGAGGGGAGTGAGTATTTCCTGCTTTTTGCTCGTGCCGTGCTTCTGGCACCGGCACGTACAGGCGGGAGATTTGGGAAGTCACACGTACAACGCATGGCTGGCGCAATTGATCGAGCAGGGAAAAGCCCCGGGGCTGTATCTGGCCGTGCAGTGGCAAAACGTGCTGTTTGATTATCTCTTATTCCACCTTTGCAAGACCTTTGGCTTTGCGATGGGTGAAAAATTGGCAGTATCGTTGTGTGTACTGGTTTTCTTTTGGGGAGTGTTCGCGTTGTTTCGCGCGGCCACCCATCGACCGCCCTGGTTCATCGTGCCGCTCATTGCGATGATTAGCTATTGCTACGTTTTCCAAATGGGTTTCATGAACTACTACCTTTCGCTGGGGCTGGCCAGCTTTGGACTCGCGATGGTATGGGCAGGGAAGTTGCGGGGGATTGCCGGAGGCGTGCTCCTGACGCCGGTCGTGATCCTTGCGCACCCGCTCGGAATTGTTTGGCTTTTGGGAGTAGGCGCGTATCGAATTGCGTGGCTAGCCCTGAAGGGATGGTCGCGGCTTGCGCTGCCAGTCTTGGTGATGGGTGGGCTCGCAGCAATTCACTGGTACCTGCGACACCCTCTCAAATATGAAGCAGATTGGGCCAGTCCGCCGTTCTATCAGTGGAACGGCGCCGACCAGTTTCGCATTTTTGGCCCGGGGTATGATCGTCTGGCGTGGGTAGTGGTTTTGCTGGGACTGGTGTTTGTTGGACTTGAAATATACCGGCGGAGACCCGGATTGCAGTTCTGGAAAGACCGACGGCTACTTGTGGAGCTGTACCTCATCTCCTTTTGCGCCGTGGTATTTTTGCCGGAAGATCTGCGGCCAGTGCCGGGAGGAAGTTGGATTGGAGGGTTGGCGACACGGTTGACCTTGATTTGTACGATCTTCGCCGTCGCGTTCCTGGCGTCCCTGCAGCCGAGAATTTGTCACTTGATTTCCTTCGGCGCCTGCGCCGCGGCATTTTTCTTTCTTTTGCATCGCGACACCGGAATGTTGGACCGACTGGAGCAGAACGCCGAGGCGATCACACATGGACTGCCCTATGGGACACGAGTGTCCAGTTCGGTCTTTTCTCCACCAGGTTTTCGCCCTCAGTACGAGCATTTGGTAGATAGGGCATGTATTGGACACTGCTTTTTATACTCCAACTACGAGCCATCGACGGAGAAGTTTCGCGTGCGAGTTCTAAAAGAGGGAAGCCGCCTGGTAGCCTCTCGGGTAGATGAGAGCGAAGATTTGCAGTTCGGAAATTACGACATTGAAGATGGCGATCTGCCCATGAAACAGATCTATCAGTGCGACGAGCGCGATCTGACGAGGCTCTGCATCCGTGATCTCGAGGCTGGAGAGAAAAACGGACGGCTGGGCTACCATCCTTAGGTGCCCGGGCGCGGGAGACAAAATGGCTCTTTCCTTAGGCCAATGTCTGCTAGAATTGTCTCAGGGTGAGAGACAATGCTGCCATTGCATCTTCAGCCAGAAAGTCATATCCCGCTCTACATTCAGTTGCGCGATCAATTGCGCTCTTTAGTGCACGCCGGCGATTTGCGACCCGGTGATCGTATTCCCGCCAGCCGCGAACTCGCGCAAATTCTCGGCGTACATCGCACCACCGTTGCCAACGCCTATGCAGAACTGGAATCGGAGGGACTGATCCAGGGCCATGTAGGGCGCGGCACGTTCATCAAAGGAAATGGAAATGGCTTGAAAATTACACCGCCAGCCCCTCCGTCCCTGAATGGCCGCGACGGACTGCGCTGGGAACTGCTGTTTGCTGACGAACGAAGTGAAGAGATACTGAGCCGTCTTACAGCAGAAGCGCCGGAAGACGCTTTGTCGTTCGTGATGGCGAGGCCCGCCGAAGAATTTTATCCCATCGAGGAATTGCTGACCTGCGCGCATGCGGCGCTTCGGCGGGAGGGGCAGGAAATTCTCAACCTTGGTGCTTCGGATGGTTTTCCACCGCTCAAGGAGGCACTGCTCGAATTGCTGCGGCAGGACGACATCCCCGCCAAGGACGAAACCCTGTTGGTTACGGACGGCTGCCAGCAGGCTTTTGATTTGATTTCGAAGGCTTTCGTGCGGTCCGGCGATACGGTCTTGCTCGAAAATCCCACGTATCCGGGGGCCGCAGCGGTATTCAACGGCGTTCGTGCGCGTGTCCTGGGCGTGCCGGTGCGGGCGATTGCAGAACCGGGGAATCCGTTGGGAATTGATCTCGGAGCGCTTGAAGCCACGCTGGCCGCGAATCGCGTGAAATTGCTGGTCTTGACGCCAGACTTTCAGAATCCGACGGGAACTTCGATGCCGCTTTCCTCGCGGCGCCGCGTTCTGGAGTTGGCTACACGGTATCAGGTTCCGATCGTTGAGGATCATATCTACGCGCGATTGAATGCGCGCGAGGAACGCGTCCCTTCGCTGAAACAACTGGATCGTTCGAATTTGGTCATCCACATCGACAGTTTTGCAAAAGTGGCTTTCCCGGGCTTGCGCGTCGGCTGGATCGTCGCGCCTGCTGCGGCCATCGAGCGTTTGCGATTGGTCAAACAAATGACCGACCTGCACACCGACCAACTGGCACAAGCAACGCTGGCAGAGTTCCTGAAGCGCGGACTGTTTCAGAAACACCTTGCCAGGATGCGCAAGGTATACGCGAGCAGACTACAGGCGCTTGACGAGGCATTGCGCAAACACATGCCGGAAGGCACGCGGTGGACTAGTCCCGAAGGCGGCATGTGCTTGTGGCTTGAATTGCCAGCGGGATTCGACGCCAGCGAGTTGATGATCCACGCGAAGGAGCGTGGGGTGCTGTTCGCACCCGGCCGGTATTTTTACGTGCAAGCTCCACTGCCAAATACTCTGCGATTGGGATTTGCCAGCTTGAACGAAAAGCAGATCGCCCGTGGAGTGAACATACTTGCGGACCTTTTGCGCATTGAGATGCGCAAAAGGCAGCGCGGCACGAGACGGGCAGAGCGCGCGCATGTGGCGCTGGTATAAAGATGGGGCGTACTCTCAATCTCGAACCGAAAGTGGGCAACCATTGCTTTGGCTGCGGCGCGAATAATGATGCCGGAATGAAACTGCACTTCGAACTGGATTTGGATGAAAAGCGAACGCACGGACGCTTTGCCCTTGGCACAAAGTATGCCGGTGGCGGTGGTTTTGCCCATGGCGGGATTATTGCAGTGGTCCTCGATGAAGCGATGGGCAAACTTTCAAAATTGACGGACGAACGGGTGGTAACCGCAGAAATGTCGATCGAGTACCGCAGGCCTGTACCGGTGGATCAGGAAATTGTGGTGCAGGGCTGGCAGGTGGAAGAGAAGGGCAGGAATCGGTTTCGGTCCGCGGAGATTCACGATGCCCGAGGGAATCTTCTGGCACGGGGCAAGGGGCGCTTTGTCGTGCTAGAACCTAGACATTTTGCGCCCGCTGAAGGCGGGTGAAGTAAATTCGATTGGGGCGGTTTACGAGGAGAAAGATCATGGATACAAAAAAAGTGAACGGTAGCGGAAATGGAACGAAGGGATCGAATGACTGGCGAGTGAAGGTCGGGCTGGCGGAAATGTTGAAGGGCGGCGTGATCATGGACGTCACAAACGCCGAGCAGGCGCGCATCGCGGAGAAGACCGGTGCTTGTGCAGTCATGGCCCTGGAGCGCGTCCCTTCCGACATTCGCAAGGAAGGCGGGGTAGCCCGAATGGCCTCGATCAAGGTGATTCGCGAAATCATGAAGACGGTGACCATCCCGGTGATGGCCAAGGTGCGCATCGGGCACTTCACTGAAGCAGAGGTTCTGCAGGCGCTGGAAGTGGATTTCATCGACGAGAGCGAAGTGTTGACACCGGCTGACGAAGAAAATCACATCTGGAAACACGATTTCCGCGTGCCGTTTGTGTGCGGCGCGCGAAATCTAGGGGAAGCCCTGCGGAGAATTGGCGAAGGGGCAGCGATGATCCGGACCAAGGGAGAGGCGGGTTCCGGAAACGTGGTAGAAGCCGTACGCCACATGCGCACGATTGTTGCGCAAATGCGAGCGCTGACGACTATGCGCGATGACGAGCTGATGAGGCAGTCCAAGGAGCTGGCTGCGCCGCTCGATCTGATTCGCCAGGTGGCTTCCAGCGGCAAGTTGCCGGTGCCGAATTTTTCGGCTGGCGGAATTGCCACACCGGCCGATGCGGCGCTGGTTCGCAAGCTGGGGGCCGAGGCGGTGTTTGTTGGCTCAGGA
This sequence comes from Candidatus Acidiferrales bacterium, assembly GCA_963741165.1. Classification (GTDB taxonomy): domain Bacteria; phylum Acidobacteriota; class Terriglobia; order Acidiferrales; family UBA7541; genus Acidiferrum. Next base: position 199,565 of record CAVUHB010000002.1, on the reverse strand, counting down.
ATTTTCAAGAGCAGCGACCCTGAAGCACGCGCCAAGGCTATCGTGAAGGCCAACACCCACTTTGAAGATCCCAAGGCAATACTCGAGGCGTGCGAAGAACTCGGCGAGGCCATGCCCGGCCTGGACGTACGACAGATGGATGAAAAGGACATGCTGTCGACGCGCGGCTGGTAAATTCGGAGAACTCTGGGCAATGAAAATTGGCATTCTGGCGGTGCAGGGCGACTTTGCAGCACATGCGGCTATGTTAAAGGCCCTCGGTGCAGAAACGGTCGAGGTGCGCACGGTTGCCGATCTTCAGGGCTGCGACGGGATCATTCTGCCGGGCGGAGAAAGTACCACCCAATTGCAGTTTCTGCAGGAGGAAGGATTGTTCGATGCGATTCGTAAGTTTTCCGGAGAGGGCCACGCCGTTTTCGGCACCTGCGCCGGGGCCATTTTGCTGGCCACGCGGGTCCGAAATCCGGGGCAGGCGTCGCTCGGCTTGGTGGACATGACGATTTTGCGCAACGGCTACGGAAGGCAGTTATCGAGCGATGTCTTCTTCGGTTCATCGCGATTGAAACATGAGCCTCTGGAAATGGTTTTTATTCGCGGCCCGATCATCGAGTCGGCCGGACCAAACGTGCAGGTGTTGGCGGAACATGCAGGCAAACCGGCTCTGGTGCAGAAGGATAATGTGCTAGCGGCGACGTTTCATCCAGAATTGACGGAGGATACTACGGTGCACGAACATTTCCTGGAGATGGCCGCCCATCGCTTGTCGAAGACTCTGGAAGCATCCTGAGAGAAAGACTCCTTCAGCGAATCGATGAGTACACAAAAGAAAACGCGCATCATGTTTGTGTGCATTGGGAATGCCTGCCGCAGTCCAATGGCAGAGGCGATTGCGCGTCAGGAAGCCGGCGACATCCTGGAAATATGCAGTGCAGGACTGTTTCCAATGGGATATGTTCCGGAAATGACGCTGCAAACCCTGACACGCAATGGATATTCGACTGACGGTTTAGCGTCGAAACCCGTTCGCCGTGAAGATTTGTTGAGAATGGATCTAGTGATCAATCTGAGCGGACAGACGCGAGTACCTGCCTTCGCTGATGCGCCGCGGATCGAGGATTGGCCAGTTGCAGATCCTTATGGCGAAGATGCGGCCATTTATCAGACAATTTTGAATGAGATCGAGCGGCGCGTGAGAGACTTGAGTTCGCGTATGCGCAAAGTACATGCAGGGAAGAGTTGAGTCCGAGGAGATAATTTGCCGCGCAATAACACCAGCGTATCGCGTGAGGATTACCTCAAAGCAATCTGGGAAATGCTTGAGGAGAATCAGGAACCGATCAGCGCACGCTTGGCCGAAGAACTAGAAGTGACGCCGCCGGCTGTGACGGCAGCCTTAAAACGAATGGCGCGCGACGGTCATGTGAAGGTGGAGCGTGGCGGTCGGATTTCGCTGACCATACTTGGACGAAAAGTAGCGCAACATCTGATGCTGCGTCACCAACTGGCGGAGATGCTGCTGACCGAGGTGATTGGACTCTCGTGGGCGAAAGCGCATGCCGAAGCAGAACGCATGGAGCACGCGATCTCGCCGGAAGTGGAAGCGCTACTGATGAAACGCTTCGCAGGCCACCGCACCTGTCCGCACGGGGTGCCCATGAAGGGTGGCGTCGCGCAACTTCGCAAGAGCGGAGCCATATTGCTTTCAGAACTAAAGGCCCAGGACAGTGCCGAGATCCTCTGTGTTTATGAAAAAGATGAGGGTTTTCTGGAGTTTCTGGATGGGTTACAGTTGCGGCCGTCGGCAAAAATTGAAGTTCTGAAGCGCGAGTATGATGAAACCATGACGCTCCGCGCGGCCGGGCAGATGATACACCTTGGGAAGCCAGCTACATCGCGTATCTGGGTGCGACGCGCGGCGTCATAATCAAGATTTGTCATCGAGCAGCTTTTTCAATCGTGCAAACCCCGCACGGCTTACGGGCAACTTCACTCCGTTCGATAACACCGCTACTCTGCTGTCCTTTGCATAAGGCTCGATGCGCACGACGCGCTCGATATTTACTAGATAGGAGCGGTGAATTCGCACGAAAAGTGCCGGGTCGAGGGCGGCTTCGAGTCCGGAAATGGTTTGCTGTTTCAGTTGCTTCTTTCCCTCGCTGGCCAGCGAAACGTAATCGTCCAGTGCCTCGGCATAATCAAGTTTCTTCACGGGAATCAGCGCTACTTTCGTGCCGTCCTTCACAACTATGCGTTCCAGATATTGCCCTGCCGGGCGGGCAGTTGCCGCCAGGGAAAGTGGTTCTGCGCGTTTTTCAGGGCGCTGTGTCTTTGCCCGTTCCAGCGCGTTTTCAAATCGTTCGCGGCTGAAAGGTTTCAGCAGATAATCTAAGGCGTGGACTTCAAACGCTTTCATGGCGTACTGGTCGTACGCCGTTACGAAAATAACAGAGAGCTTGCTGGCGTCCAGGAGTTCCAATACATCGAATCCCGTGAGCTTGGGCATTTGCACGTCCAGGAACAGCAGGTCAGGTGCGAGTTCTGTGGCTGCTTTCACGGCTTCCATCCCATTTGCGCATTCCGCTACAATTTCTATTTCCGAATGGGAGGAAAGCATTTCGCGTAGGAGCTTGCGAGCCAGTTCCTCGTCGTCGACGATCAGCGCCCTCCATTTCTTTTCGTGGCTGCTCATTGTGCCTCCGGGAGTTCGGCCGGAAGATTCAAGGTAACTCGGAACAGGTGTTCTTCCGTCTTCACGTCAATCTGGGCATCATTTCCGTATCGAGCTTCGATACGCCGCTGGACATTTTTGAGTCCAACGCCATTTTTCTTTCGAGTTGAGACAGCTTCAGGGTCCCAACTGTTTTCCACTACCAGCTGGATCCTGTCCTCATGCCGACCAGCGCTGAGGCGCACGGAACCCCCATCCGGCAACTGCGCGATTCCGTGAACAACCGCATTTTCAAACAGAGGTTGCAGCAACAGGGGAGGGAGCAAGCAAAGGGTGGCCTGTTCATCTATGGTTTTCTCAATTCGCAGTCGATCGCCGAAGCGGACTTTCTCGATTGCGCAGTAGCGATCCAGTAGAGCAAGCTCTTCCTGCAAGGGAATCAGTGGTTTTTCTCCCAATCCGAGGGTCATGCGTAGGAAGTCCGCCAACAGAACGCACATTTCTCGTGCGCGCGCAGGGTCAATACTGGTCAGCGCACTGATGGAATTGAGACTGTTGTACAGAAAATGCGGATTAATTTGGGCTTTTAAGGCGCTCAGTTCAGCGTCGCGCGCGCGGACACTGGATTCCAAGGCACGCTGTTGGGCTTGCCGTGATGCTTCCTGCGCGAACAGAGTGTAGTGAAAGGCCACGGCCAGCAGGTAATAGGCGAAGCCGATGGCATAAAGCCGCGACTGCAGTTGCGAATAGTGCAGAAATGTTCCATTCCAACCTAACCCCGAATCGAGCCATTTCGCCAGTATCCGGCCCACCGCGACCCAAAGAAAACTGAGAACGACTGCCGCGCTGATATGGGTGAGAAAGGCTTGACCGAAACTCGCCCGTCCAAGCGGGTTGCTGCGGCAGGAATAACGAGCAGACCAGGCGACTCCCTGTGCTAGAACAGAAAGAGGCACGGCGAGAGCGATGGCGCTCTGCCAACCCATTTCCCAACTGGAAACGAACACAACCGCAAGAATCGCGGCGAAGAGCAGTCCTGCAAGCCACAAGGAAACAAAAACTGTTTTGCGAATGTTGAATTGATCCATGTAGCGTTCAGTTCTTTACCGTGATGCCGCCAAATATGGCTCTGCCACGCAGCACCAGCGTTTTGCGGACTGGAGCGCCGGTTGGATCGGGAAGCTGCGGGCGAGTTTCATCCGTGAAGCCCGCAAAAATGCTTTGGCCCTGGAAGGTCACGTTCCAACGATCCGGAACAGTGATTTCGATTCCGCCAAAAATTGCCTCTACCAAAACGATAGCTTCCTCCCCTTCGATGTCGGCAGAGCGGAAGTCAACTTCGACGCCTCCGAAGACGGCGGTGATCACGCCTCCGCGAAAATTGTTGATGCTGACGCGGCGCTCCACCCCGCCAAACAGCGCGTGCTCATTCAGGGAATCACGCCCATCGCTGACCAGAGAACCTTGTAGACCTGGAATCCTGGGCATTTCAAACCTGCTCAAGATCATGGAAGCCCCAACAACGATCAAAATGAAGGGCCAAATCGTATCCCAGGACAAGGTAACGACCCGCAGCCTATATAACTGCACAATGACTCCGACGAGAATAAACCCAACACCCACCGCGCGTTCCCCGTCGTTGAACAGTTTGAGAAGTCCCACGCCGACAATAGCCAGAGGCCAGAATTTCCACAACTCCTCTCCGCGAATAATTCCCATGTGATCCAAAAGGAAAATTGTTCCGACAATGACCAGAATAATGCCTGGGATGAACCCGTTCGCCCTGTGCGGCGGCAAAGACCGCGCATTCCTCTTTTCCGTAGCGTTCTGATAAATGTTCTCGCGAAGATTGTCGCGGAATTTCTCACCGTCGAATTTGTCTGAATCGCTCATGTATCTCTCCTGAAGATCGCCGCGAGGCCTTGCCCGGGATTGCCTAAGTGTGGTCCTGCTGCCGCGGAAACCCGATCGAACCCTTCATTGATAGGGACAACCCTAGGAACGCAAACGGAAGTGCAATGAAAGGTGCGATTTGAAATGTCGCTTCCAACTGCCCGTAGTTCCAGAACGCGCTCTCCGCCAACTTCAAGGTGGCCAATCCCCATGCCGGCAGAACACCGAGGGGGTTTGGTGATAGGTCGGCGAAACGTGATTCAACATAATTCAGGACAGCCTGCAATTCCATCATAAACAGGACAACCCCGGTGAGCCAAAATGCGGCCATCCACCCGCTATTCCGTGTTTCGTTTTGCCGGATTACCCGTACCATGTTCGCCTCCAGGCAGCCACCTTGGCTACCCAGGGCCAGAATAGATACGGAGGTGAAGGATGGCATGCAGGAATCGGTGAACGGAGGCTGCAGATCGGCGAACGAGGGCAGAACTCCGACGAGTGGGAACCGGAGTTGTGACTTGAAATCCACACCGAAACTGAATACCTTAGGGTCATATAAAGAAGTGTTGGCAGGATGAGGTTGCAGCTACAAACAAGTTACGGAGAGGTGTACATGTCAGGTCATCACGACACAAGTTCTCGGGTAGCCAACTTGGGTCATCATTGGATTTTATATGTGGGGATCGCTTTTTTTGGCGGGATGCTGACTTTTGTAGGTGCCCTTGCCCAACAGAAGGCCACGGATGACGCTACATTTCGGAAGCTGACTGACGCGTATTGTGCCGCTTGGAGTTCGGGCAACCCTGCCAATGCCGCCAAATTCTATGCGCAAAACGATGGGTTGGTTTTTTACGACTTGGCGCCGTTTTCCTACAACAGTTGGAAAGAATACCAGGCGGGCGTGCAGAAGGAGTTTTTCGATACGGCGGCCAGCGTCAGCCTGACTGCTGGCAAAGAGCTAAGGACCACGCGCCGCGGGAATCTCGCTTGGACCACCGTGCCCATGCACCTTGCGGAAAAGACGAAGGACGGCAAAGACATTCAGCTGAATGTCCGCTACACGGGGATTTGGGAGAAGCGAGGCAAGAGCTGGCTGCTGGTCCATGAGCACATTTCGGCCCCGTTGGGACAGTAAAATCGGCAAAACGGGAGTGCGTTAGGTTGGGCGACACATGTGGAAAGCAATTCGCTATTACTGGACCGTTTCGCGGGGCTTCCGGCTGCAACCGTGGAGGAGTCCCTATCTTCAATGGCGCTTTGAAACTTTTCTAGGGAATGCGGGCGCCGATCTGGATGCCAGGAAGTTTTTCCAGTTGAGCTGGAAGTACCGCCGCCAGTTGAATCGTTTCGCCGATTGGGCTGCAGAGCGCCGTCACGCGCAAAGTCGCCGAGCCTAAGCCTGGAGCTAATTTCCCACGCCGTGTCCCCTTCCTGACCACCGCGCTATACTGCAAGGTAGGGAAGTGAATCGTGAGTAACCTGAAGATCCTCCAAAAGACGGAGGCGCTGCATGAAGCATCGTGGTGGGAGGCAGAAGCCAACGGCCGCGTTCACTGCTACCTTTGCCCTAGGCACTGTCGTATCCACCTGGGGCAGGCAGGCTTCTGTTTCATTCGCGTAAATCAGGATGGCAAACTCTACAATCTAGGTTACGGCGCTCCTGCGGCTCTGCAAATCGATCCTATCGAAAAAAAACCACTGAATCATTTTCTGCCGGGGACAAGTGTTTTCAGTATGGGGACAGCCGGTTGCAACATGGGCTGTTTCTTTTGCCAGAACTGGGACATCTCCAAATCGCATCAGGATCAGGTTAGTTCGAAGGCGGTATCGCCAGAAGAGGTGCCGCTACTGGCGCTGCGAAATGGGTGTGACTCGATCGCGTTCACCTATAATGAGCCAACGATTTGGGGCGAATACGTGATCGACATTTGCAGGGCAGCCCGGGAGCATGGGCTTAAAACCGTGATGGTGACAAACGGATATATCACGTATGAAGCGTTCCACGACATTTACGACCACATCGACGCAGCAAATGTCGACCTCAAAGCATTCACCGAAGCTTTCTACGGAAAAATCACCCTGACTCATCTTGCGCCGGTGTTAGAGATGCTTCGTTGGTTAAAGAACGAGACTCCGGTCTGGTTTGAGATAACCAACCTGATGATCCCCACGCTGAACGATGATCCCGGAGAAACGCGAAGACTTTGTGACTGGATTCTGGAGAATTTGGGGCCAGACGTGCCGCTGCACTTCACGGCATTTCATCCAGATTTCAAATTGCAGGATAAACCGAAGACGCCGCCTCAAACACTGCATCATGCCCGAGAGATAGCATTAAGGGCCGGCCTCCGGTTCGTCTATGAGGGTAATCTCTTCACGGAGGCGGCGAATACCTACTGCCCGTCCTGCAATACATTGCTTGTTGAGCGTTTGTGGCACAGCGTTATGACGAACTGTTTGAAGAAGGGGAACTGTCCGAAATGCGGATTGACGATTCCCGGCGTGTGGAGCCTCGGAAACAAGTCCGGGAACAAATCAATGTGCTAAGGTCGGACCGTCGTCCCGGTGGCGCACCTCAATCATTTCAAGAACGCTCATGTAGAGTTCTTCAACTTCACTTTCCGATGCATTGGAAGGTCCTAGAAACTCCTTCAGATCGAAATCGGGAAAGCCACGGTTTGCCACACGGGCCGGGAGAACTTCCCGCAAGTTGCGCGAGGGTACCGGGCCGATGGCGCGAATCTCCTCATAAATGACGCGGTGAACGACGTCAGAAAATTGCGAGCTATCGAGCAGTGCCAGCAGCTCCATGCGGGTGGCAGGCTGAATAAGGATCGAGCACAAGAAACGCAATGTGTCTCGCTCTAACTCTTCATTTCGATCCGCTCTATTGGGTACCATACTAAGCTCTGGGTTTATGTTAGCAGCAGTTGCTGCATAACCGGAATTGCTAGGTTGAATCCAAGCAAGGAGTGAGAGCGGGATGACTGATAAGCATCGGGTGTTGATATTAGGTGGAGGCTTTGGCGGATTGGTTGCCGCACAAACACTGAAGCATGCCGACGCACAGATCACGTTGATCGACAAACGGAATTTTCATCTTTTCCAGCCCCTCCTTTATCAAGTTGCCACCGGCTCTTTGTCACCGGGAGAGATTGCGGCACCACTGCGATCGGTCTTGAGCCGCCAAAAGAATACCCAGGTGCTGCTTGGTGAGGCGGTGGACATTGACCCTGACACACAAAAGGTTACATTGCTCGATGGTGGCGTATTTCCGTACGATACCCTGATCATCGCCACAGGTTCGCAGTCTTCCTACTACGGAAAAGATGTTTGGAGAGAGCAGGCGCCGAGCCTGAAAACGGTGGAAGAAGCCACGGCGATCCGGCATAAGCTGCTGAACGCCTTTGAAAGGGCAGAGCGCGCCGAAACGGAAGCTGAGGCGCGTGCGTGGTTGACCTTTGTGATCGTAGGGGCAGGCGCGACGGGCCTTGAACTGGCGGGTGCCTTGGCCGAAATTGCCCAGGAAACCTTGCGGCACGATTTTCGTAACATTCATCCTCAGGAATCGCAGATCTACTTGCTGGACGGGGGATCGCGCGTACTGAGTGCTTATCCGGAAGATTTGTCGGCAAAGGCGGAACAACTGGTCGCACGATTAGGCGTCAAAGTGATAAAAGGCGCGCTGGTAAATGAAATTACCAGCCAAGGCGTGGAGTACCAGCACGAAAACAAGGAAATCTTACTGAATGCAAAAACAGTGCTGTGGGCCGGTGGCGTAACTGCAACCGCTTTCGGTAGGCGCGTTGCGGAGCGGACAAGAGCGGAGGCAGATCGCTCCGGAAAAATTAAAGTGCTCCCGGATTTAACAGTACCCCGCTATCCCAATATTTTTCTCGTGGGGGATTTGGCGTTGGTTCTGGACGAGCGCGGAAAGCCGCTGCCGGGCGTCGCGCAGCCGGCCATTCAGGAAGGCCATTATGCAGGGAAAACCATCGCTGACCGGCTAACTGGCAAAAAGGAATTCAAGCCATTTCGCTATCTCAACAAGGGTGACATGGCGGTAATTGGCCGCGCTGCCGCGGTGGCCAATATTTTCGGCCTGCACGTGTCAGGATTAATTGCCTGGATGATCTGGCTATTTATCCACTTGATGTACATCGTGCAGTTTCAGAGCCGCATTATCGTGTTCATACAATGGGGATTCGAGTATTTGACCTTTAGCCGGGGCGCGCGACTGATCACGGGCGGTGAAGCTGTCGAGGCTTCCTTGGAGAGTAGCGCGAAAACCAAAAGCCAGTCAGGCTGATCGATGGCGTTTCTGCTGGCGAAACCTTTCCGCAGGTGGAGCACAAAATCTTGGGAATCCGTTGCTAACCTAGCAGTATGGGATTGATATTTGCCGTGTGGCCCCCGTGGAAGCCAGTTTCTCGGTTGGGCGGCGCATTCTGGTTGTTCGCCTACCTACTCTTTCTTTTCTATGCCTGGCACAATACGAGCGGCTTTCTATTCCCCGATTTTGTTAATTTGATGATTCATGAGGCGGGCCATCTATTTTTCAGCTGGGGCGGCAGTACCATCATGCTGCTGGGTGGCACGCTCGGGGAATTAATTGTGCCTTTGGCATGCGCGGCGGGCTTTTTGTACCAACGACAGGTCTATGGCGTTGCCTTCACCCTGTTTTGGTTCTTCGAGAATTTTCTATACATCGGAGTATACATGGCAGATGCCCGTACTTCCGCTTTGCCGCTAGTCAATTCCGATGAAAGTGATTGGACGCTACTTTTCGGTCAATGGAATATTCTCCCCTACGATCAGAAGATCGGGGGATTCGTGCGATGCGTCGGTTGGATAGGAATGCTGGCCGTGATCGGTTGGCTGGCGTATGAGACCTACTGCAGCGAAAATCCAGAGCTTCGTCCCATCCGCATGTGAGAAGCAGTGCGCCGTCAGCTAGGGGGGGCTAATTGGGGGGTGCGCAAGGCACTCCACACACTGCTGGCCGGGATGCGGCGCGTGATTTCCTGCCCCATACCACGAGCCGCGAGACGGAATACAGGCTCCGCCTCCTTTTTTTTGCTTTCTTTCTGGTAAGCTCGCCTAGAGAAAATATGCCTGCCTTTCGTCAGCACGTTTTTACCTTTGCGTCTGTTCGCTTGCCGTGCGTTTTTGCGATCATGTTCTTTGTCTTCGGAACAAACATCGGGTTGGCGCAGGTCAAAGAGGCTCAGGACGGGCCCAGGGTAACCAAGATTGAACCACCCAGTTGGTGGGTAAACCTTACTCCGGACCTGATGATTCTTCTCACCGGGACACATCTCGAAGCCACCCATGCAAGCTGTAACCTGCAAGACATCATCGTTAGTAGGACCGAATCTTCGGCAAACGGAAATTATCTGTTTCTTTGGTTAAAGCTCGGGCCAAATTTGAAGTCTGGGACCACGGTCTGCCGAATCACCACACCCAAGGGGCAAACCACATTCGAATTGCCGCTAGCAGCGCGCAAACAGATTCTGGGGCGCAATCAGGGACTGACCACCGATGATGTGATCTACCTCATCATGCCGGATCGCTTTGCCAACGGCGATCCTGTGAATGACGAGCCCGCAGAATTTCCCGGTTCTCACGATCGCGCGAATGCCCGGGCGTATCACGGCGGAGATTTGCGGGGTACCGAAGAGCACCTGCCCTATTTGAAAGAACTGGGTGTGACCACCATCTGGTTTACTCCTGTGGTCAAAAATGGGGCTGCTGCGGACTACCACGGCTATAGCGCGATAGATTTATACGCGGTCGATCCTCACCTCGGCACTGTCCAGGAATATCAGGAACTGGTAGAGGCCGCCCACCAGCAACACATGAAAGTATTTTTCGATGTGGTCCCCAACCATGTGGGGCCACTTCATCCATGGGTAATGAATCCACCACTGCCAGATTGGTTCCATGGCACGGCAGCGCAGCACTTAGATTCCTTCTCGCCCCTGAAGGGATCGTTTTACGGGCTCTCCGACAAAAAAGAAGACGCCAACGACCTGTTTGAATTACTGGCAGATCCGCACACACCGCCGCAAATGCACGGTAATCTGACCGAGGGATGGTTCTTCGGCCTCTTGCCAGATTTGAACACGGAAAATCCCATCGTGGTGCGCTACCTCGTCCAGAACAGCATCTGGTGGGCGGAAACTTCCGGACTAGATGGCTACCGAATCGATACATTTCCCTACGTCTCGAGAAATTTTTGGGCGCAGTGGCACACAGGCTTACGATCCCTCTACCCCCGTCTTTCGACAATCGGAGAGGTGTTCCACCCCGACCCGACGGTCACGTCGTTTTTTGTTGGCGGGCGCCGCGGCTGGGATGGCATTGATACCCAGCTCACCACGGTGTTCGATTTTCCCACCTATTTCACTCTGCGTAATGTCCTGTTGAAAGACGCACCCGTCGGTAAGATTCCCAATATTTTGCGGCAGGATTCACTGTATCCGCATCCCGAGTATCTAGTGCCATTCTTTGCCAATCACGACACCCCTCGGTTTGCAGCAATGCCTGGCGCCACTCCGGCAAAACTGAAGCTTGCCTTTGGACTAATCCTGACGCTTCGGGGCATTCCGGAGCTCTACTACGGTGACGAAATTGCATTACAGGGTGGGGGCGACCCGGATAATCGCCGCGACTTTCCCGGCGGCTGGCACGAAGACTCGAGGAACGCATTTACTGCCGAAGGCCGCACGCCCGAGCAGCAGGAGATTTTCGATTTCGTACAGGCATTACTTCGGTTGCGTCGCGAACATGGGGCGCTCCGCAGTGGAACGCTCTGGCATCTGGCCGCTAACGATTCCTCCTACGTGTTTGTGCGCGAATCCGAAGAAGAGCGACTTGCCGTAGCGTTCAACAATGGGGCAACAGAAAAAATACTGAAGGTGTCCTTGCGCGAAACCCCCGCGGGAAACACCGCGGGGGTTTCCGTCTTATTTGGCAATGCACGGGCCGAACTTTCCGGACGGGAGCTTCGGCTGTCTCTTCCGCCACAAAGCATTTCCATCCTCCAATTGCGTTAGAGATGTCGGATTTACGGCTCTGTGATCTGGACCGTCCAATCGCCCAAACCATCCGGGATCGAGAGCCGAACAACATGCTCGGCCCCATCGTATTTCCAATCCATTACAACATGATCGCCAACTCGTACTTCTTTCGGCTTCCTGGAGACACCGTATACTTTCAGCTCGATGGCGTTCCACCAAGGTTTAAAGCCGTTCTTGTCTACGTGGCTATTCACGCTTACTCCTGAGGATGAGACTCGACAGGAGTAGGCTATGCGCAGGAAATCTCCTTTTTGATAGTCGTAGGAGTGTCCATCATCCTGGTATAACGCACCGTGACAGTCGCTGCCCAAATAAACGCGCAATTCTAAAGGGCCGTTCGGTGTCTCAGCGGTGTACTGGACCAGCGGCTGAAGCGGCACGATGGCTCCGGCCCGGACGTACAACGGCATCTCATCGAGTTTTGGACTGAGTGAAATCTTGTCCTTGTCGGTAAACTGTTTGGAAGTCCAAAAATCAAACCAGCCGCCAGGTGGGAATTTCACTTCCAGCGGATCGAGCATTTCTGTTACCACAGGTTCCACCAGAAAATCGTGGCCAAATAGAAAGTCGCGACCATCCTCGTAAAAATCGCTTACCTGGGGATACTCGAGAAATAGCGGTCGCATAATGGGTAACCCGGTGCGTGTGGTTTCCTCGACGGTCGTATAGGTGTATGGCAACAGCCGATAGCGAAGTTCAATATAACGGCGCCGGATAGCTTCCTGCTCCGGGCCGTTTGCCCAAGGTTCCTGATCGAGTGTGCCTTTTGCAGTGTGATCCCGATAAATTGGATTGAAGGCGCCAACTTCGATCCAGCGGGTCAACAGGTCGAAGGGGGGTGATCCGGCGAATCCCCCGATGTCTGCACCGACAATGGGAAATGCAGATAGTCCCATGTTGAGCAGCTGCGGCGTGCTCATTTTTAAGTGATTCCATGTGCTGGAATTGTCGCCCGTCCAGGTTGCGGCATAGCGCTGCGTCCCGGCATAGGCTGCGCGGGTCAAGATAAATGGCCGCTCGTTGGGCCTCAGTTTGCGTAAGCCATCGTAGGTGGCGCGAACGTTTTGCATTCCGAAAACGTTATGGACGGCGCGATGATCTAGGCTCGAGCCATCATCCAGTCGATGCCGATTATCCTCTGGCATGGTCTTTGTGGGGGTTAGAAAAACTGCCGGCTCGTTCATATCATTCCAGAACCCGGAGATGCCCATCTTGACGAAGTCTGCATATTGTTCGCCCCACCATGTGCGCGCGCGGGTTAGGGTGAAATCAGGGAATACGCTCGGGCCCGGCCATACCTCCGCGACATACAGCGACCCATCCGCTTTTTTCACGAAGACGTCGTTCTTGCTTCCCGACTCATAGGGCGCGTAGCCCCCATTCGGGACGTACTTGATGTGCAAGTCGGTGATCAATACGGTGTGAAATCCCTCGCCGCTAAGATTTTTGACCAGCTTTTCAAAAGTCGGAAAATAATCACGATTCACCGTGAACGGCGCATTGCCCTGCTGGTAGTCGATGTCCAGATAGATTGCATCGGCCGGAATCTTCTTTTTGCGAAACGTTGCTGCGACCTCCTCCACACGAGCCTCTGGGTAATAGGAGTAGCGGCTTTGCTGGAATCCCAGAGTCCAGTATTGAGGTAGTTCCACGTGGCCCGTCAGCGAGGCAAACGCCTGCACCACGCGGCGCGGATCCGGTCCGGCGAAATAGTAGTAGTCGAGCTCTCCGCCTTCGCTTCCGAAGGAATAAAAATCCTGAGAGTCCAGCCCGAAATTGAAATTGCTACGATAGGCATTGTCGAAAAATATTCCGTAAGCCTTTCCTTGGTTCATGCCGATGAAGAAGGGAATCGTTTTGTAAAGCGGTTGGTCAGACTCTTGCCAGCCGAAGAAATCCGTGTTCCACATCGTGAAGGAACGATTGCGCCGGTTCAGCGGGCCCTGCTTGTCGCCCAAACCGTAGTAATTTTCGAGCAGCGGCATTTTCTTCCACACTTTGACGCGCTCGCCGCTCCAGGCCATGGGCAGCGAAGGCTCGTCGGCCACTACCAGATTCCCTTCGCTATCCCCCAGACGCACCAGCAGGGAAGCCTTGTTGATACTGGCAACGACGTCGCCCGAGGAAACAGTTACCGTGTCCGTTCCCTCCTGTACAGTGACAATGGGTGGCTCGGGAGACTGAATGATGGCCCAAGAGTGGTCGGCCGGGAATTCACCGTTGGGTGCTAATCGAACCCGCACGAGGCCCTCGCGCACAAAAGTGACCCTCACCTTGGCTCTGCCAGTGGCAAGCTCCACGCCATCGTCGCGTTTCTGGACGCTGTCCACTTTGCCCACGTGCTGCCACCCCTGGGCATAGGTGACGCTGGACAAAGCGCATAGTAATACTGTAACCAACAGGAAACGTCTGGCTAGCACAGTCATGCTTGGCTCCACGAATTGGGAAACTCGCAGTTCTACGGCGGGCGAATCGGCCTTTATCGTACTACCCGGGGATACTCCGAGACAGCGGAAAGTAGATGGGGAGATGTGATTACAGTCTCTTAGCGAAGGAATACTCTGTCCAGTAGCTGGTAGATGACAACTAGTCGCAGATTCCACGGCTTCGCAGTTCACGCTTCCTCTCGCCTTGCGTCTCTCCTATAATCTCGCCTGCACCTGGAGAGCTCGATTGCCCGCAGCCATGGCCAGCCCTGAACGTTTCTCCCTTGCCCTTATTACCGACGACCTGGATCTCTTTCCGGAATTCCGCAAACAGTTGGGAAACGAGTTTCGCGTATCGCTGGCGTCCAGCGATACGGAGATCAAGGACACGCTGGAACGTTCCGAACTGCATGCCATTTTCTTTGACCTGGACTGTGTGGGAGACGGCCCGACGGACGGACTCGACGTCCTCACGGAAATGAGAAAGATTCGTGATGACGTGGTACTGGTTGTGTTTACCCGTTCAGCCCAGCGGCCGCTGCTGTTAAAAGCCAGCCAGGCTGGCGCCGACGAGTGCTTTCTATTCCCACTCAACTATGCGGAGCTCCAGATCGTTCTCTCCCGTGCCATTGAAAAGCGAGCCTTAGAGCTCGAAGGACGCCGGGTCATCCAACAGGCTGAAAGTCGCACTTCGTTTTGCGGTCTCCTAGGCGCAAGTTCTGCCATGCAGAAGATCTACCAATCGATCGAAGCGGTGGCTGGCACCAATGCTTCGGTGGTGTTGCGCGGAGAGAGCGGTGTCGGCAAAGAACTCGTGGCCAACGCTATCGTTCAGTGTGGCGTTCGCGCTGACAGTCCCTTCATTTGCCTGAATTGCTCCGCTTTGCCCGAAAGTTTGATGGAATCCGAGTTGTTCGGTTACGAGAAGGGGGCTTTCACCGGGGCAGACGTCGCAAAACCAGGTCTAATCGAGCTGGCGCAAGGTGGCACGCTGTTCCTAGACGAAATCACTACTCTTCAGCTCAGCCTGCAGAGCAAACTCCTGCGCGTCCTTCAGGAACACGCTGTGCAGCGTTTAGGCGGCCGTAGCGCTCGCAAAATCGACTTTCGATTGATCGCGGCTACCAACGAGGATCTCGAGGACTGCGTGCGCAAGGGACGCTTCCGCGAAGATCTCTACTTCCGGATCCATGTCGTCCCGATCTTCATTCCCCCCTTACGCGAGCGAAAAGGAGATCTGGCCTTGCTGGTAGATCACTTTCTCAGAATTTATTGTGCATCCGCTAAGAAACCCCTTAAGTCGATAAAACCCGATGTCCTGGAGATTCTGGAAGACTACAAATGGCCGGGGAATGTCCGAGAGCTAGAGAACCTGGTCCAACGCCTAGTCATCATTACCGACAGCTCCACGATTACCGCCGAGCATCTGCCGCAAAATCTCTTGTACTCGAGCAGCGCCAGCCAGGAGGCCATCCTGATTCCGGATGGTGGAGTCGATTTCGACGCCGAAATGCTGCGGATCGAGGTTACCTATGTCAGCGCGGCACTGCGCCGGACAGGCGGGAAGAAGGCCGCCGCTGCGGCCCTTCTGCAGATGGACCCGCAGCGGATGAAGTATCTCTGCCGGAAACACAAAATTGAGTAACAGTACCCATTGGTGTGGTTAAAACTTAACCCATCGGAGGTTAATTTTTAACCCACCAATAAATTTTCACTGCCCCTTGTAGGACCCCAAGTGCTACAACTCCAATAAGCGCTTTATTTTCAATAGAAGGCGGGCAGGGCTTCGGTGAGATCGCTTTGGTACAAGCCGTGCTCTATTGAGAAATCGTCGGCGGTTGAAAAAATCAGCGAAAGGCGAGTGAACAAAATGTCTATCGAAAAAAAGAGCTTGATTAGCACTTTGAAGACCACCAAGAAGGCCAATGTTGCCAGCGCAAGCCCAAGCGAAACTTTTACAAAACCTGAAACAATGGACCTTAAGCGTCCGGGAGTGGGGCTGAAGCGCAAGATCGATCTCAAACGTCCGGGAATGGGGCTGAAGCGCAAAGTTGACCTCAAACGTCCAGGAATGGGGCTGAAGCGCAAGGTCGATCTCAAGCGCAAGATCGATCTCAAGCGGTCAATCAACTAGTACTTTCAATTGATTAGAATTCGAATGGATTCGAAGAAGGCTGCTGAAAGGCAGCCTTCTAGTTGTTCGGACAGTTTTTTCCGTGACCTCTTCACCAGACCTTCCGGCCACAGAAGTCCGCGATAGAGTCGCGAAGCATTCCCGCAATACTTCGTCGTTCTCCATATACCCGCGCTATGCCCATCATTCCAGGGCGCAATTTCATATCTGGATTGTCCACATGTAACTCCACCAGGTAATAGTGCAAGGGGTGCAAACCGTTTGACTCGTTTTCAGCCTTCAGTCCGGGATCCATCTCAACGGGGCGGGCTGCCTCGTCGATAATGCGAGCTTCCAGAGTTCTTAATAAACCCCGCACCTGAATTCGAGCGTTCGCTCCCCTCTTTACATGGGAAAAGTCATATTCGGAAATGTATATTCTTGCTCGCAGGGTCGTTTCGTCAGCCACTTCTAGGATTTTGCTTCCGGAACTAACATACGTTCCTAGCAAATTCTGCGCACTCGGTGTGACCACCACTCCGGAAATCGGGCTGCTGAGTTCCAAAGCCGCATGCATCGCGGAATACTCTTCAACCTGTGCAGTTAATTGATCACGCATCTTGAGGTTGGCGCCGTAAACGGAGCGATTGTCAGAGGTGGCAATGGCTCGGTCAGAGGCGAGGACTAACTGGGCGCGTAGTTCATCATATTTAGATTGCAGTGGAACATTGTTCAACATGACCAACTTCTCTCCGGTAATGACCCGTTGACCTTCCACGGCTTTGAGCTGTACCAGAGTGCCTGGCACATGCGCTCTCAATTCAACGCTGCTGACTGGCTCTAGGAAAAACCTTCCGGTCACAGATTCATGCCAAACCGGCAAAGTCAGCAGTATCATCGTACAGACTGTCACTGCACTCGCGTTTCGAACCGTAAACCATGCGAGGATGCGATCCTTTTTATCGAGATAGACGAGTTTCATAAAGTTCACCAGTAATCGAATTCTCGAACGGAAAATCAGGATGGCTACGCCTATTTCCGGCAGAAATCCCCACTCCGGACTGAAATTTCGTACAAAGTTGCCAGCGAATCTTGCAACGATGTAAAGAACAGTGTAGCTGTAAGCTCCGGAAAGCAGCGCGTAAATCGCAAAACCAAAACGACGCCGTTTCGGAACGTATGGAACTTCAATTTCCAGCCGCCAGATATTCCTTTTTACCCATGCAGAGACGAAAGCGGTCGACCTTTCCTTGATATCCGCAACTCCTACGATTTCGCATAGCATGAAATACCCGTCGAGCCGCATCAGCGGGTTCCAATTCAAGACTACTGACATCAATCCCGTCATCATCATGATGAAATAGGCACTGTCGTGAATCAGGGTTTGCGGAGGAGTTCCCCACCAGATTGGTGTCGCAATTGAGCACAAAATGAGCTCGGCCCAAATCCCTGCCATCACGATGATCAAACGCTGATATCGAGTTGCCAGAGTCGCACCTTCTGTCGTGTCGGTATAGAAGGCTGGTGTCAAATAAACCAGGGCAAATCCCATCGCGCGAACATGCCCGCCGTAGTGCTTACACGCGTGTGCGTGTGCAAACTCATGGATGGCAACTACGGACATTCCAAGCGTATAAAGTGCAAGAACATCTCCCCAGGATTTATTGGTGAAATTATAAAACTCAACGCTATCTCGCCCTATTTGTTCCCAGTGCGAAATTGTAAGCGCAGCGCAGCAGGCAAACGCTATCAAGCTCAACATTGTGAACCACGGGGTATAAAAGAACTTTGTATACTCATACAGCCACGTCAAGAACCGGTCGGGATTGAATGCAGGGAAGGTAACGTCGGACAGATCAGCCCACTTGCTTTTTACTCTCAGAGTCTTGCGGCGTTCGTCGGCGGATTGCTGCAAAAGCATGATGTTCTTCTCTTGCTTAGTTCTGTACCAGAACCCATTCACCTCCAAATCGCCCGCGAATTCACGGACAGCCTTTCCATCGTATTCGACACCATTTTCGCGCGAATAGAGTTCGGCAATTTCGTCGTAGGATCGCACGCCGTCAAATAACTGCGCCAGTTTCCAGTATTCAACAGGGAATGCAAACATCCCTGCGGCTGAGGGCACATAGATTCTAACAATGGGTTTACCATCCTCTATGTGTTCGCGAAAACTCAATTCCGGGTCAAGTCTTGGAGGTCGCTCCGCAACGGTGCGAGCTGGAATGTCCGGCAGAGCAGCGTTTAGTGCGCGAGTGAGGTTCATATGCGGATTACTGCGGGTTCTCGACTTTTAAGGTTGCTGTCATCCCTGCGTGGAACCCACCGCGATCCCCCATCAAGGCGAGCAGTACTTCGAATGTGCCGCTCGAGGGATCAACAACCGGGCTAATCTCTCTAACCTTTGCGAAGTGCGATTCGCCAGGAACATCGGGCGAAGTGAGTTCAAACTGCTGTTCGCGCGCCACGCGTCCAAAATATTTCTCCGGCAGAGTAAAACGCATCAAGAGCGGGCCTTCTGCCGTGACCCAGAACAGCCTGTCGCCCTTGACCAAATTTTGGCCTTCGCGGACGTAACGCCGCGCAATGATTCCATCAAATGGAGCTGCCACAATCGTCTTCTCCAACTCCAATTCGAGTGAGTGTTCTTCCTCGCGCGAGGTATTCAGAGTTTCCTCTACGCGCTTAATATCCCATTTGTCCGATTCCGCCTTGTACTTGGCGTGCTGCAACTGCTCTTCAGAGATCAGTCCAAGATCCCAGAGCCGTTGTGCCCTCACGTAATCAGCGTCTAGCACCTGGGCCTCCGACTGCCAATTCTTCAGATCTGCTTCAATGCTCCGCGATTTCGAACGTGCTGCTGCAAGGTTTGAGGCAATCTGGCGGTCATCAAGGCGGGCTAAAACCGTTCCCGCCTTGACACGGGCCGCTGCATCGAAGAAAAGCTTGACAAGCACCCCATCGCGTTGGGCATTCATTTCTACTTGATGCTCCACAATGATAGGGCCTGACACGATGAGTGCCCGATCTGCGGCTTCGGCGGGGAGTGTAATTTTTGAAGGGATATCGGTTGAAGCAGGTGCGGCATTGGTCACCGCGGGTGCAACGGGTTTGCTGTCCCCGCAACCGTACTCGAGGAGCGGGATTCCCAAAGCGATTGCCAAATGCAGACTTCGCATACTACCCCTCCGAAGCATCCCTACCAACCAATCCAGTACCAAACTTTGGAATACAGCCACAGAAATGGCTTGCGAAAAAAAACATATGCCGCGGGATACCATTTCACGCGGATCTTCCCGCGGCCTTCCATCCCGCTGCGGATAGCGCCATCCGCGTTCGGCACTCCTACGCGCGCGTAAAAGACAGGCGCTTCATGCAAGAGTTCCCCTTTGGGGCTCACAATCAGCACGTCGCCTCGGAAAGTTCGCCTGGGATAGCTATTCAGCTTGACGACTGCCGGTTGTCCCACTTTCAACAGGCCAACATCGGAATCATCAACTGCCACATCTACAGTTGCTTGCGAAGTATCCATCACTTCGGCAAACGAATCACCTTGTTGCAGCTTGCGCCCCGAGAATTCCTCGACGTGCGGCGTAGCCAACACGCCGTCAATCGGCGAGCGCAACTTTGCCTTTCCCAGGGACTGCCTAGCCCGCTCAAGTTCCGCTTTCCAATAATCCGCCTGAACATGCTGAATACCTGCTTCCGTACCATCATTGGTGGCCAGCGCATGATTCATGTGTAGCAGGGAAGTCTCGTACTTGGATTGCGCCTCCGCCACTGCCGAGCGGAGATTCCACGCTTCCATTTCCGCAAGCACGTCGCCTTGGCGCACGGTTTGTCCCTCGTGAACAAATACCTTGCCGATTACACCTTCCACCTCGGGTTGTACAAAGGCGCGACGACCGGGGGCAACCACCGCGTCTCCATCGACGCGCAGCGGAAGTGGACAGGCTACCAGGAACAGCAAAGCGGTGGTAACCGATGCCAAGTACAGTCGCTGGCGACTTTTTTTCATGGCCATGAACTTACGCTTACGCACGAGCACCGGCTCAATCACAGAGATGAACGGCACTTCCTTGTACATCTGGGCATTGCGCAATGCCACAGTAGCCTGACCAGCGAGCAATTCCAGAATTTCGATCTGCGCTGGCCCCAGAAAGTCGGGATCGCTACTTTCCATTGCATACATGCCAACGCGGCCAGTGTCATCATTCAAAGGCCGGGCATAAAACCCGCGCATGCCGGACTCAGCAAAGTATTTCTTGAATTTGGCGCGCGTCCCTTCGCGCTTGCCATCAACCTCTTCGCCATGCTGCCGGACGTGAAGAATTTCTTCAGAGAGTGCTGCCCACTGCAGAATTTCATTTAGAGGGGCAATTTCGGGAGCGTCGGCATTGACCTGGGTTAGTCCGGTCACTGCGCTCAGTTTGAACCGGCCGTTCTGCTCCAGAACAATGGCCGCCCGCTCGTAGGGGATGACCGCCTGTGGTGCGTTCACAATGGTCTGCAACATGCGGTCAAGGTTGAGCGTGGATGTGATTTCGTGACTAACTGTGTTCAGTGTCTCGAGGATTTCCACTTTCCGTTCTGCCATCAACAAGCTCGCGTTATGCAGCGCGGTTGAAGCTGTTTCTGTCAAGCTACTCAATGTAAATAGGTCGTCGTCATCGAATGGAGTGCAGTCCAGTTTGTTGATCGCTTCAACCACCCCGACCAACGCTGATTTATCCATGATGGCCGCAGCAATCAAGGAGACCACAGGCGACTCTGGTAGAGGTTGATTGCGGGCCAACAGTCGTTCATCGTCGGCATCGGAAATGCAGACGGGCTCACCGTTGTCCGAAATCACACCCGCAATGCCTTCATTGGGTTTGAGCACTTGCCCTTTGAAACTCGTCGGGTCTTCACCGGCCTGGTACATCAATTCAACGGACTCATCGGGCAATAGCAGCCAGATGTTCACCGCCTGGCAACCGAGGATCTCTGAGAATTTCGAACCAATTAACGGCAATAGCGCTTCCATCTCGAGAGTAGAAGAAAAAACTTTCTCGAGATCGTAAAGCTGAGTCAGTCGAGTGATAGAGCTGAAGGTTCCGTGCCGTTCCTCTTCGTAGGCTTGGGCAGCTGAGATTGCTGCTGCCGCCACTCCTGCGGCAGGGACCAAGGCGGCGATCGCTTCTTCAGATAGTTCCTCTTCGAAGGAAAGTATTTCCAGAGTCCCATGCAGCGTTTCGTTGTGGACAAGAGGAATATAGCAGAGGGAAAACAGCGTTCGGCGAGTGTCGATGTGCGGGTAGTCTTCCCGCTTTATGTCTTCGCCCTTGTGAACAACAGGAGAGGAATCTTCCTGAAGCCTTGCCATCAACCCGGAATCGAGTGGAATCGCTTCGTCATGCACCGTGGCGTCGCCCACAGTTGCTTTGGGGATCCAGTAGTTTTTATCGTCTATGGTCCCAACGGTGTATACACTAACTGCTGATTCAGCCAGAAGCCCGGAGACGAATTTTGCGAAGATACGTGCGCGCGGCACGACTTCCTGCTCTCCCAAAAGGTGCTTGGAGAGCTCTGAAAGGTCTAGAATGGAATCTTGCTCCCGGCTTTCCAAACGATCGACTTTCTGTCCGGCGACTTTCTGCGGGGAGCGCCGCCGAAGGACTGGGTTCCTTGCTTTTTGCGACAAGATTAAATAACTTGTCCGCGCACTCTAACAAAGGCTTGTTTGAGTGTCAACGCAGGTTGCGCGCAGTTGACGGTTTCGCAGGGAGGGAGTTTTTCCGTGGATATTGAACTGAAAACGCAGGACGGAATCAAGGTGATCAAATTGCGTGGACGCCTCAGCATGGGACCTCCACTCGACCGATTCAATTCCACGATGAACGAACTTGTGGGGCAGGGAAATATGAAGATCATCCTTGACCTCGAAGAGGTTCCCACGATCGATTCCAGTGGCATCGGCATGTTCGTCCGCTACCTGACAACCTGCAAACAGAGTGGAGGTTCTATTCGTTTGCTGAAACCGTCCAAGTTCACGGTGCAGACACTGAAAATGGTCGGACTTCTGAATCTTTTCACTACGTTTGACGAGCTAGAACTCGCGATCGCTTCCTTTCAATGACCTGTCATTCGACCCTCGACCAGGTTGGAGATAGCTGTGCGGTGAGGCTTACGTAAAATGGGCCGTCGCTCGCCGTTCAAAACTGAGGGATTCCAGAATTTTCTCTCGTGACAAGGAATTGTCAGCTGGGAGTGAAAGTTTGTCCTTGATGCGTCTCAGAATTGCGCTGGACATCTGGTCGCGCACGTCAAGTTCAAGTGCTGACCGCCTGCTCAGAAACGATTCAATCAACGCAAACTCCTCCGGTGTCAAGCGATCCGCTCCCAACGGTGCCGTTGCAGAAAGTACTGGCGCACCAGCGCTCGGCGCGGTCTGCCACACTGGTTTCAGTTCGACCAAGGCAGTCTCTCGAACCACCAAGGATCCGACAACCAGGTCTCCCAATCGTTTGTTGCCTTTGGTGAGAAATGCACTGACCATTCCTACCGCGTAAAGGAAAGGAAGCCAATCCACTATTCGCAGGAGGTTTCGACCGATCGTTTCCGCGGGAGTCAAGGGACGTCCTGAATCCTTGATCACCCGAATTCCAACTTTGCGTTTGCCGGGTGTCTGTCCGTTCCAGAGGATCTCAAAAATCGCGTAGTAGCCAAAGTAGAGCAAGAAATAGAACAGAACCAAGAATGCCCCGCCCCAGACTGCGGCTTTCGGAGCAACGGTCGAGATTCCGGCTAGCGCCATAATTCCCCCGATTCCAACGATCAGACCGATCAGGAATTGAATTATGGCGTCGTAAGCGATGGCCAGGAAACGGCTGCCGATTCCGGCAACCGCAAAGTCCAGCGAGGTTTGCTCTGGCGTTTCGATGGTAAGCTTATCGGCGGACGGCTCGAACGGAACGCCGGTGTTAGGCGTATGGAAGGACATGATTTCCAATCGTTGGCTGGAAAAGCGCAAACCCTTCTGGGCTCGTCTGGATGAGCTCGTGCAACGGGCCAGTCGAGGTGTATCCGCCCTCAGCCACAGTGAACTGCAGGAACTTGGCCTATTGTATCGTCAAACCGCTTCCGATCTTGCCACCGTGCGCGAAGATGTAACCAGCCGGCAATTAACCTCTTATCTCAATCAACTCCTCGGACGTTGCCACAATCTGATCTACTTGGGCCATAAGCCGAAAGTCAGCGGTATCCTGCGTTTTTATAGAGACACGTACCCGCAAGTTTTCCGGGAGACGCTACCACAGACCTTGTTAGCCGTCGCCATTTTCGCGTTCACGACCATTCTTGCATGGGTCGTTACAGTGCACGATCCTGCTTTTGCCTATCGGTTGCTGGGCCCACGCATGATGGAAACCATTGAGCAGCGACAGATGTGGACGGAGTCCATTGTTACGATCAAGCCGCTGGCCTCCTCCGGAATCATGACCAACAATTTATCGGTTGCCTTTACTACCTTTGCCATGGGCATCACGGCGGGGATCGGCACCATCTGGATGATCATGTTGAACGGACTGCTGATGGGAGTGATCGGCGCAGCTACCTGGAAAGCTGGTATGGCATTGCAACTCTGGAGCTTCGTTGCTCCTCACGGTGTTTTGGAATTACCGGCGATTTTCATCGCCGGTGGGGCAGGCCTTGAAATCGCTCGCGGAATGCTTTTCCCCGGGATGTTGCCCCGTAAAAGTTCGCTGGCACAGGCCGGCAGCCGCGCGGCCCGCCTCTTACTGGGCACTATCCCAATGTTAATCGTTGCAGGGCTTATTGAGGGATTTTTCTCGCCGAGCGGCGCTCCCGTGGCCATGAAATTCGGACTGGCTGCTGTGCTGTTCGCCGCACTTTTGATTTATTTGTTCACTACCGGTAAAGCGCCGCTTGCGGAACCTACAGCAAGTTCCGCTCCTTGATATCCAGATACTGGTTCACAATCGAAGACGCCAATAATCCCGGCACCAGTTCAAACGCAAAGACACCACGCTGCCGTAGTCCGCGCAACAGCAGATCGCGGCGGTTCGCAATTTCCAGTGCCGCAGCGTGACGGTACATTTCTTCCGTCGTGCGTGGAGTTGCCTCCGCCAGCGCAGTCAAATCTGGTTGATTCATCGCCGTAAACACCACGAGGTGTCGCTTGGTCATCTGCATGGCGTATTCAATGACTTCTGGTGTGGTTGGTGTCTCAGCAAAATCGGTAATCCAGACTACCAGACTACGGCGGCTCTGGTTCGTCAGCAGCACGCGGGCTGCGCGGGAGTGATCGGCTTCGGAAGCTTCACCGCGCACCTGCGCAAGGCAGTCCACGATACTGCGCAAATGTGCAGGGCCGCGACCTGTGGCAAGGTTTTGCTGGATCACGCGGCCGTAGGCGAGCAAGCCAACTCGATCTCCACACTGAGTCGCTACCTGAGCCAGAGATAGCGCGGCATTCACAGCATAGTCCAGTTTCGCCAACCGGATGTTGCTCTGTTCTTGACGAACTTCCGCTCGAAGCAACCGTCCGGCATCGAGAACGATCCACACCGCCTGGCTACGTTCAATTTCAAAAATCCGGGTTGTCAGCTGGTGGCGGCGTGCGGTTGCCGTCCAACAAACATCCCGCATTTCATCGCCTTGGCGGTACTCGCGCAGGCTCTCGAACTCGCGACCCTGCCCACGCTGCCTGCGTCGCCGTTTTTCCATCTCTACCTGGCGGCTTCGGATCAGGTACAGCGCGTGTTGCCGAGCCTGTTCCATATCCGGAAGGACGCGAACAGTCTGAGGAATGTCTACCGCGGCCCAGCGCTCCGCAAATCCCCAATTGCTCTGATAACGTAGGAAGAGACTGCCTATCTTTGTATCTCCACGTTCGCGGGGAAAAATTCCATAGGTAATACTTGCAAGCTGTCTAGCAGGCACGGTCAGCGGAAGGGAAGGCGGTGCAGTTCGAAAGGATACCGGCGTTTCGTCAACAAGAATGCAACGCGTCGCCGTTCTGCCATAATTGCGCACCCCAAGTGTCAATGCAGAGCGTGTCGCGAGGGAAGGTGCGTGCTCCCAGGTCCGGCGCCCTTCCATTTCTCGGGGCTTCGGCAAGCGTGCCAGATCAACACCAAATGCGACGAGTGCCAGCAGATCCCAGAGGATCATCGCTACAATCAATCTTGGGGACCACCAAGCGGGCACCAGCCACAGAAATCCCAAAAGCAGAACCACAAAAAACCGCGGTCCAAAGCCGAAAGAAATGCGGCCGAGTGGCCTTCCACGGGAGGCGGCTTCCGTCGGTACCAATGGTCGCGGCGAATTCATTGATAATCGTTCCTGTTCATTACGTCACTTGGGCATTTCTACGGCTGCGATGACTTGCGTGATGACCTGATCAGTCGTAAGCCCTTCCAGATCAGCTTCCGGTTTCAATAGGATGCGATGTCGCAATACAGGAAGGGCCGCTGCTTTCACGTCGTCCGGCAGCAGATAATCACGACCATCCATTCCGGCGAGGGCGCGTGCGACAAAAAACAACCCCACCGCAGCGCGTGGACTACCGCCCAGAGAAATGGCCGGCCAATCGCGGGTCCTCCGCACCAGGGAAATAATGTAGGAATGCAGCGCGGGCTCAACGCGCACACCCGCAATCTCCTTTCGTGCCGCAACTAGCAGTTCGGGATCAATTCTGTTCATTACGATCTCCTCCAGACGCCGCGGATCAAACCCCTTTTCGTATTGCAAGAGGATCTCAGCCTCTTCCGTGGCCGATGGGTACGTCACTCGAATTTTCAACAGGAACCGGTCCAGTTGCGCTTCGGGCAAGGGATAAGTTCCTTCGAACTCGATGGGATTCTGCGTGGCCAGCACCGTGAAGTTGTGCGACAGCGGATAACGAGTGCCGTCAATCGTGACCTGCCGTTCTTCCATCGCCTCCAGCAATGCCGCCTGCGTCCTCGGAGAGGTTCGGTTGATTTCATCCACCAGAAGTAAGTCCGTGAAGATGGGCCCTCGATGAAGACTGAATGTGCTGTCTTTCAGATTGAAAATATTCGTGCCGGTGACGTCCGCCGGCATCAGATCGGCAGTGCATTGCACGCGTTGAAAGTGCAAGCCCCAGATCCGCGCCAGCGTTTTAACGGCCAGCGTTTTGGCCAGTCCCGGGACGCCTTCGATAACCGCGTGGCCTCCACAGACAAGCACCAACAGGAGTTGGTCCACTACCTCTTTCTGGCCAATGATGACTTTGGCCAGTTCGGCGCGGGTTTGCGTTGCCAATGTTGATAGATGTTCCACGATTAAGTTTTCCCCCGATTGATTTGCGCACGAATGCTCAACTTTCCGGCAAACTCCTCGAGCTCTTGAACCAGTTTGAGCGCTTCCCGCGGAGGAAGCTTTTGAACGCGCTTTGCTGCTCCAGCCCGGAGCAGGGTGTTTGCCAGTCCCGAGTCCTTCCACCCTAGCCGCTGTTCCGCCGATGTTGCCAATTCTGCATCCTGTAAGCTCGCAGGCAGGTTGAGCTGCCGTACCAGCAAGGTCCGCAGTTTCGTGTAAGACACGGCAAGCGCTGAAGATGCTGCTCCCGCGCGTTCGTATAATCCTCCGAGCGTGTCTACAAACTCGAGGGGAGAGAGTCGCGAAACTTCCGTCGGCACGTTGGTCGGCCCACTCCGGCGACTAAAAGTGAACAAAACCGCTAGCGCTAGCAGCCCGATCTGAAAAACACTCCATGCCAACGATGTCTTTCCCACATAACTCCAGAGGGAACTGCGCTGTCCATGGAAATATTCGTCCCAATAAATTCTATAGCTCCGGTTCGTGGACCAGTTGCCAACAGCACTCAGGAAAAATGCCAGATTGTCTTCACGGGTAATCCCCGCATTGGTTAGCGGCGTCGAACCGGCCCACCAAAGAATTTCTCCCTCGCCTGCTAGCCAACTTACAACCACGGCTGAATCAGATTTTCCATAAAGTTCAAGCTGCGCGGGTGCAAGCGTTCCCCAATAGGCCTTCGGCTTGACGGAAATGAAGGCGACATCTCTTGTCACGCGCGAGGGAATATTCGGACTGAATGAAGCGAACTTGGAATCAGTCGGCTGGGAGGAGATCTCCGCTTCGGGAAAATAATCGCGAATCTTCCCTCCGGTGAACAATACGTGGCCGCCTTCGGTCACAAATTCTGCCAGTGCTTTCCGCTCCCGATCGCTGGGCGGTTGCACCGGCTCCGCGAGAATCAGAAGAATATTTTCAGGTTCGGCGCCCAGTTCGGTGGGAGAGCTTTCCCAGCGTCGAACAGGATAGTGCAGCTTTGAAAGAAGTCTGTACGCGGCTTCGGCTCCGCCCGACTGCGCTGAATAGGTGGAAGGGACCGGGGACTCAAACTGGTCGGCAGGAGGCGTGAGTGCAGCCACTGCCAGAAGCAATAGCAAAAGGATTGCCCCGCCAGCTGTTAACAATTTACGATCTGACGCGGCTATTCGAGTGGGCATCCCATAGCCTCCAATTGTCTCAGCGAATCGCGAAAATCTTCGGGACCGGCCCCGCGATTTGCATACCAGATGCGTTCCAACCTCTTTGTCAACTCGGCGAGCGGTTCGCGGTAGATCGGTCGAAGCGCCAGTTCGTGGGGTGAAGGTTCGGAGAGCAGTCGCAAATATTCACGGGGTGTCTTTGTTCTATCCTTCGGAACAACTCCCGTGTCTTCCAGCCGAACGATGCCGGCCCAGTACGCCGAATGCACCGCTTCACGAAAATCGTTGCGGTTGGCCGCTTCTCGCGCCGCCCGAATCCACTCCTGCCAGGTGCGCGTGGCAGTCACGCTTTCATTTGTTGGCAGGGCATCCATTCGGTCCCGGCTGACCATGAATCGGAATAACCAGAGCGCAATAAATCCTACGCACGCCACTACGACCACCCAAAAGAGGATTTGGCCGCCGATCGGGTATCGCTCCAGGCCGCCAAACAGCTTGTAGAGCATCTGGCCAATCCATGCGGCCACGCGCTCCCGGAGTAACTCCCAGCGACTCGGCGGCCGAACCGACCCAAACTCGCTACCTGCCAAAATCTTGTCCAGTTCGCTGCGGGCGTTCCCAGCAATTGCGGTTCGGGGTGCGGAGTAGCTTTGTACTTGCGCAAGTAGGTGATCGACCCTAATCTTGGCGATGCCGCTCGCCCCTGCGGCAAGCTCTTTGTCCAGGAAATCCGCAGAAACGGAGTAGGTTTTATTCGCTGTTCGCACCGTCCATTGCTTTGGAAGCGAATCTCTCAACGCCCCCAGTTCCTTTGGGGTGGGATTCTGGCCTAACAGGTGTGACACCTTTTGTAGTTCCTCGATGAACGCCTGCATGCTGTATGTACCTTCCGAAGGATCTGGATCCGGGAATTCCGTGATCGACGTCTGCGCTGTCGCCCGCAAATGTCCCTGAACGATGAGCAAGAGACAGAAAAGAAGAAAGAATCGTTTCATCGCGGCCATGGCATTTCGGTGTCAGAGTCCGAAGATATTTTCACGAGAGCATCGTGGGAACGATGGTACCCCCGGACGATATCACGCCGTCGGGATTCATCATCAACTGCAAGTCGAATGCTTCCTTCTTCACGCGCAAGTCATAATAAAATACGGATGTGGCAATCATCAGGAATGGCCCAACTAGAATCCCGGCAAGAAAACTTCCAAGCTGTAACAAGAACAGGGAAACCCACGCCATCCCAGGGTCATTCGCAGTGAGCGCGACGACTATCCCAAATGGGATCATGAATAGAAATATCGCCGCGTAGAGAATCGAGCAATACAATACCCAGATTACGAATGAACGGCCGGCATTATCTCTGGTTAGTCCCCAGCTACGACCCAGCGATTCCCGCGCACCAAGGTTCTCGAGCAGTGCCGCGGGAACACACGTCAGCAGTCGACAGGCCACATAGATTCCAGGAATAATGAAAAACACCGTGGCGCCCAGGATTGCCAGGACGTTAAGTACGAGCACACGGAACAGCTTGAACAGTTGCCCCCACATTTTCCCGAGTGACGCGCCAACTGTAGTAGTGCGGCCCAGATAGAGCTCAGAAACGGCATGCACGGTTCCACCCTGGGCGAAAAGGTATGCTGTGAGATACACAAAAAGTCCGACCAGGACACCACCAACGACTGTCAAGAGTCCAGCGGATGAACTGGCTTGAAATTGTTCAGCGCCACGATGGCCACCTGCAGCGGGAAATTTCAAGAATGTGAGCTCGACCAGATTCAATCCGAGAATCAACAGATGTGGTAATGCCGTGATTCCCAGGAATAGCAGGAAATGCCGCCGGTAGAGGGAAAACGTCCGATCCAATATCTCGCCCAGCGACAACGGCCGTAATTCCCATTCCGCCATGTGCCCTCCCGGCATGCGAACAGTAGTTCGCGCATCACTCTACCATTGACCTATTGAAAAAACGATTATGCCCTGAATCTGGTGTTCCTCCTTGCTACCGGTTCTCGCTCTGCTTACCTCAATTCCTTTGCAGCACGACTACGCCCTTTACATAGTCTGAGGTGTTCATCCCACTCGTCAGGGCTTCCTGTACCTGGTCCAAACTCGTATATCGATGTGTGATAAATGGTGCCACCGTAATCTCACCCTTCTCAATCATTCGCAACCCGCGGGTATACACCGATGGCTTTCCATCCTTCTCGAATCCCCCCGATGCGCCGATTGGATTCACCAGCGTCGGCTCTTTGAACATCACGCTATTCAGCACGCTCAAATCCACACCTCCGTGGCCGTGCCCGTAAAGAAGTACGGTCGCTTGCTTGCGGATCAGTTGTGGAATCGAGGCGAACACGCGGCCCTGCCCAGATGCTTCGATCATGTATTCCACACCGCCTCCGTTGGTATGCGCACGCACAGCATCTCCCAGATCGCGGCTTCCCGGATCCAGCACTTCGTCCGCGCCAAAACGCAGCGCTAAATCACGTTTCGTTGCATTGGGCTCGGCGACCAGTAAAAGACCATCGTATCCAAGTCCGCGCCGCAGATATTGCGTAAACAAAAGTCCAGCTGGGCCGCCACCGCAAATCAAAAGGTGTCGGATGCGGCGTTCTTTTTCTGACGATTGCAGGGAATAACGTGCACGCGCGCGAGAGACCATGTCCGAGGAGTGAATGATGCAACCAAGTGGTTCAGCCAGAGCCGCTTCCGTCATATCCAGATTTGTGTTAAGCCGCACCGCATTGGTCGCAGGCACGGCGATGAATTCCGCCAACCCGCCCGGTAGACCCGTGATTCCGTGCTCTCGATAAAAAGCGCATTGGTGTGAATCACCCGACTGGCAATATTCACAGAGTGGTTGCCGGTGAGTGCTCATGCAATTCAGGCCCTGGTCAACGACCACACGGTCGCCGGGTTTGAGGTCCTGCACTTCGCTCCCGACTTGCTCAACAATTCCGCATATCTCGTGGCCAAGGATTTGCGGTTCCACTGTTAACGGGATCTTCTTGCCGCTTGAATCGGTGTTGTAATTGGCGTGGCCAGCAAAAATGTGCGTGTCTGTGCCGCAGATCCCGACCGCAGAGACGCGTAGCAATACATCACGCGGCGATACACGTGGTGCGGCAACTTCTCGCACTTCGATACGCCCGACATCCAGCAGTACGCAAGCTTTCATATCCGAATCCTCCGCGCCACCACTCACCCTCTGGCCCAGGCTGTAACATTACTTCGGTTAAAGCTTCGAGACTACAGCACTCCTACGCCGCACGCCAAGCACATCCAGCACCGTACAAGTGGGTTCGGATCTCCGGCAGAATTTAAGTTGTATGAATCGAATGGAATGAGAAGGGAATTGCCAGACAGAAGTTGACTCAGCAAAGTTCACGGAGCAGGCAATGCACTTGGCTCGAGGCTTCTGACAACGATTCGCGCACCGCCGTAGATAAACCTACGCCAGTCTCGAGTTTCTCTGCCTCCACGCCTACAATGAACAGACGGTTGGGAAGTTCGTCGATCAGTTGCGCTGCCGCAAGTAGTTCGCCCGCGTTGCCTTCGTGCCCGGAATTTCTTCGCCCCGGCGAGAGTTCGCGCAGATCATGGAGGGTTAACCGGTGAATCGTTCCTGGAGGCGCTCCGGTCTTCATTGCGTCGACGATGATCAGGGCTTGTCGTCCAGTGAGTTGGCCCAGCAAGGCCAATCCCTGCGTACCACCATCAAGGAATTCCACCCGGCCGTTCCAATGCGCCACAGAGTCGGACAGCTCTTCCACGAGCGCTGGTCCAACACCGTCATCGCTCAACAGCATGTTGCCGAGCCCTAAAACGAGTATTGGTGCCGTGCCCGACGCTAAGTCAGGAAATCCATTCATCGTTTCGAATATCCCCTCGGCGGTAGAATTTGTATCCGGAAATAATGGATGTGATCAAACCGTTTCCATATTGTGTGGAGTCATACGTGATGATGTAAATGTGTAACAACGCAAAAATTGGAAATGACCACGCAACCAGATGATGAATCATGTGAGTCTGGTAGGAATTACCGATCAGGGGAATCACCCAACCAAACAGTTTGTTCAGGGTTCCACCCGGATTGACTTCGGAGTACAGCGCCATACCTGTGAAAATCTGTACCCAACCAAGGAACACTATGAAAAAGGTATACGCAGTTCCGCCCAAGGCGTTGTGCCCCAGATGCACATGACCACGTTCCAGTTTCAGATAATCGGTGGCCTGTTGAAAGAGGTCGCGCCACCAACTCGGTTTCCAGACCATCGGAAAGCCGGAACGTGCGTAGTTATTTCCTGCCCAAAACCAAAATATCCGGAATAGGAAACTCACCACGAAGATGTTGCCTGCTGCGAAATGAACTTCGCGAATCCGTCCCATCAGAAAATGGTGCGCCGGTTCGCCGCTGGAAGACAGTATGGGCGATCCGATGTACAAGCCCGTAAGAAACAGCACCGTAATGCACAGCGCCGTGACCCAATGTGTGATTCGCACCGGCAGCTGCCAAATGTATGCGCGGCGGAAGTAATTCTCCGGATGAGCGGCAACGTCTTTCGGATCGAATGCTTCAATGATTTTAGCCATAGCCACCTCCTATACGCGAATCAGGACCTCAGACAAAGTGCGACCATCCTGGCCCAAGACATGCGAAGCGCAGGCCAGGCAAGGATCGAAGGAGTGAATGGTGCGCAGTATTTCCAGAGGTCGCTTTGGGTCTGCCATTGGCGTCCCCAATAGCGCTGATTCATATGCTCCGTGCTGCCCCTTGGCATCCTTCGGTGATGCGTTCCAGGTAGACGGCACGACGATCTGGTAGTTGAAAATTTTCGTGTCCTTGATGTGGATCCAGTGACAAAGCGCGCCGCGTGGCGCTTCGGTGAACCCGTAACCCTTGGTTTCTGCGGGCCACGAAGAAGGCTCCCACTTCACGGTATTCGCGGTGCTTGTGTCGCCCGCCTTCAGGTTGCTGATCAGTCGGTCGTACTCTTGCTCGAGCCAGTGCGCGCACAGTCGTGTTTCGAGTCCACGGGCGGCAGTGCGTCCCAGTGTTGAGAATAGTGCGGTTGCGGGAACCTTCAGCGCTCCCAGCGCTTCCGTCACTACGTCTTTGTATTCCGTCCTGCCGCTTGCAAAGCCCACCAGCATGCGGGAGAGTGGCCCGACTTCCATGGAGTTGCCCTTCCAGCGCGGCGACTTCAGCCAGGAATACTGCGAATTCTCATCCAGTTGTGTAAAGGGTGGCGTCGGACCCGTATATTTTGGCTTCGTCTCGCCTTCCCATGGATGGAGGGAATCTTTGCCCGCGGAGTATTCATACCAGGAGTGCGCAATCTGCTCTTGAATCTGGCTGGAGTCTGCCGGGTCAACCGGCAAAACTTCTCCCAGATTCTTGTTGAGTATCGCCCCGCGCGGCATTTTGAATCCTGAGACATCGGCAATTCCGTTTTGCGGAATGTCTCCGTAAGAGAGATAGTTCCCCAACCCGCCGCCGATCTGTGTCCATTCTGGATAGAAAGACGCCACAGCCAGCAAATCGGGAATGTACATCGTCTCGACGACCCGCTTGGCTTGCACGATCAGGTCCTTCACCATATTCAGTCGTTCGATATTGATGGCGTTATCGCTCTGCAACGCAATCGCCGACGCCATGCCACCGACTAGATAATTCGGGTGTGGATTCTTCCCACCAAATACCGTGTGAATCTTGATGACTTCTTTTTGCCACTTTAGCGCTTCCAGATAATGAGCCACCGCCATCAGGTTAGCCGCAGGCGGCAGCTTGTAAGCCGGATGCCCCCAGTAAGCGTTGTCGAACAGTCCAAGCTGTCCCGAGTCCACATACTTTTTCAATGTGGCTGAAATGTCCCGGAAGTAGCCGGCGGTGGCCTTTTCCGCATTCGGGGAGACCTTCTGTGCCAGGGCGGCGGTCTCCCCAGGGTCGGCATTCAGTGCGGAGACGATGTCGACCCAGTCCAGAGCGTGGAGGTGATAAAAGTGAATAACGTGATCCTGAATCATTTGCGTCAGGAACAGAATATTGCGGATGATCTCTGCATTCCTCGGGATCGAAATGCCCAGCGCGTTCTCCACGCTGCGTACCGAAGCTAGAGCGTGCACCGTCGTGCACACACCGCAGATACGCTCGCAGAATGCCCAGGCATCCCGCGGGTCGCGCCCCTGAAGGATGACCTCCAGTCCGCGCCACATCGTTCCCGAAGACATCGCGTCGCCCACGACTCCACTGTCATTGAGCATCGCTTCGATGCGCAAGTGGCCTTCAATGCGTGTCACTGGATCGACAACCACTCGAGTCGTCATGATGAACTCCTATTCGCTCTTGCCGCTAGCTGGTGGGAGGTCCTCAACGTTGCTTTTACGTGCGTTCTTATTCACGACTGTGGACACCAGATGGGCGCCCACTCCAACGACTGCCGCAGTTCCCAATACCTTGCCAATTGTGTCTGGCGTGGCGTCGATTCCGGGCACCACCACATTCGAGAGACGCTGGTAGAACGGGCCGTTGTCCCAGAATCCAGCTTCGCTGCAACCAATGCACCCATGGCCAGACTGGATTGGGAACGATACGCCGCCATTCCATTTGATTGTCGAGCAGGAGTTGTAGGTCGATGGCCCTCGACATCCCATCTTGTACAGACACCACCCCTTGCGCGCTCCATCGTCATCCCACGACTCAACGAATTGCCCCGCGTCGAAAAAAGCGCGCCGGTAGCACTTGTCGTGAATGCGCTGCCCGTAGAACATCTTCGGCCGGCCAATGCGATCCAGTTCAGGAATTTGCCCGAAGGTCAGGAAGTACGTCAACACCCCGGTCATGACTTCCGCGATCGGCGGGCACCCAGGCACATTAATGATCGGCTTATCTGTGATGATCTTGTAAACCGGCTTTGCCCCCGTAGGATTCGGGTGCGCCGCTTGCACGCAGCCGTTCGATGCGCAGGAGCCCCAGGCTACGATAGCGGCTGCGTGCTCGGCTGATTCCTTTAAAATGTTCAGGAAGGTCTCGCCCCCAACCGTGCAGTACACTCCTCCATCAGCAGTCGGTGCGTTGCCCTCCACCGCAAGCAGATATCCACCCGGATGTTCCTTGATTAACTTCTTGCGTATCGCTTCGGCCTGGAATCCGGCCGCCGCCTGTAGCGTATCGTCGTAATCGAGCGAAATCATATTCAGGATGATGTCCTGCGCGATCGGATGAGAAGAGCGGATAAACGATTCGCTGCAGCACGTACATTCCAGCCCGTGTAGCCAAAGAACTGGAATGCGTGGCTTCGATTCCATCGCCGCGACGATCTTCGGCACCATGGACACCTCCAGTCCCAGCGCGGCTGCCGTGGTCACGCAGAATTTCAGGAAGTCACGCCGAGCGACGCCATGCTGGCGGAGAACATCATAGGTTGTAAGGAACGGGGAAGGAGTTTTCACAAAATACCCCCAAGGTTACCGAGAGGGACTACCAACGATCGGTGCACTATTGGATGTAATCGAACATGGTGTCAGTGATGAGAGACACGGGGCCCTGTGACAGAAACGAACTCCCGGGTGACGCGTCTTTTTTCACTCAGCCGAGCTTTGTCGATTGCTTGGGCGCTGTTGCTGACGCAAAAGAGAACCATCGCATGGTGATGTGATCGCTCACTCCGTGTTCGCACCTCCGAGAGTTAGGTTCCCAGATCAGTAGAAGTACAGCCCGCCGACCTCTGTCGTCGGCCTCCGTAGTACTGGGCACCCCGAGGGTCGCGAGGGCATCTGGTTCTAGCCCCGGAACCTACCCACCCTCCAGGCATCTGCGGCAAATCAAAGAGGGAGATTCCTAGGAAGGGCCTAGTGTAGTGTCCCGGGATTAGGTTCGATAAGTTCTACACCCTGAGTTTTGCACCCTCAATGCAATCGCATCTTCTGACTCTGTCAGCTATCTACGGGACAGGCCGCTAGTAGAGCCTTAGCAAATCACCAGCAGGAAACTGCCGCCGGCAAGCTTTGTGGATTTTGTATGCGTCGAAAGGCTACTTTTTTGGGTTTTTCGTTTCTTGGCGACCCCGCATTTACAGGACGAAGCATCGCCACAATCGTGGCCGTGCCCATCCTGACAAAAACAATAGCTGCGACAAGGAGCGAAGTAGCTGTAACGAGCATGGCTTGAAGCACCCTAGAGGATGGGGTTGATTCGCAAGGGGATACATCGTGTGCCCGGTTCAGTGGACTTGCGGCCTCTCCCTGCATATCATACGGACACGCTCCCGGGCTTCTGCCTTCCAGGTGCACGTCACAGCCCGCCGTTTTTCAGGCTATTTACAACTGCACTGAGTTTGTGCGAATTGGCCAAATCCATATCGCACGTGAGGCGAACACCTTCATGTGGGACGAACTTCTCGAATCGATGAAACAATCCATCATTGACGGAGACCCTGACCGTGCCCGTGAACTCTCTCAGCGTGGACTTTCCGAAGGTCTCAGCCCTTTCGAGGCAATCAACAAGGGTTTCGTTCTCGGCTTGCAGGCCGTCGGCGCTCAATTCGAGGAGGGCGAAATGTTCCTCCCCGATCTGGTGCTGGCCGGCGAAGCGATGAAAGCTGCCACGGCGATGCTCGAGCCAGCTATTCATAAGTCGGGTAAGTCGCGAGAGACGCTCGGCAAAGTTGTTCTCGGCACTGTGAAAGGTGACATCCACGAAATTGGCAAAACGCTCGTGGGCACCATGCTTTCTGCCAACGGTTTTGAAGTCTTTGATCTCGGCGTGGATGTTCCGTTCGAATCGTTTGCGTTGAAGGCCAAAGAAATCGATGCAGACATCATCGGTGTGTCCGCGCTCCTGACCACCACAATGACAGGCCAGAAGGGAATTGTTGAAGCCATTGAGCGACACGGGCTCCGCCCCAAAGTGAAAATCATCGTCGGTGGGGCACCGGTTACGCAAGATTGGGCCGATGCAATTGGCGCAGACGGTTTCGGCAAGGACGCGGTTGGCGCCGTCGCTCTCGCAAAAACTTTAATGGGCAAGAGTTAATCCGTAACGCAATCAGGATTGGAACTCTCATGCTACCGAGTCTTTTACTTCTCGAACCGCAATTGCTCGACCGGATTCTCAGCGAGGCATTCACGCTGATTTTCCAGCGAGGCGTCACCGTTCAAGCGGAAGTTGCAGCGGAACTGCTTTCCGCTGCCGGGGCCCGCGTTGAAAATGGCACCGCGCACATCCCTGAACCGCTTGCACGTCGCGCACTGGAAACCGTTCCTCGTAAATTCTTCCTATGCAACCGTGCAGGCGAAGCCACCGTTAAGTACGGCAGCCACAATGTTCAGTTCGATCCTGGCTCATCCTGCGTGCACATCCTTGACCCAGTTACTCTCGAACATCACATGACAGAAGCCGCGGATCTCGTGCGCCTCGTCCAGGTTGCCGAAATGCTTCCGCAATACTCCGCACAATCCACTGCCGTTGTCTGCAACGATGTGCCAACAGAAATTGGGGATCTCTATCGCCTCTTCGTGGTCCTCCAGTATTCCAACAAACCTATCGTCACTGGAACGTTTTCCCCGCACTCTGCCCCCGCCATGATCGACATGCTCGCCCTCGACAGTGGCGGACACGCAGCATTACGCGCCAAGCCCCGCGCGATCTTCGATGTTTGCCCATCTCCTCCGCTCCATTGGACAGATTTCGCCGCGCAAAATCTAGTCGATCTAGCGCGTTCTTGGATGCCTACCGAAATCATTTCCGTTCCCCTCGCGGGTGCCGCATCTCCAGTCACCCTTGCCGGAACCATCGTGCAACACGCCGCCGAATGCATCAGCGGAATCGTAATTCATCAACTTGCTCAGCCCGGAGCTCCCGTTGTCTGGGGTGGCGCGCCTGCTATCTTCGATATGCGCTCCGGAATCACGCCGATGGGCGCGATTGAGACTTGCATGTTGAACATCGCATGTGCGCAGGTTGCCAAGTCGCTCAGCCTCCCAACCCACGGTTATCTCCTCGGTAGTGATTCAAAAACGCTCGACGCCCAAGCCGGTCAGGAGAGCGGCATGGCTGCCATCCTCGGTGTACTTGGTGGAATCAACATGATCTCCGGCGCCGGCATGCTCGATTCTCTTGGCTGCCACAGCCCCGAGAAACTTGTACTCGATGCCGAATCCATATCCATGGCCTGGCGTCTCGTGCAAGGAGTGCAACCACGTACGGAAACTCTTGCTCTCGACATGTTTGCAAACGTCGGCACCTCGGGGGATTTCTTGAAGCTGCCTGAAACGAGAAAGCTTTTCCGTCAGGAGCAGTACATTCCCAGCAAAGCGATTGACCGGGGGTCGCTCCATTCCTGGGAGCAAGCCGGCAAGAAGAACTGCTTTGACCGCGCGAAAGAGCGAGTGACAGAATTGGTTGCGGCCTATAGGCGCCCCGAGTTGTCTCGAGAAGTGAACCAAGGTCTGCGTCACATCGTTGAGGAACGCGCGAAACAAGCCGGCGCAGAACGCTTGCCGATGCTCTAGGCTTTTGCCATTGCATAGACGCCACCAATGACCATCGCGAACTTCACAACCGAGCAGACCAAACTCCGCTGCGAGTGGCAACTAATAGTCACCGCAGATATGGTCCTTCAGCGACAAGGGGCTAGCCCCGCTAAGATTCGACTGCGTCAACCACGATTAGTCGCACTCGCCGAGAGGGCGGTGGACGAAGCAGCTCCATGGATTCGTCCTCAGGTGGCTTACCAAATTCTCGAAATTCAGGATGTGCAACCCTCCCGTGTGACGCTAGCGAACAGAGTTCACTGGGACGGCCCGGGGCTTGCGCGCAAACTTACGGGCGCTGAGTACATGATTGCGGCCGTTGCTACCGTCGGCCGAGAGATAGAGCACCACATCTTGTCTCTCAACAAAGTCGAACCCGCATACGCCTTGGCCCTTGACGGCTACGGCACCGCCGCTATCGGCGCACTCACGGTCGCAATGAAGCGGTTCTTCGCCGACCGTGCTGCGGAAGCGCAACTCACTACAACATCTCCCCTGTATCCGGGAACGAATGACTGGGAACTCGCCGCTGCACAAGCGCAATTGTTTTCCATTGTGGATACCGTAGCCATAGGCGTCAGTCTCAACCCGTCGTTCTTGATGATCCCTTGTAAATCCGTCTCAATGGTGATCGCTGTCGGCCCCAAAATGAAACCCGCCGGCCAACCATGCGAAGAATGCGGCGCCTCCGGCACCTGCCGTCATCGCCTAATCGAATCCTGAATCCGCGCCAACACCATTCCTCCAGATCGCAGGGGTGCAGCAATGCTACAATCCAAGTCCACAAGATCTCTGCTCTTGTCTGTGTAGCGGCCCCGGCTCCAAGGAGGGCGCCGTTTGTCTCCATCTGGCGTTCTTTCCCTAGGCTCCCGCCCTCGCGCGAGCCAACTCCCGAATAAACTCCGGACTCGTCCCGCAACACCCGCCGAGAAACGTCGCCCCCGCCCCAATCAACTCCCGCGCCGATGCCGCAAACTCCGCTGCCGTAGTCTTGTACCTCGCCACGCCACACACCATCTCCGGCAATCCCGCATTCGGCTTGATCCAAATCGGCAGGGGAGAGCTCGCAGCTAATCGTTTACACACAGGTATGAACTCGCGAATTCCCAACCCGCAATTGGCTCCAATCCCATGCACTCCGTCACTCGTCAGCGCAGTTGCAGCTTGCTCCGGCGTGACACCCATAATCGTGCGATCGCGATTTTTCCCGGAGTCAAACACCATTGAAACTACGACCGGGAGTCCCGTTTCCAGTGCCGCCGCCGCAGCGATTCGCGCCTCGAGTAGGTCCGTCATCGTCTCGATCAGCAGAGCGTCCGGCTCCCCCGCCGCAAGCGCCCTTGCCTGCTCTGAAAAAGTCGATTTCAGCTGCTCCTCCGTAACCTCCTTCGTGAGTAACAACTTCCCACACGGCCCAATTGAAGCGAACACCAGCGCAGAATCTCCGGCCGCTGCTTTCGAAATCTTTACCGCAGCGCGATTGATCGCCTCAAATCTGTCCTGCAATCCATAAGTCGTCAGTGCAATCGAATTAGCGCGAAACGTATTTGTTAAAATTATCTGGCTTCCAGACTGCACGTAGCTTTCTGCGACCTGTCGCACCAGATCAGGCTTGGTTACGTTCCACTCGTCACTGCAAACCCCGAGCGCCGCCCCAAGCTTTTGAAATTCCGTGCCCCACGCTCCATCCGTCAATGTAGTTGTGCCTCGCACGCAATCCACAAACCGCATTTCATCATCTCCAGGACTGAAGTCGACATGCTTTACCGGGGAGTCTACCACCGTGTATATAACTCATTGAATTTCTACTACTGAGGGGAGGTTTATTTGCGATACGTGGTGTCGAGCGCCCGGCCAAAATGTAACGGCACAAGATTCCTTTCTGCT
Organism: Candidatus Acidiferrales bacterium; assembly: GCA_963741165.1. Lineage (GTDB taxonomy): Bacteria > Acidobacteriota > Terriglobia > Acidiferrales > UBA7541 > Acidiferrum. The sequence goes on along the minus strand of CAVUHB010000002.1, from coordinate 159,486 downwards.
TTGAATGGTCCGCGAGACTGAATAATGTGAACCTGACCTACAAAAGAGTCTAAAGTTTGGACGATCTGTTCACCTCATCATCAATCGACATCGCCTTATCATGACCCACACATCTCCGATAAGGGACTTAGAGCTGGATTTGTCCGCGTCGACTTGACTGCGACCCAAAACAGCGATTGGCCGTCAGTTCCAGATCCATTCCGCTCTAACAAGTATTTCGTGTGCAACCACAGCCAGAGAGCGATTTTCGGAACTGGGACAGAAATCCTATAAGCACGCGCGTCAGGGATGTCATTCGGTTTATGGACGCTTGCAGCCTATGCCCGCGGCGATACTCCGGATTCGTGCATGTTGACGCGCTGCTCCATCGTTTCGATCCTAGCGGTGAGCCGGCAGACTACCGTGTTTGCGGCTGAAACAATCCCACGACAGAGTTCTAGCTCGGCTCAACTTTCCAGTGCACGTGCCAGCAAGAATCGAGATTAATGATTTTCGCAGCAATCGCCTGCAGTCCCGGAGGTCTTGGCGGGCGGCTTGTACTCCGCCTTGGCGTCCACCTGATAACCTTCTCCATATTTATCGTGGTGCCGCACCCAGGCCATGGTATGGGCCAAGCCCTCTTCGTCCCTTCCTTTTGGCACGATGTCCAGCCAGTTGTAGGCGCCGATCAGGATGTCCAATCCGCGACCGTAGCTTGAATAGGTGTGGAAGATGTTCCCGGCTGCATCCTTGTAAAAGACGCTTGTGCCGGGCCGTTCCTCGCTGGGGAACTTCCGCATGCCGTAGTTGTAATACACTTCAGCTTTCCCAAGTTCTTCCTTTGGCATCGACACGTGATAGTCGTAATTGAAGTCGGTGGCATTCGATGACACCCAGTGAAACCGCCAATCCATGCGCTTTTTGAAGGCTTCGATCTCCGCCAGCGGCGCCCGCGAAACTACTGCCAGGCGCACGTCTCTTGCGGCCAGATGCGGCACGCTGCCGTCAATATGGTCGGAGATGAACGAGCAGCTTGGGCAGCCTTCTTTCCATCCAGGCCCCAGCATGAAGTGATACACGATCAACTGAGTTCGCCCTCCGAACAGATCGGCCAGTGTCTCTTTACCTTGGGGTCCATCGAAGGCGTACGACTTCTGCACCTTTTCCCAAGGCAGCTCCCGGCGCTGCCGGCTCAATTCATCGCGCAAGTGCGTGAATTCCTTCTCCTTTTCCAACAACTCCTTGCGCGCGGCAAGCCATTCGGCCGCCGAAACAACTTTTGACTGTCCCATTGCTCTTGTCGCCATATCCATTTCTCCTCTTTTTGTCTCTACTGGCTGGAAAACAAATCAACCGGGAATTGCTTCGCTTCGGGGTTCGCTTCGTTGGATCCCGACTATCAGATAAACGGATTTTCGTCTGCGCTGGGGCCGTAAATGGACGGCACGGGAACATCCAGCATACGGAGATACACGGAGAGCTGCCCGCGATGGTGGTAGTTGTGATTCATGAGAATGGAGCGAAGGAATGCGATTCGCGGGACGGACATCAAAACCTTCCCGTTTTTCGTCAAGCTCCAAGTGGAGTTGAGGCAAGCGTCGTCCATTTTCGTAAGGGTATTCCTCGCAATTTCAAGATTTTTTGAGAAAGTGTCCAGAACTTCCTGGCGACTCTTGGCCTCTGGCTGCGAGAAGTTCGGGGCCTCCATGGTGTCTGGCACCGCTGCTGCCGTGACGCTGCCTGGCACGGAAGCAATGTGCAGGGCCAACTGGCCCAGAGAAAAGGCCTTCGGGTGAGGTTTCCAGGAAAGCTTGTCCTCTGGAATCCGATCTAAAACGCGCTTCGTCGTTTTTGCTTCCTGATCAAGTTCCATCAAAATAGTATCTGCGAGTCTCATAACTGCTCCTTTTCTACTGCTCTTGGAATGCAACTTGCGCACAACCGCCGAAGCTAATCCGCCGGCTGAGAAAACGCTGCCGACAAGCAGTGCCGCGCTGCTCATGCAAAATGGACACATTCTTTTCTCCCTGTGTGGGCTGATGACCGCCGCAGGATGGTTTACCGAGAACGCGCTACTTCTGCGCGCTTCTTCACACCACCGTTCATATACCCCCAACCGGCCGTAACTCCCTTCCGGTGGTCTTCTTGTATCAATCCCATGGCCGAGTGCCGAAACTGAATCAGCGTCCCGCCATCCGCCTGGCTCAAGCGGTACTGCACATTCGAAATGGCCGGATAGGACATAAACAAAGGGCCCGTGATTTCCAGAAGAGTCGGCCGCTTGATGGCCTGCACTACTCCCCAGAAGTGGCCGTTCCCGTCCCCCAAATCTCGGTACCATCTGCCTCCCGGCCAGGGCTCAATCTTCATGGGCATGGGCTTGTCATCCGCCGCTGCGTTGAAGGGTCCCAATTGCTCGAGTAGTGCCTCGAATGTGGCCTCCAACGGGGCGCGTACATGGATTTCTTCTGTGATATTCAAGATCATATCTTCAATTCTTATTCCCGTCGTGATCATCCTTCCTCCTTGGAATGAAATCCGGCGCGACCATGCTTGAAGCATCGCTCTTCCGCTCGGCACGATCCTTCACACGGCTTAATTGATGACGCCAGAACCGTTCGAACGTTTCCGTCCACTCATGAAGCGGCCGGATAGCCTCCGCATTCGTTCGATAGAGCATGCGCCGCCCGTCGCGCCGCACGTTAACCAGACCTACCTCCAACAATACTCGCAGGTGCTTCGACACCGACGGTTGTTCTATACCGAGCGAATCTACAATCTCTCCAACCGGCCGCTCCTGGAGGGCGATGAAGCTCAGAATCTCCCGGCGCCGGGGCTCCGCCACCGCATTGAACGCGTCTGAAGTTGTTGCCGCCCTGGCCATGCCCCCGACATTACATTCCCATATAGGAATATGTCAAGCCCTTTATTGCACTCTTCACCGTCTACAATTCAAAGCGGTGCCGCGGTGGTTGGTAAACTACTGCCAATGACAATTGTGGGTGATAAGTAGTGGGGCGTGTGGCTATGATTTGCATCAGGGCAGCTTGAACCGCCTCGTTGCTGTTTCAATTCCCTTCAGCTAATCAGCTAGGATTTGTGCACACAGAGCGAATTGCCTCCCTGTGCCCGATTAGGAGGGCGGCAGTTTGCTGGTTTTCATGGGAATTCAAGTCTATCCAGGGAGAATGGGGCAAGTCTGGCTATCCGCGCATTCTAGAGAGGCTCAACGTTGAACGTGGTTTTCGTACAGTCGATCATCGAGCGCTCTGTTTCCAGACCCGTGGACGCGGACAGCGTTTCGTTTATTCGCCAATCCATTTCTTCTGTGTACCACGTTGGCCCGTGACTCTCCAAAAGTACGTGCAAATCTCGTACGAGGCCTGTAAGCTCTTCCACTATCTGGTTCGGTGGCGGTTTCATAGAAATTGAGTTTCCTTTTGCTGCTCCTAAAATGTCAGGCCCCGCCCGTACATCGGCTACCTTTAAGGCATCTCCTTCAGGCCCACCAGATAGAGAGTATGGCGAGAGGAGGGGAACCGCCCGGCCCAGCCTTTGATCACAAGAAGTACCAATGCTTTTGGCCGAAGTACTCGAAACTCTAAAATCTGTATATCCGAAATACTGTTCAATATTGAACACTCCTTCCAATTGGACGCCTCTTTGAGCGCAAGTGTCAATTCCCGATTGAAAATTCCCCGTTGTACCGGTTGAAAATTCCCCACCCCTAAGCTTCATGAATGGGCCTCCTTGGCCTCGGACGGAGTGGAGCCCAGCGCCGTCTTTTGGCGCGTTTTGGGCGTAACGGAGTCCGAGGCCAAGGAACGAGCCGTCGGCCTCCGCGTCGTTCCTGTCCTCGCGGCGGCACCAGGCCGGCCTTGCGGCGATCCTTCAGTCGGTAGCTCTCGCCGCGAATGTTGATGGTCGTCGAGTGATGCAGCAATCGGTCCAGGATCGCCGTCGCGATGATCGAATCGCCGAAGATCGATCCCCAGTCGCCGTAGCTTTTGTTCGAGGTCAGGATGATGCTCCCGCGTTCATATCGCGCGCTCACCAACTGGAAGAAAATCGTCGCTCCCAGATCGTCCAGCGGTAGATACCCCACTTCGTCGATCACCAGAACTTTCGGTGCCAGGTACACGCGCATCCGGCGATCCAGCCGTCCTTCGCGATACGCTCGCCCCAAGTCCGCCGCCAGATCGTGCGCGGTGATGAAATACGCTCCCAGTCCCGAACGGATCGCCTCTTCCGCCAGTGCCACGCTCAAATGCGTTTTCCCCACTCCGGGTGGTCCCAGAAAAATCACGTTGCTGGCTTCGTGAATGAACCGCAACGAACGCAACTCCCGAATCTGCCGATCATCCAGCGATGGCTGAAAACCAAAATCGAACTGCTCGAAGGTTTTCACGAACGGGAAATGCGCCAACTGCAGCCGCGCCCGCAGATAACGAGTCCTTCGTGCTTCCACCTCGCAGCTCAGCAACTCATCGAGAAAGTCCGCGTAGCTCGGCTCTTTCTTCGACGCTTGTTCCAGTAAGTTCTCCAGCCTGTGCTTCCACCGCTTTTAGTCCCAGCGTCTCCAACGCTGTCTGCAACCGCTCGATCGGAGTGTTCATCGCCCACCTCCGTTGGCCACGCGCTCATACGCTGCCAACGAGCGCTTCTCCACCTCGGGCGCGCTCTGCCGCAGGTGAATCAGGATCTTGCCTTCGCTCTTCGCGTTCCCAGCGGAATCCCCTGATGATGCGGCGGAAAGGTCAGCACGCTGTGTTTCCGTTGCGCCTTGCCGTGCATCGCAATCCGCTCGCGGCCCGTGCGGATATCCACTTCCTCTGCAATTTCCTGCACCCACACTTCCTGGCCGGCATACTGCCAGGGCACCGAATACCGGCTGCCTTGCCAGTCCACGTAGGCATCCCGCGCCACTTTGCGCAGTTCGCCATCCACGTACGGATACGGCGGCTGCCCCGCCAGCGACTGCAAACTGAACTGCTCGACATCCCAGCGCACCATCACTTGCTCATGCGTTGTTCCGTGTACGCGCTGGTTCGCTACACCCCAAATCCACTCGCGCAACTGCGCATTCAGATCGCTCAGGCTGCTTGGCTCGCGCCCTTGCAAACCACACAGAAAGTTCCGCCGCACGTACTTCACCCCCGCTTCCACTTTCCCTTTCGTCTGTGCGCGATACGGCCGACACAGCCGCGGCGTGAATCCCCAGTAGCGCGCGAAGTCCTGAAACACCGGGTGCCAAATGATCTCGCCTCGCTCATCCGTCCCCAGCCACACCGTCTTCATGCGGTCGTAGAGAATTTCTTCCGGCACTCCGCCGATCTGCTGGAACGCCGCTTCGTGCAGCCGCAGCAGCGTGCCCAGCTTTTGATCCAGCGCCGCTTCCGCTACCATCCTGCGGCTGTAACCGAGCGTGAAGGTGAAGCCGTTCAATTTCTGTTCCTGCCCGGCCATCTCTAGCGTGCCCAGATGGCCCCAGTCCACTTGTGCCTGCTTGCCCGGAGCCGTCTCGAAGCGCCGCACCGCCACGACTCGTGCCGACCTGCGTTGCGGCCGCAACCAGTCCGTCAGAATCGTGTAACTACCGGTGTAGTTCCGTTCACGCAGTTCGCGCAGCAACACCCGCGCGTTCCACACTCCGGCACGCAGCCGCTCTTCCAAGTACGGCTTAAACGCATCGAGTTTGCTCGGCCGTGCTGGCCGCGGACCATACTCCGGTGCCAACCCTGCCGCTTGCATATACTTGCGAATCGTCTTGCGGTCCCAACCGGTCAGCTCGCTGATCGCCTGGATACTCATTCCTTGCCGTTGCAGTTCTTTCAGTTCTTGCACGTCGCGCCCCCTTAACAAGTCTCGGAACCTCCTCCGTATGGAGTGGGCTCCGGTTTACCACGTCAAGGGGTGGGGAAAATTCAAACGGCACTATGGGGATTTTTGCACCGGCGCTGACACAAGCATAGAGTACGAGTGGCCCCAAGCCGAAGGTAGCCCCGCACGACAGTCCTCAGTTTTGGGATGCGAGTTAGGCTGACGGTCGATCGGGGGGTTAATTCTGCACTCCTAATACGGACCAAGCATCTGAATTGGCCAGGGATCCGTATTTGGTGCCACGGCGACTCGGACTCATATACCATTCACGCCTGACCATCGGGGAATCCATACAGAAAAATATACAATTTGTTAAAAGTATATCCGAACGGCAAAACGTAAAAGCGTGTCCTTAAGGACCGTGAGACCCCGTTCGAATAACCAAACGAAAAGTCTCATCAGGCCATACACCCGGTTTTGCCACTGAGCTTTGTGACTGGAGAGCGACTCTGCTTGCCGCCCGAGTCTAGCAGGCGAACGATTGGACCCGACCCCAAGAGAATTGACGCGAGAGAGGGGGCTATTATCTCATCCTAAGCGGTAGTCCACACCCTGGGCTTTGGAAGCTCAGGGTTATGTGTTTGAGGGGTGTTGAAATGAAGAAGCGTATTGCGTTATCTGGCAGCATATTTATTGTTATCTGATTCGTCTGTACAGAATTGCACAGTTTGCGCACACGTGGGGATAGCTAATCGTGTAGAACCACCGTCAGCAACGATTTATTCACCTTGATTTTGCCGTTGTATTCGATAAATCCCAATTTCCTGAATTTGTTCATGAAGAAATTTATGCGCGAACGCGTGGTTCCAACCATGCCTGCCAGTGTTACCTGGGAAATGAACGGCAATATACCGTCCGGTTGTTCCTGCTTCCCGTAGCGCGCGAGTAAAAGTAGTGTACGTGCTAGGCGCTTCTCACTGGAATTGAAGAGTTGATCGACCAAATCTTCCTCGACGCGGATATTCCGAGTCAGCATATACGCAATGAAAAGGTCCGATAACTCATGCTGATCGTGAAGGGCATGCAGCAGTTCTTTTTTCTGGATGACAAGAAGGGTCGTGCGTGTAAGGGCTGTTGCTGTGCCCATCCGAACGGTTTGGCCTGCCATGCATCCCTCACCAAAAAATTCACCCGGGCCGAACATCGCAACTACAGCCTCCTTCCCCGATGCATTCACTACCGAGAGTTTTACGCCGCCCTTCTGGATATACATCACAGTTTCCGCGGGATTACCCTGCGAGAAGATGGATTCATTTCTTCGATACTCAGCTACTTTTCTCGACACTCCTGCCGTGTCAAGAAAACCCTGTGCATTGAACGTGTTCAGATCTTCATTGTTCCTGCGTTTTGTGTGATTCATATTCACACCGCCACAATAGCTGCAGATAGGCCGCGTAGGGATATTTTACTCCACTGCGGGGGTTAGTGACATGGTGTTCACAAGTGAACAGTCATTCTGCTTTCTCGTCAGGAGGCTGAGCTAGGAGTATCTGCAATGGGGTACTGGGTACAATCACGTGAAGAGTTTTCGACTTTGCAAGTGCAGGTTGCCCCGGTGGTATTTGCCGTCATTGTTGGAGGAGCGCTTCTCGGATACCGCGCTTGCGCTCTTGGGCGGTAAAAGATGTGTTCAGCGCTGATCTGGGTCCACCACACAACAGAAAACCTCCCTAAGCGAACTCCTCAGAGCGCAGGTTTTAACCTCTCGCTCAATAGCGGTTTGTTAAATGCTGTCGATGCGGTTGCTAGGCTCCACAAATTGAGCCAAACCGGGTAGTCACTGTACATAGTTCCAGGATGCGGTATGACCTAGCTGCAGCAATCGTAGCCATTCTTGGGTGTTTTCGCAGGCTTGCCCAAATATTGCACCGGATCAAGATCGAACTTGTCTTTGCATTGGAAGCCGCAAAAGTAATAACTTTGCCCTTTGTGTTCGGTTCGTCCGGGGGCGGTAGCCGTTTCTACATCCATACCGCACACGGGATCTTTTGCTGCAGTTGTAGTCTTCACTATGGGTCTCTCCTTTAAAATTGCACCTTTGTTAAGTGGCAGATCAGTTATCGAAAGCCCGGCTTCAACAATGCACTTCAGTATTGCCCCCGCCGACCTACGAGTTCTCGGTCTCTCGGCCGATCCTCAAAGCCGACAGGGATCTGAACAAACTCGACCGTCAGAAGCACCAGCGCTAGATGTGCAACTATTACAGGAAGCTTGCATATAGGCTGTGCTGTATTGGACACCGGACAACATGAATCAGAGTCACCTTCCGCAGGCTTGTAAGTGCTCACCCAAGACCATTCGAACTCCCCTCATCTGCAAATCACCGATTTGGAAGGGGATCAAGGCGAAATTCCTAAGATGCTCGCTGTATCCGGATCGCGTACAGCCACGCTGGAACCGCTGGCAGCGAAGCGAGCCTTTGTAAGGGGATAAGGAATCTGCGGTCAGCGTTGACGAGGCAGTAGCGGTTTGTCGGCGTTGAGATGGCCAAACATGCAGTGGAAGCTACAATGACAGCCGACGGGCGGACTTACCTGAATTCAGGCGCTTTGTATCTACCGGGTAGAGCGGCTATTGCAATGGTGCCGGGGGCCAGAATCGAACTGGCTACGCCCGCCTTTTCAGGGCGGCGCTCTACCACTGAGCTACCCCGGCACTTAGTCTAAATAGTTTAGAGGCCGCGCGTCGGGGTGTCAATTCTCGGCGAGGTCCTTGGCAAGATTCTCGGCAAGGAATCGTTCAAAACAGAGCCCGATCGTCAGCCCCGAATAGCAGCAATTTCCGGCTGATTCATTCGAGCTATCTCTACTTCAGTCCAGCGCGCGCAATAAAATGCAACATCACTCCGCCAAGCAGTGTAAATAGCCCGAATCGTGACCACCAGGAACGCCCTGCGATCCCGGCGCTCCCTTCCATCAGGAAAGCAATCACAAGAAGCAACGGAGAAGTCATCGCTTCAGTGCACGATGCTATCAGAACTGCTCGCCCCGGGGAGAATCGTTCCCGAACCGCATGCCTTTACTACTGAGATTCATCGGCTCACAAAAAAAGTGGTTCGCCGTTTTTGTCCGTGTCTGACTGTTCTCCAATGACGACTTCCAACATTAAGTCCGCCGAATTACTCGCCGAACTCGATGCACTGGCTACAAAGGCTCTGTCTACCGAGGCGCTCATGAAATCGATCGTCACCCTACTTCATGAAAAGGTCACTCGCTACAATTGGGTCGGCTTTTACATGCTGAAAGTTCAGGGCGATCCCAATATGCTGCTGCTTGGACCATTTCGCGGCGCCATGACACCGCATGCTCGCATTCCTTTGAATCAAGGCATTAGTGGGGCTGCGGCTTCCAGTGGAAAAACGATTGTCGTCGATGACGTGAATTCCGATTCCCGTTAACTGGCTTGCTCTCTGGAAACGAAATCCGAAATCGTCGTGCCCGTGTTCGCGAAGGGTAAAGTCGCAGGCGAACTCGATATCGACAGTCATTATCCGGCCGCGTTTGGGCCCGAGGATCGTAATCTCTGCGAACACGCGGCCGCTGTTCTAGGCAAATTCCTGGAAACGCATATCTGATCCGCTCACCAGGTTGACGAAAATAAGTGCCGTGCCGAGGTGATGCTGCATTTCTGGTACTGCGCGTATGCCAATGCTGCCCTCTGGTGGATTTGTTCGCGCGACTCACTCAGCACCCACCCATCCAGCGCCGCCTTTAGCGTGTATGCCTCCGGCGCCATTAGTCCAATCGTCCAAAGCAATGGCTCCGCTCCGGTGTCGCGGAGTTTAGGGGCGAAAAACATCTTACTGGCCACGCGAGGATTATTACCTCGCGCCGATTTTTGCTTGCACCCACAAACTGGTCATCGATTGAAAAATCCATGAGGCCATCATGACCTACATAGACGGCCAGTTCAGCCATTGGCGGCAGCTTTAGCCGAGATTGCCGTTGCCGCAGATCTCGACTGGTTCTCCGGCTCGTCCAGCTGCCGAGCCGTAGAAATCGAATATCGCTTGTTTGATTTCACGACCTCGGTAAGCGTCCGCTATTAGATAAGTTTCGCTGTCAGAATGAAGGAAAATTGTGCGTTCGAGGATTTCCGAGGTAGGATACTCAGTGGTGGAAATTTCTTTCCACTGCAGGCTCTTCCGACAAAATGTGCGCACCCCAAATGTCGCGCCCCAGTACAAATTGTGCGCGGCATCGTCACCGTTACCCAACGCTGCAGGTACCGGCACGATCCCCTGGTATTTGTTGTCCGCAAGTGCCACAAATACGTGGACCAGGCGTGGCGTCGTAGCACTCCTTGATTGGGCAAACAGGGATGGAATATGGACCGCGATGGCAATAATACCAACAAGGAGTCGAATTCGAAGGCGCCCGTATTTTCTTGAAGAAGACTTCTTCGAGGTCGCTGTTGGCTAATCACTAATCCCTGAAATGGCGCCGGTCACGATTCACTTCCAGAATCTTCCACCGAACCATGTCTGTAGGCTACCTGCACAAAATCACTTCTGCGAATCGTCGTATTCCCGCATCCAATTGCGGGTCTTCAGCAACTCTCGCGGCCGCGTTCCGTCTGGCGGCCCGACAATTCCATCCCGCTCCATCAGATCAATCAGGTGCGCTGCGCGGCCATACCCAATTCGCAAGCGCCTCTGCAGCGTCGATGTAGAGGCACGTCCGGCCTCGCACACGACGCGCACCGCGTCCTGGAACAGTTCGTCATCGTCCCCCTCGGCGCTGCCAGCTTCACTCGCGCCGTTGCTGCCGTTACTCTCGCCCCCGCCCTTGCCATCCTCTTCCTTGGGTGCTTCCAGTAGCTGCTCGTTATACTTCGCCGGGGCCTGCGCTCTCCAGAAGTCGCACACTGCACTGATTTCATCTTCCGACACCAGCGGTCCGTGGATACGGTGCAGCCGCGCAGATCCGGCCGGCAAATACAGCATGTCGCCTTTGCCCAGCAGTGATTCTGACCCGTTCGAGTCCAGAATCGTGCGGGAGTCCACTTTGCTTGCCACGCGGAAAGAGATACGGGCAGGGAAGTTCGCCTTGATCAACCCGGTAATCACGTCCACCGACGGCCGTTGCGTCGCCAATATCAGGTGGATGCCCACCGCGCGGGCCATCTGCGCCAGTCGCGTGATGGACTCTTCCACGTTGTTCGTGTCCACCATCATCAAATCGGCCAATTCGTCGATCACGATGATGAGGTAGGGAAGTGGTTTATGTTCGCTCTCTTCTACACTCGCAAACAAGGAAAGCGATTGCTGTTTCTGGAAAGTCCGGTTGTATTGGTCGATGTTCCGCACGCCCCGCTGTGCCAGCAACTTCAGCCGGTTTTCCATTTCGCGCGTGGCATTCCGCAGTACGTTTGACGCCACCTTCGGGTCGGTAACCACAGGCGCAATTAGATGGGGAATTCCTTCGTACAAATTCAATTCCAGACGCTTCGGGTCTACCAGTACCATTTTCACGTCGTCCGGAGTTGCCTTGTACAAAATGGACATCATCAGCGAATTGATGAACACGCTCTTGCCAGTGCCCGTCGAACCAGCGATCAGCAAGTGCGGCATGGAGGCCAGATCCGTAATACGGATGCGGCCGTGCAAATCGCGCCCCATGGCAAGCGTCAACTTGCTGGGTGAATTCGCAAACTCTGTTGCCTCAATAATCTCCCGCAGCGCAATCGTCTCACGCTTGTCGTTCGGTACTTCAATCCCGATCGTCGATTTGCCCGGTATGCGCTCGATCAGAATGGATTCTGCTTTCAGTGCCAGACACAAATCGTCGGTCAAACCGATAATCCGGCTATACTTGATACCCGCTTCTGGCTTGAACTCAAACGTAGTGACCACCGGGCCAGGATTAATTTGCGTTACGCGCCCTTCCACTCCAAATTCGTGGCATTTCTCTTCAATCGCGCGCGCTCGCAGTTTTAATTCCTCCTCATCCAGCTTGTGGCCGCCCTCGCCTTCGCGCAGCAGCTGCACGCCCGGCAGCTTGTAATTGGCATTGGCCTTTTCAATCCTGATTTCACTGCTCTTCTTCGGTTTTTCCGGTCTCTCCTGGTTCGCGAACATGATCGGAGCCTTGTGAGCAGCTGCTTTGCCCCGCGCAACCTCTTCCTCCGCTAGTGCCTGCTTCCCCCGGAATACATCGCTTGCATCCTTCAGGTGAATTGAGTTGGCTGCTTCTTCGGCTTCTGCCTTCCCCACTATCTGCGGAGCCACTGGCTTACGACCCGCCATCCTGCGCTCCTCCACGGCACGCCGGTTGCGCCGCTGTTCACGTTCATCCCGCCACGCGTGCCAGCGCGCCTGCACTTTTTGCAAAATTCCTAGCTTTTCCATGCGGCCGAGCGGCCCTTTTGCTCCGCTAGCCCATGCATGAGCGCCACTAAAAGAGAAGCGCGTCGTCAGAAACAGCGCCACCACCAAAAATGCGATGGCCACAAGATTTGCACCCGTCAGATTAAATCCGGTTCGCAATCCATGAGACAGGACTGTCCCAAGCAATCCGCCCGAGGGTACCGCCCCACGGATCTCTGGCACATGCCACAACGAAAGAAGGGATGGCAGTGATAGCAGCATCATTCCGTAACCTACCAGCGTGGCCATCTGTGAATCGATCGCTCTGCTTCGGACCCAGCGGTAACCAAGTAGTGCGAGTGCAATGGGTAGCAGGAATGCCGCAAATCCAAAAACCTGGAACAATAGGTCAGCAGAATACGCGCCTGCCGGTCCGATCCAATTACGCGCCGGTTGGTCGTCCGTATTGGCCGCGCTCACATTAAAAGCCGCGTCACGTGGGTTATAGGAAAGCAGCGATAGGCCCATAAAAATGGCCAAGGTTATACACAAGAATCCGATCAGCTCATTGAGCCGCTTGTTTTCGGTAGGTGTCAGGAAGCGCAAGAACATCTCCTCAGCTTTTAGGGAAGGCTGAGCGTCACGAACAGGCGCGGCGCTGATGCACTCTGCTCACGAGGAACGCCCAAATCATATCAAACCGCTCCGGCATCGCAAGTCCAACTTTCCCGATAGTGTTCTCTAAGTCCATGCACCAGGTGACACGACTACTCCTGGCCGTGAGCTCTCCCTCCCCCCTCCCCTCCGTGTTAAATCTTTCGCGAATATTCAGATCGCGTATGATACCCGGGAGCTTGCATTTCTCTGGAGGACTCAGTTCATGAAGCCAATCCGCCGCTTGAACCGCAGACAATGTATCTCCTCGTTGGCAGGTACTGCCGGTGCCGCCCTGCTCCTCCCGAATCTCCCAATTTCCCGCGCCACTTCGGGCAACCCTGTCCTCGACGCGGTGTCGCCAAAACTCTCTCCCTTTCCCCTCTCCCAAGTGCGCCTCCGACCCGGTGTCTTCCTTCAGTACCTTGAAAGCAACCAGAGTTTCATCGAATCACTCCCGAACGATCGCCTCCTTCACATGTTTCGCCTCACTGCTGGGATTCGCTCAACCGCCGATCCGCTCGGCGGCTGGGAACATCCGACCTGCGAGCTCCGCGGCCACTTTGCCGGTGGTCACATGCTTTCCGCCTGCGCGCTTCTCTACGCCGCCACCGGCAACGACGCTATCAAGCAAAAGGGGAACGCGCTTGTTGCGGAACTTGCGAAATGCCAAACCGCGCAAGGCAGCGATGGTTATCTTGGCGCCTATCCCGTTGAATTTTATGATCGGCTAAAAGAAGACAAGAAAGTCTGGGCGCCCTTCTACACCTACCACAAAATTCTCGCCGGCCATTTGGACATGTACACCCTCTGCGGCAACGAGCAAGCCCTCGCCACTGCCCAGAAAATGGCCGGTTGGACCGAAAAATATCTAAAGCCCATCAACAATGAACAATGGGCCAAGATGCAACTCGTCGAGCACGGCGGCATGAACGAATCGCTCTTCAACCTCTATGCCATCACTGGCAAAGAGCAATACCTCGCGCTGGCTCGCCGCTTCGATCATGTTAAATTCTTTGGCCCCCTCGCTGAACGACGCGACGAACTCAAGGGTCTCCATGCCAACACCAATATTCCCAAGGTCATCGGTGCGGCTCGCGGCTACGAGCTAACCGGCGACGCTCGTTATCACACCATTGCCGATTATTTCTGGCACGAGGTGGTTACCGAACGCACTTATTGCACGGGTGGTACGAGTGACAACGAAGGCTGGAACACAGACCCAGGCATACTCTCGACGCAGCTTGGCCATTCGGCCGAGGAATGCTGCTGCAGCTACAACATGATGAAACTTACCCGCCACATTTTCAGTTGGACGGGCGACCCTGCCGCAATGGACTACTACGAGCGCACCCTCTTCAACAGTCGCCTCGGCACGCAGGACGCCGACGGGATGAAAATGTACTACCTCTCCCTGAAGCCAGGTCTATGGAAAACGTTCGGTACGCGCACAGATTCTTTCTGGTGCTGTACCGGCACCGGGGCTGAAGAATTTGCGAAGCTTGGGGATACGATTTATTTTCACGACGCGCAAGGTATCTTCATCAACCTGTTCGTCGCTTCGGAACTCAATTGGCCGGAAAAGAAAATAACCCTGCTGCAGGAAACAGATTTCCCAGAAGAGCAGGGAACTGCGCTCACGATGAGAGTTTCGGAGCCGACAAGAATGCCTCTCCACATTCGAGTTCCCTACTGGGCCACGAAAGGAGTTACTGTCTCAGTGAATGGAAAGAAGCAGGAATTCGCTGCGGCTCCCAGCTCTTACCTCACGCTCGATCGCCTCTGGAGCAGTGGAGACAAGATTCAAATCACCATGCCCATGAGTCTTCACATGGCTACGACGCCTGATGATCCAACCATGCAGGCCGCGATGTTTGGCCCCGTCGTACTCGCTGGACGCTTGGCTAGCCAAGGTCTCACCCACGACCTGACCTACGGTCCGATGGGACCCGACGGTTCGAGGCCCATCACTGTGCCCGAAATAGTTTCGTCAAATTCATCCACCGATTGGCTGGAACCGGCAGAGGGACAACCGCTATCTTTCCGCACTGTAGGTCAGCCCACCACTACGACCGATGTAATCCCGCTCTATCAATTATTCAACGAACGGTACACGGTCTACTGGAAGGTCATTCGCAAAACATCTTGATCCGATTAACATGACTCGATGGAGATCCTATGTTGTCATCCTGCGCGAAGTGTAGGATCTCTCTGGCCCCCTCGTTCCTCTGCGTCTCTATGCTTCCTTTGCTAATATTCTAGGGTTCTTTCTACCCGCCCAGCCGCGACGCAAAAAACAATACCAATATTCCCAGCACAATCCGATAAATCGCAAATGGCCCGAATCCTCTCTTCCTAACCCACGCCATAAACCAGGCTACGCTTCCATACGCGACAATAAACGACACAAAAAAACCAATTGCCAGTACCATCCATCCGTGCGCATCTATGCTGGAAACCCCAATCGGATTCTCGGTCATGGTTCCGCGCAGCGACTTCAACAACGTGTACCCCGTCGCTACCACCATCGTTGGTATCGACAGGAAGAAGGAAAACTCCAGCGCCGAAGCTCGCGACATTCCCGCCAACTGCCCACCCGCGATCGTCGACATCGATCGTGATGTCCCCGGAAAAACCGCCGACAGAATCTGACATGCCCCAATCCACACAGCTTGCCCCAGGCTCATATCTTCCATGTGCCAGGTGTGAATCATCCCGCTCTTTGTTCGTTCTCCCGCGCGTTCCGCCCTCGCATTCCGCGCATCGATGAACCACATCACAATTCCGCCGATCAGCAACGACGTTCCCATGATCGTCAGGTTCTCCAGATGCTTGCCGATCAATTTCGTCATAAAGAACGATGGGATTGCCGTGACCACAAAGGCGGTCATCACGAGGCTCAGAGGATGCGTCAGGACGGTCCGATCGCCGCGTTCGCCGCGGGGAAACGTCGACAGAAATTTAGCAATCCTCGCTCGAAAATAGATTGGTAACGTCAGGATGGCTCCAAGCTGGATCACAATCGAATACATCTTCCAATACCCGCTGCCCAGATCGATGTGCAGCAACTGTTCCGCAATTCTCAAATGTGCCGTGGAACTGACCGGCAGGAATTCCGTAAGACCTTCCACAATCCCCAACAGCACAGACAAAAAGTAATCGTTCACCAATGCGCTCCTGCCTTTTGTAGTGGCCGGTATGAAGACCGGTTCTTGAAGCACAGGGACACCCTGAGCGTCCCGTGACTTGGTTTTCTAGTTCTTTGCGGCTAAAGTTTCTTGCGCATCTCGTACGCGTCAGTCCGTCCCAGGTAATACCGTTTTATGACAGCTTCCGTACGATAACCGTGAAGCCGCCAGAAGGCAATCCCGCTTTCATTGTCCACTGCCGTTTCCAGCAGTACTGATTCAATTCCGCGGAACGCAAAATGTGCTTCCATCTCTTGCAACAACGCCGAACCCACGCCGGAGCGTCGATGCGATTCAGCTACGTCC
Organism: Candidatus Acidiferrales bacterium; assembly: GCA_963741165.1. Taxonomy (GTDB): domain Bacteria; phylum Acidobacteriota; class Terriglobia; order Acidiferrales; family UBA7541; genus Acidiferrum. Next base: position 143,172 of record CAVUHB010000002.1, on the reverse strand, counting down.
AAGGTAATAATGTGGGCCAACGGTGGATTCACTTCCGCCAGCACAAATCCCACGATGTTTTTGCTTTCCTCCGCTACGAGACAATCGGCCGAAGGAAGGTCCAGATAATGTTGCAGCATCCACTTGCTGTAGGAAATCCCCGGCACGAAACAGGATTGGTCTAATTTGTAGAGCGCCGCAAAGTCCCGCGCCGCATATTCTCGAATCGCAAATGCCATAACATGCATTGCCACAAATGGGTGCCCGACTCTCAGCGTTTGAGGTTGGGGCCTTCTCTTTCTTTGCGACTTCTTTGCCTCCTACCTCAGTGGCCCTGGTAGTAAGACTCCTGCGATCTTTGTGGCTTGCCTTCTCACAACTTTACCGTTACGGTCTTCACTTCCGTATAATTTGCCAGACCGTATTCTCCCAGTTCGCGCCCGATCCCCGATTGCTTGAATCCGCCAAACGGCGCTGCCGCGTCGAACACATCGTAGCAATTCACCCACACCGTTCCTGCGCGTACACCATCAGCAATCGCATGCGCCTTGGTGATATCCTGCGTCCAAACCGCCGCCGCGAGTCCATACAGCGATTTATTCGCGCGTTCTACCACCTCGCCGATATCCTTGAATTTCAGGATTGACATCACCGGACCGAAAATTTCTTCCTTCGCGATCTTCATATCATCCTTAACATCCGCGAATACCGTCGGCTCGATGAAATACCCTTTGTCCCCCACGCGGTGCCCGCCCGCCACCAGGTTTGCCTTCTCGCTCTTTCCAGACTCAATGTAACTCATCACCTTGTTGAACTGTTCCTGATCCACCTGCGGGCCCTGCTCCGTGTTTTTGTCAAAGGGATTGCCTACCGTGCGCTTCTTCGCCCGTTCCGCGCTCTTTTCCACAAATTCGTCGTAGCACTTTTCCTCGACAAATAGCCGCGATCCCGCGCAGCAGCATTGTCCCTGATTGAAGAACAATGCAAAGTGGGCACCTTCAATCGCCTTGTCCATATCCGCATCCGCAAAGACAATGTTCGGGCTCTTGCCGCCCAGCTCCAAAGTCACGCGCTTCAGGTTCGACTCCGCAGATGCCTTCATGATGAGATGCCCGACTTCAGTCGATCCCGTAAACGCCACCTTGTCCACATCCATATGCCGAGCAATTGCTCCGCCCGCCGTAGGTCCGTATCCCGGCAGTAAGTTCAGTACGCCTTCGGGGAATCCCGCTTCCAGTGCCAGTTCGCCCACGCGCAGCGCTGAAAGCGGCGTTTGCTCCGCCGGCTTCATCACCACCGTGCAACCGGCCGCCAGTGCCGGCCCCAGCTTCCATGCCTGCATCAGCAGTGGAAAATTCCAAGGAATGATTTGCCCGACCACGCCGACAGGCTCGTGCTTCGTGTAGGTAAAATACCGTCCCTGCACCGGTATCGTCTTGCCCTGAATCTTGTCGGCCCACCCCGCGTAGTAGCGATAACACGCAATCGTCAACGCCAGGTCCGCTCCGAGCGCAACGTGATACGGCTTGCCGTTATCCAGCGATTCCAGTTCCGCCAGTTCTTCCGCGTGCTTCTCGATCAAATCGGCCAGCTTGTTCATCAACACGCCACGCTGCGCGGCGCTCATCTTCCGCCAAGCGCCCTTTTCAAATGCCTCGCGAGCTGCCGCCACGGCCTTATCCACATCCGCTGCGTCAGCTTCCGCCACGTGCGTAATTACTTCGCCGGTCGACGGATTGATCGTCGGGAACGTTTTCCCGGATACCGAATCCACCCACTTGTTATTAATCAGAAGTTTCGTCGCACTGATCTTTACTTTCGGTTCGATTACGCTTGTCGCTGTAGCCATCGGAACTCCTCCTGCACGGGATTTCTCGGTCAGGCCAGACTATACCCCTGCCTCCCAAGAATCAACAATTCCCATTGGTGCTATCTACTTCTTCAATTGCATGAAGGTATTGGACCTTCTGAAGATCAGTCTCAGACCACCTCCCGGAGCGGGCAATTTTCTGATATGCCTGGATAAATCCACCACGGTCCGGCTCCACTCGCAGCAGGCAATGTCATACTGGGAGAACGGTAGGGTCACAAGCACGAGGCAACCCCTATCCAAATCCACCCCATCCATTACCCAAGCCACGCAATCCCATCTACAATGTCCAATCAGTTTTCGATCTCATTCTCTGGAGGACATTTTGAAGATCTGGTATCTCTATGCGATTCTGACCGTCGTCACCTGGGGGCTATGGGGTGTCTTCAGCAAACTCGCCTCAAATTACGTAAAGCCACGGCAAGCCCTTCTTTTTCAAACCGTCGGCATCCTCGCATTCGCGTTAGTTGTCCTGGTCATGGAGAATTTCAAGATGGAGTGGAATCTTGCAGGCTTTAGCTGGGCCGCATTAGGCGGATTCTTCGCCTTTGTCGGTTTCCTCACTTTTTTCGCCGCTCTCGAAAAGGGAACTGCCTCCACCGTAGTCACACTCTCGGCTCTCTATCCCCTGGTCACGATTCTCATCAGCATCGCGTTCCTACACGAACGCCTGAGCGCCCGACAGGGTGTCGGCATCACTCTCGCTCTAATCGCCAGCGCCCTTCTGGCAAGTTAGTGCGCCATAGCAGTTTGTTGACGAATTGCTGTTTACGGGGTCGCAGCTTGAGTTCCGACATTCTGCTGCCCAACAAAGCGGGCTCAAGCCCCTGAGGACTTCGGAATTCTCGAACTCATCTTGGGGATACGAGTGTCTTCTATTGCCAGCTCGCTCCGCGAATTCGGATTCCGCGCCGATCACATTCGTTCAGAAAGTCCTGCGCGGGGATCGCCGTTTCCGGCGGGTGCACACCTTTTTCACTTATCGTTCCGCTGGCGATCATTTGCGCCGCAATCGAAATCGGAAACCCCGTGTCCCGAGCCACGGCACTGAAATTCGGTTTATTCGTATAGCGAGCCGTTGCATCGAGCGAAAGTGTTTTGGCCCTCGAGCCTTTCTTCCCCCGCACGATCACGCGAATCGTCTCCACATCCCGCGGTGATTTGCCGGAAGGTGGCCGTGACTTCAGCACTTGCTCGAGAAACGCCCTTGGCACAATCCGCTTGCCCTGCACGATCACCGGCTGCAACTCGAGCAATCCCATCCCTGTCAGCATCTTGACTGCTTCAATCAATTGCGGATCGTAATTGATCTTGAACGACGACTCCTTGATTCCTTTCTTTTTGAAACTCAATGGCAACGTGGCCACTTCCGAGTGAATCGAATGCCGCATCACCAATTTCCCAATTGGCTCCGGAAACGTCATCTGCTCTGCGCCTGAAAAATACTCCTGTTCCTCAAATCGCCCCTTGGTAAACGCCATTGGCGCGATCGTTAGCTCATCCAGAATCGTCGCAATCGAAAATCCAAATGTCAGGGCATCGGCATAGGTTTGAAAATCTCGGCTTCCGTTGAATACTCCTGCATAGCTTACCTGATCCAATTGATCCGCCAGGTAACGCGCCATCACGTTCGCGATTCCTGGCGCGCTCCCGATTCCCAAAATCGCCAACTTGCCCATCTTGCGAAACTCACGATCGAGCTTCAGTTGTTTTCGTGTGGTATAGAATAATCCGCCAAGGTCCAGATAGTTCACCCGGGCCCTCAGCGCCGCCTTCATCACCGCTAGGTTCCAGTAATATTGCGTGCAGTTCAGTACCGCTTCCTTTCCTTCCAGCAATCTAGCCAGCGCCGCTGTGTGGCGAACATCCACGAACACAGCCTTGGCCTTACCGGCTCCATATTCACGCGCGACGGCTCTTGCTCGCTCCCAATCGAAATCTCCCACCACGATTTCCGTCACGCTTTTTGAATGCGCCAGATCATACACCGTGGCGCACCCCATCATCCCTGCCCCCAACACCGTAAATCTCAATGTCGTTCTCCATTCTCTGTGACGCGGGCTTCCGGCCGACTCTTTGCCCGTTGCAGCCACTTTTGGGCAGCCACTTTCTTCAAGGCTAATCGCTAGTTGAAGCTTGTCTTACTCGCCGCAGAGAAGGATCCGTGGCCCTCGCCCCACCGCGATGCTCTGGTCCCTTCAATGGATTAATGTGCAGCGCCACCGTCTTCAGGTGCGTCATATCCTCAAAGGTAAATCTCCCTCCGAGCCTCCCGTACCCACTCCGCGTGCCGCCTCCACCACCAAACGGTTCGTGTGCCTCCCAATAATCCGTAGTGTCATTGATCACCACGTTTCCGCTCCGCAATCTCTCCGCAAAATAAAACGCCTTATCAATATCTCGCGTGAAAATCGCCATCTGTAAACCATACCCGGTCCCATTCGCCAGCTGAATTGCTTCGTCATATCCCTTCACCGTAATCACCGGCACGACGGGTCCAAATGTCTCCTCATTGTTCAGCAGCATATCCCTGCTGACTTTGTCGATCACCGTCGGCTCGAAATACATATTGGTCGCCTGTTTCGCGGCTCGCTTTCCGCCGAACACCACCCGCGCGCCTTTCTTCAGAGCGTCAGCCAGGTGACGCTCCGTCTTCTCCAGTACTGGCACGTTGTTCATCGGCCCCATCGTTACGCCCGTGGTCAACGGATCACCGATCTTGATTTTCTTAGCCTCCTGAATCACCAGATCCAGAAAGTCTTTGTGCACTCGCTTGTCCACTAGCACGCGTTCGGTTGCGCAGCAAACTTGTCCTGCATTGAAGTACGCCCCAAACGTCGCCGCTTTTGCTGCCCGTGACAAATCCGCATCTTCCAACACAATCTGCGGACCGTTACCCCCAAGCTCCATCAACAATTTCTTCACCCCGGCTCGACGCTGAATCGTGTCTCCGGTAGAGGTTTCACCGGTCAGCCCGATCGCATCGACCCCCGCATGTGCCACCAACGCGTCACCGGTACTCGGCCCATCTCCCGTAATCAGGTTAAACACGCCCGGCGGCAGATCCGCCTCCGCTATGCACTGCGTCATAAAATAAGCAGCAAGCGGCGTCTGTTCCGCCGGTTTGAATACGATCGTATTTCCCGCCGCAATCCCCGGCCCAAAATATTCCGATGGAATTACGGTAGGAAAGTTCCAAGGCGTAATGATCGCCCAAGTTCCAATCGCTACCTTGAACGTGAACAGCCGCTTGTTCGGATCGCGGGCGGGAATAATGGGTGTCTCCAGACGCTTCACATCTTCGGCCGCGATCCGGAAGTTTTCTGCTGTCTCCTCCACTTCCGGCAGTGCCTCTGCAAAATAGGGTTTGCCCTGTTCCAGCGAAATAACGGTGGCGATCTCTACTTTTCGCGCCAGAATGCGATCCGCGATGCGATGGCACGCCGCCGCTCGTTCAAACGGCGCCGTCATCCGCCACGCCTCCCACGCCTCTCGCGCAGAACTCACCGCTCGATCTACATCCTGCGCGTTCGCATGCGGGATCTTCGCTAGCAGCTTCCCCGTCGCCGGGCTCACCACAGAGATCTGCTCCTTTGAGCTGCTCTCCACCCACTTTCCACCTATAAACAATTTCAATGGAGGAAGAGCCGCGATCACTTTATCCGGTTTTATTGTGGATGAACTCATAACTTGCCTCGTTTCAGATCCTTCCCGCGGGAAGTAACCCAAGGAATGTTTTAAGTAAGAGCCGCTAACCGGCAGGCGAGTCCGCAGCAGCAGTAGACTGCGCTCAATTTGTGGGAATTTTGTCACATTACTATAAAAAAATAAAGTTGCGTCCGTCTGCAGCCATTGTTCCCGCCGACAGGGCTCTTTGAAATGGTTTGCAAAATGTCGGCGCGTCAGCCCAGGAGGAGTTCGACTTTCCGGGCGCTACTCGTGGGAGCGCGGATTTCTCCGGGAACCAGTGAAATGTGGTTCTGTAACCTTTGCCTCGGGAATTGGCAAGACGCGATGGGCGAGTCACGCCACCAATTCGCTTTGCTTCGCTCCATGCCTGCCCGTTACCACCACGGCTAACAACAAGCTCGCCAACAGCAGCACAGCTGCCAAATAGTACGGCGCCCCCGGAGAGTACAGATGTGTCCCGGGAGAGATCGCTGCTGTAAAAACTCGCGTAAACAGGGTCGGCCCTATAATTCCCGTGAGCGCGCGCAACGAATTGATTGCTCCCTGTAACTTTCCCTGCGAACTCGCATCTACCCTCTGCGACATCAGCGACTGCACTGCCGGACCCGCCACTCCCCACAACGCGATGAAAGGGACCGCCGCTAGCAGGGCCCATCCGTGAGTCGCCAGGCCGAAACCTGTAAAGCCCAGCATCCCGTAGAACATCCCAGAAATCAGACTGAATCGCTCTCCAAATTTCTTCACGTAGGGGCCCACGAGCATGCCGGACACAATCACCGCACACACTCCCACCACCGCGAGTGATATTCCGATCGCCTGTGTATTCCATCCGAAGCGGTATTCCGTGTACAACACCCACACGTTTTGCAGCGACTGGTGCGCCATGTAGTACAAAATCACCACCAACGATAGTCCCGCGAGTTCTGGATGCGACCGCAGCAGGGTCAGTGAGCCCAGCGGATTTGCCATATGCCATGCTGAGTTGGATCGCTTTTCCACCGGGAGGGATTCCGGCAGCACAAACAATCCATACAGGAAATTTGCCAGGCTCAAGACTGCCGCTGCCCAGAATGGTGCACGCAAGCTGTAATGCCCCAGCAGTCCTCCGATCGCCGGCCCTACGATAAACCCGACGCCAAACGCCGCACCCAAGAGTCCGAACTTCTTTGACCGTTCTGCCGGTGGCGTCACGTCCGTGATGTAGGCGTACGCCGTCGACACGTTCGACGCGGTAACACCGCTGATCAGACGCCCGACAAACAGCCATTTCAAAGATGGCGCCAAAGCCATGAAAATATAGTCGAGTCCTAAACCGAGACACGACAGTAGAATCACGGGACGCCGCCCGAAGCGGTCGCTCCAGGCTCCCAGCACGGGCAAAAACATAAATTGCATCAGGTTCCAGGAAGACCCGAAATATCCCGTCATGTCAGAAGCACGCGCGATGTTTCCGCCTTCGAACCACTTGATTAAATCCGGGAGTACAGGCGCAATGATGCCAAAGGCCAGAAAATCCATCGTCACCGTAATCAAAATAAATACAAAGGTCGCTCGCGAAGTACTACCGGCGGCCTGTGGACCAGCACTCGATGCCAAATCGATCTCCTCGCTTCTGCTATGGCTTTTGGGTATGCCCGTGTAGGTGCCGGGCTTTAATCGGGCGGTCTCTCATTTCCCGTCAATTCAAATTTTCAGCCCGCCCCTAAACTTCCAGAATTACGGGCAAAATCAATGGCCTTTTCGAAGTATGCTTATTAATATACCGCTTCAAATCCACGCGAATCTTTTCCTTGATCACCGACCAGTCCGCGCGCTCTTCCATATTTGACTGCTCAAACGTCTTCAGCACGATCTCTCGCGCCCCATTCATCAATTCGCTGCCGTTCTCGCTCATCAACCCGCGTGACACGACTTCCGGTGCCGACTCCATCTTCCCGGTGTGCTTGTCGATCGCGATGATCGGAATCACCACGCCTTCTTCCGACAAGTGTTTCCGGTCGCGCACCACGATCTCTTCAATCTCTTCGAGGGATCCCGAATCCACCAGGATTCTTCCCGCGGCCACTGGATCGCGCCGGAAAACTCCATCCTCCGTGAACTCAAGGCACTTTCCGTCTTCTAGTAGCAAAATTTCTTCCGAAACGGCGCCAAGTTGATGCGCCAGCGCCGCGTGGCGGAACAGGTGACGGTATTCTCCGTGAACCGGAATAAAGTACTTCGGCTTCACCAGCCGCAGAATTAACCGTTGCTCTTCCTGGCTCGCGTGCCCCGAAACATGAATTGTTCCTCCGGAATTGTCGTAATATACCAGCGCCCGTCGCCGGAACATATGATCCAGCATTCGGAATATTGCCTTTTCGTTCCCCGGAATAATTCGTGCCGACAGAATCACCGTATCGTTTTCATCGACCGATACGAACCGGTGGTTATCTACCGCAATCCGCGATAGCGAAGACATCGGCTCCGCTTGCGAGCCGCTGGCCAATATCAAGAGTTTCTTCGCCTCAAAATTACGAATATCCTGCGGCCGCACTACCATTCCATCCGGAATCCTCAAATAGTTTAGGCTGTGCGCAATCTCCACGTTGTCGACCATGCTTCGGCCCACAAACGCGACTTTACGCCCCACTCGCTCCGCAATGTCGATCACCTGCTGAATCCGGTGTATCGACGAAGCAAAGCAGGACAGAATCACTCGCCGTGGCGCAGACCTTGCCAACTCCTCAATCCGCGGGACAATGGTCCGCTCCGATGGCGTGAATCCGGGTCGTTCCACGTTGGTTGAATCGCTGAACAGCGCCAGCACGCCCTCATTTCCATACTTTGCAAAGGTGTGCAGGTCGAACGGCACGTTGTCCACGGGAGTCTGATCAACTTTGAAATCGCCTGTGTGCATCACCACGCCAATGGGGGTCCGTATCGCCAGCGCCACGCAATCAATCGTGCTGTGCGTTACCGGTATAAACTCGATCTCAAACGGGCCGATTTCTACCAACCGGCCGGGGGTGGCTTCTCGCAACGTCGCCGACTGCAGCAGTCCCGCCTCTTCCAGTCTCTTTTTCACCAGTGCCAACGTGAATCGCGTTCCATAGATCGGCACGTTCAAGTCGCGCAATATGTACGGCAGTGCGCCAATGTGATCTTCGTGACCGTGCGTCAGCACAATCGCCCGCACGTGTTGCATGTTCTGCTTTAAATACGTAATGTCCGGGATCACCAGGTCCACGCCCAGCAGTTCTGATTCCGGAAACATCATTCCCGCATCAATCACGATGATGTCGTCGCCATAACGCAACACCATCATGTTCATCCCGAATTCGCCTAACCCGCCTAAAGGTATTGCTAGAAGTGATTTATTTGTCTTGCTCAAGGAATGAGTACTCCACACTCGGAACAGAAATCGTATCACACACCGTCGTTTCTCCACTCTTTTCAGACCTTCGTCATCGGCGTACCATACCGCGATGGATCGTCTGCTTCTCGCTCCCGGCCTTCCGCTTTCTCGGTTTGTCGAGCAAATCTGGTATTACCGGAACGACCCGCAACCGCACGCAAAAGAACGCCTAATGCCCGACAATTGCATGTCTTTGGTCATAAATCTCGCGGAAGAACAGACGCGCCTCTACGATACGGACGACACTTCGAAGCTCACTACCTACGGGCCCACCACTCTGGCCGGTCCGCGTACTTCCTCCAATGCCATAGACACCGACGAGCAAGCTTGCGTGGTCGGCATTTCGTATCGCCCCGCCGGCTCGCTTCCTTTTCTAAGAATACCGTGCGGCAAACTCCACAACCACATCGTCAACGTTGACGATCTCTGGGGCCGCCTCGCCACTGAGCTTCGCGATCGCATTCTGGAAGCTCCAACTCCCGCACAGAAACTCCGCGTTGTCGAGCTGATTCTGCTACAACGCGCCGCCGGCGTTTTCGATATAGAACTATAGTTCGAACACGCGGTACAGAATCTCCTTCATGCTCCCCAAACCGTGCGTATCGCCGAACTCGCATCCAAATCCGGCCTCTCCCCGCGCCGCTTCATCGATCGCTTCAAATATCACGTTGGCATCTCACCAAAGCTCTTCTGCCGAGTCCGACGTTTCCAGGATGTTCTACGCCGCATTTCGGTCGGACGGCGAGTAGTCTGGACCAGCGTCGCCCAGGATTGCGGTTACTTCGATCAATCGCACTTTATCCACGACTTCCAATCCTTCGCCGGTGTCAACCCCTCCAAATACCTCTCTGATCATTCCGCCTTCCATGGCCACCACAACCACTTACCGATACTCTAGCTTCGCGATACCTCCGTGATGCCTGAGAACCTCTGAGTGCGCTGCAGTAATCCTTTCTCTTGTCCTAGGCCGTAAATTTTTTACAATACAATCTCTCCGGTTCTCTCCAAACTAGCCCGGAAATTGCCCAAGAAAGGGAATTGCCATGACGAAATCCACTTCACCCATTCCGGAAGGCTACCGCAACATCACCCCTTACCTCGTTGTCCCAGGCGTCTCCCACCTTCTTGATTTTCTCCTCAACGCCTGTGCCGCCCACGAACTCATTCGCTCTTCTCAGCCCGATGGCTCCATTGCGCATGCCGCCGTCAAAATCGGCGATTCCGTCATCGAGATGGGCGACACCGGCAGCGCGCAGTTAGAGCCCCTCCCCGGCCAGCTTCATTTTTATTCTTCCTGACCTCGATGCCACCTATCGACGCGCCCTCGAGGGTGGCGCAAAATCACTCTACGAACCCTCCGTCATGCCTTATGGCGACCGCGAAGCTGGCATCGAAGATCCCGCCGGAAATCAATGGTTTCTCTCCACGCACATCGCCGTGAATTCCTATCGCCCGGCTAATTTCCATGACGTCACTCCGGGAATCCGCATCAAGGGCGCCGATCCATTTCTTCGTTTCGTCCAATCCGCTTTCGGTGCTTCCATCCTTGCAAAACATTATTTTCCGGATGGCAACGTCTCAAACGCCGCGTTCCAAATCGGCGACTCCACACTGGAATGTGGAGAAGCCCACGACGAGTGGGGCCCCCGAACTTGCGCTCTTCATTACTACTCCGAAAATTGTGATTCCGTGTTCAATCGCGCTCTTGCCAGTGGCGCCAAACTCTTCCTTCCCATGAAGGACCAATTTTACGGTGATCGAGGCGGAGGTTTGATCGACCAATGGGGCAATCACTGGTATATTGCTACCCGCAAGGAAGACCTCACGCTTGAGGAGATCCGGCAGCGCGCAGCCCAGGCGAGCTAGCCTATCATCTTGAATCTAGGGGGAGGGGAAGTACCCATGAAACGATCATTGAGTCTCTGTTTCGTCGCAATATTGCTTTTGTTTACTGTTCCCACTCGCGCTCAGGAACTAAGTCCAGCTGAAAAAGACAAGGCTCTCGCCTATTTGGAATCCACAAAAAAGGCTGTCTTGGAAGCCGCCAAAGGATTATCTACAGTGCAACTAAACTTTAAGCCGTCACCCGATCGCTGGTCGGTTGCCGAATGCTTGGAACACATCGCCAGCGCGGAAGATTATCTCCGTGGTCTAATTACGGAAAAGGTCATGACCTCTCCAGACGTGCCTGGCCGTGACGTGAAAGCAATCGATGAAGGAATTCTCAAAGGCGTTCCTGATCGCTCAACGAAGCGTCAGGCCCCCGAGCCGCTCAAGCCCGTCAACAAATACGGCTCGCCAGAAGGTTCTGAAAAACACTTTGTCGAGAGCCGCGCCACCACCGAAGCGTATCTGAAAAATACTCCCGACCTACGCCAACACGCCATGGCCGGACCCGCTGGACCCGCAATGGACGGCTATGAGTGGATCCTTTTAATCGCAGCTCACAGTGAACGCCACACCAAGCAAATCGAGGAAGTCAAAGCCGACCCGAATTTCCCCAAATCCTGATTCTCTGGGTAGCGGCGCATTTATACCGCCCACGGTTCTGCTCGACTACAATCTCCACGCTCACTTGGGGACGCTGTGGGAAGTCTCTCTGGTTATCTCTTTGTTCTTACCGCTCTTTGCCTCCAAAAAACAGATGCCCGATCGCCACTAGCAGCACTGCGCCCACCGTAGCCGCCGCCAACGAAAACAGAAACGTGTTCGCGTGGACAATCCCTAATTTCGTGAATATCCATCCGCCAATCACCGACCCAATCAACCCCAGCAGAATATCTCCGATGCAGCCGAATCCCCTACCCCGCATCAGTTTCCCCGCCAGCCATCCTGCAATCAGTCCGAGCATAATCCATCCCAGAAGGCTGCGCCCCGGTCCAATCTCTAGGTAAACCTCCGTCGTCTTTTGCAGTACAACTAATCCCATCGCGCTCATCATGCCCATTTTCCCCCTCCCTCAAAATACGCTTGTCATAGTGAACCCGCGCCGTTTCGGGTAAATCACTTCAGCCGAATCGCCTTGTCTCCCAATTGTTCCTCGGAGCAACCCTGACGCTATCCAGTCGCCGGTTCCTGCTGCGTCATGCAATGGATCGTCCCCAATCCCAACACCAGGTCGCGGCAATGTATTCCCACCACCTCGCGCCCGGGAAACAATTTAACCAGCGTATTCAGCGCCGCCCGATCGTTTTCATCATTAAATGTCGGCACCAGTACAAGTTTGTTTGCAATGTAAAAATTTGCGTAACTCGCCGGCAACCGCTGCCCATCAAAATAGATCGCTGCGGGCATCGGCAAGGTCTCCACGCGCAACGCCTTGCCATCCTGATCCGTCATTGAGTTCAACCGTGCCAAGTTCTCTTGCAGCGCCTCATAGTTCGAGTCCTTGCGATCTTCTTCCACCATCGTCACCACCGTCATCGCATCCACAAATCGCGTCAAATCATCCACGTGCCCGTGCGTGTCATCCCCCGCAATCCCATTCCCCAGCCAGAGCACTTTCCTAATTCCCAAATACTCGGCGAACATCTCCTCATAATCCCGTTTCGTAAATCCTGGATTCCGCTCCTGCACGGTACTCTGCAGGCACTCTTCGGTCGTCAGTAGAGTCCCGCGTCCGTTAACATCAATCGATCCTCCCTCCAGTACCACTCGACGCCCATCCCTCATCGGCAAAAATAATCGCTTTTTGAATCGCGCGTTGGCTTTTGTCACCACCGCTGCATCTTTTTTGTGATTTGGATATTTCGCCCATCCGTTGAACGCAAAATTGTTGTACGCCACTTCGCCCGCTACATTCTTCACGCATATCGGACCGGAATCCCTCATCCATCCGCGATCCGTAGGCACGCGAACGAAATCCACTGCCGCCAGATTCGCCCCGGCCTTCTTCAAAATCACCTTTACGCGTTTTTCTGTCGTAGCGGACTCCACCAGTAGATGCACTCGCTCCACGCGCGACAAGTGCCGCACAATCTCTGCAAACGCCCACGGTATTGGCGCGAACTTTCCCGGCCAATCCGTTAACTCATGTGGCCAGCCTAGCCACGTGGCCGCGTGGGTCTCCCACTCCGCCGGCATCCGATAGCCCAACTCCACAGGACTCTTCTCTCCACCCTTGGTTGTCATAAGCTAGCTACCGAGTCTCCGTGACCAGTGCGGCCCGCGGTGCTCTCCCGGTTAAATATTTTTCGTATGTTTTTTAGAGTATGAACTATCATCTTCAACTCTCACGTGGCTCTCTTACTTCTCTCCGAGCCACCGCTCTGTCAATCCCCCAAAGGCATCGATCCTGCGATCCCTGAAAAACGGCCAGCTCCGCCGCGTTTCCTCGCTAATCGCCGTATCGCACTCGACCACGAGAATCTCTTCCTGGTTATCTCCGGCCTCCGACAATATCTGCCCCGAAGGATCCGCCACAAAGGAATTTCCCCAGAACTCGATACCCGGGTCGCCTTTCTCTGGCTTTCCTTCGTAGCCCACACGGTTCACCACTGCCACATAAACTCCATTTGCGATCGCGTGCGCCCGCTGTATCGTCCGCCAGGAATCCAGTTGCGCCGCGCCCACCTGGGCCTTCTCATGGGGATGCCATCCAATACTGGTCGGATAAAAAATCACATCCGCGCCCTGCATTGCCGTAAGGCGCGATCCCTCCGGATACCACTGGTCCCAGCAGATCTGCACTCCCACGCGTGCATACTTGGTATCAAAATTCAGAAATCCAAGATCGCCGGGCGTGAAATAAAACTTTTCGTAGTAAAGCGGATCATCCGGAATGTGCATCTTCCGGTATTTCCCGAGGTAAGTTCCGTCCGCATCCAGGACCGCGCACGCGTTGTGATAAACGCCCGCCGCCCGTCGCTCAAATAGGGAAACCACGAGCGCAACATGCCATTCCTTGGCTAGTTGCGCAAGTCGCTCGGTTGTCGGCCCCGGAATTGCCTCCGCCAGGTTGAACAGTTCTGCGTCTTCCGTCCTGCAGAAATATTCGCCTGCAAATAGTTCATGCAGGCAGATGATCTGCGCCCCGTTCTTTGCTGCCTCCCGAATCTTCTCAGCAGCGTGGGTCAAATTGTCTTCCTTGTTTGTCGTACACTTCATCTGCACGAGCCCAACTGCAAATTTTGTCGTCATACCGCCATCCTATCACGCGAAAATAATCTCTCGCATTGCGTTTTTGCTCCTCTCGTTGACTCCCGATTCCAGATAACTGACTTCCGTTTTCTGATATCCTCTTACCAAATTCGAGTACTATACTTTTTGCCAATTCTGTAACACCGCATTCATAGTTCCTGTCAGGAGATTAAATGACGAAGAAATCCAACAAGACGGTAACCGGCCGCGTCCTCCACGATCCTGTTAAGGACAAGCTTCGTCCAATTTTTCCGCTCGATCTTTCCAAGATCAACAATATCGATGACCTCGTCCGCGCCATGGGCGATACCGCTTACACCGCCCGACAAATCGGCGACGCTGCCGACGTCCTTGAAACAATGGCTCGCGACAAGGATTGCTTCGTGGTCATGACTCTCGCCGGTGCTCTCACCGTCGGCAAAATGGGACTCGTCTTTTGTGATCTCATCGAAAGCGGCATCGTCAAAGCCATCGTCTCCACCGGCGCGCTCATGGCCCACGGCCTGGTCGAAGCCACCGGCCGCTCTCATTTCCGTTACGATCCCTCGAAAATGGACGATAACGAACTTTTTCTCGCCGGCTACAATCGCGTTTACGATTCTCTCGAGCCGGAAACCAATCTCGATCACGTCGAAGAAGTTGTCGATGGCATCCTCGCAAAGTGGGATCCAGAGGAAGATGTCTGCAGCTACAAACTCCACCGCAGAATTGGGGAATTTCTTCAAAAGAACACAAAAGGACGCGGCATCCTCAAGTCCGCCTACGAACACAACGTTCCCGTTTTCGTTCCCGCGTTCAGTGACTCCGAACTCGGCCTTGATTTCGCGTTAAACAAATTCGGTCGCCAGCGTGATGGTCATCCCGTTCTTCGCTTCGACCCATTTGAAGACTTTGAGGTTTTTGCCAATACCATGATGGCCACCAAGAAAATGGGTATTTTCACCGTCGGTGGGGGCGTCCCGCGCAATTGGGCCCAACAATTTGGTGTTTACGCCGAACTCATGGCCCGCCGCGGTTACAAAAAGTTCCCGCTCAAACGCTACGCCTATGGAGTTCGCATCTGCCCCGAGCCAGTTCACTGGGGCGGGCTTAGCGGTAGCACGTACACGGAAGCCGTTTCCTGGGGCAAGTTCGTCCCGCCCGAAGAAGGCGGCCAGTTAGCCGAAGTCTTCGAGGACGCCACGGTAGCCCTGCCCCTGGTGGTAGGCGCTGTCCTTCACCGCCTCGGCCATTTCAAGAAAAAGTAGTTGGTGTCGCAATGCCGAAATCGCCTGCTTTCTATGATGTCCATCCTGGCGTCGCCATGGTCCAGAACTGGATCGCCGAACTCCCTCGAAAGACCGGCCATTCTCTCGATGCATGGATCGCCCTAGTCAAGAAAGACGGTCCCGAAGGTATTGCCGCACGTCGCGTTTGGCTTAAAGCCAAACACAATCTCGGCACCAACTCCGCCTGGTGGATTGCTGAACGCGCAGAAGGGACGGGCGGTGAGGAGGATGGTCCTGCAGAATATCTCGCTTCCGCCGTCAAATATGTGGAAGCGCAATATTCGGGAAAGAAATCCGAACTCCGTCCAATCTTTGACTGCTTGGTTAGACTCGGAAGGTCCCTGGGCAAAGATGTACGAGTGTGTCCATGCAAAACGATGGTGCCGTTATACCGCTCCCACGTTTTCGCGCAAATCAAGCCGACCACTAACACACGCATAGATTTTGGCTTTTGCTTCAGCACCTACCAGGGCAAACTGCCCAAGCGCCTCATCGACACGGGCGGCCTCGAAAAGAACGACCGCATCACCCACCGCGTTGAACTCACTTCCGCCGACCAGATCGACACCGACCTCATCAAGTGGCTGAAGCTAGCCTACTGCTTGGCCGCGTAACGCATTCCTTCTCCGGGCATGGCGACATCTGCATCGGCGACTGTGACTTTTCGTCTACCGCGGCCAGCTTCAAGTGGCTGTTGTATCGGAATAGTGTCCTCCTGAAGCCGCGCCTTTTGCGGCTTCGGGATCTCAACCGCAAATAATTTTCTCACTCTTGCCTTGCGCCCGACTGCCAATCCTAGGTATGCATCAAAAAAATGAGGCGCTCCGAATCCACGAAGCGCCCAATTCAGATCCCGCATTTGTCTCTATTTAATCGTCATCCCCAATCAAAAATGCCGCCGTCAGCACTGTCGTCCATAATCCACGCTTATCACCGACCGCCGATTGCGTTACGTTCATCGTCCGCACGATCTTGTTCGATATCCTGTAGACTTCCTTTTTCTCGTCCCAAGACAAATCCGGATCGAACTCCACATTCAGCGTCGTTGCCAGCATTTCCGCCGCCAGCTCCTCCGCGTACTCGCCGGCAACTTCTTCCGTCTCGCCGAACGAATGGTGTTCCGACAAATAGCCATACATGCTCTTGTCGCCCGGCAACGCCAAGCCGATGCTCGACGCGATCAATCGGTGTGGTTCGCGCGTCGAATTTTCGCTGATCACCGTGAACGCCACTTGTCCTGGTTTGATCTGCTTCAATCCTTCGCTGCGTGAAATCAATTTACAGTTTGGCGGAAAGATCGATGAAACGCGCACAATGTTGCAGGCGGCGATGCCCGCGTTTCTCAGGGCCAGCTCAAAGCTCGAAAGCCGCTCACGATGTTTTCCGACGCCCTTGGTTAAAAATATTTTCTTAGCTACAAACGCCATGGTGCCGGGTCGCGGCCTCCGTTAGTGAATTAACGCTAAAAAAACTGCGCCTGTGGAAAAGTAACAAGAAGGTTTCCTAGTGTCAATGCGGAACAGGCGGCACCGACGGACTTTCCGCGCACTTCTGTGAACGTTCGTACACAATTCAATTCAGTTTCGTTCAAACTTTACCCGAATCGCCAGCCGCACCTTCATCTCCCACGATGTGCCGCACCAATTTCCCCAAAGGTCTGCACAACGCCAGCACTTTTCCGAGATCATCCGCTGTGAAATCGGGCCCTGCCTCGTTCAGATTGTAACCTTTGCGGCTCACCTGCATCACGCCAACAACTTTTCCTTCGCAAAGGATTGGCGCACTTACTATTTTCTGGATTGCCTCACCCGATACCGTGGCCGTTCGCACTCCCTCAAAGACGCTCGCGTGCCGCGCGGCAGTGAAATTATTGTTGATCTCTGGCCGGCTCTCTCTTGCTGTCCTCGCGGCCAGCGCCGAAGTGCTCGATAGCGGAATGAATCCAACATTCTTCAACGCAACTGGCACTAGAAAATGCAAATGTCTCCACCGGTGCGACACGCCCAGGATGGCCAGTTCCTCGCTCTTCACCCCAAGGTGCTTGGCGATTCGTTCACCAATCTCCGTCAACGGTATTTCTGGCTTTTCTGCAACGTCTTCTAGCGTATTCGCCAGACGCTCCAGTTCCGAAACCAAGCTCGTAGCCATATGGTCCTTTGAACGCTTCTCCAGAACTTCCTGCAGGAGGGCCGGCGTCCTGCGCGGAGTTTTTCTGTATTTCTAGCTTATATCTTCCGGCCCGAGCCCGCTTCCGGCAAGAATTTTTCAGAGCGGCTGTGTCTTGCAAACTCATAGCCTCACTTGCAACACTTTTCTTAACTTCATATACTGTTCGTGCCGCATTCCCATCGCTTCAAAACCTTGCGCTCCATCTACTTGAATGGGAACATCTGCGGCGGAGAGGGCATGTCTTTCACGGCAACCCGGCCTCACTCAACTCATCTGCTTAAAATGCTCCCTTTCTTATCCGGCATCATTCACAGCAGACAGAAGGACCATCACATCCCATGAGCGTTACTGCGGCAAACTTTACGGCCGGCGGCTTGCGGTTCTGGCAAACCAGCGTCGGCAAAAAAGCGATTATGGCCGTTACCGGATTTATCCTGTTCGGTTTCATCGTCGGCCACTTGCTCGGCAATCTCCAGATTTTCCTGCCGCCCGAAAAAATTAATCATTACTCTGCGGTACTCAAGTCCATGCCCGCCCTTTTGTGGGGTGCTCGGATTACCTTGCTCGTCGCCGTGAGCTTGCATATCTGGTCGTCGTTCCAACTCTGGCTCCTTCAGCGCGAAGCCCGCCCCGTTCGCTACGTCAAGAAAGCCAATCTGAACTCCACGTACGCTTCCCGCACGATGCTCTGGAGCGGCCCCATCGTCCTCGCGTTTATCATCTACCATCTTCTGCACTTCACTTTCGGCGTCGTGCACCCCGGCGGCCCCTTCGATCCGCTCAACGTATACAACAATGTTGTTTACGGTTTTCAGGTTTGGGCCGTTTCACTGTTCTACATCATCGCCATGATCATGCTCTGCTACCACCTCTATCACGGATTGTGGAGCATGTTTCAATCGCTCGGCTTCAGTCATCCGGTCTACACTCCATGGCTGCAACGCTTCGCGAAAATTGTTGCCATCCTGATCGCTATCGGTGAAATTTCCATGCCGGTCGCGGTTCTCGCTGGCTTCATCAAGCCTGTTTAGGGAGCCTGATTCCATGGAATTAAAGTCCAATGCCCCAACAGGGCCGATCGAACAGTCTTGGGAAAAGCATAAGTTTGATCTCAAGCTCATAAATCCGGCCAACAAGCGAAAGTACAACATCATCGTTGTCGGCTCCGGCCTTGCTGGTGGCGCGGCCGCTGCCAGTCTCGGTGAACTCGGCTACAGGGTTGAGTGCTTCTGCTATCAAGACAGTCCGCGCCGTGCACACTCCATCGCTGCGCAAGGTGGTATCAACGCCGCCAAGAATTACCACAATGACGGCGACAGCATTTACCGGCTCTTCTACGACACGGTAAAAGGCGGAGATTTTCGCGCCCGCGAATCGAACGTCTATCGCCTTTCGCAAGTCAGCGTCAACATCATCGACCAGTGTGTTGCACAAGGCGTACCATTCGCGCGCGAGTACGGTGGTCTGCTCGACAATCGATCCTTCGGCGGCGCTCAAGTTTCGCGTACCTTCTACGCGCGTGGCCAGACCGGGCAGCAACTTCTTCTGGGTGCGTATCAAGCTCTCGAACGCCAGATCGGTCTCGGCTCGGTAAAAATGTATCCGCGCATGGATATGCTTGACCTGATCGTTGTTGACGGCCAGGCCCGCGGCATCATCACGCGCAATCTTTACGACGGAAAGATTGAAGTCCACACGGCCGATGCGGTCATCCTCGCCACTGGTGGTTACGGAAACGTATTCTATCTTTCCACCAACGCCAAGGGTTGCAACGCCACTGCCATCTGGCGCGCCTACAAGCGCGGAGCACTTTTCGCCAACCCCTGCTTCACGCAGATTCATCCCACCTGCATACCAGTTGCGGGGGAGTATCAATCAAAACTCACCCTGATGTCAGAGTCGCTTCGCAACGATGGCCGCATCTGGGTTCCCAAACAATCCGGCGATAAACGCGTCCCCAGCCAGATTCCTGAAACCGAGCGCGACTACTACCTCGAGCGCCGCTATCCTAGTTTCGGGAACTTAGTCCCACGTGACATCGCCTCTCGCGCTGCCAAAGCCGAATGCGATGCCGGGCGCGGCGTTGGCGAATCGGGTCTTGGCGTTTATCTGGATTTCGCCGAAGCTATGCAGCGCCTTGGTCAATCCAAGATCGCCGAGCGCTACGGCAATCTGTTTGAGATGTACGAGCGAATTACCGGCGAAGACCCCTACACGGTCCCCATGCGCATTTACCCCGCCACACACTACACCATGGGCGGCCTATGGGTTGACTACAACTTGATGTCCACCATCCCCGGCCTGTTTGTTCTCGGTGAAGCCAACTTTTCCGATCACGGCGCCAATCGTCTGGGGGCCAGCGCGCTGATGCAGGGTTTGGCCGACGGCTATTTCATCATTCCTTATACGATCGGCAACTACCTCGCCACCGCCAAGTCCGCCAAAGTTTCTGCCGATGCGCCTGCCGCAAAAGAAGCAGTAGCGAACGCCACCGCCATCACCAGGAAGTTGCTGAATGGCAATGGCACGCGCACCGTAGATTCTTTCCATCGCGAACTCGGCAAGATCGTTTGGGATTACTGTGGCATGGCTCGGAACGACGCCGGACTTCAGAAAGCTCTCTCGCTCATCCCTGCGCTCCGTGAAGAATTCTGGAATAGCGTCCGCGTCCTTGGCACGAACGAAGAGTTCAACCAGTCTTTGGAAAAAGCCGGCCGCGTCGCCGACTTCTTTGAACTAGCCGAACTCATGTGCATGGATGCGCTCAACCGCAAGGAATCCTGCGGCGGTCATTTCCGCGAGGAATATCAAACCCCCGAAGGCGAGGCTCTGCGCGACGATGAAAACTATTCCTACGTCGCTGCTTGGGGTTTTCAGGGTGAGGGCCGCGCTCCGGTCCTCAACAAAGAGCAGCTTACCTTTAATTACGTAAAGCCTTCTCAACGGAGCTACAAGTGATCCTGCCTAGCAAGGCCTGTAACACTGGCGTTTCTGGCAACGCCGTACCCACGCTATCGGAGTCTTCTCTCATATGAAACTCACTCTTCATGTCTGGCGTCAGAAAAATCCAAGCGACAAGGGCCGCATGATTCGTTACGACGCGCCAAACGTAAGCGAGCACATGTCTTTCCTCGAAATGCTGGACGTCGTGAATGAGGGCCTGATGGCCAAGGGCGAAGACCCGATTGCCTTCGATCACGATTGCCGCGAAGGCATCTGCGGAATGTGCGGCATGATGATCAACGGTAAAGCCCACGGCGGCTTCAAGGGCACCACCGTCTGCCAGCTTCACATGCGTCACTTCAAAGACGGCGACGAAATTTATCTCGAACCCTGGCGCGCCAAGGCGTTTCCCGTAGTTAAAGATCTCGCTGTTGATCGCGGCTCGTTCGACCGTATCATCGCCGCCGGCGGTTTCATCTCCGTCCCCACGGGCAGCGCCCCGGATGGCAACGCCATCCCCATCCCGAAGCAGGACGCCGACCTCGCCATGGACGCCGCCGCTTGCATCGGTTGCGGAGCCTGCGTGGCCGCATGCCCCAATGCCGCCGCCGCGCTCTTCGTAGGTGCCAAAATCTATCACCTCGGCCATCTACCGCAGGGCCAAGTGGAGCGCGACCGCCGTGCCCTGGCCATGGTCCAACAAATGAACATCGAAGGTTTTGCCAATTGCACCAACATCGGTGAATGCGAAGCCGCCTGCCCCAAACAGATCAAACTTGAAGTAATCGCACGCACCAACCGCGACTACATCAAGGCCGCTCTCATCGGGCGCCCCGAAATTAGCACCGCCGGCGCCGGCTAAGTCTCTACCACCTGCTTGCGAGTCAGTCCGGAGCAGGCTCCGAGGGATTTCTTTCTGGTTACCCATCCCTAGATCGACCAGTATTCGTTCGCGGGGAGCCGCACCCGTTGGCATCGAGAGTGCGGGTTTGGATTGCTCTCAAATCAAATGGATCCCATGGCGCAAAACGCGTCATCCGGACCGGAAGAAGGACGCGGCTTGTTCGGCTGCAGCGGAAGGATCATAGCAACCACTCAATCCACAACAAATTCGCCGCTTGTAGCACTCGCCGCTCCTCCCGTCGCAGATTTCGTTGTCGACACTTCTTCGGTTCAAAAAACCCGTCATCCTGGCCAAGCGAAGGACCTGATCTCCCCTTCCATCACAGTTTCCAGTGCGATCGCCAGCTTCTTAAAGCTAGATACTTAAAACCTTCCTCTGCTACACTCCTTCACCTGTTCGTCCACCCTCGAGGTCTGAATGCGACGATTCCTATTACTCGTAGCCATCTGCTTGCTGGCGTCTCTAATCATCCAACTCGCGACCTCCGCCGATTCCATCTCCGATCAAGCCAAAACTCTCCACTTCTCCTCCATCGTTCTCGACACTCACGATGACACCACGCAACGTTTTTTCTCCAAAGATTTCGATCTCGGCATTCGCAATTCTACGGGCCACGTTGACATTCCTCGCATGCGCGAAGGCGGCATGAATGCCATCTTCTTTTCTATCTGGATTGACGGCCGCACCATGGGCCCACCCGCCATCCAAAAAGCTCTCGATCAGATCGACGCCATCCATCAAAACGTCAAGCTTCACAGCAGAGATCTGGTTCTCGCCCGCACCGCCGACGATGTCCGCCAAGCGCACGAACTGGGCAAAATCGCGGTACTGATGGGCATCGAGGGCGGCCACATGCTAGGCAATGATATCCGCATGGTCCGCATCTATTCCGACCTTGGCGTTCGCTACATGACTCTCTCCCACTTCTATAACGATGAATGGGCCGATTCCTCCACCGACAAGCCCACGCACAACGGCCTCACCGATTATGGCAAGGACATCGTCCGCGAGATGAATCGCGTCGGCATGCTTGTCGACATCTCCCACGTATCCGACAAAACTTTTTACGACGCCATCGAAGTCAGCAAGGCGCCGCTCATCGCCTCGCACTCTTCATGCCGCGCCATCTGCAATCACCCCCGCAATATGACCGACGACATGATCAAAGCGCTGGCCGCAAAAGGCGGTGTCATTCAGATCAACTACGAAAAAAGCTTCATTGATCAAGCCTATAAGGACGCCTCAGACAAGTTTTCAGGTGGAGTTGTCCAGCAGGAGCAGGACATCGAAAAACTCTGTGGTGACGACTTTGAATGTTTTGGCCGCAAGGTCGCGGAACTCGAAGCCAAGGCAATCGCGGAAGGGAAGCTGCCGCACGTCTCCTGGGAAAAAATCGTCGAGCACATTGATCACGTCGTAAAGTTGGTTGGCGCCGACCACGTAGGCCTTGGTTCCGACTTCGATGGTGCCAACATGCCCGAGGGCATGGAAGATTGCTCCAAGCTTCCTAAGATTACCGAAGCCCTCCTCCGCAAAGGCTACTCCGAAGCCGACATCCGCAAAATTCTGGGTGGCAACACCCTTCGTGTCCTGGCTGCCGCCGAAAAAGCAGGCCAAGACCTGAACTCCGCTCACTAAATTCAGGGTCAGAATCGACCCTGCCCCAGCTGGGTAACTCACTTATCGCCGTCACGCACGTGGGTATCGGTACGCTCCTGCTCAACAGTAGCCCGCCAGACAACCCTATCCGCCTGGGCGAAGCGAAGGCTCTCAGCTTTCTGCCCCCGCCGAGCTTCCCCACAGCTTAGAATTTCCCTTCGTTTCTTTGCTAAACTCATTGTTCATCTCTGGGGGATCAATGCACCGCGCATTTTGCCTCACCGCTTGTCTCTCGCTTGGAGTTCTCCTAATGGCCGCCGATTCCGTTTCCGACAGAGCAAAGCAACTCCATTTCTCCTCCATCGTCATTGATACGCATGACGACACCACACAGCGCCTCCTTGATCCCAAATTCGATATTGGCACTCGTCACGCCGACGGCAACATTGACGTCCCTCGCATGCGGGAAGGGGGCCTCGACGCCCTATTCTTTTCTATCTGGACCCCCAGCAAGACCGTCGGCCCGACCGCCGTCAAGCAGGCCCTCGACCAAATTGACGCCGTCCGCGAAGCCGTGCGCAAGCATCCGAACGATCTAGCCCTGGCCACCACCGCAGCTGAAATCCGAGAAGCTCACAAACAAAATAAGATTGCCGCACTCATGGGACTTGAAGGCGGCCATATGATCGACAACGATCTAGCCACTCTCCGTTCCTTCGCCGCGCTCGGCGTTCGCTATATGACCTTAACTCACATGGGCAACACCGAATGGGCCGACTCCTCCACCGACACGCCCGCCCACAACGGTTTATCGGATTTCGGCAAGGACGTAATCCGCGAAATGAATCGACTCGGCGTCATCGTCGATATTTCCCACGTCAGCGACAAAACCTTCTACGATGTACTCGCCACCAGTAAGGCACCCGTTTTCGCGAGCCACTCCTCTTGCCGCTCCATCTGCAATGCGGCACGCAACATGACAGACGATATGCTCAGTGACCTCGCCAAAAATGGGGGCGTAGTCCAGATCAACTATCATGTAGGTTTTCTAAGTCAGGAATTCCGCGATTTCGAAAAAAATAATCCGGGCACTGAGAAAGAAATTAATGCCGAAGTGAAAAAGCGCTGTGGTGACAACGCGGCTTGCAGTGATGTGATCGGACAGGAAATCGCGCGCGAGTTCATGCAAGCGGGCAAACTCCCCAAGGTCGATTACACCCTCATCATCGAACACATCGATCACGCTATTAAAATTGCCGGAATCGACCATGTAGGCTTAGGCTCCGATTTCGATGGCGCCGTCATGCCCATCGGTATGGAGGACATCACCCATCTGCCCCAAATCACCGACGCCCTCCAGAGAAAAGGCTACTCCGAGGCCGACATCCGAAAAATCCTCGGCGAAAATACGCTCCGCCTGATGACCGAAGTAGAGAAAGTCAGCCACTCCCTGAACCCGCCGAAATAAATATCCCACGCTGTGGTGGCCACTTTCGAGTGGCCATCGTGGGCCTACCGGCTGTCGCACCCTTTGCTCTGGTCATTACCTGAAACGGATCACTACTTACTTCTTACTTTCCTTTTCCCCCTCCAAGGCCAGCACCCTCTTATACAATTCGGGCAACCGATTCAGCGCCGCCATCATCTTCAGCCACTTCCGGTTTTCCACCGCTGGATATCCTGAATAGAGCGCCCTCGCCGGCACATCATTCGGCACGCCACTCTGCGCCGTAATCACCGTTCCATCGCCAATCGTCAAATGTCCCGCAGTCCCCACCTGTCCCGCGAGAATGCAATTGTTCCCAACCTTGGTTGAACCCGCCAAGCCCGCCTGCCCGCATATCATCCCGTTCTCTCCTACTTCGGAAGCATGTCCAATCACCACGAGGTCATCTATCTTCGTTCCGCGCCCAATCCTTGTTTCTCCCACCGTTGCCCGGTCCACGCAGGAGTTCGACTGGATCTCCACATCATCTTCCAATACTGTTGGTCCGGACTGTACCATCTTGTACCAGGTCCCATCTGCACGTTTCGCGAATCCCAATCCATCTCCGCCGATGATCGCACCATTCTGCAAAATTACGCGATCTCCAACGACGCAATTCTCCCGGACCACCGCATGCGCATGCGCAAAAAATGATGTCCCGATCTTCGCCCCCTGATAAATGGTCACAAAGCTGTGCAAAACCGCCCCTTCCCCAATGGTCACGCCTTCATCGACAAAACAGTATGGCCCGATGTGTGCCCCCACCCCAATCCGCGCGCTCGACGCAATGACTGCCGTTCGATGAGTCCCGGGTGCATACTTTGGCGACTCGTAAAACAGTTCAATCGCCTGCGCAAATGCCAGGTACGGATTCGCCGATCTCAGCGTGGCTAGCGGTTCCATGGACGCCTCCCGCTCCACCGCCACACCTTCTTCCACCAGCACCGCCGAAGCCTTCGTGGTCTTTAACATTGGCGAATATCTTCGATTCGCCAGAAAGGTCATCTGTTCTCGCGTTGCGTGGTCGATCCCTGCCACTCCTCTGATCTCCATGCTCCCGTCGCCTTCCAACCGGCAACCCAATTTCTCCGCAATTTCCTGCAGTCTCATAGCTCTTTCGCCTCCGCACTAACCCAACCAAACTTCGAGTCTCCCACACCCCGAACAGGGAAGTACAGATTCCATCGGCCCCGCCGTCGCACTCTGTTCTCCGCCGCAAAACGTTTTACCCTCGCCTGAGCTCCGATCAGCGTTCGAGGCGATGGGGGTTGCTCGCGCAGCTCATTCTTTTCGTTCTATTCCCGATTTGGTTTCGGTTGGGCTTGCCTGGCCTGGCACTCCGAATCCACCCCTGCTGACGGTTTTGTTCATAAGAACCTTTGCCCTGGTTGGCTTTACTCCTTGATGGTTTTCAGGACTCGTCGGCTATCTGGCTGAGCGAAGGGGTTGGCCATGCAGGTAAGAGATGTTAACCATCAAAAGGATGTTTTCTCTGCCGAAGCCAATGCGGTTCATTGGCTAGTCAGGGGTGGAAGTCTTAGCTCCGGGATTCGATAACCGAAGGAATTGGGCTGTAGCCTCTATCGAAGCTTATCGATTTCGCTTTCATGCTCCGAAATTAGTTCTGACCAGACGTTTTCACTTCTTTTCCATTGCCTCTTTCGCCAGCTGCAGTTTCGCTTCCAACTCTGCCGCTTTCACAACTGCCTCACGCAGCGCCTTCCGCCACTCATCCGGTGAATACGTAGGATCTATTCGTCCCCGCCGTCCCATCTCTACGCCAAAGGCCACCCCTGCTGAAAATATCTCCACAATTTCCGGATCTGCCACCGCCCACGCTTCGCTTAATCGGCCTTCCGCTTTCCAACTTTCCGTCATCCGTTCTTGTTCAGCCTTCATCTCCGCAAAGCTATGCCTGTGCGCCATTCCGAAGCCTCCGGTGCATCAACAGCAGTGTGTATTCAAAATCCTGCTGCGCCCAAGGTTAGAAACCGCAATCTTGCCCAATCAGTACCGCCTGTACCGGGGTCATCCATTAGCGATGAAGGGAATCATGCGCACGTGTGCGTACTCGGTGGGCGAACGGTCTCGATCCGTATTCCTTCTCACGTCCCGATCCGTTACTCAATCCGCAGGGCCTCCGTAGGCGATATCGACGCCGCACGGTTTGCCGGAATAATCGCCGCGAGGAACGAGCACAGCAGCAGCGCTCCGATCGCCACGCTCAACGCCGGTGGATCCCACCAGTTCACACCGTACAGCTGTGCGGAAATCAACTTTCCCGCGCCAATCGCCAACGGCAATCCCGCAATCAGTCCGATTGCCACCCGTATGAACGCCCCGCCCAGCACCAGTTGCATCACCTTTTTCCGATCGGCTCCGAGCGCCATGCGTATCCCGATTTCGTTCGTCTTCTGCGCCACAGAATATGCCGTCACTCCGTAGAGCCCCACCGCCGCCAGCACCAGGGCGATAATTCCGAACAGCCCTGCCAAGCTCGCCACCATTCGTTCCTGGTCAAAGGACAGTTCAATCTGTTTTTTCATCGTTCGCACGCTGTTGAACGTCAAATTCGGATCAATCTCCGCCAGCGTCCTCGTCAAGGGTGGTTCAAGCACACCAGTCGGCAGATTCGTTATCAGCAGGATCCCGCCAATCGAGTGTGAACTCGTCTCAATCATCCTCATGAGTTTGTCTGCATACTTTACGGATTGTGCGAGTGGCACGTAAAACATGGGTCGTGCCGGCCGGTTCAACGCGAATCCTGCAAATTTCGCATCCTTCACCACGCCGACGATCCGATAGGTTCCTGCGTTTTCCGGCATGTCGAGCCCAAAATGTTGGTCTATGGGATCTTCGTCGCTTTTAAAAAACCGTTTCACGAACGTCTCATTCACAATTGCTACCGACGCCGTTGTTTCATTGTCGTCTTCCGTAAACCCGCGCCCTTTGACCATCGGTATGCCGAGGTCTTGCAAGTAGTTCGCGCTAACGCGATCCCACGAGGATCCCGCCTCTTCACTCAGCTTTGCCGGGGGATGTCCCGCAACCATGATCAATTCGCCCCAGTTGTCGGTCAGCGGGTTATACATTGCCAGTCCAGCGCTTTGAACTCCAGGGATCCGCTTCAATTCCTCCTCAAGTCGACGATCAAGTGCCGCCAATTTCTCCAGGGAATAATCCGCGGGCAAGCGATTCAAATCCACTTCTACGCGTCCCTGAACCTTGAATCCAAAGTCCTGATGCTCCAATTTATTCAGGCTTCTTCCGAGCATCGTCGCTCCGGCCACGAGCACCACAGACAACGTTGCTTGCACTACCAGTAGCGCTTTTCTTGTGAAGGAACTTCGATCGCTATTCCCGCGCCCAACTCCGTGGAGCGCCTCGGCGGGATCGGTTCGCGTAGCCAGCCACGCGGGTGCCGCGCCAAAAAATATTCCGGTCAGTAGTGCCAGAGCGAACGCAAATCCCAGCACGATCCAAGACGGCGTTACGTTGATCGGCAGATACGTCGCATCATGGAAGGCCAGCAATAACAACAGTCGCGCCGCAGCCATAGACACCAGGATCCCCAGCAGTCCGCCGCCGATTGCCAGTAGCACACTTTCTGTCAGCGCTTGTGCCACAATCTGCCTTGCCGTTGCCCCCACCGCCATCCTTACTGCGGTTTGTCCACGGCGAGAAACGCCACGCGCCAAAAGCAAGTTAGCCACGTTTGAACACGCGATCAAGAGCACCAGTCCGCAGACGGCCAGCAGTATTT
This sequence comes from Candidatus Acidiferrales bacterium, assembly GCA_963741165.1. Taxonomy (GTDB): domain Bacteria; phylum Acidobacteriota; class Terriglobia; order Acidiferrales; family UBA7541; genus Acidiferrum. Next base: position 114,968 of record CAVUHB010000002.1, on the reverse strand, counting down.
GTAGGCTCCTTCCATACTCTTCCCTCATCACCGCTACGCCCGCTCCGGCAGGCACTACATGGATGACCTGTTTCGGCAGCAATCGTTCCACATCCGCCATCCAGTTTGCAGGATATCCCGAATCTGTCTTCATCCACTGCCGTAGAACCGTTGTCAGCCGCGGCGACATTCCTTCCACGGTAGCCCCCGGCTTGAGTCGCCCGATCATTCTCAACCAGGCACTCACCGGTTGTCGTAGCAAACTCGTTTCGGTTCCGCGGAGCATCGGTTCCTGTGCCAAGGGAACCCACATATCCGGCGGGTCGCTCTCCAGTGTTTCTCCAAAGAACCCTGGCGGTGCCACACCGATCACCGTGAACGGATGGTCCTCCACCACGAACGTCGATCCCACCACCGACGTGTCTCCTCCATACATATTCTGCCAAGCCCGGTGGCTCATCACCGCAACAGGCGGAGCGGAAGCGACGTCGTCATCTGGCGTGATCACCCGTCCTCCGTACGCCCCCACCCCGAGTGTCGCGAAATACGTCCCGCTCACATATTCCGATCGCACCGGCCTGGCGGCCTTCTCCACACCCTGGCGACGGACGCTTATCCGCCACCGTCCCGCCTGGAATGCCGTCACGCTTTCAAACTCAGGGGTCTCGCTCTTCAGCCGCTCATATAAGGGGTAGGAGAACATTCCCCACGTATCCTGCGGGCCGCCTTCCACGCAACAATCGTCCCCTTCGCCCACACGGTAAAGTGCTCTGGGATCAGTCACCGGCAAAGACCTCAGCATCACCGCATGAATCAACGAGAAAATAGCTGTCGTTCCGCCAATCCCGAGAGCCAAAGTCAGGATTGCCGTAGCCGTAAACACGGGCGCATGTCGGAATTGTCTCAACGCGTACCGAAGGTTAGCCGCAAGAATTTGCATGATTCTCCCCCTTCACTACCTTACGCACACGCACAGTTCAAAGTTCCCACCGCAGGCAATCGTAATCCGGGCACGAGGGGTACCGCCCGTGCTTTGCGGTTCTGTGGCTGGCCAACGCCAGGCAGCTGGGGATTGGGCCCTGGCCTGTGGTTTTCCCTGGGGTTCCGCCGCGAGTATTTTAACTCTCGGTTCTCGAGAGTGAGGTCTGTTCCAGTAATTTATTGCATGATCGGCAGTCGCAAGGGTCGCCTTCGGAGGCCTTCCGTCAACTCTTCCACGCCACTTTGCCAGGTACTGCCTTTGAGCTACCTTTTTACGCAACCCGGCCCGTCAACAGGCTGCCAATCCGAGCAGAGCGAGTGCGGGATCTCCACCGATCCCCAATCTCCCTTCGCTTTTACTGCCCCAGATGTGCCAGCGCCACCCTTAACGGTGCGCTCGACAGCTTTATTAATCCCGTATACGGCGCGTACAATTCCAAAATCAGAAATATCGCCCCGCCCACAGACATGGCCGAGATCACCAGACTCGCCACTACTGTTCCATTCCGTGGCGCAAACAGCCCGAAGCTGACGAACAACGCCGTCAGCCACGAAACCAGGATCGACAACAGTGGCGTCGATACCGAAGTCGATCGCTGCTCGTACATCAGCCATCGCATTTGTCCCAGCCCCATCAGAAGGTTCATCGCTTGTGCTTGAATCGCTTTTTGCCTGTCATCTTTTGGTTCGAGCCCCTGAACCTTGTCGAACAGGAAGTCCTTTCCAATAACCGCTCCCTCCATTTGCGGAGGACTCCCAGGATTTTCCGTCCACATGCTGGCGAGCACGCCTTCCACGGTCTTGCGTAACACCTCGCGCGATTCTTTCGCCTCCGGGCCATAATACGCCAGTAAGCGGTCAAGCAGGATCAGCTTCGAGGACGCATCTGTTAACTCCACACTCTGCGCGTCGTAGGAACTCTTGGCCGACGAAATAATCAAGCTCAGTACCAGTGCGGACATTGTCGCTACTAGTCCCATTCCAATCTTCACCACATCTTTCGACTCGCTGCTCAGATGACTTTCCGGCAAAACTGCGCGCAGAAACATCCCCAGCATCGCCCCGCCAAAGACGATTGCGAACACAATCAAACTTATTGCAAAGGAACTCATATCCGCCTTGCCTCTCGTCCCCGGGATCGTTTCCGACCGTCGTCAATCATCATTGCCTGAGCGTCCAGACGCAGTCTGACCTTCCCGCGATTCTCCCCCCAGTCTTCACAATGCCGGAATTGTCAAAAGTGACATGTACATTGCTTGAGAGTCACAAATGAACCCGCGCCTTCTGGGAGCGCATCGCCTGGGGCCGCAATCCCCTTGGTGTAGCGGGTACCTTAAGAGGGCGCTTACCGGACGCACGCGACCCGCTCAACAGGGAAATACGATGAACTCCCCCATAACTCTCTGCCTTGTGGTTAGATTTGACGAGTGAACGAATCCCAAGCCCCTGCAAACTAGGCGTCCCTCGCGACCTCGTCCGGTTCCCGTCTGAGTCGCTTCGGCAGGTTGCTTCTTCTCCCGATGGAGGTTCCGCTTCTCCTATCTCTCGCATTCAGTTTGCTGCCCCGCGCGGTCTTTGGCAGTTCTCCGACAGTTGGCATCGTCTCACCGCTCGTCTCGAACTCGATGCCGCAACCGGCGAACTCGCCTCTCTCTCGGCCTCCCGTCATCAATCCTGGCTCGCGAAGACGGCGCCATTGCAGGTCTCCAATCCGAAAGCACTTCACGCGGCATAGAAACCGCCCAGTAATTTCTGGCGAACACGAACCGTACTTGTCGGTATAGGAGGGTGGACACTCATGCTTTGCGTTGGCTGCCTGGCGTCGTAGAGCTTGCCAGCAAGGGTGCGGTTTTTGACTTGTGCTCTTTATATGGTCCTAACTCAGAAAAGCTACTTCTTCTTCGCTGTCGTCCCCTTATCGCAATCCGCCTTGCACTTCTTCAACCGGGCTTCGAGTTCCTTGTCCGGTTTTTCTGCCAGCATCTTCTCGGCCAGCTCCAGGTTTGCGTGCACCACTTCCGTCACTGTCTTCTGGTGATCTGCTTCATTCAGGCCTCGCGGTCCAAACATCTCACCCGTTTGCAGAAAACTGTTGCTCAGTTCAATGATGTAAACCCGGGGATCGATCTCCACTTTCCCGCTGGCATATGCCTGTTGGCCCTTGTTCGGATCCTGCCCCGCTCCTGCGATGGCCGAAAGCACTAGCGCCAGCGCGTTGCGATCCGCCTGCATCTCTGCGCTCAGTCTCTCCGAATCCGATACCAGTACACCACTTTTGATCTTGCTTATCCCCGGATTTGTGCCTGTGAAACCTGGGAAAGCAATCTCCAGCGGCATCGGCGGCCCGTTTAGTTTCGACCGCTGGTTCATCACCGATTGCATCGCGTCCATCAAATACGAATTGGCCGCGCCGTAATAATCGGAACGCTGTTTGTAGTACGGTCCAGTGTGCGCCGCTGCCGAAGGCTGTTTTGCTCCGACATAGTACGCTTCGGCCATCTGTTTATTGGCGTCGGCCATTGCCGTCTCCAACACCGTGCGCAGAATCAGTGCCTGCTGCCGGTCCGATTCGCTCGGAGCAGTCTTGATGGCCTTATCCAAATTCCTCATCGCTGCGTCAAAGTCAGAACTCTTGAAGCTCGCTCTCGCGTCGGTTATGTGTTTATTGCTGTCAGAGACGGGAGGCGCACTGGAACACGCCAACAGAAGTACGCTAATTGTCATTACCTTGAAGGGCCACGGACGGTGCCGCATCGTGATTTCTCCTATCTGAAGTCCACTTACTTCAGGTTGGAGCGCACCTGCCGCGATACTATGTCCTCTTTCGCGGCAGAGTCAATGACCTGCGACACATCGCAACGGGTGTGGTCCTATGGAATCAGTTTGGGGCTTTCGGAGCTGGGTTCCGCCCTGCGATTGATCCAAAGACACGCGGCAGGCGCCAGAAGGATCAAAAAACCAATATCGATCAATGCCTCCCACAAACCTATTTTTGAGCGAAAGATAAGGAGGTAGAGCAACCCCGAAATCACGAATAAACCTGCCCCGATCAGTCCGCGGGCTGTAACGAATCGATTGAAATCAACTTCCATCTCCACCCCAAAAACTCACACTACCATCCTCCCGGTTCAGAATAAAACAGATTTAAATCTCTCCCGGTTTCCCCCACGCGCCGACTTTTCGTGTGTGTTTTTGATTGTCGTATCCGAGGGCGCTCATCCAGTGTCTTTCACAATACCAACCGTACCGTCCATGCGCTCCGTTCAACAAAAAAAGGCGCCACGAATCTTTGATCCGTGGCGCCTGTCAATCCCATTTGTCTACGACTTCTTCCTAGCTCTGTACTTGCCGCTTCCGGCCGAATAGAAATGCCGCCCCACCTATCGCTACTAAGCCAACGGCAAGCAAGGCAAAACTCGTCGGCTCCGGCACCTGTGCCGTCTTCTTGGTCTTGACCTCATCCGAGCAACCCGCCGCATTTCCACCACTATGTTCGCATCCATTCTCGCTCGCGTCCGCATACACCGGAATTGCGGGCCAAGCCATCAATGCGATCCCTAAGGCAATTACTGCAGCCATCTTTTTCATGCGTTTACACCTTCCCTGCGGTCTGATTGGCAATTCGCATGCCAATGTCCCCTGTTGACTTTAAAGCAGTTAATCCTTTCCACAACCACGCTCCCTTGCCTGTCTAGCCATCTCTTTGCACATCTTCGCCATAAGTCGGCTCTCCTGGATCAATGTTCGCCATTCTCTGGGGCTCTCGAGCACCACGCTTGCCCCTTGTCAAAATCAGTCGAGACTCGTGCGGTCGTTCTGATCCGACTTCTATCTTCCTGAAAGTGAGGCAGGCCAGTCAGACGCAAGTCTGCAGGAACTCCCTTTGTGGGTTAATCCGCTCGTCGAACGAGTGACTATCCCCCTAGACCTTAAACACCGGTTCCAAGGCCCGAATTTTCGTTTTCAATCCGCTCAGCTCCGCCGCATTTAACTCCGGCAACGGTCCCGCCGCAATCTCCATCGCCAAATCAAAAATTCTTTCATCTCCTGGAGGTACCGCCGCTGTTACCTCCTGGTTCAATGTAAACCGCATCGCCAGTCTCGCCATCTCTTTCTCATCAATCGGTTGATACCAACACTTCGGATATTTTCGATCACTCTCCTTCATTCCCGCCGGCCATTTGCCAAATGCCAGCGCCTTTAGCGCCATCCGTGCCATTCCTTTCGATTTTGCCTTGGCCAAGATCTGCGGCCCAAATCCGCCGTTCTCCCACGCATTTGCATTCACGGGGAACAAAACGCTATCCAGCTCCAGCGCGTCCATCAGACGCACGGCCGCCGGAGCATTGTGCGCAGAAAATCCCAGATTCCGCGCCTTACCTTCTTTCTTTGCTGCAAAAAATGTCTCCGCCGCTCCCTCCGGCGCTAAGATCTTGTCCACATCGTCCATGGAACTCACCGCATGAAATTGATACAAATCCACATGATCGGTGTGGAAGCGCTGCAGAGTGCGTTCCAATTCCTCGCGGGCACCCTTCGCATCTCGTCGAGTAGTTTTCTCTGCAAGAAACACCTTGCTTCGATACGGCTTCAGAGCTTCTCCCAATTTCGTCTCTGCTTCTCCATTAAAGTAGGAAGGCGCACAGTCAAAGTAATTCACTCCGCGGTCATACGCTTCCGCCACGCGCCTTGATCCCTCTTCCTGGGGCATCCCGCACACCACGATCCCGCCCATCGCAATGATCGACAGTTCAATCCCATTCTTGTAGGCCCGCCGGGGGATTGTATTCCCAGCCGCCCAACCTTCTGCTGTGCCAGAGCCAGCCGTAATTGCCGCCGCAACCCCAATAAATTCACGTCGATTCATGGCCATCCCCTCTCAACCCGAAGTCTAGACCCGAGTTCCGCACCGCGCAATAACTCCATCCTCCAACACCTTGTCTCCCTCCAACTCTTCGGCGCAGAGGCGACCAGGTACCGCACCCTCTCCCGTGAAGGATGCGAGTTTAGAGCGAACCGAGACTCCCGTCGAGGAGGGTTTCCCGGGAGATTCTGTTTCGGTGCGCGACACCCGACATTCCATAATCGTCATTTCTACGGGTTTTCCCCGAAACGCCGATCTCCCGTTCGGCAGTTTTGTGACGCCCGTCCTATTGGTCGACTTTCTGGTCGGTTCTCTTTCCCGGATTGGTTTTCGTAACCAACCTACCGCTGTTTCTGCTAATTTCCATCGACATCGCGCTAAGATAGTTCCCGTATCCAAATCAGCTGTCCACAATTTCATCCATTGGACTCCCCATGAACATCGACCAAGATCTGGAAAAAATTGCCCTCCAGGAAAAGCGACTTCAATTCACGCGATTCGATGCCCAAACGGCCTGGGAGCTAGGCACCGCACTGAGATCTGCCGCCGACAAACACCAACTTCCCATCGCCTGCGATATCCAACTTCACGGCCAACCGCTTTTTTCTTTCGCCATGCCCGGAACCACTCCTGACAACTGGGACTGGATTCGCCGCAAGCGGAATGTTGTCCAGCGATATCACCGCAGTTCCTACGCCATCGGCCTGAAACATCGTCGCGACAACACTTCGCTACAAGTCGCCACTGGTCTCGACCTCAGAGACCATGCCACGCACGGCGGCTGCTTCCCAATCTTCCTGATCGGCACCGGTTGTATCGGAACCATCACCGTCTCCGGACTGCCCCAGCGCGAAGACCACTCTCTCGTCGTCTCCATCCTTCAACAATATTTGCACTTGGAATCGGAAGGCCTGGCTCTCGACCCGCAGACCGATGCTCAGTAAGAAGGACTTGATCTCAATCTTCCGTCTGCGGTACTCGACACAATCCTTTCGGTGTCCAGTCGTGGGTCACGGTCGTTGGAGGTTTCGACGATTCGTGGAGAATAAGCGTCAGGGCACGACGCTGTTCGCTTCCAGTCGCTGTCAGCAGCATGGGCGGCCCCCCCGGGCACGATTACAGGGACACCTCCAGCCGATCCAACCATTTTTCCGGCAGGAGTCTCCAGGCTTGTTTCACCAGACAGCGTGTACCACGCTTCGGGTCCCGAATGGGTATGAATCGCCGAGGTCATGCCGGGATTGAGGATTGCCTCCATATAAACTGCGGAAAATTCATCTCCGCCAATCACTGGCAAAGGCCCGATCTCAGCGATCCTTTCTCCCTTAATTGCAGGACGCCATTCGCGATTTTCAATCGTTAGCAGCCACACTTTTCCGAACGACTCGACAACCGTCCCACGTGGTCCTTTGGCCTTTCCGGCATCCCCTCTCGTTCGATAGACATCCAGATGCCAAAGGGTTTGTTCCCCTTCCATTCTTCCAACAGGTTGCTCGATCAAAATCCAGCATCCGAGTTCACTGGTCCGTTCGCTTACCGGTTTACAGGTGCCGAATCGAGCCACCTGCCCATTCATCGGAGTACTGTGGAAAATTGGTGGCGGTACCCAGACTGTTCACACCGCTGTCATCGTGGCGCAAATTCTTGCCATAGGATTCATTCGTTTGTCTCCGACGACTCCAATGATCTCATTCGTCCATATCACGGTTAAGGTGCTGGCGAGCACACCCTTTTTTGACTGGCCGGCTGACGTACCTGGCATTCCTCCCACGGGCCTTCATGCCAGGAACTTCTCCTTCGAGCGTTGACGCCGTTCTCCCGATCGGCTCCGTCTCCTTTTTGGAGGCACAATGCATCGTTCTATGGGATCAATCTTCCCCAACTTTTTAGACTTGATACCGTCACAATTCTTCTTCCGCTTTCTACCTTCTCTAGGCTACTCTCCAGCCAGCACAATTTCTTCGAGGCCCACCGTGAAATCCTATGCATTTCTCTTCTTCCTCTTCCTCGGCTCGCAAAAAGTTTCCGCACCTGTCCTGGTCGAAGACGAACCCCTGCATCACACCGTTCTAAAGAACGATTTTATTCGCGTTATGCACCTTACCCTTCCCGCTGGTGAACGTACCCTCTTTCACACGCACACTCACGATCGCGTAGCCGTGGACCTCTCCACCACTTCCATCACGCAGCAAACGTTCAACGAGCCTGAAGGTCCTCCCACCCCTACAGCACCTGGCGATTTCTCGGCAATCACTCTTATCGGCAATTCGTTCACCCACCGAGTCCACAACGTCGGCTCGGTTCCCTTTGATGTCATTGACGTGGAAATCCAGCAGCACCCCGAAACTCCATCCGCCACCATCGCTGCCCCTGTCGCCGGGGAAAATCCCAGCGCCCGCATCTACAAGTGGGTTCTATCTCCAGGCTCCCCAGCTCTGATGCATACCCACGTGCGCCCCTACCTGATTGTCTCTGCGACTGCCTTTTCCTTGAAAATGAGTTCACCTGACGGCCAATCCCTCACCCATCAAGTCAAACCCGGAGATTTCTACTGGGTCAACACCCAAGTAAGCCACGCCCTGTCCAATGAAAGCGCCCTCGAAGCCTGCATCATTGAAATCGAACTAAAATAAACCTTTGCTTCCTTCTCCGCGTGCTCGCGATACTCGGGCCTCTCCTGGGTACCTCTCGTTTCCCATGCACCGCGCCTATCTTTCGGTAGGGAACTGCCGGGCGGCGCTCGTCAGTTCCGACCCTGCGAGGCCTCACTCTGTTTTGTACCCCTGGGCGTGTGCTCACAGCTTCACCTGCGACTGGTCAATTACCTCGAGATGCTTGTTGCGTGATTCCGAGTCTTCATCTCGCTTAAATACGAGTCCTTTGGCTGGTTTGCGAATACTGCCCATGGCCAGCAATCAGGTACTCGGTCAACGCCTCGACCTCCGTGAACAACTGGCTCGTCTCGTCGAGCTCTCCTACCCGTTGTGGACGAGTACTTTCCACGCCGAGAGGGAGTTCGCGAGCTCCTCCGAAGCTCACTGCGACTATACGACGCTCAGCTTCGGTGATCGATCGTTTCAAATTGTCCCGTAGATCGTCTGTCTTGTTCTTCCTGCCCGGCGCACAAGTCTGTAGTTGCCGAATCTCCTCAACACGCGTTTGAGGAAATTCATTTCAAACAGTTCATCCACTCGGAAAGGCTCCAGCTCATCTTCCCGCTCGTACTGCTTCGCGACGAATTCTTGCTTGATCGTTTGAAGCACTATTTGTTCCACTTGAAAATGTAGCCCTACAAGGGTCAGGCAGCCGTTCTGCGCAAGCAGGAGTAGGCAAACCACCCGACCGCCCAAGCTCATACGCAAATTCGCCTGGAGTCACGAACGCCGCCGCCCCTAAAATCAGCAGGTGCAGGATGAACAAACCGATTCGGATCAGCCAGTGACCTCGAAAATTCCGATTTGCTGCAACATCAGGTTGTGGAGGTGGCAAACTTACTGATTCTGACGATTCCAGGTGCAATCTCGAGACGGTTGCTTGTCCCTGTTTCTCTTGCCATCCAATGAAAGTGCAAGCGTCGGATCACAAGCGCAACCATTTACTAATAACCGAAGTGGGGGCCAACGGAACTGAAACCAAGTGGTAAATCCTTGACGGCAGTGTAGTCCGATTCTTTCCACAGTACGAGGACAGTTCACAAATATCCGGTACACCCGGCCCAGTAAGCGCATCGCCGCCTCTATTTCGCCCGCAAGTGCCGATTCCGTTCCGTGCCGTGGTCATGCCTCCTTCATTGAAATGGAGGGGCTATCAAAGATCCTCTGTTTCCTCGGGCAACCGCCAGGAGCTCAGAGGGAAGTCAACCACAGAGCCAAACAAGCTCGGGGTAACCGTTTGCTCATGATTGGATATGGTCTTGCCCTCCTGCTACTCAGTCCTATGGTTCTGATGGAACTTGCCAGTACTCACAAACTTTCATGCGCGGTTTTTGCGGTCGTTCTTGCCGCCATCGCTGTCTACGCCCCTGGATTGGATTACGCATAGTCTATCCCAGACTCGCAGAGTCGTTCCGATTTCGCTGGAGCAAATTATTCTGGGAGGATGGGGCATCGTGAGAACGTTTATGCCAAGGACCCTGGGTCCAGTTCCTTATTACAAACCTTCCAATCGAGGCGAGCTAGAAGGAAGGCTCCTCGGGGAATTAGTGCTGACGTTTGTCAGTGTCTGCCTAATCGTCTGGGGCGTTCGGGAAAGTTTCGTTTGGCGTAAGACGCAACCGAAACTACGAGCGCCCCATCATGCTCGCCCACTCCCTGAATTAGCGTGAGGTTGCACGATTCAACTTCCGCCACCCTACCCCTTGTTTGTGTATCTCGAGTCCTTTTCGTCAAATCGTTTGCGCCGCGTATCGTCACCGGCAAGCAGGAACGCAGCATGGTAATTGCCATAGGCAACCACGTGCGCTCCACCCACTATCATGGACTGCTTCAGCCGCTCATGCAGTTCCGGCAGTTCCGACCAGTGCACTCGCGGATAGTCATGGTGTTCGAGATGAAATCCAATATTGAACATGGTGAGGTTGAAAAAGTTCGACACAAACACAGTCGAGTGACTTACCGGTTTGGCGGTACTTTTTACGACGCATCCCGAATGCTGCACGTACATTCCTGAATTCATCACAAACGCGTTTGCGATCCAGTGGGGCAGCACCCACAGCCACACTGCCATCATCGGATCGATCCAGAAGGGAATGGACCAAAGCACAAGAAATATGGCGAGTTCACGGAAGGATCGGCGACGCAGGTTCTGCCGCGCGGTCATATCCTTCCAAAGGTGTTCCATCAGCCGCCAGGGCCAGTGCGTGAACAGGTATCGTTGAAAGTTTTCAAACGATCCGTCGGCGTTCTGTTTGGGAAGCGTCCAATCATCAGTCGTCAGCAGATTCGCATGATGAATCGTGACATGGCAGTACTCCCAGAAAAACGACGGCCACCCGCCCGAAAATGTCCATAATCGCCCGAACCAGCGATTGGCAATGTGCGAGGTGAAAATCGGCCGATGCGAGTGGTTGTGAAAATTCACCCCCACATCAATTCCCGAAATCCAGCCAAGAAGCACGGCCGTTGCCACTACGAACGCTAGACGGCTCCACGGCCCGCTGATCCCTGCTACCGTCGGGTGCAAGTACAACCAGAACGCGCAGGCATAAGCCGTAAGGCAAGCGGCATGGAAGGCGATGCAGTGCCAGTCTTGCGGATTGGCAAGAAGCTGCCAGCGGCCCGGCTCGGTCTCGCCGGTGCGCGCCTCTCCACTCATATCAACCTCAATGCCGCTGCCACCGCCAATACCGTTACGGCCAGACTTACCCACGGCCCCCAAAGCATCACACCGGCGATAAGCACAATTGCAAAAAGGGGGAAGAACGATCTTCCGAAAATTAGCCTGCATTGCGACAGAAGCCTGCGCGTTAAACGCCTCATGTTGCGCTCTTTTCACGAACTGCGTGCTGCGCGCTGTGTTTGCAGCGGGGAAGATTTGCTAGCGCCGAAGTGCTTTGGAAGCCGACGCTCAGTCTTCATATCAGCGGCGAGTTGCTTGGAGCATAGCACCTTTCTCAATCGCAACGTCCTAATTCATGCTTCGGCACAGCACGTTCACTGAATAGCCTACAAATCGACCGGGTCCAGTTCTGTCCAAAAGTGGACAGTTCCTATACGGACCATTTTCTGGGGTTTCAGCCCTGCTGAAGGACAGGCAGGATCGATCACTATCCTGATGAGCGCACCAGGGAGATTGCGGCTACATTGCCATTTCATTAAATTTCGCAGGCCAAATAGGGAAATCGCTGCCCCTAACGAGGCAGCGATTTGACCTGAATGAGGGTTTTTGGGGCTAAACGAAAACTTTCCTGCGCAGCGAGAGTATCGCCGTCCCGCACAATCCCAGTATCAGCATCGGCAACAATGACGGTTCCGGCGTCGAGATCACCAGCGTTCCCGTGAAACCATCGACGAGATTGACCACGTCGTAAGTTCCCTTAGCAAATGTGGGTGCGTTCGTGTTTCCGATAAACAATTGGTCGCCCAGAGTTGTCAGCAGATATAACCCGGAGTCGCCAAAGAAATCATGCAATCCGCCGCCCGCACCGGCGCTTACCAGTGTGAATGCGTCCGTAAACGGAACCGTACTCCCGTTAAAGGTGTACGTACCGGAGTCCGACGGAACCGTAAAACTGCTGTCGTCGAACGAACCCGCATCGAGTGTCGGGGAATCGGGCAGTTGCCACACGAGAACTAGCGGCCCTAGCACCGTGTTTTCGGTGTAGGTAAAGGTGTCGACACCATCCGCTCGTACCTGCGGTGCCCACAATATCAACATCAATAACATTCCGACGATTAAACTAAGAACACCACGACGCATGGAGTATTCTCCTGGTGCTGGGTCCCTATCCAAAGCAGTGCGGATAGATCTCTGTCTTGGTGCGACCGAGGACGATAAGCTGGTCTATGCAATCCGGAGTCCAACATCCTTTGCACCTTGAAGTTGTGCAACGTCAAGAAAAGCAAGGGTTTTTGCAATCCGTCAACCGTCCCGCATTGTGCGTGATGCAAAACTTTTCTCCTCTTGTATCCACTTTATACTAATAATGTACGTTTCCTTTCACCGTACTACCTCGCGGGCCATATGGGCCTCGGCTGCGCTCTCCCGATACTCCACAGTGGGCTCCTGGGGGACGCCGGTGAGAGTAGTCAGCTCCACCCGGTTGCCGCAATGCTTCACCTGGCGACGGATTGAGTTTTCCGTGCCGCGCTCGCTGGCATTCGAGCAATCGGGGTGTTAGCCCCCTCCTGACTCGGGTCGGCGCCGTCAACGACGATGTTGGTATCTCCGCTTGACGCCAGACACCGCCGGGACTATGTTCTCCCCGAGAGATAAGTTCTCTATTCATAATCCCCAGCCATTCGTTCGTGTACCTGTCGGACCTAGAATTGGAGGTACTCGCCCGTTCGATTCAATTGTCGTGACAAGACCTCTGCCGATACCCGAATTTTCGGAAGGTGCCAGCTAATGCGCTCGTACGCCAGACCGCCTGCGAAAGGAGAATGTTCATGAGAAAACTCGGACTCAGCCTGGTATGTGTTTCTATCTTCGTCGGTGCTGCGCTGATTGTTTCGTGCGCGAAGCCCTATCACTCGGAAAGCGAAAGATATGTGTTTGTGGCCACCAACATTAATCTCCCTTACTGGCAGGAGGCGCAGGCCGGTTTTATGGATGCTGCCAAATCTCTCGGCGTGAAAGCGCAACTTGTCGGCCCCACTGGTTACCAACCCAACGCCGAAATGCTCCTATTCCGTCAGATCGTGGAGGAGGAGCCCGCTGGAATCTGTCTCTCCGCGGCTCGCCCCGAACTCTTCAAGGCAGATATCGACAAGGCTGTCGCCAAGGGCATTCCGGTGATCTGTGTGGACGCCGATGCGCCCGATTCCAATCGCCTGATCTACATCGGCACGGACAATTTTAAAGCCGGCAGGGAGAGCCTCAAGCAAATGTCCGCGCTCGTTTCGGGTTCTAAAAACGTTGCGGTCATCACTATTCCAGGACAGCGAAATCTCGACGACCGTATGGCTGGCGTGGTCGACGGACTGAAGAATTTTCCGGCCATCAAGCTCACTACCATTCTCGACGACAAAGGCGATGCGCGAAACGCTTTTGACCAGGTTTCCGATCTCATCCAGAAGAAAGAAAAAATCGATGGAATTATTTGTCTCGAAGCCACGGGCGGTTCCGGCGCTGCCGAAGCCGTCCACCGTTTCAGCCTGGACGGCAAGATTCCAATCGTTGCTTTCGACAATGATCCGGAAACTCTCGAATGGATCAACCGCGGTGCAATCACCGTCACCGTCACGCAAAAGCCCTATGTCATGAGCTACTACGGCCTGAAATTTCTCGACGACTTGCATCACAACGCCGTCCACCAGTTCAAAGATTGGAGGACCGCTCTAGCCGTTCCGATGCCCACTTCCGTCGATACCGGCACCGTGGTCGTCGACAAAAATAATCTCAATCTCTATCGCGAAGCCCAGACCCTCCACCCCGCTCCGCAATAGAACTACCCTTTGGCATTCTCATTGGGTGCCCACTCCCGATTTACGAGGGTGAGGTCCATACTTCTAGTCGATCGCTTCCTCGCACTTGCCCCGGCCAGCGCATCGTTCTATTTGTCGTTCCCTGGAGGGACTCGATAAATCGTGCGCCGTTTGGGTACTCTTCAGGCGCTTCACCTTCTGCACGTGGGGCTGCCGGTTTAAACCCAACTTCACCTAAAGCTTGAAACTCCAAGGTTTTCCCCTGGCGCCACTATCGTTGGCAAACGTTGATTGGAGAGTTCTTCTCCGCCTGCGGAATTCCCATGGATCCCGGCGAACTTAGTTGGGGTTGCCCGATTTCTGCGACACCCATGCTTCCGGAATCACATCCAACGTCGTTTCTGTTGCCAGGTCCGCCTCTACGCTGATCGAATCAGGCTTACCATTGTGGACAAACGTTGCTGATTCGACCGCCGTCAACAGCAGGTTCACATCTTTCCCTGGCCCCACCAGTTTGAACACTTTCCCGTGCGCGGGCACCAGCACTTTCACGGATGCGGAACCCGCTCCCTCACCCTGTTTGGGAATCACGGTCAACACCCCAGCGACATCCTCGCCCGAGCGATTGATAAACGTGTATGCGCCTTTTGGTGCCTGAATATTCTGCGCTGTCTCCACATTGAATATACGAAAGTCCGTAAATTTATGCGTGCGGTGATAGCGACGGCCTTTTCTCTCTACGTAAAGCTCCGCTTCCTGTGGCAGCCAGATTTGCGTCTGATGCGAACTGAATTGCACGGGAGCGTACCGAATCGATATGTGTTCATAGTTCAACTCAATTTCGGGGATCGGTTTCTGTAGGTCCGATTCTAGTCGTGTGACCTGAAAGCTCCCCGGATCTATCCATGCCCGGCCCTCGAGATAGACAGAAAAATTCGAACCGCCGATCCTGTACGAGCGGATCCGCACCGGTCGATCGGCTCTTTGCGAGAAACGCACCTGCCACGCTGGCTTGCCTTCGGATTGCCCGAGTCCCTCACAGCTAAATGTGAAATCCTTTGCAAGCTTGGGGTGAAAGAGCAAGTCCAATGCAGGGAGACCGTGGGTCGCCTCGTTGGCCGGAAAAATTGTAGGGTCTACGCTCCCATTTCTATACTCCTCCAACATGAACAGCCCGGCCCGATCCTGCGCCACGGTAACCACGTAGGTGAAATGTCTGGTCTCCGGGTGCATGCTTTCCTTTCCGGCGTCCACCTTATAGTGCTGTACTTCTTCGGTAGCAGAGAACTTCTCCAGGTTCTGCACAAACTCTTCCATTCTTTGCCCAACACCCTGCAACACTTGCGGTGCGGGACATTCCGCGCTCGCATCGACGGGTGATACGTTGCTATCCAATCCGCGATCCGTCCATAAATTGCTTTCTTGGCGCGGGACTGGCGGAACCTTTGCGAGCAACGAGTTGGCCCCCAGCGAAGCTGTTGTCGCTCCGTGGTCAGCTACTGAAGCTGTTTTTTCCTTGGCCATTGGCCTCGGTTTCATCACCACATAGATGATTCGTTGTCGGTGTTCCTCTTCGATTTCCGTGTGCAGCCGCAGAGCGAGGAATCCCGGCGCTCTCACTTCCACCGCATAACCTCCCGCTGCCAAACCAGCGAAAAATGTCTCTCCCGCTGCCTCTGTCGACGCGCCAACTACCTCGTATCCTTCATTCGGGATCAACCGCACTTCTGCCGTGCCGAGGAATGCACTCTCGTCCTCGAGCCGTAGTCTCACCGTTAAGGACGCGCTGCCGGTCTGCTTCGCTGGATTGGTTGGCTCGGAGGAAGGATTGCTTGGCAATGTCAGAGATTCGACAGGGGAATGCTGCGCCGCACACACTTGCCGCAAAGAGACTGGCAGCACATACGCCGCCACCATCAAGCACGAGATTCGTACTCGATACATTGCCAACGACCCGTTGGTCTTAAGCCTTTACTCGGCCCGGCGATTTGCTTCCCAATCTCAGCCACTCACAAATCAGACAGAAGCATTTCCCCCAGATCGCAGTTCAGCGCGCCGAATCTACCTGAATAATCTGACAGTCAAACGCGTTATATCTTTTATGTCAAGTGAATTGTCAAATCACAGCTCGGCACCTTAGGTTCTAGACTCACCAGAAGTCAACCCCGTGGCGCTCGAACTAAATTCCCGGTCCTGCGCTCGACGAGGAATAAACGTACCGGTCGGAGTTGGCATTACAGTTGGATGTGCGGGTATCCGAGTTGCCAGTAGTTCGTTCCGGCTAGCTGAACTGAGAGAGAGTTTGGGGAGGAATCGGGAAGCGGTTAGCCACCAGGCAGTCTTGCAGAATCGCAAAGTGTGACTGCCCGTATTTACTCGTGATCGCGTTCTTCCGTAGCTGACGCGGAGCCGCTTAACTTCTCCAATTTGGCCAATTGCTCCCGCACCTGTTCCGCGTTCTTCGCATGTGGAGCCAATTCCAGGTAGGTTTGCGCCTCTGAAATCGCACTGGCAAGGTCATTTTTTCGTGCAAAGATTTCACTCATTAACAGATGTAGTTGCGGAAAGTGGGTAAGCAGATCCACGTGCTCCGCCTTCAGCCCGCTCTTTTCAGCCGCATCGATATTGTTGAGCTTGTAGTTTGCGATTGCATTGTAAAAATAGGCCTCGGAGCAGGTGAACGGATCGAGATCCACGACGTATTCAGCGGCGTCAGCGTGATTCAACGGGTCGCGCTCCAGGATGTGGTCCGTAAGAGTCAGCAGTAAGGGCCAATCTTTTTCCTCATAAGCCATGGATGCAAGTGACAAGTAAGGTGGCAGAAACTTGCTGTCGATGGTCGTGGCTTGTCTATACGCGGTGCGAGCCGCTTCTGTCTGTTGTTCCTTTTGCAAAACGTTTCCCAACTGAAACCAGGCACTCGTGTACTTCGGGTAGATATTTACTGCCGTTTCGAAATACTTATGCGCACTGGAAAGATTGGCTTTTCCTTCCGCCTCCAAGCCTTTTTCATAAGCCTTTCTGGCGTCTGGAGGTGCCTTGTAGGGCGCCGCGTTCAGCGTAGCGCCTTCAATTTTTGTAGCCCTCTGCACCACAATAACGCCCACATCAATTCTTCCGCCGAAAGTATCCAGTTCCATCAGGTTGATCACGGGGGAACGAAAACCAGCCGCCGTGGCTCGTACCTCACAATTCGTCAACTCGCGTTTGGAAATGCCCATTGTCGAATCTCTCTTAGCCCCGGCAGTTTGCGACCCTAGGTCGCCGCTTGCGTCAACGAACGTATCGTTCCTCGATCCCAATTGCATACTGAAATCGCCCCGGGGAGACGCATACACCTGCTGTCGCACTTTGTTGTTGCAAACCCGCTCAACAACGGCATCGTGCGGGAGAGCTGTGCCGTCGCTCGTTGCCAGGCGCCCCATCAGAAACATTACTTGCTCCGCTTCGGGTTGATTCGGTCCCACACTCGAGGGAGTGGGAGTCGAGGAGCGGCCGGGCGGCGTAGAAGACGGAGGAGGCGGCGGCGGCGGAGCGGGAGGTTTCTGTGCGACCACGGCAGGCGCCAGCAGTACCGTAGTGAGCGCCAGTAGGACGAAAACGCGCATGCGGTGGCTCCTAGTCTGATTGCTGGGGAGGGAAGATCGCAAACGCAAATTCTAGGTCGCTGTTTCGTTCAGGTCAAGGACTGCAATCCGAATCACGATTTGGGCTGATCTTGCTGTGAACTGGAGTGCGTAGGCCGGGACAGCCTTAGGGCTGGACCATTTTCGGCTTCACGTTCCACCCCTCAACCTCCGCGATCGGCAAGGCACCCCCAACCCCAAGGTCTTCCGTTCTATAGTTTCCAGTTATCTGGCGCGTTTCTCCCGGAAGCAGCGAGAAATAATTGTCTTGCCAAAGGATGGGCAGTACTTCGTCATCCTTCAAGACATATCGGCTGACGTGGCCACTCGGCGTTCGCACAACCTTTAGCCGTATCCCAAACGCGATCGTACGGCTGGGATTGTGCAAAGTTACTGTTGTGGAACTTTCTGGCGCAGCTCGTACTGATTGTGCTGTCACCTCCAGCTCCACTTCCGGCAGGCTGTTCAACGCCGTGTAATCCGCAAAAGTCTTTGTGGGCGTCCACGTCGAAATCGCATATTGGCCACTGTCATCGCGGTCAGATCGCTCCCAGTCTAGCGTCTCGGCCTTGCTGGAAAGCCAGTAGAAGTTTTTGCTGACGAGCTCGCCCGAGAACTCGAGCCGAAGGCTGACGAAATACGTTGCGCTCAGTCCATCCAACTCGGGCAGCACAAACGCGCGAACACTACTGTCAGAATGCACATCGAGCACCAGTTCACGCGAGAATTTTTCCGTCATGTCGAGGTTGTACACTTTGGCTGCGACCTTCAAACCGGGAAAGTTCTTGTAATAGGAATTCACAACCACGATGGAACGGTCGTCGTAGGAGTACTGGACGTGTAGCGGTTCGCATGCCCTCTTGACGCCAAAATACGATCCGCCGGGACGCAGATACCAGTCGTAAAGGTGCCAGATCATGCTGGGCCATGCGTTGTTGAGCATCCACTGAACGACGCCCGTAGAGTTGTATTTGTTACGTCCGTACGCTTCCATCATTGCACGGTGCGTTTCATACGCTTGCATCTGTGCCTTGCGAGAAAACTCTTCCGCGGAATTTGACGGACCATATCGCTTCTCGAGCGCTTCTGTGAAGACGCCTAGAGTGTCGGACATTCCACCGGCGTGATATTCCCAGACAGAGTTCATGGGCCAGAGACGGTCTTCGGGCAGCATCATTCGCAGACTTTCGATGGGTGGGATGGCAGGCCCGGGGCTGGTCTCGGTATTGAATCCGTACGCTCCGCCATACTTCGTGTCCAGATACCAGAAGGCAGGTGCCACGTATTCGTAGGGCCCGGTCATTTTCACACCACTCTGTCCCACCAGGGTCGACCTGCCGGAAGCCGAAGACACTGTGGGATTCGGCCAATCGACGTCCTTCAGAATCTTCAAATACACACTTTCTACCTTGGGTGGAGGTGGAAAATCGCTGCCGTTCAGCCACGTGAAGACCGCCGGATGTCGCTCAAGGCGCAAAATCTGATCGTGTAGAGATGCAGCAGCCACCAATTCATTCTCCGTGTCCCACTCCCCCCATTTCTCCCACTGGTCGCAGCAGCACCACCCCGCGATCACCAGGATTCCCATCCGGTCGCAAAGCTCCAGAAAGTGATCGCTCTCTAGTTTGCCTTCCAGGCGTATGGCATTTAAGTTTAGATCGCGAACGTAGGTAAGTTCGGCCAGTTGACGCTCCGGTGAAGAACGCAGCATGAGGTCGAAGCTGTATCCAGCGCCACGGATCAATATGCTTTTTCCGTTGATTCGGTAAATGCGATGTCCGATTGGGTCAATCTCCGAACTGACCTGGCGAATGCCGAATTGAATGTGGCTGGAATCCGAAACTTTTCCCCCCGTAACAAAGTGCATCTCCAGTGGATACAGATTCTGCGGGCCCACCTGAGCTGGCCACCACAGCCTGGGATTCTTCAGCTTGAGTTGCGGGAAATTCTCTGGAGTGAATCGAACCAGCTTTGTTTCCTTCGGGCCAAGCTGCACCGCTTGCGAGAATTCGATGTCTTCGATCTTTCCAATCAGCGTCCCCTGAACGGCGTGACTCGAGGAGTTCTGCAAATCAACCCTCAGCGTCAGTTCTGCCTGGTCTGTCGAAGGAAGATTAAGCCGGGTCAATACCGCCGGAAAACGGAGCGCCACCGGACCCGTGGTGTCGATATGCACATCTCGCCAGATGCCCATTTCCTTATCCGGAGGCATGGGCGCCCAGTCGACAAGAGTGATGGCCAGATCGTGCGGCTGAGGTGGAAAAACCTCGATCGCAAGCGAGTTCGTTTCGCCTGGCCGCGCCACCCCGGAAACCTCCAGATTAAACAACCGCCAAGTGCCTACTAACTTATCGGCCGATGCGATTCGATGGCCATTCATCCAGACATTCGCCCGGTAATTGATGCCGTCGAAATTCAACCAGAGTGTTTTTCCTTGATATTCCGGGGGAAGCTGGAAATCTGTGCGAAACCACCACGAGTGCATGAACGGACTTCCCGGCGGCATCAACAATTCCGAAAAATCGCTGAAAATGGGATAGCTGGTTCCAGGTATTGAGCGCAGATTCATCCCAAAGTACGGATCCGGATATACGCGATTCATCACCAATGCGCTTAACACAGTTGTGGGCAGCGTCGCCGGGTACCAATCCCCGGCCTTAAATCCAGCCGTGGAAATGACGTCGCCGGAGTCGCGCACGTTCGCCGAGGATTGTATAGCCCAACCCTCGCGGAGCAATAGGGAAGTGCCAGCTTCGGCCGGCGAATTGGCCAGCGATTCACCTGCAACTAGCAGGCAAGCGCAGCAAAACAAGCTCGCGTACCGCAGAAGTCGAATCACGGCTGGGCCTGCACCAGTTCCTGTACGTTTATCGGCAATTTCGATAGCTTTTCGACACGCGTCCCAAATTTTCCCAGTGTGTTCTCCACTACGCAGAAATCAAATCCAGGGATGACCACTTCGTTCCAGTGATTGCCGATGCCGCGCAGGGCCACATCGAGCATGGTTACAATCTGCGAGCCGAGTGGCTCATGGCTATCCAACGTGATGGCGCCGAAGAATTCCTGGCATTCCGTGTATCCGGAATTATGCGTTCCGGTATACGGCTTGAGTGCGGCCAGGTCGATCTGTTTGGCGATCCGTCTTGATACCTCCCGGGAGTGCCCGCTGAAGTAGTCCACGAGAGCTTGTTCCTGCAGGCGCGCGGGAAGATTCTCCGCCGCTACTTTCCGGTACCATTCCTCGCCGACCTGGTAACCACCTTCCACCAGTTTGAACCAGTACCGCTGCTCGTCGCTTACCTTCGACGGGCGATCCACGGCAATCACAGATCGCCTTACGCAAGCGGTCAGACCGTCACGCTTCGGAGCCACGCCGAGGTGCACCCACTCCCCATCGCCGATCGGGCGGTTCAGTGCAGGCCCAATCAGAGTGCGGTTGGCTTCATTCGCCCCCACCATGATTTTGAAGCCGTCATCTTCAGAGCCCAGCATGCGGCCGGTCCACGCCCCCCACGCTGCCACTTCGCTCTCGAGTCGGCCGGGGCGCAACACCGCCAGCATGGCTTGCAGCATCGCGTCGCCAACGCGTGCGGCATCGGCGATCAGTTGCATCTCACGATCGCTCTTCTCGTATTTCACCTTGAAATAAAGTTCCTGCGCGTCCACTACGCCATCTGCGCCAAAAAGTGCTTCCAGGTAACTCACGAGTCCGGCCGGGAGAACCTGCCGCGGCGTCAGCAGCGCGACGTGATCGACCGGTCCACCGGCTGCCTGGGTAATGACATCTTCCAGTCGTTCCGCCGCGATAGGATACTTCTCGTCCGCCAACTGCAGCATCTCCACTTTGTGTACCGCTGCGCCCGCACGCTCGGCCAATTGTTCTGCTACGTAACCTCCTTCAAGTCCGGCGACAATGTGAAACCCCGTTGGCCCGACAACGCCTGCCACCTGTTCAATTGAAACGTTAATGTTCCCGCCCAGGTAGGGAACATCACCGCAATAATGTTCATCGGAAAATACGATTCCCACCTTATATCCGCGCCGTTCAAGTGACTGATTGATATTCCTTGTGCGCGCTTGGAATTCCTCTGTGGTTACCGCCAGAGTTCGGTCGATCGGCGAAGTATTCTCAATGATGCGTAGGACGCGTTCCAGGTCCTGACGATGTTCAGCGCTGGTGGGGTTTTTGAACTTCATTTGTTTCCCATTTCATTCACAATTTGCATAACCGGACCCCGCCTCCACTGATAACATATAACTGCCAGACGCAGTTGCGGAATTCCTCGTTCATGGTTATCCCGGAATACTCATCACCAGATCACACATCGCTTTTCGACCGGGCGCACCATGGCGTCGCCAGCCTTGCAGGTGAACGCCTTCTGAAATTCCGGCAGGTTGGAGAGTGGTCCAAGCACGCGGTATTTGCTCACCGGATGCGGATTCGTTAGTACAAACTCTCTCTGAGCTTCCGGACGGATAGCGTCTCCTCGAGCTTGTCCCCATGAAATAAAAAATTGTTGTTCCGGTGTGAAGCCATCCACATCAGCCGGTCGTGGCTTGCCCAGCATCGATTTTTGGAACGCCAGGTACGCGAGCTTCACTCCGCCTAGATCGCCAATGCTCTCACCCAAAACCAATTTCCCGTTCTGGTGCAATCCTCCTTCCACCGTGTAGTTGGAAAACTGATCGACGACGCACTGTCCGCGACTCTCAAATTCTTTGTGGTCCGCTGGCGTCCACCAATTCTTTAGTTCGCCTGTAGCGTCGTACTCCGCGCCTTGATCGTCAAAACCGTGCGATATTTCGTGGCCGATCACCGGCCCGATTCCGCCATAGTTTGCCGCATCCGTGGCATTCACGTCGAACATCGGTGGCAATAGGATCCCCGCCGGGAACACAATTTCATTCAATTGAGGGTTGTAATATGCGTTGGAAGTCGGCGTGGTCATCCCCCATCGCAGGCGGTCCACGGGCTTGCCGATCAGTTGCGCATCGTCGGTCACAGCAAAACGCCGGGCTTCCACCACGTCATTCCAATAAGCGGTGCGGGTGATCCCTACACTGCTGTAATCTTTCCACTTGTCTGGGTACCCGACCTTTGGATTGAACGTCGCCAGCTTCTCTAGTGCTTTCTTTTTCGTCGCGTCGCTCATCCATGTAAGTGAGAGTATGTCGTCATGCAGCGCCGCGAGGATATTGTTCACCATTTCCTGCATGCGCGCTTTTGCTTCCGGCGAGAATGTCTTTTCGACATACTTCCTTCCCAGCGCCTCACCTAAATCGGAATCTGTGGCTTCCACGCAGCGTTTCCAACGCGGCTTTATCTCCTTGGCACCCTGCAGGTACTCCTGATTGAAAGCAAAATCCTCCTTCACAAATGGTGTCGAGAGCGACGGCGAAGCCGCCAGGAGCACTTGCCACCGTAAGTTGGTCTTCCAGTCGGAAAGAGCAGTCTCTTTCAGCTGCTTTTGAAATTCCTGCATGAATTTCGGCTGATCCACATTGATCGCCACCTGGGTATCGATGTTCAATAATTTAAAATACTCCGTCCAGTTAAAATCCGGCGTCAGCTTTTGCGCCTGGTCCAACGTCATCTTGTGATCGGTTGCGTACGGATCCCGCAATTCGACGTTCGTCAGCGTAGCGCCCGCCAGCGCCGTTTCCATTCGCATCACTACCAACGCCGACGCCTCTGCTGCCGCTTTATCTGAACCCGCCAGCATAAACATCTTGGCTACGTGTTCGAGATACTTTTGACGGGTTTCTTTGGACTTCTCATCGTCTTTGAAATAATAGTCACGATCAGGCAGCCCCAGTCCCGCCGCCGCGGCCTCCGCAATCACTTGTTGCGGGTTGTGCGGGTCCTGTGTCGACCCGAACGCGAATGTCGCAAACAGACCTTGCCTATGCAATTGCGAAATCACCCTTTGCAGTTCGTTGCTCGATCCAATACTTTGAATCAGTTCGAGTTCTCGTTTGATCGCTTTCACGCCCAACGCCTCGATCTGTTTCTCATCCATGCACGCGCCGTAATAATCTCCAATCAGCCTGTCCGTTGATTTTGCCGGGGCGCTTGAAGATTTCCCTGCCGCCTCCTCCAAAATTCCGCGCAAGACATCCTTGGTTGCTTCGCCTGCCGCCCAGCGTTTACTCCAGATCACCATCGATGGGGGAATCGCGTTGTTTGCTCGCCAAGTTCCGTTCGCAAACTCATAAAAGTCCTGACACGGCTCTGCTTTCCGGTCGAGATCCTTCACATCAATTCCATGCAAGCCCTTGTCCTGCGCGAAAATCGGCGTCGCACACAAAAGTACTGTGCCCAGCCCCATCACTGATCCAAAACGCCAGGTCCGCATAGCAACCCTCGCTTCTCTCTTTGAGTTCACTCGTGGAGGTTAACCTCGAAACAAACAAACTGCAACAAAAGTGCCACAAATCCGCAGCCTTCGCATTAGCTGGTGCTTGAGGACCCAGGATATATTGTGACCTCATTGATTTGCCCTGGCAGCTTTTCTTTGTGCGGCCAGAGGGGCCGAAAAATCCTGTATCCCGCCAATGCCTACTGAATAAGATTGCTGAAGAAACTGCGTATCGAATCGTTCGCGTAGTGGACTAGCAAACGCTCTATGATGACAGCGGCCAACGCTCCAAAAGCGATCTGCGCCGCGCTTCTAACCTGCAACCACCCACCTTCTTTGAAAGCCGTGGGAAAGTAAAACCGGAACGGCAGAAGTAGTCCTCCCAGCAGAAACGGCATCTAGCCCATAGCGATCCAGTCAATCCGATCGAGTAGTAGAGCGGAGAAGTATAGGAGCAATTCTCGACACCCGAATCAATTCGCGGGTCTGTTTCTCGGTGAGAGGCTATCACGGCTTCTCCGATACCTTAATCATCTTTACAACCCGCAACTCCCGTGATATCACGCTTCCTTCGGCAATCTCCGATAGCTGATTCCTGACCAGGAGGCCCCATGATTCCGCCATCCGCCCTTTCCGATTTTCGCTCCTCCCTCCGAGGACAATTACTCTTTCCCGGTGAGCCACTCTATGAAGACGCTCGCAAAATTCACAACGCCATGATCGAGCGAAATCCCGCGGTGATCGTTCGCTGTGCGGGTGTAGCTGATGTCATGGCTTCGATCAAATTCGCGCGCGTTCACTCTATCCCGACCTCCGTTCGGGGCACTGGCCACAACGTTACCGGAATCAGTCTCTGCGACGACGGCTTGGTCATTGACCTATCGGCAATGAAAGGTATCCATGTCGATCCCGAGGCACGCACTGCACGCGTTGAACCGGGTGTTACCTGGGCTGAACTCAGTCATGATCTGCAAGCCTTTGGATTAGCTGCCACCGGCGGCTATGTCGGCACTACGGGGGTGGGCGGGCTAACGCTCGGTGGTGGACTGGGATGGATGGTCCGTAAGCACGGGTGCTCTCTCGATAATCTTCTTTCCGTTGACGTCGTCACTGCCGATGGACAACTCCTCAAAGCAAGCACGACCGCCAATCCGGATCTGTTCTGGGGCATGCGTGGAGCTGGCGGAAATTTCGGCATCGTCACCTCTTTCGAATTTCGGGTTCATCCTGCCGGGACTGTGTTGGCTGGTCTGGTCCTGCATCCGCTTTCGAGGGGCAGGGAAGCGATGCGTTTCTGGGGCCAGTATGAAGAGACTGCTCCAGAGGAAATGAGCAACAGCGTCGTTATCTTCAATGCGCCGCCGGAACTGCCTCTCCCCGATTCATTGCGTCGTGAACCTGTGGTCGCCTTGGGCGGTGTCTGGGTTGGAGATCTGAAGGAAGGTGAGCGCGCACTTCGACCGTTGCGCGAATTTGGCCCGCCCGCGGCCGATATCTATCAGGCCATGCCTTACAGCGCAGCGCAAACCATGGCCGATTTTCTCTGGCCCAAAGGGATGTACAGCTACTGGAAATCCGGTTTCCTGAAATCCTTTAGCGACGGAGCCATCGATACCATTCTGGATTACTTTGCCAAAGCCCCTTCGCCGCGAACCGTCGCTCTCATCGAACATGATGGCGACGGAGCCTTTAGCCGGGTGCCCGAAGATTCCACCGCCTTCGGTCACCGCAAGTGGCCGTACAATTTTGCCATCACCAGCATGTGGACAGATCCAAAAGAGAATGATGCGAATATTCGATGGACTCGATCTTTCTGGGAAGCTATGAAGCCTTATCTCGCCGATGCCGTCTATGTTAACTACCTCGGGGAAGTTGACGAGCAAGGCATTCGATCCGCCTACGGACCGAAGTACGAGCGCCTTGCCTTGCTCAAGCAGAAATACGATCCCACTAATTTCTTTTGCCTGAACCAAAACATCAAACCCAGCGGAGTCACTGGTTCAGCCTCCGCCGATTAACAACCTCTCAATTTCCTCGCTAGCCTTATCGAATGAAACGAGTGGCACGCTCTACCTCTCGCTTCCCGTTAAATACGTAGCAGTCTTGTGAAAAGATTTGTCCAAACCGTCTCTTCCGCAAGTGAACCGTCGACTTTCTCATTCTGGCTTCTCCTGCTACTCCGTAAACAACCTGGGCTGCTCCACTATCCCCGCCGACGCTTTCCTCCGTGCAATCCCCACCACTCCGAGCACCGTCAACTCCGCCAGCGCACTCCTCGGCACATAAATCCGGTCTGCGTTCCCATGGACATCGGGCGGTGTGATGAACAGCCCCTGATCGAGCAGATTCAGCAAATCGTTCGGGATTACGCCCTCCTGTAATCCATCATCGAGGAATCGTATCTTCACCCAAAGCCCGTCCAGCTTCGGCCTGCTCAAGAATGTTTTGCGTTCGGGCTCAAAATCTTCATTGAAGTCCCGCACAAAATACACAGCCCGAATTTTCTCACGCAAAATCTGTTCATGTTCGCCGTGGGGAGTCAGCAAATTGAGCGCACTGCTATCCTGCAACCGCGCGGGGTTCAGGAATCCGTGCACACTATTCCTGTCCATAAGCTCGACGACGACCTTTTTGTGGGTCGATGCTGGGGTCCGAGTCTTCAAACCGCTTTTAACCGTTTCTGGCCACGAAACAATTGCACTCTGCCGCTGGGTATGTTATGTTACGTTCGATTTTCCTGTCAACTCATTGTTTTGATTGGGTTTATCGCCTGTGAGCTGGTCCTTGACCGAAAAGACGCAAATCCTCAAGTCCGCCTCCATCATCTCACTGGTCACTATTGTCAGCCGTACCCTTGGTTATCTCCGAGACCAGCGCATCACCCTTCTCCTTGGCACCACCCTCTCTGCCGATTCCTTCGTTCTTGCTTATCGTATCCCCAATCTTTTCAGGCGTTTAGTAAGCGAAGGGACCATTGCCGCCTCGGTCATACCTGTCTTCACCACCTTCATGCGCGACCGATCCAAAGAGGAACTCTGGCACTTTGCCAACCGCCTCTTCTGGACCGCCGCCCTTGTCCTGGCTGTTGTTACGGTCCTCGGTATGGTCTTCTCTCCCCAAGTCATCCAGATCTTCTCAGGCGAACATGCCAACAGTTGGGACGAAGCTATCACCCTCAACCGGATCATCTTCCCGTACCTCTTCTTCCTCGGTCTGGCCGCGCTCGGCATGGGTATCCTCAATAGTTTCCACCATTTTGCCGTTCCTGCCTCCACCACAGTTGTCCTCAACCTCTCCATCATTCTGTTTTCCACCGCGATCGTTTGGCACTATTTCCAGAGTCCTGCCATCTCGCTTGCCGTCGGAGTCCTCGTTGGTGGCGCGCTCCAGTTTCTTGTCCTTGTCCCGCAACTGATCCGTCGTGGCATGCGCTTCGATTTCGGCCTCTCCTTCGGTCACTCGGGTATTCGCACGGTGGCGCGCCACATGTTCCCTCGTTTCTTCGGCCTGGGCGTTTCCCAAATCAATTTTTTTGTCGACACCTTCTTCGCCAACGTGCCCAAAATGCCGCGCGGCAGCCTCACGGCGCTTTACGTTTCCGATCGCGTTATGGAATTGGTGCTTGGTGGTTATGCCATCGCCGTCGCGACTGCCATCCTCCCCATGATGGCGCATCAAGCCGCTGCCAACGATTTCGAGGGCCTGAAGCGCACCTTCACCTTCGCCATTCGAATCGTTGCCTACATCACCGTTCCCGCCGCCATCGGCCTAATGGTGCTTCGCGAACCCATCATTCGCATGCTGTTCCAGCACGGGCAGTTCGTTGCCGAGTCCACGCGCCTGACGGCACGCCCCTTACTTTACTACGCAGCAGGCTTGCCAGCTCTTGCCTGCGTGAAGTTGATCGTGCCGGCTTTCTATTCCGCCCGCGACACCAAGACCCCCGTCATCGTCGCCGCCATTTCCTTCCTTCTGAACATCGGCCTCAATGTCCTTTTCCTCCAGCCCATTTTCTTCAAGCGCTTCCAGAATGGCGGCCCGGCGCTTGCCACTGTGCTTGCCACCTTTTTCGATTTCTTCACCCTCTTCTTCATTTTCCGAGTTCGCTACGGTGCCCTGGGTTCGTTTGAAATTTTCCGCTCCATCGGCAAGATTTCACTCTGTTCCGCGATCATGGGGGTAGGTTGCATGGTTGCCAACCATTACGCCAACCACACCATTCATTCTGCGTTCTTCATCCAACTAGTGGTATTCATTGGCCTGATTGGTGGAGCTACGCTGCTCTACATCGCTCTCACCTGGATCTTCCGCTGCCCGGAAATTCAGGAAGTTTATGGCATCGCGACGCGCGGCAGCGAAACTGCCCCAGGATTGGCGGCCCACTGATGGAAATCACTCCCCTGATCGCGACCTTTCTAACCCACGCACGGGTCGAGAAGGGCCTTTCACCGAACACCACGTCCGCCTATCGTCGTGATCTCGTCAAATTCGACGAGTTCGCCAAAAAACGTAAACTCTCACTCGAAGCCGTAACCAGCGATGTCCTCGTCGATTTTCTCGCCAGCCTTTATCGTCAAAAGCTTGAGAGCCGCACGGTCGCGCGCCATCTCGTTACCCTTCGGAATTTTTTTCGTTACTCTCAAGTTCAGGATCTGATTTCCGTCGATCCCACGCTCAATCTCGAGTCTCCGAAAATTCGACGCACGCTACCTGGCTATCTTCGCCTCGAAGAAGTCGAACTGCTCCTCTCGCAGCCTGACGACAAGACGCCGCTCGGTCTACGCGATCGCGCCATGCTCGAAGTTCTTTATTCCACCGGCCTGCGAGTCTCCGAACTCGTCAACCTCCGCGTCATGGATATGGACACCGGCGTCGGCTGCGTACGCTGTATTGGCAAGGGAGACAAAGAGCGCATTGTTCCCATCGGCAAAAAAGCCCTTGCACTTGTGGAGCGCTATCTCCGGGAAGCGCGCCCGAAACTCATCGGAAGAGGGAAGCAGGCTCTTGCGACAA
Source organism: Candidatus Acidiferrales bacterium (assembly GCA_963741165.1). Classification (GTDB taxonomy): domain Bacteria; phylum Acidobacteriota; class Terriglobia; order Acidiferrales; family UBA7541; genus Acidiferrum. The sequence continues at coordinate 86,062 of CAVUHB010000002.1, read as the reverse complement.
CGCTTTTCATTAACCGCCGCGGTTCTCCGCTCAGTCGCGTCGGTGTTTGGAAGATTCTCTCGGCGTACGGGCGTCAGGCCGGACTGCGTGTCGGTTCGACTCCGCATATGTTGCGCCACAGCTTTGCAACGCATCTGCTGGAGCGTGGCGCCGATTTGCGCTCGGTCCAGTTGATGCTGGGCCATTCCGATATTTCCACGACGCAAATCTATACCCACGTCGTGGAAGAGCGGCTGAAGCAGATTTACAAAGCACATCACCCACGTGCCTAGCATGCGGGTTGGGACTCATTGCGGGTGCGTCATCGCTCATTCTTATGACCACCCTTAAGCCAAAGGAGCGCAATGCCTGATTATATTTTCTTGCTTGAAAGCCGGCTCACACCGGAACAGCGCGCAGCCATGCTGCGTGTTCAGGAACTCGCCGCAGCCATGGGCTACAACGTCTATCTTACCGGCGGTACGGTCCGCGATCTCATCACGGGTGCCACTCTCCGCGATATGGATTTCACCGTGGAAGGTAACCCTTCCAAGATGGCTCGTGAACTTGAAAAGGGCGGTGCGAAAATCCTGTCCGAAGATGAAAAAACGCGCCACATCGAAATTCTTTTCACGGGAGATGTCGAAGGCACTCTCTCCGCCGCGCGCGACGATCACTATGTTCGTCCCGGCACGCGTCCCGAAATTCGTTGGTCCACCATTATGGAGGATCTCCGCCGCCGCGATTTTTCGTTGAATGCCATTGCCATCTCGCTCAATCCAGCCTCGCGAGGACTCCTTCTCGATCCCACCAACGGGCTCTCTGACATTGAGCACGGCGAAATTCGTGCCCTAACCATTCATAGCTTCACCAATTTGCCCGTCCGCCTGCTCAGTGCGCTTCGGTACGCAGCACGTATGGGCTTTAAACTCGAATCCCGTACCCAGGAATGGTTCAATCTCGCGATTGAACGCGAACTACAACACACCATCACTCCGGAAGATGCTGGCGATGAACTGCGCGAAGTGGCCAAGGAAGAGCGGCCGCATCTCGTACTGAAAGAGTGGGAGTCCCAGGAGCTTATCGAGCGCGTTCATCCCATCCTCGCGAAAAAACATCCGAGCTATGACGCCATCAATCGTCTCATCAAGGTGCGCGACGATCTGTTTATGGCGGGCTACCGTCCGCGGCTCTCCAATCCGATGCTCCTCGCCATTCTCGGCAAGCTGAAAGACCGCGAACTCAGCAATATGCTCTCCAAGCTGGGTTTCCGTGCCGCCGAGATCGACGCTATCGAAAGCTTTCCAGACAAAGTTGCCGTTGCCGAAAAAGAACTCACCGGGAAGAAAACCAATGTTCCCGTCGACGCTTACCACTTCATCGAAAAGTTGCCCGTCGAATATATTGCTTACATTCTTGCCGAATCCAATAAATCTGCCGCCGTCAACAAGATCAAATCCTTCCTCCATAAATGGCGCCCCATCCGCATCGCACTGCCCGTAGTCGGCTCTGAGCTCGAAGCGCTCGGCATGCCCCGCGGTCCCAAGTTCGACCAGATCGTAGAAGATGTTTTCGCCACGCAACTCAATGGCCGCGGTAAAACTCCCGAAGAGCGCGTTAAAATCCTCCGTAAGCTCTCTGGCATAAAGGAAATTCCCAAGAAGAAAGAGAAAGAAAAGAAACCCACAAAAGAGGAAAAAGCCGCAGGTCAGGCCCTGCACGACAAACACACCGCCGCAATTGTTGCCAAGTCAGGTGCCAAATCAAGAGCCAAGCACGCTGCCAAGACTACCCCACCCGCCAAAAAAAAGGGTAAGAAGTAATCGTCTTTATCTGAATCGGAGAGCGCGGTCACCGGTGAGTTGTCCTTTGGCGCGAGGTTAGAGCGCTGGCTTTTGTGCCAGCCATGTTCCATTGCCTTGCTGCGTCGCCCAACTTGGTCCAGGATTTCGCTACAACCGTGGAGTTGGGCGATTCAGTTTCAGAACTTCCCACCGCCGGCCAAATACGCCGAAAAGCTGTACGCAGGACCGGGCTGGTTCCTCAGGCGAGTGGAGAAATTGCGGAGACCTCTCGAGCGTGCACCCCCAATCCTGCGACCGCTTCGCACCTCAATATTTTCTTCTTCCCTCCTGTGAAAATCTAAACATCTCGTTCGCATTTCTCCTTCCCGCGATTTACAATCAAATTCCATGGGCAATCCCCAATTTGTTCATCTGCACGTCCACACAGATTTCAGTCTGCTCGACGGCGCTTGCGAAACTTCCGAACTCCTCGATGAAGCTTCCCGGCAGAAAATGCCGGCTGTGGCCATTACCGATCACGGGAACCTCTTTGCCGCTGCAAACTTCTTTTATGAAGCCAGCAAGCGCGATGTTAAGCCCATCATCGGTTGCGAAGTCTATCTGGCGAAGGGTTCCCGGCACGATCGCGGTGAAAAATCCGCTCCCGTCCGCGCCTCCAATGGTGACAATGGTGAGAACGAGCCGGGCAATCGCGGTAGCAATCATCTTGTCTTGCTCTGCGAAAACATGGATGGCTACCGCAACCTCATCAAGCTCGTTTCCGCCGGTTTTCTTGAGGGCTTCTACTACAAGCCGCGCATCGACTACGAACTTCTTTCAAAGCACAGCAAAGGTCTGATTGCTCTCTCCGCCTGCCTCCGCGGCCCTGTCACCGAACACGTTGTCGAACAGCGTCTCGATCAAGCCCGCGAAAACGCCTATCGCCTTCAGGATATTTTCGGCAAAGGAAATTTCTTCCTCGAAATTCAGGATCAGGGACTCGAGATCGAAAAGGGCGTCAATCGCGACCTTATCCGCCTTTCCAGAGAATCCGGAATTCCGCTCATCGCCACGAATGATTGCCATTATCTTCACCATGAAGATGCGCACGCCCAAGAAGTCTTGCTCTGCATTCAGACCGGCAAGATGATGAGCGACACGCATCGCATGAAGTTCGCCACCGACCAGTTTTATTTCAAGACTGCTAGGGAAATGGCTGAAGTATTTCGCGAAGTTCCCGACGCCGTCAGCCGCACCGTCGAAATCGCCGCGCGCTGCAACGTTAAGATCGAGCACTTCCCGAACGCGCTGCCAGAATTTAAAGTTCCCGCCGGCCACACCCCCGGCAGCTATTTTGAAAAGGTTGCCCGTGAAGGATTTACGCAGCGCATTCCCTACCTTGAACGCCTCGCCAAGGAAGGTTTTCTCCGGCACCCGCTCTCCGAATATGAAACGCGCCTCTCTTCCGAAATCGAAATGATCAAGAAGATGCATTACGAGGGCTACTTCCTCATCGTCTGGGATTTTATTCACTACGCACGTGCCCAGGAAGTTCCCGTCGGGCCCGGCCGAGGTTCCGCCGCTGGCAGCCTTGTCAGTTACGCGCTACGCATCACCGATGTCGATCCACTCCAGTACAACCTCCTGTTCGAGCGGTTTCTGAATCCCGAACGCGTCTCCATGCCTGATATTGATATCGATTTCTGCATGCGCCGCCGCGGTGAACTCATCGACTATGTCACGCAGAAATACGGCCGTGAAAACGTTTCGCAGATCATCACCTTTGGCACCATGGCCGCTAAAGCTGCTGTCAAAGACGTCGGCCGTGCCATGGACATTCCCTATGGAGAAGTCGATCGTCTCGCAAAATTGATTCCCGCCACGCTCGGCATCGAACTAGCCACCGCGCTCGAGGAATCTCCTCAACTGAAAGCCGCTGTCGAAGCCGACGAGCGCATGAAGGATCTCATGAAGGTGGCGCTGCGCCTCGAAGGTCTCGCGCGCCACGCATCCACGCATGCGGCCGGCGTCGTTATCTCTCCCAAACCGCTCACCGAACTCGTTCCCGTTTACAAGACCAACCGCGACGAAATCACCACTCAGTACGACATGACTGCCCTCGAGCGTATTGGCTTGCTCAAAATGGATTTCCTCGGCCTGACCACCCTTACCGTTCTCCACGACGCCGTCAAAATGGTGCAGCAGAATCGCGGCGTCAAGGTCGATCTCGACAATCTCCTTCTCGACGACGTGGCCACCTACAAGCTGTTCGCTCGTGGCGAAACCACTGCCATCTTTCAGTTTGAATCCCACGGTATGCGTGACATTCTTCGTCGATATCAGCCCACACGCATTGAGGACCTTACTGCGCTCAACGCTCTCTATCGTCCCGGCCCCTTGCAGGGTGGCATGGCAGACGATTTCATCAATCGCAAACATGGCAAAACGAATGTCACCTATGAACTTCCGCAACTGAAAGACATTCTCGAAGAAACCTACGGTGTCATCTTGTATCAGGAACAGGTCATGCAGATCGCCAATCGCCTCGCTAGTTTCTCTCTCGGCGAGGCCGACCTGCTGCGTCGCGCCATGGGCAAAAAGAAAAAGGAAGAGATGGCTGCCCAGCGCCAGAAATTCCTGGAAGGTTGCGCGAAAAATAAAATTCCCGATAAAAAGGCTGAACGCATTTTTGATCTCATGGAAGAATTCGCAGGGTACGGCTTCAACAAATCGCATTCTTGCGCCTATGCACTGCTCGCCTATCAAACTGCCTATCTCAAAACTCATTTCCCAGTAGAGTTCATGGCCGCGCTGCTCACTTCCGAAACCGGCAACGCCGAAAAACAGGTCAAATACATCAACGAAGCCCGCGGAATGGCCATCTCCATCCTCCCACCCGATGTCAATGAGAGCGATCTGTTCTTCACTCCCGTTGGTGACGCCATCCGCTTCGGTTTGGCCGCGATCAAGAATGTTGGTGAAAACACTGCAAAAGCCATCCGCGAATCTCGCCTCGCCGAAGGCGAATTCAAGTCGCTCTACGAATTCTGCGAGCGCATTGAACCGCGGTTCCTCAATAAGCGCGTTTTTGAAAGCCTCATCAAGTGTGGCGCTGTCGACTCCTTCGGGGGCAGGGAAGACATGTTTGCGTCCGTTGACGATGCTATCAACGCCGTGCAGCGCGCTGCACGCTCCAAGGAATCCGGCCAACACGGGCTATTCGGTGGCGGATCATCCGAGACCAAAATCCACTTCACGCTTCGCGAAACCCCTCCCTGGTCCGAAGAAGAACGTCTCGCTAGCGAATACGCCATGCTTGGCTTCTACGTCTCCGGCCATCCGCTGGAAAAATATGTTTCGCGCCTCAAAGATCTGAGTGTTCTCTCTCTCGAACAGATCGAAGGCCAGCGCAACGGCAAGGAACTGACCGTTGCTGGTCTGATCGTCGGAACGCGTCCCATGCGTAGCAAAAAGGGTGCGCGCTGGGCCATTTTCACGCTTCAAGACATGACCGGTGTCCAGGAACTTCTCGCCTTTCCGGAAAGTTTTGCGCGCCTTGAAAATATCTTGAAACCCGGCACTCCGCTTCTTCTGAAAGTAAAGGTCCAGATCGAAGAAGCCGGCACACGTCTCTCTCTCCAGGAAGCCCGAAAGCTTGAAGCCATTACGCAGCCGGCCGCCGCCGAATTCCGTGTCCGCCTCTCTTTGCAGCAGGTTACCGACGAGCTCATGGAGCGACTCGAAACACTCTTCTCGAAATCTCCTGGCCCCACTCCCGTCGTTTTTGAATTACACTCACCAGATAGCACTATGGCGACTCTGCAATCCCAGCAACGCGTCCGTGTGCACCCTGAACTTGTCGACTCCGTTCGTCAGATTTGTGGCCAGGGGCCGGATCAAATGGTGGCGTAATGAGCTCTGTCCGCAAGGAAAAAAAATCTCCCACCTCGGCCGAACGCCAGAAAGAAATAGATCGTCTCGAAAAGGACGTGGAAGAACTTCGCCACCTGACGAGCGATGATGCCAGCGAAGCGGAACTCGAACGCCTAAAGCTGCAGGTCTCCGAACTTCGCAAAGAGTTTTACACCCATCTTGGTCCCTGGCAGCGTGCGCAAATCGCGCGCCATCCCCAGCGGCCCTACACTCTCGACTGGATCAATCTGCTCATCACCGATTTCATCGAACTCCATGGCGATCGCAGTTTTGGAGACGATAAAGCTCTCATCGCCGGGCTGGGCAAATTCAACGGGCAGCCAGTCGCCGTCATTGGCCACCAAAAAGGTCGCGACACCAAGCAGCGCGTCATTCGCAATTTCGGCCAGCCAAAACCCGAGGGCTACCGGAAGGCGCTTCGCATCATGCAGCTTGCCGCGAAATTCAATCGTCCCGTACTTTCGTTCATCGACACCCCGGGCGCTTATCCCGGCATCGACGCCGAAGAGCGCGGCCAGGGAGAAGCCATCGCGCGCAATCTTCGCGAAATGGCGCGCCTCCCCGTCCCGGTCATCGTTACCGTCACCGGTGAAGGCGGCTCAGGCGGCGCGCTTGCGATCGCCATCGGAGATCGCGTCAACATTCTCGAAAATGGTTTCTACTCCGTGATCTCTCCCGAAGGTTGCGCCTCCATCATCTGGCGCGATTCCACCAAAGCCGAAACTGCCGCCATCGCCATGAAAATTATGGCCAACGACCTCAAGGATCTCGGCATCATCGACGAAATTGTTCCCGAACCCGAGTGCGGAGCCCACAGCGATCACGAAGGCGCCGCCAAACTCCTCGGTGAAGTCCTCCAGCGCCAACTCCTGACCTTAAACAATCACTCCGCCAAAGAATTGATCCATCACCGCTACGAAAAATTCCGTCACATGTGCCAGTTCTTCGACATCATCTCCTGAATTTGTAGAGCTGGCGTTCACGCCAGTACCCTGAATTCTGTAAGGGACACCTTCGGGTGGCCGTCGTTTGGGGCTAGGGGTGCCGCAACCTCCGCTTTTCTGGATACAAGTTTTCCATTGTTCCTGTTTACGTCGTGGGACAGTCGCTCTTGACTCTATAGCTGTCCCTTAACCGGGCAAACCCAAAACTCGGTCATTCCGAACACCGGAGAGTCGCACTTTCTGCGGCTCGGATCGGTGGGATCGTGGCACCTAGGTAGTCCAGCCTGTTCCTCCGCTCCACTACACAAATCCCCCCGTACCACATACGCTACGCCCGACTCATCCCGTCGTTGTTCCCACCCCTCTCCCGCCCTACTCTGAACCTGTAACCACAGTGCCTCGATTTTGTGCATATTTCGCCGCACTGTATTCCGTTCAAAGGGCAGGGCTATCATGTCGGAACCGTTTCGTCCGTACGAAAAACTCGTTGAGATCACTATCCTCGGGAGAAAATTCCAGGTTCCGGAACGCAACTCCTTGCTCCGTTGTTTTCAGTTCATCAGCCCGGAAACCGTCCCCTATGGCCGTTTCTGCTGGAATCAGGATTGCCAATACTGCCGCGTAACTTGCCAGCTTCCCGATGACGACGAGCCTCGCGAAATGATCTCCTGTAAATTTATTGTCATGCCCGGCATGGAAGTCACTGAACTCAGCCAGGAACTAAAGTGGTGTCTCCGCGCGAAGCTCCCCGCTGACACCCCCGTCAACTCCTAAACGTGTAGCGGTCCCCATCAGGTCCTCTCTCCTTACCTCGTCGCACGGTAGTTCCATGTCTGCCGCGTGCTGGCGTTCTATTTGCCTACATCAACTCACGGTGATGCATCTCGCCGCCGCACCGGGTCCAGTCACCTTCCTCCGGTTCCGTAGCGCTCTCCCCTTGACGATTCAGATCTCGTCGCTATCCTCGGCGAACTGAATCACCCTGTCTTGTCTCAAACGTACTCCCTCCTCTCCATACTGCTTTTCACTACCCTCCACATCCTCTAAAATAGAGTGAGAACTTCTGCGTCCTCTCGATTCCGGCACTGGACTCCTGTTGCAGTCCGAATTATAGATCGGAGCTCTCGCTTGGGTTCAATGTTGCGTCGAAGGAGTCCGCCTTACTGATTTTGGATCACTGGCAAATGAAACCTATTTCCATCCTTGGCTCCACCGGCTCCATCGGCCGCCAAACACTGGCCGTCGTTGAATCTCTCCCTGGCCAATTCAAAATACTGGCCCTGGCCGGTGGCAGCAATCTCGATGAACTAGTCCAACAAATCGAACGCCATCATCCAGAACTGGTCTCGGTGGCCAACCCCGCGAAGGCTAGCGAGCTCGCGGGCCGCCTCCGTGAAAAGGGAATTGCCGTACCCCCCATACACCACGGCCAGGAGGGTATGCTCGCCGTCGCCACTCACCCTGACGCCGAGATCGTAGTCTCTGCAGCGGTAGGTGTCGTCGGTCTACGCGCAACCTACGAAGCCATCCGACTAGGCCGCACCATCGCCCTATCCAACAAAGAAGTTCTGGTCGCCGCAGGCGAGCTGGTAATGGCCGCCGTGAAAAAATCCGGCAACGCCCTCCTACCCGTCGATAGCGAACATAACGCCATCCATCAATGCCTCCGGGCCAGCGGTGTCCGCCCATCGGGTGCCATCGGGGACCCTGTCTCACCAGGGCGTTCTGATGTTCGCCGCCTCATTCTGACTGCTTCCGGCGGCCCGTTTCGCAAAACACCTCTCTCTCAACTGGCAAATGTCACAATTGATCAGGCTCTAGCCCATCCCAACTGGCGTATGGGCAACCGCATCAGCATCGATTCCGCCACCATGATGAACAAGGGCTTCGAGATCATCGAAGCCCGCTGGCTGTTCGACGTCCGCCCCGACCAGATCGAGGTGGTTATTCATCCGCAATCCACCATCCACTCCATGGTTGAATTCATCGATGGTTCCGTTTTGGCACAGCTCGGCCCCACTGACATGCGCCTGCCCATTCAGTACGCGCTAACCTATCCGCAGCGTGTTGCATCTAATCAACTTGAGCTTGATTGGTCGAAACTCCGACGCCTCGACTTCCAGAAAGCTTCGACGCGTCGGTTTCCATGTTTGCGTCTTGCGCGCGAAGCCATGAAGAAGGGCGGGGCTTTGCCCTGTGCTTTGAATGCCGCCGATGAAGTAGCTGTGGCCGCGTTCCTCGCGGGGAATCTTCCCTTCCTCGGGATCCCGGAAGTGATAGAACAGGTGCTGAGCCAAACACCGGGTACCAAGTTTTCAAGCATGGACGACGTTTTAGCCGCCGATCAGGAGGCCCGGCGCCACGCCGCCGCCGGGGTAGAGAAATTTGCTGCCGCGAAAGCGGCCACTCGTTAGGGTTTATCCGTGGGCGCCGCGCTGGCCGCCTTCCGGGCACCTTGGTTCGGTTATGTACTGCTGGCTTTCAGGCCGGCGCCTGACGGATTTTCTCGGGTTTCTTTTTGCACTGGCACCAAACGCAACACCGTACTAATCTGGTTTATTGGAGCTGATCGATCGAATGAACACTATCATTGGCATGGTCTTAGCCCTAGGCGTCATCATTCTTGTCCACGAATGGGGTCATTTCATCGCAGCTCGTTTCTTCGGCGTTCGCGTTGACGTCTTTTCCGTCGGTTTCGGTCCACGCCTGTTCGGCATAAAACGGGGCGCCACCGACTGGCGCATCAGCGCACTTCCGCTTGGCGGCTACGTCCGCATGGCCGGTCAGGACATCACCGAGATTGATTCGGGCGATTCGAAGCCCACCGGTGCTCCCGACGAACTTATGTCCAAGAAGCGCTGGCAGCGTGCCATCATTTCCTTCGCTGGCCCCGCGGTGAACCTGATCTTTCCTGTCCTTCTTCTCGCCGGCTATTATCTGATATCGGGCCAGCCGCATGCCGCCTATCTGGACAAACCCGCCGTCATTACCAGCATGGCGGAAAACTCCACGGCGTCCAAAGCCGGTCTGCAGCCTGGCGATAAAATCGTTTCCGTCAACGGCACCAGGGTCAACACGTGGGAAGAGACGCAGAAAGCTCTATACACCGGGTCCCCCGACATGCGTGCCAAAATTGAAGTCGAAGCCAACGGTACCACGCGTCTTCTCGATCTCGATCTCAAACAGGATCCCTACGACCACCCGCTAGGTTACCTCCCCGTTGCTCCTGTCATAGGACAAATCGTTCCCGGTAAGCCCGCCAGCCATGCTGGATTGAAAACCGGCGACGTCGTGAAGGCCGTGAACACGCAGAAGATTCAATACTGGGATCAATTCGTTGATCTAGTTCGCGGTTCAGGTGGCAAAACCCTTCAACTTGAAGTTGAACGCAATGGCCAGTCGATCGCTCTTTCCGTTACGCCCCAGCGCGGTGCCGCCGATCCTTCCGAAAAAAATTATCAGATTGGCATCGCGCCGGAAGTGAATCTGGCCTATCGCCATATCGGACCCGTCGAAGCTGTTAAATCCGCCACGTTGCAAACCGGTAACATCATCGCCGAAACGTTTGGCGTACTAGGCAAATTGTTCAGCGGCCGAGTCTCGGTCAAGGAACTCCAGAGCGTAGTCGGAATTTCCCGCGCCGCTGGAGAAGCCGTCTCCATGGGCTCCTTTGCCATCATCTCGTTCATGGCCCTGATCAGCGTGAATCTAGGCATCCTCAATCTCTTACCGATTCCCATTCTCGACGGTGGCCACATCCTGCTTCTTTCACTCGAAGGCCTCCGTCGTCGCGATTTCAGCCTAACGTTCAAAGAGCGTTTCATCCAGGTAGGCCTGGTCTTTCTCTTAGTCCTCTTCGCCTACGTAATGTACAATGACGTCGTTCGGCAGTTACCGTTCCACTCGTAGCTTTAGCGGCCACCTTCCGGTGGCCACACTTGGGTCGGCGAGTATCGCGCTGGCTGTTATGCCAGCGGTTTGGGGTTTTGTAGTGGCCGATATTTGGTCGGTTCTTTTTTCTTCGAGGATTCACCGTTACCATGGCCGTCGCACCATCCCATAGGGTCTCTTCTGGCGAGCGCATCAACCCCGCTGACTCCACGGGACATCTGCAACAAGCCCTCCGTCAACGCCATATCCGCCTGACTCGTCAACGCCGTGTAATCCTCCAGGTCATGGATAACGCCGAACAACATCTAGACGTCGACCAAATTCTGGAACGCGCCCAGAAAATTAGCCCCGAGGTCCACCTGGTCACGGTTTACCGCACCATCGATCTCTTGAAAAAACACGGCCTGATCGACGAACTCGATCTCCTGCACCTGCGCGGCGATCGCCATTATTACGAAACGCACGGCCCCCGCGATCACATTCACGTGGCCTGCCTGCGCTGCGGCAAAGTCCGCGAATTCGAAAGCCATCTTTATGATCAACTGAAGGAGCAAATCGCGCGCGATTGCAATCTCCGTGTCAGCGTCTCCCGGACCGAAGTAGGCGGTATCTGCCACGATTGCCTGGCTGCGGAAAAAAAGCCTCAGTAGGCTGCCTAAATGGAGCTGACTTTTATGCCAGTTCCTTGGTTTTTGTAGTAGCTGCTTTACGCTAGGCCCTCTTGAGTTTTCCGCGGGAACCCTTAGCACCTACTGGGAACACCCCCTTGCTTTTGTGGCCGGTTCACTCCTCGCTGTGCGTTCGGCTCTCCTATTTCCCTCGTCAAACAAGAAAGGAAAGGTACTCCTGAGGGTCGCGCTCATTGAGACCCGCGGGAACTCAAATCGGGACCCCTACTCCTGTGGACACTTCTTTGTTGGCCTCAGGGGAAAGATTATTTCTTGCAGCCGTATTCTCATGCGTTTTACGGTTTGCCGGGAGCCAACGTCGCTTAAACCGATGAGCGGAAGGCGAAGTGAGGAGAGAAAGTGCGAAGTTCACACGAAACCCAACATGTCCCGATAGCTGGCAAAGTTCTGTCGTGAGTGCCTGGTGGCACGAAGGCAGCGGAAAGGCATGCGGAAAAACTGGAATTCCAAGATTGCGCGGAAGTTAAAGGGCAATTCCACGTACATCCATGCGATGTCGAACTATGTCCAGGTTGTGGCAGTCCACCACCCGCAAGTGCGAGCACAACGGGAATCCGCCCTGGCCCAAGAGTTGTGACCCAAGTGCCAATTACCGAAAACTCTCCTCCCGCAACCCTCGCGACCGCAACCTTCTTAATCTCGCAAAAAAGTGATTTGCCTTTCCGATATCTTTCGCAATCTGTTCCTTCAATTCTTCCACGCCTGCAAATTTCTTCTCGGCCCGTAATCTCTTCCAGAACCGTATCTCAATTCGCTCCGGCGTGAAGTTCCCAGAGTAATCCAGTAGGTGTGTTTCCACCGTCAACCCGGTGCCGTTCATCGTCGGCCGCACTCCAATATTCGTCACGCTGCGATGACTGCTCGGTTCTCCCTCGAGCACCGTCCGCGTGATGTATACGCCACGTTCAGGAAGTAGTTCCTGCTCCGGCCATAAGTTCAGTGTTGGGAACAGTAGCCTCTTTCCGGTCCCCGTTCCTTTCACCACTTCGCCCGTCAAAACAAATGGCCGCCCCAGTAAGCGAGCCGCGTGCGTCAGATCGCCTTCTGCAATCTGTTTTCGAATCAACGTGCTTGAAACAATTTCTCCCTCAAACATGACCGGCTCATGCACCACCACTTCAAATCCATTGCGCATACCCAACTCGCGGAGAAACTTCACGTCCCCGGATTGCTTGTGCCCGAACCGGAAATTATCTCCCACAACAATCGCGCGCACCTGCAACTGCTCTACCAATATCTTTTCCACAAATTCCTGTGGCGACAATTCCGAAAGCTCTACGGTGAACGGAAGTACGACCGCGGCTTCCATTCCCAATCCTCCAAACCACTCCATCCTTTGTTGATTGGTCGAAATCCGCAGCGGCGCCGTATCCGGCCTCAATATCTTTAGTGGAGGCGGCTCAAACGTCAGTGCGGTGGCCACCGCTCCAGTCTCCTTCGCGCGGTTCAGGGCATATTCGAGCACGCGCTGGTGTCCCAGATGAATTCCGTCGAAATTCCCAATCGCAATCACACTTCCGCGTTTTGTCTTCCCATAACGCGCCTGCCAGTCCGCTGGCGAATAATATGCCGTCAGCTGACCCGGAGGCACATGCACTTGCACCGCCAGCGCTCGCGCTGCTTTTTCCACCGCCGGCGAATCTGTCGCCACGTCAAATTCCAGTCCGTCGTACGCGCATTGCACATGTCGATATCCCGCCGCCCGCAACCGCTCGTTCGTCGCCGCATGTGGCAGCTCGTGTGCGATGTGCGTGAACCAGGCCCGCCGCGGTTTCAATCGATCCACCAGCAGCAGTGCCTGCTCCACCGTCTGGTGCATGGGATGCGGAATGTCCCTCAGCGCATCCAGAATCAGATCATCCACATCTTCCAGTAGTGGCACCGACGATTCTGGCAACCGACTGAAGTCCGTCAGATACGCCGCGCGTCCAAATCGGTACCCCAGCACTTCCATCTCGCCGTGTAGCAGCGGTACAGGAATAAAGGGGATCCCCAGCAATTCAAACGGTCCCTTCACCTCATGGAGCGCCACGCTCGCCCGGCTACTCAAAGTTGGCTTATCGTCGAAAACATAGGAAAACACGCGCCGGACGATCTGAAACGTGTCTTCATTTCCATATACCGGCATTGCCGCCTGCTGCCTCATGTTGTATGGACGCAAATCGTCAAATCCCAAAATATGATCGGCGTGCCCATGTGTCAGCAGCACCGCGTCCAGACGGTCCAGTCCCGCACGCAATGCCTGCGTCCTGAAATCCGGGGTTGTATCGATAATTACATGCTGTTCTCCGCGCGAGAGCAGCACCGAAGGCCTCAGCCTTTTATCCTTCCCATCCGTCGAATCACAAACCGCGCAATGACAGCCGAGCGTCGGCACGCCCATCGAAGTGCCCGATCCCAGAACCCTCAAGCGTATCGCCGTCCCCATCCGCTCCCTAACCTTACGCAATCGCTATCTGTAGCGCTGGCTATTCTATGGGCCTAGCTCTAGATTCGCTAGTGTAGCTGCCGGACGCAAACCCGGCAGTCCTGCATTGGTCGACCTTCAGGTCAGTTCCTTTTCTTCTATCTTAACGTCACGTCACATACAAATGATCTTAAGGGTGCCCCACTCCGGTTTTTGAAGGCAAGTTCCGACAAACTGACGCCACCCTACTTTCGCTCTGCTTCTTTGGCTTCGCTGTTCATTTCGGGCGTCCAAAGCTTCGCGTCTAGAGGGACAGTCTTTGACTTTTCTTTCTAGATTCCTTCCCGCTATTTCTTCCCGCCTTTAGCCTGCGCAGCCATCTGCGCCATTTGCTCCGCCATGGCTTTATTGATCTCAAGGAATGTCATCTTCAGTTTCCCGAGCAAATCCAGCAGCATCGATTCCTCTTCCGGCGCCAAATTTCCCTTGGTCTTCTCATGCAGCGCGTCCAGCATATCGATCAACTCCCGCGCCGCATCCGGATCGAGCACCGGTTGACCCGTCCGCGGATCCGCATACGCGCCCAGCACCATTGCCGCGTTACTCCCGATCATCCGCACCAAGTTCTCAAATGGTTCACTCTTTTTAGGCGTCAACGCATCAGGAACTACCGCCGCGGGCCCCTCCAGCGGTGCACCCGCCGCAACTGCCGCCGCATTGTTCGCTGCCTGGCGAGCTTCCTTGATCACTTGCGCCTTGGCTTCGCGTGCATCTTCGCGCTCCTGTTCCTCCACCACCTCTTTGCGGAGTTCACCCTCCGCCGTGAAGGGACGTCGATCGATTACCTTGAACTCAGTTTCCTTGTTTTCGTCTGCCACGTTGGTCTTCCTTCTCTTTCAATCTCTCATTTCGCAGTCCAACCAAGTTTAGCACGCCTAATAGCCATTCAGTCCTGTAGCGGCCACCTTCAAAGTGGCCACTCCCGGGTCAGCCGGTACGACGCCGGCTTTCCTGTTAACGCCTTTCGGCATGAAGGAGCCGATCCTTCGATCGTCCCAGTATCCAGGTTCTTCCGTTGAATTTCCGGGTTGCCCCATCCATGGTGTTCAAGGGTGCGGTCTTTGTACTTCTGTAGGCATCCTGCCGCGGAGAAAGGGGCTGCGGCAAGTTCAAATCCTTCTAAAAATCATGGAGACCGTCTATCCCCCCGACCTTTCTAGTCCGTTTGTGGCGTTTCACCCTCTGCCAACCTGCCCACGTCCGGCTTCTACCTTAGTTTTGCTCCCACGACGATTTCAATCGCCGGTTCGGGAGATACGGCTTGGGAAATCGGTACCTTTGAACTTAAACTGAACGACGCTCAGGGTAATCCGGTGGCGGTGCGGGGCAAGTATGTCGTCGCTTGGATGAAACTGAACGGAACTTTGAAATTCGCTGCCGACACTTTTGCTACCGACAACAAGGGACGCTCCATCAAACAGGAACGCGGGGCCGTAGCAAAAGCCGACAGGCCACTACAAAGTGGCGTGAACAAATCGATGCCGTCGGTGGCCAGGAATTTCGACGAGCCTGATAAACTGAAAAGCGCGAACAACCCGAATCGAAGATCGATTTATGGCAGGGGATTCGCGCCAATGACAATTACGCTCAGAGTACAGCTGGTCGAAAACGTGACGGTTCATCGGGGCACCTCAACCGACTCTGCCGTTTAGGATGTCAGAAGTCCCTGCTTTAGCTCTTGCACCGTTCTCGCCCCGCCTCCAAAACTCTCGCCACACCTCAAAAATCCCCCTATCCCCAGAAAACTTTTTTCTCTGCCGTCCGTCTTCACTCGTAACAGCCTAACAAGCGATGTGGTCTCAGAAGCTCGCCGTGCGATCGGCGCGCCGGGATTAGGGGTGTGTGCGGCTCTCTGTATCCTTGCGCCTACCTCTGGCTCCGCCTGCGCCGCTGCTCGGGGTGTGTTCCAGATCACGTGATCTCTCAGTTGGGAATAAGTTCCAGCAGAGATAGCCAGAACCTGGGCAAAGCACTCCGATGGGAGGATCACCATGCTTGCACAAACTCGTCGTACCGATTGCGGTTTCA
This sequence comes from Candidatus Acidiferrales bacterium, assembly GCA_963741165.1. GTDB lineage: Bacteria > Acidobacteriota > Terriglobia > Acidiferrales > UBA7541 > Acidiferrum. The sequence goes on along the minus strand of CAVUHB010000002.1, from coordinate 70,347 downwards.
GATTTCTTCTCGCGCTTTTTGGCTCTTTCTTGGTCGCGAGTTGCAGTTTCTCGGTGCCTCAACAGCAGCAAATGCCCCCCTCCGCTTCCCTCGTTGCCGAACTTAGCGCTCGCGCCGATTCCGGCGATCCTTCCGCTCAAATCCGACTCAGGGAATTCCTTATTTTGGCTGAGCCTGCCTCTCCAGGCTACGATCTAGCGGTGGCCTGGCTTCAATCGAGTGCTTCCCAAAATGTTCCTGCGGCCCAATTCCTTCTAGGCTTCCTCTACGAACACGGCAAAGGTCTCCCGTGCGATTTCACCAAAGCCGTTGAGCATTATCGCAGCGCTGCGGTCCAGGGTTATGCTGCCGCCGAAAATAATCTTGGTGCCCTCTATCACGCTGGAAAAGGCGTAGCCCTGGATAGGGCACAGGCCTTTTATTGGTATCGCGCCTCTGCGATGCATGGGAACCCCGCAGCGCAGCTGAATCTAGGCACTCTCTACTATCTCGGCCACGGCACTCCCACCGACTACTTCGAAGCAGCAAAATGGTTCCAAGCCGCTGCAGAGCAGGGCCTCGGTGCAGGCCAGAACAGTCTCGCGTATTCCTATCTCAAGGGTATCGGAGTTCCTCGCGACTATTCGCAAGCCGCTCACTGGGCCCGCCTCGCTGCCGAGCAAGGTCACCCTCGATCGCAGGCTCTCCTCGGCTATCTCTACGAACATGGCGAAGGCCTGCCGCTCGACTATGTCGCCGCGTACACCTGGTACTCCCGCGCCATTGCTGCTGGCGAAAGCTCCAACGCCGATCGCCTCAAATCTCTTTCTCAGATCATGACCCGCAAACAAATCAACCAAGCCAACTCCCTCGTCTCTGCGCAGTCTGTTCCGCCTCAGCCTGGTTCCACTGCCACCATTCGCTCGCTTCTCCCCAATCCCGACGCAGTCAGATAACCAGGCATTGGGCAACTACTAGCCACCTGCCATACAACGACAATCAAGAATTGCAGGGCCGGAAAATCTGCGTTGCGAGGCGCTAGACCCAGGATCGAGAATCGTTACGCAATTTTGCCATGTCTTTGGTCGGCGCATTTCCGAAAAAACGGCTGTATTCTCTGCTGAATTGCGAAGCGCTCAAATAGCCCACGCGATGACCTGCCGCACTCGCATCCAGCATTGCGGACAACATGAGACGCCTCGCTTCTTGAAGACGCATTACCTTTTGATACTGCAGCGGACTCATTGAAGTGACGGACTTAAAGTGTTCGTGGAATGAGGAAACACTCATGTGCACGAGCCCGGCCAGGTGTTCAACCCTCATAGGTTGTGAAAAATTGGCGCGTAACCAGGAAATCGCCTTCTCGACACGGTGGACGCTGGATTCGGCAAAACCCATCTGCGCCACGCGAGCTCCAATCGGGCTGCGGAGCAGCCGAATCAAAATCTCATCGAGCACAAGTGGCGCGAGTAGTTCAGCATCCCTGGGGTGTGCTAAACAGTTCAGTAACCTCGTTGCAGCGTTGACGATACTCAGCTCGAGCGCAGTGACGTAAACAGCGTTCCTCTCTTGCATGGGAGGCACACCGCCGGGAAACACCTTTAATACGAGTTCGGCAATCTTGCGCGGATCTAGGTCCAGCTTTAGAGCGAGGTAAGGTTCGGAACGGCTGGCTTGCGTGATCTGGGAAGCGACCGGTAGGGCAACAGAGAACACGATCATGCGCCTCGCGTCGTACTCGTAGACCTTTTCGCCTACGATGACAGTCTTCACTCCTTGCGCCACCATGCACAACGATGGCAGCCGGAGGGAATGAAAACATTCGCCATTGCTGCGGGAAAAGCGACTCGCATGCAAACCGGGGATGCGCAGTGCAAAACTACCGTCGTGGGGGGCATAGGAAGCAATCAATCGACCCAATAGAACCGTATCCATTTCCTTCGGGCCAAAAGCTTCTTCTCCCCGGGGTAGTGGCGCGATTTTGTCGTTGATCCTCACTTTTTCGAGAATACCTCCTTTGCAATCAGGATGGCGCTCATTGCGTTTGGCCACCCCGCATAAAACGCCAGGTGCGTGATTACCGCAATCAACTCCTACTGCTCAATCCCGTTCTCTACGGCTTTCTTCAGAGGAAAATTCAACTATTCCGTCCGGTGCAAAGCAATCTGAGCCGTCACTCTGATCAGGCTACGGTCACGTTTTGAAAGCTGCTCCCGTTCCCCTACATCACCGAACAACACGCTGTCGGTCAATTCAACCAGCTTGGGCGCGAAGTCACCCATCATCTTCTCCGCTGCAGAGAGCTCCGTACTCAAGGTGCTTACTCCCTGTATCCTTCGTCTTATTTGTCGCCGACCTATTCCGGCCAGTCGGCGGTCTTGACAGGAGGTGGTGCCGCTTCATTACGTCTTCAAAAGCGCCTGCACGTACGCGGGTTTCAGCGGAAGCCGCCGCAGCATCTTCCCGGTCGCATCGTGCAACGCCGCTGCTATCGCTGGCGCAGCCAATGCGTTCGCCGCTTCCGAACCTCCGCCGTAACTGCCGACTTTAGAATTATTCAGCAGCACAACATTGATCTCAGGCACGTCCGCCATGGTGAGGATGGGGTAGCTATGCCAGTCATCCTGTGTGACGCCGCTCTCATCAAAGGTTACTTCTTCAAGCAGCGCTTGGCTGATTCCCATCACCGCACCGCCTTCGACCTGCCGCTTCAATTGCGTCGGATTTACGACGATCCCTGGATCGACCGCGATCGTGTACTTTTCGATTACGACCGCGCCGGTGCCGGGAGTGACCGCGATCTGGCAAACGCACGCCCAGTACGTTCCACTGCGAAACAGCGCAGCAACTCCCCGACCTCGTACAACCGTAGCTCCGCTGGACACAGCATCGGTGCGCGGCGACGGTCGCGTGTCCCACCCTGAAGCATCCCGCGCTGTCTTTAGCACGCCGATCAGACGCTCTTCGCTGGCGTTGTCAATTCGGAACTGAATCGCGTCCACTCCCGCAAGTGCCGCTGCCTCGCTTATCGCCACTTCGCGCGGATAGTTTTGCTGGAACTGGACCGGTGTGCGCATGCTGTGGTCGCGGATGCCAATGGCAAGTGGCGAAGATTTCTGCCCCACTTGGAATGTGCCATGCCCGCGCTCCAACACATTGGGAACTTGCACATATACCCACGGGTCAGAAATGTTGTTGACCGTGGATGTCACAGAGTCCGAATGCACCTCCGGTGCTGGCATCGTCGGCAGTCCCGCGAGGATCGCACCGATCGGCCGATCATCCTGCATGGCGGGCATGTAATGGTCGGCCTGATAGGCGATCATCTTGCCAGTTCCGTCGACGGCAATCTGAAGATCGGAAAAGGCAGCGGCCGATTGCGTGGACCACTGCATATCGTCTGCGCGCATCCACTGCACGCGCACCGGTTTGCCGACGGCTTGTGACAAAATAACCGCTTCGTCTTCTGCGCCTGCGTTTCCGCCGTTGGACCTTCCGTAGTGGCCGGGTCCGGGATACGTGTGAACGATCACGTGATCCACGGTAGTTCCAAGCATCTTCCCAATCTGGCGCCGAAGTGCCTGCGGATTTTGATTATGCGTATACACATGCACCGTGCCATCCGCCTTTACATCGCCAACGGCCATCGTCGGCCCAATCGGCGCATGTTTCATGTAGGGCAATTGGTAGGTCGCGGTCAGCTTTTTGTGTGCCGTCGCGATCGCGGCGCTGGCATTGCCTTTCGTAGCACTACTCTGCGTGACGGGCGCGGTCGTCCAATCCGCCTTTTCCCGAAGGTGCTCATAGAGTTTTTCGCTTCCGGGCAAACCTTTCCACTCGGTCCACTTCGTCACGCTGGCCACCTGTTCCGAAGCCCGGATGGCTTCCCACTCACTCGGCGCGACCACTCCAACTAGATTGCCTTTCACAATCACTTGCGAGTTCGGGAATTTGACTTTGTCGAGCGCGCCGGCAGACAGAAGCGTCGAGCCGAGTGACTTCGGATGCACCACGCGCGCATGCACCATGCCCGGCAGGCGCACATCGGTAGCCCACGTCTCCTTCGCCGCCACTTTCAAGGCGATGATGGAATTCGGAAACGACTTGCCGATCACCCTATACTGGCTCACCGGCTTCATCGGCGGATTCCCGTCGACGGTCAACCCAAACAGGCTGGTCAGGTCTCCCTTCACGGGAATCGTCAGCTTCAACTGCTGTCCCTTGACGAGCTCGCCATATGAAATACTCTTGCCGCCTCCCGAGACGACGCCATCCTTAACCGAGATCGTGTCCTTCGCTACGCCCAATCGCTCAGATGCCAGATCGAGCAGAGCCTGGTAGGTATATGCCGCCGCCTTGCGGATATTCGGTGTTCCATGGCCCAAGAAATCGAAAGCGCCGCTGCCGTCTGGAGTACGGTCCGTATCTCCCGTCACGACCGTGGTGATTGCCTCGAACGGTACACTCAACTCTTCGGCCACAATTTGCCGGTACGCCGTAAACGTCGTTCCCTGGCCAAAGTCGCTCTTTCCAGTGCGAATCAAGATCGTGTTGTCAGTGTGAATCTCAATCCAAGAAGTGGGAAGGCTCGGATCGAGCGAGTTCTTCACTGGTGAAGCTTTCAGGGGATCGCCCTTCAGAAGTTCCGTGCCAACCAAGCCGACTCCCACGATGAGCGCGCCACCTGTCTTGACGAATCGCCGTCGCGATAGTGTCGCTCCAAAAATGTTCACTGGTTTTTCGCTCACGGTCGTCATCGCTTACCTCCCCTTCGCCATGATCTCGGCGGCATGCTTTACGGCGTCAATGATCGCGGCGTAAGTCCCGCAACGGCACAGATTCGGCGAAGGACCAGATGTGGTGAACGTCTCTTTGATTTGCGCCAATGTCGGACGGGGATTGCTCTCAAGGAGTTCCGTCGCCTTGATCATCATCCCATTCTGGCAAAATCCGCACTGTGGAGTCTGTTCCTCGATCCAGGCTTGCTGGACCGGGTGAAGCGTTTTTTTTGCTTCCTCTGCCGAGAGGCCCTTTTGCTTTGCCCACCTTGCAGGCAGACCCTCAAGCGTGGTGATCTCTTGGTTGGCGACCTCAGAGAGGGTTGTCATGCAGGAGCGAACCTCCTTGCCATCAACCAGGACAGCACAGGCCCCGCACTGTGCCAGTCCGCACCCGAACTGCGGCCCGATCAACCCAAGATCATTGCGTAAAACGTACAGTAGCGGAGTGTCGTCAGGCGCCTGGACCTCGTGCCGGACTCCATTCACAGTAATCGTGAGCATAGAAACTCCCCTCAAGCTTATATACCGAATAAAGATGACTCTTGCGAGTAGAAAACCTCTGTCACTAGGACCCCAGTATGTCGGCGAGAGACTCGGGCGGTCCAGCGAACCTGCTTGGGCGCGAACTCGCCAATCCTCTTTTCGGTGGCTAAAGGTTTGCAACTCATACTGATTATTCCCTCCAAAAACAATTACTTCACACTCTGTCTCAGGAGACGTTGATGAGTACCCTACCGGCGTGCCGATTCGATTCGAGGTTTCGGTAGGCGTCTACGGCCTGCGCGAGCGGAAACGCCTTGGCGACCTTCGGGTTGAAGCGGCCAGCAGCGAGACGATCATAGACATACTGCTTTGCCGCCGCTAGCGCCAGCGGGTTTTTGACCACGTCACTCAACGTGTAACCGCGGAGGGAGCGGCCTTTGCCAATCATCGGATGCACCGGGAAGGGCGGCAGCTGGCCGAAAAGCACCCCGTACTCGATGATGATTCCGTCCGCGGTAGAGGCCGTTGCGAGTGGCTCCACGTACGGTCTGTCGATGGGATCGAAGGTAACTCGGACGCCTTTGCCGCTGGTGATTTCGCGGATGCGGCTCTGGGGTAGTCTTCTCCCTCCCTCACCACTACGTGATTCGCTCCCAGCGAGAGCATTTCAGCCCTCTTCGTTAACCCGCGCGTGAGTGTGATGGCCGTGGCGCCTGCGTCGCGCACGAACTGAGCGGCGGCCAGTCCGACGGCGGACGATCCGGCGGGAATGGATACGAAGTCTCTTTGCTCGATACGCGCAATGGAGACAAGAGCGCCGTAGGCTGTCAGATACGGCACCCAGAAGGCTGCCGCCGGCGCGGTTGCCAGACGGGAGGGGTACTCGCCGAAAAAGGCAACCGGAACAACGGCTTCCTCACCGTACGTGCGGTAGCGGTTTTCCTCGAATCCGGGAACGGTCGAGACGCGCTTGCCAGTCCACGAGCGGTCGACTCCCTTACCCTTCGCTTCGACGATGCCTTCAGCTTCGAAGCCGAGTTGTGACGGCAGTCTGGACTGCACAAAGCTGTGGCCACTGAATTGTCGTCCACTCATGAAAGTGAAATGGTCTCTATTCACGCTGGCTGCTTGAACCCGCACGCGGACTTCGCTCGGGCCGGGCTGCCGGGAGGGTGCATCTGCGATCCTGAGATTTTCAGGGTCGCCGTACCTGTAGAGGCGAACAATTCTTGGCATTCATTTTCCTTCGCTGCTATCTGGCAGGGCTCCCATGCCTTCAGGTAGCAAAACAATACACGAGAACGCAATTCGCTCCGGTTTAGAGTCCGGTCATTCGCTGCAGATGTTCTGGGTAACGTTCCCCTTCCACCTTGATCTTTGAGGCGGCGCTATCGATATCCCGCAGATCTTCGGGAGTTAGTTCGACTGCGACCGCTCCGATGTTCTCCTCCAGGCGGCGCAGCTTAGTCGTGCCGGGTATTGGAACGATCCATTGCTTCTGGGCAAGCAGCCAAGCAAGCGCGATCTGCGCCGGGGTAGCCTTCTTTCGTTGTGCGACCTTGCCAAGCAGATCCACCAACGACTGATTCGCTTTCCGGGCCGCCGGGGTAAAGCGCGGCAGGGTGTTACGGAAGTCCGAACCGTCAAGCGTAGTGGTCTCGTCGATCTTTCCCGTGAGGTAGCCCTTCCCGAGTGGGCTATAGGGGACGAACCCGATTCCAAGCTCCTCGAGCGTCGGCAACACTTGCGCTTCCGGGCCTCTTGTCCACAACGAGTACTCGCTCTGGACAGCTGTGACCGGCTGGACGGCGTGTGCACGACGGATCGTCTTTGCGCCTGCTTCCGAAAGGCCGAAGTGTTTCACCTTTCCTTCCCGAATCAGGTCCTTCACCGCTCCTGCCACGTCTTCGATCGGTACGTTCGGATCAACTCGGTGTTGGTAGAAAAGATCGATGGCTTCAACGTTGAGCCGCTTGAGCGAGGTCTCGGCGACCTGCTTGACGTGGTCAGGCCGACTATTGAGGCCCGGAAAAGCAGCGAGGTCGAACCCAAATTTGGTGGCAATCACCACCTGATCGCGCAGGGGAGATAGTGCTTCGCCCAGCAATTCCTCGTTTTTGAACGGGCCATATACCTCTGCGGTATCAAAGAATGTGATGCCGCGTTCGACGGCCGTCCGAAGAAGCGAGATCATCTCCTGCTTGTCTGCGGCCGGGCCGTAGCCAAAGCTCATTCCCATGCAACCGAGCCCGAGAGCCGAAACTTCCAAGTTACTTTTTCCAAGTTTGCGCTTCTGCATTGCTTCTCCTCAAGTGCCCTCGCGCGGCGAAGGTCAGGTCAGTTCGCTCCGATTCCGAGCAGGAATTTCAAAATGCCCGGCTCTACGATGCGGAGTGTACTCTGTGGGTATTTCGGGCGCTTGCCTATTCCGCCGGAGTATTTGCCCAATCCTCCGAGACTCTCTCGAGATCGGCTAGCCGAGTCACTGGCTGGCCGTAACCACATCCTTCCGGTAATCGCATGCATCAACCAATGGCCGCCGAATCGGGTGATACTCCGAAGCACGCGATCGGCCGGGAATTGCGCTATCCTTTTGGGCAGTAATTTCCTACGTCAGGTCATCTGTACAGTTTCGACCATATTGTGATCGAGGTTTTGGAACATGCCCAAAATAGCTGAGATGAGCACCAAAGCGTCGGAGACCGAGAAGGTAGATGTGTACCTATCCAAACTCAAACACCCACTCACGAAAGTGGTTAAAGATTTGCGGCGAATTATTTTAAGCACCGATAAGGAAATCGGTGAAGAGATCAAATGGAATGCGCCAACCTTCTTTTATGCCGGAAAAATGAAACCAACGAATCCAAAGGAGTACCGGCGTTATATTGTGGTATTCAATCTGTTCAAACAGGATTGCATCCGCTTGGTTTTTCCGAGTGGAGCAAAGGTCGAGGATGGCTCGGGATTACTGCAAGGTGATTATACGGACGGACGAAGGCTCGCAATGTTTTACAGCGCGAAGGATGTGAAGTCCAAACAGAAGGCCTTGCAGACCGTCATCACCAAATGGCTAAAATTGTTGGAAAAATAATTCACCTCGAAACGCGATCTGCTCAGTTCGCTCTTCACCGATTCGTACGTAATTGCTCTTTTTCAGAAGCAGCGCCAGACGACTCGGGTCGAGGAGCCGAAGTTGTTATGCGGTCAATTTGCTTCAGCAGCTTCAAATCCCTGGTATACGCGCCGAGCAAGCGGTGACTCGTCAGCGCAGTTCGGTTCTTTCGTGTCACCCAGGTCCCGCGATCTCTTCTCGGGGATTTTCGGACCTTTGCTGCCGCTTCTCACGCTGTATTTGCGGTGGTATCCTCCAACCGTGCGCAGCCATTTCACCGTATATCCCACGCTCGAGACACTCCTGATTGTTTTTCTCTTGGGCTTGTGTTCGGGTTGCAGAAGCACATCTTTCCCCGAGGAAGTTAGCGAACATTCCAGCTTGGTGACCACGGAGGAACAGCTGAGTGCCCCACAAAGGATTCCAGGCGTTGACCCGGACACACTCTGGCGGTTGGAAGCGCAATACCTGGGTGCAAACGGCGAAGTGCTGTCGACCACCCGCTTCGAGGTCGTCTACGTTTTGGGACAGTGGCGATCCGAACCCGCCCCCCTGCAGATCAGTACTGGCTACATCGGCTTCCGTGATCCTGGAGAGTTTGGCGACGGCGCGCCGGATCTGCTTTCAGCACTCCAAGTGGCACCATCTCCGCTCACCATGCGGATATCGCAACGTGTTGTACCGTTCAATGAGACACAACCGATCGTGGTCCCCGCCGGGGCCACGGCGCTCCACGCTCGTCTCCTGCAGGTCTGCTCTCTGAAAGTGCGGCGGATGCGGCAGTTCCACTGGCGCCCTACAGGCGACGTTATCGCCATCCGTCACGTGAAAGAGGAAATGCGGTGGCGCGAATACCTCATCAGTGGTCCTTGCCGCACGTTCTAAATTCCCTGGGGAATGATATCAACCAGAGAACGTTCAGAACTTCTGTTTTGGGAGTGCAGACTCGAAAAGTAACTCCCCACAAATCAGCGACCCGAAGAAATCACTGCTGGTAACCACGGCTCTTGTCGCCGCGTTAATCAGCGCGGTCTCAATCCGCAGGAATGCGAGAGCTGTGATATACCTCTCAAGGATCGAACTTAGGCATACCCACAAAAGGAGATTCTGCATGTACTCCTGCTTTATTCATCAAGTCTTGTGTTGCGCCCTGCTCCTATCCTTCGATGCAGCGATCGCGCTCGCTCAGAACACGGAAGCCAAGGCTCCTCCGGTACTCGATGTTCACGTGCATGCCATGGATGGGAACATTCCCGGTCTCGCACCCATGTGCCCCAACACCTCAAAGTTTACGGCGTCTGATCCGAAAGAAAAGGAGGAGCCGTTCGGTTGGGTGAAAGAGCAATGCACCCCCGCGCTCTATCCGTCCGCCCCAGGCGAGTACATGAAAGATGTTCTCGCCGAGATGGACCGCCTCAATGTGACGGCGGTTGTCTTCGGCGATCCAACGAGCGTGCAGAAATGGAAAGACGCCGGGACCGCCCGGATCATACCCGGCACATCCTTTCAGAACGGCATGGCTCTCGGCCAGCGCGTGGCCCTCGAAGAGTTGCGAAAAGACTTCACAAGCGGCGGCTTCAAGGTAATGGGCGAGATCGGACTCCAATATGAAGGCATCTCACCCAGTGATCTTTCGGTCGACGCCTACTTCGCGCTCGCCGAGGAACTGGATATTCCCGTGGCCGTGCACATGGGTACCGGCGGATCGGGACGCGCGAATGTGACCGTTCCAAAGTTCCGTGGCTCTATGGGGAACCCGCTTCTGCTCGAGGAACTCTTGGCGCGCCATCCGAAACTGCGTGTGCAAGTGATGCACGCAGGATATCCGATGATCGAAGAGATGCTCACGCTGCTGCAGGCGAACTCTCACGTCTACGTGGACATTGCAGGACTGATCTGGAGCTATCCCATCAAGGAAGTCAATCGTTATATCGAACGACTGGTAGAGGCTGGGTTCGAGGACCGTGTCATGTTTGGAACCGACCAACTGCTCTGGCCCAAGTTGATGGCCTATTCGATCGGTATCATCCAGAACGCTGAGTACCTCACGCCGCAGCAGAAGCGCGACATTCTCTACAACAACGCAGCGAGATTCTTGCGTCTGGATACCGCTCAGGCCAAATGAAATTTCCTCGCGAAATAGTACGCCTGCGTTGCAAAGCGCGGCCAGGTGACCCCGCGCTGCCCAAGAACTCGGGTATCGGAAGAGGTTCCTGCCTGTACCTACTTGCCAGGTGGGGGCTGTCAACAGAATCGAGCTTTTCCCCGAAATCTAGTCCCGGCAAGGGTTCGCTTCTCCGCGCCTATTTCGGCGCGGTTCGCCGGTATACGTCGGGTTGGCCAAAAAGCCAACAGAGTGTGGCCGCTACTTCTTCAGCGAACGAATGAGCGCGACCATGTCCTTGACTTGATCCGGTGTCATAGTTTTGTAAGCGGGCATCTTCGGGGGCTTGCCATTGGTAATGACTCCGCCCAGGTCGGCGTCGCTCTTCTTCTGGACATCGGCTGAAGTCATATCAGGGGTCTTCATTGCTTCTTTCCCCTTGCCATCCGGCCCGTGGCACATCGCACATTTGGACTTAAACGTGGCCTCCGCAGCAGCTGAATCAGCCTGCGCAGAATAGCTGAACAAGCACGCGCCTGCCAGCAACACAGCACCTAAAGTCATTGCTCCAAAGTTCTTCTTTGCGTTTGTCATTTGCCTCTCCTTCATTAAATCTCGGAGGAAAGCGTTTTTGAATTCCCCCAATTAAAATTCGATGGTGACCTGGGCAAAGCTAATGGTGCAAGCCCGCTGCATCGACATTACCCAATTTGCCTTCAATTTGGCGAATATAGAGTCGCAGCCCAACCAAAACAGCGAGGATGATTCCCAACGCCATGCCGAGACCTCTCCGTCGACGGTCGCGCTCCGCCAGTGCGGCCTGTCCCTCCGCTTGCGTCTTTGCAGCAATTTTGAGACCGGTTTGGATGTCCTCTTCAACGAGTGCAGTTTTAAAGCTGTGTATCGTGACCCGCGCTTTGGTAAGCGAATCTCGGGCCTGATCCTGTTCTGTCCGAGCCTCGCTGACCTCCATGCCTGAAGATTCGGCAATTCCCAATAGTTTGTCGGCAGATTTGACGGCGCTATCCAATTGCGTCAAGTCGTGCAGCATTTTCGCTCTGGCCTGATCGCAAACGTCACCAGGTTTATGGCATCGCATGCAAACCGACTCGGGACCCGTGCCAAGCTTCACGTCGGTTGGCAGCGTTACGCCATGATTGCTGTGGCACACCACACATCCGGGAAGACCAGCAGCTTGGAACGCGGCTTTGTGGGTGCTCTTGTCATACATCTGTGCCTGAAAAACGTGGCAGTTCGCACATACATTCCGTACGGAATCGACTCCGGGCGGAGTGGCTCCATGATTTCCGTGGCAGGTCGTGCACGTTGGTGCGCTTAAATCTCCATCCACGACCATCGCTTTGTAGTGCACGCTGCGCTTGTAATTGGCATATTGATCTGTGGGGATGCCATAGCCCTCCATGTAGTTCGCGTCCGAGTGACACCGGGAACAGGTTTCCGCGATGTTCAATGGATTAATTTTCGAACGCGGGTCGCTCGCCGCGCGCATGTCGTGTACGCCATGACAGTCGATGCAGACGGCAACCTTGCCATCTCTTTCTAGGAGCCGTTTGCCATGCACGCTGGTCTTATACTGGGTCCACTGATCCGTACGTAGCGACGGATTGTATTTGCGCATGAACGCCCCGTCGGAATGGCAACGGCCACAGAGTTCCGGGATCTGGTTGTGCTGGATCTTTCCACGAAAGCCGGCAGCCTTACTCATGGCTTCCATGTCCGCTTTCGTCGGGTCACCACCATGACAACTGGCACAGGTAAGTCCTTTTTGCGCGTGAATGTCTTGACTGAACTTTGCTGGTGTTATTTGTAGAGGCGGATCCAGTGCTCCATGGCAATCCAGGCAGGTGTTGGGCTCATCGGCATACACGCAGCCGACGCAGACGCAGATAATCATCCACAAAAGCATTAGCGACTTAGGAGTAAGCTTATTTTGCCATGTATCCATAGATTGTCATCGCGATGATGTAGCTCAAAGCGAATATTCCTCCGCCAAGAGCCAGTTTTCTCGCACGCCCACTGCCGGCGTTAGCAAAGAAAGGTAAAAGCAGCCAGATCACACCCGCCAGACCAAAGATCAAGATGCCAAGCACTTCTCCGTCAACGAACCAGACCTTCGCTGGAATCAACTTAAGCGTCTGGAACATGAACATGAAATACCATTCGGGTCGGATTCCCGCCGGTGCGGGAGCAAACGGGTCCGCTTTTGCTCCGAGCTCCCAGGGAAGAATTGCTGCCAGCATTCCCAATACCCCTAGTGCGATGTACCATGCCATCAGTTCACGCAAGAAGAAGTTAGGAAAGAACTTCATCTGTCTTGCTTCACCCGGCACGGTTTTCCAACGAGCTTCCACCTTTGGTGGGACACTCATGCCGAAGTACTGGACCAGCCCGATGTGGGCCAGCAGCATGAGAACTGTTAGTCCGGGCAACAATGCAACGTGGAATCCAAAGAAGCGCGTCAGGGTCGCCCCGGTTACATCTTCTCCGCCACGCAAAAACACTTTCATTGCGTGTCCCACCAGGGGTACCTGACCTGTGATTTCCGTTCCGACCTTGGTAGCAAAGAACGCCAGCGTATTCCATGGCAGAAGATAACCGCTGAAGCCGAAACCCATGGCTAGGAAAAGCAGCAGCATGCCGGTAATCCATGTCAATTCACGCGGCTTGCGATAAGCCCCCAGAAATAGCACGCTGAACATATGGCAGAATGCCGTGAAGATCATCAGGTTGGCCGCCCAGGAATGGATGGAACGCACCAACCAGCCGAATTGCACTCGGGTCATGATGTACTGGACGCTTTCGAATGCCTCCGTGGCACTGGGTCGGTAGTAAAGAAGCAGCAGAATACCGGTGCAGACCTGGATTCCAAAAAGAAACAGAGTGATCCCGCCAAGAAAATACCAGTAAGACAGGTGGTGTGTTGGAACGGTCTTTTCTCGCAAAGGAGCCGTCAAGGCATCCCAGTCGAATCGTTCGTCGATCCACGTACGCAAGCCGGAGAGCAAGGCTATGCCTCCCGCTTCCGTGAGACCACCACATCCTCGCCCCGTAAATGCACTTCATACGCCTCGAGTGGGCGGGGCGGAGGCCCTGAGACATTTCGGCCATTCAGATCATAAATACCGTTATGGCAGGCGCACCAGATCTCTTGTAGGTCGCCTCGAAACTGCACGATGCAACCCAGGTGCGTGCACGTGGCAGAAAGTGCGCGGAAAGTTCCGTCGGCATTTCTGATCAGCAGGCCCGGTCGATTCCCGAAGCGAAATATCTTGGCGCTGTTCGGCTTTAGGTCGGTCGACCTCGCGGCTATCACCTGATCGCCTCCGAGTTCCGCTACCTGCGGGGGAACAAGATATCGGAGCACGGGATAGATGAACGAGGCAATCGAGGCGAACATGCCACCACCGAGAAGAACCTGGATCATTCGACGGCGTGGCGCTTTGTCGTGAGGTTGCGAGTCAGCAGGCATATTCCTCACACCTTTCCACCGAGACTGCAGACGTGTGCGCGTCCAACGTGAAAATTCTCATGTCCCACTCTCTCGATAATTTATGCGGAATGCTGTTCCACCGTACGCTGCATTTCTCGTAGCCACATCGCTTGAAACAATTGCAGGCGGTGGCCAATCACCTCGGCCAAGTTCATTGTGAATTTGTAACCGACGACGGGATGGGCTGCGAAATGTTTCCGCAGCTCTTCCCGGGGCAAAGCGATGAGCTCGGTCTCAAGCGGAGCTGAAGCAGTAAGGGTGAACTTGTGGGGGGGGATCAGTGCAGACCACCCAACCGTCTGGCCCGTAGTCCGCTCCTCGATAACTACATCTTCTTCGCTCCCTCGCACCTGCATCGGAAGCGTCAACCGGACTCGCCCCCGTGCTATCAGGAAAAGGCGTTCTGCCCGGTCACCCAACTTAAATAACGATGCTCCGCTGGGCAGTACGACCTTTGTGCCGAAGGCTAAAATCCGCTGCACTTCCTCGGTCGAGAGATTTGCTAGGAGTTCCGATTGCTCGTGTGGCATGCGTGGGGCTCAGTTCACGAAGGCCGAGGTCGTCTTCGTGTGCAACTGTGCATGCGAAGGTGTTTCGAGGAACGACTCGGCGGCCGCCTGCTCCAGACGAACGTGATTTTCAATCTGTGCAAGCAGCACTTCGGTGGGCACATACGTGCCGGGACTTTTGCGAGGTAGGGCCTGGTTAGCAAAGAATCGGCCGGCGGCAACTGCCTTGACAGGCTGCAAGTCCCCTTGCTCCGGCGAAACCGGCGATACCTTTTGAGTCGCAGCTCCAAAGGCGATAGCCGCCACGGCCAAACAAAACATACTCATGCACAGGGCCAGCAAGAGCATTTCCATAATCTTGTCCCTCCCTAGGTGGGGCAGTTGCACGTTCTTCTCCAGATTGTGACCACGCTAAGTTCTTTGATTTCAGATCAGGAAGTCCTTCTGCCATATGCGATCTGACAAATTGTCAGGACGCGCCTGACAATCCGTCAGTCATTGACGGGTAGAAGCACCGTGTGACATGCTTGCCGCAATTCGGTACTTCACAGCATGAAACTGCGTTCCGCCAGCATGACCGTTGTCCTGGCCCTCGGAATTACGGTGGCTGTGGTCATTGCCTGCACTGCGGCCGCATACGTCTATTCGGTTCACCACTTTCAGAGCTTACTGGAAACTGCGCGTCACACGGCGCTTGCCGAGGGCGACCTTATTCGCGTGGCACTCGAACATCAGATGATGGAAAACGACCGTACGCTGATTGCGGGAATGATCGAGAGTTTTGGTAAGCAGGATGGTGTTGAACAACTCATTCTTCTGGACCGTACAGGCGTTATACGCTATTCAAGCAAGCCAGGGTCCTCATCGGACAATTTTCGGATCGACTCCCCTACTTGTCAGGTGTGTCATCGCGATCCTCCTGACCGACGAGGTTCCAGCCGTGTGATCGAGACTCACGGTGGCGAGGTGCTAAGAACAGTAGTGCCCATTCGCAATCGCGAACAGTGCCACAGATGTCACGACCCCCTACAGAAAATCAACGGCATCCTTATTTTGGATTACAGCGCCGGGGAAGTACGAGCGGCTATGACTCGAGATCTTCGTTGGATGGTGGCCGGTGCCGGTGCGCTAACCTTCGTAATCGCCGGAGCCATCTTGATGCTCATCCAGTTTTCCGTCCTCCGCCGCCTCAACCGTTTCGAGACAACCGCGCGCTTGATTTCTCAGGGTGACCTGGAGCGCCGGGTTCCTTCCGAAGGTTCGGACACACTGGCCTGGATGGGGCGCGAGTTCAACACAATGGCTGACTCTGTCGCTGGTTTGGTTGGAGAAGTTCGCACGCAGCGTGAACGTCTTGAAACCGTTATCAACAGCATTGATGACGGCATTGTTGTTCTTGACGTCGATCGAAGAATCATCGCCGCAAATGATGCTTTCCTGTTGCGCACGGCGAGCGACCGCGACCAGGTATTGGGTTGCTGCTGCCTGGAAGTTGGCACGAGCCCCTGTAACGTGGGCGATTGCCCCACGCTCGCCTGTTTGAAATCCGGCGCCCGACAGGTCCGCATGTGCGAAAGAACAACCAGCAACGGAAGTGCCGTTTGGGAAGAAATTCACGCTTCACCGATTCTCGACGCTTCTGGCCGTCTGATGCAGGTCGTCGAAGTCTGGCGCGACATCTCCGAACGAAGGGCGGCAGAAGCGAACCTGGCCGAGTCGCACCGCCTGGCTTCTCTCGGGATTCTGGCTTCCGGGTTTTCTCACGAACTGAACACGCCGCTGGCAACCGTTCTAATGTGTGTCGAGGGAATCCTCCGAGAGTCTCCTGCCGCAGCCAACAGCAACCCGGAACTGGACCAGGCCAGGATCCGAGACAGCGCGATTATCGCACGGGAACAAATCTTGCGCTGCCGGGGTATCACACAGCACTTCTTGCGATTGTCACGGGGCCAGCAATTCCCGAGCGAAATCGTTGAACTCGGTGTCGCGATCGCGGCCGTGCAGGGACTAATCCGTCCCACGGCATCTGCTCACACCGTGGAAGTCGAGGTGCGGCCATTTCCGCCCGGATTGCGCGTCCGAGTGGACGAAGCGGAATTGCAGAATCTCCTCGTCAATCTGATCCTCAACGCCATTCAAGCTTCGAAAGCCGGTGGCAAGGTTATCGTGGAAGCGAACGGAGGCGAGACCGTGAGCATCGCCATCACGGACGAGGGATGCGGGATACCCGCGGAGTACAGGAAAAAAATATTTGAGCCATTCTTCAGTCTACGTAAGGGTGGAACGGGACTCGGCCTTTTCCTTTCCTTGAACGCCGTGCGAAGTTGGGGCGGTGACATCCACGTCGAGAGCACTCCCGGTATCGGGTCCATCTTCGAGGTGGAATTGCCGGCGTTGCAGCTCAGCCTACCTCAGGAGGCCAGGCGATGAAGGCGGCCTCGCTCCTGTTGGTAGATGACGATCTTACCTTTCGGCAGGTGATGGGCAACGAACTGAAACGTCTCGGTTATCAGATCGAATCGGTGGGAACAGGCGAGGAAGCGGTCCGGAGAATTACCACTTCAGAGCCTGACGTTGTGCTGCTGGACGTCCAGCTTCCCGGAATGAACGGCCTTGATGTATTGAAATCGATTCACGCCAGCGCGCCGGCCATCGAGGTGGTCATGCTGACCGGCCATGGCTCAATCGACACAGCAATTGAATCGATCCGCATCGGCGCTTTCGATTACGTTCTGAAGCCTTGCCCGCTCGATGAGTTGCACCTTCGCATTCAGAGAGCAATTGAGCGGCGCTCCCTGAAGCAACGGACAAATCTTCTCGAGCGCGGGTTGACCCCACCCGATCTGGGGAGTTCTTTCATAGGCGAAAGCCCGGAATTCTGCCGGCTGCTGAAGTTGATCGAGCTGGTGGCTCCAAGCGATGGCACGGTGCTCATCACGGGAGAAACCGGTGCAGGTAAAGAGCGTGTCGCCAAACTGATTCATGCAAGGAGCCCTCGGCGATTCCGTCCTTTCGTTGTCGTGGAGTGCGCTACGTTGCAGGAAAACTTGCTCGAGAGCGAGCTGTTCGGTCACGAGCGCGGAGCATTCACCGGGGCGGAGCACGGTAAACCTGGATTATTCGAAGTTGCCCATGGTGGCACAATTTTTCTCGATGAGATCGGTGAGGTAAGCCCGGCAACCCAGATCAAGTTGTTGCGCGTTCTGGACACAGCCACTTTTCGTCACGTTGGCGGGACCGCCGAAATCCGCGTCGATGTGCGGGTGTTGACTGCGACGAATCGCGATGTGTCCTCCATGGTTCGCCAGGGACTTTTCCGCCCGGATCTGTTCTATCGGCTTAGCACCATAACCGTGGAAGTTCCCCCTCTGCGTGCCCGAGGAGCCGATGTGGAGCTTTTGGCGCAACAATTCGTGGCCACTCTCAACGAGCGTTTCGGTTCGAGCAAACAACTCAGCGAGGAAGCTTTGCAGTTGCTCCACCACCACAATTGGCCTGGAAATGTGCGCGAACTTCTTCATGTGGTCGAAGCAGCCATGGTGTTTTGCGAAGGAAACTGCATTCTGGCCGAACACATCCCCAGCTCCATTCGGAATTCGCTAACCACCCCAGTTCCCAGCAACGCAAAGAGCAGTGTATCGTTGCCGACTCTTGAACAAGCGGAGCGAGAACATATCCGCACGGCGCTTGAGGCCTGCAACGGCCACCGCGGAAATGCAGCAAGAATCCTGGGCATCAGCGAACGAAATCTTTATCGGAAACTTCACGATCACGGACTACTGCTCTGAACCGGTCGGGTCAGGAACCGATAAAAGAGGAATCGAGTTCGCCCCTAGCGCAATTGCTACGGGGTAGCAAGACAAATTGCGAGGATCAGCGGGTTCATGATGAAAATGCCACAGCTGCCCCGCCAGGCAATACCCCAGACAGATCATCACGCCTTGGCATTAGAAGTTCGTGAACCGATGGATGCGGCAACCGGACCCCAATCTCAGTCGCGCCCCCGCTGCCATTTCCCGGGCATATTCTCCCGAACGAGCTCGCGCACGCGCCCGCTGTCGTCTGAAGAAGCAAAGCACCGCTTGGAGATGTACGTTCCTTGTTACGGGGTTAGGGACAGGAAGAAAACAGTTGGCGTCTCAACTGCCCCTGGAAGCAAAGACCATTTGCAATTGCCAGCTGCATCGTCAAATTGAACCGTAATCTCTCCGGCACTTATGGAATAGCGCCGCATTTTTCTCCTAGTCGGAGGCTTCCGACTTGCAAGATTGTCGCGATTCCTGCGAAAGGCAAGTAAACATCACCGGGTTTAACAGCGACATCGACAGCAACGTTGCGAGCGTATCCTCTAGAGCTACGAACAGTAGTCTAGCCGGATGCACCACGGCCAGTGGGTACGCGATGGGTGATCGGCATCAGCTCACAGGCGATACGGCGCGCTGCTCAAGCGTTCGTAAGTGGGGTTAGCAGTAACCTGGGTGCCGGCGCCACTCGATAGTTGCACGAGGAATCCGGGCCTGGGGAGGAACAGCAATTGGTGGCGAAGCAACGGACTCGCACGCGTTATTTCGAATCATTTCTGATACTTTCGTTCGGTTTCGATTGTAATGTATGATCTGCCTTATCGCGCCAGTTCCGAATTTCACCGTTGCAGGAGCGCCCATGAATCGTCGCAGCTTATTGAAGTCCGTCGCCGCTACAGGATGCACAGTCGGTTTGTGGAAGGCTGCGGCTAAGGCCTCCATCCCCGAACACAACTGGGACAAATACGACTGGGGGCCGGGGCCTGCGGTTCCCGACCGACTCTATCAAGGACCGTTTCCGCAGTATGGCCCTTGCGCGGTGGTTCCCGACAGCGATGTCGCGATGGTCACGACGCCGTCCAAAGAAATCGTCAGCAACTACGGCATGGGCCTCATGGTCTATGTTTCTGACGACACCGGGCCACTGCGGGTCCCTGGTCAATCCATGGAACGCACCCTTGAAGATTTGATTAAGCTACCGATCGCGCAAAAAATCTACATCCGCCCGAATTGGCGCGATGTGCAGAAGCAGCCGGGCAGACTCGACTTCCCGGAGTGGTGGAAAATCACGTTCGACCTAGCTCGCCGATACAACAAGCGAATCGGCTTCCGGGTCATGCTGGAGAATCCAGACGTTCCGGATCTTGGGGTGCCCGATTTTCTCCTCGAAAAGGTTCCCTACGTAAAGCTCAAAGGTGAGTGGAAGGGGAACCCCGCTGAAATGCGCTACCGGAAAGATAACCGCGTACCGCGTTACGATGTCCCGGCATATCAGGCTGCGTTTCGAGAGTTGAACGAGCTGCTAGCCGCAGAACTCAACGGTCATCCGCTGGTCGAGTTCATGGACACGATGATGTACGGTTTTTGGGGGGAGGGGCATACCTGGCCGTACGAAGGTAATCCCTTCCCAAACCAATTGGTTGCCGAACAGACCTGGTCAACCATGTTCGGGATGCAACTCGAACAGTGGACGAAAGTCCCGCTGGCTACAAATACGCAACCCGATTTCAGCTTCGTCGGAAACGCCGACTTGCTCGATCGCACGATGCGTACCGGTAACTGGTTGCGTACCGACACAATCTTCATAGAGAACACTCAGATCGAGGCGTTGAGCAACCGCCCCCCGTGGGCCGCCGCAATCTGCGAGGTAGGCTTCACTACCGGTGATCCAAAAGAACTTCGAATTGACGAAGACGGGATTACCTACAACGAACAGATCATTACCCACGTGGCCGATGTTGGAGTCAACTATCTGTCGCTCTGGAGCTGGCACAACCAGTCCGCCGGCAGCATCTTGAGCTACTACAACAAATTTCCGGAACCCATTGACGAAATGGCTCGCCAGATCGGCTACCGCATTCGTCCTTCGTTTCTCTGGAGCTTCCGACGAGACGGAGTTTTTGGCCTAGTGATCGGACTTGCAAACGACGGTATCGCGGCGGTTCCCGGAGTGCTTCGACTGAGCTTGTTCAGCGAAGATAACAAGGTAAACATATCCGGTTGTATCGACCCGGGCTATCCGAAGCCGACTGGGATTCATCAAGCGATGCTGATGTTGCCCGCCGGCGCCAAATGGGAGGGCCTGCGGCTTAAAGCGGAGCTCGAGGTTAAGGGCGTGCGTTACCCGGTCCGTTGGGCATGCCGGCAAAAGGACAATCCTGATGGATCTTTGACCCTGCGCCACAACTATAATCCTGAGCAACCGTTGGTGTAGACGCGACGGCATGGCAGGCACATCGAACTTGCGAGCACCGTGTGTGCCACCTTTAGTGGCAGAAGAGCTATCAAGAAAAAGAGGAGCTATCCATGTTGAGATCGGATGTGAATCGCCGCGAATTTCTAAAGATCGCCGCCGGAGCCGGGGCCGTCTTGGCTATGCCCGCTCGAGCAGATGCCGCAGCATTCTCCAAGACCATCGGCATCCAAGTCGGAGCAGTTTCGTTTGTGGATGAAGGCACTGAGCAAGTTCTTGATGTGCTCCAGGAAAGGGCTTGTGTGAATACGATTTTTCTTGCCGTGTTCACCTATGGTCGAGGCATTGCCGGAAGGCAGATCCCCGGCCAACCTTTGCCCGATCACGGCAAGCAGGAATACGACCTTAGTTTTCACGGAGGGAACTTCGCCACCCCACACCCGCAGTTCTATAAAAATACGGTTCTCAAGGACACCCGTGCGCCCGACCATGGTGACCTGGATATCCTCGCCGAAGTGCTTCCTGCCGCTAAGAAGCGGGGCTTGAAAGTCGTCTGTTGGCTTGAAGACGTGTTTCGTACCGACTTGCCGAACATCGGAAAATTACAGGAACGAGATCTGTATGGGCGGAATGCCGAGACGCTGTGCGTCAACAATCCAGACTACCGGAATTTCCTGACCGGTCTGGTCGAAGACTACACCCGTTCCTATGACATCGATGGAATCATGTGGGGTTCCGAGCGGCAGGGTGCGCTTTCAGACAGTTTGGGAGCCACACATGACGTACCGCCGGTCAATCCGGGCCAGGTGACTTGCTTTTGCGAGTTTTGTCAGGGTAAGGCGAAACAGCGCGGCATCAATGTGGAACGCGCCCGGCAGGGTTATCTCGAGTTGGAAAAATTCGTTCGTTCGGCGCGCAGCGGCAATCGCCCCGTGGATGGCTATTACGTCCAATTCTGGCGGCTCCTATTGCGTTATCCCGAACTACTCGCGTGGGAAATGCTCTGGACGGACAGCCTTCGCGAGACCTACTCAGCAATTTACAAAACCGTGAAGGCAGCGAAGCCGACCGTCCCGGTGGGTTGGCATATCTGGCACAACAATTCCTTTAATCCTATCTACCGCGCGGAACAGGACCTTCGCGAGCTATCGAATTATTCGGATTTCATAAAGGTCGTGATGTACAACAACGTTGGTGGCGAGCGCATGGCGTTGTATGCAGACAA
The DNA here is from genome assembly GCA_963741165.1 of Candidatus Acidiferrales bacterium. Taxonomy (GTDB): domain Bacteria; phylum Acidobacteriota; class Terriglobia; order Acidiferrales; family UBA7541; genus Acidiferrum. The sequence goes on along the minus strand of CAVUHB010000002.1, from coordinate 48,427 downwards.
CATCGGCTCGACACTTTATGGAGATCTCTCGAAACAAGGCCTCATCGATTTTAACTATGCGGTGATGAATTTTAAGGAACGCAGCTATGACCAGCTTCCTCACACGGGCCTTTCGGCTGATTATGTATTCCGCGAAACTAAACGCGCGCTTGAGGGGGTTGCCGGCACGAAAACCCTGATCTGGCCAGGAATTGATATCGATATCCCGACCGAGCCCGGTAACAGCAAGTGTACGCCGCAAAGCGTCAAGGAAGCTGTTCTCGCGGCTTTCCACGCTGGCGCGCCAGGTATACTGCTATCTCGCAAGTACTCCGAGATGCGGCTGGCTGACCTCAGCGGCGCTGGAGAGGCAATTCGAGAATTGAAACTATCTGTTTGAAAAGGACATGTCGACCACAGTATTCGCTCTGGCTGCGTTTTCACCTACCGCAGAACAACGTTCGGCTCAACTCGGGCGTTGAGACGATTGTGAACCCACAAATTTGACGTGCAAATATCCAATACTTCTGTCTCCCAATCCATTACGTACCATTCTCGATTGTCCCTGCCGATCGACGATTCTGATCAACGCGGTCGCCGGAGTTCTCTGGTAACCGTGAACATTCGAGACGGGCTTCAAACTCCCAGGATTTTCGATGCCAGTTTCGTTCCTTCGACTCGCGCTTGTATCTTTGCAAAGGCGATTCCACGCGAAGTGGACGTGTCATCTGCGAATGGAGAGAATCCGCAGTCGTCTGTAGTGCCCAACGCCTCGAGAGGGATGAGCTTAGCAGCGTCCAAGACTCGGTCGCACACCTGCTCCGGCGTCTCGACTTCCGGATCGATCGGGTCGATTACCCCAATAAAAAGAATCTGCCCCGGTTTGAGCAAGGTCTTTGCGGCTGTCAACACGCGGTGGCGGTCCCGTTCGCTCGCCAGCTGTAGATAGAATCGACCCACATTCATTTGGAACAGTAGCGGCAGTAGCCCCAGGTAATCCACGTCGGCGCTATGCGTGGAGTCGCGATCTCCCCCCGGGCAGGTGTGAACGCCAATTTTCTGGCGCTGCGCGGAGGTAAAGGCAGCTAGGACGAGATTGTTTATTTCTACGAATGAGCTCAGGAGTCCGGTGGAGGGATCGAGCTTGAGGGCCAAGCGCCCCTCGGTGAAGTCGATCTGAACACAGGCAGCGCCGGCTTCCAGGCATTCGCGTATGTCTTGCTGAGCTTCTCTGACAAGGTCGCCCAGGAATACTTCACGCGGGTAGTCGGAAAGACCGTCTTGCGGATAGAGCAAACTTAACGCCGAAGCGGAAATTACCGCCTGTTTCACCGGCCGGCGAGCGTAGCGTTGTGCTGCTCTCAGATAAGTGGAGGCACGAATACCGTACCGAAAAGCACTCTTCGTTAATTTTGGAAGCTGGCGCGTATGTCCATCGGCAAAGGGAATTACCACGCCTTCCCAGGCTAGATTGCCAAGTCCGGACAGCGGATAGGTTACAAAACTCGGCTTTGTCTGTTCACCATCCGTGATGATGGGTGAGCCCGTATTTTCCAGCTGTTCGATCGTATCTCGAACCGCCACGTCTTGCGCGGCCAGCAACTGCTCGCTGGAAATTTGTCCGCTCGCCCGTAGTTGCATTGCGCGCAGCAACTCCGCGGAACGGGGAACACTTCCAATGGATTCTGTGGGAATGGACATAGCGTGGGACGGTAAGACCGAACCGCAGGTACGGCAATACTACAAAAATACTACCGCCTAGCTTCGGCGCCTCATCGACGAATAGGCCAAAAGGAGTGCATCAATGATTTCGACTGGTAGACCCACCCGCCTGTCAACTCCCCTCGTCGAATGCGCTAATCCAGTACACCGTTGATCGGGCACAAGCTTTCTCACCCCCTGGCCCCCTTGTCAAATCCCGCTTCCGGACTTAGAGTATCATCTCGTTACCACCATTTAATGGTTTGAACATGGCTCTCCGGAACGGAATTCGCTCTCTTCCAGTGCGCCGCCCGACGGCCTGCCTGTTCACTCCAATGTCCGCCTGCGGGCGCACAGAAAGCATCTGAGGGTCAATTATGAAGAAAACGTTGCTGGGTATTGGTTTCGCTCTTGCTCTCACATTCCCGACTTTTGCGCAGGACAAAGAAGCGGATCGCGTCGATAACGCGGGAAAAGTGATGAAGGAAATTCTTGACGCCCCCGATTCGATCCCGAAGGACGTTCTCAATAAGGCCGACTGCGTGGTCATTCTGCCTTCCGTCCTCAAATTCGCGATCGGTTTCGGTGGCAGCTATGGTCGAGGTGTAATGACTTGCCGTGGCGGTTCTACATTCCACGGCCCTTGGGGAGCACCGACCATGATGGCTCTTGAAGGCGGCAGCGCCGGGTTGCAGCTCGGCGGAAACGCAACGGACTTCGTTCTCCTTCTCATGAACGAGCGTTCCGCAAAGAGTATTCTCGCCAGCAAAGTGAAACTCGGTGGTGATGCCACAGCCGCTGCAGGTCCCGTGGGCCGCACTGCTTCTGCAGAGACCGACGTTGCCATGCGCGCTGAAATTCTTTCCTACTCCCGTGCTCGTGGACTCTTCGCCGGCATCTCCCTTGAAGGTTCCACTCTTCGCGTTGACAACGGTGCCAACAAGAATCTGTACGGCAAGGACGTCACTGGTTCCGCCATCGTTTTCAAGCATGCCGTTCCTGCGCCACCCAGCGCCGCTGGCCTTATCGCCACGCTGACCAAGGCCTCGCCCAAGAATCTGTCCAAGTAAGCAAGCGGCCGCGCAGGAATTGCGCTGCCCTTGCTTGCCGTATACGCACGAACTCCGTAATTTAAAATGGCCGGTCCCTCAAACCGGCCATTTTTCTTGACACGCCGAGCATGTTTGGCAGCTGGCGGGTGCGAGTCTCGTCCCAACCTGATGGAGGTGAAGGGTAGCGAAGCGCAAGGGCGTCACCGCGAGGTGGCGGCTGAAGAGAATGTGGAGCAAAGATACGCGCCGATGGACAAGAGCTGGATTATAGGCCTATTGCGTCGGGCGAGCGGGCAATTGATTGCGAAGTCCGTATCCATCAAGGGCGCTGGTGGTAAATCCGGCGGTCTGGTATCGAAAGCGGTCGAACTTATCGGAGGAATTCTGTTGTTTGTCTCGGATTTGTGACTGCGACTGGAGTAATTCACGCTACTTACCTCCCTCACTCCCAAAACTCCGGCGCCTTTCGCAAACCTGCCCACTGCTCCCCATCATGTCCAAAAATCACGGTCTTCACCTTCTCCCGCTCCACGATATCCAACATCTTCCGTGTACTCGCCAGTAACATTTCCTCGTTCTCATCCTTGGAACTCGCCTTGCGGTCCATCGTAAAAGTTAATTGCAGTATTGCCGCATCGATCGCCAGCAAAATCGCCCCGGTTTTCGGCAATCGCACTAGCACCGACTGGTGCCCGAGGCAGTGCCCGCTAGTCTCCAGCAACTCTACTCCCGGCAGCAAGTTCACGTCCCCATCTACCAATCGATACCTCAACCGCGGATCATCCCAATGCGTTCGGCACCTCGCATATCGCTGATGCCCCCCCTTTGCCAGCACGTAATGGCTGCGCTGCACCACAAACTCCGACCCCGCAAAATGTTCGTGATATCCAACATGGTCCACATCAAAATGAGTGCAGATCACCATCCCGATCTGCACCGGCTCAACGCGTAATTCCGCCAGGTGTTGCAAAACACTTTTCTCATTGCGAGCCTTAGGCATTCCGGTCGGGACCTCGCCCGTTCCATCCACCGCCAACCCACTATCAATCAGAATGAATTTCCCGCCTTCGATCTCCAGCAAATAACATCCTGAGCTCATCTCTAGCGTCCGCCCTCCCCCAATCGGCACTGTAGCCGCCGACAGCTGCATCATCCACAGCTTCCGAACCTTAGTCGCGTCCATCACTCCTCCTGTCCCTCTCATAATGGTTTTCGCAGTGACGATAAATCATGAGCGCTTGCGTTACGTTGGAACTCCGATTGTCCATGTGGCAGCTTCCAAGTTTTGTCGTATCTTTCTAGCGGGGCCCTTAGGTGGCCTCCTTCAGAACTGTCACCGCACAGAGCAGTTCCTCGAAGATGCCCTGCTGTCTGCCCGACTTACATTATAACATAACTTAATCTGTGTTGTCAATATGGTAAGTATTTCTCCTAAGCCCCCGCACTGAAATTGATTACTTCGTGCGAGGCGAGGAACCTGTTTTTAGCCTTCCACTATCCCTCACCCTCACCCTCACCCTACCTTGTCAAACCCTCACTCACCCCCGTACTCTGTTATTTGTCCATGTCATCCAAAAAAAAATCACCCCGCGCCAACAAGCACCCCCAAAAATCACTTCGCAAAAAACCGGCCAACCCGAAGGAATCCGCCGGTCAATGGTTTGAAACACTAGTCAACGTCATGGCTCGACTCCGCGCGCCCGGTGGCTGCCCCTGGGACCGCGAACAGACCCACGCCACCCTGCGCACGTACCTGATCGAAGAAGCCTACGAAGTTCTAGAGGCACTCGACGCCCACGACGACTCAAAATTCTCCGAAGAACTAGGTGATCTCCTTCTCCAGGTCCTGTTCCACTCCCAACTTGCCAGTGAGCAAAACCGCTTCGATATCACAGATGTCATCCGTGAAATCCACGAGAAAATGATTCGCCGTCATCCTCACGTTTTCGGCGAAAAACACGCCAAGAACTCCGCGGAAGTCCTGCGCAATTGGGAAATCATCAAGGCGGAAGAGCGCCGCAAAAAGGGAATTGCCGTGCCCGAAAAGGAAGCCCACGAATCCATACTTCACGGCGTGCCAACTAGTCTTCCCGCGCTCCTCCAGGGTTTTCAACTCACCCGCAAAGCCGCCCGCGTAGGATTTGACTGGTATAACGTAGACGGCATTTTCGATAAACTCGAAGAAGAAACCCACGAACTCCGCGCCGCACTCAACGAAGGGAAGGCGGACCACATCGAAGACGAACTCGGCGATCTCCTCTTTGTCGCCGTCAATCTGGCCCGCTACTTAAAAATCGACCCCGAAATCGCTCTCCATCAGGCCAACAAAAAATTTACCCGCCGCTTCCAGCAGATGGAAAAAATCGCCCGCGACCGCGGTACTAACTTTGCCGAGGTTCCGCGCCCCGACATGGAGACTTTCTGGGATGAAGCCAAGCGCGATCTCCATTCCGTCGCAAAACTAAAATGATTTACGTACGGTTCTAATTGGACGGTAAGTGCACGGTCTCTGAATTGGCTTCGGGTGGCTCACACTCTCCGTTTGTGGGCTGGTAACTCAATTGGGTTACGAGGCTACAAGCAATGCAACCTGCGGGCTCTTCGCCTTCCGCATTAATTGGCAAACTCTACCGCCGCCTCAAATCTGTCATCCCAACCAGAGGCCGAATGCTCCTGGTTCGACCGCAGTCGCGGGTCCGTAACAAAATCTCTGCCACTACTTTCCTGAGCCCTCCGCTATCTACTCTCGACGCTAATCCCCGTATCCACCTTCCCGAATTTTCCGGTCCTGCTGCGCTATAATCTTCTCGGTAACTCAAATCTGAAAAATTACTCTCTCATGGCCTCAGACATCGTCATCCGCAAGTGCGAGAAGCTCGAAGAATTCCACCGCTGTGTCGATATCCAACGCGAAGTCTGGGGAGAGACCGACCTCGAGACCGAGCCCTACGTCACCTTCGTCGTTGCTGCGCAAACCGGCGGCCAGGTTATCGGCGCGTTCGATGATGACACGATGGTCGGCTTCACGCTCGGCATCGTCGGGCTCCACGACAACACGCCCTACATCCACTCGCACATGACTGGCGTCCTAGCTTCACATCGCGATCGCCGTGTCGGCCGGCTGCTAAAACTTTTTCAACGCGACGAAGCCCTCCATCGAGGCATTCGACACGTCGAGTGGACTTTCGATCCCCTGGAAACTCGCAACGCTCATTTCAATTTCAATCGGCTTGGGGCCATCGCTCGCCGCTTCATTCCCAATTTCTACGGGGTCACCACCAGCCCGCTTCACCGCGGACTGCCGACTGACCGCCTCCTCGTCGACTGGCAACTCGATACCAAGCGGGTCATCGCCGCGATAAACGAACTCGTTCGCGATCCCATCGAAGGCCCCGCCACTATCCATCTTCCCTCCGAACTCGAGCGATGGAAGCTGGACGATTCCGACCGCCTGGTAGCCGAGCAGACGCGCATTCGCGAAGAATTCCTCCACTGGTTCAGCAAAGGCTATGCCGTCACCGGCGTCCGCTTCACCCTCTCGGGTGCCGACTATTGCCTGGCGCCCTGGAGCGATTTCTGATGGACCCCGCCCCAGGAACGCCTATATCTCGGTCGTACCGGTTTTTCTTGAACATATTCCAGCTTCCTAGGGGCACGTTCAATTTGGACCGTCTTGGGTTTCTCGAGGAGCCGCAACCTCGGCTTCTACGGGCGCGGGTCTTGCATATTCTCCGATCGTTCTATTCTTGCTTTGAGCGGGTGGGTAACCTTCTCGGGTTTCGATTTCCGTGGCAGAGCCACCCTTGGTTGTGCTGTTTGGTTCGTCACGACTCCACATTCGCTCTGGTCTCTTCCGCCTGTATGGTCAACTTCACGCTGCCTTATTTCTGTCAACCCGACCGAAAGCCGAACGCCTATCGTCTGGCCGCAGTCGAGGGATCGCCCCAAGATCTCAATCGAACTCCAATCACAGCAGACCCTCCATCGACTTATACCCATTTCATACCCAGTGAATTTGGTTTACTCTGGACTAAACAAGGAGCAACCCCATGCGCCTGCGCGAGATGACTCTCCGCGAAATTCATCTAGATCTCCTCCATCCCTTTGAAACCAGCATGGACCGCGTCACTGCTCGCCGCATCCTTCTCGTCGAGGCTAACGTCGATGGCGTCATCGGCTGGGGCGAATGTACCGCCGGCGAAAATCCTACCTACAGCCCCGAAGATACGGAAACCTGTTGGCACATTCTCACCGACTACATATGGCCCACCCTAAAAGGGAAAGAGTTCCAGTCCGCCGCCGAGATCTGGCACCTCCTCGAATTCATCCGTGGACACAACATGGCCAAGGGTACCGTCGAGGCCGCCATCTGGGATGCCGAAGCCAGGCAAAAGGGGATTCCTCTCTGGAAACTACTGGGCGGCACGCAGTCGGTCATCCCTTGCGGCGTTTCCATCGGCATCAAAGACACCGTCGAAGAACTGGTCGTCACGGTGAAGAAAGAAGTTGCCGCCGGCTATCAACGGATCAAACTAAAAATTAAACCCGGCAGCGACATCGAGCGCGTCTCCCGCATCCGGCAGGAATTTCCGAAAATTAAGCTTTCCGTCGATGCCAACTCCGCCTACCGCAAAGAAGATCTCAGCCTCCTTAAACAGATGGACGCTTACTACCTCATGATGATCGAGCAGCCGCTCGGTTGGGACGACCTTTTCGGCCACGTGGAAATTCAGAAGTCCGTTCAGACCTCCATCTGTCTCGACGAGTGCATTCACACCTACGAACAGGCCGAAGCCGCCATCGCCCTTGGCGCTTGCAAAATCATCAACATCAAACTGGGTCGCGTAGGTGGACACCACGAAGCCCGCCGCATCCACGATCTCTGCAAGAAAAATGCCATCCCGGTCTGGTGCGGTGGCATGCTCGAGTCCGGCATCGGCCGCGCCCACAATATTGCCATGTCCACCCAATCCAACTTCGCTCTTCCCGGAGACGTAAGCGCTAGCGCACGTTACTGGCAGGAAGACATCATCGCTCCCGAAGTCACCGTCAGTCCGCAGGGCACCATTACCGTCCCTACCGCGCCAGGCATAGGCTTCGAACCCCGTCGCGATCGCATAGATTCCATCACCACCCGCAAGCAACATTTCCTCTAAACCCTATTTCTCTGGGCTTCTGCATTTTTCCTTCTTCGCTAGCGGTTGGAAACGCTGGCCTGCTGCCTGCTCTTGAGCTTCCCCATCTCTCCAGCAGCTTAACCGCGAATCAGTTTTTGTCATTCCGACCGAAGGCCGAACCGATTTCATTCCGCAGCGGTGGGCGCATCGTGACAACCACGCAGCTCAACGCAACTCCTCGTGATTCCCGCCATTCCAACCGCCTCCCTACAAGGTCGCAATTAGCACTTCATCCGGATACAACACCCGCACCACCTCGTGTATCACCTTCTGTCCATTCTCGCCGCTGGTAAGAGCAACCACGCCGATCTTTTTCTCGGGCAAATAAAATGCCACAGTTTTCACACCCGGATCCGATCCCGTATGATCCAGAATCGTCACATCGTTATGTTTCACCACCTGCCAACCCAGGCCCATCCCCGCACTCAGCGCGCAATACGCCGGATCCTGTTTGGCTTTCTCACAAAGTCGCTTCACTTCTTCCGTCGTTGCCTGATTCCGCGTACTCACCAACCGTTTTGCCGCAATCTCCGGTGTTAGCCATTCATTGTGCATTACGCTCACCACAAATTTCGCGTAGTCTCCGACCGTAGTCCGCAAAGAATCCGCCCCAGTCCAATTCTTTGCAATCTGTATCTCGGGTTCGCCCCTGGGCCCAAGCGCCACCGCCGTCCTTCCTGCAAACCACTTCCGCGCCGTGTACGCCGTATCCTTCATCCCGATCGGGGCAAAAACAGTTTCCTGCTCCAAGTCTTCAAACGCCTGTCCCGTTTTTTTCTCCGCATATCTTCCAACGTAGTTGTAGCCCTCGCCCGAATATCCTGTCCGTGTCCCCGGTTCCCACTGCATCGTCAACTCGCCGTTTGTCTGGTATCGCCAGTTCGTAAATCTCGTCTGGTGCGATAAACACAGCCGCGCGGTCAGTTCCTTGCTCCACGGAATATCTTTAATATCCGGGTCCCGCCAGTATGGCGAGATCGATTCGTCCAACGACAATTTCCCCGCCGACGCCAGCCGCAAAATCATCTCCGCCGTAACCGGTTTCGTCAGCGACGCCACGTCATACAAAGTGTTCTCGCTCGCTGCCACGCCGGGCGATTGCTCGCCGTACCCCGCCGTCCAGGCTATCTTCCTGTCCTCAATGTAGGCTACCGCTACTCTCGGCACGTCGTATTCCTTTAACCACTGCGCAGCTTTTTCATCCACCTGCTGGTGAACTACAGCGCGATTTGTCGAATCGCCCGCGGCTCCGGAACTCTGTGGCCCCACGACGCGCACGCCCCCGAACATCATGGCTCCGAGCAACAGCCACAGCGCCGGAACGCGCTTCTGACTACTCTCCATGCGGCACCCTCTTTCTCGCCGTCAGTCGACTCTGCTCTAGACGAAGGAAGGTGCCCAAGTGTTCCGTCACGCAAAAATAAAATTCACCTCGCATACACCTTCCACGCACAATCGCATGAGGAAATCCCTCCTAACTCCAATTCTTTTTCCTCCCCAATTGCGTATAATTTCTCTAGGTCTTCTTTGACAATGTCTCTCAAAACTTCCAAATCTTTTCGCAGACCCGCCTCCCCCAGCCCGTGCGCATAGACTCGTCTCACGGCCCGGCTCCCAGCCGTCCGGCCATCTACGCCTCCATCGCAATTCTTCTCGCCATATGGGCCGTCAACTTCATCGCCGGTAAAATTGCCCTCCGCTATTGGCCCCCTCTCACCCTGGCTTCCTTCCGCGTAGTCCTTGCCGCCATCTTTCTCGTCCTTCTTTATCCCCTCTGCCGTCGCCTCCCCGTTTTCGCCGAAGCCGCCCGCGCACGTAAGCAGGGAAGAAGGACTTTCAAAGAGTGGTGGCCCTTCCTCTATCTCGGCTTCTTCGGTATTTCCGTCAATCAGATATGCTTCACCGTCGGCCTGCGCTACACCTCCGTCACGCACTCGTCCGTTATCGTTGGCATGGGCCCCATCTACGCGCTCCTCCTCGCCGTGCTGTTTCGTCTGGAAGTCGCCACCGTGCGCAAAGTGACCGGCATGTTGATCGCGCTCGCCGGTATAGTCCTTATGACCTATGGTCCGCACGACAGCCAGCGCGCCGCCACTTTTCTAGGCGACGCCATCACCCTGACGGGTTCCCTGGGTTTTGCAATGTATGGAGTGCTCGGTAAACGTGTCGCCGCTCGTTACAACACGCTCACCATGACCACCTACAACGCCGTCTTCGGCGCGCTCATTGTACTTCCCATTGCCATTCGCAGCGCGCGTTCCATCGGTTCACTCGCCAACTGGCGCGCTATCCCTGCCGCCGCGTGGATCGGTCTTCTCTACATGGCCTTGTTCAGTTCAGTTCTTGCCTACCTCTTTTATTTCTGGCTGCTGCGCTATCTCGAAGTTACCCAACTAATGTCCTTCAGCTATCTCTTACCAGTCAGCGCCACCATCCTTGGAATTCTCTTCTTAGGTGAACGCGGTACCGCCGCCGAACTCCTAGGTGGAGCCCTAGCTCTCTCCGGCGTCTACTATGTAGAATCCGGCCGCGATCGTTGAACTTATTCCCTAATTCCTCTCGGCCTCGCTTTCGCTGGCATATATACCAGCGCCGTTCACCTTGCCAGACCATTTCACACCCGAACTTGAGGGCCCTCATTCCTTGCGCGTTGCGCAAATGGCAGGTTGCTAGGATCCAACGTCCCATTCCCGCTTATTTCTAGCCGTCCTCTTGACGGAAGGCCCCCGCTCCGTACGGGCCTCAGGGCGGGATTATGGAAACGACTTCAACCGCAACCTTCAAAAACGTGATCCTCCACGGCTCTCAAGTTTTAGCTCTCGCCTCTCAAACTCCATTCCTTTTCTCCCGCAAAAATTCCTCTACATCTCCCAACTGTTCCCCCAGCAAATTCAACTTATGTGCCAAACCCTGTATCTCTGCCTCCGCCCGCCGATTCACCGCATAATCCAACTCGCTTCTCACGCGATCCTTACGATCCTGCCGATTTTGGCTCATCATAATCACCGGAGCCTGAATCGCCGCCAGCATCGACAAAAACAAATTCAACAAGATAAAAGGATATGGATCCCACGACCGGCCACGCAGTAGCACATTCACACTTGCGTAAGTGGCCAGCACCACCCCGAACACAATAATGAACGTCCACGATCCACCGAGCGACGCCACCTTGTCGGCGATCCGTTCCCCAAACGTTTCTTTCTCTTCAATGATTTCGTTCGCATTGCGCATCGCGCGAATTCTCACCAACTGTTGCGAAGAGTGGAACTGTTTTCCCAGAACCGTCAACATCGGCATACCCGCCAGAGGTTTTCGTCGCAGCAATTCTTCAATGTCGTCGCGACTTACCTCCAGGCACGTCGTCTCTTCCACGGCTGTAGCGCTGGTCTGATGCGGTGTCTCCTCCAGCATGGATGCGAATCCAAAAAACTCGCCGTGCGCCGGTTCGTCCACCACCACTTCCTGGTGATCTTCGTCCACTGTCGTCACGCGCACTTGCCCGCTAATCATCACGTAGGCCTGCCCGCCGGGATCGCCGATCTTGTAGATGCGTTGCCGTGGCGCAAATCTCTTCAACTCCACCTGCGCCGACAGCACCGCCGTCTCTTCTTCATCGAGCAGCGCAAACAAGGGCACATGCTTCAGTTCTTCCGGATTACAAGCCATAACCTGCTTCCTCCGCTCCCAGGTTCAGTCTCAGCTATCCAGTCAAAACGCTAAGATAGACTGCCCAAGCCTACCAATCAAAATGCTCCAATATCTACTCCGATTCGATTAAACCATCGTCCGCTCGCGCGGCACCCGAACTCTTGCCAGTACTCAGGGCCTGGGCTGCATGCTTACGGTCCACAGTGCTCCTCTTTTGCTAGGCGTAATGCCGGCTTCCGCCCAATTCTCGGGTCTACCCTGTCGCTCCACCGAATCTTCACTGCCTACACCACCAGAAACTCCGATACGATTCATCATCGTAGGGACACAGCACTGCTGTCCCCGATGTTTACGCCATCGACAGCTGCTTGCCACTCGGTTGTTCCTGGCCTTGTTTCGGGGATTCGTTACCGCGTTGTCGCTGCCGTTTTTTGTTCGACTACTTTTGTTAGTGCTTCCAGCCTTACCTGCAATTTCCGAATCTGCGCCGTTTCATTCTTCAGTTCTTCCTGTTCGTCCCGCCGCTTTTGCCCCAAATCGTCGTCCTCAAATTCTCCGCTGGGGTTCCGTATAAACCTTTGCTCTTCCAGGACGAACAAGCTCATCAACCACTCCACTCTCCGCTGTTTGTCCGTTATTTCCTGTCGCAGCGTCACGATTTCCGTTTTCGCTTTTTCCGGATCGGCGACCGGTGATTCCGCATTCTTCTCGAGTAGCGTCGGATTGTCGGTGCCGCTTCTTCGCACCGTCAATTTCGCAATATCATCATCCGTGGTCACGGGAGCTTTTTTGGCTACCGTTCCGCCAGCCCCATCCGCAGTCAGCGGCGGCCTTTCCACCTGCTTATGTTTTTTGTTTTGCGCCGAGGACACGGTTGGCACGCAAAAGCACACCAAAAAAATTACCAGGCAGGTGCGGAGGCAGGGCTTCATAGGGGTTCTCCGTCAAAACACACTTGGCTTTAACCCCAGTCTACTCCCCGACAACTCTCTGTCTAGAGCCATAAGTCTAAACGAAAGTACCAGTTAGCCCATGTAGTTAATAACTGCACTTCTGATTCCTCGCACACCGGCCCGCTGTTATAGCCTTGGCTTACAGATCAGAGCGTTTCGCTTGCACATGTCTTCCGCTCTCAAACCGTCCGAACCTCCGCCTCTTTTGCTGGGCCGCAACGGGGGGATTGTGACAACCAATTCGCGACAAGCAGCCTCACCGTGAGCATCTCGCTCAAAGCTTCCTGATCGCTGTCTCTCTAAACATCTCCAGAACATTCCATCTTATGCGCCATCTGGCATCCCGGCCGAACTTCGCACCGCTTCCGCTGGCTTTTAGGCCAGTGCTTCAGTCCGCGGCCTCCAACCAATCCACGACAAATTATTACTTCTTAGTTCCTTACCCCTTTGTCATTCCCTAGCGCTTGCTGCGCCACCCCTTCCGCGGCAATCTGCACCGAGCGTGAACGAGTTCATTCAAGAATGTGAGGATGCGATGACAAACCGCCCCGGCATCGCTCGGCGGGACTGGCTCACATGGGACAGTTTCACTATGCGCGTCGTAGAAGCTGTCGTGCTGATCCTCTTATTACCCGATTTCGAAAGGTGGAAATAGCGCTGTCATCGGACTCGTTGCGGTCGGATTAGTCGCGGTGCTCGTCGTCGCCGCCCAATCGTTCTGGATACGCAGACGTATGAACGTCTCTGGTTTGTGGATCCCCGCCAATATCCTCGGTTGGTATTTGGCGGCCGGACTCACCTACTTGAATTCCTCGCCGGCCTTCGAGCGATTGGGTACGAGACTGGGTCCAATCGTTCAGATCACTTGTATTTGCTTAGTTGCATTCTTGCTCAGTTTTCCGCAATGGTTGTTACTGCGACGAGGTTATCCTCGTAGCTGATTTTGGATTATGGCGCGTCCGCTCGCCTGGCTTCTAGGCATGGGTTTAACCGGCCTTGAAGTGCACTTCAATCTCATCGAGTTCGGTTTTTTTGAGCCGGATAGAATAGGCCATTGGCACGTTCCCGAACTGGTGGGTGGAGCGTTTTTATCGCCTCTCCAGTTTCGGTTTCGCCACCGTTTCCGGCCTAACCTTCCTCTTGACCAGGCAAAAGCGCATTTCTGTCTTGGTTCCCGAGAAAACCTGAGTGCGGAGGTCGGTTGCTTCCTTTCGTCCTTTTTTACGTGCTCGCCTGTAAATCGCGATAGTTCCCCAAAACTGTTCACTATTGAACAGCCCCCACATTAGGACGTTGCTATTCTCCCTGCAAAGACGGCGAGGTAGATCGTTACCGGCGAAGGGTCTGGGCGGGCCAATCGGCGGTAGCGGCCTTCTCGCCGCTCTTGTTTCCGCACCATACTTTCCTGTATTCCGAATTCCTGATCCCCCAGTCCCGTAGCCCCAACTCTGCTCGCTTCTCCCGAAACGCCCTTGGCCGGCCCTTCCCGCAAACTGGGGCAATCCCGTCGCTTTGGGATACTGCAATCGACCAATATCGCCGCCGAATCCAACTTCGCATTTCCAGAATTCGGAGGGCGGCGTTCCCTGAACCACGCCGTTCGATCAGATGTTCCTGAGGTGGACTGTCGTTAACCACTTCTCGCAGAACTGAGCGGTCATCAGCCCCGACCATCGCGTCACTCCTCTCCAAGGGCTGAATGGCATCACCATCAACGCAGTCCGTCAATACTCCGAAGACTCTTCCAAATGGTTGGTTGAAAATAGCAAACTCGCCGGCTTCGTTATCCTCGACCAGAATCCTTGAAGGTCGATCCGCTGTCCAGCAACTACAGAAGGGTCGTGGCAACCGTCAAGGAAGGGAATCCCAACGACAGAACGAACTAACCAGCGATCAGTCTCGACGCATTTCGCTTGGAGGGGACGCCTGTTCCGTGAACTCGGACAACTCATTTCTCTCGAATCCAGTCTCACTCGATTGTCATCCCCGTACAGCGAGGGATTGCGGCAAGCGCAAAATCCCGCCAGGGTCGCTCGCAGATCGACTGCGCCATAGGTTTACGCCTTCTGATCCCACCTCACTACTGTTCGATACCCATAGCTTTTGTGCTCGTGTTGTCCAATCGTGAGAATCAGAAAAGTGTTCGACCTTGCCGATGGCTTTGCTCCTCTTGTGGACCTTGTTGAAATCACGGACGCAACTCTTGCGCAACACCACAGCCGCTGGTGGATGTACCTGGCCGGCGAGACCGTTCACGACGCCAGCACTTATCTGTTTAGCGCTTCGCTACCGGAAGGCTCCCTGCTCACTGCAACTGGCTGGCGGATTCCCGGCCGATCCATGTGACTCTTCCGAAGTTGCATTGCTCGCCAGCTGCAGGAACAGGGCTGCCTGGGACCGTGCCGGAGGATGCCACTGTCCAGCCTACGTGAAGGTGGGAACCTGCGACGAAAGGAATGGGTCGAGCGCACCTACTATGCAGGCGGAGCGTACCAACTCTGGGGCCCGTACGCGACTGGCTATCTCGAATGGGACGGCAATGCTTGGATCGATCGGCCCGCACCGGTCTTCCATGCCAACGAAGCATGGGAGCACGGCAGTGTATACGAACCGAATGTGCTGGTTCACGACGGCAGATGGAAATTCTGGTATGTCTGCGGCTGGAACCTGGGAGATTATCTGATCCACGGCTATGCCGAAAACGACGATGGACGCACCAACTGGACCAGACGCAAAATCTTCGCTCCGCCCGAATGGAAACTTTTCGATTTCTGTCGAATACACTGACAACACCATTTTGAAACCGTATTCTCGCGCCTATGGGTTGCCAAAACCCAGTGGCCGGGAACCACGGGCCTTTGGTGCTGCCAGTGCGACACGCCGTCTTCCGATTTACCAGAGTGGAGCGAAGCCATCCAGAGAGTGACTGCCGCCCATGGCCCGTCACAGTCTGCCCCAGGGAAACTGGCTTTCCGGTATACCGACCAAGGAAGGCTCCTCGTTTTCTTTGATGGTTTCCGCCACACAGGCGAGCCAGGTCCGTTTCCTTTTGCCTTTACTCTTGGCTGTCTCGAACTGGATCGCCCAGTTTCAGCAGGTCACTGATCTCTGAGATCCCGCCTACCTGTGCTAACGTAACGCGTACTCACTTCAATCTCCCGGAGGCACCCTCGTGCCCAACATTCCTCTCCGCAGTGGCGGTCCCAGGGCCCGCATCGCGGTCATTCCCGGCGACGGTATCGGCAGGGAAGTCACCCCCGAAGCCGTGAAGGTCATCAAAGCCGCCACCGCCAAGCGCAGTCGTCCGATTGAGTTTGTCGAATTCGACTGGGGGGCGGACAAGTATCTGCGCGAGAACGTGACCTTGCCCGACGGTGCGCTCGAGATGCTTCGCGATGAATTCGACGCAATCCTTTTCGGTGCGCTCGGCGATCCCCGTGTTCCTTCCAACCAGCACGCCGCCGACATCCTTCTCGGCCTGCGCTTCAAACTCGACCTCTATGTCAACGCGCGCCCTGCCGAACTTTTTCACGAACGACTTACTCCGTTGCGCGATCGCGGCACGAAAGACTTCCACCTGATGGTGTTTCGCGAAAACACCGAGGGTCTCTATGTCGGAGTCGGCGGGCATTTCAAGAAGGGAACCGTCGAGGAGATAGCCGTCCAGGAAGAAGTCAACTCCCGCAGGGGTGTCGAGCGCATAATCCGCCACGCTTTTGACTATGCCCGCCGTGGTGGCAAATGTAGCGCCGACTTTCCTGCCAGCGTCGCTTCCGAGTCTAGCTCCCCACGCAAGCCACTGCGTGTCTGCATGTCCGACAAGTCCAACGCCATGACCTTCTCCGGCGACCTCTGGCAGCGCGTCTACAAGTCCGTACGCGCCGAGTACCCCGACATCGACTCTCGCCACCTGTTCATCGATACCCTTGCCATGGAACTGGTTCGCGACCCCGGCCAGTTTGATGTCATCGTCACTGGCAATCTATTCGGCGACATCGTTAGCGACCTGAGCGCTCAGCTGGTCGGCGGTCTTGGCCTCGCTCCCTCGGGTAATATTCATCCCGGTCGCACTTCGCTTTTCGAGCCGGTTCACGGCTCCGCCCCCAACATTGCCGGTAAGAGCATTGCCAATCCATTCGGCGCAGTGCTCGCCGCAGGTTTGCTTATGGAATTTCTAGGCTGGAATGATGAGGCGGTCTTGCTAAAGCAAAGCGTGAGGTCGGCGCTGGAGGAAAATATCTCAACGATTGATTTAGGTGGAGTTAAACAAACAGTTGAGGTTGGCGACTGGCTGGCCGCGTACGTCGCAAAATACGCCTAACCCATATTCGTGTGTAACTTGAAGTGATCTGTCAGGGACAATTCACCCCGTGTCCTATGCAGGAAGGATTTCGCGCTTACCTTAATCGCCGACGTCGCGCAATTACAACAGTGATCAACATCCCTATCAAGAACCCGCCGACATGCGCCCAGACTGCCACGCCACCGGTCGGATCGCCACCGATACCACTGAGCGCTTCCAGAAACTGAAATACAAACCAATACCCCAGAATCAGGAACGCGGGCACAGGGATCACGAAGATGAAGAAAAAGGTCAAAATCCTCGCGCGAGGGAATAGCAATATGTATGCCCCCATCACGCCGCTGATCGCACCACTGGCACCAATTGCCGGAATCCCTGAGTGCAGGTTGAACAGCACGTGCACCAGACCCGAGCCGATACCGCAAGCCATGTAGAACACTAGGTACCCCAGATGCCCGAAGTAGTCCTCTATATTGTCCCCGAAAATATAAAGGAACAGCATGTTACCGAGTAAGTGCATCAACCCGCCGTGCAGAAACATGCTGGTGACGAGTGGTGCCAAGGCAATCTGGACTGCGCCGTGCCCGGCGGCCAGGGCGGTAAACTTGGCAGGAATCGTTCCATACGCGAAAACGAAAGCCTTTTGCGCTCGAACCGGCAAACTCACCTGGTACAAGAACACGAACACGTTGGCCACAATCAGGGCGATGTTGACAAACGGTGCGGTGCGCGACGGATTGATGTCTTTCAGCGGAATCATGAATCGTTCGGAGCCTCAAACCCCAGACAGGGAATTGCGAATCACGTAAAAACAGGCAGTTCGTCAGCGTAGCGGAAACAGCAGGGAATGAAAAGCCTGGGACTACCGTGACGCCTGCAGACAGGGAAGGGGGGATCCGCGCGCGTCCTATAATGATTTTAGTTGAGTGGTCCAGGTTGACATAATCTACGGCATGCTAAATCCCTAAACTTTGCGCGGCTATCCCGTGGATCTGTGGCAGCTCCACGGGGATTGTTCTGCTGTCGTGCCCTACCAGAAGCTCGCCTCCGGTGCCGGATTCTGGCCGTTTCTCGTCCCCGGGGGCGCCAGTATTTCGCAGTGGAATTAGTCGCGGAGGCGGCTGGAAGACTCCGATCCAAATGCCGATTGAGGCGGGTCGAGTTGCGCGACCTGCGTCGTAAACTCACAAGAGAGTGTCGGCGCGCTAACCGGGTGATCGCAAGCTCTGGAAGTAGCGCCGCCATGCTGATGGCGAGGCTGGTTGGCGCCGCTCGCCTGCGCTTCTGGACGCAGCGCAAATGCGAAGTCCGCGCCGCGACCGGTTGCCATTGGTCGAGCGCTTCCTCCCTCCTGTCATCTAAATTGCCACGGGCATTTCGAGCGGGCGAATGCGCTGCAACCGCCAGATCGATTTTTTCTGTAGAAAATTGTTCCGGAATCATTGCGATGTTTTCGCCGCTGTGGTAAGTATTTTAGCTCTGCACTCGAGCGTAATTTGTGTGGGTTAATTTCGCCCAGCGCTCTATTGTCGGCGCGCCGACTACGAATGCCTGCCCGGGAAACGGAAGCCATCATTCTGAAGACTTTTCCGCTGGGCGAGGCCGACCGCCTGGTCAGCTTCCTCGGTCGCAGCTCGGGTCGCATGCGCGGCGTGGCGGCGGGCGCCCGTCGCCTCAAGAACCGCTACGGTTCGACGCTGCAGGTCATGTCGCACGTGCAGCTTTGGTACGTCGAGCGGGAAACGCGCGACCTGGTCCGTATCCAACAGTGCGAACTGCTGGAGTCGCTCAACAAGTCGCAGAGTGAGTACGGGCTCAGCACCGGTTTGGCGGCGGTTAGTGAAATCGCCGAGCTGGTCTTGCCGGAGCATGAAGTTTCCGAACCGATGTTCCGGCTGATTCTGCTGACGGCACGCGAGATCGAGCGCCGCGCCAGCTGGACGTTGCCGCTCGGCTACTTCGCGTTTTGGACGGTTCGGCTGGCGGGTTGGCTGCCTAGCTTCAAAAACTGCAGCACCTGCGGCAAGCCGTTCGGCAGGCAGGACGCCTATCAAGCCGACTGGCTGCCCGGTCTGCTCTGCCAAGAGCACCGGCGCTCTGGCATGAAGCCGGTTTCGCCAGAAGCAAGGGAGCTGGCGGAACGCTTCACGCGTACGAGTCTGGACAAACTGGAGCTTGGTCTGGAGTTTGACCAGCCGGTAAGGGAAGTACGAGAGGCAGGATTTAACTGGATTGAGCATCACGCGGAACGAAAACTACGCACACGCGAATTGTTGGAGACCACTTGAAAGCTAAAGTAAAACTTGAACAGAAATTTTCAGGCCTTTCCTTTCAGGATCTTATTCTTAAGCTCATGCAGTTCTGGGGTCGGGAGGGTTGCGTGCTCCACCAGCCCCTCGATACCGAGGTTGGCGCTGGAACCATGCACCCTGAGACCTTTCTTCGCGTGCTTGGCCCCACGCCGCACCGCGTCGCCTACGTTCAACCCAGCCGCCGTCCCGCCGATGGTCGCTATGGGGAGAACCCCAATCGTCTCTACAAACACTTTCAGTATCAAGTAATCCTCAAGCCGTCGCCGATGGACGTTCAGGAAATGTACCTACGCAGCCTGGAGGCGATTGGCATCGACCTTTGCCAACACGACATTCGCTTTGAGGAAGACAACTGGGAATCACCGACGCTGGGCGCTTGGGGTATTGGCTGGCAGGTACTTCTTGACGGCTTGGAGATTACCCAATTCACCTACTTTCAGCAGAGCGGCGGCATTGACCTTGATCCGATTTCCGTCGAAATCACCTATGGCCTCGAACGCATCTGCGCGTTTCTGCAGAATGTCGAGAGCGTGTACGAGATCCATTGGACCGCCGACCGTACCTATAGCGACATTCGATTGGCCGAAGAGCAGCAACTTTCTGAGTACAGTTTTGCTCGCAGCGATGCCGCGGCGTTGCGGTCGGAGTTTGAGCTGCACGAGAAGGAAGCCAAGGAATTGCTGGACGGGTGGAAGACGATCGAAGGCAAGGAGCGGGAACGCTATCCGCTGCTGGCTGCCTACGAACATTGCTTGAAATGTTCGCACCTGTTTAATCTGATGGACGCGCGCGGAGTGATCTCGACAACCGAGCGCGCGGCTTTGATGGCGAGGGTGCGATCGCTCGCCTGCCGAACCGCTGCTGGCTACCTCGAGCAGACCCAGGTCGGCACGCCGACAGCGAAGCGCGAGGTGCTGGCATGAACCGCGCCACCCACGATACCCGGCGCTTTCTCTGCGCACCGATTCTGCTGGTTGCTCGTCCGGCAGCGCCAGCTTCGAGCCGATGCTGTAATCCAGTGCGTCCCTGCCGATGCGGCGCTGGCATTGCCGACAAGCCTAGCCACCATGTCGGCGCGCCGACATTTTTGTCGATCAACGGTGTGTGCGTATGAGTCCGAATGCAAAGGCCTCCACGAAGATGAGCAAGATGTCTAAGGCAGGGAAGTCCACCAAGTTCGGCAAGGCTTCTACAAAGACTGTCGACCTCACGCAGAAGCGAGTTGAATTGCTCTTTGAGATCGGCTGCGAGGAGATTCCCGCGGGCATGTTGCCACGGGCCATCACTGAACTAAGGAGCATTTTTGAAAAGCAATTCACTGCGGAGAATCTGACCGACGGTGTGACCGTGGAGACCTTTGGTGGACCGCGCCGCCTGACGGCCCGGGTTCGTGGGCTGATTGCCAAGCAACCGGATGTCGAGAACGAAGTTACTGGGCCACCGAAGTCGGTCGCCTATGACAATGTCGGCGCGCCGACACGAGCCGCTGTCAGTTTCAGCGACAAACAAGGTGTCCCTCTCGACAAACTCTATTTCGTGTTGACACCCAAGGGCGAGTACGTTGCCGCGAAGATCATCAAGCGCGGACGCACCGCACAGGACTTGCTCTTGGACATCCTGCCGCGCGTAATTCATGACATTCCCTGGCCGCGCACCATGACGTGGACCGGACTTGAAGGTGCACGCTTCATCCGCCCGATCCGCTGGATCGTGGCACTGCTCGACGGCAAGCCGCTTACGTTTACCTTTGGTGGTGTCACGTCGGGCGACACCACAAGAGGGCATCGCTTCCTCGGCAAGTCTGGCATCCGTGTTCAGAATTTCGCGGACTACGAAAAGCAGCTACGCGCCAACGGCGTCATCCTCCGTCCCGCGGAACGCTTGGAAAAGATCACTCGCGAACTGGCTTCTCACTCCAGACACTCCACCAGCCACATCCACGAAGACGCGGACCTGCTGCAGCTAGTCACCTACCTGAATGAATTTCCGCACGTGATTGAGGGCAGTTTCGATCCGTCGTTTCTCGAACTTCCCGACGAGATCCTAATCACCGTGATGCGAGGGCATCAAAAGTATTTTGCCGTCGAAAAGCGCGGTGGGGAGTTGGCGTCCAATTTTCTGGCGGTCATCAACCATTCAAAGGATCCAAAAGGACTAATACGCGCGGGGCACGAACGCGTGCTGCGCGCACGGTTTGCCGACGCACGGTTTTTTTGGGAGTCCGATCAAAAATGTCGGCTCGCCGACTATTTGCCGAAGCTCGACCGCGTCACCTACGAGTCGCGACTGGGAACTTATCGCGACAAGGTGGAACGTACGCGCGCCATCGCCCGTTGGCTGACCGAGCAGTGGTTCAATCTCGGCATGGTACAGGCGCATGTGGCCGATGCGGACCGCGCTGCGGAACTGGCGAAATGCGATCTGGTTACCGAGATGGTCAAGGAGTTCACCGAACTGCAGGGCGTCGTTGGCGGACTATACGCGCGCGCGCAGGGCGAATCCGAAGTCGTGGCCGATGCGGTGTATGACCACTACCGACCGGTGGGCCTTGATGATCCAATCCCGCGGAACATCACCGGTTGTGCTGTGGCGCTCGCCGATAAGTTGGATTCCATCGTGGGCTGCTTCTCTGTAGGCGCGGTCCCCACCGGTTCAAGCGATCCGTATGCCTTGCGTCGCGCCGCTCTGGGTATCGTGAAAATCATCTTGGAGCGCAAATTGCCCGTGTCGTTATCGCAAGCCGTCGGTGCTGCCGCAAAGACTCTGCACACGCTCCCACCGAAGAAACACGTGTCGCACGCACAGGAAAAGCAGGTGATGGAGTTCCTCCTGGATCGTGCCAAGTTTGTGCTGCGAGAGAAGTCGGGCTACGCCTACGATGAAGTGAACGCGGTGTTCAGCGCCGGTTCCGACGACCTGGTGGAAATAGAGAAACGACTGAAGGCACTCAAAGCAATTCGCAAGTCGAAGAACTTCGAGCCGCTGGCCATCTCATTCAAACGCATCCGCAAGATTCTGGAAAAAGCCAATCTCCCGGCCGAGGCGCTGCATGTCGACGGCAAGCTGTTTGAGAAAGAAGTCGAGCGGGTTCTGCATGTCGCGGTCCAGAAGGCTGCGGCGAAAGTGCAGGAAGACAAGCGCGCCGGAAAGTATCTGGAAGCGCTTGAAGAGATCGCCGGATTGCGAAAGGTAGTCGATCAGTTCTTCACCGATGTGATGGTCATGGCAGAAGACGAAGCAGTCAGGAAGAACCGCCTCGCGTTGCTTTCGGAGATCCTGCGAGAGTTCACGACGATTGCGGACTTTTCAGAACTCGGTGGAGAAGAGGGAAGGTAGGTTGTCGGCGATCGGCATGTCGGCGCGCCGACATGGAGGACTCCAACAGGAGTGGCTAGAATCTTGACCTGTGATGGCGTGTTAAGTCCGAGGGACCAAGCAGCACGCAAAGCTGCTGCAAGGATCTTATCTTGAATTCCTTCGCTTCGTTCCGAGCGATAACTGCGGTGATATGTAAAGTGTTACTTTAAGTAATAGTGCGCAAGAGTTTGCGACAGATTTCTTCGGAAAAATGTCGGCGTGCCGACCAAGCTCCACTCGAATCCCAACGGAGTGGAAGCTGACCGGCGCGGGTTAGCGGTGAATGTAGGTGCCGATCTTTGGGCCGGCCCATGTGGATACTCGGAATGCCGCTTGAACCTGGAGCGGACCGAATATAATTCTCAGGCTCGCCGGGCTAAAGCCCGACACCTACGTCACGGCAAGAATACAAGCGAGGAATACTGTGAAAAAGTGGGTCTATTTTTTTGGTGCAGGCAAAGCGGAAGGCAACGGCGAGTGGCGCGATCTGCTCGGCGGCAAGGGCGCTGGACTAGCGGAGATGACCAGAATTGGTCTCCCCGTTCCCGCCGGTTTTACCATCTCGACGGAAGCGTGCGACGACTTCTACAAGAGCGGGAAGAAGTTCAACAACGGAGTGAAAAAGCAGGTTGCAGACAACGTCGCAAAGCTAGAAAAAGTCACCAAGAAGAAGTTGGGCGATCCGAAGAACCCACTGCTGGTCAGCGTGCGTTCCGGCTCGGCCCGTTCCATGCCGGGCATGATGGAAACGATTCTGAACCTCGGCTTGAACGACAAGTCGGTTGAAGGCCTTGCGGCGGTAACCAAGAACGACCGATTTGCGTATGACGCCTATCGCCGCTTCGTGCAAATGTATTCGACAGTGGTGATGGGCATGTCCAAGGAAGACCTGGAACATCGCCTTCGCGCGCTGAAGACCAAGCTTGGCGTGAAGGAAGACACCGCCGTTCCCGCCAGCGGATGGAAAGAATTAGTCGGGGAATACAAAGCGTACTACAAGTCACAAGCAGGGAAGGCGTTTCCGGAAGATCCCATGGAGCAGTTGTGGGGAGCGATCGGCGCGGTGTTCGGTTCTTGGATGGCCGAGAAAGCTACCACCTACCGGCGCGTCGAGAAAATCACCGGTTTGCTCGGCACGGGCGTAAACGTGCAGCAGATGGTGTTTGGCAACACCGGCGACAATTCCGGCACGGGCGTGTGCTTCACGCGCGATCCGAGTTCCGGCGAAAAGATTTTCTATGGCGACTACCTGACCAACGCACAGGGCGAAGACGTTGTGGCCGGCATCCGTACACCGGTGCATCTCACCGAACTGAAGAAGATTATGCCGAAGGCGTACGCGCAACTTGAAAAGGTTCGCGTAAAGCTGGAAAAACACTATCGCGATATGCAGGATATGGAGTTCACGGTCGAAGACGGCAAGCTCTACATGCTGCAGACACGGACCGGCAAGCGCACCCCGGCAGCTACCTTTGAAATCGCTATGGACATGGCCAACGAAAAGTTGATTACCAAGGAAGAAGCGATTCTCCGCATCAAGTCGGAAGATATCGAGCGGCTCTTCTACCCGGTCATCGACGTGAAGGTGGACAAGAAATCGCTGGTCTCGCGCATCCTTGCGCATGGCATCAACGCTGTGCCGGGAGCAGCAGTCGGCAAGATTTGTTTGTCGGCAGCCGATGCCGAAGAATGGGCCAAGAAGGGCGAGAAGGTGATTCTCGTTCGCCGCGAAACCAGCCCTGAAGATGTGGGCGGCATGGCAGTGGCGCAGGGCATTCTGACAGCGACGGGCGGCAAGACCAGTCACGCGGCAGTGGTTGCGCGTGGATGGGGCAAGTGCTGCATCGTGGGTGCCGACGCTCTGGACATCGACTACAAAGCAAAGACAGTTTCGATCTCGAAAGTTGGCAAGACGCTGAAGGAAGGCGACTGGCTGACGCTCGATGGAAGTGAAGGACTGGTGTACAGCGGGGAAATGCCGCTCGTGACACCGGAACTGCCAAAGGCGTACTTCACGATCATGAAGTGGGCCGACAGCATCCGCACCCTGAGGGTGCGCACGAATGCAGACACACCACAAGACGCGCGGAAGGCCATCGAGTTCGGCGCCGAAGGAATCGGTTTGTGTCGCACCGAGCACATGTTCTTCACCGATTTCGAGCAGCCGGAAAAGAGCCACGAACGCCAGCTTGGCATCCAGGAAATGATTCTGGCGAATGACAAGGAAGCGCGCGTGAAGGCGCTCAACAAGCTCTTGCCGTTCCAGCGTCGCGACTTCGTGGGCATCTTCCAGGCGATGGATGGGCTGCCGGTAACCATTCGCTTGGTCGATCCACCACTTCACGAGTTTGTGCCGCACGAGAAGGCCAAGCAGGAAGAACTTGCTAAGGAACTGGGCATCAGTCCGGAAGTTGTGGCGCGCCGCGTCGAGCAGTTGCATGAATCCAACCCCATGCTTGGCCACCGTGGTTGCCGACTGTGCATCACTTATCCAGAGATTCTCGAGATGCAGGTGCGCGCAATCATCGAAGCGGCGATCGAATGTCAAAAGGGCCGAGTTAAAGTATTTCCTGAGATCATGATTCCGCTTACGCTTGACAAGAAAGAGTTGGGAATCTTGGTCGATTCGACCCGTCGCGTTGCCGATGACCTCATCAAGAAGGCGGGGATCAAGCTGCCTTACCTGGTGGGCACCATGATCGAGTTGCCGCGCGCGGCATTGCTTGCCAATGAGATCGCCGAAGTGGCGGAGTTCTTCTCATTCGGCACCAACGACCTGACGCAGACCACGATGGGTCTCTCCCGAGACGATGCAGGCCGGTTCCTCCCGGACTACGTGGACGAGAAGAAAGCGGGCGTGTTCGCTGGCGATCCGTTCCAGACACTTGACACCAAGGGCGTTGGCTTGCTGATGCGTTGGGGTATCGAGCAGGGCCGTAAGACTAACCCGAAACTGAAGGTTGGTATTTGCGGCGAACACGGCGGCGATTCCGACAGTGTCAAGTTCTGCCATGAAGTCGGCATGAACTATGTCAGCGCGTCACCGTTCCGCGTGCCTATTTCGCGGCTGGCTGCAGCGCAAGCGGTGATTGAAGCAAAGCAAAAGGCCAAGAAAGGCAAGAAGTAGTTAGCTCAAGTAAAACTTGAGCATGGAATGTATTCGAACTGTAAGCGGACAACACAGTCAGGAGTGACTGTGCTAGAAAAACCAAGTGCCCGCCGTACATGGCAAGCGATGCTTGCGCATGCCGGCGGGCAGTTTTTTTTGGCAGCCGGCTGGAAGCCGTCGACGCGTTCGGGGGTCGGCGCGCCGACAATCTTATGTGGACGGAATTTTGGAGCAAGGCGGAATTTCTGGGGTTGAGGGAAGGACTTCTTCCGGCACCAAAGAGAGATGGCTGATTCCAAGATTCTGACAAAGGGTGTGCCAGGCTTTGCGAGTCATTTCCTTTGCTGCCAGCTGCTGGACCATCTCGAAAGGATTCAGTTCGAAGCTGCCTTGTTTGAGATATTTTGCGCCAGGCTGGAACTGCAGCGTCCAACCCTCGCGATAGAGTGCGAGACCGAGGGCCACGGCGAGCAGATCTGCGGCTCGGGCCATGCGTTGCTGCGGGCTGAGCAAGGTGCCCTGGGGGTCGCGAATCTGGGGGCCCATCTCCGCTAATTTCTCAACGGCGTCTGGAAGTGTTTGTGCCGTCGTGCCTTCGAATAAGCGGAAGTAGGTGGTTACCTGTTTTGTCCAATTGGGAAGAGTCGCCTTCTCTACGATGTCGTCCCAGCATACTGAGGTTAGGGGACAGTTCGAAAGTTTCGGGAATACTGACTGCACTAGGCCCAATTCCAGTGCATCGAGATTGTCGAGCAAGCTCGAAGCAGGTAGATCATCGGGATCGTAGTTGAACGCCGGGAGTTCTTCCGCCGCGCGGATGCGGTCGCGCAAGGGAGGGTGGGTATCGTAGGGTTGAACTATTTGCTTTTCCAATTGGTTGGCCAGTAGTGCGTCGAGCTGCCGGGCAATATCCGGAGCGGCAACGAAGCGGGCGAATCCATCCCCGATACGGGGGAGCGTGCCGTCGGAAAGCAACGGCCAGACCTCCGTGTCCCAGTAAACAGGCCATGCGGGGCCCGTGCTGTGAATGGTGCGCAATCCGTTGATCAGCGGCGCAGGCCCCGCGACGATGCAGGCCAGTTCATCGGCGCGATACTCCTGCCGGCGGGAGATGAGACTAGTGATGCGCAGAAAGGCCATGAAGTACCACTTCAGAATGGTGAACACCACCCGATACATCAACTGAATGATGGCTGTTCGAACAAGTCCGCGCAGGGAACCAACATTTTCAAATGTCTGGATCATGGATTTGCGCGCTTTGTAGACCCACGGGCCGAGGCGCGTGTCTCCACCGTAGAAGTGCGCAAACTCGTGGGCGAGCACAGCACGGAATTGCGAAATGGTGAGCAGGGACAAGAGCGGCAGACCAAGGCCCATGATGCGGTGGCTGTCGAAGCCCATGATCCCGCCGCGATCAGCGACGTAGGCGTTCATGTCTCCAATCAGGTAAACGTCGTGCGGGACAGGTTGGCGCAGTGCACCGGCAATTAGATCAAGTTCCGCGAAAAGTCGCGGTTGCCGAGCGCGTTCCAAGAGCGGGCCCGGAGGAGTGAACTTGTCGCGACGCGGCAGCATGGACCAGATGAGAGCACCCGCAACCGCCACGCCGAACAGCAAAAGGAAAAAAACCTGAATCCCACCAGCGCCAGACTCGATCAGGAGAAAGGGAAAGTAGACACTGGCTATGGCCAGAGCGAGCAGAAAAAGGTAGGAAAAGATGGTCATCAGTATCGCCAGAGCGGCGAAGACGACCATGGAATGGCGCGGCGGAATGGCAATATAGGGCGGTGCCATAGGGCTCGGGTGAGGGGAATATAGCATACTCGGGTCCAGAGTGAAGCGCGGAAACCGCCAGTCAATTGTTGGAAGCCGCTAGTTGGTGCTCTCAACTAAAACTAGAGGTGAATCTGAAGTAAAGCTTCAGCGCACCAACGTCAATTTGAGTCCGATGACCGACAACTTGAGTTCCACGATAGTAACCTCATCCAAAACTTGAGGTCGATGATCCTGCTTGTGCTGCAGGCTCGCTGTGGTGGCGACGGCAAGCCTGCTAAGAGAGGAGCTTCAGAGCTTGCTCCAATTGCAGACCGCCCTGGTGCAGCGGGGGGACATAGGCCTTTGGGCCTGCGGCTCGGCTACTCAATGGAGGCGCTGTGCAGAACAGGTATGCACGATGAGGCGTAGAACGTCGGTTGCAACGCACAGGGAAATCCAACTTTGGAGAGGGCCAGAAGTCGAGAACGGGCCATCGCAGATGCTGCGACGGTCACGGAAGTCTCCTCGGAGAACCCACGGCAGGCGAGGAAAAGGCGGCCTGTAGCTTATGTTTCCATGCTCGTGACGGGTGCTCTTCAAACTGCGACAACGGATGATTTCGTAGGGAAGGCAGTGTGATCGCTGAGAAGAGTAGGTGTGGATTCTTCGAGATCGGTCAAGGCCAAGATTTCCGGAGGAATGCGTGCAAGATTGCCTCCCTACAGCTTCAGGTGCTTCACAGAGGTCAGCTTGGCGATGGCGGGGCGGAAAGGGTGACGAGATCGCGCCAAAGCCCGTCAGGTATCTCAGGACATGGGGCAAAGAGTTCGCGACGATCTTTCGCAGCACTTCCGCAAGGTCCAGAAACCTTTGCCAGCCCTCGCGGGAACTGTCTTGCGTATCGCGGTGGGGAGAGAGTCTAGACCACGCCAGAGGATGATCTTGAGGTTCAAGGCAGTCGCAGAACGGATCGGGCAAGTGGCCTGCTTTCCTCCAAATATTTTGAACTTGGAACCGTCCAGGTTCGACCAATGTACAGCTTTTCATCGGCCGTTGCGTCGTGAGTCTCGCAAATTTCCAGGCGGTCGCTAGCGAGACAGAGGCGCGATCAGCAGGTATGCTGGTGAGGGAGGAACTTGACCGCATGAGCCGGATATTGACGGTGGAGGATGTGAGGCATTTGATCGAAGGGGTACGCGTGGCTTCTGGCGGTCCGCTGGGCATCGTGCTGGCACTGTCTGAGGGCCTGGGGGACGAGGCGACGTTGGCGGGTGACGTTCTGCAGCAGGGATTGCAGGACTCGGGAATTCCGCTCGGCGCTGAAACGCAAACGATTCTCGGCGGTATACAGGCGATGGAGAAGAGCGGGGATAACCTGAGGTTCGTGCTCCATACGGAGCTGCAACCGACGGTGCGGGACATGAAAATGAAACTGGGGCCGACGATTGCGTGCGCAATCCAGAAATTTCCAGATGGGATTGCACTGGTGGGGATTAGCGGCGTTTCGGTGAATCAATTTATCTGGATCGATATTCAACGACTGCAATTCAAGGAGAATGAGGGAAAGCGGTCGGTCCGGGTAGATACGAATTTTGGCGGGAAGGAATTCCAGTTACCATAGTTAGGCGCGAGCAACGGTAACTAGGCGCGTCAAAATTCCGGTGAGCAGGGGGAGCGAGGGCTCCTTTCGGGCGTCAGGTGCTCGGGACAGTTTGGCAAACCAGCCAGCGGCGGCAGTTTTCTTTGTAAGCTCCAGGTGTGACGGAATTCAAGCGGACCAGAATCTCGGCCAGCAGGGGTTTGATCCACCTCAAGCGGCCATGCCCAGATCCACGACTCCTAATTTGCAGGTCGCAAAAACTTGTTGATATCGCAGATTCTTATCCGTGGTGAGCAAGTCGTCAGAACCAGCGCTGTCCGCCATTTACCACAGTTTCCCATAGGGGAGAGTGTCCCACTCGTGGGCGCAAGCCACTTCCACCGTATGGCTGGGCGATGGCTCCGGGCATACCCCGATCCATCGAATCAGCATCACCCGGGCAAACTGTTCGCGGTTACGCCGAACTGTTCGGTGCACTCATCCATGGTTAAAGCGTATTCGCGATTCTCGAAGCCGGTGGCAACCGGCATACGAGTACCTCGGAAGACCAATGAACGATGCGGTTTTCCGTGGGCGCTCCAGGACGGGACCTTGAGAGCAATCCTGCGGCTGGGTGCCAACCTGCCTTCACTCAAAAGCGATTAAGATTTGTATGCCATCGGTCATCGGACAACGGAGGGCACCCATGTGGACCTTTGCTGGCGCGTGGAATCAGAGTGAGAGTTGGGGTAGAGTGCGGACGAGAGCGAGGCTATGGAGAACTTGCGGGTAGTGCTGGTAGCGCCGCGGAATCCTTTGAATATTGGAGCCGCAGCTAGGGCGATGAGCAATTTTGGAGTGCTGCACCTGCGTGTGGTGACGCCGTACGAGAAGGCTTATCGTGAGGCGCGGTCGGCGATAGGCGCAGCGGAGCTACTGAGGAATGCGCAAGAGTTTGATTTGCTGTCGGAGGCGATTGCGGATTGCTCGCTCGTCGTGGGGACAACGGCGATTGGGAATCGCGAGATCAAACAGCCGTTGCGGACGCTGGAAAAAGCGGCGCCACTGATTCGGAGGAAGTTGGCCGCAGGTCGTGTGGCGATATTGTTCGGGTCAGAGAAATGGGGATTGTCGAATGAGAGTCTGAGTCACTGCCACTGGCTGATGCACATTCCCACCCGGAAAGAACATCATTCGATGAATTTGGGGCAATCGGTAGCGGTGTGTTTGTGGGAGCTGCGACGGGGAGAGAAGGGTATCGCAGAGGCTCGGCAGAGCTCGGAGAGAGCCGCGGCGAAAATTGAAACGGTGGAGAGGATTACGGAACTGATGCTGGATGTCTTGCGCAAGAGTGGGTATGTGGCGCCGCGGGGGCAGGCTTTGGCGGAAGAAAAATTGCGACGCATGCTGCGGAGATTCGAGTTGAGTGCAGCGGATGCCGAAGTGTTTTTGGGGATGATGCGGAAGATTGCCTGGAAGGTGGGGCAGTAAGAGCCGGTATTGTCCTGACGGGTCGAGACACAAATTATGGCCTTTTGTGAATTTTCAGTGATTCCCGGCCGCGGCGTGGAGGAATTTCTCTGCGACCATGCCGAAAATGTGAGTGTGTTATAATGGGGGATTACATTTAGAGAGAATTTCACGCATGGCTGAATTTCCACTGGTAGATAACACACAATTTGATCCGGAGGATGAGTACCGGCCTGAACCGGAACCGGCGCCGCAGGCCCCTGTCTGGATGGATGGGAGCACACGTATTGGCATCCACTGTTCAATATCGGGGAGTCATCTAAACGCACTCGAGGCTGCCCGAAAGCTTGGCTGCAATGCGCTGCAGATCTTTTCGGCTAGCCCGCGGATGTGGCAGATGGGAAATGTTCGGATTGCCGAGCAGGATGGCAAGGCGTTCCGGGCTCGACGAGCAGAATTGCGGCTGGGGCCACTGGTGATTCATGCGAATTACCTGATCAACCTGGCGGCGCTACAACCGATGCTGCGGACCCGGTCGATCCAGGCATTTCACGAGGAACTCGTCCGCGGTTTGGCGCTGGGCGCGGATTTTGTGGTGGTGCATCCGGGTGCGCGCGGGGAATCGTCGATGGAACTGGCGATCGCGACAATTGTGGAATCGGTGAAGCAGGCGGCGCGACGCGTACCGATGGGGAAGATAAGGATTTTGATCGAGAACACCGCGGGGATGGGCACGGCGGTTGGATCGAAGCTCGAAGAGGTAGGGGTGCTCCTGCAAGGGTTGCGCGGACTGAACGCGGGAGTCTGTCTGGATACGGCACACCTGTTTGCGGCGGGCTACGACATTCGCAGCGCGGAGGGACTGGAAAAGACGCTGGATCTTGTGGAGAGCACGATTGGGTTGGAGAATGTGCCGGTGATCCATGTAAACGATTCGAAGGTTGCTTTGGGCGGAAAAGTGGATCGTCACGAGAACCTGGGCGAGGGAAAAATCGGCGAAGAAGCGTTCCGACGAATCTTGCAGCATCCCCGATTGAGTAGCGCAGCGAATACGGGATTGGTGGGTCGCGCGTTTTTGCTGGAGACTCCCATTGAAAATCCGGGCGATGATCGGAAGAACGTGGCGAGCTTGTGGGAGTTTGCGGGACTAATGGACATTGCGCCGGAAGCGGAAAAGGGGTATTCGATGCTAACGTCGGCGATGAAGAAGATGCGCAAGACGATTGCGAAGGATGCCGCCCGGTTGACCCCAACGGAGAAAAAGATTAAGGCGAAGGCGGACATTGAGGCAGGGAAGCACCCAAAGCGGGCGGTGGCCCGGAAAAAGAAGAGGTAAGAAAATCAAGGAGCAAAAAGTAGGCGTTGCGATCAGGTTTGCGTGGTGTCGCTGGCTCTGTGTTCGAGGCAGGAGTTAGAAAACTTGAGGATGCGAAGGGGATAACGACCCGTGGCGGACTACAACCCGCAGGCCATAGAGACGAAGTGGCAGAAAAGATGGGAAGAGAATCGCGTATTCGAGACTGAAGCGGAAGTAGCGGAGACGGACTCCTCAGGGACTGAAGCTCCCTCGTCAACCGATGCAATGTTGGTCCGGAAGGTCCGACCCCCTTTAAAGAAAAAGCCAAAATACTACGTGCTCGAGATGCTGCCGTATCCGTCGGGAACGCTGCACATGGGACACATGCGCAATTACGCGATTGGGGATGTGGTGGCCCGTGTGAAGCGCATGCGGGGATTCAATGTGCTCCATCCGATGGGATGGGACGCCTTTGGATTGCCCGCGGAAAACGCAGCGATCAAAAACAACACGCATCCGCGTGAATGGACCAAAAAAAACATTGCGGAATTTCAAAGAGTGCTGCGCCGCTTTGGGTTCAGTTACGACTGGCGGCGGGAGATTTCCACGTGTGAGCCGGAATATTACCGGTGGAACCAGTGGTTCTTCCTGAAGATGCTGGAGCGGGGAATCGCGTACAAGAAAAAGAGTCGCGTGAACTGGTGCCCGAAATGCCAGACGGTGCTGGCGAACGAGCAGGTGGAGAAGGGGCGCTGTTGGCGGCACCCGGATACGGTGGTGGAAGCGCGGGAGATCGAGCAGTGGTTTTTGCGGATTACACAGTATGCGGATCAGTTGCTGGATGATTTGAAGACGTTGCAGGGCGGCTGGCCCGATCGTGTGATCGCAATGCAGGAGAACTGGATCGGGAAGTCCATTGGGGCGAAGGTCCAGTTTGCAGTGGACGGCGCTCCTGACGCGGAAAAGATCGAGATATTTACTACGCGGATTGACACGATTTACGGTGCGAGTGCGTTGGTGCTCGCTCCAGCGCATCCCATGTTGACGCAATTGTTGGTGGGCACGGCGAGCCAAGCGGCTTCGGAAGCGAAGTTGACGCAGATGAAGCAGACTTCGGTGAAGGCGGAGGATCTGGCTACCGCGGAGAAAGATGGATTTTTCACCGGGCGTTATGCAGTGAATCCTTTCAGCGGGGAGAAGGTTCCGATATGGGTGGGAAATTTCGTGCTACTGGAATATGGGACCGGGGCGATTATGGCGGTTCCGGCGCATGATCAGAGGGATTTTGAGTTTGCGAGTAAGTTTGGGCTGAAGATTCCCGTCGTGGTTAAGGAAAAGAATTTCTCCACAGAAAACACAGAAAACGACAAGAAAGAAAAAAAACAGGCGCCGGAAGTGTTTACCGAGTACGGGATCAGCGCGAATTCGGGGAAGTATTCGGGTCTGGAATCGGCGGCGGCGATCGCGGCAATGGCAGCAGATGCGGAAGCCGGTGGATTCGGAAAGAAAGAAACAATCTTCCGGTTGCGGGATTGGGGGATTTCGCGGCAACGATATTGGGGCACGCCAATCCCGGTAATTTATTGCGGGGCGTGCGGAATGATGCCGGTGCCGGAGAAAGACTTGCCAGTGCTGCTTCCGGCAAATCCGAACTTGACAGGCGAGGGGCAATCGCCGCTGGCCACAGACGAAGAATTTGTGAATGTAAAGTGCCCGAACTGTGAAGGAGCAGCGCGTCGAGAGACCGACACGATGGACACGTTCGTCGATTCGTCGTGGTATTTCTACCGGTATTGCGATGCGCAGAATGACAAAGCGCCCTATGATTCGGCCAAGGTGGATTACTGGTTCCCGATTGACCAGTATATCGGCGGGATTACGCATGCCATTCTGCACCTCCTGTACTCGCGGTTCTGGACGAAGATGATGCGAGACCTTGGAATGGTCAAGAATGCGGAGCCGGCTGCGCGGCTGTTCACACAGGGCATGGTGCTCAAGGGCGGCACGGCGATGTCGAAGTCGATGGGCAATGTGGTGGGTGCCATCGACATGGCGGAGAAATACGGGGCCGATACCGGGAGACTCTATACGTTGTTTGCAGCTCCGCCGGAGAAGGATCTGGAGTGGAGTGAGGAGAGCATTGAGGGTTCGTGGAGGTTTTTGAATAGAGTATTCAGGCTCGTCGACAAGCATGCAGCGGATTGTGCGAAATTGGGCGTTACAGGTGCTAGGGGCGAGAAATCAGACGGCGATCCGATATCTGGAACCACCCAGAAGGAAAAGGAGCTGTTGCGGAAGGCGCATCGGACTTTGCAGCGGGTGACGGCGGATTTTGAAACCCGTTGGCACTTTAATTCGGCGATTGCGCAGATCATGGAATTGGTGAACGCGATCTATGCGGCCGAACCGTTAAGGGATCGAGTGCGGCCGGAAGTGCGGAAGGAAATTCTGGAGTTGGTCACGTTGATGCTGGCGCCGATGACTCCGCATCTGGCGGAAGAGTTGTGGGAGATGCTGGGACACAGTGAGGGATTGTGGACCGTGGAGTGGCCCGTCGCGAACGCGGAATTGGCGAAAGCAGATGAAGTCGAGATTCCCGTTCAGATAAATGGAAAGATAAGAGGGAAGATGAAGGTGGCGGCTGGGACGGGCCAGGATGAAGTGCTGAAGTTGGCGAACGCGGATGCGGGGATTGCCGGGCATGTGGTGGGGAAGAGTGTGGTGAAGGTGATTTATGTGCAGGATAAGCTCCTGAATCTGGTGGTGAAGTAGGCGAAATAGTTCATTATTTATCAATAGGGCGAGAAGCTTTTGAGAGTGAAAAGGATCAGAGGAAACATTTAACGCTAGGAGCCGCAGAGCTTCGGAGAGTTCGGGAGAGAACCGACAAAGGGATTACCGGGAGGCCAGTAAATGGAAGGTGCCACGGAGATGAAGCAATCGGAAAAGGTTACGTTGAAGGCGGAGCTGGGTGGGATCGTGGTGGTGGATTTTGGGGGGCAATATACGCAGTTGATTGCACGGCGGATTCGCGAGCAGCAGGTATTTTCGGCGGTGCTGCCCTGCAACAGTTCGATTGAGGCGATCATAAAGCTGGAGCCGGCGGGAATTATTTTGTCAGGTGGACCGAGTTCGGTGTACGACAAGGATGCGCCGAAGTGCGATCCGAGGGTGCTGACCCTGGGGATCCCGGTTCTCGGAATCTGCTACGGGATGCAGTGGATTGCCAAGGAATTGGGCGGAAAAGTGGAGCCGGTAGAGCGGCGGGAATACGGCCCGGCGCAGTTCTGCCTGGAAAAAGCGGAAAGCCAGATTTTGGAGGGACTGCCGGAAATCATCAAGGCATGGGCCAGCCACGGGGACAACGTGCTGGAGCTGCCGCTGGGTTTCCATCTTACAGGAACCACATCCAATGCGATCGGGGCGGCGGAAGACCCAGAGCGGAAGATATATGCAGTTCAATTCCATCCCGAAGTGAATCACACTGAGTATGGGACAGTGATCCTGCGGAATTTTTTGTTTCGCGTGTGCAAGGCGCAGCCGAAATGGAGTGGACAAGCGTTCATTGAAGAGACCGTGGAAGCGATCAAGCAGAAGGTAGGGACACACCGAGCCATCTGCGGGTTGAGCGGGGGAGTGGATTCGACGGTGGCGGCGGTCCTGGTACACCGCGCGATGGGCGACCGGTTGACGAACATATTCGTGAATACGGGCATGCTGCGAAAGGATGAATTTGCGCACACTCTGGAAATGTACAGGGAAAGATTAGGTTTAAAAGTGGTAGGAGTCGATGCATCGGCACACTTCTTGGAGAAGCTCAAAGGCGTGAGCGATCCCGAGCAGAAGCGGAAGATCATCGGGCGTGAGTTCATTGCGGTATTCAAGGCGGAGGCAGAGAAACTGCAGAAAGGCGAAGCGCACGGGGATATTAAGTGGCTAGTACAAGGGACGCTCTACCCAGATGTAATTGAATCGGTGTCGGTTAAGGGGCCGTCAGCGACGATCAAGTCGCACCACAACGTGGGCGGATTACCGAAGGAGATGCCGTTTGGGCTGATTGAGCCATTGCGGGATCTGTTCAAGGACGAGGTCCGGCGAATTGGGAAGGAACTGGGGTTACCAGTCGAGATATTGGTGAAACATCCGTTTCCCGGACCGGGTTTGGCGGTGCGGCTGCTGGGCGAGATAACTAGTGCAGATCTAGTAACTCTTCGGGAGGCCGATGCGATTGTAGTGGAAGAGATACGTCGCGCAGGACTCTACGAGAAAGTGTGGCAGGCTTTTGCGGTACTGCTGCCAGTGCGCAGCGTGGGGGTGATGGGCGATGGGAGGACCTACGGACTTACCGTGGCAGTGCGCGTAGTGCAGTCAGACGACGCGATGACCGCGGATTGGGTGAGGCTCCCGGGCGATGTACTGGAAAGAATGTCGACGAGGATCGTGAATGAGGTGAGCCGGGTAACGCGGGTGGTGTATGACATCAGCAGCAAACCGCCCAGCACGATTGAGTGGGAGTAGGGCGAACAGCGTTTCCAGGTGTAAGAGGGTAGTGAGAGTTACAGGACTCACGAATTAAAATGTAAAATGACTTTACATGGCAGGCAAAGAAAAAGGCCGCTCTGGTTGGGTTAGAGCGGCCTTTTTCTTTTGACCTGGTAAGAAGGCGCGGCATAAGTAAACGAATTTCTCTACCGATTGGCCATTTTCTGGGCCATGTAGAGGAGGAGTTTACGATCCTCGTCATCCGCCTTACTCAGCAAGCGGCGCAACTTGTTGAGATAACGCGCGTCTTTGCCAGCACTACCCCAGGCGATGTCGTCAGACGACTTGCGCTTGGGAAGGTTTGGCAGTTGAGGCGGCTCTTCGCCGTCGTAGAAGAGTTGATAAAGTGGGCATTCGAGAGCACGTGCCAGTTTCTCAAGAGTCTCAATGGCGGGGACAGTATGGCCATTTTCGACACGTGAGATATAGCAGCGAAGCAAGCCGGTACGCTTCTCGATATCACCCTGGGAGAGTTTCTTTTCTTCGCGCAGAGCGCGAAGACGGTCACCGATAATCATGGATTGAGTATTCCACAATGAGTTATAGGTCGCAAGTCGAAACTTTTAGAAAGGAGATGAAACATTTGTACACACGGCCTTGTGTGGAATGGATTGGGGAATGGGAGGAAAATAAGGCAAGCCCGTAAAATGCCGGATTAGATAGGTTTACCGGCGATGGTGGTGAGTGAAGAACGATTTGCTGAACTTTTCTCGAGGCAGGAGAATAAGAAGATGAGAGAAATTTTAGAATTACAAAGTGAATAATGGAGAACGTGGACTTTTTACGTTGCGTTTGGATGAGTGAGAGAGCAACGCGCAGTCAGAACTGAAGATACAAGCAACACCCATCCCCCAAAGGGAGGACCGGGCACCTCGATAAACGGGCGCCTGAGCCCCTCACGTTTATCGTCGACGGGTGTGGCCGGGAGAGGCGCTCCATTGCACTGCGCGTAATGACGGATTGCGCAAGGCGGGACAGGCTGGGAAAATAAGCGTAACCAAATGAGTAGGGATAACGTCCCAAAATCAGAAGATATGGCAACGACGGTGCTGGCTCCTGGGCTAACCCCGGCGGCGGACGCGCAGCGGCGCGACGACGACCGGGAATTGGTGCGACTGGCGAAGGCAGATAGCCAGGAGGCCTTCGAGCTACTGGTAAAAAGGCACCAGTCGCGGGTGTTTGCGGTGGCCAGCGGCATCCTGAGGAACAGGCAAGACGTGGAGGATGTGGCGCAGCAGGTATTTGTAAAGGCGTATTTTTCATTGAAGCGGTTCGATCAGAGAGCGGCCTTCAGTACGTGGCTGTACAAGATCACGGTAAACGAATGCTGGGATGTGTTGCGGAGGAAGAAGTCGCGGCCACTGTATTTTGAAGCGGAGTTGAGCGAAGAGCAGGCGAGGCAGTATAAAGCGTCGGAGGATGTGGAATCTCCGGGAGCGGATGTAAGCGACAGGCTGGCGTCGCGTGAACGGGTTGAGCACTTGCTGGGATTTCTCGATGAACGAGACCGGGCGATGCTGGTATTAAAAGAAGTACAGGGATTTTCCGTCGAAGAGATAGCGGAGTTGCTGGAGATTAATGGGAATACCGTGAAAGTAAGATTGTTCAGGGCACGCAGGCGGATCACGGAAAGAATGAAACGGCGCGAACCGGAACACTAACCAGAGTGCGCTGGCAGATAGGAATTCGATCAACGAGGTGAGCGGCAGATGGTCAACGACAGACAGAATCGGGAAGCAAATTGCGGCCGTTTCCAGGAAGAACTGGAACTGGTACGCGTGCCCGGCGATGCGGTGATTGAACGGGGCGAGTTGCTGGCGAGAATGTCCGCGGAGATGCGCGGACACGCCGGCGAGTGCAGGAGTTGTCTAGAAGCACTGGATGATGTAGTGGAGACAAGGAATCTGTTGTTGTCCTTGGCGACCGACACGGGTGTGGCGGTACCTGGGCCTTGGTTTGCGAGCAAGGTGATGAACGCGATTGCGGCGAAGGGAAACGAGATTGAGACCCAAGATGGGTTCTGGATCAGCGTGCAGAGATTGGCACCGCGATTGGCGGCGGTATGCGCACTACTGCTGGTTTTGGTAGGAACATGGGCGGTGCAGACACAACGCGAATATCAATCGAGGCAGATGACGATGCCAGGAGAGAGCTTGTTCGAGTCGGCGCCTTCCGGTACCTTGAATGACGAAATACTGACAAACGTAGGGGCTCACTGATGAACCCAGAGACCAGAATGCAAGCCCGGGTGTGGCTTGCGATCGTGTTCGTGCTCGGCGTGGCGATTGGAGGGACGTTTGGGTACAGCTTTGCGCACCGGAGCTACGCGTCGACGGCGGCTAGGGCTATGAGCGAACCAGAGAGGCGCGCCAAGCGTGTAGCGGAAATGACGCAAGAGGTTGGGTTGACTCCGGAGCAAAGCCAAAAATTGGATGCGGTGATTGCGTCGACGCACGAAGAGATGAGGAAAGTGCGGGAACAGTCGGAGGCGGATATTGAACTGCTGCGGCAGAAGGCCCGCGGCGAGATGCGAGAATTTTTGACGCCAGAGCAGAAACCGAAGTTTGAAGAGTTTGTCCGGAAATTGGATGAAGCGCGAAAGAAGCAGGCGGGGCATTGAAGCGTAATGCGATGGTTGAGGGGCGAGGGACTGGTAGCAACGATCGGATGTCAGGAAGATGGTTGCGACTTGGGGGCGTGAGTTAGGAAGTTTCAGCCGAGTCCCTAGGGCTAAGGCACATTGCTCGGTCTGCGATTCATCCCGGAGCTTACGCTCGGACCAGCTTGCAAAGTAAAATCAAGGCAAGGAAAATATCTAGCCTCACAACTAGAGCTTCGGGTGCTCCCGGAGACGCCAAAACCTGCGAAGTAAACGGCCAAGGGTGCGGCACCCGGAGCAAAAAACCCTGGAAGCGGCTAGAGTTCGACTAGAAGTTTTCCTGTGTTTTCTCCTCTAAAGAGCATGTTGATGGCATCGGGAGCTCTTTCGAACCCCTTGACTATGGTTTGTTTGTCCTTGAGCTTGCCCGCCAGTTTCCACATGCCGAGTTGCTTGCCAGCTTCCATGAAACGCGAAACGTAATCGAGGATGATGAAGCCAGTAACGTGCAGGCGCTTGATGAGGACCTGCGAGAAACTAGCGAGAGCGGGATCGTGTTTGCAGTAGCCGGAGATGAGTCCGCACAGGATCACGCGGCCGTGCAAATTCATGCGATCAAGCACCGCCTGCATGATTTCTCCGCCGACATTTTCAAAATTGATGTCGACGCCTTTGGGGGTGGCTGCGATGAAGCGTTCCTTCCACTGCGGATGCTTGTAGTTTATGGCGGCGTCGAATCCGAGTTCGTCTTTGATCCAACGACATTTTTCATCGTTGCCGGCTATTCCTACCACGTAACACCCATGAATTTTACCGAGTTGGCCGACGATGCTGCCCGTAGCTCCGGCGGCGGCGGAGACGACCAAGGTCTCGCCGGCTTTGGGCTTGCCGATTTCGAGGAGGCCGAAATAGGCGGTGAATCCGTTGATGCCGAGGACGCCTAGGAAATTGGTGTCGGAGAGAAAGGGAATCGAAGGGACGGAGTGGAAAGTGGCAGCGTTGGCATGGTCGATGACCACATAATCCTGGAGGCCGGTGGGGCCAATGACTTTGTCATCTTTTTTGAAATCGGGATGGCGCGATTCGATGACTTCGGCAAGCCCGAAGGCACGCATGACTGCACCGAGTGCGACGGGTGGCATGTACTGGGGGATATCTGCCATCCACACGCGCATGGTGGGATCGATGGAGAGATATTTAACTCGGGCGAGGGCCTGGCCTTCTTGAAGAGCGGGGAGGAGAGTTTCGGATAGTTCGAGATCAGTAGGTGCAATTAGACCACTGGGACGGGCGATGAGTTTCCACTGGTGAACGGTGGTGGACATGAGAATAGCCTCCTTTGGAGAGGGTAGAGGAGAAGGTGGGAGAGAGGCAAATGAGGCAGGGTTGCCGTTGTCAGTCGGACGAAAAGCAAAGAGCAGCGCAGCGGATTCGGTCGATTGGGTGTTTGGCTTCGGTCTTGATTATGCCGCAATCCCTCCACAGCGAGTCGCAAACGGTTCGACTCGCCGCAGAGGGATGATAACGAGGCCGGCAGGATGTCGAAGGTAGGGAGTGAATATCAGGCAGAGGCGCGACGGGCGAGGACCCAGTCCAGTGCTTCGTCAAGGTTGCGAAAGACTTCGATGCCCGTATCGCCCGAGGATTCACGGAGGATGGCGAACATGCGAGCCAGGCCGTAAGCTGTGTCGTTGCTGACGAGAATGGCGCGGCGCGAAGTGGCAGAGAATACGGAATTCTGAGCGATTCGGCGCATCTGTTCAGAGGTCACTTCTATTTTAGTAACATGACTGAAATCGAGAAGCTGGGCGTAGGCGGGATCGAAGTCGGGATCGTGCTGAAGTTTTTCCTGGTGCGCGAGGGCGTCGGACAAGGTAAGTATGCCGGAACCGGTGGTCATGACAAGGCGGTTTTCCTTGTCAATCTTATAGAAAGCAGGCATAGGCGGTTATGACCTGTATAAGTAACTGCGATATAGCAAGACTTTTTGATTACATAAAATTATACAACGAGAAAGAGCGAAGGGTAGGAGGATGGACTAAATATTATTTGAGAATGTTCTAAAACGCCAAAGGAAAGACTAGAAGAAGTGAGAGCGCAGAAACTGTTTTGTGCCTTCCGGGCCGGTGATGACCAGGTTGTAATGAGTCTCGGGATAGCCTTCGATGAAGAAGCGCAGAAAAGGGCAGCATTCGCGTTCAAGCGCTATGAGCCTTATGAATCGAAATTCCCACTTTGTGTCGTAGGGGAATCGAAAGGCGAAGCCGTCCGGGAGTTCTTCGACGGAACTTACGCCAGATTTAAATTCGGCGAGGAGCGTCGATTCGCGCTCGCGCAGTTCCGCAGAGGAGAGTTGACAGGCAACGGGGATGATACGGGGTTCCATGGCGATACCAGAGTATACATGAACGGAAAACATACGCATGAGGCAGGATGGGGCGAGTTGGGACATAATACGGCGAACGCGGCGGCCGTGAAGAGTGGCGTCAGAAAGACTGGCCAATTATGAATGCGCTATTGATGAAAATTCCGGACGAACTGAAGCCGTGGGCCGCAATGGGAATCGGGTCGTTCATCCTGGTATTCCTGGTGCTGTTCCACGGACTGGGATTGCATCGAGTGCTCGCGTTTCATGTGCGAGGCGAGACGCAATTATTGAAAGGGAGACCACACGCGGGGCAGGCGGTGGTGCTGTTCGGGTTGGCGGTATTTCTGATGTTGTCGCTGCACTTGGCGGAAGTGATTGCGTGGGGGATCGCGCTGCTGAGACTGGGACTGATTCAACGGACGCATGACGCTTTCTATTTTTGTGCGAATGCGTATACGACGTTGGGCTATGGAAGCGTGGACTTGACTTCGGAGTGGAGAAATATCAGTCCGATCATAGGAATTTCCGGATTGTTTACCTTTGCGTGGACGACGAGCGCCCTGGTGAACGTGGTGGGGGCCCACAACCGTTTGCTGGCGCATTTGCACGCGGAGCGGGAGAAACAGAAGGAGTTGCGGGCGGATCTGCGCAAGGGCATGAGAGAAGTGCGAAAACGCGAAAAGGATTTGGAGAGCGCGGTAAAAGCCGAAGCGCAGGAGAACTGGGAAGGAGCATCCTTGCGACACCGGTGGGAGATCTGGAGGGACGAGAAAGGGAAAGTGTTGGGGCTGCGGAAGGACGAGTTGAAAGAAATTGCGGAGATGTACCAGAAGGAACAAGCGGAAGAGGACAAGTTGGGGCCGCGGGAAGAGTGGGAAGATGGTGGTGAGAAGGGGTGACAGTTCTCTAAGCTATCCAAAAAAAAGGCGATAGTGAAACCTAAGAAAGGGGTTCGAATGGAGAACCCTGGGGCACCGTTCGCTATAAAAGGGCTTCTCGTCAAGCAGGGGAAAAGTTTAGGAGCACAACTGTTCAAGGAAAGTCAGGCAAGAATTCAATTAACGTGAGCAACGATTCAGGAGGCATAGAATTCTCCGAAGGGCCCGTAGACCCTGCCGTATTCGAGGTCTCTCACGAATTTATGGTCGTCGAGAAGCTCCCATTGTCCTGACTAGGGGCTAACCGACTCTTGTCAATCAATCTCCTTGCAAGGACCCATCGCTACTTACAAGTGCCATCCCCAACTTTTCGCTGGTGGCGAGCCAGTTAGTGGGCCTTCCAGAGACGCTTCGGCAGCAAATAGGTGAAACCTGCAAGTACCTCCCAGCGTGTGGATGTGCCGGTCAGTCCCCGGTTGAAACCCACATCAAAAACAAGATTTTTCCGAGGAGCATAGCTGAGCGCCCAAAGATTGCCAATCGCGTTACTTTGAAGGAACGGCTGGGTGAAGTGCCAGAGTTCGCCCGTCAGTGCAAACTTCTCGGTGATGGGATATGAAACTGAGAGTGTTTGACCAAACTGAGCCCTGCGTACAGAATCTTGCACCAACTCGGTGAAAAAAACGTTCGCATCAAAATGAAATCCCTTCACATCGGCACTTGCCAGAAGTTCAATGGCGTTGGTTGGACTTCCGATGTCGAAACTAGGAGCGCCGTCATCATACACATGATAGAAATAGCTGGCCGCTAAGGTTGGCTTCGAGCCTTCGCCGTGATAGAGCACCCCCTGAGCACCCCAGTACAAATCACCGCCACTGCTAGCCGTAATACCTTTCGCTGTGTAGTGAACGATTGGCTCAATGGGCGCCAGCAGTTGCAATCGAGATGCAACCGAAAGCTTCACCACCTCTGTCAGACTGTATCTTGCGGAGAACTCTGGTGAATGGGTCGCCCCGAGAAATCCCGTTTCAAACTGAAGATAGCCCACTGGCGTAATCGTTGCCGGAGTCGCCACCGTGGGGCGGCCGGGATTCGCCGTGGGTTCGGCAAGCCTACCTGACTGTCCTGCACTTGATGGCACAAATGCAGTCAGGAGGAGGAACAAACCAAGGGAGCTAAGCTTCAACTATTTCTCTCCTTGATAAGCTGGGCGAGGGCGGCTGAATGAATCCGCGATTGTCTTTTCGAGTGTACTTGGATTTATCCGGAGAGGCACCCTTATAGTATCTGTTGGTGATGTTGCCTAACGCGATTACCGGGTGCGCCGTGAAAACGTGATGGTCCCCAGCGGATACCTCCCGGGAACTGACTAGCTCCCCCGGTAGCAATCGAAGTAGTGGCGGAGACGACGAAGCCGCTGAAGCCTTCGCTGTAGAAGGTCGCATTGGCGACTCGGTGAGCACGCAAGGCGTAACGTGAGTAAGCGCGGAGCAGGCCTCGAAAAGACTAATGCAGGAGCCGACCCGCCTCGATTTCGGGCAAGGCCGAGTCGGGAACTCCCATCGGTGATGGCAAGATGAATCAACTGGCGGCTCGTGAGAGAGAGGCAGGGCCGACTGGGATGGCAGAGAAGCTCGTGGTACCGAGGAAGCCGGGTAACTCCGGTGGAGGGAAGAGGCTACAGTTGAATGCGGACGCAAGAAGCGATGAAGGAAAAAGGAGTTTGGCGATAAGCCCCATAACTCCCACGTAGTTTTCAGGCGTTGCAGACAGCGACACATGCAATGGCAATGGTGATTGCATGAGTCTTCTCCGAGAGTCGTATGCGGCAAATCGGCACGTCCGGGTTCGATGAGCGGGGTGTGGAAACGGAAGCACGGCGTAGCCAGTGAGGCACCGACAGACGAAAGGGTCGGCAACCGATAGGCTCCACATAGACTGCCGCGCCACACTTCGACTCCACAAAAGTGTAGTCTCCCGCAAATGGGTTCCATGAGTTCTACGCCCTAAGCTATTCGACATCAATGCAATCGCATCTGCTGGCTCGGTCAGTTATCTACGAGACAAGACACTAGGAGCAAGATAATTGTCCGGCAACGCGATTTGATGACCTATAGGCAGGTAAATCGCGGCCAAGAATTGCTTGTGAGTAACCGACAATCAGGGACTGGGTCCATCAGTGACTACAAGGGCGGTACTGATTCGCACAACCTGTTTGCCGCGGAAATTCAAGGCGCGTCCTGGAGAGATTGCTTCTAGAAGGCCGGCTTGTAACGGCAGACTTTGCCGAGACCGGTGAAGCGGAACTAGACGCCCCACAACATTTGCACGGTCCAAAGTGCGGTATTCATGGTAGAGCGTGGTTGGGTGCTTTGTCTTGCGATCCAACTCGATGCACAACTCTTGAGCCGCTTCAGGCAGCCTATTGTGTGTTTCAATACCGAACGGCTGGGCGTATGGGGTAGTTGCCGAAGCTCTTCCTCTGTGGGAGGAGAAATGGCCGGGACCTGCGATGAAGCTAGCCAGCCCGCTTGGTGCGCGCTCGCCGGGGTTTCG
This sequence comes from Candidatus Acidiferrales bacterium, assembly GCA_963741165.1. Classification (GTDB taxonomy): domain Bacteria; phylum Acidobacteriota; class Terriglobia; order Acidiferrales; family UBA7541; genus Acidiferrum. The sequence goes on along the minus strand of CAVUHB010000002.1, from coordinate 3,792 downwards.
GCTTGCTCTTGCCTTTGAGATTGAGAGCCACTGCTGCGCGGATGAGATCCTTCAAGGCCGCTTCATCGACGTTGTCGTCTTCGCGGATGTCGATGGCCCGCCTGGCATTTCCGTCGAGGCTGGAGTTGAATAGACCTGAAGGGTCCTTCAACGCAGCTCCCTTGGCAAATGTCATCTTGACGACATTCTTGTACGTCTCTCCTGTGGAGACGATACCGCCATGGGACCAGACGGGAGTCCCCATCCATTTCCACTCTTCGACGATTTCAGGGTCAGCCTTGTGTATGATTTCGCGCACTTTCGCGAGCGTCTTCCCGCGCCAGTCCCCAAGTTCCTTGATCTTCTCGTCGATTAATGCAGTGGCAGATTCCACCGGGATGGACCTTTTCATGTGGAGCTCCAACTCTTGCACCTACTTTAGCTGCGCTCTGCGTAACCTGCAACCTCCGCAAGTGGAAGCCTCTTCAGGTCCGCATAGCAGTACGGAAAGATGGTGGCAACCCGCGCGCTAGCTTAATGGTGATGATTGGAATATTTTTGAATGCATGGACTACCTCAAATTCAAGATCAGCGTCAACGGGAGGATAGTTCGCAAAGCCTGCCTTTCCGAACGCCTGCGAAGGTGAGTTACGTCAAATCCCAACTCACCGGCAACGCGGCGACGGGCAATGCCTACAGCGTCCCCGACTTGGCGTCGCTCCTGCAAGCCGTACGAAATGCTGGCGCGAACAACGTGGTCATCCTCGGCGCCTGGCGTTCTCGAGCGACTTCTCGCAGTGAGTGGCCTTGGTGAACTACATTCAGATGACTTCAAAAAGAAGTAGCCCGATCGAATTTCTTCATTTAATGTCTCCGAAGGAGGGACCCCAATGCCTAAAGTCAAAGCCAACAACATCACGATAAACTATGACCAACATGGGGCCGGAGAGCCTCTCATTCTGATTCCTTTTTTGGCCGCCGATCACGCCTGTTACGCATTCCAAGTGGCAGAATACGCCAGACACTTTACCTGCATCTCGCTCGATCTCCGAGGTACGGGTGATACGGACAAACCTGAAGGCGTCTATTCGACCGAACTTCTCGCAGACGACGTCGCCGCTTTCATGCAGGCTCTGGGGATAGGGAAGGCCCACATCTCCGGTTTATCCCTTGGGGCGGCAACGGGCATGTGGCTGGCGGCCAAGCATCCCGACAAGGTCCAGTCGCTGTCGCTGCATAGCGGGTGGCCGAAGACGGATCCTTTCATTAGGAAGTTAGCCGAAGGTTGGCAGGTAGTGGCCCGAGCGCTGGAGAGTGTTCCCAAGATGGTCATTCTTTCCATCTTTCCTTGGTGCCTTACCCCCGAGCTATACGCCACCAAGCCAGAGTACATCCAGTCATTGTCAGACTTTGTGCTGAGCCGGCCAGCGCAGGCTCTGGCAGCTTTCTACCAGCAGTCGAATGCGGTAATCGCCCATGACGTCGCGTCACAACTTGGCCGAATCACGGCTCCGACGCAGATCACCTTCGGACGCAGCGACCAGGCCACCTCCACACGATTCGCGGATCAGATGAAAGATAATATTCGAAATTCGGAGGTGCTGATCTTTGAAGGTTGTGCGCATGCGCCGATCTACGAGAAGGTCGAGGAGTTCAATCAGCAGACGCTTCAGTTCTTGCAGCGACAGCGCGAAGCGGCGAATCGGTCGCGCGGCGGATCCGCCTGAGGGGCGGATTTCGTGGACGCTGTAACCAGGAAAGTTCTAAGTTCAAGGGCTGGTCCAACGCGGAACTCTAAAGGGTACAGAGTGCGGGGAACGGGGGCATCTCATGAAATCTACCGGCAGCCGGGACTTGACCACTTGATGACAGATTCTGCGCACGAACTCGGTCGATGTTGGTGCCTTGCCGTATATTGCCTATTAACGTGGTAACATTTCGCTCGACAGGAAACCTATGAAACTGATCTGGGTTTACCTCTTCTTTTTCTTTCTCCCCCCACAAACCTCGCCTCGCAACCCTTATCGCCGCACGCCAAAAAGGCTGTGGAGACGATTCAACAGCTCCGTGAGATAGGGTTACTAATTCCGATGGTCTGGAATCCGGGCCGCCTGCAAAGGTTCTCGGGCTGCTAAGGATTCTGAATCAGGAGCTGGAAGCCCTGATCCTTGATGACCTGAACGACAACAATCGGCAAGTGGTTGCAAACGAGGACGAGATATTTGAACAACTCACTGCTGCTGGATGGGAATAAATCCGTGGCCACAAATGGAACGCTTACCGGGAGATTAGTAAAATCAAGTTTGACTGGAATGCCGGTTACGAACCACAAGTCCTGATAGCCTGCACTCAGCATTGGCTCACTTGTGGGAGTACCGATCCGGACTCAGCGATCTATGTTTTCAGGGGATGGCCAGGCACTGAGACTCGGTTATTGCTACTGACGCCGATTTTAATCCTAGCTGTGCGAATGATCAGACGGGCATGCAATACGAAATATCTCCGCCCGATTCACCCCTCTCACCCTAAAATTGCCTACTAGAAACCATCCCTCTATGACGCCGTAAATTGGGGCTATGATGCTTTTGACGTCGCTTTTATCGTGTTCTCCTTTTTCAGAGTAGGATTGATATTTAGATCCGGCAAAAATCTCGGATCGCGTGAAATTGTGGAGCACCGACGAACGATCTCTGTGCAGTTAAGCGATTCTCACTGATGTACAAGACTACTAAGCCAGCGTTTGAATCCAAGAATGATGAAGAACGAAGTGGCCTATGGCATTCATAGAATTGACCCGAGTTCTCCCCAAGGACAACCAGATGAAGTGTTCGATCAACACAAGCAATATTGTATATTTCCAGGGGCCAGTTGACACAAATGCAAAAGTCGGCTGCACCCTGGTAAACGTAACTGGAATGGATATCGACGTTCTTGAGTCCTATCGAGAGGTAGCGGCAAAGTTGAAGGACTCCTAGACTCGAACACTCTGGTCTCAGGAGTTCAGCATCCTAAGTCGCTTGCAAATTGCCGACTAGAGGAAGGGACCGAAATGTGCCGCATTGACGAACTTGGTTGCTGCCTCACCAATTTCGATGAGTGCTGGCATATTCTCCACGGCATCCATTTTCTGAATGCTCGTTGGATCGAGGTTTCTGAAACCTAGATCGGCCAGACCTTGGCGACTCAAGTCCGCGTTGTAGCGAGCGTACAGGAAGCTTCGTCCTAGATCTTTTGAAAGCGGCATGGGAGGGGCATTGTATTGCTCTTCGACAGTCATCCCCGCGTCCTCTTGGCGAGGCACCAGATCCAGAATCTCGCGGTCCAAAGCTGTGCCGTACGTGCAACGCCCCATGGTGCGACAACTAATATCTTGGTCCAGCTGGAGACGCCGTACATCAGGCCCTCCGGGAGTCCGGCCACAGTCGAAAAAATATTTCTATTGGGTTTCGCGGCAGTTGCACCCGAAGACGCCGCAGCCCCAGTGCCGATCGAAACGATCAACAGATTCTTCTCTCCAATTCTCCAACTTAACCGATAGGCCGGCTCGGTCGCCATTCGGTAAAGCAAGAAAGCTGGATTGTTGTGTGGCGTGACACCTCCGTCTGCGAACACAAATCACTTAGTGGGATCATTGGGATCCCACTGCACCACTTCAGGTGGGAAAAATACAGGAGCAGCCGTGCTGGCTCGAACTAGTTGCCAGAGCGGGATTCTCAAATTGCAGTCGGGCCGGCTGGGGTCGTTGTATTTTGCGTCCGGGTTGCTGCTGATGGGCCATGGTGAATCGGTCGTGACATTTTTCGTGACGACTAG
>CAVUHB010000001.1:0-237688 GCA_963741165.1 Candidatus Acidiferrales bacterium | reverse complement strand
CCTGGGGTTAAGTTACAGAGCGGGGAAAAGTGATACACCCCAATTTGACCCTCTAGCGTGTAGGAATAAATAAATTAGAAATTGAAACCCAGTGGACTCTAGGGAGTAGATTTCAAATAGCCGTGATGCGAGCTTCAACGAAAGTTCTCCACCAGCATCAAATCGCTGGCCACTTCATCAATCCGTGAATACAGCAACCACTTGCCGTCGGGCGAAACGGAAAGCCCGCCGCCCCAGGGATCAGGAGGTTTATCGAACGTGTAGATTCGACGAATGCGCGAGGTGCGGAGATCCAAGAAATCAATCTCCGTGTTGACCGTCTTTGTACGCGTAAAAATAAATGCCTGATTCAAAAGGCCACCATTCGTAGCCGTCTGAGCTGAGGGGCGGCATTGCATCCACCATGCTTTCACCGCCTCCGTCCGGCCGCATGCGCCATAACCGGAACTTTCCTTCCGTGAAGCGGACGAAATAAACATTTTGTCCATCGGGCGATTCGATGGGCATGCTTGAGGCTGTCTTGGTCAGTTGTACTGCGCGTCCGCCGGTCGCAGCCACGCGCCAGACCGTGAGGCTAGAATGGGTCAAACCACTCGCGAAATAAATCCAGCTGCCCGTCATGCGACCAACTGGGCAAGGAATTCATCCGGGTTCCGGTCTCCAACTTCCTCGGGACTCCGCCGTTCGCATCCATGACATACACGTTGGCCTCTCCTCCAACCCGTGAGTCGAAGACGATTTGTTTACCGTCAGACGACCAGCGGGGTGTCCCGGTCATGCTGCGCCGCCCAAAGAGGTCATCTGCTGGACATTGCCACCATCGCTGTCACATACCCATATTTCATTAGTGCCGGAGCGGTTGGACTGAACACGACCCTTCTGCCATCCGGCGAAATAAATGGACCATATTGCTCCCGCGTGGAGGTAACCAGGATGCGGGCATGAGCCTTTGCGCCATCCAGGTCCACCCTCCAGATATTTCCGTTGATCCGGGACTGCACGTAGGCCAGCCGCTTGCCGGATGAACTTACGACCGGTGAGTGACATCGTGCCCAACGGGCACTTTTTCCGGGGATTCAGTCCGGCCGGGCGTGATCTGCCACAGCTCCCCGCCCCCAAAACGAGTGAAAGGAGAACTGGTTGAGAAAATAATCCGCGCACCGTCGCGAGTCCACGTGGGACCCTGAATCCTCTGCGGTCCGTCGAAAAGTCGTTGGTTCTTGCCTTCCCGCAGCTCTAGCAAGTTCAAAGAGAAATCCCCATCGTCCCGAATGCAAAGATAGACGAGCGAGTCCCCAAGCGGGGAAAGCCCAGGTTCAAGGGCATAGTCACAACCGGTTGCGATCTGCTTCCGTTCCAGCGTATCCAGCGAGAGTAGGAAAAGCTGTGCTGAGTGACCCACCAAAGGGTAGATGATCGGACGAATGCGAGTTGCTTCCCGTCGGGTGACCAGGAAATGGTCGCCCCTGCGGACCAGAGCGCGGGCTATTCGTAGAAGCGAGTTTTCGTTCCGGTCCGCCCAGGGCCGGAACCAGGAAAATACCCGGGTCCTCTGTGGCCACCCGGTGCACAGCGATATTGCGCCCATCGGGCGACCACGCCACGCCGAGCCATGTAGCCGGATGATTCGTCAACCGTAGCGGCTTATCCGTGCCGATGACTTTGACGTATAGATCGAACCCCGCTCCATTGGTTTCGCCGTCCCATCCGAAGGCTACCTGGCTACCATCCGGTGAGAAGCTGGGAGAAATCTCCTGACCGGGGAGGGCGGTCAGCGGGACTGCCTCGAGTGGTTGTGGCTGAGATTGGTGTGTGAACAAGCTGATGAGCCAGTGGCGGGCAACCAGGAGAGAACAGCAAACCCGAGGCGATTAGTAAAATCACTGACCCGACTGCTATCTTGAGCCAATTCGGGTGATGATCCGAATGACCAGTTGGTTCGGACGACGCTGGGCGGAGAAATTTTGTCACCATTGCCGGTCATCCACTCTACCGGGATCACGAAGCGGTACCCATATCTTGGCAGAGTCTCGATGAACTTAGGATGGTCGGCCGAGTCTTCGAGGGCCTGGCGTAGTTTCTTGACGGCAGTGTTCACACCGAGTTCGAAGTCGACGAACGTGTCTTCGGGCCACAGTACCTGGCGCAACTCTTCGCGGGTAACGACTTTTCCATTTGCCTCGAGCAACAAACGTAGCACTTGAAATGGCTGGCCCTGAAGGGGCACACGCACGCCGGAGCGCAACAGTTCGCCACTGGTCAGATCAACCTGAAATTGATCAAAACTCGCTGCCGCAGGAGGTGAACTGGGGATGGACAAAGAAACTTGCACCAGCCTTCGGAGTGAGTATAGCTCATTCCGATGACCACAATGGCTCATTCGGCGATTCACTACGGTCGTTAACTCCTGATGATTCAGAAACATCGCTTCTTCAGCTCAAGTTCACCCGGAGTTCACCCCGCGTCTATGGAACGATCTTGCGAGAAATGTGAGTGTGAGGCCTGAGGGGACGAGAATCGCGACCTGGCGCCTCTCAAATACACCCCAGGTAATTTCTCAAGGATTGCTCTGCGAGTCGCGGCAATATCGCGGTTCTTGCGGCGTTCGGCTACTGAAAAAAACCAGAAAGGAAAGGCCTATGACTCAGACCCACAGAGGCGTTTTCGGAGAACGCTGCGGTGCGATTAACATTCCGCTTATCTTCGGCTCGACACTGCTACTGGCATTTTTGATCGGAGTTCCGCAGACGGCAAAAGCCTCGCAAACCTGGTATTTGAACGTAGGAGCAGAGAGCCGCGATCAAGCCAATCAGGCCGTCGCATTCCTACCGAACGAGATTTGGATCTACGCGGGCGACAGCATACAGTGGACGTGGCAACCGAAGAATTTTCCGCACACAGTTACTTTCTTGAACCCCGGACAGACACGTCCAACGCCGCCACCACCCATAGGGCCGCCGTCCGGGCCGCCGATCGGGCCGCCTTTCTATTTCGGGAATCCAGGTCCGGGGCCATTTACTGAGTGTCCGAGCCCTAACCCCTACAACGGCGGCACAGCCACCTATGACGAGAGTGCATGTGTTTCCAGCGCTGCATTGACTGGTGGCACGGCTCCCTCAACCTTTGCGGTGACCTTCCCGAATCCGGGCAATTACAAGCTGGTATGTTTGATTCACACTAACATGATCGGAACCGTACACGTCCTTAGCACGGATTCGACGTCACCGTTTTATGCCGCATCTCTGCCGTACACTCAGTCGGACTACGACAGGCAGGCCCGGGACGAGGCGAAAGATATTCTGAAGGACACCGATAAACCCAAGGAAGAAGTAAGGGATTTTCCGCGATCCAAAAATGAAGTGCTCATGACCGGTGAAATGGTGGCTACGGGCGGAGGGCGGCAGTACTTGGTCATTGCTCGCTTTTTCCCGGAAACGATCTATATCCACCAAGGAGATACAGTTGAATTCACGAACGTGGATCATACTGAGCCGCACACGATAACGTCGGGAAGTAGTGATACTTTGGTTAATGACATGGCGTTGGTCAACGCGAGTCCGGAAGCGGATGGGGCGCTGGGTGCGACCATAAACTCAGCCAGTAATTTTGGAAATGCCACCCCGACCACCGGTGTAAACTCCGGGTTTCTGGAAGCGGCGCCGGAAGACGCGGCCGGACGCGGGCAATCGCCTCCTGGGACGACCCACTTTCGCGTAACATTCAATATCGCCGGCACCTTCCCTTACCACTGTGCGCTGCATGATGTCGAGGGGATGCACGGCACGGTGGTAGTAAAGTAGTGCGCACGACGTTGGCAAGATCAATGGGCACTTCATGAGAGCCCAATTCTCAAGGTGCTGCCTGTTCGGGCTCCTGCTATGGGGAGCGACGGTCACCGACGTCTCAGCTCAGGCGCCCTCAAAGGTGCCCGAGCCGGCGCGGGCCGCGCCCGGCAAAGCCGACTATCACGGGGGGTTGGTTTCTCCGCCGCTCCCCAAACCAAAATTCACGCTCACGGATACCTCGGGCACGGCGTTCGATTTTGACGCCGACACCCGGGGATATGTGACGCTTCTGTTTTTCGGATACACCCATTGCCCGGACATGTGTCCGCTGCAGATGGATATGATTGCGGATGCGCTGCGGAAATTGCCGCCGGCTACGGCCGGCCAATTCAAGGTGGTTTTTGTCTCCACCGATCCCGCCCACGATACGCCGCAGGTATTGCGCATGTACCTCGATCGCTTTAATAAGCGTTTCATTGGCCTCACGGGAAGCGAAGAAGCCATCGAGGCGGCACAAGTGGCTGCCAATCTTCCACCGGCTAAGAAAGGGACCGTGCGACCAGATGGCAACTATGAAGTGGGCCATTCGGCATTTGTCCTGGCCTACACCAAAGACAATCTGGCGCACGTGATCTATCCGGTGGGACTAAAATCGGAAGACTGGGTGCACGATCTGCCGTTTCTCGTGTCGGAAACCTGGACCAAGCCTTGAGGATTGACTTTAGAGGAGCGGCCGGCGGCGATGCGGCCTTGTTCCACGGAGACTCCGAGGGCAGTCTCACCAATGCGGCTTCGTGCTAACTCCTTCCATGAGAAGGCCGGTTCCCGGACTTAGCTAGCTCGACAGTCTGTCTGCCGTTTGTCGAATGATCGAGAGGGTCCGAGGACGAACCGGTATGCCCTTTAATGCATTGGAAACCGGCACGGTGCTCAATTTCGATTCTCTCGATAGACGTCTGAGACCAATCGCACGCCAACTCTTCCTCTCCGAAGGATCGGCAACTGCCAGTTTTGTCCGCTTTTCAAAAACATAGATATCGGAATCAATCATGCTCGGATCTTCGCCTTGTTCCCAGCGCCGATCTGTCTCTTTGCCAACTGGAACAAGCTTCCCTGCTGTAATTCGAGCTCTCTGCAGAAGGCCGCACGTTGCTCCAGTACAGGGCGTTCCATCGGGGGCCAGCGATTTCGTCTCCGGCTTGCCCAAGTATTTGCGAAGAAGGATTCGGAAGGAGTCTGGAATTACCTTGTCCTGATTTATTGTGGGCTGCATCGCGATTTGATAGGACTCGCCATCTATTAGATTGACACCCAAGAGTGAGCTCCATTTTTTACGGTTGGACTCATAAGGAGTAATGAAGATGAAGTTGGATTCGTCGAAACCCTTGGGGTATCCGCTGCTGCACTCGGACTAGATCCTGGGATTGGTTTTCTGCACGTTGACACTGATGCTCGTGACAGTTTGGCCTGTGACTTGATGGAAGTAGGTCGACCGCATGTCGACGCGTTTCTGCTTGAATGGATAAAAAGCCAGCCACTAAGACGTGAATGGTTCTTTGAACAGCGCGACGGGTCGTGTCGTTTAAAGGCACCCTTTGCGGTCAGGCTTTCCGAAAGTGCTCCAGCCTGGCGTCAACTTCTTGCACCGATTACCGAGTGGGTCTCAAAAGTGCTTTGGTCAACGGTTCGACACAATGGCAGGCGCACGACAGCCCCGACACATCTGACGCAAAGTCATCGCCGCGACGCTAAAGGTGTCCCTCATCAAGGCTTTGTTAGTCCACCCCAAACCCTACACGCGTTCCCCCAAATAGAATCGAGTGCTAGTCAGCCCTTCGGAGTTCTGGACGATTTCACCTCAGGGAGTAGGCGACGCTCTGCGTAACTGGGTTCTAGTGCAGGGATTTGCTCCGCGAGTTGCGCGGCCGAAGGATGATTGACCTTCGACAATCTTCCTTCCGTAACCATGCGGTGATGCGCTTCCTGCCACGACGGAATTTCTGCGGAGTCCTGGCTCCAATGCGCGACGGCCGCTTCGTCGCACCACTTCAGCAGTTTGGGCATGGCGCGCAGATGCGCTCCTGCGATGCGATAGGCATTCATCGCCGCTTCGGTGTCCCATGCAGTGACGGTCCAGAACACATTTCGCGGCATACGTACGATCTTGCCGCCAAGAAATCCGCCGCTGCGCTCGGCCTGGTTCGCCGAGCGCAGCGCTCCCCACATGAACTGCGGCAGGAAGAAAAAAGATCGCACCCGCAGCCGCGTTACCGAAATAAATGCCATCTGCTTCCTCTAGCAAACCGATCCCATCATCTCCACGTTAACCGTCGTTGTCATCCTGAGGCGATCCGATCAGGATCGACGAAGGAGCTCAACCATCAGTTCTTGCTAGCTTTAGCCGTTGAGATCCTTCGGGACGCCGACACCATGCCCCTCAGGATGACTTCCAGTGATAGTGAGTCGACCCCCAAACTAAGAGTCAGCATTCACCACCAGCAGCGCGAACCCGTCGTAGCCCTTTTCGCCAACCGTCTGGATTTCCGTGGCGCTGACGCGCTTATCGGTCGCCAGCAATTGATTGAACTGACGCACGCCCTGAACGTCCGCGTCCTTGCTATCGCCATCAATCACTTTGCCATCGCGAATAATATTGTCGATCACGATGACCGTGCCCGGGCGCGACAGTTTCAGCGACCAATCAAAGTAAGCAGGAATGTTGGCCTTATCAGCGTCGATGAAGATCAGGTCAAACGGGCCGCGCCGTTCTTCCACAAGTTTCGGCAGCGAATTGAGCGCACTTCCAAGGCGCACCTCAATCGCATCCGCCAGCCCGGCCATCGCAAAATTCTTGCGCGAAACTTCCGCGTGCCTTGCGTCCAACTCCAGCGTGATCACGCGTCCCCCGAGAGGTAGAGCGCGCGCCATCCAGATGGTGCTGTATCCGGCCAGCGTGCCGATCTCCAACACATTTTTTGCGCCGCACATCCGCGCCAGCAGGTAGAGAAGCTTTCCCTGGGCCGGCGAAACGGCAATCGGCGGCAGTCCCGCATCGATTCCATTCTGCTGAGCCGCGGACAGCACCGCATCCGCGGGAATCATCTTTTCTTTGATGTATGTATCGACCGCGGTCCACAACTCTTGTGTCATTGCCCTTCGCCTCCACACCATTTGGAGTGCGGCAGTCGGACTGCCGCTTTTGCGGTGTCAGCAGATCGACAATCTAAAAAGCGGGAGCGGGGCTCCCGCACTCCAAAAACTTCAAAACCGCCAGCCATACCCCGCAATAAACTGAATGCTGTGTTTCAACCCGCCGCCCTGGTACACAGTATTCGTTCCGTTCACGTCGATCGTTCGTGTGCCATAAAACGTGTGCGTGTCGCCGGCCTCCAGGCGCAAGGTGCCGTGCTCCGCCGGATAAAACTCCACGATTCCGCCCAGGTCCAGCACAATATTTGTCGAGCGGGCGTAGGTAAATGTTTGTGTGCTATCGCTGGGCCCCGTCACGCTGGTCACTGCCTGTGAGTAACTGTTGAACCCCGGGCGCACCTTGCCGAAAAATCCCACGTGGTTGCGTCGAAGGCCGCCCTTCACGCCGAACAGTCCCTGAAAGATTTCGCCGCCATCGTGTGGCCCAGCCGTGGCGCGGTTCGCCGGAAAATACAGCACATCGCTATCAAAATAAAAAACGCCATACAACCGCCGCGAAAAATATCCGCCAAGCCCGAGATCCGTGCGCACGCCATTCGCTGAACCTTCGCGCACGCTGACCAAGCTGCTGAACAGCGGGCCAAATTCCCAGTTACCAGAAACGGGCCGCTCCGCTTCGTTGTCTCGCAATGTCCCCGGCCGGTAAGCCACGCCAAAATTCAGTCGGGTCGTGTCTTCGATCTTGCCGATTGCGAACCCCGGACCGTTCGGTGTGGAGTAATGCTCGTTCGCCACGCGATACGGATTCCCGCTGATGTCCGCGCGCAGTACCCAGCGCGGCGAAAGGTAATACTCGATCCCTCCGCCCAGGTTTAGCTCAAAATAAGTAGGCGAAAATGTCCGGTTGCTCCCATCCGGATTCATGTTATTGCTCAGCACATCGCTGAACTGCAGCAATCCCGGTCGAATCAGTCCGAACACCGAAATACGCTGGGTCTGAACGACCTTCGCGCGTAGCCCGAACACGGCTTGAAACGTTGAGCCACCCTGATTCAGCAACAGCGAAGCGGAATGTTCCGGGAAAAAATCAAATTCCGTTTCGAGCGCCAGCCGCCGGTTGAAATTCCAGTCGAACCGTCCCCCAAATCCTGGAAAGTTCTTCCCGCCACCGCCAACAGGTGTCTGCCGGATGGTCCCAAACTCACCGCCAATCTCCACCCGCGTGTAATTTTCCTGCGCGGCGCAGAAACTCGCAGAAAAAAACACTAGCAGAAATGCGATCCTTCGATGCCGGCAGCGCGATTTAAGCCTTTTTGCGGTATTCATCGTAGGCCGCCAGAAAACGATCCACATCCTTATGCAGCAAATAATATGGCGTGGACATGCGGACTTTTGACGGTAACCCGCCCCGTATCCTGATTTTCTTTTCCTTCCACAGCCACAATTCCATATCTGGCATCTTGGACGGCGCCACTGTCACCGTGGCGATTCCGCATCGCAGCGCCGGATCGGGCGAGGTCCAGCTCACCGCGCCGCGTGAGAGCATCTCTTTCAAGATGTAGTCGGCCATCTGCCGGTGACGCTTCTCGATTCGTTCCATGCCGATCTGATTGGCCAGTTCGGTCGCCGCGCGCAATCCGCACAAGGCCGGCACGTTGGAACTGCCGATGCGCTGAAATCGTTCCGCGCGAATTTTCTTGTCTTCCCAACCCTCGGTAGCGATGGTGTTCCACAGGCGGTCGATCTGCTCATCGCGCACATAAAGAAATCCCGTGCCCTTGGGCGCTTGCAGCCATTTATGCGGGCTCGACGAATAAAAATCGCAGCCAATCGCTGCAATATTCAGCCGCATCATTCCTGGCACGTGCGCTCCGTCCACGGCGCACAAAGTGCCTTTCGAGCGCGCCAGTGCCGCCAATTCTTTCGCAGGCAGCACCACGCCCGTTACTGTGCTGATGTGGCTGAAGAAAAGTACTCGAGTCTTCGGAGTGATCGCATCGCTGAAAAGATTCAGCACCGTCGCCGCATCCGGCACCGGCTTCGGCAGCGTCACTTTCTTCACCACGATCCCGTAACGTTTCGCGCGCAAATTCCAGGGCTGTTCACCGCCGGGATGCTCCTGATCGGTCATCAGCACTTCATCGCCAGCTTTGAGATCGATTCCATTCGCGATGTAGCTGTTCGCCTCTGTCGCGTTGCGCACCAGCGCCAGTTCGTCGCGCGTGCAGCCAACAAACTTCGCCAGCGGATCGCGGAATTGGTTCCACGACGCGTAGCCCCAGATCGGATAGTCCTCGGGATCCGCCTGCGCCAGGCGTTCGGAGTCGCGATACCCTTCAAACACCGCGTTCAACACCGGCACTGGCGAAGAGCCCACCGTGCCGTTGTTCATATATACTTCGTCTTCCGGAATCAAAAACTGTTTGCGAATCTCCGTCCAGTAGGCCTCTTCACTGCTGTCATACAGACCGGGCTCGGGAAGTTTCTCTGGCGTTTTGCCCAGCAACTCCTTGCAAACGGAGGGGAAGTCCGCGCCTCCCAGGGCCGCCACTGCCGCAAACGAAGAAAGAAATCCGCGCCGGTTGATCATTTCGCCTCCTCAAGAGCCACCGGGGATTCTATCCTGACTTGCCGTCCACGCGGGTTCTTTCGCTACATGCCTCGCGCTATACTTGCTTCTCCCCAACTGGGGGAAGAGCTGAGTAAAAGATCTCGCCCAATGACCATTCGCCAGGAGTTTCGTGTTTTGCTCCTTTTGTTCTGCAGTTTTGCGCTCTGCGTTGCAGTGTTTGCGCAAAATCCAAACGGCACTTTGCGCGGCACGGTTCAGGACACCAGCGGCGCGCGAGTGCCATCGGTAACCATCGGCGTGCACAGCGGAGCATCGTCTTTTGACCGGGAAGCGCACACCGATGCTCGTGGCGAATTCCGTATTGAAGATATCCCCGCCGGCTGCTACTTGGTGACCGCGCAAGCGAATGGCTTCGCCATGGCACATGCGCAGGTCGCTATTGCGGTCAGTTCGGTGCGAGAAATTAACGTCACCTTGCGGCCCAGCACCGTCGCCGAAAAAATCACGGTCACTTCGACACAATCGATCACTTCTGAGCAACTCGATACCGCCACCGCCGTTCATGGCGCGGTCATTTACCGCCAGGACTTGACAGACATCCCGCTTGCCGCGCGCAGCTTCGCCAACATTTCCTATCTTGCGCCCGGCACCGAACCCGTCGAGCCATCCGACCCCACCAAGGCGCGCATCACGGCTGTGGCTACGGGCGGCAGTTCCGGCCTAAATAACGAAGTGTCCGTCGATGGCGGCGACAATTCCGACGACTACATCGGCGGCTTCCTGCAGAATTTTTCGCCCGACGCCATTCAGGAATTCGCATTTCGCACCGCGCAAACCGATGCAGACACAGGACGCACCACCGCGGGCTCCGTGGTCATCACCACGCGCAGCGGCACCAACGACTGGCACGGCGATCTGGCATTCTACGAACGAGCCGCCGGGCTAAACGCGCGCTTTCCGATCGACAATCCCGCACCCGATCCCAAGCAGCCATTCTCTCGCCGGAATTTCGTCGGCACGCTGGGCGGACCGATCGTCGAAGACCGGCTATGGTTTTTTACGTCGCTCGAATATGTGCATGAAAATTCCAGTATCGCGTACAGTCCCGCCAGCGTGGAACAATTCGACGCGCTATCGCAATTGGCCGCGCTCGGACTGATTCCGGGTGTCACCTCGATCGATGTGCCCAGCAGCGTGCCGATTCCGTTTCGCGATTATCTCGCCACCATTCGCCTGGACTGGGCGCAGTCCGACCGCTCGCGTTGGTTTCTTCGCGCCGCGACCGACACGTACACCATGGGCAATTCCCTGGTGCAGCAGGGCTCGCTGCCTTCCACGGGATCCGCGGCACACAACAATTACTTCAGCTTTGTGGTTGGCCAGCAATTCACCTTCTCGCCGTCGTGGTCCAGTTCGCTGGTGCTGAACGCCAGCCTGCTGCATCTCACGCAGTCTCGAAATTCAAATCTGGGATTTGCGCTGGCATTTCCGTTCACTACCACGGCCAGCACCATCACTGGATTTGAGACCTATGGTGACAACCAATACGTCACCGCGATCACTGCGTTTCCTGTGTTGCGCAATCAACAGAAATACCAGCTTCGCTACGATGTCAGCCACGTTGCGGGCCGTCACGCCACACGTTTTGGCGTGAATTTTATTCATGAGCCGGTCTTGAGCGGAGCGCTCGCCGCCACAGCGGAAACCTTGGTCACCTTTCCCCAAAATCCGGCTTACTACACACTGAATTCAGAAAACCTGGCGCAATTCTCAACAGACTATGCCGATGGCAGCGTTTTTACGCCCGCGGGTGACGGCAGTTTCTCGCAAAACGTTCAGCGGCTTGGTATTTACGCCGAAGATTCCTGGCGCATCAACTCGGGGCTCACTGTAAATTACGGATTGCGCTACGACACCACGTTCGGCTTGTTCATTGCCTCCGGCCGCGATCAGAGTTTCAATCCCGCGCTCGAGACCGGGCTCGTCAAGGGTATTCCTCACGATTACCGCAAACAGATTGCTCCTCGGCTCGGTATCGCGCAAATGCTCGGCGCTTCCCGCAAAACAGTTTTACGCGCCGGCGTGGGAATCTATTTCGATGATCTTGCGCAAAACGGCTGGGTGAATGCGTTTCAATCCGTAAATGCCGGCAGCTTGCAGAATAGCCCGCTTGCGCCAGCGTTGATCGACCCGAATTACCACACGCCGTATGCCCTGCACGCTACCGCCGGTGTTCAGCACGAACTTTCTTCCAACTGGCTGGTCAGCGCCGATTGGACGCACGAGACCGGCATGCACGGCTATCGCAATTACGGCTACGAAGAGGCAAATGTTTTCCGCTCCGACAATCGCTCTAGCTACGACAGTCTTGCCCTGCGCCTGCAAGGAAATGTATCGCGGCGAGCGCATTTTGTTGCTCACTATACCCTGTCTACTGCCAAGACCTGGGGCTGCGATGTCGGCGAACTGTTCGACTACGTCAACGGCGTTTGCGATCCGCAGAATCCGTTTGCTCCGGGCGATTACGGCCCGTCCGGCGAAGACGTGCGCCATCGTTTTGTGCTCGCGGGAACCTTCCTGATTCCCGGGGGATTTCAGCTAGCCACGCTGGCGCAAGTCGAAAGCGCCCGGCCTTTTACACTGACCACGCCCGTCGGCGATCGCGCTGTCGTGAACGGTGTGAAAACTTCGCTCGACGAGTTTCGCGGGGCTCCTTATATACAAGTGGATCTGCGTGTCAGCCGGCCGTTCACGATTCGCGATCGTTACGCGGTCACGCCATTCGTCGAATTCTTCAACCTGTTCAATCGCAACAATCCGGGCAACAACTACATCGCCGATATTTCCGCGTTACCCACTCCGGTGAATGAACTGTCGAATGCAACCGCGTTGTGCCCGACTCCCGCATGTGCTGTTCCCATCACTAGCCTGAATCAGTTGCGCGCTCCTGCCGGCGCGCTCGGCGATTTCTTCGGTCCGGGCACCACGGTCGGCATACCCTTTGCCGCGCAGGTCGGCATCAAATTGTCATTCTGACCACCACGCAAACGCGATCTCGCTGAACAAAGGATCATGCTTACAAATCCACGCTGGTTACTGCATCTCGAAGGCACGTCGATTTTTGTACTGGCGGTTGTGCTTTATTCCCAGGGCCACTATCGCTGGTGGCTCTACGCCGCGTTGTTCCTTACGCCCGATTTATTCATGCTGGGATATTTGGCAAACGTCCGAGTTGGTGCAGCGATTTACAATGTCGCGCACACGCTTGCAGGTCCGGTCGTGTTGCTGATCCTCGGTTTGCTTCTTTCCGCACCGCAGGTTTTTCCCTATGCCCTGATCTGGCTCTCGCACATCGGCTTCGATCGCATGTTGGGCTACGGCCTGAAGTACCCGACGCACTTCAAGGACACACACCTGCAGCATGT
This sequence comes from Candidatus Acidiferrales bacterium, assembly GCA_963741165.1. Taxonomy (GTDB): domain Bacteria; phylum Acidobacteriota; class Terriglobia; order Acidiferrales; family UBA7541; genus Acidiferrum. The sequence continues at coordinate 224,756 of CAVUHB010000001.1, read as the reverse complement.
CTGATTCGTCGTTCTGCTCCGCGCATTTATTCAGGGAGTACAGTCTCCGGTAGCAGAGTAATTGAACGCTCTTCACTACAAATCCAAATCAGATATAGAATTTGCGATAGGAAGAAAGAAGTTAGTATTGGTCAGCAAAAAGCCCTGTTTGACCGAGATGCCACCGTCGAATTGTATCTTCAGACGGTCACGAAACCGGGCGCTGACAGGTGTACCTGCGTTTCTTGTAAGAGCTTTGTAGCGCAGCGCGGCAAGATATATCCGCAAGAGTTTGTCTAATTTCTAGAGCTACTCGGGATCGATCCACTTAGGGAGTGGGAAGCGTTTGACTACGATTTTGATGCTAACTCGAGTGGTCATCTCTACGGCGGTTGGTTCTTGTTTGTTGGAAGTCTATCGCCGAGATTTGAAAAAGTGCCTGAGCAACAGAGGGAGCCCTTTGTTTACCGGTTCACATCATCGTTTCCCGGCGGCACACTCCCTGTTGGATTAAGAGTCTGTGCGGTGGAGTTTCTTGCTCGAATTCCTTGGGTCCTGCCCTCCACGAGTCACCATTAAAATCGTCGCAGATCCTTTCGATCTGAATTTTCTACCATGCAACTTACCAGAACCTTCTCAATCACTAATCTTTCACATGCCGCGACATATCCGCTCGCTAAGCGCTACAATATTTAGATTACGCACAGGTGTGAGAACTCATGTTTGAGAACCTGACCGATCGACTGCAACGAACTTTCAAGAATCTTCGCGGACAGGGCAAGCTTACCGACGAGCACCTGGACGCCGCGCTGGCGGAAATCCGCGAGGCGCTGCTGGATGGCGACGTCAACGTAGGCGTGGCAGACGAACTCCTGGCCAATATCCGTGCCAAGGGACTCGGCACGGAAGTCATGCTGCAGCTTTCGCCCGACCAGCAAGTCATCAAGATTGTTCGCGACGAACTGCTGGCCCTTCTTGGCAAGCATGCCAAGCCGCTCTTCGCGTCGCGGCCTCCTTCGGTGTGGATGATCGTCGGCCTGCAAGGTTCCGGTAAGACGACCACCACCGGTAAGCTGGCAAAGTGGCTCACGCAGCACGGCCATCGCCCGATCGTGGTTTCCACCGACATATATCGCCCGGCGGCACGCGAACAGCTTTCACAGGTTGCCAAGGCCATCGGCATTTCTGTGTGGCCGGCCACCGGCACCGATAAGCCGCTGGAAATCGTTCGCGGCGCAATCAAGGAAGCAAAACTCTCCGCCAGCGACGTGGTCCTCGTCGACACCGCAGGCCGCTTGCACATTGACGACGAGTTGATGAACGAACTGTCCACACTGAAAAAAGAACTGCAGCCCAGTGAAATGCTGTTCATCGCCGACGCCATGGTTGGGCAAGACGCGGTGCGCAGCGCCGGCGAATTTCACAAGCGGCTCGGCCTCACTGGAGTCATTCTCACAAAGCTCGACGGCGACGCTCGCGGCGGCGCAGCGCTTTCCATCGGCAAAGTCACCGGTGCGCCGGTAAAGTTCGTCGGACTCGGTGAAAAATACGATGCCCTCGAAGGTTTTTATCCCGAGCGTATCGTTTCCCGCGTACTGGGCATGGGCGACATTATGTCGCTTATCGAACGCGCGGAAGGCGCTTTCGACAAGAAGGCGGCGCTCGAACTCGAACGCAAGCTGCGCAAGGAAGAGTTTACGCTGGAAGATTTTCGCGATCAGTTGAAGCAGATCCGCAAGATGGGTCCGCTCGAGCAGCTTGTGGACATGCTGCCAAAGATCGGCCCGCTGCAAAATTTGCCGAAAGACGCGCAGGTTGACGAAAAGAAGCTGAAGCAGGTCGAAGCCATCATCAATTCCATGACCAATGAAGAGCGCCGCGATCACAACGTCATCGACGGCAAACGGCGCAAACGCATCGCCAAGGGCAGCGGTACCACCGTGCAGGACGTCAATCAGGTCGTGAAGCAGTATCTGCAGATGCGCACGATGATGAAGCAATATGGAGCTCTGGCGGCCCGCGCCAAAATGAAGGGCCTCGGCAAACTGGCCGGGTTAGGCTAGTCCCTTCCCACTCACGCCCGATCCTGATAGAGACGCCGCACCGCAGATCCCCCTACTTCCTATTTTCGGCGAAGATCAGGTCTGCGATTTTTTCTGAGAGTGCCTTTGGATTCATATCGCTGCGGTTAGAGAGAATTACAATGGTCACGCCACTGGTCGAAAAACGTTGGATCACGCTGCGAAAACCTTCCGTGCTTCCGGGGTGCCACATGCGTGCGCGATCGTCATAGTAGTCAACAAACCAGCCAAATCCGTAGGAAACCGGTTTGCCGGGCGCCAGATTATCTTCCCCTGGTTCGCTCGGCCAGTGAGGTTCCGAACCATCGGTAAGTTTCACGGGAGTGAGAGCCGGAGCCATCTCCGCGGCGCTCAACAAGGTGTGATTCTGCAATCCACCATCCCATTTCGATAGATCCTCAAGATTGGAATAAATACCGCCATCCCCCAAAGTTGCCGAAGTGGCGCTTTGGTCATCCACTTGGAACAGCGGAGTCGGCGCACCCGAGTCCGGGGCCGAGTTCGAATGACCGAAGGCTCGTTCCGAGATTTTGTTCTTTCCCTTCTGGTACACGACCGAATGCTTCATATTCAGTGGTGCAAAAATCCTACGCTCCATAAATTCTCGATACGAAGTTCCTGATTTTTTTGCGATCACCATTCCGAGCACGACGTAGCCCGAATTGCTGTAGGCCCAACTGGTTCCGGGAGGAAATCTCCCCGCCGACTGCTGCTTCAAAAGCGACAGCACTTCTTCATCTTGGATTTGATGTTCAGCGGACCAGCGCGGCCCGGATTTCTTCTCAACTTCTTCCATTAATTGCTCGTAGTCGGGCAATCCGGAAGTGTGCGTCAACAAGTGGCGCAGGGTGATCTCTTTTCCATAGGCGGGAAAATCCGGCCAAATATCCGTCAGGTGATCTTCGTAGCGAAGTTTGCCGTCGTGCACCAGAAGCATGATGCCCACGGCGGTAAACTGCTTGGTGTCGCTAGCCAGTCGAAAGTTTGTGGACGGCTCGATCCTCTCCGGTTTGCCTATTTCGCGCAGGCCGTAACCCTTTTCAAAATAGTCGCTTGCGTCCTTTTTGATCAATAACGCCAGGCCGGGATCAGTCGAGCGGGTCATCTGAGAGAGCAGCAAGTCGATCTTCTGCTCCAACTGCTCATCGTCCCGCGCCCAGACCGGGAGGGCGGAGGAAAGGAGAAACAGGGCCAAACCGACGACTAGAAGTCGGACGACTCGCATGGTATACCTCAGGTTGTCTAGGAGCATATCACCGCTGCCGCTTGTTTATCTGGCCGTAACGTAGTAAAAGGCATGCTCTCCCATCGCCCAAGGACGCCATGTCTCGCGCCACTCTCAAGGACCCGCGGCTCTATCTCAACCGCCATCTGCAATGGATGGCCTTCAATCAACGCGTCCTCGAAGAAGCGCGCGATTCCAGTAATCCGCTGCTAGAACGGGTGAAGTTTCTGGCCATCACCGCCAATAACCTGGACGAATTTGTGGAAGTCCGGGTTGCCAGTTTCCTGCAGAAAATTGAGCACGGTTCGCAGAGCATCAGCCCGGATGGCCACACCCCCGCCGAAGAGCTGGCGCGACTATCCGCCGCGATGCACGTATTTGTCCGCGACCAACACAAATGTTGGAACGGCGAACTGGTGCCCCTGCTGGCGCGTCATGGCATTCGCGTCCTTTCGCTCGACCAACTGCACACCAAGGCAGCGCGGATCGCGAAGACCTTTTACGAGCGCCGCGTATATCCCATGCTCACGCCGGTGACCGTTGATCCGTCACACCCCTTTCCGCATGTCTTGAACAAGGCATTGTGCATCGCGTTCCTGCTTCGGCGCCGGCGCCACAAAAGTGAAAAGCCATTCTTTGGCGTGCTCACCGTGCCCCGCGCGTTACCGCGTCTGCTGCGCGTGCCCAACGGCGACAACAGCATTCACTATGTGTTTCTGCAGGACATTATTTCCGCGTATGCGGAAAAACTTTATCGCGGCTATGAAATCCTGGCTTCCGCACCGTTCCGCATCACCCGCAACAGCAATCTGTATCTGGAAGAGGAAGAAGCGCGCACTTTGCTAGAGGCGGTGGACTCGCAAGTGGCGCAGCGTCGCAAAGGCGATGCCGTGCGGCTGGAAATCGAAGCGGGCGCTCATCCGGAAATCATCAATCGCCTGGTTTCCACGTTCTATCTGGACGAATCACTGGTCTTTCGCGTGCCCGGAGTCGTCAATTTGCAGCGGTTGTTTCAGTTGTATGAAGAAACGCCGCGCCCGGACCTGAAATTCCCGAAATACGTTCCGCGGCAAGTACAGATTGGTCACGACACCGATTCGATGTTTGAAACACTGCACCGACAGGACGTGCTTCTCCATCATCCGTATGATTCCTATGATCCAGTCGTTAATTTTCTGCAGACCGCCGCGCACGACCCGCGCGTGCTCTCGATGAAACAGACCCTTTACCGCACCAATTCGGATTCCCCCATCGCCAAATCGCTGCTGGAAGCGGCCGGAAAAAAAGAGGTCACAGTTGTCGTGGAATTGAAGGCCAGCTTTGAGGAAGCCACCAACATTCGCTGGGCCCGGAGCTTTGAAGATGCCGGCGTGCAGGTCTTCCACGGACTGGTGGGTTTAAAAACCCACGCCAAGCTCGCGCTGATCGTGCGCAACGACCCGGACGGGAAGATGCGCCGCTACGCGCACCTGGGCACCGGCAATTACAATCCTTCGACGGCCCGCTTTTACAGCGACCTTAGCTTGTTTACCAGCGATGAAGCCATTACGTCAGCGGTAAGCGATCTCTTCAATTTCCTGACGGCATACGCAGAAAAATCCAATTACCTGCCGCTGCTTGTGGCGCCCAGAGATCTGGCCGAGACTTGCCTCGCGCTGATTGATCGGGAAACGCGCAACGCCCGCCGCGGACGGCCCGCGCGGATCATTGCCAAGTGCAACGCGATCGTGGATCCACCCATAATTCGTGCGCTGTACCGAGCTTCACAAGCCGGCGTGCCGATCGACCTGATCGTGCGTGGCCAATGCACGCTGGTTCCCGGTCTGCGCGGCATCAGCAGTCACATTCACGTGCGTAGCATCGTCGGACGCTTCCTCGAACACAGCCGCATCTTTTATTTTGAGAATAACGGTGATCCGGAGCTGTTTCTGGGAAGCGCGGACTGGATGCCGCGCAATCTGTACGAGCGCGTGGAAGTCCTCTTTCCGCTCAAGGATCCTCGATTGAAGGAAAGAATCTCGAAGGAGATTCTTCCTGCCTATCTTGCCGACAATCGCAAAGCACGAATCCTCGGATCGGATGGTTTGTATACCCGAGTGCCGCGCGGCCCGAAAGTGAAGTCATTTTCGGTGCAGGAGCACCTGATGCAACTTGCCCACCCTGCTGTGAACGGTTCCGGGGCGTCTCATGAATCACAGATCGCCGTCGCCTATACGAAAGATCAGGAGCTGGCCGCCCCCTCGGATGCTGCCGACGCCCCTGAACTTGAAGAAATACAGGACTCCTTAAATGCAACCGTATGATCTGATTGTCATCGGCTCCGGGCCGGGCGGACAAAGAGCCGCCATCCAGGCCGCAAAAGCGGGCAAACGTGCCGCCGTGGTGGAACGGCAGACCATGATCGGCGGCGTGTGCATCAACACCGGCACCATTCCGAGCAAGACCATGCGCGAAGCCGTCCTGCATCTCTCCGGGTTCTACGATCAGGCTTTCTACGGCGCAAGCTACCACGCCAAGGAAAGCATCACCATGAGCGATCTTAGTTTTCGTGTGAATCGCGTCATCGAAAACGAAGCGGCAGTCTTGCAAGACCAGCTTCGTCGCAATGGCATCGATCTCTATCACGGTGTCGGATCGTTCATCGACCCCCACCACATCCGGGTCGAAAACACGACTGGCTACAACGAACTAGAAGGCGAATATGTGGTCGTCGCCACGGGCACCAAGCCCGCCGCAGACCCAAACGTCCCGATCAACGGCCGCACGATTATCAACAGCGACCAGATTCTGACCATGCCGACGGTGCCGAAAACGCTGATCGTTGTGGGCGGCGGTGTTATCGGCGTGGAATACGCCTGCATGTTCGTCACGCTGGGAGTGCGCGTCATCGTGGTCGAGAAACGGCCGCGCTTGCTCGAATTTGCCGACGCGGAAATGGTAGAAGCGCTCAGTTACAACATGCGCGACCGCCGCGCCACCATGCGCTTGAACGAGGAAGTGGAAAGCGTGGAAGAGCTACCCGACGGCAAAGTGGCTGCGAATCTGGTCAGCAAGAAGCGCATCGTTGGCGACGCGCTGTTGTATGCCGTAGGGCGCATGGGCAATATCGATCGACTGAATCTGGCAGCGGCAGGTATCGAGGCCGATGACCGCGGCCGCATCAAGGTGGACCGGGAATATCGTAGTTCGCAACCGCACATCTTTGCGGTAGGCGATGTCATCGGCTTTCCCAGTCTCGCATCCGTTTCGATGGAGCAGGGGCGCATCGCGGCGGCGAACGCATTTGGTCTGCAGGCCGAGTCTGATCCCGCTGGCTATCCGTACGGAATTTACACCATTCCGCAGATTTCGTTCATTGGGAAAACCGAAGAACAACTGACGGAAGAGGACGTTCCTTACGAAGTCGGCGTCGCGTACTATCGTGAAATTGCCCGCGGGCAGATCACCGGCCATACCGAAGGTCGCTTGAAGCTGCTGTTCCACCGGCAATCGCTCGAATTACTCGGAGTTCATATTTACGGCGAGGATGCGGCGGAGCTGCTGCATATTGGACAAGCCGTCCTGCTACTGAAAGGCAAGATGACCTACTTCATCCAGACCGTATTCAACTATCCGACGCTTGCGGAATGTTACAAAGCCGCGGCCTTTAACGGATTGAACCGTCTGGGTTGAGTCAAGGAATGGTCACACCGGGCTTCGCTTGATTCATTTGCTGAACCAGGAAGTGGGCCCGCTCCGAGCAGCCGGCCGGTGCGCGTCGAGATAGACCATGTGCCGCAAGTCGCAGCCCAGTCGCAGGCTGTTCGCGCACACGCCCATTCCGTATTCACCCCCCTCGAACGAGTTCTTCCCAAACTTGTGTAACTCCCGGATCGCCATGCGATCGAACCATTCCGTCAGGGTTTTGAAAGCACGGTACGCGGCTTGCCCCTCAATCCATGGCAGTTAGGCCCTCACCCCCGGTCTCATAATTCTTTGTTCCCAGACAGGCAAGCATTGCCGGGGGCCTTACACTCACGCTAGAATGAGAAGCTCTAGGAGGAAGTGTTTAGTGTTAACTATTCGTTTGGCCAGAATTGGCAAGAAGAAAAAACCGTTTTACCGTGTGGTTGTGATTGAACGCACGCGCGCTCGCGATGGTCGAGTCCGCGAAGCCGTTGGCACCTACGATCCATTGAAGAAGCCAGCGGAAGTGAAGTTGGATGCAGAACGCATCAAGTATTGGCTAAGCGAAGGGGCACAGCCAAGCGATACCGTTCGTAGCTTTATCAAGCTTCAGAAAATCGCATAGCTCGATCGTTCAGCGCAAGCTCGTACGCGCTTCTAGCTCAGGTCACGGTGGTCAGTTGATTCGCGCGTCCTCTGGCGGGTAGGGGAGGGGTCGCTGGCAGTTGCTCGTTCAAGTGAACGTTCGCGCGGGGGACCCTATGAAGGAACTCGTTGAGGAAATAGCCAAATCACTGGTCGATCACCCGGAAGGCGTGCAAGTCAAAGCGGTCGAAGGATCGCAAGTAACCGTGCTGGAGTTGCGCGTGCATCCCGAGGATCTCGGTAAAGTCATTGGTCGTCAGGGACGTACCGCGAAAGCGATCCGCACGCTGCTGGGTGCGGCGGGCATGAAGATTCACAAGCGATTCACGCTAGAGATACTGGAAGATTGAGCGATTCCCCCGAAACCGAACGACGCTGGGTACAGATCGCCCGGATTCTGCGCGCTCGCGGCAACAAGGGCGAAGTCGCAGCGGAGCTATTCACGGATTTTCCCGCTCGACTGGCCACCCTTAGGCAGGTGTATCTCGGCAAGGAGCGGCAGGATCCCGAGCCGATTGCCTTGCTACGTTTCTGGATCAATCAAAGCCATCCCGGCCAGGGGGTATTCCACTTTGCCGGCTCGAACAATATTTCCGACGCGGAAAAATTTCGCGGCTTTGACGTCTTTCTGCCACTTGCGGAACGAGTACAGTTGCCCGCCGGTCAATATTTCGTTACCGATTTGATCGGCTGCACCGTTTTCGAGAATGCACGCAGAGAAGCAAAGCAGACCTCCGCCGCCTGTGCCGCTGACGTTGCTCCTGCGGTACTGGGCACAGTGCGTGATATTTTTTTCCCGGGGGAGGGCCAGCCGGGGACGCCGCTTCTGCAAGTGGATTCGCCAGAGGGCGAACTACTGATTCCCTTGGCCCTGGATATCTGCACGCGGATCGATACCACCCTGCGGCGCATCGAGGTAACCTTGCCGGAGGGCCTGCGGGGGTAAACGTCGAGGAGTCGTTCCGTGTTCTGGCGACTGAGCAAGACAGCGGTCTTTACGGTGGTTGTTCCGGGAACCGTGTGCGGTTTGTTGCCGCAAGTATTGAAGAAAACCGCGCTGATTCGTGGGTCTTGGTTCTCCTTCTCAGGTTTCCTTTTCATTCTGACCGGAGCGGCCCTCTATCTCTGGTGCGCGTGGGATTTTGCGGCCACAGGTCTTGGCACACCGGCACCCATCGATTCGCCTCGCGTGCTGGTGGTCGGGGGCTTGTACCGGTTCACGCGCAATCCCATGTATGTGGCCGTTTCCTCTGTAATCCTGGGTCAGGCTCTCCTGTATGGGTCAGCACCGATCGTCGTTTATCTGCTGTGCGTAATCGGCGCGTTCCATTTGTTCGTGATCTGCTATGAGGAACCTGCCCTGCGGCGGCTTTTTGGCGAGCAGTATGACGACTATTGCCACAAGGTGCCTCGCTGGATTCTTCCTTGGCCCGGGCATGACAACCGCACCCCTGGTTGATTAGACTTCCTAGCCATGCGATTCGACCTGATCACCATTTTTCCGGAATTTTTTGTGGGACCGCTGGACCACGGAATCGTGCGCCGGGCGCGTGAGGTGGGGATTGCCGAAATTGCTGTTCAGGATTTGCGCGAGTTCACCAAGGATAAGCACCGCACCGTCGACGACCGCCCGTTTGGCGGTGGCGAAGGCATGGTGCTGAAGCCGGAACCCTTGTTTGAAGCAGTCGAGAAACTGTTGGGCCAGGGTGTGGGCAGTTCGGTGGAACCCGCAGCGCGTAATCGGAAAACGGCGATTGTGCTGATGTCGGCGGCGGGGCGCCGTTTCACGCAGGAAACGGCCAAACGCTACGCGCAACTGGACCGGCTGGTGCTGCTTTGCGGTCGCTATGAGGGCGTTGACGAACGGGTGGCCGAGCATCTGGCCGATGAAGAAGTATCGGTGGGCGATTATGTGTTGAGCGGTGGCGAGATGCCTGCCGCGCTGGTTATTGACGCGGTGACGCGTTTGCTTCCTGGGGCGCTCGGCAATGAGGCTTCCAGCCAGAATGAATCGTTTCAGGATTACCCAGCGGCTCCGACCATGGTCAAGCCCAGCCGAGCAGGCGAGCGCGAAGTGCTGCTCGACTATCCGCACTACACCCGCCCAGCCGAATATCGAGGCTGGAAAGTGCCCGAGGTCCTGATGGGCGGCCATCACGCGGAGGTGGCGGAGTGGCGGCGCCAGCAAGCCGTTGCGAAAACACGCCGTAATCGGCCTGATCTGCTCGGAGAAAACGGCTAGGCAATTTGGGGCATTCCCGCTATACTTACAGTTTGTCTTTGATGTGCATGCCCCGCCTGAGTGGGTCTGCAGGGAATACAGAAATGAATCCGGTAATTCGTAAGCTGCATGAAGCGCAATTGCGCAAGGATCTTCCCGAATTTCGCGCCGGTGACACTGTGCGCGTGAACGTCCGCCTGCTTGAAGGCGAAGGTGAGAAGGTCAAGGAACGCATACAAACCTTTGAAGGCGTGGTGATTTCCAAGAAGGGCCGTGCCAGCAGTGCCACCTTTACGGTGCGCCGCGTAAGCTTCGGCACCGGCGTGGAGCGCATTTTTCCCCTGCACTCGCCCACCATCTCTTCGATCGACGTGGTCGGCAAGGGCAGTGTGCGCCGTTCGCGCCTCTATTACCTCCGTACCCTACGTGGCAAAGCCGCCCGTATCAAGCGCGCCGCCCGCGAAGAACCCGCACCAGTCGCCGCCAAGGCGTAATTCGCTTTATCTTATCTATTTCCGAAAGACAGCTGCTCGCAGCTGTCCTTTTATGAATTGTGCGGAAGCTTTTGCGATTTCTCGCGCGTCCTTCGTCGACCGGTGGGTAGGGACGGTAGCAAAACATCCACGACTCAAACCGGCCGTGCGTCTGGGGTGGTCTTGTCTCGGCACGCTGCTCTAGATCCGGGAACTGAGGAATGACGATCAGAAGGAACTACGGCATAGTCCCAACGAAGAATCGAGGGGCAGCTGTCCTAGCCAGCCACAGGTTGACAACACCCGGCCGGATGCCTCGGGATCACCGCGGTTTGTGAGGTGCGGTTGCAGCATGCGATCAGGTCAGTGAAAGCTCGGTTTGCAGTTTCCTACCTTAAATGAGGAACACGCGCGCAGTTCGCGTGATAAACTGCTCGCGTTAACTCTGAATTTATGACGCGACTGTGCTCATCCCGTTTTGAGCTGGCGGCGCGCAGGCTTGGCTGGACCCGCATTGCCGGGATCGACGAAGCCGGACGCGGCGCACTGTTTGGACCCGTTGTCGCTGCTGCCGTTATTCTCAACCCCAAACGCCGCATCGTTGGACTGGACGACTCGAAAAAACTAACTCCTGTGCGCCGCACGGAATTGGCCGAGCGCATTCGCGAGCATGCCATTTCGTGGGCAGTGGCCGAAATCGATGCCCAGCGGATCGATGCGTGGAACATCTATCAAGCCAGTCGGCAGGCCATGACAGCGGCGTTGCAGCAACTCACCGTCCAGCCGGATTATCTGCTGATTGATGCCATGGTGCTGGATGTTTTGATCGAGCAGAAATCTTTGATCAAAGGGGACGCACGGAGCGTGTCCATCGCAGCGGCTTCCATCCTGGCCAAGACGCATCGCGACGCGCGGATGCAAGAGTGGGACACGGTGTACCCGGACTATGGTCTGGCACAGCACAAAGGCTATGCCACCGCGGAACATTTGGCGGCGCTACTACGGTGTGGGCCCACCCCGTTACACCGACAATCCTTCGCCCCCGTTCGAGAGTCACGTTGCTGGGCTGCGGGAGCGATTCAGCGAGACCTGCCACTGGAAATCTGGCCCGCACAGTCCTAGTACTCGTTCGCCCGCTCTTCGCCCCCCAAGTATCGTATCTGTCAAGGGGATAACTGCCTGTTCACAACCGGCCCCGGTTTCGTTGACGCCCCCCATTCCCCAGCGTAGCGTGAGTTGTACGGTTGCAGATGCCCCAGCGCCTGCAACACGCCAGGAGAAAGTCGCGGGTGGCTTTCGCGGGGAAGCCGTCCCAGTTTGCGCATGGCCTATAACAAGAGCAAATACGTCGAAGCCGCACAGAAACTGTTGAACCAGGGCAAGGTGGCGCAAGCCATCGCCGAGTATCAACAGATTTTGAAGTACGAGCCGAGAGACCAAGTCACCCTGATGACCATCGGGGAATTGTATATTCGACAAGGCGAAACGTTTCAGGCTATCGATTATTTTGAGCGCCTGGCGCAATTGTTTGTCAGCGACGGATTCCTGACCAAAGCGATTGCCGTGTACAAGCGCATAGCGAAACTTGCCCCCGAAGAAATTCGTCCGCTCGAAAAGCTTGCCGACCTTTACGTACAACAGGGCGTGATGAGCGAGGCGCGGCCGCTGTTTCTGCAACTGGCGGAACTCCACCTGAAAAACAACAAGCAGCCCGAAGCGGTCGCACTGCTAAAGAAATTGTTGCTGGCGGAGCCGGATAATTTGCGCATCCAGGTGCGTCTGGCTGATTTGTATTCGGCCATGGGTCAGTCCGGCGAAGCGGTGGAGGTCTACGTTTCCGCATCGCAGCGGGCATTGGCTCGTGGTGACCAGGCGGAATGCGAGAAGCTGGCTGACAAAGCCCTGCACATCAATCCCAAGCAGCTCGATGCACTGATCGTTAAGGCGCGGTCGTTCTCTTCGGTTGGCAACGTTACGCAAGCGGCAAAAATTCTGGAGCAGGTGCCCGATCTCGAAAAGGGCGGCGAGCCGGCCGAACTGTTGCTGGACCTCTACCTGAAGAATGCCAAGTGGGACGAAGGCACCGCTTTCGCGTTGAAGATTTTCGCCAGCGACGAAAAGAATTTTGGTGCCACGCAAAAAGTCACGCAAGCACTGCTGGAGGAAGGGCAAGGCGAACGCGCCATGTCCCTGCTTTCCCGCATACGCATTCCGATGATCGACGCGGGTGAACACGAAGGCGTCGTACACCTGCTGACGGAGTTGGCGGCGCGATTGCCGGGCCGATTGGAACCACTCGAGTGGCTGGTCGATACCTTTGGCCGGACCAGTGATTCGTTCCGATTGCCGGATGCGTTGGCGAATCTCGGCGAAGGACTGGTGACGGCTGGAAAACTGGACCGCGCCAAGGAAACGTTTGAGCAGTTGCTCGAACGCGAGCCGGAAAGCGAATCCGCCAAACGCAAGCTGAACGACGTTCTCCGCAAGCTGGGACTGCTGGCGGCGGAAGTTGCGCCCATGGTGGTACCAGACCAGCTGGGCATTCCAGAATCTCTGCAGGCAGAGATCCCGAAACCAGAGCCTCCCAAGGTGCGCCCTGGACTGGAAGAACCGACACCGGAGGTATCGGCACAAAATGCCGCGGCAATTTCGGCCGAACCACAACTTGACGAAGAAACGCAGAAATTTATCGCGCAGTCGTTGACCGATGTCGATCTGTTTGCAAGCTATGGATTGACGCAGAAAGCCATCGGATTGCTCGAAGCGATTTTGCGGCGTGCGCCGATGCACACGCCCACGCTTGAAAAACTTTTGGACTTCGTGCTGGGTGCGGGAGACGACCGGCGAACCGCCGAGCTTGCAGCGCATCTCGAACACATTCATGCCGAACGCGGAGACGCGCGCAGCAGCGAACGCTTTGGCGAGTTGCGCCGGCGATTCCAGCGCGCGGCGGGTCTGACCGATGAAGAGATTGCAGCGGCAGTGGAGGCGGCCATGCCGCAAGCCGTCGACGCGGTGCCGGTCGAGGAACTGGAAGCTGTATCCGGGGAAAGTGCACAAGCGGCCGCCAAAGAATTTCTGGCACAGGCCACGGAACCAGAGACATTGGAACTACCTGTCGAAGCACTGGAAGCTGCACCGACGCTCGCGGCCGCCGAAGAAATTCCGGCACCAGAGTTTGTGGAAGACTTGCCGGAGATCGAGATTATTGAACAAGCGCCCGCCGTGCCCGCGAACGCACGAATGGAAGAGAGTACCGAGGAAGTGGATCTTTCCTCGGAGTGGGCTTCGGTACTGGAAGAGACCAAACAGCCTGCGGTGGGAGCGGAGCCTGCGGCAGTTGAGGCCGAGATGCCTGCGGCTGCTGCCAAGCCTCCGGTCGAGGAGATTGCCCCTGTAGCACCGATGGGGGTGAATACTCCTCTAGTGCACAGCTCGGAGGCGCTTGAGTTTGAGGTGCCTGTCGAGGCCGCGAAGCGGGAAGAAGAAAGCTCCTTATTCGCGGAAATTTCCGCTGAGATTCCGACCGAACCCCGGTCCGAGGTTGCTGCGCCAGAAACCGTGATCCCGCAAGCAGTACACCAAGTGCCGGAACTGCACGCCGCCGAGAAACTGCTGCCGGATGAAGAGTTGACGACCCTGCCGGTGCCGGCACACAGCGAACTTGCTGCGGAAGGTCCGGAACCACAGCTCGAAGTTCCCCAAGCGGCGTTGCCAGAACCAGTAGCCTCGGAACCCGAATTTGAGCTGGACCAGGAATTTGAACTTGTCCTCGAACCGGAACCGGTTGTTCCCGCGCATGAAATGCTATCGCAGATTCCCGTGACCCCGCCCGTGCCGGTGAGGCAGGAAACGGTTGAATTGCACGATCTCGGAAGCGGGCAGGAACAGGGCGCGGCCCGAGTGAATGGGAAAGACTTCACTTCCGAACAGTTCCTGGCCGACCTGGCTAACGAGATTGATCACCTGGGGCTCGGAGAATTTGAGGAAAGCAAGAACGTATCCTCGCAACCCGCCGAAGCGCGCCAGGAAATGGCCAACGTGCCAGCGACAGCGAACGGGGACTTGGATTCTGGGCCTCTGAAAGAGGTGTTTGAAGAATTCCGCACGGAACTGGGAGAGATGGGTTCCGACGACGAAGATTTGGAAACGCACTACAACCTGGGTATCGCGTTTCGCGAGATGGGATTGTTGGAAGAAGCGATAGGGGAGTTCCAGAAAGTGGCCAAGGCCAACGATCGCGGCAAAGCGTTCCGTTACGCGATGCAATGCTGCACGTTGCTAGGGCTGGCGTTCATGGAAAAAGGCCAACCGGCGATTGCGGCAATCTGGTACGAGCGCGCTTTGCAGACACCCGGTATCGATTCGGAAAGTAAACTCGCATTGCGGTATGATTTGGGTGTGGCCCAGGAGTCGGCCGGCGATCTGGAAGCGGCAATAAAAAGTTTCTCTCAGGTCTATGCCGTAAATATAGATTACCGGGACGTAGCAGATCGCATCGCTGCGCACCAGAAGCCGGCAGTCTAAATACCTGTCCACTCCGGATCAAGGGTCGCCCCACATCGAATGAATCGACTACTGCGTGCATTAGCGGTTGTATTGCTGTTTGAGATGGGTGCGCTATTGCTCTATCTCCCATGGTCTTCCTTCTGGGAACAAAACTATTTCTTCCGGCAGATTCCCGGACTAATGCCCTTTCTCCTACATCCGTCGGTTCGCGGCATTGTCAGCGGAATCGGAGTGCTGGATATATTGTTGGCGTTTGGATTTTTCAATCCGCGAAGCGCGCCTGCCCGTGCCACTCCCCCACCCCATTCCTGATTCCTCACAGCTGCTCTGCTATGTGACGGACCGCAAGCAGCTTGGCGCCGCAGCAAGTTCCTTGTCGATGGAGCCCTTGTTGAAAAAAATAACGGAAGCGGCAGGAGCGGGCGTGGATTGGATCCAGATCCGCGAACGAGATCTCTCGACTGCTGTGCTCGCGGAATTGGTCGAGGAGGCCACGCGTCGTGTACCCTCCTCGTGCAGAATATTGGTGAATGATCGGCTGGATGTAGCCTTTGCGGCGGGTGCGAGTGGTGTTCATCTGGGCGAAAAGAGTATCTCGGTAGCAGATGCCCAGCGGTTTTTGCGGGAACGCGGCTCTGCCAAGGAGCTTCGGATTGGTGCCTCGGTGCATTCGCTCGTAGCCGCAATGGCCGCTGAGGCAGCCGGGGCGGCTTACCTGATTTTTGGGCCGGTGTTTGTCACCCCCTCTAAAATTGCCTTTGGGCCACCCCAAGGCTTGGACAAATTGGCCGAAGTATGCCGCAGTGTGTCTCTGCCTGTCCTGGCGATTGGCGGAATCACGCCAGAAAACGCAGCGGCCTGTTTTGCGCAGGGAGCACGTGGCGTGGCGGCGACGCGAATCTTTCAGCAAGCGCGAGATATTTTGGCGACCGTCAAACGACTGCGCAGCTAGGAATGTCGTTTGTTTGTTGGGCGGTGAAAGCGCACGCCGTTCCTTGTCAAGGCAGGAGAAATGAGTTCAGATCGGGATCGTCGGAACCGAGCTTTGGCAAGACTAGGGTGGAGCCTCCCCAGGCTTGCGCCAGTTTTGGCGTAAGCAGGAAATTGGAAACGAGATTATTTTTCGGCCAGGCGGCGCAGCAACCGAATCTGGCCAGCGTGGTAGATGTCGTGAAAGACGATTCCGTAGAGCTTGCGGAGGTTTTTGGCAGAGACCGGCTTCTGCAATGCCCGGCGTATGGATTTTTCGAGGGCGCGATGTTCGCTCTCGAGAATGGACCGGTCCGCGCGCCAAGCAGCCTCCGTGAGTTTTCCCTGTTGGGGGCGTTCAAAGAAGTTGCTTCCGTGCAAAACAAAAGAGCCGCGCTTACCGCCTTCTAGCTGCCGGCGCACTGCATATTTCCAGTAAGCGGCGTGGAGCGTGAGCTCCCAGATATTGTGGCGACCGGCAACTGGTCGCCACGCAGCTTGCTTTGCAGACACGCCTTTGAGGGATTGTCGAAGATTGGGGCCGTGCCAGGTCTTTCGCTCGTACCCTTCCTGCAAAAGAGCCAGAATCCATTTCTCGGTTCGCATGGCGCCTCCGGTTGGTTGAGTTTCTCACAGAAGGTTGACCCGGGGCATCCCACAGGATCTGCGCTTGCGGTCCTGCGTCGCTCAACGACAGCCCGCTTCGGGACCACATTGCTCGGAGTTTTGCACCAGAGAGTGAAGCGTATCTTATGCGGCGAGCGCGGCCCGGGTTGGACTGAGAAACCCGAGGCAGAAGATTTGGACCTCGGAGACAGGAGAGGGAAACGACCGAGCAAGTTCGAGCGAAAGCGGGAGAGCCGGCAAAGAGCCAAAGGGGCGAGACGGGGCAGGCGTTCATGGAAGGGAAGCGGGGAACGCCACTTGCAAATTACTTGCATTTGATATCCGACCAAGCTAGTCTTATATCTATGACACCATCCGCTAAAGCTTTTGCTTTCTCCATACTGCGGTACTTGGCCCTCCTAACCCTCTTGCTCGGTGTGGTCGGCCTCGAGGGCTCCCAGGCGCAGGAGAACCCCTATTTCGTGGCTTACGATCACAATCTCGAGGAACCGGGCAGCCTGGAGGTCGAGACGTTTTCTAATTTCGGCACGCAGCGGCAGGGAAACCAGTTTTTCTCCTATTGGACGGAGTTTGAATACGGGGCTACGGCTTGGTGGACCACGGAGTTCTACCTGGACGCGCAAAGCACCATCGACGACAGCACCGTGTTTACCGGCTATCGCTGGGAGAACCGGTTTCGGCCGTTGAAAAACGAACACTGGATCAACCCGGTGCTGTACCTCGAGTATGAGCAGGTCAGCGACGCCGACAAACTCTTCAAGGAAATTGAGGGCCACGACGTGGAGGCGGACAATGCGCCGCCGAATTCCGTTTTGCGCCAGGAAGTCAATAAAGAGCTGGAACTGAAGCTAATCCTCTCCGGCAACTACAAGGGCTGGAATTTTACGCAAAACACCATCGCGGTGAAAAATCTCTCAAACGAGCCCTGGGAATTCGGTTATGCCATCGCGGTAGCGCGGCCGCTAGCGCTGAAGGGTGCCTCGCACAAATGTAATTTTTGTGCACAACATTTTGTGGCGGGAATTGAGCTCTATGGAGGACTGGGAGATCGCTACAGCTTTGGGTTGCATCACACTTCGCACTATCTGGCGCCGGCACTCGCCTGGAATCTTCCTTCGGGTTGGACATTCCGCGCGGAACCTGCTTTTGGATTGAACGATCTGAGCCACCAGTTTTTGATGCGATTTGGAGTCTCCTATGAGATATCGGGATTCGGACGGATGGTCAGCAATCTGTTTACGGGGAATCACTGATGCGGAATTCCAGCTATTTCATCCAGTTGGTGGTCTTGTCGGGATGCGGCTTGATCGAGGGACTGGCTCAGGACAAGGCAAAGAGCAGGCAACCGGAGTCTCCCTACGCGGAACTTGGCAAGGCTCCGGAAAAGATGAGCAACAAGAAAAATCCAATGAGCCAAGATTCGGAAGCAGCCGTGGCAGGAGGAATCCTTTTCGAGCAGCATTGTGAGGAGTGCCATGGTGCGGCGGCGCTCGGCGGGAAAAGAGGGCCGAGTCTTCGCGTTAGAGAAGTACAGGAGGCGCGGGACGGAACGATCTACTGGGTGTTGAGCAACGGCGTTGTGCGCAAGGGTATGCCGGTGTGGTCGAAACTGCCGGAGCCACAACGGTGGCAACTGGTGAGTTACATCAAATCGCTCGGGTTGGCAGAAGCCGAGAAAAGGCAGGACGCAAAGCCGTGAAACCTTTGGGCAGAGCGAGAAAAGAAGACAAAAGCGTAACCGGAGCGAGTCCAGGGTATTCAATCCTCTGAACCCACTCTTACCAACCAGCAGCGCGCACCGTCAGGTTCCCTTGCCAGTTGCCGTTGGAGCGAATGACGAAGATGAAAGTTCGTTCAATAGCAGCGCGAGGCGGATACCGGCTTCGGCCAGGCGTTCCTCGATCAGGGGAAGGGCCTTCGATTGATACGTTTCGCCGACCGAGATATGGAGAGCGCGCATGCGTTCGCCGATTTGATCTGCATCCGTGCATGCATGGGTGATGACCGGAACTTCGATGGGAATTGCCGGAACCAGCTCACCGTAAGCGACCACGTCGGCGAGGTCGTGACTTTCCCAAGCCCAGTCGGAAAACTGAATGCCTGCGCTGCGCCAGGAATCGAGCTTTGCGGCGAAAAGGATCTCGAGTTGAGTCGCAAATTGGGAAGGATCGGCAGAACCCTTGTCGCGGTCAAGAATGGTGACGTCCCAAATCGAATGAAGGTTGGGCGAGAAGGAATCCTTGTGTCCGGCTGGGTACTGGCGGAAGAATTTTACCGGGACGCAAGTACCGCCGCGATCGTTGTTGTTGGAAGCATGCAGCGGCATATGAAGGTCGCCAACTAGGTGGATAACAAAACGCAAAGCTTCTGCGCGTTTGGATGAATCCGCATGGGGGTCTTTGAGGATGACGAGTTTTTCTTCTAGCGCCCGGATTATGCAACCGCGATCGCCACAATATTGCGCGAGATCGCCTCTAGGGGCGCCGCGGGGAATATTGATGTAGTGCCAGGGCGCGGTCTGGGGGTGCTGGCGACGAATCCCGTCGGCCCAGGTGGACGCGGCGGCGAAAAGATCGGGTGCGGCACCACCGCAGTAGGGGCTCAGTGGGGGGTCGACGGGATTTTCACGAAGTAGCTTCTCCACAAATGCTTTGGCATCCGGAGTGAGATATTTTTCGGCGATCAGGGCGATCACCTGATGACCTTTGCAACCCCAGGCATGGACGGGAGTGGGAAACGCAAACCAAGCCAGGACCACAGCAAAGGAAAGCAGGGAAAAAATTCGAGGTATCTTCATGCCAGTCTGCAGACAGAAAAGTAAAACAATTTCCCCGATCGTTATGCGCCGAGCCAGCGAGCGATCGGTTTTCCGGATTCGGTGTGATCGCAGATCACGCGCAGAGCGGCGGTAATCGGAATACCGAGAATCAGGCCCATGCCGCCCCAGACCCATCCCCAGAACAGAAGCGCGATAGTGATCGCTACGGCATTGAGACGCACTTGACGGCCGACCAGTTGCGGAGCGATCAGATTCTGCGCGATGACGTGAATACCCGTGAGGACGAAGGCGATCAACGCGAAATTCTTGACGGCATGCCACTTGATGATGGCCAGCATGAAACCGGGAAGCCAGGCCAGGACTGCACCGATATAAGGCACCATGTTGAAGATGCCGGAAGCGATGCCGGCAAGTACGGGGTAATCGAGACCCAGAGCCACGAAAAACATGCTGCTGAGTGCGATGACGACCAGAGTGACGACACTCATGCCGATAAGATAGTCGCGTAGGACATCCCTAAGGTCGTCGAGAGTCTCCTTGACCTGGGTACGACGGCTGACGGGAAACAGTTGTAGCGTAGCGTGCCAAACCTCTCGTTTTTGCGCGAGCATGAAAAAGACCAGGAACGGGACGAAGGTGGCTTCCAGCACCAGGGCGTACAGGGAACCGATCCCCCGAACGAGAAAATTGTGAACCAGGCTGCCGTCAGAGGACGGAGTGGGATTTTTCGGTGTCGGACCGGAGGTAGTCAGCTCCGAGACGCTGCCTTCAATGCCACTGATTTTCCCCTGAATGGCCCCGGTTGCGTCGCGAAGCGTTCCCTTGTATTTGGGCCACTCGGCGGCAAACTCGTCGACACGGTCGTAGAGAATGTAACCGCTCGCAGCGACCGTGGCGATTAGGATAAGGACCATGATGAGCGAGCCGACGGCGCGTGGAATGCGGAAACGTTCCAGAAATTCGACAGCGGGATCGAGAAAATACGCCAGGAGCATGGACAACAAGAGCGTGATGACCACACCCGCGGCGTAGTAGAAAAACAGAAGGATGATGGCCGCGGCGATGATGCGCTGGCTGAAAGTAGCAGCAGCAGGGCGCACGGCCAGCGGGCTTTCGGTCGTAGACACGAACCACCTCTAGAGAAGACAAGGTAACACAGACGGTGGGATTGCGGACCAGAGATGAAGGAGGCGTGTTACGGCTCACTAACACGGTTCTTGCCGTCCATTGAGGAGCGACAAGGGTACAAGGTGAGCTCATAGATGGAGTGCGAGGCCGTGTTAGACTGCCTGATTGGAAACAGGTGTAGGGAAAGAAGCTGAGGCCCATGGCGAAAGAGTTTTTCGGTACGGATGGGATTCGAGGAGTTCCTGGAACGCCGCCGCTAGACGACAAGACGTTGTTCGCGGTGGGCCGCTCGGTGGGAACTTATCTGTTGCGTGAACACGGCTCTGCCCATGTGTTGATCGGCATGGACACACGCGAGTCCGGGCCGCATATTGCGGGGTTGCTGGCTGCCGGCTTGTACCAAGAGGGCGCCACCGTAGCGTTTGCCGGGGTGCTGACGACGCCGGGCGTGGCATGCCTGGTGCGTCAGAACGACTTTCAGGCGGGCGTGGTGATTTCCGCTTCGCACAATCCGTATCACGACAATGGCGTGAAATTGTTTTCGCACGCGGGGATGAAATTTCCCGATGCCGAGGAAGCAAAACTGGAAGCGGACATTCTGCGGCTGCGCATGGAGCCCTTGCCCGCAAAATTGCCGGCACTTACCGCCAGTCACGCACTGCACGTGGAATACCTGGATTTCTTGCGCAGCCGCGTGATTCCCGGAGCGAGCTTGAATGGTTTCCGCGTGGTGCTGGATTGTGCGAATGGTGCGGCATACCAGTTGGGACCGGAATTGTTCCGGGCGCTCGGTGCGGATGTGATCGTAATGGGCGTGAATCCCGACGGACGAAATATCAACGCGAATTGTGGTTCACTCTATCTGGAAGGATTGCAGAAGCGAGTGCTCGAGGAGCGGGCTGCGCTGGGCGTTGCGTTTGATGGCGATGCCGACCGCGCGCTGTTTGTATGTGGTAGTGGGCGCATCGTGAATGGCGATGGAGTATTGCTCGCAGTGGCGCGCTACCTGAAAACGCAGAAGGCGCTCAAAAACGATCGGGTCGTAGCGACCTCGATGTCAAATCTCGGACTGGAGCGCGTGCTGGTGCGCGATGGGATGACTCTGGCGCGCGCGGCCGTAGGCGATCGTTATGTGCTCGAAGAAATGTTGAAATCTGGAAACAACCTGGGCGGAGAACAATCCGGACACATTATTTTTCTCGATGACAGCCCGGCGGGAGACGGATTGCTGACGGCTCTGAAAGTGGCTTCGCTCGTGTCGTCCGACGGATCTCTGGAAACCTTGGTGGAGGGATTTAAGGATTATCCGCAAGTGATTGTGAACGTAAAGGTGAAAAGCAAGCCGCCGCTGGAGACATTGCCGGAAGTGGCGCGAGCCCTGGCGGAAGCCGAACTGACACTCGGTGACAATGGCCGCGTGGTTTTGCGCTATTCGGGAACAGAGCCGCTGGCGCGGGTGATGGTCGAAGCGGAGCATGAAGCGGATGTGCAGCGGTTTTCGCAATCGATTGCAAAGGCGCTTCGTGATGCGATTGGGACCTAGGGAATACGCCTGCCAACCAGGAAAAGCTCGGGAATAATATCGGAAAATCTCTGTCCTGGAGTAATGCTGCAAGATTTAGGCAAGAAGCGTTAGAGGCATCGCTCCCCATCCGAGCTGTAGAGCTCGGCGGCGGTGATGGCCGAATTGCGTTCACTCGGAACCGTCGGCAATGAATCAGAGAAAGGCGAAGAAGTTACCGAGCAACACAGCGAGATGGTGGCGCGCCTCTAAAATTCCCGAGTCACGGAACAACGGTCAGAGACCATCCTACTGCGACGCACGGGAAAGATAGCGGAGGTAGTGGAACGGGAGCAGGAGATCTCGCGAGTGCGTCTTGAGATCGAGCGAATCGAAGCCAAGCAAAAGGCGCTCGACGATCGCGTGGACTTTGCACTTGTCGATCTGCGCAGAAGACAGAACTACCACACGCAGCGGGGGACGCCGCCCCGTTCCAAGCGATTTCGGAACCTCGTGGTAGGAGGGTTTCAAAACGTGGCGGATTCAGTCGTGGGGCTGCTACTCCTCGCACTCGAGGATGGACCGTCTCTGTGGTTGTGGCTCGCTATACTCTGCTCCGCTGCGCAGTTCATTGGCGTGGTGTGAGGGGGTTGGGGATGAACAGAGCCATGTGAGTGTGAAGCAGGGTCGGGAACGTTTACGGCGATAGTGGAGAAGAAAATAACGTTTATGCGAATGGAGAATCGAGAGCAGGACCCGCAGATGAAATTCACCTCATCTTCTAAAGACTGTAGGAATGGTGAGCCATACTGTGGAAAATTGTAGATTCGGTGGAGAAGAAATTCTGTAGCGGCACGCCGCGGCAGACTAAAGCTTGTCTTATCAACACATAGTGGAATAGTGATTTTGCACTAGGTGTTGGCAAAGCGCGTGCAACCTATCGAAATAACTAATGATATTGGCTTCCCGGGGTGGCTGGAACTCAACCTCGACTGAGTTTCCAGTTATTGGGGGGTCGATTCGAAATAAGGGGGCTTGCACCAGCCCCCTTTTTATTTTTCTGCGCCATCTGCAAGAACTTCCCAAAACAAACGCGTTTCATTCCTAATCCAACCGCGAAACTAGAGCTATTCCCTCCGTCGTAGTGTGCTCCAAAAAAAGTGAGCGGCCGGTGGGGGCACCGGCCGCTCGGCGTGGGGGATGGAGGGAACGTATCTGAAGCTCAGTTCGGTTCACCATTGTTTCGAGGCGCTGGCCCTTCGACTGCGCTCGCAAGCAGAAGAAAGACGCACAGGAGCAAGATCGCAACGATCATTCCACCCGCCTCGAGAGCCGAACTGTTCTCCCGATAATAGAGTAATTGTGCCCGAGGCCTGGTTTCCCGGGAATGGGCCAAGGGGTTCATTTCCTCTGGTACTTCGAGGTGGCACCGGGGTACTTGCCGTGGGTACCGGCGAAGATTTTCGGGATTCGGCCGAGCGGACTCGCTGTAGGAAGTTATGAGGAACGGAAGGGCAACAATCGGATGCTCGACCACGCCACTGCCAACTGCAAAGTCAAAAGTCGTGATAGGTGAGCCATCGCCTAGGGCGGTTATGAACGTCGCCACCTCAATGTGGCCGCTCGGCGGGGATGCTGACCCGGCTGAAGCCCGCCGGCTACACGAGTTGCGGGCGATGCGATATGCTTTTAAGACTATGCATGACTTGAATTATTTCCGCGACCATTTGGATGAATTCGCCGAGATGGCGAGGAAACGAAATACGACGCTCGATCTGGATGCGTTTCGCTCACTCGATAAGGAGCGTCGCGAATTGATTACCGCGAACGAACACCGCAAGGCGCAACGGAACAAGGCGAGCGACCAGATAGCGAGGCTCAAGAAAGAGAAGCAGAACGCGGACGCGATTATCGCGGAAATGAAGACCGTCGCCGAGACAATCAAGAGGTGTGACGAACGCATCACGGAACTGGATGCGACGCAGCGCGAACTGCTGCTGACGATACCAAATATTCCGCACCCGAGCGTGCCTTACGGAACCGGGACGGAGGGCAATCAGGAAGTGCGACGCTGGGGAGCTCCACCGAAATTTGAGTTTCCGCCAAAACCGCATTGGGAAGTGGGCGAACGCGCGGGGATTCTGGACCTGGAAGCGGCGACTCGGATAACCGGCGCGCGATTTGCGGTGTACAAGGGATGGGGAGCGCGGCTCGAACGGGCGCTGGCGAATTTTTTTCTAGACGTACACACGCGGGAACACGGCTACACGGAGATTCTCCCTCCCTTTCTGGTGAATACGGCTTCCCTGATGGGCGCGGGGCAATTACCCAAATTCGCAGCGGACTTGTTCAAGCTGGAAGGAACCGATTTCTGGCTGACCCCGACGTCGGAAGTGGAATTGCACAATCTCTATCGTGACGCGACGCTAGGGGAAGATCAGTTACCGATTCCGGTGACGGCCTGGACGGCGTGTTTCCGCTCCGAAGCAGGGGCAGCGGGAAAAGATACGCGTGGAATTCTGCGTCAGCATCAATTTCAGAAAGTGGAGCTGTTCAAATTCACGCATCCTGACAAAAGCTACCAGGAGCACGAGTCTCTGGTACGCGATGCCGAGACCATCCTGCAAAAACTGGGATTGCATTACCGCACCATGCTGCTATGCACCGGGGATATGGGTTTTGCGTCGGCAAAGACGTACGATCTGGAAGTGTGGCTGCCCTCGAGCGGGGAGTTCCGTGAAATTTCCTCGTGTTCGAATTGCGAAGCGTTCCAGGCGCGCCGAGCGGGAATCCGATTTAAGCCCAAGGCTGGTGGAAAGAGTGAATTCGTACACACCTTGAACGGCTCCGGATTGGCTGTGGGACGTACCTGGATAGCGGTGGTGGAAAATTACCAGCAGGCCGACGGGTCGATTCTCATCCCGGAACTATTACAACCGTACATGGGAATTGAGCGAATTCCGGCAAAATAGCTCGGGAGCACGCCGCGGTTCGGGAGAAAGGCTATAAACAACAGATAATAAAAGTGTTAGCTTGCCGATAGGGCCCGTAAACCGGACATAAACCGTGAAACTTTCGACTCGCAACCCATTGAATTCACACATTTTCGTTTGACGCCCCTGAGTTCCCTGCATACACTCCCCTCAGTGCCGCAAGAAAGGTAATTAGTTCGCAATGCCTGAGGTTTGGGCCAAATTCAATGACATTTATTGCTCGGATTCTTCGGTTTCTGTTCTGGATGGTGATCGTTTCCTCGGGCGTGTCACTGCTGCGCCGGCTGGTGGGCAAGATGGGTGCGGCGGGAGCGGACGCGCAACCGGACCTAGTTGCAGCAAAGGATTCGATTGCAAGAAAGCTGGTTCGAGATCCGGTTTGCGGGACGCACCTGGCAGAAACGATTGCCATTCCAATGCGAAACGGAAACGAATTGCTGCATTTCTGCTCGGCAGATTGCCGCGACAAATATATACAGGGGACCCGGAAGTTGGCAGCGAACGCGTAGTACCTATCATTTGATGGCGGCGCGGCAGGGTACCTGGCAACAAGAAATACGAGATTCTCAGCGAAACGGAAAGGACCGAACCAGATGGCAACGGTCGCAAAACCTCCAGTACTGAATCGCCCCACGGGAGCTCCCCCGATGGTGCCGCGCGTGGCACCCCGAGAAGAATTGAATCCATTCCGAATCGCACAAATCCAGTTTGATATGGCGGCGGAAGTTTTGAAGCTTGACCAGGGACTGCGGCAAGTACTGCGGATCCCGAAGCGGATTCTGGAAGTGTCCCTGCCGACAAAAATGGACAACGGGCAGGTGAAGGTGATGACCGGATTTCGCGTGCAGCACAACATTGCGCGCGGCCCGGGCAAGGGAGGAATCCGTTTCCACCCGAACGTGACGCTGGACGAAGTGAAAGCGCTGGCGGCGTGGATGACCTGGAAGACGGCGGTAGTGAACGTGCCGTTTGGCGGAGCGAAGGGTGGCGTCATTTGCGACCCGAAGCGGATGTCGAAGAGCGAACTGGAGCGAATGACGCGACGGTATGCAAGCGAGATTCTGCCGTTGATCGGACCGGATCAGGATATACCGGCGCCGGATGTGTATACCGATTCACAGACCATGGCTTGGATCATGGATACCTATTCCATGATGAAGGGACATACGATCCCGGGAGTCGTGACCGGGAAGCCGCTGTCAATCGGCGGGTCCGTGGGTCGCGGCGAAGCGACAGCGCAGGGATTGGTTTATGTCATTGAAGAAGCCTGCAAGGTGAAAAAGATCTCCCTGCGCGGGGCGACGGTGGCCATTCAAGGATTTGGGAACGCCGGGGCGGTTGCCGCAAAGCTGCTGGCGGAGAAAAAGGCGAAGATCATCGCGCTGAGCGATACGCGGGGTGGCGTGACGAACTCGCGAGGGATCGATCCGATCAAGGCGATTCGCTACAAGGAACGAGCTGGAACCGTGGTGGGCATGCCGGGTGCTTCGCGTCTTTCAAACGAGGATCTGTTAACTCTGAAGTGCGACATCCTGGTGCCGGCGGCGCTGGAAAACGTGATTACTTTGCAGAACGCGGAATCGGTGAAGGCGCGCATTGTGGCCGAGGCTGCGAATGGGCCGACGACACCTCATGCCGACGAAATTCTGGCACGGCGCGGGATTACCGTACTGCCCGATATTCTGGCGAACGCGGGCGGCGTGACGGTGAGTTACTTCGAGTGGGTGCAAAACCAGGAAGGCTTGCTGTGGGATTCGGAGGAAGTGAATGTGCGTCTGCAGAAGATCATGCAGCGGGCATTCCAGGAAATGCTGGAGATGATGCGGAAGCACCATGTGCCACCCCGGGCGGCGGCGATGGCGCTCGCGGTTGGACGCGTGGCCGAAGCCACGCTGGTACGCGGCTTGTTCCCGTGAGCTAACCTCACGACCCCTTCTCGCGCGAGGCCGCTTCAAAGTGAGCGAAGCCTGGCGAAAGACCCCACCCTTCAAACCCGGGAGTAGGGTTTCTGAAAAGAACCAAGAACACACAGAGAACTGCCTCTCTGAGCACGACAGCTCCGTCGCTTTGCTCGGGATTGCAGAACTGGCGCCTCTACCGAGCGTTGCATCGGGAACTGGTCGACGGGGCAGACTGCCAGTAAGGCGGTCCCTGCAATCGTTCCGATTCGCCGCCGACTCGCGCGGCGATGTCTGTGTCGTGATGGTAGGAACGGAACCAATCGACGACGCCAGTCAACCGGCTGTCCCTATCAGAAAACGGAATGGGAATTACCCCTTTCTGAAAAGATCGTGCGGGGAGAGCCAACCACAGGTAGACCGGAGTGCCCGGGAGCTAGGCCCTCGGTTCCTAAAGAAGCAGATCTAGAACAGGGACCACAGCTTTGTGCAAGCCGCGGCTGAATTTCGGTGCTGTCGGACCAGTAAATCCGTTCGTCACAAAAAAAAGATCCGTCGATACCTTGCGGAGTAAACTTTGATCGCGGATCAGAACGAAAAAAAACCGCAACGGCACGGCGCGGTAGCGAGCAAGTAGCAGAAGCAGGAAACCAGCGATTCGAGTGACCCGGTCCGAGTTCTGGGCTCCGGAATTCACAAGCAATAGAATGGAAGGTGCCAGGGAGCATTACCGCGAGAGCAATCGATTGACGCACATCCCTTCACTTGGCGGAATGGAAGTTGAACGAGACTCTTCCATCTCTCGCATCGCTAGAATCTGTCGAGGGCAGAGCTAAAAGTGAACGGAAACGGAAACGAAGATTGTTGTTGCGAACTTGCAAGTGGTGCGCGTACATTCGCTGATGCCGGGAGTTTTTGGCGTGAGGAAGTATTGATTCTCGCCAAGAAAGCGACCCGGCTATTTTCTTCAAGGATGGATCGAGGCCCTCCTACAAATGACCACTCAAGCTACTGCGCCACCCATCCTGCTGACAATCGCCGGCTTTGACCCAAGTTGCGGCGCAGGTGTGGCGGCAGATCTGAAGACATTCGCGGCGCATGGCTGCTATGGAATTGCAGCGATCACCTCGCTGACCGTGCAGAACACGATGAAGGTGGAAGCGGTCTACAACACGCCGAGCGCCGAATTGCGAGAACAGCTCGGAGTGCTGGCCGCGGATTGCGAAATTGCCGCCGTAAAGGTAGGAATGCTGGGCAACCGGGGAAATGCCGCGGTAGTCGCGGAATTTCTGGATGCGCACAAGTTTCCCTACGTGGTGCACGATCCGGTGATGAAGTCTTCCTCAGGGACAGAACTGCTCGATGCCAGCGGAGTGAAGTTTATTATTGCGGAGTTGCTGAAGCGATCGAGCGTGATTACTCCAAATGTGGCGGAAGCGGAAATCCTGACGGGGATGACGATTAAAGATGTGCCCGAAATGGAACTGGCGGCGCGGAAAATTGTGGAGATGGGAGCGCGAGCTGCGATTGTAAAAGGCGGGCATATGGATCGAGCCGTCGATGTGCTGTTTGACGGTACCGATATTCACCAACTTGCCGGCGACAGGGTAAAAACGGAAAACACCCACGGGACCGGGTGCACGTTTGCTTCGGCGTTGACGGCCCAATTGGCGGCGGGCAGGCCGCTCTATGAGGCGCTGACCCTGGCGAAGGCCTATGTGGTGAAGGCCATGGAAAAGGCGTACCCTGTCGGTAAAGGACGCGTACCGCTCGATCATTTTTACAGAATGAGGATCGAGCCATTGGCCCGCGGAACGCACGAACTTCCGAATCATGGTGTGCATCCGGCGGCAGAGCCGGCGCACTAAAGCCAGAATTTCTCGAAGAATTGGGCTCCGAATACCTCCGGGTCAGGCGGTTGGGCAAGGAGGACACATGCAAAAGATCTTTCGCTGTGCGCAGTGTCAGCGGGGCATGCGAATTGTAGGATCGACGGGGTTGGGCAAGGAAGTAGAACGAAAAGCGCAATGCCCGTACTGTAAGGCGAAAAACACGGTGGTGTGGCCGCGCGGGGACAAGTTTAGAATCCAGCGTATCGCGGCGAGATAGTTTAAACAAAAGCGGCATGAGGGGCGATTCCAGTTCTTGCTGGCAAGTTACTCGGCGAGCCTTTCGAATCTCGGCGCATCCTATCGTTCTGCAACAAATTCCTCAAAAATGGAAGCGGGGAGGGAGAATCGGCCGAACATTGCCGTTTGAGAAGAGCTGCGCGGGATTAGGCTGCCAGCCTTCGGCGTGTGTATACTGCGCTCCCGGAGCGTGACAACCGGGACGGCGTAGGAAGAATGTGGCGGAGTCCGATGGCACAAACGGTGCGCTGGCAACGAAGCGAGCGCTCCAAAGGCAAGAGCAGCATGCTGGCAGGAACCCGCGCCGGTATTCTCAGACGGAATTTGGCTCACGGTTTGTGGGCAAATTTGCCGGCGACTAGGGTGGCTACGGGACCACCCTGGAAGGTGCGACCGTCGAAGGGAGAGTTGCGAGACTTGCTGGCGGTTTGCTGTACGTTGTAGGTCCAGGGACGATCGGTGGAAAAGACGGTGATGTCGGCGGGTTCGCCCACGGAAAGTTTGCGCTGTTTGCCGAGGACGCGGGCGGGCCCGCTGGTGAACAGTTCGACCATGCGCATCAGCGAGATTTTTCCGGTATGCACGAGCTGTTCGAGGGTTAGCCCCAGAGCGGTATCGAAACCCAGGATACCGAAAGGAGCCTTGTCAAACTCGACGTCTTTGAGGGCGGGTTCGTGCGGGGCGTGATCCGTGGCGATTGCGTCTACGGTGCCGTCGGCAAGGCCGCGCCAAAGCTCTCGGCGATCTTCGCGCGCGGAAAGCGGCGGATTCATTTTGAAGCGTGAATCGTAGGTGACGTCCTCGTCGATCAGCGTGAAGTGGTGCGGCGTGACTTCACAGGTTACGTGCAGACCTTTTTGTTTGGCGTAGCGAACCTGATCGAGCGAAGCCTTGGCGGAAAGATGAGCGATGTGGAGACGACCGCCAGTGAGTTCGGCGACCTGGACGTCACGTGCAACGCAAACGGATTCGGCTGCGGCAGGCATGCCGGCAAGACCGAGACGCGTAGAGGCTATACCTTCGCGCATGCAAGCGCCTGCGGCTAGCGAAACGTCTTCGGCGTGCTCGATGACTGGCAAGTCAAGCGAGCGGCAGTAGTCCATGATCTGACGCGCAAGTTTGGCGGTGGCAATGGGCCTGCCATCGTCAGAGACGGCAACGATTCCAGCGTCACGCATGGCCGCGATCTCGGAGATGGCTTCGCCCTTGCTGCCAACGCTGGCCGCACCGATGGGCCAGACGCGGACGTGGCCGTGAGCTTTCGCGCGATCGACGATGAATCGGGTGATGGCAGCATTGTCGTTCACAGGCCTGGTATTGGGCATGCAGCAGACGGCAGTAAATCCACCACGCGCGGCGGCAAGCGTTCCGGTTTCGATCGTCTCGGAATTTTCCTGGCCAGGTTCACGCAGATGGACATGCAGGTCGATAAAGCCGGGAGCGACGATCAGACCGGCGGCGTCGAAGACTTCGGCATCGTGCCGGGGAGTAATTTTTCCGCAAGGAGCAATTTCGGCGATACGTTCGCCATCCAGAAGAATATCGAGCGGGGCGTCGGTTTTGGAAGCGGGGTCGAGGACGCGGCCGTTCTTAATCAGAAGCATTAGCGGGTTCCTTCGGAATGGACTGGGGCTTACCTTCGAGAGCAGGATGCAGGCCTTCCGATGCGCCAACCATCAGTAGATACAGGATGGCCATGCGGACAGACACACCGTTGGTGACTTGCTCGAGGACGGCGGACTGCGGGCCGTCGGCAACTTCGGGGGTGATTTCGGTGCCGCGATTAATGGGGCCGGGGTGAAGAATGAGCGCGTCTCGCTTGGCCAGGCGCATCCGCGCGGCGTTTAGCTGATAGAGCAGGATGTAATCGCTTTGGGAGAGGGAAGGCTCGTGCAGGCGTTCGGTCTGCACGCGAAGGACGATGATGACGTCGGCATCCTCCAGGGCTTCCTCGACGCGGTACACGCAGCGAATGGGAGTGCCCGGCGGGCCGACCTTTTCAAGTTCCCGGGGAACCCACATGGAGGGGCCGCAGAGGGTGAACTTGCAGCCGAATTTTCCGAGCAGATGAATGTTGGAGCGGGCCACACGAGAGTGGGCGATGTCGCCAAGGATAGTGACATTCAGGTTATGGAGCGAACCCTTGCGATCGCGAATGGTGAGGGCGTCGAGAAGGCCCTGGGAGGGATGTTCGTGCGTGCCGTCGCCTGCGTTGACTACGGGGATTTTCAGATGACGCGCGACAAAATCAGCGGCGCCGGACGAGGAGTGGCGCATGACGAAACAATCCGGTTTCATGGCGTTCAGATTGTTTGCGGTGTCCAGCAGCGTCTCACCCTTTTTCAAGCTGGAGGCTTCGGCCTGGAGGTTCATGGTGTCTGCGCCGAGGCGCGATGCGGCGGTGCCGAAGCTGAGGCGAGTGCGCGTGGAATTTTCGAAAAAGGCGAGCACCACGGTTTTCCCCCGAAGCGTGGCTAATTTCTTCAGGGGATTCTTTTGGATCTCCTGAAATGGTTTTGCCTGATCCAGAATAAAGGTGAGTTCGTCCGCGGTGAGCGGTTCAAGCGCTAGCAGATCGCGAAAACGGTAGGTCACATTGGCACTCGAGTGACTGGGAGCGGAACAAGCAAGAGTCGTGTCCGCTCTGTTGAAGGATATTCTACGCGGAGAAGGGATGAGAGGCAAAAGAATGCTTGAAGAAAAAGGAAACGAAACCGAAGGCGCCGGAAAATCTCTACCTCGCTAACCGAGACCGTGACAACGAACGAACTCGTTCGGGCCCGAGGCCCCAATTTCCTGGACATCGGGGGCGGAGCCCAAGCTCCGGCGCCCTAAAAGGAATTTGTGGGCTAATCGCTAGGGTTCGACGCGATCGACCAGGACGACCCTCTCTTCGTTGTCGATTTCTTTCAGGCGGACTTCGACGATTTCCGTGTCGCTGGTCTGGACGTTGCGGCCTACGAATTGCGCTTCGATGGGCATCTCGCGGTGGCCGCGATCGATCAGCACGCACAGGGATACGCGCTTGGGACGGCCGAGATCGAACAGTCCGTTCATGGCCGCGCGGATGGTACGCCCGGTGTAGAGCACGTCATCGACGAGTACCAGGTCCATGCGATCGACGGAAAAAGCGATCTGCGAAGATTGCAAGACGGCTTGCGGAGCGACTTTCGAGAGATCATCGCGATAGAGCGTGATGTCGAGGGTACCGACGGGAATTTCGACACCGTCTATGCCACGCATGGCGTGGGCAATGCGTTCGGCCAGAGGAACTCCACGACGTCGGATGCCGATAAGGGCCAGGTCGCGCGTGCCACCACTGGATTCGACGATCTGGTGAGCGAGGCGCTGGAGAGTTCTGTCAATTTCCGCAGCGGACATGAGCTGCGATTTTTCGACGATGTGCATGCGCGTAATGCTAGCACAAGTCGAAACGATTGATCACGAGGCGAAGCAGCCAGAGGATCGAGCGGGCATGCTAGACTTTCGCTGCTGAGGATATTAGAAACTCCGCACGAAGGAAATCACCATGCAGAACGACAAGCGAGTTTTTTTGGCGTTGATGACGATGGCATTGTGCGCGAGTCTTATGGGCGCACAGACGGCGCAGAGGTCGGCCGCCAAAAAGACTACGCGCGCCCTACGTCCGAAGCTAGTGGTGATGATTGTCGTGGACCAGATGCGCGGGGACTACGTGGACAAGTTTCGGGGAGAGTGGAACGCGGGACTGAAGCGATTGCTTGAGGAGGGCGCTTGGTTTCGCGTCGCGGCTTATCCCTACGCGGCGACGGAAACCTGCGTGGGGCACTCGACGATTTCGACCGGTTCGTTCCCTGCCGAACACGGCATGGTGGCAAATGCGTGGTGGGACCGCGAAGCGCAGAAAATGGTTACCTGCACGAGTGACCCGGATGCAAAGAATGTGGCCTATGCAGGAGGCAAGACGAAAGGCGGGGATTCCGCGTGGCGAATGCAGATGCCTGCCTATGCGGAGGAACTGAAATTCCAGACCGGCGGTGCAACGCGCGTGGTGACATTTTCGTTGAAGGCCCGGGCGGCGATTACGATGGCGGGCCACAAAGGCGATGCAGCGACCTGGTTCGACACGGAGACGGGAGCGTGGGTGACGTCCTCTCCCTATGGAACGATGCCCTTTGTGGCAGAATTCGCAGAGAAGCATCCGGTGGCCGAGGATTATGGAAAGACCTGGTCACTGGCCTTACCGGCTTCCTCGTATCTGTATGACGAGAAGGCACTGGGCGCGACCCAAATCGAAGGATGGACTGTGAGCCTGCCGTACACCCTGAACGGTACGGCGGAAAACGCTACCCCGGACGCGGCATTTTACCAGCAGTGGGCGACCAGCCCGTTTGCCGATACCTATTTGACGAAGCTTGCCCAATCGGCCGTCGATTCACTCGGACTGGGGCGGGGCGGGGCCACGGACTATCTGGGAGTGAGCTATTCCTCGGTGGATTATGTGGGGCACACGTTTGGCCCAAGAAGCCGCGAGATTCAGGATGTGCTGGTGCGACTGGACAAGGATCTGGGTGAATTGTTCGCGCAACTAGATCAGAAAGTGGGACGTGGAAATTATGTAGTGGCGCTCAGCGCCGATCATGGCGTTGCGCCGATTCCCCTTCAAACGCAGGCGATCGGAGTGAGTGCCGGAGTCCTGAGTTTGCCCGAGTTGAAAGCACGCATCGAGAAAGCGCTCGAACCATTTAATTATGCGAAGCCGGCCATCGCGCGGATGGCCGGTAACGATATCTATTTTGCTCCGGGGATTTACGGGCAGCTGAAACAGGATCCGGCCGCAATGCACGCCGTGCTCGATGCGGTAACGACGATGCCGGGTATGGCGGCCGTGTTTCGCACGGAAGAGTTGAGTTCGGCAAATGCCACCCTGTCGGAGCTCGGACGCGCATTTACGCTAAGCTATTTCGCGGGCAGAAGCGGCGACTTATTCCTAGTGCAGAAGCCTTACTGGCTGCTCGAGAGCTCGGCGGCAGAAGCGAACAGGCCTACCGGTACCGGCCACGGCACACCGTATGCGTACGACCAACGGGTGCCCATACTCTTGATGGGATTTGGCATCGAGCCAGGGGAATATTTTCAGTCAGCGACCCCGGCCGACATTGCGCCGACACTCGGTGCGCTGACGGGAGTGACGATGCCGACTAGCGACGGTCGCGTACTCGCGGAGGCGCTTAAACGGCGCGAAGGGCCGAGGTAGCGGAGCGCACCCTAGCTACTGGTTCGCTCGCTTCACTGGGCAACGACAAAAGCGGCCCCTTAGGAATGGATTTGCGTTCCGGGTGGCTAGCCGGTTGAGGCCACTTGTTCTGCCCCGGATCACAAACGGATCGAACTACGCTCGGGCGACGGTTTTTCAACAGGGAGCGTGAAAGGAACCGGATTGCTGATCCGTCGGTTCGTGCTATCCTCAGGGGAACGTGAGTTCTTCCAGCCGCGTTGATTTAGCCGTTCAGATCGGCGCCCTGCGTCTCCCTAATCCTGTCCTTGCTGCCAGCGGTACTTTTGGTTATGGGTTGGAGTTTGCCCACCTAGTCGATTTCAAGCGCATCGGGGGGTTTGTCACCAAAGGGATCTCCCTCGAGCCGATCGAGGGAGCCCCGGCGCCCCGCCTCTGCGAAACACCCTCGGGGATGTTAAATGCCGTGGGATTACAGAACGTGGGAGTCGAGAAATTCGTCACGAGTAAGCTGCCACTGTTGTGTAAATACAACACCACGGTCATCGTAAATGTTTTCGGGTATTGCCTGGAGGAATACGTCAGCGTAATTCAGAGACTGGAAGATGCGGAAGGGATTGCCGCTTATGAGCTGAACATCTCTTGCCCGAACGTAAAGCAGGGTGGAATGCAGTTCGGCAGTAACCCTGCTCTGGTCAAAGAGGTAGTGCAAGCAGCAAGAGCGGTGGCCAAGAAACGGCCCCTGTGGGTAAAGCTGATGCCACTTGTTACAGACATTGGACTTATTGCCAAAACCGCAGAAGGAGCCGGGGCAGATGCGCTGACGATTGCCAATACCTATCCTGCCATGTCGGTCGATGTGCGAACCGGAACGTCTAGATTAGGGAATCTAACTGGCGGACTCTCGGGACCTGCCATCCGTCCAATCACCGTTCGGTTGGTTTGGGAAGCGAGGAAAGCGGTCAAAATCCCAATCCTGGGCCTGGGCGGCATTGAAAAAGTAGACGACATCCTGGAATACCTAGCCGTCGGCGCGTCGGCAGTACAGGTCGGGACGGCCAGCTTTACTGACCCAGGGATCAGTGAGGAGTTATCGAAGGGTTTGGAGAGGGCTGTTATTGATGCTAACGTATTAACTATCAGTGAGTTACGAGGAAAACTAGAAGTGAAAAATGGTTGACATAATGCGGTAAATAGGATACACTTTTTAAGTTCTTGTAGCTAAAAGAACACACTATGAGACGACCACTCTTTTTAGCTTGGGCCGCGATTCGATGGGTATTGCTGATGTTCCTCATCGCTCCGGTAATGGAAGCGCCGCTTGTGGCACATCTAAGCGAGCCGGTGAAGCCGATCAAGACATGGGTTGGCAATGCCAGCTGGTACGGCCCGGAGTTTGACGGCAAGAAGACCGCCAATGGGGAACGGTTCGATGCCGAGAGTTTGACGGCCGCCCACCCCAATCTGCCGTTTGGGTCCTGGGTAAGGATTGTAAACACGCGAAACGGGAAATTTGAGTTTGTACGGATTAATGACCGGGGTCCCTATCAAGAAGGGCGCGAAATTGATGTATCCTATCGCGTAGCCCGGAAGATTGGCCTGATCCACTCTGGTGTGAGCCAGGTGCGGCTGGAACTGATGCTACTGCCGCCCAAGCGAAGCCAGATCGACGAAAGCCAGAAGTAAGACTTCAGGGCAAGCCCTGAACCGTGACCTTTGACGCCCATCCACGCAGCAGCCTGATCGTCGCTCTGGATTTCGATTCCCTTCCCACGGCCATCCATTTTGCGAGCCAGATCGCCGATCTTGTCGGCATGTTCAAGATCGGCAACCAGCTGTTTACCAGTGCCGGACCGGAAGCGGTGCGCCAGGTGGCGCAGCTTGGAACGGGCATTTTCCTCGACCTGAAATATCACGACATTCCGAACACAGTAGCGGGAGCGGTGCTCGCAGCGGCTTCCCTGCCCGGCGTGCAGCTGCTGAATGTACATGCGCTCGGCGGGACGGCGATGCTCGAAGCCGCCGTACAAGCAATCAGCGCGGGAGTGCCGATGGGCGCGGACCGGCCCCGATTGCTGGCGGTGACGGTGCTAACCAGTATGGACAAGAAATCGATGAAGGAAGTGGGAATCGGCGGACCGCCACAAACGCGCGTTCTCGAACTGGCGAAGCTGGCGAAAAAAGCGGGAGCCGATGGAGTGGTGGCTTCCGTGCAAGAAGCAAAAGCGATCCGCAAAGCATGTGGGCGCGAATTTCTGATCGTGACGCCGGGGGTGCGGCCGAAAGAAAATGGCACTGCGGGCAGGCGAGATGATCAGGCGCGAACGGCTACCGCACGCGAGGCGATTAAAGCGGGAGCGGATTTTCTGGTGGTCGGAAGGCCGATACTTGCGGCGGCGGACCCGCGTAGAGCGGCTGCCGAAGTTGTGGAAGAGATTGCTGGCGCGAAATAGCACGATGAGCTCATGCCAGAAGAATTCAGGCCAGTGATACAAAGCGACAGCCGAACGCGCGATTCGCTCTTGGCCGAGTTGCGAGACTCGGAGGAAGTCGCAACGCAGCTAATTCGGGGTGTTTCCGAGATGCAAGGAAATTGGCAGCCGCAAGGGGGCCGTGGCTGGAGCATCTGGCAATGCCTGGAGCATCTGGCACTGACAAACCAGATCTACCGAGAAGCGCTGAGGAAAGCGTTGGCAAGTTCGAAGGCAATCCGAAAAATTGCTACCGGTCGAGAAATCCGTCCGGGATGGTTTGGGAGCTGGTTTCTCTCGAAAGTTGAGCCCCCGGTTGGGATTACTGTGAAAACCAAGCCAAAGGCAACGCCTGGGGCGAGGGGTGACCTGGCGGAGGCAATTGCTCGTTTTGTGGAATCGCATGAACCTTTGCGAGAAATCATAATGTCGTGGGATAGCGTGGACCTCAATCGTGTCCGCTACCCGAATCCATTTATTCCGCTCGTCCGATTCACCGTTGGCACCGGGCTGCTCATTGCGAATGCGCATGACCGAAGACATCTGTGGCAGGCACAGCGCGTGAAAGAAGCGCCGGAATATCCGAAAGCGTAGAATCATCGTTGTTCTTAACCTTCTAACCGGATGAACCATTTGAAAAGCATTATTGTCGGCACTGCGGGACATATCGATCACGGCAAATCCACGCTGGTGGAGGCGCTGACGGGTACTCATCCCGACCGTTTGGAAGAAGAAAAGCGCCGTGGTATCACGATCGATCTGGGGTTTGCGTTTCTCGAACTGGGCGGAGTGCAGTTCGGGTTCGTAGACGTGCCCGGGCATGAGCGATTCGTAAAAAACATGCTGGCGGGCGCTTGGGGCGTGGACGTGCTGTTGCTGGTCGTCGCGGCCGACGAAGCGATCAAACCGCAAACGCGAGAACATTTCGATATTTGCCGGTTACTCGGCGTGAGTCACGGCGTGGTTGCATTGACCAAGATCGATCGCGTCGATGCGGATAGGCAAGCGCTCGTGCGGCTGGAGGTCGAAGAGTTCCTTCAGAACTCTTTTTTGGCGCGGGCGCGAATTGTGCCGTTGAGCGCGAAGACGGGCGTGGGGCTTGGCGAGTTGAAGGAAGCGCTTCTGCAAGTGGCCGGCGAAGTCCCTGCCAAAGATACACAACATTATTTTCGATTGCCGATTGATCGTGCGTTTTCGGTGAAGGGATTTGGCACCGTGGTTACGGGAACGCTCGTTGCGGGGCAGATTACCAGCGGACAAGAGGTCGAGCTAGCACCTGGGTCAAAAAAACTGCGCGTACGCGGACTGCAGACCGGTGGCAAATCCGTTGAGCGGGCGCGGGCGGGCCAACGAACAGCGGTGAATCTGGCGGGTGTGGAGCACTCGGAGATACAACGAGGAATGCTGCTGGCGGCGCCAGGGCGATTTCGCGCGTCGCGAAGAATTGATGTACGGCTGGAATTGCTGAGCTCCGCACGCGGATTGAAACACCGCGCAAAAGTTCATTTCCATGTGGGAACTTCCGAAACGGTGGGAGAACTACTGCTCTATGAAGGGATTGAACTCGCGGCAGGCCAAAACGGGTTGGCGCAGATCCGGGTGCAGGACGACGTTTTGCTCGTGCGGGGAGACCGGTTTATCGTGAGGCAGTTTTCACCCGTGAATACCATCGGCGGCGGAGTGGTGCTGGACCCCCTGGCGCGAAGGCCAACGCGGAAAGATACCGGGCGCGTTAGGTACTTGCAGACGATGGAAACGGGAACGCGAGAGGAAATTATCGGCGCGACGACGGAACGAACTGTATGGGGCGTTGGGATGAGCGACCTGGTGGCACGAACGGGTTGGCTGGAAAGTGAGATCCGAGCGGCAACAGAAAATCTCGCGAAGACAAAATCGGCACGGATCGTGTCCGAGGATCCGTTAGTACTGTTCTCGGAAACAAGGTTTCTAGAAATTTGCGAAAAGCTGCGGATTCGCGTGGAAAAATTCCACCAAGAAAATCCGTTGCTTCCTGGAATTGCGCGCGAGGAACTGCGGACGATCCTCGGCCGACGAGTCCGCACGGAGACGTTTCAGTCAGCGATCCGTGAGCTGACGGGACAAGGGAAAATTATCGCGCAGAACGAATTGATCAAGAAGCCGGGCTCGGAACTGAGGTTGACCACGGAAGAAGCAACGGCCAAAGAGCAGATTACCCGGGCCTTTCTAGTGGCGGGATGGAAGGTGCCGTCGGCGAAAGAGGCGATATCCGAACTTTCCATCGAAAGCCGGAATGCCGAAAAGATCTTGCAGATCCTGTTGCGCGAAAAGCTGCTGGTGCGGGTTTCGCCCGAACTGATATTTCATGCCGAAGCGCTGCAGCGGCTCTTGGCATTGCTGCAGAACTATAAGAAAACAAAGGGTGAACGCATAGGGGTACCGGCATTCAAGGACCTCACCGGGATAACCAGAAAGTATGCCATTCCGCTGCTCGAGTTTCTAGATCGGCAACGAGTGACCCGGCGGGTGGGCGACGAGCGTGTTATCCTTTGAGCGATGACCTGCGCACTTGCGAGGCAATGCCCCTCTGCGCTACGGTCATCGGAAGCATATCCGCATAATTTGCGTGGAGGCAGTTCATGGGCGAATTTAGTATTTTTCATTGGCTAGTGGTGCTGGCCGTAATCCTGATTTTTTTTGGTGGGAAACGCATCCCGGAAGTGATGAAGGGATTTGG
Organism: Candidatus Acidiferrales bacterium; assembly: GCA_963741165.1. Classification (GTDB taxonomy): domain Bacteria; phylum Acidobacteriota; class Terriglobia; order Acidiferrales; family UBA7541; genus Acidiferrum. The sequence continues at coordinate 185,531 of CAVUHB010000001.1, read as the reverse complement.
CGAAGGCATTCGCAGTTTTAAGGACGGCATGACTGGTGCTCAGACGCAGAGTTCCTCGACAACGATTACCTCTCCGAGCGGACTGACGGCGAAGCCCAGCAGCGGTCAAGTTGTACTCAATTGGAGCGCCAGCGCCGGGACGACCACCTATAATGTTAAGCGTTCCGGCACCAGCGGCGGCCCCTATGCGCGGATCGCCTCGACCTCCGCGACAACACACACCGATGGGGGGTTGGCTGACGGAACAACCTTCTACTATGTAGTGTCCTCGGCTAACTCCGCGGGAGAGAGCGAGAATTCGGTGGAAGTCAGCGCAACAACGGCCTGATTCACGAGCGCTGCCGGCAGCGACACCTGAGATCGCCTCCAACGTGAACAAGCAAGCTGGGTGTTAGAAGTGCAAGCAATCGAACTGGGTGGCTTTGTGCCACCCTTTTTGTATTTGTAGGCGACCCGTAGGAGGAGTTCCATCCTCGCTTGAAAACAATTAGAAAAAATGGACGAAATCCTCGCGTGCAGCAGCCCCCGTTATGAACTGCCTCTTTTGTCGGACCAACTGGTCCGGTCTCCCGATTCTTGTCCTGAAAGAGTAGATGAGGGGGCTTGGCGAGAAGAAAAAACACGACTTATGGCCAGTAGATAGCGCGCAACTATTTCCCGAGACTTGGGTATAACTCCCTACCCGGGACGGAAAAGTCGAGAAAAGCCAAGAAAACCAAGGAGAGGGAAATGACCATCAAGTTCTCAAAGTGGAGCGTGGTACCCGCAGCACTCTTCGTGTTTGGCACGATAGCGTTGGCGCAGACACCCGCGACAACGCCGACCGATCCCCAGCCGAAGACGGAAATCGGACAGCGTAAGGAAAATCAGCAGGATCGCATCGCAAACGGAGTGCAGAGCGGGCAGTTGACGGCAGGGGAAACTTCCAAGCTCGAATCGAAGGAAGCGGCCATCAATGCGGAAACGCGTGCGGATCGTGCGGCCAATGGTGGAAAGTTAACGGCAGCAGAAAAACAGCAGGTCAATAAGCAACAGAATCAGCTCTCAAACCAGATTTACAAAGACAAGCACAATGCGAACACGGCGCACTACGGAAACAATGAAGTGGGTGAGCGGCGCGAGAACCAGCAGGACCGCATAGCACAAGGGATCAAGAGCGGGCAGTTGTCAGCCGGTGAAACCGCCAAGCTCGAGAATCAGCAAAGGGGGATCAACCAGCAGGTAGCGGCGGACCGCGCAGCGAATGGCGGGAAGCTGACCAGTGGCGAGAAGAAGCAGATCAACCACGAACAAAACGCTGCTTCAAAGAATATCTACAACAAGAAGCACAATGCGAAGACGCAACCGGGGACCAAGAAGTAAATAGCGGCCAGCATTGGATGCCAAGTATCACTTAACCTCTAGAAAAGGCGCCCCGAAAAATCGGGGCGTTTTTTTTGCGGAGAAAATCGAGGAAAAAGACGCACCCCTCGGAAATCGAGAGCGGAGCACCCAAACAGTCCTAAAAGCGCAGAATCCATATTCTGAAATCAGAACTGCGTAGAGAGTTGTTCATCGGACCAACCCAGTTCGGCGAGCGAGCTCAGCAGGCGAGAGAGCGGGAGGCCAACTACGTTGAAGTAGCAGCCTTCGATGCGTGGAATGTAACGGCCTGCGCGGCCCTGTATACCGTATGCGCCGGCTTTGTCATGAGGTTCATTGGTGGCGAGGTAACGGGAAATTTCTTCGCGAGAGAGTTGGGCGAAATGTACGAGGGTGGTTTCCACAAATTGCCGGCGCTCGGCGTCAGGAAGACGAACCATGGCTACCCCCGTGACGACGGAGTGTGTGCGGCCGGAGAGCTGCTGGAGCATCTGAAGTGCCTCGTCATTGTTCCGTGGCTTGCCAAGGATGTGTCCGTCGAGGACGACGACCGTATCGGCAGCGATGACCACCGCCGGACCGACCGCGCGGGCGGCGACCAGGTCGGCTTTGGCGTTTGCGAGGCGTTGCACGAGATCGCTGGGAGATTCGTTTGGATAGGGAGTCTCGTCAACCGCAGACGACAGGATGGAAAACGAAATTCCAGCATCGCGCAGGATTTCCGCGCGACGCGGCGATGCGGAGGCGAGGATCAGTTTCACAGCAATTCGCTCAAGGGCAGAATACTACAGACAGATTTTCCGCACAGCTGTGCTTTCGTCCAGTAATCGAACTGTGAAAAATAAAACGGCAGGATGCCCACCTTAGGCAGCGAGTTTGCCCGGAAAGATAGGAAGCCGTGCGGCCGTTACAATTGCCGGGCGCGACGGAAGGAGGTGAGAGAGAACGCGAGGAACAGGAGGCCGACGACGACCGGCAGGGCGATGAGCCAGTGGGCCGCGTCGCGCGTCCAGGCGCGCAAGGCAGAGTTGAACCAGCCGAGCGCGAGAACGGCAAATGCCGCGCCGATCACTTCGTGGAACAGTTGCCTCAGAACGCGCCAGAGGCGGCGGAAGCCGCGAGGCTCGACAGATGATGAGCCGCCACCCCGGTCGACAACTATAGACATGAGAGCAGTTTAACGCAGAACGCCCTGCGGCGTTGCCAGAGGACACCCGTCCTGTCGTACAGGTATCAGGACTATGAATGGATTGAGGACAACGGGAAAACACCATCTTGTATCCAATTTGGTGTGGCCCTACAATCGGCCTAGAAGTACTGGGGAGCTTTCCTTGCAACTTGATGATCACCTCAAGAACCTTCTGCGTGAGCTTGGGCACGCGATCAATGACACGGTTTCCGAATCGGACCGCATCACAGGAGCGATTGCGGGAGTGCGGGCCCATGGATATGACATTGTGTTGAAGCTGGATGCGACGATCGGACTGGCGAAGCGCGATGGATCGGGCGAAGATGAACCCCGGCTGAGTACGCAGGACCGCCGCTTCCTCGAGTCCCTGCGCATTCAGGTGGACCAGGAATCGATGGAGCAGGATTCCGAGAAGAAAATCTTGCCGCGATTGAGCATGACGCCCCAGGATGTGCGGTTTTTGAAATCATTGAGGATTGCAACGGACGATCTGGAATGAAGATGCGATACAAAATCGCGGGGTTGGTTGCAGGCGGACTGCTGGTGCTCGGGACAATGGGCGCTGCTCGATCCGCGGCACAAGATCCGATACTGACGCCGATTATCGTGGATACGGCAACAGCAATTGTGGTGAACGCAATAACGCCGAAACCCACGGGGCTGGCCAAATTCGAAGGCACGGTGATGCACGCGAATTCCATTCAGGTGACCGTGCGCGCAAAAGATAACGACTTGTCCATTCGGAGTTTTCCCTTGACGGGCCAGGCTGCCACCAAGATGCAGCAGGTTGTTGAAAAAGGCGGGTTTCAATACGGCGACAAAATTACCATTTTCTACGACCCGACCTCGCTGCAAGCCGTAAAGTTCAAGGGTAAACCTTCGAAGGCCCTCTAAGCCTGAAGCAGAGGCGGCAATGATTCGCCTTCCCGCGGTTGCAGGGCAATTTTATCCGGCAAATCCACGCGAACTTTCCTCGCTGATCCACCGATTCATCGAGCACAACGGAGAACCAGAAAAGGTACGGGCGCGCGCGTGCCTTGTTCCGCATGCCGGGTATATTTATTCAGGACATGTGGCAGCGGCAGTGTTTTCGCGGATTGAAATTCCAAAGACAATTATTGTGCTGGGAGTGCGGCATCAACCCTACGGAGAAGAGCTAGCGATTAATTCCGACGGGGCTTGGCGGACACCGCTTGGAGATGTGTCGGTCGATCGTCCGCTGGCGCTGCGACTGCGCGCCGCATGTCCTATGTTGCAGGAAGATGAACTAGCCCACCGGCGAGAGCATTCCCTCGAGGTGGAAATTCCCTTTCTCCAGAAACTGCAGCCGGAGTTCACCTTTGTTCCCGTCTCGATTGGCGGCACGGGATTCACGGAGATGGCCGAACTCGGTGAAGGTGTTGCGGAAGTGATGGCGGGAACCGAGAAGGAGATTCTGATCGTGACCTCTTCGGACATGAACCACTACGAGGAGGAAGGGATCACGCGGCGTAAGGACCAGCGGGCGATTGAATGCATGTTGCGGCTGGACGCGACCGGACTTTACGAAGTTTGCCGGCGCGAACGGATCTCGATGTGCGGACTGGGTCCGGCCCTGGTGATGCTGAATGCGTTGCGGAAGATGGGCGTGAAAAGCGGCGAACTCGTGAAGTATGCAACATCGGGAGAAATTTCCGGCGATCATGATGCGGTGGTTGGCTACGCGGGAATGATTTTTCGTTGAAAAAAGCCCCTGGCATGGCCGATTTGCTTAGCCGGCTGGCGAGAGTGAAAAACGGCCCGGGGGAATTCACCGCACCGTTTCGAAGAGCGGATCAAATGCCGTCAGAGTGGGGCCGGCCGCCACTGCCGCCGGATGGATGAGACGAACCGGCGGAGGAAGAACTGCCCGAAGGCCGGGATGAACCGGCGGAAGCGCTGCTTCCGCCACCGTTACTTCCGCCACCGCTGCTTCCACCATATCGTGATCCGCCGTAGCTGCTAGCGCCTCCGCTGGTGTGCGGCGGAGCAGGTGCAACGTTCGGACGCGGCGGGAGAGAAGCGGAACGCGGCGCAGAAGCTAGGTTCGTGGCGCGAGCTGCGGAAGCGCCACCAACCGTTGCAAGGGAGGTTTGAGTCGCAGGCAGCGTGGAGCGATCCCCGGAGACTCGCAATGGATTGGTTGGCGTTGAGCCAGGACCGGTAGCAAGCCGCGCCGCAGAGGAATTCACAAACCGATGTTCGTTCGCATCGTAAACAATCGAAGAACTGCGACCGAGCGATCGTTCACGGACTGGCAATGCTGCCGAAGTAACGCTGCGATTGACGCGAATCGGAGCAGTAGCAGCACCGAGACCGGTCGGGAGGCTCGTCCCGCGCGGATTCTTAAGCACCTCCCATTTTTGTCCAGCCGCGACGGTGACGGGTCTGCCGATGGTCCCCGCCTGCACTGGATATACGCCTTGGTTCAGGTTGATCGGCGTCTTGCCGGATTTGTCCGTGGGATGCATTGGCACTACGCCAAGTGTATTTCCGGAATGCACGAAAACCGCGGTCACCGGGCGATACGGCATCGGGCGACCATAGAGCAAACCGCCAGGATTCCAGACCCAACCGTACAGCGGAGAGAAATACCAACCGCCGTAGTGGTACGGGAGCCAGCCCCAGGGCGCGGAGCCGATAAACGTCCAGCCCAGGTTGCCGTCCATGAACCAATTGCCGAACCCGGTATCGAAGGGAGACCATCCGAGGCCAGCGCCGAAGGGACGCCAGCAATTCATACCGTTGAAGGAAAGCCAGGAGCCATAGGCGAACAGGTCGGAGTAACCTGAGACGTAGTTCCCGTAATTGGCAGAAGGTTGCAATTGATTGGTGGCCACCTGTTCACTCTGAATGCGGCTAGACACCCAACGGTCGAAATCATCACCCGGAGAGGCCTTGGCAATCGCCGCTGTCCCCGGTTCCTGCGCGTTGACGGCCAGCGACTGGCCTTTTTCGAGCGGAGTCGATTTGTCATTCTGGATAACGTTCACGTGGCCGTTCTGGACCGCGACCGTGCTGCCATCATCAAAATTTTCCAGATGAAACGTGGCGCGATCGGTCACTTCAACGGAAAAATCACCGCCGGTAACACTGAAATAATCGCCGTTCACGGAATGATCATAAAAAGAAGCGGAACCCTGGCGCAGCACTAGGCGCGTAATGCGTGAGCCATCATGGAGGGAGAGATCGTAGAACTCGATTACGGTATTCGCGTTTAGGAAAGCCATCGCGCCATTTTCAAACTCGACTTCGGCGCGACCGTTACCGGTCGAGAGCGCGATTCCTTCGCGGATCGGCAAATTCAGTGGTGCAACCTCCCACGCGGTTTTGGGATCGCTAACGGAGTTTTCGTGGAATTCGCGAGCGAAACGGACATCGCCTTGGACGTAGCTCAAACGAACGATGCGGGCATGGCTCGAATCCGCAGAGACAGAGGAGGGGGAAGCCGCGGACAGCAAGAGAAGTAAGGTTGGGAAGAACAAGAAAGTGCGTTTCATGAGACCACCTCGAACGGGTACAGCCAGCTACAAGTTAGACGATACCGCAGTTCGCGGGGTTGCGCGCCAGAGAAAAGAGAAGCGTGTCCTTGAGCGGGGGGTTTGCAGTTCCGTTACGTACCGCACCAGGAGCGAGGCGGCGCTGATAAGCAACTTCGATGCACCCAATAGGAAATATTGATGCCTAAGTTCTTGACACTAGGGGGCTTAACAGGTAGCTTTCGAAGAACAAACTTGGGAACTTTGCGCGCGAGGGTGCGGCGCGTGGCTCGGGGATGGCCCTCGAGGGGAAATTCCGAATCCCCGGGGCCAGCCGATGGGGGAAAATTCATCCAGACTAGATTCAGGGGGAGCTCATGCGCATCTTTATTCGTATCTTGTTCATTCTGTTAGTTATAGGCGCAACCATGCAGCCAGAAAAGGCATTTGGCCAAGGCGGCGCTACAGGAGCGATCACGGGAGTGGTAGAGGACGGAAGTGGGGCGCCAGTGGCCGATGCCGACGTGCAGGTCATCAATTCCGCCACGGACGTTCTGGTGCGACGACTGAGCAGCGGTCCGGACGGCGCGTTCGTCATCACCTTGCTTCCACCGGGCACGTATTATGCGGTGATCAACAAGTCGGGGTTCGCAGAGGCGAAGGCTTCGGGAATTGGAGTGCGCGTAACGGAGACTTCGCGGGTAACGATTACCCTGAAGCCCGGTACGGTAACGGAAAAAGTGGAGATTTCCGCGCAGTTGGCGACGGTAGAAACCACCAACGCCACCACGGGACAATCAATCAATGAAAACACCGTGCGCACGCTGCCCCTGGCAACGCAGAACTTTCAACAATTGTTAACCCTCTCGGCCGGTGCGCAGAGCGATCTGAACAATTCCACGCAGCTAGGCCGCGGCGACGTGCGCATCATCGTCAACGGGCAGCGCGAAGACAATAACAACTACCTGATTGAAGGCATCAGCGCGACGGACTACAACGTGGCGGAGCTGACGAACACTCCGTTGCCGAATGCGGACGTGATCCAGGAATTCAAGGTGCAAACCTCGCTCTACGACGCGACGCAGGGGAGAAACGGCGGAGGAAACATCAACGCCATTTTGAAAAGCGGCACGCGGCAGTATCACGGCGATGCCTACGAATTTTTCCGCAATGACGTGTTGAACGCGAATGATTATTTCTTGAACTCGCAAGGTTCCAGTCGACCGGTCCTCAAACAGAACATTTTTGGCGGTAGCCTCGGAGGCCCGCTGGGAACCGAGAAATTGGGATTTTTCTTCCTGAACTACCAGGGTACGCGGCAGCGCAGCGGGTTGTCCCCAGGCACATTCATCAGCACGGTGATCCCCGCGGTACCGCTCGATCGCTCCGTCGAGTCCCTGACCAACACATTTTTTCCCGAAGGCTTGCCGGAAGGCGTGACGCTCGATCCGGTGGCGGTAACGCTCCTGAATTTCAAGAGCAATCAATTTGGAGGACTGTCGAACGGTTACCTGATTCCGAGCGTTACAGATAACGGCAGCGGTTCCGGCATTTTCTCCTTCAGCCGGCCGGGGAAATTCACCGACGACCAGTTCACGACGAACTGGGATAAGGAGTTTCACGGAGGGAGCGACAAGATCTCCGCAAGGTTCTTCTACTCCAATTCCGAGGCGTTTGAGCCATTCGGCGCGGGAGGCTTGCAGGCGTCGCTCGGGGGCAGCATTGCTGCTTCGGACTTGAACTTCCCCTACACCTTACCGGTAAGAAACCGGTTTTTTGGCTTGAGCGAAACGCACCTGTTCTCGCCATCCATCGTGAACGAGTTACGCTTTGGCCTGGTGCATATCAACAACGCGGCGATTAACACAGCGCCGATTACGGCCGATGAGCTCGGAATCAACCGGCCGATGAGCAATATCACGGACAGCATCTACAAGTTTACCTTTGCCAGTTCCGGATTCCAGATCGGGCCGACTCCACAGGCAGACCAACACCAGATCCAGAACAACTACAACTTCCTCGATACCGTTTCATGGGTTCACGGGAAGCACGTATTTCGTTTTGGCGGAGAAATGACGTTTGTGAATTTGAACAAGTCTTTCCCGCAGACCTTCAACGGGCAGATCTTTTTTGCCAACACCTCCAATAACGGACCCTTGGGAACCGACTTTGCGAGCACCGACTGGCAGAACTTCCTGGTGGGAGCGTCGCAATTCAGTTTCGGCGGTGGCGGCGTTTATAACCACAATTACAAACAGAACGACTTCGCGGTTTTCCTGCAGGATGACTGGAAGGCGACGAAGAACCTGACGGTGAACCTCGGTCTGCGCACGGAAATTCTGGGTGCCTGGAACGACGGCGCCTGCCACATCGGAAACGTGGATTCGGCGTTGACCGTGGGAGGACAGAATCCTTTTGTCTATCCCGGTTGCGTAGACAGCTTGGGGGTTGCTGGCCTTACGGGCAATGCGAGTGCCACTACGTTCCACAACAATTATGCGACCGGGCTCGGCCCGCGCATTGGTCTGGCCTATGACCTTTTCGGCAAACACAGCACCACGCTCCGCGCGGGCTACGGAATCTATTATGTGCGGGAAGACGTGGGGGCGGTGGACCAGTTGAGCTTCCAGACGCCGTTTCTGCCGATCGTTTTTGCGGGGAGCGCGCCGGGAGGTTTAACGAATTTCTTTGCACCCTGCGCGGCCAGCAATCCCGCGCCGTACAGTCCTTATTGCGATCAGGAAACGGGACTGGGAACCAATCCGAACGCCCTTCCGGCGGCGGGGGTACTCAGTTCCGCCTACCTGCCTTGCTTGTCCGTGCTGCAGGGATTTGTGGACAGCCAAGGGAACCCGACCAATAACCCGAATCTGAATCCGGTGTATGCGAATCAGGCTGGGTGCAGCGGCATTCCATCGGTTGGTGACTTCGCGCTGGAAGTACCGAGGAACTTCAAGGTGCCCAGTACGCAGCAGTGGAACCTGACCGTACAGCGAGACCTAGGTAAGCTGTGGGTACTCGAAGTTGGCTATGTGGGTACGCATGCCGTGCATCTGAGGGAAACGCGCGATGCAATTCAGTCGCAGAATGCCTCGACAACAAATCCGGTGCTGGTGACCGACGTGAACGGGAACAGCTACTCAATCAGCTCGAACACCGCTTCCAATGCCGTGGCGCGCACGCCGACTCCGGGGCTGAACGGCTATGCCGGGTATCAGTTGTTTGCAAATGACGCCTATTCGCATTACAACTCGTTGCAGGCCACGATTTCGCGGCGATGGAAAGACGGTTACATTCAGGCGGCCTATACGTACTCGAAATCGACCGACGCAACCTCCACGGGAAATACGGCGTTCAATTCGGCCTACAACGACCAGAGCAATATCAACGCCTCGCGCGGATTGTCTGACTTTGACCGTCCACAGCGGTTTGTCATCAGCTATGTATACAACCTTCCTTTTTTCCATTCGACTACCGGTCTGAAGCGCGCCGCACTCGATGGGTGGGGAGTCAGCGGCGTGACCATCTTCCAGTCGGGAACACCGTTCTCGATCTTTGACTCGGGCGCGGCGACCGCTTTCCTCGGAGCCGGGAGCACGCCATTACTGGGTGCCAGCCTCGCCGAAGGAGCCAGCATCTCCGGTGGGTACACCAGCGGTGGAGTGCACAGCCGCCTCAACGGATATGTAAACATCAACAATTTCGCCCCCGCGGCGCAATTGTACCCACAGCAATGCGCAACGGATCCCAACTTTTGTGTGACGGGATTCGGCAACCTGGGACGGAACATTTATCGCGGACCCGCCCAACAGAACTGGGATTTCTCACTGATCAAGCAGTTCCGTCTGACGGAGCGGCAGGCCCTGCGGTTCACGGCGGACTTTTTTAACATCTGGAATCACGTGAACTTTGCAAACCCTGTGGCGACCGATGTGGAAAGCCCCGGCAACTTCGGCGTGATCACCAGCACAAAGGGTGTGCCGCGGTTGATCCAGTTCTCGCTGCGGTATTCGTTCTAACGGATCACCCTGCTTAAAACCAGCCCGAGGCGTCCCGACCAAATGGGGACGCCTTTGTTTTTAGCCAGAGAGAAAGGCCACCGGGAGTAGTGGTATCATTTTTCGGCTATGGCAAAAATCGCAACGCGGGTCTCACAACTGACTGGCGAGGGTGCCCTGGCGGTATTCACCCGCGCAAAAGAACTTGAAAAGGAAGGCCGCTCGATCATCCACCTGGAATTGGGCGAGCCGGATTTCCACCCTGCGGCACCGGTCGTGGATGCCCTGCGCGCTGCGGTGGCGAACGGACGCGATCGCTACGTTTCGACGCGTGGGATTTCTCCCTTGCGGGAAGGAATCGCGAAGTACCTGAAACGGACGCGGCGGCTCGAGGTGCGGCCCGAGCAAGTACTGGTGGCGCCGGGATGCAAGATGGCGCTGGCGCTGACCATGATGGCGCTGATCGAACCGGGAGAGGAAGTACTCTATCCTGACCCGAGTTTTCCGATCTACCCCTCCTTCACACGGGGACTGGGCGCGGTGCCGGTCCCGTATGCCTTGCGCGAGCGGAACAAATTTCAGCCGGACATTCAAGAGCTAGCGTCAAAGATCACGCTCAAAACGCGCGTGCTGATATTTAATTCTCCGAACAACCCCACGGGAACGGTGTTTAGCGACGCGGTGCTCGAGCAGATTGCCGAGCTGGCGCGGAAGCACGACCTGTGGGTGATCGCGGATGAAATTTACGCTCGGATTCTGTTCAGCGGGGAATACAAATCGATCTGGGCGCAACCGGGAATGGCCGAGCGCACGGTGATTATCGATGGCTTCTCGAAAACCTTCGCCATGACCGGATGGCGATTGGGTTACGCGGTGGCGCAGAAACACGTCGTGGATGCGCTGGATATGTTGGTGCTCAATACCTTTACCTGTACGGCGGAATTTACCCAGTTAGCGGGGATAGAAGCACTGGAAGACATCACAAGCGCGGTTCCCGCCATGGTAGAAGAGTACCGGAAGCGTCGTGATCTGTTCGTAGCGAAGCTGAACAAGATTCCCGGATTCCGATGCCAGTCCCCGGATGGGGCCTTCTACGCCTGGGTGAATATCGAAGAGACGGGGCGCCCGGCAGAGCAAGTGCAGAATGAATTGCTGGAACAGGCGGGCGTGGCGGGAATTGCGGGAACGGCGTTTGGCGCGGAAGGAAAGAACTTTGTGCGATTTTCGCTGGTCAGTGCGCCACATCTGCTGGAAGAAGCGCTCGAGCGTATCGAACGAATCGCCAAGAACTGGCGGCTGGCGGCGGCACGTTAGAAACGGTTTGCTCCTCGTGCCAGAAACAGTTCCTCCTGGCCGACCGGGTGGATGGAGAAAGCAGAACTATGAAACATAGGTTGCGCACGGGAATTTTCCTGTTGATGGCCGCTGCCTGCGGCCGCTTTGCGTCGGGACAAGCGGCGCCCTATCCCGCGGGCGATGTGAAGAAAACCTACGAGCGACTGCTCACGAAGATTGACGCGATACCGATGTACGACAACCACGCGCATCCGGGTTTCGCCGACGATAGCGACGTGGATGCGATGGCATCGCCGCCGGGAGAGAGCCCGACATTGCGACTAAGTGACGACAATCCCGAATTTGTGGCCGGGGCGAAGGCACTTTTCAACTATCCCTACGATGATTTCAAGCCGGAACACGCGAAATGGCTCGCCGACAAGAAGAAGGCCGCGGAACAAAAGGGCGATCCCGCGTATTTCGACAGTATTCTGGACAAATTGAACGTGGAGATCTGTCTGGCGAACCGCGCGATGATGGCGCCGTACCTCGATCCCAAACGCTTCCACTGGGTATTTTTCGGAGACGCGTTTTTCTTTCCTTTTGACAACAAGGACCAGGCCGGCAACACACCGGACATGGGTGTGTATGTGCCGCTGCAGGAAAAAATGCTGGCGCGCTGGAAGAAACAGGAGGGCGTGGAAGGTTTGCCTGCGGATCTGGCCGGCTATGAAGACTTTGTGCGACGAACTATGTCCGACAATCAGAAGCACGGCGGCGTGGCTATCAAATTCGAAGCAGCGTATTTCCGAACACTTTATTTTCGCGATCCCCCGAAGGAGAAAGCGCAAGAGGTCTACGGCAAGTATCGAAGTGGCGGGGTGCCAACGGCCGATGAGTACCGGTTGTTCCAGGATTACGTGTTTCGCGTGATGGTGGATCAGGCGGGAAAACTGCACCTGCCGATGCACTTTCATACTTGTGTGGGAATCGGAAACTATTTCAGCCTGCGGAATGGCAACGTGCTGAATCTCGAAAATGTCGTGCGCGATCCACGATACCGGGAGGTGACCTTCGTGCTGGTCCACGGCGGCTGGCCGTACGAGCGGGAAGCGGCGCTGCTCACGGCGGTAAACAATGTGTATCTGGATACTTCCTTCCAGTCGGAGATGCTGTATCCCTCGCAATTCAAAGAGGTGCTGAAACAGTTGTTGACCATCTATCCGGGAAAGATGATGTACGCTTCGGATTCGTTTCCATTCAATGATGCACTTGGCGCGGAAGAGAGCTTCTGGCTCGCGGCGCGCACAACGCGAACTGCCCTCGCTGCGGCTCTGGCCGAACTGGTCGAAGAAGGCGCTGTGACGGAACCCAAAGCGCTCGAACTGGCACGCGGCTATCTGCACGACAACGCGGTGAAAGTTTATGGAGAAAAGAAGCCATGAGCGAAAAAGCGGAATTGAAATACACCGCGTGGAACAAAGTTGAGCGCGAGAAATTGAACGACAGTATCGACCGGGAAATGATTACCGGCGACAAGCTGATGCTGGCCCGCGTGTTCATCAAGAAGGACGGGCACGTCCCGAAGCATCAGCACCACAACGAACAAGTGACGTACATTCTGGAGGGCGCGCTGAAGTTTGCGATTGACGGGAAAGAGATCGTGGTGAGGGCAGGAGAGCTCTTGTGCATCCCCTCGAACATGCCTCATGAAGCGTGGGCGCTCGAAGATACGCTGGACCTCGATGTGTTCACGCCGCCCAGAGAAGACTGGCTCAATAAGACTGACGCTTACCTGCGCCGCTAGGGTGCCGTTTAGTAGGGTTCGTGGGCCGCGCTAGACGAGCGGACGGTGCCGGACACCACGGAAAGCGTATAGGCATCGCCCGAGCCCCTCCACTCCTTAATCTGAAAGGTCTCGTTCGGCGCGATGCGCTCGACAGAAACCCCTGCAAAGGTCAGCGGCTGCTTGTGTAGGCAGACTTGCGGAGTTTTACTGGCTTCCAGGAAGTAGGCAGGGCCGTGCCCAACGACCCTTGCCGTGCCATCGGGTTCCATCAGAACGGCGGCGTTTTCTTCGACGGCAATCGCGCGTACCTGGTTTGTCCAACCGTCCTGCAAAATGCGGGCCATAAAAACCAGCGAGCGGCCTAGGCGATTGCGCCGTACAAAGTGCGTGTCCGTGATGGTGTTTAGGAGTAGAGGGATCTGCAGAAATTCACGCGTCAAGGTAATCTTGCTCCCGTACGGGTCGGCGAGCGCCTCGGGCGATTGAATGGTGTCGATCATCGAGGAGAAGGAAAATTGTCCAAGGATGGCCAGGCCGGCGCTCGAGCCGCCAATCGGTTTGCCGGAAGCGATGTGGCGGTTGATCGCCGCCTGAACCGGCGTATCTTGCCAGTAGCGAACGTAGTCGGACTGGTCACCGCCGGCGATAAAGATGCTCTCCGCATGAGCGATAATTTCCACAACCTTTGCGTCCTCGGAATCTTCGCGGCTCGAAAAAGAAAGTGTCGCTGCGGAGTTTAGCGGACAGATCGCATTGATTTCCAAATTTTCCTTTTTGAGCCAGGCGTCGTCGTCGTTGGCGCTCAAGACCAGGAAGTCGCCTCCGTTTGTGCGTGCGCATAAATCCCTAAAAGCCTCATCGAGCTTCGGGCCTCCGCCCATCAAGGCGAACCCGCCTCTGGGTGTCACGGTACTGTCCCTAGGATTGCCCAGCCGCTGATATTTCCACTTTTCCTTGGCCGAAACAGGCGAACAGCCCGTGCCAAGGAGTACCAGTGCGACGATACATTGAACTCGTGTGGAGCGAACGGAATTGTTCATCCGGAAAGTATACGGCCGAAGGAGCATCTGCCTAGAAAAGAAGAAGCACCATATTCCGGTCCCGGGAGTTTGCAACCCGGCAGCGCCCGACCACAACCCTACGGCGAACGAAACAGTCTGGTGCGAGACGCGCTACCAGATTTTGCAGACTTGTTCGCGCACCATGGCATCGCCCTTCTTGCAGCCAAAGGCTTTGGCAAATACCTCCATGTTCGAGATCGGGCCGTTGGCGCGGAACTGCGGTAACGGATGCGGATTGGTATTGGTCTGCAGGCGCGCGAATTCCGGACGCATGTTCGTGCCCCAGACCTGGGCCCAGCCGAGAAAAAAGCGCTGTTCGGGAGTAAATCCGTCGATATCTGCCGGGCGATGAGCTTCGATGGATTTTTCGTAAGCGGCGTAGGCGATCGCGAGTCCGCCGAGGTCGCCAATGCTTTCACCAAGAACGAGTTTGCCATTCTGGTGCAGGCCCGGCTCGACTTCGTAGCCGTCGAATTGTTTGACCACGCAGCCGGCGTGCTCATCGAAACTCTTGCGATCGTCGGCGGTCCACCAATCGCGCAGATTGCCCTCTCCGTCGAAACGCGAGCCTTCATCATCAAAGCCGTGGCTGATCTCGTGGCCGATGACTGCACCCATACCGCCATAGTTGACAGCCTCATCCGCCTTAGGATCGTAGAAAGGCGGCTGAAGAATTCCGGCAGGGAAGACAATTTCGTTAAAGGTGGGATTGTAATAGGCGTTTACCGTCGGCGGAGTCATGCCCCATTCGAGGCGGTCGACTGGCTTGCCGATTCTCGCCAGCTGGCGAGCTTGTTCAAACGCGCGGCCGCGCTGCACGTTGCGGTTGTAGGAAGTGCGGTCGACCTCGAGCTTCGAATAATCGCGCCACTTGTCTGGATATCCGATCTTGACGGTAAAAGCTTCCATTTTTGCGATGGCCTGCCGCTTGGTTTCCGGACCCATCCAGGAAAGAGTCGGAATGTCGGAGCGCAGAGCGGCAACCAGATTGTTGACCATCTCCTTGGCGCGCGCTTTTGCGGCCGGCGGAAAATATTTCTCGACGTACACTTCGCCGAGCGCTTCACCCAGATTGGTGTTGGTCGCCTGAACGCAACGCTTCCAGCGCGGCTGGATTTCCGTCGTGCCGGAAAGTGTCTTGCCGTAGAAATTGAAATTTTCCTGAACGAAATTATCGGAAAGCGTTTGTGCATAGGCATGCAGCAGATGCCACCTCATATAGATCTTCCATTCCGGGATCGCGGTTGCGGTGAGCTGGTGGTTCATCTCCTTGAAGAAATCGGGCTGGCCAATATTGGCAAAGGCCAGCGGCGGTGCGCCCACGGCCTGAAAATAAGGTTCCCAGGGCCAATCCGGAGTCAACGTGTTCATCTCGGCGAGGGTCATCTTGTTGTAGTTCTTTTCGGGATCGCGGAGTTCGACGTTGGTCCGCGAAGCCTTGGCCAGGGCAGTCTCGATGTCCATCACGGTTTTTGCTTCCCCGGCGGCCTTCTCGGGCGTGTCGCCAGCAAGTGCAAGAACCTTGGCGACGTGCTGCAGATAATCGGTGCGCAATTTCTTCGAGCGATCGTCGTCGCGCGTGTAGTAATCGCGATCCGGCATACCGAGGCCGCCTTGTTCGGCTAGTGCGATGTTGTGGGTGCTGTCCTTAAAATCCGGTATCGAGCCCAGTTCAAAGACTGCGCCGATATTCTGCCGGTGCATGCGGGCGATTTCCGCGTGGAAATCCTTGCCGTCCTTGATCCCCTCAATGGCGGCGAGTTCAGCGGCAAGCGGTTTCAGTCCGGCGGCGTCGGCAGCCGAGGTGTCCATGCAACTAGCGTAAAAGTCACCAATTTTTCTTTCGTTGGTTCCGGCAGCCGCTTTGGAACTGGCGGCCGCTTCGAGAATGGTGCGCATCGCGGCCAGGTTGTGATCGCGAAGTTCAGTAAACGTGCCCCAACTGGGATATTCCGCCGGGATAGGATTGTTCTTCATCCAGCCACCCATGGCGAAGGTGTAGAAATCGTTGCAGGGTTTGCAGGACGTATCGAGATTGCTGAGAGCGAACCCCCATGAAGCGTCGGCCCTGGCTGCTAATCCGGCCGAAAGCAGGAATACGATAGCGAGCGAGGCAAGCGCACCCGCTCCGAGTACAAGCAAATTGCGGCGATGATTCATCCCTGCACCCCTAGTTTTGGTGGAGCGTTGACATATTCAGTCAGCAGAAGGTCAGTGTAGCAGAAGACAATGCGCCACGCAGGAAGCGGTCAGTCTCTCGAAGCGGATTCCACCGGATCGGCTTCGAGAAATTCCGTGAGTACTCGCGGGTTTATTTCAACCAGAAAGCCGCCTCACTCGACATGGTCTTACTCGGTGACTGGGTTGTTCGGTAAACGCAGGAATGCCAGGGCCGGAGTCGCTCGAGCGTATTCCCGACGGGCCATCGATCCGCAAGCGGTCCGGATGACTACTTTGCTGGCGTATTGGTTGGCGGCATGTAGGTCTTGCCGTATTTGGCAAGATCTACTTTCTGCCATTCGCCCTTGAGAATGCCTTCCCGGATCTGCGTGGGTGTCTTGCCCTTGTGAGTCTGCTCGTAGGCGTAGAACGCTTCGCTCATGCAAATGTTGCAGCCGGCACCATGGCGGCTGACAAAGCAATCGAGCAGACTGCCGTGCCCCTGACTCTTGTCGCAGTGGCAATAGCAGGGTTGTTGATAGAGAACTTTCTTGATGCGGCCGGCGACGGCATAGGCGTTGAAAATGCCGATGTCGCTGAACAGGGAGGGTTCCATCGTGGGAGGCAGGGTATCGACGGGGGCCTTGGCGTGAAACGCCGGGGTAGGCTCGTCAGAATTTGTGCCATGATTCATTCCGGCCATGTCTTGCGACCTGGATGCCGCGAATTGTGGCAAAACCAGAAGAGCAGCACTTGCGGCCAGCAGCGTCGCGGCAACAAGGAATTTGCCGAGGATTTTCATAAGAGCCTCTTTCCAGGAGCTTTCCCTACTTTATTACTGTACGGCGGTTGCGGAGCAAATTCCACTTGCGTGTTTCATTCGACAAGAGGCGGCAGCTAGGGGATGTGCAACTTGCCGATGCGGACGGGTTCGAGCCGGGTCACGTCGAGGATTTTGTCGCCATTGAGATTGTCGAGCTGGCTGTTTTCAATGAAGTAGAAGTCGTCGCCATCGAGTGCGCCGGTGGTGGGCAACGACATGAGACTGGAGCGATATTCAAGGACAGTCGACCTGGTTACTTGCCGGCCATTTTCGCCGAGTTCGAACACAGCGATGCGTGGAGTGCCGATACCGTTCTGGATGGCGATCAGTTTTTGCCTGTACCAATACAGTCCGTCCGCTCCGGCTAGCGTGCGATGCGGGCCGGGATCCACTTCCGTGCTTTCACCCGATCTTACCTGTAGTTGAACTACACCAAGCTGATCGGCGATGTAGGCAATCGTACCGTCACCGGTAAGCGCAATCCCGTTGGGCAAGAGGAGTTCACGCCAGAGTTTTATCTCCCCAAACGCCTGCGTATCAGGATGGAAACGAAAAACCTTGTGCCGAGCCGTGTCTGTCAGCAAGACATTACCATCGGGCAGCACGACCAAATCGTTGAAGCCGTGTTTTTGCTCGTCGGAGAGCGAGTAGCGGCCAAGAAGTGAACCGGTCTTGTCGAAATGAAGCAGTTCCGTGTTGCCGCGATCGACCCAGGAGTTGCACCAGACCGTGCCGTCCCTCGGATCCATGCGGATACCCAGGATGGGCAGCAGATGGTCACGGCCGGCGGGAACAAAGTCGGTAATTTTTCCCTGGCGGGGAATTTCCACGATCTTCTTTTGATGCAGACTGCTCAGAAGAAACGCATCGAGTGAAGGGGCGTAGGCCAACCCCTCCGGTATCAGGTCTTTTTCCTTGGTGGTGAAGGCGAGCTTCGCCTGAGAGACAGGTGGAAAATCCTTGTGCACCTGATCGACCAGCTGCGCGTACTCCTTTGCATCCTTCAATATGGCAAAGCTCGGTTCGCCCGAAGGGTCAAATCCTTCCTTCAGGGCGAGGCACTCTTTCAGATTCAGGGTGGCGTAGTTGAGCTCCAGAAGTTGCGCGTGCGTCCTGGCCAGGAAGAAGAGGATGGCGCCACGGTCAGGAGTTTTCCCCAGGAGTTTCTGGGCGGTTGCCATCTGGGCGCGAAGTTCCGACTCATCGGCGGGCTCTTGCGCCGATACGGAAAGGCGGAACGCAATTACCAGTAGCAGGAGCAGTAAAGAAGAACGGGTGTACTGGTTAGGGCAGCTTGCCATCTGGCTCCTCTCCGCGGCGATTCTACCGCGCTAGACGTTCAAGTCCCGATCCTGTTCGGCGGCCAGCCAAGCTTGCAGAACTGCAGGATCGACGGCGCCGATTTGTACGTCGCTGCCGACGGGTTCCGGCTGTGTCCATCGCCAGATGGCTGCGCCAGAGAGACCAGCGTCGCGACAATCGGTGAGCGTGTTCTCGAGTGAGTAGTCCGGCGAGGAAGGATCGTGCGCCGGCAATTCGCCGAGCCACAGCGGTTTGTCGAGCGTACTTGCCGTGCCGAGCAGTTCCTGAAACTTTGCGCTGCAGTCGAGTTCACTGCCTGGGTAGTAGTGAGCCTGGTATAAATCCAGGTGCAGTTCGCTCCAGGCCCGCAGCCAAAGCAGACGAGCGGAACCAAGAGTGGCCGCGGCGTGGCCGAATTCGTGGATGGCTTGTACGATTTCTGCCGTAAAGGCGCGAAAATCCGCCAGACGCATTTTGGCAATCGCATCGCGGTGAAATTCATGGATGGCCCACTCTGGCTCGTTGGCCACTTCCCAGGCGAACAAGGCCGGATGCGCCCGAAATTCAGCGAACAGAGGGATAAACACGTTTAGCAACAGGGCTTCGCGTCCGGCAGCAAATTGCAGGACGCGCTCATTCGCATTCATGGTCTGCGGTTGTGGGCGATCCTGCAGCCAAAGATAATCGACCAGTGAAAAACACAATTTTAATTCGTGAGTCTCGGCAAGTTCGAGGGCCGTGCCGACATCCTTTAGTAAAAACTCATCCGGTCGTCGGGGAATTCCCTTTTCCGTTTCGAAGCCGCCGCGGCCATCCGCAAACAGGAACCAGCGCACCACGCCTAAGCCGCATCCGCGCATTTGTGCAAAATCACTGTTCACTTTCGCGAGTTTTAAAGGAGAACTGACGCCAAGGTGGCCACGCGGTCCCATGCCGAAGTCTTCCCCGTAGTTCAGCCAGGGGTAATTCACGCCAAGAAAAAATGGAGCGGGACGGGAAGCAGCCATAAAAGCCTTCGCAATCAGGGCGATTAACGGGCGACGGCCGGGGTAATCGTGGTGACGCGTGCCGCAGAGAGTCGTTCCTTGACCTGTTTTTCGCGAAGATGGCGCTGCACGCGGCGACCCCAGGTGCGCACAAACGTGTAATTCAGCGCGCCGCCAATGGCGGAACTGGCCAGCGGCACCATGCGGCCCACCCACTTTTCGGCACTCTCTTCCCCGATTTTTATGGCGAGCCTGCTGGCAACTTTCGGTGCCAGCTTCTCGATCATCTGTTTTTCTGCCAGATCCTTGCTGAAATCGATACCGGCCGCGGAAGCCGCCGCAATCCACATTTCCACGCGCTGCTCCTGCCCGTGTTCTTCAAACCCGTACAGCAGGCAGAGTCGTTGAATCAAACGCAGGGTGATGATGGTGAGCATGCTGGCATCGGGCAAAACGGTGATCATGCCTCCCAGTCCAAAGCCGGCTCCTTGCGCCAAAGCAATTCGTTGGGCGTTGTGGATAAGACGTTCTGCGATGGCGTCCAATCGTTCAAGGGGCACGTCGCGCATGCGGCCAAAGTGCGGAATCCACAATCCGTGCTTGTCGGAGAGATACTTACGGAACTGTTCCGAATCGACTTCGACCGAGCGAAGTCCGCGTAACATGCCAAAACGCAGAAATCGCCCTACGGTTCGGCCTGCCAGCGATTTAGGTGACCTAGCCATGGGCTCAAGCATCCTATGTCGGTTAGAGCCGGTCAAGAGTTGTTCCGTTGTATAAGAGCTTCCCAAAGGCTGTAGTTACCTCTCGGGCGCAAAAACCTGAGAGTCCTACTTGACGCGGCAATGGTTTTCGGTAAACTCCATTTTTGCTTATGGCAGCGATCGTTCCCATTCTAGCTTCTGAAGCGGCCACCGACCTGGAGTTTCCCCAGCGCGAGGCGGCCTTTTTCTATGGGCTATTCCTGCGCGGATACTCCGCCGAACAGCTTCGCCGGGATATTGAAGTACCCCCGGCGGTGCTGGCAAAGTGGCATCGGGAAGCGGAGCGAGAGCCCGAGCTTCGGGATATCTTCGCCCGTATGCTCGATTACCGTCGCCACGTGCTGGCCATCTTTGATACACTGGTCGGGTCGGACGGCCAGATTCGACACTTGCAGTAGTAATTCACGTTCTCCCGAGGCAACGGAAACGCTACCCCGCACCGTCTAATCACCATCCTACGGAAGTGTCTTCGAATGAATGAGATCTACGATTTGACGAGCGATTCCGCATAGCATTAGAATGCCAGTGTTGTAGAGGTGTCTGCATGCCTAGGGTATTAAGAATACTTACCTCGAGTTTAGCCATGTGTTCGCTCCTATCGCTGCCCCTCCCGGCAGCGCAGGAAGGTCAGGCCCAAACACCTCCACCTGCTACTGCCCCTGCCCCCGGCGGAAAATTAACCAAAGAACAAAAGCAGAAACTGAAGAAGAGCCTCAAGGAACTTGAGACGCCGTACAAGACGTGGCTGAATGAAGACGTGGTTTACATTATTTCGCCCGAAGAACGAAGCGAGTTCTTGCGGCTCTCAACCAACGAAGAGCGCGAACAATTTATTGAAGCGTTCTGGCTGCGCCGCAGTACCAATCCGGATTTGCCCGACAACGACTACAAGGAAGAACACTATCGCCGCATCGCGTATGCCAACGAACATTTTGCTTCCGGCATACCGGGTTGGAGAACGGATCGCGGCCGCATCTATATTATCTGGGGCAAGCCCGACGAAATTGAATCGCACCCGACCGGCGGCACCTACGACCGTCCGATGGATGAAGGCGGCGGTTCCACAACGACGTATCCGTGGGAAACCTGGCGCTATCGTTATCTCGAAGGCATTCAGGAGAACGTCATCATTGAATTCGTCGATCCGACCGGTTCTGGCGAATATCATCAGACCATGGATCCTTCGGAAAAAGACGCCCTGCTGCACGTGCCCGGGGCCGGTTTGAGCATGCTCGAGTCGATGGGGATGGCCTCGAAGACGGATCGCTTTACGCGTTCCGACGGTACCTACCTGCCGAAAACGCTCGGTGGCGTCCCTGCCTCCATGAACGAGTTTACGAGGTTGGAGCTCTACGCCAAGGTCAATCGTCCGCCGGATGTGAAATACAAGGACCTGGAACTGATTGTAACTTCGCGCATGGTTCGCGATCAGGTGAAGTTCAGCTACCGCACCGACTTCCTGAAAGTGACGACGGAAACCGTGCTCGTTCCGATTACCGTGCAGATACCCAATCATCAGCTCACGTTCAAATCGAAGGACGGGGTGCACTCGGCGTCACTGAATATTTTTGGGCGCGTCAGCACGTTGACCGGCAAAGTGGTGCAGACGTTTGAAGATTCCGTCACGCGCGACTTTCCAGATTCGCTTTATCAGCAGGCGGTGAAGCTTTCTTCGATTTATCAGAAGGCCCTTCCGCTACGCCCGGGATTATACCGGCTCGATATCGTGATCAAGGACGTGGAGAGCGGGAACGTGGGGGTTGTGAATACGCGCCTGGCTGTGCCGCGGTATGACGAAGAGAAGCTCGAAGCGAGTTCGCTGATCATCGCGGATCAGATCGAGCATGTTCCGGCAAAACAGATCGGGCTCGGACAGTTTGTTCTGGGATCGTCGAAGGTCCGGCCACGCCTGGATGGCGATTTCGCAGTGACGGATAAACTGGGGATTTACTTGCAGGTATACAACCTGAAACCCGACGACAAAACGCACAAGAACAATGCGATGTTTGTCTATACCGTGAAGAAGGGCGACCAGCAGGTCATGCAGTTCAAGGAGTCCTCGACGGAAATGAATCAGACCGGGGACCAGGTGACCCTGGAGCGGCTTTTGCCACTAGCCACCCTCTCCCCGGGGAAGTATACTTTGCAAGTCAGCGCCACCGATGAGCTGTCGAACCAGACCATTTCGCGTTCCGCGGATTTTTCCATCAAAATGCCCGTGGAACCAAAGACTGCAGCAGTCGTGGCACCTGGGAGGTAGGGAGACGTGAAGCACAGTCCGCTCCTGTGCGTGAGCATTTTTTTTGCTACCGTCCTGAGTGTGTTTTGTGGTGTTTCGCCTGCCGCAGCACAATCTCCCCAGAAGGCAACTTCTGGAATTCTATCCGGTCTGGTTCGTGACACCTCCGGCACACCCCAGTTAGGTGCAACCGTCGAGGTTCTTTCGGAAACGCCGGGCATCGCCGTCGCGCAACATTTCCTCACCAACACCAATGGATTTTTTCAGGGAGAGAAATTAACTCCCGGCTTCTACACCGTGCGGGTCACCCTGGCGGGCTTCCTCCCGACCCTTGAAAAACATGTGCGCATTTCTGCCAACCTCACCACCATGGTGCGCATCGAGCTCGAGTCCATGTTCGCTTCACTCGAACAGATGCGGCGTCCACCAGCCAGCGGGGCCGCGGAGGCCGATGACTGGAAGTGGGCATTGCGCTCGGCTTCCGGGCTTCGCCCGGTTCTGCAGTTTGATGACGACAGTTCGACAACGCCGACCGGAGTTGTACTGGAAACCGGTTCGAGCAGGCCTCGCGGTCGACTCGAGCTCAGTGACGGCGCTGGACGCCCTGGCACTGTTTCAAGCCTCAATGCCGCACCGGCCACGGCATTCGCCTACGATCAGCGCATCGACAAGTTTAATCACATCGTTTTTGCCGGTCAGGTGAGTTATGACGAAGACGTGCCCTCCGGTGGAATCGCAGCCATCTGGCTGCCAAACGGTTCGCTCGGAACGGGACCGGAAAGCACGATCGTTTTGCGCGAAGCGAAGGTCGGTTCAAATGGGCTGACGTTTCGCGGTGCACGGGTCGACCAGGGCGGCACGATTACGTTTGGCGACCGTTTTCTGTTGCGTGCCGGCGGGGAGTACGTTGTGGTCGGCTTGGGTGCTTCTGCCTGGAGCGTTCGTCCCAGACTGAAATTACAAACCAAGGTGGCGCCTGGTTGGTATGTCGATCTTACCTACGCTGCAGTTCCAAATGATTCCGTGACCGGCGATGCGCTTGCTGCAGATCTGACGGGCGCGCCTGCACCCAATGTTTTAAAGACCGCACTCGATCAACTCGATGCTTTCCCGACATTGCTATGGAGGAACGGGCGGCCAGTGCTAGAAAACGGCCAGCATGCCGAAGTTGCCATCGAGCGAAAGATCGGCACGCGAGGGATGCTGCAGGTGGCAGGTTTCCACGACAATGATCGTCACACGGCGATCTATGGACGCGGAAACGATCAGCTTTCCTCCGATTACTTCCAGGATTTCTACTCGAAGGGGTTTGCCTATGACGGAGGCGCTTCGAGTTCCTGGGGTACCCGTGTCGCGTTGCGCGAGCGGCTGAGCGAAGATCTTGAACTGACCACGATTTACGCTTTTTCAGGTTCACTGGTTCCGGCCAACGATCTTGACGGCGCGCTACGAGAGGCATTGCGCACCGTTCCCCGCCACTCTCTTGCCGCGAAGGTAACCGCCACTGTGCCTCTAACGCGCACGCATGTGAGCGCTGGATACAAATGGGTGAATGGAACGGCACTCTCTCCGGTGGACGCTTATGGAGAAGGGCTCTACCAGATCAGCCCCTATTTGAATATTGGCATTCGCCAGCCGCTGCCCAAGTTTGCCTTGGGGAGATGGGAAGCTAGCGCGGAATGCGACAACCTCCTGGCCCAGGGCTACTACACGATGAATACAGGCGACGGGCTGATGGTCATTACACCTGCCGCACGGAGCTTCCGGGGCGGGTTGAGCTTGCAGTTTTAGTCGAACAAAAACATCTGCAAAAGCGTATCCTGCCTACCAGAAAACGGAAATAGCCAGAATTCAGTTTGGCATAATTCCATAAACTGTTAATTTGTTGAGACTTAGCCGGAAACAGATATACGGAAGAATGGAAGATGAGTTGCTGCGTTCTTCTCGGAGTGGGGTGAGGCAGGCCAGGCAATGAAGGAGAACCTGCGAGTTCGCGTTGGAGCAGTGGTCTTGGCGCTGGCGACTCTGGCGGCCGTGATCTTTGCTTGGCTGAACTTCGTCCAGCGCTCTCGTTATGACCAGGTCGATGACGGAGTGGCATGGTCGGACGGTGCTGCGGGTATTGAAGCCTGGAAGGTAGCGCCTGAGTCTCCCGCTGCGGTCGCGGGTATCCGATCTGGCGACATTCTGCTGTTCATCAATGACGCCCCGGTACCAAGCGCTGCCCACGTGGCACGCCGGCTCTACCGTGCCGGACTTTGGACGCAACTCCGTTACAAACTTTCACGCAATGGTGAGGAATTTGAAACGCGGCTGATCACCACGCCCGCGCAGAAGCCGCTGCGCGTTGAAAACTATCTTCGCGTCGTCGGGTTGCTGTATCTGTTCATTGGATTATTTATTTTTATCCGCCGGTGGAATGCGCCGCGGGCGGTGCACTTTTACGTATTCTGCCTGGTCTCCTTCATCCTGTATTCCTTCCAGTACAGTGGCAAACTCGATGCCTTCGATCTCGAAGTGTATTGGGCAAGCATTGCCGCGCGGCTTCTGGCTCCCGCGCTCCTCTTGCACTTTGCACTGGTCTTTCCGGAACGCAGCGAGGACCGGCATAAGTCGCTGCTAAAATTTGCGGCGGTGTATGCCCCGCCGCTGGCCTTGCTGCTGGTGCATGGCTTTGCGGCAACCAACGCGTTTGGCTTTGTGCCTACCACGCGATCTCGCGTCGCCCTCGATCAGCTGGAACTTGGCTATCTTGGTTTGTATTTTCTAGCAGCGGGAATCACTTTTTACCTTAGCTATCGCAGCTCGCACAGCGGAGTTTTGCGCCAGCAGCTGAAGTGGTTAACCGGCGGGACGCTGGCGGGCAGCTTGCCATTTACGCTGCTCTACATCATTCCGTATGTCTTTGACGCGGCTTCAGAGCCGTGGATGCAGTTCACCGCATTGAGCCTGGTGCTGATACCGCTGTGCTTCGGGTACGCCATCATCCGGTACCGGTTGATGGACGTGGACATCATTTTCAAACGCGGGCTCGCGTATACGGCTGCTACGGCTGCGGTGGCTGCCATTTACTTTGCACTGCTGGCGCTAATTGCGGTCATCTTCAACGCGCAGACCAGTGGGCCGGTGGCGGGAATGATCGCCATCGTGATTGCCGCGTTTCTGTTTCAACCCTTCCGCGAAGGAATTCAGGCACGCCTCGACCGCTTTTTCTATCGCGACCGCCTTGATTATCGCCGCACGCTGATCGAATTTGGTCGAACGCTGACAAATGAAGTGCGGCTCGAACCGATGCTCGGTTCGGTGATGGATCGCATCTCGCAGACCTTACTCGTGGATCGCCTGGCAATTTTTGTGGAAGACCAGTTGAATCCCGGCGAAATGCGCCTGGCGCGCTCCATGGGAGTGCGCCTGGCCGAACCGCTCGATTTGAGCTTTATCGCACCCACGCGAACCGAGTTTGCCGCCGGGCCAATCTTCTTTGAATCCCCGAAGGCGGCGCGGGAGGTCAGCGATTCCGTTCGCCGCACCCTCGAGCAGCTCGACCTCAATTACTTCATTCCTTGTCGCATCCGCGAACACGCGGTGGCCGTGCTTGCCCTTGGCAAGACCGTCGATGGCGATTTCCTTTCCAGCGATGACGTCGAACTGGTGCAAACCATTGCCAGCTATGTGGCCATCGCGCTCGACAACTCGCAGCTCTACTCCTCTCTCGAGGAGAAGGCACTGCAGGTCGCGCGCCTAAAGGACTTTAGTGAAAACATCGTCGAATCGCTGAATGTCGGCGTTCTTGCGGTCGACCTGCTGGGCACCATAGAAGCATGGAATTCGCGCATGGAGCAGTTGATCGGTGTGGCGCGGAACAATGCCGTTGGCCGCCCGCTCGGTGAGATACTGCCGCCAGAACTCGTGCAGGAAATCGTTGCGCGCGGCGATGAAGAGCAGATCACCGGAATCTACAAGCACCGCCTGCAGCACCAGGGAAAGTCGGTGGTGCTGAATGTGTCCATCACTCCACTGGTCGGCAAGTCCGGGGAGCGCATCGGTCGCCTGCTGCTGTTCGATGACGTTACGCAGCGCGAGCGCATGGAAGAGCAGATGTCGCAGACCGAAAAGCTGACTTCGCTCGGCCTGCTGGCTGCTGGCGTCGCTCACGAAGTGAACACGCCGCTGGCGGTTATCTCGAACTACATCCAGATGCTGGCCAAGCAGATGCCGGAGGACGATCCACGGCACACCATTATCGATAAGATCGTCAAACAAACCTTCCGCGCCAGCGAAATTGTGAACAACCTGCTGAATTTCTCGCGCACGGGAGCGGGAGAAATCGCCAATGTCGATTTGAACCGTGTGGTGGAAGAGACGCTATCGCTGGTTTCGCACCCGCTGAAAACTTCGCGAATCCAGGTTGTCAAGCAGCTCAGCGAAGGCATTCCCCTGGTCCGCGGGTCCGCGAACAAACTGCAGCAGGTATTCCTGAACCTGTTCTTGAATGCACGCGATGCCATGCCTTCCGGAGGCATGCTCGAGGTCCGCACCTCCGGGCATAACGGCAGTGTGGAAATCGAAGTCATGGATACTGGCAACGGAATCCCCCGCGAACTGATCCATAAGATTTTCGACCCCTTCTTCACCACCAAGAGTAGTGGTCGCGGCACAGGTTTGGGCCTTTCCGTGACCTACGGGATCATCAAGGAACACGCAGGAAAAATCGATGTGCGCTCCACGCCGGGACGCGGCACATCCTTCCATGTAGAATTCCCGGCGGTCAGGACCGCAGTGCATGTCTAGCAAAGGATCCATTCTTGTTGTCGATGACGAATGTGAAATTCGGGAAGGCCTCGAACTCCTTTTAACGACCGAAGGCTATCAGGTATCGAGCGCCGATACCGGACAGTCTGGCCTGACGCAGCTCGGAGAACGTCCGTTTGATCTACTGCTGCTCGATGTAAGCCTTCCGGACCGCAACGGAATCGAAATGCTCAAAGACATTCGCCGCCAGGACCCGGATCTGCCGGTGGTGCTGATCACGGCGTATGGCTCGATCGAAATGGCGCGGGCTGCCTTCAAGAGCGGCGTGATGGATTACATCACCAAACCCTGGTCGAACGACGAACTCCTTGCCCAGGTGGCCCAGGCCGTTGATGCGCGTCGGTTGCGCGATGAAAACCTGCAACTGAAGCGCGCCTTGAAGCAGCGTTTCAGTTTCCCGAACATTATCGGCAAGAGCGAAAAGATGCTGGCGCTGTTTGACCTGATTACGCAGGTTGCGCCGTCGCGCTCCACCATACTCCTGAGTGGAGAAAGCGGCACCGGTAAGGAACTGGTGGCGAAGGCGATCCATTCGGCTTCGCCACGAGCGGACAAGGCCTTTGTGCCGGTCAATACCGGATCGATTCCTGTTGATCTTCTTGAATCGCAACTGTTTGGTCACGTGAAAGGCGCGTTTACCAGTGCGGTAGCATCGAAAAAAGGTCTGTTTGAAGTGGCCGATCAAGGCACGATCTTCTTTGACGAAATTGCCACCATCAGTGCCGAGACCCAGGCCAAACTGCTGCGGGTGATTCAGGAACGCGAATTTATGCGGCTGGGCGGCACGGAGCAGATCAAGGTGGATGTGCGCATTATCGCCGCTTCGAATATCGATCTTCTGTCGCTTGTGAAAGATGGACGCTTCCGCGAAGATTTGTATCACCGCCTGAACGTTATCCATCTTCACCTGCCGCCACTTCGCGAACGTCGCCTCGATATCCCCATGCTTCTGCTGCATTTCATGGAGTATTTCTCGAAGGAAAACGGCAAGCCGTTGCGCGAATTCACACCCGCGGCCATGAAGCTTCTGATGGACTACGATTGGCCGGGCAATGTTCGCGAACTCGAAAACGTTGTCGAGCGTGCCGTGGTGCTCTCGAACCAGGAGCGTGTCGACGCGGATCTGTTGCCCGAATCGCTGCGCAGCAAAGAAATTGTGCGTGGTGTTCGCCTGCAATTGTCGGAATTTTTGCCGCCATTGCCTGGTGAGCCTGGGTCGCGCACGGGCGCGGACACGACGCATCCTTCCTTGTTCCAGATTATCGACGAGGTCGAGCGACGCATCATTTCGGACATGCTCGAGCGTTCCGGATGGAACCAGACCGAAGCTGCGGAGCGATTTCTGATTCCGCTCTCGACGTTAAATCAGAAGATAAAGCGTCTGGGAATCGACGTTCGTCGCAGAGGCCGTGGCGACGAGAATAATGGAAGTTCATTCGTGCGGTAAGGGTGGGAGAACTGTTCCGAATCGGCACAGATTCTTCCCTCCGCCCCTCTTTCCACATTAGTCTTGCATCCACGATTCCGGATAGGCACAGTTACCCAAGATGATTCTGCGTCTGTCGGATTCCCTCTCCCGAGCTCTCATCGTCGTTGCGGCGCTGGCCATCGCCGCCACGCTCTCCTACTATTCCGTGCGCATGGCGAGGGCTGCGGCCGGGGCTGAAAGCACATCGGAGCAGGGGTTGGTGCAGGCCGCGCGTCTGGAACCACAGAATCCGGAGTATTGGTATCGCCTTGGTCATTTCGAGCAGTTCAATTTGGAGCTGCCGGATTCCGGGCAAGCCGTGCGATACCTCTGAACAAGGCGCTTGCGCTCGATCCGAACTATACCGATGCGTGGCTCGACCTTGGCACAGCGTATGAACTGGATGGAAAGGATGCCGAAGCGCGTGACGCGTATGCCCAGGCGAAGAAAGAGTTATCCGGCGTCCGCGGAATGTTTCCTGGCGATACGCAAATTTTCTTCTCCGGCAGGGAGACGTGCAGGCGGCCTACCCGGAATTCCGCCGCTCTCTCGAGGCTGATCCCCGCCGGGCCGCCGCCGCTTTTTCACGTTGTTTCCGGGCCAACCCAAACATCGATGAAATTCTTGACCAGGTGCTCCCGCCAATTCCCAGTGCATATATCGAAGTGATTAAGGAAACCTCTGACGCGAAACAACTTTCCCTGGCGGAATTGGTTTGGAGGCGCCTCCTTACATTGCATCCGCGTTTGAAGTTGCCGGATTTCGCGCCGTTGGTCGCCGGACTGCTTGCGAATGGCGAGAACGTGGAGGCGCGTCGCGTTTGGGACGAAGGTACGGCCACGATGTATCTGCCTGCGCTCCTTCCCGGCAACAGGTTCGACGATTTGGGATCCCAGTTTTGAATCCGGGGTGAACAGCATTTTCTTTGCCTGGGGATTTCAGACGTTTGCCGATGGTGTCACCAGCGTCTACGATCCGACGGAGAAACACTCCGGGAATCAATCGCTGCGCCTGACGTTTGACGGCAAGCACAACCCGAATGTAGACGTGGCTTGCACGCTGACGAACGTTTCACCGAATACCACCTATCAATTCTCGGGCTGGGTTAAGACCAGAAACCTCACCAGCGACCGAGGTATCGCCTTTCGCATTCATTCCTATACCCGGTCGAACACCGAAGTCGCAGGGGCTTTCAGTCGCGAGATTCACGGAACGAATCCCTGGACATCGATCGACATGCCTTATGTCTCGGGCCCGGATGTGAATCGCGCCAGCGTGTGTGTATATCGAGAGCGCGATCTAGACAGCGAAGTCAAGATTTCCGGGTCGGCTTGGATCGACGATGTCAATCTGGTTCCTCAAGTAGTGGAGCCTAAAAAGAGATGAAGTACATCCGCATCGGAGTGTGTGCGCTGATTGCGTTCGCCGTGCTTGCCTTTGGCGCGGTCGAGGAATGGTCCCAGGCGGTTCTGGCAGTTGGCGCTTCACTGCTACTGGTTTACTGGTCGCTTCGGGTCTATCGGCGGCGCGCCGAACAGATGGACGATTTCCCCATTTTTCCTCCCGCTCACTGCGTTTGCGCTGTTGGTTGTGGCGCAGATTGTTTTTCACACCACGGCTTCGCGCTATCACACTCGCGTCGAGTTGCAGCTTCTCATCACCTACATGATTCTTCTCCATCTGATGACGCAGGCATTTCAGCGCAGCAGTCACTGGCGCAACCTGGTGTGGTTCCTGATGAGTCTGGGTTTCGTCGTATCTATTTTTGGAATTCTCCAGCACCTGACGTTCAACGGGAAACTGTACTGGTTTCGAGAAATGCGCTATGGAGGCCTACCCTTCGGGCCGTACGTGAATCGCAATCATTTTGCGGGCTTTGCGGAACTGCTTATCCCCCTTGCCCTGGTGCCGCTGGTGTTGGGCAAAGTACGCCGCGAACGGCTGTTTTTTGTGGTGCTGCTTGCGCTAGTGCCAATTGTGGCGCTCTTCCTCTCTGCCTCGCGTGGCGGAATCATTAGTTTCGCCGTGGAGTTGGTGGTCCTTTTCCTGCTGCTTCTGCTTCGCCGGATTCGAACGAAGCACATGCTGGTGGGTGGAGTGGTGGTGCTCTGCTCCGTGCTGGCTGTTTCCTGGATCGGCGTTCAACAGGTGCTGGACCGCTTTGGGAATTACCAGACGCTCGATGTCACGGTCGGCAAACGTGCGGCCATGCGTCTGGATACGTGGCATATCTTCCTCGACCATCCCGTCATGGGAACGGGTCTTGGAACGATACAGATGGTCTTTCCCCCCTACGACACCCTCTACGACGGCAAGATCGTCAACCACTCCCACAATGACTATCTGGAGTTGCTGGCAGAAGCTGGGATTCTGGGAGGATTGTGCTGTGCAGGCTTTTTGGGGGTACTATTACTCGAGTCCCTGAAAGGCCTCGAGAATTTGCAGAGTTCGTTCAATTCTGCGCTAAACTTAGCAGGTCTTGTAGGGTGCTGTGGAATTCTCGTGCATAGCCTTGTGGATTTTAATTTGCACATTCCTGCAAACGCCTTGTTGTTTTTCGTAGCCGCCCACCTGGCCACGGCAAGAATCCAATCAGACGCCGCCTCCCTGCCCAAGGAGCACTCCCATCGTCGGAGATCCGGAAAACATTCCGTGAGTGGCGTCGAACAGCCTGTATAATCTATTAAGGGGGAAAGAGTTAACTTGCTGGCGACGAACAGATATCTTTGGTTGGTTCTCGATTGTGTCCTGGGCCGCGGTTGCCGCGGTTTTCTCTCTCTCCCCTGCTCTCCAGGCCCAAGACGTTACGGTCATGGGTACTCCGCAAGAAACCAACGAGCGAATCAAAACGCTGACGATGGGAAAGAGCAACGCTACTCATGACTACGTCATCGGTAGCGGAGACCTTCTGAGCGTGACCGTTTTTGATGTTCCAGAATTAACCCGCGACGTTCGCGTCAGCCAGTCTGGAACCATCGGCATTCCTCTTGTTCCCGTGCGTCTGGCTGTGACCGGACTCACCGAATTCCAAGCCGAACGAAAGATTGCTGAAGTATTGGAAGCAAACGGCTTGGTAACCCATCCCGAAGTTGGCGTAATGGTCAGAGAACACAAAAGCAAGCCCATTACGATTGTAGGTGCCGTAGCGCACCCGATGGTTTACGAGGCTGATCGCACGGTTACCTTGCTGGAGGCCCTCGCGGAAGCGGGCGGGGTTTCCAACGACGCGGGCGATACAGTAATTATTTCGCGAATTCCGGCAACGAACTTTGTTGAGGTTACTGATCCGAAGCCGATCGCAACGCCAACCGCTCCAGGTGCCGGCGAACCGCCCGCCGTAGCCGTGACTCCCGAAGGACCAGGCACTGCCACAAAAGGAAGTATTTCCCTCCAGTGCAGAAACGCCTCAAAGCGCTGTTGCTCCATCCTCGAAAAATCCCGCTGCGGCGGACTCTCCCGCCCCGCGCGCAGCGAACACGTTCACGATCAATCTGAACGAGCTTTTGGAAACCGGGGACATGCAAAACAATGTCACTCTCCAGGCGGGCGACGTGATCACCGTTCCTCACGCCGGGATTGTGTATGTGCTCGGTGCCGTGACTCGTCCCGGCGGTTTCGTTATGGCAAATGACCGGACCGAGATTGACGACCATGAAGGTACTATCGCTGGCGGGCGGGCTCACACGAATTGCCAAGCTGAAACATGCCTTTATCGTTCGCACGGATAGTCAGGGAAAACAGTCGCAGACAGAGATCGATCTGAAAAAGATTTTGAACCGCGAAGCGGAAGACGTACAGATGCGTGCGAGCGACATTCTCTACATTCCCGACGATCGCGTGAAAGAAGCGCTCATAAGAACGGGGGAAATCGTTATCGCCGTTGGCACGGGCGTCGCTTTGTACCGGCTCACGTATCACTAGAGAAAGTAGATATGACTGAAGAAACAAAAATCACGCCGCGCATCCCCGGGGGTTCGGGAACGATTGATGTATTGCGCGGTTCGCGTACACATGCATTTGATCTTTCGCCTCGCGAACCGCACCTCTACGACTATCTCCTGATTTTGCGGAAGCACCAGTGGCTGATTCTTTCCTTCATGCTGACGGTCGTCACGATTGTCAGCATTGCCACATTCCGCATGCGTCCCGTGTATGTCGCCACGGCAAAGATTGGAAATTGACCGCGAAAGCAGCAATATCCTGCCGTTTCAAGGGACCGATTCCTACGACTACATGATGGACATGGAGAATTACATCGAGACTCAGTCGAAAATTCTCACCAGCGAAACCATGGCGCTGCAGACCATCCGTAACAGCGGGCTGGCAAATAACCCGGAATTCTCCAATGGTGGCACTATTTCCGAAGCGATTGCTACCGGCAGTCTCGCCAACCAGAAACGGCCCCCTGAAATTGCGGCATTCCTTGGCAGCCTCAGTGTGAAGCGCGTTCCCAATAGCCGTTTGATGGAAGTCAGTTTTGAATCGACAGATCCGGTTCTTGCGGCGCGCATCCTGAACGCCCATCTTGAAAATTTCAAGGCGCAGAATATTCAGAGCCGTTACGATTCCACGGCAGAGGCATCTACCTGGCTCACCAGCCAGTTGAGTGACCTCAAACTCAGAGTTGAAAAATCGGAGAACGACCGCATCAACTACGAGCGACAGAACCAGATCTGGAGCGTCGACAACGACAAGAACAACATGACCACGCAGCGGCTCTCGGATCTGAACAAAGATCTGACCGAGGCCGAAAGCGAGACGCTGAAGAAGCGCGCTTTGTATGAGTACGCGGAATCAGGCGACCTCGATGCCGTTCCGCAGCTTCGCGATAACACCGTCTTGCTGGAGTATGCAGCGAAAGCGTGCGGAGCTTTCTGTGCAGTACACGGATGCGGTCAACCAGTACGGTCCCAATTTCCCCAAAGTGCAGCGTATCCAGGCACAGATGAAAGAGGTTGAAGAGCAGATGACCAAAGAGCGCAAGGGCATCATCCTCCAACTCAAGAGCGACTACAACGAGGCCCGGGCGCGCCAGGAACTGATCAGCCAGCGTCTTGACCAGCAGAAGGCCGAAACCAACGCGATGTCCGAAAAAATGGTTCAGTACAACATCTTGAAGCGCGAAGCCGAGGCCAACAAAGCGCTTTACGAAGGATTGCTGACCAAGCTGAAAGAAGCGGGTATTTCTGCAGGACTGAAGTCTTCCAATATCCGGATTGTCGACCCTGCCATGATTCCCTCTACGCCCGCGCGGCCGGCGAAAACCCGAAATATCTCGCTGGCGTTTCTGGTGGGGCTTGTGGGCGGCGTGGGCCTGGCTCTCTTGCGTGAATATCTGGACAACACCGTGAAGACTCCCGACGATGTCGAAACATTGTCTCGCTTGCCCTCGCTGGCGGTTGTTCCCGCTTTCGAAGATTCAGGAGTCTCGACTCGGCGAAAGAGTTTGTTAAAGAGCGCTTCTACAAACGGTAACGACAAACGCATCGAACTCGTGGCACAGCATTTGCCAAAATCGCAAATGGCCGAAGCTTTCCGCGCTTTGCGTACTGCACTGCTACTGTCGCAGCCGGATCATCCGCCGCAGGTAATTTTGGTCACCAGCGCCTTGCCGCGTGAAGGTAAAACCACGGCGGCTGCCAATCTTGCTGTCACGCTCGCGCAGTTGGGTGACAAGACCGTGCTGGTCGATGCCGACCTGCGCAAGCCCGGTGTTGGGCGTCTGCTGAATCTGGGCACTGGTAAGTACGCGGGGCTCAGTTCCTATCTTGCCGGTGCTTCCATCTTTGGATCTCGTCACCGTGCCGCATCCTGCGATCCCGAATCTCGCAGCCATACCTACGGGTCCATTGCCGCCAAATCCTGCCGATCTCTTGTCGTCGCATCGGCTCGCTGATGCGATTGCCGAACTGCGCACCAAGTACAAATTCATAGTGATCGATTCGCCTCCGATTATGGCCGCAACCGATGCCGTCATTTTGTCCGTTCAGGCAGATGGAGTGTTGCTGGTCGTTCGCAGCGGCGAGACTCCGAAGGAAGCGTTCACGCGCTCGCGAGACCTGCTGGTCAGCGTAAAGAGCAACCTCTTGGGCGTGGTGCTGAATGCCGTCGATGCTGGCGCTCCCGATTACTACTATTCCTATCGCTATTATCCCTATTCCTATGGCTATGGTCCTCAGGAAGCTTTGGAATTGGGTCATAAAGAGGATTCGCCCGTCCTTACATCCACGCACTCTTCGGATATGGACGATTCCGAAAAGCTTTAAGGAGGCAGTTTGCGTTACCTCATCACAGGCGGTGCTGGCTTCATCGGCTCACATCTGTCCGAGCGTCTGCTTGGAACAGGGTGATCGGGTCGTTCTGCTCGACAATCTTTCCACCGGCAGCATGGAAAATATTCGCCATCTGAAAGGCTCTCCACACCTGGAATATCACCTCGATGGCATTGAAAACCGGCAATTACTCGCAGAGCTTGTGGACGATGCGGATGTGATCGTGCACTTCGCGGCGGCCGTGGGCGTGAAGCTGATCGTCGAAAGCCCTGTCCGCACCATTGAAACCAACGTGAATGGCACACAGCTGGTCCTGGAAGCGGCCTGCAAGAAAAAGAAACTGGTTTTGATCGCCTCCACCTCCGAAGTGTACGGCAAAAATACCAACGTTCCGTTTCACGAAGATGCGGATCTGGTGCTGGGACCCACGACCAAGGGACGCTGGAGCTACGCCGCTTCCAAGGCGCTCGATGAATTTTTGGCGCTTTCCTATTGGAAGGAAAAGCATCAGCCGGTCATCGTGGCGCGTTTCTTCAATACCGTTGGACCGCGGCAAACCGGGCGCTACGGCATGGTGCTTCCCAATTTTGTGAAGCGCGCCATCGACAATGCCCCGATCGAAGTTTACGGTGACGGCAAACAGTCCCGCTGTTTCTGCGACGTGCGCGACACCGTTGAGGCGCTGTTGCGATTGATGCCGCTGGACAAGGCGATCGGCGAAGTCGTCAACATCGGGAACACCGAGGAAGTCTCCATCGGAGACCTGGCCAAGATCGTGAAACAGCGTTTGGGCAGTTCGTCGGCCATCCAATATGTTCCCTATGACAAGGCTTACGAACCCGGTTTCGAAGACATGATGCGCCGCGTACCCAATATCGACAAACTTCATAGCCTGACGAATTTCCGTCCGCAGACAAACCTTGCGGAAATCATCGACAGGGTGGCCGCTTATTTTCGCCAGAAGGATGGGGTTCTGGCGATTCCTCCCGCGGCCAAGAGTTCCATTGCGTGAGAGCTACGTAACTGGTTTCTAAACTTTAAGCACGACGAATTCCGCCCTTTCTTGTAGAATCGCGAAGGCGCGGTTTTGACGGGCGGTAGTCAAGATAGACCCGAGGCTGCCGTCAGGACATCTACGGACATTACCGAAGGTGGAACTTTTCTCGCGTGCTTCAAGAATCTGTTCCCTCCCAGCAAGCTGCACCGACATTCTCTTCGCTATCTTTCTTTGTTCTCTACCGTTGGTGAATCCCATTGTTCATGGCGACGGGGTTGGCTATTACGCCTATGCGCGCGCCCCACTGATTGAGCACAGCCTGGACTTTACGCATGACTACCAAAGGGCAAATGAGAGCTTTCGGGCAGCCCGTCTGGATGAAAACGGAAATCCAAGGCCTGACTTCCTTACGCGGACGAACCACTTAGATAATCACTTCACCGTTGGCCCGGCGATTCTGTGGTCTCCATTTCTCTTGTTCGCCCATGGCGGAGTATTGCTGGCTCGAGCGCTTGGCGCTTCTGTCTCCGCCGATGGCTTCTCCTTGCCCTACCGCTATGCCATGGCTTTCGGAACCGCGATCTACGGTTTTCTTGGCCTGTTGCTTTCCTTCAGCCTAGCGAAGAAGTACGTGGGGGAGCGATGGGCACTGCTGGCCACGATTGGGATCTGGTGGGCCAGTCCTTTACCCGTTTACATGTACTTCAATCCTTCCTGGTCGCACGTGCCCTCCGCGTTTATGGTCGCTCTGTTTCTCTGGTATTGGGATGCCACCCGAGAACGGCGCAGCCTTACCCAATGGCTGGTGCTGGGTCTCATCGTGGGGCTGATGCTGGATGTATACTATGCGAATCTGATGATCGTCAGCGTCCTGGCCGTGGACGCGATTGCCCAATATGCGCAAATTTTTCGAGCGAAACGCCGGCGGCGAGCCCTAGTTTTGGCCAGTTGCTCAGCCGACACCTTCTGTTTGGTCTGGTTGTCTGCGTGACCATGATGCCCACCTTCATCTCCCGGCAGATCGTTTATGGAGGACCGTTTGAGACGGGCTATTTGTCCCTTCGTCGATTTTCTGTGGAAGTCTCCCGTTTTTCTCAGCGTCTTATTTTCCGCCAACCACGGTCTGCTGTCGTGGACGCCAATTCTGGCATTATCGATTCTTGGTGTATTTCTGTTTGCCCGCAGCTTTCCTCGTGTGGGAGTCCCCTTCCTGGCAGCGCTTGTGGCGTTTTATCTGTTCATCTCCTTCTATCCGGATTGGGCGGGCATCTCGTCATTTGGCAATCGATTTTTTCTCTCTCTGACGCCACTTTTCGTCTTGGGGCTTGCCTGCGTTCTGGAGCGGTAGTTCGGTTCTGTTTTCGCGGCCCCGCGTTGCGCAGGTTGTGGCGTCCGGCCGTGCTCGCTTGTTTTGTGATCTGGAATTTAGGACTTGTTTACCAGTGGGGAGCGCATCTGATTCCCGCGCGTGGGCCCATCTCCTTTCGCGAAGCCGCCTACAACCAGTTTTTTGTCGTTCCAGAGAAGCTTATCCGGCCATCTTCGGACCTACATTTTTCATCGCCACCAGCTCATGCAACAGATCGAACAAAAGGATATCGAACAATTGAAACAGAATGCCGAACCCTAGATTTTTGGCTAAACTAATGAAGGTTCTTCAACCAGCCGATTCCACCACCCTGAATGCTTTCTGATATTCTTTAATTGGTACCCATGGATGCTGAAAGCGATTGAACCTCTATGGCTTCTGTGACGTCTAATCCACCGGTCGTGGTGCCGCCTGCCAAGCTCTCGGCAGGCTCCGTGACCATGCGTATTGAGCCTCCTCGCGGCTTGTTCAATCTGCGACTGAGCGAACTCTGGGCCTATCGCGAATTGCTCTACTTCTTCGTCTGGCGCGACGTCAAGGTCCGCTACAAGCAGACCGTCATCGGCGTGCTATGGGTAGTTCTTCAACCGCTGCTGACCATGGGTGTCGTTCACAATTTTCTTTGGCCGACTGGCGAAGCTGCCTTCTCAAGGGTCTGCCGTATCCCGTCTTCTATTTTGCCGCGGTAGTTCCCTGGACATATTTTTCGACCGCGCTGAACAACTGCACCAACGTGGTGGTGGAGAACCAGCACGTCATTACCAAAGTCTACTTTCCCCGGCTGAGTGCTGCCGCTTGCGGCGGTCTCGCTCCGGGCTGGTCGATTTTTCGCATCGGATTTGTCGTTATGATTGCGTTCACCTTCGGCGTATGGCATCAAGCCGTCGGTCGGAGCCATTTTGTTTGCCGTTGCTGATTCTCCTCGCTTTTCTTACGGCGCTTGGCGTCGGCCTGTGGACGTCCGCGCTGAACGCGCTGTATCGGACGTTCGCGCCATCATTCCATTTTGTATTCAGTTCTGGATGCTCGCGTCGCCCGTCGCCTATCCCAGCTCGCTGGTGCCGGAACGCTGGCGATTGCTCTATGGTCTGAATCCGATGGCGGGTGTCATTGACGGATTTCGCTGGGCGCTAACTGGCCATGGCCAACCACCGGGCCGGATGCTACTTGTCTCTGCGCGGCCATGGTCGTGGCACTGCTTGTCTGGTGGACTCATTTTTTTCAACCGGATGGAGAGGCAGAATCGCGGACCGCGTCTGAACTATGACGCACCGTCATTCAAGCCGAAGGTCTCGGCAAGGAATATCGCCGAAGTCTTGAGCGCCCGGCGCAGCGAAACGCTGCGTGACGCGTTCACGAACTTCATTCGTTCGCCGCTCGCTTCGTTCCGCCCGCCAGCGCACGAAACGTTCTGGGCACTGCGCGATGTCTCTCTGGAAGTCCGGGAAGGCGAAGTACTTGGTCTGATTGGTCGCAACGGTGCCGGTAAGACCACG
This sequence comes from Candidatus Acidiferrales bacterium, assembly GCA_963741165.1. Lineage (GTDB taxonomy): Bacteria > Acidobacteriota > Terriglobia > Acidiferrales > UBA7541 > Acidiferrum. The sequence continues at coordinate 146,672 of CAVUHB010000001.1, read as the reverse complement.
CTCCTGAAGATCCTGTCACGCATCACGCGGCCCACGACCGGCTGGGCCGAGATTCGCGGACGCGTCGCGCAGCCTCCTCGAGGTCGGCACCGGCTTCCACGGCGAGCTCTCCGGCCGCGAGAATACGTATCTCAGCGGCTCCATCCTGGGCATGAGCAAGAGCGAAATTGATCGCAAGTTCGATGAAATCGTGGCCTTCGCCGAAATCGACAAGTTTATCGATACCCCGGTAAAGCACTACTCCAGCGGCATGTACGTCCGGCTGGCCTTCGCCGTGGCCGCGCACCTCGAGCCGGAAATTCTTCTGGTGGACGAAGTGCTTGCCGTCGGTGACATCAATTTCCAGAAAAAATGCCTGGGCAAGATGGGCGACGTAGCGCGTGCCGGCCGCACCGTGGTTCTCGTTTCCCACCAGCTCAATCAGATTCGCCGCCTCTGCCACCGTGTCGTTTGGGTCGATGCCGGGTCAGTGCGTCGGGACGGTAGCTCCTACGAAGTCCTCGCAGCTTATGAGTCGGCTATGTTTGCGGGAGACCGTGCGAAGGGTCTGCAGCGTACGCCAGGAACAAAAGCCCAATTTGTCCGGTGGGAGATCGTCGAGCCTCGCGCTGCGCAAGCCCATATTCTCTCCAGCTTCGGTCGTGTCACTCTCAATTTTGTGGTGGAATTGACCGAGCCTGTGACCAACGGTGAACACGGAATTGCGCTCTTTAATGCCGAACGCCAGTTAATGTGGGCACGCGCTGCTCAGAATCTGTCACTGAAACCCGGCGTCCACGTTTTCTCTTACACTCTCCCATCACTTCCCCTCCGCCCGGGTGCTTATCAGTGGCAGGTCAGTCTATGGGATAACCGCGAAATGCTCGACCTGTGGGACTGCCTCCCGGAAATGACAATCGCCACCGAAGGCCAACAGCACCATATGGACGAATGGAACGGTTTCCTAAATCTTCAGTCTGGACTTGCTATCGGAACTCTACAGGAAGGTATTGATGAGCGCCCCAAGAATTTTTGATCACCGATATTATGAATTTCTAAATAGTGCCCGAGCCGAGGTGGTTTCTCGTCTCCTTGCCGAACTCAAAACCCCTCTCAATCTGCAAACCGCAGTGGATGTAGGCTGTGGTCTTGGTTATTTTTCTGCGTTACTGAGCTCGCACGACTTGGATGTCGTCGGTGTGGATGGCCGCCTGCAAAACGTAGAAGAAGCTCAACGTCGAAATCCGGGAATTCGAATTAGCCACCACAACGCAGAAACCGGGTCATTAGCTGAGCTTGGAAAATTCGACCTCGTCTTCTGTTTTGGTCTGCTCTACCACCTCGAAAATCCATTTCTTACGATACGTACCTTACAGGGTATAACGAACGGTCTTCTACTAATTGAGAGTGTTATATTCCCGGGCGAAGATCCGATCATGGCCTTGATCGATGAGAATAAGTACGAAGACCAAGGGTTGAGTTATGTCGCCTTTTACCCCACGGAAGCATGTCTAATTAAAATGCTTTATCGTGCGGGGCTGCAACACGTTTATAGGTTTACACAACAACCCCGTCACCCCGAATACTACCAGGACGCGAATTCTCGCCGAACCCGTACTATGCTCGTTGCCTCTCCTCATGTCGTGTCTTCAAGTCAACTTTCGATCGCGCAAGAACCCAGTTCACAGGTCGTGCCTTGGGATCCAGGCAGCGGAGTGGTACCCGAAAAAGCGATGCACAAGTTACAACGGTTTGCCGATAAGCCACTACCAGAAAAAGTAAAATCGATAAGGAGATTCATCAAAAGCAAGTAGCGATTCCACATGGCTGAAAAACTCCTGGTCCCAGTCTATCTACCCGGTTGGCTGCACCGTACTGTGCTGGCGGTGAAGCGCGCATTTATACCGCCCGCGCCACCGCCACCACGCGCACCACTTGTTCCCGTAACGGATATTTCTGGTGAGCGCAACGTTGAATGGGCCTTTCTCAGTACGGAAATGCCATACGGTCCAGGTGAAGCCATAGAATTTGGCTGCGAACACGGCTATCTGAGCCTATTAGCAGCACAACAAGGCTTCCACGTTGTCGCCAACGATTTGGAGGAACAGATCTTCACTTGGGTTCACCCCAGTGTGGAGTTTCTTCAGGGTGACTTCTTGAAACTGTCGCTACCTCGTGAGCATTTCGATCTCGTAATCAATTGCTCTTCCGTTGAGCATGTAGGCGTGACCGGAAGGTATGGAATAGAAATCGAGCATGAGAATGGTGATGTGGACGTTATGAATCACTTCGCGGATATCCTGAAACCGAGCGGAGTTTTAATCATGACCGTACCTTGCGGTATAGACACCGTCATGACGCCGTGGTGCCGCGTATATGGTCTACAGCGACTTCCGAAACTTATGGCGTCGTTTATCGTCACCAAGGAGGAATATTGGATAAAGAACATTGAGAATCAGTGGGTTCGCACTGTTCGTGAAGATGCTCTTAATTTTCAGGCGCGCAACGATCCGTCCAATCCTCATGGATGTGCCTACGCCCTCGGTTGCTTTGTACTGCGGAAGCGCAGTAGCAACAAGGAATTGGTCGAGGTGAGCTGAAGCATGATCACCTTCTTCACCACTGCGAAGCCCTTTCGGGGACACGACGGAGTCATCCAACGCAATGCTCTCAAAAGCTGGAAACTCCTTCATCCGGATGCCCAAGTCATCCTGTTCGGGGATGAGGAGGGCGCTGCGGAAGTCTGCGCCGAATTTGGAATTCGTCACGAGCCTCACGTCGAGCGGCACGAAAGCGGAGTAAAATGCCTGAATTATATGTTCGCCCGAGCGCAAGAGATCACGCAAGTACAAATACTTGTGCTACTCCAATTGCGACATCATTTTGATGGAGGATTTCTGGAAAGCATTTCAGATCGTCGTCGGTCTGGAAACAAAACTTTCTGATGGTGGGTCAGCGCTGGGATACAGATGTAACAGAACCTATCGATTTCGATCAGTCCGATTGGGCTGCAGAATTGAGGCTGTTCGCCTCGGGCAACGGATTTGAGCAAGATCCATTCTGGATAGACTTTTTTCTGTTCACAAAAGGGTTATATACCAATATGCCCCCACTCCTCGTCGGACATTGTCACTGGGACAATTGGATGATCTGGAAAGCGTTGAACAGCAAAATTCCAGTTGTCGATGCAAGTCGTTCTTTGATGGCAGTCCACCAGAATCATGGATACAGTGCTGCGTTTGGTCGCCGCAAGGGTGTGGCTACAGATGCTCTCTCGCAGCACAATCTTCAGTTAATTGGTGGCCGCCAGCACACCTGCCATGTGAAGTCCTCTACGCACACCATCACATCGGACGGGCGTATACGCTTGCACTGGAATCGCTACTTCAATGAATACACTGTCCTTAACCGAAGGCTATGGCAGCCATTCTTGTATAAGGCTTGGCTTCCGGCTTGGCACGTTCTCCTTGGCGCTACCCGCCCAATACGCAGTGCGTTGGGACTAAGATCGACGCCAACCCGGCGGTCTCCAAAGTGAGGCGCGTTTATGGGAAAGTCTGACGTAGCGTCCTTGATGAAGTCCGTGCATGGAGACTGTGGCGTGTCGCCGAACTCTGCCGACCGAGGCGATTGGCCGCGAATCACTCTGGTGACTGCGGTGTACAACGGCGCCGATTATCTTGAAGACACTATCCGCTCCGTCCTCGCGCAGAAGTATCCGAATCTGGAGTACATCGTCGTTGATGACGGTTCCACAGATAACACCGTGGAGATTATCCGAAGCTACGAGCAGCACGTGACGTGCTGGTTCAGCCAGGCCAACAAAGGTTTGTACGGCGCGTTGAATGCCGGCTACGCACGATCCACCGGCGAGATTATGGGCTGGCTCAATTCCAGCGATCGATTGCACCCGAACGGACTTTTCGTGGTTGGCAGCGTCTTTGCCACGTTCCCAGAGGTAGAATGGATCACCGGGAGGCCGACCGTGTTCAACCCCCAGGGCATGACCGTTGAGGTGCTGCCGGTGCCGCGCTGGGCAGCCTCGCGCTTCCTGGCCGGTGCCAATCGCCACATCCAGCAGGAGTCCACGTACTGGCGCCGCAGTCTCTGGGAACGCGCCGGTGGCGCCCTCAGCACAGCTTATCGCGCCGAGGGCGACTTCGAGCAGTGGGTGCGTTTCTTCAGGCACGCACGCTTGTATTCGGTGGACGCGCTGATCGGCGGATATCGTAGGCATCAGAACGCGCTCAGCTGGGGCAATATTGATCGCTACAGTGAACGGTGCGACGAGATCATCGATGCGGAATTGCGATCCAAGCACGGAGCGCATTTCCCTAAACTGTTTCGCTGGATCACCCGCATGGTCAAGCCGATTCCCAAGGTTCGAGGTTTGTGGGAAATGCTTGCCATCCGGAATCTGTACAAATTATCTGGTCCAGACCTGTCTCCGGTGATTGAAGACCACGGTGACGGTTGGGTTTTTCGCAAGTGAGTAGATGCAAGAAAAACAATATCGAGGAGCGAGTTTGCTGACGATTTTTTCCACGCCGAAACCTTTTGTCGGGCACAGTGACGTCATCCAGCGCAACGCCATTCAAAGCTGGAAGCGTCTGCATCCCGACGTGGAGGTAATTCTGTTCGGCGATGATGCCGGAGCGGCGGAAGTGTGCCGAGAGTACGGCTTGCGCCACGAACCCGCAGTGGAGCGCAAGGAAGACGGTACGAAAACGCTACGATCCATTTTCGGACGGGCTCAGGAAATCGCCCGCCACCCGCACGTCTGTTATGTGAATTGCGATATTGTTCTTACCACCGATTTTCTGCGCGCCTTTGACGCTGTCGCCTCTTGCCATGAGCGTTTTCTAATGGTGGGGCGCCGCTGGGATATGGACATCACCGAGCCGCTCGATTTCTCGCGCCCAGACTGGGCAGAAGTTCTGGTGAACAAGACACGCCGCGAGGGATTTCAGCGCCTGTACTACAACATCGATTACTTTGCGTTTCCCCGAGGTTTTTACAGTGAATTCCCGGACTTGGTGATTGGGCGAAACTGGTGGGATCAATGGCTAGTGTGGAAAGCCGCAGCCCAGGGCGCGCCGGTGGTTGATGTCTCCGCCGTAGTTTGTGCCGTGCACCAGAACCATGACTACTCCTATCATCCTCAGGGAATCCAGGGCGTGTGGTTTGGCGAAGGATCTTTTCGCAACATGCAGAACGCCGGCGGCAAAAGTCATCTGCACACGATTGAAGATGCGAACTTGCGGCTGACCGCGCAAGGACTGGAACTCAATCGCTTCTACTGGTTGGCTCCCATCAAACGACCTGTACGCGAAAACGTGGCCACGGTTCGGCGATTTCTTCCGGCTGCGCCTCTGGCACCCCTTCCTGAATCTCACGCGGCCTGTACGCTCTGCGCTTGGCCTGCGGAAAAATATCGTTCCCAAAATTATTTCCGCAAAAGAAGAGAAACGGGTTCACCCGTTTGATGACGCGTGGACGCCGAAAATTGAATGGCAGCGCAAGCCGGATGACCACCGCTAAGCTGACACACGCGAAATATGCGGACAATTTGCTGCGCGAGCCATGGATAGGCGCGGAGCCGGAGCGATCGTGACCAAGATCAGCGTCTACATTCCCGCATACAACGTTGGCGAATTCCTTGCACGGTCGATTGAGAGCCTGCAGGCGCAAACCATTCCGCCAGATGAGATCCTGGTGATTGACGACGGTTCGCGCGACAATTCCGCCGAAATTGCGTCTGCCTATCACGGCCGTCACGCTGATCCGCCATCCCGCGAACAAAGGCCTGGCAGCCGCGCGCAATACCGCCATGCGCGCCGCGCGTAACGAATTTGTCGCTTCGATTGACGCCGACTGCGTCGCGCACCCCTCCTGGCTTTCCGAACTGGTCAAGAATATGGTCGATGAAAAGCTGGCGGGCGTTGGCGGAAAACTTGCCGAAGGCGTCCAGGACAAACTAGCCGATCGCTGGCGCACCGCACACATGCCTCAGGAATGGGGCGACACGCTGCTAGCGCAATCCGCGTTTCCTGTTCGGCTGCAACAATCTGTTTCGCAAATCCGCGGTGCTTGAAGCTGGCGGATACGACGAGCGCATGCGCACCAACGGTGAAGATACCGATCTTTGCGCGCGTCTCCGCGAAAAAGGATGGGATCTGCTCTACGATCCTTCTGCCCGCGCCACGCACCTGCGCCACGACACCACCCGCTCGATTCTCGATACCTATTGGCGCTGGTGGCGCTTCGGCGTCAACGCCTACGGAAGACGGCGTGACGTTGCGCTCCGTCCTTGGCCACGCCCTGTTCGTGCATTTTCGCTACAATTTTCTCGAGCCCGCCAAAAAGGATTTCCAGGCTTCGCGCTGGAGTCTGTTAGGATTTGATTTGCTGGTGCTCGGCTATTTTCCGTATCGCGATTTTCGCCTGTGGCTCGGACGCAAAATCGCGCAAGCAGGCTCAACTAAAATAAGGGAGATTCCCTTCTTGCACGTTCTCGTTACGGGCGGTTGCGGTTTCATCGGTTCGCATGTCGCGCTGCATCTCCGCGCCCGGGGCCATAAGGTCACCGTGATGGACAATCTCGTCCGCCGCGGCGCCGAGCAGAATATCGGCAATCTCGAGCGGCACGGCGTTTCCTTTTTTCACGGTGACGTGCGCAATCCCGAAGATCTCGGAAATCTTCCCGCCGGCGTTGAACTCATTTGCGATACCAGCGCGCAGCCTTCCGTCGTTTCCGGCTACGCCAATCCACTTTTCGACATCACCAACAACGGCTTGGGCGCCATTCACATCCTGGAATATGCCCGTGTTCGCCGTATTCCGCTGATTTTCTGGAGCTCCAACCGAGTCTACGGTGCCGATAAGCTGAACGATCTGCCCCGCCACGAAACGGCCACGCGCTACGACTACGACGTCGAAGCGTGGAATCGATCTCGCGCCGGAGCAGCGCCCCGCCGGCTTCGACCCGCGCATGGCGTATCGGAAAACTTTTCTGTGGATGGCGGCCAGCGCAGCATCTACGGACTCAGCAAACTGATCGCCGACGCCGCCTGCCAGGAATATGCGCAGGCCTTTGATTTGCCGATCGTCGTGAACCGCTTCGGGGTCATCTCCGGCATCGGCCAGTTCGGCAAGGTGGATCAGGGCTGGGTGGTGTGGTGGGCCATCGCGCACTGGTTCGCGCTGCCGCTCACCTATCTTGGCTGGCAGGGAAAACAGGTGCGCGACGTCCTGTTTGTCGAAGACATGCTCTGCGCTGCTCGATCTGCAAATCGCGCAAATTTCCAAATTCCGCGGCGAAGTCTTCAACGTAGGTGGCGGCCAGGCCAATTCCATTTCGCTGGTCGAAGCCACCAATTCCATGCGCGAAATCTCTTCGCGCTCCACGCCCATCACCGTTTCCGACAAAGCCCGCCAGGGCGATATCGTTCTGTACTACACCGACAACCGCAAAGCCACAGAGCGCTTGGGCTGGCAGCCGCAGCGTCGATCTGAAATCCGGCTTCACGCAAATCTTCGAATGGATCCGCAAGAACGAAAAAGAGCTACGCGAACGATACGCGCAATGACGAAATTGATCCCGGAGGAAAATGCTTCGTGACAGCTTCTCAAAGCCCGACCGTGCGTGTTCCGGAACTCGACGGAATCCGGGGCACGGCCATCGTCATGGTCCTCATTTGGCATTTATTCATTCTTGGAGCAGCCTGGACTCCCGCACCGGGAACTTTCTTCTCTCGTTCCCTTGTCCCTCTCCGATTGACATGGACAGGCGTTGACCTATTTTTCGTTCTTTCGGGTTTTTTGATCGGAGGAATTCTACTTGATGCTAAAGAATCCACAAACTATTTCCGTGTGTTTTATGCACGCCGCTTCTTTAGGATCGTTCCTCTATACGCCGCAATTTTGTTGATTTTCCCGGCTCTTTTATTCACTGCGCAAGCCCTCCGTCCTGGCAATTACCTGTGGTTATCCGAGAATCCCTTGCCGTGGTATTCATTTTGGTCGTTCATGCAGAATTTTTGGATGGCTCGTGCCAACACGCTTGGGGCAAACATCCGTGCAATCACTTGGTCGCTTGCGATTGAGGAACAGTTTTATCTCACTCTTCCCCTTATTGTCCGGTTTTGTTCAGGGCGGCGGTTCTTGATTCTCGTGCTGCTGGGTATTTCCCTCGCCCCTGTTTTTAGGACCCTTATTTTGCTCAATTCACCGACTAGTTGGGTTGCCGCTTTCGTTCTAATGCCGTGCAGGGCAGATGCTCTACTTTTTGGTGTACTCGCTGCGATCTTGATTCGTAATGACAAAGTCCGGGAGCGCTTTAGAAACGGCGGGTGGTATTTTGGCTTCCTCTTTGTTGTTCTCTTATCCGGAATCGCATTTCTAAATTTAAAATCGTATTCGTTGTCTAGCCCCATCATGCAGATGGTCGGATACACTTGGATGGCACTTTTCTACGCCACGACTCTTGTGTTTGTTCTCACCCATCGTAACGGTTTCCTGAGCGCATTGTTAAGAAATCGGGCATTACGCTGGCTCGGCAAGCTTGCATATGGCACTTACCTGATTCATCAAACTGTACAAGGATTGATCTTCGCCCTTATTTGGGGACAACCGCCCGGGATAACTAGTATTCGGACGCTGGCCGCGTCTGTTGGCTCTCTTTTCATCACTTTGCTAATGGCCTACTTGTCTTGGAAGTTTTTTGAATTGCCCCTGATAAGGATTGGCCATCGCTTGGACTACCATACCTAAGCGGTCTAACCTGAAAGGTTTGGCTTCACTTCACGAGTGTTTTCGAATGGATCCGCAAGAACGAAAAATAGCTACGCGAACGATCCGCGAAATGAGCGTGACGAAAAGGCAAAAGCTGCAGTGAGCATCATACAAAGTGGCGCCGAGCCTATCCCGCAGCTTGATAACTTGCGGAGTATCGCCATTCTGCTAGTGATCGGGCTTCACTACCTCAGCGATGCGGCCCACGGTCCTTTCGGAAGCCTGCCCTATCTTTTAGGATCCGCATTCCGGCCGGGTTGGAATGGCGTTGTTCTCTTCTTTGTTCTTTTGGGGTTTCTGATCGGGGGAATGCTGTTGGAAGCCCACGAAGCGAGCAACCACTTCGGTGCTTCTTACATTCGCCGTTTTTTCCGCATCCTGCACCGCTGCTATCAGTCGTCACGCTGTTTGCGACCGCTGCGCTCATGCTTAGCAATTCCATCGTAGGAGTGATCCCAAACGATACTGCTACTCTAAATGTGCTGCCGGTTCATTACCTACTGTTGCAAAACTATTTCGGCGTGGAGCGTGGCTCGCTCGGCTGGTTCTGGCCTGCCGTGGCGTGGTAGCTGGGGATTGAAGAACAGTTCTACCCGGTGTCGTCGCCGCTGGTCTGTCTTCTGCCCACCCGTAAGTTAAGAATGGTTCTCTTCGCCTCGCTGATCCTTGCTCCGTTGTTGCGAGCCGCACTTTTCCACCTGAAGGTACTTACAGCCAATCCGTGTCCTAGCGAGACCTACAACTTAGGGGGAGGCCACAAGACCTGCGACTTAATTCATGAGTCCATCGCCAAGATCCCACTCCTTTCCAGCAATAAACTCAACTCGAAGCACTTGAAAGATAACCGGTAGGGCCCCAGCATATTTTACATCTCTAATCTGGCGACACTCAAATCCCGGCATCTCAAATAGTGCAACGCCTTAGTCATTGACTAAATCTTCCGGTAATTAGTCGCTTTCATATTAAGTACGCTTTCGCCCGTTAAGATTGGAACGAACTAAGATACAACGGCCGACTGATTAGTGTTTCGAACACAAATTCGGAAGTAGGCGCTTTGTTTCAGCTATCCGGTCAGACGGCACGCATAGAAATTCATCGAATAAGGGATTAATGGAATCGCCGCATTCCTCAAGAGTTTCCGGCCCAATAGTAAAGATACGATATGTCTGGTCACGAAGCGTGTTGGCGACGATCTCTCTGCTTTGGCCTAATTCACCGAGCAACGTCTCATTCAGCTCGATGACCAGATAGGGCCGCGTGCTGGCGATAACGCGGCGAGCCCCCTCTAATATGAGGGGTTCAGACCCCTCCGCATCGATCTTGATCAATCTTATCGGCGGAGTGCTCGCTCTCTCGTGCCACTCATCCAGAGAAATGGACTCAACCGATTCGATATGCCCTTCCTCTCGAACGCAAGCGAGTTTTCCCCACCCTGATTCTCCAGCTTGCTGCGGATTTGAGAAGGCCACGGAACCATTCTTGTTGGAGACGGCCCGAAAGGAAGCTGTTATCCAGGGAAATAGCGCAGCGTTTGCGTGGAGCGATGGAAATAGCGCAGCATTCGCTTCGAACGAAAAAACCTTGCCGCTGCCACCGACCAGCGAGGCAGCTATCACGCTAAAAAATCCAATATGCGCTCCCACATCGACGAACACATCGCCGGGACGCAAGAGTGCGGCGAGGCATTTTCTCACGTGGGGTTCGTAGGCAGCGCCCCACATCAAACGCTGGATACGGTCGCGCAAATCGATGGTGACTGTCTCACCCCTAGTGAGCGGGAACGTGCCGCAACCTCCACTCCAGCAGGACGTTAAGCGCCCCAGCAAATCCGCCAATCGGGTCTTACCCCTGAATTGGCCTGTAGAGTTTAGAATTCGAGCGAGTAGATCAGGGTTTCGAACGCCGGTCATCATCAGTTCCTTCATAGCGTAAGTTCGCAATCCTCCGGTGGGTAAGCAGACTCAAGAAGTGTTTTTTGGCCAGCCGCTATTCTATAATCAACCTCTAATGCCCTTCAAAAAAGTTCAGGTTAGTTCTTTGGGGTCCGGAATGGGCGAGCCGCGGAAATGAGCGAATGGCAAAAGTCTTCGTAAGCGTGCTGATCGACACATACAATCATGAGCGGTTCGTCGAGGATGCGGTCTTCAGCGTTTTGGAGCAGGATTTTCCCAAGGTAGACCGTGAAATTCTGGTTGTGGACGATGGTTCTACGGATGGCACGCTGAAAATTCTCAACAAATTTGGGTCTCAAATACGTGTGCTTCGCAAGCCCAACGGCGGGCAAGCTTCGGCATTCAATGTGGGTATACCCGAGTGTCGCGGCGAGATCATCGCTTTTCTCGATGGCGACGACTGGTGGGCGCAGGGGAAGCTTCAACGCGTCGCCGGGCTCATGGCTGGTGACCCTACTCTCGGCATGATCGGACACGCGATCATTGAGTCATTCAATGATAACTCCCAGCGCATCATTGCCCCCAACTCACAAACGCGCTTCCTCCTCGACTCTCTTTCGTCCGCTGAGTTCTTCCGGCTGCATCGCTGCTATCTCGGTACCAGCCGACTCACGTTGCGCTCTGCCGTTGCGCGTAAAATCCTACCCGTGCCTGAAGCACTAACCATTGAAGCCGATGAATACTTGTTCACGTTAGCCGCGGCTCTAGGCGAATCGGTAATCCTTAAGGAGCCGCTAACGCACTATCGCATCCACGGCGGAAATCTATTCATGTCTCCCAACGCGTCGGCAGGCGGCGAACGCCGGAAAGAGCGTGCTATCTCCGCACTCGCAACTGAACTCCACCGCGCCCTGCCAGCTGCCACAGCTTCTCTGGCCGCCTCCACCGCAATACTTGAATTGGTTGATGCGGAAGCTTTGCAACTCCGCTTGCAGCTGGATGGCGGCATGCCTTGGGAGACCTACCGCACGGAACGGACTCTTTATCGAATCCAGCATCCAAACGCTGCCTTGATGAGCCGGGCCTTTCGCGCGGCCTCCATGGTCCCCGCGCTTCTGCTTCCTGCCCGCTGGTTCTACGCTGGGCGCCGCTGGCTCGGCTCCAAGTCCTGGTACAAGCGTGCCCGCAGCGGCATTCTTCCTATGTCGCAATAATCAGTCGCAGTGCACAGCCCCCGGTCTGCAGCATTCCTAACGGCTGATAATCTTTCGGACTACGAAAGGCCAGCCTTGTTGTCTCAATAATGCGATAGAACGAAAAGCTAAGGACGAGAACTCTATGGCTCGAAGAGCGCTTCAAGCGCATCGAAGGTTTGGAGAGTTGAGGACGGATAGGCTGTCGAGATGCTGGCTGAACGGAGTCGCCCCCAGAGGAGAAATGTTCTCAAAAGGACTAAATTGGAGCAGGTGCGAAGACTCCATCCAGCCCTGCTCGTAAGTGAAGTCATATTGCTGCAATCGTCGCTCTTCGCTATTCCAAGGGTAGTGGGCGTGAAAGCGGTGTGCTAATGCAACCCTGCCTCATCAAATCCCGGTACACTGACGCTTAGAGAAGATATTTGCCCAAAGGTGAGCGTGAAATTTGATGGCTTAGATTTCAGAACGCGAGCATGGCACTTGCGAGCCGTGCTGCGGCCAAAGGAAAAAAGTAATGAATAAAATACTGTTCGTGCTTGCAAGCATGCTTTTCTCTGGGCTTGCCTTCGCACAAGAGAATGGAAACTACCAGCAAACCTTGCTCGGTTCCTCTGGCGGCTCTTTGGCTGGCGCAACCAACAATCAAGGCATTACGGCCTACTTTTTGGAAGAGCGTATGGCTGGTTCGCTCGTGGACTCTCGCGAAGCAGTGCAAAATTCTAGTGTGGATGTGCAAAATTCTGGAGCACGGCCAGTCAGCAACTTGTCTGTCCCCGCGGCGGCAGCAAGTTCCAATTTTGTGGCAAGCATTTCGTCGGGCTCTACAGTTGTCTCACTTTGCGGTGGGTTGGGAGAGGCAAATCTAGCGACCTGCCGAGGCTATGCGGCTAATCTGCGAACAGGCGATGGTCTTACTATTTTCGGTGCCGGTGCGACCAACTCACTAATTACTCCCGGTGGAACCTATTCAGGCACAGTTAACACGTCCGGCACATCAGTAAGTTGGGCTTCTGGAACGCAGTTTACAGGACCATTTGAAGCGGGCGCAACAATCACAATCAATGCGGTGGATTACAAGATTGCGTCTGTGAATTCCCAGCCTGCTACCAAACTAACTCTAACCACTTCAGCTGGATCACAAACAGACGTAGCTTATTCTTATAACCAGTTCCAAGCATTTCCTACCATTGCCGCCGCACCGACAGGCTCAGGCTACGTTGTTCCTTTGCCTATAGGTGGTGCTACAACATATCAGTACAAAATCATAGCTCGTGACATTGGTGGTGGCTACACAGCTGGGAGTTCCGCCGTTACTTTTAGCAATGGTCCAGGAACGCTTGGCGCGCAATCGCTTTCTGCCATAAGCGAATCTCGTGCTAACAATATCGTCACTGTCACAACATCCGCGCGTTCACCAGAAGTGTTCACCGCTGGGCAGATGATCCGTATATCTGGGACGAGTAGCGATGGCTCCTTCAGTGGATGGGTGACCATCCAAAGCGTTCCTAACAAAACCACGATTACGTATGCTAGCCCACTCGATTCCCGTACCGGGGCAATCACCTCTGCCACTGGCGGCACGATTCAATGGTTCAATTGCAACCACCTGATACTGCCTACACCGGGACCGGGGATTTACGAATACTACATTTATGGGCGTGTTGCGGCTGATGGTTACAAACTTCTCGGTGTGAGTATGCCCGCTACCAATAGCCCAGCGAGATTTGGGGGTGAAGTTTCCTATATGAAGTGGGATGACTTTGGTTCAAGAATGACTGGTAGTTTTGGAAGCGGCGAAAATGCGATTTCGCTCCCGGGCTGGGTGCCTTTCTCAGCGCCTGCTTCTCCAAGCAACGACAATCTAACGACTACGATTACATCAGGTGCGGGGACAACCACGATCGGCATTGCAAACTCGGCAGGAGCAACAGTAGTCAACGCAGAACTTCTGTTTGACGATGCTCCCGGCATCAAAGCGGCATTTTCTCAAGCCACTGCGAACAACAATGGCGGCGGCATGGTGCATTTCTCTTCTCCATTGACTGTCGCCGCAAGTGGCCCCAAATATTATTATATCAATTCGTACCTTGACTTAAGTTCTTATAGTGTTGGCGTTAGTCAATCCGCCGCGATTCATTTGGGCGACACGATGAGGCTTGGGAACGGTATTCAGTGGCATGGTGATTTAAGTCCTGCAAATGCACTTACCAGTCCTCAGTTTTATGTCGGCTCATTTACCACCATTTACACGGGTTCCGCAAATCCAGGGATACTAACCGCATACCCTCAACTTTATGGATTGACCTTATCTTCGACTGGCAACTCTTCAAATGCGCTTTTTATTGATGGTAGTGGTGGTGCGATACCCAGTGGAACACTCACAAATATGAACTTTGCTTCTAGCGGAACCGCGGGCGATTATATGGGAATTCCAGTTATCTTTATGAGTGCCCCCACAGTTGCCGCTGCTGGTTTGCATCTCTCCAATATCAATATGTCAGGTGGCCCAACACAACGCCCTGGTAGTACCGCAACACCGCTCCTAGTGGCTAAGGCCGTAGGAGAACTTACGTTTGATTGCCTGATGACTAACCGACGGGGACTGTTCTTTAGAGCAGGTGACGCTGGCGTACAAATTTTTATTAACCAGTGCTACGAGAATCAAGGCTCGATCACTCCTTTTGTCACATTGTGGAACGCAAACAGAAGTGGGTCTCCCGGGGGAGCAATAACTATAAAAAATCCGATCATGGATACGTCTGCTGAAACCGTATTTAGTAACCTTGGAGGGCAAACACAGATTGCCCTCTCAATTAATAACGTAATCTCTGGTGGTGCCGCAGTTACATCAGGCTATCCGGCATCTACTGCAAATTTTGACAATGCGGGACTTTCCCAGAACATAAATTCTAGGTCGGTAATTGGCGCAATTATAGGTATTCCAGACGGGTTAATGCAGAATGTCGGTCTGCAGGCTATCAACATGGACAGTCTACTTGCAGCCAACATTCCTTTCTATACCGGAGTGGCTGCCCTCCCTGCTGGAGCCACTTGTTCCGCTACCAGCGGAACGCAATATATCTATTACACGGCTATTTATCCTAATTTTGGCGCTGGTCCAATGTCCTTACGCTCAACAACCACGTGTGACCATGGATTAGTAACCATCCCCGCGGCCATTCCCGGTGCCATTGGATACAGATACTGGTCCGGCTCGGCTTCAGGTCCAGGATTTTTGGCAAACATTCGAACTACCTCTTGCAGCAATATTCAATCTACTGGACTGACAGCAGAATGGATTATGGGCGCGTGCGGTCCCTCTGCCCCTTCGTTTGCTGGGGGCGGACCCGCTGGGATTGTCAATGACACAGTTTGGGCAACCAATCTTCAATTGGGCCCATCCCCAGCCCCGACGGGCATGACGAGCATCACCAAAATTTACATGGATAACACGCTCAAATGGCCCAACTTTAAACCTAACGGAAACGCGGCTTACGCACTCGTAGGCTTTAAGGGAGGTACAAATCCCAGCGTCCAGACCAAACGTGTAACAGGCTGTGCAACGATTGCATCAATGAATGCAACTTGCGATACCACCGTAACTTGGCCGAATGCGTTTGGCGATACAAGTTACACGGCAGTCTGCTCTGGTGACGCGGTTGGCAGCGGAATGCCAATTATCCAAGGTATTGATATAACCTTTGCTAAGACAGCTTCGACCATCACAGTGAGGACACTGGCTATAACAGCAGCTGTAGCACAGTTCACCACGATTGACTGCACGGCAGTGCATGATTAGATTTCTCGACATACTTCTTCCCCTGAGTTCAACTGGCAACGCATGGGCCGATTTTCCTCCTAGGAAAACTTTGCGTAGGCTGAGTCGAATTCTCGGCACAGCTCCGTTTCGTAACTTTCTTTATCTGTTTTGATCTACTTTCGCCGCTTGGGAAGCCATGACGCGAAATGATTCTTACCGCTTTACAAAATGGTTCTTTTGCTTGCGCCTCAAGCAACATAAAAGGTTCGAGATCAATTGCAGCTTGTCAGCGTACTACCGCGGTAGCACCGCCTGTATCTGCACGGAAAATCCCATTGCCAGTGCGGTGGATTATTAGGCCCGCACTATATACTAATAAAGCATGCATAGCGCGAACGATACTTGGATCCCCGCCTAAAATTCAAGTATCGTTCAGTCGTACGGAGGCCTGTAGCTTCCAACGGCCAACCAGGGGTGGGAACCTCGCCCACAAAAATTCTTCGCTCATGAATGGGCACACCGGGCGTTGCACGTCTGTTTCTGCATAAGGCATTCAGTTTTTTGCGCTGAGGAGGCGTCATGATGAGAAAGCCCAGTCGTACCGCATTAGGAACAATATCGCTATTGTGCTTGGTTTTGCTGACTGCGTGCAGCAGCGGCAGCCCATTTTTGCGGAGTGTGGTGGTCTCGCCGTCTAGTGCGAGCATTGACGCAGCCATAAATGGAAGCAATAACACGCAACAATTTACGGCCATGGGATTTTACAGTGACGGTACTCAGAAAGACGTCACTTCGTCCACATCGTGGGCGTCATCCAATTCAGCTGTAGCGTCAATCGACGCAACGGGTTTGGCCACAGCGGCAAATCCGCCAGACAGTACCACTGTGACAATCACCGGAAGCATAGGTGGTACGGCATCCACGGCAACGCTATCGGTCGTACACGCGATCCAGTCGATCGCCGTAACTCCGATCGCACCATCGATTGCGTTGGGTCTGACGCAGCAATTTGTGGCAAAGGGAACCTATACGAATATTGCAGGCGCGTCGCACGTAGAGGATGTGAGCAGCGTCGCGACGTGGGCATCATCCAATCCAGCATCAGCTACCATCAATGCGAGTGGATTGGCAACCTCAGCCTTCACTGGTGCTGTCCAGGGGACGACAAACATCAATGCAACTATAGGCGCAATAGCGAGCAACAATGCAGTTTTGACAGTTACGGCGCCAGTGGCCAACGGACTGAAAGTGAGCCCGGCAGGCCCGACGCTTGCGGTCGGCAACAGTAGCAATCTGACGGCGCTGACTTTGAATTCAGACGGTTCGACGGCGCCACTAACGGGAGCGGTTACTTGGGCGACGAGTGCATGCACGCCAGTAGGGACTGTACTTCTGGCTTCGAGCGGTGTGAACGGCAATGAACTGATAAGCGGAACCGCAGCAGGATCGTGCACTGTAACCGCGACTGAGGGCACATTGACGGGATCGACGACCGTAACGGTCGTCACTGGGACCACCCACTTTGCGTATATTTCGAATGCTGGCGGGAACGGCCCAGGGTTCAGTATAGGCGGATATGCTGTGGCCGCTTCGGCAGCTGTTCCCTTAGTCCCGCTGACTCCGGCAACGACAGCGACTAATTACTATCAGCCGACCCAGACGATTCTGCACCCGAATGGAAAGTACATCTATGTGATCGACGGTGCGAGCAAGGTTCACCTCTACACAGTAAATGCCACAACTGGCGGGCTAACTTTACCAACCGAACCAAACCCTCTCCCGAGTGTCGGCGCAACGACGCTCAACTTTGGCGCGATTGATCCAACAGGTCGTTTCTTCTACGCGACCGACTATGATGGGAATGCTGTCCATAGTGCAGCTCTCGATGCCACGGACGGTCACTTAGAAACTGTGAACACGATTACTGGCTTCACGGGGCCTGAATATCTTGCTATCGACCACAGCGGGAAGTATGTTTATGTGGTAGACGATAACGACACGCTATACGCCTTCAATATCAATCAGGCGGACGGGACGCTAACACCTAATTCGACCCCAACATACGCATTGGCAACTGGCAGTGGTCCAATGGCCATTGCGATCGATCCGTCAAACAAGTATCTATACGTGGCGAACAATTTGCTCAACACCGTTTCTGCATTTACGATCGATGCCGGTGGGGCACTTGGCAATCCAACCACTCTCAATGTTGCAAGTGCAACGACTCCTGCGACATTGAGTATCTTCCGACTGATAGTTGACCCATCTACCAAATACCTGTACGTGACGGACGCGGCCGATGGAAATGCAGATGGTGGCGTATACGGATTTACCATCGGGGCCAATGGTGCCCTCAACGCAACACCAATTGCCGGGTCTCCTTTCCCCGTTGGAGTTAGCCCACTTGGCGCTATTGTGATAGACCCGACAGGAACGCTAGTTGCGGTCGACAATAATGGCAATAACACTTCCCCCGGTTCCATATCACTCTTCGCTTTGGGAACCGGCGGAGTTTTGAGTCCGAAAACCCCTCCTACTGTTGCCACGGGAGATACGCCATATTATGTCACGTTCTACAATGCACCCTGAGGTCAAGTGATTTCAACACGAGAAGTCTTTTGGCAAACACAGAAGCAGAAAACGGAGGGGATTGTATTGGCCATCCCCTTCTTTTTCTGTACCCAGTGATTTCAATCCATGCACCGAATGCGGCGATGAACCTTGGTCTGCCGACGCTTTAGTATACGGGCAATATCCAGACTTCCCGAATCACACGATCATAAAATCAGGAGCTTGGCGAATCGGATTCCGCATCGACGGTCTGCACAGTTCTTGGAGACTTCCTTGAACGCTGGCCGGTTCTGATCTCCGCTAGCATGTTGAGAAGTATTTGGCGATCCTTTGTAAAATTCTGTCCTTCAAGCAACATCGATAGCTGCGTGGGCGTCGCACAAATTTCAGTGCCTCTTTCACGGTGCCACCCCTCCTGACAACCCTCCGGCTCAATACGGAGTCCCCCTTACCAATTAGCGTAGCTCCCGTCTGTGCTCTTTTGCGACGAAGTCCGGACCATTGGCACTGGGCAAACTCAGCCCACGAGGGGCTATAATGCCGTTATGACATGGTTCCATCATCAATGCGCCTACGAGAGGAAATCCTTCGATCTCCCCTCCAATCCAGCATGATTTCTCCAAAAGCATTTCTCGACAGAATTCTCCGGTTGCCGTTTTCCCTGATTCCAAATGACGCTGAAGTTCGCATCTTGCGTGGCCCACTCCGAGGAAGGAAGTGGATCAAAGGTGCCGGTCCTAACGCCTACTGGGTTGGCACGTATGAGGCAGGTCGCATTCGTGGTTTTGCAGGGGTCATTACTCCGGGCTTCGTGGTCTACGATGTTGGGGCAAATGTTGGCATTTACTCCTTGCTTGCCAGTCAACTTGTGGGACCTTTAGGGAGGGTCTATGCATTCGAGCCACTCGCCCGCAACCTACGGTACCTTCGGCAGCATATTAAGCTTAACAACTTGGAGAATTGCACCGTTGTTGAAAAGGCAGTCTGCAAAGAAGATGGCACGCGCCGGTTTTCCGCCACTCCTTGGCAGGCTTCCATGGCCAAGCTCTCCCCGGATGGCGAGAGACTGGTTCCCGCAACAACCCTAGACAGTTGCGTCTACGGAGAATTGAAACTCCGCCCACCGGACGTAATAAAGATCGATGTGGAAGGTGCAGAGCTTGAAGTCTTGGAAGGCGCCACTAAGGTAATCAGTGAATTTTATCCCATAATCTTTCTCGAACTCCATGGAATTCAATTACATAATGATTGTCGTGACCTTCTTTTGGCAAAGCGATACAGGATTGCGGAAGCATACGCTCAGATCACGGCCACACGAATGCCCCCAGCATGAAGACATGAATATGCCCCGCTCTTTTCGGGCACCTGCTTTCGCGCTAAACAAATAATTAAGGATGCCCAACGCAGAGGAAAGAACTTAACGTCGATATCGGGTTTGATGAACCATCCGACATTATGTAGATAAAGAAGCATGCAAGACAAAACGCGGTATCGAACCCCCGTGTCGTCTAAGAGCAGAAATAAATGGCCCTCTGGCTGGGACGTACTGGCCGACAGACCGTCAGAAGGCCTCAAGAAGACAGATGAGGTCAAGCCCTCACAGTGCTGACTGTGCCGACTTGAATCTTGGCAACGCCGAGATTTGGAAAGAGGAAAAGCCTAACCAGAATCTGGTTCTTCTCGGATTTCCTTCCGCGTTGGGGATATCAACTAGCCACGAAGTTACTCGCAAGACGTCTGATCTGTCTCATCGTACAGGAGAATCGGAAATTGGCCGCTGGGCATCATCACAGACTGCGGGCTCACAAGTTGGAGTTTTCCTTGAACGTCGACTGTTTGCTATTTCTGCTGCCAAGGTGAGAAGTAATTGGCGATCCCTTCGTGACATACGACTGGCTGCACGGCGGAGTCTCGCCGACATGCGCTGCCCTTTTCTAGAAGCTGTCCAGTCCTTCATCTTACGAGACTTCTTTCGGGAAACGGGGATCTGGTTGGCGACACGTTTCTTCTCATAAAAGAGTTGATAAAGGGGAATTTCCAATGCCAGTGCAAACTTCTGCAGAGTCTCAAGCGTGGGCACGGTGTACCCGTTCTCAACGCGCGAAATGTAGAAGCGCACTAGACCGGTACGCTTTTGAATGTCGGTCTGAGAGAGATTTTTCGCCCTTCTAATTTGCGTAATCGCTCAGCTATATGCGTAGCGAGTCTCCTCTCGAAAATATCTTCATGGCTCTGAATATAACTAACTGAATAAGAGTGTACTCACTTTTCTGAAATAGGTCATTGGACCTTTTGAATGGCTCAGCCCAGTCATTGCGAACAAGGGTCTACCGATCGGCAGAGATCGCCTGCGGTTGCTCCAATACAGAACCGTTCACGATCATACTGCGCCTTGTCCTACCCTTATCGAGTGAATTTATACGACAAACATCTAAGCCCGGGACTTTGCCCATATCGTACAGTTCGGGGAGCCGATTGACCTTCAAGCGCGATGTTCCAGACGGTGGCAAGAAGCACAAAGCGCGATCAAGTTGCTGACAGCGTCATCGCCACATTTGCTTCGGGCTTTCATATGGTGGATCTGTAGGTTTATCGAAGAACCGCAGTTTTGACACCGCCAACCGTCCCGTTCCAGCACTCGACGTCGGAGTTCGTCATATCCTTCAAGACCGAGTTTCACTCGAGCTCGCTTTTGGCGCAATTTCTCCATCTGCCTTTTCCTGGTCGGTTCAGAAGTGTTGTCAACTTGTAGCCAAGAAACATCCAAATGATTTGCTCTGAACAGTCCACCAAAATTTAGGGTTTGCTCTCGTCAAGCTCAGCGCCTGCCAGAAAATCGGCACAGATCATCTCGAGGCAGTAGCCCCGAGATTTGTCAGAACCCAGCATTAGGGCAGCAGTCTCAAGGGCTCTCTCAACCACCGGTAGCTGGCTTTTATACACTTTGAAATAAAGGATCTCCCACGGCTCCGTATCTTTCCCCGTGAGGTGTCGCTCGACCTCTCTTTTGAATTGTTCCCTTGGGAGTTCCGTAGCCTTGTGCACCCAGGGTGCACAAGCGAACTCGATTCCATATTTGCGTGCGACCTTGACGAGCTCTCGGGCCTTCGTCCAACCCATTTCCCGCAGCTACGGCTTCGGGATTCGCGTGAGATGTTCGTGGATGGTCATGAGGTAATAGGCCTTTCGTCGCGAGTCGGCAAAGCGTTTTTCCAGAAACTCATCAAACGATTTCAAGTTCTCCAATTTCCAATATTGCTTCGCCCTCACCTCGCACAGATATTCCCCCAGCTCAACGAAGCGCACGTCTTTTTCCCGTTCCTTGGTCTTCTCCCAAGACAGAATTTCATCGATACGGCCGAGCACGAACACGGCACGTTGACGATTGATCTCCGGAGTCACGATCAGTCCTCGGTTAATCCACAAGCTCGTCAAGCCATGCAAGGTCGCTCGCTCTTGGTGTGCGGATCAGGCTGGACTCAATCAACTTCTGGTCATCGAGGCAGAGCCCGAGGTGTGAGCAGCTCACACAACCGTTCTGTGGAAAACGAATACCGCTGTGCGAAGGAAACTGCGCGGCCTCAATCTGGCCGATCGTCGCCTCCGCAAGCTGGCCATACTCCTGGCGTTGTTCCTCCGAAATGGATGTCCTCAGATATTGGATCTCCGGTTGATGCTTTCTTACGAAGACAACCATGGCCACCTCGGAGATCCCGGTCATCCAGGAATAGCAGATCAATTGTGGGTCGAGTGACAACAGCCCTGCTGGCTCTTCGGGATAGCGAGCAGTTGTGGTTTTCCAGTCCATGAGGCAATGGTGGCCATCAAATTCACCGATAGCGTCAATGTAGGCAACAAATTGATCGGTGCTCGGGAGTTCCCTGACCAACTTTGAGCTGGAGGTTCTGTTGCGGCTGAGGAATGCGAATTCGATTGTCTTGGGCAAATCGCTCAAGTAAATGCACCCCTTGATGAACCAACCGATCCCAGGTCTCACCTTTTTTGTAATCAAAAGGAGCATCGCGGTAGGCGCTCCACTCCCGATGAAGAGTCGCACCGCAATCACCGCCGCAAAAATAGGCTTCGAGTGCTTTTTCAAAGCAACGGCCGAAAATCATGGCGGCACGTGTTTCTTTTTCGCGCCAACCATCCAGGTAACGATGGCGATAGCTGCGAGGGCAGCGGAGATATTGAGCTATTTGCGTGTAGCTACAATGCATCTTGGCTGCCCTCCTTCTCTCCTTGGTTGCTCACTGTGCAGGACAGTGCTTCCCACTCGGCTTCCGGGGCAAACGAATCGAGATTCTGGTAAGAGTGACCGTTGAGGTTGGTGTAGGTGGTCCGAATGACTCCCCGCAGATTCAGAAGCGCCTTGTCATCTACCTGATCGCGAGTGAGTAGCTCTGTGTCGTAGCCAAAATCCCGGAGAAACCAAGTTAGCTTCCAGAGTGCACGTTCGGTGCAGTAGAGACGCCCGGAGAAGGAAAGTGCTTCAAACGAGGTTGGCTCGAGGATAGAGAAGCACAGCGCCAGGAATGGTTTCTGGGGATGCCAGCGATAGGAAGCACCCAAGACACGGACCAAAAATAACCCGTCGAGGTTACTGGATACGGCGTGATGTCCGGAATGAAGACCGGGAATATGGCGCCTCATGAGTTTACCTCCGCGGGCTGAGCGTAGGAGTTGAGTTTGCAGATCAGAGCATCTCTGTTTTCTCTCGCTGCAGAAGAGAGATGAGAGATAAAGGACTCGACCAACTCACGACTGGCGCCGCTGATGGCTTCGGTGCCGCAGAAATCGGCCGCATAGGCCTTCACGAGATTCGAGTTGAGATTGTATTGACGGATTAAGAGGCAGAGTTGATCGCGGAGCCGAGGCTGGCCGTTGCCATTGGAGGAATTGGCTCCATTTGTTGGTGAGGCAACGGATGAAGATCTGGGCGTGCTCGAAAACGCGCCCAACTCCTCAACTGAACAGAGACCGATCCCGTAAGCTTTGCGCAGGGCGCGGTTAACGGCGCGAGTCTCGGCAATGCGCAGCTCAGCGCCTCGTACCATGGTTGAAACGTTAGAAGGATCTGCATCGCCGTAACCGACGAATCCCTTAGAAGAGGCGCTCTTGAAAACGGTCGCCTTGAAGACCCATCGACCAACTCCGACGTCAGAAAGCCGTTCTTGCAGGGTTGTCGTGATTCCGCGGCAGCCTTTCCGTGAAGCGATCTGCAAGAGCCCAGAGTGGGTCACATACCATCGACCATCCAGGAACAGCAGATCGCCCGCAGCTACGGAGAGAGAATACCTAGAAGTAAGTTCCCGGAGAGCACGAAGCGAAATGCGCGAAGGCTCGCCCTACAATTGGCGCGCGAGCCTTGCATTGGAGCGAAAACTGACATTATTTCTCTTCATGAATCCTCCTCGGTAGTGCCCATAAAAGGACCGCTTTGCCATCGCGCAGAGAGAGATCCAGTCACATTTCCTCCATTGCATCGGCCAATCCTTCTCAGATTCAGAAGGCAGCTGTGGACATCGAAGGTGACTGCGGGGTTCGATATTGCACATGCAGATTTTGTGAGCCGGATTGGCATCAGCCAGAGCTATCTGTCTGCCGTCGAGCACGGACGCAACGAAGTTGGAGCGGAGGTCCTGCTCGCGATCAGTCGAGAATTTCGTAAGTCACTGGAATGGCTACTCACAGGCGAAGAATAGATCCGCTCGACATCTGTAGTGAATCGTTAAGGTGGGCCCCTTCTCCATTCCTCGAAAGAACGAGCCGTACCGGATTCTCTGAGCTTTAAAAGCCCGCCGGCCTCAGGTCAATGGCGGTCGAAGCGGACTCCACTGATGGAACAATTGACACGCTCGCATTTAGATCTACTCCCCGCTCTATCCTATTCATCCCAATGAGTCCCTCAAAACTGAAAGTTAAAAAACGAACTCGCCTAAGCCTGTTGAACACTATCAGTTAGTCCTTCGAGGGATGGTTGATTTGGCATCTTTCGATGACGAACTCACCCCGGTATTGGGATCGTTACAGGAGAAGCAGTCTACGACACGCACAGACAGCGGTCAGCTTTATCTCGTCGGTTGGCCGGAAAAGCAAAATGGAAATCTTGGTTAGAGCCTCTTCTGCGTTCCTTGGACACCCTGGTACGCTCAAGAGACATTTTTTGCTTTTGTGGTTATGATCACGACGGAGAGGAATCCGAATTTTGCCAGGTAAGATACTTACTTTCTGCAGAACTGCACTTGCAGCGGTTTGCGTTATCGCCTTGGTCTTATCGTGGCCAGCGCGCTGCGCAGCCTACTCCGTGCTTTCTCATGAAGCCATCATTGACTCTGCTTGGGATACCAACATCAAACCCGTCCTGCTCAAGCGCTTCCCGCATGCCACACCGGACGAACTGCGCCAGGCGCACGGATACGCCTACGGGGGCGCCATTATTCAAGACTTGGGCTATTACCCACACGGCAGCGTGTTTTTCAGCGATCTCACCCACTATGTGAGAAGTGGTGATTTCGTTCTTGCGCTCCTCCGCGACGCGCGGGAAGCGAAGGAGCTGAATGATTATGCATTTGCGCTGGGCGCACTCGCACACTATGCAGCAGATAACGCGGGCCACCCCATTGCAACTAACCGTGCCGTACCCCTCCTCTATCCCAAGCTTAAGAAGAAATATGGCGACAGCATAACGTACGAGGATGACCCTCTCGCGCATGTCAAAACGGAATTTGGCTTCGATGTCCTGGAAGTAGCCCAACAGCGCTATGCTCCAGACAGCTATCACGATTTTATTGGTTTTCAGGTGGCGACCCCTCTGCTAGAGCGGGCGTTCCAGGAAACCTATGGCCTGCCATTGAAGGCGGTCCTTTCCGATGAAGACAAGGTCTTGAATTCCTACCGCCGCGCCGTTAGCAATCAGATTCCAAAAGCCACGCGCATTGCCTGGACGTTGAAGAAAGACGAAATCCAGAAGGATGCGCCCGGGATCACCAAAAAGAAATTTCTTTACAACCTCTCTCGCGCAAGTTACGAAAAGCAGTGGGGCAAAAACTATCAACGGCCGACTTCTGGGGAGAAGTTTCTGGCGTTCCTCTACAAACTGATACCCAAATTGGGGCCTCTCAGAGTGCTGCAATTCCGCACGCCCACCCCGCAAACGGAAAAAATGTTTGAGGAAAGCTTCAATGCCACACTGGATCGTTACCGGGCATTTTTGTCCGACGAGGCAGCTGGTCACGTTGAATTGATCAACGACAATTTTGATACTGGCGGGATAACCGGGCCCGGCAAATATCGCATGAATGACGAAGCCCAGGCCAAGCTCCTCGGCATGTTGGCCGAACAAAAATTTGTCGGAGCCTCACCCGGGGTGCGCGAGGAGTTGCTCCACTTCTTCTCCGAGCCTGACGCTCCTTATGCTACAAAGCGCAACGTCACGGCTTGGGCCAACGTGCAGGTGCAGCTCGAGCAGTTGAAGGCCGCACCCCCGGCAGAAGTTTTGCCATAGTTCAAATCGGTGGAGGTACCTCTTCCCAGATGGGTGCTAGGCCGGATTATCGAGACGGGGCGTCAGTGGAACTGACTGAGTCAAGAGGCTACCCGGGATTGGCTTGGGATCGCCTGGATCGCCGCGGGAGGCGTCACGGACCTAAATCTCCATAGCCTTTTGGTCGCCGTGATTGGCGCAGTAGTCTTCCTAGTCTTCTATCATGCCATTCGTCGTGTTGTTTGAGCTGAAGTATGGCAGTCGAATTGTGGAGAATCCAGGTAACGCATCGCATGTTCGCCTCAAGTCTCTCGTTTGCTTAGATGTGCTTGCTGGCCCTCCAGCTTTTCCCTCTTCCCGTTCATAAGAGTCCTATCGAGGAAACCAACCGCTCCGACCCATACAGCAGCCGCACAATATCCTGCGATGACATCGCTTGCGTAATGCACTCCCAGATAAATGCGCGAAAATCCAATCATTCCGACCAAGATCACAGCGGACATCCAAACACAGAATTTAGCACCCCGTCCGCGCGCACGTGGGGCGAGAATCGCAGCGAGTATTCCATAAAAACAGAGTGAACCTAGCGCGTGGCCGCTCGGGAAACTATACGAGCTTGGCGTAGCGCCGAAAAAAGCAACAGGCCGGGGGCGATGGAAAGCATACTTCAATGCGACATCGAGCACAGCGACGCCAAGCATCGTGATCGCCAGCAATGCAGCTGTTCGGGCGCGACGAAAATATAGAGATACGCAAATTGCCACCAAGCACATGGCGGTGACCGCCGCAACTGAACCAAGAAATGAGAATATCTGCATCAGCCGGGTAAGGCCGGGCGTGGCGAGCTGGTGGACGGCAGTCCGCACGAATGTATCAAATTTCTGAGTGTCTCCCTCAAGCATCTCTTCCGCCAGCCACCCAAAAACCAAAAGGGCTGTCGCGGCGATCAGAAGGGCGCCTAGGAACAAGAATCCGCCTTTTAGTTTCATTGGCTTGTCCAAGTCATGGGATTTGGGAAGATCCGGAATCTTAACTGTTCTATGTCGATTGGTCGATCACAACTTAACGCCGATTTGCTGAAGTCGACTCGCGTAACCTAAAAGATTCTGATGGCCAATTTGCAATACTCCAAGATTGCGGTGTCTCACGTTTGTGCACGAGAGCCGAGATGCTGCTTCGTTCGCTCTAGATGTTGGAATAGCCCGGCACCTGCGGCCTGAACGAAAATGGATCTTGTCAGACCCTATCGCGGTCCGCGCGGACTCTAGCGATTTGCCTGGTGACAGCCAAAAAACTTCTCTACTGAATCGAGCTGGCAATAGTCATCAAGCGAACTAAGAATTGCCTGTCCCGGTTCCGGGACGCGCTAACTTTTTCGGCGCTCCTCATCACAATCCCCGTCATCGTTGTCTAGCGCGGCGGCGGCACAATTTCTGCGGCATTCATTGGGCAATGCATACGGCGAAAGTGTCACAAAGCGGACAGACTTAGACCAGGGAATAAGCGACCTTAAAGGGGTGGCTAATTGGAGTGTTCCGGGCAGTTCGCAACGGCCCATGAGCCAAGAGTTCCAAGTGAGTCAAGAATAGGTCCTAACAAATGTCTTTCTGCCACTTACACCTCCTGTTTGCCCCCCGCTTTCGATTGTTCGCCACGGCCTTAAGTGTCTTAGCCCTGGCCGGTTGCGGAGGTCAGGCAACCATGACTCCTCCACCGCCCGCTCCGAGCGTGCGCTTCGGCCACGTATTCATTGTCGTCGAGGAAAACGCCAATTTCGGTGACGTCATCTCTAATCCAGCGTTACCCTATTTGAACAGTCTCGCCAACCAATACGGCCTCGCAGCTAACTACTTCGCCAACGCTCATCCGTCGATCCCAAATTACTTCGAACTCACCACCGGACAGATGCTCACACTTATCGACGCCTCCACGCCGGATAACTTCCCCGTCCCCTCAGAAAATGTCGTTCGCGAGCTCATCGCCGCGGGCAAGTCGTGGAAGTCTTACGCCGAAGATATTCCGTCGGTCGGCTACACCGGCGACGATACCGGCCGTTACGCCGTCCGCCACAACCCGCTCGCCTATTTCACTGACGTGCAAAACGATACCAAGCAAGTGCAAAACCTGGTGCCCTTCAGCCAATTCGCTACCGATCTGAACGCCACTAACCTCCCCGATTTTTCCTTCATTGTCCCCAATCTTTGCAATGACGCGCACGACTGCTCGCTCGGCACTTCCGATACCTGGCTCAAGACCAACATCGACCCGCTCATTCAAAGCCCGCAGTTTCAGAAGGACGGCCTCCTCATCATTGTGTTCGACGAAGCGGATACCCTCGACTTCACTTCCGGTGGAGGCCACGTAGCCGCCGTAATCGTCAGCCCACTGGCCAAGCGTGGCTACAAGTCCATCGCTTTCTATCAGCATCAAAGCGTTCTGCGCCTGACGCTCGAAGGCCTCGGCGTGGCTAAGCTGCCCGGAGATGCCGCCACGGCACCAGCCATGTGGGAGTTTTTCACTACACCGTAGAGAAGTGCCGCAGCTTGGTTTCAGTTTCCGCAGGGCCTCTGAAAGGCATGATGGACTGACTGTCACAGCGATATGCAGCAGGCGGTGGTATTAAATCTCGCGATAAGTGGGGCGGCCCTCGCTTAGCATCACGGGCAATCTGGCACAACTCCAGCTAATCGCATTTAGCGCCCCACAACCGCTCGTTCGGTGACCTGCAAAAGACGCCCCCGAGCTACTTGCTGCCGCGTCAATCTTCGCAGGGGTTGCGTCGGTCCAACTTCAGCATAAGGTCAAATTCTCACTAGCTCCAACCATCTCAGATGCCCGACCTGGCACTGAAACGTCGTCATGTTTAGGACGCAATGCCAAGGGCGTTCGCCTCGATGCCATGCAAGTTGCAAGGTAATTGGGCATGATTCGCCCGAGGTGCAGGAGTGGTCAAGGACGGAAAAGCACTCGGGTCGAAACGCTGCCCGAACGTCCTAGTTATCCTTCGTTCTCTTCGAGAATTTTGGGTTCTCGACCGTTCCCTCAATCCGGAACGGAAACGACAACTTGCCATCGGTCAGTGTGGCGCCGGCAAATCGGGCGAAGGTGTTCGTCCAAAATCCTTGTTGATTGGTGATTGTCGCCACACCTTGATAATGAAGCTCGTCGGAGCCCGATATGCTAACGTTACCAGACCCATCTACATCCACTCCGTAGCCGTCAAGATCAATCAATTTGCTGGAAATGCGGAGATTCTCGAGCTCGAGGTCCGCGGTAATCGAGGCGAAGGAAGAAGGATTTTCTTTGGCAGGGCCCAGATCGTTGAAGTGCGCCAGCTTCATTAAGTTTGCGTTGAGCATCAGGCTGGGCAGCTGGCCATTAGATATTTTCACATGGCCCGTGCCGTGTATGCGCCCCAGCGGGCTGAGTGTATGTTCGATTTTTCCGTCAAGTTTAAAGTTTCCATCGAGACTCCCGGTTAGACTGCCACGAACCTCGTTGAACGAAGCAAGCAGGTGGGCCACGTTGATTCCATTGATGTGCGCGTCGGCTTTAAAGCTGGGAGTCATTTTCGCCAGACTAACCGAAAAGTCGCCGGTGGCTTTTCCGCCGTAGGCATTGGCATTCATGTTGGTGAAGAAAACCTCTCTGGACTCGAGGCGGAACTTAGCATCCACATTGGTTGTTTCGACCGCGCCAAAGCGCAGCCGCATGGCCTTCCAGTTTCCCTGGCCGTTGAGAGATGGAGACGCAGGGTTGATGATGGCCGCCAGATTCACACGATCCATCTCACTGTTGATGTCGTGAGCTTCAAAGAATACCGGACCCGCCGCGTCGGAAGGGAGAAGATTCGAGGCCAGCAGCTGCCCGTGGTGGATGACCACCCTGTCGATGATGCCCAGCGGAAAAAGATTCTTAGAATTACTTGTTTCGGGATTTTCGAAGTTCCATGGACCATCCGGGTCCGATACCAGATTGATCTCCGGGGATTCCATTACGATCGACCGGATCACCACCTTGCGGTGGAGCAGCGCCCAGAAATCAAGCACGGCGTCGGTGTGGGGGACTTTTAGAATATAACTAGGCGGAAATAACGGAGGGCTCTTCACGCCAAAACCTTCGATGTGAATTGTCGGTTTGGGAAAGAAGGTTAGCGCCACGCGTTCCATTTCGACTTTTTTTCCAGTACTTTGTTCGAAATATGCGACGATCTGTGGCCGGTAGCGATTCAGGTTAAACAAAACAGGCACTAGCAAAACCGACGCAGCGACAATACAGCCGGTGAGAACGATCAGACTCAAGGCGATTCTGCGACGCGTAGCCATGCCAACTCCAGACCTCTTCGAAGAGATAGCAGTCCCGGAGATTCGAATTGTACTCCGGTCCGAGGACAATTCGCCCGTTCAGCAAGAACTTCCTCATCCCACTACCTGATCATTGGCGGTCGTTCGCCATTTGCGTGGTATAACTCCTGGGCTATGACGGGCAGCGGTTCGATGGAGGAATTGAAACTGCTTCATTGGTAGTATAGCTGCCCATTGAGAGTACCGCCCACCGAACTCGCATGGATGACGCACAAACCAAGCTAACTACTGACAGCTCTCCAGCAGCCAAGGAATCCAACTTTTGGTAAACGCGGTAGCCGGATTTGGTGTTTCTGATTAGGGTGGGGCGCTGACTGCGATAGCGCCCCCTACTTGTCTCGCTCGAGTCTTGTGCCAACAATTATTCCTGTTGCTTCACAGCATTCGAATCCGCGTTGATCGTGATTTCAATATGTGCGCCTCTTTTTAAAGTCACGCTATCGCCTGATTTGTTTTTAAGTGTGTTCTCAATACAGTAGTGTCCCAACGTTTTGCTTCTTGCCTTCAGTAAATTGTTGATGAGAAACGCATAACCGGCAAATTCTCTTGGTCTCGATTTGAACTCGGAACGCCAGTTCTGCGACCCTGCGAAGCATAACTTCGTGGGGGACCTTCGATGAACCGAGGCAAGTTGGTGTTTGCGCATCGGGCATCCAAGCAGGAACTGAGCATACGCAAAGCAATAGACTACCTTGTGGTGCTCTGGCAAGCAGGGGTCTACTGCAGCCTGTGCACAGCATTTATTCTGGACGAGCTTCAGGCCGAGCGACTTGGAATCAAGCGGGAGGGATAGAATGACAGAATCCGGGTGGGAGATAAGTCCAATAGGGTGGCTATTCTTATTTACTTTCGGGATTCTCCTGCCTGTCAGGATACTACCGGGTGCACGAAAGAATCCTCTACAATAGAGCAAAGGTAAACTATCCGTTTGAATTTTGTTTACGTTTCCTCCCAGATTTCAAAACTTCAACACTTTAAGCAAATAATTCTGAACAATCGCACTCAAATGTATTTATTGCATTTCTATTTGTTTAGGGAAAAGCAGCGATTGAAGCCTGGAAGATTAGCAAGCTTACTCAGATCTGACGGAGCGGGCGACCGAGTTCGGCGAGTTTCAGTAATTTACATCATCCTAGTTTGGCCGTCATCTAAAAGATCAGTTTTAAACCGAACTGCAGGTTGCGCGGCGGGGCGGTGCCGCCAGCCTGTCCAAACACAGGATCATGCAGGGCTCTGTTGTTGCCGATCAAGAAATTCGTATGGTTAAAGACGTTAAAGGCTTCCGCGCGGAATTGCAGACTGAGCCTGTCCGAAAGCTTGAAATTCCTGAAGATCGAAATATCCGCCTGCCAAAAGCCCGGGCCGACAAACGTATTTCTACCAAGATTTCCAACACAGCCCAGACAGGGCGCGGTGAAAAAGTCCGTGGGCAAATTAAAGCCATCGGCCCACTGAGAATGCGTGGGATGAAGATTGTTGGTGACCGCGTTGGGGCGATCATTGGATTCGCCGTCGAGGTTGTAGTCCCCGCCGATGTTCACGCAATTCGCAAGATCAAACGAAGCAGATTCACAGGCCAGAGGAAAACCCTCACGAGGTTGTAAGTCTGCCGGCGCGGGATTGTAAGGTGACCAGTGCGTGCCAGTCTGGAAGGACCAAATACCATTTAACTGCCATCCGCGTAGCAGTACGCCGACGAAATCATTGCGGCTCGCGAAAAATGGTATCTCCCAGATGTAGTTAAACGTCAGGCGGTGTCGAACATCGAAAATGGAATTTCCCCTGTCGAGATCTGGTTGCGTCTGATCGGTAGTATATGCGTCGCCGGCGGCCGCGCCGTTTACGGTGGCGGTTGACCAGCTCGACCCGTCGTCTATTGAGTGACTGTAGGTGTAATTCAAGTTGAACTGAAGGCCATGAGCGAGTTGCTTGTTCACAGAAATTTGCAGAGCGTTATACGAGGAGCTGCCGGAGTTTTCCCAAACCCGCAACGCACCATAGTTGGGATTCAAGAATCTTCCATCCGGGTTGAACGTGAGTCCGTTAGCAGCCGTGCCACTGTCGATCTGGCTGCAAAGCTTGCGGCTAAAATTGTCGGTGATACAGACGCCTTCCGGCAGCCGACCTCCCGGGATGCGATTCACGTTTTCCGCGCGGAAGAGTTTGTGCCCAGCGGTGCCCACGTAATTTATTTCCACGGTGAGCTTGGGAACAATCTCTCTCTGGACGCCAACAATCCAATTTTCCACATAGGGATCATGCTGCGCATCGGGAAAAATGATGGCGTTTAAGAGTGACGTCTGCGGGTTGGCCGGATCCCAGCCCGAGATATTTCCAGTCGCCTGTGCTCCTGTTCCAGAATGTTGTGCGGGCGGAGCGGCTCCGAGAAAAGTGGGCTTCCCCCCATTTACCGGACCGTAGACAACAGTTGCATTGGAATTGCCGTCTAGAAAATTAGTGATTCTATTCACAGAATAGAACGGAAGATTCCAGCGCGTAAGGTTGAGCCGCTGTTGCAGCGTTGCTTGATAAGAGATTGCATATCCACCACGCAACGAGGTTTTGCCATTGCCGAATACGTCCCAGGCAAAACCTACCCGAGGACCAAAGTTATTGTGATCGCCGCCACCAAGACTCGGCGTAGCGGCAAAGCCTCCGGGGCCGCACTCCCCGGCAAGTGTGGCCCGCGGATCACCGGGGCAAGGCTGGCTCGCGGCTTTGACCCGTCCTGCACCTGTAGTTATGTTATCGATGAAATCTGCGCCTGGCCCTAGCCGGAAACTGGCGGCCAAACCATTGGCTTCCGTTACGTCGGTATAAACGTCGTAGCGGAGTCCCAGATTTAAAGTGAGCCGCCGCGAAACTTTCCAATCATCCTTGATAAAAGTTCCAATATTCCAGTTCCGCCAATGACGCAGATTGGTTTCCAGGTGGGCCGGAGTGTTGCCGGAAAAACCGGGATCTATGCCGGCGCTTTCGCCATACGGAGCATCAATGGCGAAGAAAAGAGAATCGAAGAATGAATACGAAGGGCGGCCTACATCTACTTCATTGCTTTCAAGATTACGACGCAGTTCTCCGCCGAATTTAAAGCTGTGTTTGCCATGAAGAGTGGAGAACATTTCATTGAAAATTAGAATGTTTTCCTTGGTGCGTCCCGGATCACCAAGGTTAGCGCCAAAGCCCAGCACATCCATGCCGACAAGTGGCACCCCCGGCAGCGGTACTTTTATGCCACCTTCGCTGCCAACATACCCGACGCGAAACTCGTTTGAAGATGTCGGAGTAAACGTATGCAGGAAACTGACTTGAAAGACGGGAGTTGTGAAGTTTCCAGGGCCTGCGAATCCGCGCAGCGTGCGATTGATGTATTGGTCCCTGGACTCGGCCCAGCTGAGCTGAGTGAAAATGCGGTCATTCTGACCGGGAATATAGTCCATGCGCAGGGAGAGCTCATTGCCGTCAAAAAGATTTTCAGACGACTGAACAGGTCCTGTATCAATGAGCAGATCTAGAAAATCAGCATCGCGGTTAAAGCTTCCTGGTCTTGGGGAAGAGTAAGGCGAGCCACCTGGACAGCTGGCGTTCAGCTGATCGATATCCCCTTGCTCTACTCCGAACAAAGTGGCGAATTTTTGAGACATTCCCCCTGGGGTACGAGTTAGACCGTCAGTGGCGGCCGGACAGAGATAGTCCGCAAAACTGAAGAAATGAATAAATTGCGAGTCCATCGCTTCGCGCAGCGTTACCTGAGGAGTGACTGGGCCAGCGGGAGGAAATGATGAATACAGCAACGCGGCAACTGAATTTGGAAACGCCGCGATCGTAGCGGCGCGGAACTCCGCGGATTCGGCGAGGACGGGCGTGGGAGACGAAATCACAAAATTCTCGTGTTGATAGCCGGCAAAGAAAAATAGCTTGTCTCGCTTTATGGGTCCGCCAACAGTAGCGCCGAACTGGTTCAATCGAAGTGGCAGCCGCTTGCGGTCCGCGGGATCTTCAAAACGATTGGCAAAAAAAGGATTCGCGTCGAAGGCCTCATTGCGCAGAAACTCCCACGCGCTGCCGTGAAGTTGATTGGTGCCGGACTTGGTGGTGACATTGGTAATCGCTCCGGCGTTCGAGCCGAATTCCGGAAAATTATTCAATGTTGAGACCTGCAGTTCCTGCACGGTGTCGAGAATGGGCGTATTCACGGCCCTGCCATTTAGATCGGTGTTGGAGATTCCGTTTATTAGAAATCCGTTGAAGGTGTCGCGCGCACCATTCACCACGTTCAGCGAAATATTGCTAGCCCCACTCTGATGAATGGTTCCGTCCACGTTAATCGCGCCAGGCTGATATTGGATCAGGTCGTAGACGTTGCGGCCGTTGAGCGGCAGGTTAGCGACCTGATTGGTATCCATGGTATAAGACAAGCGA
Source organism: Candidatus Acidiferrales bacterium (assembly GCA_963741165.1). Taxonomy (GTDB): domain Bacteria; phylum Acidobacteriota; class Terriglobia; order Acidiferrales; family UBA7541; genus Acidiferrum. The sequence continues at coordinate 112,209 of CAVUHB010000001.1, read as the reverse complement.
AAATTTTCGGTATTCACGAGATTGGCGGCGTCTTTGACTTCAATGGTTTCCGAGCGCAGGCCGATAACCAATTTGAAATCGACTCGCATCACCGTTCCGGCATGCAAATCCAACTTCTTGGCGTTTATGGTCTTGAAACCCTGCACAACGATGCTGATGGTATACGAACCAGGAATCAATTGTGTGGAGCGGTAGACTCCTGTTCTGTCGCTTTCAAAACTGGCTTCGTAACCCGTTAGGGGGTTTCTAATTTCCACCGTGGCGTTCACTACGACTGCGCCGGAAGGGTCGGTGATCACGCCGGTGATTTGTCCGTTTTCTACTTGTGCCCCGGCGTTGCGCACGAGCAGCAAATAAAAAAAAGCAATACAGGCCGACGCCTTCCAAAGCGGGCGTAGCCGGTTCGCGTGGTTCAGTTCCTTCATATTGTTGGGTTATTGAGTCGTCGGCGATTGTTGTGGAAGCCCCATGCGCCGGATCAGTTCTTGATATCGCGGGTCAGAGTGCAGCGGATCAAATGCTGGGATGAGCTGCAATCGGGCCAACCTATACGTATGTTCGCGATAAGCAGCTTCGAGATAGTGCATAGCCATGTCGGGGTTGTCCAAGGCGGTATAAATTTCAGCAAACTCAAAGTTATCGATATAACCGTCCCCGGCGTCTTTCTTCATGTCCGCCAACCTCGCTTCTAACCAGCCGGAGTATCCGCCGCGATGATAGGCGCGAGAAAGCCGGTCCGCCTCCGCCGAACGCCCCTGGATGCGCAACGCTTGATCGCTCTCTTGAACCTCTTGCGCATATTGTTTTCTGGCTCTATGAACCGCGGCCCTGGTTTCGTGAATTCTCACCAGGTCCTGGGAAAAAGTTCTTTCTACTTCCGCCAGAACAAGATCATAGCGCCTGCTGAATCCATACGCTCGTAGCAGCGCCGCACTTTGCCCGATCGGATCCAATTCCACGGCGCGTTTCGCTTCCGCGATGCTTTCATCGAAGCGTTCCATGTACGCATAGTAATGAGACAAGCCGTTGTGCACTTCCGGATAACGCGGGTCCAATGCGACGCTGATTTGAAGTTCTCGTTCTGCCCCGGCCCAGTCCCAGTCGTACATCGTCAGTTTAGAGGCCAACGCAAGGTGCGCCTCCGCAGACGACGGATCCAGCGCCAGGGCTTTTTGAGCAGTCTCTTCGCACAATTTCCAACCGTCTTTTGGCGCGATTCGCCCCGTCCCAGCCGCCATCCCGTAATAGTTCGCCAAGCCCGCATACGCAGGCGCGTAATTCGGATCGTATTGGATGGCCAGGCGGAATTCCTCGGCACTTTTTCCCAGATCGTCGGGGCCATGAACAAGCAGTTTGCTCCGCGACCAATAGCCGCGCCCCCTGGTGTACGCATCGTAGGCGCGCGGATCGACCCGGTGAGGCGGGGCCAGCTTCACGACTTCGGCCGGAGCGATCCCCGCTTGAACTTTGTTTACGATCGCGGAAGCAATATTGTTTTGCAGGACCATAATGTCCCGCATCTCCCCGTGGTAATCCTCGGCCCAGATGTGCCGGTCGGTCGCGGCATCTATGAGTTGTGCGGTGATACGAACATTTTCGCCGGAACGCAAGACGCTGCCTTCCACGAAAGCGTCGACCTTTAGGTCGCGGCCAATCTCGGGAATGGACGCATTGGTGTTCTTGAACCGCATGACCGAGGCCGCGGAAACAACTCGCAACGTACTTCTCTTCGCTAATTGCGTGATGAGTTCGTCGGTAAGACTATCGCTGAAATACTCCTGCGAGGCGTCGCCGGACAGATTGCGAAGCGGCAAAACTGCAATTGACTTGACGTTGAATTTCGATGGGCTAGAAACCGCCTGTTGGCGGCGAACTGCGAACAGGCTTACCAGAATCACCGCGGCCGTCACTAGCCCAATGACTCCATAGCGTGGCTTCCATCCATGACTTCTGAGGACTTCAGACGGCGTGACGCGGGCCGGCGGCTCTGCAGGTTGTACGGCTCCAGGGTCAGGCGGGATGCTGCGTTCCACTTCGCCGATGAATCGGTACCCGTTGGGCAGCGTCTCAATAAAACGCGGCTGGTCTGCGGAATCATTCAATGCCTCGCGGATTTTGTTTATGGTGGTATTCAGGCCGTGATCAAAATCAACGAAAGTGTCCTGGGGCCACAGCAGTCTTATAAGTTCATCGCGTGTGACAGTGGTTCCCGCATGCTCCAGCAAGATCCCTAATGCTCGAAAGGGCATGGGCTGCAACCGGATTCTTGTGCCGCCCTTGCGCAGTACCTGGCCCGCCAGATCGGCGTCGTACACGCCGAACCTGATCAATCTCCGGGTTACTAGAGGGTTATTCAAGAGAATTGCTCGTTGCGGTGCAGGGTAACACTCCTGAACCACTGTTACAACACCCTTGTCGTCGGCAAACTGCGCCGACAACCTCTTATAGTTTCAATAGTTTGGCCGATGACCGAATGATGTTTGCCGGTGCATTGACGGAAAGTTGGACCGCCACCATAGTGCGCTCCAGTCCTCTCATTTTACGAAGCAAAGTTCGAAAAGTGTGGTGATTGGTTTGCGGAGGCGGCCAAATGAACGTACGAAAATTCACAAATCCCAGATTGGCCTATTTGTTGGCGGCGGTAACTTTGCCCCTTTCGATGCTTGGTTGCGGAGGAGGCGATTATGGGAATTCAACAGGGTCAGGAGGAGGGGGTGGCGCTGGAAACTCCGTTGTAAGCATGCAGGGAAAGTGGGAGGTAGTCTTTCATTCGGCAGTTTCGCCGGCAAACTACACCGTCCTCGAGGCAAACCTTACGCAGGCCGGAACGCATGTGTTTGCCGGAGCCCCTGGCGCAAAGATCTATCAAAGCGCGGGGAGGTCACCGACTTCCTTTTCATTCCAACTTTCTACTTTCGGCGGGCAATGCGATAGCAACGGTACAGACGAAGTTGCGTTGGACGGCACCCTGTCCAATGTCACGGCAACCAGCGAAACGGTAGCGTTTACCTTGACCGAAACCGGAACCTTGGGATCCGCAGTTACATCCGCTTCTGTTTCAACCAACGGCTCTCAACTTAGTGGAGACTATTCTCGCCCCGCCGCATGCGGTTTTCCCGAGGACCACGGGACCTTTGAAGGATACCAAGATCTCGGCAAATTCTCAGGTAATGAACACTATCAGGGGAATTTCAACAGCGGCGCCGACAGTATCGTCATCAACTTCACTTCGGATGCCACGGGATTTGGGCTAACTGCTTCCGGGACAGATAACGGCACACCGTTCACTCTCGCTGGTTCCACGGTGGGATGGTCGACAAGCCTAACCGGCACGATTTCCGGCCACGCGGTCACCTGGTTCGGTGTGTACGACCCAACGTATAACGAATTCCTATTTTACGATTCCGGCGCAGAATTCCTCGGTCGTCTCACACGCACTCCTTGAGCTGGCTCTCAAGTTGAGCTACATGAGCGAGCGTGTGCCAAAAGGACTAACGGTAGGGCGTTCTATGAACTTGACCGGCAAGTCAGCCCCAAATCAATTTACTCGGCTCAGCAGGTTTAAGCGCGAACCGAGCAAAATAATGAACAAACAATCAAATAAATTAAAACTCACTGAAATGAGAGAGGAAAATAAAATGAAGCAACGGGCTCTAGTTTTTGCTTTCTTTCTGTTGGTAACCACGGGCGCGGCTGGTCGTTGCACTCAGGCGGCGAACCTATTTGTGAATTGCGACAAGAGAGAAACCATTCGTGAAACTCTGAAATTTCTAGTTGCGGTCAATCCACAGGGGCCGAATACGGTGACTGTTGTAGGTAGTTGCAGAGAAAACATATCGATTCAAAGCATGAATCGACTCACGTTGATAACCAAGAAGGACGCATCGATCACGGATCGATCCATCGGAACCTTGGCCGTCGTGGATATTAAAGACTCGCGCAGTGTCACCCTACAGGGATTTACCATCATTGGTGGGAGCGCTGGCGTGTCCTGTGATGCCTCAAGTGTCTGCTATCTGACGGGCAACGCGGTTCAGGATGCTGTAGGTTTGGGCGTAAACGTCGCTGGTGGTTCCCGCGCCATTCTTGAAAGCAATGTCATCCAGAACAGTACATTCCGCGGTGCGTATGTGAGTCAAGGTTCGCAAATGCTAAGCAGCAATGACATCTTTCAGGGCAACGCGGCTCAAGGAATAGTGGTCGCCGCGGGATCATACCTCGAAGCTTCCAATTCCAGCTTTCTCAACAACGGGGTGGGCGTAGAAGGGGCCCTGAATTCCACCCTGATTTTCCGCGGCGGTATCATCAGTGGGAGCATCGGAAACGGCGTGATCCTTCTCGGAAGCGCTTCAGTAGCATTTCAAGGTGGTACGACAATAACCGGGAACGGTGCGAGCGGCGTCCACCTAGAGGACGGCTCTTTCGCGGGTTTCGTCGGGGCCACTGTAACGGGTAACTCAAGTGGGACTGACGTAGAGTGCGCTCCGCAATTTCCGATCACTCGATTTGTCGAACGTACCGGCGGAATCACAAACTGCGTTGAGAATGCCAGCTCTGCACCGGAAGCGCGCGTGAAATAAGATATGCGGGCGCCGTCAACCTCAAGGCGATACGATCCAGCATTATGAAGTGGACTTTGGAGAGATAAACTCTACTCGCACGCATGTTACGAGCACTCAGTCAAGTCGGTTTCTTGGCGGTCACTCAGCGGCGACGAGCAAGAGGAGGAATGCCGCCACGGGGCAGCAGTACGGCGCGGATCGGGTTATGGCACTTGCCGTAGACGCGCCCGATTTCATGCAGCGTCTGCCCGGCCTTCCATCGGCTCCAAACGTCACGCTTATCAATCGCAGAAAGCCCAAGCCTTCTTGGTCCCATAGCAACACCACCTTTTCACAGCAGATTTACATCAGATGGTGTTGCATCGACCTGTCGAATGCACCGCGCTTGCCGGACAATTGGGTACTGGGACGAGATCAGCGCAAAGAATATGATCTTTCTTTTCGGAATCGGATCGGAAACTCAAAGCTGAAGGTTCGCATATCGTACAGTTCGGGGAGCCATTCTTCCCCTTTGATTTCAGGTCCTCACGCCGAAGCTGATCACAAATCACTTTGGGTGCAGTTGGGTGCAACTTCTATTCTTGGCGCCAGAATTGCAAATTCGATCCTCTCGTAAACAGCAGGAAACAGTGTGTTTAGATTTCGCCACATTCGACTGGTCAAATTACAGACTGTCGGCGGGCATCCGTCGAAGAGCCAACCTTAATTTTCTCAATGAGTTGGAAAACGACAGAGCATTCGGCAGACTACCGAATGGTTTCAAAAAACTATTTTGGCCGGGAAGCCTTAGGCCTCTGAGCCAACAATTGGGAATCTAGTTTCCAGGAAATTAAGGAACCGCGGTGACGTTACAGAGGATCTGTTCACCGCGAATCTGGCGAATCCCAAACTTCCCACACCGGTACGGAGTTCTCTGTCATTGTTTTGATTTTCATTCACGGGTTGTTGACCTCCGAGGTTATCCTAATGGCGCGAGCAGGACATCCTCGGTCGAGCATGAGTGGCACAGATCGCTCATCGTTTTGCACTGCGGCGACTTTTCGTCGATACGTGGCGGACGGGCTTGCTGCGGGCTAATTTCGCTTGGTTGCGAAATCGGGCCGGCGGAAGACCAAACTCACGTTTGAAGGCGCGGTTAAAGGCGGGTTCGGACTCATAGCCAACTTCAGCAGCGATTTGCGCAACGCTACTGCTCGTGGACTTGAGCATTTGTGCGCCGAGCTGAAGCCGCCAGCGGGTCAGGTAAGCAATGGGCGTCTCCGACAGATAACGCCGGAACCGCTCGGCCAGTACGGAACGCGAAATTCCTACATCGTTTGCGAGCGCCGCAATCGTCCAAGGATGCGCTGGCTGGCGATGCATCAAGGCTAGGGCTTTCCCAACTTCCGGGTCACGGACGCCAGCCAGCCACCCGGTTTGTTCCGGCGGAAGCAGCGCGATATAACGTCGCAAAGCTTCAACGAACAGCACTTCTGACAATTTGGCGATCACGGCCTCGCCGCCGGGCCTGGATGCATCCGCGTTACCCACCGAATAGCGGATAGAGTCTTCCAGCCATTGGCCCGAGGCGTCGTTGCGGATATTGATCTTCAGAACGGGTGGCAGCCCGCCAAGGAAGACCCGGCTAAGTTGCGGCTCGCAAGCCATGTAGCCGCAAATGAACTTGGTGATTTCCCCGCCTCCGCCCATGCGGGAGATTTTGAGGCCTTGGGACGATATTCGTTCCAACTCTTGCGCCATGTCCACCGCCTTGACGTCCGAACCGTTTCCCATGAAGTGGGGGTCGCCATGCGGAAAAATTATGATGTCTCCTGCGTTTAGAGGAACCGGCCGACCCTCGCCCTCAATATGCGCGTAGCCGCGGCCCTCGGTCAGCAGGTGAAAGATGATCACGTGCCCGGAATCCGGCGAGAGATAGGGAGCTACCGCGCGCGAGGCTGGCGACCGAAAACACCAGGGCGCTGAAAACTCGCCGTTGTAAAACAAGGCTCCATCGAGTCTGACGGTCTTCAGAACTTCTGACAAAACATCCATTCGGCTCCAAACTGCGGCGATCGAGTTTCGGCAAACTGGTCCGGACGCTGGGTCAAGTAAACCACATACTACTCGCGTCCCAGCAAGAGAACCAGACGCTTGGATAAGTATCCCCTCCGCATCCTGCCGCATAGTGACTGGGTCGACGCAACACAGCAACGAATCGGTGATCGACCGCAATTCAAAAATAACGGAGACCAAACGATGCACGCCACTGCGATCTCATCCGAATTTGTAAATCTGAAAGCTCGCCTCAAGAAAACCTGGATGGCTGGCGACTACGATCGGTTCTCGCGGTACATGGAGAACGGTGCGCGGGATTTCTACGAACGCCTGGACACCGCTCCTGGAGCCCATTTCCTGGACGTCGCCTGTGGCTCAGGGCAACTGGCTCTGATTGCCGCGCGGGACGGTCTGGAGGTTACCGGCGTGGACATCGCTCGCAATCTGGTAGAGCGCGCACGGGAGCGGGCGCAAGCCGAAGGTCTCCCGGCCCGCTTCGAGGAAGCCGACGCCGAGGCCCTCCCTTTTGAGGACGCGAGCTTCGATATCGTGGCCAGCTTGGTCGGAGCGATGTTCGCGCCGCGGCCGGACCTTGTCGCTCAGGAACTGCTGCGCGTGTGCAGCCCGGGAGGAACCATTGCCATGGTCAATTGGACCCCACAGGGATTCATCGGCCAAATGTTCAAGGCAGTATCGAAATTCATTGCGCCGTCCGGGATGCCCGCGCCGGTGCTGTGGGGCGACGAAGCCACAGTTCGTGAAAGGCTCAACGAAGGTCTCTCGGATCTATCCTTGGTCCGGCGTCATTACACGTTCAGCTATCCCTTTCCTCCCTCGGAGGTGGTGGAGTTCTTCCGCCTCTACTACGGACCCACCTATCAGGCGTTTGCTTCCCTCGATGCCACCGACGGTGAGAGTCTTCGCCGGGAACTCGAAGCGCTATGGACCTCTCACAATCGAGCGGGGGCTGGTAGCACCACGGTCTTCGCTGAATATCTGGAAGTGATCGGCGTTCGAGCTTGAACGAAGTTTCACCCATTTCATGGAGGAGGTCTAATGAACGAGCCACGTGATCTGGTCCAACACTTGAAAGGAACCCCCAATTGCCCAAGGGTGATGGCGAAATCCTTTCCGTGTACGGCGTCGAGTCGTGCCCGTTCGCCTCGGGCGATATCCTGTGTAGCCGGCACGTCCTGGCTTCATCGTTCGGTCCGGCGTACACCGCCATTTGGCATCGCGATCCGGACGGCGATTGGCACTTCTATCAAGATGTTCCGCCTCGGCAAGGCTGTGCGCGTTTCTTCGGCAAAGCGCTTGCAGACATCACTGTGCTGCCGATCGAGACCCAGTGGGACGGACCACGGCGGCTGCGCATCGTTGCGCCGGGCCGGATTGAGTGGCAGTTCGATCTCAGTTCGACGCTCGCCACCCGTGCGATGAACCTGATGGGGAGCGTGATGCCCGACACGCTTTGGAAGAGCCCAACTGTCCTGGCCGCAATGGCGCCTGTCGCTGGCGTTGCTTTGGGGGCGGGTAAACTGCGGTTGACCGGCCGGGCGCCGAACGGCCAAAGATTCATCGCAAACCCTCTGTTGACTTGGACAGTGCCCAGCGCCAAGGCCACCATCGACGGGCGCAACCTTGGTGCGGTTGCGCCCCTGCGGGAGCAGCCCAATCTGGGCGATTTTTGGATACCGCGCACCGGGCTCTTCGCGATCGGTCGTGCGTTCTTCGATGCCTTCGACCCAAGATTCATTCTGCAGCAATGAGTCGAACCGAGTCTGCAGCAACTGATTCATCAACAAAGTTCGCTGCCGCATAGTAATTGCGTTGACCCAGCCGAGGCAGCGAATCGCTGGTCGACCAAAATTCAAACATGAAAGGAGATGAAATATGTCATCACAGACCACCGCCACTCACAAAATCAGAGGCTCCGTATGTCGTCGCGCGGAATTATTGGCGGATCGCATCGAGGAAGGCGCTGCCGGCTTGGCTGCCTTTGCGGAAGGACTCTCGGAAGCGGAGTGGCGAACACCGGTGTCGGGTACGGACCGTCGTCCGGTCGGCGTCATCGTGCACCATGTTGCCAGCGTCTATCCCGATCGAGATTGATCTCGCGCGAGCAATCGCCAGCGGCAAGGCCGTTACGGACGTCACGTGGGAAGTTGTCGCCGAGTTGAACGCAAAGCATGCCCAGCGAAAATGCCGAGGTGACGAAGGCCGACGCGCTCGAACTCTTGCGCCGGAACAGCCGTGAGGCGGCCGCCGCAGTACGCGCGTTCACGGATGAAGAATTGGATCGGCGGCGCCTTTCTCGCTGAGCTTCGGCGCGCCCGTCACCGCGCAGTTCGTCATTGAGGACCATGCCCTGCGCCACAGCTGGCACCACTTGGCGCGCATCCGCAGGCCTGGGCCGGTGATGGCTTCGAGGTGAATTCGCCTCAAACGGATCACAGAATCATGCGCACTCCGAGATTGATGGCCGTGCTCGCGCACCCCGATGACGAATCCCTGGGGGTGGGTGGCACGCTTGCAAAATACGCATCCGAAGGCGTCGACGTCTTTCTGCTGACCGCCACGCGTGGCGATAGTGGCCGCTTCCGTGGCTATCGTCTGGACGATCATCAGCATCCCGGCCCATTGGCGCTGGCGAACATCCGTGAGGCTGAGTTGCGCGCCGCCGCCTCAGCTTTGGGTGTGCGGGAAGTCTCCATCCTCGACTACCACGATCAGCATCTCGACCGTGCGAATCCGCGCGAGGCTGTCGCCGACATTGTCGGGACACATAAGGCGGGTCCAACCCGACGTCGTCGTGACGTTCGGACCCGACGGCGCTTACGGGCATCCCGATCATATTGCGATCTCCCAATTCACCACGGCGGCCATCGTCGCCGCAGCCGACCCCGCGTTTCCATGCGATGGGATCGAAGCCCGTGCAGCCGCATGCGGTGTCGAAGCTTTACTACATCGCCTGGCCGGAATCGACGTGGAAAGCTTACCAGTCAGCTTTCCGGAAATTGGTCTCGACGGTCGACGGCATTGAACGGCAGGCCGTGCCGTGGCCGGACTGGGCGATCACCACAGTGATTGATACGCGGCAGCTTCTGGTCGACAGTGTGGCGGGCGATCTGCTGCCACGAATCACAGGTGACTGCCTACGAGCAGTTGAAGGACTTGTCGCCGGACGATCACGAAGCGTTGTGGGGACGGCAGTCGTTCTATCGGGTATTCAGCACCGTGACCGGCGGACGAGCGCGGGAAACGGATCTCCTGGAAGGGATACGTGCGTGACGAAAGAATCGGCAACAAAGGAGTCATTCGTGGATGGCGATTCCGGCCGGCATGCGCCGCTCGCGATGGACGCCGCGACGTTCCGCAAGCTGGGACATCGGCTCGTGGACCAGCTCGCGGGGTTCCTGGAATCGATTGCCGCTTGGTCCTGTGACGCGTGATGAATCCCCGTCGGTGGTGCGCGACGCACTCGACCTCACAGGTCCGCTCCCGGAATTGGGGACGGATCCGGCGGCGCTACTCGAACAGACGGCGCAATTGCTGTTCGCTCATTCGCTCTTCAACGGACACCCGCGTTTCTTCGGATACATCACCGCGCCGCCGGCGCCGATCGGGATTCTCGGCGACTTTCTCGCCGCGGCGGTAAACCCGAACGTTGGCGCATGGACGCTCTCGCCAGCTGCCACCGAGATCGAGTCCCAGACCGTGCGATGGATCGCCGAGTTCATCGGCTACCCCGTCAATTGCGGTGGGCTGCTCCTCAGCGGCGGCAATATGGCGAACTTCGTCTGCTTTCTGGCTGCGCGCGCTGCCAAGGCGGGCTGGGATGTACGCGAGCACGGCGTTTCTGAAGATTCGGGACGCAGGCTTCGCGTGTACTGCTCGGCTGAAACGCACACTTGGATTCAAAAGGCGGCAGACCTTGGCGGCCTCGGTACCGCATCGATCCGGTGGATCGCGACCGATTCCAAATTACGGATGGACGTCGCCGCGTTACGCCGTCAAATCGAAGCGGATACCGCCGCGGGAGATGTGCCATTCCTGGTCGTCGGAACCGCGGGATCGGTCAGCACAGGTGCGGTCGATCCTCTGCCGGAAATCAGCGCGCTTTGCAAGGAGTACGGCCTGTGGTTCCACGTTGATGGAGCCTATGGTGGTTTTGCGGCTGCGGTTCCCCAGGCGCACGATGATCTACGGGGCCTGAGCCTGGCCGATTCGGTCGCCGTTGATCCGCACAAATGGCTGTACGCGCCGCTCGAGGCTGGATGCGCGCTGGTACGCGATCCGGAAATGCTGCGCGCGGCGTTCGCGTATCACCCTCCCTACTACCATTTCGAGGAGCGGGTGACGAACTATGTCGATTATGGTCCCCAGAACTCGCGAGGCTTCCGTGCTCTGAAAGTCTGGCTTGCCCTGAAGCATGTAGGAGCCGCGGGGTATCGGAGCATGATCGCGGACGATATACGCCTGTCTCAGGCAATGGCTCAGGCAGTCAGCCGCCATGAGGAACTGCAGCTCATGACCCAGGAATTGAGCATTACGACCTTCCGTTACGTGCCGCGCGATCTTCGAGCGAAACTGCGAGAATCGGAGGTTGAACTTCATCTCGATGCGCTCAACCGTGAGCTGGTCGATCGGCTGCAGCGCGGAGGTGAGACATTCGTCTCCAACGCCGTAGTCGACGGCCACTACGTGCTCCGCGCCTGCATTGTCAACTTTCATACCACTCAAGCGGATGTGGAAGCAGTGCCGGACATCGTTGCGCGAATCGGACGCGAGGTGGAGGCCGAGCTGCGCCTGACGAATTCACAGCCCGAATAGGCCGGGGCCACCGGATCATGAGTGTCGCGAGTTGTTTGCAAGTACCTCATGGGTGCAGGATTGGGTGCAGCTAGAGAGGTAAGAATGACTCCGAGTCTCATGTAAGCAACACCAGACGCGGCACTTAGATTTGTGACCACCTCGGCTGTTAACCGAAGGGTTGCGAGTTCGAATCTAGCCCGGGCAGCAGATCGATCTTCAAGCCCCATGTTGCAGACGGTGGCAGGCAGCACAAAGCGTGATCAAGTTGCTGACATCATCGTCGCCACATTTGCTTCGGGCTTTCACATGGTGGATTTGTAGGTTCACGCAAAGATCCGCATCCTTGGCAACGCCAACCGTCCCGTTTTAGCACTCGACGTCGGAGTTCGTCATATTCTTCACGACCGAGCTTTAATCGAGCTCGCTTTTGGCACAATTTCTCCATCTGCCTTTTCCTTGTCGGTTCAGAAGTGCTGTCAACTTGCAGCCAAGAAGTATCCAGCTGATCTGCGTTGAACAGTCCACCAAGATTTACGGTTTGCCCTCGTCAAAGTCAGCGCCTGCCAGAAAATCGGCACAGATCATCTCGAGGCAGTAGCCCCGAGATTTGTCAGAACCCAGCATTAGGGCAGCTGTCTGGAGGGCTCTCTCAACCACCGGTAGCTGGCTTTTAAACACTTTGAAATAAAGAATCTCTCACGGCTCCGTATCTTTCCCCGTGAGGTGTCGCTCGACCTCTCTTTTGAATTGTTCCCCCGGGAGTTCTGTGGCCTTCTGCACCCGGGGTGCACAAGCGAACTCGATTCCAGCTTTACGCGCGACCTTGACTAGTTACCGGGCCTCCGTCCAACCCATCTCCCGAAGCTGTGGTTTCGGAACTCGCGTCAGATGTTCGTGGATGGTCATGAGGTAGTAGGGTTGCGGTATAGTAGAAAAGTAGTTTTCCCGTTCTAATCTGAAAAACCATTAACCCGCTATCGTCCCAAAAGATCTATCCTGTGGGACTTATGAAATCCAAATATGCAGCAGTGCTGATGTTTTTTCTGTGCAACGCGTTTTTGGAAATGGTGTCGTACGGCTGGGGACAATTGGTTGAAAAGCTGGTCAATACAGAGAACCATGTGTCGTTGGAGTTGAATGTGGGAGAAGCGTACCGGTTTGTGGCGTTTGGCGATACGCGCTTTCACGATCCCGCGGACACGGAAGCGGCGAATGCGGCGGTGCGGAAAACATTGGTGGAAGCGATTGAGAGGGAAAAGCCGGCGTTCGTCTCCATCGGCGGAGACATCGTGTACAACGGCGAAAACCCCAAGGATTGGGAAGTGTGGGATACGGAAACGGCGGCGTGGAAGCAGAACAAGATCCCAGTTTATCCGGCGCTGGGAAATCATGACTTGAAAGGCAAGGAAGCGACAGCGCTCGGCAATTACTTTGCACGGTTCCCAGAGTTGAAGGAGAGCCGATTTTATTCTGTAAAGCTTGGCAATAGCATGATGCTGGTGTTGGATAGCGCCCTGGACGAGATCGGCGGAGCGCAGGGTGATTGGTTGAGGGAACAACTTGGAAAAGTGTCAGCGGAAACGCCATTCGTGTTTATGGTCTTTCACCACCCACCGTACACGAGTTCCTCGGACGAGAAAGAGTTTGGTGGAGGCCACACAGCGCGCGGAAAGGAAAAGGCGCTGGCACAACTGCTCGAAGAGCGGCAGAAGCATATGCGCGCGCGAATTGTGATTTTTAGCGGACATGTCCACAACTATGAGCGGCATGAACACAATGGTGTGACTTATTTTGTGACCGGTGGAGGAGGCGCACATCCATATCCGGTTCCGCGGACCAAGAATGATCTTTACCAGGACAACGGGATCAACTATCACTACTTGCTTGCGGAGATAGACGGAAATCGCGCGCTGATCACCATGAACAAGTTGGAAATGAAGAATGGCAATGTGGTGTGGAGCAAGCCGGACCAGGTAACACTCAATCCGCAGAGCGCGATGCCCGCCACTGCAGCGACAGCCCAGTAGCCATGTCTGAAAGAAACACTTTGATCTGTAATTTGTAATTCATCGACCATTCATAAACGGCCGGTTAATATCAACCGTCAGGCACTTCACTGTGAATATTTTAATTGTTGAAGACGAACCAGCGATGGCCCGGCTGCTGATGGGCGGCTTACGGGAAGAGTGCTATGAGGTAAGCATAGCTCGGGATGGTTGTGCGGCGCTGGAGCTCTCTGCACTCGAATCCTTCGACATCATTCTTCTCGACCTGATGCTCCCAAAGCTGGATGGCTTGGCAGTTGCCAAACAGTTGCGCCGAAGGGAGCAGGAAACCCCTCTACTGATGCTCACGGCGCGCGATTCTTTGCCAGATATCGTCAAGGGACTGGATGCCGGCGCTGATGATTACCTGACGAAGCCGTTTTCGTTTGTGGAATTGCTGGCGAGAATTCGTGCGCTGACACGCCGGAAAGAGTTCCGGCGTAAGAACGTGGTGGAAGTGGAAGATCTGGTTCTGGATTTGACGACGCACAGGTCCTTTCGCCGCGGCGCAGAGCTTTATCTTTCGCTGACAGAGTTCCGACTTTTGGAATTACTGGCCAGAAATGCAGGCCGGATCGTCTCTCGGCAAGAGATCTTACGGAAGGTGTGGGGAACGGGCCGGGAAGTTTCTGAGAACACACTGGACGCGTTTGTCCGGCTGTTGCGAAAGAAAGTCGACGCGGACGCGCCGACAAAATTAATACAAACGCACCGAGGATTCGGCTATTCGGCAGGATCGGCTCAAGGTTTGTGACGTTAACGATTCGCGCGCGGCTGACGTTGCTGTATGTGCTGGTGCTGGGCGCATCGTTTCTGGCGTTCTTTTGGATATGCGACATCGGATTCCGCCGTAGCATTGAAATCACCGTCAATGACGAATCGCGAAGCAATCTGGAAACGGTTCACCGGGTGGTATTGAGTTCCGCGCCCGTTGGACCCGCCAACCTGCGCAAGGAATTGGAGGAACTTTCCAATCTTTGGGCGAACGGGGCAATCTTTCAGGTGGCTGGCGCCAATGGAAACCTTGTTTTCCAGTCTCCCCTGTTTTCATCTCCTGATATTCCTTTTCCCCTTCATTCCGCGGGAAGCGCTTTTTTCACCCGCAACTTGAACTCACTGCAATACCGCATTGCGCGGCAACAAATCGAAGTGAACGGCCAGAAATATTTGTTGGATGCGGCCGTTCCCACCGAGCCGTTCGATCAGGCCCTCGACCGTTTTCGAATCATCGAAAAGGAATTTTTGCCCCTGCTCGTGCTGCTTGCTTCCCTGCTTGGCTACTGGCTGAGCGGGCGGGCCCTGGCCCCCGTGAACCACATCATCGCGAGTGCGGAGAGAATCGGCGTGCGTAATCTGCACCGCCGGCTGGAAGTGCCACAGGCCAAAGACGAGTTGCGGCGGTTGACCGAAACGCTAAACGCCATGCTGGAGCGCATCGAACTGTCCGTGAACCGCATTACCCAATTCACTGCGGACGCTTCACATGACTTGCGAACGCCACTCGCGCTGATACGCACGAATGCGGAACTGGCTTTGCGGCGAACCCGCACGGAAGCGGAATACCGCGAAGCGCTGCGTTGCATTCTCGAATCGAGCGAAGAAACCACGCAATTGATCGAACACCTATTGACGATGGCGCGCGCCGACGCAGGTGCGAGCCAACTGAAATTCGAATTGCAGTCGTTGCCCCAAATTGTGGGGAGGGTGTGCCAAAAGGCGCGTGTGCTGGCCTCTGTCAAAGGGCTGGCGTTTACATTGGAGTGGCCAGACGAAGAAATGTCCACCTATGTGCATGGAGATGCGCCTGCGCTGGAGCGATTGTTCATGACAGTGTTGGACAACGCCGTAAAATACACGCCAGCAGGCGGCCGCATTCTAGTGCGCGCACGAACGGAGCGTGGGCGCGTCTTCATCGAGATTGAAGATACTGGCCTGGGCATTGCCGAGAGCGACTTACCGAAGATTTTCGATCGGTTTTATCGTGCAGATCAGGCCCGCTCAGGCGAGATTCGCGGTTCCGGTTTGGGTTTGTCGATTGCACGATGGATTGCCGAGCTGCACCACGGAACCATTGAAGCGGAAAGCAAGTTCGGAGAGGGAACTTTGTTCCGAATCTGCGTCCCGACTGTAACCGACTTCACCATACCTCCAATTGTTACAGAAGATTCTCGCACCCCCGCCGCGAGCGCAACCTGAGGGTTTATTCACCTGAAAATTCTTTCAGCCCCTATTTAACGATTCATTCATGTTCTGTCATGCCTGGTTAAGCAGGAGCTGGCTTAATGATGGCAGGAAGTTGAAAAGTGCAACGCTCCCAGATCCTCCAAATCGCTCCGAATGGCACAGTGGGGAGCAAATAAGCAACACATTGAGAACGAAGTGGAGAGTCCAGGCCTCTCTACAAAGGAGAAATCGAAATGAGGAAGTTAATCCGCCTACTACCGGTAATAGTCTTGGTCTTCATGTTGGACCTTCCGCCGAGTTTGTTAGCACAAAGCGGTAAAGGAGCGGTGTCCGGCCGTGTGACTGATACCAGCGGAGGCGTGCTGCAAGGTGCTGAGGTGGAATTGCAGCCGAGAGGCGCAATCAAAATCACCAACAGCCAGGGAGATTATTACATTACCGATCTGACCCCAGGCACGTACACAATCACGGTAACGTACGTAGGGTTTTCCCTGTTCACGCAGGTGGTGAATATCACGGCCGGACAAACGGCAGCGGTAAACGTGAAGATGGATGTCGCGACGAGCAATGACCAGGTCATCGTGACGGCGGAGAGGGCGTCGGGAGAAGCGGAAGCAGTCAACCGTGAGCGAAACGCCGACAACGTTTTGCAGGTGTTGCCAGCAGAAGTCATTCGAAGCCTGCCCAACGCAAACATGGCCGATGCGATCGGACGTTTGCCGAGCGTAACGCTGGAGCGCGACGAAGGCGAAGGCAAGTACGTGCAGATTCGCGGTACTGAACCGCGTCTGACAAACGCCACCGTTGATGGGGTGACCGTTCCTTCTCCCGAATCAGGAGTGCGCCAACTGAAGTTCGATACGATTCCCTCGGACCTGGTGGAGTCGGTAGAAATCAACAAAACGATGCAGGCCAATCAAGACGGCGACGGCATTGGCGGTTCCGTGAATATGATCACAAAATCGGCCACGGATCGTCCGACGATTGCATTCTATGGGCTGGGAGGCACATCCCCAATTCAGGGAGGCCGTCAGAATTATGAAACAACCGCTACGGTCGGAAAGCGGTTTCTTTCAAACAACAAGCTGGGGATCCTCGGTGGGTTTTCTTATGACTGGAACGGGCGAGGAATCGACGACATCGAACCAGTGCCAGATGTCGCCACCAATAACACGACCGGCGCCACCCAGAATTTTTTCGTTTCACAGGACATCCGCGAATATGCGTACTACCGGAGCCGTTGGGGGCTTGGGGGCACGGCTGATTACAAGCTTTCGGAAGGTTCGGACATTTATGTCCGAGGGCTTTATTCCGACTTCAAGAACTACGGTGACAGATGGGTCTACTCGCTTACCGACAACACGCCGGGAATCTCTACGTTCAATGGGAACGGATGCAGCACCGACGACGCTGGAGTGACGACCTGCACCGGCGCCCCTTCGTTCAATACGCAAATTCGGCGGCCTGAGTACACAGTAGGCAGCGTAGTAATCGGTGGAAGGCACGTGCTGGCGACCACCTGGTTTAACTGGGACTTCTCCGTGTCGCGCAGCCACGAATCGGAAAACGGCTACGCGACGGGCAGCTTTGGAATTCCAACGTCTTCCACGTACACAGGTGTTTGTACTTTCTCTCCGACACTCACAAAGGACGTGTACCGGCCCCAATGGTCGCCGGCTTGCTACTCGGAAGCCTACAATACGGCAAACATGGCATTGAACGATACGCAGACGGACTTGGGCAAAACCGCCCAGTTAAACCTGCAATTTGCGGGGGCCATGGCGAAGCGGTATCACATCGGATCCCATCTCTCGAACATAGAAATCGGGGGGAAATTCCGAAACGCCCACAAGTACGACCACATCTACACAAACGAGTACGCAATCAATACGGCCGACAACGGCGACTACTTGGCGATCGCTCCGATAAGCCAGTTCAACCCCAGGGTTTACAACACGAATTATTACAACAACAGCTATCCGCTGGGACAGGTCATCAATTACAGCCCCGTGAACAATTATGTGCTGGCAAATACGGGCCAATTTTCGTTCAGCAGCGGGGCGGCCGGAAACTCCAACTTCTACAACTACGTTGAGCAGGTTTCGGCGGGCTACGTGATGAATACTATTGACTTCAATAAATTCCGGTTCATCGCAGGAGTACGCATTGAAGGCACAAACCTGAGGACCCTAAGTTGGCAGGACGGCTGCACCAGTAGCGAGACGTTGATCTGTCCAGGCGGAGACGTTCCGGCTGGCTTCAATTACCCGGGCGGTGGATCGTACATTAAGGTTCTGCCGAGCGCTTCGCTCCGATACGCGGTAACGAATAACACGAACATTCGAGCGGTTTACAGCCGGACATTTTCGCGCCCGGACCCCCAGGATATAGCCCAATCGCTGTCGGTTACAGTCAATGGGGCGGACACCAGTTCGGTTTCCCTGGGGAACCCGAACCTGAAGGCAGAAACCTCCAACAACTACGATCTGCTTTTTGAACACTACCTGAACCCGTTTGGGGCCATCACTGCCGGATTCTTCTATAAAGATCTGGGAAGTCCCATCGTGACGACATCCTTTTATGAGACTTTCCAGCCAACGCCACAGTACCCACTGGCAAGATATCTGGTCACTCAACCAGTAAATATCGGCAGTGGTTACGTAACCGGATTTGAGATTTCCTATTTGCAGCGGTTCAGTTCCCTGCCAGGTTTCCTGAGTGGCTTGGGGGTTTCGGCGAATTACAGCTACACTGCATCGCAGGCGAACGGTTTGTACGATCGCACGGACACGCCAAGACTGCTGCGCCAGGCTCCGAACACCTGGAACATCAGCCCGACCTATGATCGCGGCCGGCTCTCCATTCGACTGGGCCTGTCCTACAATGGTGCGAGCATCTACTCCTACCAATACCAGGACGGCACAGCACCTGGGGGCACAGCAACTCCGGGCGGTATCAAAGGCCCCTTGAGCGACACTTACTTCTATCCCCACTTTCAAGTGGACGTGCAGGGGAGTTACCGCCTGACGCACGGTTTCAACTTCATCGCTTACGGACTGAATCTGAACAACGAAGTGTTCGGGTTCTACAACGGGAGCACCCAGTACATGATTCAACGCGAATATTACACGCCGACCTTCGCGTTGGGCTTGCGCTGGTCGCCAACGCATGAAAAGTAGTCGTCAGCCGAACTCGCGGGCGATGTTTCGCTCCTTCAGCGAATCACGAAGCGCGTTCAAGAATGTTCACCCTGTGAAGGCCGGCGCGCTCCGAAGTAGAGTCCGGCGTACCGGCCATTTTCAAGAATGCTTTTGCAATCTGAAAAGAATTTCAGGTGCAATTTAGCTAGCGTTTAAGTCCGGCAGCGTACAAGTGAGATGGAGGTGAGATGAAGAAATACATTGTAGGATTGCTGACTTGCGGAGTACTGGTGGCCACGTTTGCGATGGCCGCTTTGAAGTATGACTTGGTGAAAAAGGTAGCCGTGCCTGGAACTGGCGGCTGGGATTACCTGACGGTGGACGAAGCGGGCCGCCGCGTATTCATTTCGCACAGCACGCAGGTGGATGTGATCGATACGGAAGCTTACACCCTGATTGGCACAATTCCGAATACCCCCGGCGTCCATGGTATTGCGCTGGCTCCGGAATTCGGACGCGGCTATATCTCAGCAGGAAAAGCGGACGCAGCAATTGCCTTTGATCTAAAAACGCTGAAGCCCCTGGGCGAAATCAAGGTGGGCAAGAAGCCCGACGCGATCATCTACGAGCCACTGACCAAACGGATTTACGTCATGAATGGCGATAGTGAAAACATTACTGTATTGAATGCCGCGGATGGCGCTGTAGTAGGCACAATTGCGCTGGGTGGTGGGCCAGAATTTGCGGTGAGTGACGGCAAAGGCAATTTGTATGTGAATCTGGAGGATAAGAACGAGACTCTACACATCGAAGTGAATTCGATGAAGGTGAAGGACCGCTGGCCGCTTACGCCTTGCGGAACACCAACCGCTCTATCTTTGGATGTGGAGAACAACCGCCTGTTTGTTGGCTGCCGCAGCAAACATCTGGCAGTGCTCAACACTGAAAACGGGAAAGTGGTGTTCACGGCGCCGATCGGCGAGCGCGTGGACGCAGGAGCTTTCGACGCCAAAACAAAATTGGTCTACTTGTCTACTGGCGATGGGAAAGTGTTCGTCTTCCATCAGAATTCGCCAGACAACTATTCCCTAGTGCAGGAAATCGTGACGAAAACCGGTTCCAAGACTATGGGCTATGATTCCAAAACTGGCAACATCCTCGTCCCCGCCAACGAAAATGGCGTGATGCAACTACTCGTATACTCAGCACGACCGTAGGTCAACTCGGGTGCATCGAACGCTTTAGAATCAGTTCGGCACTTTCATTGAACGGCTGTCACTGAAATGTCACGCTATTCGCGACAACATGCGATCAATTGCGACTAAAAGGTGAACCAAGGCGAGAAATTGGCTCATCACATTTCATCGCAACTTGCTGATACTCCTCGGAAAACCCCGCTCCCGCAAATCGTGATTAAAGAGAATTAGTGGCTTTTAAACGAAGGGTTGCTAGTTTGAATCTAGCCCAGGGAGCCGATTGAACTTCAAGCGCGATGTTCCAGAAGGTGGCAAGGAGCACAAAGCGTGATCAAGTTGATGACAACATCGTCCCCACATTTGCTGCGGGCTTTCATATGGTGGATCTGTAGGTTTATCGAAGATCCGCATCTTTGACACCGCCAACCGTCCCGTTTTAGCGCTCCACGTCGGAGTTCGTCATATTCTTCACGACTGAGTTTTAATCGAGCTCGCTTTTGGCGCAATTTCTCCATCTGCCTTTTCCTGGTCGGTTCAGGAGTGCTGTCAACTTGCAGCCAAGAAGTTTCCAGCTGATCTCCTCTGAACAGTGCACCAATATTCAAGGTTTACTCTCGTCAAACTCGGCGCCTGCCAGAAAATCCGCACAGATCATCTCGAGGCAGTAGCCCAGAGACTTGTCAGAACCCAGCATTAGGGCAGCAGTCTCGAGGGCTCTCTCAACCACCGGTAGCTGACTTTTGTAGACTTTGAAATAAAGAATTTCCCACGGTTTGGTTTCTTTCCCGGTTAGGTGAACCTTTGGTTCGTAATCATTATCTAAACGAGAAAACCAAAAATTACAAAACGAACTCGCCCAAGTTTCATATTTACTTTTAGTTAGCGTTTGAACGGACTGTCAGAATTAAATGTGCTTCGAGGGAGAAAAGATCGAGTATCGCTGTTACGAAAGGAAGGCTGTTCATGACCCGCGCTTTCCGGGCAACTGCTTTCGCGCTAAACTAACAAGGTTGCACAAGACACCGGCCAAATACGCCCCGGTTTACCACCAGTTCCACACTGCGAGGAGATACGCTGATGGCAGTCGATGTGGTCATGCCCCAGATGGGCGAAAGCATCTTTGAAGGTACCATCACCAAGTGGCTCAAAAAGCCAGGTGACAAGGTCGAACGTGACGAGCCGCTGTTTGAAATCTCCACCGACAAGGTGGACGCAGAAATTCCCTCCCCCTCTGCCGGCGTGCTGCAGGAGATCAAGATTCCCGAGGGCCAAACGGTGCCCATCCAGACGGTTGTTGCGGTAATCGACGGTACCGGCTCTGCTGCTGCACCTGCTCCTGCTGCAACGCCTGCAAAACCAGCCGCTCCGGCTGCAGCTCCCGTGGCTGCGAAACCGGCTGCTCCTGCCTCGCAAGTTCCGCTGCCACCCCGGCACCGCTGCACCCGCACCGGCGGCTTCTGCTACATCCTCCGCCGCAACTTCGCCCGCGGCTTCCGAGCGCATTCATTCCTCGCCGCTTGTCCGACGCATGGCCAAGGAACACAACATCGATCTGACCCTGCTTGAGGGCACTGGTGCCGGCGGTCGTATCACGAAGGAAGATATTGAGTCTGCGATTGCCGTACAATCCGGCGCCGCTCCCGCTGCTATTTCCGCACCGCAAGTTCTGTGCCAACTCCCGCTGCTTCGCGTCCTGCACCACCGCCGCCGGCCCCTGCTCCTTTGGCCACCGCGGGCGCACCCGCCGTGCATGGCAGCCAGTACGTACCCGCCCTTCAGATGGCCGTGCCGCGCGAACGATTGTATTTCGGCGAGTACGAAGTGCAGCCCATGAGCACCATGCGCCAGAAAATTGCCGAGCACATGGTTGGCTCCAAGCACGTTTCACCGCATGTTTATTCCGTAGACGAAATCGACATGACCAAAATTGTGGCCCTGCGCAACAAGTCGAAAGAAGAGTTTGAATCGCGCTACGGCACCAAGCTGACCTTCATGCCGTTCTTTGTGAAGGCCGTGGTCAACGGCTTGCGCGCCTACCCCACGCTGAACGCTTCGCTTGACGGTACCAACGTGGTGCTTCACAAGGAAATTAATATCGGTATGGCCGTGGCTCTTGACTGGGGTCTGATCGTTCCGGTGATCAAGAACGCCGACGAGAAAAATATCCTCGGCATCCAGCGCAACATGAATGATCTTGCCGAACGGGCGCGTTCGAAGAAACTGAAGCCCGAAGAAGTTCAGGAAGGCACTTTTTCCATTACCAATCCAGGAGTGTTCGGCGGATTGTTCGGTTTGCCGGTCATCAGCCAGCCGAATGTCGGCATCCTGGGACTCGGCGCGATTGAAAAGCGTCCCGTGGTGATCAACGATTCGATCGCGATCCGTTCGATGTGCTACGTGACGCTGAGCTACGACCATCGAGTGGTCGACGGCGCGGTGGCTCACCAGTTCCTCCACAAGGTGAAAGAGACGCTTGAAAACTGGTCCGAACCGCTGCTGTAAGAGATTTCAAGTTGTTGGCTCTGTACTCTACGTAAACTTGAACTGCATTGAGTAGCGGAGTTCCCTCTAACTGCCCCTTATGTCCCGGCAGAACGTTGGCCATCGTAGGGTGTGTGACGGTTCCAGACCCGGTAAGAAACACAAAGGCCCACTCTCCAGGCAGTGGGCCTTGTCATGCCAATTTTCCTTGTTTTAATCGGGCCGCTTAACGCTTCTTCTTTTTCTTAGCCTTCTTCTTGGCAGCCTTTTTCGGCTTGGCCTTGGCTTTCTTGGCTGGCTTTTTTGCAGCCTTCTTCTTGGCAGCCTTTTTCGCCGGCTTTTTCGCGGCAGGTTTCGGTGCCGCTTTCTTTGGCGCCGCTTTTGGTGCGGGCTTGGCCACGGGTTCCTCTTCGCCTTCTTCGGCTGGCTCGTCTTCCACCAAGAGGATCTCTTCTTCTACCACGGCGTCGCCTTCGCTCCCCAATTCGTCGTCATCTTCAAGGCGCGACAGCTCGTCGTCTTCTTCAAATTGATCTTTCTCGAATTCCATACGTTCCTCCCCCGGGGGCACATCCTTACCCTTGGTTCTTGGCACTATTCACCAGCCGGAGCAGAATTCTCTCCGTCCCTGCGAATTTGTTATCCCACTCGGGCGTGCTTGTCAAGAGTTCTGCGCACAGGTACCCGAAATTCCGCGTTCACGCCGGATTCCCTGCCCTTTCCTCGGTCCGAATCTACTGTTTGGCCTTGCTGCTGCCCGCGGGCACCTTCTTTTTGGTGCTCTTTTTCCGCGAAGCGGTGGTGGTATGCAACTCCGGTGCGCCGCCGACGGTATAGATTCGCAGTACCATTCCCCGGCTCACTTTGGCGCTTTTCAGCCCGTTCCACTTCTGTATATCCTGCGAGGTAACGCTGAATTGGTCTGCGACCCCTCCGAGCGTGTCGCCCTTGCGCACCCGGTAGCGCACCAGGCGGCTCTTGGTCTCTTCGATGGGCCGCGCCGCGGGGATGATCAGCTTCTCTCCGGGCGTTAGACCCTCGTTGCGGTCCAGGTCATTGGCTTCCGCAATCGAGACCGCCGTGACGCGGTATTTTTTGGCGATCGAGGTCAGCGTCTCGCCCGATTCCACCCGGTGCCGCCTCCAGCTCACCCACTTGTCGGCCGGGATGTCTGCAATTTCCGCCGAGAACTTTTCCGAGGTTCCTTTCGGCAGATGCAGCTCAAAGTTCGGGTCATCCGGTGTAATCATTCGCAACAAGGAAGGATTGAGCGTGCGTAAGGTAGCCACATCCGCGTCAATCGTTTCCGCCACCAGCCGCAAATCGATGGCCCTGCCCGGTTTCACCGTGTCGGTTTCAACCGGTATGTCTGGTTCGACCACAATGTTGTAATGTGCCGCGTCCTTGGCAATCAGCGTCAACGCCAGAATAATGGGGACATAATTCTGCGTTTCCCTGGGAAGCACCTTGCGCTTATACAGCTCCCAGAAGTCCGCGTAGCCGGTGCGTTCAATACCCTTCTGCACATTGCCCGGGCCGCAGTTATATGCGGCGATCGCCAGGTACCAGTCGCCATACAACCCGTACAAATCCCGCAGATGAATTGCCGCCGCGCGAGTGGCCTTTTCCGGATCTACCCGTTCGTCCACCCACCAGGTACGCTTCAGCCCGTACTCGTTTCCACGCCATTGCATGAATTGCCACATGCCGCGTGCACCGGCCCGCGACAAGGCCAGCGGCTGGAACGCGCTCTCTGCTTGCGCCAGATAGATCAGGTCTTGCGGCACGCCCTCTTCCTTCAGCACCCGCGAAATCATCTCCTGATACTTTCCCTTGCGCCGCAATCCCGTTTCGACGATCGCTCTCCCGCGGGGCGTCTGGAAAAAATTCAGGTAGGAAACCACCACGTCGTTTACCGTCAACGGCAGGTCGTGTGTCATGCTCTTGGCAGCGACTTCTGCGCGTTCCTTCAACTTCGGATCCACAGGAAAGGTCATTTCCGCGACTTCATCGATCGCCGCGGGTACTGCCGGCGCTTCCGTAAATCCGTCGCCCGCGCGGAACGCTTGCAGTTCGTACGTGTACACCGTATCGGTCACATGATGGAACAGCTCGCTCAGTCGTGGATCGCCGTTCGGGTCGTACCCGCTTTCGAGCATCCAGTCCACCGCATCATCAAAATCGCGCCGCGCCGCTTCGAGGTGGCCCGCTTTGTAATTGGCTTCGCCCTCGGCAAACCGCGCTTGCACGCGCACGATCAGGTAATCAATCCCGCCCGGCGTCGGTTCGCGTAGCGAAAGGAACGAACCGGGTGGCACGTTCGGCAGCGGCAGTACCCCTACTTCCACAATTATGGGCTCCGGTGCTTTTACCGGCGTGCGTGAAGAACCCTGCCCCGGCACGTGCGCTTGTACCGGCTTCTTCCCGGAGTCCTCGCAACCGCACAATAACGCGGCCAGCGCCAATCCACACCCGAACCGGTTTGCGAAAGTCCTCATCCTCGTATGGTATGAAGCCCTTCTGTCCCGGGTCAACGCCTTCCGCGACCCTCTGGTAGCCATCCTCCACCCCCCTCGGGCTCCGTTCGGGTGGTGAACCTGCTCTCGACTTTCATCCCGCCTTGAGCCAAAATGCGCTCTCGCGGTTCAGGTCCTTCCCCGCTTTCACCTGACTCACAAGGAGGTTTCTCGTGCTTCGGACTCGATGGTTGGCCATTTCCATTGCAGTACTGCTCTTCGGCGGCGCGCTTCCGGCCCAAATGCAATCACCCACGGCATCGACGAATCCCGCTTTTGAACAACTGAAATCACTGACGGGCACCTGGGAAGGAAAAATACCGAGTGGTGCAACAGCCAAGCTGACCTACGAGGTGGTCTCGAATGGCAGCGTGGTAATGGAACGCCTGAAGCCCTCGAGCGAACCCGAAATGATCACCATGTATTCGCTCGACCAGGGCCGAATGGTGGTCACCCACTATTGTTCCGCTGGAAATCAACCCACCATGCAAACAGATCCGGTCACGGCTGCATCCGGCAAATACGAATTCCACTTTGTCCGCGTTGCCGGGACGAAGAAGCCCGAGGAAGGCCACATGGTCGGCCTTACGCTGATACTTCCGGACAAAAACCACCTCACCCAAATCTGGACCTTCACCGAAGACGGCAAAAGCAGCTCTGAAACCTTTCTCTACACACGCACACTTTGATCGCTTGGATGGTTGAACAACACCGGGGAGACCACACCCGCGTGGTCGTCCCGACCCAAGCGCCACACGGGTAGTGGCCCGCTGCCGAGAGCTCGTGGCTGGATTTCAAAGTTCACTCCGGCCGTTGTGCGAGCAATCGCAGACGAATTGTTACGCGGTGACGCCTTTGATCAATTTCCTTGCCGCGAGCCCCCACATCAGCCGGCTGATCCCGGTGATCAGCAGATTCACGCCGAGCAATGTCCCGATGGCCCATACCGAACTCGACGGCCAGTGAAACCAGATCAGCCCCCCCAGCAACAAGGTGATCAATCCGTTGACGAGCAGCCACGACGACCCGCCGCTGTTCCTGGTCTTGACATACGCGACGATTTCGAACACGCCTTCCGCCAGAATGATTCCGGCAAGCAACAACGTCAGTGTTCCTACGCCCATCAACGTGTGCGACAGAAAGTAACATCCGCCTATTAGGTACACGATCCCAATCAGCACCTGCCAGATTACCCGGCCCGCTCCGCCGCCTCCAAACGCCGACACCAGGTGCGCTACGCCACCAAAAATCAGTAACCAGCCTACCAGCAGTGCCACGGCCACCGCCGCCATCATCGGTTCGGCAATCGCAACAATCCCCAAAATGATGAACAGTACTGCAAACCCGATAAACCATCCGGTGATTTTCTTTGCCGTTTCGGCCGGGCCCCGCAAGCCCTCTGACGCATTCGCTGTTGCCATCACACACCTCCACTCAGATTTTTTGTTCGGTTTGCCACACCGGGCACATCCCTTGTGCGGCCTCACGGTCAGGGCGGATGCGCGCTCATTCTACCTTTAGTTCACGCTGTATCTCCACAATTTCATTCCCCCGTCTGTGACCGTCAACGTCAACATCTGCCTTTACGCCAACTCCCAAACGTCCGGCTATTTTTTTTGAGTCATGGCGCGCGTATACTTCCTCTCTCCACTACCAGGAGCTTTTCAACATGAACCGTAGAACTCTTGCCGGAGCAGTTGCGATCCTCTTGCTCATCGTTGCGGGAACTTACAACCCGGCCCGCGCAACCCCTGCCGATGATGAAAAACCCCTACGAGTCTTTTTCATCGACGTCGAAGGTGGGCAGGCTACGCTGTTTGTCACCCCTGACGGGCAATCCCTGCTCGTCGACACCGGTTGGCCCGGCAACGACGGCCGCGACGCCGATCGCATCGTCGCCATCGCTAAAAGAGCCGGCCTCTCCAGGATCAACTACGTGCTCATCACCCACTATCACGACGATCACGTCGGCGGTCTCCCGCAACTGGTCGCCCGCATTCCTGTAGACACCTTTATCGACCACGGCGAAAATCGCGAAACCAGCGACGCGCCACACTCAAAAACTGGAAGGCTTATCAGGATCTTCTCGCCACCCACAAGTTCAAACGCCTCACCCTCAAACCGGGTGACATCGTTCCGATCCTCCGCATGCACGTCACAGTTGTCAGCTCCGATGGCATGCTGCTGCCATCGCCTCTGCCCGGCGCGGGCAGTGAAAACCCCGCCTGCAAGGAATCCGAGGCGCATCCTGGGGATCAGACCGAAAACCCCCGTTCGCTCGGCATCCAGATCACCTTCGGCAATCTAAAGCTCATCGATCTCGGCGACCTTACCTCGGACAAAGAGATGCAGCTCATGTGCCCGGTCAACAAGTTGGGTAAGGTTGACGTGTACATTGTTTCGCACCACGGCTGGAAGGAAAGCGGCAGCCCGGCATTGGTTCACGGCCTTGAGCCGCGCGTTGCCATCATGGATAACGGTGCCAAAAAGGGAGGCTCCCCCTCGGCCTGGGACATCATCAAGCACTCTCCTCACCTCGAGGATCTCTGGCAGCTCCATTTTTCCGTCGAAGGAGGCAAGGAACACAACACTGCCGAGGAATACATCGCCAATCCGGACGGGCCCGACGCCGCCCATTATCTTGAACTCCGCGGAAACATCGACGGAAGCTTCTCTGTCTATAATTCCCGCACCCAAAAAACCAAGCAGTACGGCGCCCGCTGAGTTCGTATCTTCGTGCGGTCCGGGTTTTGGCTTCTAGGGCGCCCCCCGATCCTCGACCGCCAGCACTGGCTCGCCTTCAAGCACCTTCCGCCGCTCTTGTTCGAGCATCACATTCCTTTCCCTGCCAAAAGTGCTATTCTCTCGCTGTCAAAATCGCCCGCTCACCATTCATGCTGGTTCGAACTACACACCGTCCGAATAGGTAGGTAAAAAATCTCCCGGAGGAGAACGCAAATGCACAAGCCGCAATCGCCACTTCCTGATGCGACGTCGAACTCCCTCACGCGCCGCAATCTCCTCCAGGGAGCATCTGCCGCCGCCCTGGCTGGATTCCTCGGCAAGAGTTCCTTCGCGAACCCGCTCGCCCGTCCGCAACCTGCTGCGGCGGAAAACTCCAAGGCTTTCCCCGCCAATTTTCTCTGGGGCTGCGCCACCGCCGGTCATCAAGTCGAGGGCAACAACACCAACAGTGATCTCTGGGCTCTCGAACATCTTCCTGGCAGTTTCTTCAAGGAACCCTCAGGCGATGCCTGCGACCACTATCATCTGTATCCGCAAGACATCAGCATGCTTGCCGACCTCGGCTTCAACACCTATCGCTTCTCTCTCGAATGGTCTCGTATCGAACCCGAAGAGGGCTTCTTTTCTCGCGCCGCACTCGATCATTACCGCCGTATGCTGGCCACCTGCCACGAGCAAGGTCTGAAAACCATGCTCACCTATTCCCACTTTTCCATCCCGCTCTGGTTTGCCAAGAAAGGTGGTTGGGAATTTGCTGGCGCGCCTGATCTCTACGCGCGCTTCTGCGGGAAGGTGACCAACCATCTCGGTGACTTGATCGATTACGCCTCGACCTTCAATGAACCTGACATTCCCCAACTGCTCAACTGGTTTAATTTACCGGAAACCCAGGGCAAGAGCCTGACCGAGATGTTCGCGCAAAATCTGTCCAAAATTCGCCAGCAACTCAATGCTCCCCAATTCTCAGGCCTCTTTCTGACGGCAGATCCCAAGAAGACCCGCGATGGCCTGCTCGCTTCACACCAAAAAGGAAAAGCGGCCATGAAGGCGGTTCGTCCCAATCTGCCTGTTGGTTTCAACCTCGCGATGCTCGACGATCAGCCCGCGCCTACCGACAGCCATGTTGCCGAAAAACGTGCCGACGTTTACGGCCCGTGGCTCGAGGTTGCCAAGCAATGCGACTACCTCGGCGTGCAAACGTATTCGCGCGCCATTGTAGGGAAACGGGATTTGCCGCCCGCAAAAGGTGTCGAGCTCACGCAGGTTGGTTGGGAATATTACCCGGACTGCGTGGAGCACGTGGTCCGCTACGCCGCAAAAGAAACCGGTGTGCCCATCTATGTCACTGAAAACGGCATTGCCACCAACGACGATACGCGCCGTGTTGCTTACTATTTGGCGGCCCTCGCCGGACTCAAGCGCGCTATTGACGACGGCGTCGACGTCCGCGGCTACATCGCCTGGTCCTTGATGGACAACTTCGAGTGGATGTCCGGCTTCGAGCCAAAGTTTGGCATTGTTGCCGTCGATCTGGCCACGCAAAGACGAACGGTCAAGCCGAGCGGCGCCGTACTCGGCAACATCGCCCGCAAAAACTCTCTCTAGCCGTCCGCCGACCAGAGGCCGCACCCGTTGCCAGCACCCGTGCGGTAGTTGGTCTCTGGGGTGTCGCTGTAGGAACCGCTTCGGGCGGCGGTTCGCTTCGCCCCTGATTCGCTACTCGAATCGCAGTGCCACGGTCGGATCGACGCGGGTCGCTCGCCTGGCAGGAATGTAACAGGCAGAAAGTGCCACCAAACCCAATACCGCCGACACGGTCATAAACGTGACGGGGTCGGTCGCAGTTACCCCGAATAACAATTTGTCCATCAACCGCGTGACTCCGAATGCCGTCACGAGCCCAATAGCAACACCCACCATGGTCATCTTCGCGCCTTCTCCGAGAACCATGCGCAGCACGTCGGCACTTTGTGCGCCGAGCGCCATGCGAATTCCAATCTCTTGCGTTCGGCGTGCTGCAAGGTAGGAGACCACGCCGTAGATTCCCACGCCTGCCAGTAACAGCGCCAAACCTGCAAACACACCCAGCAAGATCATCAAGAACTGCTTTTCCGCAATCGAAGCGGCAATCACTTCGTTCATGGTTTCGACACCGTAGATCACCTGTTCGCTGCTCATTTCCCGATTCGCGGCTCGCACGGACGCAACTACATTTGCCGGATTTTCTGAACGCAGCAGCACTCCTATTCCGGAGCCAGCCTGCGACATCGCCTCCTCTGGCAATTGCATGAACGGCGTGTAGAGTTCGGCGCGCAGCGCTTGCTGGTCGTCGCTATCGAGGCCCCACTGTTTTACATGTCCGATCACACCGACGATTTCCGTGGTTTGCTCGGTCTTGTCGAGGTGCAACCGTTTTCCGATGGGGTTTTCGCCCGCAAATAATCTAGCGGACAGGACGTCGTCAACGACCGCCACCCGCGGTGCATGTTCATTGTCACGCGCGGTGAAAAATCGGCCGCTCAACAGCCGTATGCCCATGATTTTCTGGTAGTCCTCGCCGACTACATAACTCAGCGCCCAATTCATCTCGTTCTCGCTCGCCGGTTTCGGATGGCCATCGATCCAGAACAGCCATTCGTCATCGGAAAGGAGCGGTACTGCCCCCCAGGTATAGGCCACTGCTTCGACTCCGGGAACGTCGCCAAATTTGTCATGGACTTGCCGCAAAGCTGCGCGAATTGCTTCCGGGTTCGCATTTCTGGCTGTTGGCGGCAGCGAGAACCCAAACGACAGCACCTTGCTCGCTTCAAATCCCGGATCCACTTTCCACAGCGCTCCGAGCGTTCGCGTCATCAATCCGGCACCGATCAGCAGGATCAGGGCCAGCGCCACCTCTGCTGCCACCAGCGCACCTTGACCGAGATGCCGTGTTCCGCCTACTCCTCGTCCACCTTCCTTTAACATCTCCTGCGGACGGTTTCGCGCCGTTTTCAAAGCTGGCGCCAATCCGAACAAGATTCCTGCCAGCAAAGAAATCATCGCGGCGAACGCCAGCACCTGACCGTCCACTCCCACTTCCTCCGCCCGAGGCAACGTGGTTGGCAACAGACGCAAAGCTGTCTGTGTTCCCGCTGCCGCCAGAATCACGCCAAGGCCTCCGCCAAGTGCTGCCACCAGGCTGCTTTCGGTCAGTAGTTGCCGCACAATTCTTCCCTGGCCTGCTCCGAGGGCTCCGCGGATGGCAAATTCATGCGCACGCTGGTTCGACCGAGCCAGCATGAGATTGGCTACGTTTACGCACGCGATCAGCAGGACAAATCCTACTGCAGCAAACAGGACAAGCAGGATCGACTGCAGATCTCCGAGCGTCCATTTTCCGAGCGGAATTACCGCAGCCCCAACACCCTTATTTGCCGCCGGGTACGCCGTCGCCAGATTATCCGTCACGCGCTTCATGTCCAGGCGCGCCTCCTCGATACTCACCCCCGGTTTCAGTCGCCCAACTCCTCCGATTCCGAGCCCCGCCGACCGGCTCGTCAGCAGCGGATTGTTCCATTGCCCGATCGGCACGTACACCTCTTGCCTGCGAAGTGTCCCCATCAGATCGAACTTTGCTGGGATCACCCCGATAATCGTGTACTCCTTGCCATCGAGAGCCAGGCCCCGTCCAATCACATCTTTGGACTCTCCAAATTTGCGCTTCCAGAATCCCGCGGTAATCATCACCGTGGGTGCGGCCAGGATGCGGTCCTCACCCTCGGCAAACGTCCGCCCTAGGATTGGGCTTACCTGCAGCTGTTCGAAAAATCCCGTGCTGACGTAGACGCCGTCGAGTTGTTCTGCATCACCCATCCCCGTAAGAATGAACGAGCGGCCACCACGCATTAGCGCCATCGAGGTAAAACTTTGGTTGTCCCGCTGCCAATCGAGGAAATTGGGATAGGAAATCGACCCGGTCGCAAAGTTCGGTTTGCTTTCGCGCAGAGCTACGAGCTGCTCGGGATGCGGAAAAGGCAGTGGACGCAGCAACACTCCATTCACCACGCTGAACAGCGCCGTGGTTGCTCCGATTCCGAGGGCCAACACCACTACCGCGGCTGCGGCAAATCCGGGATTCTTCTGCAACATTCGCAAACCGTGGCGCAGGTCGGTCAGAAAATCCTCGACCGCCAGCCAGCGCCACACCTCGCGGCTGTCTTGCTCTGTAAGCGTCACATTTCCAAACGCCCGGCGCGCCGCCGCCTTCGCCTCTTCTCTCGGCATTCCTTCATCGACCAACTCCTCGATCTTTTCTAGGAGATGGTCACGAATTTCTTCCGACAAATCCTCGTTCATCTGTCGGCGCGCTCCGAGTTGCCGGAACCAGTTCATGACTCACCTCGCGCCAGCACCCGTGTAATTCCTTCCAGCATCTTCTCGAATCTCGACACCTCTCGCACGAGGTGCTTCTGCCCCGCAGCCGTCAACTTGTAGATTCTTACGCGCCGATTCGTCGCCGAAATGCCCCACTCCGCTTTCACGAGTTCTTCCTTGAGCAGACGCTGCAATGCCGGATAGAGCGATCCTTCTTCAATCTCGAGCAGATCGTTCGAGCTACGCTTGATGTGTTGCGCCAGCGCATAGCCGTGAAGCGGTTGCCGCCCGAGGGTTCGCAGCACCATCATCTCCAGTGCGCCTGGGAAAAGATCTCGTTGCTCACGCTCTTTCATGGTTTGCAATACTCCTTGGGTGGCGCCTCTACCAGGTTTTGCGCTAGGCATAGAGCAAAATAGTATAGACACGTTTTCCCGGAGTCAAGAGGGATCTGGGCAATTCGGGTGCCGCACGCTACGCGTCGGAGAATGCGGTATTTGACGTCGGCCTTCGCTTAATACGCCCTGCGTTCCGTCGCGTCAATAAACACCAGCAGCGCGCCAATCTCGCCTGCGATCCTGGGTATTCCGGCAAAGCCAGCACGTTTCCCGCGCACGCGCCAAGCAGCCCAGCCATCACCACAATCCGATCACGGAGTCTCTTCATTTCGCTCCGGCGCCCGCCACGTTCACCCCCGATCGTAACATTCCGTCTTCTCTCCTCGCGGTGATTGCCGCGCACCAGGAAACCCGAATTGGTCACAAAGCACTCGGCTAGCACGGTGTTATGATGCAAATGGATTTTCGGGAGGCTGAAATGAAATTGCTGACGCGTGGGTTGCTACTCTTTGTCGCGGCGATGCTCTTGTCCGGAGCGCCTGTCTTTGCTGCGAAGGATGAGCCGCTAGGTGTGGTCATTGCCGGGCTGGTCCACGGCCATGCAGAAGGTTTTTTCGAGAGTATTGCAAAGCGCAAAGACATCCGCATTCTGGGAATCAGCGAACCCGATCGGAAATTATTCGATCAATATGCCAAGCAGTTTAATCTTGACGCCTCGCTGTACCACGCCGATCTCGACCAGATGCTCACCGTCACCAAGCCGCAAGCGGTCCTCGCCTATTCCAATACCTTTGACCACCGCAGGATTGTCGAGATTTGCGCGAAGCACCATGTCGCCGTCATGATGGAAAAGCCATTGGCCGTCAGCGCCGCCGATGCGCGCGCCATCGACAAAATCGCTCGCGAAGCCAAGATCACCGTCCTTGTCAATTACTTCATCACCTGGGTGCCCAGCAATCATGCGGTCTATGACACCGTTCGGAAAGGCACCATCGGCGACGTGCGCAAGATCGTGGTGCACAGCGGCCATTCTGGCCCCAAAGAAATTGGTGTTGGTCCCGAATTTCTTGCCTGGCTCACCGATCCCAAACTCAATGGAGCCGGCGCGCTTTATGATTTCGGCTGCTACGGCGCGGATCTTTCCACCTGGATCATGGAAGGTCAGCGACCTCTCACCGTCACCGCCGTCACACAGCACATCAAGCCTGACGTGTATCCCAAGGTCGAAGATGAAGCCACCATCATCCTGACCTACCCGAAAGCGCAAACCATCATTCAGGCTTCCTGGAATTGGGGCGTCGGCCGTCAGGATATGGAAGTCTATGGCCAGACCGGTTACGTGCTAACTTCGGGCGACGGGAGCATAAAACTGCGCGCTACGGAAAAGGCCCA
Source organism: Candidatus Acidiferrales bacterium (assembly GCA_963741165.1). Taxonomy (GTDB): domain Bacteria; phylum Acidobacteriota; class Terriglobia; order Acidiferrales; family UBA7541; genus Acidiferrum. The sequence goes on along the minus strand of CAVUHB010000001.1, from coordinate 78,405 downwards.
GGAGCAGACCGAACCCGCTCCCAAAATCGCCGCGCCTGCCGATGACGAACTCACCTACCTGCGCGCCGTAGTTCTCGATGGCCTCAAACCCTCCGGTTTGACTTCCCTTGAAAACAACCTGATCGTCGCCGAAATTATGGACGCCGCCCGCGAGTCCGCGACCACCGGAAAAACCATAAAATTCGCCAAACCATAGACAGGGAAGCGATACGGCTTACGCTCGCGACCTGAGTTTCCAGGTACGCTCCGCTTAGACTGTCGCGCGTATTCATTTTTTGGCGCGTGGCGTCGCTGTAAGGGGCTTCTGGCCTGTCCCTAGCGCGGTGGTTTCTGGTTTGAACCCCGCACGATCCATGCCGCGCTTCGCTTCCGGGTTTTTCATGAAGGTATCCCACACGAAAGAGCTCCGGGCATTCTCTGCCATGACCATCGAAATCCCAATGTCGATCCCCACCACATCCGTGTCGTACCAATCGGTGATTGGGTTAAAGGCATCCACAAATCCATACTGCGTCCATGCCTTTGCTCCATAGCGATCTTTCATCGTTCGCAATACCCGCATCGCCGCTTCCGGCAAAAACGGCAGAGAACCCGCCGCCGCGCAGGGCACAACACTTCCATCGATGGGCCCGGTTGCCGGCGGCCCTCCCCACGCCACATATCCTTTCGGGGAGTCCGAAGCGGTGATGCCCCACAAGTCTTCTGTGTAGGTGGGAAATCGCCCCGCCAAATCCAGACAGAAACGCTTATGCGCCTGCGTCGCGCGAATCGAATTCTGAAAATAATTGGTGTACTTGTCTCGCTTGTTGCGGAAATCAAACCACGCTTGCGAGTACTGGTGAATGAACAGGGGGGCATACGAGCCGATGTACCGGATGCCATCGTACTCGAACGTCGTTCGTTTCCACGCGTTCCAGGCTTCGGCCGGCAGGGCGTGCAGGGACGAACCGAGTCCCAGCAGATACATCATCATCATTTCGCTGTAATCGCCCCACCGATACTGCAGAAATCCACCCTCGGGCGTCCATCCGTGGGGCAGGATCGGGGTATCCTCCGACAACCAATTCCAATCCACGCGGTTAAATACTTCCAGCGCCAATTCGCTGATCTCGGAATGCGCAAAGTGCTGCCGGCAGGTCAGGACTCCACACAGCAGGATGGCAGTATCGACCGAAGACACTTCCGAATCCCACAAGCGCTCGCCGGTATTGATATTTCCAAAGTGATAGAAGAATCCCCGATGGTTAGGCAATTTTTTCCACAGAAAACGCAATGTATTGAGCGCGCGCGTTTCCGCCGCCGAGCGCAGCACAAATCCGCGTTGCTCTCCGATGCACAGGGCGGTCAGTCCGAATCCCGTTGCCGCAATGCTTCCGAGTTCATTCGTGACCGGCTCGCGCGCGTGGCACCGATCCATCACGATGCCGGTTTCCGGATGCGCTTGCGTCCAAAAATATTTGAAGCTGGCCTTTTCGAGGTCTTCCAGAAGCGCATCGTCGCCGGGCGAGAAATTGAATGCACCACGCGGTGCCGCTAGCGGAGCAGTTTTCTTGTTTCGTGCCTGCGCAAAGGACAAACCGCCCCAGCCGAAGGCGGGCAGCGCGGCCCCCAGGCGGGCTAACTGTTTCAATAATTCCCGGCGCGAAAGCCAGCCCGGGCGCATACTTCTATCGTCCATTCAATTTATTATAGTCATTCTTTGCATTCAGCAACGCTTATCTCAACCGGTGTTTCACACCGCTGGTCTGGCCTCGACGGGTCGCAAACTGAAGCCGGCAGCCTGCATTGCTTTCAGCCCGTTCGAGAGGTAGCTTCGAAAGGAGACATGACCCGCAATCACAAAATCGCGATCTCTCTTCTTGCCCTCTTCCTCCTTGGCGGGGCGCTCCTGGCAGCGCGGATGATCATTCGCAAGCGCCATCGCGTACGGCCCATGGCCCTTGTCGGCGCAGTTCTCAAAGACGACAAGGATCCCAGGAAGCAATCTCCCATAGCGAACGTGGAAATCAGTTCACCCGATGGTTTGCTAGAGCGAGACGCGACGTCCGATTTCTCGGGCACCTACCGGCTTACCTTTCACCCTGGGGTGAAGGCCGGGCAGCCCGTGCAACTTGCTTTTCGCCATCCCGATTTCCAGGCCCTCGACGTCACGGAAATACTCACGGACCGGCTGGATGTCGTTCGACTCACCCCGCTGCATGGCGAAGTGGAGGCCAAGCTGAACGAAGCCGAACAGATCATTGGCAATGTTATGGTGCGCTATTCCACAGAGGCCACAAAAAACGAGAATATCGGCAGCGCCGTAAGGACCTTCCAGGTCGAAAATCAGGGTAATGTTTCCTGCATGCAGCGGCTGCCCTGCTCGCCCGATGGAAAGTGGAAAGCCGCGTCTGCCTCAGTCTCGCTCGACGCCGGCGAAGGCAGTGTTTTCCGCGACGCGCGTGTCAGTTGTATTGCCGGGCCCTGTCCTTTCACGCGCATCGATACCGACGAATTTTCGCGCGGCGGCCGCACCATCAAGGTCACCGTGCGCAACTGGTCCGATACCACCACCTTTTTATTTCAGGCAGAAGTATTCCGCTCGCAGCTCGATTCCATCGTTCGCACTTCCTTTCCCGTGATTTTCGGGCGCTCCATGAATTTCACCCTCCCCTCTTCCGCAGAAGGTCCCAGCCTCGAAGCCGAAATGAACGGCACGCTCATCGTCTACCCGCTCGGCCCTTCTCCAAATCTCAGTTGGGCGAGCTGTGAAGTCCGGGTAGAAAAAAATCAGGCCAAAGACTATCGCTGCGAACTAAAAGCCGGCTACCGCTTCCGCTGAGATGGGACTGCAGTACTCCCCCCATTGACCCCCTCTCTCACTCCTTCTACCATTCTCTGTATGCTGCGTTCTCCTATCGCTGCTACAGGATCGCTCACGGCGGGCAAACTCCTGCTGCTCGCTGCCCTTACGTTCCTGCCATGCGCTGCTTCCGGGCAAACGGTGGACGACATCCTTGAAAAATACATCAATGCGCGCGGCGGCCTGGCCAAAATCCGATCGATTCAGTCGGAACGGATTTCCGGCACCATGATTTTTTCACCGGAGCTGCAGGGGCCCTTCGTAATCGAGCGAGAGCGCCCCCTGAAACTACACATGGAAGTTACCGTGGGACGGGACACGTTGGTCCGCGTGTACGACGGAAAATCGGCCGGCTGGATCTACAGTTCTTTCGGCACCAATCCTGGTGTCCAACCAATGTCGGAAAACGATCTGCGCAATATTCTGGATCAAGCGGATTTCGAGGGCCCGTTCATCAGCTACAAAGCCAAGGGCAATCAACTGGAATTCCTGGGCAAGACCACCGTCGAAGGAAAACCCGCCTACAAGATCAAGCTGACCAACAAAAACGGCGATGTAAGCTATTTTTCTTTTGATGCGGCGACCTATCTCATCATTCGCTGGCAGGGCACCAGCAAGAACAGCGAAGGCAAAGAGGTTAGCTCGGAAACGTTTTTCCGCAACTATCGCGAGGTCGACGACATCGAATACCCATTTCTGATTGAATCCAGCAGTCCGGAAGCCGGCCAGTCCCAGAAGATCATCGCCGACAAAATTGAAATCAATGTGAGCATCAGCGAATCGCGCTTCCGAAAACCGGTTGTGCCCGGGGCTGAGCCGGAAACGCCCGCCACGGCGACCTCTCCCGCTGCCGCACCGCCGAAGCCCAAGCGAGAATGATGACGGCGCCAGTTCGTGGACTCTGCGCCGATTGCATCCACGCGCGAGTGATCGAATCTGCAAGGGGTTCGAGCTTTCTGCTTTGCAAGCTTTCCGAGACCAGTTCGGCCTTCAGAAAGTATCCGCGTCTGCCCGTGCTCACCTGCTCTGGCTACAAAAAGCTTCGTTCCTCCGCCGGCTAACTATGATTCTCGTTCCGTGAATTTTTTTCGCCGGCGCGCCCACCGTTTTGCTTCTAGTTGTGAGCGTACCGGAAGATTCGGGCCCGACCGAGATTCTAGAGGCGTTCAGGGGGCTGTTTTCAAGTGTCCACGCTCTTCCGCGAGCTAGCCGGTCCAACTCATGTCCACTCATTGCGAGGGGTTTTCCGGTGTGCTAGCATCGGGCCGAAAAGAAGAGCGGACCAGGGAATTTTCGATACTCCTTCGCCCCGCTTCGCGGGACCCAGGTAGGGCCGCGCTCTCCTTCACCAACATCTCGCCAGGCGCCGGCCCGCGCCTGAGTTTTTTATCAGCGGACCCCCACCCGGTGACCTAGTTGGTCACACCTGCGAGGAGGACTGTAATGAAAATCTATCCAACCAAGGACATCCGAAACGTTGGCATTGTAGGCCACGGCGGCACCGGAAAGACGCAACTGGTGTCGTCGTTATTGTTTACCGCCGGAGCGACGCCGCGCTTCGGGAAAGTTGCGGAAGGCACAACCACGACGGATTGGGATGAGGAAGAAATACAGCGGAAGATAACAATTCAAACCGGAATCGCCCATGCGGAATGGCCGTGCACTTTGTGCGGCGGAAACAATGTAAAGATAAATTTTCTGGACCTGCCAGGCTATTCGACCTTTATAACGGAAACTAAAGCTTCTTTAATTGCCGCTGATGGTGTGCTGATTACCGTGGATGCGCACGTTGGCGCCCAGGTAACCACGGAAAAAGTGTGGGATTACTGCGCGGAATATGATGTGCCGCGCGCGTTCGTGCTGACATGGATGGACCGCGAACTAGCGAGTTTTGAAAGGTCGCTCGAATCGTTGCAGGAATTGTTTGGCCGGACCGTAGTGCCGCTGCAAATGCCCATCGGGGCGGAAAAGGGATTTCGCGGGGTAATCGACCTGGTCGCCATGAAAGCACATTTTTACACCCCGGATGGCGACGGTAAGGCGACCATCGACCACATTCCCGATGCGCTGATAGATGAAGCGAAAGAAGCGCACGAGCGGCTGGTCGAGATGATTGCGGAAGGCGACGACGAAATGATGGAAGAGTTTTTCCGCGAAGGAACGATTCCCATCGAGGATCTGATACCCGCGGTGCGTAAAGCGATCGTGGCTGAAAAAATTGTCCCCGTGCTGATACTTTCGGCTGCGCGGAATATCGGAAATGCCAGTTTGCTGACTTTTCTGGCGGACGTGTTCCCGCATCCAGACGAGCACTCGCAATTCGGGTTTACCGAGCCGAATGGCAAGGGCGAACGCATGGAAAGGAAATATGACGACGGCCAGCCGCTCAGCGTATTTGTTTTCAAGACGCTGGCGGATCCGTTTTCTGGGCGAATCAATTATTTCAAGGTGAAGAGCGGGGTGCTGAAAAATGACGCCACGCTGCAAAACTTCAACCGGAATATTCCGGAGCGCTTCCAGCACGTCATGGTGGTACAGGGAAAACAACTGACCGAAGTGCAGGAGTTGCACGCGGGAGACATCGGGGCGATCGCAAAGATCAAGGAGACGGTGACCGGGGATACCCTGGGCGATAAAACGGTGACGATTTACTACGAGCCGGTGCGATTGCCGGAACCGTCAATTACCTTTGCCGTGGAGCCGAAGACACGCGCCGATGAAGATAAGATCGGCTTGGCGATTCATAAAATCATGGAGGAAGACCCGGCGCTGCGCTTTTCGCGCGATCCACAAACGAAGGAATTTTTGCTGGCAGGAAACGGGCAGCAGCACGTCGAGGTGGTGGTTGCCAAACTGCAGAAACGCTACAACGTAAACCTGACACTGAAGCCCCCCAAGGTTCCCTATCGCGAAACAATTCGCGGGAAGGCGGACGCGGAAGGCAAGCACAAGAAACAGTCCGGCGGGCACGGACAATTTGGCGTGTGCCGCGTCAAGTTTGAGCCGACGGAACGGGGTAAAGGCATCGAATTCGTCGACGATGTATTTGGCGGAGCGATTCCAAAGAACTGGATCCCTTCGGTCGAACGGGGCATTCGGGATGCAGCGGCACGCGGTTACCTGGCAGGATTTCCGGTGACCGATTTCCGGGCAATTCTCTACGACGGGAAATACCACGATGTCGATTCTTCGGATATGGCTTTCCGGATTGCGGGATCGTTGGCGTTCAAAGAAGCAATGAAGATTGCAAAGCCCTCGCTACTCGAACCGATCATGCACGTGGAAGTTTTTGCGCCGGACCAATACTCGGGTGATTTGATGGGCGACTTGAGTTCGCGGCGCGGAAAGATTGAAGGAAGCGAAACGCGAGGACACAACGTGATTGTGAAAGCCATGGTGCCACTGTCGGAAATGCTCTCCTACGCGACGAACCTGACCTCGATGACCCAGGGCCGTGCCAGTTACTCGATGGAATATTCGCATTACGATTATGTTCCAAGCGAATTGGGCGAAAAGGTGATCGCGGCGCACAAGTTGGCGCACGGTGAAGCGCTGGTGGAAGAAGAAGCGTAGAGGCGACGGAACGCCTCGCATCAGAAGTGGAACCGGTCCCTAGAGTGGCCACAGCCCGGGCAAATACAAGGGGGCACGAGGTCTTGTGCCGCTCGAAAACAAAGTCGAGGATATAAACTCCGGCGTTTGGAACGCAGGCCTAGCCGTGTGTTTATCTGGCTGCCAGGGCGACCAGTAGGGACTGGCGTGCGGCGGAGATTTCTGCCCGAGCTTCGTTGATCCGCTGCGGCGAAGGGATGGTGTTTTGAGCAGCAGGGCAGAGTTTCGAGCGGGAGGCTTCTAGAACCTCCAGGCGAGATTTGGCTACCGGTGGTGACTCTCGCAAAGCAGCCTGAACCGCGAACATATATTCGCGGAAACTGGCTATCTCCCTCTTGCCCGGGGGAATACAACCGGGAGTGGCTGATTCTCCGGTCATCGATTCGTATAGTGCATCCGGGTCCTTGGACTCGAGGAGTTGTTCGAAAAAAACCTCAGCGCCTGCTTCTTCGATTCCCCATATTGCAGCCCAGTCAAAACCGTCTTCGGGCAAAGCTTTCAGTGCCGCGTAGAGCCTTTTTTTCTGCGCTTCCTTGAAGCGGCCATCCTTCAGTTCCGCGGCGAGCGCGCGGAGGTTCGTCATCATGGAGCTTTTTGCGGTGAGGGCGAAAATGAGGGAGGCATTGCGGGCGAGATCCTGAGAAAAACGAATGCCGGCAATCCAGCGGTCGACCGCGGCATCGCTGTGGCCGGCGGCCAGATCGCGCATGGCTTGCAGGGAATTCAAACGAGCCATGACACTCGCACGGGGAACGATGGCGATCGATGCTTCCGGACCGCGGCGATACTCGAGACCCCAATCACAGTCGGGTAGTGAGGTGGCCCGTAGAAAGATGCCCAGCGCGTTTTGATTCGGATCGAGTACCGCCGCCAGCTTGGACTCGTCCCAGGGGGCTTGTCCTGCAAGAGCTTTCGTCATCAGATCGAGGGTGGATTTGTCGGCAGGAGGATCCTTGATTTCCGCAAAAGCTTGCCAATAACGAAGGGCGGCGTTGTGTGTTTCCGGAAGTGTTTTGACTTGTGCGGCTGCAGCGGCGGCACCCGTGAGCAAGGAGAATAAGAGTGCGAAGTGTGTGAATTTCATGGCGGCCTTCCTATTCGGTAACGAGAATGCGGAGCGAACTCTGTTCGCTTCCGAGATCAGGCAAGACAGTTCGAGACTGATTCAGTAGGTACAGATCAAATTCGCGGCTGTCGTCGAGGGCCAATCTGGTCAGCGCTATGGGCCCAAGTTGTTTTGGAGGTGCGGAAGAGGTCGCCTCCGGCGACTCCATAACAGCAGTCTCTGGTCCGGGAACGTTTTTGCGAAAGGTAAACCAGAGGCTCGCGCCAGCGCCAAGAGCGAGCACCGCCGCGGCAGCAACGTAGCGCAGCCAGATCTTGGACGGCTGCCGAGGAATCTTCAGTTTGCCGACCGGGCGCGGCTGAAATTCGGCAAGATAGTTTTCAAACTGAGAGTCGTCGTTGCTCATGGCAATATAGGCCTCATCGCTTCACTTTAAAATGACTCGCAATCTTTCGAGGGCATAGCGGTAACGGGAAGCCACGGTATTGAGCGGAGTGTCGGTGGCAAGGGCGATCTCCTGCAAGGTCATGCCGCTCCAGATGCGGAGAAAGACAGTTTCCTGCTGTTCGGGTGGCAATTCGCGCAAGCCTTTTTGCAGCAATAGAGCGTCCTCGGAATTGGCTCCTGATGAGTGGACCAACCATCGTTCGTCCTCCGGTAGTTCAGTTTCGTGCCAGCGGTTTCGCAGCAAATTCAAAGATGCGTTACGAACGGCGCGATAGACATAAGCCAACGGAAATCTCGGTGCTGCCCCATCTGCCCGAAGTAGCTTCAGAAAAACTTGCTGAACGACATCTTCGGCAAGCGCAAAATCGAGTCCCGAGCAGCACGCGTAGGCAGCCAGCGCGGAGCCGTGCCTCAGATAGAGCGACTGGATTTCAGCGACGGTGAACTTTTGTGCTGGCAAAGGTGCCTGCTCGCCCCGTTCTCTATGCCAGGATATGACACACGAAAGGGAGGTTTTTGTCTAACCGGGCAGTTGATGAAAGTGGAGCGCTGAAGCGCTTGCCTATCCCAATGACTTTCGTTCGGCGAAATCGTTCTCGCGGTCCTTCGATCGCGAGCCGCAAACCGCGCGGCTCTCCAGCCGGGATAACCAAAGGAGGCTAAAGCGGGAACAGGGCGGGCAGTGTCAACCCGCACCTAGGGATGCAATGATCAGGATAATTTTGGCCAGAACATGCCGGTGTGGCGCTGGTATTCTGTGAAACTAGGGCCGAACTCCTGCTGGAGGAAAGATTCTTCGCGCTTGGCCTTGAAATAAAAGGTGATGTAAAGAATAAGGAAGCAGAGGAGATCGCGGAGTTGACCGTGAATCATGCCCGTGCCGATGACGCCGATGAGGATTCCGGTGTAGATCGGATGGCGGAGGCGGCGATAGAAGCCCTCGCGGATCAGTTCGTGATCGGCTTTTACGGTGACCATGCCGCTCCAGTTGGACCCTAAAGAGAGCCGGGCCGAAATGGAAATGGCCATGCCGAGCGCTGTGCTAACCACTCCAAGCCACCAGAAGAGTGCTCGGCTTGGCACGAGTGCGAGGAAGAGCCAGGTAGATGGGCGGGCACGTCCGAAAAGAAACCAGAACGCAATGAAGAGAGGCGCGAGGTGCAGGACTCGCTCGAAGGGAGTTTCCCGGCGTTTCACCTTTTTTGTGGCGAACGCCATGACGAGCCAGACCACTGCCAGTAACCACCAGAGGCCACGGGCAAGATGCATGGCGAGGTCCTGCGACATTCTGGCTTGTAGCAGATTTTCTAACATGCTGGTGCGGCCCTTTCCGGTACGAGCTGCCTCGACAGGGTTTGCCGGCCGGGCCAGAGCCCGGAAGCAACAGACGACTTGTGATAGAGGCTAATAAAGCACGAGCAGCGGCAGGAAAGCCAGCGCTAGGAGAGGGTCCGGCTGGTCACAGTAAATTGCGTAAGCGAGAGCGGTTGCCACGATCCCTCCGCGGCCAGCCGCAAAGGCGACGGGCACTCGATCGGCGCGGCAATACTACTCTCGGTCCGCCAAATTGGAGGTTGCTGGTGAACACGCGAGAGAGAATACTCGTGGCATGACAAACTCCAGGCAGCAGCGCCACACACAAACCAAGGCGGTACACGCGGGAGAACCGGAGAAACACGGAATTGGCACTTCGGTGACGACGGAGATTGTGCGCTCGTCCACGTTTACATTTTCTTCGAGTGCAGAGATGAAGAAGTGGGCCGAGGGAAAGAGCCAAGCGTACATCTACACGCGCTACGGGAATCCGACACTGGCCGTGGCCGAGAGGAAAATTGCGGCGCTCGAGGGGGCGGAAACGGCAGTGGTGACATCGTCGGGGATGGCGGCGATATCGAACGCGCTGCTGAGCGTGCTCAAGAGCGGAGATGAACTGATTGCCTCGGCACAATTGTATGGTGGGACGTACCGGTTGATGAGAGACGTATTTCCGGGATGGGGAATCAAGGTACGGTTTGTAGAGTCTTCGCTCGACGGGATTGAAAGGCTGGTGAATGCAAGAACGAGGTGCCTGTTCATCGAAACGCCTACGAATCCGACGCTGCACCTGGTGGATTTGCGAAAGGCAATTGGATTTGCGAAGAGACATAAACTGATCAGCATTGCCGACAACACGTTTGCGACACCCGTGCTGCAAAATCCGCTGGGGCTGGGATTCGACATGGTAGTGCACAGTGTGACGAAGGGACTGGCGGGGCACTCGGACTTATTGGGCGGGGTGGCAGCAGGAAGCAAGAAATATATAGATCCGGTGCGGCAGATGGTGATTTACCTGGGCGGGTGCATGGACCCTGGTGTGGCATTTTTGCTGATGCGTGGAATCAAGACGCTGGGCGTGCGAATCGAGAGGCAGTGCGACAGTGCACTCAGGGTGGCGAAATTTCTGGAAAAGCATCCGAAGGTGCAGCGAGTGCACTATCCGGGGCTCAAGTCGCACCCCGATCACGCACTGGCAAAGAAGCAAATGCGCGGATTCGGGTCGATGCTGGCGTTTGATTTGAAGCACGGATTGCCCGCAGCACGAACATTCTGCGATCGGGTGCAGCTATTTTTGCTGGCGGTAAGTCTGGGCGGCGTAGAGTCGCTGGTCTCGCTGCCGATCTACAGTTCGCACTACCGCATGAGTGAAGAAGAATTGGCGCGTGCAGGCGTCGCGCCAGGATCCGTACGAGTGTCTATCGGATTGGAAGATGTCGCGGACCTGATCGAAGATCTCGAACAAGCGCTCGGCTAGAGTCTCCACTTTATTTTTGTCCCCTCACACCAAAGACGTTTCCGCAGGAACCTGCCACTCATTCGCTTCTTCCGGAAGCATGGACTTCACAATATCTTCGAGCTCGTGAGAACTCTTCACGTGATCGGGATAGTTGTGCGCGGTAAGGTCGAAGGAACTGCCGTAGTGCGAGCGAACGGCCTGGAGCTCTTCCTGCAGGCGAAAGGCGATGCGCTTGGCGTTGAGCGTATCGGTTTCGGGAAGAACGATGCCAAACAGATCGCCGGCGAGCCGATAGATGGAATCCGTGGGGCGCAGGCGCTTGGACATGGATTTGGCCGCGTCGCTCAGTCCGGCGTTCTGATCGTTTTGCGACGCGCGCGGGCCGGCCTTCACCTTGATCAGGACAAGCGAAAGAGTTTTCTCCATGCTGAGGGCGCGGCGGAATTCCATGGTCAGGCGATCCCAGAAATATTTCTGGTCGGGCATGGATTTGAGTTGGTCGGTACTGGCCTGGATCTGGAGTTCGACGTTGCGCTCGAGTTCAGCGAGGAGCTGATTTTTGATTTTGCTGAAGGAACGTTGGCGATCGAACAGATAGGCGATGAAAAGCACGGTGATGGCACAGAATCCGAAAAAAGTGGAGCGCAGCGTCCATTCGTTGCCTTCGGGATGGACAAAGACCATGGGATACATAAAGGCGGTGAGGCCGCCGGCGAGAACCAGGACAAAGACAGCGGAGAAAATGGTGAGCTGAAGACCGCGACGGTCGAGGCGATCGAGCTCCTGGCGATTGATCGTAGGCATGGGCACCTGTCGAGGCAACTGGCAGGAAAGCTGGCCACCTGGAGTTGCCACTCGTATGGGAAAGTTTGGAATTTGAGGGGGTTGGGAGCAATAGGAGCGGGGTACTGGTGTGATGAAAGAGGTAGTAGGGGGGCGGGGGCAGTGGCTTTGTCGCAAACCTTTGTCCGCATTGTCAGAGACGGTGATCGATTCGATTGGTCTCAGGAGGCTGCGCGTTCCGAGGGAGGAGGTACCTTGACAGAGGCCATGCCGGCGGCGGTTGCGGCCTGGATGCCCAGTTCGGTGTCTTCAAAAACCAGGCAGTCTCTGGGGGCGACCGAGAGTCTGGTGGCGGCAAGGAGGAATGCTTCGGGATCGGGCTTGCTCTTCTGATAGTCTCCGGCGCAGACCAGCGTGTCGAACTTGTCAAGGAGCTTGAGTGAGCGGAGAGAAGCGATGACAGATTCCCGGGTGCTTCCGGAAACGACGGCGAATGGAATGCGTCCGTAGTGAGACTCTATGTGTTCGAGGACTTCGGGAACGGCCTTGAGACCGGGAAGCAATTCGTAGAAGAAAATTTCCTTTTTCTGAGCCACGAGTTCGACGGGCAAGCTCAGGCCACGCTGTTTGTTCAAAGTCGTGATGATCTCTAGGATCGGGAGTCCACCCCAGGCATAGAAGAGTTGCTCCTCAAATTCGCAATTCCATTCATCGAGCGCTTTCCTCCAGGCGATGTAGTGAAGCGGCATGGAATCGGCAATGGTGCCGTCACAGTCGAACAGATACGCTTTGAAGGGCCCGGCTGGCAATTTTAGTTTCATGCGGGAACTGTTTTCCTTTATAGCATTTTAGTCCAGCCGGCGTGCAACGTGTGAATCGGGCTTTCGGGACGGGGCCGTTCGACGGGAGTCCGGACGATGGCGTGTGTTGAATGAGAGGAACGCGCGGCGTAACGGGGTACAATTCGGATTCGAGGAGCGTCTGGAGCGGTGATGAGCTACGATACGAAGTTTCCCGATCCGAAGCAGGTATGGCACAAGGTTCTGGAACGGATTTATCACGAAGACCACATTCTGTATGCACGCATGAATAATTTCTCAACGGTGCAGGCGTTTCTGGCCACAGCTCTGGCGTTCACAACTTCGGCTACAACAACGGCGCACAATATCAGCTTGATCGTTACCTTGTTCGGATTGGCGCTTTCCTTGTTTTACATTTCGCTAGGATTCCGCGGGGTCCGGGTGATTCAATTCTGGCGCGCGTATTTGAGATTACTCGAATCGATACCCGGAGTAACTTCGATCGACTCGCACTTGTTTGAGTTTTACAGATTGGGACACCGAAGCGGTCCAGAGGAAACCGAGCTGCCCCTGGCCGATGGATTGGCCATAAAGATTGGCACTTCCTGGTGGGCTCGTAGGTCCGTACACGATCAGTTTCCCTGGTATCTTCCGGGTTTTTCGGGAACGATGTTCATCGCGGTGGGAATTCCGGTCCTGACAACCACGTTTTGGGTGCTGGTGTTCTATGCCTTGTTCTATCCGAACACGGATATGAAATGGTTGGTGCTGCAACTTGCCGGGGGGCTGATCCTGATATTTCTGTTTCATCTGGTTGTGGGACGGCTCATTCCAGCGCCGATTTTGGAAGGACTGGCTCACCCCGTCCACGCGGATGATGCGAACTCGGAAGGCGATCAGGGCTGAGGCGAAGCCCTCTGGCCAGATCCTGCAGCCGGTTCCGGAGGGAAGGTTAGGCGCGATGGTCGAGCGAAGACCTAGGGATCCTGACCTGGGCGGAGAGGCGAATTGGCGCGCTGGCCAGATCACCGGGGAACCTGAAATCCAACAAGCGGTGCGAGGGCTTCTGCGATCGAGAGGTGCCACGCGCAAAAGACGGCACGTGGTATCACCTCTGCTAGTCTCGAAGAGTCTGGTCAGCTGGTTTCAACGGGGCGTCGCCCCTCTTGCAGCTACCAGCCACGATGACGAAGCCTTTCGGCAAATCGACGATTTCCAGGAACAGTTCTACGACGGGAGGACAAAAACTACTGGCGCAAATCTCGTTCGATGGTGAGTACGCAGAAAATCACAGGGAGTATGGGGGCCTCGGTAACGGCTGGGCGGTCGCCGGAGTAGCACGAGTAGATCGAGCGCTACCCGAACCGCGCAAAGCGGACCGGGAAAGCTTGCATCGTTTGTCATGGAGATCCTGGACGGATGTCTGGCATACCGGGATTCTGGGTGGCTGGCTGCTGATGAGCGATCGAGTTGTGGGTCACCGGTCTAGCAACCCTCTGCGATCGAAAATGGATGCCTTTGGGTACATACAAAGCGTTTGTGGTGCATCGAATTTCGATCGCCAGGGGAGGTCAACCGAAACCAAAGCGTTTGCCACCATGATGGAAGCGGCAGGTAGCAAGCTCGGGTAGGGATGCGGGGTTGGCCAGGGAAGAACGGGCCAATGCCCCGGATCCGTTCCAAATCAGGGGCGCGTTTCGGGTAAGGCGAACGCAAGGTACATGCCGCCCGAGGGGGACTTGGGATCCTTGCCACCGCCTGCGGCGATGACAACGAATTGGCGACCGTTTATTTGGTAGGTGGCCGGCGTGGCGTTGCCGGCGAAAGGTAGCGTGGTTTCCCAGAGGAGTTCGCCGGTGGATTTGTCGAAGGCGCGGAATTTTTTGTCGTAATTCGTGGCTCCGATGAACAGCAAACCGCCCGCGGTGAGGATGGGGCCGCCGTAATTTTCGGTGCCGGTATTCTTCATGCCATGCGCGGCGAGTTCGGGATATTCGCCGAAGGGAATTTTCCACAAATATTCGCCGGTGTTGAGATCGATGGCGTTCAGTGTGCCCCAAGGAGGGGCGACCGCGGGATAGCCATCGGGATCGTAAAAACGTTTGTAACCGGTGAGGTGGTATTTCACGGTGGGAGAAACAGGTTCGGAAGATTCAAGTTCCTTCGATTCACCCTTGGCGAGAAAGTCGAGAAGCCCGGAAATCTGGTCACCGGAAAGATTGGGAAAGCCGGGCATGCGACCTTTGCCGTTCTTGACGATGAAAGAGATGGATTTGGAATCGAGACGAGAGGAGATGCCGATGAGAGATGGAAGCGCGGGAGGAGCGCCAGCGCGGTTCTCGCCGTGACAGATGCCGCACTGATTTTGGTAAAGAGCGCGAGCGCCAGTGGTATTTGTGGATTCGGCCAGTGCGCCGGTCCAGGCGAGATCGTTGGCGTTGATGTAGATGACCGAGGTTTGCGGATCTAGAGCGGGGCCGCCCCATTCCGCGCCTCCATCAAAACCGGGGAAGACGACGGTGTCCTTGCCAACGGTGAAAGGGACGAACTGGCCCGCGTTGCGGAAAGCCTGAAATTGTGCGAGCGCCCATTGGTGCGCGGCGGGGGTGCGGTTGGTGAGGAGAGTTTCATCCAGTCGCTGACGCGAGAAGGGAGCAGGCTTCCCGGGCAAGACTTGTCTCGGGGCGGCGAGCTCGCCGGGCATGTCGCTTGGCGGAAAGGCGCTGGTTTCAAGAGGAAACAGCGGAGTGCCGGTGGTGCGATCGAACAGGAAAAGGAAACCTTGTTTGGAGGTTTGCGCGACGGCGTCGATTGGCTGGCCATTGCGGGTGACGGTGAGCAGGACAGGCGGCGACGGGAAGTCGCGGTCCCAGAGGTCGTGCTTTACTGCTTGGAAATGCCAAAGGCGCTGACCGGTTTCCGCGTTCAGGGCGATCAGGGAGTTGGCGAACAGATTGTCGCCCAGACGATCGGCGCCGTAGAAATCGAAGGCCGCAGAACCGGTAGGAACGAACACAATGCCACGCTTCAGGTCGAGAGCCATACCGGCCCAATTGTTGGCGGCGCCGCTCGATTTCCATGCATCGGCGGGCCAGGTTTCGTAGCCAAATTCGCCGGGATGCGGAATGGTGTGAAAGGTCCAACGAAGCGCACCCGTGCGAACATCGAATGCACGAATGTCTCCCGGAGGCGCAGGAAGAGTTTCCGGATTGCGTCCACCAACGATGAAGAGATTTTTGTAGATGACGGGCGGGCTGGTGAGATAGACGGATTGAGCGGAGGCGGGTTCGCGGCCGAGCCCTTCGCGGAGGTCGATACGGCCGTCTTTGCCGAAAGTGGACAGAGGCTTGCCGGTGGCGGCGTCCAGGGCGTAGACGAAATTCATTTCGCCGACGAGGATGCGTTTGTCCCGAGCGCCGTCGGACCAATAGGAGAGTCCGCGATTGGGTTGCGTGCCTTGGATGCCGGAATCGAACCGCCAGAGAAGTTTTCCGGTGGCGGCATCGAGGGCGAATATTTTTTGTGTCGGGGAAATTCCGAAGAGTACGCCATCGATGATGATCGGGCTCGATTGCAGCCCACCTTCTTCGTGCGTGTCGAAACTCCAGGCGACTTTCAGTTGCCCTACATTGGAGCGATTGATTTCTGAGAGCGAGGAGTAATGCGTGCCTTCGGGAGAGCCGCCGTAGCTGGGCCAGTCCTGATTCTGTGCATAGAGTGGTTGGATCGCCGAAACAAAGGAAACCGATACGGCAACGAACACGAGCTTGGGGGATAGTTTCATATTTTCTTAGGTGGCGACGACAAAAGACGAATCGGGAGCTACGTAACCGTACGCCATGCGGGGCGTGTTGAAAGCAAATCCGGGACTGCCGTGTTTGTCGAGAAGGATGATGCCGCCAGTCCCCTTTCCACGAGTGGCGAGAAGTTGCACGGCTTGCCGGGAGGCGAGCATGGCGGAAGAGTTTGCCTGGCGAAGCGAATCGGTGGCAGTTTTGGCCATGACGATGCGCATGATGGCTTCGCCGTAGCCGGTGGAAGACGCGCCGCCGGATTCGGAATCGGCATAACAACCGCAGCCAATCAGCGGAGAATCGCCGACCCGGCCAGGCAGCTTGCAGCAGATGCCTCCCGTGGAGGTGGCGGCGAACAGACGGCCCTGTTGATCGATGGCCACGGCGCCGACAGTACCCTGATCATGGCCACGATGGTGTTCGGCGGCATGCGAATCCTCCCGGCAGCGGCGCCAAGCTTCGCGCTCGGCGGGAGAGACCAGATCGGCAGGGTCGCAGAGGGGAACGTTGTGCTCGGTGGCGAACCGCTCGGCGCCTTCGGCGATGAGCATCATGTGAGAACAGTTTTCCAAAACTTTGCGCGCGAGCCGGATGGGATTTTTGATGCGATGAAGGCCGGCGACAGAACCGGCACAAAGAGTGGAAGCGTCCATGACCATGGCGTCGCACTCGACCTGGCCATCGAGATTGAGATGCGAACCAAAACCGGCGTCGAACACCGGATCGTCTTCGAGGATGGTGACGGTGGCTTCGAGTGCGTCTAACGCGTGGCCACCGGATTTAAGGATGGACCAGCCGGCTTCGAGCGCCCGATGACAACCGTCCTTACAAGCCTCGATGGCGTCGTCGGGAATATCCCAGGCGCCACCATGAACAATCAGGGAAGGAGTCATCAAGAAGGAGAATTGCAGAGGAGACGGAGTTTGTCCAGTTGAGGGAGCGGCGGTACGGGGTCGAGATCCTTCGGTCGCGAAGGAGCCCTTCCGAGGAAATAACCGTGCTTTGCCGTGGCCCAGAAAAGCGACAAAGGGTTCGCCGGGAACAAAGAAGAAAGGTCGCACGGCCGAGGTGTGACAGGCCGATAGGCGCGGGACTCTAATGGTGGAGGAGAAAGCGGGTGACGCGCATGCAGATTGGGATTGATAGTTTTGCGGCGGCGATCTCGGATCCGGTTAGGGGAACGAAATTAGAACCAGTCGAGCGGATGCAGAATCTGCTGGCGGAGATGGAACTGGCGGATCAGGTGGGGCTGGACGTTTTTGGGATCGGAGAACATCACCGGGAAGAGTTTCTGGATTCGGCGCCAGCGGTGATTCTGGCAGCTGCTGCGGCGAGGACCAAGAAAATTCGACTAACCAGCGCGGTAACCGTGCTGAGCGCGGCGGATCCGGTACGGGTGTTTCAGGAATTTGCGACACTCGACCTGATTTCCCAGGGACGCGCAGAGATTGTGGCGGGACGCGGGTCGTTTGTGGAGTCGTTTCCGCTATTTGGACTGCGGCTCGAGGATTACGACTCACTATTTGCAGAAAAACTGGATTTGTTGCTGAAGATCCGTGAAAACACCCACGTGGAATGGTCCGGAAAGCATCGCGTGGCTTTGACGGGACAAGCGATCTTTCCACGGCCGTTGCAACAACCTCTTCCGGTGTGGCTCGGAGTTGGTGGGACCCCGGCCTCTTTTGTGCGCGCGGGAATGCTGGGATTGCCGTTGATGGTGGCGATTATTGGAGGCGAGCCGGAACGGTTTCGGCCGCTCATCGATTTGTATCGGGAGGCGGGCAAACGTGCGGGGCATCGGCCAGAAAAGTTGCGGGTCGGGCTGCACTTGATTGGATTTCTGGGAGATACGACGGAGCATGCCGCGGACGATTTTTTTCCTGGTTATGCGCACACCTTTACGGAAATTGGAAAAGAGCGCGGGTGGCCGGCGACGACCAGGAGACAGTTCGACGCGCTGCGTGGGCCTACAGGCGCGTTGATGATTGGAGATGCCGAGAGAGTGGCGAAGAAGATTCTCTATCAGAATGTGGCCTTGGGTGGAATTGACCGCGTGACGTTCCAGATGGGAGTGTCGACGCTGCCGCATGAGAAGATGCTGCGAGCGATTGAGATATTGGGGACGACGATGGCACCGATGGTGAGGGCGGAGATCTCACTCGGAGCGAAGAGTTAGGGGGCTGGCCCCCGCAGGTTCATCCGACCTAGGGCAGTGATAGCGGAATGGATCCTAGCTGTCTCATAGAGTCGTGAGCAATTCTTTTAAGCTCGATTAGATAAAGAAATCCAGAGCAAAAAGGAGCATCCCCAGGAAGAGCAGAAAGGCCCCCCAGGAAAATCTACGGCGGGGGAGTTGCACTACGGTTTGCACGAAACTCGAAGGTATCACGATCAGGCGGGATTCGCCGCGGCGTTCGTAAAAAGGGCCGGAAGGAACATAACGAGAAAGATTTCTTCGGAACAGGGAGACTTCGTTTTCAAGCCAGAAGGTAAATTCCTGGCGATGACGCCAGGAATAGATGGCGCCCGAGAGGAAGACCAGATAACCCAGGCAGGTCAGAAACCCCAGGGATGTGCCAGAACCCCAATAAATCATGCGACCTCAACGGGACGGGAAGGAGAGTTTACGCGTCTTCGTGAATAGTGACAAGCTTAACAATTTCAAATTCCTTTTGGCCCGCGGGCGTGGCGACGAGAACTTCGTCACCTACCTTTTTATTCAGCAAAGCGCGGCCAATAGGGGAAGTTGTGGAAATGAGCCCTTTTTCGACGTCGGCTTCCTCGCTGCTGACCAGCTTGTACTCGACTTTGAGGCTTCGCTGAAGGTCGAGAACGACCAGACGAGAACCGTAACCGGCACGATCCTTGGGAATGTTGGTCAGATTGAGCATGCCGAGGTCGCCCATGCGCTTCTTGAGGTTGCCGATCTTGGCGTTGACGTAGCCCTGACGCTCTTTGGCGTATTTGTACTCGGCGTTTTCGGAAAGGTCGCCATGGGCCCGGGCGACGGCGATTTCCTTCGGAAGATCGACGTTTAGCTCATGCTCGAGAGCATCTAGCTCCTGCTGCAATTTAGCCTTAATTTTGGCAAGCGGATCAGACATAGTTTCCTGCAAAGAAAAAGTATGCGGAGTTCGGCAGGGCCGAACTCCGCTCCAAACATTATAGAGGGGACTGAAATGAGGGGACAAGAGGAGATGCACG
This sequence comes from Candidatus Acidiferrales bacterium, assembly GCA_963741165.1. Lineage (GTDB taxonomy): Bacteria > Acidobacteriota > Terriglobia > Acidiferrales > UBA7541 > Acidiferrum. Next base: position 59,084 of record CAVUHB010000001.1, on the reverse strand, counting down.
AATTGTTGTGAGAAGAGTGAAAAGGAAGGGGTTAGGGTGACCTCGGGGATGGGACTATTTGGCTTTGCGGTCGACGGATCGAGAAACCGGCTTGCCGGCAGCGTCTGCCATCGAACCGGTAAAGGTTGTGGATTTCAAGGGCTAGAACTCGATGCAGCCAGAATGGGAAGGCCCGGAGTTCGCCGACCGGTGTGTCAAGAGTGAAAGTTCTGGCGGTGGCTACGTCGTAGCAAGGAAGTGCAGATTCACCGGGGCGGATGCTCGAGGGAGGTAGTGAGCCCCCGCGGGCCGATGTGAGGGGGGAACTGAAAGGATTGCCCCGAGTCCTCTAGGAGGAGGCCACCGTGCGTCCCAAAATATGGGACGGGCTACCGGGCGGATTTGGCCTTGGCAGATTTCTTGGCTAACGGCTTTGCGCCGTCGTCTAGCCGGTAAATGTCGAGAAGTTGCAGGCGGGTGGCATCGAGACGTGCCGTGATGAGATTGGTGAAACGCTTGAGCATCTCGTACCCGAGATCGTGATTCTCCTCGCACTTGGCGCGGAGACAATTCGCGTCGAAAACGAGGGCTTTCGTGCGCTTTAGTGCGCGGGCATTGAAGTGCCAACGGTAAGGAGGCGAGACCCAAGACCAGCCGAGAATTTCTCCCTCGTCGACCGTCTCAATGTTCGTTGGGCCACGTTCAGGGATGTTGAGTTCGATCGAGACGGAGCCTTTACGGATGAAATAAAACTCGTTGGCGGAATCGCCTTCGAGAACGATGAAATGACCTTCGGGAAATTCGACATTCTTGGCACAACTGATGATGAGCTTCATCTGTGCTTCCGGGAATTCGTGGAAGAAAGGATGTTCTCTGATAACCGACTCGAGGGAATTAACCATTTTAGATTTTCCTTCATTCGCCAGGTAGGCGAGCCGCTCTTGCAGCGGATGTAGTGTCATAACAATACCTACACCCGGGCGATAGTGAGCGCAATCACGACGGTCACAAGAGCTGGTGATGTAACCGCTTGATTCCAGAGTCTTTCTAAAACGGTGACGAATCAATGGCCGGAGAGGTTGCTTAACTTCTGAATCGGCTGGCCTTCGGTGAGTTCATACAGGGCGTCTGCGGGCAGATCCGTGAAGGATTGGCGGAGGCCGCTCGGCCAGAATACTTCGACATTTTTAATTAGGGAGTCAGCGCCAAGGCCGAAATGGAGGCGCGAGTCATTGCTGGAGTTGTAGCTGCCCCCGCCACGAACTTCGTCGATTTGTGTAAATTGCGAATTCGTGACCATCACGCGGGCTCCGATCGAGGCACGATTGCTTTTTGCACCGATGAGGCGGAACAGAACACGGTGGTTGGAGTTGGGGGTGTCATTCAGAAAAAGAGAAGGCGGGCCAGCGGCGTTGAATACGACCACGTCGAGTTTGCCATCATTATTGATGTCGCCCATGGCAGTGCCCCGGCGAGAGAGAAGCGGCCCGGTGTTGAGTCCGGCGCTGCCGGCAATCTCTTCAAAGCTGCGATTACCGAGATTGCGGAATAGCAGGAGTGGTTCGGCGTAGCGAACTTCACCGGGAAGTGTATCCATCAGGGAGCTGAAATTTCCGTTGGCGACAAGGATGTCGAGCCAACCATCGTTATCGAAATCAGCGAAGCCGGTGCCCCATTTGACGGGAGCGAAGGTAGCCGGCGCGATTTGCGCGGGAACGGCTAGGTCAGTGAAGAATTCGCCGCGATTCCAGTAGAGACTGGCAGGTTGATTGCCGAAGCGAGTAACGAACAGATCGAGTTTGCCATCGTGATCGAAATCGCCGAAGTCCGCAGCCATGTTCCCGTAGAACTGGCCGAACGGGCCAAGACCGGTGCCGGAAGGTATGCCTACTTCCTCAAAAGTGCCGTCCTTTTTGTTGTGGTACAAAAAATTCCAACCGGAGTCGTTGGTGACGTAAAGGTCCGGCCAGCCGTCATTGTCGTAATCCCCCCAGACGACACCCATGCCATGCAATTTGTGCGGGTCGCTGAGCCCCGATTTTACGGAAACATCCTCAAACGTGCCGTCTCCTCGATTTCGGAACAGAAAATCGTTTTCGCCCTCCATTCCGTCGGGCAATTCGACCAAAACGCCTTTATAGCCGAGGGTTTTGCCTGGCAGAGGAAGGTGGTGGACATCCGTCTTGACGTAGCGGGAGACAAACAGATCGAGATGGCCATCGCGATCGTAATCGGCCCAAGCGGCGCCGGTGCTGAAACCGCCGACTTCGAGGCCGGCTTTCTTGGTGACGTCTTCGAACTTGCAGTTGCCGAGATTACGGTAGAGGACATTGTGGCCGTAGCCGGTGACATACAGATCCGGTAGGCCGTCGTTGTCGAAATCGCCGACAGCGATGCCCATGCCCCAGCCCTTGGTGGTGAGTCCTGCAGCCGAACTGATCTCGGTGAAATGAGGGGTGGGAGATTTTGTGTCCTGGTGATAGAGGGTGAGCATCGGGGTGCCGCCCTGCAAATACTGATCGATGGTGGAGTCATTCACGACGGCGATGTCGAGTTTTCCATCGTTATCACAGTCGAATAGAGCGATTCCGCCACCCGCCATCGTTTCAAGAACGTAGCGACGTTCTGGTGAGGAATGGGGGACAAAGGTCAGGCCGGACTGGGCCGCAGTTTGCTCGAAGTGGATCTTCGGCGAAGGAGGAGAACTGCTGCCAGGAGGGGGAATGGACTGGGTGGCTCGAGCGGCCGTAGGCGGGGAGGTTTGCGATATCTGCAGGTAGGGGTTGAACGGACTGCTGAGAAAGGACTTGTTGCCCAAGAAGAGGGCAGGCGACGACCGAGTAGAAGACAGCGAGAATGTGGGTACGGCACATTGACGGATTGATTCTAGCAAATGAAGGACGCGTCGGCGGTCACAAGTACTGGAGAGATTTAGCTGGACAATAAAGGCGTGTAAGACTGAGTCTGAAAAGTTTCGAGATGGTACTATCAGGACCAGCTTCGGTGCAGTCACTGAGCATGATGCAAGGCGGGCAGATCGTGTTTGATCCGGGATCGTTTGGCAACGCGATTCCTGTGAATCCGGACCCGGAAATGAAGTCGGTAGCTTAGAGTGTTGACGTCGAACTTCACGGCAGAAAATCCGCGGAGACCGGTGGTCCTTAATAGGGTTACCAAAGGCGGCGGCAGTACCTTCAATGGTTCGGGATATCTGTACGCGCGCAATTCGGCCATGAACGCGGCTGTTGAGGATACGTAACGGAGTGAAGAGTATCCCCCTCGTCTTGTGGAACGATCTCCGCAGACAAGCAATGTCCGCTACTTTCTGGGATCGCTGCTGGAGTTCCGGAGAAAGTTCCCCGAAGCGTTGCTGCAAAACGATGAAGAGCTGGAGATTTCTCCACAGTGTGCACCGGCGATGACCGAATTGGCGATGATGCGTCTGCGGACATTTGAGCCGAAGCTGGCTCTGCCTATGGCGACGCGCACGATTGAACTTGAACCGAAGAGTGCACGGGTAAGGTTCGCACTGGGCAAAAGTTTCTTTGATTTGGACCGTCCGCACGACAGTATTTCTGAGTTGGTGGATGAAAAGCGGCTGGCTCCGCTCAGCGGACTGATTCGTGCGGCGCTTGCGCAAGCCTTCCGGCAGGCGGGTCAAATGGAAGCTGCAAAAAGCGAGGCCGATGCGTATTTGAAGCTGAAGGACAAGGAAGAGGTTCTGGGCCCCCTACCAGAGGAAAACTCGATGACCCTTCAACCGTGGAGCCGTCCGTAAGGGGATACGCGAATCGACTCGCACTCTGCGTAGTGATGTTGTGTCTGGTAGTATCTGCGGGAGGGGCCGCAACTTCAGGGCAAGCGAAAACCAGCACGCGACAAAGCCTGGCGAAGAGCTTTCAACAGGCAGGCGAGGAAGCCAATCGCGCGCGAGGAATGCCGCGATGGGGAAGCGAGCCAGAACTACGAAAAGGCGCTGGCACTATAGCCCGAATGGAAAGATGGCCGGTGGTTCCTGAGCACACTGCTGTATGAGAAAGAGCGGTTTCCTAAAATGCGGGATGAGTTGCGCCGATTTGTGACCGACGAGCCGGAGGCGGGGCCGGGTTGGGCGGTGCTGGGAATGAGCGGGTATCAGACAAGAGGGTACCCGCGTGCGTCGGCAAACGTGCGGAAAGCTCTAACGCCTGGTTTGGGTGAACGCAAAAAGCTGACTCATTCCAGGTTCTACTTCATCGCTGTCCTGTTAAGTGGATACGAAAAATGCAACGATGCGATCGGCATACTGATGTCGATAATGGAGCCCTCAGAGCAGCCGAATGTACTTGTCAAGCCAATAGGTTTGGCAACACTTCAATTGCCTTTTCTGCCCGCAGAAGTTGCACCGGATCGTCGCGAACCGGTTCAAATGGCCGGCTGGTCAACGCTTGCGGTCGACGCACAAGAGGCGGAGTCTTTGTTTCGGCGCATGGTGGAAAACTCTCCAGATGAGCGGGGAGTCCATTTTTTATACGGAGCCTACCTGCTGAATGTTCGGCCGGATGACGGCATTCTCGAAATGCAACGGGAGTTAGAGAGCTCGCCGTCACATGTGGGAGCGATGCTGCGGTTGGCGGAGGAATATGTTAAAGAGCAGAAGTTCGAGGAAGCACTGAAATTCGCTGAGCAAGGGACGAAGCTTGCGCCAAAGAACGCTGCGGCGCACATGATGTGGGAAGAATCGCTGCTTGCCAAGGGCGAAACAGCCAAAGGGATTACCGAGGTGGAACAAGCGGAAAAGCTTGCGCCAGAAACGGTGAGGACGCATTGGGATCTGCTGCGAGCTTACACCAGTGCCGGCAGAACTGCGGATGCCAAGCGAGAGAAAGAGACGATTGAAGAAATTAGCAGGCCCGAAACCAAGCCCGCGGAGCGAGACCGATAGAATGCGCAACCGGAACAATTTGATGAAGCGCGTGCTCGGTGTTCTGATGGCCATATTCACCGCGGCGGAGTTGAGCCCGGTGCCGGGACACTCGGACGAACCGGCGAAGGGGGCGATCCATTTCTCCTTTCAGCCTAGTCCATTTTCACTCGACAGCAACGAAACGCCGCAGCGGCATGCTCCGGAAACGATGGCCGGCGGAGTGGCCGTGTTTGATTTTGACAATGACGGGAACCTGGATATTTTTTTTAGCAACGGGGCGGACATCAATACGTTGAAAAAAGATTCCGCGAAATACTGGAATCGCCTGTATCGAAATAATGGAGACGGCACATTTACGGATGTGACGGAAAAGGCCGGACTGTCCGGGACCGGCTACGACACAGGAGTGGCGGTCGGCGATTATGATAATGATGGGTACGAGGATATTTTTGTAGGCGGAGTTTACCGGAACACTCTCTATCACAACAACGGGAATGGCACGTTCACAGATGTTACGGAAAAATCAGGAATCGCCAAGCTGGATAAAGAGTTCGGACCGCTATGGTCGGTGGGCGGCGCGTGGGTGGATGTAAATAACGACGGAATGTTGGATCTTTTTGTTGTCAACTACATGAAATGGGACGGAACTCATGAACCTCCCTGCAACGTCAACGGAAAACCGGAATATTGCCACCCGAAATACTACAAGGAACTGCCGAACCAACTGTTCTTGAACAAGGGAAATGGACAGTTTGAGGATATTTCTGCGGAATCGGGCATCCGGGGACATCTCGGCAAAGGTATGGGTGTTGGGATTGCGGACTATGACGGCGACGGGTTGCCGGATATTTTTGTTGCCAACGATAAGCTGTTCAATTCGCTGTTTCACAACAAAGGAAAATTGAAGTTCGAGGAAGTGGCATTTGAAGCCGGCGTCGCCTTGCCAGAGGACGGAAACCTGATCTCTGGCATGGGAGTAGACTTCCGCGACTTGAATAACGATGGACTGCCGGATATTTCCGTTGTGGCGCTTTCTACGGAAACCTTTCCACTGTACCAGAACGATGGTAAGGGCGGGTTCCTAGAGATCACTGCGAAATCGGGAATGGGGCTGCTGAGCGCGCAAATGTCCGGGTATAGCCCGAATATCGCGGATTTCGACAACGATGGCTGGAAAGATATTTTTGTGACCCGCGGGGATGTACAGTCGCCGAATATGGCGGACCGGCACGCGATCGACCAGTACAACTCCGTATTTCGAAATTTGGGCGCGAACGGAAAATGGACGGCCTTGACGGCGGAGGCGGGATTTGCGGTTCAACCGGCACGGCGGCATCGCGGATCGGCCTACGGAGATTTTAATCACGACGGAAGACTGGACCTGGTCGTTACGGCATTGAGCGCGCCGGCGGAAATTTGGATGAATGACAGCCCGAATGCCAACCATTGGCTGGAGATTGCGCTGCAGGGGACAAAAAGTAATCGAGACGGAATTGGGGCCAAGATTCGAGTTACTGCCAGCGGAAAATCACAATATAACTGCGTTTCGACAGCCTCCGGGTACGCATCGAGCAGCGCGGGTCCAGTGCACTTTGGGCTAGGCGATGCGAAAACCGTGGATGAGATTGAGATTAGGTGGCCGTCTGGAACCAAACAGATAGTAAAGGGCGTGCAAGCCGATCAGGTGTTACACGTAAAGGAATCCAACTAGGAATCAGGGCTTGGGGCGGAGATTGCTTTGGCGCGATTTTTCATTGAGTTCCAGAACAATTTTTTGCTCGCGCAAACTGTGCTACTTAAGGCTCAGATTGGAGTATAGTGCCGCGAGTTGAAGGTGTACCTCCAGGAAGTCAGGCCATTGTTTTTCGTCTTTCTCAAATTCCCTCCTGGCGCCCTCGAGTTTGCCCGTGGCGGCAGCGGCTTTGTAGTCGAGAACGGCAAGTTGCGTTACACCCAGGAGGAGATTGGATTCGGCAGTATTTCCGGATTTTAATATCGGATCGATCACGGCCTCGCCGCGTTCAAGTTGGCCGAGGCGGATTAGGGCGACGTCCAGCGCGTAATCGACGGCAAGATCGGTGGGACTGGATTTTTAAATAGGATCCAGAAGAGACACGACATCCGCATTCCTGCCGAGCCGGAGATATCAATCCGCCAGAAGATACAACGATTGCTGATTGTCTCTATGGGAGGTTCAGAGGCTTTCAAGTTCGATGGAGGCCTGTTTAAACTCTCCTTGCTTGTACCAGGCCAAAGAAAGATTGAGCAGCGCTACTCGATTGGAAGCGTCGATCTTCGCCGATTCATGAAGAAGCCCGCCGAGCTGCGAATATCGATGCAATCAAATCAGGGAATCGACTACAATCAGCCAACTGTTAGGCCCGAATCCAGACTCCGAGCGACACCCTGCTTGAGGAATTCACAGGAAGCTTTCTGGTCTCGCGTTTGAACCGAAATTTGAGAGAAAACCATGAGCTTGAATTCGAATCTGTTGCGAAGCACGGTAGTGGCAGCGTTGGGCGGATTGCTGTTTGGGTTCGACACGGTGGTTATTTCCGGAACCACGGATGCGCTGACGCAGCTTTTTAGTCTTACGCCGGCGACGCTCGGGCTGACTGTCTCGAGCGCCTTGTTCGGGACGATTATAGGGGCAATGACAGCGGGGATTCCCGGAGACAAATACGGCAGGCGAGACAGCTTGCGCGTGCTGGCAGTGCTGTACCTGGTTTCGGCGGTTGGCTGCGCGCTGGCATGGAGTTGGGGTTCGTTGATCGTATTTCGCGTGATCTGCGGCCTAGCGATCGGTGGCTCCTCGGTGCTGGGACCGATGTACATCGCGGAAATATCTCCGGCAAAGTGGAGAGGGCGATTTGTGGGGTTCTTCCAGTTCAACGTAGTGTTCGGAATCTTGTTGGCCTATTTTTCAAACTTTGTGGTTGGTTCCCTGGGATTGGGAGCGGCGGAATGGCGCTGGAAACTGGGCGTGGCAGCCATTCCGGCAGCAGTTTTTTTCGTCATGCTGTTTTTCATTCCGCGCAGCCCGCGCTGGCTGGTGAAAAAGCAAAGGGTGGAGGAAGCAAGAAGCGTACTGAAACTGATTGGCGAAGCAAATTACGAGCAGGAATTGCAGGAGATCGTGGAATCCATCGATGCCGAACACCACCTGGGAGAAGAGGCGCTGTTCATCTGGAAATACCGGCTGCCGATCTTTTTGGCGATCACCATCGGATTGTTTAACCAGTTGGCGGGCATCAATGCAATTCTGTACTACTTGAACCACATCTTTGCGAGCGCCGGATTTAACAAGGTGTCCTCAGATCTGCAATCGGTGGCCATCGGTGCGACGAACCTGGTGTTCACCATGATCGCGATGACCCTAATCGACAGGGTCGGTCGCAAGGTATTGTTATTGATCGGGGCGGTTGGGACGGCGATCTGTCTTGCGGGAGTCGCCTGGATATTCCTGACAAATCAACACCAGGATTTGCTGGTGTGGCTGCTGATCGGATACATCGCCTTCTTTGCATTTTCGCAGGGAGCCGTGATCTGGGTGTACATCGGAGAAGTATTTCCGAATCGGGTACGCGCCAAGGGACAGAGTCTTGGAAGTTCCGCGCACTGGGTGATGAACGGAATCATTGCGCTGGTGTTCCCGGTAATGGCCGCAAAATCGGGTGGCTATCCGTTTGTGTTTTTCGCGGCAATGATGGTGGTGCAGTTTGTGGTGGTGCTGCTTTTCTATCCGGAGACAAAGGGACATTCCCTCGAAGAATTGCAGAAGAAGCTGGGAATTGCTTGAGGGACTGGATGGTCAACGCAACTCGCGGCTAGTGTTTGGCGGATGAATTCGGCAAGAAATCGAGAACGAGTGTGTGACGAACGATCTGGGCTTGCTCCTTGCCCGGAGGCAGAGTAACGGTGATCCCTTCTGCGTTGCTGCGCTTAGAAATGTTGCCCCCTACGTTGGCCAGCTGATTCCCGTTGAATAGAGAAAGATCGTACGGAATCCCTGGTAAACCCTCCAGTTCGAGAGTGAGCTGATTGCGTGCCGGGCTCCAGGACTCGGAAAGAATTCGAAGCCCCTCACTTTGCTGGCCGAGAGCGGGAAGCTTTGAAGCGTAGGAGACGGCGAAATCGTGCCGGAACCGGATGTGAAGCGTATTCATGCCATGAGAAATGCGGATTTGCGTGAGCAGGTGCTGATCGCTGTCATTTGGTTTCAACTCGAACGGCAGGGGATGCCCGTCGAGTTCAACGCCCAGGACTTCGGCGCGCAGGCTGAGCGCCGGTTGGAAGAGAAGGGTACAGGGATTGTCCTGTGCGGAATACACTTCAAGGACCATTTCTGCTGCGGAGCGATGAAACTTCACGTTGACTGCGCAATTTCCTGCCCGAATATTTTGCAGGGCAAAGGTGGACCAATCCGCGGGGAGTGACGGTGCGAGTGTGATGGTGTGGGCGATGGCGTCGGACCTCAATCCGAACAGACCCTTGAGTAAGGGACTGACAACCATGGCAGCCGACCAAATCTGGTGCGGAGAGCCGGTGGAGAGTCCCTGATAGTAATCACCAGAGAGCACTTCGGTGACGTGGCCGGGAGAACCATCGAGCGCTAATAAAGCGTTGGCGCGAAGATTCTGCAGCGCGGGATGCGGTTGGTGATAGTTGTATTCAGCCACGGAAGCCCAGCCGGTGAACAGCGGCCAGACGGAGCCGAAATGATATCCGCCGGCGCTGTAATTCACAGAATGACGGGAAATGATGCGCATACCCCAATCGCTGGCGTGCTCCGAGGCGGCCAGGCGCGTAATGGTCTGCTTGGAACGGGCAGGGTTCAGCATATTGAACCACATGGGAACGGTGGCGAGGACGGTAGGTTCCACAACTTGCTTGTTTTCCTGGCTCAGGGCAAAGGAGTAGATATTTTCGGAAGAGGACCAGAACGCGTTGTCGACCTTTGCGCGTTGTATGGTGAAATCTTCCGTGAGTGATTTTGCCTCGGCATCCTTGCCAGTCCATTTGGCCAGTTCGGAGAGCGCGCGAAGTGCCTCAGCGCCCACACCGCTCTGGTACAGTTCCGACCTGACGGGCAGCAGCGGGCCGCCTTCCACCCATCCGTGACCCACGCCGAAGTTTTTCGGGAAACCGTTTTCATCGTAGGTAGAGCGAAGAAATTCGTACGCTTTCCAGAGATTCGTCCAGTGATCTTTTGCAAAGTCGGTATCGCCACTGGTTCGCACATAGTCTTCGACGGCGATCAAGAAAAGCGGTGTGGCATCGGCAGAAGCAGTGCCGTAGGGATAGTCCTTGAACCAATTTACCAAAGTGGCGGTTTGCGCAATCTCGTGGGGGATTCGACCGTTGTCCTGCTGAACCTTTAGGAGGAAATTCAGGGCGTCTCTGCTACTCGAGAAGTCGCCCGCACTGTTCAAGGCAAGTGTGGTCCATTCGGCATCGCGGCCAAAATACCAGGCAAAGCCGGGTCGCTGCGACTCGCCAGAACTGCGATAGCCGGCGACCAGGCCAGCCCCTAGATAAGGATTTGTGACCATCCCCTGGAGGACACTGACGCGAGACCAGTCGTAGGCCTGCTGCAGTTCGGCATCGGGAAGTTCGGCACCGAGAGTGCGCCCAAGATATTCTGAGTAGAAGGCGGCGGAGTCTTTCTGAAGCTCTAGAAAATTGTCGCTGAGTTTCTTGTAGATCTTCTCGGCCTCGAGCGCACCGTTGATGGAGGCGGCCATAACCAGGAGTTTGGTTTCCTTGCCGTGCGCGGTGACCCCGAGACGCATGGCGGCGGAACTGGACGAGTTGTAATTCGTGTCAAATTGCTGGGCCGTAAGCGTGGCCGTGGGAGAGCCCAGGACACCGGCGAAAAGTTTGTGATCGGCACCAAAAACCGTAGCGTGGAGACGAGCGTCCCAGGAAGAAAATGTTGCGCCGAGAGCGGCGGGCCACTCGAGCTGGAAATCGGGGTGAAAGGTAGCTTCAATCTCGAGCGGTTGTTCGGTTTCGACGTCGAGCTCGATGATGGCCCCGGGTTCATCGACAGGAGCAAAAAAAGTTTCCTTAACTCGGAAGGTATCGCCGGCGTAAAGGATGGTGGTTGATTCGGGACGAACGGTGATGGTGCGAGCGAGTGATTCTGCAGGGAGCGCACGGCTTTCCGTATGAAAAACGAGAGAAAAATCGCGGAACAGCTTCAGGGGATAGACCCAGCCTTCTACCCGTCCCGACTCGTTGCCGAAAATGGCAGATTGCTTTCCAACGGAGCAAAGAAACTCCCAGCTACGAACGGGGCGCGAGAGTTCAAGCGCTGGTCTGGCTTCCGGAGGAGCGGCAAAAAGCGAGCATGAGAAAATGGTTGAGACTGAGAGGAGGGTGAGGAGAATTCTATCTGGACCGACCGAAGTTAATTTCATGAGAGTTGATCCCTGGTCGAGGATAGTAGCTTGCGGTCTTCATTTGAGCAAAGTGCTTTCGGCTGCAAAAGGATCGGCGGCGGGGACAAATTGAACGGGCACTTCCGTGACGAAGGTTTTCAGCCAGCGTGCACATTCTTCCATTCCGGGCTGTTCCGATGGAACGTGACTCAGGACGATCAGGGCTTTCTGTTTTCCTTCCGAGATGGCGTCGGCGACATACTCGACGGTTTCCCACTCGCGGGTTTCTCCCAGGATCAAAACTTGAACGTCGGGTTGTTCGAGCGCCCGTGTTTCCCTGGCAAAGCCCGCGGCACCGGGACTTAAAGCGACGCGGGTGACCCTCCTTTGCCGGTTGCCGACCACGCGGAGGTCGGCGATGGCGAGTTTTAATTTTAGATAGCCAGCGAGTTCGGCGATGGTTGTTTCCGGAATCGAGAAAAGATAGGGATTTGCGGGATCCTGATATTTCTCCCAGGCCAGATCGTGAACTACGCCGGCTTCAATACCGTCAGGGGAACGGCGATGCCAATGATCGTGAAATCGCCAGACGATTAAATGGTGTTGCTCAATAAAGGCGCGTTTTTCGGCCAGCACCGGGTCTTTTTCCTTCAGGGGAAGGTCGTCGGGCTTGTCGAGGTGGCTGTAGAAAGTGGGTTCGTGGGTGATGATGAGATTGTCCCCAGCAGCAGCGGCACGTTGAAGGACGTCCATGGTAGCCATCATGGTGACGGCGATTCCCGTGACCGGTGTACTGGGATTGCCGGCCTTGAACGTGTCCACTGTTTCTGAATTCCACGGCACGCCCACGTGCGATTTAATTCGATCGATCACTTGCTGGGCAGTGACGCGAGATAGGGAAGATGCACTGCGCTCTTGCGCAATAGAAATGGCGGCGGACGCGGCGCAAATCAAGAAGATGGTGCAGAATTTTCTCATAAACTTCCTCGCAAACCAATTTCGAGCAAACAGACGGTTTGCATTATAGCTCCGGGCGTCGGTTTCTCGACAAGGCGGAGCCTGGTGATTTGTGGCAGATATCGGTAGAATCTGAAAACTTTTAGACGGGTTGGCTCGTATTCTCAATAGCGATGGTGGAGGGTCTAGCAGGCGGGACGGATACCGATGCAATTGATGGTGGAAGATCTCTCGAAGAATTATCGGGGAAGTGTGCGGGCACTGCGCAGCGTGCGCTTTTCGATGCGCCCCGGCGTTTTGGGATTACTGGGGCCGAACGGTGCGGGCAAATCCACACTCATGCGGATACTGGCGACGGTGACGAAGCCTTCGACCGGACGTGTATTCTGGAATGAAAAGGATATCGCGCTTGACCCGGATGCGCTGCGGAACGTGCTTGGTTACCTGCCACAGGATTTTGGCGTGTATCCCAATCTGAACGCGCATGAATTTCTGGAATACCTTGCTGCGGTGAAAGGTATTGAAATCGTTGCCGCAAAAAAGCGAATTGGCGAACTGCTCGACCTGGTCAATCTGACAGAAGCAGCGAAGCGGCCGCTCGGTGGATATTCCGGCGGGATGAGGCAACGTGTCGGAATCGCGCAGGCACTTTTGAACGATCCACAACTGTTGATCGTAGACGAACCTACGGCAGGCCTGGATCCGGAAGAGCGCGTGCGCTTTCGCAATTTGCTGTCGGAATTGTCGGGAGAACGAATCGTAATTCTTTCCACCCACATCGTTTCTGATATCGAAGCAGTCGCGACGCAGATCGCGATTCTGGCGCACGGCGAACTGCTGGCACACGACGCACCCGAAGCATTGCTCGCGAAAATGTCGGGTAAAGTATGGGAAGTGGTTGTGCCGAGCAGCGAGTTGCCGGCGTTGCGCCAGAAGTATCTGATCAGCAGCACGGCTCATAGGAGCGATGGAGTGCATGCGCGGGTGGTAACGGAGGTGGCTCCCGCCGAGGAGGCGAGACCGCTCGAGCCATCGCTCGAAGATGCCTATCTGGCGTCACTCGCGACCAAACGAATCAGTGATCCTGCCGGAGTGGCCGCTTGAGTTCCCTGCGCGCTATTTACGCGGTTGCACGGGCGGATTTTCAGCAACGCGTGCGCACGTATAGTTTCTTTCTGACCGTGCTCTTCGCAGTCTTGCTGGGGTATGGGGCGGCGACAGGCAAAGTTTCGATTCACCTGGGCGATTTTCGCGGCGTTTATACCTCGGCATGGATTGGCACCATGGTTGCGATGGTGACGACGTGTTTTGTGTCGCTGGTTGGTTTCTACATTGTGAAGAACGCGATTGAACGGGACCGGCGCACGGGAGTCGGGCAGATTCTGGCGGCTACGCCACTCTCTAAGAACGCCTATCTGTTCGGAAAATTCCTGAGTAATTATGCGGTGCTCGCTTCGATGGTACTGATTCTTGCCGTGGGCGCACTGGCCATGCAATTTTTCGCTGCGGAAGACAAACAGTACGATTTTGTGGCCCTGTTGATGCCTTTCTTGTTCTTGGCAATGCCGACCATGGCGCTCACAGCGGCAATTGCGGTGCTATTTGAAACGCTTCCTGTCGTGCGGGGCGGCGTGGGCAACGTTTTATGGTTTTTTGCGTATTGTTTTGGATTGGCATTGCCAGAGATTACCGGAAAACGGTGGATGGATATTACCGGGATGATGACCGTTGGCGAAAGCATGATGGAGGCGGCGCGCGCGGCCGTGCCCGGGTACCAGAACGGTTTCGCTCTAACGATATCGCCGGGACAAGTGCAAATTGCAGAATCGTTGCGCTGGCAGGGTGTTCACTGGGGGGCAGAAATCGTAGGACTGCGCATCCTGTGGCTGCTGGTAGCCTTCGCAATTGTGGCAAGCTCGGCAGCATTTTTTGATCGATTTGATGCCACACGGTCCTCGCGTGACAACAGTGGGAAGGTTGCGATACGTACTCCTGTGGTCGGCGGAAAAAGGGTCCGGGGTCCGGGGCCATCCCATGTTGCGGTACACCTTACGCCGATCGCGGCAAGTGCGCGGCATGGAAATTTCGCGCGACTGTTCGTGGCGGAATTGCGGCTCGCTTTGCAGGGCGTGCGATGGTGGTGGTTCACGGTGGCCGGCGGACTGCTGGTAGCGGAACTGCTTGTGCCACTTGACCGGGCGAGAGGTCTATTGCTCGGAACGGCCTGGCTGTGGCCCGTCGTGATCTGGTCAGCGATGGGCACGCGGGAAGAAAGATTTGGCACGCGCAGCTTGTTATTTTCCTCACCCCGGATCCTCGTGCGCCAGTTGCCGGCTTGTTTTGCGGCGGGGTTCTTCATCGCGGTGATTGCCGGTAGTGGGATCGCGGTCAGGTTACTCTTGACCGGACAGCTGGGTGCCTTTCTAGGATGGCTGGCGGGTGCGCTGTTTGTTCCTGCAATGGCGCTGGGTCTTGGAGTGCTATCCGGCAGCGGAAAGGCGTTTGAGGCTATCCTGACCGTGCTGTGGTATGTCGGCCCGATGAATCATACGCCGGGGCTGGATTTCACCGGTGCGAGCAGTGGAGCACTCCTCGTTCGCTACGCGGTTATCTACATGTTATTGAGTGCCGGTTTTCTGGCAATCTCCTTCCTTGCGCGTGCGCGACAATTAAGGTCGAGCTAGGCGAAGTTTCAAAGGGGACGGAAGTCAGTTTGTGAAAAACGCACAAAGCGGAAGAGATTCTTGAGAGGTTAACGCTCGAGTCTTGCCTCCGATCAATCAGAGCGGAAGCCCTGACGCGCCAAAGCCTTTCCTTGGTTGCCCTGCACTGAAGTTGGCCCACAGTCGCTCGTTCGGCCGCAACTTTTTCCATCGCCGAAGAATCGAATGAGGGCTAATCTGTAACTCCAAGCGAAACCCAATTGCGGACAGCATCCAGGCTATGAAAAAACCATACATTCTTGCACTCGATGACGACCCAGGAGTGATCCGGGCCGTAGAACGCGACCTGAAGGCGAAGTTCTCTGCGAACTACCGCGTAGTCGCTGCGGACTCTCCAGCAAAGGCCATGGAGCTTGTCCGTCAATTGACGGCGCGCGGTGACCGGATTTCACTTTTTCTGGTTGATCAGCGGATGCCGCAGTTAAGCGGTACGGAATTTCTGATGGAAGCGCTCTTGCTGCAGCCAGACGCCCGGCGGGTGCTGTTGACCGCCTACGCGGATTCAAATGCGGCGATCGATGCGATTAATAAGGTGAAACTGAACCATTATTTGATGAAGCCGTGGGAACCGCCGGAACAAAATCTCTATCCCATTATTGCCGACCTGCTGGAGGACTGGAATGCCACCAGCCGCGAAACGTTTGACGGGATCTATGTGGTGGGGACGCGTTGGGCACCTAGCACGCACGATTTGAAAAACTTCCTCGCGAAAAGCCAGATTCCTTATCGTTGGATAGAACCGGGGTCGACCTCCGATCCACGAATTCAGGCGGCGGTGGGGGAAACGCTGGCGGATCTTCCCGTGGTGGTTTTTTCAGACGGGTCCGTGCTGAAGAAGCCCAGCTTACCAGATGTTGCTTCAAAACTCGGGCTTACAACGACACCGGGTCGCGAGTTTTACGACGTAATCATAGTTGGTGCCGGACCGGCAGGCTTGGCCTGCGCACTGTATTGCAGCACGGAAGGTCTGCGAACCATTCTCGTTGAGCGGGAAGCCGCTGGTGGACAAGCAGGATTAAGTTCGCGAATCGAAAATTACCTGGGATTTCCATCGGGTTTGAGCGGAGCGGACCTTGCGCGACGTGGCGTCTCGCAGGTGAAGCGATTCGGGACGGAAGTTCTGGCTCCCGTAGACGCAGTTTCACTTTCCGTCGACAGCGAATACAAGGTGGTAAAACTTTCAAACGGGCAGGAATTGCTGGGACACAGTGTGGTGATTGCGGCCGGAGTGCAGTGGCGGCGGTTAAATATTCCCGGGATGGAAAAGCTTACAGGGGCAGGCGTGTATTACGGGGCGGCAAATACGGAAGCTTCGTCGTGCAAAGGCGAGGACGTCTACATCATAGGTGGCGCGAATTCCGCCGGGCAGGCCGCGGTTCATTTTTCGGAGCTAGCGCAGTCGGTAAAAATGCTGGTGCGAGCGGATTCGCTGTCACGTTCGATGTCCCATTACCTGGTGGAACGAATCAAGACCATTCCGAATATTACCGTGGAGCCGAACACGGAAGTGATTGAAGTGCACGGCGACGACCGGCTATCCGGGCTGACGATACGGCATCACGATACGAAGACGACCGAGGAAAGGCCGGCGGGTGCGGTATTCATTTTTATCGGGGCGGAGCCGCAAACGGAATGGCTTGAAGGCAAAGTGTGTCGCGACGCGAAAGGGTTTCTCGTCACCGGCCGAAATCTGCTGAGAGATGGAAAGCGCCCGCCCGGCTGGACGCTCGACCGCGATCCCTCGTTGCTCGAAACAAGTGTGCCGGGCGTCTTTGCGGTGGGAGATGTGCGGGACGGAGCAGTCAGGCGCGTAGCGAACAGCGTGGGGGAAGGATCGATTGTGCTGTATTTTATCAACCAGTATCTGGCGAATCGTTGAGGAGACACCATCATGACGGATGATTCCTGCAAGCGACTGACGCCTTCCGATCTCTCGAAAATTCCACTATTTGCCGATGATGAGGAAGCGGCACTCGAATGGCTCTCGGGACATTTTGAACTGCGATGCTATGAATCCGGGGACCTGATCATCAAGGAAGGTACGCCTGCCACGGAGTTTATGGTGGTGCTGGAAGGTGAATTTCATTTTCGCCGGCCGAATGATCCTTACTTTCCGGTAATTGTAAGAACCGCGGGACAAGCGACGGGCATGTTGCCGTTTTCACGAATGAAGGTGGTCAGAGGACGTGGTCACGCGGTCGGAAAGACGCGCATCGCGGTGATGCCTGCTTCGGAATTGCGCGAGTTGGTGTATCGAGCGCCAAATCTCGCGCAGAAGCTGGTAGCGGAAATGACCGACCGGACCCGGGAATTTGTGCAATCGGAGGAGCGCACCGGAAAAATGCTGGCGCTTGGAAAACTTTCTGCCGGTCTGGCGCATGAACTGAACAATCCCGCATCGGCTGCGGTTCGCTCCTCGACGTTGCTGGGCGAGATGTTACGGCAACGGCGCCGCGAAGCAATCGCGATGAAAGGTCAACTGATACCACCCTCCGCGCAGGCGTTGATGAACGAGATTGCCGAATCGATTGCAGAATGCGGAAACGGGACAGAAAAACTCGACGCACTAACGCGGACCGACATGGAAGCAGACCTGGGTGATTGGCTCGAGGAGAGGAAATTACCTGCGGAACTGGCGAGCGATCTAGTGGACGCGGGAATAACATCGAAGAGGTTGGAACCGCTCGAAAAGTTGCTCGGGCTCGAAAATTTTACCCATGGACTGCGAATTCTGGTTTGTGATCATCAAATCCTTTGTCTGACCCGTGAGATTCAGGAAGCAGCCCGGCGAATTTCGGATCTGGTCCAGGCGGTGAAATCCTATTCCTACATGGATCAGACACCGTTGAGTGAAGTGGATGTGGAGAAAGGGATCGATGTGACCTTGAGGATGTTCCAGCACCAACTGAAACACGGCTTTGCGGTAAAGCGTAAGTTCGCGGGAAACCTTCCGAAGATTCCAGCCAATGGAAGCGAGTTAAACCAGATCTGGACCAACCTGATCGACAACGCCATCGGGGCGATGAATTCGGCGGTGGCCAATGGGGACAAAATCCTCGAGGTATGCACTTCGCTCGAACCCGGCGCCATACTAGTGGAGTTCTCAGACAATGGGCCGGGTATTCCGCCGGACATCAAAGGGCGGATATTTGATCCATTTTTTACCACCAAGCCGGTTGGCGAAGGGACCGGGCTAGGCCTCGATATCGTGCAGCGAATTGTCCGCAATCACCAGGGCACCATTCGGGTGGACTCCGTGCCGGGACACACCGTATTTCAGATTCGACTGCCGCTGACGCGCACGGAATCAAATCACCCACCGAATAGTTCCCTAAGCAGTTCCTGATTTGACACGCCGAGGCAATTGTAGAAAGGGATCGTTTTCTCTGACCACGCTCGAGCGTTGCAGTCCCTTGGTTATCCCTTGCATAACTGAAATCTATCGACGAAAATCCAGGCGATCCCCAGGTGGCTAGGGAAACAGTGAGGAACGGAAAGCTCCCTGTGTTCCTATCCAGGAGTCACCGAATTGACCCGATTGATCCTCAGCCTGATACGCCCGTATCGCGGCACACTCGTTATCATTCTATTGGCGATGCTGGTCGAGACGGTGATGAGTGTGGCAGCCCCGTGGCCGCTGAAGATCGTCCTCGACAACGTCGTCGGTTCGCATAAACTCCCTCACTGGCTGGACCACCTCTTGGAACCGATTCTGAGTGGCAGCGGAAAAATGCAGATTGCCGCCGCCGCTGCCATTGCCGCGGTGCTGATTGCGGCCCTTGGCGCTCTGGCTTCCTACATCGCCAATTACTACACAACCAGTGTAGGCCAGTGGGTGGCGAACGATCTGCGCTTACGGACGTATCATCACCTGCAGCAACTCTCGCTTCGCTATTACGACACCCATCAGACGGGTACTGTTCTGAGCACGATTACTTCGGATGTACAGACCATTCAGGGATTCGCATCCTCCGATACGCTCGGTATCTTAGTGGATTTGCTGACCATCGTCGGAATGCTGTTCATCATGTTCTGGCTGAACTGGGATTTCACTCTCATCGCCGTGGCGATCACCCCCTTCATGTTGCTGCTGGTGTCGCGATTCAAAAAGGCAGTGAAGAAAGCCACGCATGAAGTGAGGAAGGAGCAGAGCAAGATCGTCTCGGTGGTGGAGCAGGGACTGCAGTCGATGCGGGTAGTGAAGGCCTTTGGGCGACAGGAGCTGGCGGAGGAGAACCTGAAAGAGGTCAGCCGCGCGACTGTGGAGGCGGCACTGAAGGCGCGGCGAGTGAAGGCGCTGCTGTCACCAATTGTCTCGGTCACCGTTGCGCTTTGCACCGCGATCGTACTGTGGCGTGGTTCTGCGCTGATTCTGGCGGGAGCCATGACAGCCGGCGCGCTAACCGTGTTTCTTTCCTACCTCAGCAAGTTTTTCAAGCCCGTGCAGGATTTGGCGAAGATGACCAACTCGATTGCGCAAGCGGCAGTGGGAGTGGAGAGGGTCCGTGCGATACTAGAAGCGGATACCGTCATTCCACAGCGACCGGACGCAAAACTGCCACCGGCGATTCAGGGCGACATCGAATTCGAGCACGTAGCGTTTTCCTATACCGATGACGCACCGGTACTGACAGATGTTAGTTTTCATATTCAGCCCGGGCAGTTGGTGGGAGTCGTCGGACCCACAGGTGGCGGGAAATCCACCATTGTCAGCTTGATTCCCCGGTTTTACGATCCGACGGCGGGGGCAGTAAAAATCGATGGCGTGGATATAAGGGACTATCGCTGTCTTGCACTTCGCGACCAGATTGGCTACGTGCTGCAGGAAACCGTGCTGTTTGAGGGGACGGTGCGAGAGAATATCGCTTACGGACGAGTGGGTGTGACCGAACAAGAGATTCTGGCGGCAGCTAAACTGGCGAATGCAGACGAGTTTATCGCGAAGATGCCACACGGCTACGACACGATTGTGGGAGAGCGGGGAGAAACCTTGTCGGGCGGCCAACGCCAGCGTATCGGGATTGCGCGCGCGGTGATTCGCAACAATCCGATCCTGATTCTTGATGAACCGACCGCGGCGCTCGATACGGAATCGGAGCGATTGGTGATTGAGGCGCTGGAGCGATTGATGAAGGGACGAACGGTGATCACCATCGCCCACCGGTTGAGTACGATACGAGACGCGAACAAGATCATTGTGCTGAAGGGCGGAGTGGTGGCCGAGGAAGGGACGCACGGCGAATTGATAGCGAAAGGCGGAGTTTATGCCGAGCTTTATCGCATACAATTCAACACACCGCCCGCGACAGCGGGGGCTTCGTAGCGGGAACATTAAAAGAGATTCCGAGTTGGAGGTATTTTCAAACATGAGCGGTTCAAGAAGATTGATCGTGTTACCGGATGATTCATCGAAGCCGATCCTCGAAGTGATCGCGGAGGCGCAGAAATCGTTGCGGGTAAAGATGTTTCTATTTTCCGACCCCGGGTTGATGAAAGCGGTAATTGCGGCCAGTCACCGGGGCGTCAAAGTTCGGGTAATGCTGAATCCGGCGAGGCGCAGTGGCGAATCGGAAAACAAGGAATCGAGAAAACACCTTGAGGCGGGCGGGGTCAAGGTGATGGACAGTAATCCGGCGTATGACGTTACTCACGAAAAATCGATGGTGCTGGACGATTCGACAGCGCTTGTCTGTTCGCTCAATTGGGCGACCAAGAACCTGACGGAGACACGGGACTACGCAGTAGCCACTTCTCACAAGCATGAAGTGGACGAAATTATTGAGTGTTTTGAGGCGGATTGGGCGCGAAAGCCATTTAATGTCGATCAACATTCGCACCTGATCTGGTGTTCGGGAAATGGCCGCGAGCGCATAGCGGAGTTCATTGACGATGCCAAGGAATCCATTTTTTTGCAGAACGAGCGTTACCAGGACGCGGTGATCATTGAACGATTGGTCCGTGCGGCACGGCGCGGAGTGAAAATCCATGTGATGGCTCGCCCTCCGCACAAATTGAAAAAGGAAAAACTGGTGGAAGCGGTGGGTGGATTGCGAATCATGGAGGATGTGGGCATCAAAATTCACAAGCTGAAGCATCTGAAGCTGCATGCCAAGATGCTGCTCGGCGACCATAAGCGAGCCATCGTGGGATCGATCAATCTGGCACCGGGAAGTTTTGACAGCCGGCGGGAATTGGCGATCGAGGTGAAAGACGAGGATGTCGTCGACCGTATGAAGGAAATCGCCCATCACGACTGGAAGCATTCGCACCCGTTGGATTTGACCGACGAGGGGCTGCTTTCAGAGTTTAAGAATCACGAAACCGAAGGCGCCGGGAATCTGGCGCTTCACGGCGATGACGACGACCACGAATAAGACCGAATCAGGTATAGCCAAATCTCTGTCGTAGCTGGAATCCGAAGCTTGCCGGTGAATTCTCTCTCTGACAGGCTCGCTGATTGCAGCCAATTCTCGATCTGCCGCCGAGTGAACCCCGAGATTTGCATCCGACGGTAGTGCTTGCATTATGCTAATCCGTGTCGGGACGATACGAGGAAATTCCGGTGACAGCGGTGCTTGATGACCATTCGGAAGGGACGGGCCGGCAGGTGGGCAAGCTACGAACTATTCTGCTGGTAGGTTTCGGCGGCCTGCTGGTACTGATGATCGCAGCGGGCGCGGGCGCGCTGCGATCGCTGCAGCAGCTGGACACTATCGAACGCAGCATAAATCAGCAGTATTCCATGCACAGCCAGGCGCTCACGACCATCCTGATCTCCGTGCACGTCTATCATGACCAGATGGAACGTTTTCTGATGGATGAGAAGGGTAGTGAAAGCCGCGGCGACGCCGACGACGTGCAGAAACGCGGAGGGGAAGTTCACACGGCATTGAAGATGTACCCTGCAGATGCCGATCCAGAGGAAAAAGCACTACTGGCTGATATTCAGCAAAAATTCCAGGAGCAAGAAAATTCGTTTGCCGAATTGGCGGCTCCGCATCCCGGAGAACGGCCGGAGGAAAGGCAACAAGGCATTCGCGAGCAGATGATGCTGCGTCGATCGTATATCCTGCAGGTTTCGCGCAATGTTTCTTCCTGGAACAACCGGAAACTGGGCGAAGCGACCCAATCGTTGGCCGTGAGTTTCAGAAATGTGCAGGTGAGACTGACAACGATGGTGGTTTCATTGCTTCTGGCGGGGTTGCTGCTGTCGCTGGTCGGAGGGTTTTACATCCTTCGCCTGGAGCGACAGGGCCGCAGGCGGTATGAGGCTTTGATCGAGCACCGACGTGAGTTGGAAGCATTGTCGGCGAGGCTGGTAGATGCGCAGGAAGAAGAGCGCCGCGCTATATCACGGGAATTACATGATGAGGTAGGACAGACGCTGGGGGCCCTGGTTGTCGAATTGGGGCAACTCTCGAAATTTGCGCCGGCCGATGACAACCTGCTGCAAGGGCAAATCGCCCGTGTAAAGTCCGTAGCGGAGTCGGCGGTAAAGTCCGTTCGCGATATGGCGTTGCTGCTGCGTCCACCAATGCTTGACGACCTTGGATTGGTGCCGGCTCTTGAATGGCAGGGACGAGAAGTTTCTCGGCGCGGCGACATGGAGGTGGATGTCCATGCCGAAAATGTTTCTGAAAAACTAGCCGATGAAATAAAGGTTTGTATCTACCGAGTGGCGCAGGAAGCCCTGAGAAATGCCGCGACCCATTCGGGCGCGAAACATGCAAAGGTCGCGGTGAGGCAAAACGAGGAGGCAATCACGGTCGAGGTTGCTGACGATGGACACGGGTTTGCCGCCGATCGCGTGCGAGGGATGGGCATATTGGGAATGGAAGAACGGGTGAAGCGTTTGGGCGGCCAGTTGGCCATTGTGTCAGAGCCGGGAAAAGGGACGACGGTCAAAGCGGAGCTTCCCTTGGGTCCTGCCGGGATGGCCTGAAGCATGAGAAAAATCAGGATCATGTTGGCAGATGACCACAAGCTGATGAGGGGCGGACTACGCGTGTTACTCGAACAGCAAGCCGACCTCAGCGTGGTGGGAGAAGCCTCGGATGGCCGCGAGGCCGTCAGAATGGCCAATGCACTGAAACCAGAAGTACTGGTGATGGATATTGGCATGCCCAGTTTGAATGGCATTGAAGCGGCGGCGCAAATAACCCAGAGCCATCCGGAGATAGCGATCGTGATGTTGAGTATGCATTCTGACGAGAGCTACGTCTTGCGGGCCCTGAAGGCGGGTGCCAAGGGCTACTTGCTAAAAGACTCCGCGGAGGCCGATTTACTAAGGGCCGTGCACGCCGTTGCGGAGGGAAAGTCGTTCTTCAGTCCGGCGGTAAGCAAGGTACTGCTGGATGATTATGTGCGAAAGCTTAAAAGATCGGGAACGGAAGACCCTTACGATTTGTTGACGCCGCGAGAGCGTGAAATCCTGCAGTTGGTGGCCGAAGGCAAATCGAATAAGGATGTGGCTCAGTTGCTGAACTTGAGCGTGTACACGGTGGAGACCCACCGTTCCAATATCATGGAAAAGTTGAATCTGCGCGGCGTGCCTGAACTAATCTTATACGCGGTCCGCAAAGGCATCATTTCCTAGACTCTCCGGCGTTATTGCGGCAGTCGCGACGCCCTCTCCCCGGGCACTACCCAATCGACGGGTCCAAAGATACCTACTGGCAGGGAGAAGCAATGACCTGCCTCTGCGCGTCCTACTAGGTGCGATCAAAATACGCGCGGAGTCATTACGCAGGATGGCTGAACTGCGCGGAGAAATCGAAGGACGGACAAATGAACAAAATTCTATCTTCAGTCAGTTCCAGACCCGCGGCACTCGCTCTCGGTCTGCTCGTAGGCGTGGGCGGATTGAGCTTTGCCCACACACTTCAGAAATCAGCAGCCAGTGGCGAGACAAAGACTACCGAGAAAGCGGCGGTCGCCAATCCGCCTGCGACGTTGAAATTGGCGGAGGTCAATGAAGGGGCGAGCAAGACGACGTTTGCACCCATCGTGAAAGCTGTTTTGCCATCGGTCGTCAATATCTCATCGTCGAAAGTCGTAAAAACGCAGGGAATGGAACAGCTGCAAATGGACCCCATGTTTCGCCAGTTTTTCGGTGGCCAAGGGGGAAGGTTTAATGCCCCGAAGGATCGTCGCGAAAAGGCCCTCGGATCCGGTGTCATCGTCAGCCCGGAAGGTTACGTTTTGACCAATAACCACGTTGTGGATGGAGCGACGGAAGTTAAGGTAACGCTTTCTGACAAGCGTGAGCTGCAGGCCCGCATCGTGGGCGCAGATCCGAAGACAGACGTTGCCGTTCTGAAGATTGAAGCGGACAACCTGAAACCCTTGACGATTGGCGATTCCTCGCTGGTGGAGGTTGGTGATGTGGCCATTGCCATTGGCGATCCGTTTGGCGTTGGTCAAACGGTGACGAAGGGAATTATCAGCGCGAAGGGCCGCGGCGGACTTGGCATCGAAGATTACGAGGATTTTCTGCAGACCGACGCACCGATTAATCCAGGGAATTCCGGCGGAGCGCTGGTAAATGATCGGGGCGAGCTGATTGGCATCAATACGGCGATTATTTCGCACG
Organism: Candidatus Acidiferrales bacterium; assembly: GCA_963741165.1. GTDB lineage: Bacteria > Acidobacteriota > Terriglobia > Acidiferrales > UBA7541 > Acidiferrum. The sequence continues at coordinate 34,544 of CAVUHB010000001.1, read as the reverse complement.
GTTCCGGTGGCAGCCAGGGAATCGGCTTCGCGGTACCGGCAAATCTCGCTCGCCAGGTGATGGATCAGATTCTGAAGAATGGGAGAGTGGTCCGCGCGTACCTGGGTATTTTGCCGCAAGACGTGACACCCGGCATGGCCAAGGCGTTCGGCGCGAAGGCAGCCCGCGGCATTGTTGTAGGCGATGTGAGCCCCGGCAGTCCCGCACTGGCGAGTGGTATGGAACGCGGCGATATTCTGCTGGAAGTCGACGGAAAGCCCGTGAGTGACAGCAATCAGTTGCGCATGAGCATTTCGATGATGACTCCAGGAACGAACCTCAAGCTGAAGGTGATTCGGAATGGAAACGAGCGCGACTTTAACGTAAAGCTTGCGGAAATGCCGACAGAGACTGCCAAGCTGAACTCGGAAGAGAGCGGCGGAAACGCGACACTCGAAGGAGTGGAGGTCACCACACTGAATCCCGAGATTGCGCAAGAGCTGAATCTACCCCGAAGCACGACGGGTGTCGTCGTATCGGGCGTCGATCCATCCAGCAAGATGGCGGATTCCGGATTGCGCCGGGGCGACGTCATTCAGGAAGTGAACCACCAACCGGTGAAGAATACCTCTGAGTTCCAGAGTGCGATCGAGAAGGCGGGAGACGAACCGCTTTTGCTGGTGAATCGCGGCGGGAGGACCTTGTTCATCGCTGCGTAATTGTCCTGTGACCCTGCTTCCTCTGAACATCCTGATGCCCGGCCGCGCAGGTGGGCATCAGGAGGGAAGCAGGCGAACCCGGGTGCAAATTTTGGAGTTTTTATGAGCGCGAAGGAGAGCTAGGGGCCGATGGCCATGAGTGAACGGAAAGATGCTGCGACATTTTGCGAGTCGGACGCTAGTGCCAGAGAAACAATCGAAAAACTTGAACAGACTGAAACAGAGGTATTCTGGAAGTTAGAAGCGTTGGACGGACTGTTCCGTCAGACGAACGACCACCCCGAAGAATTCCACAATCTCTACGTACAACCGCTGCTTGACGCGGAACTCAGTCTCGAGACGGCGCTTGAACTCCTGGTAGCGGGAATAATCCGACCCAATTAGAGGAATCCGGTCCGCAGAACGCTCGCCGGATCGGAGACCTCGAAAAAGTAAGGGTTAGACCCTACCTCCGTAATCGTTCCCGATCAATTGGAACCCATGACAGATCTTCTCGAGCTAGTCAGTGATCCGTGACCTGCCTTGCACGACTTGCTGAAAGCGCGCCTTGCATCATCAAAACGATTTTGTGCGGTTCTTTCTTAGGGCACGAGGTGCAAAAAGTTGACAATTACCAGTAAGAATTTGCTTGACATGAATTCATAATAATAATAGAAGGGAGGCACCGTTAACGTTAACGGTAAGCATTGGGGTAACGTGTAAGGAAAACTTGCCGGTGGGCAAGAGGGGTGAAAAATGAATCGAAGTAGATCTGCGAGTGTTTTGGCTCGTCTGAATTTCAATAAACTGTTCAATCTAAAGTACTTAGCAGTTCTTCTCGTACTCCTGGTTGGAATCCCATTTCTAGCGTCTGCGCAGGATGCCACAATCCTTGGAACCGTCACGGATCCCTCGGAAGCGGCAATTGCGAACGTGAAGATCACCATAACGAATACGGAGACCAAGGTGGAGCACGCTTACACCACGAATGATTCCGGTCAGTTCGTGACCGGCAATTTGAACGTGGGACACTACGATATCAGGGCCGAAGCCACGGGATTCAAAGCCTATGAGCGGAAGGATTTCGTGCTGAACATCGGCGACCGTGCCCGTGTCGACTTCAAAATGACATTGGGCGCAGCACAAGAAACGATCACGGTTGAAGCCAATGAAGTAAAGATCCAATCCGATACCGGTGAAGTCAGCAACCTCATCACCGACCAGCAGATTTCTCAGCTCGCGACAAACGGACGCAGCGTGTACACGCTGGCTGCCTTGGCGCCGGGCGCCTCGAGCCGGATGGCCGATTCGCAGGTCAATACCCCGGTCGGTGGCGACGCCAGCGTTGAGTTCAACGGCATGCGTCAGAACCACAACATCTATCTGCTCGACGGTGGCGAAGACGATGACCGCGGCGGCGCAGGCGGCATGAGCATTGCACCGTCTACCGACGCGATCGCTGAATTCCGCGCCCTCACTTCGAACTACAGTGCCGATTATGGATTGTCTTCTGCCGGTACGATGACCATGGTTCTGAAGTCCGGCACGCAGCAACTGCATGCTTCCGCCTGGGAATTCTTGCGCAACGATGCCTTGGATGCGCGCAACTATTTCAACCCGGTACCGCAAAAAGTCGCTGAACTGAGAGTCAACGTGTATGGCTTCAACGTTGGCGGCCCGGTAACGTTCGGAAAGCTTTACAACCCGAGCAAGACCAAGACGTTCTTCTTCTACAATATGGAATGGCGCGACTGGATCCAGGGCGGCGTTTACAACCAGACCGTTCCCGACCCCAACACATATGGCGGAAACTTCGGTTCCACAGCGATCAACGTTCCGACTGCCGCGCAAATCGCGCCTTCAGTACTTTTTGCCAATTGTCCCGGTGGAACGGCTCCGACCGGAGTGGTACAAGGTTCGCCGTTTCCCCTTAATACGATTCCCACTTGCATGATCGCACCTAACGCGACGGCACTGCTCAACGCCGGCATTTTCCCAGCGCCAAACGTGGGTCAGCAATTTCAGGGCGGCGCAAAGTCACCAACGAACGTTCGGGAAGAAATCGTCCGGATCGATCACAACTTCAACAGCAAGTTCTCGATCTTTGGACACTTCGTGGCGGAACAGGTATCGCAGAACTACGGAGAAAGCCTCTGGAGCGGTGCGAACGTTCCTACTGCCACTACCACCTTTGGCAACCCGTCCTACAGCGGTGTCGTTCATGCAACCAATACGATCAGCCCAACGTTGTTGAATGAAATCGCATTCAATTACAACGGAAACCGCATCAACATCGTTCCGGAAGGGGTAGTGGCTGCGCCGGGCGACTTCACGTTCAACCGCTTGTTCACGGGACCGAATAACCTCAATCGCATTCCGAACATCGACCTGCAAGGTAAGATCGGTACTCATTATGAGCTCGCGAGCTGGCCTTGGAACAACAAGGCGGATGATTACCAGATCAGAGACGACGTATCCCTTACCCACGGCGCACACCAGATCAAGTTTGGCGGAAGCTGGGCACTCTACAAGAAAGTCCAGGATCTGTTTGGGCAAACCCAAGGCGGTTTTGGATTTGACGGAACCTACACGGGCAATGACTTCGCCGACTACCTGCTTGGCGCCGCCAAGAGCTATCAGGAACTCGCGGTTCAGGACACTGGTCTGTGGAACAACGTTTCCTGGGCACTGTACGTTCAGGACAACTGGCGCGTAAACAACCGGCTCACTTTGAATCTTGGGCTGCGCTGGGACGGCGTACCGCACACCTACGAAGCTAACAACCGCATGGGGAACTTCTATCCAGCACTTTATAACCCGGCAATGGCAGCAACGATGATCTCAAATCCGCTCGATCCGGCTTACGGGACTATCTCGCCCCTGAGCCCTGGCCTTGGAACTAGCCCGAATCCGATTCTTGCAGGTGTTCCCCTGTATTTGAACGGAATCGGCATCCCCGGCCAGAATGGCGTACCAAAGGGCCTTGTAAACAACCACTGGGCCGCTTTCGGTCCGCGTCTCGGTTTTGCCTACGACGTTACCGGTCGGGGCAAGACTGTCCTCCGCGGCGGGTTCGGCATGATGTATGAACGCATTCAGGGCAACGACATGTATAACGCTGGACCGAACATTCCCTTCAGCTTACAGGTCAACCTGAACAGCGTTACCTTCCAGGATCCGAGCCTTTCGCTTGCAACCGGGACCGTCGCGCAACAGCCGATCAACCCTGCCTCGATTACCGGATTGGCCATCAGTGATTATCAGCTGCCGGTTGCTTACCAGTACAGCGTCGGCGTGCAGCACCAACTGGCCTCACGGACGGTGTTGACGGTAAGTTACGTCGGCAATGTGACTCGTCACCAGAACGACTACCGGAATATCAACCTGCCATCGGAAAGTGCCTTGCCGGCACTGATCGGTGGATCTAAATACAATCTGGCGCCAGGGCTGCCGTATCCGGGTTTCGCGGCCATCAGCCAGTCAAACAACGAGGCCAACACGCACTATAACGGCCTTCAGGTTGATCTGAATTCGCAAGTTGGCCGTGACCTGAACCTTCGCGCGTCTTACACACTTTCACGCGCCGAAGATCCCACAACCGCAGGCAATGGCGGCGGAGACTTGGGTAGCGTTTCTAACCCGTATGCCGGCTGGCGTTATGATATCGGCCCCTCAGGCTACGACCGCACAAACATGTTCAATGCCAACTTCGTGTACGATATCCCGGTTTTCCGGAATACCGATAACAAGTTCCTGAAGGTTGTGCTCGGTGGATGGCAGGTGTCGGGCATCATCACTGCGGTGTCTGGCCTCCCCATCAACATCGGACTCAGCGGCAACCAGGGCGGCAACGGACTCCCGTCAGCAACGAACCGGCCCGATGTCACCGGCAGTATCGTGGCTCCTCACACCGTCGGTGCCTGGATCACCTCTTCAGCCTTCTCGCTTCCGACGGTTGGCGCTTGGGGCAACCTGGGTCACAACGCGGTGCGCGGTCCTGGACGTGACAACTGGAACATCGCACTGTTCAAGAACTTTGTTCTCAGCGAATCACGCGGCAGCAGAATTGAGTTCCGTGTAGAAAGCTTTAACACATGGAATCACACTCAATGGAATGCCGTCAGCAACAACTTCGGCTCGAGCAACTTCGGCCAGGTTACTTCAGCCTTCGATCCGCGCATCTTCCAGCTCGGATTGAAGCTCTACTACTAAGACCTCCTCTGGAGGTTCGTACCTTCCCCCGCTCGCACTTCGTGCGAGCGGGGTTTTTATTTGCAAAGCTTCCCTGCCTTCTGGACACCTGGGTTTTCTTTCGGTCCCGGGCGGGGGTTACTATGGAGAAGTAAAATGGAGCCGTTCAACGGATGAAGATTCGGCGATTGAGTTGGGCTGCGCTTACCGTGTTTTTGGCAGCGCAAGTGCGGGCGCAAGCCCCTAGTCCTTCAGAAGCTTTGGCGCTCGAACGACAGGGGAATTACGAGGGTGCTGCCCTGGTATGGAAGGCTGTGACAAGGCAGAATCCGAAGGATGCAGCTGCCTTCGCAAGCCTGGGTGTAGCGCTTTCCAAGCAACAGAAATACGCGGAAGCAGCTGCGGCTTATAAGAAGGCTCTCGGCCTGGATGTAAAGCTGCCAGGCATTCAATTAAATCTGGGGCTCGCCGAATTCAAACAAGGACATTTTCCTGAGGCAATTCCGCCCCTGCGCGCTGCACTGGCGGATGATTCACAGAGCATGCAGGCTCGAATGCTTCTGGGGCTCAGTTACTACGGGACGAGACAATACGTAGAAGCGGCGAAATACCTCAAAGTAGCGGCACAAGCCGATCCGAAGAACACGGAACTTCACCAGGTGCTGGCGCAGAGCTGCCTGTGGGCAAAAGACAATGAGTGCGCGCTCAAGGAGTTTCAACAGATCCTCGAACAGAATCCGGATTCCGCGGCGGCTCATGTGTTGATGGGTGAAGCCTTGGACGGGCTGGAACGAAGGACGGAAGCGATCGAAGAATTCAAGGCCGCTGTTCAGGTTGCTCCGAACGATCCGGAAATCCACTTCGGCCTGGGCTTTTTATACTGGAAAGCTGCTGAATACGACGAGGCAAAAGCCGCGTTTGAGGCGGAACTTGCCGTCAATCCCGGTAATGCACTAGCTTTGGCCTACCTCGGCGATATTGAATTCAAAAGGAATAACCTCGACAATGCCCTGGCCTTGCTGAAGAAGTCCGTGCAGTTGCGAGACGACATTCGCATTGCGCAAGCGGACATGGGTGCGATTTATATGGACCAAAAACAGTATGAGCAGGCGATTGCCGCCTTTAAGCGCGCCCTGAAACTCGAACCCGATCAGCCGGATATGCACTTCAGGCTCGGCAAGGTCTATCAGGCTATGGGCAATACGCCCGCAGCGGAAGCGGAATTCGCGAAGTTTCGCGCGCTGCACAAAAAGGCAGACACAGACCTGATGAAGATGCTGTCTGATGCGCCGCCTCCATTGCATCCCTAGGAACCTCCTCGATTGACCAAGCGGGAGGCTCGGGCCCGGGCGGACGGGGCCGCAGGATTAGTGAATCTTACCGTTTGATTTTAGACCGTCGAGCCAACGACGCGCCGTAGGAGCCTCTTTATCGTCAGGATGATTTTTGAGGAAGTCTCGTAATATCTGAGCCGCATCTTCATAGCGGCCTACCGATGTGAGCGATTTAGCGAGCATCAATTCGACCTGTGGGACTCCTCCATTTGCTTTGTTCCGTGCCTCTTGCGCGTGTTTCAATGCATTATCGTATTGCCCAACGTGATAGTACGCTTCTGCCAGTGACCACTGCGTTTCCCAGCTGCCTGCCGCATCAATTTGAAGTGACTTTTCAAGAGGAGCAATCGCGTCGTTGTATTTCTTCTGATTGAAAACTGCCATACCCAGCGCAGAAAATGCGCGTGCATTATTGGGATCGACCTGCGTCGCCTTCTCCAAAACAGTTTGCGCTTCTGGCCATTTGTGTTCCTTCAAGTCCAAGACACCTTGCACATACAACACTTCGGGATGGCTCGGCGCGAGTTTGCTGGCCTCGTCGATGTAGGTCCTGGCATCCGACAATTTGCCCTCGAGCAGCGCCTGTAATCCCTTGTCTAGAGCTTCTTTGGCTTTTGGGGCCAGCAAGGGGCCAGAAGAAACACCCGGGGTGTTGCCGGAATCGGAGTCTTTCTGCAGATTGATGTCAACTTCAAGTCTCACGGCCATCCGCGCCGATACTTCTTTTTGAGCAACCTTGTAGCCACTGGCCTCTACCACTAGTGTGTAATCACCAAAAGAAGGGAGAACGAAGTAGGCGCGTCCTCGTGCGGTATTGGCTTGAGCAATCTGAACTCCGTCTCGCAGTAGCTTTACGGACGCAGGCACGGGTACCGGTTCCCCCGAATTATCCCGGACGGTGAGAGAGACCTCGGCTCGGTTACCACGCAAATTGAAATCTCCGGCGCTGTCTTGAGAGCGTGCGGCGACAGGCAAAAAAAGGGTTGCGAATAGCACGGCAGGCAGAAACATAAGTTTCTGCAGAGGCCAGCGCTCAGAGAGAAATTGCATACGTATTCGTGGGGTACCGAGGAAAGGGTAAGCTGCAGCACGCGAGGCGTCAAGAAGAACGTTATTGTTCTGCTGCGGCAGGTCGTGGAATTCTTAGAGGCGAAGCATGGCGGCCCGGGCGGACTGTCCGGCTTGCCGATGCACGCGGGCTGGCTTGCAAAATCATGCGGCGCTCCCTATAAAAGAATTTGGTAGAGTCTAGGGATAGCGAAAGCTGGGAAGGTATCTCCCATTTGGGATCCACACGCCGCAGGTTTTTGAAATCACTCAGCCGGTCCGCACTCGTTCTCTCGCTGGAAAACATTTTTCCCCTGGTTCGGCGGCAGGGATTGACTGTATTCGGCGAGGAAGTCCGGGTTGCGCAGGCCGCGCCTCAAGAGACAGCCCCTGTGACGCCCTTGGGCGCCAGTTTCGTGAACGTCGGGACTGAGTCCGGCCTAAACGTAAAGACCATTTTTGGCGGGGAACACAAGAACAAATACCTCCTGGAAACGACAGGATGCGGTGTTGCGTTCTACGATTACGACAATGACGGGTGGCTTGATATCTTTCTGGTGAACGGAACTCGACTGGAAGGATATCCGCCGGGGCAGGAGCCCATCAATCATCTGTTCAAGAACAATCGCGATGGAACATTCACCGATGTGACCGTAAAGGCGGGGTTGGCGCACTCCGGTTGGGGTCAGGGTGTGTGCATCGGCGATTACGATAACGACGGATTTGAAGATTTATTCGTCACCTATTTCGGACAAAACGTTTTGTACCACAACAATGGAAACGGAACATTTACCGACGTTTCGGCGAAAGCCGGAGTTGCGACCAATGGAAAGAAGTGGAGCACCGGTTGCGCGTTTGTGGACTATGACCGGGACGGGAAACTGGACCTGTTCGTGGCGAATTATATCGATTTGGATCTGGCCACGGCGCCAGTGCCGGAATCTGGGCCATGCCTGTACAAGGGCATCATGGTTGCCTGTGGTCCGCCGGGAATGAATGGCAGCAAGAATCTCTTGTACCACAACAATGGAGATGGAACGTTTTCAGATGTCTCTTCCTCCGCGGGTATTCTCGAGGCCAATGGGACCTACGGATTGGGAGTATTGACGGGAGACTTTGACAACGACGGATGGCCGGATATTTATGTAGCCAACGACTCGACGGCGAGCATACTTTATCAGAATCAGAAGAATGGGAAATTCGTAGACATTGCGGTCGATGCAGGTTGCGCGTTGAGTGCCGATGGAAAACCGCAGGCGGGCATGGGTGTTTCCGCGGCGGACTACGATCTGGATGGCAATCTGGACATCGTAAAGACAAATTTTGCGGGTGACACGCCGACGTTGTATCACAACGTTGGAGGATCGCTATTTGAAGACGCAACTTTCCCTGCCGGACTTGGAAGGCACACGCAGTATCTCGGTTGGGGTTGCGGTTTCTTCGATTTTGACAATGATGGGTGGCCAGACATTTTGATCTGCAACGGACATGTATATCCCGAAGTAGAGCAACTGCGTACGGAAGCGGGTTACGCCCAACGGAAATTGCTGTATCACAATTTGCACAATGGAAAATTCGAGGACGTGTCGCTTGGCGCGGGACCGGGAATTTCCGATCCAACGGCGTCCCGAGGATGCGCTTTTGGTGATTTTGACAACGATGGAGACGTCGATTTCGTCATTAATTGCGTGAACGAGTTGCCGCAGTTGGTGCGCAACGATGTGACCTCTAGGAACAACTGGATCAAGGTCCGCACCATCGGTACAAAATCGAATCGCAGCGGTATCGGGGCCAGGCTTCGTTGCGTTGCGCAGCTTCCGGGCGAGCGCAAACCACACCAGCAGATTGACGAAGTGCGCAGTGGAGGGGGATATATTTCACAAAGCGACTTGCGCATCCACTTCGGACTGGGCAAGGCCGAAAAGGTAGATTTACTAGAAATCCGCTGGCCCAGCGGCTTGCTGGAAACCGTGAAAGACATCAAAGCGAATCAATTGATTTACGTGAAAGAGGGCGAAGGTATTGTGCGAAAGGTGAGTTTCGGGGCCGAGCAGGGGCCAGCGTTAAAAAAGTGAGCCGTGGCCGGAGCTGCAGGAAGCCGAGGGTGCGTCAATCCATGTTCCGAAAGTTAACAACTCCAAAGCGTTTGTTAGCCAAGAGCGTTTTCACCACACCGATTGCGCTGTTGGTGCTGATGGGCTCAGTCGCAGCATCTCTAACCTGGCACCGCCTGTCAAACAAGCCAATCGTTTCGCCGAGCGGAGCGACGTGGCAATCGGCCGGAACTTTTAATCCTGCCGTTATTTTGCGTGCTGGGCGATTCATCATGCTCTTTCGCGCTCAGGATGCGGCGGGAACTTCGCGGCTTGGTTACGCCGAGAGCAACGACGGAGTCCAGTTCACGGCACGCGCAGAACCGGTGTTAGTTCCCGAAGCGGAATACGAGAAAGAGGGTGGCGTGGAGGATCCACGCTTGGTGAAAATCGGCGAACTCTACTACCTGACCTACACAGGATTTAACAAGCGAGATGCGCAACTCTGCCTGGCCACTTCGCACGATCTGATTCACTGGACGCGCGAGGGCATTTTACTGCCCGCCTACAAGGGCAACTGGAATGTGGGGTGGACGAAGTCCGGGGCGATTACCTCGGAGAAAATCAACGGCAAGTATTGGATGTACTGGTTGGGAACCTCTTCCGACAAGAAAGACCAAATGGGACTTTCCTCTTCGAGCGATTTGCGCCACTGGACTGAAGAAACGAACACTCCCGTCCTGGCCCTTCGTCCGGGGCAGTTTGATTCGCGCGTCGTTGAACCTGGGCCACCGCCAATCTTGACCGAGGACGGGATCATTTTGATCTACAACGGTGCCGACGACAGACTTGTGTATCGAACCGGAATGGCAATGTTTGACCGAAAGGATCCACGCAAGCTGCTGTATCGATCAGAGCAACCGATTTTTGACCCTGAACTTCCCTGGGAAAAGGTGGGTCAGGTCCCAAACGTTGTATTCGTCGAAGGAATGGTAAGGCAGGAAAGGCAGTTTCTGTTCTATTACGGAGGAGCCGACAAGTATGTCGGTGTGGTTGCCACCGAGAGACTCCGCTAAAAACAGTTTCGACGTTTTTGGAAAGGTAAGTATCTATGACCGGCCGACGATGCGTTTCAATCTGTGCCCTGCTCCTGCTGATTGCCATTCCGGTCTGTGCGCGGGCACAGAGTTCGGAGACTCCGTTTGCCGCTGCGCGCAATTTGCTGGAAAAGGGCAAATACGATGAAGCCATTGCCGAGCTGCAGGGTCTGGCCAAGCAAGATCCGGCCCCAAAAGGTGTTCTGCACGAACTCGCCATGGCCTTTTATAGAAAAGGCGATTACGGCAACGCAGTCGCCAATTTCAAGCTGGCCACAAAGGAAAATCCGGACGACCTCGAAGCGGTCCAGCTTACCGGACTGGCCTTGTATCTGGGTGGTGATCCGGCAGAAGCGATTCCCTACCTTGAAAAAGTACAAACCTGGTATCCAAGAGCGAACGTCGACGCCTCCTATATTCTGGGCACAGCCTTACTGCAAACAAAGAAATATCCGGAGGCGCGCGCCGCGTTTGCAAGAATGTTCAACTTTCCAGCGGATTCAGCTGCCGCTTATCTGTTGTGCGCGCGCATGTTGCTTCGCTTTGATTTTGGGCCGATTGCCGAGGAGTATGGACGGAAGGCGATAGCGCTCGATCCGAAGTTGCCACTAGCGCATTTTATGCTTGGTGAACTCTATTTGTACCAGTCGAAAATTCCCGAAGCTACAGCGCAACTGGAACAGGAACTCATCCTGAATCCGGCCAATGCCAGTGTTTATTACAAATTGGGCGATGCGTATTCGCGCGACCAGAAATTTGAGGAAGCCGAGCGGTTGCTGCAAAGGTCTATCTGGCTGGACGCCACGTCGACCGGTCCATTCATTCTACTGGGCAAGGTTTTAGAGAAAAAGGGGGAGCCGGAACTTGCTCTGCGCGCCCTAGCGCACGCCACGAGCATGGACCCGAACAACGCCATTCCCCATTACCTGCTGGGACAGGTATATCGCGATTTAGGACGCTCCGAGGAGGCTACCCGCGAATTCAAGACAGCAGAGCAATTACAGACGCGCGACGCTGCCAAGCCCTGAGAGTTAGAGAGCCTTATTTTGCAGTTTGCTCTTTCGCAAGTGTTTCCACCAACGCTGGCGGCATCTGGTGCAGAAATTCAAGGAAAGCGGCGTTTGTCCATCCGAACCCGATCACGTTGATTTGATAGCCACTTTTCACGGCTGCATCACTCGAGCGCGTGGCAGCATTGTATTTTTCACGGATCGTGCCGTCACGTCTGAAATTCTCAGCGACCGTAGAAACGAAAGCGTAGGAGACACGATTTGCTGCCTCGTCGAAACCGTAGCGGCGCAGTCCTTCGACGCCAATGAATTGTAGTGGCGCCCAGGCATAGGGCGCGTCCCACTGGACTCCGGTTTCATAGGGGCTGGTTTGTAAGCCCCCGGGTAGTTCGAATTTCGGCAGGTTCTTCAGAACTGCATTGGCCTGTTCCTTTGTAGCCAGGCCGGCCCACAGCGGATAAAAGGTACTCGCGTATTCGTATGTCGTCCTGGTATGGGCCTCGGTGTTGTAATCGAAGAATTCACCCCGTGTTTCATCCCAAAGATATTTGTTGATGGCAGTCTTGCGCGCCTCGGCGAGCTGACTCCATTTCTGTGACTGGTCGGCGTGCCCCAGCATTTTGCTCATCTCGGAGAGGTCACGTTCTGTCTTATAGAGCAGAGAATTCAGGCAAACCGGTGCAAAATGATGCGTTGCCGCGCCATACGCGCCAAAGCGAAAGGAGATATCAAATCCCGATTCGCGCATGGAGCGGTCGCCCTTGTAGTAGTCGGCGCTTAGAGCCAATTCACGGATCCCGACACATCTCGGGCGTTCCATGGTGCGCGGCATGCTGCAGATTTGCAGCGAATAATCACCACCTACGCCGAGCGGTTCCTTGTCGCCCGGATTGCGTTCGACAAAGTAGGACTTGTTTGCCTCTGGATGAGCAATGAAGTACGCAGCCACCTGCTGGTAATGATCGGTTTCATCCTTCAAGCTCTCGGCCGCGGGACCTTGGCCAAAATCAAAATAGCGGGAAAGTCCTGTGTCGCCGGCCAGATGTGGCTCACGAATCCACATGTCGTGATCGCGCGAGGCATAGCCATACGAGCGCTCGAGCCACTGGCGGTCGTCGTGCCCTTTTGCTTTTTCCGCTTCGTAGACAGCAAGAATCATGGAGGTCAGAAAAGGCGGTTGTGATCGGCTCAGATAATAAGTGCGGTTTGCATTTAAAACAGAACCGTAATGTTCTATTTCGAAAAAGAAGTTCTCGACCATGCCGCGGGCCAGTTCGATTCTCCCGGCGCGCACTAGGCCGCGAATAATAAAGTAACTGTCCCATCCATACATTTCGTTGAAACGGCCTCCCGGCACCACATAGGAATGTTCCAAGTACAGCAAACCCTGCGGATAAAAGGTGTTGGTATCGATCTCGCCGGGCTGATGGAGAGTCTTTGGCAGGATTTTTACCTCCACGCTGCAGTGTGACTCCAATTCGCGCACTTTTTCAGGCGCAGAAAAATCCGCCGGTAGATAGAGTATGGATTTTGCGGCAAGTTTTGGATCGACGACCGTAGAACAGTTCTCCATCGAGCGCGTTAGCGTGTCCCATCCCGTCGAAATATACTCGAGAATGGGCTGCAGTCCCTGATCGGCGGGAGGATCGGTGGCAGCTCGAAGCGGATTGGCGCGAACCGGGAGCGCCAGTACGCTGCCGACCAAAGCTGCGGTCCATACCCAAACTCTGAATCTGAATACAAAGCTGCTCTGCATGGTTGCCTCTCGATTTACCGGACCTGCCGAGCCCGGATTGCAAATGTTCTCAGTCAAGGAACGATCAGATCGTGTTCTGCTCAGAAAATCTCAGGTGGTTAAGCGATCCGCCGAGATCGGACGTATCGGCCAGACGTTCAGAGATGTGATCGAATCCCCACGAGCCTCGGGCGATTTAAAATGCAAAGGTCCCACAGGCACCTGATAGGTTCGCGTGGTCCACGCTGCCCGGTCATCGATCATGCACTCAACTACGGAACCATCGAGAAATAGATGCAATCGAAGGTCACTGCCGTTTGTGGGGGGCAGACTGGCAAACTCTTTTCCCATCTGCAGTTCTCGCCCGGTTCTGGTCGGATCGTAAGAGATGCGGACGATGTCGTTTGTTCCATCTGTCAGATTCAATTGAAAGGGTTTGGTTTTAGCGTGCAATTCGAGCTCGGCGGTGGCGCTGGATAATTCCATGCGGGCCAGCGCTTTCTCTAGCTCATCCGAGCTTGAATTGCCAGTAGTCAAAGACAGTAGTTTGCCGCGTAGTTCTGCCGCGCCCGGCAAAACTTGCATTCTGAGTTCGTCATCATCGCCAATCGAGAGCACGCGAGGCAAAGACATGCATCCGGCCCAGCCTGCCGCGCTGAACTCCGCCGCCGGCCGTGTCTCCGTGATCCAACCCCAAAGAATCCTTTGTCCCTTGGCGTCGAGCTGGCTTTTGGGGGCGTAAAATGTTCCCAAGTCGAGAAGGCCACGTTTCTGTGGATGAAAGACCAGATCCTGGGGATCAAGCTCACCCGTTTCCCAATACACCTTTCTCTCCGTGGAGTAGAGAAGGACGTGTTTCTTTCCAAGAGCAAAAAAATCCGGGCATTCCCACATTTCACCGGAATCCACAGGATCGCTGGTGAGCTTGGTGTTCTTCTTACCGGAAGCCAGCGGATGGAGATATTCCCAGTGGCGCAAGTCAGTGGAGCGGAACAGTAGCACCATCCCGCCCAAACCGGTCTGGCCGGAGCCAACGCCGAGATACCAGAACTTTCCTTCCTGCCACAGGCAAGGATCGCGGAAGCCAGTCAACTTCATGCCGCGAGGGGGAAGCAGTACCGGTGCTGCCAGCTTGTCCCATTTTCGCAGGCCCGGATCGGCCGAAGTTGCCAGGCATTGCACTTCCAAAAAGTTGTGAGTGCCGTCGCGCAATGTCGCATCTGTCGGCGGAACATTCTTCACCCCGGTATACAGGAAGGTAGCAGTTCCTTTGTCATTGACTGCGCTACCAGAAAAACACCCTTCCGAATCGTAGCCACCAGGCGTGGGTGCTAGCGCGATGGGCTGATGCTTCCAGTGCAGCATGTCTGGACTAGTTGCATGAGCCCAATGCATGTCTCCCCAAACGGCGGCGTTGGGGTTGTATTGGAAAAACATGTGATATTGGCCCCTCCAGTAGATGGGGCCGTCGGGATCGTTCATCCAATTGCGCGCGGGGAGCAGATGAAATTGTGGACGAAGCGGATCGGCGGCAAGTCGAGCACCGGAAACGATCTCGCCGGGTCCACGCATCCGAGCGAACAGGCCGGCGCGGCTGCCAAAAGAAACCGCGGCGCCTGATACGCCCATTTGCATCAGAAATTTTCGTCGTGTAGAGAGCAAAGCTTCCCTCCCACTTTGGGGATGAGTGTAACCGATTTTCCAAATCTGGGTAGGTGATAAAGGAGTAGAAACTTCCACGCATGATCAGGAAGCAGCAAGATTTCACTCCCCGGTAAGGGGATGACAGGAATGTTATACTCCGCGCATGAAGGGCTACCGCACAAGTTCCGAAAGATTCCGTTGTGCGATTCTGTTGCCTGCCATGTTGCTCCTCCTGGCAGCCCCGTTCAGTTCCGCGCAAACTCCATTGAACGGGGTTTTGGATCTGAACGGGAGACCGGCTGACCCGTTCCGGGTGGCCGGAGGAAAGGTTGTTGTACTGTTGTTCGTGCGCACAGATTGCCCCATTTCGAATCGATACGCCCCGGTGATCCAGGAATTGAGTGCCCGATATAAGGAACAAGCAGTATTTTTTCTGGTGTATCCGATCAAGTCGGAAACCGCTGAGCAGATTCGCAATCATCTCAACGAATTTGGCTATCACTTGCGTGCAATTCGTGACCGAGAGTCCGTGCTGGTGCAGGAAAGCCAGGTACAGGTGACGCCGGAGTCCGCGGTATTTTCCGCGGATCGACGCCTGCTGTATCACGGTCGAATCGATGACTGGTATCAGGATTTCGGCCGGTCGCGGCAAGCCCCAACGACGCACGAATTGTCGGACGCGATTGCCGCTGCCATTGCGGGTAAACCGCCTGCCAAGGCTAGCATCCAAGCGGTAGGCTGCTATTTGCCCGAGAAGCCATGATCCGGTTGCGTGGCCTCGCCATTGTTGTGAGCCTGATTGCAGTTATGATTTGTGTAGCGTCGGCCACCTGGGCCGGACTTCGCGAAAATCAATCGAATCAAACCGCGCCACCGAAGGTGACATTCAATCGGGACATCGCGCCGATCGTTTTTCACTACTGCACACCTTGTCACCGATCCGGGGAGGCGGGACCATTTCGATTACTCACGTATCGAGATACAGCGAAATTCGCGCGGCAAATTGCGGTGATGACGGAGCGGCGGATCATGCCGCCCTGGCTACCTGATCCCGGCGAATTCAGATTTGACGGCGAACTACGGCTCTCGGAGGAGCAGATAGCACTGTTCAGGCAGTGGGCGGAGCAAGGTGCCCCAGAGGGAGATCCGGACGATCTACCCCCAGCGCCGAAATTCACAGCGAATTGGCAACTCGGCAAACCGGATCTGATTCTTCAGGCCAGGAAGGCATACGCACTACCGGCCAGTGGCAGTGACAATTATTGGAACTTCATCCTGAGGGCGGACGTGCAGGGCACGCGTTGGGTGAGAGCCATTGAGATCCAGCCAGGAGAAAAGCGTGTGGTTCACCACGCCAATGTCCTGCTGGATCGATTGGAATCCTCGCGGATCCAGGAGAAACATCCGGGCGATGGATTTCCAGGGATGGAGTTGCGCATCGAATCGGAAACCTTCGATCCAGATAGCCATCTGTTTTTCTGGAAGCCAGGCTCGGTGCCCCACGTCGAACCGGATGGAATGGCTTTGCGGCTCGAACCGGGTAATGATTTTGTCCTGAACACACATTTGCAGCCTTCTGGAAAACCAGAATGGATTACACCCCGTATTGGTTTGTACTTCACAGACAAACCAGCCACGCAGTTTCCGGTGCTGCTGGAATTGCAGAACGACCTGGCGCTCGATATTCCGGCAAATGACCCAGATTTCCGGGTCAACGACGAGTTCACGCTGCCTGTGGATGTCGACCTGATGGCGATCTATCCACATGCCCACTACCTCGGAAAGGACCTCCTTGCCTATGCGACCTTGCCCGATGGCACAGTGAAAACTTTGATCCACATACCGCGATGGGATCTGAATTGGCAAGCGGTGTATTACTATGCGGAACGCGTGTACCTGCCAAAAGGAACGGTGGTGGGTATGCACTATACCTACGACAACAGTACGGAAAACGTCGCGAACCCATTCCATCCTCCACAACGAGTGGTGGGCGGAAATCGGACCGTGGATGAGATGGCCCACCTGTGGCTGCAGGTCTTGCCGCGGCAGACCGAACTCCCAGACGGCGACGCGAGAATGAAATTACAGGAAGCCCTGGCACGTCACGACGTTCAGAGGAATCCAGCGGATTTTGCGGCGCAATACAACCTGGGGGCCATGCTGCAGTCGCGCGGCGAAACGGGAGCGGCGCTTCCCCACTACCTGGCCGCCGTGAGGCAACGTCCGAGGGACGCGATTGCCAACAATGCGCTTGGCGGGGCGTTGCTGGCAGCGGGAAAGCCGAATGAGGCCTTGGCGCCACTTCGTCTGGCGATTCAAGGCAAACCAGACTACTTTGCCGCTCACTACAATCTGGGGAATGCCCTCGCGTCACTAGGAAAATTCCAGCCGGCAATTCAAGAATTTGAACAAGCAGTGCGACTCGATCCAAAAGATTCCATGGCAGAAACCAACCTCGGTGCTGCCCTTGCGGAACTAAACCAGCTGCGATCGGCACAGGCGCACCTGGAAAGAGCGTTGCAACTTGACGCCACGAATAGGCTCGCTCGTGAAAATCTGGAGGAAGTTCGCAGCCGGATTGCCGCTCGGAAAAATCCCTGAAGCAATTCAAACAAGCAAGGAATGGCGATTGGCTCGATCGCTTTCTCCGACTGCCGGCGCTCTCGGCAGTGCTAGTATGAAATCCTAGATTTCTGTCTGATTGTGAGGCCCGGGAAGTGCATCGGAGTCACCGCCGTTACGCTTGTCGTTTTGTGCCATTAACCGTTGTGTTGGCCGCGCATTTATTTGTGCAGGTTGCGGTGCAGGCACAAGCTTCTCAGTTCCGAGATGAGCCAGCGTCTCGTGCAAATGCAATGTACAAGGAAGGTTTGGCGGCCGCGAAAAGCGGCGATCTCGGGAATGCCAGAAAGTCTTTCGAAGCCGTCGTCCGAATCACACCCGATAATGCGGAAGCGCAGAACTCTCTGGGGTGGGTACTGCTGGCCGAAGGCGAACCCGCGGCGGCCATCCCTCATTTCCGCAGAGCGATTCGGATTAAGCCAGCTTTTGCGGATGCGCATATGAACCTTTCCTCTGCGCTGGCCCAGACCCGCGACGGAAAGGGTGCGCTAGAGGAGGCGCGCGCGTCGGTGAAACTAGCCGCAGACTCCGCCGGGGCGCACAATGCGTTGGGTTACGCGCTGCAGTTGGCAGGCGATCTCGGGGGTGCAGAAATTGCGCTCCGCAAAGCCGTAGCGCTCGACCGCTCACGCGCGGATATTCACGACAATCTTGGTTCGGTACTGGCTACAAGAAATGATTTGGCGGGTGCGTCCGCACAATTTGAGGAGGCCAGCAAGCTTCAGCCGAAATTTGCATCGCCGCACCTTCACCTGGGGGTCGTTCGCTTTGAACAAAAAGAATACCAGCAAGCAATTTCCGAGCTGGAAAAATACCTCGAGATTGCACCACCGAGCGCAATTGCATTTCACTACTTGGGGCTCGCCCGGAAGGAACACGGCGATTTAGAGGGCGCCATTCAGGCGTTCGAGCAGTCCCTAAAACTGGCGCCGAATCAGGCTGAAGTGCAGAACCAGTTGGGAATCTTGCTACAACGTGCCGGAAAGCCAGAGGAAGCGGCTGTGGCGTTCAAACAAGTGATCCGACTACAACCGGACAATCCGAACGCGCAGAATAATCTTGGGTTGGCTTACCTGCAGACAGGAGATGGGGAAGGGGCTATTGCCGCGTTTCGCGCGGCACTAGAGTTGCACCCGAACGATCCCTCGTATCAAGGCAACCTGGGCGCGGCCTATTTGCAGAAGGCCGATTTTGCCGCGGCGGTTGCGGAATTTCAGTCTGCCCTAGAACGCGATCCGGGCAATCCGTCGCTACACTACAATCTTGGTCTCGCATTGAAATTACAGGACAAATTGCCGGAAGCGATCGCTCAGTTACGAAAAGCCCAGGAGTTGGATCCCTCTCAGCCGGATGCGCCGTACACCCTGGGTGTCACGCTATGGCAGCAAGGAGATTCCGAAGAAGCGGTCAAGGAGCTACACGACGCCATTCGGGCCAAGCCGGATTACGCCGAGGCATACTACACGCTTGGCACGGTACTCAAGCAGCAGAACAAGCTCGAGGATGCTGCAGCGGCGCTGCGGGAAGCTATACGGCTGCAACCGACATTTGCCGGTGCCCATACCACCCTTGCCGCAGTTCTGCGGCAGGCGGGAGATACGGCGGGTGCAGCGGCGGAAAGCCGTGCCGGTGCCCAAATCGTGAAACAGACAATCGGTGAACAAGCCGCACTGCTGGCCACAAACTCCGGACGCAAGCTGCGCAGCACGGGTGATCTGGAAGGCGCCATCGGGCAATTTCGCACGGCGATTGCTGCTTCCCCGAATAACGCCCGCGCTCATTATGAACTGGCGGTCACCTTGCGGCAGCAAGGAAAGGACACGGAAGCTTCAGAGGAGTTCACTCGCGCGAAGCAATTAGATCCAGTTCTCACCACACCCACTCCGTGAAGCCGCATCCGAATCTTTGTCATTCGAGGAGTGGCGGGGCGGCCATCAAACAGCGCGTTTTATTGCAGCGTGCGAAGACTGACGATCGTGGATTCGACGGGCACGCCCCTGGCGACTCTTACATGAAGCACGGCTTCAAACGGCTTTAATTGGTTTGTGGCCTTCACTCCCATGCGACCGAGCAGCACTTCGAGGTGATTCGGCTCCGTGACAAACTCGACGGCTGCTTGTGTGCCGATGGTGGTGGTTCCTGCAAGGATCAGCTCTGCGTGCGCCGGATTTGTGCCGGGAATCATTGCGACAATCGCGTAGTCCTCGGTAAGCTGAGCGCTTACGGGGCTGGCCAAGAACATGGACGATTCACCAGCGACGGGCTGCAGATTGGCAATCCCCAGGTCACCTTTTCGCACTCCCTCCGCTACACGGCGAAAGCTGTAAAACTTGGTATTCGGAATCTCAAGGAGGGTGAGGTTTTCCGATGGCGAGCCAACGATAATCAGTTCGTTCTTTTGCGCATCGTCGAGCGAGAATAGTTTGCCTCGTTTCACGCGCAAATTGTGGTGCAGCATTGCAAATACCATATCGAGACTGTGGATTCCCAGCACTTCGCCGACACCCGTGTAGTAATCCCGGACGGCCTCCTTGGAGTCCTTGGATTCGACGTAATATCTCATCCCGGTTTCTGGGCGCCCGACAAACTCTGCGTTGCTAAAGATCACCCAGGGTTCTTCCGGTCCGGTCAGAAATCCCTGCCAGAAAATCTGCACTGCTTCCGGCACTTTCTCGACGGATGCGGCTAGCGGTCCCGAGGATCGCGAGGTCAAAACATATCCGAGCGCGGAAACACAACCAATCAGAGCGACGAGCAGGCTGAGTGCCAGTGGATTCCAGAGCCTCTTAGGGTTCGACGGCAGAGAGGCCGAAGCGTGGCCTTGCACGTCAACATCGGGCGATTTCGGAGCCGCAAGTTTCCGCTCCCGGAAGTGCAGGGCGTAGGTGCCCTTCGGAAAATCTACCAGGATGGGGTCATCGGACCCTTCGTCGCTGTAATACTCGGTAAGCTTGGTGCGCAGCCGACCGGCCTGTACCCGTACCATAGAGTTGAGTTGAGGGTCGAAATCGGACTGCCGCCCGAGCACTTCCGTGGCGATCTGGTACTCCTTGACCGGTTCTCCGGGATGGTTCAAGGCGTGGCGGGTTAGATAGTTCAAAAGCTTGCGAAGGGATTCCGATTCGCGAAGGGCATGGCTGGCTGCCACACGCTCCACTTGAGCCAGAATTTGAGAATGGTCGCGCACGAGCCCCACCCGGGCGATGTAACGCGAGTGTAACGCCCTCCGTAACTCAATACAAATAGTATTTTTACACTAGGTAACCGTGTCAGACGCACTGAGACTTTACTGACCTATCTGTGAAGCGGATACTCCGTATCACTATTTCTGGTTGTGTCACCAAGCGCGTCATGATGGAACGAACTGAGTCATGTCGGGCAAGGTGAGGCCTGCGTTTCTGTACAACCGTCGAGGGTACGTCGCGGGCCAGCTTGCTGTGGGATTGGGGAGCGTACTGGCAGGATGGACATGGTTGGTGCGTCCACGTAACCGTCTTCTAGTGAATAGAGTCAATTTAGCCAGTATTTCTGCCCACTTATAATTCCACCGCGCACAAAAACAGAAACTCGAATCTCATGTTGGGGTGCTATCTCACGCGTTTGGTTGTGCTTTCAGGAGGCATCAAGATGAAGAGATTTATCACTGGGGGCGTTGTTCTTGTCTGTGCTTTGCTTCTGTTCGGAATGTTTGTACAGCCGACGTTTGGCCAGGCAGTCTACGGCAGCATTATTGGCACGGTAACGGACCCGCAAGGCGCGGCCATTGCTGGTGCAAAAGTGACGGTTACTTCCGTCACCAAAGGCACAGCGGAAGAAACCACGACAAACGACAGCGGAAACTTTACTGTCAGCCACTTAATTCCAGATAGCTATTCGGTCAAGATTGAAGGCGCCGGTTTTAAAATCTACAGCCTTGCGGCAGTTCAAATCTCTGCGGACACATCTTCCAAGGTCGACGCGCAATTGCAGGTTGGCGCGGTAACGCAGACCGTGGAAGTAACGAGCGAAGTCCCACAGCTCAAGACCGACCGCTCCGATGTCTCCATCACGTTCAACGAACGGTATGTCGAAAACCTTCCGATTCTCAACCGAAATTTCACGAGCTTTGAGTTGCTCTCTCCCGGTACCCAGAAGCTCGTTGGCTGGAGCCACGCGGCCACGGAGAATCCGCAAGGCGGGCAGCAGATTTTCGTCAACGGCCAGCACTTCAGCGGTACGGCATTCGAACTCGACGGCACCGACAACCAAGATCCAATTCTAGGAATTATCGTTGTCAACCCGAACCTGGACGCAATTCAGGAATCGAAAATCACTTTGCAGAACTACGACGCCGAATTCGGTAAGGCGGTTGCAGGAATTGTAACCGTTCAGACAAAGTCGGGAGGCAACGACTTTCACGGGTCCGGTTTTTATGACTGGCGCGGCGATGGCCAGGAAGCGAGAAACCCCTTCACAAACTCTCCGAACGTTCCGCTGCCGAGTGCCAGTTTCAAACAATTCGGTGGCGCAATCGGTGGACCAATCATCAAGAACAAGCTTTTCTTTTTTGGCGACTACCAGGGCACACGCCAGACGGGCGGTCTAACAAACCAACTTACGATTCCGACGGCACTGGTGCAGTCCACCTGCGGTCAGACTACGGGTAATTGCGATCTCAGCGAGTATCTGGGCTCCGGCACCAAGGGCGGAGGGCAAATCTTTCAGCCAGGATCGTTCGTGGCAAGTGGTGACCCGACATCTGCCTGCTTTGATACTCCGAATAACAGAACCGCAGCGCTAGCTTCTGGAAGTTGCCGTGCTCCTTTTGGCGGCAACCTGATTCCGAACTCACTGATCTCGTCGCAAGCGCGCGCGATCCTCGCAGAATTCCCTGCCCCGACTTCGGGCGGATTGTTGAACAACTACGTCGCCAATGGTTCCGGTCCTTACGACCAGAACAGCTTTGATACGCGTATTGACTACAATGCTCCTCACGGATTCACCGTGTTCGGTCGTTTCAGCCTGGACTATTTCAGCCTTTCCGGTGACGGCTCTCTTGGAGCGCTCGGTGGAGTGGGTTTTGGGCCGGGCGGTCTGAACGGCACCTCGAACGTCCACAACTACAGCTTGGCGACCGGCTTCGATAAGGCGATCGGGACGAAGTGGTTGACGGACTTGCGTTTCGGTTGGTTCCGCTATAATCCCCAGACCGCATATTCGGATGCAGGAACGACTCCGATGACCGGTTTCGGTGTCCCCGGACTCAACCAAGGTACACCCGACACTACCGGACTCTCTTCGTTCTTCTTCAACGGGAACGGCATGAATCAGGGTAATAACAACGGAGCATTCGGCGACGGTCTGAACGTTGGCCGCTGCAACTGCCCGCTGACAGAAAAAGAAGATCAATTCCAGGTAGTTAACAACTGGACCCGCGTTCAGGGCAACCACCAGATCAAATTCGGCGCAGACATCCGCTATGCCAAGAATCTGCGCGTGCCGAGCGATGCTAACCGTACCGGCATTTTGAATTTCAATTCCGGCGATACCGCGCAGGGTGGTCAAGGTGGTTTGGATCTTGCCACTTTCCTGCTCGGCGATGTCACCAGCTTCAACCGCTTTGTCAGCACCAGCCTGAACGCCGCGGAACGGCAAAAGCGCTGGTTCTTCTATGGACAAGACACCTGGCGCGTAACCTCGAAACTCTCCATTAACTACGGACTCCGTTGGGAAATTTACTTCCCCGAATCCGTGAATGGTAAGGGCAACGGCGGTTTCGCGAATATCCAGACTGGTGTGATCAAAGTCGCTGGCTACGACGGTATCGGCCTAAACGGCAATGTGAACAATACGTGGAAGGCCTTTGCGCCGCGCATCGGGATCGCCTACCAGTTCGATCCGAAGACGGTCGTGCGCCTCGGCTATGGACGCAGCTTTGACATCGGCGTGTTTGG
Source organism: Candidatus Acidiferrales bacterium (assembly GCA_963741165.1). Lineage (GTDB taxonomy): Bacteria > Acidobacteriota > Terriglobia > Acidiferrales > UBA7541 > Acidiferrum. The sequence goes on along the minus strand of CAVUHB010000001.1, from coordinate 11,221 downwards.
GTCGAACTTCGGTCACGTCGTCACCCAGAACCTGCCCGTCCTTGCAAACCAGGATCTCTCTGACTCTAGTGTCAACGGAGGAACCAACGATCGCAGTGCCGTTTTCACTTTGGCAACTGGACCGGCGGCATTCGTACCTGCTCCGGTTCCCTCCGATGGTATCTGGCCACTACGCGGACCTAACAACAACGTTGACCCGCGAGTTCGTCCTTTGACCCAGCGCCTGCCAACGCTCGATGCATGGAACGCCACGATTCAGAGGCAAATTACACCGACCATCAACGTGGAAATTGCCTACATCGGGAACAAAGGCACGCATGTGTTCGCAGGGAACGGACCGGCCTATAACGCCAATGAAGTCGCTGTTGGCGATGGCACGTCGCCCTATAGCTGCAGTCAAATTACCAGCGCCACTGATCCGAACTTTGGCAAATACAACTGCGCCGCCTCCTTTAAGGCGTTTACGCCGGCAAACAACCGCAGGCCCTTTTTCCAAAACGGCATACCTCGATTCACCTACGCGAACTTCCCCGGTGTGGTCTGCTGCTCGAGCGACATCGGCAACTACTTCGGGAATGACGCCAGCGCCCACTACAATGCGCTTCAAATCAAAGTGGAAAAGCGCTTCTCCGAGGGCTTCCAGATACTGGGCCACTATACCTATGCCCATGCCTACAACTTCGACAGCTCGTACTACTCGGTTGGACCGAGATACGCGTACGGTTACGATGACTTCAACCGAAACCACGTCTTTGTCATGAGCCTGGTATACGAGCTGCCTTTCGGCAAGGGGAAGCATTTCATGAGTGATGCAGGAAAGGTCACGAATCTCCTCGTTGGCGGTTGGCAGATTTCGAACACCACCAACTGGAGTGGCGGTCTGCCCTTCACTCCAACGATCGGTGAATGCAACCAGGTCACGGATGCTGGTCCTTGCCGGCCAGTGTTGCTTTCTGGAAAGTCGTTCTCGACAGGTTTGACACACTCCGGTGGAAACACGTACTGGTTTACTCCGGTATCCTCCCTGTCGCAGAACACCATCGTGGACACACTCTCAGAGGCGAACGCACTGAACGGCGTAGACACCTGCGGATTGACTCGCCCGACTTCCGGGCCGTTTGCATTGCCTGCTTGCGGTCAGATCGGCAATACCCTGCGGAATTCGCTCCGCGGGCCACACGCGTTCTTCTCCGACCTTTCGGTGGCGAAGAACTTCAACTTCACGGAGCGCGTCAAGGCGCAGTTCCGCTTCGACGCTTACAACGTGTTTAACCACCCCGTGCTGGGTTTCAGCAGCACCCAGGGCAACACTTGTATCGACTGCGGTGGAAACGCCGGTCAGATCACGAACATCGAAGCCGACGCTTCACCGAACGCTCCGAACGGAATGCGCCAACTGCAATTTGGTTTGCGCGTTAGTTTTTAACCCCTAACACCCCAAACAAGGGGGAGCTCGCAAGAGCTCCCCTTTTTTTTGGTCTTGGTGGGATTCCAGGGCAAGAGCCGTACGGCATGTCCGGCAATTTCTCTTTAAGTCGTTCCTTCCACGCAAATTTTCCTGTAACCTTCTGTTCCAGCTAGCGAGTGACCCTCTCTATGTCTGCCGGAAACTACACCGTCATTGGCCTTGGCGAACTGTTGTGGGACATCTTTCCGCAGGGAAAGCAGCTGGGCGGCGCTCCCGCAAACTTCGCCTACATCACCAGCCTGCTTGGCGATCATGGCATTGTAGCCAGCCGCGTCGGGGCAGATGACCTCGGAGAGGAAGCCACGCGCAGGTTGCAGCATTTGCGCTTGCCTACGGATTTTCTTCAGATTGATTCACGCTACCCCACCGGCACGGTCAATGTGCGCGTCGATGACAACGGGCAACCCCAATATGAGATTACCGAACACGTGGCCTGGGACTTCTTTGAATTGACACGAGAGTGGCGCACGTTGGCGGGGCAGGCTTCGGCAATCTGTTACGGGACTCTGGCGCAGCGCTCGCCTGCGTCGCGTCGTGTGATCGTGGAGTTCCTCAAGGCAGCACGACCTTCGGCAATCCGGGTGTTTGACGTGAATCTACGACAGAGTTTTTTTTCGGCAGAGATCGTGGCGGATTCGGCGACTAGGGCGCACATCATCAAATTGAATCACGAGGAGTTGCCGAATGTGCTGGAACTGCTCGAAGCCCCGTCAAACATCAGGCCGTCTGCCGATGCGCGCACGGCTGCCGAGTGGCTGCTCAAAAAGAGTGGCGCGGAACTCGTCTGTGTCACGCGCGGAGCATCCGGTAGCCTGCTCGTTTCTCGAGATGGTCGGCACGAACATGCCGGACACTTTGTCCAGGTTGCAGATACTGTCGGAGCCGGTGATGCATTTACTGCCGCCCTGGTGCATCACTATCTGCGGCGCGCCACACTGCAGACAATGAACGAGGCCGCGAACCGCATGGGGGCTTGGGTGGCAAGCAATGTCGGGGCGACGCCGGAACCAGATCGCATCATCCTGGAAAAAGTAAGGAATGCAGAAGCCTGAGCTTTCATTTAGGTGCTGTCTAGAGATGAAGGAACTGATTCTAGCTCGCTGCTGGGCTTCAGTGCGTCGACAGAGAACGTTCTGGCTGGCGAGCCTCGGACTTTTGCTGCTACCTGCGATTCAGCAAGGTCAAGATCCCGAGATTCCCTATCAATCCGCGGGCACAAGAAAAATGGCGGCGCTCCTGATAAAGATTTATCAAGAACAGGATTGGAAGACAGATCCCAACAAAGATGGCGTCCGCGCGCAATACTACAAGAAGATGTTAGAAGCCAAGCCCGACGTGTCCCACGAACTGAAGATCCTGCAGGCGCTGGCAGAATGCGAGCTTCGCGCCGGCGATAGTACGGATGCCATCCTGCAACTCGAGCGCATTCGTACCCTTAGTACCGAAAAAGGCATTCCTCTCGAGGCATCGTTTGCAAAGGATGTTCGCGATTCACTGGCGATTGCTTATTTGCGGTTGGGAGAACAGGAAAACTGCTTGGAGAACCATGGCCAGGATTCCTGCTTGCTTCCGTTGAAGGGCAACGGAGTCCATACCCGGCTCCGCGGTGCGAATGGCGCACGGAACGAACTTATCGCAGCACTGGAAAGCGATCCGGCAGATCTGAAATCACGCTGGCTACTGAATATTGCCTACATGCAGTTGGGCCAGTACCCGGAGGAAGTGCCGGCCCTGTGGCTGATTTCGCCAAAGCTGTTTGGCAGTGAGTATGAAATTGGAAGATTTGTTGATGTTGCGCCCCAGGTCGGACTGATGAATACCGGGCATTCCGGTGGAGTGGTGTTGGAGGACCTCGACGGGGATGGATTTCTGGATGTGGTTATCACGACCTCCGGTCCATTGGATCAAATGCATTTGTTCCACAACAACGGGGACGGTACGTTCACGGACCGCACGCGCGAAGCCGGATTGTGGGGTGAACTTGGCGGGCTAAACGTCATTTCCACCGACTATAACAATGATGGCCACCCCGATCTTCTAGTGCTGCGAGGGGGCTGGTGGGCGGAGCACGGCAAGTATCCGATGTCGCTATTGCGAAACAATGGAGACGGAACGTTTGACGACGTCACCGAAGAAGCGGGACTTCTCTCCCTGCACCCCACACAGACGGCAGCCTGGGCTGACTACGACAACGACGGTTGGCTCGATCTGTTCGTCGGGCACGAGACTGCCGGAAAGGAAGGCCACCCTTCACAACTATTTCACAACAATCAGGACGGGACGTTCACCGACGTCGCTCACGAGTTCGGCATGGCCGATTTAGGATTTGTCAAAGGCGTGGCGTGGGGCGATTTCAACAACGACGGACGTCCGGATCTGTACGTCTCTCGAAAAGCACAACCAAATATTCTGTTTAGAAATGACGGCCCTAGAAACTCGCGACACCCGGACGGAAGCCAATGGCAATTCAAAGATGTTACGGAGTCCGCGGGCGTGGCCCAACCGGTGGAAAGCTTTGCAACCTGGTTTTTTGACTTTGATAATGACGGGTGGCCGGATATTTTTGTTGCCGGCTATTGGATGGATACCTACAACGATATCGCCGCCTTTCAATTACACAAACCGTATAAGGCAGAGACGCCGCGTCTGTACCGCAACAACCACGACGGGACCTTCACCGACCTCAGCAAGAGCTTGAAGCTCGATCGTGCCATTCTGGTGATGGGCGCGGGATTCGGCGACCTCGATAACGACGGATGGCTGGACATGTACCTGGGTACCGGAGAACCGGCCTACGAAGCGCTACTGCCCAACGTTTTGTTCCGAAACAACGAAGGGAAATCGTTTCAAGATGTGACCACTTCCGCCAATGTCGGGCATCTGCAGAAGGGGCACGCCATCGCCTTCGCGGATTTGCGTAACAACGGCCAAGAAGACATTTTTGCAGTGATCGGTGGAGCTTATCCAGGCGATAGCTACCAAAGCGCGCTGTTTTCAAACGCTGGACACAACAATCACTGGATCAGTTTGCAACTTCAAGGAGTACAGACAAATCGGCCTGCGTATGGGGCAAGGATCTCTGTCAAGGTGCAAACGGTGAAAGGGACAAGGCGCATCTATCGAACCGTTGGTTACGGCTCCAGTTTCGGTCAGGGGCCCATGCGTCAACACATCGGATTAGGAGACGCTCTTGCGATATCGGAAATGGAGATTACCTGGCCGAGATCAAAAGCGGTGCAACGATTTAGGAATTTGCCCCTAGATACGGCTTTTCATGTGCGCGAGGGCCAGGCGGAACCGGAGGAATGGAAACTCGGACCATTTGAGTACCCGAAACAACCTGTAGCGCACCAGTCCCACCATGGGCGGGAATGAAACCAGCATCAGGCCTTCCGATCGGGCATCGGAGAAGTAAACTGCGCGTTCTTGTGACCACAATCACTCTCTGCCGTGACACGGGTCATAAGGCCAGCGTGAGCTTTGCGCTTTAATGAACGTACGTACGATACATTCTTCGCTCCACTAGGCTCTCTTTCTGTGACTTCTCAACCATGGCAGGCTCTGGCCGGCAACCGTCAGATGGAACGTACTCTCGAGCGTTACCACATGAGCTTACGTGCGCGCCTGTGCGATGCGAGGGCGAATGGGTAAGTTCAAGGATTCTGCGCACCTTACTCGGCTGGCCGCCGTTGTTCTGCTGGGAGCGGTGGCGTTTGTCGCCCTTCGTGCCGCCGTGATCCCCAAGAGCTTCGGACGTTACGGTCCCTATCGTGGCGATGCTCTCGCGGAGATGATGGCACGCCCCATCCGCTATGCCGGGCACGAAGCGTGCGAGGGTTGCCACCCGGACGTGCTCGAAATCAAATCGAAGGGCGTGCACGGCCACGTGAATTGCGAATCTTGCCACGGGCCCCTGGCGAATCACGCAGATGATCCGGCGTCCATAAAGCCCGTTAAACCCGACGTAGCGCAACTTTGCGTGAGATGCCACTCTCAAAATCCAGCTAAACCCAGCGGATTTCCCCAGGTAGTTGCGAAGGAACATTCACAGGACTTGCCGTGCAACACTTGCCACCAGCCGCACAGCCCAGGTTTCGAGAAGGTCGTTAAGAAATGAACCTTACCCGTCGCCAGGTACTACTCCTGCTTCCGGCTGCAGCGGCTGCCTGGGAATTCGTGCTGGCCGGTACTCCGGAAGCCGCTCCAAACTACAACATGTCGGAACACTGGTGGGGCATGCTCCTGGACACCACCAAGTGCATTGGATGCGGCAGCTGTGTTCGTGCCTGTGCCATGGAAAACAACGTACCGGACGGTTACTTCCGGACATGGATTGAGCGTTATCACAGGTCGGACTGGCACATTGAGAATCCTCATGTCGATTCTCCCGATGGGGGAAAAGAAGGCTTCCCGCCGGATGGACCAACCGATGGCAAAAACTTCTTCGTCCCCAAACTGTGCAATCACTGTGCCGATTCACCTTGTACCCAAGTTTGTCCTGTTGGGGCCACCTATCACACCAAGGACGGGGTGGTGCTGATCGATTACGACTATTGTCTCGGATGTCGCTATTGCATACAGGCGTGTCCCTACGGATGCCGATTCTTTCACCCGGAGAAACATACTGCGGATAAGTGCACCCTCTGCTACCACCGAATCACAAAAGGGCTTACGACCGCCTGCTGCGAGTCTTGCCCCACAGGTGCCCGGCAATTGGCTGATCTGAAGAACCCCAAAGACCCGATTCATGCTTTTCTAAAGAATCACAGCGTACAAGTCCTGAAGCCGCATCTGGCCACCGGCTCTAAGATGTTCTACACCTCGCTTGACGGGTCGGTTCGCTAAGGAGATACCGCTGATGGATGGATTCATGTATCCGAACGAAGTGGAGCTCCAGTGGAGCGTGCTGATCGTTCTGTATCCATTCCTCACCGGACTTGTCGCTGGCGCCTTTATCCTGGCTTCGCTTGAAAGAGTATTCCGCGTAGATGCGGTGAAACCGACGTATCGACTCGCGCTACTAACCGCACTTGCGTTTCTGATCGTTGCGCCTTTGCCACTTCAGCTGCACCTCGGACACCCGGAGCGTTCCTTGGAGATGTACCTCACACCCAATCGGGCGTCCGCCATGGCTATGTTCGGCTTCGTTTATCTGTGGTACCTGATGGCGGTGTTGCTGCTGGAAATCTGGCTCGATTACCGTCGTGATATTGTGTTGCTATCCCGGTCCACCACTGGCTGGCGACGAGTTCTCTATCGTGTGTTGACGCTAGGCTCCCAGAACATCAGCCCCGGCGCCCTACGAATGGACGACCTGGTTGGATGGACCGTTACCCTGATTGGGATTCCCTCGGCGTTTCTGCTCCACGGTTACGTTGGTTTCATTTTTGGATCCATCAAGGCAAATCCCTGGTGGTCCACGCCGCTTATGCCGGTTGTGTTTCTGTTTTCGGCGATGGTTTCCGGAATTGCTCTGGTTTTGCTTGTGTACATGTTGACTTCCTACCTCCGGCGAAAAGCGATCGATATGCGCTGTCTGGATACCATCGCCAAATATCTCCTCTACACCTTTATTATTGATTTCACTTTGGAAATGCTGGATCTGATTCACCGCATCTATGAATCAGACGAATCTTTCCGAAGCCTTGACTTCATGGTGCACACTCGACTGTTTGTCTCGCAGGTAGTATTTCAGATTTTCCTTGGCACATTGCTTCCACTAGCGCTGCTGGCCGCCCCACAACTCATCCAGTTTTCACAGCTAGCTCGCAAACGAATCTATGCGTTTGCCGGAATCCTGACCATGATCGGAATCTTCGCGATGAGGTGGAACGTGGTCATCGGTGGACAGCTATTTTCAAAGAGCTTCCTGGGATATACCACCTACAAAATGGCCTTCGCGACGCGTGAAGGGCTTTTACCCGCCATCATTCTTCTCGTTCTCCCCTTTATAATTCTATATGTGCTGCTAAAGATTCTTCCGCCTTGGCACGAAGACAAGGTGAGTGCCCTAGAGGGTAGTGCTGCCGATTAAACGAAGCGAGTCTGGCCGTCTCAGTCCAATCTAAAAACGTGAGTGCCGGTTGAATTCCGTGGTCCTTCAAGCCTTGCCCCGTAAAGTGTGCCGCCTTTGCGCCCTGACGCGACCAGAGGTGTCACTGCTCTCGATGCACAAGCAGGGGAGAAAAGGCAGGTAAGCACACAGCAATATATTCGGCACCGTCAGGTTCGGGAGTGCTGTAGCGCATCCACTCTCCGCGATGAGTCACAATTGCCTGACCTGCCATTACTTCGAGGGTTTCTTCGCGCGTCTCTACGTGCTCGAGATTCAACCGGTCGACGTGACAGCGACCACGAACCGAATGTTTCCAGATACCGGTGTGTGTACCGGGCGCCCCTCCACACGATGTCGCTCGAAAGCCCAACATTCGCGGATAGCAGTCGAGCCATACCGTTAGCCCGATTTGACCACTTGCAGACGTTTTTCGGCTTTTTTGCAATACTTTTCCTCGTTAAGTTGTGTGTTTACATGGCCGCGGTCTGAAAAAACGGTTGAGTGGAGACCTAGGGCCTTCCCTTAGACCCTAGAGGTCTGGCAGTCTACTGTCAGCATGTTTCTGCGCAGCAACAATCGCAAAAAAGACGGCAAAGACCATCGCTACTTCAGCATCGTAGAAAACCATCGCATCGCCTCTGACAAAACCGTGCAGCGAACCGTTCTCTATCTTGGCGAGATCAACGATCAACAACAAGCGGCCTGGCGCAAGACGCTCGCGGTGTTTGATGAAGAGCAACAAGAATATGCGAACTTGAGTTTGTTTCCCGATGACCGCGAGATTCCCGCCGATGCGGTCGACAGTCTGCAAGTAAAACTGAGCGGCCTGGAACTGCGGTGTCCTCGCTTGTTCGGCAGTTATTGGTTAGGGTGTGAGTTGTGGCGCCAACTGGGCCTCGATGAGTTTTGGGACGCTCATTTTGCCGGAACACGGGAAGAAGTTCCTTGGGAAAAAGTATTGCAACTCCTGGTCGTGAGCCAACTGCTGGATCCGGGAAGCGAGTTTCGTGTACATCACCAGTGGTATCTGACCACCGCCATGGATGCGCTGCTGGGGACAGATTTCTCCGTGGCGGAGAAAAACCGCTTGTATCGCTGCTTGGATCGTGTGCTGGAACATAAGCAGGAACTGTTTCTATGGTTGCGACAGAAGTGGGCCGATCTGTTTAAGGCGGAATTCGAAGTGCTGCTCTACGACCTGACGAGCACGTACTTTGAAGGCGCAATGGAAGAGAACCCCAAGGCTAAGTACGGTCACAGTCGTGATAAACGGACGGACTGTTTGCAGCTGGTGATTGCGCTGGTGATCACCACCGACGGATTCCCGTTGGCCTACGAAGTCCTGGACGGCAATACCAGCGATCGCACTACGCTCCGCGGATTTCTCGACCGGATTGAGAAGACCTATGGGAAAGCAAAACGTATGTGGGTGATGGACCGCGGCATTCCGACCGAAGAGATTCTACAAGAGATGCGAGATCCGGCACGCGAGATTTTCTATCTGGTAGGAACACCGAAAGGCAAGATCCAGCAGTATGAAAAGAAGTGGTTGGATCTACCCTGGCAGCAGGTCAGAGATTCGGTGGACGTAAAACTGTTTGAGCAGGACGGCGAACTCTACGTGTTGGCCAAGAGTGAAGGAAGAAGAGCCAAAGAGACCGCCATGCGCCGCAAGCGTCTGGCTCGCTTGCTCAGAAAACTCCGTGCCATGCGGCGAAACCTTCCTTCGCGCGACCAGTTGTTGATGCGTGTGGGCGCCGCGAAATCGCAAGCGGGCCGCTCATTCCAGTTCGTGCTTCTACAGGTACCCGGAGAAGGCCAGCAGGTCACGCGGGAGACCTTCCAGTTTCGTGTGGACAAGCAAAAACTCCAGGAGGCGGAATGGCGCGACGGGCACTACTTGTTGCGCTCCAACCTTACGGCCGGAGATCCCAGCGTGCTGTGGACGCGCTACGTACAGTTGACCCAGATCGAAGCGGTATTCCGGACGCTGAAAAGTGAACTTTGCATCCGCTCGATCCGTCATCAACTGGAGCATCGCGCCGACGCACACATTCTGATCGCCTTTCTCGCCTATTGCTTACAAGTGACGCTGAAGCAGCGCCTGTTGCTGCACGCACCAGGGTTGACGCCTACGGCAGTGTTCGGGAAGTTGGCGGAAATCAAAGTGATTGACGTGTGGATTCCTACGGTCGATCAACGTTGGTTGATTCTGCCGCGCTACACACAGCCTTCTGTCGACACCCGGGTGCTGATCGAGAAGCTGAAATTGCGGTTGCCGAGCCAGCCACCACCGCGCCTGGTGGGGCAAAAACAGAGCTACGAAATCGAGGTACCAACCATACGATAGGAGGCTATTTTGTGGTGGAGACCTTTCCCTACCCTCGACTGATTCCAAGGCACTTAACCGGCTCAGAAGCACCCAACTGAGAAAGTTCGGCTAGCAGCATATTGGAGATCTTTTTTGAGACAAACCCAGTTTTTGTTCCAGCCCTCCCTAATGCTGAATGCCACCATGCGCCTTAAGACTGAAGGATGCCGGATCAAGTTCATCTAGCAACTACTCTCTGAATAGAAGCAACTTCAGATCGAAATGCAAACAAAGCGAATGACCGTCGCAACAGCCGCCGTTACGAGCGCGCGAACTCGAGCAGCGATTGCACGTCATTTTCATTGGCGTCGAGCTTGCGCAGCGCGGCGAGATATCTGGTGCGTGCATCCCCTTGTGTGACTAGGTCTTTTCCGGCACCCCAGGTGAATTCCGTTCCGCTGTACTTTACGACGACGACGTCGGCTATCATTCGCGCGTGACGTCCGTTGCCATTTGCAAACGGATGAATTCTTGTGAGCTGGTGGTGAAAGCGAAGTAGCGCTTCTTCCGTTGAGAAGGTTTTGTTCTCCAGCCAGTATCGGGTGTTGGCGAGAAGCTGGGGGATTCGCTGCACGATCTCTTTCGGGTCGCAACCGATGTTTCTCTCCGTTTGACAATAGGTACCCGCCCATTTCCAGACGTTAGCGAACATGCGGTGGTGCAATTCCCGGACATAAGGTTCTTCGAGCGGATCCGTTGATTTCATCGTTCGACCGTCAAACGCCCACTCGCGAGCCCGTAGGATGTTCAGTGCTTCATATTCATTGAGTTCGCCCAGGGTGCTGATGCGAGGAATGAGTTGTTCGGCTTCTTCCAGCCGGATCGGGGTATTCCCGTCCGAGTATTTTTGATTGAGGATGAAGTTCATCGTGTCTTGCGGCGGCTCAGGCGCCGCTGAGCCTCATCTTCGATCAGTTGGTTGGTGTTTCCGGGTTTCTGGTCTTCAAGTGCCATCGTATGAACGACGCTTTTGACATCACGAGCGGCTTGTTCACGAGTGGGTTGTTCTGCGAGTTCCGCGAACGATCCGGACTTCGGCACGAGTACGTAGACGAAGTCCCAGCCCATGGTTCCGGCAACTCGCCGAAGGGCGCGGAGTGTGATGCGGTCATCGGCTTCGGCCTTTTCGAACTGCTGGATGGCCTGTCCCGAAGCCCGCATTCTCTTGCCGACCTGGCGCTGGCTAAGGCCGAGAGCCTCGCGCAATGAGGCGATCCACCCGCCGAAGGGTCGAGGCATGAGGCTCCGCACGAGCTCAAGGCGTCGGTCCAACTGGGAGAGAAGCTTGAAACTCAACGGATGTTCCACGTTTCATAGGGCATCCTAT